>NZ_JH600073.1:3895001-4180139 GCF_000244935.1 Bradyrhizobium sp. WSM1253
AGGGTTGCCCCTTAGCGTCCCATTGTCACCGCCATTGTAGCACGTGTGTAGCCCAGCCCGTAAGGGCCATGAGGACTTGACGTCATCCCCACCTTCCTCGCGGCTTATCACCGGCAGTCTCCTTAGAGTGCTCAACTAAATGGTAGCAACTAAGGACGGGGGTTGCGCTCGTTGCGGGACTTAACCCAACATCTCACGACACGAGCTGACGACAGCCATGCAGCACCTGTGTTCCAGGCTCCGAAGAGAAGGTCACATCTCTGCGACCGGTCCTGGACATGTCAAGGGCTGGTAAGGTTCTGCGCGTTGCGTCGAATTAAACCACATGCTCCACCGCTTGTGCGGGCCCCCGTCAATTCCTTTGAGTTTTAATCTTGCGACCGTACTCCCCAGGCGGAATGCTTAAAGCGTTAGCTGCGCCACTAGTGAGTAAACCCACTAACGGCTGGCATTCATCGTTTACGGCGTGGACTACCAGGGTATCTAATCCTGTTTGCTCCCCACGCTTTCGTGCCTCAGCGTCAGTATCGGGCCAGTGAGCCGCCTTCGCCACTGGTGTTCTTGCGAATATCTACGAATTTCACCTCTACACTCGCAGTTCCACTCACCTCTCCCGAACTCAAGATCCTCAGTATCAAAGGCAGTTCTGGAGTTGAGCTCCAGGATTTCACCCCTGACTTAAAGACCCGCCTACGCACCCTTTACGCCCAGTGATTCCGAGCAACGCTAGCCCCCTTCGTATTACCGCGGCTGCTGGCACGAAGTTAGCCGGGGCTTATTCTTGCGGTACCGTCATTATCTTCCCGCACAAAAGAGCTTTACAACCCTAGGGCCTTCATCACTCACGCGGCATGGCTGGATCAGGCTTGCGCCCATTGTCCAATATTCCCCACTGCTGCCTCCCGTAGGAGTTTGGGCCGTGTCTCAGTCCCAATGTGGCTGATCATCCTCTCAGACCAGCTACTGATCGTCGCCTTGGTGAGCCATTACCTCACCAACTAGCTAATCAGACGCGGGCCAATCTTTCGGCGATAAATCTTTCCCCGTAAGGGCTTATCCGGTATTAGCACAAGTTTCCCTGTGTTGTTCCGAACCAAAAGGTATGTTCCCACGCGTTACTCACCCGTCTGCCGCTGACGTATTGCTACGCCCGCTCGACTTGCATGTGTTAAGCCTGCCGCCAGCGTTCGCTCTGAGCCAGGATCAAACTCTCAAGTTGGACTTGAACTTTGAACCGGCTGATCACAACGTTTTGACGAGGTCCCACCATTTTTCATCGACCGAAGTCGATGAGCTGCCCGCGATTCACATCGCTGGCAACGATGGTGTAACCTTAAAACGTGTACCGCCGAAGTCTTTCGTCCGGTCCCGATCCAAAAAGCCGAAGCTCTTTAAATGCGAGACCCGCAAGGACTCCGCCGTCCACGTTTCTCTTTCTTCATCTTCACTTGTCAAACAGCCCGGGACCAGGAGGCCCCAACCTTCCAGAGAGGAAGGGTTCCGACACCCTTACCGACGATGGATGAACTCCAATCGACTTACGTCGACTGTTGTGTCACTCAACAAGGTGAGGAGCATCAGTGGCGCGTTCGCTCGCCTTGGTCAGTGACCCGGCGGCGCCGCGCTCAGTGGTCGGGTTATAGGCCCCACCCATCGGGGTTGTCAACGCCGATTGTCAGAAAATCGTCGCACGGTGGATTATTCAAAAAATACACGTGATTACAGTTGGTTAGAAAGGCGCTGAGCGGATGGATCGGGCCGACGCTGAGAAAAAACCCAAAAAAAGATTGGGCCTGAGCGGGCTCCGGAAGCGGCTTGGACGTGACTTGGACGTGACTTGGCGCGGCTTAGCGCGGCTTGGCCGCGGCTTGGGGCGCCCGCCCCTGGAAGGCCCTCGGCCCCCCTGCCGTTCCGGAAACTTTTCCATATTAGGCGCCGTACTTGAGCCACAATCCCCCGGCGTTCTGGTACAGACGAAGCTTGAATCGCATGGATGCCAGTGGGGGCTGCCGGCGGTTTGTGTGGGGTCAGAGGAAGGCGATCATCCGATGAAGCAGCCTTCTTCAGACATTCGAGACACATCGAGAGATCTTTTTCCGCTTAGCTGTTCGTAATTTCGGCCGGTCCGTCATCTGGGCCTTCTGACCGCGGACGCCTATGCGGCTTGCCTTTTCCAGAGACGCCCCAGAGAGGGCGGCGTAAGGAGGGGCTCGAAACAGGACTGTCCGGAACGGGCTGCTCGAAATCGGGCTCTCGGGTCGTTGATTGGGGGACTTGGGTTGAACCACAGGACGTCACGCGGCGCTTACGGGCGTGAGACCGGGATCATCGATCTCGGCCACGAGCCGCCGCTGTCCGTCGATGGTTCCGAAGCCGCTGTCATCGATCGGCGCCGCGTCTCGGTGCAATGGTTCAGCGGGACTATTCTAACCGGACTTTGCGGCGCAGCCCTGATCGGCGGCGCCGTTTTCGCTTCGCTCGACGGCGAGATGACCTTCGCCAAGGTGCCGGAGCGCGTCGAAGGCGCGCTGCGCGGCGCATTCGGCGCAGCCGACCGCGCCGCCACGCTGCACAAGAGCGACCGCCTGCCGCCGCCGAACGAAGCCACGGCCTCGCGCAACATCGTGCGCGTCTCGACCGTCGCCCGCGTCGGCAACCGCGACGTGATGCGGGTGCGTCCCTTCATCCGGATTGCCGGCAATCTGTCGATGACGACGAGCGACCTGTCGGCGAAGATCCCGCCGTTCAACGCCCAGCGCCTTCTCACCGATGTCGGCTCCGATCCGAAGACGGCATCCGAGGATCCGAACAATCCGGAGGCCGTCGAACCCGACGCCGAGGTATCCTTCGTCACCAAGGACCTCTCCCAGGTGCTGCCGAAAGCCAAGATTACCGCAGTGGTGGCGCTGGACGACATCCTGATGCGGGTGCGCGATGCCGCCAACTGGCGCGGCAATGGCGGGGTGCGCTATGCCGCTCTCTCCAATGCTGCGGCCGACGTCTCCGGCGCGACCGCCCCGTCCGAGATCAGAAGCGCCTACGCCACCGAAGTGTCGCCGTCCGATCCCTATGCCGGCTTCGAGACGCGCGTGGTGCCGGAAAACGTCACGCTGCTGCCGAAGACCAAGGAACAGATCACCGGCGGCAATCCCAACGGTGAACGCGTCCACGTGGTCAAAAAGGGCGACAGCGTCGCCGGCGTGCTGCGCGATCTCGGCGCCACGGCCGAGGAGATCAAGGCGATCACCGCGACGCTCGGTCCGCGCGGCCGAGACGGCGGCGTGAAGGAAGGCGAGAAGCTGCGCATCCTGATGGCGCCCGCAAGCCCCGGCGCCCGTCTGCAGCCCTACCGCGTCGTCATCGCCAACGAGACCATGGTCGAGGCGATCGCGGCGCTGTCCGATCTCGGCAAATACGTCGCCGTCGACGTCTCCAGCATGAATACCGTCGCCGATGCGGCGGCGAACGCCAACAGCGACGACGATGACGACGATGACGGCACGGGCGTGCGGCTCTACCAGAGCATCTACGAGACCGCGATGCGCAACAAAGTGCCGATGCCCGTCATCGACGACATGATCAAGATCTACTCCTACGACGTCGATTTCCAGCGCAAGGTGGCGCCGGGCGATTCATTCGACGTGTTCTACGCCGGCGAAGACGAAGGCGTGACCGCGAGCGAAAAGAACGACGTGCTGTTCGCTTCGCTCACGCTCGGCGGCGAAACCAAGAAATACTACCGCTACCAGAGCCCCGACGACGGCGTCGTCGACTACTATGACGAGACCGGCAAGAGCGCGAAGAAGTTCCTGGTGCGCAAGCCGGTCAACAACGCCATCATGCGCTCCGGCTTCGGCGGCCGCCGTCACCCCATCCTCGGCTTTGTGAAGATGCACACCGGCGTCGACTGGGCCACCTCCTACGGCACGCCGATCTTCGCCTCCGGCAACGGCGTGATCGAGAAGGCCGGCCCCGAGGGCGGCTACGGCAAATACATCCGCATCAAGCACAACAACGGCTACGAGACCGCCTATGGCCATATGTCGGCCTTCGCCAAGGGCATGGAGCCCGGCAAGAAGGTGCGGCAGGGCCAGGTGATCGGCTTCGTCGGTTCGACCGGCGCGTCGACCGGCCCGCACGTCCACTACGAAATCCTGGTCAACGGCCGCTTCGTCGATCCGCTGCGTGTGAAATTGCCGCGCGGCCGCTCACTGGAAGGCCCGATGCTGGCCGGCTTCGAGAAGGAGCGCGACCGTCTCGACGGCATGATGAGCGGCCGCGCCGGCGCCATCGCCCGGATGTCGGACGCAACCGGCGGACCGTTGCAGGTCACCAACCGGTAAAGCCGGCGAACCGGCCGAGATCGGCCGGTCATCTTCAAACACGATCCGGATTTGACGTCGATGCGCGAGGCCCGCTTGGCGCCATCACAACGTCAAGTTTCGTTTGCCAAAGCGGCGTGGGGAGCGAATACTTTCCAAAAAACAGGAGGTCTCGCCATGAAGAACAGGCTCGCCTGCGCAGCCTTCGTCGCTGCGATTGTCTCCGCCACCAGCGTTTCGGCCGAAAACTGGGAGGTCACCCGGCTCGTCCCCGGCTCGGCGTTCCACGGCGTGCACGGGCTTGCGATCGACAAGGCCGGCCATCTGTTTGCCGGCAGCGTCGCGGGCGCGGCGCTCTACGAGGTCGACATCGCCGGCGGTACCGCCAAGGTTGCAATCCCCGCCCCGATCGGAATGGCCGACGACATCGCATTCGCCCCCGACGGCACCATGGCCTGGACCGGATTTCTGGCCGGCGATCTTTATTCGCGCAAGGGCGACGGCCCGATCACGAAGCTCGCTTCCGGCCTTCCCGGCATCAACTCGCTCGCCTTCCGCAAGGACGGCAGGCTCTACGCCACCACCGTCTTTCTCGGTGACACGCTCTATGAGATCGACGTCGAGGGCGTCAAACCGCCGCGCCAGATCATGGAGAAGATGGGCGGCCTCAACGGCTTCGAGTTCGGTCCCGACGACAAGCTCTACGGTCCGCTCTGGTTCAAGGGACAGGTCGCAAAGGTCGACGTCGACAAGGCCGATCTGACCGTCGTCGCGGACGGCTTCAAGGTCCCGGCCGCGGTGAACTTCGATTCCAAGGGCAATCTCTGGGTGGTCGACACCGCGCTCGGCCAGCTCGTTCAGGTCGATCCCAAGTCGGGCACCAAGACCATGGTCGCGCAGTTGAAGCCGTCGCTGGACAATCTCGCGATCGACGGCAAGGACCGGATCTACGTCTCCAACATGGCCGACAACGGCATCCAGGAGGTCGATCCGGCGACCGGCCAGGCGCGGCAGGTCATCATCGGCAAGCTCGCCTTGCCCGGCGGCATCGGCGTCACGTCAGAGAACAGCAAGGACACGATCCACGTCGCCGACGTGTTCGCCTATCGCACAGTGGACGGTGCTACTGGCGAGGTCACCGAGAAGGCCCGCATGCACGCCGCCGGCGTCACGCTCGAATACCCGATGAGCGCAACGGCGAAGGGCAACGACGTGGTCCTGTCGAGCTGGTTCACCGGCACGGTGCAGGTGATCGACGGCAAGACCGGCGCCACCCGCGACATGCTGCATGGCTTCAAGGCGCCGCACGACGCGATCGTGCTCGCGGACGGCAGCATTCTGGTGGCCGAGCTCGGCACCAAATCGCTGGTCCGCGTCAGCGGCGAGCACGGCAAGGACCGCACCACACTGATCGGCGGCCTCGAGGGCCCGGTCGGGCTCGTCGCGGGATCGCGTGGCGAGGTTTATGTCACCGAAGCCTTTTCCGGCGTCGTCTCGATGATCGAGAGCAACGGCGAAAAGACGGTGGTCGCCAAGGACCTGAAAATGCCCGAAGGGATCGCACGCGCCGGCGACGGCAAGCTGATCGTGGCGGAGGTCGGCGCCAAGCGATTGATCGAGATCGCACCTGAGAGCGGCACGGTCACCGAGATCGCGGCCAATCTCCCGATCGGCCTGGTGGGCGCGCCCGGAGGACTGCCAACGCATATTCCGACGGGCGTCGGCATCGGGGAATCCGGCACGATCTATTTCTCGTCTGACATCGAGAACGCGATCTACAAGGTCACGAAGAAATAAGTCCCCGCGCTCAAAAATGTGGATTGGATTGCATATGCCGGTAGGGCCCCACCGTAAAGATTGCACGACCTAGACAAACCACACTCCGGCTGCAGCAAAATCGTCAATAACCCACAAAGAAACCGCCCCGGAGAGATTGAACTCTCCGGGGCGGCTTGTTGCTTCAGGCTTCGAATGCCGGCGCTCAGTTCAACTTCCGCTTCGACACCGGCGCCTCGAACTGGGTGATCTCCGCGGTCTGCGGCGCCTTGCCGTTGAAGGTCAGCACGTTGCCTTCGGACGAGATCGCAACGCTGTCACCGTCCTTGACGTCGCCGGCCAGGATCATCTCGGCGAGCGGATCCTGGACGTGACGCTGGATCACGCGCTTGAGCGGCCGTGCGCCGTAGGCGGGATCCCAGCCCTTGGCGGCGAGCCAATCGCGGCCCGCGGCGTCGAGCGTCAGCACGATCTTGCGATCTGTCAAAAGCTTTTGCAGCCGCGCGAACTGGATCTCGACGATCCGGCCCATCTCGCTTCTCTGCAAGCGATGGAACAGGATGATCTCGTCGACGCGATTGAGGAATTCGGGGCGGAAATGTCCCCGCACCATTCCCATCACCTGCTCGCGCACGGCCGAGGTGTCCTCGCCCTCCGGCTGGTTCACCAGAAACTCCGAACCAAGGTTCGAGGTCATGATGATCAGTGTGTTGCGGAAATCGACGGTGCGGCCCTGGCCGTCGGTGAGGCGGCCGTCGTCGAGCACCTGCAACAGGACGTTGAAGACGTCGGGATGCGCCTTCTCGATCTCGTCGAACAGCACGACCTGATAGGGCCGGCGCCGCACCGCTTCGGTCAGCGCACCGCCCTCGTCATAGCCGACATAGCCCGGAGGCGCGCCGATCAACCGCGAGACCGAGTGCTTCTCCATGTATTCGGACATGTCGAGGCGGACCATCGCGGTCTCGTCGTTGAACAGATATTCGGCGAGCGCTTTCGTCAGTTCGGTCTTGCCGACGCCGGTGGGCCCGAGGAACATGAACGAGCCGGTCGGCCGGTTCGGATCCTGCAGCCCCGCGCGCGAACGGCGCACGGCGGTCGCGACCGCACGCACGGCCTCGGCCTGGCCGACGACGCGCTTGCCGAGCGAGTCCTCCATCCTCAGGAGCTTGTCCTTCTCGCCTTCCAGCATCTTGTCGACGGGCACGCCGGTCCAGCGCGAGACCACCTGCGCGATGTGGTTGGCGGTGACCGCCTCCTCCATCATCTCGCCGGAGTTCTCCTTGGCCTCGATCTCTGCAAGCTGCTTTTCGAGCTCGGGGATCCGGCCATAGGCCAGCTCGCCGGCCTTCTGGAATTCACCGCGCCGCTGTGCGTTGGCAAGTTCGACCCGCAAGCCGTCGAGCTCGGCCTTCAGTTTCTGGGCATCGGAGAGCTTGTTCTTCTCCGCGCTCCAGCGTGCGGTGAGCGCCGCGGACTTCTCCTCGAGGTCAGCGAGCTCCTTCTCCAGCGTCTGCAGGCGGCTCTTCGAACCGGCATCGCTCTCTTTCTTCAATGCTTCCTGTTCGATCTTCAGCCGGATGATTTCCCGATCCATCGAATCCAGCTCTTCCGGCTTGGAATCGACCTGCATCTTGAGCCGCGCGGCGGCCTCATCCATGAGGTCGATCGCCTTGTCGGGCAGGAAGCGATCGGTGATGTAGCGGTTGGACAGCGTCGTGGCGGCGACCAGCGCGGAATCGGTAATCCGCACGCCATGGTGCTGCTCGTACTTGTCCTTCAGCCCGCGGAGGATCGAGATCGTATCCTCGACCGAGGGCTCGCTGACGAAGATCGGCTGGAAACGCCGCGCCAGCGCCGCGTCCTTTTCGACGTGCTTCTGGTACTCGTCGAGCGTGGTGGCGCCGATGCAGTGTAGCTCGCCGCGGGCGAGCGCAGGCTTGAGCAGGTTGGACGCGTCCATCGCGCCGTCGCCCTTGCCGGCGCCGATCAGCGTGTGCATCTCGTCGATGAACAGGACGAAATTGCCATCGCTCCCGGTCACCTCCTGGAGCACGGCCTTCAGCCGCTCCTCGAACTCGCCGCGATATTTTGCACCTGCAATCAGCGAGCCGAGGTCGAGCGACAGCAGCTTCTTGTCCTTCAGGCTCTCCGGCACGTCGCCGTTGACGATGCGCAGCGCCAGGCCCTCGGCGATGGCGGTCTTGCCGACGCCGGGTTCGCCGATCAGGACGGGATTGTTCTTGGTCCGGCGCGACAGCACCTGGATCGTGCGGCGGATCTCCTCGTCGCGGCCGATGACCGGATCGAGCTTGCCGTCGCGCGCCGCCTGGGTGAGGTCGCGAGCATATTTCTTCAGCGCGTCGTAGGCGTTCTCGGCCGTGGCGGAGTCCGCGGTGCGGCCCTTGCGCAGCGCTTCGATCGCCGCGTTGAGGTTTTGCGGGGTGACGCCGCCCTTGGCCAGGATCGCGCCGGCCTCGCTGGTCTTCTCCAGCGCGAGCCCGAGCAGCAGCCGCTCGACGGTGACAAAGCTGTCGCCGGCCTTCTCGCCGGCCTTCTCAGCCGCGTCGAAGGTGCGGGCGAGCTCGGGCGCCAGATAGATCTGGCCGGCTCCGCCGCCAGAGACCTTCGGCACCTTGTTCAGGGCGTCCTCGGTCGCCTTCAGGATTGCGCGGGAACTGCCGCCGGCGCGGTCGATCAGGCCGGCAGCGAGGCCTTCATTGTCGTCCAGCAGCACTTTCAGGACGTGCAGGGTCGAAAACTGCTGGTGCCCTTCGCGTACCGCAAGCGACTGCGCAGACTGGACGAAGCCCCTGGAGCGTTCGGTATATTTTTCGATGTTCATATCGTGGTCTTTCCCTCGGCCTGCCCCTGGAGCCCTCTAAGGCACTCCAAACGGCATCTTCATTGGGTTTCCGATGACCGCATTGACGTTTCTCAACCGGCAACCGTCGTTATCAGCCGGCGCTGGCGCCGGCCTGACCCAGATGTGGGAAGCGAGGCCTCGGACCGGAAGAGGCGAGTTCACAATTTCGTGCGCGGATCCGCCCGCTTGGCGCCGCTGGGCCGAATCCCCTAAGTAGCGGCATGACACCGAGCGCAATGACAGCCAACCAGACCGCCGAGATCACCGGCCTCTACCGCTATCCGATCAAGGGTCTGACGCCGGAGCCCCTGCCCCGCGTCTCCCTGCAGACCGGCCAGACACTGCCCGCCGACCGCCGCTATGCCATCGAGAACGGCCCCAGCGGCTTCGATCCGGAAGAGCCGCAGTGGAAGCCGAAGATCCAGTTCCTGATGCTGGCGCGCAATGAGCGGCTGGCTTCGCTCGACAGCCAGTTCGAGGACGCGACCCATCGCCTGACCATCCGCAAGGATGGCCAGATCGTCGCCGTCGGCGATCTCGAGACCGCCGCCGGGCGTGCCGCGATCGAGGACTATTTCAGCCAGAACTTTCAGCCGGAGTTGAAGGGCCCGCCCAAGGTCCTGTCCGGCCGCGACCACAGCTTTTCCGACGTCGCCCGCAAGGTCGTGTCCATCATCAATCTCGACAGCGTCCGCGCACTCGAGACCATGCTCGGCGGCGCCGCCGTCCACCCGCTGCGCTTCCGCGCCAATCTTTACGTGAAGGGCTGGCCGGCCTGGTCCGAGCTCGACCTCGTCGGCCAGACGCTGGCGATCGGACAGGCCCGGCTGAACGTGGTCAAGCGCATCAAGCGCTGCCCGGCCACCAATGTCGATCCTCAGACCGCCAGGCGCGATCTCGAAATCCCGGCCACGCTCTCGAGCAATCTCGGCCACATGGACTGCGGCATCTATGCCGAGGTGATCGCCGACGGCGACATCGGCGTGGGCGACGCGGTTGCGGTGGAACAGCCGAAGCTGGTGTGACGGGGCGCTTTCTCGGCAAACTCCGTCATTGCGAGGAGCGAAGCGACGAAGCAATCCAGACTGTCTCCGCGAGGGATTCTGGATTGCTTCGCTGCGCTCGCAATGACGCGCCTCAATTCGGCATCACATAGGCATAGATCCGGCCGCGCGAGATCGGCGCTTCGCGGACGCGGTTGCCGTTGTTGCCGGAGATCATGATCGGATTGCCCTGCGCATCGACGCCGGTGATGATGCCGACATGACCGCCCCGGCCGCCGCGCGACATGACCGCGATGGCGCCGACCTGAGGACCGGAGACACGCGTGCCGTAATGCGCGAACGAGTTCGCCATGTCGGAGCCGGTGCCACGGTGACCGGTTTTTTCAAGCACCATGTTCATGAAGCGCGCGCACCACAGGCTGCCGCGGCCGGTCGGATTGCCGCCGACATAGCGGCGTGCCTCGGACACGAGGCCCGACCCGCCGCCGAAGCCGCTGCTGCTCGTGGCGCTATTGGCCACGCCGCCGACATTCGCGTCAGTGGCAATCTCACCGCCACGCCTCTTGGCGATTCGACGGCTGGCGCGCGTCGTCATCCCACCGCTATCGCTGGTAACCATTCCAGCGTTGCCGCTCATGGCCATTCCACCGCTGCCGCTCATAGCCATTCCACCGCTGCCGCTCATGGCGATGCCGCCGCTATTGGCGTTCGGGTCATAGCTGGCGAAGGTGTTGCCGAAGCCGTTTGCCTGCAATTGCGCCGCGCCGCGCTCGAAGCGCGAGCCGCGTGCATGCCGGTAATGATGATGTCTGCTGGCGTGATGCGCGTAAGCGTGCCGCTCTGCGCTATGACGATGAGGTCGTGCTGACGCCGGAGAGGTGAGCGCGGCGACCGCCGCGAAGGAAACAGCCAGCGCGACGACACAGCGCGACAGGCGAGACGCAAACAACTCGAACATTCTTCATCCTTCGTTGACACCCCCACTTCCCAATCGGCCCGTGCGGTGGCCGACATCCGCGGGCTGTATCAGTATCCTGATGTGGCGAGAACAAGACGCGGTCGCGGAGATTTTGGACGATGATTAAGATGATTAATAAGTGTTAGGTTCGTATGCGCTAACCGCAGGACGGCATTCCAATGTCGCAGCCACCTCTGGGAGAAAACCGGATGCCTCACGCCCTCACGAAGGACAATTGCCGCCTCTATTTCGAACAAGCAGGCACGGGCACGCCAATACTTTTTCTGCACGAATTCGCCGCCGACTACACCAATTGGGAGCCGCAGATGCGCTACTTCTCGCGCGGCCATCGCTGCATCACCTATTCCGCGCGCGGCTACACGCCATCGGACGTGCCTGATGGCGAGGTCTACGGCTACACGCATTTCTACACCGATGCGCTCGCGGTGCTCGATCATCTGAAGATCGATCGCGCGCACTTCGTCGGCCTCTCGATGGGCGCCTATTCATCGCTCCAGATCGGGCTCAACGCGCCCCAACGTGCCCTGTCGATGACGCTCGCCGGCGTCGGCTCAGGCTCGGAGATCGAGAACCTCGACGCCTGGCGCCGGCAGTGCCGCGCCAACGCGGAGCAATTCGAGATGCTCGGCTCAGCCGAAGTCGCAAAAGTCACGCGCGAGGCGCCGAGCCGGATTCCGTTCCTGACGAAGGACCCGCGCGGCCACGCCGATTTCTATGCCGCGCTGGCGCGGCACGACGCCAAGGGATCGGCGCGGACGATGCGCGGCTTCCAGGCCGGACGTCCCTCGATCTTTACGATGACGGATGCGATCAGAGCCGCCGCGACGCCGGCACTCATCATCTGCGGCGACGAGGACGATCCGTGCGTGGGCGCAAGCCTGTTCCTGAAGAAGCATCTGCCTGCGGCAGGGCTCGCCATGTTTCCGAAGTCCGGCCACGTGCTCAATCTCGAAGAGCCCGCGCTGTTCAACGAAACGGTGGAACGGTTCGTCACGCTGGTGGAAGCGGGACGATGGCCGGCGCGCGATGCGCGGTCGTTGCCGGCGCATTAGCGCGAAGGCGTCGCCACACGCTCCGTCGCGTAGCCTGGAGGGAGCGAAAGCGAAATCCGGGGCCTTCGCCTCCGCGGATAGAATCCCGGATTGCGCTACGCTTCATCCGGGCTACGGGAATCCTATTTCCTGCCGCCTCGCGTCAGCAAGAACACGCCCTGTTCGCCGAACAGATTCCACACCCACCAGGGCATCCGCAGCCGCAGCGGACGGCCGTAGAGGTCGAGCGCCTCGGCACGTTCCATCTTGACGTCGATCGCGTCGCAGAGCTCGACGAAATCCTTGATGGTGCAAAAATGGATGTTGGCGGTGTCATACCAGCTTGCCGGCAGATTTTCCGTCCGCGGCATGTGGCCGCCGATCAGGAGCTGGAGCCGCATCTTCCAGAAGCCGAAATTCGGGAACGACACGATGGCGCGGCGGCCGATGCGCAGCAAATTCTCCAGCACCACTTTCGGCTGCCGCGTCGCCTGCAAGGTCTGCGACAGGATCACGTAGTCGAAGGCGTCATCCGGATAGTTCACGAGATCGGTGTCGGCATCGCCCTGCACCACCGCAAGCCCCTTGGCGACGCAGCGGTTGACGCCCTCGCGCGACAGCTCGATGCCGCGGCCGTCGATGCCACGGGTTTCCAGCAGCTGGAGCAGGTCGCCCTCGCCACAGCCGACGTCCAGCACCTTCGAGCCCGGCTTGACCATCTCGGCGACCAGCACATGGTCGGCGCGAAAATCACCGGGCTGCCCGGTCGCAAGGCCGCCCAGCGGCAACGCTTCCTGTACAGACATGGCTAGCCGTCCTTGTTAAGCAGTCTTGGCAGTGAGCCCGCGCGCCTTGCCTGCCGACTGCAGGAAGGCACGGGCAATGTCGAAGAACTCGGGCACGTCGAGCAGGAACGCGTCGTGACCGCGATCGGTCTCGATCTCGGCGAAGGACACCCGCGCGCTCGACGCATTCAGGGCGTGCACCAGCGCGCGCGATTCCGAGGTCGGGAACAGCCAGTCGCTGGTGAAAGAAACCACGCAGAAGCGGGTCTGGATTCCCGCGAACGCCTTCGCCAGCACGCCGCCATGGTCGCCGGCGATGTCGAAATAATCCATCGCACGGGTGAGATAGAGATAGGAGTTGGCGTCGAAGCGCTCGACGAAGGAGGAGCCCTGGTAGCGCAGATAGGACTCGACCTGGAAGTCGGCGTCGAACGAGAAGGTCGGCAGCTCGCGGTCCTGCATGCGCCGGCCGAATTTTCGATGCAGCGCGGCGTCCGAAAGATAGGTGATGTGCGCCGCCATCCTAGCGACAGCGAGCCCGCGATGCGGATGGATGCCGTGATCGGCATAGCCGCCTTGGTGCCAGTCGGGATCGGCCATCACCGCCTGACGGCCAAGCTCGTGGAACGCGATGTTCTGCGCCGAATGTCGTGTCGAGCAGGCAATCGCCAGCGCGGAGAATACCCGGGTCGGATACGCCGCAGTCCATTGCAGCACCTGCATGCCGCCCATCGAGCCGCCGACGACTGCGAACAGCGTGTCGATGCCGAGCCGGTCGATCAGCATCGCCTGCGCGCGCACCATGTCGGGGATGGTGATGACGGGGAAATCGAGGCCCCAAACCTTGCCCGTCGCGGGATTGATCGAAGCCGGACCGGTCGAGCCCATGCAGCCGCCGATCACGTTGGAGCAGATGATAAAATACTCGCTGGGATCGAGCGGTCGGCCGGGGCCGACCAAGGTCTCCCACCAGCCGGGCTTGCCGGTGACAGGGTGCACATTGGCGACGTGCTGGTCGCCGGTCAGCGCATGGCAGATCAGGATCGCATTGGAGCGATCGGCATTGAGCTCGCCGTAGGTTTGGTAGGCGATCTGGAACGGGCTGAGATCGACACCGCAATCGAGCTGCAGCGGCTGCTCCGTGCCGAACTGCGCAACCTGCGAGCTCGGACGATCCACCTCGTGCGACCGCTCGTCGGCAGTGATCGCGGGACTGGGAATTGACTGGACGCCAACCATCTGACCATCGACCTCGTTTGCGATCGTAGAAGTGACCGCATTGACATCAGGCCATGAAAAACCCGGCCTGAACGATAGGTTCGGCCGGGATCGAAAGCGTCCCCGGCCTGTTTAGCGAGTTTTTTAACGTGGCTGCAAGCCGGCCGGCTCAAATGACCACGGAACGGATAAAAACTACCGTCTTGGACGGTTTTCGTCAAGTCGCGGCCCGGATCGACCAAATTCGCCTGTCGAGCCGCCGGCGGAAAGGGCCCGATTTCCCTTTGCATTTCTCTTTGCTTTCGCAGCCCCGACTGCCTAATCAGGATATCCATCACAGCGGTGACGGCTCGACTGAGCCGCATTGGAACGCCTCTCAACAGCACCTGTCAGACATGTCCCAACGTCCGCCCGCGCCACCATCGCTCCAGGAATTGCGCAAGGAGATCGACGCGATCGACGAGGGCATGCATCGCCTGCTGATGCAACGCGGCGACATCATCGACCGCCTGATCCAGGTGAAGCAGACCCAGGAGGTCGGCTCGGCGTTCCGTCCCGCGCGCGAGGCCGCCATGATGCGTGACCTCGTCCAGCGCCATCGCGGCATCCTGCCGCTCGACACGGTCGAGAGCATCTGGCGCGTGATCATCGCGACGTTCACTTACGTCCAGGCGCCATTCTCGGTGCACGCCGACATCTCGGCAAGCGAGCCGGCCATGCGCGATTCCGCGCGATTCCATTTCGGCTTCACCGTGCCTTACGTCGCGCATTTCAGCGCGCAGGCGGCGGTCGAGGCCGTCGCGAAATCCAAGGGCGACCTTGCGCTGGTCTCGGCAACCTCGAGCCGCACGCCGTGGTGGCTGTCGCTGGAAGAAGCCGGCGCGCCAAAGATCATCGCGCGGCTACCCTTTGTCGAGCGCGCCGACCATCCGGCGGCGTTGCCGGTGTTCGCGGTCTCGCGCGTCGCCGACAGCGCCCTGGTGACGGAGGTCGAGACCTTCAGCGTACGCGTGTCGGGGTGGAACGCCGAAGTTGCGCGCGTCCTGTCGCCGCTCGCCGAGATCGTGGCGGTGCCCGACACCGCCTTCGACGGCGCCGCGCTGCTGGTCTCGGTCACCGCGACGAGCAGCCTCGACAAAATCAAGGCTGCCCTGATCGAAGCGGGGGCCTCGGTGCGCTCCACGGCCCTCGTCGGCAGCCACGCAACGCGCTATACGGTGCCCCCGACCGGGCCGAAATCGTAAGTCGCGAACCGCTTAAGCCACTCCGGAGTTGAAGATGTCCCGCCCAGTGCCGAATCCCGGCATTCTCGATATTGCGCCCTATACGCCCGGCAAGACTCCGGTGGCGGAGCCCGGTCGCAAGGTGTTCAAGCTCTCGGCCAACGAGACGCCGTTCGGGCCCTCGCCGAAGGCGATCGAGGCGTTCAAGAACGTGGCGGATCACCTGGAAGACTATCCGGAAGGGACCTCGCGCGTGCTGCGCGAAGCGATCGGGCGCACCTTCGGGCTCGACCCCAACCGCATCATCTGCGGCGCCGGCTCGGACGAGATCCTCAATCTGCTCGCCCACGCCTATCTCAGCCATGGCGACGAGGCGATCTCGACCACGCACGGCTTCCTGGTCTACCCGATCGCAACCATGGCGGTCGGCGCCAGGAACGTCGTCGCGGCGGAGAAGAACCTCACCGCGGATGTAGACGCCATCCTGAAAGCCGTCACGCCGCGCACAAAACTGGTCTGGCTCGCCAACCCCAACAACCCGACCGGCACCTATCTGCCGTTCGACGAGGTCAAGCGCCTGCGCGCCGGCCTGCCCTCGCACGTGCTGCTGGTGCTGGACGCAGCCTATTGCGACTACGTCTCGCGCAACGATTACGAGATGGGGATCGAGCTGGTGGCGACCACCGAGAACACGGTCGTGACCCACACGTTCTCCAAGATCCATGGTCTTGCGGCGCTGCGGATCGGCTGGATGTTCGGCCCCGAACACATCATCGACGCGGTCAACCGCATCCGCGGTCCCTTCAACGTGTCGACGCCGGCGATGTACGCTGCCGTTGCCGCGATCGAGGACACCGCGCATCAGGCGATGTCGAAGCAGTTCACCGAGACCTGGCGCAACTGGCTGACCGAAGAGATCGGCAAGCTCGGCCTGAAGGTGACGCCGAGCGTCGCCAATTTCGTGCTGATCCACTTCCCGACCGAGGGCAAGACCTCGGACGCCGCCGACGCCTTCCTCACCAAGCGCGGGCTGGTGCTGCGCGGCTTGAAGAACTACGGCCTGCCGCATTCGTTGCGCATGACCATCGGCACCGAGGAGGCCAACCGCCTCGTCGTCGAGGGCCTGCGCGACTTCATGGCCGGAACATGAGCGCGACCCCGCACTTCCAGCGCGTCGCGCTGATCGGCTTCGGCTTGATCGGCGGCTCGATCGCGCGCGCTGCGAAGCTCCAGGGCTTGGCTGGCGAGATCGTCACCACCGCGCGCTCGGAGAAGACGCGCGCACGCGTGATGGAGCTCGGCATCGTCGATCAGGTCGTGGCGACCAATGCAGAAGCGGTGAAGGATGCCGATCTCGTCATCCTCTGCATTCCCGTCGGCGCCTGCGGGCCGGTGGCGCAGGAAATCGCCGCCTATCTCAAGCCCGGCGCGATCATCTCCGACGTCGGCTCGGTCAAGGGCGCCATCGTCAGGGATATGGCGCCGCATCTGCCGAAAGGCATCCATTTCGTGCCGGCGCATCCCGTCGCAGGCACCGAGCATTCGGGTCCCGATTCGGGCTTCGCCGAGCTCTTCATCAACCGCTGGTGCATCCTCACCCCACCGGAGGGCGTCGATGCGGCTGCCACCGATCGCCTGCGTGCGTTCTGGGCGGCGATGGGTGCCAAGGTCGAAATCATGACGCCGGATCATCATGATCTCGTGCTCGCGATCACCAGCCATCTGCCGCATCTGATCGCCTACACCATCGTCGGCACCGCCGACGAGCTGGCGCAGGTGACGGAGTCCGAGGTCATCAAGTTCTCCGCCGGCGGCTTTCGCGATTTCACCCGCATCGCCGCCTCCGATCCGACGATGTGGCGCGACGTCTTCCTCGCCAACAAGGAAGCCGTGCTGGAGATGCTCGGCACCTTCACCGAGGATCTGGCAAAGCTCACCCGCGCGATCCGCCGCGGCGACGGCGAGGCGCTGTTCGACCACTTCACCCGCACCCGCGCCATCCGCCGCGGCATTGTCGAGATCGGCCAGGATTCGGCGGCGCCCGACTTCGGCCGGCCGCATGCGCAGCTCGGCAACAAGCCGTAGCACTGAAGTAGCCCGGATGGAGCGCAAGCGTAATCCGGGACCTCCGTCGCTTGAGGCAAGATTCCCGGATTGCGCTTCGCTCCATCCGGGCTACGAGCCCGCGTGGCTCCATGACTAGAACGGATAGTAGCGGATCTGCGTCATGACCACGTTGTCGTCCGTCTTCGGGGCGCCGCCGACGCCGGCGAACGCGAACCGCTGCGTGTAGGAATATTGCAGGCCGGCTTTGAGCGTGCCGTAATTGCCCTGGTAGATTGTGTCGTAGATTCCCGCCGTGATCTGCCGGACCTCCCTGGTGTTGCCGTTGCAGGTCGCGGCCGGCGAATTCTCGGTCAAGCAGCCGGTGTTGTTGTAGAGCGGATTGCCGTAGCCGAAGGGCACCGTTCCAACATTGGCGAAATTCGCCTTGGCCTTTTCGAGGCCTGCATAGGAGTAGACATCGAGGCTGGGCGTCGCGTGCCAGATCAGGCCGACGGCGGCCGCCGTGATCGTCAGCGGGAGGATGGTGCCGTCCTGCGCCACCGCCGCGTCGGGGAACGGCGTAGCCGTGAAGCGGCCCAGCACGCCGTGCGAGCCATAGAGCTGAAGATCGAGGGTTTTCGGAATCAGTTCGGCGAAGATGTGTCCCCCGAAGCTTCCGGTGTCGTAGGTGTGGTTGGCGTTGTTGAAGCGATCGAACAGCTGGCGGTAGAGCGCCCACGCCTCGACATGCAGCTTGGTGGGCCCGAGCCGTGGGTCCCAGGCTGCCTTGACGGTGACGTCGGGCACCTGATTCAGACTGACATTGTTGAGGTTGTTGAAGAAGCTGCCGCCGGGACCGGTCAGATTGACCTGAAGGTTCGGGTTCAGCACGCCCTGGGGTCCAATGGCGGGTGTGCCGACAGCCGGGACGTTGCCGCCGAAGAACGCGGTCTGGGCATTCTCGACCGACGCAGCCAGCTTGAACTCCGGTCCGATGTCCTGCCAGACGCGCAGCCCGGGCTGCCGTGCCGCAAGAAATCCCGGGACGGATTCGAAGTCGATCACGCCGGGCGCATCGACGCCGCGAGGATCGATGCCCGACTTGGTCGGCGCGTTGAGCGACCAGGATTGCCCGGCGAGGAAGTGAAGACCGAGATCGGTGCGGTCCAGTTCCAGGCTGAGCTGCCGCATGCGCGGATTGAATGAGTTGGTCGCCACCGAGTTCGCCGTCTGAGCCGCACCTTCGAAATCGATCTCGCCGTAACCAGCGAGGTGCGTGTCGGCATCGGCATTGCCTTCGGCCAACACCGAGAACCTGCTCTGGCGCGCGGAGAAGCGCGTTTCCGGGATGTTGAAATTGTGGCTCTGCTGATAGGGGATGAAGTTGTAGACCGAGCCGGTATCGGAAGCGAGATTGCGTGAGCGGTAGATGCCGGTGAGATCGACCCAGCCTCCGAATGTCAACGTCACGCCCTTGTAGCAGACCTTGCCGGCCGCACATGGATCGGCGGCGAGCACCTTGTAACTTGCCGGTAACTGAACGGCCTTCGCCTGCGCTTCAACCTGCCGCGTCTTGCGCGCCTCAGAGTCCACGCGCTGCTGGAGCTCCTTCAGCTTCGCCTTCAGCGACTGGATTTCGGTTGTGACATTGTCGTCGGCACGCGCCTGCCCTGAACAGGCAGCGAGAATACCCAGCATCAGTCCGCAATTGATGATCCGCACTTGAAGCTTCCTCCATTTGGGAAGCGGATTGGATTCCGCGCGCCGTCTCCGGCGCCTGCATGCTTCCCTGGTGTGGAGTGATTTGAATGCGGCTGCGGTTATTCGCGGCGAGGTGCATCTTCTGCATTACGTTTTCCTGACGATCCTGTTCGGAATATTTTCGTTGGCCCCCGATCCGCACGCGCGACTGTCGCGATTGTCCAAGGCCACGTTCAAGGTAATGCGCATTGGGCCCGGCCGGGGCATGACCAGGCCCAGTTCGCGACGGGCAAGTGGTGGATGGCGACTATTTGCCCTTGGTCGCGCGCATCACCGTGGGGCGCGGTGATTTCCGCGAGGGGACGAATGCCATCGTCTCCCGCGTCGTGGGATTCGAGATGTTGCGATCACCATTAGGATACATCGAGGCGTATGCGGCCGGCTCCTGCGACTGCCATTCCCACTGCGCGAACGCGGGCGTCGCGAGCGTGGTCGAGATGGCGATAGCGGCAATGAACAGCCTGGACTTCGTCATGATATCTCTCCTGCCTGGGCGACCGCCTCAACGTGCGGCCGACATGGAGAGAGAGCGGACTTTGCGGCTCCGCATTCCCGGCGGGTCATCACGATCCGGCGAAGCGGCCGTGAGTTCAGCTCGTAACCTGCATGGAGGGAGTTACGACAGCTGAGGGCGATGAATGGAGACAGGCAACTCTGAATTCATCCTACTGCTTCGCGCTGCGATCAAACTTTCCCGGCTTGAACAGATCGAGGTCGATGGCCTGTCCCATCGCCAGATATCCGGTGCGGTTGGGATGAAGCTTGTCGCCGGCGCCGCCGGTCGTGCTTTCGGGAACGAACTCCGGCTTGAGGCCACCCGAGGCCGGATCGAGCGTCGCACGATCAAAATCTATCACGCCGTCGAATGTCCCCGAGCTACGGATAAATGCGTTGAGCGCCTTGCGCTTGTCATCCTGCTCGGGAAAACCATGTGCCGCGCTGGTGCTGCCCAGTGCCGAAACGACGGTGGCGCCAATGATCCGGGCTTGTGGCCATTTTGCGCGTAGCCTCGCGACGCCGTCCTTCATCGCGGCGATGACCTGGTCGGCGGTAAAATTGCCGTTCTTGCTGAAATCGTTGATGCCTTCCAGCCAGATCAGGCTCGATATGCCGGACAGCGACAGCACGTCGCGATCGAGCCGCTGGCCCGAAGCGGGGCCGCCCGCGTACGGTTTGTCGGGACCATATTCGGCGGGGCCTGCGATTTGGTTGCCACCGATGCCGCCGTTCACGACGGCGACCTTGTTGCCGTAGACCGCCTTCAGGCGACGCGACAGCACGTTGGGCCAGCGATCGTCGCCATTCATGGTTGAAGCGGTCCCGTCGGTAATCGAATCCCCAAACGCCATGACGGCAAAGGCATCGGAAGGCGCAGTCATCTCGATCGCATCGAGAAAGAACCACGACGCAGTCGCATAGGGGAAGGAAGCCTCGTCTTCGAGGGCGCCCTTCGCGCCGGCGCCGGGCGCACTGACATAGGAGGTGGTCAGCGCCTTGGCGTGCCAGGTCATCGGACCGCTCTGGCCGGCAACATGAAAACTGACCGCAAGCCGGCGGCCGGCGAGGTCATCAGGCCGCTTTGCAAACGGCAGCGCGATCGCATCGCTCCAGACCGAATTCCCCGGTGACACCGTAACGGAAGCCGTGCCGGCGAACGTCACCGGAGTGTTGGAGCCGCGGATCAACGCGGCACTGCCCGATTGCAGGCCGACGAAAACGCCGTCAAACGTGACTGGCTTGGTGCCGAAGGCGTTGCTGAGCCGGATGCGGGCCTGACGGCCCCAGATATCCGGTCGCACGATCAGACGAAAGGTCTGATCCCGCGCACCGGCCGCAGGCTCGGGAAACGCGAATTTCTGTTCGGGCTGGGCAGACGGATTGCCGACGGGGTATGGGCCCTGAACCGCGCCCGTCCAGGACACCACCCAATGCTCGCCATTCTTGGCGGTTGCGGTCTGAAGCGAGGCGACGAGCAGCGATGCTGCCACGAGACAATTCAACGCGTGCATTGTTTCCCCCGAACCCCAGATAATTGGGCGCGACCTTAGAGCCGTCAGTTGGTCTTCAATAGGGCGGCAGAACGTCTCCTGTCCAGACGCGCTGACGCACTCCTCGCCCGACGCAGGAGAGGACCTCGCAGGTTGCGTCACCGGCGACGACAAGACGCCCTTCGGAAGCGATCTGTTCACAGCTTCGGAAGCGTCAGGCGGACCGAGCTGTCCGCCCGGCAGATTGATGAATTCACGAACTAATAAAGCGACGGGATCTGACCGACCTTGACCGGGCCGAGCAGCACGGCGCCGTCGACGAACTTCAGCGGGAAGCTGCGAGCTTTCTTGCCTTCCAGCGTGCTCTCGGTGCCGATCGAATTGATGCCGGCGGCAACGCCGGCATTGGCGTTCTGCTTGATGACCTTGCCGAGGCCGGGAACGGCGCGGTCGAGCGCGCCGAACAGATTGTTCAGGTCCTGCGACTTCACGCCGGGCGCGACGCGATCGAGGGTTGCCTGCGGCACTCCCTCCTCCAGCATCTTCTCGATGCCGAGCGCGGGGATCACGCGCTCGAGGCCCGTCACCGTCATCTGCAGTTCGCCGTCGAGACGGCCGTTCGCCGAGAGCCCGAGCGTGCCGGCCGCAACCGCGATCATCTCGCCCTGCTGGATCCGGGACTGCACGATCTCGATATGGCCGCCGGCGGCCTGGATCTCGCGGAAGCGCTGCGGCCACGGCTTTGGCCTGAGGTCGGACAGTCCGGTGATCTTCGCCCGCGTATCGGCTTCGAACGGCTCGGCGAGCAGCGGATGAACGCCCTGGATGCTGCCCTGCGCGATCTGCAGCACGGTCTCGATCACGGGATGATCTGACGGCGATCCATCCGCGAGGCGTCCATGCAGCTCGACCTGTTTCGCGCGCGCGAGCGGCACCTGCACGCTGCCGTCGACGCGATTGACGGTGGGATCCTCGAACACGATGGAGGCGCGCTCCGGCACGGCGGGCAGGCCGACGACACTGCTGCGACCCTTGCTCCAGTTCACGACGAAGGTGCTTTGCGTGACGCCGTCAGTGAGCGTCGCGGGTGCGGTGAACTCGGCAATGACGCGCTTGGGGTCGTAGACTTGGGCGACGACCAGGATGTTGTCGAGCTTCGCCGTGAACGGCGTCTTGCTGGCGTTCTGCGACACCAGGGCGACGCTGGCGCCGGAACACTGGACCTCGAAGCGGAAGGGGAAGCCCGCGATCGAGCGCTTGGCGCAATCATAGATGCGCCCGGATTTGGCCTCCTGCGCGCGCCAGGCGTCGGCGGCGATTTCGGCCTGCGACGCCGCATAGAACCAGAAGCCGCTCCACGCCACCGCGAGGATCAGGAGGATGACAGGGGCGATGAAAAGGCCCCAACGGGAGCGCCGGCCTGCGGCAACGGTCATATCGGACATGCGGCGACCCTTTGATCCCTGATTTTGTCAAATGTAAGCGAGGTAAGTCTGCGACGAAAGGCGGAGAATTCGCTTCGCTTGGGGGCGCGGTTCTGGTAGCCGTGCCCGAAATGTCGGAAATCACCCTCCCCTCCGTCACCACTGCCAAAGGCGACCTCTGGGTGTTCGGCTACGGCTCGCTGATGTGGCGGCCGGGCTTCGAATTCGAGGAGCGCGTCCCGGCGCGGCTGGTCGGCGAGCATCGCGCGCTCTGTGTCTATTCCTTCGTCCACCGTGGCACGCCGGAGAAGCCGGGTCTGGTGCTCGGCCTCGACCGCGGCGGCGCCTGCCGCGGCATCGCCTTCCGCGTCGCCGAAAAGAAACGCGCCGATGTCGTTGCCTATTTGCGCGCGCGCGAGCAGGTGACGTCGGTCTATCGCGAAGTCATGCGCTCGGTGTGGCTGGAGAACGACGCACGGCAGCGCGTCTCCGCGCTCGCCTATGTCGTCGACCGTGGCCATGTGCAATATGCCGGCCGGCTGTCGCTCACCGACCAGCATCGGCACGTGCTCCAGGGCCACGGCCAGTCGGGCGCCAACCGCGACTACGTGACCGCGACGGTGAAGGCGATCGAGGCCGAAGGTTTTCGCGATGCGCCATTGCATCAGCTTGCCATGATGCTGCATGGTGATGCGCATTCTCAGCACGCGCCGGCTCCGGTGGACGATCGGGAAAACCGCTAGCTCTCCGACGGCGCATAGCTCGGCGCCGAGCCGATCAGCTGCTCCTGCTCCTTGCGACCCGCTTCGACCAGGCGGCCGGTCGCGTCTTCGATCGCCGTTTGCACACGGGAAAGATACTCGTCCTTGGGCAAGCCCGGCGGCAGCGGATCGAGAAACTCCACCACCAGCGTGCCGGGATAGCGCATGAAGGTGCGGCGCGGCCAGAACAGGCCGGAATTGAGCGCGATCGGCAGGCACGGCGCGCCGCAGGACGAATAGATCTGCGCGAAGCCGCTCTTGTAGTCCGGTGGCGCGCCTGGGGCGCGGCGCGTGCCTTCGGGAAAGATCACGAGCTGCCCGCCGCTGCGCACCGCCTCACGCGCCCGCCGCGTCATGTCCAGCAGCGCCTTGACGCCGGCGTTGCGGTCGATCGCGATCATCCCTGTCTTGACCAGGAATTGACCGAACACCGGGATCTGCATGAGCTGACGCTTGAGGATGAAAATCGGACGGTCGAAGAAGCCCGGCAAGACGAACGTCTCCCAGAACGACTGGTGCTTCGCCACGACGACCAATGGTCCCGTCGGAATCTTGTCGAGGCCGCGGAATTCCACCTTGATGTTGCAGACCGCCCGCATCAGGAACAGCGTCGCCTTCGCCCACCATTTCGCGACCGTGAGCATGGCGCGCGGCGGCAATGCGAAGGTCGGCAGCGCCACGATCGCGAGGCACACCAGCACGGTGTAGAACAGCACGTTGAACACGAGCGATCGCAGGAAAATCAAGAACATCGAGGATCCGATCAATTGCCGATCAATTGGCCTGTGCGGTGGCGGGCCGCTTCGGCTGCAGCCCGGAAGGCTGCTCCGACATCTCGGGCGAAAGGTCAATCCCGAAATCCTCCAGCCGCACCCTGAGCTCGGCCGCGATGTACTTGACATATTCCGACAGCAGCAGCCGCAAGGTGGACGCTGAGGTCCACCACGGCTCCTCGCGCCATTTGTCGCCGACCACCACGAACGGGATCAGTGTCGTCTCCGGCATCGCATGCGAGAATTCCACCAGCGCGCGCGGCATGTGATAGTTCGAGGTGACCACGATCAGCGATTTGAAGCCGCGCCCCGCGGCCCAGCGCCGCGCTTCCGCGGCATTGCCGCGGGTCGAGACCGCGGTGCGGTCGAGATCGACGCAGCAACGCATGAAGGACTGGTTCTCCGGCAGCGTCCGGGAGATGTCGCTCGCCGTCGAGGTCGGGTGCACGCCGGAGATCAGGAGCCTCCTGCCGTAACCTGCAGCGAGCAGCTCCATCGCATCCGACACCCGCGAGGAGCCGCCGGTCAGCACCACGATGCCGTCCGCCTTGCGGTCCGGCGCGATTTCGGCGCCGCGCAATTGCGACAGAAACGCGATGAAGCCCGCCGCCGCGCCAACGAAGGCGAGCGCGATCGTCGACATCACGGCCGCGCGCAGCCAGCCGCGCGGCAGTTTCGGCGATCGATCGTCGGTCGGCGCGGTCATGCGATGTCGGTGATCCCTTCCCAGAGGTGATTTTAGGACGTTTTGAGGCGAAGTGGAGTCCGGTTTGTCGGCCTCAATCGACATCATTCAGCGTCGCGAACAGCGTCTGGCGCGAGGCGACCGCGGTGATGGCGCCGATCAGCACGGCCTGCACCGCGAGCACGATGTAGCCGGACGGCCGCAGCGAGAAGGTGCCGAGCAGCGCGGCGAACTGGTCGCCGACGGGGGTGCCGGAAAACCAGCCTGCAATCGACTCGGAGAAGCCGAACACCAGCATGGCGGCGCCGCCGCCGATCACGCCGCCCTCCAGCCCCAGCCTGAGGAAATGACGCAGGAAGCGGTTGGCGATGTAGCGGTCGCCGGCGCCGACGAAATGCAGCACCTCGACGATCGGACGGTTCGCCGCCATGGCGCCGCGGGTCGCGAACGACACCGAGATGATGGTGGCGACGATGACGAGCGCGAGGATGCCGAGGCCGGCGAGCACTGTGGCGTTGGTCATCGAGCGCATGCGCTCGATCCAGGCGCGGTGATCGTCGACGCTGGCGCTTGGCGCCACCTGGGTCACGCGGGCGCGCAAGGCGCCGAGATCAAGCGCCGTGCCGGGCTGCACGCGCG
Organism: Bradyrhizobium sp. WSM1253; assembly: GCF_000244935.1. Classification (NCBI taxonomy): domain Bacteria; kingdom Pseudomonadati; phylum Pseudomonadota; class Alphaproteobacteria; order Hyphomicrobiales; family Nitrobacteraceae; genus Bradyrhizobium; species Bradyrhizobium sp. WSM1253. Next base: position 3,920,283 of record NZ_JH600073.1, read on the forward strand.
CGATGATCATGCGCGGCACCGGCAGATCGTCCATCGACAGGCCGGTGCCGAGCCAGGGCTCGAGCAGCTTGCCGCTCTCGTCCTTCGTGAACGGCTTGACCTCGACGATGCCGGCTTGCGCGCGCATGGCCTCGGTCACCGCCGCGGTGTCGCGTTCGAGATCGCGGCCCGTCTGCGGGCGGACCTGAATGGTGATCTCGCTCGCGACATCCGACTGCCATTCGGCGGCGGAGGCGCTCACCAGTAGCACCGTGCCGGTCGTCATCGACGCCAGGAAGGTCATGATGGCGACGACGGCGACCAGCGCGCGGCCGTGGATCGAGGCGCGCGGCACGATCGGCGACATGTTGCGCGCCCTAGCCGGAAGCGGCGGCCCCTCCTGTCCGAGATCGACCAGCACGCCGCGCTCGTCGGGCCTATTCATAGACGTGCAGCCGTCCCTGGTGCAGCACGAAGCGTCGCGCCTCGTACTGGTCCATCAGGGCGATATCGTGGGTGGCGATGATGACGGCGGTGCCTGACTTGTTGAGCTCGATGAACAGCCGCAGCAGGCGGCGACCGAGCGTCGGATCGACGCTGCCGGTCGGCTCGTCGGCCAGCAGCAGTTGCGGTCGCGAGATCACCGCGCGCGCGATCGCCGCGCGCTGCTTCTCGCCGCCGGACAGGATCGGCGGCAGCGCGTCCATGCGTTCGCCGAGCCCGACCCATTTCAGGAGGTCGATGACCTCCTTGCGGTAGCTCGATTCGCTGCGGCCCATGACGCGGAACGGCAGCGCGACGTTCTCATAGGTCGTCATGTGGTCGAGCAGGCGGAAATCCTGGAGCACGATACCGATGCGCTTGCGCAAGTTTGCGATTTCGTCCTTGCCGAGCTGCGAGATGTCGTGACCGAACAGATTGACGAGGCCCCGCGTCGGTCGATGCGAGAGGAACAACAGGCGCAGCAATGAGGTCTTGCCGGCGCCGGACGGGCCAGTGAGAAACTGGAAAGAATGCGCCGGGATCTGGAAGTTGAGGTCGCGCAGGACCTCGGACCCCAGGCCGTAACGCAATCCGACATTTTCGAACCGAACCAAGCTCAGCTCCGTTCGAGAGAGACCGCGGGCCGCACGGCTGTGCTCCGCTCCGCGCGATCAACGGGTTTTGCGGCCGTTATGGTTTCCGGTTCGTTAACGGTCGTCCTGTAGCATAATTGGTAGCATCTTTCCCTCTCGGTTCTCCGCGACCGTGTCACCGTCAAGACTTGTCCATGCATCAAGGCTCGTCCATGCATATCGTCTGCCCTCATTGTACGACATCCTACGCCATCAAGCCCGCGAGCCTTGGGGCGAACGGCCGGACCGTGCGCTGTTCCCGTTGCAAGGAAACCTGGGTCGCCCATGCCGAGGATGCCATCGAGGAGGCATCTGTCCCGGCCATGGCCGCAGCCAGCCGGGCCGACGACCAGTCCGATCTCGCCGAGCAGTGGAACTCATTTGCCCAGGACGACGGCGCAGCTGACGCGCCTGTCGTTGACAGCCCCTCGATCGCCAGCGACTGGCCGGACCAGGAGACCAGCGACACCGAAGACGAATGGTCGGCGGCTGCCCGGTCCGTCGAGGAGGAAGTCGTCGGCGAACAGCACCAGTCCTGGTTCCAAGGCCTGTTCGGCCGTCGCCGCGGCGCCCGAGTGCGCCGTCAAGTCGCCACCGCGGCCCCGCGAAAATCCCATTTCGGCCTGCCAACCGCCTGCGCCGCCATGGGCGCGCTAGTGCTGGCGCTGGTGATCTGGCGCGGCGATATGGTGCGACTGCTGCCGCAGACGGCCGCCTTCTACAGGATGGTCGGCCTCGAAGTTAACCTGCGCGCACTGGCCTTCAAGGACGTCAAGCTCTCCAGCGAGACCGTGGACGGTAAGCAGGTGCTGGTGATCGAGGGCGTGATCGTGGGCCAGGGCAAGAAGCCGCTCGACATTCCCCGGTTGCGCTTCGCGGTGCGCGACGCGCAAGGCGCGGAAATCTACGCCTGGAACACCGTTCTGGAACAGACCGTGCTACAGCCCGGCGAGCGCGCCTTCTTCCGCTCGCGCCTGGCCTCGCCGCCCCCGGAGGGCCGCAATATCGACGTTCGCTTCTTCAACCGGCGCGACATCGCCGGCGGCAGCGTATAATCGATTTCGCAGGTCAAGGTTCGTCTCATGTCCAAAATCCTGATCGCCGACGACGAGGATTCGATGCGCCAGCTGGTGGCACGCGCCATCGCGATGGACGGGCACGAGATCGTCACCGCACAAGACGGCGCCGAGGCGCTGGAGATCCTGACCCGGGCGGGCGGCCAGTTCGACCTGCTGCTCACCGACATCCAGATGCCGGTGATGGATGGCATCGCGCTGGCGCTTTCCGTCGCACGCGATTTCCCCGATTTGACCATTCTGCTGATGACCGGCTTTGCCGACCAGCGCGAGCGCGCCTCGAATCTCAATGCGCTGGTGCATGACGTCGTGACCAAGCCGTTCTCGGTCGCCGACATCCGCACGGCGGTCGCGGATGCGCTGGCGGCGAAGAAGGGGTAGCAGGCGGGGTCGTAGCTTGTAGCCCGCATGAGCGCAGCGACATGCGGGACCGGCGGCCCCGGATATCGCTTCGCTCATCCGGGCCACGAAAGCTGCGACAGCCTCAAAAATCCTTCAGCAGCCGCTCGATGTAGTCGAGTTCGATCTGCGGGCGCGAGCTATCCCCCAAGCGGCGGCGGAGCTCCTCGAGGATGCGCCGGACGCGCTGGGCGTCGATCTCGCCGGGGATCTTGACCGTGTAGTCGTCGCTCAGATCGCGGCCGTGAAGGGGGCGGCCGAGCGGATCGGTCTGATTGCCGCCGCTCTGCTGGCGGCCAGGCCGGTTGCCGGGACCATCGCCCTGCCCGTCGCCATCGCCCTGCTGCATCGCCTCGGCCATCTTCTGCGCGCCCTTGCGCAAGGCCTCGAGCGCTTTCCCCTGCGCGTCCACGGCACCATCCGAATTGCCTTCGCCGAGCTGCGAGCCGGCATCGCCCATGGCCCCGTCGGCGGCGTCCAGACTGCCGTCGTCATCGCCCTGGTCGCCGTCCTGATCGCCATCCTGGCCCGGCTGTCCCTGCTCGCCCTGCTGACCCTTTTGCCCCTTCTGGCCCTGGCTCTTCTGGCCCTTTTGCCCCTTCTGCGTGAGGCCGCGCTTGGCGAGTTCGTCCTGCAGCTTCTTCAGGCGATCCCGCAGCGACTGCTGATCCTGCTGGAGGTCCGACATCGACTGGTCGCCCTGCTGCTTGCCGCGCGAGCGCTCACGCCGGGAATCCTGGCCCTGCTTGAAAGTCTTGTCGCGCAATTGCTGCTGCTTGCGGATCATGTCGCTGAGCTCGTTGAGCGCCTGCTCCATGTCGCTGTCGCCGGATTGCCCGGGCTGCGCCATCTGGAGATTTTCCATGATCTGCGCGAGCTGCTCGAGCATGCGCTGAGCCGCTTCTTTGTTGCCTTCGCGCGCCGCCTTCTCGATTTGCTTCAGCAATTCGTCGAGGTCGCGCTGCGTGATGACGGAACGATCGCGATTGGAGGATTGGCTCTTTTCCGTCGCGCGCTTGTAGTCCTCGAGCTTCTGAATCGCATCGGATTGATTGTTGAGGCTCTTGCCGGATTCCTTCTGCCTGAGGCTGTCGCCGGAATCCTGCATCGCCTTTTCAGCGCCATCGAGCAGGGCATCGACATCCTGATCCTGCTGGGCAGCCACGGGCGAGACGCCTCCCAACAGGAAGGCGAGGCAGGCGATCGAGATCGCCTTCAAGACTGGCACGCGTGCTAGCTTCCGCATTTACGGTCTCGCGTCGACTGGTTGGCACCGTCGTTGCCCGGCTTCGCCCGGTTGTTCGCCGACTTGCGATAGGCCTGAAGCTGCTCGCGCAACGCGTCCTGCTGCTTCGCCAGCTCTTCGAGCTGCTCGGTCGTGGCGTTCTGGGTCTTTTGTTTCAGCTCGACAGACTTGTCGAGGATGAGCTGAACCTCTGCCGGGAAAGGCTGCCGCGGTCCAAGCGGATTCTGCTCGGCGCGCCGGGCGAGATCGCGCACCTTGCCGGCCATCGCCTCGCGAAGCTTTTGCGTCAGCGCCTTGATCTCGTCCTCGCTGGCGCCGCGTTCCAGCGCCCGCTTGAGCGCGTCCTGGGCCGAGCGCAGCGCGGCGTTGACGCTGCCGGCGACACCGTCGTCCTCGATGGTGACCGCGAACGCCCACATGCTTCCCACCACATCGCGCAGCGCGTCGTCGGTGCGGGCGGCTTCCAGCTGCAGCGCCAGGCTGCGCAGGCCGAGATAGCAGCCCGCATCCGGCGTGAACAATTCGGGCGCGATCATCAGCGCGTCGAGCGCGGCGTAGACATCCGAATTCTTGTTGGCGTCGAGCGCGAGGATGCGGCGCTGTTCGACCAGCGCGCGCGCGAGCGAGTTGGTGAACAGTCGCTCGGGCAGGCGCATGTTGAAGGGCTCGCTCCGGGCCTCGTTGCCGGCCTCGTCCTTGGCGGTGAGGGTCAGCGTGACATCGGCGCCGGCATAGGGATCCTCGCTGAGATCCTTCACCGTCTGGCCGACGCCGTTGCGGGTGCGCGCATTCGGCAGCACGAGCGGGAATTGCGGAGGCTGGAATAGCGGCCGCGCGGCAGCCTTGGTGTCGGCCTCCTTGCTGCCATCCTTGACACCATCTTTGGCGTCGGCGGGACGCAGGCCGATTTGTGCGTCGGCGCCGGTGACGCCGTAATCGTCCTCGACCTTGTAGGTGAGCTGGAGTCCGCCACGGGCCTGGCGCTCGGGATCCTTGGCCAGCGCGATCGTCGGCGCACGATCCGGCGTTGCCGCAAACGCCCATTGCGGCTGGCCAGAGGGCGCACGGACATGCGCGGTGCCGTCGCCGCTGATGGTAAAATGCTTCTCGTTGGTGCCCTTGGGCGCAGCTTCGGTAGGCGCGACCTCCTTGAGGCCGCCGGAGACGGCAACATCCAGGCTGCCGCCGGAGGAGCGAACGATCAGGGTCGAACCAGCGGGAACGGCAAGCGGGCCGCTGGCCGGCAGCGCCGCGGCCTCCTTGTTCGCGGCCGACAGGATGACCGGAGGCTTGCCGGTGTAGAGCGGCGGCGTGACCCAGGCATCGACGCGAACATTCGCCGGGGCCAGCATGCCGTTCAAGTGGAAGGCGGCTCCGAGCCGCATCGCACGCTCGTCGCCGGCGGCGAAGAACGTCGCAACCAGCATCACCATGACCAGCGCGCGCAGCGCCCAGGGATCATGCAGAGCGAGCCGGGGCCTCGGCAGACCGGCGCGGATGCGCTTGATCGAAGCCAACGTGCGCTCACGCTGCGCCCGCCACAATGCCTGCGCAACCGGGTCCTGCGAGCTCAGCGTGTCCGTCAGCGTGGTGGCCGGCCGATGACGGATGCCGGAGCCGCGGTCGAGCCGGGCCAGCGCCTCCTCGCGGCTCGGCCAGCGAAAGCGACTCAACGGGAACAGGACGGCAATCGCGATGCCGGCGAAAACCACGAGCCCGATAGCGCGGGCAATGAAGGGCAGCGCCAGCCAGAGGCCGGCCCAGGACACCACAACGAACAGGCCGACGACAGTGAGAAGCCGCGCCAAATTCGGCCAGGCACGCTCCCACGCGATGGCATAAGTGGCCCGCTGCAGGCCTTGCGCCAGCTTCAGCCGCGACAGAGCGTCGCCATCGCGGATCGGGTCTGACGGGTCGGGGGTGACGCCGTTCAATCAACTCTCCAGGTTGCCCGGTAGAGAAGCGTACCACAACGGCAGCACTGAGGCATCCGTTCCTGTACGGGAGACACCCCTTTTCCCGCATAACACGAGTACGTGACTGACCCGCCGCAACCCCGTAATTTCCGCGCCGCCAGCCAAGAAAAACGCAAGAGAAGCAAAGGAAACGCCATGGACAAGAAGATGCATGACAAGGGCCTGGAAGTCCGCAAAGCGGTGCTGGGCGAGGCCTATGTCAACAACGCCCTGAAGACCGTCGACGATTTCAACCGTCCGTTCCAGGAGATGCTCAACGAATATTGCTGGGGCACCGTGTGGGGCCGCGAGGAGCTGCCGCGCAAGACCCGCAGCATGCTCAACATCGCGATGATCGCGATCCTCAATCGTCAGCACGAATTCCGCGCGCATCTGAAGGGCGCCCTCACCAACGGTGTCAGCCGCGACGAGATCCGCGAGATCCTGATGCAGGTCGCAATCTATGGCGGCATGCCGGCTGCGGTCGACAGTTTTCGGATCGCGCGCGAGGTGTTCGCGGAGATCGACGGCAAGGCGTGAGCGGTGCCGGCGTGAGGGACGGGGACGCGACGTCCCTCTCCCACGTCGTCCTGGCGAAAGCCAGGACCCATAGCCCCCGGCAGGTGTGGTTAGGGGGACTCGGAGTTGCCACTTCGCGCCACAACCTCTCCCTGGGGTAATGGGTCCTGGCTTTCGCCAGGACGACACCGAGGATGGATGCGCGCGATCAACAACAACGAACATTCAACACAAGGAAACACCATGGACATCGGATTCATCGGCCTCGGAAACATGGGTTTCCCGATGGCGCGACGGCTGATCGAAGCCGGCAACCGGCTCGTCGTGTTCGACACGCGCCGGGAGGCCGTCGACAAGCTGGTGGCGCGCGGCGCCACTGCGGCGACGTCGCCGAAGGAGGTCGCTGACCAGGTCGAGACGGTCATGGCGAGCCTGCCTTCGCTGCAGGCGTCGCTCGCGGTTGCGACGGGGCCGAACGGCGTGATCGAGGGGAGCCGCGTCAAACGCTTCATCGATCTCTCCACCGTCGGCTCGGCGATGGCGGTGAAGATTCACGGCCTGCTCGCCAAGCATGACATCGTGCAGATCGACTGCCCCGTCTCCGGCGGCGTCGGCGGCGCCGAGAAAGGCACGCTCGCAGTGATGGTCTCGGGGCCGAAGACCGAGTTCGAACTGCTCAAGCCCGCGCTCGACATCATCGGAAAGGTGTTCTTCATCGGCGAGAAGCCCGGCGCGGCGCAGACCATGAAGCTCGCCAACAACTTCTTGTCCGCCACCGCGATCGTGGCGACCTCGGAAGCGGTGGTGATGGGCGTCAAGGCAGGGCTCGATCCTGCCGTGATGATCGACGTCATCAATGCCGGCTCCGGCATGAACACCGCGAGCCGCGACAAGTTTCCGCGCGCTGTGCTGCCGCGCAGCTTCGACTTCGGCTTCGCCACGGGACTGATGGTGAAGGACGTGCGGCTGGCGCTGGAGGAGATGAAGCAGCTCGGCCTGTCGATGGAGGTCGCGGATGCGGTCGGCCGCTTGTGGGAGGCGGTCATCAGCGCGGAAGGCGCCGAGTCCGATTTCACCGCGGCGATCAAGCCGATCGAGAAGAAGGCGGGCGTCGTGGTTGGCGGCAGGCCACCCAGCTAGCGCCAACACGAGAACGCAGCGCCGACGACCGGCGCTGCGCTGTCCTCCTTGGATCGATCTGCTACGTGCGGCGTCTGCCAAGGTCCGGAAGGTCGATCGGCTGCTCCAGTTGCAGGGAGGCCGAGCCCCCGCTGCATTTGATGTACTTCTCGTCGCACCTGCGCATGCACCGTCTCTCGCTCGAGCATTTCGCAGAGGTGTTGTTGCAGCTGACCCACGTGATGTCGCACCGCGTGACCCGGGCCGACGCGACGCCGGAAAGTCCGAGCAGGAAGGCCACGCTGCAAGCTACGAAAAGCATGCGAAGCAGGCCAGCGCCGGCGAGTGAACCGTTCATTCCAATCTCCTGTGTTGGCCGGGCACGTCTGCGCCTGCGGCCGAGTGTTTGACGAAGACGCAGTTCAAGCCTTGGCGAGATAGGGGATCGTGCCGGCCAAGTCCGTATCGTCGATCAACTGGAAGCGGCTCTCGCTGCCGCCCCTGCGCGCTGCCGCGAAGCGGCCGTAGGCGGGATCAGCGACGAAGGACTCCGCTGCCTTCGCGGTTGGAAACGACATGATCGCGATCAGCGATGTGTCGAGAGGGGCACCTTCAATGGTTTTCACATTGCCGCTGCGGGAAAGATACTTGCCGCCATGCTTGTGCACCAACTCGTGGACGGACGCTGCGTAGTCCGGCACCCACTTTCCGTCAGTCACTTTGATGTCCGCGATCAGATACGCTGTCATGTCGTGTCTCCTGGCTCGAGTTCAGCTCCGCGTTGATACAGGCGGGCATCATTTGGGTGCCAGAACACGGCGCGGGCTCGCCAGTACGGGAACTGTAGCGGGGCGATACAAATACTGAATTGCGCCGCCCTGGATCAGCTCGCCAGCTTGCGTTCCTTGGCGAACGGGCTGAGGCCCAGCCAGCTTTGCATGGCCGCGGCAAGCTGCCGGTCGCCGGTGAGCAGCATCCGCCGGCTTGCGACGGCCGCGCGCACGGTATCGAGTCCCATCCAGATCGCCGTCATGGTGCGCAGATCAACCGACACGTAAAGGTCGACGTCGAAACCGGGATCAATCGAGCAGAGGTCGACGCCGTCGTCGGGATCGACGATCAGCCACCACAATCGCTGCGTCGAAGGCATTTCCGGATAGGCGAACTGCAGCACGCTGCGGCGGGTCGGCATCGGGGTCGTGTTCAGATTCCGCCGCATGTCCCACATCAACAGCTGGACATCGAGATGCTGAAGCGACAGATGCGACTCGATGCGGCGCTGGCCCCAGATGCCGAACGCCTCGACGATGGGGCCGAGTTCGCGTCCGGCGGCGGTCAGCTGATACTCGATCACGCCGCGCTCGGAGGTCGACGGCTGGCGGATGACGATGCCTGCGGCTTCGAGTTCCTTCAGGCGCTGGGAAAGCAGCGCAGGCGACATGCGGGGAACGCCGCGGCGCAACTCGTTGAACCGGGTCGAGCCGGCGACGAGTTCACGTAGCAGTACGACGGTCCAGCGCGTGCATAATATCTCGGCCGCCATCGCGACCGGACAGAACTGCCTGTAGCTGCCGATGGTCATGCGGGCCTCCGTGACAAGCGAAGGGCAACCTTAGGGCCGCGGCGCGCGGCTTCCTAGTTCAGTTTCTGTATCAGCAGCGATTCATTCTCTGAACTGGCCGCGGACCGTGGTGAGCGTCTATTCGACCGGCATTGGCAAGCCGGCCGCCGCAATTACGGCCCCGGACACAGGAGATTACCATGAAGAAATACGATTCAGCGGCTTCCAGATTGCTCGTTTCGGTTCGCAGCGCCGCGATTTGCACCCTCGGCCTGGGCGTCGGCGTCATGCCGGCGTCCGCAGCCAATCTGACGAGGAGCATCGAGGTCAGCAGTGCTGCGGCCGAGGTGTGGTCCGTCATCGGCCCGTTCTGCGCGATCAAGGATTGGCTGCCGCCGGTGGGGCAGTGCATTGCGGACGGCAAGTCGCCGCCAACCAGGACGCTCGTCACCAGGGACGGCAAGGCTTCGTTCGTGGAGACGCAGACTGCGCGGAACGACAAAGACTACAGCTATTCCTACGCGTTTCTGTCGAGCCCATTGCCGGTGAGCCAGTACAAGTCGACCATCAAGGTCACGGCAAAGGGTGAAGGCGCGTCGGTGGTGACATGGACCGGCATCTACACGCCCGACCCGGGGCGGGAGAAGGAAGCGGTCGATGCCCTCGGCGGCGTCTATGATTCCGGCCTCGCCGCGATCAGGGACCGGTTCAAGAAGTAGGTGTCAATGCCGAGATGGGCGCAGCGGCAGCTGCGCTCATCGTGGACAATCACACACTCACAACCACGGCGCCGGCGTATCCATCGCGATCAGTTGCTCGACCTCGATGCGCGGACGCACGACGGCGTACTGGTCGCCCTTCACCAGCACCTCGGGCACCAGCGGCCTCGTATTGTAGGTGCCGGCCTGCACCGCGCCATAGGCGCCGGCGGTCATGATGGCGATCAGGTCGCCGGGCTTTGGCGTCGGCAGCGTGCGGTCGAGCGCGAGGTAGTCGCCGGTCTCGCAGACCGGGCCGACGACGTCGGCCATGATGGTCGCGGCCCCCTTCGCAGGCTGCGTCACCGGCAGAATGTCGTGATGGGCCTCGTACAGCGTCGGACGGATCAGATCGTTCATGGCGGCGTCGATGATGACGAAATTCTTGCCGTCACCGTGCTTCACATAGATCACCTTGGCGACCAGAATGCCGGCATTGCCGACGATCATGCGCCCCGGCTCGAACATCAGCGTGCAGCCGAGATTGTGGCTGACGCGCTTGACCATGGCGGCATAGGCGTCGGGCGCCGGCGGCGCCTCGCGGTCCATGTAATAGGGAATGCCGAGGCCGCCGCCGAAATCCACATGCGAGATGTTGTGGCCGTCGGCGCGCAGCGTCTGCACGAATTCGGAGAGGATGCGGAACGCGATCTCCATCTTGGAGAGGTCAGTGATCTGGCTGCCGATATGCACGTCGGTGCCTGTGACCTCGATGCCCGGCAGCTTCGCGGCGCGGGCATAGACCTCGCGGGCATGCGTAATCGGGATGCCGAACTTGTTCTCGGACTTGCCGGTCGAGATCTTTGCATGCGTGCCGGCATCGACGTCAGGATTGACACGGATCGAGATCCGCGCGGTCTTGCCCGTCTCGGTCGCAAGGCGCGACAGCAGCTCGAGCTCGGGCTCGGATTCGACGTTGAGGCAGAGGATGTCGGCGGCCAGCGCGGCGCGCAGCTCGGCTTCCGTCTTGCCGACGCCGGAGAACAGGATCTTATTGGCGGGAATGCCGGCGGCCAGCGCGCGCTTCAATTCGCCGCCGGAGACCACGTCCGCGCCGGCGCCGAGCCTGGCCAGCGTGCGCAGTACCGACTGGTTGGAATTCGCCTTCATGGCGTAGCAGACCAGCACCTTCTCGCCGGCGAAAGCGTCGGTGAAAACCCGATAGTGCCGCTCGAGCGTCGCGGTCGAATAGCAATAGAACGGCGTGCCGACGGTTGCGGCCAGCTCGGACAGATTCACCGCCTCGGCGTGCAGCACGCCGTTGCGATACTCAAAATGGTTCATGGCGTTGGCTCAGTTGCCCCAGCCTATCGGCTGGGTCTTTCGTCCAGCAGCGGGTCGAGGATGAACGGTCTCTTTTTGCCCTTGGTCGCCGCCGGTGCGGCGTCCGCGCCATAGGTGGGATTGAACACGCTCGGCGTCCTCTCGGCTTCGGTCTCGGTGTCGGTCGGTGGCGCGATGTTCGCCGTGGACGCGCTGGAGGCGGTCGGCGGCAGATCCAGCGGGCCCTTGCGGCCACAGCCGGCAAGCGCGAGCGCCGTCAGACTCAAGACAATGATGGCCCACCCCGAGCCGGCCGGGCGAAACTTTGACGTCACGACGAAATCCCCACTACGCGCGGCGCACCATACAGAGATTGGCGCGCTCTGGCGAGACCCGGATGATCATGAAACATAAGCGAAATTTTGCCCCTCAGCCCAATTTTCGCTCTTTTTCCAGTCGCTTCAGCCAGGCCTTGGCTTGCGACGCCACGTTCTTCGGCGCGGTGCCGCCGAAGCTGGTCCGGCTCTTCACCGACGATTCGACCGAGAGCACGCCGAGCACGTCTTTCGTGATCTTCGCTTCGATTGCCTGCATCTCCTTGAGCGGGAGCTCGTGCAGCGCCACGCCGCCCTCGGCGGCTTTCGCGACGATGCGGCCGGTGACGTGATGGGCCTCGCGGAACGGCATCTTCAGCGTCCGCACCAGCCAGTCGGCAAGATCGGTCGCGGTGGCGTAGCCCTCGCCTGCAGCAAGCTTCATCTTCGCTTCATCAGGCACGAGATCCCGGACCATGCCGGTCATGGCGCGGATCGCGAGCGACAGCGCGGCGAAGCCTTCCATGGCGCCCTGCTTGTCTTCCTGCATGTCCTTTTGATAGGCGAGCGGCAGGCCTTTCATCACGATCAGCAACCCATTGAGCGCACCGATCACGCGGCCGGTCTTGGCGCGCACCAGCTCGGCGGCGTCAGGATTCCGCTTCTGCGGCATGATCGAGGATCCCGTGGTGAACTTGTCGCTGAGGCGGATCATGCCGACCAGCGGCGAGGTCCAGATCACGATCTCCTCGGCGAAGCGCGACATGTGCACGGCGCAGATCGAGGCCGCCGACAGCGTCTCCAGCACGAAGTCGCGATCGGAAACCGCATCGAGCGAGTTGGCCATCGGACGATCAAAACCGAGCGCCTTCGCCGTGGCGTGACGATCGATCGGGAACGAGGTACCGGCGAGCGCCGCAGCTCCGAGCGGGGATTCGTTCAGCCGCTTGCGCGCGTCCTGGAAACGGCCGCGATCGCGCGCGGCCATCTCGACGTAGGCGAGCAGATGGTGGCCGAAGGTCACCGGCTGCGCGGTCTGCAGGTGCGTGAAGCCGGGCATGACCGTTCCGGCATGCTCCAGCGCGCGCTCGACCAGCGCCTGCTGGAACGCGGCGAGTGAGGCGTCGGTCTCATCGAGGACATCGCGGACATAGAGACGGAAATCGGTCGCGACCTGGTCGTTGCGCGAGCGCGCGGTGTGGAGGCGGCCGGCGGCGGGGCCGATCAGCTCGGACAGCCGGCTCTCCACATTCATGTGAATGTCCTCGAGCGCGCGCTTGAATTCGAAGCCGCCCTTGCCGATCTCTGACAAAATCGTGTCTAGACCCTTGCCGATATTTTTCGCATCAGAGGCCGTGATGATGCCCTGCGCGGCCAGCATCGCGGCGTGGGCCTTGGACGCGGCAATGTCCTGGGCAAAGAGGTGACGATCGACGTCGATGGAGACGTTGATCTCTTCCATGATCTCGTCGGGGCGTTCCGAGAACCGGCCGCCCCACATCTTGTTGCTCATGATCCCCTGCTCACGCCTTGCCTGTCGCCGCCGCACGTTTGCTGACGGCTGCCAGCCGTATTAAGAGGCCTCTGATAGCCATATCTGCGACCGGATGACAAACGATATGCTCGACCCCAACGACAGGCTCGACCAACGGACAGCACGGTCGGCCACGCGCCGTATCCCCGCCGTCATCGCCACCGTGGTGGTCGGGGGCCTGGCTGGCTTTGCCGCGCTGTACGGGCTGGGCCTGGGCCGGGCCCCATCCGGCGATCCCGCCTGCCGGGCGGCGGTGAACACCGCACAGAAGATCGCCCCGCTCGCCCATGGCGAGGTAGCGGCGCTGACCATGGCGACCGCACCGCTGAAGCTGCCGGACCTGGCCTTCGAGGACGCCGACGGCAAGCCAAAGAAGCTGTCGGATTTCCGCGGAAAGACGCTGCTGGTCAACCTCTGGGCCACCTGGTGCGTGCCATGTCGAAAAGAGATGCCGGCGCTGGACGAGCTCCAGGGCAAGCTGTCAGGCCCGAATTTCGAGGTGGTGGCGATCAATATCGATACCCGCGACTCCGAAAAGCCCAAGGCGTTCCTGAAAGAGGCCAATCTTGTCAGGCTCGGCTATTTCAACGATCAGAAAGCCAAGGTTTTTCAGGATCTTAAGGCGATAGGCCGGGCCTTGGGCATGCCCACCTCGGTGCTGGTCGATCCTCAAGGCTGCGAGATCGCGACGATCGCGGGGCCGGCGGAATGGGCGAGCGAGGATGCGCTCAAGCTGATCCGGGCTGCGACGGGCAAAGCCGCCGCGTCGTTCTAAGCGATGATGTTTAGGCGGTGACGTTGATGTTGCCGCCGACGCCGGCGCCGACATTGGCGAGCGAGGGCTGTCCGGCGCCGAGCAGCGTCAGGACGGTGGATTTCTCCGCATCCGCGTTCTGCTTCATCAGCGTCGCCGAGATATTCGACTGCAGCGCGCCTTGCTGAGAGGCCAGCATGCTGCTGACCATCGCCATCATGTCCATTACGCAAACCCTCGTACCGCGCGTAACCTAGAGGCGAGCGGTTAACGGGACATGAATTGTCACGAAGCGCTGTAGGGGGCTTTGTCCGTGTTCCGGACGCGGGCGGCACGAAGTGACGCACCGCAGAGCCGGGGCACGAGACCGCTTATCTCGTCGGAACCGGCTTGGCGCCGCGATAGTCATAGAAACCGCGTTGGGTCTTGCGACCGAGCCAGCCCGCCTCGACGTATTTCACCAGCAACGGGCACGGGCGGTACTTGGAGTCGGCGAGGCCCTCATGCAGCACCTGCATGATCGACAGGCAGGTATCGAGACCGATGAAATCGGCGAGCTCCAGCGGGCCCATCGGATGGTGCGCCCCGAGCTTCATCGCCGCGTCGATCGCCTCCACGTTGCCCACGCCTTCGTACAGCGTGTAAATCGCCTCGTTGATCATCGGCAGCAGGATGCGGTTGACGATGAAGGCCGGGAAATCCTCGGAGACCGCGACCTGTTTGCCGAGCTTGCCGACGAATTCCTTTGACGCCTCGAAGGTCTGGTCGTCCGTGGCGATACCGCGGATCAGCTCCACCAGTTCCATCAACGGCACCGGATTCATGAAGTGAATGCCGATGAAGCGTTCGGGCCGGTCGGTGGCGGCGGCGAGCCGGGTGATCGAGATCGAGGAGGTATCGGAGGCAACGATCGCCTCCGGCTTCAACACGGCGCAGAGATCGTGGAAAATCTTGCGCTTGACCTCTTCCTTCTCGACCGCGGTCTCGATCACGAGATCGCAGTCTGCGAGATCGTCCAGCTTTTCGCCGGCCACGATACGCGCCATCGCCTTGGCTTTGTCGTCCTCGCTAACGGCTTTCTTGGAGACCTGGCGCGTCAGGTTACCGTTGATCGTGGCCATGCCTGACTTGAGGCGGTCGGTCGAAATGTCGTTGAGCACCACGTCGAAGCCGGCCAGCGCAGCGACATGCGCGATGCCATTGCCCATCTGCCCCGCGCCGATCACGCCGACCTTCTTGATTACTGCCGCCATAATGTCATCCACCGGAACGGCGCGCTATCAACCGCGCCTGCCTATCCCCCGAGCCGGGAGATCCGATTTAATCAGAACCCGGCCTCGAAACCTAGATTGGATCGCTTCGAAGGCGTGTCCCACGCCAAAGAAAACGCCTCAAAAAGCAACACCGGCCGGAGTTTATAGCTCCGGCCGGTGTTTTAGCGCGTTTTACTTGCCGAGCTTGCCGAGTTCGGCGGTCAGCTCCGGAACCGCCTGGTAGAGGTCGGCGACCAGGCCGTAATCGGCAACCTGGAAGATCGGCGCGTCCTCGTCCTTGTTGATCGCGACGATCACCTTGGAGTCCTTCATGCCGGCCAGATGCTGGATCGCGCCGGAAATGCCGACCGCGACATAGAGCTCGGGGGCCACGACCTTGCCGGTCTGGCCGACCTGCCAGTCGTTCGGCGCATAGCCCGCATCCACCGCGGCACGCGAAGCGCCGACACCGGCGCCGAGCTTGTCGGCGAGCGGCTCGATGTACTTTGCGAAGTTCTCGCGGCTCTGCATGGCACGGCCACCGGAGACGATGATCTTGGCCGAGGTCAGCTCGGGACGGTCGCTCTTTGCGACTTCCTCGCCGACAAAGGACGACAGGCCCGGATCGGCCGCCGCCGCGACGCTCTCGACCGACGCGCTGCCGCCTTCGCCCGCTGCAGCGAAGGTGGAGGTGCGCACCGTGATGACCTTCTTGGCGTCCTTGGACTTCACCGTCTGGATGGCGTTGCCGGCGTAGATCGGACGCTCATAGGTGTCGGGGGCGACCACCTTGGTGATCTCCGAGACCTGCATGACGTCGAGCAGGGCCGCGACGCGCGGCATCACGTTTTTGAAGCGCGAGGTCGCGGGCGCGACGATGGCGTCGTAGCCGGGAGCCAGCGAGACGATCAGCGCGGCCAGCGGCTCGGCCAGATCGTGCGCGTAAAGCGCGCCGTCGGCGAGCAGCACCTTCTTCACACCGGCAAGCTTTGCGGCCGCGTCCGCCGCGGCCTTCGCATTCTCGCCGGCCACCAGAACCTCGACATCCGCGCCGAGCGCGGCCGCTGCGGTCAGGGCCTTGTTGGTCGCATCCTTGAGCGACGCATTGTCGTGTTCGGCAATCAGAAGCGTCGTCATCAGAGCACCCCGGCTTCGTTCTTGAGTTTCGACACCAGCTCGGCGACGTCCTTGACCTTGACGCCCGCCTTGCGGCCCGCCGGCTCGGTCGTGTTGAGAACCTCTAGGCGCGCGGTGAGATCGACGCCGTAATCGGCGGCGGTCTTGTCCGCTATCGGCTTCTTTTTGGCCTTCATGATGTTGGGCAGCGAGGCGTAGCGCGGCTCGTTGAGACGGAGATCGGTGGTCACGATCGCCGGTCCCTTCAGCTTCACGGTCTGCAAGCCGCCGTCGACTTCGCGGGTGACCTTGAAGTCGCTTCCTTCAACCTCGAGCTTCGAGGCGAAGGTCGCCTGCGACCAGCCGAGCAGCGCGGCCAGCATCTGGCCGGTCTGATTGCTGTCGTCGTCAATCGCCTGCTTGCCGAGAATGATCAGGCCCGGCTGCTCTTCGTCCGCAATCTTCTTCAGGATCTTGGCGACGGCGAGCGGCTCGACCGCGCCCTCGGCCTTCACCAGGATGCCGCGATCGGCGCCCATGGCGAGACCGGTGCGGATCGTTTCCGACGCCTGCGCCGGTCCGATGGAGACCACCACGACTTCGGTCGCCTTGCCGGCTTCCTTCAGGCGCAGCGCTTCTTCGACCGCAATTTCGTCGAACGGGTTCATGGACATTTTGACGTTGGCGAGTTCAACACCCGATCCATCGCTCTTGACGCGGACCTTGACGTTGTAATCGACCACCCGCTTTACCGGCACCAAGACCTTCATCGATCCTCTTTCACTCAATCTGGGAGGGGGTTATCAACTGGCGCGGAACCTAAAGGCCTGATCCGGCCCGGTCAACGCGCGAAGGGGTCTAATTTTGGCGCCCAGAAATGCGCGGCCCAATGGGTCAGCGGTTCTGGCCCGGAACCCAGAGCACGTCACCGGCGCCGTCATCGTTGGCGGCGCGGCTCGCCACGAACAGGAAGTCCGACAGGCGGTTCATATATTGGATGCCAGCGGCACCAACGGGCTCGTCCGGCCGGGCCGCCAGTTCCACCATCACACGTTCCGCCCTGCGGCAAATCGTACGGGCGACATGGAGGTAGGCGGCGGCTGGCGTGCCGCCCGGCAGCACGAAGGAGGTCAGGGGAGCCAGCTTGTCGTTGAGCGCGTCGATGTCGCGCTCAAGCCGCTCGACCTGGCTCGCCACCACCCGCAGCCGCTCCGCCTTGCCCTCGCGTTCGGGCACTGCGAGGTCCGCGCCGAGGTCGAACAGATCGTTCTGGATGCGGCCAAGCATCGCGTCGAGCTCGGGCGCATCCCTGGTGTGAAGCCGGACCACGCCGATCGCAGCATTGGTCTCGTCGACCGTGCCATAGGCCTCGATGCGCAGATCGCATTTCGGCCGGCGTTCGCCCGAGCCGAGCGCTGTCGTGCCGTCGTCACCGGTTTTCGTATAGATGCGGTTGAGCACGACCATGTTAACGCCCCATCGCCCACACGGCGACCATCGCGATGACGATCGCCACGAACTGAAGCAGCACGCGCCAGCGCATCAGCTTCTGCGAGGTGTTGGGCGAGCCGCCGCGCATCATGTTGATGAGACCGAGCAGCAGCATCAACGCCACGGCGCCGGCCGCAATCGGCAGGATAAAAGTACTCAGGAGAGATGCCATTCGAGGGTAGATAACACCCTGCGCGCCGGTCCGCCATGGCGTTCCCGATCTGGCTTTTAAGCCAATAATATCAGAAGCTAGCTGGATGATCTCCGATTTGCGCGCGTCGTCTGTCTTCTTCGCCTCTCCCCGCTTGTGGGGAGAGGCCGCAATGCGCGCGCAGCGCGGCTTACGGGTGAGGGAGAATCTCCACGAGCTCAACGGTCACCGTCCCCGCGGAGAGCCCCCCTCACCCCAACCCTCTCCCGGCAGGCGGGGAGAGGGAGCAGGACAGAGCCAGCCGTGAAAGCCGTCCGCACCATCTACGTCGTCGTGATGGACGCGTTCTACACGTTCCTCGCCGATGACGGCTGGGCGATCGCGAGCCATATCGCGCTGTCGACACTGATGGCGCTGTTCCCGTTCCTGATCGTGCTGACCTCGCTCGCCGGCTTCTTCGGCTCCAAGGAACTCGCCGATCAGGCTGCCAGCCTGATGCTCCAGGTCTGGCCCAAGCAGGTCGCGGATTCAATCTCGGGGGAAGTCCACGACGTGCTGACCACGACCCGCACCGGCCTATTCACCATCGGTGCGGTGCTGTCGGTCTACTTCGCCTCCAACGGCGTCGAGGCGCTACGGGTCGCGCTCAACCGCGCCTATGCGGTGGTGGAGATGCGGCCCTGGTACTGGCTACGGCTGGAATCGATCGCCTACACGCTGATTGCGGCCTTCACCGCGCTCGCCATGGCATTCCTGATCGTGCTCGGGCCGCTGCTCATCGAGGCCGCGCGTGCGCACATTCCGCTGTTCGTTGAATCCAACGAGAGGATCCTCACCTGGCTGCGCTACGGCATCACCGTCGCCGCGTTGGTGGTGGCGCTGATCATCCTGCATACCTGGCTGCCGGCGGGACGGCGCCGGTTCCTCCAGATCCTGCCCGGCATCGTCTTCACCATCGTGGCGTCGCTGATCTCGGGCATCGTGTTCGGCCAGTACCTCGCGCGCTTCGCCAACAATTACGTGACGATGTATGCGGGGCTCGCCTCGGTGATTATCGCGCTGGTGTTCCTGTACTTCATCGCCGCGATCTTCGTTTTCGGCGGCGAGCTCAACGCCGCGATCATCAAGTCGCGGCTTCCTCACGGCGTGTCGCTGCAAGCAGCGCAGTCGCTAGCGCCCGCGGAGACACAGGCTTGACCAGAAATGCGTCGGCGCCGGCCTCGCGTGAGGCGACTTCGTCTTCGCCGCGACCTGACACCCCGATGATGGGGATCTGAGCCAGCGGCGTCGCCATGGTGCGGATCCGCCTGATCGCCTCGACGCCATTAATGCCCGGCAGCACCATATCCATCAGCACCGCGTCGAAGGCGCCCTGCGCGAGCCGGTTCACCGCGTCCTCGCCGCGCCCAATGAACTCGGCATGATGACCGAGCTCGGTCAGGATGGTGTTGAGCACGACGCGCCCGAACGGATTGTCCTCGACGCTGAGCAAGCGCAGCGCCGGGACCGCATCCATCTCGGCTTCGCCCTTCGACTTGCGGGACTTGCCCGATCCCGTGGCACACACCGACACCGTCAACGTGAAGGTGGCGCCGCCGCCGGGCCGAGGGGCGACCGTGATGTCGCCGCCCATCGCGCGCGCCAGTTGCTTCACCGACGACAGACCCAGGCCGGCGCCGCCAAAGCGCGAGGCAATGGTGACATTGGCTTGGGTAAACGGCCGGAACAAGCGCTTGATCTCGGCCATGGTGAGGCCGATGCCGCTGTCGGACACCGCGAAGGCGACACCGACGCTGCCTTTGCCCTTTGCTTTGCCTTTGCTCTTGGTCTTGCTCTTGACGGAACGCCAAGGCGCGACCGTGAGCGCCACGCCGCCGTGCTCGGTGAATTTCACGGCATTGTCGATCAGGTTCTCGAGCGCGGCGCGCAGGCGGACGGGATCCCCGACTACCAGCCCCGGCAGCTTCTCCGAGATATCGACTTCGGCCTGGAGACCCTTGGCCGCGGCGCGACCGGCCAGCGAATCGCCGGCGTTGCGGGCGAGGGTCCGCAGGTCGAACAAATCCTGCCGCAGCGAGCTTCCACCTCCGACGCTTTTGCCGGTCCCCTTGCCGGTTCTGGCGGCATCGACGAACAGGGTGGCAAGGTTCGCCAGATGCTCGGCACCGGCCTTGATCGTGTCGGCCCAGCGTCTTTCCCGTTCGCCGAGATCCGAAGTCGCGAGCAAGTCGCTGATCGCGAGAATGCCGGTCAGGGGGGTGCGGACCTCATGGGCGAAGGCGGCAAGCGCGGCCTGGACGACGTCCGGCTCGGCCCGCTTGATGCTGCGCTTGCGCAACCGGGCGGTCGGCCCGGAGCGCTTCCGAGCCACTCGCTTGGACGTCCCCGTAGTGCGCGCTCCGCGCGTTTTCGCCGCCATAACTCCCCTTCGAAGTATCCCCCTTCGAACCCGGGCCGTGAGGTGAGCATGGCACGGCGGAACACCCGGAGTCACGGCGGCGTTTGGCTAACCCCCAGAGAAACTTAACCTAATCCCACCAGCTGGCGGATACCGGCCGGCGTGGCGCCGGCAGCGCGCAATTCACGTAGGCCGGTCGAGCTGGTTGATTTCGACAGCTTCCGGCCGGCCTCGTCACGAAGTAGCCCATGGTGACGGTAGACGGGTTCGGGCAGGCGGAGCAGAACCTGAAGCAGACGGTGGACCGAAGTGGCGTGGAACAGGTCCTGGCCCCGCACGATCTCGCTGACGTCCTGGAGCGCATCGTCGACAACGACGGACAGATGATAGCTGGTCGGCGTCTCCTTGCGGGCCAGAATGACGTCCCCCCAGGCTTCTGGCCGCGCCGGGACGACGCCACGCTCACCATCGGGCCCCACGCCCAGTTCGTTCCAGCTCAGGCCGGCGGCGCGGCGGCAGGCGGCCGCCATGTCGAGCCGAAGCGCATAAGGCGCGCCGGTGTCGATGAGGCGGTCACGCTCGTTGGCGAACAGCGATCTGGCGGCGCCGGGATAGAGCGGCGCGCCATCGGGATCGCGCGGCCACGGCCCATCCGCTTCACGCGCCGCAACCTGCCTTGCGATCTCGGCGCGGCTTTCGAAGGCGGGATAAACCAGGCCGAGCGCCGAGAGCCTGTCCAGCGCCGTCCGATACGCGTCGAGATGCTCCGACTGCCGCCGCACCGGCGTCTCCCAGGCAATGCCGAGCCAGGCGAGGTCTTCGTAGATCGCAGTCTCATATTCCGGCCGGCAACGCGTCGCGTCGATGTCCTCAATGCGGAGCAGCAACCGCCCGCCAGTCTCTCGCGCGCGGTCGGAATTCAACAGCGCTGAATAGGCGTGGCCGAGATGCAGGTAGCCGTTCGGACTGGGGGCAAATCGGAAAACGGGTGGCGACATATGCACAAATCTCGTCATGGCCGGACTTACCCGATCATCCATCTCCAACACTCTGTTACGATAGGAGATGGATGCGCGGGTCAAGCCCGCGCATGACAAGTTGAGCAAGCGATGACCATCCACCTCGAGACCCAGTCCGACCTCGAAGAAGCCGTCCACGCGCTGGTCAAGCGCGATCCGCGCCTCAAGCCCGTGCTCGCAATCGCCGGCATGCCGGCGTTGCGGCGGCGCGAGCCGGGCTTTGCGGGGCTTGCCCATATCGTCTGCGGGCAGCAGCTCTCCACAGCCAGCGCCGCGGCGATCTGGGGGCGGCTGTCGGCGGCTTTCGATCCATTCGACCATGACGCGGTCCGCCGCGCCCGCACCGACCGGCTGGGGCGGCTCGGCCTGTCCGCAGCCAAGATCAAGACGCTGAAACATCTCGCGCGCGAGATCACCGCACAGCGGCTGAACCTCGACGTGCTCGCCGAAGAAGACGCCGATGCCGCGCATCACACGCTGATCGCACTGCCCGGCATCGGACCCTGGACTGCGGACGTCTATCTGCTGTTCTGCCTCGGCCATGGCGACGCCTGGCCGGCCGGCGATCTCGCCGTCCAGGAAGGCATCCGCATCGGGCTCGGCTTGCAGGCGCGGCCGACGGAGAAGCAGATGGCGCCGCTCGCCGAACCCTGGCGCCCCCTGCGCGGCGCGGCGGCGCATCTGTGGTGGAGCTATTATCGCGCGGTGAAAAAACGCGAAGGCGTGCTCGCCGGATCAGCTTAGCCCCGCAGCCTAACGCGATCGGTCCGGGCGCAATCGGCGACGAAGTCGACCACGGCCCGCACCGCCGGCAGCTCGACGAGGTCGGGATGGGCCAGCAGCCACAGGTCCGCCACGCTGGCGAGCTTCTGCGGCGCGACGCGCACGAGATCGGGATAACTTTCGGCGACAAAGCACGACAGGGCGGAGATTCCGAGTCCGGCGCGGACCGCCGCCAGCATGTCGCCCTGCGACGAGCAGCGCATCACCACCCTGGCCTGACGCGTGACGACGTCGCTCCAGCGCGCAAGCTGGATGTTGGAGGTCTGGTCGGCGAAACCGATGACGCTGTGCCCCTTCCACTCGCCGCGCCGTTCCGGCAAGGACCGCCCGCCGGCGTAGTCCCGCGAGGCGTAGAACCCGGTGCCGAGACGGCCGATCTTGCGGCCGACCAGATTTTCCTCGCCGCTGTCGAAGGGCCGCAGCACCACGTCCGCCTCGCGCCGGCGCACGCTCGCCGGAAACGGATGGGTGATGATCTCGAGCTGGACGTGATCATGCGCGCGCAGGAAAGCAGGCAGGCACGGCATCAGCCAATGCGACGCCAGCGTCGCCCCGATCGACAGCTTGACGGTCCCGCGCGCCTTATGCCCTCCGGCCGAGACTGCCGTCTCCGCCCGCAGCGCGGCCGCCGCCATCGCCTCGGCGTGCTCGCGCAATGTCCGTCCATCCGCGGTCAGCGCCAGGCCGTCGGCGGCGCGTGCCACCAGCCTGGTGCCGAGCTGGGCTTCCAGCGCCGCGATCTTGCGACTGACGGTGGGATGGCTGCTGTGCAGCCGGCGTGCCGCGCCGGTGAAGCTGCCGGTTTCGGCGACGGCGACGAAGGTCTTGCAAAGGTCCCAGTCCATAAGCGGCCTCTGTTCAAATCTGAATAGTCGTCCGTTCAATATTGAACGATCGGAGGCCGCACTCCAACCCCTATAATGGCGTCAAATGAAACATGGGCGGCAACTCGCCCGCGACGACCAACAGGGAAACGCCTCGTCATCCGCCTGCCGGCGGGCTGCGTTTCCGGGAGGACATCATGGCGCTGCCCGCTCTCTTGAAGGATTCGCTCGAGCTGCCCGTGGTCGGCTCGCCGCTCTTCCTCGTCTCCGGTCCCGAGCTGGTGATCGCCCAGTGCAAGGCCGGTGTCGTCGGCTCGTTTCCGGCGCTCAATGCCCGTCCGGTGGAAAAGCTCGACGAGTGGCTGAACCGCATCGAGGACGAACTCGGCGAATACAAGTCGCGCAATCCCGGCAAGAAGGTCGCGCCCTACGCCGTCAACCAGATCTGCCACGCCTCCAACGACCGGCTGATGAAGGACATGGAGACCTGTGTGAAGCACAGGGCGCCCATCATCATCACCTCGCTACGGCCGCCCGCCGAACTCGTCGAGGCCGCGCATTCCTACGGCGGCCTCGTGTTCCACGATGTCATCAACGTCAAGCACGCGCGCAAGGCGTCAGAGCAAGGCGTCGACGGCCTGATCCTGGTCTGCGCCGGCGCTGGAGGACATGCAGGAACGCTCTCGCCTTTCGCATTGGTACGAGAGGTCAAGCAATGGTTCGGCGGCGCGATCCTGCTGTCGGGCGCAATCAGCGATGGCTTCGCGATCGCCTCCGCGCTGACACTGGGCGCCGACCTCGCCTATATGGGCACGCGCTTCATCGCGACGAAGGAAGCCAACGCCGACGAAGCCTACAAGTCCGCTTTGACACGGCACGCTGCGCACGACATCGTCTACACCAACCTCTTCACCGGCGTGCACGGCAACTATCTCGGCCCTTCGATCGCTGCGGCCGGGCTCGATCCGGACAATCTGCCGGCCGCCGACAAGACGAAGATGAACTTCGGCTCCGGCGGCAACATGAAGTCCAAGGCGTGGCGCGACATCTGGGGCTCCGGCCAGGGTATCGGCCAGATCGCCGACGCGCCGCCGGTCGCCGAGCTCGTCGACCGGATGAAACAGGAATTCGACCAGGCCCGACAGGATTTCCTGATGCGCGTCAGCGCCTGACGTCTCAGACCGACAATAAAACGGGAGGACACCATGAAGCTGGCAGCCGCACTGATCGGCATGTCGCTGCTGACGCTCGCTGGCGGCAGCGCCCACGCCGAAGGCAGCGACGAGATCCGCATCGGGCAGACCCTGCCCTACAGCGGTCCGGCCTCTGGCTTCGGCGCGATCGGACGGACGCAGGAAGCGTTCTTCGAGAAGGTCAATGCCGAAGGTGGCATCAACGGCCGCAAGGTCAAGTTCATCACGCTGGACGACGCCTATTCGCCGCCGAAGACCGTCGAGCAGACCCGCAAGCTGGTGGAGCAAGAGGAGGTGCTGATGATGTTCGGCTCGCTCGGCACCGCCACCAATAGCGCCGTGCAGCGCTATCTCAACGCCAAGAAGGTGCCGCAGCTATTCGTGCTCTCCGGCGCCACCAAATGGGCCGATCCACAGAAGAACCCGTGGACGATGCCGGGCATGGCGGCCTACGAATCCGAGGGCGTGGTCTACGCCAAATATATTTTGCAGGCCAAGCCCGACGCCAAGATCGCGATCCTGTCGCAGAACGATGATTTCGGCCGCGATTATGTGGCGGGGTTCAAGCGAGCGCTCGGGCCCAAGGCCGCAAGCATGATCATCGCGGAGGCGAGCTACGAGACCAGCGCGCCGACGATCAGTTCGCAGCTCTCGACGCTGAAGGCGTCAGGCGCCAACGTGCTGTTCGGCGTCGTGCTCGGCAAGTTCACCTCGCAGATGGTCAAGGGCGTGGCCGAGATCGGCTGGAAGCCGGAGCTGTTCTTCGTGCCGACCTCGGCGTCGTCGATCTCGTTTCTGGAGCCGGCGGGCCTCGACAACGCCGTTGGTCTGATCTCGTCGAGCAACCAGAAGGACACGATGGATCCGCAATGGGCCGACGATCCCGGCGTGAAGGAATACTTCGCCTTCATGAAGCGCTACATGCCGACCGCGGACCTCTCCAACTCCAACTACGCCGCGGGCTATCACTATGCCACGCTGCTGATGACGGTGCTGAAGGCGTGCAAGGATGATATCAGCCGCGACAACATCATGCGCCAGGCGGCCTCGTTGAAGGACGTGACGTTGCCGCTGCTGCTGCCGGGAATGGCTGTTGCGACCGGCCCCGACGACTATCTGCCGTTCCAGCAGCTTCAGCTCCGGCGCTTCAATGGCAAGAGCTGGGTCAGCTTCGGCGACGTGCTGGATGATCGCTAGACGAGCGGAATGAGGAGACGCCATGATCATCAGCGGCGAACGCCAGATCAGCTATGACGACATCCGGGCCCGGATCAAGCGGGCGATGAGCGGCTTCCGCGCCCTGGGGCTCGCCGAGGCCGCGCCGGTCGCGATGATGCTACGCAACGATTTCGCCCTCTTCGAGGTGGTTGCGGCCTCCGCCGCGCTGGGCAGTCCGGTGGTGCCGATCAACTGGCATCTGAAAGCCGAGGAGGTCCGTTACATTCTGGCCGACAGCGGGGCGAAGATCCTGGTCTGCCATGCCGATTTGCTGCCGCAGATCCGTGAAGGCATACCTGCCGATGTCCTTCTCCTGGTCGTCGCGACCCCGCCCGAACTCGCAGCGACCTTCTCGATCCCTCGGGAGCTGACCGAGATCCCGGTGGGACTGACCGATTGGGACCGCTGGCGCGACGACCATCCGCAAGCGCAGGAGCCGCCGCGGCGCGCGGCAGCAATGATCTACACATCGGGGACAACGGGCATGCCGAAGGGCGTGCGGCGCATGCCGACGCAGCCCGAACAGGCGGCCGCCTCGGAACGTGTGGGCGGGATCGCCTACGGCATCAAGCCGCGGGAAGACCAAATCGTGCTGATCAACGGGCCGATGTATCACTCGGCGCCGCATTCCTACGGCATGCTGGCGTTCCGCAGCGGTTGCACCATCATCCTCCAGGCGCGGTTCGATGCCGAGGAGCTGCTGGCGCTGATCGAGCGCCACCGCGTCACGCACATTCACATGGTACCGACCATGTTCGTCCGGCTGCTGCGGTTGCCCGAAGCGGTCAGGCAACGTTACGACCTGTCGTCCCTGCGTTTCGTCGTGCACGGCGCCGCGCCCTGCCCGCCAGACGTCAAGCGCGCTATGATCGACTGGTGGGGACCGGTCATCAACGAATATTTCGGCTCGACGGAGACCGGGATCCCGGTGTGGCACTCGGCCGAGGAAGCCCTGAAGAAGCCCGGCACGGTCGGCCGCGCCATCGAAGGCGGCATCGTCAGGATCTTCCGCGATGACGGCAGCCAGTGCGGTGCCAACGAAGTCGGCGAAATCTACATGCGCCAGACGGCAGTGCCCGATTTCGACTATCACGGCAGGTCGCAGGCAAGGGCCGAGGCCGGCCGTGACGGCCTCGTCAGCGTCGGCGACGTCGGTTACCTCGACGTGGACGGCTATCTGTTCCTGTGCGACCGCAAGCGCGACATGGTGATCTCCGGCGGCGTCAACATCTATCCCGCGGAGATCGAGAACGTGCTGATCGGAATGCCCGGCGTGCGCGACTGTGCCGTGTTCGGCATCCCGGACGCGGAATTCGGCGAACGGCTGTGCGCCTTTGTCGAGCCTGAATCCGATGCCGAGCTCTCGGCCGACGCTGTCCGATCGTTCCTGCGCGAGCGGCTTGCCAATTTCAAGGTGCCAAAGGACGTCGAATTCCGCGACGCTCTGCCGCGCGAGGCAACGGGAAAGATTTTCAAGCGCAAACTGCGGGAGCCCTATTGGGCGGCGTGAAAGCAGGCGACGCGTCCGAGAGAGCGCGACCGTATAAACGGGAACGAATGGCAATCGTTCCTGGGCCTCTTCAATATCGACCAGTTTGAAGACCCGCGCTTCCGTCGCAAATGGCAGAGCAACCAATTCGAATCTCGTCTGTTGTCGACCGGCACAATCACTGCCGGAGGATAAACTATGTCACGTCTAGTTTCGCTCGCTGCGGCTGTCCTGCTGCTCGGATCAATGCCCGTAAGCGCACAGTCGCAAAAGGCACAAAGCGGCCCGGGCAACAACGCCGTCAACAGCTCTGATCACAACAACTCCAACGCACCGGTTGCAGGCCGCAACAGCTTCACCGAGGGACAGGCGAAGTCGAAGATCGAGGGCGCGGGCTATTCCAATGTTTCCGGCCTGCAAAAGGACGACAATGGCGTCTGGCGCGGCAAGGCCGACAAGTCCGGGACCAAGGCGGACGTGAGCGTCGACTTCCAGGGCAACGTGAACCCCGCCAAGTAAGGAGGATCAAACATGACCACCACCATTTCTCGACTCTATGACACCTATCCGGATGCGGAACGTGCGGTCAGGCGTCTGGAGGCCGCGGGCGTGCCGCACTCCGACATCAGCATCGTCGCGAACAATTCCGATAATTGGTACGGCTCCTCCACCGCCAAGGTCGACCGCGATCGCGACGGCGTCGACGATCGCGCCGAAGGCGCCGGCACGGGTGCCGGCATCGGCGCTGGAATCGGCAGCGCGGCGGGCCTGCTTGCAGGACTCGGCTTGCTGGCCATTCCGGGGCTCGGACCGGTAGTTGCCGCCGGATGGCTGGCTTCGACCGCAGTTGGTGCCGCGGCCGGCGCCGCGACGGGCGGCATCGTTGGCGCGCTGACCGAAGCCGGCGTCTCCAAGGATGATGCGTCGCGCTACGCGGAGGGCGTCCGTCGTGGCGGAACGCTGGTATCGGCCCGGGTACCCGACCAGGACCGCACGCGTCTCGATGCCCTTCTGCACGAGAAGGCCGTGAACCTGCAGGAACGGAGCACCGCCTGGCAGAAGTCCGGCTGGAATGGCTTCGATGCCGCAAGCCCACCGCTGTCTCCTGACGATATCGGCCGTGAGCGCGAGCTGTACGGCACTGGGATGCGGGGTAGGTAGGGATGTTCGCTCGCCGCTACGCGAGCGGCTGTGAATCCCAAGAGCGCGAGGGAGGCTCCACCAAGGTGGAGCCTTTTTCGCGTGCCCCCTCCTTGAAACCACGAGGGTGCCGCAGGTCTCTCTCAACGGGTGCATTCCGCTGAAGCAGGGGCACATGTTCTCACTGCTCGGGTAATCGGCTATTGGCCGTCTGCGAAACAGTATAGCTTTCGACCCTAGAGGAAACGCCGCGAAGACGGCACGAGGTCGCGCATGCTGGACAGGACGAAGGATATTGCCGCATCCGCGCAAGCCTGGCTCGATGAATTTGAGCGCACGCTTGGCGCACCCGATGGCGCTGGGCTGGATCGTCTGTTCCTCGCCGACTGCTATTGGCGCGACGCGCTGGCATTCAGCTGGAACCTGCAAACGATCGCCGGCGGCGGCTCGATCGAGCGGGAGCTGACAACGCTCGCCGCAAAGGTCGCGCCGGGCAGCTTCAAGATCGCGCCGAACCGCCCGCCACCGCGCTGGGTGACGCGTGCCGGGACCAACAATATCGAAGCGATCTTCAATTTCGAAACCGCACTGGGGCGCGGCAGCGGCATCGTCAGGCTTGTGCCCGACGCCAACGACGGCGACCGCCTGAAAGCGTGGACGCTCCTCACCGCGCTCGACGAGCTTAAGGGCTTCGAGGAGCAGCTCGGCACCTCGCGGCCGCGCGGCCAGGCCTATTCACGCGACTTCCGTGGACCGAACTGGCTCGACCTGCGCAGCGCCTCGCGCGACTACACCGATCGCGATCCCACCGTGCTGGTGGTCGGCGGCGGCCAGGCCGGGCTCGCAATTGCGGCGCGGCTGAAGCTGTTGAAGATCGACACACTGATCGTCGATCGCGAGGCACGGATCGGGGACAATTGGCGCAAGCGCTATCACGCGCTGACCCTGCACAACCAGGTGCAGGTCAATCATTTGCCCTACATGCCGTTTCCGCCGAGCTGGCCGACCTATATCCCCAAGGACAAGCTCGCCAACTGGTTCGAAGCTTACGTCGACGCGATGGAGCTGAACTTCTGGACCGGCACCGAATTCGAGGGCGGCGCCTACGACGATGCGAAAGGCCACTGGACGGTCACACTGCGGCACACCGACGGCAGTGAGCGTATCATGCACCCCCGCCATGTGGTGATGGCAACCGGCGTCAGCGGCATCGCCAATGTGCCTGTTATTCCGACCCTCGATAACTTCAAGGGCACGCTGCTGCATTCGAGCCGCTACGAGGACGGCGAGAGCTGGACGGGCAAACGCGCCATCGTCATCGGCACCGGCAATAGCGGTCACGATATCGCGCAGGATCTTCACTCCAGTGGCGCCGACGTGACGCTGGTGCAGCGTTCACCTACGCTCGTCACCAATATCGAGCCGTCGGCCCAACTCGCTTATGCGACCTACAATGAGGGCACGCTCGAGGACAATGATCTGATCGCCACCTCGATGCCGACGCCGCTGGCGAAGAAGACCCATGTGATGCTGACGGAGCAGTCGAAGGAGCTCGACAAGGAGCTGCTCGACGGATTGCGGCGCGTCGGCTTCAAACTCGATTTCGGCGAGGCCGGCACCGGTTGGCAGTTCAAATATCTCACCCGTGGCGGCGGCTATTATTTCAATGTCGGCTGCTCCAACCTCATCGTCGAGGGTGAGATCAAGCTCAGGCAGTTTTCCGACATCGAGGGCTTCGTCACCGAGGGCGTCCGGATGAAGGACGGCGCAAGCCTTCCGGCCGAATTGATCGTGCTCTCGACCGGTTACAAGACGCAGGAATATCTGGTGCGGAAACTGTTCGGCGGCCGCGTCGCCGAGCGAGTCGGCCCGATCTGGGGTTTTGGCGACGGCCTCGAGCTGCGCAACATGTATGCGCGCACCAGGCAACCCGGCCTCTGGTTCATCGCCGGCAGCCTCGCACAATGCCGGATCAACTCGAAATATCTCGCGCTGCAGATCAAGGCGATCGAGGAAGGGATTTTGGGGCGTGAGGCGGGCAGGCTTAAGCCTCGTCATTGCGAGCGCAGCGAAGCAATCCAGAATCTTTCCGCAGAGACAGTCTGGATTGCTTCGCTGCGCTCGCAATGACAGTGTGG
This sequence comes from Bradyrhizobium sp. WSM1253, assembly GCF_000244935.1. Taxonomy (NCBI): domain Bacteria; kingdom Pseudomonadati; phylum Pseudomonadota; class Alphaproteobacteria; order Hyphomicrobiales; family Nitrobacteraceae; genus Bradyrhizobium; species Bradyrhizobium sp. WSM1253. The sequence goes on from NZ_JH600073.1 coordinate 3,950,088, forward strand.
AGACGATCGCGCATCGCCGATACGAATAAGAGGAGAACACCCATGCCAGCCATTCTCGGCACCGGCGAGCACCGCTACCGCGTCGTTGAAAACTTCGCAAAGCTGCCGGACGGATGGCAGCTCACCGACGTCGCTTCGGTCGCGGTCGACAGCAAGGACCGCGTCTACGTCTTCAACCGCGGGGCCCATCCGATGGTCGTGCTGGATCGCGAGGGCAATTTCTTGCGCAGTTGGGGCGAAGGCCTGTTCTCGCGCGCCCACGGCCTGCACATCGATGCCGACGACAATCTCTATTGCACCGATGACGGCGACCACACCGTGCGCAAGTGCACCACCGACGGCAAGGTGCTGCTGACGATCGGCATCCCCGAGAAACCGTCACCGTTCATGAGCGGCGATCCCTTCCACCGCTGTACCCACACCGCGCTGTCGCCGAAGGGCGAGATCTACGTCTCCGACGGCTATGGCAATGCGCGCGTGCACAAGTTCACGCCCGATGGCGAACTGATGACAAGCTGGGGCGAGCCCGGCACCGATCCCGGCCAGTTCAACATCGTGCACAACATCGCCACCGACGCCGACGGCTTTGTCTATGTCGCCGACCGCGAGAACCACCGCGTGCAGGTGTTCGACGGCAACGGCAGGTACGAGACGCAGTGGAACAATCTGCACCGCCCCTGTGCGCTGTGCTGTTGCGGTGGGGCTAAGAGCCCGACCTTCGTCATCGGGGAACTCGGCCCTGGCCTGGCGGTTAACCGCAAGGTGCCCAATCTCGGCCCGCGGTTGTCGATCGTGGACGCCAAAGGCAACCGCATCGCGCGGCTTGGCGGCGAGGCAGGCCCGGGCATTGCGAGCGGCAAGTTCCTGGCACCGCACGGCATCGCGCTGGATTCCAGGGGTGACATCTATGTCGGCGAGGTCGGCGTCACCGACTGGAAGACCAGCTTTCCGGATGAGGAGATGCCGGCCGCGGTGCGGGCGACGCGATGTTTGCAGAAGCTGGAGCGGGTGCGGGAGTAGCTGCCTCGGCACATCCACGTCGCGCTGTCAGGATGACGCTGCCTCCACGGCCTCGGACCTGGAAATCACGGCGTTTTGCGCGGTTTGCCACCCCCCCGGCCGCATTGCTTGTGCCGGAATAAGTCGCTCAACGGGCTTCACAATCCCGTCACGCTGCATGTAGTATGTCAGTACGTGCTGCTTCGCAGCGTACATTGGAGGCCAGGAGCGTTACTTGAACGCACATGTCTCGCAAGGCCATTGGCCGGTGTTGGTGCTGAATGCGGACTTCCGGCCGCTGAGTTACTACCCACTGTCTTTGTGGTCGTGGCAGGACGCGATCAAGGCGGTATTCCTCGACCGCGTCAACATCGTCGCGCATTACGATCAGGCGGTCCATAGTCCCACGCTGCAAATGCAGCTGCCGAGCGTCGTCTCGCTCAAATCGTTCGTCAAGCCGACCACGCACCCTGCCTTCACCCGATTTAACGTCTTCCTGCGCGATCGTTTCGCCTGCCAATATTGCGGCTCGCCCGAAGACCTCACCTTCGACCACATCATCCCGCGCAGCAAAGGCGGCCAGACCACCTGGGAGAACGTGGTCGCGGCGTGCTCGCCCTGCAATCTGCGCAAAGGTAATCTGACGCCGGTGCAGGCCAAGATGTTTCCACGCCAGCACGCGTTCGCGCCGACGGTGCACCAGCTCCACCGCAACGGCCGGCTGTTCCCACCGAACTATCTGCACGACAGCTGGCTGGACTATCTCTACTGGGATACGGAGCTGGATCCGTAGCGTCGGCGTGCAGGCCCGCGGCAGTCCATCGTTGACTCGCGCCGCTCAACGCCGGGACAGATCAGCGAGCTTCGCTATCTGCGCGCCTGCTCCAAATCGATCTGGTAGACGGAAATCCGGTCGATCTCGAATGCGACGGTAGGCGGCGACTCCGCGTCGACAGGTCCGACCCCGAGAAAGAATTTCGATCCGATCGCGAGATTGACGATCATGTACATGGGATCGTCGAATCCGATCGGCACCTTGATGTCGGACACCGGCCTGCGGTCGATGAAATAGACCAGGCGATCCTCCTCCCACAGCACACCGTAAGTGTGGAACGCGCTCGAAGCGTCGCCGACCGCGAAGTCGAAGCCGCAGGACTGGATCTTCTGGGTCGAGGGAATCCGCCAATGCGTCGTCATCACGAGATCACCCGGCTTTTCGCCGCGGCCTTCCAGCACGTCGACCTCCGGCGGCCAGCCGCCGTCATCCGCCAGCATCCAGAACGCCGGCCACACCGCGTGTCCGACCGGCACCTTGGCGCGGATCTCGAAATAGCCGTGCTTCTGCGCGAACGTGCCCTGGGTCGTGAGGATCCCGGAGATGTACTCGTTGTTGAACAGCACCGGCTTTAACGCCGGCGGCGTACGGCTGGCGACGATCGACAGCACGCCGTCCTTGACCTTGAACGGATCGAGCCCGAGCGGCGCCAAGGCGCGCCCGGCGTAGCGCGGATCGACATAGATCTGTTGCTCGCCATTGGCGCTGGTCTTGCGCTTGAAGTCGGAGCCGTCGCCGCCCCAGTAGCGCGCCTCCGGCCAGGCCGCACCACCGGCGTAGTGCGACACCCAGCGTCCGTTCGCCAGCGGATGCTCGTCAAAATCCTCGTTGAAGGTCCGGCGCAGCGGCAAGAAGACCAGCGAGGCCGGATTGACGGTCTCCAGCCGGCGGCACTCGATGGTGGAGGGATCAGTCGTGACCTGCAGCGACATGCTCACCGGGGCAGCATCGAGATCGTCCTGCGCGATGCCCGGCGCAGGCACAACGCAGAGACCGATCGCAGCCAGAGCGCCCCTCGTCAAACGCTCCATCATCACCGCACTTCGAAGATGCCAGAGGAAAGGCCGAGGTTAGCTTGCTCATATCGGAACCGGCAAGAGCAGGCCCGCGACCGCGCGCCAATTCAGGAGCGCCGCTTGCACACGCGATCCAGATTTTCGTGCACTTACAAAATGGGACGCCTAGGCAGCGCCCGGAAGGCGAGCGGCAGGCTCCTGCCGGGGACGGAACTCGGAGCGCCGGCATCCGTTCAGAGTTGAGGCCGGATGTCGCGCGGGCGCCAGTTGTCCGCGACAGACATATCCGGTCCCGCCACAGCTCGAGGGGAGAATAGTCATGGCCACAAGCGAGACGGATCACGTCTACAAGATCCTGGAACTGGTCGGATCGTCCGAGACCTCGATCGAGGATGCGATCAAGAACGCGGTCAGCCGTGCCGCCAAGACCGTTCGCGAGATGAAATGGTTCGAGGTGGTGCAAACGCGCGGCCATATCGAGAAGGGCGCCGTGCGCCACTACCAGGTGACGCTACGCGTCGGCTTCACGCTGGATGAGTGAGGCAGAAAGCCCGGGCGAAGCCGACACCTGAGGCCAGCCTGGTTAGCTCGACAATAGCCCGTCAGTTGTCGAGGACTGTTCCGACCGGAAGCGCACAATCCGCGCGGATGTTGCAACAGCCCGTTAAGGCCAAAGTGAGAGGTTTGCGCCGAAATGGAGCAAGCCTGATGACCACGGGCCGAGAACTCGGAAAGACGCGCCTTCCGCTCTGGGCGGCGGGTTTCGTCATCCTGACCTGCTTCGCCATCCTCGGCTTGAGCGGCTGGCGCGAATGGGAAACCCGCAACGCCGAACTCAGGAACGCCGAGATCGATGTCGCCAATCTGGCGCATTCGCTGATCCAGCACGCGGACGACACGTTCGAACTCGTTGATACGATCCTCGTAGGCCTGGTCCATCGGCTCGAACTCGACGGGACGGGTCCGGACACGATCACCAAGCTTCAGGCCTATCTGCCGACACGGAAATCATCGGACCGCATCCGCGGCATCTTCGTTTACGACGCGACCGGGCAGTGGCTGGCTACGACCGAGCACCTCGATTTCTCCAAGCTCAACAACAGCGACCGCGAATATTTCCAGCGTCATCGTGACTCGCCCGAGATGGGCACGTTGATCGGATCGCCCGTGAAGAGTCGAGCCGGGGGCCAATGGGTCGTCACCGCGTCCCGCCGGATCAACGATGCGGACGGCGGCTTCGCCGGCGTTGCCCTGCTCACGATCGATGTCAGCTATTTCGTTACGTTCTACGAGCGGTTTGACATCGGTACGAACGGCTCGGCATCGCTGCTCAACGATAGCGGCATCATGCTGGCGCGCAGCCGCGACGAGAGCGGCGCCTTTGTCGGACGCGACCTGTCCAATGCGCCCTTATTCAAGGGATGGGAAAGCCGTCCCGCCGCAGCAGTCTACTACTTCAAGTCGCCGCTCGATGGCGTCCAGCGGCTGAGCTATTATCAACGCAGCAGCCGCTATCCCCTGATGGTGTTGGCGAGCAAGTCGCGGGACGACGTGCTGGCGCCCTGGCGGCAAGCCGCGGCTGCGCGCAGCACCTTCGTCCTAGGCCTCGTGCTGCTGATCGCGGTGATTGGCTTCTACCTGGTCCGTCAACTCGTGCAGCGGCAGCGCATGGCCCAGGCCCTCGTCGTCAACGAAGCAAACTTCCGCCTGTTGGCCGAGCAATCCAGCGACATGGTGACCCGGATCGGGCTCGACAACCGGCTGCTCTACGTTTCCCCCTCCTGCGTACGCATCACGGGCTGGTCCTCTGACGAACTGCTGGCCACCTCGGCCCTGGCCGGCATTCACGCCGACGACATCGAGCGGGTCGAGCAGGCCATCGCCGCGCTTAAAAATGGCGAGGCCGAGGAGGCGCGGTTCGTCTATCGCCAGCGTCATCGCGACAAGGGCGAGATCTGGGCGGAGGCGGCGTTGCACGTGACCCTGGCATCGGACAGCGGCGAGATCGACGGCGTCGTCGCGGTGGTGCGCGACATGACCGAGCAGAAGGACCTTCAGGACAAGCTCGCCTCGCTTGCGACGACCGACGGCCTCACCGGGCTCGCCAATCGACGCGCATTCGACGAGCGCCTCGCTGATGAATGGGCGCGGGCCCGGCGCGACGGCTCGCAGCTCTCGCTCCTGTTGATCGATGTCGATCATTTCAAGAAATTCAACGACCAATATGGCCATCTGGCGGGTGACGGATGCCTGCGCGCGCTGGCCCGGATCCTATCAGCGCACACCAAGCGCCCGGCCGATCTCGCGGCGCGCTATGGTGGCGAAGAATTCGCCGTGCTGTTGCCGAACACCGGTCCCGAGGGCTGCGCCGAGGTCGGCGATGGGATTCGCAAGGCCCTGCAAGATCTCGCCATGCTGCATGCGCAAAGTCCCCCCTCCCGCCTGGTGACTGCAAGCATTGGCGGCGCGACGAGCCTTCCATCCCAAACCACGACGGACTGCAGCACGCTGGTCGCCGCCGCCGACCGCGCGCTGTACGCCGCCAAGGACAACGGCCGTGACCGGCTGGTGATGTCGGGACAGGTCGTTCCCTGGCCCGCCAGGAGCGCGTGACGGATCGACCGTTGCCCCGGATTTGTCGCCCGCGCTCCAGCGCGGTATGGCTTGGATCACGGCCGGATGGTCGGCCAATCCGAGAGTGCTGCTGTGACTGGTAAAATCAAACTCGTCCTCTTCGACATGGACAATGTCCTCTGCGACTACGACAGGGCAAAGCGTGTCGCATGGCTGGCGAAGCTTGCGGGGACCACGAGCGAATCCGTCCACAAGGCGATCTGGGACAGCGGCTTCGAGCTGCTCGGCGATTCCGGCACTCTCGACGCCGCGGACTATTTGCGGGGCTTCGGCGACCGCATCGGCTATCCGCTGTCACTGGACGAGTGGATCGAGGCGCGACGCCGTTCGATGCAGGCCGATCGTGCGATGCTGGAGATTGCCGGCAGCTTGCGGCAAACCATCGACATTGCCGTCCTGACCAACAACACCACGCTGGTCGCCGACCATATCGCTGCGCTGCTGCCGGAATTGCCGCCGCTGTTCGGCTCCCGAATCTATGCCTCGGCCCGGTTCAAGACGGCGAAGCCGGACCCGCGCTGCTTCCGCCTTTGTCTGTCGGAGCTCGACGTCAAACCGGAGAGCGTCCTGTTCGTCGACGATCTCATGCCCAATGTCGCCGGCGCGCGAGAGGCGGGTCTGTTCGCGCATCACCACACCTCGGTTGAGGCTTTCAGGCAGGCCCTTTCGGAGCACGGCCTGCTTCAAGCATGAATGCGTGCTCCGCATTTCTCGGCGTCAGGCGTCAGGCGAGATGGCACGCCACGAAGTGCCCGCCCGCTCCTTCCTTCAGCTCCGGTGCGCTTTCTGCGCAACGCGGCTGGGCGATGGGACAGCGGGTGTGAAAGTGGCAGCCCGACGGCGGCTTCATCGGGCTCGGAACGTCGCCCTTGAGGCGGATGCGCTCGCGCTTGAGCTTGGGATCGGGCACCGGCACCGCTGATAACAGCGCCCTCGTGTAGGGATGCTGCGGATTGCGGTAGAGGTCGCTGGCCTTGGCGAGCTCGACGATACGGCCAAGATACATCACCGCGACGCGGTCGGAGATGTGCTCGACCACCGACAAATCGTGCGCGACGAAGAGATAGGTGAGGTTCAGCTCGGCCTGGAGATCTTCCAGCAAGTTGATGACCTGCGCCTGGATCGAGACGTCGAGCGCAGACACCGGTTCGTCGCAGACGATCAGTTTCGGCTCGACTGCGAGCGCACGCGCGATCACGATGCGTTGGCGCTGACCGCCGGAGAATTCATGCGGATAGCGGCGCATGTGCTCGGCCTTGAGCCCGACCTTCACCAGCAGGCTCGCGACGCGATCCTCACGCTCCTTGGCCGATGAGCCGAGCTTATGGATGACGAGGGCTTCGCCGAGGATGGCACCGACCGTCATGCGCGGATTGAGAGAGGCGAACGGATCCTGGAACACAAGCTGCATGTTCCGCCGCATCGCGCGCAAATCGTTGCCGCCGAGCTGGCGGACATCCTGACCGTCGAAAACGACCTCGCCGTCGGTCGGCTCGATCAGGCGCAGCACGCAGCGTCCGGTCGTCGACTTGCCGCAGCCGGATTCGCCGACGAGGCCGAGCGTCTCGCCGCGGTTGACCGAGAACGAGACCCCATCGACGGCATAGACGCTGCCGACCTGACGCGACAGCAGGCCGCCGTGCACGGGGAAATATTTCTTCAGGCCGCTGACGCGGAGCAAGGGCTCGGTCATGCTGTGCCTCCCAACTGCGTATCTCCCAGATGGCAGGCCATGCGGTGGCCTGGCGCGATCTCGCGCAGCAGCGGCTCCCTCTCGGTGCAGACGCTCATGGCGTGGCGGCAGCGTGGAGCGAAGCGGCAGCCGACCGGCGGATTGATCAGGATCGGCACCGAGCCGCCGATCGCCTCCAGCCGCACCTTGTGCTCGCTGTCGAGATCGATGCGCGGGATCGAGCGGATCAGTCCCTGGGTATAGGGATGGCCGGGATTACCGAAGAGCTCGTCGACAGACGCCTCCTCCACGACCTTGCCGGCATACATCACGACGACGCGTTGCGCGGTCTCGGCGACGACGCCCATGGCATGGGTGATCAGCATCACCGCCATGCCGAAACGTTCCTTCATGTCCTGGAGCAGATCGAGGATCTGCGCCTGAATGGTGACGTCGAGGGCCGTGGTGGGCTCGTCGGCGATGATCAGCTTCGGCTTGCAGGCAAGCGCCATCGCGATCATCACGCGCTGGCGCATGCCGCCGGAGAACTGATGGGGATAGTTGTGCACGCGGCCTTCGGCATTGGGTATCTGCACCAGCTTGAGCATCTCGATGGTGCGCTCGAGCGCCTGTTTCCTGGTGACGTTCTCATGGCGGCGCAGGCTTTCGGCGATCTGCTCGCCGATGGTGAGCACCGGATTGAGCGAGGTCATCGGCTCCTGGAAGATGAAGCCGATCTCCTTGGCGCGGATCTCGTCGAGCTGACTGCTCGTCAGCGGCACGAGATCGCGGCCTTCGAAAATGATCTCGCCTGCCGCGATGCGGCCCGGCGGCATCGCGATCAGCTTCAGGATCGACATCGCGGTGACGGTCTTGCCGCAGCCGGATTCGCCGACGACGCAGAGCGTCTCGCCGCGGTTAATGGAGATATCGACACCGTCGACGGCCTGGAGGATGCCGTCGTCGGTGGAGAAGTGGGTTTTCAGTCCCTTGATCTCGAGCAACGGCGCCATCAGATCACCCGCCGCGCATCGAGCGCGTCACGCAGGCCGTCGCCGATGAAGTTGATGGCGACCACCGCGATGAAGATCGCGCCGCCCGGAAACAGCGCCCAGTGCGGGCCGATGTCGAGAAAGTCTTTCGCGTCATAAAGCAGCCGGCCCCAGGTCGGCGTATCCGGAGGGAAGCCGAGGCCGAGGAAGGACAGTGTCGATTCCGCGATGATGGCTGCGGCCACGTCGATGGTTCCGGCGATGATCACCGGACCCAGCGCATTGGGCAGGATATGGCGCACCACCTGCCGCACCGGGCTTGCCCCGAGCGCGCGCGCGGCTTCGACGAATTCCTTCTCCCGGATCGACAGGAACTGGGCGCGGACGAGGCGCGCGACCGGCATCCAGCGCAAGCCACCGATCACGAGCACGATCAGGATGAAAATGCCGCCCTCGGGGCCGAAAGCGGCCTTCAGCCCATCGCGGAAGAGATAGATCAGCAGCAGCAGCAGGGGCAATTGCGGCAGCGACAAAAAGAGATCGGTGAGCCACATCAGCCCATGACCGAGCGCACCGCGCGACATGCCGGCGAGCGCGCCGATCAGCACCCCGACAAATACCGAGACCAGCATCGCCGCGAGGCCGACCGCGAGCGAGATGCGCCCGCCATAGATCATGCGGGCGAGGATGTCCTGCCCGAGATCGTCGGTGCCGAAGGGATGGGCCAGCGACGGCCCCTGCATGCCCGCCACGATGTCGATGTCGTCGATCTTGACCCGCCAGATGAAGGGGCCGACCACCACCGCCAGGATCAGAACGAGGAGCAGGAACGCGCTGACGACGGCAAGCTTGTGGCGGCTATAGCGCCGCCACGTCTCGCGCCAGGGCGAGTAGACGCGCCGCTCAGCGGAGGGAGATGCGAGGGTCAAGCCAGCCATAAAGAACGTCCGCGATGAGGTTGAACAGCACGACCAGGCACGCAAAGACGAAGGTGACGGCCATCACCACCGGCGTGTCGTTGGAAAGGATGGAGGAGATCAGCAGCGAGCCGATGCCGGGAATGCGGAAAATCTGCTCGGTGACAATGGCGCCGCCGAACACCGCCGGGATTTGCAACGCAATCAGCGTGACGACCGGGATCATCGCGTTGCGCATCACGTGCTTGATGATCACCCGCCGCTGGCCGATGCCCTTGGCGCGCGCGGTGGTGACGTAGTCCAGCCGGATCACGTCCAGCATCGCCGAGCGCACGAAACGCGTCATCGAGGCAGCCTGGAACAGGCCGAGCACCGCCACCGGCATGATCGCCTGACGGATCATCTCCAGCACCCAGTGAATACCCGTGCCCTTGATGTCGGTCGTGTAGACGAAAGGCAGCCAGTCCAGCGTGACCGAGAAGATCAGGATGAACAGGATGCCGGTGAAGAAGGTCGGCAGCGAGAAGCCGACAAAGGCGAGCGTGTTGGCGACCTGGTCGAACAGCGAATAAGGTTTCGTTGCGGCATAGACCCCGACCGGGATCGCGATCAGGAGCGCCAGGATCTGCGCCGAGCCGATCACATAGAGCGTCGTTGGCAGTCGCTGGAGAATGAGCGTGTCGACGTTCATCCGGCTGACGAAGGAGAAACCCCAGTCGCCGTGCAGCATGGCGTTGAGCCAGTGCAGGTAACGAAGGTAGATCGGATCGTCGAGGCCGAACTTCGCCCGAAGCGCGAGAGCGACTTCGGGCGGCACGTTCGGATTGGTCGCCAGCTCCGAGAAGGGATCGCCCGGGGCTAGTGCGAGCACGACGAACAGCACGAGCGAAATTCCGAGCAGGCTCGGAATCGCGATCAGGAGGCGACGCAGGACATACTGGCTCATGAAGAAGGACCGCTCTAGGCGTGCGTGATCATTCTTCGCGGTACCAGTCGAACAAATTGTCGGTCTCGTTGGCCCAGCCCGAAACCACCGGGCGCAGATTGTTGGCGGCCGCCTCGACCTTCAGGCGGTGCTGCACCGGGATGAAAACGATGTCCTGGTACATGAGATCATTGGCCTTGATGTAGAGCGCCGCGCGCTTGACCGGATCCATCTCGCCGTCGGCGGCCTGGATGGTCGCGTCGTACTCCTTGTTGACCCAGCGCGGAAAGTTGGTGCCCTGCCACTTGTTCTCCTTGGTGGCAACGAGGTTCGAAAGGTAGCGACGCATGTGCTGCGACGGATCGGGCTGACTCAGCGGGATCTGGAACATCTCCATGTCGGCGTAGAACTTGGAATAGGTATCGGGATTGCCGACGTCGGAGGAGAAGAACACGGAGGCGACGACCGATTTCAGCTCGACGTCGATGCCCGCCTTCTGGCAGGCCTGCTTGACGATCGCCTGCGTCTTCTGACGGGGCCCGTTGATCGAGGTCTGATAGACGAGCTTGAGCTTCTTGCCGTCCTTTTCGCGGATGCCGTCGGCGCCCGGCTTCCAGCCGGCATCGTCGAGGATCTTCGAGGCCTTCTCGACGCTGAACTCCCACGAGGTGTTCTTGGACACGAATTTTTCGGGCCCATTGAGGAAGTTGGCGGTGGTGCGACCGGCGCGGCCGTAGATCGCCTTCTTGACCGACTCGCGATCGATCAGCAGCGAGAGCGCCTTGCGCACCGCTGGATCAGAAAACAGCGGGTGCTTGGTCTTCATCGAGGAGCGTTCGCCATCGACCTCGGTGTTGGGGTCGGTGAAGTTCAGCGCGATGAATTCGGTGTCGCCGCCGACGGCGTAGACGGTCTTTCCCTTGCCGCCCTTCTCCAGGCGCAGCAGCACGTCGTCCTCAACCTGAATGTTCCAGCCGAAATCATACTCGCCGGTCTGGATCACCGCGCGCGCGGCAGAGACGGCATCGCCGCCGCCCTTCATCTCGATCGAATCGAAATAGGGCCGGTTCGCCATGTGATAATCGGGATTGATCACGCCGCGGACAAGATCGCCCGGCTTGAACTCGACGAACTTGTAGGGGCCGGTGCCGACCGGCGAGAGGTTGGTCGGCGCCTCCCGCGACTTGGACCCCATATAGTCTTTGAACAGATGTTTTGGGATGATGGTATTGGGAGCCCCGACAAAAGCGTCGGCCCAGAACGGCGTCGGCTTGTTGAACAGGATGCGGACCGTGAGGTCGTCCACCTTCTCGACCGTGATGTCGCGGAGCGTCGCGATGGTCAGTGCGGAGGTCGCCGGATCCTTGGCATATTCCCAGTTGAAGACGACGTCGTCGGCTGTGAACGGCGTGCCGTCATGCCATTTGACGCCGGGTTTGAGCTTCCAGGTCACCGACTTGCCGTCAGCGGCGAGGCCGCCGTTCTGGATCGAGGGAATTTCGGCGGCCAGAACCAGCTTCATGTTGCCGTCGGGATCCCAACAGGCGAGCGGCTCGTAGAACAGGCGCGCGCCGTCCTGGTCCTTGGTGCCGGTGGCAAAATGCGGATTGAGCAGGGTGGGCCCCTGCCACCACAGCAGCTTGAGCGCACCACCGCCGCCGCGCTTGGTCGGCTTGTAGGTCGAGGCGCCCTCAGCCATGGCGACGCCACCAAGCGCGAGGATCTGGTTGGCCAAAGGCGCGGTGAGACCCACGGCAGCCAGGCGCTGAATGAAGCCGCGGCGATCCATCCGCCCGTCCTTCACGTCACCGATCATCGAACGCAGTTCTTTATCCAGCATGGTTGTCCCCGTCTGGTTCCCGTATGGATGCAGGCGGTCGCGCGAGGCGACCACCGGGATTGGCTGGCGGTAGATGGCACACCGAATGGGGTGCGCGTCAACTGCGACCGTGTGTATGCAAACGGTCTACTGACTGTCTGTTGGGCAAAACCATATTCCGCAGCCCATCCGTTCGGCAATCCAGCATCAAAACACGCTGAATTCCGCGCTGCACTGCAGAAAATTTGGTCGCCGCATCAGACGAAGTATCGAGGCGAAATTCTACGCCACGGACATGTCGAGCGGCGGCGCGACGTGGTCTGGCAGCGGACAGACGTAAGGCGTCTTGGCCGTCCGCTTCTCGAGGTCAGCCTTGGCAGCCTTGATCAGCTCCGGGTCCGTCAGCGCCTTGATGCCGATGCCGGCCATCGCCTTAGCGGCCTGCACCATGGCCTTGTGAGCATGCGCGCTCTTGCCCTGCGCGACCACCTGCCAGGTGTGGAAGGGCGTGCCGATTGCAACCGTGGGTGCGTGGACCTGCACGGTCGGCACCACCCAGCTCACGTCGCCGACGTCGGTCGAGCCGACCAGCGGATTGCGCTTGGCATCGAGTGGCACCAAGAAGTCAGCCAGCGGCCGGTCGGTCGGCTCCATGCCGATCGCGTAATAGACCGACTCGATGTCCTTGTCGCTCAGCGTCGCGCGGATCTCCGTGGCAAAGCCCTTGTCCGCGTCGTCGAAATGCGGCGGTCCGAGTTCTTCCATGACCCGGTGCAGCGCCTGCTCCAGCGGCGTGTTCGGCAGGATGTTGGAGACCGCGGAGATGATCTTCATCTCGACCTTGGTCTCGGTCATCAGCGCCGCGCCCTCCGCGATCTTGCTCACGCGTCCAACCAGCTCGTTCATGCCGGGCAGATCACGGGCACGGATCGAATAGCGCACGCGTGCATGCGCCTGCACCACGTTCGGGGCGATGCCGCCGGTGTCGAGCAGCGCGTAGTGCACGCGCGCGTCGCTCGGCATGTGCTCGCGCATATAGTTCACGCCGACATTCATCAGCTCCACAGCGTCGAGCGCGGAGCGGCCGAGATGCGGCGAGGCTGCCGCATGCGAGGTGCGGCCGGTGAAGATGAAATCGGCGCGGGTGTTGGCGAGTGACGGCGTCACCGCGACTTCCCAGAAGCTGTGCGGATGCCAGGTGATGGCGATGTCGGCGTCTTCAAATGCACCGGAGCGTACCATGAACGCTTTTGCCGCGCCGCCTTCCTCGGCGGGGCAGCCGTAATAGCGCACGCGGCCCGGCACCTTGTTCTCGGCGAGCCAGTCCTTCACCGCGGTCGCGGCGAGGAGAGCTGCGGAACCGAGCAGATTGTGGCCGCAGCCATGACCGTGGCCGCCGGTCTCGACCGGACGATGCTCCGCGACGCCCGCCTCCTGGCTCAGGCCCGGCAGCGCGTCATATTCCCCCATGAAGGCAATGACCGGTCCGCCCTCGCCCCATTCGCCCATCACCGCGGTCGGAATGCCCGCGAGCTGCTCGGTGATGCGAAAACCCTGATGACGCAACTCGGCGAGATGTTCTGCGGCCGACCGCGCCTCGGTGTAGCAGACCTCGGGCATGCCCCAGACCTTGTCGCTGAGGTCGATGAAACGTGCCTTGATCGTGTCGATGCCACGCCAGATGTCGCTGCGGTTGTCCATGCTTCGGTCCGTGATCCCTGGGTCAAACGAAGCGGCAATGGTTAGCAGCTTCAATGTACGGCGCCTAGCACCTCGCCGGACAGCAGCCATGCGGTCAATGCCGGAGAGCCGCCCGACCGACCCGTGCATGAACCGGTCCTGTGCCTTTCAAAGATTTCATACGGCGTTCTCTGGAATAGTTGGGAACGAGGCTTTCAAGACGGCCTCCTCCGGCCTAAATTATCGGTGCTTCGCGTGTCGTTCCGCTAGCCACGGCGGAGCGATGCTCTCAGCCAGGAGAACTCCATGCCCGCTCTGACCGAATGGAGAGTGCCGCCGGCCAATCAGCCGCGGGCGAGCGATTATGATTTCGATCTCGACCGCGCGCTCGCCTCCGTCGTCGGCCTGCATGCCATCATCCCGCCGGACGCCTTCAGTGCCGAGACGCTGGGGACCGAGCGCGCCGGCAACGGCGTCGTGATCGACCACGGGCTGGTGCTCACCATCGGTTACCTCATCACCGAAGCAGAGTCGGTGTGGCTGCATGTCGGAGACGGGCGCGTGGTGGAGGGACATGTGCTCGGCTTCGATGCCGTCACCGGCTTTGGCCTGGTGCAGGCGCTCGGCCAGCTCGAGGTCGACCCCTTGCCGCTCGGCATCTCGGCCGAGACCCGGCTCGGCGACCGCGTCGTGGTCGGCGGCGCCGGCGGACGCACGCGTTCGGTCGCGAGCCAGATCGTGGCCAAGCAGGAATTCGCGGGCTACTGGGAATATCTGCTGGACGAGGCCATCTTCACCCATCCCGCGCATCCGAACTGGGGCGGCACGGCGCTCCTCAACGAGCGCGGCGAGTTGATCGGCATCGGCTCGCTCCAGCTCGAACGCGAGCGCGACGGCAAGGCCGAGCACGTCAACATGATCGTGCCGATCGACCTGTTGAAACCGATCCTGGACGATCTGCGCAAGTTCGGCCGCGTCAACAAGCCGGCACGGCCGTGGCTCGGACTCTTTTCGACCGAGATCGACAACCGCGTGGTGGTGATCGGGATCTCCGCCAACGGTCCGGCCGCCCTTGCCGAGCTCAAGACCGGCGACGTCATCCTCGCGGTCGACGGCGAGAAAGTCACGAGCCAGACCGGCTTCTACAAGAAGCTGTGGAGCCTCGGCGCTGCCGGCGTCGACGTGCCGCTGACGGTACATCATGAAGGCGTCACCTTCGACGTCACGGTAACCTCGACCGATCGCTTCAAGCTCTTGAAGGCGCCGAAGCTGCACTGACAAGCCGAACTGAAGCAAGGAAACGACGATGAGCGAGGCCGTCGTTGACGATATCGTGGCCGTGCTGCCGCCGCTGCTCAATGCGCTGGAGGCGCTCGCCTTCTTTCAGCGCAACCTGCACCCGCCGGCCTTCGGCTCGGTGATGAACGCGATCGGCGCTCCCGACGAGGCGTTGCAAACGGTGCGCGCGGCAATCGGAGAATGGCCGGAACAGTTCACCGGACTGCGCGAGCGGCTCGATCGGGCCTGCGACGAGACGCTCGCCGCCTTTGCCGGCCTGCGCGAGGTCGAGCGTGGCAATGGCGATCTCGTCGCGGTCTTCCGCGCGCTGCGCCACGTCCCGCGCGCGCAGGAGGCACTCTATCCGCTGGCCGTGCAGTTTCCGCCCGTGAGCAGCTTCTTCCTCAACTCCGCCAATCGCGAGAATGCCGACCTGTTGTCGCGACTCGAAGCCGGCGCGGACGCGCACACCGGCATCATCCACGATGACAACGAGCCCGGCAGCCGCGGTGGCTTTTCGGTCTACGTGCCCGAATATTACACTCCCGATCGCGCCATGCCGCTGGTGATGGCGTTGCATGGCGGCAGCGGCAATGGCCGCGGCTTTCTGTGGAGCTGGCTGCGCGATGCCCGCAGTCTTGGTGCGATCCTGGTGGCGCCGACCGCGACCGGCCCGACCTGGGCCCTGATGGGTGACGATTCCGACACGCCCAATCTCATGCGCATTCTCGATACCGTGCGCAGCCGCTGGACCATCGACGCCTCGCGCATGCTCCTGACAGGCATGAGCGACGGCGGCACCTTCTGTTACGTCACCGGGCTCGACGGCGCCTCGCCCTTCACGCATCTCGCGCCGGTGTCGGCGACCTTCCACCCGCTGATGGCGGAGATGGCCGACGCCACACGCCTGCAGCGGCTGCCGATCTTCATCACGCACGGCAAGCTCGACTGGATGTTTCCGGTACAGACCGCGCGGCAAACGCAGGCGGCCCTCGCCGCCGCCGGCGCGAATGTCACCTATCGCGAGATCGACGACCTCAGCCACACCTATCCTCGCGAGATCAACGCGGAGCTGGTGCAGTGGCTGAATGAAGCGTGAACGGATCGTCCTTACCTGCGCCGTACTGCCGCGGAACTATCATTCCGGGCCGACGTTATCGCCCGTCATCGGAGGTTTCGCCATGCGGATGTTTCTTGGAATGATTTTGGGCGCGCTGCTGCTTGCCTGCAGCGTGTATGTCTATGACTCCATGCAGACGTCGTCGGTTGCTAATGGCGAGGTTGCGACGACCAATCGCACCATCGTAAACTGGGATGTCGCAAAGGCCGATTGGGAAGCGCTGCGCGATCGCGCGCACAAAGATTGGGTCCGCATCTCCTCGAAGTAACGACGTGGTATCATGAATGAAATGAGGCGCCGTCGCGGGTCCGCGGCGGCGCCTTCGTATGCGGTGAATATCGCTCGGCTCAGTTCATCTTGGCCTTGCGGGCGTCGGCGATGACCTGCTCGAACTCGTTCATGCTGAGCACGCCCGGCACGCGGTACTTGCCGACGATGAAGGACGGGGTGCCGCGGAAACCGAAGGCTTCGGCCTGCTCGTTGTTGCGCTTGAGCACGGCGTCGATGTCCTTGGCGTGGTCTCCGAGATCGCGCTTCAACCGATCCATGTCGACGCCGGCGGCCGCGAGCAACTCGTTGATGCGTGGATCGGTCAGGCGCGAGCTGACGCCCATCATGGCGTCATGGGCCTGGTGGTATTTGTCCTGGAATTTCGCCGCGAGCGCGGTCCGCGCCGCCGTGACCGAAACCGGACCGAGGATCGGCCAGTCCTTCATCACCAGCCGGACCTTGCCGTCGTCCTGGATGACCTGACGCAACTCGGGCTCGAGCTTGCGGCAATAGGGGCAGTTATAGTCGGACCATTCGATGATGCTGATATTCCCGTCAGGATTGCCGGCGACGGGAACATCTGGGTCGCGCAGCACCTTGGCTTCGGTCAGCACCTCGTCTTCGTCGGTCGCCGCGCGCGCCGCGGTGATCCCACCGGCGACAAGGGCGCCCGCCCCGATCAGCGTCAGCGCCGCGCGCCGCGTCGGCACAAGGCCCTTGTTCCTGAATCCAAACATATCTCGTTCCATTTCGGTCCCATCTCCGTCGATACGGTTCGAGACTGGGAATTGTTACAAATCATATAGAGTGTCGCGGCGCCGATGTCATCGCACCAGCAGCGTGACCGCCAAGGGTACCAGGAAGGAGGTCACCAAAGCGTTCAGGCTCATGGCGATCCCGGAGAAGACGCCGGCGATCTCGTCGACCTGGAACGCTCGCGCGGTCCCGATCCCGTGCGCGGCAAGGCCGGCGGCAAAGCCGCGGGCGCGGAAATCGCTGATCCCAGTGCGGTTCATCAACGGCGTCACGATGATCGCGCCCATGATCCCGGTCAGGATGACTGCAACCGCGGCCAGCGAGGGATCGGCGTGCAGGGATTCGGCGATGCCCATGGCAACGCCGGCCGTGACGGATTTCGGCGCGAGCGACAAAACCACGTCGCGCGGCAGACCGGCGAACTCGGCCAGCAACACCACGGACACCACGGCGGTGACCGATCCCGCGACCAGCGCCACCAGCATCGGCGCGATCGAGGCGAGGACGCGCTTGCGGTTCTCGTAGAGGGGAACGGCCAGCGCGACCGTCGCGGGCCCCAAAAGGAAATGCACGAACTGCGCGCCGGCGAAATAGGTCGTGTAGGAGGTGCCGGTCAACAGCAGGAAGGCGCCGACGATCCACATCGCATGCAGCACGGGATTGGCGAGCGGATGGCGCCGCGTCGCCAGCGACACCGCGTCCGTGCCGGCATAGACCAGCAGCGTCACAGTCAACCAAAGCAGCGGCGACTGCGAGAGATAGACCCAGAGCGAGAACGGATTGTCCTTCATCGCGCGTCCTGTTGCCTCAACAGGCGGCTGACGAGGCGGAAGGTGAGTACGGTTGCGAGCAGCGTGACGACCACCGACAGCGCGAGCACCAGAATGATGGCGATGCCGTGGGACGCGAGCAGATCGAGCTTCTGCACGACGCCGACCCCGGCCGGCACGAACAGCAGCGACAGATGCGCCAACAGACCCTTGCTCGCCGTCTCGACACCGTCATCGCGCAGCGGCCCGCGCGCGAGAAGCGCAAAGCGGTCGCGCGCGAGCAGCAGAATGAGGAGCAGCAATAGGCCGAGTACCGGGCCCGGCATCGGCAAGCCGAGGCTGCGCACGATGGCTTCGCCGATCAACTGGCAGAGCAGAATGAGACCAAGACTTGCAAGCATGATTTTGGCATCAAGGGATGCGCCGGCCGCCTTGTCAATCACCGCTATGCAGCGGGCGTGCGCGGTTCGTGCGAAGCGGCAACGCGCGGCAGCATCGCCATCAGCGTCCCGGTCATCGTGGCGATCAACGTGACCTTGCCCTCGTGCTCGGCAAACGCCTTCGCCTCGCAAAAGGTCAGCGTGCGGCCGGGCTTGACCACCTCTGCCTTGAAGACGAAACGCTCGCCCCGTGCCGGCGCGAGCAGCGTGGTCTTGAACTCGACGGTGAGGATATCGGCCTCGCGCGGCATCAAGGTGAAGGCAGCGACACCACAGGCGTTGTCGAGCCCTGCGGTGATGATGCCGGCGTGGACAAAGCCGTTCTGCTGTGTGAGGGCCGGCGAATGCAGCATGGCGAGTTCAGCCTCGCCCGGCGCAAGGCGGACGATCACGATGCCGAGCGTGTGCATCGCCGGCTGGCCGTCGAACATGGCGATGGCAGCCGCGCGATAACCCGGGTTCTTCGGCTCGTATGCGGCCATGGCTCAGGCCTCCGCGGGCTCGGCGAGATGCCTCAAAGCGAGCTCGCGAATGGCATCCGTGAACGGCACAGATTTACGCAGGCTGCGGTCCATGTGCACGCCCGTGATCTCGCACAACGCGGCGATCTCGCCGGTCTCGGCATTGGTCATGTCGTGCCGGAAGCGGATCGATTTGTCGCGGATCTCGAGCAGGTGACTGCGGATCTCGACGATGTCGCCGGCGAGCAGCTCGCGCTTGTAGGTGATGTTCTGCTGCACGGCGGCCATGCCGCGGCCGGAGCCGCGCAGGTAGCTCGGCGTGAGCCCGAGGCGGGCGAACAGATTCCAGTTGGCTTCGTCGAACTTGCCGACATACCACATGATGTTCATGTGGCCGACGTGATCGCACTGCCACGGATAGACCGTGCCGCGATAGGTCGCCTCCTGCTCCATCGCAATTCTCCCTGGCTCTTTCCCACCTTTGGTTATTGATACGGTAGCGTATCAACCTCCTCCCGCGTTAGCAATACGGCACCGTATCAAGAATCGGCGAGGCTTCCCGCATGAGTGACGGCAAAGGCGATGTCTGGGTCGAGGCAGGGCTCACCGAGCTCGCCCGATCGGGGGTCGAGGGGGTGCGGGTCGAGGTGCTCGCCAAGAACCTCGGCGTCACCAAGGGCGGCTTCTACCGCCGCTTCGCCGACCGTGCCGCGCTGCTCGGTGCCATGTTGGAACGCTGGCGCGAGGGGCGCTCAACGGCGATCGCGCAGCAGACGAGCCTCGATGGCCAAGACCCCCGTGAACGGCTGCGGGCGGTGATCCAACTCTATTCCGAGCGGCTCAATCCGGACGGGATGGCAATCGAGCTTGCGATCCGGCAATGGGCCCGCTCGGACGAGGGCGCCGCGACAGCGGTGGCGAACGTGGACGCGGCGCGGCTGAAGCACGTCGCCGAACTCTATCGCGCGACCGGCCTCGATACCGAGGCAGCCGAAGCGCAGGCCTTCCTGTTCTACTGCTTCATCTTCGGCCAGAGCCTGCTGTTCGTCGAGCGCGGCCCGCGCAAGCGATCGCAGCTCGTGGCGAAGTCGGCCGAGAAGCTACTGGATTAAGCAAGAGGCCGGAGCTTGGCCCCGGCCTCTGTGTCGTCTTGAAGCGTCAGGCGGCGCCCTTCAGCTTCTTGTTGCATTCGCTGTAATAGCCGCCGCCCTTCTCGATCCACTTCATGCCGCCATTGCCGTTGGTGGTCTTGTTGGCGTTGTACTGGTCGACGCAGGTGTGCAGGCGCCCCTTGCCGGGGGTCTCCTTGGCGTATTTCGGATCGACCGCGTTCGGATAGATCGCGGGGCCGGCCGGCAGGGTCGGCGCAGCAGCCGGGGCGGCCTCCTTCTTCGCCTGCTTCGGCTCGGCAGGAACGGCGGGCGCAGCAGGAGCGGCCGCGGTCGGCGCAGCCGCTGGCGTCGCGTCCGCGCCGCACTGGGCCTTGCGGAAGTCGTTCCACTTCGTGGTGCCGAGCGAGCCGTCCTTCTTGGCGGCCTGGTATTTCGCGCTGCACTCCTGCGAGGTCAGCGCCTGCGCCGGCGCACTTGCCACCAGCGCGGCAAAGCCCGACAGCGCAACTGCACACAGCAACTTTGATTGAATGGTCATCCTTGTCTCCTCCTTGATCTTCCCCCGAGGGAAGTGAACCGAGGATTGCTATCCTAGCGTGCTGCCCGCTCGCGACAAGGAAGCGATGGCTGCTGCCGCCAAAATATAGTGACCCTCCACGTTCGAATTATTCATGTCGCGTTCAGCAACGCCAGCCGACTTTCGCGCCCTTCGCAATTCCCGCAAGAAGAGTGCAGCACCATGACCTTCACATCTCGCCTCGCCGTCGTCGCTCTCGCCTCCCTTCTCGCCACCGGCACTGCCTTCGCGCAGACCGCCGCGCCGGCAGCAAAGACCGACACCAAGACCACAACCGCCGCCCCCATGGACAAGAAGGCACCGAAGGAGCACTCGGCCGAGTCGCTCGAATGCTCCAAGCAGGCCGACGCCAAGGGCCTGCACGGCAAGGAGCGCAAGAAATTCCGCTCCGAATGCATCAAGACCGCCAAGGCCGGCATGGCCGCGCCGGCTGCGGACAAGAAGTAAGTCCTTCCCCCTGCTCGCGGCTTCGGCGAGAGGCGCGCGCATTGCGGCATGACGTGGCCGCAATTGTGCGCCTCTCGCTGATTTGCGATAAGGTGGTGTGAAGCAAATCACCGCCTCCCTGCCGTTCGAATGGCCGAGCCGTGCCAAGATCTTGAGCACGGTGGAAACGCTCGTCATTGGCACCGCCGGAGGCCTCGTGTTTCTGCTCGCGGGCCTTCCGGGGGGATTGATCTCGGGCTCCATGATCGCGGTCGGGGTCGCCGCGATCGCCGGTCGCCAGCTGACGCTGCCGCCGATCCTGACTCAGACCGTGCTGGTGCTGCTCGGCATTTCGTTAGGATCAGTCGTCTCGCGCCACCTGCTTCAACAGGTCAGTGCCTATCCGCTCACCATCGGGCTGCTCGCGCTCGCGACCTTCTGCTCGACCTTCGGCTCCAGCTATTATCTCCAGCGCATCCACGGCTGGGACCGCACCTCGGCCTTCCTCGCCGGCAGCCCCGGCGCGCTGTCGCAGATCACGATCTTGGCGGTCGAGCGCGGCGCCGACCTGCCGGGCATCGCGGTGGTGCAGACCATGCGCGTCATCATCCTCACCGCGGCACTGCCCATGGTGCTGGCGTTCGCCGGCGTCGCACCCTCCGTCGCGCCGTCGCTGACGACGACGATTGCCTCGCCGCTCGACCTGGTCGAACTCGTCGCGGCCTCGCTGGCCGCGGCACTCCTCCTGCGGCTGATCAGGTTTCCGGCGAGCTGGATGTTCGGTGCGATGATCGGCTCAAGCGTGCTGCATGGCGCCGGCTGGGTCGAGGGCGGCCTGCCGGACTGGGTACGCGGCGTGGCGCTGGTCGGCATCGGCGCCCTGATCGGCAGCCGCTTCGCGCGGATGCGGATCAAGACGCTCGCCGGCCACATCAACGCGGCGCTGGGCTCGTTTGCCGTCGCCATCGCCGTCTCCGCGATCTTCGTCGGCATCGTGGCGCTCACCACGCAGGTGAAATTCTCTGATGTCGTGGTCGCCTACGCCCCCGGCGCGATGGACGCCATGCTGGCGCTGGCCCTGACGCTGCACATCGACCCGATCTTCGTCGGCGCACATCACCTCTCGCGTTTCGTCTTCGTGACGATCGCGACGCCGGGCATCGTGCACCTGTTCGGCCGGACGCAGGACGATGTGGATGATTGAGCCTCAGCGCTTCGCCGTCGCAACGAAGCCCCATGCGGCGATCGCAGCCATCAGGAGCGAGATCAGCACGTTGTAGCCGGCAAGCGAGAGGCCGAGGAAGCGCCACTGCACCTCGTCGCAGCGGACCACCTTCACGGTGTCGAGCCGCGACAGCAGATCGGTGGCGCTGCCGAGATTGACGACGGGACCGGAGCAGTCGGTCGGTCCCTTCCAAAAGCCCCATTCGACGCCGGCGTGATAGGAGCCGAGCCCGGCATTGGCGAGGCTCGCCAGCGCAAGGATCGCAAGGCCCGCGAGCAGCAGCGGCCTCGGCGCACCGCCCCGCGCCGCGAGTGCGATGAGCAGGCCGAGGGGGATCGCGAGGTAATAGGCGTAACGCTGCTCCAGGCAGAGCGGACAGGGCACGATCCCGAGCACGAGCTGGAAGAACCAGGCGCCCGCGATCGTGGCGGCCGCAATCAGGGTCACAGCGAGCGAGGCAGTCAGAGCCGGGCTGGTGGCCGCCGATTTGAATGCAGGTATTGCGGCACTCTGGGTCGTCACGGCAGCCTCTTTTCGATGGGTCGCTTTCCAAGGCTGTAACGCCGGCTCATGCGGCTGTCGAGAACGGCCGGGATCACTTTGGCGCGGGTTGACCCCGCTTTGTCCATGGCTATAGTCCGCCGGCTTCGCGACGCCTGCTTAGGGCCGACCGAGGGCCCCTGTGGCGGAACTGGTAGACGCGCTCGACTCAAAATCGAGTTCCGCAAGGAGTGCTGGTTCGATTCCGGCCAGGGGCACCAAGTCTAGAATATAAATTATAACAATGACTTATTCGGCAGCCTCGATTCCGGATTCTCGGAAAAATTTTCGCCGCGAATTTCGATATTCCGAATGAAGAAAACTGACCGCTGAATATTGCGACTAATTCCCTAGGTGGCTGCTCGCTCCTCACTCAAGCTAGGGCCGGAAACGGGAATTTTGCCGCCCTTGCGTGATCCGCGATGCCGGCAGCCGCTCAAGTGGCACAACTCTGGATTCCACCCATGCAGAGGTACTTGATTTCCAGATAGTCCTCGATGCCGTATCTCGAACCCTCACGGCCGTTGCCGCTCTCCTTGCCGCCGAACGGTGCAACCTCGGTCGAGATCAGGCCTTCGTTGATACCGACGATGCCGTACTCGAGCGCTTCGGCAACGCGCCAGACCCGTCCGATATCGCGGCCGTAGAAATAGGCCGCAAGTGCGAACTCGGTATCGTTCGCAAGCCTGATTGCTTCCTCTTCAGTCTTGAAGCGCAATACAGGCGCGACCGGGCCGAAAGTTTCCTCGCGGAAGACCAACATGTCCGACGTGGCATCCGCCAACACCTAAAGCGCTCAGCGTTAAGTGGGGTCGTTGCCGCTCAGAAACTGTGTCACGACCTCGATCTGGTCATCAGCGATCAGGGCCGGCGCATGGCCGCAGTCCGCGACGGTGTGAACGCGGACATTGCGATTGCGCCGCATCATGTCCTTGAGGACGCCTTCTGAAAGCAAATCCGATTGCTGCCCGCGTATCACAAGAATGGGGACGTCGATCGCGTCCCAGTATTTCCAGAGATCGACGCTGTAGTGCCAAGGATTTCGAAAGGCATGGGCGATATTCGGATCGCACAGCGGCCTGAAACAGCGTCCCTCCGCGCTCCAGACCACACTATGCGTTGTCAGATGCCGCCAGTGCGCATCCTCCAATCGCCCGAACGGAGCCAGAACCCGCCGGTAGTAGCCTTCGGCCTGTTCGATCGTCTCAAAGGATCTTGGCGCATCGTTGAGATTGGCGCCGAGGCGAAGCAATCCGGTCCAGGGCAGATAAGGCCCAATATCGTTGATGGCGATGCGACGGATCGGACTGCCCGGAAGGGCAGCCAGCACCATCCCGATCAAGCCGCCCAGCGACGTTCCAACCCAGTCGATTTCCGTTGCATCAAGCGCTGCCATCAGCACGGTCATGTCGCTGCAATATTGCGGCAACGCGTAATCGCTGCTGTCATGCAGCCGCTCGCTTTGTCCCCGGCCAGGCAAATCCGGGCAAATGACGCGCCGACCCGCGCTGGCGAGAACTGCGGCGAGGTGATCGAAGTCCCGGCCGTTTCTGGTCAACCCATGGACGCAGAGCACCGGCCGCACCGCGGGCACGGGCCCCCAATCCGTGAATGCGATGCGATGGAAGCTGCGCCGGGTCAGCCCGCGCACCGATCCGGTGCGGTCGGGCGCCCTCTGCCGTCCTTCAGGCCAGTCCGCGGGGCGCAACTCGGTGGATTTCAGCTCCATCGGTCTATTCGACAAACCGGTGGGCGTCGGCCGAGGTTTCGAAGATATGCGGCGCGACATCGCGGCGGGACAGCGCGTCGCCGAGCTTCAGGCGCATGAATGCGCTGGTGGTGTAGCGCGAGGCATGATCGTAGCAGGTCCGCTCGACCTCGGCGGCCATTGAAAACCATTTCTCCGCCATGTCGGGAGCGATGTAAGACGAATCGTAGTTGACGACTGCGGAAAACCGGCGTCCGACACGATGGAAGAGTTCGAGGATCGACGTCCGGATTACCTCGACGTCGGCATCTCTATGGACCCGATAGCCGTCAAGTCCGAGAAACAGCGTGTTGCGATCGGCATCGTACGACAGCCGCTCCGCCAGCGGCCGATTGAGCAGCCGGTCGTCGAGCTGCATCAGCGCTTCGCTGAACAGCGTAACATCCATGGATTTCGGCGCGCGGATGATGGGCCGAAAGCCCATGAGCGCGAGAATGTCGCGCTCCATATCGATACCCGGCGCGATCTCGATCAGTTCGAGACCTTCGGGAGTGAGGCGGAACACGCATCGCTCCGTCACATAGAGAACGGGCTGCCTGTTGGTTGCGGCAAGCTGGCCCGAAAACGTGATCTGATCCACCTTGCCGATGAATTTCGAGGACTTGCCTTCGCTGAGGATCTTGAGCTGACCATCCACGACCGACGTCTTGAGCCCAGCGGTGGTAAAGGTGCCTGCGAAGATCAGCCGGCGCGCATTCTGGGATATGTTGATGAAGCCGCCGGCGCCGGCCAGGCGGCCATTGAACAGGCTGACGTTGACGTCGCCGCGGCCATTGACCTGAGCCATGCCGAGACAGGCCAGATCGAGCCCGCCGCCGTCGTAGAAATCGAACATCTGGTTCTGGTCGATGATTGATTCTGCATTGATCGAAGCACCGAAATCGAGGCCGCCTTGCGGAATACCGCCGATGATGCCGGGCTCGGCAGTCAGCGTCACAAAGTCGAACAGCTTCTCTTCGGCGGCAACCGACGCAACGCCCTCGGGCATGCCGATGCCGAGATTGACCACGCCGCCCATCGGCAGTTCCAGGGCGCAGCGGCGCGCAATGATCTTGCGGTTATCCAGCGCCATCGGAACATTGCGATCGGCCGGCGCGCGCAATTCGCCCGAGAATGCGCCGTTGTAACCAGTGGCATAAGTCTGGACATGGTTTTCGGGCTGCGCAACGACGACGCAGTCGATCAAGACGCTCGGAATCTTGACGTGACGCGGATTGAGCGAGCCGGAGGCGGCGATGCGCTCCACCTGCGCGATGACGAACCCCTTGCAGTTCTTGGCGGCCGTTGCCAGCGCCAGATTGTCGAGGGTCAAGGCCTCTTTTTCCATCGAGATGTTGCCGTTGTGGTCGGCGGTGGTACCTCTGATGATCGCAACGTTGATCGGAAATGCCTTGTAGAAGAGCCATTGTTCGCCATCGATTTCGATCAGCCGCACCAGCTCTTCGGTGGTGCGCGCATTCAGCTTTCCGCCGCCATTGGCCGGATCGACGAAGGTGCCGAGCCCGACCTTGGAGAGAAGCCCGGCCTTGCGCCCCGCAATTTCGCGAAACAGATGCGATACGCATCCGAGTGGCAAGTTATAGGCCTCGACGTGATTGTCGACCGCCATCCGTGCGAGCTTCGGAACCAGGCCGAAATGTCCGCCGACCAGGCGTTTGATCAGGCCGGGATGCGCCAGGCGGTTGAGACCGCGATCGGCGCCATCCCCCGGCGCCGCCGCGAACACCAACGAAAGGTCCCGCGGCTCTCCGGTCTGCACGAAGCGCCGCTCCAGCGCCTTGATGATCTCGTCGGGCGTTCCCACGCCGACGAAGCCGGACGAGGCGACGGTGTCACCGGAACGGATGATGGCCACCGCCTCGGCGGCGTCGACGATCTTGTTGCGCATCAGGCTTCACTTCCGGGATTGGCGTCGCGGGCGACCAGCCAGTCGGCAATGCTCTGGCTCAGCTTGCCCTGCGATTTGCTGGAGACGAACAGGCCGACATGGCCGCCGGGCAGCGGAATTTCGGTATAATCCGTGCTGCCGATCTTCGCGCCGAGCGCACGCGAGCAGTCCGGCGGAATGATATGATCGTCCAGCGCGAAAACATTCAGCACCGGAGCCGTGATCGACTTCAGATCGACCCGACAGCCGGACAGTTCAAAGCTGCCATCGACCAGGCGGTTCTCCTGGTAGAGATCCTTCAGCCACTGCTTCGCCGCTTCGCCAGGATGATGCGGACGGTCCGCGAGCCACTTTTCCATACGGAGGAAATTCATGAACTTCGCCTCGTCATCGACGACGTCGATGAGATCGACATTGTATTTCGTCAGTGACCGCATCGGCGTCATCATCGAGAACACCGAGCTCATGAACTCGCCCGGCAGCACGCCGTAGGTATCGACCAGCTTGTCGATGTCATCAGGATCGAGGCTGCGGGTCCAGAGGTTGAGGAAGCCATGGTGCGCGGCCTTGTCCTTGACATCGGCATGGAAGTCGATCGGGGTGATGGTGATGACGAGATTTTTTACCTTCTCCGGATGCAGAGCGGCGTAGCACGTCGTAAAGACGCCGCCTTCGCAGATGCCGAGCAGCGTGATCTTGTCATGGCCGGTTTCCTGCGCGATGCGGTCGACTGCGGCATCGATGTAGTCATCGACGTAATCATCAATTTTCAGCCATCGCTCGGTTCGGCCCGGCTGGCCCCAGTCGATCAGCCAGAGATCGAGCCCTTTTGAGAGCAGGCTGCGCACCAGCGAACGGTCGGGCTGTAAATCGGCCATGGTATACCGCCCGATCAGGCCGTAGGCCAAAAGGACGGGCGTCTTCGCGGTCGCTTCCGCCATCGGCTCGTAATGGAACAGCTCGACCTTGTCGCGGCGCATGACGAGATGCTTCGGCGTCGTGCCGATGGCGACGTCTTCATCCCGCGTATTGGCGATCAGCTGTGCCGCCTTGAACATTTTCTCGGCATTGGCCGCCATGTCGCGGGCGACGCGCAAGGTCTGATCCTCTTGATCGCTCATCGTGCGCCTTCGCTCTTCTGGTCGCGGATCTGGCGGGCGAGCGTACGGACTTCTCGGCGGAGTTCGGTCAATTGCCGCGTCACGTCGTCGAAATCCTTGCGAGTCGGCAGGCCCAACATGGCTGACGCCGCTTCAGCTACGTCATCCTGCCGACTCCGCAATTTGAGCCCCGCCTGGAGTAGCTCTTTCTGAGCTTGCAAAAACCCGTCGGTGCGCTGGTTACGGATCAGTTCCTCGTTGGAGATTTCGCTCCATTTGGCGAACGCCTCGCGCCACTCCGGATGCGGGGAGCCACCGCTAGCCGTTGCGGACATCGTCTCGTAAAACCGCTTCGACGCTTCAGGCCACGGCGCGGCAGCGACCGCATTGTAGCTCGCAAGCCGCTGACGCATCTCGATCCAGGCGCCAAAGGCCAACGCCATTTTCCGGTCGATGTCCCAGACGTCGGCAAGCCGCGGCCCCTGCGCCATTCGCTCGATCGCTGCCGACAATTCGTTGCCGTCGCCAAAACCACCCGGTTTCTCCGACAGACGCGCCAGCATGAACGGTGCCATCGACCCTGACCACGCCTCGACCATGCGGTTCGAGGATTCGGCCATCGTCTGCCAAAGCTTCGCCCATTCCAGGCCGGGATCGGAATCAACGGAAGCCGATTTGTCGTTCTCGCTCATGCTGCTCACTCTTTGTGCCCGTTCAGGCTGCCGCGCGGTTGCCGAACGCCTCGGTGTAGATCGCAAGCGCATCGTCGAAGCTCAATTCCCTGGGATTGTTGACCAGAAGCCGCGTCTGCTTCATCGCGTCCTCGGCGAGCTTCTTCAGGTCGCCCCTCGCGATGCCGACATCGGCCAGCGAGGCCGGCACGTTGCAATCCCGGCAGATCGCCGCGATCGCATCGACGAACAGCCGTGCCCGCTGGCTGACACTCATTCCTTCCGACTTGGGATCGACGATCGGCGCCAGTTCGGCGTATAGCCCTTCGGCCTCCGGCAAATTGAAGCGCAGCACCTGGGTCAGCACCAGGGCATTCGACAGGCCATGCGGCACGTGGAACAGCGCGCCGATCGGATAGGCCAGCGCGTGCACGGCGGCCACCGGGGAATTGGCGAACGCCATGCCGGCCAGCATCGAACCCAGCAGCATTTGCGACCGCGCCTCCAGATTGGATCCGTCCGCGCAGACCGTGCGGACGTTCGCCGACAGCAGGGCGAGAGCCTGCCGTGCCAACTGGTCCGACATCGGATTCTTCCGATGCTTGCTGGTATAGGCTTCGATTGCGTGCACCATGGCGTCGATGCCGGTTGCAGCGGTGACATGCGCGGGCAGGCCGAGCGTCAATTCCGGATCGAGGATGGCCCAGTCGGGGAGCAGGCGGGGTGCAACAACGCCCTTTTTCTCGGTCGTCGGCGTGGTGACGATCGCGATCGGGGTCACCTCCGAGCCCGTTCCGGCCGTTGTCGGCACCAGCAGCAGCGGAAGGCGTTCGCCCTTGGCAAGGCCGACGCCGTAGATATCGTCGAGGCGATCAGGCGTCTTGGCCAGATAGGCCACCAGCTTCGCGGTATCGAGCGCGCTGCCGCCGCCAATCGAGGCAACCAGCTCGATGTCCTTGTCACGGCAAAGTGCGACCGCCCGCTCGATGATATGCGACGGCGGATCCGCCTCCACATCTTCGAATATTGTCAGTTCGCAGCCGCCGGCAACCAGGCCAGCCTCGGCGTTTTTCGTCAGGCCGGCATTGCGTACACCCTTGTCGGTCACCAGCAGGACACGTTTTGCCGCGTATCCCGCGACCAACTCCGCCAACTTCTTCGATGCGCCTGCCTCGAACAGGATGTTGGGCGGTGCCTGGAACGTAAAGGCTTTCATCTGACATCACTCCTGATCTGATCGGACGTTACTGCCGCAAGCGCCGCGGCGAGCTGTTCGGTCACGGCGTCAATCGGCTGCAAGCCGTCGACGATGTTGAGCAGTCCCTGCGACCGGTAGTATTCCGTGACCGGCGCGGTTTGCTCGCGATAAACGTCGAGCCGGGTCTTGAAGACCTCCGGATTATCGTCGCGGCGCACCGGCGCGCCTCGGCTTGCCGCCTCGTCGGCGCGCCCCTTGATGCGGTCGAGCAGTGCATCTTCATCGACCTTGAGCTCGAGTACCGCATCGAGCTTAATGTCCCGACTGGCCAGTTCCCGATCGAGCGCTTCGGCCTGGGCGACCGTGCGCGGGAAGCCGTCAAGGATAAAGCCGTTTGCCGCGTCGGAATGATCGATACGGTTGGCGATCACGGACACCACGACATCGTCGGGCACAAGTTCACCGCGATCCATGATGT
Organism: Bradyrhizobium sp. WSM1253; assembly: GCF_000244935.1. NCBI lineage: Bacteria > Pseudomonadati > Pseudomonadota > Alphaproteobacteria > Hyphomicrobiales > Nitrobacteraceae > Bradyrhizobium > Bradyrhizobium sp. WSM1253. The sequence goes on from NZ_JH600073.1 coordinate 3,979,655, forward strand.
GCTTGACGCGCAATCCCGCAGCCGTGCCTTCCGCGACCGCCTGGCGCAGCATGTCACCGGTCGACAATTGCGGAATCGCAAATCGAGTCACGATCCTCGTCGCCTGCGTGCCCTTGCCTGCGCCTGGCGGCCCCAACAGAACCAGTCTCATATCCTTGCCCATATCTCGGTTTTAGCTCTTTGCCCGGGCGATTGCCTCGACGATCAGTCGGCGCGCTTCAGCACTGTCACCCCAGCCGACCACCTTGACCCACTTTCCCGGCTCCAGATCCTTGTAGTGCTCAAAGAAGTGCTGGATCTGCTCGATCGCGATCTGCGGCATGTCGGCGATCCCGTTGACGTGGGCGTAGCGCATTGTCAGTTTTGGCATCGGCACGGCGATGATCACGTCGCCGCCGCCCTCGTCGTCCATCTTGAGTACGCCGATCGGCCGGACATTGATCACGGCACCAGGAGCGATCGGCCGCGAGTTGGCCACGAGCACGTCGATCGGATCCCCATCATCCGAAAGCGTGTGCGGCACGAAGCCATAATTTCCGGGATAGCGCGTTGGCGTATACAGGAAGCGATCGACGAACAGCGCGCCCGCAGCCTTGTTCATTTCGTATTTGATCGGTTCACCGCCGATTGGGACCTCGATGATGACATTGACGTCTTCAGGAGGATTGTCGCCGATCGAGATCGCCTCGATATTCATTTCGGCCCCGTCTTTTGGCTATGGCGGTTCTTGATGAGATCATCGACCACGGCGGGATCGGCTAGGGTCGAGGTGTCGCCGAGCGCGCCAACTTCGTTCTCGGCGATCTTGCGCAAAATCCGACGCATGATCTTTCCAGAGCGGGTCTTGGGCAGGCCCGGCGCAAACTGAATGACATCGGGTCCGGCGATTGGTCCGATCTCCTTGCGGACCCAGGCCACCAGCTCCTTGCGCAATTCCCCGGATGGCTCCGCATCGGACATCAAGGTGACGTAAGCGTAGATGCCCTGCCCCTTGATGTCGTGCGGAAAGCCGACGACAGCGGCTTCGGAAACCTTCTGATGTGCCACCAGCGCGCTTTCGACTTCGGCGGTCCCCATGCGGTGGCCGGAGACGTTGATCACGTCGTCGACGCGGCCGGTGATCCAGTAGTAGCCGTCGGCGTCGCGCCGGCAGCCATCGCCCGTGAAATACTTGCCCGGATAGGTCGCAAAATAGGTTTGCATGAAGCGCTTGTGATCGCCGTAGACCGTGCGCATCTGGCCCGGCCAGGAATCGGCAATGACGAGATTGCCTTCGCACGCGCCGGTCAGCACGGCGCCATTTGCGTCTACAACTTCCGGCATCACCCCGAAGAACGGCAGGGTTGCCGAACCTGGCTTCAAAGCGGTCGCGCCGGAAAGCGGCGAGATCAGAATGCCAGCGGTCTTGGTCTGCCACCAGGTATCGACGATCGGACAACGTCCATCGCCGACGACGCGGTGATACCAATCCCAGGCCTCCGGATTGATCGGTTCGCCGACCGAGCCGAGCAACCGCAGCGATGCACGGCTGGTCTGTTTAACCGGCCCTTCGCCCGCACCCATCAACGAACGGATGGCGGTCGGCGCGGTATCCGACTTGTCTACGCCCACTTTGCAGCCCTTCCCGACGCATCATGATGCGATTGTCTTGAGCGAATGATGCACCGTCCGCACTCCGACCGCGTGCAGGCACCATCCTGTTATCAAGCGATACGATCGTCGCTTTGAGGCGAGCGGTCCTACTTATTCAGGTCAACGGTCGACGGCGGGCTCATCGCACTTGCAAGCTCGCGAAACTGCGCGTTCATTTTGTCCATCTGCTCCTTGAGATGGCTTTGGTAAACCGCACTCATTTCCTGCGGGTCCTTGGCATGCAACAGCCGTTGCGCAAGCTCGAAGCCCGAAGCCACATTTTCCTCGGCGAACGCGACTGCCCTTTCGTTCATCTCCTTCGCCGCCGAATAGGTTGAGCGAACGCTGGAATCGGCCTTCTCTCTCAATTTCTGGGATTCCGTTATGTATTTCGACACAGCCTCTTTCGCCTTGTCGAGCGTGGTCTGCGCCATTTCCCGCATCTTCTCGGCCTGCTCGTTGATCTGCTCACTCATTGCACTCTCCATCGCCAGCGCTTGCGACTGCGCCAATTTCAGCTCAGCCAATCAATTGACCCTTGCCGACGGCTCACGCGGTCGGCTCAACAACCTGTTTCAGCTTCTCGCGAAGTTCATCCACGAGCACGCGTGTATTTTCGCTGTAGTCGATCGGCACCACGACGAGGTGCACACCGCCGCCCTTGAACGCGTTTTCAAGCGTAGGAATCAATGAATCCGTACTTTCGACCCGCGAGCCTTTCGCGCCGTAGCTCTCGGCATATTTGACGAAATCCGGATTGCCGAACGTCAGGCCGAAGTCCGGGAAACTATCGACCGCCTGTTTCCAGCGGATCATGCCATAGGCCGAATCTTCCAGGATCAGCACGACGAGATTCAATTTAAGGCGGACCGCAGTTTCCATCTCCTGCGAATTCATCATGAAGCCGCCGTCGCCGCAGACCGCGAGCACGCGACGTTCCGGATGCAGCATCGCCGCCATCATGGCGGATGGCAGCCCGGCGCCCATTGTCGCCAGCGCATTATCCAACAGCAGCGTGTTCGCCACATAGGTGCGGTAGTTGCGGGCGAACCAGATCTTGTACATCCCGTTGTCGAGCGCGACGACGCCGTCTTCGGGGATGACCTTTCGCACATCGTGCACGATGCGTTGCGGCGTCGGGGGCCAGCGCTCCTCGGTCGCGCGATCGCCGATCCGGGCCAAAATGCTTTCGCGAAGGCTTAACAGCGCGCCGGCATGATGCAGTCGCCCCTCGAGACGGTCGGCCAGCAACTCCAGGCTCGGCCCGACATCGCCGACCACTTCGCACTGCGGAAAGTAGACCCGCTCCACGTTGGCCGGCGTGTAGCTGACGTGGATGACTTGAGGACCTTTCGGGCCCATGATGAAGGGCGGCTTTTCGATGGTGTCGTGACCTATGGCGATAATCAGATCGGCCCGGTCGACCGCTTCATGAACGTAATCGCGCTCGCTGAGCGCCGCCGTTCCCATGTAGAGATTGCTGCCGCCGGGCACCGTTCCTTTGCCCATTTGTGTGGTGAAGAACGGAATTTTCGTGCGGCGGACGAAGCCGCCGATGCCAGCCGTGCTGCGCGGCCGGGACGCGGCAGCGCCGAGCATGATCAAGGGCCGCTTGGCCTTGAGGATCATGTCGGCGGCGCGGTCCAGCGAGGCGCGATGGGCGACCGGGATCTCGATCGGATGCGGCGCCACCATCGCGACGTCTTCGGCTTCCTCGCCCGCGATGTCCTCGGGCAGTTCCAGAAGAACCGGACCCGGACGCTCTTCCATGGCGATCCGGAAGGCATCGCGAACGATTGTCGGAATGCCGCTTGTGCTGACGATCTGGAGCGACAGCTTGGTCAACGGCTTGAATGCGCTAACGACGTCGACGATCTGGAATTTGGCCTGCCGGCTGCTCATGATGCCCTTCTGACCCGTGAGCATGATCATGGGCATGGCGCCGAGCAACGCGTAGGCGGCGCCAGTCGTCAGGTTCAATGCGCCCGGGCCGAGCGTGGTGATGCACACGCCGGGCTTACCGGTCAGCCGTCCATAAGTCGCGGCCATGAAGGCCGCGCCCTGCTCGTGGCGCGTCAGGATCAGCTTGATCGACGAGTTGCGCAAGCTTTCCACGACATCGAGATTCTCTTCACCGGGAACGCCGAAAATTCGGTCGACGCCCTCGTTCTCGAGTGCGGCAACCAATAGATCTGACCCCTTCGGCATTAGCGCGTCTCCTTTTTCAATTCACTTCTCAGCAGACACCGTCCCACGCATGGACGAAGCCCGTGGTGTTCGATTCAGATCCGGCCATCGCCTTCGAGATAGCCTCGCGTCCTCGTATCTGGCATCCAGAGCGAGGCAATGAAGGCGACGAAAGCCATCGCCGCGACGTACCAGAAGAATACCGTTTCGTATCCGGACGATTTCAGTGACAACGCAACATATTCGGCGGTTCCGCCGAACATCGCATTTGCAATGGCGTAAGGAAGCCCGACCCCAAGCGCGCGCACCTCGGGCGGAAACAGCTCGGCCTTCACGACGCCGCTGATCGAGGTGTAGAAACATGCAATCATGAGGCCGACCATGATCAGGCCGAAAACGGCATAGACGTTGGTCGTGCCGGACAACATCATCAACAGCGGCACCGCGGCGAGCGTCGCGCATCCGCTGAACAGAAGCATGTTGTTGCGGCGACCAATCCGGTCCGAGAGCGCCCCGAACACCGGTTGCAGCAGCATGAAAGCGATCAGCGCCACGGTCATGATCGAGCTGACCACCTTGGCATCGAGCTTCACGCTGTTGACAAGGAACTTCTGCATGTAGGTCGTGAACGTATAGAAGAAGAGCGACCCGCCGATGGTAAATGCGAGAACGATCAGGAGCGCGCGCTTGTGACGCAAGAGACCGGAGAGAGAACCAGCCTCCTTGCGATGCATGGTCTCGGCCGACGCCGTCTCCTGCAACGAGCGGCGGAGATACAACGCCACAACCGCTGCGACGGCTCCGAACAGGAACGGAACTCGCCAGCCCCATTCCTTCAGCTCGTCGAGGGACAATGTCTGTTGCAGAACCACCACCACGAGGAGCGCGAGAAGTTGCCCGCCGATGAGCGTGACATACTGGAAGGACGAATAGAACCCGCGGTTGCCCTTGCCGGCAATCTCGCTCATATAAGTTGCCGCCGTTCCATACTCGCCGCCGACCGACAGGCCCTGCGCCATGCGCGCAAACAGCAGCAAAGCCGGCGCTGCGGCGCCGATTGTTTGGTACGTGGGTAGCATCCCGATCATCAGCGATCCGGCGCACATCAGGAGCACCGACAGCACCATCGAATTCTTGCGGCCATGCGCGTCGGCGATCCAACCGAACAGCCAGCCACCGAGCGGCCGCATGAAGAACCCTACGGCGAAAATGCCGGCCGTCGCCAGCAACTGGCTGGTCTGGTCGCCCGACGGGAAGAACGCGGCGGCGAAATAGATCGAGGTAAATGCGTAAGCATAAAAGTCGTACCACTCGACAAGATTTCCCGATGAGGCTGCCACGATCGCTTTGATACGCGAGAGCTTTTGCGCCGTGCTATCAGCGGGGATTGCCGCGTGCGATGCAACAATAGCGGTCATTGCTTACCCTCCCAATCGACGGATGATGCTTTGCGTGAAGTCGCCAGTGGACGCCTTGCCGCCCAGATCGGGCGTGCGAACGCCGTCCTTGCGCAGGACCTGATCAATTGCCGCTCTAAGACGGTTTGCAAGATCGGGCTGATCAATGTGCTCCAGCATCAGCCCGACCGCCAGCAGTAAAGCCAGCGGATTGGCGATTCCCTTGCCGGCGATATCCGGCGCCGAGCCGTGCACGGCCTCGAAGATCGCCGCATCCGGTCCAATGTTGGCACCGGGAGCCATCCCGAGACCGCCGACCAGGCCGGCGAGCTGATCGGACAGGATGTCGCCGAACAAATTGGTGGTGACGATGACGTCGAACTGCCAGGGATTCATGACGAGCTGCATCGCCGTGGCATCGACGATGCGATCGTCCATTTTGACCCTGCCCTCGTACTTCTTTGCAACCTCGTGCCCGACCTCGAGAAAGATGCCGGTCAGCGCCTTCAGCACGTTGGCCTTGTGCACGACGGTCACCTTCTTGCGACCGTTCTTGAGCGCGTAGTCGAATGCGAATTCGATGATCTTGCGCGATCCTTCGCGGGTGTTGACCCCGGTCGAAATGGCGACCGCGTGCGGATCGTCCCCGATCGGGATGTAGTGTTCGAAAGCGACATAGAGGCCGCCGAGGTTCTCTCGCACCAGCACGATATCGATGTCGTCGAATCGTCCTCCGGGAACCATGCTTCGAACCGGCCGCAAATTGGCGTAAAGGCCGAATTCTTCGCGCAGACGAACATTGATCGAGCGGAATCCTCCCCCCACCGGCGTCGTCAGCGGGCCCTTCAGGGCGAGCCGCGTGCGTCGGATGCTGTCCAGCGTCGCCTGCGGCAGCGGATCACGGCTTGCCTCGATCGCGGCCAGGCCCCCCTGCTGGATGTCCCATTCGAATGGAGAGCCGAGCGCTTCGAGAATGTCTACGGCCGATTTCACGATCTCGGGGCCGATACCATCGCCTGGAATGAGCGTGGCGGGCCGCTTCGTTTTGGATTGAGCAGACATTTTTATATCCTGGTGGAGAGCCGCGGGGATTTGTGGATGTCAGACATGTTGCCTGCGCTCAATGTACGGGGCTTGCGGCGGAAGTGGCGGGGAGCATTTCCTGCTTGTTGATCCAAAGCACCGCGACGATTCCCGCGATTTGAAGCAGAGCCAGCGGAATCAAGGCCATGGGGAAGCTACCCGTCGCCTCCTTGATGACACCGAGCAGCCACACCGCGCCCGAAGTACCGATGTGCGACAGGGTATTAATGCCGGCAATTCCGGCCGCAGCCGTAGCCGGAGAAAGTGTCCCCGTCGCCAAGGCCCAGAATGGTCCCTTGATCGAATAATTGCCGATCAAGACTACGCTCAGAATAGCGAGCGTCACGGGTAATGAACTCGTGAGCATGGTCGCAAGCAGCGCGGTTGCGCATAACGCAAGCGGTATTGCGGTGTTTTGAGCATGGGCGTTCGACCTGTCCGAATATCTTCCCCAAAAGATCATCGCGACGGAGGCAATGCCAAACGGGATGGCATTCAGGAATCCGGTCTCCATGTCGGACATCCCGAACGATTTCACGATCTGAGGCTGCCACAGCGACAACGCGTTGCTCGTGGCCGAGCTCCCCGCATAGATCAAACCGAGGATGAGCACATATTTGTTAGTCAGGATTTGCCACAGCGACATGTGGCCGCCCTGCTTCGCCATCGATCGCTCGGACTGCAGGCGCGCGTCGAGCCAATTGCGCGCCTCCGGCTCGAGCCACTTTGCATCAGCGGGTTTGTTCGGAAGCCCGAAGAACGAGACCAGGCCGAGCAGGACGGCTGGGATGGCTTCAACGATGAAAAGCCACTGCCAACCACGCAGACCCAGCAAGCCATCCATCGCCAGCAAGGCGCCGGATATCGGCGATCCCAGAAAGCTCGATAGCGGTATGGCCACCATGAAAACCGCAACGATCCGTGCGCGATAAGCCGCCGGAAACCAGAAGGTCAGATACAGGATCACACCAGGAAAGAACCCGGCCTCCGCTGCACCCAACAAAAACCGGCTCAGATAAAAAGTAACCGGCCCTACCGCAAAAGCGGAGAGAATACCGACCATCCCCCATGTGATCATAATGCGCGCGATCCAGATCCGCGCGCCAACTTTCTGCATCGCCAGATTACTGGGGACCTCGAAAATAATGTAGGCGATATAGAACAGCGCCCCGCCCGCCCCGAAAGCAGCCTGCGTCAGGCCCAGATCCTTGTTCATTTGCAGGGCCGCAAACCCGGCATTGACGCGGTCGACGTACGAAATGAAATAGCAAACCATGAAAAACGGAAGCAGGCGCCATGTAATGCGGCGCATGGTTTCCGCTTCGATCCTCGGTAGCGGCGCGGAATTCATTGGCATGGCGTCCTCGTTTCGGGTTGACGGTCAGGCAGCCAGTTGGCGCAGGACGTATTGAAGAATTCCGCCGTTGCGGAAATATTCGAGCTCGTCGAGCGTATCGATGCGGCAGGTCAAGGGAATGATGGCCTTATTCGCACCATCGGACTCGCGGATCTCGATCGCGAGCTTCTGGAGATGCTGGGAAGGCCATTCTTTTTCCGCTGCGGCAAGCGAATAGTAGGCGCAGGTCTTTGCACCGACGACAAGTGTCTGGCGTGCGCCGAAGCTGTTGAGATACTGCTTCATGATCAAGTCCCCCCTTCGCTGCAATCGTGCGCGTCCCGCAGATCTGAAGCCGGTCTATTTCTCCGATGCGGCAAGGGGATCGAGACCCGCTTTTTTCAGAGTCGGAGCGGCTGCAGCTGAAGCGAGGAAGGCAATGAGAGCCCGTCCGGCTTCTGGCTGATCGGCGCTGGAGGTTATGCCTGCAGAAAAGATCGTAATTTTCTGCACGTCTGGCGGGAGCGGCCCCACAAGGTCGGCTCCAGCGATCGGCAGGAGTTCGCTGATCTGTTGAAAGCCGAGTTCGGCGTCACCGCGTGCAACAACACTGGCGACCGGCTCGGCCGGAATCATCTTGGCTTTGTCCTTCATCTCGGCCGCAATCCCGAGACGCTTGAACAGCTCGTTGCCGACATAGACGCCGCTGGCGCTATCGGAGTATGCAACCGACTTCGCGTTCAACAGTGCCTGTTTCAATGCGTCGGACGTACTGATATCAGGCTTTGGCGTCCCGGCGCGTACCGCGATCCCGATCGGCGAGCGCACCAGGTCGACGCGGCTGGTTCTGACCGCCCTGCCCTGCTTGATCATCTCGCCCAGCGCGTCGCCGACCATGATGAGCACGTCCGCTGCCTCCCCACGTGCCAGTCGCACTGGGATAGCGTTCTCCGTCGTACCCATCGAAGGGCCATAGGCCGTGACGACCGTGTTTCCCGTCGCGCGTTCAAATTGCGGTACGAGCTCCTTGTAAGGCGTCGCCAAGCCTCCCGAGATCATGACCCTGACCTCGGACGCCCCGGCGATTCCCGCCGCGGCCGTCAAAACAATCAGCAAGCTCAGCGCAACTAGCCTGCGCACGACGATCGTCACGCTCATCGGCAATTTCCTTCGATGCTATTATTCGGGGACTGTGCTTGCTCGTTGACGGTCGAAATCATCGAGCACTTTGGTGGTCACGTCCCTATCGCCGTCTCGACCGAATTGGCGCCGGATAGCGCGCGTCGTTCCTGCGGCCTGTAAACGAGGTACGTCCCGGCCAGACCACAGAGCGCTGCCGCGCTCATCCAATATCCCGGCGATGCATTGTCACCAGTGGCAGCGATCAGCCAGGTGCAGATCGCTGCCGTAAACCCTCCGAACGTCGTTGCCAGACTATATGCGAGGGAGAATCCCGACGTTCGTACGCCTACCGGCATGACTTCGGTCAATGCGACGATCATCGCGCCGTTGTAGCTGGCGTAGATGAACGACAACCAAAGCAGGACCGTCAGCATCTTCGGGAACGTCGGGCCTGCGGCCAACCAGGAAAGCGCGGGATATGCAGTCAGAAATGCCAAAGTCGAAAAGGCGATGAGGATCGGCCGACGACCAATCCGATCGGACAACGAGCCCATGATGGGAAGCCAGATGAAATTCGATATTCCCACGCAAATCGTCACGATCAGGCCGTCGGCCGCGGTGAGTTTGAGGACCGATTTGCCGAATGTCGGCGTGTAGACGGTAATGAGGTAGAACGACACCGTGGTCATGATCACCATCATCATCCCGGCAAGAACAACGCTCCAGTTTGCGAGGATGGAGCGATAGATCTCGCGGGGTGTCGGATGATGCTTCCGCGCCAGGAATTCATCGGTTTCCTGCAGCGAGCGTCGAATGAAGAACACGAAAGGAACGATCAGGCAGCCGATGAAGAACGGAATGCGCCAGCCCCAATCGTTAAGTTGCGCCGGTGCAAGCCATGCATTCAGAGCAAACCCCAGCGAGGCCGAGACGATGATCGCGACCTGTTGACTAGCCGATTGCCAGCTGGCGTAAAAACCCTTCTTTCCCGGTGTGGCCATTTCCGAGAGATAGACGGAAACACCACCAAGCTCGACGCCAGCCGAGAAGCCCTGCAGCAGGCGCCCAATCAAGACGAGGATCGGGGCCAAGATGCCAATGGTTGCGTAACTTGGCACGAACGCGATGAGCACCGTTCCGGCAGCCATGATGGATAATGTAACGATCAGGCCTTGGCGCCGGCCGATCCGATCCACGTAGGCGCCGAGGATGATGGCGCCGAGCGGACGCATCAGAAAGCCTGCGCCAAACGCGACAAAGGTCAGCAGCAGTGACGCGTATTCATTTTCGAGCGGGAAGAATGCTTTGGCGATGTACGACGCGTAGACGCCCGACAGAAAGAAATCGAACATCTCAAGAAAGTTGCCACTGGTGACGCGGAGCACCATGCCAAGCTTCGACTGTCCGGTGGTAGCCGTCATGCCGTCCTCCCTTTTTATCATTTATGATTTTGGTCTTGTTCACCTGTCAGGCAGGTGTTGCACACTTGATCGCGGCCGGATTGACCGATACGCGAGGCGCTATCGTTCAAGCTAGGCTGCCTCACCGTATATCAGCTGCCTGTCATCAACCTGTCGCTGATGCATCCTGCAGGAAAATCTGGTCGAAGCGGGGGTGAAGACGGCGCGCTTGGCGAGCCGGCAGATAGGGGGGCTTCTCTCGGATGTTGGTTCCGTTTGAAATCCAAATCCATGGATTTCTATCGATCCTGCAATGCGCGGCGCCACTCTTTGAGAAAGCTCGCCCGTTTCGACTGATCGAGATAGGTGAGCAATTCTGCACCAATATGGATCGGCTTGACCGCGCCGCTGCGATCCGCAGGTATCACGCCTTGTGCGCCGAGACCGAGGCGCACAGGACCAACCGACCGGGCCAGGAGAAATTTCTGGCCGCGCTCCGAAAGCAAGTAATCAAGAAACAGTTTCGCGGATTCCGGGTGCGGCGCAGTGACAGGTATGAAGGCTATTCGCGACATCAAGGTGATGTAGTCGGCAGGAAACACGATTCCGATAGAGGCATCTTCCTTGGCCCGCTCGATCGCGTAAGACCCTATCATATTGTAGGCGATCAGATGTTCGCCGGATGAAATTCGATCAAGCACCGTTCCGGTGGTCGAGTAAAGCTTGATACCGGCGCCGCCGAAGGCACGGACCAAATCCCACGTTGTCCTGGTGATTCCGGCATCGCGCGTGATGAACAGGAAACCGGTCCCACTCTGCTCCGGGTCATAGGTTGCGATCTTGCCCCGATAGGTATCGGGCTTCCGGCTCAGAAGGCTCTTCAGATCCGCGCGGGTTCGAGGAACATCGCCCTCCGCGACGAGGTTCTTGTTATAAACAATGACAATCGGCTCCGCCGTAATGGCATAGGCTTCGTCTTTCCAGATTGCCCAATCCGGGATATGCGCAATTTCCTTCGAGACATAGGGTTGGGCATAGCCGTCATTGACGAGCTTGATCTGTAGATCCATCGCGGAGCTCCAGACAATATCTCCGGGTGCTGCGCTGGAGGTCGAGGGATCCACGACTTGATTGTAGATTTCGTTCGAGTTGATCTTTGTATGGACGATCTCGATGTCCGGATGACCTGCCCGGAAATCGGCAAGCAAGTCGGCGACGTCCGCGTCTTGGGTCGTCGATACGATGTTGAGTTGCTCTCGAGTTGCGGCGGGAACTGATGCTTGCCCCTTGAGAGGGCCGAGCTGCGCCTGCTCCGACATGGCAGGCCACGCCAGCAAGATTCCAACGCACAAGGCCAAGGCTTTGGCAGCCCCCATCGTGACGCTTCCTCGTCCATGAGCCGCTTTGCGGACTTTAGTTTGTTCAGGACTGCAGCCACTTCTACAGCGGCGCACAATCAGGCCTCAACTTGAGCTTTCACCATCACGCTTGGCAAGAGGAAAGCTCACGGAAACCCGCAGGCCCCGGCCTTCCGGGCCAGGTGCAAGCACGATTTGAGCCCCGAGACGGTCCGACAACGCTTTCACGATGGCCAGTCCAAGGCCGCTACCCTCAGGGCCGTTCGCCGTCGGAATCCGATAAAAGCGTTCGAAGACACGGGCCAGATGGGCCTCCGGAATTCCCGGACCGGTATCCTCGACTTCAATCCGCGCGGTCGTGGCGTCAACAACCGCGCGAACCAGGACCAACCCGCCGGGTCGGTTGTAGCGGATGGCATTGTCGATCAGGTTTGCCAGCAATTCGCCAATCAGGACGGTATTGCCGGCGATGACCGCGGGACCGTCAAATCGATCGAACTGGACGTCGATGTCGCGCGCGAACGCCTGTGGGGCACGCTCCGACAGGACATTGAAGGCGACCTCGTTCAGGTCAACGTTCTCCGCGGCCGGTTGCGCAATGTTCTGCTCGTCGACCCGAGCCAGTGTCACGAGCTGCTCGAGCAGCCGTTCAAGGCGGTTGATGGCGTTATCGACCTCGTCGAGGGCAGATTGGCCCGCCGGCGTCTCCGACCCCAGGCGTCGCACCAGATCGAGATGCGTTCGCAATATCGCCAACGGCGTTCGCATCTGATGCGAGGCATCGGCGGTGAATCGGCGCACCAGTCCAATGGCCAGATCCAGCCGCTGTAGCAGGGAATTTACCGCGAGCGCCGGTGCTAAAGCTTCCTGCGGCACCCGGGAAAGGTCAAGCGGACTGAGATTTGGACCGCCCTGGATGCCGCGCGCGTCGATTTCTTGTTTGAGTTCGCCAAGCGGCCTCAGGCCTCGATCGACCGCGTACCAGCCGAGGCAAGCGATGAGGCTAATCAAGCCGGCCTCGAGCATCGCCAGTCCGATCAGCATTTCACGTTCGACGACGCGGCGCGCCTGCACCGTTTCGGCCACTGCGACGAGGACCAGCCCTGGCCTGCCGTAGACCTGCCGCGCCTGCGCGCCGATACGAACCGTTTTGCCGCGATACGCGCCATCGCGATGTCCGGTTTCGCCAGCCTTCAATCGATCGAACCCTGCGAGCGGAAGATCCTTGTAACCGGTGATCAATTCGCCAAGATAAGTCACGCTGTAATAGATGCTATCGTGCGACTGGCTCTCCAGCATGCCGAGCGCAACCTGCGGCAAGTCGACGGTCAGTTCGCCATCTTCCACGCCGACACGTTCGGCGATGGCGAGAATCGACCCATCGAGCAACCGGTCATGGACTGTCTGGACAACCCGCTGAATCAGCAACATACCGCCGATTCCAAGCACCATCGCCAATACAATGGCGGGCGCCACCAGATTGGTGAGGAGTGTTCGCCTCAACGACGGTCGCCAGGTGGCGATCACTATACCTCCAGCAGATACCCTAGCCCGCGGACGGTGCGGATCCGCGGCCCGTCGGGACCGAGTTTCTGGCGAACGCGACCAACATAGAGTTCCGCCGCGTTCGGCGCTACCGCCTCGTCGAAGCCAAACACCTCCGCGATCAGGCGCTCCTTGGAGACGACTTTGCCGGCGCGGGTCATCAGCACCTCCAGCACGGCGAACTCGCGCCGTCGCAATTCAAGCGGCCGGCCGCTCAATGTAATCGTGCCCGCGGCGCGGTCGAACGCGAGCGGGCCACAGATCAAGGTTGGATTGGGAAGCCCCTGTCCCCTTCTCACGAGCGCACGAACGCGGGCATCAAATTCGGCGATATCAAATGGCTTGGAGAGATAATCGTCGGCGCCAAGATCGAGGCCGCTGACCTTATCGCCGGTCGCGTAACGGGCAGTCAGAATCATGACCGGAACGGTCGACCCGGCTTGCCGTATCTTGTGCAGGACGCCGAAACCCGACACGTTCGGCAGGTTGATGTCCAGGATGATGAGGCTGTAGGGTTCCAGCAAGGCGGTCTGCGCCGCCGAAGCCCCGTCAGACTCGATATCGACGGCGAACCCGGACAGCTTGAGCCGCTCGGCAAGGCCCCGCGCCATGGCGGCATCGTCCTCGACGATCAGAATCCTCACTGAACAAACCCTTGCGTTCGCACCACCCGTGCGAGGGAGACGTTACCGTGAGGCTAGAAGGACAGTATCGAAAGATCAAATCGGAGCTTCCTCGCGGAGGCTAGCGGACTGGGTCAACGCGTCCAGTCCCTCCCCCTCCCTAGCAATCGTCACATCCCGCCTGTATAAACCGGTAGCTTCTTCCGCAACTCGAAGGAGCTCATATGAACGACCTGCACACTTGGCTTTCGCAACAGCACCACGGCCTGCGGACGTTCCGGATCTTTCAGCAAAAGCTCGAGACGCTCGGCCGCGACGACCCCGAACAGCGCGGCCTGTGCCGTCTGTTGAGCGGCCTCGTCAGCAGCTATGTCGACACGTTCGATGAGGCTCCGCTGCCCGTCGAGGTCGCTGACGGCGCCTATCATCGCCTGCTGACGCTGGTCGCAAGCCTCGACCTCGAGGGCGACACCAGCCGGCGGCTCGCGGACATCAACCGGGTTGCGACCTGCGAACTCTGGCACTGACGAGAGCGGCCGGCCGTACGGCTCGCATCCTTGGGACACTTCGCCAGAAGAGGGCTGCGTGCTTCCCGGCATGCCCTCCCTCGGCGGTTCGACTTCGCCGGGCCAGTCCCTATATCGTGTGGCAACACGTAACGATACGGCGAGCAGCTTTGATGGCCAGGAGACGCGCGACCGAAACGGAAGCCGACGATCTCCCCCGCTATTTCGTCTGGGTGCGCGGCCTCGAGGGCCCCGAACCGCAGAAATGGATGACGATGAATTTCGGCGTCGGTGACTGGAAACGGCCGCTCGTGCTCGCCTATCTGGAGCTGCCGGAGGGCGAGCGACACTTGCCGTTGTCGGCGCTGGCCCGGCGATATCCGCCGCCGCGGGGAGAGGCTTCGTAGAGGGGCCATCCTGGGCGGACGCGAGGATCTCACCAGCCCCTCAACCCAGGGCGAGCAACGCCGCACGGCGCGGGTCAGGGTGCAGCATCTGCCCGCGCCGTCGACGCCATCGGCCGCAGCAAAGCGGTAGGCGGCGTCCGCGACGGCGCGGAAGAGTGACAATGCGCCCCCATGATTATGGGTGTCGCGGCGCCGACACCGCGGCTAAACTTGGCCCTGCGCCGCGGGGGACACGCGGTGCAGGACGATGATCATGACCGAACAGGGCGAGACGGGTGAGGCCATCACCATCCTCCTCGTCGAGGACGACGCGCCGACCTGCTGGCGGCTCCACGACGCGCTGGTCAAAGCCGGCTACGAGGTGCGCAGCGCCGGCACGCTCGCAGAGGCCCGCGCCGGGCTCGGCGAGCGGGCGCCGCGCGTGCTGCTCACCGATCTGCGGCTACCCGACGGCCACGGCGTCGAGCTGATCCGCGAGACAAGGCAACGCTTTCCCGACACCGAGATCATGGTGATCTCGGCGCTCGGCGACGAAGAGAGTGTGATCTCCGCGATCACGGTCGGCGCCACCGGCTATCTCCTGAAGGATGCGTTCCCCACTGATATCGCCGCCACCGTGCGCGATCTGGTCGCCGGCCATTCGCCGATCTCGGCCTCGATCGCCCGCTTCATCGTGCGCAGAACGCAAGGTTCCGCGCAGAATGCGGCCGAGCCTCCGCCTGGTCCCGCGCTCAACACCGCAAGGCTCACCCCGCGCGAGATCGACATCCTCTGGGGCATCGCCAAAGGTTTCAGCTACGCCGAGATCGCGAGCCATCTCGGCCTGTCCCGGCAGACCGTGCCCGGCCACATCAAGAACATCTATCGCAAGCTAGAAGTGCACACCCGCAGCGAAGCGGTGTTCGAAGCGGTGCAGCAGGGCCTGATCAAGCTGTGAGCGAGATCGCGGCCAAGGCACCGGTCAAACCCGCGCGGCGCCGGCTGCTGGTCTCGCGCCTCGTACCCTATCTGCTGCTCCAGGCGCTCATAGTTGTCGCGACCGTCCTCGGGCTGCGGCTGCTCCAGCCCAGCGACCCCGACGACTTTGCCCTGAGCGAATTCTCGCTGCGCGAGGACGGCGTGGCACGTCCGGTGACGCTGCCGCATTTCACGTCGTCACGCTATTCCCTGGCCGACCCGCCGCTCTACACCGGCACCTTCACGTTCCGCCGCGGCGACGTGGCGTCGGGATGGTCGGTATTCCTGCCGCGCTTCAGCAACGCGGTGGAAGTCGCAATCAACGGCGTCGTCATCCTGGATTCCCGACGCGATGCCAACGCCAACCGGCCCGACCGCAACACTCCCCAGATCGCGTCAATCCCGTCCTCGCTGCTGCGCGAGGGCGCGAACGAGATCACGGTGCGGCTGTTGGTTTGGGGACCGCTCAAGGGCTTTCTCGACACCGTCTATGTCGGCCCGGATGCGGCCTTGCGGCCGGCCTACGAGACACGCACGCTGATGTTCGTCACGTTGCCCGTGGTGTTCTCCGCCTGGCAGTCGATCCTCGCCGTCATCCTGGCGATCATGTGGCTGATGCGCCGCCGCGAGCCGGTTTACGGCGTCCTCGCCGTGGCGATGGTACTCGGCGTGGTGCAGGCCTTCGCGCCGCCACCGGTGCCCCCCGTCAACACGTCCCGGCTCGTCGCGGTGTTGCTCGCGTCCGCACCGATCGAGAGCGCCCTGGTCGTCGTCTTCGGCGTGCTGTTCTTCGGCTGGCGCTGGCCGCGTTACGGCATGCTGCTGTTCGCACCGGGGCTCGTCGTGTTCGGTGTCGGACTGATCGCCGGCCCGCCGCTGCCGCGCATTCTGTTTCTCCTGCTTGGCATTCCCACCGTCGGTCTCTGCCTGCTCCTGATGGCCTGCGTCACCGCTGCCGCGGTGGTGCGGCGGCAGGACGCGGCAAGCTTCACGCTCGGCTGCGCGGTGACCATTGTGCTGATCTGCTGGGTCCACGACATGCTGTCGGTGTTCGAGATCGTGACCAACGAGCGCATCTTCCTCTCGCGCCTGTCCTATTCGGCGATGCTGGTCGCGATCGGCGCCGGCTTGACCTGGCGGTTCGCGCGCGCGCTGAACCAGGTCGACAGCTTTGCCGACCAGCTCGTGACGCGCGTACGCGAGGCTGAGGAGCGGCTGAAGGCGAGCTTTGCCCGCGAGGAGGAGCGTGCACGGGCCGCCGCGCTCGCCAATGAGCGCACGCGGCTGATGCGCGACCTACATGACGGCCTCGGCGGCCAGCTCATCAGCATCGTGGCACTGTCCGAGCGCGGGCACGAGGGCGCGACCATCACCGACGCCGCCCGTGCGGCGCTGAAGGACCTCCGCCTCGTCATCGATTCCATGGACGACATCGGCGGCGACCTGATGCTCGCACTCGGCTCCTGGCGCGAGCGCGCGACCGCGCAATTGCGACCGCACGACATCGCACTCGACTGGCACGTGGCCACGCCGCAGGGGCTACCGCTGCATCCCGAGCTCAGGCCATGGCATGTCATCCAGATCGTGCGCATCCTCGACGAGGCCGTGACCAATGCGGTCAAGCACGCAGAGGCCCGCCGCATCGCGGTCACCATCGAGACGGTCGACGAAGGTCAGGGACCGTACGGTGTGATCAAGGTCGCGGATGACGGCAAGGGCTTTGCGAACGGTTCTGCGCCGGTCGGCAGCGGCGGAGCCACCGACGCGAGCCAGACCGCGCGGGGCCTTCGCAACATGAGGAGCCGTGCCGCGCGCTGCGGGGCGATGCTCGATCTGAGCTCGGATTCCTCAGGCACGCGCGTGCGGCTGCAATTGCCGCAGGTTTTCCCCGACAGCGATGCCGCCGTCGGCTGAAAAGCCCCCTCTCCGAACGTGTGGGACGCGCGGAGAGAGGGACGGGCCGGATGATTTGCCTGCGGAGGACGGGGGAGTCGTCCGCAATGCTCCTTCGCCCGAACTCTTTGTCTTTCTCAGCGCACGCCGACGCGATTGACCGGACCACCGCGATTCATCGGCGTGCCCGCGCGCACGCCGACACCGGGCGCACCGACCCCGGGTGTCGCGACCGCGACCGCGGCGGCCGGCGCAACAACCACTGCCGCTGTCGGCCGCACCACGCAGCCCTTGGGTATGCCGACCGTCTTGCAATAGACCACCGCCTGCGCCGGGCTCGTGCCCAACGAAACCATCGCCGCACCTGCCAGCGCCAAAATCGTCAGCCCGGCGCTCAGCGCTCCCGCTCTTTTCGACATCTTGCTCTCCTGCTTCCCGTTCGGCGGCCCGATGCAATCACCGGGTCTCGCAGCCGACGTGCAGCCTGAATGACAAAAGACGGCGCGCTGATACATGCCATGAAAATGGGGGTACGGCGGCGGGACGGGCTGGCCGATGCCATGAACATGGCATGGACCTGCGCCCGGGGCTCGCGAGATGGTCCGGCCCACTTGATCCCAGGCGGGACCAACGACATTCCCAAGGAGGTGTTTTATGAAGATTTCGGTTCTTGCCGTGCTGCTGCTCGCCGCTACCGCCCAGACCGCCGCTGCGCAATCCGGTCCGACGCCGCAGGAGCAGATGACCTGCCGAAGCGACGCGAGCAAATTCTGCGCCGAACACATCGGCAAGCCGCCGCAGATGAATGCCTGCCTGCGCGAGAACAAGTCGAAGCTTTCGGACGGCTGCCGCAAGGTCGTGGAGTCACACGGCGGGTAAGTGCTCGCCATCCACAGCACAAACCTCGCCGGCGCCAATGCCGTCAGGCCAATAGACGTCGATGCGCCGGTCATAGAGGATGGACGCTAATCGTCGTCTCCGAATAGCCTGATCTGCGGAAAACCGCCGTGCGGCCTGCTCGGGACCTCGCGTGCATCGGCATCTTCGCGGATGTTGCGCGCGACGTCGTCCCAATCGGTGCGGTCGCGCATACCACGCGGCTCGCGGAAATCGTAATGACGGCGCTCGGCCCAGCGCTCACGGCGCTCCGTCCGGCGCCGTTCAGACGTGGCGCGCTTGACGTCAGAATCCCTGGCTTTGGCATAGGCGTTGTCGGATGACGGCTCTGTCGATGCCTGTCGCTCGGCAGGCTTTGCGACTTGCGGAGGCGACGCCGGTGGCGGTTTCGGGGGCTCCACCGCGGCCGCTTGCGAAGGCTGTTGCGCTGGCTGTTCAGCGTTGGCTTGAGTGGTCTGCGTGTCGGGCTTCACCGCTTCGGACTTTGCCTCAGGCTTGGACTCGGCCTTCGCGTCGGATCTGGCGTCGGATTTGGCTTCGGCCTGCGCTGGCGCGGCGACCATGGCGCCGAATGCTTGCGAGCCGGTGAGATATTGCAGGCGCTCGGATGGCGCGTCCGTCGTGGCGGGCTTGGCGTCAGCGCGCTGCGCGATCTTGCTGGTATCAGGCCCCTGCTTGGGCGAGACCGGATTCATGATATTGCCGGCGACAATGCCGCCGCCGAGACCAATGGCGATGGCTGCGACGATGGTTCCTGCACCGACGAAATAGGCTGTCGAGGCGCGCATTGGTCCACTCCCTCTTTGGAGCGGGCAACGCTTCTCGATTGCCTGATGTTCCCGATACATGCGCAGTTCCGGAAGGAACTTGCGCGTCAGATCTGCTGCGCGACCTTCTCGAGCCCGATGATGCGGGCGAGTTTGCGCACTTCCTCTTTCTGGTCGTCACGCAGCTGGAACAGGAGCGGCATCGCGGCCGACTTCAACTGCTGGACCTCGTCGCAATTGGGATCGATCGGCACGCCCTGCACGTTCGGATTGGACAGCTTGTTTGCCGAGATCTTGCGGACGACGTTGCGCAGCGCGGTTTCGACCGAGGGCCAGTAATATTCCTGCGACGACGACAACTTCAGACGGTCCCTGATGCCCGCGATCTGCACGTCGGACAGGAGTGAATAGGATTTCTGCGGCTGCGGCTTGGCAACGACCTTCGGCTTGGCCGGGACTTCGACGGCAGGAATCTCTGCAGCGGCCGGAGCCTCGTTCACGCTCGCCTTGGGCATCGGGAAATCGGATGGCGTGGCGGCGGCAAACGCCTGGCGCAGCGGCTCGGTCAGCACGGGCATTTGCGAGAGCTTGTCGGCCGGAACGTGGACCGGGTCGATGGCGGCCGAGGCCAGCGCCAGCGTCGGAACCAGACGGTCAGCCTTGGCCGCCCGATTGGTTGCAAGCGGCTTGGGTGCCGGCGCCTGCGTGATCATTTCGGCGCTGACGCTGGGCACGCTGTCGCGGCCGAGAATGGCGGTGGTGGCGGCGCCGAGGACGAGGAAGCAGGTCAGCACGACGATGGTGATGGCTTTCGACAAACGTCTCTCCGCAACCGGCTTCAAGTCCACGTGATCACTGCCCGGAAACTGGGCGAAAATTAAGGCTTAACCGTGCCATCGCGGCGGCAATCGCGCGGACTGCGGCGACATCACCTAGAAGGATCAACAAAATCAGGCAGCTAGCGCCAGATCGTAAGCGTCCTGGATGTCGGCCACGATCTCCGAGGCCTCCCAAACTCCACGCGGCTCGACCGACTGCAGCGCCACCGTCCAATTGCCGCCCCGGCGGGTGCGGGGGACGCTGACGATGTCGAAGCGCACGTTGCGGCACAGCGGATGGCGGGCCAGCGCATGGGCTACGCGAATGCGAATTTCGTCCAGCGAAGCCGCCGTCTTGGTGTTGAGAAAGTCGAAGTCCATCGCCTGTCCCTCTCGGTCCTGATTGGCGCCTGAGGGGGATTCTGGGCGATCGATGGTTAATCTGCCGTTAAGTGTGGGGCTGCGGAGCCATGCGGGATTAACTGTGACCGATGCGACGGTATCTCCTTCCCTCTCCCGGTTCTTCCGGAAAAGGGGGCCGGGTCTACCGCTCCACCGCCTCACGGTATTCCGCGAGCGTTGATGCGACGAGGTCGTCAACCGCGAGAACATCGGTCACGCCGGATGTCGAGTGCCCACCGCTCCAGATATCGCGCCAGCGCTTTGGCCGGTTCTCTCGTGCGGTAACGTCGATGTCCTTGCCGATGTCGATCGCGCCGCGCGCCGGCAGATCGTCGGGATCGAGACCCGCGGCGACGATCGACGGCTTCAGCATGCTGGTTTGAAGTCCCGTGAATGCGGTGGTCAGCAGGATATCGTCGGCGCTGCTCTCGACCAGAAGCCGCTTGTAACGATCATCCGCCATGCTCTCGTGGGTCGCGATGAACTTTGTACCCATGTAGCCGAGATCGCAGCCGAGCACTTCGGCCGCGCGCAATGCGTAGCCGTCGCTGATGCCCCCCGCGAGCACGATGATGCCATCGTAGAACGCGCGCACCGCGCGGACGAAGGCGAACGGGTTGAGCCAGCCGGTCTGGCCGCCCGCGCCCGCAGTGAGCAGCACGAGCCCGTCGGCACCTGCTTCCGCCGCGCGTTCGGCGTGGCGGATCGAGGCAACATCCGCAAGCACCAATGCGCCGGCGTCGTGCAGCGGCTTCAGCACCGGCGTGGGGGAGCCGACCGAGGTGATGACGATCTCCGGCCTGTGGTGCAGCAACACGGCGAGATCCTGCTGCAGCCGTGCATTGGAGCGGTGCACGATCAGGTTTGGGCAAAGCGGCGCGGCCTTGCGGCCGGTTTGATCTTCGTGCCGCAGCAGCCGCGTTTCGATGTCGGTGAGCCATTCATCGAGTTGTTCGGTGCTACGGCAATTCGCGCTGGGGAAGCTGCCGATCACGCCGTTGCGGCAGGCAGCTACCATGAGCTCGACGCCCGACACGAGAAACATCGGCGCGGCAATCAGCGGCAGGGCGAGACGACCGTGGAAATGTTGCAGCCGATCTGACGTCACGCATGCCTCCCTCGCGCGGGCTTAGTCGTTCCATCCCGCATTCCCTGTGCTAGCGTCGCGATAAACATTGGCACGCCAGAAGCCGATGACAAAGCAGCGAGGAAACATATGTCCGATCCGCTCTACGCATCGTCCCCGACTTGCGCGCAGGCGCTGCGGGCGCTGTCGCGCTATCCGGGCCGCACCGCGTTCGCGTGGCCCGGCGGATCGCTGAGCTATCAGGGCACCATCGACCTGATCGGGCGCATCCAGGGCGTGTTCATGCGGCTTGGATTGCAGCCCGGCGCGCGGGTCGCCTTCCTCACCGCGAACCGCGCCGACACATGGTGCACCGGCGTCGCCGCGCAATTGTCGCGGCTCTGCGTCACCTGGCTGCATCCTTTGGGATCGCGGGCAGACCAGCTGTTTCAGCTCGAGGATTCCGAGGCCGAGGTGCTGGTGGTCGATGCGGCCGCCTTCCGAGATCGCGGCGGCGAACTCGCCGCGCAGGCGGCGTGGCTCAAGGCGGTCTTCACCATGGGACCGGCCGCCTATGGCGTCGACCTGTTGCAGGCGATCGAGATCGAAGGCCATGCCAGCGCGCATTGCCTCGCCGGCCCCGACGATCTCTCCACGCTGAATTATACCGGTGGCACGACCGGCAAATCCAAGGGCGCGTTGCGCTACCACCGCGAAAATGCCGGGGCCGCGGCCGCGATCCTCGCCGACTTCGAGATCCCCGATGGCGCGCGCTACCTCGCGGTGGCACCGATCAGCCATGTCGCCGGCACGAAGGTGCTGCCGACCCTGATGCGTGGCGGCACCGTGCACATGCTGAAGGGTTTTGATCCCGAGGCGGTGCTGGCGACGATCGCGCGCGAGCGCATCAACTTCACGCTGTTCGTGCCGACCATGATCTATGTGCTGCTCGATCATCCCGCATTGAGCAGGACCAAGCTCTCCTCGCTCGAACTGGTGCTCTACGGCGCCTCCGCGATGTCGCCGAGCCGCTTGATCGAGGGCATCGAGCGGATCGGGCCGGTGTTCTCGCAGCTTTACGGCCAGACCGAATGCTATCCAATCTCGGTGCTGCGCAAGGCGGATCACGATCCCAGGACGCCCGAACTGTTCCTGTCCTGCGGCTTCCCGATCGCGGCCTGCGAGGTCCGAATCCTCGACGACAACGATCAAGAAGTGAAGACGGGCGAAGCCGGTGAGATCTGCGTGCGCGCCCCGCACGCGATGGCGGAGTACTGGAAGCGGCCCGACATCACCGCCGAGACGCTTCGGAACGGATGGGTCCATACCGGCGACATCGCGCGCAGGGACGAACGCGGCTACATGTTCATCCTCGACCGCAAGAAGGACATGATCGTCTCCGGCGGCTTCAACATCTTTCCGCGGGAAATCGAGGACGTGCTGTCACAGCACGCCGACGTGGCCATGGTCGCGGTCGTCGGCATCCCTGACGAGAAATGGGGCGAAGCCGTCACTGCCATCGTCGTGCCGCGCGAGGGCGCTACGCCTGACGCCGACGAGCTGATCAACATGGTGAGAACGCGGAAGGGCTCGGCTCACGCGCCCAAGCATATCCAGTTCGTCAGGCAATTGCCGATGACCGGCGTCGGCAAGGTCGACAAGAAGGTGCTGCGCGCGGAATTCTGGAGCGGGCGGGACCGGATGGTGGGGTAGCTCCTGCCCCGGCCGCGGCGCAGTCTCACGCAGCCCCTCACCGCTTCTCGATCACCAGGCTCTGCACGGCGCGGCCAAAATACCCCGTCCGGTCCGCCAGCCGCGACATCGCAAGCCCGGCACCATCGGGGCCGATCCAGGAATCACCGTCGAGCAGGATCCATTCGCCGACCGGCTGGCGCGCAAAGCTCACGGTGAGGTCAGCGTTGATGTAGGTCCAGGCGCGGAAATCGAGCGACGAGGCGGTGCCGTTGGAAAAATCGGCCGCGACCACGGCGCGCATCGCCTGCGAGAGCGGTTCGCCTGCGATCAGGGGATGGTCGACGCGAAACCAGATCGCGCCGGCGCCGGCTTGCCCGAAGCGGCCGCGCGCGGCGCGCATCGACACCGATCGCACGAACGGGCTGGTGGCGGCATGACCGTCCTCGAGCAGCGAGTCCTCCGGCGACGGCAGCGTAACCGGCAGTGCCTTGATGTCATCGGGCAGCGTCAGCGCCTGGCGCTTGATCTTGAGCACGGTGGCGCCGACCACCTGTACGCCGTCGGCGAGCAGCTTGACCCCGCAGAGCTGGATCTTGCGGCCCTCGCGCAAGACCTCGGTCGCGATCGTGAGCGGCGCCACCGGAACCGGGCGCATCAGGTCGATGGTGACGCGCGCGATGTCCATCGCGACAGGCGTCGGAATACGCTCAGCCGCCCACGTCACCAGCGAGGCCGGCGCCGAGCCGTGCTGCATGCGCCGGTCCCACGGGCCGGCGGCATCCGGGCTGGTGATGACGCTGTTGCCGTCGACGCGGTAGATGGCCGTCATTGGGAGGGCCATTACAACGGCGGATCGATCGCTTCGTCGTACTCCTTCTTGAAGCGCGCGATCAGCTCGGCGGCGGGAAGAATGCCGTCGACGCTGCCGATGCCCTGGCCGGAGCCCCAGATCTCCTTCCAGGCCTTCGGCTTGGCGCGCTCGCCGGAGGCGTCGGTGCCGAAGTTCATCTTCGAGGGATCGGACGTCGGCAGGTTCTCCGGATCCATGCCGGCGGCGAGAATCGACGGCTTCAGATAGTTGCCGTGCACGCCGGTGAACAGGTTGGAATAGACGATGTCGTCGGCCGTCGCGCCGGCGATCATCTCCTTGTACTTCTCGACCGCATTGGCTTCCTTGGTGGCGATAAAGGCCGAGCCGATATAGGCAAAGTCGGCTCCGAGAATGCGCGCGGCGCGGATCGCCTTGCCGTTGCCGATCGCGCCCGACAGCGCGATCGGGCCGTCGAACCATTTTCGTGTCTCGGCGACGAATGCCAACGGCGAGATCGTGCCGGCATGGCCGCCGGCGCCCGCCGCGACCAGGATCAGGCCGTCGGCGCCCTTCTCGATCGCCTTGTGCGCAAACTTCTGGTTGATCACATCGTGGAAAACGATGCCGCCCCAGCCGTGCACGGCCTGGTTCAGCTCCTCGCGCGCGCCGAGCGACGAGATGATCATCGGCACCTTGTACTTGGCGCAAAGCTGCATGTCGTGATCGAGCCGGTTGTTCGACTTGTGCACGATTTGGTTGACCGCGAACGGCGCCGACGGCTTGTCCGGATGCGCGCGGTCATAGGCCGCGAGCTCTTCAGTGATCCGCGCCAGCCACTCGTCAAGCAGCTCCGGCGGACGCGCGTTCAGCGAGGGAAACGAGCCGACCACGCCCGCCTTGCACTGCGCGATCACGAGATCGGGCACCGAGATGATGAAGAGCGGCGAGCCGATCACGGGGATCGACAGGCGTCCCCTAAACAAGGCAGGCATGGACATTGCGAGACGATCCTCTGTTGGCGGTCACATCGAAGTTGGGGGCCATACCAACAAGGCAATCTTTCCACTGTCAAGTATTGCGTTTTGGCGCCGTGGAGGACGCCGTTACCGCAATTCCAACGCGCGGAATTCAGGGCGGACCGACGACATCACGCAAGCAAATCTGGATTGATCAGCCGCTCGAACGAAAACATCTCGTCCCATTTCTCCTGGGTCAGCAGCTTGCGCTCGACCACGACGATCTGGTGCAGCGACTTGCCGCTCTTGTAGCCCTCGCGCGCGATCTCGGCGCATTGCTTGTACCCGAGCAGCGGCTTTAGCACCGTGACGATACCGAGCGAATTCAGCACCATGTTGCGGGTGTGCTCCTCGTTGGCAGTGATGCCGACGACGCAATTCTCGCGCAGGCTGTTGACCGCGCGCTCCATGGTGCGGATCGAGAAGAACAGCGCGAACGAGATCACCGGCTCCATCACATTGAGCTGGAGCTGACCGGCGGACGCCGCGAGCGTCACGGTGGTGTCGAGCCCGATCACGAGGAAGCTGGTCTGGTTGACAACCTCGGGGATCACAGGATTGACCTTGCCGGGCATGATCGAGGAACCCGGCTGAAGCTGCGGCAGGTTGATCTCGTTGAAGCCGGCACGCGGGCCCGAGGCGAGCAGGCGGATGTCGTTGCAGATCTTCGTTAGCTTGCTCGCGGTGCGCTTGAGAACGCCGGAGAGCTGCACATAGGCGCCGGTATCCGACGTCGCCTCGACGAGATCGCCGGCGAGGATGAAGTCGACGCCGGTGAGCGCGCTCAGATGCCGGACCGCGAGCTTGGGATAGCCGTGCGCGGCGGTGACGGAGGTGCCGATCGCAGTGGCGCCGAGATTGATCTCGCGCAGCAGCGCGCGGGCCTCGGAGATTCGATCGACCTCCTCGCCCATGGTGGTGCCCCAACCGCGGAATTCGGCGCCGAGCGACATCGGCACCGCGTCCTGCAAATGGGTGCGGCCCATCTTCAGCACGCGCTCGAACTCCCTGCCCTTGGCGAAGAACGCCTCCTGGAGCTGGCGCAGCGCCGTCATGTAGCTCTCGAGCCGCAGGATCAGCGCCAGCCGAAAGGCGGTCGGATAGGTGTCGTTGGTCGACTGTCCGTAATTGACGTGATCGTTGGGGCTGACGTGCTGGTAGTCGCCCTTCGCAAAGCCGAGCGATTCCAGCGCGAGATTGGCGATCACCTCGTTGGCGTTCATGTTGGTGGAGGTGCCGGCCCCGCCCTGGATGAAGTCGGTGACGAACTGGTCCATCATGTCGCCGGCGATGACGCGATCGCAGCCCACGATGATGGCTTCCGCGACCTTGGTGTCCACCGCGCCGAGATCGCGGTTGGCCATGGCGGCGGCCTTCTTGACGTAACCAAGCGCCTTCACGAAGTAAGGCTCCTGGTTCATCGGAATGCCGGTGATGTGGAAGTTCTCCTTCCCACGGATGGTCTGGACGCCGTAGTAGATGTCGTCGGCGATCTCACGCTGTCCGAGGAAGTCCTGCTCCGTGCGGCTCATGGGCGCTCCTTGCTTGCTCGCGCGACGTCCTCAGTTCTGGCACAGCGCGCTGGTGACGAAGGTATCGGTGCGGCAGTCATCCGGTTTGCGTTGCCTGCCCGGGATCAGAACCTTGGCCGAGCACTTTTCCGCGGAATCGGCATTCAGGCTCTTGCCTTCCGTGTAGCCCTTGCTCTGGCAGAGTTTGTCGGCGGCGAGCTTGCAGTCGGGCGCGCCGTTCGACGAGGCCGGACAGGCGACGCGTCCCGACACCATGGTCGACGGCTTCGCTAGGCGCGACAAATCGTTCATGGTCTCGCTCGGACTTTTGATCGGCGGCAGGATCGACGGCAGCTTGTCGAACAGCTTGCCCATTTCGTTGATCAGCCCGGGATTTTCCTCATGCGCCGGCGGCGACGAAGGAGCTGTCGAGGGCGCCGGTGCGGCCTGCGGTCCTTGCTCCTGCAAGCCGAGCGCCGGCGGCGCGGATTGCGGCCATCCGGTGCCGCCGGCAACGAGCAGGAGCGAAAGCACCGCAAATGTCAGCGTGCCCAGCCGCAGGACCGGATTGCCGGATCGAAGCATCATGACGGCAACCGTAGCCGAACGAGGCGCGGCGGCAAAGCGCCTTGGAGTTAGATCAACTTGATTGCGACGACAAAGCCGAGCACGAGCACCGCAGCGCCGATTGCCACCACCAATCCGAGATGCTTCTCGATCTTGACCCGGATCCAGTCGCCGTAGCGGTTGAGCAGGATCGCCACGATAAAGAAGCGCCCGCCACGCGCCACGATCGAGCACAGGATGAAGAGCCCGATATTGTAGCCGGCAAAGCCGGACGTGATGGTCACGAGCTTGTAGGGGATCGGCGTCAGGCCCTTGAGCAGGATGATCACGGCGCCCCATTCGGCATAGGAGGCGCGGAAGGCGTCGACCTTGCCGCCGAGGCCATAGACCTCGATCAGCCAATGGCCGACCGAGTCGAAGAGCAGCGCACCGATGGCGTAGCCCAACAGACCACCCACCACCGACGTCGCAGTGCAGATCGCCGCATAGACCCAGGCGCGCTGCGGGCGCGCCAGTGACATCGGGATCAGCATCACGTCCGGCGGGACGGGAAAGAAGGAGCTTTCAGCGAAAGCCACGGCGCCCATGATCCAGAGCGCGTAAGGCTTGTGAGCGGCGTCGATGCACCAGTCGTAGATACGTTTCAGCATGGCGCCGCGATGAAGCACCATGGGACGGATTTGTCCATGGCCGGGATGAGACCGATTTGTGCCAATATTAGTGGCGCTTGCGCGCGGTGCGGCCTTCGAGCGCGACGATAGGCCGCCTGGCGGCGACCCGCGGTGACGCAACTTTGGGCAGCTTCATCGCCGACTTCGGCAGCTTCTCGGCGATGCCGAGCATGTCTTCACGCCGCGTCATCTCGCGCCAGACGTCCTCGGGGCGCACGCCGGCCGAGGCCCAGAGCACGGTCAGATTGTAGAGTAGATCGGCGCTTTCCCGGATCACGGCTTCGCTATCGCCGTTGACCGCGTCGATGACGACCTCGATGGCCTCTTCAGCCAGTTTCTTCGCCATTTTTGACGGGCCGCGCTGAAACAGCCGCGCGGTGCGCGATGTTGCCGGATCAAGGTCCCTGGCCGCGAGCACAGCCAGATATAGCCGCTCAAGCGAATCACTCATGGTACTCGAAACTACTCTAAACCCATGGCGAGCGCGTTAACGCGCGATAGTAAAAGCCCAAAATGGGCCGCCGCGGCAAGCACGACGGCCCGTTTGTGGTCAACCTTTTGCGGCCAAACCTAGTAGCAGTTGGTGTGGTAGCCTTGGCCGCAAAGCTCCGACGGAGCGGTGCCGCCGTAGCGCTGATACTGGTAGTTCGGGCCGGGTCCGTAATACGGGCCATCACCGTAATAGGCAGGGCCGCTGTAATAGGCGGGACCGCCATAATAAGGGCCGTCGTCATAGGCGTAGGCATTGCGGGTCGCGGCGATTGCGAGGCCGGTGCCGATAGCACCGGCAATGGCCGCGCCGGCAAAGGCCGCGCCGCCGCCACCATGCCAATGGCGGCCGCCCGCGTATGAAGCGGTCGGGGTCATTGCGGTCAGCGCCAGCACCGCGGCGGTAGCGAGAAGGGCCTTACGGCCGGCAAATCCTGAAAATCTGTCAAACATGTCCTGGACCCTCCTTGGGACCTCGAATGGTGCCTGATGACAGGCTCGTGTCTCTCAAACACCTGCATCCCATGTTGGGTTCCCCAACCCCAACACAAGCTGAACGGGGTTGCGTGATCGTGACGCAACCGCCGCTCATCCGCCGTTCATACTGGCGCAAACAGACTGCTACGCCCGCCAGCGCTGCGAGCGTCACGAACCACAATGCGGGACCGGCGCCACTGATGTTCGGATTCAGGACCACTGCCCTTCGTTGCCTGCCGGCCCTTGCAATCTTGCTTGCGGCGCTAACTGCGCGCGATGCTACCGCGGCCGAGACCGTCGTGCCCTCCATTGCGATCCATTTCACCTTCGACCGCCCGATCGATGCGAGCATGGCGCCGTTTTTTCTTGCCGCAAAAGACGGCAGCTTTAGCGCCGAACGTCTCAACGTCTCCTTCAGCAGCGCGGCCGGATCGCCGGAGGCGCTTGCGCGCGTCGCCAAGGGCGATAGCGAACTCGCGCTCGTCGACATCAACGAGCTGATCCGCTTCCGCGACAAGGATCCGGCACCGGTCAAGTCGGTGTTCGTGCTGTTCAACCGCGCGCCCTACGCGATCGTCGCCCGCAGGAGCCGTGGCATCCACCTCATGCCCGACCTGGACGGCAAGACCGTCGGCGTCGCGGATAGCGATCTGTCGATGCGGCTGTGGCCGGCGCTGGCGCAGCAGAACGGCATCGACACGGCTCACGTGAAATTCCACAAGATCAGCGCCGCGGTGCGCGAGCCGATCCTCTCCGCGGGACAGGTCGATGCCGTCGCCGGCTTCAGCTATCTCTCGGCAGTGAACCTGCGCGACCGCGGCGTGCCGGGCGGCGATCTCGTCGCGCTTCGCTATGCCGATTATGGTTGCGAGGCCTACGGCTTTGCCGTCGTGGTCAACCCGGCTTTCGCCGCGGCCAGGCCGGACGCCGTGAAGGGATTCGTTCGCGCATTGATCGCCGGCATCAACGCGACCGTCAAGGAGCCGGCGCGCGCGGCGGACGAGGCCGCGAGCCGCATCGAGGACGGCGACCGCGAACTCGAGCTGGAGCGCCTGCGCACAGTCCTCGTCGACAACATCCTGACCGACGAGGTCCGTCGCAACGGCCTCGGCGACATCGACCCGGCGCGCATGGATCGCGCGATCGACCAGATCGGGCAGGATTTCAAATTCCGCAAACAGCCGGCGGCGGGCGACATCTTCGACGGCGGCTTCCTGCCGCCGCTCGCAGGGCGGTTGATCAACTGAGCAAAACCGACAGCTTCCGCTATATCTCGCAGCCGATCCCTGATTAGAGTATCGGCTCACTCCGTTCCAGCCGCCCGAGCTCCTCGCCCATGCCCATTCTCCGCCTCTACACCCGTGTT
Source organism: Bradyrhizobium sp. WSM1253 (assembly GCF_000244935.1). Taxonomy (NCBI): domain Bacteria; kingdom Pseudomonadati; phylum Pseudomonadota; class Alphaproteobacteria; order Hyphomicrobiales; family Nitrobacteraceae; genus Bradyrhizobium; species Bradyrhizobium sp. WSM1253. Next base: position 4,009,654 of record NZ_JH600073.1, read on the forward strand.
CTCGAGCTGCTCGGCAAGGAGGCACGGCTGGGCTGGCTGCTCGCGATCGTCAATCTCCTGCTTGCGGGCTCGCAATTCGCCGAGCCGGTGCTGTTCGGCCGGATCGTCGACGTGCTCTCCGGCAAGACGGTCGCAGGCTCCAACTCGGCCTGGCCGTTCCTGGTTGCATGGGTTGCGTTCGGACTGTTCACCATCGCCTGCAGCGCGCTCGTGGCGTTGCAGGCCGACCGGCTCTCCCACCGGCAGCGGCAAGCGGTCCTGACGGATTATTTCGAGCACATCCTGCAACTGCCGCTGACCTTCCACTCCGGCATCCATTCGGGCCGGCTGATGAAGGTCATGCTCAACGGCACCGATGCGCTGTGGCGGCTGTGGCTGGGCTTCTTCCGCGAGCATTTTGCTGCGATCCTCTCGGTCGTGGTGCTGCTGCCGCTGTCGCTCTACCTCAACTGGCGGCTTGCAATCCTGCTGTTCGTGCTCTGCATCGTCTTCACCGCGCTGACCACCTTCGTGGTGCGCAAGACATTCGGCATGCAGATGGACGTCGAAGAGCAATACAGCGAGCTCTCCGCACGCGCTTCGGATGCGCTCGGCAATGTCGCGCTGGTGCAGAGCTTCGTCCGCGTCGAATCCGAGGTACAGGGTTTGCGCTCCGTTGCCGACCAATTGCTTGCAGCCCAGATGCCGGTGCTGTCGTGGTGGGCGCTCGTCACCGTCATCACGCGCGCCTCCACCACGATCACGGTGCTCGCGATCTTCGCTTTCGGCATCGCGCTGCACGACCAGGGGCTGACCTCGGTCGGCGAGATCGTGATGTTCGTGAGCTTCGCGACGCTTCTGATCCAGAAGCTGGAGCAGGTCGTGAGCTTCATCAACAACGTGTTCATGGAAGCCCCGCGCCTGCGCGAGTTCTTCAACGTGCTCGATGCGGTGCCTGCGGTGCACGACCGGCACGACGCGATCGATGCGGGTCGGCTCTCCGGCCTCGTCGAATTCAACGACGTCACCTTCTCCTATGACGGCAAGCGGCCGGCGGTCGAGGATCTCTCCTTCACCGCGCTTCCCGGCCAGACCATCGCGCTGGTCGGCGCGACCGGCGCCGGAAAATCCACCGCGATTGCGCTGTTGCATCGCGCCTTCGATCCGCAGTCCGGCTTCATCAGGATCGACGGCATGGACGTGCGCGGGGTGACGCTGACATCGCTGCGGCGGAACATCGGCGTGGTCTTTCAGGAGGCGCTGCTGTTCAACCGCTCGATCGCGGAGAATTTGCGCGTCGGCAAGCCTGATGCCACCGAGGCCGAGATGCGCAAGGCGGCGGAGCGTGCGCAGGCGCTCGAATTCATCGAGCGCAGCGGCGGCTTCGAGACCAATGCCGGCGAGCGCGGCCGCATGCTGTCCGGCGGCGAGCGCCAGCGGCTGTCGATCGCCCGTGCACTGCTGAAGGATCCGCCGATCCTGATCCTGGACGAGGCGACCAGCGCACTCGACGCCGTCACCGAGGCGAAGGTAAATACCGCTCTCGACGAAGTGATGAAGGGCCGCACCACCTTCGTGATCGCCCACCGTCTCTCCACCATCCGCAATGCCACGCGCATCCTGGTATTCGAGAACGGGCGTGTGATCGAAAGCGGAACTTTTGATGAACTCGTGGCCAAAGGCGGCCATTTCGCCGACCTCGCCAGGGCCCAGTTCATGGTTCAGGAGAACGCACGGGCCAGCGTGACAGCGGCTGAGGCTGCTGCGACTGCCGCCAAATCGCCTTAGCAAGCCGCCTTGGCAAGTCCCCATCGTATCGTCGAAATTCGGCCCATTTCATTGCGGAATACCCCGCTGATGCCCCTATTCCCGACGCACCAGCCGGTATAGGTTTGCGGCGCCGCAAGCGGCGGCGCTGGATTTCAGAACCGAACATCAGATCACGAGAGCCGACCGGAACCGGCGGGTCTCCAAGGACCGGAATCGGATAGTGCACGCTCTTCGCCCGCTGCTTCGTCAATCCTTGTTCAACCTGCTCGCCGCGGCACTCGCATGCGGCGCATTGCTCGTGCCGCGCGCGGCGAGCGCCGAAGCCCTGCTCCTGATCGAGGCCGATAGCGGCAAGGTGCTGCAGGCGGAAAACGCGACCATTCCCTGGTATCCGGCTTCCGTCACCAAGATCATGACCGCCTATGTGACGCTGAAGGCGGTCAAGGACGGCAAGCTCACACTCGACACACTGCTCACTGTGTCGCCGACGGCAGCCTCGCAGTCGCCCTCGAAGATGGGGTTTCGACCGGGAACGCAGCTTACCGTCGACAACGCACTCAAGATGATGATGGTGAAATCGGCGAATGACATGGCCGTCGTGCTCGCCGAAGGCGTCGGCGGTTCGATCGACGGCTTCTCGGCGCTGATGAACGACACCGCGCAGAAGCTCGGCATGACGCAGACGAGCTACGTCAATCCGAACGGCCTGCCCGCCGACGGACAGATCACCTCCGCGCGGGATCTCGGCATTCTCGCGCGCTCGTTCCTGCGCGACCTGCCCGAGTACGAGTATTTCGTGCACATTCCGGCTATCCGCTTCGGCAAGCGTGTCACCGGCAATTTCAACAAGCTGATCGGCCGCTATCCCGGCGCCGACGGTTTCAAGACCGGCTTCATCTGCGCCTCCGGCTACAACCTCGTCGCATCGGCCACCCGCAACGGCCGCCGGCTGATCGCCGTCGTGCTGGGCGCCAACTCCGGGACCGCGCGCGCGGTGAAGGCAGCGCAGCTGCTGGAGCGCGGCTTCTCGCAAGATAATCTCACCTGGCTCCGCCCCTCGCTCGGCACGGTCGACAAGCTGGTGCCGGTCGACGCCTCGCCGCCGAACCTGCGTGACGACATGTGCGGCGGCCATCGCAAGCGGCCGGCCAGCGACGATGACGACGCGCTGATCGCGACCAATGGCGGCACGTCCGGGTCCGCCTCGGCCACGGGCGGCGAAGCCCAGGTCACCTTCTTCACGGCCGGACTTCAGCCGCCGCTGATGAAGGCCTCCGAGCTGATGGCCTCGGCCCCGGCGGCGGCCGAGCCCGTGCTGGTGTATACCGGTCCGACCCGCACCGGGACCGCCCTCATCGCGGCGGTCGCGGCCGATGCCGACCAGCAGGCCACGCCAAAGCCGCGTGGCAAGAAGTCGCGCGTCGCCAAAAAGCCCGACGCGGCAGACAAGCCAGCAGACAAGCCGAAGGATGCCAAGACGGCGGCGGCGAAGCCCAATGCCAAGCCGGTGGTGGCCGCCAAGTCGGCCGACGGCAAGTCCGCAGTCAAGCCGGCCGGCACCAAGCATGCCGCAGCCAAGCCCGATGCGGTGGCAAAGCCTGCGGTGAGCGGCGAGGCAGCCAAGCCCGCCAAGCCCAAGGCCGCGACCAAGCCCGCCAAGCCGGCCAACAACAGTTAACGGCCGACGCGAGACGAGACCGCGCCGCACTTCGCACTTGCGGCAGCGCCGTTTGCGAGGATTCCGGTAGCCACTCCCTGGCGTTTATCCTAAGCCTCGACCGCTTGCCACCCGTTCCGGCAGGCTCGATACTGACGGCAATGAGGCAAGCCCGAGACACAACGGGCTCTGGTCAATGAGGGGAGTTTCCATGGAGCGCATCTGGCTTAAGCAATATCCGCCGGGCGTCCCCGCCGATATCGAGCCGACGCAATATTCATCGCTGGTCGACCTCCTGGAGGAGAGCTTCGCCAAGTTCGCCGACCGCAAGGCGTTCATCTGCATGGACAAGTCGATCAGCTATCGCGACCTCGACCAGATGTCGCTGGCGATGGCGTCCTACCTGCAAGGGCGAGGCCTGCAACGCGGTGCCCGCGTCGCGATCATGATGCCGAATGTGCTGCAATATCCGGTCGCGACCGCAGCCGTACTGCGCGCCGGTTTCGCGGTGGTCAATGTCAATCCGCTCTACACGCCGCGCGAGCTCGAGCACCAGCTCAAGGATTCCGGCGCCGAAGCCATCATCGTGCTGGAGAATTTCGCCCACACCGTCGAGCAGGTGATCGCGAAGACGCAAGTCAAGCACGTCATCGTCGGCAGCATGGGCGACCTGCTCGGCTTCAAGGGCGTGATCGTCAATCTGGTCGTCCGCCGCGTCAAGAAGATGGTGCCGGCCTGGTCGCTGCCAGGCGCGGTGTCCTTCAACGACGCGATCTCCGCCGGCCGCTCTCTGGCATTCAACAAGCCGAAGCTGTCGCCCGGCGACGTCGCCTTCCTGCAATATACCGGCGGCACCACCGGCGTGTCCAAGGGTGCCACCTTGCTTCATCGTAACATCGTCGCCAACGTCCTGCAGAACGACGCCTGGCTGCAGCCGGCGATGGCCGCGCCGCCGCATGTCGATCAACTCATGGTCGTCTGCGCGCTGCCGCTCTACCACATCTTCGCGCTGACGGCCTGCTATCTGCTCGCGGTGCGCGCCGGCGGCTGCAATCTCCTGATCCCCAATCCGCGCGACATCCCGGGCTTCATCAAGGAATTGGCGAAGTACCAGGTCAACAACTTCCCGGCCGTGAACACGCTCTACAACGGCCTGATGCATCATCCCGACTTCAAGAAGCTCGACTTCTCCAAGCTGAAGATCTCAAACGGTGGCGGCATGGCGGTGCAGCGCCCCGTCGCCGAGCAGTGGAAGGCGATCACGGGCTGCTCGATCACCGAAGGCTACGGCCTGTCGGAGACGTCTCCGACGCTGACCTGCAACACCACGACCGATCCCGAGTTCAACGGCACCATCGGCATCCCCGTGCCCTCGACCTGGATCTCGATCCGCGACGACGACGGCAACGAGATGCCGCTCGGCCAGCCCGGCGAGATCTGCGCCAAGGGTCCGCAGGTGATGTCGGGCTATTGGAACAGGCCGGAGGAGACCGCCAAGGTGATGACCGCAGACGGCTATTTCCGCACCGGCGACATCGGCATCATGGACGAGAAAGGCTACACCAAGATCGTCGACCGCAAGAAGGACATGATCCTGGTCTCCGGCTTCAACGTCTATCCGAACGAGATCGAGGAAGTGATCGCGAGCAACCCCGGGGTGCTCGAATGCGCCGTCATAGGCATTCCCGATTCCAAGTCGGGGGAGGCGGTGAAGGCGTTCGTGGTCAAGAAGGACCCGGACCTCACGGCGGAGGCCCTGGTCAAGTTCTGCCAGGAGCAGCTGACGGGCTACAAGGTGCCCAAGCACATCGAATTCCGCACCGACCTGCCGAAGACCAATGTCGGCAAGATCCTGCGCCGGCAGCTCCGCGACGAGAAGAAGGCGGAGGCGGCGTAGGCGCCTCTTTCGTTCATGACTGATTTCGGCAATATCAGTCCGGCCGGCATCCTCGCCTTCTGGCGCGAGGCCGGCCGCGATGCCTGGTACGAGCGCGACGACGCATTCGACGCGGAGGTCAGGCGCCGCTTTCTCGCGCTGTGGCAGAAGGCGGTCGCCGGCGAGCTCTCGTCGTGGGAGGAGACCGACGAGGGCGCACTCGCGCTCGTCATCGTGCTCGACCAGTTTCCGCGCAACATGTTCCGGGGCACGGCGCAGGCCTTTGCCAGCGACGCGCTCGCGCGCGACGTCGCCCGCCGCGCCATTGCGCGGGGTGCAGATCAAAGGATCGAACCGGTCCTGCTCGAATTCCTCTATCTGCCCTTCATGCATTCCGAGCACCTGCCCGACCAATTGCACTGCGTCGCGCTGTTTCAAAACACGGAGAATGCCGAAAACCTGAAATACGCGCGGGAGCACGCCGATATCATCCGGCGGTTTGGCCGCTTCCCCCACCGCAACCGCCTGCTCGGCCGCGACACCACCCCGGACGAGCAGGCCTTCCTCGACGGCGGCGGGTTCGCCGGCTGATGACATAATGGTGAAGGGTCCCGCCCTCACCGCCTGCCCTACCGGCAACATTGTGCAGCGCCGCCGCACGGTCTAAAAAGCGGGACCGATTTTCAGGGAGACTGACGATGGCGATCCAGACTGGCGACAAGCTGCCCGAGGCGAAATTCCGCGTGATGACGGCCGAAGGCCCGCAGGTGAAGACCACCGACGACATCTTCAAGGGCAAGAAAGTGGCGCTGTTCGCGGTGCCCGGCGCCTATACCGGCACCTGCCACAAGATGCATCTGCCGAGCATCTTCCTCAACGCCTACGCCATGAAGGACAAGGGCGTCGACACCATCGCCATCGTCTCCGTCAACGACGCCTTCGTCATGAACGCGTGGAAGCGCGACACCGACCAGCGCGACGAGGCCATCTTCCTCGCCGACGGCAATGCCGACTTCGCCAAGGCGATCGGCATGGAGCTCGACGCCTCCGGCAACGGTCTCGGCATCCGCTCCAAGCGCTATTCGATGTTGGTCGAGGACGGCGTGGTCAAGAAGCTGAACCTCGAGGCGATGCCCGGCAAGGTCGAGGTGTCCGGCGGCGATACGCTGCTCGGGCAGCTGTAAGCGGCCACCGCTTTCAGCCACAAACGACACTGTCATGCCCCGCGAAAGCGGTGCATCCAGTATTCCAGAGACAGTTGTTGTTGAATCGAGAGGCCGCGGCGTACTGGATCGCCCGGTCAAGCCGGGCGATGACGGCGGAACATGAGGAAGGAGCGCGGATCCGCGCTACTCCGCCACCCGCGCCTGCAACCGCGCCTTCACGATGCCGTCCCGCGCGAGCTGATCGGCGCGTTCGTTCTCGGGATGCCCCGCGTGGCCTTTGACCCAGTGCCAGCGCACGTCATGAGCCTTCAGCGCAGCATCGAGGCGCTGCCATAGCTCGACATTCTTCACCGGCTTCTTGTCGGCGGTGCGCCAGCCGTTGCGCTTCCAGCCGTGAATCCAGCCGGTGATGCCCTGACGGACATATTGGCTGTCGGTATAGAGATCGACCGTGCACGGCTTCTTCAGCGCTTCCAACGCGGAGATCGCCGCCATCAATTCCATCTGGTTGTTGGTGGTGTGGCGCTCACCACCGTTCAGTTCTTTTTCCTTGTCGCCGAACTTCAGGATCGCGCCCCAGCCGCCGGGCCCCGGATTTCCCGAGCAGGCGCCGTCGGTGTAGATCGTGACAATCGGAAGCTCGCTCACGCCACCAGCCCCGACGGCATCAGCCCGTAGTCGCGCACGCTGGAAACGCTCTGGTGGAAGCGCAGCTTGCGGACATATTCCAGCGGATCCTTCGGCCGAACCAGCGCGCCGGGCGGAACGTTGAGCCAGTCGACCAGCCGCGTCAGCAGGAACCGCATCGCGGCGCCGCGCGCGAGCAGCGGCAGCGCTGCCTCTTCCGCCTCGGACAGCTTTCGCACACGGCCATAGGCGTTGAGGAAGGCCCGCGCCTTGGTGACGTTGAAGGAATGATCCGGCTCGAAGCACCAGGCGTTGAGACAGATCGCGACGTCATAAGCCAGCATATCATTGCAGGCGAAAGTGAAGTCGATGATTCCGGAGAGCTTGTCGCCGAGGAAGAAGACGTTGTCGTTGAAGAGGTCGGCGTGGATCACGCCTTCAGGCAGCTGCGTCGGCCAGATCCCGCTCTCGAGGTAGTCGAGTTCGTGGCTCAGGAACGCGCGCAGGCCGGGCTGCACCTCGTCGGCCCGCTGTGACGCGGCATCGAACAGCGGCCGCCAGCCCGGGACCGACAGCGCGTTCGCACGCCTGATCGCGAAATTCGCGCTCGCCAGATGCATCCTGGCGAGCCCCTCGCCGACGCCGGCGCAATGGGCCGCGTTCGGCTTGCGCGGCCAGACGCCCTCGAGAAAGGTGATGATCGCGGCCGGCCGGCCCGACAGCTCGCGCAACGCCTCGCCGTCCGTTCCCTTCACCGGCAGCGGGCAGTTGACGCCGTGCTCGGCCAGATGCGTCATCAGTGCGAGGAAGAACGGCAGATCGTTCTTCGCCACGCGCTTCTCATAGAGCGTGAGGATGAACGATCCCTTGGTCGTATGCAGCAGGAAGTTGGAATTTTCGACGCCCTCGGCGATGCCCTTGTACGAGAGCAACTCGCCGAGATCGTATTGGTTGAGGAAGTCCGCAAGCTCGTCGGCGGCAACGTCGGTGTAGACCGCCATGAAGATCTACTCGGCGGCGGCTTCGGGGCGCACCTGACGCGGCAGCGGGAAGAACTCGTTCTCTTCCGCGGCCGAGACCGTCTCCACATGCAGCGTGAAGCGCTCGGCGAACGCGTCCATGATCTCCTCGACGATCACTTCCGGTGCCGAGGCGCCAGCGGTGATGCCGAGGCTGGTGATGTTCTCGAACCGCTTCCAGTCGATTTCGGTGGCGCGCTGCGCCAGCACGGCGATCGGGCAACCCTCGCGTTCGGCGACCTCGCGCAGGCGCTGCGAGTTCGACGAGTTCGGCGCACCAACCACGATCAGGGCGTCGACCACCGGCGCCACCTTCTTCACCGCGAGCTGGCGGTTGGTGGTGGCGTAGCAGATGTCTTCCTTGTGCGGCCCGTTGATGTTCGGGAAGCGCTCCTTCAGAAGCGCCACGATCTCCGCGGTGTCGTCGATCGACAGCGTGGTCTGGGTCACGAAGGCGAGGTTGTTCGGGTCCTTCGGGGCGATGGTCTTCGCGTCCTCGGCGGTCTCGATCAGGGTCACGGCGCCGGTCGGGAGCTGGCCGAGCGTGCCCACCACCTCGGGATGATGGGAATGGCCGATCAGGAAGATCTCGCGGCCGCGCTTGAAATGGATCGCGGCCTCGCGGTGGACCTTGGTGACCAAGGGGCAGGTCGCATCCAGCGAGAACAAATTGCGGGATGTGGCGTCGGCCGGAACCGATTTCGGCACGCCATGGGCCGAGAACACCACCGGCGCGGTGGTGTTTTCCGGGATCTCGGCGAGTTCCTCGACGAAGATCGCGCCCTTCTTCTTCAACCCATCGACGACGTATTTGTTATGCACAATCTCATGGCGAACATAGACGGGGGCGCCGTATTTATCGAGCGCCCGTTCCACGGTGTCGATCGCCCGGACCACCCCGGCGCAGAAGCCACGGGGAGAACAAAGCACGATCTTGAGGTCTGGTTTGGCTGACATTGAGCGATCTCGGGACCGAATCACCTCGCCAAATGGGCGGGAAGCGGTCGATGAATGAATAGGGCTTGGGTACGGTCTTACAGGGACTTCAGAGGGAATTGGGCCCCCTTTCGGGCGCTGTCAAGGCACTATCTATAGCAGAACCATTGCGTGGCTACCCCCTCCGGGCTTATATAGCGCGAATTCCCAGTCATCGCTGATGACCACCGGTTTCGCCTCCAAAGGGGTGGGCGAAGCACAAAGGAGATTTGCCATGAGCAACGCACCTCTGATGCCCAAGGCGACCGCCGTCTGGCTGCTCGACAACACCGCGCTGACCTTCGATCAGGTCGCCGATTTCACCAAAATGCACCCCCTCGAGGTGCGCGCGATCGCCGATGGCGACGCCGCCCAAGGCATCAAGGGCATGGATCCCCTCTCCAACGGCCAGCTGACCCGCGAGGAGATCGAGAAGGGCGAGAACAACCCGGACTACCGGCTCCGACTCCAGGAGAGTAAGGTGGTGCTGCCGCCGCAACCCAAGCGCAAGGGCCCGCGCTACACCCCGGTCTCGCGCCGCCACGAACGCCCGAGCGCCATCCTCTGGCTGCTGCGCAACCATCCCGAGCTCAAGGACGCCCAGATCATGCGCCTGGTCGGCACGACCAAGAGCACGATCGCCAGTGTCCGCGATCGCACCCACTGGAACACGTCCCAGCTGACGCCGATTGATCCCGTCACCCTTGGCCTCTGCTCGCAGATCGAGCTCGATTTCGAGGTCGCGCGCGCGGCCAAGGAAAAGCCGATCGACGCGGCCTATGGCGGCGCCACCCTGCTGCCGGCTTCCGAAACCACCAAGAAGGACGAGTACGAACCCGCCGAGAGGTCCAGCGACGATCTCAACGTCGATGCCGTGTTCGCCAAGCTGAAGACACTCGGCGGCAAGAAGCAGGACCAGGAGGAGGAGTAATCCTTCGCTGTTCATTCGTGAACGCAACAAAAACGCGGCAGGGAAACCTGCCGCGTTTTTGTTTTGCACCTGCAAAACGACTGACAACGCATACCCTCCGGCGTCGTCCTGGCGAAAGCCAGGACCCATTACCCCAAGGAGGAATTTGGCGACTACTCGTCGCTCGGTTCTCCTACCGCGCTCAGTCGATAGATTCCGCGGTATGGGTCCTGGCATTCGCCAGGACGACGTTAGGGCGACAGTGTGCCTCCCTAAGGCAACAACAACTTCAGAACTTATACGTCACACCACCACCGACCAGCCACGGGTCGATATGCGCAGTGCCGGTAACCGGCAGACCACTGACCGTCGCAGAATAGTCCGGCCGCAACCAGAGCTTCTTGACGTCGACGTTGAGGCCCCAGTGCCGATCGAGCATGTAGTCGAAGCCGAACTGCACCGCGCCACCGAAGGCGTTGCTGACATGCAGGCCAGTGGTGGTGGCGACGATCGCGGGCGGACCTGCGATGGCGGCCGGCGTATTGGCGGCGGAGTTGCTGAAGAACATTGTGTAGTTCACGCCGGCACCGACATACGGCTTGAATGCGCCGAAATTGTCGAAGTGATATTGCAGGGTCAGCGTCGGCGGCAGCAGCGTAGTCTTGCCGATCGGCAGATTTGCGAGCGAGCCAGTGCCGCTGATCGAATGCCGGGTCACGCCGAGGATCAACTCGGCCGCGATGTTCCTGGTGAAGAAATAGCTGATGTCGAGCTCAGGCACGACCTGGTCGCTGATCGAGAGGCCCGAATTCGGCGAGGACAGCGACGGAACGCCGGCGACATTGACGGTTGAGCCGCCCGCATCCGGCAACACGCCGAGCACCCGCAAACGCACCATCCAGGGATTCAAGGCTTCTACCGGCGGCGGCGCCTTTTTGTAGATCGGCAAATCGGCGGCCTGTGCCGAGGCAAAAGCCCCCGCCAGCGCCGCACCTAGCGTCGCGAGCCGCGCCATGTTTCTTATTATTCCGTCCATTGCATTCCCCTTCAGCCATGTGCGCGCTTCGTTGCGCGACATCAGCGTCAGAGCAGAAAGGCAGTGGTGAAGGATTTGATGCCGATCAAATCAGGACAAGTGCGATTGCGATTTGACTGCGGCGTTGCAGATCTGTCGCGGCAGGATAATGCCACGGCTTACATCATGGCCGGTCCGGATGGTTCAGCATGTATTCGCCGAGGTCGCGCTGGCGGCGGTCGGCGCGGGTGGTCGCGGCGCTGCGCTGGACGTCGCGGTCCTTGCGGCAGGCCACGTATTCAGGCGAGCCGGCCGCATAGCCGCGGCTCTGGCAGACCGCGTCGTCATCATCGCCGCCCATCGCCACCGGCGTCTGGTAGCGCGCGGAGCAGGCGGAGAGAATGAGGCCCGCAAATGCAATCGCTAGAAACGGCTTCGAATTCATGGCAGGCCCTTCATCCTCATGGTGAGGAGCCCGCGCAGCGGGCGTCTCGAACCATGCAGGCCAAGCTGGAGCAGCGGGGCCTTTCATCCTTCGAGACGCGCGCCAGGCGCGCTCCTCAGGATGAGGATTGAGCGGAAAAATGCGGCCTATTCAAGCCCCATTGCAAACCTCACACCCGCCCCTTCAGCGCATCGCCGATCTCGTCGAGCACCTTGGGGTCCTCAATCGTCGCCGGCATGGTCCAGGCTTCACCATCTGCGATCTTCTTGATGGTGCCGCGCAAGATCTTTCCGGAGCGCGTCTTGGGCAGGCGCCCGACGGTGATGGCGAGCTTGAACGCGGCAACGGGACCGAGCTTGTCGCGCACCAGCGCGATGATCTCCTTCTCGATCTCGGCGGGGGCCCGCTTCACACCCGCCTTGAGCACCAGGAAGCCGCAGGGTACCTCACCTTTGATCGCGTCCTTGACGCCGAGCACGGCGCATTCGGCGACATCGGGATGCGAAGCCAGGATCTCCTCCATGCCGCCGGTGGAGAGCCGATGGCCGGCGACGTTGATGATGTCGTCGGTGCGGCCCATAACGAAGACATACCCGTCCTCGTCCTTGTAGCCGGCATCCGATGTTTTGTAGTAGCCGGGGAATTCGGTGAGGTAGGCTTCCTTAAACCGTTCGTCCTGATTCCACAGTGTCGGCAGGCAGCCCGGCGGCATCGGAAGCTTGATGACGATCGAGCCCATGGTGTTCGGACCGACCGGCTTTGCCGCTTCGTCGACCACGTCGACCTGGTAGCCCGGCATCGGCACCGTCGGCGATCCGTGCTTCACCGGCAGCTGGCCTAAGCCAACCGGATTGCCGGCGATGCACCAGCCGGTCTCGGTCTGCCACCAATGGTCGATGACAGGCACTTTCAACTGCTGCTCCGCCCATTCCACCGTCGGCGGATCGGCGCGCTCGCCGGCCAGGAACAGCGTGCGGAACGTCGAGAGGTCGTACTGCCGGATGAATTTTCCTTCCGGATCTTCTTTCCGGAGCGCGCGGAACGCGGTCGGCGCAGTGAAGAAGGCGACAGCTTTGTGCTCGCTGATCACGCGCCAGAACGCGCCGGCATCGGGCGTGCCGACCGGCTTCCCCTCATACATGATCGAGGTCGCGCCGTGCAGCAGCGGGCCGTAGACGATGTAACTGTGGCCGACCACCCAGCCGATGTCGGAGCCGCACCACCAGACCTCGCCCGGCTTGACGCCATAGAGGTTGAACATGGACCATTTCACTGCGACGAGATGGCCGCCATTGTCCCGCACGACGCCCTTGGGAATGCCGGTCGTGCCTGACGTATAGAGGATGTAGAGCGGATCGGTGGCGGCGACGGGCACGCAAGGCGCCTGCTTGCCGTCGTTCATCGCCTTGCGGCGCAGGCCCGCCCAATCATAGTCACGGCCGGGCGTGAGGGCGCAGACGAGCTGCGGACGTTGCAGCACGATGCAGGCCTTCGGCTTTGCGCCCGCAAGCCTGATCGCCTCGTCGAGCAGCGGCTTGTACTGAACGATGCGGCCGGGCTCGATGCCGCAGCTCGCCGACAGGATCAACTTTGGCTGCGCATCGTCGATGCGGGTGGCGAGCTCTTTCGCGGCAAAGCCGCCGAACACCACGGAGTGCACCGCGCCAATGCGCGCGCAGGCGAGCATCGCAACGACGGCCTCCGGGACCATCGGCATATAGAGGACGACGCGATCGCCCTTGGCGACACCAAAGTCCTGCATGATGGCGGCGAGCGCCTGCACTTCGGCCAGCAGTTCGGCGTAGGTGAATCTGGTGACGCTATTTGCCAGCGGCGAATCATGGATTAGCGCGATCTGGTCGGCGCGGCCGCGTTCGACGTGGCGGTCGAGCGCGTTGTAGCAGGTGTTCACAATGCCACCGCTGAACCAGCGGCCGTAGACGCCCGGCGAGGGATCGAAGATCTTTTTTGGTGGCTCGATCCAGTCGATCTCCTTGGCCGCCTCGGCCCAAAAGCCCTCAGGGTCGGCCAGCGAGCGCGCATAAACCTCGTGATAGAGGCTCTTTCCGTCGATGTTTCCTTGGACGTTTCCTCGGACGTTCATTCCCGCGCTCCCGTTCCCTTTTATTCGCCTGGCCTTGAACTTGTGGCAGGACAAACGTCCCGCCATGACAGGGATCAAGTACCGGCCATGTTTGAGGGCTATTTTCCCGGGAATGGGCCGCGGTTCAAGCTGAAAAGAACAGTGCTCAGCTATCCATCGCGTTCAGCCGCTGCAGGCGATCCTGCATGACCTTCCTCAGATCATAGCCGGCGCGGCCGAAGCTCGTATTGCGGGTGGCGAGGAAGTCGCGCTGGGTGCGACGGAGGTCGCCGGCCGAGCGGGACCCGGCCGATTTCAGCACGCGCTCATAAGTCTCGGCGATCTGGCGATCGAGCACACCCAGCTGCGGATCGGCACAGATCACCCTCTCGACCTCGCGCTTCGCAGTGGCACAATCGAACGACGGGCCCTTGCCGGAATTCGCCGCGAGCGGCCGCAGCGGCTCGCCGCCGAATTTCACGATCTCCGCGATCATGGCGCGGCGGCCGGCGGCAGCGTTGTCGTTGCCGGGATCGAGCCGCAGCGCGGTTTCGTAGTCGGCCAGCGCCTTCTTGCGCTCGCCCATCTTCTTGTAGAGCACGGCGCGGTTATTGTAGGTCTGCGCGAAATTCGGCTCGAGTTTCAGCGCGGCCTCGTAATCGCTCAGCGCCGCGCCAAGCTCGCCCTTGAGGTGGTAGGAGTCGCCGCGGTTAGCGAAGAAGTTCGGGCGCGGTGCCAGCCGCAGCGCCTGATCGTAATCGGCAATCGCCTTGTCGTACTCGCCCATCGCGGCCAGGGACAGCCCGCGATTGTCGTAATATTCGGGCACCTTCGGATCGAGCCTGATCGCCTCGCCATCGTCGGCAACCGACCTCTCGAGCTGGCCGAGCTTCTTGTAGGCGGCGCCACGATTGGTGTAGCTGCGCGGCCGATTCGGATCGAGCCGCAACGCCTCGCTGAGATCGCGGATCGCGTTCTCGTTGTCGCCGCCGAGATAATAGGTCACGCCGCGGTCTGACCAGGCCTGTGCATTGTCAGGCTTCAGCTTGATCGCCTGGTCGTAATCGGCAAGCGCGCGGTCGAGCCGGCGCTGGTTGGTGTAGACCACGCCGCGCAGCTCGTAAGATTCCGAATCCTGCGGATTGAGTTCGATGGCCTTGCTGAGGTCCGCCGCGGCGCGGTTGAGATCGCCGCCGGCCTCGCGGAGGAGATCGCCGCGCAGGCGCCAGGCTTTTGCGTTCTTGCCATCGAGCGCAATGGCGCGGTCGATGTCCCGCAGCGCCTGCGTGAGGCCGCCCGAGGTCCGCGCATTGGCGTCGGCGCGCACCAGCAACGCCGCGGCGCGATCGGAGGATGGAATTGAGGCCTGGTCAATGGTGGCGCTGCAGGCCGGGATCAGCTCAGCCGGAGCGGCTTTGCTCTCCATCACGCAATCGACGCCGGCCAAGGCAGGAGCGACGAGGACGACGCTCATTGCCGCGCTGAGCAGGAGCGAGCGAAACGAGATTTTTGCAAACGAGAGCATTTGCGCGGAAGGATGCGTGCCGCACATGGCATAGAGCTCCGGGACATCAGGCTTTCACCATTGTCGCGGCGGCCAAAGAATCGGTTCAAATCGAGGCGTGCCAGCGGCGCACCGATCCTTCCCTTTTTCGACCCGCTCTTACGGGCGAGATGAGCAGCCTCAATACCCGTCCACCCCGTTCAGCCGCTGCAGCCGCTCCTGCATCGCCTTCTTCAAATCGTACCCCGGCCGGCCGAACCCCGCGTTGCGGCGGGCGATGAAATCGTCCTGCTCGCGCTGAAGCGCCTTCGCTTCGCCTGCATTGCGGGCTTCACGCAACACGCGCGCGTTGGCGGCAAAGACCTCACGGTCGAGATCAGCGAGCTCGCGGTTGACGCAGATCGCCTTCTCGACGGGGCGGCGCGCACCCTTGCAAATAAAGCTGGGCTTGCCCGCGACCGCCATCTGCGCGCCGATCCGCTCGATCTCGCGCGCCATCGCCTTGTGATTGGCCTTGGCCTGCTCGTGGTTCGGATCGATCTTCAATGCCGCGCCGAAATCCTGCACCGCCTTGGGCTTGTCGCCCTTCCTCAGCCAGAGCTCGCCCCGCGCGTTGAAGATATCGGCGAGACCGGAATCGAGCTCCAGAGCGCGGCTGTCGTCGGCGATCGCGCGGTCGACTTGGTCGTGCCGCGCATAAAGCCCGCCGCGCGCGATCAGCGCCTTGATCAGATCGCCTTTCGCCGTCTTCTCGTTGTCGATCACGGCGGCGCAGGCCGTGGCGGCCTTGTCGATGTCGTCGGCCGCGGCAGCCGCGAGGCACGGCGCGATGTCGACCTGCGGGACCGCGGCCGGTTCGCCGCCGGTCGCGGCATGAGCCACGACGAACGAGAGCGCGAAGAGCACCCCGGCGCCGGACCATTGAATGAGAAAACGCATGCTCGTCACAGTCGGAAAATCTTGGGTTAAGGTCCGGGTTGAGGTCTTGCCTGGGGGCCGCACTATCCATCATACGGCCGGATTGGTGCTAGCTTGTGGCGCCGCTCAAATCGGTTTCGGGGATCAACGTGTCGACATTCGAATGGATCATCGTGCTTCTGCTCGGCGCCGTTGGATTATCGGCGCTGGCGCGGCGGATCAAGGTCCCCTATCCGACCTTTCTCGCGATCGGGGGCGCGCTGATCGCGTTTGTGCCGTCGAGCCCGTCCTGGACGCTGGAGCCCGACCTGGCGTTGGCTCTCTTTGTCGCACCGGTCCTGCTCGATGCCGCCTTCGACACCTCGCTGCGCGATCTCCGCAACAATTGGGTTCCGGTCTCCACTCTGGTCGTCGCCGCCGTCGGCCTGACCACGGCCGCTGTGGCCTACGTCGCCCACCGGCTGATGCCTGACATGCCCTGGGCCGCCGCGGTTGCGCTCGGCGCCATCGTGGCCCCGCCGGACGCGGCCGCTGCGGTCGCGATCCTGAGCCAGGTGAAGCTGCCTCACCGCATGGTGAAGGTCCTGGAGGGCGAGAGCCTGCTCAACGACGCGACCGCGCTCCTGATCTATCGCATCGCGGTCGGAGCGATCGCAACCGAGCATCTGGCATGGAGCCAGGTCGCGCCGACCATGGCGCTGGCCCTGGTCGGCAGCGTCGTCGCGGGCCTGGTCGCAGGCCGCATCATTCCGCTGTTCATGGAACGCGTGAAGGAGGCCCCCAGCTCGATCATCATCCAATTCGCCACGACCTTCATGGTCTGGATTGCCGCCGAGCATCTCGGTCTCTCTGGCATCCTCACCATAGTAGTCTACGGCATCACCATCGCCCGCACGGCTGGGACACGCATGCCGGCGCGGCTGCGAGTACCTTCCTATGCGGTGTGGGAAACCATGGTGTTCGTGCTCAACGTGCTCGCCTTCATGCTGATCGGCATGCAGATGCGGCCGATCTGGACGCGCCTCGATGCGGACGTGCGCTGGGAATATTGCGTGGCGGCCGCCTGGATCCTGCTCACCGTGGTCCTGGTGCGGCTGGCCTGGATTACGTTCTACCGCACGACGCTGCGCACGCTGGTGGCGCACGGCATCTATCACCCCAAGGATCCGAAGCAGGTCGCCTCGGCCAAGGGCGGCCTCATCATCTCCTGGTGCGGCATGCGCGGCTTGGTTACGCTCGCCACCGCCTTTGCCCTGCCGGAGAGCTTTCCGCATCGTGACTTCATCGTCTTCTCGGCGTTTGCCGTCGTGCTCGGCACGCTGGTCGTGCAGGGCCTGACGTTGCGGCCGCTGATCCTGGCGTTCGGCCTCAAGGACGACGATCCCGTGGGCATCGAGGTCGCGCGTGCCCGCGCCGTCGCCTATCGCGCGGCGCTCGACGCGATCGAGGACGATCCGTCGGAGGAAGCGGAAATCCTGCGGCTCGAATATCGCGCCATCCTGATGCAGGCCGACGACGATCCCCATGGCGGCATCACCAACGGCGAACTGCCGGCCGATCCCCTGCGCCGCCGCGGCATCGCGGCCGCGCGCAAGTCGATCTTCGAACTCCGCGCCACCGAGGTGATCGGCGACGACGCGTTTCACAGAATCGAGGAGGAGCTTGATCGCGCGGAATTGAGCGCGGGGGGTTAGATCCGCAAACACCGCTGTCGTCCCGGACAAGCGAAGCGCAGATCCGGGACCCATACGCCGCAGCAAGTGTTTTGCGAAGATTCGGAGTTACCAGCTTCGCGCCAAACCGCGCCCTGTGATTATGGGTCCCGGGCTCGCGCTGTGCGCGCCTCGGGACGACGGTGCAGGGACGGTTTGCTTTGAACCAAACGCCGCCTCTCCAGACTCATCCCTCATGACGACCCTGATCGACGACCGTCGTGTGCGCGCGCGAGATGCGTCGCCCGCACGATATTTCTATCTCCACATGGCGCTGGCCTGCGCGGCCACCGCCTTTCTCGGCTTCGCACCGACCTATTTTGTGCCGCTCGCGCAACGGACCTTGTCCGCAAGCCCCGTCATTCATTTCCATGGTCTCTTGTTCTTCACCTGGTCTCTCTATTTCGTGATCCAGACCTGGCTCGCCGCCTCAGGCCGCGTGGTCAATCACCGTGCGCTCGGCATCGCCGGCGTTTCGCTCGCGACCGCGATGACGATCTTCGGCTTCCTCGCCTCCGTCCATGTGATGCAGCATTCCGCGGCGCTCGGACAGAAAGAGGCCGGCATCGCCTTCTCGATCGTACCGATGAGCGGGATTGCGTTCTTTGCAATGGTGTTCGTGCTCGCGATCATGAACACGCGAAAGCCGGAGATTCACAAACGCCTGATGCTGCTCGCCGCGGTCTCCATCCTCGATGCCGCGATCGCGCGCTGGTTTCTCACTTTCCTCGCGCCTCCGGGACCGCCCGGGCCGCCGCCGGTGCCCGTCACCATCGCACCCGCGATGGTCGCTTCGCTGCTGCTCGTCGTCGCCATGGTACGCGACTGGCGCACCGAAGGCCGCGTGCACCCGGTCTACATCACCGGCACGCTCGCGATGCTGGCGGTGAAGGTACTGAACTGGCCGATCAGCGAAACGGCGGCATGGCATTCATTCGCCGGCGGGATTCTGGCGCTGGCGCAATAGTGTCGTCCTGGCGAAAGCCAGGACCCATTGCCCCGAATGCTGATTGTTGAAGAAGCTGGAGCCGGCAGTCTTCGCCAACCGAGCCTTGTGGTAATGGGCCCTGGCTTACGCCAGGGCGACGAGCAAGGAGCTACGCCCCCGCCTTGCACGTGATCCCGCCGTCCACCACGAGCTCGATCCCCGTCACATATTTCGCTTCGTCCGAGGCCAGGAACAGTGCGGCGTTAGCGACGTCGAAGGCGTCGCCCATGTGGCCCATCGGCACTTGCGCATCGCGCGCCCGCCACATCGCCTCGACATCGCCCTTGGCGTAACTGGCGGCGAGATCGGCGGAATGCTCCACCATCGGCGTTTTCATCAGGCCGGGCAGGATCGCGTTGACGCGGACATGGTGGCGCGCGAATTCGATCGCGGTGGTGCGCGTCATCTGGTTCATCGCCGCTTTCGAAGTGCCGTACGTGACGTAGGAGATACCCATGTGGCGGATCGAAGCGATCGAGGAGATGTTGATGATGGAGCCGCCGCCCTGTTTCACCATCACGGGGATGACGTGCTTCATGGCGAAATACGCGCTCTTGAGGTTGACGCTGAAGACCCGGTCCCAGCTCTCCTCGGTCACCTCGACCACGCTGCCCATCTCGGCGATGCCGACATTATTGTCGAGGACGTCGATGCGGCCGTAGGCCTGCAGGCACGCGGCGACCATCGCCTCGACCTCGTGCGCACGCGAGACCTCGGCCGTGAACGCGATCGCCTGGCCGCCTTCGTCCGTGATGATCTTCACGGTCTCCTCGGCGGCCGCGCCGTTGCGATCGACGCAAAACACCTGCGCGCCCTCGCGCGCAAAGGTGACCGCGGTGGCCTTGCCGTTGCCCCAACCGGGGCCGATCGAGCCCGCGCCCACCACCATCGCAACCTTGCCCTTGAGCCGACCCATCGCGTTTCTCCTTTATTTTTCTTGTAGCCCGGATGAGCGTAGCGATATCCGGGTCCGCCGCTCCCGGATGTCGCTTCGCTCATCCGGGCTACGGATGGTCGCAAATCTTCATCTTTGTGACGTTAGCACCAATGGGATGACCGACAATCTCGGACAACGTCCGGCACTTGCCGTCATGGCATAGCCGCCATTCGCCAGCCGCGCCCGAATTGCCGAGCACCACCTCCGGCATCGGCGCACGCGCAGGCCTCCACTGAAACCAGCCGTCGACGAGGCGCGCCTCGGGCGGCGGCTCCATGCCGGGGCCGGTGCCCTTCACGCGTGCCTGCGTCAGTTCGAGCCCGGCGGGGGTGACGCGCCAGTCTTCCTGCCAGTCGACCTTCGCGATGGAATGCGTCCACACCAGCGTGAACGCGGACAGCGCCAGCGCCTTCACGCCTGAGGCTGTGACGAAGCAGAGGCTCACACCGCCTCGACCGGCGCCGGCGGACGCCGCCGCCACTGCCACAGCACGATTGCCGCGGCGAGCAGGAAGCCGGCGGTGTCGCTGAACGGGAAATCGCCGAGCAGGCAGATCGCGGCACCGAGCGCGACCAAACGTTCGAGGAACGTCAGGCGCGTGAACAGGAAGCCGATGGCGACCATGCCGAACAGGGCGATCGCCACCAGGGCCTTCAAGGTCGCCAACGCCACCGCGCCGTAGAAGCCGAGCTTGGCTGCCATGGGATCGCCGGCCTGCAGCATCAGCGCCGGCGAATAGACGAAGATGAAGGGGATGACGTAGCCGGCCAGCGCGATACGCATCGCCTCCCAGCCGATCTTGTCAGGATTCTCCTTCGCGATCGGTGCCGCGGCTAACGCAGCCAGCGCCACCGGCGGCGAGAGGTCGGCCATGATGCCGTAATAGAACGCGAACATGTGGCTCGCGATCAGCGGTACGCCGAGTTTCGCCAGCGCGGGCGCCGCGAGCGCCGCCGTGATGATGTAGGTCGGGATGGTCGGGATGCCGGTGCCGAGCAGGATCGACAGCAGCATGGTCATGATCAGCGCCAGGAACAGGCTCTTCTCGCCGAGGCCGATCACCCAACCGCCGAAGATGGTGCCGACGCCGGTCTGCGACATCATGCCGATGATGACGCCGACAATGGCGCAAGCCATGCCGACGGTGATGGCGGATTTCGCGCTTTCAGCCAGCGCATCGCGGCAGGCGCGCAGGGCGGAAAATCCGCCGCGCACGAACGCAGTGATCACGATCAACGCGACGACGACGCCTGCGACCGGCACGATCTGAAGGCCGTCGCGCGAGAGCGCCGCGACCACGAGCGCAAGCCCGATCCAGAAGATATAGCGGATAGCCATCGAAGGTGCGCCCGTCGTGATGGCGGTGCCGAGGATCAGCCCCACTGTGAGCGCGAGGCCCATGCTGCCGGCATAGAGTGGCGTAAAGCCTTCGAACAGCATGTAGACGAGCGCTGCGAGCGGCAGCACGAGGTACCAGCGCGTCACCAGCGCCTTCCAGGCGCTCGGGGTCTCCGACTTCTTCATCCCGGTGAGCCCGTGCTTGCCGGCCTCCAGATGCACCATCCAGAAGGCGGAGGCGAAATAGAGCATCGCGGGAATCGCCGCCGCTTTCACGATCTCCGAATATTGGACGCCGAGCGTCTCCGCCATGATGAAGGCAACCGCGCCCATCACCGGCGGCATGATCTGCCCGCCCATCGAGGCCGTCGCCTCGACGCCGGCCGCGAACGCGCGGCGATAGCCGAACCTGATCATCAGCGGAATCGTGAACTGGCCAACAGTGACGACGTTGGCGACGCCCGAGCCCGAGATCGTGCCCATCATGCCCGAGGCGAACACCGCGACCTTGGCCGGGCCGCCGCGGGTCCTGCCGAACAACCCAAGAGAAACGTCGGTGAAGAGCTGGATCATGCCGGCGCGCTCCAGGAACGAGCCGAACAGGATGAACAGGAAAATGTAGGTCGCCGAGACGTAGATCGGCACGCCGTAAAAGCCCTCGGTGCCGAAGGAGAGATGAGTGACGATCTGGTCGAAATCATAGCCGCGATGGTTCAGCGGTGACGGCAGATACTGGCCGAAGAACCAGTAGACGAGACAGGCGCCGCACATCAGCGGGAGCGCCGCGCCCATCAGCCGCCGCGTGCCCTCGAAGATCAGGACGGCGAGCAGCGTGCCGACCACAAGATCGAGGCGCGTCGGATCGCCGTCACGTGCGATCAGATCCGCATAGAAGATCCATTGATAGAGCCCGCACAGAAAGCCCGCGCTGCCGATCAGCCAGCCGAGCCCGCGGCCGACATTGCTTTTGGCGGTGAAGTTGCCGATCAGGCCGAAGGTGAGGAGGATGAGGAAGCCGACATGAACGCCGCGCACCACCTGGCTCGGCAGGTAATTGAACGCCGCGACATAAAGCTGGAAGGTCGCGAAGGCGATGCCGATCCAGTACGCGAGCGTGCCCCACCAGCCCGGGCCAAAGCCTTCCGGAAAACCGTGCTCGAAATTGTCGAACTCGACCTTGATGGGCGCTTCGGCGGTGCCGTCTGCTTGCAACATCGATATGTCCCCAACCGTCCAGCGCTTATAGCATTGGCGCCGCGTATTCAGACCGTCATGCCCGGGCTTGTCCCGGGCATCCACGATCTTTCTCGCCTGGCCTTAGAACGTGGATGGCCGGGACAAGCCCGGCCATGACGTCCGATAGTGACGGCCGACCTTACTTGATCAGCCCCTTTTCCTTGTAATAGCGGATCGCGCCGGGGTGCAGCGGAACCGGGCTGCCGCTGGCGGCCGTCTCGAGCTTGATCTCCTTGCCGGCCGCATGCGCGTTGGCGAGCTCGGGCAGCGACTCGTAGACCAGTTTTGTCATCTGGTAGGCAAGATCGTCCGACACGGCCGAGCTGGTGACGAGATAGTTGACCACGGCCGCGGTCGGCACGTCCTTGTCCTGCCCGGTGTAGGTGTTGGCGGGAATGGTCGCCGCGATGAAGGGCAGGCCGATCTTGTCGACGGTCTCCTTCGGTACCGACACCACCGTGATCGGGCTCGAGGTCGACAGATCCTTCAACGAGGCCACGCCGAGCCCGGCCGATTGCAGGGTCGCGCCGAGCTGTCGGTTCTTCATGAGATCGACGGATTCGGCGAACGGCAGATACTCGACCTTGCCGAGATCCTTGTAGCTCATACCCGCCGCCGCCAGAATCGCGCGCGAATTCAGCTCCGTGCCCGATTTCGGCGCGCCGACCGACAGGCTCTTGCCTTTGAGGTCCGCCAGCGTCTTGATGCCGCTCTCGGCGGTCGCGACGATCTGGATGTAGTTCGGATAGATCGCGCCGATGGTCCTGAGCTTGTCGAGCTTGGACTTGAAGCCCGCCTCCTCCTCGCCGTCCCAGGCCGCTTTCAGCGAGTCGCCCAGCGTGAACGCCAGCTCGCCGCGGCCCTGCTGGAGCAGGATCAGATTCTCGACTGACGCCTTGGTGGCCTGCACCTGCGTCTTCACGTTCGGAATCTTGTCACCGTAGATCTTTCCGATCGCGACCCCGAGCGGATAGTAGACGCCGGAGGTGCCGCCGGTCAGCACGTTGATGAAGGATTGCGCCTGCGCGCAAGGCGCCGACGCCGCCAGAGCAACAGCCGCGGCCACGCCGAAAATCGTTCGTTTCATGATCTTTCTACTCCCCAAACCGGCCGGGAAGTTGGCCGGATGAGGGGGGCGGGTCAACCCATCCAAAAGTCAAAACAGGACTGCGGTAAATGGCTGTCCTGGCTCGATTTTTGGGGAACTCGGCGGGTGCGGCGAGGTGGCGCAGCCAGGCACGCTCGAGCGAGAATCAATCACTCACGCGGCAGGTTCGGTGCAACCTCTCCCGCGTGCGAGGGCTTTGCGTAAATCGCGAATCTGCGATTCTCTAAGAGACATCTGAAGAGGATCTGGGGATGGCATATCGGCAGGTGGGGCAACCGAGCTTCGCAGATGCGTTGGCGTCGCGGCGGGGCAAAGGGGGTGCGGTCCTGAGGCGGATTGGCGAACTGGTGGATTGGGCGGCTGTCGAGCGCGTGCTGAGCGGCCTGCCGGAGCCGGAGCGTGGCGCGCCGGCCTATCCTCGGCTGGTGATGTTCAAGGCTGTGCTGTTGCAGCAATGGTACGGTCTGTCCGATCCGGAACTGGAAGAAGCGCTCGATGACCGGGCCTCGTTCCGCGACTTCTGCGGCTTTGCGCTGGGCGACGAGACGCCCGACCACACGACGATCTGGCGCTTCCGCGAAGCTTTGCAGCAGGCTGGCCTGGACGAGACGCTGTTTGCCGAGATGCTGCGCCAGATCGACGCGCGCGGGCTGGTGCTGCGCCGAGGCACATTGATCGACGCCAGCCTGATCCCGGCGGCCGTGAAACCGCCGAAGCCGCCAAAGGACCCGCTGCCTCCCGGCCCGGACGGACGCCCGCCGAGCAAGCTGGTCAATAGCGAGCGCGATACGGATGCGCGATGGACCAAGAAGGGTGGCAAGCGATACTTCGGCTACAAGGCGCATGTCGGTGTCGACCAGGGCTCGGCGATCATTCGTCGCAGCAAGCTGACCGACGCTGCGGTCAACGATACGGTGCCCGCCGACGAATTGATCAGCGGTGACGAGAAGGCGGTCTACGCCGACCAGGCCTATGACAAGCATGAGCGTCGCGCCGGGCTGGCTGCCCGGGGCATCAAGCCGCGGCTGATGTTCCGGCCCAACAAGCATCATCCCCTGACCGAACGGCAGAAGCGCTTCAACGACGCCGTGGGACGGCGCCGCGCCCCGGTCGAGCAGGTCTTCGCGCGCCTCAAGGGCGTCTACGGCTGGGCGCGAGCCCGCTATCTGGGCCTGGCACGCAATCATACCCATCTGCGTCTTCTCTGCCTGGCCATGAACCTCAAACGATGGGCGGTCCTGTGTCCCGCGGGAGGTGTGGTGTGACCGCCACAGCCCAAGGCCATCGATCGGCCACGAAAACAAGACCGTCTGCGTTCGCGCGCCATCCGAGGCCGCACAAAAAATACCCCATATCGAGCCTCACTCCCGCTCGGCCAATTAAGCAAAGCCCTCGCGTGCGGGAGAGGTCGGCGCGAAGCGCCGGGTGAGGGCTTTCTCCTCTGGGGGATTGCCCCATTGCGGAAACACCCTCTCCCCAACCCTCCGCGCAAGCGAGCAGGGAGCGCACCGTCACTGGCGAACTCTCACTGGCAAACGCTTACTGGAAAGTCATGTCCAGGCATTTGGAGATGTCGGAGCCGAGGCCGGAGGAGATGATGATGCAGCCGCGCACCTTCTGCGCGCCGACGTCGGCGGCCCAGACCGAGTAACCGCCGGGGCCGAAGAACGAATTGGTGTTCGGCGGCTCGGTCTCGGTGGCGTCGAAATCGTAATGGCCGTCGGTCTCGAAGATGCGCGGCTTCTTGGTGCAGGCGCCGTCGGTCTGGACGTTGATGACTTCCTTGTTGTCGCGGGTCAGCGCCAGCGAGACCTGGCAACGGAAATATTCCGAGGTCTTTGTGTTGAAGAGATATGTGTAGGACTTGCAGGTCGCGGTGTTCAGCTTGCCTGGGGCCAGGCCGCGGCTGCACGAAATCCTCTGGTTGTGGCTGAGCTGGTAATCATCGGCCCGGGCGGCCGGCGCGAGCACCGTCAGCGAGAGGCCGGCGGCCCAGCAAGCTTTAATGACGAAGTTCATTCGAATCATCCCCTACCCAATGTTTTTGTCGAATTGCGTTCTAGACGGAAAGCGGAACATAGTCGCGCGGGGACGAAGGGAAAATCACAAACTGCTCGGCAAGACGTGATGCGCTGCGGCGCTTTCGCAAATTGACCTGGAAGCGCCGTTCGTGATTTGTTCAAGCCGGGGCGCCTCGATGGGGAGGATAGGGTGATGGCATTTTCGACAAGGATTTTTCTGGTGACGGCCATGCTCGGCGCGTTGGCTGCACCCGCATTGGCGCAGACCGCTGCGACACCTTGGGAGCTCAAGCCCGACACCGGCTACGCCTATGACAAGGACGGCAAGACCTTCTCCTACAAGATGGGCACCAGCAATGCCGGCGAACTTCTGAAGGGCGCCAAGAAGGTGCCAAAGGGCACGCTGTTCTTCATCGGCCACAACGGCCAGCTCTACATGCGCAGCGGCCCGTATCTGGAAGGCGACGGCAAGTTCAAGTTCGGGTCGGATCAGTAGGGCGGGGATGGCGGGCGACGGCGCCACCACACACTCGGTGTCATCACCCGCGAAAGCGGGTGATCCAGTATTCCAGAGGCCGTCGTGATTGAATCGAGAGGCCGCGGCGTCCTGGATGCCCCGGTCAAGCCGGGGCATGACAGCGGAAGGTGTGGCAGGGCGAACGGCTAGAACGCCCCCGCCAGCTCGCGCGCGCCGGCGTTGTTGCTGTTGCTGTCCATCCTCGTATCCGTCACCGCCAGCAGCTTCGCCACCGTGTTGTGGCGGATCGCGACCGGGTTGCGCTCGTAGCCGCCGCGCTGGAAGAAGTTCGAGGTCGGCACCTGCTCGCGCATCGCCGGCGGCATCGTCACCATGTCGAGGCCGGTGCCGTCGCCGGTGAGGTTCATCATCTCGAGCTCGGCCGCGCTGAGCGGGCGGCTATAGCCCTTGGCGCGCGCAAACAGCACCGAGGTGAGCAGTTTGTGGGTCTGCAGCATCGGTCCGATGTCGATGTCGAGCACCATGGCATGCATGGCCCAGCCCTGCGCGGTGTTGCCGATCTTCTCGTGCTCCGACCAGGTGTCGGGCACCGATTTGGCATGTGCCACCATTTTCTTCAGAACGGCGAGCTTGTGCTCGAGCGACTGGCGCGCCGGGCCCGAGGTCCGCGCGACCCTGTCAGAGAGCGCGCGGATGAATTCATGGCCTTGCTCGGCCAGCAGCTCGACGCTGTTGGTCGTCAGCAGCTGGTTGTAGCCCATCGCGGTCGAAATGGCGCGCTTGCCGCCATGCTCGATTCCCGCCTGCACGTCGTAACTGCCGGTGCCGCCGGTCTCGAACGCATAGACCCGCACCGCCTGCTCGCGCGTCAGCCCCGAGGCCACCGCGTAGCGCGCATAGACGCGCTTGAATTCGACTTCGCTGGAGGGTCGCTGCGGCGTGAACTGGTAGAGTTCCTGCGCCGCGCGCAGCAGATCGGCGACCACCGGGATGGGCTTCCGCTCAGGTCGCGACGGGGTTTCCTCCGGCTCCGGATTCACCGGCCGTTTCGGCCCGTTATAGAGCGGCGGATGCTCCAGCACGTAATCGTCGAGCGTGATCTGCTGCCCGCTGCGCCGCTTGGCGTTGCGACCTTTCCGCTTCTCGGAGATCTGACTCCAATAGGCGCCGGCTTCCTCGTCGAACGCAGCACGCGCCGCCTGATACTCCTGCAGCTTGCGGCGATATTCGAGCACGGCCGGCGACGCGCCGCCTTGCGCGAAAAATTGCGACAACAGCTGGGCTTTGGCATTGCGGACGGCTGGCGGCAGCGCGTCGGATTCGCCCCCGCGCGCGGCAGGCGCGAGCAGGACGAGCGCGAGTGGAACCAGTCTCACGGCATTTCGAATCGATCGATGCATGCTGCCCTCTTAGCAGGCATCCGGTAACTGTCACGTTAACGCGCCGTTTACCTCGTTTTCGCCCCTCGCGTCATTTCCAGGCGAATACCGGCTGTTCCAGCTCGGTGACGCGGGTGTGCCGTCCTGCCAGCACTTCGCGGAACTGGTAGATCAACGCCGCCGTCGGTGCGTGGATCAGGCTCGACTGATGATGAAAGCGGATCACGCGGCGCGTGCTCTCGGGGATCCCGACGAAATCAAATGCATCTTCGCGCTCGATCGTCGCAAGCGCGATGCGATGGACGGAGGCGACCTCGTCCGGGTTTGGTTTGATCGCGGCACTATCGGCCGCCCAGACCACGACCGGCGTAATCAGGTAGCCGGAGCGGGTCGGATAATCATCGAGCGTGCCGAGCACTTCCGCGCCTGTGAGGTGGAGGCCAAGCTCCTCGTCGAGCTCGCGCAGCGCCGCCTCGACCGGCGTCTCGCCGGCATCGCAGCGTCCGCCGGGCAAGGCCCATTGACCGCGATGGGCGCGCAGATGCGATGCGCGCAGCGTGAGCAGCAACGCCGTGTCATCGGCCTCGCTGGCCGCGGTCAGCGCAACCACCACTGCGGCACGCTTCAACGCCGCCGGCGCCTCGTTTTCCGGCAACCGCGTGAAGGCCGCGCAGGCAGCCGCGATATTCCGCCGTGTGGCATCGTCGAACGGTCTCATGATGCTTGACTACACCACGTCCGCCCCCGATGAAATCAGATCGCACGACCCGCTCAGGAATGGACGACATGACCAATAAGACAGCCGCAAGGCTGAAGGCAGAAGGCTGGACCATCCTGGAGACCACGGGCTTCATGCACCTGATCGGCCCGTTATGGGAGCGCAAGGTCGACGGCCAATACGAATTCGCACTTGCGACCGAGGACAAGCACCACAATCGCCGCGGCATGGTCCAGGGCGGCGTGATGATGACCTTCGCGGACCGTACCTGCGGCATGACCGCCCGCTACGTCTCCGGCAAGGAGTTCATGGCGACGGTGCAGCTCGACACCCATTTCGTCGAAGCCGGCCAGATCGGCGACATCCTGATCTCCCGCCCGCGCGTGGTGCGCTCGACGCGCAGCCTGATCTTCATGAGCACCGAGGTCAGCGTGGACGGCCGCTGCGTGGTGATGGCCAATGGTGTGTTCAAGATCTTGAAGGGGCCGGGGTAGCTCCACACCCAACGCTGTCATTCCCCGCGAAGGCGGGGAATCCAGTACGCCGAGGCTTCTCCGGTCATCACTATCCTCTCGGCGTACTGGATCGCCCGGTCAAGCCGGGCGATGACAGCTGAGAGCGTAGCAAGCTGCTCCCCCAACCTCGTCATTGCGAGCGCAGCGAAGCAATCCAGGCTCTTTCTGCGGATGCATCTCTGGATTGCTTCGCTGCGCTCGCAATGACGGCATGAGACGGCTATGCTGATGCCACAAGAAGCAGCAAGGACGTGCCCATGCAATATCGCCAACTCGGCCGCAGCGGCATCAAAGTGTCGCCGATCTGCTTGGGCACGATGATGTTCGGCGGGCCGACCGATGAAGCCACCTCAAAGCGGATCATCGCGAAGGCGCACGAGGCCGGGATCAATTTCATCGACACCGCGGATGCCTATTCGAAGGGTGCATCCGAAGAGGTCGTGGGACGCGCGATCGGCAACAACCGTCACGCCTGGGTGCTCGCGACGAAACTCGCCAATCCCATGGGCGACGATCCCAACCGTGTCGGCCTGTCGCGACGCTGGGTATTGCAGGCGGCGGATGAGAGCCTCAAGCGGCTCGGCACCGATCACATCGACATCTATTATCTGCACAAGGAAGACCATGCGACGCCGCTCGAAGAGACGGTGCGCGCGATGGGCGATTTGATCCGCGCCGGCAAAGTGCGCTATTTCGGCGTCTCGAACTACCGCGCCTGGCGCGTCGCCGAAATCTGCAACATCTGCGACCGGCTCGGCATCGACCGGCCCGCGGTGAGCCAGCCCTATTACAACGCCATGAACCGCATGCCCGAAGTCGAGCACTTCCCGGCCTGCTCCTATTACGGCCTCGGCATCGTGCCCTACAGCCCGCTGGCGCGCGGCGTGCTGACCGGCAAATACAAGCCCGACGCGGCTCCCGACAAGGAGACGCGCGCAGGCCGCAACGACACGCGCATGATGCAGACCGAATGGCGGCCGGAATCGCTTCAGCTGGCGCAGGAGATCAAGGCCCACGCTGAGAAAAAGGGCATCACCGCAGGCCAGTTCGCGGTCGCCTGGGTGCTGAACTCCGCCTTTGTCTCCTCGATCGTTGCCGGGCCGCGCACCGAGGAGCAATGGGACGGCTACACCGGCGCGCTCGACTATCGCTTCACTGCGGAAGACGAGGCGCTGATCGACAGGCTCGTCGTGCCGGGGCATCCCTCGACGCCGGGCTACAACGACCCGGCCTATCCGATTGAAGGACGTCGCGCGCGGACGGCTTGAGCCGGAGACAGGAATGGCCCTCGAAGATCGCTACGGCCTGCCGCTCTCTACCTCTTCGCCCGAGGCGGCATCCGCTTATCGTGAGGGCGTCGACCTCATGCTCGCGGGCTGGACCGGTACGGCGGAAACGCTGGAGCGCGCGATTGCGGCCGATCCGGATTTTGCGATGGCCCATATCGCCCGCGGCCGCCTGCATGGCTTCTATCAGCAAGGCGATCTGGCACGGCAGAAGGCGGCACTCGCGCGTGAGCTCGTGGCGACACGCGGCACGGAACGCGAGCGTTCGCATGTCGAGACGCTGGCGCTCGCAATCGAGGGCCGGCTGCCCGAGGCGATCGCGGCGACGATGAAGCACGTCGAGGCGTGGCCGCGCGATGCATTGGTGCTGTCGCTGCCGCTCGGCGCCTTCGGCCTGTTCGCATTCTCCGGCATGGCCGATCACGACCGCGCGCGGCAGGAGCTGTGCGAGCGCGTGGCGCATCACTATGGCGAGGATTGGTGGTTCCTCACCATGTACGGCTGGGCGATGACCGAGAACGGCAATGTCGGTCGCGGTCGCGGTATCACCGAGCGCGGCTTCCACCTGCGCCGGCAGAATGCCCACGCCGCGCACGCCGTGCTGCATGCGATGTTCGAGGACGGTTCGATCGAGGCGGCCGACCGACTCGTCGACGACTGGATACCCTCTTACGACCGGGCTGGAATTTTGCACGGCCACATCCGTTGGCATCAGGCGCTCGGCGCGCTGGAGCATGGCGATGCCGCGCGGGCGCTCGCGATCTATGCCGACGTGCTGCAGCCGCAGGCGACGCAGGCGCCGCCGCTCAACGTCGTCACCGACGCCGCGTCCCTGCTCTGGCGCCTGTCGGCTTACGGCCACGCCGTGCCGAAAGCGCTCTGGGTCGAAGCCGATGCCACCGCGCAAAAGCTGTTTCCGAAATCGAGCCTGCCCTTCGCCGACATCCACATGGCGCTGTTCGCGGCTGCGACGCAAAATCGCGAGGCGCTCGCCATACGTCTTGCCGCGATCGAGCAGCGGCTCGCCGATGGCAAGCTTCCGGCCGGTCCAGTGGTGCCCGCGGTCTGCCGTGCGCTGGCAGCCTTTGCGGAAGAGGATTACGCGGCATGCGTGCAAATGCTCGCGCCGGTCCTCGGCGAGGTCGTGCGCGTCGGCGGCAGCCATGCCCAGCGCGAGTTGATCGAGGACACTTTTGTCGTTGCCCTCATGCGCAGCGGCGACCTGCCGCGCGCCCGCGCGCTGCTCGACGCGCGCCTGCACCGCCGTCCCTCCCTGCGCGATACGCGCTGGCAGGCGGCAATGGGGTAGCTCCGCCACGAAAAAAACACCGGCCGGGCGGCAAGTGCCGGCCGGGAATGGTTGGGCGATACGGGCGAATCGCCGTTGGGGTGGCGCGGTGGTATTTCAGACGAATTCGGTAGAACAAACGGGATCGCAACCAATTTGCGGTTCGCTGGTTATCGGACGGAACTTTTCCGTGGTTCCCTGGCATGTGAGCCTCCCGATGCGCCTCTGCCGACCAGTCCTCACCGCCGCCCTTATCAGCCTGGCAAGCCCTTGTTTTGCCGAGTCTTCCTTGTCGATTCCCGTCAACAACCCTCCGGCCGCAAACGCTTACGTCGACCTGCTGGCGCTGATGTCCGGCCACTGCAAGACGTTGAAGGTCGCCGGGCGCACCTTCGCCTGCAAGACGGTGGCCTACGCCCATGGTGACAAGGGCCGGGTCAATTTCGCGGTCGCGGTCGACGATCCCGCCGATCACAATCACGTCGTGTCGTTCTCCGGCGAGAACGGCAAGCGCGCCGACGACAATTCCTACGAGCTGCCGATCGATCGCATGCTGCTCAACTCCAAGGACCGCCCCAAGGTCGACGGGTTGCCAGTGCCGGCCGAGCAGACCTCCACCGGCCTCTGCCGCCAGACCGG
This sequence comes from Bradyrhizobium sp. WSM1253, assembly GCF_000244935.1. Taxonomy (NCBI): domain Bacteria; kingdom Pseudomonadati; phylum Pseudomonadota; class Alphaproteobacteria; order Hyphomicrobiales; family Nitrobacteraceae; genus Bradyrhizobium; species Bradyrhizobium sp. WSM1253. The sequence continues at coordinate 4,041,241 of NZ_JH600073.1, forward strand.
CAATTTCGCCGCCAAGAAGGTGACTGATGTCACCTGCTCCGCCACCGACAGCGAGGGCCGCCGCTACGAACTGCTGTTCGTTTCCGACGGCACGCCCGTGAGCGTGCGTCGTATCAGGCAGTCGGCGCCATCGATCCAGGATCCGTTCAAATAACTCGACCCGTCACGTGAACGCCTTTTCCAGCGTTGCGAAGATCACTGCGAGCGATTTGTTGTGCCGCGTCACCGGCGGCACAGGGCGATCGATCTTCATCAGCTGATAGACCGCCGTCTGCGCCGCGCGCACCGAATATTCGACGGTGAACACGACGTCATCGGGGATTTCGACGAACTGGCTGACGAAGGCGAGATTGACGGAATTCCTGGGCACCGGCAGCGGCCGGTCGGTCGCGCTGCGCGGCATGAACATGCTGGTGATGTAGGGCATGCGGCAGGGAACGCAGATCGCATCCTCGAAGACGCCAAGGTCGAAATTCAGATGGCCGCAAAGCTCCTTCAGGATGTCGGCGCCGCTGCAATCGGACATCGGTTTGGCCACGAAATTGCCGACGCGGTCGGGATGCAGCGCATAGCCCCAGAACACCTGCACGTTCTTCGGCTGTCCGGCGAAATGCGGCTGGTGATACAGCACCACCGACATCAGCCAGTTGGAGTCCCTGAACGTGACGAGGCCGCCGGTGCCGGCCTTGTTGCCGGAGAACGCCTCCATCTTGTCGAAGAAGCGCGGATCGCGGCAGGTGACCGTGAATGACAGCCAATAGGATTCCGGGATCGACGCGTTGAACGCGGACGGCTTGCCGAATTCGGGACGTCCCTCCGCGATTCGTTCCCACAGCGCCCAACCCCGGCTGTCGGACTTGGTCAGGCACGGAGCCGGCTCGGTCATCGAACCCAGGCTCGAGGCGTCCGTCATCGAGCCGTTCTGAAAGAACACCAGGTCGCCGTCCTCGAGCTGGACATTGGCGATGCGGCCGTCGCGGTCGAGTACGAGCTGGCGCACCCGCAAGCGTCCGTCCTCGCTCTCGATCGCCATGTCGGTGACGGCGGTCCCGCGCACGAACTGCACGCCCTGGCCCTTGAGCCAGGCGGCAAGCGGCCGCACGATCGCGTCATACTGGTTGTAGACGGTGCGCTTGACGCCGGCGAGCGTCTCGATGCGCGGGAATTCGTTCATGAAGCGATGCAGATAGCGCTTCAGCTCGACCGCGCTGTGCCAGGGCTGAAAGGCGAAAGTGGTCTGCCACCAGAAATTGGATTCGAAGAATTTGGGCGACAGCCAGTCGGTGATGCGGCTGTTGCCGAGCGTCTCCTCCGACGCCTCCGTGAGCCGCAGCAGCTCGAGCCGGTCGCGCGCGGAAAATCCCATATGCGAGACGTCGAGCTTGAAGCGGTTGCGATCGACCAACCTCGCCTGCGAATGCGCCGGGTTCTCGGTGTTGAACGCGACGGTTTCCTCGCGCACGCTGAGGCCGGGATGTTCGAGCGAGGGAATGCTCGACAGCAGGTCCCAGGTGCATTCGTAGTGATCGGTCGTGAGCATGCGTCCGCCGCGCAGCGAATAAGCGCCGTTCGCGAGCAGCGCGCCGTCGAGGCTGCCGCCGACCAGCGGCTGCGCCTCGTAGATCACGATGTCCCGCCCCGGCAGCTGCGCGTCACGAACCAGGAACGCCGCGCCCGCGAGCGATCCAATGCCGCCACCGATGAAATACGCCTTCATGTCTTGCCTCGATCTGCAATTCGAATTGTCGCGGCGACATTGCATGGGGAGACACTGGCCGGAGTTGCGCTGGATCAAGCGCAACGCGCATGAGGATCACGTTGAGTTGAGCAATTGACTGATCAACCCCGGCATGGCGTCCTTTCGCGACTCTCCACCGATGACGTGATTGCGTCATTCGCGGCAGAGTGATGGCAGAGTTGCGATCGACGCCCGCGATGCGACAATAGATCTCACGAGACGCACGCAGCCGCGCAAATCGAACGCCAATGAAACTGCGTCGTTTCGACGCCCGCACTGGCCGGAACGCGCCGGATGACCACGTGTTGTCACACGACATTCAACTGGAGTGATGACATGAAGTATCTCATTGTCGCGATGGCCGTCGGTGCTGCGGCGCTTGCAGGCGGATCCACGGCGAACGCGGCCAACAATTCAAGCGCGAAACAGAACGCGCCAGCCGGCCAGTCAACCGATATCAGCGCGCAGCACAGGCACCACCATCACGGCTATCGCCATCACTGGCGTCCTCACCACCATCACGGATTTCATCGTCCGCACTACCGGAGCTACGGCTATTACCCGCGGCACCACGGCTATTACGGCGGCGGACCGTACGGATATTACGGCGGCGGCGGTCCCAGCGTGACGTTCGGCTTCGGCGGCAGCCGCTGGTAAGACGGTCGCTGGTAAGACGAAGGCCCGCGGGATGCGGGCCTTTTTCTTGACTGTCAGCTATCCCCGCAAGATCAGCCCCGCCGTTTGCTGGCCGCTCGCCAGCGCCGCTTCGACCGTGCCCATGTCGGCTCCGCGATAGAGCGCCTCGCCGGAGAACAGCACTGGACCGTCGGCCAGCGCGAGGATCGTTTGCGCCTCGCGCGTTCGCGGCGTCGCCCAGGAATAGGCGCCGCGGGCATAGGGATCGTGCGCCCAGTTGGTCGCAGCGGCCGCGATGAGCTCGCGCGCGAGATCTTCGCGCGACAGGCCGAAGACGGTCGCAAGCGAATCGAGCCCGGCATCGATCAGCGCTTGCGGGCCGAGGTGCGACAGCGCTGCCGTGCGCGGGCCGCCGAACCATCCGGTCAGCACGGGATGCCGGTTCGGATATTCCGTCCACCACACCGGGATGACCTGGTCGGACAAAATGAAGCTCATGTCCGCGAGCTCTTCCTTGCGCTCGCGCCACCATGGCCGCCTGAAGCGTAGCAGGATTTTTATCACGTTACCGAAGCCGATGTCGTCGGCCGCCGCCGCCTTCGCGCGCGCGCGGCTCGGCAGCCCGATCTCGCGCAATAGCGGCAACGGAACAGTGAGGATCACGCGACCGCAGCCATGCACGTCGCCGCCGATACAGCGAACGGCGATCGCGCCGCCCTCCTCCTCGATCGCCGACACCACGCAGCCCAAGCGAAACATCACGCCAAGCTTGCGGCACTCGGCTGCCAGGAAGTCGATCATCCCACCATAGCCTCCCTTGATGCGCGCCTGCGGAGAGTGCCCGCCAGCCATCCATTCCTCGCGCAGCGCCAGCGTGGAGGCGCGCTCGGGATCGGCCGCATCGTAGCCCTCGACCATTCGCTCGATCGAATGGCGCAGCCCCGCATGCTCATCGCCGGCAAAATGCCGGCGCAGGAAATCGGCGATGGTGAGATCGTCATTCAATTCCCGAACCACGGCGTGCAGCTCGGCCTCAAGCGGATCGTGGCGGTCCTCGCGCACGATGTCTGCGCCGTCAAAGACCCATCGCTCGCCTTCGATTTTCTGAAGGGACAGCCCGGCCTCATGCAGCAGCGCGCGCGTGACCGGCGCCTCGCCGTGGACGAATTCGGCGCCGCCATCGGCGGGGTAGCCGAACTCCGAAACAGACAGCGGATGGATGCGGCCGCCGCAGCGCTCGCGCGCCTCCAGGATCGTCACCGTCCTGCCCGCGCACGCCAGCTCGCGCGCCGCCATCAGGCCGGCCGCGCCGGCACCGACGATGACGATATGCTCTGATGTTGCCGACATGTCGGTGCTTACTTGCCCACGGCCTGCGGATCGTTCTGGATCAGATAGCGCAGCAGCAGGACGCCGCCGCCGAGATCTCGCGTGCTCTCCAGCGTCATCGCGCTCAGCGGTGCACGCCGGTCGCCATCGGCATCCGTGGAATCGAACACGAAGGGCGCGCCCTTGGCGCCGTCGATCGCGGGGCTAAGGATCAGATCGAACTCGTCGATCAGGCCGGCACGCAGGAACGCGCCGTTGGCGACGCCCCCGCCCTCCACCAGAAGGCGCTTCACGCCGAGCTCGCGGTTGAGAATGTCCACCGCCCGCGCGAGGTCGATCTCGGACTTTCCGGCAAAGATATAGGACACGCCCTCGCGGCGGAGCCCCGCGAGATGCGAATCGGAGACGCTCTCGGTCAGCACGACGACGATCGGATCGCCGCCGATATCGGAGCGGCCCCAGCCGATCTTGCCCTTCGCATCGAGCACGACGCCATAGGTTTTCGCGTCGCGTCGCGCGAACCAGTTTTCGCGCGGAAATTTCGCGGCCGCCGTCGCGGGATAGGGCTTGCCCTTGGCGAACTCCGAGCCGGTGACGCGGCCGATTACCCAGGCATCGCCGCCGAGCTCGTCGTGGATCTTCTCGAACCAGTCCGTCCCTGCCCCCTTCGGGCGCCAGCGGCTCGGATGGGTGCGGCCGTCCAGACTCGAATGCATCAGACAGATGACGTAAGGCTTCATGCGTATCTCCGGGCCGCGCTCAGGCTGCCGGCTCATTGCCCTTATTCCCCGTGGCGCGATCGTTCAAGATCACCGCGAGGGGATTGAGCTTCGGCGGCGCGACGAGTTTCAGCGTGTTGGTGTCGCGATGGTTGAACGGCGCGCCGCGCACGAACAACTCGGTCTGGATCAGATAGGTCCAACTGCCGTCGTCGTTGAAGGTGATGTCGCAGCGGTAAGCATCGGTGCGGAACGCTTGTTCCAGAAAATCAGTCGAGCAGATCCCGTATGCGGTGTCGCCGCGCTTGGCGGTCACGGAGATCTCCTTGTCGTCCGCCCCGGCCTTGCCCGACGCCAGCAGCACCTGCCCGCGCGGGATCGCCAGCGTCTGCATGATCAGCCCGGTCGCAGGCTCCCACAACCAGTAGCCGACCTGGTCGTGGAAGGTGATGTCTTCCTCGGGCGTGTTGATGTGGATGTGATAGCGCAGCCCATAGAGCAGCTGCGGCCCGTTGGCCTGCGGATCGATCGGGTCCATCCGGATGCGCTCAATGAAGGTCCGCCGCTCCGGCCCCTCCGCCTTCGGATTGATATCGATACCTTTGTCGGCCTGCCAGCTGCCTGCGAGACGGCGGAGCGGGCCGAGATTGGCAAGCCCGTCGGGCGAGACGTCCTCGGGCTCGGTGAAGATATCGGCGGGAAGGGGGAGCATGGGTGTCCTCGCGTCATTGCGGAGGCAGCAATAGCATGAGAGCGCGGGCGTGGCTCGTTCGCAAGCCTCACAATCGCGAATGGACATAGGCGCCACGCGCAGACGATCCATGACGCGAGCCACCTGACAACAGGCTGGACTGACCGGCTGGAATGATATGTGTCGTCAATCACGCGCTGATCGTCGACCCGCTTGCGACTTGCCTCGTGCAATCGGAGGAGAGGCCATCCGCACTGCTACTTCAACGCAAGGCTGCTGCAATATGCCGAGGTCTCGCCGGAGCGCCAGCCGGTGATCCGTCCTGCTTCCTTGCACTCGTCATAGGTCTTGTAGTTAGCGACGTTACGGCACGTGAACGAATAGACGCCACCCGAAACGTTGCAACCAACCCAGGGCTTGTCGCCCGTCTTGAAGCTCGATTGACAACCGCCGACGCAGCTGCCCGTGGCAGCGGCGAGCTTGGCAAGCTTCGCGGCGTCCGAGTTCGGCGCCAGTGACGCCGTCGAAGCGGCTGACGTGCGCGATGCGGTCCCGCGAGCTGTCGCGTGATGCGCTGGCCGGTGTGGCCGCGCCATATGCTTCGGCGCATCGACCGTGACGCCGGGAAGCTGGGTGTCGGCGGCGGTCGTGGTGGGCGTCGGTTGCGACATCGCGGTGCCGCCGAGGGCGCACAGGAGCAGTGCAATCGATGAGATGGCGACAGCGGGACGCGTACCGAAGCGTGATGACAACGTCATGGCCATGTCCTTCCAGATGCGGGGACGGTCAATTCCGTCCCGAGGGCCAGGATATCACGCCCTGATCCAGGTTGCATGGAGAGGAACCATGCAACTTGACACGGCCTGCCGACGCGCTCCGCATCGCATCTGCCGCAGTTTTGAGCAGGCATCGAGCAGAACAGACACTCGACTTAGCGGCAGCAAAGCACGAGCGCGAAATGCGTCGCGGTCGCCAACAAGCCACTCCAAGCATTTGGGTTCGGTGTTCCCGTTTGCGCCCCCGAATCGCGGTGATAGGATCGCTGCCTCGGGATTGTGAAATACGTCATAGGCGATGAAGCCACTCCTAAACTAGCTTTCAAGTGACGTCCGCTATTTTCAAGTGAGTGGTTTGGAATGCACCAGGCTTCGGTCGAGAAGTTCTCGGACCTCATCGGCAGTATCTATGATTGTGTGATCGCGCCGGAACGCTGGACCGAAGTTCTGGATGAGATCTGCGCCGAGTTCGGCTTTGCCACCGGCGCGCTCTCGGTCGCCAGCCTCACCAATATGAAGGCCGTCGTCAATGCGGTCTCCGGGTCCGACCTGGCCCAGATGGCCCAGAACGGGGTCGGCTACGGCGCCGACATCATCGAGCTATGGGGCGGCGCCGAGCGCATTCAGCAGTATCCGCTCGGCGAGCCGATCGTTCAATCCGAAGCCGTCCGGTCGGAGATCATTTCCAGCAACCGCTATTATCGCGAATGGGCCCTGCCCAAGGGCTTGTTCGACGCCGTTGCCGTCGGCCTCGTACGCGACAGGACGATGGTTGGAAATGCGATATTCAGCCAGCATGAGTCGGCAGGCCGCATTGACGATGTGCAGGTCGACGGATTGCGCCTTCTGGCGCCTCACATCCGCCGCGCCGTGACGATCAGCAATCTGTTCGACATGAAGGCGGTGGAGGCCAACACATTCGCGGCCACGGTGGAGGCCCTGACGGTGGGCGTCGTCCTGGCCGACGAGGATTCGAAAATCGTTCACACCAACGCCGCAGCCGCGGCGATGCTCGCGGCCGGCGATCCGATCGTGGCAAGGCATGGCCGGATCGCGGTTCAATCCGCGGCGACCACGGCCACATTGCAATCGGCGGTCGCGCAGGCGGCAAAGGACGAGACGAAGCTCGGGCAGAAAGGCATCGGCATCCCGATCCCTCGCCAAGGCGGTGACGCTCTCGTCATTCACGTTCTGCCGTTGCGACGCAGCCACACGCGATCCGGCCTGATCCAAAGCGCCGCTGCCGCCGTGTTCGTGACGTCAGCCTCCGGGCCGCCGCGATTGCCTCACGATGCGCTCAACCAGCTCTATGACCTGACGCCGGCCGAGATTCGCATCTTCGAGCTCATCTGCGAGGGACACACACGAGACGCGATCTCGGCCTTGCTCGGCGTTTCCGTCAGCACCGTGAAGAGCCACCTCATTCACGTCTTCGAAAAGACAGGCTGCCGACGCCAGGTCGATCTGGTCAGGCTCGCGAAATCGCTGACGTTCCCGGTGTAACAGAAGACCGCGCTCAAGCCGCTTCCGACGTTGATCGCGCACGCTGCTCGAGCACGCCGATCGTCGAGACCAAATTGTCGCGTCGCACGCGAAGATTAAGCGCAAGAAGCGGGTATGTCGGCTGCAGCACGTCAAACACCCCTGCTCTCGCCTCTTCCTCGAGAATGTCTGTGTTCATGAGCCGAACGCGCCACCACAAATCGGCGACCAACGCATCGAGCCGGAGTTCGCCAGCATCAGAACGGGACACTTCCTGCATCACTTGCCTCAACCTGAAACGGCCTCTCTTCCAAGGCCAGACTTTGGTCCTGGCTGAGCAAGCAGAGTGCCAGCAATGGGCGGGCGCGATCTGGTTCCGGAACGGATTGCTGCGCGAGCGGGCTGGTCAAGACCTGGCGCTCAAGGCTTGGCGCTGGGGAAGATGTTGCCCGTGGCGAGCGAAAATGGTGCCCAGGGAGGGTATCATACGCAACCACCGACGGGACGAATTGCTGTTTGTCCTCAATATGGTGGCGTGAGTGCCTGGCAGCGGTGGCCTAGATTCGCTTCATCGCCAATCCGCCACCGCGTTAGTCCCGCGCTTGATTGGAATCAGAGGCTTGCTCTTTCATAAGCCGATACAAATGCCCGCGACTGATGCCGAGCAGCCCTGCTGCTTGGCGCTTGTTACCGCCGGATCTCTCCAACGCGGCTCGAATTTCCGCCGCGGTTTGAGACCGGATGCGTTCCTTCAACAATCCGGACACCTTCTCCGCTTCCGGCGTTGGCAAAGCATGTGCGGTGAGCACCGACAATTGACCGGTCACGATGAAGCGAGTGAGCACGTTTTCCAGCTCCCGCACATTTCCAGGCCACCCATGCGCACCCAGCGACGCTAACTGTTTTCGCGATAGGTCCCTGGTCTCGCTGCCCAACCGCTCTCCGATCCGGGTGAGCAATTGTCGGGCGAGAAATTCGATATCGTCCCGCTCACGGAGCGATGGCACGTTGATCGGCAACACGCTCAGGCGGTAATAGAGATCCTGCCGAAAGCGGCCGACCTGGGCCAGTTCCGGAAGTGATTGATTGGTTGCGCAAACAATTCGGACATTGACCCCAACCGGAGTTGTGCCGCCTACCCGCACCATCTCATTCGTCTGAAGCACCCGCAGCAAACTGCCCTGCAGATGCAGCGGCATATCTCCGATTTCGTCCAAGAACAGGGTGCCCCCGGAGGCTAGCTCGAACTTTCCCGGCTTTCCCCGGCTTCGGGCGCCCGTGAACGCGCCCCCTTCATAGCCAAACAATTCAGCTTCAATCAGTTCGCCCGGGATTGAAGCACAATTAATCCAGACAAAGGGGCCCTCGGATCGGCTCGAATTCGTGTGAATCGCGTGGGCGGCCAGTTCCTTGCCGGAACCGGTCTCTCCCGAGATCAACACGGGAAGGTCGTGGCCGGCGACGATCTCGAGCGAGTGCCGGTACGCGTCCATGAGCCCGCCTTGGCCAACGATGTCGCGCATGCTGAAGCGGGAGCGCCATTGCTTGTTCGCCTGCGGCAGTGCCAGTTCGGCTTGCGCGACCCGGCGAAACGTCCTCTTCAAAGCACCGAGATTCGAGAACAGGGCCAGACCGACCGCGCCAATAATGCGGCCATCCTGAAGCACTGGGACCTGTCGCGTAATGAGTTGGTGTCCACGCACTTTCAGGGGATAACCGATATGGCTGCCTTCGCCGCGCGCCACGAGATGGAGCTTGGTTTGTGGACCAACGACATCGGTAATATGTCGCCCGATGAAGTCGTCCGCCTGGCCTTCTAGCAATCTGCAATACGGCTGGTTGATCAATACGATTGTGCCTGACGTATCAACCGCGACCAAGCAGTCCGAGACATGATCGAGGACAAGCTTCAGGAAGCTCGCTTCCTCGGACGAGCCGGCGATCCACTGGGACAGAACCATTTTACGGAAACCTCAGATCAGCAAGCGTTACACTTGCGCGACATACTGTCTCATAAACGCGACACTAGCGTCACGTTCGGAAAGCGTCAAACCGGAAGGGCCGCTCCCCGCCACACGCGTTTTGGCAACGAGAACAATTCATTAGGTGCCCCCGTGCAGCGGGGCGCCGACATGGCACGGCGCTTGCGATCTTACTGTGATGGAATCGACCTCGGGAGGGAGCGAAATGACGACCATAAGAACCATCGCAGTCGGCGATACCGTCGTGCAGGTGTCCGGAGCCGGAATGCCGATGGTGTTCGTGCACGGCTTTACGACAACAGCGGAATTCTGGCGTGAGCAGGTCGAGCCGTTCTCGACCGGTTACCAGATGATTCGCATCAACCTGCCCGGTCACGGTCGCTCACCACGCCCTGTAGATCGAAAATATACGATCGCCGCCTTCGTCGAGGACGTGCTCGGAGTGTACTGCGCATTGTCCATCGAGTCGGCCATTCTCGTCGGCCTTTCGATGGGCGGAACTGTGGCCCAGAGCCTCACGCTCGCCCACCCGAAGTACGTGCGGGCGTTGGTGCTGGTGGGAGCCACGCCTCATGGATTGGGCGTAGACGTCAATGTCGACAACGTGCGCAAAGCCATTGAGGAACTGGGTGCGGCGACGGCGAGCCAAAAGGTGATCGAACGATCCTTCGGCTCCGCCGCGAGCGCCGAGCTCATCGACTTTGCCAGGAACGAGGTCACGCAGACTCCGGCCTTTGTCGCGCGCCAGGCGATTGCCTCGCTCAACGCCTCGGATAGCCGCGCAAAGCTTGGAGAGATCTGCGTGCCAACGCTGGTCCTCGTCGGCGAGGAGGACGTCATCACCCCACCGAGAGAATCGCAAACCTTGGCGGACGGCATTCCGAATAGTCGCCTTCACATCATACCATCGGCGGGCCATTTCCCGATGCTTGAGCAACCGGATACTTTCAATCGTTTGCTGAACGAATTTCTGGCGCAGCAGGACGTGCCGCCACGCCCGACCGAAGACGCGTCGTCTTACACACACCAAGCCGTTTGATGCTGGAGGATCGAATGTCCATTCAAGCTATCGAATCAGAAACCATCCTCGCGTCCAACGGCCTCGATCGCGATACCAAGCGCATTGTCTTCGCGGCCGCCCTGGGCACCGTTTTCGAGTGGTACGATTTTTTTGTCTACGGCTCGTTGGCAGCGTTTTTCAGCACGCTGTTTTTTCCGAAAGGAAATGACACCGCGGCATTGCTCGCAGCATTGGCGACCTTCGGCGCGGGGTTCGTTCTTCGCCCGCTCGGCGCCATCGTGTTCGGACGCCTCGGCGATCTCGTAGGCCGCAAAAAGACATTCCTCGTAACCATGCTGGTGATGGGCCTCGCTACCGCGGCGGTCGGCCTGCTGCCCTCATTCGAGACTTTCGGCTGGTGGGCGCCGACCATCTTGGTCGGATTACGCCTGCTGCAAGGGCTCGCCGTTGGCGGCGAATTCGGGGGTGCGGTGACCTACGTTGCCGAGCACTCCGATCCGGACAAGCGAGGCTTCACGACAAGCTGGATCCAGATCACGGCGACGCTTGGGCTGTTTCTCTCGCTGGCGGTGATCATTCTTTGCCGTTCTTCGATGTCGGCGGAGAGCTTCTCGAGCTGGGGCTGGCGAATTCCATTCATCGGATCGATCGCGCTTCTGATCCTCTCTTTGTACATCCGGCTGAAGCTGCACGAGTCGCCGGTGTTCCAGCAGATGAAGGCCGAGGGCAAAGGCTCGAAAAATCCTATCGCTGACACATTTGGTGACAGGCGTAATCTGCGTTTGGTGCTCGTGGCCATCTTTGGAGTCGTAGCGGGGCAGGCGGTGATTTGGTACACGGGGCATTTCTACAGCCTTTATTTCATGACCACCGCATTGAAGATGAGCCAGGATCAGGCCAATTTCTACCTTCTGGTCGCGCTCATTCTCGGCACACCGTTCTTCCTGTTCTTCGGCTGGCTCTCCGACAAGGTGGGGCGCAAGTGGATCGTCGTCACGGGATGCGCGCTATCAGCCCTGCTGATCATGCCGTTATTCCAGAGTCTGGCGACTTACGGAAACCCTGCGCTTGCAGAATTCCGCGCCAAGACTTCTGTGGTCGTGCACGGCAACGACTGCAGCGAGGATCAGTCCTGGATTGGCCAGCTATTCCGCCCGCAAGCGACGAAGGAATGTACGCGCGTGAAGGCATTCCTGACTGCGAATGCCGTTCCATACGTCGTGAAGGCCGATACTGCTTCCCTTAGCGTCCAGATCAACGAAGATCCGGCGACCGCCTTCGATGGAGCCAAGCTTCTAAAGGAGCTGACCGAACGAGGCCTCCCATCGGCGAAGGCGCCGGCTCAACCCAACGGTCCGATGGTGATCGCCATCTTGTTCGCTTTGGTCTTCCTGGCGACCATGGTTTACGGGCCGCTGGGCGCTCTTCTGGTCGAGCTCTTTCCTGTCCATATCCGCTACAGCGGCGTGTCCGTCGCACTGCAGCTCGGTAACGGCTGGATCGGCGGTTTTGCTCCATTCGTCGCAACGACGGTCGTCATCGCGAGCGGCGACATCTTCGGCGGGCTTTGGTACACGATCGCGTTTGCCGGTTTGACCGCGATCATCGGAGCACTCTTTCTGCCGGAAACCCGTGGTCGCGATATCCGAGGGCAATAGCGCGATCGCATACCTGCGGCGCCGAGTTTCGCCGTCGCAGGTCTTCGTTGGGATGCGCCACTCGAGCGGCGCATTCCACTGCATCAGACATGCGACAGGCGTTGGAACAATCTGGCGGCAACAATGGCAATATCACAAAAAATTCCGGTCACTATCCTCACGGGCTTCCTCGGATCCGGCAAGACGACGCTGCTGAATCAATTGCTCGAAAGCGACTTGATGGCCGAGTCAGCGGTCATCGTGAATGAGTTCGGAGCCATCAGCATCGACGCCGAGCTGGTCGTCGGCGTTGACGAGGAGATTCTGCAGATCAACAACGGCTGCATCTGCTGTACGGTCCGCTCGGATCTTGTTTCGACGATCACCAATCTTCTCTCAGGAACAAGGCCCATCCGCCGCATCCTCATCGAGACCACAGGGTTGGCCGATCCAGCCCCCATTATTCAAAGCTTTATTGTCGACGAGGTGCTTTCTGAAGTCACGGCGCTCGATGCAGTCGTGACCGTGGTCGACGCCATCAATATAGACCGGTGGCTCGCCGATCAGGGCTCCGGCGAAAACGTCGCGGCCGAACAGATCGCCTTCGCCGACGTCCTGGTGATAAGCAAGCTGGATCTTGTCGACCAAGACGCACGCGCCAGATGCGAGGCGACTATTCGGACCATAAATCCCATGGCTCCGATGGTCCGAGCGATCGACAGCCGGATTGACGTCGCCTCAATCGTCGACGTCAAGGCCTTCGATCTGAAAAACTGCTTGTCCATTGAACCGCTGCTGCTCTCTGAGCTCGAGCACGAGCATGATCTCTCGGTGGTCAGCGTCGAAGTACGCGCAGAACGCGCCCTCGACGGGCCTCGATTCTTCCGGTGGCTCAATGTGTTCGTCCTGGAGAATGGTGAGACCCTTCTACGCTGCAAGGGTGTCCTGTCGCTGGCAGGCGAGGCCCGGCGTTGGGTTTTCCATGGAGTCCATATGACGCTCGAAGGTCGACCAGGCAGGGCCTGGGCCTCGAATGAGCACCGCGCCAGCGCGATCGTCTTCATCGGAAGAGGGCTCGACGCAACGCGAATTCGAAATGAAATTTCGGATCTGACCTCGTCGGATACCAGTCTGGTCACGTGATCAAAGCCAGAAGAGGGGCGCTGTAACAATGAAGTTGCAACACTATCTAGGAGGCCTCGAAGGTCTCGATCCGATCTCGCTTGAAACGCGGGTGTTCGTGGAAGCTTGGGAGGAGAGGATCTTCGGCATCCACACGGCGATGATGGCACTGAGTTCGCAACTCGATCTCGAAGCAACACCGAGTACATTCAACACCGAATGGACCTGGGCCGACCTGCGCAAGGGCGCAGAGTCGATGAATCCGTTCGATTACTTCAAATTCCGCTACTATGAGAAGTGGCTGGGCGGAATCTCTGCGTATTTCGTCGCGAAGGGTTACATCACTCAGATCGAACTCGACGCGCGAACCGAAACCTTCTTGACGTCAGCCCCAGTCATGCCGAAAGGCGGAGACGCGGCTGTGGACGCTCGCGTGCGGAAATATCTGCTGATCGGCGACGATCCGAAACGGGAGCGCTCGACCCAACCGCGCTTCGCGGCCGGCGAGGCGGTTTGCGTCGCCGATCCGAAATCGGTCGATCACACTCGCTTGCCAGGGCATCTTCGGAACAAGGCGGGCATTATCGATAGCGTGTATCCTGACGCTTACACTTATCTTTGCGAGATCGGGCCGGACGGGATCGGCAAAGCAATGCCCGTCTACTGCGTCAAATTCGATCCCGAAACTCTGTGGCCAGGAAATACCGAGCAGAATTTTACTTTTTACGCAGACCTGTTCGAGGCCTATCTCGAACCGGCCATCGCATCCTGAGGAGCCACATGATGCAACGTTTCGAGTATTCCACGGATCGAGAAACGGTGAACGCGGCGCGCGTCCGCGCGCTGGAGGCTCTGCTCATCGAGAAGGGAGTCATCACGCGCGAGACTGTCGACAAGATCATGGCAATCTTCGCGACTGAAATGGGCCCGTTCAATGGCGCCAAGCTTGTTGCGAAAGCGTGGGTCGATCCGGCATTCAAGAAGATTCTGGCCGAAGACACCATGGCTGCGGTCGAACAGATGAAGTTCGTGACCGGGGGAGCCGGCGCCGAAGGCGAGCATATGCGAGCGGCGATCAACACGCCGGAGGTGCACAATCTCATCATCTGCACCCTCTGTTCCTGCTATCCTTGGCCGATTCTGGGCCTGCCGCCCTATTGGTACAAGGATCCTTCGTTCCGCGCGCGAGCTGCACGCGAGCCCCGCAAAGTGCTGAGCGAATTTGGTCTGAACATTGGGCCGGAAAAGGAAATCAGGACCTGGGACAGCAGCGCCCAGATCCGCTGGTTCGTTGTCCCGGAACGACCGGCGGGCACCGATACCTTCAGCGAAGAGCAGTTGGCAGCTCTTGTCACACCCGAGTCGATGATGGGCGTCGCGATCGTCAAGCCGCCGAGCACCTGAAGCGATGCAAACAAATTTCGAGCATTTCGCCCTGGGAAGCATGTTGGGGAAGACCGACATGCCACCCAAGGATAACGGAAGCCTTTGCTTCGGCGCGCCTTGGGAGCGTCAGGCATTCGGCCTGGCGCTTGCTCTCTCCAAACAAGGCTTGTTCGAATGGGAGGATTTCCGCTCGGAAATGATATCAAGCATCGCCGCTTGGGAGGCCACCCACGACGAGACCGACCCAAGCTGGGACTACTACGAGATCTGGCTCACCGTAGTTGAGCAGATGGTGCAACGATCCGGCTTGATCGAGCAATCGGCCCGGTCGTATTTCTAGGCGTCTCGATGTCGGGTCGATGCAGCGGGGCCCCAGAGCGCGGCGGGCTGGACTTGATCGTACGTACACTTAGCGAGCGCTAGAGAGATAGATCTGCGAGGGCCTTCGCGCCGATATCTGGTGAATGTAGCCGTACGAATTGTGCCCCAGCGCACAAAATCGTGGATTTGGTGCCCAGGGGCGGAATCGAACCACCGACACTGCGATTTTCAGTCGCATGCTCTACCAACTGAGCTACCTGGGCGTGCTCCAAAGAGGGGCCAAAGCCCATCGAGCGGGCGGTTTATAGTGGGCTGAAGGCTGCCTGTCCACCCGGCTTCACCAAGAGGCTTCGCCGGGCGCGGCCCGGCTGTGCACAAGGTCGGGCGGGCTTGCTGGAGCTGGCGTGCTGCGCGGGCATCATTCACTTAGAATGTTGATATTACTTGTTTATTCTTCTCCATCCGCCTCGTCATCCCGGCCGGGGATGACGTAGGAGCCTTTCAGCCAGCGGTTCAGATCGACGTCGCGGCAGCGCGAGGAGCAGAACGGGCGGGTGGCCTCGGACTGCGGCTTGCCGCAGATCGGGCAGGTTTTGAGGGGGCTTGCGGGCTTTTTCACCTGGTCGTCCATAGGGTGCTCAGCTTGCACGAGGTGAGAGAGTTCAAGAGCCTGTCGCCAAAGGAGTTCCTCCGGCGGAAGTGCAGGCGTTCCGGCCAGATTCCCGCGGGGCAATTCTACTGTGCATGGGGTTGTTTTCGCGATTTTTACAGGAGCGGCTTGTCGGCTCAGACGGCGGTGGCATTGAGCCAGCCGAAGCGGATCGGGAAACCTTCGCCGCCAAGCAGCGTGGTGGTCTCGTAGAGCGGCAGGCCGACCACGTTGGTGTAGGACCCCACCATCTTGACCACGAACGACCCCGCGATGCCCTGCACGGCGTAGCCGCCGGCTTTGCCGCGCCATTCGCCGGAGCCGATATAGGCCTGGATGTCGTCCTCCGAGAGGCGCTTGAAGCGGACGCGGGTCTCGACCAGGCGCTGGCGGAAGGCCTCACGCGGCGTCACCAGGGTGATTGCGGTGTAGACGCGATGGTTGCGGCCCGACAGCAGCCGCAGGCACTGCGCGGCCTCGTCGACGAGATTGGCCTTGGGCAGGATGCGGCGGCCGACCGCCACCACCGTGTCGGCGGAGAGGATGAAGGCGCCGCGCAGCTCGTCGTCGAGCTGCACTGATTTGAGCGCCGCATCCGCCTTGGCCCGCGCGAGCCGGTTGGCGCAGGCGCGCGGCAGCTCGCCCCGCTTCGGCGTCTCGTCGACGTCGGCGGGCCGGAGCGCGTCCGGCTCGATGCCGGCCTGGTTGAGCAGCGACAGGCGCCGCGGCGAACCGGAGGCGAGAACGAATTTGGGGCGGCCGAGCATCGGGTGATTTGGGGAATGAAGCAGGGGGTGAATTGCGCGCGGAACCTATCGGACGGGGGCTGATTTCACAACCCGGGAACCCGGACTTTACTGATTCGACGGGTACGGGATGCGTGTGCCCGCAGTCTGTGACGCGGTTGTTACGGGCGCCGAATGCTACCCGTTCGCCGCGCCCACCTTCGAAAACCGCCGGCGGATGCGCATCAGGAGCTGGTCGCAGACGTCACGATAGGCAGCCAACTTCTGGTCGCGGCTGCCTTCCATGGTGGTGGGATCAAGCGTCGGCCAATACTCGACGTCGGCGGCAAGCGTCCGGGTCAGCTCCAGCGCCTTGTGATGCGCCTCCGGCGACAGCGTGATGATCAGGTCGAAATTCAGCCCCTCCCAATCCTCCAGCTCCTCGAAGGTCTGCGGCTTGTGGGTGGAGATGTCCTGGCCGAGCTCGGCCATCACGGACACCGCGAACGGATCGAGCTCGCCGCGCCTTGCGCCGGCTGACTTCACGTAGAGGCCTTGCGGAAACATGTGCCGCAGCAGGCTCTCGGCCATCGGCGAGCGCACGCTGTTCATGGCGCAAGCGAACAGCACCGATTGCGGATCGCGTGCGCGTGGCGGACCCGCCATCGCGCTTAACCCTTCCAGTGCAGGACAGTAATGAGCGTGAACAGCCGGCGCGAGGTCTCGAAATCGACCCGCACCTTGCCCTTCAGCCGCTCCTGCAGCGTGCGCGAGCCCTCGTCATGGATGCCGCGGCGGCCCATATCGATGGCCTCGATCTTGTCCGGCGTCGCCGTGCGGATCGCCTGGTAGTAGCTGTCGCAGATCATGAAATAGTCCTTCACGATCCGCCGGAACGGCGTCAGCGACAACAGATGCGCGACCACGGGCGTGCCGTCCTCACGGCGGATGTCGAACATCAGGCGGCTGCCGGTGATGCCGATATGCAGCGTGAACGGCCCTCTCCCGTCGGCGCCCTCCGGCGCGAACAGGTTCTGTTCGATCAAATCGTAGATCGCGATCGCGCGCTCATGCTCGATGTCGGGCCCGGAACGGCCGATCGAGTCCTCGTCGAGCGTGACGCCGACGATGCGATTGGTCGAGTCGTCCTGTTCGGGCGGCTGGGTCATGACAGGTTGAGGCGCAATCCAATCGAGCGCGAATGGGCATCTAGCCCCTCCGCCTTGCCGAGAATCATCGCGGCCGGACCGAGCGCACGCAGCTGATCCGGGCCGCATTTCAGGATCGAGGTGCGCTTGAGGAAATCGTGCACCGAGAGCCCCGACGAGAATCGTGCCGAGCGCGCCGTCGGCAGCACGTGGTTGGAGCCGCCGACGTAATCGCCAATCGCCTCCGGCGTGTGCGGCCCGAGGAACACGGCGCCTGCGTTGCGGATCCTTGCGGCGAGCGCGTCGGGATCATGCGTCATGATCTCGAGATGCTCGGCGGCAATCGCATCCGCGAGCGGAATGGCGTCATTGAGGCTCTGCACCATGATGATGGCGCCGAAATCGGCCCACGAGGCGCTGGCGATCGCAGCGCGCGGCAGCGTCTTCAACTGCGCCTCGACGGCCTTTTCGACGTCGGCGGCAAGGCGCGCGGAATCGGTAATCAGGATCGACTGCGCGCTGGAATCGTGCTCGGCCTGTGCCAGCAGGTCGGCGGCAATCCAGTCGGCATTGCCGGTGTCATCGGCGATGACAAGCACCTCCGAGGGACCGGCGATCATGTCGATCCCGACCTTGCCGAACACCAGCCGCTTTGCCGCGGCGACATACGCGTTGCCGGGTCCGACGATCTTGGCGACGGGCGCGATCGTCGCGGTGCCATGCGCGAGCGCGGCAACCGCCTGCGCACCGCCGACGCGATAGATCTCGGTGACGCCGCCAAGCTTTGCTGCCGCCAGGACCAGCGGGTTGAGCTTGCCGTCGGGCGAGGGCACCACCATGACGAGGCGCGCTACGCCCGCGACCTTTGCCGGCACCGCATTCATCAGCACCGAAGACGGATAGGCTGCAGTGCCGCCGGGCACGTAGAGGCCGGCGGATTCGATCGCGGTGTAGCGCCAGCCGAGCTCGACGCCGAGCGAATCGGTGAAACGCTCGTCCTTCGGCAGTTGCCGGCTGTGATAGGTCTCGATGCGATCGCGCGCGAGCTTGAGCGCATCCAGGGTCGCTGCGTCGCAGGCTTTCACCGCGGCCTCGATCTCGGCGGCGGTGACGCGCAGGCCGGATGCATTGAGCGTCAACCGGTCGAACTTTGCCGTGGCCTCGAGCAGGGCGGCATCGCCCCGCTTCGCCACGTCGTCGACGATGGCTCGCGCGGCCGCCTCGACGTCGGCCGAGGCCTCGCGCTTGGCGGCGAGGAAGGCCCCGAATCGCTGGTCAAAATCGGCGCTGCTGCGGTCGAGACGAACGGGCATCTTGGCTTCTAACTGGTTTTTGGGGGCGCGGTTTGGCTCACCAGGCCCCTGCTCAATGGCGCGGCGGGGAAGCTGCGTCAACCCTTGGGCCGGGCCGTTCCCCTCCGGCGTCGTCCTGGCGAAAGCGGAATGCGTGGCCTTGGCATGCCACTTCACCCCTCCCCTTCAGCCTCCAACCCCGCTCCCAGCTGATCCGCCCCCAGATCAGTCAGTTCGCATTCCAGGCATTCGACGTCGAGGCGGATGGCGCCGCCTTGGGCAAACAGGAGCAGCGCGCTCCCGCCGGGGGCGTCCTGGCCGTGGAATTCGATGCCGACGAGGTCCAGGACAGTGTCCGGCGCGTCGAGGTCGATGTTGCGCGACTTGCAGGCGAGCACGCGGTCGAAACGGAGGGCGGCGACCAGCCTGCGCGGCTCGGCCTCGCCGTCCAGCGTCTGCTCCCAGTCCAACCGGCTCATGCCGACGACCAGCCGCTTTTCGCTTTGCCGCCAGATGATGTCCGAGGGCTGCACGCGGGCGTCCTGGACGTGGGCCGAGATCACGGAGAGGTCGTCGGCGTCGAGTGCGATCAGTTTGAGCTGGGGAGACATCGACGGCGCTTTCTGCTTCGGGCGGACAGGGCTCAACGCGCGCGGGCGGCGAAATTTCCCTAGAACTAACGCCCCACTGGACTAGAGGCTATTGATATCCTCCATCTCCAGCACCTTTCGCGGATACCCCTCCCGCGCGACCCGGATCATCGCGCGGCCGATCTGCTCCGTCGAGGTGACGAGCCGCGGCGAGACCCGGCGCAGTACCGACCACAGTGGCCAACTTGCTGCATACACGGCCTGCACCCACGCGGTCTTGGAGCGGGCACCGTGGAGCGGTTGGATTGCACCGGGGCGGAACATGTAGGCCGCCTTGAACGGCAGCTTGAGCAGATCGTTCTCGGTCTTGCCCTTGATCCGCGCCCACATCCGCGAACCCTGCTCGGTGGAATCGGTGCCGGCGCCCGTGACATAGACGAATGTCATCTGCGGATTGAGCCGTGCCAGCGCGGTCGCCGCTGCGAGCGTGAGGTCATAGGTGAGATGGCGGTAGCGCTCCTCGCTCATGCCGATCGAGGAGACGCCGAGGCAGAAGAAGCAGGCATCGAAGCCGGTGAGCTGCGCTTCGATCGCCGAGTAGTCCGTGAAATCGCCGTGCGTGATCTCCGTGAGCTTGGCGTGGCGGACGCCGGTCGGGCTGCGGCCGACCACGAGCACGCGATCGATGCCGGCATCGATCAGGCATTCGCGCAAGACGCCCTGCCCGACCATGCCGGTCGCGCCGAAGATGATGATCTGCATCGGGACCTCCCCGACAGGCTCGCGGCTCATGCGGCGGCCGCGATCTCGTCGAAGGATATACCGGTCAACGTCGCCGAAACATCCCACAGCATGGCTGACGAGGCGAAATCCTTTGCATGCGGCATGACCTTCGCCGGCCGCGGCGGCCCTTTCAATTCGAAGAACCAGTTGGGACCATAGTAGCCGCCCGGCTCTGCTGCCGGCGAGGTCGCCGCCAACAAAGTCGGCAGCGCGCCTTCCGCGGCAGACTGGCTGATGAAGGGCTGCAGCCACCGGCTCACACGCCACTGGAACGTGTTCGCACCCGGACCGTTCGAAATCAGATCGGTCCGCGCGTAGCCGGGATGTGCGGCAAGGCTCGTCAGACCCCAGCCTGCGGCGAGGCTGCGGCGCTGCAATTCCAGCGAAAACATCAGCATCGCCAGCTTGGACTGGCAATAAGCCCGCCACGGACGATAGGAATGCTTAGCCTGCAGATCGTCGAAATTGATCGCCCCGGAGCGGTGCGCAAGGCTCGAGAGGTTGACGACCCGAGCCGCCTTCGCCCGGCGAAGCTGCGGCAACAGCCGCGCCGTCAGCGCGTAATGACCGAGATAATTGGTGCCGAGCTGCATCTCGAAACGATCCGCCGTCTGCTGCCGCGTTGGCAGCGCCATCACGCCGGCATTGTTGACGAGCAGGTCGATCTGCTCGTTGCTGGCGGCGAAGCGCCTGGTAAAATCGGCGACGGAAGCGAGGCTGGCGAGGTCGAGATGCTCGTAGGCGATCAGCGCATTGGGAAAGCGCTCGCAAATGCCCTCGATCGCGCGCAGGCCCTTTGCCTCGTTGCGTCCGGTGAGTATGACAATGGCACCGGCGCCCGCCAGCGCCATCGCCGTCTCGTAGCCGAGGCCGCCCGTCGCTCCGGTCACGACGGCAGTCTTGCCGCTGAGGGAGGGGATGTCTGCCGTGGTCCAGTCGGTCATGCCATAGCTCCGTCGGGGCTGGGAAAGGCCCCGCGACGGGTCTAAATGTGCACTGGGTGCAACTTTGCAAGTGGTGAAGTGATTTGAAGCTTTCGAAAGTCGCCGGGAAATCAGTCAACAGGCGCACCAAGCCATTGCCGGCAGGAGCAAAATCCGCCGATGGCACCGGCCTGCGCCAGCGCAAATTGCAAGCGACCCGCGAGCGGTTGACCCGCGCCGCGATGGCGCTATTCCTGGAGCGCGGTTTCGAGGCCACGACCATCGACGATATTGCGGCCGCGGCGGACGTGTCGCGACGCAGCTTCTTCCATTATTTCGCCTCGAAAGAGGACGTGGTCGCGGCTTGGCAGGAAGGCGCCGCCGCCGCGCTGGTCGCGGAGGTCGTGGCGCGGCCGGCGGGCGAAACCATGCTGACGGCGGCGGAGAACGCGATCGCGGCGGCGCTCAAGCGGATCGATCCGGCGGAGGCTGCGGCCATGTCGCGGCTCAAGCGCGATAATCCCGCGCTTCGGGCGCGCGACCAACTCAAATACGAGAAGCTCGAGCGGGCGCTGGCCGAAGGGCTCGCCCAGCGCGCCAGAACCAAATCGGACCAGCTGAAGGCGCGGCTCGTCGCCATGATCGCCACCGGCGCGATGCGCGTCGGCGGCGAGAGCTGGATCGCCGGAGGAGCGCCGGAGAAGCCGGAAGCTTTCGTCAAGCGCACCTTCGACGCGATCAGGGCGATATTGGCGTGAGGCCGCTCACTCCCTAAAGAACGCCAACAGGTCCGCGTTGATGGTCTCGGCGTGCGTCGTCGGCATGCCGTGCGGAAAACCCTTGTAGGTCTTCAGCGTACCGTTCTTGAGCAGCTTGGCCGACAGCGGCGCGGAGTCGGCGTAAGGCACGATCTGGTCGTCGTCGCCGTGCATCACCAGCACCGGCACATTGATCTTCCTCAAGTCCTCGGTGAAGTCGGTCTGCGAGAACGCGACGATGCCGTCATAATGGGCCTTCGCGCCGCCCATCATGCCCTGGCGCCACCAGTTCTGGATCACCGCTTCCGACGGCTTTGCGCCGGGACGATTGTAGCCATAGAAGGGGCCGGCCGCGATGTCGCGGTAGAAGCTGGCGCGGCCGGCAGCGAGCTGCACCTGGAAATCGTCGAACACGCTCTTCGGCAGGCCGCCGGGGTTGGCCGCAGTCTGCAGCATCAGCGGCGGCACCGCCGAGAGGATCGCGGCCTTCGCCACCCGGCTCTCGCCGTGGCGCGCGATGTAATGCACCACTTCGCCGCCGCCGGTGGAGTGGCCGACATGGATCGCGTTCTTGAGATCGAGATGGGCCGTCACGGCCGCGAGATCATCGGCATAATGATCCATGTCGTGGCCGTCGGCGACCTGCGACGAACGGCCATGGCCGCGACGGTCGTGCGCGATGACGCGATAGCCGTGCGTCACGAAGAACATCATCTGCGCGTCCCAGTCGTCGGCCGACAGCGGCCAGCCGTGGCTGAACACGATCGGCTGGCCCGAGCCCCAGTCCTTGTAGAATATCTCGACACCGTCCTTGGTGGTGATGGTGGGCATTGTCAGGCTCCTTGAATGATCAGGCGAACGCCATCGGCCTGAAGCGGCGCCAGGCGCCGATGGTGAGCACCACGAAGAACACCAGCACGAGGCCCTGCACCACCGCGAACACGGGGCCTCCGGGCGGCGCCGGCGCCACGGCGGGTGCGAGCGCGGCGAGCGCCGGCACCTTCAGGAACGACTGGATCACCAGCACGAAGACATTGAAATACAGCGAGATCATCGCGGTCACGATGTAGACCGGACGCCAGACGCCAGCGAGCTTCATGCCGTACAGCGCGATGCAGGCGATCGCGAGCAGCACCAGCGAGATGATGCCGATGATATGCGACGGCAGCAGCTCCTTGAACGGAAACAGGAAGCCGGTGGCGCTGGTGAGGATCGTAAACGCTAAGAAAATCGCGGTGAGGCCCGGCATCGACTTCGAGCCGAGCAGGCCGAACATCACGACGAGGCCGGCGGCAATGCCGATCAGGCTGATGATGACATGAACCAGCGTGAAGGCGGGCAAGCTCAACCCAAGAACCATGACATCTCTCCTACTCTCTGCATCGAGTTCGGGATTGATATTACGGTCCTCATCGGATTGCCACACGCGCTGGTGTCACACATGCGTGCGCAGCCAAGCGTCATCGTGCGAATCGAAAAACGCATGGCTGAATTTTTTGCAACGCTGTCACGAACGACGACAGTTTGTAGTGCGTAGCCCGGATGGAGCGATAGCGTAATCCGGGATTTTCGCATGCAAATGCAGTGGCCCCGGATTACGCTGCGCTCCATCCGGGCTACACGACGAAAGTCGCGGCTCACACTTCCTTGGTATCGAAGATCAACAGGTCGGCGCCGCCAGTGGCGAATTTCGGCACGTCGCCGGCGGCCGCCTTGCCTGCTTCGCTGCCGAAAGCCGACTGGATGGCGGCGACGTTGTCGAAGGTGAGAATGGCGACGAGGTGAATTCCGGAAGGTCCGGCGGGGGAGCCGACCGTGCCCGTGCTCACGGCGTATTTCTTCAAGCCGGGAAGTTTCTTGGCGAGCGGGATGTGAGTCTCGGCATAATGCTTGTCGAAGGCGGCAGCATCCTTGGGCGTCTTGTAGAGCACGACGAGTTCAGCCATTTAGTCCTCCCGTTGAAATTTGTTCTGTTAGATCCTCATGGTGAGGAGCGTGCGAAGCACGCGTCTCGAACCATGAAGGCCCGGCTTTGGCAGCTGGGCCTTCATCCTTCGAGACGCGGCCTGCGGCCGCTCCTCAGGATGAGGGGAGATAGTCACGCATCACCCGGCAAGATGGCAAGCCAGATTCGGCTTGCCGTCCGCTCGTCTTCTGCTTGACTAAAGCGCCGGTTTTGCGGCGTCGCCGAGGAAGCCGTGCAGGGAGGCCACGACCTGCGCGCCTTCGCCGATGGCGCCGCCGACGCGCTTGACCGAGCCGGAGCGGACGTCGCCGACCGCGTAGACGCCGGGCACCGAGGTCTCCAGCGGCGCCACCAGTCGGCCCTGGTTCTGCTCGGACTGCGCGCCCGTGACGACGAAGCCGCCGCGATCGAGCGTCACGCCGCAGCCGTCGAGCCAATTGGTGGCGGGATCGGCGCCGACGAACAGGAAGAGATTGCGGATATCCGCGAAATCCTCGTCATCAGACAGCCGGCTCTTCCAGCGGATGCGCCGCAGTAGCGAGGCCTCGTCGCCTTCGAGCGCCGTGATCTCGGTGTTGAACATCAGTTCGATGTTCGGCGTGGCTTCGATGCGCTCGATGAGATAGCGCGACATGCTGGCGCCAAGCCCGCCGCCGCGGATGATCATCAGCACTTTCTTGGCGTGCCCCGACAGGAAAACAGCGGCCTGCCCCGCGGAGTTGCCAGCACCGACCAGCGCCACCTCTTCGCCGGCGCACAGCTTCGCCTCGACCGGCGAGGCCCAATACCAGACGCCACGCCCTTCGAACTTGTCGAGGTTCTCGATCTCGGGCCGGCGATAGCGCGCGCCGCTTGCGACCACCACCGCGCGCGAATGCAGCGGGTCGCAGCCGTCAAGCGCCACCGAAAACGCGCCGTCCTTGCGCGTGCAGTCGAGCGACTTCACCGTCACCGGGATCATGATCTCCGCGCCGAACTTTTGCGCCTGGTTGAAGGCGCGCGCGGTCAGGGCTTGGCCGGAAATGCCGGTCGGAAAGCCGAGATAGTTTTCGATGCGCGCGCTGGCGCCGGCCTGGCCGCCGAAGGCGCGGGTGTCGAGCACGGCGACCGAGAGGCCTTCTGACGCGGCATACACGGCGGTAGCGAGCCCGGCCGGCCCGGAGCCGACGATCGCGACGTCGTAGATGCGGTCGTTGCGCGGGCCGCCGATCATGCCGATCGCGCGCGCAAGCTCGGTTTCGCCGGGATTGCGCAGCACCGCACCATCGGGGGTGACGACCAGCGGCCAATCGTCCGGCTTGGGCGAATAACGCGCGATGACATCGGCGGCGTCGCGATCGCGCGCGGGATCGAGCAGATGATGCGGCTGACCGTTGCGGGTGAGGAAGCCCTGCAACCGCACCACGCCTGCCGAATGCGACGGACCGATCAGCACCACGCCGCCAACGCCGCCCTGGAGCAGATTGACCCGGCGCAGAATCAGCGCGCGCATGATGCGCTCGCCGAGTTCAGCCTCGGCGACCAGCAGCGCGCGCAGCCGCTCCGGTGGCAACAGCAGCGTCTCGACATCGCCTTCGGCGCGGCCGTCGACCAGCGCCGGCCGTCCCGAGAGCTGGCTCAACTCGGCCAAAAATTGCCCCGGCCCCTGGTCGATCAACGGGGTGACATGGCCAAGGCCGTCGCGCTGGGTGATGGCGACGTGGCCCTTCAGCACGACGAACATGCCCGGCCCGGGCTTGCCGGTCTCGAACAGGAATTCCCCATCGGCGTAGTTGCGGACCTCACCGAAATGCCTCATCCGCTCGATCTCGGCTGATGTCAGCGCCGGAAAGGTCTGCTCAGGGCGGGTGAACCGCGACATCTGCGCGTCACCGTCGGGTCGTTGCTGCTCGTCCTGCCCCATTGCCACGGCCATGCACTCCAAAAAATTCTAGTCGCCGGTCTTGTCGGCTATCTTGCCGGCGGTCCCCTCATTTAGGGAATCATCTTCGTTCTGCGAGGGGCCGCCACTTGCGGCCCGTTCGCGCGCCTGCATCTTTCGCCGCTTCAGGTTTTCGCGCAGCGCCGATTTGAGCCGGTCGTCGCGGGATGCCCTCGCCTGTCTGGAGTCCTGCTTCGTACTCTTGTCGTTCTGGTCTGCCATCGAGGTCCATTACAGCGATCGGCGATAACATGCCCGAGGAATAAGGCAGCTCAAGAGGGCCGCGCGATCCGATCGTGCGAAAATCGAAATGGATCGAATCCGGCGCATCGGGCAACTGGCCAGTTGGGTGGGGATATCGGAACCGAATCCGCGGAAAGTCGGCCGTTTCGAGCCAAAACAGGCATTTTGGCCCCGATATCGACCCGATTTTATCGCTTTGGCGGAGCTAGCAAGCTTGCACAGGAGGGGGGCTTGTGGCAGATATCGGCCCGCTTGGTAGGCCCCTCGTGGCGGCCGATTCTTACCCCAGCACATGCTGCCGTAGCTCAGTGGTAGAGCACTCCATTGGTAATGGAGAGGTCGACAGTTCAATCCTGTCTGGCAGCACCATTCCCTCGCTCAAATCGCACATGAAGCAGCCTTCTCGCGGCACCAAATGCCCGAGTTTTGCTTTTTTCGTAGCCCTCCTCTGTGAAGAGGGCGCAGGGAAGACCGGGTGCCGGCTGGCACCCGCGGTCCGCTGCGCAAAGATGTAGCGCAAAGAGACCGCACAGCAGCATACAGGTGACGCCGAACACTCGGCCTTCCCTGCGCAGTGGGTTGACGGCTTATGCCGCGCTCTCCCCGGCGACGAGTTCCTTTTTGTCACCGTCGCCTTGCGAATTGACGATGGACAAAGACCCGGTAGAGCCCCGATCCATCTCCGCAAGGCTTGACCGTAGCAACGACGGCCAGGACCACACGATTTTGCCGTACGCAGCGATCCGGCTTCGCCAAGAGGCTTCGCCGGACACGTCCTGCTTCGCCCAAAAGGGCTTCGCAGGGCGTTGGCGCCGTTCGTCCGCACGCTAGACAAGACCTCACGAGGTTCATCTCGCCCTGGTCCCCGCCTTCGTGCCCGACACTGCTGCGTCCACCGCACCCCGATCCACGTTCGTTACGACGGACGATCGCCCCTCTCCCTGGACCGGGATGGCGGATTGATACTGCGATTCCGAATTTCGGTAAAGTGGAATATTTTTGTGAGGGAGGGTTGGCGGGGCTTTGCGGGAGGCGGGTGTTTTGCCCGACGGGTCAGATTGGCATGACCGACGTTAGCCTTAGGCGGCCATGGCGGGCGTTATTGGGAATCGTCTTCATCTGATGCGAGTGCAGCGCGAACAACGTCGCCCAGGTCTATGCTGAGGCGCGCTCTCGCTTCATTTTTGTCTTCAGCTTGCACCACGTACGACACTTTCGGCAGAACGATAGTGAGAACTCTTACGACGGCTCCTAGTTCTGCTTCTTGCTCATCGCTAAACGGATCGTTGACTGAGGCCAATTTCTTCATTCTCTCGAAGATACCGGGAGTGTGGTCCTCTAAGGCAGCAACGGCTTCCTGTATCTGCTCGTCGGTATAGAACGTGCCCATGAAAACATCTCAGCTCGTAGGATGGGTAGAGCGCAGCGAAACCCATCGAGGCCTCGTTCGGTGACGAAATATGATGGGTTTCGCAGTGCTCTACCCATCCTACGCACTGTGCCCGGTAAACCGATCATCAGACCGGCGAAGCCGTCGGCATAGCTCGCGATTAATGTTTTGCAGGATGATCACATAGGCGTGGATATCGGCCTTGTAGCAGGCGTAGAGCTTCTGGGCCGTCAACTCGTAAAGCACGGTCGGACTCTCCGCGACCACCGTGGCGGATCGATTCTGCATTTCGATCAGCGTCATCTCGCCGAAGAAATCCCCGGGCTCGAGAACTGAAATCGGAATGACGCTCCCCGCATTCGCCCGCTTGCTCACCGCCAGCCGGCCGGACTTGACGATGAACAGCGAGCGTCCGGGTTCGCCCTCCGTCACGACGGTTGCTCCGGTATCAAATCGGCACTCGACCAGCATCGACATCAGGAGATCGAGACTTTGATCCGGGATACCGCCGAAGAACGGTGTGGCGAGCAGGAATGCTTTCAGGTCGGGGACACTGACGGCCATCACGGGAGGATAATCTTCACCGCCTTCCGCGGCAAGCAGAGGAGACATCGGTACGATGCTCAACGTGTTGGAACAAGGCGGTCAGCGAAAATTTCGTAGCTCTTAGGGTGGGCAAAGCGAAGCGTGCCCACCAACCACTATTGATAGATAGATGGTGGGCACGGCGCTACGCGCCTTTGCCCACCCTACGCTTACTGCCGCGCAACACTCTCGCCGCGGAGCGTCCGCTTTCGCCTGAGATCAACCATCACCTTGACGGTCGCCGCAAGCACAGCTGCGCACAGCACTGCCTTCGAGATCGTCTCCATCGTCCCCTCGATCAGCAGGCAATGGGCGACGCTGGCCGCTACGATGATGATCGCGAGGGGAATATGGACGATGCGCCAGGTGCGCAGCCGCAATCCCAATCGCCGGCGCAGTAGCGCCAGAAGCGCGACGGTGAAGATGGCCCACATCGCGGTCACGCCGAAGGGGGAGAACGGCGTCGGTGAGGTATAGGTCAGGGCGTCGATCATATCGGGCGGGCTGGTGATCCAGAGGCCGGCGACGTGGATCACCACCGCCAGAGCAAGCGCGCCGCCGATCCAGTGATGGGCGCGCCGGCCGCGATAGGCCGACAGTCCCGGCAGATATCCGCCGATCAGCAGGGGCTGAACGAGGACAAGACCCAGAGCAATCATCCCGGCAAAGCCGGCGAGGATGTAGACCGGGCCGCGCCATGCAAGTTGCTCGCTTCCGGCAGCGAACGCGATCGGCACGCCAATGGCCAAGGCGAGGGCGACCCAGATCAGGCTCGCCCGGGCCGATCTCCGCCCCTTCATTTGCAATGCGATCAGGCCGGCTGCAGGACGAAGTGCGCTTCCAGGCTGGTTTCTTTTGCGCTCCGCATCACCGGACGCAGAAACACGGTTTTGAAGTCGCCGCTGTCATAGGCGAGATGTCCATGCGGCTGGCCGAAAATCGGAATGATCTGCGGCATCTCGAGCCGGAACTTGCCGTCCTTGTCGGTGAGCGTGGCGCCATGGCTTTGCGGCTCGTGCTCCTGCCCTTCGGTGGTGTGCGCCCAGATCTGGATGCGTTGGGCTGCGAGCGGCGCGCCGTCGCCGGCGCGGCGCACGGTACCGCTCATCCAGAAGCCGCCCTTGCCGATCCGCTCCACGATCGCTGCGCCCTTGCGGTAATTGTTCGCGCCGCCCGACATCGTCTCGGTCGGCGCGAGGCCGTCCGCACGGGCAGGCAACAGCAGGCCGGGAACGCCGGTTGCCAAAATCCCGGTGGCGACGATCGAGCCGCCAGCGGCAAGGAGGTTGCGGCGATTGAGTAGGACCGTGGTCATGTCGGTTCCTCCTGCAACAGAGCAGTGGCTCCGGGAATGGTACAACAACAGACGCGAGACGCCCAGTTGGGGCGAGGGGTGGAACGGGGCGCGATGACGGTGTTGTGAATGGGGTTTAGGCCGCTCGAACAGCTTCGTAGGATGGGTAGAGCGAAGCGAAACCCATCGAGCCTTGTTCGATGAAGACGCATGATGGGTTTCGCTGCGCTCTACCCATCCTACGCGCCGACACTACATGTATTCTCAGCCGCCGCGCGTCATCCTCCTCCACTTCGGTACCGAAATGATCCCCTTCTCCGTGCTCGACCTCGCGCCCATCCGCCAGGGTGGCGACGCGTCACAAGCGTTCCGCAATTCGCTCGATCTCGCCCGGCACGCCGAAGGTTGGGGCTACAAACGGTTCTGGCTGGCCGAGCATCACAACATGACGGGCATCGCGAGCGCGGCGACGTCGGTGGTGATCGGGCATGTCGCGGGCGGCACCAAAACCATCCGCGTCGGCTCCGGCGGGATCATGCTGCCGAACCATTCACCGCTGGTCATCGCCGAGCAGTTCGGCACGCTGGCCTCGCTCTTTCCCGGGCGGATCGATCTTGGGCTCGGCAGGGCGCCGGGCACCGACCAGTTCACCGCACGCGCGCTGCGCCGCGATCTCGCCACCAGCTCCGAGAATTTTCCGCAGGACGTGCTGGAGTTGCAGGCGCTGCTCGGCGACGTCAAGCCGAACCAGACCATCCGCGCCGTGCCGGGCATGGGGACGAAGGTGCCGCTGTGGATCCTGGGATCCAGCACCTTTGGCGCGCAGCTCGCAGGCATGCTCGGTCTGCCGTTCGCGTTCGCCTCGCATTTCGCGCCGCAGATGATGATGCCGGCGCTGCGCGAGTATCGCGCGCGGTTCGAGCCGTCGGCGCAGCTGGACAAGCCCTATGCAATGGTCGGCGTCAACGTGTTCGCCGCCGATAGCGAGGCGGACGCGCAACGCATGTTCTCCTCGCTGCAGCAGCAGTTCATCAATCTTCGCCGCGGCACGCCCGGCCCGCTGCCGCCACCGGTCGACGACATGGACGCGCTGTGGTCGCCGGCGGAAAAGGCCATGGTCGGGCAGTCGCTGTCCTGCTCGGCGGTCGGCTCGCCTGACATGGTCGAAGCGAAGCTGAAGGCGCTGATCGCCGATACCGGCGCGGACGAACTGATGACCACGGGCCAGATCTACGATCACGCTGCGCGACTGCACTCGTTCGAGATCGCGGCTGGGGTAAGGGACCGGCTGGCGGGGTGAGCGGGCGCGATTGTTGCGACAGTGAAGGTGCGCTCCCTCCCCCGCCTGCGGGGGAGGGTTGGGGAGAGGGTGTTTCCGCGATGGGACAATCTCCCAGAGGAGAGAGCCCTCACCCCAGCCCTCTCCCGCAGGCGGGAGAGGGAGCGCACCGCGTTTGTTGCGAGCCTCGAGCCCCAAATCCAGAAAGCAGCCCCTAATCCGGAAAGCCGAACAGCTTGGCCGGATTGTGCACCAAAATCTTCTCAAGCTCCGCCTGATCAGGCGCGTAGCGGTACATCAGCTCGAGCAGATCGGCGTCGTTGGGCGGCTGCTTGACCGAGACCGGATGCGGCCAGTCGCTGGCCCAGACGCAGCGGTCGACTGCGGCCTCGATATAGGCGCGCGCGATCGGGATGACGTCGTCGTAAGGCGGCCCGAGCTTCGAGGTCTTCTCGCCGAGCGACAGCATCACCCAGAAATTGCCCTTGGCGAGCAGTTCGAGCATCTTGCGCAAATTCGGATCGTTCCTGCCGGCTTCCGGATCGGGACGCGCCATGTGGTCGATCAGCACGGGCACGTCGAGATTCTCGTATTTGGCGACGCTGGAGACGATGCCGTCCTTCTCGGGCTGGATCTTGACGTACCAGCCGAGCTCGCGGATGCGGGCAATCGCGCGGAGGAAATCGGCATCCGACAGCACGGCGCCGAGCTCCTGGCGGAAGCTGAAGCGCGCGCCGCGGACACCTGCATCATGCAGCTTGGCGAGATAAGTGTCGTTCGCCTCCGCGAACACCAGCGCGTTGGCGCAGCCGCGATAGTTCGGGCCCATCGCGGCGAGACCGTCGAGCACGACGGCATGATCGGCGCCGTAGGTGGTGGTCTGCACGATGATGCCGCGCTCGATGCCGAGCGTCTTGTGCACGCGCAGCGCCGCTTCCCAGGTCGCGGTCGGCATCCGATAGGCCGCGCCGGGACGTTCCGGATATTTGTCGATGGGGCCGAGCACGTGAAACTGGCTGTCGACGGTTTTGGGCGGCGGCGCCTTGACCGGGCGGCGCGGGTTCGGGTCGAACGGCAGATAGGTCGGCATACGCAAACTCCTTTAGTCGATCATTGCGGTGAAGTCGCACTGCACCAGCGCGCCGCCGTCCATATTGTCCATCGGCAGCGCGTGGCGCGCCGGGCGCGAATGCTCGTCCGGGAACATCTTCAGCCACTCGACGTTGACCGGGCCGCGCTGCGTACGGTCCTTCAGCCACACCGTCATCTTGATGATGTCGTCGGTGGTGCCGCCGGCGGCCTCAACGGTCGCCTTCATATGGGCGAACATGTTGGCGCATTGGGCATCGAGGCTCTCGGGCATCGCGCCGGCGGCATCGCGGCCGAGGATGACGCCTGACATCACGAGATTGCCGATGCGGCAGGCGTTCGGAATCGGGTTGGCGTGCTTGAAGCCGCCGATGTGGATGCTCTTGCGCCGCGTTTGGCCTGTCATGATGCGCTCCCGTTTATTGTTGGTTCAGACGAACTGGCAGGACACCGAGCCGAACGCGCCGTAGTCGGCATGAAACGTGTCGCCGCGGCGGATATCGACCGGACGCGTGAACGACCCCGCCAGCACCACCTCGCCGGCGGCGAGATGCTCGTCATGCGGCGCGAGGCGGTTGGCGAGCCAGGCGATGCCGTTGGCGGGATGATTGAGCACGCCGGCCGCAAGCCCGGTCTCCTCGACCTCGCCGTTGCGGAACAACAGCGCGCCGATCCAGCGCATGTCCGCGTCCATCGGGCGGAACGGCCGGCCGCCGAGCACCAGCGCGGCATTCGCCGCGTTGTCCGAGATCGTGTCCATCACCTTTCGCGCCTTGCCGGTGTCGGGATCGACGCGGTGCATGCGCGTCTCCAGGATCTCCAGCGCCGGGGTGACGTAGTCGGTGGCGTTGAGCACGTCGAAGATGGTGCAATCCGGCCCGCGCAGCGGCGCCTTCAGCACGAAGGCGAGCTCGACCTCGATGCGCGGCGCGTGAAAACGGTCGAACGGAATCGGCGTGGCATCGGCATAGAACATGTCGGCGAACAGCACGCCGTAATCCGGCTCGGAAATGCCGACCGCGTTCTGCATCGCCTTCGAGGTCAGGCCGATCTTGTGGCCCTTGATAACCCGGCCGCGTCCGAGCTGGAGTTTTGTCCAGGCGCGCTGAACGGCATAGGCATCCTCGATGCTGAAATCGGGATAGTCTTTGGTGAACATCGTGATCAGCGTCTTGGTGCGCTCGGCCTCGTCAAGGCGCGCGGCAAGGCGTTCGATCGTGGCGGTGTCCAGCATGGTTTAACTCTCCGCCGCGACGGTGTTGCGCAGCACGCCGATGCGGCTGGATTCGACCTCGACGACATCGCCGACTTTCAGCCAGCGCGGCGGGTCGAAGCGGGCGCCGGCGCCGGTCGGCGTGCCTGTCACGATCATGTCGCCGGGCTTGAGAGTGGCGAACGTGGAGAGATAGGAGATCAGAAAGTCGAACGGAAACATCAGCCGCTCGGTGGTGTCCTGCT
This sequence comes from Bradyrhizobium sp. WSM1253, assembly GCF_000244935.1. Lineage (NCBI taxonomy): Bacteria > Pseudomonadati > Pseudomonadota > Alphaproteobacteria > Hyphomicrobiales > Nitrobacteraceae > Bradyrhizobium > Bradyrhizobium sp. WSM1253. The sequence continues at coordinate 4,074,174 of NZ_JH600073.1, forward strand.
GCCGGACCTCGCCGTTGACGCGCGTGACGATGTCATGAGGGCCGCGCGGATCGAGCTCGTCCGACGTGACGATCCACGGACCGATGCTGCCGGAGCGGTCGAAATTCTTGCCTTGCGTGACATTGAACTTGCCGTGGCGCAGCCAGTCGCGGATCGTGCCCTCGTTGCACAGCGTCATGCCGAAAATGTGTGACCAGGCCTTTTCGCGCGGAATGTGACGGCCGCCCTGCCCGATCACGATGACGAGTTCGCCTTCATAATCGAGCTGATCGGATACCGTGGGCTTCTCCAGCGGCTGACCGGAGCCCGTCATCGAGGACATGCTGCGCACGAACAGGCTGGGATATTTGGGCAGGTCGGAGCTGTCTTTATACTCGGCATTGCGCTCGGCATAATTGACGCCGATGCACCAGAGCTTTTCCGGCGCCAGCACCGGCGGAAGCAGCACGAGCTCGTCGAGCGCATAATCCGGCTTTTGTCCGGCGACGGCTTCCTGCGCGTCGGCCAGCGCATTGGCTGCGATCAGCGCCCTCAAATCGGAGAAGTCGCGGCCGACCCGCCGGGTCAGATCGACGACACCGCCTTCGATGGCGGCACCATAGTGCGGCTCTCCGTCCACGAGATAACTCACGAGTCGCATGGTCGTTCTCCAATGGTCTTGAGGCGCGCGCGGCGCAGCGCGCTCAGTCTTTCGATTTGGGAGTCTGGAACACGCCGCGCAGCGTCACGATCTCGCCGAGCCGGGCGTAGCGCGGTCCGCCGATGCGCGCGATCGGATCGAGCGCCGCGGTTTCGACCTTGCCGTCGTTCACGAGGCCGTCGCGGAGGTGGAACATCACGACTTCGCCGACGATCAGGCGGCTGCGGGCGTCGCCGAATTCCAGGCACTGCCGGAAGCGGCATTCCATCGCAACCGGTGCAATGCTGAGCCGCGGCACCTTGATGCGCTCGCTCGGGAGCGTCTCGAGGCCAAGCTCCGCGACCTCGCTGATCTCAGGCGGATGCTCTACCGACGAGTCGTGCACGGCCTGCATCAGCGGGGTATCGGCGATGTGGATCACATATTCCTCGGTGTCGAGAATGTTGTGCGCGGTGTCCTTGTAGTCGGCGCCCTTGCGGCCGACGCTGATGGCCAGCATCGGCGGCTTCTGCGAGACGAAGGTGAAGGCGCTGAACGGCGCGAGGTTGAGCACGCCTGCGCGGGACAGGCTCGTCACCCAGGCGATCGGACGCGGCACCACGATGCCGGTCATCAGCCGGTAGATGCGCTCGGCGCCGAGCTCGGTGGGGTCGATCCGCATCGATCAATCCGCCTTGATGTTGGCCTTGCGCACGATCGGAATCCATTTGGCGTCCTCGCGCTCGAGATAGGCCCTGAATTCATCGGGCGTCATCGCGACGGCTTCGCCGCCGAGCTTCTCGAACTTGTCGACCACGGCGGGGTCCTTCAGGATCGCGGTCAACGCGTCGTGCAGCTTGTCGATCACGGGCGCCGGCGTGCCTGCCGGTGCGAACAGGCCGGTGAAGGTCTGGCCGTCAAAATCCTTGTAGCCGAGCTCGGCAAACGTCGGGACGTCAGGCAGCGACTTCAGGCGGTGCGGGCTGGTGACGGCCAGCGCCCGGAACAGGCCGGCCTTGATGTGCTGCAGGCTGACCGTGAGCTGGTCGAACGCGAACTGTACCTGGCCGCCCAAGAGATCGTTGACCGCAGGCGCATTGCCGCGATAGTGCGCGGTGACCCATTGCAGGTCGAGGCTGGACTGCATCAGCTCACTGAGCAGATGGTTGGTGGTGCCGGGACCGGGCGAGGCCATCGTCAACTTGCCCGGCTCGCGCTTGGCAAGGTCGATGAATTCCTTGAAATTCGCCGCCTGCACCGACGGATGCACCTCGAGCACCAGCGGCGTCATCGAGATCGTCGTAATCGGCAGGAAGTCCTTCTTCCAGCTGTAGACGTCGCGCTTGTTGATTTCGGTCGCGAACAGCACCGGGCCGTTGGCACCGACGAACAGCGTGTAGCCGTCGGGCGCGGATTTCGCGAAAGCCTCGCCCGCGATCATGCCGCCGGCGCCCGCCTTGTTCTCGATGATGAAGGGCTGGCCAAGCTTTTCCTGGAGCTTGTCGGCGATGATGCGCGCGGCGCTGTCGACATTGCCGCCGGCCGGATAGGGCACGATCAGCTTGACGTTGCGCGACGGCCATTGCTGGCCGGACGCCGGTCCCGTCAGCATCGCCGCTGCGGCAGCGATGGCAATCCAGATTAATCTCATGTTAACCTCCCGGCGGCGCTTCCAATTTTACGTCGATTTGCCTGACGTCGTACACGGCATCTCGATTCGGAGCGCAATCTCCAGATGCGCGCTTTACCTGTCGAGTGAATTGTGGCGTTCTTGTCCATATTATGGACAAGACCGCTTCCGCGAAATCCACCCGCCGCATCACCGAACCGCGACAGGGTGCGCAGGCGATCCGCCGCGCGCTCGCGGTGCTGCGCATTCTTGCCGCCGGCCGCGAGGACGGCGTGCCGCTGGCAGAGGTGGTGCGGGCGACCGGCCTCACCCGCCCGACCGTGCATCGCATCGTCCACGTGCTGATCGAGGAAGGTATCGTCGAACGGCATGACAAAACCGGCCGCTACGCGATCGGCAACCAGGTGCCGGAGCTTGCGCTCGCACGGGCTCGGCCGTCGCGGCTGCTGATCGCCGCCAATCCGTCGCTGCAACGTGCGTCGACCGAGATCGGCGACACGCTGTTCCTGACGGTGCGGACCGGCAACGACACGCTGTGCGTCGACCGCAGGATCGGTGTCTATCCGATCCAGGTGCTGTCGATCGAGGTCGGCGCGCGCCGACCGCTCGGCGTCTCCAGCGCGGGCGTTGCCATCCTCGCCGCGATGCCGGCCCAGGACGCGCGGAAAATCGTCGCTGCCAATGAGAAGAGACTGGAGGCCTACCGGACCGATGTTGCGACGGTGCTGGGCCAGGTCACCGCCGCAAGACGGCTGGGATATGGCATGAGAGAGATTGGTCTCGTGCAGGGCACGAAATCGATCTCCACCTGGATCAAGACCCCGGACGGCCGCCCCGCCGCCGCGATGACCGTCTCCGCCGTTCGGACGAGGCTCGGCCCGCGCCGCGAGCAGGAGGCCGCGGAGATCCTGCTGCGGGAGGCGCGGATCATCGAGCAGGCGATCCGGGGTTAGACAACGCAGTCAATGGGCTGACGCAGCGCGCATTTTTGTGGCACAAGGGCCGCCTCCCGCCGACTGAGCAACGAGGCCACGCATGCCCGCGCCAAAACCGCCCGCCTTCGAAACCCTGAGCCTGCATGCGGGCCAGCATCCGGATCCCGCGACCGGCGCCCGCGCGGTGCCGATCTACCAGACCACGTCCTACGTGTTCCAGGACTCCGATCACGCCGCCGCGCTGTTCAACCTCGAGCGCGCCGGCCACATCTATACGCGCATCTCCAATCCGACCACCGGCGTGCTCGAGGAGCGGCTCGCGGCGCTGGAGGGTGGCGTCGGCGCGATCTGCACCGCGAGCGGCATGGCGGCGCTGCATCTGGCGATCGCGACGCTTCTGAACGCCGGCGACCATATCGTCGCATCGAGCTCGCTCTATGGCGGCACCATCAACCTGCTCGCGCACACGCTGCCGCGCTTCGGCATCACCACAACGTTCGTGAAACCGCGCGATCTCGATGCGTTCCGCGCGGCGATCAAGCCGAACACGAAGCTGGTGATCGGTGAGACCATCGGCAATCCCGGGCTCGAGGTGCTGGACATTCCGAAGGTCGCGCAGATCGCGCATGACGCGAAGATTCCGCTGCTGATCGACAACACCTTTGCCACGCCCTATCTCAGCCGTCCGATCGAACTCGGGGCCGACATCGTCATGCATTCGGCGACCAAATGGATCGGCGGCCACGGCATCGCGATCGGCGGCGCCATCGTCGACGGCGGCCGGTTTGATTGGCGCTCATCCGGAAGATTCGGCGTGCTGACCGAACCCTATGGCGGTTATCACGGCATCGTCTTCGACGAGCAGTTCGGCACCGCGGCCTTCATCATGCGTGCGCGCACCGAAGGCCTGCGCGATTTCGGCGCTTGTCTATCCCCGACCAACGCGTTCCAGCTGTTGCAGGGCGTGGAGACACTCGGGGTGCGCATGGACCGCCATATGCAAAACACGCACCTCGTGCTGGACGCACTGAAGTCCAACAAGGCCGTGGATTGGGTGCAGCATCCCTCGCTGGAAGATCACGCGGACTACCAGCTGGCAAAACAGTTGCTGCCGCGCGGCGCCGGCTCGATTGTCTCCTTCGGCATCAAGGGCGGGCGGCCCGCGGGCCGCAAGTTCATCGAGCAGCTGCGCATGATCAGCCATCTCGCCAATGTCGGCGATGCCAAGACGCTGGTGATCCACCCTGCCTCGACCACGCATCAGCAGATGGACGCCGAACAACTTAAGTCCTCCGGCATCGGCGAGGAGCTGGTGCGGCTCTCGGTCGGCATCGAGACCGCAAGCGATATCATCGACGATCTCACCCAAGCGCTGCGCATCTCGCAAAAGGTCTGACACCATGAAGCTCTCCGTCAACGGCGCCGAGGTGCTGGTCGCAACCGGCGGCCGCGACTTCGACAAGGCCCTGCCCGCGGTCGTCTTCCTCCACGGCGCCGGCTTCGACCATTCGACCTGGGCGCTGCACACGCGCTGGTTCGCCCATCACGGCTTTGGCGTGCTGGCGCCTGATCTGCCCGGCCACGGCCGTTCTCCCGGACCGTCGCTCGCAAGCATCGCCGAAATGGCCGACTGGACGGCGGCCCTGCTCGATGCGGCCGGAGTGACGAAAGCGCATCTGATCGGCCATTCCATGGGCTCGCTGATCTCGCTGGAGACGGCCGCACGTCACCCCGACAAGGTGTCCGCGCTCAGCCTGATCGGCACGGCCGCGACCATGACCGTCGGCCCGGATCTGCTGAAGGCGGCCGAAGCCAATTCGCAGGATGCAAACGACATGGTCTCGATCTGGGGGCTCGGCTTCAACGCCGAGCTCGGCGGCAGCCTCGCACCGGGCCTGTGGATGCATGGCGGCGCGCAGGCCGTGTTGAAACACTGCGAGCCGGGCGTGCTGTTCCGGGATTTGTCGGCCTGCAATGCTTACGCGAATGCGCTTCAGGCAGCCGCGAGCGTGAAGGTGCCCACGACGCTCATCCTTGGCGAACGGGACATGATGACGCCGGTGAAGGCCGGCAGGGCGCTCGCCGCGGCGATCCCGCATGCGAAGACCGTCATCGTGCCCGGCGCCGGCCACATGATCATGGCCGAACGCCCGGATGAATTGCTGGCGGCGCTACGGAACTGACAGGATCAATCGTCCATCTTGCGCGTTGCGGTCAGACATCCCTGTGAATTCCAGAGGGAACCGGACCCATGCCAAGACAGCAAGTCGTTCGCAAAGCCAGGCAAGACAAGCGTGCCGGTAAATCGGCAAGCACGCAGGCCGGCGAATTCGTCAAGGACCAGATCGACAAGATCCGCAAGGGCAAGCATGGTGCGCGCTCGACGAAACAGGCCATCGCCATCGGTCTGTCCGAGGCGCGCCGCGCCGGCGTCGATCTTCCGCCGCCGCGCAAGGGACGCGTCAAGAAGGCGACGCGACGCAGCGCCAAATATGCCTATGAGGTCGGTCAGGGCAAGCGCACCGCGAAGCGCCGGCCGCGCGTGTCGCGGGCCGTCGAAAAGGTTTTGAAGAAGGAGCCGCGCTCGACCGCATCGCGCAGTGCACTGTCGAAACAGGGCAAGCGTGCCGCGAGCCAGCGATCCGCTGCTTCGCGTTCGGCGACTGCCCGCAAGGCGAGCCGGACCAAAGGCGCCAAGGCCCGCTCCGCCGCCGCAAAGAAGGCGGCACGCACCAGGGCGCGCCGCCGGAGTTAAGTCTGGTCCCCTCAGGAGCCCGGCGTCCACTTCCAGACGATGTCGGACACGTTGACTGGCTTCGGGATCAGGCCCAGTTTTGCAAAACGGTCGGCGACGGCCTGCTGGCTCTTGGTCACCTCTGCATCCAGCGGCACCACGCGATAGGTGGAGCGGTTGACGAAGCGGCTGACAGCTTCGATGTCGACGCCGGTCGCCTCGGACTGAGCCTTTGCTACCTCCTCATGGTGAGATTCCGCCCATACGCCTTCGGAGGCGAAGCTCGCGTTGAGCTTTGCCACCAGCGAAGGATACTTCTCTACGAAGTCCGTCCCGGCGATGTAGAAAGCGTTCGGCTTGTGGACATCCCTGTCGAAGGCGATGACTCGGGCGCTTTCCTTCAATTCAGCAAGCGCCAGATATGGATCCCAGATCGACCAGGCATCGACCGATCCCTTCATGAAGGCGGCTGTCGCATCAGCCGGGGCGAGCGGTGCCGGCGTGATGTCGGACCAGGCGAGACCGGCCTTCTCGAGCGACGCGACCAGGAGGTTGTGCGCACTCGATCCCTTGGCGAAGGCAACGCGCTTGCCCTTGAGGTCTGCGAGCGATTTGATCGGTGAATTCTTCGGCACGATGATCGCCTGAGTGTCGCCGTCCGACTTCACCGCCGCAACGTAGCGGATCCTGGCGCCGCCGGCTTGCGCGAAGATCGGTGGGGTATCGCCGACGAACCCGAAATCGACGCTGCCGACATTGATGGCCTCCAGCAGCGGCGGACCAAACTGGAAGTCGATCCATTTGACCTCGATGCCGAGCGGCTTGAAGGCGCTTTCGAGCGTCTGGCGCTGGCGAACCGCGGGGAAGAAGCCGCCCTTCTGCGTACCGATGCGGATTTCCGCCGGCTTGTCCTCCGCGCGCGCAGGTGGGGCCAAGGCCGTCGCGAGCAGCAGGCTGGTTGCGAGGATGTATCGTCGGGTCATCATCATGTGGTCCTTTCGGTGGTTTCAGCTGGCAAAGAAGCGAGAATTCGCGCGCCGGCTCCGTTCGGAGAACACGGCACGGGCGGCACGCTCGGCCTCGCGCGCCGAGCGGAACTGCCTGCCTTCGAGGCTGTCGAACAGACGCTCGGAGGAGAAGAAGCGGAAGCCGCGCGTATCCTTCGTGACGATGCCGGCGGCGCGGTCGTGGATCTCGATGATGTAAGCGTTCGATTGAGTTCGGGACATGACTGCTCGTTCGCCGGGATCTCGGCGTTCCTGTCTCGGGATTTGCTGGGTGAGGTGCTGCTAGAAGACGGCGGTCAGCAACAACAGGCGCCGGTGGCCGCCGAGAAACAGCGCCGCGTCATGCACACATGCATGTCGTCCCTATTGCGCTGCTGATCGGTTCTCATATCGCGGCTTCGGCTCGAGGAGCAGTTTCGATGCCTCGACTATCGAGTGTTTGGCGCGATCGGTCAATGAAATGGCTATCCATAATTACCACCGGCGCGCATCGGCACTTCTCCGGGCGCGAGCGCAGGCAATCGAATTTATCTCGCGATGAGTTCTTTCCTTCTCCCCTTGCGGCAGAAGGTGGCGCGAAGCGCCGGATGAGGGGTTGCCTCAGCGAATCCAGAAGAGAGTCGCGCGCGGAGAGAACCCCTCACCCGTCTCGCCGCTGTCGCGGCGAGCCACCCTCTCCCGCAGGGGAGAGGGAAGAGAGCTCACCACATCGTCGCCGCGGCCCGCTCGGGCCAGGCGCGATCATACTCCGCGCCGCCGACCTTGTTCTCACTCATCTCGGCGAGGATCTGGCCGGGTGTCGGCAGCGTCTTGGGGTCGATGCGCTTGTCGGGATTCCAGAGATCGGAGCGGACGATGGCGCGGGCGCACTGGAAGTAGATTTCGTGGACCGTCATCACCATGACGCTGCGCGGCGCCTTGCCGTCGACCTTGAAGGAAGCGAGCAGTTCGGGATCGATGGAAACATAGGCCCGGCCATTGGCGCGGACCGCATTGCCGGAGCCGGGGATCAGGAACATCAGCGACACCCTGGGATCGCGCACGATGTTGCGCAAAGAATCGACCCGATTGTTTCCGCGGCGATCCGGCAGCATCAGCGTCTTCGGGTCATGAATGCGGACGAAGCCGGAGAGATCGCCGCGCGGCGAGCAGTCGATCCCCTCGGGTCCGATGGTGGCGAGCGCGGCGAACGGGGCCTTTTCGATGAAGACGCGATAGAGCGGGGTGACGTGGTCGGCGACTTTCACGGTCGAGGCGTCATTGGTGACGCCGTAGATGGCCTCCAGCTGCTCGACCGTTTCGATCACCGACATTCCAGTCTCCTTGTTGTGCCGGCTATTCGTGCCAGCCTTGATTTCTGATCACGCGCAGAAGCTGGCGGCCATGATACTCCGCGCTGCCCGCGTTGAGAATGGTGACGTCGGCCTGCGCCGATGCGTCGCCGACGCTGCGCGTCAGCCGGTCCGCGATATTACCGTCGCTGTCCCGGGCGCGGGCGGCAAGCCGCTGCGCCAGCACATCCGGTGGCGCCGTGATCGCGACCACCACGACGTTTGCATAGGTCTGGCGTAGCGCGCCGATCACCGTGCGCGAAACATTGGCCACGACGGCGCGTCCGGCACGAATATCATCGTTGAGGTCGAGCGGCAGCGCGTAGCAATGCCCATGCGCTTCCCAATGCACGGCGAAATCCCCACGCTCGCGCGCGCGCCGGAATTCGTCAGGGCTCACCGCGACATTGTCTTCGTCGGCTGAGGATTCGCGCGTCACGACACGGCGCGGAAAGACGATGTCGTGATCCTCGATGCATGCTGCCCGCGCCAGCCGCAGCAGCGTGTCCTTGCCGGCACCGCTGGGGCCGACCACGAGCACGAGCCGGCCAGGGCCGATCGCATCCGTCTCGTCCTCCGCCACGGTCGCGGCCTCGCTCATGCGACGCGGCTCCCCTCGCGCCAGACGCTGCGGACCGCGGGGACGCTGCCCGCAACATGCACGCGGATCAAATCGGCACGCTTGCCGACCGCGATCTCGCCGCGGTCGGACAGGCCGACTGCCTCGGCGGGCGCCTTCGTCACCGTGCGGATCGCCGCCGCAAGACTGATGGCAGGCACATGCTCCGGCAAATGTAGCGCGGCCATCAGAAGGCTCGAGGGAATGTAGTCCGACGACAGGATGTCGAGCAGGCCTTCGCGAGCGAGATCGACCGCGGCGATGTTGCCGGAATGCGAGCCGCCGCGCACGACGTTCGGCGCGCCCATCAGGATGTCGATGCCGGCCTCGTGCAGGCCGCGCGCGGCCTCCAGCGTGGTCGGAAATTCCGCCACCGAAACGCCATCGCGCACGGCGTCCACGACGTTCTCCTCGGTGGTATCGTCATGGCTCGCCAGCGGGATCTTGTACTTGTGTGCCAGCGCCACGATCTCGCGCATGTTGGTCGCCGCATAGGCCTTCTGATATTCGAAGCGCTTCGCGAACAGCTGGTCGAGCTCGGCATCGGTCTTGCCGCCGCCCTTGCCGCGATAATAGTCGCGCAGCTTTCCTTCGTCGCGGAACTGGCGCTGGCCGGGGGTGTGGTCCATCAGCGACATCAGCCGCACGTCGGGACGGTCGATCAGCTCCATGGCCTCCTCGACCACGCTCGGCATCGGGATTTCGCAGCGCAGATGCAGGAAGTGATCGGCACGCAGCAAATTGGCATCGCGTGCGGTGGTGATCGCGGCGGCGAGCGTGCCGGCGCGTCCGTCGACTTCCTCGGCGCCATCCTCGCGCCAGACCCGGAGCGAGTCGAACACCGTGGTGATGCCCGAGGTGGCGAGCTGGCCGTCATAGGAGACGACGGCCGCAACCGGATTCCAGAACACTTTTGGGCGCGGCACGTAATGGGCTTCGAGGTGATCGGTGTGGAGCTCGATCAGGCCGGGCATGATCAGATCGCCGGCGGCATCCTCGGCCCCGGCGGGCGCCCTGCCCTCACCGATTTCGGCAATGCGTCCATCGGCGAGAGCTAGCCAGCCCTGCTCGATCACCCGCTCCGCCAGCACGATCCTGGCGTTGGCGATCACGATGTCCTTCTTGGCGTTCATATCCATTTCCTTCAGGCCGCGGCGGCGAAGCTGGTGACGTCGACGATGCGGTCGGCAATCTGATGACGGATTTCGTCGTCATGGACAATGGCGACCATGGCGACGCCCTGGCGTTTCTTTTCGGCGACCAGCTCGACCACGACGGCGCGGTTGGCGGCATCCAGCGAGGCGGTGGGCTCGTCCAGCAGCAGGATCGGCAGATCCGAGATGAAGCCGCGCGCGATGTTGACGCGCTGCTGCTCGCCGCCGGAGAAGGTCGCGGGCGGAAGCTGCCAGAGCCGCTCGGGGATATTGAGCCGATGCAACAACTCGCCCGCGCGCGTCTGTGCGTCGACACGAGCCAGGCCGTTGACGATCAGCGGCTCGGCGACCACGTCGACAGTGGCGACGCGTGGCACCGCGCGCAGGAACTGGCTGACATAGCCGATGGTCGCGCGGCGGATGTTGAGGACCTGCCGCGGCTCGGCAGTGGCAAGATCGACCAGCGCGCCGCGATGGCGGATGCCGATGCGGCCGGAGTCGCAGCGGTAGTTACCGAAGATCATCTTCAGGATCGACGATTTTCCGGCGCCTGATGGCCCCGACAGCACGACGCATTCGCCAGGATTGACGTGGAAGGTCACGCCGCTGACGACTGGCAATTCGATGCCGCCCTGCAGGTGCATCGTAAAGGTCTTGTTGGTGTTGGCGACGTCAATCATGGCGATCATTGAAACACTCTTCCGGGAAGGCTCATGGCGGCAGAATCGAGGAGACGAGGAGCTGGGTGTAGGGCTCGCGGGGATCGTCGAGCACCTGGTCGGTGAGGCCGGTCTCGATGACGCGGCCGCCCTTCATCACCATCACGCGATGCGACAGCAGGCGCGCGACCGCGAGATCATGGGTGACGATGATGACCGCGAGGTGCAGCTCGGCGACGAGACTGCGCACGAGGTCGAGCAGGCGGGCCTGCACGGAAACGTCGAGGCCGCCAGTCGGCTCGTCCATGAACACCAGCCGCGGCTCGGTGACGAGGTTGCGGGCAATCTGGAGGCGCTGGCGCATGCCGCCGGAATAGGTGCGCGGTGCATCGTCGATGCGTGCGATGTCGATCTCGACGCGGGTCAGCCAGTCCGACGCGGTATCACGGATGCGGCCGTAATGATTCCAGCCCACTGCCATCAGCCGCTCGCCGACATTGGCGCCGGCCGAGACCGCCATGCGCAGACCCTGCGCGGGATCCTGGTGGACGAAACCCCAATCGGTGCGAAACAGAAACCGCCGCTCGGCTTCGCCCAGCGTGGCAAGATCGCGGGCGACGCCGTCGCGCATCCGGTAGGACACCTGGCCGCCGCTGGCCGCGAGCTGACCTGACAGGAGCTGAAGCAGCGTCGATTTGCCCGAGCCGGATTCGCCGACGATCGCCAGCACCTCGCCGGGATAGAGCGCAAAGGACACGTCGCGGCACGCGGCGATACGGCCGTAGGATTTGCTGAGAGACTCCGCAACCAGCAGCGGCTGATCGTGTTCGAGCATATCTTGATCAACCATGTGAGCCTCCCTGCGCCTTCTCCTTGTACGGCGCGGCGCTGAGGCTGCCGTGGTGGCCGGCGGCCTGGCGGCCCTCGCAATAATCGGTGTCGGAGCAGACGAACATGCGGCCGCCCTTGTCGTCGGTGACGATCTCGTCGAGATAGGAATTTTCCGCGGCGCATAGCGCGCAAGGCGCATTAAAGCGATACGGCTCGAAGGGATGGTCTTCGAAGTCGAGCGACACGACTTGCGTATAGGGCGGGATCGCGTAGATGCGCTTTTCGCGGCCGGCGCCGAACAATTGCAGCGCCGGGCAATTGTCCATCTTGGGATTATCGAATTTCGGCGTCGGCGAGGGGTCCATCACGTAGCGCGCATTGACCTTCACCGGATAGGCGTAAGCCGTCGCGATGTGGCCGAAGCGGGCGATGTCCTCGTAGAGCTTGACATGCATCAGGCCGTATTCGGCGAGCGCATGCATGCGCCGCGTCTCCGTCTCGCGCGGCTCGAGGAAACGTAAAGGCTCGGGGATCGGCACCTGATAGACCAGCACCTGATTTGCGTGCAGCGACGTCTCCGGGATGCGGTGACGGGTCTGGATCACGGTCGCATCTTCAGTCGCCGTCGTCGTGGCGACGCCGGCGGTCTTGGCGAAGAACTTTCGGATCGAGATCGCGTTGGTGGTGTCGTCAGACCCCTGGTCGATCACCTTGAGCACGTCCTGCGGACCAAGAAGCGCGGCCGTCACCTGCACGCCGCCGGTGCCCCAGCCATAGGGCATCGGCATTTCGCGGCTGGCGAACGGCACCTGATAGCCGGGGATCGCGATCGCCTTGAGGATCGCCCGGCGGATCATCCGTTTGGTCTGTTCGTCGAGATAGGCGAAATTATAGGTAGGCGCGTTCATTCCGCGGCCTCCTTCATGGCGTCAGGCGCATTGGCCTCCGCAAACGCTTCAGAAAACTCTTGGCGCAGCTTGCGCAACAGGCCGAGCTCGGACTGGAAGTCGACATAATGCGGCAGCTTCAAATGCTCGACGAAGCCGGTCGCCTGGACGTTGTCCGAATGCGACATCACGAATTCTTCATCTTGTGCGGGGGCGAGTGCCTCCTCGCCGAGCTCGCGCGCGCGCAACGCGCGGTCGACCAGCGCCATTGACATCGTCTTGCGCTCGCTCTGGCCGAAGGCGAGGCCATAGCCGCGGGTGAAGCACGGCGCTTCGGTCGCGGAGCCCTTGAATTGATTGACCATCTGGCACTCGGTGAGTTCGATCGAACCGAGCGGCACGGCGAAGCCGACGTCTTCCGCCGAAAATTCGACATCGACCTCGCCGAAGCGGATTTCGCCGGCGAAGGGATGGTTGCGGCCGTAGCCGCGCTGGGTGGAATAGCCCATCGCCAGCAGAAACCCTTCGTCGCCACGCGCAAGGTTTTGCAGGCGCAGGTCACGATCGGCAGGAAAATTCAGCGGCTCGCGGGTGAGATCGCCGACGCTGGCGCCCTCTTCGGCCTGCGGGGAGGGCTCGATCAGGCCGTCGCGGCCGAGAATATCCGTCACCCGCGGCGTGGGCACTGTCGATGCTTCGGCCGTCGCCGGCGCTTCCGGTACGAAGCCTTCGGCGAGCGAGGGATCGAGCAGGCGGTGGGTATAATCGAAGGTGGGGCCAAGGATCTGGCCGCCGGGAATGTCCTTGAAGGTCGAGGACACCCGCCGCTGCACCCGCATCGCGCCGGTCTCGACCGGCTCGCTCGCGCCGAAGCGCGGCAGCGTGGCGCGGAAGGCGCGGATCAGGAAGATCGCCTCGATCAAATCGCCGCGCGCCTGCTTGATCGCGAGCGCCGCGAGCTCGCGGTCATAGAGCGAGCCTTCGCTCATGACGCGGTCCACGGCGAGGCCAAGCTGCTCCGAAATCTGGTCGAGGGAAATTTCCGGCACGCTTTGATCGCCGCGCCGCGCACTGGCGAGCAGGCGATGGGCGTTCTCGATGGCGCGTTCGCCGCCTTTGACTGCGACATACATGCTTAGCTTCCCTTGCTCACGACGCGCGTGGTGCGCGGGACCGCAACCACGGCATCATCCGCGACCAGGACCACATCGATGCCGCGCGGAAACAGCGCTTCGTTAATACGAAGTCGCTCGAACAGGTCGAACGGCTTGATCGAGGCCTTGAGCGTCGCGACGCCGTCGATGCCGGGACCGCGCAGCTCGAAGCTGCGCCCCGAATGCAGGCTCTCGACCTGAAGGATCAGCGTGGTCGACCGGTCCGGATATTCGCTGGTGCCGAGCGCGAAGCGCTCGAGCGAAGGCAGCGCCCCGCCTTCGCTGATCAGCGCGAAGCTGACGATCGAGGAATCCTGCACCACCGGCGCGCCCGTGTGGAACTTCAGCCATTTTGTCACGTCGGTGCTTTCCGACATGCGCGCATCGAGCCAGAGCGGCGTGTCGTGATCGAACAGCGTCAGCGCGATCGCGGCCGTGCCGCGCATCATCACATGAGGCGCGCCTGATGTCGGCACGATGCGCTGGACCGACCCCGGCCGCGCCATCGCGTCCATGACCGAGCGAAAGGTCGATTGCGCCGACAGCACCTTATCGGCGAACCCCGGCGGCAGTTCCGCAATCGTGGTCATGATCTCACCCCTCACCGCGCACCATGGTGTAGAAATCAACCTTCGTCGCAGCGGTCTCGGCCGCCGCTTGCTTGCGCCTGACCATAAGCTGCTCACGCAACGGCGCGATGATGTCCCGCTCCACCGCGCCACTGAAATCGCTGGACTGCACCAGCGCATCGCACAGCGCAATCAGCCGCGCCTTCTCACCGTCGCGACCGAGCGTGTAACCGAAACCGACCTCGCCGCTCGCAAGCCGCACCGCAGCCCGCGACACCGTCGCTTCGCCGAGATTGAATGGCGCACCGTCGCCGCCGACCCGGCCGCGCAGCATGACGAGGCCGTTTTCCGGCGCGCGCAGATCCTGATGCGCCGGCAAAGCGAGAGCGCGGAGGCGAGCGGCGATCTCGCCCGCCTCCGCGTGCGCCAGCACGGCCATTGCGGCCTTGCGCTGGGCTTGCTGATTGTTGTGCTGGGTCACCAGATCTACCGAAACTTTCTGCAGAACTTGCCGAATCCAAGTTGTCTATGATACTAGACAACTTCATACGGGAGCGCCATGACTGTTTCGTGACAAAGGCGTGATTTCTGGAGTAGCTTCCGAGCCACATGAGCATGCAGGACACAGCCTCCTCCGGCGTGGCGTTGTGGCGCCTCGTTGCCGACGGCATCGAGCGCGGCATCGCCGACGGCCGCTTTGCGGCCGGCGACAAGCTGCCGGGCGAGGTGGAGATCGCCGAAACCTATCGCGTGAACCGCCACACCGTGCGACGCGCGCTGGCCGCGCTTGCCGAGCGCGGCATCGTGCGGGCCGAACGCGGCAGCGGAACCTATGTCGAGGCGCAGAAGCTCGCTTATCCACTGCGCTCGCGGACCCGCTTCTCCGAGATCGTCGGCGCCGACGGCCGCGAACCGCATGGCCGGCTGATCGAGGCGTCCGATGATGTCGCGACCCGCGAACTCGCGCGGGAACTTGGATTAAAGGCCGGCGCACCATTGGTGCGGATCGAGGCGATGCGCCTCGCCGACCGCACGCCGATCTGCGTCTCCACGACGTGGCTGTCGGCGCAGCTGTTCCCGGGTGCGGGCGACGTCTTTGCTGCCACCCGCTCGATGACGAAATTGCTCGAACATTACGGCGTCCGCGACTATCGCCGCGGCGCGACCCGGATCACCGCCGGCATTGTCGACGCCACCGACGCCGCGCGGCTCGATCTGGCGCTGGGACGACCGATCCTGGTGGTCGATGCCACCGACCACGATCTCGACGGCAAGCCGCTGGTGACCAAGCATTCGCGCTTTGCCGCGGAGCGGGTGGAATTTCTGGTGGAGAACGGGTGAAGAATCGTAGGGTGGGCAAAGGCGCGCTTGCGCCCTGCCCACCATCTATCCAACGTCGCGATTGAAGTGGTGGGCACGCTTCGCTTTGCCCACCCTACGAAATCGGTGATCAGGCCACCGCCCTTCGCCCAATAATCGCAAACCGCAATTTTCCCGAGACGAAATCGATCGCGGCGACGGCGACCAGGATCATCAGGATCAGGAACGACACCTTCTGCCATTCCAGTACGCGGATCTGCTCGGCGAGCTGGAGGCCGATGCCGCCGGCGCCGACGATGCCGATGATGGTGGCCGAGCGCGTATTCGACTCGATGAAATAGAGCACCTGCCCGGCGATCACGGGCAAAACCTGCGGCAGCAGACCGAAGCGGATCTCGTGCAGCGCGCTGCCGCCGGAGGCGCGGATGCCCTCGACCTGCTTCTGGTCGGCGCCCTCGATCGCTTCCGAGAACAGTTTTCCAAACGCGCCGAAATCGGACACGGCAATGGCGAGCACGCCGGCAAACGGGCCGAGCCCGACCACGTTGATCCACACCAGCGCCCAGATCAGCGTGTCGACGCCGCGGATCGAATCCAGGAAACGTCGAATCGGGAAGCGCAAAATGCTCGACGGCACGACGTTACGCGCGGCAAGAAGACTGACCGGCAGCGCGAACAGTGCGGCCAGCGTCGTGCCGAGCAGCGCGATCGACAGCGTCTCGCCCAGCGCCTTCAGATAGACCGGCAGCGACGAGCCGGGATCCGGCGGAATCATCATCAGGCTGATCCAGCCGAGCTGGCTGAGCCCGGCGACGAAGCGCGAGGGCGAGAAGTCGAGATCGACGAGGCCATAAATCAGGATCGCGAGCGCCGCAACGATCATCGCCGGCATCGCGAGCCGCGCCGAGGCCGGCCGGTCGAACACGTCAGGATAGCGCGCGCGAAGCGCCGCGGTGTCGATCTCCTGCGGTCCCGTCACGTCCGCGCCTCCTTGCCGAACAGGCGGCCGCGCAGCCAGCCGGTGCTGATGTCGATGATGAAGACCGTGACGATGATGGTGAGCAGGATCGCGCTGACGTCGGAGTAGTAGAACTTGCGGATGGCGACGACGAGCTCCTGGCCGATGCCACCGGCACCGACAAAGCCCATCACGGAGGCCTCGCGGACGTTGATCTCGAAACGCAGCAGCGCGTAGCTGGCATAGCCTGCCGTGACCTGCGGCAGGATGGCGAAGCGCATACAGGAGAGCCAGCTTGCGCCGGTCGAGCGAACGCCTTCGACCGGCTTCATGTCGGCGTTCTCGACGATCTCCGAGAACAGCTTGCCGAGCGCGCCGGTGGAGTGAATCGCAATTGCGAGCACACCCGCCATCGGACCGAGACCGAAGGCGATCACGAAGATCAGCGCAAACACGATGCCGGGCACCGTGCGGGCGAATTCGAGCAGGCGCCGCACCGTGAAACGCAGCCAGGGCGCGGGCGAGGTGTTTTCAGCAGCGAAGAAGTTGAGGCAAAATGCAAAAACCGCGCCGATCAACGTGCCGACATAGGAGATCAGCACGGTCTCGCCCAGCATCTTCAGCCATTTGCGCCAGCCCCACAGCCACTCGCCGACATCGGTCCAGACCCGCTGTCCGTTGTCGAGTGTAAGGATGCGGTCGAAATAGCTGATGAAGTTGCCGTAATGGGTGAACAGCGTGCGCAGATTCACTTCGGCGCCGAACGCGGCCAGACACAGTGCAGCGGCGAAGATCACGGCTCCAAACAGGAGTCGGAGCCGCCTGCGCGCGACCGCCTGGCGATAGGCGGCGTTGAGCACGGCGAGCTGCTGCTCGGGAAGGATCGAAACCGCGACGGTCATCTGATCAGGAAAGGTGGTCGATCAAAGAGAAAGAGCCGGGTCCATCGACCCGGCTCCAGTGGCATCGTCCCGAAATTCAGGACGCCTTCTTCTTACGCAGCGCATCGACGAACTTGATCAGCTCGATCGTGCCATCCCAATCCTTGGTGGTCGCGGGATGAAAACCCTTCTTCTGGCCGTCCTGGAGGCGATCGAAGGCCGCCTTGTCCTTGGCCGGCGCGTCGAAGAACGCCTTGGCGATGGCGGCCTTGGCCTCTTCCGGCAGGTCGGAATTGTAGGCATAGGGACCGTTGATGATCGGCGCCGATTTGTGGATGATGCGGAAATCGTCCTTCTTCATCGCCGAGCCGTCGGCATTCTTCAGCATGCCCTTGGTCAGCATCTGCGCCAGCGTCGAATCGTCATCGCTGGTCCACTGGTTGGCGGCAACGTCGACAGTGCCCTGCGCCAGCGCCAGGATCGCGTTCTCATGGCTGCCGGTGAAGACGACCTTGCTGAAATAGGTGTCGGCATCCGCGATGCCCATCTTGTCGAGCTCGAAGCGCGGCACGTTGTTGCCGGAGGTCGAGTTCGGGTCGACCAGGCCGAGGTTCTTGCCTTTGAGCTGGTCGATGCTCTTGTAGGGGCTGCTCGTCTTGACGAAGAACACCGAGTAGTAGCCGGTCGAGCCGTCGGAATTGATGTCGTTGGCGAAGGCGTCGGTCTTGACGCCGGTCAGGCGGGCGCGGGCGAACGAGGCAGAGCCGTAGCTCGCGATGTGGATGTTGCCGGCGCGCTGGCCTTCGATCACGGCAGCGTAGTCGTTGGCGATGCGCAGCGTGACTTTCACGCCCAGTTCCTTGGAGAGATAGCTCATGAACGGCGCCCAGCGCTCGGTGACGCCCGAGGCGTTTTCCGCCGGAATGACCGCGAAGGTCAGCTCGGGGTATTTGGCCTTCCAGTCTTCGGCGGACGCGGAAGCCGTGAACGCGAGCGCGGCGGCGCCGGCAAGAATCAATCTGCGAGTAATCATGATAGCCTCTTCATTGGTTGAGGTCGGTTGACGCAAAACTGGTGAGTCCTGAAGCGGCGCAGCTCAGGCGGCGGCCGCCGTTCCAAGCGCCGGAATGCCTTGTCGCACCGGTGCAGGCGTGCCGCCCATGACATCGGCGGCTTCGAGATCGTAGAGCTCGCGCGCAACGTGCTCGGTCAACTCGGCCGGCGCGCCGTCGAACACCACGCGACCCTGCGCCATGCCGATCAGCCGGTCGCAATAGCTGCGCGCCAGATCGAGCGAATGCAGGTTGCAGAGCACGGTGATGCCGAAATGCTTGTTGATGCGCAGCAGCGCATCCATCACGATCTTGGTGTTGCGCGGGTCGAGCGAGGCGATAGGCTCGTCGGCGAGAATGATGTCGGGCTGCTGCACCAGCGCGCGGGCGATCGCCACGCGCTGCTGCTGGCCGCCGGAGAGCTGATCGGCGCGCTGGGCTGCGAGCGGGGCGATATCGAACTGTTCGAGCGCGGACATCGCCAGCGCCTTGTCCTGCTCGGGCCAGGTCTGCGACAGCGAGCGCCAGGCTGGCATCGTCGCGAGCCGTCCCATCAGGACGTTGGTGAGAACATCGAGCCGGCCGACCAGGTTGAACTGCTGAAAGATCATCGCCGAGCGCGCTCGCCACTGCCGCAGCTCCTTGCCGCGCAACGCGGTGACGTCGAGGCCGTCGAACAGGATGCGACCCTGCGAAGGCGTCGCGAGACGGTTGATGGTCCGCAGCAGGGTCGACTTGCCGGCGCCGGACCGTCCGATCACGCCGACGAAACCGCCGGGAGAGACTTGAAACGAAGCGTCGTCCACCGCGGCTTTCACGCCGAAGCGACACGTCAGACCTTCAACCACCAGCATGCAGGGCTCCAGAGTAGCTGGGACCCACCGCTAACGCCGGCGCTTGACACTTGTGTGACACGGACGTTGCGGTGCGGCGATCCTACACACCTCATCCCCTGTTCATCCCTTGTCACCGCGTCGTCATGACATTGTCATCAAGCCGCTCGAAGAGAAACGCCCGCCCTCTCGTTCGGATGCAACATGGCCGCCAAAGCTCTTTCGGTCCAGCCGACCATCGATCCCTCGGCGAAGCTGCACGACACCAGGCTTGGGGCCTACACCGAGGTCGGCGCGCGCACGATGCTGCACGAAGTGACGATGGGCGATTACTCCTATGTCGTGAATGACGCCCAGATCACCTACACCACCATCGGAAAATTCTGCTCGATCGCGGCGATGACACGGATCAATCCGGGCAATCACCCGATGCACCGGGCCACGCAGGCGCATTTCACCTATCGGTCGAGCGCCTATTTCGAAGGCGAGAGCGACGACACGGAATTCTTCGACTGGCGGCGCCAGCACCACGTCCATATCGGCCACGATGTCTGGATCGGTCACGGCGCGATCGTGCTGCCGGGTCGCAACATCGGCACCGGCGCGGTGATCGCGGCCGGCGCCATCGTCACCAAGGACGTGCCGACCTACACCATCGTCGCCGGCAATCCGGCGCGCATCGTGCGCCGGCGGTTCTCGGAAGAGGTTGCGGGGCGGCTTGCGAGGCTCGCCTGGTGGGACTGGGATCACGACAAGTTGCGTGAAGCCCTGCCCGATTTCCGCAAGCTCGGGATTGAGGATTTCCTCACGACATACGAAGCAGGGGCACCTTCCTCTGCCAGCAAACGAAGCGCGGTCGCGTGACAGACATATTCCTCGAGGGCGGCCGGGCCCTGATCGGCTCCGAGTTCGTCGAAACGTCGCTTCTCGTGTCCGGAACGGACATCGCGCAGGTCGATGGCTCTCGTAGCCGCGTACGACTTGCGATCGACGCGCGCGACCTGCTGGTGCTGCCTGGCATCGTCGATCTGCACGGCGATGCCTTCGAGCGACAGATGATGCCGCGTGCCGGGGTAGACTTCCCGATCGATGTGGCGCTCGCCGACAGCGATCGCCAGGCGATCAGCAACGGCATCACCACGGTGTTTCACGCCACGACCTGTTCGTGGGAGCCGGGCCTGCGCAGCGCCGACAATGCGCGCGGCCTGATGGAGGCGATCGAACGGCAGCGCCCGCAGTTTGCCGCCGACACCCGCTTTCACCTGCGCCACGAGACCTACAATCTCGACGCCGAGGCCGAGATCTCGCAGTGGCTCAGCGAGGGCCGCGTCGACCTGTTCGCCTTCAACGACCACATGGACGGCACGGTTGGGGACATGGCCAAGCCCCGCAAGCGCAACCGCATGGTGGAGCGCACCGGCCTCTCGGGTGAAGATTTCGACCGGCTGGTCGGACACATAATGTCCCGCGCCGCGGATGTGCCGGCTTCCGTGTCGCGACTCGCCGCGGCGGCGCGCGCCGCCGACGTGCGGATGCTCTCGCATGACGATGCGACGCCGGCGATGCGCCAGAGCTTTCGCGCGATGGGCGTGGCGATCGCGGAGTTTCCGATCAACGAGGAGACGGCGCGGGCGGCAGCAAGCCACGGTGATGCCATCGTCTACGGCGCGCCAAACGTCGTGCGCGGCGGTAGCCACACCGGCTGGACCAAGGCATCCGACATGATCGCCAAAGGGCTCTGCTCGGTGCTGGCCTCGGACTACTACTATCCCGCGCAGCTGCTCGCTGCGTTCCGGCTCGCCGCCGATGGCGTGCTGCCGTTGACCGAGGCCTGGAATCTGGTCTCCGCCGCGCCTGCGCGCGCGACCGGCCTTGCCGATCGCGGCGTGCTCGCGGAAGGCCGGCGCGCGGACATTCTGCTGGTCGACGACCGCATGCCGCTGCGGCCGCGGCTGATCGCCGTGATATCAGGCGGCAAGCTCGTACATCTCACCGACGCGACGCGGTTGCTTGGCATGGCAGCTACCCCGCGCGAAGCTGTCGTCGCGGCATAAACCGGTTATGTTCGGTCCATGACAGATTTTCCCCGCTACGCGATCTATCATGCCGCCAGTGCCGACAGCGCCGTCTCGCGCTTCGGCGCCGAACTGCTCGGCTATGATGCGCATACCGGCCGAGAGCTGCCGTTCCCGGACGAGGCCCTGCGCACGGCTCCGGACTGGCGTGATGTCACCGCCGATCCCCGCAAATACGGCTTTCACGCCACGCTGAAGGCGCCGATGGCGCTGGCGTCCGACAGGCGCGAGGTCGAGCTTGTTGCGGCCTGCGCGACATTCGCCGGCAGGGCACGCGCAATTCCGGTGATCCGCCCGGTCGTCGATTCCATCAGCGGCTTCATCGCCGTCATTCCGGCGGAGCCGGTCGGCGAACTCCAGCAGCTCGCCGCCGATTGCGCGCGCGACTTCGATTCCTTCCGCGCGCCGCTGAGCGCGGAAGACCGCGCGCGGCGCAAGCCGGAGAAGCTGAGCGAACGGCAACGCGACTATCTCGACCGCTGGGGCTATCCTTACGTGATGGAGGAATTCCGCTTCCACATGACGCTGACGGGCCGGCTCGACGCGGAGCGGCGCGGGCCGATTCTGGACATGCTGCGGGGAAGGTTTGCTGCGCTCGGTCTCAAGACGCTTGCGATCGATCGCGTCGCGCTGTTCAAGCAGGATGACGCCAAAGCTCGCTTCCGCATCATCGGCGAGTGGGCCTTGACGCAGTAAGCGTCAGTGCCAGCTCGCGAGATTGAAGCCGAGCGCCACAACGCCAACCAGAATGAGGCTGGTCGCCCAGATTACATCCAGATTGAACCAGCTTCGCGAGACGAATCTCAATCCCAGATGGCGGTAGACTAGCCATGCCAGGCATCCGCCGGCGCTGACCATGGCGGCAACGTGCACCAAAGACACCAGCACCGCCATCCCGAGACTCGCCTTCATCAGCGCGCCGGCGGCCTCATGGCCGGCATCGAGTTCGAAGGCCTGGCAGAGCCCGAGATAGATCGGCACGAGCATCAAGGCGGCGCCATGAGCAATGGCAACGGCAAATGACCAGAGCGCCAATTGCGTCGGCGGAATTCGTGCCAGCGCGCGCGGATGGCGCCGCTCGACCAGCCGATAGACGCCGAAGCCGATGACGAGAAGGCTCGCGCCGAGCTGGATCGAACGCTGCCACTCGGCCAGCACGAGAAGGAACGCGAATGGCAGCAGCACGAG
This sequence comes from Bradyrhizobium sp. WSM1253, assembly GCF_000244935.1. NCBI lineage: Bacteria > Pseudomonadati > Pseudomonadota > Alphaproteobacteria > Hyphomicrobiales > Nitrobacteraceae > Bradyrhizobium > Bradyrhizobium sp. WSM1253. The sequence goes on from NZ_JH600073.1 coordinate 4,096,610, forward strand.
AAGCGTTGCCAGGAGATGCCCGGCCGCCAGAGCCCACAAAGCACGAAAGAGCGCGCGCGGGCTCTTGTCCATGAGCCCGGCCGAAACGGCGAGCGGCCAGCCCATTCCCGGATTGACCCCGTGATAGAGACCGCTCGCAACAAGAGCGAGCCACAGCCAGCCGAGGCTCGCGTGTGCCCAATCTAGGCCGACGGGTAGCAAAAGGAGTCCGTCGAACAATCACCGCCCTCCAGCCTGATCTGGTGCGCACGATATCCGTCGGGGAAGCTCACGAAGTAGTTCTTGTCGAGCTCAAGGCCGCCATTGCGACCGACATTGGCCATGACTTCCACACCCGGAACGCCATCGGGATAGAACTGGTCATCCCAGGTGGAATAGAGCGAATTGGTCCAGTACACCCGCCTGCCGTCGCGGCTGATCTCGACCATCTGCGGGCCGGCCGCAAATGCCTTGCCGTTCGGATGACGGGTGCGGCGCGCGATGCCGCCGATGTGAACCGAGCCCGCAAGCTTCGGCTTTCGCGGATTACTCACGTCGTACTGGCGCATCTCACCCGTGCCCCAGCACGAGACGTAGAGAAAACGATCATCCATCGACAGGTCGATGTCGGTCACCAGCGGCGGCACGGCGCCAAAGCCCTGAAGCAGCGGCGGGAGCTTCTCCTTTGGCGCAGGCTCGGACGGGATCGTCGCCGTCTTCTCCGCATGGAATTTTCCGCCTTCGCGCCACCAAGTCCAGATCGAGGCTTCGAGATTCGTGGTGTCGACCACAACGCCTACGAAGCCGTATTCGCGAACCGGATCGTGCGCCGGCCGTACCTCCAGCGCCATCTGATGATTGGCGCCGAGGTCGATGGTCTGCACGTTGCGACGGGCGCGAAGATCCCAAAAGTGGAGACGATGGCCATATTTGTTCGCCAGCAGATCTTCCGCGACGATTCCGTTCTCGAACTGCGGCGGCAACGCCCATTCACTCGTCACCATGTAGTCGCGCGGCAGGTTCCACCAGAAATCATAGTGCAGCGTCTGCGGACCGCGGTCGATCTCCCATCGTCCAAGGACCTCGAACGTCTCGCAATCCATGATGAAGACGCCTGGAGGCCCGTTAGTGCCGTCCTTGCCGCCGCCGCCGAGCGTGCTCACATAGACGCCGTCCGGCCCGCAATGGATGGTATGCGGCCGCGAATAGCCGGTCTTTTTGAAAACTTCCTCGGGCTCGATGATTTTGTGGATTTTGGCTTTGGTCGGATCGGGCTTGGTATCGATGATGTAGATCCGCGACGAGCGCAGCCCGGGAATGATGAGATAGCGCCGCTCGATGAAGGCATGCCCAGTGAGCGGCGACAAGGCGGAGGAGCAGGCATTCCAGCCGAAGTGATGAAACTCATCGCCCTTGTTGGGCATCGTCACGGTGTGGACGATCTGGCTGTAGGTCGGCGATCCCGGCTTGACGTCGATGACCGCGAGAGCATCCGGTTTTGAGAAATCCGGACTGAGCAGCAACGTGTAGGCAAAGTTCTCCGCAGGAGCTTCCATCGCAAGCTTGGGCGATGCGTGAAAGGTGGGATCCGGCCTCATCGTCATGGCACTGCCTCCCTGTCTCGTTGGTTCGCACCAACCTGGTTCGGAATAGCGGCATAATGAAGAGTTGTTGCGCGATGTCTTGATATGCTCCGCGGGCCTGGTTGGCGAGCGAACAATATGTCATCGCCGGGCTGCGCGAAACCGCCCGAACCGCGTTAATTCGACGCTTTCAGCCGGCGGGATCAGGCCAGGGCGCGCACCTCACAGCGCGCCTCACACTCAGTGTCGTCCCGGCCTAGTGCGCAATCGCGCACGGGAGGCGGAACACATAACCTTCGGGCGCGCTTGTCCAGGACGCCGGCAGAGGCTACTTCCCCCACCGCAGCGCCAGCGCATCCCGTTCTTTCGCGAGCTCCAGCAGCCCGGCCCGCGTCGCCGGGTGCAGCGGCTGGAGCGGATGCCGCACCGTGTCCGACTTGATCACGCCGCCGGCCTGCATCATCGCCTTGCAGGCGATCAGGCCGCATTGGCGGTTTTCGTAATTGATCAGCGGCAGCCAGCGTTCGTAGGAGGCCTTCGCCTCTTCACGCTTGCCGGCGAAGTAGGGATCGACAATCTGGCGGATGCCGTCGGGATAGCCGCCGCCGGTCATCGCGCCGGTGGCGCCTGCATCGAGATCGGCGAGCAGCGTGATCGCTTCCTCGCCGTCCCAGGGACCTTCGATATCGCTGCCGCCCGCCTCGATCAGGCTACGCAGCTTTGCAGCCGCGCCCGGCACCTCGATCTTGAAATAGCGGATGTTGGAGAAATCGCGCGCCAGCCGCGCGAGCAGCTCGACCGACAGCGGCGTGCCGGCGACGGGCGCATCCTGGATCATGATCGGAATCTTGATTGCGCCCGACAGCACCTTGAAGAATTCGACCACGCCTTTCTCGGGCACGCGGAAGGTCGCGCCGTGATAGGGCGGCATGACCATCACCATGGCGGCACCGGCCGCCTCGGCCTGCTGGCTCCGCGCGGCGCAGACGGCCGAGCTGAAATGCGTGGTGGTGACGATCACGGGAACCCGGCCCGCGACATGCTCCAGCACTGCATGCATCACGGTCTCGCGCTCGGCGTCCGTGAGCACGAACTGTTCGGAAAAATTCGCGAGAATGCACAGACCGTTCGAGCCTGCGTCGATCATGAAATCGATGCAGCGGCGCTGTCCCTCGAGGTCGAGCTCGCCGCGCTCGTCGAAGATGGTGGGCGCGACCGGGAACACGCCGCGATAGGGGCGCTGGGCCTTGTGTTGAGGCGTGACCGGCATCGAACTCTCCATCCCTGATATCTCTTACATCTGCCGCGACGCTCGCGCCGCGTCACAGATGTACCCGCCGCGCGCATCGGCGGCAATGCCGATCGCGCGACGTAGGGACGGAAGATTGTCGAAGCTATGCGGTCCTCACCGCGCCCAAAAAGCCCTCGACCGCGACGCGGAGACGATCGGCATCGGCGGACATTTTCGTCACGGACACCGACAGGACCGAACCGGCATTGCCTGTCTCCTGGTTGAGCCTGGCGACGCTGCCGATGGTGTCGGTGACCTCGCGGGTTCCCTGCGCGGCCTGCTGGAAGTTGCGGGAGATCTCGGTGGTGGCCGCGCGCTGCTGTTCGACGGCGGCGGCGATCGCCGTCATCTTCTCGTCGATGCCGCTGATCGCGCCGCCGATCGCGCGGATGGCAGTGACCGCCTGGCCCGTCGCGCCCTGGATCTCCGCGACCTGGCGGGAGATCTCTTCCGTCGCCGTCGCCGTCTGCGAGGCGAGGCTCTTGACCTCGCCGGCAACCACGGCGAAGCCGCGGCCGGCCTCGCCCGCGCGCGCGGCTTCGATGGTGGCGTTCAACGCCAGGAGATTGGTCTGCCCTGCGATGGCGTTGATCATCTTCACGACCTCGCCGATGCGGCCAGCGGTCTGATCGAGGATCTCGACCGTCGCATTGGTCTGCGCTGCCTGCGACACGGCCTCGCGGGCCTCGCGGGCGCTGGCCTGCACCTGCGCGGAGATCTCGCCGACGGACGCCGAGAGTTCTTCGGTCGCGGCCGCGATGGTCTCGAGATTGTTGGTGGCCTGTTCGGCGGAGGACGAGACCGCCGCGGTCTGGCTGCTCGATTCCGTAACCAGCGAGCGCACGTCGGTCGCGGTGGCATCGAGTTCCTTCGTCGAGGCCGCAACGCTGTGAATGACGGCTTGCACGGTGTCGTCGAAACTGCGGCAAGCCGCATCGACGGTGCCGGAGCGGGCGAGCTGGAGCGCCTGCTGCGCTTCGCGCTCCCGGCCCAGGCGTTCCGCGGTCGCCGCGCTCTCGCGCAGGCTTTCGAGTGCGGCCGCCATGGTGCCGAACTCGTCGGGATACCTGGATTGCGGGACGGGCGTTGCGTAGTCGCGGGCGCTGATCTTGGCGATGGCGTCCACAATGGCGCGCACCGGGCGCATGAGGCGGTTGCGGACCACGTACACGCCGGCCAGGGTCACGGCCAGCGCGAGCAGGAACGCGAGCGACTGTACGACGAGATTGGTGAGCGCCTTGGCCTGCACCGTTTCCGCCCGGACGATCGACTGGTCGAGCGCCTTGTTCGCCACCGCGACGATGGACGCGAAGGGTGACTGACACAGCGTATTCCATTCCGCGGCGGGCATCGCGGGCTTGCCGCTGCCGTCAAAATTTTTCGTGAGGTCGCCGATCTGCTTGAGGGCACCGTCGGTCGTGGCCTTTGCGTCCGTCGCTGCCGTCACCAGCTCTGCCGCCACGTCCGGCGCAGCCAGCAACTCGGCCATGCCCGCCCAGCCGGAGGCGATCGTGCCATCCCATTGCGCCACTGACCGCTTCTGAGCGTCATCGAGCGGCTTGCTGGCGTTGACGTTGGAGCGAAGGGACGAACAATGGATTCCATAACGATCGCGCACCTGCCAGGCGAAGCGCCGAACCTGGATCATGCGGGCGATGAAGGGGTCGTTCATCCAGGCACGGTTCGAGACCGCGGTGGAGGCGAGATTGGCCGTGTCGATCACCTTGGTGACGGCATCATACCAGGAGTTGGTGCGCTCGATCTTGCGCTCCGCGCGCGGGCGCTTGGCTTCATCGTAGAACAGCTGGAATTGCGGCGAGGCGGCGCTCCAGCCCTGCTTCAATGTGCCAGCGAGTTCGTCGCGGCGGGCGAAATCGACGGTGGCGAGCGCTGCGCCAATCGCGTCGTACCCCCCCTGCTCAGCCTTTTCCACCTCGCCGAGTTTTGCCCGCGGGTCGTCCTCGCCGAGGATTGCGCTCTGCGCATCGCCGCGATTGTGGCGCAGCGCCAGCACGCCCTGGAAGATCGCCTTGTCGGCGGCGGCGAGCCGCGCGGTCTCCAGGCTGTCGCTATAGCGGCCGAACGCCCCAACCATCTGGATCGCCGTAGAGGCCAGCGCACCCGCGGCCAGCAGGGCCATCAAGGTCAGGAGAAGCGAACTTACCGATTTCTTAAACATTGCCATGGTGTCGGGGGCCTGAGGTCGGGGGCCTATTCTTCGGGCACCACCTTGCCCCGCGACATGCCAATGTTCCGTTAAGGTATTAATCGAATGGGCGTGAGTTTCCGGCCCAAGGAGCCCCGGCCCCGGCCATCACGCAACCTTGGTGAAATCCGGCGGGCGGCGTTCCGCGAACGCCGTGAAGGCCTCGCGCGCCTCGGCGGTGCGCAGGCGCAGTCCGAACTGCTCGCCTTCGGCATTCATCTGCGCGACCAGCGCCTCGCCATTGCGCATCAGCTTCTTGGTGGCGGTGAGCGCGCCGGCCGGCTGACGGGCAAGACGCTGCGCCAGCGCGAGCGCCTCGGCATCGAGCTTGTCGAGCGGCACGACGCGGTTGGCGAGCCCCCATTCCAGCGCGGATTTGGCCGGCACCGTCTCGCCCAGCGCGAACATCTCGTAGGCCCGCGCGTAGCCGATGCGCGCCGGCATCAGCAGGCTAGAGGCGGCTTCCGGCACCAGCGCAAGGCTGACGAAGGGAGTCGACAATTGCGCGTTGTCGGCGAGTACGACGAGGTCGCAATGCAGCAGCATCGTGGCGCCGACGCCGACGGCGCGGCCCTGCACCGCGGCAACCAAGGGCCGGGTGCAGCGCGCCAGCGACTGGATGAAGCGCACGACGTTGCGGCTTACTTCCGACTTGCCCGCTGCGACCGCCGCGAATTCGCCGACGTCGTTGCCGGCAGTGAACATGTCGCCTTCGCCGCGGATCAGGATCACGCGGGCCGACGCATCGGACTCGGCGGATTCGATGGCATCGGCAAGCTTGCCGTACATCGCATCCGTCAGTGCGTTCTTCTTGTCGGGGCGCGCCAGCGTGAGCGTAAGAATTCCGCCGTCGTTCTCGATCCGGACGTGCTCGGTCATCGGTCTCTCCTCTATTCCTCTGGATCTTTCGAAAGCTCTCTTGAAAGTTCTCTTGGAAACTTGTCCTGAATGCTGGTCAGCCAGCGCGCGACGATATCGATCTCCGCACTGGTGAATCCGTCCGTCAAGGCCGCGTTGACCTGTGCCGCGTTGGCCTTCGCCTGTGCGAGCGCTGCACGGCCCTTCGGCGTCAGCCAGACGCGCCAGGCGCGCCCGTCCTCGCGATCGGCCCGTCGCTCGATCAATTTTGCAGCCGCCGTGCGATCGACGAGGCCGGAGATGCCGGCCGGCCCCAGATCGAGCGCCGTGCCCGCCTCGCCCATCAGCACGCCGTCCCGCTTGCCGAGGATGAACAGGAGTCCTGCCTGCGCCGGCGTGACCTCGCTCGAAGGCTGCGTCGCCATCCAGCGCTGCAAGCGCCGCTGCGCAACGCTCAGCAGGTAGATCAGCCGATGATGCCCCGCGCCGGCTTCTTTATTTCGCATGCGAAATAGATAGTCGAAGCGGTTCAGATTGTCAAAGAGCGGCGGCTAGGTCGATGTGCCGCGGCAGTCGTCGAGGAACAGGGCCGCACCGGCGCACCAGGACCTCAGCCACCAATCGCAATTAGTCGCCGCCGCCCCGCTTGACGGTCGCTTCTTTTTGTGTTCCCTATTCGTTCTATTCAATCATAGATTGTCCCGGAGACCTTTCGTGTTGAACAGTATGCGTGGCGAGAACCAGCCGACCCAGCTCGTAATTCATAATGACGATGATACGCCGGACCAATTCGTGATGGATCTGCTTCGGCAGGTCTTCGGCAAATCAGATCGTGAAGCGACCGCGCTGATCACTCAGATCGAGCAGAAGGAAAAGGCGGTTTGCGGACCTTACCCTCAATCGGTTGCCGAAGCCCTTTTCAAATCTGCGCAACAATCCATCGGCTTGGCCGGCCATCGACTGCAGGTCACGCTTGAGGCCGTCAAGACTCCTTGCGAACTCTGCGGGAAGCCTGAGGGACAGATGGACGTGCGTATCGGCGACCGCACGGTCTGGCTGTGCAGCGACTGCATGCGTGCGGCGGATGAGCCCTCGAACGAACAAGAGGAAGATTTCGACTTTGCTTGCGACGTTCTCGATTGGCACCTTGCCAGCACCGCGCGCAGCAAACTCGTGACCACGATCCGCCAATTTCCCGGCCACATGCGGGTCGATCTCCAGGCCGCAGTCGACCGGCTCTTCGGCAAGGCCATCCGGCTGGTGGGATTGAACGAGGAGCAGCGCTACGAAACGCTGTCGATTCCACGGCTGCTCAAGGAGGGCCGCTATGCGATCGCGATTGCCCCGCTGCAATATTCCGACGTCGACGTAGGCGAGAAGAGCCCGGTCAAGTGTCTGGATAACGGACTATGGCTGTGTGAGCAGGATCATCTCCGCTATGCGGTTTTGCTCTGCGCACACCGCGAATACAGTCGCGAGCCCGGAATTCGAATCGAGATCCTGGTGCCTTCAGGTTCCGCAGGCGCGGCTCTGGTCCAGCAATGCTTCAGTGAATTGGAAGAAGCCGTACAGGCTGCGCGGACCTATCGCGGCAAGATCCTGTCGCTCGATGCGGACTCCGACTATCGCGGTCGCTCGCGCGGCATCACGGTGCATCGCTTGCCGCAGGTGTCGCGCGACGAGGTGATCCTGCCGGAGCAGACCCTGCGGCTGCTCGATCGCAACGTTCTGACCTTCGTCAACACCCGAGACCAATTGCGCCGGTTGGGCCAATCGACCCGCAAAGGCATCTTGCTGTACGGCCCGCCGGGCACCGGCAAGACCCACACGATCCGCTATCTCGCAACGCATTTGCCCGGGCATACGACGCTGATCATCACGGCCGAACAGATCGGTCTGCTCGGCGCCTATATGAGCCTGGCACGGCTGCTCCAGCCGTCGATGGTGGTGATCGAGGATGTCGATCTCATCGCCCGTGACCGCGATGACATGGGGCCGTGTGAGGAATCCATGCTGAACAAGCTGCTCAACGAGATGGACGGGCTGAAGGAAGATGCCGACATCCTGTTCGTCCTGACCACCAACCGGCCGGAGGACCTCGAAGGTGCTCTCGCGGGTCGCCCCGGCCGCATCGACCAAGCCATCGAAGTGCCGCTACCCAACGAGACCGGCCGCGGCAAGCTGGTCCGGCTCTACGGCAAGGGACTGCCGCTCGACGAGGCGGTCATCGCAGAGGCTGCCCGGCGTAGCGACGGCACGAGTTGCGCCTTCATCAAGGAGCTGATGCGGCGGCTGGCGCAAGGAAGCATTGCGCGGGACGGCGGCAACACCGTGGTCTCCGCCGATATCGACGAAGCCCTCGACGACATGCTGTTCTCCGGCGGCCGGCTTAACGCGCAGCTGCTCGGCGGCGCGCAGGCAATGGCCACCGGGTGACGCTTCCTCCGACGTGGTGCGCCTGCTACGGAGCGCACATGAAGCTCGACGCCTCCGTCAGCGGGCCGCTCTTGTAGTGCGGCCAGGCCGGCCAGCGGCACAGCGGCAGCGCGCGAAGCGTCGCAAACGACGGCGCCTCGACCTTCTGCTCGGCGACTTCCAAATCGCCGGGCGCCTTGCCCTTTTCGACCCAGTCGACCAGCGCGCTCAGCATGTCGACATTGGCCGGCGCGCCGGATCCGACATGGTCGACGCCGGGCGCGGTGTAGAGCCGCGCGAATTCAGCCGTCTCGGCCTTGCCGAGCTTACGTTCGACGTTCTCGAAATAACGGATGCCGGCATAGGGGCTCTGCGCGTAGTCCGCCATGTGCTCGAGCATGATCAGCCGGCCGCCGCGAGCGCGGAAGCGGCTGAGATCGGGGTCGGTGGAATCCATCAGGCTGGAGACCTCGAGCAGCCGCGCCTTGTGCTGTTCGGGCTTGTACGTCGTCACGTCGAGCTTGGGATCGCGCGCGAACACATATTGGATGCCGCCGGCACCGTAGATCCAGGCGATGCCGTTATTGGGCGTGGGTGGCTGCGCCGGGGGCGCCGTGCCGAGCCACCACGCGACCCAGCCGCCGGTCGGGCCAACCGCCGGCGTGTCCTCGCCCGACACGCCCCAGCCCGGATAGTCGTCGAGGCCATTGGCAAGCGCGAACGGGAATTTGTAGGTCGCATGCAGGGTCTCGATCGCCTTGATTTGTGCGTCGGTGAGGCACTGATCGCCGGTCTTGCCGCTGGCGCAACGCAGCGTCTCCGCCTTGAACGCTGCCTTGCAGGATACAGGATCCTGCACCAGCGCGTCATCGGAGCCATCGGCCTTGTCGCAAGCCGCGCGCACGGCATCGCCCACAAGCTTCACCTGCGCCGGGTTGATCCAGCCGTCACCCATGGTCACGAGCCCGGAACGCGTGCCGGCATGCTGAAGGCCGACCCAGTTGATGACAGGCACGCGAGCAAAGATGCCGTCGAAATCGTCAGGATAGCGCTGTGCCATGGTGAGGCCTTCGCGGCCGCCTTCGGACGAACCCATGAAGTACATCTTCTCAGGTCTCTTGCCGTAGGCGCGCTGCATCAGCGTGACGGCGGCATCGCGCACCTTCTTGTAGGCGCGATGGGCGAAATTCTCGAAGGCTTCGTCGTTGAGCGCGAACAGCTGCGGCGGTTCGCCCGGCTTGGACTCATGACCGGAATCGGTGCCGTAGGTGACGAAGCCGCGCGCGAGCGGCGACGGCTTGTCGAAGGGATAGGCCGGCGGCAGCGTCAGGCCCGTGATCAGCACGCCGTTGAATCCGCCGCCGCCATATTGCAGCGAGCGGCCGTTCCATTCGACGGGCAGATTGACCTGAAATTTGATCGGCGGCGCCTTGGGATCGCTGGGATCGATATGGCCGAGCAGCTTGCAGAAGCCGGGATTGGCGGGCGTGACGCGCTGCGACGGCGTCGGGCCGCGTTCGGCGACGGCAAGCTGCGACGGCGCCAGCAACGTCGCCGAATCGATCTTCACGGCGTCGATGCCGCCGACGAGGCCCTTGCAGACGGTGTCCGCATCCTCGGCCAGCGTCGCCGCTGAAGCCGAATTCGCGCCGAGCACGCCCGCTGCGCCCACCAGCAATGCGCACAGTGTCACATGGATTTGCGCCATCGTTTCCCCCTGAGTTTCTGTTCGTTCTGCCGGCAGGCCGCATTCAAGGCGCCCTGCGGCCGGTCGTCAATGCAGTGCTAGTGCTCAAACACCAGCCGCGCGCCGACGGTCCCCTCGAGGCTGCGGATCTGCTGCAGCAGCGCGCCTGAATCCTGGCCGCCGAGGTCGGCATCGAGCACGACGTAACCGAGGTCGCCCGAGGTCTCCAGATACTGCGCGGCGATGTTGATGTCGCGCTGGAGGAAGACCTCGTTGAGCCGGCGCAGCATGCCGGGCACGTTGCGATGGACGTGGCTGAAGCGCGCGCCGGAGGGACGCAGATGCAACTGCACCTCCGGAAAATTCACCGCCCCCGTGGTCGAGCCGGTGATGAAAAAGTCAACCAGCTTGCGCGCCACCTCGCCGCCGATGCGCTCCTGCGCCTCCTCGGTCGAGCCGCCGATATGCGGCGTGAGGATGACATTGCCGAGGCCCTGCACCGGGCTCTTGAAGCGGTCCGAATTCGAGGACGGCTCGACCGGAAACACGTCGATGGCGGCACCCGCGAGATGACCGTCGCGCAGAGCCCCCGCCAGCGCATCGAGATCGACGACGGTGCCGCGGCTGTTGTTGATCAGGAGGGAGCCGGGCTTCATCGCCCGCAGCTCCTTCTCACCGATCATCCCGGCGGTCTCCGGCGTCTCCGGCACGTGCAGGCTGACGACGTCGCTCTGCGCCAGCAGCTCTTCCAGCTTCTCGACCGGCTCGGTGTTGCCGTGGCGGAGCTTGTCGGTGCGGTCGAAATAGATCACGCGCATGCCGATCGCTTCGGCCAGCGTCGAGAGCTGCGAGCCGATATTGCCGTAGCCGATGATGCCAAGGGTGCGGCCGCGCACTTCGCGGCTGCCGGTCGCCGACTTGTCCCAGCCGCCCTCATGGGCCGACACCGAGCGCGGGAAGATGCGCCGCAGCAGCATCACGATCTCGCCGATCACGAGCTCGGCGACGCTCCGCGTGTTCGAGAACGGCGCGTTGAACACCGGAATGCCGCGCTTGCGCGCCGCCAGCAGATCGACCTGGTTGGTACCGACGCTGAAGCAGCCGACGGCGAGAAGCTGGTCGGCTGCTTCCAGCACCTCATCGGTGATCTGGGTGCGCGAGCGAATGCCGAGCAGCGACACGCCCTTGAGCGCCCGCCGCAAATCCTCGCCGTCCAGCGCCTTGGTCAGGCGCTCGACATTGGTGAAACCCGCCGTTCTGAACAGGTCCACGGCGCTGTCGTTGACGCCTTCGAGCAGCAGCGCCTTCGCGCTCCGCTCAGGGCTTTGGCCTGGGACTGGCATGAAATCTCCGTGGGTCACAGCTTCGCCGCAGCTCATAGACCGCGGGGGATGCGCAGCACAATAGGGTTCGGATACGGGGAGAAGATGGCGGAGCGGTCGTCAGATCACATAAAACCCGTGCGTTCCGTCAAGCCGCAACTGATCGACCAGACCATACTCCCAGTCGAGATAGGCCTGCATCGCGCGCTCGTCGACGCCGGTGCCCTCATAGGGGCGGCGGTAGCGGTGGGCTGGGTCGGGCTTGGGCAGGACGTGCGGCGGACCGATTTCGAGTGCGCCGTCATAGCCGCCTTCCCGCACATAGACCTCCCAGCCCATCTGCGCGAGCCAGGACGCCGTCATGTCGGCGCGGACGCCCCTGTCGTCGGTCAGCACGACGCGCGCGCCGCGCACTGGTGCTGCCATATCGGTCTCCTGGACGAGCTGGCCGCCAGGATAGTGGCGAAACCCCGGGAGATGACCTGCGGCATATTCCTCCGCGTCACGCACGTCGAAGCGATAGAGCGTGCGATCGGCCTGCGCGACAAGCGAAGTCATCTCGCTCGCGCCGATATGGCGGACACCGGCGCGATAGGCGACGTCGCGCGCATTGGCCGGGCCGCCCTCGAACGGTCCGATTGCGCCACGCCGGTCGGCACCATGGTCGAGCGTATGCCGCGCCAACGTCCAGCCGATGGTGCCGTTGCGCAGTGCCCGGACTTTGTTCGGCACGCCGGCATTGATCAGCGATTGGGTGCCGATGATCGAGCGGGTGCGGCCGGCGCAATTGACGATGATGGTGGTCTCGGCATCGGGTGCCGCCTGCCCTGCCCGCAGCACCAGCTCCGCGCCGGGCACGCTGACCGAGCCCGGAATGTTCATGGTGGCATATTCGTCGAAGCGGCGAACGTCGAGGATGGCGATGTTGGCCTTGTCCGCGATGAGTTTTGCCACCTCGTCGGCACTGAACGACGGCGTATGCCTGCGCGATTCGACCAGCTCGCCAAAGGCTTTTGAGTAGGAGTTGACGTCCTCGAACACCTGATAGCCCGCGTCGCGCCAGGCCTTCAGCCCGCCATCGAGCGCGCGGACGTTGGTATAGCCGAGCGCGGCCAGCCGCTCGGTGCCGGCAGTGACCAATCCCTCGCCGTCGTCATAGAGCACGATCGGCACATTTTTGCGCGGCAGCCTGACCTCGGCTTCGATCTCGATCCGATCGGCGGCCAAATTGGCGGCGAACAATGGATGTCCCGTCGCGAGACCAGCCTCGTGCCTGAGATCGAGCAGCGCGATCTCCTCGCGAAGCAGCAGCGCGCGGCGAATGTCGGCGGGGGTGACGGTGGTGAGCTTCATGGGGTAGGCAACCTTGGGAGACTTGAACGGGACTGGTTCTTGAATGATTGCCGGCCGGTTGGCCAGCCCGATCCGGGGCATGGCCCCGCCCGGCGGCGCGCCCGCCCTGGCCCCTCGCTGAAAAATCGTTTCGTATGCCGCGCTTGGGGGCTAGAGTTTCCAAATCGTCTGGGGGGCGCAATATGAAAATGTTGAAATTCCTGGTGATATTTCTGGCGCTTCCGGGCGTCGCCATGGCCGCGCTCACCAATGCCGAACGCAAATCGCAATTCGAGCGGGCAATGGCCTCGATCATGGCCGCAGCGACGCCGGCCGTACACCCAACGCTTCGCGACACGCTGATCAAGGACTATCTCGCCTGCAAACCCAACAAGGGACAGGCCGTGGAGCTCATCCGCGCAAGCTATTTTCGCTCCTGCGAGCATGAAGACCCGTCTGTCACCGGCGACCGCTCGCTCGAAGCGTGTCAGCTCCGCTACGGCAAGCCATGCGCCCTGCTGGCCGTCAACGAGGAAATCGTCGCCGAAGGCGAGCTCGCGTCGAGAGACATGCCGCGGCTGCACTATGCAGGCAAGTACGACTTGTCGCAGATTCCGATCATCCGGCGGATCACGCGACAGCGCCCTGACGTGCAGAACTACGACAAGGCCATGGAGCCCAAGGCGATCGCGATCCATCCCGGGGGCAAACTATTCATCTCGGCAGGGGATCCCAGCCTGAAAGACGCCCAGACCTCCGCGTTGGCGAAATGCAACAGCGATCCCGCGCGGAACGGCCGAGATGGCGGCTGCTTCGTCTACGCCATCAACAACGACATCGTCATTGACGAACGGCGCATGCAGGCGAAGTGACATGAGGGCGGCAGGTCAGCCGGGCGACCCCAAGCCGTGTCGAAGCAGTTCGTCCGTTCACTCGCCCGGCACGAGCCGGCCGAGCCGCGGCTGCACAGGGCGCCGCATCCTGCGGCGCGACAAATAGAGCAGGACGCCGGTGACCGCGAACAGCGGCATCAGCGCAGCCGCGACCATGAACGCGAGCTTGCCGGGCCAACCCAGAATCGCACCGCGGTGGATGTCGAGCACATTCGCGATGATCTTCTCGCCGAACGTCTTGTCGGCGTAGCGTTCCGCAGAGACCAACTGACCGGTCACGGCGTCGATGCGGAGTTCGTCGCGGGTAGTATCGAGGGTGGAGTCTTTCCCCCAGGACCGGATCCGTATCACCGTGCCCGGACCGGCGGGCAGCGTCAGTAACGCCTTGGAGAAGCGGCTGCCCTCTTCGTGCAGGAAGGCGGCCCACGCGCGATCAAAGCCGATCGGCTGCGCCGTCTCGCCGGCGCCGGTGGCACGCGACGCCTTTGTGGGCATCTTGGGCTGCATCTTAGCGGCGGCGACTTGCGGCCGCGACAGCAACCAGACGACGCCATCCTTGTACCAGTCGAACGAGTACCAGAGCCCGGTGAGCGTCATCACCAGATAGACCGGCAGGACCCAGGTGCCGATCACCGCATGCAGCGACCGATGCAGCCCGCGCCCGCTGAGCCGGACATTGGGCTTCAGCCACATCTTCACGCTGCCTGCACGCCGCGGCCAGCGCAGCACCAGTCCCGAGACGAGCATCACGATCAAGCCGAGCGCGGCCACGCCCGTGATCTGACGCCCCCAGCCCTTGGCGTCGCCGGGAATCAACAGCCAGCGATGCAGCTTGCGCACGGTCGCGAAAAACTCTTCGCCGCGCGGTGCGCCCAACACGCGCGCGTCATAGGGATCGACATAGAGCGAGGACGGCCGCGCGCCTCGTTCGTCGCGGGCGAAGCGCACATGCACCGCGGCGGACGGATCACTTGCTAGCGTCACGGCGGAGACCTTGCCGACATCCTGCGCCGCAGTCAGGCGCGCAACCAGTTCGTCCGGCATCAGCGCCGCTGCCTGGCGCGGCGCGACCTGCATGATGCCGCGGTTCAGATAGTCGCCGATCTCGTCCTCGAAACTCATGATCGCACCGGTCAGCGCGATCACAGCGAGTAGCAGCGCGAGCGCGAGGCCCGCGATGGAATGGACCTGAAGCAGAACGGCCTTGATCGCGCGCCAGCACTCATGCATCGGCGCCGGCCCTTCTGGTCTGCACGACCGGGAAATCGGCTTCCTCGCGCCACACCGTCATCGCTAGAACTTCACCGTCGCCGACAGGGATATCCTGCGCGCGTCGCCGATCGCGACGTTCAGAGCGTTTCCGGTGGTGGACGTATAGTAGACCTTGTCGAACAGGTTCTTGACGTTGAATTGATAGGTCACCGGCAGATTGTCGATCTTGGTGTCGTAAGTCGCAAAGATGTCCGCGACGGTATAGGCCGGCAGGAAGAACGTGTTGAGGGAGTCGCCCGGTCGGTCACCGACATAGTGCGCGCCGCCGCCGAGCCGCAGACGTCCGGGCAGCGCATCGCCGAAATCATAGACGAGATAGAGCGAAGCCGTGTTCATGGCGGCGTTCAGGAGCTTGGCGTTACCGACAGCGGGATCATTGATCAGCCGGGCATCGGTATACCCATAACTTCCGATCAGGCTCCATTGATCAGTCAGTTTGCCGGTCACGTCCAATTCGACGCCGCGCGACTTGGCCGCGCCAGAGGCGCGCGCCGCCGACTTGCCTCCGCCGATGTCATCCAGCACCAGGACATTCTTCTTCTGGATGTCGTAGACGGCCAGGGTGCCCGACAGCCGCTTGTTGACATCGAACTTCAGACCGGTTTCCCATTGCGTTCCTTCTTCGGGCGCGATGGTGGAGTCTACGACAAAGCCGGAGGTGAACGCTGCGATGACCGATGTCGGCTTCAACGACTGCGTATAGCTCACGTAGTAGGAGAGCTGATCGTTCAGCTTGAAGATGACGCCGCCGAGCGGCAGCACCTTGTCACCCGCCAAATTAGTGTTTGTGATGAAGTTCGGCCGGCCTTTTCCGGCGAGCTGCTCGTATTCCATCCAGCGCACGCCTCCGACCACGGACAGCCAGTTGGTCAGATGGAAGGTGTCCTGAGCGAAGAAGCCGCGGGTGCCGAGCTTGTCGGTCTGTTCGCTGTCCGTTGGCGAAACAGCCGTGCCCGGCGAGATCAGTCCGTAGACCGGGTTGTAGAAATTGAAGCTCGGGGTCGCCTGACGGATCAAGTCGTGGCGATCGATCGTGCGATACAGCGCCTCGCCACCGAACAGGATCTCGTTGCGGAAGCCGCCCACCCAGACGTCACCCTGTAAATAGGAGGTGCCGTAACTGGCGTTGCTCAGCGAGTTCTGGGTGCCGTCATTGCTGCGGGTCTCCACACCGCTCTTGGCGTTGACGCCGGTGATGCGAAGCTGATTGGCGCTATATGTTTCGGTGTTGTAGCTATAGGCCGCCGTGACCTTCCAATTGTCGTCGAGCTTCTGCTCGACCGAGGCCTGCACCAGGTCGGAGGTGCCCCACATGTTGTTGAAGGGCTCGTCGAGCCGGCGCGTCTTCGGGATCGCCAGCGGAGCGCCGTTGACGAACGCGGTGCCGCGGTCGAACGGAGTGATGAATTCGCGGTGCTCATAGGTGAGCTGGACCGTCGTGGTGTCGCCGTACCAGGCGAGCGACGGGTTGACCAGCATTTCCCTGTGGCGGCCGAAATTGCGCCAATAGTCCTCGCTGACGCCGTAGCCGATGAAACGATAGGCGAGACCGCCGTCGCCGATCGGACCGGTGATGTCGAGCGTGCCGTCAGCGCCGCTGCGGTTGTTCGCGAAGGTCGAGCCGAGCAGCGTGACCGAGCCGTGCTGATAGAGCTCCGGACGCTTGCTGATGGTGTTGACGATGCCGCCGGGATCCATGATGCCGTAAAGCAGCGAGGCCGGCCCCTTCAGCACCTCGACGCTGTCGACGGCTGCATTCAGGCTGCGCCCCTGCACCAGGGGCATGCCGTTGCGCATGATCGAGCCGTCGCGGTTGTCGCCGAATCCGCGACGGATCACGGCGTCCTGGGTGCCGGCGAGCGTGTTGGTCTGGGTGATGCCGGAGATATTGACGAGCGCATCGTCGATGTTGCGCGGAAGCTGGTCCTTCAACACTTGCGCAGGGACGACGTTGACGGCCTGCGAGGTGTCGAGCGGCGAGGCGCCGCTGCGCAACGTGGTTGCGCTCGGCATCGCGCGGTAGCCGAGCTTGGCGGCCTGTTGCGCGGCGGCTTCCGCGGCGGCGCGCTCCGAGAGCGTCGGCGCTGCGGGTGCTGGATTGTGATTGCGCTGGCGCGCGGCGGTTTGCGTGCGGCGCGGAGACTGGTCCGATGCACGCGCCGCTTTCGGCCGCGGAGCCGGCGCTTCCACCGTCACCGGCGGAAGTGCGGATTGGGCCTGCGCGGTCGCCGAGCTGGAGAGAAATTCGGCGAGCAGCACGGCCGCTCCAATGAGAAGACCCGCGCGGCTCTCGCCGGCAAGCGTTCGACGGCCGCTGACGCGCTGGCCGTCCAGATAGACACGCACTTTCGATTCACTTCCAAGTCAGACGCAGAAGCTGGCGCGTCTAACAGACGCTGTTCGTGAAGAGAACCGCAAGCGAACTTGAATCGCTCTAGTGTTGAAGGGTTCTAGATTCCGATCCCGCTGTTCGGCAATCTTCGATTGATTGCGCAGCGAGCGCGACACGCAGCGCGCGAATTTGCGGCAACGTGTCGCGGTTTTGCGCGATCTCACGCGATGGCGGGAGCCGTCAGCTCGTCGAGCTTCCGCTTGAGCACGGTGCCGTCGGATAAGGCCCGGAGCGGCGGCCGCACACGCAGCCAGCTCGCATCGCCCGTCTGTGCCGCGAGGATGGCTTTCAGCGTCGTGAGGAAGGATGGCGATTTCACCACGATGTCCACGGCAGCCTGCATGCGTGCTTCGACATCCTTGCCGTCGATCATGGCCTTGACCAGCTCCGGCGCGATGTTGGCCATGCCGCAGATGGTGCCGGCGCCGCCGGCGGCGATCGCGCGGGTGATGTCAACCTCGTTGCCGACGGTGATGGCGAGCTCAGGAGCGGCGGCGCGGAACGCCTGGAACTGCTTGAAGTCGCCGCTGGAGTCTTTCAGGCCTGCAACGACCTTGCCGTGGCGCTTGCGCAAATTCGCGGCGACGCTCGTCGGGATCGCGACACCCGAGATCTGCGGGATATGATAGAGGTAGGCGCGCAGGCGATCGTCGGCGACGCCGTCGAGGATCGCCGCAAAGGCATCCTCGATGCCTTCAGGGGTGACGCTGCGGTCGAAGTAAGGCGGCAGATACAGCGCGTGACGCAGACCGAGGCCGAGCACGGCGCGCGTCAGTGCGATGCTGTCGCTGATCGCGGGGAAGCCGCCGCCGATTCCAATTCGGTCCGGCGCGACGCCGGCCTTGAGCACGGCCTCGATGGTCGCGACCCGCTCGGCGACATTGAACGAGGTACCCTCGCCGGTGGTGCCGAACAGCACGACACCGTCGACGCCCTTGCCGAAGAGTTGCTTGGCGTGGGCCGCGAGCTTGGCGGAGTCCACGCTGCCGTCGGCGGCAAGCGGCGTCGCCGACGCCACCCAGAACCCGCGAATTGCCTCCGTCATCACACCATCCGTTGCTGTGGCTTCGGACCACGCCTCTGATCTCGGACGATCGAACCAGGGGCTTGGCAAGCCTTGTTTTTGCTTTACTTTCCGCCTTGTACCTTACATACAACAAAGGCGCAAATCCTTTCCATCGTCATGGCGCGCATGACACGCAGCCAGATTCCGAGGAGGTCTCGCATGGACATGGTGACCCCCGTCGAGCGGCCCGCCCAGTTGCTTAGCGCCTTGCGCGGCAGGCTCGGCGCCGCAGCCGTGCTTGTTGGCACCGACGTGCCCGCGCGCAATTGCAACGACTGGAGCGCGAGCCTGCCGCAAACGCCGCTCGCGGTAATCCGCCCGGTCGACGCGCAAGGCGTTGCGGATGCGATCGCGACTTGCCGGCAGGCACATCTGCCGTTCGTGCCGCAGGGCGGATTGACCGGGCTGTGCCGCGGCGCATCGCCTGAGGCAGGCTGGGTCGCGATCTCGCTGGAGCGCATGAGCGGCATCGAGGAGATCGATCACGCCTCGATGACGATGACGGTGAAAGCAGGCACGCCGCTTCAGACGATCCAGCAGGCGGCCGACGAAGCCGGCTTCTTCTTTCCGCTCGATCTCGGCTCGCGCGGCTCCTGCGCGATCGGCGGCAACCTCTCGACCAATGCCGGCGGCAACCGCGTGATCCGCTACGGCATGACGCGCGAGCTGGTGCTCGGGCTCCAAGTCGTGCTGCCCGACGGCACCATCATCACCAGCCTCAACAAGCTGATGAAGAACAATGCCGGCTATGACCTGAAGCATCTGTTCATCGGCTCGGAAGGCACGCTCGGCATCATCACCCGCGTGGTGCTGCGGCTGTTTCCAAAACCGCGCTCGACCATGGCCGCGCTCTGCGCGCTCGAGGACTATGCCGCGGTGATCGCGCTGCTCGGCGCCGCGCGAAGCGGGCTCGGCCCGCTGCTGTCGGCATTCGAGGTGATGTGGCCGGACTATTGGGACGTCATTACGACTCGCGCCGGCGTCAAGCCGCCGGTCGCCACAGGCCACGGCCTCTACGTGCTAGTCGAAGCGCAAGGCACCGACGAGAGCCTCGACGCACCGCGGTTCCAAAGCTGGCTCGAAGAGCTGATGGAGCGCGGCCTGCTCGCCGACGCTGCCGTGGCGCAATCGCTGGGGCAGACGCAGAGCTTCTGGCGCGTGCGCGACATCTGCGCCGAGTTCGGCCAAGTGCTGGGGCCGCACATCTCCTACGATATCGGGCTCGCCGTGGCGCGGATGGACGAGTTCGTCACGCGCTGCAAGGCCGCGCTGGCGGACGGCATCGACGGATGCGAGAGCGTCTATTACGGCCATATCGGCGACGGCAATCTGCATCTCGTCTCCTGGGTGACCGGCCTTGCCGTCGAGCAGCAGCCGAAGGAAGCGATGGACGCGATCATCTACGGTCTCGTGCGCGAGATGGGCGGCAGCGTCTCCGCCGAGCACGGTATCGGCACCTTGAAGAAGAAGTGGCTGGGTCATGCCAGGAGCGAGGCCGAGATCGCGCTGATGCGGACGTTGAAGGCCGCGCTCGATCCCGATCATCTGCTCAACCCCGGCAAGGTGATCTGAGAGAGCCGATGCGATCGCTGAAGCTCGATGCACCGAAATCGCTGTCGCAGCGGGTGATGCAGCGGCTGCGCCAAGCCATCATCGACGGCGAGTTCGCGCTCGGCGCCGCCATCTCCGAGGAGATGGTGGCCAACTCCTTCGGCGTCAGCCGCACCCCGGTGCGCGAGGCGATGGGCCAGCTGCAGGCGCAGGGCCTCGTCGTGATCCGGCCGCAGGTCGGCAGTTTTGTCTTCACGCCAAGCGCCGAAGACATCACCGCGCTCTGCACTTTCAGGATCGCGCTGGAGCCCAAGGCCGCCGAGCTCGCCTTCCACCATGATCGCGAGGGTGCGACCGCGAGGATGAGCGAGGCGATCACGGCGATGGAGCCGGCGATTGCGGCCCGGGACAATATCGCCTACGGGCGCGCCGATGCCGCTTTCCACGAGGCGCTGTTCGCCCATTGCGGCAACCACTATCTCGCCGAATCCTATCAGCTCGCATCCAGCCGCGTCGCTGCACTCCGCACCAATTTGACTTCGCCGATCGACGTGCGCACCCGCACGTCCTTCGACGAGCATCGCAAGCTGCTCGATCTGTTCGCGCGCGGCGAGTTTGCCGCCTTCGCGACGCTGATGACCACGCACGTCACCAATTCGGGCGTGGTCTACGCAAGAGCACTGCAGGTGGATTGAGCGCTGCTACCGCGCACCTTTCGTGCCGGGCCTGTCCAGAAAATCCAGCGCGGTGTTGATCTGTTCGAGCTGGTGCTCGATTTTGTCGCGGTCCTCGACCGTGGGCGCCTTCTCGAGCTGCTCAACGAGCTTCTGCTTTCGGAGCAGCAAGTTCTCTATGACTGTACTCACGGCTCCCCCATCCGCCCGAGGCGAACATCGAGGCGATACTAGACCCCGGGCGCGAGCGCGCGCCAGCCGGGCCGGCGCAAACCCTGCATCAGAATGTTCGCGAGGGCAGTTGGTTCCTGCGTGTGACCCGAGAAGGTGCACACAGCTGATGGCTGCGTTCGCGAACGGTTAACGCGTCGCACGCCTGGGCTGCCGGCCACGGAACCGGATCTTTCACGTGCCCGTCGGTTGTATTCGCCGTCCCGGAGTCCTATGCGTATGCGCCATGGACATCCAGATCATCGCCGCCGAAAAACCCCTGATGGCCCAGGCACGCCCGCGCAAGCCGGCTCCGTTCCTCCCGATGAGCCGCGCCGAGATGGATGCGCTCGGCTGGGATGCCTGCGACATCGTGCTGGTGACCGGCGATGCCTATGTCGACCACCCCAGCTTCGGCATGGCCATCATCGGCCGGCTGCTGGAGGCGCAGGGCTTTCGCGTCGGCATCATCTCGCAGCCGGACTGGCATTCGGCCGAGCCGTTCAAGGTATTGGGCAAGCCAAAAGTGTTCTTCGGCGTCACCGGCGGCAACATGGACTCGATGGTGAACCGCTACACCGCGGACCGCCGCATCCGCAGCGACGATGCCTATACCGCGGGCGGCGAAGGCGGCAAGCGGCCGGACCGCTGCACCGTCGTCTACGCGCAGCGTTGCCGCGAGGCGTTCAAGGGCGTCCCGGTCGTGCTCGGCGGCATCGAGGCGTCGCTGCGCCGGATCGCGCATTACGATTACTGGTCCGACAAGGTGCGCCGCTCGGTGCTGGCCGACGCCAAGGCGGACCTGCTGCTCTACGGCAATGCCGAGCGCGCCGTGGTCGAAGTGGCCAACCGTCTTGCCGCCGGCGAAGCGCCGCGCGAGCTCGACGACATCAGGGGCGTCGCGCTGTTCCGCCGCGTGCCTGAGGACTATGTCGAACTGCACGCCGACGATCTCGATTCCGCCGACGAGGGCGCTTCGCGGACGAAAGGCTTGACCGTGATCCGGCTGCCGGCGCTGGAGCAAGTCGAGCAGGACAAGGAAGCCTATGCGCGCGCGTCACGCGTGCTGCACCGGGAGAGCAATCCCGGCAATGCGCGACCGCTGGTGCAGCGCCACGGCGATCGCGACCTCTGGCTCAACCCGCCGCCGATCCCGCTGACCAGCGACGAGATGGACGCGGTCTACGATCTTCCCTACGCGCGCGCTCCGCATCCGTCCTACGGTGACGCAAAGATCCCGGCGTGGGACATGATCAAATTCTCGGTAACGATCATGCGCGGCTGTTTTGGCGGCTGCACCTTCTGCTCGATCACCGAGCACGAGGGCCGCATCATCCAGAACCGCTCCGAGGGCTCGATCCTGCGCGAGATCGAAAAGATCCGCGACAAGACGCCCGGCTTCACCGGCGTCATCTCGGACATCGGCGGTCCCACCGCCAACATGTACCGGATGGCGTGCAAGGACCCGAAGGTCGAGGCCGCGTGCCGGCGGCCGTCCTGCGTCTTCCCCGAGATCTGCCCGAACCTCAACACCTCGCACGACGATCTGATCCGGCTCTATCGCAAGATGCGCGAGACCAAGGGCATCAAGAAGGTGATGGTGGCCTCCGGCGTGCGCTACGACCTCGCGGTCGAGAGCCCCGAATACATCAAGGAGCTCGTCACCCATCACGTCGGCGGTTATCTCAAGATCGCGCCCGAACATACCGAGCGCGGGCCGCTCGACAAGATGATGAAGCCCGGCATCGGCGCCTACAACCAGTTCAAGCGGATGTTCGATGCGGCGGCCGAACAGGCCGGCAAGAAATACTATCTGATCCCGTATTTCATCGCGGCGCATCCGGGCACGACCGACGAGGACATGATGAACCTCGCGCTGTGGCTGAAGAAGAACCGCTACCGCGCGGATCAAGTGCAGACCTTCCTGCCCTCGCCGATGGCGACGGCCACCGCGATGTACCACACCGGCGTCAATCCCTTGCGCGGCGTGCGGCGCGGCGGCAGCGACAAGGTCGAGGCGATCAAGGGCCTGCGGCAGCGCCGTTTGCACAAGGCGTTCCTGCGCTACCACGACCCCGACAATTGGCCGGTGCTGCGTGAAGCCCTGAAAGAGATGGGCCGCGCCGATCTGATCGGCTCCCGCCCCGACCAGCTGGTCCCCGCGCACCAGCCACCCGGCACCGGCAAGGCCGCCGGCACACGGCGGCCGGTTCGTCCCGGCGACAAGACGCAGCGGTTCACGACCAAGAATCTGCGGGTGATGAAGTAGCGGACCGGATGATGTCCGGTTCATCCTCGCACCGTCGTGCCCTCAAACCAAAAAAGTCGAAAAACAACCCCATGCACAGTAACCGGCATGAGCGGGATCAATGACTTAGACGGTTACGAAGCATTGATCCGGCGACCAGAACAACGACGACACCACAGCTACGGGGAATTCGTCGCGAACGTCCGGATTGCACCCATCGTTGCAGTCGATTTCGAGAAGAGCATCGTGTGGATCAAGTGGATCGGCACGCACCGGGACTACGACAAGGTCGATGTAAGGGAGGTTCGGCATGGCGGCGACTGAGATTAGGCCAATTCGGACGAAGCAAGACTATGATGGCGCACTCAAGGAGGTGGAGCGCCTCTGGGGCGCGAAGTCCGGCACACCCGAAGGCGACCGTCTGGATGTGCTCGCGACGCTGATCGATGCATACGAGGCCGAGCATGATCCGATGGATCCGCCCGATCCTATCGAGGCCATCAAGTTTCGCATGGAGCAGCAAGGGCTGACCCGGCGGGACCTGGAAGAGATCATCGGGACACGCACCCGCATCGCCGAGGTTCTGAACCGAAAGCGCGGGCTGTCGATCACGATGATCCGCCGCCTCCATGAACGTCTTGGAATTTCCGCAGACGTTCTGATCCGACCGAGCCGTAAAAAGGCGGCGTGACGACTTGCGGATTTTAAGACGCGTTCTTGGCCCGTCGGGCAAAACAGGCGCAGAACGGCATCATCGAACGCATTGGCCATTGCGCGGCGTTTCAAGCCGCATCGGCTCGGAGGCGCGACTGGCGCCCCGCCCAAAATGCGCAGATCGCCAATCCCTGCACCAGCGCCGCGGCAACATAAAAGCCGGGCGTGGCGCCCGTACCGGCCGGAAGCCATTCCCGGATCAAACCAAAGACCGCCGGCGCAAATGAATAGGCGCCTTGCGACATCGCAACAATCAGCGCGACCACACGCGGCACGTCGTCCGGAGCGAATTCGAGCTGCGCAATCAGCGGCGGAAGGAACGTCCCGTTGCCGAACCCGAGGCCGAACAAGACAACACCGAGGATCAACAGCGGAATGTTCGTTCCGGCCGCGGCAATGAATGTGATCGTGCCGGCGATTTGAACGGCGTAGCTGGCGCAGGCAACCAGCCGCCGGTCGATGCTTTCAGGCATGAGCCAGCCCAGCAGCGTCCGGCCGGCGATCGCCATGACGCCGATCAGTCCCACCACCGGCCCAGTCCATTGCGCACCGAGCGCAGGCAGCAGCAGCGAGAAGAGATGTGCGGTCAGGCCGATCTGTGCGAACAGCCCCAGGCTCATGCCAGCCGCGAGCGTCAGGAATTTGCGGTCCCGCCAGAGCGGCGATCCCGGCAGCGGCCGTGCGCACTTCGCCGAGACAGTCTCTTCGGCCGGGGCCGCGCCGTCCGGCATCGATCCGGTCTGCTCCGGCGCGCGCGACAGCACAGTGCTCGCAAGCAGCCACACTACCACGACCAAGATCAGGCCGATGGCTGCTGCTGCAACGGCAAACCCAAGCTTGGCAATGGCCGCAGCCCAGAGCGGCGAAAAGATGATCCCGCCGACATTTGCGCCGTTATAGGCGACCGCGAGTGCCGCGGGACGACGACGGACGAACCAGGGCGACACGATGGCGTTGACCGCGGCCACGCCCATCGTCACCCACCCTGCACCACTCAACACCGTCGCGCCGAACAATTGCCACGGCGTCGCTGCTATCGCCCATCCAAAGACGCCGACGGCCAGCGACAGCGCCCCGGCCTTTGTGACAGCCGGAATGCCGAAGCGCCGATAGAGCGTCGGCAGATTGGCCGTCACGATCGATCCCGCCAGGAAGTGCACGGTGACGGCCGTCGAGACCAGGGCCAGCGGCCATCCGTGGGCTTCGCGAATGGCACTCAGGAAGATCGGCGGCCCATAGAAGCCGAACCCCAGGCCGAGAACGGCGAGACCGAACGCCGCGGCGACAACGCGCCATCCATAGAACGTTCCGCTTCGCATCGTCGTCAGCCGCCTGAGCTTTGCGACGAGATTCTGCACAGACCTGGCGGCGCGCAGTTCGCTTCCGGTCGAAGCGTGAGATCGGAAGGCTCGCGCCGAAATCGCTTGACCTGAATGAAATCATGTAACATATAAAGTTACATGAAACGAGACAGTCGATTATCGGGCGTGCTGCACGTCCTGCTGCACATGGCACAGCAGCCTGGTCCCTTCACGTCCGAGACCCTGGCAAAAGCAATGGATACCAACCCGGTGGTGATCCGGCGGATCATGGCCGGGCTTCGGGACCTTGGTTACGTCCGCTCCGAAAAAGGCCACGGCGGCGGCTGGACGTTGGCTTGCGACCTCGCGAAGGTGACGCTGCGCGACGTCTACATCGCGCTCGGCAGTCCCTCGCTTCTGGCGATTGGTAACCGGACGGAGGCGCCGGGCTGCCTCGTCGAACAGTCCGTCAATGCCGCCCTCGATCAGGCGTTTGGCGATGCGCAGGCGCTGCTGCTGTCGCGCTTTGGCGAGGTAACGCTGGCGATGCTGGGCGACGATCTGCGCAAGCGCCTCGGCTCGCGAAAGCTTCAGGGCATGAGCGCGCATGGCGCGTGATTGGCCCATTTCAGCAAGGACGACATCATGACCGACGTTCAGAACGTGTTTTCCGATCCGCAAGCGGTGGCGAGATACACCGAAGGACCGCCACGGTTCGTCCCCGGCTACAATGCCATGCTGTCCATGGCGGCGATCCTACTGGCCGAGCGCGCGCGTGACGATGCACGGATTCTCGTTCTCGGAGCCGGCGGCGGCCTGGAGCTGAAGGCTTTTGCGCAAGCGCATGGAGGCTGGAGCTTCGATGGCGTCGATCCGTCCGCGGCCATGCTGGGGCTAGCGAGGCAAACCCTCGGATCGTTCGCGCCACGTGCGCGTCTTCATCAGGGCTACATCGACGACGCTCCGGAAGGCCCGTTCGACGGCGCCACCTGCCTGTTGACCCTGCACTTCGTCGATGTCGAAGAGCGACGCCGTATCGCCTCGGAGATCCGCCGCCGGCTCAAGCCGCGCGCGCCTTTCGTGGTCGCGCATTTGAGCGCGCCCAATGGCGAAGAGGAACGCCCGCTGTGGCTCTCGCGATACTCCGCGTACCTCGCCGCGTCCGGCGTCGAGCCGGATCAGGCGGCGGCCGCGCGGAACGCCGTCACCAACCATCTGGAAATCCTCGCGCCCGCGCAGGATGAAGCGATTTTGCGGCAGGCCGGATTCTCGGACCCGACGCTGTTCTATACCGGCTTCACTTTCCGCGGCTGGGTCGCCTACGCCTGAGGCGTCACGGCAACACGGGCCGGCGTCAATACGACGCCGGATGCGCCAGGGAGCGTAGTCATAAACCCGATAGCTCGCGAAGTCGGCGGTATCCGTTCTCTCGCGAAACCGGACATGGCAGTTCGCCTTTGCGAGTCAGCAAGGGGGCAAAAGCGACGTTGGCGGGATCGAACTGGTTGCGCGATATTTTATGCAACCTTTGACGGCCACAACACTATATGGAAAGAAGCGGCCAGTCAGGGGTCCTTCCTCACTGTCGCTGAGAAAAGGAAGATGCGCATATTTTGGATTGGATGCGGACTTATCGCCGCTCTCACATTTGTCGTCATTCCTTATGTGTCAGATGATCAATGTAGAAAACGATGGGAGCCGATGAAACAGAAGGCTTATTGGGACTGGCAGGCCGGGTGCGTGGTGAATGTTGGAGGTGCTCTCGTTCGTGAAGAGAACGTTCAGATCGGCCCCGCGATAAAGTTCAATCCGCCGAGATCGAACTAGGCCCAGCTTTACTTTGCACCAACGCTCATCGGGCAATTACGGACAACGACCCGATTTGCGAGGAATAGGTCAGCCACCGAGAACGCACGACGAATAAAGAGTCCTGAATGTCTGCCTTGGGTCAAAATGCGAAGAATTGAACCTGAGCAGATCCAGTCCGCCGTGCCTCACCAAGCGGACCTCAACGCGGTGCGCCGCTATTTCGCCGATGGGCCAGAAGCCGACTCGTTCGTCGACCGCAGCCTGCCACGACCATCAAAGCACGTTCAACTCTTCATTGCTCTTGCCGCCTGTTCCAAACTGGCCGGCACAATCACGCGATGAAACGGGGCTATCGTCGCAAGATAGATGCGCCCTAGTCGGTTATGGCAATGCACCACGGTACCCGCGACCAGCTCGCGCCCATTTGCTGCATCGGCGCGAAGTTGAATGGTGACGCGGAAGTCGAGATGCCGGTCATCCGCGCCCACTACCAACTCCGTCGCAGTCTTTGACAGCACCGGGAAGAAGCCGATAACCGGCCCACGCTCCGCCGCGGCAAGACCGACGGCGCGCGACGATTTGACGGCGACTGCCGCCATCACCACATCGCGGACACGCGTGAGCGCACGAATCCACCACGCCTGTCGCTCGAGCGCGGCGCGTGCCAGCACCTCTACATCATCGCTGGCGCCCGCCGGCAATTGAATTGCAAAGGCGTCCAAAAGGTCCGCGCCCGCGTAAAGCGGCGCAAGCACGCTGTTGTTGGGCATGGGCACGGCGCGCGCTTTTGTCATGGGATCAGGTACCGCATGCTGGGGAGGGGCGTAGCGCAGCTGGCGCTGCAGACGATGTTGCCGCCGTAGTCCTTTTATATCCACGCGCTCTGCATCGCAACAATCCTGCGGCGCGCATGTCTCAGTTAGGTGAAAAGGGGCGCTTGCCGCGTTGCCTGCTTCGGTCCGCTTCCCCCCTCGAGGAACGGCACTTACGCGTACACGCCTTCCCATGTTGCCATTTTTTTCCTCGAGCCGAGGTGTCGCAAACTCTTCCCATCATCCATATGTTGCCTCCATGAAAAAGATCGGATTCCTCTCCTTCGGGCACTGGACGCCCTCGCCGCAATCGCAGACCCGCTCGGCCGCGGACACGCTGCTGCAATCGATCGAGCTTGCGGTTGCGGCGGAAGAACTCGGCGCCGACGGCGCCTATTTTCGCGTGCACCATTTCGCGCGGCAGCTCGCCTCGCCCTTTCCGCTGCTCGCCGCGGTCGGCGCCAAGACCAGCAAGATCGAGATCGGCACGGCCGTGATCGACATGCGCTACGAGAATCCGCTCTACATGGCGGAGGACGCCGGCTCTGCCGATCTCATCGCCGGCGGGCGCCTCCAGCTCGGCATCAGCCGCGGCTCGCCCGAGCAGGTGATCGATGGCTGGCGCTATTTCGGCTACCAGCCGGCCGACGGCGAGAGCGACGCCGACATGGGCCGGCGTCATGCCGAGGTCTTTCTCGACATCTTGCGCGGCGAAGGTTTTGCAAAGCCCAACCCGCAGCCGATGTTCCCAAATCCGCCGGGCCTGTTGCGGCTCGAGCCGCATGCGGAAGGCCTGCGCGAACGGATCTGGTGGGGTGCCGGCTCGAACGCGACCGCGGTGTGGGCCGCCAAGCACGGCATGAATCTGCAGAGCTCGACCCTGAAGAACGACGAGACCGGCGAAGCCTTCCATGTGCAGCAGGCCGCGCAGATCCGCACCTATCGCGCAGCCTGGAAAGAGGCCGGCCACGCCCGCGAGCCCCGCGTCTCCGTCAGCCGCAGCATCTTCGCGCTGATCGACGATCGCGACCGCGCCTATTTCGGGGGCGAGCGCGGCAGCGAGGACCAGGTCGGCTTCATCGACCCGCGCACCCGCGCGATCTTCGGCCGCTCCTATGCGGCCGAGCCCGACGCGCTGATCGAGCAGCTCAAGCAGGACGAGGCGATCGCCGAGGCCGACACGTTGCTGCTGACCATCCCGAACCAACTCGGCGTCGACTATTGCGCGCACGCCATCGAGGCGATCCTCACGCACGTGGCGCCGGCGCTTGGGTGGCGCTGAGGCGAACGGTCGATTTGGCGAAGCGCGCTCTCAAAGCAAGGCGGCGCTGACAGCCTGTCCGTAGATCATTGCGGCCACGAGAGAGAGCAGCAAGCCCGCGCCCGAAAAGATCACGAGGACTTTCAGAGTTTCGACGTCGACGTCGGTTCTCGTCGCGCGAGATATTGCCTTTGCCAGTGCAGCCATCATCGCCAGCTCCGAACAGGCCGCGCGGAGGCGCGCCTGGTTCCATCTAGCGTCATTGGGCGCGTTTGCGTGTGAAGCAGATTACAGGTGATCTCGCGTGCTGCACCTCACACCGCCGGCCGAGCCTGCCTGGATCTTACCATCGGTAGCGCACCACGCCCTTGCCGGCGTAGCAGCGCGTGACACCGCCCTCGCGTATGACGGGCGGCCGCTCGTCATGCACCTTTTGCGGGAACCGGCCGACTTGCTGCCACCTTTACGGTGCAGGCTCGTCGTCGGTACTATTCTCAACTGATTCTCGTCTGGCGAAGTACGGATGCCGCGGCCGGTCATCGGCGCCGTCCTGTCAGGCGGAAACGATCTTGGTGCCGAGGATGACTCGGCGTCGTCGGGGGAGGACAATTTGCGGGAACGCGAACGCGAACGTAAGTTCGGCTAGCGTCGGCCGAAATGCATCATCATGCGGCTTTTCACGATCCCGTTCTGGTCGCGTTATCGATTCTGATCGCGGCACTCGCCTCCTATACGGCGTTGGACCTGGCGACCCGAATGCGAGCTGCTTCGGGAAGGGCCCGCCGATCCTGGCTGGTAGCCGCCGCGATCGCCATGGGCGGCGGCATCTGGTCCATGCATTTCGTCGGTATGCTGGCCTTCAGCCTGCCTGGAATCGAGATCTCGTACGATCCATTCCTGACTCTCCTCTCGCTTGTCATTCCGATCGTCGTCGCCGCTGCGGCCTTTGCCGTCGTCGGACGACGGCCACGGGCGCTGCTCGCATCCGGCTTCGCGATGGGACTTGGTATCTCCGGCATGCACTATACCGGCATGGCCGCGATGCGCATGGCGGCGCTCATGGAGTACGATCCCCGATGGGTTGTGCTCTCGATCCTGATCGCGATCAGCGCCTCCGTCGTGGCGCTCTGGCTCGCCTTTCGCAACACCAACGCGGTCCAGCGGCTGTTCGCGGGACTGGTGATGGGCCTTGCGGTCTCCGGCATGCACTACGCCGCGATGGAAGGCGCCATGTTCCTGCCGACAAACATCATGGCCCGGCAGGCAGGACATCTCGGCGTCGGTCAGGCGCCGCTCGCGTTCCTGCTCGCCGGCATCACCATTGTGATCCTGAGCATCGGAATCGCGGCTGCCGTCTATGACAGGGCTTCCGCGGAGCGCGCTCAACGCGAAGCCGACACCCTGAGGCGCAGCGAAGAACGCTTTCGGCTCCTTGTCGAAGGTATCGTCGACCACGCGATCTTCATGCTCGATCCGGACGGGCGCGTGGGCAACTGGAATCTCGGCGCGCACCGGCTGATGGGCTATGGCGATGACATCGTGGGGACGAGCTACACGATCTTTCACACCGAGGAGGATTGCGCGGCCGGGGCCCCGGCGCGCGCCCTTGTTGAAGCCGAGCGGGAGGGGAAGTCTGCAATCGAAGGCTGGCGTGTCCGCAAGGACGGCAGCCGCTTCTGGGCGGAAGCAACGATCGTTGCGGTACGGAACGAGAGCGGCGCAATCGCCGGCTTTGCGAAGATCGTGCGCGACGTCAGCGAAAGGCGACGGGCACAGGATGCGCTGGATCGGGCGCGCGAAGCACTGATGATGTCGCAGAAGATGGAAACCATCGGCCAGCTTACCGGCGGTGTGGCCCACGACTTCAACAACCTGCTCGCAGCCGTTCTCGGCAGCCTCGAACTTCTGAAGAGGCGCCTGCCGCCGGGCGATGCGAAGGTGCAGCGCCTGGTGGACAACGCGACGCTAGGCGCGCAGCGGGGCGCGTCCCTGACCCAGCGTATGCTCGCTTTTGCGCGTAAACAGGATCTCAGGCCGGCGGTCGTCGATATCCACGAATTGGTGCACGGCATGGCCTCATTGCTGAAATTCGAGGCCGGAATTCGTGTCGAGACGCTGTTTCCGATGGACCTGCCGAAGGTGAGGGTCGACGCGAACCAGCTCGAACTGGCTGTCCTCAACCTGGCGGTCAACGCACGTGATGCGATGCCGGGCGGCGGCCTGATTACCATTGCCGCTCGCGAAGAGCGGGGCGATGGCGGCCTTCGGACGAGCGACTATGTTGCGCTCTCGGTGAGCGACACCGGCTGCGGCATGGATGACGAGACCCTCAGGCACGCCCAGGAGCCGTTCTTTACGACCAAAGGCGTCGGCAAAGGCACCGGGCTCGGCCTGTCAATGGTCCACGGACTTGCCGAGCAGTCCGGCGGCAAGCTCGCTTTGAGGAGCCTTCCCGGGGAGGGCACGACAGCCGAAATTTGGCTGCCGATGGCCGGGGAGACCGCGGTGCCTGACCCGCGCGCGGAAGCTCCGGCGCCCGTACCGCGGGCCAGCCGACAGCTTTCCGTACTTGTCGTCGACGACGACCTCCTGGTGCTCGAGAACACGGCAGCGATGTTGGACGATCTTGGGCACATCGTGGTCGAGGCGCGCTCGGGCGACGAGGCACTGGCTTTGCTCCGCCGCACCCGTACCGTCGACCTGGTCGTGACCGACTATGCCATGCCTGGGATGACTGGACTGCAGCTGGCCAGCGCTGTCGCCGCGGAGCGCCCCGGGACGGTCATCCTCCTGAGCACGGGATACGCAGAGATTCCCAGCGACGAACGATCCAGCCTGCCGCGATTGTCAAAACCATTCGACCAGGCTGCGTTGGCGAAGGCCATCGAGGCGGCAATGCGCGAAGACGAGCCAACCGGATCCATCGTCGCCTTTCGGCCGAAGAGCGCGTGAAAGCCGGATGATGAATGGCGCACGCCGCCTGCGCGCGGTGCGGTCCCGGTTCGGAGACTCCAAGGCAATGGTCCGTCAAATCCCGCCGGGAAGCTCGACGCCCGCTTCCGTCAGGTCACGGAGGAATTTCCGCACCAGGAGCATGTTGGTTCTTTGCAGCTCGTGATTATTGCCGAACTTGAACTGATTGGCTTCGGTCACGATCAGTCCCTGGTCGGTCTCGCGGAAAATGCCTTGCTTCTTCAAGCGATCGGCGCGCCGCCGGACGGTTTCGATCGGCAGACCGAAAAAGCGGGACAGGGCGGCACGGGAAACGCCCTGCTTGATCTTGTCCGGCTCAACCGCCTGAATGCTGCCAAATTGCCGGTCCAGTTCGGGGTTCTTCATGATCTTGAGAACGTTGGCGTTCAAGACCGCATGAATGATCATCAAGTCCAGCGGATCGAAATCGTAGTGGCGGAACATTTCGCTGGCTGCGCACAGCATGTAAGCCAACGAGTGGCGGGAGACGGTTCGGATCAAATCCGCCGCGATGTCCTCGCCTTCAGTCGTACCAACCATGGCCAGTGCCCGCTTCTACGGATGTCCGGTCCGACGTCCACAAGTCGGTTGCAAGCCAGTTATATGTCTCCCTGGCGCACCGCGTGAGGCAGGACCGGTCTGCTGTTTCCCCCAATATGGGTATGGTCGCGGTTCCATCGGGTCAATAGCTGGCTTGTCGGCAACATCATTTTCACCGATACGAGGTTGAGTTGCCGGGCGCGCAATTGGCGCGTGCCAATTGTAGTCATGGGCCAAATGACATTTATCATCGAAGCTATTAAAGACGACTGCCGCACCGTGGATTTCCGTGACAGCGCGATCGTTGCGGTGATCCTGGCCCGCAAGCACGCGGTGAATGGTTTTGTGGTTTCGATCACGGCTCCGAACGGGCAGCTTTTTTTCGCCGATCAGTTCAACCTTTTGCTGACGAGCAAGGGGCTCGGTTCGGATCCGACGGCGCAGGAAGTTGGGCGGCGCTAAAGCGGGCCTTGTTCGCGTAGGCTTGGAACCGGTGCAATCAATTGCAGCGGCTTCGGTGAGCGGTGCGAGCAGGCATCGTCGGCGCGTACGCGGCCCTTGCGTCGCAGGGCCAGTTCGGGTGCCAAAGAAATTCGTTGATCGTCGTTTCGAAAAATCCAGTTCCGGATCGAACAGGTCGCGCGGGCCTGCTAAACTCCGGCATGGCCGCGCTTACGCGGCGACCGGGAATTCCGGGATGCGAGCAGGGATATGGCCAGCAAGCACGTGCTCGAAGGGTTGATAAGGTGGTCTACGCGCGATCGATGGGCCGATCGGTTCGACTGGGTCCTTGAAGGTCACCTTGTCCCCACCTGCGAGGAAACCGGCATCGAGATCGAGCAGATCGCTTCGACCATCGGCGAAGACCTGTTCATGAGCACCGTGTGGGCCTGCGCTTTCGAGGACTTCCTGACCCGTGAATTCGACGGCGAGAACGCGACGGATGACTATCTCAAGCGCCGCGGCTGGAAAGAATCCGCATCGATTCGCAATTACATGGCCGCGCTGCGGAAATCGACGATGAGCCTCTATGAGGTCAGCGACATCGTCCCCGACACTTCGTTCCTGGCGCGCGACCTGCTTCGCGACACCGAACCGGTCCTGGTCAGCGAGCGGAGCGCGACCCGAAGCCTCAAGCCATGGGACCGCATTGCCGCGCGCGTGGTTCATGTCGGTTCGCGGTCGCAGATCGGTGGCGGCTTGCTGGTATTCGACCACGAGACATCGGAACTCTTGGTCGCGGCCGTTCGGAAGCTGGAGTCGCTGAGCAGCGAGGAAGAGCAAGAATTGGCGGAAGCGAACGGATACGAGTTCGACGAGGACCGATTCTCGGACCTTTCTCCCACCGACAGGCTCCGCGCAATCACGCCCATGTTCACCACGTTCTGGCTTGTCGACGCGATCGACCGAATTCAGTCACCGAGAATTCCCGATTTGCGGAACGCGGAAGGGGACGAGGTGATGCTGTGCGAGGCGCGCTTCCCGCTCGCCGCCCGCACCACGGGGCGTGACATCCGAGCGGCGTTGGAAGCACGTCCGGAGTTTCGCGCCACGAGCTCGAAGTCATGGAGCTGGGTTGGCGAAAACAGAAGCGCAGCCAAGCCCGCCGCCGCACCAGGGCACGACGGATCATCGCGGAAACAGCTGACCTTCGAAACATGGTCCGACGAGGACAGGCTCGTGCTGGGCGATATACGGCTGGAGAGCAAGACGTTGGTGCTCAATACCAACTCCGAACAGCGCTGCAGCCGCGGATGCGCACTGCT
Source organism: Bradyrhizobium sp. WSM1253 (assembly GCF_000244935.1). Taxonomy (NCBI): domain Bacteria; kingdom Pseudomonadati; phylum Pseudomonadota; class Alphaproteobacteria; order Hyphomicrobiales; family Nitrobacteraceae; genus Bradyrhizobium; species Bradyrhizobium sp. WSM1253. The sequence goes on from NZ_JH600073.1 coordinate 4,130,765, forward strand.
GTCCGACGCGCTCGGCGGACGCCTGCGCCACCCCTCGGTCAAGACGGAATCGATCGAGCAGGTCATGGTGTCGCGAGAGTCTGCCATGCCAAATCAGCTCGATATCCCTGAGGACGAGCAGCGTGCCATCGTCCATGACTACATGGACCGGCATTACCGTGACGTGCTCGATCAACCGGTTCCCGCGCTCGACGGGCAAACGCCGCGGACCGCGGTGAAGACGGAGGGCGGACGGATGAAGGTCGTCGAGTGGCTCAAGCTCATGGAGAACCGGACGGCGAAGCACGCCGATCCAGATAATCCGATGGCCAGCTACAATTTCGCGTGGCTATGGACAGAGTTGGGTCTCAGTGAGCGGAGGGAGTGAACGAACCGGGCAATGACCGCTGCGCTGGGCCGCTGAAGGGGGCTTCGATCCGCGTGACCAGGCGACAGTCGGTACCGAAATGGCGCGCCCGGAACGATTCGAACGTCCGACCCTCAGATTCGTAGTCTGATGCTCTATCCAGCTGAGCTACGGGCGCGTTTTTCGCTGACAGTGCGGGCGTGGCCCGCAGGCAGCCCCCGGCGACGCCGGAGGGGTGCGAAAGAGCGCTCTGACTAACCGCTCTTGCCCCAATTGGCAAGGTCCGGATTGGGGAGATTTTGCAGGGACATGACGGTTTCCGCACTCGGCCGCCGGCCGACCTACGCCCGCGCCCGCTCGTTGCGGACGGAGAGCAGTTCCACGGGGCGGTCGGGGATGACGATCCGGAAGGTGGCGCCGATGGTGCCTTCGACCAGATGGATGTCGCCGCCATGGGCGCGGACCAGCTCGGCGGCGATGGCAAGGCCGAGGCCGCTGCCGCCGGGGCGGCCGGAGGTCTGGAACGCCTCGAACAGGTGATCGCGGGTCTTCTGCGGCACGCCAGGGCCGGTGTCGGAGACCTCGATGATGGCGACCGCGCCCTCGCGTTTTCCCGTGATCCGGATCTGCTGCGCGCCGCCCTCGGCGGACGCATGGCTTTCCAGCGCCTGGGCGGCGTTGCGGACGAGGTTGAGCAGCACGCGAAACAGCTGGTCGGGATCGGCGTCGACCGCGAGCCCGCGCTCAATCGCGGCGACCCAGGCGATCGAGGCGTCGGAGGCAAGGCCGGCGGTCTCGCGCACCTCCAGCACCACAGGCTCGATCATGATCATGCGCCGGTCGGGCGCGGCTTCCTGAGCGCGGCCGTAAGACAAGGTCGACTGGCAGAAGGCGATGGCGCGCTCGAGCGAGCGCACGAGTTTTGGCGCAAAGCGCTGCACCCGCGGATCCGGCACGCTGGCGAGCTGGTCCGACAGGAGCTGCGCCGAGGCCAGCAGATTGCGCAAATCGTGATTGATCTTGGAGACGGCGAGGCCGAGGGCGGCGAGCCGGCTCTTCTGGTGCAGCATCGACATCAGGTCGCGCTGCATGTCCGACAATTCGCGCTCGGCAACGCCGATCTCGTCGCTGCGCTGGCTCGGCACGATGATCCCCGCCGAACTCTCGGGATTTTCGTGGAAGCCGACCAGGCTCGCAGTCAGCCGCCGCATCGGGCGCACGAAGAGATAATGCATGGCGAGATAGACGAGGCCGGCGGTCAGCACCGCGATGATCAGCGCGACCACCACGACGTTGCGGGAGAAGCGGTACATTGACTGCCGCAGCGGCAGCTCGTCGGTGACAATCTCCATGAACTGGGCGTTGCCGACGCCGGGCCCGACGATCCGGATGGCCTGGTTGCCGGTCTCCAGCATCATCCGGAACGAGCCGGTGATCGCCTCCCACGCCGTCATGTCGCGCAGGTCGATGTCGTGCTCGATGGCCGCGGGCAGATTGTCGCTGGCGAGCAGACGGCGCTGCTGGCCCATCTTGATGGCGACGGCGCGCGCATTGATGCTCTTCAGGATCTCGCGCGAGAGCGAATCGGGGACCATGCCGAGCGGCGCCGCATCGAGCACCAGCGCCGCCGTGTTGGCCGCGGCGACGCGGTCGTTGAGCCGGTTGACCCAGAAGTTGGCGATGGCCGGCACGTAGAGCAGGATGGCCGCGATCATCACCAGGGGAACGGTGAGCAGCAGCAGCTTGCCGGACAGCCCAAGCCCGCGCGTCCCGCGCGGCAGCGTCGCCGGCGGGTCCCGCTGATCCCCATCCTGGATCGGCTGGAGGTCTGTCGCTGCCACGAAATTCGCCCTCGCTGCCTTTACCGGATTAAAGATGTCGCCGGGTGAAGGGTTTTGGCGCGTATGAAGATGCGGCCCGCCCCCAGCGCGGTCAAATTACAGATCGTCAATCTGCCAAGGTCGGATGTAAGCGCAGATCTGGCGAGTCGCCACCTCAAGGGTTAAAAACCCCAGACTAACAGCGATATTCGACGGAATTGAGCGCTCGTGCGGCGTTGACGAAAAGAAGGCGCTCGCTTATAAGCCGGCCAATTGTCCGCGATGACCCGGTGTGACCGCCGGGAGCGGCTCTCTTGGGGCCGAAAAAGGCCCGTTTTGGGCAGCATCTTCCGGACGTTATCATCAATTCTACAGGCAAATTGCCCGGTCAGCGGAGAAAAACCCGTGAAGCGGACTTATCAACCCAGCAAACTGGTGCGCAAGCGCCGTCACGGCTTCCGTGCCCGTCTCGCCACGGCCGGCGGCCGAAAGGTGCTCGCCGCCCGCCGCGCCCGCGGCCGCAAGCGTCTGAGCGCCTGAGCCGGACCCCCTTTTTGGGATTTCATCATGGATCGGCTGAGGCAGCGAGCGGATTTCCTCGCCGTTGCCAATGGCGCGCGGGTGAGTAGTCCCGCGTTCGTCCTGCAAAGCCTTGACCGCCGAAGCCTTGACCGCCAAAACCTTGGCCGAGACGACAGCGGCCCGGTCCGGATCGGCTTCACCGTCACCAAAAAGAACGGCAACGCTCCCGAGCGCAATCGCATCCGGCGCCGGCTTCGCGAACTGGTGAATCGGCTCGATCCGGTGTCGATGCAGCCCCATCATGATTATGTGCTGGTCGGCCGAAGGGACGCGCTCTCGCGCGACTTCGCCACCATGCTCGACGATCTGCGCATAGCGTTCGCGAAGCCCGCACGGCATACGCGCAAGGGACGCGGCTCAAAAAGCAGCCCAACAACCGACGGCTCAAAGCCCGGCCCCGCTCCTGCGACCAGCCGCAAACCGGATTGATGACGAGAGAATGATGACCGACAACCGCAATACCATCCTCGCCGTCATTCTGTCGGGCTTCGTGCTGATCGCCTGGCAGTATTTCTACAACATGCCGGCGATGGAGAAGCAGCGCGCCCAGCAACAGGCGCAGGCCGAACTGCAGAAGGGCACGCCGCAGCCGACGGCTTCCGCGACGCCGGGCGCCGCGCCGCAGGCCGGCAGCACGGCCCAGCCGGCGACGCCGAGCGCGAACCAGCAAGCCCAGCCGGTCGTTGCCCGCGACGTTGCGATTGCTGCCAGCCCGCGCGTGAAGATCGAGACGCCGCGAATCGCCGGCAGCATCTCGTTGAAGGGCGGCCGCATCGACGATGTCGCGCTGGTGCAATTCCGCGAAACGGTCGACCCGAAGTCACCGCCGATCATTCTATATTCGCCCTCGGGTACCGCGGAGCCCTATTACGCCGAGTTCGGCTGGGTGCCGGCGACGGGCGTGACGGCGAAACTGCCGGACGCGCAGACCGTCTGGAAGCAGGACGGCAGCGGCAGCCTGACGCCGACCACGCCGGTGGTGCTGAAATGGGACAATGGCGAAGGCCTCAGCTTCCGCCGCACCATCGCGGTCGACGACCACTACCTCTTCACCGTCAAGGACGAGGTGAGCAATGTCGGCAACGCGCCGGTCACGCTCTATCCGTTCGCGCTGATCTCGCGCCACGGCACGCCGCAGGTCTCCGGCTACTACATCCTGCATGAAGGCCTGATCGGCTATCTCGATGGCTTGCAGGAATACGCCTACAAGAAAATCGACGAAGCCCGGACGGTGAACTTCAAGGCCACCAATGGCTGGCTCGGCATGACCGACAAGTACTGGGCCTCGGCGCTGCTGCCGGACACCAGTGCGCAAATTCAGGCGCGCTTCTCGTCGAACCCGAGCGGCAACGTCCACACCTACCAGACCGATTATTTGCTCGATCCCGTCACTGTCGCGATCGGCGGCTCCGCGACCGCGAACGCGCGGCTGTTCGCCGGCGCCAAGGAAGCCAGCGTCGTCGGCATCAACTTCCCGCTCGCCGGCCATGGCGGCTACAACAAGGAACTCGGCCTCAACCATTTCGATCTGTTGATCGACTGGGGCTGGTTCTACTTCATCACCAAGCCGATGTTCCTCGGCCTCGACTTCTTCTACCGCTTCTTCGGCAATTTCGGCATCTCGATCCTGCTCGTGACCGTGATCGTGAAGCTCCTGTTCTTCCCGCTGGCGAACAAGTCCTACGCCTCGATGGCGAAGATGAAGTCGGTCCAACCGCAGCTTCAGGCGCTGAAGGAGCGCTACCCTGACGACAAGGTGAAGCAGCAGCAGGAGATGATGGAGATCTACCGCAAGGAGAAGATCAATCCGGTCGCCGGCTGTCTTCCCGTGGTGATCCAGATCCCGGTGTTCTTCTCGCTGTACAAGGTGCTGTTCGTCACCATCGAGATGCGGCACGCGCCGTTCTTCGGCTGGATCAAGGATCTTTCCGCGCCGGACCCGACCAACCTGTTCACTCTGTTCGGGTTGATCCCGTTCGATCCGACCACTATCCCGGTGTTCGGCCACTACCTCGCGCTCGGCATCTGGCCGATCATCATGGGCATCACGATGTGGTTCCAGATGAAGCTGAATCCGACGCCGCCGGATCCGACGCAGCAGATGATCTTCAACTGGATGCCGCTGATCTTCACCTTCATGCTGGCGGGCTTCCCGGCAGGCCTCGTGATCTACTGGGCCTGGAACAACACGCTCTCGGTGCTGCAGCAGAGCTTCATCATGCGCCGCAACGGCGTGAAGGTGGAGTTATTCGATAATCTCAAGGCGACGTTCGCGAAGAAGGCGACGTAGCGGTCGTCATTGCGAGGAGCGAGCGACGAAGCAATCCAGAGCCCCTCCGCGGACGCATTTCTGGATTGCTTCGCTTCGCTCGCAATGACGCGGACAAACAGAAAGCCTTCGCATGAATGACGACAAGGATGCGAAGCTGATCGAGGTCGGGCGGAAGCTGTTCACGCGCGACTGGCAGTTCATCTGGGCCTCGCCCTCGACTGAAACGCTGCCGCCGATGGCGGGGCTGGAGATCGCCTTTGCCGGCCGCTCCAATGTCGGCAAGTCCAGCCTGATCAACGCGCTGACCGGGCGCAACGCGCTCGCGCGCACCTCGCATACCCCGGGCCGCACCCAGGAGCTGATCTTCTTCGAGGTCCCCGGGAAAAGTGAACTGCGCCTCGTCGACATGCCCGGCTATGGCTACGCCAAAGCGCCGAAGAGCCAGGTCGCGTCCTGGACCGAGCTGATCCACAAATTCCTGCTCGGACGCGCCAGCCTCGCGCGTGTCTACGTGCTGGTGGACGCGCGGCACGGCCTCAAGGACGTCGATCTCGAAGTCCTGAAGACACTCGATCGCTCCGCGGTCAGCTACCAGATCGTGCTGACCAAGGCCGACCAGATCAAGGCCACCGAGCTCCAATCGCGCATCATCGAGACCGAGGCCGCGCTCGCCAAGCGTCCGGCGGCGTTCCCCAACGTGCTCGCGACCTCGTCGCGGAGCGCGACCGGCATGGCCGAGCTGCGCGCAGCGATCGCAAAGTTGCTGGAAGAGCGAACCTCGTAATGACGGCATTCCGCCTGCTGATCGGGCTTGCCGGCGTGATGGGCGCCGCCGGCGTCGCGCTGGCCGCGGCTTCCGCGCATGGCGGCGATGCGAGCCGGCTCGCCGCCGCAAGTGCCATGCTGCTGTTTCATGCAACCGCCATACTCGCGGCCGTCGCCCTGCTCGGGCGCGGCCTTCTGCACGACGGAATTGGCATCATCGCCGCGTCCGGCTTCGCAGCCGGCGCCGCGCTGTTCGCGGGCGACCTCACGTTGCGGCAATATGCCGGCCATTCGCTGTTTCCCTATGCAGCGCCGACCGGTGGATCGGTGATGATCTTGAGCTGGCTGGCGGTGACGCTCGCCGCGGTGGTGGTGAAGCGCAGTCCGTAGCCCGGATGGAGCGAAGCGCAATCCGGGAGAGCTTGCGCGGGTAGATTCCCGGATTACGCTGCGCTCCATCCGGGCTACGCGGCTGCGTGTGGGGGACGAAGACCACTTTGCGCCCCGCCCGCCAATCGGATAGAACGCGGCCCGAGTATCCCGCCAGCGAGATCCGCCTCATGACCGAAATCTCCCCGCTCGACCAGGCCCGCATCCTGTCCGAAGCGCTGCCGCACATGCAGCAGTATGACGAGGAAACCATCGTCATCAAGTATGGCGGCCATGCCATGGGCGACGAGGAGACCGCGAAGAATTTCGCCCGCGACATCGTGCTGCTCGAGCAGACCGCGATCAATCCGGTGGTGGTGCATGGCGGCGGCCCGCAGATCGCGACCATGCTGAAGCGCCTCGGCATCGTCTCGGAATTCGCAGCCGGCCTGCGCATCACCGATGCCGCGACCATCGAGATCGTCGAGATGGTGCTCGCCGGCTCCGTCAACAAGCAGATCGTCGGCTACATCAACGAGGCCGGCGGCAAGGCCGTGGGGCTATCAGGCAAGGACGCCAATATGGTGAAGGCGTCCAAGACGACGCGCACCATCATGGATCCGGACTCGCACATCGAGAAGGCGGTCGATCTCGGCTTCGTCGGCGATCCCGAGAAAGTCGATCTCACGCTGCTCAACCAGCTGATCGGCTACGAGCTGATCCCGGTGCTGGCACCGCTCGCGACCTCGAAAGAGGGACAGACGCTGAACGTCAACGCCGACACTTTCGCCGGCGCTGTGGCCGGCGCGCTGAAAGCGAAGCGGCTGCTGCTGCTCACCGACGTGCCGGGCGTGCTCGACAAATCCAAGAAGCTGATCCCGCAGCTCTCGGTGAAGGACGCACGAAAGCTGATCGCCGACGGCACCATTTCCGGCGGCATGATCCCCAAGGTCGAGACCTGCATCTATGCGCTCGAACAGGGCGTGGAGGGTGTCGTCATCATCGACGGCAAGATGCAGCACGCGGTGCTGCTCGAGCTCTTCACCAACACCGGCACGGGCACGCTGATCCACAAGTGATGCGAGAGGCGCCACGCATGAAAGCCGTCATGGCCGGGCAACAGCGCGAAGCGCGTCTTCGCGAAGATGCCCCGGCCATCCACGACCTTTCGTCCCGCGCCAAGAACGTGGATGCCCGGGACAAGCCCGGGCATGACGAGTTGAGGACTCGGCGGCATCGCCGCTCGACCTTCACACGCTTCCTGATGACCCTCCCCGCCGCGGCCGTCTCGTTCGTGTTCTCCTCCGCACCGGCCTTCGCCGACCTGAAAATCTGCAATCGCATGTCCTATGTCGTCGAGGCCGCGATCGGCATCGACGACAAGGCGGCGACCGCGACGCGTGGCTGGTTCAGGATCGACCCCGCCACCTGCCGCGTGGTGGTGCAAGGCACGCTCTCCGCCGACCGCATCCTGCTCAACGCCCGCGCGCTTGGCGTCTACGGCGCCTCCCCGATCCCGCAGAACGGCAGCGACACGCTGTGCGTCGCGCAGGACAATTTCGTCATCGCGGCCGCGCGGCAGTGCCGCAGTGGCCAGACCCAGGCCGCCTTCACCCAGATCACGCCGACGCAAGGCGCGGACGGCAATTTCGTCGCCTATCTCGCCGAGGACTCCGAATATGACGACGAGCAGGCTCGCCTCGCCGGCATCCAGCGGCTTTTGGTGATCGCAGGCTACGACGCCGCGCCAATCGACGGCGTCGACGGGCCGAAGACGCAAGGCGCGCTGGCCGCTTTCCTGAAGAGCCGCGGATTGTCGTCCGACATCCTGTCGTCGCCGAACTTCTTCAAGACCATGGTCGATGCCGTGCAGACGCCGTCTGCGACCGGCCTCACCTGGTGCAACGACACCACGCACAAGGTGATGGCGGCGGTTGCCACCGACGACGGCAAGGCGGTGACCAGCCGCGGCTGGTATCGCATCGACCCCAAGACCTGCCTGCACCCCGATGTGAGCGGCCAGCCGAAGCAGATCTTCAGCTTCGCGGAAGCCATCGACGCCGACAATCGCGTCGTCAAGCTGAAGGACAAGCCGCTGAACTGGGGCGGCGACAAGCAGCTTTGCACGCGCGAGACCAAGTTCGAGACCAACGAGCAGACCGACTGCGGCGCGCGCGGCTTCGCGGCCACGGGCTTTGGCGCGGTGGACATGTCGAGCGGCGGCAAGACGCTGCGGTTTGCGATGCCGTGATTGCTTTTGTGATCGTACCGGTGCCATGCACTCCGCTGTCGTCCTGGCGAAAGCCAGGACCCATGACCCCAGGATTCGGTTTGGCGAAGAACGACGACTAGCGTGCCCCAATGATCGGTCACGGAGTATGGGTCCTGGCTTTCGCCAGGACGACGATTGAGGGTGGGGCGCCACCGCGGTCAACGGATAGAGAGTGAAAATGAAATCCCCCCGCGCCTTCGGCCATGTCGACACCTGGGTGTTCGACCTCGACAACACGCTCTATCCGCACCACGTCAATCTGTGGCAACAGGTCGATGCGCGGATCACCGAGTTCGTTTGCAATTGGCTCGATCTGACAGCGGTGGAAGCGCGCAAGATCCAGAAGGATTATTACCAGCGCTTCGGCACCACCATGCGCGGCATGATGACCCTGCATGGCGTCCGCGCCGACGACTATCTCGCCTATGTCCACAAGATCGACCACTCTCCGCTAGAGCCGAACCCGGCGCTGGGCGAGGCCATCGCAAAACTGCCGGGACGAAAGCTGATCCTGACCAACGGTTCGGTCGATCATGTCGATGCGGTGCTGGCGCGGCTCGGCTTTGCGACGCATTTCGACGGCGTGTTCGACATCATCGCCGCCGAATTCGAGCCGAAGCCGGCGCCGCAGACCTACCGCAAGTTTCTCGCCGACCATTCGGTCGATCCGACCCGCGCCGCGATGTTCGAAGACCTCGCCCGCAACCTCACCGTCCCGCACGAACTCGGCATGACCACCGTGCTGGTGATACCGGATGGGACGAAAGAGGTCGTGCGCGAGGACTGGGAATTGGCGGGCCGTGATGCCGCCCATGTCGACCATGTCACGGATGATCTCGCGGGTTTTTTGGGCAGGCTGTCTCCCAAATAACCGCTGTCGTCCTGGCGAAAGCCAGGACCCATTATCCCAGGGTGGAATTTGGCGCGAGCTGATAACTACCAGCCTTCGCCAAACACCTCCCAGGGGTAATGGGTCCTGGATCGGCGCTCACGTTGTTCGCTTGTCCAGGACGACGATGGAGGACGACACTGAGTTTGCCTTGACTCCGTCCCCCCAAATCCCGAAAAAGCGCTCCAAATCACCGCAAATCCTGCCTTCCCGAGAGGAAATCCTGATGTCCCTGTCCGCCCTCGAATCCACCATCAACGGCGCCTTCGAGGCGCGCGATGGCGTCTCGACCTCGACCAGGGGCGAGGTCCGCGAGGCCGTGGATCACGCGCTGGAGATTCTGGACAAGGGCGAGGCCCGCGTTGCCGAGCGCGGCACCGACGGCAAGTGGAAGGTCAATCAATGGCTGAAGAAGGCGGTGCTGCTCTCGTTCCGCCTCAACGACATGGGCGCCATTCCCGGCGGCCCCGGCAAGGCGACCTGGTGGGACAAGGTGCCCTCGAAGTTCGACGGCTGGGGTGAGAACCGTTTTCGCGACGCCGGTTTCCGCGCCGTCCCCGGCGCCATCGTGCGCCGCTCGGCCTTCATCGCCCGCAACGTCGTGCTGATGCCGTCTTTCGTCAATCTCGGCGCCTATGTCGATGAATCCACCATGATCGACACCTGGTCGACGGTCGGCTCCTGCGCGCAGATCGGCAAGCGCGTGCACATCTCCGGCGGCGTCGGCATCGGCGGCGTGCTCGAGCCGCTGCAGGCCGAGCCCGTGATCATCGAGGACGATTGCTTCATCGGCGCGCGCTCCGAGGTCGCCGAAGGCGTGATCGTGCGCAAGGGCGCGGTGCTGTCGATGGGCGTATTCCTAGGTGCCTCGACCAAGATCGTCGACCGCGACACTGGCGAGATCTTCATCGGCGAAGTGCCTGAGTATTCGGTCGTCGTTCCCGGCGCGCTGCCCGGCAAGCCCATGAAGAACGGCCAGATCGGCCCGAGCACCGCCTGCGCCGTCATCGTCAAACGCGTCGACGAGCGCACGCGCTCCAAGACCAGCATCAACGAGCTGCTGCGGGATTAAGTTCGGCCAGCTGCGATCATCGTCGTCCCGGCGAAGGCCGGGACCCATACTCCCGCGCGTGGTTTGGCGAAGACTCGGAGTTAGCAGCTTCGCGACCAAATGTGTTTTGTGGTTATGGGTCCCGGCCTTCGCCGGGACGACACCGAGAGTCCGTCTCGTGGAAATGTTCATTGTCCCCGGCACCTCGGGCGGCAACCGGTTCGGCGCCGATCCGTTGGCTAGGGTGGAGAGCGGCTCCGCGCCCGCCCCGCCTGCGGCGAGAAGCTGGGACCAGCAGAGCGAGATCGAATTTGTCCCGCCCAGTGCTAGCCCACCCGGCGGCATGCATGTTAAGCGGGGCGTATGACCGATGCTCTCTCGATCGCCCGCGATCTCATCCGCTGCCCCTCGGTAACCCCGGCCGATGCCGGTGCGCTGGGCGTGCTCGAAAAAGCACTCACCGCAGCCGGCTTCACATGCCACCGCGTCACCTTCAGCGAGCCCGGCACCGCCGACGTCGACAATCTCTATGCACGGATCGGCACTGAGGGGCCGCACATCACCTTTGCCGGCCACACCGACGTGGTGCCGCCGGGCGACGAGAGCGCCTGGAGCGTCGGTGCATTCTCCGGCGAGGTGAAGGACGGCTTTCTGCACGGCCGCGGCGCGGTCGACATGAAGGGTGGCATCGCCTGCTCGGTCGCCGCGGTGCTGGAGCATCTCGCCGCGAACGGCGGCAAGCCACGCAGCGACGGCCAAAAATCGGGCTCGGGTTCGATCTCGTTCCTGATCACCGGCGACGAGGAAGACGTCTCCATCAACGGCACCATCAAGCTGCTGAAGTGGGCGGCGGAGCGCGGCGAGAAATTCGATCATTGCGTGCTCGGCGAGCCCTCCAACGTCGAGGCGCTCGGCGACACCATCAAAGTCGGCCGCCGCGGCTCGCAATCCGGCACGCTGTATGTCGACGGCGTGCAGGGCCATGTCGCCTATCCGCACCGCGCTGCCAATCCGGTGCCTGATATCTCGCGGCTGATCGTGGCCATCTCCGACGAGCCGCTCGACCATGGCAGCGCGCAGTTCCAGGCCTCCAATCTCGAATTCACCTCGGTCGACGTCGGCAACACCGCCAACAACGTCATCCCGGGCCAAGCCCGCGCAAAATTCAACATCCGCTACAACGACAACCACACCCAGGCGAGCCTGCGCGAGCTGGTCGAGACGCGGCTGACAAAAGCCTGCGGCAACCGCATCCGCGCCCGCATCGTCTGGGAGCCCTCGAACTCGAACGTGTTCGTGACCAAGCCCGGCCCTTTCACCGATCTCGCGGTGTCCGCGATCGAGGAAGTCACGGGCCGCAAGCCGGAGCTGTCGACCTCAGGCGGCACCTCGGATGCGCGCTTCATTTCGAGCTATTGCCCGGTGATCGAGTTCGGCCTGGTGGGGCAGACCATGCACCAGGTCGACGAACGCGTGCCGGTCAGGGATCTGGAGCAGCTGACGAAGGTGTATCGCGGGATTTTGCAGAGGTATTTTGGGTAGGCTCTTCTGCCCGCCCAAACTCCGCTGTCATCGCCCGACTTGATCGGGCGGTCCAGTATTCCAGAGACGGCAGTGACTGAGCCGAGAGGCCGCGGCGTACTGGATGCCCCGGTCAAGCCGGGGCATGACAGTGGTGAATGTAGCGAGAGCGCGCGCCCTCACCCCTCTCAATAATCTACCTGCATCAGATACAGTCCATCCGGCGGGGCGACGATGCCGCAGGCGGCGCGGTTGCGGGCGGCGAGCGCTGCGGAGAGATCGTCGGCAGTCCAGCGGCCTTCGCCGACCCACATCAGCGACCCCACCATCGAACGGACCTGGCTGTGCAGGAATGAGCGCGCCGAGGTGAGAATAATGATCTCGCGCCCGTCGCGCAGCACGTCGAGCTGATCGAGCGTCTTCTCCGGCGACCTGGCCTGACACTCGGTGTCGCGGAAGGTGGTGAAATCGTGCTTGCCGAGCAGGCGCTGTGCCGCCGCATGCATCGCATCGGCATCGAGCCGGCGCGGCACGCGCCAGGCATGGCCGGCATCGAGCGCGAGATTGGCGCGGGTGTTGACGATGCGGTAGCGGTAGTGGCGCTTGATGGCCGAGAAGCGCGCCTCGAAAGTCTCCGGCACGATATCGGCTTCGAGCACGGCGATAGGATGCGGGCGCAGATGCGCGTTCAAGCCGTCGCGAAAACGGCCCTGCGGAAACTGCTTGTCGATATCGACATGCGCGACCTGGCCGCGCGCATGCACGCCGGCATCGGTGCGCCCGGCGCCGTGCACGCGCGCATCCGCGCCGGTCATCGCCTTCACGGCAGCCTCCAGCGCGCCTTGCACCGAGGGCAGCGTCTCCTGCACCTGCCAGCCGAAGAACGGCGCGCCGTCATATTCGATGGTGAGCTTGTAGCGGGGCATCTTGTCCAGTTTCGCTGTCATCGCCCCGGCTCGACCGGGCGATCCAGTACTCCGCAGCCTATCCGTTCGACCGAGAAGCCTCGGCGTACTGGATACCCCGCCTTCGCGGGGTATGACAGCGTCAGGTGAATTTGGCGCCGGACTTCAGCGGCACGCCACGCAGGAAGTCCGCGGCCTGCATGCGCGCCTTGCCTTCGCGCTGGAGCTCGATCAGGCGGATTGCGCCCTCGCCGCAGGCGATGGTGAGGTGATCGTCGAGCACCTCGCCCGGCGTACCCGAACCCTTCGCCAATTCACAGCGCAGGATTTTTACGCGCGCGTTCTCGCTCACGCCGGTGAGCTCGGTCCAGGCGCCGGGAAACGGCGACAGGCCGTGGATATGGCGCAGCACCTCGCGCGCGGGCCTGGTCCAGTCGATCCGCGCTTCGGCCTTGTCGATCTTGGCGGCATAGGTGACGCCGTCCTCGCTCTGTTTCTTGAGCTGAAGCCCGCCGCGATCGAGCGCGGCCATGGCGCGCACCATCAGATCGGCACCGAGCCGGGACAGACGATCGTGCAGATCGAGCGCGGTCATATTGTCCGTGATCGCGAGCCGTTCCGCCATGGCGACGTCGCCGGTGTCGAGGCCAACATCCATCTTCATCACCATCACGCCGCTCTCGGCATCGCCGGCCATGATCGCGCGATTGATGGGAGCAGCACCGCGCCAGCGTGGCAGCAGCGAAGCGTGCAGATTGTAGCAGCCGAGCTTTGGCGCATCGAGGATCGCCTGCGGCAGGATCATGCCATAGGCGACGACGACGGCCGCATCGGCGTCGAAGGCGCGGAATTCTTCCCGCGCCTCCGGCGTCTTCAACGTCTTCGGCGTCAGCACGGGCACGCCGAGCTTTCGCGCGGCCTCTTCCACCGGGGTCGGCTGCAATTGCAGGCCACGCCGTCCGCCGGGCTTCGGCGCGCGCGTATACACGGCCGCGATCTCGTGGCCGTGCGCGACGAGCTCGAGCAGCGTCGGCACGGAGAAATCGGGCGTGCCCATGAAGATCAGGCGGAGGGGCATGACAAGGACTCGGTACGTTCCCTCCCCCCTTGTGGGGGAGGCTTAGGGAGAGGGGTGCCACACGACGCGCTCTCTCGGTTTGACGTTTCGCGGCACGCACCTGATTCAGATGACGGAGAGACTTCCGTCTGGGCTACCCCTCTCCCCCGCCCTCCCCCACAAGGGGGGAGGGAGCGCAGGGGAGCGTGGGGCAGCACCGAAAACTACTCCGCGCGCTTCGCGGCTTTCTCGAACTTCTTCAGCACGCGGTCGCGCTTGAGCTTTGACAGATAGTCGACGAACAGCACGCCATTGAGATGGTCGATCTCGTGCTGGATGCAGGTGGCGTAGAGGCCTTCGGCGTCCTCCTCGTGCACCTTGCCGTCGAGATCGGTGTAGCGCACCCGCACCTTCGCGGGACGCTCGACTTCCTCGTAATATTCGGGGATCGACAGGCAGCCTTCCTCGTAGACCGACAGGTCCTCCGAGGAGGCGATGATTTCCGGATTGATGAAGACGCGCGGCTCGGGCTTGGTCTCGCCGTCCTGGTCGGGCTTGGCGAGGTCCATGGTGATCAGCCGCAACGGCTGCGCGATCTGGATCGCCGCGAGCCCGATGCCGGGCGCGTCGTACATGGTCTCGAACATGTCGTCGGCAAGCTTGCGGATCTCCGGCGTGACCTTCTCGATCGGCTTGGAGACCAGACGCAGCTGCTTGTCGGGCAGGATGATGATTTCTCTGAGGGCCATGGCCGCGATTTAAGCCGCGCGTTCGATGCGGTCAATGCGGCCGGGAACCCGTTAACCCTCCGCTAACCATAAAACTTCGGGTTTCGTTAACCATCAAAATTAACAGGGCGACTGCCATAAATGTTCGCTATTCGTTCGTGCGGGCGAGCGAATCGGCTAGAAGCGGGGGCATGAACGAGATCATTTTCACGCTCGGTGACTGGCCGGTGCGCACCGTGGACGCGCTGATCGGCTTCGGCGCGCTGGTCCTCATCCTGCTGGCGGTCATCGCCGTGGTGATTGCACGCTCGGGGCGGCGCGGCGCGGAACTCGCGATGGCCAACGCGATCCGCGCCGACGAACTCGAGGAGCGCATCAGCCAGATGCTGCATGCCCAGAGCGAGGCTTCGGGGCGGGTCGATGCCATGACCCAGACGCTGGCCGGCCGCCAGGCAGACATGGCACGCGCGGTCAACGAGCGGCTGGATTCGGTGACCCACCGGGTCGGTCAATCCATGGAGCACACCACCCGCAACACCATGGAGAGCCTGCGCGCGCTGCACGAGCGGCTCGGCATCATCGACAGCGCGCACAAGAACCTCACCGACCTCACCACGCAGGTGACGACCCTGCGCGACGTGCTCGCCAACAAGCAGTCGCGCGGCGCCTTCGGTCAGGCGCGAATGGAGGCGATCGTCCAGGACGGTCTGCCGAAGGGCGCCTACGAGTTCCAGTTCACGCTCTCGACCGGCAAGCTTCCGGACTGCGTCGTGTTCCTGCCCGACCAGCGGCCGCTCTGCATCGACGCGAAATTTCCGCTGGAAGCGATGACCGCGCTGCATGATGCGCGCACCGATGAGGAAAAGCGGATCGCCACGCAGCGGCTGCGCGGCGACGTGATGAAGCACGTCAGCGACATCGCCGAAAAATATCTCGTCGCCGGCGAGACCCAGGACATGGCGCTGATGTTCGTGCCGTCGGAATCGGTCTACGCCGAGATCCACGACGGTTTCGACGACGTGATCCAGAAGGCGTATCGCGCCCGCGTCGTGCTGGTGTCGCCCTCGCTGCTGATGCTGGCGATCCAGGTGATGCAGCAGATCATGAAGGACGCGCGCATGCGCGACGCCGCCGATCAGATCCAGACCGAGGTGATCAAGCTCGGCGACGATCTCGGCCGCCTGCGCGAGCGCGTGCTCAAATTGCAGAAGCACTTTGCCGACGCGAACGAAGACGTCCGCCAGATCTTGATCTCCGCCGACAAGATCGAGAAGCGCGCCGGGCGGATCGAGGAGCTCGATTTCAGCAAGAGCGATGCGCCGGAAGCCCCGCATCTGGTAGCAACCGGCGCTGCCGAACTGTTCCCGCGGAAGCTCCAGGCGGGGGAGTGATTCTACGCTGAGATGCGGTAACCTGCCGCCTCAATCTCGCTGTCGTCGCCCGGCTTGACCGGGCGATCCAGTATCCCAGAGGCGGCAGATGGGCGCTCGCTGCTACTACGTCTACATTCTCGCCAGCAAGATGGGTGGCACGCTTTATATTGGCGTAACGAACGATCTCATCCGCCGGGTGGCAGAGCACAAGTTGAAACTGATCGAGAGCTTCACGAAAGACTACGATGTCGTGAAGCTCGTTTACTTCGAGCAGTTCGACGACCCCGAGAATGCGATCGAACGGGAGAAGCGGCTGAAGAAGTGGAAGCGCGATTGGAAGATCGCGTTGATCGAGAAAGACAATCCGGATTGGAACGATCTCTATTCGGGGATTGCTGGCCCCCCATAATGCCGGCCTCTGGAATACTGGGTCGCCCGGTCAAGCCGGGCGACGACACCTCCTCTTTGGCCGGCAGGAGCGACACCTCACTTGTGGCGGCCAGAATCTGCTAACACCCACCCATGACCGCACCCGACGCGACCTCCCCCGCCAGGCCCGATACGACCCCCACCTCCTGGCGTGACAGCCTTGCCGTTTACCTGCAACCGCGGGTGCTGATCGTGCTGTTCCTCGGCTTCTCGTCCGGGCTGCCGCTGGCGTTGTCGGGCTCGACGCTGCTGGTGTGGATGCGGGAGTCGGGCGTCGATCTCAAGACCATCGGGCTATTTGCGCTGGTCGGCACGCCCTACACGCTGAAATTCCTGTGGGCGCCGCTGGTCGATGCGATGCATGTGCCGCTGTTCACGCGTGCGTTCGGGCGACGACGCGGTTGGCTGCTGTTCTCGCAATTGCTGCTGATCGCAGCCATCCTGCTGCTGGCGCTGACCGATCCCGCGCGCTCGCCGTTCTATGTCGCGCTCGGCGCATTGCTGGTGGCGACGGCCTCGTCGACGCAGGACATCGTGGTCGATGCCTTCCGCGTCGAGAGCCTGCCGGAAAGCGAGCAGGCCGCCGGCATGGCGTCCTATGTCGCGGCCTATCGCATCGGCATGCTGGTCTCGACCGCCGGCGCGCTGTTCATTGTGTCGGGCTTCGAGAGCACCGGCATCACCCGCACGTCCGCCTGGATGTGGGGTTATGTGGTGATGGCGGCGATGGTGCTGATCGGGACGATCACGGCGCTGATCGCGACCGAACCCGAGCAGTCGGTGCGGGCGGAAGCCGCGACGCAGACGCAAACCGCGTTCGCGCGCGTGCTGCACGCCGCGATCGGCGCCTTCTCGGAATTCCTGACGCGCAAGGACGCGCTTGCGGCACTCGCCTTCGTCGTGCTGTTCAAGTTCACCGACGCCTTCTCCGGCACGATGACCGCGCCGTTCGTGATCGACCTCGGCTTCTCCCGCAACGACTATGCGGCGATCGTGAAGGGTGTGGGCCTCGCTGCGACGCTGATCGGCGGCTTTGCCGGCGGCTTCGTCGCCCGGCGCTATTCGCTCGCGAGCAGCCTCTGGATCGGCGGCGTGGTGCAGGCGCTCGCGAACCTCTCCTTCTCCTGGCTCGCCTTCGTCGGCACCAGCCAATGGGCGCTCGCCTTCGCCATCACTTGTGAGAACTTCACCAGCGCCATCGGCACGGTGATCTTCGTCGCCTATCTCTCGGCGCTCTGCCAGAACCCGCTGCACACGGCGACGCAATATGCGCTGCTCACCGCGCTTGCCGCGGTGGGGCGGACCTATCTCTCGTCAGGCGCCGGCTTCGTGGCTGATACCACCGGCTGGCCGCTGTTCTTCGTGATCTGCATGCTGGTGGCGATCCCGAGCCTGGTGCTGCTGGCCTGGCTGCAGAAGCGCGGGCATTTTGATGCACTGGGGCCGGTGAGGGTTTGACACTGCCCTCTCTCCTCGTCATTGCGAGCGAAGCGAAGCAATCCAGACTGCCGCCGCGGACACGATCTGGATTGCTTCGTCGCAAGAGCTCCTCGCAATGACGAACGGAGAGGGTAGCGCGCCCACCCCGCTACTGCTTCTTGATCAAACTCCACTTCGTGATCACGGCCTCGCTCATTTGGCCGGGATCGCTGGCGCAGGCGATCTCGTCGACCTTGACCGAGATCTCCTTGCCGGCGAACGTCTTCAGCTGCGCGGCCTGGGCGTCGCCGCTGGGAACGAGCTGGAAGGTTTCGGGTCCGGTCTCGAGATTGCACAGCCCGCTCGGCGGCGGCAGGCGGCGCGGCTCGGAGGTGATCTGGTAGGTCGCAACCCGCTTGCCGACGTTCTTGACGTCGCGCACTTTCATCGTGTTCAGCTCGCCCGACAGCACCTCGCCGGCATTGATCGGCTTGCCGGGCTTCGACGGCGGCGGAGCCCCATCGTCCTGCTGCGCGGAGATGGCCGGCGTCGCCAGCATCGTCAGCGTCGCGACCAAAGCCCATCGTGTGGCGAAAAGTTTCGTCATGTCGTCCGTTCCGTGAGTCTGGATGGCTAGAACAGGGTACGCTGCCGCATCGCGGCCGATAGCGTGCCTTCATCGAGATAATCAAGCTCGCCGCCGACCGGCACACCATGGGCGAGCCGGGTTACTTTTACGTTGGCGTCCTGAAGCAGGTCGGTGATGTAATGGGCCGTGGTCTGGCCGTCGACCGTGGCATTCAGCGCCAGGATGACCTCGTGCACCTGCGCCTCATGCGCGCGCGCCACCAGCGCTTCGATGGTGAGGTCCTGCGGACCGACGCCGTCGAGCGGCGACAATGTCGCGCCCAGCACGTGATAGCGCCCTTGAGTGGCATTGGCCCGCTCCAGCGCCCAGAGATCGGCAACGTCGGCGACGACGACGATGATCGAGGGATCGCGCCTCGGATCGGTGCAGACCGTACAGGGACTTTGCGTGTCGATGTTGCCGCAGGTCTCGCAGACCTGGACCTTCTCGAGCGCGACCTGCATGGCCGAGGACAGCGGCATCATCAGCGCTTCGCGCTTCTTGATCAGATGCAGCGCGGCGCGCCGCGCCGAGCGCGGGCCGAGGCCCGGCAGCCGCGCGAGAAGCTGGACCAGCCGCTCGATTTCAGGACCCGCAACAGCGCCCATCCTACTGGCCGAACAGCCCCGACAGCCCCGGCGGCAGGCCGAGCCCGCCGGTGAGCGACTGCATCTTCTCCTGCATAGCGGCTTCCGCCTTGCGGCGGGCCTCGCCGAACGCGGTGACGAGCAGATCCTCGAGCACTTCGCGCTCTTCCGCCTTCATCAGCGAAGGATCGATCTTGACGCCCTTGACGTCCATCTTCGCGGTCATGCGCACAGCGACGAGACCGCCGCCGGAGATGCCCTCGACCTCGACGTTGGCGAGCTGATCCTGCATCTCCTGCATCTTGGATTGCAGCTGCTGCGCCTGCTTCATCATGCCGAATATATCGACCATCGGTGCTGTCCTTGAAAATCGGCTCTAGAGATCGTCGCCGTCGGAACCGTCGGGCGGATCGTCACTGCCATAGTCGGCATTAATATCGGATTCCGGCGCCTCGGGGGCAAGCCTGCGGACCTCGACGACCTTCGCACCCGGAAAACGCGACAGCACCTCGCGCACGCGCGGATCGGCCTCGGCGGTGCGCGCATGTTCCTGCTTGGCCGCCTGGTTCACCGAGCGCAGCGTGGGCTGGCCCGGCTCGTTGGAGACGATCACGGTCCAGCGGCGTCCGGTCCAGAGCTCGAATTTGCGCGCGAGATCGGAAATCATGGTCTTGGAGGCGTTGGGCTCGAGCGCGACTTCCAGCCGGCCTTCCTCGAAACGGACGAGGCGCATGTCGCCTTCGAGCGCGCCCTTGGTCAGGAGGTCGCGCTTCTGCCCGGCCAGCGCAACGAGCTGGGTGAAGCTCGTGACGCGCAACACGGGCGCGGCAGCTTGCGGATCCGGCGCGGGCGTTGCCATCTGCGGACGGGCACCACCGCCGCCGAAGGAGGACGGCGACGATGTCGGAATGCGAACTGGAGCCGCGGACGCCACCGGCCCGGCCGGCGCGCTGCGCGTGGCACCGCCGCCGCTCACGACCGGCGAACCGCCGCCGTTCTGCTCCAGCATCTTGATCGCTTCGTCCGGCGTCGGCAGGTCGGCGACATAGGCGATGCGCACCAGCACCATCTCGGCGGCAGCCGCGGGCCGCGTCGCGGCCTGCACCTCGGTGATGCCCTTGAGCAGCATCTGCCACATCCGCGACAGCACGCGCATCGAGATCTTCGAGGCGAAATCCCGTGCGCGCACACGCTCGGTCTCGCCATAGGCGACGTTGTCGGCGGTCGCCGGCACGATCTTCACGCGGGTGACGAAATTGACGAATTCGGCGAGATCCGAGAGCACGACGATCGGATCGGCGCCGACGTCGTATTGGTCGCGGAACTCCCTGAACGCGGATGCGATGTCGCCACGCGCCAGAGAATCGAAAAGATCGATGACACGGGTGCGGTCGGCGAGCCCCAGCATCTGCCTGACGGCATCGGCCTTCACGGTGCCCGCCGCATGCGCGATCGCCTGATCGAGCAGCGAGAGCGAATCGCGCACCGAGCCTTCCGCGGCGCGCGCGATGATGCCGAGCGCTTCAGGCTCGATCTCGACGTTTTCCTTGGCCGCGATGTTGGCGAGATGCTTCATCAGCACGTCGGCCTCGACGCGGCGCAGGTCAAAACGCTGGCAGCGCGACAGCACGGTCACCGGAACCTTGCGGATCTCCGTCGTGGCGAACACGAATTTGGCGTGCTCCGGCGGTTCCTCCAGCGTCTTCAGGAAGGCGTTGAACGCCGCTGTCGACAGCATGTGGACTTCGTCGATGATGTAGACCTTGTAGCGGGCGCTGGCCGGCGCGTAGCGGACGCTGTCATTGATCTGACGAACGTCGTCGACGCCGGTATGCGAGGCCGCGTCCATCTCCAGCACGTCCATGTGCCGGCTTTCCATGATCGCCTGACAATGCACGCCGAGCGTCGGCATCTGGACCGTCGGGCCCTTCACCGAGCCATCCGGCATCTCGTAGTTGAGCGCACGGGCAAGGATGCGCGCGGTGGTGGTCTTGCCGACCCCGCGGACGCCGGTGAGAATCCAGGCCTGCGGAATGCGGCCGGTCTCGAACGCGTTGGAGACGGTGCGGACCACGGCCTCCTGGCCGATCAGATCGTCGAAGCTTGAAGGACGGTATTTCCGCGCCAGCACCCGGTAGGGCGTGCTGGCCTGGCCGGCGCTGTGAGGGTTGGGAGGGGCGCCAGCGTCGGTCATCGGTCGATCCGCAATGAAGTGTCTTTCGGCCGGCTTTGCGGAAAGGAGCGCGCTGGCGGCCCGAGCCGCCGGCGCAATTCGCTCGGAAAAACAGGTAGGAGACTGACGAGCGACCCGATCCGGACCTCGTTAGGGCTGCTTCCTTCCGGACCTGACCCGGTTGGCGAGTGGCTCGTCCACCGCCAATCTCCCGGTCCCTATTTGGGGCCAAAAGGACCGGAAAGCAAGCGGGTATCGGCTTGAACAGGCTGGGCTTCATGGTGGCTTGCCCAGCATCCGGGCAATTCCCGGTCTGCCTAGCCGATAGGCTGTGCTTTCACTGCCGGAGGCGCCTTGGTAAGAACGCTGCCGGAACCCCTTCCAACAGAAAAGCGATTGATCCCAATGGTTACACGTCGTGATGTTGCATCGATTGTCGGACTTGGCGCGATGGCTGCGGCGACGCTGGCCTCCCCGGCCGTGGCGCAGACCGCCGATTCCAATGAATCGACCTTCGCCCGCATCCGCCGCACCAAGAAGATGCGCATCGGCGCGGTCGGCGGCGGCGCGCCCTATTACATGAAGGATCTTTCGACGGGCCAGTGGAAGGGATTTTACGTCGACATCGCCAAGGCGCTTGCCGAGGACATGGAGGCCGAGCTCGAGATCACCGAGACCACCTGGGGCAATTCGGTGCTCGACCTGCAGTCCAACAAGATCGACATCTTCTTCGGCCTCAACCCGACTCCGAAGCGTGCGCTGGTGGTCGACTTCTCGGTGCCGGTCTTCAACAACGCCTTCGGTATCCTCTGCAAGAAGGACTTCAAGCCGAAGAGCTGGGCCGAGCTGAACTCGCCCGACGTCAAGATCGCGGTCGACCAGGGCTCGTCGCACGACCAGGTCGTCAGCCGCCTGACGCCTAAGGCGCAGATCTCGCGGCTGAAGACTGCCGATGACGCCACCGCCGCGCTTCAGACCGGCCGCGTTGACGCGCAGTGCCTGATCACCATGCTGTCGCTGACCGTGCTGAAGAAGAATCCCTCGCTCGGCCAGTTCGTGCTGCCGACGCCGATCTTTGCGACGACGTCGAACGCCGGCTTCCGCCGCGAGACCGACAAGACCTGGCGCGACTACGTCAACACCTGGATCGACTTCAACAAGGGCCTCGGCTTCATCCGCAACGCGATCATCACCAATATGGAGCTGGTGGGCGTGACCGAGGCGGACATCCCGCCGGGCGTGTCGTTGTAAGGTATGCTGAATTTGGATCGGGCTGGATCCCCGAGCGCCTGTGCTCCCCCTCTCCCGCTTGCGGGAGAGGGTTGGGGAGAGGGTGTCTCCTCTAGGGAGACTCCCCAAGAGGATAGAGCCCTCACCCGTCGCTTCGCGCCGACCTCTCCCGCAAGCGGGAGAGGTGCACCGAGCATGCGGCTCGACTGTCTTCAATTCGCGCGCGACTGAGGTCCAAGATAATATGTATCAGTGGGATTTCGGCATCCTCTGGAGCTATCGCTGGCTCTTTCTCAACGGGCTCGGCGTCACCGTTGGCTTCACGTTGGTCATCGTTGTGCTCGGCCTCGTGTTCGGCCTGTTCGGCGCGTTCGGGACCCTGTCGCGCTTTCGCGCGGTGCGCCTTCTCGCGCTCACCTTCATCGAGGCGTTCCGCTGCACGCCGATCCTGGTGCAGCTGATCTGGTTCTATTACGCGCTGCCGATCCTGGCCGGCATCGAGATGACGCCGATCACGGCCTCGGCGCTGGCGCTGTCGCTCTACGGCGGCTCGTTCTATTCGGAGATCATCCGCGGCGGCATCATCTCGATCGACAAGGGCCAGTCCGAAGCCGGCGCCGCGCTCGGCATGACGCCGGGCCAGAGCATGCGGCGCATCGTGCTGCCGCAGGCGGTCAAGCGCATGATCCCGGCGCTGATGAACCAGTCGATCATCCAGTTCAAGAACACCTCGCTGGTCTCGGTGCTGGCGGTGCCCGACCTGGTCTATCAGAGCCAGGTCGCCGCCCATGACAGCTACCGTCCGCTGGAGACCTACACCGCCGTCGCGGTTGCCTATGCGGCGATCCTGATTCCCCTGACCATCATGGTCCGGCGCGGCGAGAAGCGACTGGCGGTCGGCGAATGAGCGACACCTCTTCCAAGATCGAGATCCGGGCGCTGCGCAAGAGCTTTGGCAGCAACGAAGTCCTGAAGAACATCAGCCTCGATGTCCCCAAGGGCGGCGTCGTGGCGCTGATCGGCCCGTCCGGCTCCGGCAAGTCGACGCTGCTCCGCTGCATCAACCTTCTGGTGACGCCTGATGGCGGCAGCGTTCGCGTCGGCGATACAACCTTCCAGTCCGGCGAGGGCGCGAAGCTGCCCGACGTGAAGACACTCGCAAGATTCCGCGCCAGCACCGGGATGGTGTTCCAGCATTTCAACCTGTTCCCGCATATGACGACGCTCCAGAACGTGATGGAAGGACCGGTCACGGTGCGGCGCATGGCAAAGGCGGACGCCGAGAAACTCGCACGCGCGCAACTCGTCAAGGTGGGTCTTGCCGAGAAGGCCGACCAATATCCGGCGACGCTGTCAGGCGGACAGAAGCAGCGTGTCGCGATCGCGCGCGCGCTGGCGATGGAGCCTGATGTGATGCTGTTCGACGAGGCGACCTCCGCGCTCGATCCCGAGCTTGTCGGCGAGGTCCTCGCCGTGATCCAGCAGCTGGCGTCCGAGGGCATGACCATGGTGATCGTGACGCACGAGATCGCCTTCGCCCGCGAGGTCGCCGACCGCCTCATCTTCATGCGCGACGGCGTCGTGATCGAGGAAGGCCCGGCGCGGCAGGTGATCGACAATCCAAGAGAAGCTGCGACCCGCGCCTTCCTTAGCCATTTCCACCGCACCGGCGCATTGCCGCCGGCCACAACGGCATCGTGATGTCCGATATCAACCGCGTCTATCTCGTCACCGGCGCCGCCAGCGGCATCGGCCGCGCCACCGCAAGACTGCTCGCAACGCCCGGCACGGCGCTGCTGCTCCACACGCGCTCGAACGCAGAGGGTCTCGACGTCACGGCCGCGGAAGCCGAAGCGCAAGGTGCGATCGTCGCAAAATGCCTCGGCGATCTCGCCGAGGAGGCCGCGGTCACCGACGCCCTCGCCGCTACGCAAAGCGCCTTCGGCCGGCTCGACGGATTGATCCTGGTCGGCGGCCATGCCCGCCGCGGCAGCGCCATCGGTACGCCGGCGGATCAGTTCCGCAAGGCGATGGATGAATCGGCGCTGGCGTTCACGCGGTTGGTGGACGCCGCGCTCCCGCTGCTGCGTGCGGGACGAGATGCGCGGATCGTGGCAGTGTCGTCGTTCGTGGCGCACGCGATCCGGCCGGAGTTCGCACCCTTTGCAGCGACGGCCGCGAGCCGCTCCGCGCTCGAAGCGCTGGTGCGCCTCACCGCAGTCGAGCTCGCCGGGGAGGGCATCACCGTCAACGCCGTCGCGCCGGGCCTGATCATCAAGGACAAGCCCAGCGAAAGCCGGCTGTCACCCGAGCAGATCGCGGCGACCGAAGCACTGATCCCGATGAACCGCCGCGGGCGGCCGGAGGAAGTGGCCGAGATCATCGCCTTTCTGGCCTCCCCGAAAGCATCCTACGTCACCGGCCAGGTCTGGCACGTCAATGGAGGCCTGACATGACCGAAGCGACCGTCGCACGTCTCAGGCTGTTCCTGATCGAGAGCCCGATCAAGATGGCGCGCCTCCAGGGCGTTGGCAACGTCAAGGGCACGGTGAAACGCGTGCTGCTCGAACTGACGTCGAGCGACGGCGTGATCGGCTGGGGCGAGGCGGCACCGTGGGAAGTGTTCACGGGAACGCCGGAAGCAGCCTTCTCCGCGCTCGACATCTATTTGCGGCCGATCGTGATGGGCAAGTCGGTGCGTCGCATCCGCGCTCTGATGGCCGAGCTCGATCGTGCCTTGGTCGGACATGCCGAAGCCAAGGTCGCGATCGAAATGGCGCTGCTCGACATCGTCGGCAAGTCCTCGGGACTTTCGGTCGCTGACCTGCTCGGCGGCCGCGTGCGGGACACGATCCCGCTGTCGTTCTCCATCGCCGATCCGGATTTCACTGCCGATCTCGAACGCATGCGGAAGATAGTTCCGGACGGGAACGTCATCTACAAGGTCAAGACCGGCGTGAAGTCGCATCGCGAGGATCTCGATCATCTTGCGGCGATCCGGAAAGAATTCGGCGACAAGGTCGATCTTCGCGTCGATTACAACCAGGCGCTGGCGCCGTTCGGCGCGATCAAGATCCTGCGCGACGTCGAGCAGTTTGCGCCGACCTTCATCGAACAGCCGGTACCCCGCAAATATCTCGACGTGATGGCGCAGCTCACCGCGGCGCTGGAAACTCCCGTGCTCGCCGACGAAAGCTGTTTCGATCGCCGCGACATGATGGAGGTGGTGCGCCGCGAGGCGGCAGATGCCGTCTCGATTAAGCTGATGAAGGCCGGCGGCCTGTTCGAGGCGCAGGCGATCATGGCGATCGCCGACATCGCCGGCCTGCCCGGCTATGGCGGCACACTGTGGGAGGGCGGCATCGGGCTCGCCGCCGGCACGCAGCTGATCGCGGCGACGCCGGGAATCTCGCTCGGTTGCGAATTCTACATGCCGCACCATGTGCTGACCGAGGACGTGCTGGAAGAGCGCGTCGCCAATCGCGGCGGCCACGTCGTGGTGCCTGACGGCCCGGGCCTCGGCATCCGCGTCAGCGAAGCCTCGGTCCGCGCTAATGCGCGGGTGCTGGCGGAGGCGTAAAAGCACGCCCCCACCGTCGTCCTGGCGAAAGCCAGGACCCATTACCCCAAGGAGAAGTTTGTGGCACGAAGTCGGTAAACCCCGAATCTTCGTCAAGCCCAATCCTGCGGTAATGGGTCCTGGATCTGCGCTGCGCTTGTCCAGGACGACGATCGCGTATGCGGCCCCTGCGGAGCGCCATCCTTCCCCTATCGGAATCGCTGTCGTATGGTCGGAGCAAATATTCAGGGGTTCCGCCCCGCCATGCCCGATTCCCGTCGGGCCATCCGGAAATCTTCATGCCCGAACCCGCCTGGTCGCTGCACTCCCGCCTGAAAGAGGACACCATCGACATCGGCGATTTGCCGCTGTCCAAGGTATTGGTCATCAAGGACGCGCATTATCCCTGGCTGCTGCTGGTGCCGCGGCGCGCGGATACGGTCGAGATCATCGACCTCGACGAGGTGCAGCAGGCGCAATTGATGACCGAGATCTCCCGCGTCTCGCGCGCGCTGAAGGAGATCACCCAATGCGACAAGCTCAACATCGCGGCACTGGGCAACCTCGTGCCCCAGCTTCACGTCCACATCATCGCGCGCCGAACCAGTGACGCCGCCTGGCCGCGGCCGGTCTGGGGCGTGATGCAGCCCTTGGCGCACGACGCCACCGAGGTGCAGAGTTTCATCAGCGCGCTTCGCCGCAAGATCTGGTTGGGTTGAAAGAACAAGAAATGTCAGCATTCGACTCGTTTCCGCTGGGGCAGCCGGCCTTCGTCACCAACATTCTCGACCGCGCCGCGCATCTGCGCCGCGACGACGAAAAGCTGTTCGCGATGGAGCAGAAGCCGACCTCGCGCGCCTATGTGGTCTACCGCGACTCGCTGCTGGTGAAGCGCGAAGGCGACAAGGTGCGCGCACTGCTCGGAATCGACGAGGCGCTGAAATGCGGCGCCAATCCCGGCACGATCTTCTTAGGCTTACGCGACGGCGCCGCGATGTTCGGCATGGGCCTCTCGCAGGCCGCGTCCGAGAAGCTGATCGGGCGCGAGGACTACGCGCTCAGTGAGCTGCGCGGCATGGCGATGCAGGGCGCGGTGCCGCCGCAGGAGCTGTCGGCGATCGCGATGGCGAAGTCGATGGTGAGCTGGCATCAGCGCCACGGCTATTGCGCCAATTGCGGCACGCGCAGCGCGATGAAGGAAGGCGGCTGGAAGCGGGAGTGCCCGAGCTGCAAGGCCGAGCATTTCCCGCGCACCGATCCCGTCGTGATCATGCACGTCGCCTCCGGCGAAAGGTGCCTGCTCGGCCGCCAGAAGCAGTTTCCGCCCGGCATGTATTCGTGCCTCGCCGGCTTCGTCGAGGCCGCCGAAACCATCGAGGACGCGGTACGCCGCGAAATCTTCGAAGAATCCGGAATCCGCTGCACCGACGTGCAGTATTACATGACCCAGCCCTGGCCCTATCCGTCGTCGCTCATGATCGGCTGCAGCGCGCGGGCCGTGAGCGAGGACATCGTCGTCGATCATTCCGAGCTGGAGGATGCGCGCTGGTTCACGCGCGAGGAGGCGGCCTTGATGCTGACGCGGACCCATCCCGACGGGCTCGCCGGCCCGCATCCGTTTGCGATTGCGCATCACCTGCTCGGCCGCTGGGTGCACGACAAGAGCTGACCGCCGATGGCGCACTCTGTGATCGCGCCGCGCATCCTCTGCATCGGCATTACCGTGCGCGATCTGACCTTTCGGGTCGAGGCCGTGCCCGCGCGCGGCAGCAAGGCGAACGCCAGCCATCTCGCGGAGATCTGCGGCGGCAACGCGCTCAATGCCGCGATCGCCATCGCGCGGCTTGGTGGCCGCGTCTCCTTCGCCGGCCCCATGGGCGATGCCGGGGAGACCTCGAGCCGCTTCATCCTCGACCGGATGGAAGCTGAAGGTATCGAGACCACACACATCGTCCGCATGCCGGGACTCGCGACGCCGGTGTCGGCGATCATGATAGAGCCCTCGGGCGAACGCACCCTCACCATCTACCGCGATCCTGCGTTGTCGACCGTGCAGCTGCCGGACGCGGACGCGCTGCTCGCCTATTGCCGGGCGGTTCTCGTCGAAAGCCGCTGCGCCGCGTTCGCGACTTCGCTCTGCACTGAGGCACGCCGGCGCGGCATTGCCGTCGTCGTCGGCGTCGACCGCGCGATGTCGTTGCAGGACGGCCTGCTCACGACCGCCTCGCATCTGCTGTTCGCCAGCGAACAGGTGCAGGAGACCGCCGGCATCTCCGATGACGGCGATGCGTTAAAGCGCCTGGCCGCGCTCACGCCCGCCTTCCTCGCCGCCACCCGCGGCCCGCGCGGCACGATCTGGCTGAACGAGAGCGGCGAACTGGAGCAGACGCCGGCGGTCCCGGTTCAGGCGGTCGATACGCTCGGCGCCGGCGACGTCTTCCATGGCGCCTTCACGCTTCGCCTCGCCGAAGGCGGTGGCGTGCGGGAGGCGCTGCAATTCGCCGCGGCCGCCGCGGCGCTGAAATGCACCCGCCACGGCGGCGGCCTGGCCGCCCCACAACGTCTTGAAGTCGAAGAGTTTTTGAACATGCCGCGGGCGACGACGCTCGGACCGGCGCCAGGATTATAGGCTTGCCATAGAAAGATTTTCTCTATATCAGGAAAATCCACCCTTGATATGGAACAAAGTTCTTCAAATGACCGATCTCGCCGTTCCGCTCCCAGAGACCAGCCGCCGCCTCGACGCCATTGACCGCAAGATTCTGATGGTGCTGCAGGACGATGCCTCCCTCTCCGTCGCCGAGATCGGCGACCGCGTCGGCCTGTCCTCGACCCCCTGCTGGAAGCGCATCCAGCGCCTGGAGGCCGACGGCGTGATCACCAAGCGGGTGGCGCTGGTCGACCAGAACAAGATCGGGCTCGGCATCTCCGTGTTCGTGTCGGTCGAGAGCTCCGACCATTCCGACGCCTGGCTCAAGAAGTTCGCCGACGCCGTCAGCGCCATGCCCGAGGTGATGGAGTTCTATCGCATGGCCGGCGACGTCGACTACATGCTGCGCGTCGTCGTCGCGGACATGCAGGCCTATGACGTGTTCTACAAGAAACTGATCAGCGCCGTGCCGCTGAAGAACGTCACCTCGCGCTTCGCGATGGAGAAGATCAAGTCAGTCACCGCGCTCCCGATCCCGGCTGTGGTGGCGGGTTAAGGCTCACCACACGCAAACTGTCATCGCCCGGCTTGACCGGGCGATCCAGTATTCCAGAGACGACGATGGGGTACGGATAAACCGCGGCGTACTGGATGCCCCGGTCAAGCCGGGGCATGACAGCAAGTGAGGCTATCCTCGCACCTCAAATCTTCTGATTGTACTCGCCGACTTCGGGATGGGTGCGCAGCACGCTGTTCACCATCTCGAACATGTCGTGCATGCGCTGCTCGGAGACCGGGCTCTCGACCACGACGACGAGTTCGGGCTTGTTGGAGGAGGCACGCACCAGGCCCCAGCTGCCGTCCTCGACCGTGACGCGAACGCCGTTGACGGTGACGAGATCGCGGATCGACTGGCCGCCGATCTTGGCGCCCTTCGTCTGCAAGCCCTCGAAGTGCTTCACCACCTTGTCGATGACGCCGTACTTCACCTCGTCGCCGCAATGCGGCGACATCGTCGGCGACGACCAGGTCTTCGGCAGCGCGTTCTTGAGATCGGCCATCGACTTGCCGGGGGCACGATCGAGCATGTCGCAGATCGCGAGCGCCGACACGAGACCGTCGTCATAGCCGCGTCCATACGGCTTGTTGAAGAAGAAGTGGCCGGACTTCTCGAAGCCGGCGAGCGCACCCGTCTCATGGGTGCGGCGCTTCATGTAGGAATGGCCGGTCTTCCAATAGGTGGTTTTTGCACCCTGCTTCTGCAACACCGGATCGGTGATGAACAGGCCGGTCGACTTCACGTCGACGATGAACTGCGCGTCCTTGTGGATCGCGGACATGTCGCGCGCCAGCATCACGCCGACCTTGTCGGCAAAGATCTCCTCGCCGGTGTTGTCGACCACGCCGCAGCGATCGCCGTCGCCGTCGAAGCCGAGGCCCACATCGGCCTTGTGCTGCAGCACCGCGTCGCGGATCGCATGCAGCATCTCCATGTCTTCGGGGTTCGGATTGTATTTCGGGAAGGCGTGGTCGAGCTCGGTGTCGAGCGGGATCACCTCGCAGCCGATCGCCTCCAGCACCTGCGGCGCGAACGCGCCGGCGGTGCCATTGCCGCAGGCCGCGACGACCTTGAGCTTGCGCTTGAGCTTCGGACGGCTGGTGAGATCGGCGATGTAGCGCGCCGGATAATTCTCGTGGAATTGATAGGAGCCGCCGGCCTTGTTCTTGAACTCGGCGCCCAGCACGATCTCCTTCAGTCGCGTCATCTCGTCCGGGCCGAAGGTCAGCGGGCGGTTGGCGCCCATCTTCACGCCGGTCCAGCCATTGTCGTTGTGCGAGGCCGTGACCATGGCGCAGCAGGGCACGTCGAGGTCGAACTGGGCGAAATAGGCCATCGGCGTCACCGCGAGCCCGATGTCGTGCACCTTGCAGCCTGCCGCCATCAGGCCGGAGATCAGCGCATATTTGATCGAGGCCGAATAGCCGCGGAAATCATGGCCGGTGACGATCTCCTGGCTGACGCCGAGCTCCGCGATCAGCGCGCCCAACCCCATGCCGAGCGCCTGGATTCCCATCAGGTTGATTTCCTTCTGGAACAGCCAGCGCGCGTCGTATTCGCGAAAGCCCGTGGCCTTCACCATCGGCTCGGATTCGAAGGCATAGGTGTTGGGCAGCAACACGGATTTCGGCTTGGGGAACATTGAGACGGTCTCGTGAAAAAGAGCCAGATTTGATGCA
The DNA here is from genome assembly GCF_000244935.1 of Bradyrhizobium sp. WSM1253. Lineage (NCBI taxonomy): Bacteria > Pseudomonadati > Pseudomonadota > Alphaproteobacteria > Hyphomicrobiales > Nitrobacteraceae > Bradyrhizobium > Bradyrhizobium sp. WSM1253. The sequence goes on from NZ_JH600073.1 coordinate 4,161,628, forward strand.
GCCTTAGCGAATGCCGGGCTGCAGCGGAAGGCGGGAATGGCAGCTTATGGATGATAATTGCGGCAGTTTGGTAACGGGAAAATCTAACCGCGAGAGCGGTCGGAATAGAGATTTTCTTGAAATATGCGGTCGCTGGAGCCTTTGGGAGACCCTTACTGCTCCAGCACCATCTGACCGTTGGCGTACTCAAAACGCCTGAGGCGGGAGAGGAAGGAGAGGCCGAGCAGGTTCTCGGACAGCGCCTCGTCGGGCAGCACCATGGCATCGACATCGCGCACGATTAGGCCGCCGATATCGAGCATGGCGATGCGGGTGCGCGCGGCCTTGATGGTGCCGTTGGCGGTGGAGACGGTGGCGTTGTAATCGCTGCGCGAGGGGCGCAGGCTGAAGCGGGCGGCCGAGGTCTCGTTCAGCGCAACCACGGAGGCGCCGGTGTCGACCATGAAGCCGATGCGCTGGCCTTCGATCCGGCCTTCAGTCTGGAAGTGGCCGCGGCCGTCGCGAGGGATGTTGAGGCTGCGGCCGCCGGCCGGCGCGATGGACGCGACTGCTACCGTGCGCGGCACCGACGTCGCCGAGGCGGAGCTCATCCTGTCCGCCATCTGCGCCATGAAGGTGCCGAGGCCGATCATGATCGCCGCGAAAATCATTATGTTACGCATCACACCAGTTCCGAGCCGGAAGGCTCGATTTCACCACGCGGCAGGCCTGTCCGCGAGCGACGCTGCGGCCAGAGCTGTGCTATTTTGACGAAAAGGATGAGCGGACGGTTAATGCGCCGGTGTCGCAGATACGGCATATCCTCATCCTGAGGAGCCCGCGAAGCGGGCGTCTCGAAGGATGGCCGCGGGTGAAAGGCGGGCCTACATGGTTCGAGACGCGCGTTCCGCGCTCCTCACCATGAGGGTCTTCTTGCGCCTCACGTGCCGCGCGGCTTGACCCGCCGGGTCGGCAGCGCATTCGCCGGATCTTCCGGCCAGGGATGGCGCGGGTAGCGGCCGCGCAAATCGGAGCGCACGGCGCTGTAGCTGCCGCGCCAGAAACCGGGGAGATCGCGTGTCACCTGCACTGGGCGCTGCGCCGGCGACAGCAGCTCCAGCACCAGCGGCACCTTGCCGGCGGCGATCGACGGATGAGTGTTGAGGCCGAACAATTCCTGGAGCCGCACCGCGATGGTCGGCCCCTGCTCGGCTTCATAGTCGATCGCGAGCACGCTGCCGGTCGGCGCCTCGAAATGCGTCGGCGCCTCGCGGTCGAGCCGCGCGCGCATCTCCCACGGCAACAATGTCATCAGCGCGTCGGAGAGTTCGCCGGCGGACATATCCTTCAGCGCGATCTTGTCGTAGAGCGCCGGCACCAGCCAATCGTCGCGCCGCGCGATCAATCCGTCGTCCGAGAGATCAGGCCAGCTGTCGCCCTCGGCCTTGCGCAAAAACATCACGCGATCGCGCCATTGTTTGGCTGCCTTCGACCAGGGCAGCCGGTCGAGGCCGGCGGCGATCAGCCCGTCCGCGAAGATGCGCGCAGTGTCCTCCGAGGGCGAGACGGCAAGCGTCGCCTCGGAGAGCGTGATCGCGTGCAGCGCGCGCTTGCGCCGCGCCCGCAACGCCATCGCGCCGCGATCGAACGATATCTCCTCGACGGATTCGATGTGCTCGGCGAAATGCTGCTCGATCTCGTCCTGGGTGATTTGCGCGGCGAGCAGAATGCGCCCGCTCGCCGCCGTGCCGGTCATTTCGCCGATCGCGATATAGGGTGCACGGGCGAGCGAGGAGGTTTGATCCACGGCAGCGCCCCGGCCGTTGGCGAGCACGAAGCTGCCATTGCCGCGGTTGCGCGCGACGCGATCCGGGAAGGCGTAGGCGAGCATCAGGCCGGTCGAGAGACCCCCTTCTCCGGTCGCCGCCTTCTCCGACGCCGCCACCTGCGAGGCCCAGCGCCGGGCGAGGTCGCGCGCGCTTGCGGTACGCGGGGAGCGGTCGCGGCGGAACTGATCGCGCCGGTGCTCGAGATCGACGCTGTCGCCGCCGAGCCCGCGCTCGGTGATGATGGCGGCGATCTCGGCGGCGGCCTCGCCCTCGCCGGCACGATGCGAATCCACGATCATGCGCGCGAGCCGCGGCGGCAGCGCCAGCGCACGCAGGCTCTTGCCCTCCGCCGTGATGCGGCCATCGGCATCGAGCGCGTTGAGCTCGCAGAGCAGGCTTTTTGCTTCCTTCCAGGCCGGCTGCGGCGGCGGGTCGAGAAACGACAGCGCGGCAGGGTCGGCGACGCCCCATTGCGCGAGATCGAGTACCAGCGAGGACAGATCGGCGCTGAGTATCTCGGGCTGGGTGTAGGGCGCGAGCGAGGCCGTCTGAGGTTCGTCCCAGAGCCGGTAGCAGACACCGGGCTCGGTCCGGCCGGCGCGGCCGCGGCGCTGGTCAGCCGCCGCGCGCGAGACGCGCACGGTCTCGAGCCGGGTCAGGCCGATGTCGGGCTCGTAGCGCGGCACGCGGGCGAGACCGGAATCGACCACGATGCGCACGCCCTCGATGGTGAGCGAGGTCTCCGCGATCGAGGTCGCCAGCACCACCTTGCGCGTGCCCTTGGGCGCCGGCGAGATAGCCCGATCCTGCACGGCGGCGTCGAGTGCGCCGAACAGCGGCACGATTTCGATCGAAGCGTCCTGCACGCGCTCGGCGAGGAGGTTCTGGGTGCGGCGGATTTCGGCGGCGCCCGGCAGGAACGCCAGCACCGAGCCGGCATCGGCCCGCAGCGCCGAGGCGATCGCATCCGCCATCTGCCGCTCCACCGGCGCGTCCGCCTTGCGACCGAGATAGCGCGTCTCGACCGGAAAGGCGCGGCCCTCGCTTTCGACGACGGGCGCTTCGCCGAGCAATTTTGCGACGCGGGCGCCATCGAGCGTTGCCGACATCACGAGGATGCGCAAATCCTCGCGCAGGCCGGTTTGCGCATCGCGCGCCAGCGCGAGGCCCATGTCGGCATCGAGCGAACGCTCGTGGAATTCGTCGAACAGGACGGCGGCGATGCCCGACAGCTCGGGATCGTCGAGGATCTGGCGGGTAAAGATGCCCTCCGTCACCACCTCGATGCGGGTCGCGCGCGAGATCTTCGAGCCGAAGCGGACGCGATAGCCGACAGTCTCCCCAGCGCGCTCGCCGAGCGATTTGGCCATGCGGTCGGCGCTGGCGCGCGCCGCGATGCGCCGCGGCTCCAGCACGATGATCTTCTTGCCTTTGGCCCAGGGGGCATCGAGCAGCGCCAGGGGCACGCGCGTTGTCTTGCCGGCGCCCGGGGGCGCCACCAGCACGGCGGCATTATGCGCCTCCAGCGTGCGCGAGAGGTCGTCGAGCACGGCATCGATCGGGAGGGGCGTGTCGAAACTGCGGGGCAAATATCTCGCTTCCGTCATCACCCGCCTTGTGCGCACTTGCGCACTGGTGCGGGTGATCCAGTAAACTCGGATCCCGGCTATTACGAAGATCGCGGATTACTGGATACCCCGCCTTCGCGGGGTATGACAATCATATGTGGCTATCAGCCCTGCACCGGCGGTCGTCCAACGCTCTCATAGACGAAGCCGGCCGCAGCCATCTCCTCGGGGCGGTAGATGTTGCGCAAGTCGACGATGACGGGTTGGGCCATGGTCGCCTTCAGCCGGTCGAGATCGAGCGCCCGGAACTGCACCCATTCGGTGACGATCACGATCGCATCGGCGCCTTCCGCGCAGGAATAGGCGTCCTCGCAATAAGTGATGCTGGGCAGCTCGCTCTTCGCCTGCTCCATCCCGACGGGATCGAAGGCCTTCACCTTCGCGCCCATGTCGATCAGGCCGGTCACCAGCGGGATCGACGGCGCATCGCGCATGTCGTCGGTGTCGGGCTTGAAGGTGAGGCCGAGCACGGCGATGGTCTTGCCGCGCAGCGAGCCGCCGAGCGCCTGGCTCACTTTTCGCGCCATCGCGCGCTTGCGGTTCTCGTTGACCGCCAGCACGGATTCGACGATGCGCAAGGACACGTCGTAGTCCTGCGCGATCTTGATCAGCGCCTTGGTGTCCTTCGGAAAGCACGAGCCGCCGAAGCCCGGACCGGCATGCAGGAATTTGGTGCCGATGCGGTTGTCCAGGCCAATGCCGCGCGCGACCTCCTGCACGTTGGCGCCGGCCTTTTCGGAGAGGTCGGCGATCTCGTTGATGAAGGTGATCTTGGTCGCGAGGAACGCGTTGGCGGCGTATTTGATCATCTCGGCGGTGCGGCGTTCCGTGAACATCAGCGGCGCCTGATTCAGCGACAGCGGACGGTAGATGTCGCTCATCACCTTGCGGCCGCGCTCGTCGGAGGTGCCGACGACGATGCGGTCGGGGAATTTGAAGTCGCGGATCGCCGCGCCCTCGCGCAGGAATTCGGGATTCGAGGCGACGACCACGTCGGCCTTGGGATTGGTCTCGCGGATGATGCGCTCGACCTCGTCGCCGGTGCCGACCGGGACGGTCGATTTGGTCACGACGACGGTGAAGCCGGACAGCGACTGCGCGATCTCTTTCGCGGCGGCATAAACGTAGGACAGATCGGCGTGGCCGTCACCGCGGCGCGACGGCGTGCCGACCGCGATGAAGACAGCATCGGCATCCGCGACCGGCTTGGACAAATCGGTGGTGAACTCCAGCCGCTTGGCCTTCACATTCGTCGCGACCAGTTCGTCAAGCCCGGGCTCGTAGATCGGGATCTCGCCGCGATGAAGGGCCGCGATCTTCTTCTCGTCCTTGTCGACGCAGATGACGTCGTGACCGAAATCCGCAAAGCAGGCCCCGGACACCAGTCCCACATAGCCCGTGCCGATCATAGCAATGCGCATGAAAAACCCTGTTTGGCTTGGTTAACAAAACCCCTATTCCAAGGCGGTTTAGCATTTTCCCGGGGTGAGGGAACAGCCCGCGTACAAAAAACGGCACAGCACTTGTACCGGTAAAGAAATCGTAAGCCGCAAGGCGGCAAACTGCCCCGCGTTCACGCAGATCCTGGCGGAACACGCCTCAAAAAGAGACACCATGGCACCATCAGGCACAATCGCCGCGAGCGGGGGACTCAAGGCCCCGGCTGCTGCGCGTGTCGATTGGGTCGATTACGCCAAAGGCATCTGCATCGTCATGGTCGTGATGATGCATTCGGTGCTCGGGGTCGAGCTTGCTGCCGGTGAGACCGGTTTCATGCATGTTTTAGTCGCCTTCGCAAAGCCGTTCCGGATGCCGGATTTCTTCCTGATTTCGGGCCTGTTCCTGCCACTGGTGATCGACCGGGACCGGCGAACCTATCTCGACCGCAAGGTGGTGCATTTCGCCTATTTCTATGTCGTCTGGGTGACAATCCAGTTCGGCTTCAAGGCCCCCGCATTCGCGGCGGAAACGAGCTGGCGCGACGCCGGCTTGCTGTATCTGGAATCCTTCGTCGAGCCGTTCGGCACGCTATGGTTCATCTACCTCCTGCCGATCTTCTTCGTCGTCACAAAACTGACACGGCGAGTCCCGTCGCCCGCGATCTGGCTCATCGCGGCCGCACTGGAGACGGCACGTGTCGCAACCGGCTGGACCGCGATCGACGAGTTCTGCGCGCGTTTCGTCTATTTCTATTCGGGCTATCTGTTCGCGCCCTTCGTGTTCGCGCTGTCGGACCGCGCGCGCAATCATCCCGCATGGGCGCTGGCAGCGCTCGCGACATGGGCGCTGGTCAATGGCGGTCTGGTTATGCTCGGCGCCAGCGAGTGGAAATTCGTATCGCTCGTGCTCGGCTTCGCCGGCGCCTGCGCCATCATCACGATGGGCACGCTGCTCGCGCGCGCGCAATGGCTGAATGCCTTCCGTTTCTGCGGCGAGCATTCGATCGTGATCTATCTCGCCTTCTTCCTGCCGATGGCGGCGACACGAACGCTGCTCTTGCGCACGGGCATCATTCCCGACATCGGTGCGGTGTCGCTGATCGTGACCATCGTTGGCGTGATCGGCTCGCTCGCGATCTGGCAGATCGCTCTGCGGCTTGGCGGCAATTTCCTGTTCGAGCGGCCCGATGCGTTCTGCATCGCGCCGAAGAAGACAGAGGCGCGATTGCAGGCGGCGGAGTGATGCTCTGTTGTCATCCCCGCGAAGGCGGGATCCAGTATTCCAGAGGCAGCAGTCGTATACGGATAAGCCGCAGCGTACTCATTCCCCGCCTTCGCGGGGAATGACAGCGGGGGATGCGGGAAATGACAGTGGGGATAGCGGCATCCGCAAGCCAAAAATCCACCTCCCGAGGCTGTCAAATCCCGCAAAAATTCATACATTGCGGCCATGCCCAAGAGCTCCCCAAAGACCACCGCCCAAGCTGACACCAAGGCTGCCGCGCCCAAGGCCGCCGAAACCAAGCCCGCTGCAGCGACAGCTGCTGCCAAGCCCGTCGCCGCCAAGGCCGCCGGCAAGGGCGACCATGTTTTCCTGGTCGACGGTTCCGGCTACATCTTCCGCGCCTATCACGCGCTGCCGCCGATGAACCGCAAGTCCGACGGCTTGCAGGTCAATGCCGTGCTCGGCTTCTGCAACATGCTGTGGAAGCTGTTGCGCGAGATGCCCGAGGACAACCGGCCGACGCATCTGGCGATCATTTTCGACAAGTCGGAAATCACCTTCCGCAACAAGATCTATCCTGAGTACAAGGCGCACCGGGCGCCGGCGCCGGACGATCTGATCCCGCAATTTTCGCTGATCCGCGAAGCGGTACGCGCCTTCGACCTGCCTTGCCTGGAACAGGTCGGCTTCGAGGCCGACGATCTGATTGCGACCTATGTGCGGCAGGCCTGCGAGCGCGGCGCGAGCGCGACGATCGTGTCCTCCGACAAGGACCTGATGCAGCTCGTCACCGATTGCGTCACCATGTACGACACCATGAAGGACCGCCGCATCGGCATCCCCGAGGTGATCGAGAAGTTTGGCGTGCCGCCGGAGAAGGTGGTGGAAGTGCAGGCACTGGCCGGCGATTCCACCGACAACGTTCCGGGCGTGCCCGGCATCGGCATCAAGACCGCGGCGCAGTTGATCGTCGAATATGGCGATCTCGAGCAGCTGCTGTTCCGCGCCGCCGAAATCAAGCAGCCGAAGCGGCGCGAGGCGCTGATCGAGCACGCGGAAAAGGCGCGCATCTCGCGGCAGCTCGTATTGCTCGACGACAAAGTCGACCTCGAAGTCCCGCTGGACGATCTCGCCGTCCACGAGCCCGATGCGCGCAAGCTGATCGCGTTCCTGAAGGCGATGGAATTTTCCACGCTGACGCGCCGCGTCGCCGAGTTCTCGCAGATCGATCCGGCCAACGTCGATGCCGATCCAGGCTATTCCAGCGGCGCCAGCGTGTTCTCGCCGCTGCCGCCTTCGGACGTCGTGCCAGCCGCGGGAACCGGCGCGCCGCCGCAAGCGCCAGTGGGCCAGCGCAACGCATCGGCGACCAAGGAGGACAAGGCCGCGAGCCCGAAGGGCGCGCCGATTTCTCTCGCCGCCGCGCGCGAAGAGGCTTTGCGCAAGCTCCCGGTTGACCGCAGCAAGTACCAGGCGATCAAGAGCCTCGCGGAACTGAACGCCTTCATCGCGCGCATCCATGATGCCGGCCATGTCGCGGTCGAGATCCGGGCAAACTCGATCGACCCGATGCAGGCCGATCTCTGCGGCATCGCGCTGGCGCTGGCGCCGAACGAGGCCTGCTACGTGCCGCTGGCGCACAAGCAGTCCGGTGGCGGTGCCGGCCTGTTCGACGCGGGCCTCGCGCCCGATCAGGTCAAGCATGCCGAGGCGGTCGAGACGTTGCGGCCGGTGCTGGAATCGTCAGGCATTCTCAAGATCGGCTTCGACGTCAAATTCACCGCGGTGATGCTGGCGCAGCACGGCATCACACTGCGCAACACCGACGATGCGCAGCTGATCTCGTACGTGCTCGATGCCGGCCGCGGCTCGCATGCGCTGGAGCAGCTGTCCGAGCGCTGGTTCGGTCACGCCATGCTCAAGGAAAACGAGCTGCTCGGCAGCGGCAAGGGCAAGATCACGTTCGACCAGGTGCCGATCGACAAGGCCGCGTCGCTGTCGGCGGAGGGCGCCGACGTGACCTTGCGGGTCTGGCGCGTGCTGAAGCCGCGCCTTGTCGCCGAGCACATGACCACGGTCTACGAGACGCTGGAACGCCCGTTGGTCGCAGTGCTCGCACGCATGGAGCGGCGCGGCATCTCGATCGACCGCCAGGTGCTGTCGCGTCTCTCCGGCGATTTCGCCCAGACCGCGGCGCGCGTCGAGGCCGAGATCCAGCAGATCGCGGGCGAGCCCGTCAATGTCGGCAGCCCGAAGCAGATCGGCGACATCCTGTTCGGCAAGATGGGACTGTCCGGCGGCACCAAGACCAAGACCGGCGCATGGTCCACCACCGCGCAGGTGCTCGACGAGCTCGCCGAGCAGGGCCACGACCTCCCGAAGAAGATTCTGGAGTGGCGCCAGGTCTCGAAGCTGAAATCGACCTACACCGACGCGCTGCCGACCTACGTCAATCCCCAGACCCACCGCGTCCACACGACCTACGCGCTGGCCGCGACCACGACGGGCCGGCTGTCGTCGAACGAGCCGAATTTGCAGAACATTCCGGTGCGCACCGAGGACGGACGCAAGATCCGGCGCGCCTTCATCGCGACGCCAGGGCACAAGCTGGTCTCCGCCGACTATTCGCAGATCGAGCTGCGGCTGCTCGCCGAGATCGCCGACATTCCCGTGCTGCAGCAGGCGTTCCGCGACGGTCTCGACATTCACGCCATGACGGCATCGGAAATGTTCGGCGTGCCGATCCAGGGCATGCCGAGCGAAATCCGGCGCCGCGCCAAGGCGATCAATTTCGGCATCATCTACGGCATTTCGGCCTTCGGCCTCGCCAACCAGCTCGGCATCGCACGCGAAGAGGCCTCCGCCTACATCAAGAAATATTTCGAGCGCTTCCCCGGCATCCGCGCCTACATGGACGAGACGCGCGACTTCTGCCGGAGCCATGGCTACGTCACCACGCTGTTCGGACGGAAGATGTACTATCCCGACATCAAGGCCTCGAACGCCTCGGTGCGCGCCTTCAACGAGCGCGCCGCGATCAACGCCCGGCTCCAGGGCACCGCCGCCGACATCATCCGCCGCGCCATGACGCGGATGGAGGACGCGCTGGCCGAGAAGAAGCTGTCGGCGCAGATGCTGCTCCAGGTGCATGACGAATTGATCTTCGAGGTGCCCGACGCGGAGGTCGAGGCCACGCTCCCCGTCGTGCAGCACGTGATGCAGGACGCGCCGTTCCCGGCCGTGCTGCTCTCGGTGCCGCTGCACGTCGATGCACGCGCGGCGAACAATTGGGACGAGGCGCACTGATCCGTCACCGTGATCGAGTCCAGAGGCGAACTGCGTGAGTGATCTCAGCCCGCTGCTCGCCTTCGCGCTGACGGCGCTCGTCATCGAGATCACGCCCGGTCCCAACATGACCTATCTCGCCGCGCTGTCGCTCTCGCGCGGCATGCGCACGGGCTTTGCCGCGGTGGCCGGCATCGCGCTCGGGCTGATGACTTATGGCGTGATCGCGGCCTTCGGCCTCGCCGCGGCGATCGACCATTCGCCGTGGCTTTATGGCCTGCTGCGATGGGGTGGCGTCGCCTATCTGCTGTGGCTTGCCTGGGACGCGTGGTCGGGCAAGGAGGACGCTTCGCCGGGCAGGACGGTCGGTGCCGACGCGCGGCCGTGGCCGGCGTTCCGGCGCGGCCTGATCACCAACCTGCTCAACCCGAAAGCCGCGATGTTCTACGTGGCGGTGTTGCCGGAGTTCGTGCGCGCCGATGCCGGCTCCGTGGTCCGGCAGACGCTGATGCTCAGCGTCATCTACGTGACAATCGCCACGCTGATCCATGCGGCGATCGTCGCGCTGGCGGGCTCGCTGCAATCGACCATCGACGTCGCGAACAACCGCAACGTGGTGCGGCGCTTGTTCGCCCTGGCACTGGTCGCGATAGCGGTCTGGTTCGCGTTCACCACCGGCCGGTCGGGTTGAATTGTCCTCCGTGCAATTGCGCGATGGCCCGACCGCGCCGCCCATATTAGAACCGTGCCGTCTCCCGCACCGGTTCAGCCATGCCCCACACCTCCGCCCTGCTCGGCTTCGCCCTCGTCTGCCTCGGCCTCGTGCTCACGCCGGGGCCGAACATGATCTACCTGATCTCGCGTTCGATCACGCAAGGGCCGGCAGCGGGCATCGTTTCGCTCGGCGGCGTGGCGCTCGGCTTCGTGTTCTACATGCTGTGCGCGGCGTTCGGCATCACGGCGCTGCTGCTCGCCGTTCCCTTCGCCTACGACGCGCTGCGCTTTGCCGGCGCCGGTTATCTGTTGTGGCTGGCCTGGCAGGCGGTGAAGCCGGGCGGTCGCTCGCCGTTCCAGGTGAAGCAGCTTGCGATCGACAGCCCGCGCAAATTGTTCGCAATGGGGTTCGTCACCAATCTGCTCAACCCGAAGATCGCGATGCTTTATCTCGCGCTGCTGCCGCAGTTCATCGATCCCACCGCCGGCAGCGTGCTGGCGCAGTCGGTGGTGCTCGGCGCGATCCAGATCGCGATCAGTGTCAGCGTGAATGCGATGATCGCGCTCGCGGCCGGATCGATCGCGCTGTTTCTCGCAAGCCGGCCAAGCTGGATGCTGGTCCAGCGCTGGCTGATGGGCACGGTGCTGGCCGGGCTTGCGGTGCGGATGGCGGTGGAAGCGCGGAAGGTGTGAGGCGCAACGCTGTCATGCCCCGCGAAGGCGGGGCATCCAGTACGCCGCGGCCTCTCGGTAAATCACCACCGCCTCTGGAATACTGGATCGCCCGCCTTCGCGGGCGATGACACCGTCAGTTCAATCCAGCTTCGCCTCCATGCCCCGCTTCACCGCCGGGCGTGCCATCAGGGCCTCGTACCAGCGCTTCACGTGGGGGAAGTCGGCCAGGTCAACCTTGTGGCGAGGGTGACGCCAGGCCCAGCCCAGGATGGCAAAATCGGCAACCGAGAGCTCGCCGGCGACGAAATCGCGGGCCTCTAGCCGGCGGTCGAGGACGCCGTAGAGCCGTCGCGTCTCCGCCATGTAGCGCTTGAGGCCGTAGGCGCGGTCCTGCTCGTTCTCGAGCGCGATGAAATGGTGCACCTGGCCCGGCATCGGCCCGAAACCGCCCATCTGCCACATCAGCCATTCATAGACGGGAATGCGGCCTGAAAGCGATTTCGGCAGGAATTTGCCGGTCTTCTCGCCGAGATAAAGCAGGATCGCGCCCGACTCGAAGATGCTGACGGGCTTGCCGTCCGGGCCATCAGGATCGAGGATCGCGGGGATCTTGTTGTTGGGCGAGAGCTTCAGGAACTGCGGCGCCATCTGTTCGCCCTTGCTGATATTCACCGGGATCACCCTGTAGGGCAGCCCCATCTCCTCCAGCGCGACCGAGATCTTGCGGCCATTCGGCGTATTCCAGGTGTGCAGCTCGATGGTCATTTTCGCGTGTCCTTGCCCAGCCTTCTTGCCGGTTTTCTTGCCCAAGATATCCGGCATCCACCTACTCCAGAAGGTTGCACCCCCACAACCGGCGGGCCGGGATGGCCGATCCCTGTTGACGGGGGAAGCCCCCTCTGGAATGTCGGGGCCGTCGCGGATAAATTCCGCCACTTCCAAAAATGCTCCCGAGGGCCCGCCGTGTCTAAATCAGCCTCCCGCGCCCGCCTGTTCGAGATCATCCGCCGGCGCTCCTTCGGCCGCGGCGAGGTGACGCTCGCGTCGGGCCGCAAGAGCGACTTCTACTTCAACCTCAAGCCGACCATGTTGGACCCGGAGGGCGCGACCCTGCTGGCCGAGCTGACCTATGAGGCGCTGAAGGACGACAATCTCGATTTCATCGGCGGGCTCGAGATGGGCGCGGTGCCGCTGGCCGGCGCGCTGGCGCAGATTTCCTGGATCAAGGGCCATCCGATCGCGGCGTTCTTCGTGCGCAAGAAGCCGAAGGAGCACGGCGCGAAGCTCGCAATCGAAGGCCTGCCCAGGGGCGAGACGCTGGAGGGCAAGCGCGTCGTGATAGTCGAGGATGTCACCACCACCGGCGGCTCGGCGATGAAGGCAGTGGAAGCGGTGCGCGAGACCGGCGCCGAGGTGGTGCTGGTGCTGACCATGGTCGACCGCGAGGAAGGCGCCGACGACACTTTTGGCGCGGCCGGGCTGCCATTCCGCTCGCTGTACAAGGCGTCGGAGTTCTTGAAGGCTTGAGCGGCTAGACTTTCTCCGCCGTCGTACCCGGGCATCCACGTCTTTGCCGCACCAGAGATCGTGGATGGCCGGGACAAACCCGGCCATGACGAGGTCCACCCCGTCCGGCGACACCGCTCCCCCCTCAACCGCTCATTTACCATCCCGCTCTATGGTGAATCATGTGCTGAGACCTGATGGTCCCGGCCGGTTGGGTAGCGTCGGGTGGAGTAAGCGTTTGCGTACAGTCATGTCCCATGCCCGCCGGAATCGCGCGATGCTCGTAGCCGCGACACTGGCAGCACCGCTGCTTGCAGCTCCGGCCCCGGTTTCGGCCGAAGGCCTGTTCGATTTCTTCTTCGGCGGAATGCAGCAGCAGCAGCAGCAACGGCCCCAGCGTGAGGTGCCGCAGCAGGCGAGCTCCTACGCCGACCCCTTCACCGGCCAGCAGAATGCCGCAGCCCCGCAATACGTGCCGCCGACACGTTCGGCCGCAGCCGGCGGCTCGGGACCGGCGTTCTGCGTGCGCAGCTGCGACGGCAAATATTTTCCGCTGATGCGCGGCCTCGCCTCGCCCGCGCAGATGTGTCAGGCCTTCTGTCCTGCCAGCACCACAAAGATCTATTTCGGCTCCTCGATCGACGGCGCCGCGTCGCAGACCGGCGAGCGCTACGCCGATAGCGAGAACGCGTTCGCCTATCGCAAGGCGCTGCGCGCCGACTGCACCTGCAACGGCCGCGAGCCGGTCGGACTTGCTCCGGTCGATCTGGCGCTGGATTCGTCGCTAAAACCCGGCGACGTGATCGCCACCAGCGACGGCCTCGTCGCCTATACCGGCATTCGCGTCGGCAACGACCAGGCCGCGGACTTCACGCCGGTCGCCTCCTATCCCGGTCTCACCGCGCAGGTCCGCGCACGGCTCGGCGAGATGAAGGTGGCGCCGGTGCGCGCCGACACGGTGGCGGCGGATGGCCCCGCCACGGAGATCGTGCGCGAGACGCTGCCCGACGTGACGGTGCCGAAAACGCAAAAGCCAGCGAAGCGGGCGGGGCTGGACTGAAATCCTCATGGTGAGGAGCGCGGAACGCGCGTCTCGAACCATGAAGGCCCGGCTGCTACGGCTCGGCCTTCATCCTTCGAGACGCTTGCTGCGCAAGCTCCTCAGGATGAGGGTTGAGACCGTCAACGTCCGATGATCACGCCGATCACGTTCGGCGCCGCCAGATATTTCTCCTCGATCGCCGCGCGCGCGGCGGCGCGGTTGTCTGCCGTGAGCAGGCCGCGCTTCTCGGCCAGGATCATCCAGCAAAACCCCCACCAGTCGGTGAGCATGCCCTGATCGTCGACGAGGTCATAACCCTGCTCGGCGGCGAAGATGCGCGCTTGCGCTTCGTCCAGCGTGTCGAGGAACAGATGGTCCTCGGCAGAAAACAGATCGTCGCTGACGTCGTCGATGGTGTAGCCCCAGATCGACTGGCACACCGCATTGAACTCGCGGTCGAACTGGTCGTCATCGACCGCGTAGCGCCGCGCCGCCTGATGCAGCCGCGACAGCGAGCGCGCGAAATCGGCGATCCTGGTGAGGGCAAACTGGTCGAAGGCAATGGTGGACATGTAGTCCTCGCGAAGTCTGGCGGACGCTAGATATTGTGTCGGCAACGCGCCGAATCACAATGATATATCAAAGACTTGCTAAAGTGTTCTTAATTTGTTCTGACGCTAGGCGCGATTGTTGGAGAGCGTCGTCCTGGCGAAAGCCAGGACCCATTACCCGGTCAGCGTTGCCCTTGCGAGCTGAGGCCATGAGCGCAAGCAGCTACTACGTCTACATCTTGGCGAGCCGCCACCACGGGACAATTTATATTGGCGTCACCAACGACATCCGCGCGCGGCTTGAATTACACCGCTCGGGTCGGGGTTCGAAGTTCGTGCTGAAGTACAAGACATTCCGCCTCGTTCACGTCGAAGCATTCGCGACTCCCCAGGAAGCTATCGCGCGCGAGAAGCAATTGAAGTTCTGGAAGCGGGATTGGAAGATCAAGCTGATCGAGGAGGAAAATCCCGATTGGAATGATCGGTCGGGCCTTCTCTGACAGTCGGGGTAATGGGTCCTGGCTTTCGCCAGGACGACACCTTCTTCGTTGCACCGGTCATGCTCAATTCGCCGCCGACATCAACCTGTCCCCACACGCGCTCGCGTAAAACTTACCGCCGCATTGGCGCTTGATGGCGGCGCAGCGGGCGGCGGGGGATGCGTTTTGCGGGAGTGTGACGGCGCAGCTCAGGCCGTCGACGCTGCGGCCGATCTTGCCGGCGGCGAAGGCGGCGCTGGAGGCGGTGATGCAGACGACGAGAAAGATGGCCGCTGCGATTTCGATCAGCCGTCGCGTCACAGGTCTCATCAGAGCTTTCATGGATGTCTCCTCCACACTGATGGCTGAATTGGCCGCCATTCTAGCACCAAATCCACGTTTCCCCGTATGCGTCCGGGTTCCCAAATCGGCCCGTTCCTTGCATAATTTTACGCCAGCGCAGTGCACGGTCGCACCAGCAATGGTTCCGGTACAGAGGCAAGATGCGTAGGGTCAGTAGTGTTCTCGCGACCAGGAAGTGACGACTTTGCAAGATTCATCGTTCCAGCCCAATTTTCCCGCCGCCAACCAGCCCATCGACGAGCTCGCGCTGGCTGAGATCAAGGGCGCGATTCTGGCGAAGCTGCGCCTTGCCATCGGCAAGGATGCGGGCATGGCGACCAAGCACGACTGGTACCAGGCCGCCGCGCTGGCGCTCCGCGACCGCATCGTGCATCGCTGGCTCACGGCCGAGAAGCACAGCTACGATGCGGGACGCAAGCGCGTCTACTATCTCTCGCTCGAATTCCTGATCGGCCGCCTCTTCAGCGACGCGCTGAACAATATGGGGCTGCTGAAGATCTTCGAGGTCGCGCTCGGCGATCTCGGCGTCTCCTTGCCTGAGCTGCGCAAATGCGAGCCGGACGCGGCGCTCGGCAACGGCGGCCTGGGCCGTCTCGCCGCCTGCTTCATGGAAAGCATGGCGACGCTGTCGATCCCCGCGATCGGCTACGGCATCCGTTATGATTACGGCCTGTTCCGCCAGATCATCAATCAGGGCTGGCAGCAGGAATACCCGGACGAATGGCTCGGCTTCGGCAACCCCTGGGAATTGCAGCGGCCCGAAGTGATCTATGACATTCGCTTCGGCGGCGGTGTCGAGCACGTCGAAGACAAGGGCCGGGATCGCGCGATCTGGCATCCGTCCGAGACCGTGCAGGCGATGGCCTATGACACGCCGATCGTCGGCTGGCGCGGCCAGCACGTCAACGCGCTGCGGCTGTGGTCGGCACGTTCGCCCGATCCGTTGAAGCTCGACGCCTTCAACACCGGCGACTATGTCAGCGCCAGCGCCGAGCAGTCGCGCGCGGAAGCCATTTGTAAATTCCTCTATCCGAACGACGAGAGCCCGGCGGGCCGCGAGCTGCGCCTGCGCCAGGAATATTTCTTCGTCTCGGCTTCGCTGCAGGACCTGATCAAGCGGCATCTTGCGTCCGACGGCCAACTCCGCAGCCTGTCGAGCAAGGTCGCGGTGCAGCTCAACGATACCCATCCGAGCCTCGCCGTCACCGAGCTGATGCGGATCCTGATCGACGACCACAATTTCCGTTGGGACGAGGCCTGGAAGATCACGGTCGCCACGCTGTCCTACACCAACCACACGCTGCTGCCCGAAGCGCTGGAGACCTGGCCGGTCGAGCTGTTCGAACGGCTGTTGCCGCGGCATCTCGAGATCATCTACCGCATCAACGTGCAGCATCTCGCGCTCGCAGAGGCGCGCGCCCCCGGCGACATCGACTTCCGCGCCTCGGTCTCGCTGATCGACGAGAGGAGCGGGCGGCGCGTGCGCATGGGCCAGCTCGCCTTCGTCGGCTCGCACCGCATCAACGGCGTCTCGGCGATGCATTCGGACCTGATGCGAGAGACCGTGTTCCACGATCTCAACCATCTCTATCCCGGCCGCATCACCAACAAGACCAACGGCATCACCTTCCGCCGCTGGCTGATGTTGGCGAACCCGAAGCTGACCGATCTGTTGCGCGAGACCTGCGGCGATGCCGTGCTCGACGATCCGACGCAGCTCAGCCTGATCGAGGCCCGCGCCAGCGACGTCGAATTCCAGAAGAAGTTCCGCGCCGTCAAACATCACAACAAGACCGCGCTGGCGCGCCTGATCGGCGAGCGGCTCGGCATCAAGGTCGATCCGACCGCGCTGTTCGACGTGCAGATCAAGCGCATCCACGAATACAAGCGCCAGCTCCTCAACGTCATCGAGACCGTCGCGCTGTACCAGGCGATCAAGGACGATCCCAACGGCAATTGGGTGCCGCGGGTGAAGATCTTTGCGGGCAAGGCTGCGGCGAGCTACCGCTACGCCAAGCTGATCATCAAGCTGATCAACGACGTTGCGGAAGCCGTCAACAACGATCCCGCGATCGGCGGCAAGCTCAAGGTCGTCTTCCTGCCCGACTACAATGTCAGCCTTGCCGAGGTGATCATTCCCGCCGCCGACCTGTCCGAGCAGATCTCGACGGCCGGCATGGAAGCCTCCGGCACCGGCAACATGAAGCTGTCGCTGAACGGCGCCCTCACTATCGGCACGCTCGACGGCGCCAACATCGAGATCCGCGACCATGTCGGCGCGGAGAACATCGCGATCTTCGGCATGGAAGCCGGCGACGTGATGATCCGGCGCAAGCAGGGGCTGGACGCCTCCGACGTGATCCGCAATTCGCCGAAGCTCCAGCGCGCCATCAACGCGATCGGCGCCGGCGAATTCTCGCCCGGCGATCCCGGCCGCTTCGAATCGATCGCGCACGCGCTGCGCTATCTCGACCATTACATGGTCAGCGCCGATTTTGATTCCTATTACGAGGCGCAGCGCAGCGTCGACGCACGTTGGCAGGTGGCGCCGGCCTGGACCCGCGCCTCGATCCTCAATGTCGCGCGCATGGCATGGTTCTCCTCCGACCGCACCATCCGCGAATACGCCGAGGAGATCTGGAACGTGCCGGTGAATCCGACCACACCGCTGCTGCCGACCCTGCGCGACGTCGCGGGCTGATTTTCCGCTGCGTGAAATCGGTTACCCGCGAGGTAATTGCACAAGCCGGCGGCGGACGTGATATGACGTCCGTCATTGAACGCCGGATCAAACGATGCACGCCAAGCTCCCGCACCCTTTCGACGACGCCACCCGCGTCACCGCCGGTGACTCGAGCTGGCAGGGACACACCAGCGACGACTATTGGGCCTTTGTCGGCCCGTTCGGCGGCGCCACTGCTGCGACCATTTTGCGTGCGCTGATCGAGCATCCGGAACGTGCCGGCGATCCGCTGGCGCTCACCGTGAATTACTGCGCGCCGATCGCGAAGGGACCGTTCGATCTCGACGTGCGGCTGGTGAAGGCCAACCGCTCCAGCCAGCACTGGAGCGTCGAACTGTCGCAAGGCGGCAGCGAGGTCGCAACGCTCGCCACCGCCGTATTCGCCGAACGCCGGCCGTCCTGGGAGCACAGGGTGGCGCAATATCCCGATGCAAAGCCGTTCGAACAGACGATGCCGTTCCCGAAGATCGCGGCGTCCTGGGCCAACCAGTATGAATTCCGCTTCGTCGAGGGCGAGATGCGGATCGGCCCGCCGCGGGCCGAGCTCGCCAGCACTTACTCGAAGCTCTGGATCAGTGATCGCGAGCCGCGCAAGCTCGACATGCCGTCGCTGATGTCGATGTCGGACGCCTTCTTCGGCCGCATCTTCCATGCGCGGCGCGAGCTGGTGCCGTTCGGCACGGTGTCGCTGACGACGTATTTCCACACCGACAGCGAAGAGCTCGCGGCCGAGGACATCACCCGCGTGCTGGCGACCGCAGATTCCAAGATCATGCACAAGAGCTACGCCGACCAGAACGCCGAGCTGTGGTCGCCGAACGGAAGGTTGCTCGCGACGAGCACGCAGATCGCGTATTTCAAGGCGTAGCTGCTTCCCCTCTCCCCTTGCGGGCTTGTTGCGTAATCCGTCAATTGTGATTCTCTAAGGCAAAGCCTTGGAGGAATGACGATGGCGGTGAAGCAGACGGGGCAGCCGAGTTTTATTGAGGCTTGGCTCCCGAAGGGAGCAGGTGCCAATGCAGCGCTGGATCGGCTGTCGGGGTTAGTCAAGTGG
>NZ_JH600073.1:4180239-4507749 GCF_000244935.1 Bradyrhizobium sp. WSM1253
TCGCGACCCAGACCTTCTCTCTCGACGTCTTCAGCCTCAAAAGCCAATAGCGCAACAGGCCCCTTGCGGGAGAGGGTGGCTCGTCGCGAAGCGACGAGACGGGTGAGGGGTTCTCTCCGCGAGCGCTTCTCTTGCGGTTGAACGCGCGGAGAGAACCCCTCATCCGGCGCTTCGCGCCACCTTCTCCCGCAAGGGGAGAAGGAAAGATAAAAAAGGGCGGCCTCGCGGCCGCCCTTTCGATTTCAAGCGCGGCGATCTTACTCCGCCGCGAGCTTCACGTCCGGTGCAGCGGCGCGGACTTCGGCGTCGACCTGGGCTTCGAACTTGGCAAAATTCTTCTGGAACATCCCGACCAGCGCGCGGGCGGTCTTGTCGAACTCGTCCTTGTCCTTCCAGGTGTTGACCGGATTGAGGATCTCGCTCGGCACACCCGGCAGCGCGGTCGGGACCGCGAAGCCGAAATATTTGTCGGTGCGGAATTGGACGTTGCGAAGCGAGCCGTCGAGCGCAGCGGTGAGCAGCGCGCGCGTCACCTTGATCGGCATGCGCGAGCCGGTGCCGTATTTGCCGCCGGTCCACCCCGTGTTGACCAACCAGCAGTCGACATTGTGCTGGGCGATCAGGTCGCGCAGCATGTTGCCGTAGACGCTGGGGTCGAGCGGCAGGAAGGGCGAACCGAAGCAGGTCGAGAATTCCGGCTGCGGCTCATTGCCGAGACCGCGCTCGGTGCCCGCGACCTTCGCCGTGTAGCCCGACAGGAAGTGATACATCGCCTGCGCCGGCGAGAGCTTGGCGATCGGCGGCAGCACGCCGAAGGCGTCGGCGGCGAGCATCACCACGTTCTTCGGCTGCGGCGCGCGACCGGTGCGCGAGGCGTTCGGGATGAATTCGAGCGGATAGGCCGAGCGCGTGTTCTCGGTCTTTGAGCCGTCGTCGAAATCGACCACGCGGGTGTCTTCGTCGAGCACGCAGTTCTCGAGCACTGCGCCGAAGCGGGTCGAGGCGGCGTAGATCTCGGGCTCGGCTTCCTGCGACAGCTTGATGCACTTGGCATAGCAGCCGCCTTCGAAATTGAAGACGCCGTTCGGGCCCCAGCCGTGCTCGTCATCGCCGATCAGCGTGCGGTTCGGATCGGCTGACAGCGTGGTCTTGCCGGTGCCGGACAGGCCGAAGAAGATCGCGGCGTCGCCCTTGGCGCCGACATTGGCCGAGCAATGCATCGGCATCACGCCGCGCTCGGGCAAATAGTAGTTCAGTGTGGTGAAGACCGACTTCTTCATCTCGCCGGCATAATAAGACCCGCCGATCAGCACGATCTTGCGGGCGAAATCGATCGCGACGACGTTCTCCGACTTGCAGCCATGGCGCTTCGGATCGGCGCGGAAGCTCGGCATGTCGATGATGGTGAGCTCTGGCGTGAAGCTCGATAACTCGACCGCCTCGGGGCGGATCAGCAGCGTGCGAATGAACAGCGAATGCCAGGCGAGCTCGGTGAAGACGCGGGTCTTGATGCGATATGCCGGATCGGCGCCGCCGTAGAGGTCCTGCGCGAACAGCGACTTGCCTTCGGCGTGCTTGAGGAAGTCCTGGTAGAGCGTCTCGAACTGCTCTGCGGTGATCGACTGGTTGCCGGCCCACCACATCTTCTTGTCGGTGGTGGCATCACGCACCGTGAATTTGTCCTTGGGGCTGCGGCCGGTGAACTCGCCTGTGTCGGCGCAGAGCGCGCCATCGGCCGACAGCACCGCCTCGCCCGCGGAGAGCGAGTATTGATAGAGTTGCGGCGCACCGAGGTTCCAGTGAACCTGCTTGAGATTCTTTAAGCCGAATTTGTCGGCGCCGAAGGCACCGTTGCGCACGCCCGTCTCTTGCACGAAAAATCCTCCTAGAACCCACTCAGCGCGATCATGCTTGGCGCCGCCGCGGTCACCGTGATTACAGGCCGTTCGGCCTCGGTTGGAACGACCTAATACTGATGAACGCAGGCGTTGCCAAGCTGATCCCTTAGGATTTGGTTTATTCAAGGACCGCGCCAAACGTCGCGCATGTCAGCTCTGAGCAGGTGCGTCAAACAATCGACAATGATCGCGCAACCAAATGCGCGCTTCGGCGTTTCCCAAGGTTGTTGCGACGCACAATTCCGAAGACAGTCGCAGCGAAAATTCCAAGCCCACCCTATCTTACCGCGCCTTCGCCGATGAGCGCGAAGGGCCCCCACATCGCAGGATAGGCGTTGCGCGGTGACGAGGTGTCGTCAACGTAGGTTAACATCGCGCGGCGCAAGGCTTCGGCACGCCCCATTTTTGGTTCGTTTTTGAGCAGCTCGAAAGTCATCGTGGTCAGGCGGGTGGCAGCTTCCGAATCCACGGCCCAATGCGAGACCAGGAGTGCGCGCGCACCGGCGTAGAAGAACGAGCGCGCCAGTCCCGACAGAGCCTCGGCGCCCGGCTTGTCGCCTGCAATGGTATTGCAGGCCGACAGCACAACCCAATCCGCATTGAGCTTGAGCTGAGCGACTTCACTTGCAGTGAGGAGACCGTCGTCGAGCTCTGTCGGCTGATCGGGAATGGAGAGCGCGAGCGAGGGCTCACCCAGTCCCTTGATGTCGCCGGCAACGAGGCCGTGGGTGGCAAAGTAGATGATGCCGTATTGAGCAAGCGCTGCACGCTTGAGCGTCGTCTCGCTGGCGTCGCGGCCGAGATGAATATCGGCCTCGGCAGCGCCGACATCCCTGGCCACCGCGTTCAACTCGTCGGCGGTGTCGGGCAGTTGCGGCAACGCCTGCGCAAGCCGCGCGCGATCGACGCCGGCACCGCGCCAGAAATCGCTATAGGCAATGGTCGCGATGCTGCGCGCGGCGACCTTGCCGTTCGCGGCGCGCCGCTCGGCGGGCGCTTCCAGTGCAGGATTGAACACGGGATCGCCGAAGCCGGTCATCGGCTTCACGCTTTGGTCCCGACGCGCAAAGGCCCGCAACGATTTCAGACTGACCACCGACGGCAGCACCGAGACGGCCTGACGCCGCAGCAGCCAGGCAGCGCTGCGATAGCCTTCGAGCGTGTCGGGGATCGCAGCCTGCGGCTTCTCGGTGACGAGCAGATGAAACGGTAATGCGGTCAGCGCAGCCGACGGCACCACCAGCAGGCTGCGCTTGTCCATTGTCAACGCCTCGACCGGACCGAGCAGCGCGACATGGAGTTCGTTGGCGAGCGCGAGATCGAACAATCCGGATTTGCCGGAGGCATCGCGCGCCTTGCCGACGTCGAGTCCCTTGCGGAATGCCGTCACCTTCTGCGTCAGCGCATCCGCGCCGAGTGGGATGGCCATCCAGTCGACGCCCTCGCGCGTGATCGCGATGACATAGCTCTGCTTGTCGACGACGGAGTAGAGCACCATCGCTTCGTCGGCTGATAGCAGCAGCTGGATGTCCTTTGCCGTCAACGGCTGGGGATTGGAGAGCGACGCGTAGTCGGGAAACTCGACCGCGAGCGTCTTCTGCAAGCCCGCACGCTCGTTGGCAATCGTTGCAATCCGCGCGCGGCTGCGCTGCTCGGTTGCGAGATCGCGCTGCGCGGATTGCTTCGACACTGCGGTGACGATCGCCTTGTCGAGTGCCTCGGATTCAGCCGCAAGATCCTGGTCCCGGCGAACCAGCTCGGCGAGCCGGTCGCTGCCGGCGGCAAGCCGAACCGCGAGCTTGTTCACGGCGGATGCGGCGGAGGATTGTGTGCCGCGCTGGATCGCGGCGAGGGCCTCGTCCAGCGCCTTGTCGCCGGGCAGCAGATCTTGTTGGCGTGCGGCAAACAGGACCGGCAACACGACGCGCAACTGGGCGCGATCGCCCCGAAGCGTCCTTTCCGCGAACGGCAATGCGTCCGCGGTGCGCCCGGCCACGTAGAGGAAATAAGCGAGATTGCTGGTCGAGGTCATGACCTCGGGATGATCAGGCCCAAGCGCGCGTTCGCGGATGAGCAGCGCGCGGCGATAGAGCGGCTCGGCGTCGCCGTAGCGCTGCTGGTGCTCGTAGAGGCCTGCGAGATTGTTCAGCGAGCGGGCGACGTCGGGATGATCCGGTCCCAGCACCTTCTCGCGGATCGCGAGCGAGCGCTTGATCGGCGCTTCCGCGTCGGCATCGCGGTTGAGATCGCGATAGACCTGGCCGAGATTGTTCAGGACCGTCGCCACCGCCGGATGCTCGGGGCCGCCGGCCTTCTGATAGATCGCGAGCGCCCGCTGAAACAACGGTTCGGCGTCTGCATAGTGCTGCTGCTTCACATAGAGCGTGGCGAGATTATTGAGCGACTGCCCGACATCGGGATGCTCGCGCGACAGCCCCTTCTCGCGAACGGCGAGCGCTCGCCTGAACAGCGGCTCGGCCTCGGCGTAGCGGCTCTGCCGCTGGTAAAGCGCGGCGAGATTGCTCAGTTCGGCTCCAATCAACGGGGTTTCGAGACCGAGCGACTTTTCCATCAGCATGATGGCGCGCTTGTAGAGCGGCTCCGCCAGATCGTCGTGGCCCTGACCGGCATGAACCTGGCCGAGGTTGTTCAGCGCGGCGGCGAGGTCGCGACCGGTGTCGCTCTTCTCCAGGCTCGCGACCATGCCTTGCGCCAACGGCAGTGCTTCCGAATATCTGCCGGCGCTCATGAGTGCGTTGATCCGCTCGCCCTCCGCGGCGAGACCTTTCTGAGCAAGGCTTGTCTGGGCAAGGCTGGGCGTGACAAACGATGCGGTGATCGCGAGCGTCAAACCCGCAACCAGCGTCAGTCTATTCCATTCTGCCATGACGCTCTCGCCGCCGCCTTCTGACCAATTATGGTCTTGGGTCGCGGCGATGGGCAGCAGCGTTCAATCTTTTGCGCTCTGGTCCATCCTGGTGCGCGCTTCGCCGGCGAGGCGAACCAGCATCTTGCGCAGCAAGGTGCCATCAGTAACCCGCTCCGG
This sequence comes from Bradyrhizobium sp. WSM1253, assembly GCF_000244935.1. Classification (NCBI taxonomy): domain Bacteria; kingdom Pseudomonadati; phylum Pseudomonadota; class Alphaproteobacteria; order Hyphomicrobiales; family Nitrobacteraceae; genus Bradyrhizobium; species Bradyrhizobium sp. WSM1253. The sequence goes on from NZ_JH600073.1 coordinate 4,185,184, forward strand.
GAAGTCCAGCCGCAAGGCGGTCTGGCCGTCCTGCATGTCGAGGCCCTCCGGATCGCAGCCGGTGCAGCGCCAGTTGCCCGCGGCAGCGCCCAGCAGTTTTGTTGCATAGAGGCCCATGGCCTCGCGGTGGTCGGCATTCATGTGCTCTACCGCGCCCTGCTCCGCCGCCAGCAATTCCTCGGCGCCCGTGAGGTCCGTCAGGAATTGCTTCGGCTTGAGATCGACGATCCGGCCGAAGCCGGCGACCAGATGGGTTCCCGTGGGCCGAATCCGGAAGAAGGAGAAATCCTTAAAGGAAACAAAGGCCTCCGCTGAGGGATGAGCATTGAGATACCGTCGCCGGAGCAGATCCTTGTCCGCATCGGCCGGCTCGGCATGGCCGGACAGCATGATTCGGGCACCTTCCAGCGGATCGCCCGCCGCCCGCTCATCCAGCATCAGGGACACCCTGCTGTCGGCCAGGATGTTCCTGGTGTGCACGGCCAATCCTGAGATCAGCAGGATCGGAGAGCCATCCGGATGGCTCGCCAGATTGACCAGGGAACAATAGGGATCGCCGCTGCCGGCCATCAATGTCGCCAGGGCCCCCTGCCGTGACCGCCGCAGCAGCGATTTGGCGAGCTTTCCGGGGTCGAAATCGGAGGTCGGTTGCATCGGCTTTCTCGGGTCAGGTGGTTGCATGGAGGGCCTTTTTTCGGGTAAACCGGGGCCCGGATATGGGTCGAGATGCGGCGAATCTGCCGTGTTTCGTGGAACTTGGTCACACTTCAGCCTAGCTTGCATTGCTCGGTGACAAGGTTCGAATGCCAACATCGGCACCCATGTATGCGGCGCATCAGTGGATTGCTCGCCGTTTTCAAGCCACGACCCAAACGGAAAGCAGAAAGCAGAGGCTCATGCCCACAATCGCTTTGGTCGACGACGACCGCAACATTCTCACATCCGTCTCGATCGCGCTGGAGGCCGAAGGCTACCGCATCATGACCTATACCGACGGCGCCTCCGCGCTCGACGGTTTCCGCACCACCCAGCCCGATCTTGCCATCCTCGACATCAAGATGCCGCGCATGGACGGCATGGAGACGTTGCGCCGGCTGCGGCAGAAATCCGATCTGCCGGTGATCTTCCTGACCTCCAAGGACGAAGAGATCGACGAGCTGTTCGGCCTCAAGATGGGCGCCGACGACTTCATCCGCAAACCGTTCTCGCAGCGCCTGCTGGTCGAGCGCGTCAAGGCGGTGCTGCGCCGCTCGGCGCCGAAGGATCCGACCGTCACGCCGAAGGAGAACGACGCCAAGGCGCTCGACCGCGGCCTGCTGCGCATGGATCCTGAACGGCACACCTGCACCTGGAAAAATGAGCCGGTGACGCTGACCGTCACCGAATTCCTGATCCTGCAGGCGCTCGCGACCCGGCCCGGCGTGGTGAAGAGCCGCAACGCGCTGATGGACGCCGCCTATGACGACCAGGTCTATGTCGACGACCGCACCATCGACAGCCACATCAAGCGGCTGCGCAAGAAGTTCAAGGTCGTCGACAACGAGTTCGAGATGATCGAGACGCTCTACGGCGTCGGCTACCGCTTCAAGGAAGCCTGAGGCGCGCGCGCCTCCACGAAAGACCGAGAGCATCGCCGGTTCTGATTCCATCGGGACCGGGATGGCTCTAGGATGCGGGGACCTTCGCACGAGCTGTCCTAACGCGGGCGTGAGCATTGCTTGACCGAACGCAGCCTGACGAGAACCAGAACGCCGAGGACGTCACCGCCCGCGGCGCTCCGGATCAATTGGCCGATGACAAGCCGGCCGTGCGGGGCTGGCGTCCGCTGAACTGGCTGAAACGCGCCGGGCAGTTCTTCTTCGCGCTGTCCTTCTCGAGCCTGACCCGCCGCATCGTTTCGCTCAACCTCGCCGGCCTCGTCGCGCTGGTGGCGAGCATCCTCTATCTGTCGCAATTCCGCGCCGGCCTGATCGACGCGCGCGCGCAGAGCCTGCTGGTGCAGGCGGAGATCATCGCCGGCGCGATCGCGGCCTCCGCGACGGTGCAGACCAACGCCATCACCATCGACCCCGACCGGTTGCTCGACCTCAAGCCGGGCGAGACCTATGGCGGGTCGGACGAGTATTCCCCGCTGGATTTTCCGATCAATCCGGAGCGCGTGGCGCCGGTGCTGCGCACGCTGATCTCGCCGACCAAGACGCGCGCCCGCATCTACGACCCGAACGGCAGCCTGTTGGTCGACAGCCGCAGCCTCGATACCGTGGTGCGCTTCCCCCTGCCGTCAGTCTCCGCCGAGAAGCCGGGCATGGTCGAACGCGGCATGGTCGCGGTTCGTACTTGGCTCAATCGCGGCGACCTGCCGCTCTATCGCGAGCTCGGCCCCGAGAACGGCAATGGCTATGCGGAGGTGGGCGACGCGCTTCAGGGCCAAAAGCGCTCGATGGTGCGGGTCAATGCGCGCGGCGAAGTGATCGTCTCGGTCGCGGTCCCCGTGCTGCGCTCGCGCGCCATCCACGGCGCGCTGATGCTGTCGACGCAGGGCGACGACATCGACCAGATGGTCACCGCGGAGCGCCTCGCGATCCTCAAGGTGGGCGGTGTCGCCGCCGCGGTCATGATCATGCTGTCGCTGCTGCTCGCCAGCACGATCGCAGGTCCGGTCCGCCGGCTCGCAGACAGCGCCGAGCTGATCCGCCGCCGCATCAGGACCCGGGTCGAAATTCCCGACTTCACACGTCGTCGCGACGAGATCGGCCATCTCTCCGGTGCGCTGCGCGACATGACCAGTGCACTCTACAGCCGCATCGAAGCGATCGAGATGTTCGCCGCCGACGTCGCCCACGAATTGAAGAACCCGTTGACCTCGTTGCGCTCCGCGGTCGAGACGTTGCCGCTGGCGCGCAACGAGAACAGCCGCGCGCGGCTGCTCGAGGTGATCGAGCATGACGTCAAGCGGCTCGACCGGCTGATCTCGGACATCTCCGACGCCAGCCGTCTCGATGCCGAACTGCAGCGCCAGGATGCGATCCCGGTCGACCTGCGCCGCCTGCTGACGACGCTCGTCTCCGTCGCCAATGAAACCAAGCTCGGCCATGACGTCGCGGTCGAAATGCGTTTCGAGGGCCGCAGCCCGACCGACAATTTCGCCGTGACCGGCCACGATTCGCGGCTCGGACAGGTGGTCTCCAACCTGCTCTCGAACGCACAGTCCTTCTCCGAGCCCGGCAACAAGGTGCGCCTCACCTGCCGCCGCGTGCGCGGAGAGATCGAGATCGTGGTCGACGACGACGGCCCCGGAATCCGCGACGACGCGCTGGAGCGCATCTTCGAGCGCTTCTACACCGACCGACCTCATCAGGGCTTTGGCCAGAACTCCGGCCTCGGCCTGTCGATCTCCAAGCAGATCGTCGACGCGCATGGCGGACGCATCTGGTCCGAGAACCGCCCCGGCCCGGCGGACGAGGACGGAGCGCCGAGTGTTGTCGGCGCGCGCTTCGTGGTGAGGCTGCCGGCGCTATGAGCGACGGCGGTCCCAGCATTCACGCCTCGGCGGTCAAGGTTGGAGATCTGGCGGTGCTGATCCGCGGGCCCTCGGGCTCCGGCAAGTCGCGCCTTGCCTTCGATTTGATCATGGCGGGACGTAGCGGCGTGCTCGAAAGGGCCGTTCTGATCGGTGATGACCGTGTCCATCTGGCGACACTCGGCCGCGAAATTGAGGTCCGCCCCGCTCAGCTCCTGGCCGGCCTGATCGAGATCCGGGGGCTGGGAATCCGCCGCTGCGACTTTGTGGAGCATGCGACCGTCGGCCTCGTGGTCGATCTGGACGCCGCGGATGCGGAGCGACTGCCGCCGGCAGAATCCTTGAAAACAGTCATTTTCGGTGTCGAAATACCGCGAATACCTGTGGGCCGCGACTATTTGCCCTTCCCTCTGGTTGTCGCGGCCTTGACCACTACCAAGAGTTCATCTTCCGTTAACCCTTCAGCCGATTGTTTGAAGGGAAATGGTAACCATATGAACCCCACACTCGCGACCGAATAGACCGGCGCAGCTCCCCTTATCCATCCGTCTAGATTCAGGGAGATACGCAACATCCCCTCTTGCGCGGGGGCTCTGGATGGTCAAAGTGGCGCGTTCGTGCGGTGCACCAAAAGCGCCCGCGAGGAGTTTTCCGATGATTGGTCTAGTACTTGTGACCCACGGGCGCCTTGCCGACGAATTCAAGGCAGCGCTTGAACATGTCATGGGCCCACAAAAGCAAATCGAAGCGATCACGATCGGCGCCGAAGATGATTCCGATCTCTGTCGAAGCGACATTATCGAGGCGGTTAACCGCGTCGATTCCGGCGACGGCGTCGCGATCCTCACCGACATGTTCGGCGGCACGCCGTCCAATTTGGCAATATCCTGCATGAGCCGGCCGAAGGTCGAAGTGCTCGCGGGCATCAACCTTCCCATGCTGGTGAAGCTCGCCAAGGTGCGCGAGGAGCGTCCGCTCCCCGATGCGATCGCGATGGCCCAGGAAGCCGGCCGCAAATACGTCACCATCGCCAGCCGCGTCCTCGCCGGCAAATGAGCGACGAGGCGCCGCAAGCCGGGACGGGCGTGCCCGCGGGCGCGATCTCCAAGGACCTCCTGATCATCAACAAGCGCGGCCTGCACGCGCGGGCCTCCGCCAAGTTCGTCCAGGCCGTCGAGCGCTTCAACGCGCAGGTCTGGGTGACGCGCGGCGGCGAAACCGTCGGCGGCACCTCGATCATGGGCCTGATGATGCTCGCCGCCGGTCCCGGCACCACCATCACGGTCGCCGCTTCCGGCGACGATGCCGAAGCCGCGCTCGCGGCGATCACCGAACTCGTTGAAAGCAAATTCAACGAGGAAGGGATTTAGGCGGCTCCGCCTCGATCATTTCCCCGGCGGCGCGATGTAGATGTTCCAGCTCATCGACGGACCGGCCTTGCCGTGGGTGAAACGGCGCGTCGTCATGACGATGCGCTCGGCGTTTGGCGCAACTTCGGACACCCATTTCTCGAACGCCGGCAGGCGGCCGTCGGCCGGGTCGAACACGCCGATGAAGCCGTATCGCTTGACGTCATCGGGCGAAATCAACCCGGACCCCCAGGCTTCGAGCGGCGTGAACGCGGCCGGATGATCCGGGCTGTAGAACACCATCGGCTGGATCGACTCCATGGTGCCGGCGACGACCGCCCAGCGCGAGGCGAAGCGCGCGTGCCAGGCCTGCGTCAGCTCGCGTGCGAGATCCGAGCGCGCGCCATAAGTCGCCGTGTTGCCGGCATTGGCCGTCATCTCGCGCGCGGCGATCCAGGGCGAGGCAATGAGCGTGGCAACGCTGAGCACGAGCCAGATCGCGACAATGTTGAACAGCGCCGCACTCTGCACCCGCAACGCCGGGATCGCGACCAGCGAGAGCGGCACCAGAAAGAACAGCGAGATGCCCCAATCGGTCTTCATGTAGATGCTGAACGCCAGCGCGCCGAGCGCGGGTCCGACCGCGACGATGATCTGGATGATCCAGACGTTGCGCGCCTGCGAAAGGTTCACGCTCGCATTCGCGCCGCGCGCCCAGGCGCGCGTGACGATGCGCAAGGGCGCACGCAGGAGCAGCCTGAACCAAGGTGGCACCAGCGCCATCGCCAGCGCCGCCAGCGCCACCGGCAATGCCAGCAGCGCGACATTGTGCAGGGCATAGCCGGCCACCAGCTGATGCACCTGGCCGCTGTCCTCGAGGCTGTAAGTATCGCCCGCATAGGTCAGCGGCACGAAATGCGCGTCCGCCAGCCAGACGATGTGCGGGATCATCGCCACCATCATCGACGCGATCGCAACCCATGGCGCCGGCGACGACAGGAATCTCATCCGCTCCGGATGGATCAGCGCGGCGAGCCCGATGGCGCCGATCATGGTCAGCACCCAGTATTTGGTCATCAGCGCCAGCGCGCCGGCAAGGCCGAGCAAGATCCCGGATTGCCAGCTCCGCTTCTCGAACGCATTGAGATAAGCGAGCACGAGGAGCGGCAAGGTGACGAGCTGGAGCAGATCGGGATTGTACTTGAAACCCTTGAAATTGAAGATCGGGTAGAGCGCGACCATCACCACGACCAGGAACGCGCGCCGCGCATCCACGACGCGCAGCGCGATGAGCCAGCAGATCACCATACCGGTGCCGACGGTCGCCATCGCCAGCGCATAGGTCGCCCAGTCCGTCGGCGGGAACACTGTGAACCAGAGCCCGGCGACCCAGCCCGACAGCGGCGGGTGCTTGCCATAGCCCCAGAGGAATTTCTGTCCCCAGCCCCAGGCTTCCGCGACGTCCATGTGAACGTCCTGCGCTGCCTTGAGATTGATCAGGATGAAGGTCCAGAGCACCGCATGCAGGATGGCGAGCTGGATCACCAGCCAGAGGCGCGCCTCGGGGCGGGTCGCGCTGGCAACCAGCCAGGCCCGAAAGCGGGCATAGCTCACCCGGGTCTTTGCGCGCGCTCGGGCAGACGGGATCGAGGTCGTCGACATGGGCCTGGACATCAGAGGTTGCGTAGCGCGTTTCGGCCTCTCGTGGAATCAGCTTGGCGTGAACAAAGGCCCTGAAAATACAGCAATATGGTTGCCGCACGGGGATGTGAGTGGTATCCCGCGCCCATGACGACCGTCCCCATTTCCAACATCCGCAATTTCTCCATCGTCGCCCATATCGACCATGGCAAATCGACGCTGGCCGACCGCCTGATTCAGATGACCGGCGGCCTCACCGACCGGGAAATGGCGGGCAAGGAGCAGGTGCTCGATTCCATGGACATCGAGCGCGAGCGCGGCATCACCATCAAGGCGCAGACGGTGCGCCTCGCCTACCGCGCCAAGGACGGCAAGGATTACATCTTCAACCTGATGGACACGCCCGGCCATGTCGACTTCGCCTACGAAGTCTCGCGGTCGCTGGCGGCCTGCGAGGGTTCCCTGCTGGTGGTCGACGCCAGCCAGGGCGTCGAGGCGCAGACGCTCGCCAACGTCTACCACGCGCTCGATGCGGGGCATGAGATCGTTCCGGTCCTGAACAAGGTCGACCTCCCCGCCGCAGAGCCCGAGAAGGTCAAGCAACAGATCGAGGACGTCATCGGCATCGACGCCTCCGAATCCGTGATGATCTCGGCCAAGACCGGCCTCGGCGTGCCCGATGTGCTGGAAGCGATCGTCACCCGCCTGCCGCCGCCGAAGGGCGACCGCGAGGCGACGCTGAAGGCGCTGCTGGTCGACAGCTGGTACGACGTCTATCTCGGCGTCGTCGTGCTGATCCGCGTCGTCGACGGTGTCATGAAGAAGGGCAGCCGGGTTCGCATGATGGGCACGGGCGCGGCCTATGACATCGAGCGCGTCGGCTTCTTCACCCCGAAGATGACGCAGGTCGACGAGCTCGGCCCCGGCGAGATCGGCTTCATCACCGCCGCGATCAAAGAAGTGGCCGACACCCGCGTCGGCGACACCATCACCGACGACAAGAAGCCTGTCACCGAGATGCTGGCGGGCTTCAAGCCGGCCATTCCCGTGGTGTTCTGCGGCTTATTCCCCGCCGACGCCGACGACTTCGAGACCTTGCGCGCGGCGATGGGCAAGCTGCGCCTCAACGATGCCAGCTTCTCCTACGAGATGGAGACCTCGGCCGCACTCGGCTTCGGCTTCCGCTGCGGCTTCCTCGGGCTGTTGCATCTGGAGATCATCCAGGAGCGTCTGTCGCGCGAATTCGACCTCAACCTGATCGCGACCGCCCCGAGCGTGATCTACAAGATGAGCCTGACCGACGGGCAGGAAATCTCGATTCACAATCCTGTCGACATGCCTGATGTGGTCAAGATCGCGGAGATCCAGGAGCCCTGGATCGAGGCCACGATCCTCACGCCCGACGAATATCTCGGCAGCGTGCTGAAGCTGTGCCAGGATCGCCGCGGCGTGCAGAAGGAGCTGACGTATGTCGGCTCCCGCGCCATGGTGAAATACGATCTGCCGCTCAACGAGGTCGTGTTCGACTTCTACGACCGCCTGAAGTCGGTCTCCAAAGGCTACGCCTCGTTCGACTATCATCTCACCGACTACAAGCCGGCCGATCTGGTGAAGATGCAGATCCTCGTCAACAACGAGCCGGTCGACGCGCTCTCGATGCTGGTCCACCGCACCCGCGCGGAGGGGCGCGGCCGCGCCATGGTCGAGAAGATGAAGGATTTGATCCCGCCGCACATGTTCCAGATCCCGATCCAGGCGGCGATCGGCGGCAAGGTGATCGCCCGCGAGACGGTGCGCGCGCTGCGCAAGGACGTCACCGCAAAGTGCTACGGCGGCGACATCACGCGCAAACGAAAACTTCTGGAGAAGCAGAAGGAAGGCAAGAAGAAGATGCGGCAGTTCGGCAAGGTCGACATCCCGCAGGAAGCCTTCATTGCCGCGCTGAAGGTGGATAGCTGAGGCGGGGGCCTAGCCCGGCTCGAGCGAAACAACACGGGTCCGGTAGGGATGTTTGGGGCCGGATAACAAAAAACGCGAAAACAACCCCATGCACAGTAGCCGGCACGTTGTCGGCATTGGGTTTTTTCAAGCTTCTGATTTTACGAATCCTGTTTGACTCGTCGGGCAAAACAGGAGCATGATGGCATCATGGCAGCGGTGCGGTCGACAGGCGGCGATGGCCCATCAAAGCAAACCAGTCGTGCTCGTGGCCCGAATACCGGCAGAGGGTATCGCGGACTTTCGAGCCTACAAGGGCGCGGTTCTGCCGCTATTGCCCGAGTTCAACGGACGTCTGGACCGTCGGCTTCGAACTCCGGATGGCACCATCGAGATGCACATCGTCAGCTTCGCATCCGATGCGGACCTTCAAAACTATCGGAATGACCCTCGACGGACAGGTCAAGCCTCGTTGCTGGAAAAATCGCTAGCCAAGCTGGAAGTGTTTCCGATAGCGGACGTCTGACGGACCTCACGCGAGGTCTTCGGTGCGCTTGGAGGAAACACCGGCTCGACAAGGCATCGGTGCACATTCCGGTCATTTGGACCAACGCCCGATCAGCTCGTAGGATGGGTTGAGCTCTTGCGAAACCCATCGGCCGACGAGCGCTGTCTGGAAGTTTGATGGGATTCGCTTGCGCTCTACCCATCCTACGAGCATCAGGCGAATTGCTTCTACGCCGGAGGCAGCGTCACCCCGGTTAACTCGCCCAGCTTGTCGAGAAGCTTTTCCTGAAAATCGGGATCGGTCGCTTCGTGCGCCGGCTCTTGTTGCCGGAGGTCATGCCAGTAACGACCGCTGACCAGGGCGGCGGGATCATCGCTCACAGCGAGCCAGGTCTGCGTCCGTTGTCCGGTGGCCACGCCGACCGGCGCTCCGGCACCGCCCATTTTGGTGCGCGCCCAGCCGGGATCGACGGCGTTGCTCAGCACCTGCGGCCAACGCCGCGCCAAGGCAAAGGCCAGTGCGACCATGTGCAACTTGCTCTCCGCGTACGCCTGGGCTGGATCCCAGGCTCGCCTCGTCCAGTCGAGATCGTTCAACGATCCCTCTCCGCCGCGATGAAGCCCGCTGCTGAGATACACCAGCCGATCGGGGCGCTTCATCAGGGCGGTGAGCACATAGGGCGCGAGCGTGTTGACCGCTAGGGTGGAGGCGTGGCCTTCGGGCGTCGGGCCGCGGCTGCGCTCGGTATAGACGCCGGCGTTGTGGATGACCGCGTCCATTCGTCCGATCGCGTTGACCTGATCTGCCACGTGCCTCGTCTGGGCGGCGCTCTTGAGATCGCCGATCACGACCCGTGCGGAATGCGATTCAAGCTCGGAGATTGCCGCCGCACGTTCCGCCGATCGCGCGTGCAGGACGATTTGGTGGCCCTGTTCGAGGAGAGACTGGGCAGCTGCGCGGCCCAGACCGTCCGTGCTGCCCGTGATGAAGACGATTGCCATTGCCACTCCTGTCCGATCCCCGCTTCGGCGCCTCCGTCGAAGCCTCAAGGAGAATGCAACATGTTCGACTGATCATGCCGTGCGCAGGTCGCTGCGAACGAAGACATCACAACCGAACAATCTTCCGGGATGCGCATTAACATCCGATAAGTTGGGAATGACCGCATGTCGAATTTCGTCATGCTGCTGGTCGAGGATGACTCGCTCCAGCGCGAAGTTCTATCCGACCTCCTCAAGGACGAAGGGTTCGAAGTCGTCGAATGTGCCACCGCAGAAGCGGCGGAGCTTATCGTGGCGTCGACGGGCACGGAGCTGCGGGCGCTCATCACCGATCACAACCTCGCAGGGAGAATGACCGGGCTCGAGCTCGCAGAGTACGCTCGCAGTGCCCATCCGGGGCTGAACATCGTGCTGATGTCCGGGACGGTGATGGCGCCGCTGCCGCCCAACACGATTTTTTTGCGCAAGCCGTTTGCGCCAGCTCATTTGCTGGCGGCCGTGTAGAACGGGGATTTCCTCGAAGGTCATCCGCCCGAATTTTCCGCGCCGACGGCGTTCTCGCTCTCCGGCACCGTCAGCCGGACGGAGTGACCCTGCCGCATGGCAAGCGATGCCGCCGCAACAGCCGCCTCGAAGGCGGCTTCCTTGGTCTGGTAAGTGTTCCGGATTCCGCCATCGTGGTCGACGTGCCATGCACCGTCCCTGCCAACAACATCATAGGCTGCGAGGCCCATAGCCTATCCCTCCTTCATGCGTCCGGTGTTGCCTTGGACGCCTGGGTGCTGCTCACCGGGTCCGACGCCGGGAAACTGTCCTTCAAGCCCTTGTCCAATTCGTCGTCCTTGGCCTTGTCGCGTCGGATGCCATGCTTGAGATCTTCCGCGTTCTTGTCCGGCGGCGCCGGATCGAATTTCTCGGTCATGCAAGTGTCCTTTCGCTACCTCAAACGCCTGGAGCTGATGACCGTTCCTCCGAAGGAACCGACGCAGTGGGGGTTTGCTGTTGAATGGCACAACCAGAAAGCGCGCGCAGCACAGTGTTCCTTCATCTCGGTTGCATCTTCTGCTACAACACACCCTGGGATAGCATGACGCATCCCTGCGATCAGGAGAAGGCAATGAAAGCTTCGGTTTTAGCGTTAGGGGGCTTGATCATTTTGTCGATCACATCAGCGAACGCAGCTCCCAAAGCCACGGCCGCCCCGACCACGGCAGCCAGCCCGGTCGCATGTTCCACCTCGGGTGGCGGCTTCGGGAGCTACCCGTCAGGCTGCCGAAACGGAGCAAACTTCAAGACCTACAATGAATGCAAGGAATCAGGCGTCAAGCGCGGCTGGAGACACGAAGACATGGCGTGGTACTGCAGCGGTCTGGGACTGCAATAGCGAGGGGTCATTGCGCTTTTCACGGAGCGAACCCGGCGCGCCGACTGGAGCAGGATGGGTTGAGCTCTTGCGAAACCCATCGCTCGACGAGCGCAGTCTAGAAGTTTGATGGGTTTCGCTTCCGCTCAACCCATCCTACGAGCTTTCTCAGTCACCGCTGAGACCTTCTACGCGGCATTGGATTGAGGGCGGCGCGCTATCGATTGAGCGAAGCTCAAGATACCAAAGCCAGTATCGCCTAGCGCCGCGCAGCGAGCACGTTCGAAGGAGGGGTTTGCAACGCTGCGCGCCTCTCGCTGAGGGCATGATCGAACAGTTCGAGCACCAGGCCGAAGGCTGCCAGCTCCTCCTCCTCGATGGCGCCGTCATCGTAGCAGCCGAGCGTTTCCTCGATGATCGCGTCGACCTCCTGCTGCATGGCCAGCAGTTCGTGGTCGAACTCCGCGGTGCGCACCTTGGAAACCAGGGCCAGAATCCTGTTGCGATGGCTGGTGTTCTCGTCCCTTTCGTCCCGATTCAGATATTGACGCAACCAGGCGCCGGCCGAGCCAATGCCGGAGAGAAGCAGGAGCGCAAACCAGAAATAGTCGCCGTACCTGTCGAGGAAGGTGCGCTCGGTCCCGTCGATCACCGCCGCCGCTCCCCGGTGAACCGGCAGCTCGGCTTCCTTCTCGGTGTCCGGCTTGGTGATTTGCGCAGCGCCAGGCACCTGCCTGGCAATTGACTGGCGGAGGGCGAATTGCTGTCGGTAAAAGGCTGACACTGTCGTCTCGGACAAGGCTTTCTGTGCGACGATCAAATGGCTGACACTGACGGTCTCCACCTTGTCATCCGGCCGGGCTGGATTCGCATTGAAAATGCTTGGCGGAATTTCCTCCGATTCATAACGAGGATGCTTTAGGGCGATGGCTTCCGATGCGTCGATCGCGAGAAATTTCGGCTCGCCCCGCGTCCGGGCGGTCGCGGCAATCGCGTCGGCGGTTATCTTGCTGTCGAGCGGACCGACCGCCATGAAGGCGTCGAGGCTCGGGTCGCGCGCCAGCTCCTCGAGTTGGCCCGTGCCGAATTGAGTGACCGTGACCTTGTCCGGCTCCACACCGGCGGCGCTCAGGATCACCCTCAGCAACGCGGCGTTCGCCGGGGTCGCGCCGATCACCCCCACCTTGTGTCCCGCGAGATCGGCGACCTCCTTGATTTTCGCCGCCGGCTTTCGCTTGGAGCCCTTGCCCGCCGGTCCCGAAGAAGACCACAGCACGACGAAGTTCTTGCGTAAGATGACGACTGTTTGCGCGTCGGCGGGCATTTCCAGATCGCCGCGACCCACCGCAAGGTCGACCTTGCCGGCACCGAGCAGAGCGAGAGCTTCGGCCGCTCCGGCGGTCGTGATCGGAGACAGCCTCACGGTCCTGCTCTCGTTGACAAAGGCCTCGGTCATCGCCTCGATCACTTTGTGATCGTTGCTTCCCGGCGGTCCGACGGCAATCCGAAGAGTTATCGGCCGCAGCGCGTAATACAATGTACCCGCAGCGGCACCGAAAACGAGAAATCCGATGGCTAAAATCAGCAGTAGGGTCTTCGTCTGTCTCCGCCCTCGGCGGGCTGCGTCACCGCGTTTCATCGGAGCATCAGACGAGGACATTTGCCGCTGCCGGTTGGAGGTCAAAATCGCTGCCTGTTTCGGAACAGTATCATGCTCTTCTGGACAACGATAATGTCCGAGCAGCACCAATAGTTTCTTGGGGCCGGCGTGAGCTCTTCGAGCTTGCGCCATCATCTCCGATTCCGCACTTCACGTAGTGATTGCCGGATTGACGCCACACCACCTTGATCCTCCTCTGCAAATAGATCACCATCGCGCGATTGACCGCTCACGGCAGAATGGGCGAGGAAACGCGCATGTCCGAGCTTCCTGGAGCTGGCCTGACTGAACGGACGCCGTCGGCACCGACCATGCAGATGCTCGCGCACGCGCCGATGAGCGACATCGTCGATGCCCTGGCCGGCGGGCGGATCACCGCGAGGGCACTGGCCGAATTCTATCTTGCCCGCATCGCGGTCTATGACCGCGATGGGCCTAAACTCAACTCGGTCCGCGCGCTCAATCCCGATGCGCTCGCGGGCACGCTCGACGGCACGAGGCCGTCGGTCCAGCGGCCGCTGGCGGGCGTACCGATCCTGCTGAAGGACAATATCGCGACCGGCGACGAACAGCCGACCACGGCGGGCTCGCTGGCGCTCGAGGGCGCGCACGCCAGGGATGATGCCACCATCGTCAAGCTGCTGCGGAGCGCCGGCGCGGTGCTCCTGGGCAAGGCGAACCTGACGGAGTTCGCCAACATGCTCGCGATCGACATGCCCTCGGGCTATTCATCGCTGGGCGGGCAGGTGAAGAACCCCTACTCACCAGGCCTGATGGACGAGCACGGCATCCCGGTTCTGACCCCAGGGGGCTCAAGCTCGGGTTCGGCCGTCGCGGTGGCAGCCGGACTGTGCGCAGCCTCGATCGGTACCGAAACCTCGGGCTCGCTGCTGTTTCCTGCCAGCCTGAACGGACTGGTCACCGTGAAGCCGACGGTCGGGCTGATCAGCCGTGCCGGCATCCTGCCGCTCGCGCACAGCCAGGACACCGCCGGGCCTATGACGCGCACGGTGCGCGATGCGGCGATGCTGCTGAATGTGCTGGCTGCCAAGGACCCGCTCGACCCAGTGACGCAAGCGCAGCGGCGCCCGGCCGACTACACCGCCGGCCTCGCGTCGGATGCCGTTAAGGGCGCGCGCATCGGCGTGCCGAGCGACCCCGCTGACCCGCTGAACGATTGCTATTACGGCAAGCTGCTGCCCGACAGGTTCAAGCTGATGACCGAAACGATCAAGACGCTGGAAGATCTCGGCGCCGTCATCGTGCGCGCCAACATGCCGACGCTCGGCTGGATCGGTGGGCCGGGCACAACTATGGCGGTGCTCAATTGCAATCCCCTAAGCAGCCAAAAAGGCACGGTCGTGCGGCCGCCGGTCGTCTTCCTTTACGAGTTGAAGAGTGATCTTAATCTCTATCTGAGGGACTGGGCCACCAATACTGACATCAAGACCATTGCCGACGTCGTGGCCTTCAACAACGCGAACGCGGGAAAGGCGCTGCGCTTCGGCCAGGACTTCTTCCTCGCCGCCGACCTGACCAGAGGCGACTTGAGCGAACGCGTGTACAAATCTGCACGTGCCATGGATCTGCTCTCCGCCAAGACGCACGGTATGGACGCCTACATGAACCGGCACGAGCTCGACGCCGTGCTATTCCCAGGCGCAACTGGCGCGGCGATCGCCGCCAAGGCGGGCTATCCCAGCGTCATGGTGCCCGGCGGCTTCATCTCGGGAACGTTCGACGGCAAAGACACGCCTGATTATCCGCTCGGCGTCACCTTCGCAGGGCGCGCCTGGAGCGAGCACAAGCTGCTGCGTCTGGCGTATGCCTTCGAGCAAGCAAGCAACGCTCGCAAGCCGCCGCCGGGCTTGCCCGCGCTGTGATGTCATCCGCGTGCGCGCGAAATTGCGCGACAGCTTGATCCTCCCTGCCAGATAGACCACCATCGCACCACTTACCGCTCACGGCAGAAGGGGCGAGGAAACGCGAATGAACACTATTTCCGGCGTCGATCTGGGCGAACGCGCCCGCGCCATCGCGCCGCTCATCGCGGGCGAGGCTGACGATATCGAGCGGACGCGGCGGCTGACGCCGGCCGTCGTCGACGCGCTGATCGAGAACGGGCTCTATCGCGCGCTGCTGCCGCAGAGTCTTGGCGGCGTCGAAGCGCCGCCGGAAGCCTTCATGCAGATGCTGGAGGAGATCGCGAAAGCGGATGCCTCCACCGCCTGGTGTCTCGGCCAATGCAGCGTCTGTGCGATGATCGCGGCCTCGCTCGACCACGACACCGCGCAGGAGATCTTCAACACGGCGCCGGGCATCCTCGCCTGGGGCGCAATCGCGCATGAGGCGCGGGCGGTCGAGGGCGGCTATCGCGTCACGGCGCGCTGGGATTTTGCCTCGGGCTCGCGGCAGGCGAGCTGGCTCGGGGCGCATGTCCGCATCGTCGGCGCCGACGGCACGCCGCGGAAAAATGCCGACGGCTCGGCAGAGGTGCGCACCATCCTGTTTCCGGTCGCCAGCGCCGTGCTGCACGACGTCTGGCAGGCGATCGGGCTCGCCGGCACCGGCACCGATTCCTACGAGGTCGCCGACCTGTTCGTCCCCGAGCGCTTCACCGCGTTTCGTGACGTGCCGTCCGCGCTACGCGAGCAGGGTCCACTTTACAGGATCGGCACCGGCTCGACCTTCAGCCTCGGCTTTGCCGCGGTGTCGCTCGGCGTGGCGCGCGCCACGCTGGATGCCGCGATCGCGCTGGCGCGCGGCAAGCATCAGTCGCTGGCGGCCAGCGCCATGCACGACAACCCGGCGGTCCAGGGCCTGATCGGCCGCACCGAGGGCGACCTGCGGGCCGCGCGCGCCTATCTCTATGCGACGGCAAGTGCGATGTGGCGCGATCTCTGCGCGACCGGCGCGTTCAGCGCGGCGCATCGGAGCTCGGTTCGCCTCGCCGCGACCTGGACCATTCACCAGTCGGCCAAGGTGGTCGACACCGCCTACCACATGGCCGGCGCCACGGCCGTATTCCGCAGCAATCCGTTCGAGCGCCGCTTTCGCGACATGCACGCCATCGCCCAGCAGATCCAGGCGCGCGACACGCATTACGAGGATGTCGGTAAGATGATCCTTTCAGGGGACCGCTGACGTCGACCAGTTGCGAAAGTGCACGCACGCTGACCTATATTGAGTTCGCCATCCGGCGTCTTCGTCGCTGAACCTTGGTGAATTTTCTCCGACTAATTTCTATAGCTACAGGACGACGGCTTTTCCGCTGTGACCGCGCCGACCATGTGGAAGCGATAATTCCGAATTGTTTTTAGCGCGCTGCATTTGCGCAAGAGAGGTCCGTTATGGGCCGAACAGCTGGCAGGAAAGTCAGTTGCCATGCCATTCAGGGTCATTCGCCGGGATGGCACCATGGTGGCATGCTCATTGTTGCCACCCTCTGCACCGCATGCACGCTCCTGTTTGCGAGCGAAGCCGTGGCTCAATGCTCGGCGCGAGACGTCCTGCGGAATCAGCTGAAGCTCAAGCAGGCGCCGTCTCATCGGCCGCAAGTCCCAATCAAATCCGCCGTCGATCTCCCCGCGTGGAAGACGATCAGGATCGGGACGTTTGCAAACTTCTTCGCCCTCAGTAACGCGTTGGATGCGGCAGGTTGTGGCGTCGGAAACTCGGCCGGCGAAATTCTGGCGCGGCCAACGTTTACCGTTAGCGCCACGAAAACGAGCGTAGAGCTTTTCACGGTGTCGGCAGCCGAACTGGGCTTTCGGACCGACACGGCGTTGCTGGCGGAGATCTATGCGCGCGCCAAACAATTGGGTTTCGGCCTGGCGGCTGCGGAAGTCGGACCACAACTGAGGCTTCAATATTTCGACCAGCCGATCGGCGAGTTTCTCATCATCGGAATGGAGCCAATCAGGACCTGGCAGGGCGCGCCCGTCATCTTGAATGTCGCCAATGGCGGCGCGGGACTGATCCTCATCGGCCAGGATGGCAGCGCCGAGGCACAGATCCCCGCGGCATCCCGCTTCGTATTCGTGCGGTCCCATGAAACCGCTCCTGCCGAGGAGCAAGAGGCCGTAACACTTGTCGGTCGGTGAGCTTCCAGGTTTGGGCATATCGAGACGCGAGACAACAGGTCAGCATCCTAACTCTAGGCCACCAGCGCGGCGTCTTCCTCGGCACCGTCGATCCCGCGCTGCGCGGCGAGCAGGCTGATGATCTCCGCATTCGGCCGCGCCTTGCTGAACAGAAAACCCTGGCCTTCGTCGCAGCCTTCGGCGCGCAGGCAGCTCAGCTCGGCTTCGGTCTCGACGCCTTCGGCGGTGATGGTGACGCCGAGGCCTTTGCCGAGGCTGACGATGGAGCGGATGATCGCCTGGGCCTCGCGATTGGCGCCGAGATCGCGCACGAAGGACTGGTCGATCTTGATCTTGTCGAACGGGAAGCTGCGCAGATAGCTCAGGCTGGAATAGCCGGTGCCGAAATCGTCCATCGAGATGCGCACGCCGAGCGCGCGCAGCGCGTGCAGCGTCGCCAGCACCTGGGCGCTCTTTTCCAGCAGCAGCGTTTCCGTGATCTCGAGCTCGAGCCGCCGCGGCGGCAGGCCGGAATGCTTCAGCGCATCCGTCACCACCGAAAGCAGATTGCCGCTGCGGAACTGGAGCGGCGACAGGTTGACGGCGACGCGGACGTCGTCCGGCCAGGTCGCTGCGTCGTGACAGGCCCGGCGCAGCATCAGGCCGCCGAGCGGATTGATCAGCCCGGTTTCTTCCGCGACCGGAATGAACTCGGCCGGCGAAACCATGCCGCGCTCGGCATGCGGCCAGCGCACCAGCGCCTCGAAGCCGGTGATGCGGCCGCTCTGGAGGTCGATCAGCGGCTGGTAATACGGCCGCAGGACGTCGTTCTGGATGGCGTCGCGCAGCTCGACCTCGATCTTGCGGCGGGTCTGCGCTTTCGCATCGAGCGCCGCCTCGAAGAACGCGAACGAGCCGCGCGCATCCAGCTTCGCGCGCGACAGCGCCATGTCGGCGCTCTTGAGCAGCTTTTCGGAATCGTCGCCGTCGCCCGGCGCCATCGCGATGCCGATGGAGGCGCTTATCACCACGGAATGGCCGTCGAGCAGATAGGGATCGGCGATGGCTTCGAGCAGGCGCTTGGCCAGCAGCACCGCATCCTCGGGACGCGTCAGGCCGCTCTGCACGATCGCGAACTCGTCCGAGTTCAGCCGCGCCAGCGCGTCGTCCTCGCGCAAGGACGAACGCAGCCGCTTGGCGACGCCGCGCAGCAGCTTGTCGCCGACCGCGTGCCCCAGCGTGTCGTTGACCGCCTTGAAATTGTCGAGCCCCAGCATCAGCAGGGCGACCTTGTCGGTGCTGCGCCTCGTATGCAGCAGCATCTCGTCGACCTGCTGGCGCAGCAGATTGCGGTTCGGCAGACCGGTCAGCCCGTCATGCTGGGCCATGAAGGCGAGCCGCGCCTCGGCGCGCTTGCGCTCGGTGATGTCCATCAGCGCGAGCAGCACCGCGGGCCGCTCGGCATAGGTCAGTTCGCGGGAATAGATCGCAAGGTCGATCAGGGCGCCATCGGCCTTGACGTGCTTCCAGGTGCGTCCGGCCTGCTCCTCACCGGCCGAAGCGGCGGTCCAGGGCGGCTCACTGTCGAAAGCCTGAAGGGAACGGATCGTCAGCCGCTCGAACTCGGCGCGGCTATAGCCGTAATGGGCGACCGCGGCATCGTTGACGCCGAGGATGCGCTCGTCGTCCAGCGCGCAGACGATCATGGGGACCGGATTGCCGTCGAACAGCAGCCGGAACGAGGCCTCGCGCTGCTTCAACTCGGTGATGTCGACGCGCAGGCCGACGACGCCGCCGTCCTCGGTTAGCCGCTCGTCAATCAGGATGACGCGGCCGTCCGCCAGCTTCTGCTCGTGGCGCGAGCCGGGCTGATAGAGCTTTTGCAGCCGCTCCGCGATCCATTCTTCCTCATGGCCGGCAGCTTCGGGATAGTCGCCGCGGGCGACGCCGATGCGCAGCGTGTCCTCCAGGCGGGCGCCCTCCTCGAACAGATCGGCGGTCTTGCTGTAGATCTCCGCGTATTGCTTGTTCCAGAGGACATAGCGGCCCTCGGCATCGAGAAACACGATGCCCTGCGGCAGGATGTCGATGGCCTGGCGCAGGCGCTCATGGGATTTGCGCGCTTCCGCGATCGCAGCCTCGGCACGGCGGCGCAGAACTTCGTCGCGTTCGGACGGAGGATGATGGGCGCGCGCAAAGCGCGGCTTGCGCGGGTGCAGGCCGGACCTGCCAAGCACGCTTCCCTTTCGCTTTTTTGGCTTTCGAAACCCCAAACTCAACTTCACTCGCCCCAGTCGCGCCCAGCCACCGCAACTCTTGGGGCAAGTGTCTGAAAAAAAGGTAATCTTGGGTGGCATGGCGGTGGGACGCACGGTCTGGCAGTCTCGAAAAAACAGCCCTCATTGCCCGTTTGCAAGGCGCGGCAGTGGCGATGGGCGCTCCAAGCACATCGCATTGTCGTCATCGGAGAACGAGATGGCGCAAAATTGCGCGCTGCCTTGAATCATTTCCGCGATCGCGCGCGATTGCATGCAGAAGGGAGTGAGCACGCGTCCCGCGCACGAATTTTGGTCAATGCATGAGAGGGTTATCGCCTCGTTAAGAATCGGCCGTCCGACTCTGCGGAACTGCGACTTTTGAACGAGATTTCATCTGCTGGACTGTTCCTTAACCCTGACGCGGTGTTGGGCTATAAGAATGTCAACATGAGTCCCCGCCGCCTCGCCCCTCTTCTGCTCGTCATGACGCTCCTGGCCGCCGGCGACGCGCTGGCCCAGGACAAGGGCAGCATCAACCCAAAACCGCTGCCGCCGCTCGCTAATCCGAACGATCCGAGTATTGGTGCCAAGGAGCTGTTCGCGCGAAAGCTGCTGCCGTCGAAGGGACCGGCGCACGTCATCGGCTCCTATGTGAAGGGCTGCATCGGCGGCGCCGAGCAGATGCCGCTCAATGGCGACAATTGGCAGGTGATGCGGTTATCGCGCAATCGCAGCTATGGTCACCCCGCGATGATCGCGCTGATCAAGCGGCTTGCGGCGAGGGCGCACAAGGATGCGGGATGGCCGGGCATCCTGGTCGGCGACATCGCCCAGCCGCGCGGCGGGCCGGCGCTGTCCGGCCATGCCAGCCACCAGATCGGCCTCGATGCCGACATCTGGCTGACGCCGATGCCCGACCATCGGCTCTCGCGCGAAGAGCGCGAGGACATGTCGGCGGTGATGATGGTGCGGCCGGACCGGCTCGACATCGATCCGAAGGTGTTCACGCCGGGGCATGTGCTGGTGCTGCGCGACGCGGCGCAGGAGCCGGCGGTGCAGCGCATCTTCGTCAATGCCGCGATCAAGAAGGCGCTGTGCCGCGAGGCCAAGGGCGACCGTTCCTGGCTGTCGAAGATCCGGCCGTGGTGGGGCCACGACTACCACTTCCACATCCGCATGCACTGCCCGGCGGGCGCGAGCGACTGCGAGGGCCAGCCGTCGCAATCCGAGGACGAAGGCTGCAAGCCGTCCGATCTCTCCTACTGGTTCAGCGACGGCGTGCTGCACCCCAAACCCCCGCCGGAGCCACCGAAGCCGAAACCGCCGATGACGCTGGCGCAGATGCCGGCGGCGTGCAAGGCCGTGCTGCACGCGGGCAATGCGAAGCCGTAGCCGGTCAGGCTGTAACAACTTCGTCAGCGGCTAGTCCTCGGATCTCCAAATGCGTTAGAGTGCGGCGCTGCCCTGCCGTAAGCGGGTCGGCCCTGCCGGGATGCAATCCCGCCCTCATCAACCAAATCCCTCCTCACGCGTGCGGCTTCGTCGCGCGCGCCAGCCATTGTGAGAGCCCATGCGCATCAGTGCACGCAACCAGATCAAGGGAACGGTCATCGAAGTCACGAAGGGCGCCACGACGTCCCACGTCCGTGTCGACATCGGCAACGGTACGATCGTGACCTCCTCGATCACCAACGAGGCGGTCGACGACCTCGGCATCAAGGCGAAGGGGCAGGTCACGGTGGTGATCAAGGCCTCCGATGTGATGATCGCGGTGGACTGAGATGCGCATCCCTCTGCTGCTTGGATTGCTGTTGCTCGGTATCGCGCCCGCCTTTGCGGCGGAAGAACCCAGCGGCTGCGACAAATTCAAATGGTCGATCGAGCGCGAGCGCGCCGCGCTGACCGCGCCCGACGGTGTCAAGATGGCATCGGGAAGCGAGCAGGCCGCGTTGCCGTCGTCGGCCATCACGCTGGGGCTGGTCGCGTCCGCGGAGGCAAAACTGCCGACGCCTCCGGAGCGCGCGCCAAAGGACGGCACATTTGCCGGCTTCACTGGCATCAAGGCCCCGAAGGCCGGGCTCTACACGGTCAGCCTGTCCTCGGGCGCGTGGGTCGATTTGGTCCAGGACGGGCATGCCCTCAAGCCCGTGGCGTTCAGTGGCGCGACCGATTGCGACGGCATCCGCAAGACCATGAAATACGAGCTGTCGGGCCAGCCCGTCGTGCTCCAGGTCAGCGGCGCCAAGGACAATTCGCTCTCAATCGCCATCCTACCGGCGCAATGAGCCAAGCGGTCGCCTTTGACCTGAGGCCCTGGCCTGCTATCTTCGAGAGTAGCGATATCCCTGCCGGCCGTAAGCCGCCGCCGGGACCCGTGGAACAGCGCTTCCGCTCGTCGCTCAGACCCACCAACGCCGGATCTGCGCGTGCTTCTTGCGCGCGCGATCTCGCACGGAGCGCATCCATGATTCGTATTGCCGGACTTTTCACCGCTTTCGTGATCCTCGCGGGCGCGGGCCTTTCGCCTGCCGCCGCCGAGGACAAGACCATCACCGTGTTCGCGGCAGCCTCGATGAAGAACGCGCTCGACGAGGTCGACGCGGCCTACACCGCGAGGACCGGCGTCAAGTTCAGCGTCAGCTATGCCGCAAGCTCCGTGCTCGCCAGGCAGATCGAGCAGGGCGCGCCGGCCGATGTGTTCGTCTCCGCCGACACCGACTGGATGGACTACGCGATCTCCAAGAAGACCATCAACGAGCCGACCCGGGTCAATCTGCTCGGCAACAGCATCGTGCTGATTGCGCCGAAGGATTCCAGACTCGACAATGTCACCATCGCGCAGGGCTTCGACCTCGCAAAACTCGCCGGCGATGGCAGGATCGCGACCGGCGACGTCAAGTCGGTGCCGGTCGGGAAATATGCCAAGGCGGCGCTGGAAAAGCTCGGCGCCTGGCAGGCGGCGGAGCCGAAATTCGCCATGGCCGAGAGCGTGCGTGCCGCGCTGACGCTGGTCGCGCGCGGCGAGGCCAACCTCGGCATCGTCTATTCCACCGATGCCAAGGTCGAGCCCGGCGTGAAGATCGTCGGCACCTTCCCGGCGGATTCGCATCCCGCGATCATCTATCCCGTCGCTGCGACCGCGACGGCAAAGGGCGAGACCAGCGACTATCTCGCCTTCCTGCGCTCGACCGCCGCCAAGACCATTCTGGAAAAATACGGTTTCAAGTTCCTGATCAGCCCCTCCACTTAATTTTGCGATTTGATGCTCGACATCTCTCCCGCCGAATGGACGGCGATCCTGCTCTCGCTCAGGGTCGCCGTGATCGCAACGCTGGTGGCAACGCCGTTCGGCATTGCGCTGGCGTGGCTGCTCGCGCGGCGTGAGTTCTGGGGCAAGTCGGTGCTCGATGCGCTGGTGCATCTGCCGCTGGTGCTGCCGCCCGTCGTCACCGGATATCTGCTGCTGCTCACTTTCGGCCGCCGCGGACTCGTCGGCGGCTTCCTGGCGGACCATCTCGGCATCGTCTTCGCCTTCCGCTGGACCGGTGCCGCGCTTGCCTGCGGCCTGATGGCGTTTCCGCTGCTGGTGCGTCCGATGCGATTGTCGATCGAGGCGATCGACCGCCGGCTCGAGCAGGCCGCCGAGACGCTCGGCGCCACTCCTTTCAAAGTGTTCTTCACGGTGACGCTGCCGCTGGCGCTGCCCGGCGTGCTCGCCGGCATGGTGCTTGGCTTTGCCAAAGCGATCGGCGAATTCGGCGCCACCATCACCTTCGTCTCCAACATTCCCGGCGAGACCCAAACGATTTCGTCCGCGATCTATTCGCTGATCCAGACCCCGGACGGCGACGCCGCCGCGGGACGGCTCGTGATCGTCTCGATCGTGCTGGCGCTCGGTGCGCTGATTGCCGCCGAATGGTTCGCCCGCCGCGCCACCGCGCGCCTGCACGGGAATTGACCATGCTGCGTGTCGACATCGAAAAGCAGCTCGGCGAATTCTCGCTGTCCGCCGCCTTCGCGAGCGAGGGCCGCGTCATCGGCCTGTTCGGAGCGTCGGGCGCCGGCAAGACCTCGCTGGTCAACATGATCGCGGGGCTGCTGCGGCCCGACCGCGGCATCATCGTGATCGACGGCGAGACTGTCGACGACAGCGTGGCCGGCATTCATGTCCCGACCTGGCGCCGTCGCATCGGCTATGTGTTTCAGGATGCGCGGCTGTTTCCGCATCTCAACGTCGCGCAAAATCTCGACTATGGCAGGCGGATGAACCGCCTCGCGCCGGATCCGGCGCAGCACAAGCGCGTCATCGAGCTGCTCGACATCGGCGCACTGCAGGGTCGCCGTCCCGGAAAGCTCTCCGGCGGCGAGCGGCAGCGGGTCGCGCTCGGCCGCGCGCTGCTGTCGCGGCCGCGCCTGCTGCTGCTCGACGAACCGCTCGGCGCGCTCGACGAGGGCCGCAAGCTGGAGATCCTGCCCTATCTGGTGCGGCTGCGCGACGAGGCCAACGTCCCCATGGTCTATGTCAGCCACGACGCCGCCGAGCTGCGCCAGCTCGCGACGCAGATCGTGATGCTGAAGCACGGCCGCGTGACGTCGTTCGGCGGGGTGAAGGTGCTGACGTGAGGGGCGGTTGAGCAGGCAACGGATGAGGCAAGCCGCCGGCCCACCCTCCGCCGTCGTCCTGGCGAAAGCCAGGACCCATACCGCGTGATCTATCAGCGGCAGGTGGTGTGCGTACCGCCGAAGAAAACGTAACTGCCCGTGTTCGCAAAACTACTCCCCGGGGTAATGGGTCCTGGCTTTCGCCAGGACGACGTTGGGGCGGACTCGTAGACCGAGACCATCACCGAGGACCGGCTGAGCAGATCGGCGAGGAAGTGCGACAGCTCCGCATTGCCGAGCGCTTCCACCAGATGAACGTGGAGCGCGCTCGACAGCCGCACCGAGGCGACGCGGTCGCCGCGCGTTGCGGCGGCGCGCTCTGCTACCGGGAACCGCAACTACCAGCCGCGATCGACGTTGCGCACCTCGCCCGTTCGGGCGTCCACGTCGACCTCCATCCAGCGGCCGGCGCGATCACGGCCTTCGATCTGCCATTCATCGCCTAGGAACTCGGTGTGCGAGACGGTCATGACGCCGATATCGGTGGCGACATCGAGCGCGACCTGCATCGAGATCTGATCTCCGGTGTCATAGGCCATCGCGGGCGCGGCCGATCCGATGCCGATCGCAACGATCGCCGGCAAGATGAGCTTTCGCATGGATTACTCCTGTCAGCTGCGTTTACGCCGCTAAGAACGAGCGGCATCGCGGAGCGTTCCGGGAGCGGCGGTCACGAAGACGCGCAAATCTTCGGCGGTTGCGGCGATTTGGTGGCGGTTCCCGCGCTGTCGCCACGGACCCCGCCGTCGTCCTGGCGAAAGGCAGGACCCATTACCCTAGGGAGAAGCGGGTGGGGCAGATCGTCACCACCAGCCTTCGCGAAACAGCTGGCGGTGGTTATGGGTCCTGGCCCCCGTGCGCAATTGCGCACTAGGCCAGGACGACGAAGAAGCAGACGTGCGCTTCATCAATGACCGCCGACGCGGATGTAGCGTTAAACCCCCGCCACCGAGCTCCACAAATCCGCGAGCTTGCGCCGCAGGACCTGCATGCGCGTCAGCGGGGCGGGGGTTTCCTCATCTTCCGGCAGGCGCAGGCCGACGACGTTGACTCGGCCACCGGAGATCGAGCGCGCCACAAGCACGATCGGATCCAGCACGAGCTCCGCCCCCTCTTTCGGCGCGCGGTCGAGATGGACGTCGAAATAATCAGCGAGCGTGTGCCCGCTCTCGTCCTCGCCGACCTTCACGCCGTAGATCTCCGCGAGCTCGGCGAGCGTGTGCTCGCCGGAGACCATGAAGTCGCCCAGCAGATGCGGGTCCGGCGCCGAGCTCGGCTGCATGTCGACGAAGAAGCGGTCGAGCGATTCGGCCTTTTCCGGGGGCGCCAGCAGATAGATGTAATCGCCGGGCGCGATCGGCTCGGCTTCAATCGGCGTCAAGATGTTCTCGTTGCGGATCACCAGCGTCGGCTTCGACCAGGACGGGATCAGGCCGCGGCGAAAATACAGGCTCTTGGACCGCACCGGATAGCCGACGAGCTGCTGCTCGAGCTGGCCGGGCAGATCCAATTCGACACGGCGCGGGCCACGCTCGGCGCGCGGCAGCGCCACGTGCAGCTTGCGCGCGGCCGGCGCCAGCGTCCAGCCTTGCAGCAGGAGCGAGATGATGACGACGACGAAGGCGACGTCGAAATAGAGATAGGCCTTCGACAGCCCGACCAGCATCGGGATCGAGGCCAGGAAGATCGCGACCGCGCCGCGCAGACCGGTCCAGGCGATGAAGATCTTTTCGCGCCAGTTGAAGCGGAACGGCGCCAGGCACACGAACACCGCGATCGGCCGCGCCACCAGCATCAGGACGAATGCGATCCCGACCGCCGGCAGCACGCTGCCGCCAAGCCGGCTCGGCGAGACCAGCAGGCCGAGCAGCACGAACATCACGATCTGCGCGAGCCAGGTCGCGGCGTCCAGGAAGGCCACCACCGAATTATGCGCACGCGTCGGCCGGTTGCCGATGATAATACCGGCGAGATAGACCGCGAGGAAGCCCGAGGCGTGCATGATCTGCGAGCCGCCGAAGATGACGAGCGCGGCGGTGGTGACAAACGGCGCATGGAGGCCCTGCGGCAGCGCGACCTTGTTGAGCGCGATGACCACCAGACGCCCGCCGATCACCCCGACGACGGCGCCCAGCACGGCCTCCTGGGCGAACTCCATCAGCACATGCACGGCCGTGCCCGTTCCGAGCGAGATGTATTCGACCAGCATCAGGGTCAGGAAGATCGCGAAGGGATCATTGGTGCCGGATTCGACCTCCAGCGTCGCCCCGACGCGCGGGCGCAGGCGCAGGCCCTGGGTATGCACCAGCAGGAACACTGCGGCCGCGTCAGTCGAGGCCACCACCGCGCCGACCAGCAGCGACTCCGTCCAGTTGAGGTCGAGCGCGTATTTAGCGAACGGCGCCGTGATCAGCGCGGTCAGCAGCACGCCGACGGTCGCGAGCACCATGGAAGGCGCGAGCACGGTGCGAATGCTGGCAAATCGGGTCCGCAAGCCACCATCGAACAGGATCAGTGCGAGCGCGACCGAGCCGACCAGATAGGTGGTTCGGACGTCGTCGAACTGCAGCTGTCCGGGACCGGAATCGCCCGCGAGCATGCCGATCGCGAGGAAGACGAGCAGAAGGGGCGCGCCGAAGCGCAGCGCAAGCAGGCTTGACAGGATCCCGGCCAACACCAGGACGGCGCCGAGCAATATGGCGAGGCTGACAGTGTCGAGGGAAGCCATCCACCTTCCGGGTACGAAATCGCTGGAATTGCATCCTTATCGTCGGCGGACTCCCACGCCAACCCATTTTCTCCCGCTCGCGGCAATCTGCCCGCATTTTGCGGCCTTAACGCTCTTTACTTAGCGGTGTATCGGTGGCCCGGCCGGGCCCTTTGTGGGATTCTCCGGCGCGCTCGAATCGATGCCTCCCGCCCGCTCCCCGACGAGACCGATAGACATGGACCTCAAAGACTTCATGGAGTTCGTGCAGACCACTGCGCGCAGCGTCGGGGCCGAAATCTCCTCGCCCTGGTTCTACCTGCAGTTCGGGCTCATTCTGGCCGCGGCCGGCATCGCCTATGCCGCCGAAGCCGCCGTTCGCAGCCGGGTCGACATGACCTCGCTGGCGATGCGCTGGCCGCTGCCGCTCCGGCACTTCGCCCGGGTGATGGTCGCCAGCGCCTCGACGGCGGTGTTCACGCTGCTCGTGATCGTCTCGCGCGTTGTCATGTACCACGCGACCTGGCCAAGCCGCAGCTATCTCCTAATGGTCGCCGCCAAGCTGGGGCTGGCTTGGCTCGCGATCCGGCTGCTGACCTCGGTGCTGCGCAACGCCTTCATCGTCAAGCTGGTGTCGATCACGGCCTGGTTCGTCGCGGCGCTCTCGATCCTCGGCCAGCTCGATGCGACGGTCGACCTGCTCGATTCCTTCGCCATCGTGCTCGGCGGGCTGCGGCTGACACCGCTGCTGGTGATCAAGGCCGGCGCGCTGCTGCTCATCGCGCTCTGGCTCACCAACATCGCCAGCAATTTCGCCGAGAGCCGGATCAACTCGACCACCGATCTGACCCCGTCGGTACAGGTGCTGCTGGTCAAGATCATCCGCATCGGCCTGCTTGCGGTCGCGATCGTGATCGCGCTCGGCACGGTCGGCATCGATCTCTCGGCGCTCGCGGTGTTCTCCGGCGCGGTCGGCGTCGGCATCGGCATCGGCCTGCAGAAGATCGTCGCCAATTTCATCTCGGGGATCATCCTGCTCGCCGACAAATCGGTGAAGCCTGGCGATCTCGTCACCATCGGCGACAACACCGGGCGGATCAGCGCGATGAAGACGCGCTATATTTCCGTCGCCGCCGGCGATGGCCGCGAATTCCTGGTGCCGAACGAGGATCTGGTGACGCAGAAGGTCGTCAACTGGACCTACACCGACAAGAACACGCTGGTGAAGATCGCCTTCGGCACCAATTACGACGCGGACCCACGGCTGGTCTGCAAGCTCGCCGCCGAGACCGCGGCCGCGCATCCGCGCGCACAGAAGGGCAAGCCGCCGAATTGCATCCTGACCGAGTTCGCCGAAGCCGGGATGAAGTTCTCGCTGACCTTCTGGATCGCCGACCCCGACGGCATGGACAACGTCAAGAGCGACGTGATGCTGGCGCTGTGGGACGCCTTCAAGCGCGAGGGTATCCGGGTTCCCTACCCGGTCCGCGAAATCCGCGTCCGCGGCGGTGCCCTGCCGGTGGAAACCATCATGGAAGTCCCGAATTAGGCCAGCTTAGGGGCGCAAGGCAGGCAGGCCTGACTTGCATGAAGGCGCGCAATCATTAAATTGGGGCGCGAAATCAAGCCTTTCCGCCGATATCGAGCCCACCTCAGAAGATTGCGCCCGCATGAGCTACGTCGAAGCCTCCGATACCTCCCTGCGCAAGACCGGACAGATCAAGCTGCATGGGCCAAGCGCCTTTGCCGGCATGCGCAAGGCGGGCGCGCTGGTGGCGAAGTGCCTCGACGAGCTCACCGACATCGTCGGGCCCGGCGTTCCGACCGAGCGCATCGACCAGTTCGTCCGCGACTTCGCCTTCAGCAACAATGCCTATCCGGCGACGCTGATGTATCGCGGCTACCGCTATTCGACCTGCACCTCGCTCAACCACGTGGTCTGCCACGGCATGCCTGGCGACCGTCCGCTGAAAGAGGGCGACATCGTCAACATCGACGTCACCTTCATCGTCGACGGCTGGTACGGCGATTCCAGCCGGATGTATGCGGTCGGCCCGATCGCGCGCAAGGCGGAGCGGCTGATCGAGGTGACCTATGAGGCGATGATGCGCGGCATCGCCGCAGTGAAGCCCGGCGCCACCACCGGCGACATCGGCCACGCCATCCAGAGTTTCGTCGAGCCGCAGGCCATGAGCGTGGTGCGCGATTTCTGCGGCCATGGCCTCGGGCGCATGTTCCACGACGAGCCGAACATCATCCATATCGGCCGGCCCGGCGAAGGCGTGCAGCTCAAGCCCGGCATGTTCTTCACCATCGAGCCGATGATCAATCTCGGCAAGCCGCATGTGAAGATCCTCTCCGACGGCTGGACCGCCGTGACCCGTGACCGCTCGCTGTCGGCGCAGTTCGAGCATTCGGTGGGCGTTACCGCCACCGGCGTCGAGATTTTCACGCTGTCGGAGCGGCACGGCGAGAAGCAGATCGGGTGATCCCACCGCGCGCTTATCGCGGCCGGCGGAACGACGACGGCCGCCGCTTGTAGGTCGCGGCAAAGGCATCGTTGAATCTGCGAACGCTGCCGAAGCCTGCGGCGAAGGCGATCTCCGCCAATGTCATGCTGGTCTGGTCGATCAGGCGCTTGGCTTCCTGCACGCGCCGCGTCGCCGCGATCTCGCTCGGGCTCGCCCCGGCATGGCGCATGAACAGGCGGAGCAGATGGCGCGGCCCGACGCCAAGGGCTTCTGCAAGCTCCGCCATGGATGCACGATCCAGGAAACCTTCATTGATCAGGCGCACGCCGCGCGCAACGGTGCTCGCCGTTCCCATCCAGGCCGGCGACCCCGGCGCGGTTTCCGGCCGGCAGCGCAGACACGGGCGAAAGCCGGCACGTTCGGCGGCGGCGGCGGTCGGATAGAAGGTGACGTTTTCGGAGCGCGCGGGGCGAACCGGGCAGACCGGCCGGCAGTAGATCCGCGTCGAGCGGACACCCGAAAAGAACAGGCCGTCGAATGCGCGCGCACGCGCGAGGCGCGCGCGATCGCAAGTGTCCCAGTCGAGATGCGGTGGCAGCGTCTGCCGATGTTCCGAACCTGTCGCCATTGCGCGACAATAATGCCCGCGCTGCACGCCGAGTAGCCGAAATCGGACTCGGTCGGGCGATGAGGTCCGAATCCAGCCAGCCTGCGCCGCCGCGCCGGATCATGGTCCCGGTCCATCCCGGAGCAGATTCGCATGAGCCCGCAGGCGCAACACACGACAGAACAAACCACTCTCGCGCTCGATATCGGGCTTCTGCTGCTGCTCTCGCTGATCTGGGGCAGCTCGTTCACGCTGATCAAGGTCGCGATCCCGACGATCCCGCCCTTCACGATGGTTGCCGCGCGTGTGACGATCGCGGCCATTCTCCTGATTGCGGTCGCTCGCGCGCAGGGACACGCCCTTCCCGGCCGTGGATCGGTATGGGCGGCTTTCTTCGTGCAAGGGCTGCTGCAAAGCGCCTTGCCGTTCACCCTGATCAGTTGGGGCGAGATGCATATCGCAAGCGGTCTTGCCGGCGTGCTCAATGCGACCCCGCCGATGTTCGTGCTCGCGATCGCGCTGATGACCCGGCTCGGGCGGCAGACCATGAGTAGCCGGAAGATCATCGGCGTCGCCCTCGGCCTTGCGGGCGTCGCGGTGACCATGGGTGCCGACGCGCTCTCAGGGATCGGCACGACGGCACCGCTGGCGCAGGCGGCCGTGCTGTGCGCGAGCCTCTGCTACGCGCTGGCACCGATATGGGGACAACGCTTCTCGGGCCTGCCCGCAATCGTCACCGCGGCCGGCGCCATGAGTTGCGCCGCAGCGCTGATGCTGCCCGCGGCCACCGCCATCGAACGGCCCTGGACCCTCCCGCCACCGCCCGCGAGCGCGATCGCAGCGGTCATCACGCTCGCGATTGTCTGTACGGCCCTTGCGATGGTGATCTACTTCCGCTTGATCCGCACGCTCGGCCCGCTTGGCACGACCAGTGGGAGCTACCTGCGTGCGGGCTTTGCCGTGGCGCTCGGCACCGTATGGCTCGGCGAGCACTTCAGCTGGTCCAGCCTTGCCGGCATGGCGCTCATTCTCGTCGGCGTGGTGGCGATTACGGTGTCCCCGCCGGCGCACAGCGCCAAGAAGCCGATAGGCTGAGCCACCATCTTCTGGGCCAGCTGTCGGGACCAGCGCGCCACCGCCGCAATTGACGGTTGCAAAAACGATTACCCGCAGCAATGCTGGCGGCCGATGCCCGCCAAGACCGACCATGACAAGAGCAAGCCGGAGGACGCGCCGCCGCACTATCTCGGCCATCGCGAACGGCTGCGCGAGCGCTTCTACAGCGCGGGTGCGGACGCGCTCAGCGACTACGAGCTGCTGGAGATGGCGCTGTTTCCGGCACTGCCGCGGCGTGACACCAAGCCGCTGGCGAAGTCGCTGATCAAGACCTTTGGCTCGTTTGCCGAGGTCGTGCACGCGCCGGTGGCGCGCCTGCGCGAGGTGGACGGCGTCGGCGAATCCGCGATCCACCAGCTCAAGCTGCTCGCGGCGGCGGCGCACCGCGTCGCCAAGGGCGGGGTCAACAGCCGCAACGCGCTGTCGTCCTGGAACGAGGTGATCGACTATTGCCGCACCAGCATGGCGTTTGCCGAGAAGGAGCAGTTTCGCCTGCTGTTCCTCGACAAGCGCAACCAGCTCATCGCCGACGAGGTGCAGCAGACCGGCACCGTCGATCACACCCCGGTCTATCCGCGCGAGGTGATCAAGCGCGCGTTGGAATTATCCGCGACCGCGCTGATCCTGGTGCACAACCACCCCTCAGGCGATCCCTCGCCCTCGCAGGCCGACATCCAGATGACCAAGGCGATCATCGACATCGCCAAGCCGCTCGGCATCGCCGTCCACGACCACATCATCGTGGGCAAGAGCGGGCATGCGAGTTTGCGCGGGATGCGGTTGATCTAGTAACAATATCGCGGATCGACCGGGACATAGGAGCCGTCCCGGCGCTGCATGTAGCAGCCGCGCTGATAGGCGTAATAGCCGGAGCGGCGGCGTTCGCCCTCGGAGGCGATCGCGGCGCCCGTGCCGGCACCGACGACAGCGCCGATGGCGGCTCCGCGGCCTCCGCCGATGGCGCCACCCACGATCGCTCCACCGACGCCGCCGAGGATGGCACCGC
The DNA here is from genome assembly GCF_000244935.1 of Bradyrhizobium sp. WSM1253. NCBI lineage: Bacteria > Pseudomonadati > Pseudomonadota > Alphaproteobacteria > Hyphomicrobiales > Nitrobacteraceae > Bradyrhizobium > Bradyrhizobium sp. WSM1253. The sequence goes on from NZ_JH600073.1 coordinate 4,217,073, forward strand.
CAATTGCGTCCTGCGCCGCCGCCTCATGAGCCGGCATCGCGATTACGACCGCCAGACATGCCGCGATAGCGAAACTTCCAATGCGAAGACCTCGAAGCATGCTCGCCCTCCCCTGTGGTCAGACGAGTCATAGCGCCGCAACCGGATTCGGACCAGAAAAATCACCATGCCGGGACCCGGCACGTCTCGCGATGGCGTCGGAGGCTCGGCTCGAAGGCGGCTCAGGCCATGCCGCGTGCGCCGCGCGGCCGGATGCTTCATCTCATGCATCGACCCAGCGCTGCACGGCCTCGGCGGTGTCGGCCGGCGTGGTGTTGAAGCAGATCGCCGCATCCGGCGCCAGGCGGTGGACGAGGTTGAGCACCTTCTCGAACAGCAGCAGGCGCTCCTTCGGCTCGCGCAGCCCCGCGCCGATCACGATGCAGTCGAAATTCTCCTCGCGCAACGCCGCCGTGACGGCGGCTTCCGCCGCGGCATCGAGATCGATCAGGCAACTCGTGACCTCGTAACCGAGATCGCGCAGGCGCAGCAGCTGCGCATCGATATAGTTGCGCACGAGCTCCGGCGTGAGCTGCGGGAATGCGCTGTAGTCCGCATTGCCGGGTTTGATGCCGATCGCGAGGACGCGCGTGGTCATGCAGGGCTCCTTGCCGGACTGTCTCGCGTCGCTAACGGGGCAGCGGCCCTGCCGGTTCCCGCGCGGGCGGCCGCCCTGATCCCGGTCCTGCCGCTCATTTTCCCGGCGAGGTTGTAACCCACTTCACACGCGGCGCCGCGGCGGCCTGCCAGACTTGCGGGAGATCACGCTGGCCTCACGCCCTGATCACGGCACCTGGTTCACTTCGTCTGACGCGGAGTTGCGATAGTTCATTCATTGTGGGAGCGGAAAATGATTTCATTCGAGAGTTTGAAAAGCGAATACGAGCGCAATTGGTCCAATCTCGAGATCCGGCCTTCGCGCCTGTCCGACGCGAATGCGGTCGCGCGCAAGGCCATCAACGGCAAGGCGACCTATCAGCAGATCGAACGGTTGACCGGCGTCCCCTGGCATTTCGCTGCCCTCTGCCATTACCGCGAGTCCAATTTCGATTTCGACACCTATCTCGGCAACGGCGAAACGCTTCATCGCGTGACGGCGCTCGTTCCGAAGGGGCGCGGTCCGTTTGCCACGTTCGTGGACGGCGCCGTAGACGCCTTCAGGATCGAGAATTTCGTCGGCGCTCACGACTGGGGGATCGCGCGGATTCTGTTCCGGCTCGAAGCGTTCAACGGCTTCGGCTATCACGCCAAGGGCTGCAATTCGCCCTATCTCTATGGCGGTTCGACGCTGTATGGCCCGCCCGAGGCAAGGGCCGGCAAATTCGTTCGCGATCACGTGTTCGATTCGAACCACGTCGATTCCCAGCTCGGCACCGCGGTAATCCTGCATGCCATGATGTCGCTGGATTCCTCGATCACCCTCGACGACAGCCCGCAATTCGCGAGCCGCGCGGAGCCGGAAGACGACGCGGCGTCGACGATCGTTCTCATGCAGCAGGCGCTCAACAAGCTCGGCGCCAATCCGCCGCTCGCCGAGGACGGCATCAGCGGACCGAAGACCAGAACCGCGGTCTCGCAATTTCAGCAGCAGAACGGCCTGAGAGATACCGGACTTCTCGACGGCGCCACGGTCGCCGCCCTCACGCGCGCGACGCAGTCGGCCCCCACCGGACCGACCGGCGATGTGTCCCGGATCATGAAGCGGCTCGAGGACCTCGCGCAATTGCTGCGGCCGCCGGTCGGCGGTGTGACGCCGGCAACGACTACATCGGGCAATACACTGCCCGCCACCAATGATCCGATCAGCCTGTTCGAACGGCTCTTCTCCCTCGTCAACAAGACAGCCCCCATGCCAGGCCCCCTCACCCCGACCAGCACCGCTCCCGTCGACCAGTTGAAGCAGGTCGTCGACCTGCTCGGCACCTTGCTCAACCGGGACGGCAAGCCTGTCCTCGGCCAGGTCAATGGCGCGCTCGGCGATACCATCGGCAAGATGCTCGACGGCAAGAAGACTGCGCTCGGCATCGGCGGCTCGCTGATCACGGCGCTGCTCTCGTCGGTGACGGCGAGCCCCAACGCGGGAGGCATTGCCGGGTTGCTCGGGACGCTCGTGTCGGCGGTGCCGGGCCTCGGCCAGTTCGCGATGCCGATCTCGCTGGCGCTCACGGCCTGGGGCATACTCGGCAAGATGGAGAAGTGGGCCCAAGGCACCGCGCCGCCGCCCAGGCCGACGACCTAGAGACACTGGTCGCGCAGCGCCGCGGCGCGACGCTGCATCAGCGAGCGCTCACGCCCATTGGTCGCAAGATTCGCGGCAGCCTCGAACGCCAGCAGCGCCTCTGCGAGATGCCCGAGCTTTTGCAGGAAGTCGCCGCGAACCGCCGGCAGATGATGATAGGCCGTCAACGCCGGCTCGACGGCGATTGCGTCCAGCACGTCGAGCCCGGCTTGCGGTCCCTCCGCCATGCCGACCGCGACCGCGCGATTGAGCTCGATGACCGGCGAGCGCACCAGAAGCGCCAACGCGGCATAGAGCTGCGCGATGCGCCGCCAGTCCGTGCCTGCAGCAGAATCCGCCGCCGTGGCATGACACGCCGCGATGGCGGCCTGAAGCGCGTAAAATCCTCCGGCGCCGCCGAGCTCGCAGGCACGTTCGAGCGACCGCAGGCCGTGACGGATCTGCAATTGATCCCAGAGCGTGCGATCCTGGTCCATCAGCAGAATGGGATCACCATTCGCATCGGTGCGCGCACGCGCACGCGAAGCATTCAGGTCCATCAGGGCGATGAGGCCGTGAACTTCCGGCTCGTCCGGCGCCAGACCGACGAGCACCCGGCCCATGCGCAACGCCTCGTCACAGAGCTGCGGCCGCAACCATTCCTCTCCCCGCGCCGCGAGATAGCCCTCGTTGAAGATCAGATAGACAACCTCCAGCACCGAGGCGAGACGCTCCGACAGAGCTTCGCCGCTCGGGGTCTCGTAGGCGAGGCCGGATTCCGACAGCGTTCGCTTGGCGCGGACGATGCGCTGCGAGATCGTTGCTTCCGGCACGAGGTAGGCGCGCGCAATCTCCGATGTGGTCAAGCCGCAGATCATGCGTAGCGCCAGCGCCGCGCGGGCTTCGCGCGACAGGATCGGATGACAGGCCGTGAAGATCAGCCGCAACAATTCGTCGCCGATGTCGTCGTCGAGCGCGGCATCGAAATCCGGCACGGTCGCCTGCTCCTGCAACATGTCCCGCGCCAGCATGTCGTGCTTCTCCGCGAGCATCTTGCCGCGGCGCAAATGATCAAGCGCGCGGCGCCTGGCAGCGGTCATGAGCCAGGCGCCGGGATTTTCGGGCACGCCGACGATGGGCCAGGATTCCAGCGCCGCAACCAGCGCGTCCTGGGTCAGCTCTTCCGCCAGCGGCACGTCGCGCAGCATCCGCGACAGCGTGGCTATCAGCCGCGGCTGCACGACGCGCCAGGTGGCGCGGATGACACGATCGATGTCGGTGTCGGCGGCCGTCATCGCCGCCGAAGGAGACGAGCGGAGTTGTCCATCAGGCGTGGGCGGCGACCCCTGCACGCGCGTTGACCTCACAGGCCACGTCCACGCCCGGCGTCGCGAATGCCCGCAATTCGCAGGTGCCTTCCCAGCCCGGCATGTGGTCGAGGTGCAACTGCATGAATTCCTTGGCCATCGCCAGGGCCTCGTCCTTGTCGCGCAATTCGAAAATGGCATAGCCGCCGATCACCTCCTTGGCCTCCACGAACGGGCCGTCGATGACGCTGAGCTCGCCGTCAGCGACATACACCCGCGCGCCGGTCGCAAGCGGCATCAGGCCGCCATTATCGAGCATCCGGCCGGCCTTGATCTCCCGTTCGGAAATCCTTTGCATCGCCTCCGCCAGCGCCGGGGACGGCCCTGCCAGGGGCTTCGGGGAAGTAACGATGTACATGAAGCGCATGCAAAACTCCTGTTGAGGCGAGACGCGGCCAGTTCGGCCGCGAAATCAGCTCGCTATTGGGATGACGATCCAGCCGGCGCCGGATCGACATCAGCAACGGGAAAATTGCGAGGCCGGGCGAACGCTACTGGCGCAGCATGATCAGGGGATCGGCGGTATCGGGGACGCGCCGCCATTGCGCGTTGTCGTCGGCCTCGAACTGCCAGGCCTCACCGGCCTTCGACAGCAGGATGATCTGGCCGCGGTCGAGCCGCCATTGCGTCGGGTTGAACTGCGCGATCGCCGCATCGCATTTCGGCTTGAGGAAGACCTGGAAATTGTCCGGCCCGGCTTCCGTGTTGGTCAGCGTCAGCCCGCAGACCGGCTGGCCGTTGCCGCGCACGATCGACCAGTCGCCGATCATCTGGTCCATCGACTTTGCCATCGAGCGGGCGGCGGCAAGGTCCTGCAGGATGTAGACGCCCTCGCCCTGCCGCAGGCCCTCGAAGATGCCGGCCTCGACCTCGGTGAAGTCGATCACGGCTTCACCACTCGAATCCTGCAAGCGGACGATGTCGAGACCCCTGACGCTCCAGGCGACGATGTCCTTGGTGAAAGGCAGCGCGGCCTTGCAGGCCGGCTCCAGCTCGAGCTTGAAGCCTTGAGCGGCGGCGTCCGCCTTGAGCGTGACGACGCAGGTCTTGCTGCGCTCAGTGGTCGAGAGCTCCCACTGCCCGGGCATCTCCTTCTTCAGGGTCGTTGTATCCTGCGCCTGCGCGATGCCGATCGCGGCAACGCATGCCGCGATCACAGATGCTAGGACCCGAAGACCTCCCATCAGCGTCCCCTAAACGGCGTTTCCGCAACCGGCGTCAATGGCGCCTTGCCTGAGAACCAGGACTTGAGATTGTCGACCACGAGCTGATCCATCGCGTTGCGCGTCACCACCGAGGCCGAGCCGATATGCGGCAGCAGCACGACGTTCTGCATGGTCTTGAGCTCGTCCGGCACGTTCGGCTCGGCCGCGAACACATCGAGACCGGCGGCAAGGATGGTGCCGGACTTGAGCGCCTGGACCAGCGCCGGTTCGTCGATCACCGAGCCGCGCGCGACGTTGACCAGCACACCGCGCGGGCCGAGCGCCTTCAGCACCTCGGCATTGATCATCTTGTTCGTGCTGGCGCCACCGGGCACGATCACCATCAGCGTGTCCACGGCCTTCGCCATCTCGATCAGGTCCGGGTAGTGCTTGTAGGAGACGTCCTTGGACGGATTGCGGGTGTGATAGACCACCGGCACCAGCGAGGCATCGAGCCGGCGTGCGATCGCCTGTCCGATCCGGCCCATGCCGACGATGCCGACCTTGCGATCGCGCAGCGAGCCGACGCTGAGTGGATAGTTCTGGGTCTGCCAGAGACCCGAGCGCACATAACGGTCGGCCTTGATGAACTCACGCACGGTGGAGATCAGAAGGCCCATCGCGACGTCGGCGACCTCCTCGGTCAGCACGTCGGGCGTATTGGTGACGATGATGTTGTGCTCGGCGGCGTATTTGGCATCGACGTGGTCGTAGCCGACGCCGAAGCTTGCCACCATCTCGATCTTGGGCAATTGCGACAGCGAATCCCTGTCGGCGCGCACGGTGTGATAGGTCACCGCCACGCCGCGGATCTTTTCGCGGATTGCCGGCGTCAGCCGCTCGAGATCGCCCCGCGTCTCCGCCTTGTGCACGACGAAATGATCGGAAAACCCGTTCTCGAGGATCGGCCGGACCGGTCCATAAATCAGGAGGTCGATCTTTTCGGACGAAATCGAACCGGTGGTCATCAGTTGTCCTTTCCAAGCGCGCTCTCGTGCCAGCGCCGTAAAACGAGGTGGGAAACTAGCGCCAGCACCCCATAGATGACAATCCCGGCCAGCGACAACAGCAGCAGCGCTGCGAACATGCGGGGTATGTTCAAGCGGTAGCCGGATTCCGCGATCCTGTAGGCGAGCCCGGAGCCGGCCCCGGCCGTTCCCGCCGCGATCTCGGCCACGACCGCGCCGATCAGCGACAGGCCGCCGGCAATGCGCAGGCCGCCGAGAATATAAGGCAGCGCCGCCGGCAGCTTGAGAAAGCGCAGGGTCTGCTGCGGCGAGGCGCCATAGAGCTGGAACAGGCCCGCGAGGTTGCGATCGACCGAATTGAGCCCGAGCGTGGTGTTCGACAGCACCGGGAAAAAGGCGACGATGAAGGCGCAGACCACGACCGCGGTCTGCTGCTCCAGATAGATCAGCAGCAGCGGCGCGATCGCGATGACAGGCGTGACCTGAAGCACCACGGCATAGGGGAACAGCGATGCTTCCACCCATTTGGACTGGTTGAACAGCAGCGCCAGCGCGATGCCGCCGATACTGGCCGCGACAAAACCTTCAAGCGTGGTCAGCAGCGTCGCGGCGAGCGATTGTGACAGCACCGACCAATCCTTGATCAGTGTCACGAATATGACGGAGGGCGCCGGCAGCACGTAAGGCGGGATGTCCTTGATGCGGACCACGAGCTCCCAGGCGAGAAGTCCCGCCGCGAACACGATGACCGGCAGCACGAAGCGCACCGCGCGTTTTGCGCCGGACGGCTTCGCAGTGACGGAAGCTTGCGCGTTCATAGCGTCGACTGCCCCGCATAGGACGGCGCCAGCGCCGCCGACACTTTCCGGCAATAATCGGAATAGGCGACTGAAGTGCGAAACTCCTCGCCACGCGGCTCGACCGTCTCGATGCGGAAGTCGGCCTGGATGCGGCCCGGCCGCGCCGTCATGACCACCACGCGCTGCGACAGATAGACGGATTCGAACACCGAATGCGTGACGAAGATGACGGTCTTGCCGAGCCTGCGCCACAGCGCGAGCAGATCGTCGTTGAGGCGGAAGCGCGTGATTTCGTCGAGCGCCGCGAACGGCTCGTCCATCAGGAGGATGTCTGGGTCTGTGACGAGCGCGCGCGCCAGCGACACCCGCATCTTCATGCCGCCGGAGAGCTCGCGCGGAAAGGCGTCGGCGAAATCGGCAAGCCCGACGCTTGCCAGCGCCTCGTCGGCACGCGCGCGCGCTTCCGCCTTCGGAACGCCTGCGAGCTTCAGCGGCAATCGCACGTTCTCGCGCACGCTGGTCCAGGGCATCAGGGTCGGTTCCTGAAACACGAAGCCGATGCCATGACCTGGTTGAACAAGACTTGGCTGCACCTTGCCCTCGCGACGCGCCAGCCTCACGATTCCGGACGACGGCGCGCTGAGCTCGGCAATCAACCGCAGCGCGGTGGATTTGCCGCAGCCTGAGGGGCCCAGCAGCGAGATGAACTCGCCCTTGCGCACCGCAAGATCGAGCGGGCCGAGCGCCAGCACGCCGTTGTCATAGGTCTTCGTCACGCCGCGCAGGCTGACAGCCAGGGCCGTCAGGCCGGCCTCGACCCCCGCCGACGTTTGGACTGATGACATCGGCCTTGCGCTACGGCTTGCTCGGGCGCAGCTCGGCGCCGACGCCCTTGTTGACGAAGCGCAGCGTATAGGATTTGCGGAAATCGAGGTCTGCCTTTACGACGCCTGCCTTCACCATCTTGTTGAAGAAGGAGGTGTAGCGCTCGTCGCTCATCGCGCCGATGCCGTTCTTCAGCGAATCGCCGGAATCGACGATGCCGTATTCCTTCATCTTGGCGACAGAATAGGCGAGCAGCTCGTCGGTCATTTCCGGATTGAGCTTCTTGATCATGGCGTTACCCGCGGAATTGTCGCGGTAGATGTAATTGTACCAGCCGACCATGGAGGCATCGACGAAGCGCTGCACCAGGTCAGGCTTCTTCTCGACCACGTCGCGGCGGCTCTCGATCAGGGTCGAATAGGTGTTGAAGCCGTAATCGGCGAGCAGCAACACGTTGGGCTTGAAGCCGGCAGCCTTCTCGACCGCGAAGGGCTCGGAGGTGACGTAGCCCTGCATCGCGCTCTTGGGATTGGCGATGAAGGGCTGCGGATTGAAATTGTAGGGGCGAACGTTCTTCTCGCTGAAACCGTATTCGGATTTGAGCCACTGGAAATAGCTGGTCATGCCTTCCTTGGAGACGAACAGCGTCAGCGGCTTGAGGTCCTCGATCTTGGTGACCTTGGCATCGGGTTGCGTCAGCATCACCTGCGGATCCTTCTGGAACACCGCGGCGATCGTCACGACCGGGACGTTGTTGGCGACCGCGTCGAACGACATCAGCGTGTTCGCGGCCATGAAGAAATCGATCTTGCCGGCGATCAGGAGCATCCGGTTGTTTTCGTTGGGACCACCGGGAACGATGGTGACGTCGAGCCCATATTTCTTGTAGGTGCCGTCGGCGACGGCCTGGAAAAAGCCGCCATGCTCGGCCTCGGCGACCCAATTGGTGCCGAAGGTGACCTTGTCCAGGGTCTCGGCGCGCGCCGGGACCACCGAGACGAAAGCGGCCATCAGACCCGCCGTTAAGGCTCGCCGCAGATGAGAGGGGCTCATGATGGGACTCCGTCGATCGCTTCTAGCCGATGTCCAAGCAACGCGATAAAACCGCAAGACATTCAGGGACGCGAGCCGGCCTGGCCCGCGTCCCCTGATACCCCAAATTACGCGACAAATTCGGGCAAAGAAACCTTGATGACGCCTTCCCGCGACTGGACCGAGATCCGCTGGGCCGATGCCAGCCCCGCCGAGGTGTCGCGCTGGATCGCAGTGCTGCCGCTGGCGGCGACCGAGCAGCACGGCCCGCATCTGCCGCTCGAGACCGACGTGCTGATCGCCGACACCTATCTCGCGCGGGTGCGCGAGCTGCTGCCCGAGAGCGCTCCGGCCAGTTTCCTGCCCGTTGAACCGATCGGGATTTCCACCGAGCATATCGACTATCCGGGCACGCAGACGCTGCCGACCGACATCGCGTTGAAAAAATGGACCGCGATTGGCGAAGATGTCGCGCGTCGCGGATTGAAGAAGCTCGTCATCATCACCAGCCATGGCGGCAACAGCGCGGCCATGATGCTGATCGCGCAGGATCTTCGCGCGCATCAGAAGCTGTTCGTGGTGACGACGTCGTGGTCGCGGTTGTCGGGCGCGGACAGCCTGTTCCCGGCCGACGAAGTGCGCCACGGCATTCATGGCGGCGCGGTCGAGACCTCAATCATGCTTGCGCGCTATCCCGATCAGGTACGCGGTGATGCGATCGCGGATTTTCCCGCGAGCAGCATCGCGATGGAGCAGCAATATCGCTGGCTGTCGACGCAGCGACCCGCACCATTCGCCTGGCAGGCGCAGGATCTCAACCCAAGCGGCGCGGTCGGCAATGCGACGCTGGCCGTGGCCGCGAAGGGCGAGCAACTGATCGACCAGGGCGCCCGCGCTTTTTGCGAGCTGCTTGCAGAGGTCGATAACTTCGACGTGAACAGGCTCGCCGAAGGCCCGCTCGGTTAGCGCTTATCCTGCTGGAATCATTCGGGAAAGTTTCAAAGTCGATCTCCGCTTTTGCCGGTTTCGAACCGGACGCGCGGAGCCTCCGTCCAACTCGGTACGCGGGCCACAACGGACCGCCTCAACCCGGATGGAGTTTCACATGTCGATCAAGACCAAGATTTTCGCAGTTGCCCTCACCGCGCTCACCCTGACCGGCAGCGTCGTCGCCACCACCTCGCAGGCGCAAGCCAAGCCGCTCGGCTGGGGCGTCGGCGTCGGCCTGGGCATCGCCACCGCCGCCGTCGTCGGCTCCGCGATCGCCGCCAGCAACGACCCCTATTACAACGGCTATCACCGCTGCGGCTGGGCCGCCCAGTACAACGCCTTTGGCCAGTACGTTGGCCGCGTTCGTACCTGCTTCTGATTTGAGTGCCTGAGGCCGATCTCACGTGGATCCTGCGTCCGACACGGGCGCCTCATCCACCCCGTGTCGTGCCCCCGACCCCGCCCGGATGTCCCCCCGGGCGGGGTCAACCGTTTTAGCGCCTCGGGAAGTTGTTGCAGTCCCGTCACACAGCGGTGCGAACCATCCCCTGCGGCAATCTGCACTAGTTGCTATTGCGAATTAATCGCAATAACGTTCGCAACAGGTTCAGGGGCTTGGGAAGAAGTCGCGCCGGATCGAGATCATCTCGTTCGCTCGCGGAGCACCTAATCCTGATGACAGGGTCGCCGCGAATCGGCAGGGATAGTGCGGCGAGTGGACACACTCGCTTTGGGGGCGTGCGTTTTGACGTTGAGGGGTCACCGTTACAGGTATTTGCGGACGGCCGCGGCGATTGCCTCGGGCGTCTTGGCTTTGCCCGCCAGCAGCCGCGCGGCTGATCTGCCGCTGAAGGCACCGGCGCTGAAGGCCGTCTATGACTGGACCGGCCTCTATATCGGCGCGCATGCCGGCTACAGCCTCGGCTCGTCGCGCTTTGCGCTGAACGACGGCACCGGGATCAACGACAGCGGCGTCTTCAGCGGCATGATCGGCGGCGTGCAGGCCGGCTACAATTACCGGCTCAATTCCGGCTGGCTGGTCGGCGTCGAAGGCGATTTTTCGTTTCCGAACTACATCACCTCCAACTCGATCGTTTCCTTTCTGGCGACACCCGCCAACACCGTCACGCAGCAATGGGACTACACCGCGAGCCTGCGCGGCCGCGTCGGCTACACCAGCGGTCCCTGGCTGGTCTACGCCACCGGCGGCTTTGCATGGATGGGCGAGCGCTATTTCGACACGCCGGCCACAGGCGAAGCAGTCCCGAAAATCCTGAACACGCGGCCCGGCTGGATCGCGGGTGCCGGCATCGAATACGGTTTCGCACCGCATTGGAGCGCACGGGTCGAATATCTCTACAGCCGCTTCGACGGCGCCAATGTCGCCTTCTCCACCGGCGCACAGTACAATTCGTCATCGCTCGACTTCCAGTCGGTCCGGCTCGGCCTCAACCGAAAGGTCGATTGGCCGGGCATGCCGAGCTACAATCCCAAGAGTTCGGGGATTGGCTCGCTGATCGACACGGAATCGGATCGCTGGGAGATCCACGGCCAGAGCACGTATCTGCCGCAAGGCTACCCCTCGTTCCCCGCCCTCTACACCGGGCCGAATTCGCTCTCGCCATCACGGCAGGCCAAGGCGACCTGGAGCAACAGCCTGTTCCTGAACGCAAAGCTGTGGGACGGCGGCGAGGTCTATTACAATCCCGAACTGCTGCAGGGATTTGGATTGAACGACACCGTCGGTGCCGCCGGCTTCCCGAATGGCGAAGCGCAGAAGTCGAACTTTCCCTATCCGCATTACAACACCTCGCGCCTGTTCGTGCGCCAGACGTTCGGCTTTGGCGGCGAGCAGGAAGAGCTCGCGAGCGGCCAGTTGCAGCTCGGGCAGAAGGTCGATGTTTCCAGGCTCACGGTGCAGGCCGGCAAATTCCCGGTGATCGACGTGTTCGATGGCAACGCCTACGCCAAGGACACCCGCAAGGACTTCATGAACTGGTCGCTGTGGGCGCCAGGCGCCTTCGACTATTCCGCCGACAAGGTTGGCCTCACCTACGGCGTCACCGCCGAGCTGAACCAGAAGCAGTGGGCGTTGCGCGGCGGCTACTTCCTGATGGTCGCCGAGTCCAATTCGAATCATTTCGACACCAGGGTCGGCGAGCGCGGCCAGTACGTGCTCGAGCTCGAAACGCGCTTCTCGCTGCTTGGCCAGCCCGGCAAGCTCAGGACCATAGGCTGGCTCGACAGCGCCAACATGGGCAGCTTCCGCGAGACGCTGAACAATCCTGCGCTCAACCTCGACATCGCGCAGACCCGGCGCGGCCGTCTGAAGTATGGCTACGTGCTCAACCTCGAGCAGGCGATCACCGAGGATGTCGGTCTGTTCGGGCGTTGGAGCTGGAACGACGGCAAGACCGAGACGCTGGCCTTCACCGACATTCACCGCAGCCTGTCCGCGGGATTGTCGATCAAGGGCACGAAATGGGGCCGACCCGATGACGTGATCGGCGTCGGTGGCGCCATCAATGCCATCTCGCAGGATTATCGCGACTTCCTGGCCGCCGGCGGCCTCGGTGTTCTCATCGGCGATGGCGCGCTCAACTATCGCCGCGAGCGCATCCTCGAAACCTATTACGCCTACGCGCTGAACAAGAGTCTCACCCTCACCGCCGACTACCAGCTGATCGTCAACCCCGCCTACAATGCTGATCGCGGCCCGGTGTCGGTATTCTCGGGTCGGCTGCACGGCGAGTTCTGAGCGCTGCTCAGAACAACAGCGCGACGCCCGAGACGAACAGCAGCGCAAGCACGATCTTGCGGAACGTGGCCTCGTCGATGCGGCCGAACAGTTTCAGCCCGAGCCACGTTCCCGCAAAGAGAAACGGCAGACCGAGCGCGAACAGCTTTGCGGTCTCGAACGTCAGCGCTCCCTTGGCACCCAGGAAGAGTGCCGCCGTGGCGAACACCACGACGGCGACGGGCTGGAACGTGGCGCGCTGGACGTCCTTGGGCAGACCGCGCAGATTGCACCAGATGGTGACGATGATGCCGGCAAGGCCAGTCAGCCCGCCGAGCAGGCCGTTGACGAAACCAATGGTCATGTCGGCGGCCGGCGGCACGATGGTCGCGACCTTGAGCTTTGGCCTGAAGAACGCATAGAGGCTGTAGACGATCAGGATCGCTCCAAGTGCGATGCGGACGGTCTTGGGATCGGCCGAAGTCAGGAGTGACACGCCGACCGGCACGCCCACGACGGCACCGATCATAAAGGGCCATAGCCGGCGCCAGTCGAGCGCGCTGCGCAGCTTCCAGACCGAGTAGCCCTGCACCAGGAGGCCGAAGCCGACGATCAGGCTGGCGCTCTGAAGCGGCGTCAGCACGTAAAGCCACAGCGATGCCGCAACGAGGCCGAAGGCAAAGCCGGAGAGGCCGGCGACGAACGCGCCGGCGAAGGTGGCCAACAGAAAAAGCGGTAGTTCGACTGCGATCCCGTCCATTGCTCGCTCCAAACGTCAGCGAGCAGCGCTTGCGTGGGATCACCACTTCACGGGGAGGCTGCGACATCCCCGGTGGTGCGAGCCTAGGTGAAGCCGCTTCCCTCCACAATGACCTTCTTAGGCGGCCCGGATCGCGTCCAGGAACTTCCCGACTTCGACCTTGAGGCGGCTGCTCTCGCCGGACAGCGACTTCGCTGACGCAAGCACGGTGGAGGAGGCCGATCCGGTCTGGCTCGCGCCGCGCTGCACGTCGACGATGCTGGCGGAGACCTGCTGGGTGCCGCGTGCCGCCTGCTGCACGTTGCGGGAAATCTCCCGCGTCGCCGCGCCCTGCTCCTCGACCGCGGAAGCGATCGCCGATGCGATCTCGGACATGCGGGTGATGGTGTCGCTGATCGACTTGATGGCGCCGACCGAATCTTCCGTCGCGCTCTGGATTCCCGTGATCTGCTGGCTGATCTCGCCGGTGGCCTTGGCGGTCTGCTCGGCCAGCGCCTTGACCTCGGAGGCGACCACGGCGAAGCCGCGCCCGGCCTCGCCGGCGCGCGCGGCCTCGATCGTTGCATTGAGCGCCAGAAGATTGGTCTGGCCCGCGATCTGGCTGATGAGCTCGACCACGTCGCCGATCCGGCCGGCCGCCTTGGCGAGCTCGCCGACATAGTCGTTGGTCCGCGCGGCCTGCTGCACCGCTTCGCTGGCCACGCGCGCGGAGTCCTGGACCTGCCGGCTGATCTCGTCGACCGAGGACGCCATTTCCTCCGCAGCCGCGGCGACGGTCTGCACGTTGCTGGAGGCCTGCTCGGAGGCGGCCGCGACCGTCGCGGTGACCTTTTCCGATTGATCGGCGGTGCTCGTCAGCGTTCCCGCCGACACTTCCAGCTCCGACGATGCCGACGACACCGTGTTGATGACGTCGCCGATCAACGCTTCGAAATCGCGCGCGATCTGGTCCATGCGCTGGCTGCGCCGGAGTTTTGCCTCGGCTTCGACCGCGGCGGCCTCGTCGGCGGCCTTCTTGGCGGAGAGCGAGTCCTTGAAGTGCTGGAGCGAGCCCGCCACCTGGCTGATCTCGTCATTGCGGCCGGTCACGGGAATCTCGACCTCGTGCTGTCCGGCGGCAAGCGTTGCGATCACGTCCGCGAGCCGGCTCAGCGGCGTCACCACGCGCCGGCGCAGCATCATGGTCACGCCACCGAGCGTCCCCAGCAGAGCCAGCACCGCCACGCCCGCGAGCGCGAACATCGCCAGCGCGCCGTCGCGCGCGGCCGAGGCACGCTCGGCCGCTTCGGCCAGCGCAGCATCGCGCACGCCGTAGAACATCTGGATGGCGGGTACGATGACATTGGCCAGCTCTTCGGCGTTGATGCCGTACTTGCCGTCGCCACGTGCCGCAGGCATCTCCTTGTCCACGACGAGCGCTGCTTTTCCGAAATATGAATCCGTCGCCGCTTTCAGCGCGGTGGCGATGCGGGGCGGACTTCCGAGCTGGTCGATGCCGGCCGCGATGCGCTCGCGGTCGGCATCGACGCGCCCCTGCATACGATCCATCAGCGAGAATTCGGTCGACGTGAGCGGGCGGCGTGCGCTCAGCGCCGGCGACAGCGTGGCGGCGCGGCTGCCGGCCGAGACGCGCAGGTCCTGCGCCGTTCGCGCCAGGCTCAACAGCGCCGCAAGCGAGGAATCGGCATTGATGACCTTGGCTTCGAGCCCGTTCATGATGGGCTCGATATTGCCGATGACCTCGGCAACGCCCGGAAGGAAGCCTTTGATCACAGCGCTGTCGCGTGTCGCCAGCGGCACGCTCATCGCGCGATCTGCCCCCGTGATGATGTCCTTGAGCCGCCGCGCGGTACGGTCCAGGTTTTCGATCATCGCGCCGGAATCATCCAGCACCATGATGGCGCGCCTTGCCCCCCCGAATGCGGCATCGACTGCTTTCGCGGCCTTCGCGGCGGCTTCGATCTGGACCTGCGTCGCAGCGTTCTCTTGGAAGATCGGGGAAATGTAGGGGGCACGAAGGCTAGCAATCTGCTGACTGACCATCAGGGTCGCACCAAAGGCGTCGACCGTCTTGATCGCGTCGGAGCGGTTCGCGAAGATACGCGCCTGGGGTATCAGCACCTCGGCGCCGAGGATGACTGCAAACACCGTCACCGTCAGCATCGACAGCGCAAAGAGCTTCCCGATCCGCATCTGATCCCCCGAATACATTCCTGCAAATGCCGAAAACTTAGCCGGTTGCCGCTAAGAGCCCGTTAAGCAACGGCATGCCCGTAGTTCCGCGGGGTCTTGGGCTTCGAGTGCCTTCCGGACGGTGTCGCCGAAGTTCCCTGGCGATGCCGGATGCGACAGAATCGTCGGCATTTCTCTCTCGAATACCTATATCAAGGCCTGTGCCGCCATCCGCGCCACACTCCCTTACCTCGGAACATCAATGCTTTCCGCCGAACTCGCCATCGTCGTCGTCCTGATCGTCATCAACGGCTTGCTGTCCATGTCCGAGCTGGCCGTGGTCTCGTCACGCCCGGCCCGGCTGTCGATGCTCGCCGCAAAGGGCGTCCGCGGCGCCGAGCGGGCGCTGACGCTCGCGGCCGATCCCGGCAAATTCCTCTCGACGGTGCAGATCGGGATCACGCTAGTCGGCGTCCTCTCCGGCGCGTTCTCGGGCGCGACGCTCGGACAGCGGCTGACGCAATGGCTGCTCGAGCTCGGCCTGTCCGCAGGAATTGCCGACATCGTCGGAGTGGGCCTGGTCGTCACGCTCATCACCTACGCCACCCTGATCGTCGGCGAGCTGGTGCCGAAGCAGGTGGCGCTGCGCGACCCCGAGAGCATCGCGGTCAGGGTTGCACCCGCGATGCACGTGCTTGCGAAGGTCTCGCTGCCGCTGGTCTTCCTGCTCGATCTCTCCGGCAAGCTGATCCTCACGCTGCTCGGCCACGGCGGCAAGTCCGAAGAGAAGGTGTCGGAAGACGAGATCCATCATCTCGTCAGCGAGGCCGAAAGCGCGGGCGTGCTCGAGTCAGGTGAAAAGGAGATGATCGCGGGCGTGATGCGGCTCGGCGACCGGCCGGTCGGCGCGATCATGACGCCGCGCACCGAGGTCAACGAGATCGACCTGAACGATACGCCGGAGAGCATTCAAGCGACCATCGCCAAGAGTCCGCATTCGCGCTTTCCCGTCTCCGACGGCGACCGCGACAAGCCGATCGGCGTGCTCCAGGCCAAGGACCTGCTGGTCGCCTTCATGAACGAGCGCACGCCGGATTTGCGCGTGCTGGTTCGCGAGGCGCCCGGCATTCCCGCCTCGGCCGATGCCCGCGACGTGCTGGCGATCCTCAAGGCTGCGCCGGTGCATGTCGGCCTCGTCTACGACGAATACGGCGCCTTCGAAGGCATCGTGACGACGGCTGACATTCTGGAATCGATCGTCGGCGCCTTCCATTCCGAGGAAGGCCCGCCGGAACCGGCCTATGTCAAGCGCGCGGACGATTCGCTGCTGGTCTCGGGCTGGATGCCGGTCGACGAGTTCGGCGAACTGCTCGGCATCGAACTGCCGCCACACCGCTACAACACCGTCGCCGGCCTCGTGCTGCAACAATTCAACGTGCTGCCTGATGTCGGCGACGCCTTCGACTTCGGCGGCTGGCACATCGAGGTGGTCGATCTCGACGGACGGAGGATCGACAAGATTCTCGCAAGCCGGCTGGGTGAAGTAGAGACGGGATGAGCGCGCGCTCGCGATACTCTCAACACGTCGTCCCGGCGAAAGCCGGGACCCATAACCACACAATTGAGTTTGGCGAAGATTGAGAGTTGCGCGGTGCTGCCGTCTGCGCACTATCGATAAATCACGCGGTATGGGTCCCGGCCTTCGCCGGGACGACAGTGGAATTTGTTGCGCTGGCCCTCACCCGAACCTCACCCCGATCCGCTTTTCCTTGCGCCAGATCACGGTGCAGGCGAGATGTGTTCCGTCGGCCTGGACGAACAGGCTGAAATGGTCGGGGATGCCGACGGGACTGCTGACGTCGAGCGCGGCGCCGGTATCGGACAGGTTGCGGATGGTGCAGTCGATCGCGCCGCCGCCGCCGAACTCGATCGTTCCGGCCTTCAGCACGCGATGCCTTGCCTTGTCGCGCCGCTCATCCATGGCGACAATCTACACCCAAAGTTGAACCAAACGTTAAACGCAGCCCTCGTTGCGATGCTTTTGCGCGCGGGGCCTGCGGCCTTGCAAGTGGACCGGCGCCTACAGCGCCGGCTGGAACGTCTCTGTCCGCGCCATACGCCAGGCGTCGCGGAAGCGCGGGTCTTCGGTGCCTTCGAGCAGTTCGCCCGGACGCAGCGACGGATAAAGCTGCGCGAACGATTTCACGTCCGTCGTCGAGGTGCGCTGCGAGAAATGGATCGGGCGCAGCTGCTGCGGATGTTCGAGACCGGCCGCGGCGATCAGCTCGGTCAGCGAGTGCAGCGTCGCAAGGTGGTAATTGTGCACGCGGTCGATCTTGAGCGGCACATAGAGCGCACGCGCACGCGTCGGGTCCTGCGTCGCGACGCCGGTCGGGCAACGATCGGTGTGGCAGCTCAGCGACTGGATGCAGCCGAGCGAGAACATGAAGCCGCGCGCCGAATTGCAGTAGTCCGCGCCGATCGACATGGCACGTGCCATGTCGAACGCGGTGGCGATCTTGCCGGAGGCGCCGATCTTGATGCGGTCGCGTGCGTTGATGCCTATCAGAGCGTTGTGGACGAAATTGACGCCCTCCCGCATCGGCATGCCCAAATGGTCCATGAACTCGAGCGGCGCGGCGCCGGTGCCGCCCTCGTTGCCGTCGACCACGATGAAGTCAGGATAGATGCCGGTCTCTATCATTGCCTTGCAGATCGCCAAAAATTCCCAGGGATGGCCGATGCACAGCTTGAAGCCGGTCGGCTTGCCGCCGGCGAGCTTTCGCATCTCGCCGATGAACTGCATCATGCCGACAGGTGTCGAGAAGGCGCGATGCGAGGCCGGCGAGATACAATCCTCACCCATCGCGACGCCGCGGATCTTGGAAATCTCCTCCGAGACTTTCGCCGCCGGCAGCACGCCGCCATGACCGGGCTTGGCGCCCTGGCTGATCTTGAGCTCGACCATCTTGATCTGGTCCTGGCTCGCGACGCGCGCGAAGGCTTCGGGATCGAAGGCGCCGTCGAGATGGCGGCAGCCGAAATAGCCCGAACCGATCTCCCAGATGATGTCGCCGCCCATCTCCGCGTGATAGGGGCTGAAGCCGCCCTCGCCGGTGTCGTGCGCGAAGCCGCCCTTCTTGGCGCCGGCATTCAGCGCGCGCACGGCGTTCGGGCTGAGCGCGCCAAAACTCATCGCGGAGATGTTGAACACCGAAGCCGAATACGGCTTGGCGCAATCCGGTCCGCCGATGGTGACGCGGAATTTCTCCTCGGCATGCGTCTTCGGCGAGACCGAGTGATGCATCCACTCATAACCCTCGCGGTAGACGTCCTCCTGGGTGCCGAACGGACGCTTGTCGAGCTGCATCTTGGCGCGCTGATAGACCACCGCACGAATGTCGCGCGAGAACGGCATGCCGTCCTTCTCGCTCTCGAAGAAATACTGCCGCATCTCCGGGCGAATTTCTTCGAGCAGGAAGCGGATATGCGCCGAGATCGGGTAGTTGCGCAGAACGGCGTGGCCCTTCTGCATGAGGTCACGGACGCCCAGCAGCGTCAACGCGCCGAAGATCAGAATCGGGATCAGCAGGATGTCGAAGATCTTGCGGTCGGCGATGCCGATGCCGATCAGCAGCGCGGTGACCACCGCGCAGATCGTCAGGACGATGAAGCGCGGGGAGAATGGCAGCAGCAGGGTTTCCATGATCCCCTCTTCCACCAGCGGCAGCCGTTTGGCGGATACGTTGGCCGATAAGTGAGGCGATTCCTGCGTCTTATTCTCGTCGGCCACGATTCCCATCCTCTCGCCAGCATGAGGCGGTACGATACGCCCGCGCCTGTCATACGGATATGACGCGGCGGTTGTTTCAGGCTAGCGAATTCGGCGGGGACAAATCAATCAGCCCGATGGGCGGGCTGCTGCGGTGCAGCAGAGCCCGGAATGGATGGCCATTAACCGGTCACGGCGCTTTACCCAGGCAAGCGTCCTGGCTTTCGCCAGGACGACGCCGAGAGGGCCTACCGCTCGACGAAGGCCTTTTCGATCACGAAATGGCCGGGCTTGTTGCCGGATCCCTCGACGAAATCGCGGCCCTCGAACATCAGTTTCAGCTCTTCGAGCATCGCCGGGCTGCCGCACATCATGATGCGGTCGGTCGCGATGTCGAGCGGACCCTGGCCGATGTCGTTGAAGATCTGCTCGGAGCTGATGAGGTCGGTGATGCGGCCGCGGTTCTTGAACGGCTCGCGGGTCACGGTCGGGTAGTAGATGAGCTTGTCCGCAAGCAACTCTCCGAACAGTTCGTCCTCGCGAAGACCGGCGACGAGCTTCTCGCCATAGGCGAGCTCGGAGACCTGACGGCAGCCATGCACCAGCACGATGCTGTCGAACTGGTCGTAAACCTCGGGGTCCTTGATCAGGCTGGCGAAGGGCGCCAAGCCCGTGCCGGTCGAGAGCAGCATCAGCCGCTTGCCGGGGATGAGGTTGTCGGTGATCAGCGTGCCGGTCGCCTTGCGGCCGACCAGGATGGTGTCGCCTTCCTTGATCTTCTGGAGACGCGACGTCAGCGGGCCGTCCTGAACCTTGATCGAGAAGAACTCGAGCTCTTCCTCGTGGTTGGCGCTCGCCATGCTGTAGGCGCGGAGCAGCGGGCGGCCCTCAACCTCGAGGCCGATCATCGCGAACTGGCCGTTCTGGAAGCGGAAGCCGGAATCGCGGGTTGCGCGAAAGCTGAACAGGGTGTCGGTCCAGTGCTGGACGGAAAGAACCTTCTCTCGGTAAAACGCGCTCATGATTTTCGATATTCCGAATAATTGCGGTTTTAGGGCAAAAGCGTTGCCCGGCCCCTGAAAGCGGAGCGGACACCATTGCCATGGCGGAGGATTTCGCGAGTGTGATCTACGCCATTGAGACCAATAATCAACCTCGTTCCGGATGCAATTGATGCCGGTCAAACCGGCATTTGCGGCGGAAATGGTCACACCATTAATGGATCTGCTGTCCGGCGCATGCGGAGGGCAATTTCTTTTCCCTCCGGGGCTCGAATACAGCACTTAATTTCCGTAGTGCTCGCGAGAATTTCATTAAGAATAGCTCTGATTTCACCCCCGTTTGGCGCCGTTTCCCGGATTTTTGCGGCTTTTGGCGCCAAGATCGACTGGAACTGACGACTGGGACTGGCGACTGAGACACATGGCGAGCGGCGAGCGGATCTTCGTGCAGGCGATCAAGCGCTATTGCGCGACCCATGGCATCGCGCTCGATGTCCGCGCCGATGGCTGGCTGCTCGCGATGCGCCGGGGCGAGCAGCGCCACTTCGCGTTCGGCTACGACATCGGCCTCAACAGCGCCATCGCGCACCGCCTGGCCAACGACAAATCGGCCGCCGCCGAGGTGCTGGCGCTCGAGGGCGTGCCCTGCATTCCCCATCGCCTCTTCCTCAATCCGAAGTTGGGCGGGAAGGTTGTCGGCGTCGCCTGGCGAGAGACCATGCTGGCGTTGCTTCACGACAATCCGCAAGGCGTGGTGGTGAAGCCGAACGACGGGACATCGGGACGATCCGTCTTCAGGGTAACGACGGAAACAGAGCTCGATCATGCGGTTGGCGAAGCCTTTTCGATGAGCGCCGGACTCGTGATCTCACCCTATGTCGTGATCGAGGATGAAGTTCGCGTGGTACTGCTCGACGATGTGCCACTCGTCGTCTACAGCAAGCAGCTTGGCCCGGATTGGCGGCACAATCTCGATGCGGGTGCAACGCCCGTGCTGATGCGGGACGACGATCTACGCGCAGCCTGCGCAAAGCTCGCCATCCACGCCGCCAACGCCATCGGCATCAGCTTCGCCTCGGTCGACCTCGTGCACGTCGACGGCGTCTGGCGTGTGCTCGAGATCAATTCCGGCGTGATGATGGAGGCGCTGGCGAAGCTGCATCCGGAGCTGGTGCAGACGACGTACGATGCCGCGCTGGATCGGGTGTTTGGTGGAGAACACTGAGCGACGCGCGCGCTGGCGACTTCAACTCACCGGCAGCCGATACGCAGCCTTGGCATTCACGCCGAACGCCTTCTCCCGCACCTGCGGCCCGAGCTCCATCAGGCACGCCTCCAGCGCGCCCTTGATCTCGCCATAGCTTCCCGCGAGCAAACATACCGGCCAGTCCGAGCCGAAGATCAGGCGATTCTCGCCAAAGCAGGTCGCGGCGTGCGCGACGAATGGAAACAGCCGCTCCGCATTCCAGTCGCTCCACACCGCTTCCGTCGCCAGCCCCGAGACCTTGCACCAGACATTGCCGCAGGCCGCGAGTGCCGCGATGCCATTGGACCATTCAGTGCTTCCGCCATCGGCGATCGGCGGCTTGGCTGCGTGGTCGAGCACGAAGCGCGCCTGCGGGAACGCTTGTGCGGTTGCGATCGCGGCCGGCAGCTCGCGGGTGCGGACCAGGAAATCGTAGGCGAGATCGTGCGCGAACACGGCCGTGAGGCCGCGCTGGACGTCCTCGCGCAACAGCCAATCCGGGTCGGCCTCGTCATGGACCTGGTGGCGGATGCCGACCAGCTTGTCGCCGCCGGGCGAAGCACGCAACTGCTCCAGCGTCTCGCCAAGTTCAGCGTCGGTCAGATCGGCCCAGCCGACGATGCCAATCACTGACGGCGTCGCATGCGCGATCCGCAAAAATTCCTCGGTCTCCGCCAGTGCGGAGCGGCACTGCACCAGGATGCTCGCGTCGATGCCGTTGGCTTTCAAGAGCGGCGCGAGATCGGCCGGACCGAAGGCACGCCGGAGCGGCGTGAGCTCGGGCGCGTCCATCCAGGGATAGTCGGCGCGCGCGGGATCCCAGAAATGCTGGTGAGCGTCGACGATCATGCCTTACGCTCCGCCCGGCAATGGCGTGCGGGCATCGACGAGTTTTCGCCCACGCAGCTCCCAGCTCATCTCCGTGCCGTGCTTGCGGCAGAGCTCGTCGAGCAGGCGATCGACCTTGGTCGAGATGGCGCAGGAGTCACGGGGTTGTTGCCGCAGGAATGCCCCAAGGCGACGCTCCGCGAGGCCGAAGCCGTAGAGCGGCGCGGTGTCGAAGAAGCGGATTCCGAGCGACCAGGCGCGGGCGATGGTCGCTTCCGCATCGGCATCGCTGACGGGGGTGAACAATCCGCCGAGCGGGGCGGAACCGAGGCCGAGTGAGGTGATATCGAGAGAGCCGAGCCGCGACCTTTTCATTCCCATTGCCTCAACAGTCTTCCCCAACAGCGAAATCATCTCTCCCGCTTGCGACAAGCGCAAGCGGGAGAGGCACGCAGGAGCGCGGGGCTGGCGACGCTCCTACTTCAACATCTGCGCAACGTTGTCCTTGGTGACGAGATCGAGGCCGGTGTAAACAATCTCCGGCACCTTCTCGCCCTTCTTGATGGCGAGCAGCGTGTCCATCGCCTTCTCGCCCATCTCGAACGGACGCTGACCAACCAACGCATTGGCATAGCCATCGCGCAACAGCTCGAGCTGCATCTTCAGCGTATCGGCCACGACAAGCGTGAACTTGCCGGAATCGATATCCTTCTTGTACCTGGAGGCGAAGGCCTTGAAGCCTTCGGGGGCGAACATCGGCCAGCCGCCGATGGGAACGATCGCGGCGAGGTCGGGCGTCGCGGTGCGCATGTCAGTCATCTGCTGAACCGCCAGCGCGGGATCGTCGTTGCAGAACGTCGGCGAGCCCGCGACCTCGGTCCATTTCGAGCCCTTCAACGCCTCGCGGACGCCGTCGACGCGTTCGGCGAGGTTCTTGGCACCGGGACCACCCGAGACCATGGCGTATTTGCCGCCGTCGGGCCGCAGCTTCAGGAGCTGCTTGCCGAGGGCCACGCCGAACTCCTTGTTGTTGGTGCCGATATAAGCGATGCGCTTGGCGCCGGGCGCATCGGCGTCGAAGGTGATGACGGGGATGCCGGCCGCGGTCGCCGCGTCGATCGACTTGGTCATCGCCGCGACGTCGGCAACGGATATGGCGAGGCCATCGACCTTCTGGGTGACGAAGTCCTGGATGATCTGGGCCTGCGTCGCCGGCTCGTGCTCGACCGGTCCCTTGTAGATGCACTCGATATTGCCGAGCTCCTTGGCACGCTTCAGGCAGCCGTCGCGCGCGAAGTCGAAGAACGGATTGTTCATCGCCTTGGGCACGATCACGAACCGGTAGTTTGCGGCAAACGCCGGCGTAGCCATCATCGCGACCGCGATTCCGGCAAGAATAAATTTCCTCATCGTCTCCTCCACCCTTCTTTGGCGCCTGTCCTCTTGAGATCGTCCGGGAAGCGGACAGGCGGCATTTTCGTTGCCGTCCCGGAGCGACGTCGTTTCAGATCATCCGCGAGCGGATGCGGTCGACCAATACGGCCAGGATGATGATCACGCCCACCAGCGTCTGCTGCCAGTAGGAGCTGACCTGGGCGAGCACGAGGCCGTTGCGGATCACCTCGAGCAGCACGCAGCCGACGATGGCGCCGAGCGGACCGCCGATGCCGCCGGCGAGATTGGCACCGCCGATGACGGCCGCAGCGATCACATTGAGCTCGTAGGACGTCGCCATGTTGGCCGGCGCCGACCCGAGCCAGCCGGAGATGATGATGCCCTGGAGGCCTGCGGCGAGCGCGCAGATCACATAAACCTCGATCTTCACCCGCACGACCGGGATGCCGGTGAGTTCGGCCGCCTTCTCGTTGCCGCCGAGCGCGAACACGTGACGGCCGAACGCGCTGTGGTGCAGCAGCACGGCCATCGCCAGCGCGAGGACGATCAGATAAATGAATGGCACCGGCACGCCGAGCACGTCGCCCGAGGTGAGCGCGTAGAAATAATCGGCATCCGGCCCACCTGGAAAGCTGCCGCGTCCGTTGGAGACGACATAGCCGAGCCCGCGCACGATCGAGAGCATGCCGAGCGTGGTGACGAACGGCGACAGGCCGAGCACCGCGATACAGAAGCCGTTGACGAGGCCGGCGAGCAGCGCGACGCCGAGGCCGGCGAGAAGCGAGACCACCAGGATCAGGCCGGGGACATTGGCGAGCACGGTCTTGCCGTCGGCCGCCATGTGCACGAACAGGGAGCCTGCCGGCGAGCCGGGCGCCGACAGCTCGGTCATCACCATCGAGGTGACCATGGCGGAGAAGCACATCATCGAGCCCACCGACAGATCGATGCCGCCGGTGATGATTACGAAGGTGACGCCGAGCGTCGCAATGGCGATGAAGGAGAAATTCTTCGCCACGTTCTGCATGTTGCCTTCGGTGAAGAAGTACGGGCTGGCGAAATGCATGACCACCAGCAGCACTGCCAGCGCGAGCAGGACATAGCCGGTCTGGGACGCGAAGATGCCGCGCTGCCACCATCTGATCTTGCCGATGTTCGAAAAGGTGATCGGGGATTCCAAGGGCATGGCCATCACGCCGCCTCCTTCGCGCCAGTGATCAGGGCGGTGACCTCCTCGGGAGAGGTCTGGTGGATGGGCTTGTCGGCCCGCTTTTCGCCGCGGCGCATGACGATGACGCGATCGCACACCGCGAACACGTCGGGCATGCGATGCGAGATCAGCATCACGGCAACGCCCTGCTCCTTCAGCCGGTGGATCAGGCCGAGCACCTGCTCGACCTGGCGGACCGAGATCGCGGCCGTGGGCTCGTCCATCATGACCAGCTTCGCGTTGGAGAGCCGCGTCCGCGCGATCGCAACCGCCTGGCGCTGACCGCCCGACATCTGCTTGACGAGATCGTCGGGGCGCGTCTCCGAGCGCAGCTCGCCGAACAGCTCCAACGCACGCGCAGCCATCGCTTTGTGGTCGAGCAACGCGAACGGCCCTATCCTGCGCTTCAGCTCGCGGCCGAGAAAGACGTTGGCTGCCGCCGTGAGATTGTCGGCGAGCGCAAGGTCCTGATAGACCACCTCGATGCCGACGCCGCGGGCATCGACGGGCCGGTTGAAATGAACCGCACTGCCGGCGAAGCGGATTTCGCCGTGGCTGGGGCGGAAATTGCCGGCGATGATCTTGACCAGCGTCGACTTGCCCGCGCCGTTGTCGCCCATCAGGCCGACGACCTCGCCGGGGAGGACCTGCATGTCGACATCATGCAGCGCGCGGATGGCGCCGAACTCCTTGCCGATGCCGGTCAGCTCGAGGACCGGTGTCGCTTGTGCATTTGTCATCAGCGGCCTTCCTCAGACGTAGCGGTTGACGAGGGATTCAAGATATTCCTGCCGACCCGAGCGCGGCTGCGGGTCAAAGCCCGGGCCGTGCGCACGGTCGGCAAGCTCGGCGAGCGAGCGCTGGCCGCCGAGAATGGCGCGGCCCTCGGGCCCGGCCCATCCCTCATAGCGTTTCGCGAGCGGCGCAGTGAGCACGCCCGCGTCGAGCATGTCCGCGGCAGCGAGCAACGCACGCGCGCAGGCATCCATCGAGCCGACATGGGCATGGATCAGATCGTCGGGATCGATCGACTGGCGCCGGATCTTGGCGTCGAAATTCAGCCCGCCCGAGCTGAAGCCGCCGCGGCTCAGGAGCTCGTGGAACACCAGGGCAAGCTCGGGCACGTTCATCGCGAACTGGTCGGTGTCCCAGCCGAGCAGATCGTCGCCGCGGTTGATGTCGAGCGAGCCGAACACACCCAGGGCCTCCGCGAGCGCGACCTCGTGATGGAAGGAGTGGCCGGCGAGGATGGCGTGGTTCTGCTCGATGTTGAGCTTGACGTCCTTCAGCAGGTCGTAACGCGCGAGGAAGCCGTAGCAGGTGGCGACGTCGAAATCATATTGATGCTTGGTCGGCTCCTTCGGCTTCGGCTCGATCAGTACTGGTCCCTTGAAGCCGATCTTGTGCTTGTGCTCGACGACCAGCGAGACGAAGCGGCCGAGCTGGTCGAGCTCGCGCTTGAGATCGGTGTTGAGCAGCGTCTCGTAGCCCTCGCGCCCGCCCCACAGCACGTAGTTCTGGCCGCCGAGACGGTGCGTCACTTCCAGAGCGGCGCGGACCTGGCCGGCGGCATAGGTGAAGATCTCGGGGTCCGGATTGGTGGCCGCGCCCGCCATGTAGCGGCGATGCGTGAACAAATTGGCGGTGCCCCAGAGCAGGCGCACTTTGCTCGAGGCCATCTTCGCTTCGAACAGATCGGCGATGGCATTGAGGTTGGCGACGGATTCGCCAAGCGAGTTACCTTCCGGCGCCGCATCGACGTCGTGGAAGGTGAAGAAGGGCACGTCGAGCAGACGAAACAGTTCGAAGGCGACGTCAGCCTTGGCGCGCGCCTGCGCCATCGCATCGGCGCCGTGATGCCAGGGTCGCAGGAACGTCTCGCCGCCAAAGGGATCGCCGCCGGGCCAGCACAACGAATGCCAATAGCAGACCGCAAAGCGCAGATGGTCCTCCATCCTGCGGCCATGGACGAGGCGGTCCTTATCGTACCAGCGGAAGGCAGGCGCGTTTCCCGCATCCCCGCCGGCGAAGGCGACAGGTACGCTTGTATCGAAGAATTTCGCTGACGCGTTCACTTAGGCACACTCCTTCAAGGCGGGATAAAGTTCGCGCCAGCGGCGATAGGCCTCGTCATAGGCCGCACTGACCGATGGGCGAGGCGTAAAGCTCGCGAGCCGGCGCGGACGGGTGCAAACCGCAGCCGCGTCTTCGCCGGTGGCGGCGAGCCGTCCGAGCCTGGCGGCGCCGAGCGCCGCCCCGACCTCGCCCTCCTCGACGCGGTGGACGGGAATGCCGAGCACATCTGCGCAGATCTGCGCCCACAGCGGCGAGCGCGAGCCGCCGCCGACGAGATCGACCTCGGCAAGCGGTCCGCCGGCCGCGCTCAGCGCCGCCAGATTGTCGCGCGCGGCGAAGGCGACGCCTTCGAGCACGGCCTGAACGATCTGGGAGCGCCCGGTCGCACCGCGCAGGCCGACGAAGGCACCGCTGGCGGCGGCATCGTTGTGCGGCGTGCGCTCGCCGTCGAGATAGGGCAGGAATTTGACCGGACTCGGTCCATCGACGCGCTCGCCGAGCGGCGCCAGCAACGCTGCGGCCGGAACCTCCATCACGCCGGCGAGCCAGGCCAGCGAAGCCGCAGCCGACAGCATCACGCCCATCTGATGCCAGCGGCCGGGCAGCGCGTGACAGAACGCATGGACCGCCGAGGCCGGCGCCGGCGCGAACCGATCAGTGACGCGGAACACCACGCCGGATGTGCCAAGCGACAGGAAGGCATCGCCCGGCGCGATGGCGCCGAGCCCGATCGCGCTCGCGGCATTGTCGCCGGCGCCGCCGGCGACCACGACATTCTTTGCCATGCCCCAGCGTTGGGCGTAATCCGGCGCGAGCGTCGCGCTGACCTCGCTGCCCTCGACCAGGCGCGGCATGTGGTGGAGATCGAGCCCGGTGGCATGCAGCAGCAGCGCCGACCAGCGGCGCAGACCGACGTCGAGCCACAGCGTGCCGGCCGCGTCCGACATGTCCTCGATCATCTCGCCGGTCAGTCGATAGCGCACATAGGCCTTCGGCAGCAGCACCTTTGCGACGCGCGCGAAGATTTTTGGCTCATGCCTGGCGACCCAGAGCAGCTTCGGCGCGGTGAAGCCGGGCATGGCCAGATTACCGGCGATGGTGTGCAACGAGGGGCAGCGCCGCTCCAGCGCGACGCATTCGGCGTGCGAGCGGCCGTCGTTCCAGAGGATCGCGGGACGCAGCGGCCGTCCGTCCTCGTCCAGCAGCGTCGCGCCATGCATCTGGCCGGATAGCCCGATGCCGCGCATCCGCGCGACCTCGCGCGGATGGCGGGCGGCAAGATCGTCGACCGCGCCGACCGCCGCATCGACCCAGCCATCGGGATCCTGCTCGGACCACAGCGGCGCGGGATGCGACAGCGCGAGCTCTCGCGCCGCCGTCGCGACAACCGCGCCGGCTTCGCTGACGAGCACCGCTTTCACACCTGATGTGCCGATGTCGATTCCGAGAAACACGCCGTCCTCCCTTTCGCCTGTTGCGGTGCGCGAACTCAAGGTCGCCTTATCCGCAACGGGGTCGTTTTGAATTCCACCTGCCGTTAAGGCAGATTGTCTCGCATCACGATGTCGATCCTGATCTTCTCCTGTTCGCGCAAGATCGGCTCGCCACGGGCGAGCGCGAGCAGCACGCGCACGGCGGCGCGCGCTTCGTGTCCGGGATTCTGCGAGATCGCGGCATGCATCACGCCCTGCAGCAGCAGCCGGCGCGTCAGCGCGGTGAGGTCGTGTCCGACGAACACCACCTGCCTGTCGCGGCCGGCATCGCTCAAGGCCTTCTCATTCAACGCGTTGGCGACGCCTTGCGTGCCGGCGCCGACATTATAAAGACCCACAATATCGGTATGCCTGCCCAGCAGCCGCACCAACAATTGTTCCGAACGCGCGTCCTCGTCGCGTCCTTCGAGCACCGGCAGCACGCTGAGGCCGGGGAATTCCGACGCCATCACCTGGTTGAAGCCAAAAATGCGCTCGGCATGGTCGCGAAGGCCCTGCGAGCCCGCGACGATCGCAACCTTGCCGGACTTTTGTCCGACCAGCCGCCCGACCAGCGCGCCGGCGGTGCGCCCCGCGGCAATGTTGTCGATACCGACATAATGGTGCCGGCGCGACGACGGCACGTCCGAGACCAGCGTCACGACCTTGGCGCCGGCATCGACGAGATCGTCGATGGCGGCGCGGACGCCGGGATGGTCCAGCGCGACCACGGCGATGCCGTCGTAATCATCCGAGAGCCCTTCAAGGGAAGCGGCGAGCACGGACGGATCGAACACGTCGGTCGCGACCGTCTCGACGCCGAGGCGGCGGGACGACAGCCAGCCCGACATCTCGCCGAGATAGTCCTGGATCTGCTGCATGAACGGGTTCGGCCCCGACGGCATCACGAAGGCGAAACGGCGGGCGCGGCCGCGGGCGAGCTCGGCGGCGGCCACGTGCGGCTGGAACGAATTGCGCTCGATCGCCTCCTTGACGCGCCGGACCGTATCCGGCCGCACGCCCGGACGATTGTGCAGGACGCGGTCCACCGTCGCGAGGCTGACGCCGGCCTGGCGGGCGATGTCCTTCAGCGTCAGCGCAGTCGTGGTGAGCGTCTCGGCCATGGCTGAAGGCTAGCAGAGGTGTTTTGAGGTACGCAACTCATTTTGAGGGGCGGCGAGCATTTTCCCTCGGCTGAGCCCAGGAACAGCTTTTCCCGTCCGCCGTTGCTGCCCCGTGCATAACGATATCACCCATGATCCCGGTGAGGGATTGAGCCCGACGCTCGAGCGCAACATCCAGGCCCTGGTCGAGCGCCGCCGCCGCGAGCAGCGCGGTGCCAGGGGTCAGGAAAAACTTGCCGATGCGATCACGGCGTTCACCGGCAGCATGGCGTTCGTCTATCTCCATGTCGCGGTGTTCGGCTTCTGGATCATCGCCAATCTGCACTGGCTGCCGGGAATCCCGGCCTGGGACGAGAGCTTCGTGGTGCTGGCGATGATTGCTTCGGTCGAGGCGATCTTCCTGTCGACATTCGTGCTGATCTCGCAGAACCGCATGAGCGCAGCAGCGGACAAGCGCGCCGATCTCGATCTCCAGATCAGCCTTCTCGCCGAGCACGAATTGACCAAGGTTGCCCGCCTGCTCACGCAGATCGCCGAGCGGCTCGACGTCCAGCCCGATTCGAAGCGCGATCTGGAGGAGGCAAGCCGGGACATCGCCCCCGAGCGCGTGCTCGACAGGATCGAGGAGACGCGCTCCTGAGCTATCGGCTCGCCGACAGATCCAGGGTCAGGAACAGGCTGTTGGGATCCTCGACATAGCCCTGGAACGGGCCGCAGAGGACAAAGCCATGCGCCTGGTAGAGCGCGTGCGCCGGCTTGAAATAGTCCCAGGAGCCGGTTTCGAGGCTGAGCCGCGCCATGCCGCGCGCGCGGGCTTCCGTGATGATGTGGCGGAGCATCTCACCGCCAAAGCCGCGCCGCCGCGTGGTCTGGAGCGTGTGCATCGACTTCACCTCGCCATGCGCTCCCGACAGCGACTTCAGCGCACCGGTGGCGACCAGCGTGTCGCCGTCCCAGCCGGTCCAGAACGCGACTTCCGGGGCACGAAGCCCGGCGAGATCAAGCGCATGCGCACTGCCCGGCGCGGTCTGTGCTCGCGCCGCCGCAACGTGATGGTCGAGCAGCGCGATGACGCGCGGATCAAAGGTGTCGCCGGTGCGGATCTGCATCGTCAGGGCCTCACATCTTGCCGTAGGACGCGCCGCGGCGCGTGATGATGACGTAGCGCGCGTCCTGTCTGGTCTCGTTCTCGAAGATCACCGCGCGCATCACGTCGAAGTCGAGACAGTCGCCTTCGCGCAGGCGAACCGCCTTGGCGTCGATGTGCACGGCGATCGCGCCCTCCAGCATCAGCAGCTGCTGGGTGAAGGCGTTGCGCCCCCAGGGGCTGTACGGCACCCGCGCGCCGGCCGGCAAATCGACGACGATAACCTCGATGCCGCTCGCCGCGTCCGTCGGCGAGGCGTGACGGCGGCGATAGCCGCTGTCGGGATCGCGCCAGTGCGGTTGGTCGGCGAGCCGCACCAGCCGCTCCGGCGGCTTTTCGGCCAACGCCACCACGTCGCTCAAGGACACATCGAGCGCCGCGCAGAGCTTGTTGAGCAGCGACGCCGTCGCACTGCTCTGCGCCCGCTCCACCCGCCCGATCATAGCCCGGCTGACGCCGGACCGCGCCGCCAGTTCGTTCAGCGTCATGCCGGCTTGCGTCCGCACCGTCTTCAATCGGCGACCGATCGCGCGGTCGAGCTTTTGCTGGTCCATGATCTCTGATCCAAACGTTGCCCGTCGCAGGGACCGCATCCGCCGGACGAGAAGATTAGGCCGGAGCAGCGGCGTATGCCGGGATCGACGGGCTAATATATTGGAACCTTTGCGCGCGGGGCAGCAACGTTTAGGATGGGCGCAATCACGATGCAGCGGGAGGTGTGGCATGAACGGACCGACGCAACGGATCATCAAGGCCAACGGCATCAGCCTCAACGTCGCCGAACAGGGCGAAGGGCCGCTGGTGCTACTCTGCCACGGCTTTCCGGAAGGTTGGTATTCCTGGCGTCACCAACTCGCGGCGCTGGCCGCGGCCGGCTACCACGCTGTCGCGCCCGACATGCGCGGCTACGGCAAGAGCGACAAGCCCGAGGCGATCGACCAGTATACGATCCTCCACATGGTCGGCGACCTCGTCGGCGTGCTCGACGCTTTCGAGGCGAAGGACGCCGTCATCGTCGGGCACGACTGGGGCGCGACGATCGCCTGGCACACGGCGCGCCTGCGGCCCGATCGCTTCCGCGCCGCCGCCATTCTCAGCGTGCCCTATCGACCGCGCGGTCCGGTGCCGCCGACGAGTGTAATGCCACAGACGTCGGACGCGCAGTTCTATCAACTGTATTTCCAGGAGCCGGGTGTCGCCGAAGCGGAATTCGAAAGGGATCCGCGCGCAACGCTCGGCGCCATGCTCTATGGCGGTTCCGGCGAAGGCGCGGCGGTGATCCGCGCCAATGCCGAGCGTCAAGGGCGGACCGCCGGTGTCGGCATGGTCTCTCGCAAGGACGGCTTGCTACCGAAAATGCAGGTGCCGCTGCCGCCGTGGCTGAGTAGCGCGGACCTCGACTATTACGGTGCCGAATTTGCCCACAGTGGGTTTCGCGGACCGCTCAATTACTATCGCAACATCGATCGCAACTGGGAGCTGATGGGCGCCTTCGAGGGCGTCAAGGTGGTCGTGCCCTCGCTCTTCATCGCCGGCGACCACGACATGGTCATGGCCTTCCCCGGCGCCGCCGAGCACGTTGCCAACATGAAGCAATGGGTGCAGCAACTGCGCGGGATCAAGATGCTATCTGGGTGCGGACACTGGACGCAGCAGGAACGGCCGGCGGAGGTGAATGCGGCGATCGTGGAATTTCTGCGGAGCCTGCCGAACTAAAGGATGGAGCGGGCGAAGGGAATCGAACCCTCGTATGCAGCTTGGGAAGCTGCCGTTCTACCATTGAACTACGCCCGCGGATGCGCAGCCTGCGCCCGCTCTGATTAGCCGAGACGGCGCATCTCGCCAAGCGCTTTGGCGCAGGCCGCCTGACCCTTCTTAAGTTTCCGGTAAGATTTTGGGTGCGCCGGATTGTGGCGGTGTTATGATCGCCTGTCTGGGGAGACGTGCACTGAGTGGGGCGTGTGCATGGTGGGGCGTGGCTACGCGATATTCGACACGACCATAGGGCGCTGCGGCATCATCTGGAGCAGCACCGGTATCGTCGCCGTGCAATTGCCCGAGGCGCGGGAGATCGACACCCGGCGCCGGATTTTCCAGGTCCATCCCGAGGCGCGCGAGCAGCGGCCGTCCGCGAACGCCGCGTTCGCGATCGAGGGCATCGTGGGCTTGCTGCAAGGCAGCGATGCTGATTTTTCCGAGGTCAGCCTGGATGCGAGCGGGGTGCCCGGCTTCAACCGGCGGGTCTACGAGGCGGCCTGCGCCATCCCGCGCGGGGAGACGCGCACCTATCACGAGATCGCCAAGGCGCTGGGCGCCTCCGGCGCCGCGCATTCTGTGGCACAGGCGATCGCGAAAAATCCCTACATGCTGATCGTGCCCTGCCACCGGGTGCTGGAGGCCGGCAATTACACCGACCGGCTCTCGCCCTATGGCGGGGTGATCTCCAAGCGGCGGCTGCTGTCGCTGGAGGGCGCCCATCCGATCGCCAGCAAGACGCTGTTCGACGTGCTGCTGCCCGTTGCCTCGCCGAGGCCCTCCACCTAGATAGGCGGGATGGATGCAACCACGCTGCTGACGACCCCCTCGATGACCGTCTCCGAGTTTCGCTGCGACGCGGGACCGGACGACAGCCCGTTTGCGGAGTGTCGCACCGGCCATTCCATTGCCTATGTCCGCGCCGGAAGCTTTGGCTGTCATTGCCGCGCCGGCTTCTTCGATCTGGTCGCGGGCTCGATGCTGGTCGGTGCGCCGGGCGAGGAATACACCTGCACGCATGAGCATGTCGCCGGCGACGTCTGCCTGTCCTTTTTCCTCGGCGAGGATCTGGTCGACGCGCTCGGCGGCCGGCGAGACGTCTGGCAGGTCGGCGCAACGCCGCCGCTGCCCGAGCTGATGGTGCTGGGCGAGCTCGCCCAGACGGCGGCAGATGGCAACAGCGACCTCGGTCTCGACGAGGTCGGCCAGATCCTCGCCGGCCGTTTCGTCGATGTCGTCTCGGGCAAGGCGCGCAAGCCGACGACGCCGACCGCGCGCGACCGCCGCCGTGCCGTGGAAGCCGCGCTGTGGATCGACGCCAATTCGCATGCCGAAGTCGACCTCGAACAGGCGGCGCGGCAGGCAGGGCTCAGCCCGTTCCATTTCCTGCGGCTGTTCTCGGCCGTGCTCGGCGTCACCCCGCATCAATATCTAGTGCGCTCGCGCCTGCGGCATGCGGCGCGGCTGCTGACCGACGACGACATCGCAGTTACCGACATCGCCTATGACGTCGGCTTCGGCGATCTCTCCAACTTCGTCCGCACCTTCCACCGCGCCGCCGGCGTCTCGCCGACCAAGTTCCGTCAGGCCTCGAAGGGAGAGCGCAAGATTCTCCAAGAGCAACTCATCCTCAACTGACTAGGTTCGTCTCCGGCGCGCGCCGATTGCGGCGCGCTTTGGCAATGGAGACGACCATGTACGACCATATCGGATTGCGCGTTGCCGACCTCGACGCCGCAACGCGCTTCTACACCGCAGTGCTGGCGCCGCTCGGTTATGTCCTGTGCTCAAGCGGCGACGGTTATGCCGGCTTCGGACCGCAGGGCGCGCCGGCGCTGTGGCTGCACCTGAACAAGGGGCGGAAAGCCGATGGCGCGCATATCGCGTTTCGCGCTGGGGATCATGATTCGGTCAAGGCATTCCATAGCGAGGGCCTGAAGAGCGGCGGTCGCGACAATGGCGGCGCCGGCCCGCGCAAGGATTACAGCCCGACTTACTACGCGGCGTTTTTGATCGATCCCGATGGCAACAATGTCGAGGCGGTTTGCACGTGAGTACGGCAGGCCTCACCACACACATTGTCATGCCCCGGCTTGACCGGGGCATCCAGTACGCCGCAGCTTCTCGATTCATCACAGCGGCCTCTGGAATACTGGATCGCCCGATCAAGTCGGGCGATGACAGCTGAGATGACGGCGCTATCGCTCGCTTCTCTACATCACAGGATTCAACCAGGATTCAACAATGGCCTCCATCCACAACGACATTCCCCTCAACGCCCCGGCGCGCGACGTCTGGGATGCGGTGCGTGATTTCGGCGCGCTGCATCGGCGGCTGGCGCCGGGCTTCGTCACGGCCTGCGCGCTCGACGGCGACGCGCGCGTCGTCACCTTCGCCAATGGATCGGTGGCGCGCGAGGTGCTGGTCGATTGCGACGATGCGCGGCAGCGGCTGGTCTACGCGATCAACAACGAGCGGCTGAAGCATTACAGCGCCTCGGTGCGGGTGATCGCCGAGGGCGAGGCGAGAAGCCGCCTGGTCTGGATCATCGACATGCTGCCGAATGAGCTCGCGCCCTATGTGCAGGGACAGACCAAGGACGCTGTCGCCGCCATACACCGAGCGTTTCCAGCGGCGGCTGCGTGATATTTCTCACAGAGCCCCGCCCTTGTCCGCCGTAACCATGGCGGCGTGCGCCCGGTTGGCTCCGCTCTCCCGGCGGCGCCACGCACGCGAGGAGCAGGCCATGAGAGGTGCGGACAAGGTGATCTGCCAGGCGGCCGCCGTGCTGCTGATGTTTTCGATTTCGAGCGCGCCGGCAAAGGCGCAATTCCTCGGCGGCGGCGGTGCCGGCGGCGAGGACATGATGACCCAGATGGCGCCGATGCTGGAGATGATGAAGGCCAAGATGGGCAAGCGCCGCTTCGGCATGATGATGCAGACCATGGGCCCAATGATGAGCCGCATGATGGAGAATGGCGGCGGCGGAATTGGCGGCCTCGGCGGCGGCAATCTCGGCGGCGGTTTCGGGGCGCCCAATTACGGCGGCTACGCACCGATGGGCGGAGGCGGATATATGCTGACTGGAATGAGCGGCATGGGCGGCGGCGATATCATGGGCATGCTCGGCGGCGCCGGTGGCGGCGACATGATGGCGATGATTCCGCAACTGATGCGGCTCGCCAATGTCGGCGGCGGTGGCGGCCATCGCCGCCACAGGCATCGCTAGTCCGCAGCGGCCGACAGAGCCGGCCTGATCGCAGGTTTGGTTTGGCGCGGTCCCCAGCGCGTCAGCACCACGCTGGAGGACGAGAGCAGGCCGAGCACGACCATCGAGCTCGCCGCCAGCCAGAAGAAGCTTTGCGCGGTGGCATCGTGCGTCGACAGCCACCAGCCGACCGCCGAGATGTAGATCAGCCGCGCGGTCTGCGCCAGCACCGGGCCGATTACCTTGGCAGCGCCCTGCGACGAGAAATACATCGTCGAGGCAAGGCCGATGAAGGCGTAGAACGGCGCCACCGTCGACAAATATTGATGGCTGGTGGCGCGCACGGTCGCGCTGTCGGTGAAGATGTTGACCCAGAGATCGGGGAAGATCGCGACCAGGCAAGCCGGTGCACCGACGGCGACGAAGGCGCTCGCGGCCGCGATCCAGGCGATGCGCCGCGCGCGGGCGATGCGACCGGCGCCGACCGCCATGCCGATCATCGGCACCGAGGCGATGCCGAACGAGAACGCGATCGAGGTCAGCAGGAATTCCAGCCGCGCACCGATGCCGTAGCCGGCGAGGATCGCGGTGCCGAATTTCGCAAGCATGTGGGTGAAGATCGAGATCGTCAGCACCGATTGCAGCGGCGAGAAGCAGGCGATGGCGCCGACCTTCAGGATGTCGAAAAACATCGCCCATTGGATCCGAAGTCCGCGCAGTTTCGGCGTCACGCGGGCGCGGCCGGAGAACAGGTACCAGCCCATCACGCCGATGTTCATGCAATAGGCAATCAGCGCGCCGGCGGCGACGCCGCGCATACCGAATTGCGGCACCGGACCGAGCCCGAGGCCGAGCGTGCCGCCAAGCACGATCTGCCAGGCCGCAGAATTGAGGATCAACAGCGACGGCAGCTTCATGTTGCCGGTGCCGCGGAGGATTCCGGCCATGGTGTTGAGTAGCCAGGGCAGCACGGCGCCGCCGAAAAACACCTGGGTGTAGGCGATCGCATGCGTCAGCACGTCGCCGCGGCCACCGAGCATTTCCAGAACGCGCGGTCCGAAGATCAGCATGCCCAGCATGAAGACGAGGCCGAAGCTGATTCCGATCAGCAGCGCGTGCGCGGCGAGCGTCCCGGCACGCTCGCGATCGCCGGCGCCGAGCGCGCGCGCGATGGCGGAGGCCACCGCGCCGCCCATCGCACCGCCCGACATGGTCATGGTCAGGATCACTGTCGGAAACACCAGCGCCATCGCGGCCAGCGCTTCCACACCAAGACGTCCGATATAGGAGGTCTCCGCAATCACCGTGCAAGTGCCGGCTGAGAGCGCGACGACGTTGGGCCAGGCCAGTCCGAGCAGCGTGCGCAGGATCGGCCCGTCCATCAGCGCGCTCCTCACAGGGCGCGGGGGCGGCGGCAGCGGACGCTCTTGTTCATCGACCGGGATTTCGGCGATGTCTGACATGTCCTCTCCGGGCGAAAGCGCCATTTGCGGCGCGGCAATGCTTGGGTGTACCAATGAATTGGTTCGCGCGCAGGGCGCAACGACAGGCTTGTTAGCACGATGCGCAGCGATTCCTCCTGCGCTAGGTGCAGGCGTGCCCTGCGGCAGCGCATTTCAGCCCGTGGAATTGCGGCTCTCAGTCCCCGTGGGGCCATCCTTCGAGACGCCCGCGTCGCGGGCTCCTCAGGATGAGGTCTTGTTTCGCGGTGACATGTCGGACCCTCATGGTGAGGAGCCCGCGAAGCTGGCGTCTCGAACCACGAGGCCAACGCCCGCGCGGCATTACCCAATCGTCCAGAGCAATGGCGGACGGCCGCGCGATGTCGGGGACAGGTGCACTCCGATGTGCCGCCCGCATCCGGCCGCGAGCCCTTCGAACAACCCCGCCAGCACCTTGGTGCAGGCAGGGTGGTCATCGGCAACGCCGTCCATCAACTTCCAGCTCTGCTGACGGATTTCGAACATGCCTTCGGATTGCGTCGTCTCAGCCACATCGTCCTGCGCGACCAACAGCGCGTTGAGGAACGTCGCGAATTCGCTCGCACCGCCGCGGCCCATCGACAGCGCCGCAGCGACCTCATCGAAATATTGCATCCCGATCAGCTTGCCCGTGAGGTGCAGGAGATAGCCGGCATCCTCCGGACCGAACAGTTGCACCATCACGGGCGCGGCGGTGCGCACATATTCCATCGCATAGTTGCGATAGGCTTTTTCCAGTCGCGGTCTGGGCCAGCTTGCGACTGGCAACGCCGGAGCGGCGGCTGCATCGAACGGCGGCGCTTCGAGATGCCGCGCGAACACGAGGCGCTGGTCGAGTTCGAGGGGCTGGTCATATTGATAATAGTAGCCTTCGAGCCCATCCTGGCCGTCGACGCTCTGCTTGGTGCAGACGAACCCTAATCTGGTATCGCCGAGCGCCACACCGTTGTTGGCGTGCCAGCCGCGCAGCATCGCGCGCGAGACTTCGCCCGGCACGCCGCAGATGGCGGTGCCCTTCCAGATCCAGCGCGGCGGCGGATAGCGGATCCAGGCTTTGCGATCACTCTCATACATGTATTCGACGTGCACGCCGCCGATCCAGTTGGAGAGGTAGTGATATTGCGCGGCCGCCACGGCGGGCGGCAGATGGGTCAACCCGAGCTTCTCCAGCCCCGGCAGAAAGCGCTCCTGCTGCTGGCGGCGGAACACGCGAAAGACGAACTCCGCAGCATCCGCCGTGCCGCGACGCGTGACCACGGTGAGGATCAGACCGGTGAAATAGGCGTGATTGAGATCGGCAACCGCGCGCCAGCGTTTCCATTGAGCTTCCTGCGCGGGGTCAGATGCGGCGGTCATGTTCGCTCCCGATCGTTGTTTTGATCGAGTGTGTCACTGCATCCGGTGACGGACAAGCTGAGCCGCATGCAGGGCGCCCTGCACGCCGGCTCGCCAATTCCGCATCACGAATTTTGCGCAGGCTTAGATTTGCGCGGCTTTGGCGGCACGCTCGCGTTCGACGCGCTCGGTGACGTCGCGGGCCATCGCCACCGACCCCTGCACCACTCCAGCGGCATCCCGCACCAGCGCAAAGGTCATCTCGATGTAGAGCTTGCGTCCGTCCTTGTGCAGCGCGCGGGTCAGTGTCGGTTTGCCCGCAAGCTTCATCGCGCCGCTGGCAAGCGCGGCCTCGAAGCCTTTCCAGTGCGCGGCACGCAGATGTTCGGGAATGATGAGGTCGAGATTCTGACCCAGCGCTTCGTCCGCGGAGAATCCGAACAGTGCGGACGATGCGCGATTCCACCGCATGATCGTGCCGGAGCGATCCGAATAGATCAGCGCGTCTGCGACGTCGTCGAGGATTTTTGCCTCGAGTTCGGATTGATCTGTCATTTCGCCACCTCGGACGTAGCCCGGATTCGCTTCTTATCCTGACACAGATTCGGTGTCATCGCCCGACTTGATCGGGCGATCCAGTATTCCAGAGGCGGATGTGATCGAACCGATAGGCTCCGGCGTACTGGATGCCCCGGTCAAGCCGGGGCATGACAGCGGAAGGTGAGGCTATCCCTACGCCCGGAAATGCTTGCTCAGCTTCAGCCCCTGGGCCTGGTAATTTGAGCCGATGCGCTGGCCGTACATGGCGTCGGGGCGCGCCAGCATCTTTTCATAGACGAGGCGGCCGACGATCTGGCCGTGCTCGAGGATGAACGGCACCTCGCGCGAGCGCACTTCGAGCACGGCGCGCGCCCCCAACCCGCCGGCGCCGGCATAGCCGAAGCCGGGATCGAAGAATCCGGCATAATGCACGCGGAACTCGCCGACCAGCGGATCGAACGGCACCATCTCCGCGGCGTAATCGGGCGGCACCTGCACCGCCTCTTTCGACGCCAGGATATAGAACTCGCCGGGATCGAGGATCAGGCTGCCGTCGGGACGGGCCGAGATCGGCTCCCAGAACTCCTCGACGGAATAGCCGGCGCGGCGATCGACGTCGATCACGCCGGTGTGGCGCTTGGCGCGGTAGCCGACGAAGCCGCCGCTCTTCTCGCCGGAGAGATCTACGGAGACGGCGACGCCGCCGGTGAGATCGGCATCGTCGATATCGACGAGACGTTCGGTCGCGTGCAGCGCCTCGAGGTCGTCGATGTTGAGGATGGCATCGCCGGTGCGGAAGCGTACCTGGCTCAGGCGCGAGCCCTCGCTGACCAGCACCGGGAACGTCTTGGGGCTGATCTCGGCATAGAGCGGGCCGTGATAGCCGGCACCGATCATGTCGAAGCGGCGGGTGCCGTCGGCGATCACGCGGGTGAAGACGTCGAGCCGACCGGTCGAGCTCTTCGGGTTGGCGGCCGCGACGATCTCCGGCGGCAGCGCGAGGCTTTCGAGCAGCGGCACGATGTAGACGCAGTTGGTCTCCAGCACCGCGCCGTCGGCGAGGCTGAACTCGTGCAGCTTCAATTCGTCGATGCGCTCGGCAACGGTGGCGCCGGGACCAGGCAGGAAGCTGGCGCGAACGCGATAGGCGATATCGCCGAGACGCAAATCGAGGCTCGCCGGCTGGATCTGGCTTTCGACGAAGTCGTAAGCGGGCAGGATGAGACCGCCCTCCGCCATCGCCGCGATCATGCGGTCGGGCAGGATACCATTGGCGTCGGCGGCGACCGTGAACGTCAACCCGGGGTCCTCATCAGGGATCAAACACATCCCGACATGCGGGCAATATGAGCGTTTTACGGCTATCCGATGGACGTCTTGACGGAAAGGGCATTGCGGAATATGAGCATGACTTATCCCGTGGTGATTTGAGCCGGCCGGCTTGCAGCCACGTTAAATAAGTCGCTAAACAGGCCGGGGACCTCTGTGATCCCGGCCCGTGGAAATATTCCAGGCCGGTTTTTTTGTGGCCATTTTCGATGGTCACTTCAGGAGGTCCTATGTCGAAGTCCCCGGCGCCAACCGCGCAATACCGTCCCGAAACTCGCTTGGTTCATTCCGGCACCCTGCGCTCGCAATATGGCGAGACCTCGGAGTCGCTGTTCCTGACCCAGGGCTACGTCTACAACAGCGCCGAGGAGTGCGAGGCGCGGTTCAAGGGCGAGGACCCCGGCTTCATCTATTCACGCTACTCCAATCCGACCATCGCGATGTTCGAGCGCCGCATGATCGAGCTCGAAGGCGCCGAAGCGGCACGTTCCGCCGCGACCGGCATGGCCGCGGTGACGACGGCGATCCTGGCGCCGCTGAAGGCCGGCGATCACGTCGTGGCCTCGCGCGCGCTGTTCGGCTCGTGTCTCTACGTCGTGCAGGATTTGCTGCCACGCTACGGCATCGAGACCACGCTGGTCGACGGCCTCGATCTTGACCAGTGGCAGCGCGCCATGAAGCCGAACACCAAGACGTTTTTCCTGGAGAGCCCGACCAATCCGACGCTCGACGTGCTCGACATTCCCGGCATTGCCGAGATCGCGCACAGCGGCGGCGCGCGGCTCGTCGTCGACAACGTGTTCGCCACGCCGATCTGGCAGAGCCCGCTCGCGCTCGGCGCCGACGTCGTGGTCTATTCCGCGACCAAGCACATCGACGGCCAGGGCCGCTGTCTCGGCGGCATCATCCTGTCCTCGGAGGCGTTCATCGCCGAGCACATCCACAATTTCATGCGCCAGACCGGCCCGTCGATCTCGCCGTTCAACGCCTGGGTGCTGCTCAAGGGCCTGGAGACGCTCGCCGTGCGCGTGCGCGCGCAGACCGAGACGGCCGCGCGCATCGCGGACGTGCTGGCGAGCCATCCGAAGATTTCGCGACTGGTGTTTCCCGGCCGCGCCGATCATCCGCAGGCGGCATTGGTGAAGAAGCAGATGCGCGGCGGCTCGACCTTGGTCGGCTTCGAGGTCAAGGGCGGCAAGGCGGCGGCGTTCCGCGTGCTCAACGAGCTCAAGCTTGCCAAGATCTCGAACAATCTCGGCGACGCCAAGAGCCTCGTCACGCACCCCGCCACCACGACGCATCAGCGCCTCAAGCCGGAGGACCGCGCCGCGCTCGGCATCAGCGAGGGATTCATCCGCTTCTCGGCGGGGCTGGAGCACGCGGATGATCTAATCGAGGATCTGACCGCGGCGCTGGAGAAGGCGTAGCCACACACTCGGAATCGTAGGGTGGGCAAAGCGAAGCGTGCCCACCCTTCACGATCGCGGTGCCGATAGATGGTGGGCACGGCGCGCGAAGAGCGCGCCTTTGCCCACCCTACGGCACCAAGCTACATCGGCCGGTACGTCCGCAGGTCCGCGGGCACGTTCACGCCGAGCTTGATCTGGCCGACGGAGCGGATGATGTCGTCGCCGAGGAGCTGGGCGAAGCAGGCGTAGCCCCAATCGTTCATGTGCAGGCCGTCGGCGATCACAAAGCTCTCGACCGGAAGCGACTGCTTCTCGTGCCAGTCGCGCATCACCTCGAAGCGCGGGAAGATGCCGACGTGACGGAGCTCAGCGACCTTGCCGAGCAGCTTCACC
Organism: Bradyrhizobium sp. WSM1253; assembly: GCF_000244935.1. NCBI lineage: Bacteria > Pseudomonadati > Pseudomonadota > Alphaproteobacteria > Hyphomicrobiales > Nitrobacteraceae > Bradyrhizobium > Bradyrhizobium sp. WSM1253. The sequence goes on from NZ_JH600073.1 coordinate 4,258,907, forward strand.
ATCTTGCCGGCGCTCTCGGCGCGCTGGTTGACGGCTGGCGAATACTGCGGATCGACCAGCACGACGTCGGTGCCGCCGGCAGCCTGGATGCGGCTGATGCCGTCCTCGACGAGCTTGGCGGTATCGCCGGGATCGAGATTGCGCAGCACCGCATTGGTGCCGACCTGCCAGATCACCAGATCCGGATGCACGTCGATCACCTCCTTCTGAAGGCGCTTCATCATCTCGGGCGCGTCCTCGCCGCCGACGCCGGCATTGACGACGGTGATGTCGGCTGTCGGATAGTGCCGGTGCAGCTGCGCGGCAAGACGATTGGGATAGTTGAACTCCGGCGAGCTCGCACCGAATCCCGCGGTCGAGGACGAGCCGAATGCGACGATGACGACGGGCTGGCCGGCGACGAGCTTGCCCGCGACATGCGGCAGCGAGCCCATCGCCTTAGCGCCGCCCTTCGGCGACAGGCAGGGCACGCGGCTGAAGACGTCGCCGGCGGATTTCGCGACCTGCTTCACCTTGTCGATGGCGCGCGCCGTGATGCCGCGCTGGTCGGGGGACGTCGCTGCGACGGTCGTCTGGGACGGTGAAGCGGGAGCCGGATTAGCCGACTGCTGCGGGGCCGGCGTTGCCTGCGCGCCCTGCGTCTGCGCGTGCGATTGCGAGGCCGGACTCAGCAACAGCAGCACCGCTGCTGCAGGCGCAGCCAGCCATGCCGTCAGGCAAAAAGGGCGGAGAGAACTCATTAACGCTAGACCTCAATTTTGCTGCTGGGCCGGCTCCAGATGCGCAGCGTCGATCACGAACTGTGCCAACGCCCGGCCAAGGCAATCATGGACCTGCTTCGCCAGCTCAGGCCCGCGCGACGGGCTGAACAGGTCGAACTGCCCCTGGTCATTCCACTGCCGCATGATCGCGAAACGATCGAACAGCGGAATATCGTGCTCCTGCGCCACCACCCGCATATTGTCGAGGTATGGCGGCACCGAGATCATGGTTTCGGTACGCGGACTGTACTGCAAGTTCATCAAGACGACGTCAGCCCCTGCCTTTTGCAGCGCAACAACCCCTCCGGTCACTGCGCCGCGAAAATCATCGGGATCGATGGCTCGGATAGCATCGACAGTCCCGGTCTGCCAGATAACCAAAGTAGGTGCTTTTGCTTCCATCAGCTTAACGAAACTGGCGGCCGCCTCCTCGGCCGTTTTCTTGCTCTGTATTTCTACGGAGACGTGGACTATCTCGGACGGCGACAGCTTGTCCTTCAGAATGGCCTGCATCCGCGCCGGATAAGAGGCGTCCTCGGAAGCCGGAATTGTGGTCGAGCGACTGCCGATGACCAGGATTTCGAGCGGCTTGCCGGCCTTCACGGCATCGGCGACCTTGGGAAGCTGGCTTTCGCTGGTGAGCAGATAGGACGGCACTTCACAGGCTGCGGGCGCGGCTGAAGCAGCCGGCGCAGCATCGTCCGCGCGCGCCGGAGGCGCGGCGAGACCACCGCACAGCAGGATCAGGCTCAGGAAAACCTTCGCCTTCATCAGCCCCCTCCCGCCATATCGGCGCTGCCGACGGCGCTTTTGGTTTTCGAACCGCTCTTGTCAGCCACCCGCTTGTACCACGAAATCAGCCAGGCCATGGCCCACATGATCAGAATTCCGGAGAGACTAATTAGCGCATGCATGACCGGGCCGCCCGAGACCTCGGCCAGGATGAAATGGCCGGCAAAGGCGAGGAAGACGCCGAGACAGAATATCTCCAGGGAATGCGAGCCGCACAGGATCAGCGGCCGCAGCCATGGCGATTTCAGGCCCGGCCAGTCCCGCGGCAGGACGCGTACGGTGAGCGCGGCCAGCGCCAGGAAATGCGTGAAGCGCAGCACGTCCAGGTCGGCCTTGTCGATCGGATACATCCACTGCTCGAGCCGCTTCGGCATGAAATGGGAGAGCTGCGGCACATACCAGGTCAGCGTCACGTAGAATGCCGCGACCAGATAGGCGATCGCGATCCACATCGTCACCCGCGAAGCCAGAATGCGCGACATGCGTCGCGCACCCCCGAGCGCGCACCATGCCCCGAACACGAACAGCAATTGCCAGGCGAAGGGATTGAAGGCCCAGAAGCCGTTCGGATAGGCGGACAGATAGAGGTCGTATTCCCAGGTCACCGCGTAGAGCGCGACCGAGAGGCCGAGCGTCACGTCGGGGCGCCATTTCATCAGCCACAGGATCAAGGGCAGCGCCAGCATCAGCACGATATAGAGCGGCAGCACGTCCATGTTGACCGGACGGAAGCGCAGCAGCAGCGCCTGCACGATCGTCACGTCGGGCTGCTTGAGGAAATCCATGATGCCCATCTCTTCGGTGTAGAGCGGGTTCTCGAACCTGGTCGCGACGTAGGAGATTTCGGCAAGGAAGATCGTGAACAGGAAGACGTGGGCGACATAGATCTGCCAGACGCGCCGCAGGATGCGCGCGGTGGCGACGACAATGCCGGACTCCAGCATCGCCCGACCGTACACGAAGGCGGCGGTATAGCCGGAGATGAAGATGAAGATCTCGGTGGCGTCGCTGAAGCCGTAATTGCGGATCGTGAACCAGGTCAGAAGGCTCGGCGGCAAATGGTCGATGAAGATCAGCCACAGCGCAAGGCCGCGGAACAGGTCGAGCCGGAGCTCGCGCTCCCCGATGGCGGGCAGCGAAATGGCCGGCGCGGCCGCGCGCCGCTTTGCCCCCGCGGACTTGACCTCCACAGGTTTAGCGGTTCCCGCGATCGTCGATCCCGTCACTTGGTCGGCAATAGTCATCGGGGGCCTAAAAACCCTTCCGCAAATCGCGACGTGGCAAGGAGTGTACCGGTCCGGCCGTCATCTCGCAAAGCCACCGGATCACATGCAAGTACGTTTGGACCTACACTTGGACGTGTACTTCCCTGCGAATTCAGGCGGGACGATGTCGCCAAGGCCGCCTCCGGCGTTTGGTTCCCGGGCGGTTTTCGGTATGATGGCAATCATGTACCGCGCCGTGACCCGCCAGATCGAAGTGACCGTCGAGCCGAACTTTGTTCCGGAGCAGTCGTCGGCCGACCGCTCCCGTTATTTCTGGGCCTACACCATCGTCATCACCAATTCCGGCGATGAGACCGTGCAGCTCAAGACGCGGCACTGGATCATCACCGATGCCACCGGCCGGCAGCAGGAGGTGAAAGGCGAGGGCGTCGTCGGCGAGCAGCCGACGCTCGCGCCCGGCGAACGCTTCGAATACACCTCCGGCGTGCCGCTCACGACCGCCTCGGGCTTCATGACCGGCCGCTACCAGATGGTCAGCGCAAGCGGCGAACGCTTCGAGATCGACGTGCCGACGTTCTCGCTGGACAGCCCGGATAACAAGCGGGTGTTGAACTAGCGCTGGAAATGGTGGGCACGCTTCGCTTTGCCCACCCTACGGCACCGCGCTACGCGTCCTCGACGCCCGCCTCATCCGGTGTGAACTCGTACACCGAGCTGCAGAACTCGCAGGTCACGACGACCTTGTCGTCCTTGACCATTGCGGCACGGTCGTCGGACGAAAAGCTCTTCAGCATCGATGCGACCGCATCGCGCGAGCAGGAGCATTGCGCCTTCAAGGGCAGCGGATTGAACACGCGCACGCCGCGTTCGTGGAAGAGACGGTAGAGCAACCGCTCGCCGGACAGCTCGGGATCGATCAGCTCGACGTCTTCGACGGTTTCGATCAGCGAGCGCGCCTCGACCCAGGCATCGTCTTCAGCGACGGCATGGACCTCGACGCCCTCGGGCGCATCGCCGGGATGCAGATCGGCCTGCCGCGCGCGCTCGGGCGCCTTCGGCAGGAACTGCATCAGCATGCCGCCGGCACGCCAGCGATGCTTGCCGCCGTCATTCGAACGCCACTCCTCGCCGACGGCAAGGCGCACGCGCGTCGGGATCTGCTCGGAGCGCAGGAAATATTCATGAGCGGCGTCTTCCAGGCTGCCGCCGTCGAGCGCGACCAGGCCCTGGTAGCGGCTCATGTCGGGGCCCTGGTCGATGGTCATGGCCAGATGACCGTGGCCCAGCAGCGCGCCGGAAGTCTTGCCGGAATCCTGGACTTCGCCGAGGCGCGCGGCATCATAGCGCGCATAGGCGCGCAGGCGATCCGGCGCCTGATAGTCCACGACCAGGAACGACACAGGACCGTCGGTCTGGGCCTGGAGGATGAAGCGGCCTTCGAACTTCAGCGACGAGCCGAGCAGCGTGGTCAGCACGATGGCCTCGCCGAGCAGCTTGCCGACCGGCGCCGGATAATCGTGCTTGGTCAGGATCTCGTCGAGCGCCGGACCAAGCCGCACCAGGCGACCGCGCACGTCGAGCGCGTCGACCTCGTAGGGCAGCACGGCGTCATCGATGGGAACCGCGGATGGCGCGCGAACCGGGCCTTCGGGCCCGGTTTTCATGTCAGGGGATTGGGAAACCATGGCGCTTTATTTGGGGTCGGAAGGCGGAATTGGAAGGGGGGCGGCTGCATCCGGAATGCAGAACGGATCGTACGCAAGCACGGCAAACTCGGTGTCGTCCTGGCGAAAGCCAGGACGACGATCCAAAGCTACTTCACCGGCCCGCGTTACTTCACCGCGTCGAAGCACCAGGCCAGAATGCCCTTCTGCGCGTGCAGGCGGTTTTCGGCCTCGTCGAACACGACGGATTGGGGACCGTCGATCACCTCGTCGGTGACCTCCTCGCCGCGATGGGCGGGCAGGCAGTGCATGAACAGCGCATCGGGCTTGGCCAGCGACATCAGCTGGGCATTGACCTGATAGGGCTTGAGCACGTTATGGCGGTGCTCGCCTTCCTTGTCGCCCATCGACACCCAGGTGTCGGTCACGACACAATCGGCGCCCTTCACGGCGGCTTCGGCATCCGTGCCGAGCATGATCGGCGCGCCGGTCGCCTTGATGAAGTCGCGCATCGCTTTTTTCGGCGCGAGCTCCGGAGGCGTCGCGACATTGAGCTGGAACTTGAAGCGCTCGGCGGCGTGCGCCCAGGACGCCAGCACGTTGTTGTCGTCGCCGGTCCAGGCCACCGTCTTGCCCTCGATCGGGCCGCGATGTTCCTCGTAGGTCATCAGGTCGGCCATGACCTGGCAGGGATGCGAGCGCCGCGTCAGGCCGTTGATAACGGGCACGGTGGCGTTCGCCGCAAGCTCCAGCAGCGCATCGTGATTGAGGATGCGGATCATGATGGCGTCGACATAGCGCGACAGCACCCGCGCGGTGTCGGCGATGGTTTCGCCGCGGCCGAGCTGCATCTCGGCGCCGGTGAGCATGATCGGCTCGCCGCCGAGCTGGCGCATGGCGACATCGAAAGACACCCGCGTCCGCGTCGAGGGGCGCTCGAAGATCATCGCCAGCGTCTTGCCTTCGAGCGGCCTGACCGGCTGATGCGCCTTCTGCTTCGCCTTCATCGCGGAGGACGCGGCCAGCATGCGCTTGAGCTCCGACAGCGGCAGCTCGTTGATATCGAGGAAGTGCTTCGGTGTTTTCTTGGGCGTTTTATCGGGCGACGTGCTCATCAGCTTGCCGCCCGCTTGTTGCCGGACAACGCCGTGCAGGCGCGCTCGAGCCGCCCGACGCTGTCCTCGATCTCGGCTTCGGTGACGATCAAAGGCGGCAGGAAACGCACGACATTGTCGCCGGCACCGACGGTGAGCAGCTTTTCTGCGCGCAAGGCGGCAACGAGATCGCCGGAAGGCACCACGGCCTTGATGCCGATCAGGAGGCCCTCGCCGCGCACTTCGCTGACGACATCGCCATGACGGTCGATCACGGAAGCGAGCTTCTGCTTGAGCAGCAGCGACATCCTCTGCACGTGGTCGAAGAAGCCGGGCTTGAGCATGACGTCGAGCACGGCGTTCGCCGCCGCGATCGCGAGCGGATTGCCGCCGAAGGTCGAGCCGTGCGAGCCCGGCGTCATGCCGGACGCCGCTTCCGCGGTCGCAAGGCAGGCGCCGATCGGGAAGCCGCCGCCGAGCGCCTTGGCCAGCGACATCACGTCAGGTTCGACGCCAAGGCGGCGGTATGCGAACAGATCGCCGGTGCGGCCCATGCCGGTCTGCACCTCGTCGAAGGCGAGCAACAGGCCGCGCTCGTCGCAGAGCTGGCGCAACGCCCTCAGGAAGGCAGGCGTTGCCGAACGCACACCGCCCTCGCCCTGGATCGGCTCGATCAGGATGCCGGCGGTCTGCGGACCGATCGCCTTTTTCACTGCCTCGAGATCGCCATGCGCAACCTGGTCGAAGCCCTCCATGGGTGGGCCGAAACCTTCGAGATATTTTGCCGAACCCGTCGCGGCCAGCGTCGCCAGCGTGCGGCCATGGAAGGCGCCTTCGAAGGTGATCATGCGATAGCGGTCTGGATGGCCCTTCGCGGCGTGATAGCGGCGCACGACCTTGATCACGCATTCCAGCGCTTCGGCGCCGGAATTGCAGAAGAACACGAAGTCCGCGAAACTTTCATTGCACAGGCGCGCGGCAAGCTTTTCGCCGTCCGGGCTCTGGAACAGGTTCGACATGTGCCAGAGCTTCGTGGCCTGTTCCTGCAACGCCGCGACCAGCGCCGGATGGGCATGGCCGAGCGCATTCACCGCCACCCCGGAGGTGAAATCGAGATAGCGCTCGCCATTGGTCGCGATCAGCCAGCAGCCTTCGCCACGCTCGAAACCGAGGTCGGACCTGGCGAAAACGGGGAGCAAATGCGGCGCTGCGCTGTTAGTCATGACGGTCACTTGAATGTTGCGGACGGTGTAAGCGTGCATTACGCAACGCACCATCGACCGGCCCGGAAAACGAAACGTGCCGCCTCTTGAGGGCGGCACGTGCGACTATCTTAGGCCTGGTGAAACGGGTGTCAATGCCGCCCGGAAAGCCTCGCGAAACGCTGAATCCGTAGTCTTGCGGTGCCGATTTTGCGGGATTTAGCCACGGAACATGTGGAAGCGAGTCGGCGGACTCTTGCGCGGGAGTCACGCCATATTGTAGCGTTTGGATTGTCAGATACGACATCTCGTGCAGTGGTTCTGATCTTTAAGTCCTTATGTACCGGCGTAAACGTTCGGGCGTTCAAGACGCGCCCGGCGAGCCTTAAGGGATTCTGGCGGCACGGGTTTTTGAAGGCTTAGGCATTCGCTGCGAGGCCCCAGGATGGCTGGCGCGCAGCGAGGGAAAGGGTGCAATGACGGTTTTGACCTGGTCCGATGATCGCGTCGAGCAGCTGAAAAAGCTCTGGGAGGCCGGACTTTCGGCCAGCCAGATCGCGGCGGAGCTCGGCAATGTGACCCGCAATGCCGTGATCGGCAAAGTGCACAGGCTCGGTCTTTCGGGCCGCGCCAAGAGCCCATCATCGGCAGCGCCCCGGCCGCGCAAGGCGCGCCCCGCGCAGCACATGATGCGGGTGAGCCGCCCGATCTCGCGCGGCAACACCGCGCTGGCGCAGGCCTTCGAGGTCGAGGCTGAGCCGGATCCGGTCACCTACGACAACGTGGTGCCGATGAGCCAGCGGCTGTCGCTGCTCGAATTGAACGAGGCGACCTGCCACTGGCCGGTCGGCGATCCCTCGAGCCCGGACTTCTTCTTCTGCGGTGGACGGGCGCTGTCCGGCCTGCCCTATTGCGCCCAGCACTCGCGTGTTGCGTACCAGCCGGCGTCGGATCGGCGCCGCGCACCGGTGAAGCCGGGTCCGCGGTAATCACGGCAAGTCGTCGCGCAAAGACAGTTCAATAATTTCAGTGTCGTCCTGGCGAAAGCCAGGACCCATACTCCGAGCACGCAGTAGTCGTGCGAAAGGGGTAACTCGGAGTCTTCGCCAAACCACTCCCTGTGGTTATGGGTCCCGGATCAGCGCTCGCTTGTCCGGGACGACATCGGAGAATGCAGGGACAGCTCGCCAACAAACAAGCCTGCAACCCTACACCTGCTCCGCCTTCGCAAACCGATCATCCAGCGCGTAGCCGGCGCCGCGGACGGTGCGGATCGGGTCTTGCTCGCGGCCGAGATTGAGCAGCTTGCGCAGGCGGCCGATATGCACGTCGACGGTACGCTCGTCGATATAGATGTCGCGGCCCCAGACGCTGTCGAGCAGTTGCTCGCGCGAGAACACCCGGCCCGGGTGCTCCAGGAAGAACTCCAGCAGGCGATATTCGGTCGGACCGAGATCGATCGGCCGGCCTGAGCGCGCCACGCGGCGCTTGTCGCGGTCGAGCTCGATGTCGCCAAAAGCAAGCACGGTGGCGAGCCGCTCGGGGCTCGCGCGCCGCAGCAGGCCCTTCACGCGCGCCAGCAGCTCCGGCACCGAGAACGGCTTGACGATGTAATCGTCGGCGCCGGTCGCAAGACCCCGCACCCGCTCGCTCTCCTCGCCGCGCGCGGTGAGCATGATGATCGGGAGCTGCTTGGTCTCGGGACGGGTGCGAAGCCGGCGGCACAGTTCGATGCCTGACAGGCCCGGCAGCATCCAGTCGAGCACGATCAGATCGGGGATGTGCTCCTTGAGGCGGGTGTCGGCGTCGTCGCCGCGCATCACCGTCTCGACGTCATAGCCGTCGCCTTCGAGGTTGTAGCGGAGAAGCTCGGTCAGGGCTTCCTCGTCCTCAACCACCATAATGCGTGCGCCCATCGGGTCGTCGCTCCCTTAAGTCTTCAGGTGTTCGGTACCGTGTTGGCGAAGGTCGTCATGTCGCCCTTCGGCCGCTTGTCGGTGATCGCCTGGCCCTCGATCATGTAGAACACGGTCTCGGCGATGTTGGTGGCGTGGTCGCCGATCCGCTCAATGTTCTTGGCGCAGAACATCAGGTGAATACAGAACGAGATGTTGCGCGGATCCTCCATCATGTAGGTGAGGAGCTCGCGGAACAGCGAGGTGCAGATGGCGTCGACTTCCTCGTCGCCCTTCCACACCGCCATCGCCGCCGGCAAATCATGCGCGGCATAGGCGTCCAGCACCGACTTGACCTGCTGCTGCACGAGGTCGGTCATGTGCTCGAGGCCGCGGAACAGCTTGAGCGGATGGAAGTCCGTCTCCAGCGCCGCGACGCGCTTGCCCATGTTCTTGGCGAGGTCGCCGATGCGCTCGAGATCGGTCGCGACGCGCATGGCGCCGACGATCTCGCGCAGATCGACCGCCATCGGCTGGCGGCGGGCGATGGTGAGCACCGCACGCTCCTCGATGCGCTTCTGCAGCGCGTCGAGCTCGGTGTCGATGGCGACGACGCGCTGGCCGAGCGGGACGTCGCGGCGGATCAGCGCGTCGACGGACTCGACGATCATGCGCTCGGCGATGCCGCCCATCTCGGCGACCAGGCGGGTGAGTTCCTGGAGGTCGGTGTCGAAAGCCTTTGCGGTATGTTCGGAAGCCATGTCGCGTCTCCTCAGCCGAACCGGCCGGTGATGTAATCCTGCGTGCGCCGGTCGGTCGGCGACGTGAAGATCTTGCTGGTGTCGTCGAACTCGATCAGCTCGCCGAGATACATGAAGGCGGTCTTGTCGGAGACGCGCGCCGCCTGCTGCATGTTGTGGGTGACGATCGCGATCGTGTAATCCTCGGACAGCTCCTGGATCAGCTCCTCGACCTTGGCGGTCGAGATCGGGTCGAGCGCCGAACAGGGTTCGTCGAACAGGATCACCTCGGGCCGCACCGCGACGGTGCGGGCGATGCAGAGGCGCTGCTGCTGGCCGCCGGAGAGCGACAGGCCGGAGGCGTTGAGCTTGTCCTTGACCTCGTTCCACAGCGCGCCGCCGCGCAGCGCCTTCTCGACGCGGCCGTCCATTTCGGACTTCGAGATCTTCTCATACAGGCGGATGCCGAACGCGATGTTCTCGTAGATCGTCATCGGGAACGGCGTCGGCTTCTGGAACACCATGCCGACGCGGGCGCGCAGCAAATTGAGGTCCAGCTTGCCGTCGAGGATGTTGGTCTGGTCGAGCATCAGCTGACCAGTGGCGCGCTGGCCGGGATAGAGGTCGTACATCCGGTTGAAGATGCGCAGCAGGGTCGACTTGCCGCAGCCCGACGGACCGATGAACGCCGTGACGCGATTGGCGCCCAGCGTCAGGTTGATGTTCTTCAGCGCGTGGTGCTCGCCGTAATAGAAGTTCAGGTTGCGCACGGTCACCTTCGGGGGCGCCTCCGGCAGCACCGGCGCGTGGGGCAGCCCACCGGCCGCGCTCATCGATACGGAAAGATCACTCATTTTGCGGTCCTCTCGGCGCCAAGGATGCGCGCGCCAATATTAAGGGCAAGAACGGTCAGGGTGATGAGCAGCGCCCCGCTCCAGGCCAATTGCTTCCAATAGGCATAGGGGCTCTGCACGAAGTTGTTGATGGTGACAGGCAGGTTCGCCATCGTCTTATTCAGGCCGAGGCTGAAGAACTGGTTCGACAGCGCGGTGAACAGCAGCGGCGCAGTTTCACCGGCGACGCGAGCGGTTGCGAGCAGCACGCCGGTGATGAGGCCGGAGCGCGCGGCGCGATAGGCGATCCGCTTGATCACCAGCGAACGCGGCAGGCCGAGCGCCGAGGCCGCCTCGCGCAGCGCGTTCGGCACCAGCAGCAGCATGTCCTCGGTCGTGCGCAGCACCACCGGGATCACGATGACCGCGAGCGCGAGCGAGCCTGCGATCGCCGAGAAGCCGCGCATCGGCACCACCACCGCGCCGTAGATGAACAGGCCGATGATGATCGAGGGCGCCGAGAGCAGGATATCGTTGATGAAGCGGATCACCGAGGTCAGCCGGTCATTGCGGCCGTATTCGGCGAGATAGGTGCCGGCGAACATGCCGAGCGGCGCGCCGATGCCGACGCCGATCACGGTCATGATCAGCGAGCCGACGATGGCGTTGAGCAGGCCGCCCTCGTTCGATCCGGGAGGCGGCGTGTTCTCGGTGAACAGCTGGACATTGAGTCCCGCCAGTCCATTGTAGAGCAGCGTGATCAGGATCAGCGCGAGCCAGGTGACGCCGAAGGCCGTTGCGGCGATGCAGAGCCCGCGAACGACGATGTCCTTGCGGCGGCGGCGTGAATAGATCGGATTCATGGCGCTAGTTCCCCGCCTTCTTTTCCAGCCGCATCAGCATCAGCCGCGCCGCTGCAAGCACGAAGAAGGTCAGCACGAACAGCAGGAGACCGAGCAGGATCAGGCCGGACTGGTGCAGGCCGTCGCTCTCGGCGAACTCGGATGCGATCGCCGCCGAGATCGTGGTGCCCGGCGCGAAGATCGACGACGAGATCCGGAACGAGTTGCCGATGATGAAGGTCACCGCCATGGTCTCGCCGAGCGCCCGGCCCAGCGCCAGCATGACGCCGCCGATGACGCCGACGCGGGTGTAGGGGATCACCACGCTGCGGACGACTTCCCAGGTGGTGCAGCCGACGCCGTAGGCGGCTTCCTTCAGCACCGGAGGCACGGTCTTGAACACGTCGACTGAGATCGAGGTGATGAAGGGCAGCACCATGATGGCGAGGATCAGCGCGGCATTGAACAGGCTGAGATAGGACGGGGGACCTGCGAAGATCGCGCCCAGCACGGGCACGCCGTCGAAGATCTTGATCATGAAGGGCTGGAACGTGTTGGCGAGGAACGGACCCAACACGAAGAAGCCCCACATGCCGTAGATGATCGAGGGGATGCCGGCGAGCAGCTCGATCGCCATGCCGATCGGGCGGCGCAGCCATTGCGGGCAGAGCTCGGTGAGGAAGATCGCAATGCCGAGACCCACGGGAATGGCGATCAGCATCGCGATGAAGGAGGTGACGAGCGTGCCGTACATTGGCCCGAGCGCGCCGAGCACCGGCGGATCGGCCGACGGCGCCCAGCGCTGCGTCCACAGGAACGAGACCCCGAATTCCTTCATCGCCGGGAAGGCGCCGACGATCAGCGAAATGATAATGCCGCCGAGGATCAGAAGCACCGAGATCGCGGAGAGCCGCGTGATCCAGTAGAAGGTAACGTCGCCGAGCTTGAACGCGCTCAAGGCCTTGGCGCGATCATACGGTCCGGCGTCGTCGATTACATCGCTCTGAACGGCCATCTCTGCCACGCCGATCCCCTGTACTAAATAGCATACGTTTTTTTGTTGGTCCGTGCCCCGGATGCGGCGCATCGCATCCGGGGCACGAGCGTCGCGAAGCTAGCTCTTGATTTCGGCAGCCCAGGTCTTCTCGATCAGCTGAACGACCGGGTCCGGCATCGGGATGTAGTCGAGCTCTTCAGCCGCCTTGCCGCCGTTCTTGAAGGCCCAGCGGAAGAACTTGATGGCTTCCTGCGAGGCCGCCTTGTCGGTGGCGTCCTTGTGCATCAGGATGAACGTCGCCGCCGTGATCGGCCAGGACTTCTCGCCGGGCTGGTCGGTCAGGATGACGTAGTAGCCGGGAGCCTTGGCCCAGTCGGCGTTGGAGGCGGCCGCCTGGAACGCTTCGACGGTGGGCTGCACCGGCTTGCCGGCCTTGTTGACGAGGCCGGTGTAGGTCAGCTTGTTCTGCTTGGCATAGGCGTACTCGACGTAGCCGATCGAGTTCTTGGTCTGGCTGATATTGCCCGATACGCCTTCATTGCCCTTGGCGCCGACGCCGACCGGCCACTCGACCGCGGTACCCTCACCGACCTTGCTCTTCCAGTCCGCGCTGGCCTTGGCGAGGTAGTTGGTGAAGTTGAAGGTGGTGCCAGAGCCGTCCGAACGGCGGACCACGGTGATGGCCTCCGAGGGCAGCTTCACGTTCGGGTTGAGCTTCTTGATCGCGGCGTCATCCCATTTGGTGATCTTGCCGAGATAGATGCTGGCCAGCGTCTCGCCGTCGAACACCATCTCGCCGGGCTTCACGCCCTCGATGTTGACGACGGGAACGATGGCACCCATCACCATCGGCCACTGGACGAGGCCGTCCTTCTCGAGCTGCTCGGCCTTGAGCGGCGCGTCGCTGGCGCCGAAGGTCACGGTCTTGGCCTGGATCTGCTTGATGCCGCCGCCGGAGCCGATCGACTGGTAGTTCAGACCGTTGCCGGTCTCCTTCTTATAGGCGTCAGCCCATTTGGAATAGATCGGGAACGGGAACGTCGCACCGGCACCGGTGATATCGGCAGCAAAGGCCGCCGTCGTCGATGCGGCGACGATGCCAGCAGCGACGAGTGTTTTGAGGAAATTCATGCTGGTCTCCATACAGGGGAGCGAAGCGCCATCCGCGCCCGATCGCGCTCCCCGTGCCGCCCCTTTAGGAGCGGACAGCTGAGCTTTTACGAAGGTTTGGTGACAGTCGGATGACAGCGTTAAGCAGCTGAAATCGCTGGAATTTAGCTCAGAGCCGCAGGCTTGCCCTGGGGGAAACAGGCGGTGAAAGTGGCGCCCTGTTTGGGCACGCTTTCGATCAAAAGCCGGCCGCGATGGCGGTTAAGAATATGTTTCACCAGGGATAATCCGAGGCCGGTGCCGCCCTGCGAGCGGCTGTCGCCGACATCGACCCGGTAGAACCGTTCGGTTAGCCGCGGCAGGTGCTCCGGCGCGATGCCGGGGCCGAAATCCCGGACCAGGACCCGGATTTCCTGAGTTCCATCAGGGGCGGCGCCTGGCATCAGCGACACGATGACGCGACCGCCCGCGGCGCCGTATTTGAGCGCGTTCTCGATCAAATTCTCGAACAGGCGGAGCAGCTCCTCGCGGTCCCCCGCGATCAGTACCGGGGTCTCAGGGAGCTGGGTCTCGACCTCGACCTGGCGTTCCCGCGCCAGCGGCTCGAGCCCGTCGGCGACCTGCAAGATGATCGGCAGCAGGTCGACCAGGGTGTCGGGCCGCACATGGGCGGACAGTTCCACCCGCGACAGCGACAGCAGATCGTCGATCAGGCGCGCCATCCGGGTGGCCTGGTTGTGCATGATGCCGAGGAAGCGCTCGCGCGCCTTGGGATCGTCCTTGGCCTGGCCCTGGAGCGTGTCGATGAAGCCGGACAGCGCGGCCAGCGGCGTGCGCAGCTCGTGGCTGGCATTGGCGACGAAATCGGCCCGCATCTCCTCGACCCGACGCAGCGGCGTCTGGTCGTGGAAGGTCATCAGCATGCATTTGTCGGCGCCGCCGAAGGTGGTCGGCACCGGCACCGGCGTGATGGTCAGCTCCATCCAGCGATCGACCGGGACATGGTCGAGATAGGTCGCGCGCCGCGGCTCGGTGGTCGCGATCGACTCGCGCAGCGCCGTGATGATCTCGGGCGAGCGCAGCGCGAACTGGGCAAGCTCATTCCGGCGCAGCGCCGGCGCGAGCTGGGCGGCAGCAGCGTTGAGATGGATGACGCGGCCGGCGCGGTCGAGCAGCACCGCGGGATCGGGCATGCCGGCGACCACCGCGGCGACCGCCGCGCTCTCGACCGGATTGACGCGGCGGGTCTCTTCGCGCGAGGCGGCAGTATCGTGCAGGCGCCACGGGATCAGCGCTGCGGCCGCGACGCAGAAGAACACTGCGATGGCATGCAGTGCCGACAATTCGCCCAGCGAGACCACCACCGACAGCGCCAGCGCCGCGGCGATCAGGATGACGGTCGAGTGCCGCAGCCGGTCGGACCAGGGCTGGGAGGAGGGAGAAGATGGGGCGTCGATCGCCATCGGGGCGGGCTTCTCCAAAGGACGTTGCGCCGGTCAGGCGCCGCTGTCGCTGCGCTTTCTCACGTAAGCGGCTTTAGGCGCGGGCCCGGGGTCGAGCTTGAGCGCCGCCTGCTGCAGGCGCTTCGATCGTGCGCCGATGATAACTTCGCGAAACGTCAGCAAGATTACAGATATGACGAAAGGGGACAGATAATAGAGGACGCGGAACAGCAGCATCCCGCCCAGCAGCTCCTCGCGGTCCATCTGCCAGAGCCCGACCAGCATGGCCGCGTCGAACACGCCAAGGCCTCCGGGCGAATGGCTGGCAAAGCCGAGCAGCGTGGCCGAGACGAAGATCACCGCGACCACCACGAAGCCGAGATTGGGCTCGTCCGGGACCAGCACGTACATCGCCAGCGCGCAGAAGCCGAGATCGATGATGCCGATCGCGATCTGGAGCAGCGTCAGCGGGCCGCCCGGCAGCATCACGGTCCAGGGCCCGCGGCCGACCATCCGGGGCTGGGTCCAGACCCAGACCACGTAGGCGACCAGCCCGACGATGATCATCATCGCCAGCATCCGGTTCAGCCAGGGCGGAAGCATGTCGATCGAGGCCGCGGCCTCCGGATGATAGGAGATGCCGAGGCCCAGCACCGCGGCATTGCCGAGCCAGAAGGTCAGGCCGGCGAGGAAGCAGATCTTTGCGACGTCGATCGCGTTCAGGCCGTAGGCGGAATAGATGCGGTAGCGCACCGCGCCGCCGGTGAAGACGCTGGCGCCGACATTGTGGCCGATCGAATAGCTGGTGAAGGCGGCGAGCGCGTTGATGCGATAGGGCACGTGGGCGTGGCCGATCGCGCGCACGGCGAACAGGTCGTAGAAGGTCAGCGTGAAATAGCCCGCGGCGACGAACAAAGCCGCCAGCGCAATCTGGCTCGGCTCGGTGCTCTTGATCGCTTCGAGGACTTCGTTGACATCGATG
Source organism: Bradyrhizobium sp. WSM1253 (assembly GCF_000244935.1). NCBI lineage: Bacteria > Pseudomonadati > Pseudomonadota > Alphaproteobacteria > Hyphomicrobiales > Nitrobacteraceae > Bradyrhizobium > Bradyrhizobium sp. WSM1253. The sequence continues at coordinate 4,274,487 of NZ_JH600073.1, forward strand.
CCGCGCAGCATGTGGTAGAGCACATAGCAAGCGATGCCGATGACAGCGACGCTGATCACAACTCCAAGCTTATGCAGGATTTGCTTCTGGCGCAGAAACGTCATCGCCCTGCGTATGGCTTCCAGCATCTAGACCTCGAACAACGCTTCAGCGGCCGGGGTGGCCAGCGAACAGGCGGACGACGCACGGGCACTCGACGAATCCTCGTCAGCGGCTCCGGCATCGCGCATGCCCCCTGCCCCTCCACTAGCGCGTTTTGGGGCGGAGTGGAATTCGACAATTCGAACAAAAAGTCGTGGCTTCAAGGTTTTAGGCAGGTTGCGGGCTCCTGATGCACGGTTTGGCGCTTTCGGCGGCAAGCCTGACGCGAATCTCCATGGCAATCCTGCGCAGACGCCATGAAGTTTTGATGATTTCGGCCGTACAATGTTCCGTCACGGCTTAAGTCGAAATCAATCTATGGGCGGGATTCCGCTGTTGAAAGAGGTCGCTCCGCGCGCGGCCGCTGCGGCGCGCACGATTACGTGGCCGACGGCTCGCGCTCGATCATCCGGTTGCACTGCGACATCACAGACGTCATCGCGGCCGCCGGCCAGCGGCCGCGATGAGCATGTCGTTCGGAGGTAGCGTTCTGCTCAGGCCGCAAGCTGCGGGCGCACCGCCTCGATGCCCGCGATCCAGCCGGCCACGGAGCGCCCGATCGCCTCGGGGTGATCCTCCTGGAGGAAATGCAGGCCGGCGCCGAGACGAACCAGCGCGCAGTGCTTCAGGGAGGCTGCAAACCGTTCGGCAAATTCCGGTGCGACCAGAGCTCCGGGCTCGCCGGTGAACAGGAGCTTTGGATAGGACGACGCGGCCAGCGCTGCATGCGCGGACTGGAGCGCCTCATAGACGTCAGCAGGCTCGCCTCCGATCGGCAGTTCGCGCGGAAGCGCAAGAACGGGCCGGCGGCTCTCCGGCGTCGGGAACGGCGTGCGATAGGGCGCCATCTCGTCCTCGCTGAGCTTGCGCACGATGCCGCCCGGCAGCACGCGCTCGACGAAGGCATTCGCCTCGAGGATCATCGCCTCGCCCTCGCCCGGCGTCCTGAATTTACGGAAGGCCGCCCGCGCCGCCTCGGCATGCTCCTGCTCTTCGGCAACCTCGGTGTCGTGGAAGTCCTGCCAGGTCGGCATCGGACGGATGAACTCCATGAAGGCGAGGCCGCGCACGAAATCCGGGCGGCGCTCCGCAAGATGAAATGCGAGCGCCGTGCCCCAATCCTGTGCGACCAGATAGGCCGACGTAAGGCCGCGCTGTTCGATGAAGGCATCGACATAGCGGACGTGGTCGAAGAAGCGGTAGTCGATGTCGGGCTTGTCGGACTGACCGAAGCCGATGTTGTCGGGCGCGAGGCAATGCGCGACCGGTGACACCAAGGGCATGATGTTGCGCCAGATGTACGAGGAAGTCGGATTGCCGTGCAGGAAGAGCGCGACCGGCGCGTTCTGCGCGCCTGCCTCACGATAGGCCATGCTGCTTCCGAGGACGGACGCTTTGCGAATCTTGATCTCGATCTGCTTGGTCATGTCAGCTCCTTGAACACGGTTTGGAATGCGATGGTCTTGAAACGTTCGAGCGCTTTGGGATTGCGGTCGACCTTCATGCGCAGGATCGCGCCCTGCCAGGACGCGAGCAGGAAGTCGGCGAGCTCCTCAGGCTCGAAATCGGAGGCAATCTCGCCGCTGGTTTGGGCATCCCTGATGCAGGCGGCGAACGGCATGCGCCATTCAGCAAAGATGGCCGCGAGGCGCCCGCGCAGCATCTCGCTGCTGCCGGTCGCCTCCAGACTGAGATCGCCAATCAGGCAGCCGCGGCCGTAGCCGTCCGCTTCGAGCCGGCCAGTGATGATGTCCAGGTAGCGCTTCAGCCGCGCCCGCGGGGTCAGCGAGGTGTCGTCGAGCGCCTCGGCGACCAGCGCCCTTGTGATCTCGAAGTAGCGGTCGAGCACCTCGGAGGCGAATGCTTCCTTTGAGCGGAAATGATTGGTGAAGGACCCCTGCGGCGCGCCCGCAGCAGTGGTGACGTCGCGCACGCTGGTGCCGTGATAGCCGGTCCGAAACATGACCTTCAGGCCGGCGTCGAGAATGGCGTCTTTGAGTGAGGGCTTTGGCATGGCGTTATGATACGTACGTACGTATTGATGTCAAGCGCCACATCCTCGCCCTTGAAATCTGATGGCGGAGCAGGTGATGAGCGCGATAGCGGGCGCGCGTTTGCCTCTCAGCTCAGCCGCTCAGGCCGGCGGCATGCTGCGCGCGACCACCCGATCGCGCAGCCAGGCGCCAATGGCGCCGCCGACGAGATAGCAGGCGAACATGATCAGGCCGAGGTCGAGCCAGTAGCCGAAGCGGCCGGGGACCACATGCGCGAACGAGGCCGCGACCAGGCCGGCAACAAACACGGCGAGCCAGCGCGCGGTCACCTTCGAGGTGCCGTTGCCGCGTTGGACCACCGAGATCCAGCCCATGCAGAAGCCGAGTAGCAGCGAGCCGATCAGCCAGCCCAGATGGAACGAGACGAGATAGGGCATCGTCACCTCACCAGAAATTCGATGCGGCGGTTCTGCGCCTTGGCGTCTTCGCTGTCATTACCGGCGACCGGCTGCGTGCTGCCGTAGCCGACCGCGGTGAAGCGGCTGGCAGGCAGGCCGGCCTTGACCAGATAGTCGATCACCGCCTGCGCGCGCTTCTCCGAGAGTGCCTGGTTGAAGGAATCCTCGCCGTCGGCATCGGTATGCCCGGCGACCTCGATATTTGTGGTGGGACAGCGCAATGCCGTCTCGATCAGATGATCGAGAATGCCGGCGGAATCCGGATCGATCTCGGCGCGCTTCGCCCCGAAGCGAATCTTGGCCTTGGCCAAAAGCTCGGAGAACAATTGCTGGCACACGGTGCCGTCGACCGGCCCGGCCGCGGGTTTCACCGTGATTTCCGGCTTGTACTGCCAGTTTTTCGGAAAATCCTTGCCGAGGCTTGCGCGGATGTCGTTGGCGGCACCTTCATAGAGCGCATCGCCCGACAGCTTCACCTCGCGGTCGGACACGACGAGCGTGCCGGTCGACAGTCGCGACAGCGCGCCGAGCGCCGCGACCACGGCGGGGCTGAAGGAGCCGGGCGCGCCGACGCTGGCCTTGAGATTGTCGACGATTTTTTCGTTGAAGAATTTCCGCGACGCGCTGGTGGCGATGGCCGCGTGGACATTGTTGTCGGGAACATAGCCGGTCAGCGTCACCGTCGCGGCCACCGGATCCTTGTAGGCCTGGAAGACGTAAGGCGGCGCCTTGACGTCGTTGGCGGCGATCGAAAAGCCCTCGGGCAGGTTTTTCAGCGCCGCTGCGACCGCTTCGCGGCCGCCGAGATCGCGCGCCATCCCCGACAGAGTGACTTTGGTGTCCGTGATCGTGATCTTGCCGTCCTTGAGCTTGCCGATCTGATCGAGCAGCAGCATCGCAGCCGCCTCGAACCGCGGCGGTGCACCGCGCGCCAAACCCATCTGATCGGCCACCTCGGTACCGGCGACCTCCTTGCGGGCCGCCTCAGTCAGGCGGCCCTTCATCGACGGCAGGGGCGCGGAGCCTGACAGCGTGACCCGCACCACGTCGCGTTCGGCGTTCCAGACGAAGGGCTTTGCCTCGGGCACAAGGCGGGTCCGGTCGTCGACCAGGCGCACGCCGGGCACGGTCTCGACCGCCACAACAGCGTCGCGGCGACCCTCCTCGGAAAACGCGTCCGCAGCCAGGCTGACGTCGCGGCCGTCCACCGCGATCCGGGTCTTGTCCAGAACGGTGTCCTTCAGAGCCGCCGAGCTGCGGGCGGAAAGGTCCGCCTCGACCGGCAAAGTGTTATTCCAGGCCGCAAATCCCCACATGACGGCCAGGGGGATGAGCCCCGGCCACCATTTGCTGGCCCACCTGAAAAGCTTCTGCATTCGACGACCCGAACTCTGGAACCGGAGACAAAACAAACCCTTGGCGGGCTGTCAAACCGGAAATGACGCCCTTCCGAAGGCCGGGCGTGGACAATTGGAATAACTTTTTCTTCAAGGGTTCTTCCGTAAGTTGAAGGCGGAATGCCAAAGTCCGCCAGCGGGTCATGAAACAACTCCGTAACAACGTCATCCGCGCCGGGCTGGAAGCACTCTATTTCAGCGGCGCCCACCACCTGTTGCGGCCGCTTTTGTCGGGCGTCGGCGCCATTTTCATGCTGCATCACGTGCGGCCGGCCCGCGCGGCGGCGTTCCAGCCGAACAGGCATCTCGAAGTCACCCCCGAATTCCTGCGCGCGACCCTGCGTCATCTGCGCTCGCGCGAGATCGACATCGTCAGCATGGACGAGCTGCATGAGCGGCTGGTGCGGCGCCGGTTCGACCGCCGCTTCGCCGCCTTCACGCTCGACGATGGCTATCGCGACAATCTCGATTTTGCGCTGCCGGTTCTGCGCGAATTTGACGCGCCTCTGGCGGTCTATGTCGCCAGCGATTTCGCGGAGGGCACGGGCCGGCTGTGGTGGGAGGCGCTGGAGGCCGTCATCGCCAAGACCGAGCAGATCGAGGTGACGATCGGCAATGCCGCGCTGCGGCTCGATGCGACGACGCCAGCCGCCAAGCAGGCGGCGTTCGACCGCCTGCACGACTGGTTGCGCGCGCTGCCCGGCGAGCACGATCTCAAGCGCGAGATCGAGGCGCTCTGCACGAAATACGGCGTCGACATGGCCGCGCTGTGCCGCAGCCTCTGCCTGTCCTGGGAGGAGGTGAAGACATTTGCCGCCGATCCCCTGGTCACGATCGGCGCGCATTCCGTCAGCCATTGCAATCTCGCCAAGCAAAGCGAAGCGATCGCCACGCAGGAGATGGCCGTGAGCCGCGCGCGGATCGAGCAAGCGCTCGGCCGCAACGTCCAGCATCTGGCCTATCCCTATGGCGATCGCGAGGCGGCGGGCGAGCGTGAATTCGTGCTCGCTGCATCCGCCGGCTTCAAGACCGCAGTGACGACGCGGCCCGGCATGCTGTTCGCCGAAAACGCCGGCCACATGACGGCGCTGCCACGGGTCTCGCTCAACGGCAATTACCAGGACACGCGGATTCTGCCGGTGCTGACCTCGGGCGCTGCGACCGCGATGTGGAACGGCTTCCGCAGGATCGCGGCGGCGTAGTTTCGAATCTCCGCTGTCGTCCCGAATTCAGCCGTCGTCCTGGCGAAAGCCAGGACCCATTGCCACCGCTGTCCATTTTGCGACGCGCTCGGGCCACAGCTCATTCAAACAACTCTATCCTGGGGTAATGGGTCCTGGCTTTCGCCAGGACGACGATGCGGCGCCTTCCTTGACTCCCCTCCCCACCCCGCCCACAACCGGCGCAAACAAAGGGAGGCACCATGTTCAACGATCTGTTCTCGCTCAAAGGCCGCGTCGCACTGGTGACCGGCGGTTCGCGCGGCATCGGCAAGATGATCGCGGCGGGATTTCTCAGCGCAGGGGCCGCGAAGGTCTATATCACCGCGCGCAAGGCCGGGCCTTGCGAAGCCACCGCGAACGAGCTGTCAGGCCGATATGACGGTGAGTGCATCGCGCTGCCGATCGACATCTCGACCGTCGACGGCTGCGACAGGCTCGCTGGCGAAATCATCAAGCTGGAGCCGAAGCTCGATATCCTCGTCAACAATGCAGGGGCTGCCTGGGGCGCGGAGTTCGACGAATTCCCCGAAAGCGGCTGGGACAAGGTGATGGACCTCAACGTCAAGTCGCTGTTCTTCCTGACCAAGGCGCTGGCCAAGCCGCTGCGCGCGGCGGCTTCGCATGAGCGGCCCGCTAAGGTCATCAACATCGCCTCGGTTGACGGCATCTTCGTCAATCCCGGCGAGACCTACTCCTATGCCGCGAGCAAGGCCGCGGTGATCCATTTGACGCGGCGCATGGCGACGAAACTGATCAAGGACAACATCAATGTCACCGCGATCGCGCCCGGCGCGTTCAAGTCCGACATGAACCGGGCTGCGCGCGACCATTCGGAGGATGTCGCCAAGCGCATTCCGGCGCGGCGGATCGGAACCGACGAGGACATGGCCGGCGTGGCGATCTATCTCGCCTCGCGCGCGGGTGACTACGTGGTCGGCAACACCATCGCGGTGGATGGCGGCGTGGTGTACGCGAACGCGGGGCTGGAGATCGCGGGGTAGGGGCTCGAGCCCGCCGCGCGGACAGTGCGCTCCCTCGCCCCGTTCTTACGGGGAGAGGGAGCGCACTGTCCGCGCGTGAGATTGTCGCCGCACCTGTACCCCCTCACCCGGATCGCAAGAGCGATCCGACCTCTCCCCGCAAGCGAGGAGAGGTGAAGAAGATACCTACGACTCGATCCTCACATACTCGAAATCGCCGGGCTTGTTGTCGATGCCGACTTTCGGCGGCGAGATCCAGGAGGCGAACTGGCCGGTCTCGGTGACGGGCTGCATCAGCGAGGTGATGAAGTCGCCGTCGGCGGTCGATGGCAGCCATTCGTCCTTGCGCTTCGCCCAGGTTGCGTCGTCGATCAACAGACCATCCGGCGTCGCGTGGATGCCCTTGAACTCGCCGATATGGCGATGGAAGGCGACGTTGGGCAGCTTGAGCTGAAACTGGTAGCCCGCGGTCGAGATCACCTTGTTCCAGCGCAGCATGCCCTTGACGCAATCCTGGCTGTAGTCGTCGCGCAGGCGCATGTTGAGCGCGGTGAGCGCCGGCTCGTCCACCAGCTTGATCTCGCCGTCGATGAACTTCAGCACCGGATAGGTGGCGTTCTTGAGCTGATGATCGTCGTCGATCTGGGTCTCGTGATAGCGGCCCTTGATGCCGGTGTTGAAGGCGTTCGCCGCGTTGGTGGAGACTTCCGAGCCAAACAGATCGAGCGACAGCGTATAGTGCAGGTTCAGCTTCTTCTGGATAGTCGGCAGGTCGATCACGCCGAGCGCGCGGACCTTCGCGATGTCGGTGGGATCGGTGATGCCGGCTTCGCGCATCGCATCGCAGGTGCGCTGCACGACGCGGGTGATGCCGGTCTCGCCGACGAACATGTGGTGCGCTTCTTCCGTCAGCATGAAGCGGCAGGTGCGTGACAAGGGATCGAAGCCGGACTGCGCCAGCGAATGCAGCTGCATCTTGCCGTCGCGGTCGGTGAAATAGGTGAACATGAAGAAGGACAGCCAGTCCGGGGTCGCCTCGTTGAAGGCGCCCAGCATGCGCGGCGAGTCAGCGTCACCCGAGCGGCGGCGCAACAAATCGTCAGCCTCTTCACGTCCGTCGCGCCCGAAGTACTTCTGCAGCAGGTACACCATCGCCCAGAGGTGACGGCCTTCCTCGACATTGACCTGGAACAGATTGCGCATGTCGTACAGCGAGGGCGCGGTCTTGCCGAGGTGGCGTTGCTGCTCGACGGAGGCAGGCTCGGTGTCGCCCTGGATCACGATCAGACGGCGCAGCATGGCGCGATATTCACCCGGGACTTCCTGCCAGGCCGGCTCGCCAAAATGCTCGCCGAACGGCACGACCCGGTTCTCTTCCTGGGGAGCAAGGAGAATGCCCCAGCGATACTCGGGCATCCGCACGTAATCGAACTTGGCCCAGCCGCGCGGATCGACCGAATAGGCGGTGCGCAAGTACACCAGCGATTCCTGGAAGCCTTCCGGCCCCATGTCTTTCCACCAGTCCATGTAGCCGGGATGCCAGCCCTCCAGCGCTTTGAGCACTTGGCGGTCTTCGGCGAGATTGACGTTGTTCGGAATCTTGGTCGAGTAGTCGACGTTCATGATGTTCATGTTCATGGCCGTGCTCCTTGGTCTGTCTTCTGTCCCGGACCCTGCGCAGCGCGAAGCGGTGCGCTGCAGAGCCGGGACCCATTGTTCGGTCCACATGGGTCCCGGTTCTGCGCAGCGTCACCATAGCGCGTTGAAGACGCGCGTTGCGCTTTTGGTGCCGCAGCGCGCCCGGGACACGAGAATCGTTACACCCGCGTCATATCGAATTTCGGCTTCTGGCCGCTGCCGTAGCGGCGCAGCGCGCCTTCCTCGCCGACCGCGTTCGGGCGCTGGAAGATCCAGTTCTGCCACGCGGTGAGGCGCGAGAAGATTTTCGATTCCATCGTCTCGGGGCCGACGAAGCGAAGGCTCGCTTCCATGCCGGTGAGGCTGTCGGGCGAGAAGCTGGCGCGCTCTTCCAGGAACACGCGAACTTCATCATCCCAGTCGATGTCGTCGAGCGCGAAGGTGACGAGGCCGAGCTCTTCGGCCTGCTCGGCGTCCAGCGCCGTTCCCATCGTGGCTTCCGCGCGTTCCACATCGGACGGATCGGCCTGGAAGCGCGACTGAAGCCGCGTCAGGCCATGACTCATCGGATACGGGCCAAAATTCATCGCTGACAGTTCGATCGACGGCGGCGGGCGGTTGTCGCCCTGGCGCGTGCCGATCAGCATGTAGGAGCGGTCGGCGGCGAAGACGAGCTCGGCGAGCGTGCCGGCAAAGCAGGAGCCGGGCTCGACCAGCGTCACCAGCGTCCGCGAGGTGACGTCGATGCGCTTCAAGACACGCTTCCAGTAGTGCCTGATTTCGTTGACCAGCCAGTGCGCCTTGTTGGCTTCGAGGAAGGCGTCGCAGGCGAGCACATGGGCGCGGTCGCCATGGCTTTTGAACACCAGCATGGCGATCTCGAGCTCGTTGATGCGCAGATGCAGGATGGCGTCGTCGAGTTCGCGCGCGACCTGAAGCGGCCAGAACGCGACACCCTGCGCCATCATGCCGTCGATGTCGGCGGGCGGCGCGGCTTCAGGCGCCTTGATCGAGATCGTGGCGATCCGCGCCGCGCGGTCGATATCGACCGTGACAAAGCCGTAGCGGATGCTGGTCTCGTCGATGATGCGCTTGAGCGGCGTCAGCGCGATGCCCTTGCCGCTGCCCTTGCGCTTCGAGCTGTCGGCGAATTCCCTCGCGCGCTCGGCAACCTTGCCTTCGAGCTTGCTGTTCGGCGCGATCTCGTCGACCAGGCGCCATTGCACGGCGCGCTTGCCCTTCACGCCTTCTTCGATGGTGCAGAAGAAATCAGCGTGATCGCGGCGCACCTTGCGCTTGTCGACCACACGGGTGAGGCCGCCGGTGCCCGGCAGCACCGCGAGCAGCGGCACTTCGGGCAAGGCGACGGCGGACGCGCCGTCATCGGCGAGCATGATGTAGTCGGTGGCGAGCGCGAGCTCATAGCCGCCGCCGGCGGCCGAGCCGTTCACGACGGTGATGAAGCGCTGGCCGGAATTCTCCGACGAGTCTTCCATGCCGTTGCGGGTCTCGTTGGTGAACTTGCAGAAATTGACCTTGTGGGCATGGGTCGAGCCCGCGAGCATGCGGATGTTGGCGCCGGCGCAGAACACCCTGTTCTTGGCCGAGCGCATCACCACGACCTTCACCTCGGGGTGCTCGAAGCGCAGGCGCTGAACCGCGTCGGCAAGCTCGATGTCGACGCCGAGATCGTAGGAATTGAGCTTGAGCAGATAGCCCTCGAACAGGCCGCCATTCTCGTCGACGTCCATGGTCAGAGTGGCGACGTCACCGTCGACCGCGAGCTTCCAGTGCCGGTAGCGGGACGGCTCGGTCTGGAAATCGATGAATGTCGCGCCGCCTGAGAGGCGTCGATCTTCCCCGGCCATGGGCCACCCTTGAGTTCGTTTTGGTTTTACCGTTAGATGCACAATAATGCATATTATTGCGCGCGTCTAGTCCTTAACGGCTCCCACATGCATTTTGTTGCATGTCATCTCGTAAGGCCGCTTCTGCAAATTGCTCAATCGCATCAAGCGTCGCTGCCGGAGCTTCGCGATGCGGAGAATGCGCCGCGCCTGAAATGACTTTCAAATCGACCGGGCAATAGCATTCTTGCTGCGCGATCTCAGCCTGACGCAGCGTCCCGTATTGGTCGTCCACGCCTTGAAGGACCAGCACCGGAACGCGGATATAGGCGAGATATTCCGAGATATCCCAGTCGCGGAATTTCGGATCGAGCCAGGCGGCGTTCCAGCCATAGAAGGCGTTGTCGACCTCCTTGTGCCAGCGCGCGAGCTTTGACTTGAGATCGGTGGTCTCAAAGGCGGTCTTGATCGCGGCGATGGATTTCACCGAGATGTCCTCGACGATAAAATGCGGCGCGATCAGCACCAGGCCGCTCAGGCGATGATCCTGATGCGCGCCGGCGTAGATGGTCGCGATCGAGGCGCCGTCGGAATGGCCGAGCAGCAGGCCGCGCTTGAAGGCAATCGCATCGAGGATCTTCGGCAGCACGTCCAGCGCCTCGCGCTGCATGTAGTCAAGCGGCCGCGGCAACGTCACCGGGCTCGATTGGCCATAGCCTGCACGCGAATAGACGAAGATGCCGGCGGAGGTGGCCTGCTGGAGCTTTTCCGGGAAGTCACCCCATAGGCCGACGGAGCCGAGGCCTTCGTGCAGCATGACGATGGTGGGTGAATCGGCGGATTGCGGCGCCAGCCATTTGTATTCGAGGCTGGCGCCATCGATGCTGAGAAAGCCGGTGGAGGCGAGATTGGTCATGTTCTGTCGCTCTTCTTCGCACGGACTTGGAACGAGACGCGGCCGCTGGTTCAGTCGTTCCCTCCCCCTTGTGGGGGGAGGGCTAGGGAGAGGGGTGCCACACGGGGATTCCGGGCGTGACGAAGAACATCTGGCGCGTGACGACGAACACCGCTTCCTGGGCCACCCCTCTCCCCGCCCTCCCCCACCCCCACAAGGGAGCGCAGCGAGATTCGGCGCGACAGAAACGCAAGACATCCACGCACTCAATTCGTCCCGTCCCGCAGCTTGAACCGCTGGATCTTTCCCGTCGCCGTCTTCGGCAGCGAGTCCACCACGTCGATCCAGCGCGGATATTTCCACGGGCCGATTTTCTGCTTGACGTGGTCCTTGAGCATCTCCTGCAGGCCCGTCGTCGTCGCGCCGGGGCGCAGCACGACAAAGGCCTTCGGCTTCAGCAGTCCCTCCGGATCGGCTTCGGGCACGACGGCAGCTTCCAGCACGGCGGGATGCGTGATCAGCGCGCTCTCGACCTCGAAGGGCGAGACCCAGATGCCGGAGACCTTGAACATGTCGTCGGCGCGACCGCGGAAGGTGTAGCGGCCCTCGGCATCCCTGACATATTTGTCGCCGGTGCGGGTCCACGGTCCTTCGAACGTGCGGCGGCTCTTGTGGCGCTGGTTCCAGTAGCCCTCGCCGGCGGAGGGCGCATCGACCAGGAGCTCGCCGACTTCGCCGTCGGCAACATCCTGTCCGGCTTCGTTGACCAGCCGCACCGCATAGCCCGGCACCGGCTTGCCGGAGCAGCCGTATTTGATGTCGCCGGGCGCATTCGAGAGGAAGATGTGCAACAGCTCGGTCGAGCCGACGCCGTCGAGAATGTCGACGCTGAAGCGCGCCTTCCAGCTGTTGCCGACGGATTCCGGCAGCGCCTCGCCGGCGGAGGTGCAGATGCGCAAATTCTTGCCGCCACGCTCGCTCTTCATGCTCTCGTCGTTGAGCATCGCCGCGAACAAGGTCGGCACGCCGTAGAAGATCGAGGGGTTGTAGCGGTTCATCAGGTCGAACATGCGGGCGGGCGTCGGGCGCTCGCTGTTGAGCACGACGGTGGCGCCGACCGACATCGGAAAGGTCAACGCATTGCCGAGACCATAGGCGAAGAACAGCTTTGCCGCGGAAAGGCAGACGTCGCTCTCGCGAATGCCGAGCACCTGCTTGGCGTAGGTGTCCGCAGTGGCCTGGAGATTCGAATGGATATGCCGCACCCCCTTGGGCATGCCCGTCGACCCTGACGAATAGAGCCAGAACGCCGGCTCATCCGGATGTGTCGCAGCGGTCGTGAACCGGTCGCTCTCGTCCGCAATCTCCTCGGCGAGCTGCTTGTGACCGTTCTGCTTGGCGCCGGAGACCACGACATGCTCGAGATCCGGCATGCGGCCGACGACGTCCTTGATCACGGGATAGAGCGCTTCCGAGACGAACAGCACGCGCGCACGGCAATCGGCGAGGATGTAGGCGTATTGATCCGATGTCAGCAGCGTGTTGAGCGGCACCGGCACGATGCCGGCGCGGATCGCGCCCAGGAACACAATCGGGAAGTCGACAGTATCCAGCATGATCATGGCCACGCGCTCTTCGCGGCGAACACCGAGCCGGCGCAGCATGTTGGCGGCGCACCGCGTTTCGCGCTGGAGCTCGCCATAGGTGAGCCGTGAGACGGTGTCGTCGAAGGCGAGCTTGTTGCCGCGTCCCTCCTCGACGTTTCGGTCGAGCAGCCAGGTCACCGCGTTATAGGATCCCTCGCTCACGGACTTCTCCCCTGAATTTAGAATTATAATTCATAGAAAGACACCGCATTGGCTTGCTGTCAATGCCAGCAGGCACTATGTTTCATTAATACGCGCCGCAGGACCTCCTTAAAAGAAGACATCCGCTCAAGCAGGCCCATGATCCGTAGTCCATGACCGACAGTCCCGACGCCGAATCCCGATTTCTCGAACAGCTCGGCCAGCGCGTGCGCACCACGCGCGCGCTGCGCGGCATGTCGCGCAAGGTGCTCGCCAAGGTATCAGGAATATCGGAGCGCTACATCGCGCAGCTCGAAAGCGGCAAGGGCAATGTCTCCATCGTGCTGCTGCGCCGCGTCTCCGACGCGATGGGCGCGCATCTCGAGGACCTGCTTCCCTCGGTCGATCCGACCCCGGACTGGCAGATGTTTCGCGATCTCCTGCGCAAGGCGACGCCAAGTCAGATCGCGCAAGCCAAGGATTTGCTCGCGGGCGGCAGCGCCTCCGCGCCGCGGCGCGCGCCGTTCTGCGGCATCGCGCTGATCGGCCTGCGCGGCGCCGGCAAATCCACGCTCGGCCGGATGCTGGCGAAGAAGGTCGGCTGGAGTTTTGTCGAGCTCAACAAGGAGGTCGAGCAGCAGAACGGGCTCTCGGTCGCCGAGATCATCGCGCTCTACGGCCAGGAAGGCTTTCGCCGCATGGAGCAGGCGGCACTGCAGCAGCTGCTCGCGCGCAACGAGCTGATGGTGCTGGCGACCGGCGGCGGCATCGTCTCGGAGCCCCTGACGTTCGACCAGATCCTGTCGTCGTTCTACACGATCTGGCTGAAGGCCGAGCCCGAGGAGCACATGGCTCGCGTCCGCCGCCAGGGCGATTTGCGCCCGATGGCCGACGACCGCTCCGCTATGGCGGAGCTGCGCAACATCCTCTTGAGCCGCGAGCCGCTATATGCGCGCGCGACGGCGGTGGTGGACACGGCGGGACTGTCCGTCGATGCCGCCGCGGCGCGCCTGGTTGATGCGGTGCGGCCGGTGCTGCAGAACGAAGCACGCAGCTTCGGGCTGCGCAGCGTTGCGCTTTAGGTCCGCACTCCCATGACCGACAGCGACCTCGCAATCTCCATGTTCGAGCGGATCGGCGGCAGCGCCACGATCAATCGACTGGTCGATCGTTTCTATGACCGCATGGACACGCTGCCGGAGGCGAAGATCATTCGCACGATGCATGCGGACGACCTCGGCCTGATCAGGGACGTGCTGAAACGCTATCTCACTGAGTGGACCGGCGGCCCGAAACTCTATTCGGTCGAGAAGGGCCACCCGCGGCTGCGCCAGCGCCACATCGGCTTTGCCATCGGCGATGCCGAGCGCGACGCGTGGATGTTCTGCATGCGCGGCGCGCTGGAGGAGACGGTGACGGATAGTGCTGCGCGTCAGGATCTCGACAAGGCGTTGTCCGGCCTCGCCGACTGGATGCGCAACCGGTAGTGGCGCAGTAGTCCGGATGAGCGACGCGACATCCGGGTCTTCACGATGACTTTCCCGGGTATCGCTTTGCTCACCCGGGCTACAACAGCTGCGACCGCACCGCCTCCGCGCCCTGACGCAACAGCGGCAAAAATCGCTCGATCAATTCCTGCGCCGGCACGCGATCGACGTGCGCGCCCATGTTGATCGCGGCGATGATGACATCGTCATAACGACGCACCGGGACCGAGATCGAGCGGAAATGCGGCTCGGCCTCGCGGTCCACCAGCGAATAACCCTGTGCACGGTCGGCGACGATGCGCGCGAGCAATGCCTTGGGATCGGTTTCCGTGTGCGGCGTCAGCGCCTCGCGCTTCATCGCTCTCAGACGCGCGGCAAGCTCGACATCGTCGAGTTGACCGAGCATGGCGCGGCCGACCGAGGTGCAGAACGCCGGCAGTCGGTAGCCGATATCCAGCCCACCTGAAAACATCCGCGCCGGACTGCTGCGCCCGATGAATACGACGTCGTCACCGTCGAGCACCGCGAGCGAGGCGATTTCGTTGGCCGCTGTCGCGACACGGTCGAGCACCGGTTGCAGGACCGTGACGAGCTGGCTGGACCGCAGAAACGACGCGGCGAGTGTCAGCACATGTGGCGTCAGCGAGAACAGCTTGCCGTCGCCACTTACGAAGCCGCCGCGCTGGAGCGTGAACAGCATGCGCCGCGCGGTGGCGCGTGGAAGCTCTGCGGCACGGGCAAGATCGCTCAGCGTCATCGGGCCGGCCGTGGCGCCGAAGCATTGCAGCAGGCGCAGCCCGCGATCGAGGCTCTCGACGAAATCCGTCGGGCGTTCGTCGCTCTCGCTTCGCTTCAGCTTGGGCATGGGTGTCGGGTCATTCCTGCAAAATAGTGCTTGCTGCCGCGTTAAGGCATGTCATAATTCGCCCATTCGTTCAATAGGCGAACAAACGCCACTCCATAAGGATGCACTCGCCATGATGAGCCAGGAGCAGAACGACCTGATTACCCGCACCGGTGCGAAGGACCCCTGCGGGAAGCTGATGCGAAGCTACTGGCAGCCGGCGGCGCTTGTGGACGAGCTCGACGGCGATCGACCAATCCGCCCCGTCAGATTGCTCGGCGAAAACCTGGTGCTGTTCCGCGACGAGACCGGGCGTTACGGCCTGATCGATCGGCACTGCGCGCATCGCGGCGCTGATCTCGCCTTCGGACGGCTCGAGCATGGCGGCCTGCGCTGCGCCTTTCATGGCTGGTTGTTCGACGCCACCGGGCAATGCATCGAGACGCCGGCCGAGCCGAAGGGCTCAAAGCTCTGCCAAAACGTCCGTCAGCGCTCTTATCCCGTGGTGGAGAAGAGCGGCATCCTCTGGGCTTATCTCGGCGAGGGCGAGCCGCCGGCCTTTCCCGAGCTCGACTGTTTCGTCGCGCCCGGCACGCACACCTTCGCGTTCAAAGGCCATATGGCCTGCAACTGGCTCCAGGCGCTCGAAGTCGGCATCGACCCCGCGCACGCCTCCTATCTGCATCGCTTCTTCGAGGACGAGGACACCTCGACGGCCTACGGCAAGCAGTTCCGCGGCGCATCGGCGGGCTCCGACTTGCCGATGACCAAGATCCTGCGCGAATACGACCGCCCGATCATCAATGTCGAGCACACCGAATATGGCCTGCGGCTGATCGCGCTGCGCGAGATCGACGAGGAGCGCACTCATGTGCGCGTCACCAACCAGCTCTTCCCGCACGGCTTCGTCATCCCCATGAGCACGGAGATGACGATCACGCAGTGGCACGTGCCGGTCGACGACGAGAATTGCTACTGGTACGCGATCTTCACCAGCTACACGAATGCCGTGGACAAGAAGAAGATGCGCGACCAGCGGCTCGAGCTCTATGAGCTGCCGCACTACAAATCTCGCAAGAACAGCAACAACGATTACGGCTTCGATCCGCACGAGCAGCAGACGGCGACCTATACCGGCATGGGCACCGACATCAATGTCCACGACCAGTGGGCGGTGGAATCGATGGGCGCGATCCAGGACCGCACCAGGGAGCACCTCGGCACGAGCGACAAGGCCATCGTGCAATACCGCCGCCTGCTCCGGCAGGAGATCGAGAAGGCCGCAGGCGGCGAGAAGCCGATGCTGCATCTCGACGAGGCCAGCGCACGTTCGATCCAGGGCCCGGCGACCATGGACGGCATCGGGCCGACACGAGGCTGGGAGATCTACTGGATGGAAGTCGACGTCAAGCGCCGCCGCAGCGCGCCGTGGACGGCGCCGGTGCCGAAGGAGATCGCGGACAACGTGCATCGGCTGACGGCGGCGGAGTGATAGTGCGGTTGGGCCGCGGCGGGCGCCACATACTCCGCTGTCATGCTCCGCGAAAGCGGGGCATCCAGTACGCCGCGGCCTCTCGTGGACACACGGATGTCTCTGGAGACTGGATCGTCCGCCTTCGCGGACGATGACGGTGTGCGCTATAATCTCGCCGAGCAAGAAGGAGCTGCCAAAGTGACTTTCGTCGCGCGTCATGCGCTGTGGTCGGATGAGCAGAAGGACGCCGCATTGCGCATGCGGCGCATCGTCGAGGAGAAGAACCTCGAGGTCATCCGCCTCGCCTTCCCGGACCAGCACGGCATTTTGCGCGGCAAGACCATCGTCGCGGCCGAGGCGATCGCCTCGCTGGAAAGCGGCTGCTCCATCACCACCACCATGCTCGCCAAGGACACCTCGCACCGCACGGTGTTTCCGGTGTTCACGTCAGGCGGCGGCTTCGGCATGAAGGAGATGGAGGGCGCGGCCGACGTGCTGATGGTCGCCGATCCCACCAGTTTTCGTGTTTTGCCGTGGGCACCGACCACGGGCTGGGTTCTATGCGACCTCTATTTCAACGACGGCCGTCCCGTGCCGTTCGCGACCCGCGGGCTCTATCGCAAGGTGCTCGGCGAACTCGCAAGCCGCGGCCATGATTTCGTGGCAGGCCTCGAGGTCGAATTCCACATCTTCAAGCTCGACGATCCGCATATGCGCCCGGAAGATGCCGGCCAGCCCGGCACGCCGCCTTCGGTGAGCCTGCTCAGCCATGGCTACCAATATCTCACCGAGCAGCGCTTCGATCAGATGGAGCCGGTGCTGGAAATTTTGCGGCGTGACATCGTCGCGCTCGGTCTACCCTTGCGTTCGGTCGAGGTCGAATTCGGGCCGAGCCAGTGCGAATTCACCTTCGCGCCGAAGAAGGGCCTCGAGCCCGCCGATAACATGGTGCTGTTCCGCTCTGCCGTGAAGCAGATCGCGCACCGCCACGGCTATCACGCCACCTTCATGTGCCGGCCGAAGCTGCCGAACCTGTTCGCGAGCGGCTGGCATCTGCACCAATCGGTGGTCTCACGCGCGAGCGGCGAGAACCAGTTCATGGCCCAGGAAACGACCAAAGACGGCGGCGAGCCGCTCAGCGCGTTCGGCCGCGCCTGGCTTGCGGGCCTGCTCGATCACGCCCGCGCCTCGACCGTGTTCACCACGCCGACCATCAATGGCTACAAGCGCTACCGCTCCTATTCGCTGGCGCCGGACCGCGCGATCTGGGGCCGTGACAATCGCGGCGTGATGATCCGCGTGCTCGGCGCGGCCGGCGACGCCGCCACGCGCCTGGAAAACCGCATCGGCGAGCCCGCCGCCAATCCTTATCTCTACATGGCCTCGCAAATCCTCTCCGGCCTCGACGGCGTCGACCGCAAGCTCGATCCCGGCCCGTCGGCTGATACGCCCTACGAAACCAAGGCGCCGCTGTTACCGAAGTCGCTGCGCGATGCGGTCAGCGCACTGAAGGACGATCCGTTCTTCCGGGAAAAGCTCGGGCCTGAATTCGTCGATTATTACACCCACATCAAGAACGCCGAGATCGACCGCTTCCTGTCCGAGGTAACCGACTGGGAGCACCGCGAATATTTCGAGGTGTTTTGAGCCAGATGCGCCCTCACCTCCCCGTGAGGCGACTTCGTCCGCTCTGTTCCGACGACATTTCACCGCTCCCGACGAAGCCATTTTCCAAGACCCGCGAAAACCGCCGGAAAGACGGGCGATGTACATTGGCTCCGTGATCAACGATGGAGTTCGGTCATGTGGGGTCAACTGTTCAGCCTGATCTATCGCCTGTCCTGCCGGGCCACCTTGATCGAAATCGGGACGGGCCGCTCGTCGCGATAGAGGCAGCGAATTAGGTAAGACGGATTGACCAGGTAATGGAGGGTGTCATGCGAAAGCTGATCCTGATCGCGGCAGTGTCGCTGCTGGCAAGCCAGGCCTATGCCGGCGGACCACGGAGCCTTAGTCTTGCGGCGACAAATGCGAGCCAGCAGACCGCCGAGCCGGCAACGACAGCAGCCACGCCGCCACAAGCTCCGGCGGCAGCGCCCACCAATGTCCAGACGGCGACGACCGCCCCAGCTTCAACGTCTCCGGCAGCGACTGCGACGACATCCGCGACCGCTCCGGCCGCAACCCAGTCCAGTGCCGCGCCGATTGCCAGCACAACAGAAACGACCAAGCCGAAGCGTCGTCAGCCATCCACCGAGGCCCGCGTGATTCGCGAACTGCATCGGCACGGGATTTACTGGTGATTGCCAATGTCTTCCTGGTGAAAGCCAGGACCCATTAGCCCAGGGAGAAGTTGTCGCGCGCGGCTCCCAACCGCCAATCTTCGCCAAATTGAATTCGGCGGTTATGGGTCCTGGCTTTCGCCAGGCGGACACCGTATGAGCAGCGCCAGCATCGCGCCCTCACCGCCTCAGATACCCAGATATTTGTGCTGCAGATCCGGCTCGGCCATCAACTCGTCCGAGGTGCCGGTCCACACCGTCTTGCCGCGCTCGATGATGGTGTGGCGGTCGCAGATGCGGGCAAGGTGATCGACGTTCTTGTCGACGACCAGGATCGACTGTCCCCGGCTCTTGAGCAGCGACAGACAGCTCCAGATCTCTTCGCGGATCAGCGGCGCCAGGCCTTCGGTCGCTTCATCCAGGATGAGGAGCTTCGGGTTGGTCATCAGCGCGCGGCCGATGGCGAGCATCTGCTGCTCACCGCCGGAGAGTTGGTTGCCCATATTGGAGGCGCGTTCGGCCAGGCGCGGAAACATCACGTAGATCGCCGCCAGCGTCCAGGGCTGGCTGCTGTCGAAACGATCGGCCGCGGCCGCGACCAGGTTTTCGCGCACGGTGAGGTTCGGGAAGATCTGCCGCCCCTCGGGGACGAGGCCAACGCCGAGTTGCGCGATCCTGTAGGACGGCTGCGTGCGCACTTCCGAGCCCGCAAAGCGGATGCTGCCTGCGCGCGCCGGCGTCAGGCCCATGATGGAGCGGATGGTCGTGGTCTTGCCCATCCCGTTGCGGCCCATCAGCGAGACCATCTCGCCTGATTTGACCGACAGGGACAGGCCGAACAGCACCTGGGACAGGCCGTAGCAGGTCTCGATGCCGTCGACCTCGAGCAGCGTGTCATCCATCCCTTTTTCAGCCATGGTGCGTCACCACATGGGCCTCGCCGAGATAGGCGCGCTTGACGTCCTCGTTCGCGCGGATCGCGGCCGGATCGCCGGAGGCGATGACGCGGCCATAGACCAGCACGGAGATACGGTCGGCGAGCGCAAACACCGCCGGCATGTCGTGTTCGACCAGCACGATCGAGACCTCCTTGCGCAGCTCCTGGAGCAGCTGCACCATGCGTTGGGACTCGGTGACGCCGAGGCCCGCCATCGGCTCGTCGAGCAGCAAAAGTTTCGGCTTGCTTGCCAGCGCAACCGCCAGCTCGATCTGGCGACGCTCGCCATGGCTGAGTCTGGACACCAGCACATCGGCACGATGGGCGAGACCGACGCGGTCGAGCGCGGCATGGGCGGCATCGCGCAAGCCCTTCTCCTTGCGTGCATCGGCGAAGAAGCGGAACGAGGTGCCGGCATGCGCTTGCGCCGCGAGCGCGACATTGTCGGCGGCGGTGAAATCGAGCAGCAGCGAGGTGATCTGGAACGAGCGTGCCAGGCCCAGCGCGCAGCGGCGATAGGCCGGGAGATAGGTGATGTCGCGCCCCGCCAGCGATACGGTACCGGAATGCGGCTCCAGATGCCCGGTGAGCTGGCTGATCAGCGTGGTCTTGCCGGCGCCGTTCGGGCCGATGATGGCGTGCAGCTCGCCTGCCGCAACGTCGAGCGAGACGTTGTCGGTCGCAATGATGCCGCCGAAGCGGCGCACCAGCTTGTCGACCCGGAGCAGCGGCTCAGCCACGGTTGAGCCTCCCGAGCAGGCCCATGATGCCGCCGCGGCCGAACAGCACGATCAGCAGCAGCATCGGGCCCATGATCAGCGCCCAGTATTCCGTGAGCTGCGACAAGAACTCTTCCAGCAGCAAATACACCACCGCGCCGATGACCGGACCGAACAGCGTGCCCATGCCCCCGAGGATCACCATCACCATGAGGTCGCCGGAACGTGTCCAGTACATCGCGGCCGGACTGACGAAATCGGTGTTGTTGGCGAGCAGCGCGCCGGCGAGGCCGCACATCATGCCCGAGATGACGAAGCAGACCAGCTGGTAGCGTTTCGAGGGGAAGCCGATCGCCTGCATGCGTTGCTCGTTGGAGCGCAGGCCCTGCAGGACGAGGCCGAAGCGAGAATTGACAATGCGCCAGATCAGGAACACCACGCCGAACAGGCAGGCGAGGCAGAGATAATAGAACTGCGTGCGGTTCGACAGATTGATCAATCCGGAGAAGTCGCTGCGCTTGTAGACGGTGAGGCCGTCATCGCCCCCGTATCGCGCCAGCCCCGAGGCGACGTAATAGGCCATCTGCGCGAAGGCGAGCGTGATCATGATGAAGTAAACGCCACGCGTGCGAAGCGAGAGCGCGCCGATCACAAGCGCGTAAGTTGCCGAGGCCGCAAGCGCGACTGGAAACTGGATGAAGCCGCTTCCCACGCCTTCCTGCGCCAGCATGCCGACCGCGTAACCGCCGATGCCGAGATAGGCGGCGTGGCCAAAGCTCATCATGCCGCCAAAGCCCATGATGAGGTTGAGGCTCGCGGCCGCCAGCGCCAGGATGACGATGCGGGTCAACAGAGTCAGGATGAAGATGTTGCCGGACAGTTGCGAATACAGCGGCAGCAGCACGAGGCCCGCCAGCATCAGGGCCGTGACGGCCTTAGCTACAGAAAAAGTCTTCATGGACGGTTGGCCGGAAACAGCCCCTCCGGCCGCACCACCAGCACGATCGCCATCAGCAGGTAGATCAGCATGGACGACAACGCGGGCGCGGCGGTGGAGGCCGCGGCGCCGCTCAGCACCTGCCGCAGCAGATTGGGCAGGAAGGCGCGGCCGAGCGTATCGATCATGCCGACGAAGATCGCGGCCAGGAACGCGCCCCGGATCGAGCCGATGCCGCCGATCACGATGATGACGAAGGCGAGGATCAGGATGTTCTCGCCCATGCCGATCTGCACGGTGAGGATCGGCGCCTGCATCAGGCCGGCAAGGCCGGCGAGCGCGGCACCGAGGCCGAACACGAGGGTGTAGAGCAGCTTGATGTTGATGCCGAGCGCACCGATCATCTCGCGATTGGAAGCGCCGGCCCGGATCAGCATGCCGATGCGGGTGCGCATCACGCCGAGATAGAGCAGCAGCGCAACCAGCAGCGCCACGGCGATGATGGCGAGGCGATAAGCAGGATAGTGAATGCCCGGCAGGATCGGCACCGGCACGGTGAGCCAGGCCGGCAGCGGCAGCGCAAGCCCGGCCGGCCCCCAGATCAGTCGCACGGCCTCGTTGAAGAACAGGATCAGGCCGAAGGTCGCGAGCACATGGTCGAGATGGTCGCGGCCGTAGAGATGCCGCAGCGCGGTCATCTCGAGCACGATGCCGAGCACGAGCGTGGCGCCGAGCGCCAGCAGCGCGCCGAGCAGGAAGCTGCCGGTCCAGGCTGCGAAGGTCGCGGCGAAATAGGCGCCCATCATGTAGAGCGAGCCGTGCGCGAGGTTGACGAGATCCATGATCCCGAACACCAGCGTCAGGCCCGCGGCGAGCAGGAACAGCAGCAGGCCAAACTGCAATCCGTTCAAGAACTGTTCGACGACGAGCAGCATCAAAACTCTTTCAGGCGCACGCAGGTTCGCGCCGATGTTCGAACACGGTCGCCATCAGTGAAAGAGCTCCCCCTGCCTGTACAAGGCGGAAAAATGGGTAATGGCAGTATCGTTCCGAGGCAAGAGCGATTCGACACCCAACATGCACTTTGTTGCATGCCGATGCATGCGATCGAATCCGACCCTGCAATCAGCCTTGCAAGAAGACTGCCGCGCAGGATGGGTCAACCTGCCGCACCCAAGCGGATCACCCTCTCTCCGTTGCCGGAGAGAGGGTGTGAATTCGTCGCAACGGGGATGGAGACGCCTAGTGCGACGTCATCTGCCGGGCAAGGTCATCCGGCTCGGCGAGCACACTGTTGGCTGTCGAGGCCTCCAGCGCAGCCATCCGGAACAGATAGGCGAGCGTCGCCAATCCGGTGTCTTCCGCCATCTGCGCCAGTTCGAGCGCCATGTCGGACATGTAGCCGAGATTTTCGTCCTTGATCTGCGCCATGATCTGGCTGTCCCGCATCATGTTCGACATCTCAGGCGCTCTTTCGTTGCGCGGCAGCGAGGCCGCAGAGGTTGGCACGGGCGACGGCGTCCAGACGC
Organism: Bradyrhizobium sp. WSM1253; assembly: GCF_000244935.1. Lineage (NCBI taxonomy): Bacteria > Pseudomonadati > Pseudomonadota > Alphaproteobacteria > Hyphomicrobiales > Nitrobacteraceae > Bradyrhizobium > Bradyrhizobium sp. WSM1253. Next base: position 4,297,056 of record NZ_JH600073.1, read on the forward strand.
GGGCCGTCCTGTTGGACGATAGAAGGCACGCCGATGCGATCATGCAGGGCATCGAGCGTCTCGCGACGAATGTCGATCGCCGCCGCCATGGTCCACGCATTCTCCACCAGAGCCGGCAGACCGAGCGGGGTCACGACGAAGCCGGCCTCATGAAAGCGCGGCAACCACCAGGTTTCCATGATCGCGCTAACCTGCGCGATCCCCTGACCGAGGCAGAACTCCTGCACCGCTGCCATCAGTTGCAGGTTGAGCGCGCCGTCGCGGCGATCGCGCACGACGAAGTAGCGCGACCATTCCCAGACCAGCGGATCCGCCGGGCAACCGCGCACGGCCGCCAGATGGGGAAAGACTTCGCTCATCATCGAAGGCTTGGTGGTCGGGTAGAGCCGGTGACCGCCGATAACGCGGCGTCCCTCCAGCGCAAGCAGATAGACGGTGTCCTCGTCGTCATAGGAATCGATTTCGCGACAATCCGGCCTGCGCAGCGTCTCCCAGCGCCGCTCTACGACGAAGATGTCGTGCCGCAGGCGGAAATACTGATCGAGTACATCTTCGTAAAGGTGGCGATTTACTGCAGAAATGGCGTGAATCATGAAGGCCCCCATTCGTCCTCAATGGAGGCACCCTCTGCGAAAAGAGAATGGTTCGATATTGGGAAATTTCCCAGTACGTCGCTTAGGGATTGATGATCTTGTTGCGAATCGCCAGTGCAACCGCATGCGTACGGTTCACGGCTCCGAGTTTGCGCCCGGCGGTCGCGAGATGCTCTTCGGCGGTACGCTGCGTGATGTGCAGGATCTCGCCGATTTCCCAGGCCGATTTGCCCTGCGAGGCCCAGGAGATCACCTCGCGCTCGCGGGGGGTGAGGCGCGTCGAGGGATACGGCGCCGGATCGAGCAGACGGCGAATGTGGTCGAAGCCATACATCGCCATCAGGTGCAATGCCGGCTTGCTGCGGGCGTTGAGATCGAGATGGATGCCGCCGAGCGACACGGCGGCCTCATAGCCGGTGAGCCCGTGGATCGGCACGATGAAGCCGCGCGACATGCGAAAATCGCCGGCGCGGTTCATTACCTCCGCCGCGCCCGGATCGAGTTCGGCATCATAGGGCGCTTCCGACCATTCAAACGGATTGACCGATTGTCGGCACATCCGCACCACCGGGTCGACGCGGTCGTAGTTGTTCTGGGTGTAGAGGCTGAACCATTCCGCGGGCCAGCGCTTGGCGAGCACCATCTGCGCAAACCGCTGATCGGGATTCGGCAACCCTGTCACGATGATGGTTTCAAAGCCGAAGCGCCCGAACGCCCCTTCGAGCGCATTCATAGCGTCCGGAACCCTACGATAGGCCCCCAGCCCCTCAATGAAGTCGAGCGCTTCCCGGCCATAATCCACGGCGGACATCGGTGCGTTTCCTGACCCTCGCTGTGCGATATAGCACGTCTTTGGGCACTGCCTCAATTCACGGTTTCCGTAGTTTCCCGGTATCCCATTGACCCCGAAGGCTTAATCTACTTGTGGAAGAAGTGACGTCAAGATACACCTACAATGTCTGAAGCGGGGAAACCACGATGGAAGACGAGGACATCGCCCTCAACAGCGTGCTCGGCCTGGAACTCAACCGCGTATTTTTCGCCGTCCGCGAAACGGCAAACAAGCAGAAGATCATCGAGTTCGCGCGCGGGGTGCTGCAAAGCGAGCGCAGCAAGCCAGCAGAGAGCGCCTCGCCGGACGGACCGGCGAGCTAGCACGCAATCGCTGTGAGCGCACGAACGGTCCGTTCGGTGCCATGCCTTCCTCTGATCTGAACCGAACAACCGAACGCGAATGTTTCCTTCCTTCTCCCCTTGTGGGAGAAGTGGCATAGGCGGCCTTCGGCCGCCGTTCTTAAAACAAAACGCCGATGCTTCGCATCGGCTATGGCGCCGGATGAGGGGTTGTTTCCACGCGTTCAAATGCGCGAGGCTCGCGCGGGAGAGAACCCTCACCCGTCTCGCTCTATCGCTGTGATCCACCCTCTCCCACAAAGGGGAGAGGGAAAGGCAGCGCCGCCCACGATTATCTTTTGGATGCCCAGGACATGATGACGCTGCGCCAGGTTGAAGTGATCCGTGCCGTGATGGTGACGGGCACGATCGGCGGCGCGGCGAAGCTGCTGAACGTTTCGGCGCCGGGCATCAGCCGCCTCGTCAAATACACCGAGCGCTCGCTCGGCATCCGCTTCTTCCAGCGCCAGAACGGACGCTATTTCCCCACCCCGGAAGCCGAGAACATCTTCGAGCAGATCAACGGCGTCTACAAGAAGTTCGACGACCTTTCCGAGATCATCTCCAAGATCGGACGCGGCGGATTGTCGGAATTGCGCATCGGCTCGGTGCCGAGCATTTCGCAAGTCATGGTGCCGCGCGCGATCGAGCGGGTCCGGCGGCGCTATCCGGATCTCGGCATCGACATCAACATCCTCAAGCTCGAGGAAGCCATCGACTATCTCATGCTCGGCCGGGGCGAGTGCGTGGCGATGAGCTACCGCCTGGAGCATTCCGGGCTCGACTTCATGCCGCTCGCCTCGGGCGAGCTCTACTGCATCGTGCCGCCGGGCCACGAGCTCGCCGGCCGCAAGCAGGTCTCCGCCGCCGAGATCACGCGCTATCCGCTGATCGGCATTGATCCCAACGATCCCTACGGGCGGATCATGGCCGAGATCTTCGCGCGCCACCGCCTCGCATACAACATCACCATCCGCGCCCGTTTCGGCACCACGGTCTGCGCGCTGGTGAAGGCGGGGCTCGGCATCGCCGTCATCGACCAGTTCACGGTGGCCCATGGCGGCTATCCCGGCATCGAGCTGATCAAGATCACCGAGCCAACGCGATTCGAGACCTATATCGCGGTGAAGCGCGGCGCGCCGCTGTCGCTTCATGTCGAGTATTTCATCGAGTCCCTGCGCGCGGAGATGCGCGCAGTCGAGCCGTCGCAGGGCAAAGGCAGGGCCGCGGCGGCACGGGGGCGGAAGAGATAACATTATGTTAGGTTTGCAGGACAAAAGGGTAATTGTGTTAGGCCGAGGAAAGACTATCGTTCCTAGGGGAAGCCCCTTGGAACTGGGCGGATTTCCCCGCTAATGGCCGGGACCGAACGCTCCCAACGAGACGATAGCGAACCATGTCAAAGCGCGGACCCGCCGCATCCAAAAAGCTCCTGACCGGCCTGATCGGCGCACCCATCGCGCATTCCGCCTCCCCTGCCATGCATGAGCGCGCCGCGGAGGGGCTTGGCCTGCGCGGACATTATCAGCTCATCGAAGTGGCCGGCGCCGATACGGCCGGGCTCCGGCTGATGCTGGAAGGCGTGCGGCGCCTCGGCTTTGCCGGCGTCAACGTCACCTTTCCCTACAAGGAGGCGGTGGTCCCGCTGCTCGATGAACTGGCACCGGGTGCGGCCGCCATGGGGGCGGTCAACACCGTCGTCGTCAGGAACGGACGGCTGACCGGCCACAACACCGACACGACCGGCTTTGCGCGCGCCGTCGCGCCGCTGCTGGCGCCGTCCGGCAACGCGGTGGCCGTGATCGGCACCGGCGGCGTCGGCAAGGCGATCGCCTTTGCGCTGGCGAGCCTTGACGTGACCGACATCCGCATCTTCGACAGCGAGCCGGCACGCGCCGAAAAACTCGCCGCGCTGCTCGTCAAGCAGGGGGGCGCCAGGGTCGCCGCAAGCGTCGAGGATGCGCTCGACGGCGCAACCGGCCTCGTCAACGGCACACCGGTCGGCATGCTGCCGAACCGGGAAACGCCGGTCTCGCCGACGCTGCTGCGTCAAAACCTGTGGGTCGCCGACGCCGTCTACTCACCGCTGATCACGCCGCTGCTGGCGGCCGCCCAAGCCAAGGGCGCGCGGATCATGACCGGCCGGGAGCTTGCGATCTACCAGGCCGCCGACGCTTTCGAACTGTTCACGGGTCTTGCCCCATCGACCGAGATCATGGGAGAGGCATTCGACGAGGTGATGGCGGCACGAAGCTCGGCCTATCACGCAGCGTAACCGAAGCGGCCGGACACAAGGCCGCGCACAACATCAACGAAAAATGGGAGGAGAGACCATGAAATCGACCATTCTGGCCGGCGCCCTGCTTGCCTTCGCGACTGCAACCAGCGTCCACGCCCAGGCGATCAAGCTCGCCGACGTCGCCGAGTTGTCCGGCGGCGGCGCCACCGTCGGCACCAACTGGAAAAACGGCATCGACCTCGCGATCGAGGAGATCAACGCCAAGGGCGGCGTGCTCGGCCGCAAGCTCGAAGTCACTCATGCGGATTCGCAATCCAACCCCGGCGTCGCGCGCGCGCAGGTGCAAAAGGCGCTCGACGCCGAGCCCTATGTGCTGCTCGGACCCGGCTATTCCGGCTCGGTGAAGGTGACCGCGCCGTTGGCGGCCGAAGCCGGCATCGCGCAGATCATGGGCGGCGAAGCCGCCGAGCTGACGCAAGGCGGAAACAAATTCCTGTTCCGCACCTCGTTCGGCCAGCAATCGTCGATGCCGAAGGTCGCCAAATACATTCACGACGACATGAAGGCGAAGTCGGTCGCCGTGGTCTGGGTCAACAACGATTTTGGCCGCGGCGGTCGCGATGTCGTCGTCAAGGAGCTCGACCGGCTCGGCTCCAAGGTGGTCGCCGATCTCTCGACCGAAGCAGGTCAGGCCGATTTCGCCGCCGACGTCGGCAAGATCAAGGCCGCCAATCCCGATGCCGTGTTCGTCTATTTGAACGAGGAAGAGAGCGCACGTATCCTGAAGGAGCTGAAACGTCAGGGCGTCACCGCGCCGCTGATGGGCGAGACCACGCTGATCGGGCAGAAGGTGATCGAGCTCGCGGGCGATGCCGCCAACGGCGCGCGCGGCCATGTCGGCCTCACCACAGATGCGCCGGTCGACCTGATCAAGGCGTTTCGCGACAAGTTCGCGAAGAAGTACAATTACGTGCCCGACCATAACGGGCTGAAAGGCTATCTCGCGGTCTACATGGTGAAGGCCACCACCGACAAGATGGGGAAGGTGGATTCGAAGGCGTTCGCCGACACCCTGCACGGCCTGACCATTAAGGCCGCGGACGAGCCGGGCATCCTGATGGACGTCACCTTCAGCGACACCGGCGACATCGACCGCCAGAGCTTTCTGGTGGAAGTGGTCGAAGGCAAGCAAGTGGTGAAGCAGGTGCTGCCTAAGGTGAAGTGAGGGCGCGCTCTTCTCCCGCTCCTTGCGGAGCGAGATCTTTCGTCTCCCTCTCCCCGCCCTCCCCGTAAGAACGGGGAGAGGGTGAAAAGGAAGAGCGGGGAGAGCGAGAAGACAGAGCGCGAGCGCCGAGAGGGGAAAATGTCCAATCTGTTCGATCTTCTGGTCGCGGGACTTGCCACCGGCGCGATCTATGCGCTGGTCGCGGTCGGCTTCACGCTGCTGTGGCAGACTTCGCAGACCATCAATTTCGCGCAGGGCGAGTTCGTGATGCTGCCAGCGTTCCTGATGCTGGCGGCGATGCATGCCGGCGCGCCGTTCTGGCTCGCGATCATCCTCGGCATCCTGCTGTCGATGCTTCTGCTCGGGCTTGCCTTCAAGATGCTGCTGGTCGATCCGATGATGCGCCATGGCGTGCTGCCGCTCGCGATCGCGACCATGGCGCTCGCGATCGGCCTCAAGGAGGCCGTCAAGCAGTTCTTCAGCGCCGAAGCCTCACCCTTCCCCTCGATCGTGCCGACCGGCGACATCTCCATCCTCGGCCATGCCGTCTCGCTGCAAAGCATCGGCGTTCTCCTCCTCGCCATCCTTGCCGTCTTCGGCTTGACTGCGCTTCTCAACCGCACCTCGCTCGGCCACCAGATGCAGGCGGCGGCGCAGAACCCGACGGTGGCGCGCATCATCGGCGTCCCTGTCGAGCGCATGATTCTCCTGACCTTCCTGATCAACGCGTTCCTGGTCGCGCTCGCCTCGCTGTTGATCACGCCGATCTACCTCGCGAAATTCACGTCCGGCGAGGTACTGGGCCAGGCTGCCTTCATCGCCGCGATCATCGGCGGCTTCAACCAGGTGCGAGGCGCGATCGCAGGCGGCCTCCTGATCGGCGTGCTCGACAATCTCGCAGCCGCCTATGTCTCGACGCAGTATCGCGCCGCCGTGCCGATGATCTTCCTGATCGCCGTCATCCTGTTCCGGCCGCAGGGCCTGCTCGGCCGCGCCGAGGAGCGCACCGTATGAGCGGCTTCGCCAAACCTCTCAAGATCGCGTTCGGCCTCATCGTCATCGCTGCGCTGATCGCAGTCCCCATGAACTTCAACCGCTATGGCCTGTTCATCCTGAGCCAATGGGCGGTGATGGCCATCGCCGCGATGGGCCTCAACCTCACGCTTGGCTATGCGGGCCAGGTCTCGCTGGCGCAGGGCGCCTTCGTCGGCATCGGCGCTTACGTGGCAGCGATCATGACCACGCATGGCTGGCCGCTGCCGGCGGCGATCGTCGTCGCGATCGGCCTGAGCTTCGCGGTCGGCTGGGTGCTCGGCTATCCGGCGCTGCGGGTGCAGCACCACTACCTCGCCTTCGTCACGCTCGCCTTCTCCACGCTGGCCTTCCTGGTGTTTCGCAACGAGAGCTGGCTCACCGGCGGCATCTACGGCATCTCCAACATTCCGCGGCCGCACATCTTCGGCATCGCGACCAACAAGCCGCTGCCGTTCTACTATGTCTGTCTCGGCTCGCTCGCGATCGTGTCGCTTGCAGTGTGGTGGCTGATCCGCTCGCCCTGGGGCCGCGCCTTCATGGCGTTGCGTGAAAACCCGCTGCGGGCGCAGTCCCTGGGCGTCGACACGCGCCGCTATACGCTGATGGCATTCGCGATCGGCTCGGCGCTCGGCGGCGTCGCTGGCGCGCTCTATGCGCCGCTGACGCAATATATCGATCCCGTGCCGTTCAACCTGTCGCTCTCGCTCGACCTCCTGATGATGGTGATCGTCGGCGGCGCCGGCTTCTTCCTGGGTCCGTTCCTCGGCGCGATGATCGCGGTGCTGCTGCCGGAATGGCTGCGCTTCACCGAGGGCTATTATCTGATGCTGTACGCGATCGCGGTGATGGGGCTGCTGATCTGGTCGCCGACCGGCATTTTGGGAATCCTCGACCGCTATCTCGCCGAGCGCCGAACCAAGGCGGCCTCGGCCCAGCGCGCCGTCGCAAAGTCCCGGCTGGAGACAGTGCAATGAGCGCGGTCCTCGAAGTCTCCGACATCAAGAAGAATTTTGGCGGCATCAGCGCCGTCGGCGGCGTCTCTTTCGACGTCCGCGAGGGCGAGATCCTCGGCCTGATCGGACCGAACGGCTGCGGCAAGTCGACCCTGTTCAACTGCATCCTCGGCCAGCTCACGCCGAGCGGCGGCGAGGTCAAGCTCGACGGCAAGGTCGTCACGGGCCTGCGACCCGCCGAGCTCAACAAGCTCGGGGTCAGCCGCACATTCCAGCTCCTGCAGGTTTTCCCAAAACTCTCGGTGCGCGAGAACCTGATCCTCGCAGGACAGGAGCACCAGGGCAGCATGGCCTCGCGGCTGGTCGGCCGCTCCGATGCCGGCCTGACGGAGGCCGCCAACCAGATGATCGGCTTCTTCAAGCTCGATCATCTTGCCGACGAGCCGGCCGGCGGTTTGTCCTACGGCCAGCAGAAGCTGCTCGACGCCGCCATGGCCTTCATGGGCGGACCGCGGCTGGTGCTGCTCGACGAGCCCGCCGGCGGCGTCAACCCGTCGATGCTGGCGGACCTGAAGGAGCGGCTGGTCGCGATCAACTGCGAGAAGAACGCCACCTTCGTCGTGATCGAGCACAACATGGAATTCGTGATGTCGCTGTGCTCGCGCGTGATGGTGATGGCGGAAGGCAAAGTGCTGGCAATGGGACGACCCGACGAGGTCCGAAAGAACCCCGCCGTGATCGAAGCCTATCTCGGACATTAGGAGAGCGACCATGAGCGATCCGATCCTCTTGGTTCACAATCTCGTCGGCGGCTACGGCAAGATGACGATCCTGAACGGCACCACCTTCGCCGTGCCGCAGGCCACCATCACCACCATCATCGGCCCGAACGGCGCCGGCAAGTCCACCGTGTTCAAGGCGATCTTCGGCCTGCTCAAGCTGCGCGAGGGCAAAATCAGCTTCGCCGGCCGCGACGTCACCAATCTGAGCCAGCGCGCGCTGCTCAATGCCGGCATCTGCTACGTGCCGCAGGGCCGCAACATCTTTCCCGAGCTGTCGGTGCGCCACAACATCGAGCTCGGCGGCGTTTCCGCCGGCAAGGGCATCGACCTGCAGAGCCGGATCGAGGCCGCGCTCGACCTGTTCCCGGCGCTGCGGCGGAAATCGACGCAGCAGGCCTCCACGCTATCTGGCGGCGAGCAGAAGCAGCTCGAAATCGCCCGCTCGCTGCTGCTCGAGCCGAAGCTCGTGCTGATCGACGAGCCGTCGATCGGCCTGTCGCCGCTGATGGTGCAGCAGACTTTCGACATCCTGAAATCCCTGCGCGACCGCGGCGTCACCATTCTGATGATCGAGCAGAACGCACGCTCGGCGCTGGAGATTTCCGACATCGGCATCGTGCTCGAGCTCGGCCAGACCCGCATGGTCGACGGTGCGAAGCGCATTTTGAATGATCCCCGCATCGGACAATTGTTCCTTGGCGGCGCCATGGAGGACAACGCAGCATGACCAAACGCTCGATCGCAACGGTCTCTCTCTCCGGCGCACTTGACGAAAAGCTCCGCGCCATCGCATCCGCCGGATTCGACGCGGTCGAGATTTTCGAGAACGATCTGCTGTCGTTCGGCTCAGGCCCGCGCGACATCGCAAAGCTCTGCGGGGACCTCAATCTCGAGATTTGCGCGTTTCAGCCGTTCCGCGATTTCGAGGGCATGCCGGAGCCGCAGCGTTCGCGCAACTTTGCCCGCGCCGAACGCAAGTTCGACCTGATGCAGGAGCTCGGCACCGATCTGCTGCTGATCTGCTCCAACGTGTCGCCGGCCGCGCTCGGCGGCATCGACCGCGCCGCAGACGATTTTCGCGAGCTTGGCGAGCGCGCCGCCAAGCGGTCCTTGCGCGTCGGCTACGAGGCATTGGCCTGGGGACGCCACGTCAACGATTACCGCGACGCCTGGGAGATCGTGCGGCGCGCCGACCATCCCGCGATCGGCGTGATCCTCGACAGCTTTCACGCACTGGCCCCCGGCTTTCCGGTCCGCGCGATGGCCTCGATCCCCGGCGACAAGATCTTCCTGGTCCAGCTTGCGGACGCGCCGAAGCTCGAGCTCGACATCTTGTCGTGGAGCCGGCACTTCCGCTCCTTCCCCGGCCAGGGCGACCTGCCGGTCGGCGAGTTCATGGCGGCGATCGCGGCGACGGGCTATGCCGGGCCGCTGTCGCTGGAGATCTTCAACGACCAATTCCGCGCCGGCTCGGCCATACAGACCGCGGTCGACGGCCTGCGTTCGGTGATCCTGCTGGAGGACCAGCTTGCACCGGCTTGGCCAAAGCTCGTCAGCGAACCCTTGGCGCCCAAGCCCAAAAGTGGAGGCACGGGATTCATCGAGTTTGCCGTCAACGAGACCAAGGCCGGCGAACTGGCCCGCCTGCTCGCGCAACTCGGTTTTCGCAAGACCGGCAAGCATCGCAGCAAGGCGGTGGAGCGATGGTCGCAAGGCAAGGTCGAGCTCGTCGTCAACTCCGAGACCGACGGCTTTGCGCATTCGCACTACGTGACGCATGGCCCCGGCGTCTGCGCCATCGCGCTCGACGTCGACAATGCCGGCCTCGTCATGCAGCGCGCCGAGACACTGAAGGCGCGCACCTTCTACCAGCCGGTCGGGCCGGGCGAGCTCGAGATTCCCGCAATTCACGGCGTCGGCGGCAGCCTGCTGTATTTTCTCGACCAAGCCGGCAAGAACTGGAACACGGATTTCGAACCGGTCCCGAGCGACGCCGGCGCGGACGCGCTGCTAGCTGTCGATCACATCGCGCAGTCGATGCCCTACGACGAGATGCTGTCCTGGCTGCTGTTCTACACCGGCATCCTCGATCTCGAGCGGCTGCCGCAGATGGAGATCGCCGATCCCAGAGGCCTCGTGCAAAGCCAGGCCGTCATCAACGGCGACCAGAGCCTGCGCTTCGTGCTCAACGGCTCATCCGCCAACCGCACGCTGCCGGCCCGTTTCATCTCGGAGTTTTTCGGCTCGGGCGTGCAGCACGTTGCATTCTCCTGCCGCGACATCTTTGCGGCGGTCGCGGAAATGCGCAAGCGGGGCGCGGATTTTTTGGATATCCCGGACAATTACTACGATGACATCGAAGCCAAATACGACCTCGCACCCGAGCTGATGGCGCAGCTGCGCGCCAACCATATTCTCTACGACCGCGAAGGCGACGGGGAGTTCTTCCAGGTCTACACCCACATCTTCGATGAGCGTTTCTTCTTCGAGATCGTGGAGCGGCGGGATTATCAGGGGTTTGGTGCAGCCAATGCCGGGATCAGGCTTGCCGCGCAGTCACGCGAAGTGCGGCCTGTGAGCATGCCGCGGGTGTAGTGGCCGTCATTGCGAGGAGCCCTTGCGACGAAGCAATCCAGAATCCCTCCGTGGAAAGATTCTGGATTGCTTCGCTACGCTCGCAATGACGAGAGAGAGAGAGAGCTGAGAACCCCTCTCCCCGTAAGGACGGGGAGAGGGAGAAGCAATCAGCTCACTTCATCGCGCATTTGTCGTGGAAACGATCCTGGTCGTTTTCGACGATGGTCGCGACCGTCTTCAGCGAGAGTTGGCCCTCGCCGTCCTTGACCACGTCCTGGAGATAGAAGCTCTGCACCGGGATGTGGTTCTTGCCGTACTTGAAGGGACCGCGCAGCGACTTGAAGTTGGCCTTCTCCATCTCGGCCTTCATCGCGTCCTTCTTGCTGGTGTCGCCCTTCACCGCGACCACCGCGCTGTTGATGAGCTGGGCCGCGTCGTAGGCTTGCGCGCCGTAATAGGTGGGACGCAGGCCGGTGTATTTCTTGCGATAGTCGGCGACGAAGCGCTTGTTCTGCTCGTTGGGCAGATCATTCACCCATTCCTGCGCGCCGGGAACGCCGAGCGCATTCTCCTTCTGCAGCGGCAGCGACAGCTCGTCGACGGTGAAAGCCGTGTAGAGCGGCATCGTGCTCTTCAGCCCGGCCTGCGCATATTGATTGAGGAACTGCACGCCGGCTGCACCCGGATAGAACACGAAGATCGACTCGGCCCCCGAGGCGCGCGCCTTGGACAGCTCGGCGGAGAAGTCGAGCTGGCTCGGCCAGACCGTGTATTCCTCGCCCTTGACCTCTCCCTTGAACGTGCTCTTCACGCCCGCGAGCATGTCCTTGCCGGCGGCATAGTTCGGGCCGATCAGGAACACGCTCTTGACGCCCTTCTGGTTCATGTAGAGGCCCATGGCAGCCGGAGTCTGGTCGTTCTGCCAGGAGGTCGAGAACACGTAGGGCGAACAAAGATCGCCGGCGAGTTGCGACGGGCCGGCATTGGCCGAGATCAGGAAAGTCTGCGAGTCCACCGCGGTCTTCAGCGAGGCCAGCAGCACGTTGGACCAGATATAGCCGACGATGAAGTCGACCTTGTCGGACTGCACCAGCTTCTCGGTCTTCTGCTTGCCGACGTCGGGCTTCTGTCCGTCGTCCTCGTAGATCACCTCGACCGGCTTGCCGTCCATCTTGCGGCCGAGATGATCGAGCGCGAGCTCGAACGAGTTGCGCATGTCATTGCCGATCACGGCGGTCGGGCCGCTGAAGGTCGAAACGAAACCGATCTTGATGGTGTCGCCGGCGGATGCCGGGCCTGCCAGCACCAGCGCCGCTGCGCCCGCCAGCCAGAATGCCGTCCTCATAACCACTCCCCTCCATATTATTATGCCCGGAAGCGGGGTGATTGCCGCCCCGGGTCATCTCTATTGAACGCAAAATCTCTCGCGCCGCCAATGGCTCGGCGCCCGCCCCTGCACCATATTTCGCCCCGATCGGCGATAGCAAGAAATATAATTCTACTCACTTCGGCGGAGCATGCGGCGCTTTTTCGCGGGATAGCGATACACTCGATACCCTTAGCCTATGCGTCCATTGATGACGGCTATTGGACCGCCACGCCCAATCCGCACTTAAATGAGAGAATAGAGCAGCGAGATTCGAGGGCGCAACATGACCACGACACCGCACCGCGTCGTCATTGTCGGAGCCGGCTTCGGCGGGCTGGAGACGACCTACCGGCTCGCCGGCAGCCCGGTCGAGATCACGCTGATCGACCGCCGCAACCATCATTTGTTCCAGCCGCTGCTTTACCAAGTCGCGACCGCCTCGCTCGCGACCAGCGAGATCGCCTGGCCGGTCCGGCATCTGATGCGCGACCGGCGCGACGTGACGACGCTGTTTGCGGCCGTCAGCGGGGTGGATGCCGACAGGCGCTGCGTGCTGATCGACGATGGCAGCGAGGTGCCGTACGACACGCTGGTGCTCGCCACTGGCGCGCGGCACGCTTATTTCGGCCACGACGAATGGGAGCAGTTCGCGCCCGGCCTGAAGACGCTGGAGGACGCGACCACCTTGCGCCGTCATATCCTGGTGGCGTTCGAGCGCGCCGAGCGCGAGACCGATCCGGCCAAACGCGCGGCACGGCTGACTTTCGTCATCGTCGGCGCCGGTCCAACGGGCGTGGAGCTCGCGGGGACCATCGCCGAGATGGCGCACCACACCTTGCCAGCCGACTTCCGCAATATCGACACCAACAAGGCGCGGGTGGTGCTGATCGAGGCGGGTCCGCGCGTGCTCGCAGGCTTTCCCGATGATCTCTCGGCCTATGCGCAGGCCTCGCTGGAGAAAATCGGCGTCGAGGTCGTGCTGGGACAGGCCGTCACTGAGATCGACCGCGACGGCGTGGTGTTCGGCGGCGAGCGGCTCGATGCCAAAACCAAGATCTGGGCCGCCGGCGTCCGTGCCTCGCCCGCCGCGGAATGGCTGGGCGCACCGGCCGATCGCGCCGGACGCGTCCAAGTGGAAGCCGATCTCACCATCCCCGGTCATCCAGAAATCTTTGCGATCGGCGACACCGTTTTGATCAACGCCTGGGACGGCAAGCCGGTGCCCGGCATCGCGCCGGCCGCCAAGCAGCAGGGCCGTCACGTGGCCGAGACCATCAAGGCCCGGCTGCGCCAGGAGCCGACCGGGCCGTTCCGCTACAAACACTCCGGCAGCCTCGCGCAGATCGGCAAGCGGCTCGCGGTGATCGATTTCGGCCGCATCAAGCTGCGCGGCACCATCGCGTGGTGGATCTGGGGCATCGCCCACATCTACTTCCTGATCGGCTTGCGCCACCGCCTCAGCGTCGCGCTGAGCTGGCTCTGGATCTACGCCCGCGACCAGCGCGCCGCGCGGCTGATTACGCAGGGAAGCAGCAAGGTGGTGTAGCTTTTTCTTCCTTCTCCCCTTGCGGGAAAAGGTGGCGCGAAGCGCCGGATGAGGGGTCTGTCTCAGCGCGCTCGAAAGAGAATGACTCGCGGAGAGAACCCCTCACCCGGCTTCGCTTTGCGAAGCCACCCTCTCCCACAGATGGAGAGGGTGCAGCGGCGCTCGCGGCTACATCACTACTTCACCAACCCGCACCCACCTTCCGCCAACGGTCGAAACGCCTGCTCCGCAGAGATCGTCGAGACCAGCTTGTAATAGTCGTACGGATATTTCGATTCCTCCGGCTTCTTCACCTCGAACAGATACATCGGATGCACGACGCGGCCGTCCTGGCGGATCGTGGTGTCGCCGAACAGCTTGTCCTTACCCCTAAACTTCTTCATCTCGGGCACGGCGTCCTTGGCGTTGTCGCTGCCGGTCGCGGCGACCGCGTTGAGATAAGCGAGCGTGGAGGCATAAACTCCCGCCTGGTTACCGCTCGGCATCTTGCCGTTCATACCGGGCCGCGCCGCGAAGCGCTTGGCGAAGGCGCGGGTGTCGTCGTTCATGTCCCAATAGAACGCTTCCATGAGCTGGAGCCCTTGCGCGACCTTGATGCCCATGCCGTGGACGTCGTTGATGAAGAGCAGGAAGGCGACGAGCTTTTGTCCGCCCTGCTGGATCCCGAACTCAGCGGCCTGCTTTACCGCGTTGATGGTGTCGCCGCCGGCATTGGCGAGCCCGATCACCTGCGCCTTCGAGCCCTGCGCCTGCAACAGGAAGGAGGCAAAGTCGGAGGTGCCGAGCGGGTGCTTGCTGGAGCCCAACACCTTGCCGCCATGCGCTTCGATGTATTTCTGGGCTTCCGCCTCGATGCCCTTGCCGAGTGCGTAGTCGACCGTGAGAAAATACCACTCCTTGCCGCCGCGCGACATCATCGCCGCCGCCGTGGTGTTGCCGGTGGCCCAGGCGTCGTTGACCCACTGGATGGTGTTGGGCGAGCAGGCCTTGCCGGTGAGATCGGAGCTCGCGGTGGACGACGCAAGAAACGTCATGCGGCTGTCGCGCAGCAGCGTGTTGATGGAGAGACCGACGGCCGAGTTCGGCACGTCGACGATGGCGTCGACACCCTCGACATCGAGCCATTTGCGCGCGATGGCGTTGCCGACATCGGCCTTGTTCTGGTGATCGGCATAGACGATGTCGACCTTGATGCCTTTTCCGCCGCCGTTGAAATCCTCGGCGGCCATGCGCGCGGCCTCGACCGAGCCCATGCCGTTGGTGTCCTGGAAGATGCCGGAGATGTCGTTGAGCACGCCGACACGCACGACGTTGTCCGAAATCTCGGCATTTGCCGCGCCGCCAATCAGGCTCGCGGCCAGCGCAAGCGTCCACTTCAAGTTCTTCATTGTTCCCTCCCCTGTCGTATTTGTTGTTTTCGATGCCGGTCGCGTCAGGCCGGCGTGATGCTCACGGGCAGGCTGTCGAGCCCGCGCAGCGTGTTGTTGAAGCGGCGCTTTGGCTCGCCCGTGATCTCGATTTTTGCGATCCGTCGGGCCAGCGCCGCGAGCATTGTCTCGCCTTCCAGCCGCGCGACCAGCTGGCCGACGCACATGTGAATACCTGAGCCATAGCCAACATGGCCGGACGTGCGGCGGGTGATGTCGTAGCTGTCAGGCTTGTCCCAGCGCCGCGGATCGCGATTGGCAGCCGCCAGGAACATCAACACCTTCTCGCCCTCACCGATGGTCGCGCCTGACAGTTCGACCTCGCGCGTTGTCGTGCGGAAGAAGGTCTGCACCGGGCTTTCAAAACGAACGGCCTCCTCGAAAGCGTTGCGCGCCAGGGTGGGATCGCCACGCAGGCGCTGCCACTGCTCCGGAAAGCGCGCCAGGCAATACACCGCAGCACCGATGCCGTTGACCGTGGTGTCGAGGCCCGCCGACAGCAGCGAACGCACCAGCAGCGGCGCTTCGGTGGCGGTGATGGCACCCTCGTCGACATGGGCGTGGATGCAGGCGCCGATGCCGCCGGGCGTGAGGTTGTCCCGCTGGCACTGCTCGGTGACGTAGGCCTGGTGCGGCGCCGAGCGCGCGATCGCTTCCTGGCGCAACTGGTTCGGCGGGCCGAAGGCGTTGAACACGACACTGGCATAGGGAATGAGATTCTCGCGCCCCTCCGGCTTTAGCCCGAGCGCATCCGGGAAGATCGACAGCGGATAGGCCTCGGCGAGGTCCGTGATGGCATCGAAGCTGCGCTTCTCCAGCAGCGCGTCCACACGCTGTTCCGCTACCGCGGCAAAGCGGTCGCGGAGCCCCTTCATCACCGTCGGCGACAGCACCTTTGAGAGCACGGCGCGGGTACGGGTGTGCGCGGGAGGATCGGCTTCGAGGATCAGGCTCGGCGGCCGCCACGGCGTCTCCTTCTTGAAGTCGGACAGGCCGACGCCGCGGCTGGAGCAGAAGGTCGCGGGATCATTCAGCACGGCATGGACCTCGGCATAGCGCGCGACGCCATAGACGTTCCACTTGTCGAGATAGACGACAGGTCCCGCCTCCCGCAGCAGCTCATGCGTGGGATAGGGATCGGCGAAAAAATCCATCGCGAAAGGATCGACGTCGAGATGCGGGACGGCCGACGAACCGTTGATTTCCGGGGAGCTGGAAGCGCTCATGGAAGTCCTCACTTATTTTGATCTTGTGCAAGGGCGGCGCTTACCCTTAGGTCTTTCGGACACGCCGCGAGACAGAATCCCGATATGCCGCCGTCTTCGACCAGAGCCCGCCAGAAACCTGCGCCCGCCGATACGGGACCGACGCTCGATCTCGACCGCTACGTCCCCGCGTTCATCACCTTCATCGCCAACAAGCTCTCGAACAGCGCCACGGCGTTCTATCAGCGGCAGTTCGGCGTCAACGTCACGGAATGGCGGATCATGTCGCTGCTGGCGATCGAGCCCGGCATTCCGGCGTCGCGCATCTGCCACGTCATCGGTTTCGACAAGGGCCCGGTGAGCCGAACGCTGGCCGGTCTGGAAAAGCGGGGCCTGATCTCGATCCGCACCGATCCCAACGATGGGCGCACCCACTCGATCTCGCTGACGGCGAAGGGCCGCGCCATCCATGACAAGGTGATCGTCGCGGCATTCGAGCGCGAACGGCGCCTGTTGTCCTGCCTGGACAAAGACGAGCGCGAGGTGCTGATCGACCTGTTGCGCCGTCTGCACGAAAATCTCGGCGCGGTCACCGGCAGCACCGAGACCTGACGAACCACGCAGCGAGCGCTGAGCCCTGTCATGTCCGGGCATGCACCGTCGTTCGCCGGCGGTACCCTCTCTGCCGAGCATAGCTTCCTCCGATCCGACGCGGCGGTTCTCCCGCCGTCATCCTAGTCTGGAACGGTTCGCACAAACTAGTTGCTTAGGCAACAAAAGAATCATGCAGGATAATGCGGCAGGTTGGCTGGCCTTTTTCTTTGCCCCGCTCTCGTGTTCCGGACGCGCTGCAGCGTGAAGCGCTGCTGCGCAGAGCCGGGATCCACGCGACCGCGCGCACAAACGAGATAGGCCCGGCTCTGCAGCGCATCACTGGGTGCTGCGCTGCTTCCGGGGCACGGGCCCAAGCGCTACAGACCGATCCACTCGCCTGGCGCAGCGTCATCCAACCGCGCCACCGCATCGGCACGCCGCGTCAGCACCGCGCGCTGATTGATGTAGCCCTTGTCGGTGATCTCGCCGCCGTCCACCGACGGCGGCTCGTCGAGCAGCAGGGCACGCGTGGCGTGGCCGGAGGAGTTGGCGCCGTGTTGCTTGAGCTTCGCCAGACCCTGCGCGATCGCGGCTCTGACCTTGTCATGCGCAAGCACGTCGTTGACGCCTGCGGTCTCAGGCAGGCCGGCATGCGCGCGGCACGCAGCGATGTTCGGAAACACCAGGAAGCGCACCTCGTCGCCGCCATGGCCGGTGATGACGATATCCTGCGCGAGCGGCGCCAGCGCGGCGATGCCGGCGAGGCGCAGCGTGCCGACGCTGACCCAGGTGCCGGAATTGAGTTTGAAATCCTCCGCGACGCGACCGTCGAAGAACAGGCCGCGCTCGGGCCGCTTCGCATCGGCGAACTTCACGGCGTCACCGATGAGATAAAATCCCTCGTCGTCGAACGCCTGCCTGGTCAGCTCCGGCGCTTTCCAATAGCCCGGCGTGACGTTGGGGCCGCGCACGCGCACCTCCAGCTTGTCGCCCGAGGTGACGAGCTTCAATTCGGTGCCGGGGATAGGCACGCCGATGTTGCCCGAGCGTTCCGCGAGGAAATGGCAGTCGGTGGCCAGCGGCGAGGTCTCGGTCGAGCCCCAGGCCGAGACCATCGGCATCGCGCGGCCAACAGTCTTGACGGAGAGTTCTTCGAGCGCGTCCCAGAGATTCTGCGGCAACGCGGCACCGGCGTAGAACGCGAATTTCACCTCGCTGAAGAAGCGGCGACACAGTTCCCCGTCGCCGCGCAGCGCCGCGATCAGCATATCGAAGCCGCGCGGCACGTTGAAATAGACCGTCGGCATCACGCTTCTGAGATTGGCGAGTGACATCGCAAACAGACCGGGCGCCGGCTTGCCGCCGTCGATATAGAGCGAGCCGCCATTGCGCAGCACGAGATTGAAATTGTGGTTGGCGCCGAAGGTGTGGCTCCAGGGCAGCCAGTCGAGAATGACGAGATCGTCGCGCCCCTGTTCGAGAAACGTCCAGGTCTGCGCCTTGGCCTGCTGGCTCGACGTCAGCATGCGCTGGGTGTTGATCACGGCTTTCGGCGTGCCGGTCGAGCCCGAGGTGAACAGGAATTTTGCGATGGTGTCCGGTGTGACAGCGGCGAAGGCTCTTGCGACGTCCGCCGTTTCAGGCGTCGCCGCAACGGTGCGAAAGGCGAGCGCATCGGCGTCGCTCGCGTTGCCGCTGATGATCTGCGCGCTATGCAGCGGCTTGATCGCGGCCAGTGCCGCCGCAAACGGCCTCGTCGCGGAGACATAGATCGCGGCGGGCTCAAGCAGCGTGATCATGCTCTTGAGCTTGTCGAAATCCTTGGACATCAGCGAATAGGCCGGCGAGATCGCCGCCGAGGGCACGCCGACATGCTGGGCCGCCAATGCCAGCAACGCATGATCGATGCTGTTGTCGGAGAGGATCGCGAGCGGGCGCTCCGGACTGAGACCTTGCGCCAGAATCCAGGACGCTGTCGCGCGCACCTGCCGGAGCGCCTGCGCATAGGTGACGGTGGTCCATGGCGCTTCGGCACTGCTGCGCTCCGCGAGGAAAATCGTATCAGGCCTCTGCCGCGCCCATTGCTCCAGCCAGTCGCCGACGCAACGCGCGCCATCGCGCAGCGGCTCGGGCGAGCGCAGCACGATGCTGCCGTCGGCGCGATGCTCGGCAACGGTTCTGGGTGTCGCGAACAGGCTCGAAGCATCACCGCGAGGGGCGGCTGTCATGGTTTCCTCCTCGCCCGGGAGCCGGGACCGACCGCAGCCTCGTCGGGACCGCGTTGGCCAGCATGTTGGCCACGACAATTGTTGGGGCGCAAGCTCGGGGCTCGGTGAGCTGCCCATTATTTGCGCAAATGCCCGTAACAGGGCGCTGACACGCAGGCCCGCCGGCGCTCGAAATATCCCACAAGCCACTGATCCATCGATAATATCCGCAGCACTTGTCCTGCCCGGATTCTGTACACAATGGCACATCGCTTGCTTCGATCCGGGTGAAGAGACGTAGCCGGAGTTTGTCGCCATGAGGGCTGAAATGGGGGCTGAGCAGCCTGAAACGATCGCCGCGATCGTGGCCGCGCACCGCGCGGGCACGCTCACGCCGGCGCAGACGGTCGCGCGCACCTATCAGCGCATCCGCGACCACAACGATCCCGCCGTCTTCATCAGCCTGCGCGACGAAAACGACGCGATCGCGGAAGCCGAGAAGCTCGCCACCAAGGAGGCCGCCGGCCTGCCGCTCTATGGCGTGCCGGTGGTGGTGAAGGACAACATCGACGCGCTGGGATTTCCGACCACCGCGGCGTGCCCGGCCTTCTCGTACATCCCGACACACGATTCGACCGCGGTTGCGCGGCTGCGCGCCGCCGGCGCGATCATCATCGGCAAGACCAATCTCGACCAGTTCGCGACCGGCCTTGTCGGCGTGCGCTCGCCCTATGGCATCCCCAGAAACGCGATCCGTGAGGACCTCATTCCCGGCGGATCGAGCTCGGGATCGGCTACCGCCGTCGGCGCCGGGCTGGTGCCGCTGTCGCTCGGCACCGACACCGCCGGCAGCGGGCGCGTGCCGGCGATGCTCAACAACATCGTTGGTCTGAAGCCGAGCCTCGGCATGATTTCGACCGCTGGCCTGGTGCCGGCCTGCCGGACGCTGGACTGTATCTCGGTGTTCGCGCTGACCGTGGACGACGCCGCGCTGGCGCTCTCCGTGATGGCGGGTCCCGACCAGGCCGATCCGTTCTCGCGCGACCGGCCGCTCGGCGCGATCACCCCGCTCCCGGCAAACCTGCGCCTCGGCGTGCCGCGCAGCGGACAGCTGATCTTCTTCGGCGACAAGAAGGCGGAAGCGGCTTACGCTGACGCGTTGAAGCGCTGGACCGCGCTTGGCGCAACCCTCATCGAGTTCGACCTCGAGCCATTCTACGAGACGGCGCGGCTGCTCTACGAAGGACCGTGGGTCGCCGAGCGCTATCTCGTGATCCGCGACCTGCTCGCCTCCGCGCCGGATACGATCCATCCGGTGACACGCGAGATCACCGCGGCCGGTGCGCGGTTAACGGCGGCGGAGACCTTCTCCGCGCTCTATCGCCTGCAGGGCCTGCGCAAGATCGCCGAGCGCACCTTCACCAATATCGACGCGCTGGTGCTGCCGACGGCGCCGACGGCCTATACGACCGCGCAGGTGCTGGCCAATCCGATCGAGCTCAACAGCCGGCTCGGCACCTACACCAATTTTGTGAATCTGCTCGACCTCTGCGGTCTCGCGCTGCCGGCGGCGATGCGCGCCGACGGCATCCCGTTCGGCATCACGCTCCTTGCACCCACGGGTCACGACGCGCTGCTCGCGAGCATCGGACGCGTGTTTCATGCCGATACCAAACTGACGCTTGGCGCAAAGGGTGCGGCGCAAGCAGCGCTGGCGCCGCTTGCCGCAAACGGCATCGACGAGATTCCCATCGCCGTGGTCGGCGCGCATCTGTCCGGCATGGCGTTGAACGGCGAGTTGAAAGCGCTGAACGGCCAGCTGATCGAGGCGACCAGGACCGCGGCGGACTACAAGCTCTACGCATTGAAGACCACGCCGCCGAAGCCGGGCATGCTGCGCGTCGAAACCGGCAAGGGCGCGTCGATCGAGCTGGAGATCTGGATACTGTCGTCGTCCGCCTTCGGCAAGTTCGTCAACGCGATTCCCGCGCCGATGGCGATTGGCACCGTGCGGCTGGCGGATGGCCGCAGCGTGAAGGGATTTCTCGTCGAGCCCGAGGTGCTGGGCGAGGCGCGAGATATCACGGCTTATGGTGGATGGCGGAAGTTTATGGCGGAAGCCGCTACGGCATAGGTCTCGTAGGGTGGGCAAAGCGAAGCGTGCCCACCATCACCGTCAGCTTGGGTAGATGGTGGGCACGGCGCTTTGCGCCTTTGCCCATCCTACGGCACCGTGCGCGCGGCCCTACACCGACACCGCGTAGATCTCGTACTCCCCGCGCACCAGCTCGATATGCGCGCGCATCGCGGCGGCGGCGCCCTGCTTGTCGCCGCGCATGATCGCGACGACGACGCGGTCGTGCTCGGCTTGCGACTTTGCCAATCGGCCGAGGTTGCGGAACTGGGCGCGACGAAACGGCTGCACGCGCACGCGCGTCGCCAGCGTGATCTCGGCGATGTAGCCGTTCTGCGATCCCGCATAGATCGCGTTGTGGAAGCGCTCGTTGACCTCGTGGAAGCGCTCGGGATTGCCGGCGTAGCTCAACACCCGCAGCTCTTCGTGGATGGCTTCCAGACCGTGACGCTCAGTGGCCGACATGCGTTCGGCGGCAAGACCCGCGCACAGCGCTTCCAGCTCCGCCATCGCCTCGAACATGCCCGTCAGCCGTTCGAACGAAGGCTGTGCCACCACCGCGCCGCGATGGGCGCGTGCTTCGACGAGGCCGCTTGCCACGAGCTGGCGCAGCGCTTCCCGCACCGGCGTGCGCGAGACGCTGAAGCGGCGCGCGATGTCGGTCTCGTCAAGCGGCGCGCCGGGCGGCAGAGCGCCGCGCACGATCTCGTCGGCGAGCTGCAGGCGCAGCTCCTCGGCGCGCGTGATTTTGTGAGCTGATGGTGACGCCCGGTCGACACGCGGCACCGCCGGATCGGCCGGCAGCGCTCCGGGCGGAAGATCGTCAAGCGTCATACGGTCAGGTCTCTTTCGACTCGTCGATGATGCTGACATGGGCGGCGACGACGCGCCAGCCCTCCGGGAATTTTACCCAGGTCTGCATCTGCCGGCCGACCTTGCCCGGCATCGTGTCGCGATAGAACAGGGTGGAGGCGACCGCCGTGTCGCGGCCATAGCTGGTGATCACGGTTTTCGCGGTGCGGCGATTGAGGCCGACCGGCGAGCGCCCGGCGCGGAATCCGGAGATCGCCTCATAGCCGTAGAGATTCTCGCCGATGCCATAACGCAGCGTGCGGGGATCGTTGCGGAAGAGCTCGCCGAGCACCGCGACGTCGTTGGTGATCAACGCCTGCTCATAGCGATCGAACGCGGCTTTGACGTCCGCGATCACGTCGGGGAGATCGATCTCCATCTCAAAATCCTTTTGCGCTGGGCGCGGCGGCGACGCCCATCTTCTCCAACGCGTATGCGACGCGCAGCGCGATGTCCTCGCGCCATGGCGCGGCGATGATCTGCACGCCGATCGGCAGCGGTTCGAGCGGCACCGGCACGGCAACCACAGGCAGGCCGATGAAGGAGATCGGCTGGGTGTGGATGCCGATATTGGCGCGCACCGGCAGCTCGACGCCGCCAAGATTGAAATTGATCTGGCCGAGTTTCGGCGCGGTGCACGGCGTCGCCGGTGCGATCAGCACGTCGACCGACTTGAATATCTCGGCGAGTTGCGTTCGATACCAGCGGCGGAATTTTTGCGCGCGGTCGACCAGCGGCGCCGGCACCATAGCGCCCGCGATCAGCCGGTCGCGCACGGCGGGATCGAAATCGTTCGGCCGCTTGCGGAGCCGGTCGAGATGCAGCGAGGCGCCTTCCGTGGTGGTGATGACATAGGCCGCCGCGCGGGCGCGCGCGGCTTCCGGCACGTCCACCACGCGCGTTGCGCCCAGCGCCTTGGCGACGCGGCTGACGGCTTCGACGGCTTCCGGAAACAGATTCTGCTGGAAGTACCCGCCGGCGATTGCGATGCGCAGGTCCGAAACCGGATTGGCGAGCAGCGGCAGCGTCGGCTCCAGACCACGTGTGGTGGTGCAGGCGGCGTCGTCCGCATCCGGCCCCTGCATCGCGTCGAAGGCGAGCGCGAGATCGGTGGCGGAGCGCGCGAACGGGCCGAGATGATCGAGGCTCGCGACGAACGGGAAGGAGCGCGCACGCGAGAGCCGGCCATAGGTGGGCTTCAGGCCGAAGATGCCGCAGAACGAGGACGGCACGCGGATCGAACCGTTGGTGTCGGAGCCGAGCGCGATCGGCACCAGCGCGCCGCCGACGGCGCTGCCGGATCCGCCGGAGGAGCCGCCGCTCATCCGCGTGGTATCATGCGGATTGCGCGAGGGACCGTCATGGACGTTCTCGCCGGTGAAGTCATAGGCGTATTCGCCCATGTTGAGCGCACCGACCAGCACGGCGCCAGCCGCTTCCATACGCTCGATTAGCGTGGCATCGCGCGTCGCGGGCGCGCGGTCTCGGTTTATCTTCGAGCCGGCGCGGGTGGCGAGGCCTGCGACGTCGAATAAATTCTTCACCGCGAAGGGCACGCCGGTGAGCGGGCCGACGGTCTTGCCGGCGGCGATGTCGGCATCGATCGCGCGCGCTTTGGCGCGGGCGCGATCGGCGGTGATGTCGGTGAAGGCGTTGAGGATGGTGTCGTGCTGCTTGATACGCGCAAGCGCTGCTTCGGTCGCATCGAGCGCCGACATCTTGCGGCCCGCAACCGCGCTCGCGATCTCGGAGGCCGTCATCTCTGGCTTGGTCGTCATGGCGGCGTCAGACCGTGAAGACGGGCGCCGGCTCGGTCTCGTCCGGCAGCGCGAATTCGTCGACGAAGCGGCCGAGCCGTAGCGAGACCTCGAGATTGGCGCGAATGGACGACCTCCATGCTTCCTCGACAGGCAACGCCAACGCTTTCGTAACAGCGTCGATATAATCGTCCAGCGGTTCGGCCATCACGCTCCCAAACAAGCTCTCAGTGTGCGCCCAGTGTCTGCAGCGGCGGATGCGGGATCGCCGTCAGCAGCTCCTTGGTGTAGTCGTCCTGCGGATCGCTCAAGACCCGCTCGGAAGATCCTTCCTCGACGATTCGACCCGACCGCATGACAATGACACGATCGCACAACAAGCGCACTACGTTCAAATCATGCGAGACGAACAGATAACTCATACCTAGCCGCGCCTTGAGGTCCTGGAGCAGATTAAGGACCACCGCCTGGACCGAGACGTCGAGCGCGGCGGTCGGCTCGTCCAGGATGACGAGTTTCGGGTGCAGGGCAATGGCGCGGGCGATGCCGACGCGGGCCTTCTGGCCGCCCGACAATTGGTGCGGGAAGCGATCCAGCAGATTGTGCGGCAGGCCCACCATGGTGGCGAGCTCCTCACAGCGGGCGCGGAGCGCGTCCCGCCCCCTGATGTCGCCAAGCTGCATGATGGGATCGGCGATGGCACGCACGGCGGTGAAGCGCGGGTTGAGGCTGTCGGTCGGATCCTGGAACACCATCTGGATGCGGCTGCGCTGCGGCAGCCGGGCAAAGCCGGCGGGCGCGATGGCGCCGATGTCCTCGCCGTCGAACTGGATCAGGCCCGAGGTCTGGTCCAGCAGCCGCATCACCATCATCGACGTGGTCGATTTGCCGCAGCCGGACTCGCCGACCAGGCCGACGCTCTCGCCATGGCCGACCGTGAAGCTGATGCCGTCGACCGCGCGGAACACATCCGGCTCGACCGGCGGCTTGCGGCCGAACAATTTTCCGAGCGTGGCGGTCGCGCCCTGGCGGGGATATTCCTTGACCAGCTTGTCGATGAGGAGAAGAGGCGTCTTCTCCCTCTCCCCGTCCTTCACGGGGAGAGGGTTGGGGTGAGGGGCTGCTTCCGCGGACACGGTGCTGGGAGAGGCAAGAGTCTCCTCCTCCGGCAACAGATCCCGCAGGCTCACGCCGAGCCGCGGCGTCGCGCGCATCAGCTTCTTGGTGTAGGGATGCTGCGGGTTAGCGAAGATGTCGGCGGCCTTCGCGGTCTCGACCACCCTGCCCTTTTCCATCACCACGACGCGGTCGCAATAGGCTGCGGCGAGGCCGAGATCATGCGTGATCAGGATGGTGGACATCGCCTTGCGCTTGGTCAGCTCGACGATCAGATCCATCACCGCCTTTTGCGTAGTGACGTCCAATCCGGTCGTCGGCTCATCCGCGATCAGCAGCTGCGGATTGCAGGCGAGCGCGAGCGCGATGACGACGCGCTGGCACATGCCGCCGGACAATTCGAACGGATACGCGTGATAGCGCTCGCGCGGGCGGGCGATCTTGACCTGTTCCAGCGCCTCGATCGCCTTTTCGCCGCGATCGGAAACCATGGCCTGCTGGACATGGGTGCGCAGCACGTCTTCGATCTGGTCGCCGACCTTCCGGATCGGGTTGAGCGCGGCGCGCGGGTTCTGGAAGATCATCGAGACTTCGCGACCGCGCAAATCACGCATCTGGTCTTCGGTCGCGGCCTTCACGTCGATGCCCGAGAACATCACCGAGCCCTCGGCGATCCGCCCTGCACGATCGAGAATGCGCATCACGGCATAGGAGGTCACCGATTTGCCGGAGCCGGACTCGCCGACGATCGCCAGCGTCTCGCCCTTGGCGACGGAGATGTTGACGTGCTGGACGGCTTTGACGATGCCGCGGCGGGTGGTGAATTCGACCGTGAGGTCCTGGACGTCGAGCAGCGGCTGGGCGGTCATGGGTGCCTCCCAAACAAAAACGTCGAAAACAACCCCATGCACAGTAGAACGGGATTGAAATCATTGGAGAATTTTGAGCGAAAATTTGCGCGGAATCCAGCCATCACGTCCTCCGCTGGGGGTCGACGATGTCGCGCAGGCCGTCGCCGAGGAGGTTGAAGCAGAACACGGCGATCATCAGAGCGAGGCCCGGGAATAGCGCGATCCACCATTCGCCTGACACCATGAAGCCGGCACCTTCGGCGACCATGATGCCCCATTCCGCCGTCGGCGGACGGACGCCGAGGCCGATGAACGAGAGACCGGCGGCATTGAGGATGGCGTAGCCCATGGTCAGCGACATCTGCACGATCATGATCGGCATGATGTTCGGCAGGATGTGCACCAGCAGAATGCGGAATTCGCCGTTGCCGGACAGCCGCGCGGCTTGCACGAAGCCGGCGTTGCGGCGGACATTGGCTTCGGCGCGCGCGACGCGGGCATAGAGCGGGAAGTTCACGATGGCGGTGGCCAGGATGATGTTCTGCACGGTGTTGCCGAGCGCGGCGACGATGCCCATGGCGAGCACGAACAGCGGGAACGCCATGATGGTGTCGGCGATGCGACCGACGATGCGATCGGTCCAGCCGCCGAAATAGCCGGCCGCGATGCCGGCGAGCCCGCCCATCAGGAACACCAGGACGACGGAGGCGACCGCGATGAACGTATCGAGCCGCGTCGCCACCACGACGCGACTGAAGATATCGCGGCCCAACTGGTCGGTGCCGAACCAATGCGCGGCCGATGGCGGCTTCAGCGACGCCGCGGTGTCGGACGCCAGCGGGTCATACGGCACCACATAGGGACCGAAGATCGCGGCAAGGAGGATCACGATCAGCAGTGCAAAGGCAAAACCGGTGACCTTGTTCTCGCCGAGCACGTAGCGGGTCTGATCGAGCAACGCGACGAACCCTGAAGTCCGCGCGGGACCGACAGGTTCAACAGCAGGCGCAACGGAGCTCATTGTGTCCCCCTACCCTTCCAAGCGCACGCGCGGATCGATCACGCCATAGAGAATGTCGATCACGAGATTGAGCAGCACGTACATCACCGCCATGGTCAGCACGAAACCCTGCACCGGCGCGAAGTCCGACGAGATCAGCGCCTCGACCGCATAGGAGCCGATGCCGGGCCAGGCGAACACTTTTTCCACCAGTACGTTGGCGCCGAGCAGGAACGAGAACACCATGCTCAGCGTGGTGATGACGGGGAGCATCGCGTTGCGGAAGGCGTAGGTGACGATGACGGTCGCCGGCGACAGGCCGCTGGCGCGCGCGGTGCGAACGAACTCGGACGACAGCACCGCCAGCATCGAGGCGCGCGTCATGCGCGCGATCGGCGCCAGCGAGAAGATCGCAAGCGTCGTCGCCGGCAGGATGAGCTGGCTGCATGCCGAACGGAACGCCTCGAAGTCGCGCGCGATCAGGGTGTCGATCAGATAGAAGCCAGTCACCGTCGGCGGCGCGCTGTAGAACACGTCGAGCCGACCGAGCGGCGCAGGCGACCAGCCGAGCCGGAAATAGAAGACATAGACCAGCACGAGGCCGGTGAAGAACACCGGCAACGAGACGCCGGCGGTCGTCGTCACACGACAGAGATGATCGACCCACGATCCCGGTCGCGTCGCCGCCAGCACGCCGAGCGGAATCGCAATCACGATCGAGACGATGAGACCGAGCAGCGTCAACTCGGCGGAGGCCGGCAGGCGATTGCGGATCTCGGCCGCGACCGGCTGGCCCGTCGTGAGCGAGTTGCCGAAATCGCCATGGGCGAGATCGTTGGTGTAGCGGAAGAACTGTTCGATCAGCGGCTTGTCGAGGCCGAGCTTCTTGCGGATCTGCTCGACGGCTTCCTTCGTCGCGGCGGGGCCGGCGAAATACGCGGCGGGATCACCGGGCAGCGCGCGGGTCAGCAGGAAGGTGACGATGACGACCCCGATCAGCGAGGGAATCGCGAACATCAGGCGCTTGCCGATCATGGTCAGCATGGGGTGCTCCTCCTGGGCTGCGCTGGTGAGCACGCTCGCGCGGCTCGCTCCACTGCGTTCCCTCCCCCCTTGTGGGGGAAGGCTAGGGAGGGGGGTGGCTCCGCGAGAGGTCTGAGGTTGTGGCTACCCCTCTCCCCAACCTCGAGAGCGAGCTTCGCTCGCCTCGGACCCCACAAGGGGGGAGGGAGCCCGAAGAGCGTGCTCACCTCACTCTGAAGGACAGCGCCCGCCATCCGCCCTCACCCCTTCGCCATCGCGCGATAATCCAGCCTCCGGTGGAACCAGTATTGGTAGCCGCTGATGTTCTTCTGCATCGCGACGTTGACGAAGGGCTGGTACAGCGGGATGCGCGGGATGTCGCTGTAGGCGAGGTCGACAAAGCCCTTCACGTCGGTGTCGTAGGTCGCGGTGTCGCCTGTGGCGGCAGCATTGCGTGCGCCGTCGATCAGCTTGTCCATCTCCGCCGACTTGTAGCTCATGGTGTTGAAGACGGAATTATTGCCGTGATAGCACCAGTAGAAGAAGTATTCGGGGTAATCGAGCCAGCCCGAGAACACGTTGGTGAAGAGCGGCATCTCCTTCTTGTTCAACTCGGTGCGCCAATTGGCGCCGGGCACCTTGTTGATGGTGGTCTTGATGCCGATCTGGGCCAGGCTCTCCTGCACGAGCACACAGAGCGGCTCGTTGACGCCCGCGAAGTTGAGGTCGAACGAGATCGTGGTCTCGAAGCCGTTGGGATAACCGGCCTCGGCCAGCAGCGCCTTCGCCTTGTCCATGTCGGTGTTGTATTTGTGCGGCTGCGGCCAGGCGACTTCGGTCGGCTTGTCCTTCGGCGCGCCGAACATCGGGTTCGCCAGCCCGAACATCACCGCGTCCATGATCTTCTGATAGGGAATCGCGTAGGCGACCGCCTGACGCACCTTGGGATTGTCGAACGGCGGCTTGGTCACGTTCATGCCGATATACTGGATGCCGTTGGAGAACGGCAGCGACACCACGTTGAGCTTGCCGCTCGCCTTCATCTCCTGAAAGTCCTTGAACGGCAGCTCATAGGAGATGTCGGCGTCGCCGCGCTCCAGCAGCGCGCGGCGATTGCCGGCCTGCGGCACCATGCGCCAGATCACGCGCTTGATCTTCGGCAGGGGGCCACCGACCCAGTCGTCGTTGCGCTCCATCACCACTTCGGTGCCGGCGGTCCACTTCGTCACCTTGTAGGCGCCCGAGCCCGCGGTCTGCTGCTTGGTGAATTCGAGACCCCAGGGATCCTTCTCGCTGGCGTTCTTCTTCACCAGTTCGGAGTTGATGATGCAGGGCACGATCACCGCGAGATCGGGGATCGTCAGCTTGTCCTTCTTCAGGAAGTCGACACGCACCGTGTAGTCGTCGATCACGACGAACTGCTCAGGCTTGGTCAGCGAGCCCGCGCTCATCTGGAAGGTGGGGAAGCCGCCGACGCTGACGGCGCGGTCGAGCGACCACTTCACGTCCTTGGCGGTGACAGGCGCGCCGTCGTGGAATTTGGCGTTCTTCTTCAGCTTGAAGGTGACCGACATGTCGTCGATCTTGAAGTCCTCGGCGAGCTCGCCCTTGAACTTGTCGCGGTCGTAATAGGGCACGCCGCCGGGGCCGGTCTTCATCTCGTGGCTGAGCAGGCGATCGTAACAATTCCAGGACACCTCGTAGCCGGGCACGTTGGTGCCGACGCCGTGGATGTCGAGATTGTTGGGGCCGCCTTCCGAGACGATCAGCAGCGTCTCCGAGCGCGCATCGGCTTTGGCCGACGAGATCACGGAGGGCATGGCCGGAAGCGCCGCACCTGCGGCCAATCCGGAAACGGACTTGAGGAAATCGCGGCGCTTCATGAAATGGCTCCAACACAAAGTTTTCTGGTTGGAACTGGATTCGCAAGGTTCGTGCCAAGGCTTAAGGAGCGTTTAAACCAGCATAAGCCACTGATATATCTACATGAAACAGCCATTGACCGGACCGTCGATCAAGGGCCAATCATTTGGGGCGTTGCATACAAAGATGCGCATTTGCTCATAAAATAAGCTGAATTGAGCTTCGCTTGTTTGGCGGGCGGCTTATTGAACCGCCGTCGTCCTGGCGAAAGCCAGGACCCATTACCCCAGGGAGAAGTTGCGGCGCGAAGCTGGCAACCACGAGTCTTCGCAAAACCCCGCCCTGGGGTAAGGGGTCCTGGATCAGCGCTGCGCTTGTCCAGGACGACAGCGTTGATGAGGTCGGCAGCGGTGAATTACTCTGCCCAGATCAGCTCCTGCAGCTCGACCAGATCGTTCGCCTTGTCCTGCCAGCCCTCGATGCAGATGTGGCTGTTGAGGTCGCTGGCGCGATGCAGCAGCATCAGCGCCATCAGGCGGCGCTTGAGCGCGAAGTCGGGCTTGGCGTAGCCAAAGCCTTCGAGCAGGCTGCGCACCCTCCCCGGCCGGCCCGCTGCCATGAAGGCGCTGGGGCCGAGCAGATCGTAGTCGCGCCATCCCGCCAGCACGTCGCCGAAGTCGAAGAGCCCGGCGAGCGACCATTGATCGTCATGACAGGCGAGCAGAAAATTCTCCGGAATGTATTCGCCGATCAGGATCACCGGCGGCGCATCCGTCGGAATCAGTTTTGCCGCATCACGCAGGAGATCGTCGAGGCCGGCGAGGAATTTCGGCGCAAGACCGAGACGCGTGTGGCGCGCCTCGCAGCCCTGCATCTGGGCGCGCATGAAGTCGTCCCAGCGCGGCTGGATCTGCGCGAGCGGACCGAGCGGCGCGCGCTGCACGGACGCGATGGTCTCGCCGATCTGGCGCAGCACGCGCTCCTTCTGCGCTTCCGGCAACGACGGCCAGACCTCCGAGCCGAGCGTGCCGGCAAGGCGCGTGATGACGAGATAAGGCCAGCCGTCGCGCTCGCCTTCGGCGACGATCTCGGGGATCGGCAGATGGAGGCGGCCGGCAAGCTGGGTCAGCGAGCCGTGCTCGGAGACGAATTGCGCGCGGAGCAGCGGCGGGAAGATTTTCAGGATCAAGCGATCGCCGAGCCCGACCACGAGATTGGTGCCGGTGGTAAACACGTGCGGCGCGCTGACATCGAGATCGTGGCTGCGGGCGATGTCGAGCGCGACGGAGAGCCATCGCGGAGGGTCGGCGCGAAAGGCGCGAAAGCTCTCGGCGTCGGCGAAGTGGGGGAGTAACATCGACATCGTAACCTAATGCATTTCAAGAGTAGTTTCCCCGCGGCCCATCCTTCGAGACGCCCGCTTTGGCGGGCTCCTCAGGATGAGGACGGAGTGCGCGATAACAATTTTGGCGGCACCGATGCCGCTTAGCCTCATCCTGAGGAGACCGCGCCAGCGGTCGTCTCGAAGGACGAGGCGTGCGCTCAGCGCCCCCTACCGATCCGGGCTGGCGCGTTCGAACTGGCGCAGGATCTTGTTGCCGCGCTCGACCGCGGCATCGAGCGCGGCTTGCGCGCTCTTGCGGCCGGCAAAGGCCTGCTCCAGCTCGTCCTCGATCGCGCCGCGGATCAGCACGAAGGAGCCGAGCCGGATGCCTTTCGAATTCTCCGTCGGAGGATGCAGCGTGATCTCCTCGAACGAGATCGCCGAGCCGGGATTGCGCTCGTAAAAACCTTGCGCGCGCGTCAGCTCGAAGGCGGCGCGGGTCACAGGCAGATAGCCGGTGTTCTGGTGCCACGCGGCCTGCACGCCAGGCTGCGAGAGGTAAGCGAAGAATCGCGCCACACCCTTGTATTCCTCGCGCGGTCGATCGCGCAGCACCCAAAGTGTGGCGCCGCCGATGATCGAGTTCTGCGGCGCGCCCTTCACGTCGGGCCAATACGGCATCAGGCCGTAGCCGATCTCGAACTTCGAATTCGCCTTGATGTCGGCGCGCGTCGCCGAGGAGCCGATGAAGATGCCGCATTCGCCGTTCTGGAAGCGCGGCTCGGCCGACTGGCCGCGGCCGCTGTAGTCGAATACTTTGGTCTTCTGCCACTCGCTGAGCTCGGCGACATGACGCACCAGAGATGGATTGTTGATGGTCAACTCCGCATCGAGCGCGGCAAAGCCGTTGGTCCGCGTCGCCAGCGGCAGATTGTGAAACGCCGAAAAATTCTCGACATGGATCCAGGACGGCCAGGACGTGGTGAAGCCGCACGCCGCGCCGCGATCGCGCAGGCGTTTCGCAGCAGCACCGAGCTCCGGCCAGGTCTTCGGCGGCGCCTCCGGGTCGAGGCCCGCGTCGCGGAACATGGTCTTGTTGTAATAGAGGATCGGCGTCGACGAATTGAACGGAAAGGACAAAAGATTGCCGGCCGCATCGGTGTAGTAGCCGGAGACGGCGGGAAGGTAGTCATTTAGCGAGAACGGCTCGTTCATGTCCCGCATCAGGCTGAACACGGGATAGATCGCGCCCTTGGCCGCCGTCATGGTGGCGGTGGCGACCTCGTTGACCTGGACGATCGCGGGCTGGCTGCGCGAGCGGAAGGCGAAGATCGCGGCCGTCACCGTCTCGGTGTAATTGCCTTTGTAAGTCGGCACCACGCGATAGTCCGGCTGCGAGGCGTTGAAGTCGGAGGCGAGCTTTTCCAGTTGCCGGCCGAGCTCGCCGGACATGGCGTGCCACCACGCGATGTCGGTCGCGGCACGCACCGGCGCGGCCAATGAGAGGACCGCAAAGGCGGCGACGACCTGCAAAAGGCGCGATGCTGAAGTCACGATGGCTCTTTCCATGCCGCACGACGAAAGCGGCTGTCCCTGCTTAAGGCGCGGCATTTGCGGTTTCAACCGGGAATGAGCCCCGGCCGCGCCGCACAATCACGCAGCAGTGCCGGGCGGGATGGCCTTCCCACGACCATCTGCTAGATTGCATTGAACCTTTTCCTCCCGCCATAGACTCCACCACTGAGGGGTTGAGTGTGCCAGTGTTGAACCGTGCCGAACGCAAGCGGACCGGGATGGTTTTCGTCGCGCTTCTGATCGCCATCTGCGCGACGGGAGCCGTTGCGCGCGAATTCCGCGCGGCCGACACCCAGACCGAGGATTATCCGACCGTGCAGGCGCTGCGCTACATGGGCGCCCTGATCGCCGAGCGCAGCGGCGGCCGGCACGAGGTCAAGGTGTTTCACTCCCGCCAGCTCGGCGAGGAGAAGGAGACCATCGAGCAGACCCGGGTCGGCGCGATCGATCTCAACCGGACCAATGTGGCGCTGATCGGCAATTTCGTCCCGGCGATGAACGTGCTGGCGATGCCGTTCCTGTTCCGGTCCATCGAGCACATGCAGAAGGTGCTGGACGGACCGATCGGCGGCGAGATCCTCGGCAGCTTCGAGCCCTATGGCTTCGTCGGCCTCGCCTTCTACGATTCCGGCGCGCGGTCGATCTACAACGGCGCCCGGCCTGTGCGGAGTGTCGCGGACCTCAAGGGATTGCGGATCCGGGTGCAGCAGTCGGAGTTGATGAGCCAGATGATCCGCGCGCTCGGCGCGGAGCCGGTCGAGATGCCCTATGGGCAGGTGCTTGCCGGGCTTGCCAACCATCTGATCGACGGTGCCGAGAACAACTGGCCCTCCTACGTGACGACGGACCATTACAAGCATGCCGGCTATCTCGCGCTCACGGAGCACACGATGAGCCCCGAAGTGCTGGTGATCTCGCTGAAGGCCTGGAACAGCCTCTCGGCCGACGACCAGACCATCTTCCGGGAAGCCGCGCAGCGCTCCAGCCGGTTCATGCGCGAGAAATGGCGCGACCTCGAGGAGCAGTCGCAGCGCAAGGCGGAAGCAGCGGACGTCACCATCGTCAGGGATATCGACCGCAAGCCGTTCGAAGACGCGATGGTCGCGATCTACGCCAAGGCCGGGCAGGATCCGGCCGCGGCCGCGCTGATCGAACGCATTCGCAAGGTGGAGTGAGGCCACTTGCCCGGGCTTGGACACAGCGAGCACGCAGACAGGTCGCCGGGCCCGATGGGGCGGCTGCGCGCGCGGCTGGTCGGCATGCTCCGGGCCGTGCCGATCCGCTGGCGCATCCTGTCCATCGCGGCGCTGAACTCCGCCGTGGTCATCGTGCTGGTCGGGCTGATCTGGAACGGCTCGCAGGTGCTCGGCTCGGCCTGGGACGACGTGCGCCAGGTGCGCGAGTCCGACCGGATCCTGGCGCTGCTCGAAAGCGAGACGGGACGGCTGCACAATCTGATCCACCGCTACATCAACCAGCCGAGCCCCGATTTGTTCGCCGAGATCCTGCTGCTGCGCGAGGCGGTGCTGGGGACACTGAGCAACCGAGCCGCCAAGGACCCGATGCTGTCGGGCTCGGTCGAGGAGCTGGAGCGCACCACCGACCGCTTCCTCAACGGCTTCGGCGAGCTGCGCGGCGTGCAGGCGACCATCGCCAGGACCTATGAGGATCAGGTGCAGGGACCGGCCAGAGACATGGCCGGGCTCTACTCCATCATCGAAGGCGCCACCGGCCATCGCGACGCGCTGATCTGGCCTTCGCTGGGCAAGTCGCGCGAGGCCTTCACCGCGATGCTGGTCGCGGCCAATTCCTACTATCTGTCGCTGTCATCGGGTGCGGCCGACGACGCCCGCCGCAACACCGAGACGATCGAGAAGACCATCCCCGTGATGATCGATCTCGCCGACAACGACCTCCAGCGCATGGCGCTGCGACGACTCGCGGCCCGGACCGCCGCGCTGCGCGAAGGCTTTGCAAAGCTCTCCGAGCAGCTCACGAACCGCACCGAGCTGCTGCGCAACACCATCGACGCCAACCAGGCCGAGGCGATCGGCGCCATCGACGATCTCTCCACCAAGATGCGCCAGCGCGAGCAGAAGGCGCAGGAGACGTTCGACCGCACGCTGGCGGACATTTCCCGTCGCGTTCTTTCCATCGCCGTGATCTTCCTCGGCATCATTCTCACCGCCGGCGTGCTGATCGCGCTGTCGATCCGGCTGCCGCTGCAGCAGATCATGGCGGCGATGCGCGCGATCACGCTCGGCGACCTCGGCCGCGAGGTGCAGGGCACGCGCGCGCGCGACGAAGTGGGCGCCATGGCGCGCGCGGTGGAAGTGTTCCGCGAAAACGCCATCGCGAAACGCCAGACCGAGGACGAGCTGCGCGCGTCCAAGGAGAAAGCCGAGAGTGCACTGCTCGAGCTCAACGCCGCGCAGCAGAATCTGATCGATGCCGAGAGGCTCGCAGCCCTCGGCGGCCTCGTCGCCGGCGTTGCGCACGAGGTCAACAATCCGATCGGCATCAGCCTCACCGTTGCGTCGAGTTTTGCCCGGCGCACCGAAATCTTCGAGGCCCAGCTCAAGGGTGAAGGCGGCCTGCGCCGCTCGCAACTGGAAGAATTCGTGCAGTCCTCGCGCGACGCCTCGCAGCAGCTTGTTGCCAATTTGCAGCGCGCCGGCGAACTGATCCAGTCTTTCAAGCAGGTCGCGGTCGACCGCTCCCATGCCGAGCGGCGGCAGTTCTCACTCAGCGAAGCCACCGACCAGATCATCGCGAGCCTGCGGCCGGTGCTGAAGCGGTCGCCGATCACGCTCCATGTCGACATGCCCGAGGGGCTGCTGCTCGATGGCTATCCCGGCTCCTACGGCCAGATCCTGACCAATTTGTTCCTCAATGCCGCCAACCACGCCTTTGCCGACGGCCGCGCCGGCACGATCACGATCTCGGCGCGGCCGCGCGGGGCCGACGACGTCGAGATCATATTCACCGATGACGGGGCCGGCATGACCTCCGACGTGCAGCGCCAGGCCTTTGACCCATTCTTTACCACCAGGCGCAATGAAGGTGGCACGGGACTCGGCCTCCATATCGTCTATAACCTCGTCACCCAGCAGCTCGGCGGTCGCATGATGCTGGAATCCAAGCTGGGACAAGGCACTACATTTCGCATTATCATGCCCCGGGTCGCCAGGGGCGGCGGGCAAAGCACAGAGACTGACGGGACTTCTCAATGGCCGAACAGGACGATGTCCTCCACCTGATCGACGACACCGGTACCGCATCGGAGGATGTTGACGCCCGGAAATGGAAGATCGCCGTCATCGACGACGATCCGGCCGTGCATGACGGCACGCGCTTCGCGCTGTCCGACTACAACCTCAACGGCCAGGGCCTGGAGATCCTCTCCGCCCATTCCGCGGCCGAAGGTCGCAAGCTGATGGCCGCGCACAACGACATCGCCGCCGTGCTGCTCGACGTCATCATGGAGACTGATGTCGCCGGCCTCGAGCTGGTCGAGTACATCCGCAACGAGCTCAAGAACGAGACCGTCCGCATCATCCTGCGCACCGGACAGCCCGGCCAGGCGCCCGAGCGGCGCGTGATCGTGCAGTACGACATCAACGACTACAAGGCCAAGACCGAGCTCACTGCCGACAAGCTGTTCACCTCGCTGACCGCGGCGCTGCGCTCCTACCAGCAGCTCGAGCGCATGCTGCAGACAAGGCGTGGGCTCGAGATCATCATCGACGCGGCTTCCACGCTGTACGACTTCAAGTCGATGCAACGGCTCGCCGAGGGCGTGCTGACCCAGCTCGCCTCGCTGCTCAACGTCGATTGCGCCGGCATCCTGGTCTTGCGCGACAATGGCGGCATCGACCCCGAGCTCTCGGTGCTCGCCGGCAGCGGCTGCTACAGCCGCTTCATCGGCACGACCTCGTCGAAGGCGCTCGACCCCGATCTGCGCGCAATGGTGGAAGCCGCTTTCCAGGGCCGCAAGAACGAATTCGCCGACCACCGCAGCGTGATCTATTTGCGCACCGGAAGCGGACGCGAGGTCGTGGTGCTGCTGCAGGCCGAGCGCGAGCTGTCCGAGACCGACCGCTCGCTGGTCGAGATCTTCTCCAGCCGGCTCTCGATCGCCTTCGACAACGTCATCCTCTACCAGCAGCTCCAGGCCGCCAACACCCAGCTGGAAGACCGCGTCGCCCAGCGCACCCGCGCGCTGATGCAGGCCAACCGCCGCCTCTCGGCGCAATGGCTGCGGCTGCAGCGCGCCAACGGCTTCAAGAACGAGATCCTCGGCACTGTTGCCCACGATCTGAAGAACCCGCTCGGCGTCATCCTCGGCCGCACCGAGATGCTGAAGGAGCTGATCTCGACCGGCGCGTCGTCAAGCGGCGTGGTGGCCCAGGTCGATCACATCCGCGATGCCACCAAGCGCCTGACCACGATGGTCGATCATCTGATCTCGGACGCGATGGCCGATGCCTTCGACATCACCATCCGCCGCGAGCCCGTCGACGTCGCGGCTCTGGTCAAGGAGGTCGCCGAGGCCAACCAGCCGCTCGCCGTCAACAAGCAGCAGGCGATCAGCGTCACCGCGCCCGTCAACATCGTCACCATGTGCGACACCGACCGCATCCGCGAGGCGATCGACAATTTGATCAGCAACGCCATCAAATACTCACCGATCGGCGGCAAGATCGGCGTCATCGTGAGCCATGAAGGCGGCGACACCATCGTCCGCGTCAGCGACGAGGGCGCCGGCCTGTCGCCGGAGGATCTCGGCCGCCTGTTCGGCCGGTTCCAGCGACTGTCGGCAAAACCGACCGCCGGTGAGAGCTCGACCGGGCTTGGGTTGTCCATCGTCAAGCGTATTATCGACATGCACGGCGGCGAGGTGACCGCCGAGAGCGAGGGCCCCGGCAAGGGCTCGACCTTCACCATCACCCTCCCCGCGACCGAAATTCCGTGATCTCAGGACCATGACCCAAAGCCAGCACATCATGATCGTCGACGACGAGGCCCCGGCCCGGGAGATGGTCGGCGATTACCTCAAGATGCACGGCTTCACCGTGACGCTGTGCGACGGCGGCAAGTCCTTGCGCACGGCGATCGACGGCAGCATGCCCGACCTCGTCGTGCTCGACCTCAACATGCCGGAGGAAGACGGGCTCTCGATCATCCGCGACCTCAAGAGCCGCATCAACGTGCCGGTGATCATGCTGACGGCGACGGCGAGCCCGATCGACCGCGTCGTCGGCCTCGAGCTCGGCGCCGACGATTACGTGGCCAAGCCGTGCGAGCTGCGTGAGCTGATGGCGCGCATCCGCTCGGTGCTGCGCCGGAGCGCGCCGGCGAAAGCGGTGGCGGAAACGGCGGCTGCGAAATCGGACAAGGAGCAATTGGTGCGGTTCGGGACCAAGTGGCTCGATCTCGAAGCGCAGGCCTTGCGCGACGACGAGGGCAACGAGCACCCGCTGACAGCATCCGAGTTCGGGCTCTTGAAAGTGTTCGCGGCCAATCCGAAGCGCGTGCTGTCGCGCGAGCGCCTGCTGGAATTGGCCAACGCGCGCGACGCCGAAGCCTTCGACCGCGCCGTCGATCTGCGCATCATGCGCATCCGCCGCAAGATCGAGCCCGATCCGGCAAAACCCGCCGTGATCCGCACCATCCGCGGCGGCGGCTATCTGTTCTCGCCGGCGGGCGAGAAGGCGTAGCGGCCCCATTGTCGTCCTGGCGAAAGCCAGGAGCCATTACCCCGACGGCTAATTTGGCACACGGCTGGTGATCGCCAGTCGTCGCAAAACGTCTCCCTGGGGTAATGGGTCCTGGATCGGCGCTCGCTTTGCTCCCTTGTCCAGGACGACACGGAAGCGCGAACGCAAAAGCCCGAAATACGTTCCCGGCGCCTCCGCTTGTCGCCTCATCCCCACCCCGTATTTTCCGTACATTGAAATTCCACGCTTTTTTGCCCCGAATGTTTCGTCGCGACTAATCCGACGAAACAATTTGGCGGCGCACGAAACCATTTTCCCCTTTTCGTGCAGACGTCCCGAAACGTTGGCTCATTAACACTTTGGTCGAAGGAAACGCCGCTCGGTTGCGGCGCTACGGGGAGCCAAGTCAATGCCGAACGTGATCGCCATCAACGCCCAAGCCAGCCAGAGCATCATTGCCGTTCAGGCGACCTCGGACGACATGCTTCTCGAAAGCATTGCCGACGGCAACCGGACGTCCATGCACATCCTTTATTGCCGGCA
The DNA here is from genome assembly GCF_000244935.1 of Bradyrhizobium sp. WSM1253. Lineage (NCBI taxonomy): Bacteria > Pseudomonadati > Pseudomonadota > Alphaproteobacteria > Hyphomicrobiales > Nitrobacteraceae > Bradyrhizobium > Bradyrhizobium sp. WSM1253. The sequence continues at coordinate 4,335,739 of NZ_JH600073.1, forward strand.
CAATGTGCGCGTCTACCGCTTCATCCTGCGGATCGTGCGCGACGCCACCACGGCGGAAGACCTCGTCAGCCAGGTGTTTCTGGACGTGTGGCGGACCGCCGGCCAATTCCAGGGCCGCTCGCAGGTTTCGACCTGGCTGCTCTCGATCGCCCGCTTCAAGGCGCTGACCGCGATGCGCCAGCGTCGCTTCGAGGACATCGACCAGGAAGACGTGCGCCAGATCGCCGATGGTTGCGACACGCCGGAGACCTCGCTCGACCGCAGCGACACCAGCGCCATCCTGCGCGCCTGCGTTCAGAAGCTGTCACCCGCGCATCGGGAAATCATCACTCTGGTCTACTATCATGAGAAGTCGGTGGAGGAGGTCGGACAGATCATCGGCATCCCGCAGAGCACGGTGAAGACCCGGATGTTCTACGCCCGCAAGCAACTCGCCGAATTGCTTAAGGGCTGTGGCGTCGAGCGCTTCGCCGCCTGAAGTTCAGAGACTTCAAAGGGATAGGACATCTGTTTTGGCCCTGTCCCGGACACGGAAGTGTTACCGCCGACGAAACAATTGAAACAAAGCACAACATCAGGCGGAAAAACTTCCCTCCTATAAAGCTCACATACGGTTTCGTTAAACCTCCCAAGACCTCCAACGACCCGGACGGGATGCCCCCCTCCGGGTCGTTTTGTGTTTGGGGCAGACTGCTGCGGCGGTGCGCTTGAGTGAGGCGGGCGGTCTCTCTCCTTCCCTCCCCCCTTGTGGGGGAGGGGCAGGGAGAGGGGCCCACACGGGGACTCTCTCGACTTGTACGCGCGGCATGATGCCAGACGGATAGACCATTTGCTGGGCTACCCCCTCCCTAACCCTCCCCCACAAAGGGGGGAGGGAACGCACCGCCGCCCTTGGCCGGCACCTCCTCCGTCACGAGCACGTGACACTCGTAACAATCCGCCCATCACCGCCGAACCATCCTCGTGACCCCTTCACGAGTGCCCTGATGCTCGAACTTCTCTTCGCCGTCCTTGCCGGCATCCTCACCATCGCCGCGCCGTGCACGCTGCCGATGCTCCCGATCCTGCTCGGCGCCTCGATCGGCCGCAGCTCGCATCTGCGTCCGGCGATGATCGCGCTCGGCTTCGTCGTGTCGTTCTCCGCGACCGCGCTGCTGCTCGGCGCCATCACGCGGCTGTTTAATTTCGATCCGAACGTGCTGCGCGAGGCGGCATCGATCCTGCTGCTCGGCTTCGGCCTGTTGATGCTGTGGCCGGCGCCGTTCGAATGGCTGTCGATCCGGCTCAACGGCTGGCTCGATCTCGGCAATTCCGGCGCCACGCAGCGCGAGGGTGCGCTCGGCGGGCTCGTGCTCGGCACCACGCTTGGCCTGGTCTGGACGCCCTGCGCCGGCCCGGTGCTCGGCTCGATCCTGACGCTGGTCGCGACGACTCAGAACGCGACCTGGGCCGGCACGCTGCTGATCGCCTACGCGATCGGCGCGGCGATCCCGATGCTGGCGATTGCCTATGGCGGGCAGGCCGCGACGACGCGGGTGCGCAGCCTCGCGCGCATCTCGCCGCGGCTGCAGCAGGGCTTTGGCGTCGTCGTGATCGGCTTCGCGCTCGCCGCCTATTTCCAATACGACACGCTGATCGTGGCGTGGCTCACCGGCTTCTATCCCACCGGCCAGATCGGCCTGTGATCATCGCGCATCTCAACCGGAGGACTCGTCCATGACTTTCAAACTGCTCGCCGTCTCCGCCGCACTGATCGGCATCGCCGTAACAGGCGCTGTCATCCCCGGCATCTGCGGCGAGGCCGCGCGCGCTGTCCCTGTCGTCACCGCTGCCGCAAGCCAGCAGACTGCGCCCGACTTCACCGGCATCAACAACTGGTTCAACTCGAAGCCGCTCAGCCTCGCCGACCTCCGCGGCAAGGTCGTGCTGGTGGACTTCTGGACCTATGGCTGCGTCAACTGCGTCAACACGCTGCCGCACGTCACCGAGCTCTACGCCAAGTACAAGGACCGGGGTCTCGTCGTGGTGGGCGTGCACACGCCGGAATTCCCGTTCGAGCGCTCGGCGTCCAATGTGCAGGCGGCGCTGAAGCGGCACGGCATCACCTATCCGGTGGCGCAGGACAATGATTCCAGGACCTGGAACGCCTACAGCAACCAGTATTGGCCGGCGCAGTACATCATCGACCAGAACGGCAAGATCGTGTTCCAGCACGCGGGCGAGGGCCGCTATGACGAGATCGACCGCACCGTGGCAAAGCTGCTGAACGCCAGCAGCTGATGCGGCCCGGATATCACGCGGCTGGGTTCGCCTGACGGGCTTGTTGCTTGACTCCACGGACCCGTCCGTGGAGTTTCGCGGGCCACGTAATCAGCCGCCCGCGATGGACGACGCCACCAGCAGCACTGACATTCGCCTTCGTGAAGGCGCCTCGATCGCGCAGCGGCTGGTCATGTCCGGCTTTGCGGCTGCCGTTGCGCTGTGCTTCACGCCGGGCCTGTTCACGCACGACCCCCTGGAGGTGATCATCTCCGTGGTCGCGCTGCTGGTGGGAGCAGCGTTCGTCGGAATCATCATGCTGGCGCCGGCGGTGGTGTGGATCATCACGCCAGACGAGATCCTGATCGGGGAGCAGCGCCCGTTCGGAAAACTCCGGACGCGGATCGTCGCCAAGGACGACATCAAGGGATTACAGGTTCCCGGCAGCAAGAGGGCGAAAGCCCGCTTCCAGCTCGCCTTCACGCTGGCCTCCGGTGAGCGCCTGACATCGCCGCCGATCGCCGATGTCACCCACGTGCACGAGACGGTGGCGCGGATCGCCACGCAATTCGACGTTCCCGAGGTCGAGTCTCCGGTCAATCCTCTAGATGCCAGCAATCCCGAGATGCGCCTCGGCGACCCCCTCGAGCCGTTTTCCGCAAGAGACATCAGGATCGTCGCACTGATCGTCGTCGCATTGTGCGCCGTTCCCTACGCCTACAGGCTCTGGCGTGGCCTGTCGCCCGGGCCGGTGGACATCATGCTGCTGCCGGTCGGCGCGATCGCCGCTATCGGCGTTTATCGATATGCCAACCTTGTGACCGGCGCCTTCTGGATCATCCGCCAGGGCGATATCCGCGTCGAACGCCTGTGGGGCGACGGCACGCTGCGCGCCGACCACATCGAGGGGCGCGACGTGAAGTCGATCACGGTCGAGCGCCGCGGCCGCTCCGAGGACGAGCACTGCATCGTCGTGGTCCGATTGCAGTCGGGACGACGGTTTCGCAGCCCTCGCATCGGGTCAAGGCCAGAGGCCCGGGCCGTGGGGACGGAGATCGTCCGGCGGCTCGGGATCGCGCCGGAGAACAACCAGATCTAGCTGGGATCCAGTGCGATTGGCGAAGTTTGATCTCGCCGCGAATTCGGTCTGAGCCTCTCCCGCCTGCGGGAGAGGTCGGCGCGTCCGGGCGATGCGAAGCATCGTCCCGCGCGACGGGTGAGGGTTCTCTCCACGTTGGGAGTGCCCCATTGCAGAGACACCCTCTCCCCGACCCTCCCCCGCAGGCGGGGGAGGGAGCACATCGTGCCCAGCTCACTGCTTTTCGCGCCATCCCCTGTTTGTGGCATTGCCGGCGGTCCGTCAGAAAACCAAAGCATTCTCGTGACATGCCAGCCGGGCGCGCCATCAACTTGCCATGAAGCTGCCGCTGGGTTCAGATGGTTCCGAACGATATTTGCTGTGGCAGTGGGGGAGAGCTTGAAATGACGGATTTTCGTCGCCTGACCGGGATGTTTGTGGCTGCGATCGGCCTGATCCTGTCCGCGCCCCATGCCTACGCCCAGCAGCCCGACCGCGGCGACGAGCCGGGCCTGGTCGCCGACGATGCCTATGAGCTCGATCCGGAATGGCAGAAGCAGGTCGTCTACTTCCGCACCACCGAAGCGCCGGGCACCCTCATCATCTCGACCGCCGAACGGCATCTCTATCTGGTGCAGCCCGGCGGTCGCGCGATCCGCTACGGCATCGGCGTCGGCCGCGATGGTTTTCAGTGGCAAGGGCTGGTGAACATCACCAACAAGAAGGAGTGGCCGGACTGGACGCCGCCGCCGGAGATGATCCAGCGCCAGCCCTATCTGCCGCGCTTCATGGCCGGCGGCCCCGGCAATCCGCTCGGCGCCCGCGCCATGTATCTGGGCACCACGGTCTACCGCATCCACGGCACCAACCGGCCCGATACGATCGGCACCAAGGTCTCCTCCGGCTGCTTCCGGCTCGTCAACCGCGACGTCGCCGATCTCTACGATCGCGTCCCGGTCGGCACCAAGGTTGTCATCCGGCAGAAGCCTGAACTCTGATCTTCTCGCCCTGGCGAATATTCCTTTTCCCGATTATTTCGAGAGAGCAACATGATGCGCACTTTTCGTGGCGGCCTGCTGATCGGGCTCGCAGTCGCCGTGCTGGTCGCCGTCCTGGCCATCATCTATGAATTCTACGACACCCGCACGCTGAAGCGCACCGTCCGCCGCGGCGAAGTGCTGTGCGGCGTCAACAAGGGCCTGCCGGGCTTCTCGATCCCCGACGACAAGGGCAACTGGACCGGCTTCGACGTCGATTTCTGCCGTGCGGTGGCCTCCGCGATCTTCAACGACCCGAGCAAGGCGAAGTTCGTCGCGCTCGATGCCAGCGAGCGCTTCAAGGAATTGCAGAGCCGGAAAGTGGACATCCTCTCGCGCAACTCGACCTGGAGCATGGCGCGCGAACTCGACTACGATCTCTATTTCCCCGCGGTCGCCTATTACGACGGCGCAGGCTTCATGCTGCCGCGCGCGCGCAACAAGGAAACCGCGCTGGACCTGACCGGCAGCAAGGTCTGCGTCCAGACCGGGACCACCACGGCGCTCAACGTCGCGGACTACTTCCGTGCCAACAACATGAAGTATGAAGAGGTGAAGTTCGACAAGCTGGACGACGTCGTGAAAGCCTACGACACCGGCAAATGCGACACGCTCTCCGCCGACGTCTCGCAGCTCTACGCGCTGCGGATCAACCTGTCGAAGCCCGGCGACCACATGATCCTGCCGGACATGATCTCCAAGGAGCCGCTTGCGCCCGTCGTACGTCAGCGCGACGACGACTGGATGATGATCGTGAAGTGGACGCTCTACGCGATGATCAACGCCGAGGAGCTCGGCGTCTCCTCGGAGAACATCGACGAGGCCCTGAAGTCGAAGAAGCCGGAAGTGATGCGGCTGGTCGGCACCGAGGGCAATTACGGCGAGCAGCTCGGCCTCACCAAGGATTGGGTGGTCCGCATCATCCGCAACGTCGGCAATTATGGCGAGATGTACGAGCGCAACATCGGCGAGAAGTCGAAGCTGAAGATCCCGCGGGGCATGAACCAGCTGTGGAATGCGGGCGGCGTGCAGTATGCACCGCCGGTGCGGTAGGGCGCTCTATCCGCCGTCATTGCGAGCGAAGCGAAGCAATCCAGAATCCCCCCGCGGTGACAGTCTGGATTGCTTCGTCGCAAGTGCTCCTCGCAATGACGAGCTTGGGGCGGGCGCGCTATCCACAATCTCAACTGTCATCGCCCGGCTTGACCGGGCGATCCAGTATTCCAGAGACGGTTGCGATCAATCGAGAAGCCGCGGCGTACTGGGTCGCCCGGTCAAGCCGGGCGACGACACCGCCTGTGAGGCGACGCCCTGGACCTCACACCCGTCTCGCCTCAATACCCCCGCGCCCTCGCCAGCTGCTCGGTGTGGTAGTTCGCATCGCCGAACAATTCCTCGCACACCCGCGCGCGCTTCATGAAGAAGCCGATGTCGAACTGGTCGGTCATGCCCATGCCGCCATGCATCTGCACGCCTTCCTGCACCGCGCGCGTGGCGGTGGTGCCGGCGCGGGCTTTTGCCACTGCGACGCTTGACGCCGCCTTGGCGACGTCCGTATCGAGCGCTTGCAGCGCCTTCATCACGGCGGCGCGGGTGATCTCGATGTCGACATAGAGTTCGGCGGCGCGGTGCTGCAGCGCCTGGAATTCGCCGATCAACTTGCCGAACTGCTTGCGGCTCTTGAGGTACTCGACGGTGCGGTTGAACACTTCTTCGCTCAAGCCCACCATTTCGGAGGCCACCGCGCCGCGCCCGATATCGAGCACGCCGTCGAGCAAGCCGGCGCCCTGGTCGATCTCGCCCAGCACGCTGTCGGCGTCGACCTCGACATTGGCAAGCTCGATCCGCGCCGCATTGTGCGCGTCGACCATGATGGTGCGTTCGATCGCAACGCCCTTGGCCTTGGGGTTGACCAGGAACAGCGTCAGCCCCTCTCGCTCGCCGGCCGAGCCCGCGGTGCGCGCAGCGACGATGAGGAGATCAGCGACGTGACCGTCGACCACCAGCGCCTTGGCGCCCGAGAGTTTGAAGCCGTTGCCGGCGCGTACGGCCTGGAGGCTGGTCTGAAGCGGGCGATGTTTTGCACCCTCGTCGACCGCAAGCGTCGCCAGCAGGGAGCCGTTGGAGATCTTCGGCAGATATTCCGACTTCTGCGCGGCATTGCCGCCACGGTTCAGCGCCGAGGCCGCGACCACGCTGGTGGCGAGGAAGGGCGACGGCATCAGCGTGCGGCCGATCTCCTCCATCACCACGCCGGCCTCGACATAGCCGAGGCCGCTGCCGCCGAACTCTTCCGGCACCAGCAAGCCGGCAAAGCCCATCTCGGCGAAGGAATGCCAAAACTCCCTGGAAAAGCCGGTGGGGCCCTTGCTGTCGCGCAGATGGCGCAAATGCGACACCGGCGCCTTGTCGCTGATCAACCCGCGCGCGCTGTCGCGGAGCATCGATTGTTCTTCGGTGAGGACGAGGGCCATGACGGGCTCCAACAAAATGCGGTTCGACTGAATTCGGTGGTTGAACCTCATGGTGAGGAGGCGCAAAGCGCCGTCTCGAACCATGCAGGCCCCACTCATCCTTCGAGACGCGGCCTGACGGCCGCTCCTCAGGATGAGGACTTTTGCTAGGCCCCCGGCAAATCCAAAATGCGCTTGGCGACGATGCCGAGCATGACCTCGGTCGTGCCGCCCTCGATTGAGTTGGCCTTGGTGCGCAGCCAGGCGCGCGGACGGGCGCCTTGCCTGGAGCGCTCGCTCTCCCATTCCAGCGCATCGACACCGCCGGCCGACATCAGGATCTCGTAACGGCGCTTGTTGAGCTCGGTGCCGTAATATTTCATTGCCGACGAGAACGCCGGATGCGCCTGCCCCGCCTTGGCGAGATCGACCGCGCGTTCGGCGCAGGCTGCAAGGGCGGCTTCATCGACGTCGAAGCTGGCGATCCGGCCGCGCAGCATGGAATCGTCGAGCCGTCCCAGCGCATCGGTGCCGATGGAATCGGCCGCGATCTGGCCTAGCGGACGGCCGACGCCGCGCTCGCCCATGCCTGATATCATCGCGCGCTCATGCTGGAGCAGATATTTCGCGACGTCCCAGCCGCGATTGACGGTGCCGACCACATGCGATTTCGGCACGCGGACATTGTCGAAGAACGTCTCGCAGAACGGCGAGTAGCCGGAGATCAGCAGGATCGGCTTGGTCGAGACGCCCTTCGAGGCCATGTCGAACAGGATGAAGCTGATGCCGTCATGCTTCTTCGCGGCGGGATCGGTGCGGACGAGGCAGAAGATCCAGTCGGCGTAATTGGCATAGGACGTCCAGATCTTCGACCCAGTGATCACGAAATCGTCGCCGTCGCTCTCGGCGCGGGTCTGCAGCGAGGCAAGATCGGAGCCGGCGTTCGGCTCGGAATAGCCTTGGCACCAGCGGATCAGGCCCCCTGCGATTTTCGGCAGGTGCTCTTTCTTCTGCGCGTCGTTGCCGTATTTCAGCAGCGCCGGCCCGAGCATCCAGATGCCAAAACTCGACAGCGGCGGGCGCGCTCCGATTCGTCCCATCTCCGCACGCAGCACCTTGTGCTCGGCGGCGCTCAGGCCACCGCCGCCGTACTCCTTCGGCCAATCGGGTACGGTCCAGCCCTTGTCGCGCATGCGCTCGAACCAGATGCGCTGCGGCTCGGACGAGAATTTTGCGTTACGTCCGCCCCAGAACACGTCGGCGTCGGACGTTGCGGGCTTGCGCATCTCCGGCGGGCAATTGGCTTCCAACCAGGCGCGCGTTTCGCTGCGGAATGTTTCGAGATCGGCGGTCTCAGTCTCGCTGGCCCTGGAGTCAGTCATGGGTCGTTTCCATCATTCAAAATCGGCTTGTTGGGCACGACTCTGGGCCAAGCTCCCGCGGAATTCAACCACTTCCGTGTCACGCATCCGCTATAGTCGCGGCCACGGCGAGCTTGAAAACAAAGAGGAAACAACAATGCGCCTGAAGCTTCTTTCGCCTGGCGAAATGAACGAGAGCCAGCGGCAGACCTATGACGAGTCGATTGCCGGCAAGCGCGGCAAGCCGCCGGCACCGATGATGGCGTGGCTGAACAGTCCCGACATGGCCCGTCATGCCACGCGGCTCGGCGAGGTCCTGCGCTACGACACGATATTCCCCGCAAAACTTTCGGAGATCGCGATCCTGGTGACGGCGCGGCACTGGACCGCGCATTACGAATGGTACGCGCACAAGCGCCTCGCGCTTGCCGGCGGCATGGACCCCGACATCATCGACGCGATCCGCGACCGCCGCACGCCTGTCTTCGACGATCCCAAGGGCAAGATGATCTACGACGTCGCGAAGTCGCTGCATGAGGGCCATGGCGTCGAGAAGGGTCTCTATGATGAGGCGGTAAAGCTGCTCGGCGAGCGCGGCGTGGTCGAGGTGATTGGTCTCTGCGGCTATTACACGCTGGTGTCGATGACGCTGAACACGTTCGAGTTCGAGCTGCCGGAGGGCGAGGCGCGGGAGCTGTCGTAAGTTGCCTATCCGGAAACGCTGGGTTTCGGGATAGGTCAGTAGCACTGTTCCGAGCCCGGGCTTATGTGGAGTCCATCAACGGAGCAGCCGCATGTCGCAGAACCAAGCCGTCGCCGCCGGCACCAGGATCGGCCACGTCCATCTCAAAGTCGCCGATCTCGATCGCGTGCTCGGCTTCTATTGCGGCGTGCTCGGTTTCGAGCTGATGCAGCGCATGGGCTCGGGCGCGGCCTTCATCTCGGCCGGCGGCTATCACCACCACATCGGGCTCAACACCTGGGAGAGCAAGGGCGGCTCGCCGCCACCGCCAGGCACGACCGGGCTCTATCACACCGCGATCCTCTATCCGACCCGGCCCGCGCTGGCGGATGCGCTGCACCGCGTGCTCTCTGCCGGCATTGCGCTCGACGGGGCGAGCGACCATGGCGTCAGCGAGGCGCTGTATTTGCGCGATCCGGACCAGAACGGCGTGGAGCTGTATTGGGACAAGCCGCGGGAGCAATGGCCGTTCGGGCCGGATGGCAAGCTGTCGATGTTTACGAAGCGGCTGGATGTGGACGGGCTGCTGAAGCAGCGGGAGGCTTAAACTCAACTCTCTCCTCGTCATTGCGAGGAGCGAAGCGACGAAGCAATCCAGAATCTTTCCGCAGTAGCAGTCTGGATTGCTTCGCTGCGCTCGCAATGACGGAGGATGTTGAAGCGACGCCGCGCCTCTACGCAGTCGTCGCATGCGGCTTCCCCCGCACCATGATCAGCGCCGCCGCTACCAGCTCCAGCGCAATACACAAATAGAACGGCAGCTCATAGCCACCGGAGAAATCGCGCAGAAAACCGACCACGCCGGGGCCGAATGCATAAGTCACCTGGTTGATCGCGGTGTTGAGGCTGATCAGCACGCCGAACGAGGCGGAATCGAATTCCTGCTGCACGATCAGCGACGGCAGCGTGATGAGATTGCCGACCGAGAAGCCAAACAATGCGCAGGCGGCGATCAGCACGTAATCATTGTGCAAATTGATGACGACGAGAAGCGCGACGGCCTGGCTCAGGAACGACAGCGCCGAGGCAAGCCGCTGATTGAGGCGGTCGATCACCAGCGAGAACAGCACCCGGCCGATCACCGCCATCGCGGTCAGCACCGCAACCGCGACGGCCGCGCGCTCGCGCCCGATCACGGGATCGAGGAACGAGATCAGGTGGACGATGAAGCCGACCTGCGCGAACAGCACCAAAGCAAAGGCAATTGTCACCGTGAGGAAGCCGACATCGCGCAACGCCTGGCTGCGAATCTGCGCCGACGATTGCGGTTTCGTTTTCGTCGCGGCGCGCCGGCCATGGAGATCGGGCGGGCGGCCGACGACAACCAGGATCACCGGCACGAGCAACGCCAGCATGGCGCCGGCGACGATAAACATCGCGCTGGCGAAGCCGACATGGCCGATCAACGTCACCAGCAGCGGCACGCCGACGATGCCGCCGAAGCTTGCGCCGTTCAGCGCGAGACTGATGGCCATACCGCGCTTGTGGTCGAACCACAGGCTGATCGTGTTGGTGATCATGGCCAGACTCGTGCCGGCCCAGCCGAAGGCGAGCACGGCGTTCGCGAGATAAAGCTGCCACGGCTCACGCACCGCGCCGATCGCGACCGCCGCGGCGGACATCGCCAGCGTCCCCGCGATCAGGCCGAGGCGCGGGCCGTATGTGTTGACGGCCTCGCCGACGAAGACGACGAGCAGCGCGCCGAACAGATAGAAGAACGTGGTGCCGGACGAGATCAGCGAGGCCGACCAGCCGTGCGCGCGCTGGAGCTCGGCGACATAGACGCTCTGGCCGTAGAAGCCGAGCCCCCAGCCGAAGGTCGCGAGCAGGAAGCAGACCGCAACGATGCGCCAGCCTTCGTAGCGGAGAGAGGACTCGTCGATCGTGGGATGTTGAGGATTGTCGAGCATGCCGCTTACTCCGTCATGCCCGGACTTGTTCCGAGCATCCTCGTTCTTCGATCCGGGCGCCCAAGACGTGGATGGCCGGGACAAGCCCGGCCATGATGACATCTAAGCAACTCGCCCCGGAAATCACTTCGGCCTGGATCGAACTATCAACGCTGCTTACAGCCTCCCGCCATCTCAGATCGCGTCCGGAAACTCGCCCATGGCCGCGTCCAGCCGCGCCTTGCGGCGGCGGGTCCAGGACGCCAGCGAGAGCACGGCGAGCCCGAGCAGCACCGGCGGGAACACCACCATGTTCACCGCGGACCAGCCGTAACTGGCGAGCAATTGGCCGGACGAGAACGAACCGATCGCCATCATGCCGAACACCAGGAAATCGTTGAAGGCCTGCACCTTGTTGCGCTCCTGCGGCCGGTGCGTCTCCAGCACCAGCGCGGAGGCGCCGATGAAGGAGAAATTCCAACCGATGCCGAGCACGATCAGCGTGGCCCAGAAATGCATCGCGGTGATGCCGGACAGGCCGATGCTGGCCGCGCCGGCCTCCAGCAGCAGGCCGGCGGCAACAACCTTCCGCGCGCCGAAGCGGGCGATCAGCGCACCCGTGAAGAAGCTCGGCCCGTACATGGCGACGATGTGCCATTGAATGCCGAAATTCGAATCGGAAACGCTCAAGCCGCACAGCTTCATGGCGAGCGGCGCCGAGGTCATCACCAGATTCATCATGGGATAGGAGATGACGCCGCACAGCGCCGCCGCGATGAAACGCGGCTGGGTCACGATCTCGAGCAGCGGCCGCCCGCCGTGAAGATCGGCCGCTGCCGGCTTCGGCATGTCGACCCCGGCGACGATACCCATCGCGACCAGCGCGACAGCCGCCTGGACCAGGAAGCTGAAGGCGAACAGATAAGGCTGCCAGACATCCATGGTCCATTGCACGAGCTGTGGACCGAGCACGCCGGCGAACACGCCGCCCGCCATCACCCAGGACACCGCCTTGGGCCGGTACGCCGCGCTGGCGCCGTCGGCGGCAGCGAAGCGGTAGGACTGCGCCACCGCGCCGTAGAGGCCGCCGAGAAAAGTCGCCAGACAGAACAACGGAAACGAAGCGTGCAGGATCGCGAAGCAGCCGAGCAGACCGGTCAGCGCGCCCACACCGGTGCCGACGATGAAAGCGACGCGGCGGCCGAAGCGGCGCGAGATCGCGCCGGTCGGCAGCGTGCCGGCGGCGAGGCCGAGCACATACATCGAGATCGGCACGGTTGCGAACGAGACGTCGGGCGCGAGCGTCGCGCCGACGATCGCGCCGGTTGCGAAGATCACCGCCGAGTTGGCGCCGGTCAGCGCCTGCGCGGCGGCAAGGCGCACCACATTGGCACGCACGCGGGCGTCGGCGGCGATCTCATTGGCTGCAGTCACATCCAGCATCGGCATTTCCGCCCCAACGGGCTTTCGAGGGGCTTCAAAGGCTTTCAAAGGCTCGCTTGATTCCCGTCACTATGGCGGGACGCGAGAGGGCGGGCAACCGGCGCAAACGGGCGCAGGCCATGCCTCTGACGCAATCGGGCCGATGATAATGGGCCGCGCACTTGACGGCTTGCGCTCGATCAAATCCTATCCGCCGCGACCTTCCGGAGTTTCGTTCATGTCCGTCGACGACAGGCCTACGCTCAGCGCTCCCGACGACGATCCCTGGCTCTGGCTGGAGGAGATCGAAGGCAAGCAGGCGCTCGATTTCGTCACGCGGCAGAACAGCCTGACGCTCGACGCGTTCGGCGGGACCGCCTTCGCGCGCGACCGCGACATGCTCGCGGCGATCTACGATCGTCCCGACAACATTCCCTATGTCAGCCGGCGCGGCGACGAACTGCACAATCTCTGGAAGGACGCCACCAACCCGCGCGGCTTGTGGCGGAAGACTTCGCTCGCCGAGTTTCGCAAATCGCATCCCGCGTGGGAAATCCTGCTGGACGTCGACCAGCTCGCGGCACGCGAAGGCGAGGACTGGCTGCTGAGCGGCATCACCACTCAGCCGGGAAGCGCGCGCGCCATTTTGAGTCTGTCGCGCGGCGGCAGCGACGCCGTCACCTTGCGGGAATTCGACCTCGGCACCAAGAGTTTCGTGGCGGACGGATTTGCGCTGCCGGAAGCCAAGGGCGGCGCCGATTGGCTCGATGCCGACACGCTGCTGCTGTCGAGCGCCCATGGCGAAGGCATGGCGACGAGCTCGGGATATTCGCGAACGGTTCGCCTGTGGCGGCGCGGCCAGCCTGTCGATCAGGCGCAAATGATCATCGAGACCACGGCCGATCATATGGCGATCTCCGGCATCGTCGACGACACCGCTGCGGCCCCGCGCAGCTGGATCGTCGACCAGATCGACTTCTTCAATCATGCGCTCTGGCTGCGCGACGCCGACGGCACGACGACGAAGCTCGATCTGCCGACCGGCATCTGGTTGCAGGCGCATGGCGACTGGTTCGCGATGAAGCTGCGCGAGGCCTGGTCGATCGAGGGCAGAACCTATGCCGCCGACACCGTGCTCGGCATCTCGCTCCCGGCCTTCCTCGCCGGCAGCCGCGATTTCGCGGTGCTGTTCGCGCCCGAACCTCGCCGTGCCCTGCAAGGCCTGTTCTGGGCCCGGGGCAGGCTGGTGCTGTCGATCCTCGACGAGCTCCAGCCGCAATTCGAGATCTGCACGCCGTCCGCCACAAGCTGGAGCCGCGAATCACTTGGCGGCCTGCCGCAGATCGGCGTGGTCGACATCTGGCCGCTGGATCGCCATCCCTCCGAGAGCAACGGCGACCTGCTTGCCAATGTGCAGGATCCGCTGACGCCGCCGTCGCTGCTGCTCATCGAGCGCGACGTCGCGAGCCCGATCGTGTTGAAGCAGGCGCCGAAAACATTCAACGCCGACGGCCTCGTGGTGACCCAGCACGAGGCGATCTCGACCGACGGCGAGCGCATCCCCTATGTGCAGACCGGCCCCGCTCGCGAGACCGGCGATGCACCGGTCTATATGAGCGCCTATGGCGGCTTCGGCCTCGCCGTGAAGCCGTACTACAATTCGTCGCTCGGCAAGCTGTGGCTGGAGCGCGGCGGCACCACGGTGCAGGCGAATTTGCGCGGCGGCGGCGAATTCGGTACGCGCTGGCACGATGCGGGGCGATACGCCGGCAAGAAGCTGTCGCACGATGATTTCGCCGCCGTTGCCGCCGATCTCGTCCGCCGCGGCGTGACGACGGCAAAGCGCATCGCCGCGCAGGGCGGATCCAACGGCGGCATCCTCATCACCAACATGCTGGTGCGATACCCCGAACGTTTCGGCGCGCTGTTCTGCACCATCCCGCTGATCGACATGCGCCGCTACACGAAGCTGCTCGCCGGCGCGAGCTGGATCGCGGAATATGGCGATCCCGACAAGCCCGAGGAATGGGACTGGCTGAAGACCTACTCCGCCTATCACAACGTCAAAGCCGGCCAGCCCTATCCGCCGATCCTGATCGCCACCACGCGGCGCGACGACCGTGTCCATCCCGGGCATGCGCGCAAGATGGCGGCAAAGCTCCAGGCCATGGGCTACGAGGCCTGGTTCTACGAGCCTGAAGCGGGCGGCCACGGCTACGGCAAGGACAACAAGGAGCGCGCCGGGTTCGAGGTGATTGGCTTTCGGTTCTTGAAGGACAAGATCGGGTGGAAGGACGGCGAGGGCTGACGACCTCTTGATTGAATCAGTGGGAGCGCAGCAGGCGGTGCACCTCGCCCGCTTGCGGGAGAGGTCGGCGCGAAGCGCCGGGTGAGGGTTCTATCCTCTAGGGGATACCCCATTGCGGAGACACCCTCTCCCCAACCCTCCCCCGCAGGCGAGGGAGGGGAGCGCAGCGCCGTCTAGGCTTAGCGCGAAAACACCAGCGTGAGATTGTTCGCTGGCATGTCAATGGTATCGACAAGGCGAAGACCTGCGCCGCGCGCGAGCGCCTCGACATCGGCGATGTCACGCACGCCCCAGTCGGGATTGCCTTCACGCAAGGAGGTGTCGAACACGGCGTTGCTGAGCGCGATGTGCTTGCCGCCGCGCTTGAACGGGCCGTAGAGGAACAGCTTGCCGTCGGCCCGCAAATAGCGGCCGGCGCCGGCGAACAGGCCCTCGGCGACGCTCCATGGCGCGATGTGGATGACATTGGCGCAGAACAATGCGGCAAGACTCGACGGTGCCTGCCCGCTTTTCATCTCCGGACACCAGTCCGGATCGGTGAGATCGATCCGCAGCGGCGAGCGGATGTTTTTCAGGCCTGAATGAACACGCCAGGCCTCGATGCTCTTGAGGTGGCGCTGGTTGAGATCGCTGGGCCACCAGATCAGGCCAGGCGTGTGACGGGCGAAGTAGACCACGTGCTGGCCGGTTCCGCTGCCGAGCTCGACCACGTTGCCGGTGCAGCCGGCGAGATGCTTCTCCAGCGCCGCCCAGAGCGGCTCGTGATTGCGATGAAATGCCGGTGCATCGAGCCGACCATCCGACTCGACCCGACCGCCATCCCTGCCGAATTCGACGACATATTCAGCCAAGTGAGGTCCCCTTGAAAAAACGAGAACGCGATGAAAACAGGTTGAGCGCCCAAACGCTCGGGAAACAGCCGGCCCGCGCCACGGCCCTAAACTCTCGGGCCAAATCGGCTGAACAAATAATCTCATTAGTTGCAATGGGGAAGATATTAACTTCATTTTGTCGCGTGCATAGTCTTGATTGTCAGGCGGTGCCCTTTGTGCTTTGGAAACGCTTCTATTTCGCGATCGAGACCATCGATATAACGCCTCGGAATAACGCCGTGACCGCCTTTTCCCGGACGCCCGTTCTGTTCATCTTGCTGGCCATTGCCGCCGGCCTCGCCAGCCCGGCGTGGGCGCAGTCCGCTGTGGCCGACGGCCAGAAACTCACTTTCGACCGCGGCAAGGGCAATTGCCTGACCTGCCACGTGATCAAGGGTGGCGACCTGCCGGGAACGATCGGGCCGGAACTGAAGGACCTCAAGGCCAAGTACCCCGATCGCAACGAGCTGGCCGCGATCATCTTCGACGAGACCAAGCGCAATCCGCAGACCATGATGCCGCCGTTCGGCCGGAACCGGATTTTGACCGAACAGGAGATCAGCGCGATCGTTGATTTCCTGCAGACCCTGTGACTTCAGGCACGCCACGAGATTTGGTTGGGAGACCCGAGATGACCACACTCACCGGCCCAAGCGCGACGCGGCGCCTGATCCTTCAGGGCGCAGCCTCGGTCGCGCTGCTCGGCCTCGGCAATCTGCCGTTCGGCGCCGCGCCCGCGCGCGCTGCGGCCAACGACAAATATCCCGAAGAGGCCTTCAAGCAGAAGAGCGAGGCGGACGCCATCAAGGCGCTGTACGGCAAAACCGCCGAGCCGTCCGACAAGGTCAAGCTGGACGCCCCCGAGATCGCCGAGAACGGCGGCGTGGTGCCGATCTCGGTGGCGACGACGCTCGACAAGGTCACCTCGATCTCGTTCTTCGTGGCCGAGAATCCCAGCGCGCTGGCCGCGTCCTACAGGATTCCCGAAGGCACGATCCCTGCTGTCGCCAACCGGCTGAAGATGGCCAAGACCACCAACGTCGTTGCGATCGTGGAGGCCGACGGCAAGCTCTACAGCGCGACCAAAGAGGTCAAGGTCACCGTCGGCGGCTGCGGCGGCTAAGCGAGGAAGATCGAGATGGCATCCAGCATTCGCGTCCGCGCCACCGCCAACGGCGACATCACCGAGGTGCAGGCGCTGATTCAGCACCCCATGGATACCGGCTTCGTCAAGGACGCCAAGGGCGAGCTGATCCCGGCGCATTACATCCAGCAGCTGAAATTCGAATGTAACGGCAAGGACGTCTTCGTTGCCGATTGGGGCACCGCGATCTCGAAGGACCCCTATGTCAAGTTCAGCTTCAAGGGGGCCAAGAAGGGCGACGATCTCAAGGTCTCCTGGACGGATAACAAGGGTGCGTCGGACACGACCACCGCGAAGATTTCGTGATGAAGGCCCGCACCTCCATCCTGCTTGGTTCGTTGAGCGCCGCGCTCGTCGCGTTGGCCCTCACCTCTCCGCGCGTGGTGGCGGCCGACAAGGTCGATCCCGTCGCCGATGCCAAGGCGTTCCAGAACTTCTTCTTCCAGAAGTTTCCGACTGTGAAGCACGAAGATTTCGTCAACGGTCCTTATTCCATGAACGAGGATATGAAGCGGCAGTGGCAGGAGAAGGAGGAATTCCCGCCCTACGAGTTCGCGCTCGACGCCGGCAAGGAAATGTTCGCCACCCCGTTCAAGAACGGCAAGACCTATGCCGACTGCTTCCCGAACGGCGGCATCGGCATCCGCCAGAACTATCCTTATTTCGACGAGAAGGAAGGCAAGGTCGTCACGCTGGAGCTGGCGCTCAACCGCTGCCGCGAGGCCAATGGCGAGGCGCCCTATTCCTACGTCAAGGACGAGATGGCCTCGCTCACCGCCTACATGGCCTTCACCTCGCGCGGCAAGCCGATGGACATCAAGATCCCCGACGATCCTCGCGCGCTTGCGGCATTCGAGAACGGCAAGCGCTATTTCTACACCCGCCGCGGCCAATTGAATTTCTCCTGCGCGAGCTGCCATGTGCAGAGCCCGGGCGAGCGCATCCGCGCCGAGATCCTGGCGCCGGCGCTCGGCATTCTGAACGCGATGCCGATCTACCGCTCCGAATGGAGCGGCATGGGCACGACCAGTCGCCGCTTCGTCACCTGTAACAGCCAGACCCGCGCGGTTCCGCTGGAGCCGCAGGCGGATGAATATCGCGACGTCGAATATTTCCTGTCCTACGTCGCCAACGGCCTGCCGATATCGGGACCGGGAGCGCGGCCATGAAGCGGTCGCTTGCTCTCGCCGTGGTGCTTGCCTTGCCGCTCGCTCTGAGCCTCGCGCCGGCGGCGCGTGCGGCAAACGAGGCGGATTACAAGGCGGCCTATGCCGCCGCCGAGGCCTCCTCCAAGGAGGCCGCCGGCATGCGCAACCAGTGGACCGTGACCGTCTCGACGCTGGCCGCCGCGAAGAAGGCGGCCGATGGCGGCGATTACGACCGCGCCGTGGCCGCAGCCAGGGAGGCCGAGGCGCTGGCGAAAGCGTCGATCTTCCAGGCGATTTCCGAAAAAGAAGCCTGGAAGGCGATGGAAATCCGCTAGACTGTTCGCTTGTGCAACAGCCTTGCGGCCATGAGAGGGCGCGGAGAATTTCTGGATGGCGATCCGCCGCCGCGATTTCCTGAAGAATGCAGGCCTTGCTGCCGCATCGCTTAGCCTGCCACGGCTTGCGCGCGGTGCTGAGGCCGCGAGCATTTACGACATCGAACGGTTCGGCAATGCGCGCATTCTTCACCTCACCGATACGCATGCGCAACTCAATCCGGTCTATTTTCGCGAGCCCAGCGTCAATATCGGGATCGGCGAGATGGCGGGACGGCCGCCGCATCTGGTCGGCCGCGCCTTCCTCGACCGTTTCGGCATCAGGCCCGACAGCGCGGACGCCTATGCCTTCAGCTGCTTCGAGTTCGAGAAGTCCGCAGGCCGTTTCGGCAAGCTCGGCGGCTTCGCCCATCTGAAGACGCTGATCGACCGCTTGCGCGGCGATGCCGGCGAAAAACACTCCATGCTCGTTGACGGCGGCGATCTCTGGCAAGGCACGGGACTCGCCAACATCATGCAGGGCCGCGACATGGTCGAGGCCGCAAACCTGCTCGGCATCGAGGCGATGACCGGGCATTGGGAATTCACCTACGGCGAGCAGGCGCTGCGCGACAATCTCGCGCGCTTCAAGGGCGAGTTTCTGGCGCAGAACGTCTTTCTCACGGAGGAAGCCGCATTCAACGACGCCCCCGCCTTCGACAAGGCGACGGGGCGCGTGTTCAAGCCCTCCCTGATCAAGGAGCTCGGCGGCCATCGCGTCGCGATCGTCGGCCAAGCCTTCCCTTACGTGCCGATCGCGCATCCCAAACGGTTCACGCCGGACTGGTCCTTCGGCATCCGCGAGGAGGAACTCCAGAAGCATGTCGACCGCTTGCGCGGCACCGACAAGGTCGATGCAGTCATTCTGCTGTCGCACAACGGCATGGACGTCGATCTCAAGCTTGCAAGCCGCGTCACCGGCATCGACGTCATCCTCGGCGGACATACCCATGATGCGATCCCGCAGCCCATCGCCGTGAAGAATGCCAGCGGCACGACGCTCGTCACCAATGCCGGCTCCAACGGAAAATTTCTTGCCGTGCTCGATCTCGCGCTCGAAAAAGGCAAGGTCGGCGACGTCAGATATCATCTGCTGCCGGTTTATTCCGAGCTGTTGAAATCCGATCCTGGGATGGCCGAACTGATCGGCCGGTTGCGGGCGCCCTTCGCTAACGACTGGTCGGAAAAGATCGCGACGCCCGATCGCCTGCTGTATCGCCGCGACAATTTCGCCGGCCCGGTCGACGAGCTGATCTGCAGCGCGCTGCGCACCGAGCTCGACGCCGAGATCGCGCTGTCGCCGGGCTTCCGCTGGGGCGTCACCGGGCTGTCCGGCCAGGCGCTGACGATGGAGGATTTGCTCGCGGAAACCGCGATCAGCTATCCCGAGACCTATGTGCAGGAGATGACGGGAGCCCAGATCAAGGACGTGCTGGAAGACGTCTGCGACAATCTCTTCAATACCGATCCCTACTACCAGCAGGGCGGCGACATGGTCCGCGCCGGCGGGCTCAGCTACACCTGTACGCCGACGGCGGCGATCGGCAGCCGCATCTCGGAGCTGAAGCTCAATGGCGGCAAGGCGCTCAGTGCCAGCCACCGCTACAAGGTCGCGGGCTGGGCCTCGGTCAACGGCCAGCAAGGCACGCCGGTGTGGGATGTGGTGGCAAAATATCTGCGGTCGGGCCGGATGTTTCAGGAGCGGCTCGGCTCCGGCGTCACGCTAAAGGGCGTCGAGGGTAATCCGGGCATTGCAGGACAGGGATGATGCGGTCGCAAACCTTGTCAGCGATGCTGCTGGCGCTGCTCGCCTGGGCGGCGGTGATGCCGCCGGCTTTTGCGCAACAGGTGCCGCTGCAGGACAAGCCGTTCGCCGAGCACAAGATCGTGCTGCAGCTCTCCGATGGGGATGCGAGGAAGCAAGCTCTGGTGCTCAGCGTCGCCAACAATTTGCTGAAGGCCTACGACCCCGACAAGGTCGCAATCGAGGTGGTGGCGTTCGGTCCCGGCATCGATCTCCTGTTGTCAGGCAGCGAGCGCCGCAAGCAGGTCGAGAGCCTGATCGCGCAAGGCGTGCGCTTCGACATCTGCCTCAACACCGTCGACACGATCGAGCGTGAGACCGGCAAGCGGCCGGAGTTCATCCCTGCCGCCACCCCGGTGCAGGTCGGGGTCGGGCAGATCCTGTTTCTCAGCGAGAGCGGGTACACATTGGTGCGACCCTGAGCCTTTTGTCGGGGCAAAGCGTCGCGGCGCAGTCGGTGTCATCGCCCGCGAAGGCGGGCGATCCAGTACTCCGAGACGGCGAGGGGTACGGAAGGGGGCGCGGCGTACTGGATTCCCCGCCTTCGCGGGGAATGACAGCGGTGGCCAGGTGACGCCCACTCGCCGGTCACAGGAATAAAAATCTTCCAAATTTTCTTGCTTGCACAGTGAATTGCTTCTCTTGTGAGCCCGAAATGTAGTAGAATCTCCGGGTAATTCACGCCGGGTCTTGCCATGATCTTCCGTCAGCTCTTCGACAGTGTTTCGGGTACCTACAGCTATCTCCTGGCGAGCCGCCCCGGCGGCGAGGCGCTGATCCTCGATCCCGTCCTGGAGAAGGTCGACCGCTACTGCCAGCTGCTGCGCGAGCTCGATCTCAAGCTGGTCAAGGCCGTGGACACCCATCTCCATGCCGATCATGTCACCGGCCTCGGCGAGCTGCGCGACCGCACCCATTGCATGACCGTGATGGGGGACCAGACCAAGGCCGACGTGGTGGCGATGCGGGTTGCCGACGGCGACAAGGTGACGATCGAGGGCCTGGCGCTCGACGTGATGTACACGCCCGGCCACACCGACGATTCCTATTCCTATTTGATGGGCGACCGCGTCTTCACCGGCGACACGCTGCTGATCCGCGGCACCGGCCGCACCGATTTCCAGAACGGTTCTTCGCGCGCGCAATATGAGTCTATTTTCAATCGGCTGCTGAAGCTGCCCGACGAGACCATGGTGTTCCCAGCGCATGACTACAAGGGCGACACCGTCTCCACCATCGGCGAGGAGAAGCGCTACAATCCGCGGCTCCAGGTTCGCTCGGTCGACGACTATATCGAGCTGATGGCCAATCTGAAGCTGCCCAATCCGAAGATGATGGACGTTGCGGTGCCCGCCAACATGCATGTCGGCCTGCACCAGGAGGAGCTGGAGAAAGAGGGCCGCGCGCTCCGCGCCGTCGAGGCGATCCGCAGCCTCGGCCGTCCCGATATCCTGCTGGTCGATTTGCGCGAGACCAATGAGCGGATGAAGCACGGCATGCTCGAAGGCGCGTTGCATACGCCCTATCCGTCCGTCGAGGACAGCCTCAAGCCCGGCGGCATGCTGCGCGAGGTCGCGGCCGCCACCGGCCGCCGCGTCGTGTTCTTCTGCGCCTTCGGCGAACGCTCGGCGATGGCCGTCGCCGCCGCCAAGGAGGCCGGGCTCACCAACACCGCCCACATCGCCGGCGGCATCGACGCCTGGAAGAAGGCCGGCGGGCCGGTGGTGCACTGACGACTTGAGATAAGTCAGGAACCGCACATATCTTCCGGATAGGATCGGCCGCAGCATCACCATCCGGGACCAGCCATGGCCAAGATCGGCAAGCCGAGCGCGCCGCCCAAAATTGCGGACGACACGCCAGCAAAAGACAAGGCGAAGAAGCCTCCGCCTCCGCGCGACACCGAAGACGATGATTACGAAGACGGCGACATCGCGACACCAAAGCGAGACCGCTACGGGCCGGATGACGAGCCGTTTTGAGGGCTCGGCTCTTGCCTCGCTCTCAACTGTCGTCCTGGCGAAAGCCAGGACCCATACCGCGTGATCTCTCGATCGTGGATGGTCGCAGTACCGGACCACGAGTTTTCGCCAAACTGCTTCCTGGGGTAATGGGTCCTGGCTTTCGCCAGGACGACGGCGGGGAATCTCCCACCCACACTACCTGCCATGCGCCTGCGTTCATGGACAAATAACCGCTCTGCCCGATAGTTTGCGCGTCTCCAAAGGACGTGAAACGGAACTGCAATGGTCGACGTTCTCGCCGCACCGCAACAAGGCAAGGCGGACAGCGCGCTACGCACGCTGACGGGAATCTCGATCGCGCATTGGGTCAGCCATTTCCATCTGCTGGTCCTGCCGATGCTGTTTCCGTTCCTCAAGAATCAACTCGGCGTCGGCTATGTCGAGCTCGGCTTTGCACTGACCGTGTCGGCCGTGGTCTCGGGGCTGACGCAGGCGCCGACCGGCTATCTCGTCGACCATTTTGGTGCGCGAAGAATCCTGCTGGGCGGCCTCACGCTTGGCGGCCTCGCGCTGATCCTGCTCGGCCTGCACCTCAGCTATGCCTCGCTGATCGCCTGCGCCGTGCTGCTCGGGCTCGCCAACAGCGTCTACCATCCCGCCGATTACGCCATTCTCGCCGAGCACATGGACGAAGCGCGGATGGGCCGTGCTTTCTCGATCCATACCTTTGCCGGCTATTTCGGCGGCGCGGTGGCGCCGGCGATCGTCGCCGCGCTGGTCACCGTATCTGGCGGTGCCGGCGCGCTGATCGCATCGGGGGCGATCGGTGTTCTGGTCGCGCTGCTGCTGGTGACGATGAACATTCCCGATGCCGGCGCGCACAAGACGAAGCCGGGCACCGAGAACGCACCAAAACAAGCCGTGATCACGCCGGCGCTGATCACGCTGACGGCGCTGTTCATGCTGCTCAGCCTGTCGGTCGCCGGCATCAACAATTTCGGCGTGGTGGCGCTGATGAGTGGCTATGGCGTGACCTATTCCGCGGCCAATGTCGCGCTCACCGCGTTCCTCGGTGCAAGCGCCGCCGGCGTGCTCGCGGGCGGCTTTCTCGCCGACCATACCGAGCGCCACGGCTATGTCGCCGCCGCCTGCTTTGCCGCGAACGCGGCGATCGTGCTGCTGATCGCGCTGGTCACGCTGCCGGGCTGGGCGCTGACCGCCACGATGGCGGCAGCGGGTTTCCTCTCCGGCGTGATCGCGCCCTCGCGCGACATGCTGGTGCGCAATGCCGCCCCTCCCGGTGCTGCGGGGCGCGCCTTCGGCATCGTCTCCACCGGCTTCAATCTGGGCGGTATCGTCAGCCCGCTGCTGTTCGGCTGGATCATGGACCAGAGCGCGCCGCATTGGGTGTTCGGGGCGTCGGTGATCTTCATGGTCGCGACCGTGGTGCTGTCGCCGTTCACGGAGCGGAAGCGGCCAATCGCTGCTTGAGCAACAAGCTCAATTGTCGCCCCGGCCTTGCGCGCAATTGCGCACAGGGGCGGGGATGACGTTGTGATTGGGTTGACTGAAGTGGCCCCTTACGTCGGCGATACCGCGCCCTTCAGCGCGCTGGCCTGCGGCGCGGCGGTGCCGGTCAGCCTGGCCTTTTCCGTGTTCGGCCAGAGCAGGAGCAGCCCGAGCACACCGGAGCCGACCATGATCGCGGCGTTGATGGTGAAGCCGGTCATGTAGCCGTCCAGCATGCTGCCGGCGCGCTGGATCACGGTGCCCATCACGGCGGGCGCGATGATGCCCGAGAGCGTATAGAGCGCGCCGTAGATCGCGAGGATCGCGCCGCGCTGCGACGTCGGCGTGAACTCGCCGAGCATCGGCGGGCAGACCACGTAGATCGCTCCGCACAAGCCCGTTCCAACCACAAGCAAGGTGAGCTGAAAGCCCGCGCCCTGAACATGCGGCATCGCGGCCAGGATCAGGCCACCGATGACCAGCGGCACGGAGCCGAGCACGCCGCGTGCGACGCGGGTGGTCGAGCCGCGGGCCATCATCAGTTGCGAGATCCAGCCGGTCAGGATCACAATGGTGGCGCCGAACACCCAGGGCAGGGTCGAGATCCAGCCGGCCTGGCTCTGCGAGAAGCCGAGGCCCTTGATGATGAACGGCGTGAACCAGGTCAGCCCGAGCGACAGCGCCCAGTAAGCACCGAAGGTCGCCGCGACGCAGCCGAGGAAGGTGCGCGAGGTGAGCAGCTGAAGGTAGGGAATCTTCGTCTCGGCCGCAGCCTGAGCCTGTGTGTCCTCCAGCGGGCCTTCCTTGCCGAATGCGAGCCAGGCGCAAACCCAGATCAGGCCGACGACGCCGAGCGCGCCGAACGCATAGTGCCAGGAATGATTGACGATGATCCAGTTCAGCGCCGGCACAGCGAGGATGACGCCGAAGGCCGAGCCCTGCGACAGGATCGCGGTCGGCAGCGTCCGCTTCTCGTCGGGAAACCATTTGTAGATCGCATGCGCAGCGACCGAGAAGGCCGGGCCTTCGCCGGCGCCGAGCACGATGCGGCAGATCAGGAGCGTGGTGAAGGAGACGGTGCCGACCATCGGAAACTGCGCGAGCGCCCAGACCACCGCGAGCGCGAGCAGCACCCAGCGCGTCGGCACCTTGTTGACGATGAAGCCGACCACGATCGCAGAGATCGAGAACAGGAAGAAGAACGACGAGCCGAGCAGACCGAACTGCTCGGGCTCGAGCTTCAGCTCAGTCATGATCGGCACGCCGGCGAGACCGACGACGATCTTGTCGGCGAAGTTCACCAGCATGAAAAGAAACAGCAGAAATGTAACGGTCCAGGCGCCCTTAGGCGTTCCAGTCGTCTTGCCCGCCACCTCGGGCGTTCCCTGAGCGCTCATCATTCTCCCCGTCGTCCGTTTTTGGCACTTTTTTGATGTAGTCCTCTTAGGAGCTAACAACGGCTTCAATAGCAACGCAACCCGGCATTTCCGCAGCAAGTGTGCTACGCAGCAATTCCGCTAATTCCGTCCGGCGCCATTCATCGTGCTGAGCATCCGAAACCTCTCCAAGACGTTCTCTTCGGCCGGTGAGCCGGTCCATGTCCTGCGCGGCGTCGATCTCGACCTCAAGGCCGGCGAACGCGTCGCACTGACCGGCGAATCCGGCAGCGGCAAGAGCACGCTGCTGCACCTGATCGCAGGGCTCGATGCCGCCGATAGCGGCACGATCCGACTGGAAGATACCGAGGTCACCAAATTGTCCGATGCGGGACGCGCCGGCCTGCGGCGCGACCGGATCGGCCTGGTGTTTCAACAATACAATTTGATCCCGAGTCTGTCGGTCGGAGACAATCTGGTGTTTCAGGCGCGGATCGCCGGCCGGTACGACGCAGCTTGGTATAAAGAGCTGATCGAGCGTCTCGGGCTTGGCGGCCTGCTCAAGCGTTATCCAGAACAATTATCAGGCGGACAGCAGCAACGCGTCGCGATCGGCCGGGCGCTGGCGACAAAGCCGTCGTTGCTGCTGGCGGACGAGCCGACCGGCAATCTCGACGAGGCCACCGCCGAGGACGTGCTTGCCCTGACGCGCGACCTCGTCACGCGCACCGGCTGCGGCTTTCTGATGGTGACGCACAGCCTGCATCTGGCCGCGACACTCGATCGCCACGTCAATCTGCATGCCGGGCGGATCGCATGAGGCGCGCGCTCTGGGTCCTCGCCGTGCTGCTCAGCCATTGGCGGCGCCACAAGATGCAGTTCGCGACGCTCCTGATCGGGCTGATCGCGGCGACCGCGCTGTGGAGCGGCGTGCAGGCGATCAACCAGCAGGCCCGCAACGCCTATGACCGCGCCGCGGCAACCTTCGGCGGCGCGCGCACGCCGATGCTGGTCGCGCCTGACGCCGCGACTTTTCCGCAGGAGCTGTTCGTCAAGCTCCGCCGCGCCGGCTGGCCGGTCTCACCGATGCTGGAGGGACGCATCCAGGTCAACGGGCGCTCGGTCCGGCTGCTCGGCATCGAGCCGGTGACGCTGCCGGTCGATGTCGGCAATGCACCGCGCCTAGGCGCCGCCGATCTGAGCAACTTCATCGCGCCGCCGGGCCAGACGCTGGTGGCACGGGAGACGCTGAACGAATTGCAGGAGCAGGAGGGCGCGGCACCAGCGATCAGCAGCGGCGCAAAACTGCCGCCACTGCGCGTGCTGCCGCAGCTTGTGCCCGACGTGCTGGTGGTCGATATCGGCGTGGCGCAGCGGCTGCTGAACAAGCCGGAGCAAATCTCGCGACTTCTGATCGGCAAGCCCAGGGGCAAGCCCGCGCCATTGGCGAGCGTCGTCGGCGACCGCTTGCAGCGGGTCGAGCCCAATGCGGAGACCGAGCTGGAGCGCCTCACCGACAGCTTTCACCTCAATCTCACTGCGTTTGGCCTGCTGTCGTTCTTCGTCGGTCTTTTCATCGTCAATTCTGCCGTCGGTCTCGCCTTCGAGCAGCGGCTGCCGATGCTGCGCACGCTGCGGGCCTGCGGTGCCTCGGCGCGACTGGTCAACACCGTGCTGGTGGTCGAACTCGTGGCGTTGTCGCTGGTCGCAGGCCTGATCGGGCTTGCCTGCGGCTATTTCATTGCGGCTGCGCTCTTGCCCGACGTCGCGGCGTCCCTGCGGGGACTCTATGGCGCGCAAATCCCGGGGCAGCTCAGCTTGCGACCCGAATGGTGGCTCGCCGGGATCGGCATCAGCATTGCCGGCGCGCTGGTGGCCGCGGCGACCAGCCTGATCAAGGCTGTCAGGATGCCGGTGCTGGCGACCGCGCAGCCGCGCGCCTGGCAACAGCGGCAGCGCCGTTGGCTGATCCTGCAAAGCGGGGCTGCCTGCGCCGTGTTCGCGGTCGCGCTGTTGCTGCTCCAGTACGGGCAATCGTTGATCGCGGGCTTTGGCGTGCTGGCAGCGCTGATGCTGGGCGCCGCGTTGATCCTGCCGGCCTTCCTCGACATCATCCTGCGGACCGGGCAGCGTTTCGCGCGACAGCCGCTCGCCCTGTGGTTCTGGGCGGATAGCCGGCAGCAGCTCTCGGGATTGTCGCTGGCGCTGATGGCGCTGCTGCTCGCGCTCGCCGTCAATGTCGGGGTATCCACCATGGTGGAAACGTTCAGCCGCACTTTTGTCGGCTGGCTCGACGGGCGGCTCGCAGCCGACGTCTACATCAGCGCCTCCGACAATGCGAAAGGCGTCGCGATCCGCAATTGGCTGAAGGAGCGCGGCGATGTCCAGGCGATCCTGTCGGGCGGACGCGCCGAGGCGCAGGTTCAGGGGCAGCCGGTGGAACTGCTCGGCCTGCCCGATCATGCACTCTATCGCGAGCGCTGGCCGCTGCTCGAAGCCGCGCCCCGTGCCTGGACACAACTCATACCCGGCAATGCCGCGTTCATCAGCGAGCAGCTGAGCCGCCGACTCAACGTCCGCGTCGGCGACGTCATCGACGTCCCGGCGCCAGGCGGGACCTGGGAGCTCGACATCGTCGGCATCTATGCCGACTACGGCAACCCCAAGGGACAGCTTGCGGTGAATGTCGCGGCGCTGATCCGGCAGTTTCCGCAGACGCCACAGACGCGCATTGGTCTCATCGTCGCGAAGGAGAATATCCCCGGCCTGATCGCCGCGCTGCAGAAGCAGTTTGCGCTCGACGATCGCAGCGTCGCCGATCAGGCGACGGTGAAGGCGGAATCGATCCGGATCTTCAACCGCACCTTCGCGGTGACGTCGGCGCTGAACGCGTTCACGCTCGGCGTCGCCGGGATCGCGCTGCTGACCAGCCTTCTCACGCTGGCGAATTCGCGCCTGCCGCAGCTTGCGCCGCTCTGGGCAATCGGCATCACGCGGCCCCGCCTTGCCGCGATCGAACTGACCAAGACGCTGTCGGTCGCGCTGTTCACGTCACTCCTGGCCGTGCCGCTCGGACTGCTGGTGGCGTGGTGCCTGATCACGATCGTCAACGTCAAAGCGTTCGGCTGGCGGCTGCCGTTTCATGTGTTTCCGTTGCAACTGGTCGAGCTGGTCGCGGTCGCGCTGTTCGCCTCGTTGCTTGCCGCGCTGCTGCCAATGATACGGCTGGCGCGGATGCAGCCGGCGAGCCTCGTCAAGGTGTTTGCCAATGAACGCTGACAGGATCTCGCGGCGCACCTTCGCCGGCGGCATTGCCGCCCTCGCTCTCGCGCGACGGACACATGCGCAAGGGTATGCCGGCCTCGGTGAAACCGCCGACGGCTTTGCGAAGGTCGAGCCGGGAAAGACGTTCTCCTTCCCCGCCGATCACGGCCCGCATCCGGAGTTTCGCATCGAGTGGTGGTATCTCACGGCGAATCTCGTCGACAGCAGCGGCGCGGCTTGCGGCCTGCAATGGACGCTGTTTCGCCAGGCGACGCAGCCGGGACCGCAGGGCGAGGGCTGGGCCAACCAGCAGGTGTGGATGGCGCATGCGGCGGTGACGCGGGCCGACACCCACCGCTTCAGCGAGCTGTTTTCACGCGGCGGCGTGGGACAGGCCGGCGTCACGGCGAAACCGTTCTCAGCCTGGATCGACGATTGGGCGATGAACGGATCCGAGCGCACCGAAGATCGCGCTTTGGCGCCGCTGACGCTGAAGGCCTCGGGCGCCGACTTCAGTTACGCGCTGACGCTCGAGGCCGATCGTCCCGTGGTGCTGCAGGGCGATCGCGGCTACAGCCGCAAGTCGGAGCGCGGACAGGCCTCCTACTATTACAGCCAGCCGTTCTATCGCGCCCGCGGCACGCTCACCATCGATGATAGGCCGGTCGATGTTTCCGGCCAGGCCTGGATGGACCGCGAATGGAGCAGCCAGCCGCTCGACACCGACCAGACCGGCTGGGACTGGCTGTCGCTGCATCTCGCGTCCGGCGACAAGCTGATGCTATACCGGCTGCGGCAGAAGGACGGCATGGACTATCCATTCGGCAACTGGATCAGCGCCACAGGCGACACGCAGATGATCGTGGGTGCCGATATCCGGATGATTCCGAAAGCGACGGCTGAGATGGCCGGGCGCAAGCTGCCGGTGGAGTGGCAGATCGCGATCCCCTCGCGGTCGTTCTCGATCCAGTGCAAGCCGCTCAATCCAAAGGCGTGGATGGGGACCGTTTTTTCCTATTGGGAAGGGCCGATCAGCTTTACCGGCACGCATGACGGCGTTGGCTATCTCGAGCTGACCGGGTATTGAAGCGCAGCGTCCTCCAAGGAATCCGTTATGTATCACCTCACTGCCCTCGTCACGCTGCTGACGATCCTGTTCTACTTCTTCATCACCATCAACGTGTCGCGCTCGCGCACCAAAACCGGCGTCAAGGCGCCGGCGATGGCGGGCCATCCGGATTTCGAGCGCGCGTTCCGGATCCAGATGAACACGCTGGAATGGATGCCGATCTTCCTGCCGTCGCTCTGGCTGTTCGCGATCTACATCAGCGATTCCGGCGCGGCGGCGATCGGCGCGCTCTGGATCGTCGGCCGCATCGTCTACTTCATCGGCTATTCGAAGGCCGCAGCAAAACGCGGCCCGGGATTTTTCATTCAGGGTATCGCGGCCATTGCGCTGTGGGCCGGGGCGCTGGGAGCGGCGGTGCTGCGGCTGGTGTGAGGTAGCCGACATGCGTCCACTTGCCCCGCCGTCGTCCTGGCGAAGGCCAGGATCCATAGCCGCAGGCGCCGCTATGGGCACGATGGTGGCGACAGCTTGTTTCAACAAGTCGCTATCGGGGTAATGGGTCCTGGCTTTCGCCAGGACGACATCGCGCTTTTTAAGCCGCCGTCATCCTACTTCGTCAGCGGACAGCCGCTCTCCTTGGCCGTGAAGAACGCCTTCTCGCCGGGAACGACCGCGAGCTGCTTGTAATAGTCCCAGGGCTTCTTCGATTCGGAGGGCTTCTTGACCTCGAACAGATACATGTCGTGGACCATGCGGCCGTTCTCGAGCACCTTGCCACCTTGCGCGAAATCGTCGTCGACCGGCAGCTCCTTCAGCTTCTTGGCGACTGCATCCGGATCCTTGGTGCCGGCGGCCTTGACCGCCTTGAGATAGCTCAGCGTCGCCGAATAGGTCCCGGCCTGGATCATGTTCGGCATCCGGCCGGTGCGCTTGAGAAAGCGTTCGCCGAGATGGCGGGTACGGTCATTGATATCCCAGTAATAGCCCTCGGTCAGCACCAGGCCTTGCGCGGCCTGCAAGCCGAGACCGTTCACTTCGGCGAGCGTCATCAAGAGGCCCGCGAGCTTCTGGCCACCGGAGACGATGCCGAACTCGGACGCCTGCTTGATCGAGTTGGTGGTGTCGAGGCCGGCATTGGCGAGGCCGACGATCTTCGCCTTCGAGCTCTGCGCCTGGAGCAGGAAGGAGGAGAAGTCCGAGGAGTTGAGCGGCACGCGCACCGAACCGAGCACCTTGCCGCCATTGGCGGCGACGATCTCGCTGGTGTCCTTTTCCAGCGCGTAGCCGAAGGCATAATCCGCGGTGAGGAAGAACCAGGTGTCGCCGCCGGCCTTGGTCAGCGAGCCGCCGGTGCCGACACCGAGCGCGCGGGTGTCATAGGCCCAGTGGAAACCGTAGGGCTGGCAGGCATCGCCGGTGAGGCGCGAGGTCGCAGCGCCGACGACGATGTCGATCTTCTTCTTTTCCTTGGAGAGCTCGTGGATCGCGAGCGCGACCGATGAGGTCGTCAGCTCCGTGATCATGTCGACGTTCTCGACATCGTACCAGCGCCGCGCGATCGAGGTCGCGAGATCCGGCTTGTTCTGATGGTCGGCGGTGACGAGCTCGATCTTCTGGCCGAGCACCTCGCCGCCGAAATCCTCGATCGCCATCCTGGCGGCTTCGACCGACCATTTGCCGCCGTAATCGGCGTAGACGCCGGACTGGTCGTTGAGGATGCCGATCTTGACGCCTTGGGCGGAGGCCGGCGCGGCCAGCAGCAAAGCCGAAATTGCGACAGCGGCCAAAAGGGCTGATTTCATGTGTTAGCTCCCAGCAGTTTTCTGTTTTGAAATCGCGCGGATACTAGTGAAGAACCCCGGCGGTGCCCATCCATTTCGGTCTAGGCCGTTAGTATGGGCGCGGCCATTTTTGATGAATTGCCGTCGTCCTGGACAAGCGAGCGGAGCGAGCGCTGATCCAGGACCCATTACCCCAGGGAGCAGTTTGGCGAAGTCTCGGAGTGAGCAGCTCGCACAGCAACCACTCCCTGGGGGTAATGGGTCCTGGCTTTCGCCAGGACGACATGGAGAGGAATCAGCCCACCGCCTTCGGCTTGCCCTCGTTCTTCCCCTCGGCCAGGTTCCGCACCACGACGTAGAAGATCGGCGTGAACAACAGCCCGAACAAGGTGACGCCGATCATGCCGAAGAACACGGCGACGCCGACGGCCTGCCGCATCTCCGAGCCGGAGCCGGACGAGATCACCAGCGGCAGCACGCCGAGGATGAAAGCGAAGGACGTCATCAGGATCGGCCGCAAGCGCAGCCGGCAGGCGTCGATCACGGCCTCCAGCCGCGGCTTGCCTTCATTCTCGATGTCGCGGGCGAACTCCACGATCAGGATCGCGTTCTTCGCCGCCAAGCCCACCAGCACGACAAAGCCGATCTGGGTGAGGATGTTGACGTCCTGCCCCATGATGCGCACGCCGATGGTGGCGGCCAGCAGGCACATCGGCACGATCAGGATCACCGCGAACGGCAAGGTCCAGCTGCCATATTGCGCGGCGAGCACGAGATAGACGAACAGCACGCAGATCGGGAACACCAGCAGTCCCGCATTGCCGCCGGTGATCTGCTGATAGGACAGATCGGTCCATTCGAAGGTAAAGCCGCTCGGCAAGGTGTCGTCGGCGAGCTTCTTGATCGCGTTGAGCGCAGTGGTCGAGCTGGTACCCGGGGCTGGCTCGCCCTGGAGCTCGGATGCTGCATAGAGATTGTAGCGCGCGACGCGGTCAGGGCCGGAAACATCCTTGAAGTCGACCACGCTGCCGAGCATGACCATGTCCCCGGAGGCGTTGCGCGTCCGCAGCCGCGCAAGATCGCTCGGCTCTTTCCGGAACGGGAAGTCGGCCTGTGCGGTGACGTGGTAGGTGCGGCCGAACAGGTTGAAGTCGTTGACATAGGTCGATCCGAAATAGGTCTGGATCGTGTCGTTGATGTTGGCGATGGGAACGCCGAGCTTCTGCGCTTTGGTGCGGTCGATGTCGACGAAGAGCTGCGGCGTGTTGGCCGAGAACGGCGAGAACACCGTGGGAGCGAGCAGCGACGGCGATTTGCGCGCCGCGGCGACCAGCTCGTCGGTGGCCGCGGCGAGCAGCTCCGGCCCGCGTCCCTGGCGGTCCTGGATGCGGATGGTGAAGCCGCCGCCGGTGCCGATGCCGGGCACGGCCGGAGGCGGAATGACAATGATGAACGCGCCCTGGATTGCAGCGAGCCGCTTGCGCAGCTCGGCCGTGATGGCGTTCGCAGTCAGCCCCTTCTTGATCCGCGCCTCTGGCTCGTCGAAAACAGGGAACAGCGCCGCTGCATTGCCTGCCTGCGTGCGCGTCGCGCCGGAGAAGCCGGCGAAAGCGGCAACGCGGATGATACCCGGCGTATCCAGCGAGATCCGCTCGATCTCGCGCACGACCTCGGTGGTGCGTGCCAGCGACGCCGCGCCCGGCAATTGCACGGAGATGATGACGTAGCCGCGGTCCTGCGCCGGAATAAAGCCTTGCGACGTGGTCCCGATCAGCCAGCCGGCGCTGCCGATCAGCACGACGTAGATCAGGATCATCACCGCCGAATGCCGGATCACGAAATTGGCGAGGCCGGCGTAGCCATGCGCGAGACGGTCGAACACGCGGTTAAACACGCCCGTGAAAGCGTTCCAGCCGCGTGCGAGAAAATTCCAGCGCGCTGGCGGCCGCTTCTCCTCGTGCGGAACGAGAAGAAGCGAGGCCAGCGCCGGCGACAGCGTCAATGAGCAGAAGCAGGAGATTGCGGTTGCGACCGCAATGGTGACGGCGAATTGCTGGAAGAACTGACCGGAAATTCCGCCCAGAAACGCCGTCGGGACGAATACCGCGCAGAGCACCAGCGCGATCGACACCAATGCGCCGCCGACCTCCTCCATGGTCTTCAGTGCGGCGTCGCGCCGGCTCATGCCGTGCTCGAGATGCCGCTCCACATTCTCGACCACCACGATGGCGTCGTCGACCACGATACCGACGGCGAGAACGAGACCGAACAGCGTGAGATTGTTGATGGAGAAGCCGAGCGCCGCCATCACCGCGAAGGTGCCGACCAGCGACACCGGGATCGCGATGATCGGGATGATCGCGGGCCGCCATCCTTGCAGGAACACCAGAACCACGATGACCACGAGCAACATGGCCTCGTAGATGGTCTTGATCAGCTCATGGACGGACTGCGCGATGAACTCGGTCGGGTTGTAGCCGATATTGAAGTCGAGGCCTTTCGGGAAGGTCTCCTTCAGCTTCGCCATCGTGTCCGAAATGTTCTTCGCGGTCGCGAGCGCATTCGATCCCGGCCGCTGCGTCACCAGCATCGCGACCGCCGATTTGCGCAGCAGGAAGCTGTTGGTGGAGTACGCGAGAGCACCGAGCTCGATACGGGCGACGTCGCGCAGGCGTACCGTGCGGCCGTCGGAGCCGGCCTTGATCAGGATGTCCTCGAACTGCTTCTGGTCTTTCAAACGCCCTGTGAAGGTGAGGTTCGGCTGGAAGGCGCGGTCGGCGATCGGCGGTTCGGCGATCTGGCCGCCCGCGATCTGCACGTTCTGCGCGCGGATCGCGGCGAGCACTTCGGCCGAAGTCAGGCCGAGATTGGCGATCCGGTCAGGGTCGAGCCAAAGCCGCATCGAATAATCGCGCGCGCCGAAAATCTGGATGTCGCCGACACCGTCGATCCGCAGCAGCTGGTCGCGGACCTGGAGCAGCGCATAGTTGGAAATGTAGAGCTGGTCGAACGTGTCGTCGGGCGACAGCATGAACACGACCATCAGGATGTCGGGCGAGTTCTTGCGGGTGACGACGCCGTTGCGCTGCACTTCGTCCGGCAGTTGCGGCTGCGCGATCGCGACGCGGTTCTGCACCAGCACCTGGGCCTTGTCGAGGTCGGTGCCGAGCTTGAAAGTGACGGTGATGGTGAGCTGGCCGTTCGAGGTCGCCTGGCTGTAGAGATACAGCATGTCCTCGACGCCGTTGATCTGCTGCTCGATCGGAGCGGCAACGGTGTCGGACACGGTCTGCGCGGAGGCGCCGGGATATTGCGTAGTGACCACGACGGTCGGCGGCACCACTTGCGGATATTCGGAGACCGGCAGCGTGGTGTAGGCGAGGGCGCCGACGATCAGCAGCACGATCGACAGCACCATGGCCAGGATGGGCTGGTTGATGGAGAGACGGCCAAGATTCATGATTTGCCACCGGCGGGCGCTGGTGCCGTCTGCGGAGCGACCTTGGCACCGACGCGGGCGCGCTGGATGCCGTTGACGATGACGCGGTCGTCCGCCTTCAATCCCTCGCGGATCACGCGCAGGCCCTCGTCGAGCGGCCCGAGCGTCACGGGACGCGCCTCGACGGTGTCGTCCGGCTTGACCACGAACACGATCTTGCGGGACTGGTCGGTTGCGACCGCGACATCGGGGATCAGCAGCGCCTCATAGGGCGCGCTGCCGATCAGTCTGATGCGCCCGAACTGACCGGGTAGGATCGAAAGATCGGTGTTCTTGACCACGGCGCGGCTGCGTAGCGTGCCGGTGGAAACGTCGAGGCGGTTGTCGAGGAAGTTGATGGTACCCTCATGCGACGGCTTGCTCTCGCCGGCCAGCGTCACCTGCACCGGGTTCGCCGTGTCGCGCGAGCTCGGGCGCTTACCTTCGAACCACAGCTTGCTGTATTTGATGAAGGTCGCCTCATCCATGTCGAAATAGACGTAGATCGGATCGAGCGCGACGATCGAGGTGAGCAGCGTCGAGGAGCCGGTATCGCTGCCTTGCACCAGATTGCCAGGGCTGACGAGATGGCGGCTGACGCGGCCGGTGAGCGGCGCGGTCACATGGGTGAATTCGATGTTGAGCCGCGCGGCCTTCAGCGCGCCAGCGGCCTGCGTCTCCGCGGCGTGCGCGGCCTGTAAGGCCTGGCGTCGCTGGTCGACGGCCTGCTCGGAGACCGCGCTGGTCTGCACCAAATTGAGGCCGCGGTCGAGCTCGCGCTTGGCAAGCTCCACCTTGGCGCGCGCATCGGAGAGCTGGCCGTCTGCCTGCTCGGCCACCGCCTCGAATGGACGCGGGTCGATGACGTAGAGCAGATCGCCCTGATGGACGATGGCGCCGTCCTGGAATTCGACGGAGTTGACGAAGCCGCCGACGCGCGGGCGGACCTGCACCTCCTCGACCGCCTCGAAGCGGCCGGTGAATTCGTCCCAATCGGTGACGGTGCGCTTGACCGGCTGGGCGACGGTCACCGGCGCTGGCGGGGGAGCACTCGCTTGCGAGGCCGGCTGGCCGCAGCCGGTGAGCGCAAAGGCCGCGGCGAGAAGGCCGACGATGGCGTAAGGCCGAGGCGAAACGAAATCGTGCGTTTTGACAAATTGCTCGCTTCCGTCCGGTCCAGTCATCCCAGGTCCTCGCATAAAAACCGCGGTAATAGCAGGGTACGCCCGTACCCGCGGGCGCCACAAGATGGGTTTCAATCATGAACTCTTCAAGACCAAAGCGCGGGCAATGCTCGGAGGAATGCCCTGGCCGGATGACGGGTTGACAGGGCTTGTTTGCCTCTCCCGGTAAACCGCAAGGCAATCGCATATGGATTTCACGAGGAGCGCGGGCTTGCTCCCCTCTCCCGCTTGCGGGAGGGGCCGACGCGCCCCGGGCGATGCGCAGCATCGTCCCGCGCGCGGCGGGTGAGGGCTCTCACCACGCAGGGACATCCTCCGCAATTCTCGACAATCCCGACGCGGAGACACCCCCACCCCCAGCCCTCCCCCGCAAGCGGGAGAGGGAGAGGAGAGAGCGACAGCGTCTTCGCGCATGACGAATGCCGCCAGCGCGGTTAGACTACCCCCACAAAAACAAGACGAATTGTCCGGGGAGGACAGACGTGCATCAGGGACGTGTCGTTTACGGCGCGATCGAGGAAGTCGTGTTCGGCCACCCCGCGGCCGAGGCCGTGGTCGCCCAGATGGACCGGCTGGGGACGCGCCGTGCCTTCCTGATGGTGTCGGGCACGCTGAACCGGCAGACCGACGAAATCGCGAAGATCACACAAGCCCTGGGCACAAATTGCGCGGGCGTCTTCGATGCCATGCCGGCGCACACCCCGCGGGAGGCGGTGATCGCCGCCACCAATGCGGCGCGCGAGGCCGGCGCCGACCTGATCGTCACCGTGGGCGGCGGCTCGATCACCGACGGCGCCAAGGCGGTGCAGCTCTGCCTCGCCAACGGCATCGACGATGTCGACGGCATCGAGCGCATCCGCGTGCACAAGGGCGTCGCGCCGGAAATGACGGCGCCTGTCGTGCGCCAGATCAGCGTGCCGACCACGATCGCCGGCGGCGAGTTCAGCGCGATCGCTGGCGTCACCGACCGCAGCACGCACGTGAAGCAGATGCTGCGCCATCCGCTGACGGTGCCGCGCGCGACCATTCTCGACCCCGCCATCACCGTGCACACGCCGGAATGGCTGTTCCTCTCGACCGGCATCCGCGCCATCGATCATTGCGTCGAGGCGATCTGCTCGCCGGAGACGCATCCCTATGCCGACGCGCAGTCGGTCAAGGGCCTCGCGATGCTCGCCGACGCGCTGCCACGGGTGAAGGCTGACCCTGCTGACCTCGATGCGCGCATGGATGCGCAGATCGGCACCTGGCTGTCGATGGGCGCCCTCGCCGCCGGCGTGCCGATGGGCGCAAGCCACGGCATCGGCTACGTGCTGGGCGCGGCCTTCGACGTGCCGCATGGCTACACCTCCTGCATCATGCTGCCGGCCGTGATGCGCTGGAATGCGCCCGACAATGCCGAGCGCCAGATGATCGTGGCGGCCGCAATGGGCTTTCCGGGTCACAAGGCGGCCGACGTGCTCGATGCCTTCATCCGCTCGCTCGGCATGCCGCGCAGCCTCGCCGATGTACGCGTCACGCCGGAGCATTTCGACGCCATCGCCGAACAGGCGATGCGCACGCCCTGGGTGCCGCGCAACCCGCGCAAGATCGACGGTCCCGCGCAGGTGCGCGAAATCCTGCTTCTTGCCGCATGATCTAAAGCCGGAGGACCGATGTATCCAGGTCAGCATGCCCGCCTGCGTCCGCTCCAGCCCGCCTTCATCATGGCGGCGAGCGGCGAGGCCGTCACCTATCGCGAGTTGGAGGCGCGCAGCAATCGCCTGGCGCATCTGTTCCGCAGGCACGGCTTGAAGCGGCTCGACCACTACTCGATCTTCATGGAGAACAATTCGCGCTATCTCGAAGCCTGCGGCGCCGGCGAGCGCTCCGGGCTGTACTACACCTGCATCAACTCCTTCCTGACGCCGGGCGAGCTCGCCTATCTCCTCGTCAACAGCCAGTCGAAGATCCTGATCACGTCGATGGCGAAGCTCGACATCGCACGGGAGGCGATCAAGGCCTGCCCCGATATCAAGCTCTGCGTCGTCGCCGACGGCCCCGGCGAGAGTGACCGTATCGTCGGCCTCGCCGAGGTCACGGCCGATCTGCCGACGACTGCGATTGCAGATGAATGTCTGGGTACCGCGATGCTCTATTCATCGGGCACAACGGGACGGCCGAAAGGCATTTTGCGGCCGCTGCCGGAGGAGCCACCGAAGCACAATCTGCCGCTGTTCGATTTCCTGACCAAGCTTTGGCACTATCGCGAGGGCATGGTCTATCTGTCGCCGGCGCCGCTCTATCACTCCGCGCCGCAGGCCGCGGTCAACCTGACAATCCGGATGGGCGGCACCGCGATCATCATGGAGAATTACGATCCCGAGCGTTACCTCCAGCTCGTCGAGCAATGGGGTATCACTCACACGCAGCTGGTGCCGACGATGTTCTCGCGCATGCTGAAGCTGCCTGAGGAGGTGCGCACGCGCTACGACCTCTCCTCGCTCGAGATCGCGATCCATGCCGCCGCGCCCTGCCCGGCGCGGGTGAAGGACGACATGATCAAATGGTGGGGACCGATCATCCACGAATATTACGGTGCGACCGAAGGCCTTGGCTTCACCGCCTGCGACAGCGCGGAATGGCTGGCCCATCGCGGCACCGTCGGCAAGGTGCTGCTCGGCGACCTCCATATTCTCGACGAAAACATGAAGCCATGCCCGACCGGCAGGCCGGGTCAGGTCTGGTTCAAGACGGCCTCACCGTTCGAATATTTCAACGACCCGGAGAAGACCAAGGAAGCGCGCTCGGCCGACGGCAGCATGAGCACGGTTGGCGACGTCGGCTATGTCGATGCCGATCGGTTCCTGTACCTCACCGACCGCGCGACTTTCATGATCATCTCCGGCGGCGTGAACATCTATCCGCAGGAATGCGAAAATCTGCTGATCACCCATCCGAAGGTCGCGGACGCCGCGGTGTTCGGCGTGCCCAATCCCGATCTCGGTGAAGAGGTGAAGGCGGTGGTGCAGCCGATGCCCGGCGTCGTGCCGGACGAGGCGCTCGTCGAAGAGCTGATCGCGTTCTGCGGGGCGTCGCTGTCACGGCAGAAGGTGCCGCGCTCGGTCGATTTCGAGAAGGAGTTGCCGCGGCTGCCGACGGGGAAGCTGTACAAGCGGCTGCTAAGGGACCGGTATTGGGGGAACAAGGCGTCGCGGATTGTGTGAAGTCGCAGCTGTCGTCCTGGCGAAAGCCAGGACCGATACCGCGTGATCTCACAACTGAAGAAGGTAGCAATCCCGAGCGACCAATCTTCGCCAAACACCTCCCTGGGGTGTTGGGTCCTGGCGTTCGCCAGGACGACGCCGGAGGCACTTCTCACAATTTGTGAGAGAACCGCTCGTGCGCCCGCCGTCATCCGAATTGCCGAGAGGCCCTCCGTCCTTGCCGGTTGCCTCACCGCGCCTGCGTCGCTATCGTCCTGACAAACAGGCCAAAAGGCCGAAAAGACTAAGTCCAGGGAGGACGAGGATGCGGAGCGTACGGGCGCTCGCCGCGACGGCGGCGCTGTCTTTGCTGGCGTTTTCGACGATCGCATCGGCCGGCGAACCAAAGCAGGGCGGGATCCTGCGGATGTATCACCGCGACAGCCCGGCCAATGCGTCCATCCTGGAGGGCGCGACATATTCGATCAACGTGCCCTTCATGGGAGTGTTCAACAATCTCGTCATCTACGACCAGCACATTGCGCAGAATAGCCCTGATACCCTGAGGCCAGAGCTGGCCGAGAGCTGGTCCTGGAGCGGCGACAACAAGAAGCTGACCTTCAAACTGCGCCAGGGCGTCAAGTGGCATGACGGCAAGCCGTTCACGTCGGCCGACGTCAAATGCACCTTCGATCTCCTGATGGGCAAATCGCAACAAAAGCTGCGGCAGAATCCGCGCAAAGCCTGGTACAGCGAGGTTAACGATGTCACGCCGAACGGTGATTTCGAGGTCTCCTTCGATCTGAAGCGGCCGCAGCCTTCGCTGCTGGCGATGCTCGCATCCGGCTATACGCCGATCTATCCCTGTCACGTCTCGCCGGCGGAGATGCGCACCCATCCGGTGGGAACCGGCCCGTTCAGATTCGTCGAGTTCAAGGCCAATGAATCGATCAAGCTGACGCGAAACCCGGACTATTGGAAGAAGGGCCTGCCCTATCTCGACGGCATCGAGTACACGATCATCACGAACCGCTCCACCGCGATCCTCGCCTTCGTCGCCGGCAAGTTCGACATGACCTTCCCGACGCACATCACGATCCCGCTCCTCAAGGACATCAAGTCGCAGGCGCCGAACGCCCTCTGCGTCGTCGAGCCGACCAACGTTTCGACCAACATCATCGTCAATTCGGCGTCCCCGCCGTTCGACAACATCGAGATCCGCCGGGCCATGGCGATGGCGCTCGACCGCAAGGCCTTCGTCGACATCCTGTTCGAAGGCCAGGCCGATATCGGTGGCACTATGCTGCCGCCGCCGCAGGGCATCTGGGGCATGCCCAAGGACAAGCTGGAGACCATTCCAGGCTATGGCCCGAACGTGAATGCGAGCCGGGATGAGGCCAGGAAGCTGATGCAGAAGGCGGGCTACGGTCCCGACAAGCACTTGGCGGTGAAGGTCTCGACGCGCAATCTCGCGGAATATCGCGATCCCGCGGTGATCCTGATCGACCAGCTCAAGAGCATCTATATCGACGGCGAGCTCGACGTCGTGGAAACCGCGAACTGGTTCCCGAAGGTTGCACGCAAGGATTACATGCTCGGCCTCAACTTGACCGGCAATTCCGTCGACGATCCTGACCAGTCTTTCTACGAAAACTATTCCTGCGGCTCGGAGCGGAACTACACCAATTATTGCAACAAGGAGATCGAGATGCTGTTCGACCTGCAATCGCAGGAGATCGACGTCGGCAAGCGCAAGCAACTGGTCTGGGACATCGACAAGAAGCTGCAGGAGGATGTCGCCCGCCCGATCATCTTCCATGCGCGGGCCGGCACCTGCTGGCAGCCTTATGTCAAGGGCGTGACGATCATGTCGAACAGCTCCTATAACGGCTTTCGCTACGAGGACGTCTGGCTCGACAAGTAGCGCGCAAGACTGACGACTAGCGGCTCGACAGGAGGGCGCGGGATGTTTGCCTATCTGGTGCGGCGCCTGTTTCTGATGCTCGTGACCCTGTTCGGGATCTCGGTCGTCATCTTCTTCCTGCTGCGTATCGTTCCCGGGAATATCGTCGACATCCTGTTTGCCGCGGCCGGCTATGTCGATCCCGCCGACAAGGCCAATCTGGAGAAAGAGCTCGGCATCGACCAGCCACTGGTGGTGCAATATTGGCACTGGATCAGCGGTTTTCTGCGCGGCGATTTCGGCTACTCCTATGTCTCGGAGAAGCCGGCGCTTCAGGAAATCCTGCCACGGATTCCGATCACCGCACGGCTCGCCGGCCTGGCGCTGTTGTTCTCGGCGTCGATCGGCATTCCCCTGGGCGTGATCAGCGCGGTGAAACAGGGAACGAGGC
Organism: Bradyrhizobium sp. WSM1253; assembly: GCF_000244935.1. Classification (NCBI taxonomy): domain Bacteria; kingdom Pseudomonadati; phylum Pseudomonadota; class Alphaproteobacteria; order Hyphomicrobiales; family Nitrobacteraceae; genus Bradyrhizobium; species Bradyrhizobium sp. WSM1253. The sequence continues at coordinate 4,376,794 of NZ_JH600073.1, forward strand.
TCGATTACGCGTTGCGTGTGGTGAGCCTGAGCGGATTGTCGCTGCCTTCGTTCTGGCTCGGCCTGCTCATCCTCACCGCCTCGGTGGCGATGTTCAACCAGATGCCGATCTTCAACCCGAATCCGGCGACATGGCTGGAAGCCTTCGCAACCTACGCCGTACCCGCCGCCGCCGTCGGCTTCCGCAGCGCGGCACTGACCATGCGGATCACGCGATCCTCGATGCTGGAGGTAATGCGGCAGGACTATATCCGCACCGCGCGTGCCAAGGGCGCATCGGACGCCGCCGTGAACTATCAGCATGCGCTCAAGAACGCGATTTTGCCCGTCATCACCGTGATCGGCATCGAGGCGGCGTTCCTGATCGGCGGCCTTATCGTGACGGAGACCGTGTTTAACATCCCCGGCGTCGCCCGCTTCCTGGTCGAGGCTATACGCTGGCGCGATTATCCGATCGTGCAGAACCTGGTGATGCTGATTGCCATCGTCGTGGTGAGCGCGAATTTCATCGTCGACATGCTCTACGCCGTGTTCGACCCGCGTATCCGGTACACGGATTAGGAGAGATTGTTGGCTGCGATCGACTATGACGTTGAACTGAGGCGCGCCGGGGCGCACGCGACCGTCGGCTGGCGCCGCGTGCTGTTTTTGGCGCAGCGGCATGTGCTGGGTGCGGCCGGGCTCGTCATCATGACCCTGTTCGTGTTCACCGCGATATTCGCCGACTTCATCGCGCGTTACGATCCGCTGACGATCGACGCCGCCAGGGCATTGGCGCGTCCAAGCCCGGCCCACTGGATGGGCACGGACGCATTCGGCCGCGATGTCTTCAGCCGCATCATTCATGGCGCGCGGATCTCGCTCGCCGTCGGCATCGGCTCGACGGCGCTCGGCGGCAGCATCGGAGTGATCGTCGGATTGACCTCCGGCTATCTCTCCGGCTGGGTCGATCTCGTATTCCAGCGTGTGTCCGACGTTCTCCAGGCGCTGCCGCTTCTGGTGCTCGCCCTGATCATGACCGCAGCGCTTGGGCCATCCTTGCCGAACGTCATCATTGCGATCGCCATTCCGCTGATCCCGACCGTCTCGCGCGTCATCCGCGCCAACACGCTGGCGCTGCGCGAGCTGCCATTCATCGAGGCCGCCAAGTCGATCGGCATGAGCGAGGTACGCATTGCGCTCCGCCACGTGCTGCCGAACACGCTGGCGCCGCTGATCGTGCTTGCGACCGCCCAGCTCGGCTCGACCATCCTCACCGAAGCCTCCCTCTCCTTCCTCGGCCTCGGCATTCCCGAGCCGTACCCGTCCTGGGGCCGCATGCTCTCTGAATCGGCCGCCGAATATGTCCGCACGGCGCCCTGGCTGGTGATCTTCCCGGGCATCGCCATCAGCCTCGCGGTGTTCGGCGCCAATCTGTTCGGCGACGCCTTGCGCGACATCCTCGATCCCCGGCAGCGCGGCTGATGGCTGATAAATCCGATCTCGTGCTCGAGGTGAAGAACCTGAAGACGGTGTTCTTCACCAACTCCGGTCTCTTCCAGGCCGTCGACGATGTTTCCTTCACGGTGAAGCGCGGCGAGACGCTGGCGATCGTCGGCGAATCCGGCTGCGGCAAGAGCGTCACTGCGCTGTCGCTGATGCGGCTGGTGCCGGATCCGCCCGGCCGCATCGTCGGCGGCTCCGTCACGCTCGAAGGCACCGATCTTCTGACGCTGGACGAAGCAGAGATGCGCGCCGTCAGGGGCAACCGCATCTCCATGATCTTCCAGGAGCCGATGACCTCGCTCAATCCGGTGATGCGGATCGGCGACCAGATCGTCGAGGCCGTGCGGCTGCACCGGAAGATGTCGAAGCGAGAGGCTCAGGATGTCGCAGTCGAGATGCTGCGCCTGGTGCGCATCCCCGAGCCGGCGCGGCGCGCGCGCGAATATCCGCACCAGCTCTCCGGCGGCATGCGCCAGCGCGCGATGATCGCGATGGCGCTGGCCTGCCGGCCGGCACTGCTGATCGCGGACGAGCCGACGACCGCACTCGACGTCACCATCCAGGCGCAGATCCTGGCGCTGATCCTGGACCTTCAGAAAGAACTCGGCACCGGCCTCGTGCTGATCACCCATGATCTCGGTGTCGTCGCGCAGACCGCGCAGCGCGTCATCGTGATGTATGCGGGACGGAAGGTCGAGGAAGCGAGCGTCGAGGCACTGTTCGCCGCGCCGAAACATCCCTATACGCGCGGATTGATGGCGTCGATCCCGACGGTGCCGGCGCCGGGCGTCGTCGCGCCGGCGCGACTGAACGAAATTCCCGGCACGGTCCCGTCGCTGGTGCGGCTGCCAAAGGGTTGCGCCTTCGCGCCGCGCTGCAAGCTCGCGATCAAGCGCTGCGAGGCCGAATATCCGCCGCTCATCGATTGGGGCGGCGGCCATCTCGCCGCCTGCTGGCGCGCGGCCGAGATTGCGGAGGTGGCATGACCGAGGCACTGCTCGAAGTCACCGATCTCAAGAAGCACTATCCGGTGCGCGCCGGCGTGTTGCGTCGGCAAATCGGCACGGTGCATGCGGTCGACGGCGTCTCGTTCTCGGTTGGGGTCGGCGAGACGCTGGGCCTCGTCGGCGAATCCGGCTGCGGCAAATCGACGGTGGCTCGCAGCGTGCTGCGGCTAGTGGAGCCGACCTCAGGCCAGATCCGGCTCGAGGGCGAAGACATCACCCATCTCTCCAAGTCCGCGCTGCGGCCGCACCGCCGTTCGATGCAGATCGTATTCCAGGATCCGTTCGCCTCGCTCAACCCGCGCATGACCGCAGGCGACATCGTCGGCGAGCCAGTGGCTGTGCATGGCCTTGCGACCGGCAAGGCACTGGAGGCGCGTACCGCAAAGCTGTTCGAGCAGGTCGGCTTGCGGCCCGACCAGATGCGCAATTTTCCGCACCAATTCTCCGGCGGCCAGCGCCAGCGCATCTGCATCGCCCGCGCGCTGGCGCTCGGGCCTCGCCTGATCGTCTGCGACGAGCCGGTCTCCGCGCTCGACGTCTCGATCCAGGCGCAGGTGATCAACCTCCTGATCGATCTGCAACGGCAGCACGGTTTCTCCTATCTTTTCATCGCGCACGACCTCGCCGTGGTCGCCCATATCAGCCACCGCGTCGCCGTGATGTATCTCGGTCGCATCGTCGAGATTGCAGACAAAGACGAGCTGTTCCGCAATCCGCGGCATCCCTACACACAGGCCCTGCTCGCCTCGGTGCCGGTCGCCAACCCGCTCGCCAAAAAGCTCGTGCCGCTGGTCGACGGCGACGTGCCAAGCCCGGTCAATCCGCCGCCGGGATGCGCGTTTCACACCCGCTGCCGGTTTGCGATGGAGCGATGCAGGATAGAGCGGCCGGTGTTGGTGGATGCCGGTGACGGGCACCGGGTGGCGTGCTTGCTCAACGAAGGGACGGGGCGACCAAATGCGATGCCGTAGGGTGGGCAAAGCGAAGCGTGCCCACCATTCAATCGCAATCGCCGCACGATGGTGGGCACGGCGCTGCGCGCCTTTGCCCACCCTACGATAGCTACACTTGCCGCTCTACCCAGCCCCGATCTCGGCGACAATCTTCCCCGTCGTCACCTGCTCGCCCTCGGCGACGTCGATCGCGGCGACGACGCCATCGATGCCGGCCTTGTGGACGTGCTCCATCTTCATCGCTTCCAACGTCAGCACCGGCTGACCGGCGGTGACGCGGTCGCCCGGCTTGACCAGGACGGCAACGACGCGGCCGTTCATGGCGGCACGGACCTTGCCGTCGCCGTTGCTCGCGGCCGCCTTCGGCGCGGCGAGCGTGAGATCGGCGGCAGCGACCGGGATCCCGCGGCGCTGGACGTACAGCCGGTCGCCGTCGCGAAGGAATTTCGCGCTGTCCGTCACGCCGTCATGGCGGAAGCGGATCACGTCGAAATCGAGCTGGTCGATCTCGAACTTGTCCTGCCGGCCGTCGCTGCCAACAATGTAGCTGCCATCGCGTTCGCGCCAGAGTTCGAGCTCATACCCATGGCCTGCGATCTCGATTTTCGCCGGTAGCGGGAACGTTGCCGCGAGGCTCCGTCCGCGGCGCCACGCCGGTGCCTGCGGGTTCGTGACGTAGAGCAGCAGGCCGGCCAAAGCGATATCGAATACGGCGTCCGCGCGCGGCGCCAGCAACTCGTCGCAGTGCGCGCCAATGAACGCCGTGGTCGCCTCGCCTTTGGCGAAGCCGGAATGACGCAGGCATGCCATCAGGAAGACCTGATTGGTGGTGACGCCGAAAGCGGTGAGCTGCTCCAGGCCGACGATCAGGCGCGCCCTCGCCTCCTCGCGTGTCGCGCCATGGCCGATGACCTTGGCGATCATGGAATCGTAGAACGGCGGAATCTCGGAGCCTGATTGCAGCGCGTGCTCGACGCGAATGCCGTCAGGCACCTGCCAGCGCGCCATGCGCCCGGACTGCGGCATGAAATCATGCGCGGCATCCTCGGAGCACAGCCGCACCTCGATGGCGTGGCCAGTGAAGTGAATGTCTTGCTGCTTGACCGACAACGGCTCGCCGCGCGCGACCCGCAGCTGCAATTCGACGAGATCGAGCCCGGTGATCGCCTCGGTCACGGGATGCTCGACCTGGAGGCGCGTATTCATTTCCATGAAATAGAATTCGCCGCTCGCGTCGAGCAGAAACTCCAGCGTGCCGGCGCCCTCGTAGCGCAGCGCCTTCACCGCGGCGACCGCGACCTCGCCCATCTTTCCGCGCAGTTCCGGCGTCACTGCGGGCGACGGTGCCTCCTCGATCAGCTTCTGGTGCCGCCGCTGCACTGAGCAGTCGCGCTCGCCAAGATGGATGGCATTGCCATGGCTGTCGCCGAACACCTGAATTTCGATGTGACGGGGATTCTGGATGGCGCGTTCGAGGATCATCGTCGGATCGCCAAACGCCGCCTTCGCCTCGGACCGCGCGCTCCGCAGTGCGTCGGGGAACGAATTGGCATCCGCCACGAGCCGCATCCCGCGCCCGCCGCCGCCGGCGACCGCCTTGATCATCACGGGGAAGCCGATCTTCTTGGCCTCCACGAGCATCACCTCGTCGCCCTGGTCTGCGCCCTGATAGCCGGGCACGACGGGGACGCCGGCCTTTTTCATGATCTCCTTGGCACCGGCCTTGTTACCCATCGCCTCGATCGCCTGCGGCGAGGGGCCGATGAAGACGAGCCCGGCATCCTTGCAGGCCTGCGCAAACTCCTCGTTCTCGGCGAGGAAGCCATAGCCGGGATGAACGGCATCCGCGCCGCTGGCCTTTGCGGCCGCAACGATCGCGGGAATGTTGAGATAGGACTGCGCCGGCAGCGGCTCGCCAATGCGTACGGCCTGATCGGCCTGTTGCACATGAACCGCATTGCTATCCGCATCCGAATAGGCCGCGACGACGCCGAGGCCGAGCCGCCGCGCGCTGCGCATCACCCGCAGCGCGATCTCGCCGCGATTGGCGATCAGGACCTTGAAGAACGGCCGGTGCTGCGTTGAACCGTTCCTCATGGGCGAGCCACCGAAAACTGCATGCGTTGGGGTGTGCGCGCGTCGCCCTCGCGGCAGATGGCGAGCACTTCCGACAGCACCGCGCGGGTGTCGCGCGGATCGATCACGCCGTCGTCGAGCACGCGCGCGCTGGTCGAGAACACGTCCATCTGGCCGTCGAACACGCCGATGATCTGCGCCTTCATCGCATTGAGCTTTTCTTTTTCGACCGGCTTGCCGCGGCGGGCTGCGGCGGCTTCGGTGACGATCGCCATGGTCTCGGCGGCCTGCTCACCGCCCATCACGGCGGTCTTGGCGTTGGGCCAGGAGAAGCAGAAGCGCGGATGGAAGCCGCGCCCGCACATGCCGTAATTGCCGGCGCCGAACGAAGCCCCGCAATAGATGGTGATCTGCGGCACCGTCGCCGACGTCACCGCCTGGATCATCTTGGAGCCGTGCTTGATCATGCCGGCTTCTTCGTAGGATTTGCCGACCATGTAGCCGGTGGTGTTGTTCAGATAGAGGAGTGGCGTGCGGGTCTGGCAGCAGGCCTGGATGAAATGCGTCGCCTTGTTGGCACCCGCCGGATCGAGCGGGCCGTTGTTGGTGACGATGCCGATCGCCTGGCCCTCGATGCGGGCATGGCCGCAGACGGTGGCCGGGCCGTAGTTCGGCGCCATCTCGGTAAAGTCGGAATCATCCACGATGCGCGCGATGACCTGCTTCATGTCCACGGAGCGCTTGTGGTCCATCGGCATGATGCCGAGCAGCTCGTCCGGGTCGTAGCGCGGCGGCTTGTATTGCGCGGCTCCCTTGTCCGGCCGCTCCCATTCCAGCGCCGCCATGATCTCGCGCGCGATGCGCAGGGCGTCGCGGTCGTCCTCGGCAAGATAATCGCCGAGACCGGAAACCTGCGTGTGCATCTCGGCGCCGCCAAGCTCCTCCTCGGTCGCAATCTCGCCGGTGGCGGCCTTTAGCAGCGGCGGCCCGGCGAGGAAGGCGCGGGTGCGGCCACGGACCATGACGATGTAATCCGACAGGCCGGTCTGATAGGCGCCGCCGGCGGTCGAAGAGCCATGCGTCACGGTGACGACGGGCAGCCCGGCCGCCGAAAGCCGCGCGAGGTTGCGAAAGATGTTGCCGCCACGGACAAAGTCTTCGACGCGGTAGCGCAGGAGATTGGCGCCTGCGCTCTCAACCAGCTGGACGTAGGGCAGCTTGTTCTCCAGCGCGAGCTCCTGCACCCGCAGCGTCTTGTCCAGGCCGTAAGGTTGAAGCGCGCCGGCATCGATGCCGGAATCGTTGGCGCTGACCATGCAGCGGATGCCCGAGACGAAGCCGATGCCGGCGATGACGCCGCCGCCGGGCACGCTTTTGTCCGGATCTGAGACGTCGAACATGTAGCCGGCGAGCGTGGACAGCTCGATGAAGGGCGCGCCAGGATCGAGCACCAGCGCGACGCGCTCGCGCGGCAACAGCTGGCCGCGCTTGTGGAAGCGATCCTTCGCCGCGGCCGACGCCGCACGCGTGCGCTCTTCCAGCGCGCGCATGCGGTCGATCAGGCCGAGCATGCCGTCGCGGTTGGCGCGATAGGCGGCACTGCCGGGGGAAATGGTGTTTTCGAGAATGGACATAACTCAATCCTGCTCGTCATTGCGAGGAGCGAAGCGACGAAGCAATCCAGACTGCATCCACGGAGAGATTCTGGATTGCTTCGCTTCGCTCACAATGACGGTTGAGGCGATAATTTACCTATTCGTCCCAAAAATCTTCCGCGCTTCCGCCGGGCTCGCGATCTCGCGGCCCGCACGGCGGGCGCAGGCGGCGATGGCTTCGATCAGCTGGCCGTTCGACGTCACCTTCTTGCCGTCGGCGAGATAGAAGGCATCTTCGAGACCGGTGCGCAGATGACCGCCGAGTTCGGCGCAGCGCTGGTGCAGCGGCCAGATCTCTTCGCGGCCGATCGCGGTGACCTGAAAATGCCCTTCGGGACGCTTCAGCTTGATCAGGATCGGCAACAGATCGGGATCCGACGGCATGCCGGAGGCGACGCCCATCACGAAATTATATTCGAGCGGGCCCTTGTACATGCCGACCTGGCGGTACATGCCGACACAGCGGACGATACCGACGTCAAAACATTCGAATTCGGGGATGGTGCCGACCGCGTTCATGACGTCGAGGTAATCCTTCACCTTCTCGACCGCATTGTCGAACATCATCGGCGGCCAGGCCCAGCTATTGTCGGCCTTCACCTTCAGATAGTTCAGCGACCCGGCATTGCAGGCGGCGATCTCCGGCCTGGTCTCGCGGATGCAATCCAGGGCACCGCTGTAGTTCGGCCCGGAGACGCCCGAGGTGTGGTTGATGATCACGCCGGGGCAGGCTTCGCGGATCGCCTGCTGGATCTCCTTGCTGACGCTGACCTCCCAGGACGGCAGTTGCCCCTTGTCCGGTGCCTGCTGGCGCAGATGGATGTGCATGATGGACGCGCCGGCATCGAACGCAGCCTTGGCCTCGCGCGCCATCTGCTCGGGCGTGACAGGCACGTTGTGCTGCTTCGGGTCGGTGAGCACGCCGTTCAGCGCGCAGGTGATGACAGCCTTGTCGCTCATGCCTTGAATGTCTCGCACGTTGATAGTTCAACGTTTGCGATCATGTGATGGGCGGCATGCGGCTTCTTGCGCGGAGAAGCTGGAAAACGAGATGCCGTAGGGTGGGTTAGCCGAAGGCGTAACCCACCTCTTAAGCTTCCTCGGAGGCAGAATTGGTGGATTACGCCTTCGGCTAATCCACCATACGAAGCGATCAACTCGCCTCCGCCAGCCTCACCGTCTCGGTGCTGCGATAAATCGCAAGATCCCGCGAGCCGACGAAGATCGCGCGCGGCTTCAGGCCGTAGAAGCGGCGGATCGAGTGGCTGAAATGGGTGGAATCGGGATAGCCGATGTCCTGCGCGAGATGGGCGAGGTTGAGGTCCTGGTTGGCGAAGTGCAGCAGGTGACGCGCACGCTTCCAGGCGCGGAAGGAGCGGAACGAGATACCCGTCTCTTCCTTGAACAGATGCAGGAAACGCGAAGCGGAGAGTCCGGCGTCCGCCGCACAAGTGTCCGCCGTCAAGGGCTCACCCGTGAAGCGGCCGATCCGGGCGACCGCGCGCGTCACACGGGGATCGAGCACGCGGCGCGGCAGCGCTTCGCCAAAACACATCTCGTCGAATTCGGCGGTGGTGATGTCGCCGTAGCGACGCTGGCGCAGCAGCGCGTAGGCGGCGAGGATCTTGCGGGCATAGACGGCCCTGTCGGGTCCGGTGAGCCGCTCGGCCAGGATCTCGATCACGCCATCGGGCATGCTCTCCGGCTCCAGCGTCACGCTGATCGCGGTGCGGTAGTCACTGGCAATGGAATGCCGCTGGTTCGGCAGGGTGACGAACAGCTCGCCGGTGGCGAGGGCATCGTCGATTGTCAGATGCAGACTGCCCTTCACCGCGACATAGACATGGCAGCAGCCGGGCGTTCGCTTGCGGGGGCGGCCGAGCAGGCCGGCATAGAACACCCGCTCCGGCGTGATCAGCATCAAATGGTCGGATTCGCGACCGGTATCTTCCATTGGGATCCTCCTCGCGCGGCTCTCTGGCCGCTGCGGACGGAGGTCACCTTAGCGGAAATCTGGGCGCTGTCACGGCGGGATAGCGCTATCATGAAGCGCAAAACAGCGGCAGTCCGGGAGCGTGGTGGACGACCCGGAACTCGTGCCAACATCGTCGTCCTGGACAAGCGCAGCGGAGCGGAGCGCCGATCCAGGACCCATTACCCCAGGGGAAAATTGCAGCGCGAGGGCGACAACCGCGAGTCGTCGCCAAACAAATCCTTGGGGTAATGGGTCCTGGCTTTCGCCAGGACGATAATTACGCCCTCACTCTTGCTGCCACGTTCTGCTCGACGCCGGCTTGTTGCTCCGCAGCAACCGCGCGCTTGAAGCCATCGCGTTGCTGCAAGCGCGCCCAATAGGCTGCGACATTTGGCCCAAAATCCTTGGCGAGCCCGATATTGTCCGCGAGGCGGAGCGCGTAGCCGATCACGATGTCGGCGGCAGTGAAGCGGCCCGCGCACAAGGCCTCGGTATTTGCGGTGGCTGCCTCGACCGCGCGCAGGCGGCCCAAGAACCACTTGGCATAGTCGCCGGCGACCTGCGGATTGCGGCGCTCTTCCGGCTCGAGCTGGGTGTATCGGAGCACCAGCGTCTGCGGGAAGGTTAACGTGGCGTCGCTGAAATACATCCAGTTCAGGAACGCGCCATAGGCGGGATCTTCGGGTCCGACCATCAGTGGCGTCGGTCCATGCCTGGTGCCGAGATAGTGGCAGATGCCGGAGGACTCGGTCATTTTCGTCTCGCCATCGACCATGAAGGGAATCGTGCCCAGCGGATTGAGCGCGAGGTATTCCTTAGCGAAGACCCGCGGCGGGAATGGCAGCATCTTCAATTCATAGGGCAGCCCCATCTCCTCCAGCATCCAGAGCGGACGGAACGAGCGCGCGGCGTCGCAATGATAGAGCGTGATCATCAGGAACTTCCTTTGCTGCCGGGCAGCGTGCCCATCATCTTGCACAGGACCATCAGCATGACCTCGTCGGCGCCACCGCCAATCGATGTCAGGCGACTATCGCGATAGGCGCGACTGACCGGCGTCTCGTTGGTAAAGCCCATTCCGCCCCAATATTGCAAGCAGGCGTCGGTGAGTTCGCGCCCGAGCCGGCCGGCCTTCAGCTTGGCCATGGTCGCCAGTTTCGTGACATCCTCGCCGGCGACCAGCTGCTCGGCGGCACGGTAAATCAGCGCGCGCAGCAGCTCGACCTCGGTCTGCATCTCCGCGAGCTTGAAGTGGACCACCTGGTTGTCGAGGATCGACTTCCCGAAGGCCTTGCGATTGCGGGTGTATTCGATGGTCTCGTTGATGATGTATTCGTGCGCCTTCAGGCAGGCCGCCGCACCCCAGAGCCGCTCCTCCTGGAATTGGATCATCTGGTAGGTAAAGCCCTTGCCCTCCTCGCCGATCCGGTTGCGCTTGGGCACGCGGACGTTGTCGAAGAAGATCTGCGCAGTGTCGGAGGAGCGCATGCCCAACTTGTCGAGCTTGCGCGCGACGGTGACGCCCTTGGTCTTCATGGGCACGCAGATCAGCGACTTGTTGCGGTGAACGGGTCCGTCGCCGGTATTGGCGAGCAGGCAGATCCAGTCGGCCTGGGTGCCGTTGGTAATCCACATCTTGCCGCCATCGATGACATAATCGTCGCCGTCCCCGCGCGCATTGGTCTTGATCGATGCGACATCGGAGCCTGCGCCGGGCTCGGAGACGCCGATACAGGCGACGTAATCGCCTGAGATCGAGGGGCTGAGAAACTCGCGCCGCACTTCATCGGAGCCGAACCGCGCCAGCGCCGGCGTCGCCATGTCGGTCTGCACTCCGATGGCCATCGGCACGCCGCCGCAATTGATGGCGCCGAGTTCTTCCGCCATCATCAGCGCATAGGAATAGTCGAGGCCGGAGCCGCCGAATTCGACCGGCTTGTTCAGCCCGAGAAAGCCGAGGCTGCCCATCTCCCTGAACAGCGCGTGCGCCGGGAAGATGTCGGCTTTTTCCCATTCATCGACATGAGGATTGATCTCGTTGGCGATGAATTTTTGCAAGGAACGGCGGATCTCGTCGTGGTCGGCGGTGAACAGCATTTCTTTCCCTTTGTCATTCCGGGACGCGCGAAGCGCGAACCCGGAATCCATTCTTCTGCGACATCTGCGGCTCGATGGATTCCGGGTTCGACGCTACGCGCCGCCCCGGAAAGACGGCGTCCTTCACAACCCCATCTGCCGCGACGCCAGATCCTTCATGATCTCTTCGGTGCCGCCGCCGATCGCGTTGACCTTGACCTCACGATAGATGCGCTCCGCCTTGATGCCGCGCATGAAGCCTGCGCCGCCAAAAATCTGCACGGCCTCCGAGGCGCAGAATGCCATGGTCTGGGTCGCCTGGTTCTTCATCATGCAGATTTCGGCGACCGGGCTGTCGCCCTGCTCCAGCCGCCAGGCCAGCATCTCAAGCATCGCTTGCGAAGCGGCGACCTTCTGCGCCATGTCGACGATCTTGTGGCGGATCACCTGGTGCTGCGCGAGCGGCTTGCCAAAGGTCTTGCGCTCCTTGGCGTAGGCGATCGCCTCGTCGAGGCAGACGCGCGCGAACGCGGTGCAGCCCGCCGCCATGCCCATGCGCTCGCTGTTGAAATTCCGCATGATGATCTTGAAGCCATGGCCTTCCTCGCCGATCAGGTTTTCCGCCGGTACGCGGCACTCGTCGAAATGCAGCGTCGCGGTGTCAGAGGCCCACCAACCCATCTTCTTCAGCTTTGTCCGCGACAGGCCGGGCGTATCCCCCTCGATCAGGAGCAGGCTGACGCCGCCGGCGCCCTCGCCGCCGGTGCGCACCGCAACGGTCAGATAGTCGGCACGCATACCCGAGGTGATGAAGGTTTTCTCGCCGCTCACGACGTAGTGATCGCCGTCGCGCCGCGCCTTGGTCCGGAGGCCCGCAACATCAGAGCCGCCGCCCGGCTCGGTGATCGCGAGGGCAGAGATTTTCTCCCCCGCGAGCACCTGAGGCAGCACGCGCGCCTTGACCTCGGGGCGCGCGGCCCGCGCGATCGGCGGCGAACCGATGGTATGGCTCATCAAGCTGGCGCTGATGCCGCCGGCGCCAGCCCGCGCCAGCTCCTGGCTGGCGAGGATCTTCATGAACTGGTCGGCGGCGATCCCACCATATTCCTCGGGGAAACCGAGTCCCAAGAGCCCGATCTCGGCCGCCTTGCGATAGAGCGCGCGCGGGAATTCGCCGGCCTCGTCCCACTCGTGGGCGAAGGGCGCAATCTCCTTGTCGACAAAGCGACGCATCACCTCGCGAAAGGCGTCATGCTCGACGGTATAGAACGGGCTCATCATCGCACTCTCGCCTCGCTGGCGGATTCGTCTCGTCCACCATGGCCGGAACCTTGGCGGCTCACTTGCGCGGAGTGGCTGGCCGGCGGCCGCTTCCGAGCAGCGCCCGCTCTAGCAACTCAACGCAAGACGATTTTCACCGCTCGCGCGCCAACTCCGGATCAAAAAAAGGCGTGGTGCACAAACTCCGGCTGGCCCCAGGGCCATGCCGGGCATGGTGCATGGCAATAGGGACGCGGGCGGCACCAAACCGCCGAGGGAGGAATTCTTGGCCGTTCGTTACTATGACTGGATCGCCCATTATGGCCGCCGCACGCCGAACAAGATCGCGGTGATCGACCTCGCGAGCGGGCGCCGCTTCAGCTATGCGCAGCTCGATGCGCGTATCTCTCGTCTCGCTTCATTTCTGCGCCATACGCTGAATGTCTCGCGCGGCGAGCGGGTCGCCGTGCTGGCGCTGAACGCGACCGATACGCTGGAGGTGCAATTCGCCTGCGGCCGGCTGGGCGCGATCTTCGTGCCGCTGAACACCCGGCTCACCGTTCCCGAACTCCAGTTCATCACCGCAGATTGCGCCCCGAAGGTGATGATCCACGACACCGATCTCGCCGAAACGGCGCTTGCCGTGGCAAGGCTCTGCGGCATTGAGACGAGCCTGCTGCTTGGCCCCGGCGGGACTTACGAGGCCGGCATCGCCGCCGCAAAGCCACTCGAGAAAATCGAGGAGGTGACCCTCGATGACGTCTCGACCATCATGTACACCTCCGGCACGACGGGTCATCCCAAGGGCGCCACCATCACCCATGGCATGACCTTCTGGAATTGCGTCAATCTCGGCGGCCCCGCCTGCATCGGGCCGTCCTCGGTGCTGCTCACCGTGCTGCCGCTGTTCCACACCGGCGGACTGAACTGCTACACCAACCCGGTGCTGCATGCCGGTGGCACCGTGATGATCATGCGCGCCTTCGATCCCGGCGCGGCGCTCGGTCTGATCAACGATCCCGCGCAGGGCATCAACGTGTTCTTCGGCGTGCCCGCGATCTACCAGTTTATGGCCCAGCATCCGGCCTTCGCGACTACCGACCTCGGCAGGCTCATCGTCGGCGGTGTCGGCGGTGCACCAATGCCGGTGCCGCTGCTCAAGGTGTGGGAGGCGCGCGGCGTCGCGCTCCAGCAGGGCTACGGCATGACCGAGACCTCGCCGGCGGTGCTGGTGCTCGACCGCGAGGATGCGGCGCGCAAGGCCGGGTCGGCCGGCAAGCCGGTGCTGCACACCGAAGTGCGGATCGTGCGGCCCGATGGCAGCGACGCCGATGTCGGCGAACACGGCGAACTCTGGGTCAAGGGACCGAACATCACGCCCGGCTACTGGAACAGGCCGGAGGCGAACAAAACGTCGTTCACCGACGGTTGGCTGCACACGGGAGACGCGACACGCGTCGACGAGGAAGGCTTTTACTACATCGTCGACCGCTGGAAGGACATGTACATCTCCGGGGGCGAGAACGTCTATCCGGCCGAAGTGGAGAACGTCCTGCACCAACTCAACGCCATCGCGGAAGCCGCCGTGATCGGCATTCCCGATGTGCAATGGGGCGAGGTCGGCCTCGCCATCGTCGCGGCCAAGCCCGGCCAGCGGTTGACCGAGGCCGATGTCTTCGCACACTGCGCGGCGAATCTCGCGCGGTTCAAATGTCCACGCCAGGTCCGCTTCGTCGACGCGTTACCTCGCAACGCCACCGGCAAGATCCACAAGCCGACCTTGCGCAAGGAATTCTCGGTCACTTCCGAAGTCGACAAGAAAGCCGCCAACGCCTGATGAAAGCGCTCCTCTCGCGGGCGCTTTTCTTTTGTGACATGCCTGCTCCACCCCAGAAGAAACCCCAGGGAATTTTAACGAATTTTCATGAAGGGCCGCTATTCTCTTCGGTGAGCGCGGGGGGTCCCGCGCTTTCGACCTCGATCATGTCGTGGCCGACCTCGATGCCCGCGACGGCCAGACCGAGACGACGAGAATCGCCGACGCCCCTGAACACAGGGCATGCCCAGGCCAGGGTGGCGATGCCTGACGGCGGCAGATCGAGTCTCAGCGTGTAGCCGTCATAACCGGTCGCGACCGCCTCGGGGGCGACGGGCGTGCCGTCGATATAGAATCGCGTGTCGATCGTATCCAGCGGCGCGCGAAGCGCGGGGCTTCGAACGCGAAGGATGGTGCGGCCAGGCATCCCCTTGATGCGCACGGCAGCCTCCGGTTCGCTCCAGCGGAAAGTGTAACCGGCGGAGAACTCCTCGGCATGGAATCCGATCTGCGCGATAACGTGGCCACCAAGAAAGCCGTCGACAGACCGCGCATCTCGCCCGAGACGATGAATGCAATCGAGTCTCTGATGCCGGATCAGCGCAGCGATGTATCGCCGCATCCATCGCGCGATCGCCTCGCTCGATCCGGCGGCCGTCAGAACGACCAGCACGGCCCGCGCGTGCCATGCCCCCAGCCGCGTGAAAGCGCGCGCGCCGAGATCGCCGAGCAGCGCCGGCACGGCCCAACGCCATAACGCCAGCAATTTCTCGCCAGACCGTCCTCGGCCGCCGCCAGCGAGGCTGTAGCGCAGGAGCGCGTTCAGTGCATTGCGGGCGAGCGACGTGCCGGCCTCACTCCGCGAGCTCCACTCGATCGGAACGTCGAGCAGCTCGCTGCCGGGATCGTTGCGGGCCTCGCTCAGATAGCGAATCTCGCCTTGCACGAAGTCGAGCGTGAATTGCTTCAGCTCGTCGATCTCGCCGACATAGTAGTGATGGAAGCGCGCCTCCTCGAGATAGCCTATGGAATGGCCTCTCGCGTGATAGGCGGCGGCAAGCACCCATTCGGCGAAATGACCGAGCTCTTCGCGCAGGCCGCCGCATTCCCAGTAGACGTCTCGCCGCGTCACGAAACACTGATCCAGCACCTTGCGCCAGGGATGCTGCTTCATACCGAACTCGATGTCGGCCTTGTACATGGCGGCCTCTGCCACGGATAACCGGTTATGGCAGATCGGGATCGAACGGCAGGAAAAGCCGGCCCAGTCGGGATGAGCATCGATCGCGCGAATGCAGAGTTCGATCACGTCGGGTTCGGGCCGGCAGTGCGATTCCGTGAAGAACAGATAGCTGCCGCGCGCCTTCGTCGCGCCAAATGCGCAGAGCCCGATGTCGTGTTCGGAATCGGTGAATTCGAGTCGAGCCCTGTTGCCGGCCAGCGTCTTCAACTGCTCGCGTGCCGTGAAATCCGGTGGCACGACCAAAATGATCTCGTAGAGCGATTTGTCGGCAGTCTGCGACGTCCAGCCGAGCCAGGACATCTCCCACTGCCCTCGGTGAGATTCGAGCGGGATAATGATTGAGAACAGCGGAGATTCGCCGTCATCGAGTGCGGGCGCGTCCTGCATGTCCCCTTATAGACGCATGCCGCGTCATTCCGGATAATTTCCTGCGGACTATACCGACAGAAACAGCGCGAACGATTCTTCCACCGTTCGGCGCAGGTGCTTTTGGTACAGTTCATGGTTGGCATCGCCGGGCGCGACCCGACCCAGCGAGGGCTTCGCGAAGTTTCGAAGCGGCACATAGGCGATCGGCGCTGCGATCGGCGTCAGCTGCGAGCCGGGGCCGGCGCGGAGCGTCGAGATGATCCCGTACATTTCGCCGGCGACCGTCGGCCGCGACACGGTGATTACGCGATGCTGGCCATGCTTGATGATGACGAGATAGATGAAGCCGGACTGATGCGGCACGGCGACCTCGCCGGTGTGTTCATAGGCGGCATCGGTCCGCTCCCCCTCGCGGAACACCAATGAGGAGACCTTCGGCTCCCAGACGATCTCGGTGCGGTAGGCGAAGATCGCGTCCTTGTCGCCGAACGACGGTCGCAACGTGATGTAGACGTCCTCGAGCCAGGTCACCGCGCGATGCGCATAGGAGCCGAGGCTGTCGGGCGCGACATCGTTTGCGGCCGGAGGCGTCACCACGGCGGCGCTTCTGCGCAGGGAGACGCCCAGCGCCTGCTCCAGCCGCACTGTGGTCGCCAGTGTGAACGGCCGTCGGCCACCGAGCACCTTCTCCAGCGTCGACAGGCTGAGCTTGGCCTGCTCGGCCAGCGCCTGCCGGGAGATCCGGCGCCTGGCGAGCTCCTCACGGATGGTCTCCGCAATCTCGCGGCTCTGCTCGTCCGAAAGCTGCTTGTCGGTGAATTTGTCCTGCGTCTGCATCGTGGCTCTGCTCCAGGACAGCATCCTAGCAGGGCGGACAAACCAGCACAAAACCGCACTTGGCCATCTCGGAGGCGGCCGGCCGGGCCGGCCGTGGCGGAACATTGCCGATCATTCTGCTCGCGAAACCGCGCCGTCCTGGCCGATGCTCAGAGCCAGCAAACATCCTCGGGAGCAGGCCAAATGGATACCTACGACACGACGGACAGCAACGAACACCCTTGGCTGGGCAGACTCATCGTGGTCGGACTGTTCCTTCTGGCGCAGGGCATCGCGGTGATGCTGGTCGCCTTCGTGGCGCTGCTGGTGAGCTTGGAGCCGGGCTGGTCGGCGACGACGGAGCAGGCCAGCCTGCTTCAGCCCGGCGACGCCAAGTCCGGCACCCTGCTTCTGAAGGAGGATGGCGCCTACACGGAAGCGATCCGCCTCGGCATCGACGTCGACATCACGGTGTCGGGCCCGACATTGCGCGCCCGCGTCACCCAGATCTTCCGCAATCCGACCAAGGACTGGGCCGAGGCGACCTATGTCTATCCGCTCCCCGCCGGCGGTGCCGTCGATTCGCTGAAGATGGTGGTCGGCAATCGCGTCATCGTCGGCGACATCAAGGAGCGGCAGCAGGCGCGCGTGATCTACGAAGAGGCGCGCCGGGCCGGCCAGAAGGCCGCGCTCACCGAACAGGAGCGGCCGAATATCTTCACCAACTCGGTCGCCAATATCGGTCCCGGAGAAACCGTGCTGGTGCAGATCGAGTATCAGGAACCGGTGCATCAATCCGGCAACGAATATTCGCTGCGCCTGCCGCTGGTGGTCGGACCGCGCTACAATCCGGCGCCGATCGTCCAGAGCGTCGATTTCCGCAACGATGGCTCCGGCTGGGGCGCGACGAATTCGGACCCGGTGCCGGACCGCGACCGCATCTCGCCGCCCGTGCTGGATCCCGCCAGGAATGCACCGGTCAACCCGACCAGCATCACGATACGCCTGAACGCCGGCTTTGCGCTCGGCGAGGTCAAGAGCCCCCACCACAACGTCAAGGTCGAGAGCCCGGACAATACGACGCGAATCGTCACGCTTGCCGACGGTGCCGTGCCTGCCGACCGCGATTTCGAACTGACCTGGAAGCCGGCCGCCGCGAAGGCGCCGTCGGTTGGTTTATTCCGCGAGCGCGTCGGCGACACCGATTATCTGCTCGCCTTCGTCACCCCGCCCGCCGCCGAGCAGGCGACGCAGAAGCCACGGCCGCGCGAGGTGATATTCGTGATCGACAATTCCGGCTCGATGGGCGGCACGTCGATCGTTCAGGCCAAGGCGAGCCTCACCTACGCGCTCTCCCGTCTCCAGCCGACCGACCGTTTCAATGTCATCCGTTTCGACGACACCATGGACGTGCTGTTTCCGGCCTCCGTGGCGGCGGATGCCGAGCGTGTCGGTGAAGCCACCTCGTTCGTCAGCGCGCTGCAGGCGCGTGGCGGCACCGAGATGGTGCCGGCGATGCGGGCCGCGCTGACCGACAAGCTCGGCGACGCCGGCATGGTTCGCCAGGTCGTATTCCTGACAGATGGTGCGATCGGCAACGAGCAGCAATTGTTCGAAACGATCACGGCGATGCGCGGCCGCTCGCGCGTGTTCATGGTCGGTATCGGGTCGGCGCCCAACACCTATCTGATGACGCGCGCCGCCGAGCTCGGCCGCGGTGCCTTCACCCATATCGGCTCGGTCGAGCAGATCGAGGAGCGCATGCGCGGCCTGTTTGCCAAGCTCGAGAACCCGGCCGTGACCGGCCTGAGCGCAAAGTTCTCCGAAGCCAAGGCCGACGTCACACCGACGATCATTCCCGACGTCTATCGCGACGAGCCGCTGGTGCTGGCCGCAAAGCTCGACACGCTCGCGGGCTCGGTCGAGATCAAGGGCCGCGTCGGCGACCGCCCATGGTCGGTGACGCTGCCGCTGCAAAATGCGGCCGAAGGCAAAGGCTTGTCGAAGCTTTGGGCCAAGCGCAAGATCGACGATGCCGAAGTGGCGCGCACCGTGCGCGAGATGACGCCCGAAGATTCCGACAAGGCGATCCTGGCACTGGCGCTCGACCATCAGATCGTCACCCGACTCACCAGCCTCGTCGCGGTCGACAAGACGCCGAGCCGTCCCGAGGGTGAGCCGC
The DNA here is from genome assembly GCF_000244935.1 of Bradyrhizobium sp. WSM1253. Lineage (NCBI taxonomy): Bacteria > Pseudomonadati > Pseudomonadota > Alphaproteobacteria > Hyphomicrobiales > Nitrobacteraceae > Bradyrhizobium > Bradyrhizobium sp. WSM1253. The sequence goes on from NZ_JH600073.1 coordinate 4,395,706, forward strand.
TCAAGCTCAGCGAATTGCCGATCAACCTGCCGGCCGGCTGGGATTTCGCGAAGGTCTTTGGCGAACGCCAGCAGGTCCCGGCGCAACTCCGCGAGCGTCACGCCGATGCGCGCAGCCAGTCGGCCACGAGGCGGCCGACGCCGGCGGCAACCGATACGATCCGCCTGCCCAAGACCGCGACCTCGGCCGAGTTGAAGATGACCGCAGGCGTGATCCTGATCCTGCTCGCCATGATCCTGTTCGTGTTCAACCGGCGTCAGTCCTTGCTCACTGACGCCGCTTGAGAGAGGAGCTCCCCGAACTCCTCTGTTAGCGCGCGCGGCTGCCCGTCCCACACCAACGGCCGCGCGCGCCTTTTTGTTGTCATTGCGAGCGCAGCGAAGCAATCCAGGCTGCCTCCGCGAAAAGATTCTGGATTGCTTCGCTTCGCTCGCAATGACGAGTGTGGAAACAATGCCCCGCTTCATCTCTCCCCTGGCTCTCGCCCTGATCGGCATCATCCTGTTCGGCGACGGCGCCCACATCCATGCGAAGGCGTGGCTCGCGCAGGTGCTGCTGGAGCGCGCGTTCGACAAGAGCGTTGCGACCGGCGAAGTGGTCAGGCCATGGTCATGGGCCGACACATGGCCGGTCGCGCGGATCGAGGTGAGGCGGATCGGCGCCAGCGCGATCGTGCTGGAAGGCGCGAGCGGCCAGGCGCTCGCTTTCGGTCCCGGCCATATCCGCCAAACGGCTGACGCGGGCGAGCGGGGTGTTGCCGTATATGCAGCGCACCGCGACACTCATTTCCGCTTCCTGCGGAATGTCGCCATTGGTGACTTGATCGATGTCACACGCAGTGATGGCAAGCACTTTCGTTTTCGCGCGGATTCCTCCGCTGTGGTTCGCTTCGATGCCTCGGGCATCGATCCTGCGGCACGGGCAGCCGAACTCGTGCTCGCGACCTGCTGGCCGTTCGACGCCGTCGTGTCCGGCCCCGAGCGCTACATCCTGCATGCCACCCTGATCGGAACCGATGAATAGCGGTTCGCAATCGATCCGCACCCCCCTCTTGAATCCGCCCGGCCTGTAGGGACAATCCCGCATGATGGAACCCGTGAACCGGCGCCGTCGACGGGAGACCTATCAGAATGGCCCATTGAGCATTTTCGCTGCAATTTGCGAGAAGAACGGGGATGGATGAGGAGTTCAGGCAGCGTCTCGAACAGCTCGAAAACCGCGTCGCGCTCCTGGAGAGGAACCAGGATCTTATCGCCGCCGGGCAAAGACGCTCCTCGCTTCGGAGCCTCTGGCGCCGCCCGCCGATGTGGACCTTCGAGCAATATCCGCCGCGTCTGCTCAACCTGACGGCTTTCCCGCCAGCACCTGCGATCCATCCGGGCGCGCCCCGAATCGCGATGGTCACGCCGAGCTACAACCATGCGCCATATCTCGACGCCACGATCGACAGCATCGTCAGCCAGAACTATCCGGACCTGTATTATCACGTGCAGGACGGCGCCTCGATCGACGGCACGCTCGATCTCCTGAAGGGGCGCGGCGATAGCCTGCGCTGGAGGAGCGAGCCGGACAAGGGGCAATCCAGCGCCATCAATCTCGGCTTCGCCGGCATCGAGAGCGAGATCATGGCCTATCTCAACAGCGACGACATGCTGCTGCCCGGGACGCTTGCCTATGTCGCAAATTACTTCATCGCACATCCGCATGTCGACGTCGTCTACGGCCATCGCGTCTTCATCGATCGCGAGGGACTCGAGGTCGGCCGCGCCGTGCTGCCGCCCCACGACGGCAAGGCGTTGCGATATGCCGACTACATTCCGCAAGAGACGATGTTCTGGCGCAAGCGCGTGTGGGACAGGATCGGGCCGATCGACGAGAGTTTACACTACGCGATGGACTGGGACTTCATCCTTCGAGCGCAAGCCGCAGGATTCAAATTCGCACGCTTGCCGCGATTTCTCGCCTGCTTCCGAATCCATGACGCACAAAAGACGGCATCCACCTATGCGGTCGGCGTCAGGGAGATGGGCGTCCTGCGGCGACGCGTTCTCGGCTTCGAACCGACACAGATGCAGATCCGGCGCGCCATCGCTCCTTATCTGGCGAAGCAGTTGGCCTATCACTACGCCTACAAACTCGGCATGCTGAGATACTGAACCACGGCGCGAGCAGAGATCCGAAGATGTCGATCACCACCAGGGCTTGACGCGCGCTCATTCCACCGCACGGCATACCTGCCCACGTGGTTGCCAGTCCGAAGAACTCGCCATAGAACAGAGTGACGCACCACCAACAAGAACAACAGGTGAGGTCACACCATGGAAGCTCGCGTATCTGCCGCCTCAGCTTCGTCGCGCCCATGGTCTCCGGCGCCCGATGCCAGCGACATCGTCAAGGGCATCCACGCCATGCTGCATCCGCGCAACATCGTGCTGGTGGGCGCGACCGACAAGCCCGGCAACTACGCCGAGCGCATCTGGAACAATTTGGTCAAATACAGCTACGAGGGCGGGCTCTATCCGGTCAATGCCAAACGCGACGCCATCTGGGGTGTCCCCTGCTACAAGGACTTTGCAAGCCTCCCGGAAAAACCCGACCACGTGCTGGTGCTGGTGCCGGCGCGCTTTGCCGTGCAAGTGATCCGCGACGCCGCCGCGGCCGGCGCGCGCTCGGCCACCATCGTCACTTCGGGCTTCAGCGAGTTGCAGGATGAGGAAAGCCAGAAGCTCGCCGCCGAACTGCAAGCGGCCGTGCGCGAGACGGGATTGGCGGTCACCGGCCCGAACTGCCTCGGCAATTTGAGCGCGGGCGAAAAGCTCTTCACCAATATCGACGACCGTATCGTCACCATGGAACAGGGCGCGGTGGCGATTGCCGGGCAATCCGGCGCCATCGTCATGGCGATCCGCCAGGCCCTGGAAGATCGCGGCGTCGGGGTCGGCTACATGGTGACGACCGGCAACGAGGCCGGGCTCGAGACGCCGGACTTGATGCGCTATTTCGCCGAGGATCCGAGCATCAAGGTGATCGTGGTGTACCTCGAAGGCGTGCGCAACACCAAGGCGTTCCGGGACGCCTGCAAGGCGGCGCGCGCCGCGAGCAAACCGGTGATCGCGCTCAAGCTCGGGGCCTCCGAGGGTGGCCGCGCGGCGGCGATGGCACACACCGGCGCGCTCGCGGGCTCGATCGAGACATTCGACGCCATTGCAACGCGCGAAGGGGTCATCAGGGTCGGCGGGCTCGACGAGTTGATCGAGACCACCGAATGCTTCGTCCATGCCGCTGTGCCCAGGGGGGACCGGCTCGCCGCAGTGACGCTATCCGGCGGCAAGCGCGGCATGCTGATCGACGCCTTCGATGCAGAAGGCCTGAATTTTGCACCACTCAGCTCGCATGTCCGCTCGGAGCTGGCAAAGATGCTCGGGCCGGGCTCGATCGTCGGCAACCCGCTCGACGCTGGCTTCGCCGCGGTGGTCGATCCCTCCGTCTACATGAAATCGATCGGGCTGATGATCGACGACCCCGAAATCGACATCGTCATCATCGATGCCGAGCTGCCGAAAGCGCCGCACGAGCTGCGCGAGCGCAATCTGCGCATCGTCGACGAGATGGCGAGCCGGGCCGGCAAGCCGGTGATCTATATCAGCGCGATGTCGATCGGCTTCACCGAGTTCACCAAGACCTTGCGCAAGTCGCTGCCGCATCTTGCGGTGATGCAGGGCATGGACCGCGCGGTGACTGCGATCAAGTCGCTGCTCGACTACGCCAAGCTGCGCAAGGAAGTGCCCGATATCGTCTCGAGCTCGAAGCCGGCCGCGCGTGCCGTGCTTGAGAAGGCGCTGAAATCGGCAACGGGCGCCGCGCTCGACGAGGTCGCCTCGAAGAAGCTGCTGAAGGCCTATGGCATCCCGATCTCGAAGGAGGCAATCGCGCAGACGGCAGCCGAGGCCGTGAAGATCGCCAAGCAGATCGGTTTCCCGGTCGTGGCAAAAGTCGTCAGCGCCGAGATCCTGCACAAATCAGATATCGGCGGCGTGGTGCTGAATCTTACCAACCCGGCCGAAGTGAAGAAGGCGTTCGCCGACATCACCGCGCGGGTGAGCAGGCTGAAGGGCAAGCCGAAGCTCGACGGCATCCTGATCGCGCAACAGGTCAAGGCCGATCTGGAGCTCGTGGTCGGCGCCTCCCTCGATGCCGAGATGGGTCCGGTCGTGCTGTTCGGCACCGGCGGCATCGACATCGAGCTGATGAAGGACGTCGCGCTCGCCGGCGCGCCGCTGGACGAGGCTGAGGCCCGGCTCCTGATCGGCCGCACCAAAGCCGGTATCAAGATGCGCGGCTATCGCGGCAAGCCGGCTTTGCACGAGACCTCCGCAGTGAAGGCGCTGGTCGGCCTCTCCAACCTGATCGCGGATGCCGGCGACCGGATCGCCTCGATCGACGTCAATCCGTTCCTGATCAATGCCGGGACCGGCGTCGCCGTCGATGCCCTGATCGTGCTGAACAATGCTGCGGCCAAGCGCGCCGCCGGGCATTGAGACCGTAGGGCGGATTAACGCAGCGTAATCCGCCAAATCGCTCCATGGCCGCACGAGGCGTTGGCGGGTTACGCTTCGCTAACCCGCCCTACGTACCATTGCAGCTCCTTCCAACTTCCCTCGTTTGGCCGTAAAATCACCCTGCATGGCACGCGCGAGCAATCTGGTGATCGGAACGGCGACGCTGGCGGTGATCGCCGTGGCGTTCGGCGGCGTGCTCGGCGTGCAGAAATGGCGCACCCTCCAGAGCCGCAGCCCGTTGCGCGTCGTGTTCGAGGGCGGCTCGGCGAGCGGATTGCGCCGCGGCGGGCCGGTCAATTTCGACGGCGTCCCCGCAGGCCAGATCCTGTCGATCAAGCTGGACAATCCGCGCAAGGTCGTGGCCCTGGTGATGCTCGACAACTCCGCGCCGATCCGCAAGGACACCGTCGCGGGCATCGAGTTCCTCGGTCTTACCGGCGTCGCCGCGGTCTCGCTGATCGGCGGCGCGCCCTCCGCACCGCCAGTGCCGCTGGATTCGGACGGCGTCCCCGTGCTGACCGCCGATCTCAGCGACGCCGAATCAATCGTCGACACCCTGCACAGTGTCGACCGCACGATCGTCAGCAACGCCCCGGCGATCAAGGAGGGCCTGCGCACGTTCGAGAACTACACCGCCGATCTCAGGAGCAAGGGCGGCGAAATCGATTCCGTCATGGCCAAGGTCGACAGCGCCTTCGCGGGCTTCGACAAGGCGGTCACAAAGATCGAAGGCGTAGTGCCCGGCTTTGCCGACGGCAAGGCCGACGAGCTGTTCGAAAAGATCCAGGGATTGCACGAGCTCGCCGACACCATGAGAAAGAAATCGGCGAACTTCCTCGAAGACATCCGCCGATCGCTGCTCGACGTCAGCGAGGCCGCCAACAAGATGAGCGGGACACCCACGCCGGCCGCCGCTCCGCGACCGCCACGCAAGCCGGCGCAGCAGAAACGGTAGACCCTCATCACGCGGAGTGCATGACGCCGCCCTTGTCGGCGTAGGACCGTGTGGTTGATGCAGCCATGGCTCAGTAGTTGCTCGGTCCCGCTTCATTCGGGATGCCGTCGATCGGGCATTCGGCGGTCCCGGGCGTCGCGCGCGTCATCGCTTCGACCATGTCCCTTGTGCCTTCGGGATCCGCGATCCAGTTCCTGTAGAAATCATAGGGACAGGCCGCTACGCCGCGCGGGCTTTCGCCGGAATTGATCATGCCGGTGTAGCCGCGATGGACGAGCTTGTAGAGATGGTTCTGCGATTGGCCGTTGCGGCGCGCATCGCGGATCAGATGCTTCGACAACTGGGCATATTGAATGCCGTAGTCTTCCTCGCCGCACTCGCCGAGGGTGCGGCCGTCGAAGCCGATGATCGCGGAGTGACCGAAGTAGGAATAGACCCCGTCGAAGCCGGCGGCGTTGGCGACCGCGACATAGACGTTGTTGGCCCACGCCATGGCCTTCGAAATCAGGATCTGCTGCTCCTTGGCCGGATACATGTAGCCCTGGCAGCGTACAATCAATTCGGCCCCCTTCATGGCGCAGTCTCGCCAGATCTCCGGGAAGTTGCCGTCGTCGCAGATGATCAGGCTGACCTTCATCCCCTTCGGGCCGTCGGAGACATAGGTGCAGTTGCCGGGATACCAGCCCTCGATTGGCACCCACGGCATGATCTTGCGGTACTTCTGCACGATCTCGCCCTTGTCGTTCATCAGGATCAGGGTGTTGTAGGGCGCCTTGTTCGGATGCTCCTCGTGGCGTTCGCCCGTGAGCGAGAACACGCCCCAGACCTTGGCCTTGCGGCAAGCCTCCGCAAAAATCGCGGTCTCTTCACCGGGGACCGCGCAAGCGGTCTCATACATCTCCTTGGAGTCGTACATGATGCCCTGGGTGGAGTATTCCGGGAAAATCACCAGGTCCATGCCGGGAAGGCCGGTCTTCATGCCCACCACCATGTCGGCGATCTTGCGGGCGTTGTCGAGCACCTCGGCCTTGGTGTGCAGGCGCGGCATCTTGTAGTTGACCACCGCGACGCCGACGGTGTCGTTGCTGCTGGAGATGTCACCGTGAAGCATTTGAATTGCTCCTCTACTCTGTTTGAGATTGCCGCATGAATCAGTGACTGATCATCCAGGGCCGCGCGGTCGGGAAACCCTTCGCGCCGCTCCTGGTCTTGGTCACCAGCCGCGCCGGCTTTTTCTTGTCCGATGAGTTCATGTCCGAGGAGTTTCTTCCCGTCGAGCAGCAGCCGCAGCCGGGGCCATGCGAGGCCTTGTATTGCGCCAGCGTCTGCGGCGCGTGCGTGCTGCGCTCATTGACGGCGTGAGCCTTGCGCGTCTCCGACGGCATGCAGAAGAAGTTCGGGGCGGTCAGAATGACGCGCGGCGCCATGATTTCACATTGCGGACAAACCTGCGGATCGTCGCATTCGGCCATCGGGCGCAGATCCTTGAACGGACCGCAATCGTCACAGAGATATTCATAGACCGGCATCGCATCATTCCTACGCTGTTGTCTGTGAGAGAGTTCCGGCGAAGGATGCGGGGCGACAGCTACGCCGTCCCGCATCCCGTCGCGCAGGGATTACTTGTCCGGCGATATCGGCATCTGGATATCGCCCTTGATGTGCTTGATCGGACCCGCCGAGGACGGCATCACGTCGAAGTCGAAAATTTCCGTCGGCAGCCATAATGTGGCGCAGGCGTTGGGCACGTCGACCACGCCGGAGATGTGGCCCTGAACCGGTGCGGTGCCAAGGATCGAATAGGCCTGGGCGCCGGAGTAGCCGAACTTCTTCAGGTACTCGATCGCATTCAGGCAGGCCTGGCGATAGGCGATGGTGACGTCGAGATAGTGCTGCTTGCCGGCTTCGTCGACCGAGATGCCTTCGAAGATCAGATAGTCCTTGTAGTTCGGCGTGATCGGCGACGGCTTGAAGATCGGATTCTTGACACCGTACTTCGCCATGCCGTCCTTGATCACCTCGACCTTCAGATGCAGCCAGCCGGCCATCTCGATCGCACCGCAGAAGGTGATCTCGCCGTCGCCCTGGCTGAAGTGCAGATCGCCCATCGAGAGACCGGCGCCGGGCACATAGACCGGGAAGTAGATCTTCGAGCCGCGCGAGAGATCCTTGATGTCGCAATTGCCGCCATGCTCGCGCGGCGGCACGGTGCGCGCGCCTTCCGCGCCGATCTTGTCCTTGACCTCGCCCTTGGCGCGGCCGCCATGAGCGGTCGGCGCGAACGGTGGATTGGCAAGGCCGGGCACACGAGTCGGATTGGTCGCTATCAGCTCGGCCTCGCGCTTGTTCCAGGTGTCCAGCATCTTCGGATCGGGCAGACAGCCGATCAGGCCGGGATGGATCAGGCCGGCGAAGTTGACGCCCGGAATATGCCGCGACGAGGTGTAGAGGCCCTTGATGTCCCAGATCGACTTCTGCGCCAGCGGGAAATGATCGGTGAGGAAGCCGCCGCCGTTCTGCTTGGAGAAGAAGCCGTTGAAGCCCCACATGCTCTCCTTCATCGGACCGACGTCGAGCAGGTCCACGACGAGGAGGTCGCCGGGCTCGGCGCCCTTGACGCCGATCGGGCCGGAGAGGAAGTGCACGATCGACAGATCGATGTCGCGGACGTCGTCCGCGGAATCGTTGTTCTTGATGAAACCGCCGGTCCAGTCATAAGTCTCGATGATGAAGTCGTCGCCGGGATTGACCCAGGCTACGATCGGAATGTCGGGGTGCCAGCGGTTATGCACCATGTCATTTTCATAGGCCGACTTGGTGAGATCGACCTTGATCAGTGTCTCTGGCATCGAGAGGCTCCCCTTTTACACGGTTGGTTAGACGGACAGATATTTCGAGACCTGCGCGGCATCGACGGCGTCGCGCGGATCGTCGCGGACGATTTCGCCGTTCTCGATCACCAGCACACGGTCGGCGATATCGAGCGCGAAGCTCAGGACCTGCTCGGACACGACGATCGAAAGCCCCTTCTCGTCGCGGATGCGCTTGAGCGTGCGCGCCATCTCCTTGATGATCGACGGTTGGATGCCTTCGGTCGGCTCGTCCAGCAGCAGAACTTTTGGCTTGGTCGCCAGCGCGCGTGCGATCGCGAGTTGTTGCTGCTGGCCACCGGAGAGATTGCCGCCACGGCGGTCCTTCATCTCCAGCAGCACCGGAAACAGTTCGTAGATGTCACCGGGCACCTCGGTTCCGCCGGAGACAACGAGGCCAGTCTCGATGTTCTCCTTCACCGTCATGGTGGAGAAGATCATGCGGCCCTGCGGCACATAGGCGAGGCCCTTGGCGACGCGCGCGTAGCTCGGCAAGGCACCAAGCTCGGCGCCGTCCATGGTCACCGAGCCGCTCTTCGCCGGCAGGATGCCCATCAGCGATTTCATGAGCGTGGTCTTGCCCATGCCGTTGCGGCCCATGATCGCCACGATCTCGTTGGGCGCGACCTTGACGTTGAGCCCGTGCAGCACCTCGCTCTGGCCATAGGCGACGTGAAGATCGGAAATTGCCAGCATGATCGCTCCCTAAATCAGCATGAATTCTGGTGAGGCCGCTCTGCCGTGAACTTTCTCCCTTCTCCCCTTGTGGGAGAAGGTGGCGCGGACGAAGTCCGCGACGGATGAGGGGTCTGCGTCCGCGAAGGCGAGAGGCAGTTTGAGCTGCGGAGAGATACCCCTCACCCGGATCGCTTGCGCGATCCGACCTCTTCCACAGGGGGAGAGGTGCACTGTCATTGCCGCAACAGACTGGCCCGAATTCGTCATATCTCAGTGCCCCAGATAGACTTCAATGACCTTGGGGTCGTTCTTCACCTTATCCATGGTCCCTTCCGAGAGGATCTGGCCCTGGTGAAGCACGGTGACCTTGTGCGCGATGTCCTCGACGAACTTCATGTCGTGCTCGATCACCAGCACCGAGCGGTTCTTGATGATGCGGTTGAGCAGCTCGGCGGTCTTGGCGCGCTCGGACACGCTCATGCCGGCGACGGGTTCGTCCAGCATCAGCAGGTCCGGGTCCTGGATCAGCAGCATGCCGATCTCGAGCCATTGCTTCTGGCCATGGCTGAGCTCAGAGGCATAGGTGTTGAGCTTGTCCTTGAGGAAGATCATCTCGGCGACCTCCGCGACGCGTGACTTCACCGGCTGGTCGCGCTGGAAGGTGAGCGAGCCGAACACGGTGCGGCCGCGCGGAAACGAAATCTCGAGATTCTCGAACACGGTGAGGTCTTCGAACACCGACGGCGTCTGGAACTTGCGGCCGACGCCGGCCTTGACGATCTCGTTCTCCTTGAGCTTGGTCAGCTCGGTGCCGCGAAACTGGATCGAGCCTTCGGTCGCTTTGGTCTTGCCGCAGATCAGGTCGAGCACCGTCGTTTTGCCGGCCCCGTTGGGGCCGATGATGACGCGGATCTCGTTCTCCTCGACGTAAAACGAGAGATCGTTGACGGCCTTGAAGCCGTCGAAGGAAACGGTCAGTCCGGAGACCGCGAGCAGGAATTCCTTCGGCTGATGTCCAACAAGCATGATGGTCTCCTCACTCTGCCGGTGCGCCATCGGCAACCGAATTGTCGCTCCAGCCCGGCTTCTTGCGCGAGGTGAACAGGCGGTCGATGCGCGGCTGCACATAGTCGGCCCAGAGCCCCGACAGGCCGTTCGGGAAAGCGAGCACGACGGCGATGAACAGCGCGCCGAGACCGAACAGCCAGAGTTGCGGGAAGGACTCCGACAGGCTGGTCTTGGCGAAATTCACCAGAATGGCTCCCCATATCGCGCCGAAGATCGACATCCGTCCGCCGACCGCGGTGTAGATCACCATCTCGATCGACGGCACGATGCCGACAAAGGACGGGGACATGAAACCGACATTGAGTGCGAACATGGCCCCGCCGATCGCGGCGAAGACCGCGGCCATGCAGAACGCAAAGATCTTGAAGTTGGCGACGCTGTAGCCGGAGAAGCGGACGCGGTCCTCCTGTTCGCGCATCGCCACCAGGATGCGGCCGAGCTTGGTCAGGCGTATGAACTGCGCGATGCCGATGCAGGCGAACAGCAGCACCACTTCGACGAAGTACAGGATGACCTTGGCGTGGTCGGGCCTTATGTCCCAACCCTTGAGGGTGCGCAGGTCGGTCATGCCGTTGATGCCGCCGGTGTAGCCCTGCTGGCCCACGATCAGGATGGTGAGGATGGCCGCCACCGCCTGGGTGATGATGGCAAAGTAGGTGCCGCCGACGCGGCGCTTGAACATCGCAGTGCCGATGATCAGCGCGAAGATGCCGGGGACCAGGATGATGGCGAGGATGGTGAAGGTGAGACTGTGAAACGGTTGCCAGAACAGTGGCAGTGACGTGATCTGATTCCAGTCCATGAAGTCCGGGATGCCTGGCGTCGACTGGATCTTGGTATTCTCGACGCTGGAGGCCTCCAGCTTGAGGAACATCGCCATGCAATAGCCGCCGAGGCCGAAGAACACGCCTTGCCCCAGACTGAGAATGCCGCCGTAGCCCCAGCACAGCACGAGACCGAGCGCGACGAAGGCGTAGGTCAGATATTTTGCGACGAGGTTGAGACGGAACACATCCAGCGAGAGCGGCAGGATCACGAACAGCACAACGGCCAGCACGAGGAAGCCCATGAGCTCGGATCGATTGAAGAAGCGTGAGTTGATGACCATGACTTGCCTGCTTCTTGTTATTTGCGGACCTTGAGGGCGAAGAGACCCTGCGGCCGCAGCATCAGGATTCCGACAACGGCAAGCAGCGTCAGCACCTTGGCCATCGAGCCCGACAGGAAGAACTCGAGGGTGGATTGGGTCTGCGAGATCGAGAAGGCCGATGCGATGGTGCCGAGCAGGCTTGCCGCGCCGCCGAACACGACCACCAGGAACGTATCGACGATGTAAAGCTGTCCGGAGGTCGGCCCGGTCGAGCCGATCATGGTGAAGGCGCTCCCGGCGACACCGGCAATGCCGCAACCGAGGCCGAAAGTGTAGCGATCCACCTTTTCGGTGTTGATGCCGACGGCACCGGCCATGATGCGGTTCTGCACGACGGCGCGCACCTGCCGACCCCAGCGCGATTTGTACATCACGTAGGCAACACCGACGGTGATCAGGACGGTGAGGCACATCACGAAGACGCCGTTGATCGGCACTTCGATGCTGTCGGTTACGTGCAGCGAGCCAAGCATCCATTGCGGCAGCTCGACGCCGACCTCGCGCGCGCCGAACACGGAGCGATAGGCCTGTTGCAGGATCAGGCTGAGGCCCCAGGTCGCAAGCAGCGTGTCGAGCGGGCGCTTGTAGAGATGCCGTATCAGCACCCATTCCACCAGCATCCCCAACGCACCGGATGCGATAAAGGCCAGGATCATCGCGAGGAAGAAGTAGCCGCTGAACAGGCTCGGCAAATAGGATTGGAAGAAACTCGAGGTCATCCAGGTGACGTAGGCCCCAAGGATCATGAACTCGCCATGGGCCATGTTGATGACGCCCATCTGGCCGAAGATGATCGCAAGACCGAGCGCCATCAGGACGTAGACGGAGAACAGGATCAGTCCTGCAAAGCCCTGCATGACGAAGATGGAGCCAAGGTCACCAAGCGAGTAGTCGCCGAACATCGATGTCCTCCGTCGGGAAAGGGTCCCGCGTCGCGAGCAGGTTCGCGACGCGGGGGTCTTGGGCGTGGATTTGCGGTCCACGCCAGGGAGAGGGTTTGCCTGAGAGGGAAACGGCGGCGAACGCCGTGACTGACTGGTAGCTCTGGTCTTACTGGTAACCCTTGGGGAACGGATCCGGCTCGACCAGATCGGCGGTCTCGTAGATCAGCTCGAACTGGCCATCGAGCTTGGCGCGCCCCACCCGGGTCTTCGACCAGAGGTGATGATTTTCGTGGATGCGCACATAGCCTTCCGGAGCGCCCTTGAACTCGATGCCTGGCGACGCCGCCGCGATCTTGTCGATGTCGAAGGAGCCCGCCTTCTCCACTGTCAACTTCCACAGCCACGGGCCGAGATAGGCAGCCTGGGTGACGTCTCCGATCACGGTCTTCTCGCCCCACATCTTCTTGAACGCCGGGACGAAGGTCTTGTTGTTGGGATTGTCGAGCGACTGGAAGTACTTCATGCAGGCATAGGCGCCCGCGATGTTCTCGCCGCCGATGCCGTCGATCTCGTCTTCCGTCACCGAGATCGTCAGCAGCGCCTGCTTGGAGAGGTCGATGCCGGCGGCCTTGAGCTGCTTGTAGAACGCGACGTTCGAGCCGCCGACAACGTCGGTGAAGATCACGTCGGGCTTGGTCAGCTTGATCTTGTTGATGACCGAATTGAATTGGGTATTGCCGAGCGGATAATACTCTTCGCCGACAACCTTGCCCTTCAGCACGTTCTCGACATGCTTGCGCGCGATCTTGTTCGAGGTGCGCGGCCAGATGTAGTCGGAGCCGATGAAGAAGAACGACTTCGCACCCTTCTCCTTGGCGATCCAATTCAGGCCGGCGAGGATCTGCTGAGTGGCTTCCTGGCCGGTGTAGATCACGTTCTTGGACTGCTCGAGACCTTCATAGAAGGTCGGGTAATAGAGCATGCCGTTGTACTGCTCCATGACCGGCAGCACGGCCTTGCGGGACGCCGAGGTCCAGCAGCCCATGATCGCCGCGACCTTGTCGTTGACCAGCAATTTCTTGGCCTTTTCGGCAAAGGTCGGCCAATCGCTGGCGCCGTCTTCCTGGATGAACTTGATCTTGCGCCCGAGCACGCCGCCCATGGCGTTGATCTGCTCGATGGCGAGCTTTTCGGCTTCGATCGAGCCGGTCTCGGAGATCGCCATGGTGCCGGTCGCCGAATGCAGGATGCCGACCGTCACCTCGGTGTCGGTGACCGCGAGACCCGTGGTATTGACCGCCGAGGTCGCCGGGGCCTGCGCAAAAGATGCTCGCGGTAGCAGGGTGATGGCCGGCACGGCCGCCATTCCCATCAATAATTTGCGCCGGAGCGGCGATAACAGGCCCTTGTTCGCTTCGTCTGACATGAGCACCCCACTGTTGTTCGAGGACACGCGATTGGTGCCGTGAGGATGGCTCGAATTTGTGCACTGCAAGCATACGCAAGATCGCGTATACTGCACCGCAAAATGACGACGTAGGCTTTTGGTACAGGTTTTGCGAGGGATGCGGGAGTTCGGGAGTGGGGGTTAAGTGGCAGGGCGGCAGCGGATAGATCGCGTCAGGCGCCAGTACAACCAATGGGTCGCCAACCAGACGCTGGAAGACTACGCGCTGCGCTTCACCGCCAAGAGCGCGCGCCGGTGGTCCGCCGCCCGCGTCGCCAACACCGCACTGGGCGCCATCTCCTTTCTCGCTCTGGAGGCGATCGGCGGCACCATCACCCTGAACTACGGTGTTACCAACGCCACCGCCGCGATCCTCGTCGTCTCCGCCATCATCTTCTGCTGCGGCGTTCCGATTGCCTATTATGCCGCCAAATGCGGCATCGACATTGACCTGCTCACCCGCGGCGCCGGCTTTGGTTATATCGGCTCGACCGTCACCTCGCTCATCTACGCCTCCTTCACCTTCATCTTCTTCGCGATCGAAGCGGTGATCCTGGCCACGGCGCTCGAGATGTGCTTCGGCATTCCGCGCCCGATCGGCTATCTCATCAGCGCCGTCGCAATCATCCCGCTTGTCACCTACGGCATCACGCTGATCAGCCGCTTCCAGCTCTGGACGCAGCCGATCTGGATCATCCTGCACATCCTGCCCTTCGCGGCGATCGCCTGGGCCAATCCTTACTCATTCACGGAGTGGCGGAAATTCGCCGGCGAGCACGGCGACCCCAGCGGACATTTCGATCTGCTGCTGTTCGGTGTCGCATCTTCCGTGGTGTTTTCGCTGGTGGCCCAGATCGGCGAGCAGGTCGACTTCCTCAGGTTCCTGCCGCGCGACCGCCGCACCTCGCGAACGTCGTGGTGGGCCGCCCTGCTGATCGCGGGCCCCGGCTGGATCATCTTCGGCGCGCTGAAATTGCTGCTGGGCTCGTTTCTCGCCTTCTTCGCGCTGAGCCACGGTCTCTCCAGCGAGCTGGCGGCCGAGCCGGCGCACATGTATCTCGAAGCGTTTCGCTACGTGCTGTCGCAGCCGGACATGGCCCTGGCACTCACCGGCGCGTTCGTGATCCTGTCGCAGCTCAAGATCAACGTCACCAACGCCTATGCAGGCTCGATCGCCTGGTCGAACTTCTTCTCGCGTCTGACACATAGCCATCCCGGCCGGGTCGTCTGGCTGGTGTTCAACGTGATGGTGGCGCTGCTGCTGATGGAGATCGGCGTCTACAAGGCCTTGGAGCAGACGCTCGCGCTCTACTCCAATGTCGCGATCGCCTGGGTCGGGGCGCTGGTGTCCGATCTCGTGGTCAACAAGCCGCTCGGCCTGCGCCCACCGCAGATGGAGTTCAAGCGCGCCCATCTCTACGACATTAACCCGGTCGGCGTCGGCGCGATGACGATCGCGACCATCGTCTCGATCGCGGCATTCTACGGCCTGTTCGGCTCGACCATGAAAGCGCTCGCGGCCTTCGTCGCGCTGACGGTCGCCTTCGTCACCGCGCCCGTCATCGCCTGGCTCACTGACGGTAAATACTACATCGCGCGCAAGCCGAAGAGGAGCTGGGCCAATATCGAATCGATCCAGTGCTGCATCTGCGAGCACCATTTCGAGCCGGAGGACATGACCTCCTGTCCTGCCTATGCCGGCCCGATCTGCTCGCTATGCTGCTCGCTCGACGCGCGCTGCCATGATTTGTGCAAACCGCATGCGCGGGCGCAGGTGCAGTTCGCCGACGCGCTCGCCAGGATCCTGCCGCAGTCGATCTATCAGCGGATCAATTCGCAGTTCGGCCACTACATCGGTGTGTTCGTGGTCTCCGCGGGCCTCGTCGCGCTGGTGCTGGGGCTGATCTACCTCCAGACCTCGGTCAGCGTGCCAGGCGAGAACATGCTCGTCTCCAACGTGCTCTGGAAGGTGTTCTTCTCGCTCAGCATCATCATCGGGGTCGTGGCTTGGCTGTTCGTGCTGGCGCAGCAGAGCCGACGGGCCGCCGAGGCCGAGACCCGGCGCCAGACCACGCTGCTGATCCAGGAGATCGATGCCCACAAGCGCACCGACGCAGAGCTCCAGCGCGCCAAGGAAATCGCCGAATCCGCCAACCTCGCCAAGAGCCGCTACGTGGTGGGCCTGAGCCACGAGCTGCGCTCGCCGCTCAATGCGATCAGCGGCTATGCCCAACTCCTGGAGCAGGACACCACGCTCAACACCAAGCCGCGCGACCAGGTCCGCGTCGTCCGCCGCAGCGCCGATCACCTCTCCGGCCTGATCGACGGCATTCTGGACATCTCCAAGATCGAGGCGGGGCGGCTGTACCTGTCGCGCGACGAGGTGCGCTTGACCGAATTCCTCGACCAGCTCGTCGGCATGTTCCGCCTTCAGGCCGCCGCCAAGAGCATCGACTTCGTGTTCAGGCGTCCGGCGCATTTACCGATCGTGGTCTATGCCGACGAAAAGCGGCTGCGCCAGGTGCTGATCAATCTGCTGTCCAACGCGATCAAATTCACCCAGACCGGCAGTGTGCAGTTCGTGGTGCACTATCGCAGCCCGGTCGCGGAGTTCGAGGTGATCGACACCGGCCCCGGCATCCAGGGCGACGATCTCGAACGCATCTTCGCACCGTTCGAGCGCGGCGCGCTCGGTGTCTCGCAGCCACAGACCGGCACCGGACTGGGCTTGACCATCAGCCGGCTGCTCGCCGGCGTCATGGGCGGCGACATCAAGGTCTTGAGCACGGTCGGCAGCGGCAGCACGTTCAAGGTCAAGATGCTGCTCTCGGAAGTCACCAATCCGCAGCGCATTGCGCCGGTGGAGGCCCCGATCTCCGGCTATCACGGCACGCGCAAGACCATCCTCATTACCGACGACGATCCCGTGCATCGCGACCTCCTGCGCGAGGTGTTGACACCACTCGGCTTCATCCTGCTCAGCGCGCCCGACGGACCTGGTTGCCTGGCACTGGCCCAGCACTGCCGGCCCGATCTGTTCCTGCTCGACATCTCCATGCCTGGCATGGATGGCTGGACGGTCGCGGAGACGCTACGCGCCAGCGGCCACCATCAGGCGCGGATCCTGATGGTGTCGGCCAGCGCGCTCGAGGCCCACGGCACACCGCTGGCACAGCCTTTCCACGACGGTTATCTGATGAAGCCGATCGACATTCCCAAGCTTTTGGAAAGCATCCGCCAGCTTCTGAAGATCGAATGGCAATACGGCTCGGAGGAGATCGCCGTGCCGCTGTGGCGGCCCGAAAGCGGCTCGCGGCCGCCTGTCCAACACATCGAGGCGCTGATCGGGCTTGGTCAGATCGGCTACGTCAAGGCTATCCAGTTGAAGCTGGACGAGATCGGCAGCGAGCACCCTGAACATGCCGACTTCGTCGCGGAAATGCGGTCGCTGATCGACCGCTTCGATCTCGACCAGTACATGGCCACATTGAAGACGTTGCATGCGTATGAGCACTGAGTCGAAAAAGCGCGACGTCGCGCTCGTTGTCGACGACTCCCCGGAGACGCTGCGGCTGCTCACCGACGCGCTCGACAGCGCCGGGATGACGGTGATGGTGGCGCTCGACGGCGCGGCCGCGATGCGCATCGTCGACCAGATCACGCCTGACATCGTGCTGCTCGACGCGGTGATGCCGGGCATGGACGGGTTCGAGACCTGCCGCCGCCTCAAGCGTGATGCGGGCCTTGCCAATGTCCCGGTGATCTTCATGACGGGGCTCGCCGAGACCGAGCACATCGTGCGCGGGCTGGAGGCCGGCGGCGTCGACTACGTGACGAAGCCGATCGTGATCGAGGAGATGCTGGCGCGCATCCGCGTTCATCTCGGCAATGCGCGGCTGACGCAAAGCGCACGCGCTGCGCTCGACGTCTCGGGCCGATTCCTGTTCGCGGTCAACCGCCAGGGCAAATTATTGTGGGCGACCCCGCAGGCGCAGAAGCTGCTGGCGGACCACCACGGCGCGCAGGCCGACGACGATTTCGTCCTGCCGGTATCATTGCTGCAATGGCTGGAGCAGGCCAAGGGCAAGGGCAGCTCGAAGTCTCAGGCCGCGTCCCTGCCCGACAATCCTCAACTCCGGTTGTACTACATGGGCGAGACCGCGCCGAACGAGTTCCTGCTGCGGCTGTCCAGGGAGTCCGGCACCGCGCCGCCACCCGAATTCACCAGCGAGCTTGGCCTCACCACCCGCGAAGGCGAGGTGCTGGCCTGGCTCAGCAAGGGCAAGACCAACCGCGACATCGCGCAGATCTTGGGCTTGAGCCCGCGCACGGTCGACAAGCATCTCGAGCAGATCTACTCCAAGCTTGGGGTCGAGAACCGGACTGCGGCTGC
Organism: Bradyrhizobium sp. WSM1253; assembly: GCF_000244935.1. Lineage (NCBI taxonomy): Bacteria > Pseudomonadati > Pseudomonadota > Alphaproteobacteria > Hyphomicrobiales > Nitrobacteraceae > Bradyrhizobium > Bradyrhizobium sp. WSM1253. The sequence goes on from NZ_JH600073.1 coordinate 4,413,710, forward strand.
GGCGATTGCAACGAATGCAACAAGAAGGAATTCCTGACCCCCCCACCGCCGTCGTCCTGGACAAGCGCAGCGAAGCGGAGCGCCGATCCAGGACCCATTACCACGGTACGTCGTATGGCGAAGACTCTTGATGACAAGCTCGCGCCGCAACTTCTCCCTGGGGTGATGGTCCTGGCTTTCGCCAGGACGACGGAGAAGTTTGTAGCGTCGCCTGCCGCGCCTCACCCGTACACGAACTCCCCGCCATCCAGATCCGTCTTCGGGATCTCGTCCTTTTCGGTCCAGTAATCCTGGCTGTGCTGCCATTCCGGTTTGTCGCCGCGCTTGGGCAGCAGGTCCATGTTGCGCATCATGTAGCCGGGGTTGAAGTTTTCCGGATCGATCCAGGGCAGGATCGGCATGTTGTGGTCTTCGGCGCGCAACTTGACCTCGACCTTCTTCTTGCCTTTGGACTTCATGTGACCGAGCAGGCGGCAGACGAAGTCGGCGACGAGGTCGACGCGCAGCGTCCAGCTGGCGCGGAAATAGCCGAACACCCAGACCATGTTCGGCACGCCCGTGAACATCATGCCGCGATAGGTGACGGTGTCGCCGAAAGCGAGCGGCTTGCCGTCGATCTCGAAGGCGATGTCGCCGAGCGCCGCGAGATTGAAGCCGGTCGCGGTGACGATGATGTCAGCTTCCAGCAGCTTGCCGGATTTGAGCTGGATACCGTTCTCGACGAAACATTCGATCTCGTCGGTGACGACAGACGCCTTGCCGCTGGCGATGCCCTTGAACAGATCGGCATCGGGCACGAAGGCGATGCGCTGCCGCCAGGGCCGGTAGCTCGGCGTGAAATGTGTGTCGACATCGTACTCCGGACCGAGCACCGCGCTGATCTGCCCGATCAGCTCTTGCTTCACCTGCTCGGGTTTTGACAAGCAAAGCTTGGTGAACGCGTCCTGCTCGAACAGGATCTTGCGGCGGACGATCTCGTGGATCCAGGCCTCGTCGATCTGAAGCCGGCGCAGCTCCTCCGCGATCTCGATGGCGTTGCGCCCGAGACGGAAATAGGTGGGCGACCGCTGCAGCATTGTGACATGCGCGCATTTGTCGACGATATTCGGCACCAGCGTCGCCGCCGTCGCGCCGGAGCCGATCACGACGACCTTCTTGTTCGCGAGGTCGATATCATCGGGCCAGGTCTGCGGATGAACGATTCGGCCCTTGAAGCGATCCGTGCCCTTCCATTCCGGCGTATAGCCTTCCGAATGGCGGTAATAGCCTTGGCACATCCAGAGGAAGTTCGCCGTGAAAGTTTTCGGCTCGCCGGTGTCGATCGTCACCGCCGCGATGGTCCAGAGGTTCTGTTCGCTCGACCAGCTCGCCGAATTGATCTTGTGCTTGTAGCGGATATGCCGCGCGATATCGTTTTCGTCGATCACCTCCTTCATGTAGGCGAGGATTTCGTCGGCGGTCGCGATCGGCGGCCCGACCCAGGGCTTGAAGCTATAACCGAAGGTGTGGAGGTCGCTGTCCGAACGAATTCCGGGATAGCGGTGCGTGGTCCATGTGCCGCCGAACGTCGCCTGCGTTTCCAGGATGACGAAGCTCGCACCCGGAAGCTGCTTGGTCATGTGATAGGCGCTACCGATACCCGAGATACCGGCACCGACGATCAGCACGTCGAAATGTTCAGAAGCTTGTTTGGCCGTGGCGTGACTGCGAACAGCGACATTCATTGTTGCTTCTATGCCTTGCTTGTTTTTGTGCCCGCCCTTGATTGGGCGGCGCGTTTCCTCCGCGACGGACGTGGTTGCCCATCGCGCTTCCGCTTCAAGATGACATAGATCAGGGCGCGGTCAAATCACAGCGCCGCACCCCAGATCCGCGCGGTCTGCAAGATCCAGTCGCGATAGAGCGTGAGCGGCGTGACGCCGGTCAGCCCGCCGCAGCCGGCGGCTCCGTTCGGCCCCGTGGACCAACTGATGACGCCGACGAGCACGGCTCCGGTCGGCTTGTCCTCGAACACGGGACCGCCGGAATCACCGGTGCAAGCCCCAATTCCGTCGCGAACACCGTTGGTTACGGGGTCGACCAGCCTGATCTGGAGCGTGCCGGGCTGCCCCGTCGCGACGAGGCCGGCAACACGCGTCGCGCCGCCACTCTTGCCGTCGCCACGCACGGTGACGCCAATACCGGCGATGACGAAGCGGCTGCCGACCTGGATCGGAATATTCGGCGCACCGACCGGCACCGTCGATTTTCCCTTGAGTGGAATTTCCAATTGCAGAAGCGCCAGGTCGGCGGTAGCGCGATGCGCTTGCATCGCCTGCATGTTGAAATTCGGATGGATCGCGACGGTGCGGACATTCAGCAGCTGCGGCTGCCCGTCGGTGCCGCGATCGACGATCTTGTAGTCCGCGCCGGGCTGCACGCAGTGGGCAACGGTGAGCACCAGCTTTGGCGCAACCAGGGTGCCGGTACAGAAATTACCGCGCGAGCCGACGATCGTGACGACGGCGCGCGCGACGCCATCGGCCTGCGGCGTACCGCCGCCAACGATGGCATAAGCGGGCGTGGCGAGCAGCAGCGCGGTTGCGATGATGGTTACAAGCTTTTTCATGGGAACACGCTTTGGTATCGGCATCGCTGACGGCGGTGGGATGGCTTCGGACTGGCCCTTGCCGATAGCGCATGCTAGCGCTCTTGGAAAGGAATTGACGAGGGCGGGATCTTGACGATCGAGGCTGTGATCTTTGATTTTGGCGGCGTGCTGACGAGTTCGCCGTTTGAGGCGTTCACGCGGTTCGAGACAGAGCGTGGCCTGCCCATCGACATCATCCGGCGCACCAACGCCGCCAATCATCTGGAAAATGCATGGGCCAAGTTCGAGCGCGCCGAGGTCGACATCGACACGTTCGATCATTTGTTCGCGACGGAATCGCTGGCGCTCGGCGCAGAGGTGCGCGGCCGCGATGTGCTCCCGCTGCTTCAGGGGGATCTGCGCCCCGAGATGGTCGAAGCGCTGAAGCGCATCAAGGCGCAATTCAAGACCGGCTGCATTACCAACAATCTGCCGGCCAATGCGATCGGCAGCATGACCGGGCGCTCACTCTATGTCGCCGAGGTGATGGTGCTGTTTGATCATGTGATCGAGTCCGCCAAGATCGGCCTGCGCAAGCCCGACCCGCGCATTTATCAGCTGATGGTCGAGGCGCTGAAGGTCGATCCGAAGAATTGCGTCTATCTCGACGATCTCGGCGTCAATCTGAAGCCGGCCCGCGAGATGGGCATGACGACGATCAAGGTCACCAGCGGCGCCCAGGCGATCGCTGAGCTCGAGGCCGCGACGGGATTGAAGCTGAGCTAGGCGGTGAACCGTAGGGTGGGCAAAGCGAAGCGTGCCCACCAAAGCTCGCGCGGCCCGGAATGAATATGGTGGGCACGGCGCGATGCGCCTTTGCCCCACCCTACGAACGCTACTCCGCCGCGGCTGCGATCCGCTCCGGAAACGCCGCGGCAAGTGACGCGCGATCGGCTTTCAGCACGCCGCGCTCGGTGATGAGGCCGGTGACGAGCCGCGCCGGGGTGACGTCGAAGGCATAATTCGCGACCGGCGAGCCCTCCGGCACGATGCGCACGGTCTCAAGTCTTCCGTCCGCAGTGCGGCCGGTCATGTCGGTGACTTCCGTGCCGCTGCGCTGCTCGATCGGGATGTCGCGGATGCCGTCATCGACGGCGAAGTCGATCGTCGGCGACGGCAGCGCGACATAGAACGGCACGTTGTTGTCGTGCGCGGCGAGCGCCTTCAAATATGTGCCGATCTTGTTGCAGACGTCGCCATTGGCGGCAACGCGATCGGTGCCGACGATGGCGAGATCGACCATGCCGTGCTGCATCAGATGCCCGCCGGTGTTGTCGGGAATCACCGTATGCGCCACGCCGTGATGGCCGAGCTCCCAGGCCGTGAGCGAGGCGCCCTGGTTGCGCGGACGCGTCTCGTCGACCCAGACATGGACCTTGATGCCGCGCTCATGCGCCAGATAGATCGGCGCCGTCGCCGTGCCCCAATCGACCGTCGCAAGCCAGCCGGCGTTGCAATGGGTCAGCACATTGACGGTCTCGCCCGGCTTCTTCCTTGCGACGATCGCCTCGATGAGTTTCAGGCCGTTGCCGGCGATGCCGCGGTTGATCTCGACGTCCTGCTCGGCGATCTCGTCGGCGCGCGCATAGGCAGCTTCGGCGCGCTCCAGCGGATCGATCGGCGCGAGGCTCGCGCGCATCTCGTCCAGGGCCCATTTAAGATTGATCGCCGTCGGCCGCGCCACCACGAGCGTGTCGTAGGCGCGCTTCAGCCCGGCGTCGGAAGCATCCTCGCGCATCGCCAGCGCCATGCCGTAAGCTGCGGTCGCGCCGATCAGTGGCGCACCGCGCACCAGCATGTCGCGGATGGCGAGGGCCGCGTCCTCGCATGAGGTCAGCTTCGCAACGATGAACTCATGCGGCAGCCGGCGCTGGTCGATCGCGCCGACCGACCAGCCGTCGCGCTCACGCCAGATGCTGCGGAAATGCTTGCCGTCGACTTTCATGGCATTCTGCCTTTCGTATCACGTCCGCAGGATGCGCCCGGCCACCGCATCGAGCTTCTTCAAGAGCTCGGGATCGCGCGCCTCGGGCGCGGTGATCAGCGCGGTATCGAGCGCGCGGTCCGAGCCGATCGGGCACGGCTCATGCTCGCGCGGGAAGTCTTTCGCCAGCCGCGCCACCAGCGCTTTTGCCTTGTCGGCGTTCGAGCTCAGAACGCGGATGATGTCCTGCACGGTGACGGCGTCGTGATCGGGATGCCAGCAATCGAAATCCGTCACCATCGCAACGGTGGCGTAGCAAAGCTCGGCCTCACGCGCGAGTTTCGCCTCGGGCATGTTGGTCATGCCGATCACGGAATAGCCCAGCGTCTTGTAGGTCATGCTTTCCGCATAGGTCGAGAATTGCGGCCCCTCCATGCAGACATAGGTGCCGCCTCGCGCAAACGCGATGCCCTCGGCTTCGGCCGCCGTGGCAAGATGGATGCGCAGCCGCGGCGAGACCGGGTGCGCCATCGACACATGCGCGACGCATCCCCTCCCGAAGAACGAGCTCTCGCGCTTGTGGGTACGATCGACGAACTGGTCGACGAGAACGAAGGTTCCCGGCGGCAGCTCCTCCCTGAACGAGCCGCAGGCCGACAGCGAGATCAGGTCGGTGACGCCGGCGCGCTTGAGGATGTCGATATTGGCGCGATAATTGATATCGGACGGCGACAGCCGGTGGCCCTTGTCGTGGCGCGGCAGGAACACGATCGGCAGGCCGGCAATGGAGCCGCGCCGCAGGGGCGCCGACGGCTCGCCCCAGGGGCTCCTGATCACCTCTTCGCGAGCGTCCTCCAGCCCCGGCAGATCGTAGATGCCGGAGCCGCCGATGATGCCCAATACCGCCTGCGCCATGCCTGCTCCACCCCGTTTGCGCCATCGCAATCCCGAGAGGAAGCTATGCCAGTTTTACATCGGTTTTGGAACGGGGGATGGGATCAGGAAGTGCCGTCAGGAGGATGCGCGCCAGCACTCCTGATTATGCCGCGGCCGCCGACTGCAGCTGGGTCGCGACCATGCGCTCCAGCGTCTCGACGGACTGGAAGTTCTCCGGTGTGATCTCGGACTGCGGAATCGTGAAGTCGAACTCGGCTTCGACGCCGAGCATCAGATTGACCATGTCCATCGAGGTCAGGCCGACGTCGACGAGCTTGGCCTGCGGCGCGACCTCAGCGGAGAGCGAGTTCTGGGCGAGGATGCCCTTCACCAGCTTGATGATGCGATTGCGCAACTCGGTATCGAAAGCCTGCATCGGTAAATTCCCATCTGTCGACAAAGGTCGGACCGGTTGCCGGCTACGATGGGCACGGCGGGCCGATCCCGCAATGGACGCCACCATTACTTCGCGTTTCTTAGTAAACGATGACTCAGATTGTCTGGAATTCCGGCTTCTTACAGATCCCTAACGCGACCGCGGAAATCCGGGCGATGCAAACAACCCGAACTTAACTGTTCGTTCGGAATTGGCCTTTGTTTACCCTCTATTTCATCGACGAATTTGAATTAAATCCGTAGCCTCATCTCATAAGCAAAGATGGTCGGAGGATCGCTTGCGGCATCGCGAATGATGCCGGCGATCCTGAACGGCAAACCGGAGGCGGACGAGTATGAACGTGCGTGAAGCAGTCCTCACTGTCGACGAGACGCAGACGAGCTTTCTCGAGCAGGGTCCCTCCCTCATTGAGCGCGCCGCCCGGACCGCCACCGTGGCGGCTGCCGACGCAGACGGGGTCGATCGCGATGCCCGCTTCCCCCACAAGGCTTTCGAGGTTGCGCGTGAGCAGAAGCTGCTCGGCGTCATGATCCCGGTCGAGTTCGGCGGCTTCGGTGCCTCGATCCACGACCTCACCGACGTCTGCTACACGCTCGGACGCGCCTGCGCCTCCACGGCGATGATCTACGCGATGCACACGACAAAGGTCGCCTGCGTCGTCAGGCACGGTCACGGCATTCCCTGGATGGAAACCATGATGCGCCGGGTCGCGCGCGACCAGTGGCTGCTCGCCTCCTCCACCACCGAAGGCCAGAACGGCGGCAACATCCGCGCTAGCGCCGCCGCCGTCGACGTCGCCGGCGACACTGTCTCGCTGCTGCGCGACGCCACCGTGATCTCCTACGGCGCCGAGGCCGACGGCCTCGTGACCATCGCCCGCCGCGCCACCGACGCTTCTGCATCCGACCAGGTGCTGCTGGCGCTCGCCAGGGACGATTATTCGCTGAAGCGGACGCTGGGCTGGGAAACGCTCGGCATGCGCGGCACCTGCTCGACCGGCTTCGAGCTGAAGGTCGACTGCCCGACCGACCGCGTCTTCCCGGAATCCTACGACAAGATCCACGCCCAGACCATGACGCCGTTCGCACATCTGTGCTGGTCCTCGGCCTGGGCTGGTATCGCTGCAGCCGCCGTTACCCGTGCGCAGGCCTTCGTCCGCAAGGCGGCCCGCACCTCGGGCGGACAGATGCCCCCGGCAGCCGCGCATTTCACCGCCGCCAAGATGTCGCTGGCCAAACTGCGGGCGCTGATATCGGCCAATATCGACTCCTTTGCTCGCGCCGAGCACGACGAACGCGCGCTCGGCTCGCTCGACTTCCAGTCTTCGATCACGCTTCTGAAGGTGCAGGCCTCCGAGCTCGCGGTCGAGACCGTGATGCATGCGATGCGCACCGCAGGACTATCCGGCTACCGCAACGACGGTGAGTTCACCATGGGCCGCCACCTGCGCGACGTGCTGTCGTCGCCGATCATGATCAACAACGACCGCATTCTGGCCAATGCCGCGACGTCGACCCTGATGAGCGGCGTGCCGACAGGCCTTCGGGACTGACGAGCTTTCGAGACCGACGTGCCTTCGTTCAATAAGAATAATTTCAGATAGCAGGAAGCCGAACATGAACATTGCTGTTCTCCCCAACTCGCCTGAGACCGCGCCGCAGATCGCGGATCCGCTGGACCATCTCGCCGAGAAGCTGTTCCACCCCATGGGCTCTGACGGCGTCTATGCCCGGACCGCGCTTTATGAAGGCATCGTCGAAAAGCTCGCCGCGCTGATCACGAGCCATCGCGAGGCCGGCACTGAGGTGATGCGCTTCCCGCCGGTGATGAGCCGGTCTCAGCTGGAAAGATCCGGCTACCTCAAGAGCTTTCCGAACCTGCTCGGTTGCGTCTGCGGCCTGCACGGCACCGAGCGCGAGATCAACGCCGCGGTCAGCCGCTTCGATGCCGGCGGCGACTGGACCAGCTCGCTCTCGCCGGCAGACCTCGTGCTGTCGCCGGCGGCCTGCTATCCCGTCTATCCGATCGCGGCGAGCCGCGGCCAGTTGCCGAAGGGTGGCCTGCGCTTCGACGTCGCCGCCGACTGCTTCCGCCGTGAACCGTCAAAACATCTCGACCGGCTGCAATCGTTCCGGATGCGGGAATATGTCTGCATCGGCAGCCCCGATGACGTCGCCGATTTCCGCGAGCGCTGGATGGTGCGGGCGCAGGCGATTGCGACCGATCTCGGTCTCACCTTCCGCGTCGATTACGCGAGCGATCCGTTCTTCGGCCGCGTCGGTCAGATGAAGGCGGTGAGCCAGAAGCAGCAGCAGCTCAAGTTCGAACTGCTGATCCCGCTGCGCTCGGAAGAGCAGCCGACCGCCTGCATGAGCTTCAATTATCACCGTGAGCATTTCGGCACGACCTGGGACATCCAGGACGCCAATGGCGAGCCGGCCCACACCGGCTGCGTCGCTTTCGGCATGGACCGCCTGGCTGTCGCCATGTTCCACACGCACGGCACCGACCCTTCCGCCTGGCCCGCCAAGGTGCGGGAGATCATGGGCCTGCAGCCGCAGATCGCGGCCGATGCCCACGGCGAAGGCTGGCGCTAACGGAACGAGGCCGGTCATTTCCACGGGAAAGACGAGCGTGATCCATACCAAGGTCCGATGCCGCGAGATCACCGAGGCCGACGTCGATGCGGTCGCGGACTTGCTGACGCGCGGCTTCGTCGGCCGCTCGCGCAGCTACTGGATCCAGGGCCTGCGCCGGCAAGCCTTCCGACCCGTACCGGACGGCTACCCGCGCTTCGGCTACATGCTCGACAATGATGGTACGCCGGTCGGCGTGCTGTTGCTGATCTATACGGCGCGAAGGGACGGCGACGAGACCGCCATCCAGTGCAATTTGTCGAGCTGGTACGTCGACCCGGCCTACCGCAATTACGCCCCGCTCCTGACCAAGATCGCGCAACGTCACAAGGACGTCACCTATCTCAACATCAGCCCGGCGCCCTGGACCTGGCCGATCATCGAGACGCAGGGCTTTCGCGCCTATTGCCGCGGCATATTCTTTTCCGTCCCTGCGCTGGCGCGCGTCCCACGCTGGAGCAAGATCGAGGTCATCTCGCAGCACGCCAAGACGATCGACGGGCTTTCCGATGCCGAGACCGATCTCTTGACGCGGCATGCGCGCTACAATTGCCTCAGCCTCGTCTGCCGCACGCCGAAAGGAGCGTTCCCCTTCATCCTGCAACCGGTGCGCATCCGCCGTGGCATCATTGCGCCACCCGCGATGAAGCTGATCTACTGCCGCAACGCGGCCGAATACACCGAATGCGCGGGCCGCATCGGTCGGCTGCTGCTGCGGCTCGGCAAGATCGCGGTCGCCGTCGATTCCAACGGCCCGGTTCCCGGCCTCGTCGGCATCTATACCGAGCGTCGCGGCCGCAAATATTTCAAAGGCCCACACCGGCCGCAGCTCGCCGACCTCACGGATACGGAACTCGTGCTGTACGGGCCGTAGGCGCCGTTTGGGCCAGACATTCGATGTCATTAGGGCCTAACGCGCAATTGCGCAGGTCGACCGGCGCGACGCGTGCCTGCACGCCCCTCCACATTCGCACGCATCACTGCGATGCTGGTCACCCTCCGTAAACTACGGCGCTTAAGGGAATTTTCCCGCCTCTTCGCTAGCCTCGGCGACCGAATTACCTTGCGTTAGGTCTATTGCCCGCCGAGACCCCGCCGCCCCATGACGTCGATGCGCAACAACGAGCTTGATGCACGCCGCGAGCAAGGCCCGAAGGCCCTGGTCGGGCTGAGCCAGCTTGCGCTCGACCACATGGAGCAAGGCGTCTGCGTCTACGATGCCGGCAACCGGATCGTGCTGGTCAATCAGCGCTACCTTGCGCTGTTCAACATGTCGGCCGACATCGTGCGGGTCGGCACGACCTACCGCGACGTGCTCGCCCACAGCGTGGCCCTTGGCAATATCCCCGCAGACGAAGTCGACACACTTTATGCCGCGCGCATGGCGCGGATCGCAACCGGCCAGCCGTTCCGGACTGAACAGACGCTTGCAAGCGGCCTCGTCATGGCGCTCGAGCTGAAGCCGTTTCCCGGCGGCGGCTGGATGACGATATGCGACGACGTCAGCCGCCTCGCCCGGGTCGAGGCGGAGCTGCGCGTGCAGACTGAGCGCAGCCAGCACGCGCTCGCCAACATGTCGCACGGGCTGATCATGTACGACGCCGACAGCCGTGTCGTCGTCTGCAACGAACGTTTCCTGAAGCTCTACAATCTCGACGCGGACATCGTGAAGCCGGGCGTCACGCACGGCGCGACCATCGATCATTGGCTTTCGCGCGGCAACCTGCCGGGGATGTCGGCCGACGAATTCCACGACACCAGGCTGGAGGACGTGCGCACCAGGACGACGAAAACCCTGCTGGTGATGCGCTATGACGGACGGATGGTGCAGGTGGTTTCCCGTTTTCTGCCCGACGGCGGCTGGGTGACGGTGCACGAAGACGTCACCGAGCGGCTGCAATACGAGGAGATGCTGAGGCAGCAGAACTTCATGCTCGATGCGGCGCTGGAGAACATGGCGCACGGACTCGCCTTCTACGACAGCGACATGCGCCTGCGCGTCTGCAACACCACCTACCGAAAGATCTATCGGCTGTCGCCGGAGGAAGCCAAGCCAGGCACGCATCTCGGCGAACTGATCGAACGCTCGATGGCAAACGGCGCGTTCTCGTCCGAGTATAGTCCGCAACAACTCCTGGAAGCCGCCAGCGCAAGGATTGCAGACCGCAACTCCTCGCCGATACGCCGGCGGATGTCGAACGACACTACGATCTCGGTGCGCTATTGCGCCCTGGCCGAAGGTGGTTTTGTGTCCACCTACGAGGACATCACCGAACGCGAGCACGCAGTCGAGGAGTTGAGCGAACAGTATCGACGCTTCGACGCGGCCCTGAACAACATGAGCCAGGGCCTGTGCATGCTCGATTCGAGCTTGCGCGTCATCGTCTGCAACCGGCGCTACATCGAGATGTATGGACTGTCCCCCGAATTGGTGAAGCCGGGTGTGTCCATGCGCGAGATCATGGAGCACAGCTGCGAGCTCGGCATCCATCCAAAGACCACCGCCGCGCGGCTCTATGCCGACTATGTCGAGAGGCTGCGCGAGGGCGAGCACACGCTGCACCGCTATTTGGGCGACGGCCGCATCATCAAGCTCAATCACAAGCGAATGGAGCATGGCGGCTGGGTCGTCACCTATGAGGACGTCACCGAACGCCACAAGGCCCAGGCCCGCGTGGCGCACATGGCGCGGCACGATTCGCTCACCGACCTGCCCAATCGCACGCTGTTCCGCGAGAAGATGGGCGAGGGGCTGAACCAGGTCGCGATCGCCGGCGGCGCGATGGCCGTGCTGTGCTTCGACCTCGACAATTTCAAGACCGTCAACGACCGCCTCGGCCACGCGGCCGGCGACCGGCTGTTGCGGTGGGTCGCGGCGCAGCTGCAGGAGAATGTCGGCGAGCACGACACCGTCGCGCGGCTCGGTGGCGACGAGTTCGCGGTTCTCCAGCGCGGACCGCAGCCGCAATCGGCGGAAAGGCTCGCACGCCGCCTGGTGGAGATCATCGGTCACCCGCCGCCGCTGGAGCACCAGTCGATGCATGTCGGCGTCTCGGTCGGCATCGCAATCGCGCCCGATCATGGGCTCGACGCCGACGAGCTGATGAAATGCGCCGACCTCGCGCTGTACCAGGCCAAGGCCAAAGGGCGCGGCGCCTATCAGCTGTTCGAGCCCGAAATGGAGAAAGAGGCTCGCAGCCGGCACGCGCTCGAGCACGATCTGCGCGGCGCGCTGGAGGCCCGTGAATTCCACCTCGCATTCCAGCCGCAGGTGCGGCTCGACACCACCGAACTTACCGGCTTCGAGGCGCTGCTGCGCTGGAAACATCCTTCGCGCGGCCTCGTCTCGCCGGCCGAATTCATTCCGATCGCGGAAGAGAACGGGCTGATCGTTCCGATCGGCGAATGGGTGCTGCGCACGGCCTGCGCGACCGCAGCGACCTGGCCCGATCTCACCGTCGCGGTGAACCTGTCGCCGGTTCAGTTCCGCTCGCGCGGGCTGGTGGCAATGGTCACGAGCGCGCTTGCGGAGGCCGGCCTGCCGCCGCATCGGCTCGAGCTCGAGGTCACCGAGACGGCGCTGCTCGACGACAGCGAGGCGACGATCGAGATCCTGCACCAGCTGCGCGCGTTGGGCGTGCGCGTCAGCCTGGACGATTTCGGCATCGGCTATTCTTCGCTGAGCTATTTGCGCAAGTTTCCGTTCGATCGCATCAAGATCGACCGCTCCTTCGTCGGCACGCTCAGCGAAAGCCCCGAGAGTATGGCGATCGTCCGCACCATCGCCAGCCTCGGCTCGGTGCTCAACGTCGAGACCACGGCGGAGGGTGTCGAGACGATTGAACAACTCGACTTCGTCCGCGAATGCGGCTGCACCGCCGTTCAGGGATATTATTTCGGCAAGCCCTCCCCGGCCGCGGAGGTCGTGCGAGTCATCGAGCGCCTGAACACCGTTCGGCGCGTGGCGTAGGGATCGGGCTCAGACTCCTATCCTGCCGCGGGCAGCACGCTGTCCGGCGGCGCGCCCCAGGGGCGGTCGGCTGAGGCGAGCCCGATCAGGCGGCCCTGGATGTAGTCGCAGCCCCAGTCGCGCAGCATGTTCGCAGCTTCTTCGTCCTGCACCCATTCGGCCACCGTCTTGATGTCGAGGCGGCGGGCGAGGTCGATCAGGGTCTGCACGAAGGCGCGGTCGTCGGCCGAGCGAGTGATGTTCTGCACGAACGCGCCGTCGATCTTCACGATGTCGACGCCGAGCTTGCGCAGATTGCGGAACGAGGTGTAGCCGGCGCCGAAATCATCGATGGCGATGCGACTGCCGAAATTCTTCAGCCGGGTGACGAAGCCGCGCACGTCGTCGATGTCCTGGATCGCGACGGTTTCGGTGATCTCGACGATCAGCCGCTCGGCGACGCCGGGATGGGCGCGCATGAGCGATTCGATTCCGGCCCACCAATCCGGGTCCATGGTGGTGTCCGGGGAGATGTTGAGGCTGAGGCAGATGTCGGGCGCGGCGGCGAGCTCGGCGACCACCAGCTCGAGCACGCGGTGATCGACCAGGCGGATCAGGCCGAGCCGTTCCGCGACCGGCACGATGTCGGGCGCAAGCAGCACCTGGCCGTCGCCCTGGTCCATTCGCACCAGGCATTCGTGAAAGGCGCACTCGCGCGAGAGGGCAGCGACCACCGGCTCATAAGCGAGCTTGATGCGGCGCTCATTCAGTGCGGTGACAATCTCGTCGGTGACGCGGATGTTGACGCGGCGCTGTGCGTCGCGCGCGGCATCCGGGCGCCAGGTTGCGAACGAGCCAACGCGGCGTTGTTTCGCCGTGTCCAGGGTCTCGTGGGCGCGATTGACGGCTTCATCGGTGTTGCGGGCATAGCGCGGCACGCTGACCGCACCGATCGAGGCGGTGACCGACACCGGCCCGGATTTGGTCGGCACCACCTCGTCGCGGATGCCGGCGAGGAAGCGCTCGGCGGCGACGTTCATGTCGTCGACGGTGCAATTCTTCAGGATCAGGCCGAACTTGTTGCCGGAGAAGCGGCCGAGCACGTCACCACCGCGCAAGCGCGCGCGAATGCGCGTGGCGACGTCGAGGATCACGGCGTCGGCAACGTCGAAGCCGAAGGCCTCGTTCACACGCGCGAGATGATCGATGCCGACCAGCATGAAGGCCGCGGTCGAGCGGAAACGGGTCGCCTCCTCGATAGCCTCGGCCAGCGCGGCGATCAGATGCGAGCGATTGAGCTCGCCGGTCAGCGGATCGAGCCGGGCCAGCTTCGTCAGTTCCTCGTCGCGGGCATGGCGTTCATTGTTGATGCGGACCGACCCGATCGCACGCACCGGGCGGCCATCGGGACCGGCGAACCAGCGGCCGGTCTCCTCGATCCAGACCACGGGATCGGTGGCGCTCATGCGCACGCCGTACTCGATCCGGTAGGGCGTGCCGTCGGCGCCATGCACGGCTGAGGTCTGCGCCAGCGCGGCGGTCCGCAGCGATTGCGCGGGCTCGATCAGCCTGGCGAATTCGGCGCCGGTGGCCAGCCGTTCAGGGGGAATGCCAGGAAAGATGGCGCCGACCTGCTCACCCCAAACGATGGCATCGCTAGCGATGTCCCAGGCGAACACGGCCTGGCCGAGGGCGGCCAGGATGTCGGAGGCTTGCGGCAATGCGGGGGTCAAAATCGCCTCGTTTCGGGACAGCGGGGAGTCCTGAGTCGGCACAGGATAAAGCCAGATTCGCCATTGACCCTAGGCAAAGTTGATAAACAATTTGGAAACCACGTTTCCTCACGCGCAGGAACCAAACCGGCCCGCCCGGCATAGGCCTTGCGAGTACATGACACGCACCGGCGCCAGCGTCTCGAAACGAGACGATCTTCGCCGGGTCAACGGTGATTGCGATGTTGAGTACCGATCGATCGAACGCCTCGGACAACAGCACGGGCTCGGCTCTGGTGCCGCTGATGCCGATTCTGCAGTGGGTCCACAAGGCACCGCTGCCGCGCCCCGATCCCAGCTTCGTCACCCAGCTCATCGCCAATGCCGAGCACCTGCCCCAGGCGACCCGGCTCCGCCGCGCGTCTTCCGGGGATGCGCAGGTCGCCTATGGCAGCAAGCGCCCGCTTCCGAGCGTCACCGCGCGCACGCGGCAGGTGGCTTGAATCAGCGCGGCGCGTCGGGAGACGGCTGGGTGCCGTTGCCCGGCTGCAAATGCGGCGAGGGAATTTCCGGTGAAGGCGTACTCACAGGCTTCGGCGCCGGGTGATCCATCAGCACGGATTCGGCGACCGATTGTGCCGTAGGCGCGGGCGGCTCCGCCGGAGCTGGTTGCGGAGCGGGCACTGGCTCGAACTTGGGCTCGAACGTCCCTTCATCTGCCGGCGTCTCGGCCTGACGCCTGGCCTTGCGCGGCGCTGGTGCGGTCTCGGCGACATAAGCCACGCGGCGGCGGGTACGCTGGGCGATGCCGCCGAGGAAATCGGCCATCGCGAGCAGCACCAGAAGGAAATAGGTGGAGTTGCCGAATTTCGGCCACATCACGAATTCGGCCGCAGCCGCGCCGAACACGATCAGTGACAGCAAATGATCCATCAGGAATTTCGAACCGGGCCGCGCGCCCTTGACCACTTCGAGCAGCAGCAGCACGACACCTAGCGCGAGCATCACGTCGGCGAGCGTGACCGGCCAGGCCTCGCCCGTGATCATCGGCACCTTGAACAGCACGTCCGTAAAGGACACGCTCGGCATCAGGAAAGCGATGATGTTGTAGACCGCGAGCGGGATCAGGAGCAGCGGGAAACCGACCATCGGCGAAATGCCTTCTCGATCAAGATATCCAGACAGGACAATGCGGCGGCGAAGCATTAGCTCCGCCGCCGTCACTGTCATATCTCATGGGTTGGCCGAAATCAGGCAGGCCCGATCGTCCTGCCCAAAGAAAGGTCCGAACTCAGGACTCTTTCTTCTTCAGGACCTGACGGCCCTTGTACATGCCGGTCTTGAGGTCGAGATGGTGCGGACGACGGAGCTCGCCGGAATCCTTGTCTTCCACATAGGTCGGCTTCTTGATGGCGTCAGCCGAGCGGCGCATGCCACGGCGCGACGGCGAGGTTTTTCTTCTCGGAACGGCCATTTCAGTATCCTCTAGGGATTGGTGTCATCAGGGCATCGTCCGCGGAGGGACGGCTCAGCACCCGCAAACCGAGGCGAGCTGAATGCCGGTCAAGGCCGGGCTTATAGAGGAAGGCCTGCCTTAAATCTAGGGCTCTGGGGCCGGAAAATGCGCCCGAAAAGGACCCGAAATCAGCGATTCTCCCGCCAGCAGGTCGAAAGCGAGCTGGCCTGCGCCCTCGCCACATAGGTCCCGGCCAGCCGCCGGACACCCGGTCCCGGCGTCCTGGCGCTGCGTTTGACCGGATTCGGCAGGATCGAGGCCAGAAGCGCCGCATCCCGGGGGGAGAGGTTCGCCGCCGACTTGCCGAAAGCATAGGCGCTGGCCGCCTCGGCCCCAAACTGGCCCTGTGGTCCCAGTTCGGCGATGTTGAGGTAAATCTCCAGGATCCGTGCCTTCGGCAGGACGAGATCGATCCACAGCGCCAACGGGAATTCCAGCGCCTTGCGGACGAAGTCCCGCCCCTGCCAGAGGAACAAGTTTTTCGCCACCTGCTGGGTGATGGTGGAAGCGCCCCGGAACGGGGTGCCGTCCTCCTTCGCATCGTCGATCGCCTCACGCAGCGCACCCCAGTCGATGCCGTGATGCTTGCAGAAATGGGCGTCCTCGGCTGCCACCACCGAGCGTGGCAGCGAGGGCGACATCGCCGCCAGATCGATCCATGCCCGCTGCATCGGCGCACCCCGAAGCGAGCGCCAGACCATCAGCGCCGAAACGGGATGGCCGGCACGGTAGAACGGCGCGATGACATAGGGCGCGAGAGCCGCGACCGCGAGCACCAGGAGAAGGGTTTTGACGACGCGCAAATCAACCTTTCCGGCGCAGAACGAAACGCGGCCACGGGCCCGGCATTAAGTCTGTGATAATTCGGGCCTTTTCCAGCACTTTTTAGGCCTTCCAAACGATTGACTGAGGCGGGCGCATAAAGGATTGTCCCGCCGAATTTTAGTTCTGGAGCCCTTCTTGATGACCGGCACGTCCCCGTCCGATTTCGCCAAACGTCTGGACAAGACCGCTGATGACACCGAGGCCCTGCTCGGGCGCCTGCTGTCGGACGACATCCTGCACGATGAGATCGCCCGTCCCAAGCGACTGATGGACGCAATGCGCTATTCGAGCCTCAATGGCGGCAAGCGCTTGCGGCCGTTCCTGGTGGTCGAAAGCGCGGCCGTGTTCGGCGTGTCGCGCGAAGCCGCACTGCTCGCCGGTGCGGCGCTCGAATGCATCCACTGCTATTCGCTGATCCACGACGATCTGCCGGCGATGGACAATTCGGACCTGCGCCGCGGGCGCCCGACCCTGCACAAGAAGACCGACGACGCGACCGCGATCCTCGCGGGCGACGGCCTGTTGACGCTCGCCTTCGACATCATCACCCGCGACGAGATCCATCGCGACGCCAATGTGCGGCTCCTGCTGACGCGCGCACTGGCGCGCTGCGCCGGCATCGGCGGCATGGTCGGCGGCCAGATTCTCGACCTCGCCGGCGAAGGCCGCTTTGGCGGCAACGAGCCGATCGACGTCGCCCGCATTCAGCAGATGAAGACCGGCGCGCTGCTGCGCTACGGCTGCGTCGCCGGCGCGATCCTCGGCCAGGCCTCACAAAAGGAATATCAGGCGCTCGACGATTACGGCCGCGCGCTCGGCGAAGCCTTCCAGATCGCCGACGACCTGCTCGACGTCGAAGGCGATGCCGCCGCGCTCGGCAAGCCTGCCGGCGCTGATGCAGCGCTCGGCAAGACCACCTTCGTCACCCAGCTCGGCATCGAAGGCGCCAAGCAGCGCGTGCGCGACCTGCTCGCGCGCGCCGACAGCGCCGTGTCGATCTTCGGCGAACGGGCCGCCGTGCTGCAAGCGGCTGCGCGGTTCGTGGCCGAACGGAAGAGCTGATAGCGCGATGGCGGGCGGCAGCAAGGAAGACCCCGCCCTCGCCCGCTTTCGCAAGATGTCGCGGCCGATGCGGCTGATTTATGCGCGTCCGCGGACGTTCATGTCGCTTGCTGTTGGTATTCTCGTCTGCCTGCTCATCCCGGGTTCGCACCGGCTGGTCACGCGGCTTCTGTTCGGCTGGGATGCGTTGATCGCCGTTTATCTGGTGCTGGTCTACGCGATGATGCTATGCAACGACCACCAGCACATCCGCCGCGCCGCAGCGATGCAGGACGATGGCCGCTTCGTGATCCTGCTGGTGACGGCGATCGGCGCCTTCGCCAGCATCGCCGCGATCGTCTCCGAGCTTGGAACGCCGCATCGCGGCGTCCTGGAGCTGAGCATCGCAATCACCACCATCGTGTTGTCGTGGGCCGCCGTGCACACGATCTTCGCCCTGCATTACGCGCATGATTATTACCGGCACGCCACGCCGGGCGGCCTTCAGTTTCCCAGCGGCGACAAGGAAGACCACGCGGATTATTGGGACTTCGTCTATTTCTCGTTCGTGATCGGCATGACCGCGCAGGTCTCCGACGTCGGCATCTCCGACAAGACCATCCGCCGCACCGCGACCGCGCACGGCATCGTCTCATTCATCTACAATACGGCCTTGCTGGCGCTGACGGTCAACATCGCGGCGAGCGCGATCTCGACGTAGTCGTCGTCCTGGCGAAAGCCAGGACCCATTGCCACCGGCCGTGGTTTTGCGAAGACTGGTGGTTGGCTCCTCGGCGCCGCAACTTCTCCCTGGGGTAATGGGTCCTGGCTTTCGCCAGGACGACATTGGGAGTTAATTACACACCTCGGCATTGGCATCGTTGCCGGGGCCGCCGCCGCCGCGATATTCGAGATGGCAGCCGCGGTTGACCGGACGGCAGCCGGCGCTATTGCAGAATAGCTGTCCGCCGCTCGAGCGGCGGCTGGCGCCAGCGGCAGCAGCGATGCCCGCAGCGCCACCAAAGCCGCCGGCCGCTCCGGCAGCCTCACCGCCGGCTTGACGACGCTGCCGCGCGGGACGCTCGTCGCCATCGTCACGCTTTGCGGTCGCAGGCTTGGCGGTCGCAGGCTTGGCGGCACGCTGCTTCTCGCACTCGTTGTCGTCGTTGACCGCATAACCATCACGGCAGACGATCTTGGTGCATTTGTCGCCGTCGGTCTTGAAGCCGTGCTCGCAAACCAGCGGACAGACGCGCGACTGCTTCGACTTGACCGTGTCGAGCGCATCGGTGCTCGCCACCTTCACGTCGAGCTTGGTGCCGGCATAACGGTTGAACTGCGACAACGAGCGCTGCGCGGACGCGGTCCAGTTGCCGTCGGCGGCGCCGGAGAAGCAGCCGACGCGGCCGAGTTCGGTCTGCACCGAGCGGCTGAGATCGGCCGGCGCGGTGGCCGGCGTCAGCGACGCGACGTTTGTGCCGGCGGGGCTCGCCGTGGTGGCTGGCGCCGCACTCGGCGCCGCGGCGGCGAGATTGACGCGCTGCTGCTCGGCGGCGGCCGCCTGCTGCTGCGCCTGCTCCTTGGCCCTTTGCGCCGCAAGCTGTACCTGCTCGGCGGCCTTCGCATCGGCGACTGCCTTGGCCTGCGTATCCTTCTGCGCGCCAAGTGCGGCAAGACGATCGCGCTCGGCCTCGGCCTGCTTCGCCTTCTCGGTGGCCGCCGCATGAGCCTGCTCGGCGCCGATTTTTTCGAGCTGAAGCTTGGCAAGGCTCGCATAGAAGCCGTCGGAATGCTGGGCAAGGAACGCCTCCCATGCCGGCCTGTTGCCGACCTGGAGCGCGAGTTCGTAATCGCGGCGGATGTCGGCTTGCGGGTTCGGCGCGGGCGCGGCGGGAGCCGCAGCCGTCACCTTGACCGGCACCAGCGGCACGTCCTCGCCGCCGAGCGAGCCATAGACGAACGGCTCCTGCTTGTTACCTGTCGACTTGAGCACGTCGTCGCGCACGAAGCCGAAGGCGCGGCGGACGTCGAGGCCCGGCGTCGTCAGATGCTTGGACAGCGCCACGGTGAAGGGGCTGTTCGCACCGTCGCCATCCTGCGCCGTGAAGCCGGCCTTGGCCGAATAGGCGATCAGCGTGTTGGGGCTGGTCGGCTCGACCTGGGCGAGGCCGCGGCCGATGCCGCGCGACGCGACCGTGCGCTTCATGGTCTTGCCGAACGGATTGTCACGGCAGGCGTCCAGGATCACCAGGCGAAGCTGCTTGGCCGGTTCGACCGCGACCAGGACGCGGTCGAGGGAGAGCGCCTCGTCAAAGACGTCGGTGTCACGCTCCAGCTTGGCGTCGACAGGGATCAGATAGTTCGAGCCTTCGACCTCGATGCCGTGGCCGGCATAATAGACCACGGCGATATCGGCATCGCGGGTCCCGTCGGCAAATTCGCGCAGCACGCGTCGGGTTTCCTGCGCCGTCAGGTCGTGCCGGGAATCGACGATGTCGAACCCGGCCTCCTTCAGCGTCCGGGCCATCACCGAACCGTCATTGACGGGGTTCGTCAGCGACGGCGCATGCTGGTAGGCGGAGTTGGCGATCACCAGCGCGACGCGCTTTCCGGCGAAAGCGGGCCCGGTGCCGAATAGCAGCGCGACGGCGAGGAGAAGGGGGCAAAGTCTGAGCAATTTGCGCATGACACGACTTCCGGGTTCAGGGCCGTTCGAGCCCCTTTGGGACGGCTTTAGCAGGGTCCGTCGCGGACGCTTGTGACGGAGGTCACGAAGGTGGTGCCAGCGGCAGGCCGAAAGGCCCCTTTTGTTTGTCGCGCCAGTCCGGCCGCGGTTCGCCGAGAAACGAGTGCACAGCAGATTCCCTCAGGCATCTCCCACGTGGCCCCGATATTGCGGCAGATTATCCGTAATCTCGTGCCAAGGCGCCTTCGAGCCCACGAAAATGTGGGCGCTCGGTCGGATCGAGGGGGCATCGACCAGGGTTCCCATGGCGACATGGACCCATTTTCCCTCGCGCACCCGGGAATAAAGCAGCGAGCCGCAGCGGGCGCAGTGGGCGTCATGGGTGGTGTCGTCGCCGTAGATGGTGCGCTGGTTCTCGCCGCTGACGATGCGGAGCTTGCCCTGCTCGATACCGGCGAACGGCTTGAAGGCGGCGCCGGTGGTGCGGCGGCAATCCGAGCAGTGGCAGTTCATCGCATAAGAGAACGCGTCCGCCACCTCGTAGCGCACGGCGCGGCAGTAGCATTCGCCGACCAGGATACGAGCGTTCGAATTCTCTGATCCGGTCATCACAGTGTCCTCGCGCAAATGGTACGCACTCCCATAGCGCATTTTGACGTGTACGACTAAGTTCGCCCCGAGCCATCATTCAAAGGGATGACCCATGAGCCAGAACCGTTCGAGTGTCGAAGCCGTCGTGCAATCCTATTTCGACGGACTTTATGAGGGCGATGCCGAAAAGCTCGGCGCCATCTTCCATCCCTCCGCCGATTTGCGCTGGGTCGAGAAGGGTGAGCTGCAGGTGCTGACCGTGCCGGACTGGCTCGACCGCGTGCGCAAGCGTCCCTCCGGCAAGGCCGAAGGCAAGCCGCGCGAGGATTTCATCGTCACGATCGACCGTTCCGACGACAAGACCGCCTTCATCAAGGTCCGATGCCAACTGCCGCCGCGTTTTTTCACGGACTATCTGGTGGCGATGAAGCTCGCCGACGGCTGGCAGATCGTATCGAAGTCTTATCGGTATGATCTGCGGGAGTGAGGGGGGCCTAATCTTCCGCTGCCCGAAATCGGGCGCACTCGTCCCACATCCTCCGTCGTTGCGAGCGCAGCGAAGCAATCCAGAGTCTTTCCGCGGAGGCAGACTGGATTGCTTCGCTGCGCTCGCAATGATGATGCGGATGGAGTGCATGCCGCATCTCCACCCCGCCCGCCTCGCTCAAAAGGTTCCCCATGCTTCTCGACCGCCGTTCGCTGCTTGCCTCGCTGTGCTGGATTGCCGCCTCTCCCGCGCTCGCCGCGGACGCGCTACCTGAACTCGAAGCCTATGAGCGCGAGAGCGGCGGCCGGATCGGGGTCTATGCCGAGAACCTCGCGACCGGCGCGAAGCTCGCATGGCGCGCCGACGAACGGTTCGTCATGTGCTCGACATTCAAGGCTTCGCTCGCGGCCTGCGTACTGGCGCGGGTCGATCGTGGCGAGGATCAGCTTGCGGCCATGATCCCGTACGGCAAGGCCGACCTGCTGGAGTACGCACCGGTCGCCAAGCAAAACATTGCCGCCGGCGCAATGTCGGTCACCGAGATGTGCAAGGCGATCGTCGAGCTCAGCGACAACACCTGCGCCAATTTGCTGCTGGCGCGGATCGGCGGTCCCGCCGCACTCACCGCGTTCTGGCGGTCGCTCGGCGACACCACCTCACGGCTCGACCACAACGAGCCCGAGCTCAACCGCTCACCGCCCGGCGATCCCCGCGACACCACGACGCCGGCGGCGATGGCAGGCAATCTGCGCCGGCTTGTGACGGGCGAGGCGCTGTCGGCGACCTCGCGTGCGCAGCTCACGGACTGGCTGGTGGGTTGCAAGACCGGCGCGAACCGGCTGCGCGGCGGGCTTCCCGCAAGCTGGAAGATCGGCGACAAGACCGGCAACAACGGCAAGGACGCCTCGGGCGACATCGCGGTGGCCTGGCCCAAGCCCGATACGAAACCCGATGCCCCGATCCTGATCGCGGCCTATACCCAGGGCGGCACGCCGAGCGCGGCACAGATCGAAGCCGTGTTCGCACGCATCGGGCACATCGTGGCCGAGCGGCTGGCGTAAGCCGCACGCATTGACCTTGCGGCCGCTTCCGGGTGAAGACAGATCATCATGGAAGCGAAATTTCAGACCTTTCTCATCCTACTCGCCGTGCTGGCGGGCACCGCGCTTGTCGCCCGCCGCTTCAACATCGCGCCTGCCATTCTGCTGATGCTCTCCGGCGTCGGCCTCGCCTTCGTGCCGGGCATGCCACCGGTCGAACTACCGCCGGAACTGGTGCTACTGATGGTGCTGCCGCCGCTGATCTATTCGGCGAGCGTGGCGATGAGCTGGCGCGAATTCAAAAAGAATCTTCGCCCCATTGTGATGCTCGCGGTCGGCGCGGTGATCTTCACCACAGCACTGGTCGCAACCGCCACCCACTATTTGATCGGCCTGCCCTGGACGATCGGCTTCCTGCTCGGCGCCATCGTCGCGCCGCCCGACGTGGTGGCGCCGCTCGCGATCGCGCGCCGGCTGCATCTGCCGCGCAGGCTCATGGTCATTCTCGAAGGCGAAGGGCTCGCGAATGACGCCACCGCGCTGATCCTCTATCGGTTCGCGCTCGCCGCAATCATGGTCGGGCATTTCTCGCTGCCTCTGGCAGGCGGCGAGTTCCTGCTCATCGTCGCCGGGGAGATCGCCTTCGGCATTGGTGTCGGCTGGCTCTCCCTGCGTTTCCGCAAATGGTCGGGGGATCCGCAGGTCGAGCTGACGCTGTCGCTGATCACGCCCTACGTGTCCTATTGGCTGCCCGAACATCTCGGAGGCTCCGGCGTGATCGCCACCGTTGCCTGTGGCCTCTATGTGAGCTGGAACGGCCCGCTGCTGATCTCGGCATCGACGCGCCTGCAAGGAATCTTCTTCTGGGACCTCGTGATCTATCTGATTGAGGGCTTGCTGTTCCTGCTCACCGGATTCCAGATGCGCGCGCTCTACGAGAAGTCGAAAGCGTTCCCGCTCGACGACATCATGATTGCGACCGCCGTGGTGCTGGCGGTCGTCGTGATCGCACGCTTCGCCTGGCTCTATCCCGCGACCTATCTGCCACGAATGCTCAGCAAGTCGCTGCGTGCGCGCGATCCGTCACCGCCATGGCAATGGCCGTTCGTGCTTGCGTTCACCGGCGTGCGCGGCGCGGTGTCGCTGGCGGCGGCACTGGCGCTGCCGTTCACGCTGCCGGGCGGCGAGGCCTTTCCGTTTCGCGACCTGATCCTGTTCGTTGCCTTCGGTGTCATCTTCATCACGCTGATCGGCGTCGGCCTCACACTGCCCCCGGTGGTGCGTTGGCTCGGTGTCGCGGACGCCGGCCGCAGCGAGCATGCCGCCGAGCACGAGTCCGAGATCGCGGCACGGCGCCAGGCCCTCGATGCCGCCCTGACGTCGCTCGATGCGCTGACCGAGGAGAAGGACGTGTCGGACGAGGTGATGCGGCTCCTGCGCGCCCGCCACGAGATCCGGGTCAACCAGCTGCCCGATTCGCTCGATCCCACCCACCACGACGTCTCCGCCGCAGGTACCGCGCTGACCCGCGACCTGATCGCCGCCGAGCGCAAATTCATCCATGACCTGCTGCGCGACGGCCAGATCACCGACGAGACGCGCCGGAGGATCGAGCGGGATCTGGACCTGGAGGAGGCGAGTTTGGCAAACCGGGAGTACCGGGGAGGGCCGCTGTAGATTCCCGTCATTGCTGGCGGTGCAAACTACCGCCTCTCGCAAAATTCCCTCATCGCCACCGCCACGGCGCCCGCAATGATCTCCTGACGCTCCGGCGAGTTCATCGCCATTTCCTCGTCGCGGTTGATGATGGAGCCCGCTTCGAGCAGCACTGCGGCGCTACGGGTTTGCGAGAGCACGACGAGCCCGTCATAGCGGTAGACGCCGACATCCTTGTCGAGCAATTGGCGCCGGTAGCGGCCCATCACCGGCAGGCTGTATTGGCTGGCATAATGCAGGTCCTGCTCTTTCAACTGCCTGCCGATCATCCGGGCCAGCATCAAGCTTGCGGCGAAGTGCGGATTCCGCTCCGACACAAACAGAGAGTGGCCCGAAAAGCGGTCACTGAAATAGCTGTTCGCGCCGTCGAACTCCCAGGTCTCGATCAGCTTGTCCGGCACCGAATCGTGATGGATCGACAGGAAGAGATCGGCCCGGGCACCATTCGCGGTGCTGACGCGTTTGAGCAGGCTCGGCCGGGCCTTGCCGTCCGTGACGAGCAGCCGGGTCGCGGCAAAGCCTTCGGCCTTGAGCTTCGCCGTGATCAGACTTGCAAGCCGGAAGTTGAAGCCGAACTCGGTGTCGTTGCGTGCGCTCAACGCGCCGTAGGAGTCCGGGGTGTGCCCGACATCCACGACGATCCGGAATTTCGACATCTCACACTTGACCGGCGCGTGCGGCGGCTTGGGTTTCGCGATTTTCCGCGCGATCGCAGCATGGCCCTCACCTGCAGGCGCCAGCGACCATAGCAAGATCGACGCGACGAGCGTGGAGACGAGACTTGCAAGGATGCTGCGCGGCTGCCCCAAGTGCTACTCCGCTGCCGCTGTTCGCGGCCGGCCGACAAAGCCTGTGACGTCGCCGAAACGCTCCAGCATCACCGCGGAAAGGTCCTTGGCCTTGCTGGTGACGCAGGCGCCCGAGCGCACGGCGTAGCGATCCTGATGCGCGACCTGCGGCGGCGGCTCGCCCTGCTGAAGCGCTCGCGCCAGTTCCATCACGACTTTCCGGAAATGCATGATACCGAGATCGGTCGGACCGAGATGCTCGCGGGTGCGATCGGCGATGGGACCCTGGCTATCCTGTACGGCCGCGTCCTGTTCGGATACACCCTTGATGCCGGTGTAGCTCCTGGTTTTCTGCAGCTTGCGATCAATCAGATAGTCATTGCCGTTGTGGCGCAGCGGCACGTAATCGTCGCCGACCTCCGCGATCACGCCATTGCCGCGGTCAAAGGCGTCACGCTCGGCTTGCGTCAGCGGCCGCTCCGGATTCCAGGCATAGGTGTAGATCCAGCAATTGGTGTCGGTGACGGGCACGAAGGTCTGGCCAAAGATGTTCTCGCCCGGCATCGCGCTCGGGGCATAGGCGTGGAACGGCATCAGAAACTGCGCAATGCGCCAGTAGATGTCATCGCGGCCCGTGAGCCGCCCGCCGGCGATGGTGAGGCCCGCCGCGTGCGGAGCGATCTTGATCACAGGGCGCGGATCCTCCGCGATCCAGCGCATGTGATCGCTCGACATCCGCGCGATCGGATTCACGAAATGCTTCTTGATATCCAAAATCTCGTTCTCCTCCTTGTCGAAGGAGAGATGGGCGAAGGTGAAATGTGCGGTGTCGATCGAGCCTTCCAGCGCCTGCACCCAGTTGCAGTCCTGCCATTTCTTGCTGACGTAGCGGTGCGAGGCCGGCAGCAGCGCCATTTCGAGATCCGGCAGCTCGGGCATCGCATCCGCGGGACCCATATAGGCCCAGATCATCTCGCCCCATTCGCGCGCCGGATAGGATTTGATGCGGATGAGATCCTTGGCGTTGAGATCGGGATAGGAGGTCGGCATGTCGACGCACCTCCCGTCGGTGTCGAACTTCCAGCCGTGATAGACGCAGCGGATGCCGCATTCCTCGTTGCGCCCGAGCCAGAGATTGGCGCCGCGATGCGGGCAGTACTGATCGATTAATCCGACAACGCCGCGCGTATCGCGGAAGGCGAGCAGCTCCTCGCCGAGAACGATGATCTTCTTCGGCTCGCCGTCCAGTTCGGGAAGTTCTTCGGACAGAAGAACGGGAATCCAGAACCGGCGCAACAATTCGCCCATGCCCGTTCCCGGGCCCGACTCGGTCAGGAATTTGTTGTCCTCGGCGCGGAGCATGGAAAATCCTCCCGACGGTCTTTGTTTTCGGCAAGATTGGCGCGGACGCGGGAAGACGTCAACGCGGAAGCGGTGCGCAGGCGGATTAAACCGGCCGCTCCCCCTTCACCGTCACCCGTGTGCCTGAGCGCGTATGCGGCCAGTAGTCCCACATCGCACGGTGCTGGGTGCAGCGGTTGTCCCAGAAGGCGATGGCATTCTGGGTCCAGCGGAAGCGGCACTGGAACAGCGGGTTCTCGGCGTGCTGGTAGAGATAGGCCAGCATCGCATCGCTCTCGTCGCGCGGGATTCCGTTGATGTGGCGGGTGAAGCCGCGGTTGACGTAGAGCGCCTTCCTGCCCGTGACCGGATGTGTGCGCACCACGGGATGCTCGGCACTCGGATAGGAGGGACGGTCGACGACGCCGTAATTGGCGTAGAGCCCGCGATAGATCGGCTCGCCGTCATGCAACGCAGTCAGCCCGTCGAGATAGGCCTTCATCCGGTCCGACAGCGCCTCGTAGGCGGCGTACATGTTGGCGAACAGCGTGTCGCCGCCACGCGGCGGGCACTGCTTGATGTAGAGGATCGAGCCCATCGGCGGCTCGAGATCGCAGGACACGTCGGAATGCCAGCCCTCGCCGTTGGCGCGCGGCGAATTCGCATCCGCATAGATCTTCATCAGCGCCGGGTCTTCATCCTCATGCGGCGCGGCGGGATGAAAATGCAGCTCGCCGAACTTGCGGCCGAAGGCGAGATGCTGTTGTGGCGTGATGGTCTGGTCGCGGAAGAAGATGACGAGGTTTTCGGCAAGCGCGCGGTGGACCTCGTCGATCTGCCGGTTGGAGCGCGCATCGTCGGAAACGAGCTTGCCGATGTCGACGCCGGAGATTTCCGCGCCGATGATGGGCGTGAGCTTTTCGACCCGAAGCGTCTCGTAAGGCACGCCGTCGTCCGTAGCGTGGCGATAGCGCGGGCCCTGCTTGCCGGCGAGTGAGCTCATGGCGTGTCTCCCGATCGCTCTTGATTGGGGACATCGTAGCCCGGATGGAGCGAAGCGCAATCCGGGTTGAGTTCGTCAGCTTGCGAGAACCCGGATTTCGCTGCGCTCCATCCGGGCTACACGCCGCAAAAGGCCTACTCCGCCGCGGTCACCGGCACCTTGGCGCCTTGGCCGTAGCGTTGCTCGATGTAGTCGATCACGAGGGCCTTGAAGTCGGCGGAGATGGTCGGGCCGCGCAGGGTGCGGAATTTCTTGCCGTCGACGAACACCGGGGCAGCCGGCGCCTCGCCCGTGCCCGGCAGCGAGATGCCGATATTGGCGTGCTTGGATTCGCCAGGGCCGTTGACGATGCAGCCCATCACCGCGACGTTGAGCTCTTCCACGCCGGGATATTTCGTCTTCCAGGTCGGCATCTCGTCGCGGATGAAACCCTGGATCGAGCTGGCCAGTTCCTGGAACGTAGTTGAAGTGGTGCGGCCGCAGCCGGGGCATGCCGCAACCAGCGGCACGAAGGTGCGGAAGCCCATGGTCTGCAAGAGCTCCTGACCGACCTGCACCTCACGGGTGCGGTCGCCGCCGGGCTCCGGCGTCAGCGAGATACGGATGGTGTCGCCGATGCCCTGCTGCAACAGGATGCCGAGCGCGGCCGAGGACGCCACGATGCCCTTGGTGCCCATGCCGGCCTCGGTCAGGCCGAGGTGGATCGCGTAGTCGGAACGGCTGGCGAGATCCTGGTAGACCGCGATCAGATCCTGCACGGCCGAGACTTTGGCCGAGAGGATGATGCGATTCTTCGGCATGCCGAGCTCTTCGGCGCGCGCGGCCGAGAGCAGCGCGGACTGCACCATGGCTTCGCGCGTCACCGCGCGCACATCGCGCGGATCGGCGGACGCGGCGTTCTCGTCCATCAGCTTGGTCAGCAGCTCCTGGTCGAGCGAGCCCCAATTGGCGCCGATGCGTACCGGCTTGTTGTTCTTGTTGGCGATCTCGATGATGTCGGCGAACTGGGTGTCGCGCTTGTCCTTGAAGCCGACATTGCCGGGATTGATGCGATATTTGGCGAGCGCCTCGGCGCAGGCCGGATAGGCCGCGAGCAGCTTGTGGCCGATATAGTGGAAGTCGCCGATCAGCGGCGTGGTGATGCCGCGCTTGAGCAGGCCGTCGCGGATGTGCGGGACGGCGGCGGCGGCCTCCTCACGGTCCACGGTGATGCGGACCATTTCGGAGCCGGCGCGGGCGAGCGCTGCGACCTGGGCGATGGTGCCGTCGATATCGGCGGTGTCGGTGTTGGTCATCGACTGCACGACGATCGGCGCGCCGCCGCCGACGGCGACGTCGCCGACCTTGACCTGGGTGGTCTTATGCCGGGGCGCAGGGCCCGCAACGTCGGAATCGATGGTGTTTTCGAGCTTGTTCATGGCGTCCAAATATCAGGTTTTGGTGACGTTCAGCAATGCATCGCGCGGCGCCGCAGCGGATTGACTGGGACGGTTAACCAGAAAAAGCCCAGCAATGACAAGGACGGCGGCAGCCCCGAATGTCAGGTTCAGCGTGTCGTGCATGATGAAATAACTACCCACCACGCCAAACAAAGGGGTGATGAAGGTAAAAGCCGACAATTTGCTGGCCGAATAGGTCTTCACCAGCGCGAACCAAAGCGTGAACGTGGTTCCCACGACCCAGATCACCTGGAAGGCCATCAGGCCCAGCGACAGCGGCGACGGGGTGTGCGGGATGGTTTCCCCGAACAGCCAGGCGGCCAGCCCCAGGATCGGGATCGAGGTCGCGACCTGGTAGCCCAGCGCCTTCTCGGGCGCCGCGAAGCGCAGCCGGGTGCCCTTGGCAACCAGCGTGGTCGCCGCCCACAGCGCGGCGCCGCCGACGATCATGAGGTCGCCGAGCAGGACATGCGAATCGACGTTGGGCTGCGGCACCCCGATCGCGAGTGCGACACCGGCAAAGCTGATGGCGAGCCCCAGCCATTGCGTCCCCCCAAGCCGCTCGTCGAGCACCTGGTAGGAGCCGAGCGCGACGAAGAACGGCGCGGTGTAGAGGAACACGACTGCCCGCGATGCCGGTGTGAAGCGCAGGCCCTGGAAGATCAGCACGAACTCGATGCCGAACATCAGTCCCGCGATCACGCCGGGCTTCCAGGTGCCGTCGCGTTCGAAGAATTTAACGCCGCGCAAGCTGCCGATGATGAACAGCACCGGCAGCGCGCCCATCGAACGGAACGTGGCCTGAAGCATCGGCGGGATGTCCGGCAGCACCAGTTTCACCGCGATCTGGTTGAATCCCCAGGTCAGGCACAGCATGAGCATCAGGGCGATGGCGCCGGCACTGAGGGGACGACCGGCGGACGGTATGGCTTGAGGTGAGGACATTTCTTCCTGAAAAACCGGCTTTGCGCCGTTGTTGCTCTAAGCAGCTTTCTGACAATGCGCGCAGACGCCCGTGATTTCCACCACGGACAATTTGGGAGCGAAGCCTGAGCTGCGCGCGGCGGCGTTGAGGTCCTTGGCGAAGGATGCCGACGGAATCTCGCCGACCAGGCCACAGCGCTCGCAGATCAGGAACGTCACCGCCGAGGTCGCGTCGTGGTCGTGAGCGGCGCAGGCGAGATAGGCGTTGCGGCTTTCGATGCGGTGCACGAGGCCGTTGGCCATCAGGAAATCGAGAGCACGATAGACCGTGATCGGCGCCGGCCGCGGCATCGATTTCGCCAGCTCGTCGATCACCTCATAGGCGCCGAGCGGCCGGTGACTCGAGAGCAGCGCCCCCAATACATGGCGGCGTATCGGCGTGAATTTCTGCGCGCGCTCTCCGCAAACGGCCTCGGCATGCGCCAGCGCATCCGCGGTACAGCGGCCGTGATCGTGATCGGGCGCGGGAAATGCCGGTTTTGCGAGGGTCATGCGACCGGCGTTCTACCATTTCGAAAGGGGAACCCAAAGCAGGACCGGCGATGCGGCCATCAGCCATGCTCGGCCTGCGGGACAGCGTCCCGCAAACCCGCCATGAAATAATCATAAGCTTGCTTATTATATTCCAAGCTTATTGGAGACCAAGCTCATGAGCCCAGGGCCCGTGGACCAGAACTTCCTGTTTACGCTCGCCGAGCTCTATCGCCTGCTCCGGGTCTATGCCGACAAGGAAGCTTCGCGCTTCGGCATCACCCGCGCGCAATGGGCGGTGCTGGCCAAGGTCGAGCGTAGCGAAGGCATGAAGCAGTCGGAACTCGCCGAGCTTCTCGAGGTGCAGCCGATCACGCTGACACGCCTGATCGACAAGCTCTGTGACAGCGACTGGATCGAGCGACGCAACGATCCTTCGGACCGCCGCGTCAAGCGGCTGTACCTGAAGAAGGCCGGGCGGCAATTGCTCGGGCGGATGAGCGGGCTGAAATCCGAGCTCACGGCCAACGCGCTCGACGGCATCACTCCGGCGGACGCCCACCGCCTCCTCACCCAACTCGAAACAATCAAGGAAAACGTGCGGTCCGCGATCCAGACCAGCGGAGCGGAACAAGCGCGTAAGGAGCAGCGCTATGGCTGATCAGGTTCTCAAATTCCAGCCCGAGCAGAAAATCGACGGCGGCAAGCCCACCAAGAAAGCCGGCACCAATCCGCGCCGCCGCCTGGTGGCGGGCCTGCGCCGTTATCGCCGCGTCCTGCTTCTGGTCGTGCTGCCGATCGTCGTCGCAGTTGCCGGCTTCACTTTCTATCTCAACGGCGGCCGTTACGTCGGCACCGACGACGCCTATGTCGGCGCGCAGAAGGTGCTGGTGACGCCCGATATCTCCGGCAAAATCCAGAAGGTTGTCGTCAAGGAGGGCCAGATCGTCAAGCACGGCGACGAGCTGTTCGAGATCGACCCCGCTCCGTTCCGTCATGCGCTGGAAGAAGCCAAAGCGCAACTCGCCCAGGCCCGCATCACCTATGACAATCTCGTTGCCAACATCAAGATCTACGGCGACATGCTCAACCTCGCCCAGCAGGGCGTCGACCTGAAGCAGCGCGACGTCGAGCGCAAGCAGGCGCTGGTAAAGAACAATTACGGCTCGCAGCTCGATCTCGATAACGCGTCGAATGCGCTGGTGACCGCCGGCGCGCAGGCGCAATACATCAAGCAGCAACTCTCCAATGCCAAGACCCAATTGCTCGGCAATCCCGAGTTGCCGCTGGAGCAATTCCCCGCCTACGCGCAAGCCAAAGCCAAGCTGGACGATGCCCAGCGCAACCTCGACCACACCGTGCTGCGCGCGCCGATGGATGGCGTGGCAACCCAGGTCGAACAGATTCAGCTCGGCCGCTACGTCGCCGCCGGCACGCCGGTGTTCTCCATCATCGACGTCGCCCATCCCTGGGTCGACGCCAATCCGAAGGAGAGCGACCTCACCTATGTCACCGAAGGACAGCCGGTCACGCTCGAGGTCGACGCGTTCCCGAACCATCTCTTCAAGGGCAAGATCGGCTCGCTCTCGCCCGGCACCGGCGCGCAATTCGCGATCCTGCCGCCGCAGAACGCCAGCGGCAATTTCGTCAAGGTGGTGCAGCGCGTGCCGATCCGCATCTATTTCGATGAGAGCGACAAATACGTGCGCAAGCTGAAGGCCGGCATGAGCGTCTACGCCACCATCGACACCGGCCACCGGCGCTCGCTCGCCGGCCTGCTCGGCCTGTCGGCGACCGCGAGCCAAGACAAAGATTCGGACAAAGACTGAGACAAGGACTGATCCGATGTCCGGCCCCAATGCCCATTTGATGGTTCCCGGCCTGCGCCGGAACATGGTGACGATCTGCGCCATGACGGCAACCATCATGCAGGCGCTGGACACCACCATCGCCAACGTCGCCCTGCCCTATATGCAGGGTACGCTGTCGGCTTCGCAGGACCAGATCAACTGGGTGCTGACCTCCTACATCGTCGCCGCCGCGATCATGACGGCACCGGTGGGCTGGATCGCCAACCGCTTCGGCCGCAAGCGCATCTTCATCATCTGCTCGGCCGGCTTCACCATGGCATCGGTGCTGTGCGGGCTTGCGCAGGACATCAACCAGATGGTGCTGTTCCGCCTGCTGCAAGGCGTGTTCGGCGCGGCGCTAGTGCCATTGTCGCAATCGGTGATGCTCGACTATTACACGCTCCAGGAACGCGCCAAGGCGATGTCGATCTGGGGCATGGGCGTGATGATGGGGCCGATCATGGGCCCCTCGCTCGGCGCCTGGCTGACCGAGACTTATTCCTGGCACTGGGTGTTCTTCGTCAATCTGCCGTTCGGCGCGATCACCGTGATCGGGCTGATCATCTTCATGGACGAGACGCGGAAAGATCTCAGTCTCAAGTTCGACTGGTTCGGCTTCGCGGCGCTGGCGGTCGCGATCGGCTCGCTTCAGCTCGCGCTCGACCGCGGCGAGCAATTGGGCTGGCTCGAATCGGGTGAGATCCTTGCGGAGTTCATCGTCTCGGCCGTCGCCTTCTACTTCTTCATCGCCCACTCCTTCACCACCTCGACGCCGTTCATCCGCTTCGCGCTCTTCAGGGATCGCAACTTCGTCACCGGCTGCATGTTCATGGTCGTGATGGGGCTCGTGCTGTTCTCGACCATGGCGCTGGCCTCGCCCTATATGCAGAACGTGATCGGCTATCCCATCATCACCGCGGGCCTGCTGCTGGCGAGCCGCGGCTTCGGCACCTTCTTCGCCATGATGCTGGTCGGCCGCATGATGCGTTATGTCGAGGCCCGTACGCTGATCATCACGGGCCTGACGCTGACCGCCGGCTCGCTGTTCCAGATGACCGGCTGGACCGATTTGACCCAGGTGCCGGAGATCGTGACCGTCAGCGTCATCCAGGGCTTCGGCTTCGGCCTTGTCTTCGTGCCGTTATCGACGGTGGCGTTCCTGACCTTGTCGAATGAGCTACGCACCGACGGCACCGCGATGCTGACCCTGATGCGCAACGTCGCGAGCTCGGTGGGCATTTCCGTCGTCATCGCCCAGCTGACGCAGGGCACGCGGCGGACCTACGCGATCCTGTCCGAGCATATCAATCCATTCAACCACGCGCTCCAGATGCCCAGCGTCAGCGGCATGATCAATCTCTCCACCGACGCCGGCCGCGCCATGGCCGATCGCATGGTCAGCGTGCAGGCGCAGATCATCGCCTTTGCGCACGACTACCAGCTGGTGATGTTCTTCATCCTCTGCACCATCCCGCTCGCCCTGCTGATCGGCTCGACCAAGGCCACCCTGCGCAAGCAGGCGGCCGGGCCGGAACATGCGGTGATGGAGTAACGTGGGTCACAACTTCCGCCGTCGTCCTGGACAAGCGCAGCGCAGATCCAGGACCCATTACCCCAGGGAGGAGTTTGGTGGTAAGTCGTGGTTACCAGCCTCGCGCCACAACCTTTCCCTGGGGTAATGGGTCCTGGCTTTCGCCAGGATGACACCGGTTTATCGCGTGAGCAGTTACAACAATTCCTCGCAACCCAAATCCTCGACCGCCATCATCACGCGCTCCAGATTATTCCACCAGACGACCTCTGGGGTGTTGACGCTCCATTGCCAAACCGGCTTCGTGATGTGCCAGAGCACCGACCAGCGATAGTCTTGGTCCAGCGCGCCGCGTGTGTAGCCGGCGACACCGTACGCGATCAGCGTCTCATAGTAGCGGTTGAGCAGCGCCCGTTCGAGTGCCTGCCGGCGTTCCGGATACCATTGGGTCGCCATCATGTAGGCGAGATCGCTCGTAGGCACACCGATGCGCCACCGGTCGAAATCAAAAATGCGTACGCTATCGGCGACGCCGGCGCGCGGCACCAGGAAATTCCAGCAATGCGCGTCGCCGTGGACGACGGTCACGTTGCGGTGCGAATGGTAGCGCTGGAGCAGGTGGCCCGACTGGTCGATGAAGCGCCGGTAGAGGATTCGGCGCTCTTCGCTGAGGCGGTCGCCGAGCAGATCGGCGAAGCGGTCGTAATGGCCGGCGAAGGTCTCCATCTGCCTCACGCTTTCGTCGACGCTTGACCAGGAGCCGACAGCCTCACCAAGGCTGGCATGATCCCACCACGCACCGTGCCAGCGCGCGAGTGCGGTGACGATCGCCGTTGCCCGATCGCGCGAAGGCGGCAGCGGCCAAGCTGCCGCGATCTCATGGCTGCCGGTGAGATCTTCGAGCAGCAGATGCCAGTCCTGGCTCTCCTCGTCGAAATGGCCATCGTAGCAGCGCGGTACGATCTGCGACGGCATATTCGGTGCAAGATGAGTGTAGAAGGCCACTTCCTGCCGACCGGAATTGGCCAACGTCTTGGCGTAGGTCGGATGCGGCATCTTGAGGATCACGGAGGGCGGTGCCCCGGCGGATTCCCCGACATAACGCAGCCCAAGGCGGATGACCTGTGACACCATGGCCGGGTGCTGATGCAGCACCTTCACTTCGCGCACTGCGCCGGCGTCCAGTACGCCACTCCTACGCAGCGCAGCTGTCAGTTGGGCGGGCTCAACGACCGCCGGCAATTGTGGAGGTGTCATGAACCACGATGCCCCTGTCCCGCGTCATACTGCACGATCACGGCCGCAGGCGCCAGCGAACGACGTCGCGCCCGGCTCAGGCCGCCGCTGTCGAGTCGCGCACCGTCCGGACCACGACCGACCGGAGCTGTTCGAGATTGGCCGCCATGCCGGCGATCGCCTGCCTGACCTCCGCGGCGCGCTCGTTCACGGAGGCGGCGTCGCGGCTGACATCACCGATCTTGGCCGAGACCTCCTTGGCCGCGGAAGCCGATTCGGAGATCGACCGCGTGATCTCTCGCGTCGCGGCGTCCTGCTCTTCCATCGCGGCGGCAACCGAGGTGGCGACGCCGTCGATCTCGACGATGTGGCCTCCCATGGTTTCGACGGCATCGACTGCGGCCTGCGTCGAGGCCTGGATCTCGGCAATCAGCCGCGCGATCTCCTCGGTGGATTTGGCGGTCTGGTCGGACAGGGATTTCACTTCGGCGGCGACCACCGCGAAGCCACGGCCTGCCTCCCCGGCCCGCGCCGCCTCGATCGTGGCGTTGAGTGCCAGCAGATTGGTCTGGCCGGCGATGCCGCCGATGAGGTCGGAGACCTCGGCGATCTTCTTCACCGATCCAGCCAGCGTCTGGATGGTCGAGCGCGCCTGTTCCCGACCGGCGACCGCCGATTTTGTAACCGTGCTGGTCCGCGCGACCTGGGTTGCGATCTCGCGGATCGAAGCACTGAGTTCTTCCGCTGCGGCCGAGACGGTCTGCGAGCTGCCGAGGGCCTGGGTCGAGGCGGCTGCGACCGCCTGCGACTGTGTCGAGAGCGACCTTGCGATCTCGGACAGACTGGAGGCGGCACGCTCCACGCCTTGCGTCGCCGCGCTCGCGGTGTCGACCGAGCGGCCGGTCTCGCGCTCGACGGTTTCGGCCATCTGGTGCAGGGCCCCGCGCTTGGCGAGCGCCGCCTCATGCTCCTTCTGCAACTGCTCCTCGCGCAGCCGGGAATTCTCGACCGCCGCCTGCTTGAACACCAGGAGCGCGCCCGCCATCGAGCCGACCTCGTCCTGCCGATGCGCGAAAGGAATGTCGGCGGCGAGATCGCCGGTCGCGAGCTTTTGCATCGTGCTGGTCATGCGCACGATCGGGCGCATCACGCCGAGAGCGACGCCGAGCAGGCCCGCCGCAATGAAGGCGAGGACGGCGGCGGAGACGCCGAGGAGGATATAAAGCATGGAGCTGTCGCGGTCCGCGGCCAGCTTCTCCATGTCGGCATTCTGCTTGTTGGCGCTCTCGACGATGCTGTCGATGACGGCGCGGTGCGCGGTGTAGGCATCCTTGAGCTGCGCGTAGGCGCGCTCGGAGCCGGCCGTGTCCTTGGACTTGAGGGCGGGGAGGAGCTGGTCGGACAACAGCTTCCAGAACTTCTGCACCTCGGCGTCGGATTTCGACACCAGGGCCGTCTTCAGGTCGGCCGAGAGGCTGGAGGTGACCCAGAATGCCTTGCGCTCGTCGTAGTCCTTGCGGAGCTGGACCAGGCGTTCGCCATGGGCCGCAAGCTGGTCGGGCTCGCGCATGGCGAGCGTGGCCTCGAGATAGGCCTCGATCACATATTCCGGCGGCGGCAGAATGTCGGCGATGAGGTCATTGCCCAGCTTGATGTCGGAATAGAGCGGACCGCCGACCTTGAGCTCTTTCAAGGCGTAAAGGCTGGTGGAGACCACGGCGGTGAAACCGATCGCCAGAACGACGCCGAAAGCAATGATTGCGGAAGAAAGCGAAAGGCGAATTTTCATGGAATAATCCAATGGGGCCGCGCCGAATCCCACGGACCCTAGAGGATTACGGTAAACACGGGATTGCTTCGCGCAGAAATTGCATCGCGCGAGCTCCGAAAAAATACGGGAAACGGCGTCAGGTGAACGGTTTCGGGCAGCGAAATCAGGCCCGTCCTCCGCTGTCGTCCCGGATCGGCGCTCCGCCTGACCGGGACGACGCTGGGGTCACACGTCGAAAAACACCGTCTCGTTGTCGCCCTGGAGCCGCAGGTCGAGCCGGTACACCGGCTTGCCGGCCTCGCGCACGGCCGTCAGCGTGGCGCGGCGGTCGGCCGGCACCACCGCCAGCACGGGATCGGCAGCATTGCCGGCCTCGTCGCTGAAATAGATGCGGGTATAGAGATGCCGCAGCATGCCGCGGCCGAACACCGCAAGCAGGATATGCGGTGCCTGCGGCTTGCCGTCGGGATCGGGCACCGCGCCCGGCTTGATGGTTTCAAAGGAATAATTGCCGTCCTTGTCGGTGCCGCAGCGGGCAAAGCCACGGAAGCTCGCATTCGGCAGCGCGCGTTTGTCCTGCGGATCGGCGAAGCGCCCCTGCGCATCGGCCTGCCAGATCTCCAGCATGGCATCGGGCACGGCGACGCCATCGCCGTCGAACACGCGGCCCTCGATGCGGACACGCTCGCCGGTGACGTCGGGCGTTAGCGTCGAGTTGGTAAACGCGTCATTCCAGGCGTACTCGCCGGTCGGCGTCAGGCCGTATTTGAAGAACGGGCCGACGGTCTGCGACGGCGTGATCCCATTGTCCTGCACTTAATGGTTCTCCATAGGGGTGGCGTTCTTGCCGCGCAGCACGACATCAAAGCGGTAGCACAGCGCCCATTCGGGCTGGGTGTTCTCGAGATCGAACGATGACACCATCCGCGCCCGCGCCTTTTCGTCCGGCACCGAATTGAAGATCGGATCGAACGGGAATAGCGGATCGGCCGGGAAGTACATCTGCGTCACGAGACGCGTGACAAAGGAATGGCCGAACACCGAGAGGTGGATGTGGGCGGGACGCCAGGCGTTATGATGGTTGCCCCACGGATAGGCGCCGGGCTTGATGGTGACGAAGCGGTAATAGCCCGCAGCATCGCTGACAGTGCGGCCCGCGCCCGTAAAGTTCGGATCGAGCGGCGCCGGATGCTGGTCGCGGACGTGAACGTAACGGCCGCAGGAATTGGCCTGCCAGATCTCGACCAGCGAGTTCGGCACGCCGCGGCCGTCCTCGTCGCGCACATGGCCGTGCACGATGATGCGTTCGCCGAGCGGCTCGCCGGTGTGTTGGGTGGTGAGGTCGCTGTCGCCCTCGCGCACGGTCTCATGGCCGTAGACCGGGCCGGTCAGCTCCGACAGCGTATGGCGCATCGGGATCAAGGGCTTGTTCGGCGCGCGCTTGATCGAGCTCTTGTACTCGGGCGACAGCGGCAGCGGATGCGCCGTGTTGCTGTCGACGGGATAGATCAATGTCATTGGCGAACTCCTCCCCGGCCTTTTTCCGACCGGTCAACGCTTCCGCCAATCATTATAGGATATAACTAATTGGGGGAAGCGGCTTTGAGCCCTATTTGATCGGCGGACGCGGCAGGACGGCCTCGCCGGCTTCGAGCCGGTAGACATGGTCGAGCGAATACCATGGCGTCGCGACGTCGCGCTCGCTCGGATGTGGCGTGTCATGGCGCAGGAACTTGCCGATCAGCGCCTTGGTCACGCCGAACTGCACGTCGCTGTCGATATGCGGATCGGCGGGGTCGTAGACCTGCGAGATCAGCACCTTGAATCCGGGCTTGAAGATCAACGCATGCAGGTGCGCGGGACGATAGGGATGCCGGCCTTGCGCCTCCAGAAGGCGGCCGACCACGCCGTCGGTCGGAATGGGATAGCCGACCATCATCACGGAGCGGAAAGAGAAGGCTCCGTCGTGGTCGGTCGTAAACTTGCCGCGCAGGTTCATGTCGGCCTGCTCGGGGTCTTGGTTTTCATAGAGACCCACGGGCGATGCGTGCCAGACATCGACCTCGGCGCCGGCGACGGGACGGCCGTCCTTGTCCACGACGCGGCCGTTGACGAACAGCGGCGCGCCCGGCGTCTCGGAGCGGACGATCGATCCCCCATTTTCCACCCGCGGCGAGTTCAATCGCCAGAACGGTCCGAGCAGCGACTGGTCGGTTTCCGTGTTGCCCTGGTCGCCGTTGTTCAGCAGGCACACCAGCGGCGAGACGCCGAGCGAGCCTGCCATCAGCACGACCTCGTTATGCGTGTCGGTCGAGAGCTTGCCGAGCTCGGCGATGACAGCCGTGGCGTCGCGAAACTCTTTCTCCGTCAGGCGAACGTCGCGGACGAAGGCATGCAGGTGCTTGACCAGAGAGACCATGATCTGGCGCAGCCGCGGATCTGACGTCCGCTCCATCACCGCCAATGCCGCGGCCGTGACGTCCTGCTCGCTCGCGATGATCATGGCACGGTTTTCTCCCTGTCGTTCCGGGGCAGCCCGAGGGCTGAACCCGGAATCTCGAGATCCCGGGTTCGGTGCAAATGCCCCGCCCCGGGATGACGGCACGCTGCGCGTCTCGTCAATTCAGCTTCTCGATCGCGACAGCCACGCCCTGGCCGACGCCGACGCACATGGTGGCGAGCGCCAGCTTGCCGCCGCGCTTCTCCATGCCGTGCACGGCGGTGAGCGCGAGGCGCGCGCCGCTCATGCCGAGGGGATGACCGAGTGCGATCGCGCCGCCATGCGGATTGACGAAATCGGCATCGTCGGCAACGCCGAGCTGGCGCATGCAGGCGATACCCTGCGAGGCGAAGGCTTCGTTGAGCTCGATCAGGTCGAAATCGCTGATCTTCTTGCCGAGACGCTCCATCAGCTTGCGGGTGGCCGGCACCGGGCCGATGCCCATGATGCGCGGCGGCACGCCGGCCGAGGCGAGGCCGAGGATGCGCGCGCGGGGTGTCAGGCCGTGCTTCTTCACGGCAGCCTCGGACGCCAGGATCATCGCGGCGGCGCCGTCATTGACGCCGGAGGCGTTGCCGGCGGTCACCGTGCCGGGATTGCGCACGATCGGCCTGAGCTTGGTCAGGGCTTCCAGCGTGGTCTCGGGACGCGGATGCTCGTCCTTGTCGACTGTAACAGGGCCGGCCTTGCCGCCGGGAATGGTGATCGGGATGATCTCCTCGGCGAAATAGCCGGCCGCGATCGCGGCGCCCGCGCGCTGCTGCGAGCGGATCGCGAAGGCGTCCTGATCGGCGCGCGAGACCTGGAATTCCTCGGCGACGTTCTCGCCGGTCTCGGGCATCGCGTCGACGCCATACTGCGCCTTCAGCAGCGGATTGATGAAGCGCCAGCCGATCGTGGTGTCGAAGATCTCAGCCGAGCGCGAGAACGCTTCCTGCGCCTTGCCCATCACGAAGGGCGCGCGCGTCATGGATTCGACGCCGCCGGCAATCGCAAGCTCGATCTCGCCGGAGCGGATGGCGCGGCCGGCGGCACCGACCGCATCGAGACCGGAGGCACAGAGCCGGTTCAGGGTCTGGCCTGGAACCGAATCCGGCAGGCCCGCAAGCAGGAGCGCCATGCGTGCAACGTTGCGGTTGTCCTCGCCGGCCTGGTTGGCACAGCCGAAGAAGACCTCGTCAACCTGTGCCCAGTCGAGATTGGGGTGCTTGGCCATCAGAGCCTTGATCGGGGCCGCCGCAAGGTCGTCGGCACGCACCTTGGCGAGCGAGCCGCCAAAACGGCCGATCGGGGTCCGCACGGCATCGCAGATAAAGACGTCACGCATCGTTGTTCTCCC
This sequence comes from Bradyrhizobium sp. WSM1253, assembly GCF_000244935.1. Taxonomy (NCBI): domain Bacteria; kingdom Pseudomonadati; phylum Pseudomonadota; class Alphaproteobacteria; order Hyphomicrobiales; family Nitrobacteraceae; genus Bradyrhizobium; species Bradyrhizobium sp. WSM1253. The sequence goes on from NZ_JH600073.1 coordinate 4,454,048, forward strand.
TGAATGCCGCGATCCGGCCTAAATTCTTCAATGTCGGCGGAGTTTTAGGAGGGTGCCCGCGGGAGGTCAATTGACCGATACGCGCGTGTTCCTGGGGGTGCGCACGCGAGTTGCGCATGCCGCGGTGCGGACAACGTGGAAAACCTCCCCTCCCCGGCCAAAGCGATAGGAGCGCGGGGCGAAATTTTGTAGGTTGCGCCGCCCATGACAATGCAACAACCGATCCCTGTACCGCCCCCCGACGATACGCCCGCGCCGCAGGCGGAAGCTGCCGCGCGCGTGACGCCGATGATGGAACAGTACCTTGAAATCAAGGCGGCGCATCAGGGCCTCTTGCTGTTTTACCGGATGGGCGACTTTTACGAGCTGTTCTTCGAGGACGCAGAGATCGCCTCCAGGACACTCGGCATCGTCCTGACCAAGCGCGGCAAGCATCAAGGCGCCGATATCCCGATGTGCGGCGTGCCAGTCGAGCGCTCCGAGGATTATCTGCACCGGCTGATCGTCGCCGGGCACCGGGTCGCGGTGTGCGAGCAGACCGAGGATCCCGCCGCCGCCAAGGCGCGCGGCAACAAGAGTGTCGTGCGCCGCGGCGTGGTGCGCCTGGTCACGCCGGGCACGCTGACCGAGGACACGCTGCTCGACGCGCGCGCCAACAATTACCTGCTGGCGCTCGCGCGCGCGCGCTCGTCTGCGGGCGGTGACCGCTTTGGCCTCGCCTGGATCGACATCTCGACCGCCGAATTCACGGTGACGGAATGTTCGGGCGGCGAACTTGCCGCGACGCTGGCACGCATCAATCCGAACGAGGTGATCGTCACCGACGCGCTCTATAACGATCGCGAGCTCGGACAGACTCTGCGCGAGCTGCCGGCGGTGACGCCGCTGACCCGCGACGTCTTCGACGGCGCCACCGCCGAGAAGCGGCTATGCGACTATTTTGCCGTCGCGACCATGGACGGACTGTCCCAGCTGACGCGGCTGGAAGCCACTGCCGCCGCCGCCGCCGTCACCTATGTCGACCGCACCCAGGTCGGCAAACATCCGCCGCTGTCGCCGCCCGCGCGCGAAGCCTCGGGCGCGACCATGGCGATCGATCCCGCCACCCGTGCCAATCTCGAACTGACGCGGACCTTGGCCGGAGAACGCCGCGGCTCGCTGCTCGATGCGATCGACTGCACGGTGACCTCGGCCGGCTCGCGCCTGCTGGCGCAGCGGCTTGCCGCGCCGCTGACCGATGCGGCGGCGATTGCGCGGCGGCTCGATGCCGTCGGCAGCTTCGTTGCTGACTCGGCCGCGCGCGAGGACATTCGCAGCATCCTGCGCGGCGCCCCCGACATGTCGCGAGCGCTGGCCCGTATATCCGTCGGCCGCGGCGGGCCGCGCGACCTCGCCGGCCTGCGCGACGGCATCATCGCCGCCGACCAGGTGCTGACGCGGCTTGACGAACTCGACCAGCCGCCGCAGGAGATCGCCGTGGTGATGGCGGCGCTGCAAAGGCCATCGCGCGAGCTCGCGGCGGAATTCGCCAGGGCGCTCGACGATCAACTGCCGCTGATCAAGCGCGACGGCGGGTTCGTTCGCCAAGGCTATGAGCCTGCGCTGGACGAAACGCGAAACCTCCGCGACGCCTCACGCCTGGTGGTGGCCTCGATGCAGGCGCGCTACGCCGACAACACGGGTGTGAAGGGTCTCAAAATCCGGCACAACAACGTGCTCGGCTATTTCGTCGAGGTCACCGCGCAGCACGGCGACAAGCTGATGTCGGCGCCGCTGAACGCAACCTTCATCCACCGCCAGACGCTGGCCGGCCAGGTCCGCTTTACCACCTCGGAACTGGGAGAGATCGAAGCCAAGATCGCCAATGCCGGCGACCGCGCACTCGGACTCGAGCTCGAAATTTTCGAGCGGCTCTGCGCCAAGGCTCTGGCAATCAGCGAGGAGCTGCGCGCCGCCGCCCACGCCTTTGCGCTGCTCGACGTCGCGACGTCGCTGGCCAAGCTGGCGATCGACGAGAACTATGTGCGGCCCGAGGTGGACGCGTCTCTCGGCTTTGCCATCGAGGCGGGTCGCCATCCGGTGGTCGAGCAGGCCTTGAAGCGCAATGGCGAGCCGTTCATCGCCAATGCCTGCGATCTCTCGCCGGGCCCTGCGCAAAAGTCCGGCCAGCTCTGGTTGCTGACCGGTCCGAACATGGCGGGCAAATCGACCTTCCTGCGCCAGAACGCGCTGATTGCGCTGCTTGCCCAGATCGGCAGCTTCGTGCCGGCGACACGCGCGCGGATCGGCATCATCGATCGCCTGTTCTCGCGTGTCGGCGCTGCCGACGATCTCGCCCGCGGCCGTTCCACCTTCATGGTCGAGATGGTCGAGACCGCCGCGATCCTGAACCAGGCCGGCGAGCGCGCGCTCGTGATCCTCGATGAAATCGGCCGCGGCACTGCGACCTTCGACGGCCTCTCGATCGCCTGGGCCGCGATCGAGCATCTGCACGAGAGCAATCGTTGCCGCACGCTGTTCGCGACGCATTATCACGAGCTGACGGCGCTCTCCGCAAGACTGCCGCGGATGTTCAACGCGACCGTGCGGGTGAAGGAATGGCAGGGCAACGTCGTGTTCCTGCACGAGGTGTTGCCGGGTTCGGCCGATCGCTCTTACGGCATTCAGGTCGCCAAGCTCGCCGGCCTGCCACCGGCCGTGATCACGCGCGCGAAATCGGTGCTGGCGAAGCTGGAAGCCCAGGACCGCGGTCAGACGGCGCGCGCGCTGGCCGACGATCTGCCGCTGTTCGCGGTGCCCTCGCGCGCCGCCGCAGAAGCCGCCCCGCCGAGCGAAGCCGAACTGCTGATGGACGCGGTGAAGGCGCTGCATCCGGACGAGATGTCGCCGCGCGAAGCACTGGACGCGCTGTATGCTTTGAAGGCCAAGCTGCCGAAGGCATGAGGTGCCGTGGGGTGGGTTAGCCGAAGGCGTAACCCACCACTTCCGTCACCGCAGAAACTAAAGAGGTGGGTTACGCTCCGCTAACCCACCCTACCGTTCCGAGCGCTGGCTACGCCCTCGCCGAGATCGCCGCTGCTTCCGCTGCGGCGCGCTGCATGCTGGTCGACATCTCGTTGGTCACCGTGCTTTGCTCTTCGATTGCCGCCGCCGTCGACGTCACATATTCGCTGACGTTGCTGATGGCCGTCTTGATCGAAGCCAGGGCGGTGACGACGTCTCCGGAGATACCGTTGAGGCTACCGATCTCAGCGCCGATCTTGTCGGTGGCCTGCTTGGCCTGGTTGGCGAGGCTCTTGACCTCCGAGGCCACCACCGCAAAGCCCCGACCGGCTTCGCCGGCGCGGGCGGATTCGATGGTGGCGTTAAGTGCCAGGAGGTTGATCTGCCCGGTGATGTTGTTGATGAGCTCGACGATCCCGCTCATCGCCAGCGCCGCTTCAGTGAGGCGCTGGGCCTGGGCATCAGCGGAAGCGACCTGCTCCACCGCGCTCATCGCGGTCTCGCGCGATTTGGTCATGGCCTCGGAAATCTCCCGCACTGAGGCGTTCAGTTCCTCCGAACCCGCGGCGACCGATTCCATCATGCTGCGGACGCGCTCGTTGCCCATGCGGACCAGCACCTGCTTCGTGACGTCGGTCGCATATTTCACGACCTTGAACGGCTTGCCGTTGAGATCCATGATCGGGTTGTAGGAGGCCTGGATATAGACCTCCTTGCCGCCCTTGCCGATGCGCTTGTATTCGGCCGCCTGGTACTGGCCGCGGTTGAGCGCGGCCCAGAACTCGCGATAGCCATTGCCATCGCGCTCCGAGGGCTCGACGAACATGCTGTGGTGCTTGCCTTTGATCTCCGCCAGCGAATAGCCGAGGGCACCGAGGAAATTGGCATTGGCGGTGATGATCGTGCCGTCCATGTTGAACTCGATCACCGCCTGCGCCTTCTCGATCGCCGCGATCTGGCCGGCGAGATCGGCGGTCTTCATCTTCTCGGCGGTGACGTCGGTGGCGAACTTGGCGACGCCAAAGGGCTTGCCGTTCTCATCGAGTAGCGGATTGTAGGAGGCTAGAATCCAAACCTCGCGGCCGCCCTTGCCGATGCGCTTGAACTCGCCAGCCTGGTATTCGCCGCGGTTTAGCTTGGCCCAGAACTCGCGATAGGCCGCGCCGTCGCGCTCGGCCTGGGGCACGAACAGGCTGTGATGCTTGCCCTGGATCTCGGCAAGCGAATAGCCGAGCGCCTTGCAGAAATTCTCGTTCGCGGTGACGATGGTGCCGTCGAGCTTGAACTCGATCACGGCCTGGGCGCGGCCCACAGCAGCGATCTTCGAAGCGTCCGTCATGCTCCGGATCTTCTTCTCGGTGATTTCGGTCGCAATCTTGGCGACCATCACCGTCTTGCCGTCGCCGTCGAGCACCGGATTGTAGGATGCTTCGATCCAGATCTCGCGGCCGCCCTTCGCGATCCGCTTGAACTCGCTTGCCTGATACTCGCCGCGGTTCAATGCGGCCCAGAACGCCTTGTACTCGGCGCTATCGCGCTGATCGGCCGGCATGAACATGGCGTGCTTCTTCCCCTTGATTTCGTCGAGGGAATAGCCGAGGGCATTCAAGAAATTTTCGTTGGCGTGAAGGATCGTGCCGTCCATGGCAAACTCGATCATGGCCTGCGAGCGCCCGATGGCTGCGAGCTGAGCGTCCGCGTCGTTGCGGGACTTGCGACCAAACATCAGTGAATCTCCAAAATCATGAAATTGCGTGACGGGATCAGGGGACGTGACGGCGCGGCACACGCACCGAATTCCAATCGAAAATTCCGCCGGTAAACTCGCGTTGCGAAGACCGAGGCGGGTACGCAAGATGATTCAATACCTATAAGACTCGAATAAAGTGCTAACGAATTCTGGGAAAGGCGATGGCCGACAAAGCAGCCTAAAGCTGTACGACGGCACGCCTTACACGCTGCTCGGTCCGCGCTGAATTGAAATGGCCTTGGTCCTTCAGGGGTTTGAAGGAAAGCGTCTCGTGATCGGTCATGGCGAGTTTGCTACGGAAGAATCCGGCGACGCCGTGCCGCATGTCCGTAGTGTCACGGTGCTTGCCGCGCCTTGTGCAACGTACTGCGCCCGATCCCCCATAGAGTAAGGTTCCAAACGATGCATGTGGCGAGTGCAATCCCAAGACCGATGGCTGAACCGAACCATTCCACCGCCACGTGCATTGTGGCGATCGCCATGCCGAATCCGAGCAGGCCCCAGGCGGAGTTGGCGAGCACGGCAGCAGTCGGAGGGCCGCCGATGCGGGGATGCAGGATCACCATGATGCTGGAGAACACCACCGGGTACAGCGCGATGATGCCGCTGATCCGGGGACCGACCCAGCCCGAGGTCGAGACGACGATCGCGACCAGGGTCGCGACCAGCGCAGCCCGCATCGGCACGTCATACCAGCGCCGCGTCACCAGCGGCATCTTCGCGTGGCGATAGCCCGCGAGCAACGGAATGCAGATGCCGAACGCGATCAGATTGGCGGCGAGCCCGGCGGTGAGCGGCCAATCGAACTGCTTGATGATCGATGCGAACACGATCCAGACTGCGACCGCGCTTCCGCAACTCACCAGAAGGCTACGCCGCTGTGCCAGCACCACATAGGTAACGCACATGAAGATCGTCGCTGCATTGACCGGCAAGCTCGACAGTGCGCCCTGCACGATGAAGGCGGCATCGTGGTCGAACGCGAGGAAGACGTAGGATGGTCCGGCCGAGACCGGCAAGGTCGCGACCAGCGCTCCGATCACCGGCCCTGAGCGCTCGGTGATGATCGACGCCGTCACGACGAACGCCGCCGCGACCATCATGCGCAGAACGAGGATGAGGATGAAGTGGAGCTCGGGGGACATTTTTTTCTTTGTCGTCCCGGGCTTCGCCGAGACGACACTAATTGTGGGGCGAGCGGCCTTCGCTCGCTACATCCGCTGCATCGAGACCGAAACCTTCGGGCCGTTCTTGATGGTCTGGTAGACCACGCAATAGCGTTCGGTCAGCTTGAGCAGCAGGTCGAGCTTGTCTTGCGGCGCATCAGTGTCGACCTCGAAGCGCAGACGGATCTCGGCGAAGCCGACCGGGGTCTCCTTGTCGACGCCGAGCGTGCCGCGGAAATCGAGATCGCCCTCGGCGTAGACGTTGCCGGTCTTCAAGCGCACCTCGATCGCGGTCGCGACCGATTTCAGCGTGACGCCGGCGCAGGCGACCAGCGCCTCGAGCAGCATGTCGCCGGAGCAGAGCTCGAGGCCGGAGCCGCCGGTTGCGGGATGCAGGCCGGCCATTGCGATGGCGCGGCCGGTCTCGACCTTGCAGGCGATGCCTTCGCTGTCGGTCGAGCCCTTGGCCTTCAGCGTGATCATCGCGGTCTTGGGATCGGTCTTGTAGCGCTCCTTGATCGGGGCCTGCATCTGGCGCAGTTCTGCGGCGTCCATCTTGTTCTCTCCCGGAAAAATCGTCTCTACGAAGTACCGGCTTGCGATGTACCGGCTCAGAGAGAAATTGTCACCACCACATGGCCTGACCGGGACCCTGGGTTGCGTCACGGTCGGGCACGTTGCGGTCGAGCGAGCGGTCGAGTGACGTCAGCACACTTCGCTTGAAATTCTCGAGCAGCGGCGCATTGCGGTCGCGTGGCCGGCCGAGATTGATCTCGATCTGATCAAACAGCCGGCCCGGCCGCGGTCGCATCACCAGCACGCGGTCGGCCAGCACCACGGCCTCGTCGACGTCATGCGTGACGAGGATGAGCGTCGGCCGCGTGTCGGCCCAGAGATCGAGCAGATGATCCTGGAGGTCCCTGCGGGTGAAGGCATCGAGCGCCGAGAACGGCTCGTCGAGCAAGAGCACCTCGGGCTGCGGCACCAGGGCGCGGGCGATCGCGACGCGCTGTGCCTGCCCGCCCGAGAGTTCGCGCGGCCAGGCCTGCGCTTTCTCGGCGAGCCCGACACGCTCCAGCGCACGCGCCACCTTTTCACGCCGCTCGGTCGCGGGCCCATCGGCAAGACCAAAGCCGATATTGTCAGCGACGCTGAGCCAGGGCAGCAGCCGCGGCTCCTGGAAGATGATGCCGATCTTGGCATGCGGCGCGGCGATCGCCTCGTTGTCCAGCGTCACCGTGCCCGAGCTTGCGCGGTCGAGGCCCGCAATGGCGCGCAGCAGCGTGGACTTGCCGCAGCCCGAGCCGCCGATGATGGCGACGATCTCGCCTTGCCTGATCTCGGCGGAAAAACGCGCCAGCGCCTGCACGCCGTTGGGATAGGTCTTGCTGACCCGATCGAGCGCCAGCATCGCCCTATGCTCCCGTCGTACGCCCGAAGGCGTCCTGCCAGCGCAGGAAGGGCGCAGCCGCGATCTCGATCAACCAATCCGTGAGCTTGCCGAGGATCGCGAAGATCACGATGGCGGCGAGGATCTGCGCGGGCTTGCCGAGCTGCTGGCCGTCGAGCAGGAGATAGCCGAGCCCTTCGGACGCGCCGATCAACTCGGCCGCCACCACGAACATCCAGCCCAGACCAAGACCGACGCGCAAGGACACGACATAGGCCGGCAGCACCGCAGGCAGCAGGATACGGCGGATCATGGCAGGTCCGGAGAGACGGAAGGTGCGACCGACCTCGACGATCTTGCGATCGACCATGAGGATCGCGCCCATCACGCCGAGATACACAGGGAAGAACACGCCGACCGCGATCAGCGCAATCTTGGAGGTCTCGAAGATGCCGAGCCAGAGGATGAACAGCGGCACCCAGGCCAGCGATGGAATTGCGCGCAGCGCCTGCACGGTCGGATCGAGCAGCCGCCGCGCCAGCGACCAATAGCCGGAGATGGCGCCGAGCAAGGTGCCCGCGACCACGCCGAACGCAAAACCAAGACCGACGCGCCACAGTGTCGCGGCGATGTGACGGACCAACTCACCGGAGCGGGCAAGATCAGTGATGGTGGCGAACACGCGCGAGGGCGGCGGCACCAGCCGGCCGTTGGACCAGCCGCGCCAGACCAGGAACTCCCAACCGAGCGCGAGGGTGAGCGGCAACAACACACCCAGTATCGGCCGTGCATAGCGCGAGACCCGCGAAGGCGCGGCGGCGCCTTCAGCCGGTTCCGCGGTTTGTTGCAGCACTGGCGCGTCGGAGATCATGGCCGGTAGGAAGCGCGTCTTGTGCAAGATTGCAACACTACTCTTGCCACGCCCTCCGCTGCTTTTCCCTGCTCCCCTTGCGGGAGAAGGTGGCGCGAAGCGCCGGATGAGGGGTTCTCTCGGCTCGCAATACTGATCGTGAGGAAAGAACCCCTCACCCGCCTCGCTTCGCGAGGCACCCTCCCCCACAAGGGGAGAGGGAAAGAGCCCCTCAATTCGTTGGCAACGGCACCTGGTCGTCGATCAACGCATCCAGCGTCGCCTTCACATCGACCTTGGCGTCGACGACGCCGGCCTGTTGCAGTGCGAGGCCAGCGGCGAGGATCGATTCACGCTGGGGCGCGCCGATGCGGCTGTGAGTGAGCTCGGTGCGCTCCTTGAGCTGCTTGTCGACGACAGGCTCCGGCAGCTTGGTCACGGCGATGAAGGTCTTCTTGAGCTCGTCGTAATTCGCCAGCGAATATTTGCGCGCCTCTTCGTAAACGGCGAGCACGCGGCGGGCGGCGTCCGGATAGTCCTTCAAAAACTGCTCGCGCACATTGAGGATGCCCCAAGTGTTGGCCTCGGCCTTGCGGTAGAACAGTTTCGCGCCATCCTCGACCTCGGCCTGCGCCATCATCGGATCCAGCCCGGCCCACGCATCGACGTCGCCGCGGATCAGCGCGGTCTTGCCGTCGGCGTGCTGGAGCAGCACCGGCGTGATGTCCTTTTCGGTGAGACCTGCGCCAAGCAGCGCGCGCACCAGGAAAATATGCGGATCGGTGCCGCGCGTCACCGCGACGCGCTTGCCCTTGAGGCCGGCCACATCGGCGATCTTGGAATCCTTTGATGTCACCAACGCCGTCCATTCGGGACGCGAATAGACGTAGATCGACTTGATCGGGTTGCCGTTGATACGTGCGACCAGCGCCGCCGAGCCCGCGGTCGAGCCGAAATCGATCGAGCCCGCATTGAGGAATTCGAGCGCCTTGTTGGAGCCGGCCGACTGCACCCAGGTGACGGTGATGCCGTCCTTGGCGAACTCCTTTTCCAGGAGCCCCTTCTGTTTCAGGACCATCGACACCGGATTATAGGTCGCCCAGTCGATACGGATTTCCTTGAGTGGATCCGCCGCCCGCGCCGCGGGGGACACGGCAAGAGCGACCGCTCCCGCCAGCAGTATGCGTCGTGTAATCCTGGTCATGCCCGGCCTCCTCGAAACTTCATTGTTTTTCAATGAGTTAGATCTAGAGGTCAACGAGAAAATCCGCCCCTCGAAAGCGCGCCGGCCGAGAACAGCTTTACCCAAAGCCGCACCTTTCCAGCATGGAACGACTATTGCGAGAGAATGGCGGGTGACAGCGCCTGCCGCCTCTTATATCCGGTGAGACATGGACAGCGTCGCGACTGAGCACAAGGCCGAGGTGGACGATCGCTTCGACACCGCGCGGATCACCGCCGCGGTCGATGCGCTTGCCGAGAAGCACCAGGGACGCGAGGACGCGTTCCGCACCGCCATGGCGCAACTGCTCAAGGCCGAGCTGATTGCGTCGCGCGCCGCGGCACAGACGATCCTGCTGAAGGACCGTCACGGCCGGCGCTGCGCCGAGCGGCTGTGCCACGTGCAGGACGAGATCATCCGCATCCTGTATTCGGCCGCGACCCGCCATCTCTACCGCTCGCCGATCCCGAGCGGTGCCGAGCGCATGGCGGTGGTGGCGACCGGCGGCTATGGCCGCGGCCTGATGGCTCCCGAGTCCGACATCGATCTGCTCTTCATCCTGCCCTACAAGCAGACCGCCTGGGGCGAGCAGGTCGCCGAGGCCATCCTCTATTGTCTTTGGGACATGGGGCTGAAGGTCGGTCACGCCACCCGCTCGGTCGACGAGTCGATCCGGCAGGCGCGAGGCGACATGACCATCCGCACCGCGATCCTGGAGACGCGCTTTCTTACCGGCGACCGGCCGCTCTATGACGAGCTGGTCGCCCGCTTCGACAAGGAGGTCGTGCAAGGCACTGCGTCGGAGTTCGTCACCGCCAAACTCGCCGAGCGTGAGGAGCGGCATCGCCGCGGCGGTCAATCGCGTTATCTGGTCGAACCCAACGTCAAGGACGGCAAGGGTGCGCTCCGCGACCTGCACACGCTGTTCTGGATCGCAAAATACGTCTACCGCGTGAGCGACACCGACGAGCTGGTCGACCGCGGCGTGTTCGACGCGCAGGAATACCGCACCTTCCGCCGCTGCGCCGACTTCCTCTGGTCGGTACGCTGCAATCTTCACTTTTACTCCGGCCGCGCCGAAGAGCGCCTCTCCTTCGACCTTCAGCGCGAGATCGCGGTCCGGCTCGGCTACACCTCGCACCCCGGCATGCAGGACGTCGAGCGCTTCATGAAGCACTACTTCCTGGTCGCCAAGGAAGTCGGCAACCTCACTGCCATCCTCTGCGCCAAGCTCGAGGACCAGCAGGCCAAGCCCGCGCCGGTGCTGAGCCGGATGATGGCGCGGCTGCGCCCCACCGCGGCGAAGCGGCGGGTGCCCGACAGCGACGATTTCATCGTCGACAACAACCGCATCAACGTTGCGGCGCCCGACGTGTTCAAGCACGATCCGGTCAATTTGATCCGGATCTTCCGCCTGGCGCAGAAGAACAATCTCGCCTTCCATCCGGACGCGATGCGCGACGTGACGCGTTCGCTTGGCCTGATCAACGCGCAGATGCGCGAGAATCCCGAGGCCAACCGGCTGTTCATGGAGATCCTGACGTCCGACAACGCGGAGATCGTGCTGCGGCGGATGAACGAGACCGGCGTGCTCGGCCATTTCATCCGCGCCTTTGGCAAGATCGTCTCGATGATGCAGTTCAACATGTATCATCACTACACCGTCGACGAGCATTTGATCCGCTGCGTCGGCTTCCTTCAGGACATCGAACGCGGCGGCATCGAGGAATTCGCGGTGGCGAGCGACCTGATGCGCAAGATCCGGCCGGAGCATCGCTCCGTGATCTACATCGCGACGCTGCTGCACGACGTCGCCAAGGGCCGGCCCGAGGACCACTCGATCGCCGGCGCCAAGGTGGCGCGACGGCTCTGCCCGCGGCTCGGCTTCAGCCCGGCCGACACCGAGCTCGTGGCCTGGCTGATCGAGGAGCATCTGACGATGTCCACGGTCGCACAATCGCGCGATCTCTCCGACCGCAAGACCATCGAGAATTTCGCCGCCGTGGTGCAGTCGGTCGAGCAGATGAAGCTCTTGACGATCCTGACCACCGCGGACATCCGCGGCGTCGGCCCGGGCGTGTGGAACGGCTGGAAGGCGCAGCTCTTGCGCTCCCTCTACTACGAGACCGAACCGGTGCTGACGGGCGGCTTCTCGGAGGTTGACCGCGGCAAGCGCCTCACGGCCGCATACGCCGAATTCCGTAACGCCTTCGCGGAATGGCCGGCGGAAGAGCTCGACGCCTATATCGGCCGGCACTATCCGGCCTATTGGCTCAAGGTCGAGCTGCCGCGCAAGATCCGCCATGCGCGCTTCGTCCGTGCCAGCGAGCAGGCCGGCCACAAGCTTGCGATCAATGTCGGCTTCGACGAGGTGCGTGGCGTCACCGAGCTGACCATCTTCGCCGCCGACCATCCCTGGCTGCTGTCGATCATCGCGGGTGCCTGTGCCTCGGCCGGCGCCAACATCGTCGATGCCCAGATCTACACCACGACCGACGGTCGCGCGCTCGACACCATCTCGATCTCCAGGGAATACGACCGTGACGAGGACGAGGGACGGCGCGCCACGCGCATCGGCGAGATGATCGAGGACGTGCTGGAAGGCAAGCTGCGTCTGCCCGAGGTGGTGGCGCGGCGCACCGTGCGCGGCAAGGCGCGGCCGTTCGTGATCGAGCCGGAAGTGACGATCAACAACCAATGGTCCGACCGCTACACAGTGATCGAAATGTCCGGCCTCGACCGACCCGGCCTGCTCTATGAGCTGACCACCGCGATCTCGAAGCTCAACCTCAACATCGCCTCGGCCCATGTCGCGACCTTCGGCGAGCGCGCCCGCGACGTGTTCTATGTCACCGATCTCCTGGGCGCGCAGATCAGCGCGCCAACACGCCAGGCCGCGATCAAGAGCGCGCTGACCCATGTGATGGCCGGCGACAAGGCGGTTCAGCCGGCGGCGTGAGGGCGGCTGCGCACCTCTCTCCTCGCGTCGTTCCGGGGCGTCGCGCAGCGGCGAACCCGGAATCCATCGTGCCACTGGTGACGCGGAGAAATGGATTCCGGGTTCGCGCTACGCACGCCCCGGAATGACCACAGGCGGATATCTAAACCGCCACGCCTTCATGCCGGAGCAACCAACGCTTGCGCGCGAGGCCGCCGCCATACTTCACCAGAGAACCATCGGCGCCGATCAGACGGTGGCACGGCAGCACCACGCTGATCGGGTTGGAGCCGTTGGCATGGCCGACGGCGCGAATGGCTTTGGGCATGTCGATCCTGGCAGCGAGCGCGCCGTAACTCATCGTGGTGCCGGCAGGGATTTGCGTCAACGCATTCCAGACCTTCTGCTGGAACGACGTGCCGGCGATGCGCCAGGCGATGCCTGAGAGCTGGCCGAGGTCGCCGTCGAAATAGCCCGACAGCGCGGTCCGCATGGCCGCGGGCGCGGGTTGGTCACTCAGATCCACCACACCGTAATGCAGGCGCAAGAGCTCGCGCATGCGGTGCTCGTAATCCTCCCAGTCGAGCGCGCGCAAGGCGCCCGCGGCGTCGGTGACCAGCAGCGCAATCCCGATCGGCGTCGCCAGCCGATCGAGGCCGAAGGTTACAGGTGGGTTGGTCGGTCGCGCGGGCATTGCAGCACCATGGCATCGAAACACGCCATCGCACTTGCCACGCCCACCGTGCTAACGTCCACCCGAAAGCTGACGCTGGGGGAGCTCAACTTGATCTGGATCGCGAATATTTTGGTGGCGCTGGTCGCCGCACTGCACGCTTACTTCCTGATCCTGGAGATGTTTCTCTGGGACAAGCCGCAGGGCTTGAAGGTCTTCCGCAACACGCCGGAGAAGGCAGCGATCACAAAGGTGCTGGCCGCCAACCAGGGGCTCTATAACGGCTTCCTGGCCGCAGGCCTGGTATGGGGGCTGGTGCACGGCAATCCGGCCTTCGCGTTCCAGATCAAGGCGTTTTTCCTGCTTTGCGTGATCGTGGCCGGCGCTTATGGCGCAGCGACCGTTAGCACGCGCATCCTGATGGTGCAGGCGCTGCCGGCGGCGCTCGCACTGTCAGTCTTGTTCCTGACCTGAGACGCCATAGCGCGGCGCCGCGATCCTTGCGCGTCGCCTGCCGTTCCTCCACAATCTGCGACAGCGATGGCGACCGTTGGCAATCAACGGGACAAGACCGTCGGTCGGAAATTCCGTCAGGAGGAACAACCCCACATGAGCAATCGCAGAGCCTTCATCACTGCCACGGCGGCGCTCGCCTTCGCGTTCTCCGCCAACCAAGCTCTCGCCCAGAAGAAATACGACACCGGCGCGAGCGACACCGAGATCAAGATCGGCCAGACCGTGCCGTTCTCCGGGCCCTATTCCGTCTACGCCAATATCGGCAAGACCCAGGCCGCCTACTTCAAGATGATCAACGATCAGGGCGGCATCAACGGCCGCAAGATCAATCTGATCCAGTATGACGATGCCTATTCGCCGCCGAAGACGGTCGAGCAGGTGCGCAAGCTCGTCGAAGGCGACGAGGTGCTGTTCACCTTCCAGATCATCGGCACCGCCGCGAACGCCGCCGTGCAAAAATATCTCAACGGCAAGAAGATCCCGCAGCTGCTGGCCTCGACCGGCGCCGCGCGCTTCAACGATCCGCAGAACTATCCCTGGACCATCGCCTATAATCCCAACTACGTGTCCGAGGGACGCATCTACGCCAAGTACATCCTCAAGGAGCATCCGAACGCCAAGATCGGCGTGCTCTACCAGAACGACGATATGGGCCGCGACTATCTCGCCGGCCTCAAGAGCGGTCTCGGTGACAAGGCCGCCGGCATGATCGTCGGCGAAGTCTCCTACGAAGTCACCGATCCGACGGTGGACTCGCAGGTGGTCAAGCTGAAGTCGTTGGGCGCCGATCTTTTCTATGATGCCTCGACACCCAAGTTCGCGGCGCAGGCGATCAAGAAAGTCGCCGAGCTCGGCTGGACGCCGGTGCACATTCTCGACATCAATGCGAGCCCGATCTCGGCGACGCTGAAGCCGGCCGGCCTCGATATCTCCAAGGGCATCATCTCGACCCAATACGGCAAGGAGCCCGGCGATCCCCAGTGGAAGGACGATCCGGGCGTGAAAGCCTTCTTCGCCTTCATGGACAAGTATTTCCCCGAAGGCGACAAGCTCAATACCGTCAACACCTATGCTTATTCCGTCGCCGAATTGCTGACGCAAGTGCTGAAACAGTGCGGCGACGACCTGTCACGTGAGAACGTGATGAAGCAGGTCGCCAACATCAAGGACTTCACCCCGAGCTTCGCGCTGCCCGGCATCAAGATCAACACCGGGCCGAACGACTACCGCGTCAACAAGCAGATGCAGATGATGAAGTTCAACGGCGAACGCTGGGAGCTGTTCGGCCCGATCATGGAGGATGCGGGTCCAGCGGGTTAGTTACTGGGTAGGGTGGGTTAGCGCAGCGTAACCGACCTTTTTGATTTCCGCGGAAACAGAAGTGGTGGGTTACGCCCAGCGGACTGCGCTTTGCGCAGCCGCAAGGCTAACCCACCCTACGAACTGAGACGTTGCGTATCCTACGAACTGCGGGCGCACGCCCAACTTGCGTTGCAACAACGCCTCATCCACACTCGCCCTCAGCGGTGACATCAGGTGCGCATGAGCGCACCCGATTGATCACCGGCAATAAACAATGAGGAAATGCGAATGAGGAATGGAATTCTGCATCTGGCCACTGCAACGGCGCTGACCCTGGCGCTGTCGATGCCGGCGGCCAATGCCCAGAAGAAATATGATCCGGGTGCCAGCGATACCGAGATCAAGGTCGGCCAGACGATGCCGTTTTCTGGACCGGCGTCGGCCTATTCGTCGATCGGCAAGACCCAAGCCGCCTATTTCAAGATGATTAACGACCAGGGCGGCGTCAACGGCCGCAAGATCAATCTGATCCAGTATGACGACGCCTACTCGCCGCCGAAGGCCGTGGAGCAGATTCGCAAGCTGGTCGAGAGCGACGAGGTCCTGCTGACCTTCCAGATCATCGGCACGCCGGTGAACGCAGCCGTGCAGAAATATCTCAACTCGAAGAAGGTGCCGCAACTGTTCGCGGCGACCGGAGCCTCGAGGTTCACGGATCCGAAGAACTTTCCGTGGACGATGGGCTTCAACCCCAACTACTTCGTCGAAGGCCGCATCTACGGACAGTACATCCTGAAGGAGCATCCGAACGCCAAGATCGGCGTGCTCTATCAGAACGACGACCTCGGCAAGGACTATCTGAACGGCATCAAGGCCGGTCTCGGCGACAAAGCTGCCAAGATGATCGTGACTGAAGCTTCCTACGAAGTCTCCGATCCGACTGTCGATTCGCAGATCCTCAAGATCAAGGACGCCGGCGCCGATCTGTTCTTCAGCGCCACCACGCCGAAGCAGGCGGCGCAGGCGATCAAGAAGATCGCCGAGATGGGCTGGCATCCGGTGCAGATCGTTGACATCAACGCCACCTCGGTCGGCGCGGTGCTGAAGCCAGCCGGCCTCGACGCCGCCAAGGGCCTGATCAGCGTCAATTACGGCAAGGAACCACTCGATCCGACCTGGAAGGACGATGCCGGCCTTAAGAGGTATTTCGACTTCATGGCCAAGTATTATCCTGATGGCGACAAGGACTCGAACTTCAACACCTACGGCTACAGCACGGCGCAGCTGCTGGTCCATGTGCTGAAGCAGTGCGGCGACGACCTGACGCGCGAGAACGTCATGAAGCAGGCCGCCTCGCTGAAGGACGTGACCAGCGACACCGCGCTGCCCGGCATCAAGGCCAATACCTCACCGACCGACTACCGCGTCAACAAGCAGCTTCAGATGATGAAGTTCAACGGCGAACGTTGGGAGCTGTTCGGCCCGATCATTGAGGATGCGAGTCCGGCGGGTTAGTTCTCGGAAGCAACTGCCTCAACGCCGTCATGGCCGGGCCAGCCCGGCCATGACGGAAAATCAATCCGGCACCTCGCCAAAGTTCTTTCCCACCGGCAGCACCGCGTGCCGAATGAGCCGTGAGTCCTCCACCGCGGCCTGCCGGTGCTTCACCGCTTCGCGATAGACGGGGTCGCGGATCATCTCGACGAAGGCGGCGACGCTTGGGTATTCGGCGATGAAGCAATGGTCCCAGCGCTCAGTCTCCGGGCCGATCAGCATCAGCTCGAATTTGCCCTGCCAGACGATGCGGCCGCCGAGGCGTTCGAACACCGGGCCGCTCTCGCGGCCATAGGCCGCATAGGCTTCCGCGCCGCTCGTCTTGCGGCCGTCCGGATAGGCCGCCTCCTTGCGCAAGCGCACCAGGTTGAGCATGTGGATCGGGCCGGGGCGGTCGTTCTCCCGGAACTGCGAAAAAATCTCCTTGGTCGGATCGATGTGGCCCATGCGTGCTCCCTCTTGTTTATGCCGGCGATCCTAGCTCCGCCGGCAAACCAGCGGAACTGCGGCCAGCGAATGCCGCACCTCCTAATCGCGCGTTAAGCTCTGGGTAACCGGGCCTTAAACAGCGACCGCTAGCGTGCGGCGGGGCGGGCTGACCGGGCGTTTGCGTATGGGGTTGGGAAAGAAAAAGGGTGGGCGGAAGGAGCCGTTGTTCGGCTTGCCTGCGGCACTCGCCGATCTGCGCCTGACCGCGGCCGACCGCATTCCCGGCGGCGATGACAAGCCGAAGAAATCGACGAAATCATCCGCCAAACGCAAGAGCGAGGATGCCGGCGACGAGCCGCCGCGCGAGCGGAAGGCGCCGGCCGGTCGCGGCAGTGCCAAGCGGCGATCCAAGTCACGCATCGGCGCGAACCTTGGCCGCCTGGTCTATTGGGGCGCGGTGCTGGGTCTGTGGGGCGCGATCGCCGTGATCGGCGTCGTGATCTGGGTCGGCGCTCATCTGCCGCCGATCCAGTCGCTCGAGATCCCCAAGCGGCCGCCGACGATCCAGATCGTCGGCATCGACGGCAGCATGCTGGCGCAACGCGGCGAGATGGCCGGCGCCAACGTCTCGCTGAAGGATCTGCCGCAATATCTGCCCAAGGCGTTCATCGCCATCGAGGATCGCCGCTTCTATTCGCATTTCGGCATCGATCCCGTAGGCATCCTGCGCGCGCTCGTCACCAACGTGCTCCATCGTGGCGTGTCGCAGGGTGGCTCGACGCTGACGCAGCAATTGGCGAAGAACCTGTTCCTGACCCAGGAGCGCACCATGGCGCGCAAGCTGCAGGAAGCGGAGCTCGCGATCTGGCTGGAGCGCAAGCATTCCAAGAACGAGATCTTGGAGCTCTATCTCAACCGCGTCTATTTCGGCTCCGGCGCCTATGGCGTCGAAGCCGCCGCGCAGCGCTATTTCGGCAAGTCGGCCAAGAACGTCACCATCGCGGAGGCCGCGATGCTGGCCGGCCTCGTCAAATCGCCTTCGCGGCTCGCGCCGAACCGCAACCCCGAGGGCGCAGAAGCGCGCGCGAAAATCGTGCTCAATGCGATGGCCGATGCCAAATTCATCACCGAAGCGCAGGCGCAGGCCTCGATCGGCCAACCCTCCTACAATGTGAAGCCGGTCGGCGCCGGCACGGTCAACTACGTCGCCGACTGGATCGGCGAGGTGCTGGACGATCTGGTCGGCCAGATCGACGAGAGCATCAAGGTCGAGACCACGATCGATCCGAAGCTTCAGAGCGTGGCGGAAGCCGCCATCATCGACGAGCTCGCGGCCAAGAGCGTGAAATTCAATGTCAGCCAGGGCGCGCTGGTGGCGATGACGCCGGACGGCGCGGTTCGCGCCATGGTCGGCGGGCGGAATTATTCCGAGAGCCAGTACAACCGCGCCGTCACCGCCAGGCGCCAGCCGGGCTCCTCGTTCAAGCCATTCGTGTACCTGACCGCGCTCGAGCAGGGGCTGACGCCCGACACGCTCCGCCAGGATGCGCCGATCGAGGTCAAGGGCTGGAAACCTGAGAACTACACCCACGAATATTTCGGCGCGGTGACGCTGACCCAGGCGCTCGCGATGTCGCTCAACACGGTCGCCATCCGCCTCGGCCTCGAGGTCGGTCCGAAGAACGTGGTGCGCACCGCGCACCGGCTCGGCATCTCGTCGAAACTCGAGCCCAACGCCTCGATCGCGCTCGGCACCTCCGAAGTCTCGATGGTCGAGCTGGTCGGCGCCTACGCACCTTTCGCCAATGGCGGCTTCATGGCGACGCCGCATGTCGTCACGCGGATCAGGACGCTCAGTGGCAAGCTGCTCTACATGCGCCAGGCGGACGAGCACAACCAGGTGGTCGATCCGCGCTATGTCGGCATGATGAACGCGATGATGCGGGAAACGCTGATCAGCGGCACGGCCAAGAAGGCGGAGATCCCGGGCTGGCCGGCGGCCGGCAAGACCGGCACCAGCCAGGACTACCGCGACGCCTGGTTCATCGGCTACACCGCCAACCTCGTCACCGGCGTGTGGCTCGGCAATGACGACAACTCGCCGACCAAGAAGGCGACCGGCGGCGGCTTGCCGGTCGAAGTCTGGTCCCGCTTCATGAAGACGGCGCACGAGGGCGTGCCGGTGGCAGCCTTGCCGAGCTCGCAAGGCAGCTGGGGCCTGTCGAACCTCGCGCAGGCGACGTCGCAGGTGTCCCCGCCAACAGCGGCAGCGCCCGTACCGGCACCGGCCAGCAACGGCGGCTATCGGCCGCCGCCGACGCGCGCCAATGCGCGACCGGAAGCAGCCGCAGGACTCGATGGCTGGCTGATGGACCGGCTGTTTGGCGGAAATCGCTAGGTTCTGCGTGGGTCCTTGTGGCCTCAAAACAAAATCGCGAAAACAACCCCATGCACAGTAGCCAGTGATAGCGGAATCAACGGCTTACGCGAGTCGCAAGACGGCTGATTCTGGCAGCAAGGCCATTTGACACGTCGGGCAAAACAGAACCGTCCCGCCATCATCCCGAACGGGGCAACTATCTCGGCTATCCCTGTTCGCCACCGGTCTCGTCTTCGGCAAGTCCTGCCTACCATGGCGAAATCGACCGATCCCCGCAGCTCCCGGAACGCAAAAAAACCAGTCTCTTCAAGCTCGGGGCGGCGGCCCGGGATTTGCTCTCATAGGTTGAGCAAGTATCGGAGAGCGTTCCATCATGTCAGGTGTATCCAGCGCGGCGTTGCCTCATCTGCGGCCCGCATCAACGTCCGCTTCGAATAGGACATCGAGTCTTCAGCCGGCGGGACCGGATGCGACTGATGCTGCGACCGACGGCTTTCGGATCGACGTCTCGCAGGTCAAGCCCCTGACAGGCGCCAAGTCGATATCCGCGGCGGACAATCCTCACCTGCGCGACCTCATGGCAACGAACTGGCTGATGACCCATGATACGAGCGCGACTCAATCGGCCGTCTCGGACGGTGCACCGGAGAATACCTATGCTCAGGTGAAGGTCGACGGCAAGGTGGTCGCCACCCTGTACAATGGCGGGTCCTCGACGATGACCAACGAGGCGGCTGCAAAGATCGGCAAGCTGGAGGATCCACCCGGTCTGAGTGGACCGGATCTGGCGCAGTGGCGGGCCGATAGCTATGCCGAGCGGCTCGGTGGCACCGTTGAAAAAGCTTCCACCGCGATCACGCAATCGCAATGGACCCCGCGTGAAAGCAGCTCCGCAACCTATAGCCGCGATCAACTCGATGCGGCCTTCCAGGCGATGCTGGCCGAGGGCCAGAAGGCGGCCGCGCAATTGCAGTCATCCTATCTCGCCTCGCGCACGCAGCCGGGGACAAGCGCGGATGTCAGCGCCTGAGCAGAGGGATGAATTGAGTTCGCGCGGACCTCGCCGCATTCTCAACTGTCATTCCCGCGAACGCGGGAATCCAGTACGCCGTGGCCTCTCGGTTCAACAACAACCGCCTCGGAATACTGGATCGCCCGGTCGAGCCGGGCGATGACAGCGGCAGATGGAGGCTGGCAGCGAGGACCTAATCCTCGACCCCGTACCGGTGCAAATCGTTGCCGTACGTATCGAGCCACTTCTTGGCGCGCTCCATCGACGGGCAGACCCTGCCGCAGACGCGCCAGAACCGCGCCGAGTGGTTCATCTCGACGAGATGGGCGACCTCGTGCGCGGCGAGATAGTCGAGCACGTAGGGCGGCGCGAGGATCAGGCGCCAGGAGAACGACAGCGAGCCGGCCGAGGTGCAGGAGCCCCAGCGGCTCGATTGATCGCGGATCGAGAGCCGCTTGACCTTGACGCCGAGCTCGCCGGCATAGGATTCCGCCGCACGCTGAAGGTCGCGGCGAGCCTCGCGCTTGAGGAAGTCGCTGACGCGACGATCCGCATGCTCGACGCCGCCGGCGACGCAGAGAATGCGTTCACCGCTATCGCGCACTTCCGTCCACACCGTACCGCGCGTGCCAGCGCGATGAACGATGCGATGAGAAACGCCGCGAAGCGGTATCACTGTGCCAGGCTGAAACGGTGCGGCCTTCGGCAAACGGCCGAGACGTGCCGCGATCCATGCGCCGTGGCGCTGCGCGAAGTCTTTTGCTTCGGCGAGCGTGCCGCGCGGCGGCATGGTGAGGATGGCTTCGCGATCACTCGGATGAATTCTGAGCGTGTAACGGCGCGCGCGGCGATGCCGGCGCAGTCGAATCGCAAAATATTGCGATCCATGGGTGATCAGGAGGGTCTTCGGCTCGTGGGGCCGCCGATAGAGGAGTGCGCGAGTGGCCATGTCTGTCAGTCCGGGGGGCAGGAGAGCGCCCGGATTCTGCCATAACCGCCGCCAGGGAAAGCGCTCGGCGCAAAAACAAATCATTTGCCCAATATACAGGGGTCTGGCGTCCGGGAGACCCTACAGACTGGGGTTGGAACCGGCTTTTTTCGCCCCCGTTCGGCGCATGCGGCACCCCCAAGGGGTGAGGTTGGACTCACTCCTACAAAGCTACCTAAATACCGCGAATCTGGCGGGGACTCGCCCCTGTCGGAGCCTCCGACAGGGCGTCAATTTTCAGCGGGAAAGCCGAAATACGCGATTATTCGGCCGCGAGTGCCTGCAATGAGCTCGGATTCGCCGCCGAGACCATGAAGTCATGGATGCGCGGCACGATTTCCGATTTGAAACGCGAGCCGTTGAACACGCCGTAATGTCCGACGCCCTTCTGGACGTAATGAACGCGGCGATGATCGGGAATCGAGCTGCACAATGTGTGCGTTGCTTCGGTCTGACCGATGCCGGAGATGTCGTCGTTCTCGCCTTCGACCGTCATCAACGCGACGCGCGTGACCTTGGAGGGATCGACGCGTGTTCCACGATGGGTCATCTCGCCCTTCGGCAGCGAATGCTTCACGAACACGGTGTCGACGGTCTGCAGGTAATACTCGGCGGAGAGATCCATCACCGCGAGATATTCGTCGTAGAAGTCGCGATGCTTGTCGACGAGGTCGCCGTCGCCCTTCACCAGATTGGCGAACAGCTGCTTGTGGGCATCCATATGCCGGTCGAGATTCATGCTGATGAAGCCGTTGAGCTGCAGGAATCCCGGATAGACGTCGCGCATCATGCCCGGATGCGGGAACGGCACCTTGGTGATGACGTGGTTGCGGAACCAGTCGATACCGCGCTCCTGGGCGAGGTTGTTCACCGCGGTCGGATTGCGGCGGGTGTCGATCGGGCCGCCCATCAGCGTCATCGAAGTCGGCACGAAGGGATCACGCAGCGCTTCCATGATGGAAACGGCAGCGACGACGGGAACCGAGGGCTGGCAAACCGCCAGCACATGCGTGTTACCGCCGAGGACATGCAGCATTTCGATGACGTAGTCGATGTAATCGTCGAGATCGAAACGGCCGTCGCTGAGCGGCACCATGCGGGCATCGGCCCAATCGGTGATGTAGACCTCATGCCCCGGCAGGAAAGCCTCGACGGTACCGCGGAGCAGCGTCGCGTAATGGCCGGACATCGGCGCTACGATCAGCACGCGCGGCTGCGGGCTGCGCAGCGGACGGGTGAACTTGCGATCGAAGTAGAGCAGGCGGCAGAACGGCTTTTCCCAGACCGAGCGAACCTCGACGGGGACGCGGATGCCGTTGACCTCGGTGTCGTTGAGGCCCCATTCCGGCTTGCCGTAACGGCGCGTGGTGCGTTCGAACAATTCGCAGGCCGCGGCAACCGACTTGCCGACCTCGGTGCGTGCCCATGGATTGAGGGGATTCTGAAACAGCAGCTTGGTCGCGTCCGTGATCGCACGCGCCGGATTGAGAGAGGCTTGCCCCATCTCGTACATCCAGTACATCGGCGTCGTCAGGACCGGACTGCCTTCGGCCACCAGGGGCGGCGCGCCGCCAAACTCGCCAATCGGCATCGCTATATTCCTCTTCGCATCGCAGCATACTGCCGAATGCGTAATATTGCGTCAATGCATGGTTCCGTACATTTACGTGGCCCAGTCGCCCAAACCGGGCTGAATCCACGAGAAAGTTACGTTATTCGCCGCCTGACAGCAGCGAGCCCTGCATCCTGGCGCTGCGCAAAAGGGCAAGGAATGCTCCAAAAGATGCAATCAAAAGCACCGCGTTGATGGCCAACGCGCTCAGCATCAGATCGGTCCTGAAGGTGTTTTCGATCAGCAGCGCGCGCATCCCTTCGAACACGTAGGTCGGCGGCAGCGTCCAGGCAACATATTGCAGCCAGACCGGCAGCACGCTGACGGGATAGTAGACGCAGGCGAGCGGCATGATTCCGAACATCAAGGTCCAGACGATGCTCTCGGCGCCGAGGCCGTTTCGCAGCACCAGGCCGGAGACGAAGATGCCGACCGACCAGCTCGTGAAGATTAGATTGCAGAAGAACGCGATCAGCGGCACGCCGAGCGCATAAACGTTGAAGTGAAACAGGAACAGCGCAAGCAGCGTCATCGGGATGACCCCGATCGCAAGCCTGATCAGGCTCATGATCATCAGCGACAGCAGAAATTCGATCGGCTTCAACGGGCTCATCATGAGATTGCCGAGGTTGCGCGCCCACATCTCTTCCAGAAACGAGATCGAAAAGCCAAGCTGCCCGCGAAACAGGATGTCCCAGAGGATGACGGCGCCGATCAGGGTGCCGCCGGCACGTGCGAAGAAGTTTGCATTCTGCGCGATATAAAGCTGAAGAAAGCCCCAGGTGATGACCTGCAGCGCCGGCCAGTAGAGCAGCTCGAGCAGCCGCGGCCAGGACGACAGCAGGAGGTACCAATAGCGCAGGATCATCGCGCCGATGCGATGGAGGGAGATGCCGCGGTGGAGGGAGGCCTCACTCATCGCGCACTCCCGTAGCCCGGATGAGCGAAGCGACATCCGGGACCTTGCTGGCGGCGTTCCCGGGTATCGCTTCGCTCACCCGGGCTACGTTCGCAACATACGGCCTTCTCATCGCGCCGCCTCCTGCGCGCCGTTCACCCTTCCGCGCGCGACGTCCAGAAACACCTCTTCCAGCGTGGTGCGGTTGTAGCGGGCCATGATGGCTTCGGGCGTATCGTCGTCCTCGATACGGCCGCGCTTCATGATGATGACCCGGTCGCAGAGCCGCTCGACCTCGAGCATGTTGTGCGAGGCCAGCAGGATGGTGGCGTTGTTCGCCTTGCGATAACGCTCCAGATGACCCCGGACCCAGTCGGCGGTGTCGGGATCGAGCGAGGCGGTCGGCTCGTCCAGCAGCAGCAGCTCGGGCTGGTTGATCAGCGCCTTGGCAAGCGCAACGCGCGTCTTTTGTCCTGCGGAGAGCTTGCCGTTGGCGCGGTCGATGAACTCGGTGAGATCGAGATCGCAGGCCAGCTCAGCGATGCGGTCGGAGAGGTTCTTCACCGCATAGAGCTTGCCGAACACGGTGAGGTTCTGACGCACCGTGAGCCGCATCGGCATGTCGACATAGGGGCTCTCGAAATTCATCCGCCCCAGCACGGAAGCGCTGTCCTCCGGCATCCGATGCCCGAGCACCTGCACGCGGCCGGAGGTCGGCAGCACGAGGCCCATGATCGTCGCGATGGTCGTGGTCTTGCCTGCGCCGTTGCCGCCCAGCAGTCCGGTGATGCTGCCGCGCGGCAGCGAAAAGGAGATGTCGTCGACAGCGCGGGTCTGCTTGTACACCTTGACGAGGTGATCGACCGCGATGGCCGCGGAGAGGCTGCGATCCGCGACAGTCGGCCAGCTTGAACCCTGGTCATTCTCGGTCATGCTGGGCGTTCTTCTGCTATTGCAGCGGAGAGCGCAAGGCTTGTAATCCGGTGGTTCCGTGAGCCGCGCGCTTGTGATCGAGAAGGCACCGCCCCCTTGGCCGAAATGACCGAACTTGCCGCTTCCGACTTTCGCCCCGCGCAGCGGCATATCCGCCTGGATACGATCCTGCGGCTGCGCTGGCTCGCGGTACTGGGCCAGCTCGCCGCGATCTTCATCGTGGCGCAGGGGCTGGAATTCAACGTCGAGATCGTCCCCTGCGTCAGCATCATCGCCCTGTCGGCGGCGCTCAATCTGGCGCTCCAGACCGTGTCAAATCCGCTGCAGCGGCTGGAGCCCATGCAGGCGGCCGGACTGCTCGCGCTCAACATCGTGGAGCTGGCGGGTCTCCTGTTCTTCACCGGCGGACTCCAGAACCCGTTCTCGTTCCTGTTCCTCGCGCCCGTGCTGATCTCGGCGACCGCGCTGCCGGCCCGCTTCACCTTCGGCCTCGGCGTGCTGGCTGTCGCCTGCGCCTCGATCCTGTTCTTCTTCCATCTGCCGCTGCCCTGGGATTCCGACGATCCGCTGGTGCTGCCGCCGATCTATCTCGTCGGCGTCTGGCTCTCGATCGCGCTCGCGATCGGCGTCACCAGCCTCTACTCGTTCCAGGTCACCGAGGAGGCGCGCAAACTCGCCGACGCACTGGCCGCGACCGAGCTAGTGCTGACGCGCGAGCAGCATCTGACCCAGCTCGACGGCCTGGCGGCGGCCGCGGCGCACGAGCTCGGCACGCCGCTCGCGACGATCTTCCTGATCTCGCGCGAGCTCGAGAAGACGGTGAAGGAACCGAACTTTGCCGCCGACCTGAAGACCCTGCGCGAGCAGACGCAGCGTTGCCGCGACATATTGAGCAAGATCACCCAGCTCTCCTCCACCGGCGCGCCGTTCGACCGCATGAAACTGTCGGAGCTGATCGAGGAGGTGGTGGCGCCGCATCGCGATTTCGGCGTCGACATCAAGGTGCGCATCGCCGTCGCCATCGTGGCCGAGCCGGTCGGCTCGCGCAATCCGGCGATCCTCTACGGCGTCGGCAATATCGTCGAGAACGCGGTCGATTTCGCCCGCACCACTGTTGAAGTGAATGCGTGGTGGAACAAGGATACGATCGAGCTCGTGATCTCCGATGACGGTCCCGGCATTCCGCCTGACATCCTGAACCGGATCGGCGAGCCCTATTTGTCGCGGCGGCGCAACCAGGACGAAGGCGGCGGCCTCGGGCTCGGCGTGTTCATCGCGCGCACCTTGCTGGAGCGCACCGGCGCCAAGGTCTCGTTTACCAACCGGACCTTTCCCGACCACGGCGCAGTGGTCCAGATCACGTGGCCGAGAGAGCGTTTTGAGGCTATCGAGACCTTTGAAGAAACAATAGGATAGGCCGCGACCTTGCGTCGCACGACGGGGTCGATCGACTATTGGCGCCCTTGGCACCGCCCGATTGCGCCGCCATATGTAGACGCGCTGGAGAGAGGACAAAACCTTGAACGCCATCGCCGAACTGAACGAACAGACCGACCGCTCGCTTCTGATCGTGGAGGACGACAAGCCGTTCCTGGAGCGGCTGTCGCGCGCCATGGAAACGCGCGGTTTTGCGGTGACGTCATGCGACACCGTCTCGGACGGCCTGGCGCAGATCGGCAAGGCGGCGCCGGCATTTGCCGTGGTCGATCTCCGGCTCGGTGACGGCAACGGTCTCGACGTGGTCTCGGCGCTGAAGAAGAAGCGCCCCGACGCCCGCGCAATCGTGCTGACCGGCTATGGCAACATCGCCACCGCCGTCACCGCGGTGAAGATGGGCGCGGTCGATTATCTCTCGAAGCCCGCGGACGCCGACGACGTCGTCGCGGCGCTGCTGTCGACCGGCTCGGACAAGTCCGAATTGCCGGCGAACCCGATGTCGGCCGACCGCGTGCGCTGGGAACACATCCAGCGCATCTACGAGATGTGCAACCGCAACGTCTCCGAGACGGCACGCAGGCTCAACATGCACCGGCGCACGTTGCAGCGGATTTTGGCCAAGCGCGCGCCGCGATAACGGTGTCGTAGGGTGGGCAAAGGCGCAATGCGCCGTGCCCACCGTGCCTGCTTCAATCTTTGACGTGGATGGTGGGCACGCTACGCTTTGCCCACCCTACGACATCCCGCGCGCGGCGCCGCTACTCCCAAAACTCCGCATGCCCCTGCGGATCGACCAGCCGGTTGATCCGCAACGCCGCAGCCATGCCAAATCGCAACGTCATCTGCTTGCGCGTGGCCGCAGCGAGCTTGTGCTCGGGCGCCTCGCAGTGCAGGTGCGCGCCATAGGCATCCGCGATGATCAGACCCGTGTCTTGCGGAAAGATCTCGCAAGGCAGGTCCTGCGTGAAGGCGAAGAACAGCCGGTCGCAATGCGCCCGGTATTCGTGCCATTTCTGATCGGCGCGCAAATCCTCCACCGACGATTTGATCTCGACGATCCAGATCTCGCCGCGCTCATTCAACGCGACGAGATCGGCGCGCCGCCCCGAGGGCAGCGGCAATTCGCTGATGCAGGTGAAGCCGAGCGAGCGCAGCAACCGCGCCGTGCCGCGCGCGATCGCCAGCGCCGTCTCGGATTGACGGCGGTCGGGTGGTGGCACGAGGGCAATGCGGGCGGGATTGTCCATGGGGAGAGGATAACCGATTCCTCCGTCGTCGTCCTGGCGAAAGCCAGGACCCATTACCCCAAGAGTTCGTTGGTGCACGAGCTAATAACCACCAGTCCTCGTCAAATTTTGGCCTGTGGCAATGGGTCCTGGATCTGCGCTTCGCTTGTCCAGGACGACAGTGGCGCGGAACCTCCCCTCCCCTACGCACTTATCACGCAGCCGCCGCACCTCGGCGGAACCACCGAGGCTGCGCGCGCATGATCGACGATCTCTGGTACAAGAACGCCATCATCTATTGCCTGTCCGTCGGCACCTATATGGACGCCAACGGCGATGGCATCGGCGATTTCAAGGGCCTGTTGCGCCGGCTCGATTATCTGCACGGCCTCGGCATCACCACGATCTGGCTGATGCCGTTCCAGACCTCGCCCGGCCGCGACGATGGCTACGATGTCGCCGACTACTACAGTGTCGATGCCCGCTACGGCACGCTCGGCGATTTCGTCGAGTTCACCCATGGCTGCAAGCAGCGCGGCATTCGCGTCATCATCGATCTCGTCGTCAACCACACCTCCGACCAGCATCCCTGGTTCAAGGCGGCGCGGAGCGACAGGAATTCGCCCTACCGCGACTGGTATGTCTGGTCCGACAAGAAGCCGGCCAACGCCAATCAGGGCATGGTGTTTCCCGGCGTTCAGAAATCGACATGGACGCGCGACAAGGAAACCGGCGCCTGGTACTTCCACCGCTTCTACGATTTCCAGCCCGATCTCAACACCTCGAACCCGCGTGTGCAGACCGAGATCTTGAAGATCATGGGCTTCTGGATCCAGCTCGGGGTCTCGGGTTTTCGCATGGATGCCGTGCCTTTCGTCATCGCGACCAAAGGCGCCAAGGTGAAGAAGCCGGCCGAGCAGTACGACATGCTGCGGACGTTTCGTGAATTCCTGCAATGGCGGCAGGGCGATGCCATCATCCTCGCCGAGGCTAACGTGCTGCCAAAGACGGACATGGAATATTTCGGCCGCGATGCCGACCGCATGCATATGATGTTCAATTTCCAGGTCAACCAGCATCTGTTCTATGCGCTGGCCTCGTCCGATTCCCGCCCGCTGGGGAAAGCGCTGAAGGCGACCAGGCCGCGGCCCGCCTCGGCGCAATGGGGCCTGTTCCTGCGCAATCATGACGAGCTCGATCTCGGGCGATTGACCAAGGCGCAGCGCGACACCGTGTTCAAAAGCTTCGGTTCTGACAAGGACATGCAGCTCTACGACCGCGGCATTCGCCGTCGCCTGGCACCGATGCTGGGTGGCGACCGCCGGCGGCTCGAGCTCGCCTACAGCCTGATGTGCACGCTGCCGGGGACGCCCGTGATCCGCTACGGCGACGAGATCGCGATGGGCGATGATCTGTCGCTGCCGGAACGCAATTGCGCGCGCACGCCGATGCAATGGTCGACCGAGCCGCATGGCGGCTTCACCACCAGCGACAAGCCGGCCTTGCCCGTCATCGACGAAGGACCGTACGGCTATCCGCACGTCAACGTCGCCAAGCAGCGGCGCGATCCCAACTCGATGCTGAACTGGACCGAGCGCATCGTCCGGATGCGCAAGGAGGTGCCGGAGATCGGCTGGGGCGATTTTTCGATCATCGCGACGCGCGATCCCGCCGTGTTCATCATGCGCTACGACTGGCGCAACAATTCCGTGCTGTTCGTGCACAATCTCGACGAGAAGCCGCGCGAGACTGCGTTCTCGGTGGGGCTGCCGGGCGAGGCCGGCGCGCACCTCATCAATCTGCTCGCGGAGGACCACAGCCACGCCGACAAGCGCGGCCAGCATCGGGTCGTGCTGGAGCCTTATGGGTATCGCTGGTATCGCGTCGGTGGATTGGATTATCTGTTGAAGAGGAGTGATATCGACAAGACGTTGCGGCGTAACAAGCATCCGGGATAGGAGGTGCGACCACACACTCCGTTGTCGTCCTGGCGAAAGCCAGGACCCATTGCCCCAATAGGTGATTGTCGTACGAAGTGATAACCACGATCTTCGCCAAACTACTCCTTGGGGTAATGGGTCCTGGATCTGCGCTTCGCTTGTCCAGGACGACGGTCAGGGCGGCGTGATGATCACGCCCTCATTGCCGCGCAAATCCAGCACGCCTTCGATCCGCTCCCCCTCGCGATCCAGGAATGTCGACAGCAGAATCTCGCTGCCGAACTTGATCGCGCTGGTGGTGACCGCGATCGGCTCGGGGCCGAGATTGAGCACCACGATCACCGCCCTGCCCTCGGCCTCGCGGCGATAGATCAGGAGATCGCCTTGCGCCGCGATCGGATGATAGTCGCCTGCGACCAGCGGCGGACACCCCTTCCGCAACGCGATCAGGCGCCTGTAGAGCGTCAGGATCGAACGTGAATCGGCCTCGAGATCGACGACATTGTTGCGGATGTGATCCTCCGGCAGCGGCAGCCATGGCCTGACCTCCGAGAAATCGGCGAAGTTGGACGAATCCCACTGCATCGGCGTGCGGCAGCCGTCGCGGCCGACACCGATGCCGGGCACGTTCTTCTCGAAGGGGTCACGCACGTCCTCAGGCGCGATCGCGAGCTGATGCATGCCGATCTCGTCGCCGTAATACAGCGTCGGCGTGCCGCGCAGCGTCAGCAGAAGCATGGCGGCGATGCGGGCCTGCTCCGGCCCGACGCGGCTTGCGACGCGCGGGCGATCGTGGTTGCCGAGCACCCAGTTCGGCCAGGCGCCTTTCGGCAGCGCCTTCTCGTAGTCCTCGACGATTTTCTCGATCGAGCGCGCGCTCCAGAAGGTCGAGAGCAGCGCGAAATTGAACGGCATCTGCGCGCCGGTGAGGTCGTTGCCGTAATAGGCCATCAGGCGATGCAGCGGCAGATAGATCTCGCCGATCAGGACGCGGGCATCATAAGCATCCGTGACGCGGCGCATCTCGGCGATGACGTCGTGCACCTCGGGCTGGTCGGTGGAATATTGCGTGAGGATCTTTTCGTTCGGCGGCCGGCTCTCGACATAATGCGGGTTCGGCGGATTGTCGCGGAACTCGGCGTCCTTGATCAGGTGCCAGATCACGTCGACGCGAAAGCCGTCGACGCCCTTTTCCAGCCAGAACCGCATCACGTCATAGATCGCGGCGCGGACATCGGGATTGCGCCAGTTGAGATCCGGCTGTTGAGCGAGGAAGGCGTGATAGTAGTATTGACCGGTGGTCTCGTCGAACTGCCACGCACTGCCGCCGAACTCGGACAGCCAATTGTTCGGCACGCCGCCACCCTCGCCCGGGTCGCGCCAGATGTACCAGTCGCGTTTGGGATTGTCGCGCGAGGAGCGGCTCTCGACGAACCAGGGATGCTGGTCCGAGGTGTGGTTCGGCACGAGGTCGAGGATCAGCTTGAGGCCGTTGTCATGCGCGGCGGCGAGAAGCGCATCGAAATCCGCCATCGTGCCGAACAGCGGCTCGATGCCGGTGTAGTCGGAGATGTCGTAGCCGAAATCGGCCATTGGCGAGGGGAAGATCGGCGACAGCCAGATCGCGTCGACGCCGAGCGATTTCACATAGGGCAGCCGCTGCAAAATGCCGGCGAGATCGCCGACACCGTCACTGTTTGAATCCTGAAAGGAGCGCGGGTAGACCTGATAGAAGATGCCGTCGCGCCACCAATTGCTGCCGCCCTGAGTCATGCGGGAAATCCATCCAAAAACTGCTTCTCGCGCGGGAGAACGCGGAAGGAGCGCCCCGGTTCAAAACAGCAGGCGAATTGAGACCGCCGTGTGACGATGTCCGCGGCCGTTCCCGTGCCCCGGGGACAAATCTTTTGCTTGGCGGCATGGCAAAAATCGGCATTGTGACACCATGACAGAGCAAAACGAGACACAAGCCGAGGCAGGCGCGAAAGCGGGCGCGATCATCGTCCCCGTGACGCTGTTCGAGCAGAATTGCACTATCATCTGGGACGAGCCTTCCAAGAAGGCCGTGGTGATCGATCCCGGCGGCGACGTGCCGAAGATCCTCGACGCCATCAAACAGACCGGCGTCACCGTGGAGAAGATCTGGCTGACTCACGGCCATATCGACCATGTCGGCGGCGCGGCTGAACTGCGCGACGCGCTGAAGGTGCCGATCGAGGGCCCGCATGTCGCGGACAAATTCCTGCTCGACAACGTGGTCGAGAGCGGCGCGCGGTTCGGCATGACGGGGGTGCGCAATTTCGAACCGGACCGCTGGCTCGACGAAGGCGACAGCGTGGCGATCGGCGATCTCCAGTTCGAGATCTATCATTGCCCCGGCCACTCGCCCGGCAGCGTGGTGTTCTTCAACAAGGATCTGCGCTTCGCCCATGTCGGCGACGTCCTGTTCGCGGGCTCGGTCGGTCGCACCGATCTGCCCGGCGGCAGTCACGCGACCCTGATCGACTCGATCAAGACCAAGCTGCTGCCGCTTGGCGACGATGTCGGCTTCATCTGCGGCCACGGCGCCGGCTCGAGCATCGGCCAGGAGCGGATGACCAATCCGTTCATCACCGGCGAGATGTAGCTTTTGTTTGAGCATGATCTGTTCGGAAAACCGCTTCACACTTTTCCGGATCATGCTCTATTCCGCGGCGTCTGCGAACGCCGCGGGCTGGTTCAGGTTGCGGTCGCCCCATTCGCGGATCGCAGCGACGACGGGCACAAAACTCTTGCCTTATCGGCGCGACGGCCTGAGTTACTTCATCAATCCCGCGGCCGTGAGCGCGCGCGTGATGATCTGGCCGAGATCGAAGCCGCGGGCCTCCTCGCGCTTCGACTCGGCCGTCTCTTCGGCGACCGCGGCGCGGATCGAGCGTGCCAGATGCGGCGCGGGCGAGCGGGCCGGCGTCGGCTTTGGTTCGGCCTTCTTCGCCGCGTCGGGAATCCAGCCGGTGAGGCCGAAGAATTTGGCGATGTGATAGGACGAGGAGATGCCGGCCTCGATCAGGAACGCGCCTTCCACGCCATAGCGCTGGTCGTTGTCGGCAAGGCCGAGCGGCGTGCCGTGGGCCATGTCGGTGATGGCGTAGGATTCGACGAGAGTCTCGCCGTCCTTGTTCCACCAGGCCTGGCGCGGATAGCCGTCGATGTTGGTTTCTGCCATCGGCGCGTCAGGCAGATCGTGCAGGTCGAGCCATTGCTTGACGATCTCGTTGGCATTGCCGGGATTGACGGTGCGATCGGCGCTGCCGTGCCACACCGAGATCCTGGGCCAGGGCCCGCGATGATTCGAGGCCCGCCGCACCAGATCGCCAAGTTCGCGGGCCGGCCGCTCCGGGGAATGAAACATGCCGTCGAGCGCCTCGCGCAGATTCGTCGCAATGCCGTAGGGAAGTCCCGCGATGACCGCCCCGGCCGCGAAGACTTCAGGGTAGGTCGCGAGCATCACCGATGTCATGCCGCCGCCGGCCGACAGGCCCGTGATGAAGATGCGCTTGGGATCGACGCGATGCGTTTCGATCATGTGCGCGATCATCTCGCGAATCGAGCACGCCTCGCCGCTGTCCCGTGCCGTGTCTTCCGGATTGAACCAGTTGAAGCAGGTGTTGCTGTTGTTGACGCGCTGCTGCTCGGGCATCAACAGCGCGAAGCCGTAGTGCTCGGCGAGCGTCGACCATCCGGCACCGAGATCGTAGCTTGCCGCCGTCTGGCCGCAGCCGTGCAGCACGACGACGAGCGCGCGCGGCTTCTGCAGTTGCGGCGGCACGAACGCGAACAGGCGCAGATTGCCGGGATTGTCGCCGAAGCCCGTAACCTCCTGCAACGGACTGGAGGCATCGGCGCTCCGGCCAAAGTCGGCGAAGCGCAATCCGTCCAGCTTTGGCAGACGTCTCAAGAGGTCGACATTTCTGGTTAACGACACGGCAGCTCCTGGCAGGCGACGTCCCAACGTCCACCCAAACCAAATAGTTGCTGCAGCGCAAAATAAAAAGACCGTGTGCTGTCAATGACGAGTAAATCGCGGGAAAACCTGCAGAAATCCGCACGTATTAACCGCAATGCCTCAACTTCGTGCAGATACACGGCGCATCCACGCCAGGAATGCGGCGCAGATCATGATTAACGTCACAAACAGCGCGAGCGAGACGAGAAATCCTGCGCGCGCTGATTGCACGGCTTCGACGGCGAAGAACACCGCGCCGATTGCGGCCACTCCGGCCGCATTTCCAATCTGCGCCGTGGTGCCGTAAATGCCGGAGGCAGAACCTGCGGCCACGGGCTTCACCGTCGAGAGCACCGCGCCGGAGAGCGGCGCCATCACCAGCCCCTGACCGTAGCCGAACACGATCATGGTGAGCGCGAGCAGGAGCGCGGACGGCGCATCGACAGAGAACGCGACAAGCGCAAGCGCCGCGAGGCCCGCGATCTGAAGCGCGCAACCTTCGATCAAGACCCTGGTGCCGCGATGGCGCGCCCGTGCGCCGCTATGGCGCGAGGCCACGACGAAAGCGAGCGCGAGCGGAATGAAGGCCATGCCGGCCGCGAGCGGCGGGATTTTCAGCCCTCGCTGCATGAACAGCGTCATGACCAGATAGAACGAGAGATTGGCGAAGAAGAAAAAGAACGCGGCGCCGAGACCGCGCAGGAAAGCGGCGTCCGCCAGCAGGGAGAGATCAATCAGCGGCATGCCGCCGGCGCGTGCCACCGCATGCTCCAGTTTCGGGAACGCCAGGAGGATCACGGCGCCGATCGCCATCACCAGCCACAACCACGGTGCCCAGCCGACATCGTGACCGAGCAGCAGCGGACCGATCATGCACAGCAATCCGGCAAACAGGACGATGCTGCCCGTGATATCCAGCCGCGTGCCGGCGCGGTGCGGCACTGAGGGCATGATGCGCCAAGCCGCCACCGCGATGACGAGACCGCACGGCACATTGACGAAGAACACCGAGCGCCAGCCGGTGCCGGCGAGATCAATCGTGACCAGGAGACCGCCGAGCAGAAAGCCCGCGGCACCCGCGAGCCCCAGCACGATGCCGTAGATGGCGAAGGCGCGGCTGCGCTGTTCATCGGTGAACAGGAGATGCAGCGTCGCCAGCACCTGCGGCACCATCAGCGCGGCGGAGGCACCCTGCGTCAACCGCGCCACGATCAACTCCGCACCGGATCGCGCTAGTCCGCACCACAGCGACGTCAGGGTGAAGCCGAGCAGGCCAGCCAGGAACACGTTCCTGGTGCCGTGAATGTCGCCAAGCCGGCCGCCGGTGACGACCAGCGTGGCATAGGCGATCAGGTAGATCGCGATGACGGATTCGATCTGCGCCGGCGACGCCTTCAACTCGACCGCGATGGTCGGAATGGCGACGTTGACCACGAAGGCATCGACGCCGAACATGAACTGGGCGGCCACGACGATCGCCAGCACCCACCAGCGACGGGACGTATCGACCTGCTTTGTGACGGTTTGGTGCATCGGCGCGCGACCCTTCGGATGTCCTTGCCGATCATCGCAGGCCCAATGCGGCGCTGCGATTACCTCGAAGGTAGGATCCTCGCGCGCTCCGCCTCTCTCCGCGTGCCCGCGAGAGGGAGACGACACATGCATGGCTGCATTCCGCCGTGCGGGACATCGCGCGATTGCGTTCGCTGCCTCCAGCACGTAGCTTCGCGCCACAAACAAACAAAAAATGTAAGCTGGAGAGAACGCCATGGCGCGCCTGAAGTTCGGAGCCTTCCTTGCCCCGCATCATCCGATCGGGGAGCATCCGATGCTCCAGTTCCGGCGCGATCTCGATCTGGTCGAGCAGCTCGATGCACTCGGCTATGACGAGTTCTGGTGCGGCGAGCATCATTCCTCCGGCTGGGAAATGATCGCCTCGCCGGAGATGTTCCTGGCTGCGGCCGGCGAGCGCACCAAGCGGATCAAACTCGGCACCGGCGTGGTGTCGCTGCCCTATCACCATCCCTACAACGTCGCGCAGCGCATGGTGCAGCTCGACCACATGACCGGCGGCCGCGCCATCTTCGGCTCCGGTCCCGGCGCGCTCGCCTCCGATGCGCATACGCTCGGCATCGATCCGATGACGCAGCGCGACCGCCAGGACGAGGCGATCGGCGTGATCCGCCGCCTCTTCAATGGCGAGCGCGTCACGGCGAAGAGCGACTGGTTCACCATGAACGACGCCGCGCTGCAGCTCCTGCCGCTGCAGGAAGAGATGCCGTTTGTGGTGGCCTCGCAGATCTCGCCCTCTGGCATGACGCTCGCCGGCAAATATGGCATTGGCATCATCTCGCTTGGTTCGATGACGACGCAGGGGCTGATGTCGCTGCAGCAGCAATGGCAGTTCGCCGAGGACGCGGCGAAAAAGCACGGCACCAAAGTCGATCGTGCGAATTGGCGCGTGCTGCTGACCTGGCACATCGCCGAGACCCGCGAGCAGGCGCGTCGCGAGGCCGGCGCCGGGCTGATGCGCTGGCACAACGAATATAATGTCGGCACGTTGCAGCGGCCGGGCCTCACCGCGTTCGCCTCACCCGACGAGGCCGTGGACAAGACCGCGTTCGTCGACGGCGCGGCCTCCGTCATCGGCACGCCCGACGACCTCGTCAAGATGATCAAGAACGTGATGCAGGTCTCCGGCGGCGTCGGCGCCGTCATCGGCTTCGTGCACGACTGGGCTAACCCGGAGAACACGCGTCGGAGCTGGGACCTTGTCGCGCGCTATGTCGTGCCCGAGATCAACGGCTACATCGACGGCTTGCGCAAGTCGCAAAAATTCGTGATCGAGAACCGCGCGATCTTCGAGCGTGCGGGACAGGCCGTGATGGCCAAGATCATGGAAAACGAGAAGGCCGCCGAGGCTTTGAAGGTGACCGGCGCGGGCCGCGTTGCGATTCCGGCCGTCAATGCCCCGGATTTGCAGAAGGAAGCGGCGAAGCGGTAAGCGCGGAATCATCGTCACCGAATTGTGCTATGTTGGCCGGGTCCAGCCAACCGGAGCAATCGTCATGTCGATGCAGAATGTGGCCGCCCCTGCGCTCGGCTTCACTCCGCCCAGGCGCAACGAGCTGACACATATCCCCGGCGACGAAGGCTGGCCGATCATCGGCAAGACCTTTCAGGTCCTCGCCGACCCCAAGGGGCACATCGAGTCGAACGGCGCCAAATACGGCCTGGTCTATCGCACGCATTTCTTCGGCGAGACCAATGTCGTGCTGCTCGGCCCCGAGGCCAACGAGCTCGTGCTGTTCGACCAGCAAAAGCTGTTCTCCTCGACCCATGGCTGGAACAAGGTGCTCGGCCTGTTGTTCCCGCGCGGATTGATGCTGCTGGATTTCGAGGAGCACCGGCTGCATCGCAAGGCGCTGTCGGTCGCGTTCAAGTCCGGCCCGATGAAGTCGTATCTGAGCGATCTCGACCGCGGCATCGCCGCCCGCGTCACGCAGTGGAAGGCGAAACCCGGCGAGATGCAGCTTTATCCGGCGATGAAGCAGCTCACGCTCGATCTCGCCGCCGCATCCTTTCTCGGCGCCGATATCGGGCCGGAGGTCGACGAGATCAACCGCGCCTTCATCGATATGGTCGCCGCGGCCGTCGCCCCGATCCGCCGACCGCTGCCCGGCACGCAGATGGCGGCCGGCGTCAGGGGGCGCAAGCGCATCGTCGCTTATTTCCGCGAGCAGATTCCGCTGCGACGCGGCAATCACGGCGGCGATGACCTGTTCTCGCAGCTCTGCCGCGCAACCCACGAGGACGGCGCCCTGCTCTCGGAACAGGACATCATCGACCACATGAGCTTTCTGATGATGGCGGCGCACGACACGCTGACCTCGTCGCTGACGTCGTTCATCGGCGAGCTCGCGGCAAATCCCGGCTGGCAGGACAAGCTTCGCGCGGAAGTCATGGCACTGGGGCTCGCCCCTGACGCGCCGAGCAGTTTCGACGATCTCGAAAAGATGCCGCTGTCAGAGATGGCGTTCAAGGAAGCGCTGCGGATCAAGCCGCCGGTGCCCTCGATGCCGCGCCGCGCCATGCGCGATTTCACCTTCAAGGGTTTTTCGATTCCCGCCGGCACCGCGATCGGCGTCAATCCGCTCTACACGCACCACATGAAGGACATCTGGCCGGAGCCGGACCGCTTCGATCCGCTGCGTTTCACCGAGGAGGCCCAGCGCAACCGCCACCGCTTCGCCTGGGTGCCGTTCGGCGGCGGCGCGCATATGTGCCTCGGCCTGCACTTCGCCTACATGCAGGCCAAATGCTTCGCGCGGCACTTCTTGCAGAACATCGAGGTATCGCTGGAGCCCGGCTACAAGCCGGACTGGCAGATGTG
Organism: Bradyrhizobium sp. WSM1253; assembly: GCF_000244935.1. Taxonomy (NCBI): domain Bacteria; kingdom Pseudomonadati; phylum Pseudomonadota; class Alphaproteobacteria; order Hyphomicrobiales; family Nitrobacteraceae; genus Bradyrhizobium; species Bradyrhizobium sp. WSM1253. The sequence continues at coordinate 4,491,645 of NZ_JH600073.1, forward strand.
GCCGATCCCGAAGCCGCGCGACGGATTGCGGGTGCGGGTGAAGGCGGTGTGAGCATTGCAGTCGTCATTGCGAGCGAAGCGAAGCAATCCAGACTGCGTCCGCGGAAGCAGCCTGGATTGCTTCGTCGCTTCGCTCCTCGCAATGACGAAACTATCCGGCCCCCTCATCGAACGCCTTGCGCAAAGCCACGTAGCCCTGCTGCTGCTGGCTCCAGTTGCGGCCGCCGGTCATCGCGCCGTCGATGACGAGGTCATGGCCGTTGATGAAGCTGGATTCGTCGCTGGCCAGGAACACCGCTGCATGGGCGATGTCATCGGGAAGCCCGGCGCGCGGGATTGGCTGCGCGGTCTTGTAGATCTCGCGCATCACCGCCTGCGTCTTCTCCGCCGCCTCGGTCGAAAGCCCGAGCGCCTTGCCGAAAATGCCGGTCGCGATGGCGCCGGGCGAGATCGAGTTGACGCGGACATTGGATTCGCCGAGCTCCATCGCCACGCATTTGGTGAGATGGATCACCGCCGCCTTGGCCGCACCATAGACCATCGAGGACGAGAAGCCGGCGAGACGGCCGGCGATGCTGCCATTGTTGATGATGCTGCCAAATCCCTGCTTCTTCATGTGGGGTGCGGCGTGTTTCATGCCGAGCATGACGCTGCGCAGCAGGGTCGCCATCGCCGCATCGAAGCGCTCGACCTCGAGGCCTTCGATGCCGCCGGTCTGCGCCGGGCCGCCGGCATTGTTGAACAGGCAGTCGATGCGGCCGAATTTTTCGATCGCGAGCGCGATCAGCGCCTGCATCTGCGCTTCCGCCGTCACATCCGTCTGGCGGAAGACGCAATTCGACCCGAGCTGCTTCGCCAGCGCCTCGCCTTCCGGTACACGCCGCCCCGCGATCACAATTTTGGCACCTTCGGCAACGAAGACTTCTGCAGTCCGCAACCCGATCCCGCTCGTCGCGCCCGTGATCACCGCGACCTTGCCATCCAGCCTGCCCATGGAATGTCCCTGTTTTCGAACCCCTTGACGCCAAATGGCGGACACCGATCGACGACGGCGCCGCGACGGTCGGCGCCGCAGCAGGCACTATTCCTGCCGGCTTCCGACAAGGCAAGCTTTGCTTGGGGCCGGCGACATGCGTAACATTCCTGGCGACCGCTCGATTGTCGAACGCATATCGCGACCGGACTGCGCATGGCGAAGCTGATCGACGAATTCCGCAAGGGCTGGCAGGGCGTGGCACCGCCATCGCTCGGCCTCAGCCTTGCGTTTGCGGTCGCCTGCCTGCTGGTTGCGACGCTGGCGCGCTGGGCTCTCGCCCATGTGCGGCCCGACGTCTATTTCACGCCGTATTTCCCGGCCGTGTTCTTTGCGGCCGCGTTCGGCGGCTTCCGCATCGGCATCATCACGGCGCTGGTCGGCGGTGTGCTCGGCGTCGTCGTGAACTTTGGCGATGCGCTTGCCGATAACGCGCGATTCGCCCTGCTGGCACTCTATTGGGCGGTCTGCGCGCTCACCATCTGGGGCGTCGAGCACTATCGCTCGCTACTCGTCGAGCAGCGCCGGATTTCCAGGCGCCTGATCGAGGAAGAAGACTACCGCAAGCTGCTGGTCGACGAACTCCAGCACCGGCTGAAGAACAAGCTGTCGACAGTGCATGCCGTGCTGCATCAGGTGCTGCACGATCAGCCGCAAATCTGGGCCCGGATCGATCCGCGGCTGCGGTCGCTTGCAGCGACCGACGATTTGATTTCGCGGATCGACAAGGCCGGCTGCGACATCCGCGACCTGCTGATCTCCGAGCTCGGCCCTTACGGCCATGTCCGCTTCACGCTCAACGGCGACCGGCTGTTCCTGCCGCCGAAGCTTGCGGTCACGCTGTCCCTGATGTTTCACGAGCTCGCCACCAACGCGGGGAAATATGGCGCGTTCTCCGCGCCGCGCGGGTTGTTGCAGGTGTCATGGACCGTCAGCGACGACCGTCTGACCGTGACCTGGGATGAAACCGAGGGCCCGAGTGTCGACAAGATCTCCGAGCCGGGTTTCGGCACCAAGCTGTTGAAGTCGGCGCTGTCGGCCTTCGACGGCAAGACGGAGGTCTCCTATCTCAGGACCGGACTTCATTGCACCATGCAATGCCGTATCCCCAAGGACGGTTAGACACGGCGCAAACGAAATCCGTTCGCGTGCGTCGTTCGCGGTTTCGCCGGACGCGTTGACGCCCCGTTAATGACGATGGGCTGCGCGCGTCGCATCGCCGCAAAACACCACCGTAATTCTCCGGGCCCCTTAACCAAACTTAAGAGGGAACCGCGCAAGATCGCGCCCATTGCAAAGGCGCGCTGAAACAACAAGATTCATGACTTCTATGAACGACAACAAATATTCCGGCGCGAGCGAAGCCGAACTCGGATTCCTCAAGGAAATCGTTAGAATGCTGCCTGCCGGCCTGACCGTGCAGGATGCGCAAGGCGAACTTCTCCTGGTCAACGATGTCGCGGCCGCCCAGCTCGGCATGGACGGCAGCCGCCCCTCGCGCGATCTCGCGCCGCGCCAGAAAGCCTGCCGGCAGGCCCTGAGCTCCGGTCAGGCGGTGGTCGCCGAGGAAGCGCTCCACGACGGAGCCGCACGCCAGGTGCTGCTGACCACCCATCGTCCGATCCGCCTTGACGGACGTGAGCTGCTGATCTCGGCCTCCTCCGACATCACCGAGCAGAAGAATTTCGAGGACCAGCTGTTCCGCTCGGCCTATTTCGACGAGCTGACCGGCCTGCCCTCGCGGCGGGTGATCGAACATCGCGCCACCAGCCTGCTCGCGCAGGGTCGCGCCGGCGAGCGCTTTGCGCTCGCCTTTCTCGACGTCGACAATTTCAAGCACATCAACGACTATTACGGTCACACCGTGGGCGATGCCCTGCTGGTCGAACTGTCGAAGCGGCTTGGACGCGGCCTGCGCGATTCGGACATGCTGTCGCGCATCTCCGGCGACGAATTTCTGCTGCTGCTGTCGCCGATCAAGAATCAGGAGGAAGTCGCCGAATTCATGCAATCGACGCTGGAGCGGCTGACGGCGCCGTTCTTCATCGACAATTCGGAAGTGTTCGCCTCAACCTCCGTCGGCATCAGCCTGTACCCCGATCACGGAAGCAGCTTCGAGACACTGCGCCAGAACGCCGACATCGCGATGTACCGCATCAAGAACGACGGCAAGGGATCGGCGGCCTTCTTCGACTCCAGCATGGAGCGCGAGGCGCTGGCGCGGATGAAAATCGAGCAGTCGCTGCGGCAGGCCATCCTGGAGAAGCGCTTCTGCTGCGCCTTCCAGTCCAAGGTCGACATCCGCACGCAGGAGGTGAAGGGCATCGAGGCCCTGGTTCGGCTGCGCGACGACGAGGGCGTGATCCAGGCGCCGGGCTCGTTCATCAATCTTGCCACCGAACTCGGGCTGATCGACGAGCTGACCCATCTCGTGCTCGCCGAGATCGTCAAGTCAATCGACCTGATCAACGAGACGTTCGGTGCGGAAGCGACCATCAGCATCAACGTCGCGGCCAAGCAGGCCGGCAACCCCGAATTCATGCGCAGCTTTGCCCAGGCGCTCGACGACACCAGCTTTCCGCAGCGCTTCATGATCGAGGTTACGGAAGACGCCTTCGTCGCCAAGAATCATTTCCAGGCCGAGATCCTGCCGATGTTCCGCAAGCTCGGCGTCGCCATCTCGATCGACGATTTCGGCACCGGCTATTCCTCACTGTCGGCGCTGGCCGACATCACCGCGGACGAGATCAAGATCGACCGCTCCTTCATTACCGATATCCATAAGCGCCCACGCAACCAGGGAATCCTGCGCGCGATCGAATCCCTGAGCGAAGCGCTCGGCATGACCGTGATCGCCGAAGGCATCGAATCCTACGAGGAGCTCGCCTACCTGCAGGCTGCGACCAAGATCCGCTACGCGCAGGGCTATTATTTCTCCCGGCCGATCTTCCTGGAGGAGCTGAAGCTCGCAACGCCGATCTCCAGCGAAGCACGCGCCAGTGTCACAAACCGCTCGACGCAACAGAACCGGCAGGGCTATTCCAGGGCGAACGGATACCGGCGGTAACCCCGCGCCTTTGGTTACTTTGCAAAGCCTGAGCAGCCCGTTCCGGGGGTGAGGTCAACAATTGCATCTGCCGATTTCTTCGGCGGAAGCGATCCGGCGCGGCCGGGCCGGGACAATGTCACACATGCCGGTCGCGTGGTCCGCCGGAAGGTGGAATTGCAATGTCCGCACGGTTGTGCAAATCGCTATGACCAAAGCATTTCATCAGGAGGGACCACCGTGCGTCGATCACTCGTCATGGCAACCACCATCCTCGCCCTCGCCGCGGGCACCTCCGCACAGGCCGACGATCTCAAGGTCGCGCTGATCTATGGCAAGACCGGCCCGCTCGAAGCCTATGCCAAGCAGACCGAGACCGGCCTGCAGATGGGTTTTGAATACGCCACCAAGGGCACCATGACGCTCGACGGGCGCAAGATCGTCATCATCACCAAGGACGACCAGGGCAAGCCCGATCTCTCCAAGGCCGCGCTCGCGGAAGCCTATCAGGACGACAAGGCCGACATCGCGATCGGCACGACCTCGTCGGCCGCGGCACTCGCGATCCTGCCGGTCGCCGAGGAGAACAAGAAGATCCTGATCGTGGAGCCCGCGGTCGCGGATCAGATTACCGGCGAGAAGTGGAATCGCTACATCTTCCGCACGGCGCGCAACTCGTCGCAAGACGCGATCTCGAACGCGGTCGCGATCGGCAAGCAGGGCGTCACCGTCGCAACGCTGGCGCAGGACTACGCCTTCGGCCGCGACGGCGTCGCCGCCTTCAAGGAGGCGCTCGGCAAGACCGGCGCGACGCTCGCCGCCGAAGAATATGCCCCGACCTCGACCACCGACTTCACCGCGGTCGGCCAGCGCCTGTTCGACGCGCTAAAGGACAAGCCGGGCCGCAAGGTGATCTGGGTGATCTGGGCCGGCGCCGGCAATCCGCTGGCGAAACTCCAGGACATGGATCCGAAGCGCTACGGCATCGAGCTGTCCACCGGCGGCAACATCCTGCCGGCGCTCGCCGCCTATAAGGGCCTGCCCGGCATGGAAGGCGCGACCTATTATTTCTATTCGATCCCGAAGAACCCGGTGAACGACTGGCTGGTCGCCGAACACCAGAAGCGCTTCAACGCGCCGCCGGACTTCTTCACCGCGGGCGGTTTCGCCGCCGCGATGTCTGTCGTGGCCGCCGTCACCAAGGCGAAGTCGACCGACACCGAGAAGCTGATCACGGCCATGGAAGGCCTGGAGTTCGACACGCCGAAGGGCAAGATGATGTTCCGCAAGGAAGACCATCAGGCGCTCCAGAGCATGTATCACTTCAAGGTCAGGGTCGATCCGAATGTCGCCTGGGCCGTGCTCGAGCCGGTGCGCGAGCTGAAGATCGAGGACATGGACGTTCCGATCAAGAACAAGCGCTGATCTTTCTTCCTTCACCTCCCCCGCTTGCGGGGGAGGCCGGGAGAGGGCGCTGTCCTCTTGGGGGTTCTCGCCTGAGGAGGCACCCTCTCCCCAGCCCTCCCCCGCAAGCGAGGGAGGGGGCGCAGCGTGATCGCGGATACACTTCCAACCAAACCCGATCGAAAGTTTCGATGACGCTCTCCCTCGAAACCCGCGACCTCACCATCCGCTTCGGCGGCCATGTCGCGGTCAACAACGTCACCTGCAGCTTCCGGCCGGGCGAGCTCACCGCCATCGTCGGCCCGAACGGCGCCGGCAAGACCACTTATTTCAACCTGATCTCTGGCCAGCTCCGCGCATCGAGCGGCAGCATTCTATTCGACGGCACCGACATCACCCAGCATTCCGCGCCGATGCGGACGCGCGCGGGCCTGGGGCGCGCCTTCCAGCTCACCAACCTCTTTCCGAATCTATCGGTGGAGGAAAACGTCCGCCTCGCCGTGCAGGCCGCTGACGGCACTCACTACGACATGCTGCGGCCCTGGATGGTCCGCCGTGATCTGATTGCGCGCGCCGATACGATCCTGGATCAGGTCGCGCTCGGCGGCCGCCGCGGCGTCGCCGCCACCGCACTGTCGCATGGCGACCAACGCAAGCTCGAGGTCGCGCTGATGATGGCGCTCGAACCAAAGGTGTTCATGTTCGACGAGCCGACCGCAGGCATGAGCATCGACGAGGTGCCGGTCGTGCTGAACCTGATCGCGCAGCTCAAGCAGGACAAGAGCAGGATCATCCTCCTCGTCGAGCACAAGATGGACGTGGTGCGATCGCTCGCCGACCGCATCATCGTGCTGCATAACGGGCAGCTTGTTGCGGACGGCCCTCCGGCCGAGGTGATCGCATCACCGATCGTGCAGGAAGCCTATCTCGGCGTCGCGCCCAATAAAGTTGGAGGGAGCGCAGCATGACCGATCTGTTGAAGCTCTCCGGTGTGCACACTCATATCGGCCGCTATCACATCCTCCAGGGCATCGATCTCGCTGTCGCGCAGGGGCAGACAACGATGCTGCTCGGCCGCAACGGCGCCGGCAAGACCACGACGTTGCGCACCATCATGGGCCTCTGGCAGGCCTCCTCCGGCGAGATCAGACTCGCCGGCGAGCGCATCGAGAGCCGCGCGACGCCCGACATCGCGCGGCTCGGCGTCGGCTACGTGCCGGAGAGCATGGCGGTGTTTTCGGATCTCACGGTGAAGGAAAATCTGGTGCTGGCGGCGCGCGACGGGCCGCTCGAGGACACCCAGCTCGACTGGATCTTCGGCTTCTTCCCCGCGCTGCGCCGGTTCTGGCTGTCGCGCGCGGGAAGTCTCTCGGGCGGACAGAAGCAGATGTTGTCGATTGCCCGCGCCATCATCGAACCGCGCAAGCTCCTGCTGATCGACGAGCCGACCAAGGGGCTGGCGCCCGCGATCGTGATGGCGCTGATCGAGTGTCTGAAGGAGATCAAGCGCAAGGGCGCTACCATCCTGATGGTCGAGCAGAATTTCTTTGCGGCCCGCGAGCTCGGCGACGACGTGCTGGTGATGGACAACGGCACCATCGTCCATCGCGGCGAGATGGCGGCCTTGGCGGCCGACGTGCCGCTGCAGGAGCGACTGCTCGGCCTGAGCCTGGAGACGCATCAATGACCGAGCTCGCCGCAACCGATCCGCTGCCGAAGCCCAAGCGTGACATCGCGCCGATCCTGCTGCCGATCGCGGTCGCCCTGGTGATGATTCCGCTGATCGGCTCGCCCAGCACCTGGCTGACGCTGACGGCCGCGAGCCTCGCGATGGGCATGATGATCTTCATCATGGCCTCCGGCCTCACGCTCGTGTTCGGCCTGATGGACGTGCTCAATTTCGGGCATGGCGCCTTCATCGCGGTCGGGGCCTATGTCGCGACCCTGGTGCTGGCGCCGTTCGCGGCCTCCCTTCAGGCGGATTCGCTGTGGATGAATCTCGCGGTGCTGGCGCCGGCGGCATTGCTGTCGATGGCGGTGTCCGGCGCGCTCGGCCTGATCGTCGAGCGGGTGCTGATCCTGCCCGTCTACGGCCAGCATCTGAAGCAGATCCTGATGACGACGGGCGGCCTGATCGTCGCCGAGCAGACGCTCTATGCGGTGTGGGGGCCGCAGATCATCCCGACGCCGCTGCCGACGTCGCTGCGCGGTTCCTTCATCCTCGGCGACGTCGCGATCGCGAAATACCGCGTGCTGGCGACGCTGATCGGCCTTGCCGTCTTCATCGCGATTCAGCTCGTGCTCAACCGAACCAAGCTCGGGCTTCTGATCCGCGCCGGCGTCGAGAACCGCGAGATGGTCGAGGCGCTCGGCTATCGCATTCGCCGCCTGTTCCTCGGCGTGTTCATGACGGGATCAGCGTTGGCCGGCCTCGGCGGCGTGATGTGGGCGCTGTATCGCGAGCAGGTCCACGCCTCCATGAGCGACGACCTCACCGTCTTGATCTTCATCGTCGTCATCATCGGCGGCCTCGGCTCGATCGGCGGCTGCTTCATCGGCGCGATCCTGGTGGCGATGATTGCCAATTACGGCGGCTTCCTGGTGCCGAAGCTCGCCCTCGTCTCCAACATCCTGCTGATGGTCGCCATTCTGATGTGGCGGCCGCGCGGCCTCTATGCGGTGACCAGCCGATGATGATCCTGTCAGGCGATCCGCCGCGCAGCCGCGTGCTCACGCTCGTTCTCCTCGTCATCATCCTGGCGCTGGTGGCGATGCCGTTCCTGTTTCCCGGGGCGAAGGCGCTGAACGTCGCGGCCAAGATCTGCGTCTTCGCCGCGCTGGTCGCCTCCTACGATTTGCTGCTCGGCTATACCGGCTCGGTGTCGTTCGCACACACCATGTTCTACGGGATCGGCAGCTACGCGATCGCGATCGCGCTGTACGGGATGGGCCCGAATTGGGGTGCGGTTGCAACCGGCATCGTGGTCGGCCTGCCGCTTGCCGCGCTGCTTGCGCTTGCGATCGGGCTGTTCTCGCTGCGGGTGGCTGCGATCTTCTTTGCCATGATCACGCTCGCGGTCGCATCCGCCTTCCAGGTGCTGGCCTCGCAGCTGTCCTGGCTGACAGGCGGCGAGGACGGACGCAGCTTTCAGCTGCCCGAGCTGCTCAGGCCCGGCACGGTGCTGATCTCCAAGAACGTGCTCGGATTCGAGTTCAACGGCCGCATCCTGACGTACTATCTGGTGTTCGCCGTCTCGGCCCTGATGATCCTCGCTTTGCTGCGGGTGGTGAACTCGCCGTTCGGGCGCGTGCTGCAGGCGATCCGCGAAAATCGCTTCCGCGCCGAGGCGCTCGGCTTCCGCACCGTCTTCCACCTGAGCTACGCCAACTGCATCGCCGCACTGGTCGCCGCCGGCGCCGGCATTCTTAATGCACTGTGGCTGCGCTATGCCGGCCCCGATACCTCGCTCAGCTTCTCGATCATGCTGGACATCCTGCTGATGGTCGTGATCGGCGGCATGGGCACGATCTACGGCGCGATCATCGGCGCCACCATCTTCATCCTCGCCCAGAACTATCTGCAGTCGCTGATGGGCGTCGCCTCCAAGGCGGCGTCGGAAGCCGGCCTGCCGCTGCTGCCCGGACTGTTGCATCCCGACCGATGGCTGCTGTGGCTCGGGCTGCTCTTCATCGCCAGCGTCTACTTCTTTCCGACGGGCGTGGTCGGGCGGCTGCGTAATCTCGGCAGCGACAAGAGCGCGGGCAGCTCGCATTAACGCGCGATTCATGATGCAGCGCGGCGGCTCGCTGGACACGACTGCGATCACGCAACGAGATTAACGCTCAGGTAACTGGCTTTCCTAAGCTTTACGCCATTTGTGTGCTGTATTCCTGTCCCTCCAGGGAGGGGGAATGCGCCAGGTCTTTGCAGGAATTGCAGCCGGAATGTTCCTAGCCGCGAAGCACGGCTGGGAGGCAGCCATTCGGCGCGGACCGGTGCTGTGGCTCACTTTGTGCGGCGTGTTGCTGGTCGCGGGGATCTTCGCGGTGACCGCCATGGCCGTCGGCGAATTTCGCGAACGTACCCTGACCAACCGCGAACGCGAGCTGGAAAATACGGTGCAGCTGATCGCGCGGCACTTCGATCAGCAATTTGAAGATTCCGACATCGTCGCCGCCGATGTGATCGGGCAGATGAATCTGCCGGAGATCAGTTCGGCCGCGATGTTCCGCGAGCGCATGTCCGGACCCGCGACGAACCAGATGCTGCGGAGCAAGATCGGCCCGGTGTCCTACCTCGGCGACATCGCGATCTACGATGCCGACGGCGAACTGATCAACTGGTCGCGGCCCCAGCCGCTGCCCAAGATCAACATCTCCTCACGCGCCTATTTTCAGACCTTCAAATCGAATCCGATGGCCGAACCGGTGGCGCTGGAGTCGGTCCGCAGCTTCATCATCGGAAAATGGACCACGATTGTCGCGCGTCGGCTGAGCGGCGCGGACGGCAGCTTCTTCGGCACGATGGTCCGCCGGATCGATCCGGACAGCTACCAGAACTATTTCGCGTCCGTTGCGCTTGCGGAGGGCACGGCGATCTCGCTGTTCGACCGCAATGGCAAGATGCTGTCGCGTTACCCGCATGTCGAAGAGCTGATCGGCAGGGACTTCAAGGACGCACCGCTGATGCGCAAGATGCTGGCCGAAGGTGGCCGGCACACCCTGCGCGTCAGGGGCCCGATCGACGGCGACGAGCGCCTCGGCTCCGGGGCCTCGCTGTCGCACTTCCCGCTGGTCATCGTCGCGACCAACACCACGAGAGCCGCGCTGGCCGACTGGCGGCAGCAGACCGGTTTCATGGTCACCACCGCTGCGCTTTCGGCCACCGTGATTGCGCTGATCCTGTTCCTGATCGTTCGCCAGATCAACCGGCAGAACCGTGAGGCGCAGCAACGGCTGGAAGCGGAGCGCGGGCGGCTCGACACCGCCTTGAACAACATGTCGCAAGGGTTGATCCTGTACGATGCCGCCGGATACATCGTCACCTGCAACCGCCGCTACGCCGATATGTTCGGCCTCTCTCACGATGTCATCAAGCCCGGCTGTCACATCCGCGAGGCGATGTATCATCGCAAGGAGCGCGGCGCGTTCGAAGGCGATGTCGAGGCATTTTGCGCCGACGTCATGAGGATCGTCGCGGAGGGCACGGTCTCCACGAGAAGCCATCACTTGCCGAGTGGCCGAGCTTTCCAGGTCATCAACACTCCGCTCGCGCAGGGCGGATGGGTGGCCACGATCGAAGACATCACCGAGCGGCGCAAGCTGGAGCAGGAACGCGACCGCAACTACATGTTCCTGCGCGAGATCATCGACCACATCCCGTCGCAGATCACCGTGAAGGATGCTCAAACGCGGCAATATCTGCTGGTCAACCGGACCGCCGAAGAGCAATTCGGCCAATCGAGTGAAAACATCGTTGGCAAGACTCCCTTCGACATATACCCGGATGCCTCCGCCCGAGTCGTCACCGACGATGACAGCAAGGCGCTGAAGTCGGGCGAGAGATTGTTCAAGGACGAGCATGCCTGGCAGAGCCAGGCCAAGGGGATGCGCTACATCACCTCGACCCGGATCGGAATCCGCGACGAATCCGGCGAGCCGCGTTACCTCATCAACGTCGTCGAAGATGTCACCGAACGGCGGCGCGCCGACGAGAAGATCGCGCATATGGCGCATTACGATGCGCTGACCGACCTGCCCAACCGGGCGCTGTTCCGCGAGCAGATCGAGCGCGAACTGGAGAAGGTCGGCGGCGGCAGCCAGTTTGCGCTGCTCTATATCGACGTCGACGAGTTCAAGGGCATCAACGATTCGCTCGGTCATCACGTCGGCGACGAGCTGTTGAAGGGAATCGCGGCCCGCATCCGCAGCTGCCTCGGACCGGGCGACCTGATCGCGCGGCTCGGCGGCGACGAATTCGCGGTGATCCAGACCGGGATCAAATCATCCGCCGACGTGGTGTCATTCGTGACGCGGATCTTCGAGGCGATCCGCCGGCCCTATCATTGCTTCGGCCATCAGCTCTCCACCGACGCCAGCATCGGCATCGCCATGGCACCGCAGGACGGCACCGATCTCGACCAGCTCATCAAGAATGCCGATCTCGCGATGTACGGCGCCAAGGCCGAAGGACGCCGCACTCACCGTTTCTTCGAGCCGGAGATGGATGCGAGCGCCAAGGCGCGCCTGAGCCTGGAGCAGGATCTGCGCCAAGCCCTGGTGAACGGCGGTTTCGAGATCCACTATCAGCCGCTGGTCGACCTGCGCACCAACGAAGTCTCGGGATGCGAGGCGCTGCTGCGCTGGCGGCATCCCGAGCGCGGCATGGTGTCGCCGGCGGAGTTCATCCCGATTGCCGAGGACACCGGCTTGATCAACGAGCTCGGCGACTGGGTGCTGCGCATGGCCTGCAACGAGGCCGCGACCTGGCCGGCGCATGTGCGTGTCGCGGTCAACGTCTCGCCGGTGCAGCTCAAATGCGAGACGCTGGCACTGCGGATCGCCGGCGCGCTCGCGGATTCCGGACTTGCCCCGTGCCGGCTCGAGCTCGAGATCACCGAGGCCGTGCTGATCCGCGACGACGAGGCGGCGCTCTGGATCCTGCACCAGCTCCGCGCCATCGGGGTGCGCATCGCGCTCGACGATTTCGGCACCGGCTACTCCTCGCTCAGCTATCTCAAGCGCTTCCCGTTCGACAAGATCAAGATCGACCGCTGCTTCGTCGCTGATATCGCCGAGACGAGCGGCGCGCCCGTGATCGTGCAGGCGGTGGTGAACATCGCCGCCGCCAGCAACATGACCACGGTCGCGGAGGGCGTCGAAACCGAGGCGCAGCGCGAGATGCTGCGCGCGCTCGGCTGCACGGAGATGCAGGGCTATCTCTTCAGCAGACCGAAGCCGGCCAGCGAAGTGCGAAAGCTGTTCGGCCCAAACCATGCCTTGCCGGTGGCGGCGGTGGCCTGACATGGCGAAGCCGGGGAAAACGTCAGCCAAGACGGTCGACGTTGCGGATTCCTACGCCGTGCGGCTGATGCAGCATCTGGTGGTGCCGACCTTCGTGGTCGACCCGAAACGCCGCGTCGTGATCTGGAACAGAGCCTGCGAGCGGCTGACCGGCGTTGCCGCCTCCGAGGTGATCGGCACCAATAAACACTGGCAGGCCTTCTACGAGACCAGGCGCCCTTGCCTCGCCGACCTCGTCGCGCTCGACCGCCCGGAACAGCTGCCGGAGTTCTATTCGGAATATGCCGCGCGCGGCCATAACGGGCTCGGCTTCAGCGCCGAGAACTGGTGCGTGATGCCGAAGCTCGGCAGCCAGCTCTATCTCGCCATCGACGCCGGCCCCATCCACGACGAGGCCGGCCATCTGATCGCGGTGGTGGAGACTTTGCGCGACCTTACCGACCAGAAGCGCGCCGAGATGGCCCTGAAGGAGCTTGCCAGCAAGGACGGGCTGACCGGCCTGTCGAACCGCCGCGCGTTCGACCAGATGCTGATGAGCGAATGGGCCCGCGCCCAGCGGACGCAGAAGCCGGTGGCGCTGCTGTTCGTCGATGTCGATCATTTCAAGCTGTTCAACGATCGCCACGGCCACCAGAGCGGCGACGAGTGCCTGCGCGCGGTCGCGTCCGTCGTCAGCCGGCATGCCGTGCGCCCGCTCGATCTCGCCAGCCGTTATGGCGGCGAGGAATTCGCGCTGATCCTCCCGGACATGGATTGCGACGCCGCCTGCGCCATCGCCGACGAAATCCGCTGCGCTGTGATGGCCTTGCGGATCACCCATGGCGCCACCGGGGCCGGTGACCACGTCACCCTCAGCGTCGGCGTCGCCAGCCACATTCCCGGCGAAACCGACGGCAGCCCCGACCGTCTGCTGGCCGCGGCCGACGAGGCGCTCTATGCGGCCAAACGGCTCGGCCGCAACCGGATCATCTGCGCCGAACGGCTGCTCGCCGAGTTCGCCAAGCTCGGGCGGGACGGCGTGCCGGTTCCGGGCCGCGTCGCCAGAAAATCAGCCTAGCCCGAATCAGCCTGGCAGGAGACGGCGGAAGCGGTTGCCCGGCCCCCGCCAATCGGCTAAATGAACCTCGACTAGCACCCGTAGCTCAGCTGGATAGAGCGTTGCCCTCCGAAGGCAAAGGTCACACGTTCGAATCGTGTCGGGTGCGCCAGTCTCTTCCAGTCCGCGCTGGAGCCCCCACCCGAGTGGCCTTGTTACCGCCCGCGCTCAAGTCATCGCCGGCTCAGCGCAAGCTCAATTCAGCATCGAGATGATCGCCTGGACCTGGTCGGAAGCCGACGTGACCAGTCCGTCGTACGACGTCTGGCCGTGTGCGGCCGCCTTCAGGATGCATTCGGCTACGGCCGCTTTCAGACCGAAGACCGACTGATCGGGCGGCACGCTCGCCATCACGGCCTCCAGCGCCTGACGCATGGTTCGAATGAGTTCGGAGCTGTATTGCATGGACTGTCCTCCGGCGGCTCATATTAGAGCGCATGCCCATGCTTGCCACTCACAAGCCTGAGATTGCTTTTTGATGGACTGGTACATCCCGCAGCGGCGGCCAGCCTGTGTCGACCGCTGAATCACATCACCTCGCGCTTCTCATCGCTCAATTGTATCATCTTGCCATGAGCGAATCCGACACGGTGACCGGCGAGACCTCGCCCGTCCGCAAGATCATCCATATCGACATGGATGCCTTCTACGCGTCCGTGGAACAACGCGATCATCCGGAGCTGCGCGGAAAGCCGGTCGCGGTCGGAGGCTCCGCGGAACGTGGCGTCGTCGCCGCCGCCAGCTATGAGGCCCGCGAGTTCGGCGTTCGCTCCGCCATGCCGTCCGTGACGGCGAAGCGACAATGTCCCGATCTGATCTTCGTCAAGCCGCGCTTCGAGGTCTACAAGGCGATCTCCAGGCAGATCCGCGACATCTTCGCGGAGCATACCGCCATCATCGAGCCGTTGTCGCTCGACGAGGCCTATCTCGACGTGACCGAAAACCTGCAAGGCATTCCGCTGGCACGCGACATTGCACTCAAGATCCGCGAGAGGATCAAGGCCGAGACGGGTCTCAACGCGTCGGCCGGCATCTCCTACAACAAGTTCCTGGCCAAGCTCGCCTCCGATCATCGCAAGCCCAACGGTCAGTTCGTGATCTCACCGGAGATGGGACCCGCCTTCGTCGAGACGCTGCCCGTCGGCAAATTCCATGGGATAGGCCCGGCCACGGGCGCGAAGATGAACGCGCTCGGCATGTTCACCGGTCTCGATATTCGTCGTCAGACGCTGGAGTTCATGAATGCGAATTTCGGCAAGTCGGGCGCCTATTACTACTGGATCTCGCGCGGTGTCGACGAACGGCCGGTCCGGGCCAACCGGGTCCGCAAGTCCATCGGCGCGGAGACCACGTTCTCAAGCGATCTCACCGAATTCGACACGCTGGTCGCCGAGCTCAAGCCGCTCGTCGACAAGGTGTGGCGCCATTGCGAGGCGACGGGCAGCCGCGGCCGCACCGTCACCTTGAAGATCAAGTTTGCCGATTTCGAGATCATCACGCGCAGCAGGTCCGCTCTTTCGCCGGTTGCAGGCCGGGACGATCTTGAGCGGCTGGCTTGCGGTCTGCTCGAAGGCGAGATGCCGCTGCCGAAGAGCGTCAGGCTCCTAGGAGTCTCGCTGTCTTCCCTCCAGGCCGGGGACGATGCGGAGCCGCCGCAACTGACTCTCGGCATCTGAACCAAACTGACGGGCTTTCCGCGGACGCAGACAGCCACGTAGAGCGCGCTCGCCACGCGAATCTACGGTGGCGGGTTTTCAGACTCGCCACCGAAGGTCGATCCCCTGGGCCCGATCAATGCCTCACGTGCTCGAACACGACGATCACGCCGGTCGGCTCGGGCTCGTGCGCCATCAGGCGTGTCAGCTCGGAATCGCCCCAATCGGCGAGGCTGACGACTTCGCCGCTCTGGCGCTCGGTGCCGGGGGGCGCCGTGGGCTCGACGACCTTCAGCCCTGTCTCATCGACGAAGAAAGTGTGTTCGCCGAACATGCTGTTGAGCTGCGGCATGGCGGGATGCTCGTCGGGCAGCACCTGAGCGCCGAGCTGGTTGACGGTCTGCTTCACCTGTTCGGATGTGAGCTTCATGAGCTGCTCCGTTTCTGTCACGTCGGTTTCATTGAGCTGAGCCAGACCGGGCGTTCCCTGCGCCGATGTTCGCCTGGCCTATCTCCCGAACAGGTGCTCCGCACAAATGTTCCCGAAAAATACATTTCGTGATCACGGGTTGCGCCCTGCCGCGCTTGCGGCACGAGATCGCCACAGGACGCACATGATTCGGCATCCCCAGAGCCGAATCCAAGAGCCAAATTCCAAGAGCCGAATTCGCTACTCGCTTCTGTTCTCGCCGACGGACAGCGCGCAGATGCGTGACAGATATGTGTAGGGGAGCCCGGTCTCCTCGGCCCAGGCATTGAACTGCGCCTGCACTTTTGCCAGATCGCCTTTCGACTTGACCACTTCGGCGATGTCGAGACCGGCATCGCGCAGGCAGGCCACGACGTCC
>NZ_JH600073.1:4507849-4809832 GCF_000244935.1 Bradyrhizobium sp. WSM1253
GCCTTCGTCGAGACGCTGCCCGTCGGCAAATTCCATGGGATAGGCCCGGCCACGGGCGCGAAGATGAACGCGCTCGGCATGTTCACCGGTCTCGATATTCGTCGTCAGACGCTGGAGTTCATGAATGCGAATTTCGGCAAGTCGGGCGCCTATTACTACTGGATCTCGCGCGGTGTCGACGAACGGCCGGTCCGGGCCAACCGGGTCCGCAAGTCCATCGGCGCGGAGACCACGTTCTCAAGCGATCTCACCGAATTCGACACGCTGGTCGCCGAGCTCAAGCCGCTCGTCGACAAGGTGTGGCGCCATTGCGAGGCGACGGGCAGCCGCGGCCGCACCGTCACCTTGAAGATCAAGTTTGCCGATTTCGAGATCATCACGCGCAGCAGGTCCGCTCTTTCGCCGGTTGCAGGCCGGGACGATCTTGAGCGGCTGGCTTGCGGTCTGCTCGAAGGCGAGATGCCGCTGCCGAAGAGCGTCAGGCTCCTAGGAGTCTCGCTGTCTTCCCTCCAGGCCGGGGACGATGCGGAGCCGCCGCAACTGACTCTCGGCATCTGAACCAAACTGACGGGCTTTCCGCGGACGCAGACAGCCACGTAGAGCGCGCTCGCCACGCGAATCTACGGTGGCGGGTTTTCAGACTCGCCACCGAAGGTCGATCCCCTGGGCCCGATCAATGCCTCACGTGCTCGAACACGACGATCACGCCGGTCGGCTCGGGCTCGTGCGCCATCAGGCGTGTCAGCTCGGAATCGCCCCAATCGGCGAGGCTGACGACTTCGCCGCTCTGGCGCTCGGTGCCGGGGGGCGCCGTGGGCTCGACGACCTTCAGCCCTGTCTCATCGACGAAGAAAGTGTGTTCGCCGAACATGCTGTTGAGCTGCGGCATGGCGGGATGCTCGTCGGGCAGCACCTGAGCGCCGAGCTGGTTGACGGTCTGCTTCACCTGTTCGGATGTGAGCTTCATGAGCTGCTCCGTTTCTGTCACGTCGGTTTCATTGAGCTGAGCCAGACCGGGCGTTCCCTGCGCCGATGTTCGCCTGGCCTATCTCCCGAACAGGTGCTCCGCACAAATGTTCCCGAAAAATACATTTCGTGATCACGGGTTGCGCCCTGCCGCGCTTGCGGCACGAGATCGCCACAGGACGCACATGATTCGGCATCCCCAGAGCCGAATCCAAGAGCCAAATTCCAAGAGCCGAATTCGCTACTCGCTTCTGTTCTCGCCGACGGACAGCGCGCAGATGCGTGACAGATATGTGTAGGGGAGCCCGGTCTCCTCGGCCCAGGCATTGAACTGCGCCTGCACTTTTGCCAGATCGCCTTTCGACTTGACCACTTCGGCGATGTCGAGACCGGCATCGCGCAGGCAGGCCACGACGTCCCTGGACGTCACAAAGCCGTCCCAGCCGACGAACCGCAGCAGCATCTGGCCGGTATTGCCACCCAACCGGCTGCCGCGCTTGCTCAGGAGATCGAGCAGGCCGATCTGGTCGGATGGCGGCCACTTCGCCAGAAACCTGCCGAAGCTGCCGTGCTCTCTTGCGATCTCCTGGACGAAGGCCGCGTTGTCGCGCACCGACATGATCTTGGCACCGTTGCGCACGATGCGCGCGTCGCGCAGCAGGCCCTCCCAATAATCCTCCGGCTGGAAGGTGAGCTTGGCCGGCTGGAAACGCAGGAAGGCCTCTTCAAACCCGTCCCATTTCGTCTCGATCACGCTCCAGGCAAAGCCCGCGCAAAACACACGCTTCGTCATCTCGGCGAGGATGCGATCGTCACCGCGTTTGGCGAGGCCCTTCAGGTCGGGCTTTTCGGGCATCAGCTTTTCCAGCGCCTTGGCCCCGCCCTTGCGTTTTTCGGCGCGCGCACGAATGGTCTTGAAGGAGGTCATGGGGAGACGAGCTGTTGGGGACACGAGCTGTTGAGGATACGCCACGACATCAGAATTCGATGATCCGGTCCAGCCCGGCGACGCTTCGATACTTGCAGCCGCGGATGCGCCGCAGCATACTGCCCGCGTTGAATTGGCGAGAGACGCGGCTGGTCTGCTTCTTGCGTTCAGATATTTTGCAATTCCGAGCATTCTTGACGTCTCGCCCCTGGATTTCCAATGCGCTGTCTGGTCGTGGCCGACCTGCACTATTCGCTGCCTCAGCTCGACTGGCTCGTCAGCGCCGCTCCGCAATTCGACCTCGTGATCTTCGCCGGCGATGCGCTCGACATCGGCTCGATGGTGGATTTTCGCGCGCAGATCGTGGTGGTGAAGAAGTACCTCGCGCTGCTCGCAGCGAAGACCCGCGTGATCCTCTGCTCCGGCAATCACGATCTCGACGAGCGCAATGCGGAAGGCGAAAAGATCTCGCGCTGGATTTCGGAGGTGCGCGAGTTGGGCATTGCCTGCGACGGCGACGGCCTCACCGTCGGCGACACGCTGTTCACGGTGTGCCCATGGTGGGATGGGCCTCTAGTCAAGCAACGCCTCGTCGCGCAGCTCGGCGCGGCCGCGGCCGGCCGGCCACGGCGCTGGATCTGGATCCATCATGCGCCGCCGGCGGATTCACCGACGAGCTGGGGCGGCAAACGCTTCTTCGGCGACGTCGAGCTGGTGCAATGGATCATGCAGTATCAGCCCTCGATGGTGATCTCGGGGCATGTGCATCAATCGCCGTTCATTACCGATGGTTCGTGGTTCGACCGGCTCGGCCAGACCTGGGTGTTCAACGCGGGCCTGCAGCCGGGCCGACCGCCAACGTATATCGTGCTGGACCTCGATGCGGACAGGGCGTTCTGGCTTGCGGCCGGCGAGGCGCAATGGATCGATCTTGGCGCGCCGCTGCAGCGGCCCGCCGCTCCGATCGAGACGCCGCCCGACTGGCTCACATTCTTGGATCGGATTGCCGATCCGAGCCTGGCGAGACCTCGAGCGGCGGCAGGTTGATCATGCTCTGGAGCACCTCGCCGACCATGGCCAGATGCGTGCCGTGGCCGGCATATTGCTGCTTCAGATCGGCGAGATAGGTGTTGGCGACATTGAGCCGCTGCGCCAGCATCTTGGCGATCAGAAGCGCCACGCCCGCCTCCTGCTTGAGGAACGAGGCGGCATCCTCGAATTCGTAGACGACGGAATCAGAGCAGGCCCGTACGGTCGCAGTGTGCGGCTGCCCCAGCAGCACCGACATTTCGCCCAGCACGGCGCCGGGCTCGGCCACCGTGGCGACCACCATCTCGCCCTTGAGCACTTCGAGCTTGCCCTGCATCAGCACATAGAGATGACCGGTGGTGCCGCCCTCGGCGACGATAAGCGTGCCGGCCGCAACCTGCCGCTCAGTCCCACCGGTGCAATAATCCAGAACTGCGCGCATCCGACCAAAGCTCCCGTCGCAGGGAGATACTAGGGCACGATCGGCGTCGTGCGCTTGCTCAAATTTGTGGCAAGCCCCGCACCCGCCGCAGACGCTTCGCGAGATGGACCGACTGCCAGTCTCCTAGACCGGTATCCTCGAACCCCGCCTTCTTTGCAAGGCCGCGCATCTCGGCGTTCACGCGCGCGGTCTCGGCTGCAATCATCTCGTGACCGAGATCGCTCGCGTGCTTCTCCATGGCTGTCATCATGCGGAGGCCGACGCCCTTGCGCTGAAAGACATCGGCAACGGAGATGGCGAAATCACCATGCCGTGCAGCCGCATCGTAGGCGTATCTGGTTTCGCCGATGATCGTGCCTTGCCCTTCGTGCCTGATCTCGGCGAGCAGGGTGAAGTGACCGGGATGGCTGATCCTGGCGACGCATTCGGCCGCGACCATTGCAAAGTCCGCCCGCGCGCCCATGAAGCGCTTGTTGCGCGATGTCGTGGAGAGGCTCGTGAAATAGATCGAGAGGCCCTCGACATCGAACGCGCTGGCCGGCCTGATACGGACCGTGGCGTTCGCTTCGGCGGACTCGACAATGGCATCCAGCAATAAGCGTAACATGCGCGAGGCTCTCGGCAGGTTGCATCGAATGCAGACCTAGCCGAGACCACGCGCTGACCGCTTGGACGGTGCTGCCAATCTTGCGGCCGAAAACGAACAGTTCGTTCCTCGGTGCCGAGCGTCACACGCGAGAGAGTGAAGGCACCTCCTCCGGCACGATCGCCTGCAGGCCGCCGAAGCGACGCTCGCGGCCGTGGAAGGAGGCCAGGGCCGCGGCGAGATCGCCCGCGTCGAATTCGGGCCACATCCGCTCGGTGAAGTGCAGCTCGGCATAGGCACCTTCCCAGAGCAGGAAGTCCGACAGCCGCTTCTCACCCGAGGTGCGGATGATGAGATCGACATCGCGCAAACCGGCCTCGCCCGTGACGAGCTGCGAAAACGCCTCGCGGGTGAGACTGGTCAGCGCCGCCGCCTTTGCCGCCGCGTTGAGGATGGCATCGCGCGCGGAATAGTCGACGGCGATGCGCAAATGAAGCGAGCTTCCGTGCGCGGTGGCATCTTCCGCACGCGAAATCGCATTGGCAATGCCGTCGGGCAAGCGGTCGCGACGGCCGATCACGGTGAGGCGAACGCCGTTCTTGACCAGGCTCTGCACCTCGTTGGCGAGATAGAAGCGCAGAAGCGTCATCAGCGCGGCGACCTCGGCCTTCGGCCTTCGCCAATTGTCGGTGGAGAAGGCGTAGAGCGTCAGCGTGCCGATGCCCTGCTTGGGCGCGGCTTCGACGATGCGGCGGATCGTCTCGACACCGGCCTCATGGCCGCGCACACGCGACAGGCCGCGCCGCGTCGCCCATCTGCCGTTGCCGTCCATGATGATGCCGACGTGAAGCTTCTCGTTGCGGGACACAAGGTCACTTTGCATTGCAAAGTCTCCGGTCAAAAAAGGGGGAGGATCAGGTCGAGACGATACCGAGGCGGCCGAGCGGCGCCGCTTCGCGGCCGGCAGCCTTGGCGGCGTCGCGCACCAGGCGTTCGAGCACGGCGAGATAGTCGAGGAAGCGGCGGCGGCCGGCCTTGGTCAGGCGGCAGGTCGTGTGCGGGCGATTGCCCTCATAGCCCTTGGTCACCTCGACGAGGCCGGCTTCCTGGAGCACGGCGAGATGCCGGCTGAGATTGCCGTCGGTGAGGCCGCAGAGCTGCTTGAGATCGGCGAACGCCAGACCCTTCGGATGCGCCATCAGCGAGGTCAGAAGTCCGAGCCTCGCCTTCTCGTGGATCACGCGGTCCAGTCCTTCATAAGAGAAGGGTGCGCTGTCAGTCTTCGACATCATGGTCTCCGGATGCGAAATGCAGAATGCCCGCCATCACCGACTGCCCGATTACGAAGGGCACGCCCATGGTCCAGGGCGACAGCGTGTGGGTTTGGCTCGCGAGCACCACCACCGCAAAACCGGACATGAAATACCATGCGCCGGCGAGCGCCACGGTGCGTGGCAGCGAACGGACGGAGGCGAAAATGCCGAGCGACACCAGGATCTGCCACAAGCCTGGCAGCAGCCACAGCGTTTCGCCCGCAAACTTCCACATCACCACCGCAAGCAGCACACCGGCAACGCCTGCAGGCAGGAACTGCTCGACGGCCTGGTGGATCATCGCATCGGCGAGGCCCGAATGATGGCGGCGCGAACGTGCGCGCATCTCGATACCGATGATCAGGCCGGAGAGCGCGGCGGCAATGAACCAGCCGAAGAAGAAACCGAGCGGCTCGCCGGTGGGATCGCCGAGCAGCCAGAATTGCAGGATCGCGGTGAGAAGCGCGACCGCGCCGGTCGCAGCCATCGTCGCCGGGCCGTAGCCGCGGAACGCCGTGCCGGCCGCAATCTGGCTGCGGATCGCCACGATGTCGGCCAGTGCCTTGTCGAGATCGCGCATTGGCAACGCCAAAACCTCGTTCCGCCCATGCTTGCCGGGACTATCGGTCAGGTTACTTTGTACCGCAAAGTATATCGAATCGCAAAGTAAAGGCAAGCCCCGAACGTCGCCCGAGAAGACCTGTCCTCGCCAGACAACTGCCGGTTGCGCGACACCTCCTCCCGCAGATAAGATGCGCGCGAATGCGTTCTGGGGGAAAAGTATGTGGCTTAAGTCATTCATCGTTGCGTCTTTATTGCAGCTGAGCGTCGTCATCGCAGCGCATGCGGCCGGGCCGTTCGGCAGCGTCAAAATCGGCAACTGGGTCGGCGGTGCGTTCAGCAACGACGAAACGGGAGCCTTCTCGCATTGTGCCGCGACGGCGCCTTATGCCAACGGAGTCATTCTCGTCGTCGGCCAGAATTCTGGGGGCTCGTGGATATTGAGCTTTGCGAGTCCCAGCTACCGCTTCACCAAGGGCGAGAACACCGCGATCGACGTCATCTTTGACGGACAGGAGCAGGCCAGACTGTTCGCCACGGCCAACCAGACGAACATGCTCAGCTCCGTCATGCCTGCGAACGTGGTCCGAACGTTTCAGAAGGCGAGCCTGATGGTCGCGACGAGCGGCCGCACCGTGCTGAATTTCGACCTGACCTCGGCCGGGCCCGTGATTGCGGCATTGGCCAATTGCGTCACCAAGGTCAAAGCCGACGGGCTGAGCAAGGCCGGCGATTTCACAAAGGTTGCCGCCAAGCCGCAGGCCACGCCGGACAAGCAGGCACCGCCAGCCAACGGCAGCAAACCTGCCAGAGCCAAGAGCGGCACCGGCTTTGTCGTGAGCGCCGGCGGACACATCGTCACCAACAACCATGTCATCGATGGCTGCGTCGGCGACATCAAGGGCAATCTCACCGGCGACGCCTCGATGGTGCTGCGCGTCGTGTCGAGCGATGCCAACAACGATCTCGCTCTGTTGCAGGCGCCGTCGACGACCACGTTCAAGGAGTTCGCTCGAATCCGCGACCGCTCGATCCGCTCCGGCGATTCCGTCGTCGCGATCGGCTTTCCGTTCCATGGGCTGCTGACTTCGGATTTCACCGTGACGACTGGCATCGTCAGCTCGCTCAGCGGCATGCGCAACGATTCGCGTTTCCTGCAAATCAGTGCGCCGGTGCAGCCCGGCAATAGCGGCGGCCCGCTGTTCGACACCGCCGGGCAGATCGTCGGCGTCGTTACAGGAAAGCTGGACGGGTTACGGGTCGCCGCTGCGACCGGCAACATCCCCGAGAACATCAACTTCGCGATCAAGACCGGCGCGCTGCGCGACTTCCTCGACAACTCCGTGGTGCCCTACCAGACTGCCGAACCGAAGGGCGAGATCAAGACCACCGACATCGCCGGCAATGCGCGGCCCTATACGATGCTGATCTCGTGCAACGGCACGGAGCAGGCTGAGGCGAAGCGGTAGCGGCAAGGCAGGCGGCGTCTGCGCGGCCGCGGATGGCGCGAACGCGATCCGGGCTACCAGTCAAACCGAGGGTTCCTTAATACGGCGCCACGGGCCGCGTGCGCCGCGACTGCCGCGGTTGCGGCAGGGACGATTGACCGTAGGCGACGAGCGGGTTGGGCCCGCAGGCCATGAGCCGGCCCGACACACTGGCCTGACATTGTCCATAGGTGCTGTAGGTGCAATCGCCGGGATACTCGTACCCGCCGCCCTGGGCACACCAGGGATAGTCGTGCGCCGCTGCCGGCGTGACGGCGGAGAAGCCGGCAAGGAGTGTCGCGCCGAGGCCCAGCAGTGCCAATTGCGTCTTGCGCATGATCCCAACTCCTATCCTCACAGCGCGAGATACGCGCCATATAACATCAGGTTTCGCCACGCCGTTTTATTCCAGATCGACTGGCGCTGACACGCAAGAAACCTTGATACGCAAGAAAAAAGCCCTGCCGAACGGGCAGGGCTCCAATCACGGACATCACAAGATCGCTACTCGACCTTCAGGCCGGCGAACTCGACGACCTTCTTCCATTTCTCGGTCTCGGCCTTGATCTCCTCGCCGAACGCCTCGGGCGTCTGTGCCCGCGGCTCGCCGCCGAGCTCGACCAGGCGTTTGGCCATGTCCGGCTCCTTTATCAGCGTGTTGATCTCGCTGTTGAGCTTGGCAATGATCTCCTTGGGCGTGTTCTTCGGTGCCCCCATGCCGAACAGCGCGCTCGCCTCGTAATCCTTCACGGTCTCGCCGATCGCCGGCACGTCGGGCAGCTGCGGCGAGCGCTCCGCCGTGGTGACGCCGATGGCACGGAGCGAGCCGGACCGGATGTGCTGGATGATCGAGGGCATGTTGTCGAAGATCACCTGCACCTGGCCGCCGAGCATGTCGGTGATCGCGGGCGCGGCGCCGCGATAGGGCACGTGCTGCATCTTGCAGCCCGTCAGCGCCATGAACATCTCGCCGGACAGATGCACCGAGGTGCCGTTGCCCGAGGAGGCCATGTTGACCTTGCCGGGATTGGCCTTCACGTAGTCGATGAACTCGGCGACGGTCTTGGCCGGCACGTCCTTGTTGACGGTCATCACGTTCGGCACGCGCTGGAACGAGGCGACCGGCGCGATGTCGCGCACGAAGTTGAACTTCAGGTTGGTGTAGAGCGAGGCGTTGATGTAATTGGCCGGATTGACCAGTTGCAACGTGTAGCCGTCGGGCTCGGCGTTGACGACCGATTCGGTGGCGATATTGTTGCCGGCACCCGGCTTGTTCTCGATCACGAATTGCTGGCCGAACTTCTCCGACAGCCGCTGACCGATCAGCCGCGCCAGGATGTCGGTCGCCCCGCCCGGCGGATAGCCGACCACCCATTTCACCGGGTGGGTCGGGTAATCGGCGGCAAGGGCCTTCGACAGCGGGCTGGCTGCAAGCGGACTGGCGGCGAGCAGGCTCAGCGCGGTACGGCGAGTGATCATTTCAAGGGTTCTCCCAACGTGTTGTTCTTGAAGCCAGACAGCTTGAAAATGGCGTCGGCGCGGTTGTAACAAAGCTTGCCGCAGGCGGAAAGTGCACGGGGCGCATCACGACGAAAGGATAAGGCATGGCGATCAAGGTCGAAGCCCTCGATCATCTCGTGATCAATGTCGCGGACGTCGCAGTGACCGCCGAGTGGTACGGCAAGATTCTCGGCATGGAAGTCAAGGTGTTCGACCCCGGCGGCGGCAAAGCGCCGCGGACTTCTCTTCAATTCGGTAACCAGAAGATCAACGTCCGGCCGCGCGATGCCGACAAGGTGGAGTGGTTCACCGCGGACCACCAGACCGCCGGCAGCGAGGATCTGTGCTTCCTCACCTCAGCAAGCCCCGACGAGGTGGTGGCGCATTTGAAGGCACATGGCGTCGCGATCGAACAAGGCCCGGTTCTCAAGCAGGGCGCCCGCGGCACGCTGCGCTCGGTCTATTGCAGGGATCCGGATGGCAGCCTGATCGAAATTTCGTCATACGAGGACGGCGGCCGGTAAGGCCAAGCCGCCTGCCCCACGCACCGTCATTGCAAGGAGCCCTGCGACGAAGCAATCCAGACTCTCTCCGGGGAGGGATTCTGGATTGCTTCGCTACGCTCGCAAGACGGCCGAAAGAGCAGGAAGACGCAATCATCAAAACGCAGCCGCGAGCAAGATGCAGGCTGCACGGGAGGACATATGCCGAATTCGCAAGCCGCCGCCGGAATCGTCGGCCCATTCGACGGGCTCGACGTGCCCTGGCTGCTGAAGATGCGGGCCGAGGTGCGCAGCTCACATCCGTTCCTGATCTGGGCGCCGTTCGACGCGCCCGCGCGGCGCTGGAGCTATGGCGAGTTTCACGAGCGGGTCGGCGCGCTCGCGGCGGGACTGGCGAAGCGCGGCGTGAAGCCGGGCGAATATGTGCTCATCCATCTCGACAATTGCATCGAGGCGCTGCTGGCCTGGTTCGCCTGTGTCGAGTTGGGCGCGATCGCGGTGACCACCAACACGCGCTCGGCACCGGCCGAGCTCGACTATTTTGCCGATCATTGCGGCGCGGTCGCCGCGATCACGCAGCCGGCCTATGCCGAGATCGTCGCGCAGAACTGCCGCAACATCCGCTGGATGGCGGTGACCTCGCATGATTCCGGCACGGCGCCCGCAAAACCGGTCTCGCGCGGCGATAGTTTCGAATCGCTGTTCGCCGACAGCGCCGACCGTCCCAGGCGTGCGACCGATCCGCTCGCGCCGTGCAGCGTGCAATACACCTCGGGCACGACATCGCGCCCCAAGGCGGTGCTGTGGACCCACGCCAACGCGCTGTGGGGCGCCAAGATCAACGCCGCGCATGAGGACCTGCACGCCGGCGACGTGCACCAGGCCTATCTGCCGCTGTTCCACACCAACGCGCTGGCCTATTCGATGTTGGCGACGCTATGGGTCGGTGCCACCTGCGTGATCCAGCCGCGCTTTTCCGCCAGCCGGTTCTGGGGCGCCGCGCGCGAGCACGGGTCGACCTGGACCTCGACGATTCCGTTCTGCATGAAGGCGCTGCTCGAGCAGGAGATCCCGAGGGATCACAAATTCCGCCTGTGGGGCACCGCGATCAACGAACCGCCGGCCTTCGCCGCCTTCGGCGTCAAGATCATCGGCTGGTGGGGCATGACAGAGACCATCACCCACGGCATCGTCGGCGAGATCGACCAGCCCAACATCCCGATGTCGATCGGCCGCGCCGCGAGCGAATACCAGATCCGCATCACCGACGATGACGGACGGGCGACCGAGGTCGGCGACACCGGCAACCTCTCGATCAAGGGCATTGTCGGCCTGTCGTTGTTCGCCGAATATCTGCACAACGAGAAGGCGACGCGCGAGTGCTTTGACGAGCACGGCTTCTTCCTCACCGGTGATCGCGTGGTGCGGCTGGAGAACGGCTATATTCGCTTCGGGGATCGCAGCAAGGACATGCTCAAGGTCGGCGGCGAGAACGTCGCGGCGTCCGAGATCGAGCAGGTGATCGCAATGGTCCCCGGCGTGCGCGAGGCCGCCGTGGTGGCGAAGACGCATCCGATGCTGGACGAGGTGCCGGTCGTCTTCATCATCCCGCAGGGCGGCGTCACCGCTGCGCGGCCCGATCTGCATGACAACGTGATGGCTGCCTGCCGCAAGAGCCTCGCCGACTTCAAGGTGCCGCGCGAGATCCGCTTTGTCGACGACATGCCGCGCTCGACGCTGGAGAAGGTGGCGAAGGCGGAGCTGAGGAAGATGGTGGGGTGAGGCGTAAAGTAGGGTGGGTTAGCCGAAGGCGTAACCCACCAACTTCGTCCGGCAAATGTGGAAGCATGGTGGGTTACGCTACGCTAACCCACCCTACGGCTACGACACGGGAGCTCAGAACGACCCCAGCGCCACCGGGCGGAACGCCTGCAATAGCTGCTGGTCCAGCTTGCCGCTCATGCCTTCCATCATCGTGAACGCGCGCGAGTGGGTGAAGGGCATGCGATAGGCGCGCTTCTCCACGAGTGCCGCGTAGATGTCGACGATGGTCGTGACCCGCACGATATCGCTGATCTGGTTCGACGAGAGATTGTTGGGATAGCCGGAGCCGTCGAGGAATTCGTGGTGATGCAGCACAACGTCCAGCATCTCCGGCGGGAAGCCGCCTTGAGCTGCGAGCGCGTCATAGCCGCGGCGCGGATGCTGGCGGACTTCGGCCATCTCCTCGTCGGTGAGCTTGCCGGGCTTGTCGAGCAGCGCGGAGGGAACGAAGGCCTTGCCGACGTCGTGCAGCAGCGCGGCACGAGTCAGCCGGCGCTGGTCGTCCTCGCGCATGCCGAGATGCTGGGCAAAGGAGACCGCAAATCCGGTCACGAACAGGCAGTGCCGATAGCTGCCGACATGGTGGCAGCCCACCGTGGTGAGCCACTCGCGCAGCGAGGAGTGCTTGATCGCCTTCAGGATCTTGCTCTCGGCGGCGATGACGTCGTCGAAGGTCAGGGGCACGCCGAGCGGCAGCTTCTCGAACATCTTCTTCAGCACCGCATGCGCGGCCTCGACGCCGCGGTTGAGCGTCTTGCCGCGATCGGTGGCGTCATAGACGGCGGTGTCGGGGAAGGCTGCGCGGATGCGCTGCAGGATGTCCTCGGGCTGAAGCGGCCGCGAGATGGTGTCGGTGGCGCCCAGCGCCCAGGCCTGCATGGTGCCGTGATGCAGGGCGTCCGCAAGCACGAACAGACGAGGCATCGAACGATAGGCATCGCCGCGCAGCTTGTTGCGCACCCGTTGCACGCTCTCGGGCGAGCGCAGATTGATGTCGACCACGAGGCCGGAGAGATCGCGCGAGGGCTGCTCGGGGAGTTCCTGCGTCGTCACTGTCGCAACGTCGCCGACGGCCTTGAGGATGCTGGCGAGTTCGCTGCTCTCGTCGCTCCGGTCGGAGGCGAGCAGGAGCCGGCGTTTGGCGGCGGGTTTGGCTGAGGCGTTCATGGCTTCCCCAAGAGCACGGGCGTGTTTCGGGCAGAAGCCTAAGCCGGATCAGGTTCTCCGGCCCTTAAGAGGCGTGCTCAATGGAGCCTTCCGGAATTGAGTGCAATTTTAGGGATCTCGGGTTCCATGGCAGGAATGGCGCAAAAAGGGCGAAAACAACCCCATGCACAGTAGGCGGGCCATTGATGACAAAGGGGAATTTCTCCGTCATGGCCGCCTGAAAATGCAAACTAATCCGCCGGAGGTTGACCTCCGGCGGATCATCTTGTTCAGCACGCTAGCCTTACGTCTTCATCACGCCCTTCACGGCTTCGGCGTCGTGAGAGAGAATAAGAAAACAAAAAGGGTGGAAACAATGCCGAGGATCGATCGAGACGGCGTCGGAATCTATTACGAGATCCATGGCGAAGGCCCGCCGCTGCTGCTGACTCACGGTTACTCATCGACCTCGGCGATGTGGCATTGGCAGGTCGAGGCGCTTGCCAGGGACCACAAGCTGATCTTGTGGGACATGCGCGGTCACGGCCAGTCCGATTATCCCGACGATCCCGCCGCTTATAGCGAAGCGCTCACGGTCGGCGACATCGCGGCGATCCTGGATGCGGTCGGCACTGAGCGCGCCATCATCGGCGGGCTGTCGCTCGGCGGCTATATGTCGCTTGCCTTCGCTCGCGCGCATCCAATGCGCGTTCGCGCGCTGCTGATCATCGACACCGGACCGGGATTCAAGAAGGACGATGCACGCGAGGCCTGGAACGCGCGGGCGCTCGCCACTGCCGACAAGCTCGATCGCGAAGGGCTCGACGTGCTGAAGGCCGCAACGCGCGAGCGCGCCACCGCGAGCCATCGCAATGCCAAGGGATTGGCGCTCGCCGCACGCGGCATGCTGACCCAGCGCGATGCGAAGGTGATCGAGCTGCTGCCGGAGATCAAGGTGCCCAGTCTGGTCGTGGTCGGCGCCGACGACACACCGTTCCTCGCCGCGTCGGACTACATGGCCGCGAAAATTCCCGGCGCACAAAAGGTCGTGATCCCCGCCGCCGGACACGCCGTCAACATCGACCAGCCCAAGGCTTTTATTGACGCGGTGCTGCCTTTCCTGAAGAACTTGCCGGAATAGGACGATCGGACGGGAACACGGCAATGAAGCGAGCGATGTTGGCTGCGGGCGCGGTGTTGCTGTCGGTATCCGCGCAGGCCGAGCAATTCGGCGGGACACCGCCCCGCCTGCCCTTCGTCGCGACGTTGTCGAACAACACGCCGCTCGCCTTCGGCATGGATGCAGGGCAAACCGCGCGCGCCCTCGGCCAGCCTCTGCAATATGTGCGCGGACGCCCCGGCAACGAGATCTATCTCGCGCTTCGCAACATCGGCGGCAGCGGACTGATCTCCAACCGTCACCGCCTGTTCCTGCAGTTCCGTCATGGCCGGCTGGCGGGATGGAAGGAGGATTACGGCGAGAACTGGATGTGGGAGTGAGGTGGGCGCGCAACCGCCTCCCCTCATCCTGAGGAGCTTGCAAAGCAAGCGTCTCGAAGGATGAAGGCCCCGCTGCTGCATCTCGGCCTCTATCCTTCGAGACGCGCGCGAAGAGCGCGCTCCTCAGGATGAGGAGAGAGAGCGGAGTTCGTGATCGACGATCAACAAGAAGGACAACCCGCGTGGGACAAGACATCAGACTGACCGCCTCCGATAATTTCCAGCTCGGCGCCTATCGCGCTGATCCCGCAGGCCCCCCGAAGGGCGCGGTGGTGGTGATCCAGGAGATTTTTGGGGTCAACCATCACATCCGCTCGGTCTGCGATCGCCTCGCCGGGGAAGGCTATGTCGCGATCGCGCCGTCGATCTTCGACCGGACCTCGCCGGGCTTCCAGTCGGGCTACACGCCTGACGAGATCGCCGAAGCGCGCAAATTCGTCGCCAATCCCGACTGGGACGCGATGCTGCGCGACACGCAAGCCGCGATCGATGCGGTGAAGAGCGTCGGCCCGGTCGGCATCATCGGCTTTTGCCTGGGCGGCAGCGTCGCCTTCGTCGCGGCGACGCGGCTGTCGGGCCTGAAGGCCGCGATCGGCTATTACGGCGGCGCCGTCGTGCGCTTTGCCGACGAAACACCAAAAGTTCCGACACAGCTGCATTTTGGCGAAAAGGATGCCGGCATTCCCCTGACCGACGTCGAGACCATCAAGACGAAGCGGCCGGACGTGGAAATCTTCGTCTATCCGGGCGCGCAGCACGGCTTCCATTGCGACGAGCGGGCGAGCTACGACAAGGCCAGCGCCGACATCGCCTGGCCGCGCAGCATGGAATTTTTCGCGAAGCATTTGCGATAGCGCGGCTGATCTCTCCACCGTCATTCCGGGCTCGCGCTCCGGAATGACGAGGGCGGAGAGCAGGAATCGGGTGGCTGCATCCTGCCGGGCGGCGATAGAGCTGGCTGATCAAGCCAACTCACGCCGGGAGATCGTGATGCAGCAGGCCAATACGAACATCGTCATCCGCAATCCGTTCGGCACCATGGACGTTCCCGGTCCTGACGATCGCGAGGTCATGGACTATGCCGCAACCGCCTTACTTTCGGGCGATGCGGCCGACGTCAACGCGGCGCATTGGGCAGACATTCAGGCGCCGTCCGATCCTCTGGAAGGCCCGTGGGCCAGCCGCTGGAATGGCGGCGCCGATCCGACCATCGCCGGCGATACGCCGGAGACGTGGAAAGACGGGCGCGCGGAGGTGCGGGTCGCAGGCGGACGCATCTATCTGCGCTTCGATTGGGATCACGGCCGACGGCACGGGCTGATCGATGCTGCGCGCGAGGGCGCGCGCCTGGTCGGGAAATACATCAACCTAACCAATCCAGCGATCACGCGGCCATGGATCGGGCGCGTGGTCGATGCCGCGCGCATCGATGGATGTTTTCCGAACGGGCGGCTGGATTTCAGAAGGTGAGCTAGAGCTTCGGTTCTGATTGCATCAGAACCGAGGCTCTAGATTCTTTTTTGACGCGTTTTCTTCACGCGAACCGGTATCCACTTCGCTCGAAAACGCTCTAGAACCAGCGCTCGCCGACAAATACGGTGTCGCCCGGCGCCAGTGGGGTGCCGAGCGGCACCACGGCGCGCATGGCGCCGCCGGCTTCGGTATGCGTGACGGTGACCACATCGCGCTTGGCGCGTGGCGAGAAGCCGCCCGCGATTGCCACGGCGCTTTCGACCGTCATGTTCGGCACGTACGGATACTGGCCGGGCGCGGAGACTTCGCCGAGAATGAAGAACGGGCGATAGGCCTCGATCTCGACGGCGACCGAGGGCTCGCGGATGTAGCCGTTGCGCAGCCGTGCGGCGATCTCGCCGGCCAGACCCGCCGGCGTGCGGCCGCGTGCCGGCACGCCGCCGATCAGCGGCATCGTGATGGAACCGCCGGCGTCGATCGCGTAGCTGTTGGTGAGACCTTCCTGGCCGTAGACCACGACGCGCAGCCTGTCGCCGGCGTCGAGATGGTAGGAGGAATCGTAGCGGACCGGCGCCGCCATCGGCGCGGCATAACCGACCGGCATGGGCGCGGGCGAAGAGGCAAAGGAATTGCGCAACGCCCCGATGGCGCCGCCACCGTCGCCGACGACGACCGGCTGAGGCGCGTAATAGGGCTGGCCATAGGCCATGGAGTCGAGATCGGCGCGCGGCTGCATCACCGCGACGGGGCCGGCGGTCTGCATGCAGCCGCCAAGGCCAAGCGCGGCGGACGCTGCCAGGGACGCTGCCAAGATCGACCATCGAAACGCGCGTGCAACCGGCACCGGACTTATCCCTCGAAACGAGACAGATCCAGTGATGCACCGGTTATGGTTAATAAAGCGTTGAGGGGCGGGCGGCGCGACGATGCGGCTGCGGCGCAGTGCGCTCCCTCTCGCTTGCGGGCGCGGCTAGCGCATATGGCCTTTTGGGCCAAGCTGAACAAGCGCCTCGTCCTTCGAGACGACCGCTCCGCGGTCTCCTCAGGATGAGGCTAATCGGCATCGGTGCCTGCTGGCACTATTGCCGCAGACGCCGTCCTCATCCTGAGGAGCCCGCCTAAAGCGGGCATCTCGAAGGATGGGCCACAGGAAACTGCTCTCAAATGCGCCGACCTCTCCCGCAAGCGAGGGCTTTGCGTAAATCGCGAATCTGCGATTCTCTAAGAGACATCTGAAGAGGATCTGGGGATGGCATATCGGCAGGTGGGGCAACCGAGCTTCGCAGATGCGTTGGCGTCGCGGCGGGGCAAAGGGGGTGCGGTCCTGAGGCGGATTGGCGAACTGGTGGATTGGGCGGCTGTCGAGCGCGTGCTGAGCGGCCTGCCGGAGCCGGAGCGTGGCGCGCCGGCCTATCCTCGGCTGGTGATGTTCAAGGCTGTGCTGTTGCAGCAATGGTACGGTCTGTCCGATCCGGAACTGGAAGAAGCGCTCGATGACCGGGCCTCGTTCCGCGACTTCTGCGGCTTTGCGCTGGGCGACGAGACGCCCGACCACACGACGATCTGGCGCTTCCGCGAAGCTTTGCAGCAGGCTGGCCTGGACGAGACGCTGTTTGCCGAGATGCTGCGCCAGATCGACGCGCGCGGGCTGGTGCTGCGCCGAGGCACATTGATCGACGCCAGCCTGATCCCGGCGGCCGTGAAACCGCCGAAGCCGCCAAAGGACCCGCTGCCTCCCGGCCCGGACGGACGCCCGCCGAGCAAGCTGGTCAATAGCGAGCGCGATACGGATGCGCGATGGACCAAGAAGGGTGGCAAGCGATACTTCGGCTACAAGGCGCATGTCGGTGTCGACCAGGGCTCGGCGATCATTCGTCGCAGCAAGCTGACCGACGCTGCGGTCAACGATACGGTGCCCGCCGACGAATTGATCAGCGGTGACGAGAAGGCGGTCTACGCCGACCAGGCCTATGACAAGCATGAGCGTCGCGCCGGGCTGGCTGCCCGGGGCATCAAGCCGCGGCTGATGTTCCGGCCCAACAAGCATCATCCCCTGACCGAACGGCAGAAGCGCTTCAACGACGCCGTGGGACGGCGCCGCGCCCCGGTCGAGCAGGTCTTCGCGCGCCTCAAGGGCGTCTACGGCTGGGCGCGAGCCCGCTATCTGGGCCTGGCACGCAATCATACCCATCTGCGTCTTCTCTGCCTGGCCATGAACCTCAAACGATGGGCGGTCCTGTGTCCCGCGGGAGGTGTGGTGTGACCGCCACAGCCCAAGGCCATCGATCGGCCACGAAAACAAGACCGTCTGCGTTCGCGCGCCATCCGAGGCCGCACAAAAAAATACCCCATATCGAGCCTCACTCCCGCTCGGCCAATTAAGCAAAGCCCTCGCAAGCGGGAGAGGTGCACCACCTTCGCGGCTGGCTTACGCGCTCACACCGACGCCGATCGGGCAGGACACGCCGGTGCCGCCAAGGCCGCAATAACCGGCGGGATTCTTGGCCAGATATTGCTGATGATAGTCCTCGGCAAAGTAGAATTGGCCGGCGGGTGCGATCTCGGTGGTGATGGTGCCGAGACCTTTTGCAGCAAGCGCTTTCTGATAGAGCGCCTTCGATTGATCGGCCGCTTTTTTCTGCGCGTCTGAATAGGTGTAGATCGCGCTTCGGTACTGCGTGCCGACGTCGTTGCCCTGACGCATGCCCTGCGTCGGGTTGTGGCTCTCCCAGAACGTCTTCAACAGCTTCTCGTAGGACACCTTGGTCGGATCGAACACGACCAGCACCACTTCGGTGTGACCGGTGCGGCCCGAGCAGGTCTCTTCATAGGTCGGGTTCGGCGTGTGGCCGCCGGCATAGCCGACGGCGGTGGTGTAAACGCCGTCGCCAAGCTCCCAGAACTTGCGCTCGGCGCCCCAGAAGCAGCCGAGCCCGAACACCGCCTGCTCGAGGCCGGCGGGATAAGGCGGCTGCAACTTCGTGCCGTTGACGAAATGGGTGGTCGCGGTCGGAATGGCTTGCGCACGGCCCGGCAGCGCTTCATTGGCGCTCGGCAATGCGGTGGTCTTGCGCATGAACAGCATGGACGGATCTCCGGGAACGAGCTGTCCGTCGCCGAGGACAAGCTATTGAGCCAAGGCGATGAACCAAGCGCTCAGGCGACGTGCTCGCGATCAGGTGGGAATATAGGTCTTTACGCGCAAAGGGGCAGCCCTGTTACGCCGCGCGCGGCCGCTTCAGTCGCGCGAATTGAAAGCTCAATCCCGGGAATTGAAAGCTCAATCCCGGGAATAGCCGATCAACGGCTTGCGCGGGCGGAACAGGATCATCAGGAGGATACCGAGAATGCCGAGGACGGCGAAAACCGGCTGATCCAGCACCAGGCGGATCACCGAGGTCCAGATCCAGGGCGCCTTGGCCTCGACCCAGGTCCGGAACGCCGTCTGGCTGGCCTGATTGATGTCGTTCCAGAACTGGCCGAAGCGGGTGAACCGCAGGGTCTGGTCGGCCACCCAGCGGGCGCCGTCATAGACCATGAAGATGAACCCGCCGGCGAGCAGCAACAGCCCAATCAGTCGGAAAAAGCCGCGGATCATGCCTCACCCTCTATAGTCGTCCGATCGGACGACCCTCGGAACGCCGCCAGCCAATACAAGGGAGACGGCAGAAATTCAACCTCTTCAGGGCGTTACGGCACTCATCCCTGGCCTGAGGGGCTGCTTGTCCAGCCCGGGAAAGCGTTGACGGTGCCAAAGACCCTCTCTATAAGGGCGCCAACTGGCGGCGGGCGCAATCCTGCCGCCGCTGTTCTTTGAGCAGATGCAGGCTCCTTGGGCTGAGAGGCTCCCTGGGCCTCAGAGACGGCCCGCAAGGCTGTCGCTCACGTTCCGGGAACAGCCTAGCAACCGAACACCCTAATTCCGAGCGTCGATTACGCGGTCAAGCAAGCCGGCGCTACCCGACCAAGACGCGACCGGTACCCGCAAAGGACATTGAGACCATGGCCAATACCACTTCCGCCAAGAAAGCGACGCGCAAGATCGCCCGCCGCACCGCCGTCAACAAGTCGCGCCGCACCCAGATGCGCGGTGCCGTGCGTAACGTCGAAGAAGCCATCAAGACCGGCGACCGCGCCGCTGCCGTGACGGCGCTGGCGAATGCCGAGCCCGCCTTGATGCGCGCCGCGCAGCGAAACATCATTCATAAGAACAATGCCAGCCGCAAAGTCTCGCGGCTTACCGCGCAGATCGCCAAGCTCGCCAAGTAAGCTCGCGAGCGTTCTGGCACGCCGTCCGATCGCGTCGTTCGATCGGACGATCCGGCCGCACATCGCACACGTCAAACAGCCCGGCATCGCGCCGGGCTTTTTTGTTGCCTGTCATATTCACGCAAGTAGTCACGCTGCGAGCGACCTTCGATCGGAGGATTGCGACGTTTGCACCATGATGCGCCCGTAGTTTTACCTGCGAATGGTTTTGCAACAGCGGAAACTTCCACCGCGGTGCAAAAAGTCCTTGCGAGGTGGGCACAAGTTGAATTCGCGCGCCTGCGAGTTCTGCACACCGTAGTTTCCCCGGATCGCGAGACGCAATGGAGTTACCCTGTGAAACGAGACTCAAAAAACGATGTCTCGCTAACAACTTATCGACATAGTGACGCCAAGCATTTGGAAAACTCGCCCGCGCGTCGCGCGCGTGACGCTTTTGTAAAAAATTTTTGGCGGTGACGGAGAATTGTCACATCAAACGCGGCATCTTCGATTCTGTGCACGAATCCAAAAACTTGCTCTGAAGCCTGTGCACAAGTCCGCGTGGCGTTAACGCAGATCAAGATTTTTGATGCCTCAAGTCTGAATCAATTCCGTTGCGAGTCTTTCCGCATAGTGTATTCCTTAAGGCGTCAGCGGCGCCCACGATCTTGAGACCAGCGCGGTATCGGAAACGGGGCGAGCGTGCAAATCGGCGGCGATGTGCACGTAGGCGGCGCTTCAACAAGCGATTGTCGGATCAAAACCCACAGCAATGTGGGAACGGTAGCTCTTTGTCTGAATGTCTCCAAGCGGGATCTTTCTCTCGCGCTTAAGAGACATCTTGAAAGCTGCCCCGACAGGCATGATGGCGAGGCCGAGCGGACGACGAGTACACGGGCGGGCATCCGATGAAGACGCGGGTGTCGTTTGGACACGCAGGACCTTGTCGCGAGCAATCACGGCAGGATGGGGAGGTATCATGTCTTACGAACTCAACGCGGTATTGAAACACATTTCGACTTCCAGCATTTCGACTTCCAGCGACGCCGTTTTAGATTCGTCGGACACCAAGCCTCCCGCGTGTCACGGAGCGCCGAGTACGCGCTGACCTCGCGACCCCTCCATCTCTAGACATTGCTGATCGGATGCGGCGTTTCCGCCGAACGGTCGAGCCATGCCTGCAGGTGAAATCGCTTGAGGTCCCGCCATTGCAAATATCCCGGCAGGTATCCCTGGCAGGAACTCTGCATGGCGCTCACCACGCAACCTTATCTCTCAAGAAAAGTTCTCAAATGATGACAACCCCGGAACAGGATCGCTGGTCACGCGTGAAGAGTCGGCTGCGCTCGAACGTTGGCGAGGACGTCTATACGAGCTGGTTTGCGCGCATGGATCTGGAAGGCGTCCAGGACGAGAGCGTGCGTCTGTCGGTGCCGACCCGCTTCCTGAAGAGCTGGATCCAGGCCCATTATGCCGAGCGCGTGCTGTCGTGCTGGCAGGCCGAGATGCCCGAAGTGCATCGCATCGATCTCACCGTTCGCACGGCCGTGCGCCCCGTGATGCAGCAGAAGGAAGCGCCCGCGCCGGTCGAAACGCGCCGCTCGCCTGCGCCGGAGCTGCGTTCGACCGCGACCGCGCCGGTCTCCGCCAATCATGATGCGCTCGGCGGCTCGCCGCTCGATCCGCGCCTGACGTTTGCAAGCTTCGTCGTCGGCCGCTCCAACACGCTGGCGCATGCGGCTGCGCGTCAGGTCGCCGAGGGTCGTCGCGGCGATCCCGTCATGTTCAATCCGCTCTACATTCATGCAGGCGTCGGCCTCGGCAAGA
The DNA here is from genome assembly GCF_000244935.1 of Bradyrhizobium sp. WSM1253. Taxonomy (NCBI): domain Bacteria; kingdom Pseudomonadati; phylum Pseudomonadota; class Alphaproteobacteria; order Hyphomicrobiales; family Nitrobacteraceae; genus Bradyrhizobium; species Bradyrhizobium sp. WSM1253. Next base: position 4,529,186 of record NZ_JH600073.1, read on the forward strand.
CGCATCTCCTGCAGGCGGTGACCTGGGCCGGCAATTCCGGCAACGAGCGCAAAGTGCTTTATCTCACTGCAGAGAAATTCATGTACGGCTTCGTCGCCGCGCTGAAGACGCAGACGGCGCTCGCCTTCAAGGAAGCGCTGCGCGGCATCGACGTGCTCGTGATCGACGATCTCCAGTTCCTGCAGGGCAAATCGACCCAGGCCGAGTTCTGCCACACGCTGAATGCGTTGATCGATGCCGGCCGCCAGGTCGTGATCGCGGCCGACCGTCCGCCGTCCGATCTCGAAAGCCTCGACGACCGCGTGCGCTCGCGGCTGGCCGGCGGCCTCGTGGTCGAGATGGCCTCGCTTGGCGAGGAGCTGCGGCACGGTATTCTCAAGTCGCGCGTCGCCGCGGCCCGCGCCCATCATGCGACCTTCGAGGTGCCGGAGGAGGTGCTGACCTATCTGGCCCGCGCCATCACCCATAACGGCCGGGATCTCGAAGGCGCGATCAACCGCCTGCTCGCACACTCGAAGCTCAACAACCGGCCGGTGACGCTGGAGATGGCGGAGCACGAGGTGCGCGACCTGATCCGGCCGCAGGAGCCGAAGCGGATCAAGATCGAGGACATCCAGCGCGTGGTGGCACGGCAGTATAATGTCAGCCGCTCCGACCTCTTGTCCTCGCGCCGGACCGCCAACGTGGTTCGTCCGCGTCAGGTGGCGATGTATCTCGCCAAGACGCTGACCCTGCGATCGCTGCCGGAAATCGGCCGCCGCTTCGGCGGGCGCGACCACACCACGGTGCTGCACGCGGTGCGCAAGATCGAGGCCCTGGTTTCCAAGGACACGGCGCTGTCGGACGAGGTCGAATCGCTCAAGCGCCAGCTTCAGGAATAAACGCCTAGGCCTTCTCCTTCCTTCCCGCCGCCCCGGCCCTGCCTGGGCGGCGGCCTTCCTCTGCCTGGGCGGCGGGCCCCGTCTTTGCGGGTAAATCGTGGGGAACCATCGCGCAATCCCTTGAAACGGATGACTTTACGCGCCACCTTGCGCGACCCTGACGGCTTTGGTCATATCGGCTGGATGATCCGGCTTTCCGGGGTCTTCGGTGCCGTGGCGCGCGTCCCGCCGCCCGGCTTTTCCAGATTTGTGTTTCCTTGGGGATCGGGCGAGTAGTGCAATGAAGGTTACGGTCGAACGCGCGCAACTCCTGAAGTCGCTGGGCCACGTCCACCGCGTGGTCGAGCGCCGCAATACGATTCCGATCCTCGGCAACGTGCTTGTTAGGGCCGAGAATGCGAAATTGTCGCTGAAGGCGACCGACCTCGACCTCGAGGTCACCGAAACGCTCGCGGCGGAAACCGCGACCGCGGGCTCCACCACCGTGCCGGCGCACATGTTCTACGACATCGTGCGCAAGCTACCGGACGGTTCGCAGATTGTGCTCGAAGCCGACGGCGACCGCGCCGTGCTGGCGATCCGCGCCGGCCGCTCCCGCTTCACCCTGCAGACCCTGCCGGAGAATGATTTTCCGGATCTCGCCGCCGGCGACATGTCGCATTCGTTCAGCCTCGCCGCCAAGGACGTCAAGCGGCTGATCGACCGCACCCAGTTCGCGATCTCCACGGAGGAGACCCGCTACTATCTCAACGGCATCTATCTGCATGCCGCGGGCTCCGCCAAAGCCGCCACCCTGCGCGGCGTCGCCACCGACGGCCACCGCCTCGCCCAGCTCGACCTGGTCCAGCCCAAGGGCGCCGAGGGCATGCCCGGCGTGATCGTGCCGCGCAAGACGGTGGGCGAGGTGCAGCGCCTGATCGAGGACAACGAGGCCGAGGTCACGATCGAGCTGTCGCAGGCCAAGATCCGCTTCACCATCGGCAATGTGGTGCTGACCTCGAAGCTGATCGACGGCACCTTCCCCGATTACGGCCGCGTCATCCCGCAGGGCAACGATAAGGAGCTCGTCGTCGACAAGAAGGATTTCGAGAACGCGGTCGACCGCGTCTCGACGATTTCCAGCGAGCGCGGGCGCGCCGTGAAACTCTCGCTGTCGCCGGGCAAGCTGGTGCTGTCAGTGACCAATCCGGATTCCGGCAGTGCGACCGAAGAGCTCGAAGTCGAATACGCTTCCGACGCCCTCGATATCGGCTTCAACTCCCGCTATCTGCTCGACATCGCCGCCCAGATCGAAGGCGACGTCGCAACGCTCCGGCTCGCCGACCCGGGCTCACCGACCCTGGTGCAAGACCGCGACGACAAGAGCGCGCTCTACGTGCTGATGCCGATGCGGGTGTGAGGGCTACCGGCTCCCCTTCGCATCGACTACATCCGTCATGGCCGGGCTTGTCCCGGCCATCCACGTCTTTGGAGGACCCAAACGTGGATGCCCGGCAACGACAAAGACAATGACCCCCTCCCGCATTCATCGCCTGACGCTGACGCATTTTCGTAATTACCGGGCGGCGGGGCTCGAGGCTAAGGCTGACATGGTGGCGCTGGTCGGGCCGAACGGAGCAGGCAAGACCAATTGCATCGAGGCGATCTCGTTCCTGTCGCCGGGACGCGGCCTGCGGCGCGCGACGCTGGACGACGTCGCCGACAACCAGGGCGACGGCTCCTGGGCGGTGTCGGCACAGGTCGAGGGCGCGCTGGGCCTTGCCACGCTCGGCACCGGCATCGATCCGCCGCGCGCAGATAGCCCGGTCAGCCGGCGCTGCCGCATCGACCGCGAACCGGTCAATTCGGCGGCGTCGTTCGGCGACCACATCCGCATGGTGTGGCTGACGCCGGCGATGGACGGGCTGTTCATGGGCGCGGCGTCCGAGCGGCGGCGCTTCTTCGACCGCCTGGTGCTTGCCATCGACAGTGACCATTCCAGCCGCATCTCCGCGCTCGAACGTTCCCTGCGCTCGCGCAACCGCCTGCTCGAGACGCGCAATTACGACGACCATTGGTGTGACGCGATCGAGCGCGAGACCGCGGAGCTTGCGGTCGCCGTCGCCGCAACCCGCGGCCAGACCGCGGCGCGGCTGACCGGCATGCTGAATGCACGCGCGCAGGCCTCCGCCTTCCCCTCGGCACAGATCGCGCTCGACGGCTGGATGGAGAACGCGCTGCTGACGGAGACCGCGACGTCGGTCGAGGACCGCTACCGCCAGATCCTGCGCGACAATCGTCCGCGTGACGCCATCGCCGGCCGCACCACGGATGGTCCGCATCTCACCGATCTCCAGGTGATCTACGCGCCGAAAAGCATGCCGGCGCGCGATGCCTCGACCGGCGAGCAGAAGGCGTTGCTGATCGGGCTGGTGCTGGCGCATGCGAGTCTGGTCGCCGAGATGACCGGCATCGTGCCGCTGCTGCTGCTCGACGAGGTCGTCGCGCATCTCGATCCCGGCAGGCGCGCTGCGCTGTTCGACGAGTTGCGCAAGCTCGGCGCGCAGGTGTGGCTGACCGGCGCAGATCCCGCTGCCTTCGCCGAGATCGGCGCCGGGGGCGAGATCTTTGACGTCGAAAGCGGACAGGTATCGGCCCGGCGGTAGTCGCCGCCATTGAACCAGCCCCATTTCCGCCGCGACTAGTTGCCGGAGGCGGCGCCGACGGTGACGCAGCCGGTTTTTACAATCGCGCAATGAAACATCACGCGCGATACCCGGGAGAGTGAGATGCGGACGGCGAGGTCCGGGGCGCAAGCTCCGGCACGATGGCGGGCGTTTGCGTGCGGCCTCGTCTTGCTCGCGACGTGCATGCTCGCTGCAAGCGCCGGCGCCTGGATGCCGAAGCCGCTGTTTTCAGCCGATCTCACGCCGGATCCCGATGTCACGCTGCCCGCACCGACCCGCTACAGCTTTAGAGGAATCCACACCACCCTGATGCGGGGCGTCGAAGCGCCGCTTCGCGTCAAGCTCGAAGCCACCGTGCCCGCCGAGCTCGGCGACGTCCTCGCTTTCTACCGCAGGGAGCTCGGAAAGCTCGGCTGGCAGGAGCAGCACGATGGCGCCGTCGTCTCCGCCGATCACGTCCAGCTCGCGTTCGTCTCTCCGCTCGGACCGGCCATGCTGGAGCTCGGCCGCAAGGACAGCAACACCTCGGTCCATCTCATGCAGAAGAACTCGGATACAGCAATCCGGGCGAACGTCATGCCCGAACCGGGCCAGGCGAAGCTGGTGTTCAGCAACATCGGCGAGACGGAAGCCGTGCTCGGGATCGACGCGCGGATCATCAAGCGCGCCGCCGGCGCTAACGCCGTATCGCTGGATCTGGCGCCCGGCAAATATTCCTACGAACTGAACGTCCCCGGCCGTCCGGCCCACAGCAACATCCTCACCGTCGCGGCCGGCGACGCCTGGGAGCTCACCGTCGGGCGCGACGGCGAGGCATGGTCGCCACTCCAACTGTATTGACTAGTCCGGGAGCTTTGAACCTGCCCGGTTCCTGCCGCGACTTCTGGTCTGAGGCCCCGCCGACGGTGTTGCAGCCGTTGCAATCGCGCGCGCCCAAGCGCCGCGCGGCATCCTGGAGACGTAACGATGGCGATGATCCCGCGCGGGATGCAAGTCCCGGCACGATGGCGGCTGCTTGCATGCGGTCTCTTCCTGATGGCGAGCTGCTCGATCGCGGCCGGCGCCGACGAGGGAATCGTCGACGTCCACGCGCTGCCCCAGATCGAAGGTGCGGTGGAAGACATCTCGCGCCCCGATCCCTATAGCGTCGAATATCGCGTACCGACGCGGCAGGCCGTGACGCTGCCCGCGGTCCAAAAGCTCCTGAGCGACAACGGCTGGGTGCCCTATGTGATGCCGCTGGAGGAGAAAAGCAGCCTGCTGAAGTTCAGGAAGGGACGACAGGGCCTTTCCGTTCATTTCACGCAGGCCCCGGGCCGGCCCGACCAGTCCGTGGTCTACTACACGACCGACCGGATCTACGGGAACGTGCCGTTTCCGGAGGGCGCAAGCGACATCGTGTTCGACGGGACCCGGCCCTATCTCGGCTGCATCGCGCCGACGCCGCTCGATGCAACGTCGGATTTCTACAGCAGCCAGATGGCTGCCATCGGCTGGCAGAAGCTCACGCCGGAAACCGCCGCGCGCTGGACGAGGGGCCTGGATGAAACCGTTCCCAACGGCCTGCGCGCGTTCTACGCGCATGCCGATAGCAAGGAGACCGGCTTCTACCAGCAGAAGCCCGTGATGCTGACGCTGACGCGCCGCGACGATGGCCGCACCCATGTCGATATCCGGGTCGCGCCCTTCGCGCTGCCCGGCGAGCTCAAAGCCGATAGCGATCTGGCCGGCCTGCCGCGGCCGAGCCCGACCAAGACGGCCATGGGCCTCGGCAGCGCGAGCGACAACAAGCGCGAGATGTCGGCCGCCGCGATGGCCGAGCTGCCCGCGGTACTCGCCTTCTATCACCGCGAGCTCGCCGCGCGCGGCTGGCATGAGGACGGCAGCGCACCGCTCGCGCCCGGCGACGAGGTCGCGATCAAGATCTCTTCCGCGGAGGAAACCGGCCTGCTGCGGCTTGGCCGCAAATACGATTTCACCATGGTCAGCCTGACGGCGCAGTTGAAGGACTCCGCGCTTGCCGCCCGCGCCAAGGCGAAGAAAGAGGCCGACGACAAGTTCCTTGGGGATGCGCTAGGCGCGGCCAAGCAGCTCATCACCGCCGACGAAGCCAGACGCAAGGTGCAGGCGGCCGCATTGTCGGACGCGCCGCTCAACGCGCTCGCCGACAGCAAGACCCCGCTGCCGCTGCCTGAAAACGCCGAAGGCGTGAACTTCGAAGGCGGCGAGGGCAGGCTCGAATTCTCCTCGTCATCGAGCGTGAAGGCGCTCACGGCGTTCTATCGCGCATCGCTCAAGCCTGCGGGCTGGAAGGAGCAGCCCTCCGTCATCAACCAGCCCAACATGGCGATGATGGAATTCTCCAAGAGCGGGAAGTCGATCTCGATGACCGTGATGCAGATGGGGCCGAAGGTAAACGTTAGCGCCAACGGCTCCGGTCTTGTTATCGCCGCGGCGAAGCCCGTCGAGGCCAAATCGAGGCAAGCCAAGGTGGTCCAGACCAAATCGAAGGAGCCGCTCACGCCCGATCCCGATTCGGCCCTGCCGGTGCCGACGCAGCACAGCTCGACCGGCATCAGCTCCACGAAATTCCCCGGCAGCGAGCAGTCGTTCCGGACCGAGCTCGAAGCCAGCATCCCCGCCGAGCTTGGCGAGGTCCTCGCCTTCTATCGCACGGAGCTGACCAACCGCGGCTGGCAGGAGAAGGCCGACGGCGCAATCGTAACGGCCGAGCGGGCGGAACTCGCGTTCACCTCGCCGGAGGGACCGGCCGTGCTGAAGCTCGGCCGCGCCAGGGACGAGACGACGGTCAGTCTGGTGCAGCGGAATCCGCAGGCCGCGGCAAAGGCCGACATCATGCCGAAGGCGGGACAGGCCAGGCTGATGCTCGGCAATATGGGGCCGAAGGAAGCATCGCTGACGATCAACAATCAAACGGTGAAGATCGCGGCTGGTGCCGGCGGACCGCAATCGCCGAAAGGCCCGATGCTCGATCTGCCGCCCGGCAAGTACCAGTACGCGCTGCGTCTGCCGGGGCGCCCTGCCCGCACCGAAAGCCTCACCGTGGCCGCCGGCGATGCCTGGGGCCTCCTGGTGGGGCCAAACGGAGACGTGCTGCCGCTGCAGATGTATTGAGCCTGCAAGGCCGTTCCGGGGCGTTCCAAGCGCCTCGGAACACCCTTCGTTCCCCGCAATATCCGCGCCTTTCAGCGACCCCGAACGGCCTCTCGAATCGCGCTTTTTTCAGCGCCTCGAATTGGCCTTCGAAAGCCTTGAAAACCGGCCAAAAAATCCCATCTAATCAAAGACTTGCCGGGAGATACTTTGCGCTAGGCGCAATCCGTCTTTCGTGGCACAAATAGCCCGCATATCAGCGCCTTTTGCGCGGCTGATTCGGGCGACATCTCGAAGGCCTCTCATGACAGAACCTGCTCGGCAGACGCCTGCCGAAAACGAACCCTCAAATCCGAGCGATTACGGGGCGGAATCGATCCGCGTGCTCAAGGGTCTCGACGCCGTCCGCAAGCGCCCGGGCATGTATATCGGCGACACCGATGACGGCTCGGGCCTGCATCATATGGTCTACGAAGTCGTGGACAATGCGATCGACGAGGCGCTCGCGGGCCACGCCACGCGCGTGGACGTGATCCTCAACGCCGACAATTCTGTCACCGTGCGCGACGACGGCCGCGGCATTCCCGTCGACATCCACAAGGGCGAAGGCATCTCGGCGGCCGAGGTCATCATGACCCAACTCCATGCCGGCGGTAAATTCGACCAAAATTCCTACAAGGTTTCCGGCGGCCTGCACGGCGTCGGCGTCTCCGTCGTCAACGCGCTGTCGAGCAAGCTCGGCTTGCGCATCTGGCGCGACAACAAGGAACACTACATCGAATTCGCCCATGGCGATGCGGTCGCGCCGCTCAAGGTGGTCGGCGACGCGCCCGGCAGGCGCGGCACCGAGGTGACGTTCCAGGCCTCGACGGAAACCTTCAAGAACATCGAGTATGATTTCGCCACGCTGGAGCACCGGCTGCGCGAGCTCGCCTTCCTCAATTCCGGCGTTAACATCGCCCTCTCCGACATGCGTCACGCGGTCGAGAAGCGCGAGGAGATGCACTATTCCGGCGGCGTCGAGGAATTCGTCAAATATCTCGACCGCAACAAGAAGGCAATCGTGCCGGCGCCGATCATGGTACGCGCGGAATCCAACGGCATCGGCGTCGAGGCCGCATTGTGGTGGAACGACAGCTACCATGAGAACGTGCTGTGCTTCACCAACAACATCCCGCAGCGCGACGGCGGCACCCATCTCGCCGGTTTCCGCGGCGCGCTGACGCGCCAGGTCAACGGCTATGCCGAGGCCAACGCGAAAAAGGAAAAGATCGCGCTCACCGGCGACGATTGCCGCGAAGGCCTCACCGCCGTGTTGTCGGTGAAGGTGCCGGATCCAAAGTTTTCGTCGCAGACCAAGGACAAGCTGGTGTCCTCGGAAGTGCGTCCCGTGGTCGAGAACGTGCTCAACGAGGCGCTGCAGGCCTGGTTCGAGGAGCACCCCTCCGAAGCCAAGATGATCGTCGGCAAGGTGATCCAGGCGGCGGCCGCCCGCGAAGCCGCGCGAAAAGCGCGCGAGCTGACGCGCAAGAGCCCGCTGTCGGTCTCCTCGCTGCCCGGCAAGCTCGCCGACTGCCAGGAGAAGGACCCGGCGAAATCCGAGCTCTTCATCGTCGAGGGTGACTCGGCAGGCGGCAGTGCCAAGCAGGGCCGCAACCGCGAATTCCAGGCCGTGCTGCCGCTGCGCGGCAAGATCCTCAATGTCGAACGTGTGCGTCCCGACAAAATGCTGCACAGCGAGCAGATCGGCACGCTGATCACCGCGCTCGGCACCGGCATCAGCGACGAATTCTCGATCGAGAAGCTGCGCTATCACAAGATCATCGTGATGACCGACGCCGACGTCGACGGCGCCCACATCCGCACGCTGCTGCTCACTTTCTTCTACCGGCAGATGCGCGAGATCATCGACGGCGGCTATCTCTATATCGCCCAGCCGCCGCTCTATAAGGTCAACCGCGGCAAGTCCGAGCAATATCTGAAGGACGAGCGGGCGCTGGAAGATTATCTGATCGATACCGGGCTCGACGACTGCGTCTATATTCCCGGCACCGGCGGCGATCGCACCGGCCGCGACCTGCGCTCGCTGGTCGACGACGCCCGCGCCGTCCGTGGCGTCCTGCGCAGCCTGCACACCCGCTACAATCGCAAGGTGATCGAGCAGGCCGCCATCACCGGCGTGCTCAACAAGGCGATCTACGGCAATCCGGAGAAGGCCGCCGCGGCCGCGCAATACATCGCCGCCCGCCTCGACACGCTCGCCGACGAGGTCGAGCGCGGCTGGATCGGTCAATACGTCGAAGGCCATGGCTTCCAGTTCGAGCGCACGGTGCGCGGCGTCAAGGACGTCGCCCTCATCGATGACGCGTTCCTGGGCTCGGTCGAAGCCCGCAAGCTCGACGAGTACACGGTCAAGCTCCAGGACGTTTATGCCCGCCCCGGCAAGCTGCGGCGCAAGGACACCGAGCACATGGTCTACGGCCCGGTCGATCTGTTCGAAGCGGTCACCGACGCCGGCCGCAAGGGCGTCTCGCTGCAGCGTTACAAAGGGCTGGGCGAGATGAATCCGGAGCAGCTCTGGCAGACGACGCTGGACGTCAATGCGCGATCACTGCTCCAGGTGAAGGTCAAGGAGGTCGATGAGGCCGACGACATCTTCACCAAGCTGATGGGCGACGTGGTCGAGCCGCGCCGCGACTTCATCCAGGAACATTCGCTGAGCGCGACGATCGATATCTGAGGCCGCTGGCTTTTGGATTTCGAACTGCTGGCCAAGCGCTCGCTGCAACCTCTCCCGCTTGCGGGGGAGGTCGGCGCGAAGCGCCGGGTGGGGGCTTTCTCCTCGCCGGGATACGCTCCGTAAACTTCGACAATCCCATCGCTGAAGCACCCCCTCCCCAGCCCTCCCCCGCAAGCGGGAGAGGGAGCGCACCTGTGTCGGGGCTGCGAAGCGATCGAGCCGCGACAAGTGCAGAATTGCTCCCGCGCTCAATTCTCGGTAGTTTCCGCCTCCAAACCAGCCGCCCCACCCAAAAACACAGCGAGAGACCACGTGGCGCCCATCCAGTACATCGTCGAGGGCGGTCACCGGCTCTCGGGCTCGATCGAGCCGTCCGGCAACAAGAATTCCGCGCTGCCGATCATCGCGGCAGCCCTGCTCACCGAGCATCCGGTGACGCTGGAAAACGTGCCGCGGATCCGCGACACCGAGACGCTGGTCGAGCTGATCCGCTCAGTCGGCGCTGCCGCGGAATGGACCGCCCGCAACACGCTTCATATTCACGCCAAGAGCATCCGCGCGGCCGATCTCGATCCGGACTTGTGCGTCCGCATCCGTGCCTCGATCCTGCTCGCGGGCCCCCTGCTCGCCCGCTGCGGCGAAGTGATGCTGCCGCCGCCCGGCGGCGACGTCATCGGCCGCCGAAGGCTCGACACGCATGTGCTCGCGCTCGAGCAATTGGGAGCCAAGGTCACCGCGACCGACCGGCTCGAATTCCGCGCTTCGAAGCTGACCGGCGCCGACGTGTTCCTGGACGAGCCCAGCGTGACCGCGACCGAGAACGCGCTGGTCGCAGCCGTCGCCGCCGAAGGCACCACCTATTTGCGCAACGCCGCGTCCGAGCCGCATGTGCAGGACCTCGCCAACTTCCTCGTTGCGCTCGGCGCTGAGATCGAGGGCATCGGCACCAACACCATGATTGTGCACGGTCCGGCGACGCTGGGCGGCGCGACCTACCGGATCCAGCCCGACCATATCGAGGTCGGCTCGCTGATCGGGCTCGCAGCCGTGACGCGTTCGCCGCTTCGCATCGTGCGCGCGGGCGTCGAGCATCTGCGCTCGATCCGCATGGGATTCGAGCGGCTCGGCATCGTCTGCCGCATCGAGGGCGACGATCTCATCGTGCCCTCGAACCAAACGCTGAAGATCCAGGACGATTTTGGCGGCCACGTGCCGAAGCTGGAGGACCAGCCCTGGCCGGCCTTCCCCGCCGATCTGATGTCGATCGCGATCGTCACCGCCACGCAATGCGAGGGCGTGATCCTGATGTTCGAGAAGATGTTCGAATCGCGGATGTTCTTCGTCGACAAGCTGATCGCGATGGGCGCGCGCATCGTGCTGTGCGATCCGCATCGCGCCATCATTGCCGGTCCAAGCCGGCTGCACGGCGCGACGATGACCTCACCCGACATTCGCGCCGGCATGGCCATGCTGCTCGCGGCCGTCTGTGCCGAGGGCACCTCGACCATCAACAACGCCGACCAGATCGAGCGCGGCTACGAGCGCATCGACGAACGGCTGAATGCGCTCGGCGCGAAGATCAGGCGCGTGCCCGAGCGGAAGGGGTGAGGCGCTTTCCGGCTCGAGATCGAAGAATGGTCTCGTGCCCCGGACGCAGCGCAGCACGCCAGTGATGCGCTGCTGAGCCGGGGCCCATGCGGCTGAGAACTGCGCTCGCGATTTTCTGGGTCCCGGCTCTGCGCAGCATCGCTTCGCGCTGCAGCGCGTCCGGGACACGCGCGAGGCCATGTTTTCGTCGCCCGGCTGTGCTATTGACCCGGCCATGCTCGACACCATCCAGCCTCGTTCGCAGCCGCAAGCCGGCGTGCCGCCAAATCCTCTCGCCGACGAATTCGTCGAGACGCTGCGGCTGGCCGTACCGATGATGCTGACGCAGCTCGGGCAGATCGCGATGATCACGACCGATCTCGCGCTGATCGGGCGGCTCGGCGAGAGCGCGGTCGCAGCAGCAGCGCTGGCGCATACGGTCTATTTCGTCAGCTTCACCTTCGGGCTCGGATTGATGGCGGCGGTGTCGCCGCTGGTCGCGCAGGCCTTTGGCGCCGGCGATATCAGACGCATCCGCCGCTCCTTGCGCGTCGGCTTGTGGGTCGCGTTGCTGATCTCGCTGCCGATGATGGCCTCGCCGCTCTATGGCGAGCACATCCTGGTCGCACTCGGTCAGGCGCCGCACTCGGCCGCGCTCGCCCAGCGTTATCTGAATGGCCTCGCCTGGGGCATCGCGCCGGCGCTCGGCTTCATCGCGCTGCGCAGCATGATGAGCGCGGTGAACCGGCCGCAGGCCCCGCTGTGGATCACGCTCGCGGCGATCCCCGTCAATGCCGCATTGGTCTACGCCCTGATCCACGGCCTGTTCGGCCTGCCGGAGCTCGGCCTGTTCGGCGCGGGGCTTGCGACCACCATCGTCAATCTCGGCACGTTCGTCGCCACGCTCGCCATTGCGGGGCTGCGCAAGCCGTTCGCGGACTATCGTCCGCTTGCCCATCTCTGGCGAATCGACTGGCCCCTGATGCGCAAACTCATCGCGATCGGCGCCCCGATCTCGTTCTCGCTGCTGCTGGAATATGGCCTGTTCTCTTCGGCGGCGCTGCTGATGGGGTTGATCTCGATCACTGCGCTCGCGGCGCATCAGATCGCGCTCCAGGTCACCGCCGTGCTGTTCATGGTCCCACTCGGTATCGGCATGGCGGCCACCGTGCGGGTCGGCCACGCCTTCGGCCGCGGCGACCCGGCCGCAGTGAAGCGCGCAGGTCTCGTCGCCGCCGTGATCGGGATCGCGTTCGTCTCGGCGCTGACCGTTGCGATCATTCTCGGCCGCTATCAGCTGGGACGGCTGTTCTTCGGCAGCAGCGAAGCCAGCATGGCGACCGTGGAGCTGACCGCAACGCTGCTGCTGGTCGGCGCGACCTTCTTCATTGCCGATGCCATCCAGACCATCATGGGCGGCGCGCTGCGCGGCATCAATGACACCAGGATGACGTTGGTATTCGCCGCGATCGGCTATTGGTGCGTGGGCTTTCCCATCGCCTGGTGGCTTGCCTTTCACGCCGATCTCGGCGCGGTCGGTGTCTGGATCGGACTGTCGATCGGATCGTTCGTCTATGCCGGACTTCTGATCTTGCGCTTCCGGATGCTGACGCGCAGACTGGCGGGATGAACGGGACTGTCCGCGAAGTTACCCCCGATGTTGACGCCGGCACGCTGCTGGCCGGTGCGCAGTTCATCGACGCCTTTCGCGTAGAGATCGGCACAGCACCGGTGAATGCCCGCGAGGCCTGCACCAGGATGGTGTTGCAGGGACCGCGCTGGATCGGTGCACTGACACGCCTGCGCAACATTCTGGTGACGCCCTTTGGATTGAAGACATCGGGCGAGGGCACGCCAGCGCCGGGCGGTTTGATCGGCTTGTTTCCGGTGCTGAGCGAAACGCCGGAGCAGCTGGTCGCCGGGTTCGATGATTATCATCTCGACTTCCGCATCGTGGTCGATGTGGCCGGCGAAGCGGTGCCGCGCCACGTCACCTTGACCACGCTGGTGCGGACTAACAATCGGCTGGGCCGCGCCTACCTCGCGCTCATCACGCCCTTCCACAAGCTTGTGGCCCGCAGCATGATGGGGCGGATTGCGGAGCCGGCCCGGTGACGCTCTCCGTCGACCTCTTCTACTCCTTTCGCAGCCCGTTCAGCTATCTGGCGCTGCCCAAGACGCTGAAGCTCGTCGAAGACTACGATCTGGCGGTGAATTTGCGGCCGGTCTATCCGCTCGCAGTCCGAGTGCCCGGGTTTTTCAAGAAGGCCAGCCCGAACTTCATTCGCTATGTGGTGCTCGACAGCAGGCGCGTGGCGCAGCACGAGGGCATTCCGTTCCGCTTTCCGAGGCCGGATCCGATCGTCCAGGACAAGACAACATTCGACGTCGCGGCCGAGCAACCCTACATCCACCGCCTGACCCGGCTTGGTGCCATGGCGCAGCTCGAGGGACGCTCGCTCGCATTCACCGACGCGATCGCCCGCGTGCTGTGGGACGGCTCGGTGGCGGGCTGGAACGAAGGCGATCATCTTGCGCGCGCCGCCGACAAGGCCGGCTTCGATCTCGCCGCGATGGATGCCGCGATCACCGCCGACCCGGATCGCTACGAGCAGGTGATCACGGAGAACGAGAAGGACCACGCCGCCTCCGGCCATTGGGGCGTGCCGACCTTCGTGTTCGAGAACGAGCCGTTCTTCGGCCAGGACCGCATCGATTTGCTGGTCTGGCGCATGCAGGACAAGGGCCTGACGCGGCGCTAGCTCACTCCGCCACGCGCGCGGGCTTGTCGGTCGCGGCCTCCGACCATTCGCCGACGACGCGATCGAGATCGCAGAGATTCTGGTGCATCTGCTCCAGCGAAAAGCCGAGCGCGAAGAAGCGCTCCGCGGTGTCGCTGGGCTGGCCGCGGATCAGGCCATCCTGACGCACGGCGGCGACTGCCTCGGCATAGTGCTGAAGCGCGACATGCACGGGGTGGATCGGCGGCGCGCCGGCGCCCTCGCGCAAGGCTGCGGCCGCCGAACGCAGGAAGCGCGCGATCACGGTCGAGACTTCCGTCAGCGGTGCGGCAAGCCGTGTCTGCACCTCGGCCGGCAACGGCACCACGGTCGAGCGGCCGATCATCACGACGTCATGGCGCAGCCGCAAGATCGTGCGCAACAACGGGCCGGTGTCCGGCCCGCTCGACAATCGCGCCGAGCGCTCGCGCTCGGCTTCGGCGCCAATGGTATTCATTCCCACCATTGCGGTGCCGATACCGTCCTGAATCCGATGCAGCGCGTCATTGTCGCGGCCGCGCGTCAGGCCCGCGAGCAATTCGGTGAAGGCCTCCGCGATCAATTCGAGCAGTTTTGCCGCGCTGGCGCGGATTTGCCGCACCGCGCGCGAGGGCAGCACCAGGAAGGAGACGAGCAGCCCCGTCACCGCGCCGACCGCGACTTCGCTGACGCGATCGATCGCAGAGGCCATGGGATCGGCATGATGCATCGAGGGAAGCACGAGCACGATCACGGCCGTCACCGTTGCAGAGCTCAGATTCGGATAGATCGATGCGACAAAGGCAAGCGGCGCCACGGCCAGCACCAGCAGACCCAGCAGGCCCAGTTCGCCGGAATAGGGGATCAGGATTGCGATGGCGCCGCCATAGATCGCGCCGCCGATGGTGCCGAGCATGTAGTCGCGTGTCGCCTTCAGCGAGCGCCCGACGCTCATCTGGGTCACGATGATGGACGTGAGGACGGCCCAGAGCGGCAACAAGAGATGCAGCGCGGTGGCGAGCGCGTAGGCGCCGGTGGCCGCCACCGTGACCCGGACCGCCAGCCCCAATTGGGTCTTTCGCGACCAGACCCGGTCGAACAGCTCTCCTGCGAATGCCATGGTCGCGTATCCCCGTCCAACCCTCGTAAGCCAGCCAAAAGCATAGCTGATGCCCGCAGCCCCGAGGCCGCTTGAAAGGCCAAATCAGCCCGCCTAACTTGCGCGCCAAAACGAGGAAACACGATGGCTCACGAAACCGCAACGCTCGCCGCCTATGTCGCCAACCTGAAATTCCAGGATATTCCGACGGAAGTGCTGGATCGGACAAAAGTCCTGACGCTGGACTTCCTCGGCAGCGCCATCCGCGCCCGCAGCGAAGCGGAATCCACCCCCTCGATCCTGAAGATGCTGGAGGCGCTTGCGCTCGATACCAAGGGCGAATCCACCGTGTTCGGCGACACCAAGACCTGGACGCCGGCGGTCGCGGCGCTGCTCAACGGCGCCCTCGGCCATTCGCTCGACTTCGACGACACGCATGCGGATTCCTCGCTGCATCCGAGCGCGCCGGTCGTTCCGGCCGCCTTCGCCGTCGGCGAGATGGTCGGCGCGTCGGGCCGCGACGTGCTGACCGCGATCGTGGCGGGCTATGAGGTCTGCTGCCGGCTCGGCAACGCGCTCGACCCGACCTCGCATTATGCCCGCGGCTTCCATCCGACCGCCACCGCCGGCACCTATGGCGCAGCCGCGGCCGCCGGCAAACTGTTCGGCCTCTCCGAGCAACAGCTCATCGCCGCCTTCGGAGTCGCCGGCAGCCAAGCCGCGGGCTCGCTGCAATTCCTGGTCAATGGCGCCTGGAACAAACGCTACCAGGTCGGCGCCGCCGCGATGAATGGCGTGATCGCCGCGACGCTGGCGCGCAACGATTTCGTCGGCGCGACGGAATCCGTCGAGGGCAAGCATGGCCTGCTCGCCGGCTACACCGACGATGCGCATCCCGACAAGGCGGTCGCCGAGCTCGGCAAGACCTACGAGACCATGAAGATCGGCGTCAAACCGTATCCGAGCTGCCGCTATACCCACGCCGCGATCGACGCGCTGATCGCGATGCGGCGCGAGCACAATCTGACACCCGATCAGGTCAA
This sequence comes from Bradyrhizobium sp. WSM1253, assembly GCF_000244935.1. Lineage (NCBI taxonomy): Bacteria > Pseudomonadati > Pseudomonadota > Alphaproteobacteria > Hyphomicrobiales > Nitrobacteraceae > Bradyrhizobium > Bradyrhizobium sp. WSM1253. The sequence goes on from NZ_JH600073.1 coordinate 4,545,075, forward strand.
GCGGGTGGAGATCGGCCTGCATCGCAACGGCATCACGCTCACCGGCGACGCCGCGACCAAGCGGCACCCGACCTCGATCGTCGGCGGCCAGTTCTCGATGTTCTTCACCGGCGCGCTCGCGCTCGATCAGGGGTCATTTGGCTGGGACGACTACACCCGCCTTGGGGACGCAGCCATCGACGCGCTCGCCGACAAGTTCGACGTGGTACAGGACGATCGTCTCGAAGTCGGCCGCACTCACCCCTTTGGCGCGCGCGTGAGTATCACGACGGACGACGGCGTGCACGAGCGGCTCTATGCCGATCCCTCGGGAGAGCCGACCTCCTTCCCCGATGCGCGGGCGATGCAGCAGAAGTTTTTGACGCTGGCCCGCCCGGTGCTGAACGCGCGCGCGGAGAAATTCGCGGACGCGATCATGACGCTGGAGCGGTTCGATCGCGTGGCGAAGGCGACGGAGCTGGGGAGGTGAAGCACCTCAATTCACCCCCGCCAGCTTTCCCTTCTCGCGCGTAACCGCAACCACGTCGCGCACCAGATCGAACACACCGTCGGCTTCCGGCGGCGCGTTCGGCGAACGGCCTAACCGCACGATCACGAGTCGTTCCGACGGAATCACGATCGTGTACTGACCGATGGTGCCCTTGGCGAAGAAGGCATCACGCGGCCAGCCGTGCTCGACGCGGAAGGTCGCGCCAAAGCTGTCGCCCTGGTTGGTCCAGAAGCCGGCGCCGATACCGACCCAGGCATTGGGCGTCGCCGACACCGAATAATTCACCCAGCCCTCGGGCAGGATGCGCTTGCCGCCGGCGACGCCGTCGTTGAGATAGAGCTGGCCGAACCGCGCCCAGTCGCGCGCGGATGCGAGCATCTCGCTCGACCCCTTGATCGTGCCGGCGCCGTCGAGCTGGAGCGTGACGTGGCGCATGCCGAGCGGCACGAACAATTCGTGGTGCGCGAAGGCAAGCGCTCCTTCGGAATTGCCGCCGGCGGCCTTGCGGATCAGATGCGCGAGCATGATGGTGTTGCCATCGTGATAATTCCACACGGTGCCCGGCGCGGTCGCAAGCGGCATGCTCGCGGCATAGGCGGCCATGTCGGCCTCCACGAATTTCATGCGATTGACCGGCTCGAACGCCGAGCCGAGCGAGGCCTGCAGCGAGCTGCCGAGCGCCAGGCCGGCGGTGTGGCGCAGCAATTGATCGAGGGTGATGGCGTGACGCGGATCGTCCGGATTTGTCCAGGCGGCGACCGGTGCGGGCCCGTCCAGCTTCAGTCTGCCCTGGCGCACGAGAATCCCGGTGAGAGCCGAGATCACGGACTTGGTCATGGAGAAGCCGAGCAGCGGCGTCTCCGGTCCGATGCCGTCCGCATAGCGCTCGGCGATGACGCGACCCGATTTCATGACGACGATTGCGCGGGTGCGGCGGAATGGCGGCGATGTCGGCTCAGCGAAGGCGCGATCGAGCGCGGCTGACAGCTCCGGGCTTTGCGGCGACACGATTGCGGGGCCGGCGATCTCGGGCAACAACGCCGGCTGCCTGTCATCAGGCGGCAGCCGGACGTCGGCAATCTCCGCACCGTGCTCAAGCGTGCAGCCGAGGCCCTCGCGATACACGGCATGGCTGCGGCCAATGCCGAACAGCGTCACCGTAACGTCCTTGCGCGCGCGATCGACCTGATAGTCCATCGCCCAGGTGAGCAAACCGGCGCCCGGCATCGCATCAATGGTCTCCGTCAAATTACGCCTGACATCGAGGCCCGAGACAAACGTCTCGGAACAGAGCACGTCGGCGATGAAGCCGGTGGCGACCTTGGGCACGTCATGGGCGCGAACCGCGCCGAGCGCGAGGCCGGCAAAGACGATGGTGGCGGTGAGAAGGACAATCTTGCGGCGGGTCACGGGCTTGCTCCGGCTTGAGGCGTGTGCCGGAGACGAAGCGGCATTCACGCGATGCCCGCTCGCCGAATTTGGAAAACGGCGTAGCTGGAAACCGCGAGACGCTCGCCGATTCTGAGATACTCTAGATATTTCAGTGCACTAAGGCCTAGACAGCATTCACCTTGAGCCGCCGGTATTCCGTCGGCGTCACGCCGGTCACGGCCTTGAAGGCGCGGTTGAAAGGGCCGAGCGACTGGAAGCCAGAGTCCATCGCGATGGTGATGACGGGGACCTCGGCCTGAGCGGGATCGGCCAGCGCGGCCTTGGCCTCCTCGATCCGGTGGTTGTTCAGGAACACATTGAAATTTCGGTAGCCGAGCCCCTGGTTGATCAGCCGACGGAGCCGGTATTCGGGAATTTTCAGCCGGCCCGCGAGCACGCCGATGCTGATGTTCTCCTGGCGATAGATCCGCTCGTGCGCCATCAGCCGCATCAGGGCGTCGATCAGCTTTTGGTCGGCGGCGTCCTCGCCCACAGGCTGGCTCGCCGCGATCGCCGGCGCAGCCTCCGCGGCGGCCGGAAACAGGTCGGCGCCGTCGACCCGCATCATCGCATAGACGATGGCCACAACGATGCCGGCGAGCACGCCGGCGTTGACGGTGTTGGCGACATCGCCGACCTCGCTGCCGGCGACAAGGATCTGGAGCAGCGCGTTCAATCCGCCATAGAGCGCGGCAGCACAGACGATGAAGATGCGAACACGGCGGCGGCGCTCGACCAGATCGGCCGACCATGAGCCGATCGTCTGCATGATCGCGAGCGCAATGAAGCCGAGCACAATCAGGTTCACCGCGGTGACGGCGAACCGGACATGCCCGCCGGGTGCGATCCAGAGACAACTGACGAAGCTGAACGCTGTCACCAACCCCCAGGTCAATCCGTGCCACCGGCGCAGGCGAAACTCATCGTCGAACAATGCGCGCGTGAACAGCCAGAACACCACGATATTGCCGGTCGACACCGCGATCAGCGGCGCATGCCATGCCGGGACCAGCGATGAAGTTCCGACGGAATAGCTCACAGCATGCGCGGCCGAGCCGAGCGCAAAGGCCGCACCGAGCCGGGCTGCCAGCACATTGCGGAAATCCGAGAGCAATGACGCTGCCAGCACCAGCAGCAGCGCCACGGCGGCGGCGCGAAAGGCGAGCTCGGTTGCGGCAAGGGTCATCGGGTGATGCGATGGGTCGCGGTTGACATCAGCCAAACATCCTTCGTCAGGCGTATGTTTTCAAGCACCATCCGCACCACAGCTGTCATCGTCCGGCTTGACCGGACGATCCAGTACGCCGAGACGGCAGTGATCGAACCGATAGGCCGCGGCGTACTGGATCGCCCGCTTTCGCGGGCGATGACGGCGGAGTGTGTGGCCCAGGCTTAGCCGCGACGGCCGCACGAAATCCTGCTACGATTTAGCTCGAAAAAGCCAAAAGGAGCCCTACCATGAGCTGGCAACCCTCGAACGATCCCGTGCTCGGCGATCCCATGTCCTGCGATGCGCTCGATCTCGTCATCGTGCCGCGCACGCGCGATCTCGGCGACGGCTTCGCGGTGCGGCGCGCGCTGCCGCACGGCAAGCGGCAGATGGTCGGACCCTTCATCTTCTTCGATCATTTCGGGCCGGTGCAATTCGTCTCCGGCAAGGGCATGGACGTACGGCCGCACCCGCATATCGGGCTTGCTACCGTCACCTATCTGTTCGACGGCGCGATCATGCATCGCGACAGCGAGGGCAACATCCAGGAGATCCAGCCCGGCGCGATGAATTTGATGACAGCCGGCCGCGGCATCGCGCATTCCGAGCGCACGCCGGATGTGCAGCGCGCCTCGGGGCAGAAGATGCTGGGCCTGCAAAGCTGGATCGCGCTGCCGGCCGGATCGGAAGAGATCGCACCGTCGTTCCAGCACTACGGCGCGGGTGACCTGCCGATGGTCTCCGAGCGCGACTTCACCGCGAAGGTGATCGCGGGCTCGGCCTTCGGCGTCACCTCGCCTGTTTCGATGGTGTCGCCCTGGTTCTATACCGAGGTCACGGCGGTCGCGGGCGCGATCGTGCCGCTCGATCCCGATCACGAGGAGCGCGCCATCTACGTCGTCGATGGCGAGGTCGAGATCGCGAACGAGCGCTACGAGGGGCCGCGACTGCTAATCTTCCGTCCGGGCGACCGCATCACGGTGAGGGCGCTCAAGGCCACGCGGATGATGTTTCTGGGCGGCGACGCCCTGGAGGGCCCGCGCCACATCTGGTGGAATTTCGTCTCCTCCAGCAAGGAGCGGATCGAGCAGGCCAAGCAGGACTGGAAAACCGGCCGCTTCGCCGCAGTTCCGCAGGAACATGAGTTCATTCCGCTGCCGGAATAGGCTATCCCGGTTTCCGGTCGCGCGATCAGGCGCGGCCGGATGTCCTGTCGCAAGGCCTTGCTCCGAAAGTTCTGCCGATGACCGCCATGCTCTCCAGCGACCTGCCCCTGCCTAAGATCGGGCGCGGCAAGGTGCGCGATATCTACGCCGTCGACGACGACCGCCTGCTGCTCGTCACCACCGACCGCATCAGCGCCTTCGACGTCGTGATGGGCGAGACCATTCCGATGAAGGGCGCGGTGCTGACGCAAATCAGCGCCTTCTGGTTTGGCGAGCTCGAAGGCGTGGTGCCGCATCACATGATCAGCGCCGACACCGACGAGATCATCGCCGCTGTGCCGGCCTTGAAGCCGCATCGCGCCGAAATTCTCGGCCGCGCCATGCTGTGCCGCCGCACTACGGTATTTCCGATCGAATGCGTGATCCGCGGTTATCTCTCGGGCTCGGCCTGGAAGGAATATGCGGCAAGCGGGACGCTGGCCGGCGAGAAGCTGAAAGCAGGCCTTGTCGAAAGCGAGAAGCTGGAGCCTTCGATCTTCAGCCCGGCGACCAAGGCCGAGACCGGCCATGACGAGAACATCACCATCGCGAAGATGCGCGAGGTCGTCGGCGACGAGACGGCCTACACGCTCGAGAGCATGACGCGCGCGATCTACACGCTCGGCGAGGAGCTCGCCCGCGAGCAGGGCATCATCATCGCCGACACCAAGTTCGAATTCGGCCGCGACAAGGACGGCCGCATCATCCTGATCGACGAAGTCATGACGCCGGACTCCTCGCGATTCTGGGCCGTCGACGCCTACAAGCCCGGCCAGCCGCAGGCGAGCTTCGACAAGCAGCCGCTGCGCGACTATCTCGACGTCGAACGCCGCGCCGGCCGCTGGAATGGCGACGCCCCGCCGCCGCCTTTGCCCGCAAGCGTGGTGGACGCGACCAGCAAGCGATATCTGGAAGCATACCGCCGGGTGACGGGGAGTGAGCTGAAGATTTAGCTCGGCTGTTTCGTCCCGCTCCGTCATTGCCCGCCGGCTCGATGCCTCCCCGGCGTCGTCCTGGCGAAAGCCAGGACCCATACCGCGAGGTCTCTCGCGTGCGTTCGGTGCAAATCCCGAATGCACAGACTTCGCCAAACTGCTCCCCGGGGTAATGGGTCCTGGCTTTCGCCAGGACGACGACGAATGGCGGGCGCTTCGGTTTCTTCCATCCGGCTTGCAAGAATCCTGTTGCGCTGGGCTCGCAGTCGTCTACCTCTCGGAGGGGAATATTCACGAGCGAGTGTCACGGCGTGACAGATCCAGCGATTGGCTTCACTCCGTCGACCGGGCTTAATCCGGCTCTCAAGCGCGCGCTGAATGATATATTGGGCGGGAGCGCCGCCAGCGTCCTGACCGTCACATTCGGACTGTCCTACTCGCTGCTGATCTTCGCGGGGCCGTTGTCGCCCTATCTGTCCTACGGCATCACGGCAACCTTCGTCAGCTCTGCGGTGCTTGCGGCCGTCGTCGCGCTCGGCAGCTCCCTGCCCTTCGCGATTGCAGCCCCCGACAGCTCGACCGCGGCGGTGACGGGTATCCTGGCGGCCTCCGTGGTCGAACGCATCGAGACGGCGAACCTGCCAGCGCCGTTGCTGTCACCGGTCCTGATCACGCTCGGCCTGTCGACGATGCTGACAGGATTGGTGCTGTGTGGACTGGGCCTGACCCGGCTTGGCCGCGCCATCCGCTACGTGCCTTATCCGGTGGTCGGCGGCTTCCTCGGCGCAACCGGACTTCTCATCGTCATGGGTGCGGTCCGGGTGATCACCGACCATCCCCTGCAATTCGCGACACTGTCGCACTTCGCCAACCGTACCATCCTGCTGGAGCTGGGTGCCGCCTGCGCGATGGCGCTGGTGCTGTATTTCACCTGGCACCGCTCGCGCAGCCCGTTCGGACTGCCGATCATCCTGGTCGGCGGCGTGCTCACCGCGCATCTGGCATTCTGGATCACCGGCGTTTCCTTCGACGACGCGCGCACGTTGGGCTGGACCTTTCAGTCCCCGCCGCAAGCGGTCTTCATGCTGCCCTGGCACAGCGACGATCTCGCCCGATATCCCTGGTTTGCCATCCCGGACCTGCTTGGCAATGTCGTCGCCGTCATCTTCGTCACGGCATCGAGCACGCTGTTCAACACCACCGGCATCGAGGTGGCCACGCATCGCGAAGCCAATCTGGAATCTGAGCTGAACGTCACCGGCGCCGCCAATATCCTGACCGGCGTGCTGGGCGGCTACCCCGGCTGCAGCTCGACCAGCCGCTCGATGCTCAATTTCTCCAGCGGCGGCCGCGGGCGCCTGTCCGGCCTCACGGCCGCAGCGCTGTCGCTGCTGGTGCTCGCCGTCGCACCCGAGCTGCTTGGCTTCATCCCCAAATTCGTGCTCGGCGGCCTGTTGCTCTATCTCGGCGCCGACCAGCTGCACAAATGGATCGTCGAGTCGCGCAAGCGGCTGTCGAAGCTGGAATATCTGTCGCTGATCACCATCATCGCGATCATCGTCGCCTGGGGTTTTGTGCCGGGCATCCTGATCGGCGTCATCATCGGCTGCGCGACGTTTGCGTTCAGCGCCGCACGGGTGGAGTCGATCAAGTACAGTTTCGACGGCTCGGAGTACCGCTCCTCGCTCGACCGCTCGCGCGACGATCAGGACGTGCTGCTGGCCCATGGCGGCAAGATCCAGGGACTCAATCTCCAGAGCTATCTGTTCTTCGGCTCCGCCAACCGGCTCTACCAGCACGTCAAGCGGCTGCTGCAGGAGCGGCCCGAATGCCGCTATCTGCTGTTTGACTTCAAGCTCGTCACCGGCGTCGATTCATCGGCTGCCTATAGCTTCGCCCAGATCAAGCGCAGCGCCGGCGAACTCGGCGTCGAGCTGATCCTGGTGCATCTGTCGGCCACGGCCGAGAAGGTGCTGCGCTCCAGCGACTTCGTCGGCGAGGGCGTCACCATCATCCCCGAGCTCGATCGCGCGCTGGAATGGTGCGAGAACGAGCTCATCTCGCAGCATCAGGAGCTGGCGCAGGAAGAAGCCAGCCTGCGCGACTGGTTCACGCGAATGCTTGGCAGCGAGGATGGCGCCGACGAACTGATCCGCCGCTGCCAGCGCATCGAGGTCGAAGCCGGCGAGGTCATCGTGCAAGCCGGCGATCCCGCCGATTCCATGCATTTCATCCTCGACGGCCGCGTCGGTATCATGATTCCTGCCGACGACGACCGCACCACGCGCGTGCGCAGCCTCGGCCGTTACACCACGATCGGCGAGATGGGGCTGGTGTCACAGACACCGCGCAGCGCCACCATCCAGGCCGAAGTCGACAGCGTGCTCTACGTGCTGAATACGCACCAGTTCGACGCGATCAAGGTCGAGGATCCCGCACTCAGCCACAAGCTGCTGACCTATTTCGTGTCGGTCATGGCGGAGCGGCTGACATTCGCGAACCGCACGATCGCGGTGTTGCGGCGGTAGCGAGGCCGTAGCGCAACTAGCGCACCACACATTGGATGTCGTCCTGGCGAAAGCCAGGACCCATACCGCGGAATCTATCTATCGCAGGCGGTGGAAGTACCGGACCACCAATCTCCGCCAAACGCCTCGCCGGGGTATTGGGTCCTGGCTTTCGCCAGGACGACCCTGGAGGGGGCATTGCGTTCATCACATCCGCGAATGATGGCGAGCCCTACACCCCCGCCATCATCACGTATTTGATCTCGACATATTCTTCCATGCCGTGATGCGAGCCTTCGCGGCCGAGGCCGCTTTCCTTGACGCCGCCGAAGGGCGCGACTTCGGTCGTGATCAGGCCGGTGTTGACGCCGACCATGCCCGACTCCAGCGCTTCGGCGACGCGCCAGACGCGGCCGAGATCGCGGGAGTAGAAGTAGGAGGCGAGCCCGAACGGCGAGGCGTTGCACATCGCGATCACGTCGGCCTCGTCCTTGAAGCGGATCACCGGCGCGAGCGGGCCGAAGGTTTCCTCTTGCGCCACCAGCGAGTCCGGCTTGACGTCGGAGAGCACCGTCGGCTCGAAGAACGAGCGTCCGAGCTCGCTGCGCTTGCCGCCGGTGACGACCTTGGCGCCGCGCTTCACGGCGTCCGCAATGTGGCGCTCGACCTTGTCGACCGCTTTCAAATTGATCAGCGGGCCTTGCGTGACGCCGGTTTCCGTACCGTCGCCGATCTTCATCGCCGCGACCTTCTTCGACAGCTTCTGCACGAACTCGTCGTAGATCTTGTCCTGGGCGTAGATGCGGTTGGCGCAGACGCAGGTCTGGCCCATGTTACGGTATTTCGAGACGATGGCGCCTTCGACCGCCGCATCGATATCGGCGTCGTCGAACACGATGAACGGCGCGTTGCCGCCGAGCTCGAGGCCGAGCCGCTTCACGCCGACGGAGGCCTGCCGGTAGAGAATCTTGCCGACCGCAGTCGAGCCGGTGAAGCCGACGAAACGCACGGCCGGATGCTCGCACAGCACCTTGCCGATCGGCGCGGCATCGCCGGTGATGATGTTGAACACCCCCTTGGGCACGCCGGCTTTCTCCGCGAGCGCGGCAAGCGCCAGCGCCGACAGCGGCGTTTCATTGGCGGGCTTGAGCACCACGGTGCAGCCGGCCGCAAGCGCCGGCGAAACCTTTCGTGTGATCATCGAGTTCGGGAAATTCCACGGCGTGATCGCGCCGCAGACGCCGATCGGCTGCTTGATCGCGAGCAAGCGCGCATCCGGCCGCTGCGTCGGAATGGTCTCGCCATAGACGCGGCGGGCTTCCTCGGCGAAAAATTCGACATAGGCGCCGCCGATGTCGACCTCGCCGAGCGCTTCACTGAGCGGCTTGCCCTGCTCAGAGGTGAGGATCAGCGCGAGGTCCTCGCGATTGGCGATGATCAGCTCGAACCATTTGCGCAAGATATTGGAGCGCTGCTTGGCGGTGTGCTTGGCCCAGCCCGGGAAGGCGCGTTCGGCTGCTTCGACGGCCCTGGTGGCATCATCCGCGGAGAGCTGCGGAACCTTTGCAAGCTCGACGCCGGTGGCGGGATTGTTGACCGCGAAGACCGGCGAGCCGACCCAGGCGCCGTCGATGTAGCAGGCCTCCTTCAGCAGCGACGGGTCCTTCAACCGGTCGCGCAAATTGGACGTGGCGTGCTGCGCACGTGCGGCGGCGGACGGGGTCATGGCGTTGCTCCTGCGGGGCTTTTGCGGGCTGTTCCGGTTCGGCCGGAATATAGGGAGAAGCGGCGCGCAATGCACCGTCCCGCAACGCACATCTGCTGGGAGCCAGGCTAGGAGCGGCGCGTCCTTACGCCGCGCCGCTCAGATAGGTCTCGCGCCGCCCGATCATGCGCTCGGCGGCCGCCTTGGCGTCGGCCTTGGAGGAGGTCGCGCAGGTCCGGTATTCGAGATCGGGGACGTCGGACGCGTTGCGGCGGCCGAACCAGGACTTCGAGCCGACCGGCAGCAGCGCAAGCGCCTGCGCCAGATTGTCGACCGCGCCGAACGAATAGAGCGCACCGGTGCCGGCGATGCGGACCTCATAGATCCCAGGCGCGATCGGCGCTTCCAGGTTTTCGCCCCGTCCGGCACGGGGATAGCGCTTCCATTCGCTCCAGGTCGAAATCATCTGAGGTCCCCCTGGCGGCCGGTGGGCGGCCGCCAAATTTGCATCAAGTCTTAACGTTTGCCCGCGATTGGGCCCGGTGCTGAACGCCACAACTCACAAAATGTTTCAAGTGCTCGAAAACTTTCGAAACATTTCGCCCAGGCCCATCCAAGGGCACGGCTGGTTGCGGACATCCACCGAAGATTGTGACTGCGTGTTGCGGTTCGGCCTATTGTCGTCCTGCGTGGGTGACGGACCGTCAAGTCACGACATCGCGACCGCGGCAGGTACGCGGATGTGCTTGCCGGGCGGCGGACGCGGGAGGACAATCGATCGCTTCCAACAATAATCAAACCGGAGGAAACGCGTATGCAAGGCAAAGCTGAGATCGATCAGATTCTGCGCCAGAAGAGCGAAGCCGGAGAGATTCCCGGCGTCGTCGCCATTGCTGCCAGCGGTACCGACGTGCTGTATCAGGGCGCGTTCGGCAAACGCGACCTGTCCAAGCCGGATGCGATGACCGCCGACAGCGTGTTCTGGATCGCATCGATGACGAAGGCGGTGACATCAGCGGGCGCGATGCAGCTCGTCGAACAGGGCAAGCTGTCGCTGGATGCGCCGATCGGCGAGGTGTTGCCTGATCTCGCCAAGCCGCAGGTGCTCGAAGGCTTTGACGCCAAGGGCGAGGCCAAGCTGCGGCCAGCCAAGGGGCCGATCACGCTGCGCCAGCTCATGACCCACACGGCAGGCTTCTGCTACAACATGTGGAACGGCGATCTCGCGGTCTATCTGGACAAGAACGGCATCCCCGCCATCACCACCTGCCAGAACGCGGCATTGAAGACGCCTATTATGACCGACCCCGGCACGCGCTGGGAATACGGCACCAATATCGATTTCGTCGGCAAGGCGGTGGAAGCCGTCAGCGGCAAGCGCCTCGATGCCTATCTGCGCGACAATCTGTTCGCACCGCTCGGCATGAGCGATACCGCTTTCAAGATCACCGCCGACATGCGCAAGCGCCTGGTCGGCATGCATGCGCGTGGCGAGGATGGCCAGCTCGCCGCGATCCCGTTCGAGCTCGAACAGGAGCCGGAATTCCATATGGGTGGCGGCGGCCTTTATTCGACCGCGGCCGATTATATCAGGTTTACCCAGATGATCCTCAACAAGGGCCGCGGCAACGGCAATCAGGTGCTGAAGGCCGAGACCATCGCGACGATGGGGCAGAACCACATCGGCGATCTCGCCATGGGCAAGATGACCACGGCGGCGCCGATGTACACCAATGACGTCGATCTCTATCCGGAGCAGGTGAAGAAGTGGGGCCTCAGCTTCATGATCAACACCGCCAAGACCGCCGAGGGGCGCAGCGCGGGCAGCCTCGCCTGGGCGGGCCTCGCCAACACCTACTACTGGATCGACCCGGCGCGCGACGTCACCGGCGTGATCCTGATGCAGTTGCTGCCATTCGCCGACGCAAAGTGTCTCGAGGCTTTTGCCGGCTTCGAGCGCGGTGTCTATGCCGGGCTCGATGCCGGCAGCGGGCAGAAGGCGGCGTAAGGCGCGCCTGACTCTCACGACGCGTCACGGCCGGGCTTGTTGTCCCGGCCGTCACGCACCTGACTGGAGGACATGATCTTGGCAGACAAAGCCGACAGTTACGTTTGCGGCATCTCCGACACGCCGCTGCTCGGCGACACCATCGGGCGCAGCCTCGATCAGGCCGCGCGGCGCTGGGGCGATCGCGAGGCGCTGGTCTCGCCCAGCCACGGCGTGAGGTGGACATGGAGGGAGTTTGCCGAGCGGGTCGACGCGCTCGCCGCCGGCTTTGTCGCGCTCGGTCTCGAACGCGGCGAACGGATCGGCATCTGGTCGCTGAACCGGCCGGAATGGACGCTGACACAATTCGCCGCCGCCAAGGCCGGCCTTATCCTGGTGACGATCAATCCGGCCTACCGGCTGAGCGAGCTGGAATTCGCGCTTCAAAAGGTCGGATGCAGCGCCATCGTCACCGCGACGGCGTTCAAGACCAGCAACTACATGGACATGCTCAACACGCTGTTGCCGGAGCTTGCGACCGCCAAGCCCGGGCAATTGCGCGCCGCGCGGCTGCCGGACTTGCGCATCGTGATCCAGATCGGCGGCCCCGCCTGTCCGGGCACGATTCCGTTCGACGAGGTCGCCGGCATGGCCGGACCCCCGCACCGTGAGCAGCTCGCCGCGCTCGGTGCCTCCCTGCAATTCGACGATGCCGTCAACGTCCAGTTCACCAGTGGAACGACGGGATCGCCCAAGGGCGTGACGCTGACCCATCACAACATTCTCAACAACGGCTATTTCGTCGGCCGCGCCATGCGCCTGACCGAAGCGGACCGCATCTGCATTCCGGTGCCGCTCTATCATTGCTTCGGCATGGTGATGGGCAATCTCGCCTCCGTCACGCTCGGCGCGACCATGGTCTATCCCGGCGAGGGGTTTGATCCGCTCGCGACGCTGCGGACGATCGAGCAGGAAAAATGCACCGCGCTGTACGGTGTGCCGACGATGTTCATCGCCGAACTCGACCACAGCGAATTCTCGAACTTCAATCTGACATCGTTGCGCACCGGCATCATGGCCGGTGCACCCTGCCCGATCGAGGTGATGAAGCGCGTCAATAGCGAGATGAACATGGGCGAGGTCACGATCGCCTATGGCATGACCGAGACGAGCCCGGTCAGCTTCCAGAGCGCCGTCGACGATCCGCTCGATCGCCGCGTCTCGACGGTCGGGCGAATCCATCCGCATGTCGAGGTCAAGGTCGTCGATCTCGACGGCAAGATCGTCAAGCGCGGCGAACGGGGCGAGCTCTGCACCCGTGGCTACAGCGTGATGCTGGGCTATTGGGAGGAGCCGGAGAAGACCGCGGATGTGCTCGACGCCAATGGCTGGATGCATACCGGCGACATCGCCATCATCGACGACCAGGGTTATTGCAACATCGTCGGCCGCATCAAGGACATGGTGATCCGCGGCGGCGAGAACCTCTATCCACGCGAGATCGAGGAATTTCTCTATCGGCACCCCAAGATTCAGGACGTGCAGATCTTCGGCGTTGCGGATACCCGCTATGGCGAGGAGCTCTGCGCCTGGATCCGGGTCAGGTCCGGCGAGACGCTGACGATGGAAGAGGTGCGCGCCTTCTGCGACGGCCAGATCGCCCACAACAAGATTCCGCGATACGTGGAATTCGTCGACGAGTTTCCGATGACCGTGACCGGAAAGATCCAGAAATTCCTGATGCGCGACGAGGTGGAGCAACGGCTTGGACTGAAGGCCGCGAAGACTGCGTAGGTTGCCAACTCAATCGTCATTGCGAGCGCAGCGAAGCAATCCAGAATCTTTCCGCAGAGGCAGTCTGGATTGCTTCGTCGCTGCGCTCCTCGCAATGACGGGTGAGAGAGAGTCCACCTTAAACCGTCAACCCGCGCTGCTCAGCCAGCTCCTTCAGCGACACCTGCGGACGCGCGCCGATGTGCTGAATCACTTCGGCGGCCGCGAGCGCGCCGAGCTCGCCGCACTGCTTGTAGGGCAGGTTGCGCGCCAGACCGAACAGGAAGCCGGCAGCGAAGAGGTCGCCGGCGCCGGTGGTGTCCACGAGTTTCGCGATCGGAGACGCCGGCGCTGCGACGGCGTCTTCAGCCGAAACCACCATGCAGCCCTTTTCGCTGCGGGTGACCACGCCGAGATTGACGTCGTTGCGCAATTGCTTGAGCGCCGTGTCGAAGTCCGAGGTCTGGTAGAGCGAATGCAGCTCGGACTCGTTGGCGAACACGATATCGACGGTGCCGTTGCGCATCAGCCCCAGGAATTCGTCGCGATAACGATCGACGCAGAAGGAATCCGATAATGTCAGCGCCACCTTGCGCCTGGCATCATGGGCGATCTTGGCCGCCTTGACGAAGGCGTCCTTGGCGTTCTTGGGGTCCCAGAGATAGCCCTCGAGGTAGACGATGCCGGCCGCGGCGATCTCGGCCGGGTCGATGTCGGCGGGCGACAAATCCTGCGCGGCGCCGAGATAGGTGTTCATGGTGCGCTCGCCGTCATCGGTCACCAGGATGTAGGAGCAGCCGGTCGCAGGGCCGTCCTTCGCCGCGGGCGTGTTGAAGGCGACGCCGGCCGCGCGGATGTCGTGGACGTAGAGCTTCCCGATCTGGTCGTCCTTGACCTTGCCGACATAGGCGGCGCGCGCCCCGAGGCTGCCGATGCCGACGATGGTGTTGGCAGCCGAACCGCCGGAAACTTCCGTCGCCGGACCCATGTCCTTGTAGATGGCGGCGGCCCGCGCCTCGTCGATCAGGGACATGCTGCCCTTGGTCATGCCGTGCTTGCCCAGAAAGGCTTCGTCGGTCTTGACCAGCACGTCGAACAGCGCGTTGCCGATGCCGAGAACGTCATATTTCACGTCAGCCATTCACCTTGATCCTGTTTGGCGGATTGCGATACCCGCGGAAATCCGCTTCCTGTCGGTCTGAAATCTGGCTCGCGGCCTATCACGGCCGGCCCTCCGCGGGCAAGCAACGGTATTATGCAGTTCCGATGATCCGCTCCTTCCTGACCGTCTCGACGGGGACACTGGCTTCACGGCTGCTGGGCTTTGCACGCGATTCCCTGATCGCGGCGCTGCTCGGCACCGGCGCCGTGGCGGACGCGTTTCTGGCGGCATTTCAGCTCGTCAATGTGGTGCGGCGCCTGCTCAGCGAGGGGGCCTTGAATGCGGCGTTGATCCCGGCCTGGCTGCGCGTTCGTGACAGCGAAGGCGAGGCGGCTGCGGCGGCGTTCGCGGGACGCGTGCTCGGCACGGTGAGCGCGGGCCTGATCGCAATCTCGGTCGTAATTGCACTTCTGATGCCGCTGATCATCATGATCATCGCGCCGGGCTTCGTCGGCAGCGCATCGCTCGATCTCGCCGTCCAGAATGCGCGGCTGATGCTGCCCTATCTCGCCTTCGCGGGACCCGTCACGGTACTGATGGGCCTGCTCAACGCGCAGGGACGCTTTGCACTCACCGCGTTCTCACCGCTGCTGTTCAACATCGCGCTGATCGCCGCGATCGCAGCACTCCTGCTGGGGCACGCCGATGCAACCTTCGCCGCGTGGATGCTGGCGGCCACCGTCGGCATCGCCGGCCTGCTGCAGCTCCTGATGCTGCTGTCGCAGCGAAGTGCGCGTCTGGCGAACCCGCTGCGCGTGAGCTTCGACAAGGACATGCGCGGCTTCTTCGCCAAGGCGATCCCGGGCATGATCGCGAGCTCCGGCCCGCAATGGCTGATGGTGGCCGGTGCGATCATCGCCTCCGCCACGCCCGCCGCGGTCTCCTGGCTCTATTTCGCCAACCGCCTGATCGAGCTGCCGCTTGGCATTGTCGGCGTCGCCATGGGTACGGTGCTGGTGCCGGAGCTGACGCACGCGGTGAGGAGCGGTGACCGTGACGCGGTTGCGCATGCCGAATCGCGCGCGCTGGAACTCGCGACCGGGCTGGCATTGCCGGCGACGCTCGGCCTGATCGTGCTGGCGGAGCCGATCGTGCGGCTGCTGTTCGAGCATGGCGCCTTTGGCGCGGAGGACAGTGCGGCCACGGCGTGCGCCCTGATGTGGCTGGCGCTGGGACTGCCGGCGCATGTGCTGATCAAGGCGCTCTCGCCAGCCTATTTTGCCCGCGGCGACACGATGACGCCGCTGCTTGCGACTGCCAAAGGGTTCGTGGTCGCGGTCGCGCTCGCGGTCCTGCTCGGTCATTTCTTCGGCGCGAGCGGGATCGCTGCCAGCATTGCCGCCGGCGCCTGGAGCAGTGCGATCTCGCTGCTCCGGAAAGGCAACAGTGAATTCGGCTTCTCGGTCGATGCCGCCGCCCGCAACCGGCTGCCGCGGATCGTGCTCGCCGCGCTCGTCATGGGCGGCCTGCTGTGGCTGACGGCGGGCCTCTTGCCTTCGGAGGCCCATGGGCTCATCCGCTTCATTGCGCTGGGATCACAGATCGCCGCCGGAATCGTCGTCTATGGCTTGCTCCTGCAAATCCTCCGCGTCGCGTCCTGGCGCGAGGCGGCCGGTGCCTTGAAGCGCCCCGCCCAGCCCGATCCCGGCGCCCGAGTTTAGCGAAATACCCTTGACGGGGCAGCGCCGCTGTTGGAAACGACGCCCCGTATCTTGCAGGAAAGCTGCCATGGCATTCGTTGAACGGGTTTTTTCGGGCGTCCAGCCGACGGGCAATCTGCACCTCGGCAATTATCTCGGCGCGATCGTCAACTTCGTGAAGATGCAGGAAACCCACAACTGCATCTATTGCGTCGTCGATATGCACGCGATCACGCAGGGCGTGGACGTCTGGGGTGGACCGGTCGAACTCGCACGCAACACCCGCGAGGTGACCGCGGCGTTCATCGCCAGCGGCATCGATCCGAGCAAGCACATCGTGTTCAACCAGAGCCAGGTCTCGGGCCACGCCGAACTCGCCTGGATCTTCAACTGCGTCGCGCGCATGGGCTGGCTGGGCCGCATGACCCAGTTCAAGGAGAAGGCCGGCAAAGACCGCGAGAACGCGTCCGTCGGGCTGTTCGACTATCCGGTGTTGATGGCCGCCGACATCCTGCTTTACCGCGCCACCCACGTTCCGGTCGGCGAGGACCAGAAGCAGCATCTCGAACTCTCGCGCGACATCGCGCAGAAGTTCAACAACGACTTCGCCGAGTCGATCCGCAGCCAGGGCGCCAATGACGGCCTGTTCTTCCCGCTGCCGGAGCCCTTGATCACGGGCCCGGCGACGCGCGTGATGAGCTTGCGCGACGGCACCAAGAAGATGTCGAAGTCGGACGCGTCGGACAATTCGCGCATCAATTTGACCGACGATGCCGACACCATCGCGCAGAAGGTGCGCAAGGCCAAGACCGACCCGGAGCCGTTGCCGACCGAGGAGAAGGGTCTGGAAGCGCGTCCCGAGGCCGACAATCTCGTCGGCATCTTCGCCGCGCTTTCCGGCCGCTCCAAGGCTGACGTGCTCAGGGATTTCGGCGGCGGCCAGTTCTCCAGCTTCAAGAATGCGCTGGTGGATTTGTGCGTCACCAAGCTCGCGCCGATCGCCGGCGAGATGAAGCGCCTCGTCGCCGACCCCGGCCATATCGACGCGATCCTGAACGACGGCGCCGACCGGGCGCGCGCGATCGCCGACGAGACCATGAAGCTCTCGAAGGACATCGTCGGCTTCATCCGCCGGCGCTAAAGCGCGTTCGCGAAAACGCGGCCGACGTCACGGCGCCGGCCGCTTCCGCTCTCCCCAAGCACGACGGAGTGTGGCAGCATGTCAGCCGTGCACATTCCGGGACATGCATGACCAGCAAGCGACTTTGTTTCGAGCCGGGTCACAAGCCCAAATGCCTCGTCATCGTCGACGACACTGCCGAGTGGGACCGTGCGGTCTATTACGCCAGCCGCTGGGCGATCCGCGCCGGCGGCGGTGTGGTGATGCTCCGCATCATCGAGCCCGAACAGCAGAGCCAGGAATGGCTGGGGGTCGCCGACATCATGCGCGCCGAAGCGCAGGAGGCGGCGGAAGCCGCGCTCGACCGTGCCGCCGGCCGCGCCAACGGCATCGCCGCGATCACCCCGGAACGGGTGATCCGGGAAGGCGCCGCCATGGAACAGCTGCTGGCGGTGATCGACGAGGATCCCGACATCGCCATGCTGGTGCTCGCCGCGAACCCGGGCGCGGAGGGCCCGGGGCCATTGGTCTCGCTGCTCGCGCACGCGCTCGGCACGTTCCCGGTGCCGGTGACGGTCATTTCCGGCGCGCTGAGCGACCAGAGCGTGGATTCGCTGTCTTAGGCTGTTGCTCTTCACCTCGCCTCGTTGGTCTGCGGAGGGAGAAGCGGGCACCCTAACCCGCTGATATAACAGGTGAACGGCCAGCTTACCCCTTGACCGTGCGTTCGCCGTCGCCATCTGCTAGTGGATAGAGCACGCGCCGGCCTTGAACCGGCGACGTCTGGAGAAAACCATGTTCATTCAAACCGAAGCCACTCCCAATCCCGCCACGCTGAAGTTCATTCCCGGCCGCGTCGTGGTCGACGGCGGACCGATGGAATTTGACAACCGCGAATCGGCCGCACGCTCGCCGCTCGCCGAAAAGCTGTTCGAGGTCCCCGGTGTGACCGGAGTGTTCTACGGATCGGACTTCATCACCGTGACCAAGGCGAACGGTGAATGGCAACAGCTCAAGCCCGCGATCCTCGGCGCCATCATGGAGCACTATATGTCCGGCGCGCCGCTGCTCGCCGACGGTGCCGCCGCGAGCGATTCCGATCTCGACGACGAGGACGAATTCTTCGACGAGGCCGATGCCGAGACAGTCGACATGATCAAGGATCTGATCGAGACCCGCGTGCGGCCGGCGGTCGCCAATGACGGCGGCGACATCACTTTCCGCGGCTTCAAGGACGGTATTGTCTATCTCAACATGAAGGGCTCCTGCGCCGGCTGCCCGTCATCGACCGCGACGCTCCAGCACGGCATCCAGAACCTGCTCAAGCACTTCGTCCCCGACGTGGTCGAAGTCCGACCGATGTAGGCTGGTCCGCAAAGGCGTGGATGGCCGGGACAAGCCCGGCCATGATGGCGAGCATCCCATGACAGATGGTGCTACGATCGTTCCATGCTGATCCTCGCCATCGATACCGCGCTGGAAGCGTGCGCGGTTGCCGTTCTCGACACCGATTCCGGCCAGCTCCTCGCACAGGAGCAGCTTCTGATGAAGCGCGGCCACGCCGAAGCGCTGATGCCGATGATCGCGCGCGTGATGCAGTCAGCCAATCTCGCCTTCACCGCGCTCGACCGCATCGCGGTCACCATGGGCCCCGGAAGTTTCACCGGCCTGCGCGTCGGCATTTCGGCGGCCCGCGGCCTTGCGCTCGCTGCGAAGCGGCCCGCCGTCGGCCTGACCACCTTGTCGGCCTATGCCGCCGCCGTCGTCGGCCAGAGCGGAGCGGCGCCGGTGATCTCGGCGATCGACGCGCGGCACGACCACGTCTATTTCCAGATCGTGGCCGGTGACGGCAGTCAGCTGGTGCGGCCGGGCGTCGCTCCCATCGACGAAGCGATCGCGGCGTCGCAATTCGGCGCACCGCATCTGGTCGGCAATGCCGCAAACATCCTCGCCGAGCGCTGGCCGAAAGATATGCCGCAGCCGGTCGCGGTGGACGCGCAGCCCGCGCCCGACATCGGCTGGGTGGCATGGCTTGGCGCCGCGGCCGATCCCGCAACAAATCCGGCGCGGCCGTTCTATCTGCGGGCGCCCGACGCAAAGCCGCCCGCACAACTGCCGCTTGCAGCACAAGCCGCAAGCTCATGATGAAATGGTTCTCGGAATGGTGGCGCGGCGGGACGCCCGTCGTCGAGCCGGCTGTCGCGCGCGACGTTGCACGGCTCGCGCAGCTCCACGGCGCCTCCTTCGCGCGCGGTTGGGGCGAAGGCGAGTTCGAGAGCATGCTCAGCGAGCGCAACACGCTGGTGCACCGGTTGCGCCTCGGCCGCAACACCGTGGGCTTCGCGGTGTCGCGGATCGGCGCGGACGAAGCGGAGATCCTCTCGATCGCGGTCGACCAGGCCCATCGCGGCCGCGGCCTCTCTCGCACACTGCTGATGACCCATCTCGGCCACCTGGCAGGACGCGGCGTCCGTACAATATTTCTCGAAGTCGAAGAAAACAACCAGCCGGCGCGGCGGCTCTACGACCGAACCGGATTCATGGTGGTCGGACGCCGCGAACGCTACTATAAGCAGCCGAACGGGGAACAATTGAACGCACTTCTGATGCGACGTGACTTGTCGTAACATTGATGGCAGAAAGCGCCCCGTCAGGCGGACATTACATGACTGGTCTTAAACCTTCCCCCGCTTCCAAGGCGTCCGGCATCGAGGCGCGCTGTGCCGCCACCGGCATGCGCATGACCGAGCAGCGCCGTGTCATCGCCCGCGTGCTCGCGGAGGCGGTCGATCATCCCGACGTCGAGGAACTGTACCGCCGCTGTGTCGCAGTCGACGACAAGATCTCGATCTCGACCGTGTATCGGACCGTCAAGCTGTTCGAGGATGCAGGCATCATCGAGCGCCATGATTTCCGCGAAGGCCGCGCGCGCTACGAGCAGATGCGCGACAGCCATCATGACCACCTCATCAACCTGCGCGACGGCAAGGTGATCGAGTTCACCTCCGAGGAGATCGAGAAGCTCCAGGCGGAGATCGCCCGCAAGCTCGGTTACAAGCTGGTCGATCATCGGCTCGAACTCTATTGCGTCCCGCTCGACGACGACAAACCCACAAGTTAAGTGGCGATCGATCTCGTCATCTTCGATTGCGACGGCGTGCTCGTGGACAGCGAGGTGATCTCCTGTCGCGCGCATGCGGATGTGCTGTCCCGGCACGGCTATCCGATCACATCGGAGCAGGTGCTGGTCCGCTTCCTCGGCGTATCCGAGAAAGATGCGCGGCGAATGGTCGAACAGGAGATCGGCCGCAATCTTCCCGACGATCTCGAGAGCCAGGTGAATGCGGCGACGCTGCAATTCTATGCCAGCGATTTGCAGCCGATCACCCATGTGGCGGCAGCGATTGGTGCAATCGATCTGCCCAAATGCGTTGCGTCGAGCGGCACGCCGGAGAAGATCCACCACGGCCTGACCTGCGCCGGTCTCTACGATCTGCTCGCTCCGAACATCTTTTCCGCGAGCCAGGTCGCGCGCGGCAAGCCCGCGCCCGATCTTTTTCTGTTCGCCGCCGCGCAGATGAAAGTCGCGCCGGAGCGGTGCCTCGTGATCGAGGACAGCGTCCCCGGGGTGACCGGCGCGCATGCCGCCGGGATGACCGTGCTGGGCTTTCACGGTGGCAGCCATTGCCCGCCAGGCCACGCCGAAAGACTACGGAGCGCGGGGGCCGGATTGACGTTCGACGATATGCGGCAATTGCCGGAGCTGGTCCGGCGGGTCGCTGCGGACACTCTGGCGGGCTGAATCCCTCCTCTCGGCGTCATTCCGGGGCGATGCGCCAGCATCGAACTCGGAATCTCGTGCCAAAACCTCTGGATTCCGGGTTCGCGACTGCGCCGCGCCCCGGAATGCGACCAAAAAGACCCCAATCGCTGGATTTCCGCAGCCCCAGCCTATATCTGAGGGCGGTCCTCCCACCTCATTTCCGGGTTCCATGACGCCGCCGCGCAAGCTGCACATCAAATCATATGGCTGCCAGATGAACGTCTACGATGCCCAGCGCATGGTGGACACGCTGGCCCCGGAAGGATTCGTGGAGACGGCCAGCGCTGACGACGCCGACCTCGTCATCCTCAATACCTGCCATATCCGCGAGAAGGCCTCGGAAAAGGTCTATTCGGAGCTCGGCCGCCTGCGCGTCGCCAAGGACGCCGCCGCGCGCGATGGGCGCACCATGCAGATAGCGGTCGCGGGCTGCGTGGCACAGGCCGAAGGCGAGGAGATCGTGCGCCGTGCGCCCGCGGTCGACGTCGTGGTGGGACCGCAGAGCTATCATCATTTGCCGCAGCTGCTGAAGCGCGCCGGCAATGAAGGCCGCGCCATCGAGACCGAATTCCCTGCGGAGGACAAGTTCGGCTTCCTCGCGCAGCCCAAGCCCGGCGCGATCCGCGCCCGCGGCATTTCCGCTTTCGTCACGGTGCAGGAAGGCTGCGACAAGTTCTGCACCTTCTGCGTCGTGCCTTACACGCGTGGCTCGGAAGTCTCGCGGCCGGTGGCAAAGATCGTCGATGACGTAAAGCGGCTCACTGAGAACGGCGTGCGCGAGCTCACGCTGATCGGGCAGAACGTCAACGCCTATCATGGCGAGGGGCCGGACGGAAAAAGCTGGCCGCTCGGCAGGCTGCTGGAGCACCTCGCGGCGCTTCCGGGCGTCGCGCGGCTACGCTATTCAACCAGCCATCCCCGCGATGTAGATGACAGTCTGATTGCAGCCCATCGCGATCTCGATGCCTTGATGCCGTTCGTGCACCTGCCGGTGCAGTCGGGCTCGGACCGGATTTTGGCCGCCATGAACCGGAAACATACCGCCGATGATTATCTTGATGTCATCGACCGTTTCCGGTCCGCACGCCAAGACATTGCTTTCTCATCAGATTTCATCGTCGGCTTCCCGGGCGAGAGCGAGCAAGATTTTCTCGCGACCCTCGCGCTTGTCACGCAAATCGGCTACGCTGCTGCGTATTCGTTCAAATACTCCGCCCGGCCGGGAACGCCGGCCGCGGACATGCAGGAGACGGTGTCCCCCTCCGAGATGGACCAGCGATTGGAGCGGCTCCAGGAACTGATCGACAGCCAGCAATCGGCCTTCAACAAGGCTGCGATTGGCTCAACGGTCGATGTCCTGTTCGAGCGTCCGGCCCGCAAGGATGGCCAGATCGTCGGCCGCACCGCATTCCTCCAGCCCGCCCATGTGATGGCCTCGCCCGACATCATCGGACAAATCCTGCCGGTCCGGATCGACAGCCTCGAACGCTACAGCTTCCTCGGTGAGCTCGCCATGGCGCACGAGCCCGCTTTATCGCCCATCGCCACTGGAGCCTGAACCCTTGCCCAAAAGCGCATCGGATTCGTCTTCTTCCATCGCTCCCAGCCGCAAATTTGACCGCGACATGCAGGTTCCGCCCGAGACCCAGGTCGTCATCGACTTCGACGACAACCGCGCCGCATCCGCGTTGGTCGGCCCTTACGGCCAGCATCTGGCACAGATCGAACGGCGGCTCGGTGTCGTCGTCGATTCCAAGGGCAATCACATCACCATCGGCGGCTCGCGTGACGGCTGCGATGCCGCGCGCCGCGTGCTGGAGACGCTCTACGCCCAGGCCATGAAGGGACAGGACCTCGACCAGGGCGAGGTCGAGGGCGCGATCCGTGCCGTGATCGCGCAGGGCTCGCTGTTCGAGTTCGACGCCAAGTCAGCCAAATCCACCTTCGACAGCATCAATTTGCGCAAGCGCCCGGTGCGCGCGCGCACGGCGGCGCAGGATTCCTACATCCGCGCGCTGAAGCGCCACGAGCTGGTGTTCGGCATCGGCCCCGCCGGCACCGGCAAGACCTGGCTCGCGGTCGCGCATGCCGCGCAACTGTTCGAGCGCAAGGAAGTCGACAAGATCATCCTGTCCCGCCCGGCGGTGGAAGCCGGCGAGCGGCTCGGCTTTTTGCCCGGCGATCTCCGCGAGAAGGTCGATCCTTATCTTCGCCCGATCTACGACGCGCTCTATGACCTGATGGACGCGCGCATCGTCGAGCGCGCGCTGCAGACCGGCGAGATCGAGATCGCGCCGCTCGCCTTCATGCGCGGCCGCACGCTGACCAACGCGGCCATCATCCTGGACGAGGCGCAGAACACCACGTCGATGCAGATGAAGATGTTTTTGACCCGCCTCGGCGAGAATAGCCGCATGATCGTGACAGGCGATCCCTCGCAGATCGACTTGCCGAACGGCCAGACCTCGGGCCTCGCCGAAGCGACGCGCCTGCTGAGCGGCGTCGAAGGCATTGCGCAAGTTCATTTCAAGGCCGAAGACGTGATCCGCCACGAGCTCGTGGCGCGGATCGTCTCCGCCTACGAAGGGGCGCCGCAGCGGCCGGCCGCCGGTAAATCCTGACGAGGCAGCAACCGGACCATATGGGCGCGGACACGGCGCCCCTTCGTTCGGAACAAGGACAATGTCACACCCCAATCTTCCCATCACCGAGGTCCTCGTCGTCGCCGATTGCTGGCAGCGGGAGCCCGAATCCGAAGCCGTGATCCAGCGCGCCGTGGCGGCCGCCGCCGAGAATGTCGACGAAGACGTTGCGGAGGCGGAAGTGGCGGTGATGCTGACCGATGATGCCGGCATCCGCACGCTGAACAGCAACTGGCGCGGCATCGACAAGCCGACCAACGTGCTGTCGTTTCCCGCGCTGCAGCCGGAAGGCGAATGGAAACCGGGCGATGCGCCGCGCATGCTCGGCGACATCGCGATCGCCTACGAGACCATGCGGCGTGAGGCGGACGAGGAACAAAAGCCGTTCGATCATCATTTGAGCCATCTCGCCGTGCACGGTTTCCTGCATCTGGTCGGCTACGACCACGAAAACGAAGACGACGCCGAGGAAATGGAAGCGCTCGAACGAGAGATCCTGGCTCATCTCGGCATTCCCGATCCCTATGCCGACCGCCCAGGGACGCATTGAGATGCCGGATTCGGACCCGATTCACGACAATCCGCGCAACACGGCCAATTTACCGGTCGTGGTGACCTCAGGCGAGGTGATGCGCCCGACCGCGGAAGGCTGGCTGCTGCGTGCCATTCGCAGCCTGTTCGGCTGGAAGGCGGGTTCGGTACGCGACGACCTCCAGGTCGTGCTCGACGCCACGACGCCCGACGACACCGGCTTCTCGACGGTCGAGCGCACCATGCTGCGCAACATCCTCGGCCTGCACGAGCGTCGCATCGCCGATGTCATGGTGCATCGCGCCGACATCATCGCGGTGAAGCGCGACATCCCGCTCGGCGAGTTGATGGACCGCTTCGAGAGCGCCGGCCATTCGCGCCTTGTGGTCTACAACGAGACGCTCGACGATCCCGTCGGCATCGTCCATATCCGCGATCTGCTTGCCTTCATGACCGCGCGTGCGCGCGTGTCGGGGGTCACGAAAACCAAGCGCAAGAAACCGCTGCCGGCCGGGCTCGATCTGCGTACGGTCGATCTCGCGCTGCCGCTCGAGGAAGCGCGCATCATCCGCAAGCTGCTCTACGTGCCGCCGTCGATGCGGGCGATCGACCTGCTCGCGCAGATGCAGGCCACTCGCATCCATCTGGCGCTGGTGGTCGACGAATATGGCGGCAGCGACGGGCTGGTCTCACTCGAGGACATCGTCGAGCAGATCGTCGGCGAGATCGACGACGAGCATGACAGCGACGAGCCGCCCTCGATCGTGCGGCTGCCCGACAACGCCTTCATCGCGGATGCCCGCGCCAGCCTCGACGACGTCCGCACCGTGATCGGCGAAGATTTCGTCACCGGCGAGGCCGGCGAGGAAGTGGAGACGCTGGGCGGCTATCTCGTCAGTTTCGTCGGGCGCCTGCCGGTGCGCGGCGAGGTGATCTCGGGCCCCGGCCATTACGAGATCGAGGTGCTCGATGCCGATCCGCGCCGGGTCAAGCGACTGCGGATCTCGACGCGGAAGGAGCGTCCCGCACCGCGCACCCAGCGCGAGAGCCGGCGCCGCGAGGCCGCGCCGGATGGCAGCCAGCCGGCGGCCAGCGACACCCCCACCCCGCCGCCAAGCGACGGGACCGGTCCGCAGTGAGCCCTTTCCAGCGATTTCGCCAGATCGCGCTTGCCATCATCCTGACCTGGGGATGGAAGCGCGCGCTCGTCGCGATGGCTGCCGGCGCGCTCTCGGTGCTGGCGCTGGCACCGTTCAACGCCTTCCCGGTGCTTTTCATCACCTTTCCGGTGCTGGTCTGGCTGATCGACGGCGCCGGCGCGGGACGATATCGCGGCGTCCCCGCCGCAGCGCTGACCGGCTACTGGTTCGGACTCGGCTATTTCGTGCCCGGCCTCTACTGGATCGGCTACGCCTTCTTCGTCGACGCTGATGTCTTCGCCTGGCTGACGCCGTTCGCCGTGCTGGGCCTGCCGGCCTATCTGTCCATCTTCACAGCAATGGGCTTTGCGCTCGCCCGCCTGCTCTGGACCAAGAACGCGACGCGCGTGCTTGCGCTCGCGGCAAGCCTCACCATCACCGAATGGCTGCGCGGTCATGCGCTGACCGGCTTTCCCTGGAACGCGTTCGGCTATGCGCTGTCCGAGCCGCTGCCGCTGGCACAAACGGCGTCGCTGATCGGCCTGTGGGGCATGACGTTCCTGACGGTTGCGATCTTCGCGAGCCCCGCGGCGCTGATCGACCGCACGCCCGATCGCCGCCTGGCGTGGCGCGCACCGGCCGCGGCCCTGGCGCTCCTGCTTGTCATGGGTATCTTCGGCGCGATCCGCCTGTCGCTGCATCCGACCACGATGGTCGCCGGCACCAAGTTGCGCCTGATGCAGCCGGATCTCCAGCAGGACGCGAAATTCAACTACGCCGCCAAGGCGGAGGTGATGAAGAAATATCTGGCCTTGTCGGACCGCGCCTCCGGACCGCGATCGACCGGCGTGCGTGATGCCACCATCCTGATCTGGCCGGAATCCGCCTTTCCGTTCTTCCTCACTCGCGAAGCCGATGCGATGGCGCAAATCGCGGAGCTTCTGCCCAAGGGCACGGTGCTGATCACGGGCTCGGTCCGCGCGCCCGACCTGCCGCGGGGCACGCCGATCACCCGCGCCTATAATTCGATCTATGTGATCGATCACGACGGCAGCGTGCTCTCTATGTACGACAAGCTGCATTTGGTGCCGTTCGGCGAGTTTCTTCCCTACCAGGGTCTGATGGAGAAGCTCGGTTTCGAGCAACTCACGCGTGTGCGCGGCGGCTTCATTCCCGGCACCGTGCGGCATGCGCTGGCGGTCCCCGGCGCGCCCTCCGCGCTGCCGCTGATCTGCTACGAAGCAATCTTTCCCGGCGAGGTGGCTGGACGCAATGAGCGTCCGGGCTGGATCGTGAACCTCACCAATGACGGCTGGTTCGGAATCTCGACCGGCCCCTACCAACACCTCGAACAGGCGCGGATGCGCGCGATCGAGCTCGGATTGCCGCTGGTTCGCTCCGCCAATACCGGCGTTTCCGCAGTGATCGATCCGGTGGGACGCATCGTCGCCAGCCTCGGTCTCGGGATCGAAGGCGTTCTGGATGCAAATCTGCCCG
Organism: Bradyrhizobium sp. WSM1253; assembly: GCF_000244935.1. Classification (NCBI taxonomy): domain Bacteria; kingdom Pseudomonadati; phylum Pseudomonadota; class Alphaproteobacteria; order Hyphomicrobiales; family Nitrobacteraceae; genus Bradyrhizobium; species Bradyrhizobium sp. WSM1253. Next base: position 4,571,872 of record NZ_JH600073.1, read on the forward strand.
CCGCGATCCCGCCGACCATCTATGCGCGCGTGGGCGATGTCCCCGCGGCCATGCTCGTCGCGCTCGCCGTGTTTCTGGCGGTCCGCCGACGTGTTGCCAAGCGGCGCCCCTGATCACGCAGCCGCGGCCGATAACTTTTGACAACCGTAGTCCCACGGTTGACAGACTGCACGCGGCCTCCTCATTCTGCACCGGCTGCAAAAGACAGTGGGCATTGCTAAATTTCTCCGCAATGTTTTCCAATAACAGGGTCTGATTTTGACGTTGCTTACACCTGAGGCATTCCTGATTGCGCCGAAGGTGATGTTTGGAGGGCTGAGGAAATGTCGAAAGCGCCCAACCCTGTTGACAAATATGTCGGCAGTCGCGTGCGGATGCGCCGCATCATGTTGGGCATGAGCCAGGAAAAGCTCGGTGAAGCTTTGGGCCTGACTTTCCAACAAGTGCAGAAATACGAGAAGGGCACAAACCGGGTCGGCGCGAGCCGCATCCAGCAAATTGCCGAAATTCTCCAGGTGCCGGTGTCCTTCCTGTTCGAGGGCGGTCCGAGCGGCGTGGCGGGGCCGGACGGCTTCGCGGAAGGCGCATCGCCGTCTTACGTCTCGGATTTCCTCGCAACTTCCGAAGGACTCGCTTTGACCAAAGCGTTCACCCGAATCACGGATTCGAAGATGCGCCGCTCGATCGTCGATCTCGTCGAGCAGATCGCTGCCCGCGAAGGCCCCGACAAGCGCTGACGCGCCCTCTCAATCCGATTTGAGACTGCGTCAAATCTGGCCTATGTCGTCATTTGCGGCCGCGCTTTGATGCGCGTCCTCCTCGATGATGCGATTCAAAGGCACAGATGCGCTCATGGTCAGCTCCAATTGGTTCGATTCCCAAACTATTCTCGATGGCATCCGCCGCTGGGTGGAGGTCGAGACGCCAACGGACGCACCTGAACAGGTCAACAAGCTGGTCTCGATGGTCGCGGAGCAATACCGCGATCTCCCTGTTACGCTCGAGCGCATCGCCGGCGTCGACGGCTGCGGCGATCATCTCGTGGCGCGCTCGACCTGGGGCCAGGACCGGCCCAGCATCCTGGTGCTGAGCCACCTCGATACCGTTCATCCCATGGGATTCATCGAGCGCCTGCCGTTCAAGGTCGAAGGCGACAGCGCGTTCGGTCCCGGCATCTACGACATGAAGGGCGGCGCCTACATCGCCCATCACGCCTTTCGCGCGCTTTGTGCCACGGCCGATCGCCCGCCGCTCGGCATCACCCATCTGTTCACCTCCGACGAGGAGATCGGCAGCCCCACCTCTCGCGCACTCATCGAGACCGAAGGGCGCAAGGCGAAATACGTGCTGGTGACGGAGCCGGCCCGCGACGGTGGCAAGATCGTCACCGGCCGCAAGGGCGTCGGGCGATTCGAAGTGTTCATCAAGGGCGTGCCCGCGCATGCCGGCACGCGGCCCCAGGATGGCCGCAGCGCGATCCGCGAGCTCGCCAATGTCATCCTGGCGCTGGAAGCGATGAACGATCTGGCGCGCGGCGTCACCGTCAATGTCGGGGTGGTGCGCGGCGGCACGCGGCCCAACGTGACGCCGGAAGAAGCCCATGCCGAAATCGATCTGCGCGTGCCGAGCTTCAAGGACGCGGATGAATTCGTCGGCAAGATCCTCGCCCTGACATCGAAGACGGATGGCGTCACCGTCAAGGTCACGGGCGGGCTCAATCGTCCGCCCTACGAGAAGAGCAATGCAGGCGCCTCGCTGTACGAACATGCAAAGACCGTTGCCACGGAGATCGGTTTCGAGCTGCTCGACGTTCACACCGGCGGCGGCTCGGACGGTAATTTCACCGCCGCCCACACCGCGACGCTCGACGGGCTCGGCGTCGACGGCAAGGGCGCGCACACCCATTACGAGCAGCTCTATGTCTCGTCGCTCGAACCGCGCGCGCGGCTGCTCCATCGCCTGTACCAGACGCTACGATGAGTGAGCGCAAATCAGATCCCGATCGCGAGGACAGCGAGCGCGCCTTCTTCGGACGCCGCAAGGGCCACAAGCTCAGGCAGCACCAAGCCGAGCTGATCGATCATCTGCTGCCGCGCCTTGCGCTCGCCATCGACCGCGAAGCACCGGCGGATGCCCGCGAGCTCTTCGGCCCCGCCGTCGACGATTTGCGGCTTGAGATCGGCTTCGGCGGCGGCGAGCATCTTGCGGCAGAAGCGCAAAACTTCGCCACAACCGGCTTCATCGGCTGCGAGCCTTACGTCAACGGCATGGCGAAGATCCTCGCGCAGATCGAGGCCGCCGAGATCGGCAACATCCGCCTGTTCGCAGGCGATGCCGCCGAGCTCCTGGCCTGGCTGCCGAAGGCTTCGCTGTCGCGGATCGACCTGATCCATCCCGATCCCTGGCCGAAACGGCGGCACTGGAAGCGGCGCTTCGTGCAGGACTGGACCATCGCCGCGATGGCGCGCGTGCTGAAAGCCGGCGGCGAATTTCGTTTCGTCTGCGACATCGACGATTATTGCGCCTGGACGCTGTCGCATCTGTCGCGTTCGCAGGACTTTGTCTGGCTCGCGGAGCGCGCCGATGATTTTCGCCTGCCGTGGGACGGATACACGATGACGCGCTACGGCCGAAAGGCCACGCGCGAAGGCCGCAAGGCGGCGTATCTGCGATTCAGGCGGGTCTAGATCGTCTGCCGGTTGCGCCAGAAATTCACGACGCGCTCTGCGGTCGTCGGCATCAGCCGAGTAAAGTTCGCGCGCGCCTGCTCAAGGTCGGCATCGGCTGGCGTGCGATTCGGGCCGTACCACATCAGGATCAGCTCCCGCACCGTCGGCCAGCTGACATTCAGCACACGTGCCAGAACCAGAATTGGATCGTAGCGGTCACCCGTGATCAGGCGGTCGAGGACAGAGAGGCGGACGCCGGACATCGCCGAGAGCGACGCGATCGCCTCCTCGTATTTGTGGGCCTTCGCGAAGCCAAACAGCGCGCTCTCGCCAAGATGGCCCCCGCGATGCAAGGCCAGAATCGTACGTTGCGCTCCCGAGAAATCGCGACGCGGGCCCGGCGGCAGCGTGGCTTCCTCGATGGCCGCCATGGCGCGCTTGATCTCGACCTGGCGCACGGGATTGACCACGCTCGAGAGGCGACGGCGGATGACGTCGAGCGTACCGTCAAGAAGCTGTTTCAGGTTCTCGCCCGAAAGATCGCTACGCTGGCCGATCCTGAGGGTCAGCACGCCATCCTGCGCGGCACGCTTGATCAACTCGGAATAGCTGCCAGGCGAGAACTCCGCGCCGGAATTGCCGGCGGCGCGGCGCACCACGTCGCGATCGCCGCGCTCGACCAGCACGTCGGTGATGACAGCCGACAGCGTGGGGCGCTCGCTCATCGCCAGCAGATGGCCCTGGCCCTTCAGTCGCGCGATCTCGACGAGAGCATCGTCGTCGAGCACGGGGGAATGGCGCAGCACGGGACCCGCCACCGCGATTTCGTTTTCGCGCGCGAGCTGACTCACGAGATGCCGGGGCGCGTTGCTCAGGCGTGAGAAGCGTTCGGCGAGATCGACGCGCGAGGCAAGCTCGGCATGCGGGACGAGATCGATCAGCAGATTGTCGAAGAGATCGATGACATCGGGACGGAGGTTCTCGGCGTCCTGAAAGAACAATTGGGAGATGGCGTGCGCGATCTCGCCGCGACGCCGCGGGTCGCCGCGTTTGACGATATCGTCCAGTCCGGGAATGAGCGACGTGGCAACGGTCATGAAAACGCAAACTCGTACGGGGCACGCCGCGGGTGCGCCCTTGGTCCAAGCCGCCCCACAATCGGGGAATTTAGGCCTCGGAGGTGAAGGAAGCGTTGCGCGGGGCCGCAGGCAGGGCGCAAAAAGACCAGCCTGCCCTGCATGGGCCTTGTCCGGGAAGACGGAAAGGGCTATATCAGCGCCAATTCATCTTCTCATACGATCCGCGTAGTGAGAGTGGGCCCGAAAGGACCCGCTCTTTTTTATTACCTGAACGCGGCTTGGTGAAAGATGTGCGGCCCGGCGATCTGTCGGGAGAGTTCCGAAGCGAGCTTTGAGATCTTAAACCAAGCCTTAACCATATCGAGCGCCTTGACCTCTGCCATGACCGAACCGAACCCTGGTTCCACGGATGCCGAATTGCTGGCCGAGCCGAGGCTCGTAGTCGAGCCGGGCGTGGCGGCACGGGTGTCCGCGGTCGCCGGACCGGTGCTCGAAGGCATGGGCTACCGCTTGGTGCGGATCCGCATTTCCGGGGAATCCGGCTGCACCGTGCAGGTTATGGCCGAGCGGCCGGACGGCTCCATGCAGATCGAGGATTGCGAGGCGATCTCGCGGGCGCTGTCGCCCGTGCTCGACGTCGCCGATCCCGTCGATCGCGCCTATCGGCTGGAAATCTCCTCACCGGGGATCGACCGCCCGCTGGTGCGCCGCTCCGATTTCGAGCGTTATGTCGGCCATCTGGTGAAGGTCGAGATGGCGGTCGCCCATGAGGGCCGAAAGCGGTTCCGCGGCACGATCGGCCCCGTCGAAGGCGACCGCGTGCATCTGCATCGCGACGACGTCAAGGCGGGCGAGACTGCCGACGTTCTCCTGACGATGGAAGACATCGCCGAGGCCCGGCTGGTGCTGACCGACGAGCTGATTGCGGAATCCATGCGCCGCGGCAAGGCCCAGGCACGCGAGATGCGCCGCAATCTCGGCCTCGAGCCGCCGGCGGCGCCGCACGCCAGCATCAGCGAAAAAACGACCAAGAACACCAAACCGACCAAGAAGCCGGCGCCGGCCGCGACGAAAAAGCCGGCTCCGACCAATACCAAGAAACATCGCCTGGCCGCCGAACGCGCGCGGCGGGGCGAGATCGATCCTGACGAAGGAGACTAGCCATGGCAGTCAGCGCCAATCGACTTGAATTGCTTCAGATCGCCGACGCCGTTGCGCGCGAGAAATCGATCGACCGCGGCATCGTCATCGCGGCGATGGAGGATGCCATCGCCAAGGCGGCGCGGGCCCGTTACGGCAGCGAGACCGACGTTCACGCCGAGATCGACCCGAAGAAGGGCGAGCTCCGGCTGTCGCGCCACATGCTGGTGGTCGAGACGGTCGAAAACCATTCCAACCAAATCTCGCTGGTGGATGCGCAGCGCGCCAATCCCGGTGCCCAGGTCGGCGACACCATCGCCGACACCCTGCCTCCGCTGGAATATGGCCGCATCGCCGCGCAGTCCGCCAAGCAGGTGATCGTGCAAAAGGTGCGCGAAGCCGAGCGCGACCGGCAATATATGGAATTCAAGGACCGCATCGGCGACATCGTCAACGGCGTCGTCAAGCGCGTCGAATACGGCAGCGTCATCGTCGATCTCGGCCGCGGCGAGGCCATCATCCGCCGCGACGAGATGCTGCCGCGCGAAGTGTTCCGCAACGGCGACCGCGTCCGCGCCTACATCTTCGACGTCCGCCGCGAGACCCGCGGGCCGCAGATCTTCCTCTCCCGCACCCATCCGCAGTTCATGGCCAAACTGTTCGCGCAGGAAGTGCCCGAGATCTATGACGGCATCGTCGAGATCAAGGCGGTTGCCCGCGATCCAGGCTCGCGCGCGAAAATCGGCGTGATTTCCCGTGATTCCTCGGTCGATCCGGTCGGCGCCTGCGTCGGTATGCGCGGTTCGCGCGTGCAGGCGGTGGTGAACGAATTGCAGGGCGAGAAGATCGACATCATCCCCTGGTCGCCCGACATCGCGACCTTCGTGGTCAACGCGCTGGCGCCGGCCGAAGTCTCCAAGGTCGTCATCGACGAAGACCGCGAGCGCATCGAGGTCGTCGTGCCCGACACCAACAACCAGCTCTCGCTGGCGATCGGCCGCCGCGGCCAGAATGTGCGTCTGGCCTCGCAGCTCACCGGCTGGGACATCGACATCCTGACCGAGCAGGAGGAATCGGAGCGCCGCCAGGCCGATTTCGAGAACTCCACCCGCGTCTTCATGGAATCTCTCAATGTCGACGAAGTGGTCGGCCAATTGCTGGCGTCGGAAGGCTTCACGTCGGTCGAGGAACTCGCGATGGTGGACGTCAAGGAACTCGCCGGCATCGAAGGTTTCGACGAGGAGACCGCGCAGGAGCTCCAGAACCGCGCCCGTGAATATCTCGAACAGCTGGAAGCCGAGCTCGAGGCCAGGCGCAAGGAGCTCGGGGTCGAGGACGCCGTCAAGGACGTGCCCGGCGTCACCTCGAAGATGCTGGTGAAGTTCGGCGAGAACGACATCAAGACGGTCGACGATCTCGCCGGCTGCGCCACGGACGATCTGGTCGGCTGGACCGAGCGCAAGGAAGGCGGCGAACAGACCAAATATCCGGGCGCGCTCGATGGCCTCGATATCTCGCGTGACGATGCTGAAGCGATGATCATGCAGGCCCGCGTCAAGGCCGGCTGGATCACCGAGGCCGATCTCGCCAAGCCCGCTGAAGAGGCCGAGGCGACCGAAGATCAGCCGGCTTAGGGCGAAGGAGGATGTCACCCGGATGCTCGCCGATACTGACCCCGAACTCGACCATGGACCGCGGACCGAAAGGTCCGCGACCATGCGGATGTGTGCGGTCAGCCGCGAGGTCCGGCCGATCGACGAGCTGATCCGCTTCGTCGTCTCGCCCCAAGGGCACATAGTTCCCGATCTCAAGCGCAAGCTGCCCGGACGCGGCATGTGGGTCACCGCCTCGCGCGAGGTGGTTGCGGAAGCCGTTCGGCGTCACCATTTTACCAAAGCCTTCAAGCGCGAGCTGCGCATCCCTCAGACGCTTCCCGCCGAGATCGAGGCGCTCCTGGTCCGGAGCGTGGTCGAAGCCCTTGGGATTGCGGCCAAAGCGCGCCAGATCGTCGCCGGTTTCGGCAAGGTCGAAAGCGCGCTTCGGGAAGGTACGGTCGAGGTCCTGATCCATGCCAGCGACGGGGCCGCGGACGGAATCCGCAAATTGGACATGCTGGCGCGTCAAAATGAGGGAAATCGCGGCGCCAAGCCGCCGATTCCCGTCGTCACCGCACTAAAATCGACAGAATTGGATTTGGCACTTACCCGGTCAAATGTGATACATGCTGCCCTGCTCGCGGGCCCGGCGAGCAAGTCATTCCTGTCACGTAGCCAGATGCTGGTCCGATACCGGATGGCGGACGCTGACAGGACTGCCGAAAAGCCCGGCCAGGATTTCTGAGAGACAACGACCACCCGATAGCACGGTGCGGCAACGCACAAGACAACAAGATCAGGATTAGGACTGCTTAATGGTTGATACCAAGACCCCTGGCGACAAGAAGCTGAGCGTTCCGAGCAAGACGCTATCGCTCAAGCCGCGCGTCGAAACGGGCACCGTGCGCCAGAGCTTCAGTCATGGCCGTAGCAAGCAGGTCGTGGTCGAGAAGCGTGGCAAGCGCCGTGTCGACGGCAGCCCCGAGCCGCAGGTGGCCGAGGTGGCGAAGCCCGCGCCGGCCGCCGCCGCGCCCAAGCCTGCTCCGGCCCGCCCCGCGCCGCCGCGCAACGCCGGCTCCGGTGTGGTGCTGCGTACGCTGACCGAGGACGAACGTTCCGCCCGCGCCAGCGCGCTGGCCGATGCCAAGGTGCGCGAAGTCGAAGAGCGCCGCCATGCCGAGGAAGAGGCCCAGCGCCGCGCGGTCCGCGAAAGCGCCGAGCGTGCCGATCGCGAGGCTGCCGAGGCCCGTCGCAAGGCCGAGGAGGAGCGTCACCGCCACGAAGAGGAAGCCAAGCGGAAGGCCGAAACCGAGGCCAAGAAGCGTTTTGGCGAAGGCGAGCAACCGCAATCCGCGGGCCGCCCTGCAACGGCGACCTCGGCCGCTCCTGCAGCGCGGCCAGGAGCGCCGATGGCGCGGCCCGGTACAACCACCACGGCACGCCCGGGAACAACGACCGCGCGGCCCGGAACGACCACGCAGCGGCCGGGAGGCCCGGTGGGCCGCGCCCCCGCTGTCGCAGCCGGACCGGACGAGGACGAAGGTCCGCGCCAGATCCGTCGCGGCCCCGGCGGCGCTGCGCGGCCTGTGGTCGCTCCCAAGCCCACCCACAAGCCCGGCCCGCAGAAGGAGCGCGGCCGCCTGACGGTCGTCACCGCCTTCAATGCCGACGACGTCCGCGAGCGCTCGATCGCCTCGTTCCGCCGCCGCACCCAGCGCCTGAAGGGCCATGCCGCGAACGAGCCGAAAGAAAAGCTCATCCGCGAGGTGGTCATTCCGGAAGCGATCACCATCCAGGAGCTCGCCAACCGCATGTCGGAGCGCGCGGTGGAAATCATCCGCATGCTGATGAAGCAGGGCGCGATCCACAAGATCACCGACGTGATCGATGCCGACACTGCGCAACTGATCGCCGAGGAGCTTGGTCACACCGTCAAGCGCGTTGCCGCGTCCGACGTTGAAGAAGGCCTGTTCGACGCCATCGACGATTCCACCGACACCGAGCCGCGCTCGCCGGTGGTGACCGTGATGGGTCACGTCGACCACGGCAAGACCTCGCTGCTCGACGCGCTCCGTCATGCCAATGTCGTCTCCGGCGAAGCCGGCGGCATCACCCAGCATATCGGCGCCTATCAGGTGCTGTCGCCCGAAAGCGGCAAGAAGATCACCTTCATCGACACGCCCGGCCACGCCGCGTTCACCGCGATGCGCGCCCGCGGCGCCAAGGTCACCGACATCGTCGTGCTGGTGGTTGCGGCCGACGACGGCGTGATGCCGCAGACGATCGAAGCCATCAACCACGCCAAGGCGGCGCGGGTGCCGATCATTGTTGCGATCAACAAGATCGACAAGCCCGACGCCAAGCCCGAGCGCGTGCGCACCGAGCTGCTCCAGCACGAGGTGCAGGTGGAATCCTTCGGCGGCGAAGTCGTCGACGTCGAAGTGTCGGCGAAGAACAAGACCAATCTCGACAAGCTGCTCGAGATGATCGCGCTCCAGGCCGACATCCTCGACCTCAAGACCAATTCGGATCGTCCGGCCGAAGGCACCGTGATCGAAGCCAAGCTCGATCGTGGCCGCGGTCCGGTCGCGACCGTTCTGGTCCAGCGCGGCACGCTCCGTGTCGGTGACATCATCGTCGCCGGCGCTGAAATGGGCCGCGTCCGCGCGCTGATCTCGGATCAGGGCGAGACGGTGCAGGAGGCAGGTCCGTCGGTGCCGGTCGAGGTGCTCGGCTTCAACGGTCCGCCGGAAGCCGGCGATCGTCTCGCCGTGGTCGAGAACGAAGCCCGCGCCCGCCAGGTCACCAGCTACCGCGCGCACCAGAAGCGCGAGAACGCGGCTGCCTCGATCTCCGGCATGCGCGGCTCGCTCGAGCAGATGATGTCTCAGCTGAAGACGGCGGGCCGCAAGGAATTCCCGCTGATCATCAAGGCCGACGTGCAGGGCTCGCTGGAAGCGATCCTCGGCTCGCTGGAGAAGCTCGGCACCGACGAAGTCGCCGCGCGTATCCTGCATGCCGGTGTCGGCGGCATCTCGGAATCGGACGTGACGCTCGCGGAAGGCTTCAACGCCGCGATCATCGGCTTCTCGGTTCGTGCGAACAAGGAGGCCGCTGCGGCCGCCAAGCGCAACGGCATCGAGATCCGTTACTACAACATCATCTACGACCTCGTGGACGACGTGAAGAAGGCCATGAGCGGCCTGCTCGCGCCGACCCTGCGGGAAACCATGCTCGGCAATGCCGCGATCCTGGAGATCTTCAACATCTCCAAGGTCGGCAAGGTCGCCGGCTGCCGCGTCACCGATGGCACCGTGGAACGTGGCGCCAACGTGCGTCTGATCCGCGACAACGTCGTCGTGCACGAGGGCAAGCTGTCGACGCTGAAGCGCTTCAAGGACGAAGTGAAGGAAGTCCAGTCCGGTCAGGAATGCGGCATGGCCTTCGAGAACTATCACGATATGCGCGCCGGTGACGTCATCGAGTGTTACCGCGTGGAGACGATCCAGCGCTCCCTGTAAGTCCAAATCTTACCGAAGCGCCTGGATCTTTTTTGAACTGAATTGCGGGAGTGCGATGGCCGGATTTTTTCCGGCCATCCACCCCTCTTCGTTTCAGCAAGACAAATGACAATGCCCGTGTCCCAAAAGCGGGCATGACGAGGTGATTTTCAGACCATGCCCCGCCATCATCAGAAAAAGAGTTCCGCGTCCGGCGGCTCGCAACGTCAGTTGCGGGTCGGCGAGCAGGTTCGCCATGCGATAGCCGAGATTCTGGCGCAAGGCAGCGTGCATGATGCTGACCTCGAAGGCCACATCATCACCGTGCCGGAGGTGCGGATGTCGCCCGACCTGAAGCTCGCGACAGTCTACGTGATGCCGCTCGGTGGCCGCGACACCGAGGTCGTCCTCGCTGCGCTCGAGCGCAACAAGAAATTCCTGCGCGGCGAGGTCGCGCGGCGCGTTAACCTGAAATTTGCACCTGACCTTCGCTTCCGCGTCGACGAACGATTCGACGAAGCGGAACGGATCGAGAAGCTTTTGCGAACACCCGCGGTGCAGAAGGACCTGGAACAGGATCCGGATACGGATCGGGAAGAAGAACGATGACGATGGACCCGGCTCACGGCACGATCGGCGGCGAAGAGGCCGATCAGCTCGACGTGCAGAAAAATAATTTTGCGGATGTGAGCGGCAATTCTCAGCCGCACCAGGAGCCGCGCCGCGTCAACAACGATCCGCGCGCCAACAAGCAGAAGGGCAACCAGCCGCGCCGCGACCGCCGCGACGTCCACGGCTGGGTCGTGCTCGACAAGCCGATCGGCATGACCTCGACGCAGGCCGTTGCTGTGCTCAAGCGCCTGTTCAACGCTAAACGCGCCGGCCATGCCGGCACGCTCGATCCGCTCGCCTCCGGCGGCCTGCCGATCGCGCTCGGCGAGGCCACCAAGACCGTCCCCTTCGTCATGGACGGCCGCAAGCGCTACCGCTTCACGGTATGCTGGGGCGAGGAGCGCGACACCGACGACATCGAGGGCCGGGCGACCGCAACCTCGGACCAGCGCCCGACCCGGGAGGCCATCGAGGCCCTGCTGCCCCGTTTCACCGGGGTGATCCAGCAGATCCCGCCGCGCTATTCCGCGATCAAGGTCCAGGGCGAGCGCGCCTACGACCTCGCCCGCGACGGCGAGATCGTGGAACTGGCCCCCCGCCCCGTCGAGATTCACCGTTTAAGCCTTGTAGATCAACCGGATAGTGACCGGGCCGTGTTCGAGGCCGAGTGCGGCAAGGGCACCTATGTCCGCGCGCTGGCCCGCGATATGGGCCGGATTCTCGGCACTTACGGCCATATCTGCGCGCTGCGGCGGACCCTGGTCGGCCCATTTGGCGAGAACGACATGATTCCGCTGGATCAGTTGGAGGCTTTGTGCGATAGAGCCGCGTCCGGCGAGGGTAGCCTCGCCGACGCGCTTATGCCCGTTGAGACCGCGCTGGACGACATCCCGGCACTGGCCGTCACTCGGGCTGATGCGGCAAGGCTCCATCGGGGCCAAGCCGTTTTGTTGCGCGGACGGGATGCGCCCACTTGTAGCGGCACAGTCTATGTCACGGTGGCAGGCCGGCTTCTCGCGCTTGCCGAAGTCGGCAATGGCGAAATCATCCCCAAGCGTGTGTTCAACCTGACCGGCCTGACTGCCAGCGCCGATCGCAACGAGAGAAATTGACCGATGTCGATTGCCGCAGAACGCAAAGCGGAAGTCATCAAGACGAATGCCAACAAGGCCGGCGATACCGGCTCGCCAGAGGTTCAGGTCGCGATCCTGTCGGAACGCATCGCCAACCTCACCAACCATTTCAAGACCCACGTGAAGGATAACCATTCGCGTCGCGGCCTCTTGAAGCTGGTCTCGACCCGCCGCTCGCTCCTCGACTATGTGAAGAAGAAGGACGAGGCGCGTTACAAGGCGCTGCTCGAGAAGCACAACATTCGTCGTTAAGAGTTCTTGCGCGCGCCAACCGGCGCGCGTTTTCGCGCGTGATTTCGAACGAAAGCGTTTGTTTAAAGGTTTTTCGTCGAGGCTGCGTGCGCGTCGGATGCGAGCCGTTGACGGCGAGCATCCGGGCATGATGGGCGAACACCGCGCTTCGGTGTTCGCGTTCGTGCCGACTGACAGTCCAGCAGCAATCCGGCGGCTGGGCACAACGGGCAAGGCGCCCGTATGACCCGAAGGGATGGACGCCATCCGAAATCCAAAAACCATGGCAGGATCGCAGGACGCTGATCGCCCGCTTCGATCAACGTCCCGCAATCTTGCGCATGGTTTTTGTTTTTCGACCCGTCCTTCTTTCGAGAACCCATGAAAGAAGACCTCTATGTTCAATAAGCATTCAGTCGAGATCGACTGGGGTGGACGCCCTCTCAAGCTCGAAACCGGCAAGATCGCCCGCCAGGCCGACGGCGCCGTCGTCGCGACCTACGGCGAGACCGTGGTGCTCGCCACCGTCGTTGCCGCGAAGTCACCGCGCGAAGGCGTCGACTTCCTGCCGCTGACCGTCGACTACCAGGAGAAGACCTACGCAGCCGGCCGCATTCCCGGCGGCTATTTCAAGCGCGAAGGTCGTCCGACCGAGAAGGAAACGCTGGTCTCCCGCCTGATCGACCGCCCGATCCGTCCGCTGTTCGTCGACGGCTGGCGCAACGAGACCCAGGTGATCGTCACCGTGCTCTCGCACGACATGGAGAACGATCCCGATATCGTCGCGCTGGTGGCCTCGTCGGCTGCGCTGACCCTGTCGGGCGCTCCCTTCAAGGGCCCGATCGGCGCCGCGCGCGTCGGCTTCGCCAATGACGAGTTCATCCTCAACCCGACGCTCGACGAGATGGTCGACACCCAGCTCGACCTCGTCGTCGCCGGCACCGCAGACGCCGTGCTGATGGTCGAATCGGAAGCCAAGGAGCTGAACGAAGAGATCATGCTCGGCGCCGTGATGTTCGGTCACCGCCACTTCCAGCCGGTGATCAACGCGATCATCGAGCTCGCCGAAAAGGCCGCGAAGGAGCCGCGCGAGGTCACCACGATCGACAATTCGGCGCTCGAAAAGGAAATGCTCGGCATGGTCGAGCAGGAACTGCGCGCCGCCTACGCCATTCCGGTCAAGCAGGATCGCTACGCCGCGGTCGGCAAGGTCAAGGAAAAGGTGATCGCGCACTACTTCCCGGAAGGCCAGGAGCCGAAATACGACAAGCTGCGCATCGGCGGCGTGTTCAAGGAGCTCGAAGCCAAGATCGTTCGCTGGAACATCCTCGACACCGGCAAGCGCATCGACGGCCGCGATTCCAAGACCGTGCGCAACATCGTCGCCGAAGTCGGCGTGCTGCCCCGCGCCCACGGCTCGGCCCTGTTCACCCGCGGCGAGACCCAGGCGCTGGTCGTGACCACGCTCGGCACCGGCGAGGACGAGCAGTACATCGACGCGCTGTCGGGAACGTACAAAGAGACGTTCCTGCTGCACTACAACTTCCCTCCCTACTCGGTCGGTGAGACCGGCCGCCTCGGCGGCACCAAGCGCCGCGAGATCGGCCACGGCAAGCTCGCGTGGCGCGCGATCCACCCGGTGCTGCCGCCGCACCACGAATTCCCCTACACCACGCGCGTGGTATCGGAGATCACCGAATCCAACGGCTCCTCGTCGATGGCTTCGGTCTGCGGCGCCTCGCTCGCGCTGATGGACGCCGGCGTGCCGTTGAAGCGGCCGACCGCGGGCATCGCGATGGGGCTGATCCTCGAAGACAAGCGCTTCGCGGTTCTCTCGGACATCCTCGGTGACGAGGACCATCTCGGCGACATGGACTTCAAGGTCGCCGGTACCGAGCAGGGCATCACCTCGCTCCAGATGGACATCAAGATCGAGGGCATCACCGAAGAGATCATGAAGGTCGCGCTCGGCCAGGCCAAGGATGGGCGTATCTACATCCTCGGCGAGATGTCGAAGGCGCTGACCAACGCCCGTGCCGAGCTCGGCGAATACGCGCCGCGCATCGAGACCTTCAAGATCGCCACCGACAAGATCCGCGAAGTGATCGGCACCGGTGGCAAGGTGATCCGCGAGATCGTCGAGAAGACCGGCGCCAAGGTCAACATCGAGGACGACGGCACCGTGAAGGTCGCCTCCAACGACGGCGAGGCCATGAAGGCCGCGATCAAGTGGATCAAGTCGATCGCCTCCGATCCGGAAGTCGGCCAGATCTATGACGGCACCGTCGTCAAGGTGATGGAGTTCGGCGCTTTCGTGAACTTCTTCGGTTCCAAGGACGGTCTCGTCCACATCAGCCAGCTCGCCTCGGCGCGCGTGCAGAAGACCTCCGACGTCGTCAAGGAAGGCGACAAGGTCAAGGTCAAGCTGCTCGGCTTCGACGACCGCGGCAAGACCCGCCTGTCGATGAAGGTGGTCGACCAGGAGACCGGCGAAGACCTCGAGGGCAAGGGCGAGAGCCAGCAGCCCGCGCGCGAAGCGGCCGGCGAGTAAATCTCGCTACCTGCCAGACACACGAAGGGCGGCCTCGCGGCCGCCCTTTTTGTTTGTGTTCGTTTGTGCCTGCTCCGGCCGATCTGCGCTCCCTCTCCCGCTTGCGGGAAAGGGTCCGGGAGAGGGTTGCTTCCGCAGAGAGACTCCCAATGAGGAGAGAGCCCTCACCCGCCGCGCGGGACGATGCTTCGCATCGCCCGGAGCGCGTCGACCTCTCCCGCAAGCGGGAGAGGTCAAACACCTCAAGCCGCGATGTCGTAGCGGTCGAGGTTCATCACCTTGGTCCAAGCCTTGGCGAAGTCCTTGACGAACTGCTCCTTGGAATCCGACGTGGCATAGACCTCGGCGTAGGCGCGAAGCTGCGAGTGTGCGCCGAAGATCAGGTCGATGCGCGTGCCGGTCCACTTGACCGCGTTGGTCTTGCGGTCGCGGGCCTCATAGGTGCCGTCGGTGCCGGCCGGCGTCCACTGCGTGCTCATGTCGAGCAGGTTGACGAAGAAGTCGTTGCTCAGCGTTCCCACCTTCGAGGTGAGGACGCCGTTCTTCGAACCGTTCGCATTGGCACCGAGTACGCGCAGACCGCCGACGAGCACCGTCATCTCCGGACCGGTAAGCCGGAGCAGCTGCGCACGATCGACCAGAGCTTCCTCGGGCATCATGAACTGCTGCCGCTTGCCGATGAAGTTGCGGAAGCCATCGGCCCGCGGCTCCAGCGGAGCAAACGAAGCGGCGTCGGTCTGCTCCTGCGAGGCATCCATGCGGCCCGGCGTGAAGCCGACCTTGACGTCGACGCCGGCATCCTTGGCGGCCTTCTCGACCGCGGCGGTGCCGCCGAGCACGATGAGGTCCGCCAGCGAGACCTTCTTCGCACCGGATGACGCGTTGAAGTCCTTCTGGATCGCTTCGAGCTTGCCCAGGACCTTCGAGAGCTGAGCCGGCTCGTTCACCTCCCAATCCTTCTGCGGGGCGAGGCGGATGCGCGCGCCGTTGGCGCCGCCGCGCTTGTCCGAGCCCCGGAACGTCGAGGCCGACGCCCAGGCGGTCGAGACCAGCTCCGAGACCGACAGACCCGAAGCCAGGATCTTGGTCTTCAGCGAGGCGATATCCTGCTCGCTCGCGAGCTCGTGATTCACGGCCGGGATCGGGTCCTGCCAGATCAGCGTTTCCTTCGGCACCAGCGGGCCGAGATAGCGTTGGATCGGGCCCATGTCGCGATGGGTGAGCTTGAACCAGGCGCGGGCAAAGGCGTCCGCGAACTGATCGGGATTCTCCAGGAAGCGGCGCGAGATCTTCTCATAGGCCGGATCCATACGCAGCGACAGATCGGTCGTCAGCATCGTCGGCCGATGCTTCTTGGACTTGTCGAAGGCGTCGGGAATGATCGCCTCGGCGCCCTTGGCCGTCCACTGCTGCGCACCGCCCGGGCTCTTCGTCAGCTCCCATTCGTACTTGAACAGGTTCTCGAAGAAGTTGTTGCTCCACTTCGTCGGCGTCGTCGTCCAGGTCACCTCGAGGCCGCTGGTGATGGAATCGCCGCCAATGCCCGAAGCGTGCTTGCTCTTCCAGCCGAGGCCCTGATCCTCGAGCGCGCCCGCTTCCGGCTCCGGTCCGACCAGCGACGGATCGCCGGCACCATGGGTCTTGCCGAAGGTGTGGCCGCCGGCGATCAGCGCGACGGTTTCCTCGTCGTTCATCGCCATGCGGGCGAACGTCTCGCGGATGTCCTTTGCCGCGGCGATCGGATCCGGCTTGCCGTTCGGGCCTTCTGGATTGACGTAGATGAGGCCCATCTGCACCGCGCCGAGCGGCTCGGCGAGCTGACGTTCGCCGCTGTAGCGCTCATCGCCCAGCCACGTGCCTTCGGGACCCCAATAGAGCTCTTCCGGCTCCCACACGTCGGCGCGGCCACCGGCGAAGCCGAAGGTCTTGAAGCCCATCGACTCCAGCGCGACGTTGCCGGCCAGCACCATCAAATCGGCCCAGGAAATCTTGCGGCCGTATTTCTGCTTGATCGGCCAGAGCAGACGGCGTGCCTTGTCGAGATTGGCGTTGTCGGGCCAGCTGTTGAGCGGCGCGAAACGCTGCTGTCCGGCGCCGGCGCCACCGCGACCGTCGGTGGTGCGATAGGTGCCCGCGCTGTGCCAGGCCATGCGGATCATGAGGCCGCCGTAGTGACCGAAGTCGGCGGGCCACCATTCCTGCGATTCGGTCATCAGAGCGGTCAGGTCCTTGATGACCGCGTTCAGGTCGAGCGACTTGAATTCCTTGGCGTAGTCGAAGTCCTTGTCCATCGGGTCGGACTTGGCCGAATTCTTGTGCAGCATCTCGATGCTGAGCTGGGTCGGCCACCAATCGCGGTTCGCCGGCACACGTTTTCCACCCGAAAACGGGCACTTTGAAGTGTCGTCCATGAATACCTCCTCTGGTGGCGTCGAACTCGCGCCATTGACCAGGTAGAAGCACTCTAGGCTTCACGTTCGATCAGGGGAAGTTGACTTTAATGATCGCAGCGATAAGATTTTCTGATGCTAAATCTCACGCTGCGCCAGCTCCGGTATTTTGACGCCCTGGCGCGTCACAATCATTTCGGCCGCGCGGCTGAGTCCTGTTCGATCTCGCAGCCGGCCCTGTCAATGCAGATCAAGGAGCTGGAGGAGGCGCTCGGCGGCCTGCTGCTGGAGCGCAGCGCTCGGCAGGTGGCGCTGACCCGATTTGGCGAGGAGCTCGCGCAGCGCGTCCGCGACATCTTGCGCTCGGTCGACGAACTCGGCGATTTCGCCCGCGCCTCGCAGGACCGGTTCTCCGGACGGCTGCGCATCGGCATGATTCCGACGATCGCGCCCTATCTGCTGCCGACGATCACCAAGAATTTGACGCGCATGCATCCGGAGCTCGACATCCGCGTGCGCGAGACGATGACGCCGCGGCTGATCCAGGAACTGGTGGAAGGCCGACTCGATACCGCGATCGTTGCGCTCCCGGTGTCGGAGCCCTCGCTCACCGAGGTCGCCCTGTTCGAGGAAAAATTCCTGCTGGTGCGGCCGAGCGCAGATGAGGGAACGCCGGCACCGTCGCGGGAGATGATGCGCGAGATGCGGCTGCTGCTGCTCGAAGAGGGGCACTGCTTCCGCGATCAGGCGCTGTCATTCTGCAACATGCAATCGGCGCCGCCGCGCGAGATGCTGGATGCCAATTCGCTGTCGACGCTGGTCCAGATGGTCAGCGCCGGCATCGGCGTCACCTTGATCCCAGAGATGGCCGTGTCGGTGGAGACGCGATCGGCCTCGGTCTCGCTCGCGCGCTTCCGCGACCCGCAGCCGTCACGCACCATCGGCATGGTCTGGCGCAAGACCAGCCCGCTGGCGCGGCAACTCCTGCAAATCTCCGAGGTGGTGTGCCTGTCGGCGGGCAAGGTGCGCGCGCGCCCATCCGTGCGCAGCAAGCCGATTTGAGCCCTCGATGTCGCATCCCATCATCCGCCCGGCCCGCGCGGACGAATACGACGAGATCGGCCGCGTCTGGATGGAGAGCTGGGTCTCGACCGGGCTCGGCGAGACGAGTGAATTCCTGCTCGCAAACCTGCGTGCACGCGTCCGGCGCGAGATCGAGGACGGTTGGAGCCTGTTCGTCGCCGACGACGACGGCACGATCGCCGCAATGCTGGCGCTGCATTTGCCAAAACTCTATCTCGACATGCTGTTCGTCGCGCCCGCCTATCAGGGCCAATCGCTCGGCCGCCAATTGCTCGCCTTCACGCGTACGCAAATGCCGGACGAGATGTATCTGCGCTGCGTCCGCGAGAACGAGAAAGCCTGGCGCTGGTACGAGCGCGAGGGCTTTGTGTTCGAGAAGCAAGAGATCGAGCCCTCGAACGGGTTTGTGATGAAGTATTATAGATGGAAGCGGCAGCGGCCCTCCGCATAGACAACGATCTTCTGATGCAGCTTGCGGTTGTCACGATCCCAACTTAGTGTGGCATCTCCGATGTCCTCCTGCCGCTGCTCCCCTGGAATCCATGTTTCGATCTGCTGCCTCATTGCTCGTCCTGCTGTCCTTTCTGGCTCCGGCAGTAGCGCAAACCCCTTCCGCAACCACCGCATCTCCCGCACCGGCAAAACCAGCTGCCAAGAAGGCCGCGCCGAAGGCCAAACCGGTGGCGAAGCAGCCGGTCGCGGTCGAGAGCGGCCCGTGCCGGCTTGGCGTGATCTCGGTGATCGGCGAGCGCTATTCCGTCCAGAAATTCGGGCTGACCATTTTCGAGAGCGAGGAGACCGAGATTCCCATCGACTGGGGTCTCGACGATCTCGTGTTTGCGCGGGTTAAAGCCGCAACGGGTGGCGATCCCGGTGTTCGCAGGATCGCCTACCCCAAGGGGGCCTTCGAACCCTTCTACAATCCGAAATCGCGATTCATTCCCGATCCCAACGAACGCCTGCCAGCGATCGTGCGCGGCATCACTCCGAACGGGAGCTGCGCCTCGCTATCTGGTTGCGACCACGTACAAGGGAGAACTGCCGGGCACCCGCCTGATGTTAAACGGCATCGGCACATTCAATCAGGGGCTCGGAAATCTGATCCGGCATTCGCATTTGTTCGCCAACATCTCGATCAACCTGATCGACGGCAGAAGCTATGAGGAAATCAAGCGCCCCTTTGTGAATTTCGGCGCGAACTTCGCCGCAAGTCTGCGGCTGACCGAAGACCCGCTCACCAAGCTCGACAACTCGCTGTTCCCCGAGCCGCCCGCGGCAGCTTCAGCCAACGCGACGCTGCGCGAGAGGACACGAACACTCGTCGCAGATAGGCTCGACCGCGGACTCCCCGGCTATCTCAAGGAAGATTGAGCCGGAGCATTCCATACCTGGCGTAGTGCATTGCGGATTCGCTGCGGACGCGCCATGAAATTGCGCGCTGTTCGGCTGCCACCGATGAAAGGTCCGCTTCCATGATCAAGCTCTATTGGTCGCCCCGTTCGCGCTCATTCACGACGCTCTGGCTGATGGAAGAGAGTGGCCTGCCGTATGAGCGCGTGCTGACGGACATCTCGACCGGCGCACAGAAGGCGCCGGACTACCTGAAGGTCAATCCGATGGGCAAGGTTCCGGCGCTGACCGACGGCGATGCCGCGCTCGGCGAAGCCGCCGCCATCTGCGCCTACATTGCCGATCGCTATCCCGAGACCAGGCTAGCCCCAGCCGTGACGGACCCGCGCCGTGCGCGTTACCTGCAATGGCTGTTCTTCTCGCCGGGCTGCATCGAACCCGCCATCATCCAGATCTTCACGAAGATCGAGATCCCGACATCGACCGCGGCCTGGGGCAGCGCAACGCAGGTCTTCGACGTGCTGGAAGCCGCGCTTGCCAAGGGGCCGTGGGTCCTCGGGGAGGAATTTTCCGCCGCCGACATCACGATCGGCTCGGGCCTGAACTTCGCGGTGCGCCTGTTCAAGATGGTGCCGTCGCGCCCGGCCTTCGAGGCCTATCTCACCCGCTGCATGGCACGGCCGGCGTTCCAGCGCGCGGAGCAGATCGCGGCGGGTTAGTCCTGCGTCTTCATATCATCCGGCCTCGGCATCAGGACGATGTTGTAGCCGCTATCGACATAGTGGATCTCGCCGGTCACGCCGCCGGAGAGATCCGACAACAGATACAGCGCCGAGCCGCCGAGCTCGTCGAGCGTGACGCCGCGGCGGAGCGGGGAATGCTTTTGCATGAAGGCGAACATCGCGCGCGCCTCGCCGATGCCGGAGCCGGCGAGCGTGCGGATCGGGCCGGCGGAGATCGCGTTGACGCGGATGCCGCGCGGTCCGAAGTCGGAGGCGAGATAGCGCACCGAGGCTTCCAGCGCCGCCTTGGCCACGCCCATCACGTTGTAGTTCGGCATCGCGCGTTCCGAAGCGCCGAAGGTCAGCGTGATCATGCTGCCGCCCTCCGTCATCAGCTCGGCGGCGCGTTTTGCCACTTCCGTGAAGGAGAAGCAGGAGATCACCATGGTGCGCGAAAAATTCTCGCGGCTGGTGTCGGCGTAGCGGCCCTTGAGCTCGTTCTTGTCGGCGAAGCCGATCGCGTGGATGACGAAGTCGAGCTTGCCCCATTTTTCGCGGAGCACATCGAAGGTGGCATCGACGCTGGCGATGTCCTCGACGTCGCAGGGCAGCACCATGTCGACGCCAAGCTGCTCCGCCAACGGCTTGACGCGCTTGCCCAAGGCCTCGCCCTGGAAGGTGAAGGCAAGCTCGGCGCCATGGGCATGCAGCGTCTTCGCCATGCCCCAGGCGATCGAATGATCATTGGCGATGCCCATGATCAGACCGCGCTTGCCTTTCATCAAACCTTCCATTTCACGGTCACCTTTCACTTTCCGCTTTCGTCATGCCCGGGCTTGTCCCGGGCATCCACGCCCTTCGAAGCCGGAGGCCAAGACGTGAGCAAAGACGTGGATGGCCGGGACAAGCCCGGCCATGACGAGAAAATTACCAGCGCGTCCGCAAGGACCTCACGCATCAAGCCGGCTGAACACCAGCGTGGCGTTGGTGCCGCCGAAGCCGAAGGAGTTCGACAGCACGGTGCCGATCTTGACGTTGTCGATGCGCTTGCGCACGATCGGCATGTCGGCGAACACGGGGTCGAGCTCCTGGATGTGGGCGCTCTCGCAGATGAAACCATTGTTCATCATCAGCAGCGAATAGATCGCTTCCTGCACGCCGGTTGCGCCCAGGGAGTGGCCCGTCAGCGCCTTGGTCGCCGAGATCGGCGGGCACTTCTCGCCGCTTCCGAACACCCTGCGGAGCGCGTCGATCTCCGGCGGATCGCCGGCCGGCGTCGATGTCGCGTGCGGATTGATGTAGTCGACCTTGGTCTTCACGGTCGACATCGCCATGCGCATGCAGCGCTCGGCACCCTCGCCTGATGGTGCGACCATGTCGTAGCCGTCGGACGTCGCGCCGTAGCCGACGATCTCGCCGTAAATGCGCGCGCCGCGCGCCTTGGCATGCTCGAGCTCTTCCAGCACCAGCACGCCGGCGCCGCCAGCAATCACGAAGCCGTCGCGGTTGACGTCGTAGGGACGCGAGGCCGTGGAGGGCGTGTCGTTGTACTTCGAGGACATCGCGCCCATGGCGTCGAACAGCACCGACAGCGACCAGTCCAGCTCCTCGCAGCCGCCAGCGAAGATGACGTCCTGCTTGCCGATCTGGATCGTCTCATAGGCGTTGCCGACGCAATGGTTCGACGTCGCGCAGGCCGACGAAATCGAATAGTTCACGCCCTTGATCTTGAACCAGGTTGCAAGCGTCGCGGAGGCCGTGGAGGACATCGCCTTCGGCACTGCAAACGGCCCGACGCGCTTCGGTCCCTTGGTGCGGGTGATGTCGGCGGCCTCGACGATGGTGCGCGCGGACGGACCGCCGGATCCCATGATGATGCCGGTGCGAATATTGGAAATTTCGTCAGGCGAAAGACCGGAATCCTGGATCGCCTGTTCCATCGCGACGTGATTCCACGCCGCGCCCTGACCGAGGAAACGCATGGCGCGGCGGTCGACCACCGTCGAGGGATCGAGCGTCGGCGCACCCTGCACCTGCGAACGGAAGCCGAGCTCGGCATATTTCTCAGCCCGCGAAATGCCCGACTTCGCCTCGTGAAGGCTCGCAAGCACTTCCTGGGTGTTGTTTCCGATGGAAGAGACAATGCCCATCCCGGTGACCACAACCCGCCTCATGACAGCCTCGCCTCAATCGTTATCTTCGTGGTGATGCGCTCAGCCCAGGCTCGTGCCCTGCTTGAACAGGCCGACCTTCAAATCCTTCGCGCGATAGATAATCTGGTCATCGACCGAAAGCCATCCGTCGGCGATACCGAGCACCAGCTTTGAACGCATCACGCGCTTGATATCGATGTTGTACACAACCTTGCGGGCCTCCGGCAGCACCTGGCCGCTGAACTTCAGCTCGTTCAGGCCAAGCGCGCGACCGCGACCTTCACCGCCGCTCCAGCCCAGATAAAAGCCGACCATTTGCCACAGCGCATCGAGGCCGAGGCAGCCGGGCATCACCGGATCGTTCTTGAAGTGGCAGCCGAAGAACCAGAGGTCGGGCTTCACGTCGAGTTCGGCACGCACTACCCCCTTGCCGAATTCGCCGCCGGTCTCGCTGATGTCCGAAATGCGGTCGAACATGAGCATCGGCGGCAGCGGCAATTGCGCATTGCCAGGGCCGAACATCTCGCCGCGGGCACATGCCAGCAGATCTTCATATTCGTAACCGTTGCGCCTGTTCAGCATGCGGAAGCCTTTGTGTTCTAACCCCGACTGAGCGGCGTTTCCGGCGAAAATGGGCCCCATCCTGTTCGAAAAGCAACATCTGTTGCCATTCTCAGACGAGAATAACGAAGGACCCCGGATAGATAGCGAACGGCCTTCAATGCCGGGTCGCGCCAAAATCGGTTAAGCGGAACCGCGGGCTCTCTAACACAGGCCATTTCGGGTAGCAAAGCGCTCTCATGAAGGTAAAATGACGGGCCGCCGGCCCGGTTCCCCTGCTAATTAGAACCACTCTAGTTGCGAGAAACTTGCATCTGCATCTATCTCTCCATATATGTTGGAGACCACAGTGTTCACGCGTGCCCGAAGCTGGAAATGAACGAAAATAACGCGCCCCATCGCGACGACGAGGCTCATGCGGCGGCTCTTATGTCGGGCCGCCAGCCGGCTTTGACCGGTTGCCCGTGGCACGACGTCAACGAAATGCTCCAATCCGCCGGGCTTCGCCCGACGCGCCAGCGTATGGCGCTCGGCTGGCTCCTGTTCGGCAAGGGTGCGCGACACCTCACGGCTGAAATGCTTTACGAGGAAGCGACGCTGGCCAAGGTGCCGGTCTCACTTGCCACCGTCTACAACACGCTGAACCAGCTCACCGACGCCGGTCTGCTGCGTCAGGTCAGCGTTGACGGCACCAAGACCTATTTTGATACCAACGTCACGACCCACCATCACTATTATCTCGAGAACAGCCACGAGCTGGTCGACATCGAGGATCCGCATCTGGCGCTGTCCAAGATGCCGGAGGTGCCCGCGGGTTACGAGATCGCCCGCATCGACATGGTCGTACGGCTGCGCAAGAAGCGCTGAGATCGTCTTACATCACTGATTTGATTTTCATGGCCGGGATTTCCCGGCCATATTGTTTTACGCCGTCATTCCGGGGCGGTACGCAGCACCGAGCCCGGAATCTCGAGATCCCGGGTTCGATGCTGTGCATCGCCCCGGGATGACCCGTTGGGTCAGTTCACCTGCTCGTCCGAGTAGACGCCCCAGAGGCGCTCCTGCTGAATCCAGCCGTCAAAGCCGTTGCCGGTGACGTGGCACCAGTTTGTGGTGCACTTTTTCACCTGCGTGACGACGCCGGCCTGGAGCTTTGCGGCCACCGCGCTGTCGGGATCGGCGCGGTCATAGATCGGCGCAAGCTCGTCCTTGTGCTTCATCGTGACGACGGCGGTACGGCGGCCCGACAGCAGCGAGTGATAGACCCAGCCCTCGGCGCCCTCGGAATCGCGGACCCGGCGCCAGTTCTCGAACTCGGCGGTGATTTCGACCGGCAGGCCGGAGCGGGTGTAGACCCAGGCGACGTCATTGTCCTTGGTCGGGCCGGCGCGGACGTTGACGTGATCCGATTTCAGGCTGACGTAGCGCGGCACCGGGAGGCCCGAGGCAGTCTGGGGTGTGCTGTCCTTTGCCGAATGCCCCGGGCTGACCGAAGCGCTCAACCAGGTGCAAACGAGCGCCATCACCGAACAAAAACGCCCCAACGCCATCAACCCGTCTCCTGTCGAAGGTCCGGCCGAGCCGGGCCCTCGCCCCAAAATTCCAAAACCAGGCCGCTGCCGCCCCTGTGACCCGCCTATGCGGGTGTTCCCGAGCCCTTTACCCGTGGTTCTTGTCTTGGCCCGGCCTTCTGCTAGAGAGGACGGGCATCTGAACAACCGGTTT
The DNA here is from genome assembly GCF_000244935.1 of Bradyrhizobium sp. WSM1253. NCBI lineage: Bacteria > Pseudomonadati > Pseudomonadota > Alphaproteobacteria > Hyphomicrobiales > Nitrobacteraceae > Bradyrhizobium > Bradyrhizobium sp. WSM1253. The sequence continues at coordinate 4,596,366 of NZ_JH600073.1, forward strand.
GTCCCGATTTTCCGGCCGGAAATGTCGGGAGAGCTTGAAGGAAACGCCGGGGACGACACGGCAGTTGCAGTGTCGAACAACCGGGTTAATGAGGCCTCAACGGCCGGCCTTTGGCGACAGAGGCGGCTCGCAACGCCTCATGAGGGCAGGACATGTCGGTGAAGAAAAAGCCCCTCGTCGTGGTGACGCGCAAGCTTCCGGACTCGATCGAGACCCGGATGCGCGAGCTATTCGACGCGCGGATCAATCTCGACGACGCGCCGATGTCGCCCGAGCAGATCGCGGAAGCCGCCCGCACGGCCGATGTGCTGGTCCCAACCGTGACCGATCACATCTCCGCCGACATCGTCAACCAGCCCGACTGCAGGCTGAAACTGATCGCGAATTTCGGCAACGGCGTCGACAACATCGATGTCGAGGCCGCGCATGCCCGCGGCATCACCGTCACCAACACACCGAAGGTTCTGACCGAAGACACCGCCGACATGACCATGGCACTGATCCTCGCCGTGCCCAGGCGGATGATCGAAGGCGCCTCGATCCTGACGGAAGGAAAACCCTGGCCGGGCTGGTCGCCGACCTGGATGCTCGGCCATCGCATCGGCGGAAAGCGCCTCGGCATCATCGGCATGGGCCGCATCGGCCAGGCGGTCGCACGCCGCGCCCGCGCCTTCGGCTTGCAGATCCACTATCACAACCGCCGGCCGGTGGCGCCGAAGATCGCCGAAGAGCTGGGCGCGACCTATTGGGAAAGCCTCGACCAGATGCTGGCTCGAATGGACATCATCTCGGTGAACTGTCCGCACACGCCGGCGACCTACCATCTGCTGTCGGCGCGCCGGCTGAAGCTGATCCGCAAGGACGCCTACATCGTCAACACCGCGCGCGGCGGGGTCACTGACGAGGACACGCTGATCAAGCTGATCGAAGGCGGCGAGATCGGCGGCGCCGGCCTCGACGTCTACGAGCACGAGCCCGCGGTGAACCCGAAGCTGGTGCGGCTCGCCAAGGCCGGCAAGGTGACGCTGCTGCCGCATATGGGCTCGGCCACGATCGAGGGCCGCGTCGAGATGGGCGAGAAGGTGATCATCAACATCCGCACCTTCCTCGACGCGCACAAGCCGCCGGATCGCGTGCTGCCGAGCATGCTCTGAGTTCAACTTTCTGCGCGATAAGCTCTCCTGCCTCATCCTGAGGAGACCGCGTAGCGGTCGTCTCGAAGGATTGCCGCAGGCGAGATCCGGGCCTTCATGGTTCGAGACGCGCGTTCCGCGCTCCTCACCATGAGGGTCTGCTATCCTCGGGCGTTTCGCTTGCGCCAGTCGGCGACGAAATCGATGAAGGCCCGCAGCGCCGGCGGCGTCTGGCGCCGGCTTGGATAGTACAGGAACGGTCCGGAAAACGGCTCGCACCAGTCTTCAAGCAGCCTGACCAGCGCGCCCGACTTCAGGGCTTCGCCGACGTAACCATCAAGCGTCGCCCAGATGCCGGCTCCGTCGAGCGCCGCGCGCATGGAGAGGCCCATGTTGGTCGAGATCAGCTTTGCCGGCGGGTCGACTTTCACCAGCTGACCGGCCTTCTCGAACTCCAGATCATGCATGACACCGCTGGAGTAGCGGGCGCGGATGCAATCGTGGTCGAGTAGATCCTTCGGATGCTCAGGCTTGCCGCGGCGTGCGAGGTAATCGGGCGAAGCGACCACGACATAGCTCTGCGGGCCGCTCAGCGGGATCGCCACCATGTCCTGCGCGAGATGCTCGCCATAACGCACGCCGGCATCGAAGCCCGCGCTGACGATATCGACGAACCCGCTCTCGGAGACGATGTCGAGGTCGACCTGCGGATAGGCCTTGAGGAACGGCCCGACCATCGGCGCCAGCACGAGATCGACCGCAGGCGGCGGCGCGTTGATGCGCAGCCGGCCCGAGGCCACCTCGCGCAGGCCCCGGACCTGATCCAGGGCGTCGCCGACATCGCGCAGCGCCGGCGCCACGCGCGACAGCAGCAACTCACCCGCCTCGGTCAGGGCGACGCTACGGGTCGTGCGGTTCATCAGGCGGACGCCGAGGCGCTCCTCCAGGTCCCGCAATCGCTGGCTAAGGCTCGACACCGACACGCGAATATCGATCGCCGCACGCCGGAAATTGCGGGTGCGGGCGACCGCCACGAAGACGTCGAGATCACGCAGGTCGGGCTCGGGCATTGTTCGCCAATGTGAACAAGCCATTCTCGATTGTCCAGCTTATCGGCGTAATCGATCAGGCGCATATCTGGCCTCGTCACGCGGCGCAGTCACCGCCTTTTCGAGGAGAGCCATCATGGAACAGCGCAAACTCGGTTCAACCGGCCCCACCGTCTCAAGCCTCGGCCTCGGCTGCATGGGCATGTCCGAGGTCTACGGCCCCGCCGATCGCGGCGAGAGCATCGCCACGATCCACGCGGCGCTGGATGCCGGCATCACCCTGGTCGACACCGGCGATTTCTACGCCATGGGCCACAATGAAATGCTGGTGCGCGAAGCGCTCAAGGACGTGCCGCGCGACAGGGTGCAGATCAGCGTCAAGTTCGGTGCGCTGCGCGGTCCTGCCGGCGAATTCACCGGCATGGACACGAGGCCGGCCGCAACGAGGAACTTCCTGGCCTATTCACTGCAGCGGCTCGGCACCGACTACATCGACATCTACCGTCCGGCGCGGCTCGATCCCAACATTCCGATCGAGGAAACCATCGGCGGCATCGCCGATCTCGTGAAGGCCGGCTACATCAAACATATCGGCCTGTCCGAGGTCGGCTCCGACACCATCCGCCGCGCGCATGCCGTGCACCCGATCGCCGATCTCCAGATCGAATATTCGCTGATCGAGCGTGGCATCGAACGCGACATCCTGACGACCTGCCGCGAGCTCGGCATCGGCATCACGGCTTACGGCGTGCTGGCGCGCGGCCTCATCAGCGGTCATTGGTCGAAGGACTCCGGCAAGGCAGGCAAGGATTACCGGCTGATGACGCCGCGCTTCCAGGGATCGAATCTCGAGGTCAATCTGGCTCTGGTGGAGCAGCTGCGCACCATCGCCGCCGAGATTGGCGCGACGCCGGCACAGGTCGCGATCGCCTGGGTGGCGGCGCAAGGGAAGGAGATCGTGCCGCTGGTCGGCGCCCGCACCCGTAACCGCCTCAGCGAGGCACTTGGTGCGGCCGAGGTCACGCTGACGCCGGCTCATCTCGCGGTGCTGGCAAAGGCCTTCCCGCCCGATGTCGCCGCCGGTACGCGTTACGCGGCCGAGCAGATGGCGCATCTCGACAGCGAGAAGCCGGCCACGGCGTAGCGGCTGCGATCAGGTGCGATGGGCGCTGAGATCGGTGATCACAGGCCCATCGCCATTGAGCGGATTGGCCGGATCGCGCGCGTAACGCAGCGTCTCGAAGCGCATCGCGCGCGCATCGATCATGAGGAGACGGCCAACCAGGCCGTCGCCAAAGCCGACGATCTCGCGGATCGCCTCCAGCGCCATCATCGAGCCCATCACGCCCGCGAGCGCGCCCATGACGCCGGCTTCGGCGCAGGCCGGCACGGTCCCGGGCGGCGGCGCCTCCGGGAACAGGCAGCGATAGGTCGGATTGAATTCGCCCTGCTCGTTCTTCTCATGCGCACGGATGGTGGTCAGCGAGCCATCGAAGGTGCCGAGCGCCGCCGTGATCAGCGGCCTCTTGGCGAAGAAGCAGGCGTCCGAGGCCAGATAGCGGGTCGAGAAATTGTCGGAGCCGTCAAGCACGAGGTCATAGTCGCCGATCAGCGCCAGCGCATTGTCGGCATTGAGCCAGGTGGCGTGGCCGACGAAGCGGACATGCGGATTGAGCGCCGTGATCCGTTCGGCCGCGCTCTCGACCTTGTGCCGGCCGATATCGGGCGTGGTGTGAATGACCTGGCGCTGGAGGTTCGACAGCGACACCACATCGTCATCGACCACGCCGAGCGTACCGATGCCGGCGGCCGCCAGATACATCAACGCGGGCGCACCGAGCCCGCCGGCGCCGATCACCAGCACGGAGGCCCGCTTCAGCGCAGCCTGGCCGGGACCACCGACATCGCGCAGCACGATATGGCGGGCATAGCGTTCGAGTTCGTCCGGGCTCAGCATCGTCCTACGCCTCTCCTACTACGCTCTCGCTGTCGATCCTCATGGTGAGGAGCGCGGAACGCGCGTCTCGAACCATGCAGGCCCTGCTATCGCCGCGGGCGATCCTTCGAGACGCGGCCTTGAGGCCGCTCCTCAGGATGAGGGCCTGAGTCCACGGCTTCTATCGCCGGCCTGAACCACCGCAACATTGTTCGCGACCAACGAGATGTGCTTCAATGGCATTGCGTTCAATGGGCTGGCTGGATTTGTCATGAGATCGATGCTTGCGGCAACACTGATGTTTGCGGCTGCGACAGGCGCGAACGCCCAGATGACGACACCGCAGATGCCCGGCACCAAGCCGAAGCCGGTCCAGACCGTTCCGATCCGGCCTCCTGCATTGCAGACGCCGGCTGCGACGGCCGATGCCATGGCGCAGGCGGAGCGGCTGTCGCTGCAGTCCGACCTCGCCTGGGTCGGCCAGTACAACGGCGCCATCACCGGTGACGTCAGCGCGCGCCTGGTCGAGGCGATCAAAGAGTATCAGAAGGCCAAGGGCGGCAAGCCGACCGGCGTACTCAATCCGCAGGAACGCGCCGCGCTCGCCGAGACGGCGCGGCGGAAGCAGGACAGCGTCGGCTGGAAGATCGTGACGGAAATGACCAGCGGCGCGCGGCTTGGCATTCCCTCAAAGCTGGTGCCGCAGCAGGCGACCGACGCCAACGGCTCGAAATGGACCTCGCCCAATGGCACGGTGCAGGTGCTGCTCAGCCGCCGCAAGGAGGCGAGCCCGACCACAGCCAAGCTTGCCGAAGCGGAGAAGAAGGAGCCGGGTCGCAAGGTCGAGTACACCGTGGTCAAGCCCGACTTCTTCGTGCTGTCGGGTCTGCAGGGCCTGAAGAAATTTTACATGCGCGGCACTTCTCGGGGTGATGAAGTCCGCATCATGACGATCCTCTACGATCAGGCGACCGAGAACACGGTCGAGCCGGTCGTGATCGCGATGTCGAGCGCGTTCAACGCGTTTCCGTCAGGGCCGCAAGCCGGGCCGCCGCCGCGCAAGACCGTCGAGTATGGCACCGGTCTCGTCGTCAGCGACGATGGCGCGATCGTCACCGACCGCCTCGTCACCGATTCCTGTCTCGCGATCACGATCGCCGGCTATGGCAGCGCCGACCGGCTCGCCGAGGACCGGGAACACGACCTCGCGCTGCTGCATATCTACGGTGCCCGCGGCCTGAAGCCCTTCAGCCTCGCCGCCGGCGCGGCAAAGACGAGTATCGATGTCATCGGTATCGCTGATCCGCAGAGCCAGGGCGGAGCCGCCGGTGTGTCAAGCCTCAAGGCCGCGCTGGCATCTGTCGGTGGCGGCGATTCCCCGCTCTCACCGCCGCCGGCCGTCGGCTTCTCCGGCAGCCCCGCCATCGACACCGACGGCAAGTTCGCAGGGATCGCACTGTTGAAGCCGGCGATGGTCGCAGGACCCGCGACAGCGGTGCCGGCATCGCAGGCGGTGATGGTCTCCGCGGAGACGGTGCGTGATTTCCTGAAAGCGAATGGTGTCGCGGCGAACGGCACTTCCACAGATGCGACAGCCGCCGTTGTGCGCGTGATCTGCGTGCGCAAGTAACTCTCGTGTCACGGGCGCGGTGCGGCATGAGATGCCGCTGCGCTGTGTCCGGGGCACGCGATCAACTCGTCAGCGCACACAGCACACGTACGAGTACGGGTCCAGTAATGGTACGGATTCGCTGGCTTTTCCGATTCCGCCATCATCGTGACTGCTGATTCGGACCTCCGCGATCCCCTTTGGATCGGGCCGGCACGTCCTGAGCGAGAAGAGCTCAGCATCGAGATCGATGCACGTTCGCGTGGCGTTTCCCTGACCCGAGCACTCCAAAGGACCTTCAATGCACACGATCGTACTGGCCACCCAAAAGGGCGGCAGCGGCAAGAGCACGCTCGCCATCGGCCTCGCGCTGGCAGCCAAGCAGGCCGGCTTCACCGTTCGCCTCATCGAAACCGACCCGCAGGGCACACTGTCCAACTGGCAGCGCCGCCGCACCACCGACGATCTCGTCGTCGAGCCGATCTATCACGCCGCCGACATCGAGCCGCGCCTGAAGATGCTGGCCGACAGCGGCCTCCAGCTCGCGATCGTCGATACCGCCGCCGGCCTCAGCGCCGCGACCACCGCCGCGATCCGCCATTCTGATCTCTGCCTGATCCCGGCCCGCCCGAGCGTCGCCGACATCGAGGCGACCGTTTCGACGCTGAGCGTCGCGCGTGCCTGGAAGCGGCCTTACAGCTTCGTCCTGAACCAGACTCCGATCCGCGGTCAGCGCATCGACAATGCCGCCAACACCCTCGCCGAGGAAGCAGCGCTCGATCTCGCCGAGGTGCTCGCGCGCCCGCTGATCGGGATGCGCAACGACCACCAGGACTCGCTCGCGAGCGGCCTTGCGGTGAGCGAATTCGCGCCGAACGGCAAGTCGACCGAGGAGATCCGCGGCCTCTGGCATTGGATCGAGACCCGGCTCGAGCTCGCCGCCACCACCAATGTCCTGATCGACCAGGTCATCGCGGCCGCGGACGGAATGTTGCACGTGGCCGCCGAGCTAGCGGCCGACGAGACCACGACACTGGCGTCCTGAGCGGGGCAATCGCTCAGACGCCAGCCGGCCCTTCACCATCCGGAAGGGCCCCAGCGACGGAGCAATCCGGCCACCAGCCCGGCCGGATTGCTTCGCTTCGCGTTTTTGAGAGGACTCCATCCATCGGCATTGCGAGCACGACGAATTCGCTTTCGTAGCCTGGATGGATCGCACCATCGCGCCCCTCTGGCTCAATCCAACCGCACATTGCCCTTATCGCGCAGCCAGGCTTCACGCCGCACGATCCATTTCTCTGCTTTCGACCGTCCGCCGTGATGCGCGAGCTCGACGAAGCCGACGAACTCTGCACCGGTCTTCTGCTTGACCCGGCGTGAGGCCTCGTTGGTGGCCGCGTTGCAGACGTAGAAATGATCGAGGCCCAGTGTAACGAAGGCGAAGTCGTTCACCGCGGCGACCGCTTCCGTCATCAACCCGCGGCGCCAGTAAGGCTCGGCCAGCCAAAAGCCGCGATGGCCTTTCAGGCCTTCGGCACGGGGCCGGAAATGAATGTTTCCAATCGCCTCATCATCGCCGCCCTTCAGCACCAGCACCCAGAGATAAATCTCCTCTCCGGCTGAGACCTTGTCGAACTGCAGCTGGACGAAAGCTTCTGCGCCATCGGCTGGATACGGCCAGGGTACGACGGTGGAGAGATGCCGAATGATATTCCAGTTGTCGAAATGGCGCTGGATCGCCGGCGCGTCGGATAGCGCGAGCGGACGCAGGATCAGCCGTTCGGTTTCAAGTTGCGGCGTCTGCATGAGCAGCTATTTTTGACATTTCGGACACCAGAAGGTCGACCGGCCGTTCTGCGTGAAACGCTTGACGATGCCGCCGCATCGCGGCGTGGTGCATTTCTCGCCCTCGCGGTCATAGACCTTGAACGAGTGCTGGAAATAGCCGAGCTCGCCCGAGGTCTGGCGGTGGTCGCGCAATGACGATCCGCCGGCTTTGATCGCATCGTTCAGCACGGTGTGGATCGCGCCGACCAATCGCTTTGCGTGGTCCGTCGTCTCGCCCTTCTTGGTCGAGAGTGTCGCCGCGATCCGGCGCGGCGACAGATGCGAGCGATGCAGGGCTTCGCAGACATAGATATTACCGAGCCCGGCGACCACGCGCTGATCGAGCAACGCGGCTTTCAGGCTCGTGGTCTTGCCTGCGCAGGATCGCGCCAGCATCGCAGCGTCGAATTCGTTGCCGAGCGGCTCGGGGCCGAGCCCGCGCAGCAGTGGCTCGTCGTCGAGCGCACTGCGCGCGATCACTTTCATGTAACCGAAGCGGCGCGGATCGTTGAAGATGATGTCGGCGCCGGAGGACATCCGAAACAGCACGTGATCGTGCGTGGAGTCCTTGGCTCGCGGATAGTGAAACTCGCCGGGCGCTACCTCGTTGTCCGGCTTGATGACGCGAAACGAGCCCGACATGCCCAGATGCATCAACAGCACGTCGCCGGAGGCGAGATCGGCCATGAGATATTTTGCACGGCGGCCGAGCCCCGTGACGACCTGCCCCTTCAGTCGGGCCACGAAATCCGGCTGGAAGGGAAAGCGCAAATCGGGCCTGCGGGCCTCCGCGACCAGGATTTTTGCGCCCTCCATGACAGGCTGAAGGCCGCGGCGGACGGTCTCGACTTCGGGCAATTCGGGCATGGTCAGGCATTCACCTTATGAGGGCGGTGTGATAGCGCCATTGCGGCGGGCGCGCTATGGTCCGCCTCGTGGAGTAGAGTAATGGATCGGCCGGGCGAAACCACGCATTTTGGCTTCAGGGACGTGCCCCTGGGCGACAAGCAGACGCTGGTGAACGATGTGTTTCACAGCGTGGCGTCGCGCTATGATTTGATGAACGATTTGATGTCCGGCGGCCTGCATCGGGTCTGGAAGGACATCATGATCACCGCGCTCGACCCGCCGCGAGGCGACCGGCCGTTCGCGCTGCTCGACGTCGCCGGCGGCACCGGCGACATCTCCTTCCGCGCCGCCAACGCCGCAGGCCCCGGCTTCCATGCCACCGTCTGCGACATCAATTCCGGGATGCTGGAGGTAGGCCGCGAGCGCGCCGCCAAGCGGCATCTCGAGACCCAGGTCGATTTCGTCGAAGGCAATGCCGAAGCGCTCGCTTTCGCCGACCGCAGCTTCGACGCATATACGATCGCTTTCGGCATTCGCAATGTGCCGCGGATCGATCTCGCGTTGGCCGAAGCCTATCGCGTGCTCAAGCCAGGCAGCCGCTTCCTCTGCCTGGAATTCTCCACCGTCGAGATGCCCGGGCTGGATCGCCTTTATGACCTGTTCTCGTTCAAGGTGATCCCGCCGCTCGGGCGCATGATCACGGGTGACGCCGAGTCCTACCAATATCTGGTCGAGTCGATCCGCAAGTTTCCAAGACCCAACGCCTTCGCCGACATGATCCGTGACGCCGGCTTCGCCCGCGTGAACTGGCAGATATTGTCCGGCGGCATCGTCGCACTGCATTCGGGCTGGCGTTTGTGATCTCTGCCATAACCCATAGTGCGCGCCTGATGCGCGCCGCGTTCGTCTTTGCGCGCGAGGGCGTGTTCGGCGCCGTCGATCCGAGCCTGGTGCCGCCGCCCGGGCAGCTCGCGCTGAAGCTTGCGCGCATCATCGAGCGGCGCGGTCCGAAGCACGGCCCGCGGCTGTCGCGTGCGCTGACCCGGATGGGCCCGGCCTATCTCAAGCTTGGGCAATTTCTGGCGACCCGCCCCGACGTCGTCGGCGTCATCATGGCGCGCGACCTCGAAAGCCTTCAGGACCGCCTGCCGCCGTTCTCGCAAGCCGAAGCGGAAGCTGTGATCGCGACCTCGCTGGAACGGCCGCTGACCGATGTGTTCGCGAGCCTCAGTGCGCCGGTCGCAGCCGCCTCGATCGCACAGGTACATCGCGGCGAAGTCCTGCGCGACGGCATCCGCAAGGCGGTCGCCGTGAAAGTGCTGCGGCCCAACGTGGCCGCACGCTTCCGCCGCGACCTCTCCGACTTCTTCTTCGTCGCATACAAGGCCGAATCCTATTCGTCCGAGGCGCGGCGCCTGCGCCTCATCGAGGTCATCAACACCATGTCGCGTTCGGTCGCGATGGAGATGGACCTGCGCCTCGAGGCCGCGGCGCTGTCGGAAATGGCGGAGAACACGCGCGACGATCCTGATTTCCGCGTACCGACCGTCGATTGGGACCGTACCACGCATAACGTGCTGACGATGGAATGGATCGACGGCATCGCGCTGAACGATCACAAGCGCCTGGCAGAATCGCAGGTCGACCTGCCCGATCTCGGCCGCAAGGTGATTCAGAGCTTCCTGCGCCACGCGCTGCGCGACGGCTTCTTCCATGCCGACATGCACCCGGGCAATCTGTTCCTGGATGACGCGGGTCGCCTCGTCGCGGTTGATTTCGGCATCATGGGCCGGCTCGGCATGAAGGAGCGGCGCTTCCTCGCCGAAATCCTGCTCGGCTTCATCACCCGCGACTATCGTCGCGTCGCGGAAGTGCATTTCGAGGCGGGCTATGTGCCCGCGCATCACTCGGTCGAGAACTTCGCGCAAGCGATCCGCGCCATCGGCGAGCCCATTCACAACCGCACGGCGGAAGAGATCTCGATGGCGCGGCTGCTGACGCTGCTGCTCGAGGTCACCGGCCTGTTCGACATGACCACGCGGCCCGAGCTGATCCTGCTCCAGAAAACCATGGTGGTGGTCGAGGGCGTGGCACGCGGCTTCGATCCCAAGCTCGACATCTGGAAGGTCGCCGACCCCGTGGTGCGGGAATGGATCGAGCGCAATCTCGGCCCGATCGGCCGGGTCCAGGGCGCGATCTCCGGGACCGGCGATCTCGCGCGCATCCTGATGCGTCTGCCTGACATCGCCGAGCGCTCGGTTGCGGTGCTCGAACAGCTGGAGACCATGACCCGGGAGGGCATCCGGCTGTCGCCGGAGAGCATCGCGGCGATGGGCCGCAGCGAGGGCCGCAAGAACCGTTGGCGCACCGTGGCGCTCTGGATCATTGCCGCGACCTTCATCGGCATCCTGATCGCCGTCCGGAATCTTTGATTGCAGTGCAATCACACAAATGATAGCATCGCTATCATTTGTGCTGGAGGGGCGTCATGGCGAGCCTGACCATTCGCAAGCTCGATGAAGGCATCAAAACTTACCTCAGGCTGCGCTCGGCCAAGAACCGCAGGTCGGTCGAGGAAGAGGTCCGGGTCATCCTCGGAGAGCTGATCGAAGGCCGTGAGGAGCCCCTGACGCCGTTCACGGCGCCGCCCGCGGCCTTCACCACCCCGATTCCTCAACGCACCGGCGCCGTTCCAGAAGCCAGCGTCACCCTGATCATCGGAGGCGGGATCGCGGCGTACAAATCGCTCGACCTGATTCGAAGGCTCAAGGAGCGGCGGATCGAGGTCCGCTGCGTGCTGACCAAGGCGGCGCAGCAATTCGTCACCGCGCTGGCCGTGAGCGCGCTCTCGCACGAGCGCGTCTACACCGACCTGTTCGATGCCCAGAGCGAGTTCGACGCCGGTCATATCCGGCTGGCGCGGGAGTGCGACCTGATCGTGGTGGCGCCTGCGACCGCGGATTTGATGGCCAAGATGGCCAACGGCCATGCCGACGATCTCGCCAGCGCCATCCTGCTCGCGACCAACCGCAAGGTCCTGCTCGCGCCGGCCATGAATCCGCTGATGTGGAACAACGCGGCGACGCGGCGCAATGTCGCGCAGCTTCAACGCGACGGCGTGATGTTGATCGGGCCGAATTCCGGCGAGATGGCGGAAGCAGGTGAAGCCGGCATCGGCCGCATGTCCGAAGCGATCGAGATTGCGACCGCCGCCGAGCGGCTGCTGCGGCCGCCGGTGCCGCGCCCACTCGCCGGCAAGCGCGTGCTGATCACCGCAGGCCCGACCCACGAGCCGATCGACCCGGTGCGCTACATCGCCAACCGATCCTCCGGCAAGCAGGGTTTTGCGATCGCCGCCGCCGCACAGGCCGCGGGCGCTGAGGTGATCCTGGTCAGCGGCCCGGTCGATCTCAGCGATCCCCAGGGCGTGACGGTCAAGCATGTGGAATCGGCGCGGCAGATGCTGGAGCAGGTGCAGGCCGCGCTTCCCGCTGACATCGCGATCTTCGCCGCCGCAGTCGCCGACTGGCGGGTCGTCAATGAAGGCGAGCAGAAGCTGAAGAAGACCTCGGCCGGCATGCCGCCGCTCCAGCTGGTCGAGAACCCCGATATCCTCGCGACGATCTCGAAACTGACCGACAAGCGTCCGCCACTGGTGATCGGCTTTGCCGCCGAGACCGAGCACCTCATCGACAACGCGAAGTCGAAGCTTGCCCGCAAGGGCTGCGATTGGATTGTCGCCAACGACGTCTCTCCCGCAACCGGCGTGATGGGCGGGGACCGCAACACCGTGCACCTCATCAGCCGTAACAATGGTGAGAAGAACGATAAGAAGGATGGCGAGATTGCAGTTGATTCCTGGCCGGCGATGACCAAGGAACAGGTCGCCATTGAACTGGTCGCGCATATCGCAAAGAGCGTGACCGGCAAATCCCGGGAGCCCGCATCTTGAGCACCAAAGTCACCGTCGAACTGCAACGCCTGTCCCACGCGGAAGGGCTGCCGCTGCCGGCCTATCAGACCAATGATGCCGCCGGTCTCGATCTGATGGCGGCGGTGGCCGAGAACGAGCCGCTGACGCTTGCGCCCGGCCAATATGCGCTGGTGCCGACGGGCCTCGCGATAGCGTTGCCGCCCGGGTACGAGGCGCAGGTGCGGCCGCGTTCGGGCCTTGCCGCCAAGCACGGCGTCACCGTGCTGAACTCACCGGGCACGATCGACGCGGACTATCGCGGCGAGATCAAGGTGATCCTGATCAATCACGGCCAGACCGCCTTCGTGGTCAAGCGCGGCGAGCGCATCGCACAGATGGTGATCGCGCCAATGGTGCAGGCCGCGCTGGTTCCCGTGGCGACCCTGTCCGCGACCGACCGCGGTGCCGGCGGATTCGGCTCGACCGGCCGCTAAGACGGGGTGAGCGTTGGGTGTGCACCTCTCCCGCTTGCTTGCGGGAGAGGTCGCGCCGAAGGCGCGGGTGAGGGTTCTATCCTCTGGGGGATTGTCCCGTTGCCGAGATACCCTCTCCCCAACCCTCCCCCGCGAGCGGGGGAGGGAACGCACCGGCTTCGCGGTAAGCTCCGCATGACGCGCGATCACACGGCAATTCCACTCGAATCACCCGAGGAACTACGTGAATTGGAACACCGCGCCCCGCATTTTTTTGGGGTCGCCGTTGCGTTCACGGTCTGGACTCTTACCGGTGGAGTCACGGTGAGGGTATTGTCGTTTGATTCGCGCGCGACGGGGGTCGCCGCGCGCAAATTCGTGCGATCTTGGGGCAACTATGTCAGGCGTGATCGTGTCGATGCGTCGGACGCTGCTGTCGTGCACATCGCTCGTGCGCAACGGCTTGTTGGGAAGCGCTCTCGCAGCGCTGCTGCCGGCTGCGCCGGCTGAGGCCGCCGACCTCGTCGACACACTCTCAGCATTGCTGGATTTCAACCGGCAGGAGCTCGCGGTGCTGGCCACCGCGCTGGCCTTGCTCGGCTTCTCGGTGGTCGCCGCGATCCTCCTGATGCGCACGCGCGTGCGCACGGCGAAGAATGAGGCGCGGCTGCGCGCCCGGATCGGGGAACTCCAGCTCCAGGCCGACCGCTTCGGCGCACTGCTGTTCGCCGAGCCGCAGATCCTGATCTCCTGGCCGGCCGGCGACAATCGCGCGCAGATCTCCGGTGACATCTCCATGGTGCTGCCGCGCGACTCCTCTCCACAGCGCGTGCTCGCGTTTGGAACCTGGTTGCCGCCGGAACCGGCGCTCCGGATGGATCACGCCGTCGATGCGCTGCGCGACCGCGGCGACGGGTTCCAGCTGACGCTCACCACCGCGCATGGCCACACGCTGGAGGCTATCGGCCGCGCCATCGGCGGCCAGGCCATCGTCAGGATTCGCGAGCTCTCAGGGCTCCGCCGCGATCTGGCCGAGACCAATCTGCGTTACAAGGCCCTCTCCGACGAGACGGAAATGCTGCGCGGCTTCGCGACCGCCGCACCCTGGCCGATCTGGGCCAAGGGCGAGAACGGCGCGCTGGCTTACGCCAACCCCGCCTATGTCCGTGCGACCGAGGCGGCCAGCATCACCGACGCCCAGGAGCGCAAGCTCGAGCTGCTCGACAGCGCCGACCGCACCGCGATGGAGCGGGGGCTGAAGGAAACGGCCAATTTCACCTCGCGCCTGCCGATCGTGATCGGCGGCGAGCGGCGCATCTACGACGTGCGCGCCGTCAATGTCGGCGGCGGCAATGTCGGCGTTGCCATTGATGCCAGCGAAGCGGATGCCTTGAGCTCGGCGCTGGTGCGGATGGCGGAAGCGCATCGCCGCACGCTCGACCAGCTCTCCTCCGGCGTTGCCGTGTTCGACGGCCAGCGCCGACTGGCCTTCTACAATGATTCCTACCGTCAGCTGTGGGACCTCGACCGCAGCTTTCTCGACGCCAACCCTGACGATTCCAGCGTGCTCGACAAGCTCCGCGCCGCGCGCAAATTGCCGGAGCAGCCGGACTTCCGCGCCTGGAAGGCGAAGCTGCACGAGGCCTATCGGGCGGTCGAGGCTGCCAAGGACACCTGGTACCTGCCCGACGGCCGCGCGCTCTCCGTCGTCACCACGCCGAACCCCGAAGGCGGCGTCACTTATCTGTTCGACGACGTCACCGAGAGCCTCGAGCTCGCCCGCCGCTTCGACGGCATGATCCGGGTCCAGCGCGAGACGCTGGACAGCCTCGCCGAGGGCGTCGCGGTGTTCGGCAGCAACGGCAAGGCGCAGCTGTTCAACCCGGCCTTCGTCCGGATGTGGAAGCTGTCCGCTGACGCCATGCGCGACGAGCCGCACATCCAGACGGTCGAGGGCTGGTGCCATCAGCTGTTCGACGACGCGATCGTCTGGCGCCAGATCCGCGAGGCTGTCACCTCGATCGAGAGCCGCGCCGACGTTCCGCTGAAGCTGGAGCGCAAGGACGGCAGCGTGCTCGACGGCATGATCCGGCCCCTGCACGACGGCGCAACGATGCTGACGTTCCAGGACATCACCGACACCGAGAACGTCGAGCGCGCGCTGCGCGAGCGCAACGAGGCGCTGGAGGCCGCCGACCAGATGAAGGTGGATTTCGTCCACCATGTCTCCTACGAGCTGCGCTCGCCGCTCACCACCATCATCGGCTTCGCGCATTTCCTCAGCGATCCCTCGACCGGGCCGCTGACGCCGAAACAGGCCGAATATCTCGACTACGTCACCAAATCGACCAATGCGCTCCTGGCGCTGACCAACAACATCCTGGATCTCGCCACCATCGACGCCGGTGCCATGAAGCTGGAACTCGGCCCGGTCGACGTCAGCAAGACCATCGAGCTTGCCGCCGAGGGTCTCCAGGACCGGCTCGCCACCGACCGCATCCGCCTCAAGGTCGAGATCGCGCCCGATGTCGGCAGCTTCACCGGCGACGAGAAGCGCGTGGTGCAGGTGCTCTATAACCTCCTTGCCAATGCCGTCGGGTTTTCTCCACCGGATTCCACCGTCGGCATCAGCGCCCGCCGCACCGAACGCAGTGTGGTCTTCACGGTGACAGATTCCGGGCCTGGAATACCTGCCGACATGAAGGACAAGGTGTTCAACTGGTTCGAGAGCCGCTCGCAGGGCTCGCGTCATCGCGGCGCCGGGCTCGGCCTGTCGCTGGTGCGCTCCTTCGTCGAGCTGCATGGCGGCAACATCCGGGTCGATTCGATCGTGGGCAGGGGCACGGTCGTGATCTGTGATTTCCCGACCGACCAGGCGGCGCATCGCGACGCCGCCGAATGACTGCGCCAGCCACATTCTGCGTCGCGCTCCACAACGAGACGGCCACTGCGCAACTGATGGCCGACCTCGCGCTGCTGGTCGGCCCCGGCGACGTCATCACGCTCACCGGCGATCTCGGGGCCGGCAAGACCGCGGCGGCGCGGGCCATGATCCGCTACCTCGCCGGCGACGATGCACTGGAAGTGCCGAGCCCGACCTTCACGCTGGTGCAGGGCTACGAGCTGCCGCCATTCCCGGTGATGCATGCCGACCTCTACCGCGTCGAGGACGAGAGCGAGCTCGAAGAGATCGGGCTGTCGCCGCTGCCGGAAGCAACCCTCGTCCTGATCGAATGGCCGGAGCGCGCGCCCTCGGCGATGCCTCAAGACCGCATCGACATCGCGCTGACGCACCGGCCGGCACTGGGCTCGAACGCACGCGCCGCCGACATCACCGGCCATGGCAAGGCTGCCGCCATCGTCGCGCGGCTAAAGGCGCTGCGAGAATTCCTCGATGCATCCGGCTACATGGAGGCAACGCGCAAGCGGATGGCAGGCGACGCCTCGACGCGCTCCTATGCGCGGCTGCTGCGCGACGACGAGATCGTCATCCTCATGAACTCGCCGCAGCGCCCGGATGGCGCTGCGATGTACAACGGAAAATCCTACAGCGCCGCGGTGCATCTCGCCGAAAACATCAAACCCTTCGTCGCCATCGATGAGGGCCTGCGCGCGCAGGGAATCTCCGCGCCCGCGATCCATCATTCCGACCTCGACCACGGATTCCTGATCAGCGAAGACTTCGGCAGCGAAGGCGTGATTGAGGGCGATCCGCCCCGCCCGATCACCGAACGCTACGAAGCCGCCGTCGATTTGCTAGCCGTGCTGCACGGCAAGACGCTGCCGGAGACGCTGCCGCTCGGGGGGCAGACCTACGCCATTCCCGTCTTCGATACCGAGGCACTGCTGACCGAAATTGGGTTGATGCCGGAATGGTACCTGCCCGATCGCAACGCGCCGCTGGACGACGGGAAGCGCGCCGAATTTTTCGCGATGTGGCGCGAGCTGCTGCAGAAGCCGCAGTCCTCGCCGAAGACGTGGATCATCCGCGACTATCACTCGCCGAACCTGATCTGGCTCGGGAATCGCACCGGCATCGAACGCGTCGGCGTGATCGATTTCCAGGACACCGTGCTGGGGCCGCAATCCTACGACGTGGTGTCGCTGCTCCAGGACGCCCGCATCGATGTGCCCGAGGCGATCGAACTGACGCTGCTGTCGCGCTACATCAAGGCGCGCCGCGCCAGCGCCGCGAGCTTCGACGCGGCCGGCTTCGCGGAGCTCTACGCCATCATGTCGGCGCAGCGGAACACGCGTCTGCTCGGCACCTTCGCCCGCCTCAACCGCCGCGACGGCAAGCCGCATTATCTGCGTCACCAGCCGCGGATCTGGACCTATCTCCAGCGCTCGCTGGCGCATCCCGCGCTCGCCCATCTGCGCGACTGGTATCTCGCCAATGTCCCGCCACCCCAAAGGCCGGCCCAAGGCTGAGGCCCAAGGCTGAAAAGGCTAGCAGGGGCGGAAAAGGCTGATTCGGGGCCCGATTTACCGGCTGTTAGCCAAGACACCGGTAATCTAGCGGCGAGGCAGCCGGATGATTACGGGGCTGGAGCAGGGCAGATGGCGGTGAAGACGGACCAGCGCGGCAACAGCCGGGTTGTTTTCGAACGCGGGATCGCGGCCCAGATGATGGGTATCGACGGCACCTGGCGCCGCGACTGCACCATGGAGGACGTGTCCGACAGCGGCGCCAAGCTGACCATCGACGGCTCGGTCGAAGGCCTGCATCTGAAGGAATTTTTTCTGCTGCTGTCGTCCACCGGACTTGCGTACCGACGCTGCGAGCTCGCCTGGGTCAATGGCGACCAGATCGGCGTCAACTTTCTCAAGCTCGGCGACAAGAAGAAAAAGACGCGTTCCACATCCATCGGGGCGTAACGGCAACACCCGTCGTACAAGCGTCACGGCAGGTGGTTAAGGCGATTAAGACGCGGTGCGGTCAGTCGAACCTCGTGTTAGGATTGCTGCGAACGCGAAATCAGTAGGTCTGAGAAAGCGAAGGATGTCCGTCAAACCGACCAAAGCCATGGTGCTCGCCGCAGGGTTCGGCCTGCGCATGCGTCCGTTGACGGACAAGATGCCGAAACCGATGGTTCCGGTGGCCGGCCAGCCGCTGCTCGACCACGTGCTCGACAAGCTCGCCCACGCCGGAGTGAGCGAGGCGGTGGTCAACGTGCACTATCTGCCGGACCAGATCATCGATCACACCGCATCCCGCCAGCATCCGCGCGTGACCATCTCGGACGAGCGCAACCAGGTGCTCGGCACCGGTGGCGGCGTGGTCAAGGCACTGCCGCTGCTCGGGGACGCACCGTTCTTTCACGTCAATTCCGACACGCTGTGGATCGACGGCGTGCGCTCGAACCTGACGCGGCTCGCCGAAAACTTCGACCCTGAGCGCATGGACATTTTGCTGCTGATGGCGCCGACGGCGACCAGCATCGGCTATAGCGGCCGCGGCGATTACGGCATGCTGGCGGACGGCGCCCTGCGCAAGCGCAAGGAAAAAGAGGTCGTTCCGTTCGTCTATGCCGGCGCGGCGATCCTGTCGCCGTCGATCTTCGCCGATGCCCCCACGGGCGAGTTCTCGCTGACCAAGATGTTCGACCGTGCCAACGAGCAGGAGCGGCTGTTCGGCCTTCGCCTCGACGGCGTCTGGATGCATGTCGGCACGCCTGATGCCGTCCACGCGGCCGAAGAGGCGTTTCTGGAGAGCGTGGCGTAGGGCCGCTCTCGCGCACGGTGCCGTAGGGTGGGCAAAGCGAAGCGTGCCCACCATCTAAGCTGAAATTCGCGGAAACATGGTGGGCACGGCGCGTTGCGCCTTTGCCCACCCTACGGCACCTGTTCTGGTCCGGCGAACAGCGGGGACTATCTCCCTCCACCCATATCCATTTGAGTCCGCCTCCCTATATTGGCGCCTGATTCCCGAATCAGGCAGCTCATGCGCGTTTTCAGCGTTCCCATCTCAGTTCCGTTCCTGCGCACCGTCGTCTCCAGCCTGCTCGACGGCCGGCTGGTCGAGGGCTTTGAGGCGCGCAAGGAACCGGCGCGGCTGGCGGACGCCACGCTGTACCTGCCGACACGGCGCGCCATGCGCGTCGTCCGCGAGATCTTCCTCGACGAGATGAAGGCGGATGCGGTCGTGCTGCCGCGCATCGTCGCGCTCGGCGACATCGACGAGGATGAGCTCGCTTTCGCCGATGAGGGCGAACAGTTTTCCGGCGCAACGCCGCTCGACATTCCGCCGCGGCTCGGCGAGCTCGAACGGCGGCTGACACTGGCGCAGCTCGTCGCGGCCTGGGCCAAGGGCCCGGTGCTGTCTCCGCTGGTCGTCGGGGGCCCCGCCTCGACGCTGGCGCTGGCTTCCGATCTCGCGCGTCTGATCGACGACATGGTCACGCGCGGCGTCGACTGGAGCGCGCTCGATGGCCTCGTACCTGATATGCTCGACCGGTACTGGCAGCACTCGCTTGAATTTTTGCGTATCGCGCGCATCGCTTGGCCGGGTCATCTCGCCGAAATCAAACGCATCGAGCCCGCTGCCCGCCGCGACCTCCTGATCGATGCCGAAGCCAAGCGGCTGACCGCGCATCACCAAGGCCCCGTGATCGCGGCCGGTTCGACCGGCTCGATGCCGGCCACGGCAAGATTTCTCCATGCAGTCGCCTCGCTGCCGCATGGCGCCGTGGTGCTGCCCGGCCTCGACACTGATCTCGACGACGATGCATGGCGCAGCATCGGCGGCGTACGCGATTCGCTCGGCAAGTTCGCTGAGCACCCGGTCTCGAACCATCCGCAATATGCCATGCACGCGCTGCTGGATCGGTTTGGCATCAAGCGCAGCGACGTCGATAGTCTCCAGCCACCGGCGGAAGGCGGTCGCGATCTGCTGGCGTCGGAATCGATGCGGCCCTCGGCCAAGACCGAGATATGGCACGACCGGCTGAAGCAGCCGGATGTGGCCGCGAAGATCACCGGCGGCATGAAGAACCTCGCGGTTGTCGAAGCCCCCAACCCGGAAATGGAAGCGCTCGCCATCGCCATCGCGATGCGCGAGGCGCGGCACCTCGACAAATCCGCGGCGCTGGTCACGCCCGATCGCGCGCTGGCGCGGCGGGTGATGGCTGCGCTGACACGATGGGATCTCGCATTCGATGATTCCGGCGGCGATGTCCTGATGGAAACCGCCGCCGGCGTCTTTGCGCGACTGACAGCGGAGGCTGCGACCAAGGGATTGGAGCCGCCGACGCTGCTGGCGATGCTGAAGCATCCGCTATGCCGGATCGGCCGGGCGTCTGGTGCATGGAAGGCGGCGATCGAAGACCTGGAGCTCGCTTTGTTGCGCGGCACGCGCCCGCCCGCGGGCACCGCCGGCCTGTTGCGCGAATTCAATCGCTTTCGCGAGGAACTGGCAAAGCTGTGGCGCAGCGAGGTCTCCGCGCTGCACAAGGCCGAGCCGCGTGCACGTCTCAAGGCCGAAGACCTCGATCGCATTCAGGTGCTGATCGATGGCTTACGACAAGCCTTGGCGCCGATCGAGAGTCTTGCATCATCAAGACCATATGACTTCGCCGAACTCGCGCATCGGCATCGCGAGATCATGATCGAGCTGTCGCGCGACGAGCAGGGCATCCCGCTGGCGTTCGAGGAGCGCGAAGGCCTCGCGCTCGCGAGCGCCTTCGACGATCTCCTGCGCGGCGGCACGACCAGCGGATTGATGGTCACGCTGCCCGACTACGCAGACGTCTTCCAGACCGCGTTCAGCGATCGCGCGGTGCGGCGGCGGGACAGGCCGGGCGCGCGCTTGCAGATCTACGGCCCGCTGGAATCGCGCCTGATGCAGGCCGACCGCATCATCGTTGGCGGCCTGATCGAGGGGGTCTGGCCACCGGCGCCGCGGATCGATCCGTGGCTGAGCCGACCGATGCGGCACCAGCTCGGCCTCGATCTGCCGGAACGCCGCATCGGCCTCTCCGCCCACGATTTTGCGCAACTGCTCGGTGGCGACGAGGTCATCCTCACCCACTCCGCCAAGGCCGGCGGTGCGCCGGCGGTCGCCTCGCGCTTCCTGCATCGGTTAGAGGCGGTCGCGGGCGATGCGCACTGGAAGGCCGCGATTCGCGCGGGCGAGAAATACGTGCGGTTCGCAGCCGCGCTGGACCAGCCCGACGAGGTGAGACCGATCAAGCAGCCCGAGCCGCGACCGCCCCGCGCGACCCGGCCGCTCAGGATGTCTGTGACCGGGATCGAGGACTGGCTGCGCGATCCCTATACGATCTACGCAAAACACATTTTGCGGCTCGACGCGCTCGATCCCGTCGACATGCCGCTGTCGGCCGCCGACCGCGGCTCGGCAATCCATGATGCGCTCGGCGAGTTCACGGAACGCTACGCCACCGATCTGCCAGATGATCCCTCACGCGTGCTGCGCGCGATCGGCGAAAAATACTTTGCGCCATTGATGGAGCGACCCGAGGCGCGGGCGCTGTGGTGGCCGCGCTTCCAGCGCATCGCGCGCTGGTTCGGCGAATGGGAGACGGCGCGGCGCGGCGCGATCGAGGTGATCACCGCGGAAACCCGCGGCGAAATCTCGATCCCGCTCGACCATGGGCGCAGCTTCCGTCTCTCCGCTCGCGCCGACCGCATCGAACGGCGCCAAGGCGGCGGCTACGCTATCCTCGACTACAAGACCGGCCAGCCACCGACCGGCAAGCAGGTCCGCATGGGCCTGTCGCCGCAGCTCACGCTGGAAGCCGCGATCCTGCGCGAGGGCGGTTTTCCCGACATCGATGCTGGTGCGTCCGTGAGCCAGCTCGTCTATGTTCGCCTGAGCGGCAACAATCCGCCGGGCGAGGAGCGCGTTCTCGAGCTCAAGTATAGGCAAGGCGACGAGCCGCAGCCGCCGGACACCGCGGCTGCTGAGGCCAGGGCCAAGCTCGAGGCGCTGATTCGCGCCTTCGACGACGAGAACCAGCCCTATACCTCCTTGAACCTGCCGATGTGGACCAACCGCTACGGCGCCTATGACGATCTCGCCCGGATCAAGGAATGGTCCGCGGCCGGTGGATTGGGGATCGAGGAATGGTGAAGGCACCGCGCCCCATCCCGGATGAGTTGCGCGCGCGACAGGCGCGCGCATCGGATCCGACCGCGTCGGCCTTCGTGTCGGCCAATGCCGGCTCGGGCAAAACGCATGTGCTGGTGCAGCGCGTGATCCGCCTGCTGCTCTCGGGCGTGCCGCCGGAAAAGATCCTCTGCATCACCTTCACCAAGGCGGCTGCCGCCAACATGGCCGAGCGCGTGTTCACCACGCTCGGGCATTGGGTGACGCTCGACGACACCGCGCTCGATGCGGCGATCCGTGACGTCGGCATTCCCCATCCGGACCGAAAACTGCGGCGCGAAGCGCGCAAGCTGTTCGCCTGCGCGCTGGAGACGCCGGGCGGGTTGAAGGTGCAGACCATCCACGCGCTGTGCACGCGCCTGCTCCAGCAGTTTCCGTTCGAGGCCAATGTCCCCGCGCGCTTTGCCGTGATCGACGAGCGCGACCAGACCGACATGATGGAGCGCGCCAATCTGAAGGTGCTGCTGGAGGCCGCGCGCGACCCTGAAAGCATCACCGGCCGCGCGCTGCAGACCGCGATGGCGAGCGCCGCCGACGTCACCTTCAAGGAGGTCGTGCGCGAGGCATGTCTCAGCCGCGACCACTTCATGGCCTGGACCGATGAGGCCGGCAACGCCGAGGCCGCTGCTGCGCAGATGGCGGCCGTGCTGGGCGTGGACGCAAACGACCGCATCGAGGATGTCGAGACGGAGATTCTCGACGGCCCGTATCTGCCGCGATCGCGCTGGGACGACATCGCCTTCGCGCTGGAAGACGGCAGCAAGTCCGACAACGACCAGGCCAGCCGGCTCCGCGAAGCAAAGGCGTTTTCCGGTGCCGCGCAGGTCGATGCCTATCTCTGCGTCTTCCTGACCGACGAAAAGCTGCCGCGCAAGGCGGTGCTGACCAAGAAGTTCGGCGAGCAGAAACCATCCGTCGCCCGCCTGTTCGAGAACGAGGCGCAACGCCTGGCAGGATTGATCGAGAAGCGCCGCGCGGTGACCATGCGCGACCGCAGCGCGGCCCTGCTGCATATCGCAACCGCCGCCGCCGCAAACTACCGTCGCGAGAAGCAGGAGCGCGGCCTGCTCGACTATGACGATTTGATCGACAAGACGCTGGCGATGCTCGACCGCGTTTCCTCGGGCTGGGTGCATTACAAGCTCGACCGCGGCGTCGATCACGTGCTGATCGACGAAGCCCAGGACACCAGCCCGCGGCAATGGGACATCGTCGCGCACATCATCTCGGAATTCACCGCCGGCGAAGGTGCGCGCGAAGGCCTGAATCGCACCGTCTTCGCTGTCGGCGACGAGAAGCAGTCGATTTTCTCCTTTCAGGGTGCTCAGCCCCGGGAGTTCGACGCACGCCGACGCGAGCTGCACCGCAAGTTCACGGCGGCCGGACTGAAATTCGATCCGGTCGCCTTCACCTATTCGTTCCGCTCCGGCGCCGCGATCCTGCATTCGGTGGACCACGTCTTCCGCGAGCCCGCGATCTACAAGAGCATCCATTCGCTCGAGACCGGTCATCCCCTGCACAACGCTCTCGGCGATGCAGGTCCCAGCGTGATCGAGCTCTGGGACCTTGCGGAAGCCGACGACAGGCAGGAGATCGAGGGCTGGCGCGCGCCGTTCGACGGCGTCGCCGCCACCAGCCCAGAGGTGAAGCTCGCGCGCCGGATCCAGACCGAGATCAAGCGGCTGGTCGAGAGCGGCACGCTGACGGGCCACGAGGGCGAGCGGCGTCCCCTGCGTTATGGCGACATGCTGATCCTGGTGCGCCGCCGCGGCAACGCGTTCGATGCAGTGATCCAGGCGCTGAAGCACGCCAACGTTCCGGTCGCCGGCGCCGATCGGCTCAAGCTCACTGAGCACATCGGAATCATCGACCTAATGAATCTTGCGGACGCGCTGCTGCTGCCGCAGGACGATCTCGCGCTCGCGGTGGCGCTGAAGAGCCCGCTGTTCGGGCTCGATGACGACGATCTGTTCCAGCTGGCCCATGACCGCAAGGGATCGCTGCGCCGCGCGCTCGGCGAACATGCCCCGACAAGCGAGACATTCACTGCGGCGTTGCGACGCCTCGAAGCCTGCGAAACCCGAGCCCGCGAGGAGACGCCGTTCGCCTTTTACGCCTGGTTGCTCGGGGGCGACGGCGGACGCGCGCGCATGCTGCGCCGGCTCGGCCATGAGGCCAATGACGCGCTCGATGAGTTCCTGGAGCTGGCGCTGAATTACGAGCGCAAGGCGCCGGCCTCGCTGCAGGGTTTCATGGCCTGGCTGCGCTCGGCCGATACTGAGGTGAAGCGCGACATGGAGATCTCGCGCGACGAGGTGCGGGTGATGACCGTGCACGGCGCCAAGGGCCTGGAGGCCTCGGTCGTGTTCATGGTCGACACCACATCGTCGCCCGCGGATTCGCAGCGGCTCCGGCTGATCCAGGTCCCGCGCGGCAATGGCGGCGAGGTGGTGGTCTGGGCCGGACGCAAGGCGGACGATCCCAAGCCCGTCGCCGACGCCCGCAAGGCGATGCTCGAGGAGACCGAGGACGAATACCGCCGCCTGCTCTACGTCGCGATGACGCGCGCCGCCGACCGGCTCATCGTCGGCGGCTGCATGCCCGGCAACATGAAGACGGTCCGCAAGCTGAGCTGGTACGATCTGGTCGACACCGGGCTCGCCGGCTCGGGCCTGGCGAAAGAGACGATCGAGACGCCGCTGGGAAAGGTAACGCGCTTCTCCCGACCGGAGGATGTCGTGGCGCTGGGCACGCCCGCGATCTCGTTGGACCAGACGACCGCGCTCCCGGTCTGGCTGCGGACGCCGGTACCGCCCGAGACCATCGAAGACGATCCGGTGCGCCCCTCCGGCCAGCCGTCCGGGGAAGGCCGCACCGTGCTGTCGGGCGAATCAGTGCAGTCCCGCGCGCTCGCGCTGCAACGCGGCACGCTGGTGCACCGGCTGCTGCAATCGCTCCCCGACATCCCCACCGAGCGTCGGCGCGAGGCCGCGCTCGGCTTCATGGCGCGCAATGCCGCGGACTGGGCGGAGGCCGACCGGGCCGCGCTGGCCGACAAGGTGCTCGCCTTGATCGCCGAACCACGGTTTGCCCCCGTGTTTGCCGCCGGCAGCCGGGCGGAGGTCGCGATTGTCGGCAGGCTGGAACGGCCGGGCCACGCTCCCGCGCTGGTGTCCGGCCAGATCGACCGGCTGGTCGTTCGGCCGGATGAGGTCTTGATCGTCGATTTCAAGACCAATCAGGCGGCTTCCAAGAGCGCCCATGCGGCGCCCGCCGCCTATGTCCGGCAGCTGGCGCTGTACCGGGCGGTGCTATCGAGGCTTTATCCCCAAAAGCCGATCCGCGCCGTCCTGCTCTGGACCGAGGCCCTTGAATATATGGAGATTTCGGCTCCCGCGCTGGACGCGGCGCTGGCATCTCTTCATCTCGGTGTGAGCGTCCTTGACCCGGCAAGGAGCCATTCATAGGTTGACGCCATGATCTCGGGCGCGATTCCCGTCGCGCCCTTCTCTCAGGTACGAGGTACTCCCATGGCCGTTGGTAAGGTTTCTGACACCGATTTCGAAGCCGAAGTGCTCAAGGCAAACGGCCCCGTGGTCGTCGATTTCTGGGCCGAATGGTGCGGCCCCTGCCGCATGATCGCACCCGCGCTCGACGAGATCGCCGGCGCGATGGGCGACAAAGTCAAGATCGTGAAGCTCAACGTCGACGAGAGCCCGAAGACCGCGTCGAAATATGGCGTGATGTCGATCCCGACCCTGATGATCTTCAAGGGCGGCGAGATGGCCTCCCGCCAGGTCGGCGCGGCGCCGAAGGCGAAGCTGCAGCAGTGGATCACTTCCGCGGTCTGATCCGGCTCGCACAAGAATATTTTTGGAAACGGCCGGCGAAAGCCGGCCGTTTTGCGTTGATGGGACATGTCCAGCGTATGATGAGTCCCGCCTGTTGCCTCCTCCTCCCGCAAAGTGCGCGCGAAAATCGACGTCCCTCGTGGCGATGGAGGCGCGCTCGGTCGACGAGATCCCGCGCGGCAAGGAGTGGCAATACGAGCCGAAATGGGATGGCTTCCGCTGCCTGCTGTCGCGCAACGGCGGCAGCATTGATCTGCGCTCGAAATCCGGTGAAGACCTCGCGCGCTATTTCCCTGAGATCGTCGCCGCGGCGCTGAAGCTGAAGGCGGATCGCTTCACGCTCGACGGCGAGATCGTCGTGCCGCACGGCAAGGGATTTTCCTTCGACGCGCTCCTGCAACGCATTCACCCTGCGGCGAGCCGCGTGAAGAAGCTCACGGAGGAGACGCCGGCGCTCTATCTCGCTTTCGATCTGCTTGCGACGGCCCGGGAGAAACAACTTGCCGAGCAGCCGCTGAGCGAACGACGGCCGGCGCTGGAAGCGTTTGCCAAGGCCCATCTGAAAGGCAGCATCTTCCGCCTCTCACCGGCGACCACGAGCTACGCCATTGCGAGGAAATGGCTGGCGCAATCCGGCGGCGGCTCGGACGGCGTCATCGCCAAGCGCATCGACCTGCCCTACCAGGCGGGAAATCGCGACGGCATGCAGAAGATCAAGAAATTCCGCAGCGCCGATTGCGTGGTCGGCGGCTTCCGCTATGCCACCAACAAGATCGCCGGCCGGAAGGTGGTGGGATCGCTGCTACTCGGACTCTATGACGACGAAGGTCTCCTGCATCATGTCGGCTTCACCTCGGCGATCAAGGCGACGGACAAGCCCGGTCTGACCGATCGGCTGGAGGCGCTGATCGGCGAGCCGGGCTTCACCGGCAACGCGCCGGGCGGGCCGAGCCGCTGGTCCACCGAGCGCTCGGCCAAGTGGTGTCCGCTCAAGCCGAAGTTGGTGATCGAGGTTTGCTACGACCATTTCAGCGGCGAGCGCTTTCGCCACGGCACCTCGATTCTGCGCTGGCGTCCCGACAAGGCCCCGCGGCAATGCAGCTTCGAGCAGCTGAAGCAGAAGGTGGCCGATCCGATGAAGCTGTTGAAACAGCCGTAACCGGTAGCCCGGATGGAGCGCAGCGTAATCCGGGGCCGTCGTCATTTGTGGCACGATTCCTGGATTGCGCTTCGCTCCATCCAGGCTACGAGGCGACGGCGCTAGGCAATCCATCCCGTCGCCAGCGCGTTCGCCAGCTCCGGCTGGCCGTTGCGGCGAGCAAGCGCGGCCATCGCCTCATGATCGTAGACGACATGGTGGAACGTGACCTGCCAGGCACCATCGGCCAGCTCGAGGATCGCGTAACGCGCGTGCGGCGTACCGGCCTCCACGACATGCGGGAACGGATGCTTGTCGCGATAGCCGGGGCTGCCGACGCTGCCGGGATTGACGATCAGCCTTCCATCTCGAAGTCGCACGGCACGGGCGAGATGGGTGTGGGCGCACAGGATCAGCGATTGCGTGATGCCTTGCGCAAATTGCTCGATGCGATCGAGCGGCGACAGCGCCACCGCGCCGTCGGGATGCACGGTATCGAGCCAATAGACTTCGTCACTGTCGGGCGTCGCGTGGCAGAGGAACACCTGCTCGCGAAAGACGCGCGTCATCGGCTGGGCACGCAGCCAGTCGAGTTGCGCGGCGTCGAGCGCTGCATGGGCCGGACGATCCCACGAACCCATCTTCTCCGGAGGACGGTCGAGCAGATAGCGGTCGTGATTGCCGAGCACGTGCACGGCATCGAGCTGCATCAGGATTTCGATGGTCCGGCCGGCATCGAGCGGACCGCTCAGCATGTCGCCGAGATTGACGATGTCGGAGACGCCTTGCGCGCGGATGTCGGCGAGCACAGCTTCCAGCGCGAGGTAATTTCCGTGGACGTCGGCAATCGCTGCAAAACGCATGGGTCTTCCTGTAGCCCGGATGGAGTGAAGCGTAATCCGGGGCCTTTGTCGCTTTTGGTACAATCCCGGATTGCGCTTCGCTCCATCCGGGCTACCCAACCTCTATGCAGGAGGCGTGCCGTTGATGGCGAGCACGTGGCCGGCGAGATAGAGCGAGCCGGTGATCAGGATGCGCGGCGGCACTTCGTAGGCGAGCTTCGCCAAGGCGCGCAGTGCGGCCTCGACGCCGGGCGCGGGCTCGACGCGCATGCCGAGGCTGCGGGCGGCATCCGTGAGGCGGTCGACCGGCATCGCGTTGTCGGTGTCGGGAATCGGCACCGCGATGATGTGACGGGTCAAACCGGCGAAATTGGCGAGAAAAGCCTGCGCGTCCTTGTTGGCCATCATGCCGGCGATCACGACCAGCGGCCGCGACACCCGCTCTTCGAGATCGCCGAGCGCGGCCGCCGCAACGCGGCCGCCTTCCGCATTGTGGCCGCCGTCGAGCCAGATCTCCGAGCCCTGCGGGCCGAGAGCGAGCAACTCGCCCGAAGCGATGCGCTGCATCCGTGCCGGCCATTCCGCACCGACGATCCCGGCCTCGAACGCCGCTTGGTTGATCTTGAAGGCGTTGGTGGCCCGCAGCGTTGCGATGGCGAGACCGGCATTGTCGAACTGGTGGCGACCGAACAGGCGCGGCGCTGTGAGATCCATCAAGCCGCGCTCGTCGGAATAAACCAGGCGCCCGTGCTCGACGTTGACATGCCAGCTCTCGCCCGCGGCAAACAACGGCGCCCGCATGCGCTTGGCCTGCGCCTCGATCACGGCCATCGCCTCACCCGGCTGCTCGGCGCACACCACGGGCACGCCCTGCTTGATGATTGCAGCCTTTTCGCCGGCGATCGACGTCAAAGTATCGCCGAGGAAATCCATGTGGTCCATGCTGATAGGCGTGATCACGCAGGCCGCCGGCGCGTCAACCACATTGGTTGAATCAAGCCGGCCCCCAAGGCCGACCTCCAGCAGAACCACATCGGCCGGGTTCTGCGCGAACAGGTGAAATGCAGCCGCCGTCTTGAGCTCGAACAGGGTGGCCGGCTCACCGGCATTGACACGCTCGACCTCTTCCAGTGCCGCGCGCAACTCGTCGTCATCGACCAGCACGCCGCCGCCGACGCGGCCGAGCCGGAAACATTCGTTGATGCGAACGAGATAGGGCGATGTGTAGGCGTGGACGCGCAGGCCTGCGGCTTCCAGCGTCGCGCGCAGATAAGCCAGCGTCGAGCCCTTGCCGTTGGTACCGGCGATGTGGATCACCGGCGGCAGCTTGCGCTCGGGGTGACCGAGCCGCTCGAGCAGGCGGTGCATCCGATCCAGCCCGAGATCGATGCGTTTCTGATGCAGGGCCGACAGCCGCCCGATCAATTCGCCGAGCGGCGGCTTTGCGCTGTCAGAGGAAGCGTTCACGCGTGCGGCGCGGCCGGCGCCGTTTCGGGAGCCGATACGATCTGCGCCGGGCTCACGACCGGCTGCACCGGTTTGGATCCACTCTCCAGCGCCGGCGCCCTGGTCAACAGACGGCAGAGCCGCGCCAGGGTCGGGCGCAATTCGTGGCGATGCACGACCATGTCGACCATGCCGTGCTCCTTGAGATATTCGGCGCGCTGAAAACCCTCGGGAAGTTTTTCGCGAATGGTCTGCTCGATCACGCGCGCGCCGGCAAAACCGATCAGCGCACCGGGCTCGGCGATCTGCACGTCGCCGAGCATCGCGTAAGACGCGGTGACGCCGCCGGTGGTCGGGTTGGTCAGCACGACGATGTAGGGCTGTTTCGCTTCACGCAGCATCTGCACCGCGACCGTGGTGCGCGGCATCTGCATCAGTGACAGGATGCCTTCCTGCATGCGCGCGCCACCACTGGCGGCGAACACGATGAAGGGTGATTTCTTCTCGACCGCAAGCTCGAGCCCGCGCACGATGGCTTCGCCCGCGGCCATGCCGAGCGAGCCGCCCATGAAGTCGAAATCCTGCACGGCGACGACGACGGCGGCACCTTCGAGTTTGCCGTAGCCGACCTTGATCGCGTCGTTGAGGTTGGTTCGCGCGCGCGCATCCTTGATGCGATCCACGTACTTCTTCTCGTCACGGAACTTGAGCGGATCGGGCGTGACGTCAGGCAGCGCGACGTCGTACCAGGTCTCGTTGTCGAAAATCGACTTCAGACGCGCCACCGCGTTCATGCGCATATGATAGTTCGAGCCGGGGATGACGAACTGGTTGGCCTCGACGTCCTTGTAGAACACGAGCTGTCCGGAATCCGGGCACTTGATCCACAGATTCTCCGGCGTCTCCCGCCGCAGCATGTTGCGGATCTTCGGCCGGACCACATTGGTAAGCCAGTTCATGGTTTGCTCCGATGTGCGATCCCGCCTGGGGACCGCCTGAAGAGATATATGGCGGCCGGGACCCGGCCCGGCAAGCCGCCATATCGTCGGCCTTGCTCGTCGGACTTGCTCGCCGGACTTGGCAGCGAAATTGTGGCCTATTCCGCCGCCTGTTGCGCGCCTTTGACGCCCTGCGCGAGTGCCGCCGTCAGCTCAGCGACGGCGTTGACGGTTTTGCCGGTGGCGTGCCCGTCCGCATCGAGGCTGTTCTTGAGGGCATCGACCAGCGCGGTGCCGACCACGGCGCCATTGGCATGCGAGGCAATCGCGCGGGCATTCTCCGGCGTGCGGATGCCGAAGCCGACGCAGACCGGCAGCTCGGTGTGCCGCTTGATGCGGATAACGGCCTCGCCGACGGCGGAGGCGTCCGCAGCCGCCGCACCGGTGATGCCGGTAATCGCGACGTAGTAGACAAAGCCCGAGGTGTTGGCGAGCACGGCCGGCAGGCGCTTGTCGTCGGTGGTCGGCGTCGCCAGGCGGATGAAATTAAGGCCGGCCTTCATCGCGGGCAGGCAGAGCTCGTCGTCCTCTTCCGGCGGCAAATCGACGATGATGAGGCCGTCGATGCCGGCGGCTTTCGCATCGACCAGGAATTTGTCGACGCCGTAGATGTAGATCGGGTTGTAGTAGCCCATCAGCACGATCGGCGTCGTGTTGTCGTCCTTGCGGAAGCCGCGCACGAGATCGAGCGTCTTCTTCAGCGTCATGCCGGCCTTGAGCGCGCGCAGACCTGCCGCCTGGATCGAGGGACCGTCGGCCATCGGATCGGTGAAGGGCATGCCGAGTTCGATCACGTCGGCGCCCGCTTTCGGCAGCGCCTTGATGATCTCGAGCGAGGTCGCCGGATCGGGATCGCCGGCCATCACGAAGGTGACGAAGGCCGAGCGGCCGGCTTTCTTCAGCTCTGCGAAACGGGTGTCGATACGCGTGGTCACTTGCTCTTGCCCCTCAGGATGTCGCCGACCTGCGGGACGTCCTTGTCGCCGCGGCCGGAGAGGTTGACGACCATCAGGTGATCTTTTGTCCGCTTCGGCGCGAGCTCCATCACCTTGGCGATGGCATGTGCCGGTTCGAGCGCGGGGATGATGCCTTCCAGCTTTGACAGCAGCTGGAACGCTGCGAGCGCCTCGTCGTCGGTCGCGGAGAGATAGTTCACGCGGCCGATCTCGTGCAGCCAGGAGTGCTCGGGGCCGATGCCGGGATAGTCGAGGCCGGCGGAGATCGAATGCGCGTCCTGGATCTGGCCGTCCGCGTCCATCAGGAGATAGGTGCGGTTGCCGTGCAGCACGCCGGGACGGCCGCCCGCGATCGATGCCGCATGCAGTTGCGTCAGCCCGTGGCCCGCAGCTTCGACGCCGAAGATCTCGACCGAGGAATCGTCAAGGAACGGATGAAACAGGCCCATCGCGTTGGAGCCGCCGCCGATGCAGGCGACCAGCGAATCCGGCAGGCGGCCTTCGATCTCCTGCATCTGCGCCTTGGTCTCATTGCCGATGATCGACTGGAAGTCGCGCACCAGCGTCGGATAGGGATGGGGCCCTGCGACCGTGCCGATGCAGTAGAACGTGTTGTGCACGTTGGTGACCCAATCGCGCAGCGCCTCGTTCATGGCGTCCTTCAGCGTGCGCGTGCCCGACTGCACCGGGACCACCGTTGCGCCCAGCATCTCCATGCGGATGACGTTGGGCTGCTGCCGCTCGACGTCGACGGCGCCCATATAGACGATACATTCCAGGCCGAAGCGCGCGCACAGCGTCGCGGTGGCGACACCGTGCTGGCCGGCGCCGGTCTCGGCGATGATGCGCTTCTTGCCCATCCGCCGCGCCAGCATGATCTGGCCGAGCACGTTGTTCACCTTGTGCGAGCCGGTGTGGTTGAGCTCTTCGCGCTTGAGATAGATTTTGGCGCCGCCGAGATGTTCGGTCAGACGCTCGGCGAAATAAAGCGGCGAGGGCCGGCCGACGTAATTCTTGAGATAGCCGTTCATCTCGATCTGGAAGGCCGGATCGGCCTTGGCATCGGTGTAGGCTTTCTCCAGATCGAGGATCAGCGGCATCAGGGTTTCGGCGACGAAGCGTCCGCCGAAAATGCCGAAATGGCCGCGCTCGTCGGGGCCGCTGCGATAGGAATTGGGTTTTACAACATTCATCGGACGCTCAACTCTTGACTTGCATCTTGGCTTGCGCGCGCGGCGCGAATGAAGGCCTTGATCATCCCGGGATCCTTCACGCCCGGGGCGCTCTCGACACCGGAGGAGACGTCCACACCACCGGCGCGGGTGACGCGAACGGCTTCGGCGACGTTGTCGGCGCTGAGGCCGCCCGAGACCATATACGGCAACGCAAGCTCCAGGTTTCCGAGCAAATGCCAATCGAACGGTGCACCGAGGCCGCCGGGCCGGGTCGCGTCCTTCGGTGCGCGCGCGTCGAACAGGATGCGTTCGGCCACCTCTGCGTAGCCGGGCAGCACGGCGAGATCGGCTGACGTTGCGACCGGCACGACCTTCATCACCGGGCGACCGAACCGCTGCTTGATGTCGCGCAGCCGGGCCACGCTTTCCGTGCCATGAAGCTGGAAAATGTCCGGCGACAGCGCGTCCATGATGTTGTCGAGCGTGGCGTCGTCGGCATCGACGGTGAGGGCGACCTTGAGCGCGCGCCGCTTCACCTGCCGGCCGAGCCCCCGGCCGGCTTCCAGCGACAAATGCCGCGGGGACGGCGGGAAGAACACAAAGCCCACCATGTCGGCACCCGCCTCGAGCGCCGTTTCGAGCGTCTCGGGCGTGGACAGGCCGCAGATTTTGACGAGCAGGGACATGTTCTCGACGGATATGGGCTCAAAGCAAATGGAGGCCGCAGGTCCGCGGCCGGAAAACGGGCTTTTCGGTCGCGGCCGCTTCTACAACGTCGCGCGCTGCTTGTCTCGCCCGACGGGCCCGTAAAGCCCCACCCCGGAGGGAACGGGGAGGCGCTGGGACTCGGGCCTTGCTGCGGCCGCCTGGGCCCGCAGATCGGCCAGCTCGCCTCGCGCGGCCCGGGCATCCGCGTCATGCCGGCGCGCCGCACGCCGCCAGTGCCGCTGGCCGAACCAGACGGCACAACCGCCCGCGAGAACCCCGAGCGCGGCCACCACGATCAGGAGCAGGAACAGCGGCAGCGTGACCGAGAATGACGGGTCGTTGGACACGAAGGGATCGAACGAGACCGTGACGAAATGCCGGTTGGCGACGGCAAAGATCATCAGGATCAGGCCCAGCGGAATCACGACCAGCGCGGTCAGGAATTTTCGCATCTCGGCTCGCTCGCCTTGAATCAAAGTTGCGGCCGCATCGGTGGCGACCGCCGGAAACCCTGAGGTGGACCTCAGTCTGGCGCGCCTGGATCCGGATGGTCGCGATTCAACCGTTCGCGCATTTCCTTGCCGGTCTTGAAGAACGGAACGCTCTTCTGATCGACAGGCACATGGGCGCCGGTGCGCGGATTGCGCCCTGCGCGCGCAGGGCGATGCTTGACCGAGAAGGCACCGAAGCCGCGCAACTCGACGCGGTCACCGCGCGCGAGAGCCGCTACGATCTCTTCGAGAATCGCATTCACAATGTTCTCGACATCCCGCTGGTACAGATGCGGGTTGTGCTCGGCGATACGCTGAACAAGTTCGGATTTGATCATCGAGAGATAGGACCCGGGAGCGTGCGGACGACCATTTCCGTGAAAATACCGTGATCTGTCAAGACGCTAAATGAAGGTTGAGCGTCGTGAAAATACGTGACAAATGCCAAAAAAGCAGGCTGGCCCTGCACGCGCCGAACGGGAAAAACCTCCGGGGCTCGCCCGGTTCCGTCAGTTCGACGCCGCCGGCTGCCACAAGGCGAGCATTCCATCCATTCCGAGCCGATCGACCGCCTGTGCGACGCCGGTTTGTCCGATTTGATGCGCAATCGAGCCTAAACCCAGTGCTTCCAGCGTCACTGCGGCCGCCGTCTTGAGGAACGGCAGATCGCTGAAGCGCGGCTGCAGCTTGTAATCGCGCACGGAGAGCCCCTTCTTGACGCCCTTCTGCTCGACCAGCCAGGTCACGGCGGTCTTCTCGTCGCCGATCTGGTCGATCAGCTTGAGATCGATGGCCTGGCGTCCGGTGAAGACACGGCCATCAACCACTTTCTCGAGCTGCGTGTCATCCATGCCACGCCGATCCTTCACCAATCCCTTGAACCAGGCATAGGAATCCTTCACCAGCGCATCGAGCGCGGCCCGTGCCTCGGGGCTGGTTGGCTCGAAACCGTTGGGCGCGGCCTTCAGCGGCGTGGACTTTACCTCCTCGACCTTGACGCCGACGGTCTTCAACAGCTCCGAGACGTTCGGAAACTGGAACAGCACGCCGATCGAGCCGACCAGCGAGCTCTGCTGGGCGATGATGTGATCGCTGGCGATCGCGGTGATGTAGCCGCCGGAAGCCGCGAGGCCTTCGACGACGACTACGAGCGGTTTCTTCGCCTTCAGACTCACAAGGGAATCGTAGAGCTGCTCGGAGCCGGCGGTGGTGCCGCCCGGCGAGTTGATGTGGACGATGACGGCGGCAGCCTGCGAATTCTCCAGCCGCTCGAGCGCCTGCGTGCGATCGGAATCGCTGCGGATCAGGCCGTCGATCTGGACCCGCGCGATCGAGCCGGCGGACGCGAACGTGCCGCGCGCACCCGGCGTCGCGACCAGTGCGAAGCCAGCGATCGCCGCGATCGCGATCAGCGCGGCCAAGACGCGCCAGAACGTCAGCTTGCGGCGGATCCTGCGGCGATCGACGATGATGTCCGAATCGAGCGACATCGAGATATCTCCAAATGAAAGGCCAGGCGCGTTGTGCCGTCGCAGCGTCACCATTGGCTTATCTGGATACATCAATTGCGGCGCAATTAGAAGAAAACAAGGCCGGTAGCGGCGTAGCCCGGATGGAGCGCAAACGTAATCCGGGGTTCTCGCCTCACGGAGAGGCTTTCCCGGATTGCGCTTCGCTCCATCCGGGCTACGACCTCAACAACAAAAAAGCCCCGGCTCGCGCCGGGGCTTTGGTGCAGCGAAACCTGCGTTTCGCTTACTTGGTGTCGCGGTTCTTGAGCGCGGTGCCGAGAATGTCGCCGAGCGTCGCCCCCGAATCGGAGGAGCCGTACTGCGCGATGGCTTCCTTCTCTTCGGCGACTTCGAGCGCCTTGATCGACACCTGGACCTTGCGGGCCTTCTTGTCGAACTGGATCACCCGGGCATCGACCTTCTCGCCGACGGCAAAGCGTTCGGCGCGCTGATCGTTGCGGTCACGGGCGAGCTCCGAGCGCTTCACGAACGTGGTGAAGTCGGTACCGGTGATCTTCACCTCGATACCGCTCTCCTTCACGTCGATCACTTCGCAGGTCACGACAGCGCCCTTCTTGACGTCGCCCGGCTCGGCGAAGGGGTCGCCTTCGAGCTGCTTGATGCCAAGGGAGATGCGCTCCTTCTCGACGTCCACATCGAGCACCACGGCCTTCACCATGTCGCCCTTCTTGTAGTTGTCGATCACCTGCTCGCCCGGCTGCTTCCAGTCGAGGTCGGAGAGATGGACCATGCCGTCGACGTCGCCTTCGAGGCCCAGGAACAGACCGAACTCGGTCTTGTTCTTGACCTCGCCCTCGACCGTCGAACCGGTCGGGTGACCTTCGACGAAGACCTCCCACGGGTTGCGCATGGTCTGCTTGAGGCCGAGCGAGATGCGGCGCTTGACGGAATCGACTTCGAGCACCTGCACTTCGACTTCCTGCGAGGTCGAAACGATCTTGCCGGGGTGCATGTTCTTCTTGGTCCACGACATCTCGGAGACGTGGATCAGGCCTTCGATGCCCGGCTCGAGCTCGACGAACGCGCCGTAGTCGGTGATGTTGGTGACGCGACCGGTGAAGCGGGCACCCAGCGGGTACTTGGCTTCGATGCCCTGCCACGGATCGTCCAACAGCTGCTTCATGCCCAGCGAGATGCGGTGCGTCTCGTGGTTGATCTTGATGATCTTGACCTTCACGGTCTGGCCGATCGAGAGCACCTCGGTCGGATGGTTGACGCGGCGCCACGCGATATCGGTGACGTGCAGCAGACCGTCGATGCCGCCGAGATCAACGAACGCACCGTAATCGGTGATGTTCTTGACCACGCCGTCGATGACCTGACCCTCTTCGAGGTTCTGCACCAGCTCCTGACGCTGCTCGGCGCGGGTCTCTTCGAGAACCGTGCGGCGGGACACGACGATGTTGCCGCGGCGACGGTCCATCTTGAGGATCTGGAACGGCTGCGAGTTGTTCATCAGCGGCGCAACGTCGCGGATCGGACGGATGTCGACCTGCGAACGCGGCAGGAAGGCCACGGCACCGTCGAGGTCGACGGTGAAGCCGCCCTTGACCTGGTTGAAGATGACGCCGTTGACCTTCTCGTTGTTCTGGAAGGCCTTCTCGAGCTTGCCCCAGCTCTCTTCGCGGCGCGCCTTGTCGCGCGACAGCACGGCTTCGCCGAGGGCGTTCTCGATCCGATCGAGGAACACTTCCACCTCGTCGCCGACCTTGAGCTCGCTGTCACGGCCGGGGCCGGAAAATTCGCGCAGGGCAACGCGGCCCTCGGTCTTCAGGCCGACGTCGATGACGGCCATGTCCTTTTCGATTGCAACAACCTTGCCCTTGATGACTGAGCTTTCCTGCAGGTTGCCGCCTGCGAAGGACTCGTCGAGCATCGCGGCGAAATCGTCGCGCGACGGGCTATAGGTATCAGCAGAAGTCGAAGCCATTTGTTCTCCAGTTGCGGATGTCGTGCCGGCCGTTGGGTTCTTGGGCGCATCGTACGCGCAGTGTCGGAAGGTCCGCAGAACCTTCGAGCGACCGCTCGCTGCTCCGACCTGGAGGACGGAACAGCGGAAGCGGGCCGGCTGAGGCCCGCGCGTGCGATACGTGGAAATCTTTTGTCCGGAGCCTGGATCGCGTCGGCCCCAAGCAGGGACCGAGAGTATCGACCTCAAAGAGCGGGAGCGGGCGCTTCCTCCAATGACGGCAGCGGCTTAACCCCGCGACCGGCCCGCTCGGACGGCCTCGATAATGTCGATGGCGGCCCGGACGCCGCCTTCTATATCCAGTTGGGAGTTATCTAGCAAGTAAGCATCCGCGGCCGGCTTCAGGGGCGCGATCGCCCGGTTCTTGTCGCGTTCGTCGCGCTGGATGATGTCGGCGAGTACGGCGGCCTCATCGGCCTCCTCACCCCTCGCCTTGGCCTCCATGGTCCGGCGGCGGGCGCGGACTTTGGGGTCGGCGACGACGAAGATCTTCACGTCGGCATGGGGGCAGATCACGGTTCCAATATCCCGCCCATCGAGCACGGCGCCCGGCGGATCGGCGGCGAATTGCCGCTGAAAACTGATCAGGGCTTCGCGCACCCTTGGGATCGCCGAGACGATGGAGGCGCCCTCGCCGGCCTTCTGGGTCTTCAGGGCGGGATTGCCGAACTTCTCGGGATCGAGTTCCAGCGCCGCAGCGACCGCCGCCGCCTCGTCCCGGAGATCATGACCGGACTGCATCAGGGAATAGGCCACCGCGCGATAGATCACGCCGGTATCAAGATGACGGTAGCCGTAATGGTGGGCGAGGCGCTTGCCGAGCGTGCCCTTGCCCGACGCCGCGGGCCCGTCGATGGCGATGATCATGAAAAATCGGCCCCAAGCGAACGCATCATCGGAATGAAATCCGGAAAACTGGTGGCGATGAAGGCGGTGTCGTCGACGGTCACCGGCTGGTCGGACGCGCAGCCCATCACCAGCGCGGACATCGCGATGCGATGGTCCATGTGGGTGGCCACGACGCCGCCGCCGGGAACATGGCCGCGGCCTTCGACGATCAAATCGTCGCCGGAGACCTCGACCTTGACGCCGTTGACGCGGAGCATCGCGGCGGTGGCTTCAAGACGGTCGGATTCCTTGACGCGCAGCTCCTGGAGGCCGCGCATGATGGTCGTGCCCTCGGCAAAGGCGGCCGCCACCGCCAGCACCAGATATTCGTCGATCATCGACGGTGCGCGCTCCGGCGGCACCTCGACACCGCGCAATTTCGAGGCGCGTACGCGCAGCTTCGCCATCGGCTCGCCGGCGTCGCTGCGAACTTCACTTTCCTCAATCGAGGCACCCATTTCGCGCAGCGTGGTGAAAAGACCGGTGCGCAGCGGATTGGTCATGACGTCGGACAGAACGATTTCGGAACCTTCGACGATCAGCGCGGCAACGATGGGGAACGCCGCCGATGAGGGATCGGCGGGCACGACGACATTGGCGCCATGTAACTCCGGCTGCCCCACGAGCGTGATACGGCGGCCGTGCTGACCTTCCCGCACCGAGGTGATCTCGGCGCCGAAATGCTTGAGCATCAGCTCGGTGTGGTCGCGGCTGGCCTCGGTCTCGATGACCGTGGTGATGCCGGGCGCGGCCAGGCCCGCGAGCAGCACGGCGGATTTGATCTGCGCCGAGGCGACCGGGGTCTTGTAGGTGATCGGCAGCGGATCGCGCGCACCCTGGACCGTCAACGGCAGACGGCCGCCCTCGCCGCCGGCGACGACCTTCGCGCCCATCTTTTCCAGCGGGTCCAGAATCCGGCGCATGGGCCGGGTGCGCAGCGAGGCATCGCCGTCGAAAATCGCAGAGATCGGGCAGCCGGCGACGGCGCCCATGACGAGCCGGCAGCCGGTGCCGGAGTTGCCGAAATCCAGCGGCGCTTTGGGCTCCGCGAAGCCTGCGACACCCACGCCGTCGACTTTCCAGGCGAAATCTCCGGTGCGCTCGACCCTGGCGCCAAGCGCCTGCATGGATTTGGCGGTGTTAAGGACGTCCTCGCCCTCCAGGAGGCCCGAAATCCGTGTCTCTCCGACCGCGAGCGCGCCGAGGATGAGGGCACGGTGGGAGATCGACTTGTCTCCGGGCACCCGTACTTTCCCGGTCAGGGGACCGCTGGCGCGCGACTGGAGCGGCGTCGGCTTGTCGGAATCGGTCAAGTTTGTGTCCTTGGATAGGCCCGAAACGTCCCTGCGGGACTCGCGGGGCAGGTACCACACGGTCTCCCCGCCGTCACGGGCATGTCGTTCTCCCGTAATGCGCTATTGACAGCGGGCCGCCAACTAGCCAAGTGAAGCACCGCTTTTCAGACATTTCCAGGATTCCTCTGCCGTGGCCAAGTCCGAACTCGGAACTAAACGTATTTGCCCGACGACGGGCAAAAAGTTCTATGACCTCAACAAGAATCCGGTGATCTCGCCCTATACCGGAGAAGTCGTGCCGATCGCGCCCATCGCGCCGGCGCGCGCGCCCCGCGGCGCCGAAGCCCGCCACGCAGCCGCTGCCGCCGACGCCACGCCGGAGCCGGCGGAGGTCGAGGAGGTCTCGCTCGAGGAGGCCGATGCCGAGGAGAACACCGGCAAGGTCAAGGCCGTCGTGCCCGAATCCGAGGACGACATCGAAGTCGATGAGACCATCGAGGACGATGACGACGATGATTCGACCTTTATCGCCGACGACGAAGAGGGCGATGAGGACGTCACCGACATCATTGGTGATGTCGGCGGTGACGAAGAGACTTGAGATAATTCCAGAACTGTGGTTCTGGGTCTTTCCCGACGCGTCGCCCAAGGCGCGTCGGACGGTTAAGGGGCCATAGCTCAGCTGGGAGAGCGCTTGCATGGCATGCAAGAGGTCGGCGGTTCGATCCCGCCTGGCTCCACCACGCTTCGCCCTTCGGGCTACGCGTGGCGCAGCCGCGCACAGCCCGAAGGGCGAAGCGTGGTGTCCGGCGAAGCCCGAAGGGCGAAGACGGACTGGTGAGATTCCTACGCCTTAAGGCTACGCGTGGCGCAGCCGCGCACAGCCCGAAGGGCGAAGCGTGGTGTCCGGCGAAGCCCGAAGGGCGAAGACGGGCTGGTGAGATTCCCACGCAGCGGCTGCCCAGGCGATAATCGTCAATGTGGTCCGTCTACATCCTCCGCAGCATCGAATTTCCCGAGCAGGAATACGTTGGGGCCACGGAAAATCTGAAGCGCCGGATTCCAGAGCACAATGCTGGCAAATCCACCCACACCGCCAAGTTCAAGCCTTGGAAGCTGATCTGGTACTGCGCCTTCCGTGACAAGTACAAAGCGCTCGCTTTTGAAGCGTACCTGAAGTCTCACTCCGGCCGGGCCTTCACAAAGAAGCGGCTGTCCTAAGAGCGCACCTCTTCCCCTACTCCCCGATCACCGCATTCAACCGGTCCCTCAGCGCCACAATCTCATCCTTCATCGCGACCAGTTCCGAGACCGAGCAGTCCGACGCGGCCAGGATCGATTGCGGCACGGCGCGCGCCTTGTCCTTCAGGGCCTGGCCCTGCGGCGTCAATGCGATCAGCACCTGACGTTCGTCTTCGCTCGAGCGGGTGCGCTTGACGAGGTGGGCCGCCTCCAGCCGCTTGAGCAGCGGCGTCAGCGTGCCCGAATCCAGGTGCAGCTTTTCGCCGATGTCCTTGACCGGCACGTCGTCGCGCTCCCACAGCACCAGCATCACCAGATATTGCGGATAGGTCAGGCCGAGCCGGTCCAGCAGCGGCTTGTAGACGCGGTTGAAGGCGTGCGCGGCCGAATAGACCGCGAAGCAGATCTGGTTGTCGAGGCGCAGCGGCGCGTCCGCTGCCGAATGTTTCCGGGGCATGGAGAATCTCACAGGACTTGCTTCCATTCTGGGGCCGGCCGTCGCCACATTCAATTGCGAACAATTAAATGTGAGGCGCCATAATTTCAATTGCGCACAATCTAATTGTTTGCAATAAGGATCGCACCCCACCCGAACACACAGGGAGACGAAAATGTCAGTGAACGTCCTCTACAAGACCAGCGCAAAGGCCACCGGCGGCCGCGACGGCCATGCTGCGACCCTCGACGGCGCGCTCGACGTCAAGCTCACCACGCCGAAGGAGCTCGGCGGCGGAGGCGGCGCGGGCAACAATCCCGAGCAGCTGTTTGCGGCCGGCTATGCCGCCTGCTTCATCGGCGCGATGAAGTTCGTGTCTTCGCAGGGCGGCCCCAAGGTTCCGGCCGACGCCTCCGTGACCTCGACCGTCGGCATCGGCCCGCGCGCGGCCGGCGGCTTCGGTCTCGACATCGACCTTGCCGTCTCGTTGCCGGGCCTCGCCCGCGCGGAAGCCGAGGCGCTGGTCGAGAAGGCGCACCAGGTGTGCCCGTATTCCAACGCGACGCGCGGCAATGTCGACGTTCGCCTGACGGTCGTCTGATCGGTTCGGTGAAGCGGCTGACCCGGGATCCCTCTCAGGCCAGCCGCTTCCCTTGATTTGCCATCCCGCGGGATTGCGGCGACCGCCTGCATGACGCCCTACGCGGGAAGCCATTGCCCGCTCGGACGAACCTCGTTAGGCCTGTGATCACATCGACACAGGGGACGCGAAGGCATGACTGAAGCCGCCAGTTCTGGAGCCGCCACGGGCGCAATGAGCGGCCTGCGCGTCATCGATCTCACGCGCGTGCTCGGCGGGCCCTATTGCACCCAGATCCTCGCCGACCATGGCGCCGACGTGATCAAGGTCGAGCCGCCCGCAGGCGACGAGGTGCGCGACTGGGGCCCTCCCTTCCACGACGAAGACGCAGCCTATTTCATCGGCATCAACCGCAACAAGCGCTCGATCGGCCTCGATCTCGCCTCCGAGGGCGGCCGGACCGTGCTGCTCAAGATGCTGGAGAGCGCCGACGTCCTGATCGAGAATTTCAAGCCGGGCACGCTGGAGAAATGGGGCATCGGCAACGAGGTGCTGCGCGAAAAATTTCCGCGCCTCGTGCATTGCCGGATCTGCGGCTTCGGCGCCGACGGTCCCCGCGGCGGCAATCCCGGCTATGACGCCATCATCCAGGCCATGACCGGCATGATCGCGGCGACCGGCTCGCCCGAGAGCGGGCCGATGCGGATCGGCGTGCCGCTGGTCGACATCGGCACCGGCCTCTATGCGGCGATCGGCATCTTGATGGCGTTGTCGGAGCGGCAGCGCTCGGGCCAGGGCCAGTTCCTGGAGACCACGCTGTACGAGACCGGCCTTGCCA
This sequence comes from Bradyrhizobium sp. WSM1253, assembly GCF_000244935.1. Lineage (NCBI taxonomy): Bacteria > Pseudomonadati > Pseudomonadota > Alphaproteobacteria > Hyphomicrobiales > Nitrobacteraceae > Bradyrhizobium > Bradyrhizobium sp. WSM1253. Next base: position 4,638,667 of record NZ_JH600073.1, read on the forward strand.
TCATGCATCCGCACACCGCGAATTATTTCATGCATGGCAAGCCGCCGGCGCTCACCGGCAACGAGCATCCCAACCTCGTGCCCTATGCGATCTTCCCGACCAAGACCGACAACATCTTCATCGGCGTCGGTAATGACGGCACCTTCCGCAAGCTCGCCAAGGAGATCGGCAAGCCCGAGCTCGGCACCGATCCGCGCTTTGCGCGCAACAAGGACCGCATCGCCAATCGCGAGGCGCTGCGGGCCGAGCTCGCCGCCGTGTTCAGCCAGCACGAGGCCGAGCCGCTGTGCAATCGCCTGCTCGCTGCGGGCCTGCCCGCAGGCCCCGTGCAGAGGATCGACCAAGCGTTGACCAACCCGCACACGATCGCGCGCGGCGATATCATCGAGAAGGATTGGTACAAGGGCGTGGCATCCCCGATCCGGCTCGATCGCAGCAAGCCGAGCCTACGTCGCCTGCCGCCGAAATTCAGCCAGCACGCCGCCGAGGTGCTGGGCGAGTTCGGCTACTCCAGGTCCGAGATCGACGCGATGGTCGAGCAGGGCACGGTCTGCGGACCCGAGCGCAAGCGCTGAGATAAGACGAAGATCGAGCTTCACCGTCTAAAACGGCCGGACGATTCCGACGCGCGGGATCAGCGTAAGGATCAGGCCGAAGATATTCGTCTTCTGATCCTCCGCCCGAATCAGCGGCGTCTCGCGTGCGGCGGGCAGCATCTTCACCGCGTGCAGGATCAGGAACATGCAGACCGCCCAGTTCGAGATCCAGCGCGAATAGTCGAACACCATCGCGAACATCACGAGGCAGGCGAGGCTGACGCCGGCAAGCGCCGCGATCACAAGACGGCGATGCGTGTCGTTTGCCAGCGCGCCGATAAGGTTTGCAAAATAACGCCACAGCGGTATGTGCAGCCAGATCAGCAGCAAGAACACGGGCACGCCAAGGATGTTGTGGGGCAGGCGGCCCCAGGTGTCGGAAATCTCCTTCGTCAGCGGCTGATACCAGATGTAGGCAAACTGCAACATATCGGTCCGCGACGGATCGGCCATCCGGCTCTTCAGGTAGGCAACGAAATCCGCCTCCGCGATCGGCATCGTTCCCCAAAACTGCGCGGCGAAGAACAGCGTGGAGACGGCAAGCAGGGCAACGACGCCGAACGCGACATTGGTGCGATCGCAGCCCTGCGTCAGATAGTGCCTGATCACGACGATGGTGATGATCGTCGGCACATACATCAGGAGATGGATGTGGTGGATCAGGACGAGAACGATCGAGAACAGCGCAGCCAGCGCCACGAACAGCAGCGAGCCGGCCGGCACCAGCAGCAGGATGATCGCCAGCGCGCAGCCATAGATGTCGAAATGGCCGAGCGTGTGCATGAAGTTCTTGAGGAAGAACGGCGAGCCCGCGATGAAGACGAACAGCGGCAATGTCTTCGTGGTGAAGCCGAACGTCTTCTGAAATAGTCTTGCGTACAGTCCCAGCGTCACCAGCCATGTCGCGCCGCCGAGCGCGAACACCAGCCATACCGGCACCTTGTCGGTGAACAGCGCGACGATCGCCCCGATCAGCGCGCGCTTGATGAAGCCGAAATGATAGTCGACGAGGAGGTGGATGTAGGGGACGTAAGGCGGCAGCTGGATCTTGTGAACGAAGACGCCGACGATGACCGCCGCGTTGATCGCGAGCAGGACGCGCCAGGGGTTTTGCAGGATGCGTGCGGTCACGCCGCATCCATAGCGCGGCCGCCCGGAATTACAAAATGAACCGGCTCAAATCCGCGTTCTTGGCGAGGTCGCCGACGTGCTTCTGGACGAAATCGGCGTCGACCCTGACGGTCTCACCGCTGCGGTCGGGGGCGGTGAAGGAGATCTCGTCCAGCACCCGCTCCATCACGGTCTGCAGCCGCCGCGCGCCGATGTTCTCGACGGTGGAATTCACGGCGACCGCGACGTCCGCAAGTGCGTCGATGGCGTTGTCGGTGATGTCGAGCGTGACGCCCTCGGTCTGCATCAACGCAACATATTGCTTGATCAGCGAGGCCTCGGGCTCGGTCAGGATGCGGCGCATGTCGTCACGGGTCAACGCCTGCAACTCGACGCGGATCGGCAGGCGGCCCTGCAATTCCGGCAACAGGTCGGACGGCTTGGCGACATGGAAGGCGCCGGAGGCAATGAACAGGATGTGGTCGGTCTTCACCGCGCCGTGCTTGGTCGAGACCGTGGTGCCCTCGATCAGCGGCAGCAGGTCGCGCTGCACGCCCTCGCGCGAGACGTCGCCGCCGGCGCGGCCTTCGCGGGCGCAGATCTTGTCGATCTCGTCCAGGAACACGATGCCGTTGTTCTCGACCGCGCTGATCGCCTCCATCGTCAACTGATCGCTGTCGAGCAGCTTGTCGGATTCCTCGTTGATGAGGATCTCGTGCGAGCTCTCCACCGTCAGCCGCCGCGTCTTGCTGCGTCCGCCGAGCTTGCCGAAGATGTCGCCGATCGAAACCGCGCCCATCTGCGCGCCAGGCATGCCCGGGATCTCGAACATCGGAAAGCCGCTGCCGCCGCCTTGCGTCTCGATCTCGATCTCCTTGTCGTTGAGCTCGCCCGCGCGCAGCTTCTTGCGGAAGGAGTCCCGCGTCGCCGCGCTGGAATTGGCGCCGACCAGCGCATCGAGCACGCGCTCCTCGGCGGCGAGCTGCGCGCGTGCCTGCACGTCTTTGCGCTTGCGCTCGCGGACCTGGGCGATCGCGACCTCGACGAGATCGCGCACGATCTGCTCGACGTCGCGGCCGACATAGCCGACCTCGGTGAATTTCGTCGCCTCCACCTTCAGGAACGGCGCGTTGGCAAGCTTGGCGAGCCGCCGCGCGATCTCGGTCTTGCCGACGCCGGTGGGGCCGATCATCAAGATGTTCTTCGGCAGCACCTCTTCGCGCAAGGAGCCTTCGAGCTGCTGCCGCCGCCAGCGGTTGCGCAGCGCGATCGAGACGGCGCGCTTGGCATCGGCCTGGCCGACGATGAAACGGTCGAGTTCGGAAACGATTTCGCGGGGGGAGAAGTCTGTCATGGGACCTTAGCTAGGATCAGATGCGGCGGGGGACAAGCCGCTTTTTTGCCATCAGATGATCGGCGGACCCGATTGCCATTGTTTCACGGCCTCGACCGGGTGGATCAGCATCAGGATATTGAGCGTCAGATTGTCGCGAATATGCAGCGCCAGCATGATTTCAAAGGCGAGCCCGAGCATGACGGTCACCGATACAGGCAGCAGGCGCGCGGCGAGGAAGCCCAGCATCATGGACAAATTGTCAGAAACCGAATTGACGATGCTGTCGCCGAAATAATCCAGCGAGATCGTGCCGGCGCGGTAGCGTTCGATGATGAATGGCGAGTTCTCGACGATCTCCCAGGCACCCTCGATCAGCATCGCGACGATCAGGCGCGCGGGCCAGGACAGCGACACGAACGGCAGCCGCGCGAACAGCAGCCAGGTCAGTCCATAGAACAGGAAGCCGTGCAGGATGTGCGAGAAACTGTACCAGTCGGCGATGTGCTGCGAATTTTCCGAGCTGTTCACCACGCCATGCCACAGCTTGACGTAACCGCAGGTGCAGATCGGCACCCGTCCCATCGCGAGCAGGATCGAGGCCTGCATCGCCAGCAGCAGCAGCGCGATGCCGACCCAGGCGAGCGGTGGAAACGCGGCCCTGCTCTCATGCGTGGTTGCCAGCGTCATGGCTCGCGCACCATCAGCAGCGCCGCTCCGTCGGGCGTCTCGACCATGCGGTCGGGGACAAAGCCGGCCTTCTCATAGGCACGCACCGCGCGCGCGTTGAGCGGATCAGGATCAGTGACGATGCGGGGCAGACCCTGCCGCAACTGCGCGTCGGCGAATTGGCGGATCAATGCCGAACCGTGCCCGCGCCCGATCATGTCGCCTTCGCCGATGAACTGATCGATGCCACGGGTGCCCTCCGGTTGCGGCCCAAGACCCGTATTCCAGGCTGTCAGGCGGTAGCATTGAAGATAGCCGAACGGCTTGTCGCCGGCCAACACGATGAACTGGTCCATTGCCGGCTCATCGAGATCGCCGCTCACGAGCGCGAACTGCTCGTCCGGATCGCCCCACCATTCCCGCACATGTACCTCGCGGAGCCATCGCCGGATCAACGGCAGATCGGCCGCGGTCATCGGGCGGAAGGTGTAGGCGAGGGTCATCTAGCGGTGCTGCGCTCCCTCTCCCGTCTGCGGGAGAGGGTTGGGGAGAGGGTGCGTCCGCAATGGGACAGCCCCCAAGAGGACAGAGCCCTCACCCGCGCCTTCGGCGCGACCTCTCCCGCAAGCGGGTGAGGTTGCAGCCAGTCCGGAGCTACATTGTCCAGCCACAGATAGGCCCTACCCGGCGGACAGCGCTTCGACGGTGACATTGCGGTTGGTGTAGACGCAGATGTCGGCGGCGATATCGAGGGAGCGGCGGACGATGGTCTCGGCGTCCTTGTCGGTGTCGAGCAGGGCGCGGGCCGCCGCCAGCGCGTAATTCCCGCCCGAGCCGATCGCCATCACGCCGGCTTCGGGCTCCAGCACGTCGCCGGTGCCTGTCAGCACCAGGGAGACGTCCTTGTCGGCAACGATCATCATGGCCTCCAGCCGTCGCAAATAACGGTCGGTGCGCCAGTCCTTGGCGAGCTCGACGGCGGCCCGGGTCAATTGCCCCGGATATTGCTCGAGTTTGGCTTCCAAGCGCTCGAACAGCGTGAAGGCGTCGGCCGTTGCGCCGGCAAAGCCGCCGATGACGTCGCCCTTGCCGAGTTTCCGGACCTTCCTGGCGTTGTGCTTGATCACGGTCTGGCCGATCGAGACCTGGCCGTCGCCGCCGACCACCACCGTGCCGCCCTTGCGGACCGTCAAAATCGTGGTGCCGTGCCAGCCCGGCGAGCTGTTTGGGGAGTCCTGCATGAATGATCCTCATTGTCCGGGCTGATTTAGGCGGTCGGGAGCGGGGGCACAACGGGCCGCTCCGGGACCAATTTCGCTCACCATAGGCAGAAGTAGAGGCCCGGCCAGCCGTTCCCGCAGTAGCGAAGGCGTCATTTGGCTGTTAAAAGACCGGCGTTTTCGGCCCCGAACGAGGATGAAAGCTAGTTTTGATGCGCACCGCGACGATCAAGCGCAAGACCAAGGAAACCGACATCGAGGTCACCGTGAACCTCGATGGCACCGGCGTGTCCAATATCGCGACCGGCATCGGCTTTTTCGACCATATGCTCGATCTCCTCGCCCGCCATTCCCGCATCGACCTCACGGTCAAGGCGGTCGGCGATTTGCACATTGATCATCACCATACCACCGAAGACACCGGCATCGCGCTCGGCCAGGCCATTAAGCAGGCGCTCGGCAACATGGCGGGCATCACCCGCTATGCTGGCGTGCACATGCCCATGGACGAGACGCTGTCACGCGTGGTCATCGACATCTCGGGCCGCCCTTTCCTGGTGTTCAAGGCCGACTTCCCTCGCGACAAGATCGGCGAGTTCGACACCGAGCTGGTGCGCGAGTGGTTCCAGGCCTTCGCCATGAACGCCGGCGTGACTCTTCACGTCGAGACCCTATATGGCGATAACAGCCACCATATCGCCGAGTCCTGCTTCAAGGGTCTGGCACGGGCGCTGCGCACCGCCGTCGCGATCGATCCGAAGGCGGTGGGCGAAATCCCGTCCACCAAGGGCTCGCTCGGCGGCTGACATCTTTCGGCCCGCGGCACGCGCCGTTTGCGGTATCACTGAATTCTTGGGAACGGGGCATCGCCATGTCCGTCTACACAGTTCATGCACCCTCCCCTGCCGGAGCCGATCTGCGCGCGACCGACAAGTTCGTCTTCGTGCGCGACGGCTTCCATTTCTGGGCGATGATCTTCGGCCCGCTCTGGCTGCTGTGGAATCGGCTGTGGCTGGCGCTGATCGGTTGGGTGATCTTCGTTGCCGCGTTCAACGTCGGGCTGTCCAGCCTCGGCGTCGGCCGTTCGTCGATCTTCTTCGCCGACATCATCGTCGCGCTGCTGATGGGATTCGAGGCCTCGAGCCTGCGCCGCTGGACGCTGTCGCGCGGCAAATGGCGGCAGCTCGACGTTGTGATTTCCGACGACGAGGACACCGCCGAGCGCCGTTTCTTCGAGCGCTGGAGCCAGAAGCAGCGCGGCATCGTCAACGATCAATGGGCCGTCGATCGCGGCGGCCCGCCGCCGACCCGCAACGTGCCGGGTCAGCAATTCTCCAACCCGCCGCCGATGCCGGCCGGTGGCATCATTGGTTTGTTTCCAGAACCGGGAGGGTCAAGATGAGCGTCGCCATCATCGATTACGGTTCCGGCAATCTGCATTCGGCCGCCAAGGCGTTCGAGCGCGCCGCGCGCAGCATGGACAATCCGCAAAAGGTGTTCGTCACCAGCGATCCGGACCAGGCCTACGGCGCCGACCGTCTGGTGCTGCCGGGCGTCGGCGCCTTCGCCGATTGCCGGCGTGGGCTCGATGCCGTCAACGGCATGGTCGAGGCGATCACCGAGGCGGTGCGCGTCAAGGCGCGGCCGATGTTCGGCATCTGCGTCGGCATGCAGCTGTTCGCCACCCGCGGCAAAGAGCACGTGATCACGCAAGGCCTGAACTGGATCGGCGGCGACGTCGAGAAGATCACGCCGCGCGACGAGAGCCTCAAGATCCCGCACATGGGTTGGAATACGCTCGATGTGCTGCGCGAGCACCCGGTGCTGGACGGGCTGCCGCTCGGCCCCAAGGGCCAGCACGCCTATTTCGTGCACTCCTACCACCTCAAAGCCGCCAACGAGGCGGACGTGCTTGCGCGCGCCGATTACGGCGGGCCCGTCACCGCGATCGTCGGCAAGGACACGGCGATCGGGACGCAGTTTCACCCCGAGAAGAGCCAGCGCTTTGGTCTGGCCCTGATCTCGAACTTCTTGCGATGGAAACCGTGATGGCCGCTGCTCTTGTTACCTCCCCCCTTGTGGGGGAGGTCGAATGCGAAGCATTCGGGAGGGGGGTAGCCACAACGGTGGTGCCCGTGGCTTACCCCTCTCCCCAGCGCTCCCCCACAAGGGGGGAGGGAGCGCACCGTTCGCGCAGAAAAATCCTGGCTCAATCATGATTCTCTTTCCTGCGATCGACCTCAAGAACGGCCAATGCGTGCGCCTCGAACAGGGCGACATGGCGCGCGCGACCGTGTTCAACCTCAATCCCGCCGCGCAGGCCGAGAGCTTCGTCGCGCAGGGCTTTAAGTATCTCCACGTCGTCGATCTCGACGGCGCGTTTGCCGGCAAGCCCGTGAATGCGCAGGCGGTCGAGACGATGCTGAAGACGATCACGATTCCGGTGCAGCTCGGTGGCGGCATTCGCGATCTCGCGACCGTGGAAGCCTGGCTCGAAAAGGGCGTCACCCGTGTCATCATCGGCACCGCCGCGGTGCGCGACCCCGAATTGGTGAAGGCTGCTGCAAAAAAATTCCCCGGCCGCGTCGCGGTCGGGCTCGACGCACGTGACGGCAAGGTCGCGGTCGAAGGCTGGGCCGAGACCTCGCAGGTAACAGTGCTGGAGATCGCACGGCGTTTCGAGGATGCCGGCGTCGCCGCCATCATCTTCACCGACATCGCGCGCGACGGCCTGCTCAAGGGCCTGAATCTCGATGCGACCATTGCGCTGGCGGATGCGATCTCGATTCCCGTGATCGCCTCCGGCGGCCTCGCCTCGATCGAGGACGTCAAGGCGATGCTGACGCCGCGCGCGAAAAAGCTCGCCGGCGCGATCGCCGGTCGCGCGCTTTACGATGGCCGGCTCGATCCCTCAGCCGCCCTCACCCTGATCCGCGCCGCGGCCTAGGAGACATCCGATGTTCAAGGTGCGCGTGATCCCCTGCCTCGACGTCAAGGACGGCCGGGTCGTCAAGGGCGTCAACTTCGTCGACCTGCGTGATGCCGGTGACCCCGTCGAAGCGGCGATCGCCTACGACGCTGCCGGCGCCGACGAGCTCACTTTCCTCGACATCACCGCGACCCATGAGAATCGCGGCATCATGCTGGACGTGGTCCGGCGCACCGCGGAAGCCTGCTTCATGCCCGTCACCGTGGGCGGCGGCGTGCGTGAGGTCAACGACATCAAGACCCTCCTGCGCGCGGGCGCCGACAAGGTCTCGATCAACAGCGCCGCGGTGTCGCGGCGCGAGTTCGTCAAGGAAGCCGCCGAGAAATTCGGCGGGCAGTGCGTGGTGGTCGCGATCGACGCCAAGCGGGTCAAGCGCGCCGGTGGCGGGGAGCGCTGGGAGATCTTCACCCATGGCGGCCGCAACTCGACCGGCATCGACGCCATCGAATATGCCCAGGAGGTGGTCTCGCTCGGCGCCGGCGAAATCCTGCTCACCTCGATGGACCGCGACGGCACGCGGCAGGGTTTTGACATCCCGCTGACTCGGGCGATCGCCGACAGCATTCCCGTTCCCGTGATCGCTTCGGGCGGCGTCGGCAATCTCGACCACCTCGTCGACGGTATTCGCGACGGCCACGCCACCGCCGTGCTGGCCGCCTCGATCTTCCACTTCGGGGAATTCACCGTCCGCGAAGCCAAGGAGCACATGTCCCGGCGCGGGTTGCCCATGCGCCTCGATGCCTGACGACTCCCGTTCCTAAAAATGCTACATGATTGGCGGGGATCGGCTTATCCCGCCAGATAACCGGCCAATCATCGGCCAAGGCGCGTTTTCCGAGTATTTTGTATGCCGCGTTTCACGATCCACGATCTGGCCGAGACCATCGACGCCCGCGCGGCAGCGGGTGGCGAGGCGTCCTATACCCGCAAGCTCCTCGACAAGGGCGCCGAACATTGCGCCAAGAAGTTCGGTGAGGAAGCAGTCGAAACCGTAATCGCAGCAGTCGAAAACGATCGCGCGCATCTGATCGCCGAAGGCGCCGACCTGCTCTATCATTTCCTTGTGCTGCTCAAGGCCCGCGGCGTAAAGCTGGAAGAGGTCGAGGCCGCATTGGACAAGCGGACCAATATGTCAGGGTTGGAAGAAAAGGCGTCGCGCAAGGGCGGCAGCTAGCCGAGGTGGAGAGTCGCGTCATGGATATCCGCGCACCCGAGCAGCAGTATAATCCTTACCGCGTCTATACGCGTGAGGAGTGGTCGCGACTGCGCGACGACACGCCGATGACGCTGGAGCCGGGCGAGTTCGACCGGCTGCGCTCGCTGCACGACCGCCTCGACTTGCAGGAGGTCGAGGACATCTACCTGCCGCTGTCGCGCCTGCTGTCGATCTATGTCGATGCGATGCAGCGGCTTTATTACGCGGAGCGCCAGTTCCTCAACATCCGCGACCGCAAGATGCCCTACATCATCGGCGTCGCCGGTTCGGTCGCGGTTGGAAAATCCACCACGGCCCGCGTGCTTCAAGCGCTGCTGGCGCGCTGGTCGCCGCGTCCCAAGGTCGAGCTGATCACCACCGACGGATTTCTGTATCCCAACGCCGTGCTGGAGCGGCAGGGCATCATGCAGAAGAAGGGTTTTCCGGAAAGCTACGACCTGCCGCTGCTGCTCAGCTTCCTCTCCGACATCAAGGCCGGCCGCCGCCATGTGCGCGCGCCGGTCTATTCGCATTTGACCTACGACATCGTGCCGAACCAGTGGGCCGAGATCGACCAGCCCGACATCCTGATCGTCGAGGGCGTCAACGTGCTGCAGACCGGCAAACTGCCGCGTGACGGCAAGGCCGTGCCCGTGGTGTCCGACTTCTTCGATTTCTCGGTCTATATCGACGCCGACGAGGCCGCGCTGCGGCAGTGGTACATCAGGCGCTTCCTGTCGCTGCGCGACACCGCGTTCACCAATCCAAAATCCTACTTCAACCGCTACGCGCTGTTGTCGGACGAGGAAGCCACCGCCACCGCGATCGCGATCTGGGAACGCACCAACCTCGCAAATCTCGAGGACAACATCCTGCCGACCCGCCCCCGCGCGACCCTGATTCTGAAGAAGGGCGCCGACCACACGGTGGCGAGCGTGGCGCTGCGCAGGCTGTAATCGCTGCGGTCGACGAGTCTAGCCCGCGCGCAGAGTGTCTTTTGTTGCAGACCGGCAAAGGGTATTCCGCTATGACCTTCGTAAACGCGAGGGACCCATGGTTGATCGTCTCAGAAACGCCGCCGAGCAGCTGGAAGCACCGACCTGCCCGGACTGCCATATCGAGATGAAGTGGTTCCGTTCCGAACTGCTGGCGGACGAGCCGACTCCGATCATCGCGCATCTTTTCGTGTGTCCGCATTGCAAGCGCGCGGCCCAGGCAGACACCAAATTCAGGGGCACGCCAGCGCCGACGGCCAAGCTGTCCGCGCCGCGGTTTCCTGCTCACGCCGCATAACGGTTCATTCCGCCGGAGCGCGCAGTGATGCCGGGCGCCCGGCCTGCTCCGCACCCAAGCTGACGTGCGTCGCCGGCAAGCGGCTCACTTGCCGGCCTTCGCGATCCAATCCGCAGGCTTGATGCGCCCTGCGAAAGCCGCCGCACCGGTGGTGCTTGCCCGGTAGACGAAAGCTTCGCCTTCCTGCACGTCCCCGGCATCCTTGCCGAAGACATCGGCGATGTTGGTCTTGTGGGTGACCAGGACGGTGTTGGTGCCCGCCTTGGGCGGCGCATCGACGAGCCGCCGCACGGCCTGGCCCGCTTTTGCATTTGCACCGGTCGGATTTGCCATGCCCGACGCACTCGCGTTGCTGCTGTCCGTCAACGCGTCGACTGGCTTGAGCTCGCGACCGGAGATCAGTCTGCCCGCCTCGATCGCGCGGTTCAGCTTGCTGGTGTAGACATCGCCGATCGGGATCGCGAGTTCCTTGATGGCCGTCCCGATCTGGCGCGCCATGTCGCGGCCCTTTTCACTGAGCTGACGCTGGGCGCTCATGTCGTCGAACTTGAAAGGGTAGACATCCTTTTGGCTGTCGTCGGTGGCCGTGTGGCGAAACACCAACACGTAACCGCCTTGCTTGAGCGAGGCGATCAGTTGCGAGCTATCGGCCGAGGTGGCTTGAGTGGAACCACAGAGAAGGATCACGAAGGCGAGGCGGCAAAGCATGTTGATGCGAAATCCTCTGCTTAAAATGCCCCAGAGGATGGTGACGCGCGAAGCGCTCGATTTCAATTGTCGATTGCCGTCCGAGATCGGGTTCCTATGGAATCCGGATCAAACCGTCAGCTGCCGCGCCGCCGCCAGTCCGGCCAGCGCCTCTTCCAGCTTCTCGCGATCGAGCGGCTTGATCAGAAACCCGTTCATGCCCGCTTCAAAGCAGGCGTAGCGATCTTCCACCAGCGTATTGGCGGTGAGCGCGAGGATCGGCGTGTGGTGGCCGCCCTTGGCTGCCTCATGCGCACGGATGCGTTTTGTCGTTTCGATGCCGTCGAGCTGCGGCATCTGGATGTCCATCAGCACGAGATCATAGGGCGTGCCGGCCGAGGACGCGCCGAGCCAGGATTCCAGCGCGGCCTCGCCATTGATCGCGATGATGACGCGGTGACCGAGTTTCGTCAGTAGCGAGCGCATCAACAGCGCATTGATCTCGTTGTCCTCGGCGACGAGAACCGAGAGGCCTTTCGCCGGTACCGCGCCGGTGGATGGGGCAGATGGCTCCGGCGCGAGATCGGGCGAGGCGACCTCCGGGGGCAGCGCGAGGCGTGCGGCGAGTGAGGCCGCGCGCAGCGGCTTCACCAGGAAGCCGGTGAAGGCCGGCGAGATTTTCTCGTGGCGCGAGCCGGACGTCAGCAGCACGAGGCGTTGCGTCGCATGGCTGCGTGCGGCTTCGCCGAGGCGGTCGGCAATGGCAGCGCCGAGCGCGCGATCGATGAGCACCGAATGCCATGAGCGTTCCGGCAGCAGCGCTTCCGCCACCGCGGCGTCGGTCACCATGCAGGTCTGGCCGCCCCAGCGCTCCAGCCGCCGCGCGATCAGGGAAGCCTCGATGCCGTCGGCAATCAGCAGGATCGACTTGCCTGTGAGGTCGGGACTCGGGAACGCCGTCTGCTCCGCGCCGGCGGAGGATGATGCCAGCGGGACTGAGACGTCGAAGGTCGAACCCTTGCCCGGCTCGCTCGCGAGCGTGATGCGGCCGCCCATGCGCTTGACGATGCGCTCGCTGATAGCGAGACCGAGGCCGGTGCCGCCATAGGTGCGGGCGACGCGTTCGTCGGCCTGCTCGAATTCGCGGAAGATGCGCTGTTGCGCGTCGGCTGCGATGCCGATCCCGGTGTCGCGCACCAGAAAGCTGATTTCGTTCGGCCAGATGCCGGGCTCGACGATCAGCGCGACGCCGCCGCTCGCCGTGAACTTGATGGCGTTGCCGGCGAGGTTGAGCAGCACCTGGCGCAGCCGCGCGGCGTCGCCGACCACTTCGAGCGGCAGCCGCTCGTCGACATAGGCGGCGATCTCGAGCTGTTTCGCCTGCGCGCGCGGCGCGAGCAGCTCGGTGATGTCCTCGATCAGGGCCGAGAGCGCGAAGGGACGCTGCTCGAGATCGAGCTTGCCGGCCTCGATCTTGGAATAGTCGAGCAACTCCTCGATCAGCGCCATCAGCGCTTCGCCGGAGGTCTTCACGGCCTTGGCGTAGGTCGACTGCTCCGGCGTCAGCGTAGTGTCGAGCAGCAGCCCGCCCATGCCGATGATGCCGTTGAGCGGCGTGCGGATCTCGTGCGACGCCATCGCCAGGAAGCGCGATTTGGCCCGGTTGGCGGCGTCGGCCTGATCGCGGGCCTCGGACAGCGCCCGCTCGGTCTCGGTGCGGTCGGTGACGTCGCGTCCGACGCTCTGCAATTCGGCGGGCTGGCCGGCGTCGAGGCGGACATAGCCTTCGCGCCAGGCGATCCAGCGCGCGCCGAGCGGAGTTGCGATCTTCTGGTCGTGAATCCGCGTGCCGTTGCTCTCGCGGGCGCTGTCGCCCTGCTCCAGCACGTCGAAATCAAAGCGCGTGCCGACCAGCGCGCCGCGCGCCTGTGCGGCAAGCGCGCAATAGGCGTCGTTGGCGAAGGTGATGCGGCCGCCTGTGTCGCGCAGCACGATCAGATCGCCCTGCTGTTCGAACAGGCTGCGAGCGCGCTCCTCGGCCTCCTTCAGCTCCCAATTGCGGTCGATCAGCGTTTCGTTGTGGGCAGCCAGCGCACGCATCCGCTTGTTGACGAAGCGCAGGCGCATGCTCAGCGTGGCGAGGCCGAGGCAGGCGAGCGCGAACAGGAAGCTGACGCCGATCGCAAACGCATTGGGATCGTAGCCGGACGTCTCGGACCGGCTGCCGGAGACAAACCCATAGGCGCCGCCGAAGGTCGCCGAGAAGATCATGAAGGAGCGGATCGCGAAGGCGATTCGTGGGTACTGTCGCCTGAAGCGACGCATGCGCACCTTGATCCGGAACGTCCGATCCATCGCCACCGACCCGACTCTTTTCGTAAAAACCTGTGCTCGCTGTAAACGACGATGTGCCGCCGACCTTGCGAACAGTTTGAGGCCCTGCGACCGCCTCCAAACAGGGTTGACGAGACGTTAACGGCGCAAAGCGAGGCGGCTCAAAGCGAGGCCGCCTGGAGATGGCGGTGGCCGCCGCGGGCGCCGACGATCAGCGCCGCCGCCTCGCGCTGCGAGAAGGTTTTCGAGCGCACATAGACCCGGTAATCCGCCGGCCCCTCGGTGGAGAGATAGACCACCTGACCGCCGTCGACGGGCTGTGCGGCAATCGAGATCAGGCGAGTCGAAGGGTTGGCCTGGCAGGACTCCGATTCCGAACCGGGGCCATCGTCGACAACGGCGAAGTCGGCAGCGTCCGCATCCTCGGTAATCTGAACCCGCACCGTGGCGCGCGCGGGATCGTCGGTGAAGGCGACATGCACGCCGGCGGTCCAGAACAGCGACGTCAGCTCGACCGAGGTGTCGCCGAGGGCGATGCAGGGATGCGAGACCGATCCGATCTCGCTGCGCGCGAACACCGCGGCCGCCAACAGGGGAACAACCGAGGCCAGGATCTTGAAACGCAACATGACACGCTACTCGCCAGGCCCTGTACGGGGAACTGATGGGCCTTATGGTTTGCAGAGCGTAAAGGAAACTCGTTACCGCCGGGTTGATGCCGGTATCTGGGGATGAGAATCTCAGTCGGTTAAGCGCTTCTGTTCGTTTTTCGCTCGACTTCAGTGAGAACCAAATAGCTGTTCTTGACGAAGCTGATCGCCCACAGCGCTGCCCAGGCGCCCCACCTGTTCCTGACCTCGATCTCGACGATTTGGCCAGGAGTGGTGCGAACGATGAGCGGTTGGCTTCTGCCCCAATCAATAGTCGCCTCGATCGTGCAGGCACCGGCCGGCAGCGTGACCTCCAACGCGTCATTGCGCGCAAGCTTCCCAACGCTGGTCCCGTTGACCCACAACTCGTACGACCTCAGCCGATCGGCATATTGGGACGGGCGGACAAATCTGATGGTGCAGGCATTGACGTCGGTCATGGTTCAATCTCGGGCATGGTGATGTTGTCGAGAAAGCTGCGGCGGCGCATTGCTCAGGCCAACTGGCGCACATCCTCCGCGAGTGCGCGGTAGGACAGCGCTTCGGCCAGATGCAGCCGGCCGATCTTGTCGGCACGATCGAGATCGGCCAGCGTGCGCGCCACCCGCAGCACGCGGTGATAGCCGCGCGCCGACAGCCGCATGGTCTCGGCGGCGTCGCGCAGCAGCTTCTGGCCTTGCGCATCCGGCTTGGCGATCTCCTCCAGCACCGAGGCCGGCGCTTCGGCATTGGTGCGAACCTTCGGCAGGCCGGCGTCCGCGTAGCGTGCGAGCTGGATGTCGCGCGCGGCGGCCACGCGCGCGGCGACTTCGGCCGAGCCCTCCGCCGGCGGCGGCAGGATCAAATCGGCCGCGGTCACGGCGGGAACCTCGATGCGCAGGTCGATACGGTCCATCAGCGGCCCCGAGATGCGGGCCTGGTAGTCGCCAGTGCAGCGATCGATGCGGCCGCGCTTGCAGGCATAGCCGGGCTCGAACGCATTGCCGCAGCGGCACGGATTCATCGCCGCGACCAGCATGAAGCGTGCGGGATAGGTGACGCGGTGATTGGCGCGGGACACCGAGACCTCGCCGTTCTCCAGCGGCTGGCGCAGCGAATCCAGCACGCGCGGATCGAATTCGGGGAGCTCGTCGAGGAACAGCACGCCCTGATGCGCGAGCGAGATCTCGCCTGGCCGCGCCCGCATGCCGCCACCGGTGAGCGCGGCCATGCTGGCGGAATGATGCGGCGATCGAAACGGCCGCCGCGCCGTCAGTGCGCCGCCCTCGATCTCGCCGGCGACAGAGGCGATCATCGAGACTTCGAGCAACTCGCCCGGTGACAGCGGCGGCAGGATCGAGGGCAGGCGTGCCGCCAGCATCGATTTGCCGGCGCCGGGCGCGCCGATCATCAGCAGGTGATGGCCGCCGGCGGCCGCGATCTCCAGCGCGCGCTTGGCGCTCTCCTGGCCCTTGATGTCGCGCAGGTCGAGCGGCGAGGCGGCGGCTTCATGCACCTTCGGCACCGGCCGCGACAGCACCTGCGTTCCCTTGAAATGGTTGGCGATCTGGATCAGCGAACTTGCGGCGATGATCTGGATGTCCGGGCTCGCCCATGCCGCTTCCGAGCCGCAAGCCGCCGGACAGATCAGCCCCTCCTCGCGCACATTGGCGCCGATCGCGGCGGGAAGGACACCGGCCACCGGTGCGATCGATCCGTCGAGGCCAAGCTCGCCCAGAACCGTGAAGCCGGTCAGCGCATCCGGGGGGATCGCGCCGATCGCCCCCATCAGCCCGAGCGCGATCGGCAGGTCATGATGGCTGCCCTCCTTGGGCAGATCGGCGGGCGCGAGATTGACGGTGATCCTGCGCGCCGGCAGCGCCAGCCCAGAGGCGATCAGCGCCGAGCGGACCCGCTCGCGCGCCTCCGACACCGCCTTGTCCGGGAGACCGACGATCGCGAAGGCCGGCAGACCGGGCGCGACCTGCACCTGCACGTCGACCGCACGGGCCTCGATCCCCTCAAAGGCGACGGTAGAAACCCGCTGAACCATGCCCGAACCAGCCTGCCCTTTTGCACAATTAGGGGTAGCAGAGCGGGCCAGTTCTTGCAAGAACAATACGGGAACGGGTCGAGAGGGCCGGAAGGCCTTAACCGATCGTAAACACGTCGAAGACACTACGCCTCGAATGCAAGCTGCTCTGCTCAGCACATTCCAACGAATGTCCGCTACTCCTAGGCTGCGGGATGGGCCGTGGTCTAACGGGTGAACAATTCAGATGCTTGCAAATCGCCGGAGAAGCGAACGACGGATGTGCACGCGGCTCGCCAAGATTCATTTTGGCGCGGGTTCGCTGCCGCGGGACTGCACGATCACGGATATTTCGGATGGCGGCGTGAAAGTGGTGGCGGAATTTCTGGAAGTGCCGCCGCAATTCACCATCATCTTCGCGCCCGACTATTCCCGGCAGTGCCGCCTGCGCTGGCGCATCGGCTGCGAGTTCGGCGCTGAATTCACCGACTGAGCTTTCGGAAGCGCCCCGCCTTAACGGGACTTTAGCGTTAATCGGTAAGCATCTCTGATCAGTCGCCGAGTGATCAGAGTATGTCCAAGCGTTTGTCCGTCGCCTCTCCTCCGGCGAGATATCTGTTTTCCGCACTTCTGATCTTGGCCTTGGGCGGCTGTCAGACCACCGGCATCGAGGACATCACCGGCGCGCTCGGCGGAAAATCGGACACGGCTGTCAGGGCCGAGGCCAAGCCAGACGTGAGGCCGGACATGGACGCGCTGCGCGAGCGCTATCGCGCCAAGCCTGGCGATCCCAACGTCGCGCTCGAATATGGCAAGGCGTTGCGCCAGACCGGCCAGCGCGCGCAGGCGCTCGCGGTGCTGGAGCAGGCCGTGCTTGCCCATTCCAGCAACAAGGCGCTGCTCGCCGGCTATGGCCGCGCGCTCGCCGACAGCGGCAGTTTCCAGCAGGCGTTCGACGTCCTCGGTCGCGCGCATTCGCCCGAGGATCCCGACTGGCATATCCTGTCGGCGCAGGGCGCCGCGCTCGATCAGCTCGGTCGCAACGAGGAGGCGCAGCAATACTACGCCGCCGCACTGAAAATCGTGCCGGACGAACCGTCGGTGCTGTCCAATCTCGGACTGTCCTACATGCTGCAGAACAATCTGCCGCGGGCAGAGGAAACGATGCGCCGCGCGCACGAGCGCAATCCCGCCGATCTCCGGGTGCGCGCCAATCTCGCGCTCGTGCTGGGACTGGAAGGAAAGCAGGCCGAGGCCGAAACCATCGTGAAGGCGGACCTGCCGCCGGATCAAGCGGCGGCAAAGGTCACAGCGCTGCGGCAATTGCTGGTGAAGAAGCAGCAGCGGGCGGAGAAGTAGCCCGCTCATTCCTGAGCTCGACAGATTGAGCCTCGCCGAGCGCACCGAGGGAGGTGCATTCCCTCCCCCCTTGTGGGGGAGGGCTAGGGAGAGGGGTAGCCCAGGAAAAAGTGCTGATTGGTGACGATGCATCGAATGGGTGCGCGACGGAAAGAGTCCCCGTGTAGCACCCCCTCCCTGCCCCTCCCCCACAAGGGGGGAGGGAACGGAGAGAGCTCAGCTCTTGTCCCTACGACGCCTTGCGATGCGGGGCTGACGCGCGCCCCGACCTGCCCTTCAGCTTCTTCAGCAGCGGCCCGAGCAGCGAGCGCTTCGGCTTCTTCACCTCGCCGCGCCCGGCGAGGCGGTTCGCCATGTTCTGGAACAGCTCGGTGGTGCGGTGGCTCTTGGAGACCTCCGCGATCATCTGGCCGTTGTTGGCCGCGGTCGAGAACAGCTTTGAATCGAACGGGATCACCGCGATCGGCTGGCTCTCCATGGTCTTGGCGAATGCCTTGACCTCGATCTCCGCCCGCTTGGGCATGCCGACCTGGTTGATGCAGTAGAGCGGTGGCCGGTCGTTCGGCCGCGCCGCCTTCAACACGTTCAGCATGTTCTTGGTGTTGCGCAGGTTCGCAAGATCGGGCTCGGCCACGATCACGATGTCGTCCGCGTTGACCAGCGCACGCCGCGTCCAACCCGACCATTGGTGGGGAACGTCGAGCACGATGCAGGGCGTCGTCATGCGCAGCGTGTCGAACACCGCATCGAAGGCCTCCGCGCCGAAATCGTAGACGCGGTCAAGGGTGGCAGGCGCAGCAAGCAGGCTGAGACGCTCGGTGCATTTGGAGAGCAGACGCTCCATCAGGGCCGTGTCCGGCCGATCCTGCGACAGCACCGCATTGGCGATGCCCTGCACCGGGTCCTGATTGTAGTCGAGGCCCGCGGTGCCGAAGGCGAGGTCGAGATCGATCACGACGGAATCGAGCGCGAGGTCGCGGGCGATGGTCCAGGCCACATTGTGCGCGACGGTAGAGGCACCGACACCGCCCTTGGCGCCGACCACCGCGATGACGCGGCCGGTGATGATGGTTTCGGACGCCGAGAACAGGCTGCAGATCGAGCGGACGACGTCGAGCGTTTCGACCGGTCCCACCACATAGTCGTTGACGCCGCGGCGGACCAGCTCGCGATAGGGCGCGGTGTCGCTGGGATTGCCGATCACCACCACACGAGTGCCGGGATCGCAGACACCGGCGAGGTCGTCGAGGCCCTCGAGAATGTCGCGCGTGCCGTCGGATTCGATCACGATGACGTTCGGCGTCGGCATCGTTTCATAGACTTCGATGGCCGCAGCGAGGCCGCCGTCCTTGGCGGTGAGATGCGCCTTGGCGAGACGGCGATCCTGCCCGGCCGCGGTCACCGCGGCGAGCGTCTGCTCGGTCTCGCAAAAGGCTTGCACGGAGATGCGAGGAACCGGCGCAATGTGTTCCTCGGGGTGCTGCGGATCGTCCGCTTCTTCGTCGTGGACGCGTGTCATCTGCCTGTATCGCTGAGTTTGGCCTTGTCGGCGTCTGAATTGGTGGTCGCGATCGGCATGCCCTTGCGATAGCGCTCGAAGGCGATGTCACGCCGTGCGTTATAGGCTGGCGTCTCGGACCGCGGCTGCTCGAGGTCGGCTGGATTGTCGATCATTGCCGCGAGGTTGCGCTGGCTGGCGCAGCCCAGATTGAAATAGGGCTGGTTCTCGTTGTAGCCGGGGTCGAGGATGGAGGGGCCGATATCTTCCGGCCACAGCCCGCAGGGGCCGGCGACTGCGGCGATCCGGGAATAGCTCAGGCGGATGGTGGGCAGTAGTCCGGGATCCTCCGGCCGATAGGGATGCTGGACGATGGCACGCGAGGGCACGCCGACGGATGCGAGCACGGAACGGATCTCGTGATAGGTCGCTGCCGCCGCCCGCGAATTCGCGGCGTTGGCGGGGACGTCGACGACCACCGAGCCGGTGCCTTCGCGCACCCAGTCCCGGGCAATGCCGGCGACGTCCGCGTGCTGCGCGGCCGAGAGGCCGCCGCGAGCCTTGCCGACGAAGATCACGATCGACTTCTTGGCTTCCTCGACCGCGATCGGGTGACGCTGGCGATAGTCGGTCGGCACCGTCTGGGTGACGATCTCGCCGGTGGTGTTGCAGGCGCCCAACATGACGGAGAGCCCCGTCAGCGCCAGCGCGACGCTCAACCTGCGACGTCGATCGGCCATGGTCTTCGTCATCGCTTCATCCCTCGTGCCCCGTCTCTCGCCCGTCTCTGCCGCTTGCCCCAAGTCGTCCGTTCGTCATCAGTCGATGATGAAGCCGAAATCACCGGGCGTGCCCGCGATCGGATCGACGCGGCGCGCGATGCCATAGAGGCGGTTCATGCGGCCGAGCAGCGCCGTCTGGGCGTCAGAGGCCGGCGCGAAGCCGTCGTCGGGCCGGGACAGTTCCTTCTGAGCCACCGCGCGCACCACATAGGGCGTCACGATCACCATCAGCTCGGTCTCGTTGTTGACGAAGTCCTGGCTGCGGAACAGCGCACCGATGATCGGCACCTGGTCGACGCCAGGCAGGCCGTTGATCGCCTGTTTGGTCTGCTGCTGGATCAGGCCGGCCATCGCCATCGAACCGCCCGAGGGAATTTCCAGCGTCGTTTCGGCGCGGCGGGTCTGGATCGAGGGGATGGTGATCGAGTTGCTCGAGCTCGAGGACAGCGCCTGGGTCACCGTGATGGCGCTCTGGTTCGATAGCTCCGACACCTCGGTCATCACGCGCAGGCTGATCCGGCCCTCGCTCAGTACGACGGGGGTAAAGTTCAGGGAGATGCCGAACTTCTTGTAGGTGATCTGGGTGGTACAAACGTGGGTGACGGGATCGCAGGCGTAGCCCGACGGAATGGGGAATTCGCCGCCGGCGATGAAGGTGGCGGATTCGCCGGAGATCGCGGTCAGGCTCGGCTCGGCGAGCGTGCGCATGACACCGGCGCTTTCCATCGCGCGCATCGTGGCGCTGACGGTCGCGAAGCCCTTGGTGATGCCGGCCACACCTAATCCGTTGTTGCTGACGATCGGTCCGCCGCTGACCGAGAACGGGTTGGAATTGTTGAAGTTCACCACCGCGGTGCCGGCGTTCAGGCTGGCGCTGAGATCGACGCCCAGCTGCTTGACGATATCGCGGCGTACTTCGCCGACGACGACCTTGAGCATCACCTGGTCGCGGCCGCGCACGACGATGTTGTTGACCACCTTCTCGGAGCCGCCGACCAGTTTGGCCGCGACGTCGCCGGCCTGCTGGGCCTCGACCGGGCTCGACACCGAGCCGGTCAGCATCACGCTGTCGCCGACGCCTTCGATTTGCACGCCCGGCAGCGCCTGACGCAGCGCCGTGCGCATGCCGTTGAGATCGCGCTTCACCGCGATGTCGTAGGCGGCCACCTGCTGGCCGTCGGCAGCGAAGAACACGACGTTGGTCTGGCCGACCTGTCCGCCGATGATATAGGCGCGTTGGGCCGAGCGGATCACGGCATTGGCGATCTTGGGATCGGCGACCAGCACATCCTTGACGTCGCGCGGCAGGTCGATGACGGCGGACTTGCCGACGCCGAGCGACAGGAAGCGCGTCTTCGCCGGCACGATCGTCCCGACCGGCGACACATCGAGATCCGCTGCCTGCATCGGCGCCTGGTCGCCGACCGGCGCATCTGCAGCGCTGACGACATCGGGGGCTGCGAGGAGCCCCAGGATCAGCATCGTCCCCGTCCAGAACGAGCGCGCGCGATTCCCCCGAATGCGCATGCCCGTCCGATCATCCCCGTAGTTCATCATGTCCCCATCACTTCTGTGACGTCAGTTGCCGCGCCTGTACGCCGTAGCGGATCACGTTGATCCCGGCGGACCGCTTGCTCGCCTGGTCCTCGGGCGTACTGTCGACCGAGTTGGCATCGACGATGCTGCGCAGCGCGAGTGTCAGCGTGCCGCCCTGGCGCGCTGCCGATAGCGCGGCGACCTGGTCGGGTTTGAGCTCGAGCGTGACGGTCCTGCCGACGACGGCGTTCTGGCCGTCCTTTTCCTTCGGCGCCTGGTCGATCGCGAGCACGCGGATATTGGTCAGGATCGCTTCGGACAGGATGAGGTCGTTACCGCCGGCCCCGTCAGGATTCTTCAAGCGGCGGGTCAGCACGATGTCGACGCGGTCATTCGGCAGGATGAAGCCGCCGGCGGCAGTCTCGGCTGAAATCTCGGTGGAGACCGCGCGCATGCCCGACGGCAGGATCGCGGCCATGAAGCCGGAGCCGTCGGCCTTGACCAGCTTCTGCTCGCGGATCGGCTCGCCCTGCATCAACGGCACGCGTGCGATCGAGCCTGCGATCTGGATTTGCGCCTCGGGCCTGTTGTCGCGGCGGATGAAGGCGCTGCTCGCGGTCGCCGCCGGCCAGACCTGCCATTGCAGGTCCTCGGGCTTCACGGCCTGACCGAGCTGGATGTCGTTCTTGGCGACCAGGACCTCGACCGTCGGCAGCTTTTCGGCGACAGGAAGAACGGGCGCGGGCTTGTTGTCATAGCCGCTCGCCAGATACGCAGCGACGCCGCCGGCGCCCAGTGCGATGACGAGAACGACAATGCGTGCGGTGTTCATACGCTTCTACTCTTACGCGGGGCACTCGAACCGCACCTGGCGGGTTCCCCGTGTCGATGAGTAGGCAGTAAAAGTATAAGCGGTGTTGCGAGGCCGAATGTGATCGACGGCCGCGCTGTGGTCTTTCGGCAGATGGTGAACGTCGCGTTAGCCGGTCGGCCACTGGCCCCGTAGTTTCACGCAGTCGCGGCCCATGCATTCGAACGATGCGCCGCCGCGTCGTGGTGAATGGGTGGTTAGTGATGGGTGGGGTGATGCTTGGTGCCGGCATGCAGTGAGATGGAAACAACGCGCCACATCACCGCTGTCGTCCTGGCGAAAGCCAGGACCCATTACCACCGCGATGAGTTGTTAAGGAGGTGATCGCTTCGATGTTCGTCAAACTGGCAGCCGGGGTAATGGGTCCTGGCTTTCGCCAGGACGACATTGAGGCTACAAGCCGATGCCTACCTCGCCCGCTTCTGCTCGATCACGTCCCAGAGCTTTGCGGCAACGTCGGGTCCGCCGAGCCGCGCGATGGCGCGGATGCCGGTCGGCGAGGTCACGTTGATCTCGGTGAGATTGCCGTTGATGACGTCGATGCCGACGAACAACAGCCCGCGCTCGCGCAGCGCCGGGCCCACGGTGGCGCAGATCTCGCGCTCGCGCGGCGTAAGCTCGGTCTCCTGCGCTGCGCCGCCGCGCACCATGTTGGAGCGGAGGTCGTCGGCGGCCGGCACGCGATTCACCGCGCCGGCGAACTCGCCGTTGATCAGGATGATGCGCTTGTCGCCGTGCTTGACCTCGGGGATGAACTGCTGGATCACCCAGGCTTCCTTGAAGGTCACCGAGAACATGTCGAACAGCGAGCCGAAATTCATGTCCTGCGGCATCACGCGGAACACCGCCGCGCCGCCATGGCCGTGCAAGGGCTTCATCACGACGGCGCCATGCTTGTCGCGAAACGCGTTGATCTCGTCGAGGTCGCGCGAGATCAGCGTCGGCGGCATCAGCTGCGGGAAGTTCATCACGAACAGCTTTTCCGGCGCGTTGCGCACCGAGGCGGGGTCGTTGACGACGAGCGTCTTCGGATGGATGCGTTCGAGAAGGTGCGTCGAGGTGATATAGGCGAGGTCGAACGGCGGATCCTGGCGGAGCAGCACCACGTCGAAGCCGTTGAGCGCCTCGCGCCTGGGTTCGCCCAGGGTGAAATGA
The DNA here is from genome assembly GCF_000244935.1 of Bradyrhizobium sp. WSM1253. Classification (NCBI taxonomy): domain Bacteria; kingdom Pseudomonadati; phylum Pseudomonadota; class Alphaproteobacteria; order Hyphomicrobiales; family Nitrobacteraceae; genus Bradyrhizobium; species Bradyrhizobium sp. WSM1253. The sequence continues at coordinate 4,661,955 of NZ_JH600073.1, forward strand.
TTGCCGGGCTCGTCGCGCACGGTGAGGAGCTGAACCGGAGCGACGATCTCCTCGCCGACCATCGAGAGCTTGTCGGGCGTGTAATAGGACAGGCCGTGGCCGCGCTTCTGCGCCTCCAGGAGCAGCGCAAAGGTGGAATCGCCCTTGATGTTGATGCGGGCGATGGGGTCCATCTGGACGGCGACGTTCAGTTTCATGGTCTGCCTTTCAGGTCGAGGCGTCGAATGCCGCCAACACATGGCGTGGAAGTGACCGCGGCGCAATCAGCATGGCATCGAATCGCATTTCAAATTCCGCATGCTCGGGATGCGCGACGAGCCAGCCTTGCGCGGCATCGATGATGCGCTGCTGCTGGCGCGGCGTCACCGCGAAGGCGGCGTCGTCCAGCGTCGCGCGCGCCTTGACCTCGACGAAGGCGATCAAATTGCGGCGGCGCGCCACGATGTCGATCTCGCCATGCGGCGTGCGGTAGCGTTTGGCGAGGATGCGATAGCCCTTGGCCATGAGATAGGCCGCGGCGCGGCTTTCCGCGGAGATGCCGGTGCGAAACGCGGCGACGCGCTCGGGCGAGGCGATTTTCGGTTCCGTCGGGACCTCAGCCTTCGCCATCGCCGCCCCGCAACTCCTTGGCAAGCTCGAGCGCGCGGGCATAGACATCGCGGCGCGGCCGGCCCGAGAGCGCGACCGCATGCGCCACCGCATCCTTGACGCTGTTCGCGACGAGCTGCTCGCGCAGGACACCGTCGAGCGCATCCGATGTCAGCATCTCGGCATCCGCCGCAGGCGGAGCGATCACCAGCACGAATTCTCCGCGCGTCTCCAGCGTGTCGGCGCCGCGCGCGAGCTCACGCAACGTGGCGCGCGAAATCTGCTCGTGCAGTTTCGTCAGCTCGCGGCAGATCGCGGCTTCGCGGCTCCCCATGATCTCGGCAAGCTCGGCGAGCGTGTCCTGCACGCGGTTGCCGGAATCGAACATCACCAGCGTCGCATCGATGCGCGCAAGCTCAGTCAGGCGAGATCGTCGCGCCGCCGATTTGGCCGGCAAAAACCCTTCGAAAAAGAAGCGGTCGGTCGGCAGCGCGGCGACCGACAGCGCCGCCAGCACCGAGGACGGACCGGGGAGCGCGTAGACCGCGTGGCCGGCGGCGCAGACCTCGCGCACCAGCTTGTAGCCGGGGTCCGAGATCAGCGGCGTGCCGGCATCCGACACCAGCGCGATCGAGCCGCCCTGCGACAGCCGTTCCAGGATCTTCGGACGGGCCGCTTCCGCATTGTGCTCGTGATATTGCTTGAGCTGCGCGGAGATGTCGTAGCGCTCGGTCAGACGCCGCGTGATGCGGGTGTCCTCGCAGGCGATGACATCGACCCCGGCGAGGGTCTGCAGCGCCCGCAGCGTGATATCGCCGAGATTGCCGATGGGGGTCGCGACCAGGTGCAGGCCCGACGCGGCCTTCGGCGCGACAAGCCGATGGGCGTCGATGGAGAAACCGCGCGAGGCGGGCTCCGTGATCTCGGGTGTATTTATCGGGGACGGCTTTGCGCGCATAATCAAACGAACTTAGGCATGATCCCCGGAGCTGGGAACCGGTCCCCGAAAAAAGATCGTGCCTGGGCAAGGGGCGACAAGGGGCGAGGAAGGACTGGAATGTGATCCATTCGGCATCACATACAGCAGGGAATGAAGCGTCAGCGCCATATTCGTGGCGGAAACGCCGCCTTGATGCTGGGTGACGGACGGCGGACAGCTAGCCAGAACTTGAGAGGAAGCCGCGTTAAGCGGGCATTATCCTTTTGTTTGAGTTAACTATTTGCCGACAATATGCCTGAATCCATGGCCGGTGTCGTGGAAAGAATGTCGTGACCGGCTGGCGACGGTCGGTCGGAAGAGAAACTGTCATGACGGGCCCACGTGATCCCAGATCCTCCTTTTCGGAGGAGTCTCCCGTTCAGGGGCCCCTGATGTCAGGGGCGACCCGGCGAAGCGCGCTCGGTCTGTTGCTCGGCGCGCCGCTGCTGTCGGCCTGCGCCGGCGTGCAGCAGAGCCTGAGCCAGTTCTCCAATCCGTTCAGCAGCTCCTCCCCGCCTCCGGCCCAGCCGGCCGGCCCGCCGCAACAGGCGACGACCGCCGGCACCGGCGGGGTGAAGGTTGCCGTGATCCTGCCGCTCTCGGCATCCGGCAATGCCGGCCTCGCCGCGCAGTCGATGCGCAACGCCGCCGAGATGGCGCTGGCCGAGTTCCAGAATCCCAACATCCAGCTCCTGATCAAGGACGACAATGGCAGCCCGCAGGGCGCGCAGGCCAGTGCGCAGCAGGCGGTGGACGAGGGCGCCGAGATCATCCTGGGGCCGCTGTTCGCGCAATCGGTGCCTGCGGTGGCGCAGATCGCGCGCACGCGCGGGATCCCGGTGATGGCGTTCTCGACCGATTCCAGCATTGCCGGCCGCGGTGTCTATCTGCTGAGCTTCCTGCCAGAGTCCGACGTCAACCGCATCGTCGAATATTCCGCCAGCATCGGAAAGCGCTCCGTCGCTGTGCTCGTGCCCGACAATGCTTATGGCAACGTGGTCGAGGCCGCGGTGAAGGCGGCGGTGCCGCGCCGCGGCGGGCGCATCGTCGCGTTCGAGAAATACGGCGCCGATCGCGCCACGCCGGCCCGGACCGTGGCGCAGCAGCTCGGCAGCGCCGATGCGCTGTTCATCGCCGATGATGGCGATGCCGTCGTCGCGGTCGCCGATGCGATGAGCGCGGCGGGGGCGAATCTGCGCAATATCCAGCTGCTCGGTACCGGCCTGTGGGACAGCCCGCGCGTCTATGCCAGCTCCAGCTTGCAAGGCGGCCTCTACGCCGCGCCGGACCCGGCCGGCTTCCGCGCCTTCTCCGGCCGCTATCGCACCAAATATGGCGCGGAGCCCGTGCGCACCGCGACGCTCGCCTATGACGCCGTCGCCCTGGTCGCCGCGCTGGCGCGCACGCAAGGCACGACGCGCTTCTCATCCGACGTGCTCACCAATCCGTCCGGCTTTGCCGGCATTGACGGCCTGTTCCGCTTCCGCGCCGACGGCACCAACGAGCGCGGCCTCGCGGTGATGAAGGTCACGACGGGCGGCGGCGTGGCCGTGGCGGGCTCGCCGAAGAGTTTTGGGGCGTAGTTCAAGATGACGGTGCCGTAGGGTGGGCAAAGGCGCGCTTTGCGCGCCGTGCCCACCATCTTTCTGCACATGTGGTAAAAATGGTGGGCACGCTTCGCTTTGCCCACCCTACGACAGCTCGCTACGCCGCCAGATCCGCGACCACCGCGTCCAGCACCGGAAAACCGCTGCTGGTCACGCGCAGCCGTCCCGTTGCATCCACCGTGATCGCGCCTTCTTCGCGCAGCAGCGTGATGCGCTTGGGATCGAGCGAGCGGCCTGACAGCGCGCGGTAGCGCTCGGGGTCGATGCCCTCGACGAGGCGCAACCCCATCAGCAAAAATTCGTCGGCGCGCTCTTCGCTGTTGAGGAGATCGTCGGTGACGACGCCGTGCCCGTTGGTCTCGACCCGCATCACCCAGGCTTCGGGACGCTTCTCGGTAGCGGTCGCGTGCCTGATGCCGTCGATGTCGAGCCGGCCATGGGCACCGGGGCCGATGCCGGCATATTCCTCGCCGCGCCAGTAGACCAGATTGTGCCGGCACTCGGCGCCCCGCCGCGCGTGATTTGAAATCTCGTAGGCGGGCAGGCCGAGCTTGTCGCAGGTCTCCTGCGTGACGTCGTAGAGCGCGCGTGCGACCGCTTCATCCGGCGTCTTCAGCTTGCCGGCTTGATGCAAGCCGAAGAACGGCGTGCCTTCTTCGATCGTCAATTGATAGAGCGACAGATGCTCGGCCGCCTCGTCGATCGCGAGACGCAATTCATCGGCCCACATCGCCGGCGTCTGGTCGGGACGGGCGTAGATCAGGTCGAACGAATAACGATCGAACGAGCGGCGCGCGATGGCGACGGCATCGAGGGCCTCGCGCGCGCTGTGCATGCGGCCGAGCGCTTTCAGCGAGGCATCGTCGAGCGCCTGCACGCCGAGCGAGACGCGATTGACGCCGGCGGCGCGATAACCGGCGAAGCGCGTGGCCTCGACGCTGGTCGGGTTTGCCTCCAGCGTGACTTCAACGTCTTTCGCCACGGTCCAGTGCTTGCCGATGGCGTCGAGCACAGCGCCCACGGTTGCAGGCTGCATGAGCGAGGGCGTGCCGCCGCCGAGAAAGATCGAGGTGACTTCGCGGCCGGGCGCGCGCTCGGCGGTCGTCGCGATCTCACGCGCGAATGCTGACGCAAAACGCGCTTCGTCGATCGCGGCGTGACGGACATGGCTGTTGAAGTCGCAATAGGGGCACTTCGACAGGCAGAACGGCCAGTGCACGTAGACGCCGAAGGCTTCCTTAGCGCGGCTCAAGGCAGATCTCCGCCAGTTTCACGAAGGCGCGGGCACGGTGCGACAGGCCGAGACCGAGCGGCGGCAGGCCGTGCTTTTCGATGCTTTCCATTTCGCCGAAGGTGCGGCTGTGGCCGTCGGGCAAAAATATCGGGTCGTAGCCAAAGCCGGCGGTGCCGCGCGGCGGCCACACCAGCGTGCCGTCGACGCGCGCCTCGACCTGTTCGAGATGATCGTCGGGCCATGCAACGCACAGCGCGGAAACGAAATGGGCCTTGCGCTTGGCGGGCGTGGTCGCGCCGCGCTCCTGCAACAGCCGTTCGATCTGCGCCATCGCCGCGGCAAAATCCTTGTTCGGCCCGGCCCAGCGCGCCGAGTAGATGCCGGGCGCGCCGTCGAGCGCGTCGACCACGATGCCGGAATCATCGGCGAAAGACGGCAGCTTGGTCGCCTGCGCTGCCGCGATCGCCTTGATCGCGGCGTTGCTGCGGAAATCGTTTCCGGTCTCTTCCGGCTCCGGAAGATCTAATTCGCCGGCCGACACCGCCTCGATGCCGTAAGGCGCAAGCAGCTCCTTCATCTCGGCGAGCTTGCCGGGATTATGGGTCGCGATGACCAGCTTTCCGGTGATTCGGCGATGCATCGGCCTATTGACTACGCTACCGCCAGTTTCTGCAAGTCCACGAGACGCGCGACGCCCTTGCGCGCAAGCGCCATCAACGCCAGGAACTCGGCTTCCGTGAACGGCTCGCGTTCCGCGGTGCCCTGGACTTCGATGATGCGGCCATCGCCCGTCATGACGAAATTGGCGTCGGTATCGGCTTCGGAGTCCTCGGCATAGTCGAGGTCGAGCACGGGCGTGCCCTTGTAGATGCCGCAGGAGATCGCGGCGACGTTGTCGCGCAACACATTGGCCTTGACCATGTTGCGCGCCTTCATCCAGCTGACGCAATCGGCGAGCGCGACCCAGGCACCGGTGATCGAGGCCGTGCGGGTGCCGCCGTCGGCCTGGAGGACGTCGCAATCGACCGTGATCTGGCGCTCACCGAGTGCTTCGAGATTGATGATGGTGCGAAGCGAGCGGCCGATCAGGCGCTGAATTTCGACGGTGCGGCCGCTCTGCTTTCCAGCGGAGGCCTCGCGGCGGGTGCGTTCCGAGGTCGCGCGCGGCAGCATGCCGTATTCGGCGGTGACCCAGCCGCGGCCCTGGCCCTTGAGCCATGGCGGCAGGCGGTCTTCCAGCGTGGCGGTGACCAGCACATGGGTGTCGCCGAATTTCACCAGGCACGAGCCTTCCGCATATTTGACCACGCCGCGCTCCAGCGTCACGGGGCGCAATTCGTCGGGCGCACGGCGGCTTGGCCGCATGGGAAATCCTCCAAAACTCTCGGAAAAGGGCTGTTGGCGGTGCTTGTAGGTTGGGTGAGGGTGGGCGGCAAGGGGGAAGATCGAGGCCTTATTCACCCCCGATTTTCAATCCGCGAACGCCACGCTTGTCAGACGCGCCCGGGATAGACAAATTACCTGTATCTTAGAGGAGTTACGGTCTGTGGCCCATCACGATCCGATCCATCTGATCGCGCCGCGCGCGGGCCTCGCCCAGCTCAACGAGCGTTCCCGCGACATCTTTCGTCAAATCGTCGAAAGCTACCTCGCGACCGGCGAGCCGGTGGGCTCACGCAATATTTCGCGCCTGATCGCCATGCCGCTGTCGCCCGCGTCGGTCCGCAACGTCATGGCCGACCTGGAACAGCTCGGCTTGATCTACGCCCCGCACACCTCCGCCGGCCGGTTGCCGACGGAACTCGGCCTGCGGTTCTTCGTCGATGCCCTGATGCAGGTCGGCGATCTCAATGACAGCGAACGGCAGGCGATTCAGAGCCAGTTGACCTCCGTCGGCCACGCGCAATCGGTGGAGGCTGCGCTCGAAGAGGCATTGACGCGGCTCTCCGGCCTGACCCGCGCAGCCGCCGTCGTGCTGACGCCGAAATCCAATGCGCGGCTGAAACATATCGAATTCGTCCGCTTGGAACCGGAAAAGGCATTGGTGATCCTGGTCGGCGAGGACGGGCAGGTCGAAAACCGCGTGTTGACGCTGCCACCGGGGGTTCCATCCTCGGCGTTGACCGAAGCCGGGAACTTCCTCAATGCCCGTATCCGGGGCCGGACCCTGGCCGAGGCCCGGCTGGAGCTCGAAACCGCGCTCGGAGAGGCGCGCACCGAGCTCGATCAGCTGACGCACAAGGTGATCTCGGCCGGCATCGCCAGCTGGTCCGGCGGCGAGAACGAGGACCGCCAGCTCATCGTCCGCGGCCACGCCAATCTGCTCGAGGATTTGCATGCGCTGGAGGATCTCGAGCGCGTTCGCCTGCTGTTCGACGATCTCGAGACCAAGCGCGGCGTGATCGACCTGCTCGGCCGGGCCGAGACTGCGGAAGGCGTGCGGATCTTCATCGGCAGTGAGAACAAGCTGTTCTCGCTGTCGGGCTCGTCCACCATCATCTCGCCCTATCGGGACGCTGCCGGCCATATCGTCGGCGTTTTGGGCGTAATCGGGCCGACGCGGCTGAATTATGCCCGTGTGATCCCGACCGTGGACTATGCTGCCCGCATCGTCAGCCGGCTCCTGGGGGGCTGACCGGCGTCTCTCCCGATCACGGGCGCTTGATTTTCGGCGCCCGAAGCACGATATGCGGGCCAGAAACCCCCTGAGACGAATGCGAAAAGAGAGCCGATGACCGATCGAGACCGGCAACCCGAAGACACGAGTGCTGCGGCCGGCGAGCCCGTGGTGTCAAAACCCTACATCATGCCCGACGATCCCGAGCCCGGCTCGGTCGAGCTCCTGCAGAAGGAAGTCGCCGAGGCGCGCGACCGCATGCTGCGGACGCTGGCCGAGATGGAGAATCTGCGCAAGCGCACCGCCAAGGAGGTCGCTGACTCCAAGCTCTACGGCGTCACGGGCTTTGCCCGCGACGTGCTCGACATCGCCGACAACCTCCAGCGCGCGCTCGATGCCGTTCCGGCCGAAGCCCGTGCGGCGGCCGATGCAGGCCTCGCCTCGCTGATCGAGGGCGTCGAACTGACCGAGCGCTCGCTACTGAGCGCGCTGGAAAAACACGGCGTGAAGAAGTTCGATCCCTTGGGCCAGAAGTTCGACCCGAACTTCCAGCAGGCGATGTTCGAGGTGCCCGATGCGTCGGTACCCGCGGGCACCGTCGTGCAGGTCATGCAGGCCGGCTACACCATCGGCGAGCGCGTGCTGCGTCCCGCCTTGGTCGGTGTCGCCAAGGGCGGCGCCAAGGCCGCGCCCGCCAACAGCAACGAGCCGAACGGCGCTGCGAACTGATCGATCCTCATGGTGAGGAGGCGCGTCAGCGCCGTCTCGAACCATGCAGGCCGAGCTGCTGCAGCGGGGGCCTTCATCCTTCGAGACGCGCGCCAAGAAGCGCGCTCCTCAGGATGAGGGTCTGGCAGTTCGGTTGCGTCTCTTACGCGCTCGCGGCGATATCTGCGGACTGAATCCGCTTCACGCCGGCCTTGGCCATGTCGGCCCAGGCTTTTGCGAGCGAACCCTGATTGTCGATGCCGCGGCAGGCGTCTTCCACCACATAGACCTCGAAGCCCGCCTTGCGCGCGTCGAGCGCGGTCCAGGCCACGCAGAAATCCGTCGCCAGCCCCACGACGAAGACGCGCTTGATCTTTCGCGCCTTCAGATAACCGGCGAGACCCGTCGAGGTTTTGCCGTCGGCTTCGAGGAAGGCCGAATAGCTGTCGACGTCCTTGTGAAAACCCTTGCGGATGATGAGCTCGGCGTGCGGGATCGCAAGGTCTTTCGACAGCGCGGCGCCGTCGGTGCCCTGCACGCAATGGTCGGGCCACAGCACCTGCTTGCCGTAGGGAAGATCGACGGTCTCGAACGGCTTCTTGCCGGCGTGGACTGACGCAAAGGAAACATGGCCTTGCGTGTGCCAGTCCTGCGTCATCACCACGTTCGAAAACGCTTTCGAGATCTTGTTGATGACGGGCACCACCTGCTCGCCTTCCTTCACGGCAAGGCTGCCGCCGGGAAGGAAGCAATTCTGCACGTCGATCACGAGCAGCGCGGATGCATCGTCCGGCTTGATCGATGCCGCTGCCAGAATCGCGGTTGGCGCGAGCGCCACGAGCGCGCTCGTCCCGAGCGCCGCCAAGACTTGTCGCCGATCCAGCATCATTCGCCTCCCTCCAGGATGAACTCAACGGAAGGGGAGCCTAGTTCCGTTCGTATACGAACAGAAGCCCGAAAATGCAGCCGGCTTTGGTGAGTCGTTGGGCTTGAGCCGCGGGTTCGGTGCACCTCGCCCGCTTGCGGGGAGGTCGCTGCGCTCGGAGAGCGCGGCGGGTGAGGGTTCTATCCTCTGGGGGAGTGTCCCTGTGCGGCGACACCCTCTCCCCAGCCCTCCCCCGCAAGCGGGGGAGGAGCGCATCTCATGCGCAGATGCTGCTAGCCCTTTGGCTGGATGCCGTCGCGGACCGCGCGGAAGCGGGTGAAGGCAGTCGGCCATTGCTCGCGCGGGGCGCTGGCGATGATGCGCAGCGAGGCGCCGCCGCTGCTGAAGCGGATCCACTGCACCACGGTCACCGGCGTCTTGTCCTTGCCGCTGACGCCGTCGATCCGGGTCTCGAACCCCTGCTGGCCGCTGATGCGGATCGGCTCGGACATGGTGACGCGCGATTCGCGCACGCCGGGAATCTGGAGCGCCGCCTCCTGGGCAAAGCGGGCACGGTCGTCGGCGGCTTGCGGGGTGGCGCCAATCACGCCGAGGATGATGAACGGCTTCGATTCATAGCCGGAGCTCTCGTCGCCGTCGGCCAGGATGATGCTCGAGCCCGGCGCCAGCATGCGGACGTCCTTGAAGTCGGCGAGATCGGTGATCTTGAACGGCATCAGCGCGATCTGCTCGTCGGCCGAGACCTGCTTGCGGGTGACGACGCTCGCAAACATCTGCCGCACCGCCTCGTCGGTGTAGATCTTGACCGCATTCTCGGGAATCTGCACCGCGACATAGCCGGAGAAGCCGGCGCCCGGCACGATCATCGAATAGCGCCGCACCGGGGTCTCGCCGGCCTTGCCGCTCTCGGTGGTGAAATAGGCAAGTCCCGCGGGCGTCTCGATCTTGTCCTGCTTGACGCCGTTGGCTCCGGCCGGATTGGAGTTGAAGGCGCTCACGACCTCGCCATAGGCCGCCGGCGGCAGCTCTGTGATCAGCACCTTGACGCTGCCGTCCTCGCTCTCGAAGCCGGGAAAAGTCTTGGCCGTGTTAAGGCCGACCAATGGCACCATGCCGAGGCGCAAGCCAGGTGGGAAAACGGCGTCGGCAGCCAGAGCCGGAAGCGCAGAGGCGACGAGGAGGACGAGCGCGGCGAGGGGGCGGATCAGCTTCATGGGCACTCTGATTGGTTCACATTGAGGCCGTTCGATGGTGGCCAGCCGGCCGTTTTGTCGCGCGAGGCGGCCTGATGACGAGCCCGGCCGGCTGCCCGCCTTTTAGCGGTTTTGGTCTGGCCGCAACAGGGCGGGGCGGGATGCTGTGACGGATGCGGGCCGATCGCGGGACCTGTTAATATTTCCTCACCCGCAAGGGCGGTGCAGCCCGGATATGTTCTTCCAAAACCCAATGTTTTCACGGCCGAAACTTGCGTTCGGTCCTTGCAGGCACCTCCCCCCCTCCTATATGACCCCCAACCATCGCAATATCGCGAATGTTTGATCTTAGGGGGTTTCGGTTCGGGTGCCTTCTGGGCCCAGCCAGCCTGCCGCAAAAACAAGGATATAGGACCATGGGAAAGGTCATCGGGATCGACCTCGGTACCACGAATTCGTGCGTCGCCGTAATGGATGGCAAGAACGCCAAAGTCATCGAGAATTCCGAAGGCATGCGCACGACGCCTTCGATCGTCGCCGTGACGGACGACGGTGAGCGCCTCGTCGGCCAGCCGGCCAAGCGCCAGGCGGTCACCAATCCCGAGCGCACGTTCTTCGCAGTGAAGCGCCTGATCGGCCGCCGCTACGACGACCCGATGGTCGAGAAGGACAAGAAGCTCGTTCCGTACAAGATCGTGAAGGCTTCCAACGGCGACGCCTGGGTCGAGGCCGACGGTCAGACCTACTCGCCCTCGCAGGTCTCGGCGTTCATCTTGCAGAAGATGAAGGAGACCGCGGAAGCCCATCTGGGCCAGAAGGTCGACCAGGCCGTCATCACCGTGCCCGCCTACTTCAACGACGCCCAGCGCCAGGCGACCAAGGACGCCGGCAAGATCGCGGGCCTTGAAGTGCTGCGCATCATCAACGAGCCGACCGCGGCCGCGCTCGCCTACGGCCTCGACAAGACCAAGGCCGGCACGATCGCCGTGTACGATCTCGGCGGCGGCACGTTCGATATCTCGATTCTCGAAATCGGCGACGGCGTGTTCGAGGTGAAGTCGACCAACGGCGACACCTTCCTCGGCGGCGAAGACTTCGACATGCGCCTCGTCGGCTATCTCGCCGACGAATTCCAGAAGGAGCAGGGCATCAACCTGCGCAACGACAAGCTCGCGTTGCAGCGCCTGAAGGAAGCCGCTGAAAAGGCCAAGATCGAGCTGTCGTCGACGACGCAGACCGAGATCAACCTGCCCTTCATCACCGCGGACCAGACCGGCCCGAAGCATCTGACGATGAAGCTCACCCGCGCCAAGTTCGAGGCGCTGGTCGATGACCTCGTCCAGAAGACCGTCGAGCCCTGCCGCAAGGCGTTGAAGGATGCCGGCCTCACCGCCGCCGAGATCGGCGAAGTGGTGCTGGTCGGCGGCATGTCCCGCATGCCGAAGGTCCAGGAAGTCGTGAAGCAACTGTTCGGCAAGGAGCCGCACAAGGGCGTCAACCCGGACGAAGTCGTGGCGATCGGCGCCGCGATCCAGGCCGGCGTGCTTCAGGGCGACGTCAAGGACGTGCTGCTGCTCGACGTGACCCCGCTGTCGCTGGGCATCGAGACGCTGGGCGGCGTGTTCACCCGCATCATCGACCGCAACACCACGATCCCGACCAAGAAGAGCCAGGTGTTCTCGACCGCCGAGGACAGCCAGAACGCGGTCACCATCCGCGTCTTCCAGGGCGAGCGTGAAATGGCGGCCGACAACAAGATGCTCGGCCAGTTCGACCTGATGGGCATTCCGCCGGCCCCGCGCGGCATGCCGCAGATCGAGGTGACCTTCGACATCGACGCCAACGGCATCGTCAACGTCTCGGCCAAGGACAAGGCCACGTCCAAGGAGCAGCAGATCCGCATCCAGGCCTCTGGCGGTCTGTCGGAAGCCGACATCGAGAAGATGGTCAAGGACGCCGAGGCCAATGCTGAGGCGGACAAGAAGCGCCGCGAGGCCGTGACTGCCAAGAACGACGCGGACGGACTTGTGCATTCGACCGAGAAGGCACTGGCCGAGCACGGTTCGAAGGTCGCCGAGACTGAGCGCCGCGCCATCGAGGATGCCGTCAGCGACCTCAAGGAAGCGCTGAAGGGCGACGATGCCGAAGCGATCAAGGCCAAGACCCAAACGCTGGCCCAGGCATCGATGAAGCTCGGCGAGGCCATGTACAAGCAGCAGGCCGAGGCCGACGCCAAGAAGGACGCGGCCAAGGACGACGTCGTCGACGCGGAATTCACCGAAGTCGACGACGACAAGACCAACAAGAAGTCCGCCTGAACCCCGCGAGGGTGATGATGCGGACGGCTTGGACCCCACACGCGCCAACGGCCTCCTCCCTCGCGGGGGAGGCCATCGTGTCGGGCTCGACGGACCAAGGCTTTAAATTTGGGCCCGTTACGATCGATCAATTCCCAGCCGTTATTCTGAACACTGCCATGCAATCCTCTGTCGCGAGGCGGAAGGCTGCCTATATCGTTGCATGGCGACGTTGCTTCGCTCCGACTTGAATCGCGATCGGATAGACTGAGCTCATCATGTCCACGTCCACCAAGCGCTGCTACTACGAAACCCTCGAAGTCGAACGCGATGCCGACGATTCCGTCCTGAAATCGTCGTTCCGCAAGCTGGCGATGAAGTTTCACCCCGACCGTAATCCCGGGGACAACACCAGCGAAGTCAAGTTCAAGGAAATCAACGAGGCCTACGAGGTCCTGAAAGACAAGGACAAGCGCGCCGCCTATGACCGTTACGGCCATGCCGCCTTCGAGCAGGGCGGCGGTGGCGGCGCCGGTTTCGGCGCGGGCTTCGCCTCCTCCTTTTCCGACATTTTCGAAGATTTGTTCGGCATGGCCGGACAGCGCGGCGGCCGTGGCGGCCGCGAGCGCGGCGCCGACCTGCGCTACAACATGGAAATCACGCTCGAGGAAGCTTTTGGCGGCAAGACCGCGCAGATCGAGATTCCGGTCTCGGTCACTTGCGAAGCCTGTTCGGGCATCGGGGCCAAGGCCGGCACCAAGCCGAAGACCTGCTCGACCTGCGGCGGCGCCGGACGCGTACGGCAGTCGCAAGGCTTCTTCACGCTGGAGCGGACCTGTCCGGGCTGCCAGGGCCGCGGCCAGATGATCGAGGACGCCTGCCCGTCCTGCTCGGGTCAGGGGCGCGTCACCCGCGAGCGGAATCTGTCGGTCAACATTCCCCCTGGAGTCGAGGACGGCACCAGGATCAGGCTCGCCGGCGAGGGCGAGGCCGGGGTCCGCGGCGGCCCGCCCGGCGACCTCTACATCTTCCTGTCGCTGGCCCAGCACCAGTTCTTCCAGCGCGACGGCGCCGATCTGCATTGTCGTGTGCCGATCTCGATGGTGACGGCGGCGCTTGGTGGCGAGTTCGAGGTGCCGACCATCGAGAAGGGCAAGACCAAGGTGAAGGTCCCAGCCGGGACCCAGTCCAGCCGCCGATTCCGCATCGCATCAAAAGGCATGCCGGTGCTGCGCTCGCGCCAAATGGGCGACATGTACGTTCAGGTCGTGGTCGAGACCCCGCAGAACCTCACCAAAAAGCAGCAGGAATTGCTGGCCGAGTTCGACAAGCTCTCCTCCGGCAACACCCAGCCGGAATCCGAGGGTTTCTTCACCAAGGTCAAGGATTTCTTCGGTAATCGGGCGAGTTGACGCGTCTTGACCGTGCCGCCTTCGGCCTATACGTCTTTATGACCATTTTCTGACACGCCGCGGTCACGCGGTCCCGGCCGGTCCCGACATGCCATTGCCATCGTCCGCGCGTGCGTTGAAGAAGCCCCGTCTCGATGACGAGGTGCGTTTTCTCCGGTCATGGATCGAAAAGCCCCTCCACATGGGTGCGGTGATGCCGTCGGGCAAGCTGCTGGCCCGGACCATGGCCCATTACGTCGACGTCAATTCGGACGCACCGGTGGTTGAGCTCGGCCCCGGCACCGGCGCCATCACCTCGGCCCTGGTCGAGCGCGGCGTCGACCAGAAGCGTCTCGTCCTCGTCGAATACAATCCGGGCTTCTGCGCCCTGCTGCGCGACCGCTATCCGCAGGCCAAGGTGGTGCAGGGCGATGCCTATCGCCTGCGCGACACGCTGTGGAACGTGCTGAGCGCGCCGGCCTCCGCGGTCGTCTCGGGCCTGCCGCTGGTCACAAAACCGATGCTGACGCGGCTGCGGCTGATCCGCGACGCCTTCACGGCCCTGGCGCCCGGTGCGCCCTTCGTCCAGTTCACCTACGCGGTGGTGCCGCCGATTCCGAAATCGCTGCCCGGCGTGTCCACAGAGGCCTCCGAACGGATCTGGATGAACCTTCCGCCGGCCCGCGTCTGGGTGTATCGCAAGGACTAATTCCGCCGGCATTGCTGTTTGCGTGGCGGGCTCGTTTCGCCGAACGCATGGAAGCGGATGTCCGCACCGAAAATTCTGATCATTCCCGGCTCCCTGCGCACCGGCTCGCACAATGCGAAGCTGGCAGCGGTCGCCGCCTATGCATTCGACCAGGCCGGCGTCGACGTCACCCGCGTCTCGCTCGCCGATTTTCCGCTGCCGATTTATGACGGCGACCTGCAGGCCAAGTCCGGTGTGCCCAAACACGCAATCAATCTCAAGCGCATGATCGGCGCGCATCATGGCGTGCTGATCGTCTCGCCCGAATACAATGCCTCGGTGCCGCCGCTGCTGAAGAACGCGATCGACTGGGTCAGTCGCGTGCATGAGCTGCACGAGCCGCGTGGCGAGGTGTTCCGCAACCGCGTCTTCGCGCTCGCCGGCGCCTCGCAGAGCCGGCTCGGCGCGGCTCGCGCGCTGCAGGCGCTGCGGCTGATCCTGACCTCCTGCCACGCCAATGTGATTGCCAGCCAGCTCACGCTCGCCTTTGCCGACCAGGCCTATGACGATATGGACAGGCTGAAGCACGAGGGTGATCTCGCCGCGTTGAAGGACCTGGTGCGGCAGTTGATCGACATTTCCCAACGCATGATGTGAGGTGACATGACGCCAGCCGAGATCGCCCCGAAAGACCGCCTGATCGTCGCGCTCGATCTGCCCGGCGTTGACGCCGCGGAAGCGATGGTCAACCGGCTCGGCGACAGCGTCACCTTCTACAAGATCGGCTATCGGCTGGCTTATGCCGGCGGCTTGCCGCTGGTCGGCAAGCTCGCCGACAAGGGCAAGAAGGTCTTTCTCGATCTCAAGCTGCACGACATCGGCAACACCGTGGCGCAGGGCGTCGACAGCATCACCAGGCTCGGCGCGACCTTCCTCACCGTGCACGCTTATCCGCAGACCATGAAAGGTGCCGTCGAAGGTCGCGGCAGCTCGAACCTGAAGATCCTCGCCGTCACTGTTTTGACCTCCTACAACGAGGACGATCTGCACGCGGCAGGCTTCCGGCTCGGCGTCTCCGAGCTCGTCGAAGCGCGCGCCCAGCAGGCGCAGGTGCTCGGCATCGACGGGCTGGTGTCGTCGCCCGAGGAAGTCGGAGCCTTGCGCAAGATCGTCGGCCACCAGATGAGCCTCGTCACCCCCGGCATCCGGCCGGCGGGCGCGGCGAGCGGCGATCAGAAACGCATCATGACGCCGGGCCGCGCGATTGCGGCCGGCGCGGACTATCTCGTCGTCGGGCGGCCGGTGGTGGAAGCCACGGACCCCAAGGCGATCGCGGAGGCGATCCAGAGCGAGATCGCCGAGGCACTCGGAGCATGATCCGGACCCGAAGGGCCGCGTTAGCGCAAAGTGTGCAGCGGTTTTCCGATCAGATCATGCTCAAATAGAAGCCCAACAACACAGGGAGAAGAACAATGGCAAAAGGCTACTGGATCGGACGTGTCGACGTGAGCAGCGACGAGGGCTACAAGCCCTATGCCGTCGCCAATGGTCCGATCTTCAAGAAATGGGGTGGCCGCTTCGTCGTCCGCGCCGGCAAGTTCACCACAGTCGAAGGCAGTAGCCGCACCCGCAACGTCGTGATCGAATTCCCTGACTACGAGACCGCGATCGCCTGCTACAACTCGCCGGAATACCAGGCCAACATCAAGGTGCGCCAGCCGCACTCCGTCGCCGACCTCATCATCATCGAGGGCTATGACGGCCCGCAGCCGTCGGACGGCTGAGGCTGGGTCTGCGCGCGCGCCTCGTCCTTCGAGACGACCGCTCCGCGGTCTCCTCAGGATGAGGCTAAGCAGTATCGGCGCCCGTCGAATTTGTTGCCACGGATTCCGACCTCATCCTGAGGGCCCGCCGTAGGCGGGCGTCTCGAAGGATGGCCGCAAGCGACCGCGCTCCAGGGGAGGGTGGAAGCCCGCCTGCCCCCAATCCCCCTTGGTTGCCGGAACTGCATCCCCCCGCTACAACGACCGCGAGAGGATTGCACCATGTCCGACATGCGCTTGATCGTTGCTGGAGCCGGCGGCCGGATGGGCCGAGCGCTGACGCGGGCGATTGCCGAGACCAAAGGCGCGGTGCTGGCCGGTGCGCTGGAGGCGCCGGGATCGGAGCTGCTCGGCAAGGATGCCGGCGTGCTCGCAGGCCTGCCGGCCAATGGCGTCAAACTGTCCGGCGATCTCTGGGCATTGTCGAAGGACGCCGACGGCATTCTGGACTTCACCGTGCCCGCGGCGACGCTGGCCAATGTCGCGATCGCCGCCGAGCGCGGCCTCGTGCACGTGGTCGGAACGACCGGCCTATCGGGCTCCGACAACGCCGTGATCAAGAGCGTCACCAACCGCGCCGTCGTGGTGCAGTCCGGCAATATGAGCCTGGGTGTCAATCTGCTCGCCGCCGTGGTCAAGCGCGTCGCCAAGGCGCTCGACGAGAGCTTCGACATCGAGATCGTCGAAACCCATCACCGCATGAAGATCGATGCGCCCT
Organism: Bradyrhizobium sp. WSM1253; assembly: GCF_000244935.1. Classification (NCBI taxonomy): domain Bacteria; kingdom Pseudomonadati; phylum Pseudomonadota; class Alphaproteobacteria; order Hyphomicrobiales; family Nitrobacteraceae; genus Bradyrhizobium; species Bradyrhizobium sp. WSM1253. Next base: position 4,678,684 of record NZ_JH600073.1, read on the forward strand.
CGGGCACGGCGCTGATGCTGGGCCAGGCGGCGGCGACCGGCCGCGGCATCGCGCTCGACGAGCATGCAGATCGCGGCCGCGACGGCATCACCGGCGCGCGCAAGCCCGGCGATATCGGCTTTGCGTCGTTGCGCGGCGGCACCGCGGCCGGCGATCACAGCGTGAGCTTCCTCGGCCCGTTCGAACGCCTGACGCTGTCGCATCACGCGGAGGATCGCATGCTGTTCGCCCACGGCGCGCTGAAGGCCGCGCTCTGGGCGCACGGCAAGAAGCCGGGGCACTATTCCATGGCCGACGTGCTCGGCCTGTCTGACATTTGAACTAAACGGAAAGCAATCAATGAGCGAACGTCTTCTCGTGCTGGTGCGGCACGGTCAGAGCGAATGGAATCTGAAGAACCTGTTCACGGGCTGGAAGGACCCTGATCTCACCGAGCTCGGCGTGAAGGAAGCCTCGGAAGCCGGCCGCAAGCTGAAGGCGCAGGGCCTCGTGTTCGACGTCGCCTACACCTCGGTGTTGACGCGCGCACAGCACACGCTCGATCTCATTCTCGGCGAGCTCGACCAGAAGGGCCTGCCGACGACGAAGAACCTCGCGCTGAACGAGCGCGACTATGGCGATCTCTCGGGGCTCAACAAGGACGACGCCCGCAAGAAATGGGGCGAGGACCAGGTGCTGATCTGGCGCCGCTCCTACGACGTGCCACCGCCCGGCGGTGAAAGCCTGAAGGACACGCTCGCGCGCGCATTGCCCTATTACGTGCAGGAGATCCTGCCCGGCGTGCTCAACGGGAAGCGCACATTGGTCGCCGCCCACGGCAATTCGCTGCGCGCGCTGATCATGGTGCTGGAAAAGCTCTCGCCCGAAGGCATTTTGAAGCGCGAGCTCGCCACCGGCGTGCCGATCATCTACCGCCTCAATGCGGATTCGACGGTGGCCTCGAAGCTGGATCTGGCGGGCTGAAGATGAGGGGCGGCTAGGCCGCGCTAAGCACGCAGAATTGTAGGGTGGGCAAAGCGTAGCGTGCCCACCATGCAGCAGCGATTGCGGAACGATGGTGGGCACGGCGCGCGAAGTGCGCGCCTTTGCCCACCCTACGAAACTTTGCCGATGACAGTCTTACTGCATCCCCAGCTGCCCGGCCTCCCAGCCCAGCATCGCCTGCTTGCGGGTGATGCCCCAGTGGTAGCCGGTGAGCGTACCGCTCTTGCCGAGAGCGCGGTGGCAGGGCACGACAAAGGACACGGGGTTCTTGCCGACGGCGGCGCCGACGGCGCGTGAGGCTTTCGGGCTGTTGATGTTGCAGGCGATGTCCGAATAGGACACCGCGCGGCCCATCGGGATCTTCAGCAACGTCTCCCACACCCGGACCTCGAAATCGGTGCCGATCATCACCACGCGCAGCGGCTGGTCCGGCCGCCAGAGCTTTGTGTCGAAGATGCGCTGCGCCAGCGGTGCGGTGCCTTCGTGATCCTCGACGTAAGTTGCGTTCCGCCATCGCCGCGTCATATCGGCAAGCGCCACCTGTTCCTCACCGGGATCGGCGAAAGCAAGTCCCGACAATCCGCGATCGGTCGCGATCACGATCGCAGTGCCGAACGGCGAGTGATGAAAGCCATAGCGCAAGATCAGCCCCGCGCCGCCGTTCTTCCATTCGCCCGGCGACATCGCTTCGTGCGTGACGAAGAGATCGTGCAAGCGCCCCGGACCCGACAGGCCCGAGTCGAGCGCCGCATCGAGGATGCTCGCGGAATCCCTGAGCAAGCCCTTGGCGTGATCGAGCGTGAGCGCCTGCATAAACGCCTTCGGCGTGATCGAGGCCCAGCGGCGGAACAAATGGTGCAGTTCGTCCGGGGTGACGCCGGCCGCATCCGCCATCGCCTCGATGGTCGGCTGCGCGCGCCAGTTTTCCGAAATGAAGGCGATCGCCCGGCGCACGGAATCATAGTCGCGCATCGCGGCGTTCTGGGAGCCCGGCCCGGCCAGGCGCTGGTCATGTATCGCGAGTGTCATCATGACGACAAATGTAGGAGAGGGCAGGGTGCGAAACCACCCGATTTCCGATCCGCAAATCAGGTCACCGGATTGTAGGTCGGACCGCGCCTGGCGGCATTTAATGCCTCAACCAAACCCTTGTAAAAACTTGCTTTTTCATCCGGTCCGAGGAAGCGGGCGATCTGGATCTGGTGACCTCGCGAGATCAGATAGAGGTGCTCGATGCCAAAATCCTCGTCGATTTCCATGTCCAGCCGGACCCAGAGCGGATTGAATGTCCATTCGACGATTTGGCCGTGCTGGCTGACGCGCCGCACGCGTAATTCAGAGGGCGTGACCACGATCTCCTCGCTGGCCCGCGCCGCGCGGAAATTGGCCTTGAAGGCCCACCAGATCACCAGCACATCGAGGCCGAAGAAGCCGAACACCGGCCACGCGCCCATCATCAGGAAGACGAGGCCGGTGACGAAGCTGACGGCGCTCAGGAACAGCATCACCGCGAGGAAGCCGGTGCGGTTCAGCGAGCGGTGCGGCGTCAGGCGCGCGGAAAAGATCTGAGGCTCAGCCTCGCTTCCCGATCGTTCGCGCGCAATTTCATTGCCTGTGCTCATCGTCCCTCAGTATATCCCGATCATGGCGAAAATCACCCGCAAGCCGGCCCCGCGCAAAACGTCCGTGCCGAAGAAAAAGGCGAAGGCGGCCGCCGCGAAGCCCAAGGCCCCCGGCAAGAAATCCCTCAAGGCCATGAGGCCTTGGACGCCGCCAGAAGTCCGCGAGGCCTTCAGCCGTTTCCGCAAAGCCAACCCGGAGCCCAAAGGCGAGCTTGAGCACGTCAATCCGTTCACGCTGCTGGTCGCCGTGGTGCTGTCGGCGCAGGCGACCGATGCCGGCGTCAACAAGGCGACGCGCGCGCTGTTTGCGATCGCCGACACGCCGCAGAAGATGCTCGACCTCGGCGAGGAACGCCTGCGCGAGTACATCAAGACCATCGGGCTCTATCGCACCAAGGCCAGGAACGTCATTGCGCTGTCGGCGAAGCTGCTCAGCGAGTTCGGCGGCGAGGTGCCGCGCACGCGCGCCGGGATCGAGTCACTGCCCGGCGCCGGGCGCAAGACCGCCAATGTCGTGCTCAACATGGCCTTCGGCGAGCACACCATGGCAGTCGACACGCATGTCTTCCGCGTCGGCAACCGGACCGGACTTGCGCCCGGCAAGACGCCGCTGGAGGTCGAGCTCGGTCTCGAAAAGGTGATCCCGGCCGAGTTCATGCTGCATGCCCATCATTGGCTGATCCTGCATGGCCGCTATACTTGCCTCGCGCGCAAGCCGCGCTGCGAGGTTTGCCTGATCAACGATCTCTGCCGGTGGCCGGAAAAGACGGTCTGAAAATAGCGTTCGGGAAAGTGGTTTTTGGAGTCTAGCGTGAGTCAGCAGGAACAAATCTCGCCGTCACCACCTGCTGCCACACCGGCGCCGCCACCGAAGCCAACGCAGCGACCAGCGAGTTCACTGTGGAGCCGGCTCGCGATTCCGCTGTTCGCGGTGATCGTCGCGCTCGGCTTCGTCGCGCTGGCCACGCAGCGCTTCGACGAATGGGTCGGCAATTCGGCGGTCCAGACCACCAACGACGCCTATGTGCGCGCCGAGCTGACGCGGCTTGCCAGTCGCGTCTCCGGCGAAGTGCTGACCGTCGGGGTCACCGATTTCCAGCGCGTCAAGGCCGGCGATCTCATGATCCAGATCGATCCTGCCGACTATGAGGCGCAAGTCGCGCAGTCCGAAGCGGCGGTCGCCGCCGCGCAAGCCGTGCTCGACAATCTGGCCAATCAGATCGAGCTGCAATATGCGACGATTGCACAGGCGCAGGCCGCGCGGCTCTCGGCCGAAGCCGTGGAGGTCGAGGCGCGGCAGGAGCAGGAGCGCCAGCAGTCGCTGTCGCAGACCGAATCCGGCACGCGGCAGCGGTTCGAGCAGGCGGTCGCAGGCTATGCCAAGGCGCAGGCCGACGTGCGCGCGAGCCGCGCCGTGATCGCGGCCCAGCAGCACCAGCTCGAGGTGCTGCAAGGCACCAGGAAGCAGCGCGCCGCCGATCTCGAAGCGACCAAGGCAACACTGGCGAGTGCGAAGCTCAAGCTCGGCTACACCAAGATATCGGCACCGTTCGACGGCGTCGTCGGCGAGCGGCAGGTCCAGCCTGGCGACTACGTCAACATCGGCACCAATCTCATCAACGTTGTGCCGTTGCCGAAGGTCTACGTGATCGCGAACTACAAGGAGACCCAGCTGACCCACGTCGCACCGGGCCAGCCAGTCGAGATCACTGTCGACAGTTTCCCGCGCGAGAAGCTGCGCGGCCGGGTCGAGCGCATTGCGCCCGCGACCGGCGCGCAGGTCGCGCTGCTGCCGCCGGACAACGCAACCGGTAACTTCACCAAAGTCGTGCAGCGCATTCCCGTGCGCATCCAGTTCGACGACAACCAGCCACTGCTGGCGCGGCTGGTGCCGGGCATGTCGGTCGTCACCAGCATCGACACCAAGGCCGGCAATGGCGGAAAATGACGATTCCAGTCGCGGACCGCTCTCGCGCGGCGGCGTCGCGCCACAGCCGCTGTTTGCGGTGACGGCGGTGCTGCTCGGCTCGTTCCTCGCCAATTTCGACAGCCGCCTGACCACAATAGGCCTGCCGGACCTGCGCGGCGCGTTCTCGCTCTCGTTCGACGAGGGCGCCTGGCTCTCCACAGCAGGCATCGGCTCGCAGATCTTCATCGCACCCGCGGTGGCCTGGCTTGCCACCGTATTCGGCCTGCGACGTGTGCTCGGTATCCCGAGCCTCGTCTATGCCGCGGTCTCGCTGATCATCCCGTTCGTGCACGACTATCCGACATTGCTCGCGCTCAGCGTCGTGCATGGCCTCCTGCTCGGCACCTTCGTGCCGGCGACGTTGATGATCGTGTTCCGCAATTTGCCGATCCGCTGGTGGCTCCCAGCGATCTCGATCTATTCGATCCGCGTCGGCTTCGCGCTTGATACCTCGAGCTCGCTGGTCGGCTTCTATGTCGACCATCTCGGCTGGCAATGGCTGTACTGGCAGAGCGTCGTGATCGCGCCGCTGATGGGCCTGATGGTTTATTGGGGCACGCCGAACGAGCCGGTGAATCGCGCTTTGCTGCGTGAGGCCGATTGGGGCGGCATGCTGCTGCTCGGCGCCGGCGTCTCGATGATCTATGCCGGGCTCGACCAAGGCAATCGGCTGGACTGGCTGGGGTCGGGAACGGTGATGGCGTTGATCATTGCCGGCGCGGTGCTGGTCGCGGGTTTTCTCGTCAACGAATCCCTGGTGCGGCAGCCTTGGGCGCATGTGAACGTCCTGTTCTCGCGCAATATCGGCCTGGGGCTGGTCCTGATCCTGCTCTACACGCTGACCAGCCTGTCCAACGCGTCGCTGGTGCCGAATTTCCTCGCCAACATCGCCCTGCTCAGGCCGGAGCAGAGTGGCTTGCTGCTGCTCACCTACGGCGCGTTGCCGATGTTCGTGCTGGTGCCGCTCTCGATCTGGCTGCTGCGGCATTTCGATACGCGGACAGTGGTGGTCGTGGGATTTGCCTGTTTCGCCGCCGCCAATCTCTGGGGCACGCAGCTCAGTCATGATTGGGCGCGTGAGGATTTCGCCGGCATCGTGCTGCTCCAGGCGATCGGGCAGTCGTTGACCTTGCTGCCGCTGATCATCACGCTGCTGTCCAATTCCGATCCGAGCCGCGCGACCTCGTTTGCCGCCTATATCCAGATCATGCGGCTCGGCGGTGCCGAGATCGGCGTGGCGTTGATGGGGACGTGGCTGCGCGTCCGCGAGCAGATCCATTCCTTCTATCTCGGCCAGAATCTCGGCGTCGGCGACGTCGATGTGGTCCGCATGCTGAAACAGCTCGCCGACCATTTTGCGGCCCATGGTGCCGGCTCGGCACAGGCACGCGCGGTCGGTACGCTCGCGGGCTTCGTCCAGCGCGAGGCCAATGTGCTCGCCTATATCGACGGCTTCTGGCTGTGCTTCTGGGTGGCGATGGCCGCGCTCGGCGTCGTCGCGCTTGTTACCCGTGCCCCGCCCGGCCCGTTCACGCCGGCGCCGTTCGGCTTCGCCAGGATGCTGTTGCGCAGATGCGGAGTGAAGGTCGCCTGAATGCGACGATGGTTGGTTCGCCCGATCGCGCGACGGGGTTGGTCACCTCTCCCGCAAGCGGGAGAGGGAGCGTCCCCTCACCGCATCTGTCGCGCCGGCTCGATCAGCTCGGGCCGCGGGCCTGAGAGCCGCTTATGCATGTGGACCATGAAGGCCATGGCGAAGATCGGCGTCGCCAGATTGACGATCGGGATCGAGACGAAGGCTGCGATGAACAGGCCCGCGGTGAAGATGGTCGCGGCATTGTCGCGCCGCATCGCCTTGGCTTCCTCCGGCGAGCGAAACCGCATCGCCGCGAGCTCGAAATATTCGCGGCCGAGCAGCCAGGCCGTGGCGAGGAAGAAGACCAGGAAACCGGCGCCGGCGAACAGCACCAGCGGCAACGCGATCAGGTAGACCAGGATCGTCAGCAGCGCGGTCTTGACGCCCTCGTAGATCGCCTGGCTGAACGGCAGCGCGACGCCCGGCCGCTCCGCCGGATAGTGCTCGCGCTCGACGATGTCGGCGACGTCGTCGACGAACAGGCTCGCCACCAGCGAGGTGATGGCGGGCATCAGGAACACAGCCCCGAACACGACGCCGAAGCCCGCGGCGATCGAAATGATCCAGGACAACACCTCGAGCGATGAGTGCCAGCCCGGACCGAGCAGGCCTTCCAGCCAGGCCTCGCCATAGGTCGCAAACCAGCTCAGGAGCCGCTGCAAGCCGATCGCCAGCACGATGATCAGCACCAGTGCGACGCCGATCGACCGCCACAGGATCGAGCGCATCGGCGGCGAGATCATTTGCGACAGCGCCTTGACGGCGGCATCCAGCATGGGAGTACCTCTCACGAAATCACCCGCGAGAGGTAGACACCCCGGGCCACTTCGGCAAGGGAGATCGGCGGCACCGCTTATGGCCGGATTGACCGCCCGCATCAACGAAGCCACGATGAATTCGGCAAGACCGTTGCTTCACCAACCCGCTTGACAACAAGCGGAACCAGCCGGGCAAAGGAACAGGCGCATATGGCGACGGAAGAATCGGTGGCCGGATTGCCGCTTGCAGGCGTGCGCGTCATCGAGATGACCCACATGGTCATGGGCCCGACCTGCGGCATGATCCTGGCGCAGCTCGGAGCCGACGTGATCAAGGTCGAGCCGCCCGCGGGCGACAAGACCCGGAGCCTGGGAGGCATGGGCACCGCTTTCTTCCCGTTGTTCAACCGCGGCAAGCGCAGCGTGGTGCTGGATTTCGAGAAGCCTGAGGATCTCGACACCATGCACCGGCTGCTGGCGACGGCCGACGTGTTCCTGGAGAATTTTCGCGACGGCCAGCTCGCGAAGCAGGGGCTTGGCGCCGACGAACTGCGCCGCCGGCATCCGGAGCTGATCATCGCCGGCCACAAGGGTTTCCTCTCCGGTCCCTACGAGCACCGCCCCGCGCTCGACGAGGTCGTGCAGATGATGGCGGGGCTTGCCGCCATGACCGGCACCAGCGAAAAGCCCCAGCGTGTCGGCTCGTCCGCCAACGACATCATGGGCGGCATGTTCGGTGTGATCGCGATCCTCGCTGCGCTCTATCAGAAGCGCGGGGGACAACGCGACGGCGCCGACATCCGCATCGGCCTGTTCGAGAACTGCCTGTTTCTGGTTGCCCAGCACATGGTCGAATACGAGATGACCGGCAACAAGCCGCGCTCGATGCCGGAGCGCGAGCATGCGTGGCCGATCTACGACATCTTCGAGACCGCCGGCGGCGAGCGCATCTTCATCGGCGTCGTCACCGAAGGCCATTGGCAGAGCTTTTGCCGCGAGTTCGGCCTGACTGAATTCCTCGATGATCCCGCCTTGCGCACCACGACCGATCGCATTCTGGCGCGTGGGCGGATCATTCCGCGCGCGGCCGGGATCATCAGGCAGTGGGACGTGGCAAGACTGTCGCAGAGGCTCGATGCGCTCAACATCTGCTTTTCTGCGATCAACCGGCCCGAGGATCTCTTCACCGATCCGCATGTGCTGCGGCCGGGCGGCCTCGTCAACAATGTCACCGCCGACGGCAAGCCGTTCCGGGTGCCGGCGCTGCCGATCGAGTGGAACGGCAGCCATATAGGCGAAGGCCTGAGGGTCGCGCCGCTCGGGGGCGACACCGCGACCGTTCGCGCCGAGATCAACACCGAAAATGAAGACGCCACGTCAAAAACAACAGGGAGGCGCGCATGAGCCGGATTCAGGAGATTTACCCCGCAGAACGCGTCAGCCTGCGCGAAGTCGGCCTGCGCGACGGGCTCCAGCTCGTGAAGAAAATTCCGTCGACCGAAGCCAAGCAACGCTGGGTGCGCGAGGAATATGCCGCCGGTGTGCGGCATTTCGAGGTCGGCTCGTTCCTGCCGGCGAAGACGTTTCCGCAATTTATCGATGTTCGTGATGTCGTCGCGACCGTCGCTTCATTGTCCGGCGCGCATGGCATCGCGCTTGCGCTCAACGAACGCGGCGTGAACGAGGCGCTGGAATCCGGCGTCGGCGAAATCGCCTCCGTGGTCTCGGCAACGGAAGAGCACAGCCAGGCCAATGCGCACCGCTCGCGCGAGTCCGCGATCGCCAATCTGAAACGCCTGTGCGAGATGCGCGATGGCACCAGCCACAAGCCGCTGGTCAACGCGGCGATCTCGATGGCGCTGGGCTGCTCGATCACCGGGGCGGTCGACCCTGCAGAAGTGCTGCGGCTGGTCGACAAATGCCTGGAGGCCGGTGTCGATTTCGTCGGCATCGCCGACACCGTCGGCTATGCCGGGCCGAAGCAGGTGGCGGAGCTGACGCGCGCCGCGGTGAAGCTCGCGGGGTCAAAGCCGATCTGCATCCATCTCCACGACACCCGCGGCATGGGCATCGCGAACGCGGCCGCGGCGCTCGACGAAGGCGCGCGTATCCTCGACGGCTCGCTCGGCGGCCTCGGCGGCTGCCCCTTCGCTCCCGGCGCGACCGGCAATGTCGTGTTCGAGGATCTCGTGTTCCTGTGCGAGAGCAAGGGCTTTGCGACCGGCATCGATTTGGAGAAATTGATCGCGGTGCGCAGGATCCTGCGCGAGGAAATGCCGAATGAGCAGCTCTACGGCGGCCTCGCCCGGGCGGGATTGCCGGGTGGGAGCGCGGCGAAGGCGGCTTAAATCCGCAGGGTGGAACGCTCTTCCCTTCTCCCCTTGTGGGAGAAGGTGGCGCGAAGCGCCGGATGAGGGGTGGCTCTCCGCGAGCTCGAAGCGGAGTAGTCGCGGACACATACTCCTCACCCGTCTCCCACAAGGGGAGAGGGGAACGCACCGCCTGCGCGGCAAATCTACTCATGCCGGTGCGCCTGCTTCCGTGCCTTCGCCTGCTTGCTGTCCCCGTCGGGATCATCACCACGCGGCCATAACGCACGCCGCGTTCGGCGATGATGTGGTAGCCCGGATGGAGCGAAGCGCAATCCGTGGCGGCTTCGATACGTGGACAGATCCCGGATTTCGCTCCGCTCCATCCGGGCTACGCGCATCTTACCTCGTTTCGTGAACGGTGCGAGAGAGAGGGCGCTCGCTCACAGCCGCGTTGCCCGCAGCCGCAGCGCATTTCCAACGACGCTGACCGAGGACAGCGCCATCGCGGCCGCGGCGATGATCGGTGAGAGCAGCACGCCGAAGGTCGGATAGAGAATTCCGGCCGCGATCGGAATGCCGGCGGCGTTGTAGATGAAGGCGAAGAACAGGTTTTGCCGGATGTTGCTCATCGTCGCCTGCGACAGTTTTCGCGCCCGCACGATGCCGGTGAGATCGCCCTTCAGCAGCGTGACGCCGGCGCTCTCCATCGCCACGTCCGTGCCGGTGCCCATGGCGATGCCGACTTCGGCTGCGGCCAGCGCCGGCGCGTCGTTGACGCCGTCGCCGGCCATCGCGACGCTGCGGCCGGCCTTCTGCAACTTTGTCACCACCGCGCTCTTCTGATCCGGCAGCACCTCGGCCTCGACATCGGCGATGCCGAGCCGGCGTGCGACGGCCTCGGCCGTGGTGCGGTTGTCACCGGTCAGCATGATGACCTTGATGCCTTCGGCTGCCAGTGCCTTCAGGGCCTCGGGCGTGGAAGCCTTGACCGGATCGGCGATCGCGAACAGGCCGGCAAGCCGGCCGTCGACCGCCATGTTGATCACGGTCGCGCCATCGCCGCGCAGCCGTTCGGCCTCGCCATCGAGTGCTTGGGTGTCGATGCCGATCGACGTCAGATATCTGGCATTGCCGAGCACGATGGTTTTGCCGTCGACCTTGCCGGTCGCGCCCTTGCCCGTCGGTGAATCGAATTGCTCGACCTGGCCCAGCGCGAGCTGCTTCTCCTTTGCGGCGCGCATGATCGCATCGGCCAGAGGATGCTCGCTGGCGCGCTCGACGCTGGCGGCCATGCGGAGGATATCATCTTCCGCAAAGCCGGTGGCCGGCACGATCGCGACCACCTTCGGCTTGCCCTCGGTCAGGGTGCCGGTCTTGTCGACCACCAGCGTGTCGATCTTCTCCATTCGCTCCAGCGCCTCGGCGTTCTTGATCAGCACGCCTGCCTGCGCGCCGCGGCCGACGCCGACCATGATCGACATCGGAGTCGCCAGGCCAAGCGCGCAGGGGCAGGCGATGATCAGCACGCTGACGGCGGCGACGAGGCCGAAGGCCAGCCGCGGCTCCGGCCCGAACCAAGCCCAGGCCGCGAAAGCAGCGACCGCGACCGCAATCACTGCCGGCACGAACCAGCCCGCGACCTGGTCGGCGAGACGCTGGATCGGCGCGCGCGAGCGCTGCGCGTCCGCAACCATCTGCACGATCTGCGACAGCAGCGTCTCACGCCCGACCTTGTCGGCGCGCATGATGAAGCTGCCGGATTGGTTGAGCGTGCCGGCGATCACCTTCGCGTCCGTCTCCTTGGTCACCGGCATGGATTCGCCTGTGACCAGCGACTCGTCGAGCGAGGAACGACCTTCCAGAATGACGCCGTCGACCGGCACTTTTTCGCCAGGACGCACGCGCAAGCGGTCACCGGCATGAAGTGCGTCGATCTCGACCTCGTGCTCGCCGCCGTCAGCATCGACCCGGCGCGCGGTCTTCGGCGCGAGCTGCAGCAGCGCCTTGATCGCACCCGACGTCGCGTCGCGGGCGCGCAGCTCCAGCACCTGCCCGAGCAGCACCAGCACGGTGATGACCGCCGCCGCCTCGAAATAGACCGCGATCGCGCCTTCGTGGCCGCGGAAGGTGGCCGGGAAAATCTGCGGCGCGATGGTGCCGATCAGGCTGTAGACATAGGCAACGCCCGTGCCCATCGCGATCAGCGTGAACATGTTGAGGTTGCGCGTCAGCAGCGACTGCCAGCCGCGGACGAAGAACGGCCAACCGGCCCACAGCACCACGGGCGTGGCGAAGACGAGCTGGATCCAGTTCGACAGCGTCGCATCGATCCAGTTGTGCGGGCCCGCGAGATGGCCGCCCATCTCCAGCACGACGGCCGGCAGCGCCAGCGCGCCGCCGATCCAGAACCGCCGCGTCATGTCGGCAAGCTCAGGATTGGGGCCGGTCTCCAAACTTGCCACTTCCGGCTCCAGAGCCATGCCGCAGATCGGGCAGGTGCCGGGTCCGGCCTGGCGGATCTGCGGATGCATCGGACAGGTGTAGATCGTGCCTGCGGGCATCTCGGGCTGGGGTGTCTTCTCTTTGGCGAGATATTTTGCGGGGTCGGCGGCGAATTTGGCGCGGCAGCCGGCCGAGCAGAAATGGAAGGTCTCGCCATGATGGTCGAAGCGGTGCTTGGACGTCGCGGGATCGACCGTCATGCCGCAGACGGGATCGCGGACTTTTGCCGCGGCGCCGTGGTCATGCGCGTGATCGCCGTGCGCGCCGCAGCAGGACGCAGCCGCGGGCTTGTCGACCGGGGCACCCTTACTGGAACAGCCGCATCCGGAATGTGTTTCCGGCTTGTGATGGTGCTCGTGTTCCGCGTCGTTCATTGCCACGCTCCGGCCTTGCAAATGATACCCCAGGGGGGTATATAGTCCGCATGCGCAAGGACATCAAGGCATCTGTCGGAAAACGTCTCGGCCGGATCGAGGGGCAAGTTCGCGGCCTCTCGAAGATGGTCGAGGAAGACCGCTATTGCATCGACATCGTCACGCAGATCTCGGCGGTGCGCGCCGCGCTGCGCCGGGTCGAGGAAGAGGTTCTGAAAGATCACGTCGCCCATTGCGTCGAGCATGCGATCGCGAGCGGCGACAAGGCCGACCAGCGCGAGAAGATCGCGGAGCTGATGGCGGTGATCGGGCGGGCGGAGCGGTAGGTTCTGCTCGTCGCTCCCTTGCGACGCTCGCACAATTGCGGAGAGGGATGCGCGATATTTCCTCTGGCGTCGTCCTGGCCTAGTGCGCAATTGCGCACGGGAGCCAGGACCCATACCGCGGAATCCATCGAGCTTGCCAGGTAGCCCTACCGAACGACGAATCTTCGCCAAACGTCTCTCTGGGATAATGGGTCCTGGCTTTCGCCAGGACGACGCAGGGCAGTCGAGGCTACGCCGCCCTTTCGCGCGCCCGACCGCGCCGCCTTGGGCGGTCCATGGCCAGCTTCTTCAGCCGCCGGAAGCGCTCCGAGACGGTGATGCGATCGACCCTCTCCGCTGGATGCGCGCTCACTTCTTCAGCCGGAAGCGGCGCCTCTTCGTCAAGCGCTTCAGGAACGAGCGGCGGCGCACTGAACGTTTCTGGAAACACACTGAATGTGCCGGCTACCTCCTCGAGCGGCTTCTGCTTGTCGGCCCAGTGCAAGGCGGTGTAGTCGAAGCCGTGCACGATGGTGGGTTTGACGACCTCGAAATAGGGCGAGATGTCGAAGTCGCGGGGCATGTAGAGCGAGGAATCGCGGATATGCAGGATCTCGCGGCGGGCAGCACGGCTGCCGGCCTTGGTGATCTTCGGCAGGATCGGATAGCGCACGGCGTCGAACGCCTGCGCGATCAGGGCCGAGCAGATGATCTTGGTGGGATCGCCCGAGCCGATCGAGATCATGCGGCGCCGCCAGCGCTGCGGGATCGGCAGCGGAAACAGAAAGCGCATCAGGTCGACGATGTTCTTGGTGTCGTAGCCGAAGCCGATGCGGTTGATCGCATAGCGGCAGACCGTGGTGCGGTCCTCATAGGACAGCCCGACCGGGCGGCAGACGCGGGTGTGATAGGGGAAATATTTCGACAGCGGCGCGGAGGTGACGCCTTCGCCGATATTGGCCTCGATCAGCACGTGCGGCTCGCCGTCGGGCTCTTCCGCGCCCTCGATCGGGCCGACATAGAGTGCGCCGTGGGACCAGGTCGACTGCGTCAGATATTTGATGATGCCGGAGATGCGGTTGTTGCCCTCGACCAGCAGCACGTCGCCGGGCTCCATGATGCCGCGCAGATGCTCGGGGTCGCTCGGCGTGAACGGCTCATAGCCCGGCACCTCCTTCGAGAGGTACGCGGCAATCAGCTTGCCGACTGAATCCAGGACCGTCCCCATTTCAAAACTCCCCCACGGCCTTTTCCGGCCGTCTTTTTCTCTTCTCTACCATGGTCGGAACGTGTTGCAATTCGGTTCATCGCTCCGTGACATCAAGCACGATTGATTCACCATGATGGTTGCCGCGCAACATCAGATACGGCAAGGTTCGCTAGCTGTTCCCGTTTGCTGCAAGTCTCCGGAAACCATGCCATGACAATCACGCGCCGCAGCTTCCTATCGGCGTCGGCGGGCCTTGCCGCGATGCCGGTCCTGCGCGCAACCGCCGCGACCCTGCCGCGCGAGGCTGACATTGTCGTGATCGGCGCGGGCGCGGCCGGAATTGCCGCGGCGCGGCGCATCATGGCGGCCAATCGCAAGGTCGTGGTGGTGGAAGCGGCGTCGCAGATCGGCGGCCGCTGCATCACGGACACGACGACCTTCGACACGCCGTTCGATCGCGGCGCGCGCTGGATGCACAATCCCGACACCAATCCGATGATCCGGCTGGCGCGCAGCGCCGGGCTCGACGTTCTGCCGGCGCCGTCAGGCCAGAAGATGCGCATCGGCCGCCGCAACGCACGGGCCGGCGAGACCGAGGAGTTCCTGGCGGCGCTGGTGCGCGCCAACCGCGCCATCGACGAGGCCGCGCGCGGCAAGCTCGATACCGCCTGCGCCTCGGTGCTGCCGAAGGATCTCGGTGATTGGGCCGGCGCGGCCGAGTTCATGCTGGGCGCGAGCTTCGCCGGCAAGGACCTGAAGGAGCTGTCTGCGATCGACAAGGCGCGGGCACAGGATCGCAACGCCGCGATCGCCTGCCGCCAGGGCCTGGGGACCCTGATCACCAAACTCGGTGAGCAGGCGCCGGTCGCGTTGTCGACGCCGGCGAGCCGGATCGTCTGGAGCAATCGCGACGTCAGCGTGGAGACACAGGCCGGCAGGATCGCCGCACGCGCCGCCATCATCACAGTCTCGACCAATGTGCTGATTTCGGGCGCGATCAAGTTTGGGCCTGACATTCCCAAGCGCACGCTCGATGCTGCATCGAAGCTCACGCTCGGAAGCTACGATCACATCGTGCTGCAACTGCCGGGCAATCCGCTCGGCCTGTCGCGCGACGACATCCTGATCGAGCAGAGCAACTCGACGCGCACGGCGCTGATGTTCGCCAATATCGGCGGCTCCTCGCTGTGTTCGATCGATGTCGGCGGCTCGTTCGGCCGCGATCTCACTCAGCAAGGCGAGAAGGCGATGACGGCCTTCGCCAGAGAATGGATGACGAAGCTGTTCGGCAGCGAAGTCGCCGCGGCCGTGCAGAAAGCGAGCGTGACGCGCTGGAACGCCTCGCCGTTCGTGATGGGTGCGATGTCGGCGGCCTCGCCCGGCGGTCAGCTCTCGCGAAGAATCCTCGCGGAGCCAATCGGCAACATGTTCCTCGCCGGCGAAGCCACGCACGAGACGCTGTGGGGCACTGTCGACGGCGCCTGGGAAAGCGGCGAGCGCGCCGCGGACGCAGCCTTGCGCAAGATCGGCGCGCTGAAGGATGAGCCGGCCGACGTGCCGACGAAGAAGCGCAGGGCGCCGCGGCAATAGGGCAATTGATTCAGCCGTCGTCCTGGACAAGCGCAGCGCAGATCCAGGACCCATTACCCCAGGAAGTCGTTTGGCGAAGAGTTGTGGTTGTCAGTCGCGCTACAAACGCTGACCGGGGTAATGGGTCCTGGCTTTCGCCAGGACGACAATGGATGGCTTACCGCAAAATCCCATCCAGCAGCGGTAGTCCCGCGACCACCGCGATCGCGATCAGCGCGTAGCAAATGGCGCGAAACACCTTTTCGCTGGCACGGCCGAACAGCGACGCACCGAAGGCGACGCCGATCGCATAGACCGGACCGACGATGAGCGAGAGCACGAGCGATTCGCGCGAGATCAGGCCGGTCGTCGCATAGCTGACCATCGAGAAAAAATCCGACGCGCCAAAAAACAGCAAGATGTTGGCGCGCGCGACAATCGGGGCGATGGGACGGCCGAGCCAGTAGCCGACGATCGGCGGGCCGCCGGTCTGGGCGAGGCCGCTGCAGAAGCCGGAGAGGCTGCCGATGCCGACCGAGAGCCAGGCATGGTCCTTGCCGCGATAGCGCCAGCCCGACAGTAGCAGAAGCAACAGCGCGGCGACGAAGCAGGAGATGATCCATCGCGTCGTGACGGGTTCGAGCACGCTGAGGAAATAGGTGCCGACGGGCACGCCGACAAGCGCGCCCAGCACGATCACGGCGGTGGCCTTGCGGTCGGCCTTGCGCCAGGCGTCGGGCAGCAGCGGCGCGGCCGCGACGAAATCGATCACGAGGAGCAGCGCGGCAACCAGACGCGGCGCCGCGATGCTGCTCGCCAGCGGCATGAAGATCAGCGCCGAGCCGAAGCCGGAGAAGCCGCGCGCGGTGCCCGAAACGAAAGCGACGGCGCAGAGCGCCATCGCAATGGTGAGGCTGACGTCCTTCGGAAGAAAGTCAGTGAGACTCATGCTCTATGATTTCTCGAGCATGATCATGCTCTCAAAGTGCCGCCGGTCTTCTTCGTCACCTCCGCCACGATCTTCGCGCCAACGGCCTCGATCTCCTGGTCGGTCAGGGTCTTTTCGCGCGGCTGGATCGTCACCGCGATTGCGATCGACTTCTTGCCGTCGTCGATGCCCTTGCCTTCGTAGACGTCGAACACGTTCACAGCGGTGATCAGCTTCTTGTCGACGCTCTGGGCCGCGCGCACGATGTCGCCGCCCTTCACGGTGCGGTCGACGATGAAGGCGAAGTCACGCGACACGGGCTGAAATGCCGACAGCTCGATCACGGGCTTGGCACGGGTCGGCTTCTTCTTCGCCTCGGGGATGCGGTCGAGGATCACCTCGAACACCATCAGCGGGCCACCGGCGCCGAGCGCCTCGAGCGCGCGCGGATGCATCTCGCCGAAATAACCCAGCACGTTCTGCGGCCCGATCTGGATCGTACCGGAGCGCCCGGGGTGCAGCCAGGACGGGCCGCCCGCGACGATCTGAAGGGCCTGCATCGGTGCGCCGGCGGCAGCGAGCACCGCGAGCGCATCGGCCTTGGCGTCGAACAAGTCAGCCGGCGCCGAACCCGACCAGTGCCGTCCGAGACCCTGCGATGACGCAAAGCCGCGGCGGACGCCGCTTGCCGCCATGAACTGATCCTGCGGGCGATCGCCCTTGAACACCTGCCCGACTTCGAACAGCGCGACATCGCCAAAGCCGCGATCGGCATTGACCTGCGCCGCCGCGATCAGGCCGGCCAACAGGGTCGGGCGCATGTCGGACAAATCCGACGCGATCGGGTTGGCTACCTCGAGTTCGCGCTGGCCGCCGCCGAACAGCTTTGCGGCAGACTTGGTGATGAAGGACCAGGTCACCGCTTCGATGATGCCGCGGCTCGCCAGCGCGCGCCTGGCGCGGCGGGTGCGGAGCTGGAGCGGGGTCAGCACGGGTTTGCGTGCGTCCTCGCCGCGCTCGAACGGCGTCATCGGCACCTTGTCGACGCCGTGGATGCGGACGACTTCCTCGACGATGTCGGCTTTGCCGTGCACGTCGGTACGCCACGACGGCACGGCGACCTTCACGACCGGACCCGGGCCCGCCATCATGAAGCCGAGATGGGTCAGGATGCGCTTCATCTCCGGCATCGGCACTTCGATGCCCGACAGCCGCTTGACCTCGTTGACCGGAAAATCGATCACGCGGTCGTCGCCGAAGGTCTTGCCGACGACGACGTTCTCCGACGGCGTGCCGCCGCACATCTCCAGCACGAGTTTGGTCGCGAGCTCTAGCCCGGGCACCATGAAAGCCGGATCGACACCGCGCTCGAAACGGTAGCGCGCGTCCGAATTGATGCCGAGCTTGCGGCCGGTCTGGGCGATGTTGATCTCGTTCCACAGCGCCGATTCGATCAGCACGTCCGTGGTGGTCTCGTCGCAGCCCGAGGCCTCGCCGCCCATGATGCCGGCGAGCGATTCGACGCCGTGCTCGTCCGCGATCACGCAGACGTTGGGATCGAGATTGTAGGTGCGGCCGTCCAGCGCGAGCAGCGTCTCGCCGTCACGGGCGCGGCGCACCACGAGATGGCCCTTCACTTTCTTCGCGTCGAACACGTGCAGCGGCCGCGCGCGGTCGTAAGTCATGAAGTTGGTGATGTCGACCAGCGCGTTGATCGGACGCAGCCCGATCGCGGTCAGCCGCTTCTGCAGCCACTCCGGCGACGGCCCGTTCTTCACGCCGCGCACCAGCCGCAGCGCAAAACCCGGGCACAACGTCGCGTCCTCGACCGTGACCTTCACCGGGCAAGGAAATTCGCCCTTGATCGGCTTGATGGTGGGGTCCTTGAACTTGCCCATGTCGGCGGCGGCAAGATCGCGCGCGATGCCGTGCACGCCGGTGCAGTCCTGCCGGTTCGGTGTCAGATTGATCTCGACCACGGGATCGCCGAGGCCGGCCCATGCAGCGTAAGCAGCGCCGATCGGCGCATCCGCGGGCAATTCCATGATGCCGTCATGGTCGTTGGAAATCTGCAATTCGGCCGCCGAGCACAGCATGCCGCGGCTCTCGACGCCGCGGATGGTGCCGACCCCGAGGGTGATGTCCTTGCCGGGAATGTAGGTGCCGGGCGGCGAAAACACGCTGACAAGACCCGTCCGCGCATTCGGCGCGCCGCACACCACCTGCACCGGCGCGCCACCGTCGCCGGTGTCGACCATGCAGACGCGCAGCCGATCGGCATTCGGATGCTGCTCGGCGGAGATCACCTTCGCGATGGTGAAGGGCTTCAGCGCCTTCGCCTTGTCCTCGATGTTCTCGACCTCGAGCCCGATCATGGTGAGCTTCTCGGCAAGCTTATCCAGCGGCTCGTTTGTGTCGAGATGTTCCTTCAGCCAGGAGAGAGTGAATTTCATGGCTGTGTGCCTCGGCTCTTGTCGGTGTTCACTGAGTTGCTTTTGTCGGTGTCAATGTTCCCTCCCCCCTTGTGGGGGAGGGTCAGGGAGGGGGGTAAGCCGCGGGCTCCGGCGGATGCCGCCTGGCGGATTGCCTCAACAACGCCCTCCAGATTTGTCATCACCTGCTCGTTGGTGAAGCGCAGAACCTGAAAACCCTCGGCAGCAAAGAACGCATCGCGCCGTTGATCCGCCTTTTGGCGCTCTTCGAAATCGTGAGATTCCCCATCGACCTCGATGATGAGTTTTGATGAGAAACAAACGAAATCGGCGATGTAGTTTCCGATCGGCGTCTGACGTCGGATGCCGACACCATCCATCCGGTTAGCTTTCAAATACCGCCACAGCAGTGTTTCGGCGCGCGTCATCGCTTGGCGAAGCTGCTTCGCCCGGCTGCGCTGACGTTCGCTCACAACTGCGTGCGGCATCCGCGGCTACCCCCCTCCCTGACCCTCCCCCACAAGGGGGGAGGGAACGGAGAGAGTCTTTGCGTACGTGCGTCCGGGCAAGCCCATCACGAGCTCAGCCCTCCCGCCAGCGTCGGCACTTCGAGCGGCTTGAAGCCGTAATGGGAGAGCCAGCGGACGTCGCTGTCGAACAGCTGGCGCAAATCGGCGATGCCGTATTTCAACATGGCGATGCGGTCGATGCCCATGCCCCAGGCGAAGCCCTGGTACTCGTCGGGATCGATGCCGCAGGCGCGCAGCACGTTCGGATGCACCATGCCGCAGCCGAGAATCTCGAGCCAGTCCTCGCCCTCGCCGAAGCGGATCTCGCCCTTGTCGCGGCGGCACTGGATGTCGACTTCCAGCGACGGCTCGGTGAACGGGAAGAACGAGGGCCGGAAACGCATGTTGATATGGTCGACCTCGAAGAACGCCTTGCAGAACTCGTGCAGGATCCATTTGAGGTGGCCGAGATGCGAGTGCTTGTCGATGACGAGGCCTTCGACCTGGTGGAATTGCGGCGTGTGCGTCGCATCCGAATCGATGCGATAGGTGCGGCCCGGGCAGATCACGCGGATCGGCGGTTTCTGGCTCAGCATGGTGCGCACCTGCACCGGCGAGGTGTGGGTGCGCAACAGCATGCGCGAGCCATCCTCCTTCGGATGGAAGAAGAAGGTGTCGTGCATCTCGCGCGCGGGATGGCCTTCCGGAAAATTCAGCTTGGTGAAGTTGTAGTCGTCGGTTTCGATATCCGGGCCTTCGGCGACCGAGAATCCCATATCGGCGAAGATCGTGGTCAGCTCGTCCCAGACCTGGCTCAGCGGATGGATGCGGCCGGCTTCAGCCGGCGCATCGCGCAGCGGCAGGGTGACGTCGATGGTTTCCGACGCAAGCCGCGCGTCGAGCGCCGCCGATTTCAAGACGTCGCGCCGCGCGGCGAGTGCCTCGGTGACCTTGTCCTTGGCCTGGTTGATCGCAGCACCTTGGGTCTTGCGTTCGTCCGGCGACATTTTTCCGAGCGTGGCAAGCAGCGCCGAGATCGAACCCTTCTTGCCGAGGGCTGCGACGCGCACCGCTTCGAGGGCGGCCTCGTCGCCGGAGGCGGCGATCTGGTCGAGGATGGATGTTTCGAGCATTGCGAGGTCGGACACGGTCAAATCCCTGCTGCCAAATTCGGCTGGGTTGTCGCCGCCCGAAGGCCGTAACGTCAAGCGAAAAGCCGGTGATTCGGGCTGACGAGCGGCTGGGTTGAACCTCGCGCGGGAGGCTGGCACCAAGGAGGATATGAGGAGACTTTCGCGATGCTCTCAAGATCCGGTCTGGCTGCTCTCGCTGTCGTTCTCTCTGTCACGAGCACCCCGGCGCGCGCCATGGTCTGCATGGAGAAATCCATGACGCTGGACGAGGTCGTCGACACCATCGGTGCCCAGAAGGGCTGCGAAAGCGCGATGAAAGTGTTTCAGGATTGCCAATTGACCGCGAGCGGCGATGTCCAGCTCGGCGCCGCCGTCGAGAAGAAATGCGAGGCGGACTTCATGCCCAGCCTCAACAGTGCGCGGAAACAGGCTTACCAACGCGATTTGCGCGTGTGCGACCGGAAGTACCGGAATAAATCCGGCACCATGTATCTGTCATTCACCGCATTCTGCCGGGCGGAGATCGCCCAGCGCTACTCGCAACGCGCGCTGAAGGCCGGCGGAGCCGGCCGTTAGGCTTCAGGCCGCCAGAGCGGCTTTGGCCTTCTCGGCGATCGCCTGGAACGACGCGGGCTCGTTGATCGCGAGATCCGACAGCACCTTGCGGTCCACGGTGATCCCGGACTTGGCCATGCCGTCGATAAAGCGGCTGTAGGTCAGGCCGAACGGACGCACGGCGGCGTTGATGCGCTGGATCCAGAGCGCGCGGAACGTCCGCTTCTTGCGCTTGCGATCACGGAAGGCATACACGAGAGCCTTCTCGACCGCCGGCTTGGCGGTGCGGATCGTGTTCTTGCGGCGGCCGCGGAAACCCTTGGCGGCCTTGTAGACTTTCTTGTGCTTGGCGTGGGCGGTCACACCGCGTTTGACGCGAGCCATGACAAATATCCTTCAGAAGTGACTTGATGTTCGGATCGCCGCGAAAGCTGCGGCGCGGGTGGCAATGATCGTGGACGCGATCAGGCGTTCGGCAAGAAGTACTTCTTGACGTTGTCGCCGTCGGTCTTGAACAGCACGGCGGTGCCGCGCAGCTGCCGGATCTGCTTCTTCGTCCGCTTGATCATGCCGTGCCGCTTGCTACGATGCGCGAACATCACTTTGCCGGTGGCAGTCACCTTGAAGCGCTTTTTAGCGCCCGATTTGGTCTTCAGCTTGGGCATTTGGCTCTCCTAATGGCCATAGAAATCCGCCCGCAAAGGCGGCTGGCCGTCAAAATGCTCGTTAGAGCGTTGATTGTGCTCAGGTTTTACGAACAAGCGCGAAACCCGCACGGACACCGCCACGGCAGCCCTTAATCAGCCGGGCAATGAAGGCTGGGCTTATGACAGAGGACGGGCGAATTGGCAACGATGAACCGGCGGAACCTAGCCGCCGACTATCCGGAATTGCTATCTTCATGTCCGGGCCGTGTCGCCCGGAGCAGGACCAGAATGCCCCATTTTTCCCAATCGCTTCCGTCTTTGACTGATTTCGCTCGTCCGCGCCGCCTGGCGCTGTTGGCCGTGCTCGCCATGGCTGCGTTTCCCTCGACTGCCGATGCGCGCATCCGCGGCTATGACGGAGTCTGGAACGTCACCTTCGCCACCACCCGCGGCAATTGCAGCTCCGGCTACAGCGTTCCCTTCACCGTCGCCGGCAGCCGGGTGTCGTCCGCCGGCGGTGGCCGGGTCTCCGGCAAGGTCAATCGCAGCGGTACCGTCGCGGTCCAGGTCTCGGTCGGGGCGTCCCATGCCAGCGGCGGCGGTCGGCTTGCCGGCGTGAACGGCGCCGGTTCGTGGAGGGGTATCATCTCCGGCGATCAGTGCAGCGGCACCTGGCAGGCGACGAGGAGTTAGTCGCCAAGCATTCGATGCGCTCCCTCCCCTTCTTCCTCGGCCAAAACAAAACGGCCCGCCGGAAGGCCGGACGGGCCGTTGAACTCTCAATCCTGAACAACTCGCGTCAGCGCGGCGCCAGCACCATGACGACCTGACGGCCCTCGAACCGCGCGTCCTGCTCCACCTTGGCGAGCTCGGCGACGTCGGTCTTGATCTTGTCGAGCAGCTTGGTGCCGATCTCCTGGTGCGCCATTTCGCGGCCGCGATAGCGCAGGGTGATCTTGACCTTGTCGCCTTCTTCGAAGAACCGCTGCATGGCGCGCATCTTCACTTCGTAATCGTGGTCGTCGATCATCGGGCGGAGCTTGATCTCCTTGATCTCGACGATCTTCTGCCGCTTGCGGGCTTCGGCGGCTTTTTTCTGCGCGGAATACTTATACTTCCCGTAGTCCATGATCTTGCAGACGGGAGGGCTGACGTTCGGCGAGATCTCGACCAGATCCATGCCGGCTTCCTGGGCCAGGCGGATAGCCGCGACGGTCTCGATGGTGCCCTTGTTGTCACCGGTCTGATCGATCAGCTGGATCTGCGCATTGCGAATGTCGTCATTGATGCGCGGCCCGTCTTTGGCGGCAGTGGGCGGGGCTTTATTGGGACGGCGAATGGGTGGTTCTCCAAAGTTATGAAAAGAGGCGGCTATTTTGCAGGAAGATACGGTTGCCGGCAAGCAATCGCTCGTGCGGCGGTCGAAAAAGCCTCAAATGCGAGGCATTTTGGCCACGGCGGGGCACGCAGAGGGACATAGACACCTTGCTTCCGTTCCGCAAGCGTCCCAAAGGGCAAATGCCGACGTCCGGCTGCGCTGCGGAGCGCGTCCGGACAGCTCAAACTGCACAGCCAGAGTAAACGTTCCATGACCCCTGCAATTCCCGATGCCGTGCTCGACTTCATCGATGTGGGCGAGGGCCCGTCCGCACGCCGGATCGCAGTGCGCCGCCGCGCGACGCAAGAATCTGGTCAAGAATCTGCTCAAGGACCGGGGCTGGTCTGGCTCGGCGGGTTCAAATCGGAGATGCGGGGCAGCAAGGCCGTGGCGCTGGACGAATGGGCCCGGGATCACGGCCGTGCATTGGTCCGGTTCGATTATTCCGGCCACGGCGAATCCGGTGGCGATTTCGCCGACGGAACCATCGGGCGCTGGCTCGAGGAAAGCGTCGCGGTGTTCGAGCGGTTCTGCGCCGGCCCGCAAGTCCTGATCGGCTCGTCCATGGGCGGCTGGATGGCGCTGTTGCTCGCGCGCGAAATCAAAAAGCGGCAAGAGACACAGCAAGCCAAAGCCTCGCTGGCGGGCCTGGTGCTGATCGCGCCGGCGCCCGATTTCACCGAGGAGCTGATGTGGAAGAATTTTTCGGCCGCGGTGAAGAAGGAGATCGAGACCAAAGGCGTCTGGCTGAGACCATCGGATTATGGCGACGGCTCGCCCTATCCGATCACGCGGAATCTGATCGAGGAGGGGCGCAACCATCTCGTGCTCGGCAGCGCCATCGACCTCGGCTGTCCCGTTCGCATCCTGCAAGGAGCGCAGGATCCTGACGTGCCCTGGCAGCACGCGTTCGCGCTGACTCATCGCCTGCCCGCCGACGATGTCGTGCTGACCATGATCCAGGACGGCGATCACCGCCTCTCGCGCCCGCAGGACATCGCCCGCATTCTTGCCGCGGTGGCCGAGATCGGGTGAAATCGCGACCTAGCACTCGGTGTCGTCGCCCGACTTGATCGGGCGATCCAGTATTCCAGAGGCGCTCGTGCTCAAGCCGAGAAGCCGCGGCGTACTGGATGCCCCGGTCACGCCCGGGCATGACTGAGAATGGGAGGGGAGAATCGCCGATGACCACCACCGCCATGCTGCGCGCCTTCTGCGACGCGGTCGAACAACGCAACGGAAAAGCCTTCGCTGATCTCTTCACCGAGGACGGCGTCTATCACGACGTGTTCTATGGCGCCTTCGCCGGCCGCGAGAAGATCGCCGCGATGATCGACGACTGGTTCTACCGCACGGCGACCGACTTCCGCTGGGACATGCACGACCCGGTATCGAACAGCACCACGCTCTATGCGCGCTACACGTTCAGCTATCGCTCGACCTTGCCGGAGGCGAATGGCGCGCGGGCGATGTTCGAGGGCGTGGCGATCATGACGCTTCGAGACGGCAGGATCGTCAGCTATCACGAGGTCGCGAACACCGCGCCGGCGTTTGTCGATTTGAAGTTTGCACCTGATAGAATCGCGAAGATCGTCGCCAGGCAGGGCGCGGAACTCAAGGCGCGGCCGGAAATGCAGCGGCACTTGGGTTAACCGTCGTTGTTGCGCACCTACCGCTTCGACGGGTTTACCATCGGCTTGCGCTGCGCCAGCGCCGCAACTGTGGCGGTGCCGATCGGGCCCGCTTCATCGTACAGCCAGCACTCGCCGATCGCCACACCATCGGTGGCCTGGTGGTTCACGACGTCGAAGCCGATCCAGTTCGTCACCGGCAGGCGGTGCAGATAGATCGTGACGTCGCTGTTGATGTAGCCGAGCCCCTTGTCGCCGGCGTTGGCGAACGGACTGGCGAAGTCCGCGCCGGTAGCGACACGGACGAACGGCGTCATCGGCACGCCCGCGACCAGCTCGCGCACCTCGCTCATCCAGAGCTTTCGTGGCCCGAGCGAGCCCATGTGGCCGACGATCGGTCGCGTGGTCCATTTGCCGTTCATGCCGAGCCTGGGATCGGTCGGCTTGGGAATGTCGGCCGGCTTCGGCACGTCCCAGTTCGGCGGCGACCAGACATTGCCGTCCGGATTCTGCGTTCGCCGCAACAGCTGGCACGAAGCGCGCGCCATGCCGACGCCGCCGGATAAGAACTCTGCTTCCACGACGCGGATGCGCATCCCGTCGCGCACCAGACGTGTCGTCATCTCGATCGGCTTGTCGATGGTCGGAAGCCGAAACATATCGACGGTCAGCCGCGCCGGCACGAATTCGGGGCCGGAATGGCGCTCCTCGATGGCGAAGCCGAGCAGGCCGATGATGACGCGTCCGTGCAGCGATTTCGGATCCCACGGGCCGTTGGCGACTTCCGTCGGATGGAATGTGTCGCCGTCGCGGGTGAAGAAAGGCATGTTTGTCATGACGCGCGACTTTGCGGGAAGCTGCGGGGAAATCAAGATGCTCAATCCTCATGGTGAGGAGGCGCGAAGCGCTCTCATCACAACAACGGTGTCATCGCCCGGCTTGACCGGGCGATCCAGTACTCCGAGACGGCTGTGGTTCAGTCGAGACGCCGCGGCGTACTGGATGCCCCGCTTTCGCGGAGCATGACAGCGGAGGAACTAGGAGGCGGTGCGCCACTCCTCATGCACGCTTTCGTCGCGCTCGCCAACAATCGCATTCGTCCTGATCGTTTCGAACTCATCCCGCGGCATCAACTGCCCTAGCGCCCACACCGCAGCCCCGCGCACCAGCGCGCTCTCATCCTCCAGCAATCGCCGCGCCTCGTCCGCCAGTGCCGCATCGCCGGAGTTGCCGATCGCGATCAGCACGTTGCGCAAAAAGCGCTCGCGGCCGATGCGCTTGACCGGAGACTTCGTGAACAGCGCACGAAACGCAGCGTCGTCGAGCCGTGCGAGCTCGGCGAGACCCGGCGCGCGCAAAACGTCACGTGCGGCGAGCTTGGCCTCGCGGCCCTCCTGCGCGAACTTGTTCCAGGGGCAGGCGGCGAGGCAATCATCGCAGCCATAGATGCGGTTGCCGATGTTTTTGCGAAATTCGCGCGGGATCGGTCCCTTGTTCTCGATGGTGAGATACGAGATGCATCGCCTTGCATCGAGCCTGTAGGGCGCGGGGAAGGCGGCGGTCGGGCAGATGTCGAGGCACGCCCGGCACGAGCCGCAATGATCTATCTCGGAATCGTCGCGCGGCAGTTCCAGCGTGGTGTAGATCGCGCCGAGAAACAGCCAGGAGCCGAATTCGCGCGAGACCAGATTGGTGTGCTTGCCCTGCCAGCCCAGATACGCGGCTTGCGCCAGCGGCTTCTCCATCACGGCCGCGGTGTCGACGAACACCTTCACTTCGCAAGGCTTCACCTCACAAGTTGAGGTCGCGACCAGCCATCGCGCCAGTGCCTTCAGGCGCTTCTTGATGAGGTCGTGATAGTCGTCGCCCTGCGCATAGACCGAGATCGCCGCGCGCGTGCGCTGTTGCAGGATCGCGAGCGGATCCTGGTCGGGGCCGTAGTTGACGCCGAGCATGATGACGCTGCGCACGTCCTGCCACAGCCCGCGCGGATCGACCCGGCGCTCCGGCTGCGCGGCGAGCCAGTCCATGTCGCCATGGCCGCCGGATGCGATGAACTCGAGGAAATGTTTTCCGGCGCTTTCGATCGTGCCGGGCTCCGTGATGCCGATGCAATCGAAGCCGAGCGCACGTGCCTCGTTTGCAAGCGCCGTCTTCAGTTCGGTCGGATCGGAATTCAGAAGTCGAGGTCCACGTAGGTCCGCGACGCCGGCACGCCGGCCAGCCATTCGCTCAACAGCGGACGGAACGACGGGCGGGATTTCACCCGTGCGTACCACGCCTTTGCCGCGTCGTCCTCGCTCCATGGCACGTCGCCCAGATAGTCGATCGCCGAGAGGTGCGCCGCGGCGGCGAGATCCGCGTAGCTGAGCCGGTCGCCGGCGAGGAAATTACGCGTCTGCGCCAGCCAGCCGATATAGGCCAGATGATAGCGCACATTTGCCTTGGCGGCGCGCATCACGTCGGCCGAGGGCGGTCCGCCGCCGTTGTCCTCGCTCATGAAGCGCTTGTAGATGCGCTCGGTGACGAGCGGGTGAGAGACTTCCTCGAAAAACTTTTCGTTGAACCAGGCCATCAGCCGGCGGACCTCGACGCGCTCGCCGATCGTGTCCGGCATCAGGCGCTTCAGTCCCATCTCGGAGCCATAGGCCTCGTCGACATATTCGGCGACGATCGCCGCGCCTGGGATCGGCGGCTGCTCGTCGTCCACCAGGACGGGCGTCGTGCCCGCCGCATTGAGCAGCAGAAATGCTTCGCGCCGCTCCCAGCTGCGCTCTTCGATCAACTTCAGCTCAAGCCCGTATTCTCCCGCGATCAGGCGGATGAACCGCGAGTGCGGGCAGAACGGATGATGAAACAGCGTAAACATGAAGCCTTTGACTATGTGATGGTGCTTAAGAATCCATCAATGTTTTGTGCGGCGCCACACTAGTCATTCAAAACCGCGAAGCAAGGGCGCGACGCCGCATTTTGCGATTGCAGCAAGGGAGCGGATGGGCGAGAAGATCCCCGCTTTTCCAGCCGAAATGGACCGTAAATATGTCAGATGCAATCCGGGCAGTGATCCTCGGCATCATCGAGGGTGTGACCGAGTTCCTTCCCGTGTCCTCGACAGGCCATTTGCTGCTCGCGGAACGCTTCTTCCATCTCGGCGAAGGCGCGTTCTGGGATTCGTTTACGGTCCTGATCCAGCTCGGCGCGATCCTCGCGATCGTCGTGTTGTACTTCAAGAAATTGTGGGACGTCGCAATCGGCATGTTCACGGGCGACGCCTATGCACGCCGCTTCGTGCTCGGCGTGCTGGTGGCGTTCCTGCCCGCGGTCGTCGTCGGTCTCGTCGCCGGCAAATACATCAAGAGCATGCTGTTCAATCCATGGGTGGTGTGCTTCTCGCTGATCGTCGGGGGCGCCATCCTGCTCTGGGTCGATAAGCTCGATCTCAAGGCGCGCGAGCACGACGCCACCCGGTTTCCGCTGCTGATGTATCTCTATATCGGCATCGCGCAGTGCATCGCGATGATCCCGGGCGTATCGCGCTCCGGTGCCAGCATCGTCGCGGCGATGTTCCTGGGGGCCGACAAGCGCGCGGCGGCGGAGTTCTCGTTCTTCCTCGCCATTCCCACCATGATTGGCGCGTTCGCCTACGATTTCTACAAGAACCGCTCCGAGATGACGATGGACCACATGGGCATCGTCGCGATCGGCTTCGTGGTGTCGTTCGTCACCGCGATCATCGTGGTGAAGACGTTCCTGGAATACGTCACCCGCCACGGCTTCGTGGTGTTCGCCTGGTGGCGCGTGATCGTCGGCACGCTCGGCCTGATCGCGCTGGCGCTGGGGCGGTAAACTTCCGAGGACGTCGACGCGCTAAGAAGCGGAGATTCTCGCGACTGTGAGATTCGCACCAAGCCCGCGGTGCACTCCCTCGCCCCGTTCTTACGGGGAGAGGGTTGGGGTGAGGGGCCTCTCTCCACACGTGAGATCGCGGTGGGACCTGTACCCCCTCACCCGGATCGCAAGGGCGATCCGACCTCTCCCCGCAAGCGGGGAGAGGTGAAAAATACCTACGCGCTCTTGCGCTGGAATTGCCCGGCGGCGCGGAAGCGCCAGAGATATTGCGGGGCGATCGCTTCAAGCGAGTCGGGCGTGATGCCGAGGCCTTCCAGCGTTAGCCCAGCGGCCTTCGCCGCGTCCGACACCACATTATCGCGCGCGAGCAGCGTGACCTGGTCCGGCGTCAGCTTCAGCGCGCCCGGCGCGAATTGCAGGAAATTGGCCTTGAAGCGGGCGAGGCCAAACGGCAGCGGCATGAGCATTCGCTTGCGATCGGCGATCTCGAGAATGGCCTCGATGATCTCGCGCATGGTCAGCACTTCCGGTCCGCCGAGCTCGTAGGTCGCGCCCGCCTTGGCCTTGCCGTCGACGGCATCCGCGACCGCGGTGGCGACGTCGCCGACATAGACCGGCTGCATCCTGGTTTCACCGCCGATCAGCGGCACCACCGGCAACATCCGCGCCAGCGCCGCGAAGCGGTTGGTGAACTGGTCCTCGGGGCCGAACATCACGGAGGGGCGGAAGATCGTCGCCGACGGCACCGCGGCCAACACCGCCGCTTCGCCAGCCGCCTTGGCCCTGGCATAGCGCGAGGGCGATTCCGCGTCGGCGCCGATCGCCGAGACATGGATCAGGTCTGCCCCAGCGGCCGCGGCCGCCTTGGCGACGGTCTCGGCGCCCTTGGCCTGGACGGCATCAAAACTCTGCGCGCCGCCCTCGGCGAGGATGCCGACCAGATTGATCACGACATGCGAATCACGCAGCGCCGCCTCGATCGAGGCCGGATAGCGCACGTTGGCCTGCACGGTGTGGACCTGCCCGACCTTGCCGGAGGGCTGGAGGTACCCGGCCAGCTCCGGCCGCCGCACCGCGACCCGGATCCGGTAGTCGCGCCGGCACAGCGCGCGGACGACATTCCGGCCCAAAAACCCCGATCCGCCGAAAACCGTGACGAGCGTGTCCAGATTCGATGCCATGGGATCCATTCCTGGGGTCCGTTCCTGCGGGAAGAGTGCGTCTCGTCAGGCTTGTATCGGGCCGGTTTGCGATGCGCAATCCGCATCCCGAAGCGGGGTTCAAGCATGAATTGACAACCGCGTCACCGAACCGTAGTAACCGCCTCCGTGCCTAACCGGCATGCCCAGGTGGTGGAATTGGTAGACGCGCTGGCTTCAGGTGCCAGTGGCTTAACGGCCGTGAAGGTTCGAGTCCTTTCCTGGGCACCATCTTTTCCCTAAGCGATTGAAATTGCTTGTCGGGCTATCTGCCCGACGTTGAGCAAGCGGCGATCGCGAACTACTCCTCAGGGAACAGCAACGCCTCGTAGTCGCGCGCGCCGTGGAGGATGTGAATGATCTCAACCGCGTCGTCACCCACACGATAGAAAATCAGAAATTGACCGAACGGACGCCTGCGCACGCCAAATTGCTCGTAGCGCGGCACCAAGGGATAGGCGCGTGGGGCGTCCAGCAAAGACTCACATTTTTCTCGCAGCGTGCGAACGAGCTTGAGGGCGCTCGCAGGACTTTGCTCCGCGACATACGCCACGATCTGTTCGAGATCGGCCTCTGCCTCGGCGCTGACGGTGAGGATCACTTGCCGTCCGTCTGGACCGCCAATCTGGCTTCGAGCCGATCGAACACGTCAGAGCCCGCTCTGGTCCGGCCTGCGTCGGCATCTGAGAGTCCGCGTGCAATCGAAGCGTCCAGGGCGGCCAGCCTGGCCTCTCTTTCCTGGACGAGGCGTACGCCCTCACGCAGCACCTCGCTCTTGGAATGGTATCGACCGGACGCCACGAGCTCGTTCATCACGCTCTCGAGCGTCTCTCCTAAATCGGCGCTCACAGCCATACCGGAACCTCCGTTCGACCTCTAATAACTATTATTGGACGCTGGAATTTTCAAGTCTAAACAGCTGCTTGAAAGCTTCGGAAGCCCGCCCTCCAGCCGAATTTATTCCGCCAAACCCCTCGATTGCACGATCCGAATTTACCCCACTTTAGACAAACTGGCCCTAAGTCAGCCGGCAGGCTCGCATCCGGCCGTCGGCGAGCGCGGAGCCATCGGGCTCGCTTTGTCGTGAGGGAAGCGGTGGATCAGCACCAAGTCTGGCACGAGCCGGCATTCGACAAGGTTGCGAACGCGATCAGCCCGTTTTTCCTGAGGTCGGGGATTTATCTGTTCCTGATCTCCTTCATCTGCCTGTTCTACGTCTTGAACGCGCCGCTTCTGCTCGGTCACTACGATTTGGGCTGGCATCTGGCGGCCGGAGATCTCATCCGGGAACGCAACGCACTCCCGCTCGAGGACCCATGGTCGTTCACCCATGGCGACAAGCCATGGCTCAATCTGTCCTGGCTCTGGGACGCGCTTGCCAGTGCGACATTTCAATACGCAGGCTTTGGCGGCCTCGTCCTGCTGACGGTGGCCTGCGGCGCGGCGATCGTCGGCATCCTGACCGCGATCTCTCTCGGCTACGGCGCGTCGGCGATCGCCGTCTGCGTTTCGGTCTTCTTGGCCTGCCTGCTCTATCCCGCATACGAAGCCTCGCCGAACATGTATCTCGCGGTCTCGCCGAATACATGCACGATGTTGTTCTGCGTCGTCTTCTATCGCGAATGCCTGAGACGAACGCGATGGTTCGTGCTTCCCCTGTTGATGGTGCTCTGGGCCAATCTGCACGGCGGTTTCCTGCTCGGCTTTTTCGTGATCGGCGTCTTCTGCGGCGCCGCCGTGCTTAGAGGGGCCTGGGCCGACCTCAGGATCCTTGCTCTCGCGGGCATCGCGTGCCTTGCCGCGACCTTCGTCAATCCGCTCGGCTGGAATATCTATGCCGGTGCCGCCGCAACGATGGGGCACTTCGTCCAGGGCAATATCGGCGAATGGCTGTCTTACTATCACAACATGGAAATGCCGGGCAGCATTCCCGGCATCCTGTACATGTTGGCCTTTGTCGCGCTCGAGCTCCGCTACAGAAACTCCAGGCCCATCCCGCTCGAGCCGAGATTGATGTCCTGGCTGTTCCTGATTCTGGGGCTGTATCAGTTCAGGTACATCGCTTTCTTCTTCATCTTCTCGACCGCACCGATGGCGCTTCACCTCAGCCGCTTGCTGCCTCGGCGTCTCACTGCGCTTGACGTGCGTGGACCGTTGCTGGCCGCGGGCATCGTCGGTCTCGGCACCCTGCCGATTGTCTATTTGCGCGTTGCGCCGGCGCTCGCGCTTCCGCCGATGCTGTCGAGCGAAGATGCCGGCTACCTGCGAGAGCATCTCGCAGGTCGGCGGGTCCTGAACAATTGGAACGTCGGCGGCTACTTGATTTTCGCGACGCACGGCACGGTCTCCCCATTCGTCGATGGTCGCGCCGCGACCGCCTATCCGGACGATTTGCTGCGCGACTATTTCAAGCTGGTGAGCTGGGAGATCGACGAAGCCGCGTGGGACATGGTGCTCGATAAATACCGGATCGACGCCGTGCTGTGGGTCAAGGCGCACGAACAGCTGCGGCAGTTTCTGGTGAAGCGGCGAGGCTGGCGCGAGCAATACACCGGCGCTTACGAGACCGTTTACGTCAGGCCCCACTCCGGTTTGGCCGGCGACACCAAACGACAATGACCACCAGCGCCGCGGCTCTGCCCGACATCGCGCCCGCCGTCAGAGCCGAGAGCTTCGCGATGCGGTACGGTGCCTTGTGCGCATTGCTGCTGCTGGCTGCGGCAGTCCGGCTGCCGCTCGCCTTCTGGCCGAACATCGTTCACGTCGACGAGCTGTATCAATATCTCGAGCCGGCCTGGCGCCTGCTTGGTCACCAGGGGGTCGTCACCTGGGAATGGCGCGACGGTATCCGGAGCTGGTTTCTGCCGACCTTGTTCGCAGGGCCGGTCGCTCTGGGGGACTGGCTTGCGCCGGGCGGGTGGGGCGCCTTCGTCGTGCCTCGCCTGGTGGTCGGGCTTGCCTCGTTGTCGATCGTCGTGACGGCCTGGCATTTCGGCGAACGCATCTCCAGATCGCATGCCGTCGTCGCGGCGTTTGCCGCCGCGGTCTGGTTTGAGCTGGTCTACTACGCGCCCCACACGCTGAGCGAACCGCTGGCGACGGCCGTGATCCTGCCGGCGGCCTATCTGCTGACGGGCGAACTCGCGCGAAACCGGCTCTTCACCGCAGGCGCACTGCTTGCTCTCGCCTGTGTCTGGCGCTTTCAATATGTACCGGCTTGTGCGGTGTTTGCGTTGGCGGCGTGCTGGCGCGACCTGCGAAACGCGATTGCGCTGGTCGCGGGCGCTTGCATCGTCCTGGCGCTGTCCGGCGCCCTCGACCTGGCCCACGGCTCAGCGCCGTTTGCGTGGCTCGTCCGGAATATTCAGCAAAACCTCCTGCATGACCGGGCATCGGAATTCGGTGACGCGCCGGCGGCCGCGTACGTTCTGCAGGCTTCAATTCTGTGGTCGGGCGCGACGCTGCTGATGCTGCTGGCGCTCTGGCGCGGCTGGCGACATGCCCCCCTGCTGATCGTCGCGGCCGTCGTGAACGTCGCGTTTCACAGCATGATCGTGCACAAGGAATACCGTTTCATTTTCCTGTCGATCGCTCTGCTGATCATCGCGGCGGCGCTTGGCTCCGCCGATTGGGTCGAGATGATGCGCCGGCAAAGCGCGTGGCGCTCCCGGGCACTCGCCGTCGTATGTGGCGGCTGGCTGCTGCTCTCGCTCGGTCTGTCGGGCGCTACGCTCATCATGCGTGACAACTGGATGCGCGGCATCGGCGTGGCCCAGTTGATGGCGGAGCTCGAGGCCGATCCTGAAGCCTGCGGTCTGGCCCTCTACGCGATCAACTATCCCTTTGTGCCCGGACGTGGGCAGCTCGCGGCCCGCCGGCCGATCTATTCCTTTTATCGGGACGACCCCCTGGCCAAGGGGCGTCTTCCAGCTATGGTGCAGACGCACCGGGCCGGGTTCAACCGCATCATCGGGCCGGCGAGCGTGGCCAGCGAATTGCCGGCGGATTTCTCGCAACGAAGTTGCGCGATGATGAGCGATGACAAGCCGGCCTGCGTCTTCGCGCGGCGCGGCGCTTGCGATGCGCCCGCCAGCCCGTTCGCCACCAACGACGTGCTCGTGCGCCTGAATTACTAGCCGCGCCTGATGCTTGCGCCGGCGGCTGCCAGCGGATACATCGCGGCCGGCCCTCGCCAGCATCTGTCCCGGGGATTAGCCTGCAAAAGCGCACCGATTCGATTGAGGTTTGAAACGCCATGACCGTACGCCTGCACCGCGGCGACCTGCCCGATCTGTCCCGCTACACCGGAGCGGTGGCGATCGACACCGAGACCATGGGCCTGAACCCGCATCGTGACCGGCTCTGCGTGGTGCAGCTCTCGCCCGGCGACGGCAGCGCAGACGTGGTGCAGATCCCCAAGGGGCATACCGACGCGCCGAACCTGAAGGCCCTGCTGGCCAATCCCGCGAACACGAAAATCTTCCACTTTGCGCGGTTCGACGTCGCGGTGCTGTACCAGACGTTTGGCGTCATGACCGGGCCGATCTACTGCACCAAGATCGCCTCCCGCCTGATCCGCACCTATACCGACCGCCATGGCCTCAAGGACCTCGTGCGCGAGGTGCTCAATGTCGACCTCTCCAAGCAGCAGCAATCGAGCGATTGGGGTTCCGACAGCCTGACCGAGCCGCAACTCGCCTACGCCGCCTCCGACGTGCTGCATCTGCACGGCTTGCGCGAGCGGCTCGATGCCATGCTGGCGCGGGAAGGCCGCACCGCGCTGGCCAAGGCCTGTTTCGACTTCCTGCCGACCCGTGCTTTGCTCGATCTCCAGGGCTGGGCCGAAGAGGACATTTTCGCGCATTCCTAGCGTTTCGCGTCGCGGCCGGGTTGGGGCGGTCGCCCCGTTTCAGACACTTTCGTAACGGCCTGTCGCTGGCTGCATATTTTGGCGTTGCCGGCTACAATGGGGCGCCCGCCAGCCGGACCAGGCGAGCGACACCTCAGGAGCCCAGGTGAATTCGGCCCATAATGTCACCTATGATGCCGCGCTTGCGGCGAAGTTCGCCAGCGCGGCGCGCCACAGCCGCCTGGTGCGGATTCTGCGCGTCGCGGTGCCGGCGACAGTGGCTGCGGCAATGGGTCTGCTCGTCCTTATCTCGACCATTTTCAACCCGTTCCAGATCCCCGTGAAGCTCGACTCCGGAAATCTCGTGGTCACAGGCACCAAGATCACGATGGAATCGCCGCATATGTCCGGCTTTACTCCGGACCAACGGCCCTACGAGCTCTGGGCCAAGACCGCGACCCAGGACATCACCGATCCCGATCATGTCGATCTCCATGATTTGCGCGCGAAAGTGCTGATGGAAGACCAATCGACCCTGTTTCTCGATGCCCGCACCGGAAGATTCGACAACAAGCAGCAGCAGCTCGACCTGCACAAGGACATCTTCCTGCGCACCTCGACCGGCTATGAGGCGCGGCTGAACTCGGCCTTCGTCGACATGGGCAAGGGCACGGTCTCCTCTGATGAGCATGTCGACGTCAAGCTGACCAACGGAACGCTGACCGCCGATCGGCTGCGGATCACGGAGGGCGGCGACGTCATCCGCTTCGAAGGCAATGTGGTGATGCACCTCGACAAGCTGGACGATCCCGCCGCCAGCGCGCCCGCGCCGGTCGAGCCCACGCCGCCGCCGGCGGCGAAGTCCAAGAACAAATCCGCGAATTCAAAATGATTCTCATGACCCATCTTCATCTGAGCAAGCGTCGCATTGCTGTCAGTGTAGCGACGCTTGTCTCCGGTCTCTTGCTGCTCACTGCAGATGCGGCGCACGCACAGAGCTCGGCGAGCGTGCCCAACGCGATGCAGGGTTTTTCGCAGAACCGCGATCAGCCGATCCAGATCGACGCTGCATCGCTCGAGATGCGCGATAAGAAAAAGGAGGCGACCTTCTCGGGCAACGTGAAGGTCGTGCAGGGCGATACCACCATGACCTCGAAGACGCTGGTGGTGTTCTACGACTCGGGCGGCGACAAGCCGGCGACGCCGCAGCCTGCGGCAGCAAAGGGTGCGAAGGCCGCGCCGATCCAGTCGGCGACACCGGGCCCGGGCGGTAGCTCCTCGATCAAGCGGCTGGAGGCACGCGGCAATGTCGTGGTCACCCAAAAGGACCAGGTGGTGACCGGCGAGACCGCGGTGTTCGATACGAAGACCAATCTCATCACCATGCTCGGCGGAGCTGGGAGCCAGGTCGTG
Organism: Bradyrhizobium sp. WSM1253; assembly: GCF_000244935.1. Classification (NCBI taxonomy): domain Bacteria; kingdom Pseudomonadati; phylum Pseudomonadota; class Alphaproteobacteria; order Hyphomicrobiales; family Nitrobacteraceae; genus Bradyrhizobium; species Bradyrhizobium sp. WSM1253. The sequence goes on from NZ_JH600073.1 coordinate 4,714,448, forward strand.
CTGACGCAGTGCCAGAACGTGCTGCGCGGCGACCGCCTCCTGGTCGACATGACCACCGGCGTCTCCCGGGTGGAGTCGGACAGCGGAAGGGTGCAAGGCCTGTTCATCCAGTCCCAGGGCGGACAGAACGGCAAATGCGGGACGCCGGTGGCCCCGGGCACGGCCCCGCCTTTGCAGTTGCCCGGCGGGAACAAGCCAAAGTAAATTCCGTTCGCGATTTCAACGCCTTGATCTGGATGATCCCGATCCGAGGTTGAAGCTTGCCCGCCGAGACTGTATCTAGCGCGAAGGGCTTTCGAAGCGGGGTTCGCCGCTTTTCGGGCGTGTTTCACTGGGCATGAGACATGCCTTCATTCATGCTGCGTCGGCGAATCCTGAGGCCGGCGCGGCAGATCGCGCGAAGATCGCGCAGGATCGTCGCGAAAGGCTAGAAGGCGGGGATGGTCGATCTCTTCAGCATGTTCCGTCGGCACCCCGCCAAACGCGGCCGGCCAGGATTTGCACGCCAGGACATCACCGCGCTCGGTGACAGCGTCGGCGGCCTCGTGGCCAGCCCAGTCAGGGACGCGCCGCCGATCGCCCGGAACCAGCCGATGCATGCGCCCGATCAGTTCCAAGGCGACTATGAGGCCGAGCCGCCCCGGGCCCAGGCGGTTCATCCCGTGAGGGCCGCCGGCAGGGCCAACGGTTCCGGCGGGCCTCAGCTCTTGAAGCGGCCGGGCTTCCTGGCTGTGCATAGCGTGGAAAAGAGTTTTGGCAGCCGCCAAGTCGTGCGCGGCGTCAGCATCTATGTGCGCCGCGGCGAAGCGGTCGGCCTGCTCGGGCCCAACGGCGCCGGCAAGACCACCGTGTTCTACATGATCACCGGCCTGATCAAGGCCGATCGCGGCGCCATCGAGCTCGACGGCCACGACGTCACCAAGCTGCCGATGTATCAGCGCGCACGGCTCGGCATCGGCTATCTGCCGCAGGAAGCCTCGATCTTCCGCGGTCTCACCGTCGAGCAGAACATCCGCGCCGTGCTCGAAGTGGTCGAGCCCTCGCGCAAGAAGCGCGAGCAGCAGCTCGACTCGCTGCTCGACGAATTCAACATCACGCGCCTGCGGAAATCGCCGTCGATCGCGCTGTCCGGCGGTGAGCGGCGCCGCGTCGAGATCGCGCGCGCGCTGGCGACGCGTCCGAACTACATGCTGCTCGACGAGCCCTTTGCCGGCATCGATCCGATCGCGGTCGGCGACATCCAGGACCTTGTCCGCCATCTCACCAACCGCGGCATCGGCGTGCTGATCACCGACCACAATGTGCGCGAGACGCTCGGCCTCACCGATCGCGCCTACATCGTCTATGCCGGGGAAATCCTGACCGAGGGCAGCCCGGATGAGATCGTCGCCGATCCGGACGTGCGCCGCCTTTACCTTGGCGAGGAATTCCGCCTCTAGCCCGTTTTTCCATTTCGTCAAGACGTGTACATCGGGCTCGGACTAAGATAAGCAAAAATCGGACCAACTTTTTGGGATCGGTTCTTGCTTCATGGCGCTTTCGCAGAGATTAGAGTTCCGGCAATCGCAGTCGCTAGTCATGACGCCGCAGTTGATGCAGGCGATCAAGCTGCTGCAATTGTCCAACCTCGATCTCACGACGTTCGTCGAAGAGGAACTCGAGCGTAACCCGTTGCTGGAACGGGCCAACGACGAGCCGCCCGTGGGCGAGGGCCCGGCCGAGACCGGCCAGTTCAACGACAGCGATGGCGGCCACAACGACGAGCCGGGCGGCGGCCCGGGCGAAGCCTTCGAGCCCGGCCAGGAAGAGTGGATGAGCAAGGATCTCGGCACCCGCGCCGAGATCGAGCAGACCATGGACACCGGGCTGGACAACGTCTTCTCCGAGGAACCCGCCGAAGCGGCCGCGCGCAACGCCCAGGATGCGGCGCCGACCACCTATACCGAATGGGGCGGCGGCGCCTCCGGTGACGAGGACTACAATCTCGAAGCCTTCGTCGCCGCGGAGACCACGCTCGGCGACCATCTCGCCGAGCAGCTCTCGGTTGCCTTCACCGGCGCAGCGCAGCGCATGATCGGCCAGTATTTGATCGACCTCGTCGACGAGGCCGGCTATCTGCCCCCGGATCTCGGCCAGGCCGCCGAACGGCTGGGCGCATCGCAGCAGGATGTCGAGAACGTTCTTGCCGTGCTGCAAAAATTCGATCCGCCCGGCGTCTGCGCGCGCAATTTGAGCGAATGCCTGGCGATCCAGCTCCGCGAGCTCGACCGCTACGATCCCGCGATGCAGGCCCTGGTCGAGCATCTCGATCTCCTCGCCAAGCGCGACGTCGCGGCCTTGCGCAAGCTCTGCGGCGTCGACGACGAGGACATCGCCGACATGATCGGCGAGATCCGCCGGCTCAATCCCAAGCCCGGCATGAAGTTCGGTACAGCCCGGCTCCAGACCATGGTGCCCGATGTCTATGTCCGCCCGGGCCCCGATGGCGGCTGGCATGTCGAGCTCAACAGCGACACCTTGCCGCGCGTGCTGGTCAACCAGACCTACTATTCGCAGCTCTCGAAGAAGATCGGCAAGGACGGCGACAAATCGTATTTCACCGACGCGCTTCAGAACGCGACCTGGCTGGTGCGTGCGCTCGACCAGCGCGCTCGCACCATCCTGAAAGTCGCAACCGAGATCGTGCGCCAGCAGGACGGCTTCTTCACCCATGGCGTGGCGCATCTGCGACCGCTGAATCTGAAGGCCGTCGCCGACGCCATCCAGATGCATGAATCCACGGTGTCGCGCGTCACCGCCAACAAATACATGGCGACCAATCGCGGCACGTTCGAGCTGAAATATTTCTTCACGGCCTCGATCGCCTCGGCCGATGGCGGCGAGGCGCATTCGGCCGAAGCCGTGCGTCACCACATCAAGCTGCTGATCGATGCGGAGGCGCCGTCCGCGATCCTATCCGACGACACCATCGTGGAACGCTTGCGCGGCTCGGGCATTGATATCGCCCGCCGCACGGTCGCGAAGTACCGCGAAGCCATGCGCATTCCTTCCTCGGTGCAACGCCGTCGCGACAAGCAGAGCGCTCTTGGTAACGTCCTCTCCACCGCCATGGCCGATCGCTCCCGCAATCCCGAACCGGCCTGATTGCGTCGGCGCCAAATCGCGCTACTCTCGATCCGCTATCGGGCCCGATCCTGGCCAGGCACGAACCAAGCGAGGTTCACATGACTCTCCGCATCTCGGGAAAGAGCGTCAACGTCGGCGAGGCCCTGCGCGGCCGCGTCACCGACCGGACTGAAGAGGTCCTGCGCAAATATTTCGACGGTAATTATTCCGGCCACATCACGCTGAGCAAGGACGGCTTCGGCTTCCGCACCGACTGTGCGCTGCATCTTGATTCGGGAATTACGCTTGAGGCCGATTCGAACGCACCGGATGCCTATGCCAGTGCCGACCAGGCGCTGCTGATGATCGAGAAGCGGCTCAAGCGCTACAAGAGCCGGCTCAAGGACCGCTCCGCCCGCAAGGCCCATGTCGCCTCCGCGGCGCTGGCCGCCATGGATGCCACCAGCTACGTGCTGGAGGCGCCGGGCGAAGGTGAGGACGAGGACGAAATCACCGGCTACAGCCCCGTCATCATCGCCGAGGCCACCACCTCGCTGAAGCCGCTGTCCGTCAGCGAAGCAGTCATGGAACTCGACCTCAGCGGGGCGCCCTGCCTGGTGTTTCAGCACGGCTCCTCGGGCCGGGTGAACATCATTTACCGCCGGGCCGACGGCAATGTCGGCTGGATCGACCCCCCGGGGGTCAAGGCGGACGGCAAGGTGGCTGGCAAGGCCTGAGGCCGTCGGACGACGCCCCTGCGGCCCGGCGCGGGGGCTCCTTTCCGCCTTAACAATGACCGGGGCAAAGCTGCACGCGGGAGTTGGCACCGGGATTGCGTTGGAGTAGAAGCCCCCCACATCAGGGGCGAGCTAAGTCCGCCTCCTGCTTCATCTTCTTGACGTCGGCCCGCCCAGGTTCTTTGTCCAGGCTGGCCAATTCGGAACCTGACGTTTTCATTCACCTCGGAAGACTTCCATGCCGATTACCGATCTGGTCGCGCCCGAGGCGATTCTCCCGGCATTGAAAGTCAACAGCAAGAAGCAGGCGCTTCAGGAACTCGCGGCCAGGGCCGCCGAGCTGACCGGGCAGAACGAGCGTTCCGTGTTCGAAGTGCTCCTGCAACGCGAGAAGCTCGGCACCACCGCGGTCGGCTACGGCGTCGCCATTCCCCACGGCAAGCTGCCCAAGCTGGAAAAGATCTTCGGACTGTTCGCGCGCCTCGATCGTCCGATCGATTTCGAATCGATGGACGGCCAGCCGGTCGATCTCGTCTTCCTGCTGCTCGCCCCCGAAGGCGCCGGCGCCGATCATTTGAAGGCACTAGCCCGCATCGCCCGCCTGCTCCGCGACCAGGACATCGCGAAAAAACTCCGCGCCTCGCGCGATGCCCAGGCGATCTATTCGGTGCTCGCGCTGCCGCCGGCGACTGCGGCGTAACTTAAAACCACTCGTCCATATCTCGTGGTTCTGATCGCACCGTGGGTCGAATGGATAGTCGAGCAATTTCGATCCCTACGAGTGGCGAATTCGCGAGTGCAACGACAATATCTCCACCGGTCGGCTGAGCATTTGGATCGCTAAGGTTTGGTGACGTCGACATCCTGTTCGAGTCGGCAGCCATCGCTTGTGCCCAATCTTGATTGATCTCTTCGGGTTTGGGCATTCCGCGATCTCCGTCGTCGTTGTGATCTGATGAAGCTCAATCTCTGCTGCGAAGACAGTGTGCTCCCTCTCCCGCTTGCGGGGGAGGGCTGGGGTGGGGGTGTCTCCGCGTTGGGATTGTTGAGATGGTGGAGAGTACCCCCGCGAGGAGAAAGCCCCCACCCGGCGCTTCGCGCCGACCTCCCCCGCAAGCGGGAGAGGTTGAGGGAGCGCGTGGCTCGATCGAGCCAATCTAAAGCGACCCCGGACTTGGACCAAGTGTACGTTAAAAGCAAAGCGGGCACCCCTTCCTTCGAAGGCATGCCCGCTTGAAACTCTATTCGTGCGACGCGCGCGTGCTCAGTGCACGCTCACCGCTTGCAGCTCGTTGCTCCAGGCGTTGGCGATCGCGGCTTCGCGGCTGTCGGTCAGCATGATCGGCGTGCCGTCGGCGGCGTGGAGCGCGAAGAGCTTGAGGCCCGGCGCGATCTTCGGCGCTTCGGGAAACAGGCCCGGCACATCCTCAGAGCGGATCTGCTTCACATAGGCGATATGGCCTTCGCCGAGGGTTGCCAGCGTCTCGGGCGAGACGTTCTTGGCTTCGTATTCGAACGCAACGTGACCTTCACTCATGGTCTCGACTCCTTCACAGAAACTAAGCGGTCGAGTCCGCTACTCGTTCCATTATTCGTGCTCATTGATAGCGATTGTCTTAACGATCCTCTCCGGTTCCGGCCGGGCAAGATCGATCGCCAGCAATCCGTTCTTCAGATCCGCACCCAGCACCAGCATCCCCTCCGCCAGCACGAAAGTGCGCTGGAAGTGGCGCGCGGCAATGCCGCGATGGATGTATTGCCGGGTCTTGTCGTCCTGCTGCCGTCCGCGAATGACGAGCTGGTTTTCCTCAATGGTTACATCGAGTTGGTCGCGGGTGAATCCGGCGACCGCCAGCGTGATCCGCAACCGCTCGGGCTGGCCCTCCGACCGGTCGCACCTCTCGATATTGTAGGGAGGGTAACCGTCGGCGCCTTTGACGACCCGATCGAGCACGCGCTCGATCTCGTCGAAGCCCAGAAGGAACGGACTGGAAAGCGTGGGAACACGAGACATAGTTTACAAAGTCCTCTCGAAGCGACTTTGGTGCATCAGGGCCCCGTACAGGCACCCCTTGATCAGCAATATGGGCATATCCGCTTGTAGGTTCAAGGACGTAGCCGGGGGCTGTGGATTGGCAGCTCACTTACTCTGCCATGCACAAATGCCGACTTGTCGTCATGGCGCGAAACGCCTGCGACAAGCCCGGCACGACGAAATTGCGGCGCGATTTTTCTCAACGAAAACAAACCCCCTTCTATGGTGCATGGGGTTGTTTTCGCGTTTTTTAATCGGCGGCCCCGCGGAACCCGGTCAGGCCTCAATCCGCGTCCGGCCGTCGCCGCTGAACAGATGCAGCTTTTGGCGCGTCGCTGCGACGCGGATCTTCTCGCCGATCGGCGGTGCCTCTGAGCCGGGAATGCGGACGATGACCTCGCCGGCCGGCAGCTCGCCGGGATTGGCAGCGATGCGCTGCTCGTCCTGAGCCCGCGTGCCGTAGACGAAGGTTTCGGCGCCGACGCGCTCGATCGCTTCCACGGTGAGCGGGAGCGTGACGCCGCCGGCCGGGGTCTGGTCGGTGATCACGAAGTCTTCCGGGCGGATGCCGAGGATGCCGGCGTTAGTGCTGCCGAGCTGCGATTTGATTTCATCGGCGCGAATCGACATCAGGTTCATCGGCGGCGCGCCGATGAAGGAGGCGACGAAGGTCGTGGCCGGCTTTTCGTAGATCGCCAGGGGATTGCCGACCTGCTCGACCTGACCGCCATTCATGACCACGAGAACGTCGGCGAGAGTCATCGCCTCGAGCTGGTCGTGGGTGACGTAGATCGACGTGGTGTTGAGCCGGCGCTGCAATTTGCGGATCTCGACCCGCATCGCGATGCGGAGTTTTGCGTCGAGGTTGGACAGCGGCTCGTCGAACAGAAACACTTTTGGCTGACGCACGATGGCGCGGCCCATGGCGACACGCTGGCGCTGGCCGCCGGAGAGCTGGCGCGGCTTGCGCTCCAGCATCGAGGTGAGCTCGAGCACGCGCGCGGCTTCGTCGACGCGGGTCTTGACCTCGGCCTCCTTCATGCCGCGGTTGCGCAGGCCGTAGGCCATGTTGTTGAAGACGCTCATATGCGGATAGAGCGCGTAGTTCTGGAACACCATCGCGATGTCGCGGTCGGCGGGCTCGATCTGGTTGACGATGCGGCCGCCGATGTCGATCTCGCCGCCGGTGACGGTCTCGAGGCCCGCGACCATGCGCAGCAATGTCGACTTGCCGCAGCCGGAGGGACCGACCAGCACGCAGAACTGGCCGTCGCCGACATCGACGTTGACGCCCTTGATGGCCTCGAAGCCGCCGGGATAGGTTTTGCGGACGTTGCGCAGAGTGACGTTAGCCATGGGATTTACTTTTCCGTCTCCACGAGTCCGCGCACGAACAATTTCTGCATTACGACGACGACGAACACCGGCGGCAGCATCGCGAGCACGGCGGTCGCCATCACGATCGGCCATTCGGTCAGCGCGTCAGTGGTGGTGATCATCTTGCGGATGCCGACCTGGATGGTCTGCATGTCGTCGCGGGTGGTGATCAGCAGCGGCCAGAGATATTGATTCCAGCCGAGGATGAAGAGGATCACGAACAGCGCCGCCATGTTGGTGCGCGACAACGGCAGCAGCGTGTCCCAGAAGAAGCGCAGGGGACCGGCGCCGTCGATGCGCGAGGCCTCCAGCAGCTCGTCCGGCACCGTCATGAAGAACTGGCGGAACAGCAGCGTCGCGGTGGCCGAGGCGATCAGCGGCAGCGACAGGCCCGCATAGCTGTCGAGCATGTGCAGATCTGCGACGATCTTGTAGGTCGGATAGATGCGGACCTCGACCGGCAGCATCAGCGTGATGAAGATGATCCAGAAGATCGGCATCCGGAACGGAAAGCGGAAATAGACGATCGCGTAGGCCGAGATGATCGAGATTGCGATCTTGCCGACCGCGATCAGCAAGGCCATCACCAGCGAGTTCAGCATCATGTTGCCGACGGGCTCGCGGGTCGATCCGCTCGTGCCGACGAAAATGGTCTGGTAGTAAACCTCGAAGAAATGACCGCCCGGCAGCAGTGACATCTGTCCGTTGGCGATCAGCGCGTTGTCCTGGGTCGAAGCGACGAACGCGATGTAGACGGGGAAAGCGACGATCGCGATCCCGATCCAGAGGATGATATGGGCGATGTAGCGCCGGAAGCCCTCTTCCTCGACCATCAGTAGGTCACCTTGCGTTCGACGAACCGGAACTGGATTCCGGTGAGCACGATGACCATGACCATCAGGATCACCGACTGCGCCGCCGAGCTGCCGAGATTGCCGCCAAGCAGGCCGTCGGAATAGACCTTGTAGACCAGCGTGACCGTCGACGTTCCGGGTCCGCCGCGGGTCATAGTGTCGATGATGCCGAACGTGTCGAAGAAGGCGTAGACGATGTTGACCACCAGCAGGAAGAAGATGGTCGGCGATAGCAGCGGGAAAGTCACGGTCCAGAACCGCCGCATCGGACGGGCGCCATCGATCGCGGCGGCCTCGAACACGCTCTTGGGGATCGCTTGCAGGCCTGCGAGGAAGAACAGGAAATTATAGGAGATTTGCTTCCACGCGGCGGCGAGGATGATCAACGCCGCGGCCTGGTCGCCGTCGAGCAGCGGATTCCAGTCGATGCCCACGTTGCGCAGATAGCGCGAGAGCACGCCGAGCGAGGGATGCAGCATGAAGATCCAGAGCACGCCGACCACGGGCGGCGCCACCGCATAGGGCCAGATCAGGAGCGTGCGGTAGAGCATCGAGCCACGCAGCGGCTTGTCCGCCATCACGGCGAGCAGCAGCGCGAAGGACAGCGACGAGACGGCGATGGCGAACGAGAAGAAGAACGTTCGGGCGATCGCCTCGAAATAGGCCGCGTCCTTGAACAGCTCGATGTAATTCTCGAACCAGACAAAGGTGGTCGACAGACCGAACGCATCCTGGAGCAGGAAGGACTGGATCACCGCCTGCAGGGCCGGCCAATAGAAGAAAATCAGGACGATCGCGAGCTGCGGCGCAACCAGCGCGTACGGTAACAGCCTTGACTGGAAAATGGCTTGCTTTTGCATGATGCCAGCAGAGCGGCAGGCCGGGTCGCGGCCTGCCGCTCATTGCCTCACTTGACGGCGGTTTTTTCGAACTGCCGCAGCATCGTGTTGCCCCGCTCGACGGCGGAATCCAGCGCCTGCTTGGCGGTCTTCTTGCCGGCCAGCGCCTGCTCGATCTCTTCCGACCAGACGTCACGCAGCTGCACCATGTTGCCGAGGCGCAGGCCGCGCGAGTTCTCGGTCGGCTCCTTGTTGGTCAGCTCGAGCAGCGGGGTCTCGAGATAGGGCTGATCCTTGTAGAAGCCCTCTTCCTTTGCCTTGGCGTAGGCCGCCTTGGTGATCGGCAGATAGCCTGACGCCTTGTGGATATAGACCTGGCGATCGGTGTCCGAGAGGAAGGTCAGGAATTTCGCGACGCCCTTGTATTCCTCGGCCGACTTGCCGCCCATCACCCAGAGCGAAGCGCCGCCGATGATCGAGTTCTGCGGCGCGCCCTTGACGTCGGGATAATACGGCATCGGCACGGCGGTGAAGTTGAACTTGGCCTGCGCCTTGACGTTGCCGAAGAACGCCGACGAGGTCAGGTAGATCGGGCATTCGCCGGAGGTGAAGCGGCCTTCGCCGGTGTTGGTGCGGCCGGCGTAGTCATAGGTCTTGGTCTTCTGCAGCTCGACAAGGGTTTCGAGATGCTTGACCTGAAGCGGTCCGTTGAACTCGAGCACGGTGTCAAAGCCGTCGAGGCCGTTGGCCTTGCTGGCGAGCGGCACGTTGTGCCAGGCCGAGAGCTGCTCGAGATTGACCCATGTGACCCAGGAGCCGGAGAAGCCGCAGGTGTCGTGACCCGCAGCCTTCAGCTTCTTGGCGGCCTCGAACGTTTCGGGCCAGGTCTTCGGAATCTCCACGTTCGCCTTCTTCAGCTCGTCGAGGTTCACCCACATCACAGTCGAGGACGAGTTGAAGGGGAATGAGAGCATCTCGCCCTTCGACGTCGAATAGTAGCCGGTGATGGCGGGCAGGTAGATCTTGGGATCGAACTTTTCGCCGGCGTCCGCCATAAGCTTGTAGACGGGCTTCACGGCGCCGGTCGCGGCCATCATGGTCGCGGTGCCGACTTCGAACACCTGCATGATGTGCGGGGCGTTGCCGGCGCGGAACGCCGCGATGCCGGCGTTCATCGTATCGGGATAGTTGCCCTTGTAGGTCGGGATCACCTTGTAGTCGCTCTGCGACGCGTTAAAATCGGTGGCGAGCTTGACGATGACGTCGTTGTTGGCGCCGGTCATCGCGTGCCACCACTGGATTTCGGTCACGGCCAAGGCCGGCGAGGCCGATAGTCCAACCGTGAGCGCAATAGCGGCAGCCGCTCCAAAGTGTCTAAGAGCCATCAAGTAAACCTCCCTTGGCCGTTCTCTTGGGCCGTCAAAAATGATCGCTTGCGCTAGCAGCGCCATATGACGTTCACATGACTGTGTAAGCGGCCGAAACGAAAGCGGCAAGCGCGGCAAAAGGGAAGCCGTCAAATAGGCGAATGCCGCGAGCGGCGTCCTCCGTTCGCGGTGCAGCATTCGGGAGTGATGGGTTGGTCGCTACGTCTTCAGCAGAATAGTGAAGCAGACGATCGTCCCGCGGGCTCCGAAACCTCACCCGCAAGGCACGCGGGAGAGGTTGCAGCGAGCCCGCGGTTAGAATCTCGCCCGCCTGATCCGCACGTAAAGCGCGCCCTCGCCGCCATGGCCGATACCGGCTTCCTCAAAGCCGACCACAAAAGCCCGGAATTCCGGCAGGCTCAGCCATTCCGGCACCTGGCGGCGCAGCACGCCGCTTTCGCCGCCGCTTCGGCCCTTGCCGGTGATGACGAGCACGAAGGTCAGGCCGTCATGATGAGCGCGGTGCAGAAATCCGGTCAGTGCGCGATGCGCGCGCATCTGGGTCATGCCGTGCAGATCGAGCCGCGCCTCGATCTCGCTGCGCCCGCGCGACAACTTTGTGCGCTCGCGCTTGCCGAGCGGCGCCAGCGGCGGCACCGCCGGCTTCGCTGCACGCAGTGCCGGGGCAGCGGCAATCGGACGTGGTGATGGCGCAGGCCGCGTGGGGGGCGCTGCGGGGGAAGGCTCGGTGCGCGGCGCAGCTTGCGCCTTCACCGCACGAGGCTTCCTCAGCGGCTTGACCTGCTTTGCGACCGTATCCCACAGCGCGCGCTCTTCTTCGCTCAGCGCGCGACGGCGCGGCGAGGGACGAGGCTCCAGCACGGGCGGACGGGACGATCGCTTCATTGCTGCCGATGGGAACGATTTTTCACCGGCCGCCGCGGCTCCTGAACCGGCTCGATCACGGGACGCGGCACCGGCAGCGGGACTGGACCGGCGACAGCGACCGTCTCGCTCCTGCTTTGCGCCTCGGCTGCCGCCGGCTTGTCCTTCGCGGGCTCTGTTTGCGGAAACAGCTTCGCGATCTTCTCCGACGGCCGCGGGTCCGGCACCGGCAGCCGCGCGGCACGCGCCGTGGGATCGAGACCCTTCGGCACCAGCATCACGAAATGCATGGCATGGCGCAGCCGCCCGGAGACGCGGCCGGCCTCCTGGCCCGCGCCGAAATAGAGATCGGCGCGCGCCGGACCGATGATGGCCGAGCCGGTGTCCTGCGCGATCATCAACCGATGGAACGGCGTCTTCGCGCGTTCGGAATCGATCGGCAACTCGCCTTCGATGAAAAACGGCGTGCCGTAGACGTGGAGCGATTTGTCGACCGCGATCGAGCGGCCGGCCGTCAGCGGAATGCCCTGCGCGCCGACGGCCTCCTCCTTGTCGGACAGATTGACCTCGCGGAAGAAGATGTAGGAGCGGTTCTGGCGCCGCAGCTCCTTGGCACCGTCTGGTGTCTGCGCCATCCACTCCCTGATCTTCTGCATCGACATCTCTTCCTTCGGAATGATGCCGCGCTCGATCAGGATGCGACCGACCGCTGTATAGGGATAGCCGTTATAGGCGTCGTAGTTGAGCCGGACCGTGCCGCCATCGTCGAACTTGATCCGCGCCGAGCCCTGGATTTGGGCGAACAGCAGATCGGTCGGGTCCTTCAGCCAGGCAATCTCGAGTCCGCGGCCGGCGATCTTGCCGTCCTCGATCTCGGCGCGGTCGTAATAGGGGACCAGCTTGCGGCGGCCGATCTTGCGATAGACCGGGCCCTTGTTGGGCAGGCTGACCGAATCCTGCTTGTAGCCGCGCACGAACAGGTTCGACGGGCGGCGATAGACCGGGACGTTGTAGACGTCGGTCTGCGTGCGCGATCCCTCCAGCACCGGCTCGTAATAGCCGGTGACGAAACCATCCGGCTCGCCGAGGCGAGAGATCCGTAGCGGCGCAAAATTTTCCTCGAAAAAGGTTTTGGCCCTGGCGTCGTCGGTAAGCTCGAGCGATTTGGCGACCCGGCAGGGTTCGGCCAGAGAGGCGCCCAAAGCCTTCGGTTCGGGCGCGCCGGTCTGGGCGCTGATCGGACGGCAGCTCGCGCGAAAGGTCCGGTAGGCGGCGAGATGATTGTCGTCGCCCCAGCCCTTCACGTCGGCCCAGGCCAGCGGCAGATATTGCGCGCCGGGAATCTCGAACGGCAGGGGAAGCTGCGGATACGGCAAGGCGCGCGGCGGCGCGGCAGGCAATTCCGGGAGATGATGGTGATGGCTGCGATAGTGGCGCCGCGCCGCCTCGGCGCCAAGTGAAAACGACGACAGCGCGACGGCACCTGCGCAGAGCGCCGTCGCGCTGGTCTTCAGGAAAGCCTTAATTCGCGCTTCCGGTGCCAACCAGCTTCCAGTTCGGATCGCGAGAGGTGATGTCGCGGGCGAAAGTCCAGATGTCGGTGATGTCAGCGACGGTGTCGGCGCTGCCATCGACGATGTTGCCGGCCTTGTCACGCGTGGCCGAGATCATCTGCGAGACGAAGCGGATCGTGAGCTGGGCGGTGCGGTCGCGCAGCTCGGCGCCGACGAGTTCGGCCTTGTCGATCGAGACAAAGCGCGTCTCGGTCTTCTGCTCGTTCTTCTCACGCTCCTTGATTGCGGCATCGAAGCTCTCATAGACCTCCGACGACAGCAGGTCGCGCAGCGCGCGGCGGTCGCCATTGGCAAAGGCCAGCACGATCATCTCATAGGCGCCGCGGGCGCCGGAGATGAAATGGCGCGGATCGAAGGTGGAGTCCTTTTCGACGATGGAATCGAGACCTTGGGCGAGCACGGTGCCCGGCTCGGTCAGGCCCTTCCAGCGGTCGGAGGGCGGGGCCGGCTCGGCCGTCGGCGCCAACGGAGCCTGGTCGATGACCTTGCCCGGCATGGTGACGACGTTCTTGTCCTGGGCACCCTGGAGCGCGTTACGGTCGAACGGCGGCCGCTCGTTGCCGGTGCGCTGCCCCAGCACGCTGCGCAGCCTCAGAAAGATGAAGACCGCCAGCGCCAGGAAGATGATGGTGTAGATGTCCACGTCGTATTCGCTTTCTGGTCGTCTGTAGAAGGGGCCGTCTCGAAAGGATCGTGCCGGGAAAATCGATCCGGCCAGTAGACCGTTCCATACCGGAACGGCAAGTCCACATCACCATTTCGGGTCCGCGCGTCAGGTCCGTGGGATGTAGGCACGAAATCTTGCCCGGCCAATGGCGCCTTTTGGCACAGCACCGAGTGTAGCGCGTTTTATGCTTAAGGGGAAACCCGATCCTGGCCGGAAATCGCGCATCTTCAATCGTTTAAGGCGCAGTTGCGCTGGATCGGCGGGATGAACGCCGCAGTTGTGGCCGTGGCCGGAATTCCCCATCCGGGACCGTTCGTCCTTGTGGAACGAGGTAGCCCTATGTTAGCCAACCGCCGCGAAATTCAGCCCAATCGGGTAAGGAGACACTCTTATGACCAACGGTAACGGCACCCCTCCCGAGGCGGCCCAGGCTCCCCAGCTCAACGTCCTGGCGCAATATACCAAGGACCTCTCGTTCGAAAATCCGAATGCGCCCAGCTCGCTCCAGCAGCAGAGCCAACCGCCCCAGATCAACATCCAGATCAATGTGAGCGCCAACAACCTCAGCGAACAGGAGTTCGAGGTGACCCTGTCGGTCGAGGGCAAGGCCGAGACCGCCGGCAAGATCATGTTCTCGTTCGAGCTCGCTTATGCCGGCGTGTTCCGCATCTCCAACGTGCCGAAGGACAATTTGCATCCGCTGGTAATGATCGAATGCCCGCGCCTGCTGTTCCCGTTCGCCCGTGAGATCATCGCCACGGCCGTGCGCGACGGCGGGTTCCCGCCTTTGATGCTGGACCCGGTCGACTTCGTCGGCCTCTATCGTCAGAACATGGAGCGGCAAATGGCCGCTCAGCCGAGCGGTCAGGCCTAACCGGCCGAAGCGACAGCTGGAGCGGGCAAGAACTCGTTCCAGATCGCCTTGTCGCCGAGCGTTGCGATGAAGGCCCGGTGGGCCTCGCGCTCGGCGTCTGAAATCCGCGGCGCGAGCGGCGCTGGCCGCTGCCGCCGTGGCGCATCAGCAGCCCCGTTGGCGCGAGTCTCCTCGGATTCCGAGGCCAGCAGCAGCTGCGATTGCCGCGCCCCGACCAGATCCACATAGACTTCCGCAAGCAGCTCGGCGTCGAGCAACGCGCCGTGCTTGGTGCGGCGTGAATTGTCGATCGCATAGCGCGAGCAGAGATCGTCGAGCCGGTTCGACACGCCGGGATGCTTACGCCGTGCCAGCAGCAGCGTATCGACCAACCGCTCACGCGGGATCGCCGGGCGCTTGATCCGGTCGAGCTCGGCATTGATGAAGCTGATGTCGAACGAGGCATTGTGGATCACCAGCGGCGCATCGCCGATGAACTCCAGAAAATCGTCGACGACCTCGTGAAACAGCTGCTTGGTCGCCAGGAACTCGGCCGACAGCCCGTGCACCGCGAAGGCTTCTGCCGGCATGTCCCTTTCGGGATTGATATAGACGTGGAAACTCTGCCCCGTCGGCATGCGATTGAGCATCTCGACGCAGCCGATTTCGACCAGGCGGTCTCCCCGCAGCGGGTCGAGGCCGGTGGTTTCTGTGTCGAGAACGATTTCGCGCATGATCTGAGAAGCCGTGTCAGGCGCCGAATCAGGCGCGCCGCTGCGGCATCTTAACGACCTCCGCCAGGATGTGCGCGATTTGGGCGCGCACCGGATCGAGTCCGTGGGACGTATCCACCACGAAATCGGCACGCCTGCGCTTTTCCGCGTCGGGTGTCTGCTTGGCGATGATGGCGTCGAGCTTGGCCTCGTCCATCGTGCCGCGCGCCAGCACCCGCTCGCGCTGCAGTTCCGGAGACGTCGTCACCACGACTACGGCATCGACCCGCGTCTCGCCCCCAGTCTCGAACAGCAGTGGAATGTCCAGCACCACGACGGGCGCCTTGGCGGCTTCGGCGTCGGCGAAGAATTTTTTGCGGGAAGCGCCCAGCATCGGATGGACGATCTGCTCCAGCTGCTTGATGGCCGCAGCATCGTGCACCACACGCGCCGACAGTTTTGACCGATCGACCTTGCCGTTCGCGGTGGTGCCGGGGAAGGCGGCCTCGATCGCGGGCGCAGCCTCGCCCTCATAGAGCTGATGGACGGCGGCATCGGCATCGTAGACAGGGACGCCAGCCTCCGCGAATAATTTCGCGGTGGTGGATTTTCCCATCCCGATCGAGCCGGTCAGTCCCAAGATTCGCATCAGCGCCCAGCCATCTTTGCCAATCACACCGCAACTAGCCGCTCGTGCCGCAGGAACGCAAGCAGCGGCAGCAGCGGCAAGCCGAGAATGGTGAAGTGGTCGCCCTCGATACGCTCGAACAAATGGATCCCCAGGCTTTCGAGCTGATAGCCGCCGACGCTGGTGGTGACGGCATCGCCGGCGATGTCGAGATAGGTCGAAAGTTCGGCCTCGGTCATCTGCCGCATGGTGAGGCGGGCGACCGAGACGTCCTCGAAGATGATCTCACCATTACGTGCTATCGCCACGGCAGAATTCAGCTCATGGCTGTGTCCGGAGAGATCGCGCAGTTGCGCCAGCGCCTGGGCGCGGCCCGCAGGCTTGTTGAAGATGCGATCGCCAAGCGCCAGCGTTTGATCCGCACCGATGACGGTGCTTCCAGCGTGATGAGCCGAGACCGCCTTGGCCTTTTCGCGCGCCAGCAGCAAGGCAATCTCGCGCGGACCAGACAGCCCGGAGGCGGCCTGGATCGCGCGCTCGTCGATATCAGCTGTGATCACCTTGAACTCGAGCCCGGCATTGGCCAGCAGCATCTTTCGCGCGCTGCTCTGCGAGGCCAGGATCAATGAGGATTTGCCGAGCCACAGACCCATCACGAAACTATTCCCAAAACTATTCAGAAGGCCGGTTACGCTGACGATCACTATAGAGCTTCATGATCGCCGCGGCGGTTTCCTCGATCGAGCGCCGCGTGACGTCGAGCAGCGGCCAATCGTGCTTGGCGCTCAGCTTGCGGGCAAATGCGACCTCTTCGGCGACCGACTGCTTGTCCGTGTAGGTGTCGCCGCTGGAATCGGCGCCCATCGAGAGCAGGCGGTTCGTGCGCACCTGGATCAAGCGTTCCGGCGTCGCATGCAAGCTCACCACCAGCGGTCGCGTCAACGTTTCCAACTGCGACGGCACCGGAATGCCTGGAACCAGCGGCACGTTGGCGGTGCGGATGCCACGGTTGGCAAGATAGATCGATGTCGGGGTCTTGGAGGTGCGGGAGACACCGACGAGCACCACGTCCGCGTCGTCGAGCCCTTCGACATGCTGACCGTCATCATGGATCATCGTGTAGTTCAGCGCGTCGATGCGCTTGAAGTATTCGGCGTTGAGCACGTGCTGGGCACCGACCCGGCCGGTCGTGGCGGCTCCGAGATACGCCTCGAACAATTGCATCACCGGGCCGATGATCGACAGGCTCGGAACATTGATCCCCTTGCACTTGTCCTCGAGCCTGGCGACCAGATCCTTCTCGAGCAACGTGAACAGCACGATTCCCGGCGCTTCCTCGATCTCGTCGAGCACGCGATCGAGCTGTTTCTGACTGCGCACCAGCGGATAGACGTGCTCGACCGGGGTCACGTTGGCGTACTGGGCGGCAACGGCCCGCGCGACCGTGATCAGCGTCTCACCGGTGGAATCGGACACGAGGTGCAGATGGAAATAATTGTTCGAGGTCGGCACAAAAGCCCTTTGTATGAAACCGGTTTGGTTTGTGGATTTCTGTGGACCTTAACCCCTCGGAAAGGGATGCGCGACACCGGGGGCGGGACAAGTGCCAATTTTCTTCACACCACTGCCCGTGAGAACAAGTTCGGCGCCCCGTCGAAAGGGAAACGGGATTGTGCCGATAACCCTCTTGATAAGCTGCCGACAGAAACGCGCAAGCCTTTGAAGCTGACCGCCTTATCGAGGGCGGCCAGAGTGATCAGGGATATGTTGATGGATGTGAACAAGCGCGTGTGAACGGGCGGACGGAAATGTGTGAGTCCAATTCACCGTCACATAGACTCAAACCTTAAGAATCTAAGATTCTTATTGGAGAAGGGCGCTACGGACGGATATGTGTGCAGGCAAGACCTTAACGAGTTCTTACTATCCCCAGCGTTCCCCGCGGCTGGGCAGGAATCCGGATCCCAGACATGTTTGAAGACGTCTATCTCTGGATCAAGGCGCTGCATGTGATCGCCGTCATCTCCTGGATGGCGGGCATGCTCTATCTGCCACGGCTGTTCGTTTATCATTGCGAGGCCGACATCGGCTCGAAGCAGTCGGAAACGTTCAAGATCATGGAACGGCGGCTGTTCAAGGCCATCATCAACCCCGCCATGATCGTGACCTGGCTCGCCGGGCTCTATCTCGCCTGGGCTGGCCATTGGTTCAGCTTCGGCTGGCTGCACGTAAAACTGGCACTGGTCCTCGCGATGTCCGCGGTCCACGGCTTTTTTTCGCGCTGGCTGAAGGATTTCGCCGCGGATCGGCGCCCCCGGAGCCAGAAATTTTATCGGATTATCAACGAGGTACCCACTGGCCTGATGATTCTGATCGTCATCATGGTGATCGTGAAGCCGTTCTAGGCAGGGGTCGCGAACAATCGCTCAGTGCTTCTGCTTGCGGAGTGAGAGGCGATTTTCTATATTAGCAATATCCCACCCAACGCAGGCGGATGTGGTCGTGTCTGAGCTTTCCAGAGGCCGGACACCCCATCAGGTTTGAAGCCTCACCGGCGCTCTCCTTGCCAGACCTGCGGACCTTACCTTTTCGCGTCCGCATTTCAGAGCCTCCTCGCACCCCTCCCCAGGTTACCCCACAGGACCACCCCAATGCGGGAAATCAAACTCCAGGACCTCAAGTCGAAGACGCCGGCCGAGCTCGTCTCGTTCGCGGAAGAGAACGGGGTCGAGAATGCCAGCACCATGCGCAAGCAGGAGCTGCTGTTCGCCATCCTCAAGCAGCTTGCGCTCGCCGAGACCGATATCGTCGGCGAAGGCGTCGTCGAGGTTCTCTCCGACGGCTTCGGCTTCCTCCGTTCGCCCGATGCGAATTATCTGCCGGGCCCGGACGACATCTACGTTTCGCCCTCGCAGATCCGCCGTTTTGGCCTGCGCACCGGCGACACCATCGAAGGCCACATCCGCAGCCCGAAAGAGGGCGAGCGCTATTTCGCGTTGCTGAAGGTCAACACGCTCAATTTCGAGGACCCGGAAAAGGCCAAGCACAAGGTCAATTTCGACAACCTCACGCCACTGTTTCCGAATCAGCGCTTCCGCATGGAAATCGACGATCCGACGCGGAAAGACCTTTCTGCAAGGGTGATCGACATCGTCGCGCCGATCGGCAAGGGCCAGCGCGCGCTGATCGTCGCGCCGCCGCGCACAGGCAAGACGGTGCTGATGCAGAACATCGCGCACTCGATCGCGCATAATCATCCCGAGTGCTATCTGATCGTGCTCCTGATCGACGAACGTCCGGAAGAAGTCACGGACATGCAGCGCTCGGTGAAGGGCGAGGTCGTCTCCTCGACCTTCGACGAGCCGGCGGTGCGCCACGTCCAGGTCGCCGAGATGGTGATCGAGAAGGCCAAGCGCCTGGTCGAGCATGGCCGCGACGTGGTGATCCTGCTGGACTCCATCACGCGCCTCGGCCGCGCCTACAACACCGTGGTGCCGTCATCGGGTAAGGTGCTGACCGGCGGTGTCGATGCCAACGCGCTGCAGCGGCCGAAGCGGTTCTTCGGCGCCGCCCGCAACATCGAAGAGGGCGGCTCGTTGACGATCATCGCGACCGCGCTGGTCGATACCGGCAGCCGCATGGATGAAGTCATCTTCGAAGAGTTCAAGGGCACCGGTAACTCGGAGCTGATCCTCGACCGCAAGGTTTCGGACAAGCGGACCTTCCCGGCGATCGACATTTCGCGCTCCGGCACCCGCAAGGAAGAGCTGATCACCGATCCGGTGGTCCTGAAGAAGATGTACGTGCTCCGCCGCATCCTGAATCCGATGGGGACGATGGACGGTATCGACTTCCTGCTCGACAAGCTGCGTTCGACCAAGAGCAATTCCGAGTTCTTCGACTCGATGAACACCTGATTGCGGTGCAATATGATCAAAGGGCGCCTCCGGGCGCCCTTTTTTTGTGCGGCTTTGCTGCAGCGAAGGTGCAGCATGGCGGCGTGTTTGTTGCCTCGACCGGATTTTGTAATAAGGCCTTGATACTACTTGGTAATATTTATTATCCGGCTCGTTTATCATTCCGCAGTGAGTAATTCTCGCAGCAATTGCCACTGGATATATTGCATTGCAACATAGGTTTTGCTGCAGGATTTGGCGCAGCAAAACCCGCCGTTCGTCGGCAGAAACAGATGTTTGCCTTTTCCCTTTCAGCCGGACAAATAGGCCATGCATCCGCGAGACCAGACCATCTTTGCGCTGTCGTCCGGCCGTCCGCCGAGTGCGCTCGCGGTGGTGCGCGTCTCCGGGCCAGGCGCCAGCCTGGCGTTGACGACGCTGGCGGGCAAGCTGCCGGCGCCGAGACAGGCCAGCCGCCGGCTGCTTCATGACGGCGTGGGCCAGCCGATCGACGATTCGGTGGTGTTGTGGTTTCCAGGCCCCGCCAGCGCGACCGGCGAGGACGTCGCCGAATTTCACGTCCATGGCGGCCGCGCGGTGCTGGCGGCACTCTTCGCCGCTATCTCCGTAATTCCGAATATGCGCGCCGCCGAGCCCGGCGAATTCACCCAGCGCGCCTTCGAGAACGGCAAGCTCGACCTGACCGAAGCGGAGGGCCTCGACGATCTCATTCACGCCGACACCGACCGCCAGCGCCGCCAGGCGTTACGGCAGCTGCAGGGTCTCCTCGGCAATCGCGCGCGCGACTGGCGGGAGCGCATCATCGACGCCTCGGCCTTGATCGAGGCCGGCATCGATTTCTCCGACGAGGGCGATGTGCCCGCCGAGTTGATGGCGCCTGCGGTGAAGGCGATCAGTGCGCTGCACGACGAAATCACAGAAGTCCTTGCGGCACAGGGACAAGCTGAACGCTTGCGAGACGGCTTGGTGGTTGCGATCGCGGGCGAGCCGAATGTCGGCAAGTCGACGCTGATCAACCAGCTCGCGCGCCGCGACGTCGCGATCGTCTCGCCGCATGCCGGTACGACGCGCGATGTGATCGAGGTGCAGCTCGATCTCGACGGCTATCCCGTCACGGTGATCGACACGGCCGGGATTCGCGAGACCGACGATCCAGTCGAGCAGGAGGGTGTGCGCCGGGCGCGGGCGCGAGCCGAAGACGCCGACCTCGTGTTGTGGCTGGTGGAGGGTGGGCGCGCTGTTGATCCGGCCGCGATGCCGCTGCTGGGGAAGTCCGGCAACGCAGGCAGTCGCTCCGGCGGCTCGGTCTGGATCGTACGCAACAAGATCGATCTTGGCGGGGTCGAGGACGTCGGCCCGCGCGGTGAGTTCGGAATCGCAGCGAGCCGGGGGGACGGCATCCCCGAGCTGGTCGATGCCCTCGTGAAATTCGCCGCCGACTTCTTCGGAACGACCGAGGGGGCCTTGGTGACCCGGGCCCGCCAACGGGATCTGCTCCGCCGGGCAGCGGACAGCTTGCGCCGGAGTCTGGATCTCGTAGAACAGGGTGAGGAGCTCGCCGCCGAAGAGCTGCGCGCTGCGGCCTATGCCTTGGGCCGGCTGTTGGGTCGGGTGGATGTCGAAGACGTCTTGGGTGCCATTTTCCAGAAATTCTGTGTTGGGAAGTAGCGCTAGTTCTTCATTGTAGAACTAGCCTTTGTTCCACCTCTTCCGTTTCACGTGAAACGCGGCAGCCGCTGTTCAAGCTGTTTCACGTGAAACATTGGCCCTTGAGGTTCACTCGGTCGCCCTCGGGACTGACTGCGCTGCGAGCGATGGCGCCTTAAGGAGCGGGAGTGCGGAAGGGACACCCCGCAATGCCGGTTGTAGGCTCTGCCGTGGCCTTTCCGATCACCGTCCGTCCTCAGGCGTTGCGACCTACGGACCACGCTTTTCCCTTCGTAATCTCCATTTCCCCTGACTAAAAATGGTAATCTTTCCAAGGGCCATTCTACTGTGCATGGGGTTGTTTTCGCGGAAAACACTTGGGCTCCGCTTTCCCCGTTTCACGTGAAACAACTGCCTTGACCAGTTTCCACTTCCGGCTTGCCCGCCTCTGAGTTAGAAGTCCGCCCATGCGAACAGAGCGAGAGAGCTTCGACGTCATCGTGATTGGCGGCGGCCACGCCGGCTGTGAGGCCGCTTCTGCCTCTGCCCGGATGGGCGCGGCGACCGCCCTGGTGACGCACCGTTTCTCCACGGTCGGCGCAATGTCCTGCAATCCCGCGATTGGCGGTCTCGGCAAGGGCCATCTGGTTCGCGAGGTCGACGCGCTCGATGGTCTGATGGGCCGGGTCGGAGACGCCGGCGGCATCCAATTTCGCGTCCTCAATCGACGTAAGGGCCCGGCGGTGCGTGGTCCGCGCGCCCAGGCCGACCGGAAGCTCTATGCCGCCGCGATGCAGGCGGCGATCCGGGAGACCGAGGGTCTTTCCGTCATCGAAGGCGAGGCGGACGAGCTGATCGTGGTCGAGGGACGGGTGATCGGCCTGCGCCTGGCAGATGGCCGCGAACTTCGGGCAGGGGCTGTCGTCGTCACCACCGGCACCTTCCTCCGCGGTCTGATCCATCTCGGAGAGAAGAACTGGCCGGCCGGCAGGGTTGGCGAGGCGCCGGCAATGGGCCTTTCGACGTCCTTCGAGCGCGCCGGGTTCACCCTTGGACGGCTCAAGACAGGGACACCGCCGCGTCTGGATGGCACCACGATCGACTGGCCGGCGGTCGAGATGCAGCCGGGGGACGAGCCTCCGGAGCCGTTTTCGGTGATGACCCAGCGAATCACGACGCCACAGATCCAGTGCGGGATCACCCGCACCACGCCTGCGACCCACGACGTGATCAGGGCCAATGTCCATCGTTCTCCGATGTACTCCGGCCAGATCAAGAGCTCCGGACCGCGCTATTGCCCCTCGATCGAGGACAAGATCGTTCGCTTCGGCGATCGCGATGGTCACCAGATCTTCCTGGAGCCGGAGGGGCTCGACGACAGCACGGTCTATCCCAACGGCATCTCCACTTCGCTGCCGGAGGAGGTCCAGCTCGCCATCCTCGCAACCATTCCCGGCCTGGAGCGGGTCAAGATGGTCCGGCCGGGCTATGCCATCGAATACGACCACGTCGATCCCCGGGAGCTCGATCCGACCCTCCAGACCAAGCGTCTGCGCGGCCTGTTCCTGGCCGGGCAGATCAACGGCACCACGGGGTACGAGGAAGCCGCTGGCCAGGGCATCGTGGCCGGGCTGAACGCGGCATTGGCCGCGAGCGGCGCCGCGCTGACCGTGTTCGACCGCGCCGATGGCTATCTCGGCGTCATGATCGACGACCTCGTCACCCGCGGCATCAGCGAACCCTATCGGATGTTCACCTCCAGGGCCGAGTACCGGCTGACCCTGCGCGCAGACAATGCCGATCAGCGCTTGACCGAGAAGGGCATCGCCCTGGGATGCGTCGGGAGCGCCCGGACCGTGCATCATCGCGCCAAGATGGACGCCCTGAATGCGGCTCGAGCGCTGTCGAAGTCGCTGACGATCACCCCGAACGAAGCGATCAAGCATGGACTGTCCCTGAACCGGGACGGCCAGCGGCGGTCGGCCTTCGAGCTGATGGCCTATCCCGACATCGGCTGGAGTCAGGTCCGTGCGATCTGGCCGGAGCTCGCTGCCATTGATCCCGTCATTGCCGCCCATCTCGAGATCGACGCGAAGTACGACGTCTATCTGGAGCGCCAGAGCGCCGACGTTGAAGCCTTCAGGCGGGACGAGGGGATGGTGCTGTCGGACGTCGACTACCAGCAGGTCCCCGGTCTCTCCAATGAGGTCCGGGCCAAGCTGGAGAAGGCACGTCCGTTCACGGTTGGCCAAGCCGGCCGAATCGACGGGATGACGCCGGCCGCGCTCGGCATCCTTGCGGCCTATCTCCGCCGCGAAGCGCGGAAGACGTCCAAAGCGATCGCATAGGTTTCACGTGAAACAGCGCGGGCCGGGCGGCGGCAGATCGTCATCAGGAAAACCCTCGGCGGGAGAGGGCGCCGGTGGTCGCTTCGAACCGGCGCCGACCAGACCGAAGATCGACAAGGCCAGCGCCAACCATCGATCGCTGGACGCCGTCATCGCAGCCGACAAGATTGCGGCGCTCAAGCTTGCGCCCGTTTCACATGAAACGGAGGCCCGGCTCGATCGCTACATCGCACTGCTCCGGGAGTGGCAGGCCAAGACCAACCTGGTTGCGCCCTCGACATTGCCGCATCTCTGGACCCGGCACATCGCCGACTCCCTTCAGCTCGTCGCTCTCGCCCCATCGGCCAAACGCTGGGCCGATCTCGGCAGTGGCGGCGGCTTCCCCGGCATAGTGCTGGCTTGCGCCATGGCGGGGACGGCCGGGGCCAGCGTCCATCTGGTCGAGCGAATCGCCAAGAAGGCGGCCTTCCTGCGCGAAGCCGTCCGCATAACTACATCCCCGGGAGTCGTACATCTCGCTGAGATCGGGGATAATGTGGATAGAATCACCGGCCCGGTCGATTGCGTCACCGCGCGTGCGCTGGCTCCGCTACACCAACTCATCGGCTTTGCGGAGCCGCTGATGCGCCAAGGCGCAAAAGCGTTGTTTCTCAAGGGTCAAGATGTAGAGTCTGAATTGACCGAAGCCACTAAATATTGGAATATTCAGCCGCAGCTCCACCAAAGCCGGACAGGCGACGGTTGGATCGTCGAGCTGGCTTCCGTCGAACGGCGCGGGTGAGGCGTCAGGGGCCGAGTGGGGAATTTGCGATGAGCGTGATTGACGAACCGCAGCAAGAACAGACCGCCGCCGTCCCGCAGGGCCATCCGCGCATTCTGGCGCTGGCGAATCAGAAGGGCGGCGTGGGAAAAACAACCACGGCGATCAACCTCGGCACGGCGCTCGCGGCGATTGGCGAGCGTGTCCTGATCGTCGATCTCGATCCGCAGGGCAACGCCTCGACCGGCCTCGGCATTGATCGCCGCAACCGCTCCTGCTCGACCTATGACGTGCTGGTGGGCGAGGCGAGCCTGCGGGAAGCGGTGGTGTCGACTGCGGTGCCGCGGCTGCATATCGCGCCCTCGACCATGGATCTCTCCGGCCTCGAGCTCGAGCTCGGCACCACGCCCGGTCGTGCGTACAAGCTGCGCGACGCGATCAGCGCGCTCAACAACAACGTCTCGCCCGACGCCGATTACACCTACGTGCTGATCGACTGTCCGCCCTCTCTCAACTTGATCACCGTGAACGCGATGGCGGCTTCCGACGCAATCCTGGTGCCGCTGCAGTGCGAGTTCTTCGCGCTCGAAGGTCTGTCGCAATTGCTGCAGACGGTGGAGCAGGTGCGCTCGACGCTCAATCCGAACCTGTCGATCCACGGCATCGTGCTGACCATGTTCGACTCGCGCAACAATCTCTCGAACCAGGTCGTTGCCGACGTCCGGCAGTTCATGGGCGAGAAGGTCTACAAGACCATGATCCCGCGCAACGTGCGCATCTCGGAGGCGCCGTCCTACGGCAAACCGGTGCTGGTCTACGATCTCAAATGCGTCGGCAGCGAAGCTTATCTGCGGCTCGCCACCGAAGTGATCCAGCGCGAGCGCGAGCTGCGGACGACGCATTGAAGGTGCGCTGATCTGTAGGATGGGTAGAGCGCAGCGAAACCCATCATGGGTCGCGCCAACAGGATGGGTTTCGCTTCGCTCTACCCATCCTACGAGTTACGAGTTTCGATAATTCAGTTCTGGAGTGCTGCAGCGTGAATCCAAGGGAGCTGGCGATGGCCGACGAAGCGCGTTCGCGACTGGGCCGGGGTCTTGCGAGTCTGATCGGTGACGTCGGCGGCGAGGCTCAGCATGTCGATCGGCCGCGCGCACAACGCAAGGTGCCGATCGAGTTCATCAAGCCCAATCCGCGCAATCCGCGCCGCAGCTTTTCGGAAAGCGAGCTCAGGGAGCTCAGCGATTCGATCAGGCAGCATGGTGTGATCCAGCCGATCGTGGTGCGGCCGGTGAAGGGTGCGCAGGACCGCTTCGAGATTATCGCCGGCGAGCGGCGCTGGCGGGCCTCGCAAATGGCCGGCCTGCACGAAGTGCCGATCGTCCCCGTCGACATCAGCGACAGCGATGCGCTGGAGTTCGCGATCGTCGAGAACGTGCAGCGCGAAGACCTCAACCCGATGGAAGAGGCGCTCGGGTATCACGCGCTCGCCAACGAGTTCAAACGCAGCCAGGACGACATCGCCAAAGTCGTCGGCAAGAGCCGCAGCCACATCGCCAACATGATGCGGCTGACGAAGCTTCCCGCCGAGGTGCAAGCCTTGATCACGAGCGGCGATCTGACCGCTGGTCATGCCCGCGCGCTGATCGGCGTGCCTGATCCGCTCGCGGCTGCCAAGCGTATCGTCGACGAAGGCCTCAACGTCCGCCAGACCGAGGCGCTGGCGCATGAAGAGGGCGTGCCGGAGCGCAAGCCGCAGAAGGCCCGCAGCACCGGGGGGAAGGAAAAGGATCCTGATACGATCGATCTGGAAAAGCGCGTCAGCGATGCGCTCGGGCTGAAGGTCACGGTGAGCCACCGCGACCCCGGCGGCTCCGTGCAGATCAATTACCGCAACCTCGATCAGCTCGACGAGGTGATGCGGCGGCTGGCGAAGGGCGCACTGTAGCCGCTAGTTCCGCTCTCTCACCCTCACCCTGAGGGGCCGCGGAGCGGCGTCTCGAAGGGCGAGGGCCCGGCCTGCATCCTTCGAGACGCGCGCAAGAGCGCGCTCCTCAGGATGAGGGGCACGCACCGTCCTCGTCATCGCGAGCGCAGCAATCCAGAATCTTTCCGCGGAGAGATTCTGGATTGCTTCGTTGCAAGGGCTCCTCGCAATGACGGGGGGCAGAGCGGCGTGCTCAGCTCCGCCGCTTCGCGTTCGCGGCGATCGCCATCAGCGTGCGCTGGGCGATGGCGGCGGCGAGGGTGGATTGCTTGCGCGTGTCGAGCGCGGCGGTCGCGAGCTGCTCGATGATGGCGGCGAGCCGCGCCACGCTGAAATTGCGCAGTGCGGTTTCGACCGCGGGCTTCCGCGAAAAATGCAGGCGCGGATAGCCGCTGTCGAGCACGGCGGAAGCGGGCGTGCCGTCGGCGATCGCGAGCGCCGATTTGTGCAGCCACGCCGCCTGGCGCTGCGCCGCAGAGATGATCACGCCGGGGTAGGTGCCGGCGATCATGGCTTTGGCAAACTCGTTCTCGACGATCTCGGGTCGGCCGGCGAAGGCGCCATCGACGATCGGATCGAGTTTCAGCTCCGACGCATCGGCGACGACAGCCATCACGTCATCCAGCGTGATCTCGCCCTTGCCATGGGCATAGAGCGTGAGCTTGCGCAGCTCGTTGCGGGAGGCCTGGCGGTCGCCGCCGAGGAACGACATCAGCGCCGCGCGGGCATCCTGCGCGATGCGCAAATTGGCGATGCGGAGCTCGTCTTCCATCAGCTTGGCCAGGTCGCGCTCGCTATCGGGATAGCAGGCGATCGCGACGGCCGTCTTGGCGCGTTCGCAGGCCTTGCGCAGTGGCGATTCCGGGCGCAGCTCGCCGGCCTCGATCACGATGCGGCAATCCTTCACGCCCATCTCAGCCAGCGTGTCGATAGCGCTGGCAAAGCTGCGCGAGCCGGCGCGCACGCGGATGGCGCGGCGGCCGCCGAACAGCGGCACCGTCATGGCCTCGTCGACGAGGCGCGACGGCTCGGCGGAGAGCTCGTCGCCATCGACCTTGACCAGCGAGAACGGATCGTTGGGATCGTCGACAGCCGAGGCAATCAGCGCATCCGCGCGTTCGCGGACCAGGCCGGCGTCAGGTCCATAGAGCAGGATGATCGAACGGCCCACATCGGGGCGGGCGAGAAAGGCGTCGATCTCTTTTCCGCGCAGCGCGACCATGTTGCCTGGGATTCGTCATTCCGGGCGAACCGGGGGGACGGGATGAATTAAGTGCCCGCGGTGAAGAACGAGGCGAGGCGAGTCGTGATGTTCTCGGCGATCTCGTTGGCGGCACGATCCTCGGCATCACGTATTGCGCGGTTGCGGCTGAAACGCTGATAGGAGCCGGGCATGTCGTAGGACACGCGGGAGAACGTGGTGCCGGTCATTACCGACTTGCCGCTGACGACCTCGATCAGATTGTACTGGGCGTCGAGGCCGTAGTTTTCGCTGCTCGGCAGGCCGGTATTGGGATCGACGATCAGCGACGACTTGCTGCTTGAGAAGCGGATCTCCAGGCGGTGGGTCGGCGGCATGCCGGTGGCGGTGCCATAGAGCTTGAAGGCCAGCGCGTTGCGGACCTCGACGCCGACGCGGGCCTCGCGCGAGGCATTGGCTTTGGAGATCGGGGGCAGATCGACCCCCATCAGCTTCTCGCGCAGGCCGGGCGTGCCGTCGGTGTGCTCGGCATACATCGGGTGGAAGCAGCCGGCCGTCATGGCCGCCAGTGCGGCGACCGCCAGCAAGCGGGCTGCGATGCGGATCCTAGCCGACAACATTCACGATCCTCTTGGGGACGATAATCACCTTGCGGACGGGCTTGCCATCCAGGGCCAGTTTTACCGCATCGAGGGCCAAAACGGCAGCCTCGATTTCCGGATTCTCGGCCGCTGTTGCAACTGTGACCTCGCCCCGCTTCTTGCCGTTGACCTGAACCACCAGGGTCACACTGTCTTCAACCAGCAAATCACGTTCGATTTGGGGCCAATTGGCCTCGGAAACCAGCCCGCTGTGGCCGAGAGCCTGCCAACATTCCTCGGCCAGATGCGGCATCATCGGGGAGAACAGCTGGACCAGGATCTGGCTCGCCTCTCGGATCGCCCAAGCCAAATCTGGAGCCGGCTGGCCGGGACGCTGCAAGACCTCCGCGAACGCATTGGTGAATTCGCGAATATGGGCGAGGCAGACGTTGAAGTGCAGCCGTTCGTTCCCGGTGGTGACCTTGTCCAGCGCACCATGGGCGGCCTTGCGCAAGGCGGTGGCGTCCGGGCCGAAGCTGGCCGGCCGGGCCGCCGGCGCGGCCTTGCCGGGTTCCACGGAATCGTTCACCAGCCGCCACAGCCGCTGCACGAAGCGCGAGGCGCCCTGGACGCGCTCATCGCTCCAGATCACGTCGCGCTCGGGCGGGGAGTCCGACAGCATGAACCAGCGGGCGACGTCGGCGCCATAGGTCTCGATGATGTCGTCGGGATCGACCGTGTTCTTCTTAGACTTCGACATCTTTTCGATCGGACCGATCTGGATGTCTTCGCCTGACGTCAGCAGCGTGGCGCGGCGGCCGTTGGCGCCGGTCTCGACCTTCACCTCGACCGGCTGGACGTAGGTGCCGTCGGCCTTCTGGTAGGTCTCGTGCACCACCATGCCCTGCGTGAACATGCCGGCGAACGGCTCGTCCAGTGCGATGTGCCCGGTCGCTTTCATCGCGCGCGTGAAGAAGCGGCTGTAGAGCAGATGCAGGATCGCGTGCTCGACGCCGCCGATATACTGGTCGACCGGCAGCATCCGGTTGGCGACCTCTGGCGTCGTCGGCGCGTTCTCGTTCCAGGGATCGGTGAAGCGCGCAAAGTACCAGGACGAATCTACGAAGGTGTCCATGGTGTCGGTTTCGCGCTGCGCCTTGCCGCCGCATTGCGGACAGGTCACGTGCTTCCAGGTCGGGTGATGATCGAGCGCGTTGCCTGGCTTGTCGAAGCTCACATCCTCCGGCAGCACCACGGGGAGGTCGGCATCCGGCACCGGCACCACGTCGCACTTCGGACAGTGGATGACAGGAATCGGGCAGCCCCAATAGCGCTGGCGCGAAATGCCCCAGTCGCGCAGGCGGAAATTGACCTGACGCTCGCCGACCGGAGCGTTGCCGCGCAGCTCGCTCTCGAGACGCTTCGCCACCTCGTCCTTGGCCTGATCGATGGTCATGCCGTCGAGGAAGCGCGAATTGATCATGCGGCCGTCACCGTCATAGGCGGTATCGGTGATGACGAACGATTTCGGATCCTGGCCCTCGGGGCACACCACCGGCGTATTGCCGAGAGCATACTTGTTGACGAAGTCGAGGTCGCGCTGATCGTGGGCAGGGCAGCCGAAGATGGCGCCGGTGCCGTATTCCATCAGCACGAAGTTCGCGACATAGACCGGCAGCTTCCAGCTCGGATCGAACGGATGGACCGCGCGGATGCCGGTATCGAATCCCTGTTTCTCGGCGGTGTCGATGATCTCCTGCGCCGTGCCCATCCGCTTGATCTCGCCGATGAACTCGGCGAGCTCCTGATTTTTCGCCGCGGCCGCCTGCGCCAGCGGATGATCGGCCGAGATCGCCATGAATTTCGCGCCGAACAGCGTGTCGGGGCGCGTCGTGAAAATCTTCAGCTCGCTCTCGCCGGCCGGCGTCGTCGCCGCGTCGAGCGCGAAGCGGATCAGCAGCCCCTCGGACCGGCCGATCCAGTTGCGCTGCATCAGCCGCACCTTGTCGGGCCAGCGGTCCAGCGTATCCAGTGCCGACAGCAGCTCCTGCGAGTACTTCGTGATCTTGAAGACCCACTGGTTCATTTCCCGTTGTTCGACAACGGCGCCCGAACGCCAGCCTTTGCCGTCGATCACCTGCTCGTTGGCGAGCACGGTCATGTCGACGGGGTCCCAGTTCACCTTGCGCTTTTCGCGCTCGGCGAGGCCTTCGCGCAGGAAGTCCAGAAACAACTTCTGCTGGTGCTTGTAGTAGCTGGGATCGCAGGTCGCGATCTCGCGGCTCCAGTCCAGCGACAGCCCGATCGAGCGGAGCTGCTTCTTCATCGCGGCGATGTTGTCGTAGGTCCAGGCTTTCGGCGCCACCTTGCGCTCGATCGCGGCGTTCTCAGCCGGCAGGCCGAAAGCGTCCCAGCCCATCGGATGCAGCACGTTGAAACCCTTGGCGCGCATGAAGCGGGCCAGCACGTCGCCGAGCGTGTAATTGCGGACATGGCCGATATGGATGCGTCCCGACGGGTAGGGGAACATCTCCAGCACATAGTATTTCGGCCGCGGATCGTCGTTTCTGGAGACGAAGATCGCCTGTTGGTCCCAGGCTGCTTGCCAGCGCGGTTCGGCGTCGCGGGCGTTGTAGCGTTCGGAGGTCATGGAATCGTTGGGTTTTCGTGGATCTGGGCCAGCTAAAGACGGCGGACTAGGCCATAGAAGTCCTCAAGGGGTCAATGGGTTGCCGCAATTTGGGAACCTTCGCGACCGTCCCGGGCAAATAGTGCGGCCGCCATTGGGGTGTGATTAAGAGGTCGATGCCAGGTTGGTGGCCAGGACCCGAAGACTTGCGATGGCCACCAGCTTCGACGATCTCGACCGATCACAGATCTCATCGAGCGCTGCGATCGCGCGCTCTATCTCGCCAAGAACAACGGCCGCAATCGCGTGGTCACCGAGCGCGAGCTCGATGCCACCGGGGCTGCGGGTTAGCCCTCAACCCGCCATCATCATTTCCGCCGCGCCGTTGTCGATCACCATGATGCCGTGTTCGACGACGTTGTTGCGACCGCGGTGCTTGGCGGCGTAGAGCGCGGCGTCGGCGGCTTCGATCAAATCGCCCGGCCGCAAGCTCTCGTTGGGCTTCGTCGCGGCAACGCCGATCGAGACGGTGACGATCATGTGGTCGGAGGTGATGTGCGGCAGGCACAGCTTCAGCACGGCCGCGCGCGCCTGTTCGCCGATTTCGACGGCGCGCGCGATGTCGGTGTTCGGCAGCAACAGGCAGAATTCCTCACCGCCGTAGCGGGCCGCGAAGCCCATCGTGTCGGCGGCGATGCCGGACAGCGACTCGCCGAGCCTGGTCAGGCAGGAATCGCCTTCGAGATGGCCGTAGGTGTCGTTGAACAGCTTGAAATGATCGACGTCGATCATCAACAGCGCGAGGTCGCTGCCATATTGCTGCGCGCGCATCCATTCGAAGTCGAGGCGGCTCTGGAAGCCGCGGCGGTTGGCGAGCCCCGACAACATGTCGATCGAGGCCATCACCGTGAGCCGGTCGTTGCTCGCCATCAGCTCGCGTTCGCGCTGGCTGAGCTGCGCGGCCATCGCGTTGAACGCACGGGCCAGCGGCACGAACTCGGATGGCAGGCGATTGCGCGCGGCGCGCGCCGACAGATCGCCCTCGCCCAGACGCTTGGCCATGTCGGCGAGCATCCTGATCGGCTTGATCACCAGTTTCTCGGCTGCGATCAGCGCGCCGAGCAGCACGAACACGACGACGAAAGCGAGCTGGAGATAGGCGGTGCGGATGTCGCGGCTCACGGCCGCGGACACCTTGTCCTCGTCGATGCTGGCGATCAGGCGGGCATTGGTTCCGGCGATGCGGATATAGCTGACCGCGCGGCGGGAGCCGTCCGCGGCGAGGAAGGAGAGTGAACCTTCGTCCTGGTCAGACCTCAGCGCCTTGTCGGCGATCGCGGACATCAGCGGCATGTTGTCGAGCGGACGTCCGATCGCACTATGCTGGTCGGCCGGTGCCGCCAGCACGGTGCCCGCGCTGTCGACCAGCACGGCCGTGATGCCGGCGCGGCCACCCAGATTGCTCATGACCTTCGACATCCAGTCGAGGTTGACGGTGGCGAGCACGACGGCATCCGCTACGCCGCTGAAGGCGGACACCGGGTAGACCGCCATGACGGTCGGTGTCGGCACCGGGCGCGACAGGATGAAGTCGCTCAGCACGAAGCGGCCGGTTTCCTGCGCCTGCTGGAAGTACGGCCGGTCACCGAGGTCGAGGCCGACATACATGTTGTTGGTGGCGCACTGGATGCGCCCGTCCTGGCCGGCGATCAGAAGCGTGCGGATCCAGGGAAGATTCGACGGCAGGCTCGCGCGCAGCACGTCACAGCTCTTGCTGATGCCGCCGACGGAGGCGCGGATGAAAGCTTCCGATTTCAGGATGGTCTCGACCGACGATATCACCTCGCGCTGCGCGTCGGCGCTGTGTCTTGCAACGGTGGTGAATTCGGCCGTGGCCTGCGCGATCTGCCGCGTGCGCGTGTCTTCGAGCGAACGGATGCGCTCGAACATCAAAGGCGTCACCAGAATTACCGCGAGCAACGCAAGCCGCGCCCGGATTCCGAGAACCTGCTTGAGTTTCGCTCGTTTGCGGTTGAAACTGACGTTTGCCATCTTCGCTGCCCACCCCGCGGCTAAGGTAAAGCAAAGGGTTCAAAAACTCTTTCTTGAACTCGGTAAAATTAGAACTAGCTCCGCAACAACAGCTCCGATGCGACATCATGACTGAAGCCAACGCCGCGCCGCTAACCGGCCATTCACCAAACGCGCTCGCCGCGGTCGAAGCCGAAATCGCGCGCGCCTGCAGGGATGCGCGGCGCGAACGTGCCTCCGTGACGCTGATTGCGGTGTCGAAAACTTTCGCCGCGGATGCAATTACCCCGGTCATCGACGCCGGACAGCGCGTATTCGGTGAAAATCGCGTGCAGGAGGCCAAAAGCAAATGGCCCGCGTTAACTTCTGTTTACCCCGATATCGCGCTGCATCTGATCGGCCCGCTGCAATCCAACAAGGCGAAAGAGGCGGTCGCGCTGTTCGATGCCATCCATTCGGTCGACCGCCCGAGCATTTGCCAGGCGTTAGCCAAGGAAATCGAATCCCAGGACAAGCACCCGGAATTGTTCGTCCAGATCAATATCGGTGAGGAGCCGCAGAAGGCGGGCATCGCCCCCGGCGAGGCCGATGCTTTCATCGCGAGCTGCCGCGACACCTACGGGCTGACAATCTCGGGGTTGATGTGCATCCCGCCGGTGGACGAGCCGCCGGCGGCGCATTTCGCGCTGACCGCCAAGATCGCCGCGCGCAATGGATTGAAGAAGCTCTCGATGGGCATGAGCGCGGATTATGCGACCGCGATCATGCTCGGCGCCACGCATGTGCGCGTGGGCAGTTCGATCTTCGGGCACCGGTGATCATAAGCGAATTTGTTTTTGGTCGTCCTGGCGAAAGCCAGGACCCATTACCGCGATAGTCTGTTTGACGAAGACCGCGGCAACGACCGTTCTGCCCTTTGCGTAGATCACGCGGTATGGGTCCTGGCTTTCGCCAGGACGACAGTGGGGAAGAACCTATTCAAACCCCACCGCCACCTTTCCCAGCGCGCCAAAGTCCGCGACAAACTGATCGCCGGCCTGGATCGGCAGCGGCGGATGGCACGTGCCCGTGGTCACCACCTCTCCTGCCCGCAAGGTGATGCCGAGGCCACGCAGCTCGTTGGCCAGCCAGACCAGGGCAATGCGGGGATCGCCGAGCACGTTCTTGCCGTGGCCGAGATAGCGCTGGCCACGCAGCGTGATCTGCGGCCGCTCCTCGACGAGATCCATGGCACGCCAGTTCGCATTCGTCGCCGCGCCCAGCACGAACAGATGCGCACAGGCATTGTCGGCGATCAGCTGCGCCTCGCCGGCGCTGGCGAAATCGGCAAAGCGCGAATCGGGAATCTCGATCGCGGGATGCAAGCTGTCCACGGCGGCGAGCACCTCGTCGACAGTATACGGCGCCGCGCGCGGCGGCAGATCGCGCGCCATGCGGAAAGCGAACTCAGGTTCGCCGACGCGCATCGCGTTGCCCTTCATCGAGACTGTGCCGCCATCGGCGATCACGGTGTCGCTCATGATCCGACCGGCCAGCGGTCCCGCGACGTTGATGTGCTTCTGTCCGGACTCGCTTGTCGCCGCGATCTTCCAGCCGAACAAAGTCCCGCTGAGTGCGGCCTGTATGGCGTAACCCTCGGTGCGGTTCTGAGGCCGCAACGGTGGCTCCAGCGCGTCAAGCTTGGTGCCGTCGCGCCAATGTTTGATCAGGACCTGCGAAGCGGCGGCGATCTGATCCCTGTCGAGCATGTGTCCTCACCCGATGATGATTTTTGTTTTTGGTCCCAGCCGCCGCAGCAATTGTCGCATCGCCGCTTCGGTCATCGAGACGCAGCCTGCGGTCGGGCCGAAATTGTCGCGGGCCAGATGCAAAAACACCGCGCTGCCCCGGCCGGCGATCCGAGGCCTCGTATTGTGGTCGATTTCGATGATGAAGTCATAGAGATGGTCGGCCCGCTTGAGCCGGTCGCCGCCCTGCCCCTCGCCGAGGCGGATTGCCTGATTGTAGTGACGGTCCTTGGGATCCTCGCACCAGGCGTCCTCGCCGGTGATGATCCGGGCCGACAGGAAGGTCTGCGGGCGGCTGTGCCGGTCGCCCCGCCACCACAATCGTCTGGGACGGAAGCTGCCCCTCGGGGTGCCGCCATCGCCCTCGCGCTTGTTCGCCAAAATGCCGCCGCGTCCGAGCGCCACCGGAATCGTCAGCGCTCCGGCGGTCAGCCAGCCCCGGCGCGGATTCCCGGCGGCAGGCTTAACGCGGATCGCCGACAGCGGCCCGGCGCTTCGGTTCATGGTGTAACTAGCTGAAGCAGCTTTATTTTTCATGTGAACGTGCGATGTCGAATTCATTACAGGACATTCATCAAAACGGCCTGCTATTCTGGGTTAGAGTGGTTCTGGCTTGTGAATCGGTAACAGCCCACTACTTCAACACGAACAATAATAATAACGGCGACCCCTAAACTTCCCTCTCGGTTGGGTGCAGCATGGATGCGCGCCGCGCCGGACCCCAAAAGGATGACCCCCTATGGCCAATGCCCGCAAGATCCTGATCGTGGATGACGATACCGATCTGCGCGATACGTTGGTGGAGCAATTGTCGCTGCACGAAGAATTTGAAGCCTCCGCGGTCGATACCGGCGCCAAGGGCGCGAGCGCCGCGAAGGCCAATGCCCCTGATCTCGTCCTGATGGATGTTGGCCTGCCTGACACCGATGGCCGCGAAGTGGTGCGTTCATTACGCAAGGGCGGGTTCAAGGCTCCGATCATCATGCTCACCGGGCATGACACCGATTCCGACACGATTTTGGGGCTGGAATCCGGCGCCAACGACTATGTCGCAAAACCCTTCCGCTTCGCCGTGCTGCTGGCGCGCATCCGCGCCCAGCTCCGGCAGCACGAAGCCAGCGAGGACGCGGTGTTCTCGGTCGGCCCCTACTCTTTCCGGCCCGGCTCCAAAATGCTGACCGCCGCCAACGCGCGCAAGGTCCGGCTGACGGAGAAGGAAACCGCGATCCTCCGCTTCCTCTACCGGGCCGGTCAGATGCCGGTCTCCCGCGAGACCCTGCTCCAGGAGGTCTGGGGCTACAATTCCGGCGTCACCACCCACACGCTGGAAACCCACATCTACCGCCTTCGCCAGAAGATCGAGAAGGACGCCGCGAACCCGGAGATCCTGGTCACGGAAGCCGGTGGCTACAAGCTGGTGCCGTGATACGCTTCTGGGGCGTGCGAATCGTTTTAGATTGCATGCCCTTGAGCCCCGGACCTGAATGTCAATCGACGACGATGTAGCGCTTCTCGAGCGTGTCCCGACACTGCGCCTGTTGGGAGACGCTTCGTTGCGCATGCTGGCGATCGGCTCCGAGCAGCGTGACTTCGTCCGCGGCGACGTCTTGTTCAATCTCGGCGACGATGCCGATGCCGGCTTCGTGGTCCAGCGCGGCGCCTTCCGGGTCGACGACGGCGCCGGCGCGGAGATGATCGCAAGTCCCGGTGCGCTGATCGGCGAGCTCGCGCTGATCGTGCCGATGAAGCGGCCGTCGAGCGCGATCGCGATCGAGCACGCCTCCGTCATCCGCGTCGCGCGCAGCCTGTTTCAGCGTGTGCTCGAAAGCGACCCCGCTGCGGCCGTCCGCCTTCGCGATGAATTCGCGGTGCGCTCCAGCCAGATCGCCAGCGATATATTGATGGCGGGTGCGAAGCTGACCAGCTAGCAGTGCCGTAGCCCGGATGGAGCGAAGCGCAATCCGGGATTCGTGCCTCCGGAAAAGCTGCCCCGGATTTCGCTACGCTCCATCCGGGCTACAAGATCACACCTCGAGCGTCACCGTCACGGGCACATGATCCGACGGACGCTCCCAGCTCCGCGCGTCGCGTAAAATCTTGAAATCGCCGACCGCGTCTTTCAGCGCGCGCGAGACCCAGATGTGGTCGAGCCTGCGGCCGCGGTCGCCGAGGGTCCAATCGGCGGAGCGGTAGCTCCACCAGGTGTAGACCTTTTCCGACATCGGAATGCGGTCGCGCGCGACGTCGACCCATTCGCCGGCGGCGAGCGCGGCTTGCAGCTTCTCGGTTTCGATGGGCGTGTGCGACACCACCTTCAGAAGCTGCTTGTGCGACCAGACGTCGTTCTCATGCGGAGCGACGTTGAGATCGCCGACCAGGATGTGGCGATCCTCGCCGCGCGGATGCAACGGCTCGCACGCTTTCATCTCGTCGAGGAAGCGGAGCTTGTGATCGAACTTCTCGTTCAGCGCGGGATCGGGAATGTCGCCGCCGGCCGGCACGTAGAAATTATGCACCACCAGGGGCTTCGCGATCCCGGCCTTCTCACCGAACGATACTGAGATATGGCGTGAATCAACCTTGTCGCAGAAGGTGCGGATGTCCTTCGACTCGAACGGAATCTTCGAGACGATGGCGACGCCGTGATAACCCTTCTGCCCGTTCAGCGCGACATGCTCGTAGCCGAGCCGCTTGAAGCGCTTCAGTGGAAAGGCGTCGTCGATGCACTTGGTCTCCTGGAGACACAGCACGTCCGGCCGCGAGCTCTTGAGAAATTTTGCGACCAGATCGATGCGTAGCCGCACCGAATTGATGTTCCAGGTTGTCAGGGAAAAACGCATGAGGGATGCGTCTTAGCATGGATTTGCGCGAGGAAAATGCTTGTCCACAGCAGCGGAATCGTAGGGTGGGTTAGCGCAGCGTAACCCACCATGCTTCCAAATTTGCGGACCGAGATGGTGGGTTACGCCTTCGGCTAACCCACCCTACGGCACCTAGCCCGGCGACGGGCCGTAATTGGTAAAATCGATCTTGAACATGCCGGGATCGAGCTTCTTGCTCGTGTCCAGATTATAAACGGCGATCGTGGTGTCGTAGCCTTGCGGGTCGGTGACGGTCCACTGCTTCAACTGACCGTCCTTGGCGCCGAACATCAGCAAGAGGCGGCTGGTGCCGACCAGCGCCTGCTTCTCCTCGATGGTGACGCTGACGAAGACGTCGTCGGCCGAGACGTTGACGACGTTGGTGTCCTTCATCAGGTCGATGCGGTCGGACAGCAGGAAACGCAGCGGCGTCTGCGACAGCGGATAAACGTCCTGCGTCGCGAGCTTGCGGTCGCGCACCACCAGCGACGATCCGTCGGCGACGATGTCGATCGGGCTCGGCGCGTCATATTCGAAGCGCACCTTGCCCGGCTTCTGGATGTAGAAGTCGCCTTGCGTCTTGCTGCCGTCGGGACCGACCTGGACGAAATTCCCGACCAGCGTCGACAATGACGACAAATAGGCGCTGACCTTGGCGGCCTGGGCCTTCTGGTTCGCATCGAAGGTCTGGAAGATGCTGCTCGGCACGTTGCGGCGCGGATCCGGAATCACTGGATTCGGCGGCGTCTGGGTCGCGCCGGTGACAGCGGGTCCTCCACCGGCCGGACTGCCATCGCGGCCCTTCGGTGCGGGCTTCGGCACGGGAACGGTCTGCGCGAACGACGCCGCACTCACCATCGCGGCGGTGACGAGAATCACGCCTGCCATGCGCGCGCTTCGCGCGGCGACGATGGCAGCGAATCGAATGTCCGGATGTCTGATCAACGCGTCGTCCTGTGTGGCTGGGCGCCCTTTTAGCGTGATTTCGGCCAAAAGCAGATAACGTTTTTGCGTGAAATGGTGGTCCGAGGCGGCTCGCCTCACATATGGCTGTCTTCTTCCTCGACCAGAATCTCGCGCTTGCCGGCGTGGTTGGCGGGTCCGACGATGCCCTCCAGTTCCATGCGCTCCATCAGCGATGCGGCGCGGTTATAGCCGATCTGCAGGCGGCGCTGGATGTAGCTGGTCGAGGCCTTGCGGTCGCGTTTGACGATCGCAACGGCCTGCGAGAACAAATCGCCGCCGCCATCCGCGCCCATGGCGGAGGCGTCGAACACCGCGCCGTCCTCGTCCTCGCTGGGTTCTTCGGCCGTGACGGCTTCGAGATATTCCGGCTGTCCCTGCGTCTTGAGGTGGCGCACCACCTTCTCGACTTCGTCGTCCGACGCGAACGGTCCGTGCACGCGGCTGATGCGACCGCCGCCGGCCATGTAGAGCATGTCGCCCTGGCCGAGCAGCTGCTCGGCGCCCATCTCGCCGAGAATCGTGCGGCTGTCGATCTTGGACGTGACCTGGAAGGCGATGCGGGTCGGGAAGTTCGCCTTGATGGTGCCGGTGATGACATCGACCGATGGACGCTGCGTTGCGAGGATCACGTGCAGGCCGGCGGCGCGCGCCATCTGCGCCAGACGCTGCACCGCGCCTTCGATGTCCTTGCCGGCAACCATCATCAGGTCGGCCATTTCGTCGACGATGATGACGATGTAGGGCAGCGGGTCGAGCGAGAGCTTCTCTTCCTCGTAGATCGCCTTGCCGGTTTCCTTGTCGAAGCCGGTGTGCACCGTGCGCGTTGGCTCTTCGCCCTTGGCCTTCAATTCGAGCAAGCGCGTGTTGTAACCGTCGATGTTGCGCACACCGAGCTTGGCCATGTTCTTGTAGCGCTCTTCCATCTCGCGCACGGCCCATTTCAGCGCGACCACCGCCTTCTTCGGGTCGGTCACGACGGGCGTGAGCAGATGGGGAATGCCGTCATAGACGGAGAGTTCGAGCATCTTCGGATCGACCATGATCAGGCGGCACTGGTCCGGGCGCAGCCGGTAGACCAGGCTGAGGATCATGGTGTTGATGGCGACCGATTTGCCGGAGCCGGTGGTACCGGCGATCAGCATGTGCGGCGTGCGTGCGAGGTCGATGATGACGGGATCGCCGCCGATGGTCTTGCCGAGGCAGAGCGGCAGCTTCGCAACCGAATCGACGGTCTCCTTGGCGACCAGCAGCTCGCGCAGATAGACCTTTTCGCGATGGGCGTTCGGCAGCTCGATGCCGATGGCGTTGCGGCCGGGCACGACGGCGACGCGCGCCGACAGCGCGCTCATCGAACGCGCGATGTCGTCGGACAATCCGATCACGCGCGACGATTTGATGCCCGGCGCCGGCTCCAGCTCGTACAGCGTGACCACGGGACCCGGATGGGCCTTCACGATCTCGCCGCGAACGCCGAAATCCTGCAGCACGCCTTCGAGCGCGCGCGAATTGGCTTCCAGCTCGGC
Organism: Bradyrhizobium sp. WSM1253; assembly: GCF_000244935.1. NCBI lineage: Bacteria > Pseudomonadati > Pseudomonadota > Alphaproteobacteria > Hyphomicrobiales > Nitrobacteraceae > Bradyrhizobium > Bradyrhizobium sp. WSM1253. Next base: position 4,754,320 of record NZ_JH600073.1, read on the forward strand.
CTTGCTGAGCGGCTGACGATCGCCGGCCTTCGGCGCGGCCAGCACCGACACGGACGGAAGCTCGAACTTGTCGGAGGATTTCTTGGAAGCGGCCTTGGGCGCAGCCTTCTTACGCGGGGCGCGCGCGGCCGGCTCCTCCTCCTCTTCCTCCTCCTCGTCGTCCTCGTGTTCGTCCTCGTCGTGCTCGTCTTCGGATTGGGGCGAGATCGACGGCGCGGTGCGGCCGCCACCGAGCTTCGGCTCCTGGCGGCTGAATGCAACGGCCTTGGTCTTCGGTCCGCTCGAGACCAGCGAGCGGTAGGCCGCACCAAGCAACCAGGTCAGTCGCGCCTTCGTGCTCATCAAGGCATGGAACAGCCAGCCCAGCGACACCGAACCGCGATCGCTGTCCTCGTCCTGTTCGAGCGGCTTGTCGTCGTCCTCGATGTCCGCGAGTTCGTCGTCATGCTCGCGTGCGCCGAGGCCGCAGGCGATCAGGAAGGTCGCCGCCATCGCCGCGAACAGGATCGTGCCGAGCACGATGCGATAGATCATGCCCGGCGGTCCGAAGATCACCGCGGGCGCGCGAACCAAGGCATCGCCGACCACGCCGCCGAGGCCTGTCGGCAGCGGCCAGGCGCCGCCATGTGGCCAGCAGCTGACGAAGCCCGCCGCGATCACCGTGCAGAGAATCCAGGAGCCGAGCCGCAGCGCCTCGCGGTCGAACGGGCGATGGGTCAGCATGCGCCACCCCCAGACCGCGATCGTCAGGACCAGCATGATCGCGCCGAGCCCGAGGATCTGCATCGCAAGGTCAGCGCCGATTGCGCCGGCATAGCCGAGAATGTTGCGGATCGGCCGCGACGTTGCGTGGCTGAGGCTGGGATCCTGCACCGACCAGGTCATCAGCGCCGCCGAGGCGACGCCCGACAATGCGATCAGGCCGAGACCGCTGAGCTCGCGCACGCGCCGCGCCAACCCCTCGCGGATCGAGGGCGGCAGATGGCCGACCAAGGGAATGACACGTTCGATTGTCGACATGCTCACGGGCCCCGCCTAACCCAGAGTCTCGACCAGGCGGTGCAGCGCCTGCGCCGTAGTCTCGCCATCTTGCACTAGCGCAAGGCGAATGTAGCCTGCGCCGGGATTGAAGCCGTCGGGCTGGAGCCGCGCCAGATAGCTGCCGGGCACCACGCGCACGCCTGCTTCCTTGAAGAGTTTCAGGCACACAGACACGTCGTCGCCGATTTCGGACGTGTTGAGCCAGACGCAGAAGCCGGCATCGGGCCGGCGATAGCCGTAGCGATTGCCGATGATCTGGTCGGCGAGATCGAACTTGATCCGGTAGAGCCTGCGGTTCTCCTCGACATGCGCCTCGTCGCCGTAAGCGACGGTCGCGACATGCTGGAGCGGTACCGGCACCTGCGGCGCCGCGATATTGCGCAGCTCGAGGAACATGCCGATGAGTTTTTTGTCGCCGGCGGCGAAGCCGACGCGCAGGCCCGGCAGGTTGGAGCGCTTCGACAGCGACTGGAACGCAACCACGCGGGTGAAATCAGGGCCGGCGCATTCGAGCGCGCTGCCGGGCGCTTCGCGGGTGTAGATCTCCGAATAGCACTCGTCGCTGAGGATCACGAAGCCGTAGCGGTCGGCGAGCTGCTTCAGGCGCGTGAAATAATCGCGCGAGGCGACCGAGCCCTGCGGGTTGGCGGGCGAAGCCAGATAGAACGCCACCGTGCGCGCCAGCGTCGCCTCGTCGATGGCGTCGAGATCGGGCAGGAAGCCGTTCTCAGCCGTGGTCGGCAGGTAGACCGGCTCGCAAGCGGCGGCGCGGGCGCCGGCGCCGTAGACCGGATAGAACGGGTTCGGCATCAGGATCGCCGGCTTGCCGGGACGCGGGCCGACATAGCGCGCGGCCGCGATCGCGGCGAGGAACAGGCCTTCGCGGCTGCCATTGAGGACGAGAATCTCGCTCTCGGGATCGAGGGTGCGCGGCAGCTTGAACCGCGACGACAGCCAGGCGCCGGCAGCCTTGCGGAACGGGTCGGTGCCCTTGTTCGCGGGGTAACGGCCGAAATCGGCGATGTGCTTGGCCAGTACCGGGCCGACGAAGTCGGGCACGGGATGCTGCGGCTCGCCGACGGCAAGCGAAATCAACGGCTCGCCGGGCTGATGGGGTGCCAGCAGCTCGTTCAGCCGGACGAAGGGAGAGCGTTCGCTATCGGAGCTTCCACTGTCCTGCGGCGCACGGGATGAAGCGGTCATAGCCATTCTGGACGCCAGCACTCTTGGAACAGCCGGTCGCAGCAAGGCGCCGACGGGAAGCGGTTCAGTTCACCATAGATAGGGCGAGGTTAAGACGCGATTAACCATCGGTCGCCGGCTCCGTCCAGAGCAGGAAAAATAAGGCCGGATAACAACGGGATGGCTGCGGGGGTTCTTACCGCTCCCGCTTGCGGGAGAGGTCGCGCCGGAGGCGTGGGTGAGGGTTCTCTCCAAACAGGGACTGTCCCGATGTTGAGGCACCCTCTCCCCAGCCCTCCCCCGCATGCGGGGGAGGGAGCGCGCCGTCATTGCGGCTCTAGTGCGCCGGCAGCTTCTCGAATGTCGCCATGCCCGCGGGGATCGCATGGAAGTCCTGCTTGTCGCAGGTGTAGATCGCCATCTGCGGATGGAACTGCGCAGGCTCGTCCAGCGTGCCGACCTTCAGGATCGCAGCCGGCAGTCCCGGAACCTTGGTCACCAGATGGGTGCCGCATTCGGCGCAGAATTCGCGCGTGACGGCGCGCTCGAGGTCCTTGCGGGTGAACTGCTTGGGCTGCCCGGCGATGTAGCTGAAGCCGGCCGCCGGCATCGCGATGAAGGTGTTGGGCGCGCCGCCCGAGATGTACTGGCACTCGCGGCAATGACACTGCGCCTGCATCATTGGGTCGCCCTCGGCGACATAGCGCACTTCGCCGCAATAGCATCCGCCTTCCAAACGCATGACGACCTCCCTTTTGTTGTTTCTTGTGGTCGATATTTCTGCGCCAGCGGTGCGGAATGGCAATCTTTTTCTTTGCGAGCGGACAAAGGCAGACCATCCGCAGCCGGTTCGTGCATCTATCGCTTGGCAAGCCCGCAGCCGTTGAATCCCCGGCCGCGCCAGCAACCGCTGCTCATGCACTCGGCTTCCAGCCGTGGACAAGCGGTTGAAGCGCAATCCGCGCGGCCGCCCATACTGACGCACGCCGTGGCGCACCTGCTTCGCATGAACGAACAGCTCATGCCGCTTCCGGTCTGCCGTGGTTGCCCTGCTCCGGCCTGATCTGGCGGCAGCACGGCCCTCTTGTCGTCGCGCTTGGTCGGCCGCTTCGAATCAGGTTGGCCCGGACTTGCAGCGGGGCTCGGTGTCGTCAGCTTGGAGAGCTCCATCCGACACGGTCGGCCGGTCTCGGTGCGGACGCCGGCGCCGGTGGTTTCTTTCAGCTCGAGTGCCAGCTTGTACTGATAGGGCGCGCCGGCGGTGCGGCGAAGCGGATCCTTTTCGCCAATCAGCCCGTTGACGGTGACAGTCGCGCTGCCGTCCGCTTCAATCTTCCCGTCATAGATTGTGGCACCGGGCTTGCCCTCTTCCCCGGAGAGAGTGTGCAGCACGCCATCCTTGACGCGCAGCGCATACTGGAAATAGGCCTCGGGAAACGGGGGCTTGTTCTCGCAAGTTTCCTTCGCGATCCAGGTTCCATCGAACGCGGTTACGCGCTTGGCGGCGTCTGATGGTTTCGCCAAAGTCTCGATGCGTGATTTCGCCAAATCTGCGAACGCGCACGCTGGGAAGCGTGCGAGGTGATCCTTGAACGCCGCGAGCGTTCCCAGCGCTTCCGCGCTACGCCAATGGTCGCTGGCCTCCGCGCAGGGATCGACCTGAGGCGTCGCAGGAGACAACGCCGCCGTTTCGGGCTTGCCGTTGAGGTAGAACTCGCCGAAGAACGACAGCGACAGCTCCGGCACTTGCAAGCCTTTGGAGCGCTGGTAGACGCCGGCGCTGATCGTTTGAAATACCGTGTTGACGTTGCCCTTGTCGCCGATGTGCTCCAGGAACGCGCTGGTATAGGGGCTGTTGCGGCCGCTGCCGTCGTCGGCAGTCCGGCCGGCCTGTGTCGCGTAGGAAATGATGGTGCCCTCGGGACTTTCCATCTTGGCGAGGCCGCGAGAGACGGTGACGCCACGGCCCTGTCCGACGTTTCGCCGCAACTCGTCGGCAAATGGATTGTCGCGGCAGGCGTCGAGCACGAGGATGCGCAGGTTCTTCGCCTGCTGGAGATCCGCCAGGATCTCGTCGGCGCGTACCAGGCGGCGCAGATCGACCTCGTCGCGAACGACGGCATCGACAGGCACCAGATAGTTGACGCCGGCGAACTGGAGCGCGTGCCCGCTGTAGTAGAACAGGGCGACATCGGCGCCGCGAGCCTCACGCGCGAAGCGAAGAATGGTGTCCTGCATGGCGGACTGGTCGAGGTCGGTCGCGACCAGAGGATCGAACCCCGATCGCTTGAGGGCCGCGCCGACATCGGCCGCATCATTGGTCGGATTGGCGAGCATGGGAACGTTTCGGTAGGCGCCGTTGCCAATCACCAGCGCGACGCGCTTGTCCGCACGGGCATCGAGGCTCGACAAAGCGAGCAACAGGAAGCACCAGACCAGGCAATAGGGCAGACGCATGAAATCCTGCTCCAAATGGGGAGCATGATATTCAACAAGCTCGCAGCAATGCAATTTAACTTATGACGGCCCAGCGGTGCTCGGGTCCAAAAAGAAAGGGGCTCCAACTTGCGCTGGAGCCCCTCAACGGCCGGGACATTGCCGGGTATGTGCCCCAAACCGTAGTTGTGAGCGCGACCTCCGAGGAGGCCGCGCCCGGGAGGAGACTTACATGTTGTAGGCGCGCTCGGTGTGCTCGGTGATGTCGAGGCCTTCACGCTCGCTCTCGACATTGGCGCGGAGGCCAACGATCACATCGACGACCTTGTAGAGGATCGCCGAACCGATACCCGACCACACCAGCGTGGTGCCGACGCCCCAGACCTGGGAGATCATCTGCGCTGCGAAGTCGTAATCGGCAACCTTCGGCGGGATCGCGGTGTAGTCGATGATGCCCGCACCACCCAACGCCGGATTGACGAGGATGCCGGTGCCGAGGGCGCCGATGATGCCGCCGACGCAGTGCACGCCGAACACATCGAGGGAGTCATCGTAGCCGAGCGCGTTCTTCACGACGGTGCAGAAGAACAGGCAGACCACGCCGACCACGAGGCCGAGGACGATCGCACCCATCACGCCGGAGAAGCCGGCGGCAGGCGTGACGGCCACGAGGCCCGCGACAGCGCCGGAGATGACGCCGAGCACGGACGGGTGACCCTTGATGATCCACTCCGCGAACATCCACGACAGCGCGGCGGCTGCGGTGGCGACGAAGGAGTTGGTCATGGCAAGCGCTGCGCCGCCATTGGCTTCGAGGTTGGAGCCGGCGTTGAAGCCGAACCAGCCGACCCAGAGCAGCGAGGCGCCGATCATCGACATGGTCAGCGAGTGCGGAGCCATCAGCTCCTTGCCGTAACCGACGCGCTTGCCGATCAGCAGAGCGCCGACGAGGCCTGCGATGCCGGCGTTGATGTGCACCACGGTGCCGCCCGCGAAGTCGATCGCGCCCTTCTTGAAGATCCAGCCTGCGTCGGCGTTGATCTCGTCGAGCTTGGCCTGCGCCGCGGTCTTCGCCGCGCCATCAGCCGCAGCAGCCAGAGCCTTGGCAGCGTCCTGGATCATGTCCGGGCCGGGCCAATACCAGACCATGTGCGCGATTGGGAAGTAGATCAGCGTGACCCAGAGCGGGATGAAGAGCGCAATCGCCGCGAACTTCATGCGCTCGGCAAAGGCGCCGACGATGAGGGCGGGCGTGATCGCTGCGAAGGTCATCTGGAAGCACATATAGATGAGCTCCGAGATGTTGGCGTCGACCGAGAAGGTCGCAGCCTTCGAGTCGGTGGTGACGCCCATCATGAAGGCCTTGGAGAAGCCGCCGATGAAGTCCGAGCCGCCGGTGAAGGTGAGGCTGTAGCCGTACACGGCCCAGATCACGGTGACGACGCAGACGGTGTAGAACACCTGCATCAGGACCGAGAGCATGTTCTTGGAGCGGACGAGGCCGCCGTAGAACAGCGCGAGGCCGGGGATCGTCATCAACAGCACGAGCACTGTCGATGTCAGCATCCAGGCGTTGTCTCCCTTGTTGACCGTTGGCTCGGCATAGGCTGCGGTCGCAGCGAACAGGCCGACTGCGAGAGCCGCCAATCCCGCGCCATAGGGACGCTTAAACGTCATTTCATTTACTCCTGATTGAATTTTGATTGAGCGCGAAATCAAAGGGCCGCAGCATCGGCCTCGCCGGTGCGGATGCGAACCGCATGGTCGAGATTGATGACGAAGATCTTGCCGTCGCCGATCTGACCGGTTTTCGCGGCGGTCGTGATGGCGTCGATGGTCTTGTCGACCTGGTCGGAGGCGACAGCGACCTCGATCTTGATCTTGGGCAGGAAGCTCACGGCATATTCGGCGCCGCGATAGATTTCCGTATGGCCCTTCTGGCGGCCATATCCCTTGACTTCCGTCACCGTGAGACCGTGAACGCCGATGGCGGTCAGGGCGTCACGGACTTCTTCCAGCTTGAATGGCTTAATAATCGCCATAACAATTTTCATGGGTCCTATCCCCGCTTGGGCCCGGTCCGGACGTGGCCGGGCGTTTCTCGACTGGTTCGCCACGAGGGAGAAAGTTCACTACGCGGGCACAGCCAGGACCCTTAGAATCAAATGCCGTGCCAGATCGGGCGTGTTGGCTAACGGACTATGAAAACGGGTGTTTTCGCGTTTGACGCGTATTGCGGTGCGGTGCGCTATTACGCCGCGCTCAATACCTGATCATGCCTGATTAAAATAAAGGCACGTCAAGCTGCCGACACATTGATGCTCATGCGTCGGGCAGCAGAACGGTATTTCCGTAAGGCGGACGCCTGTTGCAGGGCTTGTCGTGCGGCGAAATATCGGACCCCCCGCACTTGTGCTCACGGAATGCGCGTAACCGGCCAAACAGCTTAAGCGGGGCGAGCTCGCCGGACGGTTGCAGGCAGAGACCGTCAGGCGGCGCTGCGTTCCGTGAACACCCGGTCGATCAGACCCCAGTCGACCGCCTGCTGCGCAGTCATGAAGTGGTCGCGGTCCAGGGTCCGTTCCACGTCCGGTTCGGGGCGCCCGCAATGCTGGGCATAGAGCCGGATGATGCGCCGCTTGGTTTCCTGCATCTCGGTGGCATGGATCAGGATGTCGGACGCCTGGCCCTGAAAGCCGCCGAGCGGCTGATGCACGTGAAGGCTCGCATTGGGCAGGGCGGCGCGGTGACCGGGCTCGCCGGCCATCAGCAGGAACGAGCCCATCGAGCGCGCGGTGCCCATGCACAGCGTATGCACCGGCGCCTTGATGAATTGCATGGTGTCGTACATCGCAAGGCCAGCGGTGACCACGCCGCCATAGGAATTGATGTAGAGATTGATCGGCTTGTTCGGATTCTCCGCCTCCAGGAACAAGAGCTGCGCGCAGACGAGGCCCGACATCGCATCATTGACCTCGCCGTTGAGGAAGATGATGCGCTCGCGCAGCAGGCGCGAATAGATGTCGAAGGATCGTTCGCCGCGGGCGGATTGTTCGACGACCATAGGGACGAGCTGAAGCATGTCGCGCATCGGCGACCTCCATGTCTGCGGGTGATGAAGTGGTGTTGGTGTTAGGCGGCCGCGCGCATCAGGCAGCCATTGCTGTTGGCCGGCTGCGGCAGCTTCATGCAGGTTTGCTGGATGATGCGGAAGCGGGTGCCGCCATCCTCGTTCGGTTCGATCCGGAAGATGACATGGCTTTCGCGAAACGGCGGTTCGGAATCGCGAAGCCGGTAGCGCACCTCCTGGCCTGGGATTGATGATTCCGGCTCGGCGCCCGCAAGGTCGCAATCCGGCAGCCAGCGCTCGCGCAACGCCGGAATGGTCACCGCGCGCCAGACCTTGGCCGGCGGCGCATCGAATTCATATTCGAGGACGAGAGCTGCGTCGGAGGGATCAGGCTTCGCGGCGTCGCTCATTGATCCATCTCCTTCAAGAGATCGGCGAGGGCATCCATGCGTTTCGGCCAATAGGCGCGGTAGCGCGCAAGCCAGGTCCCGATGGCGAGAATTCCTTCGGGATCGACTTCGTAATTCACAAAGCGGCCCTGCCGCTGTTCGCGCACCAGGCCTGCTCCGCGCAGCACCGCAAGATGCTGCGACATCGCCGGTTGGCTGATCTCCAATCCGTCGCGCAAGGCGCTCGCATTCAGGCTTCCGCCGGCAAGCTTTTCAAAGACCTTGCGGCGGGTCGGGTCGGCCAGCGCCTTGAAGATGTCGGCTTCGATCATGGCAACACATAAGCACAGGCTTATGTGTTGCGCAAGGCCCATTACTGCAGCGCCTCGCCGTGCTGCGAAATATCCAGCCCTTCGAGCTCGTGCTCCCGCGAGACGCGCAACGGCACGAACAGGCTGACCAGCTTGAGCAGGACGAAGCTCACGCCGGCCGACCAGACGAAGGTGACGGCGACCCCATACAGCTGGATCAGAAGCTGCTGCGGATGGCCTTCGAGCAGGCCGGCGGTGCCGCCGATCGCGCTGGTTGCGAACACGCCGGCCAGCAGGGTCCCGGTCAGCCCGCCGATGCCGTGGACGCCGAACACGTCGAGCGAATCGTCATAGTCGAACCGGTGCTTCAGCCAGGTGCAGGCCCAGTAGCAGACGAGGCCTGCGATCACGCCGATGACGATACCGTGCCAGGGCGCCACGAATCCCGAGGCCGGCGTGATGGTGCCGAGGCCGGCGACCGCGCCGGAGATCATGCCGAGCACGGACGGCTTGCGTCGCGTCGACCATTCGATCGCACCCCAGGTCAGCGCGCCGGAGCAGGCTGCGAGATGGGTCGCGATGATCGCCAGCACCGCGCGCGAATTGGCTGCGCCCGCCGAGCCGCCGTTGAAACCGAACCAGCCGACCCACAACAGGCCGGTGCCCATCACCGCGAGCGACAGATCGAACGGCGAAAGATTTTCGGTGCCGTAGCCGTGACGGCGTCCCATCACCTTCGCCGCAACGAGGCCGGCGGTGCCGGCGGACAGATGCACCACGAGGCCGCCGGCGAAATCCAGCACGCCCATGCTGGCGAGGAAGCCGCCGCCCCACACCCAGTGCGCCAGCGGAATGTAGACGAAGATGAACCAGGCCACTGAGAACAGCAGATAAGCGGAGAAACGCATCCGGTCGGCGACCGCGCCCGCGACCAGCGCCACCGTGATGATCGCAAACGTCATCTGGTACAGCATGAACAGCGCTTCCGGGATCGTCTTCGCCGCCGGGTTGACGCTGTCCATGGTCATGCCGGCGAGGAACCAGCGGTCGAGCGTGCCGATCCATGGGCCGTCGCCGACGAAGCACAGCGAATAGCCGAAGGCGACCCAGAGAATGGAGATGATCGTCACCGCGGCGAGGCTCTGCGCCATGGTGGCGAGCACGTTCTTCTTGCGCACCATGCCGGAATAGAACAGCGCGAGCCCCGGGATCGTCATCATCAGCACCAATGCGGTGGCGACAATCATCCAGGCGGTGTCGGCGGTGTTGATCTCTGAGCCCGCGGCGCGCGCCGGCGAAGCCATGATCGACACAAGCCCGATCGGCGCGGCAATAGCAGCCGCGCGGCGCAACAATCCCGCCATGTCGTTTCCCCCAGCTATTGATTGCGTCGCACGCCGTGGCGCCGTTGCCCGGTGCGATCTAGATAAGAATTAGTCCCTGCCTCACCGCACTCCACCCTCATCCTGAGGAGCCCGCGACAAGCGGGCGTCTCGAAGGATGGCCGCGGGCGAGAGCCGGGCCTTCATGGTTCGCCCGGCGATGCAAAGCATCGTCCGGAAACGCGTTCCGCGCTCCTCACCATGAGGGTCTTGAATCAGAGCGCGTCGCTGTCAGTCTCGCCGGTGCGAATGCGGGTCGCGTGATCAATCGGCGTGACGAAGATCTTGCCGTCACCGATCTGGCCGGTGCGCGCGGTCGCGGTGATGACGGCGACCGCCTTCTCGGCGATATCGGAGGCGACCGCGATCTCGATCCGCAGCTTCGGCAGGAAATTCACCACGTACTCAGCGCCGCGATAGATCTCGGTGTGGCCCTTTTGGCGGCCATAGCCCTTCACTTCGGTCACGGTCATGCCGTGGACGCCGATCGCCGTCAGTGCCTGGCGGACTTCATCGAGCTTGAAGGGTTTGATGATCGCGACGACGAGTTTCATGGTCAGGCCTATTCCCCGGGATGCGCCGCGCCGTATGTCCCCGGCGCTGCGTCAATCTGGCATCTTTCCGGGCAAATGGCATAAAAAAGTTGCAGATTGAAGCGGAAAATCGTTGGGCTATGTGAACGGCCGCCTCTGTACAGGGCAGCCGTTCATCCTCCACAATGCGTTTTTGGCATGGATGCGATGAACCCAAGCGTCGCGGCCGGTACAAAACTATGTTTGAGGGGGGACGCTTCATGGCGAGTTGGTTCTACGCATCCGAGGGCAAGCAGCAGGGGCCCTACCAGGAAGGGCAATTCCGCGACCTCGTCGCCCAGGGAGTCGTGCGCCCCGATACGCTGGTGTGGTCGGAGGGCATGGCCGGCTGGCAGAAGGCGGCCGAAATCCCTGGCCTGATCAGCGGCGGCGGTGCGCCTCCGATGATGCCGGCTGGCGGCCCGCCGATGATGGGCTCCGGAGGCTACGGCGGCGGTGGCGGCGGAGGATCGCTGGCGGTCGATTTCGGCATCCTCGAGTTCACCTGGCGCAGCATCGTGATGCTGATCGGCATGTGCTTCATCATCCCGGTGCCGTGGGTGTTCGTCTGGTACACGAAATGGATCGTGTCCTGCGTGAAGGTCCCCGGACGGCCCAATCTCAGCTTCACCGGCAATGCGATGGCGCTGGTGCCCTGGTATTTCGGCTTCATCGTTCTGGCGATCGTGATCGGGTTGATCGGCGTCCCCTTGCTGAGCAATTTGCTGTTCATCGCCCAGATCGTTCTCTACTGGCTCCTGATCAAATGGATGGTCGCGAACCTCGCCTCCAACGGGCAGCCGCTCGGCCTGAGCTTCACCGGCACGGTCTGGGCCTATGTCGGCTGGAGCCTGCTGTTTGCGATCTCCATCATCACCATCATCGGCTGGGCCTGGGTCGCCGCGGCTCAAATGCGCTGGTTCTGCCGCAGCATCGAAGGCACGCGGCGCGAGATCGTCTTCAACGGCAGCGGTCTCGGGATTCTCTGGCGGGGCATCGTGGCTGCATTCCTTTGCGGCTTCATCATCCCGATCCCGTGGGTGTATCGCTGGATCATGAACTGGTTCGCGTCGGAGACCGTCCTGGCTCCGCGAGGATCGCTCCGGACCTGACCTCGAGAGGCATAAGCGCGATCGATCGTGCTTATGCCTCTCAGGCTTTCCGTTCGCGCACCGAGCCTTCCTGCGCGACGGAGGCCACCAGCGTGCCGTCGGGCTTGAAGATCGAGCCGCGGGTCAAGCCGCGGCCGATTCGGGCGCTTGGCGAATCCTGTGCGTAGAGCAGCCATTCGTCGGCGCGGAACGGCCGGTGAAACCACATCGCGTGGTCGAGGCTCGCTGGCATCATGCGCTTGTCGAACAGGGTGCGGCCGTAGCGCGCCATGATCGCGTCGAGCAGCGAGAAGTCGGACGCGTAGGCCAGCGCGCACATGTGCAGCGCCGGATCGTCCGGCAGCGTTGCCGCGGTTTTGATCCAGACATGGATGCGGCCGTCCTCGATCTTTTGGCCGAAATAGCGGCCGAGCTCGACCGGGCGCAGCTCGATCGGACGGTCGGATTCATAGTAGCGGCGGATGAACTCCGGCATCTCCTTGAACATCGGCTGCTTCGCGACCTCCTCCGCCGTCAGCTTTTCCGGCCGCGGCACGTCGGGCATCTTGTCCTGGTGATCGAACGCGCTCTCTTCCTCGGCATGGAACGACACCATGATCGAGAAGATCGCGTTGCCGTGCTGAATCGCGGTGACGCGTCGCGTCGAGTAGCTCTTGCCGTCGCGCAGGCGCTCGACCTGGTAGATGATCGGGATCTGCGGATCGCCCGGCAGGACGAAATAGCAATGCAGCGAATGCGGCAGCCTGCCCTCTACGGTGCGGCACGCTGCAACCATCGCCTGCCCGATCACCTGGCCGCCGAACACCCGTTGCCAGCTGGTCTTCGGACTGTTGCCGCGGAACAGATTCACCTCGAGCTGTTCGAGGTCGAGGATCGAGATGAGGTCGATCAGGCTCTTGGACATGGAATTCAGCTTTCGCCTTGCCGCCCCGGCTTCGCTGCTCCGGAATGACACAATGGGGGCTTTCCGCCCTTGTTTCACCGCACTGTTTCGCCCACCTCAAGTCTGCTAGCAAGGCCAGGATTTAGCCGGGAATTGGATATGTCGGTACAGGGTAGCATTGTCATCGGTGGCGGCGCGTTTGCGGGCCTGGCGCTGGCTGTGGCGTTGCGCCAGGGACTCGGCCCCGAGATCCCCGTCATCGTCGCCGACCCCGCGCTCTCCACACGTCCGAGCCGGGACCCGCGCGCGACTGCGATCGTGGCCGCCTGCCGCCGCCTGTTCGAGGCGATCGGCGCCTGGGATGACGTCAAGGGCGAGGCGCAGCCCATCCTCGACATGGTCGTCACCGATTCCAAGCTGGAAGACGCCACCCGTCCGGCGTTCCTCAACTTTGCCGGCGATGTCGCGCCGGGCGAGCCCTTCGCGCATATGGTCGAGAACCGCCGCCTGATCGATGCGCTGGTGGTCCGCGCCGAGGCCGAGGGCATTGATCTCCGCGCGACCACCGTGTCGTCTTACGACGCGCGAGCCGAGGGCATCGATGTGACGCTCGGCGACGGCAGCGTCATTGCGGCGAGCCTCCTGGTTGCGGCCGACGGCGCGAAGTCGAAACTGCGCGAGCGCGCCGGCATCGCCACCCATGGCTGGGAATACGATCAATCCGGCATCGTCGTCACCGTCGGCCATGATCGCGATCATGAAGGCCGCGCCGAAGAGCATTTTCTGCCGGCGGGTCCGTTCGCGATCCTGCCGCTTTCGGGCAAGCGCTCCTCGCTGGTCTGGACCGAGCGCCGCAGCGAAGCCGCGCGTATCATTGCGTTGAGCGATGAGGAATTTCACGGCGAGCTCGAGCAGCGCTTCGGCCTGCATCTCGGCGAGGTGAAGGCGCTCGACAAGCCGCGCGCGTTTCCGCTGTCCTATTTCGTCGCACGCTCCTTCATTGCCCAGCGCCTCGCGCTGGTCGGCGATTCCGCCCACGTCATCCACCCCATCGCGGGCCAGGGTCTCAACATGGGACTGAAGGACGTCGCCGCACTGGCCGAGGTCGTGGTCGATGCCGCGCGGCTCGGCATGGATATCGGCGCCGCCGACGTGCTCGAACGTTACCAGCGCTGGCGCCGCTTCGACACGATGGCCATGGGCGTTGCCACCAACTCGCTGAACTTCCTGTTCTCCAACCAGTCGACGCTGTTGCGCACGGTGCGCGACATCGGCCTCGGCCTCGTCGACCGCGCCCCGCCGCTGAAGAACCTGTTCATCCGCCAGGCCGCGGGTCTGACCGGTGAGATACCGCGGTTGCTGAAGGGCGAGGCGCTGTAGTTTTTTCCTGTCGTCCCGGACAAGCGCGCCTCAAGCGCGCACAGATCCGGGACCCATACGCCGCAGCAATAGTTTTGCGAAGACTCGGAGTGACCAGCTCGCGCAACAACCCAATTCGGTGGTTATGGCTCCCGGCCCCCGTGCGCAATTGCGCACTAGGCCAGGACGACACCTGGGGTGTGGTGCGGTCATCGCGCCAAACGACCAACGGGCCACAAGTCTCTCAATCGATCTTGCGAGCCTCTTCCGGCAGCATGATCGGAATGCCGTCGCGGATCGGATAGGCGAGCTTGGCGCTGCGCGAGATCAGCTCCTGCTTTGCAGAATCGAACTCCAGCGGGCCCTTGGTCAGCGGGCAGACCAAAATCTCCAGCAATTTGGGATCGACGCTGGCTTCGGGGCGTTCGGTGGGCGCGTTCATTGGGGTCTCCGACGGTCGGTTGCCTCTAGCATAAAAAATCGTAGCAGCCCATTGCGTCGCTCAAGCCGAAGCCATCCGCAGGATCTCGTCGAGCAGGCCCTCGAGCCGCGCGGCCGGCAATGGCGGGCCCGACAGGGCGAAGCCGAGAAACGTCCAGTACAGGATTTGGGCGCGGGCTCGCGCCGTCGCCGCCTCGAACCCGCGCTTCCTCAGCAACTCTTCGATATAGTCGAGCCTGCGCCGGTCGATGGCACGCACCGCCGTCTGTGCCGCCGCATCGAAGGCCGCCCAGTTCCGCACCGCGCGCTCGAGGTCGAGCCGCGCGCCAAAAGTCCTGCGCAGCAGCGCTTTCAGCGGCTCGCCGCTGTCCGCCTCGACGTCGGCGATGATCTGCTCGGCCGCGATCTCGCGCCAGCGCTTCAAAAGTGCAGCATGGAACGCGCCGAGATCGGCAAAATGCCAATAGAAGCTGCCGCGCGAGACCCCCATGGCTTTCGCCAGCGGATCGGCCTTCAGGGCGGTGAAGCCGTCTCTCGCGAGCGCCTTCAGGCCCTGCTTGATCCAATCGTCGGCGGTGAGCTGTTCGGCCATATCGGGTTCCGGATTCGGACCATACACTAGTGTATTGACAGCCGGCAGGCCAGCGCCTATCTCACCATACACAACTGTATGGACGAAATTTGCAGGGAGCTTTGACGATGCGTGATCTCTTGCTCCAGTGCGCCGGGGTCGTGACCATTGCCGTGGCCCTCATTCACGGCATTCTCGGCGAGACCAAGGTCTTTGCCCGCGCCCGCATAGAGCCGGAACGGCTCCGCACCCTGATCCGCCTGGTGTGGCAGGCCTCGACCGTCGCCTGGATCGGCGGAGGTGCGCTCCTGATCGCGGCGCCCTGGATGCAATCGGAGCCGGCGCGCCACTGGATCGTCGTCACCATGGCCGGCGTGTTCGGCTTCGCTGCTTTCGCCAACGCATGGGCCACGCGCGGCCGGCATTTTGGATGGATGGCGCTAAGTGCCGTCGTCGCGATGGCGGTTGCCGGCTACTGAGCGGCGCGCCCGATCTGCTTGCCATCAAACCGTGAGACGTAAGGCCGCAGTGTCGCTGTAAACACGCGCTGCATACGGAGAGCGCTGAGCTTTTTCGGATCGTTAGAATAACTCTAAAGCCAACTGCTTCTGAAGCGCATTGACTTCATCATGTGCTTTGCTTCCTTCGGTCCCGCTTCGCCTGCCGGCGCAGCGCCCACGACAGAAGAGGAGACGTTCGTGAAGGTTATTCGTGTTGTTGCCGTTGCATTGACGATCGGGATTGGCATGGGATCGGCAGCCTTGGCCGATGGTTTCAAGGACTGCACCAAGCTCGACAAGGCGTCGTGGAAGCCGGCGAGCGACGCCGAAGCCAAGGCCAAGGCGCTCGGCTACGAGGTGCGGCGCTCCAAGATCGAAGGCTCGTGCTACGAGGTCTACGGCGTCAAGGAAGGCAAGCTTTACGAGCTGTTCTACAGCCCAGAAGATCTCAGCCTGAAGCACACGATTGCGAAGTAGACCGCGCGAGATGGTCTGCGCGCAAATGGTCTGCGCAAAGTCATGCCTGAGGGTGGTCCTCGCTTGATCGAAGAAACGGTGCCGCACGCACGCGGGGGGTCCGACCGGACCCCCGCGGATCGAACCGCCGCGCGGACAGTCGCGGTCTGGGACCTCCCGCTGCGGCTCTGGCACTGGGCGCTCGCGGCTTGCGTTCTGGCCGCGTGGTCCACGCCGACCGTCTATGACGGACTTCACCGCATCGTCGGTTATGCCGTACTCGGCCTTCTTGCGTTCCGTCTGGTCTGGGGCTTTTGGGGAAGCCGCTATTCGCGCTTTCGCATGGTCGGCGTCAGACTTCGGGCCGCGCCGGGTTATCTCTGGAATCTGCGCCGCGGCATCACCGGCCGCTATATCGGTCTCAATCCAGCCGGCACGTTGATGCTGGTGGCGCTGCTGGTCTCGCTCGCGGTCTCGACGATATCAGGCGCGATGTCGGTGACCGTCACTTTCTTCGGCGTCTGGTGGATCGAGGACACCCACCACTATTCATCCGACGCGGTCATCCTCCTGGTCGTGCTGCACGTCCTGGGCGTGCTGTTGATGGGGCGTCTCCAGCGCGAGAACCTGATCCGCGCGATGATCACCGGCCGCAAACGAATCCGCGGGCACCTCTAAGCAGCACCGGGTTAATTCAAGCGGATGGAGCCTTGGGCCCGCCTAAACCCGTGGTTCCACGAGAATTAAGTCCTTCGCCCGCACCGGCTACCGCCAAACGGCGCCATTGTCGAGGTTGGGTTTACCTCCCGATAGGCATGCAACCGGGCATTGCAAGAAATTAACGTGACCAAAGCCAATCGGATCAATCGTCGAGCTTATTGACGAGGGAGGCGATTTCGATGTTCCGCGTTTTTACCTGCCTCACGGCAGAGCACGATTGGCGGCTTGTCATGCTCGCCGGTCTGGTTTGCTTCGCCGCAAGCATTGTAGCCGTCAGCATCTTTCATCGAGCGAACGCATCGCGCGCCTGGACGCGACTGATCTGGATTGCGATCGCCGGTGCCGCCATCGGTTATGGAATCTGGGCAACGCATTTTGTGGCAATGCTTGCCTACGAGCCCGGCGTCTCGACCGGTTACGCCATCACGCTGACAGCTTTGTCGCTCGCCGCAGCGATGATCCTGACGTCGGCAGGTTTTGGCGTTGCCGTCGGCAGCCCCGGCCGCTGGCGCGCGGCTGCCGGTGGCGGCATCATCGGCGGCGGTATTGCGAGCATGCACTATCTGGGCATGTCGGCCCTCGAAGTGCCTGGTCGCGTGACCTGGTCGCCGGAGCTGGTGCTCATCTCGATCGCCCTCGGCATGGTCCTAGGCTACGCCGCACTTGCGGTCGCCCTGGGTCGCAAGGACAGGTGGGGGACCTTCGCTGCGGCGCTGCTGCTGACGCTCGCCATCGTGTCGCATCATTTCACAGCTATGGGGGCGGTACAGATCGTTCCAGACCCGACGCTGGCAAGCGACACCCTGTCGCTTTCTCCCGGCTTCCTCGCCGTGGCAATCGCGGGCGTGGCCCTGTCGGTGCTCGGGATGAGTTTTGTGGGCGTGCTGGCGGATCGCCGGCTTGCGACCAGAACCAGCCGATTCGAGGAAGTTATCACTCAGCTTTCGTTTGCCAGGCAACAGGTGGAAGATTCGCAAAAGGAAATCCAGGACCAGAAGATCAGGCTCGACACGGCCATCAACAACATGGTCGAGGGCCTTTGCATGTTTGACACGGAGAAGCGGCTCGTCGTCTGCAACGAGCGCTATGCCCTGCTCTATCGGCTGCCGCCGGAACTGCTGAAGACGGGGACGCCGCACGTCGACATCATCAAGCACCGCGTTGTGAACGGCATCCTCAAGGGCGATACGAGCGAGGGCGCTGCCGGGCAATACATCTCGAGACTGGCTGCGTTGCCGTTCGACACAGTCTCGAGCAGGATCGACGAGTTTGCGGATGGTCGGTTGATCTGCGTGACGCGACAGCCGATGCCCGGCGGCGGATGGGTGGCCACGCATCTTGATGTTACGGAGCAACGCCGGTCCGAGGCCAAAATCACCCATATGGCGCAACACGATGCGTTGACCGACCTGCCAAATCGGGTGCTGCTCAGAGAGCGGATGGAGCATGCCATTGCAGTTACGCGCAATGGTGGTCTTGATCTTGCCGTGCTCATGCTTGACCTCGATCGCTTCAAGGAAGTCAATGACACGCTTGGACATCCGGCGGGCGATTCCCTGCTGCGCGCCGTCGCGGCGCGTTTGCGCGAATGCACCACGGAAACGGCGTTGATCGCCCGACTGGGCGGGGACGAGTTCGCGGTGATCGACTACGTGACCAGCCCGGCCGTGGAGGCCGCGACCCTCGCCGAGAACATCAGAAAGGCGCTTTGCAAACCCTTCGACCTCGGCGATCACCGGGTCACCGTAGGCACCAGCATCGGCATTGCCATCGCGCCGCGCGACGGCAATGATCCCGACGCGATCATGAAGAGCGCCGATCTCGCCCTCTACTCGGCCAAGAATGGTGGACGTGGCGCATTCCGTTTCTTCGAGCCGGAACTCGACGAGATCATGCATGCGCGACGGAATCTGGAGCGCGACTTGCGCGATGCGCTTGCCGACGGTCAATTCGAGCTCTATTACCAGCCATTCATCGACGCCGCGACCGGTAAGACCAGGGGCTTCGAGGCCCTGCTGCGCTGGCACCACCCGCAGCGAGGTCTGGTCATGCCGGGCGAATTCATCCCGCTTGCGGAGGAGACCGGCCTGATCGTGCCGCTGGGGGAATGGGTCCTGAGGACGGCCTGTGCGGAAGCCGCAAAATGGCCTGTCGATCTCAGCATCGCGATCAACCTGTCTCCCGCTCAATTCAGGAGCAAGGAGCTTGTGCCGGTCGTTGTCAGCGCGCTGGCGAGTTCGGGTGTGGCGCCGCACAGGCTCGAGCTCGAAGTTACGGAGACAGCGATCATGCATGACAGCGAAGCTGTATTCGAGGCCCTCGGTCAGCTGCGCCAACTCCGTGTGCGAATCGCCCTGGACGATTTCGGCACCGGCTATTCTTCTCTGAGCTTTCTGCAAAGATTCCCGTTCGACAAGATCAAAATCGACCGCAGCTTCGTCAGCGAACTGACCAGCGCGAGGGCAGAGGCGCAACATCTCGCGCGAGCAGTGGTTCGTTTCGCAGTCAGCTTGAGCAAGACCACGACCGCCGAAGGCGTCGAAACGAGGGAGCAGCTGGACATCCTGCGTGAAGACGGCTGCGCCGAAACGCAAGGCTACTATTTCAGCCGGCCGATGCCTGCATCCAGCATCGCGAAAATGCTGCTGCGAGATGACGGAGCAGCCGTCTGCGCTGCGTGAGCGTTCAGGCCGTCACTGCAGCGGCGGATCGCCTGAGGTGCGTTTTTTGGCGAGATCCATCTCGGTGACCGCGATCAAAATTTCGGCGCGGGTCTTCAGGTCGGGCGCTTCCAGCATCGCCTGCTTCTCGGCCACACCATAGGGCGACATCATCGCCAGCGCGTTGACGAGCGCCTCGTTGGGAGCGGTCTCGACGCCCTCCCAGTCGACCTTGAGGTTGTTGGCCTTCAGAAAGTCCGCCAGCACCGTCAGCAGTGCTTCGCGATCGACCTCCTCCTCGCCCATGCGCGGCGTGAAATCGTCGACGAAGGCGAAGAAATCCACCTTGCACTGCCGGTAGGCGGTGAGCACTTCGAGCTCCTCGAGCACTTTGAAGCGCGAGACACCGGTGAGCTCGAGGATGTAGCGGCCGTCGCCAGATTCCGCGAGTTGGGTGATGCGGCCGACACAACCGACGCGGAACAGCGCCGGCTTGTCGGAATTCTTGGGCGAGTGCGCGATGTCGGGCTGGATCATGCCGATCAGGCGATGGCCATCGCGGAAGGCATCGTCGATCATCGCGAGGTAGCGCGGCTCGAAGATGTTGAGCGGCATCTGCCCGCGCGGCAGCAGCAGCGCGCCCGGCAACGGAAACACCGGAAGGATCTCCGGAAGGTCGGCGGGCCCGCGATATTCGATGTTGATCGGCATCTGCCGGGTCCCCTGGCCTTGCCAGCGCGCGTCAGGAAAACAGGATGATCGACAAGCGCTTGCGTCCCTCGACGGTTGCATCGTCCGTGCCGCCCCAGGCCTCGAAGAACTGCACCAGCTGCTTGCGGGCGCCGTCGTCGTTCCATTTGCGGTCGCGCTTGACGATCGCAAGCAGCTGCTCGGTGGCAGCTGCCCGGTTGCCTTGGGCGTTGAGCGCGATCGCGAGGTCGAATCGGGCCTGATGATCGAGCGGGTTTGCGGCGACTTTCTGTTCCAGCTCGGCGACAGGCCCGAGCTGCTCCGCCTGCTCGGCCAGATCGATCGCGGTCTGCACGGCTTTCACGGCCGGGTCGTTGCGCTTGGATTCCGGCACCATGGCGAGCGTCTGCTTGGCCTGCTCCATCGCACCGGAGACGGCGTAGCATTTCGCGAGCCCGGCCAGGGCTGCGATGTTGGTCGATTCGAGCTGCAGCACTTCCGCGTAGATCTGCGCGGCCGCGGCGGCATCGCCCTCGGCGAGCACGGCCTCGGCTTCCTGGAGGATTTCCGCGATATTCGGCTCACCCGGCGCGGTCACGCCCTTGGTCAGCTTCTCGATGAAGGCGTTGAGCTGGCTCTCCGGGACCGCACCCATGAAGCCGTCGGCCGGCTGGCCGTTGACGAAGGCGATCACCGCCGGAATCGACTGGATGCCCATCTGGCCCGGGATCGCCGGGTGCTGGTCGATGTTCATCTTGACCAGCTTGACCTTGCCCTTGGCGGCCTTGACCGCTTTTTCCAGCAAGGGCGTGAGCTGCTTGCAGGGGCCGCACCACTCCGCCCAGAAGTCGATCAGCACCGGCTGGCGCTTCGATTCCTCGATGACGTCCTTCACGAAGGTCTGGGTGGTCGTGTCCTTGATCAGATCGGCGGCAGCCGGGCCCGCTGCTCCGTTACCCTGGTCGATGATCGTCACGGGATCCCCTCGTCTGATGTCTGGAATTGGCGGGTCTTTAGCACGTCGCCAATTCATATGCTTCGCTGTTGGCCCTAAATTGGGCCGGGACGGCCGAATTTCAATCCGTGCGTGCCGATTCGACGGTTCCGGGGCCTTTTTGGGTCATTTGGCCGCGTTCGGGTCTATATCGGGCCTCCGATTGCGCATCTATGCCGCCGGTAGCTGTTGCATTCCCCTCCCGCTTTTGGCATACGACAGCCGTTGCCGGCGCAGTCATGTGACCGACACAGGATGCGGGTGTAGCTCAGTGGTAGAGCACGACCTTGCCAAGGTCGGGGTCGAGGGTTCGAGCCCCTTCGCCCGCTCCAATTTTTCCCAAAGCATCCAGCCGGACCGGACGGGCACGTGGTTTTCCACGCCGCTGGCGGCTGTATTGGGTAACGAATGACAATCCTGGTCACAGGCAGCGCGGGCCATCTCGGCGAGGGCCTTCTCCGCACGCTCCGCGGGCGCGGTTCGTCTGTGCGTGGGATCGACCTGAAGCCATCGCCCTTCACCGACGCTGTCGGCTCGATCGTCGATTCCGATTTCGCGCGGCGCCAGATGGACGGCGTCACCGCGGTGATCCACACCGCGACGCTGCACAAGCCGCATGTGGCGACCCACAGCAAGCAAGCCTTCATCGACACCAACGTCACCGGCACGCTCAATCTGCTTGAAGCGGCTGTGGCGGCCGGCGTGCGCAGTTTTGTCTTCACCAGCACCACCAGCGCGTTCGGCTCGCAGCTCCGCTCCGAGGCGGGACAGGCCGCGGTGTGGGTCACCGAGGACCTGCCGCCGATCCCGAAGAACATCTACGGCACGACCAAGCTGATGGCCGAGACCCTTTGCGAGCTGTTCTGTCGCGAGCGCGGCCTGCCTGTCGTGGTCTTGAGGACCTCGCGCTTCTTTCCGGAAGACGATGACGATCCGGCGATGCGGTCGGCTTACGCGCCGGAGAACGCGCAGGCCAACGAGCTGCTCTATCGCCGGCTGGATATCGCGGACGCGGTGAGCGCCCATCTGCTCGCAGTCGAGCGCGCGCCGAACATCGGATTTGCCCGCTACATCCTGTCGGCCACAAGCCCGTTCGAGCAGCGCCACCTGACTGCGCTGGCGCGCGACGCGGCCGGTGTGGTGCGCGAGCTCTATCCGGATTGTCCGGAGCTCTACGCGGCGCGCGGCTGGCGCCTGTTCCCCGCGATCGATCGCGTCTATGTCAACGAGCGCGCGCGGCACGAGCTCGGCTGGCGGCCCGAATTCGACTTCGCGCATGTCCTGAACTGTCTTCGCGATGATCGCGATTTTCGCAGCACGCTGGCGCGCGATATCGGATCGAAAGGCTATCATGAGACGATTTTCGACGATGGTCCCTACCCCGTCGCCCCGTAGCCGCCACCTTTGCTAATTCGCTCGACTCGTCAGATGTCTACCCGGAATCACCGGCAGCAAGATGGCCGGAGCCGTTCTACTGTGCATGGGGTTGTTTTCGCGTTTTTTTGTTCCGAACCTCCTGCTGCCTGTAAATTAGCCGCGCGTGATCTTGATTCCGCGCTGCAGCGAGAGCGTTGTTGTCGCGGCGTTCGCCATCATTGACTTTCCGTCTCAATTTTTACTGAGCGCTATCGCATCGCACGCGGCGCGCTTCTCACCGCTCGCAGATGTGCTAACCTTTCTGCGTCTGTCCTCTCGACAGAGTCCGAACTTCGCCTCTCGACAGCAAAATAAAATAAATGTGCAGCCCTGACGGCTGCCTTAGGGGAGTGACGCGATGAAATTCCATCGATCCGTCTTTCAATCCATCCTGGCGCTTGCAGCGGTTGCCCTTCTCGCGGGGACAAGCGTCGGTCACGCGCAGCAGCAGGACAAGAACAAGCCGCTGAAGAAATACGAATCCGGCACCAAGGAGTTCTGGACCCATCCGCCGGACGACTGGTTCCTCGGCGACGAGACCGAGGCGCAGAAGGGCCTGGCGCCGCCGTCGGGGCCGCCGACCGGCGCCTCCGACGCCGAACTCGCCAATATCGTCAAGAAGGTCAAGCTGCCGGCTGGCTTCAAGATGGAGGTCTACGCCTCCGGCGTGCTGGCCGCGCGGCAGATGGCCTGGGGTGACAAGGGCACGCTGTTCGTCGGCTCGTTCGGCCTCGGCAACGTCTACGCGATCAAGGACAACAACGGAAAGAAAGAGGTCAAGACCATCCTCAAGGGGCTGAACATGCCCACGGGTCTGGCCGTCAAGGACGGTGCGCTCTACGTCATCGCGGTCGACAAGCTGATCCGCTACGACGACATCGAAAACAAGCTCGACAATCCCGGCGAGGGCAAGGTCGTCTATGACGACATGCCGTCCTATGCCGCGCATGGCTGGAAGTACATCGCGGTCGACAAGGAAGGCTGGTTCTACATTCCGTTCGGACCGCCCTTCAACATCGGCGTGCCCCCGACCAGCGTCTCGCAGATCCGCCGCGTCGATCCCAAGACCGGCAATGCGGAAATCTACGCGCTCGGCGTTCGCAACTCGGTCGGCGGCGACGTCGATCCGCGCACCGGTAAGTTCTGGTTCACCGAGAATGCCCGCGACTGGATCAGCGACGATCTGCCCTCGGACAAGCTGAACATGATCAGCAAGATCGGCGAGCACTTCGGCTATCCCTACTGCCACCAGGGTGACCTGCCGGATACCAAGTTCGCGATGGGCCACAAATGCTCCGAGTTCACGCCGCCGGTGCTGAACCTCGGTGCTCACGTCGCTCCGCTCGGCATGAAGTTCTATACCGGCGACCAATTCCCGGCCGAGTACAAGAACAACATCCTGATCGCCGAGCACGGCTCCTGGAATCGTCACAAGTACCAGGGCGGCCGCATCATGCGCGTGATCGTCGGGCCCGACGGCAAGAACGCCAAGCAGGAGGTGTTCGCCTCCGGCTGGATCGAGGGCGACCAGGGCTATCTCGGCCGTCCCGACGACATCATCCTCGCCAAGGATGGCTCGATCCTCGTCGCCGACGATTGGGCCGGCGCGATCTACCGCATCAGCTACAGCAAGAAGTAGCGCAAGATGACACGAGGCTGCGGTGCCGAGCGGCGCCGCAGCCTTTCTCATTTCAATTTCGCACGCCGTCGTTTCTGATTGCGCGCCCCTTGCGCGCAAGCCCGGAACCCTTGGCCACGAACGCGGGTTATGGAATTCTCAGATGCGCCATTGCGCATCATAGCTCGCGCTTCTTCGCCCGGAATGGCGCGTTCGATAGATCGGAATCCCAATCATGCGCCGGCAGTTCATCTCGCACGCAATCAGCGCGGTTGCGCTTCTCGCGCTCGGTTCTCTCTCCGCAAGCGCCGCCGACAATGCTGCGATCAAGGAGAAGGCCGCCGTCTGCGCCGGCTGTCACGGCGAGAACGGCATCTCGCAGACCGAGAACATCCCTTCGCTCGCTGGCCAGCCCGATCAATTCCTGCAATGGCAGCTGGTGTTCTTCCGCGCCGGCTCGCGCAAGAACGATCAGATGCAGCCGATCGCCGAGGAGATCACCAACGAGGACGTCCGCAATCTCGGCGCCTATTTCGCCGCGCTGACGCCGCCGACAGCGGCGGAGGACAAGGATCCGGACCTGTCGAAAAAGGGCGCGCAAGTTGCCGCCGGCCGCCGCTGCGCCTCATGCCATACCGATAGCTTTGCCGGCACCAAGGCCGTCGCGCGGTTGGCGGGCCAGCGCGAGGAATACCTGGTCAAGGCGCTGCACGACTACAAGAGCAGCCAGCGCGTCGGCGGTGGCGGCGCCGCGATGGCCGATGTCGCCTATCACATGAGCGATGAGGAAATCACCGCCGTCTCGCACTATCTCGCGTATTTCAAATAGCGGAAGCTGCGGTCAGCCCGCCCGCTGCTTCTCATACGCCTTCAAATGCGTGTACGCGATGCGCAGCTTCGGCACCGGCACCTTGGCGGCATCGGCACGCTCGATGAGGTCGCCGATGACGTGATCGGCCTCGACCGGCAGGCCGGCCTTGACGTCGCGGAACATCGAGGCCGTCATCGGCGAACCCTCGGTGGTGAGGTTGCCCTTCACGCGCTCGAAGAACGGCCCGCCCGGCGTGTAGCCCGACGCGGCGGCGATCGCGCTGGTCTCGTCCAGCATGCCAAGCAGGAAATCCCTGCCGCCGGGAGCGGCGAGGATGTTGCCGACCGAGGTGCGCATCAGGCTGGTGGACGCAGCCAGCGAGGACAGGAACACCCACTTCTCCCACATGTCCTGCATGATGTTCTGGCTGGCGGTGGCCCCAACGATGCCGCTCTTGAAGGCCTCGTCGATCGCCTTGACCCGATCCGACAGCTTGCCATCGCGCTCGCCGTAATTGATCGACTGCATCGGCTGCAGCTGCACCACCTCACGCTTTTCGTCGAGCGTCGCGGCGATGGCGCAGAGGCCACCGAGCACGCGCTCCTTGCCGAACTTGCCGTCGAGGATGTCGAGATGCTTCATGCCGTTGAGCATCGGGATGATCGCGGTATTCGGCCCGACTGCTGCCGCGAACGACTTGATGGCGTCATCGAGGTCGAAGGCCTTGCAGCTGAGCAGCACGACGTCGAACTTGTCCTTGAGCGCGTCGGCCTGAACGGTCGGCGGATTTTTCAAGGTCACGTCGCCGTTCGGGCTCTTGATGACGAGGCCGGCGCTCGCGAGCTCGCTGGCGCGCCGCGGCCGGACCAGGAAGGTGACGTCGCGGCCCGCCTGCAACAGCCTGCCACCAAAATAGCCGCCGATGGCGCCAGCGCCGACCACGAGGATACGCATGGGATTGTCCTTGTTGTTTCTTGCTGTCGTCCTGGCGAAAGCCAGGACCCATTACCCCGACTGTATATTGTCGGGCAAGCTGGAGCCCCAGCTCGTCACAGCCACAGCCTTCGGTGGTTATGGGTCCTGGCTTTCGCCAGGACGACATCAGAGATGATGGCTCGATCTGTCCATCATACGAAAATCACTTCCCCGAGACCATCTCCTCGACCTCGCGCAACTGTTCCTTGCCGAAGAACATCTCGTCGCCGACAAAGAAGGTCGGCGAGCCGAACGCGCCGCGTGCAACAGCCTCCTCGGTGTTCTTGATCAATCTGCCCTTCACCTCCGGTTCCGCCGCGCGGGTGAACAGCTTTTGCGCGTCGAGGCCGGAGGACGCCAGCGCCTTGGCCGCGATTTCCGGATCGTCCATCTTCTTCGGCTCGCGCCACATGTGATGGAAGGCGGCCTCAACGTATGTTTCGAACACGCCTTCGAGCTGCGCCGCGATCGCCGCGCGCATCAGGTTCAGCGTGTTGACGGGGAAGAAGGGATTCCAGACATAGGGCTGCACCTTGAAGCGCTTGACGAAGCGCTCGGTCTCGACCGCCTGGAATTCCCGCTTGTTCTTGACGCCGGCAAGCGTCTCGGCCGGGGACTTGTTGTTGGTCGACTTGAAGATGCCGCCGAGCAGGATCGGCACGTACTCGAATTTAACGCCGATGCGTTGCTCGATGGCCGGAATCGCGAGATGACTGAGATAGGCGTTCGGGCTGCCGAAATCGAATAGGAATTGCGGGGCTGTGCGGGTCAAAATCATCCTCCCTGACCTGGCTTCTTGATCTGGATTGCCATCCATTGTGGCGCGGCGCGCACCACAGGTCCACCGTTTAATGACGGTCATAATACTGTGAGCGCGCGAACACGTTGGGCGCGAGTTGCGCGTACGAACGCCTCAAGCTCAAGCGCGGTCGCTGTAGGCGAGCTTGACGATGTGGTCGCGGATGTCGGCGGGCCAATCTGCGATCAGTCCGGTGAAACGCCGCCGGTCATCCGCAAACAGCGCGCGCGAAGCTTCCTCGAACTGCGGCAGATTGCCTCCCATGGTCGACATGAAGTGATAGGCCGCATCGCGCGCCTGCCGCGCGCGATCCTTGTCGCCGCTGGCACGCCGCGCCTCTTCGACAAGTTTCCGCAGCGCGACCGAAGCGCCGCCTGCTTGCGCGCTGAGCCACTCCCAGTGCCGCGGCAGCAGCGTCACCTCGCGCGCGACCACGCCGAGCTTCGGCCGGCCGCGGCCGCGCGGCCCGCTCGGCGATGGCGTCTCCTCAACCGGGGACGGGACAAGCTTCGCCAGCCGCGCCAGCACCTCGCGGTCTCCGCCGCGCAGATCGAAGTCGATCGTTCGGCCCGTGGCGTCCTCGAAGATGACGATGGGCTCGTCCGGCCGCTCCGCCATCCGCTTGACGACCAGCGCGACCTCTCCTGCCGGCCCGGAGACCAGACGGCGATGCCCTTGGAAAGCGGTGAAAGTCTTCTGCATTGGAATCATTGCCATATTGATCACGGTGGCGACTTTAATACCCGGGTGAATTACAAAGGTCAATATACCCGGGTTAAAATATCCGACCGGATGGCTCGACATTGCGTTCCCGGGCTGGCACGAACGCGCGGCCGATCGACCATGCCTAGCCCCGGGGACCACGCGATGCTGACCGTTCATCACCTCAACAATTCCCGATCGCAGCGCGTGCTGTGGCTGCTCGAGGAGTTGGGCGTGCCCTACGAGATCGTGCGCTATCAGCGACAGCCGGACATGCGCGCGCCGAAGGAGCTGCGCGCCATCCATCCGCTCGGCAAGTCGCCCGTCATCACCGACAACGGCAACACCATCGCTGAATCCGGCGCGATCATCGAATATCTCATCGCCACCTACGGCAACGGCCGGCTGGTCCCGCCGCCGAACACGCCCGAGCGGCTGCGCTTCACCTATTGGCTGCACTATGCGGAGGGCTCGGCGATGCAGCCGCTGCTGCTCAAGCTGCTGTTCACGCTGATGCCGAAGCGCGCGCCGGCGTTGCTCCGCCCGCTGGTGCGCAAGGTCTCGAACCAGGCGCTCACCGCATTGGTCAATCCGCAGATCAAGCAGCACATGGATTATTGGGAAGGCGAGCTCGGCAAGAGCGAGTGGTTCGCCGGCAACGAATTCACCGCCGCCGACATCCAGATGAGCTTTCCGCTCGAGGCAGCCCAGGCGCGCGGCGGGCTCGAGCTCGGCCATCCCAAGGCGATGGCGTTCCTGGAGCGCATTCATGCGCGGCCGGCATACAGTCGCGCCCTCGAAAAGGGCGGGCCGTATCAGGTCGGACGATAGTTGGCCTTCATCAGTCCGCGTGCAGCACGCGCCCGCGCGTCTCCGGCAGCGCGAAAGCGGCGATGAAGAACAGCGCGTAAGCCACCACCGCGAACATCGCGATCGCATTCGCAAGCGACGTCGTCGCCGACAGCGCTCCGACCAGGAACGGAAACAGCGCGCCGATGCCGCGGCCGAAATTGTAGCAGAACCCTTGGCCCGAGCCGCGCAGTCGCGTTGGATAAAGCTCGGTCAGGAACGCGCCGACGCCGGAGAAATAGCCCGAGGCGAAGAAGCCGAGCGGGAAGCCGAGCACCCACAGGATTTCGTTGGTGAGGGGCAGCTGCGTGTAAAGCAGCACCACCGCCATCGCGCCGATCGAGAAGGTCAGAAAGAGATTGCGCCGTCCGATCCGGTCGGCGAGCCAGGCGCCGGTGAGATAGCCAATGAAGGAGCCGATGATCAGCGTCGAGAGATAGCCGGTCGAGCCGACGATCGACAGATGCCGCTCCTTGGTCAAGAACTGCGGCACCCAGAAGGTGACGGCGTAATAGCCGCCCTGGCAGCCTGTCGCCATCAGCGACGCCAGGATCGTGGTCTTCAGGATTGGACCGGAGAAGATTTCCCAGAGCGCCGGGCGATTGCCGCTCGCGGCCTGCTTGGCGCGGGCCTCAGCCGCGATCTCCGGCTCGGTCACGGAGCGGCGGATGTAGAACACCAGCAGCGCCGGCAGCGCGCCGACCACGAACATCCAGCGCCACGCCGTCTCCGCCGGCAAAGCCGAGAACAGGATCGCCTGCGACAGCACCGCGAGGCCCCAGCCGACGGCCCAGCCCGACTGCACCGAGCCGACCGCTCGCCCGCGATATTGCGGCCGGATCGCTTCACCCATCAGCACGGCGCCCGCCGCCCACTCTCCGCCGAAGCCGAGGCCCAGCACCGCGCGTGCGATCAGGAGCTGTTCGAAATTCTGCACGACCGCGCAGACCAGCGAGAAGAACGAGAACCAGATGATGGTGATCTGGAGCGTTCTGACCCGGCCGATATGATCGGAGAGATAGCCGCCGAGCCAGCCGCCGATGGCGGAAGCCAGCAGCGTCACGGTGCCGGCGAGGCCGGCCGATCCCGCATCGACCTTCCATAGCGCGATGATGGTGCCGATCACCAGCGGATAGATCATGAAGTCCATGCCGTCGAGCGCCCAGCCCGCGGCGCAGGCCCAGAACGTCCGCCGCTCCGGCGCGTTCATGTCGCGATAGAAAGCAAGAAGGCTGGTGTCCTCGATCTCGGCGCGTTCGATGCGCTGGTTCGGATCAACGGTGGTCATGTGCGTTTCCCGACAGTGTTTTCTTTTGCGGCCTCTTTGGCCTCGCGGTGGTAGCACGCGCGGCGGCCTGCGCAAGCCGGCCGCCGGCCTTCGCGCCATGCAACGACAGGGTTACTGCCCCGCTGCTTCCGCACCCCGGCTACGCGGATCGGGCGCGCCGAGCGGACCGTTGGCGGTCACCGCAATCGAATTCGCCGATGTCTGCCCCATCGGCGTGACGATGAGATGATCCATCGCCTTCAGCTCGAGCAGCACATTGTCGGAAAAGCCGCTCTCGATCCGGACCTCGTCGGGCAGCCATTGGTGGTGCAGCCGCGGTGCGACCACGGCGGCCGCCACGTCCATCTTGTAATCGAGCACGTTGACGATCACCTGGAGCACGGTCGAGATGATGCGGCTGCCGCCGGGCGAGCCCGTCACCAGAACCGGCTTGCCGTCCTTCAGGACGATGGTCGGCGACATCGAGGACAGCGGCCGCTTGCCCGGCCCGGGCAAATTGGCCTCGTAGCCGACAAGGCCGTAGGCATTGGAAGCGCCAACCGCCGCTGTGAAATCGTCAAGCTCGTTGTTGAGCAGCACGCCGGTGCCGTCGGCGACGAGGCCGACGCCGTAACTGAAGTTCAGCGTATAAGTGTTGCTGACTGCGTTGCCGCTGCCGTCGACGACGGAAAAATGCGTGGTGTTGCTGCCCTCGTGCGGTGAGGTCGCGGTGGAAACGAGCTGTTTCGACGGCGTGGCGCGATCGGCGGAGATGGTTGCCCGCAGTTTAGCGGCGTAATCTTTGGCGGTGAGCGTCCCGATCGGTGCGTTGACGAAGGCGGGATCGCCGAGATAGCGCGCCCGGTCCGCATAACCGCGCTTCATGGCCTCGATCAGCAGATGCAGCGAAGCCGGCGATCCCTGTTTAAGATCGGCGAGCTGAAAACCTTCGAGGATATTAAGCGTCTCCACCAGCACCACGCCGCCCGACGACGGCAAGGGCATCGACACGATGTCATAGCCGCGATAGGTGCCGCGCACCGGGGCGCGGATCACCGCCTGATAGGATTTCAAATCGGCCGGCGTCATGATGCCGCCCGCGTCGGCCACGGCCTTGGCGAGTTTCTCCGCGACCGGCCCCTCATAGAAACCGCGCGGGCCCTGTGCGGCGACAGCCGACAGCGTTTCGGCGAGGTCGCTCTGCACCAGCCGGTCGCCTTCACTGAGTGGCGTGCCATCGGGCCGCGAGAAGATCCTGGCCGAGGAGGGCCAGCGCACCAGCCGCTTGTGCCAGCCCGGCAGCGTGTCGGCGATGTCGTCGCCGACGAGGAAGCCATCGCGGGCGAGCGCCATTGCGGGCTCGAGCAGTTGCGCCAGCGTGAACCGGCCCGAGCCATATTTTTCCAGCGCCAGCGCAAGACCCGCAACAGTGCCGGGCACGCCGACGCCGAGCGCGGAATCCCGCGACTTCGCCGCATCGGGCTTGCCGTCGGCACCGAGGAAGATCTGGGGCGTGGTCGCAGCCGGCGCGGTCTCGCGATAATCGATCGTGATGTCTTCGTTGCGCTCAGTGGAATGAATCACCATGAAGCCGCCGCCGCCGATATTGCCGGCGCGTGGATAGGTCACGGCCATCGCAAAGCCGGTCGCGACCGCGGCGTCGACGGCATTGCCGCCGCGCCGCAGGATGTCGGCGCCGACCAGCGCAGAGATTTTCTCCTGCGCCACCACCATGCCGTGCTCAGCGGGAACGGCATGCACCGTGTCGAGCGCGGGCGGTACATAGGCCCGCCGCGCATCCTGCGCGGTCGCGGCCGGAAGTCCGAACGCCAGAGTGGCAAGGAAGGCGAAAAATGTCCGCCGTGTCGAAAAAGACGACATCATCAAACTTCCGCAAAGGCCATGGGCAGTTCACATGCAGCGCTGCAATGCTATACGGTTTGCCCAGACAGAGGCAAAACTGTTCGTGATGAGGATTATGGAGTGACGACGATCGCCCCGGATGCGCGCATCGCGGGCGCGCAGCGGACCTATCCGCCGCGTAGCGCCGTCGTCAGCTGGATCTTCTTCGACTGGGCCGCGCAGCCTTATTTCACGCTGATCACGACCTTCGTGTTCGCGCCCTATTTCGCCACCGGCATTGCGCCGAATCCCGCCACCGGGCAATCGCTGTGGGGCTTTGCGATGGCTGCCGCGGGCCTCGCGATCGCGTTGATGTCGCCGGTGTTGGGGGCTATCGCCGATGCTTCAGGCCGCAGGAAGCCATGGATCGCGGGATTTGGCGCAGTGCTGGTGCTGGCATCCTGCACGCTGTGGATCGGGAAGCCCGGCGATCCCTCGATCGTTCCGCCGCTGCTCACCGCGGTCGCGCTCGCCAGCGTCGGCGCGGAATTCGCCACCCTCTTCAACAATGCGATGATGCCGACGCTGGTGCCGCCGGAGCGCATCGGCCGGCTTTCCGGCACCGGCTGGGCGACGGGCTATGTCGGCGGCATCGTCAGCCTGATCATCGTGCTCGGCCTGCTCGCCGCGAATCCCGAGACCGGTCGCACGCTGCTCGGGCTCACGCCTCTGTTCGGGCTCGATCCCGTCAGCCATCAAGGCGACCGCGCCGCCGGACCGTTGACCGGGCTTTGGTTCATCATTTTCGTGACGCCGATGTTCCTGTTCACGCCGGACTATCCGGCGAAGCGCCCGGTGCGCGAGGCGCTGCACGAAGGCTTGTCGGAGCTGAAGCAATCGATCAAAGGTCTGCCGCAGCAGAAATCGCTTGCGGCGTTTCTACTCGCCAACATGATCTACACCGACGGTCTGGTGTCGCTGTTTGCCTTCGGCGGCATCTATGCTGCCGGCACGTTCGGCTGGCACACGATCCAGATCGGCACCTTCGGCATCATGCTCGCGATCGCCGGCGCGTTTGGCGCGTGGTTCGGCGGCAAGCTGGACGATCGCTTCGGGCCGAAGCGCGTGATCGCCGGCAGCATGCTGGTCCTGCTGCTGGCGCTGGCGGCGATCCTGCTGGTCGACAAGGATTCGATCTTCTTCATCAAGGTCGCGCCGCCCACGCCCGGCGGTGCATTGTTCGCCGCTGCGTCAGAGCGCGCTTATCTGGTGCTGGGCTGCCTGATCGGTGCAGCCGGCGGTCCGCTGCAAGCCGCCTCACGCACGCTCCTGATCCGTCTCGCACCGAAGGACCGCATCGCGCAGTATTTCGGTCTGTTCGCGCTGACTGGGAAAGTGACGTCCTTCATCGGCCCGCTGCTGATCGGCGTGATCACCGCGGTGACGGCGAGCCAAAAGGCCGGCATGGCCGTGCTGGTGGTGTTCTTCGTTGCGGGGCTGGCGCTGTTGATGCGGGTGCGGGAGTAGCTTCGTAGCCCGGATGGAGCGAAGCGCAATCCGGGAAGGTCTCTCCGTGAGGCGAGAACCCGGATTTCGCTTTCGCTCCATCCGGGCTACCGCCATTCAATCAATGCCTGAAGTGGCGCGTGCCCGTGAACACCATGGCGATGCCATGCTCGTCGGCAGCCTTGATGACCTCGTCGTCGCGCATGGAGCCGCCGGGCTGCACCACGGCGGTGGCGCCGGCTTCGATGCAGGCCAGCATGCCGTCGGCGAACGGGAAGAACGCATCCGACGCCACCACCGAGCCCTTGGTGAGCGGCTCGGCGAGCTTCAGCTCGGCGGCCGCATCCTGGGCCTTGCGTGCCGCGATCCGCGCTGAATCGACCCGGCTCATCTGGCCGGCACCGATGCCGACGGTGGCGAGATCCTTGGCGTAGATGATGGTGTTGGACTTGACGTGCTTCGCCACCCGAAACGCAAACTTCAGGTCGCGCATCTCGGCATCAGTGGGCGCGCGCTTCGTGACAACCTTGAAGGTCATGTCGTCGACCACGGCGTTGTCGCGACTCTGCACGAGGAGACCGCCCGCCACCGTCTTGGCGGTGAGGCCGGACGCGCGCGGATCGGGCAGGCTGCCGGCGAGCAGAAGCCGAAGGTTCTTGCGCGCGCCGATGATGGCGATCGCTTCCTCGCTTGCGTCGGGCGCGATGATCACCTCGGTGAAGATTTTCGTGATCTCGCGCGCGGTGTCGGCATCGAGTGCGCGGTTCATCGCGATGATGCCGCCGAAGGCCGAGGTGGAATCGCAGGCCAGCGCCTTGCGGTAGGCGCTGACGAGGTCGGAGCCCTCCGCGACGCCGCAGGGATTGGCATGCTTGACGATGACGCAGGCCGCGGTGCGCTTGGCGTCGAACTCGCCGATGCATTCATAGGCCGCATCGGTGTCGTTGATGTTGTTGTACGAGAGCTCCTTGCCCTGGAGCTGCCGCGCGGTCGAGACGCCCGGCCGCTTGTCGGGGGTCGCATAGAACGCCGCGGTCTGGTGCGGATTCTCGCCATAACGCAGCGACTGGATCAGCCGGCCGCCGAAGGCACGGAAATCGGGCGCGTCGATCTCGAGCTGGCGGTTGAACCAGTTCGAGATCGCGGCGTCATATGCAGCAGTGCGCGCGTACGCCTTGGCAGCAAGGCGCCGGCGCAACTTCAGCGTGGTTGCGCCTTTGTTGGCGGCGAGCTCGTCGAGAACGGCCTGGTAGTCCTGCGCCTCGACCACGACGGCGACGTCGTCATGGTTCTTCGCGGCGGCGCGGATCATCGCGGGGCCGCCGATATCGATGTTCTCGATGCAATCCTCGAAGCCCGCGCCTTTGTCGACGGTCGCCTCGAACGGATAGAGATTGACGACGAGGAGATCGATCGGCGCGATGCCATGCGCCGTCATCGCATCCGCATGGTCCTTGTTGTCGCGGATCGCGAGCAGGCCGCCATGCACCTTCGGATGCAGCGTCTTGACGCGGCCATCCATCATCTCGGGGAAGCCGGTCAGCTCGGAGACGTCCTTCACCTCAAGGCCGGCCGCGGCGATCGCCTTTGCGGTGCCGCCGGTCGAGATCAGTTCGACATCGTGCGCGGCAAGCGCCTTTGCGAAGTCGATCAGGCCGGTCTTGTCGGAAACGGAGAGAAGGGCGCGGGTGACGCGGCGGGGATGGTCAGTCATGAGCAAGATCCTCTGTCTGAAGGAGTGTCTATGCCCAGGCGCGCGGCTTCTCAGTCCCGCGCTTCCCGATGGTGCTCCATCCAAGGTCGCCAGTCGCGCGAGCGAGGGCTCGATAGCAGTTTTCGATCGCTTTCACAACGTTCAGATCGGGCCGAATCACATGCGTCTACAGCGGAAGTTCCGGCTCCCGCCGCGCATTTCTGCGGGCATTCGTGACTGCCGGCGAGGCGCTGGAGCGGACAAAACTCCAGCGGATCGAGGGCGCCTGCCGCGCATCCTGGCGGATCACGATCTGCGCGGTGCGGCGCGGGCCGTCATTGCCGGCCAGGGATACGCTGTCCTCCAGCTCCACCTTGTCGTCGAGCGCCTCGAAGGTCCAGACGTCGCGGTTCGGTAGCACCAGCATGACGCCGCGGGCATCGGACAGCCGGCTCGCCTTCACCGCCGGGTGCAGATGGAATCGCAGCGCGAAATCGGCATCCGGACCCTTGAATCGTCCGCCTTGCGGCGGCGACAGCGTGTCCTCGCCGTCGATGCGCGCGCCGTCATTGGCGATCATCAGCACGCGGCGGTGGATCGCGCCGAATTTTGTCAGGTAACCGTCATGCGACGTCGTCAGCAGCGTGCCGTTCTGCACGATTTCGCGATAGCTCTCGACCTCGACGGGGCCGCTGGTGACCGGAGCACCGTGCAAGAGCCGCTTCATCGCCGACATCTCCACGAACTGGCATGACGAGGTGTCGTGGTAGGTCAGCGTCGAATGCGCCGCCGTGCCGCGTGCGAACGGCCGCCAATTGTCGCGGCCCGTGGCCGGCATGCCGCAATTGGTGACGATGCGGCTGATGCCGGAGGACAGTTCGAACGACAGGCAGCCGGCATGGGCGTCGTGGCTGACGCTGGCTGCCGGCGGCGGGCCAGTGTCGATAATCAGCGTGGTCTGGCCGGCATCGAGGCGCTGGAAACCCGTATGCGGCATGTTCGACATCGGCGCGCCGTGGGTGTCGTCATAGGCAAGCAGCGTCGCGAGCAGGTCCGAGGGCGTCGCGCTCATGCCGTTGAACAGCGCGAAATTGCCGTCGCCGTGGCGGAAGAAGCGCAGCATCGGCATCATGCGGTCGATCGCGTTGAGCAGCGCGGGCGGCGGCGCGATATTGCGCGCGGCAAAGGTCTGCCGCAGCGGCAACAGGTCGATCAACAGCTCGATCAGCGCGCCCGGGTTGCGCGAGACATGCCCGCCGTCGGGCAGGATCTGCCGCTGCAATTCATCGGAGAGCTTTTTCGAGGTGCTGCGGATGTGACTTGCCTGGTTGGCGAGGCACAGCGCCGCATAGCACAGCGCGATCAGCACCTGGAGCTTCGGCACTCCGTCGGGGATGTTGACCATGGTGTAGCGCAGCAAGCGGATTTCGCGCGCCAGCGCGCGCAGATAACGGCGGTAGAATTTGTTGTCGGTATCGTTCAGCACCAGCGGTGCCTGCGACAGCAGGGAGATCACGCGCCGCGCCAGCACGTCGGCGCGTCGCGCGACGGGACGGCGCTTGCTGGCAGGGTTGGCGATCCAGTCTTCGATCAGCGAGCGCGCATTCGCGCGCGTCAGCGCGGTGTCGGCGGCGCGCAAATGGCGCAGCCAGCCGAAGCCGAGCAGCGCGACCTCCCAATCCTCCGAGGGCGGCTCGAGATCGAAGATCGATCGACCGTGGCAGTTGACGATCTTGCCGGCGAAGACGAAGCGGCCGGCATAGATCTCGGCGGCGCGGGTCGCATCCGCGGTGCGCAGATCATGCGGCGCGATGATCAGCCGGTCGGCGCGGCCGGGCCAGACCCGCGACAGGGCGACGGAACCGCCGCTCGCGCGCGCGAGCATGTTCCGCGCGAAGCGGTTCATCACCAGCGTCGAGATACGTCTGCGTTGAGCGACCGACACGCCTTGCCTTGATGGGGAGAGGATTCCGACGAATCCTTATTAATCCCAAAATCGGACGGCCGACACCACCTTGAACGACGCGAATCAGCGCCGTGGTTGCAAAATCCAGTGCAAAATCAGGATTTAACGAGCCGGGCCGCGAAAAATCCGTCGAGCCCGCCGAGCTTGGGATCGGCGTTCGGCAGATGGCTGGGCAGAGTGCGCAAATCGCCCTCGGCGGTGACGATCTCGCTGAGCCCCGACACCTCGGACGCATCGATCGGGACCCGGCGAAGCCCAGGCTCTGCGGCCAGCAGCGCGGCGACCGCATGCTCGCCCTCTTCGGGTTCCAGCGAGCAGGTACAGTACACCAGCGTCCCGCCGGGCTTGAGCAGCGGGACCGAGTTTTGCAGCAGCCTCCGCTGGAGCACGGTCATTGCTGCGATGTCGGATTCCTGACGGAGCCAGGAGACATCAGGGTGGCGGCGGATCGTCCCGGTCGAGGTGCAGGGCGCATCGATCAGGATGCCGTCGAAGCCATCGGCCGGACCCACCCATTCCGCGGCGTCGGCGACGACAGTCTCGGCCTGGAGCGACAACCGCGTCAGATTCTCACGCAGCCGCGCCACCCGGGCAGGCGAGCGGTCGATGGCCGTGACATGCGCACCGGCCTGCGCCAGCTGCGCGGTCTTGCCGCCGGGAGCGGCGCAGAGATCGGCGATGGATTTGCCCTTGATGTCGCCGAACAGCCGGGCCGGCAGCGCAGCGGCGGCGTCCTGCACCCACCATTGTCCTTCGGCGAAGCCGGGAAGCATGGTCACCGCGCCGTGCAGCACCGTACGCACCGATCCCGTTGGCAGCACTTCGCCATGTAAGCGGCTCGCCCATTGCGCGGCGTCCGACTTCACGGTCAGATCCAGCGAAGGATCGTGGCTGAGCGCGAGCGCCATGTCCCTTGCGACCGTCTCGCCGTAATGCGCGCTCCAGCGCGCGACCATCCAGGGCGGCAGGTCCAGCGACTGCGCCGCAACCTCGTCCACCAGCGCCTTGCCCTCGCGGGCGCAGCGGCGCAGCACGGCGTTGACGAGGCCGGCATAGCGCGCGGCGCGCCGGTCGGATTGCACGAGGCGAACGGAGAGATCGACGGCCGCGTGATCGGGCACATCCATCCAAAGGATCTGGGCAGCGCCGATCAACAGCGCGCTCTGCGCGCGCGGCGCGTCGGAGGGAATGCCCTTGTCGAGCAAGCGGGACAGCACATGGCCGAGCGTGCCGAGCCGGCGCAGCACGGTGGCGACCAGGCGGCGCATCAGCGCGCGGTCGCGATCGGGGAGCGTCTTCAGTCCGGGATGGGCGCCGCTGCCGTCGAGCTGCTCGTCAAGCGTGCGGTGCTTTTGCAGCACGCCGTCGACGATGTCGGCGGCAATCCGCCGCGCCGCGAGACCGGGCACTTCGGATGGAGGAGCGAAACGTTGAGAAGGCATGCGGAAACAAGGTTCTGAGCGAGCGGCAGTTCGCCGTAATGGGCGCATGCCTTGAGAAGGCGATCTCTGGCACGCGAATATGCCAAATGTAAGAATCGCTTCCGGGTTTTTCAGCCCTTTCGGAGCCATTTCAGGAATGCGTTATTGGGCGTCGCGTCGCGGGCCGTCCCGCGCTAGAAAGCCGACGATGAGTGACCAGCCTCCCGTTTCCGACCGCAAGCAGCTCACACCGGCCGCCCAGCGTGCGCTGGCCGAGGCCGAAGCGCGCCGGCAGGCTGCGGCAGTCCGAGCCAAAAACGACGGCCAGGCGACGCCAAAGGAGTTGCAGGGGCCAAAAGGACCCGAACCGACCCGCTATGGCGATTGGGAGCGCAAGGGCATCGCTTCCGACTTCTGAGCTCTGTGCCGGCGAACTCGGACGCCACGCCGCGCTGCTCGACGGCGACAATCTGCGCCACGCCGTCTGTCCGAACTGCTGCTGGAGACCACCGGGCACCGCAAGGTGCTGCCAATGAATTCCACCGATTCCAGATAGGGGCAGCGCGTCGCGGAAGTCGTTCGTGGTTGCGGGAACAGTCGCCGGCTGCACCGTGGGAAACAGGCCGCTTCTGGAGAGGCAAGTCATCCTGACGGCTTGGTGGGTCTTGGCCAGCGCCGTTGCAGTGTCGACCGCGCTGAGCCCGCTTCCGAGGATACCGATCTCGAAGCCGTCGCGATCCGCGAAGGTGAATTGCGCATAGGGATCGCGGAGATAGTTCGGGATTCCTGTGAGACCGTAGTGATCGTCGGGCGCGTTGTGACCGGTGCAGAGGACCAGCAAAGACGAGATATGCGTGATGTTGCGGTCGGTCGTCAGCAAGACATCGCGATCCGGCGAGAGCCGCATGCGGACGATTTCGGCATCTTCGACATGGACGGACAGACCGGCGCTGCGGCATTGAGCGATCGCGGCCAGTCGCACTGCGTCGAGATAGTCCCTGTAGACCATCCGCGGCAGATGCTTGTTGCCGTGGCAGCTGAGACCGCGGACCCGAAGCCAGCGCAGAAACTCCTCCGGATCGCCCGGACGGATCGACATCGTCGACGCCTTCATGTTGAGCAGGTGGCGATCGCTCTGCGTGCGATAGGCCGTCCCACCATCGAAGCCGGATTTATCGAAGAGCTGAATTCCGCTGATCGCGTGGTGGTCTCGTCCCGATGTGGCGAGCTCCGCCAGATGACGCAGGATCGTGATGCCGGTTGCGCCGCCGCCGACAATGCTGATGATCATCGCTCAATCCCCCATTTGCCATGTTTGACCCAGGCGCGAGCGGGGGCTCGGCGTGGGGGCCTCCCAAAGCCGTTGATTGATGGACGGGTCGGAAAGTGGCGTGCGGCCGGCCTCAGGTCGGCCGCATGATTTGCGGCGCCTCAGGCGGCCCGCACCGTGTCAAGGAACTTTGCGACCTCGTCCTTGAGGCGACCGCTCTCGGTCGAGAGCGAGCGCGCGGATGCGAGCACCTGCGTCGACGCCGAACCGGTGGCGCTGGCGCCGTGACTGACCTGGGCGATCTTGTCAGCGACCTCGACCGTTCCCTTGGCGGCTTCGCTGACGTTGCGTGCGATCTCGGCGGTTGCAGCCCCCTGCTCCTCGATGGTGGCAGCAATGGTGGTCGAGATGTCCGAAATCTTGGAGATGGTCGTACCGATCTCCTTGATGGCGCCGACGGAATCTTGCGTCGCGGTCTGCATGCCGGCAATCTGTGCGCCGATCTCGTCGGTGGCACGCGCGGTCTGGGCCGCGAGTGCCTTGACCTCGCTGGCCACCACGGCAAACCCACGGCCGGACTCGCCGGCGCGTGCGGCCTCGATGGTCGCATTGAGCGCCAGAAGGTTGGTCTGCTCCGCAATCGCAGTGATCAATTTGACGACGTCGCCGATCCGGCCTGCGGCCTTGAGCAATTCATTGATCCGGGCGTCGGTGCGCTCGGCCTGCTGCACCGCCTCGCCGGCGATGCGGCTGGAATCATGGACCTGACGGCCAATCTCGACGACCGATGCGCTCATTTCCTCGGCAGCGGATGCTACGGCTCCGACGTTGGCGGATGCTTCCTCTGAAGCGGCGGCCACCATTCCGGAAAGCTGCTCGGTCTCTTCGGCCGTTCCCGACAGCGTGCCGGCGGCGGATTCGAGTTGTTGCGAAGCGGTTGAAACCGAGTTCACGATGCCGCCGACCGCGGCTTCGAATGCGTCGGCGAGCTTGATCATCTCGTTCTTGCGTCGGGCGGTCGCTGCGGCCTCCTGATCCTTCTGCTCGGCCTCCATCTGCTCGATGCGGATCAGATTGTCCTTGAACGTGCTTGCCGCACGGGCATTGTCGCCGACTTCGTCGCCGCGGGAGGTGTAGGGAATCTCGACGGCCTTGTTGCCTCCGGCGAGCTGCAGCAGCACGTCGCCGATGCGGCGGATGGGCCGGGCGATGCTCAGCACCGAAAATAGCGCCGAGCCGGCCAGGACCAGGATCACGAGGACGCCGACGATCAGGCTGACTTGGGTGGCCTGCTCCAGCGCGGTGACGAGCTGGGTCTGCCGCAGAGCCATAAACTCATTGTTGGCGGCGACCAGCTTGTCGACACGCGTCGTGATTTCCCTGGCGGCCGGAAGCACCCGCTCGTCGAAAATGCGCCTCTTCGCTTCCTCCGCCTTCATGACTGTGCCGGTTGCCGCCTTGTAGCGCCCCGCGAGCCCGGCGAGCGCGTCGATTCCATCAGCGATATCCTTGTCGCCGGCGGACTGACGAACCTGCTTGAGAACGCGGATCATGGCGTCGGCCCGTCCGGCGATATGGTCCTTCTGCGCGACGTCGCCGGTCGCCGTGAAATGCCAATCGGCCGCGCTGACCGCCTTGAACAAGGCGTCGGCTTCGCGCAACGCGACCTCGACGTTGAGGTGGTTCTGCGATGCGACGAGTGCGGACGACGCCAGCAGTTTCTCGATAGCCTTGTTCCAGGCCTCTTCGATCTGGTTTGCTGCGGCGAATTCGGTGACGGCGGTGCGACGTGCCTCGCCAAGATCGTTGCCGGCCTTCAGAGAGGCCTCGAGCAGGATCTTGACCTCGCGGCAGAGCTCTTTGGCTTCGGCGCGCCTGGACCGCTCTAATGCGGCGTCCATTTCGGTTGTGGCAGCGGCGATGGAGCCGCGCAACGTTTCGAGATGTTTGCCGAGACCCTCGGCTGAGGATGCGGATCCGATTTCCGCTATGGCGAGGCGTGCCCGGGTCACTGCGAGCTCGGCCCCTTGGGCATTGGCCTTGTTGGCGGTGTTGATGACCACCAGCCGGCTCAGATCCGCGATCTGCTCGTTGCGGACGAGCTGGTTGGCAAGCATGCCACCGACGAGAAGGACCCCCGCGCTCGCGGTCAATCCGAGCTTTGTACCGATGCGAAACTTGAACGATGCCATGCTTACCGCTCCCCCACACGCATACCGAGTACTCGGCCTTAATACTAAACAACGGCTGAAGATCAAACTCCGTACAACTACAGGAGGTATCGATTGGAGAGTGCTCGGAACAGCGTGGCGCGCATAGGTGCGATTCTACGGAGCAACGTTCCGGACTTCCGCGACCACGATCAGGCGACGGACCACCAAGTCGGCATCCGATGGTGTCTTGAAGGTGCCTTGCCGGCTTCCCCGACTCAGCCCTAGCCTGCAATGATGCGTTTCCAGGATCGTCCCAATGCCTATCGGCCGCAGTTCGGCGGCTCGCCTTTCGGTCGCCGTTTCTCGGGGCTGTTGCCGTGGATGTTCGTGGTCGGCGTCGTGGTGGCGATCGTGCTCACCTTCCGGCATGGGCCGAACTGGCCCGTTCCGCATGGCGCCGACGGCCGGTCGCAGGAAGCCGAGATCATCCTCGAGCAATCTGGCAATGCCGATGCTCGCCAGCCCGTCGACGTCATCCGCACCATCGACGGCGACACCTTTCTCGCGCGCGTGCATCAGCAGGGTGGCCGCGACCTCGTCGCGCGCGTTCGCCTGCGCGGCATCGATGCACCCGAGATGAAAGCCTCCTGCCAGGAGGAACTGGACAAGGCCGAAGCCGCGGCCCGCGCATTGCGCGATCTGCTCGGGCAAGGTGGCGTGACGATTACCAATCTCGGACCTGACAAATACGGACGCGTTCTCGCTGACGTCGCGACGAAACGTACGGCCAATGTCTCGGCGGCGTTGCTCGCCGGCGGCTACGCGCGGAGCTACAATGGCGGCCATCGCGACGGCTGGTGCGCGCGGAGTTGGCGCTTCTGGTGACAAAAAAGCCGCGTCGAAAGACGCGGCTCTTGCCGTCTCACCCCGATGCCGGCGATCAGCGCGTCACGACCACCGTGGTGCCGACCGAGACGCGGCTGTAGAGATCGGTGATGTCGTCGTTGAGCATGCGGATGCAGCCATAGGAGACGAAGCCGCCGATCGAGCCCGGCACGTTGGTACCGTGAATGGCATATTCACCACCGGACAGCGTCATCGCCGCGACGCCCATCGGATTGCGCGGTGAGCCGCCCGGGATAACGTCCGGGATGCTCGGCTTGTCGCGCTTCACTTCGGCAGGCGGCGACCAGGCCGGATTGCGGTACTTGCCGTCGATGCGGGTGGTGCCGGCCCACTGCTTGCCGGACTTGCCGACGCCGACCGGGTAGCGCACGGCGTGGCCGTTATCGAGGACGAGATAGAGCCGACGCTCGTTGGTTTTGACCACGATGGTGCCCGGCGAATAGTCGGCCAGGTGCGTCCCCACCATTTCCGGCCGCGCCTGCGCCGCCGTCGACATCAAGACCCCAGCCCCGACGGTGGCGGCCAGCGCCACAGCAATCCTCATCGACATCGATTTTCCCCCTGCCCCGAACGGACCGTCCAAAATTACGCAAAACCGGCAATCGCTGGCTCGCCAAGTCCTTG
Organism: Bradyrhizobium sp. WSM1253; assembly: GCF_000244935.1. Taxonomy (NCBI): domain Bacteria; kingdom Pseudomonadati; phylum Pseudomonadota; class Alphaproteobacteria; order Hyphomicrobiales; family Nitrobacteraceae; genus Bradyrhizobium; species Bradyrhizobium sp. WSM1253. The sequence goes on from NZ_JH600073.1 coordinate 4,796,907, forward strand.
TTGCAAGTCCTTGTCAGGGGACATTCTTAACCGCGCTTGTTAACCGGATGGTTTCCACGCACGGCCGCCAAGGGCCAGCCAGCAGGGGGAACAAAGGAAATGTTCGAAACAAAGTAAATGACCTGAAAACAACACTCGGCGGGAAAGATGCCCGGCCGCCGGGGCGCGGCCTGACAAGTGCGTGAGGAGGTGAACGACCGTTGTTCGGGGGAGCGCTAACGCGGGGATGGGTCTCGTGTCCCGGACGCGGCGAAGCGCGAAGCGGTGCGACGGAAGGCCGGGACCCAGAAAGCCTCAGAGTCTGCTGTTGCATGGGCCCCGGCTCTGCAGCGCACCGCTAACGAGCGCTGCGCTGCGTCCGGGGCACGAGACCGCCTTTACGCCGACTTCTTGTTCTGCCGGTTCTTGACGAGGTCGTCGACCACGCCGGGATCGGCCAGGGTCGAGGTGTCGCCCAGGCTGCCCGGCTCGTCCTCGGCGATCTTGCGCAGGATGCGGCGCATGATCTTGCCGGAGCGCGTTTTTGGCAGACCCGGTGCAAACTGAATCTGGTCGGGCGAAGCGATCGGGCCGATCTCCTTGCGCACCCAGGTGACGAGCTCCTTGCGCAGATCCTCGGTCGGCTCGATGCCGGCCATCAGGGTCACATAGGCGTAGATGCCCTGGCCCTTGATGTCATGCGGGAAGCCGACCACGGCGGCCTCCGACACCTTCTCATGCGCGACCAGTGCGCTTTCGACTTCGGCGGTACCCATGCGGTGGCCGGAGACGTTGATGACGTCGTCGACGCGGCCGGTGATCCAGTAATAACCGTCGGCATCGCGTCGGCAGCCGTCGCCGGTGAAATACTTGCCCTTGTAGGTCGAGAAATAAGTCTGCTCGAAGCGGGCGTGGTCGCCATAGACCGTGCGCATCTGGCCCGGCCATGACCGCGTCAGGCACAGATTGCCTGATGTCTCGCCGTCCAGCACGTTGCCGTCGGCATCGACGATCTCGGGCATCACGCCGAAGAATGGCTGCGTCGCCGAGCCCGGCTTGAGCTTCGTGGCGCCGGGCAGCGGCGTGATCAAAATGCCGCCGGTCTCGGTCTGCCACCAGGTATCGACGATCGGGCAGCGGTTGTCGCCGACGACGCGGTGATACCACTCCCAGGCTTCCGGATTGATCGGCTCGCCGACCGAGCCGAGCAGGCGCAGGCTGGCGCGCGAGGTCTTCTTCACGGGCGCGTCGCCGCTCTGCATCAGCGCGCGGATCGCGGTTGGCGCGGTGTAGAAGATGTTGACCTTGTGCTTGTCGATGACGTTCCAGAATCGCGAATTATCCGGGTAATTCGGCACGCCTTCGAACATCAGCGTGGTCGCCCCGTTGGCGAGCGGTCCGTACAGAATGTAGCTGTGGCCGGTGACCCAGCCGACGTCCGCGGTGCACCAGTAGATATCGCCGTCGTGATAGTCGAAGACGTATTGATGCGTCATCGCGGCGAACACGAGATAGCCCGCGGAGGTGTGCAGCACGCCCTTGGGCTGGCCTGTCGAGCCCGAGGTGTAGAGGATGAACAGCGGATCCTCGGCGTGCATGTGCTCGACCGGGCATTCCGTCGTCACCATCTTGGCGGCGTCGTGGTACCAGAGGTCGCGCGAGGGATTCATTTCGACCGCGCCGCCGGTGCGCTTGACCACGACCACCCAGTCGACGCCGTCTGCCTTGGCGAGCGCCGCGTCGACGTTGGCCTTCAGCGGCACCTTCTTGCCGCCGCGCAGGCCCTCATCCGCGGTGATGATCACCTTGGACTGGCAGTCGTTGATGCGCTGGGCGAGGCTGTCGGGCGAGAAGCCGGCGAACACCACGGAGTGAATCGCGCCGATCCGCGCGCAGGCCAGCATCGCGTAGGCCGCCTCCGGAATCATCGGCAGGTAGATGGTGACACGGTCGCCCTTCTTGACGTTCCGGGTGCGCAGGATGTTGGCCATCCGGCAGACCTCGTCGTGCAGCTCCTTGTAAGTGATGTGCCGGGATTGTGAGGGATCGTCGCCTTCCCAGATGATCGCGGTCTGGTTGGCGCGGCTGTGGAGATGCCGGTCGATGCAATTATGGGCGACGTTGAGAACGCCGTCCTCGAACCATTTGATGGAGATGTTGCCGGGCGCGAAGGAGACGTTCTCGATCTTGGTCGGAGCGTGCATCCAGTCGATGCGCTTGGCCTGCTCCGCCCAGAAACCGTTCGGGTCCGAGATCGAGCGGGCGTACATGTCCTTGTATTTGGCCTGGTCGACCCAGGCGCGCTTCGCCCATTCCGCGGGGACGTCGTAGATCTTCTCGGACATGTTTCCCTCCAGATACGGCAAGCCGAGCACAGACCACTGGCGAGCCGACTTGATCGTTGAACCGATTATGCGTCGGGCTAACCGGACCCGACAAGGTGCACAAGCTGGACCTTCGGCGAGCAGCCTGCCATGCGGAGGATCAAGCCGCTTCTTGCGACTGTCGCAGTTTTGAAACAGGGCAACGGGCGGCTTTCGGGTCTTTATCCAGATCGTCGGAATGGGCCCGCGCAGAGCGCCATGCACCCAGCAGAGGTATTTAGAAACCGTCTCTCACTGATTCGGGACTCGCAATGCGGTTCGGAACACCCTAAATGGCCAACCCGGGTCCAACGAGACCCCTTGGAACGAAAATCAGAACAGCGGCATTGACCGATAACAGACAGGGCTAAGGCATAAGACTATGATGGATCAGCAGAATCTCGGGACGATACGGCCCGCTTCAGCCGATCCTGCAGCCATTGCGCTGGCCAAAGCCCTCGGACAATGGCCGAAACCGGCCGGTTCCGGCCGTCCCAGCCCAAAAAAAGTGTTCGACGCGGCGCCTGCGGCGACGGTCGAGGCCCTCGCCAAGGAACTGGGCCTGCGGCTCGGCGACCAGAACGAGCTGACCATCCGCCGCATCAGGCGCGGCAAGGGCTATTCCTTCGTGCGGCACAACGGCGTCCACATCCGCGATCCCCGCACCATTCGGCGGCTGCATTCCATGGCGGTGCCGCCGGCCTATCGCGAGGTGCGCTACTCGGCCGATCCAAGCACGCATCTCCAGGCGGTGGGACGCGATGCCGCGGGCCGGCTGCAATATCGCTATCACGCCGATTGGGAGAAGGTCCGCGAGCAACGCAAGGCGCATCGCCTTGAAAAACTCGTCGGCGCGCTGCCCAAGATCCGGCGCAAGGTCTCGGCGTTCCTGTCGGGCGACGAGCCGACCCGCGAGTTCGCGCTCTCGGCCGTCATCGAACTGATCGCGCGCACCGCGATCCGCCCCGGCAACGAATCCTATGCCCGTCTCAACGGCCCCCGCGGAGCCACCACGCTGCTGAAGTCCAACGTCTCGCTGGAAGACGACAGCTTCGTGCTGACCTTCAAGGCGAAGGGCGGCAAGGCCGTGCGCAAGGAGTGCGACGCCGCCAAGCTCGTGCGCGCCATCGGCATTTTGCAGGGCGTTCCCGGCAAGCGCATGTTCCAGTATCGCGATCCCTACGGCATCGTGCGTGCGGTCAGCACCACACAGGTGAACGCGTTTCTGCGCGAGATCGCCGGCATCAAGATCTCGCTGAAGGATTTCCGCACGCTGATGGCCTCTGCGGTTGTGGTGGAATCGCTGTCGCGGATCACGCCGGCGACCAGCCAGCGTGGCCGCAAGAAGCAGGTGCTGGAGGCAATCCGCGGCGCCGCCGATCAGCTCTCCAACACGCCGGCGATCTGCCGCAAGAGCTATGTTCACGACACCATCGTCACCGCGTTCGAAGACGGCATCCTCGAACGCTTCGCCGCGACCATGAAGGGCCAGCGCTCGCAGGCCAGGCGCGAGCAGCTTTTACAGCAGGTGGTGGCGACCGCGGCGGTCTGACCTCGGCGTCGTTACGCCTTGTTGGAAACGCCGTTGTCGGGACCGGGATCGCCGCCCGCGGCTGCCGCCGTGAGCCGTCCCAGATAATGCGCCCATCCCGTCGCGTGGGCGGCAGCCTGTTCCTCGGTCGGCAGCCCGCTATGGGTCATGCACAGCAATGTGCCGCCGTCGCGTTCGATCAGGTCGATCTCGATCAGGCTCGAGCCGGGCGGCACTTCCTGGCCGCCCTCCCATCCGAACGTGTAGGCAAGACGATGCACCGGCACGACTTCGCGGAACGCGCCGCGGGCGACGCCACCGCGAGGGCCGATGCCTTTGAGCAGATATAGCCCGCCGGGATGCGGCTCCGTGGTCGCGTCGGAACCCATCCAGCTCAAAATCTTCTCGGGGTCGGTCAGGTAAGCGAAAACGGTGGCACGTGGGGCGGCAATCTGGGTCTCGCGTCGCACTATGAACGGTTCGGTCATCCGCGATCATCCCTGGGCTGACACTGGGACATGGCGGCGCGCGAGCGGCCCGTCAAGGATTGCCCGTGACAAAGACGGCCTGGCATCGTCATGATCGGGCCATGCACCTCTCTCCGACGCTCGCCTGGCTTGTCGACGCCGCCGCCGATAGCGCCGGGGCCGACCGCCTGCTCGCGGACCTCGGCGCACATCTGGTCGCCGACGGCGTGCCGCTTGCGGCAGGCAGCCTGACGCTCGAGGTGCCGCATCCGCTGATCGCGAAGCGGACCTGGTTGTGGCGCGCGGAGAACGGCCGGGTGATCGAAGCGCTCGGCTTCGCACCAGGCGGCCTCGCGCCCGACCCGCCCAACGATGCCGGCCGCCGCTGGCTGCGCGACATCGCGGACGGTGAGGTGCACGAACATTTGGTCGGACGGCCTGACGGGCCGTTGCTCGGCTGGATCGGGCCGCGTCCGTTCACCGCAGACGAGACCGAGCAATTGCGCCAGGCCGCGCGTTTCGCCGCGACGCCCCTTGCGGTGCTTGCCGCGCGTGCCACGTTGCGCGCGACGTTGGATGCTTATCTCGGCAAGCGCAGCGCGGAGCGGGTGCTGGCGGCACCCCTGCGGCGCGATCTCGGCGAGACTATACAGGCCGCGCTGCTCTATGCCGATCTGCGCAACTTCACGCTCCTGTCGGAAACCAATCCGCCTCCCGACGTCATCGCGGCGCTCGATGCATGGTTCGATCGCATCGCCGGCGCGGTTCACGCCTTCGGCGGCGAGGTGCTGAAATTCATCGGCGACGGCGTGCTCGCGATCTTTCCGGTGGTCGGGGCGTCACCGCGCCAAGCGTGCGATGCAGCTCTGCGTGCCGCGAGCGCAGCCGAAGCCGGGATGGCGTATCTCAACGCGGAGCGCCGTGCCCAAGGTGTGCCGCCACTCGCGTTCGGGGCGGCGCTGCATCTCGGCGAAATGCTGTGGGGTAATATCGGCGCCGCCAACCGGCTCGATTTCACGGCGATCGGCCCCGCCGTCAATCTCGCCAGCCGGCTCGAAGGATTGTGCAAGCCGCTCGGCAGAACCGTGCTGGCGTCGGGCGCGCTCGCCGCCGAGACGGACATGCCTCTGATCGCGCTCGGATCACATTCGCTGCGCGGCATTGCCGCGCCATGCGAGGTGTTTGCGCTGCCGGAGACGCGAACTCCGATATCGTAGCCCGCATGAGCGTAGCGACATGCGGGATCGCAGCAGTAGTCCCGGATATCGCTTCGCTCATCCGGGCTACAGTGCCTAAGCCTACATCCCACCCATCTTGCAGACGAGCTTCCATTCCTCGGCCGTCACCGGCTGCACCGAGAGGCGCGAATATTTCACCAGCGCCATGTCGGCGAGCTTCTTCTCGGCCTTGATCGCCGCCATCGTCACCGGAATCTTCAACGGCTTGTCGGCCTTGATGTCGACGCAGACGAATTTCTCGGTCTTGTCGGTCGGATCGGGGTAGGCTTCCTTGACGATCTCCGCGATGCCGACGATCTCCTTGCCCTCGTTGGAATGATAGAAGAACGCCTTGTCGCCCTTTTTCATTGCGACGAGGTTCTGGCGCGCGGTGTAATTGCGCACGCCGGTCCAGGCCTCGCCCTTGGCGCCCTTCGCCACCTGCTGGTCCCAGGACCACACCGATGGTTCGGATTTCACCAGCCAGTACGCCATGTTCATTCCTCTGCCTTGAAAGGTCGCGTCATGAGCCCCGAGATCGCGGCGTCGATCGTGCTTCTGCCGGTCAGGATCGATGCGACGGCTTCCGATACTGGCATTTCGATGTTTTGCGAAGCCGCGAGCTCGATCAGGACCGGCGCGGTGAATTCGCCTTCGGCAAGCTTGCCGGCGGGCGGCTGATCGCCGCGGCCAAGCGCCAGGCCGAGCGCGAAATTGCGCGATTGTGGGCTCGAGCAGGTCAGGATCAGATCGCCGAGGCCAGACAAGCCCGTGAGTGTTTCGCTGCGTGCGCCGAGCGCGCGGCCGAGGCGTGTCAGCTCGGCAAAGGCGCGGGTGGTGAGGGCGGCCTGGGCGGAAGCGCCGAGCTTGCGCCCGACCGCGATGCCGACCGCGATCGCCAGCACGTTCTTGGCGGCGCCGCCGATCTCGACGCCGCGGACATCGGTGGAGTGATAGGGCCGGAAGGTCGTCGAGCCCAGCGCCTGCACCAGGCTGTTGGCCAGCGCTTCGTCCCTCGCCGCCAGCGTGACCGCGGTCGGCAGACCACGCGCGACATCGTCGGCAAAGCTCGGGCCCGACAGGATCGCCGGCTGCGCGTGGGACGCGGCCTCGGCGATCACGTCGGTCATGAATTTATGGGTGCCGTGCTCGATGCCCTTGGCGCAGGCAATGATCGGCACCGGCTTTTCCAGGTGCAAGGCGAGCATGTTGACAGCACCGCGCAGATGCTGCGCGGGCACCGCGATCAGCAGCATGTCCGCCTGCGCGGCGAGGGCCAGATCGCTCGTCACGACGATATCCGGAGCAAGCCGCACGCCCGGCAGCCGCGGATTGTCGCGGCTCAATGCGATTCGCGTCGCGTGCTCGGGATTGCGCGCCCACAGCGTCACGTTCCGTCCGGCCCGAGCCGCCACCATCGCCAGCGCCGTGCCCCAGGCGCCGGCTCCAATCACCGCAATCGATTGGAACGCTGTCATTGCTAGAATCCCGCGCGCGTCTTGCCGTATCCGGCCGGTGCCGTCGCGTTCGCATCGAGCAGCCAGCGCGCGCGAGGCTGTGCTTCCATCGTGTCGGTCATGCCGAGTGCGAGACGTTCGGCGCCGGCCCAAGCGATCATTGCACCATTGTCGGTGCAGAGCGCCGGCGGCGGCATGATCAATTGTGTTCCGGCTTTCCTCGCAACGTCATGCAGCGCGTCGCGGATCGCCTGATTGGCGGCGACGCCGCCGGCCGCCACAAGCGCGCGCGGTGCGCCGAACTGCTCGCGGAAAAGTTTGAGACCTACGCTCAACCGGTCGGCGGTGGAATCGAGCACGGCAGCCTGGAAGCTCGCGCAGAGATCGTTGACGTCCTGCGGTGTGATCTCGGCCAACCGGCTTGCTTCGTTGCGCACCGCCGTCTTCAATCCCGATAGCGAGAAGTTGGCGTCGGGGCGTCCCTGCAACGGCCGCGGAAACGCAAATCGCGCGGGATCGCCGCTCTTCGCCGCGCGCTCGACCTGCGGTCCGCCCGGATAGGGCAGTCCCAGCATCTTCGCGACCTTGTCGAAGGCCTCGCCGATCGCATCGTCGACGGTGGTGCCGAGCCGCACATACTGGCCGACGCCGGTGACGGCGACGATCTGGGTATGGCCGCCCGAGGCGAGAAACAGGCAATAGGGAAATTCGAGTGCGTCGGTCAGGCGCGGCGTCAGCGCATGCGCCTCCAGATGGTTCACCGCGACCAGCGGCGTGGCGTGCACCATCGCGATCGCCTTCGCGGTGGTGAGCCCGACGATGACACCACCGATCAGTCCTGGGCCCGCGGCGGCCGCGACACCGTCGAGCTGGGCGAAGTCGATGCCGGCCTCGTGCATGGCGCGGTCGATGATGCCGTCGAGCAGGTCGACATGGGCGCGGGCCGCGATCTCCGGTACCACGCCGCCGAAACGGGCATGCTCCTCGACCTGCGACCACACGATATTCGACAGGATCTTGCCTGCGCCGTCAGGCGCACGCTCGATCACCGCCGCGGCGGTCTCGTCGCAGGTGGTTTCGATGCCCAGTACCAGCATTGGCGAATTGTTATCCAATTTGCGCCCTTCTCACCCCCCCTTGCGCTCATCCGCAAAGCAGAGTTCTGGTACGTCCGGTAGCATTCCGGGGTCGGCCAACGCAATCGTCACGCGCGGCCGTTCCTCGTGAAAGCGCCACCGCCACGTGGTTCGGGAACACAAGCGATGTCCATTCTTGTCACACGGCCGCATCCCGACAATGAGGCGACGTCGGAAAATCTGCGTGCACGGGGTCATGTGGTGCTGCTCGCGCCGGTGCTCAAGTTCGAACCGGTCGCCTTCCATGCCGAGAGTGAAACGAGCTACAGCGCCGTCATCGTCACGTCGGCCAATGCGATCCGTGCCGTCGCGCCGCGATTGCAGGACCTTGGTCTCCTGGAGCTGCCGCTGTTTGCCGTCGGCGAGCACACGGCCGCCGCCGCGCGCGATGCCGGCTTTGCCGAGGTGATCGTCGCCGGCGGCGACGGTACTGCCCTGCGCGACAAGGTGATGCAGAGCGCGCGCGACAAGCGGCTGAAGAAAAAGGGCACGTTGCTCTATCTCGCGGGCGCGGATCTGTCGCGCGACCTCGGAGGCGAGCTGAGCGCCGAAGGCTTCAACGTCGTCACGCACACGACCTATCGCATGGCGCCGGTCAAGCTGTTGCCGCGCGATGTCTGTGAGGGCTTTGCCGCCCATGGGATCAGGGCGGTGCTGCACTACTCCCGGCGCAGTGCGCGGGCTTTCCTGGAGGCCGCGCGGGGCGAAGGCGTCGAAATCTCGGCTCTGGCGATCCCGCAATGCTGCCTGTCCGAGGCCGTCGCCGGCGTGCTGCGCGAGGCCGGTGCCTCGCAGGTTCTGGTGGCGGCGACGCCGGACGAAAATGCCTTATTTGACACCTTGGAGCGTGCTTTGCGCACCCGTTTGGCGTAAGAGGTCGGGCCGAATCCGACGCAATCGGGTCCGTTCGTTCAGGGCAGGTAAGTGTGAGGAACCGTCACGATGGCCGACGACAAGCCTGAAGACGCAGGATTGGCTCCCGAGTCCGGCCGCGCCAAGCGCATCCCGCCCACCATCGACCTCGAGGCGACGGAAGTCTCGACCCAGCCGCAGGAGGTGGCGGGCGAGCCTGAGGCAGCGACCCAACAGGCCGCGCATGAGCTGGCCAAGTCCGAAGAGGACAAGTCTGAAGAAGCCAAGTCCGAAGAAGCTAATGCCGAGCCGCAGCCCGAACCTGCCGCGGAGGAGTCTTCCGTTGCGTCCGCATCGGTATCGCCGTCGATTTCGCCTTGGGTTATCGCGCCGTTCTCCGGCGCTGTCGCAGCCGCAATTGTGATCGCGGTCGGCTGGATACTGGGCTGGCCCGCGGTGCAGGCACCGCCGGCTGCTCCGCAAGTGACGGGCGCAGCCGTCGACGCGCTAAGCGGACGCATTGCCGCGGTCGAAGCCAAGGCGGGCAAGCCTGCCGCCGATCCGGCCATGGTGGCGCGGATCGATGCGCTGGAGAAATCCGCAACGAGCCTGCGCAGCGAGATTGCCAATCTGCGCGCACAATCCGACAAGACTGCGAGCGCCCTGAACGACGCGACATCGGCGCCGCGCGCTGCCGCGCCCGATCTTGCCGCTCTCAACGACCGCCTCGCTCAGCTCGAACGTGCCAGCAAGACCGAACGTGCGGAACTCGCACAGCAAAGCGAGAAGATCGCCGACGCGAAAACGATGGACGACAAGCCGCTGCGCCATGTGGTGGCGGCGGCCCTGCTCGACGTCGCCGTTCGCCACGGCGATGCCTTCGAGTCGCAGCTCGCCGCCGCGCGGTCGCTGGCAGCAAAGCCAGATATGCTGAAGCCGCTCGACACCTTTGCATCGTCAGGCATTCCGACGCCGGTCGCATTGAGTCGCGAGCTCCTCAACATCGTGCCAAAATTGTCGCCGCCGGCGGAAGCTCCGGCCAGCGGCACCGGCATCGTCGAGCGCCTTCAGGCAGGGGCGTCAAAACTCGTCCGCATCGAGCGTACCGACGGGGTCGGCAACGATCGCGGCGCCATCGTCGCGCGGGTGACGGCGGCTGCGTTGCGCAACGATTTCGTCGAGGCACGGCGCGAGTTGAAGACGCTGCCCGAGGCCGATCGTGCACCGGCGCAAGCCTGGCTCGACAAGGCCGATGCCCGTGACGCCGCGCTCGCAGCCTCACGCAAATTCGCCGACGCCGCCATGGCGGATCTCGTCAAGCCTGGTCAATAAAGGTTCGCGCAACAATCAGCGCGTATAGGGATCGTCATGCTTCGCATCGTCCTCTTCCTCGTCCTGATCGCGCTGGCGGCGGCTGGCGCGGCCTGGGTCGCCGATCAGCCTGGCGACCTCGTCCTGACCGCGGGCGCCTTCCGCGCCACAACGACGCTTCCCCGATTCGTATTCTTGCTTGGCCTCTTTGCCGCGGCAGTCGTGCTGGTCTGGAGCCTGCTGACGATGGCCTGGCGCGCTCCGGGGCGTCTGCGCCGCCGTCGTCACGAAAAGCGCCATGCTCGCGGCCGCCACGCCATCACCCACGGCCTGCTTGCGATCGGCCATGGCGACACCGCGCTTGCTCGTCGCCACGCCGATACCGCGCGGCGGCTGGCCGCAAACGATCCGCTCGCGCTTCTCCTGCATGCGCAATCCGCGCAGCTCGAGGGCAATCGCGACGAGGCCCAGCGCGTCTTCCGTGCCATGGCCGAGCGCGAGGACACGCGCCTGCTCGGTCTGCGCGGCCTGTTCATCGAGGCGCAGCGCGCCGACGATGCGGTCGGCGCCGTGATGATCGCCGAGGAAGCGATCAAGCTGTCGCCGTCCTCGACTTGGGCCTCGCAGGCGGTGCTCGGCTTCCGCTGTGCGCGCGGTGACTGGAGCGGCGCGCTCGCGATCCTCGATTCGAATCTGTCCGCGGGCCTGATTGACAAGCAGGCCTATCGCCGCCAACGCGGCGTGCTGCTCGCCGCCCGCGCGCTGGAATTGGAAACGATGGACCGCGACGTCGCGCGCGAGAGCGTGATGCAGGCGGTCAAGCTCGCGCCGACCCTGGTTCCGGCCGCGGTGCTCGCTGCAAAATTCGAAAGCGAGGCGCATCAGGTGCGCCGCGCCATGAAGCTGGTGGAAACTGCCTGGCTCGCTAATCCGCATCCTGATCTCGCGGATGCCTATGCGCATGTGAAGCTCGGCGATTCCGCGCGGCAGCGCTTGCAGCGGGTCGAGACGCTCGCCGCCAAGATTCCTGCCGACAAGACTGGTTATGTCGAGGGCCAGCTGGCGATCGCGCGCGCCGCGATCGATGCGTCCGAGTTCGCCCGTGCGCGCGCGGTGCTGGCGCCTTACGTCAACGATCCGACCCAGCGCGTGGCGCTGCTGATGGCGGAGATCGAGCGCACGGAGCATGGTGACGGCGGCCGGGCCCGCGCCTGGACTTTGCGCGCGGTGCGCGCCCGCCATGATCCAGCCTGGACCGCGGACGGTTATGTCAGCGATCGCTGGCGTCCGGTTTCCCCGGTCACCGGTCGCCTCGACGCGTTCCAGTGGCAAACGCCGGTCGCCAGTCTTCCTTCCGACAGGGGCGCGATGATCGAATCCTCAGCCTTCGAGGAAGCCATGCTGGCGGCTCCGCCGCCGAAGCGGGTGACGGCGGCCCCGAGCGAAAGCCCGGCGGAACCGGCTGTCATGGCGCCGGATCCGGTGCCTGCTGCGCAGGACAATTCGCCGCCTCTTGAAGCCAAGGAGGACGCCAAGGAAACCACCGAGGAAACTGCCAACGAAGCGGCAAAGGGAGAGCCGGCCGTCACGCCAGCCGAGCCGGTCAAACCGGCCCCTGAGATCGCCGAATCATCGCCGGTAGCCGCGACGCCGGTGTTCCGGACCCGCGCCGACCTTGGCAAGCCCACGCAAGCACCTATTCCCGCCGTCATCCCGATCGTCCGCGCCCCGGATGATCCCGGGATCGACGACGAGGGCCCGAGCGATGAATTTACGGAACAAATCGGCACGCCCAGGGACCATGCAAAGGCCCAGGCCGGCGGCTGGCGCGGATTCTGGTCCCGCTGGGGCGGGTGAGCGGCATTTGGGAGCCGGCTCCACCTTGCCAATTCGGGCCATGCCCGATATCAGGAGCGCGCGTAACGGGACCGGCCTCGCGCGGGCCCCGGCATGGTTCGCCGCAATAGCTCAGTTGGTAGAGCACGTCATTCGTAATGACGGGGTCGGGGGTTCGAATCCCTCTTGCGGCACCAGCGCCCCAGTGTCCAGACCGGAGACATAGGTAACAGGTCGTACCTAAGACATGGGTGACAACCTCGTGCCGAACGGGTTGTCGAGGGGTTTCAAAGTCGTTTACTCCAAAAGTCGATCCAGTTTGAGGCCGCTGGTCAGCGATCTGCTGTGTTCCGGCGAGACGCATCCATGGCCTGGCCATTGTTGCTTGGCTCGCGCTGTCGCCGTCAACCCCGCGCGTGCCGCGCCCCTGTGGGCTTCGGGGGTTGACCGCGACAGCGGAGCAAGCAAAGGGCCTGCCATGCCAAGAATGCACGAGAGCGCGTCGCGCTCAGGGCGCTGCGGTGGCAACTGAGACATCGGTGACGGGCTTCTGGCCGAACGGGTTGTCGAGCGGCTGCAAGGTTTTCTGCTCCAGATCGAAGTAACCGAGATCGTAGTGCATGAAGCTGACGAGCCAAATGCCCTCGTCGACCTCCTTGATGCCGAGCTTCTGACCGGCCAGCACGGTTGAGATGTTGATCTTCTTGCGATGCAGGCAGAGCCGCCCGCAAGCGGTGACGACAATGTCGCGGTCGTGGAAGGGGTAAGTCAATTCGG
>NZ_JH600073.1:4809932-4879337 GCF_000244935.1 Bradyrhizobium sp. WSM1253
GTCGAGTCGAGCGCCTCGCTCAGCAACAGGAAGCGCGAGGCGTTATCGCTGACCGTCAAGGGAAAGCAGTAGCGGCCATTGCCGAGCTTGAACTCGCCCTTGAAGTCGGCGCACCAGAGATCATTGGGGGCCGTCCCTTGCGACAGCGGCGTGCCGCGCGCACGGTGGCGCGGTCCGCCGCCGCGTTTGACCAGGCCGTGGCGATCGAGCACCGCATGAATGGTGCTTTTGGCCGGCACGCGAACATCGCCATCGAGCCGGCGCACCAGCAACTCGCGGATCTTGCGCGCACCCCAATGCGGCTTCTCGGCCTTGAACTGGACAATCAGGGTCTCGATCTGGGCCGGCAATTGGTTGGCGTAGCGAACCGGCCGTCGGGAGCGGTCGTTCAGCGCCTCGAGCCCGTGTTCCTTGTAACGATCGAAAATCTTGTAGCCGGTCTTGCGGGAGATGCCGAACTCCCGGCACACATCCGTCATGGCTTCCCCGTCCAACAGCCGGGCGACAAAGCGAAGGCGCTCTTCCATTACCGAACTCGCTTTCCACGGCATCTACACCTCCCGCAGAACAAAAGCGGAAAGTGTAACCCATGTGTCCGGTACGAACTCAGCTCATTTGATCTCCGCAAGCCAGGCGTTGTGACCGGCGCATTTGGTCACCATGCGCGCGCTGCGCAGATGAGTCCGGTCGAGCACAGCATTGCATCGCCGTGGCATCACCGTCGGAGGATTCAATATCGCACGGCAGTCTGAGTGATCGTGATCACATAAACTCGCGATCAGCTCCCCTAGTGTCCAGCTCACGCCAAACACGGGGAGATTTCATATGCGCAAGATCATTCTGGTGGCCGCTATGGTGCTGGTCTCTGCCTCTGCCCAGGCCGGAGGCCCGCGCAGCCTGTCGCTGTCCGCGGTGAGCGAGCCGGCTTCGGTTCAGCAAACGGCGCCAGCGCTTGCTGCCGCGCCGACGCAGGTGAGCGAAGCAGCGCCAGCCGCCGAAGCTCCGAAATATCTCGATCGGCCGCCGGCGGTTTCGCTTACGGCGCCTGCGGCGGCCGCTGCACCGACCACCACGACGACCTCAGCGCCCGCGACGACGATCCAACCCGCCGCGAAGACGACGGCCAAGGCAGACAAGCCGAAGCACAAGCGCAGCTGGACCGAAGGCCGCATCATCAGCGAGCTGCATCGTCACGGCATCTACTGGTAAGGCGCTCGCTCTCAAAAAGCATATGGCCGGGACAAGCCCGGCCATGACGCAAGAGATTTGGATCGGACTGGACGCGCTACTGCGAAACCGTCTGCACCACGCTCCCGATCGGACGTGCGCTCGAGGTCGGCACCTTCAGGTCCTTCAGCAATGCCTCGTCATATTCTGGCAGCGACTCGAGCGTCGTCTTGGCCTTCATCTGCACGACCTTGTAGCCGCCGGCCTTGAGCCGCGCGAGCAGTGCAGGCATGGCTTCGCCGGTATGCTTCTGGAAGTCGTGCATCAGGATGATGCCCTTGCCGAGCTTGTCGAGCCTGGTCATCACGGTCTCGATGATCTTCTCCGGCGTCGCGCCCTTCCTGAAGTCGAAGGAGTCGATGTCGGTCGAGAACATCGCGACGTTGCGGGTGCCGAAATAGCTCACGATCGCCGGATTGTGCTGCAGCTGCGGGAAGCGGAAGAACGGTGCCGGGTTGGTGCCGAGCGCGTATTTCACGGCGCTAACACCCTTCTCGACCTCGTCCTTGGCCATCTGCTCGGTCATCTTCTTGCCGTTCAGGTTGACGTGCGACCAGGTGTGAGTGCCGACCGTGTGGCCCTGCGCCAGCACCTGGCGAAGGATTTCCGGATGGTAGGTCGCATGCTTGCCGACCGAGAAGAACAGGCCCTTGGTGCATTCATCCGCGAGCGCCTTCAGCACGGCGGGCGTGTTGACCGGCCAGGGACCGTCGTCGAACGTCAGCACGACCTCCTTGTCGGTGAGGAAGTCGAACTGCTTGAAATGATCGAAGCCGAAGCCCGGACCGCCGGTGGTGTCGATCTCGACCACGCGGGAGACGCCGAGCGCGTTGGGATTGGCGCAGGTCGATTTCTGCTGAACCGGCATCGGCGCGGGTGCGGCGGCCGGGGCGGCTGCCGCCGGTTTGGCCGCAATCGCCGCCGTGGTCGTGACGTCGTCCTTGGCGGCGAGCTTCGCCTGTGCCGGCAATTGATCGGCGGCACGGGCGGCAATCGTCTTGGGAGCGGCCTGGTCGGCGCGCGAGGAATAATAAAACCAACCGCCGGCGGCAATCACGACCGCCGCAACTACACTGGCCAGCATCAGGCCCAACGCATTACGCATCGCCATTCTTTCCAATTACGCAACCAAACCGGCGGAATTTCCCGCTCGACGAGCCATTAATGCGAAGGAACAGTTAACGTGACACCAACACGACAGCGGATATGAAGGAATTTCAGCGAGGTGCGCCAACGTGACCATAGTCACAGAGGGTGGGCCTCCCGTGACCGTCATCACAGTGGAAACTGTTTTGCTGGAGCATGGTCGATCCCATCAACAACGGGCCCGCTTCCAGCGGTGCCAATGGGAGCTTCAAATGACCAACTCGCTGAACACCAAGTCTCTGAACACCAAGTCCTTGAGTAGCAAGATCCGCGACACCAGCCTGGCTCTGGGCTTTGCCGCCATCCTCTCGATCGCCTCGACCGGCTCCAGCTTCGCCTTCTCGTCCGAAGCCCAGCAGCAGTGCACCGGCGACGCTTTCCGCCTGTGCTCGTCGGAAATCCCGAACATCCCGAAGATCACGGCGTGCATGATGAAGCATCGTTCGGATCTGAGCGCCGGTTGCCGTGCGGTGATGGACAAGGACCTCGCCAAGGGCGGCGCGTCACGCAAGGTCGCTGACGCCCAGGACGCTCAGTAACAGTAACGATAGCGTCGTTGCGTCGGTTAGCTCCCCTCGCGATGTGCCCCGGCGTCAAGCCGGGGCCACGCGGCAGCGCAAGCCCGCCTGCCAATAAAGCCGTTGCGGCTTCGGGATCGTCGCTCTAGCTTCGCCCGCACATCTTCCGGGTAAGAGGCATTACGCGATGACCAGATTTCTTTTCATCATTCCATTGATCCTGTTTGCATCGGCTGCGTCCGCGCAGCAGCCCGGTCACGACGCCTGTGCGCGCGATGTGACGCGCTTCTGCCGCCCGGTGATGAACAATGGCGATCAGGTTGTGCTCGCCTGCCTCAAGCAAAACCGTACGCGGCTCACCAAAGGCTGCGAGAAGGTGCTGACGGATCACGGGCAGTAAGACGTCGCTACGGACTCGCGAAACCCTACGTGCTGCTTCCCGCCGCAGTGGCGACCACGGGCAGCACCTCACTTGCTGCCTGGTCCGGCGTCTCCTCTTTCCAGCGCACCGAGCCGAACGGACGCTCGAGCATGCGGCGGATCCGCACCGGATCGGGGCCGATGTGGAAATCGATCGCCTCCTGATGCAGAGCGCGTTCGGACTGGGTCGAGCGGTTGCGCTGGCGTAGATAGTCGAGCCAGGTCGGACAGTGGTAACGCTCGGTCCACAATTCGGGATCGGCGATGTCGCGCGCGATCGACCAGCCGTAAGCACCGTTGCGCTGACGAGAGAGCTGCACGTCCTGCATCACGTTGTGAAAGGCGCGGGCGTTGTCTTGGGCGACGCGGTATTCGATCTCGACCACCAGCGGCCCGCTGCGTGCCGTGAGCGACAGTTTGACTTCCGGATCCGCTAGCAAATCGGCGTCTTCGTTACGGGCGCCGACGCGCGGCATCGTGAGCCAGATCCCCAGCACCGGCGAGATCAGCATCAGGCCGGCAGCCGTCAGCAGCGCGACCTCGACGCCGGCATAGTCGGTGAGATGGCCCCAGCCCCAGGCGCCGACCGCGATGCCGCCCGAAATCGAGGCCTGGAACGCCGCGAGCGAGCGGCCGGCGACCCAGCGCGGCGCCGAGAGCTGCACGCCGATATTAAACAGTGCGACGGCGGCCATCCAGACCGCGCCGGCGAGCACCAGGGCAGCCGCGGTCAGCACCGGCTCGGTGCTCACGGCGAGCGCAGCCATCGCAAACGCCATCGAAATGGTGCAGGCGCGGATCGCGGCTTCGCCGCTCATGCGCTTGCGTAACTCGTGGATGTTGAGCGCACCGACCACGGCCCCCATCCCGAAGGCGCCGAGCATGATACCGTAGGTCTGCGCGCCGCCATGCAGCAGATCGCGCGCGACCAGCGGCATCAGCGCCATGATGGCGCCGCCGATCAGGCCCATCACCAGCGTGCGCAACAGCACGATCTTGATCGGCGGCGAATTGGTGATGTAGCGGAAGCCCGACACCATGGCGCGGTTGAGCTTCTCCCGCGGCAGCCGCGAGGGCTCGGTGTTGCGCCGCCAGAGCAGCAGCACCACCAGCAACGGCAAATAGAGGATCGCGTTACACGCAAACGCCGCCACCGCACCGAGCGCGGCGACGATGACACCGCCGACCGCCGGACCGAAGCTGCGCGCGATGTTGTAGCTGATGCCGTTCAGCGCGACGGCCGACGGCAGGGCATCGGGCGGCACCTGCTCGCTGACCGAGGATTGCCAGGCCGGGCCGAACAGCGCGTTGCCGCTGCCGACCACGAAGCAGAACGCGAGCAGCGTTTCCGGAGAAATGTAGTTGAACCAGGCCAGGACCGTGAGCGCGGTCGCGCCAGTCAGCGCGATCATGAGCGCGATCAGGGTGACGACGCGGCGATCATACATGTCGGCGATGGCGCCGGCCGGCATCGAGATCAGCATGATCGGCAGCATCAAAGCGGTCTGCACCAGCGCCACCTTGTCCGCCGAGGCCGCCATCTGCGTCATCGCCCAGGCGGCGCCCACGCCCTGGATCAGTAGGCCGAGATTGGAGAGGAGGCTGGCGAGCCAGATGCGCCGGAACACGGTGTACCGCAGCGGCGCCATGATGCCGTCGGTCGCAATTTTCTGGCGGTTCGTCTGCTCGGTCATATCCCCTTCCAGATGGGCTGGCAGAAGTAGTCTTGAAGTCGTCTTGGAGTGGTCTTTGGGCGATTCCGGCAAGTTCAGTGATGCCTGCGAAAGTCCTTCGCTGTCCAGTGGTTAGGCCGGTATAAGCGGTGCACAGAGATGGTTTTGCGGCGGAGGAACAGATGAAGCTGTCACGACGAATGATCATGCTAGGGGCCGGCAGCTTGCCCTTCGCAATTGCGAGCTTGCGGACGGGCGCGTTGGCTCAACCCGCGCCCGCTGCGCCGAGCGAGGTGCCGCCGATCCTGTTCGTCCACGGCAATGGCGAATACGACGCGCTCTGGATGACGACCTTGTGGCGGATGGAATCCAACGGCATCGCGCGCGACCGCATGATGGCGATCAATTTCACCGATCCCAATGCACGAAGTGACGACAAGGTCGAGCAGGCGGGTCGCTCCTCGACCGAGGACCAGCGCCGCGAGCTCGCCGCCGCCATAGCCGATTTGAAGCGTCGCACGGGTGGGTCCCGCGTGGCGCTGGTCGGCAGCTCGCGCGGCGGCTATGCCATCCGCAACGTCATCAAGAACGGCGGCCCCGGCGGTGTCAGCCATGCCGTGCTGTGCGGCACGCCCAATCACGGCGTGTTCGCGACCGACGACCAGCTCAACAGCGAGTTCAACGGCCGCGGCGCGTTCCTGCGCGGCTTGAACGAGGGCGAGAGCGAGGTGACACCGGGTGTTGCCTTCCTCACCTTGCGCAGCGACGGCATGGACAAATACGCGCAGGCCGATGGCCGTTTCATCGGCAAGCCCGGCACGCCGACCGGCGTCAACGTCGAAGGTCCGGAGTTGAAGGGGGCGGCCAACCTCGTGCTCGGCGCGCTCGATCATCGCGAGGTGGCGTTCCACCCCCGGGCCTTCCGCGAGATCTACAAATTCATCGCCGCCCGCGAGCCCGCGCGAATCGCGATTGTCCCGGAGCAGAGCGTGAAGCTGAGTGGGCTTGTTACCGGCGCGCCCGGCGGCGTGTCGACCAACCGGCCGGTGGCCGGCGCAAGCGTCGACGTGTTTCGGGTCGATCCTGAAACCGGTGAGCGCAAGGGCAACGCCGTCCACAGTGCGAAGACCGGTGCCGACGGCCGCTGGGGACCGGCGCAGGTCGAGCCTTCCTGGTCGCTCGAATTCGTCGTCGCATCGCCGGATGCGCCGACGACGCATATCTACCGCTCACCCTTCCCGCGCTCGTCGGACGTCGTGCATCTGCGCGCCGCGCGTCCGCTCGGGCCCGCGGACAAGGACGCCGGGGCTGTGGTGATCATGTCGCGTCCGCGCGGCTATTTCGGCCTGCCGCGGGATGTGGTGCTGCTCGACGGCAAGGAGCCGGCGGACGTCAAATCGGGTGTGCCCACAGATTCGACAGCAACACTGCGCCTTCCGGCCGGCGAGGTGGGGCGTAACATCGTGGCCCAATTTGGCGAAGAACGAATTGTGGCACGCGCCTGGCCTGCCTCCGAGAACAGGATTGCGATTGCCGAGCTGACTTACTAGCTAATTGCCTGCGTCACCTCTGCGGGAGCGAGCCATGAACATCGCCAGCGTGCGTCGGCCCATCGTCCCTCCGACCCCGCCGCGTGCGCCCGACGACATGTCGTTCCTCGGCCGGCTAGCCGTGATCAAGCGGAACATGATCGCGACCTGGGGCCAGCGCGCCTACGAGGAAGACGTCATCGAGGGCCGCTTCTTCTTCCGCAACAGTTTCATCCTGAACCAGCCGGATGCGATCCGGCATGTCCTGCTCAGCAATTACGAGAATTATTCGCGTACCCCGGCGGGCATCCGCATGCTTCGTCCCGTGCTCGGCGACGGTCTTCTGATTGCGGAGGGCCATTCGTGGACGTTTCAGCGCCGCACTCTCGCGCCGGCGTTCACGCCGCGTGCGACGGCAAATCTCGTTCCGCACATGACGGCGGTGCTCGACGAGACCATCGCGAAGCTCGACGGACGGACGAGCGAGCCGGTCGATCTGCGCGAGATCATGCAGCGTATGACGTTGGAGATCGCCGGACGCACCATGTTCTCGTTCGGCATGGACCGGCATGGTCCGACCTTGCGCAACTTCGTCATGGAGTATGGAGCCCGGCTCGGACGGCCGTACTTGCTCGACATGGTGCTGCCGCTGTCCTGGCCGAGCCCGATGGATTTTGCCCGCGCCCGTTTCCGCAAGCGCTGGACTGAATTCGTCGCGATACTGATCGCCGAGCGGCGGGAGATGGGCAAGAAGGACGGTGCGCCGCCGCGCGATCTGTTCGATCTCATGGACGAGGCGCGGGACCCCGAAACCGGCAAAGGCTTTTCGGACGAGCAACTCGTCGACGAAGTCGCAACCATGATCCTCGCGGGTCACGAGACCACGGCGACCGCGCTATTCTGGGCGCTCTATCTGCTCGCGCTCGATCCCGATACGCAGGAGGAGATCGCCTCCGAGACGCGAGGCGAACATCTCGACAGCATGGCCGACATCGATCGCCAGAAGTTCACCCGCGCCGCGATCGAGGAGACCATGCGGCTTTATCCGCCGGCCTTCCTGATCGCCCGGGCCGCGCGCGAGAAGGACAACGCGGCCGGCGTCGCCATCGGCAAGGGCGACATCATCATGATCGCGCCGTGGCTGCTGCACCGGCACGAGAAGCTGTGGGATCAGCCGAACGCGTTCATTCCAAAACGCTTCATGTCGACGGAAGCACCCGATCGGTTTGCCTATCTGCCCTTTGGCGCGGGTCCGCGCGTCTGCGTCGGCGCACCATTCGCGCAAGCCGAATCCGTGCTGGCGCTGGCCCGGCTGATCGGTGCGTTCCGTGTCGAGCTTGCCGATACCAGCCCTGTCATTCCGCTCGGCGTCGTCACGACCCAGCCGGACCGTTCGCCGCTGTTCCGCATCACGCGTCGGTGACAGGCGTTCGCCTGGCGGACGGCGTGATCCACACCAGATAGAGTTGCGCCATGAGCGATATCCAGGCCCAGTTTTCCGTTCTGAAGCAGACCGCCGATGCGAAAGTGGTCGACGCGATCGCGCGCCTCATCGAGGACGGCGAAGATCACGAGCTCAACCGCGTCAATGCCCTCGATTTCGCGAAGCAGCACGGTCTCGATGAAGAGCACGCGATCTCGGCATTCCTGCATTCGGCGCGGCTCGGCCTGTTCGATCTGGGTTGGAATGTGCTGTGCCCGGGCTGCGGCGGCGTGTTGGGTGCGCACTCGACCCTGAAGGCGCTCAAGCCCGATGATTATCATTGTGCGCTGTGCGCCTGCGGCTACAAGGCCTCCGTCGATGATCAGGTCGAAGTCTCCTTCACCGTCAATTCACGTGTCCGGCGCATTGCGGCGCATGATCCTGATACGCTTCCGGTGTGGGAGTACTTCAAGCAGGTGTTCTGGAGTTCCGGCGTCGACTTCAACAAGGAATCGTTCGCGACGCTCGCCAACGAGGTGACGCTGGATACGATGGAGCTGCCGGCCGGCGAGAAGGCGACCATGTCGCTGCAACTGCCGAACGATTTCATCATCATCTTCGAACCGGTGACTCACGCGGCCCATTTCATCGACGTGCAGGGCGAGCCGACCAAGGACCGTCAGCAGCTCGCCATCATGTACAACAGGGTGCAGGCGCCGACGGGAACCACGACCATGCGGCCGGGCCCGCTGCGGCTGTCGCTGGAGAACCAGGCCGGCGTACGCGTGCTGCCGTCGGTCTTCATCGCGGCCGAGGCACTCCATCACCTCATCGGCAAGCGCAAGCCGTTCCTGACCGCCAAGCGGATGCTGTCGAACCAGACGTTTCGCGACGTGTTCAAGGCGGACAATCTCAGTCTCGACCAGCGGCTCCAGATCACCTCGCTGACCTTCCTGTTCACCGATCTGAAGGGATCGACCGCACTCTATGAGCGCGTCGGCGATCTCGCCGCCTTCGACCTCGTGCGCGCGCATTTCCATGCACTGCTCGAGATCATCTCGTCGGAGAAAGGCGCGGTGGTGAAGACCATTGGCGACGCCGTGATGGCGACCTTCGTCCGTCCCGAGCATGCGATCGCGGCGGGTTTGCGGATGCGCGCGGCGATGGACGAGCTCAACAAAAAGCGCGGCACCGCCGATCTCATCGTCAAGATCGGCATCCACGAGGGTCCGTGCCTCGCGGTGATGCTGAACGAGCGGCAAGATTATTTCGGCCAGACCGTCAACATCGCCGCCCGCGTGCAGAGCCTCTCGACCGCGCAGGAGATCCACATCACCGGCCCGGTGCTCGATGCACCGGCAGTCGCCGAAGTCCTCAAGCAGCGCGAAATCAGGCCGATCCAGAAGCAGGCCGCCCTGCGCGGCATCGCCGACAAGATGGTGGTGTACGAGATACCGTGAGGTGTTGCCCCCCACATCGTCCTGGCGAAGGCCAGGACCCATACCGCGGAATCTATCGATTGCGGATGGTCGGCGTACCGGACCACAACCAGTCTTCGCCAAACTACACCCTGGGGTAATGGGTCCTGGCCCTTCGCCAGGACGACGTCGGAGAGACGATTTAGCCGCCCTCCAGAAACCAACGCTCCCAGATTGCCGAAACGTAATGCGGCGCGCGGAACTGACGCACGTTGCGCCGGTTGGGTTTCCTGCTCATATAATGCTGGTAGCAGTCGCGCTCCGCGGCTTCATCGATTTCGGTAGGACCTTATGCTCGACGGCCTGCGCCAATTCATCGCCGACATTGTTGCTCCCCATGCCCAGGACCGCGCATTCGGTGACAGTGATTACCGGCTGGCGGCGACCGCGCTGCTCGTTCACGTGATCTCGCTGGACGGCCAGCCGACTGCTGCCGAGCAGCGCAAGTTGCACAGTCTGATCGAAAGCCACTTCGGGCTCGATCGCGGCACCGCGGATCGCCTGATCGCGGATGCGACGGAGGTCGAGGGCGAGGCGGTCGACCTCTATCACTTCACCAGCATCATGATGCGCTCGCTCGACGAAGAGGGCCGCAAGCGCGTCGTCCAGATGATGTGGGAGCTGGTCTACGCCGACGGCCAGGTTACCGAGTTCGAGGATAATGTGGTCTGGCGCGCTTCCGACCTGCTCGGGATTTCGCAACGCGACCGGATCGACCTGAAGCACGCGGTCGCAGATCGTGCCGGCGGCCAGGTCAAGGACGACGCGGTCGGTGGGTGATCCGTGCCAACACCGCCAATTGACGGTTGTGCAGGTCACATGACGAAACTTTAATGTAGCCTCGGGCTGTCCGGGTTCCGGATTTCTCCTGTAAATCCGTGGTTTGCCTGCTTCCCCCGTTTCCCGCTCAAGTGGCTATGCGGCGGCGCCGCTTGCCTGTCGCGCTCGGCCTATGCTCTCGTTCCAGCATTCCGGGGCCAAAAACTTCAATTCAAGAGATCTCGATCGTGACTGAGCGGGTAACGTTGATCACCGGTGCCTCGGCGGGCATCGGCACGGAGCTGGCGCGTGTGTTCGCCGCGAACGGACACCGTCTTGCGCTGACGGCGCGACGCGCGGACCGGCTCGAGGCGCTCGCGAACGAGCTCGCCGCCAACGGCGGCAAGAAGCCGATCGTGATCGCCTGCGATCTCCAGGACGCGGATGCCGGCGAGAAGATCGCCGCCGCACTCGCTGCCGAAGGCGTCGAGCTCGACAATCTCGTCAACAATGCCGGCTTTGGCGTATTCGGTGACGCAGTTGAGCGCGACCGCGTCGAGCAGGTCGGCATCGTGGACGTCAATGTCCGGGCTCTGACGGATCTGTCGCTTCGCTTTGCCGATCAGCTGATCAGGAACAAGGGCGGTCTTCTCAACGTCGGGTCGGTCGCCGGCTTTCTGCCCGGCCCCGGCATGGCCGTCTATTACGCGTCCAAGGCTTATGTCATTTCCTTCACCGAGGCCTTGCGGGCGGAGCTTGCACCGCGCGGCGTTCGCGTCACCGTCCTTTGCCCGGGCCCGGTGCCCACCGAATTCCAGGCCCGCGCCCGCGTTGGCTCCGGACATGATACGGCCCTTCTCAATGTTCCTGCCGCCGAGGTCGCACGGCAGGCCTATCGCGGCCTGATGGCCAACAAGCGGGCAGTGCTCCCCGGTCTGGGCATCAAGATCGTGCCATTCGCGCTGCGCTTCTTCCCGCGCGGCTTCATTCTGTCTGCCACCAGCTGGTTTCAGAGGCAAAGACACTAAAGCGAGCTCTCGGTCGGTCATGGCCCGGAGCTTGCTTTCTATCGGGTGGGTGTGTGCGCAAACTCACACGAAATTAACGATCGCTTAGTTATGCTGGCGGTCTGAACCGATAGCACTCGCAGAGACCATGTCGTTCCGGACGAACAGGTTTGGTGGCGCAGAAGTGGTGCCCTTCCCCAGAAGGACGCCGGACGTCGCCGCCTCCGAAACCCGGTTGCCGGTTCTGATCATCCTGCATCAGGAATCCTCAACGCCTGGCCGCGTCGGTAATGCGCTGCGCGCGCTCGGCCATCGTCTCGACATCCGCCGTCCCCGGTTCGGCGATCCGCTGCCCGAGACCCTCGACCAGCATGCCGGCGCTGTGGTCTTCGGCGGTCCCATGAGCGCGAACGATCCCGACGACTACATCCGCCGCGAGATCGACTGGATCGAAATTCCGCTCCGCGAACAGCGGCCGTTCCTCGGCATCTGCCTCGGCGCGCAGATGCTGGCGAAGCAGTTGGGGGCCCGCGTCGCGCCGCATGCCGACGCGCTGACCCAGATCGGCTACTATCCGATTCGCCCGACAGCAGCGGGACACGGGCTCTGCCCGAATTGGCCGGCGCGGGTCTATCATTGGCATCGCGAAGGCTTCGAGTTGCCGGTTGGCGCTGAACTGCTTGCCGAAGGCGATGATTTTCCGGTGCAGGCATTCCGCACCGGCAACGCTTTCGGCGTGCAGTTCCATCCCGACGTGACCTACGCGATGATGCATCGCTGGACCACCCGGGGCTATGACGGTCTCAGCGCGCCCGGCGCGCGACAGCGGCATCATCATTTCGCGGACCGTGCGATCTACGATGCCGCGGAACGCGCCTGGCTCGATCATTTCGTCGACGGCTGGCTGACGCGCCGGCCGTTGCTGGCGCAGGCGGCCGAGTGATCGCGCCTTAGCACAAGCTCTTCTCATCCCCTTGTATGGTAGGCTCGTTGCCAACGTGCGCGCGCGTAACTGCGCCGGCAAACAAAGGGAGAGCGCCATGGGCTACGAACACATTCTCTATGAGGTCAGCGACAAGGTCGCGACCATCACGCTCAACCGTCCCGACCGCATGAATGCGTGGACGCCCATCATGGAGCGCGACGTGCGCCATGCGATGGAAGCATCGAGCGCCGATGACAACGTCCGCGTCATCGTCATCACCGGCGCGGGCCGCGCTTTCTGCGCCGGTGCCGACATGGACGCGCTGAAGGGGCTCGACCCCGATGATGTCAGGCGCGCGTCGAACCTGCCGCCCTTCGACATGAACCGGCGGCCCGACTGGCAGACGCGCTATGGCTTCTACCCGTCGATCGGAAAGCCTGTCATCGCCATGCTCAACGGCGCAACCGCCGGCATCGGCCTCGTCCACGCGCTCTATTGCGACCTGCGCTTTGCCGCCGACAACACCGTGTTCACCACCGCCTTCGCGCGGCGCGGCCTGATCGCCGAGCACGGCATCAGCTGGATGCTGCCGCGAATCGTCGGCCACGCCAATGCGATGGATCTGTTGCTCTCGGCACGCCGTGTTTCGAGTGACGAGGCGCTGCGGATCGGGCTGGTGAACCGGCTCTGCTCGCCCGAGAAGCTGCGCGAGGAGACTTACGCCTATGCGCGCGACCTCGCCGATTTCGTCTCGCCGAGCGCGATGGCCGTGATCAAGCGGCAGCTCTACGAGGTGCCGTTCCAGACGCTGGCGGAGGCGACGATCGAAGCCAATCGGGACATGATGGTAGCGCTGAACGGCAGCGATTTCCGGGAGGGAGTCGCGAGCTTCATGGAGAAGCGGCCGCCGAGGTTTACGGGGAAGTAGGAAGGATTCGTCGGCAGTCCGTCTTCGCCCTGCGGGCTACGCCGCGGCAGCCTTCGCTCGTTTCGCTACGAGGGACTGTCCGGGCTTGCCGAGCCGTAGCTCGCGAAGCGAGCGAAGGCTGGTGGAGCCAGGCGGGATCGAACCGCCGACCTCGTCATTGCGAACGACGCGCTCTCCCAGCTGAGCTATGGCCCCTTTTGTAGGCCGCTCTGGTCAATGCGGCCGACAACCGGGCGCCATTTAAGTCCCCGCCAAGGTCAAGTCAAGGACGGCTGTAACCCGGTTTTAGCCATCCCGGCACCGACTTCCCTTGTTTGGACCGGGGGGAACCGATATCTAGCAAAAGACGTCAATCCCGACCGAAGCCAGAGTTTTTAAAAGCCATGCGTGCCGTTCTCGACATCGTCATCATCGTGCTCGACCTCTACGTCTGGCTGCTGATCGCGTCCGCGATCCTGTCCTGGCTGATCGCCTTCAACGTCGTGAACACCCGCAACCAGTTCGTGTCGGCAGTGGCGGAGTTCCTGTACCGGATCACGGAGCCGGTCCTGGCGCCGATTCGCAATTTCCTGCCCAGCCTCGGCGGCCTCGACATCTCGCCGATCATCCTGATCCTGCTCATCATGTTCATCGAGCGGGTGATCCTGTATTACATCTACCCGAACGTGATCTAAGCAGGCTGGAGCGCCCTGGGTTGCCAAAGAACCTTGTCATCAAGGAACCTTGGCGTTACGGGGCCGCAGGTATCAGCATCGCGCTGCGGGTGACGCCGCGCGGCGGCCGCGACGATATCGACGGGATCGAGCAGCTCTCCGATGGCCGCAGCGTGCTCAAGGTGCGTGTGCGCGCTATCGCGGATGGCGGCGAGGCCAATAAGGCCGTTCTGGTGCTGCTGGCGAAATCGCTGGGCGTGCCGAAGGCCAGCGTCAAACTCCTGTCGGGAGCGACCTCGCGGCTGAAGCAGATCGCGGTCGACGGCGATCCGGCGCGGCTCGGCGAAGCGCTGCGCCTGCTCGCATCAGCCAAATCGACGGACTGAGGGAACTGACATGACCGCCAAGATCATCGACGGAAAAGT
This sequence comes from Bradyrhizobium sp. WSM1253, assembly GCF_000244935.1. Classification (NCBI taxonomy): domain Bacteria; kingdom Pseudomonadati; phylum Pseudomonadota; class Alphaproteobacteria; order Hyphomicrobiales; family Nitrobacteraceae; genus Bradyrhizobium; species Bradyrhizobium sp. WSM1253. The sequence continues at coordinate 4,824,044 of NZ_JH600073.1, forward strand.
CATCGCCGCGGAACTTCGCGCCCGCGTCGCCGACGAGGTCGCACGCGTCAAGCGCGAGCACAATCTGGTACCGGGCCTTGCGGTCGTTCTGGTCGGAAGCGACCCGGCCAGCGAGGTCTATGTGCGCTCGAAACACACCCAGACCCAGGCCGCCGGTATGGCCTCGTTCGAGCACAAGCTGCCGGCCGACGTCTCGCAAGCAGATCTCCTGGCGCTCGTCGCAAAACTTAACCGCGATCCCGCCGTGCACGGTATTCTGGTGCAATTGCCGCTGCCCAAGGGCCTCAACACCGAGGCCGTCGTCAATGCCATTGATCCCGCTAAGGATGTCGATGGGCTGCATCCGAACAATGCCGGCCGCCTCGCCGGCGGCTTCGAGGCGCTGTCGCCCTGCACGCCGCTCGGCTGCATCATTTTGACCAAGAGCGTGCATGCCTCGCTCGAAGGCATGAACGCCATCGTCATCGGCCGCTCCAACCTCGTCGGCCGCCCGCTGGTGCAGCTGTTGCTGAACGAGAACGCCACGGTGACCATCGCGCATTCGCGCTCGCGTGACCTGCCCGGGCTCGTGAGGCGCGCAGACCTCGTCTACGCCGCGGTCGGAAAGTCCGAGATGGTGCGCGGCGACTGGCTGAAGCCGGGGGCGACCGTGATCGACGTCGGCATCAACCGGATCCCGAAGGACGACGGCAAAACGCGTCTCGTTGGCGATGTTGCCTATCAGGAAGCGCTCGCCGTGGCTGGCGCCATCACGCCGGTGCCGGGCGGCGTCGGTCAGATGACGGTCGCGTGCCTGCTCGTGAACACCTTGCGCGCGGCCTGCGCGATCGCAGGGCTGCCGAAACCGGCGGTGTAGTTCACCTCGCCCCGCTTGCGGGGCGAGGGAGCAGAGCTCAGGCGTTCTTCTTCTTCTCGCGATCGATGCCTTCGAGGATCAGCTTGTGCGCATCCTCCGGGCCGCCCCAGCGCAGGATCTTCACCCACTTGCCGGGTTCGAGATCCTTGTAGTGTTCGAAGAAGTGCTGGATCTGCTGGAGCGTGATATCCGGCAGGTCGGAATACGACTTCACCTTGTCATAGCGCTGGGTGAGCTTGGACGAGGGCACCGCCAAAATCTTCTCGTCGCCGCCGGCCTCGTCTTCCATGAACAGCACGCCGACCGGACGCACGCTCATGACCGCGCCGGGGATGATGGCGCGGGTGTTGATGATGAGGACGTCGCAGGGATCGCCGTCATCGGACAGCGTGTGCGGGATGAAGCCGTAGTTTCCGGGGTAACGCATCGGAGTGTAGAGGAAGCGGTCGACCACCAGCGTGCCGGCTTCCTTGTCCATCTCGTATTTGATCGGTTCGCCGCCCACGGGGACTTCGATGATGACGTTGACGTCGTTGGGTACGTTTTTCCCGATCGAGACCGCATCGATACGCATTCAAGGCTCCGTTGTTGCCGAGGTTAAATCGCACCCGGCAGCGATTTTGGCGCTGTCATACGCGGGCTTGGCCCGCCGATCCATCGCGTTTTTGGGAAATAATGAATCCGGCGATCACCGGCTCAAGACAGCGGTATCGACGGAAGGAAAGCGCTGCCGGCGGGACTTCAGCAGCTCAATTGGTCCAAGCGAAGGCAACCTTGTCGAGCGACTTCGGCCCGAAACGCTCCGAGGAGCGCGCCACCATGCGGCCGCCCAGGGCGCGGTAGAACTCGGTGGCCGGATCGTTGTCCGAGAGCGCCCACACCACCATGCTCTTCAGGCCGCTCTGCATCAGGTCGCGGCGGGCCGCGGTGAATAGGCGGCGACCAAAGCCCAGGCCCTGGAATTCGGGACGCAGATAGAGCTCGTAGACCTCGCCGTCGAAATGCAGGCTGCGGGCGCGGTTGCGGCCGTAATTGGCGTAGCCTGCGATCTTGTCGCCGAACACCAGCACGCTGACGCGGCTGCCCTTGCGGATCGCACTGTCCCACCATTGCGGACCGCGGCGGTTGATCAGCTTCTCCAGTTCGGCGCCGGGAATGATGCCCTGATAGGCGGAGCGCCAGGCTTCGTCATGGGTGGACGCCACCGCAGTTGCATCTGCGGCTTTGGCCGGCCGGACCTCGATCAGGGTTGTGCTCATGGACGTGATCAAACCAAGTCGCCGCGCCGGCGGCAAGACCTATCGTTAATTATCGGTTAACGTGTGGACTTTCTGCATCAGTATTTGAACCATGTTGTACCGAAAAAAGACAAGACGCCGATTCGAATGGCACCGGGGTGCTCTGCGCCGGTGCAAAACCGCTTTGCGGCAACGAATGGACGGCAATGGCAACGCAGAAAGTCTGCCGATATTGATTCGTTCCTACTAGTGTGACCGTCGCAGTTCTCGCCTCCGGCAATTCATGCGGCTCCTCAATATCTTCGTGCTTCTGCCTTTGTTGGCCTTGCTGACTGCGTCGCCTGTGTGCGCTCAGGTCACTTTTGGTTCGTCCGGAGCGGAGGGCGATCCGTTTCGCCGGCAGCAATGGCGCGTGCCATCGCCGGATACCGACATCGCCGCTCATGCCCTGCTGTTTCGCCCGCCGGGTGCCGGCCCGTTCCGGCTTGCGGTGATCGCGCACGCATCGACGCAAAATGCCTTGCGACGCGCGCAAATGCCCCAGCCGGAATACCGCGCACTCACGGCATTCCTCATCGCGCGCGGCTTCGCCGTGCTGGTGCCGGAACGGCTCGGCCATGGCACAACGGGCGGGCGCTATATCGAGGACCAGGGTGGCTGCGACGAGGCGGACTATGTGCGCTCGGGCCGTTTAACGGCCGACGAAATCGCGCTCGCGCTGGACGATGTGCGAAAGCAGGATTTTATCCGCAAGGACGCTGCGATCGTGATCGGCCATTCCGCCGGCGGTTGGGGCGCGCTGGCGCTCGCGAATGCCGATCCGAAGGCGATCTCCGCCATCATCGCCCTTGCGCCGGGCCGCGGTGGCCATGCCAATGACGAGCCGAACCGGATCTGCGCGCCGCATACGCTTCTCGCGGCGGCGGCGGAATTCGGCAAGGCCGCGCGCATCCCCGTCACGTGGCTCGTTGCCGTCAATGACAGCTACTTTGCACCGTCATTTTCGCTTGCGTTGGTCGACGCGTTTCGGCGCAGCGGCGGCAAGGTCGAGTTCCGTGCGCTGCCGGGCGTGGGCAGCGAAGGGCACTGGATGATCGAGAGCGAGGCCGGCGTCAAATCCGCGAGTGCCGAACTCGATCGCGCTCTGAAGCCGGCGGCTGGCAAAAAGCCATGACGCTGCATTTCCTGATATTGGATAATCGCTGATGCCCAAATGGCCTGACGATGACGTCATCCTGTTCGATGGGGTCTGCATTTTCTGCTCGCGCTGGGTCCGCTTCGTCGCCAAACGTGACACGGCGAAGCGATTTCGCTTCACGCCGATCCAGTCTGACTATGGCGCCCGGCTCGCGCGCACGTTCGGCATCGATCCCGCTGATCGCGACACCAACGCCGTGGTTCACGGCGGCGAGGTGTTCATGAAGTCGGACGCCGCGCTGACGGTGCTGTCGCAGCTCCCCGGCTGGGGTTGGGTGCGCGCGTTGTTCGCCGTGCCCAAGCCGCTACGGGACCCGCTCTACAATCTCGTCGCGCGCAACCGCTACCGCATCTTTGGCAAGTATGATTCGTGCTTCGTACCGGATGCCGATTTGCGGGCGCGGGTGATCGAGTAATTCGTCATTGCGAGCGCAGCGAAGCGATCCAGGCTGCCGCTGCGGAAAGATTCTGGATTGCTTCGCTGCGCTCGCGATACGAGTGTGTGGTTACGGTTTGCCCAGAACTCCTAGCGCTTCCTGTGCCGCCCGTTCGCCGCTGTCCCTTGCCCCGTGCGCCGTCGAGAAAAAATTCGGCGACGTCGCTTCTCCTGCAAAGAACAGCCGCCCATCCACAGGTGCCGCCAGCACGGCGCGGTCACCGGCGTGGCCCGGCAGCGCGTGCGAGTAGGAGCCTCTCGCGAAGGGGTCGTGGGCCCAGCGCGACTCGTAGAGCGGCTTCAGCTTTCGCCTGATATCGTTGCCGAGAAGGCCTGCGATCTCGTCGATGCCCTGCGCGGCAATCGCGCCTTCGCCGGCGTCTTCCAGTCCGCGTGCAAAGCTGCCGCCGAAAAAGCCTTCGATGCAGCCTTCGATGCAGGGCTGGCCGAATGGGCGGATATGATAGGTGCCCATGTCGGTGCGCATTGTGGCGCCGCGCAAATTGCCTTCCTTCGGGAAGGCCTCGGCATCGTCGAGCGCCAGCGTCACCTTGTCGTCGACCCCGAGCGGCAGGCCGGCTGCGGCATCGACCTTGGCGGGGGAAGGTGGCGAGAACCGGATGGCCTCATTGGCGATGAGATTGGTCGGCACGGTGACGATCACCTTGTCGGCGATCAGCGTGCCCCGGGAGGTTTCGACGCGGATGCGTTGGCCGGAATGATCGATCACCGTGACGTTGCAGTTCAGCGCCACCGGGCAGGGCGCGCCATAGGCCGCGATCAGAGCGCCGTAGCCGCGGCGGACGCGCCAATTGAGGTCGCTGTCCTCATAGGCGTCCCAGTCCAGTGTGGACATGTCCTTCAGTTCGCAGCCGTTGATATAAGTCGAGATCGCGTCGATCATGGGATTCCAGCGATTGCCAGGCTCCAGGCTCAGGCTGGCCGGCTCGTCCTTGCCTTTCTGCGCGGCCTGCCAGAGCCGCTCGTAGAATGCGTCCATCGCGCGCATGAACTCGTCGCGCTGGCTCTGCGGAAACGCGTTGCCATAGGCGCGCTCGCGCCACGGCGGCAGGTCCTTGTTGACCTCGAAACCGAGCTGATTTGCGATCGCGGCAAAGGAGTTCTGGTCCGCCGAATGCAGCCAGCCGCAGCCGACGTCGAAGGTCACCTCGGGCGAGGCCTGCACCGTCCAGGCTCGGCCACCAAGCCGGTCGCGCGCCTCGAGCACGATCACGGAGAGGCCGGAGCCTGCCAGCGCATGCGCCGCGCCGAGGCCGGCGGCGCCCGCACCGATGATCGCGACGTCAACGGAGGAGGGAAGGGAGCTCATGGGCGGGCTCTAGCACGTTCGCAAAGAGTGCTGAAGCCGGGCGGACACACAGCTCACGTGTCCCGGACGCGGTGCGGCGTGTAACGCCGCTCCGCAGAGCCGGGACCCAAGGTGATGTGGAGGTTGTGAGAGTAACTGGGCCCCGGCTCAGCAGCGCATCACTGCGTGCTGCGCTGCGTCCGGGGCACGAGGGCGGTAGCTTAAGCCACCGCTTCCTTGGATTTTTCCGCGCGCTTGCGCTCGTTCGGGTCGAGGTGCCGCTTACGCAGGCGGATCGACTTCGGCGTGATCTCGACCAACTCGTCGTCCTCGATATAGGCCAGCGCCTTTTCCAGGGTCATGCGGATCGGCGGGGTCAGGCGCACCGCTTCATCCTTCGACGTGGTTCGGATGTTGGTGAGCTGCTTGCCCTTGAGCACGTTGATCTCGAGGTCGTTGTCGCGGGTATGCTCGCCGACGATCATGCCCTTGTAGACCTTCCAGCCCGGCTCGATCATCATCGGGCCGCGATCTTCCAGCTTGAACATGGCGTAAGCCACCGCTTCGCCCTGGTCGTTGGAGATCAGCACGCCATTGCGGCGGCCCTGGATCTCGCCCTTGTACGGCGCGTAGCCATGGAACAAACGGTTCATGATCGCGGTGCCGCGGGTATCGGTGAGCAGTTCGCCCTGGTAGCCGATCAGGCCGCGCGTCGGCGCGTAGAACACCAGCCGCAGGCGGTTGCCGCCGGACGGCTTCATCTCGATCAGCTCGGACTTGCGCTCGCTCATCTTCTGCACGACGACGCCGGAATGCTCTTCATCGACGTCGATGACGACTTCCTCGATCGGCTCCAGCGTGGCGCCGGTGGCCTCGTCTTTCTGCAGCACGACGCGCGGACGCGACACCGAAAGCTCGAAGCCCTCGCGGCGCATGGTCTCGATCAGGATCGCGAGCTGCAATTCACCGCGGCCCGAGACTTCCATCGCGTCCTTGTCCGAGGCTTCGACGACCCGCAGCGCGACGTTTCCTTCGGACTCGCGCAGCAGGCGGTCGCGGATCATGCGGCTGGTCACCTTGTCGCCTTCGGTGCCCGCGAGCGGCGAGTTGTTGACGATGAAGGACATCGAGACGGTCGGCGGATCGATCGGCTGCGCCACCAGCGGGGTGTCGACCGACGGATCGCAGAAGGTATCGGCGACTGTGCCCTTGGTCAGGCCGGCGATCGCGACGATGTCGCCTGCCTCGGCTTCGTCGAGAGGAGTGCGCTCAATGCCGCGGAAGGCGAGGATCTTGGTGATGCGGCCGGTCTCGATGGTCTTGCCGTCGGCGCCCAGCACCTTCACGGCCTGGTTCGGCTTGATCGAGCCTGAGGAGATACGGCCGGTGATGATGCGGCCGAGATAGGGGTTGGCCTCCAGAATGGTGCCGATCATGCGGAACGGGCCTTCCTCGACGGTCGGCGGCGCGACATGACGCACGATCAGGTCGAACAGCGGCTGCATGCCGGCTTCGTGCGACCCGTCCGGGCTCTCGGCCATCCAGCCTTGCTTGGCCGACCCGTAGAGGATCGGGAAGTCGAGCTGCTCCTCGCTGGCGTCGAGCGCCGCGAACAGATCGAACACCTCGTTGATGACTTCGGTCGCCCGCGCGTCGGGACGGTCAACCTTGTTGATCACGACGATCGGCTTCAAACCGACCTTGAGCGCCTTGGAGACCACGAATTTGGTCTGCGGCAGCGGGCCCTCGGCGGCGTCGACCAGCACCAGCGCGCCGTCCACCATGTTGAGAATGCGCTCGACCTCGCCGCCGAAATCGGCGTGGCCGGGGGTGTCGACGATGTTGATGCGGGTGTCCTTCCACTGCACCGAGGCCGCCTTGGCCAGGATGGTGATGCCGCGCTCGCGCTCCAGATCGTTGGAGTCCATGGCGCGCTCGGTCACCTTCTGGTTCTCGCGATAGGTGCCGGATTGCTGGAGGAGGCGGTCGACCAGAGTCGTCTTGCCGTGGTCGACGTGGGCGATGATGGCGATGTTGCGAAGGTTCATGAGTGAGCTTCTTTGCGGTCGGACAATGGGTTAAGCGCGATCTCGCCGGTCAGACCGGGACCTCTTCTCGAAACAACGCTTGAAGACTGGAAACGGGGCGCTTTCCGCCCAAAAGGGAAAGCCCGGCATATCGACCGGGCACCCTACGCGTTGCGGCGCAATATAGGCAAAAACGGCCAAAAAACAATGTGTTCTTTGGCCGTTGGTTGATTGAATTTTGTCCGGGGATTCCCGGGGGTTAGGCGAAAAGCCGCCCTCAGCCGCGCCGGCCCTTGATGGCGGCCCAGATCAGGGCGACCCCGCCCAGCCCCACGACCAGGCCCAGGAACACCAGGGGCGCGACGTCGGAATCGATCCGGCCTCTGTCGGATATGGAGATTCCGCCGAACAGGAGTGCACAGGCGCCGGGCAGCAGCAGGATGATCCCGAAGATCGCCATGAGCGCGGTCAGGCAGCCGCTGCGCTTGTTCGGCGGGGCAGGAGGCGGTCCCGGAGGGGCTGGCGGCGTGTCGCTGATGCTCATGCCTGCAGGACTCCTTCGGTTGACTGCGCCGCCAGTTCGGCGCGGATGCCGTCGATCTTTCCGTTCCGGTAGAACAGATTGTAGGTGTCGAACGGAATGATCGCGCCGCTCTCGGTGACGAAATGGATGCAGCTGCGCTTGACGTTGCCGACGCAGAAATTGAAGCGGTCGAGAAACTGCACGATGGTGACGCGGAATACGTTCTCGTACGTGATGCCCTGCGGTACCTCGAAGCTCGGCAGGCAGCACAACAATTCGCAGACGCGCTCGCTGGTGTTCAGCGGCCCCGAGGACAGCGAAAACAGATCGATGAATTTCTCCCTCAGCGCCGGATGCTTCTCCGGGCTTATCGTATTGGGCAACAATGCGACGAGTTGCTCCTGCGGGATCAGCGAGGTCAGCGGCAGCACTTTGTCGCCGTTGCGCAGGCCGTACCCGATCGAGATGCTTTCGGGGTTGCAGGGCAGCGGGATCATGTCCTTGTCGCCGAACACGCCGGTTTCGACCACGCGCTTGCGGATCTCCGACAGCATGATGCGGTCGGTGTTCTTGTCGAAATTCTCGTTGCGGCCGGCATCCTGCACCGGCTGCAGCGTGACGCCGCGAACGCACTTCCAGGTCAGCGCGTGGCGAACGATGTCGCCGATCTCGGCATCGTTGACGCCGCGCTTGATGGTCGCCACCAGCGTGGTCGATACGCCGTAATGCTCGAGATTTTCCAGCGCCTGCTGACGGATCTTGCGCAAATCGGCGCCGCGCAGATTGATCAGCGCGTCGCGTTCGAGCGAGTCGAACTGGAGATAGACCTCGAGCCCGCGCTTGTTCTCGGCGAGCCGCGCCACGAAATCCTTTTCGCGGGCGATACGCAGGCCGTTGGTGTTGATCATGACATGGCGGATCGGGCGGGCGCGCACCGCATCGAGGATCGCGAAGAAATCCGGATGCAGCGTCGGCTCGCCGCCGGAGATCTGCACCAAATCAGGCTCGCCCTCGCTCGCGACCAGCGCATCCAGCATTCGCTCGATCTTGGCCAGCGGCGTGAAGCTGGTCCGCGCCGGCGAGGAATCGGCAAAGCACACCGGGCAGGTCAGATTGCAATGCTCGGTGATCTCGATCAGGGCCAGGCAGGAATGCTGCTCGTGGTCGGGACATAGGCCGCAATCGTAGGGGCAGCCGAATTCGGTATGCCGTTGAAAGGCTAGCGGCCGGTCGCCGGGCTTGATGAAATCCTTGCACAGGCGCCAATAGGCTGCGTCCGTCGAGACCAGCGTGGACTGGACGCCATGCTCCTTGCAGCGCTTCTCGTACCAGACCTCGTTGTCGAGGATCTGGATCTTGGCCGGCACCAGCTTCAGGCAGGTCTCGCAGAGAGATTGAGTCTGGCCCCAGAAGATATAGGGGCGCGACTTACGCAACGGCGCGTTCATGCATGGGTCTCGCTTTGGGCGCTGTCGCCAGCATGACGACGGCGTAGAGCAGGATGGACAGCGACAGCAGGTGAAACAGCGTGAAGGGGCCGATCAGCGTGCCGTAGGGCTTGAGGAATTCCCACAGAAAGCGCTGTGCGCCATAGTAGACGAGGACGAGGTAGAAACCATTGGTGATCACAAACCCGCTCCGGTTCAAGACCGCCAGCACGTAGAGCAGCGCGAATACACCCATCGCGGCGCTTTCGTACAGCTGCACGGGATGCCGAAGGATGCCGTCGCCGAAATCATGGCCCCAGGGCCATGCCGCCGGCGTGCCGTAGGTGAAATCGTCAAGGCCCGCGAAATAGCAGCCGAGCCGGCCGATCGCGATGCCGAGCGCCAGCGGCAGCGCAAAACGGGCGCCGGTTCGCACCGTGATTCCTGCGGACCATTTGTAGAGCTCGATCGCCGCGATGCCCCCGGCGAGCGCGCCCTCGACCGAGCGCGCAATGCCGCTCTGGCCCGACAGCCACAGATTGGCGGAGCCGAACAGATAGGCGCCGAGGCCCGCACCGAACACCAAAGCGGCGAGGTAGGACCGCTCGAAGGATTGCGCCGGAAACCGCAAGCCCTGTCGCGACAGCCAGTAGAGTGCCACGGCCGCAGCCATCCATGCTGCGATGTCGAAGAGAGTGTGAAGGAAAGCCCCGCTCATGCGGGGGACATTAGCCCAGGTTCCCGCCCGGCGGGATAGTGCGGCCGCTTCTTATCCCCGAAGAGGAGCGAGGCAGGTGGCTAGCCGGCTTGCCGCTCTTCGGTCGGATAGACCCCGCGCAGCACCTCTTCGAAGTGCAACTTCACGGCCTCGTTGCACATGCAGGCGCGCAGGCGCAGGCCCTCGCGGTTGCGGACCAGGATCGATCCGCGCCGCGTGTCGAGCACGCCTTCTGCCTTGAACGACTGGAGCACGCGGCTGGCATAGCTGCGGCCGACGCCGAGCAGCGTCGCGAGCTGTTCGTGCGTCAGAGGCACGCTGCTCTCATCGCCGGTCCGCTCCATCGCCGCCAGCATCCATTTGGCGGTGCGCTGCTCGATCGAGTGAATGGCGTTGCAGGCGGTGGACTGGAAAATCTGCGCCAGCATGCAGTCGGCGTAGCGAGCGAAGACATGGCGCAACGAGGGCGAGCGCTGCTTGGCGGCCTCCAGCTTGCCGACGTGAATGCGCGCAAACGGCCCGCCGAATTTCACGCAGATCCGGGTGTAGGCCGGTAAAAATCCTTCGCTGACGATGCCGCCCACCGCGCCTTCGCGGCCGACCAGGATGGTCTCGACATCGCGGCCGTCCTCATTGGGAACGAGGAAGGTCGCAAGCGATGGTCCGCAGGGAAAGTGGACGACCTGGACGTCATCGCCGGGGTTGTAGAGCAATTCATTCGCCGCGGCGCTTTCGAGCATGACATGTGGCGCAAGCAGGGCGAAGTCGGCCGGGCTCAAGCGCCGCAGCAGATTGTTGGTCGGCCGGCTGTCGATCTCGGTGGCGTTGCTGGTCCGCGCGTCCATCTCAAACTCCCATCCGCCTCCACCTTAGCGAGTTCCGTCGAGGTCCTGTGTGCACAAGTGGACAGACCTAATAACTGTAATGTGGTGGGTTTCGTTCCGGGAACCCTCCGCGCTGGGTGCAGGCGTCGTGACCGGGATCCCAGTCAGAGAAACCTCATGCTCCAAGTTACGATGATGGCACCCGCCGTTTCCGATAGTTCAAATTGTCCTGCCGATGTTCTCATCGTCGAGGACGATCCGATCATCGCGATCGACTTCGAGGATCGCCTGCTCGGATTTGGCGTGAAGAGCGTGCGCACGGTAGGTTCAGTGGCGCAGGCGCTGGCCGCGATCGCGGCGCGCGTCCCCGGATTCGCCTTGCTCGACGTCGGATTGAGTCGCGAGAACAGCTTTGCGGTGGCCGAACGGCTCGCGGCGCTGAAAATTCCGTTCGTCTTCGTCACCGGCTATGGCGCCGACGCGCGCATCCCGCCGGAATTCGCCGGCCAGCCGCGTCTGCAGAAGCCGTGTTCGAGCGACGCGCTGGAGGCGGCGCTCCAGGTCCGCGCGGCGGACTAGCGATACGGCGTCAGGCCTGCTTCGGATCGAGCGTGGTCGACCATAGCGCGACGTCGGCGCGGTCGCGCAAGGTCACCGTCATCTGTCCTGAAGCGCCATCGATCTTGACGTGACCGAAGAACTGCATGCCGGCGGACGGCGGCAGGTTCTGGTTGTCTTTCCCCGGCGCCTTGACGAAACGCACCTCCGGTCCAAACGTATTGTCGAGTGCGTTCGGACCGAACGTGCCCGCGTGAAGCGGGCCCGACACGAACTCCCAGAACGGCTCGAAATCCTGGAATTGCGCCTTGTTGGGATCGTAATAATGCGCGGCAGCGTAATGCACGTCCGCCGTCAGCCACACGGTGTTGCTGACCGGCGCCATCTTGATGAAGCGCAGGATGTCGGCGATCTCGAACTCGCGGCCGCGCACCGGGCCGTCGCCCTGCGCAATGGCTTCCGATCCACCCTTCGGCGTGTCCGACACGACGAGGCTGAGCGGCATGTCGGAGGCGATCACTTTCCAGGTCGCGCGCGAATTCAACAGGCCGCGCTTGAGCCAGGCGGTCTGGTCCGGGCCGAGGAAATAGCTGGCCGGGTCGTAAGCGGTTTCGAGGTTGGGGCCATTCGGGCCGCGATAGCTACGCTCGTCGAGCACGAACACGTCGAGATGGGGACCATAGGAGATCTGCCGATAGACCCGGCCGGGCTCGACGATGCTTTCGCGCATCGGATACATCTCGTGGAAGGCACGGCCTGCGCGGGCCGCAAGCAGCGCGATGTCGCGCTCCTTGTAGGTCGCGGGCAGCTCCTTCGACAGCGACCAGTTGTTGGTCACCTCATGGTCGTCCCACTGCACGAAGATCGGCACTTCGGCATTGAAGGCGCGAAGATTGTCGTCGGTGAAATTGTATTTGTGCGCGGCGCGGTACTCGTCCAGCGTCTCGGCGACCTTGGCCTTCTCGGGAATCGTGACGTTCTTCCAAATCTTGCCATCGGCGAGCTTCACCTCGGACTGGATAGGGCCGTCGGCATAGATGGTGTCACCGGAGTGCAGGAAGAAATCCGGACGGTGCTTGCGCATCGCCGAGAAGGTGAACATGCCGCCGTCATCGGGGTTGATGCCCCAGCCTTGTCCTGCGACGTCGCCGCCCCAGACGAAGCTGACGTCACGGCGGTCGGCGGGCGCGGTGCGGAAGCGGCCGGTCACCGGCTCGCCCTCCACCGCGGTGTGCGAAAGATCGCGGAAGCGGACGCGATAGAAAATGTCCTGTCCGCCCGGCAGGTTTTCGATCAGCATCTTTGCGGTGAAGTCGCTCTCGGGCAGCGCCGCGATCGGCGGCAGTGCGCGGGCATCCCTGAACGACTCCGTCGTCGCCACGTCGACCAGCATCTGTGCGGGCCGGTCGGTACGCGCCCAGACCACCCCGCCGTCGACGGTGACGTCGCCCGACTGCACGCCATGGGTCACCGCCGGCCGGTCGGCCGCGCGAGAGAGATGGGGCATTGCGACCGCGCCGAGCGCGCCGGCACTGGTCGTCAGGAAATTGCGGCGGGAGAATTTGATGTTCATGGGACGGTCTCGATATCGCGTGAGGCGGCCGTCCAGGGCGGCCGCCACGGTGAAGCCCGACGCTATATTGAGACAATGTGACGCAGCGATAACGGGTGCAAGCGCTTACGCGTTGCCCGCGGCCCGGAATTGCGCGCCGGTGCGCTGCAGGTTCTGTGGCAGGCTGAACAGCACCGCCTTGCGGTCGGCAACCGCCGCATGGAACTGGTCGAGCGCAATGTTGAAGGCGGTGAGCGCGCCTTCCTCGATCGCGCCGTGGTCGTAGCAGCGCAGCGTGTCGCGCAGGATCTCGTCGGCCTCGGTCTGCATCTGATCGAGATCTTCGGTCGTTTCGCTCTTTCGAGCGGCGGTGATCATGTCGAGCAGCCGCTCGCGCAGATGGCTGTTGTTGTCGCGCTCGTCCTTCTTCAGATAGCCTGCAAACCAGGCGCCGATCGAGCCCATGGCCGAGAGCGCCATCAGGGTCCACCAGATGTAATCGCTGTATCTGTCGAGGAAGGTCTTTTCCTCGCCGTCGACGAAAGCGGCGGCGCCGGGATGCACGGGAATCACCGCATCCTTGTCGGTGTCGGGCGTTTCGATCTTCGCCGCCAGCGGGAATTCCGTCACCAATTGCTGGCGCACGGAGAACAGCTGGCGCGTGAACGCCGCGATGGTGGTTTCGGACACAGTTTTGCGCGCCACGATGTGGTGCGAGAAGCTGATGGTCTTGACCTCGTCGTCGGGGCGATCGGGCGAGCCGCCGTAAGTGCCCGCGGGAATTTCGGCCGCTTCATAGACCGGATGATTTTGCGCGATCGCATCCGCGGAATCGATCGCGAGAAAGGTTGGCGTGCCGAAATCCTTGGTGGAGGCGGCGATCGCCTCGGACGTGATCTTGCTGTTGACGGGACCGGCCGCGAGATAGGCATCAGCCCTCTGGGCCTTGATCGCCTCGACGGCTTCGCTTGCCGGGTATTGCACGATCTCGACCTTGGCGGGATCGACGCCGTATTGCTGCAGGATCACCTTGAGCAAATTGACGTTGGCCTGGGTGCGGCCGACCACGCCGACCCGATGTCCGGCGAGCTGCGCGATCTTGGTGATCTTCGGACCCTTCTTCTTGCCCTTGCCGGACACGGACCACAGCACCACGACGTTCTTGCGCAGGGTCGCAACCGCTTGCGCGTTCTTCGGTACGTCGACGTCGCCGCGCACGATGGCGAGGTCGGCCTTGCCTTCCGCGAGCAGATTGGCGCTGGCGGTGGCGCCGTCGGTCTGGATCGGGCGCAGCCGCACAGAACTCTTGTGCTGCGCGAAGGCCTGGGTCAGTGCCTGCACGACCTTGACGTCATCGCTATTGGCGGGGCCGACCGCGATCTTCAGCGTCACCGGCCGCATGGCAAAATAGTAGCCGCCGGCGAGCGCGCCAACGATCGCGAGCACCAGCGCGAGAGTCACGAGCGCCGTCTTCCGCGCCGATGATCGCGGCGAGGGCGGGGTGGGCGCTTCGGCCAGGTCCAATCCCCCGGTCATCGATCTCCCGAACGGTCGCTTGAGGCTCAGTTTCATCTTGGCCGGCGATTTACGCCCGCAAGTGTAGCAAATTTCTTGTCCGGCAGGGTTACATCTCCGTCATGGTTAGCGGATGGGGTCTAATCCCGTATGAACCCGGGGCGTCGGTGCGGTGTTAAGGTAAAGTTCCCCTGAAGGACGGAGGCGATGATGGCAGAACGGCTCTCGGCGGAGGCGCGCAGGCAGGCGCTGGGCGGACTACCTGATTGGACCGAGGTTCAAGGACGCGACGCGATCGGGAAAACCTTTGTCTTCAAGGATTTCAACGAGGCGTTCGGCTTCATGACGCGCGCGGCGCTGGTCGCCGAGAAGATGGACCACCACCCCGAATGGCGCAATGTCTACAAGACGGTGGAGGTGGTGCTGTCGACCCACGACGCCGGCGGCGTCACCGCGCTCGACATCGCGCTCGCCAAGGCGATGAACGCCATCGCCAAGCTGACACCAGGCTGACGTCTTGCAGGGCCCGGCCGCGTCCCCATCTTGTGATCAGCACGGGATGCGGCGATCTGCCGCCCCAGGCTGGAACGGGGAGTTTGCCGAAAATGGCCGCCGAACACAGCGTCGGTTTCGAGCCGGCCGACCGGCTCGCGGAAGATCGTGAGAGCGTGCGGCGCCGCTTCTGGCGCAAGCTGAAGCGTGTCGCCGCGCAACTACCGTTCGCGGAGGATCTGCTCGCCGCCTATTACTGCGCCTTCGACCGGCAGACGCCGCGCCATGTCCAGGCGTCGCTGCTCGGGGCGATCGCTTATTTCATCCTGCCGTTCGATTTCGTCCCCGACGTGATGCCGATCCTCGGCTTCACCGATGACGCCGCCGTGCTCGCCACTGCGATCCGCATGGTCGCCAGCCACATCACGAACGAGCATCGCGAAGCCGCCCGCGCCGCGCTGAAGCGCGGGGTGGATGAGGTGGACGTGGAAGCCGCGCAGTAGCTGTCGCCGCATACTCCGCTGTCATTCCCCGCGAAGGCGGGGAATCCAGTACGCCGCGGCCGCCTTCCGATTGAACCATAACCGTCTCGGAATGCTGTCATCGCCCGCCTTCGCGGGCGATGACAGCTGTGGATGACTGCTCGCTACTTCTTTTCCGCCTGCGCCTGCGCCTTTTCCGCGTCCCACGCCTGGAATTGCTTGAACAGCGTTTCCTTATCCGCGTCGGACACTTTTGCGGCCGAGGGGCTCTGTTGCAGGAACGCCTCGAAGCGTTGCCGCGTCACCGGTTCGACGCCGTGGCGGTTGAGCCATTGCTGCGCCACCGGCAATCTGTTCCAGCCCGCCAAGGGCGCCGCGAGCGAGACCTCCTTCCACTTGGGATGGAAAGGCGGGTTCTGCAGCGTCGGGAACTTCGTGAAGAACGCGTCCACGTACAATGCAAGCTTGCGGTAGCGCTCGGTGTTGGGCGCCCAGTTGTAGGCCGCGAGCACCGCCGGCACCGCGATGGTGTCCACGCTCTCGCCCTCCTTGACTAGGTTCGGATAGTCCTTGGCGGTCAGCGTCGCCGGCAGATAGTCGCTCTGGAGGGGCTTTGCATAGTCCACGGTCGCAAGGTGGAAGCGGCCGTCATTGCCGAAGGTCGAAACGGACTTGTACGGTTTGCCGCCGACCACGATGACGGCGTCGATCTCGCCGGCCTTCAGTTTCTCCATCGCGATGCGCTGCTCGACATAAACGAATTTCGCCTTGATCCCGAGCCGCTCGAACACGGTGAGCGCGGTGACGAAGGTGCCGCCGTTCGGCAGATCGACGCTTACAGTTTTGCCTTCCAGATCCTTGAGTGTCGCGACCGCTTTTGGCGCGATCACCTGCATCTCCTCGTTGTAGAGCTTCGTCACATAGGTGAATTGCTTCTTGATGTCCTTGGCAAAACCTTTGCGCTCGAGATAGTCGAGCGTATCCGCGCGCACGATTCCGAGATCGACGCCTTGCAGGAACAGGATGTCGGCAACGCTCTGCACCGAGCCTCGGCCGACGATTGGCAACACACGAATCCTGTTGCCGTCGTCGAGCACGGAGGCGAGGTCGGCGCCGAATTGCACATAGGTGCCGCCGATCGTGCCGGTGATCAACGTCACGGTGTTGGCGTTCAGCGACTGCTTGGTCGAGCTCGAACCGAACTGGAAGATGGCTTTCAGGCTGTCAGAGACCTTGGCCGGATCATATTCGGTCTGCTCGGCGCGTGCCGCGAAGGCACAGATCGTCATGATGGCGGCAAGCGCCATTCTCAAAGCGTTACGCATGATATCCCCTAAAGAGTTCTAGTTCTGAAGCTGGGCGAGGCGTTGCCGCGCCTCCGCCGATCCAAGGCCTGCGGCCTTTTGGTACCAGTCGCGCGCGGCGGTCGCGTCGGCAGCAACGCGCCGCGCGTCGCTCGTGCCCAGCACCGCCGGGTCATAGGTTTGCGCGAGCAGAAATGCAGCCGTTGCATCCTGTGCATTGGCGGCGCGTTCGAGCAGCAGGCGCGCCGCGGCAATGTCGCCGACCGCCAACAGACCGTTCGCGCGCGCCATCAGCCCAGCCAGTGTGTCGGCATCGAGCGTCTTGGCGGGCGGTGGGGGCGCAGGCGGCGCGGCGACTGGCCCGGGCGCCTGGGCTTGCAGCGCGGTTTGATAGGCAGTCGCAATCGCTTCGCGGCTCGGAGCTGAGGCTGCGGGGAGATCCTGCGCGTCAGCGCTCGCCAGCCTCGTGTTGCCCAAGCGCGCCGGGTCCTTGTACGCGGTCTGAGGCCTGTCCGGCACGTCGGCCGACGCCATGGCCTGGTCCAGCTCGGCACCCGTCGGGCTGGCAGCGTCGGCGGCGAAGAGATTGCGGAGACTGGGCTGAAACAGCGCGGCCGCAACGGCCAGCGTGGATGCGACGAGAACCGCCGCGAGAACAGGCGGGACAAATCTGAGCCGGGGACTCAACGCCCGCGCCGTATATTCGGCTGAATCCGGCACACCGAGCGGATCGGACAGGAACAGTGGAATTGGATCTTCCGGTGACAGATCGACCCGCGCGGCGCGCGCACGGATATAGGACGCGACGGCCGGATGTGATGCAGTTTGATCGGAATCGACCGATCTCGATTCCCTGGACGGGCGGTACGCCGTCGTCTCCATGGTGATGCTCCCCCTTACTAACGCAACGCTGGGGCATCCCGGCTTCAGTCTTTTTGTTGTTGTCCAGAAATGCCCCGCAAACTGGAGCCGGTAAATCGCCGTCTGAATCAGCCCAAAAAAAGTCGGCGGCTTGCGCGAATCGGGAGATATTTGGGTTTGATTGGGGCGAGGCGAAGGAATGCCCCGCAATTTTGTCGGTAATGGTTGAGGGGGATTGATCCGGCGGCGGCGCGGACACTGCCTGTCCCGCGCTCGCTGTCATTCTCCCCGAAGGCGGGAATCCAGTACGCCGCGGCTTCTCGATTCAATGACTGACGTCTCGGAGTACTGGATCGCCCGGTCAAGCCGGGCGATGACAGTTGAGCTCGTGGCGAGCGGCCGTACCGACACACGCCACGCCGCATAGCCTCACGGATGCAGGATCACCTTGCCCATGGCCTGACGTCCCGCCAGCACCTTCAGCGCATCCGCAGTCTGTGCCAGCGGGAAGACGCGATCGACATGCGAGGAGATCTTCCCCTCCGCTGTCCACTTCACGAGCTTCTCGAGATTGGCGCGGTTCTTTTCCGGGTTAAGTCGGGTCCACGCGCCCCAGAACACGCCGCGGATGTCGCAGCCCTTCAGCAGCGCGAGGTTCAGCGGCATCTTCGGAATGTCGCCGGCGGCAAATCCGATCACGAGGAAGCGGCCTTCCCAGGCAATCGAGCGTAGCGCCTGCTCGGCATAGGTGCCGCCCACGGGATCGAAGATGATGTCGACGCCCTTGCCGCCGGTGAGCTTTCGCAAGCCTTCCTTCAAATCTTCCTTGCCGTAATTGAGCGTGAGTTCTGCGCCGTGCGCCTTCGCGAATTCGAGCTTCTCGTCCGACGACGCGCAGGCGATCACCTTCAGGCCCATCAGCTTGCCGAGCTCGCACGCGGCAAGTCCGGTGCCGCCGGCGGCGCCGAGCACCGCGAGCGTCTCGCCCGGCTTCGGGCTCGCGCGATCTTCCAGCGCATGCAGCGCGGTGCCGTAGATGATGATGATGCCGGCCGCGCGGTCATAATCGAGATTGTCGGGGATCTTCACGATCGATGCCGCAGGCAGCGCGATCTTTTCGCGCGCGCCATTGTGGCCGCAGGAGGCGACGACGCGATCGCCGACCTTCAGATCGGTTACGCCGGGGCCGATGCTCTCGATCACGCCCGCGACTTCGGCGGCCGGCGAGAACGGGAACGGCGGCTTGATCTGGTACTTGCCCTGGATCATCAGGATATCGAAGAAGTTCAGCGCCGCAGCCTTGATCGCGATCACGGCTTCGCCGGGACCGGCCACCGGATCCGGCACGTCGGCCAGAACGAGATCGTCGGGCTGGCAATATTGCGAGCAGAGGATGGCTTTCATGGCGGCACCTTCTTGAGAAGTGAAGTACTGGGCGTTTCGAGTGGATTTATAGTTTGCCCGTTTCTGCCGGATTTAGGTGCGGGCGACAATCCGGTTTCTTTGTCTATTAGACCGCACCGGCCTATCCTCTCGTCATTGCGAGCGCAGCGAAGCAATCCAGAATCCGTGCCGCGGAAATAGCCTGGATTGCTTCGCTGCGCTCGCAATGACGGGAAGACAGAAAGGGAGGATTCAAACCATGTTTGAAACAGGCCTGCTCAAGGACAAGCGCATCCTCGTCACCGGTGGCGGTTCAGGTCTCGGTGCTGCGATGGCGCGCCGCTTCCTCGCGCTCGGCGCTGAACTCGTGATCTGCGGCCGCAAGGTCGATCGGCTCGAGGCGGCGGCGAGCGAGATGCGCGAAGAGATCGGCGGCAAGGTCGCGACGATCGCCTGCGATATCCGCGATGGCACCGCCGTCGAGAGCATGATGGACGCCATCTGGCGCGAGGCGCCGCTCGATATTCTCGTCAATAACGCGGCTGCGACTTTCATTGCGCAGAGCGAGCATCTCTCATTCCGCGCCGCGGATGCGATCCTCGCGCCGACGCTGCATGGTGCGATGTATTGCACGCTTGCCGCCGGCAAGCGCTGGATCGACGGCAAGCATGGCGGCGTCGTGCTCTCGATCCTCTCGACCTCGACCATCACCGGCCGCGCCTTCACCGTGCCATCGGCGATGGCGAAGTCGGCCGTGCTGGCGATGACCAAAAGTCTCGCCGTGGAATGGGGCCCGAAGGGCATCCGCACCGTCGCGATCGCGCCGGGACCGTTCCCGACCGCGGGCGCCTCGGGTCAGCTCCGCCCCGAGGGTCGCGACGAAGGGTGGGCCGCGCGCAACCCGATGGGACGCGCCGGCGAGCACCGCGAGCTTGCCGACCTCGCCAGCTTCCTGGTCTCCGACCGTGCCGGCTACATCAACGGCGAGATGGTGGTGATCGACGGTGGCGCGCATTTGCGCAGCTCAGGCGCCGAGGATTTGTTGCGCTGGACCGATGCGCAATGGGCGGAGCAACGCGCGGCGCGATCCCGGGCCTAGTCGCCTCGACCTTCGCTAACTGCCTTCCCAAATTGGACTTTCCCGGCTATCCCTGCCGCGGGGACAATGCGCGACCGGGCCATCTTCCAGTCACAATATTGAGGGAACCACTCCAGCATGTGGCGGGTGCTGATTTTAGCTTTGATGACGGGCGTGGCGGCCTGTGGAATCGTCGATTCCGCGCGGGCGCAGACGGCGCAGCCCGCGCCCAAAACTGCACCGAAAGAGGCCGCGCCGAAATCGGCTGCGCCGGCGACCAATACGACTGGAAAGACGGCTGCAAAGCCCGAGAGCAAGCCAGTGGCTCCGCACGCGGCGGTTGCGGGCGGCGCAGAGCCAACCCTGATTGGTCAGTTCGGCACCTGGGGCGCCTATTCGGCCGCGCCCAACGGCAAAAAGGTCTGCTTCGCGCTGGCCAAGCCGTCGTCGTCGAAGACCAACCCGCCGAATCGGCCGCGCGATCCTGCCTATGCCTTCGTCTCCACCCGCCCGGCGGAGAAGGTCAACAACGAAGTCTCGGTCATGATCGGCTACGCACTGAAGCCGGGCTCTGAATCGTCGGTCGAGGTCGGTGGCGCCGCTTTCGCCATGTACTCGCAGGGCGACGGTCTCTGGATCAAGAATGCGGCCGAGGAAGAGCGGATGGTCGAGGCCATGCGCAAATCCGCCGATCTCGTGGTCAAGGGCGTCTCGTCCAAGGGGACCGAGACCACCGACACGTTCTCGCTGAAGGGCCTCGCCCAGGCGCTCGACAAGATCGCGCAGGATTGCAGGCGTTAAGCCTGCGGTCGATAAGGTCGCAATCGGCGGTTCCGGTTGCTATATAGGGCGGACTAGACTTTCTCCCGTCATTCCGGGGCGCGCGAAGCGCGAACTATGGTGCGCAATTGCGCACCTGAGAATCTCGAGGTTCCGGGTCTGGTCCTTCGGACCATCCCGGAACGACCACCTAATCAGGCCATTCAATGCAACCGATGACCGAGCCGCACAACGCAACGCTGGTGGAGAAGACTCCGCTCGAAACCTATGTGCCGCCGGCGAGGCCCTCGCTGATCGGCCTGTCGCGCACCGAGCTTGCCGATCGCCTCGGCGAGATCGGCGTTGCACCGGCGCAGCGCAAGATGCGTGTGCAGCAGCTGTGGCACTGGATGTATTTCCGTGGCGCCCAGAACTTCGAAGAGATGACCTCGGTCTCGAAGGGCATTCGCGCCGAGCTCGCGCAACATTTCACCGTCGACCGGCCCGAAGTCGTGGCCGAGCAGATCTCCAACGACGGCACCCGCAAATGGCTGCTGCGGCTGCCGAGCGGCGACAATGTCGAGCGGGCGCATGAAGTCGAGTGCGTCTACATCCCCGAAACCGATCGCGGCACGCTGTGTGTGTCCTCCCAGGTCGGCTGCACGCTGAACTGCTCCTTCTGCCACACCGGCACGCAGCGCCTGGTGCGCAACCTCACCGCCGGCGAGATCGTGGGACAGGTGATGGTCGCACGCGATCGTCTGAACGACTGGGCCGATCGCGAAGACGGTACGCGTCGCGTCACCAACATCGTGATGATGGGCATGGGCGAGCCGCTCTACAATTTCGAAGCGGTGCGTGACGCCCTGCTCATCGTCGGCGACAACGAAGGCATCGGCATCTCCCGCCGCCGCATCACGCTGTCGACTTCGGGCGTGGTGCCGAACATCGTGCGCGCGGGCGAGGAGATCGGCGTCATGCTCGCGATCTCGCTGCATGCGGTGCGCGACGAGCTGCGCAACGAGCTGGTGCCGCTCAACCGCAAATATCCGATCAAGGAATTGCTGCAGGCCTGTCGCGACTATCCCGGCGCCTCGAACGCGCGTCGCATCACCTTCGAATATGTGATGCTCAAGGGCGTCAACGATTCGCTCGATGACGCCAAGCTGCTGGTGAAGATGCTCAAGGGCATTCACGCCAAGATCAATCTGATCCCGTTCAACCCCTGGCCCGGCACCGCCTATGAATGCTCGGACTGGGACCAGATCGAAAAGTTCTCCGAATACGTCTTCAACGCGGGCTATTCCTCGCCGGTGCGCACCCCGCGCGGCCGCGACATTCTCGCCGCCTGCGGCCAGCTGAAGTCGGAGACCGAAAAACTCTCCGCCAGGGAACGCCAGACGCTGCGCGCCATGGCGATGACAGACTAGCTTGGTAGGTGCACTGTGTTGCTTCCCCGTCATTGCGAGGAGTGCAGCGACGAGGCAATCCAGACTGCCTCCGCAGACGCATTCTGGATTGCTTCGCGTCGCTCGCAATGACGGTAACGTTGGCTTCCTCTGCATGTCCTTGATCGGCCGCCTCATCGTCATCTTCATCGGCTTTCTCGCCGCCTGCTTCGTCGGCGGCATGATCGTCGTCATCGCGCTGTTGTTTCCGGAGTTCGCCGATCTCGGCGCCGGTCCCGTCGATCAGGGCACGATCGACATCCTGCTCGGGTTCGGTTTCATCTTCGTCTCTGGCTTTGCGCTTGTGCCGGCGGCGGTGATCGTCGCGATCACCGAGGCGCTCTACATCCGCAGTGCTCTCACCTATGCCGTCGGCGGCGGCCTCGTCGGCCTCGCCTGCTATCTCGGCCTCATTCCCTTTCACTCCGACACCTTGCAGTTCGAAGGCATCGTGCGCCGCCATCTCGAGATCATGACCGGCGCCGGCATCGTCGCCGGTGTCGTCTACTGGCTGATCGCCGGTCGCAATGCCGGTGCCTGGCGCAATCCGCCGCTGCCGCGTAAGCCGCCTCCGCCGCTGCCCTCGAATTCAAGGCCGGATTGAGGTGCCGTCATTGCGAGGAGCGAAGCGACGAAGCAATCCAGACTATCGCCGCGGATGGATTCTGGATTGCTTCGCTTCGCTCGGAATGACGGATTCCGGGGTTTTCATCCCCTTCCCACTCGGCTAAACCGCGCGCCATGAACCGGACCGGACTCTTCATTGCCCTGGCGCTGTGGCTCGTGATCGGCGTCGTTTTCGGCCTTTATCCCGAGCTTGATCTCAAGCTCGCCGCGCTGTTCTTCGACCCTGAGACCAAGACATTTCCGCTCAAGCTGAACGGCTGGGCCAGCTTTGCGCGGGACGCCGCGATGTGGGTTGCCTGGGCGTTCGTGCTGCCTGCGCTGGTCGCGCTTGTGGTCAAGATGTTCAAGCCCGACCGGCCGCTGATGGTCTCGGGGCGCGCGATCGTCTTCCTGCTGGTCACGATCATCGTGTCGGCCGGCATCCTCACCAATTTCGCCTTCAAGTCCTATTGGGGCCGGCCGCGTCCGGTGGTGGTGACGCAGTTTGCCGGCGACCAGCAATTCGTGCCGTGGTGGGACCCACGCGGCGGTTGCGCGCGCAACTGCTCGTTCTTCTCGGGCGAGGGCGCGACCGCGTTCTGGACGCTGGCGCCGGCCGCATTGGCACCGCCGCCGTGGCGCCCGCTCGCTTATGCCGGAGCCGTGGTGTTCGGCCTCGTGACCAGCGGCCTGCGGATGGCATTTGGCGGCCACTTCTTCACCGACGTGTCGATCGCCGGCCTCGTCACCTTCGTCGTGATCTGGTTTGCCTACGCGCTGATTTACCGCTGGCCGCGGACCCGGTTTTCGGACGAGGCGGTCGATGCCGCCTTGACCCGCCTGAACATGCCTGCCTACCGGCTGCGCCAGCGCCTGTTCGGCCGCAAGACGGGGCCCGAGCCGTCAGTTTGAGCCATTAAAGGGGTGCCGAGCCCCGCGAAATTTGATATTCGCGCGGTCAACCCGTGAAACGACATCCGCCCTTCGAGACCGATTGGAAGCCCCATGACCACGATCCTGAAAAGCCTGCCCAAGGGTGAGAAAGTCGGCATCGCTTTTTCGGGCGGCCTCGACACGTCAGCGGCGCTGCTCTGGATGAAGCAGAAGGGCGCGCGCTGCTACGCCTATACCGCCAATCTCGGCCAGCCCGATGAGGCCGACTACAACGAGATTCCGCGCAAGGCGATGGAGTTCGGCGCGGAGAAAGCGCTGCTGGTCGATTGCCGCACGCAGCTCGTCCATGAAGGCATCGCCGCGATCCAGTCCGGCGCCTTTCATATCTCCACCGGCGGCATCACCTATTTCAACACCACGCCATTGGGGCGCGCCGTCACCGGCACGATGCTGGTCGCGGCGATGAAGGAGGACGGCGTCAACATCTGGGGCGACGGCTCGACCTTCAAGGGCAACGACATCGAGCGCTTCTATCGCTACGGCCTGCTGACCAATCCGGGCCTGCGCATCTACAAGCCCTGGCTCGACCAGCAGTTCATCGACGAGCTCGGCGGCCGCGCCGAGATGTCGGCGTTCATGACGGCGCAGGGCTTTGCCTACAAGATGAGCGCCGAGAAGGCATATTCGACCGACAGCAATCTGCTCGGCGCGACGCACGAGGCCAAGGATCTCGAAAGCCTCGACAGCGGCATCAAGATCGTCAACCCGATCATGGGCGTGCCGTTCTGGCGTGACGACTGCAACGTCAAGGCCGAGAAGGTCGTGGTGCGATTCGAGGAAGGCCAGCCGGTCGCGCTGAACGGCCAGACCTTCTCTGATCCCGTCGCGCTGTTCCTCGAAGCCAACGCGATCGGCGGCCGCCACGGCCTCGGCATGAGCGACCAGATCGAGAACCGCATCATCGAGGCCAAGAGCCGCGGCATCTATGAAGCGCCCGGCATGGCGCTGCTGCACATCGCCTATGAGCGCCTCGTCACCGGCATCCACAACGAAGACACCATCGAGCAGTACCGCATCAGCGGCATGCGCCTGGGACGTCTGCTCTATCAGGGCCGCTGGTTCGATTCGCAGGCCCTGATGTTGCGCGAGACCGCGCAGCGCTGGGTCGCCCGCGCCGTCACCGGCGAGGTCTCGCTGGAGCTGCGCCGCGGCAACGACTACTCGATCCTCAACACGGAAAGCCCGAACCTGACCTATGCGCCGGAGCGGCTTAGCATGGAAAAGGTCGAGGACGCGGCGTTCACGCCGGCCGATCGCATCGGTCAGCTCACCATGCGCAACCTCGACATCAACGATACCCGCGCCAAGCTGAAGCTCTACAGCGACACGGGCCTGCTGTCGGGCAGTGAAGGCTCGCAGATCTTCCGGCTGGAGAACGACAAGGGCTGAAGCGTAGGGTGGGTTAGCGCAGCGTAACCCACCTCTTCTGTCTCTGCGGATACGAACAGTGGCGGGTTACGCCTTCGGCTAACCCACCCTACAAGCAAAACAAAAATGGCCGGGATTGCTCCCGGCCATTTGCGTTTGTGCGTGCCGTTACCGCGGCGGCGCGGTGCCGGGCGGGGGCGGCGGCAGCGAAGCCTGGCCGCCGTTGAGCAACGGCGTGATGTTGCGGACGGTGACGCGGCGGTTGATCGCGCTCGGTCCTTGCGTCTGCTCCTTCAGGTACTGCTCGCCATAGCCCTGCGACGTCAGGTTCTCGGACGGCACACCGAATTGCTGGGTCAGCAATTCGGCCGCGGCCTGCGCACGACGATCCGACAATGACAAATTGTCGACGTCGTTGCCGACCGCGTCGGTGTGACCTTCGATCAAGAACACCACGCGCGGGTTGGCCTGGATCGCACGGTTAAGACCGTCGGCGATCGACTGCAGCTTCGCCGCCTGGTCTGGTGGGATGGTCCACGATCCCGTCTCGAAGTTGATCGTGTTGAGGTCGATGCTCGGCATCTGCATGCGAACATTGGGGCTGTAGCGGATCTCGTCGAGTGTGTAGCGACGGTTGATCCGCTGCACCGGCGGCGCCACCATCGTCTGATAGATCACGTCCGGCGACGCCTCCTCGGCATCGACGATATAGCGATCGTAGGGAATGTTCACGACGGGCGGCGGAGCGTCGACATAGAAACCGCCGACCGACTGCGGATCGCGGTAGCTGTTATCGATGATGACGAGCTCGCGCCCGGCCGGGTCCCTGCGGATTCGCCGCAGCAGCCGACCGTCCGGACCGACAACAGTAACGATCTCGCTGCCGTCGGGACGGATCACCACGGTGCGGGTATCGGCGCCGACAGTCTCGGTGCGGATGTCGCGGGCGCCATAGCGGAAGCGATAGAGATCGTTGCCGCGGACGTATGTCTGCCCACCCGGATCGCGGATGATGATGCGGTCCGGCTCGGTGTAGACGGTGCGGCCGCCTTCGATGCTTTCGCGGCGCTGGTTGCGGTAGTCGGCGATGGTGGCGCCGATCACGGCACCGGCAACGACACCTGCACCGATCGCGAGCGGTGTCAGGTCACGCTGCGGCGGACGCGGCGGTGGCGGCAGGGGCGTGGTCGTCGTGGGCGCGGCGCGGAAGGCCGGCGCAACCGTGGGCGTCGCGTATTGCGCCCTGTTGGGCGGCGGGGTCGCAGCCGCCGAGCCCGGGACGGTGCTCGGTGCTGCGGCGCCGGCGGGGGGAGCCGGCGGCCGGGGCGGGGCAGCTGTCTGCGGCTGGGTCGGCGGAGCTCCGGCAGCGGGCGCGCCAGCAGCGGGTGCACCACCCTGGCGTCCCGGGGGCGATGTCACGGCGCCACCGGGGGCCGGCGTCGTTGTCGGGGCAGGGGTTGCGCCGGGCGCGGGCGTTGCGCCCGGTGCCGGCGTTGCGCTCGGCGCGGGACCCGGACGGCCGGACGGCGTCGGGGTGGCCCCTGGCGCCGGTGTCGTCGTTGGAGCGGGCGTGGCGCCTGGAGCCGGTGTTGGTGATCCCGCCGCCGAGGGCGCACGTCCGCCGGGGGTCGGCGCACCGGGACGGCCAGTCGGCGGCGTTACTGCCCGGAGCCGGCGTCGCGGTCGGCGCAGGAGTCGCGGTCGGTGAAGGTGTACTTGTCGGTGCAGGTGTGGCGGCCGGAGCGGGCGCGCCCGGTCGCACCGTCGGCGCGGGCGCAGGCGACGGTGTCCCCGTGGGCGCCGGCGCGGGATGGCCTTGAGGAGTTGCTGCCGGTGGCGGCGGTGGTGTCGGGTGAGCCGCAGGCGGCGGAGGCGTGGGTGCGTGCTGCTGCGGAGCCGCGGCGGGCGGCGGCGCTGGAGGCGTGGGAGCCGGGCGTGCCGCGGGCGGTGCAGGAGGCGGCGCATGCTGTTGCGGAGCCGCAGCCGGGGGCGGCGCAGGCGGCTTCGGGGCGGCAGGCGGCGGTGGGGGCGGCGGCGGTGCCGGACGAGCCGCAGGTGGCGGCGGAGGCGGCGGCGGTGCTGCTGGGCGCTGCGGAGCGGCCGCCGGCGGAGGCGGCGCGGGCGGATGGGGCGGTGCAGCTGCGGGCGGCGGTGCGGTCGGACGCGCGGGCGCCGCAGGCGGCGGTGTAGCCGGGCGCGCGGGCGCTCCCTTCGGCGGCTCCTTCGGTTTTCCGTCAGGGCCGGTCTCTTGTGGCTGCGCCTGCGCGATCACGAGCGGCGGCGCGCCTTGCGCATGTGATGCGGAGCTTGCGAACTGCATCGCGGTCAGAGCCGTGGTGGCAAGCAGCACGAAACGAAGATTAGTCATGATGGTGAACTTCCCCGGAAGGTTCTTTGACGAAGTGTTGGGATGAACAGCTACGCGTTAGGCCGGATTGTGGCGGACGAAGCCGACGCGGCGCGATTTATTTCTGCACGCAAATCACCTCACTATAGTGACGTTCATTGCGCATTCAGACGCAGGTTGCAATTGCCTCCGATGTGATACCTCGCCTCATGCGCGATCCCGCGGCGGACTTGCATCCGTCGCAGGATTCGGCGTGAGCGGCCCGTTCGGCCCGCGCGATGGAATCTCTTCAGGCATGCGGCCCGGCAGTTCGTCGGGTGGCGTCGGCGCGCCGGGCTCGCGCACCGGCGGCGCGATTTCAGGCTGCGGATTGCCCGGCGGAATCCCCGGCGGCGGCTCGGTGGGCGTGCCCGGCGTCGACGGCGGAATCTCGGGCGGCTCGATCGGCATTACATCGAGACCTTGCGGTTGTCGCCGAGATCGGGCCGCGTGTTCGTCACCGCCGCGGCCGCCATCTTCACATAGGAGATCACCGTGCCGGGCGAATCCCAGAACTCGGCATCGTCAGGCGTGACCTTGAGCACGCGAATGTTGGGATCTTCCGCAGAGTCCCACCACGCCTTGGCCGGCGTCGCGAACAGCTCCTTGATCTTCGCACGGTCATTGGAGACCACGGCAGTGCCCGTCAGCGACACGTATTTTTGGCTGCCCGCATCCGCGAACGACAGGTTGATGGACGGATTGCGCGCGATCTCATCGTCCTTGTGACGCCGCGCGTCGGTGAGGAAATAGATCGTGTCCGCGTTGCGATCGAGATAGGCGCTCATCGGCCGCGCGCGGAGCTTGTCGCCATCGCGCGTCACCAGCATCGCGAATCCGATCGACTTCATCAGATCCCACACGCGATCCAAATCGCGATCGACGTCGCGAGCATTGTCGTTGGCCATGTCGTGCTCCTTCTTGCAAGGGACGACAACGGCGGGCGCGGAACGAGGTTCCGGCCGCAAGAAGGAACTTTATCTATTCCGGCGCGTGGCAAACCGCCTCGATGTTGTGTCCGTCGGGATCGAGCACGAAGGCGCCGTAATAGGTTGGATGATAATGCGCCCGGATCCCGGGCGGCCCGTTGTCGCGCCCGCCCGCCGCGATCGCCGCCTTGTAGAACGCATCCACCGTGGCGCGGTCTTTCGCCAGAATCGCGACATGCACCGGCTTGTTCAGCGCGCCCTCGCCGCCGATCCAGAAATCCGGCTTGCCGTCGGCGCCGAAGCCGGCGGCCGGATCGTGTCCGGTCTGCTCCTGCGTGACCTCCATGATCAGGCTGTAGCCGAGCGGCGCCAATGCCTTGGCGTAGAACGCCTTGGCGCGCTCATAGTCGGAGACCGGGAAGCCCATATGGTCGATCATCGCAACCTCCGTCGTTCGTCGTCAGCGCGACAGGAACGTATTGCTCCGCGTCTTGCGCGCAACCACAAAGCCGCGCGCGACCATGTCAGCGATACAATCGTCCCGCCATTCCTTTTGTGACAAATGCTCGATCACCACCGCGCGCGGCCATAGCGATTGCGGCGCGTCGCGGAAGAAGCCGATCAGCACGCGATCCTCGAAGCCCTCGACGTCAATCTTCAATGCGTCCACCTTGGTGATGCCGGCCTCGTCGAGAATGCGCGTCAACCGCAGCGAGGGTACTTTGATCGCCTCCGCGCTGGCCGTGCCGGTGACGACATGCGTGGCGCCGAGATTGCCGCCGCCGCTCTCGATCATCAGCTCGCCGTCGCTGTCGCCGGCGGCCGCCTGCACCAGGCGCACCTGCGTCGCTTTCGATGCGGCCTGGTTGAACGAGAGCCGTCCAAACGTCATCGGATGCGGCTCGATGGCGACCACTTTGCCTGATGGCCCGACCTGTCGCGCCATCACCAGCGCAAAGGTGCCGACATTGGCACCGACATCGACGAACACGCCGCCGTCCGGGGTGTGCTGGCGCAGGAAGTCGAGCTCGTCGAGATTGTAATCGGGATTGAACAGCGCGCCGCGCTCGGTCGCGCTGCCCTGGTGATAGAAGCGGAACGATGCGCCCTGGTATTGCACGTCGACGGGACCACTGCGCAGCAGGTTCACCAATCGCGAAAGCCACGGCCGGAACGCTCCGCGCTTCAGCCGCGACTGTGTCGCGAGGCGAATGATCGCGGCCTGCGCCGCATTCGGCGCAAACGCGCCGAACGGCGCGGACGAAGGGGCATTGTCGGTCGCCAAGTCAAAGTCCTCGTTGCAAGCGGCGCATGCATAGCCGGTTTTGCCGGGGACTCCAATCGTTCACGAGGGGTCGGTAGCCCGGATGGAGCGCAGCGCAATCCGGGTTTCGCCTCTCGATGGACTGTCCCGGATTGCGCTGCGCTCCATCCGGGCTACAGCTGCTAGCCTCACGCCGCCTTTTTCGGCGCCTTGCGCTGGCCCAGGAATCGCCCGAGCAGCTTGCGCTTGCCCTTGCGCGGGATCAGGTCGATATCGCTGACGAGTTTTGCACCGCCCTTGCGGCGCTCCAGCACGATCTTGCGGCTGTGAAAGGCCTCCAGCTCGACACGATGCGCGACGCTGACGATGGTGGCCTTCGGCAGCTCGTCGGTGACCATCTTCATCATCTTGTCCTGGCTCTTCTCGTCGAGCGCCGAGGTGGCCTCGTCGAGCACGACGATATCAGGGCTGTGCAGCAACAGCCGCGCAAAAGCGAGACGCTGCTTCTCGCCGCCAGACAGCGTCTGGTCCCACGGTGCTTCTTCCTCGATCTTGTCCTTGAGATGGTCGAGACCGACCTTGTGCAAGGCCTCGCCGATCTCCTCGACGGTCCAGTCATCTTCCGCGCCGGGATAGGCGACCGCGCGGCGCAAGGAGCCTGATGGCACGTAGGGTCGCTGCGGCAGCATGAACAGCCGCCGGTCGGGATGGAAATTGACGCTGCCGCCACCCCATGGCCAGAGCCCGGCGATGGCGCGTACCAGCGTGCTCTTGCCGGTGCCGGATTCGCCGGCCACCAGGAGCCGCTCGCCAGCCTCGATCACCACCTCGGTCTCGCCGACCACGGCGGTACCGTCATCAAGCGTGACGGAGAGGTCGTTCAGCTCCAGCATGGCGTCGTTGCTGGTCTCCCCACGCTTGATGCGACCGATTCCGTCGCCCTGCTCGGCGCGCTCGAGGCCGTCGAGCGACATCATCAGCGAGGCGATGCGGCGAGCGCAGGCATTCCAGTCGGCGAGCCGCGGATAATTGTCGACCAGCCAGCCGAACGCGCTCTGCACGATGGTGAAGGCGGAAGCCGCCTGCATCACCTGCCCCAACGTCATGCTGCCGTCGAGGAATTTTGGCGCGCAGAGCAGGAGAGGGACCACGGGAGCAACAAGACTCGATCCCTGCGACACCAGCGTGGTGCGCATGTGCTGGCCCGCCAGTCGCGCCCATTGCCGCAGTACATTCGTGAAGTTGCGGTCGATGCCGTCGCGCTCTTCCTCCTCGCCGCCGAGCAGCGCGATGCTCTCGCCATTCTCGCGCACGCGCGTCAGCGTGTAGCGGAAATCGGCCTCGGCCTGGTTCTTGTCCTCGGAGACCTGCACGAATTGGCGGCCGATCACCAGGATCGAGCCCGATGCGATTCCCGCATAAAGCATCGCGGCGATCACCAGGAAGCCGGGAATGGTCACCGACCATCCCGCGAGCGTGACGGTGAGCGCGCCGCCGATGGTCCAGAGCACGACGATGAAGGTCGCGGCCGACAGCAGCGCGGACGTCACGCCGGCGAGGAAATCCACCGGCGAATCGGTCGCGACGCGCAGATCCTCCGCGATCCGGTATTCCGGATTCTTGTGGTCGCCGCTGACGAGATTGAGCTGGTAATAGCGGCCGTTGCCGAGCCAGCGCGTCAGCACGCTGGCCGTCAGCCACGCCCGCCAGCGCCGCTGGATGCCCATGCGTGCGAACACTTGCGCCACGCCGAGCACGATGCTGCCGATCGCGAGCGGGAAGAACACCGCGGTGAGATGGAAGACGGTGGACGCCTCGCGTTTTTCGATCGCGTCGAAGATCGCCCGATTCCAGACGTTGATGCCGTATTGGAAGCCGACCGTCAGGACGATCAGCACGCCGAGGCCGATCGAAAACGGCCACGCCAGCCGGTCGCCGTTGCGGCCCCAGAAGCCGCGCGCGCTGATCCAGAAGCGGGTGAGGAGGTAGTCCTTGCGGGCCTGCTCGGCCTCTTCGGGCGATTGCTCCGGGTCGGGCTCGACCAGCTCGGGCGGCGGCGGAGCCTCTTCCTCGCCGGTCTCGCCGACGATTTCGACGATGGGCGGCTTCTTGCCCGATTCGCGCTTTCTGGCCGGCTTTTGCATGGCCGGATAACGCAAGCTAAATCAAAAGGTTCCACTCGGTTCCGAGTGTCGGATCATTCGGCGGCGCCGTCGCGCACCCGGCGTCGCGCGAGCCGGTGCAGCACGCGCGATAGCTGATCGATCGCATAGGGCTTCTGCACGAGCTCGAAATCGACCTTGCCGTCCTGGGACAGCGCCTCGCTGTAGCCGGTGGTCAGCACGACCGGCACGCCGATGCCGCGCTCGCGGACTGCCTGCGCGAGATCGAGCCCGGTCATGCCGGGCATCACGATGTCGGAGAAAACGACATCGAAGCGATCGGGCTCCATGACCAGCTCGGCGAGCGCATCAGTTGCATTGTCGATCAGCGTGATGCTGTAGCCGAGCTCGGTGAGGCCGTCGGCCGCGAAATTGGCGAGCTCGATATTGTCCTCGACCAGCAGCACCGACATGCCGCTACCGGCCACAGCCGGGGCCGTGTTCGGTGCCTGCCGCTGCGGCAGCAGGTGCGGCGCCACGCGCGGCAGATAGAGCGAGAAGGTGCTGCCGTGGCCCACTTCGCTGGTGACTGTCACCTCGCCGCCGGACTGCCGGGCGAAGCCGAACACCTGCGACAGGCCGAGACCGGTGCCGTGGCCGACCTGCTTGGTGGTGAAGAACGGCTCGAAGATGCGCTCGAGCCTCGCAGCCGGAATGCCGATGCCGGTGTCGCTGACGGCAATGCCGACGAAGCCATGTTTGTCAGCAAGCTCATGTTTGCCGGAAAGCTCAGGGTTGCCTGAAAGCTCAGGGTTGGCTGAGACGGGAGCCCGCGTGTCCGCAATCGTCGCCGCGGCCTCGACCTCGAAAACGATCCTGCCCTTGCCGTGCATGGCATCGCGCGCATTGGTCGCCATGTTGATCAACGCCGTCTCGAACTGGCTCGCATCGGCATTGACGAGACAGGGCTCGGCCGGCAGCCGCATCGCAATTTCGATCGCGGGTCCGAGCAGCGTCGCGAGCATGTCGTGCAGCGACTGCAGCCGCGCGCCGACGTCGAACACTTCCGGCTTCAAGGTCTGGCGCCGCGCAAAGGCGAGCAGCTGCGAGGTCAGCTTGGCCGCGCGCCCGACCGCGTCCGCGATGGCGGTGATGTAGCGCTGGCGCCGCTCCTCGCTCAGCTGCGGCCGGTTCAGCAGGTCGACAGAGGCGCGAATCACGGTCAGGAGGTTGTTGAAGTCGTGCGCGACGCCGCCGGTGAGCTGGCCGAGCGCCTCCAGGCGCTGGCTGTGCTTGAGCGCCTCCTCGGCTTCGCGCCGCGCGGCGGCCTCGGCCTGAAGATGCTGGGTGCGCCGGAACGCGAACGCCAGCAGCAGAAACAGCAGCGCG
Source organism: Bradyrhizobium sp. WSM1253 (assembly GCF_000244935.1). NCBI lineage: Bacteria > Pseudomonadati > Pseudomonadota > Alphaproteobacteria > Hyphomicrobiales > Nitrobacteraceae > Bradyrhizobium > Bradyrhizobium sp. WSM1253. Next base: position 4,857,029 of record NZ_JH600073.1, read on the forward strand.
GTGGCGGGAATACCGAACACCAGATGCTGGCCCATGGTGGCGAACCAGCGCGCGCGGATTGCCGAGGTCTCCAGCCCCGCGCTGACATAGATCGGGTATTCGGCGATGCGTCGGTAGCCGATGCGCCGCTCGACCTCGTCCGATGGCCAGGCGATGGTGATGAGGCCATGCTCGGGGTGAGCTGCGATGCTGCGGCCAACCGGCCCGTTAGGATCGAGCCTGAGGTCGCGGTCCAGCCGCGGAAGATGCGCCAGCACCACACCGTCGGTGCGTGCCATGGCGAGGAAGCTGCCGGGATCGGAGCCGATCCTGGCATAAAAGCTCTCGAAATATTCCGGCAGGACGGAGGCCTGGATCACGCCGATGAAGCTGCCGTCGTCGGAGCTGCGGCGGCGGCTGACCCCGAAGAAGCGCGCGCCCTGATAGGGCTGGCGCGGCGTCAGGGGAACGCCGATGTAGCTGCCGATGCTCTGGTCGACATGGGCGGCAAAGTAATCACGGTCCGCAAAGCTCTGCGCCGGCGGCGGCGATGCCAGGCTGTTGACCAGCGACTTTCCGTCCGCATCGAAGATCCATGCCGATTTGAGCTGCGGCAGCGAATCGGTCAGTTGCTTCAGGCGGCGGTGCAGGGCCGGTTCGCGCGAGCGGATGATTTCGTCGGGCATGTCGCGCACCACCTCGTTGATCTCGGCGAGGCTGCGGTCGATGGTCTCGAACACCTTGAGCGCATGCTCGTGCGCGACATCGAGGGTGCGCTCGATTTCGCGGTCGGCAATATCTTTTGTCGAGGTGTAGGAGATCGAGGCGGCGATCGCGAACAGTGCAATCGGCAGCGCCAGGGACGCAGCCATCATCCACTGCAGCAATCTCAGCGAATTGCGTTGTGCGCCCTGCACGGTCGCTCCGGTCCCACGCCGGAGAGCTTACTTGAATTTCGCGCCGGGAAGGAAGCGGCTTGTAGCTGGAACCAGAGGTTGCAACTCGTCGGCTTGCCCGCGCAGGGGCGGAGGCGAAATCTACTGGAAGACGCGCCCGCCGTAGAATGCCCCGGCCGTTCCGGCCGGGGATCGCAGCATGAATGACGCCTAGATCTGGCGCTCGACCATCTTGAGCTTGAGCTCCGCGATGGCCTCCGCCGGGTTGAGGCCCTTCGGGCAGGCCTTGGCGCAGTTCATGATGGTGTGGCAGCGATAGAGGCGGAACGGGTCCTCGAGATTGTCGAGCCGCTCGCCGGTCGCTTCATCCCGCGAATCCGACACCCAGCGGTTGGCCTGGAGCAGCGCGGCGGGACCGAGATAGCGCTCGCTGTTCCACCAATAGCTCGGGCACGAGGTCGAGCAGCAGGCGCAGAGGATGCACTCGTAGAGGCCGTCGAGCTTCTCGCGGTCCTCGTGGCTCTGCTTCCATTCCTTCTGCGGCGTCGGCGAGGTCGTCTTCAGCCACGGCTCGACCGAAGCGTACTGCGCATAGAAATTCGTGAGGTCGGGGATGAGGTCCTTCACGACAGGCTGGTGCGGAAGCGGATTGATCTTCACCGCGCCGTCCTTCACGTCGTGCATCGAGCGGGTGCAGGCCAGCGTGTTCTGGCCGTCGATGTTCATCGCGCAGGAGCCGCAGACGCCTTCGCGGCACGAGCGGCGGAAGGTCAGCGACGGGTCGATGTTGTTCTTGATCCAGATCAGACCGTCCAGCACCATCGGCCCGCAATCATGGGTGTCGACGTAATAGGTGTCGACGCTCGGATTCTTGCCGTCGTCCGGATTCCAGCGATAGACGCGGAATTCACGGACCTCGGTCGCGCCCGCGGGCTTCGGCCACGTCTTGCCGCCGCTGATCTTGGAGTTCTTCGGAAGTGCGAATTCAACCATTTCGATAAAGCTTTCGCTGTTCGCTCAGTACATGCGCGCCGTTTAGTAAACGCGAGCCTTGGGCGGGATGTACTGGACGTCGTTGGTCATGGTGTAGTCGTGAACCGGGCGGTACTCGATCTTGACCTTGCCGGAATCTTCCAGCCAGGCCAGCGTGTGCTTCATCCAGTTCTTGTCGTCGCGCTCGGAGAAGTCCTCGCGGGCATGCGCGCCGCGGCTCTCGGTGCGGTTGGCGGCCGAGTTCATCGTCACCACCGCCTGCGCGATCAGATTGTCGAATTCGAGCGTCTCGATCAGGTCGGAATTCCACACCAGCGAGCGGTCGGACACGGCGATGTCGGTGATGCCGCTATGGACCTTCTCGATCAGGTTCTGGCCTTCGCTCAGGATGTCGCCGGTGCGGAACACCGCGCAATTGTTCTGCATCACGTGCTGCATGCCTTCGCGCAGCTTCGCGGTCGGCGTGCCGCCGGAGGCATAGCGATAATGATCGAGCCGGCCGAGCGCCAGGTCGGACGAATTCGCCGGCAGCTCCGGCTGGCTGGCGTTCGGCGTGAGCTTCTCGGCGAGGCGCAGCGCCGCGGCGCGGCCGAACACGACAAGGTCGATCAGCGAGTTGGAGCCGAGGCGGTTGGCGCCGTGCACGGAGACGCAGGCGGCTTCGCCGATCGCCATCAGGCCGGGGATGATGGCGTTGTCGTCGCCGTCCTTCTTGGTCAGCACTTCGCCGTGATAGTTCGTCGGGATACCGCCCATGTTGTAGTGCACGGTCGGCACGATCGGGATCGGTTCGCGCGTCACGTCGACATTGGCGAAGATCTTTGCGGATTCCGAGATGCCCGGCAGGCGTTCGGCCAGCACCGCGGGATCGAGATGATCGAGATGAAGGAAGATGTGGTCCTTCTTCTTGCCGACGCCGCGCCCCTCCCGGATCTCGATGGTCATTGCGCGCGAGACGACGTCACGCGAGGCCAGATCCTTGGCGGAGGGCGCATAGCGCTCCATGAAGCGCTCGCCCTCGGAGTTGACGAGATAGCCGCCTTCGCCACGCGCGCCTTCGGTGACGAGACAGCCCGAGCCGTAGATGCCGGTCGGGTGGAACTGCACGAACTCCATGTCCTGCATCGGCAGGCCGGCGCGCAGCACCATGCCGCCGCCATCGCCGGTGCAGGTGTGCGCCGAGGTGCAGGATGCATAGGCGCGGCCATAGCCGCCGGTCGCCAGAATCACGGACTGGGCGCGGAAGCGGTGCAGCGTGCCGTCGTCGAGCTTGAGCGCGATGACGCCGCGGCAGGTGCCCTGGTCGTCCATGATCAGGTCGATGGCAAAGAACTCGATGAAAAACTCGGCCGCGTGGCGCAGCGACTGGCCGTACATCGTGTGCAGCATGGCGTGGCCGGTGCGGTCGGCGGCGGCGCAGGTGCGCTGCGCCTGGCCCTTGCCGTAGTCCAGCGTCATGCCGCCGAACGGGCGCTGGTAGATCTTGCCGTCTTCGGTGCGCGAGAACGGCACGCCCCAATGCTCGAGCTCGTAGACCGCCTCGGGCGCGTTGCGCACCATGTATTCGATCGCGTCCTGGTCGCCCAGCCAGTCCGACCCCTTCACGGTGTCGTACATGTGCCAGCGCCAGTCGTCCTTGTGCATGTTGCCGAGGGACGCCGAGATGCCGCCCTGCGCCGCGACGGTGTGCGAGCGGGTCGGAAACACTTTGGTGATGCAGGCGGTGCGGAGGCCGGCTTCGCTGCAGCCGACCACGGCGCGCAAGCCCGCGCCGCCGGCGCCGACCACGACCACATCATAGGTGTGGTCTTCGATCGGATAGGCTTTGCCGTTGGTGGCGGGAGCGCCGTTGCCCTTGCCATTGGTCTCTGTGGCCATGGGTTAGACTCCGGAGGAAAGTTTCAGGATCGCGTAGGTCGAGGCGAGCGCCACGGCGAACGAGAAGAAGTTGTTGAGCATGATCGAGATGAGCTTCAGCTTCTCGTTATGGATGTAGTCCTCGATCACGACCTGCATGCCGATCTTCATGTGCCAGGCGCTGGCGAAGATGAAGAGCAGCAGGATCACCGCGATCGGCAGCGAGCCGAGGATCTGTGCGGCGCCGGCCTGGTTGCGGCCGAGCAGCATCATCACGATCACGATCACCGGGATCATCAGCAGCGTCATGGCGACGCCGGTGATGCGCTGGCGCCAGAAATCGGACGTGCCCGAATGCGCCGCGCCGAGATTGCGCACGCGGCCGAGCGGGGTGCGCATGGAGGAGCCCTTCGGAGCGCCGTGGGATTCGTCGAAACTCATCGGCCGCCTCCGATCGCGTAGGCGATGATCCAGACCAGGACCGTGAGCACGATGCCGCCGATCAACGCGCCCCAGGTCAACGCTTCGCGCTCATTGGCCTTGAAGCCGTAGCCCAGGTCCCAGACGAAATGCCGGATGCCGCTGAGCATGTGGTGCATCAGCGCCCAGGTGAATCCGAACACGATCAGCCGGCCGATGATGCTGCCGGTGAAGGCCTGGACGTGGCTATAGGCGGCCGGGCCGGAGGCCGTCGCAATCAGCCACCAGGCCAGCAGCAGCGTTCCGGCGTAGAGGGCAATCCCGGTGGCGCGATGGACGATGGAAAGTGCCATCGTCAGCGTCCAGCGGTAGACTTGCATGTGTGGCGAAAGCGGTCGTTCGATCCGTGCGGTCATGGGCTTCGATTGCTTTATTGCGGCCCAGCATGGGGCGCGCGGGGATCGCGAAAGGTCGGCTCTATTTACGGAGTCGATTTCACCTGCGCAATCACCAAATCGCCATAAATCGAACCTGGGTTCAGCTCTAGGCCCTTGATGTAACAAGGCCAATCGGGCGCTTGGTATACCAGGGCCATGGCGCACCGGCTAAAGACAGAACAAAAATTCATTCCTTGTCGGAGAGCTGCGGCGCATTGAAATTACTATTGGAACGGCTCTAAGCCGCCGCAGGCCAACCAGGGTTCGAACCAGTCATTCATGACGTTCGGACCGGCAGGGATGATCGGCGAGCAATTTTCAATTTCCGCAAAGCGCACCGATTTTTCGCGAGACGGGCGGATATGCGCAACCTGCATCCCACCCCAGACCGCCGATGCGGCGGTCGACCCGACAAATCAGATCGCCTAGAGCATTGCGGGCAGCTGTCCGAGCGATGCATCGGAGAAGTTGCGAGCCATCGCCGGGGCAGGTCAGGGGTGATTGCAGGACTTGATATCAAGGAGATCCTCGAGCTCACGCTGCTGCTGATCGCAACCGGCGCGCTCTCCGGATTTTTGGCCGGCGTGTTCGGCATCGGCGGCGGCGCGATTCTGGTGCCGGTGTTCTACGAGTGCTTCCGCATCGCCGGTGTGCCGCTGGAGGTGCGCATGCCGCTCTGCATCGGCACTTCGCTCGCCGTCATCATTCCGACCTCGATTCGTTCGTTCCAGGCGCATTACAAGCGCGGCGCCGTCGATCTTGCGATCCTTCGGGTCTGGTGGCTGCCGATCCTGATCGGCGTCATCGCCGGCAGCGTGGTCGCGCGCTACGCGCCGGAGCGGCTGTTCAAGATCGTGTTCGTCGCCGTCGCCTGGTCGGCCGCGGTACGGCTGATCTTCGCGCGCGAGAGCTGGAAACTCGGCGATGATCTGCCGAAAGGCATCTTGATGCGAATCTACGGCTTCTGCGTCGGCATTTTGTCGACCTTGATGGGCATCGGCGGCGGATTGTTCTCGAACCTGCTGATGACGTTCTACGGCCGCCCGATCCATCAGGCGGTGGCGACCTCGTCGGCGCTCGCAGTGCTGATCTCGATCCCCGGCGCGCTCGGCTACATCTATGCTGGCTGGCCTGCGGCGGCCAGCTACCCGGCCGTTGCAGCCCTGCAAATCCCGTTCGCGCTTGGCTACGTCTCCCTGATCGGCGCCGTGCTGGTGATGCCGATGAGCCTTGTAACAGCACCGCTCGGTGTGAAGGCGGCGCATGCGATGTCGAAGCGGACGCTGGAGGTCGCGTTCGGGTGCTATCTGTTTATTGTCGGCAGCCGGTTTGTGATGAGCTTGATAGGCGGGCAGTAGCCGCCGCAAAATCCGTCATTGCGAGCGTAGCGAAGCAATCCAGAATCTTTCCGCAGCGGTAGTCTGGATTGCTTCGTCGCAAGGGCTCCTCGCAATGACGACGAGAGTGCAGCGAACAACAGCCCCTATTTCTTCGCGTAAAGATCCTTGTAAATATCCCGCAGCACGTTTTTCTGCACCTTGCCCATGGTGTTGCGCGGCAGCTCGTCGACCACGAAGACCCGTTTGGGCATCTTGAACTTCGCCAGCCGGCCGTCGAGCGCCTTCAGCACCGCAGCCTCTGTCACATCGGCGCCCTTGTTGCAGACCAGCACCGCCGTGACGCCCTCGCCGAAATCGGCGTGGGGCACGCCGATCACGGCAGATTCGATCACGCCGGGCATGGCGTCGATCTCGCTCTCGATTTCCTTCGGATAGACATTGAACCCGCCGGAGATGACGAGATCCTTGCCGCGGCCGAGAATGTGGACGTAACCCTTGGCGTCGATCTTGCCGAGGTCGCCGGTGATGAAGAAGCCGTCGTCGCGGAATTCCGCCTTGGTCTTCTCCGGCATGCGCCAATAGCCCTTGAACACGTTCGGGCCCTTGACCTCGATCATGCCGATCTCGTCGCGCGGCAGCTCCTTGCCCGTCTCAGGATCTGTGACGCGTACGGAGACGCCGGGGAGCGGAAAGCCGACTGCGCCGGGCACGCGCTCGCCGTCATAGGGGTTCGAGGTGTTCATGTTGGTCTCGGTCATGCCGTAGCGCTCGAGCACCGCATGGCCCGTGCGCGCCGACCATTCGCGATGGGTTTCGGCGAGCAGCGGCGCCGAGCCCGAGATGAACAGCCGCATGTGTTGTGTGGTTTCGCGCGATAGCACGGCGTTCTGGAGCAGCCGGGTATAGAACGTCGGCACGCCCATCAGCACCGTGGCGCGCGCCATCAGCTTGATGATCAGATCAGGGTCGAGCTTCGGCAGGAAGATCATCGACGCGCGCGCGAACAGCGTCACGTTGGTCGCCACGAACAGGCCGTGGGTGTGGTAGATCGGCAGCGCGTGGATCAGCACGTCCTTGTCGGTGAAGCGCCAGAAGCTGACCAGCGAGAGCGAGTTCGACGCCAGATTGTCGTGGGTCAACATCGCGCCCTTGGAGCGGCCGGTGGTGCCGGACGTGTAGAGGATCGCGGCGAGATCGTCGTTTGAGCGCGGGACCGTGGCGAATTCGCTGCTCGCCTTGTCGGCGGCGTCCGTCAGCGAGCCCTTGCCGTCAGCCCCGAGTGTCTCGACTTTCGCCTTCACCTTGGCGGCGATGGGGGCGAGGCCCTCCGCCTTGGCGGGATCGCAGACCACCAGCGAGGGCTCGGCATCGCCGATGAAGTAATCGAGCTCATTCAGCGTATAGGCGGTGTTGAGCGGCAGGTAGACCGCGCCGGCCCGCACCGTGGCCAGATACAGCACGATGTTGGCCACGGATTTCTCGACCTGAACCGCAACGCGGTCGCCGGGCTTCACGCCGCGCGCGACCAGCACATTGGCCATTTGCCCGGCCCGGGCGATCAGATCGCCATAGCTGATGCGTCCTCCGTCGTGCGTCTCGATCGCGAGGCGCTTCGGATCGTCGAGGCCATCGAACAGGCGGGAAAACAGATTGGCGTTGGCTGCTTGGTTCATGCAAGATTTCCTCGACCGCAAGGCTTGACCACAAGGCTCGTCAGACAAGGCCGGTCAAAACCGAGGGCTGGATTAGCAAAAACCGCCCCGATGAAGCAACGGAGACAGTTTGCATGACCAAAAACGGGAAACGCGTGGCCTGGGTGACAGGCGGGGGCAGTGGGATCGGGGAGGCCGGCGCCGAGGCGCTGGCGGCTGACGGCTGGACGGTGGTGGTCTCGGGCCGGCGCAAGGACGCCCTGGATACCGTAGTCGCGAAGATCACCGGGGCGGGCGGCGCCGCCGAGGCCATCGCGCTGGACGTGTCGGTCGCCGCCGCCGCCCAGAAGGCTGCCGATCAAATCGTCGCGAAGCACGGCCGCATCGACCTGCTGGTCAACAATGCCGGCATCAATGTCCCCAAGCGCAGCTGGAAGGACATGGAACTGGAGGGCTGGGATAAGCTGGTCCAGGTCAATCTCAACGGCGTGCTCTATTGCATGCGCGCGGTGCTACCGACGATGCGCAAGCAACAGGACGGCTCCATCATCAACGTCTCGTCCTGGGCCGGCCGCCACGTCTCGAAAATGCCGGGCCCGGCCTACACCACGACCAAGCATGCGGTGCTGGCGCTGACCCATTCCTTCAACATGGACGAATGCGTCAACGGCTTGCGCGCCTGTTGCCTGATGCCGGGCGAGGTGGCGACGCCGATCCTGAAGCTGCGCCCGGTGGTGCCGAGCGAGGAGGAGCAGGCCAGGATGCTGCAATCGGAAGATCTCGGCCGCACCATCGCCTTCATCGCGAGCATGCCGGCGCGAGTGTGCATCAATGAACTGCTGATCAGCCCGACGCATAATCGCGGATTCATTCAGACGCCGCACAACAGGGATTGAGCGGCAGGTAGATCGTCGAGGCTCGTCATTGCGAGCGAAGCGAAGCAATCCAGCGGTGCATCCGCGGTGGCAGCCTGGATTGCTTCGTCGCTTCGCTCCTCGCAATGACGCCCCCCACGAACACACCCGCACTTAGTTTCACGCATCACAAAGAAGTTTTGTTCGAAACCGTTTCGCAAACCCTCCCGTAATTCGAGCCAACGACGTCGCTGCTGCTTCACGCTCACAGGTCGCAGCCGCCGTTGTTGCCCACTCGAACGCCGGCAATCGCCGGTCCTCATCCAATCGGGAGACTCTCCATGTCGAAGCGCATTGCCTATCTCACCGCCGCAGCTCTCAGCGCGCTGGCCATCACCGCGACCGTCGTCGCGCCCGCCCGCGCCGAGGAAAAGACCGTCATGGTCGGCGGCGCCGCGATGTTTCCGTCCAAGAACATCGTCCAGAACGCCGTCAACTCGAAGGACCACACCACGCTGGTGGCGGCGGTGAAGGCGGCCGGCCTGGTGCCGACGCTGGAAGGCAAGGGCCCGTTCACGGTGTTCGCGCCGACCAACGCCGCCTTCGGCAAGCTGCCGGCCGGTACCGTCGACACTCTGGTCAAGCCCGAGAACAAGGCGACGCTGACCAAGATCCTCACCTACCATGTTGTGCCCGGCAAGCTCGAGGCGTCCGACCTCACCGACGGCAAGAAGATGAAGACCGCCGAAGGCGAGGAGCTGACGGTGAAGAAGATGGACGGCAAGGTCTGGATCGTCGACGCCAAAGGCGGCACCTCGATGGTGACGATCTCCAACGTCAACCAGTCCAACGGCGTGATCCATGTGGTCGATACCGTGCTGATGCCGGCGACCTGACACCGCGCGGTCTGGCTTCATCTCCGAACCGGATGCGACGAAATGGCGAGCCGGGGGTCCCCGGCTCGCTTTATTGTGACCATGATAGCCCGCTGGTATCGATTCGATGCCGGGCAGGGCGTAACGAAAGCGGACGCATCGGCGTATAATTGCTGTCAGACGATGTTCAGGACGGAACCATCATGTCGAGCCTCACTGTCACCGACGAGCAGGTCAGCGCCACCCCGGCCAAAGTGATCCAGCCGGCCTGGGTCCGGGTCATGCACTGGATCAACGCCCTCGCCATGATCCTGATGATCCTGTCGGGTTGGCAGATCTACAACGCCTCGCCGCTGTTCGGTTTCAGCTTTCCGCGCGACTACACGCTCGGCGGCTGGCTCGGCGGCGGATTGCTCTGGCACTTTGCGGCGATGTGGCTCTTGATGATCAACGGCCTTGCCTATCTCGTCACGGGCTTCGCCACCGGCCGTTTCCGCAAGAAACTGCTGCCGATCACGCCGTCCGGCGTGCTCCACGATGTCAGGGCTGCCCTGACCTTCAAGCTCGGCCATGCCGACCTCACCGTCTACAATTACGTGCAGCGGACGCTCTATGCCGGTATCATCCTGGTCGGCGTGATCATCGTGCTGTCGGGGCTGGGAATGTGGAAGCCGGTGCAGCTGCACTGGCTGGTGTCCCTGTTCGGCGACTATCCGACCGCGCGCTACATCCATTTCTTCTGCATGGCCGCGATCTGCGCGTTCCTCGTCATTCACGTTTTACTCGCGCTGCTGGTGCCGAAGAGCCTGCGTGCGATGATCATCGGTCGCTAGAGCGGAGAGAGAGTCATGGCCAAGCGCTCATTCCTGATCCCCGGCGTCGACAAGCGGCTGCTGATCAAGGACTCCATCAAGACGATGCCAGAGGTCAGCCGCCGCCGCTTCATCGCGGGCGGCGCCAGCCTCGGCGCGTTGACGCTGCTCACCGGCTGCGACGTGATCGACTCGTCCTCCGCTGAGGAGATGCTGAAGTCGGTTTCGAAATTCAACGATGCCGTGCAGGCCTTCATCTTCAATCCCGACGCGCTGGCGCCGACGTTTGCGGAGAGCGCGATCACAAAACCTTTCCCGTTCAACGCCTATTACGATCTCGACGACGCGCCCGAGGTCAATGGCGACGACTGGAAGCTCGAGGTCCGCGGCCTCGTGGACAACAAGAAATCCTGGACGCTTCCGGAATTGTACAAGCTGCCGCAGGTCACGCAGATCACCCGTCACATCTGCGTCGAGGGCTGGAGCGCGATCGGCAGCTGGACCGGCACGCCGATGCGCGACTTCCTCAAGCTGATCGGCGCCGACACGCGCGCCAAATACGTCTGGTTCCAGTGCGCCGACAAGGACGGCTACAATTCCCCGCTCGACATGCGCACCGCGCTGCATCCGCAGACCCAGATGACGTTCAAATACGCAGGCGAAATCCTGCCGCGCGCGTATGGGTTTCCAATGAAGATCCGCGTGCCGACCAAGCTTGGCTTCAAGAACCCGAAATACGTGGTGTCGATGGAAGTCACCAACGACTACAAGGGCGGCTATTGGGAAGACCAGGGATATAATTCGTTTAGTGGGAGCTAGGCGCGCCGCTGCCGTAGGGTGGGTTAGCCCTGCAGATGCGCGAAGCGCATCTGCTCGGCGTAACCCACCTCTTTGGCTTCCGCGACGACAGAAGTGGTGGGTTACGCCTTCGGCTAACCCACCCTACGGCACCGTTTTTTTGGCCGGCCCCACCTTCCGCTGGCACAGCGCCGCCACCGCGCCCAACGCCAGCAGCGCCGCCGAGACATTCAGCGCGTAACTCAAGCTCCCCAGCGCGTCCGTGATGGCGCCGACCACGATCGGGCCGAGCGTCTGGCCGACGCCGAACGAGATCGTCATCGCCGCGATCGCGGTCGGCCACACCTCGGGTGGGTAGTTGAAGCGCACGAAGGCGGTGGTCGAACCGACCACGGCGAAGAACGCGACGCCGAACACGATCGCGGAGACCGCGAGCCATGCCGGCGAATGCCCGAGCATTGGCAGGGCGGCGCCGAGCGCGTTGGTGCCGAGGATGATGGCGGTGGCCAGCCCGCCGCGATCGAGCGCGAGCACGCGGCGCCAGGCCCACGGCGTGACGAAGGCGCTCAAGCCGATCAGGCTCCAGAACGCGGCCTGCGCCGCGGCCCCGCCGCCGCCGTCGCGCACATAGGCGATCATGAAAGTCATGTAGGCGATGTAGCCCGCGCCAAACAGGAAGTAGCCGGCGAGATAGATCAGCACGGGAAGAATCGCGAAGGCGCCGTGGCTGCCTTGCGAGAACCGCACGCCGCTCTCGATGCGGACCAGGAACAGCGGCACGGTCATGACGACGGACAGCAGGGTCATCGCCCACCACACTATCCACCACGAGCCCGGCCCGAAATATTGCAGCGTGAACGGGGCGATCAGGCCCGAGGCGAGAATGCCGATGCCGGGCCCGGCATAGAACAGGCTCAGCAGGAAATTGGCCCGCTCCGGGCGCGACTGCGCGATGGAAGCGGCCAGCGCACCGCCGGCGACGAAGCCGGCCGCGGCGCCCACGCCCAGCACGAGACGGGCCAGGCTCAGCGCGACGAAATTCCCGGTCAGCGCGCAAGTCGCGAGCGCGGCGACGCAGGCCAGGGTTCCGCCGCGGATCGCGGCCGACCAGCCGACGCGCTGGATCAGCCGGGACGCCACAAGCGCGCCCGCGAGATAGCCGACGGCGTTGATGGTGTTCATGAAACCGGCCGCCGAGTAGGACCAGCCGAGGTCCTCCCGCATGTCGGGCAGCACCAGCGAATAGGCGAAGCGGCCGATACCCAGCCCAACCGTCGCGGCCAGCGACAGGGTCAGGATCAACCGTGCGGGGTGGGCATCGGGTGGAGGGCGGTCAGGTGCGTGCAAGGGGTACTCCGGCATGCGCAGTGTGGCAGGCCCTGCCCGCCTTGCACAGCCGCGAGGCGGCAATGGTGTCTTGCCAAGCACGCATCGCCGCTCTAGCACTCCGGCCGAAATCGGCCTCAGAGGAAACGACCATGGCGACCCACAAACTGCTGCTGCTTCCCGGCGACGGTATCGGCCCCGAGGTGATGGGCGAGGTGAAGCGGCTGATCGACTGGCTCAATTCGGCGGGCATCGCCAAGTTCGAGACCGACACCGGCCTCGTCGGCGGTTCGGCCTATGACGCGCACAAGGTGTCGATCTCGGAAGGCGACATGGCCAAGGCCAAGGACGCCGACGCGATCATCTTCGGCGCGGTCGGCGGTCCCAAATGGGACGCGGTGCCTTACGAAGTCCGCCCCGAAGCCGGCCTGCTGCGCCTGCGCAAGGATCTCGGTCTGTTCGCCAACCTGCGCCCGGCGGTCTGCTACCCGGCGCTGGCGGAGGCCTCCAGCCTGAAGCGCGAGGCGGTCGAGGGCCTCGACATCATGATCGTGCGCGAGCTCACCGGCGGCGTCTATTTCGGCGAGCCCAAGACCATCACCGACCTCGGCAACGGCCAGAAGCGCGCCATCGATACCCAGGTCTACGACACCTATGAAATCGAGCGCATCGGCCGCGTCGCCTTCGAGCTTGCGAAGAAGCGCAAGAACAAGGTGACGTCGATGGAGAAGCGCAACGTCATGAAGTCGGGCGTGCTCTGGAACGAGGTCATGACCCAGGTCCACAAGCGCGAATATCCCGACGTCACGCTCGAGCACCAGCTCGCCGATTCCGGCGGCATGATGCTGGTGAAATGGCCGAAGCAGTTCGACGTCATCGTCACCGACAATCTGTTCGGCGACATGCTGTCCGACATCGCTGCGATGCTGACGGGATCGCTCGGCATGCTGCCCTCGGCCTCGCTCGGCGAGGTCGACGTCAAGAGCAAGAAGCGCAAGGCGCTGTACGAGCCCGTGCACGGCTCGGCGCCTGATATCGCAGGCCAGGGCCTCGCCAATCCGATCGCGATGATCTCGTCGTTCGGCATGGCGCTGCGCTATTCCTTCGACATGGGCGATCTCGCCGACAAGGTCGACGCCGCGATCGCCGCGGTGCTGGCCAACGGCCTGCGCACCGCCGACATCAAGTCGGAAGGCACCATTGCCGCCTCGACCACGCAGATGGGCGAAGCGATCCTGAAGGAATTGCAGAAGCTGCACGCCTGACGGCGACCGCAGTGTTTGTAGGGTGGGCAAAGCGAAGCGTGCCCGCCATTCTGATCGGCATTGCCGAGAGATGGTGGGCACGGCGCTTCGCGCCTTTGCCCACCCTACAAGGTCTCATCAAAACAAAAATGGCCGGGCGCGAGCCCGGCCATTTTGATTCGGTCGATATGTCCGCCTCAGTACAGCGGGAAATTCTGCGGATAGCCGCCAACATCCTGCGGCGTGCTCAGCGGCTGGCGATCGATCGGGCGGTTGAGATTTTCGCGTGCGAAGGTCGGGTAGCCCACCGCCGGCGGGAAGGCGTAGTCGGAGAACTTGCGGTCGCCCGGATTGACCTCGGTGCCGCCGTCGAGCCAGGAGCGCTTGCTCACATAGATGCGGGTGCGGCCCTGCTGATAGCTCGCATTGGGGCCGCTGGGGCCGTAATAGTGACGGCCGCTGTCATAGCGCTGCTTCTTGGTGTCGGCCGAGGCGGGTGTCGCGAAGGCTGAGGACATGGCAATCACGGCGCCGGCCGCAAGCCACATCGCCAGTTTGTTCGCGGCAGAGAAATTCGAGCTCATCACGTCCCCTTCAGGCGGCAAGCCGCCAATCAATTTCACCCTCATACTAACCCGGCCGGGGCGTCTGCAACTAGGTCTATTGGGTCACACCAGCGCTGAATAATCGTGCGCGCCGGCAAAAGTTGCATGGATACAGCCACTTGAGCTTGATGCCGGTCAGAGCGCGCCGCGCAATTGCGCATTGGCGGCGCCGAGCAGCCAGTCCGACGAGCCCGGGAGCGCGCAGGGGCGGCGCTTCAGCTCCGCATGGGCGAACAATTCGGCCAGCTTCGGCTCGTTGCCCGAGGTCAGCAGCGTCAGCCGGTTCAGCGTGCAGGCGATCGCCGCGCGCCGGGCGGGCAGGCTGTCGCCCTGGCAGGAAAATCCGGAGATCTGGAGCGCCGGCTCCTCGCTGCGCTTGAGGTAGCCGAGGCAGGCCCGCGCGCCCTCCGTCGTGCCGGTCGGCTGGAACAGGGCAACGGGGCCGAACTTCGTGTCGATCAGGCCGGCTTGCTCCAGCGGGGTCGCGGTGCCCAGTCCCATCCGGGCGGCCAGATCCAGAGTTGCCGGGCGCGCCACGTCGAATTCGCCGCCTTCCCGGTAGATCTCGAGCTCGGCCATGAGTTCGGCTATGGGCTTGTCCGCCTCGCTGGCCCAGCGCATCACGTCCCTGCGGCCGCCTTCGAGGTGCCTGAAGATGGCGTAAGAAGCTGTTTTTTCTGACGAATCCAGCCGGCTAAGGGCGAAACCCTGAGGCGAGCGGTCGGCCACGCTCCAGCCCGGCTTCAACGCCGGCTCGTCGTCGCGCAAGTTTGGCAGCTGGCCGAGTGCCGCAAGCCCGAGGATGGCAAACAGCACCAAAGCCCCCACATAGGCGAACAGGCGCGCCAGCGTGCCGACGACCTCGTCGGCGAAGGCTGCAAGCGCCAGATGGATCTGGGTGGGGTTTGTGGCCGTGCTGGCCTCAGGCGACTGCATCCACGTCCCTAAGGCATGGTCCAACGTTGTCTTGAGGCCGGTTCTCGCATAGAAGCGCTGCTCTTCCTGTTTAAGCCTCAGCTTCAGGAAAGAGCTTTTTCGTCGGAGAGTGAACGATGGGTTACAAAGTCGCAGTCGTCGGCGCGACCGGCAATGTCGGACGGGAAATGCTCAACATTCTGGATGAGCGCAAATTCCCCGCGGACGAGGTGGTGGCCCTGGCGTCACGCCGCAGCATGGGCGTCGAGGTCTCCTACGGCGACCGCACCCTGAAGGTCAAAGCGCTCGAGCATTACGACTTCTCCGACGTCGACATCTGCCTGATGTCGGCCGGCGGCGAGGTGTCGAAGGAATGGTCGCCGAAGATCGGCGCCGCCGGCACGGTCGTGATCGACAATTCCTCGGCCTGGCGCATGGACCCGGACGTTCCGTTGATCGTGCCGGAAGTGAATGCGGACGCGACCGCCGGCTTCAAGAAGAAGAACATCATCGCCAACCCGAACTGCTCGACCGCGCAGCTCGTGGTCGCGCTTAAGCCCCTGCACGACAAGGCGACGATCAAGCGCGTCGTGGTCTCGACCTATCAATCGGTGTCGGGCGCCGGCAAGGACGCGATGGACGAATTGTTCTCCCAGACCAAGGCCGTCTACACCAACCAGGAGCTGGTCAATAACAAGTTTCCCGCGCGCATCGCCTTCAACGTCATTCCCCAGATCGACGTCTTCATGGAGGACGGCTACACCAAGGAAGAGTGGAAGATGATGGCGGAGACCAAGAAGATTCTTGATCCCAAGATCAAGCTCTCCGCGACCTGCGTGCGCGTGCCTGTTTTCGTCGGCCATTCCGAAGCCGTCAACATCGAGTTCGAGAACCCGATCAGCGCCGACGAAGCGCGCGACATCCTGCGCAAGGCGCCGGGCTGCCTCGTCATCGACAAGCATGAGCCCGGCGGCTACGCCACGCCGTATGAAGCCGCCGGCGAGGACGCCACCTATATCAGCCGCATCCGCGAGGACGCGACGGTGGAGAACGGTCTCGTGCTGTGGTGCGTCTCGGATAATCTACGCAAGGGCGCTGCGCTCAACGCGATCCAGATCGCGGAAGTCCTGATCAACCGCAAGCTGATCAGCGCGAAGAAGAAGGCGGCGTAGCTCCGCTGCCGTAGGGTGGGCAAAGGCGCGGAGCGCCGTGCCCACCATCTCTCCACGATCGCGATAGAAGCGGTGGGCACGCTACGCTTTGCCCACCCTACAAGAGCTGGGGACCTAGGCCACCTCGCGCGCGTTCCTGAATTCCTTCGCCGCCTTGTCCAGCACGAACAGCGATCCCTCCGCGACGCCGAAATAGGCGCCGTGGGTCTGCATCTGGCCGCTCTCGACCGCCTTCTGCACGAACGGGAAGGTCATCAGGTTTTCCAGGCTGCGGAACACCGCGGCCTTTTCGATGCGCTCGACGAATTGCGCCATGGTCTCGTGGTCGCGCTGCTCCACCACTTCGCCCGGCTTGATGAACATCTGCATCCATTTGCCGATGAAGTCGCCCGGCGTGAGCGGCTCGATCTTGTCGACGAAGGCGCGGATGCCGCCGCATTGCGCGTGCCCGAGCACCACGATGTGCTTCACCTTCAGCACCGTCACGGCATATTCCAGCGCCGCCGAGACGCCATGCGCGTTGCCGTCGGGCTGATACACCGGCACCAGATTGGCGATGTTGCGGACGACGAAGAGTTCGCCCGGCCCGACGTCGAAGATCACTTCGGGAGAAACGCGGCTATCGCAGCAGCCGATCACCATCACTTCGGGGAACTGCCCCTTCACCGACAGCTCGCGGTAGCGGGTCTGCTCGGTCGGCAGCCGCTGGGTGGCGAAGGCCTTGTAGCCTTCCAGCAAATGCTCTGGGAATGTGGTCATGGTCTATGCCTAATCATATACCGCTGGGACGAACAAGCCTTTCGAATAGGCAGGCCAGATGCTATCGGCTTCGGTCGGAAGTGAGATGAGGAAACCGGAAGGAACGCTTGCATGACCCGCCCGCGCCGCAGCCATCTGTTCATGCCCGGCTCCAACCCCCGCGCGCTGGAAAAGGCGCGCAATCTCGCCGCCGACGGCCTGATCCTCGACCTGGAAGACTCCGTCGCGCCCGACGCCAAGGCGGTGGCGCGCGACGGCATCGCCGCCGCGATCGCGGCCAAAGGGTTCGGCAAGCGCGAGATCCTGATCCGCACCAACGGCCTCGACACGCCCTGGTGGAGCGACGATTTCGCGATGGCCGCCAAGGCCTCGCCGGACGGCATCCTGGTTCCAAAAGTTTCAAGCGTCGAGGACCTCGACACGATCGGCCGTCGTCTCGCCGAACTCGGCGCGGCGCCGACCGTAAAGGTGTGGGCCATGATCGAGACCGCACGCGCCGTGCTGCATGCGGAGGAACTGGCGGCCGCGGGGCGCGATCCAGCGCGGCGCCTGTCAGGCTTCGTGTTCGGCCCGAACGACATCTCGCGCGAGACGCGCATCAAGATGCTGCCGGGCCGCGCCGCGATGATCCCGATGATCACCCATTGCATCCTGGCGACGCGCGCCCATGGCCTCGAAATCCTCGATGGCCCCTACAGCGACATCGCCAATTCCGACGGTTTCGCCACCGAATGCGCGCAAGCGCGCGATCTCGGTTTCGACGGCAAGACGCTGATTCACCCCTCGCAGATCGAAGCCTGCAACGCGATCTTCACCCCGCCCGAAGAGGAAGTCGCGCGCGCGCGAAAGATCATCGCGGCGTTCGAATTGCCGGAGAACGTCTCGCGCGGCGCGATCCGTCTCGACGGCGCCATGGTGGAGCGCCTGCACGCCGACATGGCGCGGCGCACGATCGAGATCGCGGACGCGATTGCGGCGATGGGGAAGGGCTAGTTGCCTAGCCGAAAAAGCGGAGCGCCGGCGCCATGAGAGTGAAACGCATCGTCACGAACATCGCCGCGGCCGACGTATCGCTGGCGCGCCGATTCTACCAGGACGTCCTCGGCCTGGAGATCGTCATGGACCAGGGATGGATCGCGACATTCGCTGCACAATCGAAAATGGCCCCTCAACTGAGCATCGCAACTGAAGGCGGCTCGGGTACGCCGGTGCCGGATCTTTCGATCGAAGTCGATGACCTGGACGAAGCGTTACGCAGAATGGAGCGTGCTGGCGTCACATTGGAGTATGGACCTGCGACGGAGCCGTGGGGTGTACGCAGGTTCTACGTGCGCGATCCTTTCGGACGGCTTGTCAATATTCTAGCTCACGAGTGACGCCGTCGGCCGTGGTCGAGGCATTGGCGCAGAAGCCGTGTGGGAATCAAAAGGCGATGCTGCGGGCCACAGCGGGCGCGCCGGGGACGCGCCCGCTTCGTAACCCAATCGCGCCTCGCTCAGATCGTCTGGCCGCCGGACACCTCGATCCGCTGCGCCGTGACCCAACGATTGTCGGGACCGAGCAGGCTCGCGACCATCGGTCCGATATCGTCGGGCAGACCGACGCGGCCCAGTGCGGTCATCTGCGCAAATTGGTTGTTCAAATCCGGCATGTCCCGAACCGCGCCGCCGAGAAAATCGGTTTCGATTGCGCCCGGCGCGACGATGTTGGCCGTGATGCCGCGTCCACCAAATTCCTTGGCCATGTAGACGGTCAGAACCTCGATGGCGCCCTTCGCAGCCGCGTAGGCCGAGAAGCCGGGGAAGGACATGCGCGTCAGCCCGCTGGAGAAGTTGATGATCCGGCCCTTGTCGGCGAGCAAGGGTAGCAAGGCCTGCGTCAGGAAGAATGGTCCTTTGACGTGCGTGGCGAACAGGGCGTCGAATTGTTGCTCCGTCGTCTCCGCGATCGCGGCCATCTCGCCCTGACCGGCATTGTTGACGAGGTGATCGAATCTCTCGGCGCGCCAATGCGCCGCCAACGCGGATCGAACTTTTATGAAGAACGCGGGAAAGCTCGACATGGCGGTGACATCAAGCTCCAGCGCGATGGCCTTGCGCCCCAGCGATTCAATCTCTGCGACGACTTCGCGTGCTGCGGCGGCCCCGTTGCGATAGGTCAAGATCACATCGCCGCCGTGATGTGCGATGGCGATGGCAGTGTTGCGGCCAAGGCCGCGGCTGGCGCCGGTGACGAGAGAAATGGTGGGCATTGGAAATTCCTCGAAGCGTTGCGGTGATGTCCGTTTGCCCGCGATCGATCGTCCGGTGTTGCCGGATCCTCGGAGTGCCTTGCCCAACACTCCGGGATGCGGCGACGGCGGACTTGCCCAAAACTCCTGATTTTCTGCCTGAACGGCCGGCGCCGATTGCCTGTGCGCCGGGCTCGGCCTAAAATCGGCGCGTGACCGAAACGCTGCTCCAGATCGCCAGTCGTTATTCCGCGGCTCACGCCGACGACAGGGGCGTCGCCTCCACGCCCTTCGCCGGCGTCTCGATCATCCGCGAGACCGCGCCGAGTGCGCTCCTGTACGCGATCTCCAGGCCTCTGGTCGCGCTCGTCTTGCAAGGCGCCAAACGTGTGGCGACCGGCCGGACGTCCTTCGACTTCGGCGCAGGCGCTTCCTTGTTGATTGCGAGTGATGTGCCGACGGTCAGCCAGATCACGCGCGCGACGGCGGCCACGCCCTATCTTTCGCTCGTCGTCGAGCTCGACCCCACCATCATTGAGGGGCTGGTGGTCGAGATGGGGTCGCTCCCGTTCATTCCGTCGCAGCCGCTGCGGGTCGAACCGACAGAGCAGGAACTCGCGGATGCAGCGCTCCGGCTGCTGCGCCTGATCGACCGTCCCTCGGCCTTGCCGATCCTGCGCGGCCATTTGATGCGAGAGCTGCATTATTGGCTGCTGGCCGGCCGCCACGACGGGGCCATCAGGGCGCTCGGAATTGCCGATAGCCATGCCCAGCGGATCGGCCGCGCGGTTGCGCTCATTCGTGCCGGCTATGCCAAGCCGTTGCGCGTCGATCGGTTGGCCAAAGCCGCCGCGATGAGCCCGTCGGCATTTCACGCGCACTTCCGGAGCGTCACTTCGCTGACCCCGCTACAGTTTCAGAAACAGCTTCGCCTGATCGAAGCCCGCCGCGCGATGCTGGCCGACGGTGCGCAGATCGCGACCGCGGCTCATCAGGTCGGCTACGAAAGCATCACGCAGTTCACGCGAGAATATTCCCGGCTGTTCGGCATGCCGCCTGGGCGCGATATGCGCGAGGCGAAGCGGCGGATTGAATCGGCGGCTTGATGAGTTCCCCAATGGCGCCGGTTGACAGACTCTACATCCTCGACGGCGGCATTGCGCAGGTCGCGGACGGGTCGATCTATTCTCCGGGCATCAATGTCGGCGTCCCCATGACGCTGAGCTGCAATGCCTATCTCGTCAGTCATCGTGGCGAATGGCTGATCTGGGATACGGGAATCGAGGATGAGCTATCGAAGCATCCGGAAGGACGCATTATCGCGCATGGCATACGCGGCGTCGTGCGTCGCCCCATCGCGGACCAATTGGACGAAATCGGGGTGCGGCCCCGCGACATCAGCACGATCCTGCTTTCCCACGCGCATTTTGATCATATCGGAAATGTCGATCTGTTCGAAAATGCAAGATGGATCGCTCAGCGGGCTGAATTCGAGGCCATGTTCGGACCGGAGCCCGAAGAGTTCGGCTATTCGCTGCAGCACTACAGATCCCTGAAAGAGCGGCCTTACCAGATCGTCGATGGTGACCACGACGTATTTGGCGACGGCGCGGTGCGTATGATCTTCACGCCAGGCCACACCCTCGGGCATTGCTCGCTGATGGTGAGGCTACCGAGGCGCGGCGCCGTGCTGCTGAGCGGCGACGTCGCGCACAATCGCGAGAACCTCCGGCACATGCGCGTGCCGTCCTTCAATGCCGACCCGCAGGCAACGGTCGCATCCATGGCCAAAGTGGTCGAGCTGCTTCGCTCCGAGAATGCCGAAATCTGGATCAATCACGATTCGGCTGAGAGCGACGAGCTGCCTCACGCGCCAGACTGGATCGTGTAAGCGCGCGCGTCACCGCGGCGCGACGCCCGCGCGATCGAGCGACTCCAGTGTCGAGGCATTGGCGCAGAAGCCGTGGTAGTTCTCCACGGCGGTACCGTCGGCCAGCTCGCGATCGCACTGGCCCTTGTGGCTGCAAAGCGCGCACACCCGCTCCATGTCGCGCAGCAGCAGCGGATGCGCGCGGCCGAGCCCTTCGGCGCTGATGCCGAGCTGCTCCAGCATCTTCGGCAACTCGTCGGCGGAGTGCTTGCCGTGTCGGACCAGCTCCTCCAGATCGTCAGGCGCGATCCGCAGATCTTGCGCGATCCGGTCGAAATCGGCGCGGTCGAGCTGTCGGATCTCGTTCAGCTCGCGGCGATGCTTCAGCCAGCCTGCAAAGGACTCGATGAGGTCCTGGACAATGGGATAAGGCCTGGTTGCGGTGCTCATGCGAAGCTCCATTCGAACGGCGGAATTGGAGCGAGATTAGGCACAATGGTGCAGGTGCGCGTTGCGCTGGATCAAATTGGATGTGTCGGTGAAACTGATCCCGTGCCCCTAAAGCACATCGGCCCAACTCGAATCGAGTTCAGGAAACAGCGATGCTCTTTCCGTTCCCTCCCCCCTTGTGGGGGAGGGGCAGGGAGGGGGGTGCCACACGGGGACTCTTTCGGTCGAGTATCGACACCCGATGCATCGCCAATACCCAGCACCTCTTCCTGGGCCACCCCTCTCCCTAGCCCTCCCCCACAAGGGGGGAGGGAACGCACCTGTCCAGACCGGATAGATAGGTAACACAGTAGACCAGATGGATGGGTGACAGTTCTCTGTCGGCTGGGAGGATCAGCCGATGCCTTGGAGAGAGAGCTGCGCAATGGACCAACGGGTTAACTTCATTTCGGAACAGCGAACCGGCTTGTGGACGATGACGGAGCTTTGCGAGCGTTACGAGATTAGTCGCAAGACCGGTTACAAATGGTTGGAGCGCTACCGGCTGGAAGGACCTGGAGGGCTTGGGGATCGCTCGCATGCCGCGCGGGTGCATGGGCGCGCGACGCCACGGCACATCGTGGATGCGATTGTGGGGCTGCGGCTTGAGCGGCCGAGCTGGGGGCCGCGCAAGATCGTGAGCAAGCTTGAGGCTCGTCAAGGGGATGTGGATTGGCCATCGGCCTCGACGGCCGGGGAGATTCTCAAACGGGCGGGACTGGTCGGCGACCGCAGGGTTCGGCGACGTGCGCCGCCGCGCATGAGGCAACTGACCGTTCCTCAGCA
>NZ_JH600073.1:4879437-5189686 GCF_000244935.1 Bradyrhizobium sp. WSM1253
AAGGTGACGGTATTGCAGGTCAATCGCTGTAATTGTCGGTCCCTGGAGCGCCGTCGGCACAAGCCGACAGTCGTTGGTGAAATCCGTCGACAAACAGCATCGGAACGCCGAATTCCGGCGGCAGTGCCGCGCCATTGCATTAATTAATATTGCCATATGGCTACTGTGCAGGTCGGACGTGACCATTGCACGAGCCGACGTTTGTGGAGACCGGCAAAGTACAATGGCGGCGGCTAAACCAATTTCAATTGGACGAAGCAGCAAATGATCTGGCTGCAGACAATTTGATGCGCTCGGGAGCGAAGTAGTCCGATCTGAGTGCAGGTCCATTGCGGCGGATCAGCTAGTCCGAAATGGGAACGAAGCGGCTGAAACCCCCGGCAGGCTAATGCAACTCCCGCTAGGACGGCAGGACTATCTTGTTTAAGGCCGCAACCAGACACCCGTCCGGGCACGACCTTGACGGCAGATTTCTGCACGGTTGGACCTTGCTGCTCGTGCCGCAGCCGACCAAATCATGAACGACTGTTACCCATCCATCCGGTCTGTTTTGTTACCCATCCATCCGCTGGACACACCGCCGTCGCGGCGCCGGGCGAGTCTCATCCCATCAGGCGTTAGCCGAACCGCTCCGTCGCCCATGCATAAAGACTACCCGGAATCGGCTTCTCACCACCCCTTCCCTTGGGCGAGATGTGCAGGCCGATGATCTCGCGGTCGGTGACGAGGCCGAGATAGCTCGAGGGATCGAAGAACAGTTTTGGCTCGGCATGCACGGCGTAGAACGATTGCTTCGGCAAGGCGCAGTGCAGCTCGCCGGTGCGGCGCGCGAGCGCGGTGAGTGCCGCCGGGCCGAAGATCGCAACACGGATATCGGAGAGGCGGTTCGAGCCGCCGCGCAGGCGGCGCATCGCAAACGTGACGCGATGGCGTATCGACAGCCAGTTCGGCGTCAGCTCCTCCTGCTCCATCAGCTCTTCGAAGGCGGCAACGATGCCGTGCCGGGGCGGAAGGTAAATCACGGAATTGCCGAGCTGGCGCGGACGCTCCCACGCGAAGTAGGGCTTTGCCGGATCGATCTCGACGGGCCTCAGCAGCAGCACGTCGGCGTCGAGCCAGAGGCCGAGGCCCTTCGCCATCAGCTTCATGCGGAAGAAGTCGCTGAACTGAAGCGTGGTCCAGTCGCGCCAGCTGCCGTCCGGCTGCGGCGGTCGCAATCGTTCGGAGAACGCATGCGGCAGGATCGCCTCGGCGTCCGCGTTGCCGACGCCTGCGGGCAGGCCGGGAATGGTGTCGAAACTGTAGACCGTGACCTTGTGGCCGGCAGCCAGCTGCGAGCGCAGACAGGTCTGGCGCAGGGCGTCCATTGGGCCGTGCCAGAAGGTGACGATGTCAGGCAACATGGGCGCAAGCTATAGAGGACAACGCTGGCAAAGAAAAAGCCCCGGCGCTGTCAGCACCGGGGCTCAAACAAAAACTTGAGATCAGGCCCAGGCGCGTTCGCGCTTGAGCTTCTCCTCATAGGTATCGATCGAGGCCTTCTTCTCCATCGTCAGGCCGATGTCGTCGAGGCCGTTGATCAGGCAGTGCTTGCGGAACGGGTCGATCTCGAACTTGACCATGCCGCCGTCGGGGCCGCGAATCTCCTGGTTCGGCAGATCGATCGTCAACGTCGCGTTGGCGCCGCGCTCGGCGTCGTCGAACAGCTTGTCGAGGTCTTCCTGGGCCACGCGGATCGGCAGAATGCCGTTCTTGAAGCAGTTGTTGTAGAAGATGTCGCCGAACGAGGTCGAGATCACGCAGCGGATGCCGAAGTCGAGCAGCGCCCAGGGCGCATGCTCGCGGCTCGAGCCGCAGCCGAAATTGTCGCCGGCGACCAGCACCTTCGCATTGCGATAGGCGGGCTGGTTGAGGACGAAATCGGGATTCTCGCTGCCGTCGTCCTTGTAGCGCTGCTCGGAGAAGAGCCCCTTGCCAAGGCCGGTGCGCTTGATGGTCTTGAGGTACTGCTTCGGAATGATCATGTCGGTATCGACATTGATGATCTTCAGCGGCGCCGCGACGCCTTCCAGCGTGGTGAACTTGTCCATGGTTGCGCTTTCCCGGGGTGGTCTAGGGAACCGGTATTTATCGCGATCGGGGCGGAAATCCTAGGCCGAATTCGGCAGATCTCGTCTGCCTAACCGGGCTCTTGAGCCTCGATCGCGGCCATATCGTCGTCCGACAGGCCGAAATGATGGCCGATCTCGTGGATCAGGACGTGGCGAACGATATGGCCGAGGCTTTCGTCGTGCTCGGCCCAGTAATCCAGGATCGGCCGGCGGTAGAGCCACACCATGTTGGGCAGCCGCGCCACGTCGCCAAAACTCTGCTGCGGCAGGCCGACGCCCTGGAACAGGCCGAGCAGGTCGAACTCGCTCTCGCATGCCATCTCGTCCAGGACTTCCTCGGTGGGGAAGTCGTCGACGCGGATGATCACGCCCTCGCACAGCCTACGAAACTCCGCCGGCAGGCGTTCGAACACTTCATGCGCCATCGCTTCCATCTCGGCCAGCGAGGGTGCTTTCAATTCCGTCCACATGGGCTTCTCATAGCGTGGGTTTCGCGGCGATGCATCCGGCTTTATAAGCGCGGCGAGGTTGACGGGCGCCGTCAAAACGGGGAGCCTAGGGCCTCGAAGTGGACGTTCAGATGGGCGGAAAAATGGGAGCGAAAACAGCGCTGACGCTACTGTGCATGGGGTTGTTTTCGCAGTTTTGCGTTGGCGCGGAGGCCCAGACCGCGGCTCCCGGGATCAGGCTGGCCCAGGCGGCCTCGCGAGACGATCTGCCGCCGCCGCGCAAGCGGCCCCCGGCGCGCCTGCGCGTCACGCCCTATTACAGTCCGGATGGCGTCTATCCCCGTTACAATCCCGGTCCCGATGCGGTCCGCGAGTGCAACGCCACCTATGTGCAGGAATTTCGCCCCAGCGGCACGGTGATCGTGCCGCATATGAGCTGCTACTGGCGCCGGGGCTGATACGAACGCCGTGCCCGTCGCGCGCTGAGGCGGAGGTCGTCATGACGAGATGGTTCGCATTGGCGGTTGGCGTCGGGCTTGCCGCAGGCCTGTCTCACGCGTCCGCTGCGCACAGGGTGACGAAGCTGCCCGATGCGTCGGCCGGGCGCGCGGTGTTCGACGGGCGCCGACATGTGCGGTCCGACGTCGTGCGATACGCCCCGCGTCGTGATCCGCATTACTACGCGCGGCCGGTCTACTACCGTCCTTATCCCTACGGCGTGCCCGCACCGTTCGTGCTCGGCTTCGGGCCGTGGCGGTGACCTCGCGGCGCGATGCTGCGCCCGTCGTTCATTCATGAGGCATTCACGTCGCTGTCCCTAATTTAATCTTGGGAGCGACCGCCAATGAACAGGGATGACGCACGCCGGGAGCGAGCGTCGCAACTCCGCTGTCCAGATTCAGGGAGAAGTCGATGCTGAGAATATTGGGTCTCAGGGCAAGCCCGATGCGCTTGCTCGGCATTGCGGCCGCCGCGACGCTGATGCTGTCGGCCGGAACGACGCGTCGTGCTGAGGCGATGACTCCAATCAATCCGACGGCGTTGCCTGTGGCGAAGGCCGCAAGTGACGATGTGATCCCGGTTCGCCACGGCGGCGGTGGCGGCGGTGGGCATGGTGGCGGCGGCTTTCATGGCGGCGGCGGTTTCCACGGTGGAGGCGGCTTCCACGGTGGCGGAGGACATATCGGTGGCTTCCGCGGCGGTGGTTTCCATGCTGGTGGCTTCCGCGCCGCGCCCGCGTTTCATGGCGGCGGCTATCGCTACGGCGGAGTTCGCCACTATGGCGGAGGTGGATTCCACCGCTACGGCATCTATCGCCCGCATTACGGCTATCGCCATTTTCATCGGCGCTATTACGGCGGCTACTATCCCTATTACAGCCATCCGCGCCGATGCCGGGTCATCTGGACCTATTACGGCCCGCGCCGCGTCTGCCGCCGGCATCGCTGGCACCATCCGTACCGCTATTGGTAAGCACGATCGAAATGAAAAGGGCGCCTCGACGGCGCCCTTTGTTCATCCGGTGGCTTAAAGCCAATCCTTCAGTTTCCACGACGCCGACGTCCATCGCGTCAGGTTCTCGATCTTCCATTGCTTGAACATCGCCGGCGGCCAGCGGCTGAGCTTCGAGGTCTCCTCGACCTCGGGCTTGGCGACCATGCGCAGCGGTGCCGCGCGCCGCCGGTGCTGGGGCGTCGCCGCGCTGATCAGATCGACATATTCAGGCTTGCTGGCCATGAGCTCGTGTCCTCGCGAAATGTTCGCGAGGACGCAGTGTCGGCGCTACCGATTAACGGCGGTTTGCCGCGATCGCTCAAATTAAAACGAGCGGCTTACCGCCACTCCCTGATGTCGACGAAGTGACCTGCGATCGCCGCGGCCGCCGCCATCGCCGGCGACACCAGATGGGTGCGGCCCTTGAAGCCCTGGCGGCCCTCGAAGTTGCGGTTCGAGGTCGAGGCGCAGCGCTCTTCCGGAGCCAGCTTGTCGGGGTTCATCGCGAGGCACATCGAGCAACCGGGCTCGCGCCATTCGAAGCCGGCGTTGATGAAGATCTTGTCCAGACCTTCAGCCTCGGCCTGCTCCTTCACGAGGCCGGAGCCCGGCACGACCATGGCGTTGACGCCGCCTGCGACCTGCTTGCCTTCCGCGATCTTCGCGGCGGCGCGCAGATCCTCGATCCGGCCGTTGGTGCAGGAGCCGATGAAGATGCGGTCGAGCTTGATGTCAGTGATCTTCGTCCCCGCGGTCAGGCCCATATATTTCAGCGCGCGGTGCTTCGACAGGCGCTTGGCCTCGTCCGCGATCTTGTCGGGATCGGGCACGCTGCCGGTGACGGAGATCACGTCTTCAGGGCTCGTGCCCCAGGTCACGATCGGCGGCAGCTTTGCGGCATCGAGCCGCAGCTCGTGGTCGAAATGCGCGCCCTCGTCCGAGCGCAAGCGCTCCCAGTAACGCATCGCCGCGTCCCAATCCGCGCCCTTCGGTGCCTTCGGGCGGCCGCGCAGGAAGTCGAACGCCTTCTGATCCGGCGCGACCAGGCCGGCGCGCGCGCCACCTTCGATGGACATGTTGCAGACCGTCATGCGGCCTTCCATGCTGAGCGCACGGATCGCGTCGCCGGCGTATTCGAGCACGTAGCCGGTGCCGCCTGCGGTGCCGATCTCGCCGATGATCGCCAGGATGATGTCCTTGCCCGTCACACCATCCGGCAATTTGCCGTCGACGGTGACGCGCATGTTCTTCGCCTTCTTCTGGATCAGCGTCTGCGTCGCCAGCACGTGTTCGACTTCCGACGTGCCGATGCCGTGCGCGAGCGCGCCGAACGCACCGTGCGTCGAGGTGTGGCTGTCTCCGCAGACGATGGTGGTGCCGGGCAGCGTGAAGCCCTGCTCGGGGCCGATGACGTGGACGACGCCCTGACGCTTGTCGAACTCGTCGTAATATTCGATGCCGAACTCCCTGGCGTTGTCGGCCAGTGCCTTGATCTGCTCGATGCTTTCAGGGTCGGGGTTCGGCTTGGTGCGGTCGGTGGTCGGCACGTTGTGATCGACGACGGCCAGCGTCTTCTCGGGCGCGTGGACCTTGCGGCCGGTGGCGCGCAGGCCTTCGAACGCTTGCGGTGAAGTGACCTCGTGCACCAGATGGCGATCGATATAGAGCAGGCAGGTGCCGTCCTCGGCTTCGTGCACCAGATGGTCGTTCCAGATCTTGTCGTACAATGTGGTCGGCTTGGGCATGAGCGTCAGCTCCAGGAATGTTGTGTAGAGCGGGTTGCGCGGCTGGCGCGCGGGGCAACGAAATCGTCAGCGCAGCTTTTAGGCTGCGCGCGTAAGCTCTGACGTTGCCGAGGTCGCGAAGCGTCCGAAGAACCGGCCGGGCAGCCGCGAGCGATCGTCGATGACGACGCGCTTGACGGGCGAGAGGCTGGTCAAATCTGGAAACATTCCAAGAATATATAGCAGGCCGAACTGGAATCGCGAGGGCTTTGACGCGCACGGCTGACGCAACAAAAAAGCGCGGGGTTTGGCCCCGCGCTTTTGGAAACTCGCATGTAAGCGGAGCTTACTCGTTGACGGCAGCAGCCGGGCGGTCCTGCTTCTTCTCGACGATGCGGGCCGACTTGCCGCGAAGGTTGCGGAGATAATAGAGCTTGGCGCGACGCACCTTGCCGCGGCGCACCACCTTGATCGAGTCGATCATCGGCGACATCACCGGGAACACGCGCTCCACGCCTTCGCCGTACGAAATCTTGCGCACCGTGAAGCTCTCGTTGAGACCGCCGCCGGAACGGCCGATGCAAACGCCTTCATAGGCCTGCACGCGGGTGCGGTCGCCTTCGACGACCTTCACGTTGACGATCACGGTATCGCCGGGGCCGAACTCCGGGATCTCCTTGTTGGCGGAGAGCTTGTCGAATTGCTCTTTTTCGAGCTGTTGGATCAGGTTCATGGGTAAATCTCCATCGGCGCGCCCAGCCTTGGAAAACGGGGGCTGCGCGAAATTCGTTTATCCAGCCATTGCGGATGTGGCCGCTGCTATAAGGCAAGCCGGAGCGTTTGTCACCCGTCTGTCTTGTTTTTTGGCGTTTTTTGGCGTCCTGCCCGATTCGGGACTTTGCTCGGGATCCGGGCCCACAAATCCGGTCGCCGGGCCGCCGTCAGGGCCTCGGATTCCGCCCGCCGCCAGCTGGCGACCTTGGCATGGTCACCGGAGGTCAGGATATCAGGGATCGGTGCCCCCTCGAACAGCTGCGGCCGGGTGTATTGGGGGTATTCGAGCAGGCCGTCGGAGAAGCTTTCCTCGGTTCCCGAGGCTTCCTTGCCCATCACGCCCGGCAGCAGCCGAACACAGGCGTCGATCAGGGCCAGGGCCGCGATTTCACCGCCGGAGAGGACGTAATCCCCGATCGAGACCTCCTCCAGGCCTCGCCCGTCGATCACGCGCTGGTCCACCCCCTCGAACCGCCCGCAGACGATCAGGGGACCCGGACCCTTGGCCAGTTCGAGGACGCGGGCCTGGGTCAATGGCCGACCTCTCGGGCTCATCAGCAATTTCGGCCGGTCCGGGCCGATCCCGGCGGCATCGATCGCGGCCGCCAGAACATCGGCCCGAAGCACCATGCCCGGTCCGCCGCCGGCCGGGGTGTCATCGACGCTGCGATGGCGGTCGGTAGCCGAGGCCCGGATGTCCCGCGCCTCCAGTTCCCAGAGCCCGCCAGCCAGCGCCCGGCCGGCCAGGCTCACGCCGAGCGGCCCCGGAAACATCTCCGGAAACAGCGTCAGCACCGTCGCGCGCCAGGGTGAGGGGTTGGTCATCGGATCTCAGTTATTGTCGTCCCGGACAAGCGGAGCGCAGATGGGACCCATAACCACCGCACTTCGTTTGGCGACGGCTGGAGCGATCAGTTTAGCTAAAAATTCTGGCCTGTGGTTATGGGTCCCGGCCCCCCGTGCGCAAGTTGCGCACTAGGCCGGGACGACCCGGGGAGGGATCCTCCCCCGCGATTTCCTGCGGCAGCGCGATCACGACGCGGCCCCCTGTGAGATCGACCTCCGGCACCACCGCGTCCGTGAACGGCAGCAGCATCGTGGTCCCCGTGGGCGGCGCGATCTCGATGATGTCGCCGGCGCCGAAATTGTGGATCGCGAGCACGCGGCCGAGCGCATCGCCGGCCGTGGTGACGGCGGCGAGCCCGATCAGATCGGTGTGGTAATATTCGCCCTCGTCCGTCGCGGGCAGCTTTTCGCGCGCGACGTAGAGCTCGATGCCGTTGAGGCGCTCGGCCTCATCGCGGGTCGTGACGCCCTTGAACGTCGCAACCAGATGATCCTTGGCCGCGCGCGCCGTTGCGACCTCGAACTGGCGCTTGCCATCCTTGGACGAGAGCAGGCCGTAGCTCCGCACGGCAAATGGATCCTCGGTAAAGGTCCACAGTTTGACCGCGCCGCGCACACCATGCGCGGCGCCGATCCGCGCGACGCAGACCAGCGCCGGCATGATCTGGCCTTAACCCTTCGCGGCGGCTTCGGCCTGCGCCTTGCGCTCCTTGCGCGGCACGGCCTTCTCGGGATTGTTGCGCACTTCGCGCTTCTTGACGCCGGCGGCGTCGAGGAAGCGGGACACGCGGTCCGACGGCTGCGCGCCCTTGGCGAGCCAGGCCTTCACCTTGTCCATGTCGAGCTTCAGACGGGTCTCGTTGTCCTTCGGCAGCAGCGGGTTGAAATAGCCGAGACGCTCGATGAAGCGACCGTCGCGGGGAAAGCGCGAATCGGCGACGACGACGTGATAGACGGGGCGCTTCTTGGTGCCTGCGCGGGCGAGACGGATAACGACGGACATCTAAGTTCTCCTTCAAAGTACGTTTTGTTCGGTTGATTGGTATTCCGCGTTGCGCGAGACCGTTGCGATCTCCCGCGACGAATTCCTCATTTCTTCTTGCCCGGGAAACCGCCGAGGCCCGGCAGCATCGGCTTGCCGCTCAGCCCGGTCAGGCCTGGAACGTTCGGCAGACCCTGGCGCAGCCCGGGCGGCAAATCCTTCGGCAGGCTGGGCAAACCTTGTCCGCCGCCGCCCTGCATCTTTTCCTGCAGCGCCTTCATCTCTTCCGGCGAAGGCGGCTTCATGCCGCCGCCAAAACCCATCGCCTGGGCGATGCCCGCGAGCGGACCGCGCTTGCCGGAGCCCATGGCCTTCATCATGTCGGCCATGTTCCGGTGCATCTTGAGCAGCTTGTTGACCT
This sequence comes from Bradyrhizobium sp. WSM1253, assembly GCF_000244935.1. Classification (NCBI taxonomy): domain Bacteria; kingdom Pseudomonadati; phylum Pseudomonadota; class Alphaproteobacteria; order Hyphomicrobiales; family Nitrobacteraceae; genus Bradyrhizobium; species Bradyrhizobium sp. WSM1253. The sequence continues at coordinate 4,888,239 of NZ_JH600073.1, forward strand.
GCTCGACGCTCTGGCCGGAACCTGCGGCGATACGCTTCTTGCGGCTGGCCTTGAGCAGATCGGGATGACGGCGCTCGTCGCGCGTCATGGAATCGATCACCGCGACCTGGCGCTTCAAGATCTTGTCGTCGATGCCGGCGGCCGCGATCTGGTTCTTCATCTTGGCGATGCCGGGCATCATGCCCATCAGGCCGCTGATGCCGCCCATGTTCGCCATCTGCGACAGCTGCTCGCGCATGTCGTTGAGGTCGAACTGACCCTTGCGCATCCGCTCGGCGGTGCGCGCAGCCTTTTCCGCATCGATATTGGCCGCAGCGCGTTCGACCAGCGACACCACGTCGCCCATGCCGAGGATGCGGCCGGCGATACGGTCGGGATGGAAATCCTCCAGCGCATCGGTCTTTTCACCGGTGCCGAGCAGCTTGATCGGCTTGCCGGTGACCGCGCGCATCGACAACGCGGCGCCGCCGCGGCCGTCGCCATCGACTCGTGTCAGCACGATGCCGGTGAGGCCGACGCGCTCGTCGAAGGCGCGGGCGAGGTTGACGGCGTCCTGGCCGGTGAGGCTGTCCGCCACCAGCAGCACTTCATGCGGATTGGCGGCGGCTTTGATGGCTGCTGCTTCCGCCATCATCTCTTCGTCGAGCGTGGTGCGGCCGGCGGTGTCGAGCAGCACGACGTCGTAGCCGCCGAGCTTGCCGGCCTCCAGCGCGCGCTTCGCGATCTGCGCCGGCAGCTGGCCGGCGACGATCGGCAGTGTCGGAATGTCGAGATCGCGGCCCAGGACGGCCAGCTGCTCCATCGCCGCAGGACGGTAGATGTCGAGCGACGCCATCAGCACCTTGCGCTTGTCGCGCTGGACCATGCGACGGGCGAGCTTTGCGGTGGTGGTGGTCTTGCCGGAGCCTTGCAGGCCGACCATCATGATCGGCACCGGCGGCACGGAATTGATGTCGATGGTCTGGCTTTCGGCGCCGAGCGTGTTGATCAGCTCGTCATGGACGATCTTGACCACCATCTGGCCGGGCGTCACCGATTTGACGACGGTGGCGCCGATCGCCTGCTCGCGGACCCGCTCGGTGAAGCTGCGCACCACTTCGAGGGCGACGTCGGCTTCCAGCAGCGCGCGGCGCACCTCGCGCATGGCGGCGTCGACGTCCTTTTCGGTCAGCGCACCGCGCCCCGTCAGACGATCGAGAATGCCGCCAAGCCGTTCCGACAGATTGTCGAACAATGCCGTTGTCCCTTGTCCTGCTTACGCAGGGTTGCCGTATTCACTGTTGTCATGCCCCGCGAAGGCGGGTCATCCAGTACGCCGTGGCTTTCCGGTTCTAGCCGAGCCGCGTCCGGGATACTGGATCCCCCGCCTTCGCGGGGGATGACCACTCACTTGGGCGAGCGATCTTCCAAACACCTTTACGCCCGAGGGCGCATCGCGCTGTCGGGCGTTGGCCTCTGGCCTCTGGGGCCAGTGGGCGGGTCGAAAAGAAAGCCTTTCCGAGAAAGTGCCGGGGGTTAAACGCCGCTCCCGCCCGAAAGTCAAGGAAAGTTAGGACGCCGGGACGCCTTCGGGAGGGCAAGGCCTTGAAAATATGACATTTTCGGCATTGGGTTCCTTTTCCGCAGACCCCGCCCATATAGCGGTGATGTCCTGCCGCTCCGACCATCCCTGAAGCCAGATCCGTGCCGATCACCCGCCGCCGCCTTTTCGGACTGCTCGCCGGGGCCAGCGCATTGGTCGGTGTGCCCTCCCTTTGGATGTCCCGCATGAAAACCTATGACGGCCCGGTCTCCGACCATTTCGACGGACTGACCTTCTTCGATCCGGACGGCGCGCCGCCACGATCGCTTCGTGAGGTCCTGCGCTGGCAGTTCGGCGGCAAGCGGCAGCGCGCGACCTGGCCGGATTGGGCGCCGAGCCCCCATGCCGATACCCCGCCGGCGCGCGTCGAGGGCGACAAGGTGCGGCTCTCCTTCGTCGGCCACGCCAGCTGGCTGATCCAGACCGGCGGCCTCAACATTCTCGTCGATCCGGTCTGGTCCTCGCGGGTCTCGCCCGTCAGCTTTGCCGGGCCGAAGCGGCACAACGATCCCGGCATTGCCTTCGACAAGCTGCCGAAAATCGATGCCGTGCTGGTCTCGCACGGCCATTACGATCATCTCGACATGGCGACGTTGTCGCGGCTCGCCAAGAATTTCGCCCCGCGTGTGGTGACCCCGCTCGGCAACGACGTCACGATGCGCAGCACCGATGCGACGATCAAGGTGGAAGCGTTCGACTGGCACGATCGCGTCGAGCTCGGCGGCGGCATCGCCGTGACGCTGGTGCCGACCCGGCACTGGTCGGCGCGCGGCATGTTCGATCGCAACAAGGCGCTGTGGGCGAGTTTCGTGCTGGAGACGCCTGCGGGGAAAATCTACGTCGTCTGCGATTCCGGCTATGGCGATGGCGGGCATTTCCGCCGCGTCGCCGACAAGCACGGGCCGCTCCGTCTGGCGATCCTCCCGATCGGCGCCTACGAGCCGCGCTGGTTCATGCGCGATCAGCACATGAACCCGGAAGACGCGGTGAAGGCGCTGGCGGATTGCGGCGCGCAGAAAGCACTCGGGCATCACCACGGCACGTTTCAGCTGACCGATGAAGCAATCGATGCGCCGGCGAAGGCCTTGGTCGAGGCGCTCGACGCCGCGAAGGTTCCGCAGGAGCGGTTCGTGGCGATGAAGCCCGGGCAGGTGGTGGAGATCTGACTCCATCAAGCAAACAACCCGTCGTCCTGGACAAGCGAGCGGAGCGAGCGCTGATCCAGGACCCATTACCACAGGGAGTAGTTTGGCGAACAGTCGGGTTAGCTGCTTCGCGCTATAACCACGCCCTGGGGTAATGGGTCCTGGCTTTCGCCAGGACGACGCCTGAAATTGGCGCCGCAGCGTGCCTCTTGCGGCCTCACTGCCCCTGCTTGATCGCCCAGCTCACATTCACCGTCACCGCCAGCGTTTCCTCGCCGGGCGCAACGGCTGCGCCGCCTGCGGCCATCGGCGCTGCGGCCATGCGTCCCTTGAACAGCGGCATCGGAGCGCCGCCTTCGGACACACTCAGCGGCGCGCCGAGCGCGACGCCAGTGGCCTTGGCGTAGATCTCCGCTTTGCGGCGGGCGTCTGCGACAGCCTTCTCGCGGGCATCGTCGAGCAGTTTTGAGGCCTGCGTGACCTCGAAAGAGATGTTGCCGATATCGTTGGCGCCGGCGCCGACCAGTGTGTCGATGATGGCGGCGACCTTGGTCACGTCGCGGATCTTCACGGTGACGCGGTTTGAGGCGCGGAAGCCGACTACGGGCGAGGCGCCGGTGGATTTGTTCTGGCCGTATTGCGGCTGCAGCGACAGCCGCGAGGTCTGGTAATCCTTCTCGTCAATGCCTGCGCCCTTCAGCGCCAGCAGCACCTTGCCCATCGCGGCGTTGTTGGCGTCGGAGGCTTCCTTCGCGGATTTGGCGTCGTTGGCGACGCCGGCGTCGATCTGCGCCAGATCAGGCGCGGCGGAGATAGTGGCTTCGCCGCTCACCGAAATCGCGGACGGAAAATCGTCGGCGAGCGCGGGCGTTACCAGCAGCCCGGCGGCAAAGGACGTAACAAGGGACGTCAAAAGGATGGCTGGCTTTTTCATCGGTCTCATTTCAGCGGCACGAAAACATTGATCACGAGCTTGTCCTCGGCCGTCTTCAGGGGATCGGTGAGGTATTCCTCGATGAAGGTGTCCTTGGCTTCCAGCTTCTTGTCGTCGAGGTGATTGGTGATCGCCTCATAGGTGTTGTCCATGTTGTCGTAGGAGCCGCGATGGACGAATTTCAACGCCTTGCCCTCCGGCGATTTGCCGACGCTCATGTCCTTCGGCAGGTTCTTCGGGTCCTGCTCGACCGGGATCTCGGCAAGGAAGGTGAATCCGGTGTCGTCCGTCGAGGTGTAGACGATCATCGAATTGCCGGCGTGCTTGATGCCCTGCTTGTCCAGCAACGTGTTCAGCGCCTTGAAGGCGTCGATCAGCGTGTCGAAGGCAGAGTCCCAATTGGCAGTGCCCTTGACCATCACGACCTTCTTGGGCTCGAGCGTGGTCTCCTGTCCGAAGGGATCGGCCGTCTGCACGGGAGCCGGCGTCGCGGCCGCAGCGGGCGGCGGGGCGGCCGGGCTCGGTGAGGCACTGGCTGCGGGCGAGGGCGAGGCGCTTGCCGCCGGCGACGGGGTGGCCACGGGTGCGGGTGAGGCACTTGCCGCGGGGGCGGGCGAGGCCGACGGAGCCGGCGAGGGGCTCGCTGATGCGGCCGGCGCCGGGCTCGGCGTTTGGGCCAGCGTGGCGGACAGATCAAACGACAAGGCCGCTGCCGGGATCAGCGCGGCTAAAGCGAGACGACGAAACCTGAACATTTTTATTCTCCCCAATAGCTTATCCGCCAAGGCCTTACGTCCCCGAGGCCTTAACCCGGCCGCATGTCCCGGATCGCGCGAATTTCGCCGTTCTAACACGCGAGCGCCGAATTCGTCCCATGACAGATGCGTCATGGCAGCCTCCTGGCTGTTGTCGGCAAATTACTGGCCAAGAGGGCCAAGGATCGCCATATAAGGCAGGCGAAATTCGGGAATTTTCATGAGCGCGCTGGCCAACCACGCATTTGCCAAGATGAACGGCATCGGCAACGAGATCGTCGTTGTCGACATGCGCGATTCCACCTCAAAGGTCACCGCGGACGATGCCCGCGCGGTGGCATCGGCGCGAGGCGGCGTGCCCTTTGATCAGCTCATGGTGCTGCAGAAGCCGCGCTTCGAGGGCACCGAAGCGTTCATCAGCATCTACAACAGTGACGGCTCCGAGGCAGGAGCCTGCGGCAACGGCATGCGCTGCGTCGTGCGCCGCATCTTCGAGAAGACCGGCCAGAGCAAGGCAACGTTCGAGACGGCCGCGGGCCTGCTCAACGCCTGGCAGGGTCCGGCGCCGGATCTTTATACGGTGGACATGGGCGCGCCAAAATTCGGCTGGCAGGACATTCCGCTCGACCAGGAATTCCGTGACACCCGCTACATCGAATTGCAGATCGGCCCGATCGACAATCCGATCCTGCATTCGCCCTCGGTGGTCAGCATGGGCAATCCGCATGCGATCTTCTGGGTCGATGACGTCAACGCCTACGACCTCGAGCGTTTCGGTCCGCTGCTGGAGAACCATCCGATCTTCCCGGAGCGCGCCAACATCACGCTCGCCCATATCGTCGATCCCCAGCACATCACGATCCGCACCTGGGAGCGCGGCGCCGGCCTGACCAGGGCCTGCGGCTCGGCCGCATGTGCCACGGCGGTCGCGGCGGCGCGGCTGAAGCGCGCCGAGCGCAATGTCGAGATCACGCTGCCCGGCGGCAAGCTCGGCATCGAATGGCGCGAGCGCGACGATCACGTGCTGATGACGGGCACGGCGACCTTCGAATATGAAGGCAGTTTCGATCCGGCGCTGTTCGCGCCGGTCGGCTGATGACCGTCGATATCGTCACCTTCGGCTGCCGCCTCAATGCCTTCGAGGCCGAGGTGATCCGCCGCGAGGCCGAGGGCGCGGGGCTCTCCGACACCATCGTCATCAACAGCTGCGCCGTCACCAACGAGGCGGTGGCGCAGGCGAGGCAGTCGATCCGCAAGCTGAAGCGCGAGCGGCCGGGAGCGCGCATCGTCGTCACCGGTTGCGCCGCGCAGACGCAAAGCGGCATGTTCGCCGGGATGGCCGAGGTCGATCGCGTCGTCGGCAATGACGACAAGATGCGGTCGTCCGCATGGCGCGAGGCGCGTGCGGCGTTCGATCTCGGTGCCAGCGAAAAAATCGCCGTCAGCGACATCATGTCGGTGAAGGAGATGGCGCCGCATCTCGTCGACGGCTTTGCGAGCGGCCTGCCGCGCGTGTTCGTGCAGGTGCAGAACGGCTGCGACCATCGCTGCACCTTCTGCATCATCCCGTTCGGGCGCGGCAATTCGCGCTCGGTGCCGATGGGCGCCGTGGTCGATCAGGTGCGGGCATTGGTCGAGCGCGGCCATGCCGAGATCGTGCTGACCGGCGTCGACCTCACCAGTTACGGCACGGACCTGCCGGGCGCGCCGAAACTCGGCCTGCTGACGAAGCAGATTTTGCGGCATGTGCCGGAGCTGAGGCGCCTGCGCATCTCATCGATCGATTCGATCGAGGCGGACAGCGATCTCTTGGATGCAATCGCCGAGGATTCGCGGCTGATGCCGCATCTGCACCTGTCGCTGCAGTCGGGCGACGACATGATCTTGAAGCGGATGAAACGGCGGCATACGCGCGGCGACGCCATCGCGTTCTGCGGCCAGGTCCGTCGCCTGCGCCCGGATATCGCGCTGGGCGCCGATATCATTGCGGGCTTTCCGACCGAGACCGAGGAGATGTTCTCGCGCTCGCTCGATCTGGTCGAGGAATGCGGCCTGACCTTCCTCCACGTCTTCCCCTATTCGCCGCGTCCCGGCACGCCGGCCGCGCGGATGCCGCAGGTGGCGGGCGGTGCGATCAAGGAGCGTGCGAAGCGGCTGCGTGCGGCCGGTGAAGCTGCGCTTCTGCAGCGGCTGCAAGCCGAGATCGGCGCCGCGCGCGAGGTGCTGATCGAGAGCGAGGAGCAGGGACGGACGGAGCACTATCTGCCGGTGGCGATTGCGGGCGAGCGAATGGGCAGCGTCGTGCCGCTGCGGATCGCCGGTCGTGATGGCGCGCGGCTGACGGTTTAGCTCTCGAGACGCTGAACTTGCTCCGCCGTCGTCCTGGCGAAAGCCAGGACCCATTACCCCATGGAGAAGTTGTCGCACGCGACGGCCAACTAGCAGTCTTCGCCAAACTGAATTCGGTGGTTATGGGTCCTGGCTTCCGCCAGGACGACGGCGGAATATTTGGCGCGCAGCGTCTCTAACGCGCCTACAACGCCCGCACCTGCCAGAACCGCAGCGTCCGCCGCGCATTCTCCGGGGTCATGCGCGCGTAGTTGCTTTGAGCCCTTGCGATATCGGCGGGCTTCATCGCGCCGCTCGCAAAGCGGCTTTCGAGCACGGCGGCGGTGGTTTCCCAGGTGAGCTGCGCCGCCTTGCATGGCACCAGCAGGCCGTCCTCGCGCAGGCTTTGCATCAGCGGGCGAATCACTTCGACGGTCGATCCCGACAATGCGGCCAATGCGGCCACCGCCTCTTCGTAGCGCCGCTGCGTGGCGAAGCCGAGCAGCGTCGCTTCGCTGAGCTGGCCGGTCGCCTTGAGGCCTGCGACGGCGCGCTTGGCACCTTCGAAATCGCGGACCCCCGACATCTCGCGCTCGACACCGACGGTGACGGCGGCGATCGCGGTCTGGATCTCCTCGAACAGATGCGGCGGCGCGCGCGACAACAGACGGGTCCGCACGGCATCGCTCGCCGAGCGCAGCAATTGACGGCGCAGGTCTGACGGCAGATCGACGCGGACGCCGACGCTGACCGCGAGCTCGGGATCGGCCTCGGCTTGTCCGACGATGACAGCAAATCCGTTTCCGGACACGCGCGCGCCGGGATTGGCGGCGAGCCGCCGGCTGACGCTGGGATAGCGCCGCGCCAGCAATGCATCGGTGACGATCTCCTTCAGCCACCAACGTCCGGCGACCGCGAGCAGATGCGGCTCGCCCTTGGATGATGCGATCTGCACCAGCGCGCCATCGTCGAGGCGCGCGGATTCCTGCAGCACGGGACCGGCGATGCGGATTTCGTCATTGTTGGCGAGGCGGCGAATGACCGATGGCGGCGCCTGCGCGATCGGGGCGAGCTGCGCGCTGATCTCGGCGAGCGCAACGCGTGCGCCCATGTCGGCGATGGCGCGGAGCTCGATAGTGCCGATCAGGCGATCGAGCACGTCGTCGAACAGGGCGATCTGCTCGTCATCGAAACTGCCGGCGGAGGACAGGAACAGGTCGGTGACGCGGCGGGCTGTTGCCAGGCCCTTTTCCGCCGAGCCAGTCCGAAGCGCGGACTCGACCTCGTCGATGATCGATAATTCGGCCGTGGACATGACGCGCAGCTCGTCCTGAGCAGATTGACGGAAGCTTGTTCTAAGCAACCATTATCATTAGCGACGAGCACTGAACGTTTCGTAAACTATAGGGAGCGCGGCGGGCACTGCCCTCATCCTGAGGGGCCCGCAAAGCGGGCGTCTCGAAGGATGGCCGCGGGCGAGATGCGGGCCTGCATGGTTCGAGACGGCCGCTACGCGGCCTCCTCACCATGAGGGACTGACAGGATTATTCTCCGTTCCACCCGCAGGCCCGGAGCCGCTCGTGCATGTGGGGTGGGGCCGGCGCCACCACGCGGACCGGCTCCTTGTTCCGAGAGATCGGCACCACGATCTCGCGGGAATGCAGGTGTAGCTTCGGCTCGCCGAAGCGCGGGCCGTTGCCGTAAATGTTATCGCCGAAGATCGGCCAGCCGGTCGCCGACGAATGCACCCGCAATTGATGGGTCCGTCCGGTCACCGGTTCCATGGCGAGCCAGGTCAGGCCGTCGCCCCGGCCCATTACCTTCCAGTTGGTGATGGCCTTCTGGCCCTCGGGATCGGGCTTCTGCCACCAGCCGCGCTCGGCATTGAGCCGGCCGAGGGGCATGTCGATGGTGCCTTCGTCCTCAGTGGGGCCGCCCTCGACGATGGTCCAGTAGGTCTTGCCGATCTTGCCATGCTTGAACAGCAGGCCGAGCGACGCCGTCGCCTTGCGATGGCGGCCGAGCACGAGGCAACCGGAGGTGTCCTTGTCCAGCCGGTGGGCCAGCACCGGCGGCCGCGGCAGGCCGAAACGAAGCGCGTCGAAGGAGGTTTCCAGATTGGCCCCGCCCTTGGGTCCGCGATGCACCGGCAGGCCGGCCGGCTTGTCGATGACCAGCATCAATCCGTCGCGATGGAGCACGCGGCCTAAGATTTCCTCGGCGGTCAATTCGGGAACATCGAGCAATTGCAGGACTTTCGGTCAAGACTTTCGTTTGCGAGCCGGAACGGCTAACACACCGCCACCATGAACGATACCACCCCCGAGACCCCCAAGCTGAGCTGGTGGCGCCGCCTGTCCGACGGGCTGAAGCGCACCTCGTCCTCGCTCGGGACCGCGGTCGCCGACCTCGTCACCAAGCGCAAGCTCGACCGCGCCATGCTCGACGACATCGAGGACGTGCTGCTGCGCGCCGACCTCGGCACCTCGGTCGCGGTGCGGATCGCGGATGCGGTCGGCACCGGGCGCTACGACAAGGCGATCTCGGCGGACGAAGTCAAGGACGTCGTCGCGACCGAGGTCGAGAAGGTGCTGGCGGCGGTGGCGAAACCGCTCGAGATCGACGCCGGCAAGAAGCCGTTCGTCATCCTGGTGGTCGGCGTCAACGGCTCCGGCAAGACCACCACCATCGGGAAACTCTCGCAAAAATTCGTGTCCGAAGGCCGCAAGGTGATGCTGGCGGCCGGCGACACGTTTCGCGCCGCAGCGATCGAGCAGCTCAAGGTCTGGGGCGAACGCACCAGGACCCCCGTCATATCGGGCGCACAAGGCTCGGATTCGGCGAGCCTCGCCTTCAACGCGCTGACGGCGGCGAAGGAGCAGGCCACCGACGTGCTCCTGATCGACACCGCCGGGCGGCTTCAGAACAAGGCCGAGCTGATGAACGAGCTCGAAAAAGTCGTGCGCGTCATCCGCAAGGTGGACGCGACTGCGCCGCATGCGGTGCTGCTCGTTCTGGACGCCACCGTCGGCCAGAACGCGCTGTCGCAGGTCGAGGCCTTCCATCGCACCGCCGGCGTCACCGGCCTCGTGATGACGAAGCTCGACGGCACCGCCCGCGGCGGCATTCTGGTGGCGCTCGCGGAGAAATTCAAACTGCCGGTGCATTTCATCGGCGTCGGCGAAGGCGTCGACGATCTCGCGCCGTTCACCGCGCGCGATTTCGCCCGCGCGATTGCCGGAATCGAAAGCTGAAGAATGGACAAGACCCAGCCGCATCCGCTGTTCAAGCTCGCGACCGAGCTCGGCCCGCTGCTCGTGTTCTTCTTCGTGAATGCGAAGTTCAATCTGTTCGCCGCGACCGGCGCCTTCATGGTCGCGATCGTCGCGGCGATGATCGCCTCCTATGTCGTGACGCGCCACATCCCGATCATGGCGATCGTGACAGGCGTGATCGTGCTGGTGTTCGGCACGCTGACCCTGGTGCTGCACGACGAGACCTTCATCAAGCTCAAGCCAACCATCATCTACGCCCTGTTTGCCGCGATCCTCGGCGGCGGCCTGTTGTTCGGCCGCTCCTTCATCGCCGTGATGTTCGACCAGATGTTCAATCTGACGCCGCAGGGCTGGCGCATCCTGACGCTGCGCTGGGCGCTGTTCTTCGCCGGCATGGCGGTGCTGAACGAGATCGTCTGGCGCACCCAGAGCACCGACTTCTGGGTCAACTTCAAGGTGTTCGGCGTCACCCCGATCACGATGATCTTCGCCATTGCCCAGATGCCGCTGACCAAGCGCTATCACCTCGAGCCGGCGTCGCTGGAAGCGAGCGAGGCCGAGGCGGGGGATGTGCGGAAGGGGTGAGGGTCCCGTGTCCCGGACGCGCTGCAGCGTGAAACGCTGCTGCGCAGAGCCGGGACCCAGAAGGCAACGCGTCGCGCTGTGACATGGGCCCCGGCTCTGCAGCGCACCGCTCACGCGCTGCGCAGCGTCCGGGGCACGAGAGCGGCGATCAGCTCCCCGCCGCCTTCAACGCCTTCTCCATCTGCGGCAACAACACCGTCCGCAAATTCTCCGGCGTGATCGGTCCCACCAGCTTGTAGACGATGGTGCCTTCGCGACCGACGACAAAAGTCTCCGGCACGCCATAGACGCCCCATTCGATCGAGGCGCGGCCGTTGGCATCGACGCCGACGCGGCCGAACGGGTTGCCGTAGCGCCCCAGGAAGCGCCGCGCATTGTCGGCGGCATCCTTGTAGTTGATGCCGACGAGCTGGAAGCGCTTGTCTTTTGCCAGTTCGGTCAGCAGCGGCGCCTCGTCGTGGCACGGCACGCACCAGGACGCCCAGACATTGACGAGGCTGACCTTGCCCTTGAACGCGGCGGGATCGAGGCCGGGGATCTGCGCGTTGTCAGCCTGCAATCCCTCGAGCGGCGGCAGCATGGTTTGCGGCGCGGGGCGTCCGATCAGCGCGGAAGGGATTCGCGAGGGATCGCCACTGCCGAGCCGGAACCAGAACAACAGCGCCAGGCCGATGAAGGCGATCAGCGGCAGCACCATCAGGAAGGTGCGGCGCTGTGGCGGAGCGGACGTCGATTGCTCGCTCATGATTGCTCGCTCATTCTCGATCTCTCATGGCCGATCCGTCGCGCTACGGCCGGAGCGGCGGGTCACGCCGCTGCGCTCGAGCTCGCGCAGGCGCTGTGTCTGGCTGCGATAATCGAGCACGATCCAGCCGATCAGGATCACGACCACGAGGGCGGCCGCGGCATAGGATGTCACGATGAAGGGCGCGTAGGGACCGAGCGACATGATCATGCAGCCCCGACTTCTTTTGACGTGCTGCCCTCACGCGAGCCGGTGCCGATTTCTGAAAACGCCACACGGCTCGCCTGCATCATTTGCAGCGAGCGGACGCGGCGGCGCAAAATCTCGTTGCGCATCGCCGCGATGTGCAGCGTGACGAACAGCAGGGTGAACGCGACCGCCATCACCAGCAGCGGAATCAGAAACGATCTGTCGAGCGACGAGCCGCCCATCCGCATCACTGACGCCGGCTGGTGCAGCGTGTTCCACCAGTCGACTGAGAACTTGATGATGGGCAGGTTGAGCGCGCCGACCAGCGTCAGCACGGCGGCGGCGCGAGCCGCGCGGGAGGGATCGTCGACCGCGCGCCACAGCGCCATCAGGCCGAGATACATCAGGAACAGGATCAGCACCGAGGTCAGCCGCGCGTCCCATTCCCAATAGGTGCCCCACATCGGCCGGCCCCACAGCGAGCCCGTCAGCAGCGCAAGGAAGGTGAAGGCGGCGCCGATCGGAGCTGCCGCTTTGGCGGCGACGTCGGCGAGCGGATGTCGCCACACCAGCGTGCCCAACGATGCGATGCTCATCACGCCCCACACGAACATCGACAGCCAGGCATTGGGCACGTGGATGAACATGATCTTCACCGTCGCGCCCTGCTGATAGTCGTCGGGCGCGGTGGCGGACTGATAGAGCCCGATCGCGAGCAGGATGATTGTCGCAGCCGCAAGCCACGGCAGCAGCCGCGCCGTCAGCGCGAGGAACCGTGTGGGGTTGGCGAGGTCGATCAGCGTCATGGTATCCTGATAATCACAGGTAAGCGCTCACGCAATCAGCACGAAAGTCCGCAGCGAAAGTTGATCGGGGTCAAGGTCAGTCCAGCCCATCTCAATCCAGCCCATGCTTCAGGCTCGCCGCAGCCGCGAACGGGCCGATCACGAGGCTGACCAGCGACAGCGCGCACAGGATCGAGAACGGCGCGCCGAACGTCATGGGGCCGACGATCACCGCCTGCGAGGCCGCGACCCCGAAGATCAGCACCGGGATCGACAGCGGCAGCACCAGGACGGCCATCAATAATCCGCCACGATGCAGCGTCACCGCCAGCGCCGCGCCGATCATGCCGGTGAACGTCAGCGCCGGGGTGCCGGCGAGCAGTGTCAGCGCCACCGCGCCGGTCGCCACCATGTCGAGGTTGAGCAGCAGGCCGAGCACGGGGGTTGCGACGATCAGCGGCAGGCCGGCGGCCAGCCAATGCGCCAGCGCCTTTGCCGCGCAGGCGAGTTCCAGCGGGGTCCGGCTCATCGTGATCAGGTCGAGCGAGCCGTCCTCGTGGTCGGCCATGAACAGCCGGTCCAGGGTGAGCAGGCTCGCCAGCAGCGCCCCCAGCCACAGGATCGCCGGCCCGAGCCGCGACAGCAGTGCCAGATCCGGCCCCACCGCAAACGGCATCAGCACCACCACGGTCAGGAAGAACAGCACGCCAATCAATGCCCCGCCGCCGACGCGGAGCGCGATCCGGATGTCCCGGCGGATCAGGGCAGACAGGGCGGTCATGGGGTGGCTCTTTCCACGGCGAGACGGCCATAAGAGCTCGGCTGGTGCCCAGGGCAAACTGCGCTCCCTCCCCCCTTGTGGGGGAGGGCGGGGGAGAGGGGTGGCCCCGGGAGAGATGCGGATCGTTCGCGCGCGGCCAGCAACAGATAGCCCGTTTTTCCAGCGCTTGATCCGAGAAAGTGTCGCCCGCCGCACCCCCCTCCCTGACCCTCCCCCACAAGGGGGGAGGGAACGGAGAGAGCGGCACCCCGCCGCTCGGAAAACTGAGGGTCCATCGGAATCACACCGCACCCCCGATCCGCAGCTCCCGCGAATCGATCCCGAGGGGGGCGTGGGTGGCGGCGACGATCAGGCCGCCGCGCGCCAAGTGCTCGCGCATCAATCCGGAAAACATGTCCTGGCCCGCGACATCCAGTGCCGTGGTCGGCTCGTCCAAGAGCCAGACCGGCCGGCGGACGGTCAGCAGGCGGGCCAGCGAGAGCCGGCGGCGCTGGCCTGCGGACAGGAAGGCGGCGGGCAGATCGGCGGCATGGTCGAGCCCGACGGTGGCGAGGCTCTCGCCGGCGTCGAAACGCTCGCCGCCCAAGAAATCGGCCCAGAACGTCAGATTCTCCGCCACGCTCAGGGCTGGCTTCAGGGCGTCGCGATGACCGAGATAATGGCATTGCTCCGGCAATGTCAGCTCGGCGTCACCTCCGTGCAGCGCGATCGTGCCGCCCGCCGGAATGAGCAGGCCCGCGATCAGCCGCAGCAGCGAGGTCTTGCCCGATCCGTTGCGGCCCACGACCGCCACGGCTTCGCCGGAGCCGGCCCCGAAATCGAGCCCGGCAAACACCTCGCGGCCGCCCCGCACGCATGTGACCCCATGTCCGGAAAGCTGCATCTCGCCTCGTACCAGCCCGCTCAACGTCAGGCCTCAGGAAAACTTGGGGTAGCGTATGGGAATTTTTGGCTCGCGGATTGCCGCGGCACGTTTGTGGCTGTGGCGGCGCGGTTAGAAAGCTTCTATAAGCCCGGAACTACTTGATGCAGCAACTCAACCTGCCCCTGCAAGCGACTCAGCCTGCCTACGCTGACGGTGTTAAAATACCCTGCCGGGTATAACTAACAATTGGGATTTCCTACATGACCTCGCTCGACAGCTTCAAATGCAAAAAGACCCTCAAGGTCGGCGCCAAGACCTATGTCTATTACAGCCTGCCCACGGCCGAGAAGAATGGTCTGAAGGGAATTTCGAAACTCCCCTATTCGATGAAGGTCTTGCTCGAGAACCTGCTCCGCAACGAGGACGGCCGCTCGGTCAAGAAGGAAGACATCGTCGCGGTGTCGAAGTGGCTGCGCAAGAAGTCGCTGGAGCATGAGATCGCCTTCCGCCCGGCGCGCGTGCTGATGCAGGACTTCACCGGCGTCCCCGCCGTGGTCGATCTCGCCGCGATGCGCAACGCGATGCAGAAGCTTGGCGGCGATGCCGAGAAGATCAATCCGCTGGTGCCGGTCGACCTCGTCATCGACCACTCCGTGATCGTGAACTTCTTCGGTGACAACAAGGCGTTCGGCAAGAACGTCACCGAGGAATACAAGCAGAACCAGGAACGCTACGAGTTCCTGAAATGGGGCCAGAAGGCGTTCTCGAACTTCTCCGTCGTGCCGCCCGGCACCGGCATCTGCCACCAGGTCAATCTCGAATATCTCTCCCAGACGGTCTGGACCAAGAAGGAGAAGATGACGGTCGGCAAGAAGACCGGCACCTTCGAGGTCGCCTATCCCGACTCGCTGGTCGGCACCGATTCCCACACCACCATGGTCAACGGTCTCGCCGTGCTCGGCTGGGGCGTCGGCGGCATCGAGGCCGAAGCCTGCATGCTCGGCCAGCCGCTGTCGATGCTGCTGCCCAACGTCGTCGGCTTCAAGCTGAAGGGCGCGATGAAGGAAGGCGTCACCGCGACCGACCTCGTGCTGACGGTGACGCAGATGCTGCGCAAGCTCGGCGTTGTCGGCAAGTTCGTCGAGTTCTTCGGCCCCGGCCTCGACCATCTCTCGGTCGCCGACAAGGCGACCATCGCCAACATGGCGCCCGAATATGGCGCGACCTGCGGCTTCTTCCCGGTCGACGCCGCCGCGCTCGATTATCTCAAGACCTCCGGCCGCGCCTCGGCGCGCGTCGCGCTGGTGCAGGCCTATGCGAAGGCGCAAGGGCTGTTCCGCACCGCCAAGTCGGCCGATCCGGTGTTCACGGAGACGCTGACGCTCGACCTCGGTGACGTCGTGCCGTCGATGGCCGGTCCGAAGCGCCCCGAAGGCCGCATTGCGCTGCCGTCCGTGGCCGAGGGCTTCTCGCTCGCGCTCGCCACCGAATACAAGAAGGCCGAGGAGCCGGCGAAGCGCTTTGCCGTCGAGGGCAAGAAGTTCGACATCGGCCATGGCGACGTCGTCATCGCCGCGATCACCTCCTGCACGAACACCTCGAACCCGAGCGTGCTGATCGGCGCCGGTCTGCTGGCGCGCAACGCCGCCGCGAAGGGCCTCAAGGCAAAGCCGTGGGTGAAGACCTCGCTCGCCCCGGGCAGTCAGGTGGTGGCGGCCTATCTCGCCGATTCCGGTCTCCAGGCCGATCTCGACAAGGTCGGCTTCAACCTGGTCGGTTTCGGCTGCACCACCTGCATCGGCAATTCCGGTCCGCTGCCCGAGGAGATCTCGAAGTCGATCAACGACAACGGCATTGTCGCGGCTGCCGTGCTCTCCGGTAACCGCAACTTCGAAGGCCGCGTCTCGCCGGACGTGCAGGCGAACTATCTGGCCTCGCCGCCGCTCGTGGTCGCCCACGCGCTCGCGGGCACCGTCACCAAGAACCTCGCCATCGAACCGCTCGGTGAAGGCAAGGACGGCAAGCCGGTCTACCTGAAGGACATCTGGCCGACGACGAAGGAGATCAACGCCTTCATGAAGAAGTTCGTGACCGCGTCGATCTTCAAGAAGAAGTATGCCGATGTGTTCAAGGGCGACACCAACTGGCGCAAGATCAAGACGGTCGAGAGCGAGACCTATCGCTGGAACATGAGCTCGACCTATGTGCAGAACCCGCCCTATTTCGAAGGCATGAAGAAGGAGCCGGAGCCGGTCACCGACATCGTCGAGGCCCGCATCCTCGCCATGTTCGGCGACAAGATCACCACCGACCACATCTCGCCGGCCGGTTCGATCAAGCTCACCTCGCCCGCCGGCAAATATCTCAGCGAACACCAGGTACGTCCGGCCGACTTCAACCAGTACGGCACGCGGCGCGGCAACCATGAAGTCATGATGCGCGGCACCTTCGCCAATATCCGCATCAAGAACTTCATGCTCAAGGGCGCGGATGGAAATATCCCTGAGGGCGGTCTGACAAAACACTGGCCAGACGGCGAGCAGATGTCGATCTACGACGCCGCGATGAAGTACCAGCAGGAGCAGGTGCCGCTGGTGGTGTTCGCCGGCGCCGAATACGGCAACGGCTCCTCGCGCGACTGGGCCGCGAAGGGCACGCGTCTGCTCGGCGTGCGCGCCGTGATCTGCCAGAGCTTCGAGCGCATCCACCGCTCCAACCTGGTCGGCATGGGCGTGCTGCCGCTGACGTTCGAGGACGGCACCTCCTGGTCGTCGCTCGGTCTGAAGGGCGACGAGAAGGTCACGCTGCGCGGCCTCGTCGGCGAGCTCAAGCCGCGCCAGAAGCTGACCGCGGAGATCGTCTCCGGCGACGGTTCGCTGCAGCGCGTTTCGCTGCTCTGCCGCATCGATACGCTGGACGAGCTGGAATACTACCGCAACGGCGGCATCTTGCACTACGTGCTGCGCAAGCTCGCGGCGTAAGCGCGGACTTGTGAACGGTGGCTCACTGCGAAGTGAGTAGTAGGTTACACGAAGGCGGCCTATCACAAGGCCGCCTTCACGCGTTTGCGGCAGGCTTCAGATGGGCCCGCCCGGCGGAGAACCCCACGCTTTGGACGGTTACTTTGGCGGACGAAAGTGTGAGGCCCGTAAGACTACGGTGACCATCCGGCGGTAAGATTTCCCTCTCACGAGCAATGGTGTACGGCGTTCGACATGACAACAATGACGGCTTCTCATCTGGTTTCACGCTGGTCCGGCGCCCTCTGGTCGGGAGCTCTTGGTCTCTGTGCGATCGTCGCCGTCATCCGTCCTGCCGAGGCTGATCCCCGCGCCGTTGTCGAATTGTTTACCTCGCAGGGCTGCTCCTCCTGCCCGCCGGCCGACAAGATCATCGGCGACCTCGCCCGCGATCCCTCGATCATCGCGCTGAGCATGCCGATCGACTATTGGGACTATCTCGGCTGGAAGGACACATTGGCCGATTCGCGCTTCTCTGCACGGCAGCGTGCCTATTCGCGCATGCGCGGCGATCGCGAAGTCTACACACCGCAGGTCGTGGTCAACGGCTCCACGCATGTCGTCGGCAGCGACCGCACCGGCATCGAAAGCGCGATCGGCAAAACCGACACGGGCACGGGCGTGATGAGCGTGCCGGTGACGATGTCGCTCGCGGGCAAGCAGATCAACGTCTCGGTGGCCGCGAGCAACGAGCCGACCGTGTCCCACGGCGAGGTCTGGATCTGCTCGATTGCGAAATCGGTGCCGATCGCGATCAGCCGCGGCGAAAATCGTGGACAGCAGGTCATCTATCACAACGTGGTGCGCAACCTGCTCAAGGTCGGCGACTGGACCGGCCGTCCGGAAAGCTGGACGGTGCCGATCGAGAACCTCACGCGCGACGGCGTCGACGGTGCCGTGGTCTATGTTCAGGACGGCAGCCGCGAGAAGCCGGGCCCGATGCTGGGCGCGGCGTATACGTCGCTGCACTGACGCGCACACTTCGAATCTTCCGACTCAAGCACGCTCTCAATCCTCATGGTGAGGAGGCGCGTCAGCGCCGTCTCGAACCATGCAGGCCCTACTGAGGCAGCTCGGCCTCGATCCTTCGAGACGCCGCTTCGCGGCTCCTCAGGATGAGGGGAGAGAGTTTGTGCGGAGATGGTGAGATATGCGTCGAGGCAGAAACATCCCGACACAGACAAAACCGACCCAAACAAAAAAGGACCAACTCGCGTTGGCCCTCCTTGTCGTGCGAACAGACCCGATCCTGACGGCCCCGGGGGGCTGGGGGCTGAGGAATCCGGAACCGAAAGGACCGGGTCAACGCACACAAGTCTTTTCGCAATGCAGGGCGGCAGTCGCTTGGCGGAAAAGCGGCGACACTGTGATTCCTGCTAACGATCCCGTGACGGTTTGCCGCGACAGAGTTCCACCGCTGCGTGTGGGCGGTTTGCTCCGGTCCAGTGTCCTTCCAGGGGCCCCTTGCGGTGGGGAACAGTTGGCGCGATCATGCAACTGTCATGATCCGCGGTTCCGGGGACGGTTCTTCGCGGACGCGGTCATGCTGATGCGACAGGAGGCGACCTATGAGTCTGTCGGAGGATGCCGATCCGAGCGAACAGCGCGCGGCGGCGCGCCCCGCCGCTTCGAATGCGCAGCTGAGCCGCGTGACGTTCAACCGGCTCGAGCTGCACCGTATTCTCAATCTCTACGGCCGGATGGTCGCCGACGGCGAGTGGCGCGACTATGCCATCGACTTCCTCAGGGATCGCGCCGTGTTCTCGGTCTTCCGCCGCGCCTCGGAAGTGCCAATTTATCGTATCGAGAAGGATCCGCGCCTCGCGCGCAAGCAGGGCATGTACAGCGTGATCTCGGCGACGGGCTTGATCCTGCGCCGCGGCCACGAACTGGAGCGCGTGCTCCTGGTGATCGATCGCAAATTGGCGGTGGTGTGAGCAGGGATCCAGTAGCCCGGATGAGCGTAGCGACATCCGGGTCTTTGCTTGCAGCCTTCCCGGGTATCGCTTCGCTCACCCGGGCTACGGGCCTTACTTCCCCGGCACGCTCTTCGCGCCCTCGCCAAGATCCCGCTGCATCATCACCGTGTCCAGCCAGCGGCCGAATTTCAGCCCGACGCTGGGATGCGTGCCGATCATCTTGAAGCCGCCCTTGCTGTGCACGCCGATCGAACCCGCATTGGCGGAATCGCCGATCACGGCGATCATCTGGCGGAAACCGCGCGCCTCGCACTCGACGATCAGCCGCTCCAGCAGGAGCGCTCCGATGCCGCGGCGGTGGAAGGACGGATCGAGATAGATCGAGTTCTCGACCGTGAAGCGGTAGGCCGGCCGCGGCCGGTAGGCGCCGGCATAGGCGTAGCCGGCGACGCGCCCGTCGAGGATGGCGACGAAATAGGGGTAGCCGCCGTCGATCAGCGTACGGTAGCGGCGCGTCATCTCGGCGAGATCGGGCGGCTCCAGCTCGAACGTCGCGGTGCCCTCGCGGACAGCCTGCTGGTAGATGGCGGTGATGGCGGGAAGGTCGGCCTCAATGGTGGGCCTGATATCGGGTGCGGACATGCCGCAAGATTAGAGCCTTCCTGGGACGGCTGGAAGAGGCGAACCGCCTCCCCACGTCGTCATTGCGAGCGAAGCAGCCTCCATCTTCTCCGCTGTCATGCCCCGCGTAGGCGGGGCATCCAGTACTCCGAAACAGTGCAGCAAGAACAGAGCCGCTGCGGCGTACTGGATCGCCCGCCCCAGTGCGCAATTGCGCACAAGGCAGGCGATGACGACGTCCGGCCCACCCAAACAAAAACCCCGGCCTTTCGGCCGGGGTTCGTGTCCGTCCTCTCGCCTCAGCGCTTAGTCGCGCTGGCCGAGGAGCTGCAGGAGCAGCGTGAACAGGTTGATGAAGTTCAGGTACAGCGACAGCGCGCCGGTGATGGCCGCACGCTCTGCGATGTCACCGCCGGCCGAGGCGTAGCCGTAGATGTAGTCGTTCTTCAGCCGCTGGGTATCCCAGGCCGTGAGGCCCGCGAACACCAGCACGCCGACCACCGACACCACGAACTGCAGCACCGAGCTCGCCAGGAACAGGTTTACCAGGCTCGCGATCACGATGCCGATCAGGCCCATGAACAGGAACGAACCCATTCCGCTCATGTCACGCTTGGTGGTGTAGCCGTAGAGGCTGAGCGCGCCGAAGGTCGCCGCGGTGATGAAGAACACCCGCACGATCGAGGTGTGCGTGAACACCAGGAAGATCGAGGACAGCGAGACGCCCATCAGCGCCGCGAACACCCAGAACAGGATCTGGGCGGTCGAGGGAGCGAGACGGTTGATGCCCGCCGAGATCACGAACACCATGGCGAGCGGCGCGAGCATGAACAGCCACTTCAGCGGGCTGACGAACATCGCGTAGCCGAACGGCGTCAGGAACAGCTTGCCGACGCGGACGGCTTCCGGGGTCGGAACATCCGTCACGGCGGCCATGTAGACGCCGAGCGCGGCCAAGCCGGTGATGGCGAGGCCAATGCTCATGTAGTTGTAGATGCGCAGCATGTAGGCGCGCAGGCCGGCATCGACCGTCGCGGCGTCAACACGCCCGGCGGCCCTGCCGAAAGGAGAAGCGTAATTGCGGTCTAGGTCCGACATGGTCGAATTCCCGTTGGTTGGTCCGGTCCGGCATGAGGGTCGCCATGCCGCCGGTTCGTCAAACTCTATCTCGGATACCGATGTCTGCCGACTAAATTTTGGCTAACAATCGGGGCTCCGAACCCACTCGATATGTGGGAAACTAACACATCCGCTGCAACCGTCCACGCGCGGCTGAATGTCGCCCTTCCCTGCAATCCAGACGAGCGGACGTGGTTAATCGCCGGAATCGTGCGATTTCGCTCCCGTGCCGCCGCCCGCTACCATTTGTCACAAATTCCGCAACACCGTGGCGGGCTTTTTGTTCAACGCCAGCAGCGTGCCGGCGAGCCCGAGGCCGACCGTGACGACCAAGGCAGCCGCGACCACGCCGGCGGCGCTGCCGCCCTGCCAGACGAAAGTGAGGGTCATCAGCCGGGTCACGATCATCCAGGCCGCGACGCTGCCGGCGAAAACGCCGAACACCGCCGTAGCGAGGCCAATCAGGAGGTATTCGAGGGCATAGGCGCCGAGCAGCCGCAGCCGGGTCGCGCCCAGGGTCTTGAGGATTACAGCATCGTAGACCCGGTGGCGATGGCCGGCGGCGAGCGCGCCGCCCAACACCAGGATCGCCGAGATCAGGGTCACCGCGCTGGCGCCGCGGATCGCCAGCGCCAGGTTGGTCACGACCGAGCCGACCGTCTCCATCACCTCGCGCACGCGCACGCTCGTCACCATCGGATAGGCGTCAGCCACCTCCCTGATGATCTTGCCGTCGCCGGCCGCATCGCCGCCGGCTTCCGTCAGCGTCGCGATGTGGGTGTGCGGCGCGCCCTTGAACGCGTTCGGCGAAAACACGAGGACGAAATTGATGCCGAGGCCCTGCCAGTCGACGCTGCGCAGATTGCTGATCTTCGCGGGGATGTCGCGGCCGAGGATATTGACCACGACCTCGTCGCCGAGCTTGAGGCCGAGTCCGTCCGCGATCTTCTTCTCCATCGAAACCAGCGGCGGGCCGGAATAATCGGCGCTCCACCACTCGCCCTCGACCACCTTGGAGCCCTTCGGCAGCTCGGCGGTATAGGTCAGGCCACGGTCGCTCTGCAGCACCCACTCGGAATCGGTGCTGGGCTTGAGCTCCTCGGCGCGGACGCCGCGGGCCCCGACGATGCGCCCGCGCAGCATCGGCACGTCATCGACCTTCGCGCCAGGGGCGAGCTGGCGCAGATATGAGTCGAACTGCTCGGCCTGCGTGCTCGGAATGTCGATGAAGAAGAACGACGGTGCGTGCTCGGGCAGTGCCGCCAGGAACTGCCGGCGCAGATTGCCGTCGATCTGGGTGATGGTGACGAGCACGGCGAGGCCGAGCCCGAGCGACAGCACGACGGAGGGCGTCAGCGCGCCCGGCCGGTGGATGTTGGCAATCGCAAGCCGCAGCATCGGCCACCGCGTGCGCGGCAGCCGCCGTGCGATCGTCATCAGCAGAGCGGCAATGCCGCGCAGCAGCGCGAACACGACCACGGAGGAGGCCACGAACACCGCGGCGATGCGCTTGTCGAAGGATAGCCCGATCACGACCGCGATGAGCAGCGCGATCACGACGGCCATGAAGACGAGATAGCTCCAGCGCGGCCGGTGCCATTCGGAGCTGATGGTGTCGCGGAACAGCGCGGCCACCGGCACGTCGTGCACCCGCCCGAGTGGCCACAGGCCGAATGCAAGCGCCGTCAGCAGCCCATAGACGAACGACAGCGCGAGTTCGTCGGCATGCACCGCCGGCACCACCGGCAGCGGCAGCAGCTTGCCGAACAGGCCGACGATTGCGAAGGGCATGGCGGCGCCGAGCGCGAGGCCGATCACCGAGCCGATCGCGGCGAGCAGGAGAACCTGGGCGAGATAGATGCCGAACACGTCGCGCCCGGTGGCCCCGACGGCCTTGAAGGCCGCGATCACCTCGAGCTTGTGATCGATATGGGCCTTGACGGCATTGGCGACGCCGACGCCGCCGACCAGCAGCGCGGCGAGGCCGACCAGCGTCAGGAACTGCGTGAAGCGGTTGATGTTGCGCTCGAGCTGCGGCGACGCATTGGAGCGGCTGCGGACCTCCCAGCCGGCCTGCGGCGCGGCGTTGCGGGCGTCCGCGATGAAGGCGTCGGTGGCGCGCTCGCTATTGGCGATCTCCGGCAGCTTCACCCGGTAGACCCAGCGCACCAGGCTGCCGGGCTGGACCAACCCCGTGGCGCGCAGGCCCGCCTCGCTGATCAGGAAGCGCGGGCCGAAGCCGATGCCGCCGGCGAGCTTGTCAGGCTCGGCTTCGACGGCGCTGCGGATCTGGAACGTGGCAGTCCCGACGGTGACGCGATCGCCGGTCTTGAGCGACAGCCGCGCCAGCAGCGTCGGATCGGCGGCCGCGCCGAACGCGCCGTCGTGCTCTGCGAGCAGGTCGGACATCGGCAGCGGCGGCGCCAGCGTCAGCTGTCCCAGCATCGGATAGGTGTCGTCGACGGCCTTCATCTCGACCAGCGCCAGCTTGCCCTCAGCCGAGCGCGCCATGCCGCGCAGTGTGGCGGCGCTCGAGACGGTGCCGCGCGAACGCAGGAAGGCGACTTCCTCCGGCTTCGCCTCGCGCTGGAACAAGACGAAGGACACGTCGCCGCCGAGCAGCGTACGGCCCTCGCGGGCGAGGCCGTCGCTCAGGCTCGCCGATACGGAGCCGACGCCGGCGATCGCCATCACGCCGAGCGCGATGCAGGCAATGAAGACGTAGAAGCCGCGCAGGCCGCCGCGCAATTCGCGCAGCGCGTAGCGCAGCGACAGCGCAACGCCATTGGGCTTCGCAAACGGTTCGGCAGCGAGGCTCATGCCGGCGCCGACTGCGTGTCGATGCGCCCGGAGCGCAGGCGGATCACGCGATCGCAGCGATGCGCCAGCGAGGAATCGTGCGTGACCAGCACCAGCGTCATGCCGCGCTCGGCATGCTTGCTGAACAGCAGGTCGACGATCTGTTGTCCCGTGGCTTCGTCGAGATTGCCGGTCGGCTCGTCGGCAACGAGGATCGCGGGATCGGGTGCCAGCGCGCGGGCCAGCGCGACGCGCTGCTGCTCGCCGCCGGAGAGCTGCGTCGGATAGTGATGCAGACGGTCGCCGAGCCCGACCGATTGCAGCTCCTGCGCCGCGCGCTTTGTGGCGTCGGGATTGCCCGCAAGCTCGAGCGGCACCGCGACGTTCTCCAGCGCGGTCATGGTCGGGATCAAATGGAAGGACTGGAAGACGATGCCGACCTGGCGGCCGCGGAAGCGGGCCAGCGCGTCCTCGTCGAGGGCATTGAAAGGCGTGCCGCTGACCACCACCTCTCCGCTATCAGGACGCTCCAGCCCCGCCATCACCATCAGCAGCGTGGATTTGCCCGAACCTGAGGGGCCGATCAGGCCGATCGTCTCGCTCCGGCCGACGCGCAGGCTGATATCCTTGAGAATGTGAACGCGTGCCGCGCCCGTACCCAATGACAGATTGACGTTGGAGATGGCGATGGTGTCCGCCGAACTGTCGGCGAGCGAAGAGGAAGAGATGCGAGTGTCCATGGTCCGGTCATATGGCAACTCCGCACGCGCGGTCGAGAGGCGTTACGGATTGTTCATGCACATAGCCGTGTTGATGCTCGCTTTGATGACGGTGCCAAATCCGGCATGGGCCGAGGCGGCGAAACCGATCAAGCTGGTGGTTCTCGGCGATTCCTTGAGCGCCGGCCTCGGCCTCCCGGCCCAGCAAGCGTTCCCCACTGGGCTTCAAAAAGCTTTACAATCCAAAGGCATAGACGTCGACATGACCAATGCCGGGGTGTCCGGCGACACCTCCTCGGGGGGCCGTGACCGGCTCGACTGGTCGGTCCCCAACGGAACCGACGGTGTGATCATCGAGCTCGGCGCCAACGATGCGCTGCGCGGCATCGATCCCGATTTGACGCGCACCGCGCTGACCGAGATCGTCCAGCGCCTCAAGGCGCGCAAGATCGCGGTGATGCTGTGCGGTATGCTGTCGCCGCCGAATTACGGCGCGGACTATGCCGCGCGCTTCAATTCGATTTATCCGGATCTGGCGAAAAAATTCGGCGTGCCGCTCTATCCGTTTTTTCTCGACGGTGTCGCGGCTGATGCCAAGCTCAACCAGGCCGACGGCATTCATCCGACCGCGGCCGGCGTCGACATCATCGTCAGGAATATCTTGCCCACGGTTGAGGCATTCATTGGCACGATAGCTGAGCAGCGGCGTTGAAAAGCAGGCAGCGCCGCCCGTAATTCCCAGGGTTTTACCGGGGTGAGGCGCGCGATGCTTCGCAGAGTCACACAACTGCGATAGGAATTGAGGTACCGGTGATTCGTCGCCGGCTCTAAAATTTGGATATGATCTTTCCCATGGGATCATGGCCAAGCATCGGGAGTGCGAAACGATGCCGCGTTTGTTCACTGGTCTGGAAATTCCGGCCGAGATTGGCCAGTCGCTTTCCAATTTGCGGGGCGGCCTTCCCGGCGCCCGCTGGATCGATCCCGAAAATTACCACGTCACCCTGCGCTTCATCGGCAATATCGATGGCATGTCCGCCAACGAAATCGCCTCGATGCTGTTTCGCGTCGACCGCAAGCCGTTCGAGGTGAAGGTGCAGGGTTTGCAGAGTTTCGGCGGACGCAAGCCGCGCGCGGTGGTCGCCACCATCGTGCCGAGCAAGCCGCTGATGGAATTGCAGGCCGAGCTCGAGCGCCTGATGCAGCGGATCGGCCTCGACCCTGAAGGCCGCAAGTTCATCCCGCATGTCACGCTGGCCCGGCTGCACGACGCCACCGACCGTGACGTCGCCGATTATCTTTCGCTGCGCGGCTATTTTCCCAGCAAGGCGTTCACGGCCGAACGTTTCGTGCTGTTCTCGTCCCGCGCATCGACGGGCGGCGGCCCGTATGTGGTCGAGGACGCTTATGAGTTGTGTGAGTGAGTCTTGGCTCGCAGAAGACGGAGCGACGCCGACCCATATGGCGCGTAGATGCCTAGCATCGACTGAAGTCAGAATGGCAATCCGTGTTCGTCGTATCCTACTATTTCGTCGGGCATCCGGTCGGCTACCACAGGCAGCTCGCTCCAGCGTCGACGGATTGCGGCCATATCCTCCAAAAGAGCAGTTTTGCAGTACTGATTGTCGATGCGCCTGAGGCGCTCTTCGATAGCTCGCTTCGTAGCAAGAGCAACCGTCTCGCCAGTGAGTTGCGCCAGACGCCTCGCGAGACGTTCGACCTCGGAGTCCTCGATACTAAGGGCCATGCCAGGAACCTCAAAGCAGCCGCTTTAGCCCTGTGATATCTCAATTATTCGCCTCCGACCACGTGGATGTGGGCGGAGCGCATAAGCCCTTGCGCCAATACGGAGTTGCAATTTCCGCTCATCTCTGGCGGTAAAGAGCATGCTCTCGACCCCCAGTTCCTCATTCCGCGAAGCCTATCAGGCCCAGATCGCGTCCGGCGCGATCGAGCCCGACGCTGCGCAGGCCGAAATCGCCGACGCCTATGCGGCGCTCGACCAGCGGCTCGCCGATTACAAGCCGCAGCGCAAGCAGGGCCTGCTCAGCCGCCTGTTCAGCAGCGACAAGGACGAGGCGCCGCATGGGCTCTACGTCCATGGCGAGGTCGGCCGCGGCAAGACCATGCTGATGGATCTGTTCTTCCAGCACTCGACCGTCGAGCACAAGCGGCGCGCGCATTTCCACGAATTCATGGCCGATGTGCACGAGCGCATCTACGATTTTCGCCAGGGCATCGCCCGAGGCGAGATCGCCGACGGCGACGTCATCGCGCTGACGGCGCATGCGATCTTCGAGGAGAGCTGGCTGCTCTGTTTCGACGAATTCCACGTCACCGACATCGCGGACGCGATGATCCTCGGCCGCCTGTTCGCAAAGCTGCTGGAGCTCGGCACCGTGGTGGTTGCGACCTCCAACGTCGCGCCTGACGACCTCTACAAGGGCGGTCTGAACCGTTCGCTATTCCTGCCCTTTATCAAACAGATCACCGACCACATGGACGTGCTGCGGCTCGACGCGCGCACCGACTTCCGGCTGGAAAAGCTTCAGGGCGTGCCGATGTGGTTGACGCCGGCAGACACCGAGGCCGACGCCGCGCTCGACCGCGCCTGGTCGAAGATGTCAGGCAGCGCCAAATGCAAGTCGCGCGATATTTCGATCAAGGGCCGCATCCTGCACGTGCCGTGCTCGGCCCACGGCGTGGCGCGCTTCGCGTTCGCCGATCTCTGCGAGAAGCCGCTCGGGGCATCCGACTATCTCAGGCTGGCGCACGACTATCACACCATCCTGGTCGACCATATTCCAGTGATGGATTTCTCCCAGCGCAACGCCGCCAAGCGTTTCATTACGCTGATCGACACGCTCTATGACAATGCCGTGAAGCTGATGGCCTCGGCCGATGCCAACCCGATCTCGCTCTATCTCGCCAATGAGGGCAACGAGGCCAACGAGTTCAAGCGCACCGCCTCGCGCCTGATCGAAATGAGCTCGGAATCCTATCTGGCACTGCCCCACGGTCGCAAGGATTCCACCGCCAGCGGTTCGACCAAGGGGTTGGTGGAGACTTAAGTCCTATTTCACCATCTTCTCCGGCGTCATTCCGGGGCGCGACGAAGTCGCGAGCCCGGAATCCATCCTGCCGCCGACTCTGCCGCCTCATGGATTCCGGGCCTGCGCCTGTTGGCGCATCCCGGAATGACAGCCTGGGTATTCTGGCTGCTATCCCGGCAAGCCCGACAATTGGGCAACCCGTGACTTGAACGGGGGAGGCGAAAGGGATAACCACCCGTCTCAGTTTTCCCCTCCTTACGTGTCTAAAGGACAGGTTCACATGGCGCGCGACAAGATTGCTTTGATTGGCTCCGGTCAGATCGGCGGAACGCTGGCTCATCTCATCGGCCTGAAAGAGCTGGGCGACGTGGTGATGTTCGACATCGCCGAGGGCGTGCCGCAGGGCAAGGCGCTCGACATCGCGCAGTCCTCGCCGGTCGACGGCTTTGACGCGCACTACACCGGCGCCAACTCCTACGAGGCGCTCGACAACGCAAAAGTCTGCATCGTCACCGCCGGCGTGCCGCGCAAGCCCGGCATGAGCCGCGACGACCTCCTCTCGATCAACCTCAAGGTCATGGAACAGGTCGGCGCCGGCATCAAGAAATACGCCCCCGACGCTTTCGTCATCTGCATCACCAACCCGCTCGACGCGATGGTCTGGGCGCTGCAGAAGGCTAGCGGCCTGCCGCACAAGAAGGTCGTCGGCATGGCCGGCGTGCTGGATTCGTCGCGCTTCCGCTACTTCCTGGCCGACGAGTTCAACGTTTCGGTCGAAGACGTCACCGCCTTCGTGCTGGGCGGCCATGGCGACACCATGGTGCCGCTGGTAAAATACTCCACCGTCGCCGGCATCCCGCTGCCCGATCTCGTCAAGATGGGCTGGACCTCGCAGGCGCGCCTCGACGAGATCGTCGACCGTACCCGCAACGGCGGCGCCGAGATCGTCAACCTCCTCAAGACCGGCTCGGCCTTCTACGCGCCGGCGGCTTCCGCGATCGCGATGGCCGAGAGCTATCTGCGTGACAAGAAGCGCGTGCTGGCCTCGGCCGCCTACCTGAACGGCGAATACGGCGTGAAGGACATGTATGTCGGCGTGCCCGTCGTGATCGGCTCCAAGGGCGTTGAGCGCGTCGTCGAGATCGAGCTCGTCGGCAAGGATCGCGAAGCCTTCGACAAGTCGGTCGGCGCGGTGCAGGGTCTGGTTGATGCCTGCAAGAAGATCGCACCCGATCTTCTGGGCCGCTAAGGTCGAAACATTCCGCCGAAGATCGAAAACCGGTCTTCGGCGGTTTCATTTCCGGGGTCCGCCAAACCTTGTTTAAGGTTGGGGCGGGTCCTGGTCCGCAAGTCCAGAGATCGATGTCAGAGAATCCGGGTTGCAGTTCCTGTGGTATATGGTATGCCAGCCACAAGACTGAGGTGGGCCTACGAGGTCACCGCCCGCGGGTTCAGGGAGCGACCATATGAATATCCATGAATATCAGGCCAAAGCGCTGCTGAACGAGTTCGGCGTCGCGATCTCCAAGGGCGTTCCGGTCCTGAAGGCGGCCGATGCGGACGCGGCGGCAAAGGCACTCCCGGGCCCGGTCTGGGTTGTGAAGAGCCAGATCCACGCCGGCGGCCGCGGCAAGGGCAAGTTCAAGGAAGCCTCGGCCGGCGACAAGGGCGGCGTCCGCATCGCCAAGTCGGCCGCGGAAGTTTCCGAATTCGCCAAGCAGATGCTCGGCGCCACGCTCGTCACGATCCAGACCGGCCCCGCCGGCAAGCAGGTCAACCGCCTCTACATCGAGGACGGCTCCGACATCGACAAGGAATTCTACCTCTCGATCCTGGTCGACCGCGAAACCTCGCGCGTCTCGTTCGTGGTGTCGACCGAGGGCGGCGTCAACATCGAGGACGTCGCGCACAACACGCCTGAGAAGATCGTGACCTTCTCGATCGATCCCGCGACCGGCATCATGGGCCATCACGGCCGCACCGTCGCGAACGCGCTGAAACTCTCCGGCGATCTCGCCAAGCAGGCCGAGAAGCTCACCGCGCAGCTCTACGCGGCGTTCGTCGCCAAGGACATGTCGATGCTGGAGATCAACCCGCTGGTCGTGACCAAGCAGGGCCAGCTCCGCGTGCTCGACGCGAAGGTGTCGTTCGACGACAACGCCCTGTTCCGTCACCCCGAGGTGCTCGCGCTGCGCGACGAGACCGAGGAAGACGCCAAGGAAATCGAAGCGTCGAAACACGACCTCAACTACGTCACCCTCGACGGTAATATCGGCTGCATGGTCAACGGCGCCGGCCTCGCGATGGCGACGATGGACATCATCAAGCTCTACGGCATGGCGCCGGCGAACTTCCTCGACGTCGGCGGCAGCGCCAGCAAGGAGAAGGTCGCGGCCGCCTTCAAGATCATCACCGCGGATCCCAACGTGAAGGGCATCCTGGTCAACATCTTCGGTGGCATCATGAAGTGCGACGTGATCGCCGAGGGCGTCACGGCTGCGGTTCGTGAAG
Organism: Bradyrhizobium sp. WSM1253; assembly: GCF_000244935.1. Taxonomy (NCBI): domain Bacteria; kingdom Pseudomonadati; phylum Pseudomonadota; class Alphaproteobacteria; order Hyphomicrobiales; family Nitrobacteraceae; genus Bradyrhizobium; species Bradyrhizobium sp. WSM1253. The sequence continues at coordinate 4,917,969 of NZ_JH600073.1, forward strand.
TCGGCCTTAGCGTGCCGCTGGTGGTTCGCCTCGAAGGCACCAATGTCGAGCTGGGCAAGAAGATCATCCGTGAGTCCGGCCTGAACGTGGTGCCGGCCGACAATCTCGACGACGCTGCGCAGAAGATCGTGAAGGCCGTCAAGGAAGGCTGAGGCCATGACCCAGGACCATCTCGCTGCATCATCCCCGCTGCCGGAGCACGCGCGTCTTGCCGCGTTCGCCGGTGAATGGAATGGCGAAGAGGTGGTCTTTCCGTCGCGCTGGACGGAGGGCGGGACGGCGACCTCTCACGTCGTGGCCCACATGGATCTCAATGGCTTCTATCTGATCCAGGACTCGGTCCAGACCCGCGACGGCAAGCAGAGCTTCGCCACCCACGGCATCTTCACCTTCGACCGCGAAGACCGGACCTACAAATTGTTCTGGTACGATTCGCTCGGCTACACGCCGCCCTCGCCCGCCTCCGGCGGGTGGGTCGGCAAGACCCTGACGCTGGTGCGCGGCTCGCTCCGCGGCAATGCGCGCCACGTCTATGAAATCATCGACGACGATTCCTATTCGTTGAAGATCCAGTTCTCGCCGGACGCGGAAGGCTGGGCCGACGTGCTCACCGGCGTCTACCGCCGCATCCACTGACCTCTCACTCGTTAGTTTCGCGAAAGCAGACCTCATGTCCATCCTGATCGACAAGAACACCAAGGTCATCTGCCAGGGCTTTACCGGCAAGAACGGCACCTTCCATTCGGAGGCCGCGATTGCCTATGGCACCAAGATGGTCGGCGGCACCTCGCCCGGCAAAGGCGGCGCGACGCATCTGGGCCTGCCGGTGTTCGACACCGTGCGCGAGGCGCGTGAGAAGACCGGCGCCGATGCGTCCGTGATCTACGTGCCGCCTCCGGGCGCGGCCGATGCGATTTGCGAGGCCATCGATGCCGAGATCCCGCTGATCGTCTGCATCACGGAAGGTATCCCGGTCATCGACATGGTCAGGGTGAAGCGTTCGCTGGCGGGCTCCAAGTCGCGCCTGATCGGGCCGAACTGCCCGGGCGTCATGACCGCCGGCGAGTGCAAGATCGGCATCATGCCGGCCAACATCTTCAAGACCGGCAGCGTCGGCATCGTCTCCCGCTCGGGGACCCTGACCTACGAAGCCGTGTTCCAGACCACCCAGGAAGGCCTCGGCCAGACCACCGCGGTCGGCATCGGCGGCGATCCGGTCAAGGGAACCGAGTTCATCGACGTGCTGGAAATGCTGCTCGGCGACCCCAAGACCGAGTCGATCATCATGATCGGCGAGATCGGCGGTTCCGCCGAGGAAGACGCCGCCCAGTTCCTCAAGGACGAGGCCAAGCGCGGCCGCCAGAAGCCGATGGTCGGTTTCATCGCCGGTGTCACAGCCCCTCCCGGCCGCCGCATGGGCCACGCCGGCGCGATCATTTCCGGCGGCAAGGGGGACGCCGGTTCCAAGACCGACGCGATGAAATCGGCTGGAATTACAGTGTCCCCGTCTCCCGCTCGGCTCGGGCACACGCTTGCCGAAAAATTGAAAGCCTGATTCACACCTTCGTAATTTTCCGGGCGAAGTTTCGTAGCAAATAGGGTAAATGGTGCCTGTCGCGCTGGTCCTCTGCCGGGGAGCCCAGCGCCAGCGCCGTTTGTTATGCGCGAACCGAAATCGCCAGGAACTCAAGTATGTCTCGCCAAGACGCGAACGCAGCCTTTGCCCTCTCCTCCTTTTTGCAGGGCACCAACGCCACCTACATCGACGAAATCTACGCCCGCTACGAGAAGGACCCGTCCTCGGTGGATGCCGAGTGGCAGGACTTCTTCAAGAGCCTCAACGACCAGCCGGGCGACATCAGCAAGAACGCCCAAGGCCCGTCCTGGGAGCGCGCCAACTGGCCGCTGACCCCGCAGGACGATCTGACCTCCGCGCTCGACGGCAATTGGGCCGAAGTCGAGAAGACGGTCGGCGCCAAGATCGCCGCCAAGGCGCAGGCCAAGGGTGGCGACAAGGGCGGCGGCCTCTCCTCCGCCGATTTGCTCCAGGCCACCCGCGACTCGGTCCGGGCCCTGATGCTGATCCGGTCCTACCGCATGCGCGGCCACTTCCACGCCAAGCTCGATCCGCTCGGCATCGAAGCCCAGCGCAATCGCGAAGAGCTCGATCCGCGGACCTACGGCTTCAGCGAAGCCGATTTCGACCGCAAGATCTTCCTCGACCATGTGCTCGGTCTCGAATACGCCAGCTTGCGCGAAATCACAGCGATCTGCGAGCGCACCTATTGCCAGACGCTCGGCGTTGAGTTCATGCACATCACCAACGCGGCGCAGAAGGCGTGGATTCAGGAGCGGATCGAGGGGCCGGACAAGGAAATTTCCTTCACCCGCGAAGGCCGCCGCGCCATCCTGATGAAGCTGGTCGAAGCCGAAGGCTTCGAGAAATTCTGCGACACCAAGTTCACCGGCACCAAGCGCTTCGGCCTGGACGGTGCTGAATCGCTGATTCCCGCGCTCGAGCAGATCATCAAGCGCGGCGGCAATCTCGGCGTGAAGGAGGTCGTGCTGGGCATGCCGCATCGCGGCCGCCTCAACGTGCTGACCCAGGTGATGGGCAAGCCGCATCGCGCGCTGTTCCACGAGTTCAAGGGCGGTTCTGCCAATCCTGATGCGGTCGAAGGCTCGGGCGACGTCAAATATCACCTCGGCGCGTCCTCGGATCGCGAGTTCGACGGCAACCGCATCCATCTGTCGCTGACCGCCAACCCCTCGCATCTCGAGATCGTCGATCCCGTGGTGCTCGGAAAGGTCCGCGCCAAGCAGGACCAGCACGGCGATCCGCCGGATATGCGCATCTCAGTGATGCCGCTGCTGATGCATGGCGATGCCGCGTTCGCCGGCCAGGGCGTGGTCGCGGAATGTTTCGGCCTGTCGGACCTGAAGGGCTACCGCACCGGCGGCTCCGTGCACTTCATCGTCAACAACCAGATCGGCTTCACCACCTATCCGCGTTATTCCCGTTCGTCGCCGTATCCGTCGGACGTGGCGAAGATGATCGACGCGCCGATCTTCCACGTCAACGGCGACGATCCGGAAGCCGTCGTGTTCGCGGCCAAGGTCGCGACCGAGTTCCGGCAGAAATTCCACAAGCCCGTCGTCATCGACATGTTCTGCTACCGCAGGCATGGCCATAACGAGGGCGACGAGCCGGCTTTCACCCAGCCGGTGATGTACAAGAAGATCGCGGCCCATCCGTCGACGCTCGAGCTCTACGCCCGCCGTCTCATCAGCGAAGGCGTGCTGACGGAGGGCGAGGTCGAGAAGGCCAAGGCCGACTGGCGCGCGCGGCTCGATGCCGAGCTCGAAGCCGGCTCCGGCTACAAGCCCAACAAGGCCGACTGGCTCGACGGCAAATGGGCCGGCTTCAAGATCGCGGATCAGGAAGAAGATGCGCGGCGTGGCGTCACCGGCGTCGACATCACCGCCCTGAAGGACATCGGTCGCAAGATTACCAAGGTGCCGGATGGTTTCCGCGTCCACCGCACCATCCAGCGCTTCCTCGAAAACCGCGCCAAGGCGATCGACGGCGGCACGGGCATCGACTGGGCGACCGGCGAGGCACTGGCGTTCTGCACGCTGCTCAACGAGAACCATCATGTCCGCCTGTCAGGGCAGGATTCGGAGCGCGGCACCTTCTCGCAGCGCCACTCGGTCCTGATCGACCAGGAAGACGAGAGCCGCTACACGCCGTTCAACCATCTCGGTCACGAGCAGGGCCATTACGAGGTCATCAACTCGCTGCTGTCGGAAGAAGCCGTGCTCGGCTTCGAATACGGCTACTCGCTCGCCGAGCCGAACACGTTGACTCTGTGGGAAGCGCAGTTCGGCGACTTCGCCAACGGCGCGCAGGTCGTGTTCGACCAGTTCATCTCCTCGGGTGAGCGCAAATGGCTGCGCATGTCCGGCCTCGTCTGCCTCCTGCCGCACGGCTATGAGGGCCAGGGACCGGAGCATTCCTCGGCGCGTCTGGAGCGTTATCTCCAGATGTGCGCGGAAGACAACATGCAGGTGGTCTATCCGACCACGCCGGCGAACTACTTCCACGTGCTGCGTAGGCAGCTCCATCGCGAGATCCGCAAGCCACTGATCGTGATGACGCCGAAGTCGCTGCTGCGTCACAAGCGGGCGGTGTCGCGCCTCGAGGAGCTCGCGAAGGGAACGACCTTCCACCGCATCCTGTATGACGACGCCCAGATGCTGCCGGGCGAAGCGGTCAAGCTCGTGCCCGACGAGAAGATCCGCCGCATCGTGCTCTGCTCGGGCAAGGTCTATTACGACCTCTACGAGGAGCGCGAGAAGCGTGGCATGGACGACATCTACCTGATGCGCGTCGAGCAGCTCTATCCGGTGCCGCTGAAGGCGCTGGTGGCCGAGCTGTCGCGCTTCAAGAAGGCCGAAGTCGTGTGGTGCCAGGAAGAGCCCCGCAACATGGGTGCCTGGCACTTCATCGAGCCCTATCTGGAATGGGTGCTGAACCAGGTGAACGGTGCGAGCCGGCGTCCGCGTTACGTCGGCCGCGCCGCCTCCGCCGCGACCGCCACAGGTCTGATGTCGAAGCATCAGGCGCAGCTGAAGGCGTTCCTGGACGAAGCATTGAGCTGAACTTTTTCGAGCTGCGTTATGCCCCGCCTTGTGTGCAATGGCGCACTGGAGCGGGGCATCCGGCAAACCGTGGCGTCCGTCGTGAATGCGAACGTTTCGGCTTGCTGGATGGCCTGCTTTTCGCAGGCCGATGACACCTGAAAATTCCCGACCGCATTGGCGATCTCCTTAAGGAAAAGACCATGACTGAAATTCGTGTGCCGACCCTCGGCGAATCCGTCACCGAGGCCACCATCGGCCGCTGGTTCAAGAAGGCCGGCGATCCCGTCGCCGTCGACGAGCCCTTGGTGGAGCTCGAGACCGACAAGGTCACCATCGAAGTCCCGGCGCCGTCCGCGGGCACGCTGAGCGAGATCATCGCCGCAGATGGCACGACCGTTGCGGTCGGTGCGCTGCTCGGACAGATCACCGAGGGCACGGCCGGCGTCGCAAAGACGCCCGCCAAGCCGGCTGCCGCGCCCGCGCCTGCTCCCGCCGCGGCGGCTCCATCCGCCGCCCCGGCCGCGTCGAAAGCACCGCCGGCCGACTCGCCGCTCGCGCCCTCCGTGCGAAAGCTCTCGGCCGAGACCGGCATCGACGCCTCGACCGTTCCCGGCTCCGGCAAGGACGGCCGTGTCACCAAGGGCGACATGCTCGCCGCGATCGAGCGTGCGGCCTCGGCGCCGACCCCGGTCAACCAGCCGGCCGCAGCGGTCCAGGTTCGCGCACCCTCGCCGGCCGACGACGCAGCCCGCGAAGAGCGCGTCAAGATGACCCGGCTGCGCCAGACCATCGCGCGCCGCCTCAAGGACGTGCAGAACACCGCCGCCATGCTCACGACCTTCAACGAGGTCGACATGACCAACGTCATGGCGCTGCGTGCGCACTACAAGGATGCGTTCGAGAAGAAGCACGGCTCGAAGCTCGGCTTCATGGGCTTCTTCACCAAGGCCGTCGTGCAGGGGCTGAAGGACATCCCGGCCGTCAACGCCGAGATCGACGGCACCGACCTGATCTACAAGAACTACTACCACATCGGCGTCGCCGTCGGCACCGACAAGGGCCTCGTCGTGCCCGTGGTGCGCGACTGCGACAACAAGTCGATCGCGGAGATCGAGAAGGGCATCGCCGATTTCGGCCGCCGTGCCCGCGACGGCCAGCTCAAGATCGACGAGATGCAGGGCGGCACCTTCACCATCACGAACGGCGGCATCTACGGCTCGCTGATGTCGACCCCGATCCTGAACGCGCCGCAGTCCGGCATTCTCGGCATGCACAAGATCCAGGAGCGGCCGATGGTCGTCGGCGGCAAGATCGAGGTCCGCCCGATGATGTATCTGGCGCTGTCCTACGATCACCGCGTCATCGACGGCAAGGAAGCCGTGACCTTCCTTGTTCGCGTCAAGGAGAGCCTGGAAGATCCGGCGCGCCTGGTGCTCGATCTCTGATCGCTGATGCTCTGCGAGCGCCGTCGCCTTACGCGACGGCGCGTGTCGAACCATGGAGACGCGCGTGACGGATAAAGTCGTTGTCATCACCGGCGGCAGCCGCGGCATCGGGCGGGCGACCGCGATTGCGGCGGCCGCGCGCGGCTTTCGCGTCGTGGTCGGCTATGCCAGCAACAAGACCGCCGCCGACGAGGTGGTCGCCGAGATCGCGGCCAGCAACGGCAAGGCCATCGCGGTGAAATGCGACGTCGCCGAGGAAAGCGATATCCTGGCGCTGTTCAAGGCCGCGGACGCGTTCGGCACGCTCGGCGCGCTCGTCAACAATGGCGGCATTGTCGGGACCAGCGGCGTGCGCGTCGACGAGATGTCGGCCGAGCGCATCCAGCGCGTGATGGCGGTCAACGTCACCGGCTCCATCCTCTGCGCGCGCGAAGCGGTGAAGCGGATGTCGACCAGGCACGGCGGCCAGGGCGGCGTCATCGTCAATCTGTCGTCGGTTGCTGCCAAGCTCGGCGCGCCGAACACCTATGTCGACTATGCCGCGTCCAAGGGCGCGATCGATTCCTTCACCGTCGGCCTCGGCCATGAGGTTGCCGGCGAGGGCATTCGTGTCGCGGGCATCCGGCCCGGCCTGATCGACACCGAAATCCACGCTGCCGGCGGTGAGCCCGACCGCGCCCATCGTCTGGCCCATATGGTGCCTATGAAGCGCGTCGGTACTGCCGATGAAGTCGCCAATGCCATCGTCTGGCTGATGTCGGACGAGGCCTCCTACGTCACCTCAGCCATTCTCGATGTGTCCGGCGGACGCTGACGCGCCGCGCGGACGCTGACACATCCCTCAACGCTAAACTTACGGGACTTTCTCTCATGGCATACGATCTCGTCGTCATCGGCACCGGACCGGGCGGTTATGTCTGCGCGGTGCGTGCAGCGCAGCTCGGCATGAAAGTCGCCGTGGTGGAAAAGAACGCGACGCTCGGCGGCACCTGCCTCAATGTCGGCTGCATGCCGTCGAAGGCGCTGTTGCACGCCTCCGAAATGTTCGAGGAGGCCGGGCATTCCTTCGCCAAGATGGGCGTCAGCGTTTCCGCGCCGAAGCTCGATTTGCCTGCGATGATGAACTTCAAGCAGCAGGGCATCGACGGCAACGTCAAGGGGGTCGAGTTCCTGATGAAGAAGAACAAGATCGACGTGCTCAAGGGCGCCGGCAAGATTCTCGGCACCGGCAAGGTCGAGATCTCCGCCGACGGCAAGTCGCAGGTGGTCGAGACCAAGAGCATCGTGATCGCCACCGGCTCGGACATCGCGCGTCTGAAGGGCATCGAGATCGACGAGACGCGCATCGTGTCGTCGACCGGCGCGCTGTCGCTGGACAAGGTCCCCGGCAAGCTCTTGATCGTCGGCGCCGGCGTGATCGGCCTCGAGCTCGGCTCAGTGTGGAAGCGTCTCGGCGCCGAAGTCGTCGTCGTCGAATTCCTCGACCGCATCCTGCCCGGCATGGACGGGGAGATCGCCAAGCAATTCCAGCGCATCCTGGAGAAGCAGGGCTTTGCGTTCAAGCTGGGTGCCAAGGTCACGGGCGTGGACACCTCCGGCAAGGCGCTGAAGGCGACGGTCGAGCCCGCCGCCGGCGGCGCTGCCGAGACGCTGGAAGCCGATGTCGTTCTCGTCTGTATCGGCCGTGTGCCGTACACGGATGGGCTGGGCTTGAAGGAAGCCGGCGTTGCGCTCGACAATCGCGGCCGCGTGCAGATCGATCCGCACTTCGCCACCAGCGTGAAGGGCGTCTATGCCATCGGCGACGTCGTCGCGGGCCCGATGCTCGCGCACAAGGCCGAGGATGAAGGCGTCGCGGTTGCCGAGATCATCGCGGGGCAGGCCGGCCACGTGAACTACGATGTTATCCCAGGCGTCGTGTATACCACGCCGGAAGTATCCTCCGTCGGCAAGACCGAGGAGGAGCTGAAGCAGGCGGGCGTGGCATATACGGTCGGAAAGTTTCCCTTTACCGCCAACGGCCGCTCCAAGGTCAACCAGACCACCGACGGCTTTGTGAAGATTCTCGCAGATGCGAAGACCGATCGCGTGCTCGGCGTGCACATTATCGGCATTGAGGCCGGGGAAATGATCCATGAGGCGGCCGTTCTCATGGAGTTTGGCGGCAGCGCGGAGGATCTCGCGCGCACCTGCCACGCGCACCCGACCCGCTCCGAGGCCATCAAGGAAGCCGCGCTTGCAGTCGGCAAGCGGGCCATCCATATGTAGGTGGCGCCCAGCGCCGAATCGGGCGGGAAACACATGCTACGCCGCCTGCTTCAACCGGTCTGGGTCCTGCTTGCGATCATCTTCCTGATCGAAGCCTGGCTGTGGGACCATCTCGAACCGATCGTCGCGCGGGTTGTCGCAATCGTCCCGCTCGCCCGCTTCAAGCAATGGATGTCGGACCGCGTCGATGCGCTGTCGCCGGCGATGACGCTGATCGTGTTCGCTGTACCGATCGTCCCGCTGTTTCCGCTCAAGCTGGTCGGCCTGTGGCTGCTCACGCACGAATACTGGACCAGCGCGGTCTTCACCATCGTGTTCGCAAAGCTGCTCGGGGTCGGCGTCACCGCCTTCGTGTTCGATGTGACGCGCGACAAGCTGATGGAGATGCACTGGTTCGAGCGGCTGTACGATCTGGTGCTGAAGCTGCGTGCCAAGGCCGCCGAGCTGGTCGATCCGGTCAAGCGGCGCATCAAGGAGCTGATCGCCGGCAACGGCGAAGGCTGGTCCTCCCGCACGCTCCGCCTGATCCAGCGTTTTCGCAAGAGCGTGCACGAAGCGCGTTGAGCGCCGACGCAATGAGCGTCGCGTAGCCCGGATGAGCAAAGCGATATCCGGGATTCCTTATTGTGGCTCCCCGCATGTCGCTGCGCTCATGCGGGTTACGAGCCTCAATGCAGATGCAGCAGATGCGGCGACCATGCGCCGAGCACGGTCATTCCAAGTCCGGCAAGCGACAGCAGGCCCGCGATCCAGGCGAGCGGTAGCATGCCGGTGATGATCGTCGCCGAGGCCAGGACGATGCCGATCTGGAAGGCGGCGGACGCCAGCTCGAAGTGATGATATTTCGCAGTCGCCTCGTCGCGTTCATGCTCGGCGTGCTTGGCCTTTTCGGCCAGCTGCTCGGTGCCTTCGCCGGTCTCGGGCTCGGAGCGGTAGCGCTGCGCGGTCTTCTGCCAGTCCTCGATCTGCTTCTGCACGGCCACCTTGTTGGCCTCGTCGCTCGCCGCGCCGAGGATGAGCTTGCCCTGGTCGGCCATGGTCTGCACCACGGTGCGGCGGATGCTCTTGGCCTGGAAGAAGGCCCAGAGGTTGGAGGCCTCGACGTTCTTGCTGATCGATTCGGTCTGGGCGCCCTTGCCGAGCGTCTCGGAGATCGCCAGGAACAGCGCCAGGACCGCGATCAGGAGCGCGATCTTCTTGTTCGAGCCGGACGCGTGTTCGGCGTGCTCGGCATGCTCCATGCTTTCATGTGCGCTCATAAATTCCTCCTGGCTCGGTTCCCCACGATTGACCGAACCGCGGGCGCCGCGCAAGAGGCATGCGCGCCGCGAGGCTTGCTATGACAGCTTCATGTCAGCATCAGCGCCGCGGATGCGCGCTGGCATAGACTTCCAGCAGCCGCTCGGCATCGATGCCGGTATAGATCTGCGTGGTCGAGAGCGAGGCATGGCCGAGCAATTCCTGGATCGCGCGCAAATCGCCGCCGCGTGACAACAGATGCGTGGCGAAGGAATGCCGGAGCGCGTGCGGCGTGGCGCTGTCGGGCAGGCCGAGCGCGCCGCGCAGCCGCTCCATCGCGAGCTGGATGATGCGCGGGCTCAACGGCCCGCCGCGTGCGCCGACGAAGATCGGGCCTTCGGCCGGCAGCGGATACGGGCACATCGCGACATACTCCTGCACCAGTTCGAGCACGTTCTGGAGCACCGGCACCATGCGGGTCTTGTTGCCTTTGCCTGTCACGATCAGCACGTCGCCTTCACCGGGACGCGGCACCTCGCGGCGCGTCAGCCCCAGCGCTTCGGAGATGCGCAGGCCCGAGCCGTAGAGGAGTGCCATCACCGCGGCATCGCGCGCCAAAATCCAGGTCTCGCGATCCTCGCCGGCGCGCTCGTCGGCGTCCGCAAGACGTTTGGCCGACGCCATCGGCAACGGCTTTGGCAGGCTCCTTGCGACTTTCGGCGCGCGGATCGCCGAGAGCGCGCCGACCTTGCCCTTGCCTTCGCGCTCGAGGAAGCGGCCGAACGAACGCAGGCCCGCCAGTGCGCGCATCAGCGAGCGCCCGGCAATATCGTCGGCGCGGCGCATCGCCATGAAGGCCCTGATATCGGTGGCCTCCAGTGCGGCGAAACGCTTCAGCGTCACACGCTCGCCCCAATGGCCGCAGAGGAAATTCAGGCACTGCCGCAGATCGCGGGCATAGGCTTCCAGCGTCTTCGGCGACAGCCGTCGCTCCGCGCCGAGATGCGACAGCCAGCGCGTCATCTCCTGCGCGATGTCAGGATCGGCGCTGGCGAGCTCGATCTGTGGGGCGGCCGCTTTGCTCATGCGCTCTGGACGTGGTGATTCCACTCAGTATATCGCATCACACTCGTTTATCGTTCGCTAAGGCCGCCTCAGGGCGCTAGCCTTGAAGCCCCCGGGTTCCGATTCCCCTCCATGGACCACACGTCGCGCAGCAACGCCGTCTCCGCCAACGCGACCCGCATGGTCGACGTGCTGGTGCCGGTCGCGCTCGACCAGACCTATTCGTACAAGGTGCCGCGTGGGATGGAGCTGAAGGCGGGCGACATTATTGGCGTGCCGCTCGGCCCGCGCGAGGTGCTCGCCGTGGTTTGGGCCGAAAACGCCAATCCGGATCCGCGCCTGCACAACCGCCTCAAGGAGGTCAGCGAAAAGCTCGACATCCCGCCGCTGAAGCCCGAGCTGCGTGCAGTCGTGGACTGGATCGCCAATTACACGCTGAGCCCGCGCGGCATGGTGCTGCGCATGTGCCTGCGGATGGGCGAGAACCTCGGCCCCGAGCGGGTGCGCGCCGGCGTGCGCCTGACCGGCGATCTCCCGCGGCGACTGACGCCGGCGCGGCAGCGCCTGATCGAGGTGCTGTCGGACCGGCTGCTGCACGGCAAGTCCGAGGCGGCCAAGGAGGCCGGCGTTTCGGCCGGCGTGATCGACGGCCTCGTCGACGAAGGCACGCTCACGGTCGAGCCGATGCCGCCGCCTCCACCGCCGCCGCCGCCCGATCCGGATTTCAGCCGGCCGGATTTTTCGCCGCTCCAGCGCGCCGGAGTTGATGCGATGCGCGCGCTCGCGGCCAACGGCAGCTTTCACGTCGCGCTGCTCGACGGTGTCACCGGCTCGGGCAAGACCGAGGTTTACTTCGAAGCCGTGGCCGAGGCGATCCGCCGCGGAAAACAGTCGCTGATCCTGATGCCGGAGATCGCGCTCACCGGCCAGTTCCTCGATCGCTTCGCGCAGCGTTTTGGCGTGCGTCCCTTGGAATGGCATTCCGAGCTGACGCCGCGCACCCGCGCACGCAATTGGGCGGCGATCTCCGAGGGCAGCGCGCCGGTCGTGGTCGGCGCGCGCTCGGCGCTGTTTCTGCCCTACGCCAATCTCGGCCTCATCGTGGTCGATGAAGAGCACGACCAGGCCTACAAGCAGGACGAGGGCGTGCATTATCACGCCCGCGACATGGCGGTGGTGCGCGCGCATATCGCGAAGGTTCCGATCGTGCTGGCATCGGCGACGCCGTCGGTCGAGTCCGAGGTCAATGCGCGCAAGAACCGCTATCAGCGCATCGCGCTGCCGTCACGCTTCGGCGGCCAGCACATGCCGCATATCGAGGCCATCGACATGCGCCGCGAGCCGCCGGCGCGCGGCCGCTTCATCTCGCCGCGGCTGGCGTCCGAGATCAGGACCGCGATCGAGCGGCGCGAGCAGGCGCTATTGTTCCTCAATCGCCGCGGCTATGCGCCGTTGACGCTGTGCCGCGCCTGCGGCCATCGCTTTGCCTGCACCATCTGCGATGCCTGGTTGGTCGATCACCGCTTCCGCCAGCGCCTCGTCTGTCACCATTGCGGCTTCTCGATGCCGCGTCCGCAAACCTGCCCGCATTGCGCGGCGGAGGAATCGCTGGTCGCGGTCGGGCCCGGCGTCGAGCGCTTGCAGGAAGAGGCGGCCGCGCTGTTCCCGGAGGCGCGCACCATGGTGCTGTCGAGCGATCTCATCACCTCGATCGAGACGATGCGCTCCGAGCTGAATGACATCGCGGAGGGCCGCGTCGACGTCATCATCGGCACCCAGCTCGTCGCCAAGGGCCACAATTTCCCGCGGCTCAATCTTGTCGGCGTGGTCGATGCGGATCTCGGCCTGTCCAATGGCGATCCGCGCGCCTCCGAGCGCACCTGGCAATTGCTCAACCAGGTGATCGGCCGCGCCGGGCGCGAGCAGGGCCGCGGCGTCGGCTATCTCCAGACCCACCAGCCCGACCATCCCGTGATGAAGGCGCTGATCGCCTGCGACCGTGAAGCGTTCTACGACAGCGAGATCGATTTGCGCGAACGCACGCTGTATCCGCCGTTCGGGCGGCTCGCGAGCCTGATCATTTCCGCCGGCGACCGGCCGAGCGCCGAAGGCTTCGGCCGCCACCTCGTTGCGCTCGCGCCGCGCGACGAGCGGGTGGTGGTGCTGGGCCCAGCGGAAGCCCCGCTCGCCGTCATCAAGGGCCGCTACCGCTTCCGCATCCTGGTGAAATCGGCGCGCGGCTTCGACCTGTCGGATTATCTGCGCAACTGGCTTGCCGTATGCCCGAAGCCGAAGGGCAATCAAAAGCTCGAGGTCGACGTCGATCCGCAGAGCTTTTTGTAGCCGCTGTCATTCCGGGGCGCGACGAACTCGCGAACCCGGAATCCATTCATCCACCGACCCTGCTGTTCGATGGATTCCGGGCTCGCGCTGCGCGCGCCCCGGAATGACGAAGCCCGCCGTCCCCCAAGACGGCGGGCTTGTTTCACGCGTCGCGCGCTTTAGGAGACGACTTCCGCGGTGACGCGGCCGACGCCGGCGCCGGTGAGGCCGATAGCGCGGGCAGCGCCCGTGGAGAGGTCGAGGACACGGCCGCGAACGAACGGGCCACGGTCGTTGATGGTGACGATGACGCTGGAGCCGCCATGGGTGACCCGCAGCTTGGTGCCGAACGGCAGCGAACGGTGCGCCGCGGTCATGGCGTTCTGGTTGAAGCGCTGGCCCGAGGCAGTCCTGCTGCCGGACTCGTTCCCGTAAAAGGAAGCCATGCCGGAGAAGGCACGTCCGGTGCCCTGCGACGGCGTCATCGACGCATTAGCGTTACGCCAATCGGAGGACGTGTTGGCATCGTTCTGGGCCTGGTGGCGGTGATGATGGTGGGAATACCGATGGTGATGCCGGGATTTGGCGGAAGCTTCGGTGGCAGTTCCCCCGATGAGAAGAGTTGCGGCAACAAAAGCGATCGCCGTACGCGGCCGGGTCACTGAGCCCAGCGTCTTCAAACAAAGCATATATTGGTCCCTAAGCTAGTATTGCCACATATGTGGCAAGTGGAGCCCCCGTAAGTTTGCGAGCGGGACCGCGTTTCGATTCCTAATGAGGCGTGAATTGGGCAGTAAATCCGTTCTGTGTCGCCGTGTAATATCTTGTTACCGGCGGAGATATTCAGCCGACATTCCGTAATATTGGAATTTAACGATTCGTTAACCTCTAAATTACTCGCGAATACTGTAAAACGAAGTCATCGCTTTCCGCATTTAGAATTCGGAAAGTATTCGGCGAGTGAAGCTGGATGCGCCGGAATCACGCCTCAGCGATCCGTGTTCATGGCCGCTATGCGCTGAGGGCAGGAACCAATGGCCGGCATCGGCTCGGGGGTGGGCTTAGGGGCTGTGGCAATTCCGCGGCATGGCAGGTCGTCGTCGCGTCGTCGTGGAGTGCGACGAACTGGCGACAGAACGTCATGCCTTTAATTTGGCGTCATGTTGCACGTGCGCGCCTGCTATGTTAGCAAAGCCGCGATTTTAACGAGCCCGGCACTTCCGTGCGGGGTCGAAAATCGAAGTCCCGCTTGAATTCCAAGGGCTTGGATCGCTAGGCGCCGCTTTGTGGCGACGGTTTTTCCCTTGCGAGTTTGACAGCAAAAAGAGCACGTCTGTGGCTGCAGAAGATACGTCCGTTTCCGGTGTGTCGGGCCGTTATGCAACGGCCTTGTTTGAACTGGCCCGCGACCAGAAAGTGGTCGACGAGGTCAAAGCCGATCTCGAAAAATTCGAGGGCATGCTGAACGAAAGCGCCGATCTGAAGCGCCTCGTCCGCAGCCCTGTGTTCGCGGCCGATGCCCAGTCCAGGGCCCTCTCGGCCGTTTTGGACAAGGCGGGCATCGCCGGCATCTCCGCCAATTTCCTGAAAGTGCTGACCGCCAACCGCCGCCTGTTCGCGGTGGCTGACGTCATCCGCGCCTATCGCGCCCTGGTCGCCAGGTTCAAGGGCGAGGCGACGGCCGACGTCACCGTGGCGGAGGCGCTCTCGGACAAGAATCTCGACGCCCTCAAGGTTGCCCTGAAGTCGGTGACCGGCAAGGACGTCGCGCTCAACGTGAAGATCGATCCCTCGATCATCGGTGGCCTCGTGGTCAAGCTTGGCAGCCGGATGATCGATAGCTCGCTTCGCACCAAACTCAATTCGATCAAGCACGCGATGAAAGAGGCAGGCTGATGGACATCCGCGCCGCGGAAATTTCCGCGATCCTCAAGGACCAGATCAAGAATTTCGGCCAGGAAGCTGAAGTCTCCGAAGTCGGACAGGTGCTGTCCGTCGGCGACGGTATCGCCCGCGTTTACGGTCTGGATAACGTCCAGGCCGGTGAAATGGTCGAGTTCGAGAACGGCACCCGCGGCATGGCGCTGAACCTCGAGACCGACAACGTCGGTATCGTCATTTTCGGCGCCGACCGCGAGATCAAGGAAGGCCAGACCGTCAAGCGCACCCGCGCCATCGTGGACGCGCCGGTCGGCAAGGGCCTGCTCGGCCGCGTCGTCGACGCGCTCGGCAATCCGATCGACGGCAAGGGCCCGATCCAGGCCGACAAGCGCATGCGCGTCGACGTCAAGGCACCCGGCATCATTCCGCGCAAATCGGTGAACGAGCCGATGGCGACCGGCCTCAAGGCGATCGACGCCCTGATCCCGATCGGCCGCGGCCAGCGCGAGCTGATCATCGGCGACCGTCAGACCGGCAAGACCGCGATCGCGCTCGACACCATCCTCAACCAGAAGCCGCTCAACGCGCAGCCGGACGAGAACATCAAGCTGTATTGCGTCTACGTCGCGATCGGCCAGAAGCGCTCGACCGTTGCCCAGTTCGTGAAGGTGCTGGAAGAGCAGGGCGCGCTCGAATATTCGATCATCGTGGCCGCTACCGCGTCGGATCCGGCACCGATGCAGTACATCGCGCCGTTCACCGGCTGCACCATGGGCGAGTACTTCCGCGACAACGGCATGCACGCCGTCATCATCTATGACGATTTGTCCAAGCAGGCCGTCGCCTACCGCCAGATGTCGCTCCTGCTGCGCCGCCCGCCGGGCCGCGAAGCCTATCCGGGCGACGTGTTCTATCTGCATTCCCGCCTGCTCGAGCGCGCGGCGAAGCTGAACAAGGACCAGGGCTCGGGCTCGCTGACGGCGCTGCCGGTCATCGAAACCCAGGCCAACGACGTGTCGGCCTACATTCCGACCAACGTCATCTCGATCACCGACGGCCAGATCTTCCTGGAAACCGACCTGTTCTTCCAGGGCATCCGCCCCGCGGTGAACGTCGGTCTGTCGGTGTCGCGCGTCGGCTCCTCGGCGCAGACCAAGGCCACCAAGAAGGTCGCCGGCAAGATCAAGGGCGAGCTGGCGCAGTACCGCGAAATGGCGGCGTTCGCGCAGTTCGGCTCCGACCTCGACGCCTCGACCCAGCGCCTGCTCAACCGCGGCTCGCGTCTCACCGAGCTCCTGAAGCAGCCGCAGTTCGCGCCGCTGAAGATGGAAGAGCAGGTCTGCGTGATCTGGGCCGGCACCAACGGCTATCTCGATCCGCTTCCGGTCAACAAGGTGCGCGCGTTCGAGGACGGTCTGTTGTCGCTGCTGCGCGGCAAGAACGTCGATATCCTCAACGCGATCCGCGATAGCCGCGATCTCTCCGACGACAGTGCCGCCAAGCTGAAGTCGGTGGTCGAAGGTTTCGCCAAGAGCTTCGCATAAGAGAACGGTCGCAAGGCCGGGCTTCGTGTCCCGGCCTTCCGTGCCTCACTGCATGGAAACGAAGACGTGGATGCCCGGGACACGCCCGGGCATGACGACTGGGATAGGCTAGCGGCTTGATCCAAGGGGTCGAACCGCCGGGGTGAACGAAGAATGGCGTCACTTAAAGACATGCGCGTCCGCATCGCCTCCACCAAGGCGACGCAGAAGATCACCAAGGCCATGCAGATGGTCGCGGCGTCCCGGTTGCGCCGCGCCCAGCAGGCGGCCGAGGCGGCGCGGCCATATGCCGACAAGATGAGCGCGGTGATCTCCAACATCGCCAGCGCTGCCGCCGGTTCGCCCGGCGCTCCGGTGCTGCTGGGCGGCACCGGCAAGGATCAGGTTCACCTGCTGCTGGTCTGCACCGGCGAGCGTGGTCTGTCCGGCGCCTTCAACTCCTCGATCGTGCGTCTCGCGCGCGAGCGCGCCCAGGCGCTGATCGCGCAGGGCAAGGAAGTCAAATTCTTCTGCGTCGGTCGCAAGGGCTACGAGCAGCTCCGCCGCCTGTACGACAAGCAGATCATCGAGCACCTCGACCTGCGCGGCGTTCGTCAGCTCGGCTTCCTCAACGCCGAGGACATCGCCAAGAAGGTCTTGGCCCGCTTCGACAACGGCGAATTCGACGTCTGCACGCTGTTCTACGCGCAGTTCAAGTCGGTGATCGCCCAGGTCCCGACCGCGCAGCAGATCATTCCGTTGACCGTGGAAGAAAAGGCGGCGAACGCGCCGTCGACGTCCTACGACTACGAGCCGGAGGAAGACGAACTCCTCTCCGGCCTGTTGCCGCGGAATATCGCGGTGCAGATTTTCCGCGCGCTGCTGGAAAACAACGCCTCGTTCTACGGCGCGCAGATGAGCTCGATGGACAACGCCACCCGCAACGCGGGCGAAATGATCCGCAAGCAAACCCAGATCTACAACCGAACCCGTCAAGCCCAGATCACCAAGGAGCTGATCGAGATCATCTCCGGCGCCGAGGCGGTCTGACGCACGAACCAAACGACGGTCGTTCAAGTAAAGAATTTCGAAGGAGAGCTTCATGGCTACAGCAGCTACCCAGGTCGGTCGTGTCACCCAGGTCATGGGCGCCGTCGTCGACGTTCAGTTCGAAGGCCATCTGCCGGCCATTCTGAATTCGTTGGAAACCAGGAACGGCAACATCCGCCTCGTGCTGGAAGTTGCGCAGCATCTCGGTGAGTCCACCGTGCGCACGATCGCGATGGACGTGACCGAAGGTCTGGTCCGCGGCCAGGAAGTGACCGACACCGGTCAGCCGATCTCGGTTCCCGTCGGCGCGGGCACGCTCGGCCGCATCATGAACGTGATCGGCGAGCCGATCGACGAAGCCGGCCCGATCCAGTCCGAAGGCATGCGCGCCATCCACCAGGAAGCGCCGAGCTACACCGACCAGTCGACCGAAGCTGAAATTCTCGTCACAGGCATCAAGGTCGTCGACTTGCTCGCGCCCTACGCCAAGGGCGGCAAGATCGGCCTGTTCGGCGGCGCCGGCGTCGGCAAGACCGTGCTGATTCAGGAGCTGATCAACAACGTCGCGAAGGCCCACGGTGGTTACTCCGTGTTCGCCGGCGTCGGTGAGCGTACCCGCGAGGGCAACGACCTCTATCACGAGTTCATCGAGTCCAAGGTCAACGCCGATCCGCACAATCCGGATCCGAGCGTCAAGTCGAAGTGCGCGCTGGTGTTCGGCCAGATGAACGAGCCGCCCGGCGCCCGCGCCCGAGTCGGCCTCACCGGTCTGACCGTCGCCGAGCACTTCCGCGACCAGGGCCAGGACGTGCTGTTCTTCGTCGACAACATCTTCCGCTTCACCCAGGCCGGTTCTGAAGTGTCGGCGCTGCTCGGTCGTATCCCGAGCGCCGTGGGTTACCAGCCGACGCTTGCCACCGACATGGGCGCGCTGCAGGAGCGCATCACCACCACGCAGAAGGGTTCGATCACTTCGGTGCAGGCCATTTACGTTCCGGCCGACGACTTGACCGACCCGGCGCCCGCGACCTCGTTCGCGCATTTGGACGCCACCACGGTGTTGAACCGCGCGATCTCGGAAAAGGGCATCTATCCGGCGGTGGATCCGCTCGACTCGACCTCGCGCATGCTCTCGCCGCTCGTCGTCGGCCAGGAGCACTACGACACCGCGCGTCAGGTCCAGCAGGTGCTGCAGCGCTACAAGTCGCTGCAGGACATCATCGCCATTCTCGGCATGGACGAGCTTTCGGAAGAGGACAAGCTGACGGTGGCCCGCGCCCGCAAGATCGAGCGCTTCCTGTCGCAGCCGTTCCACGTCGCCGAAATCTTCACCGGCTCGCCCGGCAAGTTCGTCGACCTCGCGGACACCATCAAGGGCTTCCGCGGCCTCTGCGAAGGCAAGTACGATCACCTGCCGGAAGCCGCCTTCTACATGGTCGGCACCATCGAAGAGGCGATCGAGAAGGGCAAGAAGCTGGCGGCCGAGGCGGCCTAAGCTGCGAAGGGCGAGCAGGGAGTAGCGAATAGTCGCGCTGCTCCCGCTCCATTCGCAATTCGCTACTCACCATTCGCAGGTTTCCAATGGCCACCTTCCACTTCGATCTCGTCTCGCCGGAAAAGCTCGCCTTCTCGGGCGAGGTCGACCAGGTCGATATCCCCGGCGTCGAAGGTGATTTCGGCGTGCTGGCGGGACACGCTCCTGTCGTGGCCGCGATCCGGCCCGGCATTCTCACCGTGACCACCGGCGGCAAGCACGAGAAGATCATCGTGCTCGGCGGTATCGCCGAAGTTTCCGACAAGGGCCTGACGGTACTCGCCGACGTCGCGACCTCGCTGGCCGAGCTCGATCGCGCCCAGTTCGCCGCGACTATCTCGGAGATGGAAGAGGGATTGAAGGAGCACGAAGGCAACGAGCTCGATCAAGCCATCGCGCGGCTCGACCACTTCAAGAGCATCCAGCAGCAGCTCAGCAGCACGGCTATGCACTAAGCCCCGGTGCATCGCGCCGGGGCCCGAACTGAAAATTCCTGAATAAGTTCAGCGCTCGTCACGGAAGTGGCGGGCGCTGAAACTTTGTTGCACCGCGCCGCCGATCGCGCCATTCTGCACTCGCGAACTTTGTTCCGGGGGCCGGCCGCAAAATGAAACGCAAGATCGCAGCGATTTTCGCAGCCGATATTGCCGGCTATTCACGACTGGTCGCGGAAGACGAAGAGGAGACGCTGCGGCGTCTCGCCTCCTATCGCGAGGTTGTCGACGATTTCATTGCCAAGGCGGGCGGACGCATCTTCAACACTGCGGGTGACGCCGTGCTCGCGGAATTTCCAAGCGCAGTCGATGCGGTGCGCTGCGCGATCGACATTCAGGAATCCCTGCGAACCCGCAACATGGCCTATCCGCAAAGCCGGCTGATGTCGTTCCGCATCGGCATCACCATCGGCGACGTGGTCGAGCGCGACGGCGATCTGCTCGGTGACGGCGTCAATATCGCCGCCCGGCTCGAGGGCCTCGCCGAGGTCGGCGGCATCTGCGTCTCCCGCGCCGTGCACGAGCAGGTCGCCAACAAGCTGTCGGTGCAGTTCGCCGATATCGGCGCGCAGGAGGTCAAGAACATCCCGACGCCGGTGCACGCCTACATGGTGGCAATGCGGCGCGGGGACGGCAGCTACGCGACGCCGCAAATCAAGAAGGTGGCGAAGGCTGCGGCCGCGCCGAACTGGATGTGGCCGCTGGTGGTCGGTGTCGTCTCCGTCGTCGCCATCGGCGTCGGTGGCTTCCTCTATTTCACCAAGCTCGAGACCACCAGGGCGCCGGCGGTTGCAGCGATTGCGCCAAGCTCTGCATCAAGTCCGATGCCCAGCGCGGCTGCGGCAGCAGCGCCAAGCCCGTCAGCCACCATGGCAGCGAAAGCGCCGATGCCCATGCCGGCACCATCGGCTTCACCGATGGCCGGCAAGTTTCCCGCCGACAGCGTCCCCTTCATCAACGAGCGCATCCGCAACTACCTGGCTGGCGACTATTCCGCTGCCGGCAACTACAAGGCGTTCGCGCTCAATGTCGGCGGGTTCACCGGCGCGTCGTTGAATCAGCCGAACGAGGAAGCCGCGCGCAACGCCGCACTCGATCAGTGTCAGAAGCGCGCCGATGCCGCGCAGTCGCCGCGGCGCTGCGAGCTCTATGCGGTCGGCAACAACATTGTCTACACGCACGGCAAGCCGCCGATGCCGCCGCAGCCATTCGTCCGGCATGATGCCATGACCGAGCGCGCCTTTGCCTCCAAAGACTTTCCGATGGTGCGCGATCCCGCGAAAGTCCGCCTCGAGAACATGTTCGTGCCCGCTGCAAAATCCCGCGCGGTCGCGCTCGGCCCGGGCGGTCAATATTTCATGGTGATGGGCGCATCATCCGCCGACGATGCCGCGCGGCGTTCGCTGGAATCGTGCGGCGCGATCGCCGGCGTCGCTTGCCTGGTCGTTGCGGTCGACGAGAATTTCGTCGTGCCGATCCCGACCCTGCTGAGGATCACCGGCTTCTTCCACGCGGCGTCCAACGCCTCGATCGTCGCAGATGCGCGCGACGAGGTCGTGCGCAAGCTCGCCGACGGCATGGGCTGGAACGCCGTCGCGGTCGGCACCGCGGGCCGGCCGGGCCTCGGCCTCAAGGCCGCGGACGAGCAGACCGCCGTCAATTCCGCGCTCGCCGACTGCGCCAAGCGCGACAGCGACTGCCACGTCATCGCGATCGGCCCGTTCACGGTGGGACCGATCAATTAGGCTCGCGCAAATTTCCGGCGAAAGTTCTCTAATGATTTCAACCCCGTTCTACTGTGCATGGGGTTGTTTTCGCGTTTTTAGTTGGCGAAGGGCGCAAACTGCTGCGCCACTGCGCTGTAGACGTGGCGGCGGAACGGCACCACGACATCGGGGACGCGGTCGAGCCGCTCCCAGCGCCAGGCGTCGAACTCGGCGGGCTGCCCGTTGCGCGGCGTCAGCGGATCGATCTCGTCATCCTTGCCGGTGAAGCGCAGCGCGAACCATTTCTGGCGCTGACCGCGGAATTTCGCCAGCCGATGCGTCTGCGGCCCGTCATAGGGCGGAAATTCGTAAGTCAGCCAGTCGGTCTCGCCGAGATAGGTTGCGCTCTTGACGCTGGTCTCTTCCCAGAGCTCGCGCAGCGCGGCATCGCGCAAATCCTCGCCCTCGTCGACGCCGCCCTGCGGCATCTGCCAGTCGAGGCCCGGCAGGATGATCTCGGGTCCGTCGCCCTTGAAGCGGTGCCCGATCAGCACGCGGCCATCGGCGTTGAACAGCGCGATTCCGACATTGGGACGGTAAGGCTTTTCATGGGTCACGCGTGGATCTCTCGTCGTCATTTCAGGCGATGCATTAGCATCAAGCTGGAATGGCGACCTGAACTAATCCCGCGCCAGCGCGGAAAATTCCTTCACCACCCGCTCGTAGACCGGACGCTTGAACGGGATGATCAGCCCGGTCAGGTTCTTCATCGGTTCCCAGCGCCAGCTCACGAACTCGGCCTTGTGGCCGCCGCCGGGCTTTTCGACGTTGATCTCGCTGTCCTTGCCGGTGAAGCGGACCGCGAACCATTTCTGGCGCTGGCCGCGGTAGCGGCCCTTCCAGGCGCGCCCGGCAACCGTGCGCGGAATGTCGTAAGTGAGCCAGTCCGGAACCTCGCCGAGCCGCTCGACCGAGCGCACGCTGGTCTCCTCATAGAGCTCGCGCTTGGCGGCCTCCCAATTATCCTCGCCGGGATCGACGCCGCCCTGCGGCATCTGCCAGACATGGGTGTCGTCGACATGCTCGATGCCACCGGCGCGGCGGCCGATGAACACCAGTCCGTCCTTGTTGAGCAACATCACGCCGACGCAGGTCCGGTAGGGCAGATCCTCGTAACGCGCCATTCCGCCAGACCTCTCGCATGCCGTCGGTAAGGCTGAAGCAGGCCCCGCGGGCCTGTGCCGTACCAATCCGTTGATTTAGCTGGATTTTGATTTCAGCATCGCGGTTGTCAATGGCACCAAAAGGATACCTCGGTCGCCCAATGTCTTGGTCCAGACGCCAATGCGCTCGATCGAGACCGGGAGGGCGGAGGCGGTGCCTACGGCCACGCCGCGCTCGCGCGCCGCCGCTTCGAGCTTGGTCAGGGCGCGGTCGATCTCGGCCGGGGTCGGCACTGCGTCGATCGCGATATCGCCCTTGCCGAACGGCATCGCCAGGCTGCCGGCGGCCTGCGGTGCGATGCTGCGGGGCGATGAGCCGTCGTCGAAGAAGCCGAGGCCGCGCCTGGCCGCCTCGCGAATGATCGGCTGCATCGCCGGCTCCGTTGCGATGAAGCGGGCGCCCATGAAATTGGTGAGGCCGGCATAGCCCTGCATCCGGCTCAGATGCCAGTACAGGCGGTCCATGTTCTGGTCGGCGCTCAGCGAAGTCAGCAGCGTCTGCGGTCCCGGATCGTTGTCTGGGAAGTCGTAGGGCTCCATCGGAATCTGGAGGAAGATCTCGTGGCGCTGGGCGCGGGCGCGCTCGGCGAGTTTTCCTGGATCGGACCCATAAGGCGTGAAGGCCAGCGTCACCGCCGGTGGCAGCCGCATGATGGCATCGGTGGTCTTGGCGGCGCCGACGCCGAGGCCGCCGATCAGGATCGCGACCACCGGCATCTTGGCGGCCTTGGAGCGATCGGCATCCGCCGCATAGACGTTGAACGGCTTCAGATCCCCGGACATCGCCGGGATCATGCCGTAGCGCGATTTCTCAAGGAGTTTTGGGTCGATCCCGGCCATGACGGGCGGCGGTGCGGAGGCCGAGGCCGCCTCGCTTTTGCCGGCGGCATCGCCGCCGATCACCACGTCGTGGCGGGTGCCGGTGGAACCGTCGATCATGGTGACGGTCTTCTGCTCGCCCGCCTGCTTCGGTGCGTCCCTGGTCTCTTGCTTGCTTTCCTGCTTGCTGTCCTGGCCGTGGCTGGCGGCGGCCGGCTTGTCGTCGCCGGTCTTGTCTGCGGCACTGGGCTCGCGGATCGCGAGCCGCGTCATCGGCTCGCCGCCGAGCGGATCCTTGTTGAAGATGGCGAAGCCGGCAAAGGTGACCAGGAACAGGCCGAGCAGGACTGCGAGCAGCTGCATGGCGGTGAACGGCAGCCGCAGCCGGCGTTTCCGGCGCGGCTTGTCCCGTCCGAGCGGGGCGCTCAGATCATCGGCCGTTTCAGTCATGCGCGATCCCGAATCACTCGAGACGACGATACCACGCCGAGGTCAAGCGGCGGCAGGCCGGGATAGGCCGGGGATATCAGGAGTTCCAAGCAAAAAGGGCGGCTCCGGGAGCCGCCCTTTTCGTCAGATCGCGATGCGCCGACTTAGTTCGCCGCTTTGGGCTTGTCGGTCGTGGCCTTGTCGCCGCCCGGGGTGGGCGCCGCGGAGGCGCTGTTCTTGATGCCGTGGAGCAAATCGTCGGCGAGCTTGAGCGCCTTGTCGTCCTTGGCGTCCGGCGGAACGTAGGACTGCGAGCCGGTCTTCTCGTCGCCGTCGTTCTTGAGATGGCCGCGCAGCGAAGCTTCGCCCTTGGTGTCGGTGCGCGACTTCAGCTCGTCCGGCACGTCCTGCAGCACTTCGATGTCGGGCACGATGCCCTTGGCCTGGATCGACTTGCCCGACGGCGTGTAGTAGCGCGCCGTGGTCAGACGCAGCGCGCCGTTGCCGGAGCCGAGCGGAATGATGGTCTGCACCGAGCCCTTGCCGAACGAACGCGTGCCGACGATGGTCGCGCGCTTGTGGTCCTGCAGCGCGCCGGCGACGATCTCCGACGCCGAAGCCGAGCCGCCGTTGACCAGCACAATGACCGGCTTGCCCTTGGTGAGGTCGCCCGTATGCGCGGTACGGCGCTGGGTCTCCTCGGCATTACGGCCGCGGGTCGAGACGATCTCGCCCTTCTCCAGGAAGGAGTCGGAGACGGTGACCGCTTCCTCGAGCAGCCCGCCCGGGTTGTTGCGGAGGTCGATGACGTAGCCCTTCAGCTTGTCGCCGATCTGATTCGAGAGGTTGGCGACCTCGCGCTTCAGGCCTTCGGTGGTCTGCTCGTTGAAGGTGGTGATGCGGATATAGGCGATGTCGTCGGCCTCGATGCGGGCGCGCACCGAACGGACGCGGATGTTGTCGCGCACCAGCGTGACGTCGATCGGATTGTCCTGGCCCTTGCGGATGATCTTGAGCTTGATCTTGGTGTTGACGGGGCCGCGCATCTTCTCGACTGCCTGGTTCAGGGTCAGCCCCTGCACCGCTTCGTCGTCGAGATTGGTGATGATGTCGTTGGCCATGACGCCGGCGCGCGAGGCCGGGGTGTCGTCGATCGGCGAGACCACCTTGATCAGGCCGTCTTCCATCGTGACTTCGATGCCGAGGCCGCCGAACTCACCGCGGGTCTGCACCTGCATGTCGCGGAAGCTCTTGGCGTCCATGTAGCTCGAATGCGGATCGAGACCGGTGAGCATGCCGCTGATCGCGGATTCGATCAGCTTGGTGTCGTCGGGCTTCTCGACATAGTCCGAGCGCACGCGCTCGAAGACGTCGCCGAACAAATTGAGCTGGCGATAGGTGTCCGCGGTGGCGGCTCGCGCGCTGGAGCCCATGAAGACTGCGCGCGGTTGCGTCACGAACAGCGTCAGCGCCGCACCGGTGGCCGCGCTGAGGAGGATAACTGAAGTCTTGCGCATCATCCGCGAACCTTCTCGCCTTCATTTGCGGCCCACCATGGGCCTGGATCGATTGGAGTGCCGTCTTTGCGGAACTCGACATAGAGCACAGGTTGACTCGCGTTCGTGGCGAGAATGGAGGCGACTTGAGAAGTCGACCCCATGGTCGCGACAGGCTCCCCCGTGAGCACAAACTGACCGATGTTGACCGAAATGCGCTCCATCCCGGCGATCAGCACATGATACCCGCCCCCGGCATTGAGGATCAAGAGTTGTCCATAGCTGCGGAAGGGGCCGGCATAGACTACCCAGCCATCACACGGCGTCGTGACCTGGGAGCCGGGCCGGGTCGCCAGCGAAATGCCCTTCTGGACCCCGCCGAGCCCGTCCGAACCGCCGAAATCCCTGATCTTGTTACCGTTAACCGGAAGAGGCAGCAGGCCCTTGGCCGCAGCGAAGGCCATCGCAGGGGTGGTCCGGGAACGATCCTTGAAAGCGCCAGGGCCGGTCTTGGCGCTGGCGGCCGCGTTTGCAGCGGCCTTTGCCTCGGCCTGCTTGGCGGCCTCAGCCGCCTTCTCGGCCGCCTTGGCGGCACTTTGCAGATCCTGCTCCATCTTGGCGATCAGCCCCTGGAGATCGCCGACCTGTCGTGAGAGCGCGACGGCGCGCGCATTCTCGGCGTCGAGGTCCTTTTCGCGCGACGCCTGCTGGCGCTGCCGCTCGTCGACCAGAGCTGCGAGCCGGGTCTGGTCGTTGCGGACCTTGTCGCGGTCGGAGGCAAGCTGGTCGCGCTCGGTCGCGATGGTCTTGCGCAAGGCCACGAGCTCGCCGAGCTCGCTTGCGATCTTCTCGGCGCGCCCGCGCAATTCCGGCACCACGGCACCGAGCAGCATCGCCGTGCGCAGCGATTTCAGGGCATCCTCGGGCCTTACCAACAGCGCCGGCGGCGTCCGCCTTCCGGCGCGCTGCAAGGCCGCCAGCACCTCGACGATGTCGGCGCGGCGCGAATCGAGCGAGCTGCGCATCGCCTGCTCGCGGCCGTTCAGCGATCGCAGCCGCGCTTCGGCTTCGTCGATCTTGGTCTCGACGGTGCGCACATTGGCGGCGGTGTCGATCAACTGTTGATTGAGCTGGGTGCGGTCCTGGCCGAGCGAGGTGATCTCGGCCTTGAGCTTGGCCTGCGCTTCCTCCGCGCTCTTCTTGCTGGCGCGCGCGGCTTCGAGCTCCTGCTCGCGCTGCTTGATCGCATCGGGCGCGACGGCCGCAGTCTGCGGTGCAGGCGTCTGAGCTTGCGCAAGGCTTGCGCCCAAAATACTTGCGCCGGTCATGCCGGCGATCAGCAGCAGGTTGAGGACAGGCGCTCGCATCGCTTTAGGCAAAGGTGCTCGTTGTGGCGCGGATCACGCGCGGTGATAGGGGTGGCCGGCCAGAATGGTGGCGGCCCGATAAAGCTGTTCCAGAAGCATGACGCGGACCATTTGATGCGGCCAGGTCGCAGAGCCGAACGCGATCGCGAGCTTGGCCTTACGGCGCAATTCGGGCGAAAGTCCGTCCGCCCCTCCGATCATGAAGATAGTGTGACCGGCACCCTCGTCGCGCCAGCGGCCGAGATGCCGTGCGAATACGGTCGAATCCAGATTCTGGCCGCGCTCGTCCAGCGCCACCAGAACCGATTTTTCGGGAATATGCGCCGAGATCGCCGCGGCCTCTTCGGCCATCCGCGTCGCGGTATCGCGCGCACGGCTTTCGGGCAATTCGTGGATGGCGAGCTCGCGGAATCCGAGCTTGCGGCCGGCCTCGTCGAACCGCTCGAAATAGCGGTCGGCAAGCTCCCGTTCGGGGCCCTGCTTCAGCCGGCCCACCGCAATGACGGCTATGCGCATAATATGTTCAGGGTCGCGTTTTCTGGACCGCGCGCGATATGCGCGCGCACGACGCTAGCATGCGCGTCAGCCGATTCGAAATCGGCCAGCAGCCTCTCAGATCGCCTTCGCCGCCCCTGGGCCCTGCGTGTACAATCTCTCGAGACTGTAGAACTCGCGGACCTCGGGTCTGAACACGTGCACGATCACATCGCCGGAATCGATCAGCACCCAGTCGCAATTGGGCAAGCCCTCGACGTGGATGTTCTTGATGCCGTTTTCCTTGAGGCCTTTGGCGACGTTCTCCGCGATCGCGCCGACGTGCCGGTTCACCCGGCCGGTCGTGACGATCATGTAGTCGGAGTAGGCCGATTTGCCGCGAAGGTCGATGGTAACCGTCTCTTCCGCCTTCATGTCGTCGAGGCGGGAGAGGATCAGGCTCAGCGTCTTGTCGGCGTCGGGTTGCGCCTTCAAGGCCGCAGCTTTGGTCGATGTTTTACGCGTCGGCTTGGCAACCTTGGGTAAAACAGACTTCGGTGAAGCCGTCTTGGGTGATGCTGTCTTGGACAATACAGATGTGGTCAGGGACCATTCCTTTCACTGTATCGCGAACGCCGAATCCGGCGCTCACTGGTTACACTACATCATGTGGGGTTAAGGGTTTCAATATGCCAGAGAGCCGAAGGCCGCATGGCGTTCGCACAAATCCGACTCACTTCGTACCTTTCCAGCTTCCGTCCGGGTTCCGTAAGCCGGTCGACGAGAGATTCAGCTTCATACCGGTCAGGAATACCCAGGCCGGGGCGGCCCGATCGGCAAGCAATGGCGCCTCATTCTCCGGCAAGCGGTAGCGCCTGAGCGCCTGGGCGGCGGGAGAGGCGAGGGCACGAAAGCTCTGCGGCGGGCGATCGATGACCGCGATCGGCACCTGACCGGCGATGCGCCGCCAGTGCTGCCAACGATGGAATTGAGCGAGGTTGTCGGCGCCCATGATCCAGACAAAGCGCAAGCCCGAGAGGCGGCGGCGCAAGGTGTTGATCGTGTCGATAGTATAGCGCGTGCGAATGACGGATTCGAGACAGCTCACCTCGATCCTGGGGTCGTCGGCCACGTCGCGCGCCGCCTGCATGCGCTCGCCGAGCTCGTGCAACGCGCCGTTCTCCTTCAGCGGATTGCCTGGCGTCACCAGCCACCACACGCGATCGAGCTGGAGACGTTTCAGCGCGAACTGGCTGATCGCGCGATGGGCCTGGTGCGGCGGATTGAACGAGCCGCCGAGCAGGCCGATGCGCATGCCCGAAGTGTGGCTTGGTATGGCCTGCGCGAAGAAACGTGGCGCGACGAAATTGTTGCTCAATGCCCCGCGCCCTGCGTCGTCTACGGCCGCGTCTGCCCGGTGCCGTGAACGCGATATTTGAAGCTCGTCAGCTGCTCGGCGCCAACCGGGCCGCGGGCATGGAATCTGCCGGTGGCGATGCCGATCTCGGCGCCGAAGCCGAACTCGCCGCCGTCGGCGAACTGCGTCGAGACGTTGTGCAGCACGATCGCGGAATCGACCTCGCTCAGGAATTTCTTCGCAGCGGTCTCATCGGCGCTCACGATCGCATCGGTATGGTGCGAGCCGTGGTTCTGGATATGCGCAATCGCGCCGTCGACGCCGTCCACCACCTTCGCTGCGATGATCGCATCGAGATATTCAGTGTCCCAATCGTCCGCGCTCGCGGGTTTGACGCGGGCATCGGTCTTTTGCACGGCGTCGTCGCCGCGCACTTCGCAGCCGGCCTCGATCAGCATCTCGATCAGCGGCTTCAGGTTTTTACCGGCAGCAGCGCGATCAACCAGCAGCGTCTCGGCGGCGCCGCAGACGCCGGTGCGCCGCATCTTGGCGTTGAGCACGATCGATTTCGCCATGGCGAGGTCGGCGCTGCCGTCGACGTAGACGTGATTGACGCCTTCGAGATGCGCGAACACCGGCACGCGCGCTTCCTGCTCGACGCGCGCGACGAGGCTCTTGCCTCCGCGCGGCACGATCACGTCGACGGCGCCGTTCAACCCCGACAGCATCTGGCCGACCGCCGCACGGTCGCGGGTCGGCACCAGCGTGATCGCGGCCTCGGGGAGGCCCGCTTCGCGCAGGCCCTGCACCAGGCATTCGTGGATCGCGCGGCAGGAGCGGAAACTGTCGGAGCCGCCGCGCAGGATCACGGCATTGCCGGACTTCAGGCACAGCACGCCGGCGTCCGCCGCAACGTTTGGCCGGCTCTCAAAGATCACGCCGACGACGCCGAGCGGCACGCGCACGCGCTCGATGGTCATGCCATTCGGCCGTTGCCAACTCTCGGTGACGATGCCGACCGGATCGGCAATGCCGCGCACGATGCCGATGCCCTCGGCCATGCCCTCGACCCGCGCCGGCGTCAGCGTCAGGCGGTCGATGAAGGACGAGGTGGCGTTGCCGGAGGCGCGGGCCTCGGTGACGTCCTCGGCATTGGCAGCAAGGATCGTAGCTGCATTGTTGCGGATCGCCCGCTCCATGGCCTCGAGCGCCCGGTTCTTCTGCTCCGGCGGCGCCAGCGCGAGCACGCGCGCGGCAGCGCGGGCACGGGTACCGAGATCGGTCATCAGCGCCTGAAGATCGGCATTGCCGTCGACGGCTTTGAGGGGGGCGGCCATGGGGAGTTCAACCTTCTGCTAAGGCGGTGTCCTAGCACGGAAATCCCGCTTTTGCGAAGGGCGGGACGGGTATGGCAGGTCTCCCCGGCCGCACCGGGCTAGGTCTTTGGCCTACCAACTTCCTCGGAAAAGGACCGCTGCGGCCGCTACCCGCCCATCACCAGATCATCGCGGTGGATCATCTCGGACCTCCCGCTGATCCCGAGAATCGCCATCACATCCGGGGAGGAGCGGCCCTTGATCCGCTCGGCATCGTCGACGTCGTAGGCGATCAGGCCGCGGCCGACTTCGCTGGTGTCGGGGCCGCGCACGATCACGGCGTCGCCGCGGGCGAACTGGCCCTCGACCTTGATCACGCCGGCCGGCAGCAGGCTGGCGCCGGCGCGCAGCGCCGCGACCGCGCCGGCGTCGATGGTCAGCGTGCCCTTCGGCTCCAGCGAGCCCGCGATCCAGCGTTTTCGCGACGTAATGGGATTGGCCGGCGTCAGGAACCAGGTGCAGCGGCCGCCATCGGCGACCGCTTGAAGGGGATGCTCGATCTTGCCCGAGGCGATCAGCATATGCGTGCCGCCGGTGGTCGCGATTTTTGCGGCTTCGACCTTGGTGCGCATGCCGCCGCGCGAGAGCTCGGACTCGGCGTCGCCTGCAACGGCCTCGATCTCCGAGGAGATGCTGTCGACGACGGGAATGAGCTTGGCGTTCGGGTTGTTCTTCGGCGGGGCGTCGTAGAGCCCGTCGATGTCGGACAACAGCACCAGCAGGTCCGCGCTCGCCATGGTGGCGACGCGCGCGGCGAGGCGGTCATTGTCGCCGTAGCGGATCTCGTTGGTGGCGACCGTGTCGTTCTCGTTGATCACGGGGATCGCGCGCCACTCCAGCAGCTTGCCGATGGTGGAGCGCGCGTTGAGATAGCGGCGGCGCTCCTCGGTGTCCTGCAGTGTCACCAGGATCTGGCCGGCGCCGATGCCGTGGGCGCCAAGGACCTCCGACCAGATCCGCGCCAGCGCGATCTGACCGACGGCGGCGGCCGCCTGGCTCTCCTCCAGCTTCAGCGGGCCGCGCGGTAATTTCAGGCGGCTGCGGCCGAGCGCGATCGAGCCGGAGGAGACGACGAGAACGTCACGTCCCTCGCGATGCAGCTTGGCCATGTCGTCGGCGAGCGCGGCAAGCCAGGACGCCCGCACCTCGCCCTTGTCGGAATCGACCAGCAGCGCAGAGCCGACCTTGACGACGATGCGGCGGAATTGACTGAGTTCGGGGCTGGCCATGTGTGTATGTGGTGTGTGTATGTGCTGGAGAGCGGCGCCGGTAAGGCCTGCTTTTGCAGCAGGACGATGGCCGGCGCAAGGCGGCAGGCCCGGTAAACGGCGCTTGTCCGGAACGCTCGTCTGGCTCTAATTGTCGCCAACCATAATGGGCTCAAAGAGGAAGCCAATGGATCGCCGCAACTTCATCGCCGGATGCCTCGGGTTGCCGTTGTTGGCGCAGGTGGGCGGTTCGCAAGCACAGACCGGGCTGACAAAAATGATCTTCCCGTTCGCGGCGGGCGCGGGCGGCGACACGCTGTGCCGGCTGATCGCGCAGGAGATGGCGCCGGCGCTGCAGCGGACCATCGTGGTCGAGAACCGCACCGGCGGAGACGGCCTGATCGGCATCAAGGCGGTGAAAGGGGGCAGCCCCGACGGCAGTATGGTGCTGGTGACCACCGGGCCCACGATGTACCTGCTGCCGATGGTGGAGACGACCCCGAGCTTCGACACCGCAAGAGATTTCGTCCCGGTCTCGCTGCTGGCGCGGTTTGAGTTCGCCGTCGTGATCAGTCCGACGATCGATGCCGCGGATTTCAAGGGATTCGTCGCCTGGCTGAAGGCGCATCCGGACAAGGCATCGTTCGGTGTGCCGAGCAACGGCACCATCCCGCATTTCATGGGCTCCAAGCTCGAGAAGGACCTCGGCATTCCCATGACGCGCGTGCCCTATCGCGGCAGTGCGCCCATCCTCAACGACATCATCGGCGGTCACATCTCCTTCGGCATCGTCACTTTGGCCGATGCGCTGCCGCAGCATCGCGCCAAGGGCGTGAAGATCATCGCGGTCGCGAGCGCCGAACGTTCGCCGTTTGCCTTGGAGGTACCGACCTTGAAGGAGAGCGGCATCGATCTCGTCGCCGACGCCTGGTACGGCATGTGGCTTCCCGCCGGCAGCCCGCCGGAATTCGCGAGCAAGCTCGGCGCAGCCGCAAGCGCCGCGCTCGCCAAGCCCGAGTGAAGGAAAAGCTGACCGCGATCGGGCTGATTCCGGTCGGCAGCAGCGCGGAAGGTCTGGCCAAGGAGCTCGCCGCCAACACGGCGTTCTGGCAACCGATCGTGAAGGCGACGGGATACAAGATCGAGAATTGACCCAGGCGCCTCACTCTGTTCCCTCATCCTGAGGAGCGCGCTCTTGCGCGCGTCTCGAAGGATGAAAGGCCCGACTGCCACAGCGCGGCCTGCATGGTTCGAGACGGCGTTTCGCGCCTCCTCACCATGAGGGTCTTAGAGCTTCGCGCGTTGCGCGATGCCGTCCTTGATCGACGCCAGCTCCGCTTCGTCCCAGATGCCGATCAAAATCCCGCCCTTCACCTGGAGCTGGTTGTCGGCATAGGCCGCGATCTTCTCGCGCGGTGTTGTGATGTGGTCGTTGGGATGCAGCGCCCAGTCGAACAATTCGGCTTGCAGTCGTGCGATGATGCCGGCGCACTCTGGATCGTCGCCGCGATCCAGAAACTCTTCCGGATCGGTTTCGAGGTCATACAGCATCGGGCGGAAGCCTGACGCGTGGATGTATTTCCAGCGGCCGTCGAACACCATGAACAGGCGGCAGCGTTCGATCGGCTGGTTCAGCTTCAGCCGCACGTCCTGCATGACATAGTCGTATTCGGAGAACGCCACCTTGCGCCAATCGGGCGGGCTCTCGCCGCGCATCAGCGGCAGCAGCGAGCGTCCCTCGAGGATATGGCCCGGCACCTTGCCGCCGAAATAATCCACGAAGGTCGGCGCGAGATCGATGGCTTCGACCAGCGCATCGTTGCGCGTGCCGCGCGTCGCATCCGCCTCCTTCGAGGGATCGATGATGATGAGCGGGATCTTTGCCGACTGCTCGTGGAACAGATCCTTCTCGCCCATCCAGTGATCGCCGAGATAATCGCCGTGATCGGAGGTGAACACGATCATGGTGGTGTCCAGCAGATCGCGCTCCTCCAGGAATTTCATCAGCACGCCCATCTGGTCGTCGATCTGGGTGATCAGGCCCATATAGGTCGGGATCACCTTCTCGCGGGCATCGTCGCGCGCCATGTTGCGGGAGTAGCGCATGTCCATATAGGCGCCGAACACCGGATGCGGGTTCTGGCGCTCGCGCTCGGAGCGGATCACCGGGATCATGTCCGATGTCGAATACATGCTGGCGTAAGGTTCGGGCGCGATGTAGGGCCAGTGCGGCTTGATGTAGGACAGATGCAGGCACCACGGCCTGCCGTCGGTCTCGGCCTCGCTGATGAAGTCCATCGCGCGCCGCGTCATGTAGGGCGTCTCGGAATGCTCGTCCGGCACGCGCGCGGCCTTGTCGGCATGCACGAGCAGCCAGCCGTTCTGGAGCGAACCGTCCTCGGCCGCGCCTGAATTGGCCCAATGTTCCCAGGGATTGGGCGCATCAAAGCCCTGCTGGCGCAGATACTCGTCGTATTTCGGGCGCGGCCGCCCCGTGGGATGCAGGCCGTCGTCGCGCTCATAGGGCTCGAACCCGCATTCGGCGACGTGCACGCCGATCATCGATTCCGGCGGGATGCCGAGCGCCTTCATGCCTTCGAGATCGGGCGCCATGTGGGTCTTGCCGACCAGCACGTTGCGCACGCCGAGCTTGTTGAGGTGATCGCCGAGGGTGGGCTCGCCGACGCGCAACGGCCAGCCGTTCCAGTGCGAGCCGTGCGAACGCATGTAGCGCCCGGTGTAGAACGACATGCGCGACGGGCCGCAGATCGGCGACTGCACATAGGCCTTGCTGAACAGCACGCCGCGCTTCGCCATGGCGTCGATGTTCGGTGTCTTCAGCGTGGGGTGGCCGGTGCAGCCGAGATAGTCATAGCGAAGCTGGTCGCACATGATCCAGAGAACGTTCTTCGCGCGCGCCATGAATCATCCCTGCCGTTTCTTGATTGGCCGATGCTGCGCTATCGAGGGCGCGAAGACAAGCAGGGGGTCCCATTCCGCTGCGTCACAAGCAACGAACCTCATCCTGAGGAGCCCGCGACAAGCGGGCGTCTCGAAGGATGGCCACGGGCGAGAGCCGGGCCTTGATGGTTCGAGACGCGCGTTCCGCGCTCCTCACCATGAGGGTCTTCAAGCCGGATTGTTCAAACCGACCAAGGCTCCGCTTCGGCCGCGCTCTTGGCTTTCGCCGAGACCGGGCTCTCGCCGATCACATCCGCTAGAGCGCGCAACGCTTCCTGCACGCCATCGCCGGTGGCGGCGGAGAGCAGCAGCGGGGTCTTTTTGGCGGCGCGCTTCAGCCGGTCCTTCTGCTTCTTCAACTCGTCCGGCTCGACCGCGTCGATCTTGTTCAGCGCGACGATCTCGATCTTGTCGGTGAGCTGCCCGGCATAGGCGTCAAGCTCGGTTCGCACCGTCTTGTAGGCCTTGCCGGCATGCTCGCAGGTCGCGTCGATGAGATGCAGCAGCACGCGGCAGCGCTCGACATGGGCGAGGAAGCGGTCGCCGAGACCGACGCCTTCATGCGCGCCTTCGATCAGGCCGGGGATATCAGCCAGCACGAATTCGCGGCCGTCGGCATTCACGACGCCAAGCTGCGGATGCAGCGTGGTGAAGGGATAGTCGGCGATCTTCGGCTTGGCCGCGCTGACCTTGGCGAGGAAGGTCGATTTGCCGGCATTGGGCAGGCCGACGAGGCCGGCATCCGCGATCAGCTTCAGCCGCAGCCAGATCCAGCGCTCCTCGCCGGGCTGGCCGGGATTGGCATTGCGCGGCGCGCGGTTGGTCGAGGTCTTGAAATGGGCGTTGCCGAAGCCGCCATTGCCGCCTTCGGCCAGCACGAACTTTTCGCCGACCGTGGTGAAATCGTGGATCATGGTCTCGCGATCTTCGTCGAAGATCTGCGTGCCGAGGGGGACCTTCAGCACGATCGACTTGCCATTGGCGCCGTGGCGGTCCGACCCCGAGCCGTTCTCGCCCTTCTGGGCCTTGAAGTGCTGCTGGTAGCGATAGTCGATCAGCGTGTTCAGGCCGTCTGCGACCTTGATGATGACATTGCCGCCGCGGCCGCCATTGCCGCCGGAGGGGCCACCGAATTCAATGAATTTTTCGCGGCGGAACGCCACGCAGCCGTTTCCGCCGTCGCCGGAGCGGATATAGACCTTTGCTTCGTCTAGGAATTTCATGGGCCATAGGTAGGCCAGCCGGTCCCGCGCGGCAACCCGGATAGACCCGCAAATCGGCCGAAACCCGGCGATTTGTGGCCTTGCTTAACCAACTGGCCGGCGGCCCCTACGTGTCGTCCCGGACAAGCGAAGCGCAGATCCGGGACCCATAACCACAGGGAGGCGTTTGGCGAAGACCGGCAGTGGACTGGTCTTCATGCGGTTAGGATGGCCGGCGCCGGATCAGGAATTTCTGCGTGCCCTCCAGCACCAGCTCCTTGCGCTGGTTGAACACGGTGCTTTTGAGCGTCACCGCGCCGGTCGAGCGTCCCGGCGCCAGCTCGATGACCTCGAGCGCGGGATAGATTGTGTCGTCGGCGAACACCGGTTTGAGGAACCGGCTCGATTGCTCGAGGAAGCCGACCAGGGAGTCCTCGACCATGAACGGAAACAGGCCGGCGCCGGGGGCGGTGTGGATCAGCGTCTGGAAACCGTGGGCGAGCAGATGCGGCATGCCGCGGCTGCGGCAATACTCCACGTCGTAATGCACCGGATGGGTGTCGCCGCTCGCGGTCTGGAACGCCGTGAACACGGCCGTCGTCTGCGTGCGGCTCGGCAGCACGAAGCGTTCGCCGACCACGAAATCCTCAAACCAGCGTTGCGCGGGGATCATGCGATGCCGGGCCGGGTCGAAGTCGGTCATGGCTAAGCTCTTTCCTGGCTCTTTCGTTCGGTGTCGCCTATCGCTACCGCGACGCGAAGAGTGCGGCAATCCGTTCAATTCGTCTTGCGTGGGCTTGTCGCGGGCGCTCACGTCATTAAAACGACCGCAAGCGACTCCGGTCGCCGTTCCGACGCTCTCTCCGCTCGTCATTGCGAGCGAAGCGAAGCAAATCCAGACTGTCTCCGTGGCAACAGTCTGGATTGCTTCGTCGCAAGAGCTCCTCGCAATGACGAGTTTCCACGAACGACAGCAATGCCCCTCTTCAAGAATCTCTCGGCCTATGACGAACGCTCGGCGCGCCTCGCCGGGATCGCACTCATGGTGCTGTCGATCTTCATGTTCTCGTTCGGCGACGCCATGGGCAAGTTCCTGGTCGGGACTTATTCGGTGGGGCAGCTGCTGTTCCTGCGCGCCTGCGCAGCGCTGCTGCTGCTATCGCCGCTGGTCTGGCGGCAGCGTCACCAGTTCCTGCAGCTGGAGCGGCCGGGCCTCCAGCTCTTTCGCGTCGTGCTGTCGACGCTGGAAGTGGCGGCCTTCTTCCTTGCGACGGTCTACCTGCCGCTCGCCGACGTCATCACCTATTATCTCGCCGGGCCCATTTTCGTCACCGCGATGTCGGCGGTCTTTCTCGGCGAGAAGGTCGGCTGGCGGCGCTGGACGGCGATCCTGATCGGCTTCTGCGGCGTGCTGATCGCGCTGCGGCCGTCGGCACAGACGGTGAGCCTGCCGGCGCTGATCGCGCTTGGCGGCAGTCTTTCCTTCGCCACGCTGATGCTGATCACGCGCAGCCTGCGCAAGACGCCCGATATCGTGATGGCGTCGTCGCAATTCGTCGGCACGTTCTTGCTGGGTGCGGTGCTGTCGGCGTTCCACTGGGTGCCGCCGACACCGGGCAGCCTCGTGATCTTCGCGCTGGCGGGATGCGTCTCGGTCACGGCGCTGTTCTGCGTCAACCGCTCGCTTAAGCTCGCGCCGGCCAGCGTCGTCGTGCCCTATCAATATTCGATGATCGTCTGGGCGGTGATCTTCGGCTTCGTCGTGTTCGGCGACGTGCCCGAAATCGCCACCATCGTCGGCGCCGCCATCATCATCGGCGCCGGATTCTATATTTACTTGCGTGAGCGCGATCTCGGGCGTGGGGACGCGGATGTGAATCCGCCGGCGTAATCACAGTCATCGGCGTCGTCCTGGACAAGCGGAGCGCAGATCCAGGACCCATTACCCCAGGGAGGAGTTTGATGAAGATTCGTGGTTGGTCGTCCGCGCCACGACTTCACCCTGGGGTAATGGGTCCTGGCTTCCGCCAGGACGACGATTGTGATTGAGGCGCTTCCGCCTACCTCACCCTCCGCGCACTGCTCCAGCTCTTCAGCGACGCCCACACACTGCGTGACAGGCGGAAGCAGTCGACGGGCGTGGACGAGCCCAGCGCCAGGAAGCGATGCAGCTGGACGCCGCTCCACTGGAAGCCGCACTTCTCCAGCACGTTGCGCGAGGCCGGGTTGGTGACGCGCGCGCCTGCATAGAGATGATCGTCCTCGAACTCCTCGAAGAAGAAGTCGATCGCGCCGCGCGCGGCCTCGGTGGCAAAGCCCCGGCCCCAATGCTCGACGCCGAGCCAATAGCCGAGCTCGGCATTGTCGGGCGTCGAGCGGTCGATGCCGACCACGCCGACGGGGCCGTTGTCATGCTCGATCAGGAACACCGTCTCGCCGCCGGGCGCGGCGGTGGCGCGGACGAAGGCGATAGCGTCGTCCTGCAAATAGGGATGCGGGAGGCGCCTTGTGTTTTCGGCGACACGGCGGTCGTTGGCGAGGAGGGCGATGGTCCTGACGTCGGCGAGGGTCGGCCGCCGCAAGGTCAGCCGTTCGGTGGCGACGACGCTCGGTCTCGCCTCCCGCAAGGTCACGCTCGAAAAATCCTGCAACATGTCCGGCTCCGTCGAAGTCACTCAGTGAAATGAGCACGCAAACGAAAGGGGAGGCCGGTTTCCCGCCTCCCCTGGAGCCTTCGATCTCTAGGATCTCAAGGACTCCGCCGGTTCGGTCTGGGACCCGGCGGACTCCAAATTTGATCCACCGTCTATTCAGCCGCCTCTGCGAGCGGGAGCACCGAGATGAAGGTGCGGCCGTTGGCTTTGGCCTGGAACGTTACGCGACCCTCGACCTTGGCGAACAAGGTGTGGTCCGTGCCCATGCCGACATTAAGGCCGGGATGCCAGGTGGTGCCGCGCTGACGCGCAATGATGTTGCCGGGAATCACAACTTCCCCGCCGAACGCCTTGATACCGAGGCGCTTGCCCTTGGAATCGCGACCGTTGCGCGATGAACCGCCTGCTTTTTTGTGAGCCATGGCTCGTCTCCGAAATTCTACGTATGTCTAGATCAATTCCTTGACGGAATCATTTCACAATTTCTCACGCATCAATTCGTTATGGCGCGTGATCAAATTATGCGGCGGCCTCTTCGGTGGTCGTTTCCTTGACGACCTTTTCCCGCTTCGGACGCGGCCCCTTGGTGGGCTTGGCGCCGTCCGTCAGGATCTCCGAGATGCGCAGCACCGTGATCTCGTCGCGATAGCCGCGCTTGCGGCGCGAGTTCTTGCGGCGGCGCTTCTTGAAAGCGATGACCTTGGGACCGCGCTTGTGGTCGAGCACCTCGACCGCAACGGAGGCGCCTGCGACCGTGGGCAGACCCAGGATCGGCGTGTCGCCGCCGACCAGGAGAACTTCATTGAGCTGCACGATCGAGCCGACTTCGCCTTCGATCTTGCCTACTTCCAGGACATCATCCGGAACGACGCGGTACTGCCGGCCGCCGGTTTTGATGACTGCGAACATCGTTGTTTTCCTTCGTGTTCATTCCCGGCCTCGCGACATATCGTCGGGGCCGGCTTTTTGTCAGTCGTTATGGGTTTATGCGAGTTTCGTGCGGGCGGGAGTTATCCCTTTGAAAACCCACGCAAAAACAAGCGGCGCGAGAAACGCCCCGCGCCGGTTGCGGGATTTATAGCCGCTGACAGCACGGAGTCAAGGAAAAGCCGGCGAAAACGGCCCGGATTTGAAGCATTTGGGCCCGATCCGGCCCCGCAGGCGAATTTCGGCCCGCGCGGCAACCAACAGGTTCCCCCGCCGTTGTCCCCGCGAATTCAGTCAGACGGGCAAGGGGCTTACCATGGCAACGGACGAGCTGGTCAAGACGACGACGGGCATCGCCACCCACGGCGCGGAGCGGTTGCCGTCGGTGGACATCGACAGCTTCAACATCGAGATGAAGGACGAGGACGGGTTTCTCGGCGACCGCGCCAGCAAGGGCGCGTTTCGCGAGATCCTCGATCGCTGGCGCAAGCCGCTGCGCAAGACCGGCGAGGACCCTTTCGGCAAGGAGCCGTCGGATGAGATCAGCAAGAAGACGCTGGACGCCATCCTGGTCGGCGACGACACCGAGGCCTCCGCGCTGGTGCACAGCGCGATCGAGGACTTTGCCCAGGAGCTCGCCTATGTCACCCGCCGTTTCCTCAAGTCCAAGGCCTGGGCCAAGACCGAGCGCATCGTGGTCGGCGGCGGTTTCCGCGATTCCCGGCTGGGCGAGCTCGCGATCGCGCGCGCGGAGATCATCCTCAAATCCGAGGACTTCAAGATCGACATGATGCCGATCCGCCATCACCCCGACGAAGCCGGCCTGATCGGCGCGCTGCATCTGGCGCCGTCCTG
The DNA here is from genome assembly GCF_000244935.1 of Bradyrhizobium sp. WSM1253. NCBI lineage: Bacteria > Pseudomonadati > Pseudomonadota > Alphaproteobacteria > Hyphomicrobiales > Nitrobacteraceae > Bradyrhizobium > Bradyrhizobium sp. WSM1253. The sequence continues at coordinate 4,957,488 of NZ_JH600073.1, forward strand.
GATCTTCGAGGCCCATGACAGCATCCTCGCCGTCGATATCGGCGGCACCAACATCCGCTGCGGCCTGGTGGAGACCAGCTGGAAAAAGGCAAAAGACCTGTCGAAAGCCAAGGTCGTGAAGTCCGAGCTGTGGCGCCATGCCGACGACGAGCCGACGCGCGAAGGCGCGGTGAAGCGGCTCACCAAGATGCTGAAGGGGCTGATCACCGAGGCCGAGAAGGAAGGCTACAAGCTGGCGCCGTTCATCGGCATTGCCTGTCCCGGCGTGATCAACGCGGACGGCTCGATCGAGAAAGGCGCGCAGAACCTGCCGGGCAATTGGGAGAGCAGCAAGTTCAACCTGCCGGCGAGCCTGCTCGAGGGCATCCCTTCCATCGGCGAGCACGATACCGCGATCCTGATGCACAATGACGGCGTGGTTCAGGGCCTCTCCGAGGTGCCGTTCATGCAGGACGTCGATCGCTGGGGCGTGCTCACCATCGGCACCGGCCTCGGCAATGCCCGCTTCACCAATCGCCGCAAGGACAACGGCCAAGGCAAAGGTAACGGCAAAGATAATGGCAAAGACCGGGACTCCACGGAGAACGGGAAGAAAAAAGGCAAAGAATGACAAAGAATGACAAGGAGTAACCTTGTCTGGTTAGGTTAAGAAACGGATTGCGTTGCGGTGCACGGGTTACACGCTACGGTGGAACCGTCGCCTCACCTGGCCGGCGAAGCCGCCCTTCCCAGCCAGTATTTCAATGAGCGGCACGGGACCGCCAGTGTTTACCGCGTCTGGCGGTCCCACCCCTTTTTTCGAACATGCGATGAATCTCAGTGCCTGCCCCAACCGGTGGTGCGCTCCCTCCCCCGCGTGCGGGGGAGGGCGGGGGGAGAGGGTGTCTCCGCATTGGGGTCGCGAATTGGACTCCACCTCGCGCCCGACAAATACGCGTCAAACCGGCAATGGGGCCGCCTTTCCCTCGCGTTCGTGCCGGGAAGGGGCGCCCGGGCCGAAACAGGCAGCGGATTTTCGCGCTCCCAGCCTTGTCTGGCCCGCCATCCTCGCCTATTAACGCCCGAACCACAGGGGCCCTGCTCCTTACTTGGCGCCTTCAGGAGAGGTGGCAGAGTGGTCGAATGCACCGCACTCGAAATGCGGCATAGGTGCAAGCCTATCGGGGGTTCGAATCCCTCCCTCTCCGCCAATATCATCCGCCACAATAAAACGGCTTCCAGAAAGCGCGGCAGATCAGTCCGATCTTGCGGGCCCTCGCTCCGCCAGCACCGTCCGCGCCGTCGCCACAAACGCCTGCGCGGCCGGGGACAACGTCCGACCCTGGCGCTGCAGCAGCGACACCGGGCGGGTAATGGCGGGGCGTATCAGCGGCTTTGCGATCAGAGTCGGAAATTGATCTGCCGGCAGCATCGTCGCAGGAAGGATCGCGAGGCCGAGGCCCTGCGCCGTCATGGCGAGCGCGGTGTTGATCAGCGTCACTTCATAGGTTGGGTTGAGGTGCTTGCCCTGGGTGCCCAGCGCCTGATCGATCTGCATGCGAATCCGCGTCTCGCCCCGCATCGCGATCGTCGGCATCTGAGCCAACTCGTCCCATGTCAGCGAGCGCCGTGCCGCGAAGTCGGCGGTGCGGCGGCCGATCGCGCTCAGGCGGCCGCGGGTCAGCGTCTCGATCGTGAGCTCCGCGAATTCTCCCTCGACACTGCCGATCGCGAACTCCGCATCCGTCGCGATCAGACGCGGAACGAGATCGTCGGCGGCGACGTCGCGCATGTCGATTTCGATGTCGGGATAGCCTGCCCGGAATTTTGCGAGCACCGAGGGCAGCAGCGCCGATGCGGTACCGGCTGAGGCGAGAAACGCGACCCGGCCGGCGCGCGCTTGCGCCAGGTCGCGCATGCGCCGCGACAGGCCCAGCGCATCGCCCAGCATCCGTTCGGCGACATGAACTGCCTCGTCAGCGGCCAGCGTCGGCTGCACCGAACGCGTGGAGCGATCGAACAGTTTGACGCCGAGCTGCGCTTCGAGCTGCTGGATCAACAGGCTCGCCGCCGATTGCGTGATCCCCAGCTCGCGCGCGGCCCGCGTGATGCTGCGCGTGCGGTACACGCCGGTGAAGGCCTGCAATTGCCGCAAGGTGACGTTCATAGGCAAAGCTCATGAATTGATGAGTTCTTTCCGGCTTATCACATAAGCGAGCATGCAATAAAATGCATCCCGTGGACGGTGAAGCCGCGATCGCCAAGGGATTGGAAACGAACATGAGGACACAGGTGCTGGTGGTGGGCGCCGGGCCCATCGGATTGACCGCGGCGATGGATCTGGCTTCCCGTGGGATCGACGTCGTGGTCGCGGAGATCCGCCATGCCGGCGATCCGCCCAGCGTCAAATGCAATCACGTCTCGGCGCGTTCGATGGAGATCTTCCGCCGGCTCGGCGTCGCCGCAAAGCTGCGCGACGCAGGCCTGCCCGCAGATTTCCCGAACGACTGCTCCTACCGGACCACGGCGACCGGCATCGAGCTGTGTCGCATCGACATTCCCTCGCGCGCACGCCGCTACAATGCCACCGGCGGCCCCGATACCTGGTGGCCGACGCCGGAGCCGCCGCACCGGATCAACCAAGTCTATCTCGAGCCGATCCTGTTCAGCCATGCCGCCGCCCAGTCGCGCATCACCATTCTGGCGCGCACGGAAATCACGGACATCGAGCAGAATGACGACCATGTGGTCGCATTGGCGCGCGACCTCGACAGCGGAAGCTCGCTCCGCATCGAGGCTTCCTTTGTGATCGGTTGCGATGGCAGCCGTTCGCTGGTTCGCAAATCGATCGGTGCCAACCTGTCCGGCACGCCGGTGATCCAGCGCGTGCAATCGACCTTCATCGAAGCGCCGCAGCTCAAGGAGCTGATGGGCGCGCACAAGCCGGCCTGGATGGTGCTCTCGCTCAACCCGCGACGTTCAGGCACGACGGTCGCGATCGACGGTCGTGACCGCTGGCTGATCCACAATCACCTGAAGCCAGACGAGCCCGAATTTGATTCGGTCGATCGGGACTGGGCGATCCGCGCCATTCTCGGCGTCGACGAGCGCTTCGAATACCGCGTCCTCAGCAAGGAGGACTGGGTCGGGCGTCGACTTGTCGCCGATCGCTTCCGCGACCGCAGGGTCTTCATCTGCGGCGACGCCGCGCATCTGTGGATGCCGTATGCGGGCTACGGCATGAATGCGGGCATTGCGGACGCCGTCGACCTGTGCTGGCAGGTGGCGGCGCATCTGAACGGGTGGGCGCCGGCTTCGATCCTCGATGCCTACGAGGCGGAGCGTCAGCCCATCACCGAACAGGTGTCGCGCTTTGCCATGGACCATGCGATGAAGATGATGGCGCAGCGTGGCGGCGTCTCCGCGGAGATCGAGGACGACACGCCGCGCGGCCACGCCGCGCGTGCAGCGCTGGCCAAGGCGGCCTACGATCTCAACGTGCAGCAATATTGCTGTGCCGGATTGAACTTCGGCTACTATTACGATGCCTCGCCGATCATTGCCTATGACGGCGAGACGCCGCCGGCCTACGCGATGGGCAGCTTCACGCCCTCCACCGTGCCCGGCGCTCGCGCGCCGCACCTGTTTCTGCGGGACGGACGATCGCTCTACGATGCCTTCGGCGCCGGCTACACTTTGCTGCGGTTCGATCCGGCGATCGATGTGGCGCTATTGAAGTCTGCCGCAGAGCAGCGCGGCATTCCGCTCGCGCTGCTCGACATCGCGCCGGACGAAGCGAACGGCGCGTATGCCGAGAAGCTGGTGCTGGCTCGGCCCGATCAGCACATCGCCTGGCGCGGGCAGGCCGCGCCCGCGGACCCACAAGGCTTGCTGACGCGCATCATCGGCGCTTCGGCGTAAGGCGATTTGAAGCCGACGGTCTCGCGGCGAAGTCCGCCGGGAGGTGGTTCACCAAGGCGTGGTTCACAAACAAGAACGTACCGGGGAGGGAAACGTGTTTCACGTTGCAAGCCGCCGCATTTTGGCCGTGCTGACGGCCGCGAGTTTCGCCGTGCTGCCGCTGGAGGCGGGCCGAGCGGCCTATCCCGAGCAATTGATCAAGATCATCGTGACCTTTCCGCCCGGCGGCAGCGCCGATACCGTCATCCGCGCGCTCGAACCGCTGGTCACCGCCGAGCTCAAGCAGGGTCTCGTGATCGAGAACCGCGCGGGTGCTGGAGGCAACATCGGCATGGCTGCCGTGGCACAGGCCAAGCCTGATGGCTATACGCTCGGCGTCGCGCCGGCAGGCAGCCTGACGGTCAATCCGCACCTCAATTCGTCGATGCCGTTCGATCCGAAGGATCTTGCGCCGATCACCCTGCTCGCGAAAATTCCCTTCGTGCTCGTCGCCTCGGCGGACGTGCCGGCGCACACGACGGCGGAGGCGATCGCGCTTGCCAAGGCCAAGCCGGGCGCGTTGTCGATCGGGCATGGCGGCAATTCGACGGCCATGCACTTGACCGCAGCACTGTTCACGCAGAAGACCGGGATCGCCATGGAGCTGGTCCCCTATCGCGGGACCGCACCGGCGACGGTCGACGTTCTCGCAGGCCATGTCCCCTTCGCGGTACTGGATATCCCCGCATCGAGGCAACTGATCCTCGAAGGCAAGCTCAACGCCATCGGTGTGTCGTCTGCGCAGCGTCTGTCGTCCTTGCCCGATGTGCCGACACTCGCCGAGAGCGGTATTGCGGGTTTCGAATCCGTCGGCTGGTTCGGGCTGGTTGCTCCGGCCGGCACGCCAGCCGATATCGTCGGCCGGTTGAACGAAGCTTTCGGAAAAGCCCTGAAGGATCCGTCGGTGGTCGAGAAGATCCGGACGCTTGGCGCAGAGCCTGCACCGACCTCGCCCGAGCAGTTCAGCCGTTTCATCCAAAGCGAAAGTGCGAAATGGGGCAAGCTAATCAGTGAAGCGGGCATCAAGGCGAATTAAGTGTCGCCCAGTCAGACGATTCCGCCCCCGCGTAAGCCATTGATCTTGCAGTCCCCGTCTACTGTGCATGGGGTTGTTTTCGCGCTTTTTTGTTGTCCGACCCCGGAAGGCTTAATGGTAATCGTCACGCCACCCCGGCTGGCACCTCCAGATCGGACCACCACCCCACACACGAGACAGACATGCACTCTTCCGCCACCGGCTGGAGCAACGGGCTTCTTGGCGTCATCATCTTCAGCGGCTCGCTGCCGGCGACGCGGGTGGCGGTCGGCGGGTTTTCCGCGCTGTTTCTGACCTCGGTGCGCGCGGTCATCGCGGCGCTGATCGGTGTGGCCGTGCTCGGCCTGCTCCGTCAGGCGCGGCCGCAGCGCAAGGATCTCGTCTCGCTCGCGATCGTCGCCATCGGCGTCGTGGTCGGTTTTCCCTTGCTGACGGCGCTCGCGCTCCAGCACATCACCTCGGCGCATTCGATCGTCTTCATCGGGCTCTTGCCGCTGTCGACCGCGATCTTCGGCGTGCTGCGCGGCGGCGAGCGGCCGCAGCCGATGTTCTGGCTGTTCGCAATTCTGGGCAGCGCCACCGTCGCGGGCTTTGCCCTCTCCAACGACGGCACCGCATCGCTCGCCGGCGATCTCCTGATGGTCGCGGCGATCGTGCTGTGCGGGCTCGGCTATGCCGAAGGCGCCGCGCTGTCGCGCCGGCTCGGCGGCTGGCAGGTGATCTCCTGGGCGCTGCTGCTGTCGCTGCCGCTGATGCTGCCGGTCGCGATTCTAACCTGGCCGTCGACATGGAGCGGCATCGATGTGCCCGCCTGGATCGGGCTCGCCTATGTCTCGGTCTTCAGCATGTTCGTCGGCTTCATCTTCTGGTACCGCGGGCTCGCGATCGGCGGCATCGCCCGTGTCGGCCAGTTGCAGCAGCTCCAGCCGTTCTTCGGTCTCGCGCTTGCAGGCTGGCTTCTGCACGAACCGGTCGCCTGGAGCATGATCGTGGCGACCGCGCTGGTGGTCGCCTGCGTCTTCTTCGCGCGGCGGTTTGCCTGAGGCCGGATTGACGCGGCCTCACCTCTTGCCCGGTTGCGCCTTTTCAATCCCCGGCAGCCGCGCGATTCCCTCGGCGAGAAAATCGATCAGCAGCCGTACCCGCGCGATGCCGGACCGCTCCGGGACGATCAGCATGTTGAACGGAACGGAAGGCGGCGCGTAGTCTTGAAGCACGCGCTCGAGTTGGCCGGATGCAAGAAGGTCGTCGACGAGCCAAAGATGGGCCGGCGCAATGCCACGACCGGCCGCGAGCGCCTCCCGTGCGGCCAGCCCGTGATCCACCCGCAGCCGCCCTGCGAACGGGACCGCATGGCGGCCGCCGCGGCGCCCGTGCAGCACGAGCACGTCGCTGCCGGCGATGTTCGACATCCTGATACCCTCGTGGCTGGCGAGATCCTGCGGGCGCGTGGGCCTGCCGCGCGAAGCCAGATAGTCCGGTGCGGCCACAAGCACCCGACGCGACTGACCCAGCAGCCTGAGCTTCATCGAGCTGTCGGTGAGCGGCCCCAGACGCAGGGCGATATCGACACCTTCCCGCACAAGGTCGATCCGCTCGTCGGTCAGGCTGAGATCAACCGCCACGTCGGGATAGCGGTCCTGGAACGCGAAAACCAAACGACTGACGTGGAGCACGCCGAAGGCCGCGGTGCAGGAGACGCGCACGGTTCCGGCAGGCGCACCGCGTGTGCTGCGCGCCTCGTCGCCGGCGAGTTCGACCAGGCGCAGGATCTGCACGCAGTCGGCGTAGTAGCGGCGTCCTTCCTCCGTCATCGTCACGCTGCGTGTGGTCCGCGTGAGCAGCGGCACGCCGACGGCCTGCTCCAGTTCCCGAAGATGCCGCGTCACTGTCGACTGGCCGAGGCCAAGCTCGCGCGCGACCGCGGACAGGCTTCCGCGCTCGGCGACCCGCACGAAGCTGCGCATGCGTTCGAGCGTAATGTCCGATCTATCCATATTTCGGCAGGATCCTATCCATTGGCGACAACTACCGGATTGCAGTCGGAGGCGCTACCTGCTGCTCGCAATCGTCAACCAAGGTGCTGATCATGAAAGTGTTGATCGTCTTCGCTCATCCCGAACCGCGCTCCCTCAATGGCTCGCTCCGCGATATCGCCGTCAGAGAACTCGAGGCCCAGGGACACGAGGTGCGGATGTCAGACCTTTACGCCCAGGGCTGGACATCCGAAATCGGCCGCGCCGACTTTCCGCTGCTGCCGCCGGACGCGCGGCTGGCGCCGGCCGCCGCCTCCAAGCAGGCGTTCGAGTCGGGCACGCTCACCGCGGACGTCAAGGCCGAGATCGAGAAGCTGCTGTGGGCGGACGTTCTGATCCTGCAATTCCCGCTGTGGTGGTTCAGCATGCCGGCCATCCTCAAGGGCTGGGTCGACCGCGTGTTCGCCTACGGTTTCGCGTATGGCGTCGGCGAGCACAGCGACAAGCGGTGGGGCGACCGTTACGGCGAAGGCAGGCTAGCGGGCAAACGCGCGATGCTGATCGTGACCGCCGGCGGCTGGCAGGAGCATTATTCGGCGCGCGGGATCAACGGGCCGATCGACGACCTGCTGTTCCCGATCAATCACGGCATCCTCTATTATCCGGGATATGACGTGCTTCCGCCGTTCGTTGTCTACAAGGCCGACAAACTCGACGAAGCGGGTTTCCAGGCGACTGCCGAACGGTTGCGCGAGAGGATGCGAACGCTTGCGACGACATCGCCGATTCCTTACCGACGCCAGAATGGCGGCGATTACCTGATTCCGAGCATGCAGCTCCGCGCGGGGCTCGAGCATTCCGGCGCGACCGGATTCGCGCTTCACGTCGAGCAGGCCGAGGCACGCAGCCCGAATGGTGAGGCGAGCTCCATGCGCTCGACGACGGATGGTTGCGCGGCGATAGCCTAATCCGTCGCCCGCGAACGATATCACCCCATCACCGTCCGGGTCAGCGTGCTCCGCGCAAACTTCTTCAGCGGCATCGGCTTGCCGAACAGAAAACCCTGCACGAGGTCGAAGCCGAGCTCGTTGGCGGCGACGAGGTCGGCGCGGCTCTCGACGCCCTCGGCGACGGCGTGCACGCCGTAGCCATGTGAAAGCTCGACGATGTGGCGGCACACCGTGCGCTTGAGGCGATCAGTGCCGCTGCCGGTGACGAAGTGCCGGTCGGCCTTCAGCTTGATGAACGGAATTTTTCCGAGATCCATCAGCGACGGCCAGTTGGCGCCGAGATTGTCGATCGACAGGCCGATATTGTGCAGACGCAGTTCGCGGGCGACCTCGACCAGGAGATCGAGGTCGCGGATCGCCTCCTCGCTGTCGATCTCGATCGTGAGCCCGCCGAACGCCGGATGCGTCGGCATGCGGCGGCAGAGATCGCCCACGGCTTGCGGCTCCTTCAGATAGGACGCCGGCAGATTGATCGCGAGATCGACCGGGCTCTGCTGCTCCAGCAGATAGTGCCAGTCCTGCATGGCGCGCTCGATCACGAATTCGGAGAGGTCGCGCAGATTCGGGTCGTGCTCTTCGGGGATGAAATAGGCCGGCGGCACCACGCCCCAGGTCGGATGCCGCATCCGCACCAACGCCTCTGCGCTATTGCGGATCAGCGTGCGCGCGTCGATCTTGGGCTGGTACCAGAGCTCGAGCCAGCCGGCGTGCAGGGCCTCGCCGACATGCACGGCCGGGCTCGGCGCCGGCTCCTCCGGCAACAGCATCGCGACGCGGTCGCGCAGCGTCTCCGCGGCAAAGGGCGTGGTCAGCGGCGGCAGCATCTTGAGGCCGTATTCCTCGCCGACCTGCTGCACCGCCCTGACGATGATCGACTCGCGGGCGCCCACCGTCAGAACCTTTCCGTCAAAGGCCTCGCGCACCAGCGTCTCCAGAAATTTTCCGGGCTCGATGCCGTCGGCAGCGATGCCGAGCAGGATCAGGTCGGGCAATCCGCTCGTCAGCACGCTCTGCAGCTCCTCGGCGCTGGCGCATTCGGTGGTGACGAAGCCGAGATCCTCCAGAACTTCCGCGAGAAACGCGCGCAGATGGCGCTTGCCGTCGGCCACGCAGGCGCGCGGCTTCATCTTTCGCCGTCCGAAGGTCTTCGGCCTTCGTTCGGCGAGTTCTACAATTTCGTCGTTCATCGCAAGCACTCCCGTTCCGTGCCGGTGTGTTAGCGACGTGAGCAGTTTCAAATATGGAAGGCTTCAGTCGATTGTCGAATTATCTGGGTAACGTTAAAGCACCCATCACGTCTAAAATTGTCTGCGTCTTGTTCGAGAAGTTTTTACGTCTGCCCGCGCATCGGGCGCAGGGTTGCGGCAATCACTGGAGATTCCGCGACGCGCAGTAAGGCTGCATGCACGCGCACTGTCCTGCAATTGGACCAAGCCGCGCGCGCCTCGCCCAATTGAATAATGGCGTGCCTCAATTGCGCGCGATGCGCGCATTTTTCCCGGTTCGCTCGTGACGGTTCTGCGACAATGCGTCGGTGCGCGCTGGCGCCCGTGTGAAGCACATCACAAGCGGATTGCTGCACGTGCGCTATTGCTCTGGGCAGCCGGTGGTGGGCTGTCGAGGATCGCAGCAATGACGTCGCGGCGAATAATGTATTGGTGGTTCAGGTTCGTGCTGTCAGGGCGATTTCTCGATCGCTTCCTGTGCCTGCCGCGCGCGCATTAGCGAGGGATCAGGTTTGGCCGATCAGCTTGCGCAACGCGGCCGCGCCGTCCTCGATCGCATCGCGTCCCTTCCAGGCCAGATAAGACAGCTTTCTACCGAGCGTATCGTGGCTGCGCAGCCGGCGCGAGCCGAGAATGTGGCCGACATTGGAGGGGAAGCGGCTCACCTCGGCGGCCACCAGCGCCGCGATCGCGTCCATCAATTGCTGGAGCCGAATGCCCCATTCGCAATGCTCGATGCCGTCGATCCGCACCTTGAGCGCATATTCGGTGTCGTAGATCTCGGCGAGCAGGTCGCGTGCGATCAGCACCCGGTTGTGCCGGAGCGCGATGCGCAAGGCGAGGCGCCTGTCGTCCAGCTGGTCGAGCACCATGTGAACGACGCAGGCATAGCGCGTGGCGGCGACATCGGCGGCGCTCTTGCTCGCGGCGGCCTTGGTGGCAAGGCGCACCAGTTGCCAGAACGTCTTCAGCCGCCTCGCCACCAGCGTCAGTGCGAACGGCAGCGCCTCGGGATGGGCCTTCTTGAAGGCGTCCAATCGTGCGGTGATCTGATCGACCAGGCCGTCGTCGAATTTCGCGATCTTCTCGGGCAGCTTTTCGTTGAATTTCGGCAGCGCAGCGCCGGCGCGCAGCACGTGCTGCATCTTCTTCACGTCGTCGAAGGCGGTGCGCGACGCCGTATATTGCGCGAGCTTGCCGCGCGCGAACTCGGTGCTCTCCGCTGAGGCCAGGGTGCTCTCGAGAACCTTGACGACCTTGGTCTGGAAGGTCGATGCGATCTTCAGCACTTCCTTCTGGTTGTTGGCGGCGACCTGGTCGTTGATCGCCTTGATGTAGTCGCGCGCCATGGTCGGCAGCAGGTCGCGGCAGATCCATTCCCAGATCGGGGTGAGGGTGTTGCGTGAGATCCGCCCCATATTGGCATGCTCGGGCGCGCCGTCGATCAGGAGCAGCTCGAGCGGCGCAAAGAAATGGCGCGAAGGACTGGTGGCGCGCGCCTGGCTCGATCCGTCCTTGCGAAATTCGGCCCGTAACCGGGATTGGAGGTCGGACGAGCCCGGCATGTCGATGCCGCACAGCTCCAGCCGTTCAAGCTCGCTGAGCAGGCAGCTGCGCGACAGCGGCGTCAGCTTCTGCAAGAAGTTCGATAGCTGGTCGATCTCGTTCATTGCACGCAATCTTCCGCAACGATTCCAGCAGGCCTATCGGCCCCATGCATGGAGGCATTTGCGCGCTCTCAATTGTGACATAGAGAAGCAAGCCGCCGTTAATATATCCGTAAAATCCGGGGCCTCAGGTAATCGGCGCGGGTCGGATCGTTAAGAAGGCTTCCGTTGACCCGCCTACCATTTGGGCAGGTTCAGCAACCTAAGAATGTTGAGGGACGTTGCTACTCAAGCATAAAGTGTGCCTGTGTCGGGGTTTCGGCACAAAACTGCCAAATTCACCGTAGTCTTACGGAGCAAAAAGTTAACCACAGATCGCGTTGGGTTCCGCTAAACGAGTGACATGGGGTCACAGAATGATACGGCCACTGATTCGCGGCCGTCGGAATGGTACGACAGCAACGCTGCTCCAACTGAAGAGCTCGATGTCGTCCGCCTGAACGCCGCCCGCGCCAAGGCGGCCGACGAAATGGCCGCCGCCATCGCCCGCGAGCTCAACGGTCCCCTCACGGCGCTCCTGCTCTACATGGGCGAGATCAAGCATCACAGCGATCAGCTCGCGCCGGTGACGGGCGACCGTGCCTATTTGCAGCGGGTCGTGGAGAATGCGCTGGTGCAGACCGAGCGGGTTTGTGGCCTCGTCAAACAGCTTGCCGGTTCTCCCACGGCTGGTCTGCCGACCGCGGAGGCCGAACCGAAGCTCACGCGCGCGCCACAGCCGCAGCGGGTGTCGAGCGGCGAGATCCTCGGCCTGTCAGGCCAGAAGCGGCTGACCAAGCGCGAGGGCGAGGTGCTGAGGCTGATCAGCGAGGGATATTCGAACAAGCAGGGTGCGCTTCGGATGCAGATCAGCCCGCGCACCTTCGAGAGCCATCGCGCCGAGGCGATGCGGAAGCTCGGTGCGCGCAACACGGCGGACCTCGTCCGTGCGGCGCTGCTGCATTCGATCGACTGAAGGCTCTTGCCTCGGGCCGCCCGCCAGCGGCGAGGGCCAAGCGTGAGACATCTCTCGAGAAAGACCCGCGGCTCCGATCGTGCTCAGAAATAATCTTCGGCGAAGGGACGCGCGCGCGACGAGGGCCGCAGCGGCTTGAGCTCTTCCTTCGGCACGTTGGGAATGATCGTGATGGTCCAGCGGGGCGGCATGCTCGATTCCTGCTCCAGCACCGAACGCACGAAGCCCGTCACCGTCGCCTCGCCAGCGGCCACCGTCGCCATCCGGCCGTTGAACTGTGCGATGCGGAAGCGACGAACTTCTTTCTGGTCCGCGGTCTCGTAGGTGAACATGGAAACCCTCCTGGTTTCCGGCGACTATCGCTGCCTATGATTAGCCATCTGTGAAAATCCCAAGCCGTAGAAGTACGGCGGGCATGCACGTGTGAGTGGTTACGGCGTTTTCGAGCGCGCGCGTCAGCCCTCCGGCTCCTGCGCGCGCCCGGCGGCATAGGCCGCGTCCATCAGGTCCAGGAGGTCGCGAAATCCGGCGTCGCCGAGCCTCTCCGCGGTCTTCTCCAGCCGCAGCGCCAGCACCGCGAGCCTGACATAGCCGAACGTTCCGGCCGCGCTCTTCAGCGAATGCGCTTCGCGCGCGATCCTGCCGTGGTGCTGCGCGAGCGAGAGCGTGCGGAACAATTGCAGGCGCGCACAGGTCTCGCTCCAGAACACGTCGCGCACTTCGCAAGCACCGTCCTCGCCGATCTCGCGCACCAGCGCCTGGTACGCGCCCGGCTCGCGCGCAGGCTCGGCATCAAGCGCTGTCTGCGCAGGCGCGACGGTGACTTCGAACATGGTTTGGCCTGCCTTGATCACGGTTGGTTTGCCGCTGGCCCGTACAGGCGCGCGCGTCACGTCCATGTCTACGGCATCCGGATTTCAGTTCCGGTAGCAGGACAATCCGTGTTTGCGGGCCGGAATTAGCGGCCGGTTTACCACGCCGCGGCACCGTCAGCGTGGGCCGAGCAGCCGGTCATACTGCGCCTTCACGGTGGCGTAGCATTCGCACGCCGTCTGGCGCAGGCCGTCCAGGTTGAGGATCTGGATGTGTCCGCGGCTGTAGTGAATGAAATTCGCCTGCTGCAAGGTATTGGCGACCAGCGACACGCTGTTGCGCCGAGCACCGATCATCTGCGCCATCGCCTCCTGGGTCAGCAGCAGCCGGAAATCGCCGGAGAGGTCATGGGTGTGCAGCAGGCAGCGCGACAGCCGTGCCTCCACCGGATGGGCGGCGTTGCAGCCCGCGGTCTGCTGCACCTGCGCGTAGACCGCGAGCCCGTGACGCGTGAGCAGCGTCCGCAGGGTGCCGCTCTGGTCGGCCGCGATGCGCAGCCGGTCGAGGTCCATCATCGAGGCGGAGCCGGGAACCAGCACGATGGCCGTGTTCAGCGCGCAGGAATCGCCCATGGTCGAGAGCGTTCCGAGCAGGCTGTCGCGGCCGATCATGGCGACTTGCACGTGCTCGCCCCTGGCGAGCTCGACCACCAACGAGATGACGCCGCGATGAGGAAAGTAGGCGCGCTTGAGCGTTTCGCCGGTCTCGACCAGCACCGCGTCATGCGGCAGATCGCCCGTACGCAGGTGCGGGCGGATCAATTCATAATCGTCTGCCGACAGCGCGGACAGGAAACCGTTGGAGGAACGCACCATCGTTTCCAAAGTAGCCTCCCGTCTCTCGGACCCGCGGGCCGCAGCACGCGAAACTGCTTGCCGTCCGCGCAAGTTCCATCATCTTCCCGTCGGGATATATAGGCAATTGGGACAAGTTGTCCGACCGGTGATCGCCGCTGCACGTCGCCCTCGCCAAGACAGATTCCCTGACCATTTCCACGATACCGATTTGGGAACCCAGCAGATCCAGATCGTCGACTGGAGCATCCATTCGGAGGGTGGTCGCGGTCATGGTTGATCCGGCGCGTTTCGAAGTGATCGCCGCCATGTTCCTGTTCGTCATCCGGTTGTGCGGCAGCAAAACCTTATTATAATGGTTGTGTCGCTCTGCGTATACCCGTTGGGGGCAGACAGGCTGGTGCATTTGCGGCCGAAATGAGAATGGCACGCTGATTCGCTGATGAGCCGGCGGACCGATCTGCGAGGGGTTGCGCAGGTAAAAGCGGCAAGGGGCCTTCATGAGCCGGAAGCATTGCATCCGCGCTGCCATCGGACGCCGGTCGACCCGTGCACCCTCGTTGGTCGGACGAGTGCCTGCAATTCTCAAACATTGTTTTGAACCTTGGCGCCGCGTGGCCGCAGATTCCGCGTCCATCGTCTTCCTCGCGCCGGCAACGACATTCTCAACAGTTCATTTCTCGAGCAAAGGAGAAAGGCGTGCGCCACGGTTCAATTATTGAATCGCCGAATCGGGAAGCTCAAACGGGGACAGAAAGTCTGCGCCATATTCTCGTCGTCGACGACGACCCGATGGTCTGCATGGCCATCGAGGTCTATCTCCAGCGCAACGATTTTCGGGTGACGATCGCCGAAGGGGGGAAGCCGGACTTCGCGCGCTCGAACACGAGCAGTTCGATCTGATGATCATCGATATTTTCATGCCGCACAAGCGCGGGTTCGAATCGGTCAGGATCTTCCACGAGCGGGCGCCAGCCGTTCCGCTGATCGCGATGTCCGGCTACGCGTTCGCAAATCTGAATTCGCCTGCCCCCGATTTCCTCCGGATGGCGCTGGAGCTCGGTGCGGCGCGCTGTCTGCGCAAGCCGTTCACGCCGCACGCGCTGCTCGCCGCCATCAACGATTGCCTGGCGGAGCACCGTCCCCACGGCGACCTTGCCTCGGCCGCGCGCCTGGGTTAGCGCGGCACCGGCCGCAGTGGACACGGGTAACGGTTCGTTTACCGCAAATGCGGGTCTTGCGTATCCCGGCAAAGCACCAAGCGAACGTGGCGAGACTGCCGCGGCTTGCAGGCGGCTCGATACAATTCCGCGAAGACCGCGCATATCGTCCTTCACGAGCAGGGCTTTCCCGCGCGCCTGGTCCCGCTGTTATCGGCACGTTCACCTAACGCGTCTCGCGGTTGCGGCGTGGGGCCGGTTTTGCCGAAAAACGCTGTCGCCTGCAGTCGAACGGCAAACTTGTCTTCAATATCCGTATTAGCACGGAGGATGAAATTAACGGGACCGTGAAAGGGGATGTCTAACGATCCAAGGTGGGGACTTCCGTTCATGCCAGCGCGGCTCGGGTGTCGAGGTCCAGATCCAGGTCAGTAAGGCGTAGCTCATGGATGATCTGTTGCGGGAGTTTTTGACGGAAACCAGCGAGAGCCTGGACACCGTGGACAATCAGCTGGTGAAGTTCGAGCAGGAGCCGAACAACGCCAAGATCCTGGATAACATCTTCCGGCTGGTCCACACCATCAAGGGCACGTGCGGCTTCCTCGGATTGCCGCGTCTGGAAGCGCTGGCGCATGCCGGCGAGACGCTGATGAGCAAATTCCGTGACGGCATGCCGGTGACGGCCGGCGCGGTGACGGTGATCCTGGCCTCGATCGACCGCATCAAGGAAATCCTGTCAGGCCTCGAGGCGACCGAAGCCGAGCCCGAGGGCACCGACCGCGATCTCATCGACAAGCTGGAAGCGATGGTCGAGCAGGGCATGGCGGCCATGGCGGCGGGTGCTGCTGCTCCCGTGGCTGAAGCGCCGCCGCTGGTGCCGGAAGCGCCTGTCGCCGTTGAAGCCGCGCCGACCTCCGGCATGCTGGCCGACCCGAGCCTGGAGCGCCCGCTGCGTCCGGGCGAAGTGTCGCTCGACGAGCTCGAGCGCGCCTTCCGCGAAACCCCGATCGAAGTCCCGGCCCCGGTTGCCAAGGTTGAGGTCAAGGCTGAGCCCGCACCCGCCGCTGAAGCTCCGGCGCCTGTCGCCAAAGAGACCAAGGCGCCCAAGGACAAGGCCGCGCCGAAGAAGTCGATCGCCGACGAGGGCGCCGGCGAGGGCGCCAGCATCGCCAACCAGTCGATCCGCGTCAACGTGGATACGCTGGAGCATCTGATGACCATGGTCTCGGAGCTGGTGCTGACCCGCAACCAGCTGTTGGAGATCTCCCGCCGCAACGAGGACACCGAGTTCAAGGTGCCGTTGCAGCGGCTGTCCAACGTCACCGCCGAGCTGCAGGAAGGCGTCATGAAGACGCGCATGCAGCCGATCGGCAATGCCTGGCAGAAGCTGCCCCGCATCGTTCGCGACCTCTCGAGCGAACTCGGCAAGCAGATCGAGCTGGAGATGCACGGCGCCGACACCGAGCTCGACCGCCAGGTGCTCGACCTGATCAAGGACCCGCTCACCCATATGGTGCGCAACTCCGCCGACCATGGCCTGGAGACTCCGGCCGAGCGTCTCGCCGGCGGCAAGGGCGAGCAGGGCACCATTCGCCTGTCCGCCTATCACGAGGGCGGCCACATCATCATCTGCATCGCCGACAACGGCCGTGGCCTGAACACCGACAGGATCAAGGCCAAGGCGATCTCCTCAGGGTTGGTCACCGAGGCCGAGCTCGAGAAGATGAGCGAAGCCCAGATCCACAAGTTCATCTTCGCGCCGGGCTTCTCCACTGCTGCCGCCATCACCTCGGTGTCGGGGCGCGGCGTCGGCATGGACGTGGTGCGCACCAATATCGACCAGATCGGCGGCACCATCGACATCAAGTCGGTCGCCGGCGAAGGCTCCTCCGTCACCATCAAGATCCCGCTGACGCTCGCCATCGTCTCCGCGCTGATCGTGGAAGCCGCCGGCGACCGCTTCGCGATCCCGCAGCTCTCCGTGGTCGAGCTGGTGCGGGCCCGCGCCAACTCGGAGCACCGCATCGAGCGCATCAAGGACACCGCGGTTCTCCGGCTGCGCAACAAGCTGCTGCCGCTGATCCATCTCAAGAAGCTGCTCAAGATCGACGACGGCGCCGTCTCCGATCCCGAGAACGGCTTCATCGTGGTGACGCAGGTCGGCAGCCAGACCTTCGGCATCGTCGTCGACGGCGTGTTCCACACCGAAGAAATCGTGGTCAAGCCGATGTCGACGAAGCTGCGTCACATCGACATGTTCTCGGGCAATACCATCCTGGGCGACGGCGCGGTCATCATGATCATCGACCCCAACGGCATTGCCAAGGCGCTCGGCGCCGCCGGCTCCTCGGCCCATGACATGAACAGCGAGAACGGGGCTCACAGCATCGGAAGTGGCGAGCAGACCACCTCGCTGCTGGTGTTCCGCGCCGGCTCGTCCCAGCCCAAGGCGGTCCCGCTCGGGCTCGTCACGCGCCTGGAAGAACTCCCGGCCGACAAGATCGAGTTCTCGAACGGCCGCTACATGGTGCAGTACCGCGAGCAGCTGATGCCGCTCGTTGCCATGGAGAGCGTCACCATCGCGAGCCAGGGCGCCCAGCCGATCCTGGTGTTCTCCGATGACGGCCGCTCCATGGGCCTCGTCGTCGACGAGATCATCGACATCGTCGAGGAACGGCTCAACATCGAGGTCGGCGGCTCCTCCTCCGGCATTCTCGGCTCGGCCGTGATCAAGGGCCAGGCCACCGAGGTGATCGACGTCGGCCACTTCCTGCCGATGGCGTTCTCCGACTGGTTCACCCGCAAGGAGATGAAGCCGTCGCTGCACTCGCAATCGGTGCTGCTGGTCGACGACTCGGCGTTCTTCCGCAACATGCTGGCCCCGGTGCTCAAGGCCGCCGGCTACCGCGTCCGCACCGCGCCGACCGCTCAGGAGGGCCTGGCCGCGCTGCGCGCGCAGACCTTCGACGTGGTCCTGACCGACATCGAGATGCCCGACATGAACGGGTTCGAGTTTGCCGAGACCATCCGCTCCGACAGCAATCTGGGCGCGATGCCGATCATCGGGCTCTCCGCGCTGGTGTCGCCGGCGGCGATCGAGCGCGGCCGTCAGGCCGGCTTCCACGACTATGTCGCCAAGTTCGACCGTCCCGGTCTGATCGCGGCGCTGAAGGAACAGACCGCGGGCGCCGCCGGCGCCTCCGAGCTGAGCCGCGCAGCAGCGTAACCAGCGGGATCAGGAGATACGCAACATGACCAAGAAGACCCAGTCCGGCGAAGGCGCCATGGTCGAATACGTCACCGCGATGATCGGTGGCCAGCTGTTCGGCCTGCCGATCTCCCGCGTCCAGGACGTGTTCATGCCCGAGCGCGTCACCCGCGTGCCGCTGTCCTCGCGCGAGATCGCGGGCGTGCTGAACCTGCGCGGCCGCATCGTCACCGTGGTCGACATGCGCGCCCGGCTCGGCCTGCCCAAGCCCGAGGACGGCAAGATCCCGATGGCGGTCGGTGTCGATCTGCGCGGTGAATCCTACGGCCTCCTGATCGACCAGATCGGCGAAGTGCTGCGGCTCGCCGAGGACGGCATGGAAGAAAACCCCGTCAATCTCGACCCCCGCATGGCCAAGCTCGCCGGCGGTGTCCACCGCCTCGACGGCCAGCTCATGGTCGTCCTCGACGTCGATCGCGTCCTCGAGCTCAAAACCGAAGTGCAAATGGCTGCGTGAGCCCCGAAAACATCGAAGCCGGAGAACCAAGATGAAGACGTGTTTGGTGGTCGATGATTCCAGCGTCGTGCGCAAGATCGCACGCCGGATCCTGGAAGGCCTGGAATTCGAAGTCACGGAGGCCGAGGACGGCTCCAAGGCGCTCGAGGTCTGTCAGCACAAGCTGCCCGACGCTGTGCTGCTGGACTGGAATATGCCGGTGATGGACGGCTTCGAGTTCATGGGCCACATGCGCCGCCTGCCGGGCGGCGACCAGCCCAAGGTCGTGTTCTGCACCACTGAAAACAACGTGGCTCATATCGCTCAGGCGCTCAGCGGCGGCGCCAACGAGTACATCATGAAGCCCTTCGACAAGGACATCATCGCCGACAAATTTGCTGAAGTCGGCTTGATCCCGGTCGGACAAGCCATGGTCTGAGTGTCTGGCGGAGTGTTCCGGCCAGAGTGTTCCCAGTACAGCTTCCGAGAGGCCCATCCGTGACCCCGACCGAATATGAGTATCTGCGTAAGTTCCTGAGGGATCATTCCGGGCTCGATCTGTCCGCAGACAAGCAATATCTGATTGAAAGCCGGCTGTTGCCGCTGGCGCGCAAGGCTGGGATCTCCGGTATCGGCGAGCTCGTGCAGAAGCTGCAAGGCGCTGGCTCGGGCGCGCTCGTCACCAGCGTGGTCGAGGCGATGACCACCAACGAGACCTTCTTCTTTCGCGACAAGGTCCCGTTCGATCATTTCCGAGACACCATCATGCCGGAGATCATCAAGGCCCGCGCCGGCCGCCGCAGCGTGCGCATCTGGTGCGCCGCCGGCTCGACCGGGCAGGAGCCCTATTCGCTGGCGATGAGCCTGAAGGAGATGGGTGCGGCCCTGACCGGCTGGCGCGTCGAGATCATCGCCACCGACCTGTCGCAGGAGGTGCTCGAGAAGGCCAAGGCCGGCATCTACAGCCAGTTCGAAGTGCAGCGCGGCCTGCCGATCCAGATGCTGATGAAATATTTCAAGCAGACCGGCGAGACCTGGCAGATCAATCCCGAGTTGCGGGCGATGATCCAGCACCGGCAGCTCAATCTGCTGCACGATTTCGCTCAGCTCGGCACCTTCGACGTCATCTTCTGCCGCAACGTGCTGATCTATTTCGACCAGGACACGAAGATCAACATCTTCAACCGCCTGGCTCGCCAGATCGAGGGAGACGGTTTCCTGGTGCTGGGCGCGGCCGAAACGGTGGTCGGACTGACCGATACGTTCAGGCCGATTCCGGAGCGGCGCGGTCTCTACAAGCCGAACGACGCGCGTGCCGCGGCCGCCAAGCCGGCTCTTGCCGGCGCAGCGCCGCGCGTAGCGGTCATGGCAGGACGATAGGCATGGCCGAGGATGGCAAGGGCGCGGAACGCGTGACGTTCAGTCGCGGCTATGATGTCTGCATCATGGCCATCGACGGCACTTGGCGCCGCGACTGCAAGCTCAACGCGATCTCCGACACCGACGCCATCCTGACGGTGGAAGGCTCGATTCAGGGCCTGAACCTCAAAGAGTTCTTCCTGCTGCTGTCGTCCACCGGCCTCGCCTACCGCCGCTGCGAACTGGTGCGCGTCAACGGCGTCGAAATGGACATCCAATTCCTGCGTGGCAAGAACCGGAAGAAGCGCGGCGCGGCCGGTGGCCGTGACGAGGCGGCGTGATCTTCACGTGCGTCTCGTCGCCGTTTTCCGCGATGTTGGTTCACATTTGCTGAAACATCCGACTGAATTTGCCGCCGCGGCTTTACGTCGCCTAAGCGCGAACCGTGTATCCATTGCCGGTCTCAATCTCAGGATACCGTAATGCCCAGAAGCTCTTTCTCACCTCTCCCGTCAAACCTGCCCCACAGCGCCGAGCGGCGCGCGCTTCAGCTTCTGGTGGTCGACGACGACGCCACGCAGCGCAGCCTGATCACGGTCGCGGCCAAGCAGGCCGGCCACGAAGTCACCGTGGCGCCGTCCGTGGCCGAAGCGATCGAAAAACTCCGCACGGCGCGCTTCGATTGCGTGACACTTGATCTCGTGCTGGAGGATGGCGACGGCATCGACGTGCTGGGCGAGATGGCGAAGGCGAAATTTGGCGGCGCCGTGATCGTCGTCAGCGGCATGGACGGCAAGCGCCGCAGCGCCGCCCGCAGCTTCGCCCGTTCCGTCGGGATCGAGCTCCAGAGCCTGCCCAAGCCGCTGGATCTGGCCGCTTTGCGCATCAGCCTCGCCAATCTCGGCAAGACCGCGATGGGCCTGCCGGCGATCCACACCTGGGGTGGCGTCGCCACCGACGCGATCGTGGAGCGGCACCGCGCCTGAGCCGCGGGCCGGCCATGCGATGAAACAATGCGGTCGCCGCGTCGCAGCGATCGCGATTTACACCGTGCGGCCGGCTTCCCACAGGCATTCCAGGGCGTGGCCAAGGCCGGCCCGGCAGGCGTCGAGAGCGGCGATCGCCGTGGCATACCGGAGTGTGACATCGTCGAGTACGAAGACGTCGGCGGAACCTTCCGGACCGCTCCCGTGTTCTTGATCCATGGTTGTGGCCGTCCGGCCCATGCTGGTCTCGATCTGCGAGATCAGCTTGCGAAGGTCAGCCGCAATCAGCTCACGGCTATCGACTTCGGGCATTGCGACGAGGGGCGGCGTAGCGGCCAAATTTAGCATGGATATTCTCCGTCCTCCGCAATTAGGCGCCCTGCCGCTACTTGTGCGTTAAGTCCATGTCCCGTACAAATACGGTGGGCCGAATCCGCGCCGAACGCCATAACGGTTGGGGCGGACGCGAATCCTTCATGCCAACCGGATGTGTGGCACATGGCCGAACAAAGCTCTCGCGGTGAAATCTTCGTGGTCGACGACGACGCTGCCGTTCGCGACACCTTGTCGATGGTGTTGAAGGCGGCGGGCTATGAGGTGATCTGTTTTGCGGACGGCGCAGCATTGCTCTCCGTCGCGCGAAACCGCACACCTGCAGCGGTCCTGCTCGACGTGCACATTCCCGGCAAGTCGGGCCTCGATATTCTCAATGAGCTGCA
This sequence comes from Bradyrhizobium sp. WSM1253, assembly GCF_000244935.1. NCBI lineage: Bacteria > Pseudomonadati > Pseudomonadota > Alphaproteobacteria > Hyphomicrobiales > Nitrobacteraceae > Bradyrhizobium > Bradyrhizobium sp. WSM1253. The sequence continues at coordinate 4,978,892 of NZ_JH600073.1, forward strand.
CGGCGAGGACTATCCGGCACCGATCTTCATGATCTCCGGACAGGGCGATATCGCGATGGCGGTAGGGGCCATCAAGAGCGGCGCGCTCGACTTCATCGAGAAGCCGTTCCGCGGCAGCGAGATCGTCGGCCGGCTGGACGAGGCGATCGGTGCTTATGCACGCAGGCAGTCGGAGAACGCGGCGCCGAAGTTCGGCTCGCTGCATTTCCCCGGGCGCGAGCCGTTGACGCGCAGGGAGCGCGAGGTGCTCGAGCAGTTTGCCGCCGGCGCCTCCAACAAGGAGGCCGGCCGCACGCTCGGCATCAGCCCGCGCACCATCGAGGACCACCGCGCCAACATCATGAAGAAGCTCGGTGCGCGCAATGCCGCCGATCTGATCCGGATCGTGATGACCGCGGCGCAGCGCGCGTCGTAAATTCCGTGGGTGACATTTCGTAGCCCGGATGAGCGAAGCGACATCCGGGACTTGGCTCGTAGTGTTCCCGGGTATCGCTTCCCTCACCCGGGCTACGGGTTCTCACCCAGCCCGACGCACCATCAACTGCTCAGCGCCTTGCGGATGGTCCGTGCCAGATCCGATTTACGATAGGGCTTCGCCAGCAGCAGAACGCCCGAATCCAGCCGGCCGTGATGGATGATCGCGTTCTCGGTATAGCCGGACGTGTAGAGCACCTTGAGATCTGGACGCGTTCTCTGCAGTTCGTCGGCGAGCTGCCGTCCGTTCATCTTGCCGGGCATGATGACGTCGGTGAACAGGAGGTCGAACGGTTTTCCGGCGGCGACGATGGCGAGCGCCTCCGCGGCGTTCGCAGCCTGCAAGGTGACGTAACCGAGCGAATGCAGCTGCGCCAGCACGTAGTCGCGCACCAGCCGGTCGTCCTCGACCACCAGGATCGTCTCGTGTCCGCCCTCGATGGTCGCCGGCGTCACGCCCTCGCCGACCACCGTCGGCGTCTTGCCGGGCGGCAGGTACATCTTGATCGTGGTGCCGTGGCCTTCCTCGCTGTAGATCTTGATATGGCCCGCGGACTGCTTGATGAAGCCGTAGACCATCGAAAGCCCGAGTCCGGTGCCCTTGCCCGGTCCCTTCGAGGTGAAGAAGGGGTCGAACACCCTGGCCAACATGTTGGCGGGAATTCCGCTGCCGGTGTCGCTCACGGCGATCAGCACGTAGTGTCCCGGCGGGACGTCGTTGACGCTGGCATAGGCCTCGTCGAGATAGGCCGCGCCCGTCTCCACGATCAGCTTGCCGCCGCCGGGCATGGCGTCGCGGGCATTGAGTGCGAGGTTGAGGATCGCGGTGGTGAGCTGGCTTGGATCGACGGTCGCGACGCAGTTCTCGTCCTCGAACACCGATTCGATATGGATCTGCTCGCCCAGCGTCGGCCGCAACAGTTTCGCGGTGTCGATGATCAGCGCGTTGACGTCGATTTCGCGCGGCTGGAGCGGCTGCTTGCGCGCAAACGCCAGCAGGTGCTGAGTCAGCTCGGCGCCACGCCCGGCGGCCTCGTCGATCATCTTCGTGATCGCCGCGAGCTCCGGCTCCCCGGCCACCGCGTCGGCCAGGATCTCGATCGTTCCGGTGATGACGGTGAGGATGTTGTTGAAGTCGTGCGCCACGCCGCCGGTGAGCTGGCCGACCGCCTCCATCTTCTCGGCATGGCGGATGCGCTCGTCGGCCGCGATCTTGTCGGTCAGGTCGCGGTAGAACGAATTCAAGAGGATACCTTCGCGTCGCCGGAGCGCCGTGACGCTGAGCTCGGCCTTAAATTCCTTGCCGTCGCGCCGCCGCACCAAAACTTCGCGCCGTGGATTGGCTGGCGATTGTTGGTCAGAGTCGAGAAAGAGCTTCAGTCTGGCCGTGACGCTTTCGCGCTCACTGGGGGCGATAAAAAGTTCAATCGCATTCTTGCCGATCGCCTCCTCACGCGTCCATCCGAAGAGCTTCTCGGCCTGCGAGTTCCAGCTCAGGATGGCACCGGTGTGGTCTGTCTGGGTGAACGCGTCGAGCGAGGTCTCGATGATGTTGCGCGCAAGTTGCTCGCTCTCCCGCAAGGACTCCTGTGCAAGCCTCGCCTCCGTCATGTCGCGCCCGACGAAGAAGTAGCGCTTGGCCTGGGCGGACCAGCTGCCGAGCCAGGACAGCCAGACCTCGTGGCCATTCTTGTGGAAGCAGCGGGTGTCGGCGAGCTTGAGACGTTCGCCGCGCCGCAGCGCGCGCATCTCGTCGCGGGACCGGTCGAGATGGCTCGGATGAATGAAATCGGCGCCGCTCCGGCCGATCATCTGCTCCGGCCGGTAGCCGAGAATGGCCTCGCTGCTCGGACTGATCTGCGCGATGTGGCCGCGCGCGTCCATCACCATGATCAGATCCTGCGAGGTGTCGAAGAGCTGTCGCCGTTCCTCCAGCTGCTGCTGCAACGCCCGCTCTGCCCGCCGCGCCTCGGTCAGGCTGCGCGCGGTGCCGGAGGCGCCGATGATCTCGCCCGATGGGCCCCTGATCGGCGACAGGCTGAGTGAGATCTCGACCGGCGTGCCATCCTTGCGCAGGCGCACCGTCTCGAAGCGTTCGATCGGTTCACCTCCGGCGATCCGCCGTAAATAGTCCTTGCCTTGCTCGCGTCGGTCGGGTGGGACGATGATCGCGGTGGATTTCCCAATCGCCTCATTCGCCGAGTAGCCGTAGAGGCGCTCGGCGGCGGCATTCCAGCCGGTGATGATGGCGTCGAGCGATTGCATCACGATCGCGTCGTCGGAGGATTCGACGGCGGCGCTGAACAAGCGCTCGCGCGCTTCATGATGGCTTCGCGCGGCCTCGGTGCGGCGATGCTCCTCGATCTCGCGTTCAAGAGCGGCCGTCTTCGCTCTCGTTTCCTCGACCATTTGAGCGAAGGCCCGCGCCAGCACACCCGTCTCTCCGCTCGCATCGACGGGAATCTCGGCGTGCCGTCCGCTGCCGATCGCCTCCACCGCCGCAGTCAGGCGCCCGATCGGCCATGTCAATGAGCGCGCCAGCAGCACCGCAAGCAAAGCTGCGGCAAGGACAGCAAGCAGGCCGACCAGCGAGGAGGTTTTTTGAATGGCCGCCGGAACGCGGCTGAACACCGACGGTGGGGCCGTCTCGATGATAGCCAACCACTCCTTGCCGGCCAGCAGCGCCGGTGCGATCGCCGCTCCACTCGGCCGACCCGCTTGGTCGCTCGTAAGCTGCGTGGAACCTTGCGGCAGGCCGGCCCGGGCTGCAAAGAAAGGAAAGTCACGACGCCAATCGTTGCCGTTGCCATGCAATGCACCGAATTCCCGCGTGCGATCGGGATGGACGAGATAGTCGCCACGCGAGTTCACGACATAGATCTCTCCCCCTGCGCTCGCGGTCGAGCGGATGCGGTCGAGCGCGGGACGCATGTCGATATTGGCGATGACGATGCCGAACGGCTTGCCATCAGGCGTGAACAGCGGCGTCGCGACGCGCATCGTGGGAATGTGAGGGTCCGTGGTTCCTCCCTGCCGGGTGGCGAGATCGATGGGCGAAACATAGATGTCGCCCGGCGCCAATCGAATCGTCTCCTGGAAGTAGGTTCGGTCGCTCTTGCGTTCCAGTTCGTCGTTGGGGACAATCCGTGCTGCTCCGTTCGGGCCGGCGCGATCGACGCGGACCAGTTCGCGCTGGTCGTCGTCAAGGCCGATGATTCGAAATTGCCCGTAGCTCGGCTTCGCGTCGATCTCGGCTGCGAACCGCGTGGCGATGCGCTCGCGCCAGGTTTGCTCCGAAACGCCGTCGACAGCGTCGATGCCTCCACCGATATGAGCGCGGATCATGCCATTGATGGCAGCGGCGGAGCGATAACCGAGCAGATCGCCGCGAGCGCCGGCCACATAAGATTCAAGATGGGTGGCCAGCAGGCTCGACTGGGCTTCGATCCGTTCCAGGACCCGCGGAATCACGGCCTGGGTGATGTTGCGATAGCCGAGCCAGCCGACCGCGGCCACGGTGACCGTCACCAGCAGGATCATCGCGATCGCGAGCCGCGTAGCGAGGGTCATGGCGAAATTTGCACCGCTTCCTGAATGGCCGCGCCCGTGCTCGGTTGGAACAGAATGAAGGTTCTTGTCATCGGCGGCCGGTGCTGACATCCGGATTCCTCGCCGACGCCGTCCGCGCCGCGTCCAGGCAGCCGGCGACGGCGGCGAGCAGCGCGTCGGCCCGGAACGGCTTCTGCAAGCTCGCCACCGCGCCGAGCTTGGTCGCCATCTTGAGAAAGTCCGGCTCCGCATGGGCATCCGGCGCGGACGAACGGCCGGAAATGACGACGATCGGAATCGCCGGCTGCAGCGCCCGGACGTGGCGCATCGTCTCCAGGCCGTCCATGCCGGGCATGAAGATGTCGAGAAACAGAAGGTCGAACTGGCCGGCTTCGAACAGCGCAAGTCCCTTGCGGCCGTCTCCGGCGACGGTGACATGATGACCGGCCCTCTCCAGGAGCAGCCGGATTGTCATCTGCACGGCCGGGTCGTCATCCACGATCAGGATGTTGGCCACGTCTGGTATCCTCCGGGCTGGATGGGTTTTCCCAGCGACCGCAAATCAAACCATCAATTCTGAAATTGTTGCGCGGATTGCATCCGGCCTGCAAGCACTTCGCCATCGATCCGACGATTGCTCGCAAAAGGCGAACTCGGTTGCGCCAAACTTATGCACGGTGACGTGCACAAGCGCTCGCGACAACCGCACGCCATAGGGCCTAGTCGGTCAAATATTCCGGATAGTGGCTTCGGATCGTGTCGAGCTCGCTCAACGTGCCCGACAGGTGCTTGCGCAGATGCTGTTGCGCAGCATCGGCGTCGCCGGCCTCGATCGCGCGCGTGATCAGCTTGTGGTGGCGGACGATGTTCTGGGCCTTGCCGGGTGAGGGCAGATGCAGCCGGCGCAGCCGGTCGATATGTCCGCTGCGGCTGCGCACCAGCGTCCAGAGCTCCTGCTTGCCGGCCGCGGCATAAAGCAGCGCATGAAAATCATTGTCGCCCGCAATGAAGCTCTGGAAGTCTCCGGCCTTGGCGAATTGCTGCTGCAGCGCGATCGTGTGGTCGAGGCGTATGACCAGGGCTTCGCCGTGCTGCTGCGCGAGCAGGCGGACGATTTCGAGCTCCAGCGCCTGGCGCAGGAAATGGGCCTGCTCGGCCCGACCGACGTCGACCCGGCTGACGACGGTGGCGTGCTGCGGAAACACGTCGACCAGCCCTTCTTCCTCCAGCCGCATCAAGGCGTCGCGGATCGGCGTCGAGCTGACGCCGAATTGTGCGGCGAGATCCGTGCGCGACAGCGGCGAGCCCGGCGGCAGTTCGAGCGCAAGAATGGCGTTGCGCAGCCGCTCGAACACTTGCGGCGCGGCCTGCCGGGCCCGGTCGAGCCGCGCGCCGGGGCGGGTGATCCTGCGGGGCGCAGGGTGGGCTGGTTCCATGCGAAGAGCTCCGGCCACCTTGCCCTTGATGCACTAATACATTAGTGCATTAGTGGGATCGCTCGTCAATGGCGGCCAGAGGAAACGAACAACAATGATCAAGCAATTGCAGTGTGGCCTCACGGCCGTCGCCGTGATCGCCGCCACGGCGCTGGCGGCCTCGCCCGCGAAGGCGCAGCAAAAATCCGAGATATCGTTGTCGCGTCAGCCCGGCATTTTCTACATGCCGAGCCACATCATGGAAAAGCAGAAGCTGATCGAGAAGCACGCAGCCCAGCTCGGGGTAGCGGGTGTCACCACCAAATGGGTCACCTTCTCCGGCGGCGGCGCGCAGACCGATGCGCTGCTCGCGGGCGGCGTCGACATCCTCAACACCGGCACCGGCAATCTGTTGCTGCTGTGGGACCGCACTCGCGGCGGCGTCAAGGGCATCGTCGCGACCTCGGCGCAGCCGATGACGCTGATCAGCCGTGACGCCAACATCAAGTCGATTAGGGATTTCGGCCCCGGCGACAAGATCGCGGTGCCGACCGTCAAAGTCTCGACCCAGGCGATCGTGCTTCAGATCGCCGCGGCCGAGGCCTTTGGTGCCGACCAATGGTCGAAGCTGGACGTCAACACGGTGCAGCTCGGCCATCCCGACGCCTATGCGGCGCTGTCCAATTCCAAGCACGAGGTGCACACCCATTTCTCGATTCCGCCGTTCACTTTCCTCGAGCTGAAGAACGTGCCGGGTGCGCATGTCGTGCTGTCGTCGCCTGACGTGATGGGCGGGCCGCTCAGCCAGGCGCAGTTCTTCACCACCACGAAGTTCGCCGATGCCAACCCGAAGATCATCCAGGCCGTGCGCGATGCGACCAAGGAAGCGCAGGATCTGATCCGCAGCGACACCAAACAGGCGGTCGAGATCTACAAGGAGATCACCGGCGACAAGACCTCGGTGGAAGAGCTGCTCGAACTCCTGAAGGAGCCCGGCATGATGGAGTGGAATCTCGAACCGCAGGGCACGATGAAATTCGCCGCCCATCTGTTCAAGACCGGCACGCTGAAGACTCAGCCCAAGGCCTGGACCGATTACTATCTCCCCGTCGCCCACGACCTGAAGGGCAACTGATGGCGCTGCTCGACGTCAGCTCCGTGACGCTGCGCTACAAGACCTCCAGCGCCGTCGTCACCGCGACCGAAAGGGTGAGCTTCACCGTCGACAGGTCCGATCGCTTCGTGCTGCTCGGGCCGTCCGGCTGCGGCAAGTCGACCCTGCTCAAGGCCGTCGGCGGTTACATGGCGCCGAGCGAAGGCCGCATGACCATCAACGACCGCGAGATCCATGGTCCCGGCGCCGACCGCATGATGATCTTCCAGGAGTTCGACCAGCTGCTGCCCTGGAAGAGCGTGCTGGCCAACGTGATGTTTCCACTGCTGACCGCGCGAAAATTGTCGCGGAAGGACGCCGAAGCGCGGGCGCGGGCCTATATCGAGAAGGTCGGCCTGACACGCGTGGTCGATGCTTATCCGCACACGCTGTCCGGCGGCATGAAGCAGCGCGTCGCGATCGCGCGCGGCATGGCGATGGAGCCGGACATCCTGCTCATGGACGAGCCGTTCGCCGCGCTCGACGCGCTGACGCGGCGAACCTGCCAGGACGAGCTGCTCCAGCTCTGGAGCGAGACCAAATTCACCGTGCTGTTCGTGACCCACTCGATTGCGGAGGCCATCCGCATCGGCAACCGCATCCTGCTGCTGTCGCCGCATCCCGGCCGCGTCAAGGCCGAGGTGGTCGACGTCGACAAGGTCTCCAATGACGATGGCAGTGCCGGCCGGCTCGAGAAGGAGATTCACGATCTCCTGTTCGCCTCCGAAGCAACGGCGCATTAAGGGAGCCTTACATGGGCGAAGCCAGGATCCTGCTACGTGAGGCGCCGGTCGCCGGCAGCGCAGCCGAAGTCGAGCGCAAGCTGAGCGTGGTCGAGCTGTTGTGGAACGATGGGTTTGTCCGCAAGGCCGTCATTATCCTGTTCCTCGCGGCGGTCTGGGAGGCCTACGGCCTCGCCCTCGACAATCCCCTGTTGTTTCCGACGCTGCACGACACCGTCATCACGATGTTCGAGCGTGTGAAGGACGGCACCATCCCGATGCGCGTCTGGGCTTCGCTCAAAGTGCTGTTCATGGGCTATTCGGCCGGCATTGTGCTGGCCGCGATCTTCACCGTGCTCGCGATCTCGACCCGTATCGGCACCGATTTCCTCGAGACGGTCACGGCGATGTTCAATCCGTTGCCGGCGATCGCGCTGTTGCCGCTCGCTTTGATCTGGTTCGGTCTCGGCAACGGCAGTCTGGTGTTTGTGCTGATCCATTCGGTGCTGTGGCCGGTCGCGCTCAACACCCATTCCGGCTTCAAGAGCGTGTCCAACACGTTGCGCATGGTCGGCCGCAATTACGGCCTGCGCGGGCTGCCCTATGTGGCGAAGATACTGATTCCCGCGGCCTTCGGCTCGATCCTCACCGGCCTCAAGATCGGCTGGGCCTTCGCCTGGCGCACGCTGATCGCGGCCGAGCTGGTGTTCGGCGTGTCGTCGGGGCAGGGCGGGCTCGGCTGGTTCATCTTCGAAAACCGCAACCTGCTCGACATACCTGCGGTCTTCGCCGGCCTCTTGACGGTGATCATCATCGGGCTTTTTGTCGAGAACCTGATCTTCCGCGCCATCGAGCGGAACACCGTGCAGAAATGGGGCACCCAATCATGACCAAGAAGAAACTAACGCCCGACCAGCTCCGCAGCGCGCGCTGGTTCGCACCCGACGATCTCCGCTCGTTCGGCCATCGCTCCCGCACCATGCAGATGGGCTACGCGCCGGAGGAGTGGAAGGACCGCCCGATCATCGCGATCCTCAACACCTGGTCGGACGCGCAACCTTGCCACATGCATTTCAAGTCGCGCGTCGATGACGTCAAGCGCGGCATCCTGATGGCCGGCGGTCTGCCGCTGGAGCTGCCGGCGCTGTCGCTGTCGGAATCGCTGCTCAAGCCGACCACGATGCTCTATCGCAATCTGCTGGCGATGGACGCCGAGGAGCTGCTGCGCAGCCATCCCGTCGACGGCGTGGTGCTGATGGGCGGCTGCGACAAGACCACTCCGGCGCTGCTGCTGGGCGCGACCTCGATGAACATCCCGGCGATCTATCTGCCGGCCGGTCCGATGTTGCGCGGCAATTGGAAGGGCAAGACGCTCGGCTCGGGCTCGGACGGCTGGAAATATTGGGACGAGCGCCGCGCCGGAAAAATCTCCGAGAAGGACTGGCTCGACATCGAAGCTGGCATTGCGCGCAGCTACGGCACCTGCATGACGATGGGCACGGCTTCCACCATGACCGCGATTGCCGAGGCGATCGGCATGACGCTTCCAGGTGCCTCCTCGATTCCTGCCGCCGATGCCAACCACATCCGCATGGCCTCCGAATGCGGCCGCCGCATCGTCGAGATGGTCTGGGAAGATCTGACGCCGAAGGCGATCCAGACCCGCAAGGCGTTCGAGAACGCGATCGCAGTGGCGATGGCGATGGGCTGTTCGACCAATGCGATCATCCATCTGATCGCGCAGGCTCGCCGCGCCGGTCTCGACATCGGTCTCGACGATTTCGAGATTGCGAGCCGCAAGGTGCCTGTCATCGCCAATGTGCGGCCGAGCGGTGATACCTATCTGATGGAAGACTTCTTCTATGCCGGCGGCCTGCCGGCGCTGATGGGACAGATCAAGCCGCATCTGCATCTCGATTGCATCACCGTCACCGGCAAGACTCTCGGCGAGAACATCGCGCAGGCCGAGGTCCACAATGACGACGTGATCCGCTCGATCGACAATCCCATCTACAAGGAAGGCGCGCTCGCCGTGCTCAAGGGCAATCTCGCGCCCGACGGCTGCGTCATCAAGCCGAGCGCCTGCGCGCCGCGCTTCCTCAAGCACACTGGGCCTGCGCTGGTGTTCGACGATTATCCGTCGATGAAGAAGGCGATCGACGATCCCGATCTCGACGTCACCGAAGACCACATTCTCATCTTGCGCAATGCGGGGCCGCAGGGCGGACCGGGCATGCCGGAATGGGGCATGCTGCCGATCCCGACCAAGCTCGTGAAGCAGGGCGTGCGCGACATGGTGCGCATCTCGGATGCGCGGATGAGCGGCACCAGCTACGGCGCCTGCATTCTGCACGTAGCCCCCGAATCCTATGTCGGCGGACCGCTGGCGCTGGTGCGGAACGGCGACCGCATCACGCTCGATGTCGCCGCCCGCACCATCAATCTCGATGTGTCGGAAGCCGAGCTCGACAAGCGCCGCGCCGCCTGGAAGCAGCCCGAGCGCCGCTTCGAGCGCGGCTATGGCTGGATGTTCACCAAGCACATCAAGCAGGCCAATGACGGCTGCGATTTCGACTTCCTCGAGACCGATTTCGGCGCGCCGATCGGCGAGCCCTCGATTTACTAGAGAGCGTGAAAATGACGAAACTTACCGAAGCCACCCGCAACAAGCTCAAATCCGTCTCCACCGCCACCGTCGCCACAGCGCTGTTCAAGCGCGGCCTGCGCATCCAGATGATCCAGGATGTGCACCCGCTCGGCGCCAACCAGCCGACCATGGTCGGTGAAGCCTTCACGCTGCGCTATATGCCGGCTCGCGAGGATCTCAACACCATCGACGTTTTCAAGGACCGCTCCCATCCGCAGCGCAAGGCGGTCGAGGATTGCCCGCCAGGCAGCGTGCTGGTGATGGACAGCCGCAAGGACGCGCGCGCCGCTTCGGCCGGTGCGATCCTGGTCACGCGCCTGATGAAGCGCGGTGTCGCCGGTGTCGTCACCGATGGCGGTTTTCGCGACTCGGCCGAGGTCGCCAAACTGGGGATCCCCGCCTACCACCACCGCCCGAGCGCACCGACCAATCTGACGCTGCATCAAGCCATCGAAATCAACGTGCCGATCGGGTGCGGCGACGCGCCGGTGTTTCCCGGCGACGTCATTCTTGGCGACAGCGACGGCGTGATCGTGATTCCCGCGCATCTTGCTGACGAGATCGCCAACGAGACCTTCGAGATGACCGCGTTCGAGGACTTCGTCACCGAAGAAGTCAACAAGGGCCGCGGCATTTTCGGTCTCTATCCGGCGACGGACCCGCAGACGCTGACCGACTTCGCCGCATGGCGGAAGGCGAACGGAAGGTAAAGGCCGACAACTCGTCCCACAATCTCCGTCGTCGTCCTGGCGAAAGCCAGGACCCATTACCCCAGGGAGTAATTTGGCGAAGACTCGGAGTTGTCGTGTTTTCGCGCGGTACTGACACCGACCTTCTTCGGATAGATCACGCGGTATGGGTCCTGGCTTTCGCCAGGACGACGATGGGGAGGCATATGAACGCCTACACCCCGGCCTCCGCCATCCCAGCCGCCCACAGCGCGAACGCATAGACGATCGCGACTTCATCGAGCCGGTTGAAGCGTCCCGAGGCGCCGCCGTGGCCGGCGCCCATGTTGGTGCGCAGCAACACCGGGCCGCCACCGCTCATCGTCGCGCGCAGGCGCGCGATCCATTTGGCGGGCTCCCAGTACGTGACGCGCGGATCGGTCAATCCGCCCATTGCCAGGATCGCGGGATAATCATTCGCCGCGACATTGTCGTAGGGCGAATACGACAGGATGGTGCGGAAATCCTTTTCGCTCTCGATCGGGTTGCCCCATTCCGGCCATTCCGGCGGCGTCAGCGGCAGCGTGTCGTCAAGCATGGTGTTGAGCACGTCGACGAACGGCACTTCGGCGACGATGCCGGCGAACAATTCGCCGGCGCGGTTCGCCACCGCGCCCATCAGCATGCCACCGGCCGAACCGCCGTGGCCGACGATGCGCTTTGCGCTGGTGTACTTCGCATCAATCAGTGCGCGGGCGCTGGCCGAGAAGTCGTCGAACGAATTGGTCTTCTTCTCGCGCTTGCCGTCGAGATACCAGCCCCAGCCCTTGTCGGCGCCGCCGCGGATATGGGCGATGGCGTAGACGAAGCCGCGATCGACCAGCGACAGGCGGTTGGCGCTGAACGAAGCCGGCATGGCCATGCCGTAGGAGCCGTAGCCGTAGAGCAGAAGCGGCGCCGCGCCATCGAGCGTGAGCCCGCGGCGATGGAGGATCGAGACCGGCACCTCGGCGCCGTCATGCGCCTTCGCCATGATGCGCGTCGTAACGTAGTCGCTCGCATTGTGGCCGGACGGAATCTCCTGCCGCTTGCGTAGGGTACGCGTCCGCTTGACCATGTCGTAGTCATAGACTTCCGACGGCGTCGTCATCGACGAATAGGCGAAACGCAAATTCGTCGTCTCGAATTCGTAGGAGCCCATCGTATCCAGCGAATAGGCCGCCTCGTCGAACGCGATGGCGTGCTCTTCCTTGGTCGCGAGGTCGCGGATCACGATCGACGGCAACGCATTGGCGCGTTCCAGCCACACCATGTGGCCGGCATAGAGATCGAGATCGATGATGTAGATGCCCGGGCGATACGGGATCAGATCGCGCCAGTTCTTGCGCTCGGGTGATGCCAGCGGTGCGGTGACGATCTTGAAGTCGATCGCGTCGTCGGCGTTGGTGAGGATGAACAGTTCGTCGCCACGGTCGGCCAGCGAATATTGCACGCCTTCCTCGCGTGCCGCGACCAGGCGCGGCGGTGCGTCGGGATGGGCGAGGTCGATCAGCCGCTGCTCGGAGGTCTCGTGGTCGCCGCCCGCGACGACGCAGAAGCGCCCGCTGGTGCTCTCGTGCAGATGGGTGAACCAGCCGGAATCCTGCTCTTCGTAAACCAGCGTGTCGTCTGCCTGCCCAGTGCCGAGCTTGTGCCGCCACACCTGCATCGGGCGGTGATTGTCGTCGAGCTTCACGTAGAAGAACGACGTTGCGTCCTTGCTCCAGACCACGCCGCCGTCGGTCTCCTCGACGACGTCGTCGAGGTCCTTTCCGGTCGCCCAGTCGCGCACGCGGATGGAGAAATATTCCGAGCCTTTGGTGTCGGCGCTCCAGGCCTGCAGCCTGTGGTCATTCGAGTGCCGGCTGCCGCCGAATTTGAAATAGGTGTGGTCCTTGGCGAGCGCATCGCCGTCGAGCACGATGTGGCCCTCGCCGCCATCGCGCGGCATGCGGCCGAACAGCTCGTGCTGGCCGCCTTCGCGGAATTTGCGGAAATAGGCGAAGGGACCATCCGGCGACGGCACGCTGGAATCGTCCTCCTTGATCCGCCCCCGCATCTCGCGCACCAGCGTCTTTTGAAGCGATGAGGTGTGGCCGAGCAGGCTCTCGGTGTAGACATTCTCTTCGTCCAGATATTTGCGGATGTCGGGATCGAGCACCGCGGGGTCGCGCAGCACCTCCTGCCATTTCTCGTCCTTCAGCCAGGCATAGTCGTCGGTCACGGTGATCCCATGCCGCGTGAAGGAATGCGGCCGGCGCGGGGCGACGGGGGGCTGGGAAGGTGGTTTGGCTTGTGTCACTCGATCCTCATCATGTCACGTTCGCGCGCGGCTTCTTCTTCACCGCGCCCCGCTTGCGGGGAGAGGTCGGATTGCATCGAAGATGCAATCCGAGTGAGGGGGGCTCTCCGCGAGTCTCGCTGTCACCGTCCTCGTGGAGACTCCCCCTCACCCCAACCCTCTCCCCGCAGGCGGGGAGAGGGAGAAGATGCGTCCTGCCTTATATCGTCCCGATTCCACGAATTGCCAGCGCCACTGCGCCAAGGACTGCGCCAGAATAGCGTCAAGTCGCCGGGTTGTTGATCGGTCCCTTCTATGCTTTAGGCTTCCTAATCCCCGCCGCCGGTCCAGCCTGATGCTGTTCAATTCCTACCCGTTCATCCTGCTGTTCCTGCCGGCCGCGCTGGCAGGCTATTTCCGGCTCGGGCGGCGCAGCAATCTGGCCCCGGTGATCTGGTTGGCGGCGGCCTCGCTCACTTTTTATGCCATCGGCAATTGGCAGTTCGTAGCCCTGTTGCTGATATCGATCGCCTTCAACTATGGCATAGGCCATCTCCTCATCGTAGCGAAGCTTGCTCGGTCGCAGCGAAAGGCCGCCCTTGCCCTCGGCGTCGCCGGCGATCTCCTCGTGCTTGGCATCTTCAAATATGCCGGCTTCGTCGCCGAAAACGTCAATGCACTGGCCGGCACGCATTTTGCGGTCCACATCCTGCTGCCGGTCGGCATCTCCTTCTACACCTTCACCCAGATCGCGTTCCTGGTCGATGCCTGGCGCGGGCAGGTGGCGGCCTACGCGCTGCCGCACTACGCGCTCTTCGTGACATACTTTCCGCATCTGATCGCGGGGCCAATCCTTCACCACAAGGACATGATTCCGCAATTCGAGCGGGAGGAAACCAAGCATCCGCATGGGCATCTGATCCTGTGCGGCCTCATCATCTTCGCGATCGGCCTGTTCAAGAAGACGTGCCTCGCCGACGGAATCCAGCCGCTGGTCGCGCTCGCCTTCGATGCGCGCGCGCCGAGTTTTGATCAGGCCTGGCTTGGCTCGCTCGCCTACACCTTCCAGCTCTATTTCGACTTCTCGGGCTATTCGGACATGGCGATCGGGATATCGCTGATGTTCGGCATCTTCCTGCCGGTCAATTTCAACTCGCCCTACAAGGCCACCAGCATCGTCGAGTTCTGGCGACGCTGGCACATGACGCTGTCGCACTTCCTGCGCGACTATCTCTACATTCCGCTCGGGGGCAACCGTCGCGGCCGCGTGCTGCGCTACGTCAATTTGATGCTCACGATGCTGCTCGGCGGGCTCTGGCATGGCGCGGCCTGGACGTTTGTCATTTGGGGCGCGCTGCACGGCGCCTATCTCTGTATCAATCACGCCTTCAACGCGCGGGTGCCGAATGTTCCGAAATTGCTCGCGCGCCCAGCTCGCGTCGCCGGGGCCGTGCTGACCTTTCTCGCCGTCGTTGTCGCCTGGGTCTTCTTCCGGGCCGAGCGGGTCGATTGGGCCATGCGGATTCTGAATGCGATGGCCGATCCGGCGAATATCGTGTTCGGCCGCGAGGAGATTGCGGCGTCGGTGATGGTCGCAATTTATGCCGCGCTGGTGTGGCTGGCGCCGAACACGCAAGGAATCATGGGGTACGACCACGCCAATCGCAGGGTCGGTGGCGGCCTGATAGCCGGACGGATGCAGCCGCTGGTCCTCTATGGTGCGTCGCTGGTGCTTGCGTTCGGGGTTTTGGGTATCCAGAGCCACAGTGAATTCATCTATTTCCGGTTCTGATGCAAGGCGCGTTCACACATCCAGGGCGTCTTCTCCTCGCGAGCATCGCGTGCGTGCTGGGCGCGGCTGCGCTCACCTATGTCATCGATCCCTTGCAGCTGTTTCGCCCCTCGCGCCTCGTCGCGCCGTTCTATTCCGATGACACGCGCGTGCAGAATGCCGGGCTGATCCGCAGCCAGTTGTTCGACGCCGCCTTCATGGGCACCTCGCTCGCGATCCATTTCCGCCAGAGCGACATCGATCATGGGCTTGGCGTGCACTCGCTCAAGCTGGCGATGACCGGCTCCAATTCGCGCCAGCAGGGTTTTGTGCTCGAGCAGGCCATCGACCGCGGCGCAAAACGCGTGATCTGGGCGATGGACGATTTCATCTTTGTCGATGCGGCCGACATCGAGACCGATCCTTATCTCTCTGCCGATCTCTATCGCGGGACGGCAAAGGGCATCGCGTCCTACCTGTTCAGCGCGGCGATGGCGAAGGAATCCCTGTTTGCGTTGCTGCGGTCGGTTCCGCCGCTGCGGCAGCCGCTGACCCGGGCCGCGCCTTATCTGCCCGTCAAGTTTGCGTTGGCCGACGTCGACGACATCTATGCGCTGCCGCGCGATATCGACGTCGCGCGCGCCTATAATGCGAAAAGGACGCTCGCGGCCTTCGCCTATATCACCGATCCCGTACGCAGCCGCTTTCTCGGTGAAGGCTATCGTTACGATGCCATGATAACGCATTTCGAACGCGACGCCGTCGGCCTGATCGCGCGCCATCCGGACGTGACCTTCGACATCTACTTCCCGCCCTATTCGATCCTGCAATTCGTCGCGATGCGCGACGCTTCGCCTGCGACGCTGAAGATCGTCACCGACCTCACCGCCGTCATTGCGCAGCGCCTGACGCAGCTTCCCAATGTGCGCCTGTACGATTTCCGGGCGATCAAGGACGTGACGCATAACCTCGACAATTACGGCGACGTCATCCACCATTCGCCGATCGTCGATGCGAAGGTGCTGTCGTGGCTGGCGCGTGGGGAATATCGGGTGGATCCGAAGGCGCCGCTTGCCTCGCTGGAGGAACTGAAGGCGCAGGTCGAGGCGTATCGGATCCCGCCGCTGCCGTAGCCCGCATGAGCGAAGCGACATGCGGGGACTCACGCAAGAATCCCGGGTGTCGCTCCGCTCACCCGGGCTACAAGATTGCTCCCCCAAGGGGAGAAGGAAAAAAGACGCTTACGCCGCCACCTCTTCGCCGAGATACGCAACCGCCGCTTCGAGCCCGCCCTTGCCGTGCGGGATCTTCAGCGCGTTCAGCCCGACCTCGATCACCCCCAACGTGCCGAGCAGCATCGGGGCGTTGACGTGGCCCATATGGGCGATGCGGAAGGCTTGTCCCGAGAGATCGCCGATGCCGGTGCCGAGCACGACGCCGCACTTCTCCTTGCAATAGCGTTGCAGGATTGCGGGATCATGGCCGTTGCTCATGGTCACTGTGGTCACGGTGTTGGAGCGTTCGCTGGCTTCCGCGATGTTGAAGCCGAGCACCTGGCCTTCCGACCATGCGCCGACCGCGCGGCGCGCGGCTTCGCCGAGCAGGCTGTGGCGGCGGAAGGCGTTCTCCAGCCCTTCCTCGTGCAAGAGGTCGATCGCCTGGCGCAGCGCGAACAGCAGATGAACCGGCGCGGTGCCGGCATATTTGCGATAATGCTCGCTGCCTTCGCGCTCGCTCCAGCTCCAATAGGGTGTCGCCATATTGGCCTTCTTGTGGACCTCGAGCGCACGCGCATTGGCCGTGACGAAGCCGAGGCCGGGCGGCGTCATCAGGCCCTTCTGCGAGCCCGACATCGCAACGTCGATGCCCCATTTGTCCATCTCGAACGGCATGCAGCCGAGTGAGGCGACAGTGTCGACCATGTACAGCGCCGGATGACCGCTCGCCTTGATCGCCTTGCCGATCGCCTCGATGTCGTTCTGCACGCCTGAGGCGGTGTCGACCTGGACGACGACGACGGCCTTGATGGTGTGCTCCTTGTCGCGGCGCAGGCGCTCCTCGACTTCGTGCGGCCGCACCGCGCGGCGCCAGTCACCCTTGAGCACCTCCACCTCGGCACCCATCAGCGCCGCGGCATGGCCCCAGCCGATCGCGAACCGCCCGCTTTCGAGCACCAGCACCTTGTCGCCGCGCGACAGCACGTTGCTCAATGCTGCTTCCCAGGCGCCGTGACCGTTGGCGATGTAGATGTAGGACTTGCCCTTGGTGGCAAACAGTTTCGAGATGTCGCTGAGCAGGCTCTCGGTCAGATCGGTCATCTGCTTGGAGTAGATGTCGATCGCCGGACGATGCATCGCCCGCAGCACCTCGTCGGGCATATTGGTGGGCCCGGGGATGGCCAGAAATTCCCGGCCCGCGCGAACGGTCATTGCTGTTGGTCCTTGTTGCCTGAGAACAGGATGGTGGGTCGCTGATTCACACTTTTACGCGGCGCTGCGGTGCAAGAAAAGGCCGGAAAACGCAGGTCTGACGTGGGTTATCTCTTAGTCTCGCGGCAGCCCGCATCTTCGGCTTCCTCCACCGAGCAGAACCAGCGCGTGCCCTTGCTGATCTTCATCTTGATCTGCGCATACCAGCGGCTGGTCGGCCGGTGATAGATGCACTCGCCGGCGGTGTTGACGTTGCCCTTGATGGTGCAGTCCGGCGAGGGCGCGACGGGCCCCGAGGCCGAAGCGAGCAGGATCGCATGCGCGCCGTCGGGCGGCTTGGTGGCGCCGAGGATGGTGGTCTTCTTGTTGCGCACGCGCCAGTCCCAGGGCGCGATGAAGGCGCCCTGCCACATCCCGGCCTTGGCCTCCCGCGCGGCCTTCTCGTCCGCCTCATAGTCGTGCGACATGCGGGTGTAGGCCAGCGCCCAGCCTGCGCGCACCAGCCATTTCTGGATATCCTCGCCGCCGACATCGCAACGCGCCACGGTGCGGCCGCGCCGGTCGATCGACCTCGCATGGCAGACCCAGTTCTTGCCGTCGACATATTTGGCGAGCTCGTCGCGGGCCGCGATGCCGCAGGTCCAGCGCTCGCCCTTGTTGTTGAGGCAGAGCTGGTCGACCGCGGGCGCGTCGATGCCGCCGAGCCTGATCCGCGTGTTGCCGATCGCCACCGCGTCGCCGGCGCGGACCTTTGCGGTGCCGGTGATGTCGGCGGCCTCAGCCTGCGACGCCAGGCCGGGCAAGGACAAGGCGAGCAATGACAGCGCAATCAGGAATTTTCGCAACATGCCGGTCCGCGTGTGATGAAAATTGCGATAGACCTCGCAATTGTGGTCGGCTTTTGTCCGCCCGGCCAGCATATGCCTGGCACTTGGGCTTTCAACTTCCCGTCATCGAGCGAAGTTTTGTAGGGTGGGTTAGCCGAAGGCGTAACCCCACCTCTTTCGTCTCCACGGCGGCAGAAGTGGTGGGTTACGCTTCGCTAATCCACCCTACGAAACCTATCCCCGCGTCATCGCCCGCTTGGCCACCGCCAGCGCCATCAGCACGAACGCCGACGTCACCTCCGGACCGCCGACCAAAATCCGCGTCGGCGTCTTCATCTTGTTCCATTCATAGGCACGGAACGGGCCGCGGCGGCCGCCTTCGCCGAGGCTCGCGACGATCACGTTCAGCGCCGGCGCAAAGGCGCGCGGGTCCGCACCGAGATGGCCGAGCGCGATCAGCGCGAGCGCTGCGTCGAACACGTTCATCTCGGCGGCCATCAGCTCGCCCTTGACGTAAGACAGCACGCGGTGGCGGATGAAATCGAAATCGCCGTCGGGATCGATGATCGCCTGCGCCGCCAGCGGCAGCGCCAGGAAGGCGGCATAACAGCGGCCGAAATAGGCGCTGTAGAGCTCCGGCAGATAATAGATGTGCGAGCGCGGATTGGCGAAGGCGCCGCTCGCCGCCAGCCGCTTCTGGAAGCCGATGATGCGATGCACGGTGGCGAGCCGCGCCGGCGTCTCCAATACTTTCCAGCGCGCGAGGTTGCGAAAGCTGACCTCGAGAATGTCGAGATTGAGCGTCGGATCGAGATCGTTGCCATAGGGCCGCTCGCCCTTGAGATTGTCGATCCAGGTCGCAACCCCGCCCTCATAGTCGATATTGTCGTTGATCGGCACGGTCACGCGCGGCTCGTTGACGCCGGCGCGCACCTGATAGCCTGCATAGAAATCCAGCAGCGGCTGGTCGAGGATCGGATCGGTGCAGCCGGCCTGCGTCGCCGCGGAGATCGAGCACGCCGTGGTGTCGCAATCCGGCACGTAGACGCCGAAACCGAGGTCCTGCTTGATCTGGGCGAAATAGCGTGAGAAGCGCGGATGCGGCGCCGGCGCGAGCGCGGTGATGACGTTGAACCGCGCCCCGTCGATGCCCTCGACCTCTTCGCGGCTGATGTTGACGCAGAAATCGACCATGTCGGCAACCGCGCGCTTCGCCGCCGTCATCTCGGTAGGCGAGGCGAGACCGCTCTCGACATAGCCGAGCAGCGCCTCGATGAAGAACGCGTCGTAATAGGCCGAGCGGTGGCGGATCTGCACCGGCTCCCACATCGGTTCGGCAACCCCTCGCCAGGGCGGATTGACGACAGCGCGCGCCGGCGATCGCGCGATGAAGACACGGGCGAGGTTGAACAGCAGCGAGGAGTTCTTGTAGCCGCGCGCGTTGAGACCCGAGAGCGCGATGGTCAGCTCGCGGCCGCGGAAATCGGGGTCGCCGATCAGGTTGAACGCAGCGTAGGTCGGCAGAAAGCCATTCTTGCGGTACGAGCCCAGCAGATGCTGCGCGCAGTCGCGGATCACGCCGTCGATCTGCGATTGTTGCGGCATGGCGCCGGTGAACATGGCCGGCGGCGGCTTGGGATGATCCAGCGCGATGCTGTCGACGAGGTCGGCAACGGGCTGGCCGACCGCCGCCCAATCGGGCTCGGCCTCGTCGCGGGCGCGCACCAGCGCGTGGCGCAGCCGGGCCAGTTTGCCTTCATCGCGCAGTTCGGGCAGACCGGCCCGGCGGAGCAGCACCCGCAATGCGGGATTGCCGAGGGCGGTCTTGTAGAACTTGGCCAGATGCGGATCGCCGCTGGCCGCAACGGACAATACGGGATCGCAGACGTCGTAAAGCGAGGGGCCGTCCTTCCGCGCCGTCAGCGCCCGGCAGGTGGCGCCGGCAAAATATTGAAAGCTCATGAAATACCTGGTCGCGGGAATTTGGCCGAGGGCGCCGGCCGGCACGCTCCCAGCCGCGTGCCACCCCCTGCAAGTCGTTGAAAAAGCTACCCGGATTCGCAGGAAATACAAATGTGATGACAGTCACAGAAAAAGCCGGCACGAAGCCTGCATAATCAGGCTCCGGAAGGCTACGGGGACGCAAAAAAATCACACTTTTGGCGGTGCAAATTAGCGCGTACTTCCAGTGACTTAGCTCAAATTTTCGGCGATCTATTGCGGGGGAGGCGATATCCGGTTAAGGCTTTGTTTGGTGCGGCGCCGCAAATTGCGCGCAATTCGGGGGCACACCCCGGCCAATCCCTCAAACCCAAAGACGCTATCGCGCTACTCAAACAGTGTGCGCGTGCTTGGCTGGTCTTTGGCAGTGACAGGAATGACGCGAGATGAATGTAACGCAGCTCGACATTTCCCGACGCACGATCGCGCTGGCCGCAGCCCTCATCGGCACGGTCTCGCTCGTGATCGGCGCCCATGCTGCCCTGAACATGCGGGCGCTCGATGCCGCCAAGGCCGTCTCGACCGACCAGGTCACCGGCTCGATCGGCCAGGCCTCGCGTCTCGCCCTCGTCATCGGCAATGGGCACTACCCCGACGCCAATGCGCCGCTGACGCAGTCGATCAACGACGCCCGCGCGCTGTCTTCGTCGCTGCGCAAGAACGGGTTTGACGTCGACATGGTGGAAGACGCGACCAAGGACGACATGGTCCGCGCCGTCAATCGCCTGAAGTCCCGGATCAAGCGCGACACCGTCGTCATGCTGTTCTTCGGCGGCTACGGCGTGCAGGCCGGCCGCGAGAGCTACATGCTGCCGGTCGATGCCGTGATCTGGAAGGAAAACGATGTCCGTCGTCAGGGCGTCTCCATCGAAGGCGTGCTCGACATGATGAAGGAGCAGGGCGCCAAGGCCAAGCTCGTCGTGGTCGACGCCTCCCGCCGCAATCCCTATGAGCGCCGCTTCCGCTCCTACAGCCACGGCCTCGCGCCGATCAGCGCGACGGACAATGCGCTGATCCTCTCCTCGGCTTCGCCCGGCAAGGTCGTCGACGACGGCAAGGGCGAGCACAGCGTGCTTGTCAGCGAGTTCCTCAACAACCTCAATGCCCAGGGCAGCGCCGAGAGCGTCTTCAACAAGACCCGCCTCGCCATCTCCCGCGCCAGCGAAGGCGACCAGGTCCCGTCCGTCTCCTCCTCGCTGCTTGAGGACGTCCATTTCGGCGAAGCCGGCGGCTAGTTTTTCTTAGGTCTTGTAGGGTGGGCAAAGGCGCAACGCGCCGTGCCCACCATCTCTCCAACATTTCGATAGAAGACGCGCTCTATAGAAGACGTGGGCACGCTTCGCTTTGCACACCCTACGATGTGCGTGTTTAACGCACATCTGCCTCTCCATCGTCATTGCGAGCGGAGCGAAGCAATCCAGAATCTTCCCGCGGAAAGATTCTGGATTGCTTCGTCGCTTTGCTTCTCGCAATGACGATTGTGGCGATTACTTCGCCGCTTCCGCAGCCATCACCGTGCGCACCGGATCGCCTTCGCGCAGCAGCGCGCCGGCGCGGGCCACGACGATATCGCCTTCGTTGAGGCCGTCGCGGATCTCGATATTGCCGCCCGACATCAGTCCGACCTCGACGCGCTTGGTCTCGACGCGGTTGCGGCGGATCACCTGCACGACGGTGCCGGCGGAGGAATACTGCACCGATGTCAGCGGCACCGCGACGTTGCAGCTCTGGCCCGACTTGATCAGCGCGCGGCCGCTCGCATTCAGCAACAGCCGCTTCTGCGAGGAAATGCCGATATAGACCATGCCTTGCTGGATGTTCGGCTCGACCGTCGGGCCGATGCGGCGCACCTTGCCGTCGATATCGCCCGCGCCGGCGATGCGCACGGTCGCCACCTGGTTGACCGCGAGCTTGCGCATATCGCTGGTCGCGACGAGGGCGACGAGATCGTACTCGCTGCGCGCCACGATCGTGAACAGCGCCTCGCCCTTGGCGGAGGCGAGGTTGCCGATCTGCGCGGTCGACGTCGCGATCACGCCTGCCACGGGGGCGGTGATCTGAAGTGTGCCGCCCTCGGGCAGCGCCAGCCGCGCCAGCACCTGGCCTGCGGTGATGGTGTCGCCGGCTTCCGCCAGCACCTCCGTCACCTTCAGGCCGGGCCGCTCCGGCCGCACCGAGCTTGCCTCGCGCGCGAGGATGGTGCCGGTGCCCTCGACGATGTCGGAGAAACAGGATTTTGCGACCTTCAGCACCGTGACCGCCGGCCCCTTGGGCGCGTCGTCATCGGCGGCGGCAGCGGGCTGGGCCGACAGCAACAGCAGTCCGGTGAGCGCAACGAGATGTCTGGAAACAGAACGCGCAGGCAATGAACGCATGGGTCATTCCGGTTGGGGCCTTGACGGCCTTATCGTTAGCAGAAGCGATCGCTGCGAGCCAAGGGCACATCAGGGCCGGCCGAATGAGAATGCCGCAGCAGCACGGGCGGCGCGATGCCGCCCGTGATTTAGTCTTCGGGACCGGCGCCAAGGTTCGCTGTCTTCCACTGTCCCTGCGGCCATCCTTCGAGACGCCCGCCTGCGGCGGGCCCTCAGGATGAGGTCATGCTTCGCGGCGGGATGTCAGACCCTCATGGTGAGGAGCCCGCCAAAGCGGGCGTCTCGCACCATGCAGGCCGAACTCATCCCGCAGCGGAGCAATCTCACGGCAGGCTCAAGAACTCCACCCAGTTCGGCTTCTTGCCGGTGGCATAGGACTTCAGCTTGGCGAGCGCGCCGCTGCTCTGGTCGATGGCATAGACCGTCATGCTGTCGGAGAGCTCGCCGACTGCGGCGAGGTAGCGCCCGCTGGGATCGATGTGAAAGCCGCGCGGCTGCTTCTCGGTCGGCACGCTGCCGATGGTGGTCAGCTTGCCGGTGGTTGCATCGACCTTGTAGGCGGTGAGCGTGCTGGTGGTACGCTCGGAGGCGTACAGGAAACGGCCGT
This sequence comes from Bradyrhizobium sp. WSM1253, assembly GCF_000244935.1. Taxonomy (NCBI): domain Bacteria; kingdom Pseudomonadati; phylum Pseudomonadota; class Alphaproteobacteria; order Hyphomicrobiales; family Nitrobacteraceae; genus Bradyrhizobium; species Bradyrhizobium sp. WSM1253. Next base: position 5,001,850 of record NZ_JH600073.1, read on the forward strand.
CGGGGGTAATGTGGATGTCGGCGGCCCAGGGCTTTCCGGTAAATCCTTCCGGCAGCGCGCTGGTGCGCTGGATCTCGTCCCATGCGCCGCCCTTGGCCTCATAGGCGAACGCCGCGACGTCGCCGTTCAGCTCGTGGAGGAGATAGACGAACTTGCCGTTGGGGTGGAACACGAAATGCCGCGGCCCCGATTTCTCTGGCACCTTGTGAGCCGGCGGATCGCTCGGCGTGAGCGTGCCGGTCGTGGCGTCGAACGCGAAGGCAAGAATCTGGTCGGAGCCGAGATTGGTCGCGAACGCGAAGCGGTTGTCGGGCGAGGGCAGGAAGGCGTGCGCGTTCAGCCCGGTCGGGATCACCTGCTTCGGCTCGCCCGCGACGCCGTTGGCGAGCAGCGGATTTAGCGCGACCTTGTTGCCGCCATAGGAGGCGCTGAACAGGAATTTGCCGCCGCGGTCGATGGCGATATTGGCCATGCTGTCGGCGAGCGGGCCGTTGCCGATATGGCTGAGCTGGCCCGTCTTGGGATCGATCGCAAAGCTCACCGCAACGAACGGCTGCGAGCGGACACCGGCGATCAGCACGCGATGATCGGGCGTGATCGCGAGCGGCGTCGAGGAGCCGGGCTTTTCGACGCCGGTGAAGGCGGCCTTCTGCACGGGCGTCATCTCGCCGCTCTCGGCCATTTTGAACACGCTGATGTCGTTACTGTCGGCATTGCCGACATAGGCGAAGGTCTCGGCCATGCCGGCGCGGACTCCAGAAATGAGAGTGAGGAAAGCAAGCGTGGTGGCGATCGCGGCGCGGGGTACGCCGGATCTGATGCGTCGGGTCGGTCTCAGCATGGGGTCCCTCCTGGATGCCGGTGCGGCATTTGTCGTTTTGCCGGGAGGATAGCGGCAGCCGCCCCGCCGCACCAAATTCCAATTGGGATCGATTGATGCCGAAATGGTATCGGTGGGAGGCTTACCGTATCGCCGCTGTGCGGGAGGGCAGATGGGGCCCGGGCGGGGTGTGGGGCGGCCCGAGCACGGTCCACACGGTGACCGCGAGCAGCGCGCAGGTCAGGATCGTCCAGGCGACAAGTCGTTTCCGCATCAGGCCGAATCCGTCAGTCATATGAATGAGAATGCTCCCGGGGGTGGGCCTGGCGATCGTGCGCTGCAAATCGCGGCGATCCTATGAACTCGTTCACAGGCGAACCGAACCAATGCCGCGCGAGCGCATTGAACCGGCATGCCCCGTGAAAACGATCTCGAAGGTAAGCCCGACATGGGCGGCAAGCATGGCGGTCAGGCGGGCCAGCCCAAGTCGCCGCCGCGCCCGCGTCAGGCCGAGCGCGATGAGGACGTCGTGGCAAAGCGCCACACCGGCCAAACCGATCCCAACTCCGCGCCGACCAAACCAAAATAGCACCTCGCCCGCGCCGCTCGCGGACTGGGAACGGCAGCCTCGCCTTGCCGTTACCCTGATCCCGCGGGCGGAGCAGATCGAAACGGAGGCTGGCACGTGTTTTGGATTTATTGGGACACCGCCTGGTCGCTCATCATCAGTGGCATCATGTTCGCCACCATCGTCGCCCATCCCGACGCCGAGTTCGTCGAGATCCACGCGGCCAAGCAAATCAAGTGAGCCCGCGCCGTCCGGTTCAAGGCGCATCGTTGCATGCTGCGCCGCGCCCGGGACATTAGAATTCAAAATCTCAAATCATGCTGCCGGGCATGAAGCAGCGGATCTTGGCGCGGCCGTTGACGTAATACGGCCAGACCATGGTGCGGCCGGCGCGGTTCGGCTCGGTGATCACGGTGTCGTCGGGCACCTCGATCCAGTCGCCCAGGAGTCTCACGCGATAATGTCCGTTGCTCGTGTCCCAGTCGACATCGTCCAGCGCCGTGCTGTCGGCGTCGGCACAGCAGGGACCTCCGCCCTTGCTGTGCAGGCTCTCGAACCAGCCCTTGAGGGGAGAGTTCGCGTAGCGACCGTCGTCGCGGGCCTGCACGGATGGGCCGATCATGGCAGCAACCGCTACGAGAGTGATCATCCTGAATGCCGCGATCGCCATATCTCCTCGCTCGATCTCGCGCGCGCAAGAGCGCAGACGAGGAGCCGCCTGCGCTGCACGTGACGCAATGCCGGCTGGCGCCCGCTGATCGGGTTCCAGCCGTCTCAGCAGGGCAACCGCGAGGGTCGATGTTTGATCCTATTTTCAAGGGCGCGGACTTATCGAGTCCGCGCCCTGCTTCAGCTCTAACCCGGCAAGCGGTCAGTAGTCCCAGAACACCGGCACCCAACGGAAGGCGTCGCCGTCGGCTGCCACCCGGCCCACGGACGGGAACGGCAGGTGCGTCGCCACCAGCATTTCGCCGGTCTCGGCAAGCTGTCGCAACAGATGAACGCGAACGCGCGCGGCCTCCTCGGGGTCGTGCTCGAAGCCGTTAAACCAGTCGGGTTGCTCGAACCCGACGGCAAACACGGCATCGCCGGCGAATGTCAGCGCGTCATCGCCGGACGCCATGCGAACCACGCTGTGTCCGGGGGTGTGACCGCCGGTGCGACGGGCGATGACGCCGGGCGCAATCTCGTGCTCGTCATCGAACAGCCGCAGCTGAGGGCCGTACTCCTTCAGGAACTGCTTGGCGGTCGATCGAAGCGCGTCCGGAAACCCTTCCGGCATGGCAGTGCGGGAGAAATCAGGCTTTTCCCAAAATTTGACCTCGGCGGCCGCGACATGGATACGCAGGTCCTTGCGCAGCTGCTCCTTCACGCCGTCGACCAGCAGGCCGCCAATGTGGTCCATGTGCAGATGGGTCAACACCAGATCGGTCACCGCCGAAAGATCGATGCCGGCGGCCGCCAGTCGCCTGATCAACTGTCCGGCGCGCGGCAAGTTCAGGTTCGGGTCCGAGCCCAGTCCGGCGTCGATGAGGATGGTCTTGCCGCCGCTGCGGACCATGACGGCGTTCAGCGCCCAGTCGAAAGCGTCCTGCGGCAGGAACATGTCGTGCAGCCAGGTCGCCCGCACCGCCGGGTCAGCGTTGTGCGCGAGCATCTTGGTCGGCAACGGCAGCACGCCGTCGCTGACCACCAGCACGTCGATCTCGCCGATCTTCAGCGCGTAGCGCGACGGAACGAGCTCTTCGGGTCCCGATGACACGGGATATGAGGTGTTGTGCAGATTCATGTTGGTCTCCTGTTTTGAAGGGTTGGGCGCTCGGTTGGTGTTGACTCTGGCTGGTCATGGTTGAGCAGGCCGCGCCGCCAGGGAGAGCGCGGCCGTCATCGCTTGGTGGATTAGAGGCTCGTCACGCGTTCATCGCGCGGTCCAGCCGCCATCGACGGAGATCGTCGTCCCGGTGATCTGGTCGGCCGCGGCCGAGCACAAGAAGGCGACGGTGCCACCGATCTGCTTCGGGGAGGCGAAGTCCAGCGACGGCTGTTTTTCGGCGAGAAGCTCTTCGGCTGCTTGCTTCTGGCTGATGCCTTTCTCCGCCGCGATGTCGCTAATCTGTTTCTCCACGAGCGGCGTGCGCACCCAGCCGGGACAGACCGCGTTGCAAGTGACGCCGCTGCCGGCGGTTTCAAGGCCTACCACCTTGGTAAGGCCGACGAGGCCATGCTTGGCCGCGACATAGGCTGCCTTGTGGGCGGATGCGACGAGACCATGCGTGGAAGCGATGTTGACGATGCGACCCCATCGCTGCTTTTTCATCTGGGGCACGGCCGCAGCGATGCCGTGAAATGCCGCCGACAGATTGATGTCGAGAATGGTCTTCCACTTGGCGGGCGGAAACTCCTCGACTGGTGCGGTGAACTGGATGCCGGCATTATTGACGAGGATGTCGAGCCGTCCGAATTTTTCGATGGTCGCCTCGATCATTCCGCGCACGGCCTCGCCATCCGACATGTCGGTGCCGTCATACGCGACGCGCACGCCGTCCTCGCGTTCGATGCCGGCCCTGATGTTCTCGATCGCTCCCGGTTCGCCAAAGCCGTTCAGGACGATATCGGCGCCGAGGCTGGCCAGCTCTCTTGCGATCCCGAGGCCAATGCCGCTGGTCGATCCGGTGACGATCGCTACTTTGCCTTTCAACATGAAAAACTCCTTTCGATGATGGTTGCCGGCGACGTCAATCGCGGCGGTGAATGTCGTGGGTGACGATGCCGAGTTCGGAAGGCGGCGGCTCGAGGCGCCGTCCGTCGGCAAGCGTGCGGCGGATGTCGTCCCGCCCGCTTTGCCAGTGCGCGCGCATCGCCTTCGGTCCGAACTCGTAGTCCTTGGAGTGACCTTCGTGGAGCTTGGACTGGTAGATCAGGTGGATGATGTTGTGGGAGCGGTGACGGGCGAGCTCGGCGATGGCGTGCATCTCCGGATCGTTTCTTGCGGCCTCCGGCAATCTGTCGATCGTCCGCTGCAGCGCCTGACGCATCTTCTGCATCCGCAGCGCCTGGTCGGTGACGGCGCGGGTGCGACTGGAATACTGAATGTCCTTCTGTCGGCTCGAAACCTCCATCATGTCGTGCGGCACGCGGCCCCGCGCCGACCAGAGATCGATCTGGAACGTCAGCGTGTCTTTCGCATCGCCCGACAGCACGCGGGAGAGAGGCGTGTTGGAGACCACGCCACCATCCCAGTAGTGCTCGGAGTCGATTTCGACGGCGGGAAATCCGGGCGGCAGCGCGCCCGAAGCCATGAAGTGTTTCGGACCGAGCCGCCGCTCGGCTGTGTCGAAATAGGTGAGATTGCCGGTGCGGACGTTGACCGCGCCGACGCTGACGCGCACTTCGCCCGAGTTCAGCCGGTCGAAATCGACCAGCTGTTCCAGCGTCCGCTGCAACGGCGCCGTGTCATAGAAGCTGGTCGACGCGTCGCCCGAGAAGGGCGACCACAAGGGCGAGGGGAAGCGCGGCCTGAAGAAGCCGGGCTGGCCCTGGAACAGCGCGCGCATCGCGGCAAGCGTGTTGTGCAGGGAGTTGAAGTCGAACGCGAAGGGTAGCGCGCCGGCCAGTCCCTCGCCGGCAGGCCATTCCACCGGGGTTGCGCAGATCGTCTCCCAGAACTCGCGCAGCCGCGCCACGCGCTCGTCTTCCGGGGAGCCCGCGATGATGGCGGCGTTGAGCGCGCCGATCGAGATGCCCGCCAGCCAGTTCGGCCGGATCCCCGCCTCGTGCAAGCCTTCGTAGACGCCTGCCTGGTAGGCGCCGAGCGCGCCGCCACCCTGCAGCACCAGCGCAACGACATCGTAGGGCAGCGGATTGACCGGTCGTGCGGAATCGATTTGTTCGCGCGTCACGTTGAACATGGCGACTACTCCTTGCAATGCGACCCGTTCGGTCAGCCGGCCTGTGTTTCGGTCAGGATTTCAGCTTCGGCTCCACGCGATCGCGCCACCGCGGACCGCTCCAGATAGTCGTGCACCACGGTTCCTAATCCGAGCGTCAGGTCGGCAACGATATGCTTGGCCGAGAGCACCTGAAGAACCGGCAGCTCGGCGACCGGCGCGAGCGCGTGGGAGAAGAGATCGAGCGCGGCGGGCCCCGTCCACGCGCCCTTCACCGTCACGTCTTCGAGATGGAAGCGGACCAGCTCGCAAATGCGCGCGGTGCCGTCGACATGCGGAATGATCTTCAGCAGGAAATTTGGCGCGATGAGCTTCCGTGCTTCGGCGGAAAGATCGAGGGCGCGATGCTTGTAGCCCATGGTGCCGGTGGCGATGCGCACCGAACCGTAGTCCAGCGTACCGACCAGGGTATCGGTCTCGACGGCCAGCTTCGGCTGGGCCAGCTTCTTGGGAAAGCCCCACAGCTCGCGGCCACCGGCGATCGGCGGATGGTCGTTGAGGAACATCTGGTGGACGAAGCTGCCGGTCTGGCCGCGGAAGGACACCGGGATGATCTGGCCGCTTTCCGTGTAGTCGCCGAAGCCGGTGGAATCGGGCATGCGAATGAATTCGTAATTCACCACAGGCTCGGTCAGCTCCAGCGGCTCCGGCACGATCCGGCGCAATGCCTCCGGGTCGGTCCGGTACTGGATGATGAAATATTCGCGATTGATGAAGCGATACGGGCCGGGCGGGAAAGCCGGGTTCGTCAGCGGCATCGCGAACGCGAGGTTGCGGATCTGCTGGTTCATGCTGTGGGCTCCTGAATGATCGGTCTGCAGTGGCGGCCGCGCGCCCCGCGGGAGCGCGGCCATCATCACGTGGGCGTCTAGACTTCGGTCACCCGTTCCGGATCGGCCGACGCGAGCGCCAGGGCGCGCTCCGCCTTCGGCGGATAGATCCAGACGGTGTTGATCTCACGCTTGGTCTTCTTGGCGACGTCGCCGACCAGCTCGACCTTGCGCTCCCATCCGCGTGTGAACAGCGCACCGGCTTTGCCAAGGTCGAGGCACGTGACGTAGGCCTTCTGGTGGTAGGGCCTGGTCGGAACGCCGAGCAATTCGGCCGCGGCATTGTTGCCGGCAAAGGCGCCCATCCGCGTGGCGTGCTGGCACGACATCAGTGCGTAATTGCCCTCGTCGTCGCAGGCGGCGCGTGCCGCGTCGCCGGCCGCGAAGACACCCTGAACGCCTGGCACCTGCAAGCAGCGGTCGACCAGCAACCGGCCGAAATTGTCGCGCTCGGCGGGAATCTGCCCGGTCAACGGCGCCGCACGAATGCCCGCCGCCCAGATCACCGTCTCGGTTTCGATGTGCTCACCGCTGGAAAGGGTGACGCCGCTCTCGTCGAGCGCGGCGACGCCGGCGCCGAGCCGTGTCTCTACGCCAACCTTGCGCAAGGCTTCCTCGATGATGGGGCGGGCGCCTGCACCCATGTCGGGTGCGATCGCAGTGTTGCGATCGACGATGACGACGCGCGTCCTGGCATTGGGGCCCAGGATTTCGCGCAGCCGCGCCGGTATTTCGGTGGCCGCCTCGATCCCGGTGAAGCCGCCGCCGGCGACGACGACCGTGTCGCGTCCGTTCACGGCAGGCCGCTTCGCGAGACCATGCAGATGCTTGTCGAGCGCAACGGCATCGTCGAGCGAATCGACGCTGAAACCATGCTCGGCGAGGCCCGGAATGTTCGGACGGAACAGCCGGCTGCCGGTGGTCACGACGAGGCGGTCGTAGGACAGCGTCTTTCGCGCGCCCTTCGCGGGCGTGATCTGCACCGTTCGGGCCTCGGTGTTGATCGTCTCGGCGCTGCCCTGGATGTAGTCGACGTCGATCGCCTCGAGGACGTCGAGCAGCGGGGCCGTCAGGGTTTCCGGCTTCGGCTCGTAGAGCCGCGGACGGACCACCAGCGTCGGCTCCGGTGAGACGAGCGCGATCTGCAGATCTTGCGGCGAAACGCCCCGGATGTCGCGCAGCCGGGCTGCGGAAAGGGCGGCGTACATGCCGGCGAAGCCGGCGCCGATGATGACGAGTCGCATGGATTTTCTCCTTGGTTGCTGTTCGAAAGACCGCGCGCGACCGCGCTGCTGCGTTGAGGGCAGCGTCCGCGTCAGCGCGTGGGTTTGGTTGGGTCGCTGGCCTTAGGGCGCGATGCAGCGTGCCTGCAGCGAATTCGGTGGCCGGCCGTAGCCTAGGACAACGGGCTGAAGCTCACTTCGACTCCAGTCCTGATAGGGAAGGCCGGGGCCATTTCGGATCATGATGGAAACGGGCGGCTGTGCCGGGTGCATGGTGTAAGCTGGAATTTCCACTTCCTCGCCCGTCGCCGACGTGAAGCGAACGGCCAGCGAGAGTCCGTACAAGGTCGCGGTCGCAAGGCTTCGGCGGCGTGAGGCAATCAGCCGTCGGTTGACGAAGTTTTTCCAGGTCATCTTTGGTCTCCCTCGATTGGTCTGGACATGGAGATGATGTAGCTGACCCGATTTGCCGGTGCCCCAGCGCGATTGCCGTCGTTGTCGAGAGATTGCTGCTAACGCATGCGCCTGCGCCAATCGCTCGGCGTCTCGCCCGTCAGCTTCTTGAATGCCGCGGCGAAGGCGGTCTGCGAGGAGTAACCAAGCGCCGCGGCGACCGAGACGATCGATTCGTCGCTCTCCCGCAGCATGTTCATGGCCTGCTCGAGCCGGTGCTGGCGCAGCCAGGCATGCGGCGACAGCCCGGTGCTCTCCTTGAAGGACCGGCAGAAATGGAAGCGCGATAGCCCGGCATCGGACGCCAGCGCATCGAGCGAGACGTCCGCTTCGCTATCGGAGCGCAATCGTTCGATTGCACGGAGCAGGACCTTCGGCGCCAGTCCGCCCATGGTCGGCTGGAACGTGGTTGGCGAGCCTGCATGCGCAGCCAAAAGGCGCGTGGCCAGAAGATCCGTGAGCTGATGCCGGAACAGCGTATCAAGCACGCCATGGCTCTCCAGCGAATCCGCCGCGCTCAGGAGCAGTCGGGACGTGATCGTGTCGGGATGCGCCGTTCGCTCAATCAATTCGGCGGGCCCCGCGGTTCCGGCCTCGCCGGCGATGCGCTGCAGCGTTGCGTCGGGAAGGTAAAGCTGAACGACGTCGACGGGCTTCGGAATGTCCCATCGGGAGCTCGACCCTTCCGGAACGATGTTCACGACCCCCGGACGAAACGTGCCGATCGAGATCGATTTTCCCGAGCGCCGCTCCATGCGCTGCATCACGCCTTTATGCGCCATGACCACGTGGTGGCGCATGGGCTCGACGACGTCGTGCAGCGGATCATGCTTCCAGTGCGCGATACCGGCACCCGAGGAGTCCAGCGCCACGCGAAACGGCTCGGTCCTGAGCACACGCGCCATCTCCGCGTCGGCGGCGCGCCGTTCGGACGTCGAGCGGTCGTCGGGCTGTGCGTCGGGTGCGGGCGGCAAGCCCTTGTGCGAGGGATTGCGCATGAGTGCAATGTTCCCGGTCATGGTGTGGCTCCTCCTGATCAGCTCGGGCTCTCGATCAGTCGTCCGCATTTGTACGGAACGGCGCGTGTTCTATGCGCCGCGATTGCGGTGCGTATTTCCTGAACCCGGCATGCTTTGTCCGATCCTGCTCCAAGCCGGCCCGCGCTTTCGCGAACGCACGGCGGGCGGGCGGGGAGGGGAAGTGCTTGTAAGAAAAGGGGGGCAGGCCGCCACACGGCCGTCACATCGATGCGCGATTGGGCACGCTTGTGGCGCGGGATGGCCGGATTTCGAAGCGGACAAGCCTTGTCCGATTCTGCGACACATCCTCCAAACGGCGGGACCGGATGACCGGGGCGCCGCTACGCCGCGGCCGCCTGTGCCGACAACAGCTGCTTCAGTTTCGCCGCCGGCACGGCAGGGCTGAACAGCCAGCCTTGCATCTGGCTGCATCCGAGCTGGAGCAGCACCGCGCGCTGCGCTTCGGTCTCGACGCCTTCGGCGGTCGTCGCCATGTGGCGGGCGGCGGCCATGTGCACCACCGCCTGCACGATCGGCGAGGAATCCTCGGGTTCGCCGATGTCGCTGATGAAGCTGCGGTCGATCTTGATCTTGTCGAACGGAAAACGATGCAAATAGCTCAGCGACGAATAGCCGGTGCCGAAATCGTCGAGCGCGATGCGCACCCCGAGTTCGCGCAACTGCTGCAGGATCGTCAGCGCCTCCTGGTCATCGCGGATCAGGACGGTCTCGGTGATCTCGAGCTCGAGCCGTCCGGGCGCGAGCCCCGACTCGGCGAGCGCGGCTGCCACCTTCAGCGCCAATGTCCGCGAGCGGAACTGCACCGGCGAGACGTTGACCGCGATGTCGATGTCGCCGGGCCAGCTGGCGGCCTCGAGGCAGGCCTGCCTCAGCACCCATTCGCCGATCTCGCCGATCAATCCGGTCTCTTCCGCAACCGGGATGAAATCGGCGGGCGAGACCATGCCGCGCTCCGGATGATGCCAGCGCAGCAGCGCTTCGCAGCCGGTGACAACGTTGGCCGCGAGATCGACCAGCGGCTGGTAGTGCACCTCGAACTCGCCGCGGGCCAGCGCCTGCCGCAGATCGAACTCGAGCTGGCGGCGCAGCCGCGCCTTGGCGTCGTATTCGGGCGCGAAGACACGGAAGGTACGGCGGCCCTCGGATTTTGCCGCATACATCGCGAGATCGGCGCGCTTGAGCAGATCGTCGGGATTGTCGCCGTGGTCGGGTGCGATCGCGATGCCGATGCTGGCATCGGTCGGGACGTCCTGGCCGTTGCAGTCCACGGGCGCGCGCAGCGCCTTCAGGACCTGCTCGGCCAGGGCCGTCAGCTCGGCGTCGTCGCGGGTGCCGGCCTTGACGATGGCGAATTCGTCACCGCCCAGCCGCGCGACCATGTCGTTGCCGCTGACACAAGCGCGCAGGCGGTTCGCGACCTGGCGCAGCAGCTCGTCGCCGACCTCGTGTCCCAGCGAATCGTTGACACCCTTGAACTCGTCGACGTCGATATAGAGGATCGCGAACGGCTTGCCTTGGGCAAGCTCGGCGACGCGCCGCTCCAGATGGCCGCGCATCAGCACGCGGTTGGGCAGGTCGGTCAGCGCGTCGTAATGCGCCATATGCGCGATGCGCTCGTCGGCGCGGATGCGCTCGGTGACGTCGTCATGGGTCGCGAGCCAGCCGCCGGCGGCGCCGGGCTGGTTCTTGATCTCGATCAGGCGGCCATCGGAGGTCTCGACGATCGTGCTCTGCGTCTGCCCGGCATCGCCCAAAATGCGGTCGCAATAGGAATCGACGTCGCCGTGGAACGAGCCGGTGTCGTGGCGATGCCGGATCACCTGGCGGAAATATGCGCCGGGCTTCACCACATCGGCCGATAGCCCATACATCTCGATGTAGCGCCGGTTGCAGACGATCAGCCGCTCGTCCTGGTCGAACATCAGGAGACCCTGCGTCATCGTGTTCATCGCGGTGTCGAGCTGCTGCTTCTCCACGGCGAGCCGGCGGGTCATCTGGCGGAAGATGAAATAGAGCGTGAGTACGAGCAGGCCGATCGACAGCACGGCGACGGCCACGAAGAATTTCGTTTGCGTGTGCCATGTCGCCAGCGCCGCATCCAGCGACTTGGTCGCGACCACGACCAGCGGCTCGCCGGTCAGGAGGCGTGCGGCGACGATGCGATCCTTGCCGTCGATCGGGCTTGCGAGCTGCATCGTGACGAAGGTTCGCTCGAACACCGCCATCTGCTCGCGCGTGCCGTTGCGGAAATTCTGCCCGATCATCGTCTCCACATGCGGAACGCGCGCGAGCAACTGGCCGTTCTGGTGATGCATCGCGATCGAGGAATCCTCGCCGAGCCCGCTCGAGGCGAAGAAGGATTCGAGTTGCTCCGGCGCGATCGCGCGCGAGACCAACCCGAGGAATTCGCCGTGGGGGCCGGAGACGCGGCGCGCGAATACGATGACCGGTCCGCTGCCCAACCGTCCGGGCACGACCTCGACCTCCTCCTGCGAAGCCGGATCGTTCTTGAGGCGATCGAAATAGCCGCGGTCGGCGACCGAAACATCGGCGACCGGCCAGCGCCGCGACGAGTTGATCAGCACGCCCTTGGCGTCGAACAAATTGGCGCCGGCGACGTCGGACCAGCCGCTGGCTTTGGCGCGCAACACCTCGTGCATGGCGAGCGTGCCCATCTCGCTGCGGAAGACGTCTGCGGATTCGATGCCATGGCTTTCGAGTTCCGCGATGATGCTCTTCTGCAGCACCGCAAAATCCTCGAACTCGCGGTCGAAATGGCGGGCGAGCAACCGGACCGCGCTCTCCACGCTGTCACGGCCGCTTTCAATTGCATTCTGCCGGAAGCGGTCGACGGTGAGCGCGGTGCCCACAGCCATTGCGGCCATCAGCACGAAGCCGCCTGCGATCAGCCATGTCAGCGGCGCTCCGCGCCAACGGCGCAGCAACGCGCGCATGCGCGCGCTCCATCGGATCGATGTGCCCATGCAGCCCTCCCGTGGGATGCAAGATGCGGCAAAACCGACAAGAGCGCGTTACCAGTGAGGGTTAGAAAAGCATGAATCGGAACGGAATCAGAGGGTTGGTTCCCTCGCTTGTCTGAAGGCGCGGTGGACCACGGTTCCCTCAGCGTCGGATTTCCCATCTCAACGCTTCCGCATTGGTCTTGGCGAACGTCGCCGGCACGTCGAAGGTCCCGGTCTTGAGATCATAGCGGCAGCGCCAGTCGGCCAATCCCTTCACGGCGACGTTCTTCGGGTGCTTGTCCATTTCGCCCGACAACGAGATCACGAGGTAACGGTTGTCCGGCCAGTGCACGCCGAGCCCGCGATAGGCCTCTTCGGTGCCTTTCACGAGATTGGCCGAGATGTGGTAGTCGAGCTTCATCTTCCCGGTGTCGGGCCGGCTGTGGAAATAGGCCCAGGCCAAGTCGCTGAACGAGGTCTTCGTCGCGCTGACGAAGGCACCCTTCTCGGCATGGTAGAGATAGAGGTCCTGCTCGCCGGAACCGGTCTTCTGCATCCGCACCAGCCATTGCGAGTCGGGGGTGAAGCGGAAGCCGGCCCCGTAGCCCTGCTCGGGCTTGAGCTCCGTCATCTGTTCGCCACGCCTCGCCCAGGCCTGCCATTTGACGTCGAAATCGCCGCCGTCCTTCATGTACTGCTCGATCCCCGTGGCGCCATCGGGTGAGGTGAAGGCGAGATCGGCATTGTCGGTGAGGATGTAATCCGGCGGCGGGCCGGACGCGGCGAGCCCTGGAGTTGCGGCCATTGTCAGGGCAAGCACCAGCCCAACAGGCCATTGTGCGGGACGGCAAAATGCGTTCACGGGACAATCCCTCGAGAAAAATGCCGCGATGCGGCCTTGAGCATTTGACACCGGCGGGGGTGCGTCGGTTCATCTCCGTGCCGGCTCATCATCCTATCGACCGTCTTGCTGCCGTGACCAAAACGGCGCACCTTGCTGGGCCGATTGATTTGCAAAATTCTTCCTGATCAGGGTTCGTTTCCGATGTTGACCGCATCCAAGGCCTTCATTGCATTCTGTCTGCTCGCGGTGGGCGGCACCGTGCTGGTGATCGGCCCCACCGAGCTGCGTCGCCTGTTGCCGATGGGGGCGAAGACCGACATCGCCGCCAAGCCGGAACCCAAGGTCGAGCCCAAGCCGGAAGAGCCCAAGCTCGCCGCGGTCGCGCCGCCGGCGCCAGCTGCGTCTCCGGCACCGGCCCCCGAGCCGAAGGCGGGTGCGCTGGCCGAGACGCAAAAGCAGGTCACGGCCGCACTTGCCGATCTTGCACCGGTCAAGCCGCCGCCGGCGGTTGCGGATGCCGGCCCCCGTTTCGACGTCGCGCGCGTCGACGATCACGGCGAGGCGGCGGTGATCGCGGGCCAGGCGACGCCGGGCGCCAAGGTCGAGCTGTTGCGCGACGGCAAGCCGATCGACACGGTGGTGGCGGATGCCTCGGGCCAATTCGTCATGACGCCGCCGCAGCTTCCCGCCGGTTCCTATGAGCTGACCCTGCGGGCGAAATCGCCTGACGGCACCGTCACGCAATCCGGCCGCAGCATGCCGGTGACGATCGCCGAAGCCGCGCCGCCGCCCGCGCGCCCTGCACCCGCCGCGAGGCAAGAGACGAAGCAGGAAGCGAAGGCCGAGAAGCCCGACGACAAGTCGGATGTCGTGGCATCGGTATCGGACAGGCCTGCGGCCCGCCCCCGACTGATGGGCGCACCGAAACCGAAGGGCGGGTCAGGGGTGATGGCGCGGGCGCCCGCGGCCACGGCGGTTGCATCGGCCTCGCCGGCGGATGTCGTCGGCGGTGCACCGGCGGAAACAGGCGGCAGCCGGGTGATCTCCCGCGGCGACAGCCTATGGGCGCTCAGCCGGCTCGCTTATGGCGACGGCGCCCGCTTTGCCGTGATCTACAACGCAAACCGCGCCAAGATCCACAATCCCAACTTGATCTATCCTGGCCAGACCTTCGTGCTGCCGCAGAAGGCGGAGTGAAGGCGGCGCTTCGCCGCGGCTCCTGCGGCCATCCTTCGAGACGCCCGCCTGCGGCGGGCCCTCAGGATGAGGAATGAGTCTGCGGCGGCATTCAACGTAGAAGGATGCGCTGCCAAGCCTCATCCTGAGGAGGCCGCCAAGCGGTCGTCTCGAAGGACGAGGCGCTCGCTCAGGCGCCGCCGAGACGTCCTAAGCAAATACCGCGACGCTTTGCTCTGTACGCTTCCGGAACATTTGGTTCCCTCGCGCGTCATTGTGATGCGACGCGATGCGCGCTTGGCGCCGGAGGAGGGCCAAGGTGGACAGGTCAGTGATCATGTCGAGATCACGCTTGGGACCCAAGCTGGGGCTGGCGCTAACGGGCGCAACGCTGGCGATTCTGGCGCTCCTGCTGCCAAGCCGCGCCGAGGCGCAGTTCGGCTTCCGCGGCGGCCCGCTCGGTGTCGCGCGCTTTGCCGTCGGCCACATGATCGGCATGTCGCGCTTGCGCCATGCCCGCATGGCGGTGCGGGGCAGCCGATACCGGTCCGCAGCGTTGCGGTCGCAAGATCCGCGCGGCTCAGAGCGCGGCCAGCCTGCGAATCCTTACGTCCTCCGTGCCGCAATGACGGCGCAAGCTGCGCTGGCGGGCTGGCGCGGCGGCCGCCGTCCGCAGGGCTGGTGGCGCCATCCCGACGGCAGCTACGGCTGGGTCGGCCCGGTGTTCTGGCCGTTCGCGCATGACGATCTCACCACCGCAATCATCCTCGGCGATACGACCAGCCTCTCGCTCTATGGCTATGGCGACATCTATGCCGCGATCTTCGCGCCCTATGCGGCCACGGAGCTTGCCGCCTACACCACGCCGCACGGCCGGCGCGGACGGCGAGTCCCGACCGCGGAGACGGTCTGCGATGCCAGCGACACCGGCGGCCTGCCGGTCGATCGCATCGCCGCTGCCGTGCAGCCGAATGAATTGCAGCGCACAGCGCTCGACGAGCTCGCGACCGCGTGGGCATCCGCGCGCGACACCATCCGCGCCGCCTGTCCGACGCAGGTCCCCGCGACGGCCATCGAGCGCCTCGGCCTGATGCGCGAGCGTATCGAAGCCATGATCAAGGCAACGGATGCCGTCGCGCCATCGCTCGCAAAGTTCGTCGATCTCCTCGACGACGACCAGAAGGCCAAGCTCGACAGCCTGGCCAAGGACCGCCGCGCCGCGCTTGCAGCCATCCAGCAAAAGAATCCCCAGACGGCATCGGCCTGTCAGGCGGACAGCGATCCCCGCTACGACGAGAAGCTGCAGCGCCAATATGAGCAGCTCGTGCAGCAGCAATGGCCCGCGGCCGAGATCGCCGCCACGCTCAAGCTCGACGACACCGGCCGCGCCCGCCTCGACGTGCTCCAGGACACCACGCTGCGCACCATGGAAACGCTCAGCGCCTGTCCGTCACAGCCAGCACCGACACCACAGGCCCGTCTCACCGCCGTGAAGGCGCGGCTGGAGACGATGCTGCAAGCCGTGAACGGCGTCAGCGACGCGCTCGATGATTTCGAGGCGGACCTGAGCGACGAGCAGAAGGCCGGGTTCGAGGCGATGGGGCCGAAGCGCGGGGCGTGATCACCCGCACCGCTTCCAGCCCATTCCGTGCCCGCGTAAGCCATTGATCTTGAAGGCCCCGGCTACTGTGCATGGGGTTGTTTTCGCAGTTTTTTGTTTTGGCTAGCCGCGCCACCTTGCCGCGGCGGCGTCCACCACGTTCTCGACCTCCTCGCGCCACGACAGAATCTCCATCGCGAGCACGGGGTGGTTAAAACCCTTGAGCACGAGATCGTCGAGCGCGCGGGCTTCGACCCAGGGCTCGACCATGCCGTAGACGCGGCGGCTGACGACGACCTGGCCGGCCTTGGCTTCGTCGCAGAGGCGGGAGGAGAGATTGGTGACGCTCCCGATCGCGGCATATTCGAGCCGCTGCTCGAAGCCGATCTGGCCGAGCGTGGCGTAGCCCATGGCGACGCCGACGCCGAATCCGAGCGAGTGGCCGCGGTTCTTCCATTTCTCGGTCAGGGCGCCGATCGTGTCGCGCATCTCGACCGCCATCTTCACCGCGCGCTTGGTGTGGTCGGCGAACTGGATGGGCGCATTGAACAGGATCATCACGCCGTCGCCGGCAAAGCGGTCGAGCGTGCCTTCATAGCGGTGGATCAGCTCGCCAAGCGCGGCGTGATATTCGCGCAGCACGTTCATCGCCTCTTCGGGCTCGGTCGCCTCCGTGAACGAGGTGAAGCCGCGCAGATCGCAGAACACGACGGTGACCTCGCGGCGGTGGCTGTCGAGGAGCGCGTCGTGGCCGTCCGACGAGGCGATCAGCTGCGCCACTTGCGGCGCGAGGAAACGTTCGAGCCGTTTGATGCGGCCGATCTCGCCGAGTTGTTTCTCGACCCGCTCTTCCAGCGAGCGATTCCAGTTGCGCAGCTGCTCGGTCTGCTCCTGGAGCTTGGCGGCCTGCTGCTGCACGGTTTCGTGCGCAGCCGCGAGCTCGCGGCCCTTGTGGTCGACCTCGGTGAACAGCCGCGCATTGCGCATCGCCAGCACGGCCTGGTTGGCGAAGGTGCGCATCAGGCCGATGATGCTTGGGGCGAACTCGCCGCTGGCTCGGCGCAGCACCACCAGCGAGCCGAGCGTGCCCTGCTGGTCGACTAGCGGCACCACCAGCACCGAATGGAAGCCGGCTTCGATCGCGACGTCGCGCAGCGGTTGCTCGGACGCCTGGTCGAGATCGGCAATCGCGATCGGTTCGCCGCTGCCGGCCGAATCGCTCAGGATATCCTGGCCCTCATCAATCGTGACATGGGCGCCGTCGGCGGATTTGTCGATGCCGTTGGCCTCGACCAGATTGAAGCGACGCACCTGCGCGTCATAGCCGTAGATCAGCACGGCGTCGGCATGGGTGATCTCGATGGCGCGCGCGGCGATCGTCGGCAGCACGGCGTTGAGATCGAGCGAGGCGGCGACCGCGCGGCCGACCTCTTCCAGCACCTTGAGCTCGTTGATCGACTGCGCGAGATCGCGGGTGCGCTCCTCGACCTTGGTCTCCAGATCCGAATAGGTTTCCTGGATCTGGCTGGCCATGCGGTTGAACTGGCCAGCGAGATCTTCCAGCTCGTCCGCGGTGTGCACCTCGATGCGATGGCTGAAATCACCCTCGCCGAGCTTGTGCGCGCCGTCACGCAGCGCCGTGATCGGAATGATCATGCGGCGCGCCAGAAGCGTGCCGGCGAGGATCGCGACCAGCAGGCCCATGCCGATCAAAAGCGCAATGCGCACCAGCTGGTCGCGGATCGGCATCAAGGCTTGCGTGGTCGGCTGCTCGAACATCACGCTCCAGCCGAGCTTCGGCACGGTGCTCGCGGCGCTCATCACCGCATGGCCGTTGAAGTCGGTGCCCGAATTGTCGGGCGCGTGGCCGGGCGCAACCGCGGCCGCAACTTGCGGCAGCTTCGAGAGGTCCTTGCCGATTTCGGGCCCTTTCGAGGACGTCGCCAGCACGCGGCCGCGCGGATCGACCACATAGGCGAACGCCGCCTTGCCGACCTGAGCGTCGGAGAGGTACTCGGAGAGAAAGCTGAGATCGAGCTCGGCCACGGTGACGCCGGCGTTGAAACCGGAATGCGCCACCGAGATCGACATGAACGGCGTCCGGTCGGAGAACCAGGCCGGTGCGTAGCTGACGCCGCGGGCGACGGTGTCGGTGAAGCGCATGTCGCGGGAGAGGTCGGCATTGCTGCCGGTCGTGGTCGACTGGCGCGAGACGCGGAGCACCTCGCGGCCGTCGCCGTTGAGCTGGAACAGCTGAGTGACGACCGAGACCTGGTGCAGCAGCTGGGCATAGTCGGCGCGGCGCTTCTCGAGCGTGTCCTGGCTCGCCCGCGTCACCCAGCTGATCTGGCGCTCGAGCTCGGAGATCGACTGCTCGATCCGCCGCGCGGCTGCCTGCGCCTTGTCCTCGAGACCGTCGGTCAGCTGTGTCTTGGTGGCGCGGTAGGAGATCCAGCTCTCCATCGCGCCGTTGACGGCGAGCACGAACACGACGAGGCCGACAAGAGAGACGACGTATTTGGCGAACAGACCCTCGCGCAGAAACCGTGTCTTGTCGTTCGCTCCTGCCATCCCGATCCTCTCGCGCCACCATCAGCGCCGGCGCTACGGTCCGCACGGACCCTGCGAGCCTTCTAGCACAATTTGGTCCAGGGGACTGTGAAGGGACTGGTCAAGGGCCGGCCGAGCAGCCGGCGTGGTTACCCGTCTTGGTTATCCGCCTTGGACGCTGGGCAGGCGCAAGCATGGTGAATTGTCGCAGTCTCGTCCGTTTGGAGGAAGCCGCTGCCGGGCAAGCCGATGTAAGGGGATGGGCTTGGCAAGGGAGGGCTGGGAGTCCAGCGCTTTGGTCCTGCAATCATCGATTAAAGAGCTGTCGCAGCACGTCGTTCATCGGCTGGCTGTCCTGCTGCGCCGCCGGCGGGTCCTCCAGGGCGGGGGACGCCGGCGAGGCTTGCGGCGTCAATGGGGATGGCGCCGCAGGCAGGCTGCGGCTGCGGCCGGTGCCAGTGCCGGTGCCAGTCCCAGTCGCCGTGCCGTTTCCCGCGCCACCGGAAAGTCCCTGCTGGATCAGATTGCCGAGCGCCTCGCCCAGGGGGCCACCGAGCAAATTGTTCTGTCCGGCGGGCTGCTGGGTTTGCGGATTGGCATTGCCGGCCGCATTGCCGCCACCCGGCGCGGTGGTCCCTCCGAGACCAAGGCTGCCCAAGATGTTGCCGAGCCCGGCGCCATCAGCGCCGAACAGCCCCTTGCCCATCTCGCGCAGCTTGGCATAGGCGGCATCCGGATTGTCCAGCATGCCGGCCATGTCAGGATAGATCCGTGGCTGCGACCAGGTGCCCTGGATCATCACGGGAATGCCGAAGCCGACCGGCTCGGCGGCGCGACCCTGGCCTTCGGTCGTCATCACCAGCTTCGGCTCGACGCGGAAGCCCATCATCTTGGTGTCGAGTGCGATCGTGCCGGCGCCGGTCACGCGGACCAGCGGTCCGGTCAGGTTGAGATCGGTGGTCACCGCCTGGCCCTTGTCGATCCGGAACGACGCCGAGAGCTGCGACAAATCCGTGCTCTGCTCCCGACTGCTGTCTCCGTTTTCCTGCCAGCCGGACAGCGTGCCCGATGTCAGCGAGCGGATCATCTGTGCGACGTTGATGCCGCGAATGGCGCCGTCCTGGAAATTGACGAAGGCCGTGCCTTGCATGTTCGCCATCAGCGCGCGCTGGCTGGTGCCGGCGCTGCGCAGCGCGAGCTTGGCCTGCAGCTTGCCGTCGATCCGGTCGAATTCGGCGAGGCCCTGCAGCAGCGGCAGCGCGCGCACGCCGGCGAGGTCGGAATGCATGGCAAAGCTCGGCGCGCCGCTGGTGGCATCCAGGATCAATTCGCCCGTGACCTGGCCGCCATAGGCGCCGAGATTGGCGGTGCCGGCCTTCAGCACGCCGCCGGCGAGTTTTGCATCGACCGCCAGCGGCGCGAGGCGTGCCTCGCCGATCACCGCCTCATGCGCGGAGATCCTGATTTGCGCATCGACATAGTTGAGCGCGGACACATCGATCGGCGCATCGCTCCAGGGCTGGCCGGACGCGCCTTCCGGCGATTTCGCCAGCGGGATCGCGAGCCGCTGGAAGTCGAGATCGAGCTTGACCAGAGGCTTGCTCGCGATATCGACCGAGGCCCAGCCGTTGAACGCGCCGTCGCCGAGCGTGCCGCTCACGCCGTTGATCATCACGACGTCGCCGCTCAGCCGCATCTCGGCATGACCTGCGAGCCGGGACTTCAGCACGTCCGGCATGTCGATGGCGAAATCCACCGGAATGGTCGGCCGGTCGGCCGGCGGCGCCGGCGTGGTTGCCTTGATGTCGAACTTGGTCGGATGCTCGCCGACCCGTGCGGTGCCGGTGATGTTGACCTTGCGGTCGCGACCGACGATGGCATCGGCATTGACGGCGCTGATGCGGCTCTCGACACGATCGCGCATGCGCGCGAATGCGATCTCGCCATCGGTGACCTTGACGCGGTCGATGGCGGCGCCGTCGGTATCGAGCGCGACCGGCTTCGACGTGCCGCCGGCATTCGGCAGGCGTTCACGCAGCAGCGGCTGGTAGAGCACGGGATGGGTGACGACGAGTTCGCTGATCTTCGGGCGGCCCGACCAGACGCTCGAGAGCGACATGTCGGCCTGCACGCTGTCGATGGTCAGGCGCGTGATGCCGCTGCGGTCCTTGGGGTCGGCAAGCGTGAGGTCGTTCAGCGTTACGTTCAGCGTCGGCCACAGGCTGATTCTGGTCGTGCCGTCGATCGACAGGCGATAGCCGGTCGCGCTCTCAACACGCGAGGCAATCGTCGACGTCAGGAAGCCCGAGGGGATCCCGACCACCAGCAGGAGTGCGATCACGATGACGACGGCGGCCACCGCCGCGCCGGCGAATTTCACTGCTCTCATGTCGACTTTCCAGCGGCGGACGATCGGCGTCGAATCCGGCAGATGACCGTCATTTGCGCGCGTCCTTTGCGCCTGAGTTTATCCCGGGACGGGAAGCGGCTCCAAGCACGGAAAAATAGTCTGGGGGTGCTGCAAAGTTATGTGACTTATGGCACACTTCCCCGGCGCGGTTTTACGCGATCCTGATGTTGATGGTTCCAAGCGATTTGCCAACGAAATTCACAAGGACATTGAAATGAGCAAGCAGGCCGAATTTGCGGTCATCCTCAAGATGAATGCGATGTTCGCCGATCTCGGCGCAGACGAGCTCCAGCGGCTGGCGAATCTCTGCCACACCCAGCATCTGGGGAACGGCGAGGTGCTGTTCCAGAAGGGCGACGCGGGCGATGCGCTGTTCGGCGTGCGCCGAGGCCAGGTCCGTATCGAGACCGGCGCCTCCGACGGCAGCCGCCTGACGCTGAACTTCATGGGGCCGGGCGACCTGTTCGGAGAGGTTGCGGTGCTGGACGGCCAGAGCCGCACTGCGGACGCCACCGCGGGCGAAGCCAGCGAGTTGTTCGTGCTGCGGCGCGAAGACTTTCTGGCTTTCCTCGAACGCGAGCCGAAAGTCGGGATCAAGATCATCGCGCTGCTGTGCCAGCGCATCCGCTGGCAGAGCGAGCGCATGGAAGAGTCCATGCTCCAGCCGCTGCCGGTTCGCCTCGCGCGGCGCCTCTGCGCGCTCGCCGCCGATTTCGGCTCGGAGGTGCACATCTCGCAGGAGCAACTCGGCGTCTTCGTCGGCGCCGCCCGCGAGAGCGTCAACCGCCAGCTTCAGGCCTGGCGCAAGGAAGCGATCCTCGATCTCCAGCGCGGCCGCATCCTGCTGCGGAACATGACCAAGCTGACGGCGATCGCGCGGAACGAGTAGGGGCGTCAGGTCCGTGCCTCACGGCCATGCCAGATTCTCGTAATGAGAATATCGCCTGTCTCGGGAGCGATGACATATCGCACGATGTAACCTGACGAGCCGAAGCGGATGATGATTTGGCGGATGACGGCATCCTCAGTCGGTTTGCCCAGCGCCGGCAATTCCGGCAGCCGATCGATTGCCTTCCAGATCGAGGCCAAGGCGCGTTTCGCGGCGCCAAGATTAACAGTATCGAGGAGTGTTCGCAGCCGCTCGATGTCTTCGACCGCGGCTGGCGAAAGGTGGATCATTTCACCTTGCGCGGCTGGGGACGGGGCAGCTCGTCTGCCGAGTCCCAGCTTGCCACCCACGCTTTAACGTCGTCGAGTGGGACAGCCAGGCCGGTGCGCTTGAAGTCGTCGTAACGACTGCGGTCCTCTGCGAGATCTGGACTGGAAACGTCGATCACTGAATCGAGCAATGCGACGGCCTCCGCGAGAACCGTTGCGATGTCCTTTCCCCGCTCGGACGCGATCTCCCGGAGACGGGCATCAGTGTCGGCGTCGATCTCAAGCGTTCGGCTTATGAGGTTCATTCCCGAAAGATAGCACTTCACTTACCGATGTCGAGCCCGAGATCTGAAGGCAATAGCTACTCCGCCGCAGGATGCACGATGTTTTTCGGCCGCTGCATCGCTTCCGCCGGCGCAGCTCCGTGGTGACTTGCGCCCTCCGCATCTTCGCTGTGCACGACCAGCCGCTTGCCGAAGCGCCAGATCAGGGCGCCGAGATCGTCCATCACCATGAACATCGCGGGCACGAACACCAGTGACAGGATGGTCGAGAAGATCAGGCCGCCGATCACCGCGAGCGCCATCGGCGAGCGGAATTCGCCGCCCGCGCCGACCGCGAGCGCGCTTGGCATCATGCCCGCGGCCATTGCGATCGTGGTCATCACGATCGGGCGTGCGCGTTTCATGCCTGCGTCGATCATGGCTTCTTCGCGCGGTGTGCCGGCGTGAATGGACTCGATGGCGAATTCCACCAGCATGATCGCATTCTTGGTGACGATGCCCATCAGCATTAGGATGCCGATCCACACCGGTGTCGTGAGCTGCTTGCCGGTGATCAGCAGGGCCGCGATCGCGCCGCCGATCGAGAGCGGCAGCGAGAACAGAATGGTGATCGGCTGCAGGAAGGTGCCGAACAGCAGCACCAGCACGGCGTAGACCATCATCAGGCCCGCCGTGATCGCGGTGGCAAAGCCTTCGGATAGTTCGTTCAGGCTTTCGGCGTCGCCGGAGGGGGAGACCTTCACGCCCTTCGGCCGGCTCTTCATGACCGGCAGGTCGTAGATCTTCTTGGTGGCGTCGCCGAGCGCGGCGGAGCCGACGAGATCGGCCGCGACGGTCGCCTGTCGCTCGCGATCGTAACGGTTGATGCTGGTCGGACCCTGGTCGAGCTTGACGTCGGCGATGACGGAGAGCGGCACGCCGCCCTTCTCGCCGTGTTCGCCGAGTGGCACGCGCAACTGTTCGAGCGTCTTCAGATTGCCGCGCGCGGCATCCTCGAGCTGCACGCGGATCGGCACCAGACGGTCGCCGACGTCGAACTTGGCGAGCGCGGGGCCGACGTCGCCGATGGTGGCGACGCGGATGGTCTGCGACAGGCTTTCGGTCGAGACGCCGAGCCGTGCGGCGAGATCGGCGCGCGGTTCGACGCGCAGCTCGGGCCGCTCCAGCGTGGTTTCCGAGATCACGTTGGAGATGGTGGGAATCCGCTTCATCTGCGTCGCGAGTTCGCTGGCGACGTTGTTGACGATGTTGGCGTCCGCGCCGGTCACGACCAGCGAGATGGCGCGCAGGCCGTTCTCGTCGAGGAACCAGAAGCGGATGTCCGGAATGTTCTCCAGTTCCTGGCTGATCGAGAATTCGAGCTCGCGCTGCGTGATATCGCGGCTGTCCTTGGGCGTGTAGTTGATGATCAAGGCGGCGCGCCGGACTTCCTGGGTCCCTGGTGGAACGCGGCCGCCATCGACGAAGATGCTCTTCACCTCGGGCCGCTTGCGCAGGCGCGCCACGATGTCTTCGGTGACCTTTTCGGTGTAGGCGAGCTGCGTGCCCGGCGGCAGCTCGAGGGCAACCAGCGAGCGCGAGCTGTCCTGCGCCGGCAGGAAACCCTGCGGCAGCAGCGTGATGCTCCAGATCGAGGCGGCGAAGACGCCGAAGCCGGCCAGCACCGTGATGAAATAGTGCTTCACCGACCAGCCCACGATCCTGTGATAGGACCGCAGCACGCGGCCGGGCGGCGGCTCTTGGTGATTGCCATGTTTGAGGAAGTAGGCGGCGAGCACCGGCGTGACAAAGCGCGCCGCGAGCAGCGAGAAGAACACCTGTACCGAGACGGTGATGCCGAACTGCTTGAAGAACTGTCCGGCGATGCCCGACATGAAGCTCGCGGGTGCGAAGATCGCAATGATCGTCAGCGAGATCGCGATCACCGCGAGGCCGATCTCGTCGGCGGCTTCCAGGGCGGCACGATAGGGCGACTTGCCCATGTTCATGTGCCTGACGATGTTCTCGATCTCGACAATGGCGTCGTCGACCAGAATACCCGTCGACAGCGTGATGGCGAGAAAGCTGACGAGGTTGAGCGAGAAGCCGAGCAGGTCCATCGCCCAGAATGCCGGGAAGATCGACAACGGCAGCGAGATCGCGGCGATGATGGTGGCGCGCAGGTCGCGCAGGAACAACAGCACGATGACGACGGCGAGGATGGCGCCCTCGAACAGGGTCGAGATCGCCGCGTGGTAATTGCCGTTGGTATATTCGACCGAGGTGTCGATCACCTTCAGGTCGACGTCGGGATAGGTGGCCTTGAGCGTGTCGATGCGCTTCTGCACGGCCTCGGCGACCTTCACGTCGCTGGCACCCTTGGAGCGTTTGATGCCGAGCGCGACGATGGGCTCGCCGTTGAAGCGGGCGAAGGTACGGCGGTCGGCGATGGTGTCGGTGACGGTGCCGAGATCGTCGAGCCGGACCTCGCCGCCGCCGAACAGCGGAATCATGGTGCCGGCGAGGTCGCTCAGCGTCTTGGCGCCGGCGAGGGTGCGGATCGCCTGGTCGTTCTTGCCGATCTCGGCGCGACCGCCGGCGACGTCGACATTGGTACCGCGCAGGCTCTGGCTGACATTGACGGCCGTCAACCCCATCGACTGCAGGCGGTCGGGATCGAGCGAGACCAGGATCTCGCGCTCGACACCGCCGATGCGCTCGACCTGGGCGACGCCGCGCACGCCCTGCAGCGCGCGCTTGACCACGTCGTCGACGAAATAGGAGAGCTGCTCCGGCGTCTTGCCGGGCGAGATCGCGGCGTAGGTGACGATCGGCAGGCCGATGACGTCGACGCGCTGGATCAGCGGCTCGGTGACGTTCTGCGGCAGGTTGGAGCGCACGCGCGTCACCGCGTCCTTGACGTCGTTGAGCGCGCGGTCGGTGTTGGTTTCCAGCGCGAACTGGATCGTCGTCACCGACAGGCCGTCGGTGATCTGCGAGGTGATGTGCCTGACGCCTTCGACACCGGAGACGGCGTCTTCAACCGTCTTGGTGACCTGGGATTCGAGCTCGGCGGGTGCCGCGCCGAACTGCGATACCGCGACCGAGATCACGGGAATGTCGGCCGAGGGTAGCCGCGTCACCGCGAGCTTGGTGAAGGACACCCAGCCGAGGATCAGGAGGATGATGGAAAAAACCACCGACGGCAGCGGATTGCGAATCGACCATGCCGAGATATTGAGAGCCATCAGCGTACCCGCGTGCGATCGAGTTCATCGGCGAACATGGTCTTGATCTGGTCGCCGTCATGCAGCGAAGAGCCGGCGTCGGCGACGACGATCTCGCCGACGTTGAGGCCTTCCAGGATTTCCGTCGCGCTGTCCGATGACAGCCCGACCCGTACCTTGCGCGTCTCGACAATGTTGCTCTTGACGACCTGCACGGTGAGATGGTCGATCGCGGTCTTGGGAACCGCGACGCCGCAGCTTCGCTTGGCGTCGATCGAGGCGCGGGCGAACACGCCGACTTTCAGCGAGGGATTGTTGGTGACGCTGATGCGCACGCGGCCGAGCTGGGTGGCGCGATCGATTTCGGGCGCGACCAGCCTGACCCGCCCGATCAAATCGGGCGCGTCGTCGCGGCTGATGCGCACGGTCGCGCCGGAGCTGAGCTTGGCCATGTGCACCGCCGGGACCTGCGCGTCCAGCTCGATCTCGTTGTTGACGGCGATACGGAACATCGGGCCGGCCTGTGGCGAGGCCGGTGCGCCGACGATGGTGCGGACCTCGGTGACGAGGCCCGGCGCAGGGGCTTTCAGCGAGACCGGTCCTTGCGGGCCGGGCCGCTGCGGCTGGCCCGGGATCTGGGGCGGTGCGGTCAGGCGCGCCAGCTCCTGATTGTCGGTGACGAGGGTGCCCTCGGTGACGAAGAGGTCGGTGACCCTGGATCCCTCCTGGTCGGCGACGACCACGGCTTCGCGGCGCGGCACGAAGAAGCCGGTCACCCGGACCAGGTCGGAGAAGCAGGCATTGGTCGACTTGGTCACGATGACCAGCGCCTCGCTCGGCGTTTCCTTGGGCTCGGCGCGGTGCCGATGCTCGAACAGATAATAGCCGACGCCGAGCACGACGACGAAGACCACCGTTCCGGCCGGCTTGAGATATTCGGAGAGGTTCATTGCCGGATCGTCCTGGCCTGGCTCGCGGCCGTCCGCGCGCGGCCCATGGTGAGCGTTTCCCTGAAATAAAGCAGCGTCCCGCAAGCCTGCGGGACGCGTGCTGGAAGCGAGACTTTACACCACATCACGACTTGTCACTTCAAAGGATTACGTCGTGCTCACTTCGATGCGGTGGTCTTGTTTTCCATGTTGACGACCTGCACGCGACGGTTGACCTCCGCCATCGGCTGGGCCGGGTCCTTCAGCTTGCTCTTGCCATAGCCGACCGTGACGAGGTCGGTCGCGGAGATGCTGTATTTGTCGACCAAATAGCGCTTGATCGAATCCGCGCGGCGCTCCGACAGATCCTGATTATAGCTCTCGCCGCCGGCGGCGTCAGTATGTCCGGCGACCACGAAGGTCGAGCCCTTCAGGTCGGGGCTGGTCAGCGCGCGGCCGAGCGCCTGGACCGAGGCAAGCGATTTGGCGCTGATATTGGCCGAGTTGTAGTCGAACGTGATTTCGAGATCGATGTTCGGCTTGTCCTTGGCCGCCGACGCGATTTCTTCACGCTCGGTCGATGAAAGCGACCTTGTCGAGCGGCCGCGCACGGACTGGATCAGCTTGGTCTCCGTCGCACTCGGTGCGGGATCGGCCTGCGGAGCGATCGAGAGGCCGCGGGTCAGCGGCTTCTTCGGCGGCGGCGCCAGCGCGCGGACGATCTCGTCCTCGGTGACGTTCTTGCTGTTGCCGTCGTCGCCCGCGAATGCCGGCGGGATCGTCAGCGACAGCGCGGCGCCAACGGTGATGATGGACAGGATTGCGGTAAGTCCCTTTGCAGCCAATCTCATAGCCAGTCCCTCCTGCGCAGCCAGCTCGCGTCGTTCCAAAATCCCTGCAATAAGCCCCCGAAGGGACGGCCTGCGGCATCCGTTCGATTAGTCTTCGCGGGGCCGCCGCGGGTTCGAGGCACACCGGCCTCGATTCAAAAAAATATCAACGCACTCCGTAGCTTGCGAATTCCTGAACAATGTTCGGGTCCATCGCCTTGGCATTGGCGATGTCGAGTGCACCTTCCTGGGCCGAGCCGTTGCGCTGCTTGGCGATCCCGCGTCCGAACAGCGAGGAGGTCAGGCGCGGATTGATCCTCAGGGCTGCCTCGAAATCGGCGATGGCGTTCTTGACCGCCCCCGATTTCAGATTGACCAGCCCCCGGCTGTCCAGCGCGTCGACGAAGTTCGGTCGCAGCCGCAGGGCCTCGTTGCAATCCTTCAGCGCGCCCTGGAGGTCGCCGACCACGGTGCGGGTCCAGCAGCGGTTGTTCAGAGCCTCTACATCCTTCGGGTTGATCCGGAGCGTCTCGTCAAAATCCTTGATGGCCAAGCTGTAGGCGCCCTTGCTGGCATAGACCTGGCCGCGCCGGTAAAGCGCGTTCACGTCGTCCGGATTGGCCGCGATCTTGGCGGTCAGCCCCTTGATGGTGGGGTCGTCGGCCAGGACGGCCGCACTCGGCCCGCTCTCCATGCTCGGAGCGGTGACGGGGTCGGCCGGAATCACGGGCGGAGGCGGCGGCGGTGCAGGAGGCAAGGCAGCCTCGACCTGCGGCTTCGGTGACGGAGCCGGTGCTGCGACTGTGTCGGCCGGTTTCGGCGGCACAGGCGATGGTGCGGGCGGAGCCGGCGGCGGGTTATTGGCGACGGCCGGCGGCGCGGGAGGCGGGGGTGGCGGGGTCATTGTCGGGCGCGACCCGCCGGCCCCTGGAATGAACGAGAAATCCTCGGCCAGTGATGAGGATATCCACGGCACCTGCTCGCCCCGCGAGGCACGGGTGACGCCCATCTTGGTGCGGTTCAGCGTCTCCTCGGCCATCAGGTCGGGGACGCGGATTTCCTTGAGGAGTTCCTGGACGAACAGGCTGTGCTCGCCGCCGGCGTCCGAGACTACTGACGCCAGCGCCGCCGAATACATCACCAGCGTGCCGTTCGGCGCGATGACGGGGGTGAGGCCGGCCGAGAAGCTGCGGAACCGGCGCTCGAACGGGTTGCGCCTGGAGGCGTCGACCAGCGCGATCTTGACGCCGGCGCCGCGGGTGTTGAGCTCGCCGAGCACGGTTTCGAGGCTGATGCCGTCGCGGCGCACATCGGATTCGGTCCAGATCTGCGCATCGATCGGCAGCAAGTAGCTCTGCCGCGCGGACTGGATGCCGAAGCCGCTGAAGAACACCAGTGCCACCGACCCCGGCTTGATCTTGCCGTAGAGCTTGTCGAAGGCGCGGCGCATGCCGTCGCCGGTCAGGTTCTCACCGATCTCGACGGAAAAGCCGTCGCGCTTGAGCTCGTCTGCGACGTCGCGCGCGTCGTTGAGCGGTTCCTTCAGGGGAGCGTCCGCGTCCGGATATTTGGCATTGCCGATGACCAGCGCAAAGCGATCGCCGGCCGCAAGTGACGGAGCGGTCGGGACGAGCGACACGAGCAAGGACAGAACGAAAAGCAGGCGAATTTTCATAATTAGCGCGATCCAGCCAAAAAGGCGCCGTTTCCAGCTTGCGCCGCGGCGACCTTAACTTACGCAATGTGCATTATCAAACCGGCGAAGGGGGGCGTCAACCGCTTGCGGATTCGGCGCTATCGCGACAATTGACCGCGACGCATGGGCATGTTGCGGGGGGAATAAACGGGCGGTCACGATTGCACGCGATGCATTCTGGTTGTCATTGCGGCTGCACGTTAGGGCAGCCGTGGCTACAACAATGTGATTGGTCTCACATTGCGGACGGGCCTGCTTCGCAACCTCCGGTGTTTGACCTTTGCGGTGGACGATGGCTTGGTGCGGTCGATCGCCCCTGAAGGTGCATCCACAAAAGAGCAAGATCAAAATCATGGGAAACGCCTACGAAATCTACGCACTGCGCTATGCGACGATGTCGCCGCGCACGCCCAATATGAACTTCCTCGCGCCCGACCCGCACGACAGCGCGGCGCAGGACCTCGACTATTTCGTCTGGCTGATCCGCGGCAACGGCCGCGACATTCTGGTCGATACCGGCTTCAATGCCGAGGAAGCGTCCGCGCGGGCGCGCAAGCTGACGCTCAATCCGGTCGACGCGCTGGAGCGCTTTGGTGTCGCGGCGTCGAGCATTCGCGATATCATCGTGACGCATCTGCATTACGACCACGCCGGCAATCTGGACCGTTTCCCGCACGCGCGCTTCCATATCCAGGAGCGCGAGATGGCCTACGCGACGGGGCGCTGCATGTGCAACGGACTGCTGCGACATCCGTTCTCGGTCGAGCACGTCACCCAGATGGTCCGCCATGTCTATGGCGAGCGCGTCAATTTCTATTCCGGCGACGGCGAGGTCGCGCCCGGCGTCACCGTGCACCGCGTCGGCGGCCATTCGGACGGCCTGCAGGTGGTGAAGGTTGAGACCGCCCGCGGACCGGTGGTGCTGGCGTCGGATGCCGCGCATTATTACGCCAATCTCCAGCGCCGAAGCCCATTCCCGATCGTCTACAATGTCGGCGACATGGCGGTTGGCTGGGAGACGATCGAGCGTCTCGCCGGCCATCCTGACCGGTTCATTCCCGGGCATGATCCGATCGTGACGGAGATCTATCCGCGCGCCAGCGACAAGGTCGATGTTTGGGCGCTGCATTTGCCGCCGTCGCGATCGTTTGCGAAGTGATCAATACGCCTGCTTGGCGTCGGCCTCTTCGCTGGTCTGGATCAGGTCGAGGCTCTGTTCGATCTTGCCGAGCAGCGTCGATAGCTGTTTGCGCTCCTGCGCCGAGAGGCAGGCGAGAATCTCGTCTTCCCGCCGCAGCAATTGCGGAAACAGTTCCTCGTAGAGCGTGCGGCCTTTCCTTGTCAGTCGCAGGCGGAATTCGCGGCGGTCGGCTTCGTTCTCGACGCGCTCGATCAAACCCTGGTGCAGCAACATGGTCACCGCGCGGCTGATGGTGGATTTGTGCGTGCGGGTGCATTGCGCGACGTACTGCGCGCTGCAGGCATCGTTGCGGAAGCCGAGCGTCGCGATCACGCGCCAGGCCGGGATGTCGAGGCCGTGACGTTCCTGATATTCGACCGCGAGCGCGGAACTCACCTCCGCGGCGAGCCGGTTGAGGCGGAACGGCACGAACCTGAATAGGTCGAGCCGTGTTTTTGGCCGCGCTGAGGCCTCATCGGCCTCGCGTGTCTTCAGCGCGATGTCGCTGGATGTCCTCGCCAAGGGAGAGCGCTCCGAATTCCAGTTGACGGCCGGCCGGCTCCGGTCCAAAATAGTTGCACGTGAGACTATTAGCAGATCAGGCCTCTCCTGACCAGAGCCGAGGTTAGCGCATGGCGAAGGCCAATACGCATCAGGCCAAAACCCAGTTCGGCTATCGCCGCCACCCCGATCAGGATCGTCCCGGCCAGAGCGCGGCCGAGCATCCCGTGGTGGTCGTCGGCGCGGGCCCGGTCGGGCTGTCGCTTGCGATCGACCTTGCCCAGCGCGGCCAGCACGTCGTCCTTCTGGATGATGCCGACCGTATCGGAGAGGGCTCCCGTGCGATCTGCTTCTCGAAACGGTCGCTGGAATATTGGGACCGGCTCGGCGTCGGCGACCGCATGGTCGACAAGGGCGTGGTCTGGAGCGTCGGCCGCATCTTCCACGGCGAGCAGCAGCTCTACCAGTTCAATCTGCTGCCGGAGGACGGTCACAAGCGGCCGGCCTTCATCAATCTCCAGCAGTACTACGCCGAAGCCTATCTGGTCGACCGCATCGGCGATCTACCCGAGATCAACCTGCGCTGGCGCAACAAGGTGACGGCGCTGGAGCGCCGCAACGATTCCGTTGCGCTGACAATCGAGACGCCGGAGGGCGCCTATCGCCTGCACGCGCAATATGTCGTCGCCTGCGACGGCGCGCGCTCTTCGCTGCGGCAGATGGTCGGCGCCGACTTCGCGGGACAGGTGTTCGAGGACCAGTTCCTGATCGCCGACGTCAAGATGACCGCGGAATTCCCGACGGAGCGCTGGTTCTGGTTCGATCCGCCGTTTCATGCGGGACGTTCGGCGCTGTTGCACCGACAGCCTGATGATGTCTGGCGCATCGACCTTCAGCTCAATCGCTATGCCGACCCCATCGTCGAGAAGAAGCCCGAGAACGTGCGGCCGCGGATTGCGCGCATGCTCGGCCACGACAAGTTCGAGTTCGAGTGGATATCGCTCTACAAATTCCAGTGCCGACGGATGGACCGCTTCGTCCATGGCCGCGTGATCTTTGCAGGCGATTCCGCGCATCAGGTGTCGCCTTTCGGCGCGCGCGGCGCCAACTCGGGACTTGAGGACGCCGAGAATCTCTCCTGGAAGCTCGACCGCGTGCTGCGCGGCGCTTCACCCGCGAGCCTGCTCGAGAGCTATCATGTCGAGCGCAGCCTGGCTGCCGACGAGAACATTCGCGAATCCACCCGCTCGACCGACTTCATGGCACCGAACTCGCATCAGGAAGCGCGGCTGCGTAAGGCGGTGCTGTCGCTGGCCAAGGAAACGGAGTTCGGCCAGCGCATGGTCAATGGCGGGCGGCTCTCGGTGCCGTGCAGCTATGACTCGCCGCTGTCATCGCCGGATGCGGATGCGTGGCGCGGTGGTCCGCTCCCGGGTTGTTCGATGCTCGATGCTCCCGTTGCGACGCCCACGGGCGAGCAAGCCTATTTGACGGACGCGTTCCGCAAGGGTGGAACGGACTTCACCTTGCTGTCATTCAGCAATGGCGCGGCGATTGAGGCGCCGGTTGGTGTGAAGGATATCCGCATCGGCGGGAAGGACGGGCTCGCAGATCCGGCAGCGCTCACCGCAAAGCGCTATGATGCGGAACCAGGCTCAGCCTACTTACTCAGGCCGGACGGCTACGTTGCGGCGCGCTTCCGGCGTCCAACGCGCGAAGCGATTGCGACCGCGCTGTCGCGGTCTCAAGGCTTGAATTGAGGATTCGCATGCCGCTCTCGACCAGTTCCAACTTCGCGCGGCCCGACGACGCCTTTCGCGCCATCGTGGAGGCGCATCGTGGCTTCACCGACGAGCAAAGCGCCGATTTCGACGCGGCGCTGGTGCTGATCCTCGCCAATCACATCGGCGATATCGACGTGCTGCGGGAGGCGATCCTCCTCGCCAGGCGGCGCATGATCGACGGCCAGCAGCAGCAACAGCAACAACAACAGCAACAACAATAACCCCGAAGACTTGAAGGATGAATTGATGGCGAAGAACTTCGCATCCACCGGCGACCTCTCCGAAAAGAAGATTACCTTCTCGGAGATCGGCACCGATCTCTACGCCTTCACCGCGGAGGGCGATCCGAACACCGCGATCATCGTCGGCGACGACGGCTGCCTGGTGTTCGACGCGCAATCGACGCCGGCGATGGCGAACAAGGTGATCGAGCGCGTCCGTACCGTCACCGATAAGCCGATCAAATATGTCGTGCTGTCGCATTATCACGCCGTGCGCGTGCTCGGTGCCTCCGCCTACAAGGCGCAGGGCATCGTCGCCTCGCAGGAGACCTATCGCCTGATCGAGGAGCGCGGCCAGCAGGATTGGGATTCCGAGTATGGCCGCTTCCCGCGCCTGTTTCAGGACGCATCGAGCATTCCCGGCCTGACCTGGCCGACGCTGACCTTCGAAGGCGAGATGTCGATCTATCTCGGCAAGCGCGAGGTGCGCCTGATGCAGCTCGGCGCCGGCCACACCTCCGGCGACATCGTCGCCTGGGTGCCCGATGCCGAGGTGATGTTCTCCGGCGACCTGATCGAATACCATTCGGCCTGCTATTGCGGCGACGCGCATTTGCGCGAATGGCCGCTGACGCTGAACGAAATCCGCAACTTCAATCCCAAGGCGATCGCGCCGGGCCGCGGCGATGCGCTCAAAGGTGTTGCCACGGTGCGTGAAGCCATCGCGATGACGCGTGACTTCGTCACCTCGCTCTATGGCGCCGCCGAAATCTCGGTCGCCAAGGGCCGCACGCTGAAGGAATCGATGGCCGCGACGCGCGAGGTCATGGATCCGAAATTTTCGAGCTTCGCGATCTACGAGCACTGTCTGCCGTTCAACGTGTCGCGCGCCTTCGACGAGGCGTCGGGAATCGACGACCCCGTGATCTGGACCGACAAGCGCGACCAGGAGATGTGGGCCGCCCTGCAAGGAGGAGGATCATCATGAACATCAATACCTCGCCCGATCAGATCATTCGCAGCACGGCCCAGGTCACGCCGGGCTACATGTCCGGCTTTGGCAACAGTTTTGAGACCGAGGCGCTGCCGGGCGCGCTGCCGATCGGGCGCAACTCGCCGCAGCGCTGTGCCTACGGCCTCTATGCCGAGCAGCTCTCCGGCTCTCCCTTCACGGCGCCGCGCGGCAGCAACGAGCGCTCATGGCTTTATCGTATTCGCCCGTCGGTGAAACATTCGGGTCGCTTCGAGAAGGCCGACGGCGGCCTGTGGCGCTCGGCACCGTGCCATGAAAACGATCTGCCGATCGCGCAGTTGCGCTGGGATCCGGCGCCGATCCCGAAGGAGGACATGACTTTCCTTCAGGGCGTGCAGACCATGACCACCGCCGGTGACGTCAATACCCAGGCCGGCATGGCCGCCCATGTTTATCTGATCACCAAGTCGATGGTGGACCAGCACTTCTACAATGCCGACGGCGAGCTGATGTTCGTGCTGCAGCAGGGCAATCTTCGCATCGTCACCGAGTTCGGTCGGATCGATGCCGAGCCCGGCGAGATCGTGGTGATCCCGCGCGGCGTCAAGTTCCGGGTGGAGATTCCGAGCGGACCGGCGCGGGGCTATCTCTGCGAAAACTACGGCGGCGCCTTCACCCTGCCGGAGCGCGGGCCGATCGGCGCCAACTGCCTCGCCAATGCCCGCGACTTCCTGACGCCGGTCGCGCACTACGAGGACAAGGACACACCGACCGAGCTATTCGTGAAATGGGGCGGCGCACTGTTCAAGACGACGTTGCCGCACTCGCCGATCGACGTCGTCGCCTGGCACGGCAATTATGCGCCGTATAAATATGATCTGCGCAGCTTCTCGCCGGTCGGCGCGATCGGCTTCGATCATCCCGATCCCTCGATCTTCACCGTGCTGACCTCGCCGTCGGAGACCCCAGGCACGGCGAATATCGACTTCGTGATCTTCCCCGAGCGCTGGATGGTCGCCGACAACACCTTCCGCCCGCCGTGGTATCACATGAACATCATGAGCGAGTTCATGGGCCTGATCTACGGCGTCTACGACGCCAAGCCGCAAGGTTTCGTGCCGGGCGGCATGAGCCTGCACAATTGCATGCTGCCGCACGGCCCCGATCGCGACGCTTTCGAGCACGCCAGTAATGGCGAGCTGAAGCCGGTCAAGCTAACTGGCACCATGGCCTTCATGTTCGAGACCCGCTACGCGCAGCGCGTCACCGCGCACGCCGCGAATTCCGCGACGTTGCAGGACGACTACGCGGATTGCTGGAAGGGCCTGGAAAAGCGGTTCGATCCGAGCAAGCCGTAGCGATCTTCCCCTCTCCCCTTGTGGGAGAGGGTGGCTCGCCGCGTAGCGGCGAGACGGGTGAGGGGTCTGTCTCCGCGAACAAGCCTCTCTCATTCGGACACGCAGATACAACCCCTCATCCGGCGCCAAAGCCGAAGCTTGGCTTCGGCGTTCTCTTAAGTAACGGCGGCCAAAGGCCGCCTATGCCACCTTCTCCCGCAAGCGGAGAAGGAAAAAGGACCGAGTGAAAAAGTGACAACCCACCCCAACGATCCCAGCCTCCGCTCTTTCATCGACGTCGATCCCGCCTCCGACTTCCCGATCCAGAACCTGCCCTACGGCGTGTTCTCGACCGCGGCCAATCCGACTCAGCGCGTCGGCGTGGCGATCGGCGACTATGTGCTCGATCTCTGGGAACTCGAGCAGGATTCGCGGCTCGACGTCGGGCCGCTCGGCGTGTTCTCGACGCCGTCGCTCAATGCTTTCATGACGCTGGGACCAAAGGTCTGGGCGAAGACGCGGGCGCGGATCAGCGAGCTGCTGCGCCACGATCATCCCGAGCTGCGCGACAACGAGGAGCTGCGCAAGCAGGCTCTGGTGCCGATGCGCGATGCGAAACTGCATCTGCCATTCGCAGTCTCCGGCTACACCGATTTCTATTCGTCCAAGGAGCACGCCACCAACGTCGGCGTCATGTTCCGCGGCAAGGACAATGCGCTGCAGCCGAACTGGCTGCACATGCCGATCGCCTACAACGGCCGTGCCTCGACCGTCGTGGTCTCGGGCACCAAGGTGAAGCGTCCGCGCGGGCAGCTGAAGCCGCCCTCTGTCGAGGTGCCGAGCTTTGCGCCCTGCAAGCGGCTCGATTTCGAGCTGGAGATGGGTGTCGTGATCGGGCAGCCCTCGCCGATGGGGGGCATGCTCACTGAGCAGCAGGCCGAGGAGATGATCTTCGGCTTCGTGCTACTCAACGACTGGAGCGCGCGCGATATCCAGCAATGGGAATATGTGCCGCTTGGCCCGTTCCTCGCCAAGGCGTTCGCGACCTCGATCAGCCCGTGGGTGGTGACGCGCGAGGCGCTGGAGCCGTTTCGCCTGAGCGGGCCGGCGCAGGAGCCGGTGCCGCTTGACTACCTCAAGCAGGGCAAGCCGCAGAACTATGATGTGGAGCTCGACGTCTCCTTGCGTGCCGCCGGAGCCAACGCGCCGGCCGGCATCAGCCGCACCAATTTTAAGTACATGTACTGGTCGTCGGTGCAGCAGCTGATGCACCACGCCTCCTCCGGCTGCGCCATGAATGTCGGAGATCTCCTCGGGAGCGGCACCATTTCCGGTCCGGAGAAGAACCAGCGCGGCAGCCTGCTGGAGATCAGCTGGAACGGCACCGAGCCGGTCGAATTGCCCGACGGCATCAAGCGGTCGTTCCTGGAAGACGGCGACAGCCTCGTCATGCGCGGCTGGTGTCAAGGCGAGGGCTATCGCGTCGGTTTTGGTGAGGTCGAAGGGACGGTTTTGCCGGCGGAGTAGGGCGCCCCACACTCGGTCTTGTAGGGTGGGCAAAGGGGCATCAGCGCCGTGCCCACCATTCCTCTCCGCGATCGCGGTAGGCACGCTTCGCTTTGCCCACCCTACGAAGTCAGCGCATTTCAGGCGGTACGTCCTTGACCCGCGCGCAATGCGCCGCGACGTCCTCCAGGCTGTACTTCAGATGCACTCGCTTATCCGACGGCGCCTGCTTCGTCGTGCACACGCCCGGTCGCCATTCCTGCACTGGCCTGATCGGGCGCGGCGCAAAACCGCCGCCGCAGTTCGGGCACACGTTGGACAGTTTCGTCTCCGCGCAGTCCGCACAGAACGTGCATTCATAGGAGCAGATCCGCGCATCGGTTGCGTTCGGGGGCAGGTCGCGGTCGCAATATTCGCAGTTCGGTCGAAGCTGAAGGGCCATGGCTCAGTCTCCGCAGATTGGCCGGGATCATCGCAGATCGCGCGCGCAGCGCGAATGCCGGATTTCCCTCGATTTCAGCCGGGTTTGATTTCCTTCAGCGGCAGACGCGTGCTTTCCTTCAGCCGGTCGAGCACGATCGAAGAGCGCACATGCGCCACGCTCTGGTGCGGCATCAGCACGTCGTTGACGAGATTGGAGAGACCCTTCAGGTCGCGCAGTACGGCTTTCAGCACATAGTCGGCGTCGCCGGTGAGCGAATAGGCCTCCTGGATCTCGTCGATTCGATTGACCAGCGTTCGGAAGCGTTTCGAGTTATCCGGTGAGTGGGTCGCCAGCGTCACCTGGATGAAGGCGACCACGCCGAAGCCCAGCGCCTCGCTGGAGAGATCGGCATGATAGCCTGAGATCACCTTCTCCTCCTCCAGCCGCATCCGTCGCCGCGAGCATTGCGAGGCCGAGAGGCCTGCGAGGTCGGCCAGTTCCTGGTTGGTGAGGCGGCCGTCGTCCTGGAGCGCGCCCAGGATCTTGAGGTCGAAGGCATCCACCAAAGTCATGCGCGGTTTACCCATTTTATGCACGGACCGTGCACAACATAGCCAAACAGCGTCCCATTTGCACGCTCATTGCAGGCGTCGTGAAGGATAGTTCCTCTCAACAGCAATTTGGGAGAGCAGCATGGGTCCGTTTCCGCACGATGCACCGCCGGCCACGATCACCGCCGATAATCCGATGGGCACCGACGGGTTCGAGTTCGTCGAATATGCGCATCCCGATCCGGACCAGCTGCACGCCCTGTTCAAGCTGATGGGCTATGCGCCCGTCGCGCGCCATAGAACGAAGACGATCACGGTTTATCGTCAGGGCGATATCAACTATCTGGTCAACGAGGAGCCCGGCACTCACGGTCACGATTTCGTCGCCGCGCACGGCCCCTGTGCGCCGTCAATGGCGTTTCGGGTCGTCGATGCGAAGAAGGCCTATGACCGCGCGATTTCACTCGGCGCCGAACCTGCGGATGTGTCCTCCGCGCAGAAGACGCTCGATGTCCCCGCGATCAAGGGCATCGGCGGCAGCCTGCTCTACTTCGTCGATCGCTACGGCGCCAAGGGTTCGGCCTATGACGGCGAGTTCGAATGGCTCGGCGCGCGCGATCCGCGGCCTGCCGGCGCCGGCCTGTTCTATCTCGATCACCTCACCCACAACGTCCATCGCGGCCGCATGGATGTCTGGACCGGGTTCTACGAAAAACTCTTTAACTTCCGCCAGATCCGCTTCTTCGACATCGAGGGCCGCGCCTCCGGCCTGTTCTCGCGGGCGCTGACGAGCCCCGACGGCAAGATCCGGATTCCGATCAACGAGGACGCCGGCGATTCCGGCCAGATCGAGGAATATCTGAATATCTATCGCGGCGAAGGCATCCAGCACATCGCCTGCGGCTGCCGCGACATCCACCGCACCATCGAGGACTTGCGCGAAGCGGGCCTGCCCTTCATGCCGGCGCCGCCCGCGACCTATTTCGAGCGGATCGACGCGCGGCTGCCGAAGCATGGCGAGGACGTCGCGCGGCTTCAGAAAAACGGCATCCTGATCGACGGGGAGGGCGTGGTCGACGGCGGCCAGACTAAGGTGCTGCTGCAGATCTTCTCGGCCAATGCGATCGGCCCTATCTTCTTCGAGTTCATCCAGCGCAAGGGCGACGACGGTTTCGGCGAGGGCAATTTCAAGGCGCTGTTCGAATCGATCGAGGAGGATCAGATCCGGCGTGGGGTGTTGAAGGTGGATGCGGCGTAGGCGCGCTACCTATAGGCACGCCGCAGCGTCAAACACAGCCGTCGTCCTGGCGAAAGCCAGGACCCATTACCCCATGGAGCGGTCGGTGGGCGGACTGGTAACTCCGGGTCTTCGTCAAACCACGTTTGGTGGCTATGGGTCCTGGCTTTCGCCAGGACGACCCGGAGTGTGATGCGACAGCGGAGGCCTTAACGCCCCGCCTTCCACGCCTTCATCACCGCGCCGATCTCGGCCACTTCCGGCTCGCGCACCGCCGATGGCGTCCGCGAAAAGCGCGGCGCCGGCGCCGGCTGCTTCACGCCGTGGCGCTCGACGAAGACGTTGCGGGCGACCATGTGCGGATGCTCGGTCGCTTCCGACATGGTCAGCACCGGCGCAAAGCAGATGTCGGTGCCTTCCATGATCTTGCACCAGTCCTCGCGCGTCTTGCTCTTGAATACCGTCTTCAATTTTTCCTTCAGCGCGGGCCAGGCCTTGCGGTCCATCTGCGCGTCGAAGTCGGCGTCGGTCAGGCCGGCGTGTTCGCGCAGCAACGCGTAGAACTGCGGCTCGATCGAGCCGATCGAGACGAAATGGCCGCAGGCACATTCGTAGACGCCGTAGAAATGCGCGCCGCCGTCAAGGAAGTTCTCGTTGCGGCCTTCGGTCCAGCGGCCGAGCGTGGTCATGTCGAAGAAGAACGACATCAGCGATGCCGCGCCGTCGCACATCGCGGCATCGACGACCTGGCCCTTGCCTGACCGCGAGCCCTCCAGCAGCGCCGCGAGCACGCCGACCACGAGGTAGAGCGCGCCGCCGCCGAAATCGCCGACCAAATTGAGCGGCGGCACCGGCGCTTCCTTCGTGCCGATCGCGGCGAGCGCGCCGGTGATGGAGATGTAGTTGATGTCGTGGCCGGCGGCGTTGGCGAGCGGGCCTTGCTGGCCCCAGCCGGTCATGCGGCCGTAGACCAGCTTTGGATTGCGCGCGAGCACCACGTCAGGCCCGAGGCCGAGCCGCTCCATCACGCCGGGACGAAAACCCTCGACCAGTGCGTCGGCATTCGCAAGCAGATCGAGCACCTCCGCGATCGCCGCCTTGTCCTTGAGGTCGAGCTCGACCACCTTGCGGCCGCGGCCTGCGACCGACTTCATGTTCTTCCTGGCGCCGACCCGATCGAGCGTGACGATTTCGGCGCCCATGTCGGCCAGCATCATGCAGGCGAACGGGCCTGGTCCAATGCCGGCGAATTCAACGATGCGGAAACCTGCGAGCGGGCCGGAGGTGCGGACGGAGGAGTTTTGGGCTGATTGATCGGGCACGTGTTTGTTTCCTCGGATCCAAGGCGCATATTGCCGATGGTCGGCAAGCGCCGAGGCGTTCCTCTGCGGGGCAAGTTAATTGGCCGATTAACTTTTCTCGCCTCCACGCCAGTGAGGCAAGCGCTTTTCACCCGCACGGCCAAATAAAACGGCGCGCACCGAAGTGCGCGCCGCGGAAAATTTGTGTTGAGGCGCTAAGGCGCGATGATCAGCGAGCGGCAGCCACCGCGCGCTGCGCCATCACCTTGATGAGGTTGGCGCGGTACTCCGCCGTTCCGTGGATGTCGGCCAGCAGATTGCTCGCCGAAATGCTCACGCTGTCGATCGCCGACGGCGACCAATTCGCCTTCAGCGCCGTTTCGATGGCCGGGACCCGCATCACGCCGCTTTGCGAGGCGCCGGTGGCGGCCACCCGAACCTCGCCCGACTTCGTCTGCGCGACGAACACGCCGGTCAGCGCGAAGCGAGACGCCGGGTGGCGCATCTTTTCGTAGCCTGCCTTCGCCGGAACCGGGAACGACACGGCGGTGATGAGCTCGCCGTCTTCCAGCGCCGTCGTGAACAGGCCCTGGAAGAAGTCATCCGCCGTAATCGACCGCTTGTTGGTCTTCACGGTGGCGCCGAGCGCGAGCAGCGCGGCCGGAAAATCCGCGGCAGGATCGTTGTTGGCGATCGAGCCGCCGATCGTGCCGCGATAGCGCACGGCGGGGTCCCCAAGCACCGAGGTAAGATAGGCGATTGCGGGGATCGCCTTCTTCACATCGGCATTCTGCATGATGTCGAAATAGGTCGTGCCGGCCTTGATGGTCAGCACGTCGCCTGAGAGCTCGACGCCCTGCAGCTCCTTGATCTTGCCGAGGTCGATGACGTCGGACGGACTGGCGAGGCGTTGCTTCATCACCGGCAGCAGCGTCTGGCCGCCGGCGAGGAACTTTGCTTCGCTGCTCTTGGAGAACAGGCTGACGGCCTCGTCGACCGAGGACGCGCGATGATAAACGGTCTGGTACATCTTCGTTCCTCCCTTAAGCCGCGTGGATCGTGCGCCACACCCGGTCCGGGGTTGCGGGCATTTCCAGATTGTTCTTGCCGATCGCATCCGTGATCGCGTTGATCACGGCCGCTGACGCGCCGATCGCGCCGGCCTCACCGCACCCTTTGATGCCGAGCGGATTGCCCGGGCACAGCGTCGTGGTGTGGGAGAGATTGAACGAGGGAACGTCGTCGGCGCGCGGCATGGCGTAGTCCATGAACGAGGCCGTGACCGGCTGCCCGCTGGCGTCGTAGATCGCGTGCTCGAGCAACGCTTGTCCGATGCCTTGCACGAGACCGCCATGGACCTGGCCTTCGACGATCATCGGGTTGATCAGCCGGCCGAAATCGTCGGCCGCGACAAAGTTGACGAAAGACGTCTTGCCAGTGCCGGGATCGACCTCGAGCTCGCAGATATAGGTGCCGGCCGGGAAGGTGAAATTGGTCGGGTCGTAGAAGGCGCTTTCCTTCAGGCCCGGCTCCATCCCGTCAGGCAGATTGTGCGCGGTGTAGGCCGCGAGCGCGACCATCGGGAAGGCGATCGCCTTGTCGGTTCCGGCCACCTTGAACTCGCCGTTCTCGATGACGATGTCGCCTTCCGAAGCTTCCAGCGCATGCGCGGCGATCTTCTTGGCCTTGGATTCCATCTTCTCCATGGCTTTCAGGATCGCGGTGAGGCCAACGGCGGCCGAGCGCGAGCCGTAGGTGCCCATGCCGAACTGCACCTTGTCGGTGTCGCCATGGACGATCGAGACCTGGCTGATGGGAACGCCGAGCCGCTCCGCGACGAGCTGGCAGAACGTGGTCTCGTGACCCTGGCCGTGGCTGTGCGATCCCGTCAGCACCTCGATGGTGCCGACCGGGTTGACGCGGACTTCGGCGGACTCCCAAAGACCGACGCCGGCGCCCAGGCTGCCGACGGCCTTCGACGGCGCGATGCCGCAGGCCTCGATGTAGCAGGACACGCCGATGCCACGCAGCTTGCCGTCGGCCTTCGCCTTGGCCTTGCGCCCGGCAAAGCCGGCATAGTCGATCGCCTTCATCGCGGCATCGAGCGAGGCATTAAAGTCGCCGGTGTCATAAGCCATGATCACCGGCGTCTGGTGCGGGAACTGGGTGATGAAGTTGGTCCGGCGCAACGCGGCCGGATCGACCTTCAACTGCCGCGCCGCCGTCTCCATCAGACGTTCGATCAGATAGCTCGCCTCGGGGCGGCCGGCGCCGCGATAGGCGTCGACCGGCGTGGTGTTGGTGTAGACCCCGACCACCTCGGCATGGATCGCCGGGATGTTGTACTGGCCCGACAGCAGCGTCGCGTAGAGATAGGTCGGGACCGAGGACGAGAACAGTGAC
The DNA here is from genome assembly GCF_000244935.1 of Bradyrhizobium sp. WSM1253. NCBI lineage: Bacteria > Pseudomonadati > Pseudomonadota > Alphaproteobacteria > Hyphomicrobiales > Nitrobacteraceae > Bradyrhizobium > Bradyrhizobium sp. WSM1253. The sequence continues at coordinate 5,043,795 of NZ_JH600073.1, forward strand.
ATGTAGGCGCCGAAATTGGCGTAGGTCTTCACCTTCAATCCGGTGATCTTGTTGTTGGCGTCGAAGGCCATCTCGGCATGGGTGACGTGGTCGCGGCCATGCGCATCGGTGAGGAAGGCCTCGGTCCGGTCGCCGGTCCATTTCACGGGACGGCCGACTTTCTTCGAGGCCCACAGCGCCACCATCTCTTCGGGATAGATGAAGATTTTCGAGCCGAAGCCGCCGCCGACGTCAGGCGCAATCACGCGCAGCTTGTGCTCGGGTGCGATGTTGTAGAACGCCGACAGCACGAGGCGGGCGACGTGGGGATTCTGCGACGTCGTGTAGAGCGTGAAGTGCTCTTCCGCCGAATCGTAATCGGCAATCGCCGCGCGGGGCTCCATTGCGTTCGGCGCGAGACGGTTGTTGGTGACGTCGAGCTTCACCACGTTGGCGGCCTTGGCGAAGGCGGCATCGGTGGCGCCCTCGTCGCCGATCACCCAGTCATAGACCTGGTTGCCGGGAGCTTCGGGATGCAGCTGCGGCGCGCCGGACTTGATCGCGGCGTGAACGTCGGCGACCGCGGGCAGCTCTTCGTAGTTCACGACCACGGCTTCGGCCGCGTCGCGTGCGAGATTTTTGGTCTCGGCGATCACGACTGCGACCGCCTGACCGACGAAGCGCACCGTCTCCGGCGCCATCGCCGGCCATGCGCCCATCTTCATCGGGCTGCCGTCCTTGGAGGTGATTGCCCAGCCGCAGATGAGGTTGCCGACCTTGTCGTCGACGATCTCCTGTCCCGTCAGCACCGCGACCACGCCCGGCATCTTCAGCGCGGCGGAGGAATCGATTCCCTTCACCTTGGCATGCGCGTGCGGGCTGCGGATGAAATGGGCATGGGTCATGCCCTGCAATTTGATGTCGTCGACGTAGCGGCCCTTGCCGGTAATGAAACGCTTGTCTTCCTTGCGCACGACGCGCGCGCCAATGCCTTCAACACCCATGTCTGGTCCTCCCGACCGGAATTTGTCTTGACCGCGCTTTCCCTCGAAAGCGGCGGCGATGGTTTTTGTTTCGAGGCGCGCCGATTACTCGGCCGCCTGCGAGACCTTCATGCGGCCTGCTGCGTCCAGTACGGCTTTGACGATGTTGTGGTAGCCGGTGCAGCGGCAGATATTGCCTTCGAGCTCGTGGCGGACGGTGGCCTCGTCGAGCTGGCCACCATAGCGGTGCACGATGTCGATGGCCGACATGATCATGCCCGGCGTGCAATAGCCGCACTGCAGGCCGTGATTGTCGCGGAAGGCTGCCTGCATCGGGTGCAACTCGTCGCCCTTGGCGATGCCTTCGATCGTGGTGATGCTGGCGCCGTCGGCCTGTCCCGCCAGCATAGTGCAGGATTTGACCGCCTTGCCGTCCATATGGACGACGCAGGCACCGCACTGGCTGGTGTCGCAACCGACATGGGTTCCGGTGAGGTTGAGGTGGTCGCGCAGCAGCTGAACCAGCAGCGTGCGGTCCTCGACGTCGACGGCAACAGCCTTGCCGTTCACCGTCAGTTTGACTGTAGACACGTGAGTACCTCCCGAATGTTTATAGTTATTCCAATTAGAGACAGCGCGAACGGAAGTTTGCAACTGGGATTTTACAGGCGGCGCGTCATGGAAAGGTCATCCGTGACGGTTGCCGCGGTGCGCGATTCGGTCGCGATACCCCGTGCCGCCGCCAGCGCGTGGCGCGACTTTGCAAGGAGCCTTCGAAAACGATGTGCGCTTCGTCAGCGGCGGGCTTGGTTCAACCGCCGGTGCGAGGCGCTGGTCCTGGACGTGGGGTCCTCGCGCGTCATGCCTCCCTTTGATGTCTTGTTCGTTGACACGAATAGGAGCACGCGCTTGCGCCAATGTAATCGCGATCTTGGTAGTAGGCGGTGGCAAGCTAAGTCATTGATTTTGTTCGTGACGGTGCACCGCAGCTGTGCTGGCCCGATGCCGGTGGCGAGCCGCGCCGGCCGGGGCGCCCAGGACTGCGACCGTGGGGCTGAAGGTCGGTCCGGTGAAGGCGCCGCGCGGGCGGCGTCGCGGGCTTTGCCAAGGTCGGGCCACGGTCCGGCTGGAAACGATCGCCCGACGTCACCATCCTGCACGACGAGGCCGACGCGCAGACCGGCGGCAAGCTCGCACATCTCGGCGCGCGGCTGACCGACTCGACCTCGCGAAAACTTGCCGCGAACGTCTTCGAAAAATTTGCGGTGGTGGTAGCGCCATCATCGTGACCGATGCACGCGACGCCGGATGGGAGCGGCCCGATTGTGTCGCGGTGCGCCCAAATCCGACGGCTCGTTTCGAGCTGCAAGCAGGGACAAGACGCAAGTCTGAACAACGAGATGAGCGGCGCAACTCGCCAACCATCCGCACTACTACCTTCCGCCTATACTAACCGCGAAACGGCGATGCTGTAATTTCGAACGATGGCTCGCAGACAAACTGCGCATCACGAGCGCAGCGCGCTCAAGCGCCCAACATGGCGTGCACAACAACACCGCGGAGGGAATACATGACCTTTGGAACGAAGGGCTTCTTGGCTGGCATCTCGATGATTGCGATGCTGGCCGCCGCTACGCCGGGCGTTCGCGCCAACGACTCCCTGCTCAAGGCGCAATCCGATTCGAACCAATGGGCCGTTGCCGGCCACGACTACGGCAACACGCGCTTCAGCCCGCTGAAGCAGATCAACACCGAGAACGCCGGCAAGCTGACGCTCGCCTATTCGTTCTCGCTGGCGTCGCTGCGTTCGAACGAATCCTCGCCGATCGTCGTCGGCAACACGCTCTACGTTTCGAGCTCCTGGGGCCCGAAATATGTCTACGCGCTCGATGCCGCCACCGGCGCGCGCAAGTGGACCTACGAGCCCGATATTCCCGAGGACGTGCTGCAATACGCCTGCTGCGATGTGAACAATCGCGGCGTCTCCTATGCCGACGGCAAGATCTTCGTCGGTCGCCTCGACGGCAAGCTGACGGCGCTCGATGCCGCGACCGGCAAGTCGCTGTGGACGACGAAGGTGGTCGACTACAAGCAGGGTTCGGTCATCACCTCGCCGCCGCTCGTCGTGCGCGACAAGGTCATCACCGGGTTCGGCGGCGGCGAATACGGCGTACGCGGCTCGCTCCAGGCCTTCGACATCGGCACCGGCAAGCAGTTGTGGCAGACCTATACCGTTCCGTCGCCGGATGAGCCCGGCGGCGACACCTGGAAGGGCGACTCCGCCCAGCATGGCGGCGGCGCGCCCTGGCTGGTCGGCTCCTACGATCCGAAGACCGACACGGTTTATTGGGGCACCAGCAATCCTGGACCCTGGAATACGGCGGTGCGCTCGACCGGCGACGGCAATTTCGGCAAGCTGACCAACCTCTACACCGCCTCGACGGTGGCGTTCGATCCCAACACCGGCAAGATCAAGTGGCACATCCAGACCACGCCGGCCGATGCCTGGGACTATGACGGCGTCAACGAAGCCGTGCTCGCGGATCTGAAGATCGACGGCAGCACCGTTCCGGCGCTGATGAAGGCGGATCGCAACGGCTACTTCTTCGTCGCCAACCGCGAGACCGGCAAGGTGCTTTCGGCGGAGAAATACGTGTTCTCCAACTGGGCCAAGAAGTGGGACGTCGCCACGATGCGCGCGGTCGAGGATCCCGACAAGCGTCCCGGGCCGAATCATCCCGCCAAGGACATCTGCCCGAACCTGATCGGCGGCAAGAACTGGCAGCCGATGTCGTTCAATCCGCAGACCGGTCTCGTCTACATCCCGTCCAACAACGTCTGCATGGACTGGTCGGTCTCGGACGTCGCCTACAAGCGCGGTGTGTTCTATCTCGGCGCCGAATTCCCGACCAAGGAAGGTCCCGGCGGCTTCCTCGGCGAGCTCGTGGCCTGGGACCCGGTCGCGCAGAAGAAGGTCTGGTCGATCAAGGAAGACCTGCCCTTCAACGGCGGCACGCTGACCACCGGCGGTGGCCTCGTGTTTGCCGGCAACATCCATGGCGATTTCCGCGCCATCGATGCGAAGTCCGGCAAGGTGTTGTGGAGCAAGAATCTCGGCTCCGGCATCGGCGCAGGTCCGGTGACCTATCAGGTCGACGGCACGCAATATGTCGCCATCGTCGTCGGCCGCACCGCTGCGCTGCCGGCGTTCCTGGGCGAGATAGGAAAGAAGATGACGGCCGCAGCCCCCGAGGGCGGTTCGCTCTTCGTGTTCTCCGTCCAGTGAGCACTCGCGCGCGCATCCTCGAGGTGACGGGATACGCGCGCGCCTTTTCCTGACACGAGCTGCGGCATCGGCCGATGCCTGGTGCCGCAGCGCCTGGCTCAACAGAGCTCCGGCCCAATCAAGAGCTACGGGAGACGAGGATGCGTCCGAATCGTTCTGGCATCGGTGCGAGCCGAAATCGCGCCATCGCAGGTCTGCTCGCATGTGCCGCCGCGCTGGTGGTTCCCGCCTTGCTGCATGCGGACGAGGCGCAGCCGCTGCGTCTCTGCGCCGACCCGACCAATCTTCCATTCTCAAGCGATAATCCGTCTCAGCCGGGCTTCTATGTCGAGATCGGGCAGGCCCTGGCGCAGGCGCTCGGCCGGCCGGTCGCCTACGACTGGTACAAATCCTATTTCGGCAAGCGCACCGTGCGTGTCACGCTGCTCGGCAAGCAATGCGACGCCATGATCGGGCTGCCGCGGTCCGAGGATTTCATGGGACCGGCCGTGATCTTCTCCGGCACGGTCGCGAAGGAGGGCTATGGCCTCGTGGCGGCCAAGGGGCAGGTGCTCAACAGCCTCGACAGCCTCCACGGCAAGCGTGTTGCCGTGCAGTTCGCCAGCACGCCGCAAAACCTGCTCGCGAGCCGCGCCGACATCCGGATGGTGACGGTGCTGTCGCCCGAGGAAGGCATGCAGGCGCTCGATCAGGGCAAGGCCGACGTCGCCTTCATCTGGGGCCCGGTCGCCGGCTGGCTGAACAAGACCAGCTACAATGATCGCTATCAGATTCAGCTCACCGAGGGCGAAGGCCTGTCATGGGATGCGGCGATCGGCTTTGCGAAGACATCCACCGAGCTGCGTGATCGCGTCGATGCCGTCCTGCCGCAGCTTCAGGCCACGATCGGCGCGCTCGCGGTCAAATATGGCTTGCCGACCGGCCAGCCGGCTCGCTTCGGTGCGGCCCCAGCGATGCCGGCGGGAACGACCATCGGGGCCGGGCCCGGCGCGACGCAGACCGCCAGTGTGGTCGCCACCGAGACCAAGGGCGACGCGCCCGGCACCGAGGCCGTCGGTTCGGGCAAGGAGATATTCAACGGAACCTGTGCGCACTGCCACGGTCCGGACGCGATCCAGAGCGAGCGGAAGATCGACCTGCGGCTGCTGCGTCATCGCTACGGTGACGATATGCGCGAGAAATTCTGGACCACCGTGCATGAGGGGCGGCCGACCAAGGGTATGCCGGCCTGGAAAGAGGTCTTCACCGACGATCAGTTCGACCACATCTTTTCCTTCCTGCTGACGGTCCAATCCGAATCGAACGACTGAGCGATCTTGACCGAGCGCGATCGGGAGGATGTGGTAGCGTCCGTCCGGCATCATCCCGGCGCCGGACGGCGATCGCATGGATGTGCCGCTTCCGCCGCCGCGGCAGGTGCGCGTGCGATGCAGTGTTGGGAAGGCGCCATGACCAGCTTCCTGATCATCGACGATCATCCGCTGTTTCGCGAGGCGCTCGGCAATGCGGTGCGGCTGGCCTTGCCGGAAGCGCGGATCTTCGAAGCGATGTCGATCGCGGATGCGCTGCATATCCTGTCGGCCGAGCAGGGTATCGACCTTGCGCTGCTCGATCTTTCGCTGCCGGACGCGACCGGCTTCTCCGGCTTTCTGCGCTTGCGCGAGGCCTTTCCGCGCCTGCCGGTCGCCATCGTGTCGAGCGAGGAGGACCAGCGCGTCGTCCGCGAGGCGCTGGCGCTGGGTGCCGCCGGATATCTGCCCAAGTCGACGTCGAAGCGTGAGCTGGCGCAATCGATCGAGGGCGTGCTGAGCGGGTCGGTGTCGGTGCCGAAGGATTTCGTGGCGACGCCGCAGCGGCGGGCCGAGGCCAGCAAGGCGCTCGAGGTCAAGCTGCACGAGCTCACGCCGCAGCAGCTTCGCGTGCTCGACCTCCTGCGTCGCGGCTATCCGAACCGCCAGATCGCCCAGGAGCTTCAGCTCGCGGAATCCACGGTGAAGGCGCATATCACCGAGATCCTGCGCAAGCTCGGCCTGTTCAGCCGCAACAAGGCGATCATCGAAATCGGCAAGATGGAGCTGCCCGATCCGCGCAGCCGGCCTTATGCGCGGCCCGATCGCGGCAGGTCGCAATGACGCGCAGTGTCGTTCTTGACCTGGATCAAGCCGGCTTGGCGGTGCCGAGCCATTCTCAACGCGTTCAATTCGACGCCGGCCCTGGCGGCCTCCTGGGCGAGGTCTTCAGCAAGGTCTTCACAATGGCTCTTACGTGATGCGATTTCTGATCGTCGAGGACCATCCGCTGTTTCGCGAGGCGCTCGAAGGCGCGCTCCGGATGGTGGCGCCCGCGGCCGATATTGTTCAGGCGACGTCGATCGACGGCGCGCTGGAGCAGATCGCGGCGAGCACCGAACTCGACCTGATCCTGCTCGATCTGTCGATGCCGGGCACCACGGGTCTTTCGGGCATCATCCGCATCCGCAAGGCGTTTCCAAAAATTCCCGTCGTCATCGTATCCGGACATCAGGATCGGCAGATCGTGTCCGGCGCGTTGTCGCTCGGCGTGTCCGGCTACATCCCCAAATCGTCGTCCAAGCAGGAGCTGGCACAGTCGATCGGCGAGGTGCTGCGCGGCTCGGTCTGTGTTCCCGCCGCCTATCGCGGACGGGCCCGGCCGCAACGGGCGTCCGGCCCCGCGCAGGATCTCCTGAAGCGCCTGCACGAGCTGACGCCGCAGCAATTGCGCGTGCTCGAAATGCTCCAGCGCGGCCTGCAAAACAAGCAGATCGCCTACGAGCTGACGATTTCGGAGACCACGGTGAAGGTCCACGTCTCCGAGATCCTGCGCAAGCTCAACGTGCTCAGCCGCACCAAGGCGATCGTCGAAATGTCCAGGATCGACTTCGCGACGCTGGCAGCCGAGAGCCCCACGGCCCATCGCGAGCGGGCACAGCCCGATCCACCCGCGCGGGACTAGCCCAGCAGGAACGACAGCAGCGCCCGCATCTCGGCGGGCTTGATCGGCTTCTTCAGCACCTCGAGGCCGTGGCGGCTCGCTTCCTTTGCAGCCTTGTCGGAGTAGTCGGCGGTGATGATCATGGCCGGCGTGTCGAGCTTCAGATGCTGGCGGACATCGGCGATGGCCGACAGGCCGCTCTCGCCGTGATCGAGGTGCAGATCGGCGATCACGGCATCCGGCGCACCGCCGAGCTCGCTGAGGCGCAGCAGCGCATCGGCAGCCGAGCGCGTGGTCGCGACGTCGCAGCCCCAACCTTCCAGCAGCGCGGCCATCGCCTCCGAGCCGTTCGGGTCGTTCTCGATCAGCAGGATCTTGGCGCCTTCGAGCCCGCTATAGTGCCGCTCGTCGAGCTTGATCTCGTGCACCTCGTCGCCGACCTCCGCGAGGTCGGTCGGCTCCAGCTCCAGGGTGAAGGTCGATCCTTTGCCGATCCGGGACGACAACTGCACCCCGTGACCGAGCACGGTTGCGAAACGGCGGACGATGGAGAGGCCGAGCCCGAAGCCGGCCTGGTCGGTCGCGGTTGCTTCGCCGCGCTGGAATTCGCGGAAGATTGCCTCCTGCTGCGCCTGCGCAATTCCAGGCCCGGTGTCGGAGACCTGGACGCAGATGCGGTCGCCCCGCAGCCGGCATCCCATGACGACGCCGCCGCTGCGGGTATAGCGGATCGCATTGGCAAGCAGATTCTGAAGGATCCGTCGCAGCATCATCGCATCCGACCTCACCGCGTGCGGTGAGGTGCGGATGTGCAGGGCAAGCCCCTGCCGCGCCGCGACCGGCTCGAATTCGTTGCGAAGCTGCTCGAACAGGGGCGCCAGCGCGATGGCGCGCACGTCGGGCTTGAGTGCGCCGGCGTCGAGCTTTGCGATCTCCAGCAGCGACCGCAGTAGGTCCTCCAGCATCAGCAGCGAGCGGTCGGCCTGGTCGATCAGCAGGCCCGCTTCCTGCGACTCCATCATTTCGGTCAGCGCCGACAGCGTCAGCCGCGCCGCGTTGAGCGGCTGCAACAGGTCGTGGGTGACCGAGATCAGCACCGATGATTTCAGCGAGCTTGCGGCTTCAGCCTGTTGCTTGGCGCGGTAGAGCTCTTCATTGGCGCGCTCGACCGAATGCAGCGCTCCGCGCAACTGGTGAGTCCGGTCGCGGACCTTGTGGTCGAGCGCAATCGCAGTCTCGAACAGCGAGAAGGCGTTGAGCTGCTGGTCCATCGAGCGCTCGACGCGCGACATCAGGGCGGCGTTGATCTTCTTCAGCTTCGCCGCCTCGCGCCGCAACTGGTCGGTCGCATCAGGGCCCTGCCACATGTCCGTCACGACGGGCGCCTTCCGATCGCGACGCCGGTGAAGGTCTGGTTCACATGCATGGAGCCGAACTGCTCGCCATAGGTGTGAAAGCCGACGACTCGGTTCTGCCGGTACAGTTCGGACATGTCGCGGGTGAGCTGGTGCTGCTCGGCGTCGAGCCGCCGGAGCAGGCACTCGAAGCCGATATAGAGCGAGACCTCTCCGATCTGGTCGCGGATTTCGGTGAAGGTGTCGCGGGTCGAGCCGACCAGGCTGCGCGACGTCGCCGCCGTCAGCACCATGCCTTCGTCGATGGCGCAGAAGAAATGCAAGGAGCCGTCCGGTTCGACGCGCTGGATCGACCGCGCGTAATAGGCGCCGCCGACCCGCACCAGCACCGGGTGGGACGCGAAGGAGAACGGATCGAGCTTGGCGTCCAGGATCCCGACCATGCGCGAATATTCCTCGGCCGCTGGCTCCGCGTTCAGCTCCCTGACCGTTCGATTTTCGATGTCGGCTTCGGTGACCACCATCTTCTGCGGACTGGGCTCGAAATTGTCGCACTTGAAAACCCGGAACGGCAGCGAGGTGTTCAACAGGATCAGGAGGGCGGCATTGGTGTGTGCCTTGCCGTCGCAGAACACCCAGGTCTTCTCGAAGCGCATCCCGTCACCCGCGGAGCCGCCGACAACCGGAATGTCGTCGAGCGAGGCATAGATCGCGGACATCACCGCCTCTTCGCGGCGGCACAGGCCGTCGATCAACACGAGGCCGAAGGCATTGCCGCGATCGACTTGCGGGGTGATCCGCAACAGCTCGTGCCGGAGCTCGCCGCCGATTCTGCGGCCGTCCTCGACGCGGAAACTGTCGAGGTTGAAAATCGGCCGCACCGCGGCCGAGAAATCGGCACGGCTGAACGCGAGCGCCACGACGCTGTTCTCGTCCCAGCCGTCAGGGGCGAGCTCGCCCGCGGTCGTGCAACCGCAGATCCGGGTCTCATCGAACTGCCGGGTGATCTCGGCGATGAAGCGATGGGGGTCGTAGCGGGGCGAGAGGAAGACCAGGATCAGCGCCAGCTCGTCGGACGGGAGTTGGGCGACGAGCTCGGCCACGGCTTCATCGACGCTCGCAGCCTTCGATTTGGCAACGGCAACGCCAGACGCACCGCCAAACCGAAAATCGGTTTGCCCCACTCGTTTCTCCCCTCGAGGACCAGCCCGGTCTAACGCCAAGTGCCTGATAAGTGTCCGACAAGTTCCCCAAGAGTAAGGCGCTTTCCGGTTGGCCGCAACACGGCCCCCTCGGCCCGGCAAGGCTGAACGAGCGCCGGGAGGACGGATAGTCTCGCCACCCGGGGTGCAGGCCGGCTGGATTTACCGCCTCTTGACGTTTCTGCCTTAATTTTCCGCACAGGTTCGGGAAGGGCTGCTTCCGGGCCGGCTGAGCGTTGCAAGAACAGAGGGTTGGGGGTGGGAATGTCCGGACGTATCGCGTCTTCGTCGAAGCGCACCATAATGCCGACCCTCAGGTTCCGCGCCAAGATCATTCTGGGCTTTGCCGCCGTGCTGGTGATCTCCGCCGGCAGCATGGCTTTCTCCTATTTTGGCTTCGAGCGGGTCTCGTCCGGGGTCGGGTCCTACCGCAGCAGCGTCACCGAGGCCGATCTCGCCCGCAATATCGACCGGGAGCTGCTCGCCTATCGCTCGGCCGCCAAATACTTCGTCGTCACCGGCAAGGAGGACGACGCCAAGACGGCGCTGGACGCGGAGACCGGCCTCAAGAGCGCCATCGACCAGGCGGTCAAGAGCGCCAAGAAGCCGGCGCGCCGGGAGGGCCTGGGCAAGCTCGCCAAGGAGTTCTCCAACTTCTCCGCGACCTTCGCAAAAGTCCTCCAGGCCAAGCGTGACAGCGCGCTGCTGGTGCAGAACCAGCTCATGCGCAACGCCAACCTCCTGAAATACAAGCTCGACGACATCGGCAACAATGCCTCCGATTCCGAGGCGCAGGCGATCGAGTTCGGGACCAAGCAGGTCAATGCCCAATTCCAGACCGCGAACGCGGCGGCGACCAATTTCGTGCTGACATCCGATCAGGCGATTGCGACCAGCGCGCTGGCGCGGCTGAAATTCGTCGAGAACTCGCTCGGCGCGGTTTATTCCATGGACGACAAGATCGTCGCCGGCCTGAAGGATGCCAAGGGATTACTCGGTGCCTATCGGGAATCGCTGGAGAAACTGATCGCCAATGCCAAGATGATCGACGATCTCGTCACCGAGATGAGCGGTTCGGCCGGCGCGATCCTTCAGGGTGCTACCGCCATGAAGGCGGACCTCGTTGCCGAACAGCAGCGGCTGGAGTCCGAATCGGAAGCGACCATCGGGAAGACCGAGCAACTGGTGCTGATGCTGGCCGTCGGCGGCACGCTGCTCGGCGCGGTCCTCGCCTTCCTGCTCGGCACCGGCATTTCGCGTCCGATGATCGCGATGTGCAAGGCGATGCGCGAGCTTGCCGCGGGCAATTTCGATGTCGTGCTGCCGGGCCTGGGCCGCAAGGACGAGATCGGCGAGATGGCTGGCGCGGTCGAGGAATTCAAGGTGCAGGCCGTGGCCAAGGCCGAGCGCGACGCCGCCGCCAACGAGGCCCAGAACAAGGAAGCGAGCGCTGCTCGCCGTTCGGAGCTGATTCGTTTCGCCGACGATTTCGAGAGCGCGGTCGGTGCCATCGTCTCCAACGTCTCGGCCTCGGCCGTGCAGCTGGAATCGGCGGCCTCGACGCTGACCCGCACCGCCGAGACCACGCAGAGCCTGTCGAGCCAGGTCGCCGACGTCTCCGAGCAGGCCTCCAGCAACATGCAGTCGGTCGCGACCGCGACGGAAGAGCTCTCGGCCTCGGTCGAGGAGATCGGCCGCCAGGTACGCGATTCCAGCCGCATTGCCGAAAACGCCGTGGTGCAGGCAAAGGAGACCGACAATCGCATCGGCAAGCTCTCGCATGCCGCCCAGCAGATCGGCGAAGTGGTCAAGCTGATCACGGCGATCGCCGAGCAGACCAATCTTCTGGCGCTCAACGCGACCATCGAAGCGGCACGCGCCGGTGAAGCCGGCCGCGGCTTTGCCGTCGTGGCCAGCGAAGTGAAGTCGCTGGCGAGCCAGACCGCGAAGGCGACCGACGAGATCTCTTCGCACATCACAGGCATGCAGGGCGCCACCGCCGAGTCGGTTGCGGCGATCAAGGAGATCGGCGCCACCATCGGCCAGATCTCGTCGATCTCGACGTCGATTGCGAGCGCAGTGGAGCAGCAGGGCGCGGCGACGCAGGAAATCGCGCGCAGCGTCCAGACCGTCGCGCAGGGCACTCAGACCGCTGCCACCGACATCGGCCAGGTCAACCGCGGTGCCGCCGAAACCGGCTCGGCTTCGGAAGAGGTGCTGCATTCGGCCAAGACGCTGTCGTCCGAAAGCACCCGCCTGCGCGCCGAGCTCGACCGCTTCATGGGGAATATCCGGGCGGCGTGAGGCCCGAAGCGCGCCACGCACTCCGCCGTCGTCCTGGCGAAAGCCAGGACCCATTACCCCAAGGAGGAGTTGTCGGGCGAACTGCTAACCCCGAGTCATCGCCAACTGCTCACTGGGTAGCGCTTGTCCAGGACGACGAGACCCTGCGTCACCTAACCGCCAGTTGCGGCGCCACAAGTTTACCGCCGCTTATCCTTTGCCATTTACCGTGCTCACGCGTCAGGAAGCGGGCTGCTTCCGGGCTGCGCCTGTTTTTCCGCGAATGGAATGGGGTGGGGAATGCCCGTCAAGTCGAAGCCGACCACATCGAAGCTGCTCACCTTGCGTTTTCGCGCAAAAATCATCCTCGGCTTCGTGGCGGTGCTCGCCATCCTCGCCGTCAGCATGGCTTTCGCGTATTTCGGCTTCGAGCGGATCCAGGCCGCCGTGGCCTCCTACCGCTCCAGCGTCGCCGAAGCGGACCTTGCGCGGACGGTCGATCGCGAGCTGATCGCTTACCAGGGGCTGGCGCGGGCCTACACGCTGACCGGCGCGGCGGATGATGAGACCGCGGCCAAAGCAGCCGAAGAGAATCTGAGGGCCGCGATCGCCAAGTCGGCGGCGGCCACCACGGGCGCAGCGCGCCGCGAGCAGGTCGGCAGGCTCGAGGCCGACTTCAAGGGCTTTACCAAGGTGTTCGGCGAGATCATCACGTTGACGCGCGAGAATGGCAAGATCGCGACCGATGAGCTCAACAGCGTCGGCAACAAGATCCGGTTCAAGTTCGACGACCTCGCCGATACCGCGGCACTGGCGGGCCTGAACTCGGTTCAGAGCACGGCCAAGGACATCACATCGCAATACCTTGCGGTCTCCACCTCGGTCAGCGCCTTCGTCGCCAAGCCGGAGCCGAAGACCGCCGACGGCGTGATCGCCCGTATCAAATTCCTGGAGACCTTGCTGGTCTCGATCTATGCCAACGACCAGAAGATCACCGACCGCGTCACCGAGATCAGCAATCTCCTCAAGCAGTACCGCACCTCCTTTTCAAAACTGACCGAGAACGTGAAGGTCATCGTCAAGCTGAACGGCGACATGACCAAGACGGCCGCGTCCATTCTCAAGCTCTCGGGTGAGCTGCGGTCGGAGCTGACGGCGGATCAGCAGCGCATCGAGGTCAACGCCAATGCCACCATCGGCGAGACCGAGCGGCTGATGCTGATGATGGCGCTGGGCGGCCTTGCCGTCGGCGCTGCGCTCGCCCTGATGCTAGGCAACGGCATTTCGCGTCCGATGATCGCGATGTGCAAGGCAATGCGCGAGCTTGCCTCGGGCAATTTCGACGTCGTGCTCCCGGGCCTGGGCCGCAAGGATGAGATCGGCGAGATGGCCGGCGCGGTCGAGGAATTCAAGGTGCAGGCCGTGGCCAAGGCCGAGCGCGACGCTGCCGCCAACGAAGCCCAGAACAAGGAAGCGAGCGCTGCTCGCCGTTCCGAGCTGATTCGTTTCGCCGACGATTTCGAGAGCGCGGTCGGTGCCATCGTCTCCAACGTCTCGGCTTCCGCCGTGCAGCTGGAATCGGCGGCCTCGACGCTGACCCGTACCGCCGAGACCACGCAGAGCCTGTCGAGCCAGGTCGCCGACGTCTCCGAGCAGGCCTCCAGCAACATGCAGTCGGTCGCGACCGCGACCGAAGAGCTCTCGGCCTCGGTCGAGGAGATCGGCCGCCAGGTGCGCGATTCCAGCCGTATTGCCGAAAACGCCGTGGTGCAGGCCAGGGAGACCGATAACCGCATCGGCAAGCTCTCGCACGCCGCCCAGCAGATCGGCGAAGTCGTCAAGCTGATCACGGCGATCGCCGAGCAGACCAATCTTCTCGCTTTGAACGCGACCATCGAGGCGGCGCGCGCCGGCGATGCCGGCCGCGGCTTTGCGGTGGTCGCCAGCGAGGTGAAGTCGCTGGCGAGCCAGACCGCGAAGGCCACCGACGAGATCTCCTCGCACATCACGGGCATGCAAGGCGCCACCGCCGAGTCGGTTGCGGCGATCAAGGAGATCGGCGCCACCATCGGCCAGATCTCGTCGATCTCGACGTCGATCGCGAGCGCAGTGGAGCAGCAGGGCGCGGCGACGCAGGAAATCGCGCGCAGCGTCCAGACCGTCGCGCAGGGCACTCAGACCGCCGCCACCGACATCGGCCAGGTCAACCGCGGTGCCGCCGAAACCGGCTCGGCTTCGGAAGAGGTGCTGCATTCGGCCAAGACATTATCGTCCGAAAGCACCCGCCTGCGCGCCGAGCTCGACCGCTTCATGGGGAATATCCGCGCGGCGTAAGGCCCGAAGCGCGCCACGCACTCCGCCGTCGTCCTGGCGAAAGCCAGGACCCATTACCCCAGCGCGAAGTTGCGGCGCGGGCCGCTAACCCCGAATCTTCGCCAAACTGCTCCCTGGGGTAACAGGTCCTGGATCGGCGCTGCGCTTGTCCAGGACGACCTGGCGCTCACTCCCTCCCGAACGCCCGCTTCAGCTCCACCTTTGCCCGCTCCAGCCGGGTGCGCTGCGTCTGCGGCAGCGTCTTGCCGGCGCGGTTGATGTAGAACGTCAGCATCGACAGCGCCGAGCGGTAGGCGCCGGTCTTGCGGCGCGCGCTGTGCTCGGCCGAGCGCTTCAACGAAGCCGCGATTTTCTTCGCGCTGGTCAGCTTGAACACGCCTTGTTTGAGGTCGAGCGCGTCGCTCTCCTTCGTCACGCGCTGTGACCAGCGCTTCGGTGCGGCGCGTCTGGTGCTCTTGCTCGCCGATGTTTTGCGAGAATGTGTCGTCTTTCTGGCATGAGCCATGCGTCAACTCCTTGCGGCTCCACCGAAAACCAGCGGCGCGAGCAGTCGTTCCTGCGGGAACCTGCCCTCGCCGCAGACGTTGTCGCAGGTGGCAGGCGGAATGCCGCACCCCCTTGATCGGATCGCCCCTGTCCACGCTATGTGAACCGGGGCCATGTCCATTGGTCAGATGCAACAACGCGATGGAATTGCAGCGAAGCCTAGCGCCGGACGATGGACCTGTGGTCTCCAAGGCGGTCGCGAAGGCGGCCGCGGGCGACCGCATCATCGAAACCAGCATTCCCGCGCGACTTGACGCGCTGCCGTGGAGCGGGTTTCACACCCGCGTCGTGCTCGCGCTCGGCATCACCTGGATTCTGGATGGCCTCGAGGTGACGTTGGCCGGCGCGCTCTCCGGCGCGCTGAAGCAGAGTCCCTCGCTGCATTTCTCCAATCTCGATCTCGGCATTGCCAATTCCGCCTATCTCGCAGGCGCGGTGCTCGGCGCGCTCGGCTTCGGCTGGCTCACCGACCGCATCGGTCGCAAGAAGCTGTTCTTCATCACGCTCGCGCTCTATCTCTCGGCGACGGCCGCGACGGCTCTGTCATGGAATGTCGCGAGCTACGCACTGTTTCGCTTTCTCACCGGCGCCGGCATCGGCGGCGAATATACCGCGATCAATTCGACCATCCAGGAACTGGTGCCGGCGCGCTATCGCGGCTGGACTGATCTCGTCATCAACGGCAGCTTCTGGATCGGTGCCGCGATGGGCGCCGTAGCGGCCATTGTGCTGCTCGATCCCGCGGTGATCGGCCCTGATCTCGGCTGGCGCCTCGCTTATCTCATCGGCGCGGCCATCGGCCTCGTCGTGCTCTTGATGCGGATGTGGATTCCGGAGAGCCCGCGCTGGCTGATGATCCACGGCCGTCCCGACCAGGCCCACGCCATCGTCGACGAGATCGAACGCTCGGTGCTCGGACACGACCAGGATACGACCGACGGCCGCTTCGCCAGGATCCGCCTGAAAATGCGGAGCCACACGCCGATCCGCGAGGTCGTGCACACGCTGTTCTCGGTCTATCGCCAGCGGGCGATGGTCGGCCTCGTGCTGATGATCGCGCAGGCCTTCTTCTACAACGCCATCTTCTTCACCTTTGCGCTGGTGTTGACCGATTTTTACGGCATCAGCGCCGATCATGTCGGCTGGTATCTGCTCCCCTTCGCCGCCGGCAATTTCCTCGGCCCGCTGCTGCTCGGCCGCCTGTTCGATACGCTCGGCCGCCGGACCATGATCATGTTCACCTATGGGGTGTCGGGCTTGTTGCTGGCGCTGTCGGGCTATCTGTTCTCGATTGGCGCCTTGAGCGCGCAGGGGCAGACCATCGCCTGGATGGTGATCTTCTTCTTTGCCTCGCCCGCCGCGAGCGCCGCCTATCTCACCGTCAGCGAGACGTTTCCCTTGGAAGTCCGCGCGCTCGCGATCGCCGTGTTCTACGCGGTCGGCACCGGTATCGGCGGCGTGATCGGCCCCGCATTGTTCGGGGCGCTGATCGACACGGGGTCGCGCACGAGCGTATTCGCAGGCTATTTACTGGGGGCCTTCCTGATGATCGCAGCCGCGATCGTGGCGTGGCGCTATGCCATCTCGGCGGAACGCAGATCGCTCGAAGAAATCGCGCGGCCGCTTGCTTCCATGGAGTAGACTATGAAATCGGAACTGGCTGAATTGGATCAAGAGCGCACCATGGTCGACGATGAAGCGCCCGATGCGGTGCCGGTGCCCCACGCGCTCGTGCCGCATCTCAATCAAACAGCGATCCTGCTCGACATCGACGGGACGCTGCTCGACCTGATGCCGACGCCGCGCGAGGTGTGGGTGCCGCCCGGCCTGTCGGAAACGCTGAACCGGTTGACGGAGCGCACCTCGGGCGCACTGGCGATGGTCAGCGGCCGTTCGCTCAACGACATCGACCTGATCTTCGCGCCCGATGTCTTTCGCGCCGTCGCCGGCCACGGCGCGGAGATGCGGCTTTCGGTGGACAACGAAGCCGATGCCGTCAGCGCGCCGCCGCTGGACAAGGAGCTGAAGCGGCGGCTCGCGGCGGTCGCCAAGCTCAGTCCCGGCATTCTGCTCGAGGACAAGGGCTATTCGCTGGCGCTGCACTACCGCCTTGCGCCGCATGCGGAGAAGGCGATCTATGAATCCGTTTCGCTGATCCGCGCCGACCTGCCCAATGCGCCGATCGAGGTGCTGCCCGGCAAGTTCGTTTGCGAGATCAAGCATTCCGGTTTCACCAAGGCGACCGGCGTGCGCGAGTTGATGAAGCACGAGCCTTTCAAGGGCCGCCGTCCGATCTTCATCGGCGATGACGTCACCGACGAGACCGTGTTCGCGATCATGCCCGACATGAACGGGCTCGCTTTCTCGGTCGGCCGCCGCGCTATGGGTGTCAACGGGCACTTCGACGCGCCGAACGACGTGCGCACGTTCCTCGCGCGGCTGCTCGACGACTCAAGGTTGGAATAAGGCACCGACATCTCGGAGCCACATATCGCGCGCGTAATTCCCCAGCGCGCCCGTTTCATGCTGTGCGCGCCACGGTAACCCAAACCGACTTTGTGTAGCGAAATCGTCGGGTTCCCTGGAGGTAAACCGGTTCCAACGCGCACGCCCGATTTTGGTTTCAATTGGTGCAAAGGATGATCAGGAACCATATTGATGAACGGCAGTTAAACGGGTGGAATGAAACAGGAGGGGACGACCTGTGAACTTAGTCGTCGTTTCGAATCGCGTCGCACGCGGCAAACCCAACGAGCCCATGACGGGCGGTCTCGCGGCGGCCTTGTTACCCGTCGTGGAACATTCGGGCGCGATCTGGGTGGGTTCCTCGGGCCGTGTGCGTGACGGTCATCAAAAGGAGCCGTTCGCCGAAATCGAAGCATTGGGTTCGGGCGCGATCGCGACGCTGGATCTGCCGGCGGCACACTATGGCGGGTATTACGAGGGGTTTGCCAATTCGGCGCTGTGGCCGGCGCTGCACTCGCGCAGCGATCTGATCCGCGTCTCGCGTGACGACTATGTCAGCTATCGCGAGGTCAACGCCTTCATGGCGCGCGCCTTGATGCGCTTTCGGAAAGCACAAACCGCGTTCTGGGTGCAGGATTATCATTTCCTCGCACTCGGCGCGGAGCTGCGGGACCTCGGCGTCGACGATCCGATCGGCTTCTTCCTCCATACGCCATGGCCTGTCGCCGCGGTGATGCAGGGCGTGCCCAATCATCGCGAGCTGATCACGGCGATGCTGGCCTACGATCTGATCGGCTTCCAGACCCATGACGACTGCCAGAATTTTCTCGGCTATGTCGCGGGCGAACTCGGCCTCGCCGTCGAAGACGGCGTTGCGATCTCGCAGCATGGCCGAACGCGCTGCGAGGTCTTTCCGATCGGCATCGACGCCGAGAAGTTCGCGCAATACGCGGCGAAATCGGCGTCGCATCCGGACGTCTCCCGGCTTCGCCGCAGCCTCAACGGTGAGCGGCTCGCGATCGGCGTCGACCGGCTCGACTATTCCAAGGGCCTCGTCAACCGCATCAGCGCGTTCGATCGGCTTTGGACCGAGCATCCGCAGTTTGCGCGCAGCATCTCGCTGTTGCAGATCGCAAATCCCTCGCGCGGTGCCATCGAAGCCTATGGCAATTTGCAGAACGAAGTCGCGCGGCTCGTGTCCGACGTCAACGGCCGCCACGGCGAGGCCGACTGGACACCTATCCGCTATCTCAACAAGGGCTTTAGCCAGGCCGTGCTCGCGGGACTCTACCGCACCGCGCAGATCGGCGTGGTGACGCCGCTGCACGACGGCATGAACCTGGTCGCCAAGGAATATGTCGCCGCACAAAACCCGGCCGATCCCGGCGTGCTGGTGTTGTCGAAATTCGCCGGCGCGGCCAACGAACTCGACGCCGCGCTGCTGGTCAATCCGCACGACATCGACGGCATGGCGCGCGCGATCGCGGTCGCGGCCGCGATGCCGCTCACCGAGCGCAAGATGCGCTGGGATGCGATGATGAAGAAGCTGCGCGGCCACACCATCCAGCAATGGTCGGCGGATTTCGTCGCAGAACTGGAGAAGTGCCGGACGGAGAAGGCCGCGGTTGCGCCGCTCGCCAACCAGCCGCCGCAAGCGCTGCGCTGGCTCAAGTCGGCGATATCGGGCGTGCGGCTGATCTAGTCTCCTCCCCGTTCATTTCGGGGAGGGCAGGGGCGAAGACGAGAGCCTCAATAGCAATACGACACGCCTTCCAGAATCGCGCACTGCCGCTTGTTCGGCGCGTTCGGATCGTCGAGCGGCACCATGCCCTTGCCCTGGCCGACGAACACGCCGGGCCCGACATGCACCGAGCTCTTGTTGCCGATAATGACGCTCTGATGCGGCGTCGCGCTCGAACGCGTGCCGTCCGGCCAGAGGATGGCATCGCCCGAAAGCATCCCGCGCCGTCCGTCGTCACAGCTGACGTCGCCCCCTTGCCGGGTGCAGACCTGTGCGGCGGCCGGTCCTGCAAAGGCGGCGGCGACAGCCGAAATCAGGCTCAGCGCGGCGATGGTGTTGCGGATGATCATGGGGCCCCCGGTCTTGTTTGACGGTCTTGAGTGAATCGTCGCACCAAACCCGCCGCCGGTTCAGCCGGCAGGCGGTTCCGAGCGTTAGCGTGGCGCCCGATATTATCTATGAAATACAACATCTTACGGAAAAATCACCCGATTTCCCCGCGATCCCTTGCAAAATCATCGGCGCCCCTTCAAGAGAGTGCGCTCCGGAGAGATGGCCGAGTGGCTTAAGGCGCACGCTTGGAAAGCGTGTGTGCGGGAAACCGTACCGTGGGTTCGAATCCCACTCTCTCCGCCACATCGGCCGACACAACGATTTCTCCGGCCCGTTCCCTTAGCAAGTAAGCCCAGTTTTAGTAGCCAATTCCAAATTGGAGCTCTGGACCGCCGACCAGCAGGATTTCCCATTGTTCTCCGAAAGGCCTGTTTTTCTCCGAACCTCTGGACCCAGTCCATTTGGTACGATTTCAGAATTCAATTGTTTCGAGTTACTTATGAGGTTCAGCCCAAAGGAGTTCAGCTGTTTCTCCCGGATAAGGGAGAACCTCCAATTCCCAGATTATCTGCCGTGAGCGCGCCATATGCACCGCGCGCGACCAAGTAATAGTGTTGCAACGACCAAGCCCAGCTATTTCAGCTTCATGCTTGGCCTTGCGGCCTCCGCCTTGGAACTCTCCATCTTCAGGTCGCCAATGAGTTTCTCAATTGACGCGAGATCGCTTTCGAACTCCGTGGGATTGGGGACTGCGACGGTGGCGGCAGCCGGATTGTCGTGACTGTAGGTGTTAGCCTTGCTCATGCCCTCATGGAATCTGACTGCGAGCGCGTCAGAGAGGTGGACCATCCGCAGTTTCTGCGTCTCGATCCGGTCGGTGCCCCGTCGGATGACGTCACAGAAAATGCATTCCTCAACGAGACGCTCATAGGTATCTCTCAGGCGACCATACAGGTTCTTGATCGCGACTTCGTAATCGGCCGGACTCAAGGCGTGAGACTTCTTGATCGTCGCGAAGTCATTGCGGATTCGGGCGAGCCGCTTGTTGACGTTCAATCCCCTCCACACGACTCCAGCCGGATCGACCTTGCCGGCATTGGCGGCGTCAGCGAACAGGGCGATTGTCTCGGCCGTGACCCCGAGCGTGTCAGCCTCTCTGCATAAATCGTTAAAGAAAACCAAGTCGTGCGTAAAGACGACGACTTGGCGTGTCAGAGCTTCGCTCGCGATACGCTCGGCGACCCTCAGACCGCGGTCGCGGTCGAGAGATGACACTGGATCGTCGACGACAATCGGACCATTCCCCTCCGTGACAGCGATCTCTGTCAGGAAGGCCGCTAGGGCCAGCGCACGCTGTTCGCCCTCGCTTAAGATGTCCGAAGTCAACTTCGTCAGCGTGGTGCCGGGTGTGGTTTGGAACGCGGCCTTAGTCTGATCGCTCTTGCGGCTTAGACTGACCTTGAGATGCGCGATGTCCAGCGCCTTTCGCTCGGCTTCATATCGATCGATTACGACTTTGGTCAGATGAATGTCGACAAGGTCGTTTGCCTTTTTCGTGATCCCGGTCGTCTGCACCTCGGCGAGAGCGAGAAGGTAGAGCGCATCCAATTTTAGTAGATCGCGACGCTTGATCACCGTTTCGCGGGCGGCCGCGAAAATCTTGCGATCGGCAAGCTCTGCTTGCTCAGCTGCTAGTATAGCGCGCTGTCCCGCCTCATCGGCGCTCGCCAACGCCGCCGCTTCCTGAGATAGAAGCTGCGATAGTTCGGTTAATGCTGCCTCGGGGGAAATCACCGGCGTTGAAACTGGTGCCGTGCCCTTGGTGCCCTCCAGAGTCGTGACCGCGGCAGCATGCCGTTCAGCTACGCTGCTTTGGAAGACAATGATCGCTTCGGCCAATTTGCCGTCTCGTTTGCGAATCTGTTCCAAACGGTTAGGCCAGTCCTTCGATGTAAACATCGCGAGATTGGGTAGGGCGATCACTGCCGCGGCAACCTTCAACTCGGTTTGGTCTGCAGCGGTTGCGAGTGCGCCACCAACGAATGCCTGGAACCGTCGCAATCTTTCCGAAGCGGCAGGGCTGAGCGGCTGGTGGCAGAGTAGGCAGCTTTCTTCAGCATCAGTGGAATTGAGAACCGGGAATTCGCGTGCTGGATAAGCATCGGCAATCGAATAATCCCGTGCTGCGAGCCACAAGCGTCGCCATGTTTCTCCGCCGACGCCTGGAAGGGACTCGGTCGAGAACAGCACCGCAGCATCGAGCCCCGCGGCTTTCCGGGCTTCCACAGCTTGCTGCTTGAGGGTGTAATACTCGTCTAACTTCGCATCGCTCAAAGCTTGAGCGAGGCTGCCGCATTCCTTTCCGAACCCCTGCACCCAAGCCGACAGCGCAGTCAGGTCGGCGCTCGATGCCATCGTGGCTGTCAACAGGCGCGTCAGTTCGTCGATCCGAATCTGATCGTCTTTCGAGAACTTCGCCGTTTCATCGATCTGCGCATCGGTCGTTTTGGCCGATAGCGCGGAGTAAAATGTCTGAGCCTTGGTTGCACGCTGTAATTCGAATGCGACCATTAGGAGGGCGATCTGGTCCGTGATAGGCTTCCGCTCGGCTTCGAGTTTGCTTTTGAGCGTGATGCATAATGCGTTGAGCTTATGCGGTAGTGCGAGGCCGAAAGGCAGAAACTGAATCTGGTTGCCCCCATCCACATACAGCTCTGCCGCGTTGCTATCAAAAACCGCGACCTGCAAGAGGGCTTCCGAAGCGGACCCGCCTGCCTTCCAGGGGACAACGACCTCTCCGGCGGCTGTCTCGATGACAATTTCAGCTTCCTGCGGCCCCGCGCTCGATCCGTAGACATCGGCCAGCACCTTTAACTTGGCCGGATTGTCAGAACGTGTACGACAGGCGGTACGAAATATCCGAACGAAGCCGCTCTTTCCGCTGCCGTTTCGGCCATAAATGATGGTTAAACCTTTGACGGCGAACGTCAGCGCCGCCGATTGCATAAGCCGATTGACATTCGTGACGTTACGAATGGTTTTGATCTGAAGTGACGCCCCGGCGGTGACCCCCGAGAGATGAGCCTTCGCCAAGGCAATTGGCGCAGCCGGCTTTGGGGAAATCGAAAAGCCGGCACTTTCTTTGACGAGGCTGAGAAGGTCGTCCTGATCCTGCGCGCCAGTTGCTGCGCCACCCGCTAGTCTTCGAAGCGCATCTTGGCGCCAAGGGGTCAACTTTGTTGTCGACCACTCAAGAATATCTTCAGCCGCTCCCACCCGAAATCTCCTAAAAACAAATTGTCAGATTAATATATACAACTAGGACGGTAGATATTTGGAAACTGCGGCCACTGCAAAAGAAAACTTAGGAAGGTCCAGCTTCGACGGAATCGACCATTGATCCTATCCGGATCACCGGAATCGAATTTGGTGCAATGCGAACGTGGATGTAGCGGCAGGATCGGCGTGGATGGCTATGTTTTGACCTTGTGCAACCCGCTCGATTCCCCCCCTTGTCGGATCTGTCATTTCACTCTCGTCACCGCCTGGTCCCCAGCAAAAAGCTCACCTTGGTCATTCCGATATTGCGGCCATAATCGCAAGCGCCATTTCTACTTTAAGGCTATTAGGTATCAATATCACACGTCTCGTGAGTCGAACAGCGACGCCGCGAGCTCCAAAACGTCGAACATTGAGAGCATTTAGCATTATGCGCTTCACGTTCATCCACGCAGCCGATCTTCACATCGACAGTCCATTCGCGGGTCTGCGACTAAAGGACGAGGACGTCGCCCGGCGGTTCGCCAATGCCGGCCGCCGGGCCGTAGAAGCGCTGATTAACGAGACGGTCGCCAGCGAGGCTGCTTTCCTCATACTCGCTGGCGACGTGTTTGACGGGGACTGGAAGGACGTCACCACCGGACTTTTTTTCGTCCGCGCCGTCAGCGCGTTGCATCGCGCGGGAATCCCGACATTTATAGTCAAGGGCAATCATGACGCTGAAAGCCTAATGTCGCGCGACCTCGCTTATCCCAATACAGTGAACGTCTTTCCGTCGAGCAAGGCGGCGACTATCATCCTCGACGCATATCGCGTCGTGCTGCATGGGCGCAGTTTTCCGAACCGTTTTACCGCGGAATTCGTTGAGACCTATCCGGCGCGCCGTGACGGCTGGCTAAACATCGGCGTGCTGCATACGTCGCTGGACGGGCGGCCTGGCCACGAGGGTTATGCGCCATGCACCGTCGATGATCTGAAGCGCTTCGGTTACGACTACTGGGCGCTCGGGCATATCCATGCCGCGGAAATCGTTCACAAAGATCCTTGGATTGTGTTCCCCGGAAACCTTCAAGGCCGCAGCATCCGCGAGACCGGCGCCAAGGGCGCGGTGCGCGTCACCGTCGAGGACGGCAAAATCGTCGAAGTCACGCCGCTGGCGCTGGACGGCGCGCGCTGGGCGCATCTCAGTCTCGACATCGTTGATGCCGACAGGGAGGACGAGGTGGTTGCGCGCGTCACGGCCGCCATTGCCGATGCGCATCGTGATGCTGAAGGCCGCCCCCTGGCAATCCGGGTGACGCTGACTGGCTCCACGCTGCTGCACAATCAACTCATCGCTCGGCGCGAACTGCTCGAGGACGATATCCGTGCCCGCTCCCTCCAGTTCGGGGACGATTGCTGGGTCGAGCAGCTTAAGGTCAGGACCACGCTGCCGCCGCGGCCCGCTGCCAATTTGTCAGCGGAGGACAGTCTCGATCTCGACCGCATGCTGGCTGAGGCTGCCCAGGATCCGGAATTCGCCGCGGCGATGGCCGAGCTGATCGACACCGTGAAGGCGAAATTGCCGAAGGATTTGCATGACGAATTGTCGGCTGAGGACCTGCAGAATAAGCTCGTCTGTGAAGCGCGCGCCCTACTGAGCGGGGCGCTGTCGTGAAAATCGAACGGCTCGACCTCGAACGCTACGGCATCTTCACCGACCGCAGCCTGACGTTTCGCCCGGATGCCGCATTGCATGTGGTGCTCGGCCCCAACGAAGGCGGAAAGACCTCGGCGCTGATCGCGATCGGCGACCTGCTGTTCGGGTTTAATCCTAGTCGCATCGAATACGGTTTTCTTCACGAAGCTAGCAAATTACGCGTCGGCGGCGCATTCCGCCATTCCGACGGCCGGCTGATCACGGCGCGCCGCCGCAGGGGCAAGCAGAACACACTGATCGACGTCGACGAAAAGCCGCTGCCAACCGACACGCTGGCGCCGCTGCTCGGCGGCCTGTCGCGTGAAAATTTCGGCCGCGAATTCGGCCTCACCGCGCAGGCTCTACGCGAGGGTGGCGAGGACCTGCTCAATGCCGGTGGTCGTCTTGCGGAAACGCTGGCGGCAAGTTCCGCGGGCATGACCGCGCTGTCCCATGTGCGGGAGAAGCTGCAGACTGAGGGCGACGAGCTTTTCACTCCGCGAAAATCGGCGGGCAAGCCATTCTACGTGGCGGCAGATCGCCGCGACAAGGCTGACAAGGCGTTGCGCGACGCCTTCGTGACCCGCGAAGCAGTGCGCGATTTCGAAGCCGCCGTGCAGCAGGCGCGGGACAATCTCCAGGCGCTGAGTACCGAGCATGGTCGCAGCGGTGGCGTGCTGGCAAGCTGGCAACGCACGCTCCGTGTGCGGTCAAAACTGGCGCGGCTGGAGAGTGTCGCAACCGAACTTGCTGGTCTCGGGGATCTGCCGGCGGTGCCGCCGCAGTCGCTGGCGGCATGGCGCAGCGCGCTCGACAGTGATGCCGCTTTCCTGCGCGAAGTGGCCGCGCTCGATGCTACCGACGCCCTTGAGGCTGCCGAGATGGCTGCTCTGGCTATCGACGGAGACGTGTTGGCGGAAGCTTCCGCCATCGAGGCGTTACGTGAGCGGCTTGGCGCAGTGCGCAAGGCTATAGACGATCTGCCGCGCCGTCGGCAAGCGCGCGACGATGCCGAACGCCAACTCGATGGCCTCGCGCACCGGCTCGGCTTTGGTTCGCATGAGGTCCTCCTGCAGCGCCTGCCCACTGACCCAGCGCTGGCGTGCTCGCGCGATGCCATCGCTAAGCTCAATCGCGCCGCACAGGCGCTGAAGGAAGCTGAAACGCGCCAACTGCGCGCTCAGAGCGAGTACGACGCCTTCAAGGCCGAGGGCGGTCCGCATCAGTCCGTACTGGATGTCGAGCACATCCGGCAGCGTTTCGATGCGTTGGGCGACATTCCCGCTCAGGCGGATCGCTATCGCCGCGACCTCGCATCGCTCAACAATGAAACCTCGGGTCTGGAGTCGGCGGTCGCAGCAATCGACCCTGCGCCGGGCGCGTTAGACCGGCTGCGCGCGCTGCCGCTGCCCGATGCCGCCACCATCGCCAAATTCGTCCGTGATACGGAGGTCGCAGAGAGTGAGATCAAGCGCCTCGGTGACAGCCTTGCCGCCACCGACGAGTCGATCGCGTCCACCGACGCCGAGCTGGCGCAGTTGAGCGGCGGTGGCACTGTGCCGAGCCGCAGCGATCTCGTTGGCGCGCGGCAGCAGCGCGACAGCCAGCTCGAGGCGTTGTACTTAGCGATCGAAGGCGATGCGGTTGCGCGAAAACTGCGATTTTCCGAAGTTGAGCGATCATCCAAAACGATTGACGGCATCACCGACCTTTTGCTCAACGACACCGTGCGCGCCACGCGTTATGAAGACGCGCTGCAGCGTCTCGCAGTTCATTGCGCCACGCGCGAGCGGGATACCGCGAAACTGCGGGGTCTGCAGGCGCGATTGGCCGAACTCGCGGTCAGCTGGACGAACAGCTGGTCGGCTGCCGGCCTGACGCCGTATAGCCCGGCAGAAATGGCGCTGTGGCGCGGTAAGATCGAGGACATCCTCAATAAGCTCGGCAAGCTCGACGCGCACAAGGTCAGCCTCGACGCATTGGCCGCAAGTCTGCAATCCGGCACGGCCGCACTGATGGCGTTCCTGGGCAGTGTTGGCCGGACGCCAGACGGCAGGGGGGCGCCGGAAATCCTGTTTCGCGAAGCAAAAGGCCGCGTCGATGAATTGCAGGCGGCGTGGGCCGATGCCCGCACGCGCGCCGTCAAAGGGCAGCGCACCGAACACGACTTGTCCGAAGCAGTGACGGCTTTGGCCGCAGCTCAGGCGGCCTTGACCGCGCAGCGCGAGATCTGGCCCGCCGCCATGGATGGCATCGGACTTGTCGCGACGGCAGGTGCCGCGGAAGCCGAGGCGGCGCTGGCGGTGTGGCAGTCGATAGCGTTGCCAAAGGCAAGCCGCGAGAGCGAGAGCCATCGCGTCGAGACCATCGAGGCCGACCTGAAAGCCTTCGACCAGGAAGTGTTCGAGATCATCGATCGCGCCGCGCCGCAACTTAAAAGCGTATCGGCGCAGGAGTCACTCGCGCGACTGTCGACGGCATTGGCGGGTTCGAGCAAGGCGAGCGAGGCCTGCAAGCGGCTGCGCCACAACGCCACACAACGCGCCGACAGGCGTAAGGCGTTGCTGGTGCAGCGGCAAGCTGCGGCGACGTTGCTCGACGAAGCCTGCCGGGCCTTCGGCGTCGACGCCGATGTCTTGCCCGATGCGCTGGCGCGATTATCCGCGAAGCATGCGCTGGAGAGCGAACGCGTCGCTTTACAGCTCGATCTGCAAGAGAGCGAGAGCCGCGACGAGGACGCGCTGCGTCGGGAGCGCGAAGGCCTCGATCTCGATTTGCTGCCCGGCGACATCGCCCGCGAGGAAGTGCGGCAGAATCAATTGCTCAGGGACATCGCCAATGCCTCGGCGGTTCATCACGACAGGAAAACCCAGCTCGATGCGTTGCTGAAAGGCCGCAACGCGCCTGCGGCGGCCACCGAGCGCGCCGAGGCCGGCGCCGAACTGTTGTCTATCGCCGAGCGCTGGCTGCTGCGCGCCGCGGCCGCGAAACTGGCATCGCGTACTATCGAGCGGCATCGTGCCATGGTGCAGGATCCGCTGATCGCCCGCGCCAGCACGCTGTTCGCCATGGCTACCGACACTGCCTTCGCCGGTCTGGTAGTCGCCTATAGCGACGACGACCAGCCGGTGCTGGTGGCGCAGCGTCGCGACGGCGAGCAGGTGCCGGTGAGCGGTCTCAGCGAAGGCACACGCGACCAGTTGTTTATGGCCCTGCGCCTCGCTTTGCTGGAGCGGCGCACCTCGGAACCGATGCCATTCATCGGCGACGATCTGCTGTCTAGTTTCGATGAGAGCCGTACTATGGCCATGCTTCGGCTTTTAGCGGCGGCCGGAGAGCGACGACAGATCATCTTGTTTACCCATCACCGGCACGTAGTCGATCTCGCGCGGTCGGTAAGCGGAGAATTGGTCCAAGTGATTGATCTATAGGATTGTTCGAAGTGACTAGCTTATCAGTTGCGTTTCGCAAAGCGAGTCATCAAACTCCATAACAATGGATCAGCGAACCCGTGCTCTGACGAGCTTTAGCGAGCTGCTACTGCGGAATGCATAGCTTGGAGCGCTGCTGGCTCCAGGCCGTAGGCAGAGGTTTAAGCAACTCATCAAGTTGGAGCGTAGTGGGCTGGCGTCCGGTCAGGATGGCCTCAATGATGTCTGGCGCAAGCAAGGTCAATCGCAAGATGCGGCTCAGATAGGAATCATTGACCTTCTCTGCTTTGGCCAGTTCTGCAGACGAGGGGTACTTGCCGCTCTCGATCATTTGGCGCCAACGATGCGCGCGGACGACTGCCTTGACTAGGGCGCTGTCTATACGCGGGGCGGGCGACCAGGGTGCCGCCCCCGCAGGGGACAGGATTTGCTTGCGGCCGGCCCGCTGAAGAAAGCTCACGGCAATGCTGACCATCGCCGTGCGCCCATCCTGGCTGATGATGGCTTTGCTGGCTTGAGGACTTGTCGTCATGCGGCATCCTGTTGAGTGACGGAATCGCGGGCCAATTCGCCGATCAGTGATGTCACGCCCGCGATCCGAAGCTTGATATCAACGCGGTCCGTCCGGACATCAACCCGCTCGACGAGGAGTTCAATGATACGGGACTGTTCAGCAGGGAAGAGTTCATTCCAGAGCGGCCCGAATGCCAGCAGGGAGTCGCGGACGTCAGATTCGGTCAAGCCCTTGATGGATTTACGAGCGTCGCGCCAGGTCTGGACAATGATTTCGGGGGAGAGAAGGAGAAGGCGGACCTGGTCGATCACGATCTTCTCGACCTCAGCGGCGGGAACGCGTGCGACGGGACAATCGCCAGCGCCCTGCTTAAGGACATTCTGGCTCAGGTAATATCGATAGAGCCTGCCATTCTTCCGTGTGTGGGTTGGCGACATCGCGACGCCGGTGGGACCGAAGATAATCCCCTTCAGTAGGGCGGGCGTTTGTGCCCGTGTACCAGCCGCTCGTTTGCGAGGGTTTTCCTGAAATTTTGACTGTACCTTGTCCCAGATCTTGCGATCGATAATGCCGCTGTGCTCACCGGCGTATGAGACGCCCTTGTGCAGGGCCACACCGACATAGACTGGGTTATTGAGCATCTTATAGAGCATGCCCTTGTCGATCAACTTGCCGTATTTGTTGCGGATGTTTTCTGCGACTAACTGCTGCGCTAACGTGGTGGCTGACCCTACCTTGAGGAAGCGATCGAAGATCGAGCGGACGAGATTGGCATCCTTGTCATTGACGATCAGCTTGCGGTCTTTGACCTCGTAGCCCAGCGGAGCCCACCCGCCCATCCACATGCCTCGCTTACGGGATGCCGCGAATTTGTCCCGGATGCGCTCGCCAATCACCTCGCGCTCGAACTGCGCAAAGGATAGCAGAATGTTCAGCGTCAGGCGGCCCATCGACGTGGTGGTATTGAAGGACTGCGTCACTGAAACAAACGTGACCTTGTGCTGATCGAAGACCTCGACCAGCCGGGAAAAATCCATCAGTGAGCGTGACAGCCGATCGATCTTGTAGACTACGACGATGTCGATCTTGCCGGTCTCGATATCCGCGAGCAGTCGCTTCAGCGCAGGCCGGTCCAGGGTGCCACCGGAGAACCCGCCGTCGTCATATCGGTCGGGCACGAGGAGCCAGCCCTCGGCGCGCTGGCTGGACACGTAAGCCTCACAAGCGTCCCGCTGGGCCTCAAGCGAGTTGAACTCCATCTCAAGACCTTCTTCGCTGGACTTGCGGGTGTAGACGGCGCACCGGAGCTTTTGCAGTGGAGCCGGCGTGGCGGGCTGTGGCTTTCTGGTCATACAGCACCGCGGTGGTTCTTTAGCCCAAAGAACACCCAGCCGTTCCAGCGAACGCCTGTGATCTCCCGGGCAATGGCGGAGAGGGACCTGTAGGGGCGTCCCTGGTACTCAAAATCGTCAGCGCGGACGGTGACCGAATGCTCGATTCCCTGCCACTCCCGAATCAAACGGGTCCCGGCGATCGGCAGGCGTAGACTCCGCCCCTTCGGCCTCTCGCCTGGCTTGCCGTCATATTGCTTTGCCAGCACCCGAAGCCGCTCGACGGTTTCCTTTTTCAGTCCGCCATAGGCCAGTTCTTGAATGCGGTAGGCCAGCCGGTTCTCCAGGAAGCGCCGGTTATAGGGTGGTGGCTCTGTGTCGAACAATGTGCGCCATTTTGCCTTCAGGGCCGACGCGGGCGCATTCTTGAGGGCGGCCAATTGAGCTAGAACCGGATCAGTCATGGAGAGCCTCAGCGGAGTAGGAAGGCACACCACCGCTCCGGTCGGGCGAGAAGTGAAGCGAACTTTCTCCGCAATTGGCGGGTTTTCGACTGGACTTCTGGGCCGCCAGACGCCTCAGGCCAGCTGCCAGAATTTCGGCGATTTCGTCGAGGTGGTCAGATTCGCCTGAACAGATGATGCCGTGTACAGGCCCTTCGCCAGAGCGGATCACTTTCTGCAGCTCCGCTCCCACGCCTCGACCATCTCGAGGGGATAGACGACGCGGTGGCCAAGCTTCAAATAACCAGGGCCAATCCCTTCTTGTCGCCAACGTTGTAGGGTGCGGTGCGAAATCGAGAGGCGTCTCGCCAATGCCTTTTCGCTTAGGTGCTCATTCATCGTCAGCTCTCCGCGTTAGTGCTCGTGACTACGCGGGGAGTGTGCTGATTTGCGGAGCCTTCGTCGGGGGGCTTGCGGAGGTTGCCGGGCGGGAGAAAGAATCGTTGAAAAGTAAGAGAAATTTCTGAGCTGCCTCTTGCTTACGGGTCTTCGGAGGCATCCGGAGGTGGTTCGAGGGCTAGACGAAACATGCCCTTACCATCCGATTGAATGAGCGCCTTGCTATCCTTCCGGTCCTTGAGGGCGTCGTTCATCTTAAGTTGGGCTGAGCCGGCCGATTCCAGGACTTGCTTGCCATTACGCCAACCGTGCCCGTCCTCGAGACGCGCGAGATGCAAAATCCGCACGATCTTGGCCAGAAGGGGTGACAAAACATAGTCGATGCCGTGAAGGCAGACGTGTCGATAATCTTCGGTATGCCGGAAACTATTGTAACCCTGTTGTCCAAGCAGATCATCGAGCCATTTCGGAATTGTTCTGATGTTCAGGGGGACCGCCGATAGCGCGAAGAACTCAAGCTTTTTGAAACTGCGGTCCTCCCCATTCGCCTCGTAGAATTCGTAGTCGATCTCCAGGATGTCCCAGAGACTGGGATCGATGGGTATTCGACCATGTCCTCCGTCTGCAATTCCAGATCCAATGATCTGCGCGTCGGATAGCTGGTCGTAGAAATCTTTCTCAGCTGCGGCACGACAATTTTGATAATCGCGTAACACCCTAGGATCTCGGATATTCACGTGCGCTCTATCTTCAGATGGCGGCTCCGCCGTGCCGGACAACTGAACCAGCTGCGCAAACCGCGCTTCGCCCGACCATTTCTTGAACGCGCTGTCAGGATCAAGCCCTCGCTTCGGGCGACTTGTCATCATTGACATGAAGATTCTCCTCCAAGCTGAACTGAGCTCAGGCCGCACAACTGATTCGAGCATTTCACCAGCTTAGCCTGCGCGGTTCGGCCGCCGGATTGGTTTTCCACACTCCCTTTCGATTTTCCAATTCCGCTGGCTTACCTGCAAGTACCTGAGCCCGTCGGCACGCCTTGCAAGTTTGTGAAACGCAGGACCCTCTAGCGGCTGTCGTGCAATAGGAGGGCGAAGTGAACCCAGCAAGGCGAGTGCACACACTCCCGATACTAATCGCTTTCAAGGTAGTCGCGCTCGCGGACGATTTGTCTGCAGTCGAACGTCAGGTCGGCGCCACTCTTCTTGACAGTTTCAACCGCAGAACCGGACAATGCGATCCAAGCCTGGATCGAATTGCAAGCCTGCTAAACGTCCACCGTCGTACTGTCATTCGTGCGACGGCAAAGCTCGAGGCGAAAGGGCTGTTCCGTAAGACGAGGCACGGAGGCTATTCGCACCGCAATCACTACGAGCCTGTCTGGTCAAAATTTCTGGATCTTGAGAGTAGCTGGCGAAGGCGCTTCGAAGCTGCCGCGCGCGCTCGTCGGACCAGAAAGTCATCGTCAGGGGAGCATGGATGCCACGATGGCAGTGACGCCGACGCCATCCAAACCTTTCATACTAACCAATCTGACTCAACCTTGTCAGATCCTTGCCGCGATGCAGCCAACGCATCGGCCGTCGCTTCGAGTTGCAGAAGAGGCTCGGCAATGCAGGTTCAGCGGCAAGAGTCGCCTCATCCCAGAACACCATCGATACGTTCGGCGGAAGCCGCTCACTGCGCGGCGGAACGGCGTTGGAGCGATAACCTTCGATGCGAACTAGCAAACCAAGTCGCCCTTTATTGCGCGCTAGTCGACTTCATAGACGAACCATTACGGATCGCTGCCACGGAGGCGGAGCTCTGCCGACGAGGTGATG
Organism: Bradyrhizobium sp. WSM1253; assembly: GCF_000244935.1. NCBI lineage: Bacteria > Pseudomonadati > Pseudomonadota > Alphaproteobacteria > Hyphomicrobiales > Nitrobacteraceae > Bradyrhizobium > Bradyrhizobium sp. WSM1253. The sequence continues at coordinate 5,076,153 of NZ_JH600073.1, forward strand.
GTCTCAAGCTAATCTTCGAGCGCTATCGGTTAAGCGGACACTGGAAAGGTCCGGCGAATGCATAGGCTCGCGACCAGGGGGGCGGGTCAAAAGTCGGCAATTGACGCGTGCACGGACCGGCGCCTCTCTCATTCAGGGATTTTTTTCCAGCGCAGGCGAATTTTCGGGCCTGTAGAGGAATGCATTTCCGGCGCCTCGCCCTGCCAAGCATTTAGCCGTGCGGCGACCAGCTGCAACACTTTGAAGGCGCAACACAATTTCGGCGTGGGTGGTTCTGTTGCCCTTCGTGTCTGCCGCAACGCAGTAAGCAGCAGGCAAAACCAACCATTATTTTCCTTTGAGCGGCTCGGGATGGTCACGCGCGGCCCTGCTCAAAAGGTGAATCAATTCAATGGCGCTGGTTTCGGACAATTGTCGCGAAATTCCCTAGGGGGGGAGGGTGCCCGATGACAACGCGATGTGCAAAGGCCGAGACATGACAGAAGCGACGTACCCAGAAGTAGCGAACGCGCGACTTCAAATCGAATACTGGCCGCTTGATCGGCTGATCCCCTACGCCCGCAATGCGCGCACTCATAGTCCGGCCCAGGTCGCCGAGATCGCCGGCAGCATTCGCACCTTTGGCTTTTCGAATCCAATCCTCGTCAGCGAAGACGCAGATATCATCGCGGGACACGGCCGGCTGGCCGCTGCTCGCAAGCTTGGGCTGACGGAGGCGCCGGTTGTGGTCCTCCGAGGATTGACGGAGGTGCAACGCCGCCAGTTGGTGCTTGCCGACAATAGGATTGCGCTAAATTCAGGTTGGGACAGCAAGATGCTAAGCCTCGAACTGGCTGATCTGTCTGCGTTGGGGGCCGATCTCGCATCTATCGGCTTCAGTAAAAAAGAGTTGGCGGCCGCGCTGTCACGGGTCGAAAGCGGCTTAACGGACGAGAACGATACCCCCTCGGTCGTCGAGGTCGCGGTCTCCCGACCTGGTGACATCTGGCAGCTCGGTCCGCATCGTGTTGCGTGCGGCGATAGTCGAGACGCAGCTCTCGTCCATTCACTGCTGGCTGGTGCCTTGCCTCAATTGATGGTCACTGATCCGCCCTATGGTGTCGAGTACGACCCGGAATGGCGTCATCGCCGCGGTGTCAACAACTCGAAAAGGACCGGCAAAATCCAAAACGACGAGATCGCCGACTGGGCGCCTACTTGGGGCTTATATCCAGGCGAAATCGCTTACGTCTGGCATGGTGCTCTACGCTCGACCATCGTAGCCGAGAGCCTTCTAAAGAGCGGCTTTTCGATCCGTGCGCAGATCATCTGGGCCAAGGAGCGCTTAGTCATGAGCCAGGGAGACTATCACTGGCAGCATGAGCCCTGCTGGTATGCGGTCCGGAAGAAGGGCAACTGGACTGGCGATCGCAAGCAGACGACCGTCTGGAATATCAGCAGCGGTGGGCAGGATGCCGAAACCAAGCATTCGACCCAAAAGCCCGTCGAATGCATGCGCCGGCCGATGCTGAACAATTCCAGTCCCGGACAGGCGGTGTATGAGCCCTTCCTGGGAAGCGGAACTACGCTTATCGCGGCGCAATCGTGTGGGCGCATCTGCTTGGCATCCGAGATCGATCCATTGTTCGTCGACGTTGCGATCCGCCGATGGCAAGCGTTCACAGGTGAGAAGGCAACTCGCGAGCAAGATGGCGCTGTGTTTGAAACGCTAGAGCAGGAGACGCAATCCGCGGGCGGCGCTCTTGATCCGCTGGTGTGATCGAGAACGGACATGCGTGGCCGTCGTCCAAAACCAACAAGGATTAAGGCGTTGACCGGCAACCCGGGGAAGCGTCCCCTTAATATGCACGAGCCGCGGCCTGAACCCGCGTTACCCGACTGCCCACTAGAACTCAATTCAGTTGCCAGACGGGAATGGGCGCGGCTGACAGGCGAGCTTGCAAAACTCGGCCTCATAACTCACCTCGATCGCGGCGCCCTTGCTACCTACTGCGGCGCCTATGCGATGTGGGCAGAAGCGATGGAGCAGATCCAGAAGTTCGGTACCATGGTAAAATCACCGACAGGATATCCGATACAGTCACCCTACCTCGCAATCGCCAACCGACAGGCAGAGATCATGATGCGCATTGCGTCGGAGTTCGGTTTCACGCCTGCAAGCCGGAGTAGGATATCTTTGCCCCCACAAGATCAGCTACCACTTTTTGATGGGGAGGTAGGAGAGCGTTGAGCGCCCCTGTGGACATTTGCGCCTTTAGTGGCCACTAGTTTAGAAGCCGTTGGGCAGATAAGGCGGGGTACTTTTTCGACATGGTCGCATATGCGAGCTATACGGCTCAAGAATTTCTCACTACGCCGGACGATGCGATCTTCGCCCGCCTGGTTCGAAGTGATGCAGTTTCTGGGTTCAGCCAGTTCTCTCATAAGCAAGGATGGTCGTGGGGTGAAGCCGTTCGGCTTATGAAATCGGCTTGCGAACAGCTCATCGCCGCTAACGTGCGATACTCGGATGTCGGCGTCGTCTTAGAATACCGCATCCCCCGCCGAGAAAAGCGCTTGGATGCTGCTTTCCTCTTTCGCGAAACAATCGCAGTTGTTGAGTTCAAAGCAGGGAGCTCCACAGCGACGAGCGACGCTTTGGCTCAAGTCGCCGACTATTGTCTCGATCTGGCCTACTATCACGCGGAAAGCCAAGGGCTGAAGATCGTTCCCATCGTGTGCTCAACGGAGGCCCAGTCCAGCCATGTGGTGCCCACATCCGATGCGACGTTGATCGAGGACACACAGTGCGTCGGTGAAGCCAATTTCGTAGCGCTGCTAATTCGCATCGCGAACGACGACGGGAAGGGGAGTTCGGACGATATTTCGCACGAACAGTGGTGCTCGAGTTCCTATCGTCCGATTCCTGGAGTCATCGAGACCACGGTGAGTTTGTTCAACAAGCACGGCTCGGAAGACATCAACGCCGCACTGGCCGACCGCGATACGATAGATCGCTCCATGCAGGCGATCGAGGGTATCGCGCGAGAGTCTCGCGAGCGGAGCCAAAAGATCTTGTGCCTTCTCACAGGCGTTCCTGGCGCCGGGAAGACGCTAACGGGACTTCGTATCGCGCATAGCCCTGCCTTTCTGCAGGCGGGGTGGCGGAGCGTCTTCCTGTCGGGAAACGGTCCTCTGTTGAAGGTCTTAAAAGCAGCTTTGGCGGCAGACTATAAAGATCGTCAAGGCTGTACCAAAGCTATCGCGCAGCGACATGCCGAATCGTTGCTCCATAGCGTGCATGCATACCTTGCCGAGGCGCAAAAGAGCCAATCGCCGCCGTCAGAAAGCATTGTAATTTTCGATGAAGCGCAGCGCGCCTGGGATGCAGCCAAGATGCAGAAGATGGCGGCTCGACAGCGTAGCTTCGGTGCCGTGTCTGAATTGGCCTCTGCTGTTGCGGCAACTTCCGAACCGGCGCAGATTCTAGAGGTTATGAACCGCCATGCGAGGGGCGTCATGGTCGTGGCTCTCTGCGGAAGCGGGCAGGAGATTCATGACGGGGAAGCTGGTGTTGGAGAATGGATTGCCGCTCGAAATCAGTCCTATGCCAACTGGCGGCTCATTTGTAGTCCTTCCGCAATCGAGCGAGCGGGTGTCGACGCCGCAGGCGTGAATGCGGAGGTGTGGCCAAGCATGCATCTGAGTAGCTCAATCCGCAGTCATCGTGCGTTGGAGCATGCCGACTGGGTTGATGCTGTACTGACGGGGCGACCCAAAGATGCGCGCCGACACATAGATTATACCGGTTTCCCGATAGCCCTCGTAAGGCGCCTGGATGATGCCAGGGCGTGGCTACGCAAGACGACCCTCGGCTCCAGGCGCTTCGGCTTGGTCGCAAGTTCGGGCTGTTCTCGCTTGAGGCCATATGGGCTCGAAGTTTCGGCCGGGTTCAGGAAGGAATTGGACTACGCTGAGTGGTTCACCGCGCCGCGAGGTGATTTGCGATCGTCATTTGCATTGGAGACCGCCGCGACGGAATTCGAGTGCCAGGGCCTCGAGTTGGACAGGGTGGCGGTTTGCTGGGGATGGGACCTAACTGTTGGCGACGGTGAACTCCTACCGCGGACGTTCCGCGGGACCAATTGGACCAACGTGAGGCGGCCACGGGAGCGTGAATACACGATAAACAAGTATCGTGTCCTTCTGACCAGGGCGCGTGAGGGGATGGTGCTTTGGGTACCTCTGGGAGATGAGGAGGACCCGACCAGATCACCCTTCGAGATGGACCGGCTGGCTGATTACCTGGTCGATTGTGGCGTGCAGCCTATTCGACAGTCTGCGGAATCCGAGGCAAAGCGGCCACCGATTCCGACGGAAGGCGGCCAGCGATTCCGATCGAAAGCGGCCACCCAATCCGAACGAAGGCGGCCACCCTGTTGATAGGGTGAGACGGGGGGCGTTGTCGGCAATCTGAACGGGGCAAGGTCCCTCCTTTTGCGGTTCACGCAATGGGAGGTCCGATGCCCGCCGAGAGATTGCCGATGCGGAAGATTCGAGAAGTTCTACGCCTGAAGTATGCCTGTGGGGTGAGCGATCGGGTGATCTCCCGATCGGTCGGGATCGGTCGCACGGCGATCGCGGAGTATGTCCGCCGCGCCGCGGTGATCGGCATCACCTGGCCGATACCGGAGGAGCTCGACGACACAGCACTGGAGCGCAAGCTGTTTGCGCCAGCCGGCTACAACCCGCCGCGATCGAAGCCGCTTCCGGATTGGGGGCATGTCCATGCCGAGTTGCGCCGCCGCAGCGTAACGCTGGCGCTGCTGTGGGAGGAATACCGCGGCCATCATCCCGACGGCTACGGCTACAGCCGGTTCTGCGACCTCTACGTCGAATGGCGCCACGGCATCACGGCGACCATGCGGCAGACCCACGCGGCCGGCGAAAAGCTGTTCGTGGACTTCGCCGGCGATACCGTGCCGGTGTTCGACGGGCTTACCGGGGAGGTGCGCGCCGCCAAGATCTTTGTCGCGGTCATGGGAGCGTCGAACTACACATTCGTCCAAGCCCGGTTCAGCGAGGCGCTGCCCGACTGGATCGGCGCCCATGTGGATGCGCTCACCTTCCTGGGCGGAGTGCCGAAGGCGCTCGTCTGCGACAATCTGAAGGCCGGGGTGACGGTGGTGAGCCGCTACGAGCCAGGCGTCAACCGGACTTACCAGGATCTTGCCACCCATTACGGCACCACCATTATGCCGGCGCGGCCCCGCAAGCCGCGCGACAAAGCCAAGGTGGAGGCGGCGGTTCTTATCGTCCAGCGATGGATTTTGGCGCGGCTGCGCAACCGGCGCTTCTTCTCGCTCGCCGAGTTGAACGTTGCGATCCGCATCCTGGTCGACGAACTCAACGCCCGCCTGATGCGCAAGCTCGGTGCCAGCCGCCGCGAGTTCTTCGACACCATCGATCGTCCGGCCCTGATGCCGCTGCCGGCCGAACCCTATCAGTACGCCGAATGGCGTCGTGCCCGTGTAGCGCCGGATTACCATGTCGAGGTTCAGGGGCACTTCTACTCGGTGCCATCCCGCCTGATCCGCCAGGTCGTCGAGGTGCGGGCCACCGAGGCAACCATCGAGGTGTTCCATCGCGGCACCCGGATCGCCAGCCACGCACGCTCAGGCGTCAGGCGCCGCCACACCACGATCCCCGAGCACATGCCGAGCGCACATCGCCGATACGCCTTCTGGACGCCGGCACGTCTGCTGGCCGCCGCCGAGAAGATCGGTCCGTCCACGATCGCGCTGTGCCAGGCGATCATGCGGACAAAGCCCCATCCCGAGCAGGGCTTCCGATCCTGTCTCGGCATCCTGCGGTTGGAAAAGACCTATGGGACGCAACGTCTGGAAGCCGCGTGCCGCCGTGGGATCAGCATCGGCTCAGCGAGCTATCGGTCGATCGCCTCGATCCTCAAGACCGGCCTGGACAAAGCCTTCCTTCCCGACACCGCCCCCGAGGCCGATCCCATCCAGCACGGCAACATCCGTGGCCGCGGCTACTACCACTGACCACCAACAAGGAGACCTTATGCTCAGCAACCACACCCACGAACGTCTCGCTGCTCTCGGGCTCGCCGGCATGGCCAAGGCCTTCGACGATCAGCAACGCCAACCGGACGTTACCGCGCTGACCTTCGAGCAGCGCCTCGGCCTGATGATCGATCGCGAAGCAACCGAGCGAGAGAACAAAAGGCTCATCGTGCGCCTGAAGTTCGCCTCGCTACGGCAGGCCGCAATCGTCGAAGATGTCGATCTGCGCGCTCCGCGCGGCATCGACCGCGCCTTCTTTGCCAAGCTCGTCGATGGCGATTGGATCAGCCGCAAGCAAAATTTGCTCATCACCGGGCCGACCGGCGTCGGCAAGAGCTGGATCGCCTGCGCACTCGGCCACAAGGCATGCCGCGATAATCGATCCGTCTTATATCATCGCCTGCCAAGGCTGTTCGAAGCTCTTGCGCTCGCCCGCGGGGACGGACGCTATGCGCGGCTCCTCAAGACACTATCGAGGGTCGATTTGCTCATCCTCGATGATTGGGGCCTCGCACCGCTTACCGGCGAGCAGCGTCGCGATCTCCTCGAAGTCGTCGACGATCGACACCAGCGCGGATCGACCATCATCACCAGCCAGGTGCCGATCGAAAATTGGCATGAGGTCATCGCCGACCCGACCATCGCCGACGCCGTCCTGGATCGGCTCGTCCACAATGCTCACCGCCTCACACTCAAGGGAGACAGCATGCGAAAGATCACTGCGCAGCGCGCCAATCTTGACGCAGCCAAGAAAACCTGACCCAACTCCTCATGCCGGCAACGACACTCCGGCCGCCTTCGTCGGAACAGGTGGCCGCCTTCGATCGGAATGCATGGTCGCGTTCAATCGGAATCCCTGGCCGCAATCCCCGGAATCCGCAACAGTCGGTCAACGGCTCACTTCTTCCATAACAACTCTTAGCGAATCGCCGTTGGGGGGCTTTGACATAGCACGAAGTCTGCGTCGCCCATTGCTATTGAAGGTAAAAATTGTAGATAGGCGCACGCCAAATCAGCCTAAAGATGGTTCTTGGAAAAGTGGTTCTTTCGGGTCAGTTTGATTCCTTCATGCGTTGACTTATGGCGCGATCGATTAATCGCTTCACAGTCGCATCTACCGATCGAAATTCGCATCGACGCATGAATTCCATGGCGCCTAGCTCGGCGAAGAGCTTTCCAAATACTTCGTCAGCGAAGCTGGAAGAGATCAATGGAATGCCGCCAAAGTCGAAAAGGATAGAATTGTTTTTGTCGACAAGGATGTTGTCGATCTTTGATCTTGCGCGGCGCCCGAACTCTCGGCTTCCAAACCCCTCGACTTCCTTGGAGACCTCAAACAAAATCTTATCCTCCACATGAGAGTAATGCATATCGATAAAGTCGTTGGCTGGTTCGTGAATCTTGCCGCCGAATACGAACGCTTTCTCCAATAGCCCCTCGGTGGAATAGTTTATAGTCGCGCTAATGAAAGAGCCGCGAAAAGGCACGTTGTCGGTTTTTACTGAGAGACCCTTTGAATCATAACGAAGGACCGCGTGGTTTGAGAGGATAAGGAAAGACCCGCTGCTTTCCTCGCAGCACTTGAATGTTCCAAATAGGCCGTTTCCCTGATTGGTAGCCTTATTTCTAGTCACGCCTTCGCGAATAGCGCGATCAAGTGCGTCCGAGTCGCTGGAAATTCCAGCAATGGCCTTTCGAAGGGTCGATGGGATGCCTAGGCCTGCGTCTGCAACATAGAATGAAACCCGATTTTTAGACGGAAACGATTGGATTTGAACTAGCCCGCCGATCGGGCTCTCAGCGTGATTTAAAACGTTGTCCGTAATTTCGTTCAAAGCCCATTCGAGAGCTTTCAGCTGCTTGCGCTCCTGAACTTTAATCGTCTCCATCAGAATTTCCATAGCCCGATTCACTACGTCGAATTGGGCGTCGCCGTCTTGGAACTGGAGCACGGGTAGATTGTTCGAGCGTCGTCGGTTGTTGAGCGCATATTTCTGTGGATCGATAAAGTGCGCCCAATTTGTGTTTATGAAGAGTCGCTGCAAGACAGGGTCCGCTGGTTCTACGAGCGAAAAATCGATCTGATTTTTTCGATAGTATGCGGCATAGCTGGCGATAGGCAGCATCATGCCGGCGTCGACATAGGTTGCGCCGGAGAAGTCGAGGACAACGTCTTGGTAGCCAAGCTTCTGAATGAGCTGATAGATACATACCAACGCTGATCGGGTCTCTTCCCGCAGATTCCCTTCCAGGAATATTTTGTTCTTATCAGTACGGACCATCCGCTTTCATTTTTATGTAAGGTCAGGTGTTTGGTTTTCGGCGATCAATCGGTCGGCAGCAGATTGACTTCCCATATCGCGCATCGCGTGCGTGGATGTATTTCGGGCCTGCTCTCGTGGTGACTTGCAGTCGCGCCGCCGTTGATTCCTTACTCCCCCGGGGAGGAACTTATTAAAATCCATAGGGGGTTGCAAACACAGAGCCTAAGGCGAGCCATTGGGCCTTCGTCTTATGGGTATTGCCGCGCTATGCGGTCTGCCGTGGAAAACGTATGCCACACCTCTAGAGAGCGAAACCATGGCCATGCTGCGAATGCGAAGGGCAACTGCTTTATGCCTCTTCCGTGGATCCCTCCTTGTCTGGGCAGCCAATTCAATGACTTGTCGTGTCCGTCCTCCGCCGGCCCGTTTTGGTCCGCTGCCCTCGCCCAGCGTTCACGCGTTCCGGTTGAGCATCAGCTCAACCGAGCCGACTTCGCTCGCCCGCGCCGACGAGGCTACCGCGCCGAGGTCCTGGATTGATAATCTACGAACTGAGCCGCGCCGCCAGGCGATGTTTGGGAGCCGAATAGGATCTGTGCGTGTTTGCCTCACAGATCTAGCTAGGTTGTCACCGGAGCCGAGTCCCCTTGTTGTCCGCTTATGGTGATCTTCCATGCTTGGGAGAGCTTGGCATGCTGCAACTATGGGTTACAATCTGAATTATGGCAAGCTGCGTATTTGAGATGATGTTTGGACCCTCGCGTCGATTGCGGGTGATGTCAGCAAAGCAACTCGGTGGGTGTTTCGTTCGCGTCGCAAAAGATGCGGACGGTTACAAGGCAAGAACAACGAGGGGCGAACATGACCACAGTCGCTAGTGAGGGAATAAGAAAGGAACTTGCCGAGCTCGGAAGAGCGCATCCAGGCTTAGCCAGCGGCAAAGACAACTTGTTCGTCCTCTGGTTCTTAAAGGCCTACGTGGCTGGAGAAGCTGACAACAACATCGCAGCTTCTGTCGTAGGAGCTTCAAAGGACGGTGGCTTCGACGCGATTTACATCGATTCGGGGGCAAGGATTGTTCATTTAGTTCAAGGAAAGTATCGCGCATCCTTTGGATCTAAGGCAGAGCCGACCTCCGACATCGATCGATTCGTGATGGATAGCGAAAGTTTGTATTCTGGCGATAGCTCCAGGTTGAATGATTTGCTGGATCGAGTGAATCCCACGACTAGAGAGAAGTTGAGATACGCAAGAAACAGGCTAGTGTCACATGATTACCAGCCGCGTCTCTATTATTTGACCACCGGGAAAGTATCTGCAGACAAGCGTCGCAGGTTTGGGCGCAGCACTCGGTCGCGCATCCTGGAGATCATTGATGCCACCGATCTTGCCCGTATCTATCGAGATTATGCAGATGGAATAGCGCCGCCGATCCCCGTAACCTCGCTAGCTATTGAGCCAAGCAGTCCGACGATTATCGAAAGACCAGACGCCAAATCGAAAATTCGCTCATGGATCTTTCCCGCAGAAATTAGATCGGTGGCAACCCTTTACAAGCAATGTGGGACGCGTCTCTTTGCTAAGAATATTCGTGGCTATCTGGGCGAAAGCAAAATCAACAAAGAGATGTCCAAGACACTTACCAAGCATTCGTCTCGGTTCTTCTATCTCAACAATGGAATTACAATCATCTGTAGTCGTGCCGAGTACATCAAGGGGGACACAAGCGCACTTCAGATGTGGGACGCCCAGGTAATAAATGGCCAGCAAACGGTGCGCACTATTGCTGAACACAGTACGACTTCCGAGGCTGCAGTACTTGTCAAGGTGATGCAAGTGCCAGAGTTCGATTACCCGGGCTTCGTTTCGGAGGTTGTAGGAGCTACCAACTTCCAAAATGCGATAAAGGCATCCGATCTGTACGCCAATGATGCTGAACAGATTCGAATCCAACGGGAGCTACACAAACTGGGCTACCAGTATATCCGCAAGCGGCAGTCTAAATCGGAGGCAAGGCGAGAAGGGGGCCAGAACGCTAAACAGGTCAAGCGAGAGGAGCTAGCTCAAGCTGTCGGGGCCTGTGCGCTCGATCCCCGCGAGGTTCGATCAGGTGTCGAGCATCTGTTCGAAGCTCATTACAAGACAATATTCAATGGTACGGAACCGCATCTGTATCTCGTGAAGTGGTGGCTACGTCGCGCGGCAACAAGTCAAGCTCGGGGAAATGCGAACAATGGATATGCCAAGTGGCTCGCAGTGTCGGCAATGTGGGGCCACTTGGAAAAAATTTTGAACACGCGCGAAAGACGAAGGGCTTTTGTTGGCGAGTGTCCCTCCCAAGACAGTCGAAGTTGGAATGCGCTTTGCAGGGCTTTCGATAAACTCTATATCGTCGCCTACCAATTCTACCAAGCGGCGAAGAAGAAGAGACCTGCGCAGGAGCAGCTGGACATCTCACGATTTTATAGAGACTCAAAGGACCTGCACGTCCAATTTGAACGCCATTGGCGATCTTCCGCCAATAAGCAGAGAAGCCAGTTCAAAAAACAAACTGCAATGATCTCAAAAGAACTGAGGCGGCTAGTTGAATAATGGACGAGACGGTCAAGATGGGTTCGCTAGTCGGTCGCTGGCCGACTTCTTCCATAACATCTGTTCTCCGCTGCGACCTAGGTCGACAGTAGTGGGCGTTCTTTCACACCGCTCGGACCGGTGAGGTGGACAGCCTGGTCTCGATTTCTGTCACAGCTTGTTGTTGTTATGGAGCGTTAGAAAATCCAATGAATGGGCAACCGGTAACCGATCGGCTTCTTACGGATCTTCAGGAAATTGTAGATCGGGGCCAGGCATCGGGTGAGATAGTCACGAATGAACAGCACGACCAATACGTCCGCACTTTCAGCGAGCGATTTGGTCCGGACGTACTTCGCGGTCTAGACGGCGAGGCGTTGTTGCTGTCGATGCACGGTCGTCGGGACAGTGACGCGCGCTGCCTGAGTTATTGGTTAGAATTCAAGAATGACGAAGCGTTTGTAACGAACGCATTTGGCGGCATTGGCGGAGGGGCCGCGCTAAAATTTGGTGTGTATCAGAGGCCAACGGATGGAGCCTGGATTGGAGGCAAGGGGACAAGTCCGAAGGTCATCGGTCTGGAAGAAGCGATCCAAATAGCGCGGCGCCAACGTGACGAATTGATCGCCGGACATAGGGTTTTGAGCTCTCTGGCTTCGAACGACCACTCCGATGAAGTTTACAATCTGTTGCAAGAGCAGATGGAGGCCGCCGCACCGGACCTATCCCGTGATGGATGGGCGCATAAATACTGGTTCTTGGCGAATCCCGACAAGCTAGATGACTATCACAGTCCACGTTACCAGCGCTTTCATCTCTACAAGTTACTCCAGATGCCGCCGGACCAAGTCGGCATACTTGACGCGGGAGCACCAAGATTCCTCTGTGCCGGTCGATTTGTGTCAATTGCTCGCCGCCTGGGCGTCCCGGTTAGCGTGCTGACCTCGGCATTGAATAGAAGAACGGGAGGGTTTCATCGGTATTGGCGAATTGGCACAACCGAGGGAAGTGCGGGTGATAGCCAGTGGTCTCCAATGCGTGACGGTAATTACGTTTCTATTGGCTGGCCAGATACGGTCCCAGATCTTTCCGATTATATTGGAGAAGAAAAGGTCACTCTCAAAGATCGTATAACGGAGTGGTTGATTCCTGCTTATACCAATTCTGGAGTAGCTTCTCGGAAAGCGGGCGAGATCGTAAAGTTTGCGCGTGACGCGGCAGAAAATGATCTCATCCTTGCCTGCGAAGGTCAGACGGTTCTCGGTATAGGACGGATTATTGGGCCCTATGAATATGAGAGTGGTCTCCGATTCCCCCATAAACGACCGGTTAAGTGGCTACTGCTCGATTCCTGGCAACTGCCTCAGTCTGAGGGGCCGCGCACCACGGTTTACGAGTTGGGTAAGAACAGCGAGAACTTGCTCGCACTTGAACGTAGACTGTTTGACGGCGGGGCTAGCTCATCTAGTGCCCCCGAGACGCGCACTCGGACAACCGGCAGTATTACTCCGCTGCCTGAGCTAGATTCGTTCGCGGCAAGGATAGACGGCATCTTGCGCCGGAAGGGGCAAGTTTTGCTCTACGGTCCGCCGGGCACAGGAAAAACTTATCTTGCGAATCGAGTAGCAAACGATCTCGCTGCGCGGCAATCATTCCGTAAACCTTACTCTTTGCTCTCGGAAGCAGAACGGGGGCAAGTTTCTGGTCCACAAGGCTTGGTGAGAACGTGCACCTTCCATCCTGGCTACAGCTATGAAGATTTCATTGAAGGATATCGTCCGAACGCTGTTGGTGGACAAATGGTCTTTGAACGACATGCGGGAATTTTCAAGCAACTGTGTGCCGAGGCTGAGAAAGCTGGCGACAAGCACTTCTTTCTCATTGTTGATGAGATAAATAGGGGGGACGTGCCTAGAATCTTTGGCGAGCTGATAACACTGCTCGAACATGACAAGCGAGGCAAGCCCGTCACGCTTGCGAGCGGTGCAAGTTTTCGCGTTCCATCGAACGTTTTTATTGTTGGCACTATGAATACAGCGGATCGATCGATTTCATTACTCGACATAGCTTTGAGAAGGCGCTTTGGATTTGTTGAGCTGATGCCTGACAGCTCCCTTCTGGACAAACGAGCGGCAGGCGATCTGCCTCTTGACGCTTGGCTTGACGCGCTCAATTCAAGGTTACGCAGGCACCTGAAGCGAGATGCACGAAATCTTCAGATCGGTCACGCCTATTTGCTAGGTCACCCGATCGAATCGGTAGCGGAGTTCTCGCGTGTGCTTCGGGAGGACATCATCCCTCTCGTCGAGGAGTATTGTTACGATGACTTTGGTACATTGAGTGAGATACTGGGCCCAGGCCTTGTCGATGTTAAAGGTGGGCGTATTCGGGACGAAATGTTCGATCCGAAAAATGAGGATAGTCTGGTTCAGGCTCTTACTTATGAGGAGATGACGCTTACTCTGGTTCAGAAAGGCGATCAGAATACCTACGTCGAAGATGCGGTTGAATTGACTGCCGACGAAGCAGACGATGCTGAACCGTCCTGATCCTAGCACGAATATTGAGCCTATCGTGATGACCGAATGGGGTTCTTGTGGTCCGGACTCGTGCCCTCAACTCTTGGGCACAACATTCAGGAACAATCCAAACGCTCAAAAAGAAGCAGATGTGCTTCGAAGCTGCGTCGACATTCGAGAAGGATATAGAGGGCTCGAAATAACGACTACATCGTTCGTTGGGCACGTAGCTGTAGGGCCACTTCGGATCACGATCAATCCCAAGATATCAGGTGCCCCCCTCGCAACGCTTCTTCAGTACGCTTATGGACTGCGCGACCTACGAGTGCTCGGATATGCTATCGCGCCCACCGCAAAGTTGGGATTCCGCGATATTCTGATTGCCCTGCTCGTAGCAGAAATTGAGGAGTTATCGCGCTCAGGCCTAGCACGGCGGTACATTCCCGTTTCAGAGAGGCTGACAAGCCCTAGGGGACGTATCCTGGTTGGAAGAATAGCGTCCCGCGGCGGAATCGTCGATGGAGCGTTGCCCTGCTGGCATTTTCATCGCCATTCCAATTGGAAGCTGAATCAAGTTCTTCGGTCGGGGCTGGAGCTTGCTGGAAGCATGACAGTAGACCGCGAATTATATCTGCGTGTTAGGAGGTTGATCGACGCGTTCCATGAGGTGGATGCACGGCCGGGTCTGCAGCAAAGGGATCTTGATGAGGTTGAGCGCGGGCTGACGCGTCTCACCGCAACGAGTATGCCTGCCTTGCGTCTAATCCGGCTGATCCTGGAAATGCATGGCGCGTCATTCGATGCAGATGCCCCCCATCCGATTTCCGGTTTTCTTTTCGACATGAACCGTTTCTTTCAACGACTACTGTCACGGTTTCTGGGCGAGAACCTCTTCAGCGAGTCTATTCGGGACGAGTATGTCACCAAAGACATTTTCGCTTACGCGGCTCATGGAAATCCTAAGGGGCGGCGTCTACCGCGGCCTCGGCCAGACTTCGCCCTGTTCAAGGGAGATAGTTTGATTGGGTTTCTCGACGCGAAGTACCGCGACATTTGGCAGAAGGGATACCCAGCTGATTGGCTCTACCAGCTGTCCACGTACGCGTTGGCGTCCCCCAATCAGCAGAGCATTATTCTATATGCGACGACATCTCAGGGAGCACGCGACGAGCGGATTGATATACGTCATCATTCGCTCGGGAGTATGGGGTCTGTAATCATACGCCCCGTAGAGCTGCAAACGCTTGCCCGTTTGGTATCAACGTCCGAGTCTCCGCTGGTGGGTAGGCAGCGCATCGCTTTCGCTCGGGCTCTCATTGCCTTTTAGCGACAGCAGGTTCCACAACATTGGATACGCGATCGCAGTGACTCGCGGGGACGAAGCCGTGTTCTCACGGATCGACTTTGGTCGTGAATAAGAAGAATTATCTAGACACAGCGCGCGGCTGGGTCATAAAAAAGGGTCAACTAAGCATAACTCGCGGAAGAAACTGCGAGAATCTGAGGGCGATCGTGCACTTCAATCTTCGGTTCTTCGTTTCATTGGCGCGAAGCGCAGCTGCTCGAACGGGCTATCGTCCGCTCAACGTCGGTCTGCGGGTTTGTTCCATTGGCGGCAAGAACTCGGATAATTAGAGGCTGGTTACATGGGAAAACCGTCCGCCTCTGATGGGCTAGATGCACTCGTCCGCACTAGAATCGAGAATCTTCGTCCACGGCTGCTCGATCTGAGCCGTCGGAACCCCCTCATATCCACCAAACTCGGTCCGCGCTCGAATTCTCATTTGAGAGCCGTAGACGAGCTCCCGGACGTCCTGTTCTTCAAGCTGTGCAATGGGGATGAGCTGCAGTTCGTTCCTCTTCCTCCCATTGACGAGGATCCGCGTGACGAGCAGACGGCCACTTTCAGGGATGCGGTGATCAATGCTCGGCTAACAGACGACACCTATGTCGCTGCCATGGAAGCCGTAGACCGCGACGGCGATGACTATCTCGACAAAACTCGTGCCGCGGAACGAGATCTAAGAGATCGGCTGAGGCAGCAACTCGGAATGGCCCCTCGAGCACAAAAGTCCGAGGTGAACCTCAGCCAACATGCCAAGAACAACGGGATACTCCCCTCCTACGATCTACCGGCGATCGATACCGAGCCTGTTGACGGGCGGCATACTGACGATAAGATTCAGATGCTGTTGCTCCCTTCCGATCTGGAGCGCAAGCTGAACGCAGTCATTTCTAAGAGCCGGACCTGGCTGCAGGAAACCGGTATGAATGTGCTTCAAGTTGCATTCGGGTTCTTGGAGTGGTCGGAAGTCGAGCGGAGCGAAAGTTCTTTCGCGCCCCTCATCCTCCTGCAGGTGGAAGTGAAGCGTACGCGAACGCCGCAGGGCGCCAAATATTTCCTTGCCGGCACGGGCGACGAGCCGGAGCTAAATGCCGTACTCGCCGAAAAGCTGAGGCTCGATTTTTCGGTCGAGATGCCAAAGTTCGAGGGAGCCTCAGTTGAGGCTTATCTCGCCGAAGTCGGAAAGGCTCTCCCCAATGGAAAGAAGTGGCGGGTTAGGCGCCAAGTGGCCATTGGTGTCTTTCCCTCTGCTCGCATGGCAATGTACCACGATCTCGATTCAAGTCAGCCGGGGTTTCCGCAGAACGAGATAGTGCAGTCACTTCTTGCCGGCTCCGAATCCGCGGGTGCCTCTCCCTTTGCCGAAGAATATGAGGTTGATGAGCCGGAAATCGAGGCAAAGGTACCTTGCCTGGTTATGGATGCCGACTCATCGCAGTTCAGTGTTCTGGTCGACATCGCAGACGGCAGAAATCTTGCCGTCGAGGGGCCGCCCGGTACGGGCAAGTCACAGACCATTGTGAATGCAATTGCAGCCGCTCTTGCAGAGAACAAGAAGGTTCTCTTTGTGGCGGAGAAGCTTGCAGCTCTGAATGTGGTCAAAGCTCGCCTCGAGGCGATCGGTCTGGGTGAGTTCCTGTTGCCGCTTCAGGCTGAGAAGTCAACGCGCGAACAGGTAATCGAGTCGGTGAGGGCTCGACTTGATATGCAGAAGACGTCCGCCGTTCGGGGCTATGACAGCAAGCTCGAAGAATACCGTCGTATCCGGCAAGAGCTTGCAGATTACATTGAACTTCTGACGACAGAGATTGATCGATCAGGATTGACGGTTCATGACATTCTCGGAAAGAGCATTGCGACCAGTGATCGCCTGGCCGAGATCTCGCGCGAGACGCTGGAGCTCTGTAAGCTTCGGCCAGAGATGCAAACAGCGGCGGGACTGACTCGATTCGCGCAGCTCGGCCAGAAAATCGAAAAGGCTCATGCCGAAACAGTCATTGCAGGGCCGAGTTGGAAGGACACACGGCTCGTTCATCCAGAGCGGTTCACAGTCGAAGAAGCATGCGCGATTGCTAAACGAGCTTCGGACGAAGCGCTCGACCTCGCGGCGGCCCTCAATGCGCTCGAGCCCTGGGCTCTTCACGAGGAGGCTCGGCCGAGCTTAGAGGCACTTCGCCACTCGCTTTCCGCCTGCATCGGCCATCTGCCGCAACATTCGACGGAGCTCGTTCGCAACCTACTTGCTGAAGATCAAGCGGACCTGCTCGCTTCATTTCTCGAACAATGTGCCGAATTAAGCGCGTCCGCGGATCGAATAGCCTCGGAGCTTTCGGAGAGGCCAGACACGGCGGTATTGGCAAAAATTCGACAGCTCGAGGAGATCTGTGAACGCGAGTCACTCTCCGAAATTGGCGAAGAAGCTCTTGCCGAGACGCTGCAGACGAACTTAGCGTCGGCCAAGAGGGCGCGTGAGATTGCGGCGAAACTAGCTCCGCTTGTGGCCGCTTACGAAGCCGCCAGGAACTGGGCGCTGGATGACATCGGCAGGGCGCATGCCCTATGTGGGGATGTTGGCCGTGAAGCACTCACCATGCGCGGTGGCAAACTCTCGGAATCCAATGCTCATTATCATTTACGCAGGTTGTGCGAGGAGGGGCGGCAGCTACAGGAGCAGCAGACGAGGCTGTCGGAGCGCATGTCCCTCTCCGCTGATATTCCAACTGAGAGGCTCGTTGCCTACGCAGCGAGCCTCCGAACCGCTGGTCCTTTTGGATTCCTCTCGTCCAATTACCGTGAGGCTAAGCGAATATGCATGGCGATTTCGCGTTCGCCTAAATACTCAAAGGTGGATGCACTCCACAATCTCGACGAGCTTGTTGCGTTTCGGCGTAAGTCGGACGAGTTCGTGAGACAATGCGAAGCGACAGGCCTGTTTGGGTTTTACTATCGTGGCCTCGATACTGACTTTGAGCCGTTCCGTCGTGCAGCGCGGTTTTTCGAGGTGCTTTCTGCAGAGTTTAGTGGTCACGATCACGCCTCGTTACGCGAATTCTTGCGTAATGGTGCGCTAGATCATTTGGAGCTTTTGCCCGCAATTCCGAAGACGGGAATTTCGATCAGCTTCGCTTCCCTGGACGAGCGGATTGCTGCTGCAGAACATGAGGCAGCGCGCCTCAAGAGAATCATCGCTGAGCTTAGGCCCATCGCCAAGGTCGTAACAAATCAGCAGATCGGTCTCGACGAGATCCGGGATTTGAAGCTGCGATTGGAGACGCTGCTGTCAGGACGTGAGAGGCTGGACGACCACCAGCCAATACGAGAACTCTTACGTGAAAAGTTTGATGGACACCGGACGCGACGAGAGAACTTGGAGGAGTTGAGCGCTTGGGCCAAATCGGTCGCGGGTCACGGTCCTCTGCTGCGGAACATTCTTGATCGGGGGGCGCCGGCGGAGGCGTCCCGCGCAATTGATGTTGCACTATCTGCCGACGTTAAATTCACGGGTACTCTAACGAAACTAGCGGACGTCGCGAAGATTGAGGTCCATGCGTTTACGCGTGGCCGCGGTCTGCCAGAGGTGGCCTCGGCACTCAAGCAGGCGTCTATGGACGGAAATGGCTTGTTCGCCTTCGCGGCCTTTGCAACCGCTCTCACGGATGCTGGTCCCGAGGGCCTAATGCCTCTTGTCCATGAGAAGCTAGAGCGAGGTTCATTGGAGGGCCTTGGCGTTCAGGCTGAAGCGCTCGCGATACGCCACTTGGCTAAAACTGTATTTGCGCAAATGGGCCACAAGCTTGCACGCTATCGAGGCAGAAGGCTGGAAGAGCTGAGAGCCTCTCTCGCCGAGAAGGACCGTGAGATCATTCAGTTGTCGCGAGCCCAGCTTCGCGCCAAGGTCAAGGCGACCGCTCGTCCGCCCATGGGGAATGGGGTGGGTAAGAAGTCCAGTTGGACAGAAATGGCTCTGATTGAAAATGAGATCAGCAAAAAGCAGAGATTTATACCAGTCCGTGATTTGACACAGCGTGCTGGACAGGCGCTCATCGAGCTTAAGCCTTGCTGGATGATGTCGCCGCTCGCGGTGGCCCAGTACGTGCCTAAAGGAAGCGTTCAATTTGACCTTTGCATCATTGACGAGGCATCGCAAATGCCCCCCGAGTCTGCGATCGGGGCACTCTTGCGCTGCTCGCAGGCGGTCGTGGTTGGAGATACCAACCAACTTCCGCCGAGTAACTTTTTCAAGTCGGTGATTGAAGATGAGGAGGCCGACGAGGACGAGGCTGTCTTAAATGAGTCGGTGTTGGAAATGGCAAATGGCGCCTTCCGTCCAGCACGGCGTTTGCGTTGGCACTATCGTTCTCGTCATTCCGGCCTCATCAAACTCTCGAATAGATTGGTCTACGAGGACGCCCTGATCGTGTTTCCGTCTCCCACGGAGGCGATGACGCGTATGGGGGTGGATTTTAAGAGTGTGAAAGGTCGCTACAAAGCGGGCACCAATCCCATTGAAGCGAAGGTGATGATCGAGGCCATTATTGAATTTATGCAGACGGACCCAGATAGGTCTCTCGGCGTCGTCACCCTGAATCAGAAGCAGCGAGATCTCATCATCGAGGAGTTCGAATATGCTATCGCGAACAATCGCTCGGTTCAGAGGTATGTCGAGTCTTGGAAGGACAGAAACGACGGGCTCGAAGAATTCTTTATCAAGAATCTAGAGAACGTACAGGGTGACGAACGCGACGTCATATTTATTGGGACGGTTTACGGAGCCGAGGAGCCGGGTGCTCGTGTAATGCAGCGCTTCGGTCCAATCAATGGGCTTGCCGGAAAGCGGCGGTTGAATGTTTTATTCACCCGAGCCAAGCAGAAGATCGTTACCTTCTCGTCTATGACGGCTGCCGATATCGAGGCGGAAGAGAACAGCAATCCTGGCGCGCACATGCTCAAGCGTTGGCTTGAGTATTCCGCAAGCGGTGTTCTCGACGCTGGGGATATCACTGAACGTGAAGCGGATTCGGACTTCGAGGTTTTCGTCGCCGATCAGATTCGAGCAATGGGCTGCACGCCTGTGGCGCAGGTGGGCGTGGCTGGCTATTTTATCGACATCGGTATCCGACATCCGGATTGGCCGCATGGGTTTGTTCTTGGGGTAGAGTGTGATGGCGCAACTTACCATTCGGCCAAGTCAGCACGTGACCGAGATCGGCTAAGACAGGAAGTTCTGGAGGGTCTAGGTTGGAAGCTCCACCGAATTTGGTCGACGGACTGGTTCAATAATCCTCGGCAAGAAGCGGAAAAGCTCCGTACAGCAGTAACTAGTCAGCTTGCCGCCCTGAAGCTTCGGGAGAAAGACTTTAGTAAAGCGCTCGTGCCACAGCTCGATGCAAGTGCCGGCGGAGAGAAAGTTGAGCAGTCGGTCAGACATTCGGGCCTCCCGATCATCGTACCCCCGTTGAAGGAGGTGGCGAGCCCAAGCAGTGAGCGTAGGGTTGAAATCGGTGATACGGTGAGATTTCGCTATCTGACCGATGACCAAAAGGTCATCAACGTAACGATCAGCCAAGGGCAATCGGACGCATCTCGAGGGATTGTCCATCATCTCACGCCGGTCGCCTCTGCACTGCTGGGCGCGGAGGAAGGCGATGAAATTGAGGTGCTTGTTGGAAGCTATATTCGGCCAGCGATAATTGAGAGAGTTTCGAAGAGAGACCAGAGGGATATCGCGAACTAGGATGTGAATGCGGATATCCGCGGTCGAGCCACGATGTCATTGGGGTTCTTAGATTTGCGCTAACGACATCTGTTGAGCCCTTCCAACCATCATCCTTCGTGATGGAGGTGCTTCCGACTGATTAGGTCCTTCTTCGTAGAAGGCGCCTACGACCCAAAGAAAGGTCGTCGGCTTTGAACGTCACGTCCGCATTTGAGGAATTCCTCAAGTACAAGAAGTCGAGCCGGCGCCGGTGTGTCATGTAAGACCTCTAACGCACAGTGCGTGCGAAGGCTGATCATTCGAGCACTAAGACCGGACGGGCGAACAACTGAAGGCTCCGCGCTTGCCCGTATTTTTACCGATTCGGCGAACGTCGCATTGATCTCTCTCGGTAGTTGCGCTTGAATAGGGTGGGGGACGAGAATGCGTTGGATTGCGATCGCCGCGGTATGCCTTGGGCTGGGCGGCTGCGGCACAAAATATCAAGAAATGGGATTCTCAGGCGGTGTCGCCGCGCAGCAGATGACTGCGGACACGTGGCGCATCCAATCGCGGGGCAACGCCTATACTAACTCGGCCACAGTGCAGGACTACGTGCTCCTGAAGGCTGCAGAAACAACTCAAGCCGCCGGCGGTACACATTTTCAGATTGTCAGCGCAGCCGATGCAAGTCGGGCCTCCACGATAGTGACACCTGGAACGAGCAATACAACCTTCGTCGGGAACCAAGCTTTCACGACCACCTCGCCCGGTAGCGTCGACACCGTGATCAAGCCAGGACAAGACGTCTATGTACGCGTTCTGAAACTGCCATCTGGCCCTGCTCCCCAAGGCGTCTACTCAGCTCAAGAGATTATCCAGTTCGTTGGGTCCCGAGTGGAGCGCCCCAAATGATGTCGAAGCAACGATGCGCAGAATTGTAGGCCTGACATTTTGTGCCGCGCTACTCAACGCGCCCGCCTTCGCCGCTTGTGGCGACAACGGTGGTCCAGGTTATCGCAATCAGGCCGGGAAGTGCGTGGGCTGGGAGGCACTCGCTCGGCAATGCGGAAATCCTCCGTCGACCAAGTGCACGCCCGAGCGTGTAGCTTCAGGCGCAGAGAATGCGGCCGCCAATGGCGCAACGATCCGGTCACTGATGGATCAATCGAGCACCACGAAAAAGCTGCCGGGGAATCCGTAGAGATTAGGTCCTGTGCCCATCTGGGTAGAGTTCTTGCGGCTAGTAAGGACGACATTAGGCAACCTGAAAATGTTGGTCTTGCCAGCACTGCGCTCGGTGTAGCCGCTCAGCTGGGCAACGGCACCAAGCGAACATCATGGTCGGTAAAGCAACCCAGAACGATGCGATTCTTCTCGTTTTGAGACAGAGGTCGGGCCGCTTGGTTGGATGCAGATGGATGCTCATCCCCAGAATGCGAGGAAATGGCCTCAGCGCCATCTGAAGCCTCAGTGTGCGTTTTGGCTGTTATACTCAGCTGAGGACCGGAGTGGGCGAGAGCGACCGTGAGCTTTGGCTGCTCTCGGTCTTATTCATCAGTGTGCGCGGCCGTTCATCGCCTGCGGGGCTCAGCCGCTGGCTGACTTCTTCCATAACAACGCATACGCGAATGCCGCCGAATCGATTTAAATGCGGCTAGCTTCAGGCCGCGCTGGCCTCGGATTCGGTGATCCGCTGGAATTCGAACAGCAGCTCCTGAAAGTGCTTGGCGAGATAGCCGACCACCTTGCCGTTGCGCAAAAGCTTGGAGAGGTAGCCAACCGCCAGCACCAGATCCAAATGATCGGCGCCGTAGGTCTGCTCGGCGACCTTGAATTCACGGGCGAGGGAGGCGGATTCTCGCTCCATCAATGTCAATTGCTCATCCGAAAGGCCTTTGGGCGCACGCGGTGTATAGCCCGTCGCCAGCTGGTTCTTCGGCGTAGCCGCGACCAGTGAGCGCATATAGCTATTGGAAAAATTGTTCATGGCGATCATCAATTCCGCCACCTCGATTTGCCTGATAGCGCCGAGCTTGCGCAGTTCCGAAAACGTGTTCAGGGTCAGATGCCGCTCCTTCAAGAGCTCGACTGCCTCGGCGCAAATGCCGTCAAGGAGTTTGCGGCGTCGCCGAATGCTGGCGACATCGACATTGAGAGCTTTGGCGATCCGCGCTTCGGAGACACCATTTTCGACCGCTTTGAGGATCATCCGGTGCTCCTGGATGATCGCGATGCGATTGACGCGCTTGTTGTAGGTAAAAGCCTCATCCTCGGTCGAAACCAGGCATTCTATCTCTAAAAGGCCACGCTCCCGTAGCACCTCGAGCCGGAGATGGCCGTCGAGCAACAGATATTTGCCATGGTTCTCACGGCTGCGTGCCACCACAGGCGGCTCAACCAAGCCGATCTCGCCGATCGAGGCCGCGATCTGACGGTATTTTGGCGAGCGCTTTAGTTCCTCCGAGACCAGTTTGAGGGGTTGGATGTCCGCGAGCCTGACCGACAGGGTCCGCTCTTCAAAGCCCATCCGGACCGAAATATGAGGCCGGCGTGCCATAATGCCTATCCTTGCTCATGCAGACGAAGCGCAAGGTTCTTTGGCATCGTGTCCAGCTTTTCGCCTTCTAAAAGTGTGAGGAACTCAGGCTCGGTCAAAAGCTTGCGCAAAGCTTCCAAAATAAAGACCAGCCGCGCTTTGGTGCCATTCGATTTGCGGATCAGAACCCGTTTCCGATCGACGTCTTGACGATAAGCCCGCAACAGTGCGTTTGAGCTGATTGGAGCCCCATCAGTCCGACGCGGGCCCGTCTTATATCCCTTGCCGCGGCGGCGGCGCTGTTCGATCAGCTTCTTGGCCGCCAACAGCCGTTGACCGCGCAACAGCTTTTCCTCGTAGGCTTGCTGCAAGACGGTCTGAATGTCGTTGTCCGGGGCTTGTGAGATCAGGACGGCCACGCTGACTGGCATGTGGCCGGCCTCCACCGCACGGAGCAAACGGTGCTCGCCTCCTTCCAGCAGGCTAGTGACACCCTTGACGTACTCGACACTGAGCCCGGTTTTGCGTGCGATCTCGTCGGGCTCATAGCCACGCTGCCTCAGGCCCTCGATGTCGTGCAGGAGGTCGATCGCCCGATGCTGACGCCTCGCACAGTTCTCGACCAAGCTCATGATCGCGCTGTCCTCGTTGGTGGCGTCGACAATGACCGCGGGGATTTCGCGCTGCCCGAGGGCTTGATACGCCTCCAGGCGTCCCTGACCACACACGAGGTCGTACCGTGGCTCACCTTCGCCGGCCTTCGGTTTGACTGTGATCGGCCGCTTCAGTCCGAGCTCGGCGACACTGGTGACGATCTCCTTGAAGATCCGACGGTTGCGTGCGCGCGGATTGACGACGTCGATGGAGCCGACTGGAATGATTTCAATGCATTGAGCCGATGCCATAGCTGACCTCCATCAGTTGCGAACGAGCGGCAAGCTCAAACAGCATGTCCAGGGTGTCGAAGCGATAAGCGTCGAGCGCCAGCCCGTTGTTCTCGGCCAGCGCAACCTGATCGGTTTCCATCTCGAAGCGTGGCAGCAGATAATAGTCGAGCACGGCGCTGTTCATCTGGTTCATCCGGATTGCCACGGTAATGTCGGGCCGCAAGCCCGCATCAAAACGTATCTTCCAGCGATAAGAGCCCGCCATCGTCTCCTGTGACCGGACCAGACAAAGAGAAGCGGTGAATTCGTCATTGACCGTGAGAAGGTCGGTGCTTGTATCCTGGCGGACCGATCCTCCGATCTCTTCGATGCCGCGCACCGTCGCTGCAATGAAATCAGGATACATCCGGCGTAACGCACGATTGATCTCGATATAGCGATAGTCCCGGTCTGGGCTAAAACCGATCAGTTCATAGGCTCGGAGCAAACTACCGAAACGAGTGCGATAGGCGCTGCTGGACGGCCCGACCTCGAGTTCGTCTATGATTATCCCAGACAGATAGCCGTGCTGCTCCAGCAGCCCGCGGAGCACATCCAGAAGTTCTTCATCGGAATAGCGCTTACAACGTTCAGTAATGATGACTTGCGCGGATCTAAATGTATCTTCGTCGACGATCGGCTCAAAAGCCTGATCGTGACGAATCCAGCGTTCAGGCGGATTATAGATTCGCTGGCCCTTGAGCTTACACGAGCACCTGTTCCACACATTGTTGCCGATATACTTCTCGTTGATGAGGACTTGGTGCACGGTCGCCCTGGTCCAGGGCCGGCCGAGATCAGTGGTAATGCCTTTGGCATTGAGGCTGTCTGCGATCTCCCGCTCGCTTTTGTCTTGCGCGACGAATGCCTCGTAGATGAACCGAATGGTCTCGATCTCTTGCTCTGGCCCGGGGATGAGCACAATTCTGTCGGTTTGAATGCTCTTGTGCTCGCCGCGGACGAGCTCCGCCTTGGCAACACCGTTTTGATCGATCAATTGCCGCCTCAGCCCAAATCCGGCGGGGCCTCCCTGGCGGTAGCCAAGCTCGATCAAGCGCCGTTGGCCGGCAAAGACTTTGACCGAGAGTTCTCGGCTGTACTCACCCGCCATGGCCCGCTTGACGCCCTTGACGATGGTCGAGACCGGGCTGCCATCATTCTCGAATTGCTCAGCGCAATACCGCACCGAGATGCCCGCGCGTTTGCAGATGTACTCGTAATAGGCGCTTTCATCGGCGTCCTGAAATCTGCCCCAGCGGCTGATATCGTAGACGAGAATGGTCGAGAATTCGGCCACTCCGGTCTGTACGTCCTCGATGAGTTGCTTGAGAGCCTGCCTGTCATCAAGATTGAGGCCGCTCTTGCCGCTGTCCTCGTAGGTTTTCTCGATCCGAAAGCCGTGACGAGCTGCGTACTCGCGTATCGCTTGTGACTGGTTAGCCGTTGAATATTGTTGGTGATCCGTCGACATCCGCACGTATTCAGCGGCGGGTTTCGCGGCCTGGCTTCCCAGTTCGGCGCCTGAATGAGACGTGCCCTGCAACATGGTCGCCCTACTCGTGTCAAGAATGCATGGTCGACTATTTGAAACTATAACTTAGCTCGGGAGGAAACTTGTTTCCGAAAACGGGCAAGACGTTTCCAAACGACGGGAAGACCTCGCTCAGTTACGCAAGGTTGATCGCCGATATCCTCAGGTCTGAGCTTGGCAATAGCCATCAAGCTCACAAGACTCTGATGCGATGGACCGGGGCGAATGAAAGGACGGCTAAGAATTGGCTCTCAGGCGCGAATGGGCCGAGTGGCGAGCACCTCTTGCAGCTCATGCGCAATTCGGATCAGGTTTTTGAGTTTGTCTTGAGGTTATCGCATCGACCGGCTTTGCTTTCGACGCGAAAGCTCGGGGAAATAAGAACCAGCTTGCAGGTTACAGCTGACCTGCTTTCGGAAGTTATTGAGAACCAGGAACCATAATTTGCTGCGCGTGACGCCGGCCGTCATCATGGTCAGCGGCAACCTCCTCCGCGCCTGTGTCCGTCGCCCACAACCTGTCGCTCTAGCCCGAACGGCGCTGGCCCTCCCATTTTGAAGCCCAGTCTCGCGAGACGCATGGCTCCTGCGTGAACCTTGCCAGAAAGCTCGCGGCTGAACTCGGCTGCCATAACCCTTTTGATGTTTTTATGATGCTGGAAAGCAGACTGTTGTCATTGTCAAACTGCTCTGCACAATACGCAACTTTCAAGCCTGCCTCACGACAGATGAACTCGTAGTGCGCACTCTCATCGACGTCCTGGAAGCGTCCCCAACGACTGACGTCAAATACGAGGAGATGTCCGAAGTCCACACGACCAGACCGAACGTCGGTGAGGAGCTCGGTAAGGCCCTGCCTGTTTTTAATCTTCAACCCGCTCCGTCCCTCATCGCGGTAAGTGCGAACAATGGTTAGCTGGTGAAGTTGGGCATAGGTTGCGATCACCGCCGCCTGATTCTCGATAGAGTATTGCTGATAGTCTGTTGACATGCGGACATACTGCGCTGCCCGTTGCATCTTTTGAGATTGAGGCAGTCGGTCCTTGCGGACCACAAGAGCGTTCCCCATGAGAGTCCTCCTGCATAAGCGGATGTCTCGCGAAGCCTCCTCCCACCGAAACGATGATAGCAGGAACGGGTCAACACAACGGAGGATGCTCGACATATTCTGGGGCAGCTGAACTGACGTATGATCGGGTCTTCCGCTTCTGGTCCCAAGCCGAAGCACGCCGATCCCGTTGTAGAGTCGGCTATCGCTGGTAGAGCGGACAATACACGCGCTTGCTTCGACGGCCGTTTGTGACTCTTAGCCGACTTGCGCGACCTCTTTCAGCGTGCCGCTCTCGACTTCATCAAAACGAACAGGTGAGAGCCTGCGGCGATCACCGAGAAAATGACTATTCCTAATTCAACACCGTGCACACGTTGCGGCGCATATGTCGAAGCCAGCCAAATAAAGAGCCGAACAGCCGCCATGAAGACAATCATTCCCCACATCGCCAACCATTTTGGGGCGTACCATGTTGGCTCGCCGTTGCGTCCCCACTGCATCGCAACGCGTTCGCGCTCGATACGTGGCCCAAAGTAAAGGTTGAATGTGACCACTAGCGCAAGAGCCAGGCAAAAAGCGTAGTCTGCGGGTAACATTCTTGAGCTTTCCTGTAACCTTAAAGCCGCAGTAGCAATCTATACTTGTCTTTGCGGACCTGCTCGCGTTTCCTTGACGTATGGTTGCCAGTGGCTGACCGGTGAACGGACAGAACGCGTCGGTCCTTGAATCGTTCGAAGCCGGCTCCGAACAGGGTGCTGAGGTTGCTGCTGCGCAGGTCGGCCCGGTGGCCCTGGGCTCCGAGGCCGAACACCCAGGTGCCGTCTGCCAGCGATAACCAACCTGACCACCGGCAACGCCGCCTGTCGCAACGTGCGAACCTCGGGGCCCGATGTAGAAGCCGCTCCAATAATGGACCGTGGCGACGGCCGCTGGCTGCGCCGTTGTGTAAGGCCGGGCCGCTATATCTGCCGCGCCGGCAGGAGCCTTAGGCCGAAAGCCAGTGCCCCGGCCGAGGCCCGGACGATGTGCAGAGTGGCAATGCACGTTCTTCGGTGCCGGAACATCCGGCCGCGGCGGCGCGATCAACAGTGGTTCCCATCAGGACGCAGCATCGTGGCCCAGCTTACCCCACCGGTCCCGGCGGGCTCGGTCCAATGCTGGGGGGCTCGAGCCATCGGCCACTTCGATCACCGTCGAAAGCAGCCGATACCAGCGATTTTTGCTATACGGGCGGAGAAGGTTCGAGCCCAGCTCCCCTCCCTCCGCCATTGCACGATTTTGTACGCCAATCTTCGATATTGGACTTTTCTGCGCACCATCGTGCGCTGTTGCCCCGGTCAGGCGCCCCAGAGTAGCTGACAATTACATTAGCCGGCGCAGATTTGCGGTGATGACAACAACGGCTAAGTAATTTCTCGCCGTCTTTCCTAGACGACAAAACCGGAATCGCGCACGCCCTTGCGGTGGCCTGTCCGGTGCCGGACGAGGTTTCCGTGACGATCGCGGTCCTGCGAATGTCTCCCGTTTGCTGGCTTGTCACAGACACTCTCTGTTTCATGTCGGCCGACCCTCGTGCTTGTCGGCGCGTGGCGTCTGACATCCGTGTGGAGTCCCGTTGCTGCACCAAGCAACCCCGCCCAAGCCCGCAGGCCGCCTCCGCGAGCGGCATTACCGCTCGATGTCCTGATCGCTTAACGCGCATGACGTCCGTCCCTTTGATCCGCCAGTATCATCGCTGCCAGCGGTGCTGCGACGTAGTGGCCAACATCGATCACCTTGACACCCGCGAGTGGACGATCGGTCGTCCCGGTGATGCGAAACCTCGTAAGGTCCTTTGAAGGCAGCAATTTGGTAAATGCAGCGACTGCTAGTCTTGTTTTCGCGGAGCGAAAATCACGCAAGTCGTTGTGCCGTGCGCAAGAAGCTTGCCCGTGTCATCGACGATGCGACCCTCGGCAGTAGCGCCTTGTCTGCCGCGGTGAACTACGACGCCCGAGGCGATAACAGGGCCCGGTCCCGGCTTTAGCGGACGGGTGAGATTCACAGTAAAGTTCGTTGTCGTATAACCCTCGCCTTCATTAAGTGTCGTATGGACGGCACAGGACATCGCCGAGCTCAAAATCACGGCGAGGTAACCACCGTGCACAACCCCTCCTGGGTTTGCGAACTGTGGTCCGGGCCAACCAGTAAACTCTGTGCTACCGTGCTCTGCCGCGGACAACTGGAAATTCAGTGGCATGCAGATGGGAGCGGCTGGCGCGCCTGTGCGCAAAAGCTCGCGGAAGAGCGCTAGCCCTCCATTCTCTCGCGATGCGGGACGCTCGTCGCTCATCGTCATGGTTTCCTCCCTTTTCAAGACAGCCGGCCTGCCATCTTCGGTTCCGACATATCGGCGGCGTGCTGCGTGCCGCCGTTGATACGTGGCGCTGCTTAGCTCAAGGGGCGGTCAGCGACGGCTTGAGCACGTATTTTCCCGTCGCCTGCCGCGCTTCCATGATGCGGTGAGCTTCGGTGGCCCCTTCGAGTGGCAGCCGCCCGGCAACCTCCACATGAAGGCGCTGTTCGATCACGAATCCTGCAACGGTGTCGAAGGCCTTCTGCGCTTGATCCGGCCGAGCCTTGAACCAGTGGCTGACGTAGTAGCCAATCACGGCTTGGTTCATCGGCATCAGGCGTTGGGCGATGAAAGAAGAGGGCTTCCTGCTGGCGGTCCCATAGACGACGAGGCGCCCGAATGGTGCGAGCGCGGCCAGAGCCTGGTCGAAAAATGCGCCTCCGACCATATCGAGAACCACATCGGCCCCGCGTCCGCCGGTGAGCCGCTTCACCTCGCGCGGCCAATCATCGGCGGTAGAGTCGATGGCGTGGTCGGCGCCCCGCGCCAAGGCTTGCTGCCGGCGTTCGGGTGTGCTGGCGCCGGCAATGACGCAGCCGGCGCCCAAAATCTTGGCGAGCTGAATTGCGTAGTTGCCAACGCCTCCGGCGCCGCCGGGAATGAAGACAGATTCGCCGGGCTTGAGCCGTCCAGCGTCCTTGAGCATTTGAAAAGCAGTCACGCCGGCAACGACAAGCGTGGAAGCGACGTCAAAATCGAGTCTTGGGTCCAGTTTGATGACGTTGTCGACGCCGGCGAGGGCGTACTCAGCGTAGCCGCCAAGACCGTCTCCGCCGAAAAACGCGAACACCCGATCACCGGGATGCAGCGTTGTGACACCCTCGCCAACGGCGTCGACGACACCGGCGGCTTCGCTGCCGAGGATCGCCGGCAAAGGTGTCCGCAGTGGATAGGGATCACCGCGCCGACGCACGATGTCGGCGTAGTTGACGCTCGCCGCTTCGATCCGGATGAGCACTTCGTCAGCCCCGGGCTGCGGTTTCAAAACCTCTTCCACCCGAAGCGCCTCAGCGTCGCCGTAGGCATGCAACAATACCGCCTTCATAGATCCCCACCCTCCATTATGACATTTGTCCTAACGTCTCTACGTCTATAGATAAGACGATCGTCCTAGTCAAACGCCCATGACAGCCCATTCACCGCGCGAACAGATGATTTTGGCCGCCATGTCTCTCTTTCAGAGAGAGGGCTATGCCGCGGCCTCATGGCGGCGGCTGGTCCAGGAGTCGGGAGCGCCCTGGGGTTCCGCCTATCACTATTTTCCGGATGGTAAGGAGCAGGTTGGAGTCGCCGCTCTCGAATGGGCTGCACAAAATGTCGCTGGGGGCATCGCGCAGTGCTTCCCCGAAGGCGGCCGCGCTGCGGAGGGTGTCCGCAAGTTGTTTGCGGGGAGCGCGGCACAGTTGGCAAAGTCCGGGTTCACCGCTGGCTGCCCCGTGTGCACCGTTGCATTGGAAACTGCACCCCAATCTCAGGCGCTCACCAAGGCATGCAAGAACGCTTTCGGTCTCTGGCACCAAACGATTGCTGATGGCTTGATCCGATGCGGAATGGCTCCGAAGAATGCGGAGACGCTCGCGCCAGTAATCTTGGCGGCCTTTGAAGGTGCTCTCATTCAGGCGCGCGTGGCGCAATCGCAG
Organism: Bradyrhizobium sp. WSM1253; assembly: GCF_000244935.1. NCBI lineage: Bacteria > Pseudomonadati > Pseudomonadota > Alphaproteobacteria > Hyphomicrobiales > Nitrobacteraceae > Bradyrhizobium > Bradyrhizobium sp. WSM1253. Next base: position 5,106,693 of record NZ_JH600073.1, read on the forward strand.
GAGCCTATGCGCGCGTGTGGAGCTCAGATTGCCCGGCTTTGCAATTGAGAGCTTCGACTGAAGCTCTACGTCCGTCGAGGGTCACGGCCGGGGAGGGCTGCTTCTTGCGCGAAGGGGAGACGAGTGCTCTGATGGCAAAGTTTTCCGATGTATTTCCAGTGTTGACGCACGGGACCGTTTGACCTTCTGGTCTCGATTGGGGCTTTCTCCAACTCTTCTGCCCGTCTCCAGCCCTTGGTAAGGCAATTGGTCCGTGGTAGCGCTCCCGCTACCACCTCCCGTCCCTCGCGCACGCCCGCGACGCCCCCTTCCATCGGCGATCGCCACCGACATGGGATGCTGTGTGGCTGTAGGCAAACGTCCCAATTTGTCACTCTCCAAACGGCGGCGTCAAAAACCCGCTCGCGATGCCGCAATCTGGCGGCAGTTCATTCCATCATTCAACCGATACATGCGTCACGGGAGACGACCTCATGAGCGTCTCGCGCGCCTTCGGCCGCCACAACGCGCCCCGACGCCGCGCCATGCAGAAACGCGCCTGTACACGGTCGCGTGAGCTCCATAACTTCGGCAGCGCAATTTGAGGAGATGCGACGTGGCGAAGAAGACGGCGACCAGGAAGAAAAGTGCTGCAAAGAAAGCAGCGAAGACCTCCAGCAAGAAAAGCGCCGTTCGCAAGAGCAAGGTCGCGAAGGCTGCAACGAAGCCGGTGAAGCGGGCCCCCCAGCGCAAATCATCAGCACCACGCCGCCCAAAAGGCCCGGCCTGGCAATGGTCGGCGGTCGAGACCGCAGCCGCAATCCGCTCCGGCGCCATCTCCGCGGTCGAGACTGCCGAGGCGCATCTGGAGCGCATGCGTGCCGTCAACCCGAGGCTGAACGCCGTCGTCGTCGATCTCTCGGAGGAGGCGCTGGCTGCGGCCCATGCGGCCGACAAGCGGCGCGCCAAGGGCGGCGAGCTCGGCCTTCTGCACGGCGTACCGATCACGATCAAGGAGAATGTCGATTACGAAGGCCGTCCCAATTTCAACGGCGTGCCGGCCAACAAGGATCTCATCGCGCCGTCGGATTCGCCCGTGGTGCGCAACCTGAAGAAGGCCGGCGCGATCGTTATCGGCCTCACCAACACGCCGGAATTCTCCTTCCGCGGCTTCACCGATAATCCCTTGCACGGACTGACGCTCAATCCCTGGGATCCCAATATCACCTGCGGGGGCTCCTCGGGCGGTGCGGGTTCGGCCGTCGCCGCCGGCATCGGCTCCATCGCGCACGGCAACGACATCGGCGGCTCGCTGCGCTGGCCGGCGCATTGCAACGGCGTTGCGACCATCAAGCCGACGCAGGGGCGTATTCCTGCGTTCAACGCGAGCGCAGCCGCCGAGCGGCCGATGCTGGCGCATCTGATGTCGGCGCAGGGGCCGCTCGCCCGCCACGTCGCGGACGTCCGGCTCGCGCTGGAGGTGATGAGCCAGCGCGATCCGCGCGATCCCTGGTGGGTGCCGGCGCCGCTGGTCGGTCCGAAGCCGAAGGGGCCGATCAAGGTCGCGCTCGCCAGGATTCCTGAAGACATGGACGTCGATCCGCACGTCGCGGCGGCGTTGCGCCAGGCCGCCGATCATCTGGAGCGTTCCGGCTATCGTGTCAGCGAGGTCGACGTGCCCGTGCCCGACATCGACGGCGTCTGGCAGACCTGGTGCGACATCATCACCAACGAGACGATGGTGATGCAGGAAGCCGGCATGCTGAAGGTGACGTCCGAAGACTTCCACAAGGCGTGGGGCGGCATGAAAGCCAAGGCCAACGTGCTCGACCTCAAGGCCTGGATGCAGGCGACCGCCGCGCGCAACGGCCACATCCGCGCCTGGCAATTGTTCTTCGAGGAGTATCCGGTGGTGCTGGCACCGACCACGGTGAAGCCGACGCCTGGCCCGCGCGAGGACACTGTCAGCCCCGAGCGCGTGCGCGAGATTTTCTGGGGCGAGATCCGCTTCATCTCCGCGATCAACGTGCTGGGCCTGCCCGGCGCCGTGGTGCCGGTGACGCTGCACGATGGCAAGCCGATCGGCGTGCAGCTCATCGCCGGGCGCTATCGCGAGGACCTGGCGCTCGACGCGGCGGCCGCGATCGAGAAGCGGGCCGGCGTGCTCGCCCATCGGCTGTGGGAACAGATGGACTGAGAGGTAGCGAAGGGTGTTTCCCTCTCCCCCCTTGTGGGAGAGGGAGTGCAGCGTGGTCGCTGCCGCAAACCGCAAAATTTCATTCATCCAATTTGACTCGAATTTTAGCCAATTCCCCAATAACCGTTAGGGTTACTTCCTCGATCTCTAGACGAATTATTGTCCGCTTTACCACCCGCCTCTAACAGAGGGACGGCGGACAACGCACATGCCTCATACAGGCCAATAAGTGCGGCCCGCTCCACGCGGAGGTGGCACGATGCGCAATGAGACGATCGCTATTCACGCCGGCTACGAGCCCGAAGCCACCACGCACGCTGTTGCCGTGCCGATCTACCAGACCGCGGCCTACGCCTTCGACAGCGCCGATCACGGCGCGGCGCTCTTCAATCTCGAGACCGAAGGCTATCGCTACAGCCGCATCGCCAATCCGACCAGCGCGGTGCTGGAGAAACGTATCGCCGAGCTCGAGGGCGGCGTCGGCGCGCTTGCGGTCGCGACCGGGCAGGCCGCGCTGCATTTCGCCTTCGTCAACGTCGCCGATCACGGCGGCAACATCGTTTCCGTGCCGCAGCTCTACGGCACCACGCATACGCTGCTCTCGCACATCCTGCCGCGGCAGGGCATCACCGGCCGCTTCGCCGAGAGCGACAAGCCCGAGGCGATCGAAAAGCTGATCGACGAGAACACCCGCGCCGTGTTCGCCGAAACCATCGGCAATCCCGCCGGCAATGTCTGCGACATCGAGGCACTGGCGAAGATCGCCCATGCCCATGGCGTGCCGCTGATCGTCGACAATACCGTTGCAACCCCCATCCTGCTCAAGCCGTTCGATTACGGCGCCGACATCGCCGTGCATTCGCTGACGAAATTCCTGGGTGGCCATGGTACCACGCTCGGCGGCGCCATCGTCGATTCCGGAAATTTCCCCTGGGCCAAGCACGTCGATCGCTTCCCCGGCTACAACAAGCCGGACGCCTCCTATCACGGCCTCGTCTATGCCGAGCGCTTCGGCAAGACGGCGTACATTGAGCGCGCGCGCAGCATCTATCAGCGCACCATGGGTTCGGTGCTGTCGCCGTTCAACGCCTTCCTGCTGCTCCAGGGCATCGAGACCGTCGCGCTGCGCATGGAGCGCCACTGCGAGAATGCCCGCAAGGTCGCCGAATTCCTGCGCAAGGATCCGCGCGTGGCCTGGGTCAATTACACCGGTTTCCCGGACAGTCCTTATTATCCGCTGGTCCAGAAATATCTCGACGGCAACGCCTCGTCGCTGTTCACCTTCGGCATCAAGGGCGGCATGGAAGCCGGCAAGTCCTTCTACGATGCGTTGAACCTGATCACGCGCCTCGTCAATATCGGCGATGCCAAGTCGCTGGCCTGCCATCCGGCCTCGACGACGCACCGGCAGATGTCTGCCGAGCAGCAGCGGGTCGCCGGCGTTTTGCCGGAAACGATCCGCTTGTCGATCGGCATCGAGCATTGCCAGGACATCATCGAGGACCTCGACCAGGCCCTGGAAAAGGCCTGCCGGTCCGCGCGCCTCCAGGCCGCGGAGTAGGCGGCGGCGCCGATGACGATCCTGATCGACAGGGATCAAGGCATATCGAGCCCGGCGCTGGTGCCGGGGGCGGGCGATCTGGCGCGCGAGCACGGCGACACAGAGCTCACCATCGGATTGATCAACAACATGCCGGATCCGGCGCTGAAGGCGACCGAGCGGCAGTTCATGAAGCTGCTGCAAGCCGCAGCAGGTCCGCGCCGCATCCGCTTTCACTGCTTCTCGCTGCCCTCGGTCAAGCGCTCGCCGGAAGCGAAGTGGCATGTCGATAGCGAATATTCGGAACTCACCGAGCTCAGGCGCCACAGGTTCGACGGCCTGATCGTGACCGGCGCCGAGCCGATCGCGCCCGAGCTCGACCAGGAACCGTACTGGCGCGACCTCACCGAGCTGATCGACTGGGCCAAGGTCAACACGCGCTCGACGATCTGGTCGTGCCTCGCTGCGCACGCCGCGGTGCTGCATCTCGACCGCATCGAACGGCGGCCGCTCGCCGCCAAATGTCACGGCATTTTCGACTGCGAAGCCGTGACCGGCGATCCGCTGACGCGGGCCGCGCCTGCGCCGCTCAAGGTCTCGCATTCGCGCCTGAACGAGATCGCCGAGAGCGACCTCGCGCAGGCCGGCTACCAGGTGCTGACGCGTTCGGCAAAGGCCGGCGTCGACATCTTCGTCCGGCAATATGCCAGCCGCTTCGTGTTCTTCCAGGGCCATCCGGAATATGACGCGCTGTCGCTTCAGCGTGAATATCTGCGCGACATCGGCCGTTATCTCGCGCGTGAGCGCGACAATTATCCGCATTTGCCCGTGAGCTATTTTGACGCTGCGACGGAAGAGAAGCTGGTCCGCTTCGAGAAGCAGGCAAGGCACCAGCGCCACCCCGCGCTCAGCAACGAGCTGCCCGCGCTGAATTTGCGCACCGATATCGCCGCTGGCAGCGCCGCGGCGGCATTGTTCCGGAACTGGCTGCAATATCTCGGCGCGGGGACCGATGCGTCGGTGCTTGCGCGTTAGGTCGGGACGACGAGCTCGACGTTAGGACTAACGAAGTGTGAAGCTTGCCTCGAGCAGCGTACGAATGCTTCAGTGAGGGGCGGGACAGACAGGAAATGCGAGTCGTGTGGTCGGCACTCCAGGGACGCGTGAGCAATCGGCTGGCCCGGCATTTCCGCGCCGCGCCGCATCGGCTGCCCGCGAATGCGCCCATGGTGAGCTTCACCTTCGACGATGCCCCCGATAGCGCCGCAGGCGAGGGCGCCGGGCTTCTGGAGCAGCATGGCGGTCGCGGTACCTTCTATCTCGCCGGCAGCCTGGTCGATCGTCCCTCGGACCACTGGCACGGCCTGTCGAACGACGCCATCGTGCGGCTTCACCGGGCCGGACACGAGATTGCCTGCCACACCTTCTCGCACCAGAGCGCGGTCGGTCTCGACGAGACCGCCATGGCCCGGGAGATCGAGCGAAACCGCAGCCATTTTCGCGGCATTGATTCCTCGATCACGCTGGAAAATTTCGCTTACCCCTATGGCATCGCGTCGGTGTGGCGCAAGCCGCAGCTCGCCAAGACCTTCCGCTCGGCGCGCGGCATCCTTCCCGGAGTCAATCGCGACGTCATCGACCTCCAGTTCCTGCGCGCCTCGCCCCTGGTCGATCGCGAGATCAATACGACGGGTGTCGATCGCTATTTCGACGAGGCGGTCGAGAGCGGCGGATGGCTGATCTTCTACGGTCATGACGTCGCCGACGCGCCGAGCCCATATGGCTGCACGCCGCACCTGATGCGTCACGCGCTGCAGGCCGCCGGGAAGCGCGACATGCCGATCGTGACGGTCGCGGAAGCGCTGCGACGAATCGGCGCGTAAGAAAGTTTTCTTCCCACAAAGGGTGGGGGAAGGCGGCGTCCGGCGGAGCAAACGGTCTTGCCACGCCTGCGCGGTCATGCGACTGGCCTTGGGACGAATCTCACGGCCTCACCCCGACATGCCCATGTCCTCTCCTTCCACCGCTCCGCTGTCCGCGCCGGCTCAGGGCCGCGATGCGTTGTCGGTGCTGCGTTCGGTGTTCGGCCTGCCCGGGTTCCGCGGCGCGCAGGGTGAGATCATCCGGCACGTCACGGACGGCGGCAATTGCCTGGTGTTGATGCCGACCGGCGGCGGCAAGTCGCTGTGCTATCAATTGCCGGCACTGCTGCGCGAAGGCTGCGGTGTCGTGGTGTCGCCCTTGATTGCGCTGATGCGCGATCAGGTCGCCGCCATGCTCGAAGCAGGCGTCAACGCCGCCGCGCTGAACTCGTCGCTGACCCCGCAGGAAGCGTCCGACATCGAGCGGCGCCTGATCGCGGGTGATCTCGACCTGCTCTATGTCGCGCCGGAACGGCTGCTGACGCCGCGCTGCCTGGCGCTGCTGGCGCGGGCGAAGGTGGCGCTGTTCGCTATCGACGAGGCGCATTGCGTCTCGCAATGGGGCCATGATTTCCGCCCCGAATATGTCGGCCTGTCGGTCATCGCCGAGCGTTTTCCCGACGTTCCCCGCATCGCGCTGACCGCGACTGCCGACGAATTGACCCGCAAGGAAATCGTCGAGCGGCTTCACCTTGCAGACAGTCCGCACTTCGTCTCGAGCTTCGATCGTCCCAACATCCGTTACGAGATCGTCGACAAGCGCAACGCGGTGTCGCAGCTCAAGGATTTCATCCGGGAGCGTCACGCGGGAGATGCGGGCGTCGTCTATTGCCTGTCCCGCAAACGGGTCGAGGAGGTCGCCGCCGCGCTCGACGACGCCGGCATTGCCGCGTTGCCTTATCACGCCGGGCTCGACAGCAGCGTGCGCTCGCGCAACCAGGACCGCTTCCTCAACGAGGACGGCATCGTCATCGTCGCGACCATCGCTTTCGGCATGGGCATCGACAAGCCCGACGTGCGCTTCGTCGCGCATCTCGATCTGCCCAAGAGCATCGAGGCCTATTACCAGGAGACAGGGCGCGCCGGCCGTGACGGCAAGCCGTCGGCGGCCTGGATGGCCTACGGTCTCTCGGACATCGTGCAGCAGCGCCGTATGATCGACGAGTCGAGCGGCTCCGACGAATTCAAGCGGGTCTCGATCGGCAAGCTCGATGCGCTTGTTGGCCTGGCCGAAACGCCGCACTGCCGGCGCCGGCGGCTGCTCGCCTATTTCGGCGAGATCGTGATGGGCGAGGGCTGCGGCAATTGCGACAATTGCCTGATGCCGCCGAAAATGCGCGACGGCAAGGTGCTGGCGCAAAAACTGCTATCCTGTGCCTATCGCACCGGGCAGCGCTTCGGCGCGATGCACCTCATCGACGTGCTGATCGGACGGCTCACCGAGAAGGTGACGCAGTTCGGTCACGACAAGCTCACCGTCTTCGGCATCGGACGCGAGCTCAACGAGAAGCAGTGGCGCACGGTGCTGCGGCAGCTCGTGGCGATGGGACATTTGCTGAGTGACAGCGAAGCGTTCGGCGCGCTTAAGCTGACGGATTCGTCGCGCGGCGTGCTGCGGGGCGAAACGGAAGTGTGGCTGCGCGAAGAAGCGCCCGGCGCCCGGATCCGTTCAAGCCGCGCCAAGTCTCGCCGCGGTGATCTTGCGCCTGCGGCCGGCGCGGCGCAGGGCGATGTCGATCCTGAATTGCGCGCGCGGCTACGAGCATGGCGCTCGGAGATTGCCCGCGCACGTGGCGTGCCGGCCTACGTCGTGCTGCACGACGCCACCATCGACGGCATCGTTCGCGCATGGCCGACCACGCTGGACGAGCTGCGCAATGTGCCCGGCATCGGCGACAAGAAGCTCGAGCATTACGGCGACGAGCTGCTGCAGATTGTCAGGACGCGGTAGGGCGCGCCACACCCCCGCCGTCATCCCGGATAAGCGCAGCGAAGCGGAGCGCCCGATCCGGGATCCATAGCCACAGGCCGTAGGAAAAGGCACGCTGAATGCCTCAGCGTGTTTCAACAATTGGCAGTCGGGGTAATGGGTCCTGGCTTTCGCCAGAACGACACTCGTGGGGAGGTGCGCGCCGCCTCACATCACCGACGCGCTAGCCGTTCCGGAACGCATACCCGTAGCCGTTCAGCGCCGGTGCACCGCCGAGATGGGCGTAGAGGATCTTCGCGCCCTTCTCGAAATAGCCCTTCTGCGTAAGGTCGATCAGGCCCTGCATCGACTTGCCCTCGTAGACGGGATCGGTGATCATGGCTTCGAGACGCGCGGTGAGGCGGATCGCCTCCTTGGTCTCTTCCGACGGCACGCCGTAGGCTGGATAAGCGTAATCCTCGATCAGAACGACGTCGTCTGCGACGAGATCCTGGCCGAGTTCGACAAGCTTGGCCGTGTTCTGCGCGATCGAGAGCACCTGCGCCTTGGTCTGCGCCGGGGTGAACGACGCGTCGATGCCGATCACCTTTCGCGCGCGGCCATCGGCGGCGAAGCCGACCAGCATGCCGGCATGGGTGGAGCCGGTGACGGTGCAGACCACGATGTAGTCGAACTTGAAGCCGAGCTCGGCTTCCTGCTTGCGCACTTCTTCGGCGAAGCCGACATAGCCGAGCCCACCGAATTTGTGCACGGAGGCGCCGGCGGGAATCGCGTAGGGCTTGCCGCCCGCCGCCTTCACCTCCTCGATGGCCTCCTCCCAGCTCTTGCGAATGCCGATATCGAAGCCGTCGTCGACCAGGCGCACGTCGGCGCCCATGATGCGCGACAGCATGATGTTGCCGACGCGGTCATAGACGGCGTCCTCGTGCGGCACCCAGGCTTCCTGCACCAGGCGGCACTTCATGCCGATCTTGGCAGCGACCGCCGCGATCATGCGGGTGTGGTTGGACTGCACGCCGCCGATCGAGACCAGCGTGTCGGCGTTCGAGGCGATCGCGTCGGGGATGATGTATTCGAGCTTGCGCAGCTTGTTGCCGCCATAGGCGAGCCCGGAATTGCAGTCCTCGCGCTTGGCGTAGACCTCGACATTGCCGCCGAGATGCTTCGAGAGCCGCTCCAGCTTCTCGATGGGCGTCGGACCAAAGGTCAGCGGATAGCGCGCGAATTTTTCGAGCATCGTCAGGTCATCCCGATTGGCGTTAAATGTCTGCGAAAACACTAACATCGCGCCGCAAAAAGGTGCTTTCAAATATTGCGCGTTTATTGCGCTCGATCTTGCGATAAGGGCGCCAATATGTGCTATTCCTTCCGAATAGACGCTCGCCACGGAAGCTTCTTCCATGTCCGCCCGCCTCGACCGTATCGACCTTAAGATGTTGCGATTGCTGCAAAATAACGGCCGGCTCAGCAATGCCGAGCTGGCCGAAACCGTCGCCATCAGTCCCGCCACCTGTCATCGCCGCACCCAACGCCTGTTCGAGCACGGCTTCATCGCCGCCGTCCGCGCCATGGTCGCGCCGAAGAAGGTGGCAAAGGGCACGCTGGTGATGGTCGGCGTCGTGCTCGACCGTTCGACGCCGGAGAGCTTTGCGATCTTCGAGCAGGCGATCACCAGGCTGAAATTCGTGCTCGACTGCCACCTCGTCGCCGGCGACTTCGACTATTTCCTCAAGATCCGCGTCGGCGACATGGAGGACTTCAACCGTATCCATGGCGAGCAGCTGATCGCGCTGCCCGGCGTGCGCCAGACCCGCACCTTTTTCGTGATGAAGGAAGTCGTCGACAACGCACCGCTGGAGTTTTGAACGGCCTCACAACGCCTGTTCGACGATGCCGTCCGCGACCTGCTCCCGTCCGGCGTCCTCCGGTCGCATCGCGATCACCGCGATCAGCCCGAGGCCGACGCCGATCATCACATAGAAGATCGGCGCCAGCGGGGAGCCGGTGAGCGCGATCAGCCATGTCACGAAGAACTGGGCAAAGCCGCCGAATACCAGCACCGCGACATTGTTGACGATGGCAAGCGCGGTCGAGCGGACGCGGATCGGGAACAGCTCGACCAGCGTGGTGCAGTAGACGCCGAGGAAGAAGGCGCTGAAGAAGCCGATGACGACCTGGGCGACCAGGAGCCTTGCGATCGACGGCTCGGAGATCACCCAGCTATAGAGCGGATACAGCGAGACGAAATAGCCAATGAGCGAGACCAGCAGCAGCGGCCTGCGCGGGTAGCGGTCGGAGACGGCGCCGGCAACGGGAACGACGATCACCATCACGATCGCCGCGATCATCTGAACCAGGAAGCTCTGCATCAGCGGCAGCTTCAGCACCTCCTTGGCGTAGGTCACGGTGTAGCCGAAGGTGACGTAGAACGACACGGCGCTTGCCACCACCATGCCCATGCCGATCAGGAAATTGCGGCCGGGATTCTTCAGCGCGGCGATGAAATCTTCCTTGTGCACCGTCGCCATGCTGCGCCGGGACGCTTCGGGCTCGATGACGCTGGCGCGCATATAAAGCAGGATCGGAACGATCACGAGGCCGACGAAGAAGGGGATACGCCAGGCGCCGGCGGCAAGCTGCTCCTGCGTGAAGGTCAGCGTCAGGGCGGCGCCCAGCACTGCGCCGAGCACGTTGGCCATGAGCTGGCCGGCGATTTGCCACGAGCCATAGAAGCCGGTGCGGCCGGGAGGCGCCGCTTCGATCAGATAGGCGGTCGAAGTACCGAACTCGCCGCCGACCGAAAAGCCCTGTAACAGCCGCGCCAGCAGCACGATCAGGGGTGCCCCAATGCCGGCTGTCGCGTAGGTCGGCGTCAATGCCAACAGCGCGACCGACAGCGCCATGATGCCCATGCCGAGCGTCATCGCCGCCTTCCGCCCCTTGCGATCGCCGAAATAGCCGAGCACGAGGCCGCCGATCGGCCGCATGAAGAAACCGGTGCCGAACAGCGCGGTCGTCAGCAGCAGCGCGTTGATCTCACTGCCTGGAATTTTGGGGTCGACCGGAAAGAACAGGTTCTTGATGACCGGTGTCATCAGCGCGAACACGGTGAAGTCGTACCACTCCATTGCGTTGCCGGCGACCGCGGCCACGATGGCCTTCCTGTTCGTCTGCATCTCTCGCTTGCCTGTCCGGTTGTGCCTATTCGGCGGGTTGATGGGTGGCGTCGGCATCCTGCCATTCGTCGCCGGCGAGTTCCGGCGTTGCGAAGGCCTTGAGGTTGGCGAAATGAATCTCGCGATCCTCGACGAAGAGGCGGCGGACGATGCCGCGCGCGAGCCGGTCGGCGCCCTCGCTGATCGCCGGAATATCGCCGGAAAGTTTCCCGTGGCTCAGCGTCGCCGGATAGTTGAAACAGTGCAGCCGTGCCAGCATCGGGCAGGCGCCTGACTGCTTCTCCAGGAACTGAAAGCTGTCGCCGAGGTCGGGCGAGTTTTCCAGCTCCGCATTGTTCATGCCGTCAGGCGTCGGGAAGCGATCGCTCCAGAAGCGGATATGCGGCGCGAACGCGGCAAGCTCGTCGCGCAACGCGAGGTCGACCTTGAAGCCGGTGCCGAAGATGATGAAGTCGGTCGCATAGCGGCCCTTCGGCGTCGTCACCATGAGATGATCCTCTTTGACGACGAGATCATCGATCGGGCTTGCGAGATGGAAATGCGCCTGCGGATAGGCGGAGACGCGCAGCACGCTCTGCCGCGGCGGCGGCGTCTGCGCTTTCAGCGTGTGATCGAGGAAGCGCCATTTCCAGTCGTCCGTCAGGCCGGCAAAGCCGTGCACGACCCCCTGGCTGCCGATGCCGGTGAATTTGTTGACGCGCGGGATGTCTGCGCGCCGGATGAAGAGATCGAGGCGCGCGGCGCCCGCCTCCAGCGCCATCGCCGCGTTGTCCATCGCGGATGCGCCCGCGCCGACGACGGCCACGCGCCTGCCGCGAATCTTTTCGAAGTCGATCGGGTCGGAGGAATGGGCCCAGAAGCGCCGGTCGATGCCGTCGGCGAGCGGCGGCACGTAAGCGCCGCCGAGGCCGTCGCGCCCCGTCGCCAGGACGACATGCCGCGCGAGAATGTGTCGCGACGTGCCACCTTCGCTGATTTCGAGCGCGAACAATTCATCGGGGCGCGCGTGGATACGCTCAACCGAGACCCCGTTGCGGACGGGCAGGCCCAGCACTTTGCGGTACCATATCAAGTAATCCATCCATACCGTGCGCGGCGCGCGGTCGAGCGCCTGCCAGGCTTGCTCGCCATATTGCGCCTCGTAGAAGGCGCGGAAGGTCAGCGCCGGCATGCCCATCGCGGGGCCGGTCAATTCCTTGGGTGAGCGCAGCGTCCGCATCCGCGCGAACGTGACCCAGGGACCTTCCTCGCCTGCGCACGCGCGGTCGAGCACGAGCTGGTTGTCGACGCCGAGACGCTTGAGCATGGCGGAGGCGACGAGGCCGGCCATGCCGGCACCGACGATGACGACGTCGACGACGCCCTCGCCATCGACGACGCGGCGGGGCACCCATGACTTGGCCGGCAGTTCGAGCCAGGCCAGATCCTGCTTCAGGCGCGCTTCAAGTGCCCCGAGGCCCGCCGCACCAGGTGTCATCGTCATGAGGAAGCTTTCTCGAATTTAGTGGTTTCGTCGCCGGCCTCGGCTAGCGCGGTGGCGCCGCTATGGAGCCTTGCGCCAGGCATCAGCGCGACCGCGGCGCGCAGAGCGCCGTTGAGCGCGGCAACCGTCGGCGTCAGCTCGCGCCCGGTCGGCGCAATCGCGGCGAACAGGAACGAAATGGACACATCCAACGGCCGGGTGACGACGCCTTCAACCGGCAGGCTGGAAGTCAGCACCGGCTCGACCACGGCGATGCCGAGCGTCTGCTTGGCCATGGCAATCGCCGTCAGTGAAGCGTTGGTGTCGATGACCTCAGCGGGCACGACACCTTCACGCTCCAGCGCCTCCTCCACGCGGCGGCGAAGCCGGTAGGGGTTGGCCATCGTCAGCAGCCGGACGCCACTAAGATCCTTCAGGCGAATGACCTTCTTCTTCGCCAGCGGGTGATCCATCGCGAGGCACGCAACGCACGGCACCTCGCAGACCCACTGCACATCGAGTCCGGGATGCTGGATCGGCAGGCTCGCAAGACCGAAATCGACCGACTGCGACAGCACCGATTGAACCACATTCTCGGCCGAGAGCGCCTGCACGTGGATCTGGCTTGGTAGCAACTCGCGTTCGAGCGCTGCGAGCGCAGCCGGGACGAAGCCGGCCGCCAGCGCCGGGATCGCCGCCAGGCTGAGCACGGGAAGCGCACCCGCGCCGATCGCGTTGGCACGCTGGCGGATGTGCTTCAGGCCCATCAGAAGCCGCTCGACCTCAGCATGAAACAGGAGGCCTTTCGGTGTCGGGCTGATGCGCGGGCCATTCCGGGTGAACAGGAGATAGCCGACGTCAGCCTCGAGATCCTGGATCTGACGCGTCGTGACCGGCTGCGAACGGCCGAGCAACCGCGCCGCACCGGTGATGCTGCCGGCCGACATCACGGCGGCGAAGGCCTCGAGAAGGCGAATGTCGATAACGTCCTGGTTCATGGTCTGGTTGTCCGAATTATGCGAATATAGAATGAACAATATTTCTTGATGTGCAATAGGTATTATGGGAAGTTGAGGTCATGTCGATGGAGCCAAACCCCTTTCGCCACCACAATCCGGCCGGACCGGCCTATCGGCGCGGCTGGGTCGATGAGGCCGTGGCGGCGATCGAGGCCGACCAGTGCCGCACGGCCGACACGCATCTGATCCGGCTGATCGTGCCGGCTCTCGCCGGCATCGACATCTATCTGAAGGACGAGTCCACGCATCCGACCGGCAGCCTGAAGCACCGGCTCGCGCGCTCGCTCTTCCTTTACGCGCTCTGCAACGGCCACATCCGCGAAGGCACGCCCGTCGTCGAAGCCTCGTCGGGATCGACCGCGGTGTCGGAAGCCTATTTCGCACAGATGATCGGCGTGCCCTTCTATGCCGTGATGCCGCGCACGACCTCGGCAGAGAAGATCGCCGCGATCGAGCATTACGGCGGCAACTGCCATCTGATCGATGACGGCCGTGCACTCTATGCGGAAGCGGCGGCGCTCGCCGCCCGGCTGAACGGCCACTATATGGACCAGTTCACTTTCGCCGAGCGCGCCACCGACTGGCGCGGCAACAACAACATCGCCGAATCGATCTTTACGCAATTGAAGGGCGAGACGCGTCCGTTGCCGGACTGGATCGTGATGGGGGCGGGCACCGGTGGCACCTCGGCCACGCTCGGACGCTATCTGCGCTATCGCCAGTACCCGACGCGGCTGTGCGTTGCCGATGTCGAGCATTCCGCCTTCTTCGACTGCTTCCGCTCGCAGGACCGCTCCCATGTCTGCGAGCGGCCTTCGCTGATCGAAGGCGTCGGTCGGCCCCGCTGCGAACCCTCCTTCGTGCCGGGCGTCGTCGATCGCATGATGAAGATCCCGGATGTCGCAACGATCGCAGCGATGAACGTGCTGTCGCGCCGGCTGCGCCGGCCAGTTGGCGGCTCGACCGGCACCAATTTCCTGGCGCTCTGCCGCATTGCCTCGGAGATGAGCACCGCCGGCAAAACCGGATCGTTGGTCACGCTGATCTGCGATTCCGGCGAGCGCTACCGGCAGACCTATTATGATCCCACGTGGCTAAAAGCTCGCGGCCTTGATCCGATGCCGATCGAGGCTGCCCTGTCGGCGTTTCTCGATACGGCGCAGCCGCCGGCGCTCGCCGTCGAGGACGTCGCCAATCCACAGAGCTTGCGGAGCAGTGCTTGACCACGCTGATCGAAACCATTGTCGGGGTGCCCGCGGCGTCGCGGCTCGGCCACGCTCTGAACGCCCGCACCGAGATTTTGCGCCTCAGCGAAGCAGCCCATGACGCGGTGCTGCTGCCGCGCGAGCCCGGCGGTCTGAGCCACGGCTTGCGGGCGGCACTCGCGGCGCGGATGTGCCGGCATGTCGGCGACGAGGCGCTGACCGCGCACTACGACTCCTATCTGGCGCATTCGAGCGATCTTGACTTCGCCGTGCTCGCCCGGCCCGGCGGTGTGTGTGGCGATCCCCTGCACGATGCCATGGCCCGCCACGCCGATCTGCTGACGCTTTCGCCGCGCGAGTCGACGCGACAGGACATCGCGGCGCTGAAGGCGGCCGGCGTCAGCGAGGCCGATATCGTGCGGCTGTCCGAGCTTGGCGCCTTCGTGAACTACCAGCTGCGGGTCCTTGCCGGCCTCAGGCTCCTGAAAGAGATCGAAGCCTGATGAGCGAGGTCGTCCACAACTTCACTACCACGATCCCGACCTGGTCGCCTTATGTCACGCCGGTCGAGCTCGCCTCGGCGACGCCCGAGCAGCTCGCGGCGATGAAGGTCACCCCCTCCAACAAGGGCGTCTCGCCTTACGTGCTGACGCTGGCGCATGACCCGGAGTCGCTCGCGGTGCGCTCGCCGCTGTTCAACCTCATTATGTATGGCAAGGACGGACTGTCCCCGGCGGAGCGCGAGCTCGGCGCGCTGAGTGCCTCGGTCGTCAACCGCTGCATCTATTGCGCCGCCGTGCACGCCTCACGCTTCATCAATTACTCCGGGCGCAAAGAGGTCGTCGAGGAGATCTTTACCGACGAGCGCGATTCCACGCTGGAGGCACGCGAGCAGGCCCTGTTCAATTTCGCTACAAAACTCTCGACGACTCCGATCGAAGCGAGCGCAGACGATGCGCGCGCACTTGGCGAGGCCGGGCTCAGCGAGCTTGAGCAGCTCGACCTGGTGCTGTCGGCCGCGATCTTCGGCTGGGCCAACCGGCTGATGCATACGCTGGGCGAGCCGCTGGTGCGGCCGGAGGCATCGTAACCGACGCCATCGGGTCGCTCGCCCCGAACCGAATGTCACGGCAACTTCACTTGCCTTGCGCGTGCGTGCGGGCGAGTTTCGCGGCTTCTCAACGAGGAGACCTGCCGTGCGCCTTCCCATTCTCGATCCGAAAGACCTGAGTGCCGAACAGAAGCCGCTCTACGACGACATGCGAGCCGGCATCAAGGACCACTTCAAGGGCTTTGTGAACATGCGCGACGATGGCGCGCTGCTCGGGCCCTGGAATCCATGGATCCGCGAGCCGCGGTTCGGCAAGCCGGTGTGGGAGCTGGTCAAGGCGATCGCGGCGAACCCGCTGCTGCCGGCGCCGGTGCGTGAGGTCGCGATCCTCGTCACCGGCTCGCATTTCCGCTCCGGCTACGAGCTCTATGCGCATGTGCTGGTCGCCGAGCAGCGCGGCCTCTCCGACGAGAAGCTCGCGACCATCGTCGCCGGACAGCGGCCGGTCGATCTCACCAAGCAGGAGGCGGTCGCCTACGATGTGGCGTCCGCATTGGTCAGCGGCGGCGTGCTGCCGGAACTGACTTATCGGGCCGCCGTCAAGGAATTCGGCGAGCACGGCGCGGCCGAACTGTCCTATCTCGTCGGCATTTACTGCATGGTGTCGGTGACGCTCAACACGTTCGACGTGCCGGTGCCAGACTGACCACGCTGGCCCAACTGCTGGACTGGACGGAGGCGTCACGGTACCCTGCCGCCGCCATGGCGACGCATCGCCGGTCACGATCGAAGTGCAATGAAGAGGGAACGACAGCCATGGACACGTCACGCCGCATCCTGCTCGCCGGACTGGCGGGACTCGCCGTTGCGCCGACCGCCGCAGGAGCCGCGTCCTCGGCCGCGTCCGACGACGTGACGGTCGCCGAAGAGCGCTTTGCGCGCATGATCGCGGCTGCGCATGCGCCCGACGTCACCTGCGCGCGACAGGCCGAGCGTTATGCGGATGCGCATTGGCCAAACTACGTCGCGGCGGCGCGTTCCGTCATCGAGGCGAGAGCGTGAGGCATTCTCTTTCCTCTTCCGTTGCGGGAGACGGCAACACGAGGTGCTTCACGTCCCCACCGCCCGCCTGACCTGCTCACCGATCTGCGACAGCACGAGCTGCGCCTGCGGCAGGATTGCGCCCATGGCGTGGAAATTGTGGACCATGCCCTCGTGGCAGACGTGCTCGACCGTGACGCCCGCAGCGAGCAGCTTGCGGGCATAGGCATTGCCCTCGTCGCGCATCGGGTCGAACTCGGCGGTGTGGATAATGGCGGTCGGCAGGCCCGCAAGCCGTGTCGCGCGCAAGGGCGAGATGCGCGGATCGGCAGCATCAAGGTCCTCGGGCAGATAATCGGCGAGATCGGCTTCGATCGTGACGCGGTCGATCAGGTGCCCCTCGGCGAACGCCTGCCGCGACGGCGAGGCCTCCTCGAAATCCAGCACCGGGCAGATCAGGCATTGCGCGACGATGGAAAGGCCAGCTGTCTGCGCCGCCTCCTGACACACGATCGCGGCGAGCGTTGCACCGGCGGAATCGCCGCCGAGCACCAGACGTCCGGCGTCGATGCCGAGCGATGCGGCCTCGCGCGCCACCCATTCGGTGGCAGCAACCGCATCGTCCACGGCGGCGGGGAATTTGTGCTCGGGCGCCAGCCGGTAATCGACCGAGACGAGGCGGCAGCCGGTCGCATGTGCCAGCGCCGCCGCGATGCGGTCATGCGTGGCGATGCTGCCGGCAACGAGCCCGCCGCCGTGAAAGAACACGAAGCCGGGCGCGCGATCATCGGCGCCTGCCGGTGAATAGAGGCGATAGGGCAGCGCGCCGCCGGGACCAGGCAGCATGCCGTCGGACGTCGTCACGTCAGGCGCATCGGCGCGCGCAAACTGCATCAGCTTTGCCAATGATTGCCGCCGTGCCTCCACGCTGGGCCGGCTCCGTGCCTGCGGCGCAGCCGCAGCCATCATGGTCAACAAACGCTTTGCGAGCGGATCGAGCGGCATGGTGCTTCCTTTCCCCGTCCGGGAGGGTAACTCACCATTTTCCCGCAGGGAATCATTTAGAAATTGCGCCCAATAGTGGCGCTATAATGCGGCACCACGCCAAGGGAGAGGCCGGTCATGGCCGAGATCAAAAAGCCCATTGCATATTCGCCAAGCTGGACCTTCTTCGAGGGCAAATGGCATGACGGCAATGTGCCGATCATGGGTCCGCGCACGCATGCGGCCTGGCTCGGCTCGGTCGTGTTCGACGGCGCGCGGGTGTTCGAAGGCGTCGCGCCCGATCTCGACCGCCACGTTGCCCGCGCCAATCAGTCCGCCATCAACTTTGGGCTGAAGCCGGTGGTCGATACCGGAACCTGGATGACACTCGCAAATGAGGGCATCGCGCGCTTCGCGCCGAATGCCGAGCTCTACGTCCGTCCGATGTATTGGGCGCAGAACGGCTCGGGCGGCGGCGTGCTGTTCGATCCCGAGACCACTGATTGGTGCCTATGCATCTACGAGGCGCCAATGCCGAAACCCGTCGGCAATGCGATCACGCTGTCGCCGTTCCGCAGGCCCACCGCCGAGTGCGCGCCGGTCGAGGCCAAGGCCGCCTGTCTCTATCCGAACAATTCGCGCGCGCTTGCCGAGGCCGCCTCGCGCGGCTTCCAGAACGCGCTGATGCTCGACATGCTCGGCAACGTCGCGGAGTTCGGCAATTCCAACGTGTTCATGGCCAAGGACGGCGTGGTCTACACACCGGCGCCGAACGGCACTTTTCTCAACGGCGTCACCCGCCAGCGCGTCATCAGCCTGCTTCGCGCCGACGGCGTCACCGTGGTCGAGAAGACGCTGCGCTATGCCGACTTCCTCGCCGCCGACGAGATCTTTTCCACCGGCAATTTCGCAAAAGTCGCGCCGGTGATCCGCATTGACGATCGCGAGCTGCAGCCGGGCCCGCTCTACATTCGCGCGCGCAAGCTCTATTGGGACTTTGCCCATGCCGTGAAGCTGGCGGCTTGAATAGCACTGTCCTAGCTGCGTCGCTTGAACCGGCTGAACTGAAACGCCTGCATCGAATTCCACGGCGTCTGGTGCGCCTCGTTGCGCGTTTCGACGAGCTCGAATCCCGGCCCGAGCTCCGCCGCAAGACTCGCGCTGTCATGACGCTGCACCGGCAGGCCGCTGCATTTCTCGGGGCCGTCGAGTGCAAACGTCGCAATGATGACGTGGCCGCCGGGCGCAACCGCCGACCGCAGCCGCTCGATGTATGCGGTCCTGTCGCGGGAGTCGGTCAGGAAGTGAAACGCCGCCCGATCGTGCCATAGATCGTAGGTCTTTGCCGGGCGCCATGTCGTGGCGTCGGCAACGATCCAGTCGACCGTCGAAGCGGCTGCGCCGATCCGCTTCTTTGCAGCGTCAAGCGCATTGGCAGAGAGATCCAGCACGGCGACGTCGCGATATCCGTCCAGCAGGAGAGCATCGACAAGTCGCGATGCGCCGCCGCCGATGTCGAGGAGGGCGGCCGCGCGGTCCGGATTGGCCGCCCGGATCATTGCAAGCGAAGTCGCCGGACTGTTCTGAAACCAGCTGACCTCGGCTTCGCCCCTGGTGGCGTAAACATTGTCCCAATGGGTGCTTCGGTCGGACATGCGCGTCCTCCGGCTTGCCGGGAGCCGGCGCAGAGGGACGATCTACTCGTCCTTCTTCGACATCCGCTCGAGGCGTTCCTGCATGTCCTTCATCTGCTGGCGCAGATCGTCGATGTTGCTGTCCTTCGGCGCTTCGGCAGTCGCCTCGGGGGCCGGCTCCGCGGAGCCCGCGGGGCGGGCTGCGCCGGGCGCGAAAGGCTTGAACATCGAGAAGGTCTGCTGGAACAGCTCCATGTTGCGGCGGACCTGTTCCTCCAGCGGCGCAAACGGGGTTCCGGACAGGGAGGTGGCGATCTGTTTGCGGAACTTCTCCTGCTCCTGCGTCAGCGACGCGATGGCCTGCTCCAGATATTTCGGCACCACCATCTGCATGCTGTCGCCGTAGAAGCGGATCAGCTGGCGCAGGAAGGTGGTCGGGAGCAGGTTCTGGCCGGCCTTGTTCTCCTGTTCGAAGATGATCTGGGCAAGCACGGAGCGGGTGATGTCGTCGCCGGTCTTGGCGTCGTAGACCAGGAAATCTTCGCCGTCCTTGACCATGGAGGCGAGGTCTTCCAGCGTCACGTAAGTGCTCGTTCCGGTGTTATAGAGCCGGCGGTTCGCGTATTTCTTGATGGTGGTGGGTTGGTCTGATTTCGCCATGGGCTCTCACTTGCAAGCGCGGAGAACGGGAACCTGTCGGGCTATGCCGCAGGGCGGGAAGAGTACGCAACGCAACAAAATAAGCATTTTCAAAGGGGTCACGCTACCGTTTTGTGCGCCACGGTTAATCGGGCAGCAAAAACGTGCTTGCGAAAGCGCCAAGAACGCTATTTTGAATGCGCTGCGGGATGAATTCGGCCGCCGGCCGATTGACATGCCTCAACGACGTTAACAGGATGCCGTCCGAGACTGGCGAGCCGTTTCCCCAGCCCCCTCTGCCCCCATTCAACCCAGGAGATGCCCATGTCAGACGATGTCGTCATCGTCAGCGCCGCCCGCACCCCGGTCGGAAGCTTCAACGGAGCGTTCGCAACCCTTCCCGCCCATGATCTCGGGGCCATCGCCATCAAGGCCGCGCTGGAGCGCGGCGGCATCGAGCCCGGCCGGGTCTCCGAAGTCATCATGGGCCAGATCCTGACCGCCGCCCAAGGCCAGAACCCGGCTCGCCAGGCTTCGATCAATGCCGGCATTCCGGTCGAGAGCCCGGCCTGGGGCGTCAACCAGCTCTGCGGTTCGGGCCTGCGCACTGTTGCGCTCGGCTATCAGGCGCTGCTCAACGGCGATTCCGAGATCGTGGTGGCCGGCGGCCAGGAATCCATGAGCATGGCTCCGCACGCCCAGTATCTGCGCGGCGGCGTCAAGATGGGCGCGGTCGAATTCATCGACACCATGATCAAGGACGGCCTGTGGGACGCCTTCAACGGCTATCACATGGGCAACACCGCCGAGAACGTCGCGCGGCAGTGGCAGATCACCCGCGCCCAGCAGGACGAGTTCGCGGTCGCCTCGCAGCAGAAGGCCGAGGCCGCGCAGAAGGCCGGTAGATTCAACGACGAAATCGTTCCCGTCACCATCAAGGGACGCAAGGGCGATGTCGTCGTCAGCGCCGACGAATATCCGCGCCATGGCGCAACGGTCGACGCGATGGCGAAGCTCCGTCCCGCCTTCGAGAAGGACGGCACGGTCACCGCGGGTTCGGCCTCCGGCATCAATGACGGCGCCGCCGTCGTGGTGCTGATGACCGCCAAACAGGCCGCCAAGGAAGGCAAGACGCCGCTCGCGCGCATCGTGTCCTGGGCGCAGGCGGGCGTCGATCCGAAGATCATGGGCTCGGGCCCGATCCCGGCCTCGCGCGCCGCGCTGAAGAAGGCCGGCTGGAACGTCGGCGATCTCGACCTGATCGAAGCCAATGAAGCCTTCGCGGCGCAGGCTTGTGCCGTCAACAAGGATCTCGGCTGGGATACCTCGAAGGTCAATGTCAACGGCGGCGCGATCGCGATCGGCCATCCGGTCGGTGCCTCCGGCGCCCGCGTGCTGGTGACGCTGCTCCACGAAATGCAGAAGCGGGATTCGAAGAAGGGCCTCGCCACGCTGTGCATCGGCGGCGGCATGGGCATCGCGATGTGTGTGGCGCGCGACTGAGATAGTTGGTGCGTCATTTGCGCGTGCGTTGCACACGTGACTGAGTGCGTTGCACGCGATTAAAAAAGCAGCGGTTGCAAATCAAATATTCTTCGCAACCGTACAAGCCTCGACTAAAGAGAAACGCCCGGCTCGATGCCGGGCGTTTTGTTCTTGATGTCCGTCAAACCAACCGCATAATCCACCGTTAAAAACGATCACACAGAAACGTCCGAAGAGTCCAAGGGAAGGAAATACGATATGGCACGTGTTGCATTGGTGACGGGTGGTACGCGGGGCATCGGAGCTGCCATCGGCAAGGCGCTGAAGGCGGCCGGCTACAAGGTTGCGGCGAGCTATGCCGGCAACGACGCGGCGGCGGAGAAGTTCAAGGCCGAGACCGGCATCGCCGTCTACAAATGGGACGTCAGCAGTTTCGATGCCTGCGCCGAGGGCGTGAAGAAGGTCGAGGCCGAGGTTGGCCCAATCGACGTGCTCGTCAACAATGCCGGCATTACCAAGGACGGCGCCTTCCACAAGATGAGCCTCGAGCAATGGAACGCCGTGATCGGCACCAATCTCGGCTCGCTGTTCAACATGTCGCGCCAGGTCATCGAGGGCATGCGTGGACGCAAGTTCGGCCGCATCATCAACATCTCCTCGATCAACGGGCAGAAGGGTCAGTTCGGTCAGGTGAACTATTCGGCGGCGAAGGCGGGCGAGATCGGCTTCACCAAGGCGCTGGCGATCGAGAACGCCAAGGGCGGTATCACCGTGAATGCGATCTGCCCCGGCTACATCAACACCGAGATGGTGCAGGCGGTGCCGAAGGACGTGCTGGAAAAGGCCATCTTGCCGCTGATCCCGATCGGCCGTCTCGGTGAGCCCGAGGAAATCGCGCGCGCGGTCGTGTTCCTTGCCGCCGACGAGGCCGGCGCCATCACCGGCTCGACGCTGACCGTCAACGGCGGCCAATACATGGTGTGATGCGCAGGCATCACGTTCGATCATATCGGTAACTTCGGCATGCCCGGGCTTGTCCCGGGCATCCACGGCCTTACAACATCCGTCGCCACGAAAGAACGTGGATGGCCGGGACAAGCCCGCCATGACGAGAGTATGTGGCCGATGACTCCCCGCACTGCGACGCTGATCGGATTGACCGCGATCCTGATGTGGTCGTTACTGTCGGTGATGACGGTGGCGACCGGAAAGATCCCGGCGTTCCAGCTGGCCGCGATGACGTTCGCGATCGGCGGTCTCGTCGGCCTGCTCACCTGGATCGGCCGCGGCTCGGCGGCCAAAAGCCTGCGTCAGCCGCTGGCCGTGTGGATCGTCGGTGTCGGCGGACTGTTTGGCTATCACGCGCTTTATTTCCTCGCGCTGCGCTTCGCGCCGCCGGCTGAAGCCGGCTTGCTGAATTATCTGTGGCCGCTTCTGATCGTGCTGTTCTCGTCGTTTCTGCCGGGCGAGCGGCTGGCCGTGCATCACGTCGTCGGCGCCGTGCTCGGTCTCGTCGGCACCGTGCTGCTGTTCGCCGGGAACACCTCGGGCTTCACGCAGGGACAATTGCCGGGTCTGGCCGCGGCCTTCATCGCAGCCTTCGTGTGGGCGATCTATTCGGTGTTGTCGCGGCGATTGAAGGCGGTGCCGACCGATGCGGTCGCGGGATTCTGCCTCGCCACGGCGTTGCTTGCCGCGCTGATGCATGGCCTGCTTGAAGCCACGGTATGGCCGGACACGACGCTGCAATGGCTCTCCGTCATCGCGCTCGGCATCGGTCCGGTCGGTGCTGCGTTCTACGCCTGGGACATCGGCATGAAGCGCGGCGACATCCGCGTGCTCGGCGCCGCATCCTACGCGACGCCGCTACTCTCGACTGGCTTCCTCATCGCCGCTGGCTTTGCGAAGGCGAGCGCCAACATCGCCATCGCCGCGATCCTGATCGCCGGCGGCGGCTTGATCGCGGCCAAGGACATGGTGTCGAGGAAACGGTGAGGGCGCCGCTAAAGCGCCGGCTGCCAACCCGGCGGCCGATACATCGCCTCCGGAATCTGTCCGAGTTCGGAGCGCTGCAAGCGTTGCGGCGTCAGGCCGTAGAATTCCTGAAAACTGAGAATCAGCGGCCGCCATTTGTCCGGATCGATGCGGTTGCTTGCACCGTCCATCATGATGTTGGGATGCGCATGCACGCGGGTGATGCGGACCTCGATCGCAGCGAGATTGCCGCGCCAAACCGCGTCGTCTTGTGCCATCTCATGGACATGGGCGACCTTGGCTTCCATCTGCACGGGACACTCGGCCGCACGCGGTGCGGCGACTGTTTCGCCCGGCAGCACGGTTAGTCCGCCACGACCGAACTTGTCCTTCTCGTGCCGATAGCCGCGATAGAGTTTGCCGGGCGGCACCGGATCCGATCCTGTGGTCCGTGCGAGGCGATCGACCACGGCGACGAGATCGGCGGACGGCAGATTGAGCACGCATTCGCCGGTGCGAATCATGTTCTCGGTGGTCTTGGAATTCCGGGCCAGTCCCAGCATGCAGCGCCACCCGACCCACCATGCCGACGACATCGGCGCGAGATTGGAAGTGCCGTCTTCATTGGTTGAGCCGATGAGGACGACGGGCGTGCCGAAATACAAAATGGCCGGGTCGATCTGGACGGCGGTGGGGCCGAGTGTTCCGTGCATCGTGCGCTCCTGTTCGCTGGAAGCGCTGTCCTAAGGCGTGACGCGAACCGAACCCACCCGATTCCAGATTAAGATTCAGGGCTCCCATCCCTTCGGCGCGAGCTCGAATTTTGCGAACTCGAAGGCCGGCGCCACGGTGCAGCCGACCAGGGTCCACTCGCCGGTGGTCTCCGCCGTCTGCCACGCATCCGCCGGCACGATCGCCTGTGGCCGCTCGCCGTTCAACAGGTCCGTACCGAGCCGTACCTCGTGCTGGGAGCAGCCGTCATGGGCGATACGCAGCGTCAGCGGGCTGCCGGCGTAATAGTGCCAGCTTTCGACAGCATCGATGCGATGCCAGTGCGAACGCTCGCCGCGCGCCAGCAGGAAATAGATCAGGGTCGAACGTGACCGGCCGTTGGCGTCCGTGGTCTGGTCGCGAAACGTCTCGCGGTAATGCCCGCCCTCGGGATGCGGGCGGAGTTCGAGGCGCGCGATGATCTCGGCTGCGGTCGGCATCGATTCCCGTCAGGGTTTGATCGTCAGGATTTGTTCTTCAAGATTTATTCTTGCGCTCGCGCAGCTCGCCGAACACCGCGGTGGCATCCGCGCCCTTCATGTGCAGCCTGGCTGCGACCGATGGTTCGTCGGCGCGCAGGAACACGTTTGTGCGCTTCTCGTCACCAAGTAGCGAGGGAATGGTCGGCTTGTTCTCGGCCCGCAGCTTCGCCACCTCCGCCGCGCGCGCCTGCAGCGCCGCATTGTCGGGATCGACGGTCAGCGCGAACTTGACGTTGGAAGCCGTGTATTCATGGCCGCAATAGAGCTTGAAGTCGTCGGGCAGGGCGCGCAGCTTCAGAAGCGAATCCCACATCATCGGATAGGTGCCCTCGAACACGCGGCCGCAGCCGATCGAGAACAGCGTGTCGGCGGCGAACAGCGCTTTCTCGGTGTCGAACACGTAGGAGATGTGGTCGAGCGTGTGGCCCGGCGTCTCCAATACGCGCCCCAGCAAGCTGCCGACCTTGACGATTTCGGCATTGGCGACGCGCAGGTCGACGTCTGCGATTTTGGTCGTCTTGTCATGCGGCGCGACGACGCGGCAATTGTATTTCTGCTTGAGTTCGGCGACCCCGCCGACATGATCGCCATGATGATGGGTGATCAGGATATCGGTGAGCTGCCAACCCTCGCGCTCGAGCGCCCTCACGATGGGGCCGGCCTCCGGCGCGTCGATCGACGCCGTCGCCTTGGTTTCCACATCATGGATCAGATAACCGAAATTGTCGTTTAAACAGGTGAAAGTACGAATTTCGGCGGCCATGTCATCTCCGATCGCGCTCAGCTCCGTCAGACAAATATGGCGTTAACGTTGCGCAGGCAATGCAATATTCCGCGCGCGGGGGCCACCTCGTGCATGTTACATTGCGATCATGACCATTGATGTCGTCGACCTCCGCGAGTTCTACTCCCGTCGCCTCGGGATTGTGGCGCGGCAAATGATCAATCGCGGCATTCGGGAGCGCTGGCCGCGCGTCGACGGCCAGCGGGTGCTCGGCTTCGGCTATCCCACGCCCTATCTCGGGTTGTTCCGCGAGGATGCGGAGCGCTGCATCGCCTTCATGCCGTCGGCCCAGGGCGTCCTGAAATGGCCGACGGGACGGCCGGCGCTCGCCTCGCTGGTGGATGAGTTCTCGCTGCCGCTTCCCGACGCCGCGGTGGATCGCATCCTGCTGGTCCACGCACTGGAAATGTCGGACGATCCGGCCGCGCTGCTGCGCGAGGCGTGGCGCGTGCTGTCGCCGTCCGGTCGTGTGATTGCGGTCATCCCGAACCGGCGCGGGGTCTGGACCCGCACCGACAGCACGCCGTTCGGTCACGGTCGGCCCTATTCGCGCTCGCAGATCACCGACCTGTTGCGCCAGACCTGGTTCACGCCGACCGCCTGGGGCGAGGCGCTGTTCATGCCGCCTTATGCCGGCGGCTGGGTGCTGAAATCCGCACAGATGTGGGAGCGGGCCGGCGCGGCGCTGTCGCTGCCTTTCGCCGGCGTGCACATCGTCGAGGCGACCAAGCAGGTCTACCGCGCGATCCCCGCCAAGCGCGAGCGGGCGCGACTGATTCCCTCGCTGGCGAAGCCGGTGCTGGTGCCGTCCTCGACGACGGCGACGCGCGGCTAAAAACAATCGTCCCGGACATGCCGGGACGATTCAGGTCAGGGTATCTGGCGCAAGATAACGTGTGAATGCGGCTTACTCGCCGGGAGCCACTTCGTCGCTCGAGGCGGCCGGAGCGGCTTCGCGCTCGGGGCGCGGGCCATTCGGGCGGCGGCGCCGCCGCGGAAAGCGCTCGCCACCACCACCACCCTCGAACCCGGCCTGACCGGGCGCGCCACCGCTCACCTGCGGCTGCGGGCCGGTGATGAAGGAGGGCAGACGATCGACGCTGACGGCGTCGGCGACGACGGGCTGGGGCTGGTTCAGCGGCAGCGGTTGCGGCTGTGGCTGATATTGCGGCTGCGGACGATGGTCGCGTTCGCGATGCTCGCGCGGCTGCTGGTTGTCGCGCTGATAGTGGTTGTCGCGGGGCTGATGATCACGCGGTTGATGATCGCGCTGGCCGTCGCGGTCGCGTGTGAAGGGCTGCGGTGGCGGCTGCGGGACAAAACCCGGCTCCTGGCCGAAGTTCGAGAAATTCTCGCCGTCGTCCTCGCCGTCGTCGCCGCTGCTGTTGCTGATGGGCTCGTCGCCGCGCGGCTGCTGGTTCTGCCGGAACTGCTCCTGAGCCGTCGCGATCAGGCGAAAATAATGCTCGGCATGCTGGTAGTAGTTCTCGGCCGCAACGGGGTCTCCGGAGGAGCGCGCGTCGCGCGCAAGCTGGAGATACTTTTCAGCAATATGCGAAGCCGTGCCGCGGATCTTGATGTCGGGTCCGTTGGACTCGTAGACCCGGGTCATCGGGTTCTGGCCGCGCCGGTTATTATTGTTGTTATTGTTATTATTATTGTTGTTGCGGTTGCGCATCCGCTGCTTGTTCTGACCGTTTCTCATGTCCTGCCTTTAATTCCAGCCCTAAAGGTTGCACGCATTACTGATTGCCGAGAGTGACCTGATGACAGCGGTTCACATCGCTTGCGCGCAACCGCACGCAAGAGCGGATTGATCCCTGCCGATGTTCGTCGACCGTCGCGTTCAACAAAAGACGCGTTCCCCACCGCCAGCATCCATCGCCAGCGAACCCATTCATATCGCCTGCCGAAACAAGCCCTGCTTTGTTGCGTAAGTCTTCAAGCGCAATATCAGGCTTTCGTTCACGTTGCGGTCGGTAAGCAGCGCAGCTCAAATGGCCATCGCGCTCAACAGGACCTGCGGCTTGGAACCATTATCAGTAAGCTCTCGCTCGAGAGCCCGGCTTTCGCCCGTAGGTCTACGGGGCCGGCACCGATGTGTTGATCGGAAGGTAGTCGTTCCCAAGGGATATTCCAAGAGGTTTTTTGCAGCCCAATCCGGCTTTTATGGGGGCATTTTCCGGGCCGAAACCGCCCGGGGAATGCCCGCCAAATCGGCCTTGGGCGGCCTGTCCACGACTAACGCGGCAGCCGTCATCAAGGTTTCAATATTTCGGGCCTGGCCCTGTCCGGCCTCGACGATCAGTGCCCCGCCGGGGGCGAGACGTTCGCTCGCCTGCGGGATCAGGGCGCGATAGGCGTCGTAACCGTCATTGCCGCCGTCGAGCGCCAGATGCGGATCGTGCTCGCGCACCTCGATGCTCAGTTTCGGAATTTCCGCCGACGGGATGTAGGGCGGGTTCGACACGACGAGGTCGAACGGGCCGCGGAGCGCCGCTGCGTAGGAGCAGGCGACGAAGCTGGCGCGGTCGCCGAGGCCCAGAGCTGCGGCGTTGTCTCTTGCGGTCTTGAGCGCGGTCAGACTGAGATCGGTGCCGACCCCGAAGGCGCCGGGAATTTCGTGCAGCAGCGCGAGCAGGATGGCGCCGGATCCGGTGCCGATATCGGCGATGCGCATCTGATGGGAGGCTTGCCGCTCGCGAAAGATTTCGAGTGCCAGCTCGACGACGGTCTCGGTGTCCGGCCGCGGCACCAGGGTGGCCTCGGACAGCTGGAACGGCAGGCCCCAGAATTCCCGGGCGCCAAGAATGCGGGCGACCGGCTCATGCGCGAGCCGGCGTTGCGCATATGCTTCCAGCCGCGCAGCCTCTTCAGGTGCGAGTTGCCGGGCCGCCTGCGTCACCATGCCGGTCAGATCAAGCCTCAGCGCAGCCCCGACGAGCAGGCGCGCATCGAGGGCGGGCTGCTCGATGCCGGCCGATTGCAGCCGTGCCGTAAGCGCGCGCCGCGCACTCTCGATGCTATGTCCGGGATCGAAATCTGTCGCCAATGGAACCATCCTGCCTGGCATCGTGGATAGATCGGCTGGCTTGCTTGCGTCAACGGAAAGGAGCGCGTCAGATCCCGCCTCGCAATGAAGAAGGGTCCATGACGCCCTACGACGATCAGAACGTCTTCGCAAAGATCCTGCGCGGCGAGGTCCCCTGCTTCGAGGTTTTCCGGGACGACCACAGCCTCGCCTTCCTCGATATCATGCCGCGTTCGCCCGGGCACACGCTGGTCGTTCCCCGGGCGCCGGCCCGCGGCATCCTCGACATCGCGGATGACGACCTCGCCGCGGTCGCCCGAACCGCCAAGCGAATCGCGATTGCCGCGATGAAGGCGTTCGACGCCGAGGGCATCATCCTTCAGCAGTTCAGCGAGCCCGCCAGCGGCCAAGTGGTCTTTCACCTGCACATGCACGTCATGCCTGTCAGGGCCGGAATCGAGCTGCTGCCAGCGCAGACGCACAAGGAGGACACGACGGTGCTCGCCACTCACGCCAGGCGAATGATCGCCGCTCTCTAGACGCCGAGATAGCGCTGGAGCAGCTCCGGCTGGGCCTTGAGCTCCCGCGCCGGCCCCTCGTGCACGATATGTCCGTTGTTGATGATGTAGATCCGCGTCGCCAGCGCCAGCGTCGCCGCCAAATTCTGCTCGACCAGCACGATGGTCTGGCCGGCGGCCGCGAGCTCGCGGCAGGCCTTGACGAGATCGTGGACGATGACGGGTGCAAGCCCCTCGAACGGCTCGTCCAGCAGCACGATCTTGGGATCGCGCACCAGCGCCCGCGCGATAGCGAGCATCTGCTGTTCGCCGCCGGACAGCTCGGTGCCGCGGTTGCTGCGCCGCTCCTTTAGCCGCGGAAACATCTCGTAAATGCGGTCGAGCGGCCAGCGTTTCGGCGCAGTGATGCCGGCGAGCAGGATATTCTCTTCCACCGACAGGCTGCCGAAGATGCGGCGTTCCTCGTGCACGAGCTGCATGCCGGCCTGGGCGATTCTGTGGCTCTTTCGCCCGGCGATATCAATGCCGTCGAACTTCACGCTGCCGCTACGCGGCGTCAGGACGCCCATCAGGCTCTTCAGCGTCGTGCTCTTGCCGGCGCCGTTGCGGCCGAGCAGCGCCACCACCTCATGACGCTCGACCCGCATGGCGACGTCGAACAGGATGTGGGAGTCCCCGTAATAGCTGTTCAGGCCGTTGACCTCGATCAGGCTCATGCGGCGATCTCTCCGTGAACTCCGCCGAGATAGGCTTCCTGCACGGCAGCGTTGGCCTTGATTTCCTCCGGCGTGCCGTCAAGTAGCACCTTGCCTTCCTGGAGCACTGTCACGCGCTCGACCAGCTCGAACAGCGAATCCATGTCGTGGTCGATGATGATCATGGTGCGCCCGCGCGCGATCGATTTGAGCAGCTTGACGGTCTCGACGCGCTCGCGTGGGCTCATGCCCGCAAGCGGTTCGTCGAGCAGCAGCAGGCGCGGCGAGGTGGCGAGCGCGAGTCCGATTTCCAGTCTGCGCTTCTCGCCATAGGCGAGCTCGGATACCGGCGTATCGGCACGGCGGCTCAAATTGACGAGGGCAAGCGTGTGCTCCACCTGCTCGGTCAGGCCCTTGACGCTGGAGAGCTTGCGGAACAGGTCGAGCCGGAATTTTCCACGCAGCTCGGCCAGCGCGGCGATCGTCAGGTTCTGCCGCACCGTCAACCCGGTGAAGAGCTGGTTGACCTGGTAGCTCTTGGTGAGGCCGAGCTGGCAGACCTCGGTGATCTTTAATCCCGTGATGTCGCGCCCCTCGAACACGATCTGGCCGGAGCTCGGCGCGATCTCGCAGGTCAGCATTTTGAAGAAGGTCGATTTGCCGGCGCCGTTGGGGCCGATAATCCCGCGCAGCTCGCCCTGATTGACGCTGAAATCGATGTCGCTGTTGGCGACGAGGCCGCCATAGCGTTTGGTCAGGCC
The DNA here is from genome assembly GCF_000244935.1 of Bradyrhizobium sp. WSM1253. Classification (NCBI taxonomy): domain Bacteria; kingdom Pseudomonadati; phylum Pseudomonadota; class Alphaproteobacteria; order Hyphomicrobiales; family Nitrobacteraceae; genus Bradyrhizobium; species Bradyrhizobium sp. WSM1253. Next base: position 5,136,973 of record NZ_JH600073.1, read on the forward strand.
GGTGGCCTTCAGGATCGGCCCGGAATAGGCGGGATGCTCGACTTCCTTGGCCTGCATCGGAGCCGGTGGGGGTTGCAGCGCGGCCGCTGCGTCAGCGGCCTCCTGGTCCATCTCCGCGTCCGTCTGCTTTCGCTTTCCCGAGACGAGGCGGTAGAGATCGGCAAGACCGCCGATGATGCCGCCGCGCAGGAAGCAGACCAGCAGCACGAACACGACGCCGAGCACCAGCTTCCAGGCCGCGCCGAGGCCGAGCGCCGACTGGAGGAAGTCCTGAAGGAAGAGCCAAACGGTTGCGCCGACCAGCGGTCCGAACAACGTTCCCCTGCCGCCGATGGCCGTCTGCATCACGAGCTGGCCCGAGGTGTCGAAGGTGAAGGCGTCGGGCGGCATGAAAGCCTGGAGCACGCCGAGCAGGCCGCCGGCGAAGCCCGCATAAGCGGCTGCGATCACGAAGGCGGTCAGCTTGTAGCCATGGATGTTGTGGCCGACGGCCGTGGCGCGCAGCGGATTGTCGCGGATCGCACTCAGAATCGCGCCGACCGGCGAGCGCACGATCCTGAGGGCGATGACGACGCCGACGAAGTAGCACAGCGCGATGAACTGATAGAGCGACCAGCCATTGGTGAAGTGGATGGAGGTGAAGCCGAGATCGAAGCTCGGCGTCGGCACGCCGGGCAGGCCGTTTTCGCCGCCGGTGAAATCGGAAAGCGGATTGAACTCGACGAAGAAGAACACTTCCGCGATCGCCACGGTGATCATCGCGAAGTAGATGCCGGTGCGGCGCAACGCGATCAGGCCGATCAGATAGCCGGTCGCGGCGGCCGCGATCATGCCGATGACCAGCGCACCCAGCACGTTGCCGAAGCCCGCGCGCGTCAGCAGGTAGGCGGCGACGAAGCCGCCGGTGCCGTAGAAGGCGGACTGGCCGAACGAGAGCAGGCCGGTGAAACCGAACAGGATGTCGAAGCCGAGCCCGAACAGGCCCCAGACCAGGATCCTGTTCACGGTGTTCGGCGCGAAGCCGAGATGAGGCAGCACGAAGGGGGCTGCGATCAGGCCGATCGCAGTCAGGGCTTCGATCAGAAACGGGCGTTGCTTGAGCATCAGGTGATCGCTTACTCGCGGCCCTGGACGCCGAGCAGGCCATGCGGTCGTACCACGAGTACGAGCGTCATCGCCGCAAACAGCATCACATAGGCGTAGCCGGGGTTGAACATGGAGGTGACGCTGATGATCTCGCCGGCGATCAGGCCGCCGAGAATCGCGCCGGGGAACGAGCCGACGCCGCCGATCACGACCACCACGAAGGTCTGGACCAGGATGTCGTCACCGATGCCCGGTGTCAGCGACACCACCGGCGCGTTGACGATGCCGGCAAAGCCGGCGGCCATCGCGCCGATGCCGAACACCACCATGAAGACGCGGTAGACGTTGATGCCGAGCGAATCGACCATCACCGAATCCTCGATGCCGGCGCGCACAATCATGCCCAGCCGGGTCCGGTAGAGGACGATGAACAGTGCGCCGAGCGCGACCGCGACGATGCCGACGACGGCCAGGCGGTAGGTCGGATAGAACATGAAGCCGAGATTGGTGATGCCCTGGAATAGCGCCGGCGGCGGCACCAGCTGCGACTGGCTCGAGAAGATCAGGCGCACGAGCTCGACGAAACAGATGCCGAGCCCGAAGGTCACGAGCAGCTGATCCTCGTGCGGACGATGATAGAAATGGCGGATGATGACGCGTTCCATGAGAACGCCGAGCAGCATCACGAACAGCGAGCCCGCGATCACCGCAAGGATGAACGATTCCGTGTACTGATAAGCGACGAAGCCGGCATAGCCGCCGATCATGAACATCGCGCCGTGCGCGAGGTTGAGCACGCCGAGCGTGCCGTAAATGATGGTCAGGCCGGAGCTGATCAGCGCGAGCAGAGCGCCGAGCGCGAGCCCGTTGAAAAGCTGTGAAACGAGGTTGGGCCAACTTATCATGCGACAATCGCTGTTGTGGCGCGCGAGGGTGCGCGTCCAAAAAGGGTGACGCCGCAGGACCGGAGTGCAGTCCGCGGCGTCACAGGAATTAGCGAGGTCTCAGCTGTAGTCGCCGAGATGGCAGCCGAAGGCGTCGGGCTTCTGCATCAGGCCCTCACCGGGGACAATCTCGACGACATCGTACCAGTCTTCCTTGTTCTTCATGTCCTTTTGCTGCTTGCCCTTGACGATGATCACCGGGCGAACGCACTGATGGTCCTCGGGACGGTAATGCACGTCGCCGACGAGAGAGGGGATCGTCTCGCCTTTCTCGTAGGCCTTGATCACGTCGGGCGGACTGAAGCTGCCGGCCTGCTCGCACATGTGCGCCCAATGCGCGAAGCTGACATAGGCGTTCTCCGCGCCCCATTCGGGCTTGTAGCCGTACTTCTTCTCGAAGGCTTCGTTGAACATCTTGGCCAGCGGGAATTTGTCTTCGATGGTCCACCAATAGTCGGTGGCGGCGTAGACGCCTTGCATCAGGCCGCCGGTCTCGCGCGCGATGAAAGGCACCTGGTACGGCACGACCAGCTTCATCTTGTCGAGCACGCCGAACTGCTTGGCTTGCTGGGTCGACAGCACGGCGTCGTGACCCCAGTTGACGTTGATGAGCACGTCGGCGCCGGAATTCGCGACGTTCAGCAGGTACGAGGAGTAGTCGGGGGCGCCGAGCGGGGCGACCTGGTTGGTCACGGTGGTCCAGCCGGCCGTCGCGAGGAAGTCCTGCATCGACTTGGTAACCGTGTGGCCGTAGGTGTAGTCGGGCGTCAGATACGCCGCCTTCTTGCCCTTGCCGAACTCGCGTACCATCACCGGGCCGATCGCTGCAGCCGCAGTCTGGCCGTAGAAGTTCTGCCGGAAGCCGTAGCGGACGCAATCCTTGCCAGTGGTGTCGTTCGAGCCGGAAATGCCGCATACGAAAATCACATGTTCGCGCTGGGCGAGCTTGTTCAGCGCCACCGCAACGGCGCTCGACGTGCCGCCGGTGATCATGATCGCCTTGTTCTCGCTGATGAAGCGCTGCTGCGCCTGCACCGCCTCGTTCGGCTTGGCCGCGGAATCGGCGACGCCGAACTTCAGCTCCTTGCCGAGTACGCCCTTGCTGGTCTTGGGCGAGATCTTCTTGATCAGCTCATGGCCTTCATTGATGTGCTCGATCGCGAGCTGGTAGCCCTTGAGCTCGTCTTCACCCTGCACGGCATAGGTGCCGGTGCGCGGCACCGAGATGCCGATGAAGGCGGTGGAGCCCGAAACCCCCGCGGGGTAGGAGCCGATCGCCGGCTTGTCCTCGGCAAACGCCGGCATTCCCGGCAGTACCGCGCCGCCGATGAGGCCCGCGGTGGTCTGAAGCAGGCCACGGCGCGAGAGGCCGCGGCGGACGAGATTGTCAGTCATGATCGTTTCCTCCGAACATCGTTGTTGTTTGCAGGCAAAGCACGACCTGTCCGGCGGCGGCCGGCCTCGAGGGCCTGCCCGCGCCGGGCACGTCACATCCGCGTGTAGCTCCTGGGCGCAAGCATTGCTTGTGAACGCCTTCTGTCAATTTCGTCTTTGGTCGAACGCCGAAAATTATCTCGTGAAAACATATCGTATCACGATATATATTAGCCTTTGTGAGTACGAGGCTGGCGGGTTCGGCGAGAAAAATGGCGCGGCAGACGACAGTGGCGGGTACCCGGAAGCGACGGTCATGGCCGCAAGGTGCGGGGCGGCAGGAGGCGGCGTGGCCGGTGGAAGAGGCGAACGGGCAGCGGGCGACACCGCAATCCGGCGATGCGTCGCGCATGCCGGATCCGCGTAATTGGCCGGCCGGCCGGCGCGGGCCCGCCGTCGGCCCCGCTCAGGCGAAGCGCGCACCCGGTCCGATGCAGAAGCTGAGCGTGCGCGCCCAGAACGTCCTCAAGGAGCTCGCGGTCGAGCTCACTGCCGAGCAGCCGCCGAAGGGGAATTGGTCGCCCTCGCGCGAGTTGCTGCTTGCGCTGACGGCCGAACGCCTCGCGACCGCGCGCAATTGCGGTCCTCACACGATGAGGGAAATCATCGACTGGGCGCAGGGCTGTGGCGTGACGATCAAGCCGGTGATCCCGCCCGGAGGCTCGCTGTCGCAGATGTGGGCGGAGTTGATTGGCAATGCATCCGCGGGTGCCTTGACCAGCGCCGAGATTGCCGGCGCGCTGCAGCGCTCGATCCGGCGGAAAAGCGTCCGCATCCCGATCGCGTTCCAGGTCATCCTGGTGAAGATCCTGCTGTCCAGCTTCGAATAGATCGACGGATAGCTGTGTATCCGGAGTTCCCGCTGGTTGGTCCCGGCGCCGCTGCTTGCTACTTTTGGCTGGGCTGCCCGCGTTGCCGAGTGGCAAGAACGGAGGGGCACGGCATGGTTCAGGCGAAGAAGGCGCAACGGTCGACGGCGGCGATACCTGCGCGGGCTTCACGCCGCCGCACGATGCGCGACTCCGACTATGCTGGGCTGGCGCAGTTCCGCTACCAGATCCGAAGCTTTCTGGCGTTCAGCGAGGCAGCCGCAGCACAGCAGGGATTGACGCCGACGCAACATCAGGCGCTGCTTGGGATCAAGGGCTTCGTGCGTCCGGGTCCCGCGAGCATCGGTGATGTCGCGCGGTTTCTGCTGATCCGGCATCACTCCGCCGTGGAACTGATCAACCGCCTCGCGAAGCTTGGGCTGGTCAGCCGCATTGCCGACCCTGAAGACGCCAGACGCGTTCATCTCAAGCTGACGAAAAAGGGTGAGCAGAAGCTCCAGGCGCTCTCGCGCAAGAACCTCGAGGAGCTCCGCCGCGCCGCGAGCCCGGCATTGAGCCGGCTCCTGAAGTCGTTCCGCGCCTCCAGCGGGGCTTGACGCGACGTCAGATCCTCACGCCGCCGCGCCCTGGGCGGCGAGCTGCGCAGCCTGATGCTCGGTGGTGAGCGCGTCGGTCAGTTCGCCCAGCGCTTCGCCCGCCATCACCTGCGGCAGCTTGTAGAGCGTCAAATTGATGCGGTGATCGGTGACGCGTCCTTGCGGAAAATTGTAAGTGCGGATGCGCTCGCTGCGATCGCCGGAGCCGACCTTCTCCTTGCGCTCGGCCGAGCGCGCCGCGTCGAGGCGTTGCTGCTCGGCGTCGTAAATGCGCGAACGCAGGATGTTCATGGCAGAAGCGCGATTCTTGTGCTGCGAGCGGCTGTCCTGCATCATCACCACGATGCCGGTCGGGATGTGGGTGATGCGGATCGCCGATTCGGTCTTGTTGACGTGCTGGCCGCCGGCGCCCCCGGCGCGCATGGTCTCGATACGCAAATCATCGTTCCGGATCTCGACATCGACCTCCTCGACCTCGGGCATTACGGCGACCGTGGCGGCGGATGTGTGGATGCGCCCCTGCGTCTCGGTGTCCGGCACGCGCTGCACCCGGTGCACGCCGGACTCGAACTTCAGCTTCGAGAACGCGCCGCGGCCCTGCACCTCGGCGATGATTTCCTTGTAGCCGCCGACGCTGCCTTCGCTCGCCGAGATCACCTCGACCTTCCAGCCCTGCAGGGCCGCGAAGCGCTCGTACATCCGGAACAAATCTCCGGCGAACAGCGAAGCCTCGTCGCCGCCGGTGCCGGCGCGGATTTCCAGCACCACGTTGCGGTCGTCCATGGCGTCCTTCGGCAGCAGCGCGACGCGGATTTTCTGGACCAGATCCTCGATCTTCGGCGTCAGCTCGTCGCGCTCGGCTTCCGCCATGGCGCGCATCTCGGCATCGGTCGCGGGATCGGCGATCAGCGCCTCGGTGTCGGCGAGCTCCTTGACGGCCGAACGATAGGTTTTGACCGCTTCGATCAATGGCGTGAGCTCGGCGAGCTCACGCGTGATCTGCACATAGCGTTCGGAGGCGAGCTGACCGAGCGATTCGGCTTCGAGCGAGGCGTGATGCGCGAGCAGGACGTCCAGTTTGGCTTCGGGGAGTGACGACATCGGTTCAGTCTCAAAATGCGGGAAAGGGCGAGGCGGCAGGAAGGGGCGACAGGCCCGCTACAACGCCAGGCCTTCAGCCTCGGCAAATTCCGTCAGCTTCTGCCGGATCGAGACGCTGCCGGCGGGCGCGTCCAGCAACGGGCCGAGCATCGCTTCGGCCTTCTTGGCGTCGAGATCGATCACCATCGCCTTGACCGGGCCGAGCGCGGTGGCCGAGAGCGACAGCGAGCGATAGCCCATCGCGATCAGGGCCAGTGCGCCGATCGGCTTCGAGGCCATCTCGCCGCAGAGTGACAGCGATTTCTTCGCCTCCTGCGACTTGCGCGCGATGTCGCGCAGCGCACGCAGGATCGGCGCCGACATGGTGTCGAAGCGTTCGGAGACCTTTGCATTGCCGCGGTCGACCGCGAACAGGAACTGGAACAGATCGTTGGAGCCGACCGAGATGAAGTCGACCTTCTTGAGAAGCTCGTCGAGCTGATAGAGCAGCGCCGGCACCTCGACCATGGTGCCGATGTCGATCCGCTCCGGCAGTGTGTGGCCGTGCTGGCGCAGATAGGTCAGCTCGCGTTCGACCAGCGCCTTCGCCGAATCGAATTCACCCACCTCCGAGATCATCGGGAACATGATGCGCAACGCGCGGCCGCCGCCGGCGCGCAGCAGGGCGCGGATCTGGCCGCGCAACAGCCCGGGACGGTCGAGCCCGAGCCGGATCGCGCGCCATCCGAGCGCGGGATTCTCCTCGATCACCGCCTCCATGTAAGGCAGCGCCTTGTCGCCGCCGATGTCGAGGGTGCGGAAGGTGACGGGCTTGGTGCCGGCGGCATCCAGCACGGTGCGATAGAGCGCGAGCTGGTCGCTGGTGCGCGGCAGGCTCTGGCCGACCATGAATTGCAGCTCGGTGCGGAACAGGCCGATGCCGGCGCTGCCGGTATCTTCGATATGCGGCAGGTCGATCGCGAGACCCGCATTGATCATCAGCTCGACCTTCTGGCCGTCTTTGGTGACGCAGGGCAGGTCGCGCAGCGCCAGATACTGCGCCTGGCGGCGGGCGCGGAAGCGCACGCGCTCCGCGAAGGCCGCTTCGACCTCCTGCGATGGGCGCACATAGATCATGCCGGAGGTACCGTCGACGATGACGGCGTCGCCGGGATCGGCGATCCCAGGCGCGTTCGGGACCTCACCGACCGCGGGAATGCCGAGCGCGCGCGCCACGATCGAGACGTGGGAATTGGCGGTGCCTTCCTCCAATATGATGCCGCGCAGGCGCTTGCGGTCGTAGTCGAGCAGCGCCGCCGGGCCCATCGCGCGGGCGATGACGATGGCATTGTCGGGCAATTGTTCGCGTGACGGCGCGTGATCCTGGCCGACCAGTTGCCGCATCAGGCGATAGCCGAGATCCTCGAGATCATGCAGCCGGTCGCGTAAATAGGGATCGGTCGAGCGCAGCATGCGCGCGCGGGTGTCGGATTGCACACGCTCGACGGCGGCTTCCGCCGTCAGGCCGGTGGCGACCGCCTCGTGCAGCTTGTGCGACCAGCCCTGGTCGTTGGCGAACATGCGGTAGGCTTCCAGCACCTCGCGATGCTCGCCGCCTTCCGCGACGTCGCCGCGCTCCAGCATGCGATCGAGATCGGCGCGCAGCTTGGCGAGCGCGGTGTCGAGCCGCTTGATCTCCTTCGGCAGGTCCTCGGCGATGTAGTCCTTGATGACGACGCGCGGCTCGTGCAGCACGACGTGGCCGAGCGCGATGCCTTCCGACAGGATGGCGCCGACCTTCTGCGCCGAATGGCGCGCGGCGGGCTCATGGCCCGGCTGGGCCAGCGCGGACAGCTCGCCGGAGGCGATCAGCTCCGCCAGCACCATCGCCGTGGTCTGAAGCGCCTCGAGTTCCTCCTCGACATAGTTGCGCTTGGCGCGGTTCTGCACCACCAGCACGCCGAGCGTGTTGCCGGCGCGCAGGATCGGCACGCCGAGGAAGGAGTGGTAGATCTCTTCGCCGGTCTCCGGGCGGAACGAGAAGGCCGGATGGCTCTGCGCGTCGTTCAAGTTGAGAGGGGTTGCCTCGCTGGCGACCAGGCCGACAAGGCCCTCATGGGCGCTGAGCACGGTGTGATGCACGGCCTCGCGGTTGAGGCCTTCGGTGGCATAGAGCTCGAGCGTGTTGTCGACGCGCAGCACATAGACCGAGCACACCTCGGCCACCATGTTGGCGGCGATCAGCACCACGATCTTGTCCAGCCGCTCCTGGGCCGAGACCTGCTCCGCCATGGTTTCGCGGAGCCGTCTCAACAAGACGCGGGGACCTCCCGACGCGCTCCGCATGAACCGTCAATCTCCTTCGTCAGCCGGGGCCGAAAGGGCCCGCGGCGGCTCGCCCAGAAATCCAGAAAAACAACAAATTTGCTCGTCCGGCGCCGGCCCCGGCGGTTGCCTGGGCCGAATCAGCACCGCCTCAACTGGGGCACAGTTTCTGGCAGCCCACCCTGTTCGCCGTATAGCGAATTGGGGCTTGTTTTGCCAAGCAAAACGCCTGCCAAACGCGAAAGTGTGGAGACCTCAGCGTTTGCTGCGACCGCTAAGAGAAAATTAGCCTACGCCTGATCGAGACCGTAGAGCGTGTGCAGCGTGCGCACCGCAAGCTCGGTATAGGCGGTGTCGATCAGAACCGAGAACTTGATCTCGGAGGTTGTAATGGCCCGGATGTTGATATTCCGTCCTGCGAGGGCCGAGAACGCCTGGGCGGCGACGCCGGCATGGCTGCGCATTCCGCTGCCGATCACCGAGATCTTGGCAACGTCGGTCGCGGTGTCGAGCCGGGCGTAATTGATCTGGCTCTTGGCCGCGGTGATGGTCTCCTTGGCCCTGGTATAGTCGGCGGCCGGGACCGTGAAGGTGAGATCGGTGGTCTTGCCGTCTTCGGAGACGTTCTGCACGATCATGTCGACGTTGATGTTGGCCTCCGCGAGCGGGCCGAAGATCGACGCCGCCACGCCGGGTTTGTCCTCGATCTGGCGTACCGAGATCTGGGCCTCGTCCTTCGAAAAGGCGATGCCGGTGACGACGTGGCTTTCCATGATCTCCTCCTCGCTGCAGATCAGCGTGCCGGGCGGCTGGTTGGCATGCGGGTCGATATCCTCGGGCTTGTCGAAGCTCGAGCGGACGAAAATCGGCATGTTGTGGACCATGCCGAGTTCCACTGAGCGGACCTGGAGCACCTTGGCGCCCTGGGAGGCCAGCTCCAGCATGTCTTCGAACGCGATCTTGTCGAGCCGGCGCGCCTTCGGCACGATTCGCGGATCGGTTGTGTAGACACCGTCGACGTCGGTGTAGATGTCGCAGCGGTCCGCCTTGACGGCGGCGGCGATTGCCACGGCCGAGGTGTCGGAGCCGCCGCGGCCGAGCGTGGTGATGCGGTTGGTCTCGGGGTTGATGCCCTGAAAGCCGGCGATCACGGCGACTTCCTTGCGCTCCCTGAAGCGCTTGATGATCTCGCTGCCGTCGATGCCCTCGATCCGGGCCGAAGCATGGGCGTCGCTGGTCGTGATCGGGATCTGCCAGCCCTGCCAGGAGCGGGCCTGGATACCCATGCCCTGAAGCACGATGGCAAGCAGGCCGGACGTCACCTGTTCGCCCGAGGCGACCACGGCGTCGTATTCGCGTGCGTCGTGCATCGGCGAGGCCTCGGTGCACCAGGCCACCAGCTCGTTGGTTTTACCGGACATCGCCGAGACGACCACGGCCACTTCATGGCCGGCGTCGACCTCACGCTTCACATGGCGTGCGACGTTGCGGATACGTTCGATGTTGGCGACGGATGTGCCGCCGAATTTCATCACGAGGCGGCTCATGACGACGCGTGCATTCCCTCATAAGGATAAGTATGGTGACCCGCGCTGGACGGGTGCCTGCGATACCGACCGCGCGTATACAGAGGGGCGGGGCCGGGGGCAAGCAGGTTCCTGCGCGGGCCAATCCGGGCAATGGGTTATTCGAGGTCATGGCGCGTTACATCGACGAGATCCTGCAACCGGGCGAGCGGGTGCTGTATTCGACCAATGCGCACTGGATCTTCTATTTTCCGGCGATCCTGGCCTGGATCGTGGCGCTGGTCCTGTTCGTCCTGTCCCGGCAAACCATCGTCGAGGGGCTCGTCCTGCTCTGTCTGGTCGCGGCCGGCCTAGTGGCTCTGGCGGCGCTGTACTGGACCGTGAAGGGCTGGTTCCATCGCTTTACCACCGAGACCGACGTGACCAATTTGCGGGTCGTGCACAAGACCGGCTTCATCAAGCGCCGCACCTTCGAGATGGCGCTGGATAAGGTCGAGAGCGTCGATGTGAATCAGACCATTCTCGGACGTATTCTCAACTATGGCGACGTCACCATCAATGGCGTGGGGGAAGGTCGCGAAACCATCCGGACCATCGCCTCGCCGCTCGCCTTCCGCAGTTCGATCACCACGCGGTAGGACCGCGCGCAACCCATGAGCATGCAGCAAAATACTTCCGCTACCGCAAGCCCGCAGCCGGGCTCGACCGTCGACGCCGCCGAGATCGCGAAATTCTCAAAACTTTCGGCCGAGTGGTGGGACCCCAACGGCAAGATGGCGCCGCTGCACCGGATCAACCCGCTGCGGCTCGGCTACATCCGCGATGCCGCCTGCCGCAAGTTCGAGCGCAATTTGCGCAGCCTCAACTGCCTCGGCGGTCTGCGCGTGCTCGATATCGGCTGCGGCGCCGGCCTGCTCTGCGAGCCGCTGTCGCGCCTGGGTGCGCAGGTCATCGGCGTCGATCCGTCGGTCAGCAACATCGCGGCCGCGAAGCTGCATGCCGACAAGGCGCATCTCGCGATCGACTATCGCTGCACCACGGTTGAGGAGATCGACCCGCGCGAGCGCTTTGACATCGTGCTGGCGATGGAGGTGGTCGAGCACGTCGTCGACGTCGGCGTTTTCCTGAAGCGCTGCGCCGCGATGCTGAAGCCGAACGGGTTGATGGTGGTCTCGACGCTGAACCGGAACTGGAAGAGTTTTGCGCTCGCCATCGTCGGCGCCGAATATGTGCTGCGATGGCTGCCGCGCGGCACCCACGAGTGGAACAAATTCGTCACCCCCGACGAACTGACGAAATACCTGCTCGACAACCGCCTGGTCATCACCGAGCAGACCGGCGTCGTCTACTCACCCTTCGCCGACAAATGGACCCTCTCGTCAGACATGGACGTGAACTACATGGTGGTGGCGGAAGGCATGGTGTGAGGCGTTGCTGCTTCCAAACATTCGGCGTCGTCCTGGCGAAAGCCAGGACCCATTACCCCTGGGAGAAGTTGTGGCGCGAGACAGATAATCTCGAGTCTTCGCCAAACCACTCCCAGGGGTAATGGGTCCTGGATCTGCGCTTCGCTTGTCCAGGACGACGATGAATTTGGCGATAGCATCGCTCCCATGACGTTCGTGTGGTTGACCCATTGAACAGCTAGCGGCAGGTTGGCCGCAATCATTGGCCCTCCCACCCATTTCCCCATGTTCACCATCGCCAGCCTCTGGATTCCCTTCACCGTCATTGCCGCGCTCGGCCAGGTCGCGCGCAATGCGATGCAGCGGTCACTGACAAAGCCGCTGGGGACTTGGGGCGCGACCAATATCCGCTTCCTATTCGGCTTTCCGTTCTCGCTCCTGTTCCTGGCAGTGGTGCTGGTTGCCACCGGCGATCATCTCGGCATGCCGCCCGGTGTGTTCTGGCCGTGGCTGCTGCTCGGCGCGCTCAGCCAGATCGTCGCGACCGGCCTGATGCTGCTCGCCATGAACGACCGCTCCTTCGTGGTGACGACGGCCTATCTGAAAACCGAGGCGATCCAGACCGCCATCTTCGGCTTCGTCTTCCTCGGCGATCATCTGACATGGCTCAAGGTGCTGGCGATCGTGATCGCGACAATCGGCGTCGTCATCACCGCGCTACGGCCCGGTGGCGAGAAGAGTTTTGCCGAATTGAAGCCGACCATCACCGGTCTCGTCGCGGCGGCGGCGTTCGCGTTGTCAGCGGTCGGCTTCCGCGGCGCCATCATCAACGTGCCTGATGTCTCGTTCGTGACGGCGGCATCGTTCACGCTGGTGCTCGGCCTGTTCGTGCAGACGTTGATCCTGACGATCTATCTGCTCTGGCGCGCGCCAAAGGTGCTTCAGGGCATCCTCTCAATGTGGCGGCCCTCAATGCTGGCCGGCTTCACCGGCGCCTTCGCCTCGCAGTTCTGGTTCCTGGCGTTCGCGCTGACGGCCGCCGCCAATGTCCGCACGCTGGCCTTGATCGAGGTGCTGTTCGCGCAAGGCGTGGCCTATTACTCGTTCAAGCAGCCGATCGCGCCGCGCGAAATTATCGGCATCGCGCTGATCGTGCTCGGCGTGGCGGTGCTGGTGGGAGTCTAATTCCGGTCTTCCGGCAGCGTCGGCAGCGGCGACACCTCGATGCCTTCGTCGATCAGCGACTTGGCCTCGTCGGGCGAGGCTTCGCCGTAGATCGGACGGTGCTCCTTGTCGCCGTAATGCATCGCGCGGGCTTCATTGGCGAATCGCTCACCGACATTGTCGGCGTTCTTCACGATGTGATCGCGCAGCTCTTTGAGCTTGGCGCGCAGCTCGCGCTCCTGCGCCATCAACAGCGAGGTCGGTGCGGATTGCGCAGCCTCGGGCGCGGTCGTCGTGGCGGTGGGCTCAGGCGGCGGCGTGGCGCGTCCGCGGCCCTTCTTGCCGACGATGCGCGGCGCCATGATCGCCTTGTCGACCTTGGCCGAGCCGCAGATCGGACAAGTCACGAGCTTGCGCTTCACCTGAGAATCGTACGCGGCCGAGCTCTGGAACCAACTCTCGAAGTCGTGGCTCCGGTCGCAGCGGAGCGCGTAGCGGATCATGCCGATCCCCGCACCAGATGCAGGTGGTCCGGCCCGGCCTTGGGGTCGGCGACGCCGAAGCGGCGGCCGTGCTGGAGCGAGGGGATCGCGCGGCGCGCGGTCTCGACCTTGGCCGGATCGATTTGTGCCATGATGATGCCGGGCTCGACATCGCCTTCGGCGAGGATCTCGCCCCAGGGATCGATGATCAGCGAATGGCCATAGGTCTCCCGCTTGTTCTCATGCAGCCCTGCCTGCGCCGCGGCGAAGATGAAGCAACCGGTCTCGATCGCGCGCGCACGCAACAGCACGTGCCAATGCGCTTCACCGGTCTTGCGGGTGAAGGCCGAGGGCACCGTGATGAAGTACGCGCCGCTTTCGGCCAGCGCGCGGTAGAGCGCGGGGAAGCGGACATCGTAGCAAATCGTCAGCCCGACGCGGCCCCAGGGCAGGTCGGAGATCACGGCCGTCTCGCCCGGCTGGTAATTGGCGGATTCGCGATAGCTCTCGCCGTCAGGGAGCTCGATGTCGAACATGTGGATCTTGTCGTAGCTCGCGAGCACATTGCCCTCGGGCCCGATCAGGAACGAGCGGTTGACCGCTTTTTCGTCCGAAAAGCGCAGCGCCAGCGAGCCGACATGGATGTGGATCTTCAGTTCGGCCGCGAGCGCCCGGTACGCCCTCAGCGAGTTGTCGTCGTCTTGGCTCTGGAGGTGCTCGAACAGGGCCTTGCGGTTGAGCTGCATCATATTGCTGACTTCGGGCGTCTGCACGTAGTCGGCGCCATTGGCCGCAGCCTGGCGGATCAGCCTGGTGGCCTGCGCGAGGCTTGGCTCGGGCATCAGGCCGGTGCGCATCTGCACCATCGCTGCCGTGAAGGTCCTGTTGTCGCTCATGACTCCGCCTTGACGCTTTCGAGCATGGCGTCGAGCTTGCCTTCACGATCGAGCGCGTAGAGTTCGTCGCAGCCTCCGACATGGGTTCCGCCGATCCAGATCTGCGGGAAGGTCGAGCCCTCGCCGGAGCGATCGTACATCTCCTGGCGCCAGGACGGGTTCTTGGCGATATCCAACTCCGTGAACGTCGCCTTCTTGCGGGTCAGCAGCGACTTGGCGGCGGAACAATAGCCGCAGCCCGGCCTGGTGTAGATCTCGACAGCAGCGGTCATCTTGTCTGGCGCTTTCATGTCATGAATTCATTGAATTATATGGGACTTCACCGGCTCTCGACAACCCGGGCAAACACCAGCACGTCCACTTGCGCCGCCTTGGCCCGGAGCAGGGCTCGCGCGCAGGCATCCAGCGTCGCACCCGACGTCAGGACGTCGTCGATGAGGACAATGCGCCGACCCTGGACGTCCGCCTGACGGTCCGGGGATACCTGGAATGCGCCCTGCACATTGGTGGCGCGCTGGGCCCGCGACAGGCCGATCTGCTGCTCGGTGGCGCGTACCCGGCGCAGCACCTCAGCTTTCACTTTCACCCCGCTCTGCCGCTCGATGATGCGTGCCAGGGCGCCGGATTGGTTGTAGCGGCGGCGCCAGGCCCGCCGCCAATGCAGGGGCACCGGCACCAGCATGTCGGCGCCGGCGAGCAACTCGCCGCCCGCCCGCGCCATCCAGCGCCCCATGGCCGGCGCGAGATCAGTGCGGTCCTGGTATTTCAGAGCATGCACCAGGGTGCGCGCGACGTCGTCATAGCGCACCGCAGCGCGCGCCCGTTGGTAGGCCGGCGGGCTCGCAATGGCCTCCATCGATAGCATGTCGGGGCCGGGGTCATAGACGAAGGGAATGCCGAGCCGTGGGCAGTAGGGCCGTTCGATGAACGACAGCCGCGCCCAGCACGAAGCGCACACGCCCTCGCCATCGACCGGCTCGCGGCAGGACACGCACAGCGTCGGCAGCGCGATGTCGAGCGCGAGCCGTGGCAGATGGGCCAATACCCCGCGGCAGGCCTCGAGCGCGCCGCGCAGATGGCTGGAAATGGAGCGTGGTGGTGATGCCTCGGCGCCCATTGGGCAAGGCTAGCGCCGTCCTGCGCCACGCTCAAGCCAATGGGCTGTTCTCGTCCGCGCCCGGCCTACGGCTCTTTCGGCAGCACGGGCCGGAAGAACGATCGCTCATAACGGCGAAAGCAGCGCGTTTGCCTTGCGAATTCGATCGCTTTCTGGACGTCCGGATCTTCGGCGCTGTCCTTCCGATATTGTTCGTACGCCGCGAAGCTCGGGAAGCTGAACATTGCGAGGGCGACGTCGCTCGCGCCTTCCGATGGCAGGAAGTACCCGTGGTGGATGCCGCCGAATCTTGGCACCAGTTCCAGCCACATCCTGCCATAGGCTTCGAATTCGGCGAGCTTGTCCGGGGGGATCTCGTATCGCAGATAACAGGTGATCATCGTTTGACGCTCCGGCGCCGCGGACCTGGTGCGCATTGCTAGTTTGGAACACGGGGGCCGGCGTCGGCCTCCACGAGGCAAGGCTAGCGCCGCGCGCAGTGGATTGCCAGAACCAGCATGATCGGCGTAACCAGCGCCATGGCCACAACCCCGCAAACCGCGCCCGCTCTGTTCGACCGTGCTTTGCTGCACGCGCGACAGCGCCGCGCGCAGGCGCAAGGTGCCGTGAGCTTCCTGCTGGATCGGGTCGCCGAGGACATGTCCGACCGGCTGGCCGCAGTGATGCGGGAGTTTCGTACAGCGGCCGATCTCTGGACGCCCGGCGAGGGTCTCGCCGTGTTGCGCGCGCGACTGCCCTCGATCGAGCGCATTGAGCTCGATACGTCGGGTGCGGAGAAGCTGCCCTTTGCGCCCGAGGGCCTCGACCTCGTGGTCTCGGCGCTGGCGCTGCAATTCGTCAACGATCTGCCGGGGGTGCTCGCGCAAATCCGTCGCGCGCTGAGGCCGGACGGCCTTCTGCTGGCGGCGATGATCGGCGGCGACAGCCTGACCGAGCTGCGCCAGGCTTTTGCCGCCGCCGAGGCCGAATGCGAGGGCGGTGTTTCGCCGCGTGTGGCGCCGTTTGCCGATTTACGCGACGTTGGCGCGCTGTTGCAGCGGGCAGGATTTGCGCTGCCGGTCACCGATGTCGACCGCGTCGTGGTGCGCTATGGCAATGCCTTCGCGCTGATGCAGGATATCAGGCGCATGGGCGCCGCCAATGTGCTGATCGAACGGCGACGCACGCCCAGCCGGCGATCGACGCTGCTGCGGATGGCTGAAATCTACGCGGAACGCTTTGCCGATGCCGACGGCCGCATCCGTGCGACATTCGACATCATCTGGCTCTCAGGCTGGGCCCCGCATGCGAGCCAGCAGCAGCCGCTCAAGCCCGGATCAGCGAAGGCGAGCCTGGCGGAGGCGGTGAAGAAGGCGGGAGGGACGTAACTCCTCATGGTGAGGAGGCGCGTCGGCGCCATCTCGAACCATGCAGGCCCGGCTCTCATCCGCAGCCATCCTTCGAGACGACCGCTGCGCGGTCTCCTCAGGATGAGGTCCGAGCTCACATCAGTAAATCGATCAAATGCGGGATCAGCGGAATGTCCGCGGGCGGCATGGGATAGTCGCGCAGCTTGTTGGCGCGAACCCAGGCCAGGGTCTGGCCTTCGCGTGGCGTGACCTGTCCCTCCCAGCGCCGGCAGATGTAGAGCGGCATCAGGAGGTGAAAGGTCTCGTAGCCGTAGCTCGCGAATGTCAGCGGCGCCAGGCAGGGCTCCGCGACGCTGATGCCGAGCTCCTCGTGGAGTTCGCGGATCAGGCTCTGTTCCGGCCGCTCGCCGGGCTCACACTTGCCGCCGGGAAATTCCCAGAGGCCGGCCAGCGTCTTGCCCTCGGGGCGCTGCGCGATCAGGACGCGCTTGTCGGCGTCGACCAGCGCGCAAGCCACCACGAGCGTCAGTTTGAGATCAGCCATCCCTGGAATTCCGCTCGCTGAAGGATCATCCGCAACGGTTCGTTAACCCTGTGACGGCCCGTGTTTCCGAGGTCTCCATAAGTCATATTTAATCCACGGTTCCTAGAGTGGAAACGCTGAAACTATTCCGGGCCAGATCCATGCGCGTTGAGTTTCGTCCCATCTTCCGTCGGTTTCTCCGCGATCGCCGCGGCAATGTCGCGGTGATCTTCGCAATCTGCTGCGTCCCCCTGATCACGTTCATCGGTTGCGCCGTCGACTATTCGATGGCGACCAGGATGAAGGCAAAGCTGCAAGCTGCTGCCGATGGCGCCGCTGTCGCCGCCGTCTCACAGAAGGCCCCCGGCTTTATCGCTGCCGCAGCCATGACGGGCAATGGCTCCGTCACGGAGGGCGTGAACGACGCCAATAACGTGTTCGACGCCAACATGAGCAATGTCACGGCACCGCCCAACTTGTCTCGCAACAGCACGGTGACGAAGACTGGGATCGCCGTGGCCGCCAGCGTCCAGTTCAGTGCCGACGTCCCCGTCACCTTCCTGAAGATTCTCGGCTACCAAAAGCTCAGCGTCTCCGGCACCTCGAATGCCTCCGCGTCGCTGCCGCCCTATCTCGATTTCTATCTCACGCTCGACGTCTCCGGATCCATGGGCCTGCCGTCGACCTCGGCCGAGGCCGTCCGAATGCAATCGATCAACCCGGACAACTTCAGGCAATACCCCACAGGCTGCACCTTGGCCTGCCATTTCGCGCCCCAGAACAGTGCGTGCACCGATAGCGGAACGCAGGGATATCCTACCAACAATTACTGTCTGGGCTATGCGATCTCGCGCGTCAGTCAAAGCGGCTATGCCGGTCTGCTTTCGACGACGACTGTGAATTCAACGTATCCAAAGGGCAAGAAGCTGTCGTCTTCAGTCGTGTCCGGTCTACCGGGCTCACTGTATTCGACCCTTCCGACCGTTGCGAACTGCCCCACCGCCGGAACCGATAACTGCATTCAGCTCCGGCTGGATGCGGTCGGCTACGCCGTGAACCAGCTGTTTATCACCGCCAACAGCAGCATGAAGGTCGCTAATCAATTCCGGATTGGTATCTATCCGTTCATTCAGTACCTCGATAAGAACTATTTTCCGCTGACGTCCAGCATCAACGGTTCTTCGACGAATCCGTCGACAATCAACTACGCAGCCGCCAACCTCGCTTCGTTGCTCGACACCAACATGAATACGGCTCTCGGATCGGGCGGCACCCATATCGACAACGCGTTGAGTTCGCTCAACAGCTTGATCGTCAGCGCCGGCGACGGCAGCGCCTCGAGCAACGCGCGACCCTATGTATTCCTCGTCACCGACGGCGCACAAGATCCGCAAGTCAAAGGCGTTCCGAATGGAGGCTGGTCGGGCAGTAACCATGCCACGGTCATCAATCCGGCGACCGTCTGCAAACCCTTGAAGGACAAGGGTATCATCATCTCGGTGCTCTACATTCCTTACCAGGTGATCGATCCGGTGAACGCGTCTTTTGCCAATGACGAGGACGATTACGCCAATTGGAACATACCGCTCATTCCGGCGAGCCTGCAGGGCTGCGCGACGCCGGGCTACTTCTATACGGCGAATACCCCGGCGGACATCACGGCCGCCCTGAACGCCATGTTCAATCAGGCGCTGATCACTGCGCACATCACGAAATAGCCGCCGGTCGGGACGCTTACGACCTGTAATCCCCGTTGATCGCGACATACTCCTTGGTGAGGTCGCAGGTCAGCACGCGGTCGCGGCCCTTGCCGAGGCCGAGCGAGACCTTGATCGCGATCTCCGGCGCTTTCATCGCTTCCGACACCTGCGCCTCGTCATAGGACGGATCGCGCGCGCCGCTCTTGGCGACGCGGATGCCGTTGAAGGAGATCGAGAGCTTGTCGCGGTCGGCCGGCTCGCCGGCCTTGCCGACCGCCATCACCACGCGGCCCCAATTGGCGTCCTCGCCGGCGATTGCGGTCTTCACCAGCGGCGAGTTCGCGATCGACATCGCGATCTTGCGCGCCGAGGCCTTGGTCTTGGCGCCCTCGACGGTGATCTCGACCAGCTTACGGGCGCCTTCGCCGTCGCGGGCCACCTGCTCGGAAAGATTGGCGAGCACCTGGTTGAAGGCCTTGACGAAGGCTTTCAGGCGGGGGTCGCTGGCGCGGCTGATCTTCGGCGCGCCGTGTTCTGCGGCAGCACCGGTGGCGAACGCCAGCAGCGTATCCGAGGTCGAGGTGTCGCCGTCGATCGTCACCGCGTTGAACGTGTCTTCGACGCCGCTCTTGAGCAGCGCCTGCAGCGCGGCCGGCGCGATCGGTGCGTCGGTGAAGATGAAGGACAGCATCGTCGCCATATCGGGGGCGATCATGCCGGCACCTTTGGCCATGCCGTTGATGGTGACCTTGGCCTTGCCGAGCTTCACGGTCGCGGTTGCGACCTTCGGGAAGGTGTCGGTGGTCATGATCGCCTTGGCGGCGGCGAGATAATCGCCGGCCTCGGCGGTTTCCGCGAGCCGCCCGAGCACGCCGTCGAACTTGGTCGCATCCAGCGGCTCGCCGATCACGCCGGTCGAGGCCAGGAAGATCTCGCCCTCGGTGCATCCGACGGCCTTGGCCGCGATCTTCGCGGTCAGCGCGGTGGAGCTGCGACCGGTCTTGCCGGTGAAGGCATTGGCGTTGCCGGAATTCACCACCAGCGCGCGCGCCTTGCCGCCCTTCAGCTTGGCGCGGCACCATTCCACCGGCGCGGAGGGGCATTTCGACTTGGTGAAGACGCCGGCGACCGCGGTGCCCTTGTCCATCACCGCGAGCAGCACGTCGGTGCGGTTCTTGTAGCGGATGCCGGCCTCGGCCGTCGCGAGACGGACCCCCGCGATCACGGGCATGTCGGGAACGTGTTTCGGGGCGAGGGGAGAGACGGAGGAGGACATCGCGGGCGCCTTGATGGGATCTGGATATGCAGATGCCCGGCGCGGGGGCCGGGCATCACAAAGGCTTAGATACTCTTCACGTCACCGAAGTGACAGCGAATTCTTACTTCTTCGCAGGCGGCGCCATCTTGCTGTCGGACGGCTTCGCATCGGCAGGCTTGGCCGCATCAGCCGGCTTGGCGTCCTTGGCAGCATCCGCCGGCTGGTCCAGCCGCTCGACCTTGGCTTCCGCGCGCAGCTTGGCGACGTAATCGGCCTGGGCCTTGCGGGTGACATACTGCTCGATCTGCGCCTTGACCTGCTCGAAGTCCGGCGCCTTGCGGTTGCGCTTTTCCTCGACCTTGATGACGTGCCAGCCGAACTGCGACTTCACGGGGTCGGAGATCTTGCCCGGCTCGAGCGCGAAGGCGACCGCCGAGAATTCCGGCACCATCTGCTCCTTGGTGAAGAAACCGAGGTCGCCGCCGTCGGCCGAACCCGGATCCTTGGACTTCTTCTTGGCGAGCTCGGCGAAATCGGCGCCCTTGTCGAGCTCGGCCTTCACCGCCTTGGCCTCGTCCTCGGTCTCGACCAGGATGTGGCGGGCGTGCACTTCCTGCTCGCCGGTGATCTGCTTGGAGGCCTCCTCATAGACCTTCTTCATGGCATCCGGGGTGGTGGCGGCCTTGCCCTCGCCGGCGAGCAGGCTGTCCATCAGCAGGCGGTTGCGGGCGAACGCGAGCCGCTTCTTGAACTCCTCGCCGTCGGCGAGCTTCTTGTCTTCGGCGGCCTTGCCGACGATCTTCATGTCGATCAGGAAGGACAGGACGTTCTCGTCCTTGGTCGCCGGGTCCATCTGGGCAAGGCTCGGCCCGAGTTCCTCTTCGGCCATGGCGACGTCGCTCTTCTTGATTTCCGCGCCATTGACCTTCGCCAGCACCGGATCGTCGGCAGCCCGGCCGGGACCTGCGATCAGCGCCAGCGCAAGGCAGCCCACGAGGGCGGTGGCGAGGCCGAAGCGCAGGCCGGTTTTGGTTACCGGGAACGAGGTGGTCATGGAAAATCCTTTTGTTGAAGCAGGGGGCTGCTCGAGCGGGGCGGACACTCGCCCAATTCAGGGGGCCTTGGCAACGCGAAAAGTCTGTCAAAATGATGAATTAGCCGCAATGCACCCGCCGTTGACAAGGCCCTGACCGGGCCATATCTCTGCCCGGTCGCGTCCATGCGATGGCGTTTATTTTGCTGCGTTTTTGGCCGTTGAACCCAGACTTGCCCAACTCCCACCCATATGGCGGATGGACCCCCCGCAGTCCGGGCTCCGGCGCCCAGCAGGCGTCACGGTGAGTTGATAGGCAGGCGGGTGACAACCTCTTGGCTGCAACGCGAACGCGGTTGAATCGCGAACACAGGAACTAAGCATGATCGGCGCGCTCGCCCGCAAGTTTTTCGGCTCCGCCAACGACCGGCGGGTGAAGGGATATCAGTCCCGCGTCAACGCGATCAACGCGCTGGAGCCCGAGGTTTCGAAACTCTCCGACGAAGCCCTCAAGGCCCGCACCGTCGAGTTCAGGCAGCAGCTCGCCGAGGGCAAGACCCTGGACGACCTTCTGGTCCCCGCTTTCGCCACGGTCCGTGAAGCCGCCAAGCGCACGCTCGGCCAGCGCCATTTCGATGTCCAGCTGATCGGCGGCATGGTGCTGCACGAGGGCGACATTGCCGAGATGAAGACCGGCGAAGGCAAGACCCTGGTCGCAACGCTCGCGGTCTACCTCAACGCGCTCGCCGGCAAGGGCGTCCACGTCGTCACCGTCAACGACTACCTCGCCCGCCGCGACTCCGCCTGGATGGGCCAGATCTACGGCTTCCTCGGCCTGACCACCGGCGTGATCGTGCACGGCCTCGACGATTCCGAGCGCAAGACGGCCTATGCCTGCGACATCACCTACGGCACCAACAACGAATACGGCTTCGACTATCTGCGCGACAACATGAAGTACCGGCTCGAGGACATGGTCCAGCGGCCGCACTTCTACGCCATCGTCGACGAAGTCGATTCCATCCTGATCGACGAAGCGCGCACGCCGCTGATCATTTCCGGTCCGCTCGACGACCGCTCCGACTTCTACAACACCATCGACGGCTTCCTGCCCAAGCTCGACAAGTCCGACTACGACGTCGACGAGAAGCAGCGCACAGTGACGCTGACCGAAGCCGGCATGGAGAAGATCGAGACGCTGCTGCGCGATGCCGGCCAGCTCAAGGGCGAGTCGCTCTACGACGTCGAGAACGTCTCCGTCGTGCACCACATCAACCAGGCGCTGCGCGCCCACACCCTGTTCACGCGCGACAAGGACTACATCGTCCGCGACGACGAGGTCGTCATCATCGACGAGTTCACCGGTCGCATGATGCAGGGCCGCCGCTATTCGGAAGGCCTGCATCAGGCGCTGGAAGCCAAGGAGCACGTGCAGGTCCAGCCGGAAAACCAGACGCTGGCCTCGATCACCTTCCAGAACTATTTCCGGATGTACGAAAAGCTCGCCGGCATGACCGGCACGGCGCTGACCGAAGCCGACGAATTGTTCGACATCTACAAGCTCGAGGTCGTGGAAATCCCGACCAATTTGCCGGTCGCCCGTCTCGACGAGGACGACGAGGTCTATCGCACCCAGAACGAGAAATACGCCGCGATCCTGGCCGAGATCGAGCGCGCCAACGCGCGGCTGCAGCCGGTGCTGGTCGGCACCGCCTCGATCGAAAAATCGGAAGTGATCGCCGAATATCTCAAGAAGCACGGCTATCGGCAGATCGATTTCGGCAGCGAAAATTCGATGCAGAAGCTGTACGCCGCGGCCCGCGCCGGCAAGCCGGCAAAGCTGTTCGCGGTGCTGAACGCGCGCTTCCACGAGCAGGAAGCCTACATCGTCGCGGAAGCCGGCGTCCCCGGCGCGATCACGATCGCGACCAACATGGCCGGCCGCGGCACCGACATCAAGCTCGGCGGCTCGCTGGAAATGCGCATCCAGCAGGAGGCCGCTTCGATCGAGGACGAGGCCGAGAAGGCCTTGAAGATCGAGCAGATCAAGGCCGACATCGAGCACTTCCGCGACATCGTGCTGAAGGCCGAAGAAGAGGTCGAGATCGAGCCGGCGAAGGGTTCGAAGCCCGCCAAGACGGTGAAGAAGCCCGGCGGCCTCTACATCATGGGCTCCGAACGCCACGAATCCCGCCGCATCGACAACCAGCTCCGCGGTCGTTCCGGCCGTCAGGGCGACCCCGGCCGCTCGAAATTCTTCCTGTCGCTGGAAGACGATCTGATGCGCATCTTCGGCTCGGATCGCCTCGACAGCATGCTGCAGCGTCTCGGCCTGCAAGAGGGCGAGGCCATCATCCATCCCTGGATCAACAAGGCGCTCGAAAAGGCGCAGCAGAAGGTCGAGGCGCGCAACTTCGACATCCGCAAGAATTTGCTCAAGTTCGACAACGTCCAGAACGACCAGCGCAAGGTGATCTTCGACCAGCGCGTCGACCTGATGAAGGACGACAGCGTCGCCGAGACCGTCGCCGACATGCGCCACGCCTTCATCGACGATCTCGTCGCCAAGCACGTGCCCGAGCACGCCTATGCCGAACAGTGGGACGTCGCGGGCCTGAAGGAAGAGCTCAAGCGCGTGCTCGATCTCGACTTGCCGGTCGAGGACTGGGCCAAGGAAGAGGGCATCGCCGACGAGGAGCTGCTCACGCGCATCGAGACCCGCGCCGACGAGCACATGGCGGCCAAGGTCGGGCAATGGGGTCCCGACGTGATGCGTTACGTCGAGAAGACCATTCTGCTGCAGACGCTCGACCATCTCTGGCGCGAGCATCTGATCATGCTCGACCATCTGCGCCAGGTCATCGGCCTGCGCGGCTACGGCCAGCGCGATCCGCTGCAGGAGTACAAGACCGAGGCGTTCAACCTTTTCCAGGAGATGAGCGCGCATCTGCGCGAGGCCGTTACGGCGCAGCTGATGCGGGTCGAGATCGTGCCGCCGGAGCAGGAAGCCCCGGTGCTGCCTCAGATGGAAGCGCACAAATTCGACCCGAACACCGGCGAGGACGAAATGGCGCTCGCCAGCGTCACGCTCGGAGCGCAGGCCACCGACGCCGCGTTGCGCGATCCCAAGAACCCGGCCAGCTGGGGCAAGATCGGCCGCAACGAGGATTGTCCGTGCGGCTCAGGCAAGAAGTACAAGCACTGCCACGGGCGGTACGCGTAAGGCTTGAATGTGAAGCGCCGACGTCGACGCCTCACACCCCACTGTCGTCGCCCGGTTTAACCGGGCGACCCAGTACGCCGCGGCTTCTCGGTTCAAATCACATCAGTCTCTGGAATACTGGATCGCCCGATTAAATCGGGCGATGACAGCGAGTATGTGGCGCGCAGCTCCATCTCCATCGTCGTCCTGGCGAAAGCCAGGACGACGAATTCTCAATTCGAACTATCGATCAAGCTCTCCAGCAGCCGCTTCAATTCGCTCGTCGATTTGTCGCCGTAGCTCTCCAGGATGTGCTCTTCCTGGTCGACCGCGAGCGAGTTGAGCTTCTTGCTCAGCACCTTGCCGCGATCGGAGATGAACATCAGGACCTTGCGGCGATCGTTCGGGTCCTGCACGCGGTAGACCAGCGTGTCCGAGACCATGCGATCGATCATCTTGGTCAGCGTCGGATGGTTGAGCAGCACGGCATCCGCGAGTTCGCCCATCGAATGGCCGTTGCCATCCGACAGCACTTTCAGGATGCGCCACTGCTCGACGGGCACGCCTTCCTTGCTCAACCGCAGTTCGAGCTGCCGGTTGATCTCCCGGTTGGCTTGCGCGAGCAGGTAGGCGAGGTGTTCGGTGATCGGGGTGTTTGGTTTTGCCACGGCTAAGACTTTGTCTTGACCCAAATGAGTGAATGTCTTGCAATCGATGCTGCATCTATATGCACTTCAATTCTTGAATATTCAATATTTTCAAAATAGGATATTGCCCAACAATAGGGCGGGTGCCGCGGCCGCCTGCTGAATGAGCTTTCAAGTCTGGTATCAGACAGGAGTTGGCGTGCGCGCGACGGTAAACTTCCCGGCTCACGGCGGTCCGGCGTTACCGCCGTCCTTGCTGTTCAGGAATCTGTCGCCCGCGGCAGCGGATTTCGACCTGTCGCCGGTTGACGCGCATTTCATGAAGCGCCGCGGCGCACACAACAAGCTCCGCGTCGGCGGCTTCATCTGCTGCACCGGCTCGCCCGGCGTTTGGGGTCCGTGCGCGACAAGCAGTGCGCAGCTCGCCGTCGCCGAGATCAACAAGCGCGGCGGCATTCTCGGGCGCGAAATCGAGCTTTCGATCTACGACGCCGGCGGCCCGCTCGACGAGATTCTGAGCCGCGCCGAGCAGGCGATCGCGTCCGATGAGATCGATCTCATCGTCGGCTTACATACCAGCGCGGTGCGTGTGGCGCTGCGCAAGGTCACCACCCGCCACCGCATCCCCTACATCTACACACCCGTTTACGAAGGCGGCGAGCAGACGCCGGGTGTCATGGCGATCGGCGAGACGCCGCGCTGGCAGAGCCGTCCGTCGATCCACTGGCTTGCCGACGTCAAAAAGGCGGCGCGCTGGTACCTGATCGGCAGCGACTATGTCTGGCCCTGGCAGTCGCACCGCGCGGTGAAGCGCTACATCAAGGAGGCCGGCGGCCATGTCGTCGGCGAAGAGTTCGTTCCCCTCGGCGAAGACAACCACGAGCCGCATCTGGAGCGCATCCGTGCCGCGAGGCCGGATGTCGTCCTGATCTCGTTGATCGGCACCGACAGCATCACGTTCAATCGCGCGTTCGGCGAATGCGGTCTCGGCGCCACGACGCTGCGGCTGGCCGGGGCGATGGACGAGACCGTGCTGCTCGGAATCGGCGCCGACAACAGCGAGAATCTGTTCTGCGCCTCCGGCTATTTCCCCGGCATCGGATCGCGGGTCAATGACGACTTCCAGAGCCGCTATCGCGCGATGTTCGGACCGAACGGCCCCCCGATCGGGTCGCTCGGTCAATCCAGCTATGAGGGACTGCGCTTCCTTGAGGCCGTAGCAAACAAGGCGGGCACGTTGGCGATGGCGCCCATGCTCGCGGCCGGCCGCAACATCGTCTATGGCGGCGCGCGCGGCCCCGTCACCGTCAGGAACGGTCATACCCGGATGCAAATGTATCTCGCCGGGGCGGATGGCCTCGATTTCAAGCTGATCAAACCGATCTGATGCCGGCGCGGCCATCCGCAAACGCCCGAATTCAAAATAATACTTGAAAAGGAAAATATTTCCGTCTGTAATATCGAGGTGGAGCCGATGGGCCCGCGCCGTGCACGCGCGCCCATGAGGCTCCAATGCCAGGGATTCCAATTCCAGGGATCAAGAAGCCTTGAGGAGAGCGCCGTGACAGTTGTCCTTCCCACGCCAGCCCAATTGCGCAGTGTCGCCGACCAGTGCGGCCTTTCGCTGACCGACGACGATGTCGCCTCGTTCCGCGGCCTGATGCAGGGCTCGATCGAGGCCTACAATCTCGTCGGCGCCATGCCGGACGAGGTGCCGGAGGTCAAATATCCGCGCACCCCGGGCTATCGGCCCTCGCCGGAAGAAAACCCGCGCAACGCCTGGTATCGCAAGTCGACGGTGAAGGGTGCGGCGAGCGGCAAGCTCAAGGGCAAGACGGTTGCTCTCAAGGACAACATCATGCTCGCCGGCGTTCCCATGATGAACGGCTCGGCGACGCTCGAAGGCTACGTCCCGGATTTCGACGCCACCATCGTCACCCGCATGCTCGATGCCGGCGCCGAGATTGCCGGAAAAGTCCATTGCGAATCCTTCTGCATGTCCGGCGGCAGCCACACCAATGCGGTCGGCGCCGTCCACAATCCGCACAAGATGGGCTATTCGGCCGGCGGCTCATCGTCAGGCTCAGGCGTCGTCGTCGCGCTCGGCGAGGTCGACATGGCGATCGGCGGCGACCAGGGTGGTTCGATCCGCATGCCGTCCTCCTTCTGCGGCACTTATGGCATGAAGCCGACCTGGGGCCTCGTGCCCTACACCGGCATCATGCCGATCGAGGTGTTCGTCGATCACACCGGCCCGATGACGGCGACCGTCGCCGACAACGCCCTGCTGCTCGAAGTGCTGGCCGGCGACGACGGCTACGATCCCCGCATCAAGGCGCCCAAAGTCGAGGAGTACACCAAGGCGCTCGGCCAGGGCGTCAAGGGCATGAAGATCGGGATCCTCAAGGAAGGCTTTGAGCAGGCGAATGCCGAAGCCGCCGTGAACGAGAGCGTGCGGGAGGCCGCAAAGCGTTTTAGGGATCTCGGCGCCACGGTCGAGACCGTTTCGATTCCGATGCATCTCATGGGCCCCGCGATCTGGACGCCGATCGGCACCGAGGGCATGACCCAGACCATGATGTATGGCGACGGCTATGGTCTGTCCCGCTCCGACCTCTATTCGACCACGTTGATGGACTTCCATCGCGGCTGGCGCCGGCAGGCGGATTCCCTGTCCGAGACCACAAAGCTGTTCCTGCTGCTCGGCACCTACATCAACAACACTTTCGGTCCGCGCTATTACGGCAAGGCGCTCAACATCTCCCGACGCCTGACCGCGGCCTACGACAAGGCCTTCAAAGACTACGATTTGCTGCTGCTGCCGACCACGCCCATGAAGGCGACGAAGCTGCCGGAAGCCACGGCCAGCCGCGAGGACTATGTCGCGCGTGCGCTGGAGATGATCTCCAACACCGCGCCGTTCGACATCACTCATCATCCGGCGATGTCGCTGCCCTGCGGCATGGTCGACGGCCTTCCCGTCGGCCTCATGCTGGTCGGCCGCATGTTCGAGGAATCCACCATCTACCGTGCCGCCCACGCCTTCGAGCAGATCGGCGACTGGAAGAAGATGTGAGCGAGGCATTGATGCGGGCCAACGGAACAGGGAAGCGTTTTCGGACGCGTCAAGACAACAAGCCGGAGCCCCGTTCCGATCCCGTCGGAACGGGAAAGGCTCTGGCGCATGGCTAACGCATTCGTCGCGGCTTTCGAGATCCTGAGCTTTGGCGCGATCATCGTCCTGATCGTGCTGGGGCTCGGGATCATCGCCAGCATGATGGGCATCTTCAACTTCGCGCAGGGCGAGTTCGTCCTGCTCGGGGCCTACATCACTTATCTCGCCTACGCCAAGGGCCTGCCGATCTGGGCCGGCATGGTCGCCGCGCCCTTCGTCGTCGGCGCGCTCGGCTTCGTGCTGGAGGCGCTGATCATCCGACGCTTCTACGCAGCGCCCATCGTCGCCATGCTCGGCACCTATGCGCTCGGCCTGATCATCCGCGAATCCGTGCGCGGCCTGATCGGCGGCTTCTATCTCACCGTGCCGGAGCCGATCGGCGGCTCGATCGATGTCGGCGCCATGCACATCTCGGCCTGGCGCTTCACCATCATCGTCATCACAGCGCTGGTGATGGGCGGCTGCTATCTGTTGCTGGCGCGCACCAGCTTCGGCCTGCGCGTGCGCGCCACGCTGGAAAATCCCTCGCTGGCACGCGCCTCCGGAATCTCCACGCCGCTGATCTACGGCGCCACCTTCGCCTTCGGCGCGGCACTTGCCGGCCTTGCCGGCGCTCTGATCGTGCCGGTGTTCAGCCTGTTCGCCGATCTCGGCCTGCGCTTCCTGATCCAGGGCTTCGTCGCGGTGATGGTCGGCGGCGTCGGCTCCTTCATCGGGCCGGTCGCAGGCGCCGGCGTCATCGGCACGCTCAGTGCCGCGCTGCCCTGGGTGATGGCGCCGGTCGTCGCCGATGTCCTCGTCTTCGTTCTTGCCATCATCTTCATCAAATTCCGGCCGCAGGGCCTCATCGCTGGAAAAGGGGTTTAGTCACATGTCCGATCGCACTCAGCTCTCCCGCCGCCGCTTCCTCTCGAATTTCGCCTTTGCCTCCGGCGCGGTCGCAACCGGCGTCGGCAGTTGGGTGATCCCCGCGCCCTGGGCCAATGCGGCCGAAGCCCCGATCAAGGTCGGCATCGCCACCGACCTCACCGGGCCGATCGCCTACGCCGGCAATGCCGACGCCAACGTCGCCAAGATGGTGATCAAGGAGATCAACGCCGGCGGCGGCCTGCTCGGCCGCCCGCTCGAGCTCTATATCGAGGACACGGCCTCCAACGAGTCCGTCGCTGTCGGCAACGTCCGCAAGCTAATCCAGCGCGACAAGGTCGACATGGTGCTCGGCGGCATCACCTCGTCGATGCGCAACGCCATCAAGGACCCGATCGTCGCGCGCGGCAAGACGCTCTACATCTATCCGCAGCTGTACGAAGGCAAGGAGTGCACGCCCTATCTGTTCTGCACCGGGCCGACGCCCGCGCAGCAGTGCGACGAGTTCATTCCCTGGCTGATCAAGAACGGCGGCAAGAAGTTCGCGCTGCCGAGCGCCAACTACGTCTGGCCGCACACGCTCAACGTCTACGCCCGCAAGGTGATCGAGGCCAATGGCGGCGAGGTCGTGTTCGAGGAATATTATCCGCTCGACCAGGTCGACTTCTCCTCGACCGTCAACCGCATCATCTCCAACAAGGTCGACGTCGTCTTCAATACCGTCATCCCGCCCGGCGTCGGTCCGTTCTTCAAGCAGCTCTATGAGGCCGGCTTCCTCAAGAATGGCGGACGGCTGGCCTGCGTCTACTATGACGAGAACACGCTCAACATCAATCAGGCCGCCGAGATCGAGGGTCTCGCCAGCTGCCTCGATTATTTCAAGGTGCTGACCAAGGAGAACCCGTTCGACGCGAAAATCCAGGCGGCCTACGAGAAGGATTTCCCGGGCAACTTCCTGTTCGCCGCCGGCAGCGCCGCCACCGGCACCTATCGCGGCCTGAAGCTGTGGGAAGCCGCCGTCAAGGAAGCCGGCAAGATCGACCGCGAGTCGGTCGCCGCGACGCTCGACCACGCCAAGATCGCCGAAGGCCCCGGCGGACCGGCCGAGATGGTACCGGGCAAGCGGCATTGCAAGATGAAGATGTACACCGCGGTCGCCAAGGGCGGGAATTACGAGATCGTCGGACGCAGCGACGGGCTCGTCGATCCCAAGGAATGCTGAGGCGGAATGCCGAAGTCGATGAGTGTGGTAAGAGAGGCCATCGCCGGCGACGAAGCGGACGATGCGATGGCTGAGCGCGCGGTAGCGGAACAGGTCGCGGCAGGACGAAAAGTCCTGCCGATCGTGGAGGGCGTCGTGCTCGTTGCGGCGCTGGTCGCGCCGCTGGTGCTGCAGGACTACCTCACGGTGTTCGCGACGCGGGTGATCATCCTCGCGCTGTTCGCGCTCTCGTTCGACCTGGTGTGGGGCTATGCCGGCATCATGAGCTTTGGCCAGGCGCTGTTCTTCGGCTCGGCCGGCTATGGCGTGGCGTTGCTCGCGCGCGACCTCGACATCACCAACATCTTCCTGGTGCTGCCCGCGGGAACGCTGATCGGGCTCACGTTCGCGCTGTTGCTCGGCGGCTTCCTGCTGCTGGGACGACATCCCTCCAGCGTGATCTTCGTCTCGCTGGGCACGCTAACCGGCTCCTACGCCGCCGACCGGCTGGCGCGCGGCTGGTACTATCTCGGCGGCCAGAACGGTATCCCCTCGATCTCGTCGATGACGCTCGGCAGTTACGAATTCTCGGAAGGGCCGCCGTTCTACTATCTCGTGCTTGGCCTTCTTGTCGTGGTCTATCTCCTCTGCCGTTTTCTGGTGCGCTCGCAGTTCGGGTTGGCGCTCGCGGGCTTGCGCGAGAACGAGCAGCGCATCGCCTTCTTCGGCTACAAGACGCAGCACTTGAAGGCGATCATCTTCGCGATCGGCGGCGCGGTGGCGGGTCTTGCCGGCAGCCTTTACGCCTTCCACGAGGGTTTCGTCTGGCCCAACATGGTCGGCGTCGTGGTCTCGACGCAAGTCGTGCTCTACGTCCTGTTCGGCGGTTCCGGCACGCTGATCGGCGCCGTCATCGGCGCCGTCATCGTCGAGGGCGTCAGCTTCTGGCTCTCGGACAATTACCGCGAGGTCTGGCCGATCATCCTTGGCGTGCTGCTGTTGCTCGTGATCCTGTTCCGGCCGCTCGGTCTGATCAGTTTTGTGCTCGGCGAGCGCGAGCGGGTCGGCAGCTTTGGTGGCAAGTCCAGGAAAACCGGGAAGGAGAAGCGCGATGCCGCTCCTTGAAGCCACCGGCGTCAAGAAGATTTTCGGGAAGCTCACCGCGCTCGACGGCGCCGCGCTCACTG
This sequence comes from Bradyrhizobium sp. WSM1253, assembly GCF_000244935.1. Classification (NCBI taxonomy): domain Bacteria; kingdom Pseudomonadati; phylum Pseudomonadota; class Alphaproteobacteria; order Hyphomicrobiales; family Nitrobacteraceae; genus Bradyrhizobium; species Bradyrhizobium sp. WSM1253. The sequence goes on from NZ_JH600073.1 coordinate 5,168,001, forward strand.
TCGGCGAGAACGAGTTTCACGGCCTGATCGGACCGAACGGCTCCGGCAAGAGCACGCTGATGAAGTGCATCGCTGGCGCCGAGGTGCCGACGCAGGGCAAGGTGAGTTTCATCAACACCGACATCACCGCGTTCACGCCGACCGAGCGTGCCCGCGCCGGCATGAGCCTGAAATTCCAGATCACATCCGTGCTGCCGACGCTGACGCTCTACGACAACATCCTGCTCGCGCTGCAGGCGCAATCTTCGCTGTTCGATCTCGTGTTCTCGCGCACGCGCGGGCTCCTGCACGATCAGGTCATGACCATGCTGACGCAGTTCCGCCTCGCCGACCGCGCTTTCGATGCGGCCGCAGCGCTGTCGCACGGTCAGCAGCAATGGCTGGAGATCGCGATGGCGCTGGCCGGCAAGCCGAAACTCCTGCTGCTGGACGAGCCGACCGGCGGGATGAGCCTGGAGGAGCGCCGCGTTACCGGCGAATTGCTGCAGCCGATCAAAAAGCATTGCTCGCTTGTCATCGTCGAGCACGACCTCGATTTCATCCGCGACATCTGCGATCGTCTCACCGTGCTCGACCAGGGCAAGGTGCTGGCGTCCGGCACGGTGTCGGAGATCCAGGCCAACAAGGCCGTCCAGGAGATCTATTTGCGCCGTGCCTGAATTTTTGGACATCAAGCATCTCGACGCCGGCTATGGCCGCAGCCAGGTCCTGTTCGACGTCAACCTCGGCATTCCCTGGCGCGGCGGTGTCGCCGTGCTCGGCCGCAACGGCGCCGGCAAGACCACGTTGATGAAGACCATCGTCGGCGAGTTGCCGGCGTGGAAGGGCGAGGTCGCCTTCGATGGCCGCGACATCAGCCGCCGCGCGACCCAGGAGCGCGTCCGCGCCGGCATCGGCTACGTGCCGCAGGAGCATTCGGTGTTCGCGCGTCTGTCGGTGCGCGACAATCTCGCGGTCGGCTCGCTCGCGAGCAGGAAGGCCGACGCGGTCGACCACGTGCTGACCATCTTCCCAAAACTCGGCCAGCGCCTCGACCAGCCCGCCGGCACGCTGTCCGGCGGCGAGCGCAAGATGCTCGCCATCGGCCGTGCCATGCTGGGCGATCCAAAACTGCTTCTGCTCGACGAGCCGACCGAGGGCGTCTGGATCGGCGTGATCGAGGAAATTACCGAGCGCCTGATCGAGCTCGCGAAAACCATCGCCGTGATCATCGTCGAGCAGCACCTCGACCTCGCGCTTCGCGTCGCGGACTACGCCTACGTGCTCGACCGCGGACGAGTCGCGCTGCAAGGCGAGGCAGGCGAGGTGAGGGGCAATCCGGAGCTGCTGCGGTATCTGGCGCCGTAGGGCGCCCTGCCAGTCCGGTCATCCCCGCGCAATGGCGAAGCCATTGTCGCTGGAGGCGCTCGCGCAGCGAGCCTCGAAGGATGCACGGCCGCGCGGCCAAGCGGGCCGTCGGCCTTCGAGGGTAGCTGAAGAAGCGGACACCTCAGGGTGACGGTGAAGTGCTTCCGAAAAATGGATTGACGATGGACAGCCCGCCGATGCTGCGTCCGTGCTGCATGTCCTCGCTATACAGGGTCTCGCAGCCAGCCTCGATTGCGGTCGCTACGATCAGAGCATCGCAAAAAGGCAAGCGTATGGTCGCGCGCAAGCGCAAGCGCCGTAGCGTGCGTGTCGGCAGTGAGATGACGCCGCCGCCGGCAATTGTGGTCAGCGCGCGCTCGCGCCGGATGTCGGCCGAAAAGGCATAGACCAGGATGTTGCTGTCGAAGAACGGGCTTATCTCTCGTTCGCTTCGTCCCGGTCGAATTTGTAACCCTCGGGCAGGGGAATCCGGAACTGGTCGGCTTGCCTGAGAAATTCCGCTCGTCTGTCGACCTTCTCTACTGCGATCTGGCCTGTCGAAGTCTCTACGACATTGAGCTCGTCACCGGGGGAGAGGTTCAAAGCCTCAACGAGTGCCTTAGGCAGGCGGACTGCGAGGCTGTTACCCCATTTGGAGACCAGCATGGAATGATATGCCCTGATCATTCGGGACCGCCGTCAGCTCGGTAAAAATCGGGATAGGGCGAGAGGTTCCCGCCCGCTTACTTCACCGCCCCGAACCGGCTGTCGAACGAGTTCGACTGGACCACCGGCGCGGCGCCCATGATCTGGGTCGCTTCACCCGCGCCATCGGACACCGACGGCTTCAGCGTCGGGCGGGTCGCCGCGAGGCGGGTGTCGGGCTTCGCTGGTTCGGCGGGCTTGGCGACGGCAACGGCTGGCTTCGGCGCATCCTTCCCTGCATCCTTGGACTTGTCGTGTCCCGGCACGAACCGGGTTACCGCGGCCTTCAGCCGGGACGCCGCGGTAGGCGGCGTCGTGGAAGTCGCAGCCGGGGCGACGGATGCCGTGGCCTGCGGCGGCGGCGTGGTCGCCGTGGCGTCGGCGTTGCCGATGCCCATCTTGCGGCCGAGGTTGGAGAAGAAGCCGGATTTCTCCGCCGGAGCAGCGGTGGCGACACGCGTGTTGGCGGCGGGCGCGCTGACGGCGACGACCGGCTCTTCCTGCGGCGAGGGCGCGGCCGCATCGAGATTCGGCTTCGGCGGATTGACGTGTCCAGGAATCGTGCCCGGCGCCTTCGCCATCGCCAGCATCTGGAGCGTGGTGCCTTCGGCGCCTTCCGACAGGCCGGTCGAGCCCTCCGGAATCTTCGCGGCAAAGATCTTGTTCATGCCGCCGTCGATGCCGGTGTTCATGCGCGCAACGGGCGTGCCGCGCGAGACCAGCTTGTTGTACTCGGCCTGGTCGCGTGCATCCTTCTCGCGCACGGCGCTGGCGATCTCCTCGGGGATCACATAGGCCGGGCACTTTGCGGACGCGTCGAACACCGGATCACGCTTGGCGTCGGGCGGCTTCGCCGCGTCGAACACGTACTTCTTTTCGCAGAAATCGACCTTCGGCTCCTGCCGCGTCACCTCGAAATGATCATAGCCTTCCTTGATCATCTTCCAGAACGGCATGTTCGGATTGTTCCGGTGCTTGGCCATGTTCACCGGCGTCATCTTGAACGGATAGGCCTGCAGCTGGAACGCCTTCTGGCCGCCGAAGAAGGACTCGCGCCCGAGCGAATAGATCTCGGCGATCTGCTCGTCCGTCATCGCGTAGCAGCCGCGCGAGGAACAATCGCCATGCACCATCAGCTGCGAGCCGCTGCGGCCCAAAGCCTTGTCGAACGCGTTCGGATAGCCCGTGTTGAACGACAAATAGTACGCCGACTGCGGATTCATCTGGCCCGGATTGATCGAGTAGAATCCTTCCGGCGCCTGGCGGTCGCCTTCGCGCACCTTCGGGCCGAGATCGCCGGACCAGCGACAGATCGGATAGGTCTTGAGCAGCGCGAACTGGCCGTTGCGGGTCTGCTTCCAGACCTCAAGCTCGGCCTCCTGCTTGAACAGGCGCACCAGGATCGGCGATTGCAGATCCATGTCCTTCTCGACCATCGCGGCGAGAAGTTTTGGCGGCACCGGCTGGTTGGCCTTGGCATTGGTCGCAAGCGAAACCTGGTCGGTGTCGCACCCGGCCAGCACAAAGCTGGCGGCAAGCGCCACCGAAACCAGAAACGCGCGAGCAAGCGAACGAGAAATCAAGATGGACCCCACACCGTCCAGGGCATCGCGCGCAAACCCCAATCTTGAAGCATGATCCGACCGGAGACCCGGACCCGTCGCGACGGGCTTTTTCGCAATCACGCTCCAGCGCTTATGCCCTGAAGCCATTGATTAAAATTCTAACCTCTGGGTCATGTGGTCGCAACCCGAACGGGGATCACGAGCCCGTTGGCCCAAAGGCGTGGTCAACGAAGACTTAAACTGGGCCGTAACTTGGGCCTCGCGGCCAAACCGGTACAGAGATCGCTGATTTGGGCAAAAAAAGGGTTAACGCGGGGTTACCGGGGGCTCTTCACCTCCCCGCTTGCGGGGGAGGCCGGGAGAGGGCTCGTGCCGCATCGGGAGTATCGCGAGAGGAAATACCCTCTCCCCGACCCTCCCCCGCAAGCGGGGGAGGGAGCGCACCGCCGCTGCGGTCCCAAACCGCCCGAATCAGCCCAGTTTCCGGCCGATATCGAGGAATTTCTGCCGCCGATGCTTGCGGATGGCGTCGCCGTCCAGGCCCCGCAGCTCGTCAAAAGCCTTGGCGATGGCGTCGCCCGTGGTGGCGATCATGGCGGCGGGGTCGCGATGGGCGCCGCCGACCGGCTCCTTCAGGATGCTGTCGATCACGCCGAAGCGGAGCATGTCCTGGGCGGTGATCTTCATGTTGTTAGCGGCTTCCTGCGCCTTGGAGCCGTCTCGCCAGAGGATCGAGGACGCCGCCTCGGGCGAGATCACGCTGTAGATCGCGTGCTCCAGCATCAGGACCTTGTTGGCGGTGGTGATGGCGATGGCGCCGCCCGACATGCCCTCGCCGGTGATGATGGCGACGTTCGGCACGGTCAGCGCCATGCAGGCATCGGTCGAACGCGCGATCGCCTCGGCCTGACCGCGCTCTTCCGCGCCGATGCCGGGATAGGCGCCGGCGGAATCGGCGAGCGACAGCACCGGCAGGCCGAACCGCTCCGCCATCTCCATCAGCCGCACGCATTTGCGATAGCCCTCGGGCCGCGCCATGCCGAAATTATGCTTGATGCGGCTCTCGGTGGAATCGCCCTTTTCCTGGCCCATCACGCAGATGGCCTCGCCGCGGAAGCGGCCGAAGCCGGCCACCAGCGCCTCGTCCTCGCCGAACTTGCGGTCGCCGGCGAGCGGGGTGAACTCGGTGATCAGGCCCTTGATGAAGTCGTTGAAATGCGGCCGCTGCGGATGCCGCGCAACCAGCGTCTTCTGCCACGGCGTCAGGTTCAGATAGAGGTCGGCCATCGCCTGCGCCGCCTTGTCCTCGATCCGCCCGATCTCCTCGGCGATGTCGCTGCCGGAGGCCGCAAGCGTCCGCAATTCGTCGAGCTTGGAATCGAGCTCGGCGACGGGCTTTTCGAAATCGAGATAGCTGCGCATCTGGTCTGGCATCAACTCAATATAGGGAGAACGGGGCGAGGCGGCGAAGCGGATTCGATGTCGTGGAAAGAAATGTAGGTTCGTCAATGAGTTGGCTTGTGTGCTCGCAACGAGCGCAGGCCAAATCATCGTGAGGCCTCGGCTCTTTCTGCGGAGATGTGGCCGAAGTCAAGGCGGTTTCGGGCTCCGACCCGTACCGTAGCCCGGATGAGCGAAGCGATATCCGGCGCAGGTCGCCCCAATCGTCAATCCCGGATGTCGCTTCGCTCATCCGGGCTACTGCAGCTAGGGCAGCAACTACTTCTCCGCCAGCGGGTGCAGGTCGCGGACCAGGCTCTTCAGCCGCTCCTCGACCACGTGGGTGTAGATCTGGGTGGTCGAGATGTCGGTGTGGCCGAGCAGCGTCTGCACGATACGCAAATCGGCGCCGTTGTGCAGCAGGTGGCTGGCGAAGGCGTGGCGCAGCACATGGGGGGAGACCAGCCGGGCCTGCAGCCCTGAAGCGACCGCGAGCTCCTTCAAGTCGCGGGCAAAATGCTGCCGCGTCAGATGTCCGCTCTCGCCGAACGAGGGGAACAACCATTTCGAGGCCGCCACGCTGTTCTTCTTGTCTGCCTTGTTGTCCTTGGCCGCCTCTGTCGCCGCGAGATAATCGGCCATCGCCTGGCGCGAGGCCTCGTTGAGCGGCACCAGCCGTTCCTTGTTGCCCTTGCCGCGCACCACGATCATGCGGGCGTCGCGCTTCGCCGCCGTGCGCGGCAGCGCCACCAGCTCGGAGACGCGCAGGCCGGTGGCGTAGAGGACCTCGAGTAGACAATAGAGTCTCAGGGCGCGCAGCCGTTTCGACGGCGAGGCATCCTCAGCCTCGCTCAATTCCTTGGCGCGGCGGAGCATGCGATCGACATCCGCGATCGACAGCACCTTCGGCAGCCCGCGGCCGCGCTTGGGGCCGGACAGGATCGCCGCGGGATCGTCGGTTCTGATGCGTTCGTTCAGGAGGAAGCGATAGAGATGCCGCAGCGCCGACAGCCGTCGCGCGACGCTGGTGGACTTGAAGCCGCGCGTGTCGAGATCGGCGAGATAGTCGCGCAGCGTCTGTGTTTCCGCGTCCGCGAATGCATGGCCGACGCGGCCGAGAAATTCGGAGAAGTCGGTGAGGTCGCGGCGGTAGGCGTCGAGCGTATTGGGGCCGGCGCCCTGTTCCGCCGCGAGCATGTCGAGGAACAGGCCGGTAAGTTTTGTATCTGAGGGCTTGTTATCGGAAGATCTGGCACGCATGCCCCGGAGGCTAGCCCCTATTTCTTGAGAAACTTATCCGGCGGGATCGTCACCGTCATTTCCCGCGGCTTTGGATTGACGAAGTTCGCCAGCGCGAAGACCACGCCGTAGACGATGCCGGCGATCACGGCGACGACCGTCAGGAAGCGGAACAGGCTGGGCATCGGCAGGATCTCGGAGAGGGTCTCGGTCAGGGGCTTGGCGGGCAAATTAACCAATGAAATCATCCAACACGTTCGCCGTTTCGTGGCAAGAGTCCTCTGGCGAGGGCCCCTGCGGGGTCGTATAGGTGGCCAAAGGATGCCGCCTTTGGCGGCAGATCGAGCGAGACCCATTCGAGCGAGACAAATGCCCGACGCCGCGTTGCCGATCCAAGCCTCGCCCGAGGCCGACATCCTGTCGGCGCTGGGGACGCGCTCGATCGTGCTCGTCGGCATGATGGGGGTCGGCAAATCCACCATCGGCCGCCGCATGGCTCTCCGGCTCAAGCTGCCCTTCGTCGATGCCGACACCGAGATCGAGGCGGCGGCCGGCATGACCATACCGGAAATCTTCGAGCGCCACGGCGAGCCGCATTTCCGCGACGGCGAGGCCCGGGTGATCGCGCGTCTGCTCGACGGCGGTCCCATCGTGCTGGCGACCGGCGGCGGCGCTTTCATGCGCGAGGAGACGCGGGCCCGCATCGCCGCGAAGGCGATCTCGATCTGGCTCAAGGCCGATCACGATGTCATCATGCGCCGCGTGCGCCGGCGCGCCGACCGTCCACTGCTCCAGACCGCCGATCCCGAAGGAACCGTGACGCGCCTGCTCACCGAGCGCGAGCCGGTCTACGGCCATGCCGACCTCACCATCGCCTCGCGCGACGTGCCGCACGACAGAATCGTTGACGAGACCATCGAGACGCTACGCGCGCATCTTTGCGGCGAACGGGCGTCCCCGCCATCAGCCGACATCGCGAGTGCCGCACGATGACCGCGCCTTTGAAACATTCCGATCCCGTCAACGTCGAGGTCGCGCTGGAGAATCGCGCCTATGACATCGTCATCGGCCGCGGCGTGCTGGCCTCGCTCGGCGAACGGGTCGCGCGCCTGCGCCCCGGCGTACGCACCGCGATCGTGACGGATCGCACCGTCGCGAAATACTGGCTCGAGCCCGCCGAGTCTTCGCTCGCAGCCGCGGGCATTCCGACATCGCGCATCGTCGTCGAGGAAGGCGAGATCTCCAAGACCTATGCCGGTCTCGAAAAGGTCAGCGAAGCCCTGATCGCCGCGAAGATCGAGCGCAACGATCTCGTCATCGCGCTTGGCGGCGGCGTGGTCGGCGATCTCGCCGGTTTTGCGGCGGCGATCCTGCGCCGCGGCGTCGACTTCGTGCAGGTGCCGACCTCGCTGCTGGCGCAGGTCGATTCCTCCGTCGGTGGCAAGACCGGCATCAACTCGCCGCAGGGCAAGAACCTGCTCGGCGCCTTCCACCAGCCGGTGCTTGTGATCGCCGACACCGCCGTGCTCGATACGCTGTCGCCGCGGCAGTTCCGCGCCGGCTACGCCGAGGTGGCCAAATACGGCGTGCTCGGCGACGAGGCGTTCTTCGCCTGGCTCGAGAAAAACCATTCCGACATCGCCAAAGGCGGTTCGGCGCGCGAGCATGCGATCGCGACCTCCTGCCGCGCCAAGGCCGGCGTGGTCTCGCGCGACGAGCGCGAGACCGGCGAGCGCGCGCTGCTCAATCTCGGCCACACGTTCGGTCACGCGCTGGAAGCCGCGACCGGTTTCTCCGACCGCCTGTTTCACGGCGAGGGTGTTTCTATCGGCATGACGCTGGCGGCGCAGTTTTCCGCGAAGCTCGGCATGATCGGCGACGCGGACGCCGCGCGCGTCGAGCGCCACCTGATCGAAGCCGGCCTGCCGACGCGCTTGCAGGACATCGCGGGCTTCGCGCAGGAGGGGCTTGCCGATGCCGACGCGCTGTTGGCGCTGATGGCGCAGGACAAGAAGGTCGAGCGCGGCAGGCTCACCTTCATCCTGCTGGAGGCCGTGGGGCGGGCCGTCGTCGTGAAGAACGTCGAGCCGGCTCCGGTGCGCGACTTCCTGAAGGACAAGCTCGCCCTCAAGGCGTGACACGCGGTTGAACGGCGCTAAAGCGTTTTCGAGCGAAGTGGGTACCGGTTCGCGTCAAGAAAACGCGTCAAAACAAGAAACCAGAGTGGTTCATGGATTGGCTCGGCTTCACCATCGTCATTCTCTGCCTGCTCGTCTCCGGCTTCTTCGCCGCGAGCGAGACCGCACTGACCGGCGCTTCGCGCGCCAGCATGCTGCGGCTCTCCAAGCAGGGTAATCGCGACGCCGACGTGGTCTCGCAACTGCTCGACATGCGCGAGCGCCTGATCGGCGCGCTGCTGCTCGGCAACAACATCGCCAATATCAGTGCATCCGCACTGGCCACCAGCATCTTCACGGCCTGGTTCGGCGACGTCGGCGTGCTCTATGCCACCGGCTTGATGACCGCACTGGTCGTGATCTTCGCCGAGGTGCTGCCCAAGACCATCGCGATCAACGCGCCCGACCGCATGGCGCTCGCGGTCGCGCGCCCGATGCGGCTGACGATGTACGTGCTGGGGCCGCTGCTGCGGATCGTGGAAGTCATCGTGCGGCTGTTGATGCGCCTGTTTGGCCTTGCCGGCGAGCACCAGGCGATCCTGTCGCCGACCGAGCGCCTCCGCGGCGCGGTCGACCTGCTGCATCATGAAGGCAAGTTCGAGAAGCACGACCGCGACATGCTCGGAGGGCTGCTCGATCTGCGCGAGCTCCAGGTCTCCGACGTCATGATCCATCGCACCGAGATGACGATGATCAACGCCGACCTGCCGCCGGAGGATCTGGTGCGCGAGGTGCTGGCGGCCGAATACACCCGCATCCCGCTGTGGCGCGAGAAGCCGGAAAACATCATCGGCGTGCTCCACGCCAAGGATTTGCTGCGCGCGATCCGCGCGGCCGACGGCGAGACCTCGCGCATCGACGTCTCCACCATCGCGCTGCCGCCCTGGTTCGTGCCGGAGATGCGGCCCGTCTCCGAGCAGCTCAAGGCGTTCCGCCGCCGCAAGACCCATTTCGCCCTGGTCGTCGACGAGTACGGCGAAGTTGAAGGGCTCGTGACGCTGGAAGACATTCTGGAAGAGATCGTCGGCGACATCTCCGACGAGCATGACGTCGTGGTCGCGGGCGTGCGGGCCCAGCCGGACGGCTCGGTCGTCGTCGACGGCTCGGTGCCGATCCGCGACCTCAACCGCGCCATGGACTGGCACCTGCCCGACGAAGAGGCAACGACGGTCGCCGGCCTCGTCATTCACGAGGCGCGCTCGATCCCCGACCGCGGCCAGAGTTTCACCTTTCACGGCTTCCGCTTCCGCGTCCTCCGCCGCGAACGCAACCGCATCACCGCACTCCGTATTTCACCGGTGCCGCGCGAGACGGAAATGGAGGAAGCCAAGCGGCGGCGGGCGGGGACGTCGTTTTAGGATTCGCATGACCCTGTTGCCCCTCATGGTGAGGAGCGCCGAAAGGCGCGTCTCGAACCATGCAGGCCAGGATGCCGCCGCGGGGGCCTGTATCCTTCGAGACGCGCGCTACTGCGCGCTCCTCAGGATGAGGAGAAATGGCGCCGTCCGACGCTTGAACTGGCGAGCTAGCTCCCGCCTTCCCCCGGCGCTTGCGCGTGGATCGCCAGCGCGTGCACGCTGCCGGAGAGTTCCGCGGCCAGCGCCGAATTTATCATGCGGTGGCGATCGACCCGGCTCTTCCCTTTGAAGGCGGAAGACACAATATAAACGCGGAAGTGCGTCTCGCCGCTCGGCCGATGGCCGGCGTGGCCCTCATGCAAATGTGACTCGTCGACGACTTGCAGGCTTTCCGGCGTGAAAGCTTCCTGCAACTTGTTGCTGATAGTGTCTCTGATGGCCATCTGGGTCATTACGGTGCGAGATCGCTCTCCGTATTGCATAGGCCGCCTCTGGCGGCCGTTCAAGGACGCCTCAGCATAGCTTCGGCTATGCTTTTCAGCTAATTGCAATGTCAAGACTTGAAGGTTTTTGCATTGCGTAGTCAAAGTCAGCCATGCCGATCGATTCATCAAAGTTCTTCGACTCCATCCGGGTCAAGCCGAAAGGCAAGCAACCGGAAGTGAAGCCGCGCGACGCCGTGGTCAATTGCGAATGGACCGGGTGCCAGAACAAGGGCGCGCATCGTGCGCCCAAGGGTCGCGACAACCAGCGTGAGTACTGGCACTTTTGTCTGAACCATGTGCGCGAGTACAACCAGAACTACAATTTCTTCTCCGGCATGAATGCCGACGCTGTCGCGCGCTATCAGAAGGATGCGCTGACCGGCCATCGTCCGACCTGGAAGATGGGCGCCAATGGCGGCGTCAAGAAAGGCGCGGAAGCCGAGATCGACGGCGCCTTCGATCCGTTCAGCATGTTCCAGGAGCTCAACGGCCGCACCGGCTGGCGCGCCGGGCCGCAGGCCGCGCCCAAGGCCGAGACGCGCAAGATCATGAATGCCGAGCGCAAGGCGCTCCAGGTGATGGGCCTCGGCCCCGAGTCCACGCTCGCCGACGTCAAGTCCAAGTACAAGGCGCTCGTGAAGCAGCACCACCCCGACGCCAACGGCGGCGACCGCTCCACCGAGGACCGCCTGATCGAGATCATCAAGGCGTATAATTACCTGAAGACCGTGGTGCGCGAGGCGTAGGCCTCTCCCCGCGCCGTAGTATCGTAGGGAGGGCAAAGCGAAGCGTGCCCACCACTTCTGTTGCGGTGTTGGATCGATGGTGGGCACGGCGCAAGTGCGCCTTTGCCCACCCTACGATTCCCGGCTTGCGGAGATATCCGCGGTCCCTCACGCCTCCGGCATCGCCCCCACATATGACGAGCTCGGCCGGATCAACCGCCCGGTCCGCTGCTGCTCGCGCGCATGCGCCGTCCAACCGGCGGCGCGCGCCACCGCGAAGATGGGCGTGAAGGCCTGCCTCGGGATCGCCAGCGCATCGAGCAGGATCGCGGTGAAGAACTCCACATTGGTCTCCAGCGGCCGCTCCGGATTCTTCTTGCGCAGCGCGCTGCGGATATAGGCCTCGACCTCGCCGGCAAAGGGCAGGCCGGCGCCGTCCGATGCCAGCGCCTCGATCGCGGTCTTGAGCACATCTGCGCGGGGGTCGCGCACGCGATAGACGCGGTGGCCAAAACCCATCATCCGCTCGCCGCGGGCGAGTGCAGCGTCCACCCAGGGCTGGATGCGCTCGCGCGAACCGATCGCGTCGAGCATTTCCAGCACCGGCTCCGGCGCGCCGCCATGCAGCGGACCCGTCAGCGCGCAATAGCCGGCGGTGACGGCGGCAAACAGATCAGCCTGCGTTGAGGCCACCACGCGCGCGGTGAAGGTCGAGGCGTTCATGCCGTGGTCGCTGGCGGTGACGAGATAGGCGTCCAGCGCCGTGACCTCGCGTGGTTCGGGCGCGTGCCCGTGCAGCATGCGAAGCGTATCGGCAGCATGGCTCACGTTCGGATCGGGCGCCACGGGATCGAGACCCCTGGCGCGGCGGACGAGCGCGCCCGCAATCACCGGGAATGCGCCGACGATTGTCGCCTCATGGGCAAGGCCGTGCTCGGCGCGAAGTCCCGCGACCGCCGCGCGAAACCCGTCGATGATGCCCATGCCGCGCGTTGCTGGCAGCAACTCATCCAGCCGCGCGAAGGCGCGCTCGCGTGCGGCGCCCAGGCTCGCGCGCACATTAGCTTCGCTCAGCGTGGTCGTGCTGGCGCCGTTCCAGAGCCGGGCGGTGACGCCCTCAAAACTCGACTGGCTCGCCAGTCGGCCAACATGCTCCCCGGCGATGATCAACTCGCCGCGCTCGCCGTCGACATGGCTCAGCACGGTTTCGGCTGCAGGAACGCCGTCCAGCCCGATCTGGCTTTTGGTGAGGTGGATGTTCATGGCCCAAATCTCCTTTGCACCAGCCAAAGGTCGGGCCTCTCGACAGATTGATCAATCTTGATTACATAAATCAATATGAAAAATTCGGAAGGTCTCTACCTCTCCGCCCGGGAAGCCGCCGCCGAGCTCGCGATCTCGCCGGCCACGCTCTACGCCTATGTCAGCCGCGGCCTGGTCCGCTCCGAGCCGACGCCGGACTCGCGCAAGAACCGCTATCGCGCCGAGGACGTCCGGGCGCTGAAGGAGCGCCGGGTGCCGTCGCCGGAGCCGCGCGGCCTGCGCAGCTTCGATGCCGATCTGCCGGTCATGGACACGGAGATCTCCACCATCACCGAGGACGGCGCGATCTATCGCGGCGTCAACTGCGTCGATCTCGCCGAAAACGATACGCTGGAGCACACGGCGACGCTGCTGTGGGACGTCTCCGGCGTCGATCCGTTCGCCCCGCATAATCAGCCTGCGATGTCCGACGAGATGCGCCTGATCGCGCAGGCCGCGCGCCGGGCGGCACCGATCGATCGCGCCATTGCCGTGCTGGCGCTCGCATCGAGCGCCGATCCCCGCGCGTTCACGCGTGCGCCGGATGGCCGCGCCATGGTCGGTGCGCGCATCGTCCGGCTTCTGGTCGCGACCATGCTCAACACGGATCCGTCCGCCGAGCCGCTGCACCAGCAGATCGCGAGGGCCTGGGCGCCCGACAACAAGCACGCGGCCGATCTCATCCGCCGCGCGCTGGTTCTGCTCGCCGAGCATGAATTGAACGCGTCCACCTTCACCGCGCGCTGCGCGGCCTCGACCGGCCTCAATCTTTATGATTCCGTCATCGCCGGCCTCGCCGCGCTGAAGGGACCGAAGCACGGTGGCGCCGGCGTGCTCGCCTCGCAACTCGTCAAGGCGCTGGTGGATCGTGACGTCGAGCCGATGGTCCGCGAACGCGTCGCGCTCGGCGAACGCTTTGCGGGCTTCGGTCACGGTGTCTACAAGCGGGGCGATCGGCGCGCGCAGTCGCTGCTGAATGCCCTGGCCCGCGCCGGCGCACCGCGCAAATTCACCAAAGAGGTGCCGGAGCGCATCGCGGAGGCGACCGGCGAACTCGTCAATATCGACTACGCGCTCGCGGTGCTCGTGCACGCGCTGCGCCTGCCGGGAGGCAGCGAGCTCGCGTTGTTTGCGATGGCCCGCAGCGTCGGCTGGGTCGCCCATGCCAGCGAGCAATTGCAGTTCGGCAAGCTGATCAGGCCAAGGGCAAGGTATGTGGGACCGGCACCGGGACGAAGGGCGGGGGTTGCGGATTCCAAGGGATAATCAAAAACCCTCATGGTGAGGAGCGCGGAACGCGCGTCTCGAACCATGCAGGCCCGGCTTTCGCCCGCGGCCATCCTTCGAGACGCCCGCCGTTGGCGGGCCCTCAGGATGAGGCGGTGCGCCTGGATACACTCTATCACCCCCGCGGCTTCGCCACCGCGACACCGCCGCCGTTCCGGCGGCGATAGATCCAAACCGCCGCGCCTACGACGATTGCCACGCCGACCACGGTCAAAATCCACATGTGCTTGTACGGATGCCCATGGTGCGGCAGCCCGGCATATTCGTGCAGGGCCGACACCGCCAAAACACCCGGCAGCACATGCGCCGGCGCCCAGACCAGGATTGCGGGGATGTTGATGGCGTAGAAGCGGGCCGGGGGCATGCCCAGCGCGCCCGCGGTGACCGGGACGAAGGCCCGGATCGGCGGCACGAAGCGGGCGAAGAACACCGCCCAGGTGCCGAAGCGGTGGAAGAAAGTCTCGCTCTGCTCGACCACACGCGGATAATTGGTCATCGGCCAGGTGTTGAGGATCTCCCGCTGCTGCCGGTGCCCGATCCAGTAAGCCGAACCATCGCCGAGCACTGCGCCGAGCGCTGCCGCCAGCAACACCCATTGCAGCCTGAGCTCGCCGCCTGGGACCAGGGCGCTCAGCGCCAGGATGATGGTCGAGCCGGGGATGACCGAGCCCACCACCGGAACCGCCTCCAGCAGGGCCGCCAGGAAGAGGGTCAGATAGGCCAGCCACGGATGGGCCGAGACGAATGAAATGAGGGGATCGAGAAAGGACGTCACATCGTCTCTGTGGTGGGATTGGGCCTTGGGGTTCGAACCCTACATTCGGACCCTACATAAGTAACGAGCGCCGGTAAAAGTGCCACCCGCGTGAGCAGGACCGTGCCCTCGGCACGAAATTCAGGCGTGATTCGCAGGGCAGCCTTCCAAAAATCGCGTTCCTTGCCTATCTAAATGAAAAGACAACGGAACTTTGATTGGGGGGCGGGCTTCTGCCCGCGGGTTGTCTCTGATAGGTTCGCGATCGCACCCAGCCGCAGCCAACGTGCAATAACTGGTCTCGGGATCGCCCGGGACCTCGGAGGATTGATGACGACCGCCGCGATGTCCAAAGTTGAGGAAGTTTCCGGTTTGCCCGACATGAAGGTGTCGGTGCGCCAGGTGTTCGGGATCGACAGCGATCTCGAAGTCCCCGCTTATTCCGAAGTCGATCCTCACGTCCCCGAAGTCGATTCCGATTACCGCTTCGATCGCGCCACCACGCTCGCCATTCTCGCCGGCTTCGCCCACAACCGCCGCGTCATGGTCACGGGCTATCACGGCACCGGCAAATCCACCCATATCGAGCAGGTCGCCGCGCGACTGAACTGGCCCTGCGTGCGCGTCAACCTCGACAGCCACATCAGCCGTATCGACCTCGTCGGCAAGGACTCGATCGTGGTCCGCGACGGCAAGCAGGTCACCGAATTCCGCGACGGCATCCTGCCCTGGGCGCTCCAGCATAACGTCGC
The DNA here is from genome assembly GCF_000244935.1 of Bradyrhizobium sp. WSM1253. Taxonomy (NCBI): domain Bacteria; kingdom Pseudomonadati; phylum Pseudomonadota; class Alphaproteobacteria; order Hyphomicrobiales; family Nitrobacteraceae; genus Bradyrhizobium; species Bradyrhizobium sp. WSM1253. The sequence continues at coordinate 5,183,137 of NZ_JH600073.1, forward strand.
CCTGGTGTTCGACGAATACGACGCCGGCCGCCCGGACGTGATGTTCGTGATCCAGCGCGTGCTGGAAGTCTCCGGCCGGCTGACGCTGCTCGACCAGAACAAGGTGATCAAGCCGCACCCGGCATTCCGCATGTTCTCGACCGCCAACACCGTCGGCCTCGGCGACACCTCGGGCCTCTATCACGGCACCCAGCAGATCAACCAGGGCCAGATGGACCGCTGGTCGATCGTCACCACGCTGAACTACCTCAGCCATGACGAGGAAGTGGAGATCGTGCTGGCCAAGGCCAAGCACTATCGCACCACGGAGGGCCGCGACATCGTCAACAAGATGGTTCGCCTCGCCGATCTCACCCGCAACGCTTTCGCCAATGGCGATCTGTCGACGGTGATGAGCCCGCGCACGGTGATCACCTGGGCGGAAAACGCCGACATCTTTAGCGACATCGGTTTTGCGTTCCGGGTCACCTTCCTCAACAAGTGCGACGAGCTCGAACGTCCTCTCGTCGCCGAGTTCTACCAGCGCTGCTTCAACGCGGAGCTGCCGGAATCGGCGGTGAACGTGGCGCTCAGCTGATTTCACGCGATATGTCGTCCCGGCGAACGCCGGGACCCATACCGCGTGATGTCTCGAGTGAAGCGCCGCCGATAATTTCTCCTGACGCAATGATCGCCGGTGGTTATGGGTCCCGGCCTTCGCCGGGACGACGGGTAAGGGCGAGATGAGCACCACCTCCAACTCCAAATTCCGCAACACCAAGGAAGCTCCGACCGAGCCGTTCAAGCGCTCGGTGGCCTCCTGCCTGAAGGCGATCGCCAAGGCGCCCGAGCTCGACGTCAGCTTCGCCGCCGAGCGTCCCGGGCTCGCACCGGGCAAGGCGCGGCTGCCCGAACCCGCGCGAAAAATGACCAGGCGCGATGCCGCGATCGTGCGCGGCCATGCCGACTCGATCGCGCTCAAGCTCGCCTGTCACGATCCGAAGCTGCATCGCAAGCTGATGCCCGGCAATCCGCAGGCGCGCGGCGTGTTCGAGGCGGTGGAGCAGGCCCGTGTCGAGGCGATCGGTGCGCGGCGCATGGCGGGCGTTGCGAAGAACCTCACCGCGATGCTCGACGACCATTTCCATCGCGGCAAGTTCGACGAGATCACCGATCGCGCCGACGCGCCGCTCGCCGACGCGCTGGCGATGCTGGTGCGCGAACGCCTGACCGGCATGGCGCCGCCGACGGCCGCCAAGAAGATGGTCGATCTCTGGCGTCCCATCCTCGAAGACAAGATCGGCAGGCGGCTCGATCGGCTCGATACCGTGGTCGAGGACCAGACCAGGTTCGGCGATGCCGTGCATGATCTCCTGACGGCGCTCGAGATCGGCGACGAGCGCAGCGCCGACAGCGAAGACAATGACGAGAACGACGAGAACCAGGACGGCGACAACGATCAGTCCGGCGCCGAGGGCTCGCCCGATTCCGACGCCGCGCAGGAGATGAGCGCTGATCAAGCCCAGGCGTCGAGCGAGGAGATGAGCGAGAGCGCGATGGAAAGCGCGCAGGCCTCGACCTCCGACACCTTCGACGACGGCGAACTCGGCGACGACGAGACGCCGGGCGAGGCGACGCGACCGAATTCGCACGGCAAGAACGAGCCGCGCGGGCCGGAATATCACGCCTTCGCGCCGAAGTTCGATGAGATCATCGCCGCCGAAGACCTCTGCGACCATGACGAGCTGGAGCGCCTGCGCGCCTATCTCGACAAGCAGCTCGCACATCTGCAGGGCATCGTCGCCCGTCTCGCCAACCGCCTCCAGCGGCGCTTGATGGCGCAGCAGAACCGCGCCTGGGAGTTCGATCTCGAAGAGGGCATCCTGGACCCCGCGCGCCTGTCCCGCGTGGTGACCGATCCCTATCACCCGCTGTCCTTCATGCACGAGAAGGAGGCGACGTTCCGCGACACCGTGGTGACGCTGCTCTTAGACAATTCCGGTTCGATGCGCGGCAGGCCGATCACGGTCGCGGCGACCTGCGCCGACATCCTCGCCCGCACGCTGGAGCGTTGCGGCGTCAAGGTCGAGATTCTCGGCTTCACCACGCGCGCCTGGAAGGGTGGCCAATCGCGCGAGGCGTGGCTTGCCGCCGGCAAGCCGGCCAGTCCCGGCCGCCTCAACGATCTCCGCCACATCATCTACAAGTCGGCCGATGCCCCGTGGCGTCGTGCGCGAAAGAATCTCGGCCTGATGATGCGCGAGGGGCTGCTGAAGGAGAACATCGACGGCGAGGCGCTCGACTGGGCGCACAAGCGCCTGCTCGGCCGGCCCGAGCAGCGCAAGATCCTGATGATGATCTCGGACGGCGCGCCGGTCGACGATTCCACGCTGTCGGTCAATCCCGGCAACTACCTCGAGCGGCACCTGCGCCACATCATCGAGGAGATCGAGACCCGCTCGCCGGTCGAGCTGATCGCGATCGGCATCGGCCATGACGTGACGCGCTATTACCGCCGCGCGGTGACGATCGTGGACGCCGAAGAGCTCGGCGGCGCCATCACCGAAAAACTCGCCGAACTCTTCAGCGAGACCAACACCGCGCCCACGCAGCCGGCCAACCGCCCGCGACGCAAATTGCATTCGTGAGCAAGCATCGATCCCGCCGCAGCTTTATCGGCCACGCGGCGGCGGGATTTTCCACTCTCGCACTGTCTCGTCTGGCGCAGGCACAGCCCGCGCCGAAGCCGGCGCTCATCGAGCACGCCGTCGCCGCGCCCGTTGGCATCGAGGTCAACGCGCGGCCGATTCCCAATTTCGAGCCGCGCGACCGCGCGCGCACGCGGTTCGGTTCGCTGGACTATCGCGGCGGCCTGGTGCTGACCTCGCCGCATCGCGGCTTCGGCGGCCTGTCCGGCTTCCGCTTCCTCGACACCAAAGGCGAGCGCTTTCTCGCGATCTCCGACCAGGGCACCTGGTTCACCGGTCGCATCCGCTATTCCGGGCGGAGCATGACCGGTCTCGACGACGTCGAGGCTGCGCCGGTGCTCAATGCGGAGGGGCGGCCGATCACGGAGAAGCGGCTGTGGTACGACACCGAATCGCTCGCGCGCGACGGCGACTTCGTCTATGTGGGGCTCGAGCGCGTCAACCAGATCATGCGGTTCGATTTTTCGAAGGGCGGCACGCGCGCCCGCGGCGAGGTGCTGCCGACGCCGCCGGCAGTGCGGAAGTTGCCCTATAATAAAGGGCTCGAGGCGCTGGTGTTTGTCCCCAAGGACATACCAAAGGGGCAGCCGCTCGCGGGCACCTTGATCGCGCTGTCGGAGGGCGGCTTCGATGCCGACGGCAATCTGATCGGATTCTTGCTCGGCGGCCCGACGCCCGGCCAGTTCAGCATTCGCCGCACCGAGCAGCAGCTGATCAGCGATGCGGTGCTGCTGCCCTCGAGCGACCTCCTGATCCTCGAACGCAAATTTTCCTGGTTCACCGGCGTCGATATCCGCATCCGCGCGATCCCCCTGAAATCGATCGCGCCGGGCGCATTGGTCGACGGCCCCGTGCTGTTCAAGGCCGATCTCGGCCACGAGATCGACAACATGGAAGGCATCGACGCCCACGTCACGCCTGACGGCGAGACCGTGCTGACGCTGGTGTCCGACGACAATTTCTCGATGCTCCAGCGCACCCTGCTGCTGCAGTTCGCGCTGGTGGAGTAGGGCGGCGCGGCCGCAATGCATGACGCTACGAGCCGCCATGCCCGCCGCGCGGCTGGCAATCGGCGCATCGCTCACTACACTCTGTCCAACTCCCCGCCCCATCCCGGAACTCCCCCGCATGAGCGTCCTGTTTTCCCCGATCAAGCTGCGCGGCCTGAATTTGAAGAACCGCGTCGTGGTGTCGCCGATGTGTCAATATTCGGCCGAGGACGGCGTTCCCACCGACTGGCACTTCACCCACATCAACAATCTCAGCCTGTCGGGCGCGGCGATGTTCTGCATCGAGGCGACCCATGTCGAGGCGATCGGCCGCATCACACCGGGCTGCCTCGGGCTCTACAGCGATGCCGCCGAGGCCGCGCTGAAGCAGATCCTCACCTCGGTGCGGAAACATTCCTCGACCGCGGTCGCAATGCAGCTCGCGCATGCGGGCCGCAAAGCCTCGAGCGCGCGGCCCTGGGACGGCGGCCAGCTGATCCCGCAGGACCAGGGCGGCTGGCAGACCGTGGCGCCGTCAGCGCTGCCGCACAAGGAGGGCGAAGCCGCGCCGCTGGCGCTCGACGCCGCCGGCCTCAAGCGCATTCGCGATGCCTTCGTCGAGTCGGCGAAGCGCGCCGATCGCATCGGCATCGACGCGATCGAGCTGCACGGCGCGCACGGCTATCTCCTGCATCAGTTCCTGTCGCCGATCTCGAACAAACGCACCGACGAATATGGCGGCTCGCTCGAAAACCGCATGCGCTTCCCGCTGGAGGTCTATGACGCGGTGCGCGCGGCATTCCCGCACGACAAGCCGGTCGGGATGCGGGTGTCGTCGACCGACTGGGTCGAGGGCGGCTGGGACCTGGCGCAGACGATTGAGTTCGCCAAGGTGCTGAAGGCGCGCGGCGTCGACTGGATCGATGCCTCCTCCGGCGGCGTCTCGCCGCTGCAGAAGATCGCGCTCGGCCCCGGCTATCAGGTGCAGTTCGCAGAGGCGATCAAGCGCGAGACGGGTTTGCCCACCATCGCCGTCGGCCTGATCACGGAGCCGAAGCAGGCCGAAGAGATCGTCGCATCCGGCAAGGCCGACATGGTCGCGCTCGCCCGCGGCATGCTCTACGACCCCCGCTGGGGCTGGCACGCCGCAGCGGATCTCGGCGGCGAGGTCGAAGCCCCCCCGCAATACTGGCGCTCGCAGCCCTCGACGCAGAAGGCGCTGTTCGGCAAGACCAATTTCGGGGCGCGGTGAGGGGGGCGAATGTGGCGCGACGACCGCGCCGCAAACTCGTCATTGCGAGGAGCCCTTGCGACGAAGCAATCCAGACTGCGTCCGCGGAAAGAGCCTGGATTGCTTCGCTGCGCTCGCAATGACGGTCGGGGAGGCATGCGCCCACGCAAAGGTCGCCGCGCTTGCGTCCTTTGGTCCTAAACCATCCCACCTCACGCATCCGTAAACCCTCTCACCTTCCACCTCCGCCAAATCTGGCCTAACCTCGCGTGCGTCCAACGCCTCGCGGAGGCCTGCCATGCGGTTTCGTATCCGGAAAGCTGCCCACGTCATCGAGCGCGTGGGGCTTGCGATGGCGGGCGCGGCGTGCGGGCTGTTCGTCGGCGCTTACGTGGGATCCGCTATACCCGCGCTCACCACGGAAGGCTTCCTGCTGCTGATGATGGTGCTGGGCTTCGTCGGCTTCTATCTCGGCATCGACACACCGCAACTGCCTTTCGACGAGGCCCACGGCGACATCGACGCCGCGGAACTGTTGAGCTCCGCCGGCACGCTCTGCGCCACATTCACTGCGCTCGCCTCCGTCGCCATCATCGTGCTCCGCCTCGAACCGCATATTGCGTGGAGCTGGTTCGCCCTGTTCGGCTGGATCGCCGGCGTCGCGATGCAGATCGTCGCGGGGGCAAAGGCGCGGATGCGGAAGTCGTGAATTTGTTGTGTTGGGAGAGATCGCGCCGCAAGCACAGTGCGTTCCCTCCCCCCTTGTGGGGGAGGGCTAGGGAGAGGGGTAGCCACACGGCGTGCTCTGTCGAATGAAGCGAGACTCTGTTGCCGTCACTTCGCAGTCGTCCGTTAAGAAGCCGAATTGAGCGGGGCCGGACAGGCGGGCGTGCGCCAGAGCTGGATCAGGAACAGGCACAAGAGTTCTCTGAGCCAGGCGAGGATGCGGCGGAAGTTGTGGCCGACGGCTGAGAGGATGACGTTGGCCGCATCGCCGGCGCGGCCTTTGAGGTAGCAGCGGCCGAGGTGGCCATCGGTCTTCAGGTGTCCGATGATGGGTTCGATGGCGGAGCGGCGGCGCAGCTCGCGCTTGATGACACCGAAGACGCCGCGCTTCTGGCCAGAGATGAAGACACGGCGCGGGTTCTTTGTGTCATGGCCGCGGTATCCCTTGTCGACATAGGCCCGCTCGATCGCACAGCCGGTGAGTGTCTCGGTGCGGTCGATGACGTCCCGCAATGTGTGACCGTCGTACGGGTTATCGGGCAGCGACCTGGCGTGCAGCACGAACAGGCCACCGGGAGCACGGCGGTTGTTGGTGACGATAGAGGCTTTGACACCGAACTCGTAAGGCGCGGCTGCTTTGCCCTTGCCGATGCACTCCACCTCCGGGGCGTGGAAGGAATAGAGCTTCCAGCCGCGCTGGCGCTGCTGCTGCGAGCGGATCTGCGAGGCTCGGCCGAGCGGGAGGGCGAAGGCGTTCTCGAGCACGGTCTGACCTTCGATCTTGCGGCGGATATCGCGAATGATCCGGCCCAGCCGGCTGCGCAGAATGCGCAACTGCCGCTGATGCCGCTTGAATTGCTTGGCATGAGCGTAGCGCCCCGCATCATTGCCGCGGTCCTGGCAATGCGAAGATAGGA
>NZ_JH600073.1:5189786-5747460 GCF_000244935.1 Bradyrhizobium sp. WSM1253
GGCGAGCTGAACCAGCTCGTGCTTCAAATTGATGATCTGGTCCAGCCTGGCCCGGAACAGATCGCCCGATCCCGTCGTCCTATGCTTCTTCGGTCGCATCGCCACCTCCGATGCGACCACCGAATCATGACTGGCGATTCGACGGAATCCTGAAAATGAAATTGCAAGGTTCCGATGCCCCAAGCATCAAAATCCTGCATTCCAAAAACAGTCCACAAAGTCAAATGCGATCCTAGCTCAATCGCTTAGCCGCTCTTCACGGACGACTTCGCAGGTCGCCGACACCTTTTGCTGGGCCACCCCTCTCCCCAACCCTCCCCCACAAGGGGGGAGGGAGCCGAGCGGAGTGTGGAGCGCGGCCTTGTTCAACAGCTGGAAGGACTCAAAACACCACGCCCACTTTCGTGCCGCGCTTCCACGCCACGCGGCAGCGCTTCTTGGTGTTGACATGCAGCAGCTCGAAGCGATCGGGAATCTTCACCTGGCCGCCGAGATCGACGCAGGCGCCGCCCGGCGAATAGTCGATCAGCGTGCAGGGGATCACCGGCGCGCGCGGGTCGGTGATGATCTTGGCCTGGCGGGACACGAGGCCTGCGGGTTTGACGCGGGCATGTCGGCGCGGATGCATTGGCACTCTCCTCCAATTTCCGCGGATGGCGCGGGTGGTTTGTCGATGATGCCAAGGAGTTGATTCGATCCGGCTAAAGCGGGGCGGAGAATTTTAATGAAAAGTATTGGCGAATGGAGAAAGGAGCGGTAGCGGGGTGCGGCTGCCATCAAAGCCCGTCCGTCATTGCGAGCGCAGCGAAGCAATCCAGACTTCCTCTGCGGAAAGATTCTGGATTGCTTCGCTGCGCTCGCAATGACGAGCGGAGTCACCCCACCACGATCTCCCCCGCCTCGCCTCCAGCGCCCACACCCGGCGGCACCGGCATCGGCACCGTCACATAATCCTTCGGCAGATTCACCGGCCGATAACCGGGCTCCACCGCCATCCGCTTCAACACGCTCTCATGCACATGCGAGCCTTCGGGAATGAGGCGCGGTTCGCAATCGGGAATGTAGAGCCCCATAAACACCTTCCGCTCCGGCCATTCCTTGTAGGTCGCGCTCTTCGGCAGATACTCCAGCACGCGCCAGGGCGCCGTCATCGAATTGTGCAGCTCGCCCGTCTTGCCGGTGTAGGCCGGCTCCACATATTGAAACGGTGAGTTCTTGCGCTGGATGCCCCAGGCGAGCTGGTTCACCGTGCGCGGGTTGAAGTTCAGCCCGGCCTTGGCCGCCTCCTCGATCATCCAGAGCAGCGGATATTTGGACTCGCCGCTCTCGGCTTCCGGATAGCCGCCGCCGACGTCGCAATGCACGCCGGCGAACCACACCTGCAGGATGTCCTGCGGCTCCTTCTTGTCGTCGGGCACGAAGCGGTTGCGCCAGTAATCCTGCGGCTCCTCATACTGCTTGAGGCGGAACATGCAGCGCCGCTCGTCGATGGCGATCGCCTGGCGGAAGATGTTGACGCTGGGATTGCGCAGCGTGAAGGCGAGCTCCTCGAAGCTCGGCAAATAGCCCCGGTCGGCGCGCGGCACGATCACGCTCGCCACCGTGTCCCAGACGCCGATGAAGTGGATGGTCGGCCAGCGCGACGAGGTGATGCGTGCGAACTGGGCGGCGAGATCGAACTTGTTTTTCGGCAGCGGCCCGCTGTCGTCAAAACCCTCATCGACGAGGTCGCTGACATCGTTGCCGCGCCCGGTGCCGGAATATTGCTTGTAGGCGACGAGGCCACTGCCTGCGAGGTTGGCCTGCTCCGGCGAGATCAGGCCGATCTTGTGGATCAGCCCCGCCAGCACGCGCACGGTATAGGCGCCGCGCGAGAAGCCGAACAGGTAGATCCTGTCGCCCGGCGCGTAGTGCTCGACCAGGAAGCAATAGGCCGACAGCGTGTTGTCATCGAGCCCGTAGCCGGTGGCGAGCCCCAGCACCAGATTGATGTTGGCTTTCCAGCGGTGCCACGTCGACGGCTCGGTCACCGTGCCGACCCCGGGATCGTAGAACACCATCTGCCGCGGTCGCGTCTTGTCGGTCTTGCGCAGGCAGCGATACAGCTTCAGGACGTTGGAGATGTTTTCGGAAATCTCGTTGCCGGTGCCGTCACAGCAGATGACGAGATTCTTCGGCTCGGATGTGTGGTCGGCGTTGCGCTCGTGCTCCACAGGATACCCCTCCCGCTGATGCTACCCGGGCGAGTATAGCGGAAAAGCGCGGGGAGAAGGAGATGTATGGCCGGAAGTTCGACTGCGGCCATCCTTCGAGACGCCCGCCTGCGGCGGGCCCTCAGGATGAGGGATGAGTATGCGGCGGCATTTCAACGCACATGAGTGCAGCCAAGCCTCATCCTGAGGAGACCGCGAAGCGGTCGTCTCGAAGGACGAGGCGCTCGCTCAGGCGCCGCTGAGCGTCCTATGCGAGAGCCCCGCCGTTTTGAAAGAGGCCTCGCCGCTACTTCTTCTTCTGCCCGATCTCCGGCTGCCACGCCGCATCCTTGCGGCTGGGCGCCGCGGCGCTGGTCTTGATCTTGTCTTTCTTCGGTTTCTTGGTCTCGCGATTGCTGCGTTGCTGTCCCTTGGCCATGACGTCGTCTCCTCCTGGGTTTCGAATTCGTCCGCGTGCGAGATCGGCGCTGCAATGGTCGCTGGGCGAGGCGACGAGTTACACCTGCCCGAGCCATTGAAAGATCGCCGCTGCGCACACGAGGCGCGAAAGATGCAGCGCAACATCGACGCGCGGCAATTGCGTGAGCTGCGCTGACACGTTGGAGCGTACGCCCGCGCCGCGCCGATGGCGAGGACTAAAACGCCGCGCGCGAGTGTCGCGCTTGCAGCTTAAGTCCCGGCCCGCGCTGACATAAAGCTGGCTATTGCCGGGTAACAAGCGCATGGTTCGCCACGGCTGGCGTCGGTTGGGGCCCCTTCTTTGCGAAAGGCAGGCGCGCATGACCATCCGCTCGCGGCGAGAAACCATCACCTTCAAACATCCATTCCACATCCGCGGCGTCGCGCGCGAATTGCCGGCGGGCGCCTATGAGGTCGTCACCGACGAGGAGATGATCGAGGGCCTGTCCTTCGCGTCCTATCGCCGCGTCGCCACCATGATCACGGTGCCCTCCGAAGGCGTGCGCGGTGCGACGGAGATGCTGTCGATCGGCTCGGTCGACCTTGCGGATGCCCAACGTATCGACGCGAGTGCCTGAAATGACTGACATTCCGGTCGATCTCGACAGCCACCGCGGCATGGCCGCCCAGAAGGCAACCGATCTGCGCCGCGCGCTGGCCGATGTCGAGGCCCAGGTCAGGGAGCTGCGCGAGCGCGAGGCCGAGCTCGAAAACCGCATGATGTCGGTGCCCGCCACGTCCTGGCCGGAGGCCGCCGTGAAGGCCCGCCATCTGCTCAATCTCTATGCCGCGAGCCTCCCCGCCGAGGACACCCGTCACCGTGCGCTGGTCGCCGCGCTGTTCGACGATTTCGCAAGGCTCAACGGCGACGGCTGACGGCAAGCCAACTCGTGGCGCCATCGCGCAACGCTCGCAAGCACACCCGTCGTCCTGGCGAAAGCCAGGACCCATAACCACCGAAGTCAGTTGTTGTGCATCCTCGTGCCACAGCGTGCTTCGATACGCTGACCGACGCCCCCAGTGTGTAATTGCGCACAAGGCCGGCACGACGCGGACGCAAAGGAGTACCCCATGACGCTCACCACCAGCCGCTTCATCGCCCACGACCAGGACCGCGGCATCGTCCAGTTCTCGATGCAGGACGGCAGTAAGGAGATCGCCTGCGCGATCTCGACCTCCGCCATGGACGACCTCGAGCGCGGCCCGCGCGCCAGGCCCAGCGAGCGCGAAGAGCAGTTCACGCGCCTGCGCGAACGCATCGAAGCCTGCACCGGACGCAAATATCAGGCTACGGAGTTCGAAGGCACGCCGCCGGGGATCGTGCTGCGGAGCATTGATTTTCGGGGGTAGGGGGCTGCTCTCAGCAAGGTATCTCGCTCGACATTCTTTGGAGCCTGCCAACGCGACGCCGGCGCGTTGCACGAAATGGCGATCACCAATCTGAGGGAACGAGTGCCTTGCCGCGCCATTCCTCTGTAAGGGAGACGTTTGGGATGCCGCCCCAAACGCCTTCGTCGGCGTGGTCGAGGACGATGATTTGAAGCCGTCCACCTGCGGCCTCGACCTCTCGTCCCAAAAGAGCAAACACCTTGCGGACTGCTAGAACGTCCTGATCGCGCAGCGCGAACGCTTCAGTCGCGTCATCGCTTGCGGCCCGCTTCGGAAAATAAACTTGGCTAGGTTGATCATAGATCAACAGAGCAGGTACGAAATGTTGAGGCTCAGCGAGAAAGAATTTTTGCAACGCGAGCGTCAAGCTGACGTGATACGCGAGCCAATTCGCCCCACTGCCGATTTCCCAAAGATAGTCATCTCTGCTGCCGCGAACTACCTTTACCGTAAGGTCGTCGATTATGAGCCTCACGGGAGCATCCGGCCACTCGGCATCTAGCTGCGGCACCAGTTGAGTGGTCATGCTCTCAATTCGGGTGAGCGCGTTATTTAGTTTGCGGCGGATCTCTGCGTCAGAGACTGTCTTCTGAAGGGTTTCAATTTGCCTTCGAAGTCCTTCGATCTCCATGCGTAGGTCGGATGATTGGTCAGCCCGGTCATACAATTGCAACGCCTGTTCGAGGCGACCTAGAAAGCGTTCGACTCGGTCGAAATGATCGGCGACCTCGCGTGCGGCTTCAGAATCTCTCTCCAAGTTACCAATTTCGCCTCGAACCTCGTTCAGTCGACTAGACGGAGATAAGTTCAAGGCCAACTTCATCGCTTTTGTTCAAAGAAATAATCTTCCCGGTTTGCTCACATCCCTATCTTCAAAGCCAGAAGAAGAGCAGGTCGCAGCAATTCTCGTCAAACGACCAACCTTCATCCGCCCATTCCTTTGCCATTCCGATGGCTGAATGACAAAGAGCGTCGACTAGCTCGGCGACCACGGTTGTCTTAATGAGCGCGCGTACATCATCCAGCAGTTCTAGCGAAACCTGAGCTCCACTAGGGCAGGTTAAGAGATGATAGCAGAGACGGACCTGTTGCAGGGAAAAGCCCAGGTATGGTCCGGGTGCAGCATGTTTTACGGCTTTTACAGCAACGTTCATTCCCGCCCCTGACGACTAGCCACAATGAGCCGAGCCGATTTCCCTTCTTATTCTTGCACGCCTCGGTTGATGATCAATAAGGCTAAAGCATAGGCTGCGAATCGATGAGAGGGGAGTCCCCGTGTTCCGAGGCCATAGCCTTGATGCACAAGAAAAAACGGCCGGATCTTCCGATCCGGCCGTTACGCAAAACTTGATCCAGCTAAGCCTACGCCTCGCGACGCAAGCCCTCGCCCAATTCGAAAATTCTTAGCTCGCCTTCTTCTCTGGCGCAGGGGCCGGGCCGATCTTCTTCTGGATGGCGCGCTTCAGCTCGAGGGCGCGCGGCGACAGCACGGCGGCTTTGGCCTTGAGCAGGAAGGGATCGAGGCCGCCATTGTGGTCGACGCTCTTGATCGCGTTGGTGGAGACGCGCAGGCGCACGTTGCGGCCCAGCGCTTCGCTGATGAAGGTCACGTTGACCAGGTTCGGCAGGAAGCGGCGCTTGGTCTTGATGTTGGAGTGGCTGACCGTGTGGCCGACCTGGGGGCCCTTGGCCGTCAATTCGCAGCGGCGAGACATGGCAAAATCCTCAATCTTTCCCAACGATGTGCGGCCGCCATTCGGGGCGCCACGGGCAAATTCTCTGTCCTTGCAGGGAGCGGGCGGACGTATAGGGGGGAAGCGGCGGGACGTCAAGGTTTTGGGGCGGGTTTCGTGCTCCAAGGTAGCTGTCATCGCCCGGCTCGACCGGGCGATCCAGTACGCCGAGACGGTACGGCTGACCAGAGGGGCCGCGGCGTACTGGATGCCCCGGTCAAGCCGGGGCATGACAGCGGTGGAGGTGGCGGGGTGAGGTGCGCGGTTCTGACCCGCCCCGATCACCAAAACGGCAATGATTATCGCGCCTTACCATCACATAAAGGGCGTATTCGCGCCCGAAGAGTCCAGTGGAGTTCCGGACGCGGAGTGGCCCGGACACATTGCTTGGCGCGGGTTTTGGCTTAAGTAACAACCGTTCGCGCCCCGATTGGATTGTTTCGTGCTCACAACGTCTCATCTTGCGCCAAGCCTGCGCCCAAATGAGCTGCGCTCAGCGGAGCGGCGCGCAAGGAATCCACGCGCAAGTCATCCGCGCTCTGCCGGCCGCTGGGTCATGGCGGCCCTTGGCGGGCTGGTTTTGGCGTGGGCGGCGGAGCCCGCGGCGGCGCAAGGCAAGCTCGAGGCGCAATACGAGGCGACGCTGTCGGGCATTCCCGTAGGCCGAGGCGCCTGGAACATCGACATCCAGGACGATGTGTTCGCGGCCGCGGCCTCCGGCGGTACCTCGGGGCTCTTGAAATCGTTCGCGGGCGGGTCGGGCACCGGCGCCTCGCAGGGCCGCGTCGTCAACGGCGCGCTGGTGGCGACCGGCTACCAGGCCTCCACCACCACCTCGAAGAAGACCGAAGAGATCCGCATCACGCTCGACAAGGGCAATGTGAAGGATTTTGCCATCCTGCCGGAGCCGCCGGTCGATCCCGACCGCATCGTCGTCATCGACGCGCATCGCCGCGGCGTCTGGGATCCGATGACGGCCTCGCTGGTGCGCGTAGCAGGCAGCGGCGACGTGCTGTCGGCGGACGCCTGCCACGGCAGCGCCGCCGTGTTCGACGGCCGCATGCGCTACGAGCTCAAGCTCGATTTCAAGCGCATGGAGAGCGTGAAGGCGGAGAAGGGCTATCACGGCCAGGTCGTGGTCTGCTCGCTGTATTTCGTGCCCATCGCCGGCTACATCCCCGACCGTCCCGTGATCAAATATCTCGCCGCCCAGCGCAACATCGAGGTCGCGTTCGCGCCGATCGCGGGAACGCGCATCCTGGTCCCGTTCTGGCTGAAAGTGCCGACCCCGCTCGGGCCGGCCATGCTGGAAGCCACCAGCTTCATCACCACGGCCCAGCCGCCCAGGATCGCGAAGACGCAGTAGAGGGGCGTCCCGTGCTGAATCTCCCTTTTTGGTGAAAATAAACGCAAGCGATTTCAATGGCATCCCTACTGTGCATGGGGTTGTTTTCGCACTTTTTGTTTGGGAGGGCTCCAGGGCCGGGAATCCATTTGACTCCTCCCCGATTCTGATTCGACTCCGCGCCGTCCCCAGCTTTAACGAATCCGCCACCGAAACGTCGCTTGTGCGGCGGGCCAAAACTCCATCTAGTGCGAACCCAATAAGCCTCCCGCGACATCTTGCGAGAACGGAACAGGACTCAAGGGGGAGTCAGCGATTCGGCCGCGATTCGTTCTCAACTCGTTCCGAAGCTTAAAGCCAACGGGAAAAGCGTCGCAAAGTGAGACAGTTGCGCGGGATTTGGGAAGGGGCGCCGCATTCTCCGCCGTCATGCCCCGGCTTGACCGGGGCATCCAGTACGCCGCGCCCTCTCGGTTTGATCTGCGCCGCCTCTGGAATACTGGATCGCCCGGTCGAGCCGGGCGAGGACAGCAGTGTGTGAGGCGAGCCCTTCGCGCCACCGCCCCAAAACAGCACTGACATTCGCCCCAATCGCCATTACCTAATCCCCCAGATGCCTTTTTCCTCCTCCCCCTTCGCTTCCGAGCGGCTTCCCGGCGCCGGCGTCACTGCGGTGCTCGGTCCCACCAACACCGGCAAGACCCATCTCGCCATCGAGCGGATGCTCGCGCATCCCTCCGGCATGATCGGGCTGCCGCTGCGCCTGCTGGCGCGCGAGGTCTACAACAAGATCGCAGCAAGGGTCGGCCCCGACGCCGTCGCGCTCGTGACCGGCGAGGAGAAGATCAAGCCGAAAGCGCCGCGCTATTGGGTCTCGACCGTCGAGGCGATGCCGCGGGATCTCGACGTCTCGTTCCTCGCCGTCGACGAGGTGCAGATCGCCTCCGATCTGGAGCGCGGCCACGTCTTCACCGATCGCATCCTCAACCGGCGTGGCCGCGACGAGACGCTGCTGCTCGGCGCAGCGACGATGCGGCCCATTATCGAGCGGCTGCTGCCGGGCGTCTCCATGATCACGCGGCCGCGTCTGTCGCAGCTGGAATTCGCCGGCGACCGCAAGATCACGCGGCAGCCGCGCCGCACCGCCATCGTCGCCTTCTCGGCTGACGAGGTCTACGCCATCGCCGAGCTGATCCGCCGCCAGCATGGCGGTGCCGCCGTGGTGCTGGGCTCGCTGTCGCCGCGCACCCGAAACGCGCAGGTTGCGATGTTCCAGAACGGCGAGGTCGATTACCTCGTCGCCACCGACGCCGTCGGCATGGGCCTCAATCTCGACGTCGACCACGTCGCCTTTGCCTCCGACCGCAAGTTCGACGGCTACCAGTTCCGCCGCCTGACGCCGTCCGAATTCGGCCAGATCGCCGGCCGCGCCGGCCGCGCCACCCGCAACGGCACCTTCGGCACCACCGGCCGCTGCGCACCGTTCGAGCCCGAGCTCGTCAATGCGCTGCAGAACCACACCTTCGACCCCGTGAAGGTTTTGCAATGGCGCAATTCGAAGCTGGATTTCGCTTCCCTCGGCGCGCTCCAGGTCTCGCTGAACCTAGCCCCCGGCCATGAGGCGCTGACCCGCGCGCCGATCGCCGAGGACATGCGCGTGCTCGACCACGCCGCCCGCGACGCCGAGGTGCGCGATGTCGCGCATGGCAAGGATGCGGTGGAACGGCTGTGGGAGGCCTGCCAAATCCCGGATTATCGAAAACTGTCGCCGGCCGCCCATGCCGAGCTGGTGACGACGCTGTACGGCTTCCTGATGCGGAAGGGGTGCATCCCCGACGCCTGGTTCAGGACCCAGATCGACCAGGCCGACCGCGTCGACGGCGATATCGACACGCTGTCGGCCCGGATCGCGCAGATTCGCACCTGGACCTTCGTCGCCAACCGTCCCGACTGGCTGAAAGACCCCGAACGGTGGCAGGGGATCGCCCGCGAGGTCGAAAATAAATTATCGGATGCGCTCCATGAACGCTTGACTGAGCGTTTCGTTGATCGCCGGACCAGTGTATTGATGCGCCGCCTGCGGGAGAACACGAGCTTGAATACTGAAATCGGCAAGACCGGCGAAGTCATCGTCGAAGGCCATGTCATCGGCCGCCTCGATGGCTTCACCTTTGCACCGGATGCGGCGGAAGCCGGCTCCGATGCGAAAGCGTTGCAGGCTGCAGCGCAGGCCGTGCTCGCCGGCGAGATCAACGCGCGCGCCGAAAAACTGGGCAATGCGCCGGACGAGCAGTTCGTGCTGACCTCGGAAGGCATCATCCGCTGGACCGGCGATGCCGTGGCGCGGCTGTCTGCCGCAGAGGACGCGCTGCATCCGCGCATCCGCATCATCTCCGACGAACGCCTCACGGGCGCCCCCCGCGACAAGGTGCAGGCCCGGCTCGAGCTCTGGCTCAAGACGCATATCGAAAAGCTGCTCGGGCCGCTGTTCGAGCTCAGCAAGGCCGAGGACGTCACCGGCATCGCCCGCGGCATCGCCTATCAGCTCGTGGAGGCGCTCGGCGTGCTGGAGCGCCCGAAGATCGCCAACGAGCTGAAGGACCTCGACCAGCCCTCGCGCGCGACCTTGCGCAAATACGGCGTCCGCTTCGGCGCCTATCACCTCTATTTCCCCGGCCTGCTCAAGCCGGCCGGGCGTGCTCTGGCCGCGCTGCTCTGGGCGCTGAAGCAGGACAATGTCGATCCCTCCGCGCTGTCGGGCGCGCAGCATCTGGCGAGCTCCGGCCGCACCTCGTTCCCGGTCGACAAGCAGCTGCCGCGCGACGCCTATCGCGTGCTCGGCTACAAGCAGGCCGGCGAGCGCGCCGTCCGCGTCGACATCCTGGAGCGCCTGGCCGATCTGATCCGTCCGGCGCTGGCCTGGCGCGAGAACGCGTCCGGCGAAAAGCCCGCCGGTGCGTTCGACGGCCGCAGCTTCGTGGTGACGCAGGCGATGACCTCGCTCACCGGTTCGGCCGGCGAAGATTTTGCCTCCGTGCTGCGTGCGCTCGGCTATCGCATGGACAAGCGCCCGCCGCTGCCGGCGAAACCCGCCGCGGCTGTTGCCGAGATCCCTGTTGCTGACGCGGCTGCTGCTGAAGCCTCCAGCGAAGAGACGCCCGCAGCCGAAACGTCGGTCGAGGACGCCGCAGTGCCTGCGGAAACCGCGATCGAAGCCGCCGCCGAGCCTGTGACCGTCGAAGACGCGCCCGGCATGGAGCAGCACGACGAGCCCGTGCAAGACGAGCCGGCGCTCGAAGCCTCCGTCACGCCGGAAGACGCTCCCGGCATCGCGCCGCCTGCGGAAGAGGCTGCGGCACCCGTTGAAGCCGCCGAAACCGCACCTGCCGAGACCGCACCTGCCGAGACCGCGTCTGCAGAGACTGCTGCAACCGAAGCCGCTGCGTCGGCCGATGCGGCTGCGCCTGTGGAAGCCGCGGCAACGCCCGCCGAGCCCGAGCTCATCGAGGTCTGGCGTCCCGCCGGCCGTCACGACGATCGCAAGCCGCGCCACGAGCGCCATCGCAACCAGCGTCATCACCAGCCGCGTCCGCAGGCGGCTGCTGAAGCAGGCACTGCGCCTGCCGAAGGCGAAGCCCAGCCTGCCGCCGACGGCGAGAAACGCGGTGAGCGTCATCGCCATGGCGGCGGTCATCGCCGGGATTCCGGCCGCGATGGCGGCAGGGACTTCCGCAAGCCGCGCGAAGGTGGCGCCGAAGCTGCGCCGCGGCCCGAGGGACGCGACGACAAGAACCGCCGCTTCGAGGGCAAGAATGGCGGCAACAAGGACCGCGACAACAAGGATCGCAACAAGGGCAAGTTTGGTGGCGGTGATCGCGACAAGGGTCGCGACAACCGTGGCCGCGACCGCGACAAGGGCCGCGACCGCCAGGGCGGACCCTCGCTGCGCCCCTATGCATCGAGCGCCAATCCGCGCGAGCGCGATCGCCCGGTCGATCCGAACTCGCCGTTCGCAAAGCTCGCTGCGCTAAAGGAGCAGCTGTCCGGGCGTAAGGAGTAGCGTAGCGTTTTCAAGCGAAGTGCGGAGCGGTTCGCGTGAAGAAAACGCGTCAGAGGGAATAGAGTCACGACCGAGCGGCAGCGCATCGACAAATGGCTATGGCACGCGCGGGTGGTGAAGGCGCGCACCTCCGCTGCCGAGCTTGTCGAGTCCGGCCATGTTCGCGTCAACGGTGCACGCGAGAAATCGCCGGGGCATGCGATCAAGATCGGCGACGTGCTCACCATCGCGCTCGATCGCACTGTGCGCGTCTTGAAAGTCACCGCCTTCAACGAACGCCGCGGCGATGCCGCCTCGGCCCGTGTGCTCTACGAAGAGCTCGGTGAAGGCCATCCGAATTCTCAGCGCAATTAATTGCGCTTTGAATTCATTTCTTGGTCGATCAAGCGCATAAAGCCGTCATGATCGGCCGTTCCTGAGCTTGCGGCGCCGGGCCATCCGCGCTACGCAAGCCGCGACTTTTAAAAGAGCTTTTCGGAGCGTTGGATGACTTACGTCGTCACTGAAGCGTGCATCAAGTGCAAGTACACCGACTGCGTCGAGGTCTGCCCGGTCGATTGTTTCTACGAGGGCGAGAACATGCTCGTCATCCATCCTGACGAGTGCATCGATTGCGGCGTGTGCGAGCCGGAATGTCCCGCCGATGCCATCAAACCGGACACGGAACCGGGCCTGGAAAAGTGGCTCACGGTCAACGCCGACTACGCCAAGAGCTGGCCGAACATCACCCAGAAGAAAGAATCACCTGCCGACGCCAAGGATTTCGACGGCATGGAGGGCAAGTTCGACAAGTATTTCTCCGCGAACCCCGGCTCCGGCGACTAATTCGGGTCAAACTTAACCCTATTAGCGGCGTTACCGCCGAAAACCAGCCCTTAAGACCCCTAAATCATTGATTTTTGCGGGAAATGTGCTATATTGGGCACATTGAGCCGAACCCTGGTTAGCCCCGTCGGCCCCGTTGGGTTCCCGTGAAACCAAATGTCGAACAGGGGCGTGGCAGTTTCCGCGCGCAGGCTGTGTCACAGAAAACGCGTAAAAAGAGTACTTCAGCGAAGGCTTCCCATAAGGACGCCAAGAAAGTCGCCGCGGCCAGCCGTAGCGCATCCAAGGGTCGGACCGCGACTAAGGCGCCGGCTGCAAAGTCCTCGAAGAACAAAAGAAGCGCAATGCCTAACAAGACTGCCAAGCCGGCCGCGAAAGCGACCGTTGCCAAGCCTGTTGCCGCCAAGCCTGCCGCCAAGCCCGCTGTTGCCAAGACGCCCGCTGCCAAGGCTCCCGCTGCCAAGCCCGCCGCGCCAAAGGCTCCTGTTGCGGCTGCTCCTGCCAAGGCTCCCGTCGCTGCCGCCAAGCCGGCCGTGAAGCCCGCGGCTGTTGCGCCGAAGGTCGAGGAAAAGAAGGTCGTGACCCAGCGTCAGGGCTTCAAGGCCAACGAATTCGTCGTCTATCCCGCCCACGGCGTCGGCCAGATCCTGGCCATCGAGGAGCAGGAGATTGCCGGCGCGAAGCTCGAGCTGTTCGTCATCAACTTCATCAAGGACAAGATGACGCTGCGCGTGCCGACCGCCAAGGTCGCCAATGTCGGCATGCGCAAGCTGTCCGAGCCCGCGCTGGTGAAGCGTGCGCTCGAGACCCTCAAGGGCCGTGCCCGCGTCAAGCGCACCATGTGGTCGCGCCGCGCCCAGGAATACGAAGCGAAGATCAACTCGGGCGACATCGTCGCGATCGCGGAAGTCGTGCGCGACCTCTATCGCTCCGAATCGCAGCCCGAGCAGTCCTACAGCGAACGCCAGCTCTATGAAGCCGCGCTCGACCGTCTCTCCCGCGAGATCGCGGTGGTGCAGCACTCGACCGAGACCGAAGCGGTCAAGGAGATCGAGGCCCAGCTCGCCAAGAGCCCGCGTCGCACCGGCGCCAAGTCCGAAGCCGCCGAAGGCGAAGCCGACGCCGAGGGCGATAGCGACGAGACCGAGGGCGGAGCCACGGTCGCCGACGAGGCCGCGTAAGCGGCTCGCGCGTCGATCGCAACAGATCAAAAGCCCGGCCGTTTGGCCGGGCTTTTTGTTTGGGGCGCCGGATGATCTTGCTCGGTCCGTAGGGTGGGTTAGCCGAAGGCGTAACCCACGATGCTGCCGCAAAGAAGTGGTGGGTTACGCTTCGCTAACCCACCCTACAAAGTTAACCAACCTCACTTCACCGGCCGCTTCTCGAGCTTCCGCGCCAGCGTCCGCCGGTGCATCCCGAGCCGTCTTGCCGCTTCCGAGATGTTGAAATCGGTCTCGATCAGGGTCTGGTGGATGCGTTCCCATTCCAGCGTCTTGATCGATGTCGGCCGGGCGTCGAGCGCAACCTCGGCATTGCCTGCGGCCTTGTTGAAGGCGGCCTCGATGTCGTCGGTGTTCGACGGCTTGGCGAGATAGTGGCATGCGCCGAGCTTGATGGCCTCGACCGCGGTGGAAATGCTGGCGAAGCCCGTCAGCACCACGATCAACATCTCCGGATCGTGCGTGTGCAAGAGTTCGACACAGGCGAGCCCCGAGGCGCCGCCGAGCTTGAGGTCGACGACGGCATAGCCGAACGATCGCTCCTCCAGAACTTTCCGCACGTCCTCGATCGAGGCGGCGAGCACGACCTCGTAGTCGCGGCGCTCGAACGAACGCTTCAGGGTGCGGGCGAAGCCGGCATCGTCCTCGACGACGATGAGCGAACGGTCAGGCGTCAAAGCTGCCTCCGATCGCGAGCGTGGCGAGCGGCAGCGTGAGGCGGACCGTGGCGCCGCGCTTCCTGTGGTTCTCGGCAGTCACGCTGCCGCCAAGCTTGCGCACCACATTCACCACCAGGAACAGGCCGAGCCCGCCGCCGGCGCGGCCCTTGCTCGACTGATAGGGCTTTCCGAGCTGTGCCAGCATCTCCGGCGCAAAGCCGGGGCCGCGATCGCTGATCGACAGCACGAGATTATCGCCCTCGCGCTCGGCAACGAGCTCGACCCAGTCGCGCGAGACCTCGTAGGCGTTGTCGAGCACGTTGAAGATCACCTGTTTCAGCGCGACGTCTGAGGCGATCGCGACGTCTTCGCCGAAGGTGTTGACGAAATACAGCGTGCGCGCCGAGCGCGCGTCGCGCCACTCTTCCACCAGCGCCGTGACGAAAGCCGCCACCGTCGTCGGCGACGATCCTTCGCCGCGGGCTTCGCCCGCCGACACCAGAATGCCTGTCACGATCGACTTGCAGCGTTGCAGCGAGGTCTCCATCTCCGCGAGGTCCTCGGCCAGCTCCTGATCGGCGGCAAGGTCGGGCATGCGGCGCCAATCGCCGAGGATGACCGAGAGCGAGGCGAGCGGCGTCCCGAGCTCGTGAGCCGCGCCGGAGGCGAGCAGGCCCATGCGCACGATATGATCCTGCTCGGCGGCATGCTGGCGCAGCGCCGCCAGATGCGCGTCGCGCTCGCGCAAATTCCTGTTGATGCGGGTGACGAACACCACCAGCAGCACGGCGTTGAGCACGAAGCCCAGCAGCATGCCGGCAACCGTGAGCGTATAGGTCTCGCTCAGCGGGTTCGGCGGCAGATCGAGCGGCCGATAGGCGACGGTCAGCCAGACGAAGCTCGCGCAGGTCAGCGCGACCAGCGACCAGGTCGAGCGGCCATCGAGCAGCACCGCGCCCAGCGTCACCTGGAGCAGGAACAGCGAGGTGAAGGGATTGGTGGCGCCGCCGCTGAGATAGAGCTGCGCGGTCAGCGCAGCGACGTCCAGCATCAGGGCGACCAGCAGCTCGTTGTTGGTGATCGCGGCGCGATGGCGCACCCACACCAGGCTGGAGACGTTGAGAAATATCAGTGCGCCGATCACCGCGCCCATGCGGGTGAGAGGCAGGGGAATGCCGAGCCAGACATGCACGCCGCCGATAGTCACGATCTGCCCGACCACTGCGGTCCAGCGCAGCTGGATCAGCAGCGCCATGTTCTTGCGGTTGGTCTCGTCGTCGGTCGGCGCAGCGCCGATCAGCTCGCTGCGCGCGTCCGCCTGCGATTGCAGCGTGACGGCGACATGCGTTCTTCCGTCGTCAGGTGGGCTCGACGATCGTTCCAGCATCTGATCCCGTCCTGCGGGCGTCGGCATCGGAGCCGTCGGCCGCTTCGTGGACGAAGCCGCTCCAGGGCTTCCTGCGGCGGAACAGCCCGCCGCCGAATGTGACGATAAGTCTGCCGGCTAGCATGAAAGCCAGGGCAAACCACGTCAGCGCGTAGATCAGGTGGTTATTGGGAAAGCTGATCACGGTCAATCCGCCGATTGGGCCGCCGCCGGATTGTGATCCAGCGTCGGCATCGACGAAGAAGGGCGCGACATGGTCGAGGCCGCGTGCCGCCGCAATCGCGGCAACATCCCGCGAGTACCAGCGATTATGCTCAGGCACGTTGGTCCTGAGGAATCCGCCTTTTGGCTCCGTGATGCGCAAGAGGCCGGTGATCTCGACCTGGCCGTCCGGATTGCCGTCCCGGCGCGTCGACGCGTCGCGCCGGTCGGACGGCACGAAGCCACGGTTGACCAGGACCAGCGTGCCGTCGCTACGCCGAAGCGGTGTCAGCACCCAATAGCCCGGGCCTTCCTCGGTGACGGCCTGAACCAGCGTCTCACGGTCATGCATGAAACGGCCGCTGACGCTGACATGCCTGTATTCGTCGTTTGCGGCGGAGACGGTCGGCCATGCCGCCGGCGAGGGGATCGGCTGGGCCGGGGCATGAACGCGCTGCTCGACGCGGTCGATCAGCGCCAGCTTCCAGGCGCGGCGTTCGATCTGCCAGACGCCGAGCGCGATCAGAAGTGCAATGGCCGCGAGCGAGAGGACCGTGAGCCACAAGGACGGGTGCGCAGCGTCGCGGCGCGCCCCGTTTGCCTTGCTCGTCTCGGTCCGGATTTCGTTCATTTCATCCCGTTCATCTGGTGGATCGGCATCATGTTGCTGTTGAGATGGTTCATCACCCACAGCGAACCGGACAGGGCGATCACCACCATGACGATGGTGAAGATCAGCGCCATCATACTCCAGCCGTTCTCGGACGTCGTGTTCATGTGCAGGAAGTAGATCATGTGCACGACGATCTGCACGACCGCGAAGGCCATGATCACGAGCGCGGTGATCTGCTTGCTCGGAAGCGCGCCGCTCATCACCAGCCAGAAGGGGATCGCGGTGAGTACGACCGAGAGCACGAAGCCGAGCATGTAGGTCGAGAACGAGCCGTGCGCGTTGGCATGGCCGTCACCATGGTGATGATCGTCCGCGTGGGCGACGTGAGTATCGGTGTTCATCGCAGAACTCCCAGGAGATAGACGAAGGTGAAGACACCGATCCAGACCACGTCCAGGAAGTGCCAGAACATCGACAGGCACATCAGGCGGCGGCGGTTGGCCTCGATCAGGCCGAACTTCCAGACCTGCACCATCAGGGTCACCAGCCAGATCAGGCCGCAGCTGACGTGCAGGCCGTGCGTCCCCACCAGGGTGAAGAAGGCGGACAGGAAGGCGCTGCGCTGCGGCGTCGCGCCTTCATGGATCATGTGGGCGAACTCCGACAGCTCGATGCCGATGAACGCGGCGCCGAACAGGCCGGTGATCGCCAGCCAGATCTGGGTCTGGGCGATCTTGTTCTGCTGCATCGTCAGCATCGCAAAACCATACGTGATCGACGATAGCAACAGCATCGAGGTGTTCACCGCGACCAGCGGCAGCTCGAACAAATCCTTCGGCGCCGGACCGGCGGCGTAGTTGCCGCCGAGCACGCCGAAGGTGGCGAACAGGATCGCGAAGATGAGACAGTCGCTCATCAGGTAGATCCAGAAGCCGAGCGAGGTGCTGTAGCCTTCCGGATGCGGGTGTTCGTCGGCGAGGTAGAACACCGGCTCGCCGGTTTGCGTGGGATTGACAGCGACAGTCATTTACTTGGCTCCGGCGAGCAGTTTGGTGCGCGCGTCCTCGGCCCGGATGACGTCCTCGGCCGGAATGTCGAAATCGCGGTGATAGTTGAAGGTGTGACCGATGCCGACGGCGAGCATCGCGATGAAGCTCGCGGCGGCCAACCACCAGATGTACCAGATCAGGCCGAATCCCATCGCGGTGGCAAGGCCGGCGAGGATGATGCCGGTGCCGGTGCTGCTGGGCATGTGGATCGGCTTGAACCCGGTGAGCGGGCGCTGATAACCGCGCCTCTTCATGTCCCACCACGCGTCATTGTCGTGAACGACAGGAGTGAAGGCGAAGTTGTAGGCCGGCGGCGGCGAGGAGGTCGCCCATTCCAGCGTACGCGCATCCCAGGGATCGCCGGTGACGTCCTTGAGCTGCTCGCGCCTGAGGAAGCTGACTGCGAACTGCATCAGCATCGAGAGGATGCCAAGGAAGACCAGGAAGGCGCCAATGCCGGCGACGATGAACCAGATCTGCAGGCTCGGATCGTCGAACACGCGGAGGCGGCGGGTCACACCCATCAGGCCAAGCACATAGAGCGGCATGAAGGCGAGATAGAAACCCGTGACCCAGAACCAGAACGACAGCTTGCCCCAGAACGGGTCGAGCTTGAAGCCGAACGCCTTCGGGAACCAGTAGCCGATACCGGCGAACGCGCCGAATACGACGCCGCCGATGATCACGTTGTGGAAGTGCGCGATCAGGAACAGGCTGTTGTGCAGGACGAAGTCGGCCGGCGGCACCGCGAGCAGCACGCCGGTCATGCCGCCGAGCACGAAGGTCAGCATGAACGCGATCGTCCACATCATCGGCAGCTCGAAGCGGATGCGGCCGCGATACATCGTGAACAGCCAGTTGAACATCTTCGCGCCCGTCGGGATCGAGATGATCATCGTGGTGATGCCGAAGAAGGAGTTGACGCTGGCGCCCGACCCCATCGTGAAGAAGTGGTGCAGCCAGACCAGGTACGACAGGATGGTGATGACCACCGTGGCGTAGACCATCGAGGTGTAGCCGAACAGCCGCTTGCCCGAGAAGGTCGAGGTCACTTCCGAGAAGATGCCGAAGGCGGGGAGAACCAGGATGTAGACCTCGGGATGACCCCAGATCCAGATCAGGTTCACGTACATCATCGGGCTGCCGCCGAAATCGTTCGTGAAGAAGTTGGTGCCGACGTAGCGGTCGAGAGAGAGCAGCGCGAGCACGACGGTCAAAACCGGAAAGGAAGCGACGATCAGCACGTTGGTGCAGAGCGCGGTCCAGGTGAACACCGGCATCCGCATCATGGTCATGCCGGGGCACCGCAGCTTGACGATGGTGCAGATCAGGTTGATGCCGGACAGTGTCGTTCCGACGCCCGCGACCTGTAGTCCCCATATGTAATAGTCGACGCCGACATCCGGACTGTAGCCGATGTTCGACAGCGGCGGATAAGCGAGCCACCCGGTGCGGGCGAATTCGCCGATGAACAGCGAGGCCATCACCAGCACCGCGCCGCCGACCGTCATCCAGAAGCTGAAATTATTCAGGAACGGGAACGACACGTCGCGCGCACCGATCTGGAGCGGCACGACGAAGTTCATCAGGCCGGTGACCAGCGGCATCGCCACGAAAAAGATCATGATCACGCCGTGGGCGGTGAAGACCTGGTCGTAGTGATGGGAGTTGAGATAGCCCTCCGAGCCGCCGAAGGCGAGGGCCTGCTGCAACCGCATCATCAGCGCGTCGGCGAAGCCGCGCAGCAGCATCACGATGCCGAGGATCATGTACATGATGCCGATGCGCTTGTGGTCGACGCTGGTGAACCACTCGCTCCAGAGATAACCCCAGACGCGGAAATAGGTCAGGCCGGCAAACATGATGAGGCCGCCGGTCGCCACCACGGCAAAGGTGCCGACGACGATCGGCTCGTGCAGCGGCAGCGATTCGACGGTGAGCCGGCCGAAGATGAGCTTGAGAAGATCAGGAGACATGCGGGATCTCTTTACGAATCTGACTTCGGACGTTGTCCGAGGAAGAAGGACGAGGACTTCAGCGGCGTGAAACTCGGCCGCTTCAGGCCGGCGCCGAGCAGCGGCGCGGTGTCGAGAGGCGCCGTGATGGAGGCGGTGGTCCTGCCCTGCGGCGCATCGGGCGTGCAGGTGCCGGCGACGAAGGTCGGCTCCGGCCCAAGCGCCGTGCCGCGGCGGGCGTACTTGTCGTAGGCCAGCGGCAGCGTGTTGTTCAGGCCCTCATGGCCGAGGCCGCCCTTGGCGTCGATTGCCATCATCTCGCTCTGGCACATCTTGCCGGTCTCGACGCACATGTTGAGGATCAGGCGGTAGAGATCGGAATCGACGGTGCCGTAGCGCCGCACCGGCTCGTTCTGGCTGGGTTTTTCGAGCTGGAGATATTCGGCGCGGCCGAGCGAGCCGCCGCCGGACTTGGCGCTTGCGATCCAGGCGTCAAAGCCCTTGTCGTCGAGACCCTGGAAGTTGAAGTGCATGCCGGAAAAGCCGGCACCGCTGTAGTTCGCGGAAAAGCCCCGGTAGGTGCCGGCGTGGTTCACGACGGCGTGGAGCTTGGTCTCCATGCCCGGCATCGCGTAGATCTGGCCGGCCAGCGCGGGGATGTAGAACGAGTTCATCACCGAGGACGCGGTGATGCGGAAGTTGATGGGACGATCGACCGGAGCTGCCAGATCGTTGACAGTGGCGATGCCGTAGTCCGGATAGATAAAGAGCCACTTCCAGTCGAGCGCGACGACGTCGACCTCGAGCGGGGCCTTGGACTGGTCCACGGCGCGGTCGGCATGGATGCGGCCGAGCGCGCGATAGGGGTCGAGCAGATGCGTGCCCATCCAGGTCAGCGCGCCCAGGCAAACGATGATCAAGAGCGGCGCCGACCAGATCACCAGCTCGAGGCTGGTCGAGTGGTCCCATTCCGGCTCGTAGCGGGCGTCGGTGTTAGACTGGCGATAGCGCCAGGCGAACAGCACCGTCAGCGCCATCACGGGCACGACAATCAGGAGCATCAGGACGGTGGAGATGATGACGAGGTCGCGCTGCTGCGCTGCGATATCGCCGGCCGGCGCCAGCACGACGTAGTTGCAGCCGCTGAGCGCAACCGCCAGGGGTAGCAGCGCTAGAATCTTGAAACGGGACAAGGGCCGAGCCTTATGAGAATGAGTTTCTTTTGCGGGGCCAAGGGGTAGCTGCGGCGCAGCAATCCGGACATTGGACAATTTGTCCAATGTTGCACTGCGGGATGTTGCGCCAGACAAGGCTAGATTGCCTGGCGCCTCGCCGGGCGGTCGGCTTTGGTTTTCAGGACGTTAAGGGCGCGCGAATGGCGATGGCACAGACCCCCGCAATGGCAGACCACTCGGGCGAGCACGGCCACGACCAGGCCAGTCCCGGCGAGATCGCTATCGGCGTCATCATCGGCCGCACCTCGGAATTCTTCGACTTCTTCGTCTTCGCGATCGCCTCGGTGATCGTGTTCCCGCGCCTGGTGTTCCCGTTCACGAGTGAACTGACCGGCACCCTCTATTCCTTCATGATCTTCGCGCTGGCCTTCATGGCCCGGCCGATCGGCACCGTCATTTTCATGACGGTCGACCGCGAATACGGCAAGACGGCCAAGCTGATCTCGGCGCTGTTCCTGCTCGGCACCGCCACCGTCGCGATCGCGTTCCTGCCCGGCTATCACGAGATCGGCGTTGCCGCGATCTGGCTGCTGGCGCTGGCGCGCATCGCACAGGGTCTGGCCTGGGGCGGCGCCTGGGACGGCATGGCCTCGCTGCTGGCGCTGAACGCGCCGCCTTCAAAGCGCGGCTGGTACGCGATGGTGCCGCAGCTTGGTGCGCCGCTCGGTCTGATCGTGGCGAGCGGGCTGTTCGCCTATTTCGCCGGAAATCTCTCGGCCGACGACTTCTTCGATTGGGGCTGGCGCTATCCGTTCTTCGTCGCCTTTGCCATCAACGTCGTGGCGCTGTTCGCGCGCCTGCGCATGGTGACGACGGAAGAATATGCCTCGCTGTTCGAGACCCGCGAATTGCAGCCCTCGCGCATCTCCGAGACGGTGGCGCGCGAAGGCCAGAACATCATGCTCGGTGCGTTTGCGCCGCTGGCAAGCTTCGCTCTGTTCCATATGGTCACGGTGTTTCCGCTGTCCTGGGTATTCCTGTTCACCCGCGAAAGCCCGGTGCGCTTCCTGATCATCGAGATCGTCGCCGCCGTGTTCGGCGTCGGCGCGATCGTGCTCTCCGGCGTCATCGCCGACCGCGTCGGCCGCAAGTCGCTGCTGATGGGATCGGCGATCGCGATCGCGATCTACAGCGGCTTTGCCCCGCAGCTGCTCGATGCCGGCGCGTTCGGCGAGACCATCTACATGGTGATCGGCTTCATCCTGCTCGGTCTGTCGTTCGGCCAGTCGTCGGGTGCGATCGCCTCGAACTTCAAGCAGGCGTATCGCTACACGGCTTCGGCGCTGACCTCCGACATGGCCTGGCTGTTCGGCGCCGGCTTTGCACCGCTGGTCGCGCTGTTGCTGGCGACCAACCTCGGCGTCATCGCCTCGGGTGCGTACCTGCTGTCGGGCGCGTTCTGGACCTTGCTCGCGCTCTGGCTCAGCGGCCAGCGCGAGGCCGGCGATATGGACGCGGGGCGCTGATCGGGCGGAGCTTGTAGGCTGGGCAAAGGCGCGTAAGCGCCGTGCCCACCATCTTTCAATAATCCTGATCGGGAATGGTGGGCACGCTTCGCTTTGCCCACCCTACGGCAGTTTAGCGTACGTCAATCCGCCACGACCTTCACACGATCGCGCACCTTCACCTGCGCGTTGCGATCGAGCCCGTTGAGGACGCGAAAACGTTCGGCCGGGTGATCGACGCCAGCCATGCGGTGGGAGAGGGATTCCACGGTGTCGCCGGGCTGCACGGTGATGACCTTGATGCGCAGCGGGCGCGCGGCCTGGATCTCGTCGAGCGTCAGGCGGCGGAATGAACCGACGGTCTCGCGCGCATTGCGCTCGCTCTCGGTGGACTTCTGCCGTGCCGCGAAGATGAAGCGGTAGACGTCGCTGCCGAACCGCAGCGCATAGACCTTGAACTGCCACTGGTCGCCCTTGGCGGTGGCGGACGCAGCCGGAAAACCGTTGATGGTGATGTCCTCGGTGGAGGCCTTCTCGACGCCTTCCATCCAGCCGGAATTCAGGTAATCGCCGAGCGACTGTTCAGCCGGCACCCGCACGACGTCGAACCGCATCGCCTGCGAGCCGCCGTCGCGCACGCCGATCACGGCCTGCGCAGTGTTGTCGAGCGTAAAATTGTCCGGCGCCTGGAAGGTGAAGCCGAGCTTCGGATGCAGGAAGCGCCGGCCGCGGACAAAACCTTCGCTGGGGTCTTCGCCGTAGACGAGATTGTCGATCGCGGCGAGATAGGTCTCGCGGTCGCGCTCGCCGCCCTCTGGCGCTGCGTATTGCCGTGCGATGGTCTGCGCGTTCTGCACGCGCTCGGGCGTTGCCGGATGCGACGAGGTGAAATCCTGCGCGCGCGGATCGAGCGAGGTCTTGCCGACCTTCAGTTCGGCATTGCGCTCCATCGCCGAGAGAAAGCGTGCGGCACCATAAGGGTCGAAATGGGCCTTGGCGGAAATGCCGACGCCGACGCCGTCGGCCTCGAACTCCTGATTGCGCGAAAAGCTCGCCATCGTCAGCTTGGTCTTGGCGAGCGCGAGCGCGGTGAGATCGGGATCGTTGCTCATGTCGGTGACGACGCGGGTGACGATCGCGGCCTGGCGGGCCTGGTCCTCGCGCATCGCCGCGTGCTTGGACAGCACATGCGCCATCTCGTGGCTGAGCACGGAGGACAATTCCGACGTATCGCTCGCCAGCGCAAGCAGGCCCCGCGTGACATAGAGCTGGCCGTTCGGCAGCGCGAAGGCGTTCACCGCGCCGGAATTGAGGATCGTGACCCGGTAACCCTGGTCGGGCCGGTCGGACGCAGCGACCAGCCGGTCGACGGTCTTGGTGACGAGCGATTCGAGCCTGGGGTCGTCATAGGTGCCGCCATAGCTCGCCAGGATGCGCTCATGCTCCTTCTCGGTGGCGGGGGTCTGGGCGACGGCCGGCTTCGGCTTGGGCATCGCGACGGTCGGCGGGGCCGCCGCGGTCTGGAAGCGGCCCATATCGCCGCAGCCGCCAAGGGCTGAACCCAGCACGAGGCATAGCACAGCCGGCGCTGCCCGCAGGCGGCGTTCACCTTGTCCGTGCCGTCCTAGCACCCCATTCACGTCGCTTAACCCGTGCCTGGCCCTTTTTAGGGCCTTACCCCTGTCGGCTCGTTTGCGCCCAGCAACTCGATTTGTCCTACGAGGCGTATATCGATACGCGGCCCCGTATTCCCCTCAGCCCAGCCTCGGACACGAATACGTTTATTTTCCAGAGACTTAAGAGCGATCCCGGCGCTTTCGAACGCGGGTACCATGCGCTTTGAAATAGTCACGGCGAAGCCGCGTGTCCAGTTTCGTCCGAAGTTGAGGTAGGTCATTGCCCCAGCTTGCCGGACCGACAGGACTTTGCCTTCGACCACCACAAAACGCCCGATCCCCGCCAAAATATCGTCCGGACTTTCCGCGTTTTTTATGGCCGACGGGTCAGCCCAGCTGCCCTTTTTTTGGCGCCTCGCCTCGGCCTCCGACGCCATCAGGGCCGCCGCGCAGTCCTTATCGGCAATCTCGGCGGAGACGATGGCGTCGCCCTGGGCGAGGAGCGTCGCCTGCACGGAGATGTCGCTCTCGCCGACAAAGACCAGCGCGCCCTGGCGGCCATAGCGGTCAGGCGTGTCGTCGGCGCTGCGCAGGATCACGTCGTGCCCGACCAGCAGCGAGGTCAGCGCCTGCTTCGTGGTCGCGGTCGGCTCGATGCCGGTCAAGCGGATTTCCCGGCCGTCATCGAGCCGCAGACTGCGCGCATCGATCGCGGTGACGCGGCCTTCGCCCTGGGACTCGAACTGGCACGGGCTCGCGAATGCGCTCTGCCCCGCGACGAGAAGGATTGCGATCAGCTGAAGCCGTTGCGTCACGTTGCCCGGTGAGGTTGCGTTGCGCTCCAATTATAACTCAAGCGCGGTGGGGCGCGAAGACTGTTTGTTCATACTCCGTCATTGCGAGCGCAGCGAAGCAATCCAGAGTCCCTCAGAGGAAAGATCCTGGATTGCTTCGCTGCGCTCGCAATGACGGCGGAGGCACTCTTCCGCATCTCGTCATTCCGCTTTGCGGAAAGCGCGTGTTGATCGCTCATCTGCATCGTCCCGCGCGCTTGCTGCGCTGTCGCGCATGCGGCATGATTGCGGCAACACCAATAACCAAGCCGCCATCAGAGTACGGCGCGATAAGGGAGGCCTTTTTCGATGAAGCATGTTGTGTCGGGTATTTTTGCTGCTGCGTTGGCGCTGAGTGCAAGCGCCGCACAGGCCCAGGACAAGCCGCCACTGAAGATCGGCGGCATCCTCGACATGTCGAGCCTGTATGCCGACATCACCGGCCCCGGCAGCGAGACCGCGGCCAAGATGGCCGTGGAGGACTTTGGCGGTGAGGTGCTCGGCCGCAAGATCCAGGTGCTGGCTGCCGACCATCAGAACAAGGCCGATCTCTCCGCCAATATCGCCCGCGACATGCTCGACAATCAGGGCGTCGAAATGATCTATGACGTCGCGGCGTCCGCGACCGCGCTTGCCGCCGGCGAGATCGCGAAAGCGCGCAACAAGATCATCATGTTCAACGGCCCGGGCTCGATCCGCCTCACCAACGAGGCCTGCGGTCCCTACACCATTCACTATGTGTTCGACACCTACGGCCAGGCCAATGTGACCGGCCTTGCGGCCGTGAAGTCGGGCCTCGACACCTGGTACTTCCTCACCGCCGACTACGCCTTCGGCCAGGATCTGGAGAAGGACACCAGCGCCGTCGTGACCAAGACCGGCGGCAAGGTGCTCGGCAGCGTGCGCCATCCGCTCAACACGTCGGATTTCTCGTCGTTCCTGCTGCAGGCCCAGGCCTCGAAAGCAAAGGTGATCGGGCTCGCGAACGCCGGCGGCGACACCGTCAACGCCATCAAGCAGGCGGCCGAGTTCGGCATCACCAAGGGCGGCCAGAAGGTCTCGCCGCTGCTCGCCTTCGTGACCGACATCGACTCGATCGGGCTCGAGACCGCGCAGGGCCTGTTGCTTGCGGAGGCCTTCTACTGGGATCTCAACGACGACACCCGCGCGTTCTCGAAGCGCTTCCAGGAGCGCATGAAGCGGCCGCCGACCTCGGCGCAAGCCGGTGTCTATTCGTCCGTGACGCACTATCTGAAAGCAGTGAAGGCGGCCGGCACGACCGATGCCGCGACGGTGATGAAAGTGATGAAGGAGACACCGATCAACGACTTCTTCGCCAAGAATGGCAAGATCCGCGAGGACGGCCGCATGTTGCACGACATGTACCTGTTCGAGGTCAAGAAGCCGTCGGAATCCAAGGGCCGCTGGGACGACTACAAGCTGCTCGCCACGGTGCCCGGCAGCGAGGCGTTCCAGTCGCTGGAGCAGTCGCGCTGTCCGCTGGTGAAGAAATAAACACCGTCATTGCGAGGAGCGAAGCGACGAAGCAATCCAGGCTGTCTCCGCGGAAACGCTTCGCTCGCAATGACGAGTGTGGTGATAGATCAAGCAAAACAACGACAAGGGAGACGTCCCATGAACGACATGGTTCTGCAGAAGCTCGAGGGTGGGCTGCTCACCATCACCATGAACCGGCCCGAGCGGAAGAACGCGCTCAACCCGGACATGGTCGCCGGGCTGGTCGTGGCGGCGCGTCGCGCGGCTGATGATCCGGAGGTGCGCGCGGTCTTGTTGAAGGGCGCGGGCGGCTCGTTCTGCGTCGGCGGCGACGTCAAGTCGATGGCGGAGGGCCGGGCGCCGCTGCCGTTCGAAGTGAAGATGGCGAACCTGCGCCGCGGCATGGAGGTGTCGCGCATCCTGCACCAGATGCCGAAACCCGTGGTGGCGCAGCTCGATGGCGCGGCGGCCGGCGCGGGTCTGTCGATGGCGCTGTCGTGCGACCTCCGCGTCGCCTCCGAATCCTGCAAGATCACGACCGCGTTCGCAAAAGTCGGCTTCTCCGGCGATTACGGCGGCACCTATTTCCTCACCCAGCTGCTCGGCAGTGCGCGGGCGCGCGAGCTCTATCTGACCTCGCCGGTGCTGACCGCGAAGGAGGCTCATGCGATCGGCATGGTGACCAAGGTCGTCCCCGACGCCGAGATCGACGCGGCCGCGCACGAGCTCGCGCTGTCGCTGGCGCAAGGCCCGTCGATCGCGCTCGGCTTCATCAAGCGCAACATCAACAATGCCGAGCATCTCGCGCTGGAGGATTGCTTCGACGGCGAGGCGATCCACCACACCCGCTGCAGCGACACCGAGGATCACAAGGAGGCCGCAAAGGCGTTCGTCGAGAAGCGCAAGCCGACCTTCAAGGGCGCATGACGATGGCGCCCTATATGCGGTTGCGGCAGATCTGCCTGGTCGCGCCGCAGCTCGCGCCCGTGATCTCCGACATCGCTGATATCATGGGCCTCGCTGTCTGCTACCGCGACGGCAATGTTGCGAAATACGGCCTGGAGAACGCGCTGCTGCCGGTCGACACGATCCTGCTGGAGGTGGTCGCGCCGTTCAAGGACGGCACCACGGCCGGCCGCTTCATCGAGAAGAGCGGCGGGCGCGGCGGCTACATGGCGATCTTCTGCTGCAACGATCCCGACGAGCGCGGTCGTAACGCCAACGCGCTGGGCGTGCGCACCGCCAACGTCATCGACCACGCGCCCTATCACGGCGTGCAGCTCCACCCCCGCGACTGCCGGGCCGCCTTCATCGAGTTCAACCACACCGAAGGCAGCGACGACATTTTGGGGCCGTATCCACCTGCCGGCCCTGACTGGCAAAAATTCATCCGCAAGGACGTGACGCAGGCGCTGACGAGCGTGGAAATGCAGAGCCCGGACCCGCAACGGCTGGCCGAGCATTGGGGCAAGATCATCGGCGTTGCGCCGGGTGGCGATGCCGAACTGAAGCTGCCCAACGCAACATTCCGCTTCGTGAAGGGCGCCAGCGAAATCATGAGCGCGCTGGAGTTTCGGGTCACTGATGTTGCCGGCGTGCTGCATGCTGCGAGGGCGAAGGGACATGCCGTGGCGGGCAACGAGTTCTTGCTCGGTGGGGTGACGTTCCGCGT
Source organism: Bradyrhizobium sp. WSM1253 (assembly GCF_000244935.1). Taxonomy (NCBI): domain Bacteria; kingdom Pseudomonadati; phylum Pseudomonadota; class Alphaproteobacteria; order Hyphomicrobiales; family Nitrobacteraceae; genus Bradyrhizobium; species Bradyrhizobium sp. WSM1253. The sequence continues at coordinate 5,217,193 of NZ_JH600073.1, forward strand.
CAGTTGAGTGCTTGGTAGTGATCCGTCACCCTGAGGTGCTCACCTCTTCGGCGAGCCTCGAAGGGCGACGGCCACCGGCGGGGCCGCTCATCCTTCGAGGCTCCCCGCACGGTGCTATGCACCGCGCGGCTCGCACCTCAGGATGACGGTCTGGATACGGCGGGTGCACGAAGAATAAGAAGGGGATCACTCCATGCCGCATCCGCTCGATAGCTTCTTTGCACCCGCCAGCATCGCGCTGATCGGTGCCTCGCGCGATCATGAGAAGATTCCGGGGCGGCTCTTGTCGATGTTGCGCAAGAACGAGTATCCCGGAAAAATCTATCCGGTGAACCCGAATTACGCCGAGATCGACGGCCTCATTTGCTACAAATCGATCACCGACATCGGCGCGCCGATCGATCTCGCAATCATCCTCATCCCCGCCCGCGCGGTGCTTGCCGCGCTCGAACAATGCGCCGCCGTCCGCGTGAAGAACGCCGTCATCATCTCCTCCGGCTTTGCCGAGGAGGGTGGGGAGAGCGCGGCGATGCAGGACGCGATCGCGGCGCTGGCGAGGCGGACCGGCATGCGGATTTCCGGTCCGAACGCCGAGGGCTTTTTCAGCCAGATGCAGCGCGTGGCGGCGACGTTCAGTCCCGCCGTGGACGTCAAGCCGGGCGTGGTGCCGCTGGTCGCCGCGACGAAGCGGATCGGCATCGTCGCGCAGAGCGGCGGCATCGGCTTTGCCTATTATCACCGCGCCAGCGCGCTCGGCATTGCCGTGAGCTATGTCGTCAGTGCCGGCAACGAATCCGATCTCGGGGCCGGCGAGTTCCTGGACTACATGGTGCAGGACGCTTCCACGGACGTGATCCTGCTGTTCATCGAAGGCATTCGCGACGTCGACAAGTTTCTCGCGGCAGCGCGGCGCGCGGCCGAGTTGAAAAAGCCTGTCATCGTGACGAAAGTCGGCCGCTCCGGCGCCGGAATGCGCGCTGCCGCCTCGCACACCGCGAGCATGGCCGGATGGTCGGCGGCCTACGACGCGGTGTTTGCCAAATATGGCTTCATCGTCTCCAACGATCTCGACGAAGCCCTGACGATCGCAGCGGTGCTTGCGAGCAATCCGTTGCCGAAAGGCGATCGCGTCGCCGTCGTCACCGTCTCCGGCGGTGCCGGCATCTGGGGCGCCGATGCCGTGGCGCTGCAAGGTTTGCAGATGCCGGAGCTCTCCGAAAAAGTCCAGGCGCAGATCAGGACGCTGATGCCGTCCTACGGAACCGCGCGCAACCCGATCGACGTCACCGCGCAGGGCGTGACCTCGGGCGGCTTGCAAAAGAGCGTCGATGTGCTCACCGCATCCGACGAGATCGACGCGATCCTGGTCGTGCTGTCGCTGTCGAGCGAGATCCGCAAGCCCTTTAGGGAAGCCGAGCTGACGCCGGTGCTGGCAGCGCAGCACAAGCCTGTGGTGTTCTATTCCTACACGGTGCCGTCCGATTTCGCCCGGCGCGAGCTTGCCAAATCCGGCGTCGTGGTGCTCTCGGGCCTCACCCATGTCGGCGTCGCGATGCGGCAACTCGTGGACTACGCCAAGTTCAAGCTCCAGAAGCCCTTGGACGTTGCGCAAGTCCCTGTGCGGGACATCTCTGCGCACCTGCAATCGCCGGCGCTCTCGGAAGCCGACAGCAAGGCATTGCTCCGCACCGCGGGCATCGCGCTGCCGGACGAAGTGCTGGTGAAGGACAAGGGCGGGCTCGACGACGCCGTCGCCCGCATCGGCTTTCCGCTGGTGCTGAAGATCCAGTCGCCGGACATCGCGCACAAGAGCGAGGTCGGCGGCGTGCGCGTCAATATCACCACAAAGGGCGAAGTGTTTCTGGCGTTCGAGGCGCTGCTCAACAACGCGCGCAAGCACAGGCCTGAGGCGGCCATCCAAGGTGTGCTGGTCGGCCCAATGGCGAAGCAGGGTGTCGAGATCATCATCGGCACGATGACGGACAAGACGTTTGGGCCGATGGTGATGGTGGGCCTCGGCGGCATCACGACAGAGCTATTCCGCGACGTCGTCTACCGCCCGGCGCCGGTCGGCGCAGAAGAAGCCGGCGCGATGCTGGCGCGCTTGAAAGCCGCACCGCTGCTGACAGGATTTCGCGGGGCCGCGATGGCGGATGTTGCGGCACTGTCGCAGTTGATCGCGGATATCTCTCTGCTTGCCGCGCAGCATGCAGAGGAGATCGCGGAGATCGAGCTCAACCCGGTGCTGGTGCACGCCGAAGGCCAGGGCGTGACCATCGTGGATGCGCTGGTGGTGGGGCGGAGATAACAGTCACAATTAACGCCTTCGCCGGGACGACATGGGAAGTTGTGGCCGCGCCAAAGTGATCCGGCCAAAAGTCGGAATCACCGCCCCCTGAAATTCGCCGCCCGCCGCTCTTCCGTGGCCTTCACGCCTTCCTTGAAGTCTTCCGTCGCGCGCAGCCGCGTCTGCTCCTCGAGCTCGTGATTGGTCGCCGCCATCACGCGATCGGCGAGGCCAGCGCGCATGGTGGCGCGGGTGGAGACGAGGCCGAGCGGGGAGCATTCGGCGATTTCGCCGGCGAGCTTCAGTGCGGCCGCCTTGACCTGGTCCTGCGGCACCAGTTCGTTGGCGAGGCCCCATTTGAAGGCCTCTTCGCCGGTGACGCGGCGGCTGGTGTAGAACATCAGCTCGGCGTTGTTCTTGCCGATCAGCTCGGGCAGCGTCACGGTCAGGCCGAAGCCGGGATGGAAGCCGAGTTTTGTAAAGTTCGCGGAGAAGCGCGCTTCGGGGCAGGTGACCCGGAAGTCCGCGGAGACCGCGAGGCCCAATCCGCCGCCGATGGCGGCGCCCTGCACGGCGGCGACGATCGGCTTCTTGGCGCGGAAGATGCGCACGGCCTGGATGTAGAGGTGATTGATCGCCCCGAGGCTGTCGGCCGGATCGCCCTTGGCCGTCTTATCGGCTTCGCGCGCCTCTTGCGCCTGTCGTGCCGGGTCCTGGAAATTGGCGCCGGCGCAAAACGCCTTGCCTTGCGCTGACAGTACCGAGCTGCGGATCTCGATGTCGCGATCGAACTCGTCGAGCGCGTCCGCGATCTGGTTGATCAGCGAAATGTCGAAGAAGTTGAGCGGCGGGCGGCGGATCTCGATGGTGCCGACGTGACCAACTTTTTCGACGCCGATATCTTTATAGGTGCTCATGATGTCCTCGAAGAGTTAGCGCAAACCAAGCCCGCGCGCGATGATGCCGCGCAGCACCTCGGTAGTGCCGCCCTGGATGGTGAGTTTCGGCGCGGTCTTGATGGCGAAATCGAGCTGCCGCTCCAGCGTCTCGCGGTTGGTCGCGGTCTCCTCGACGAAAGCGGCGAGATCGCGCACGCGGTGCGGCAGCTGCTGCTCCCACACCGTGCCGATGTCCTTGACGATGGAGGCTTCGACGACCGGCTCCTTGCCCGCTTGCAGCATACCCGCGACCGAGACCGACATGCGCCGCATGGTGTGGAGCTGCGCCACCAGCCGGCCGATGCCTTCGGCACTGCGGGTATCAGGATTGGGGCCGACCGCGCGAACCAGCTCGGTCAGCACGTAATAGGTCTCCAGGAAACGCTCGGGGCCCGAACGCTCATAAGCGAGCTCGCTCGTCGCCTGCTTCCAGGCGCCGTCGACTTCGCCGAGCACGTGATCGTCGGGTACGAAGAAATCGGTGAACACGACCTCGTTGAACTCGTACTGGCCGGTGATCTGGCCGATCGGGTTCACCCGGATGCCCGGCTGCTTCATCTTGACCAGGAACTGCGTCAGGCCGTGACGGCGGTTCTCCTTGGTCGGCTGCGACGTCCGGAAGATCGCGATCATGTAATCGGCGATGTGCGCCGACGAGGTCCAGATCTTGGTGCCGTTGATGAGATAGCCGCCGTCGGTCTTGGTCGCGCGGGTCTTCGCGGCGAACAGGTCCGAGCCGGAGTTCGGCTCGCTCATGCCGATCGCGAAGCAGATCTCGCCGCGGCAAATGCGCGGCAGGATGTCCATCTTGATGTGCTCGGGCGCGTACTTGATCAGCACCGGTCCGCTCTGGCGGTCGGCAACGAAGAACCGCCGCGTCGGCGCGTTGGCGACGCGCATCTCCTCGGTCACCACGTAACGTTCGAGGAACGAGCGCTCCTGGCCGCCATATTTTTTCGGCCATGTCATGCCGAGCCAACCCTTGGCGCCGACCCGGCGTGAAAATTCCGGCGCGTCGGTGTCTTCGCGGTTGGGCTTGTGCGGATCGAAGGTGCCGGCCGCGATTTCCTCGGCGAGGAAGGCGCGCACTTCCTTGCGCAATTGCTCGCATTTCTCGGGCAGGCGGATCGGATCGAAACGGAGGGCAGCGGTCATTGTTGTCTCGTCCCTGATCAGCGCGAAGCCACGAGCGGCCATAATTCGTCGGCGCCGCGGTTGGCAATGAGCTTGCCGAGCTCGACGGCCCAGTGGCTTTCCGAACCGAAATCGTCGCGCCAGGCCAATGCCCGCAGCGAATAGCGGTGCAGGATGTGCTCCAGGGTGAAGCCGATCGCGCCATGGACCTGATGCGCAATGGCGCCGCCCTTTTCCGCGGCTTCCGCGCAGCGGATTTTCGCCGAGGCGGCTTCGAGGTAGACCGCGTCGTCGAACGATCTTGCGTTCGCGATGGCATCGGCGGCCGAGGTCGCCGCGGCAAGAGCGGCAGCCGACTCGCCGGCGAGGCGGGCGAGATTGTGCTGCACCGCCTGGAATTTGGAGATCTTCTTCTCGAAGGCGACGCGCTCATTGGAATAGCGCACGGAGATGTCGAGCATTGATTCCAGCGCGCCCGCGATCTGAAGGCTGCGCGCGACGCCGCCCATCAGCATCATTGTGGTCTGGTCAAAGCCCTTCGGGGCGGGTTTGATGGCGACGGGCTGGACCTTGTCGAGCGTAACGGTGTCGCTGTGGTCGTAGCCGACATTGAGTCCGGTCTCGATCCGACCCTTGCTTGCGTCGACCAGTGCGATCGAGGCGCCGTCCTTGCCGTGGGCCAGCACTGCGAAGTGCTTTGCCGCCTTTGCGAAGGGCACGCCGCGAGCTCGGCCGGAGAGCGCACCATCGGCATCCAAGGTGATGCGATCCTTGGGCGAGGCCGGCAGCACCGTCATCTCGCCCTCGGGGGATGCGATCTTCGCCTGCGCCAGCAGCCAGCCGGCCAGCATGGTTTCGGCCAGGGGAACCGCGACTGCGAAACGGCCGGCGGCGTTCAGCAGCGCAAAACCGTCGGCAAGACTCGCGCCGGAGCCGCCGAGATCGTCCGGCACCCAGGCCAACGGCAGGCCGGCTTCGCTCAGCGCCTGCCACAGCGGCGCCTGCCACGAATCCTTCTTGTCGTTGTTGACGGTCTGCGGATCGGCGAGATCGGCGAAGATTTTCTCCGCGGTCTCGACGACGATATTGTCACTCTCCGCCACAGCGTTCCCCGTGTCTTGCCATTGGCGCATCCGGCCCAGTAGGGGCGGACGCGCAGGTTCTTCTTGCGCCCGATGATCCGAAAAAGCCATGGCCCTGACAAGCGTTGATCGCAGATCAACCTGCGGCGCGGGCATGGGCGCAAGGGACTATAGAAGGCTAATTCCGCTTAGCGGAGTTTGCTCGATTTGCAGGGCGCGGCAAACTCGCTAAACAGAACGTCGATATTCAATCAAGGGGAAGGACATCCGGATGGCCAAGGACAGTTTGTACGCAATCGTGACGGGGTCCGCCTCCGGCCTGGGTGCTGCGACCGCGGAAATTCTCGCACGGAGCGGGGCGCGGCTCGTCATCAACTATTCCTCGAGCCAGAAGGAAGCGGAGGCGACCGCGGAGCTTTGCCGCAAGGCGGGCTCACCGGAAGTTCTGGTCGCGCAGGGCGATGTCTCGAAGGATGACGATTGCCGCAAGATCGTTGCGGCAGCTGGCGGCTGGGGCCGGCTCGACGTGCTCGTCAACAATGCCGGCACCACCAAGCATGTCGCCCATGCCGATCTCGACGGATTGTCTGCGGAAGATTTCCAGCGCCTGTACGGCGTCAACACCATCGGCCCGTTCCAGATGGTGCGCGCGGCGCGCAGCCTGCTCGAGGCCGGCGCCAAGGCCTCTGGGCGGCCGTCCGCCGTGGTTAACATCTCCTCGGTCGCCGGCATCAGCGGCGTCGGATCGTCGATCGCCTATGCCGCGAGCAAGGGCGCGCTCAACACAATGACGCTGTCGCTGTCGCGTGCGCTGGCGCCGCTGATCCGCGTCAACACGGTGTGTCCCGGCTATATCGACACACCCTGGTTCACCAAGGGCCGCGGCGAGGCGGGCGCCAAGCAGGTGCGCGACAGCGTCGTGGCCAAGGTGCCGCTGAAGGTCGCATCTTCGGCGGAAGACATCGCCCAGCTCGTCTGCTTTCTGGCGATGCCGGCCTCTAGCAACATGACCGGCGAGGTCGTGCGCATGGATGCGGGGATGCATTTGGTGACGTGATCGCGAGGCACACTCTCTCCACGTCATGGCCGGGCTTGACCCGGCCATCCACGTGTTGCTGCGCGGATCAAAAGAGGTGGATGCCCGGGTCAAGCCCGGGCATGACGATGAGGTGGCGGTGTGCCGCTTTCGGGCGCTTTGAAGCGTCAACCCTTGATCACGCCGCTCGCCACCAGCCGGTGCCAGATAAACAGCACCACCACGGCGCCGACGGTGGCCATGATGAATCCCGCGCCCTGGTCGGGACTGTAGTGCCCGATGGCCTGGCCGATGAACGTCGCGAGAAACGCGCCGGCGATGCCCAGGATGGTGGTGAGGATGAAGCCGCTCGGATTGTTCGGTCCCGGCGCCAGCCAACGCGCGATGAGGCCGGCGACGAAGCCGACGACGATGATCCACAACAAGCCACCCATGCTCATGTCCGTGCTCCCCTCGTTTGACTAAACTAAATCAGACTCTGCCCGCGATCTCTTGCTCGGTCGGCAGCCGTCCGTCCGGCGTCAGATGATCGACCACCTGCGGCAGATATTGGCTGAGGCCGGAGAGCAGTTCGTCACGCGACAAGCCGCTCTGGGCCGACAGGCTCTCGATCTGGTCGGCGCCGAGCGCATTGGCGAGATCGCCTGGTGCGATCGCCTTGTTCTCGCCCTTGCCGACCCAGGTATTGGCAGTATCGCCATGACCGCTCTGCTGGAGCTGGTTGAGGAGATCGCCGAGACCGCCGCTGAGCACGCTGCCGGCCGCGCCGCCCGCGAGCAGGCCGCCAAGGCCACCCTTCAACAGGTCACCGAGGCCGCCGCCAGCGCCTGCATTCACCGACGGGGGGAGATGCGTCGGCGTCGGTGCCGGGGACGGCTGCGGCGCGCTGCCGGTTTGGTTGCCGCTCAAATGCTTGAATGCCTTCCAGGCGAGCAGGCCAAGGAGCGCCATGGTCATTGGCGACATGCCGCCGCTGGATGAGGATTGTGAACTCGGCGTGCTTGGGCCGCGCGGGCCGTTCTGCATGCCGTTGAGGACGTCGAGCAAACCCATGGCGTTCTCCCTTGGCGCTTTCTTGCTGGTAACAAGCCCCGATCGAAAACATATGAGGCCGTCATGACGGTTACAAGGCGATTGCGCCGCAACTGCGGGAATGGGCAGCAGGCAGCGCCTCTGCTATCGAGGGCAGACCGTTAAGGAGACAAGCCAAGGTGGTTACGGATCGACCGATCGTGGTGGCCGGCGCAGGCGCCATCGGATGTTTCGTCGGCGGCACCCTGGCGGCTGCCGGCCGCCGCGTCGCGTTCTTGGTGCGGCCGCGGGTGAAGGCCGAGATCGAGCGGTTCGGCCTGCTTCTGACCGATTTCGACGGCTCCGAGAAGAAGATCGGCGCGGGCCAACTCGCGCTGTCGGAAGATCCCGCGATCTTCCACAGCGCCGGCATCGTGCTGGTCACGGTGAAGAGCGCCGACACAGCCGGTATCGCGGACCAGATCGCGCAGCATGCGCCGCAGGAGGCCGTCATCGTCTCGCTGCAAAACGGCGTCGGCAATGTCGCGGTGCTGCGCGAGCGCCTCGGCGACCGCCGCGTGCTCGCCGGCATGGTGCCTTTCAACGTGGTCGCGATGGGCGAGGGCCGCTTCCACCGCTCGACCTCCGGCGACATTCATGTTGGTCAAGATGATACGAACACGGCCGCAGCGCTGTCGGTGCCGGGGCTCACCATGCGCGCGAGCCGTGACATCATCGGCGTGCAATGGGGCAAGCTGATCATCAATTTGAACAACGCGCTCAGCGCCTTGTCCGACATGCCGCTCGCCGCGCAATTGGCGAACCGCGACTGGCGACGGCTGTTCGCCGATCAGATGGCGGAGGGGCTGGCTGCAATGAGGGCTGCCGGCATCACACCGGTCTCGGCGACGCCGATCCCGTCGTCCTTGACGCCGACCTTGCTGAGACTGCCCGACCCGATTTTCAACCTGATCCTGGGAAGGACCATGAAGATCGATCCCGAGGCGCGTTCCTCGATGTGGCAGGATTTGAAGCAGGGCCGCAAGACCGAGATCGACTATCTCCAGGGCGCGATCATCGCGCTCGCCGAGCAGAACAATGTCAACGTGCCGCTGTCGCGCCGCATTGTTGCGCTGATCAAACAGGCTGAGGCCGCGGGCAAGGGTCCGCCGCGGCTGACGCCGCAGCAGATTCGCGGGTAACGCATGAGTGCAGGCTGCGCGAGGGGAGGAGCAACGATGAAGCGTCGTCTGATGATCGGATTCGCGCTGGCCGTGCTCTGCGCCGCGTCCTTGGTCGCGGAGGCCCGGCCGCCGACGGTCATGAACTCTCCCGGCTATGACAGGCGATTGCAGGAGAGCAGGTCGCAGTTGGGCAGTTCTCCGACCACAACGGCGCCAGTGAATGCGCCGGTTGCTCAACCGAAGCGCAGCAAGAAGAAGCACACGAACTGAGGCCGCATCCTCAACCGTCGTCCCGGCGAAGGCCGGGACCCATAACCACCGAATTGGATTTGGCGAAGACTCGCGGTTACTAGTCTCGCGCCACAACTACCCCTCGGGGTAATGGGTCCCGGCCTTCGCCGGGACGACGGCGGAGGGTGTAGCTCTGCCGGAATGACACCAAAGCAACTCAGCCCTTCTTCGCCGGCTTGCTCGGCGTCGGGCTGAACAGCTTCTTGATGTCGTTCAAACCATCCGACAGCCGCGGCCATTCGCAGGAGAACGAGCCCTTGGTGCAGGGCGCGCCCTTCGGCCGCGGCCGCGCGTCGCCGATGGCGGCCTGCTGGACCTTGGGCCGCTCGACCGGCACGGGCACGCGCTCGACCTCGGTTCGCAACGCGACCCGCTGGAGCTGCTGCACCTGTTGTTCCTGCTGCTCGCGCTGCTGGCGCGCGGTAGCTTGAGCGGCTTCATTGCTGCGACGCTGATTGGCGAGATAGGCGGTGTAGGCTTCGTCGATCTTCTTCTGCTCCTCCGGCGTCGGATTGGGGCCGGCGATGTCGAAGGTGCGGTCCTGGAGGAAGTCGTAATAGGAATAGCCGCCGCCTGCCTTGCGCCGGCCGGCGAATTTGGCGTTGCAATCGGCAAGCGCAGCCGTCTTCTCGGATTTGGTCGTGGCTTTCTCGGCGGCGTCGGCGCAGGCCTCGAAGTCAACAGGCGCGCGCTTCCACCATTGTGCCTGGGCATGCGACGGCGCCAGCAGGAAAAATCCTGCTGCGGCAACGACAAGCGCCGCACGACGCGATGCAACTACGTCCGACATTCTACGAGAGCATTCCTTGCAAAACTCAACCCGAACTGAGTCGGGCTGATTTTTGCCCCTTTATGGCCGGCTTGTCACCCATGGAACCCGGGATTTTCATGGCTGTGATGCTGACATTTTTTGCTTGACGTGGCGCAGGAGTCACAGCGTCACTTCATCCTGCGTTCGCCTCATTGGCGACGCCAAGAAAACGAAGTGGAAACGCCTGATGTTGCTGCCCCTGTCCGATGTGCCGCGCTGGTACGCCGAGCGCAAACCGCAAGGCACGATCGCCGTCCGTCACGGGCAGGATACGCTGACATGGGACGCGCTCGAACGCGGCGCCAACCGGCGCGCACGGGCGTTCATGGCCAAGGGCGTCAGGCCCGGCGATTTTATCGCAATCGGTTTGCCCAACGGCAATGCGTTCTTCGAGACCTCGTTTGCGGTGTGGAAATGCGGAGCGACGCCGACCTCGCTGTCATGGCGGCTGCCGCGCGGCGAAGCCGCCGCGGTGCTCGATATCCTGAAGCCGGCGCTGGTGGTCGGCGGCGAAGCCGATTGGAATGCGCCGAACCGTCTGCCCGCGGATTTCATGCCGGAAGGGTTTTCGGACGAGCCGCTCACCGCACCGGTGGCGCGCTATTGGAAAGCGATGACCAGCGGCGGATCGACCGGGCGGCCGAAGGTGATCCTCGATCACCAGCCGGCCGTGATCGACACGGTCGCCGCGCCGCCGCTCAATATTCCCTTTGGGGTCTCGCTGCTCAATCCCGGTCCGCTCTATCACAATGCGCCGTTCATCGTGTCGCATTACGCGCTGTTCACCGGCGGCCAGCTCACCGGCCTCGTCAAGTTCGACGCCGAGGAGGCGCTGCGACAAATTGCGCGCGAGCGCGTGCAATGGGTCAATTTCGTCCCGACCATGATGCACAGGATCTGGGCGCTGCCGGAGCACGTGCGCAACGCCTACGACGTGTCGAGCCTGCAGACCGTCTTCCACATGGCCGCTCCGATGCCGCCCTGGCTGAAGGAGAACTGGATCGCCTGGCTCGGGCCTGAGCGGATCTGGGAGCTCTATGGCGGTACCGAGCGACAAGGCTCCTGCATCATCTCCGGCACGGAATGGCTGACGCACAAGGGCTCGGTCGGCAAGATCGGCGAGATGGCGCGCTTGCGCATCATCGGCGAGGACGGCAACGACGTCGCGCCGGGCGAGAGCGGCGAGATCTATTTCCTCAACAATGACGGCAAGGATGCCACCTATCACTATCTCGGTGCCGAGCCGAAGCGCCGCGCCGACGGCTGGGAATCGCTCGGCGATATCGGCAGACTGGATGCGGAAGGCTATCTGTATCTCGGCGACCGCCTCGCCGACATGGTGCTGCGCGGCGGCGCCAACATCTATCCGGCCGAGGTCGAAGCTGCCGTCTCCGCCTGTCCGGGCGTGCGCTCCTGCGTGGTGGTGGGATTGCCCGATCCGGAATTGGGCCAGCGCGTGCACGCCATCATCGAGCCGGATTGCGATGCGGACGGTCAGGCCATCGCCGACGGCATGGCGGATTTCCTCAAGGACAGGCTGAGCCGCTACAAGCATCCGGAGAGTTTCGAGATTGTCAGCGCCCCGCCGCGCGACGATTCCGGAAAAGTTCGCCGCACGCTGTTGCGCGACGAGCGCGCAACATGGATGAAGGAGGGGCGCGCCTTCCGGATTTTGCCGGCAAGGGCGCGGGCGCACGCCGATTAAGAGAATTCACGGGAAGGACTGAGATTATGACCATCACCATCGCCGCGAAAGCCGTGCCGAAGCCGCCGGCCGAGATCATCGAGGGTTTTCGCGGTGCGCCGACCTCGGTCATTTCGGACAATCTCGGCCGGCTGCCGGGCGCGGTGGGGCTCAAGCCCTATCATCGCGGCGCCAAGCTGGTGGGCACGGCCTTCACGGTTCGCACCCGTCCCGGCGACAATCTCGCCATCCACCGGGCGCTCGAACTGGTGGGCCCCGGCGACGTCATCGTGGTCGATGGCGGCGGCGATGAGACCCGCGCGCTGGTCGGCGAGATCATGAAGAATATCGCGCAATGGCGCAAAGCCGAAGGCTATGTCATCGACGGCGCGATCCGCGATGTCGCGGCGTTCGCGGCCGATGACTTTCCCTGCTACGCTCGCGCGGTGATCCACCGCGGCCCCTACAAGAACGGCCCCGGCGAGATCAACGTACCTGTCACGATCGGCGGCAGCGTGATCTCCCCCGGCGACATCGTCGTCGGCGACGAAGACGGCGTGGTGTCGTTTGCCGCCGCAGGTGCCGCGGCGCTGCTCGACGCCGTGCGCGCCCAGGTCGCGCGCGAGGAGGAGACGCTGAAGGCGATCCGCGAGGGCCGTTATCAGGGCTCGTATGGCAAATCCTGATCAGCAAAAAAAAACGGGGAGAGAATAGCGTGAGCCAGAAGGACGAATTCCACAATCTCGACGATACCGGCGACGGATTGTTTCGCGAGCTCGCGGCAGGGGTGACCACGCGCATCTTCTCCGGCGAACAGGCGATGCTGTCGGTGGTGACGCTGGCGCCGCATGCGCAAGGCACGCTGCATCATCATCCAGAGGAGCAATGGGGCGTGCTGCTCGACGGCTCCGCCATCCGCGTCCAGGGCAGTGAGGAGATTGCCGTGAAGAAGGGCGATTTCTGGCGCACGCCCGGCAACGTGCCGCACACCATGCGCGCCGGCCCCGACGGCGCCCGCGTGCTGGACATTTTCAGCCCGCCGCGGCCAGAATACAGAAAAGCGGGATCCGGTTTCGGAACGACTTAAAGCGCCAAGAGCAAAAGCCGGGCGCGAGAAAACAGGGGAGGGGACCATGACGATCACACGACGCGCGCTGCTCGCAGCGCCGGCTATTCTCGCGATGACGCCGGCATTGGCGCAGGCCTCAAAAATCACGCTGGTGGTGCCGTTTCCGCCGGGCGGATCGACCGATGCGATGGCGCGGCTGCTCCAGAGCCATCTGCAGACCAAGCTCAACCGCATCGTCATTGTCGAGAACAAGTCGGGCGCCGCCGGCGCGCTCGGCGCGGCGCAGGTCGCCAAGAGCCCGCCTGATGGCTCGACGTTCCTGGTCACCTTCGATTCACACGCGGTGATCCCCTCCATCCTCGACAAGCCGCCCGTCGATGTCGAGCGCGAGCTGATGCCGGTGTTGCTGGTCGGCACTGCGCCTTACGTGATCGCCGCCGGCGCCGGCCGTCCCTACAAGAGCTTTGCCGACGTGGTGGCGGCCTGCAAGGCGACGCCCGGCGCGGTGAAATATGCCTCCGTCGGCATCGGCACGCTCGGCCATCTCGCCATGACTGTGCTCGGCAACAAGGCCGGCGTCGAGATCATGCACGTGCCCTATCGCGGCGGCGGCCCCGCGATGAACGACGTGCTCGGTGGCCATGTCGACCTGATCGCGGGATCGGCGGCGCTGGTCGCAGCCCAGCTCGGCACCAACATGCTGCGTCCGATCCTGCAGCTCGGCCGCGAGCGGCTGCCCGGCCTGCCGGATACGCCAACCGCGATCGAGGCCGGCTTCCCGGATTTCGAGACGCTGGCCTGGTGGGGCATCTTCGCGCCCACGGGCACGCCGCCGGACATCGTCGCGGGCCTCGCGGCGGCGTCCAAGGAGATACTGAGCGAGCCCGCGACCGCCGCCCAGCTCAAGGAGGCGCAGCAGATGACGCTGCTGCTCGAGGACGGTCCCGCCTTCAAGACCTTCTTCGACAAGCAGGTTGCCACTTGGGGCAAGGTGGTCCGGGACAACAATATCCGGGCGTAAGATGACCGGCAGCCCTCCGCATTGAGCAACGCGTAGGGCTTCCGATCTCCCCTCCGCTTTGATATGAAGCCCCGGTAGCCCGCTCTGCGGGTTCCGCGGTCCCGTAGCTCAGCCGGATAGAGCGACGGTTTCCTAAACCGTAGGTCGGAAGTTCGAGTCTTCCCGGGATCGCCATTTTCTCGAGAGCTAAGCGCCGCGACGGCCGCGGTACTGGTCGCCCCTCCAATTACTTTCTATCGTGACGTGTGTCGATCGCCGGCTAGGATATGGCGGGTGCAGGGGGGCGTTCGCATGGCGGATTCGTGGTTCTACGCGGAAGGTGGGCAGAAACGCGGTCCGATGCCGATATCGGAGCTCCTTCCGCTACTGGCTCGCATCGCAGATTCACCGCGCGTGTTGGTCTGGCGGGAGGGCTGGAAGCCGGTCGCGGAGGTGCGTGAGATCACGGAGCACCTCTTTCGAACGCAGTCGCCGATGCCGGCACCGCAACCGGTCAACGCCACGCGGGAGCCGTCCGTTCCCGCAGAAGACGCTGCTGCCTTCAAGAACGTCCAACCCGAGATGACCGGTATCAGCGGTTGGCTCGCGCTACTCGCGTTCGGCCAAGTGATGGGCATTCTGCGCCTGATCTTCAACGTCGGACAATACGTGCAGTCGATCACCGACGAAACCTGGACTTACTTTCCGACGGTGATCTGGAGCGAAATGCTGATAAATGCCGCCATGATAGGCTTCTCGGTCTGGACAACGGTGCTCCTGTTCAGACACTCCCACAGATTTCCCGCCTTTTTCATCGTGCAAATGATCTGCGCTGTGCTGATGCCGCTCGTCGATCTCCTCTGCGTCGCATCGTTTTTTTCCGCCGCGCTGAACCGACCTTTCAGCGATTTTTTCATCATTGAAACGCGACAGGTCGGACAAACGGTTGTCGGTGTGATGAGTGCCGCGGTTTGGATAACGTACGTGCTTCGCTCCCGCAGAGTCGCGAATACGTTCACGAAATAAGCCGCGTTTGTGGTCCGCGTTGCGTCGGGCCTGATCCCGACCGCGATGCTGAGCTCGATGTCCGGCCGAATGATGCCGGATGCACTGGAGCGGCTGAAGGACGAGGCGCCGCGCGGATCGCAAGCCCAACGGGCACCGACTGCGGCCGATTTGCTTCGGCGGCGCGAAAATTGCTAACAGAGGTGACCAGGCTGGAAGTCTGCCTTCCAGCCTGGTCTGTTTCCCGCCTCTCACGATGCCTCAGCGATATCCGGAGACCATGATGCCTTTCGACTTGATCCTGCGCGGCGGCCGTGTGGTCGACCCGTCCCAGAAGCTCGATGCCGTGGCCGATGTCGCCTTTGCGGGTGGCAAGGTCGCTGCGATCGGCAGCGGGCTCAAGGCGGATCCGGGCACTGACGTGCGCGACGTCTCGAAGTTCATGGTGACCCCGGGGCTGATCGATCTCCACACCCATGTCTATTGGGGCGGTACGTCGCTCGGCATCGATGCCGAGGAATTCTGCCGTCTCTCCGGCGTCACCACCGCGGTCGATACCGGCAGCGCGGGGCCCGGCAATTTCGCCGGATTCCGCAAGCACGTGATCGAGCCGAGCCAGGTCCGCATTCTCGCTTATCTGCACGTCTCGCATGCCGGCATTTTCGGCTTCTCGCACCGGATCATGGTCGGCGAGAGCGAGGAGCTGCGGCTGATGAATCCGATCGAGGCGGCCAAGGTGGCCGATGCCAACCGCGACCTCATCGTCGGCATCAAGGTGCGCGTGGGGCTGCACTCCTCGGGCACGTCGGGCGTCGTGCCGCTCGACATCGCGCTCGAGGTCGCGAACGAGGTCGGCATGCCCCTGATGGCGCATATCGATCATCCGCCGCCGAGCTACGAGGAGGTGCTGGGCCGCCTGCGCCCCGGCGACGTGCTCACCCATGCGTTCCGGCCCTTCCCCAACACGCCCGCGACCGCGCAGGGCACGGTGAAGCGGGCGGTGCTGGACGCCCGCGAGCGCGGCGTGCTGTTCGATATCGGCCACGGCAAGGGCTCGTTCGCGTTCAAGACCGCGCGCGCCATGCTCGCCAACGGCTTCTATCCGGACACCATCTCGTCCGACATTCATCAACTGTGCATCGACGGCCCGGCCTTCGACCAGGTCACGACCCTGTCGAAATTCCTGTGCATGGGCATGCCGCTGTCCGACGTCATCGCAACCTCGACGGTCAACGCGGCGATGGCGCTGCGGCGGCCCGAACTCGGCAGCCTCAAGCCAGGCAGCGTCGGCGACGCCACGCTGATCTCGGTGAGGGAAGGCCAGTTCGACTATGAGGACGTGGTCGGCGAGCACCTGATCGGCGACCGCAAGATCGTCTCCGAGGGTGTCGTGATCGGCGGCCGCTGGTGGCATCCGAATTGATGCGGCGCTAGCCCCGCTCGCGATAGAATTGCAGCAGCTGCGCGCCTGCCGGAGAAAGCCAGTCGGGCGCACCGGCGATGTAGCCCTCGACGTGACCGCTCGTTCCGACGAGATAGGTGATGGGCATGCCGACGAGGGAGAATATCGCGGTCGATGCTTCTGCCGCTGCGCCATAGGCGTCGACATAGCAAGCGAGGTTCTGCACGGCGAGGCCGCTGAGAAACGTGCGGATCTTGCGCAGGTCTTTGGTATCCGTGCAGATCGCGACAACATCGAGCCGGTCCGACCGTGATCCCGCGAGACTTGCGAGCACAGGCAGATCGAGCCGGCAGGCCGCGCACCAGGTGGCCCAGAAATTGACGAGGGTGATGCGGCCCGGCTTCGCGCTCAACGCGACCTCCTTCCCGCCAATGTCTTGAAGCCTGAGCATTGGCATCGACGCGCGCGGCCGCACCAGCGTGAACTGACTGCGGCCGGCCTCGAACACCGGCGGCCAGTCTTCCTGCGCATGGGCCGCGCGGAAGGAGGCAACAAGCGCCGGCGCGGCCATCATGATCGATCGCCGCGACGGCAATGGACCGCTTTCGCGCGCGGTCTCACGCATGAATGTAGGCCCAGCCCTTGAGTTGCAGATCGACCACGCGGCCGATGCCGAACGGCACGAGGCTGGCACCTGCTATCAGCGGAATCGGGACCTGCTCCTTGGCTTCGGCGATCGCTTTTGACGATGCGCACATGCTGTAGGCGAGGTTGGGCAGCGACTGCCGCAGCGCCGCGAGCGGCTCGACCAGCGGACTCCTGTCCGCCCGAAAGACGTCGATGCCCTTACCATTGGCGACGACCTCGATCAGCAATCGCGCGCCCCCGTCCGCAAAGTGCTTCGAGAGGTTGGCCGAGTAGCTGATCGCGTGTCCCATGACATAGGGCTCGTTGCTGTCGATCAGGATCACGACGCCGTCGGCGAGACGATCCTCCTTGGCCGCGGCGGTGCCGCCGGCCGTGAGGATCGCGGTGCCGGCGAGCAGGCCCCTGCGGGACCATCCGTTGGCAGAAATCATGGCTGCGGCGTTCAGCTGTTCAGAACTGACGCGGCGCGATCGGCGCCTTGCGGTCGCGCCCCCACAACACGAACAGGCTGAGCGCGAGCAGAACGACGTTGAGCGGCGTGACCGGCGCCTCGCCGCGCGAGATGTGGAAGACGAGCGCCAACACCTGCAACAAGGAGCAGCCCAGTGCAGCCAACACCGTCAGCCGGGGCAGGACCCGCGTCAGCGCCGGCAGCAGGATGCCGATTCCGCCGGCGAGATCGACCAGCCCGATGAACCGGACGAACGTTGCGGAATACTGGCCGGCCCAGGGCATCATCGCGGCAAGCTCTGGAATCGGCGTCAGCAGCTTGACCAGCCCGGCCGCGGTGAAAACGAAAAAGAGCAGGGCCTGTGCGACCCAAAGGCCGATACGAATGGCGCGGCCGGGGGAGGCAGTCTCGAAGGCGGTGGTGGACACGGGTGGTTCTCCAAAAAAGGTGACGGTCGCCACCATTTGATAGTTTCCTCATATTTGATCATTATGCGTCCCGGGATTAGTTCATTTCCTGGGTGTTGATGATTTCATGGATTCCTTAGTCAGCATGAGGGTGTTCTGCCTTGTGGCCGAGCTGAAGAGCTTCGCGACCGCGGCGCAACGCCTGCGCATCTCGCCCGCGATGGCAAGCAAGCATGTGATGCAGCTCGAGAAGCGGCTAGGCACGCGACTGCTCAACCGCACCAGTCGGCGCGTCAGCCTGAGCGAAAGCGGAGCGCTCTATTTCGAGCAGGCGCGGCAGATGCTCGACTCCCTCGATGAGGTCGAAGCCGCCGTCAGCAAAGCGACGGTCGTTCCGCGCGGCACGCTGCGGCTGACCGCGCCGGTGTGGATGGCGAACGCCCTATTCGCGGGAATTTTGGCCGGCTATCAAAGCCGCTATCCCGAAGTGCGCCTCGACGTCGATCTCAGCGGGCGGATGGTCAATCTGGTCGAGGAGGGATTCGATCTCGCACTTCGCGCGACCGCCGCGCCCGACGAGGCGCTGATCGCGCGGCCCATCACCAAGGTTGCGTTCCTTATGGTCGGCGCGCCCGCTTATCTCGATCGCGCAGGGCGCCCGACCAAACTTGCCGATCTCGCCGGCCAGGCGATGCTGCACTACGCGCTGTACCCGGGTGAAAGCTTCTCCTTCGAGGGCGAGCACGGCACCGAGACCGTCAAGCTCAATCCGGTGCTGCGCAGTGGCAATGAAACGCTGCTGCACATGGCGGCGCTCGAAGGCATGGGCCTCGCCTTCCTGCCGAAATGGCTGGTCGCGGAGGATATCACCGCCGGCCGCCTCGAGCACGTCATGCCCGGGCAGGTCCTTTTTGAGGGGAAGCTGTTCGCGGTCTATCCCAGCCGCAAATACCTCTCCGCCAAGGTCCGGACGTTCATCGATTTCGTCGCGGCCGACAAGCGGATGAGATAGCCGGCTAAGCGAGCTGATTAGAGCGACCTCGCGATCAACAGCTTCATGATCTCGTTCGTGCCGCCATAGATCTTCTGGATGCGGGAATCGATGAAGATGCGCGAGATCGGATATTCCTGCATGTAGCCGTAGCCGCCGAACAGCTGGAGGCATTCGTCGGCGGTCTCGACCTGCTTCTCCGAGCACCAGTATTTCGCCATCGACGCCGTGACGGTGTCGAGGTCCTTGGCGACCAGCCGCTCGACGCACCAGTCAACGAAGACGCGGGCGATCATCGCTTCGGTCTTGCGCTCGGCGAGTTTGAAGGCGGTGTTCTGGAAATCCATCAGCGGCTTGCCGAACGCTTTCCGCTCCTTGGTGTAGTCGACGGTGAGTTTTATGGCGCGCTCCATCGCGGCGACCGCGCCGACCGCGAGCGCGAGGCGCTCCTGCGGCAATTGCTGCATCAGCTGCACGAAGCCCTGGCCTTCTTCGCCGCCGAGCAAATTGTCCGGCGGGACCGTGACGTTGTCGAAGAACAGCTCTGAGGTGTCGGAAGCATGCAGGCCGATCTTGTCGAGGTTGCGCCCGCGCTTGTATCCATCCGCGCCTGATGTTTCGACCACGATCAGCGAAATGCCCTTGGCGCCGTCATCGCCGGTGCGCGCGACCACGATGACGAGATCGGCGGCCTGGCCGTTGGTGATGAAAGTCTTCTGTCCGTTGATGACGTAGGAATTGCCCTGCTTCCTGGCGGTGGTCTTGACGGCCTGCAAATCCGAGCCGGTGCCGGGCTCGGTCATGGCGATGGCGCCGACCATCTCGCCCGAGGCCATCTTCGGCAGCCAGCGCTTCTTCTGCTCCTCGGAGCCGTAATTGAGGATGTAGTGCGCGACGATGGCGCTGTGCACGGAGACGCCGGTCGTCAGCTCCGGCACCGTGCTTTCGAGGTCGTCGAGTACGGCGGCATCATAGGCGAAGGTCGCGCCGAGGCCGCCATATTCCTCCGGCACGCTTGCCAGCAGCGCGCCCATCTCACCGAGCCCGCGCCAGGCGAAGCGGTCGACCATCTTCTGCTCGCGCCATTTTTCGGCATGCGGGGCCAGATCCTTGGCAAGATACTTCCGGAACTGATCGCGGAAGATTTCGAGCTCTTCGGTCATCCAGGAGGAGCGGTAGGACATGGTCACCTCGGTCAATGCGGCTTGCCGGCTTGGTAGGCCAGCCTTCGGCGGCAATTATTGTGTTTTCAGGCTGCGCCGGTGACGCTACCAAGGCGACCGGAAACGCGTCTTTCGGGATGGTTGATTGTGGCTGTCAAAACTCAAGAGCTCAAGCTCGACATCGCGCGCATCGGCACGGTGTCAGCGATCCTGACGCAGCCGGACAAGGCGCGCGCCTGCTACGTTCTGGCGCATGGTGCCGGTGCAGGGATGCGGCACGCATCGATGGACAAGATTGCGGAGGGGCTCGCGAACCGCGGCATCGCGACGTTCCGCTTCAATTTTCCCTACATGGAAAACAAACAGGGCCGTCCCGACCAGCCGGTGGTCGCCCATGCCACGATCCGCGCGGCAGTCGAGGAAGCCGCGCGGCTCTGCCCCGGTGTGATGCTCGTTGCGGGCGGAAAATCCTTCGGCGGGCGCATGACGTCGCAGGCGCAGTCGAAGACGCCGCTGCCTGATGTCAAAGGGCTCGCCTTCCTTGGCTTTCCCCTGCACGCCGACAAGAAGCCATCGACCGAGCGTGCCGAGCACCTTGCCCGTATCGAGATCCCGATGCTGTTCCTGCAAGGCACCCGCGATGGGCTCGCCGATCTCGGCCTCCTCAAGCCCGTCATCGCCGCTCTTGCCCCGAAGGCGACGCTGCACGAGATCGAGGGCGGCGATCACTCCTTCGCGGTGCTGAAAAAGTCCGGTCGCAGCAACGAAGAGGCGCTTGCGGAGGTGCTCGACACGCTCGCGGACTGGATCGACAAGCTCGCCTGAAATCTCACGCCGAATATAGCCCCTTGTCGCGCGCCTTCTGGATCGCGAGCGCGGCAATGAGATCGAGGGTCGGCGTCGACAGGCCGGCGGTGCGCGCGAAGGCTTGGGGCGCCTTCACCAGGACGTCGATCTCCATGGCGCGGCCGAGCTCGTAGTCCTGCAGCAGCGACGGCTTGTGATTGGGCGCGGGACCACTGCGGCTCACGCGCTTGACCTCGGGGATGAAGTGCTGGGCGATCTCGTTGGCCTCGTTCAGCATCCGCGGGATGACCTCGGCGAACGCAGGATCGTCGCGCACGCCGCGCGCGGTCTGGCCGGTGAGCAGGCACAGCACCGACAACGACATGTTGGTCAGCAGCTTTGACCAGATCGCCTCGCGGATCTCGGCGACCGGTGGCGATTCCAGCCGCGCGTCCGTGAAGACACCGCGGAGCGTCGTGATGCGCTGGCAATTG
This sequence comes from Bradyrhizobium sp. WSM1253, assembly GCF_000244935.1. Lineage (NCBI taxonomy): Bacteria > Pseudomonadati > Pseudomonadota > Alphaproteobacteria > Hyphomicrobiales > Nitrobacteraceae > Bradyrhizobium > Bradyrhizobium sp. WSM1253. The sequence goes on from NZ_JH600073.1 coordinate 5,238,067, forward strand.
CGGTCGTCGCATTCGCCGATCAGCAGGCGGTTGCGGTCCGGCGTCAGGTTCTGCACCACGCCAGGCGCGATTACCTCGTTGGAGGAGAAGACCACGCCGCCGACGATCCGCTCTTTCGGGATGCAGGCGCGCAAGCGCCCGCCCGGGTCGAGGAAGGAGATGTCCGGCGGGGTCGGGTGCCGCGGCGGCAGGCCGATCCCGTACCACCAGGGAATGCCGTTCTGCGCGAACACAATCGCGGTGTCGTCCTGCAGCAGCGGCTTGAGGCTGGAGACCAGCCCGGTCAACGCGGTTGCCTTCAAGGTGCTGATCACGACGTCCTGGGGGCCGAGTTGGGCCGGATCGCCCGAGGCGTTCACCTTGGCGGAGACCTCGGAATCGCCGACGCGCAGCTTGAGGCCGTTGGCCCGGACCGCCTCCAGGTGCGCGCCGCGCATTACGCACGAGACCTCGTGGCCGGCGCGGGCCAGCCTGACCGCGAGATGGCTGCCGACGGCGCCCGCGCCGAAAATGCAGATGCGCATGTGATGTCCGTCCCTGATCCCTTGATGCCGCCCCGCGACAGCATGACACAAGCCGCCATGCGATGGACGCGGCTGCCCTACGCTCGAAAGATATGGATCAAGGTGCGGTGCCTCGGCCATAGTACGCGCCAAACAAACGAGCGGAGGAACACCGATGACCGACAGCCCCGTCCTGTGGACCCTGGATGCGCGTGGGGTTGCGACCGTCACGTTGAATCGGCCCGAAGTGAACAATGCCTATGACGGTGCATTGATCGCGGGCGTGCTCGCGGCCATGGACGATCTCGGCAGCAAGCCCAACCTTCGCGTGGTCGTGCTCAAGGGCAACGGCAAGCATTTCCAGGCCGGCGCCGACCTCAAATGGATCAACGGCGTGCGGCCGCAATCGACTGATGCGAATGAGGCCGCGTCGCGTGCGACGTTCGAGGCCGTGCAGCGGCTCAACACGCTGGCGATCCCGACGGTCGCGCTGGTGCAGGGCGGCTGCTTTGGCGGCGGCACCGGCGTGATCGCAGCCTGCGACGTCGTGATCGCGGCCGACAACGCCCTGTTCTCGATCACCGAAGTGCGCTGGGGCCTCACGGCGGCGATCATCATCCCGCAGCTCTGCGATGCCATTGGTGTACGGCAAGTCCGCCGCTACGCGCTGACCGGTGAACGTTTCGGCGCCGAGGACGCCCGCCGCATCGGCCTCGTCCACGAGGTGGTGCCGCTCGCCGAGCTGGAAGCCGCCAGCGCGAAGGTGGTCGAGCAGTTGCTTGCCAACGGACCTGAAGCGATGGCCGAGACCAAGCGGCTGGCACTGGAGAGCTCGTTCGGCGGAATGGCGGTGGACGATGCCGCCTACGAGCGGCTCGTGCACCTGCATTCGGTCAAGCGCCAGAGTGCGGAAGCCGCGGAGGGGCTGGCGTCGTTCGCGGAGAAGCGCGCGGCGAATTGGAGTGGCGGCAAGGCCTGAGCGCGCCGCTCAGCAGCAACCCGATACGATCTGCATCGTGCACCTTCCCCAAATCCTGCACGCGGGATCGATTCGAATCCCCGTAATTCCGCGGGGCCATCCTTAAGAGTTCAATCATTCCCGACCATTATGGTTACGACAATTGTCACGCCATGGTGTCGGATGCACAGAGAAGTTCTGGGATTTTGGAAGGCCGGATCGATCGTCGCGGCGGCAACGCTGCTGGTCCTGCATCCGGTTGCCGCTTCACCTCGACTGGTCTCTCTGGCGTTCAATTCCCAGCTGGGGAGCCCGCAGCAGATCGGGGCGGATGAGTTTCGCCAGAAGCTGGTGGCATTGCCCGGCAAGCCCATCGTGATCGACCAGCGCGCCACCAATGCAGTCGGTAGCGAGAACGCCATTCTCGCCGCGACGCAGGCCGGCGCCGTCGATATGGCGGTGCTGTCGGGTTCGGTGGTCAGTGCGGTCGTCCCCGAACTCGGCGTGTTCGACATTCCCTTCCTGTTTCGCGATACGGCTCACGCCAAAGCCGTGGCGCAAGGTCCGGCAGGCGCCGCAATCGCCGCCAAATTCGGCGATAAGGGGCTGACCTTGCTGGCGATTGGCCGACAGGGCTTCCGCAACGTCACGAATTCCAAGCGGCCCGTTCGCAGCCCCGACGATATCAAGGGTCTGAAGATTCGTGTGATCCCGAACCCGATCTATCAGATGACGTTCAAGGCGCTCGGTGCCGAAGTGGTCCCGATGGAATTTCCGCTGGTCTATACCGCGCTCAAGGACGGCCGGCTCGATGGGCAGGAAAATCCCGTGCCGACCATTGCCGGCTCCCGCCTCTATGAAGTCCAGAAATACCTCACATTGACCGGCCACTTCTTCGCGCCGATCGTGTTCATCGCCAACCGTGCCATGTTCGAGCAGCTCACTCCGGCCGACCAGGCAACACTGATCGCGCAGGCAAAAGCGGGGGCGGAGGCGACATGGCAGGCGAAGCTCGATGCCGCGGCGCTCGAGCAGGTGCGCAGCGGCGGCATGGACGTGATCGAGAAATTCGATCGCCAACCCTTCGTCGACGCGGTCAAGCCGCTCGATCAGGAATTCGAGAAGCGGTTCGGCAAGGATCTGCTCGCCACCATCCGGTCCACCCAGTAAGAATTTCGGGATTCCCATGAAATTATCGCACATGATGTCCCGGGTCGGTGTCCGTCCGCGCGTGTTCGGCGGTTTCGCGCTGGTTCTCAGCTTTCTGGTCCTGCTCGCGGGCTTCGCCGTGGTTCAGGTCGAGCGGATCGGCGGAACGGTCAATGACCTCGTGACCAGCGCGGCTGGCGACGCCGGCATGTCGCAGGCGCGTGCCGCGCTCTTGGAAGCGAACTCGGCGGTCGAGAAATTCATCCGGACCTGGAATGTCGGCGACAAGGATGCCGCAGCCAAGGCGATCGACGGCGTGGGCAAACTGGCCGATCAGGCCGATCGGCAATTCGGCAAACTGCAAGCGATCGCGGAAGGCATCGGCCCGGTCAAGACGGCGCTGGAAACCTATCGTGCGTCGTTCACCGCGGCGGCGGATGCCGCGGATCGGCTGCGCGCCGCCACCACGAAGACCGACGCCCAGGGCGCGGCCGCCGGCCTCAATGTCGGCGGCATTCAGGTTGCGCTTGCCAATCGCCCGGAAGATGCGGAACGACTTGTCAACCCGATGCGCCTGGCCGGCGTCGTCGACGCGCTGCGCGTCACCGTGATGCGCTATGGATCCACTTTGTCGACGGGCGATGCCGACGACGCCAGGCAGGCGTTGTCCTACGCCCAATTGGCGATCGCAGACACCGAGGCTGAGCTGGCGACGGTGGACGCCCCCAAATTGAAGACGCTGGTCGCAGCACTCAAGACCGCGATCGCCGCCGACACGACGGCGCTCGAAGAGGTCATCAAGGTCGCCGCCGATCTGCGCGCCAGGCAGGCCGAATTGAAGAAGGCGAGTGCGGCGATCGACGATCAAGTCAACAAGATCAATGCGAAGCTCGGCACCGTGCGCGCCGAGCAGGGCGACAAGACCTCGGCAGCGGTCGATCAAACCAAACGGACCGTCATCGCGACCGCGGCCGGCGCGCTGCTGCTGGGAGCGGTGCTCGCATGGCTTATCGGAGCCAGCGTATCCGGCCCGATTCGCGGCATGACGGACCGGATGCAATCGCTGGCGGCGGGCGAGCTCGATGAGCCCATTCCCGGCGGCGAATCGCGCGACGAAATCGGCCGCATGGCGCGTGCCGTCGAGGTGTTCCGCGAAAATGCACTGGCGGTTCGTCGCATGGAAGGCGAGGCCACGGCACAGCGCGAAGCCACCGAGGCCGACCGTGCCCGCATGATGTCTGATCTTGCCGGCCGCTTCGAGCAGGGCATGCAGGGGGTGATTGCCGGTGTCGGTGGCCGGGCCGACGACATGGGGCGTAGCGCCGAGGAGTTGGCAAAGGTCGCCGAGCGCGGTCGCGGGCTCGCCGAAGCGGTCGCGACCCGCGCCGAGCAGGCATCGATGAACGTGCAGACCGTCGCCTCCGCCACCCAGCAGCTCGCGGCCTCGATCCGCGAAATCTCGAGCCAGGTGCACCGCTCCGTCGCGGTCTCGAACCGGGCGACCGACGAGACCAACCGAACCTCCGATTTGATCCATGGGTTGTCGGATGCGGCTGAAAAGATCGGTACCATCATTCAATTGATTCAGGCCATCGCCAGCCAGACCAATCTACTGGCGCTGAACGCGACCATCGAAGCGGCGCGCGCCGGCGACGCCGGCCGGGGCTTCGCGATCGTCGCCAGCGAGGTCAAGAGTCTCGCGACCCAGACAGCGCAGGCGACCGAGCAGATCGCCAGCCAGATTGCGACGATCCAGAGCGCGACCGGCCAATCGGTCGAGGCGATCAAGCAGTTCGGCACCACCGTCAAGGAAATGGCCGACATCGCCACCGCGATCGCCGCGGCGGTCGAAGAGCAGGGCGCGGCAACGGGCGAAATCGCGCGCAACGTCGAAGAGGCGGCCAACGGCACCACGGCGGTGACGCAGGAAATCGGTCAGGTGCGCGCGGTGGCGGGCGAGACCGACGCCGGTGCCGAAGCCGCTCTTACGGTCGCAGCGGCCCTGAAGCAGCAGGCGGATTCAATGAAGTCGAACGTCGACGACTTCCTCCACACCATCCGCTCGGCGGCCTGAATTCCCGAGAAACCGGCGATGCCGCGGGTGCCAACGAAACGGGCCTCACAGCACCGGCAACAGCGAGCTCTTCAATTCGCGCAATAACGCCTGAACCGCTGCAGCCTGGACCCGTCGCTCTGGAATGGTTGCCTTCACCCATAAATCCGGGATTGGAAAATCCGGCAACACGACCTGCAACGTGCCTTGACGTAGGGCCTCTTCCGCAAGGTAGTGCGAGATGAAGGCGATGCCGTTGCCGGCGATCGCGCTTTTCACGAGCACGTGGCCCTCGTTCGAACTCAACAGCGGCCGGACCTGAACCGTGATACGGTCGCGCGGCCCGTCGAACACCCAGTCCGGACCGGTGGGAAGAAAACTCAGGCAACGATGATCGACCAGATCGCGCGGATGTCGCGGCACGCCGTGCGCCCTGAGATAGGCCGGCGACGCGCACAACAAGCGCTTCAATCGGCATAGGGGCTCGTCGACCACACCGCCGAACGAATGCGGAAACGCGCCGATGGCGATATCGAAGCCTTCGGTCACCGGATCGACGGGACGGTCGATCAAGACGATTTCGAGTTTCAGCTTCGGGTTTTGGGTCTGGAAGGTGCTGAACACATCGGCAAGCCGGGCGATGGTCAGCGATGTCGGTGCCTTGATACGCAAATGATCGATAAGATCATGGCCTTTCTCGCCCATGCGCGACAGGAGATCGCCGACATCGGCGACCACGCTCCGCGCCCTCTGGACATATTCCTGGCCGGCCGCGGTCAGCCGCAATTGCCGCGTCGAGCGATGAAATAGCGGCGTGCCGATCCGCGTCTCCAATTGGGTGACCCGCTTTGCGACCACCGAAGTTGCGACATTGAGTTTTCTCGCCGCGGCGGAAAATCCGGCGGCGTCTGCGGTGGCGAGGAACGCCTGAAGGTTTACCAGGATGTCCATTTTCGGCCTTTCGCGATTCGAGAAAGGTGATCGCTTATTTTGGTAGATTGTAGCCCCACTTGCGTTAATTCATAGTCCGCCCAAGCAAGAGATTTTCAGGGACGGGACGCGCCATGCAGGCCACCACGATCGAAGAACCGGCGCGCCAGGTGCCGCTCTACGGCGAATATGAAGTCGTGGTGCTCGGCGGCGGTCCGGCCGGCATCGTCGCGGCGGCCTCAAGTGCACGCGCGGGACGGAAGACGCTCTTGATCGAGCGCTACGGCTTTCTCGGTGGCATGGGCACCGCTGCCGGCGTCACCAATTTCTGCGGCCTGCATGGGAATGTCTACGGCGAGGCCCACCGGCTGGTGCAGGGCATGGCGTCCGAGCTGCTGGCGCGGATCGATCATTTGAACGGCCTCAACGCGCCGCATCTGATCCTCGGCAAGGTCTTCGCCCAGGCCTACGACACCGCCGCCTACAAGATCGCGGCCGACCAGCTGCTCGCCAGTCACAAGGTGCACATCCTCTTCCACGCGCTCGGCGCCGGCGTCGTGATGGGCGATAACAGCCGCATCGATGCGCTGATGGTCGAGACCAAGGCGGGCCGGCAGGCGGTGCGGTCGGAGATCTTCATCGATTGCTCCGGCGACGGCGATCTTGCGGTGTGGGCCGGCGCGCCGTTCGAATTCGGCGACGAGCACGGTCATCCGATGTATCCCTCGATGATGCTCCGTCTCAACGGCATCGATCCCGCGAAGGCGGGCGATGCCTGGCGCACCATCCCGCAATTGATGGAGCAGGCCACCGCCGCCGGCACCCACACATTCCCGCGCAAGAGCGCGATCGTGCGGCCGCAAAAGTCCGGCATCGAATGGCGGGTGAATTTTACGCAAGTGGCGCGCGAGGACGGCCATGCCATCAACGGCATCGTGCCCGACGATCTCACCCGCGGCGAGATCGAGGGCCGCAAGCAGGCGCTCGCCGCGTTCGAATTCCTGCGCACCGTGCCGGGCTTTGAAAAATCCTACATCGTCGACCTGCCGCCGCAGCTCGGCATCCGCGAAACCCGCCGCATCAATGGCGGCTATCAGCTCAGCGGCGAGGACGTGCTCGGTTGCGCCTCGTTCGAGGATTCCATCGGGGTCAATGGCTGGCCGATCGAGGCCCATGTCCCCGGCGACGTCGTCTTCACCTTCCCGCCGATCCCGGAATCGCGCGGCTATAACGAGCTGCCTTACCGGATGCTGGTGCCCGAAGGCGTCGACAATCTGCTGGTCGCCGGCCGCTGCGCCTCGATGACCCATGAGGGCCAATCGGCGGCCCGGGTCTCCGGTGCCTGTTTCGTGATGGGGGAGGCCGCCGGTTCCGCCGCCGCGCTGGCGCTCTCCGGAAACCGGATCCCGCGTGACATCCCGGTTGAAAAGCTGCAGGAAACGTTGAAACAACAGGGCGCCTTCATCGGACGGGACCAGCCCGTGCCCGAGGGCCTGTAACCGACTGCAAGATAACGACGGCGAGGAAACGAAATGACCGGGATTGTGCGGCTCGCGCTAGCTAGCCTGATGGCGATCACAGCGATGGGCACGGCCCGAGCCGAGGACGCGCTGAAGGCCAGGATCGGCGTGCTCAGGCTGTCCTCCTCCGCGCCCGTCTTCATCGCGCAGGACAAGGGCTATTTCCGCGAGGCCGGCCTCGACGTCGAGCTGAAATTCTTCGATGCGGCGCAGCCGATCGCGGTGGCCACCACATCCGGCGATATCGATTTCGGCGTCACCGCCTTCACCGCCGGTCTTTACAATCTCGCCGGCAAGGGCGTGCTCAAGGTGATCGGCGGCATGAGCCGCGAGAAGGCCGGCTATCCCCTGATCGGCTATTTCGCCAGCAACAACGCCTATGCGAGCGGTCTGAAGACGCCGAAGGACCTCGCGGGCAAGCGCGTGGCGATGACGCAGGTTGGCTCGTCCTTTCACTATTCGCTCGGCCTGCTTGCCGACAAATACGGCTTCAAGCTTGCCGACGTGAAGATCGTGCCGCTGCAATCGCTGTCGAATGCCGCGGCCGCGCTGAAGGGCGAGACCGTGGATGCAGCGCTGCTGCCGATCTCCACGGCGCGAAAGCTGATGGACGACGGCGGTGCGAAGTTTCTCGGCTGGGTCGGCGACGAGACACCCTGGCAACTGGGCGCGGTGTTCGCTTCGCCGAAGACGCTGACTAACAAGGTGCTGGTGACGAAGCTGCTCAGCGCTTTGGCAAAAGCCGACCGCGAATATCACGACGTCATCCTTGCCGCGATGAAGGACGGTGTCGCCCCGATCAACGACAAGACAAAGCCACTGCTGGAGATCATCGCAAAATATACCAATTTGCCGGTGGAGCAGGTGGTCGGCAATTGCGCCTATATCGATCCCGACGGCAAGCTGGATGTGAAAAACGTCGACAACCAGATCAAATGGCTCCAGGAGCAGGGTTTTGCCGACAAGGGCTTCGACGCGAACGCGATCATCGCAAAGGACTTTGTGAAGGCGGATTGAGAGTAGAACGCAACGCATGGACCTGATCGCCAACCACATCACCCATCGCTTCGGCGAGCTCGCCGTGCTCGACGACGTCTCGTTCACGGTCAGCGCGGGCGAGGTGGTGGCGATCGTGGGGCCGTCGGGCTGCGGGAAGAGCACGCTGCTGTCGATCCTTGGTGGGCTGTTGCTGCCGACCTCCGGCGCGCCCGAGCTGCGTGGATCGCCGCCGGCGGACAGTCTCAATCCGCTCACCTTCGTGTTCCAGGACTTTGGGCTGCTGCCCTGGGCCAATGTGGAGGAGAACGTCGAATTCCCGCTGCTGCACACCCAGCTCTCGCCCGTGCAGCGCCGCGCGCTGGTCGACGACGCCTTGCGCCGCACGGGCTTGACCGATTTTCGTAAAACCTATCCAAAGCAGCTGTCCGGCGGCATGCGCCAGCGCGTCGGCATTTCGCGCGCGCTTGCGGTCAGGCCGGCCATTCTCCTGATGGACGAGCCGTTGTCGGCGCTGGATTCGCAGACCCGCGAACTGCTGATGGAGGATTTCGTCCGGCTGCTCGCCGATGGCGGCATGGGCGCGGTCTATGTCACCCACAATCTCGAAGAGGCGGCGCGGCTTGCCGACCGCATCGTGGTGCTGTCGCGGCGTCCTGGCCGCATTCGGGAGGTCGTCAGCGTGCCGATGACGCGCACCGAGCGCGGTGACATTGCAGCCCGTGAAAAGCTGCTCGCGCTTCAGAACCAGATCTGGTCGCTGATCCGCAACGAGGCGATCGATGCCGAGCGCGAGGTTCAGCATGCTTGATCGCGCTCCGGCGGGACCATCTGCGAAGGATGAAGCGGTCCGACGCGTCCGCTTTCGCGGCGCCGGCTTCGTGCCGGCGAGCAGCCGTTTCGGCGGCTGGATCGCGCTCGCGCTGGTCATTGCGATCTGGCAGGCGGCCGGCAGCACCGGCCTCGTCAATCCGCTGTTCCTGCCGCCGCCATCGGCGATCGCGCGTGCAATTTACCAGCTCGCGATCTCGGGTGCGCTGTGGCAGCACCTTTCCGCGTCGCTCCTGCGCATCGGTGTCGGCTGGCTGCTCGGCACGGCGGCCGGTGTCGCGGTTGGCTTTGCCATCGGCCTCTCGCGGCTGGCGCGCAGCGTCGGCATCACCTTCATCTCGGCGCTGTTCCCGATCCCGAAGATCGCGCTGCTGCCGCTGTTGATCCTCTGGCTCGGCATCGGTGAAGAGCCGAAGATCGCGACCATCGCGCTCGGGGTGTTCTTCTCGACCGCGATCTCGGTCTATAGCGGCGTCGACGCGGTGCCGCGCAACCTGATCCGCATGGCGCAGAGCTTCAACGTGCCGTTCGCCACCATCGTGCGCAAGGTGGTCTGGCCGGGCGCGCTGCCCGCGATCCTCGCCGGCTTCCGCATCACGTCGTCGGTGGCGCTGCTGCTCGTCGTCAGCGCCGAGATGATCGGCGCGCAGTACGGCATCGGCGCGTTCGTGCTTCAGGCCGGCAATTTGATGCAGACGGATCAGCTGCTCGCGGGCGTGGTGATTTTATCGGTGTTTGGGTTGATCGTGGGGCGGGTGATCAACTGGCTGGAGATACGGCTCTTGCACTGGCGATAGCCGCAGTCACTGCAGCCGTAGGGTGGGTTAGCGAAGCGTAACCCACCACCTTGTGTCGCCGTGGAGAAACCGATGGTGGATTACGCCTTCGGCTAATCCACCCTACGACATTCACGCGTTCCCGCGATCCTCCCGGAACAAATCCAGCTTCTGCTGCACGGGGCGATCCGAGAAGCTGAACAGCACCGCATCCATGTCGGCCTCGTGCGTGACCCATTGCCAGCTCGGCACCACGAACAAATCGCGCGGGCCCCATTCGAAGGTCGAGTCCCCGATGCGGGTACGGCCGTGGCCTTCGATCGGACAGAACACCGTTGCGTCCGTCGAACGATAGCGCGCGGTCTTGAAGCCCTTCGGCAGCAACTGGATGAACGTGCCGATGGTCGGCATCGCGAAGTCGCCGGTCTCGGGGTTGCTGAATTTCAGCTTCAGCCCGTGACAGGCGTCCCACTCCTGGCTCGTGCGGGCTTTCTCCAGTGCCTCGCGCGTGTAGGCATAGGGATAGCTGAAGATCGGCGACGTCTTCGAGCTCCGCTTCACGTCGACCGGCAGTAAATTGTGGCCGTAGCGCGCAAAACTGTCGCCGGCGGGCCTTGTGATCTTCTGCTGGTCCTCGTTGGAGCCTTCCGCGAAAGAGCAGTCGAAGAACTGCACCAGCGGAATGTCGAGACCGTCGAGCCAGAACATCGGCTGGTCGGTCTCGTTGGAATGATCGTGCCAGGTCATCGACGGCGTGATGATGAAGTCGCCGGGCTCCATCGCGGTGCGCTCGCCGTCGACCGCGGTGTGGGCGCCCTTGCCTTCGAGCACGAAGCGCAGCGCCGATTGGCTGTGCCGGTGCGCGGGCGCGACGTCGCCGGGCACCACCATCTGCACGCCGGCATAGAGCGACGTGGTGATTTTCGACTGCCCGCGCAGGCCGGGATTTTCCAGCACCAGCACGCGCCGCTCGGCTTCTTTCGCCGTGATCAGCTTGCCGGCCTCGGTCATGTAGTCGCGGATGATGTCGAACTTCCACAGATGCGGCCGGCAGGCGCTCTTCGGCTCCGGCGTGATCAAATCGCTCATGACCGTCCAGAGCGCGGTGAGGTTCTCGCCGTCGATCTTCTTGTAGAACGCCTCGCGTTCCGGCGTCTTGGTCACGGCTTCCATGGTGCGGCTCCCGTCGTTTTGATTGACAGTATACTTACGATCTAGGTAGCGTCAACGTGCGAACAAGAACGAAACGGGAGGGTTCCGATGAAGCTGCACGGCTATTTCCGCTCCAGCGCCGCCTACCGGGTACGGATCGCACTGAACCTGAAGGGTCTCGGTGCTGAGCACCTGCCGCATCACCTTCGTAAGGGCGAGCAATGCGCGCCGGCCTATCTCGCCATCAATCCGCAGGGCCTGGTGCCCGCGCTCGAGAACGATGCGGGCGCAGTGCTGACCCAGTCGGTCGCCATCATCGAATGGCTCGACGAGACCCATCCCAACCCGCCGCTGTTGCCGGGGGATGCGTTGCAGCGCGCCAAGGTGAGGGCGTTTGCGCTGGCGATCGCCTGCGACACTCACCCCGTACAGAATCTGAAGGTGCTGGCGCGGCTGCGCGAGCTTGGCCTTGCCGAGGAGAAGGTTCAGGACTGGGCGGCCTGGGTCAACCGCGAGGGCCTCGCGGCCTGCGAGACGCTGATCAGGGCCGAGCCGGGCCCGTTCTGCTTCGGGGATGCGCCGACGCTCGCCGATCTCTGCCTGGTGCCGCAGCTCGCCAATGCGCGCCGCTTCGGCGTCGACGTCTCGGCCTATCCGCGCCTGCTTAAGGCGGAAGCCGCGGCCAAGGCGCTGCCGGCGTTCGTCAACGCCGCGCCGGAGAACCAGCCCGATGCCGAGTAAGCCGCCTCCGATCACGATAGACGCAGTCTATGCCGCGCCGGGCTATCTGTTCCGGCGCATGCAGCAGATCGCGGTCTCGATCTTCATGGAGGAGTGCAAGGCGTTCGACCTCACGCCGGTGCAATACGCGGCGCTGATCGCGATCCACACCCACCCCGGCATCGACGCGACGCGACTGTCCGCGGTGATCGCCTTCGACCGCTCCACGCTCGGCAGCGTGATCGAGCGGCTTCAGGCCAAGGATTTCGTCGAGCGCAGGCCGGCGCCGGAAGACAAGCGGATCAAGCTGCTCTATTTGACCAAATCAGGCGCGGCGATCCTGCGTGACATCATTCCCGCCGTCGAACGCGCCCAGATGCGGATGCTGGAGCCGCTCAAGCCGGCGGACCGCAAGGCACTGATGGGGCTCCTGGCGCAGCTCGTCGATCTCAACAACGAGGCGTCGCGGGTGCCGCTCCGGGCGGAGGACGCGCTGGAGCATCTGGGGAAGGCGCCTTAATCCTGGTTGTCATTCCCCGCGAAGGCGGGGAATCCAGTACGCCGCAGCTTCTCTGCATAACTCGCCGTCTCGGAGTACTGGATCGCCCGCCTTCGCGGGCGATGACAGCGGAGGCTCACATCCGCAACAGCGCTTGCCGGTCGATCTTCCCCGTGCCGGTCTTCGGCAGCTCGTCGATGAAGATCACCTCGCGCGGATATTTGTACGGAAGCAGCTTGCCCTTCACGTAATCCTGCAGCCTGCGGGTCGCTTCGCTTTGATCCGCCGCGCGGCTGTTCATCACCACGACCGCCTTCAGCGTCATGCGCCGGTCCGGCAGCTCGGCGGCGAACACCGCGCATTCGCGGATGTCCGGGTGGTCGGCGAGGCACAGCTCGACCTCGAGCGGGTAGACCCACTGGCCGGAGATCTTGATGAGATCGTCGGCGCGGCCGCGGAAGAAGTGAAAGCCGTCGGCATCGCGGACGAAGCGGTCGCCGGTGTAGATCCAGCCGCCTTCGCGGATGGTCTCGGCGGATTTGTCCGGCCGGTTCCAGTATAGCGGCGTGTTGGAATCGCCGCGCACCCACAAGATGCCTTCCTCGTCGTCGGCGACATCGCGGCCGTCCTTGTCGCGCAGCGCGACCTCGTAGCCGGGCACGCGCAGGCCGGCGGCGCCAAGCTTCTTCCGCTCGGGACGGTTGGAGAGATAGATGTGCAGCACCTCGGTCGAGCCGAGGCCTTCGACGATCTCGAGACCGGTGAGCGTCTTCCAGCCGTTGAAGACGTCGGCCGAGAGCACCTCGGCGGCCGAGAGCGCCATGCGCAGCGACGAGAAGTCGGTCTTGTCGGCCCCCTCGGCCTTGGTCAGCGATGTATAGAGCGTCGGCAGGCCGAAGAAGACCGTCGGCTTGTACTGCTCGATCGCCGAAAAGATCGCCGCGGGCTTGGGCTGGCCCGGCAACAGCAGCGTCGTCGCGCCCGCCGAGAACGGGAAGGTGATCGCGTTGCCAAAGCCATAGGCGAAGAAGATTTTCGGCACCGAGAAGCAGATGTCATCCGGCGTCAGCTTCAAGACGTTCTGCGCAAAGGCGGCCTCACTATAGGCCATGTCGTGCTGGAGATGCACGATGCCCTTGGGCCGGCCGGTCGATCCGGACGAGTACATCCAGAACGCCATCTCGTTGCGATGCGTGTCGGCTTCCGCGAGTTCGGCCGGAAATTGCGGGAGCCAGCCGGCGGCAGAGACGGCGTTCGGTGCGGCGTGATCGCCCACCGCGCCATTGACGACGATCAGCGTCTGCAGGCCCGTGTCCTTGCAGGCCTCGGCGTTGAATCGTGCACAGAACTCGGCATCCGCCACCGCAACAGAAGCGCCGGAATCGGCGAGATAGAATTGCAGCAGATCCGGCGGCGTCAGCGTGTTGATGAGCAGCGGCACGAAGCCGGCACGTACCGCGCCGAAGAACGCGGCCGGATGAGCCGGGGTATCGTCGAGGAACAGCAGTACGCGGTCGCCGCGCTTGAGGCCGAGCGAGGCAAAGCCGTTGCCCCAGCGGCAGGCTTCCGCGCAGAGCTCCGCGTAGCTGCGCGTCCCCGCGGGGCCAATGAGTGCGAGCTTGTCGCCGCATCCTCTTGCGAGATTGTCGAATAGAACGCGGCTGGCATTGTAGACCTGCGGAACGGAAAAGCCGATCTCGCGCGCGCCCGCGCAGTCGGCGGGCACCTGATCGTTAATCTGCCCGCTCATGCCTCGTCCCCACCGTTCTTGGCGGCTTCGTAGCGCGCCATGAAGGCCGGCGACATCGCGCGCAGGCGGGAGTCGTCGATGCGGCCCGAACGGGTGATGTAGCTGTAGGCAAAGTCCATCAGGCCCTGCTGCATGTGCTGAGCAAAGTGCTCGTACCAGAAAGCGCTGGTCCGCGCGGCGTTGACGAGCTTCTGCACCACCGGCTTTCGCGCGGCCTGGTAGCGATGCAGGGCAGTGGACAGGTGCGCATCCGATTCCAGCGCCTTGACCAGCGCAATGGCGTCCTCGATCGCGAGCCGCGTGCCCGAGCCGATCGAGAAATGCGCCGAATGCAGCGCGTCGCCGAGCAACACCATGTTCTTGAACGACCAGTGCTCGTTCCAGACCCAGGGGAAGTTGCGCCAGACCGATTTGTTGGAGACCAGCGAGCGGCCGCCAAGCGTGTCGGCGAACACCTCCTCGCAGACACCCTTGGACTGCTCCACGTCCTTGTAGGCGAAACCGTAGGCCTGCCAGGTCGCGTGATCGCATTCGACCAGGAACGTGCTCATGGTCGGTGAGTAGCGGTAGTGGTGGGCGTTGAAGGCGCCGCGGTCGGTCTTCACGAAGGTCTGCGACAGCGTGTCGAAGCGCTTCGAGGTGCCGTACCAGACGAACTTGTTGGAGGAGTAGGACAGCGAGGTGCCGAAATCGCCCTCGAAGGCGCGGCGCACCAGCGAGTTCAGCCCGTCGGCAGCGACGATCAGATCGTGGCCGTTGAGCTGGTCAATCGCATGAATTGGCGTGTCGAAGCGCGGGGTGACGCCGACATCGAGTGCGCGCTGCTGCAGGAACCGCAACAGCTCGAGCCGGCCGATCGAGGAGAAGCCGACGCCGTCGATGGCGACGCTGTCGCCGCTCAGGTTCAGGGTGATGTTCTCCCAGCTCTCCATATGCGGCGCGATCGCGTCGACCGTCTCGGGGTCGTCGGCGCGCAGGAATTCCAGCGCCTGGTCAGAAAACACCACGCCAAAGCCCCAGGTCGCGTCGGCCGGGTTCTGTTCGAACAGGTCGACTTGATCCTCGGGGTGACGCTTCTTCCAGAGATAGGCGAAGTAGAGCCCACCGGGCCCCCCGCCGATCACGGCGATCCGCAACGTCTGTCCTCCCTGATTGACAGTATACTTACTATCTAGGGGTAGACTAATGTGCTCGGGTCGCCCGCGCCAGCGGAATTATCGGCAAGGCGCGCGGCACGCCGAAGCTCACGTCCGGACGCGCGTTTGGCGCGTGTCCGGAGCAGTGACCTTGCGAAGCATAGCCAAACCGTGGCGGCTTGGCCATCCGCCCCGTCAGACGCAGCGCTTCACGTAGACCCCGTCCACCAGCACCCCTGGTAAAGCGGACCACCGGATGGCACGCTTCTCTAGCGCGCAGCGAACGGCGCCAGCACGTCCTTGCAGGCGGGCGACAGCGACGCGGCGTTGCTGGCAATGCATTGGATGATCCGACCGCCACCTGGCGCCACGCTGCCGCACAGCGTGCGGACATCCTCGCGACATGCGGACTGGACGATGAACAGCTCTTCGCGTGGCCGCAGCGGGCGCAGCACGATCACGGCGGGCGCGGCTGCCGGTGCAGCTGCCGCAGGAGCTGCGCCCGCAGGTGCCGCCGTTGCTGCCGCGCCACCGCCGGCCGCGGCGCTCACGGCCTTCTCGCAGGCCGGCGAAACCTTTGCCTTGTTCTTCTCCAGGCATTCGAGCGCAGGCGCGCCGCCCGGTGGCACGCTGGCGCACACCGTGGGATAATCGGCGCGGCACGCGCTCTTGACGGCAGCGACCTGCGCGCTGCTCGGCTGTTTGGCTGCAGCGGCGGCTGCAGCAGCCTTGGGCGCGGCCGCCGCAGCCGGCTTTGCGGCGGGAGCGGTTTCAGCCTTCGGCGCGGCAGGCGCGGCCTCCGCCTTGGGTGCGGCCTCCTTGGGTGCAGCCTCGGTCTTCGGCGCGGCTTCGGTCTTCGGCGCCGCAGCAGGCTCGACCGCGCGAACCGCGGTTTGGCATCCCGATGACAAGCTGGACATGTTCTTCTGCAGGCATTGATAGGCTTCCACGCCGCCGGGCGTGACGCTCGAACAGTGCGCCATGAAGTCCGAGCGGCATGCGGAGCGGATCGCGCTCTTCTGCGCCTCGGTCGGTGCCTGTGCGAATGCGCCTGCTGCAGTTGCGAACAGAGCCGCCGCCAGCAACGCCCCGCGTGCTGATGCATGTTTCAACGTGTTGAACATCCGAGTGAATCCTGCCCTGTCGGTAACGCCGACATTTTTTCAAAAGTGATGCAAACAATCGTCGCGGGTGATGCCGCGCGCGACATCATTGGCCGCCGCGACCTCTACCGCAAGTAGATATTGGCGTTGCAATTGCGACGTAACTAGGTCGTCAGAGCTTGACCATCCGCTTGCCGCGGTTCTCGCCCGCCAGCAATCCGATCAGCGCCTTCGGCGTGTTCTCGAGGCCGTCGATGATGTCCTCCTGCACCTTCAGTTTGCCGGACGTGACCCAGGCCTGGAGATCGGCGAGCGCACGCTGGCTTTCCTTCATGTAGTCCATCACGATGAAGCCCTGCATGACGAGCCGCTTCACCACGATCAGGCCGGGCACGCCGCGCGGGCCGTGTGCCGAGGGCGCGCCGTCATATTGCGAGATCGCGCCGCAGCACGCGATGCGGCCGTAATTGTTCATCTGCGGCAGGCAGGCTTCGAGAATGTCGCCGCCGACATTGTCGAAATAGACGTCGATGCCCTTCGGAGCCGCCGCGCGCAGCGCCTTGAACACCGCGCCGTCCTTGTAGTCGACGGCGGCATCGAAGCCGAGCTCGGAGGTCAGCCAGTTGCACTTGTCGGCGCCGCCGGCGATGCCGACCACGCGGCATCCCTTGATCTTCGCGATCTGCCCGACAATCGAGCCGACCGAGCCCGCGGCCGCGGAGACTACGACCGTCTCGCCCTCTTTGGGCTTGCCGATCTCCAGCAGGCCGAAATAGGCTGTGAGGCCGGCGATGCCGAACACGCTGAGCAGATGCGTCATCGGCTCGAGCTTCGGCATCTTGGTGAGATGTTTGGCGGGCACTGCCGCCAACTCCTGCCAGCCGGTGTCGCCGAACACGATGTCGCCGGGCGCAAGCCCCGGCGCCTTCGAGCTGATGACCTCGGCGATGGCGCCGCCGGCCATCACGCTGTTGGCTTCGACCGCTGAGCGATAGGTCGCGCCGTGCATCCAGGCGCGGTTGGCGGCGTCGAGCGAGATGTATCGCACGCGCAGCAAGGCCTCGCCGTCCTTCGGCTCAGGCACCACACCCTCGACCATCTTGAAGTGCTCGGGACCGAGCTTGCCGCTGGGCTTTTCCACCAGAAGAATCTGACGATTGACGCTGCCGCTCATGATGTTTCCCCTCGGTCGTTGACGATTATTGATGCAGCTGCCGCAAGAAAAACGTGCAAGCCGCTTTCGTTGTGCGCTGCATGCAGGCTAGATCGCGGGCGCCAGTTTCGCAACGGGAACATCCGCCCCGACGGTCGCACGCCAAGCGTGTTGCGCAGCCGTCATATCTGCGACATCATGAAGCGATCGGTGTAGCGGGGGTGTTCAATGTCGAACAGGTTTACGCAATTCATTCTGGTGGCGATGGTGCTGGGCATCATCATGGGCGCGGCGATCTACAATTTCCTGCCCGACACGCGGGGCGACTGGGCCTCGTCCATCAACCTGATCGCCGTGATCTTCCTGCGCCTGATCAAGATGATCATCGCGCCGCTGGTGTTTGCGACCCTGGTCGGCGGCATTGCTCATATGGGTTCGGGCTCCAAGCTCGGCCGCATCTTCGCCAAGACCATGGGCTGGTTCGTCAGCGCCTCTTTCGTCTCGCTGATGCTCGGCCTCGTGATGGTCAATCTGCTCCAGCCCGGCGCGAACTTCCCCGGTACGTTGCCTGACAAGGCGCAGTCGACGGGCCTGCCGGTTTCCGCCTTCTCGATCGAAAAATTCCTGACCCATCTGATCCCGACCTCGATCGCGGATGCGATGGCGCAGAACGAGATCCTGCAGATCGTGATCTTCGCCGTGTTCTTCTCGGTGGCGATGGGCTCAATGCCCGAGCGCTCCAAGCCGATCCTGGCGCTGATCGACGACATCGGCCATATCATGCTCAAGGTGACGGGCTATGTGATGCTGTTCGCGCCGTTCGCTGTCTGGGCCGCCATCACCGCGACGGTTGCCAAGAACGGCCTGCTGGTGCTCTGGAAGCTCATCGTCTTCATGGGTGGCTTCTATCTCTCGCTCGCGCTGCTGTGGGGCATCCTGGTGGTCGTGGGCTTCATCGTGATCGGGCCGCGCTACGCCCATCTGCTGAAGCTGATCCGCGAGCCGCTGATGATCGCGTTCTCCACTGCGAGCTCTGAAGCGGCCTATCCGAAAACCCTGGAGGGGCTGAACAAGTTCGGCGCCTCGTCGCGGATCTCGAGCTTCGTGCTGCCGCTCGGCTATTCCTTCAATCTCGACGGCACGATGATGTACTGCACCTTCGCGAGCATCTTCATCGCGCAGAGCTATCACATCGACATGCCGCTCGGCACGCAGCTCGCGATGCTGGCGACCCTGATGATCACCTCGAAGGGCGTCGCCGGCGTGCCGCGCGCCTCCCTCGTGGTGATCGCCTCGACGCTGTCGCAATTCGGCATCCCCGAGGCGGGGCTGTTGATGATCATGGGTATCGATACATTCCTCGACATGGGCCGCAGCGCCACCAACGTGATCGGCAACACACTCGCGACCTCGGTCGTGGCCAAGTGGGAAGGCGAGCTCGGGCCCGAGCACGAGCTTGGAGCGGGCGATGCCGTGCCGGGGGACATGATCCCTGGCGAAGTGCCCGCGATGGCCAGCCATTGATCGGAGTGCATCATGCGCCTTTCAATGGCGATATCGGGCGGCCTCTTGCTGGCAGCGTGCCAGCTGGCCACGGGTGCCTCCGCCCAGACCGGTGGCAGCGAAGGGCTTAGCCCGACGCTGTCAGCGATCAAGACCGCGCACACCGTGCGGCTCGGCTATCGCGAGAGCTCGCCGCCGTTCTCCTTCCTCGACCAGGCCAACCGGCCGATCGGCTACAGCCTCGAGCTCTGCGAGGCGATCGTCGAGGAGATCGGCGTCGAGGTCGACGATCCCAATCTCAAGATCGCCTACGTCAAGGTCACCTCGGATGACCGCATCGACGCCGTGCTCCAGAACAAGATCGACCTGGAATGCGGCTCGACCACGGCCAATGCCGAACGCGCCAAGCGCGTCGCCTTCTCGCCGCTGATGTTCGTCGCCGGCACCAAGTTGATGGTGCCGAAGGCCTCCAGCGTCCAGTCACTGACTGATCTGAAGGGCAAGACCATCGTGGTGACGAAGGGCACCACCAACGAGCAGGCGATCCAGGCGGCCGACAAGAAGTCCTCGTTGGGACTGACCATCGTTGTCGGTGCCGATCACGAACAGTCATACCAGATGCTCGTCGACGGCAAGGCCGATGCGTTCGCGACCGACGATATCCTGCTGTCCAGCCTGATCGTGCGCCACAAGGCGCAGGACAAGTTCCGCGTCACCGGCGATTACCTGTCCTACGACCCCTACGGCATCATGTTCCGCAAGGGCGAACCGCAACTGGCGGCGGTGGTCGACCGTACCTTCCGCAAGCTCGGCTCCAACCACGACCTCGTTCCGCTCTACAACAAATGGTTCACCGCACGGCTTCCGACCGGCGAGCGGCTGAACGTGCCGATCTCGCTGCAGTTGGAGGAAGCCTTCAAGGCGATGGACGATTCCGCGAGCGCGAATAACTAGCGCTTGTGCGATGAGCGCCGCTGCGCCCTCTCTCCTTACAAGGCAGGGCAATTGCATATCGCGTGCACGATGCGGCCCCATCGGCAGTGGGCTCCCTCTCCCGCTTGCGGGGGAGGGCTGGGGTGGGGGTGTCTCCGCGTCGGGATTGCTGAGAATTGCGCAGGATGTCCCTGTGTGGTGAGAGCCCTCACCCGCCGCGCGCGGGACGATGCTGCGCATCGCCCGGGGCGCGTCGGCCTCTCCCGCAAGCGGGAGAGGCGTCGGCCTCTCCCGCAAGCGGGAGAGGCGGAGCAAGCCCGCGGTCCTCGTGAAATCCATATGCGATTGCCCTGCCTTACCAGCGGAGAGGGCGCAGCAACGATCAGCGCGCGCTCACGCGCCGGCGGGCACCTGGTCCAGAAATCCCGTGATGCTCCTGATGCGGCCGTCCTTCAGCACGGCGAAATCCGTCCCCTTGATCGGGCTGTCGATGCCATCAGGACCAAGGCCCCAACTGAAGCGGACATGGTCGCCGTAGCCGTTGGGCTCGCCGATCAGCTTGAACTTGAAATCGGGAAAGCGCTGCTGCACGCCTGCGATCAGCGCATCGACGCCGTCATGGCCGTCGCCCTTCATCAGGGGATCGACATAGCTCGCATCCGCCGTCCAGTTCTGGCTCAGCAGTTCGCGCCGGCGATCGGCTGCACGTTCGTTCCAGAGGTCGATATAGCGGCGGGCGATGGTGATCGGGTCGGTCATTGTCGTCTCCTTCGATGGCGCCGTGTCGTTCGGCTGACCTGACTATCGAAGGTTCACGCGCGCTGATCGATTACCTCGGAGGTCATGCGCATGATCCGGGAAAGTGTGAAGCGGTTTCCCGATCGGATCATGCGCCGACAAGCGCGCGCAAATGTTTGTCGCGAACTTACTTGGCCGCAGTGACCATGATTTCGACGGTGTATTGTGCTGCCGCGAGCTTGGCTTCGACGGTGGCGCGCGCCGGCGTGTTGCCGGGCGAGACCCAGGCGTCCCACACCGCATTCATCTCGCCAAACGTCTTCATGTCGGTGATGTAGATCGTGGCCGAGAGCAGTTTCGACTTGTCGGTGCCGGCCTTGGCGAGATGGCTGTCGATGGTCGCCAGGATGTCCTGGGTCTGCTTCGTCACGCTTTCGCCGGCGGCGTTGTTGGCGACGACACCGGCGAGATAGACGGTGTTGCCGTGCACGACGACCTGGCTCATGCGCGGGCCGGTTTCAAGACGCTGAATGCTCATTGGGAGTCTCCTTTGAATGGCGGCCCTGTCTAGCGCAGCGGCTTGCCCTGTGCCACCCCAGGCACGCATGCATTGCAAGGCACGCATGCGTCGCCGGCTATGCATGCGTTGCACTTCAAGGAAACTGGCCGAAGAACGTCCAGATCGTCTCGGCTGCGTCGATGTCGCCGTTCTGCGTCCCGAGCAAGCTGGTTGCGACCTTCGGGAAGCGGGCATCCGGAGAAAATCCGGGCATGCGATGGCCGCCTTGATTGATCCGATAAAGCACGACCTCGTGCCCCTCAGGACAGCGCGAGGAGATTCGTGTCACCGTCGACTGGTCTGCGGGCGCCCTGTCGGGCAGATCGGTCATGTCGGAATCATCGATCTCGCAGCCGTTGAGCTTGCGCCAGAACGCAAGCGTCTCGTCGGTGGACCAGAAACCGTCTGCGGCATAATAGCTCGATCCGCGGCCGCCCTCGTAGGGGACCAGCGGATCGGCCGTGCCGTTCATCAGCAGCATCGGCAGCGGCCGCGACGGATGGCACGTGACAGCGGCCTCATCGGTGAGATTCATGCTCACGCTCGCGCCGGCAGCAAACAGATCGGCGCGGGCGCAGACGAGCGTCATTGCCATGGCGCCGCCATTGGAAATGCCGGTGACATAGACGCGGCGAGGGTCGGCGGTGCCGTTCGCCACCAGCTTCTCGACCAGCTTTGCGATGAAGGCGACGTCGTCGGTGCCCGCGCGCGGACCACGGAGCGCCGGTCCCGCCTTGGTCCGCGCATCGACCCATGCGTGGTTGAGGCCATCAGGAAAGACCACCGCAAACCCTTCGCGCTTTGCGACCTGCGGCCACGCCGTCCGCGTCATCATGTCGGCGCCGCGCTGGGTCTTGCCGTGCAGCACGACGACGAGCGGCACCAGCCGCTTCGCCGGCACTTGCACAGCGTAGGACCGCTTCACGCCGTCGATATCGATCGTATCGGCGGACGCAGCCGGGGCGGCGGCCAATGCCGCAACAAGCGCCGCGATGCGCAGCCGCCGCCGCATCATCTAGCCCACGGCTTTCGCCGCGGCCCGGCCTGCATTGCGGCCCGAGAACAGGCAGCCGCCGAGGAACGTGCCTTCCAGCGAACGATAGCCGTGCACGCCGCCGCCGCCGAAGCCGGCAGCTTCGCCCGCTGCATAGAGGCCGGGAATGACGCTGCCCTCCTCGCCGAACACGCGCGAAGAGAGGTCGGTCTCGAAACCGCCCAGCGTCTTGCGGGTGAGGATGTTGAGCTTGACCGCGATCAGCGGCCCTTGCGCGGGATCGAGGATGCGGTGCGGGGAGGCGGTGCGGATCAGCCTGTCGCCGATATAACGCCGCGCATTGTGAATGTTCATCACCTGCGCATCCTTGACGTAAGGGTTGGCGATCTCACGGTCGCGCGCCTCAATCTGCATCTTGATGTGCTCGAGCTTGAGGAGGTCGCTGCCGGCCAGCTTGTTCATGGCCGCAACGAGATCCTCGATCTTGTCGCGCACGATGAAGTCGACACCATGGCTTTTGAACGCTTCCACCGGCGCCGGTGCGCCCTTGTTGGTGGCGCGCTTGATTGTCATGCGCCAGCTCTTGCCGGTGAGGTCGGGATTCTGCTCCGAGCCCGACAGCGCAAACTCCTTCTTGATGATGCTCTGGGTCAGGATGAACCAGGAATAATCGTAGCCGGTGGACATGATGTATTGGAGCTGGCCGAGCGTGTCGGAGCCGGGAAACAACGGCGCCGGCAAGCGCGTGCCGGTGGCGTCGAACCACATCGAGGAAGGGCCGGGCAGAATGCGGATACCGTGGCGCGGCCAGATCGGTGACCAGTTCTGGATGCCTTCGACATAATGCCACATGCGGTCGCGGTTGATCAGCCGCGCGCCTGATTTTTCGGTGATGCCGATCATGCGGCCGTCGACATGCTCCGGCACGCCGGAGATCATGAATTTGGGCGGCGCGCCGAGCCGCTTCGGCCAGTTCTGCCGCACCAGCTCGTGATTGCCGCCGATGCCGCCCGAGGCGACGATCACGGCTTGCGCCTTCAACGCAAACTCGCCGATGACGTTGCGCGAGGAGCTTTTTCCCCGCTCGACATTATCCGGGGCGAGAATGGCACCGCTGACGCCATCCACCGTGCCGTTGGTGATCGAGAGCGCATCGACGCGATGGCGGAACCTGAAGCTCAGCCGGCCGCTCCTGAGGGCCTCGCGCGCGCGGCGCTCGAACGGCTCGACGATGCCGGGCCCGGTGCCCCAGGTGACATGAAAGCGCGGCACCGAATTGCCGTGGCCCATCGCATCATAGCCGCCGCGCTCGGCCCATCCGACCACGGGAAAGATGCGATGGCCCATCGCGCGCAGCCACGCACGCTTCTCGCCGGCCGCGAACGCCACATAGGCCTCGGCCCATTGCCGAGGCCAGAAATCCTCGTCGCGGTCGAAGCCGGCGGTGCCAAGCCAGTCCTGCATCGCAAGGTCGAAGGAGTCCCTGATGCCGAGCCGGCGCTGCTCCGGCGAATCGACCAGGAACAATCCGCCGAACGACCAGAACGCCTGGCCGCCGAGCGACTGCTCGCCCTCCTGGTCGACCACGATCACGCGCTTGCCGGCGTCCGCGATCTCGGTTGCGGCCACGAGGCCCGACAGTCCTGCGCCGACAACGATGACGTCAGTCTCTTCAGCCATCTGTTCGGCCATATGTTGCCCCCTCCATGTGTTCCCCCTCCACAGGTTCCTCCCTGTAGTTGCCCGGATTGAAGCCGGCGGTTGCAACTGAGATCAAGAGTACGGCGCGTAAGACATCGTTAACTTGTTCCACTTCGGGAAAAAGACCGGCTGAGTGCAGCGCCGGCGCAACACTGGATTTGAATTTGTTTTGAGCGAGCCGGCATGCCTAGACAAAACCGCGGTTACGACGGACCCTAGCAGGGCATCACCACCTGACACACAGATTCGAATTCGACTGGGGCGGGGGCCAATGAAGTTTCTGACGGGGTTGCTTGCGGCGGTTCTCCTGATCGCGAGCATGGGCGCTTCTCACGCGGTGGTTCGGATCGCGGATGACCGCGGCGGCCGGATCGGAACCTACGTCGACAAATACCAGGACCTGCGACAGTCGGGCGACACCGTCATCATCGACGGTCTCTGCGCCTCTGCCTGCACCATCGTCCTCGGCGCCATCCCGCCCGACCGCATCTGCGTGACGTCGCACGCGACATTGGGCTTCCACGCAGCGTGGGATTTCGGCAGCAACGGCCGTGCCGTCACCAATACCGAAGCGACCCAGATGCTCTATGCGATGTATCCCTCGCAGGTGAAGCGCTGGATCAATCAGCGCGGCGGGCTCACCCCGCATATGCTGTTCCTGAAGGGCCGGCAGCTCCAGGCCATGTACAAGCCCTGCTACCTCGACGCGCAGGCCTCGGCCAACAAGCCGTCGCGCGCGCCACTCCCGCAAGCGGATCGGCTCGAATCCGCCCGGGGCCAGCTCTTGCACTGACGTCCTCGGCCTGACGGGATTCTTTGCCAGCCGGTGCTGCCTTGCCCGCAGGCGGGGCAAAGCTTATCTGAACGCTCGGGAAACTCACGTTTTCACCCCGATCGTTGTCATGGCTCAACCACTGCACCCCGCCCATCCTGTATCGGACAATTCGCCCACTGCCGGCCGGATGCCGTTCGTGCTGCTGTTGGCGGGTGCCGGCGTCGGCAGCCTGGTCGTGCTCGGTGCGCTCGCGCTCTGGTTCCACTATGGCAGCCAGGTGTTCTTCGAAATGATCAGGACCGGTTTTGCCGCCTGCTTCTGACCCGCGACAGGAAGTTTTCCGCCCATGAGTTCCACCGCCCGTCCGCTGGTGATCGCGACCGCCTTCGCCGCAAGCCTCGTCCTCGGGCTCCTGATCGTATTCTGGGCCATGGGCGGGGTCAGCAAGGTGGCGCAGCCGGCCGCGATCGGCGGCCCGTTCCAGCTCACCGACCAGAACGGCAAGCCCGTCACCGACAAGAACCTGAAGGGCAAGCCGACCTTGATCTTCTTCGGCTACACCCATTGCCCCGATGTCTGCCCAACCTCGCTGTTCGAGATCTCGGAAGTGCTGCGCGCGATGGGCAAGGACGCCGACAAGGTCAACGCCGTCTTCATCTCGGTCGATCCCGAGCGCGATACGCCGGGGACGATGAAGGATTATCTGTCGAGCTTCGACCCGCACCTCGAAGGCCTCAGCGGCGATCCTGCCGAGACCGCCAAGGTGATCACCTCCTACCGGGTCTACGCCAAGAAGGTCCCGACCAAGGACGGCGACTACACCATGGACCACACCGCGCTGATCTATCTGATGGACCGCGACGGTCGCTTCGTCTCGCCGTTCAACCTGAAGCGCACGCCGGAAGAAGCCGCAGTGGACTTGAAGCGGTATCTGTAGGCTCCCTATTCGCCGCAATCCGCGCTCGCGTTCCCGGCCGGATGGGCTATAAGGCCCTCCGATCCCAACGAAAATCGTTCATTTTCAGCCGATGGCTCCATCGCAACAGGCGAAATCGTCCAAATCCGCCCGTGGCTTGCTGACCGGGCTGGTCGTCGGCGTCTGCCTGCTCGCTGCCGCGCCGTGCGCGCAGGCGCAGGCTCCGGCCAAGCAGCCCCCAACGGCGCCGCAAGCCTCACCTCAGGTCGCGCCGCAAGCCGCACCCCAGGCCGTGCCGGGCTTCTGGGACCCACGGCGGCGGCCGGAGCGGCCGGACCTGTCGCGCCTGACAGTGATCCGTTTCCTGACCGAGACCGACTATCCGCCGTTCAACTATACCGGCGCCGACGGCAATCCGGCCGGCTTCAACGTCGACTTCGCCCGCGCGCTGTGCGAGGAGATCAAGGTCACCTGCACGGTGCAGATGCGCCGCTTCGAGACGCTGGTCGATGCACTCGCCTCCAACCGGGGCGACGCCATCATCGCCTCGATGGCGGTGAGCCCGCAGCTCCGCGCCCGGGTCGACTTCACCGATCCCTATTACCGCGTGCCGGCGCGCTTCGTCTCGCGCAAGGACGCGGTGATGCCGGAGATCCGGCCCGAATATCTCGAAGGCAAGAAGGTCGGCGTCATCGCCGGCTCCGCGCATGAAGCCTATCTCAAGGCGATGTTCACCGACGCCGAGCTGCACCCCTATCCCAACGACGATGCCGTGCGCGCCGCCTTGCGCAAGGGCGAGGTCGACTTCATCTTCGGCGACGCCATCGCGCTTGCGTTCTGGATCAACGGCACCGATTCCGGCGATTGTTGCGCCTTCTCCGGCGGTCCCTTCGTCGAAAGCCGCTTCTTCGGCGAAGGCATCGGCATCGCCGTGCGCAAGGGCAACGACGTGCTGCGCCAGGCCCTGAACTGGGCGATGTTCCGCGTCTGGGAAAAGGGCCGCTACACGGATCTGTGGCTGCGGTACTTCTCGGTGAGCCCGTTTTAGTTCGCTGCCTCCTCGTTGTCATTGCGAGGAGCGCAGCGACGAAGCAATCCAGAGTGCTTCTGCGCGAAGATTCTGGATTGCTTCGCTTCGCTCGCAATGACGGTGGGTGCGGTTGCACCGTCTCGCAAAATTGCATTCTGCCCGGAAATCGCTATTTTCCGCGCCCCGGAGGCCCCTTAGATGTCCGTTATCGATCTTGCCGCGAACCCGAGCGATCTGCGTGCGCTCGCCGAACAATCCAACGCCTGGCCGTTCGAGCAGGCGAAGGCCATTGTCGCGCGGCTGAAGAAAAGCCCGAAGGACGAGGTGCTGTTCGAGACCGGCTACGGGCCATCAGGCCTGCCGCATATCGGCACCTTCGGCGAGGTCGCGCGCACCTCGATGGTGCGGCACGCCTTTCATGTGCTGACCGAGAACAAGATCAGGACCCGCCTGCTCGCGTTCTCCGACGACATGGACGGGTTTCGGAAAGTGCCCGACAACGTCCCCAACAAGGAGATGCTGGCCGCGCATCTCGGCAAGCCGCTGACGCGCGTGCCGGACCCGTTCTCCAACGAGTACCCGTCGTTCGGGCACCACAACAATGCGCGGCTGCGCGCCTTCCTCGATCATTTCGGCTTCGACTACGAATTCGCGAGCTCGACCGACTATTACACGTCCGGCCGTTTCGACGCGACGCTGCTTAAAATGCTCGCGGCCTACGACAAGGTGATGGCGATCATCCTGCCGACGCTCGGCCCCGATCGCCGCGCGACCTATTCGCCGTTCCTCCCCATCAGCAAGACCACGGGTGTGGTGCTGCAGGTGCCGATGATCCGCCGCGACGTTGCGGCCGGCACCGTGACCTATCTCGATCCCGATACCAACCAGGAAGTCGAGACGCTGGTCACCGGCGGCAACGTCAAGTGCCAATGGAAGGCCGACTGGGCGATGCGCTGGGTTGCGCTCGGCGTCGATTACGAGATGGCCGGCAAGGATTTGATCGACTCGGTCAAACTCTCCGGCGCGATCGCGAGGGCACTCGGCGCCACGCCGCCGGAGGGCTTCAACTACGAGCTCTTCCTCGACGACAAGGGCCAGAAGATTTCGAAGTCGAAGGGCAACGGGCTGACCATCGACGAATGGCTGCGCTACGCCTCGCCGGAATCGCTGTCGCTGTTCATGTATCGCGAGCCGAAGGCGGCCAAGCGGCTGTATTTCGACGTCATCCCGCGCAACGTCGACGACTACCAGCAGTTCATCGACGGCTTTGCCAAGCAGGACGCCAAACAGCAGCTCGGCAATCCGGTCTGGCACGTTCACAGCGGCCATCCGCCGAAGTTCGATATGCCCGTCACGTTCCAGCTCTTGCTGACGCTGGTGTCGTCGTCGAATGCGGAGAATGCCGAGACGCTGTGGGGTTTCATTGGCCGCTATCGGCCTGGCGTGAGCCCGCAGACGCATCCCAAGCTCGACGCGATGGTCGGCTATGCCATCAACTATTATCGCGACTTCGTCGCGCCGACGAAGACGTTCCGCGAACCGACCGAGACCGAGCGCGCGGCGCTGCAGGATTTGCGCGATGCATTATCGCAGCTGCCGCAGGATGCCACGGCCGAGGACATCCAGAACGTCGTCTACGAGATCGGCCGCCGCGAGCCGTTCCTCGATCCGGTCAAGAAGGGCAAGGACGGCCGTCCCGGCGTGACACTCGACTGGTTCAACATGCTCTACCAGGTGCTGCTCGGCCAGGAAAAGGGCCCGCGCTTCGGCTCCTTTGTCGCGGTGTATGGCGTGCAGAACGCGGTGAACATGATCGACGGCGCACTGGCGCGGAGTGCGTGAGGCGGTTGTAGCGAACGCGTAGCCCGGATGAGCGAAGCGACATCCGGGGTTTTCGCTAGTTAGCCGCACCAGCGGTCCCGGATGTCGCTTCGCTCATTCGGGCTACGGACCTTCAGCCCCCCGCTCAGGTCGACCGCAGCACGTAGCGCCGGTTATCCTTCTGCACCGGGCGCGCGTTCATCGGGTAGAGCTTTGCGAATGCGGCGACGTCGGTGGCCGACGCCTGGATGGGGGTCGTCAACAACAGCCACTCGACCACTTCTGAGCAAGGCGGCGTCGTCAGCGAGCCGGGATAGCGGAAGTAGCTGAGCCTCGTGGGCAGCATGGCGTGGGGATCGATGGTCGAATCCGCCTTCACGGCGGGGCCTTCCGCGGCCGGCATGGTCTTGACGATCTTGCCGAAGGCAGGGTTCGGCCTGCCCTCGGCCATCAGCACGCCGACCACGGCGAGCCCGCCGGCATCGTTGCGGTGGACGAAATGCGCCTCCATCGGAAAATTCTTGCCGCCGATCATGTGCTCGCTCGGCCGGTGGAAATGCACCTGGAGCAGCTTGTATTTGACGTCGCCGAGCGTGAGCGTGCTGCCCTCGGTGAAGTTGAGCTGGATCGTGTGCCCGTTGTTGACGATGGTGTCGGCGCTCTTGCCCCAGTTCAGCTTCAGCGCGGGCAGTTGCGATTTGACCGTCGCCTCGATGTCGATCGGCGATTGTTGCAGGCCGACCGCGCAGGCCTTGTTGGCCGCGTCGAGATCGCCCCATTTGGCGCCGGCGCCTTCATAACTCCAATGCGCACCTTCGGCGGCGAAGGCCGGCTTGCAGAGCGGACAAAGCGCAAGACCTGCGAGGGCCTTCAATGCGTGACGGCGATCCATCATATTCCCCCTGACATGAATTTGCTCGGCAATGAGTGGCCGCAACCTATGCGAGAGAGATGCTGAGTCGCAAGGATGCCCGCGGCGAATGCGGCGCGGCTGAAATCATCGCCCGGTCACGACGCAGGCGAGACGTGATCACTGGCTCGCCCACACGATCCGCGCGATCCAGCCGACCTCGCTCGCTGCCATCCTGCGTTCGGCCTGGGAGGCATCGAGCGGCTGCAAATCCACAGCCTTTGCCGTGCGGCGCTTCAGCGTCGCCACCGTCACCTCGCCTGCCCTGGTCTTCACCACCACGCGATCCCCTTTGCGGATCGGCGCGCCGGGTGCGACCAGGATGATGTCGCCGTCGCGATAGGCGGGCGCAAGCGCTTCGCCGGAAATCTGCAGCGCGAAGCTGTGGTTGTCCTCGGCGGCGGGAAGGGCAAATTCGGTCCAGCTCTTGCCGATGGGAAGGCCGGACTCGTCGAAGGCGCCGCTCGCGCCCGCCAGTGCCAAGCCGAGCAGCGGCACCGAGCGGCCGCCGCCTGCCTCGTCGCCGACCAGCCTGGCAAAAATGTCGATCGAGGAATCTGCCGCCGCCAGCGCTTTCGCGATCGATTCGGTCGAGGGCCAGCGCTCGCGGCCGTCGGAGGTGACGCGCTTGGACTTGTTGAAGGTGGTGGGATCGAGCCCGGCGCGCTTGGCGAGGCCCGACGGCGACAAGCCGGCGCGCGCCGCCAGCCGATCCAGCGCGCCCCAGATCTGGTCGTGAGTGAGGATCCTCTGCGCTTTGGCCTGCCTGACCATGAAAGGTCCAGCCCGTCGCAACTCAGGAAAACTATCCTCGAATCAACCGGTTTTCCGCTTTTTGCGCAAGGGGCGCGCTGAGCGTGTTTTCAAGCGAACCGGTTACCGGTTCGCACCAGGAAACGCGTCAAAGCAGGAATTTGGCGCTCCGCTTCGATTTCATCGGAACGGAAATGGCTCTAAGTCTTGAGTTCGGAGGGGGCGGCCATTACGGTCGCGCCCGGGTTTCAGGGACCCGCACGACCCAAAAACCCCAAAAGACTCAACGAGCAAACAGGGCTGCGTAAGCGGTGGTCAAGATCTACAAAATCTGTCCGGCCTCGGCCTGGCGTGAGGCGGAACGGCAGGGCGTCTACCGCGGCAGCGCGGACGATTCGCGCGACGGATTCATCCATTTCTCGACCGCCGCCCAGGTTCCCGAGACCCTGCACAAGCATTATGTCGGGCAGCGCGCGCTGTTCCTGGTCGAGGTCGACGGCGATGCGCTCGGTAGCGCATTGCGCTGGGAGCGTTCGCGCAATGAGGAGCTGTTTCCGCATCTCTATGGCGAACTCGATCTCGGTGCGGTGATTGCCGTGATGAACCTCAACACGCGCTCCGACGGTGGCCACGATGTTCCGGAGCTTGCCCCGTGATCCGCGCTTTCGACGCTCTCTCGCTGCCGGTGTTGCGTTGGCTCGATCCGGAGGATGCGCATCGCCTCGCGATCCAGGGCCTGCGCTTCCTGCCGCCGGGCAAGCCGCACGCTGACGATCCCAAGCTTGCGGTGCGTGCGTTCGGGCTCAACTTCCCCAATCCGATCGGCATGGCCGCGGGCTTCGACAAGAGCGCCGAAGTGCCAGATGCGCTGCTGCGGCTCGGCTTCGGCTTCGTCGAGATCGGCTCGGTGACGCCGAAGCCGCAAAGCGGCAATCCGCGGCCGCGGCTGTTTCGTCTGGAGCGCGACGAGGCCGTGATCAACCGCATGGGCTTCAACAATGACGGCGCGGAGACAGCGCTGCGCAGGCTCGCGGCGCGCGCGCAGCACGGCGGCATCGTCGGCGTCAATGTCGGCGCCAACAAGGATTCACCCGACCGCGTCAATGACTACGTCAAGCTGATCGAGACATTTGCGCCGGTCGCGAGCTATTTCACCGTCAACGTTTCCTCGCCGAACACGCCGGGCCTGCGCAATCTGCAGGAAGGCGCGCTGCTCGACGATCTCCTCGCCAGGGTGATCGACGCGCGCGAGCGGGTGCGGCAAAAGGCCGGCGACACGCCGGTGCTGCTCAAGATCGCGCCGGATTTGAGCCTCGCCCAGCTCGACGACGTCGTGCAGGTCGCACGCTCGCGCCGGGTCGACGGCATGATCGTGTCGAACACCACGATCGCGCGGCCGAGCACGCTGCGCGAGGAAATGCGCGCCAAGGAGCAGGGCGGCCTGTCCGGCCGGCCGCTGTTCCGGCTGTCGACGCGGATGGTCGCGGAAACCTATGTGCGGGTCGAGGGCGCATTCCCCCTGATCGGCGTCGGCGGTGTGGACTCGGGCGGCGCCGCGCTGACGAAAATCCGCGCCGGCGCGAGCCTGATCCAGCTCTATTCGTCGCTGGTCTACAAGGGCCTCGGCCTCGTCGACGAGATCAAGCGCGATCTCGCCTCGACCCTATTGCGCACCGGGCGGGATTCTCTCTCCGAGATCGTCGGCTCCGACGCCGCCACGTTGACGGCGGAAGCCTGGCCGGGGATGTAGCTCTTCGCCGCGTAGCCCGGATGGAGCGAAGCCCAATCCGGGATCTATCCGCGGACGCGAAGGTCCCGGATTACGCTTTCGCTCCATCCGGGCTACGCGTTACAGCGACTGCTTCGAAAACGTCTTCCTGTACAGCGCCGGATAGCGCGCGGCCTGCAAGCCGCCGCGCGAGACGTAGGAGGCGATCAGCGCGCTCCACAGCCCGGCATTGCCGAACGATTGCAGCGCCCACCATGTGGCGAGGAAGATCGCGAGCGAGGCCAGCATCAGATTGCGCATCTCGCGCGCCCAGGTCGCGCCGATATAGATGCCGTCGAAGCCGAAGGCGAACACGCCGGGAATCGGCGCAAGCACGACGAACGGCAGGAATTCCCGCGCGCCGCGACGGACGCTTTCGCTCGCCGTCATGAAATCGATCAAGTTCGGTCCGAACAGCGCAAACAGCGCGGACACGACCAGCGCGAAGCCGAGCCCCCATAGCAGCACCAGCCGGGTCGAATCCGCAAATCCCTTGGCGTCGCGTGCGCCGAGCGTACGGCCGCAAAGCTGCTGGGCTGCGTTCGCAAGACCGTCGAGGAAGAAGGCGCTGACCAGCAGAAAATTGTTGAGAACGGAATTGGCGGCCAGCGTGACGTCGCCAGCCCGCGCGCCCTTGGCGGTGAAAAACAGAAACACCGCGATCAGCGCCGCGGTGCGGATCAGGATGTCGGAGTTCACCGCCAGCAGCCGCATCAGCTTGGCCCGGTCGAACAGCTCTGCGTATGGCACCGCGAACCCGCCGTCCGCATAGCGGCGGCAGACCATCATGCCGAGCCCGAATCCGGCCGCTTCAGACAACAGCGCGGCGATTGCAGCACCTGCGATGCCGGTGTCGTAGACCAGCACCAGCAGGATCGTCGCCGCCGCGTTGACGAGATTGATGACAATTTGGAGCGCGAGCGCCGGATTGGCGCGGGCCTGGCCGACCAGCCAGCCGAGGATGACGTAATTGGCGAGCGCCAGCGGCGCCGACCAGATCCGGATCACGAAGTAGGTTTTCGCCGCGCGCGTAACGCCTTCGCTGCCGCCCATCAGGTCGAACAGCCCGGCGGCCAGCGGCAGTTGCAGCACGATCAGGGCTATGCCGATCAAGCCGGCGACGATGAAGCCGCGCACCAGGATCGCGGTCAGCTCGCGCGTCTCGCCGGCGCCGAGCGCCTGCGCCGTGAAGGCAAGCGTGCTCATGCGAAGGAAGCCGAACAGCCAGAACAGGCAATCGAAGATGACGGACGCGATGGCGACGCCGCCGAGCAGCGCCGCGTCGTCCAGCCGTCCGATCGCGGTGGTCGAGACCACGCCGATCAACGGCGTGGTGAGGTTCGCGACCATCGCGGGGCCTGCGATGGCGAAGACCTGACGGGAACCGATCTTCACGTGAACGGGTGCGTGCATGTCAGAACACGAGCACCATGCCGTCTTCGGCGGCGAGATGGGCGATGTCGTCGAGGCGCGACAGCACGTCTTCGCTCATATGGGTGAGCACGAGGCGTTTTGCGCCGATTTCGGGGAGGTGCTGTTCCAAGGTCTTCAGGCTGAGGTGATTCTTGACCACCTTCTCGTACATATAGGCTTCGGCGATGAAAAGGTCGGCGCCATGCGCCAGCGGAATGAGCGTCTCCGTCCATTCGGTATCGGCGCTGTAGGCGAGGGTGCGGCCCTCGGCTTCGATGCGATAGGCGAGGAACGGTCCGCCGGATTCGCCGTGAACGACCGGATAGGGCGTCACCGTCACCGCGCCGAAGCTTTGGCTCTGCTCGGGCGCGAGCTCGACGACCGACAGCTCGAAGCGCCGGTCCGTCTTGGAGGAATGCTCGAACAGAGCCTCCATCACCGCACGCAGCCGCGTCTCGATGCCTTTGGGGCCGGCGATGGTGAGCGGCCGCGTCCGCCGCGAGAATTGCGCGTCGAGCAGGACAAACGGCAGCCCGGCAAAATGGTCGCCGTGGAAATGCGTGATCAGGATGAGATCGATCTCATTGCAGTCGATCTCGAGTCGCTTCAGCGCCGGCAGAGCCGACGCGCCGCAATCGATCAGGAAGTTGGCCTCGCGCCCCGAGACGTGGAAGCAGGTGTTGAGCCTGCCGCCCGATCCGAAGGCGTCGCCGCAGCCGACAAAGCGCAATTGCATCGGCCGCGAGCTCCCTAGAGCATGATCCGGAAAAGTGTGAAGCGGTTTTCCGACAAGATCATGCTCAAAACTAACGACTTACCTGCGCGGCGCACCGAAAACGCGCATCAGCAGCCAGATCGGAATCACGATGACAGCGCCGAGCAGGAAGTAGCGCCACAGCCAGTTCACGGTGTCGAAGCCGAGATCCCACAAACGCTGGAACAGAAGACGAATGCTTAAGATGATATTCCAGGGATCGAAGCCGATCGCCGCCAGCACGACGCCGACAAGGATCGAGAGCAGCACCAGGCGAAACGCGACCGCCAGCGGCGAGCCGCCGAGAAAGCGGTTCAGGCTGTCACCGCGGCCGGCCGGCAAATCTCTGACGTCGTGGGCCATCTCAAACTCCTCAGGGGATTCGACCCTATCATAGGGCAAGGCGGGGGACATGGGGAACCCGCAACGGGGCGTCAATCGGCTTACGGGATTTTAATTCGGGCAGGGCGGGTACGCCTTCGTTGCGAGATGATCGTGCCGCAGGCTCGCTGCAACCTCTCCCGCTTGCGGGAGAGGTCGCGCCGAAGGCGCGGGTGAGGGCTCTCTCCTATTGGGGATTCCCACTGGGGAAACACCCTCTCCCCGACCCTCTCCCGCAAGCGGGAGAGGGAGCGCACCTAGTACGCCTCACGCCTCAATCTCCGCCGCCTCCGCTTTCAGCATTGTTTCCAGCGTTTCCAGCCGGTCGGCTTCCCGCGGCGGCTTGTCCCAGCGCAAGCGGCTGATGCGGGGAAAGCGCATCGCGACGCCGGATTTGTGCCGTGGCGAGCGCTGCAGCCCCTCGAAGGCGACCTCCAGCACCAAGCCCTTGTCCGGCTCGTGCACGACGTGGCGGACGGGACCGAATTTTTCGGTGGTATTGCGACGCACGAAGCGGTCGATCTGGAGCAACTCCTCGTCGGTGAAGCCGAAATAGGCTTTTCCGACCGGCACCAGCTCGTCACTGCCCGCACCTGCGGTCCAGACGCCGAAGGTGTAGTCGGAATAGTAGGACGAGCGCTTGCCGTGGCCGCGCTGCGCATACATCAGCACGGCGTCGATGATGTGCGGATCGCGCTTCCACTTCCACCACTGTCCCTTCGGCCGTCCCGGCAGATAGGGTGCATCGCGCCGCTTCAGCATCACGCCTTCGACGGCGTCCGCGTCCTCGCCCGCACCGGCGCTCGCGGGATCGGCGCGTGCGGCGGTTAGCGCCTCCCAGCTTGCGAAGGCGACGGTGGGCGACAGATCGATGCGGGGATCGTCAAGCTTGCCGATGAAGGTCTCCAGCCGTTCGCGCCGCTCCGCAAAGGGTAGCTCGCGCAAATCGTTCTCGTCGTCGCCGAGCAGATCGTAGGCGCGCAGATGAATCGGAAACTCCTTGATCAGCTTCGGAGACACGACCTTGCGGTTGAGCCGTTGCTGCAGAACATTGAAACTCTGCACGCGCCCTTCGCGCAGAATCAGAAGCTCGCCGTCGATGGCGCCGGGCATGCGCAATGACGGCACGAGGTCCGGAAAGCTGCCGGTGATGTCCTCGCCGGTGCGCGAATAGAGCCGCGCCGTGATGTGGCCGTGCTCGTCTCGGCCGGCCACCGCCTGCACGCGGATGCCGTCCCATTTCCATTCGGCGATGTAATCGGCGGGATCGAGCGCGGCGAAATCGGTGTCCTCGATCGCGTGCGCCAACATCACCGGGCGGAACGGGGCGGGATCGCGATTGATCGGCTTGTCGCCGCGGCCTTCCAGCCAGGCGAACAGGTCGAGATAGGGCGGCGCGAGACCGGGCCAGATCAGCTCGACCTCATGCGGGTCCTTGTCACCGAGTGCCGCGGCCGCGGTCTTGGCCAGCCGCGCGGAGATGCCGATGCGCAACGCGCCGGTGACGAGCTTCAACAGCGCCCAGCGGCCGGTCTCATCCAGCTCGTCGAGCCAGCGCTCGAGCTGTTTTGGTAGCTCGGTCTTGCCGAGTGTGCGCAGCGTGGTGACGACCTCGGTCAGCGTCGGCGGCGGTGGATTGTTGTGGTTGCTCGGATGAAGCGCATCGCTGGCATCTCGCCCGCGGTACCCCCCTCCCTGACCCTCCCCCACAAGGGGGGAGGGAACGGTGAGGTTCGTGCATCCATCACTTTGGGAATCGCTGTTAGCTCTCGCGCTCACTGATAGCGCCGCGCGCAACTGCGCTCCCTCCCCCCTTGTGGGGGAGGGCGGGGGAGAGGGGTAGCCCGGAAAAGATTCGTCCTTGTGTGCATTCCGCTTCGGCCACATCAGCGCCACCGTTTCCGAGAGGTCGCCGACATAATCGTAAGACAATCCGAACAGCACCGGATCGGTGCGCGACGCGATCAGATCTCGGATCAGCGCGGGCTTGGCGTGCTTGAAGCTCAGCGCGCCGGTCAGCGCGGCCAGGGCATAGCCGCGATCAGGATCGGCGACCTCGCGAAAATAACTTGTGATCAGCCGCAGCTTGTTGTTGCGGCCGGGCTCGTAGGCGAGGCGGTCGAGAAGTTCGGCG
This sequence comes from Bradyrhizobium sp. WSM1253, assembly GCF_000244935.1. Lineage (NCBI taxonomy): Bacteria > Pseudomonadati > Pseudomonadota > Alphaproteobacteria > Hyphomicrobiales > Nitrobacteraceae > Bradyrhizobium > Bradyrhizobium sp. WSM1253. The sequence goes on from NZ_JH600073.1 coordinate 5,274,379, forward strand.
AAGCGGTTCATGCTTCGGCCTCGTCAGCGAGCGGCGTCTCGGTCTCCTCCTCGTCGCCATAGCCGACCAGATCGAGCGGCCGTGCCTGCAAACCCTTGCTTTGGCACCAATGCACCAGCGCGTCTTCCTGGCCGTGGGTGACCCAGATCTCGCCGGCGCCGGTCGCGGCGATCGTGGCGGTGAGGCCGTCCCAATCGGCGTGATCCGAGATCACCAGCGGCAGCTCGATGCCGCGTTGCCGCGCGCGGGCGCGCACCCGCATCCAGCCGGAGGCGAATGCCGTGACTGGATCGGGAAACCGCCGGGTCCAGAGATCGGACGTCGCAGAGGGCGGCGCCAGCGTGATGGTGCCGGCAAGTGCCGCCTTCTTGACGCCCTTCACCGGCCTGAGATCGCCGAGCTCGATTCCGCGGCTCTGATAGTAATGCGTGATCTTCTCCATCGCGCCATGCAGATAGATCGGCACGTCGTAACCCGCTTGGCGCAGCAGTGCGATCACGCGTTGCGCCTTGCCGAGCGAATAGGCGCCAACGAGATGCGCGCGCTCCGGAAACAGCGCCACCGATGCCAGCAGCTTCTTGACCTCGTCGGCGGCATCGCCATGGCGAAACACCGGCAGGCCGAACGTCGCCTCGGTGATGAAGACGTCGCAGGGCACGAGCTCGAACGGCGTGCAGGTCGGGTCGGGTGCATCCTTGTAGTCGCCGGAGGCGACGATGCAGGTGTCCTTGCAGGTCACCGCGACCTGCGCCGAACCGAGCACATGGCCGGCCGGGTGAAACTTCACGCTGACATCGCCGAGCCGGATCTCCTCGCCATAGCGGATCGCCTGCGTCGAGCCGGCAAAATTCTCGCCATAGCGCAGCCGCATCATGTCCAGCGTTTCCTGCGTCGCCAGCACCGCGCCGTGGCCGGCGCGGGCATGGTCGGAATGGCCGTGGGTGATCACGGCCCGCTCGACCGGCCGGACGGGGTCGATATGGAAGCCGCCCGGCTTGCAGCATAGGCCGGCGGCAACTGGCAGCAGGATGTCTTGCGGACGCATGCCTGTTATATAGGTTGCGACCCCGCATCTTCGAGTCATCACCGCTTCGTTCCCTGGTTCCCCAATGCCCCTGCGCCTGTTCCTGACCTCCGGCGATCTCATGGCCGACCGCCGCTTCGAGTTCGCGCGCGACCTCCAGCTCAAGGGCGATCTGGCGGCTGCCGCCGACCTGCTGGAGCAGACCATCGAGCTTGCGCCGAATTTCACCTCGGCCTGGTTCACGCTCGGCGAAATCCGCGCGCAACTCGGCGAGCGCGACAAGGCCATTGCGGCCTTTCGCAAATCGCGCGAGTCCGACCCGGGCGATCAGCACGGCGCTCATCTGCATCTGATACGACTCGGCGATGCGCAATTGTCGGAGATGCCGAAGGCCTATGTGCAGGCCTTGTTCGATCAATACGCGCCGCGCTTCGAGCACGTGCTGATCAACGATCTCGGCTATCGCGCGCCGTCGCTAATCTTCAAGGCAGTGGTGGCTGCCCGCGTCGCCGCGAAGAAGCCCGCCCTGTTCAAGCGCGCCATCGATCTCGGCTGCGGTACGGGGCTTGCGGCCGCCGCCTTCGCAAAACAGGTCGACCAGTTCATCGGCATCGACCTGTCGCCCGGCATGGTCAAGGAGGCGCGCGCAACCGGCCTCTATGCCGAGCTCGAAGTCGCCGACATGATCGAAGGCCTGCGCAGCAGGAGCGATGCGAGCGCAAACCTCGTCGTCGCTGCCGATGCGTTCGTCTATCTCCCCGATCTCGCGCCAGTGCTCAGTGAGGCCAGGCGCGTGCTCGCGCCCGGCGGCGTGCTTGCGTTCACGCTGGAGACCCATGACGGCAGCGGGATCGTTCTCGGCGAAGGCCTGCGCTATGCCCATTCGGCGGAATATGTGCGCGATGCGATGGCGCAGGCCGGCCTCAAGGTCCTCACATTGGAGCGGGCCTCGCCACGCACCGAGAACAACGAGCCGGTGCGCGGCCTCGTCGTGGTCGCCGAGAAAACTTGAGTCTAGGCGCTATACGCGACGCTTTGAGCGTCATTGCGTCGCAAAGCCGTGACTTCCCACTTGCGACACGTGCCGCGATGCCAGCACTATGTCCTCGCTAGGGAGAAACAAACAATGACCAAGAATCCATCGCGGCGTGATTTCAGCGCCGCCGCGCTCGCGACCATCGCGGCATCCACCTTGCCCGCGCCCTCCGTCTGGGCCGCGGAAAAGAAATACGATGCCGGCGCCAGCGACACCGAGATCAAGATCGGGCAGACCGTGCCGCATTCCGGCCCCGGCTCGCTCTACGGCGTGCTCGGGCGCGTCGGCGAAGCCTATTTCCAGATGCTGAACGAGAAGGGCGGCATCAACGGACGCAAGGTCAAATTCCTCACCATGGACGATGCCTACAGCGCGCCGAAATGCGTCGAGGCGACGCGGCGCCTGGTCGAGCAGGAGGAGGTGCTCGCGCTCTACGGCTCGCTCGGCACCGCACCGCAGACCGCCGTGCACAAATACCTGAACTCGAAGGGCGTGCCGCAGCTGCTGCTCAACACCGGCGCGTCGAAGTGGAATAATCCGAAAGAGTTCAAATGGACCATGGCGGGCCTGCCGCTCTATCCGACCGAGGCGCGCATCCTGGCGCGGCACGTCGTCAGCGTGAAGCCGAACGCGAAGGTCGGCATCCTCTACCAGAACGACGATTTCGGCCGCGACTTCCTGGGTCCCTTCAAGAAAGTGCTGGCCGATGCCGGCGGCACCGCGCAGGTCTTCATGGAACAGACCTATGATCTGACCGATCCGACCGTCGATTCCCAGCTCATCAACCTCTCGAAGTCGGGTGCGGACGTCTTCTACAACATCTCCACCGGCAAGGCGTCGTCGCAGTCGATCCGGAAAGTGGCCGAGCTCGGCTGGAAGCCACTGCAGCTGCTCTCGGCCGGCTCGACCGGCCGCTCGATCCTCAATGCAGCGGGCCTCGAGAACGCCGCCGGCATCGTCGCCATCCGCTACAACAAGGAGGTCGGCCTGCCCAAATGGGAGAAGGACCCCGACGTGATGGCGTTCGAGGAGCTGCGCAAGAAGTACACGCCGGCGATCGATCAAGACAACACCATCGCCTTCGCCGGCTACGGCCAGGCCGTCACCATGGGCGAGATCCTGCGCCGCTGCGGCGACGAGCTCACGCGCGCCAACGTGCTGAAGCAGGCCTCCAACCTCAAAGGCTTCCACTCGCCTTATTTCCTCGACGGCGTCACCTACGACTACACGCCTGACGACTACACGCCGATGAAGACGCTCTTCATCTCCACCTTCACCGGCAAAGACTGGGACATCTCCGACAAGCCGATGTCGGAGTAGGGGCGGGCGGGATGCTGTAGGGTGGGCAAAGGCGCACTTGCGCCGTGCCCACCATCTCTCCATGCATTCGGGTGCACATGGTGGGCACGCTTCGCTTTGCCCACCCTACGGGACCACCCCCTCGACGAACCCACCCCCACGGCTTACCTGTGATGCCGTGCCGCCCCGCATCCGCAAATCTCCGGCCGAGCCTGCCGCGCTGCTGCCCGACCACTTCCAGGCGTGGTTCACAGCCCGCGGCTGGTCGCCCCGCGCGCATCAATTGGCGCTGCTGGAGAAGGCGCGCGAGGACCGGTCCGCACTGCTGATCGCGCCCACCGGCGCCGGCAAGACGCTGGCGGGATTTCTGCCGACGCTGGTGGAGTTGAGTTCTACGCCCAAAGCTTCGGCGAAATCGGTGATCTCCACCGGCCGCAGTCTGCAACGCACCGGCGGCCTGCACACGCTCTACATCTCGCCGCTCAAGGCGCTCGCGGTCGATATCGCGCGCAACCTCGAGCGTCCCGTCGCCGAGATGGCGCTGCCGATCAAGATCGAGACCCGCACCGGCGACACGCCGACGTCGCGGCGGCAGCGGCAGCGACGCTATCCGCCTGACATTTTGCTGACGACGCCCGAACAACTCGCGCTGCTGCTGTCCTCCGACGACGCGCCGTTCCTGTTCTCCTCGCTGAAGCGTATCGTGCTCGACGAGCTGCACGCGCTGGTGACGTCCAAGCGCGGCGATCTTCTCTCCCTCGGGCTGGCGCGGCTGTGGCGATTGGCGCCGCAGATGCGCGCGATCGGCCTGTCGGCGACCGTGGCCGAGCCGGAATCGCTGGCGCGCTTCCTGGTGCCGCAGCCCGGCGGCACGGAAGCGGCGGCCGACATCGTCCTTGCCGGCGGCGCGGCGCCGCCGCTGGTCGAAATGATGGACACGCGCGAACGCCTGCCCTGGGCCGGCCACAGTGCCCGCCATGCGCTTCCCGAGATCTACGAGCTGATCAAGGCGAACAAGACCACGCTGGTTTTCGTCAACACCCGCAGCCAGGCCGAGATGCTGTTCCAGAATCTCTGGAGCATGAATGACGACAACCTTGCCATCGCGCTGCATCACGGCTCACTCGACGTCGCCCAGCGCCGCAAGGTCGAGGATGCGATGTCGGCGGGCAAACTGCGCGGCGTGGTCTGCACCTCCTCGCTCGATCTCGGCGTCGACTGGGGCGACGTCGATCTCGTCGTCAATATCGGCGCGCCCAAGGGCTCCTCGCGCCTGATGCAGCGCATCGGCCGCGCCAACCACCGGCTCGACGAAGCCTCGCGCGCGGTGCTGGTGCCCGCGAACCGCTTCGAGGTGCTGGAGTGCCGCGTCGCGATCGACGCCATCGCGGAGAATGCGCAGGACACGCCGCCGCTGCGGATCGGTGCCCTCGACGTGCTGGCCCAACACGTTCTCGGCTGCGCCTGCGGCGAGCCATTTTTCTCCGACGAGCTCTACGACGAAGTGCGCACCGCCGCACCTTACGCCGATCTCACGCGGCAGGATTTCGACGACGTGGTCGATTTCGTCGCCTCCGGCGGCTACGCGCTGAAGACCTATGAGCGCTTCGCCCGCATCAAGCAGGACAAGGAGGGGCGCTGGCGCGTCGCCAATCCCAAGGTGCGGCAGAGCTACCGGATGAATGTCGGCACCATCGTCGAGGACGACATGCTGAAGGTGCGGCTGGTGCGATCGCGCGGCGGTGGTCAAGGAAAAGCAGGCGGGTCGACGGGCGTGATCGCGCGCGGCGGCAGGTTGCTCGGCGAGATCGAGGAAGCCTTCATCGAGGGCCTCAGCCCCGGCGACACCTTCGTGTTCTCGGGCGAGGTGGTGCGCTACGAGACCCTGGTCGAGGACCAGGTCTATGTCTCGCGCGCCAACGACAAGGACCCGAAGGTGCCGTCCTATATGGGCGGCAAGTTCCCACTCTCGACCTATCTCGCCGAACGGGTCCGCCGCCTGCTCGATGACGGGCGCGCGTGGGGCGCCTTGCCGGAGCAGGTGCGCGACTGGCTGTCGCAGCAAAAGGACGTCTCGCGTGTGCCTGAAGTGCGCGAGCTGCTGGTCGAGAGTTTTCCCCGCGCCAACAAGCACTACATCGTCTGCTATCCCTTCGAAGGCCGTCTCGCGCATCAGACGCTGGGCATGCTGTTGACGCGCCGGCTGGAGCGTGCCCGCGCCCGACCGCTCGGCTTCGTCGCCAACGAATATGCGATCGCGGTCTGGGCGCTCGGCGACCTGTCCTCCATGATCCGGGACGGCAGGATCGACCTCGATGCGCTGTTCGACCCTGATATGCTCGGCGACGATCTCGAAGCTTGGCTTGCCGAATCCGCACTGATGAAGCGCACGTTTCGCAATTGCGCGATCATCTCCGGCCTGATCGCGCGCCGTCACACCGGCGAGGAGAAGAGCCGCCGCCAGGTGCTGTTCTCGACCGATCTCGTCTACGACGTTTTGCGAAAACACCAGGCCGATCACGTGCTGCTGCGCGCCGCCCGTGCCGATGCCGCCACCGGCCTGCTCGATCTGCGCCGTCTCAGCGACATGCTCACCCGCATCCAGGGCCGCATCACGCACCGGGAACTCGACCGTGTCTCGCCGCTCGCGGTCCCCGTGATGCTGGAAATCGGCCGCGAGTCAGTCTATGGCGAAGCAGGAGACGAGCTCCTGGCCGAAGCCGCTGACGAGCTGGTCAAAGAGGCGATGGGATAACAGCAGGTTTTGACGTGACGGCAGGCGCGCTGGTTTCAGGAGATAACGAGGACATGCGCGTTTCGAATGTCAGCATCAGCAGCGTGACGTTCGTGGCCGATCTTTCCGGGGCACTGTTCTGGGAAGAGCAGCGCCTGCTCGTCGTCTCCGACCTGCATCTGGAAAAAGGTTCCAGCTTCGCCATGCGCGGCGTGCTGCTGCCGCCTTACGACACCATCGCGACGCTCGGTCGTCTCGCTGCTGTCATCTCCCGCCATGATCCCCGAATCGTCATCGCGCTCGGCGACAGCTTTCACGATCGCACCGCGCATGGACGCCTGTCGGCGGAGGATCGCGACGCGGTCGCCGCCTTGCAGGCCGGCCGCGACTGGATCTGGATTTCGGGCAATCACGATCCGGCGCTGCCGCGTGATCTCGGCGGCACCGTCGCCGACGAAGTCGCGATCGGCCCGATCACCTTCCGCCACGAGCCGACCGGCGCGGGCGGCGAGATCGCCGGCCATCTCCATCCCAAGGCCCGCGTCTCCGCGCGCGGCCGCTCGATGGAGCGCCGCTGCTTCGCCTGCGACGGGATGCGCGCCGTGATGCCCGCCTTCGGCGCCTATGCCGGCGGCCTCAGCATCCGTGACGTGGCGTTTGCAAAGATCTTTCCAAAGAACGGTTTTGTCGCGCACCTGCTCGGCGACCGCCGCGTGCACGCGATTGCCGCGTCGCGGTGTTATTGACTAGCTATCGCTTCGATCGGGCTGAACCCTCTCACCACGCGCACACTGCGCTCCCTCCCCCCTTGTGGGGGAGGGCAGGGGAGGGGGGTAGCCCAGGAAAAGTTGCGCGTTGGCGTCGCGCAAACGCGTGTGCGAATCGAGATAGTCCCCGTGTGGTACCCCTCTCCCTAACCCTCCCCCACAAGGGGGGAGGGAACGTACCGGTCTCGCAGCCGCAGATCGCGACTATCGCAACGGTTCACGCCGCCTTCGCCTGCACGTCATCGCAGAACTCTGCCAGCCGATCGGCGAGCCGCAGCGTCGCGGGGCTTGCACCCGGCGCGGCCATCAACGCGACTTCGGTCCGGTTGATTGGCGCAAATCCATCCTTCGCGGTCAGCACGCGGTGGTCGGACTGGATCGCCATCTCCGACAGGATGCTCAGCCCCATGCCGGCAGCGACCGCGGCTTGGATGCCGGCGAGGCTCGATGACGTGTAGGACATGTGCCAAATGCGGCCCGCGCTTTCCAGCGCGTGGATGGCGCCGGCGCGGTAGAGGCAGCCGAGCGGAAAGCCGATCAGCGGCACCGAGGCGACATCGGCGTGGATCGGATGGCTCTTGCTGGTGACCCAGTGCACCTGCTCCGGCCACACCGCGATCGCGCCCTTCTCACCGGCTGCGCGCTTGAACAATGCGAGATCGAGCTCGCCGCGATCGAGGTCGCGCGACAGGTTCTTGCTCTGGTCGGCGCGCACATCGAGCCGCAGGCCCGGATGCGAACGCGAGAAGGCGCCGAGCAGTTTCGCCAGCCGGTACGCCGCAAAGTCTTCGGGGATGCCGAGCCGGATCGCGCCTTCGCCGTCGGGCTGGCGCAGCACGTCGCGGGCCTCTTCCGCAAGCGACAACAGCCGCCGCGCATAGGACAGCAGCCGTTCGCCGGCTTCGGTCGGGCGCAAATCCTTGCCGTCACGATGCAGCAGCACCTGTCCGACATCCTCCTCCAGCCGCTTGATCTGCTGGCTGACGGTCGATTGCGTGCGATGGACGCGCTCGCCGGCGCGGGTGAAGCCGCCGGCATCGACCACCGACACGAAGCTGCGCAGGAGCTCCAGATCGAGCATGGGCGCCTCCATTCGAAAATCCACTGACTAGAAGTTAATCATTTAATTTCCAAATGACAAGCCGGCCCCCTAGATCGAGGGCTCAGGAGATTCGCATGTCGCTCGCCCCCTCGATTTCGGTTCCCCGCAGCCGCTTCAATACGCTGCCGCTCGCCATCGGCGCGTTCTGCCTGCTCTGGAGCTACGCCTTCGTCGCCGGCAAGATCGGCGTGACCCATTGCCCGCCGCTGATCCTGCTCGCCGCGCGCTTTTCGCTCGCCGGCATCCTGATCATCGGTGCCACGCTGGTCCGCGGCGACGACTGGTCGCTGTCCTGGCGCGATGCCGCGATCTTCGCCGTGCTCGGCGTCGCCAACAACGCGCTCTATCTCGGCCTCGGCTACACCGGGCTGCAATCGGTCTCCGCCGGGCTCGGCGGCCTGATCGTGTCGGCCAATCCGGTGTTCACGGCGGGCCTCGCCGCGCTGCTGCTCGGCGAAGGCATGACCTGGCGCAAGGCGAGCGGCCTCCTGCTCGGCATCATGGGCGTGACCTTGATCGTCTGGCACCGCCTGTCGGTCGGCACCGACTCGCTGCACGGCATCGTGTTCACGCTGGCCTCGCTTGCCTCCCTCGTCGCTGGCACCATTTTGTTCAAGCTGCTCGCGCCAAAGGGCTCGTTGTGGATCGGCAATGGCGTGCAGAATCTCGCCGCCGGCATCGTGCTGACGCCGGTGGCGCTGACCTTCGCCGATATTCATGCCATCGACCTCACGCTGGGTTTGATCGGCGCCTTCGCCTTCCTCGTGCTCGGCGGCTCGATCATGGCGTACTGGCTCTGGTTTCATCTCCTGAAAGTGTGTGGCGCGACGGCCGCCAGTGCCTATCATTTCCTGATGCCGCCGCTCGGCATGCTGTTCGCGTATCTCGTGCTCGGCGAGCATGTCGAGGCCCGCGATCTGCTCGGAATCATCCCGGTCGCACTTGGCATCTATCTGGTGACGCGGCCCGCAAAATCCGTCTCGTAACAGGAGTCCATCATGCCCATTTCCATCACCCTGATCGGCGGTCCCACTGCGCTGATCGAGATCGATGGCTTCCGCCTGCTCACTGACCCGACCTTCGATGCGCCCGGCGCCTATCAACTGCCGCATGTGAAGCTGGAGAAGACGATTGGACCCGCGCTGAAGGCCGACGCAATCGGCCCGGTCGACGCGGTCCTGCTCAGCCACGACCAGCATTCCGACAATCTCGACAATTCCGGCCGCGACTATCTGCTTAAAGCGCCGCGCGCGCTGACGACCGAGGCCGGCGCCAAGCGCCTGGGCGGCCATGTCGAAGGCCTCGCGCCATGGGCGACCTCGCATCTGAAAGACGGTGACGGCAATACGCTGACGATCACCGCCACGCCCGCGCGCCACGGCCCGGCCGGCATCGAGCCGCTGTCGGGCGACGTCATCGGTTTCGTGGTGTCGTCGAGCCGGACCGACACCACTTCGGTTTATATCAGCGGCGACACCACCTGGTTCGACGGCGTCGCCGAGGTCGCGCGCCGCTTCAAATGCGGCGTGGTGATGCCTTTCGCCGGCGCCGCGCAAACGCGCGGGCCGTTCCATCTCACCATGGACACCAACGACACCATCGAGACCGCACGCGCCTTCCCCGATGCGATGATCGTGCCGGTTCATACGGAGGGTTGGGCGCATTTCCGCCAGAACGGCGAGGATCTGCGCAAGACGTTTGATGTGCTGGGTTTTGGCACAAGGCTGCGATTGCTGGAGCCGGGGGTGCCGACCGTGGTGCAGGCGCCGTAGCCCCAACTGTCATGCCCCGGCTTGACCGGGGCATCCAGTACGCCGCGGCGGTAGTTGTGAGAGCGAACTGCCTAACGCCAGCCTCTGGAATACTGGGTCGCCCGGTCAAGCCGGGCGACGACGAGAGGAGAGAGCGTAGTTCCCTCAATCCTTCCTGAAAACAATCGACGCCATCCAGCCCGTCATCAGCGCCATCGCGGCGGTGACGAGGCCGTAGATCAGCCCGTTCTGGCGCGCCGTCGTCGCGACGAACTGCTCGAAGCCGACCTTGACGATCTCGAACGCGGTCTCGGTCTTGCCGATGAACGCGCCGTCGGCGAACAGCTTGATCTCGACCTCATAGGTGCCGATCGGCACCTCCGCCGGCAGTGGAATGCCGGTGCGGAACAGGGTCGGTGTCAGGAACGTCACCGCGCTCGGATCCTCGCGGTAGAGACCGCGCTGGGTGCGCAGGCGGATGAAGGCGGAGCGGAACGCGTCGTTCGGCACCACATCGGCATAGTCGCCGCTGACGCGTTGGGTCAGCAGCACGTTGTTGAGCCCGATCTGCTGGCGTCGCGCGATCTCGGGCGAGGTGATCGCCTCGAAGGAGCGGTTGGCGAACAATGCGAGATAGCTCGGCACCGCCAGGAACTGGCGGTAGTCGGTGTTGATCCAGATCCCGAAGGTGCGCTCCTTGCGCCGCGTCACCATGTCGGCGCGGGGGCCCATCACGGTGACGACGAGATCGTAGGTCTTGCGGTCAGCGGGCGTAGAGGCGTCCTTCTCGACCGAGCCGAACAGCACCAGCTCCTCGCCGGAATAGTTCGGCGTCACCGTGACGCGATGGTTGGAGACCGACACGATCAGCCGCTCGGCGCGTGCGACGGAGCCGAGCAGCAGGACAAGCAGGACCGCGAGAGCTGCGCGCATCATCCGTTCACTCCCAGCTCGCGGATGGTGAAGAGATCCTCTGGCCGGATCACCAGCTCGATGGCGAAGCGGACGCCGACCGAGAGGATCAAGAGGCCAAGCAGCAGCCGCAACTGCTCGCCGCGGATCTTCTGGCCGGCGCGGGCGCCGAATTGGGCGCCGGTGACGCCGCCGACCATCAGGATCAGCGCCAGCACCGCGTCGACCAAATGATTGGTCACGGCATGCAGCAAGGTCGCAAACAGCATCGTGACCAGCGTCAGGACCATCGACGTCCCGATCACCGTCGAGGTCGGCACCCGCAGCAAATAGATCATGATCGGCACCAGGATGAAGCCGCCGCCGATGCCCATGATGGCGCCAATGAAGCCGATCAGGATGCCGACGATCACGATCGGAATGACCGAGAGGTAGATCTTGGAGCGCTTGAACCGCATCTTCAGCGGCAGGCCATGGATCCAGTTATGCGTGCGTCGCGGCGGCACCGCGCCGCGCCGGGTCCGCATCAGGGCACGCAGGCCTTCGGAGAACATCAGGCTGCCGACGGTGGTGAGCAGCACGACGTAGGACAGTGCGATCATCAGATCGAGCTGGCCGAGCGCGCGCAGCTGCGTGAAGGTCCACACCCCGAGAGCCGTCCCGGTTACGCCGCCGCATAACAGCACGCTCGCCAGCGCCGGGTCGATCGCGCGTCGCCGCCAATAAGCGAGGGCGCCGGAAAAGGACGAGGCGGCGATGTGGCTTGCGACGGAAGCGACCGCGACTGCCGGTGTGATGCCGATGAAGATCAGAAGCGGCGTCATCAGGAAGCCGCCGCCGATCCCGAACATGCCGGAGACGAAGCCGACCGCCGCGCCCATCGCTAGCACGAGGAAGACGTTGACCGGAAGATCGGCGATCGGGAGATAGAGCTGCATCGAGAAACCACGCGCCGACGAGACGGATCGATTGCGCGGAATGCTCGCAGGAGAGCAGAACGATTGCCGCGCCCCTCAATAGCGGAATTCGACGGCGGGCGGGACCAGGAATTTCGGGCGTGGTGAATGAGGGTGAGGAATCAGATGGCCACTTTTCGTGCGCCGAGGACTTCGCCACGTTCTCCACGGTCATGCCCCGGCTTGACCGGGGCATCCAGTACGCCGCGGCCTTTCCGCATCAAACCGGTGTCTCTCCAATACTGGTACGCCGCCCCGTTGTCGTGAGAGCGAGCTCTTTAACGCCGGCCTCTGGAATACTGGGTCGCCCGGTCAAGCCGGGCGACGACAAGAGGAGAAAGCGTACTAAACCGATTAATGCACCGCCGACGCCGACTTCTTGCTCGCAACCGGCTTCGGCGCGGGCTTCGCGTTGGCCTGCGGCGCGCTGTCCCAGCCGCCGTTCGGGGCCGCAACGTTGACGGCGTCGTCGGGCTGCGGCTCGGCGCTGAAGGTCTGGATCGCGAGCTTGGCGGCGGCGAGCGATTGCGGGTCGAGCCGCTTGGCGACGTCGTCGCGCTTGGTTGCTGCGTCTGCGTCACCCTGGGCGGCGGCGAGTGTGAACCATTTGTAGGACTCGGCGAGGTTCTGCTCCACCCCGATGCCGCGGGCGTAGAGGATACCGAGGTTGAACTGGCTGTCGGCAACGCCGCGGTCGGCGGCCTTCCGGAACCACAATGCCGCGCTCTTGTAGTTGGCGCCGCGTCCGCCGCCATCGGCATCGAGCACCGCGAGATTGTGCATCGCCTTGGCGTTGCCGCGCTCGGCGGCTTGCGTGTAGTAGCGGCGGGCGATGTCGGCGTCCTTCTTCACGCCGAGACCCTTTTCGTAGAGTGTCCCGAGGCGGAAGGTTGCGGGCACCACGCCGGCCTGTGCCGCGCGGTCGTACCATTTGGCGGCTTCGTCGTAATTCGCGGCCACGCCCTTGCCCTCGGCAAAGCGCACGCCGATCTCGTAGGCTGCGGTCGCATCGCCCTTCATCGCGGCGGTGCGCAAGCCGGGGCCACCGATGCCGTCAGGCAGCTTTTCGCTCGGCGGCACCTGGATCATCGCGAGTTTCGCACGGCTCGTGCCCGACAGCGCGCCGGTGACGTCGCTGGAGGCCGCAGGCGGGGTTGGCGCCGCGGTTTGCGGGATTTCGACCGAAGCGGTGCCGCTCGGGCTCGTCACGGACCCCGGCGCGGCATTGTTCTGCGACTGTTTTCCGATCGGGGTCGGCGAGGTCATCGACGGCGTGACCTGCTCGGGCGTGGCGGGCTTGTTCTCGACCGGCGGAGGGGCCTGCGGCGCGGGCGCGGGCGACGAATTCTCCATCGCCTGCGGCGACGGCGACGGGCTGCTGCCATCGAGCAGGTTCATCGCCATCTTGAAGGTGCCGAGCACGATCACGACCACGCTCGCGCCAACCAGCAGCGAGCGGATCTTTGAGGTGATGGTCGCGCCACCTTCCTGGCCCTTGTCCTTGGCGCGGGCGATTGCGGCCTTGGCGCCACGTGCCGGCTTTTCGGGCGGCTGCGCGGCGGCGGCTTGGGCTGCGCGGCGTGCGGCGGCGATGAAGCTCGACGACGACACCGGCTCCTTGGGCGCGGCCGGGATTTCGCTGATTGCGCTTTCGGACGCAGCAATGCGCTCCGACGACGTGGCGATGCGTGCACCCGGCCGGGTGCCGGGCTCGAGCGGATGATCCGGCGGCAGTTCGGGCGCGAGCGCGGCGCGCGTGGGCGCCGTATGCGGCTCCAGGATTTCGCTGATCGCGCGTGGCGGAACCGGCGGTGCCATCGGCATCGGCGGCGGCGCTGCCGGCGCGGCGGCATGGAATTCGCGCGGCGCGGCGGCGAAGGCGGCTTGCGCCGCCTGCGCGGCGGCCGGATTGGGCAGCTCGGGCTTCGGATCGTATTTCGGGTGCTGCTGTTGCTGCGGCCGCGGCTCGTGCGCCATCGGCGCGGGCGCCATGGGAGCGGCCATCGGCATCGGCTGCGGCGCTGGGGCGGGCGGCGCGGTGCGCACATTGCGCAGATCGCCCTCGATCATCGAGAGACGATCGACCACGTGGCCAAGGGCGTTGTGGACGGCCTCCAGCGAGTCCTGGGTGGTCCGGTTCGTCTCGGCCTGACTGAAGCGGATGTCGGAGAGCTCGCGCTTGACGAGATCGACCATGCCGGACTCGGCAGGGGGCGCGGAGTTGCGGCTCTCGGCCAGCGCCGAATAGGTCGCCTGCTGCCGCTCCAGGTGGCGCAGGATGTCGTGCAGCCCGTCCTCGACGCGGCTGAAATTCCCGTTGCGCGGATCGGAGGCGGCCTCGAGCCGCTCCAGAAGATACGAGACCCGCTGTTCAAGATGAGCAAAGGTCGAAGCCGAGTCGTTGCCGACCTGCATGCGGTCGAAACGGTCGGACAGGGCGCGGATCGCGCTTTCGAGATGCTCGCTGCTCTCGGGTGGCTGAGGGCGCTCGCGCGTTTCCAGAGCCGCGGTGAGCGCCGCGATGCGTTGCTCCAGCACCGCAAAACTGTCGCCGTTGCCCGAGGCGCGGGTGACCTGGTCGACCTTGGACGACAGCAGCTGCACGTCATCCGAGAGCCGGGCCAGCGCTTCGTTGGAAGCGACGTTGGAGACGATGCCGCGCAGCGCCGAGATCGCGCCTTCGAGCTGGCGGACCGTCGAGGGATCGTCATTGGCGCGCAGGATCAGATCGAGCTTGGCGCCGAGATTGCGGATCGCCTCGTCATAGCCGGTGAGCTGCTCGGCCGGCGTCAGCGTGCGGAGCACCTGCTTGATCTCGGACAGCGCGTGCTCGATGCCGGACAGGACCTGACCGTCGGTGCCGTTGGAGCGGGTCTCGTCGATGCGCCGATGCAGCGAGCGGATCTCGTTCTCGATCGATTCGATCGCGCGGCGCGGCATCGCCTCGGTGATGGCGTTGCGGATCTCCGCAAGCTCGCTGCGGAAACTGTTGATCGCCTGCTCGGTATTGTCGGGGCGCTGGAGCGATTCGATCTGGCTCGTGATCTTGAGCAGATGACGCTCGAGCGCAGAGAAATCCGGCCCCGGCCCCGGCTGCGGTGGCGGCGGAGCGTAGGCAGGCGGCGCGGGGGGCGCGTAAGGAGCTGCCGCAGGCGCGATCGAGGGTGCTGCGCGCGGCGGCATCTGCCTGGGCGTAAAGCCGTCGAGCTCGCTCTGCCGTGCCGTGATCTCGGCGACCGCGACGTCGAACGAAGCGGGGCTCAGGGGCGGTGAGCTGCGATAGACCTGCGCTGCCGCACGCTCGACCGCATCGGCCTGGCGCTGGCGCGTTTCAACGGGTGCCTGCCGCGGTGCCGGAGCCTGCTGCGGTTTCGAAATTTGCGATAGCCGGGCATCGAGACGCGAGATCGCGTCGTTGAGCTGGCGCGCAACGCCTTGCTCGCGCGAGACGTCTGGTCGCGGAGTATCTTGTCGCGAAGGATCTTGCCGCGGCGCGGGCTTAGAAATCCGTTCGATCTGCTGGGTGATGGCGTCGAGCCGCTGGTGGATGTCGGCGACTTCGCGACTTTCCTGGCTCGGCACGTGACTCGGGACTTGGCTCGGCAGTTGACTCGGGACGTGCTGGGCTTGCGGACGCTGATCGTAAAGTCCGCGAAAGTTCGGCGGGGCGGTCTCGCCGAGCGTGGAGTTCAGCCAATCGTTGAGTGACATGCCAGCGCGACGCGCAGCAGCTTCGGCCCGCTCCCGGACGGAGGGATCGATGCCGTCAACACTCCACGATACGCGCGAATTCATGACTCTGTCCGGTCCCGACTCCGGCGCCCCACCCGGCGCCTCCAGCCTCCCCACGCGTGCCCGTTGCAAAGACAATCGAATTTGGCGCGGGTCGTCTGCCTCGAAAACCGACTTTTGTCTGTTACGGTAAATAACGGGTTAAGGAACCCGTTGACGGTGTCTTAAAGTTGGCCAGCGGTGTGCGACACCCACCGTTGTCATGCTCCGCGAAAGCGGGGCATCCAGCACGCTGCAGCCCCTCGATTCCAGCCGCGCAGCCTCTGGAATGCTGGATCGCCCGCCTTCTGTTTAGACCGGACAGATCACTGACAGGTGTTCGGAGACATTAGCTGACACATCAAACTGGGCTGGAATGGTCGACTCGCTCAGCCCTTGCCCTCGCGCTTGCCGTCCTCCAGCGGCACCACGGTGCCGCCAGCGCTCATCGCCGACAGGGCCTCGAGCGCCTCTTCGCAGAAATCGGCGACCATCTGCTCGTGCCGGGCGCCGAGCTGAAGCAGCAGCAGGTTACCGAGGTCGAGCACGCCGGAGGCCGCCCCTTCCGGAAAGCGCTTCTTCAGGATCCGCTCGTAGTTCTCGTGGCGATCGCGGTGGTGCTCGAGCCGGGCCATCAGGTCGGTGCGCATGGGCTCGAGGCCGATGCTGTCGAGCGCATGCAGCCGCACCAGGAGGTCGTCCTTGATCGAGGGGGGCGTGCTTGGCCGCGCGGCCCAGTGCCGCAGCGCTGTTCGGCCCTCCGGAGTCAGCGTATAGATCAGCTTATTGGGCTTGCCGGTCTGCACGACCTCGCGGCCCTGGATGTAGCCGCGGTCGCGCAGCTTGGAGAGCTCGCGGTAGATTTGCTGGTGGTCGGCCTTCCAGAAGAAGCCGATCGAGGAATCGAATGTCTTGGCGAGCTCGTAGCCCGTCATCGGACGTTCCGTCAGGCATGCGAGGATTGCGTCGCCCAAAGCCATGACCCGGTCCTCCTGTTCTTGACCTTAACCAATTGGCTTGACTTTATGCGCATCGGCGCATATGCGTCAATGTGCATATGAGGTGATCCAAGAACGAGGGCAAACACCGCCCCGAAAACCCCAATGGAATCAACCTTCGCGCTACTGTGCATGGGGTTGTTTTCGCGTTTTTTGCCGAAGCCTTTAGGGAGGCAGCTGAATGACCGGCCTCGAATCCTGGTACGGCTACATGAAGTCGCATGACCGGGCAGCGCTCTGGGACCTGCTCCATCCCGACGCGATCTTCGAAAGCCCCGTCGTGCACGCGCCGCAGCGCGGCCGCGACATCACCTTCAAATATCTGGCCAGCGCCGAGAAGGTGCTTGGCGGTCCCGGCTTCATTTATGTCGGCGAATGGAAGAGTGAGAGCGGCGCCGTGCTCGAATTCAAGACCATCATCGACGGCATCGAGATCAACGGCGTCGACATCATCAGTTTCGACGGCGAGGGACGCATCACGCATTTCAAGGTGATGGTGCGGCCGCTCAAGGCGATCAACATGCTGCACCGCCTGATGGCGGAGCAGCTCGCCGCCGCTCAATCCTAAGCCAGCATCATCACTTCTAGGCCTGCCGGGAGACCACCATGCCGATCTACAAAGCCCCCGTCGAAGACGTGAACTTCCTGCTCAACGACGTCTTCCAGATCGACCGCTACGACAATCTGGCCGGCTTCTCCGATGCGTCGAGCGACGTGCGTGAAGCCATTCTCGGCGAAGCCGCCAAGCTTGCCGAGGAGGTGCTGCAGCCGCTCAACCGCGTGGGCGATCTCGAAGGCTGCAAGCGCGCCGATGACGGCAGCGTCACCACGCCTAAGGGCTTCAAGGAGGCGTTCAAGCAGGTCGCCGAGGGCGGCTGGCTCGGCCTGTCGGCGCCGACCGAGTTCGGCGGCCAGGGCCTGCCGGTGACGCTGAGCCAGGCGGTCAACGAATTCCAGATCTCCGCCAACATGGCGTTCTCGATGTATGGCGGCCTCACCATGGGCGCGACCGCGGCGCTGATCGTCCACGGCACGCCGGAGCAGAAGCAGACCTACGTGCCGAAGATGGTGGCGGGCGAGTGGACCGGCACCATGAACCTGACCGAGCCGCATTGCGGCACCGACCTCGGCATGCTCCGCACCAAGGCGGTGCGGCAGGCCGACGGCAGCTTCAAGATCACGGGCACCAAGATCTTCATTTCGGCCGGCGAGCATGACCTCGCGCCCAACATCATCCACCTCGTGCTCGCCCGTATCGAGGGCGCGCCCGCCGGCATCAAGGGCGTGTCGCTGTTCGTGGTGCCGAAATTCATGGTCAATGCCGACGGTTCGGTGGGGCAGCGCAACGGCGTCGTCTGCGGCTCGATCGAGCACAAGATGGGCATTCACGGCAATTCCACCTGCGTGATGAATTACGACAACGCCGTGGGCTGGCTGATCGGCGAAGAGAACAAGGGCATGCAGGGCATGTTCGTGATGATGAACGAGGCCCGCCTCGGCGTCGCCGTGCAGGGTCTCGCGCAGTCGGAAGTGGCCTATCAGAACGCGGTCGCCTATGCCCGGGATCGCATCCAGGGCCGTTCGCTCACCGGTGCCAAGGCGCCGGACAAGCCGGCCGATCCGATCATCGTCCATCCCGACGTGCGTCGCACGCTGCTGTCGATCCGCTCCTTCAACGAGGCCGCGCGCGCCTTAGTGATGTGGACCGCGCTGAAGAGCGACGTCGCCCATCGCTCCGAGGATCCCAAGGACCGCCAGGCCGCCGACGATCACATGGGCCTGATGACGCCCGTCCTGAAAGGCTTTCTCACCGATTACGGCTTCGCCAACGCGGTGCAGGCGCAGCAGATGTATGGCGGCCACGGCTACATCGCCGAGCAGGGCATGGAGCAGTTCGTGCGCGATGCCCGCATCGCCATGATCTACGAAGGCGCCAACGGCATCCAGGCGCTCGACCTCGTCGGCCGCAAGCTGCCGCGCGATGGCGGCCGCGCCATCATGGCGTTCTTCGGCGAGGTCATGGCCTTCGCCAAGGAGAACGGCGGCGACGAGGCGATGAAGCCCTTCATCACCCCGCTCTCGGCTTCGCTCGGCCATCTCCAGCAGGCCACGACGTGGCTGATGCAGAACGCGATGGCGAAGCCCGACAATGCCGGAGCCGCCGCGACCGATTACCTGAATCTCTTCGGTTTCGTCGCGCTCGGCTACATGTGGGCGAAGATGGCGAAGGTGACGCAGGCCAAGATTGCCGAGAGCGGGACGACGCCCTATCTCTCGACCAAGCTCGTCACCGGCCGCTTCTTCATGGAGCGGATGCTGCCGGAGACCGCCGCCAATCTCGCGCGCATCCAGGCCGGCTGCGCCACCATCATGGAATTGCCGGCGGAAGCGTTCTGAAGCTGCTTTCGCTGCGACCCGTCCAAAACCAGATCAAGACCAGAAGATCATCACATCAGGAGGGCGTCATGCCTGAGGCATTCATCTACGACCACGTCCGCACCCCGCGCGGCCGCGGCAAGGCGGACGGCGCGCTGCACGAAGTCACCGCGCTCGCGCTTGCGACCGTGCCGCTCAAGGCGCTCAAGGACCGCAACAACCTGCCGGAAGATTCCGTCGATGACGTCATTCTCGGCGTGGTCGATCCCGTCGGCGAAGCCGGCTCCGACATCGCGCGCTTTGCCGCGCTGAAGGCGGGCCTCGGCGAGGCGGTCCCCGGCGTGCAGATCAGCCGCTTCTGCGCCTCCGGCCTCGATGCCGTGAATTTTGCCGCAGCCCAGGTGATGAGCGGCCAGCACGAGCTCGTGATCGGCGGCGGCGCCGAATCGATGAGCCGCGTCGGCATCGGTGCGTCCGGCGGCGCCTGGCCGATGGACCCGTCGATGGCCGTGCCGGCTTATTTCATGCCGCAGGGCATCTCGGCCGATCTGATCGCGACCAAATACGGCTTCTCGCGCGACGATGTCGACGCCTATGCGGTGCAGAGCCAGCAGCGAGCGGCGAAGTCCTGGGAAGAAGGCCGCTTTGACAAGTCGGTCGTCCCGGTGAAGGACATCAACGGCCTCACCATCCTCGCCAAGGACGAGCATATGCGTCCGTCGACGACGATGCAGTCGCTGGCGCAGCTGCAGCCGGCGTTCACGATGATGGCGCAGATGGGCGGCTTCGACGGCGTCGCGGTGCAGTCGCATCCGGAAATCGAGCGCGTCAATTACGTGCATCACGCCGGCAATTCGTCGGGCATCGTCGATGGTGCCGGCGCGGTTCTGCTCGGCAGCAAGGAAGCGGCTAGCAAATACGGCCTGAAGCCGCGTGCAAGAATCCGCGCATTCGCCAATATCGGCTCGGAGCCCGCGATGATGCTGACCGGCCCGGTCGATGTCACCGAAAAGCTGTTTGCGCGCTCCGGCATGAAGAAGTCGGACATCGACCTGTTCGAGCTCAACGAAGCCTTCGCCTCCGTCGTGCTACGCTACATCCAGGCCTTCGACATCGACAACGCCAAGATCAACGTCAATGGCGGTGCGATCGCGCTCGGCCATCCTCTTGGCGCGACCGGTGCGATGATCCTCGGCACCGTGCTCGACGAGCTCGAGCGCACCAACAAGGCGACCGCGCTGGTGACGCTGTGCATCGGCGGCGGCATGGGCACCGCCACCATCATCGAACGCGTCTAAGGGTAGGGGAGCAACCAGCATGGCTTACAAGAACTTCAAGGTTGAGACCGATTCCGACGGCATCGCGCTTGTCACCTGGGACATCCCGGGCCGTTCGATGAACGTGCTCGACGAGACCTCGACCAGCGAGCTCGACGCGATCGTCAAGGCGACCACGGCCGATGCTACGGTGAAGGGCGCCGTCATCACCTCCGCCAAGGAAGCGTTCTGCGCGGGTGCCGATCTTTCCATGCTGGAGAGCATGAATCAGGCCTACGCGAAACTGTTCAAGGAGCAGGGCGAGACCGCGGCGAACCAGATGCTGTTCGAGCAGAGCCGGCGCTTCTCGCAGGTGCTGCGCTCGATCGAAACCTCCGGCAAGCCGTGGGCGGCGGCGATCAACGGCCTCGCGCTCGGCGGCGGTTTCGAGATCACGCTGTGCTGTCACTATCGTGTGGCGGCCGACAATCCCAAGACCCGCCTCGGCCTGCCCGAGGTCAAGGTCGGCCTGTTCCCGGGCGCTGGCGGAACGCAGCGCGTGCCGCGCCTGGTGCCGCCGCAGGACGCGATGACGATCCTGCTCAAGGGCGATCCGGTCACGGTCGAGAAAGCCAAGGCGCTGAATCTGATTCACGCCGTCGTTCCCGCCGCCGACCTCATCAAGACGGCAAAGGACTGGATCAAGGGCGGCGGCAAGGCCGTCGCGCCCTGGGACGAGAAGGGCTTCAAGCTGCCGGGCGGCCCGGTGTTCTCCAAGGCCGGCATGATGATGTTCCCGGCCGGCAACGCGATCTATCGCCGCGAGACCTACGACAATTATCCGGCCGCACGCGCGATCATGAGCTGCGTCTATGAGGGCCTGCAGCTGCCGATCGACGCCGCGCTCCGTGTCGAGTCGCGCTACTTCACCTCGGTGCTGCGCTCGAAGGAAGCGGCGGCGATGATCCGCAGCCTGTTCCTGTCGATGCAGGAGCTCAACAAGGGCGCGCGCCGTCCGAAGGATGTGCCGCCGACCAAGGTGAAGAAGATCGCCGTGATCGGCGCTGGCTTCATGGGGGCGAGCGTCGGCTATGTCTCGGCCCGTGCCGGTCTCGACGTCGTCCTGATCGATCGCGACCAGGAGAGCGCCGACAAGGGCAAGGCGCATGCGCAGAAGGTGATCGAAGAGCAGATCAAGAAGGGCCGCGCCAAGCCCGGCGACGCAGTAGCCCTGCTCGCGCGCATCACGCCGACGGCGGACTATTCCGCGCTGAAGGACGTCGATCTCGTCATCGAAGCCGTGTTCGAAGACCGCAAGGTCAAGGCTGATACCTTTGCCAAGGCGCAGGAGCATATGAAGCCGGACGTGATCTTCGCGTCCAACACCTCGACGCTTCCGATCACCTCGCTGGCGGAATCCTTCAAGGACCAGGGCAGGTTCGTCGGCATCCACTTCTTCTCGCCGGTCGAGAAGATGATGCTGGTCGAGATCATCCAGGGCAAGAACACCGGCGATCTCGCGATCGCGACCGCGCTCGACTACGTCCGCCAGATCGGCAAGACGCCAATCGTCGTCAACGACAGCCGCGGCTTCTTCGCCAATCGCTGCGTCGGCCGCTACGTCGCCGAAGGCAACGAGATGTTCCTCGAGGGCGTGCCGCCCGCGATGATCGAGAACTGCGCCAAGATGGCCGGCATGCCGGTTGGCCCGCTCTCGCTGTCGGACGAGGTCGCGCTCGACCTCGGGCTCAAGATCATGAAGGCGACGGAAGCCGACCTCGGCCCCAACGCCATCAATCCCGATCAGAAGAAGCTGATGGTGGAAATGGTCGAGAAGCAGGGCCGCCTGGGCCGCAAGAACAGCAAAGGCTTCTACGACTACCCCGAGAAGGGCAAGGGACAGAAGAGCCTGTGGCCGGGCCTCTCCGCGCTGCAGCCCAAGCGGCTCGACCCTGATACGCTCGACGTCGAGGAGTTGAAGCAGCGCTTCCTGGTGGTGCAGGCGGTGGAAGCCGCGCGCACGGTGGAGGATCACGTCATCACCGATCCGCGCGAGGCGGATGTCGGCTCGATCCTCGGCTTCGGCTTCGCGCCGTTCACCGGCGGGACGCTGTCCTACATCGACTTCATGGGCACGAAGAAGTTCGTCGAACTTTGCCACAAGCTGGAAGCGAAATACGGCTCGCGCTTCACCCCGCCGAAACTCCTCGAGGAGATGGCCGCAAAGGGAGAAACCTTCTACGGCCGCTTCGCTCCGAACAAGGCGGCGGCGTGATTCTCTGAACCGTAGCCGGGACGAAAATTACGAAAGGCCGGATCTCGATCCGGCCTTTCGCATGGGCGCCTCAGGCAGCCTGAATCAGTCCTTCCTTCTTCATCGCTTCCTGCACCTGCGGCCGCGCCGCGACGCGGGTCTTGTACGCGGCAAGGTTCGGCATCGCCGACAGGTCGAACTTCATCCGGTCGGCCCAGGTCAGCATCGTGAAGAGATAACCGTCGGCCACCGTGAACTGCTTGCCCATGAGGTAGTCGCGGCCGGCGAGCTGGCTGTCGATGTATTTCAGCTTGCCCATGACGCGGTCCTTGAAGAAGGCCTTGGCCTCGTCGTTCAGCGCCGGCGCGAACATCGGGCCGAAGCTCTTGTGGACCTCCGAGGTGAGGAAGTTCAGCCATTCGAGCAGCTTGTAGCGCTCGGAGCTGCCGTGGGCCGGCGCCAGCGCCTTGGCCGAGGCCTGATCGGCGATCATCTGGACAATCACCGGGCCTTCGGTCACGATCTCTCCGCTATCGAGGCCCAGCGCAGGGACCTGGCCCTTGGGGTTCAGCTTCAGATAATCCTCACCGTTTTCGAGCTTCTTGGCCCGGATATCGACCTTGACCAGTTCATACGGCAGGCCGGCTTCCAGGAGCGCGATATGGGGGGATAGCGAGCAGGCACCGGGCGAATAGTACAATTTCATGGAATTTCCTCCTCTTGTTGCTTGGTTCAGGCGAAAGAACGACTACATGCATCTGCTTGAAATAGTCAAGATTGATGCAGCTGCATCGAATAGGGTAAGAGACGGGCGACGAGCTTGAGCGGGACCATGAAACGCAAACCATCGACCGAGGCGACTTCCGCCTGGATCCGCTTGATGCGGGTGCAGAGCCGTGTGCTCAATTGCGTCGAGCAGGACCTGAAGAAGGCCGGCTTCCCACCGCTGGCATGGTATGACGCGCTGCTCGAACTGTCACGGGCGCCCTCGGGCGAGCTCCGGCCGGTCGAACTCGAACGGCAGATGCTGATCCCGCAATATTCGACATCGCGGCTGATCGACCGCCTGGTCGACGAAGGCCTCGCCTCGCGGCGCGAATGCAAGATCGACAAGCGCGGCCAGTTCGTGGAGATCACGGAAGCCGGGCGCGAATTGCAGAAGCGGATGTGGGGCGCCTATTCTGCCGCGATCGAGAAATATGTCGGTTCGAAGCTGTCCGATGCGGATGCCGTGAAGCTCAGCGGTCTGCTCGACCGTCTGGGCTGCTCGTGCGGCGAGATGAAACTGCCGCCTGCCCACGTCAACGAAACCACGCCGTTGCGATGATCGCGCGGCAAACCAGCTCGTCCGTGCAGCCGGTGGCTGCGCGGACCATCCCTGTCACCCACGCGCGTTCGATCGAAGCGCTTTTGATTAGAGTCTGATATGGCGCGAGACCAGATCGATATGACGCCGTTGCAATCGCGTGACGAACTCGTCAAGTGGTTCGAGGAAGGCTGCAAGGACCCGTCCGAATTCCGCATGGGCACCGAGCATGAGAAGACGCCGTTCACGCTCGAAGGCCACTGCCCGGTGCCCTATGAGGGCCCGCGCGGTATCGGCGCGCTGCTCGAAGGCATGAAGCTCCTGCTCGGCTGGGAGCCGATCATGGAGAAGGGCAACATCATCGGCCTCTACGACGTCACCGGCGGCGGCGCGATTTCGCTGGAGCCCGGTGGGCAGTTCGAGCTTTCGGGCGCTCCGGTCGAAAACGTGCACCAGACCCAGAGTGAGCTGATGGCGCATCTGGCGCAGGTGCGCGAGATCGCAACGCCGCTCGGCATCGGCTTCCTCGGGCTCGGCATGACGCCGTCCTGGTCGCGCGCCGACATCCCGGTGATGCCCAAGGGCCGCTACAAGATCATGACCAATTACATGCCGAAGGTCGGCCAGTACGGCCTCGACATGATGTACCGGACCTGCACGGTACAGACCAATCTCGACTTCTCCTCCGAAGCCGACATGGTCAAGAAGCTGCGTGTTTCGCTCGCGCTTCAGCCGGTCGCGACCGCCTTGTTCGCCAATTCGCCGTTTACCGAGGGCAAGCCGAACGGCTTTCTCTCCTTCCGGTCCGAGATCTGGCGCGATACCGACAACGCGCGTGCCGGCATGATGCCGTGGGCATTCGAGGACGGCATGGGCTTCGAGCGCTATGTCGATTACGCGCTCGACGTGCCCATGTATTTCGTCAAGCGCGACGAGGACTACATCGACGTCTCGGGCTCCTCGTTCCGCGCCTTCTTCGATGGTCGCAACAACAATTTGCCTGGGGAACGTCCGACGTTGTCGGACTGGGCCAACCATCTTTCGACGATTTTCCCGGAGGTGCGGCTCAAGCGCTATCTCGAGATGCGCGGCTCCGATGGTGGCCCGTGGGGCCGTCTGCCGGCGCTATCGGCGTTCTGGGCCGGGCTCCTCTACGACGATGTCTCGCTGGATGCCGCCTGGGACTTGGTGAAGCATTGGAGCGCGCATGAGCGCCAGGCCCTGCGCGACGACGTGCCGCGCTTCGGCTTCAAATCGCGGATCAAGGACCGCTATCTGTTCGAGATCGCCAAGGAATGCCTCGTTCTGGCACATGCCGGCTTGCGCCGGCGCGGCCGGATCGACCAGCTCGGCCGCGACGAGACCAGGCATCTGGAGCCGCTCGATCGCATCATCGATTCCGGCCGCACGCCGGCTGAGGAGATGCTCGACAAGTTCAAGGGTCCCTGGAACGGCTCGGTGGAACCAGCCTACGCGGAATACGCGTTCTAGGACACAAGACGAGCGGTCGGGAGCTGAGCCGTTCATCGCCCGTACAGGTTTGCGGCGATCAAATGGCCGGCTGAAAAACCCGAGCGTCGTCAATAACTCGAAAGCTGTTCCGATGGGGAAGGGCCGCCTGGCCGTCCTGGCAAGCGTCGCGGCCTGCGCCGCGCTGCTTTCGCTCGTGTTTGCGAGCTGGCCTGCGCGCGCCCAGACGGCGTTCGACCGGCCCGGCGGAGACTATTTCAGCACCCCGGTCACGTCGGGCGATCCGGAGGATTGCGCGCTGCTGTGCGAGCGCGACCGCCGGTGCCGCTCGTGGAGCTTCAGCTATCCGGACGTCGAAGGCGGCTCGGCCGTGTGCTGGCTGAAGAACACGGTGCCTGCGCGCGTGCCGGGAAGCTGCTGCATCTCCGGTGTGCGGGGCGCCGGCGTGATCGAGCCGCGCGTCGAAGGCGTGGAGACCTCGATCGACCGCCCCGGCGGCGATTTGCGCAATTTCGAGATGAAGGACGGCGAAGGCGAAGAGGCCTGCAAGGCCGCCTGCACCGCCGACAACAAATGCCGCGCCTTCACCTATGCCCGCCCCGGCTACACCGGACGCGAAGCGCGCTGCTTCCTGAAAAAGGAAATCAAACCGCCGCGGCGGAAGGCGGGGTTCACGTCGGGCGTGGTGAGATAGCATGCAGCTCTCACCACCGTCCTTGCGAGCCACCGGGTCCGCGCGAAGCGCGGCCCGATGACAGGCTCCGCGAAGCAATCCAGAATTGCTTCCGCGGCGGCACTCTGGACTGCTTCGTCGCTTCGCTCCTCGCAATGGCGAGGAGGGTAAAGCGGACATCTCATTCGGCCGCGATCACCGTGATCTCGGGCCACAGCGTCTTCCAGCGTGCCGCCTTCGCCGCGTAACTGGCGGCGGAAAAATTCGGCGTCCGATTGGGTCGCACGATCAGCTTCGCGATGTCGTCGAATCCGTGCGGCGCGTAGACCTCGAAATCCCCACCGGCAGAGCGGATGCCCGCCTGCGTATTCTCCGTGAGGAAGCGGTCGATACCGTCGGTCGCGCGCATCAAGGGTGGATAGGGCAGACCGTGCTTGCCGGGATACCAAAGGTGCACGCGTGCCTGGTTGCGGATTTCGACCTTGGGGCCGAGATGCGCGAGCTGCGCGTGCAGCTTGCGGATCACCGCATCTTCCGCCTCCCATGAGGTGTCGGAATCGAAATAGAACACGTCGTAATCGGCGATGCCGTGATCGATCGGGCGGCCCGTGAGCACGTTCCACACCGTCTGCACCAGGCAGCCCGCGACGAGCCACGCATCCGGCAGCGCGAGGCGATGGATTTCATCGAGGATCGCTGCGTTCAACGGATTTCGCAGGGCGAGAGCCAGAAATTCGTCGCGGACCATCACTATTGCACTCCCTCTCCCGCATGCAGGAGAGAGGTGAGGACGTTCCTGCCTTCAATGCACGGCGGTGAAAAACCGCGCCATGCGAAATCCGGACAGCCAGGTCCACACCGGCTGGCCCCGGATGCCGAGATCCCAGGATCCGAGCACGGCATCCGCGCGGCCGACCAGATTGTCGATCGGCAACATGCCGACGCCGCCGGAGCGCAGGGGCACGCGGCTGTCGGCGGAGTTGTCGCGGTTGTCGCCGAGCACGAAGAGATGGCCCGCCGGCACCGTCACTTCCTGAGTGTTGTCGAGCGGACCGTTGTCGCGCATCTTGAAGATCAGGTGCGAGACGCCGTTCGGCAGCGTCTCGACATAGCGATAGGCGGGTTCGCTGCCGCCATTGTCGTCCTCGGCGGCGCCGACGCCGTCCGGCTTCAGTTCGGCGGGGCGGTCGTTGACGAAGAGCTGGCCCTGGCGCAGCTGGATGCGGTCGCCGGGCAGGCCCACGACGCGCTTGACCCAGGCCTGCGAGCGATCGCCGGGCCAGCGGAAGACCACGACGTCGCCCTGCTTCGGCGTCTCCGCGAAGACGCGACCGCTCTCGGGCAGGTTGATCTGGATCGGCAGCGACGAGGTGCCGTAGCCGTAGGGGAATTTCGAGGCGATCAAGGCGTCGCCGATCAACAGCGTCGGCTCCATCGAGCCCGACGGCACGTAGAACGGCTCGGCCAGCGCACCCTTGGCGATGAACACCGCCGCGACGATGCCCGCGAGCTGCACGAGCTGGCCTGCCCAGCCGCTGCCCTTCCGCTTGGTGGTGACAGTTATCTTCTCGACGCTCATCCGCCTGTTCCACCCACCGTAATGCGTTCCATCAACAGCGACGGCTGGCCGACGCCGACCGGCACGCCCTGACCGTTCTTGCCGCAGGTGCCGATGCCGGTATCCAGCGCGAGGTCGTTGCCGATCATGCGGATGCGACGCAAATCGGTCGGCCCGTTGCCGATCAGCATGGCGCCCTTCAAGGGCGCACCGATCTTGCCGTTCTCGATCTTGTAGGCCTCGGTGCACTGAAACACGTATTTGCCCGAGGTGATGTCGACCTGACCGCCGCCGAAATTCGCGGCGAAGACGCCGTTCTTCACCGACGCGAGGATCTCGGCCGGATCGCGGTCGCCCGCGAGCATGTAGGTATTGGTCATGCGCGGCATCGGCACATGGGCATAGCCCTGGCGGCGCCCGTTGCCGGTCGGCTTCATATTCATCAGGCGCGCGTTCTGGCGGTCCTGCATATAGCCGACCAGGACGCCGTCCTCGATCAGCACGGTGCGGTTGGTCGGCGTGCCCTCGTCGTCGATCGACAGCGAGCCGCGGCGCGAGGCAATGGTGCCGTCGTCGACCACGGTCACGCCCTTGGCCGCGACCTGCTGGCCCATCAGGCCGGCAAACGCCGACGTCTTCTTGCGGTTGAAGTCACCTTCGAGGCCATGACCGACCGCCTCATGCAGCATCACGCCGGGCCAGCCGGCCCCGAGCACGACGTCCATCTCGCCGGCGGGGGCGGGAATCGATTCCAGATTGACGAGGGCCTCGCGCAGCGCCCCGTCGGCGGCGTCGCGCCAGGACTTAGCTTCGATGAATTCGGCGTAGCCGGCGCGACCGCCATAACCCTTGCTGCCGCTCTCCTGGCGGTCGCCCTGACCGGCGACGACGGAGACGTTGACGCGCACGAGCGGGCGGATGTCTCGATAGCTCTCGCCGTCGGGCCGCAGGATCTCGACCACCTGCCAGGTCGCGCCCAGGCTGACGCTGACCTGCCGCACCCGCGGATCCTTGTCGCGCAGATAGGCGTCGATTTCGGCGAGCAGCTTGACCTTGGTCTCGAAGCCGGGGGCATCGAGCGGATTGTCGTCACTGTAAAGCCGCACGTTGGTATGTGCTGGAGGCGCGGCGAAGTTGCCGGAATAACCACCGCGCACGGCCGCGACCGCGTCCGCAGCGCGAATCAGCGCCGGCAGCGACACGTCCGAGGAATGCGCGTAGCCGACCGCGTCGTCCTTGACGGCGCGCAGGCCAAAACCTTGCGAGGTGTCGTAGGTCGCCTGCTTCAGCCGCCCATTGTCGAACATCAGCGCTTCGGTCTGGCTGTATTCCAGGAACAATTCGCCGTCGTCGGCACCGGCAAGCCCGCGCGCGAGCTCGTTGCGAACCTGATCGCGGTCGAGATTGGCGCGGTCGAGCAGGGAGGTTGTGGCAGGGTTGGTCATGCGTCCGTCCATTATCGGGGGATGTGAGGCAAGATAATGGTTTCCCGGCAGTTCCGCGAGGGGCTTGGCCGTCACATTACGGAAACGATAGGATTGGCACGGGAGTAAGGGGCCCTGACGCGGATGCCGATCGGTGCTATGCTAGTTTCATGAATTACCGAGATATCATCTCGATTGAACCTGGCAAACGCGGTGGGCGACCCTGCATCCGCCACATGCGGATCGCTGTGGCAGATGTGCTCGGCTGGCTGGCTGCTGGCCAGACCCACGCTCAAATCCTCGACGACTTCCCCGAACTGACCGAGGACGATATCCGCGCTTGCCTGGCCTATGCCGCCGACCGCGAGAGGCGATTGGTGACCGCACCGATATGAGGCGCTGTTCGATCAGAACCTCAGCTTCAAACTTTGCCAGATGATCGACGACCTTTTTCCGGATTCGAGTCACGTCCGGTCTTATGGTCTGTCCGAAGTCGCCGACGGTGCGCTTTGGGAGTTTGCGAAGGCAAATGGTTTCGCGATTGTGACCCAGGACGTCGATTTTGCCGAGCTGGCGGGCCTGTTGGGCTCTCCACCCAAAGTGATTTGGCTTCGGGCGGGCAATCAAACGACCGCGACGATTGCGGCTCTGCTTCGCCGGCACGCGCGGACGATTGAGTCTTTCGAGAGCGATGACAGCACTGCCTGCCTTGAGATTTATTAGGCCGTTAGAGCCTATGGCAGCTTGTCATATCCCTCGCCGAGCCCGTTCAGGCTGAGCGGGAAGCCGATGCCTTCTTCCGGGGTCTCGAAGATGATGAAGGTCGCGGTCTTGGCGGTGCGGAGCTGGCCGAGCAGCTTGTCGTCCATGACGACTTCGGCGACGCAGCCATTGGGCAGGCAGCGGACAAAGCCGGCACGGCCGACATCCTGGTTGTCGAGTTTGAGGCCGAGGCCGGAGGGCAGGAGAACGCCGAGGGGGGCGACGACCCGCATCAGGCGGCTCTTCTGGTCGGCGGTCTTGAGAACGATCACGGTCAGGCCGGCGTTGGAGCGGTCTTCGGCCACCACGCTCTGGATCAGAGCACATTGCTCGGACTGGGCGCCCGGCGGGGTGTCGCAGCGGATCTGCCAGTCGCCATGGACGGAGCGCACCGCGCCCTGCGCATGGGCGAGGCCCGGAAGCGCCAGGACGACGACCGCCGCCAGCAGGGCAGCCAGCATCGTGAGGCCGCCAGCCTGGCTTTTAGCCCGCCTTGCCATGGATCTCGAAAACCCCATCGGGTCGGTCCCTCTGCTCGCCTGGGTCGCTCGCACCCGGCGGACTGATACGGGAATGACGGCGTCTTGAAGGCGATTCGCAAGCAAATTCCACGCCGCCCCGGCCGTCGTCGCCCGCACGAATCAGGTTCCTGTGCGGCTGTCCGCCAGTGCCTACCGCGGGCAATTCCGCTGTCAAGCGGCAGCATCCCGGGAAATGGTATTTTTGTCTGATGTTACTAGGAAATATCTTGCGGGTGATGGCTGACAGACGAGGCTCAAGACTGCATTGCGATAGATCAAGAATTATGGTTTGAGAGGCTTGATTTCGGCGTTCTAGCGATCTGGCCCCAATTCCTCTTAGAGGTATTCTTGCGCGGCGGTTTGTCAGACGGGGGATCGAATAAAGCGTTTCCCGAAAATAGGGGAATGCACTTGGGGTGATTTCGTTAGGGGAGCGCGAACGGCATGAAGATGTCGATGGGCCCGGTGGGCCGGCACTTGCTGGGATTGGCCGTAGCGGGTCTGACGCTGGCGACGGGCGGTGCGGCATTTGCCGAGCTCGGGCAACCGGCTGCGTGGGAGTGGACGCTGCAGCAGTCCGGGTCCCCGGTGATGGACAACATCGTCTGGTTTCACAATTTCCTGTTCGTGCTGATCACGCTGATCACGCTGTTCGTTCTGGCGCTGCTCGTGATCGTGGTCGTGAAGTTCAACGCGCGAGCCAATCCGGTGCCGTCGCGGACCACGCACAACACGCTGATCGAGGTAGCGTGGACGCTCGTTCCGGTGCTGATTCTGGTCGGTATCTCGGTGCCGTCGTTCCGGCTCCTGTTCCTAGAGCTCGACGTGCCGAAGGCGGATCTGACCATCAAGGCGACCGGCAAGCAGTGGTACTGGTCCTACGCCTATCCTGATAACGGCAAGTTCGAGTTCGACTCGCTGATGGCCCAGGACAAGCAGCCCCGCCTGCTCGGCGTCGACAATGAGATGGTGGTGCCCGTCAACAAGGTGGTCCGGGTTCAGGTGACCGGGGCCGACGTGATTCATGCCTTTGCGCTGCCGTCCTTCGGCGTCAAGATCGACGCCATTCCGGGCCGGCTCAACGAGACCTGGTTCAAGGCCACCAAGACCGGCATGTTCTACGGCCAGTGCTCGGAATTGTGCGGCAAGGACCACGCCTTCATGCCGATCGCCATCCGCGTGGTGAGCGACCAGGAGTTCGCCTCCTGGGTCGAGACGGCGAAGAAGAAGTACGCGAGCGGCGGCACCAGCACCTACGCCTCCACGGCCGGCCCGACGCAGTGAGCGCCGGGCGAAGGGTTCGAGGAAACTGAAAGCGACATAAGGGCGGGACCTCCAGAGGTCCGATCGGGACGCAAGGCAGGATTAGAAAATGGCAACGAGCGCAGCGGCACACGGCGATCACGCGCAAGACCACGGACATGACGAGCACGCCCATCCGACCGGATGGCGGCGCTACGTCTATTCGACCAACCACAAGGACATCGGCACGATGTACCTGATCTTCGCGGTCATCGCCGGCGTCATCGGCGCCGCGATGTCGATCGCGATCCGTGCCGAGCTGATGTATCCGGGCGTGCAGATCTTCCACGAGACGCACACCTACAATGTGTTCGTGACCTCCCACGGTCTGATCATGATCTTCTTCATGGTCATGCCTGCGATGATCGGCGGCTTCGGCAACTGGTTCGTGCCGCTGATGATCGGCGCGCCCGACATGGCGTTCCCGCGCATGAACAACATCTCGTTCTGGCTGCTGCCGGCCTCGTTCGCGCTGCTGCTGATGTCGACCTTCGTCGAGGGCGAGCCGGGCGCCAACGGCGTCGGCGCCGGCTGGACCATGTACGCGCCGCTGTCGAGCTCGGGCCATCCGGGCCCGGCCGTCGACTTCGCGATCCTGTCGCTGCATCTGGCAGGCGCCTCCTCGATCCTCGGCGCCATCAATTTCATCACCACCATCTTCAACATGCGCGCGCCGGGCATGACCCTGCACAAGATGCCGCTGTTCGTGTGGTCGATCCTGGTGACGGTGTTCCTGCTGCTGTTGTCGCTGCCGGTGCTCGCCGGTGCGATTACGATGCTGCTCACCGACCGCAATTTCGGCGCGACGTTCTTCAACCCCGAAGGCGGCGGCGATCCCGTGCTGTTCCAGCATCTGTTCTGGTTCTTCGGTCACCCCGAAGTGTACATCCTGATCCTGCCCGCCTTCGGCATGGTCAGCCAGATCGTCTCGACCTTCTCGCGCAAGCCCGTGTTCGGCTATCTCGGCATGGCCTACGCCATGGTCGCGATCGGCGGCATCGGCTTCGTGGTGTGGGCGCACCATATGTACACGGTCGGCATGTCCTCGGCGACGCAGGCCTATTTCGTCGCCGCCACGATGGTCATCGCGGTCCCGACCGGCGTGAAGATCTTCTCGTGGATCGCCACGATGTGGGGCGGCTCGATCGAGTTCCGCGCGCCGATGATCTGGGCGGTGGGATTCATCTTCCTGTTCACCGTCGGCGGCGTCACCGGCGTGGTGCTGGCGAATGCCGGCGTCGACCGCGTGCTCCAGGAGACCTACTACGTCGTCGCGCACTTCCACTACGTGCTGTCGCTCGGTGCGGTGTTCGGTATCTTCGCCGGCTGGTACTACTGGTTCCCGAAGATGTCGGGCTACATGTACAATGAAGGGCTCGCCAAGGCGCACTTCTGGGTCACCTTCATCGGCGTGAACCTGGTGTTCTTCCCGCAGCACTTCCTCGGCCTGTCGGGCATGCCGCGCCGCTATGTCGACTATCCCGACGCGTTCGCGGGCTGGAATCTGGTCTCGTCGGTCGGCTCCTACATCTCCGGCTTCGGCGTGCTGATCTTCCTCTATTGCGTGATCGACGCCTTCGCGAAGAAGGTGCCGGCTGGCGACAATCCGTGGGGTGCAGGTGCGACCACGCTGGAATGGACGCTGCCCTCGCCGCCGCCCTTCCACCAGTTCGAAGTGCTGCCCCGCGTGCAGTAAGCAAATGCTCGCGGCGCCCGTGACGGGCGCCGCGGCTCGACAACCAAGCGAGTCAGTCTAGTGTCCGTCCTCGACCACAACGCCGTCCACATCAATCCCCGCATCTCCGAAGCGGAGGTTGGCGATTACATCGCGCTCCTGAAGCCGCGGGTGATGTCGCTGGTGATCTTCACCGCGCTGGTCGGAATGGCGATGGCACCCGGGCATTTTCACCCGGTGCTGGCCATCACCTCGCTGCTCTGCATCGCCGTCGGCGCCGGCGCGTCCGGCGCGCTCAACATGGCGCTCGAAGGCGACATCGACGCCAAGATGTCGCGCACGGCGAACCGGCCGATTCCGCGCGGCCGCATCACCCGCCCCGAGGCGATGACCTTCGGCATGACGCTCGCCTTCTTCTCGGTGATGACGCTCGGCATCCTGGTCAACTGGATCGCGGGCGCGCTGCTCGCCTTCACCATCTTCTTCTACGTCGTGATCTACACGATCGGTCTGAAGCGCTGGACCGCGCAGAACATCGTGATCGGGGGTGCCGCCGGCGCGCTGCCGCCAGTGGTGGCCTGGGCCGCGGTCACCGGCACGGTCGACGTCGAGCCGCTGCTGCTGTTCGCCATCATCTTCTTCTGGACGCCGCCGCACTTCTGGGCGCTGGCGCTGTTCCGCTCCGACGATTACGCGCGCGCCGGCATTCCGATGCTGCCCAACGTCGCCGGCCCCGACGCAACCCGGCTTCAGATCCTGCTCTATACCATCGTGCTGATCGCGGTCGCTGCTGCGCCCTGGGCGCTTGGTTATTTCGATGCCATCTATGGCATCGTCTCGCTGATCCTCGGCGCCGGCATGCTGGCGTTCGCCGTCAACGTCTACGTGCGTCGCGAGCGTAGCCAATCGCTGCGGGCGACCCGCAAGCTGTTCGCGTTCTCCATCCTTTATCTGTTCGCGCTGTTTGCGACCTTGCTGGCCGAGGTCGTGTTCCGGGCGCTCGCGCCGATGGTAGGGGGCGCATGATCGCAGGAATGGCCGACAAACCCGAGATAGACGGAATCGTCCTCACCGAGGCGCAGAAGAAGAGCCGTCGCCAGCGCTCGATCGCGATCGCACTCGCGCTCGGCGTGCTCGTGGTGCTGTTCTTCGCCGTCACCATGGTCAAGGGGCCGGCCGTGCTCGTCCGGCCGATGTAGGAAACATGGATCAGAAGCCGACCATATCGCAGGATCAGAGCCGGACGGCCGCCAAAGGCCGCAGGCCTTCCAAAGGGCTTGGCCGCGACGTGGTGGTCGCCTCGATCTGCGGCGGCGTGGTCGCGCTGATGGTCGGCGCCTCCTACGCGGCGGTGCCGTTCTACAACTGGTTCTGCCGCGCCACCGGCTTCAACGGCACGACCCAGGTCGCGACCTCGGCGCCGGCCAGCGGTCCGATCGCACGAAAG
Organism: Bradyrhizobium sp. WSM1253; assembly: GCF_000244935.1. Classification (NCBI taxonomy): domain Bacteria; kingdom Pseudomonadati; phylum Pseudomonadota; class Alphaproteobacteria; order Hyphomicrobiales; family Nitrobacteraceae; genus Bradyrhizobium; species Bradyrhizobium sp. WSM1253. The sequence goes on from NZ_JH600073.1 coordinate 5,308,753, forward strand.
ATCGCGGTGCGCTTCGATTCCAACGTCGCGCCCGGCCTGCCCTGGAAGTTCGAGCCCGAGCAGAGCGAGATCGAGGTCAATATCGGCCAGGTCGTGACCGTCTTCTACACGGTGACCAACCGGGCCGCGCGGACCACCGCAGGCCAGGCCGCCTACAATGTCGCGCCGCTGACGGTCGGATCCTATTTCCAGAAGATCAACTGCTTCTGCTTCACCGAGCAGACCATGGCGCCGGGCGAGAAGCGAGAGATGCCGGTCGTGTTCTACGTCGATCCGTCGATTGCCGACGACCACGAGAACGACGGTCTCAACACGATCACGCTGTCCTACACGTTCTATCCGGTGAAGGATCCGGTGGTGAAGCCGCTCGCGGCCAGCGAAGACGACAAACGCAAGGGAAATCTCTGATCTCCGGGCTCACGCGCCGGGGTTGGACATAAGGGGATAAGTGCCTGACAGGCACGGGATTGAGGAGCGAGACCGCAAATGGCAACGGCGCACACCAAGCATCACGACTACCACCTGGTCGATCCCTCGCCATGGCCCGTCGTCGGCTCCATCTCCGCCTTCATCATGGCGGTCGGCGCGATCACCTGGATGCACCACATGTTCTCGGCTGCGCCGATCATCTTCGGTGTCGGCACCGTCGGTGTGCTCTACACCATGGCGAGCTGGTGGGGCGACGTGATCCGGGAAGCCCAGTACAAGGGTGACCACACCCGCGTCGTGCAGCTGCATCACCGCTACGGCATGATCCTGTTCATCGCTTCGGAGGTGATGTTCTTCGTCGCCTGGTTCTGGGCCTATTTCAACGCGGCGCTATTCCCGGCCGACGCCGTCCACGCCACCCGCGATGCGGTGTTCGGCTGTGGTCTCGGGACTGCGGCCGGCGCCTGCGCCGTGCCGGGCACCTGGCCGCCGCACGGCATCGAGACCTTCGATCCCTGGCATCTGCCGCTCCTCAACACGCTGATCCTGCTCACCTCCGGCACCACGGTGACCTGGGCCCACCATGCGCTGCTCGAGAACGATCGCCAGGGCCTGAAGTATGGCCTGATCCTCACCGTCGTGCTCGGCGCGCTCTTCACCTGCGTGCAGGCCTATGAGTACAGCCACGCGGCATTCTCCTTCGGCGGCAACGTCTACGGCGCGACCTTCTTCATGGCGACCGGCTTCCACGGTTTTCATGTGCTGGTCGGCACCATCTTCCTGCTGGTGTGCCTGTTCCGCGCCTATGCCGGCCACTTCACGCCGACCCAGCATCTCGGCTTCGAGTTCGCCGCCTGGTACTGGCACTTCGTCGACGTGGTCTGGCTGTTCCTGTTCCTCTGCATCTATGTCTGGGGACACGGCGCCGAGACCATGGCCCACGGCGCGCACTGAGCGGGCTGACTTCGGATCGAGAAAGGGCGGCCCCGGGGCCGCCCTTTTGCTTTTCTGCGCGCAGGGGTTTCGGCAGAAACTGTGATAGACCCTGTCATCATGAACAAAGCCGACGACACGTCCGAGTCGCAAGCCACCGTCCTGCAGAGCGCGCTGCGCGGGCTTGCCTGCAAATGCCCGCGCTGCGGCCAGGGCAAGCTCTATGCAGGCTTCCTGACGCTTGCGCCGTCCTGCGAGCATTGCGGCCTCGACTACGCCTTCATCGATTCCGGTGACGGTCCGGCGATCTTCATCATCATGCTGGCCGGTGCGATCGTGGTCGGCTGCGCGCTCGTCGTCGAGGTCAAGTACCAGCCGCCGTATTGGCTGCATGCGGTGCTGTGGCTGCCGCTGATCCTTGCGACCACCCTGCTGCCGTTGCGCGCCATGAAGTCGCTGCTGATCGCGCTGCAATTCCACCATAAGGCGGCACCGGGCCGGCTGGTCGACCGCGCGAAATGAACGAGACCGCGCGCAAGCCCCGCGTGGCCGGCTTCGCGCTGTTCACGCTATTCCTGACTGCGGTCTGCATCGTGCTCGGTATCTGGCAATTGCAGCGCCGCATCGCCAAGCACGAGCTGATCGCCGCACTCACCGAGCGTCTCGCGGAGGCACCGGTCGCTCTGCCGCCGCCGGCGCGATGGGCCGCGCTAAGCCCCGCGCGCGATGAATTCCGCCGTGTCAGCTTTACCGCGACCTATGCGCCGTTGCCCGATGCGATGGTCTATTCCCCCGGATCCGCCGTACGCAAGGATGCGTCAGGCCCCGGCACCTGGGCGTTCCTGCCGGCGCGGCTGCCGAGCGGCGAGACGGTGGTGATCGATGCGGGCTTCGTCGAAAATACCATGCAGGATCGCAGCGTCGAGGATCGCGCGGTCAAGAAGCTCGTCACGGGGCAGGCGGTCTCCTTCACCGGCTATCTGCGCTTCCCCGAGGCACCTGGCTGGCTGACCCCGGCGGAGAACCGCGACAAGCGGCTGTGGTTCGTGCGCGATCACGTGGTGATCGCGAGCGCGCTGGGCTGGGGCGCGGTTGCGCCGTTCTATGTCGACCTCGAGCAGCCCGCGCCCGAGAACGGCATTCCGCGGCCGGGGCCGCTCGACGTGCATCTCAAGGACGATCACCTGCAATACGCCATCACCTGGTTCACGCTTGCAGGCGCCGTGCTCATCGCCTTCGCCGTTTGGGCAAGAGGGCGGCGACGGGGCTGAGCTCCGTAGATCCACTCAGGAAACCCAGGGCTATCGCATATGACGTCTCGGCGGCGCCAGAGCGAACGCCTCATCCTTCGAGACGACCGCTTCGCGGCCTCCTCAGGATGAGGCTCAGCTGCATCCATCCGCGTTGAAATGCTGCCGCATACTCATCCCTCATCCTGAGGGCCCGCCGCAGGCGGGCGTCTCGAAGGATGGCCGCAGTCGAATATATTTCTTCATATGCGACAGCCCTGCCAGGGAACCCGGTATCGCCCGGGGTTTACCATTCAGCGCACATTCACGAGTGTGGTCCTAAGCCGCCATCGTTTTTCCGCGGCCGACAGGATTGCAGCGTGAGCGATTTCGACCAGATGGGAATTGTCGTCGACTGGGTGGATGCCTGCAGGAAGGGCGACCTCGCGGCGCTCCTCGACCTCTATGCGGACGACGCCCACGTCGAATGCACGTGCAACGGCACGCAGCGCTATCGCGGCCGGAGCGAGCTCGAAGCCTATTGGCAGCCGCGGCTCAGCGCTTTCTCGTCGGTCGGTTTCGGGCTGGAGGAAATCCATCCTGCGCCACACGGCGTCGATCTCGAATATTCCGTCGCCGGCGCGCTACGCTTCCGCGCCTCGTTTTGTTTTAGTCCGGACGGCAAGATCCGCACCACGCTGTGCGAGCCGGCGCGACAGAACGCGCAGCTTGGCTGGGCGTGCTAGAGTTTCCGTCCTGATTAAGTCAGAACCGAACACCAGATTCTGTTTTGACGCGTTTTCTTCACGCGAACTGGTATCCACTTCGCTCGAAAAGGCTCTAGCCGGTGACCGGCGCCTCGCGTGCCGGCTCGGCGGGAAGGCGGCAGCGCACATAAGTCCTGTCGTCCACGCGCAGCAGTGACAGCGATCCGCTGAGTGCGCGCACGCGCTCATGCATGCCGGTCAGGCCGCGGCCGAACACATTACCTTCGGGAAAGCCGCCGCCATCGTCGGAAATCTCGATGACGACCGTCTCCCCGGCGAAGGTCGCCTGCACATGGGCATTGCTGGCGCCGGCATGACGCAGCACGTTGGTCAGCGCCTCCTGAATCACGCGATAGACGGTCTGAGCCAGCGGCCCGCCGATCGCGTTGAGATCCGGATCGATCGTGTCCGTCAGGTCGATAGACGGCGCCTGCTTGCGAAAATTCCGGAGCAGCGTCTGCACGGTGGTCTCCAGACCCAATTCCTCGATGTAGAGCGGTCGCAACCGGTCGAGGATGCGGCGGTTGGTCTGCTGGAGCGCCTCGACCGATTGCAACACATCCTGCGCCGAACTGCCGGGATTTCCCGCCGGGGGCGAGGCGTCGGCCAATGCGATCGTGCCGGCGCGGATGCTGAACAGCAGCGGGCCGAGTTCGTCGTGCAGTTCGCGCGCGAGATCGCGCCGCTCGTCGTCCTGGAGCGACACCAGGCGGTGCAGCAGGTCGCGATTATCCTGGCTCAATTGCGCCAGCGTTTCGGCCAGCGCATTGGCCTCCTCGCAGCTTTGCCGGATTTCCGGCGGTCCTCTGACCGGGATCGGCGTTGCGTAGTCGCCGCGCCGCATCCGCGTGAGTCCTTCGCCGAGATCTTGCAGCGGGCGCAGGGCCGATCCCGCGAAAACATAGGCAATGGTGCCGGTGAGCACCATCAGCACGGCAACGAGGATGGTCAGCGCGAGAAAGCCGATCCACTTCTCGAACAGGTCAGCCGACAGGTCCGGCAGGAAGACGAGATCGCCGACACGCTGGCCGTCGATCGTCACCGCAGCTGCCGCGTCCATGTCTGGAATGGTGAGCAGGTCGACAAACCATTGCGGTACGCCATGCGGCTTGCGCAGGCCGCCCCTCGCTGAGGACGCTGGACCCGTCTCCACGGCACGGAATTGGATATCGGAGGAGGTGTCCAGAGAATGGACAAAGGCGTCGAGCGTCTGCCGCGGGTTGTTCGAGGTGCGCAGGGTATTGTTGAGCGCGGCGGCAATGGTCTGAATCGAACGCCGCCCCGGCTCGTTCTCGTCCGCCAATTGGCCGGTCGCGAAGGTTTGGAGCAGCACGCCCCCCATGATCAGCGCGGCGAGGAAGCTCAAGCCGAGCGGCAGAAACAGTTGGGTCCTGAACGAGAAGCGTTGCCACATTAGGTCAATTCTAACGCGCGTCAGGGGATTTTGCTCTTTCCATTTGTTCCCGTCGGTTTATGAGTCGAAAAACTAGAGAATTACAATGCAAGATACTGCCAAGCCGGCGACCCGCGTCCTGATTGTCGACGACCATCCCGTGGTGCTGTCCGGTTGCCGCACCCTGTTCGCCACCGACCATTCGATCCGGATCGACGAGGCGACCGACGCCAAATCCGGGCATCGCGCCTATGTCAGCAAGCGGCCCGACGTCACTGTGATCGACATCAGCCTGCCCGACGTCTCCGGCTTTGAACTGATGCGGCGCATTCGTAAGGACGATCCTGACGCCAAGATCATCATGTTCAGCATGAACGACGATCCGGCCTTCGTGGTGCGGGCGGTCGAGCTTGGGGCGCAGGGCTACGTCTCAAAGGGCGACGATCCCCGGATCCTGCTCAAGGCGGTGCGCAAGGTGGTTGCGGGCGACAATTTCATCTCACCGCAGCTCGCGGAAGCCGTGACGTTTTCCGGCGCGGCGATCAAGGCCAATCCTGCCTCGCAGATGACGCCGCGGGAGCTCGAGATTCTTCGCCTGCTGGGTCGAGGCGACAAGATCGTGGAGGTCGCCGAGGCGCTCGGTATCTCCTACAAGACCGTCGCCAACACCACCTCCCTGCTCAAGCAGAAGCTCGGTGCCAAGAACCATTCCGACCTGATCCGGATCGCGGTGGAAATCGGGATGAACTGACGCCCGGGCGCCGAACCGGCTGCTCCAGGATGCTGCCGGTTCGGCGGGCGGACCGGTCTCGGCGCTCAGCCGGGCAATGCGTGGATAGCGCCGACACCATCCGCCGACACAATGAGCGCAGCCATCGTTCGTTCCCGAACTGTCCGATCGTTCGGGATATAATGGCAATGCGTGGCGCCAAATTGCTGGGCGAACGTTTGCCCGTGCTGAAACGCGTCGGGAAAAATAGGAACATTTTCTCGCACATCCCGTTTTGTCCCTTGACGATGCCGTGACAGCCGACGAAAGCTTGCGCGAACAGTTTTTGAGGGTCGGTGACCCCAAGAGGCCAAACCGGTCTGCACACAACGACAGACCTTCCAAGAGAGGGCTGCGGCATTGCCGCAGCCCTTTTCGTTGGCAGCCTTTTTCCTTGGATGGCCCCAGGCGCGAAGCGGTTTCCTGATGCCGCAAAACACTTTATGGTGGCCCAAAGCCTCTGGCTGTTAACAAGTAATTTCGTAAAATCAAAGGCTTGCGGATCGAGCCTAGGCTCGGCCGGCCTTTGGAGGGCAGTTTGACTCGTTATATCTCGACCCGGGGCGAGGCCCCCGAACTCGGCTTCTGCGACGTGATGCTGACCGGGCTCGCCCGCGACGGCGGCCTGTATGTGCCGGCCATCTGGCCGCAACTCTCGCCTGACGCCATCGCCGGCTTCTTCGGTCGTCCCTATTGGGAGGTCGCGGTCGAGGTGATCCGCCCCTTCGTCGCCGGCGAGATCTCGGACGCCGAGCTCGGCCGCATGGCGAACGAGGCCTACGCCACCTTCCGCCATCCGGCGGTGGTGCCGCTGCGCCAGATGGCGCCGCACCAGTTTGTGCTTGAGCTGTTCCACGGTCCGACGCTCGCCTTCAAGGACGTGGCGATGCAGCTGATCTCGCGGCTGATGGACCACGTGCTCGCCAAGCGCGGCCAGCGCACCACCATCGTGGTCGCGACCTCGGGCGACACCGGCGGTGCTGCGGTCGACGCGTTCGCAGGGCTCGAAAATGTCGATCTCATCGTGCTGTTCCCGCGTGGCCGCATCTCCGAGGTGCAGCGGCGGATGATGACGACGACGGGCGCGGCCAACGTCCATGCGCTCGCCGTCGAGGGCAATTTCGACGATTGCCAGGCCATCGTGAAGGCGATGTTCAACAACCATCGCTTCCGCGATGCGACCTCGCTGTCCGGTGTCAATTCCATCAATTGGGCGCGCATCGTCGCCCAGGTGGTCTACTATTTCACCTCCGCCGTTGCCGTCGGCGCACCCGCGCGCGCGGTGGACTTCGTCGTGCCAACCGGCAATTTCGGCGACATCTTTGCCGGCTATGTCGCCAAGCGCATGGGTCTTCCGGTGCGGACCCTGGGCATCGCCGCCAACGTCAACGACATCCTGGCGCGCACGCTGAAGACCGGGATCTACGAGGTGCGCGAGGTCCACGCGACGGCGTCGCCGTCGATGGACATCCAGATCTCCTCGAATTTCGAGCGGCTGCTGTTCGAAGCTGGCGGGCGCGATGCCGCCGGCGTGCGCCGTCTGATGGATTCGCTGAAGCAATCCGGCCGCTTCGTGCTGCCCGATGCGACGCTGGCCGCGATCCGCGAGGGGTTCGACGCAGGCCGGGCCGACGAGACCGAGACCGCGGCCGCGATCCGCGCCGCCTGGCGCGAGGCGGGCGAACTGGTCGACCCCCACACTGCGGTCGCGCTTGCGGTCGCCGACCGCGACACCACGGACAGGACGGTTCCCAGCATCGTGCTGTCCACCGCGCATCCGGCCAAATTCCCCGATGCGGTCGAAGCGGCCTGCGGCCAGCGGCCGCAACTGCCGGCCTGGCTCGATGGTCTGATGACCAAATCCGAACACATGAAGGTGATGAAGAACGACCAGGCCGAGGTCGAGCGGTTCGTGCTGTCGGTCAGCCGCGCCGCGAAACAGGGAGTTGCCGGATGAGCGTCGAGATTTCCAAGCTTGCGTCCGGCCTGACCGTCGTCACCGACAAGATGCCCCATCTCGAGACCGCGGCGCTTGGCGTCTGGGCCGGCGTCGGCGGGCGCGACGAGAAGCCCAACGAGCACGGCATCTCGCATCTCCTGGAACATATGGCTTTCAAAGGCACGACGAAGCGTTCGTCGCGCGAGATTGTCGAGGAGATCGAGGCGGTCGGCGGCGACCTCAACGCCGGCACCTCGACCGAGACCACGTCCTATTATGCGCGGGTGCTGAAGGCCGACGTGCCGCTCGCGCTCGACGTGCTCGCCGACATCCTGGCCAATCCGGCCTTCGAGCCTGACGAGCTCGAGCGCGAGAAGAACGTCATCGTGCAGGAGATCGGCGCGGCGCAGGACACGCCTGACGACGTCGTGTTCGAGCACCTCAACGAGCTCTGCTATCCCGACCAGCCGATGGGCCGTTCGCTGCTCGGCACCGCGAAGACCTTGCGTGCCTTCAGCCGCGACTCGCTGCGCGACTATCTGTCGACGCATTACCGCGGGCCGGACATGGTGGTGGCGGCCGCCGGGGCGGTCGATCACAAGCAGGTGGTCGCCGAGGTCGAGCAGCGCTTTGCCAGTTTTGAGGGGACAGCGGGTCCCAAGCCGCAACCCGCGCAGTTCGGCAAGGGCGGCACCAAGGTGGTGCATCGCGAGCTCGAACAGGCGCATCTGACGCTGGCGCTGGAGGGCGTGCCGCAGACCGATCTGTCGCTGTTCTCGCTCCAGGTCTTCACCAACATCCTCGGCGGCGGGATGTCGTCGCGGCTGTTCCAGGAGGTGCGCGAGAAGCGCGGCCTCTGTTACTCGATCTACTCGTTCCACGCCCCCTATACCGACACCGGCTTTTTCGGCCTCTACACCGGCACCGATCCGGCCGACGCGCCCGAGATGATGGAGGTCGTGGTCGACATCATGAACGATTCGGTCGAGACCCTGACCGAGGTCGAGATCGCGCGGGCCAAGGCGCAAATGAAGGCGGGGCTGCTGATGGCGCTGGAGAGCTGCTCGTCCCGCGCCGAGCAGCTCGCCCGGCATGTGCTGGCCTATGGCCGGCCCCAGACCGCCGAGGAGCTGGTGGCCCGGATCGACGCCGTCAGCGTCGAATCGACCCGGGACGCGGCGCGTGCACTGCTTTCGCGCAGCCGCCCTGCGGTTGTCGCATTAGGCAGTGGCAGGGGTCTGGACACGGCGGTGTCTTTTGCGGAAGGATTGACCCGGGCACGCGCCAAGGCGCGGCTGCATTAGGAGCCGCGCACGGGTTGATCCGCCCCCGGGAAGCATCACCATGGCCCTCTTTCGCCTGCCATCCAGTGGACCCGCCGCTCTCGCGCCGCGCGGCAACGGCCTGTTGCTACGCGCGCCGCAGATGTCGGACTTCCTGCAGTGGGCCCATCTGCGCGAGTCCAGCCGCGATTACCTGACGCCCTGGGAGCCGATCTGGCCGTCGGACGATCTCACGCGCTCCGGTTTCCGCCGTCGCCTGCGCCGCTATTCCGAGGACATCGCCGCGGACCGGTCCTATCCCTTTCTGATCTTCCGGGAGCTCGACGGCGCCATGGTCGGCGGCATCACGCTCGCCAATGTCCGCCGCGGCATCGTCCAGGCCGGCACCATCGGCTATTGGGTCGGGAAGCCCCACGCTCAGCGCGGCTACATGACGGCCGCGCTGCGTGTGCTGCTGCCGACGCTGTTCGGCGAGCTCAATCTGCACCGGGTCGAGGCGGCCTGCATCCCGACCAATGCGCCCTCGATCCGGGTGCTGGAGAAGTGCGGTTTCTCGCGCGAGGGGCTGGCGCGCCGCTATCTCTGTATCAACGGGGTCTGGCAGGACCATTTGTTGTTCGGCCTGCTGCACGAGGATTTCCGCGGCTGAGCCGTTCGTTGATGTGACCAAAGTCTCCTGTGTGCCTGCCTTGGGTTCGCCGGTTTTGACGATATAACGGCGCAACCCGGCCGGTGATCGGCCGTGATGTTGTCATGGAGTGTGGGTGTTGATGGTGCAGGAGCTTCGGTCATCGCGGAATGCGTTGCGGCGGGGGGCGGCGGTCGCGCTGGCGTTGTCGGTTGCACTCGTCTCCGTCTCGCCGGTTGCGGCGCAGTCGCTGACCGATCGATTCAAGGGCCTGTTCGGCGGCAAGTCGGACGAGCCGGCTCAACCCAAGCCGGCACCTGCGCCAGGCCAGCCGGCGGCCGATGACGATCTTGACTGCCCGCAGGTCACGGTGCGTGCCGGAGCCTCCACCTATGCGGTCGGTGCCACCGGCAAGCCGGCCGTCGGCAACGAGATCCGCTTTCAGGCCACCATCACCAAGATGGCGCGCGAATGCGCCCGCAATGGCGGCGATATCACGGCCCGGATCGGCATCCAGGGCCGCGTCATTGCCGGTCCCGCCGGCGCGCCTGCGACCGTCGAGGTGCCGCTGCGCGTCGCCGTGGTGCAGGGCGGCGTCGGCGAGAAGGTGATCGCTTCCAAGGCCTACCGGACCACGGTCGGAATGTCGGAGGGCGGCAGCGTGCCGTTCACCTTCGTGGCCGAGGATCTGGTCTATCCGATGCCTTCGGCCAAGGACGCCGATAGCTACATCTTCTATGTCGGCTTCGATCCGCAGGCGCTCTCGCCCGAGCCGAAGGCGCGAGCGAAGAAGAAGTAGGGCGGTCTCGTGCCCCGGACGCGGCGCAGCGCGCAGCGGTGCGACGCAGAGCCGGGGCCCATGTTGCGGTCAGCGTTATCGTGTGAGGCATGGGTCCCGGCTCTGCGGAGCAGCGTTACACGCTGCGCCGCGTCCGGGACACGGGAAGAAGCCATACCAACAAAAAAGCCGGCGCTCATCGCACCGGCTTTTTGATGGGTGAAGGCGAAGCCCCTCAGTTCAGCTTCTGCCTGACTTCGGTGATGCCCTTGGCGAGCAGATCGTCGGCGACCTGGCCCCTGACCGACTGCGACAGGATGGTGGAGGCGGCCTGGACGGCGGCTTCGGCGGCTGCGGCGCGGACATCGGCCACCGCCTGGGCCTCGGCGAGCGCGATCTTGCCCTCCGCGGTCTTGGTGCGGCGAGCGACGAAATCTTCCACCTTGGCCTTGGCCTCGGTTGCGATGCGCTCGGCTTCGCTCTTCGCGTTCGTGATGATGTCGGCGGCCTCGCGTTCGGCCGAGGCGGTGCGCGCCTTGTAGTCGGCGAGTACCTTGGCGGCTTCCTGCTTGAGGCGCGTCGCGTCGTCGAGCTCGGCCTTGATGCGATCGGCGCGATGGTCGAGCGCAGTCATGGCCTTCTTGAAGACACCGAGATAGCCGAACCCGACCATCAGGATCACGAAGGCGATGGCGACCCAGGTTTCAGGATCGAAGAACATATCGATTAACCCTTCAAGGACGCATCAACGGCGGCATTGACCAATGCCGCGTCCGGAACCACGCCGGTGAGCTGCTGCACGATGGTGCCTGCCGCATCGGCCGCGATGCCGCGGACGTTGCTCATGGCGGTCGCACGGGTCGAGGCGATGGTCTTCTCCGCCTCGGCGAGCTTGGCCGCCAATTGCTCTTCCAAAGCCTTGCGCTCGGCGTCCGCCTGCGCATTCGCCTTGTCGCGGGATTCGTTGCCGATGGCCTGCGCGCGCGAGCGTGCCGAAGCAAGCTCGCTATCATAGGCCTTCAGCGCCGCTTCGGACTGGTCCTTCAGCTTCTGCGCTTCGGCGAGGTCGCCCTCGATCTTGTTCTGACGCGCCTCGATCGCACCGCCGACGCGCGGCAGAGCGAGCTTGGACACGATCACGTAAAGCGCGACGAAGAAGATCGCGAGCGACACCAGCTGCGAAGCATAGGTGCTGCTCTCGAACGGCGGAAAACCGCCACCGTGGTGACCACCGTCAGCCTCGGTGTGAGCGCCCGCCGCCGGACCTTTTGCGCCGCCATGACTTTCAGCCATGGAGTACTCCTGTTGCTGTCATGCGCGTCGCTTCGGCTGAAGCGGCGCGAAAATCGTCCTCAGAGCGGAACGAACAGCAGCAGCAGCGCGATCAGCAGCGAGAAAATGCCGAGCGCTTCGGTCACGGCGAAGCCGAAGATCAGATTGCCGAACTGGCCCTGAGCGGCCGAGGGGTTGCGAACGGCTGCGGCGAGGTAGTTGCCGAAGATCACGCCGACGCCGACGCCCGCGCCGCCCATGCCGATGCATGCGATGCCCGCGCCGATAAGTTTTGCTGCTGCCGGATCCATTTTAGACTCCTTGGAAGAAAGATTGGGTTTTGGGTGGAAATTCCCCGGACCGCTCAGTGTCCCGGATGAATGGCGTCGTTGAGGTAGATGCAGGTCAGGATCGCAAACACATAGGCTTGCAGGAATGCGACCAGAATCTCGAGAGCGTAAAGCGCGACCGTGAGCGCCAGCGGCAGCACGCCGCCGACCCAGCCGAGGGCGCCGAGCGAGAAGCCGAGCATGGCGACGAAGCCCGCGAACACCTTCAGCGCGATGTGGCCGGCCAGCATGTTGGCAAACAGACGGACGCTGTGGGAGACCGGCCGCAGGAAGAACGACAGGATCTCGATGAACATCACCAGCGGCAGGATGTAGCCGGGGACGCCGTGGGGCACGAAGATCGAGAAGAATTTCAGGCCGTTTTTGGCAATGCCGTAGATCAGCACCGTGAAGAAGACCAGCAGCGCGAGGGCCGCGGTGACGATCAGATGGCTCGAGATCGTGAAGGTGTAGGGAATGATGCCGACCAGGTTCGAAACGCAGATGAACATGAACAGCGAGAAGATCAGCGGGAAGAACTTCATGCCTTCCGAGCCGGCCGTCGAGCGGATGGTCGAGGCCACGAACTCGTAGGAGATCTCGGCGACCGACTGCAGGCGCCCGGGAACCAGCTGCGTGCCGCTGGCGAGCATCAGGATCGAGATGATCGCGACCGCCACCAGCATGTAGAGCGACGAATTGGTGAAGGCGATCGTGTGGTTGCCGATATGGCCCAGGGTGAAGAGAGGCTCGATGTTGAACTGGTGGATCGGATCGATTTTCATCAGCGCGGCATCTCTTGGTCTGCCGGGCGATGCCGGCGGGTCTCGGTCTGCCGGTCGGGCCCGGCCCGTACCGGCTCAAGCCGGCACGATCATTCCTCTCCTGGAGTGGATCGCTTAAGAACCACCGCGCCTGTTTTGACCCGCGCCTGCCGTTCTCACCACATTCACCACGCCGGCGACGAAGCCCAGCAGCAGGAACACGATGAATCCGAAAGGCGACGTCGACAGCAAGCGGTCGAAACCCCAGCCAATCCCCGCTCCGACAACGACCCCGGCGACCAACTCGGAGGATAACCGGAAACCAAGCGCCATCGCCGAGGCTCTGGCCGCTCTGTCTTCACCGTCACCTGCGGGTTGCTCGGTCTTGACGTGGCGGCCGCGAAATTCGGACAACCGCTGATCAAGATTTCCGAGCCGATCGGAAAGCGCAGCTTCCTCGGGCGATCTATCGCGATCTCCATTCTCGCCGTGTCCCGTGCCCTGTGTCATGCAACGAAGACCCGAAACGCCGCGGCTGAATGGAAATTGCGCCCGCCACCCTCAAAAGCCGCGCGGACCATACTGATGGCCCATAATCAAGTCAAGCCAAGTCACGATTGTGTCCATTCCCGTTATGTATATGATTTCTTTGGAAATATCGGCGCGGCCGGCAGCGCTGCACACAGCGTGACGCCGCACCGCAGCAGGTCTCCGCTGGATCGGCGAACGCAGTCGCCATTTCGCCCGGCTGCCGGGATCAAAGGGGGCCTCGCGATCGTTGATGTCAAAGGCGCGTTTTGGGCGGCGGATCGCCTCGCCGGGGTGTAGCATTTGCGAGACGTGCCACCTTTATGAGCGCCATCTTTGGACGTGCGACCGGCGCGTCGTGGCGGAGAACGCGATGAGACCAGCGAATTCATCCCCAGCATCATGGCTTGCGGCGGCGGCGTTCGCCGCGGCGATGGCCATCAGCGTCGGCTGCCTTGCCGCGCAATCCGCGCCCGACAGCGAAAACGGCCGCTACAGCATGACCCCCATCCCCGAGGGCGTGCTGCGGCTCGACAGCCGCACCGGCACCGTGTCGACCTGCACCCGGAGCGGCGCCGGCTGGGCCTGCTACGCCGTACCCGATGAACGTACCGCGCTCGACGCCGAGATCGGCAGGCTCCAGGCCGAAGTCGAGATGCTGAAGGAACGGCTTGCGGCGGGGCCGACCGTGTCAGGCAAGATCGACGAGGCGCTGCCGAAAACCGATCCGCTCAAGAAGGCGGAGCCGCAAGCACGAGAACCAAGGGCCGCCGAGGGCGAGCGCAGGATCGAGATCCCGCTGCCGAGCGACCAGGACGTCGATCGCGTGATGTCGTTCCTGGAAAAAGCCTGGCGTCGCCTGATCGACATGGCCAACCGCGTGCAGAAGGACGTCTCGGGGAAGATTTAGCGCGTGGTGAGATGCCGTAGGGTGGGCAAAGGCGCGAAGCGCCGTGCCCACCATTTGCGTCTCCGTTGAGTGAGTCGGTGGGCACGCTTCGCTTTGCCCACCCTACGGCAGCTTTCCGAATTGAGAGTGATGATGATGACATCAGCCAAATCCATCTCGCGCTCGGCGCCGTCGTCAGGACCGGCCACCACCATCGCATCTTCGCTGCTGACCGTGCAGACGCCGGGGTGCGGCTTCAGCGACCTCACCGCCGAGGCGGCGCGGTTCATCGCCGACGTTCATGCGCGGGACGGCGTGCTCACGCTGTTCATCCGTCACACCTCGGCGTCTCTGACAATCCAGGAGAATGCCGACCCGTCGGTGCTGGTCGACCTCACTACGGTGCTGGCGCGGCTCGCGCCCGACGATGAAGATGCGGGCTGGACTCACGACACCGAAGGGCCGGACGACATGCCGGCGCATATCAAAACCATGCTGACGGGGACATCGCTCCAGGTGCCGGTGCTGAACGGCAGGCTGGCGCTTGGCACCTGGCAGGCGATCTATCTGATCGAGCATCGCGCCCGCCCGCATCGGCGCGAGGTGGTGCTGCAATTTCTCGGCAGCAATCAGTAGCGCGTTTTCGAGCGAAGTGGCTGCCGGTTCGCGTCAAGAAACGCGTCAAAACAAAGAGTCTGGAGTTCAAAACAAAACCGGCCGCGGAGACCGCGGCCGGTTGGTGTTGATCTCGATCTGCGTCGATCAGGTCGACTTGATGTCGACGTCCTTGGTCTCCGGCAGGAAGAACAAGCCGATCACGACGGTAATCGACGCGAAGATGACCGGATACCAGAGGCCCGCATAGATATCGCCCGTCGAGGCCACGATGGCGAAGGCGGTCGCCGGCAGCAGGCCGCCGAACCAGCCGTTGCCGATATGGTAGGGCAGCGACATCGAGGTGTAGCGGATGCGGGTCGGGAACAGTTCGACCAGCATCGCGGCGATCGGGCCGTACACCATGGTGACGAAGATCACCAGGACGAACAGCAGTCCGACAACCGCCGCCACCTGCGGACGGAAGATGTCGAACGGATGCGCCATCTTCACGATGCCCGCATCGCCGGCCTTCGGATATCCGGCTGCCTGCACGGCGGCGAGGACTGCCGGATTGCCGTCCTTGGCGTTGGCGTAGGCAACTTCCTTGCCGTTGACCATCACCTTCACGCCGGAGCCGGCCGGACCTGGCGTGGTCGAGTACTTGACCGACGATTGCGACAGGTAGGCACGCGCGGTGTCGCAAGGCGAGGTGAAGACGCGGGTGCCGACCGGGTTGAACAGGTCGCCGCAACCTGCGGGATCCGCCACGACGTCGACCTTGACCGACTCGATCGCCTTTTCCAGCGCCGGGTTGGCGTTGGTGGTGATCATCTTGAAGATCGGGAAGAAGGTCAGCGCCGCGATCAGACAGCCGCCGAGGATGATCGGCTTGCGGCCGATCCTGTCGGAGAGCATGCCGAACACGATGAAGAAGCCGGTCCCGAGCAGGAGCGACCAGGCGATCAGCAGGTTGGCGGTGTAGCCGTCGACCTTGAGGATCGATTGCAGGAAGAACAGCGCGTAGAACTGGCCGGTGTACCAGACCACGCCCTGGCCCATCACGCCGCCAAGCAGCGCCAGCAGCACGAGCTTGCCGTTCTGCCAGTTGCCGAAGGCTTCCGTCAGCGGGGCCTTCGAACTCTTCCCCTCGTCCTTCATCTTCTGGAAGATCGGGGATTCGTTGAGGCGGAGCCGGATCCAGACCGAGACGCCGAGCAGCAGCACGGAGACGAGGAACGGAATGCGCCAGCCCCATGCCGCGAAGTCGGGTTCGCCGAGCGCGGAGCGCGTGAACAGGATCACCAGCAGCGACAGGAACAGGCCGAGCGTCGCCGTGGTCTGGATGAAGGAGGTGTAGTAGCCGCGCTTGCCGTTCGGAGCATGCTCCGCGACGTAGGTCGCCGCACCGCCATACTCACCGCCGAGCGCCAGGCCCTGGGCGAGACGCAGCGCGATCAGGATGATCGGGGCCGCGATGCCGATGGTCGCCGCATTGGGCAGCAGGCCGACGATGAAGGTCGACAGACCCATGATCAGGATGGTGACGAGGAAGGTGTATTTGCGGCCGACGATGTCGCCGACACGGCCGAACACGATTGCGCCGAACGGGCGCACCAGGAAGCCCGCCGCGAAGGCCAGCAGCGCGAAGATGTCGCGGGTTGCCGGCGGATAGGCCGAGAAGAACTGCGCGCCGATGATGCTAGCCAGCGAACCGTAGAGATAGAAATCGTACCACTCGAAGACGGTACCGAGCGAGGAGGCGAGAATGACGAACCGTTCGTCCTTCGTCATCCCTCCCGCGCCTGCTTGAGACACAGCCAATGTCGACATGTTGAGTCGCTCCCCGAAAAATCGTTTCCTCGCGCCCTGGATGTCCGGTCATGCCGGATCAACCCAAGCCTTGCCCCCAAGGTAACATTGGCGTGAAACCCGCCCCAATACGACTTTCGGCCTTTCGCACTGACGCTCACCTGACGCCGCGGGCGTTCCATCCGGCAACATAGTGCCGGCCTGTGGATTAACCCCGTTGCCGCAAAGGGATAATGTCCACTTGCATGCCACGGCTGGTCGGGAAAGAATTGACCAAGGCCCTGCGCCGGCCTACTGGCCCGGTGCGATTGCCAGCAAGAGAACGATGAACGCTCCCTCCACCCATCTCGTCATTGCCGATGACCATCCATTGTTCCGCGCCGCGCTGCGGCAGGCGGTGGCGGGCGTCCTGAGCTCTGCCAGGATCGACGAGGCTGGATCGTTCGAGGATCTGACCAAACTTTTGGAACAGACCTCCGACGTCGACCTGATCCTGCTCGACCTCTCGATGCCCGGGATCTCCGGCTTTTCCGGCCTGATCTATCTGCGCGCACAATATCCGGCCATTCCGGTGGTGATCGTCTCGGCGTCCGACGACAGCGCCACCATCCGCCGCTCGCTCGATTTCGGCGCCTCCGGTTTCATTCCGAAGCGATTCGGCGTCGAGACCTTGCGCGACGCCATCCTCAAGGTGATGGAGGGCGACGTCTGGGTTCCCGCCGACACCGATCTGTCGGCGGTCGCCGATCCCGACATGACGCGCCTGCGCGACCGGCTGGTGACGCTGACGCCGCAGCAGGTCCGGGTTCTGATGATGCTGTCGGAGGGATTGCTCAACAAGCAGATCGCTTATGAGCTCGGCGTCTCCGAGGCCACCATCAAGGCGCATGTCTCCGCGATCCTGCAGAAGCTCGGCGTCGAAAGCCGGACCCAAGCCGTGATCGCTGCCGCGAAAATTGCCGGCGGTCAGTGGAAGCAGGGTACCCCGACGGGGTGAGCCTGGAAGAGGGCCTCTCGCAGCCTGTAGCCCGGATGAGCGAAGCGACATCCGGGACCGCTAGTGCGGCTAGCTAGCGAAAACCCCGGATATCGCTTCGCTCATCCGGGCTACGGGACCGCGCCTGTGTCGCTCCTCTGTCAATCGTTGGCCGCAAAAATATTCCACTTTACCGAAATTCGGTTTTAGCGTATGTGTCGCTCATCCCGGCTCATCCTTGAGGGGCGATCTTGTGGTCGTCACGTTCGCGAGCCGGGCTTGCGGTGGACGCGGCAGCGTTCGGGTGCGAGTGGCCAAGGGCAGGGCGGATTGCTCTCCGTGAGCCCAAGGCTTCGTTCGGACGAGCGGCGCTGCTAGGCTTCGTCTCGTCTGTAAGTTTCCGGCTCTGTCGACAGGGCTGGAAAAACTGCGGCGAAATGGCGAACCGTGCGTACGGCAAAACCGTGTGGTCCTGGCCGTCGTTGCTACGGTCAAGCCCTGGCGAATGCGGCATCCGCGTCAACCGGCGCGGTGCCGGTGAATTTCGTTGGGACGAGGGAGGCCAGCAGGAACTCGGCTCCCGGGAGAGCACGGCATAAGCCGTCCAACCATCGCGCAGGGAAGGCCGAGTGATTGGCACCACCTGTATGCTGCTGTGCGGTTTCCTTGCGCA
This sequence comes from Bradyrhizobium sp. WSM1253, assembly GCF_000244935.1. Taxonomy (NCBI): domain Bacteria; kingdom Pseudomonadati; phylum Pseudomonadota; class Alphaproteobacteria; order Hyphomicrobiales; family Nitrobacteraceae; genus Bradyrhizobium; species Bradyrhizobium sp. WSM1253. Next base: position 5,326,738 of record NZ_JH600073.1, read on the forward strand.
CCATTTTCGCGCAGCGGATCGCGGGTGCGAGGTCAGCACCCGGCCTTCCCTGCGCCCTCTTGGCTTAGAGGGTGGAGTGACGAAGCAAAGCTCGGGCGAAACACGTCGCGAGGACGCGAAGGTGTGTCTGCAAGTTGAATCTGCATTGGAGGATGACGATGCTGCCCCTTGCTCCGTCATTGCGAGCGCAGCGAAGCAATCCAGTGTCTTTCCGCAGAGGGATTCTGGACTGCTTCGCTGCGCTCGCAATGACGATGTGGAGAGAACGTGCGACATACTCCGCTCTCGTGCCCCGGACGCAGCGCAGCGTCCCTTCGACGATGCGCTGCAGAGCCGGGGCCCATCTCGCCGCACTGTATCATGTCACTGCTGGGTCCCGGCTCTGCGCAGCAACGCAAGAGCGTTGCAGCGCGCCCAGGACACGAGCTGCACCGAGTCCGCGTCACAATGTTTGCAACAACTTGTCGGCGGCCCGGATATCGGCTGTCTCTGAGCCCTGGGCGAAGCCTTCATACGCCAATTGAAGCCATCGCTTCGCTTCCTCGCGCCGGCCGCGTTCGGCAAGGAGCCCCGCGAGATCGATCGCGGCCCGCAGCTCCCAGGCTTTGGCGCCTTTGCGACGACTCAATTCCAGTGATTGGACGAAGTGGGCTTCTGCCTGATCAGCGTCGGGCTGGGGCCTCGCCAAGAGAACCCTTCCCTTCATGCGCAGCAGCTCGGGCATGTACAGATGATCGCCGCTTTGCTCGACGAGGCGGATCGCATCGTCGATCAGGCCCGCACTCCGCTCGATCTGCCCAAGCGCCATCAAGCCCTGAACAAGCGCGATGTTGAACGTCGTGGTGAGCAGCTCGTAGCCGGCATCGTGGAGCTCACGCAGACACGTCCCGATCGTCTCGACGCCTTCGGCGGCATGGCCGCGCCGGATCGCCAGTTCGCCTTTGACGCCGCGGCCGACCGCAAGATAGGGGCCCATGGACCGCGATTCGGCATGGGCGATGAAGCGGTCGATGTTCTCTTCCGCGGCATCGAGGTCTCCGCTCCAGAGATCGATCGAGACCGCCCAGATCAACGCAATGCAGAGCGTGATCGGATGGTCCATCTGCGCGGCCTCGACGACCGTCTGTCGGGCCAGTTGCAGCGCATCCGCGGGGCGGCCCTGCAACCAGAACTCGCGCGCGAGCGAGATGCCGGCCCGGTTGCGGTGATCGAAGCCATAGACGGTGCTGATCCGTTCCGTGCCCGGCCCATGCCAGGCGGCCTCCAGCATCGTCAGCGCGTCGCGGTGCTCGCCGGCAAGATGCAAGGAGACACCGAGGAGCGAATGGGCGAGGGCGAGGGAGGCGGCATCGCCGAGTGTCCCGGCGACCGTAAGGCTTTGCTGCGCATAGCCGAGCGCGGCGTCGAACTGTCCCATCCGCTCGTGGAAGATATGCATGCGCCCGAGCAGCTGGAGCTGGTTCGGCGCGTCGCCGCGCGCCTCGGCGATCGCAAGGCTTCGGCTCAAGGCGGCACGCGCCGCTTCGCTGCCGCCGCGCGTGAACATCAAGGTCAGTCCGAGCGCGGCCTGGATGTGCATTTCCTCGGCGCCGCCGCGCGAGAAGGGATCGATCGCAAGCAGCGCCCGTTCAGACCAGCGCCGGCACTCGACCAGCAACGACATCGCGAGAAAAATTGGCGCTGCAGCTGCGGCCAGTGCAATGCCGATGCTGGCATCGCCGTCCGTGCCAAAACACCAGTCCAGCGCCGCGCGCACGTTGTGAAGCGCGGAAAAGTGGATCGCGCGCTCGTCGGCGCTCGGCACCGTGGCCCACGTCGTGCCGGCCTGCTCCAGCCATTGCCGGTAATAGGTCGCGTGCCGGGCGGCGAGCGCCGCGTCATCAGGCTCGATCTCGAGCAGATAGGCGCGCGTCGTGTCGAGCAGACGGTAACGCATCATGGCGCCGACCGGCCGCGCCGCGACCATCGACTTGGCCACCAGGCCGTCGATGGCGTCGAACAGGCGGGAGCGGTCGACACGTTCGTCCGGCACGATCTCGAGTGCGGCGTCGATGGTGAAGTGACCGGCGAAAACCGCGAGCCTGCGCAGCACGAGGCGTTCGATGTCGGACAAGAGCCCGTAGCTCCATGCCAGCGTCGCCTGCAACGTCTTCTGTCGCGGCGGCGCCGTGCGCTGGCCCTGCCAGAGCAGATTGAGGCGCTCGTCGAGCAGTGCTGCGGTCTGCTCCAGGCCGTAGGCTTCGACGCGGCCGGCGGCGAGTTCGATCGCCAGCGCCATGCCGTCGAGCTTGCGGCAGATCCCGGCGACGATCGCGGCATTGACATCGTCGAGCGCGATCTGCGCGCCGCCGGCCGTGGCACGTTCGAGGAAGAGTTGAAGCGCGGGATAAGTCTGCGCCGCGGCCGCCGTCAGCCCAGGATTGTCGGGCGGAACGGCGAGCGGCGCCAAGCGATAGACCTGCTCGCCCTCGACCCGCAGGGCTTCGCGGCTCGTCGCCAGGATATGGACATGCGGTGCGGCGTGGAAGATGTCGGCGGCCAGCGGCGCCGCCGTGGCGATGACGTGCTCGCAATTGTCGAGGATCAGCAGCATCCGCTTGTCCCTGAGATGCGCGAGCAGCGCAGGCAGAGGATCCTCGGTTTGCGCCGGCAAGCCCAGCATCAGCAGGATCGAGGTGATCACGAGATCGGGATCGCTCAGCGCGGCAAGATCGACGAAATGTGCGGCGTCGGAAAATGTCGCGAGCAGGTCGTGAGCGATGGCCACGGCAACGGCGGTCTTGCCGACACCGCCCGGGCCGGCAATCGTGACGAAGCGCGAGGCGATGAGCCTGTCCGAGACGGCGGCGACCGCATCGTCGCGCCCGACCATCCGTTGCAGCCGGTTCGGCAGTTTGACGGGCGGCAATTCCGTTCGCGCTACGGTGCGCCCTTCCGCCGGGATATTCACCTGCGAGATCGGCGCCACGAAGCAATAGCCGCGGCCGGAGAGTGTGGTGATGTAGCGGGCTCCGTTCTTGCCGTCGCCAAGGGCCTTGCGAAGCGCCGCGACGTGAAAGCGCAGATTGGCGTCCTCGACCGTCATGCCGGGCCACACCAGCGCCATCAGATCATACTTGCTGACGACCTGGTTCGGCCGCGACATCAGTGCGAGCAGCGTGTCGAAGGCCTTTGCGCCGAGCGGCAGCGCGACGCCGTCGCGCGTCACAAGTCTTTCATTTGGCGTCACGGTGAATGGCCCAAACGAGAGGGTTCCCGTTGCGGTGCCGGCCGGCTCGGTCATGGCGGAATCCTGATCCCTTCGAGCGGATCGGATAGCCACATGATCGCAATCCGGCAAGACCGTCCCGCGCGTCGCGATCAGACTGCGAATGCAGGCCTTGTGAGGCGCGCGCGCCGAGACCTCACAAGTTCTCACAACTCCCAACGGGTGTGTCGCGGCAGCCGCTGCTAGTCAGTTGTGCGACGGCAAGGAGACCTTCATGACCCAAGCGGCGAAACTGCTCTACACGGCCCGGACCCGTACCAGCGGCGGGCGACATGACGGCATATCGCGCAGTTCCGACGGCCGCCTGGATGTCAAGCTATCGCCGCCGGGCGGCACCGGCATCGGCACCAATCCCGAACAATTGTTCGCGGCCGGCTGGTCGGCCTGCTTCGAGGGCGCGATGGAGATCGCCGCCCGCAAGCGGAAGATCGAGCTCCCCAGGAAATGCGCGATCGATGCGGAGATCGACCTCGTGCTCCACGAGGGCGCTTATTCGCTCAGGGCACGCCTCGACATCAGCCTGCCCGGCCTCGATCGCGAGATCGCGCGCGGCCTCGTCGACGAAGCGCACCAGACTTGCCCCTATTCCAAAGCTGTCCGCGGCAACATCGACGTCTCGGTCGCGCTGATCTGACGCAACACCACCAACCATCAGAAAGGTAGCACCATCATGAAACAGATCATCGATCAGCACCGCCGCCAGTTCTTTGGAATCGCCGCGGGAACCGTCGCCGCCGGCCTTGGCGTGATCGGCCTCGCCCGCGCCGAAACCGAAGCGCCGCGCGCCTCCGCATCGAACGCGTCGTTCGGCGCGATCAAGCAGATCGATGCCGGCGTCCTCAACGTCGGCTACGCGGAGGCCGGTCCTGCGGACGGTCCGGTTGCGATCCTGCTGCACGGCTGGCCCTACGACATTCACGCCTTCGTCGACGTCGCGCCGATCCTGGCAAAGGCCGGCTATCGCGTCATCATCCCTTATCTGCGCGGCTACGGCTCGACCCACTTCCTCTCCGCCGAGACGCCGCGCAACGGCGAGCCGGCCGCAATGGCCGCCGACATCATCGCGCTGATGGACAAGCTCGAGATCAAGAAGGCGGTGGTCGCCGGATTCGACTGGGGCGCACGCACCGCCGACATCCTTGCTGCGCTGTGGCCGGAGCGCTGCCGCGCGCTGGTCTCGGTCAGCGGCTATCTGATCGGCAGCCAGGCGGCGGGCAGCGCGCCCTTGCCGCCGTCGGCCGAGCTGCAATGGTGGTACCAGTTCTATTTCGCGACCGAGCGCGGCCGCGCGGGATACGAGAAGTACACGCATGATTTCGCAAAACTGATCTGGAAGCTGGCCTCGCCGCGGTGGAAGTTCGACGACGCCACCTTCGACCGCAGCGCGGCGGCGCTGGACAACAAGGATCACGTCGCGATCACGATCCATAATTACCGCTGGCGGCTCGGGCTCGCCCAAGGCGAAGCGAAGTACGAGGAGCTCGAAAAGAAGCTGGCGGCAGCTCCGGTGATCAGCGTGCCGACGATCACGATGGAAGGCGACGCCAACGGCGCGCCGCATCCAGATCCAAGCGCCTATGCCAAGAAGTTCTCCGGCCGGTACGACTATCGCCTGATCACCGGTGGCATCGGCCACAATCTGCCCCAGGAGGCTCCGGAAGCCTTTGCCAAAGCCGTCATCGACGCCGACGGCGGTGCCTGAGGAGTTTGACAGCACCTCGGTCCGGCAATGCTGGACCGAGGCCTGACTTGCGATCGCAGTTCAACAAAGCGTCATGACGACAATGAAATCTGAAAAGTCAAAATTTCAATCCTCTACGGCGATGATCGTGCTGGCCGTGCTCCTCCTCGTCGTTGTCCTGACCTGCGTGCCGTATCTGGTCACAATCGCTTTCGCGCAGGGCGAGGGCGATGCCTCGCCGATCTTCGGCGTCACCGTCCCGGAGGGCTACAAGCAGTGGGAGCTGATCGCGCCGGCGGAGGAGGCGGCTCCCCTGGACGAGCTGCGTGCCGTGGTCGGCAACAGGACCGCGATCGATGCCTATCAAGGCGGCAAGCTTCCGTTCCCGGACGGGACAATTCTGGTCAAGCGCGCCTGGAAGCGGAAGCAATCGCCCGAATTTGCGTCCGCGACGATTCCCGGTGAGGCCACCACCGTCCAGGTGATGGTGAAGGATTCCAGAAAATATGCCTCGACCGGCGGCTGGGGATTTGGTCGCTTCGTCAACGGCAAGCCGGTCGACGAGGCCCAGCATCGCACCTGCTTCGCCTGCCACGAAGCTCGTGTGAAGAGCCGCGACTACGTGTTTACGAGGCTTGCACCTTGAGTGCGGAAGTTCACTCCGCCGCCACCATCTGCTGCGTGCGCCACTGGCCGAGCAGGGCGCGCAGCGAAGCCGGCTTGACCGGCTTGTTGAGCACCGCGACCTTTTCGTCGCGCGCAGCCATTTGCACGGCGGGGCTGCGGTCGGCGGTGATCAGGATCGCGGGGATGCCGTCACCGAAGCGGCGGCGGATGTCGCGGATCGCCGCGATGCCGTTGCCGCGGTCGAGGTGGTAATCGACCAGCAGGCCGGTCACGCGGCGGCCGGCAGTTTCGATCGCGGCGATCGCGCCCTCGGGATCGGCGACCGCGATCACTTCGGCGTCCCAGGCCTTCAGCAGCGTGCGCATGCCGTCGAGGATCGCGGCGTCGTTCTCGATGCAGACGATCAGGGTCCCCGAGATCGAGGTGCGTGCGAGCGGCGTCGCACTGGTCACGGCCGCGGTGTGGGTGATCGCCTTTGCCGTCGGCACCGTCACGGAAAATACCGAGCCGCCGCCGACATTGGAATCGATGGCGATGTCGTGCTTGAGCACGCGTGCCAACCGCTCGACGATCGACAGGCCCAGGCCGAGGCCGCGGGCAATTCGCGCGCCCTGCTCGAGGCGGTGGAATTCCTTGAAGATCTCGCCGCGCTTGACCGCCGGGATGCCGACGCCGGTGTCGTAGACGCAGATCTTCAGCGTGGCGCCGCGGCGGCGGCAGCCGACCAGCACGCGCCCGCGCGGGGTATATTTGATGGCGTTGGAGATCAGGTTCTGCAGCAGCCGCCGCAGCAGGAGACGATCCGACTCCACCGGCAGCGAGCACGGCACGAAGACGAGCGCCAGATTCTTGGCGCGCGCGATCGGCGCGAACTCGATCTCCAGCGAGCGCATCAGGTCGGCCATCTTGAAGCTCGAGATCGAGGTCGTCATCGCGCCGGCGTCGAGCCTGGAGATGTCGAGCAGCGCGCCGAGGATCTCCTCGATCGCCTGGAGCGATTCGTCGATGTTCTCGACCAGTCGCGTCTCCTCGCCGCTGTGCTGACGCTCGACCAGACTCGTGACATAGAGCCGCGCCGCGTTCAGCGGCTGGAGAATGTCGTGGCTGGCGGCGGCGAGAAAGCGCGTCTTGGAGATGCTGGCGTCTTCGGCCGCGCTCTTGGCCAGCGCCAGCTCGGAATTCAGCCGGGTCAGCTCCTCGGTGCGGTCGCGCACCCGCTTTTCCAGCGTCGCATTGGCGCGCTCCAGCGCTTCGGCCGCCTCGAACGTGGGCGTGACGTCGGTGAAGGTAATGACGAAGCCGCCGCCGGGCATGCGGTTGGTCAAGATCTCGATCACCATGTGGCGGTCGGGCAGGCGCTCGAGATAAGGCTCGCCGTCTGTGGTGTAGGCCACCAGCCGGCGCTCCAGCATGGCCTCGCGCTCGATCGGGTCGGCCGGCTCGCTCACGCCCATGAATTCCAGGATTTCACGCAAGGGCGTGCCGAACTGGATGAAATGCGGAGGAACGTTGAGGAGATCGCCGAACTGCCGGTTGGAGCAGATCAGTTGCAGATCGGCATCGAACACCGCGATGCCCTGGCGCACATGGTTGAGCGCGGTCTGGAGGATCTCGCGGTTGAAATGCAGCGCCGCATGGGAATCGTCGAGCAGTTTCAGCGCAGCCTTGGCGGAGACCGTCCGCTTGCGCAACAGCAGCGACATCACCAGACGCGAGGAGGCCGCGCCGATCGAGGAGGCGATCAGGTGCTCGGCGTGCTGCAGCAGCTCGAAATCGGCGGGTGCCCCGGACTCCAGCCGCACATTGCGCCGCGCGGAGAATGCCTCGAACGAATGCCGCGCGCGGTCAGGCCCGAGATATTGCGCCACCGTGGTCTGGATGTCCTGCACCGTGACGGTGGTCCGCCAGCGCCGGAAATTCGGGGAAATCGGCGCGAGCGTGTTGGGGACGAACAGATCGGCCTGGACCAGCTCGATCGAAGACGGCCGGCGCGCCAGCGACAGCAGCACATAGGTGAGGATGTTGAGCGACAGCGACCAGACGACGCCGTGCATCAGCGGCGGCAAATCGGCGCCGAACAGCGCCTGCGGCCGCAGCGCCTCGATCCCGAACGGGCCGTGCTGGAGCAGCAGGATCCCCGCCGTCGAAGTATCCATGAAGCTCGGGATGAACAGCGTGTAGAGCCACACCGCGAACCCGACCAGCATGCCGCCGATCGCGCCGCGCGCGGTCGCGCGCCGCCACAGCAGCCCGCCGAAGAAGCTTGGTGCAAGCTGGGCGATGGCGGCAAAAGACAGTAGGCCGATCGCCGCGAGCTGGGTGTTGCCGAGCGCGCGGTAGTAGAAATAGGCCATCACCATGATGGCGAAGATCGCGAGCCGGCGCGAGCGCAACAGGAAGTCGCTGAAATCGGCGCCGCCGGTGCGCCCCTCGGGCCGTCGTTGCAGCACCAGGGGCACCACGAGGTCGTTCGAAACCATGATGGAGAGCGCGACGCATTCGACGATCACCATCGCGGTCGCCGCCGACAGCCCGCCGACGAAGACGGCGACGCTGAGCAGATCCGCACCGCCCTCCATCGGCAGTGCCAGCACGTACATATCAGGATCGGCGGCGCCGAACGGGAAGCTGACGAGGCCGGCGAACGCGATCGGGATCACGAACAGATTGATGGCGATAAGATAGAGCGGAAACAGCCAACGCGCGCGGCCGACCTCGGCATCCGAGGAATTCTCGACGACGCTGACGTGGAACTGGCGCGGCAGTAGCATGATCGCGCAGAGCGACAGCAGCGTCATGGTCAGGAAGTTGCCGATCGACGGCGAATAGTTGATGACGCGCACCGCCTCCGGTGTCTTCATCGCGCGCTCGATCAGTTCGTGCGGCGAGAACATCCAGAACGTGACGAAGATGCCCGCGGCGAGGAAGGCGACCAGCTTGATGATGGATTCGGTTGCGACCGCCAGCATCAGGCCGTGCTGGTGCTCGGTGGCGTCCGTCTGCCGCGTGCCGAACAGCACCGCGAAGGCCGCCATCGCCAACGTCACCATCAGCGCCACGTCGCCGACGATCGGGATGTGGGAGAAGGCCTGGTCTTCGCTCAGGATGGTTTCGAGCGAGGAGGCCACCGCCTTGAGCTGCAGCGCGATGTAGGGCACCGAGCCGATGATCGCGATCAGTGCGACAGTTGCCGCCACCGCCTGGCTCTTGCCATAGCGCGCGCCGATGAAATCGGCGATCGAGGTGATGTTGTGGGCTTTCGCGAGTTGGATCACGCGGCGGAGGACGCCGGCGCCGAGCCCGATCATCAGGACCGGGCCGACATAGATCGCGAGGAAGTCGGTGGAGGTGCGGGTGGCGAAGCCGACCGAGCCGAAGAAGGTCCAGGAGGTGCAGTAGATCGCCAGCGACAGCGGATAGATCAGCCCCGAGGCGCGGCCGCGCCCGGCCCGCGAGCGGCGGTCGCCATGGCTCGCCACCAGGAACAGAAAGCCGATATAGCCGAAGGCGGCGGCGATCACGCCCCAATCGTGCAGCATGGCGAGCGTGCTTCTCCCGGGGGCGCGCTGGCCGCGCCCGATCTCATTTTCCCTGTAAATCTAGCGCGTTGGGCGGGTGGAGGCGACAGCGAAATGCCGCGCGGGCGCGGGAACCGGGGTTGTCGTTAAGCGGTGCGCTGCCCCAAAGCTGCGCTGCCTCGGGCTCACCGAGAGAGTCCCCGCGCGGTACCCCCCTCCCTGACCCTCGCCCACAAGGGGGGAGGGAACGGAGAGAGCGTCCGCGTCGCAAGAATTCGAGACCGACCGTCACGCTGTGCGGCTACCCGATGTAAGGAGCCGCAACTCTCTCGCTCCCTCCCCCCTTGTGGGGGAGGGTGGGGAGGGGGGTAGCTCCGGGGACGGTGAAACTTAGATCGAAGAGAAGAGAAGGCGAAGAAGCCTACTCCGCCGCCAGCGACTTCTCGCGAAGCGGCAGACCCAGGCGGTCCCACACTTGCAGCAGGGCTTCGGCGAGCTGATCGATCAGGCCGTCGTCGTGATAGGGCGAGGGCGTGATGCGCAGGCGTTCGGAGCCCTTGGCGACCGTCGGATAGTTGATCGGCTGGATGTAGATGCCGTGCTGTTCGAGCAAGAGGTCGGAAGCCTGCTTGCACTTCTCGGCATCGCCGATGAACAGCGGGACGATGTGGGTGTCGCTCGACATCACCGGCAGGCCGGCGGCGTTGAGGATCGCCTTGACCCGGGCGGCGCGATCCTGGTGACGCTCGCGCTCCCAGCTCGACGTCTTCAGGTGCTTGATCGCCGCGGTCGCGGCCGAGCAGATCGCCGGCGGCAGAGCGGTGGTGAAGATGAAGCCCGGCGCATAGGAGCGCACGGCGTCGATGATCTGGCCGTTGGCGGCGATGTAGCCGCCGAGGCAGCCGAACGCCTTGGCGAGCGTGCCTTCGAGAATGTCGATGCGATGCATCACGCCGTCGCGCTCGGCGATGCCGCCGCCGCGCGGGCCGTACATGCCGACGGCGTGGACCTCGTCGACATAGGTCATCGCGCCGTACTTCTCGGCGAGGTCGCAGATCTTGGCGAGCGGGGCGATGTCGCCGTCCATCGAATAAAGGCTCTCGCAGGCGATCAGCTTGGGCCGGCTCGGGCCGGCGGCCTTCAACAGCGCTTCGAGATCGGCGAGGTCGTTGTGGCGGAACACGACCCGCTCGCAGCCGGACTGGCGGATGCCCTCGATCATCGAATTGTGGTTGAGCTCGTCCGACAGGATCAGGCAGTTCGGAATGAGCTTTGCGATGGTCGCGATGCCGGTCTGGTTCGAGACGTAGCCCGACGTGAAGAGCAGCGAGGCTTCCTTGCCGTGGAGATCGGCGAGCTCGGCCTCGAGCTGCACCAGCGGATGATGCGTGCCGGCGATGTTGCGGGTACCGCCGGCGCCGGTGCCGACGCGGGTCGCGGTCTCGACCATCGCGCCCACCACCTTCGGGTGCTGGCCCATGCCGAGATAATCGTTGGAGCACCAGATCACGACGTCGCGCTTGCCCTTGGGCGAGTGCCAGAGCGCATGCGGGAACCGGCCGGCAATGCGCTCGAGATCGGCGAACACGCGGTAGCGCCGCTCGCTGTGGAGACGATCAAGGGCGGAATTGAAGAACTGGGCGTAATCCATCGTCAAACCTGCAGCGGAACCGACCAAAGACCCGCATATCCTTAGAGCTTTTCCAGCTCCAATGTCTATGCGCTATCCCACATTTGGACGTGCGGGGCATTTGGGCAAAATGCCCTATCGTGCGATTTGAAACTTGATCCGGATCAAGTTCGCGCGAGATGCGATGTTGCCCTGCAACATCCGCTGAAGTGAAGTCGGCGCTCAACTCGTCCTGAACTGCAGCACGCCGTCCTTCATCTCAGCCGTCAGCCGGCCTTCCACGATCATGTAGTTGACATGAGCGACCAGCTCGCCGGCGGCGAAACCCATCTGGTGTTCGTCCAGCACGTGCTTGTTGAACACCACGGGCACCAATGCGCGCGAGGTCTGCGGCACCTCGCGGCAGGCTTCCGCGATCAGGCGGCAGCGCTCCTCGTGGTGATCGGCGAGCTGCTTGATGCGGGTCTTCAGCCCGTAGAACGGCACGCCGTGGCCGGGCAGCACCAGCACGTCATAGGGGAGAGTCGTGGTGAGGCTGGCGAGCGAGGCCAGATATTCGCCGAGCGAGTTCTGGTCGGGTTCGACCGCCCACACGCTGACGTTCGGCGAGATCTTGCTCAGGACCTGGTCGGCCGAGAGGAACAGCTTGTCGTCGGCGCAATACAGCATCACCTGGTCGAGCGCGTGACCGCCGCCGGTGATCACCTTGAAGCGGCGCGTGCCGATCACGACGTCCTCGCCATGCGAGATGCGGCGGTAGGACGGCGGCAGCACCGAGACGCGCTTGAGATAGTCCTGGCCGCGGCCGAGCAGTTTTTCGGTGAGCGACTCGTCCATGCCGTGGCGGCGGAAGAACAGCCGTTGCGCCTCCTGCCGCTCCTCGGTGCCGCGGTTCTGGTGATAGACCGATTGCAGATATTCGACCTGCGACATCACCAGCGGGCAGTTGAACCGCTCGACGATCCATCCGGCCAGACCGACATGATCGGGATGGGAATGGGTCACGATAAGGCGCGTGATGTTGACGCCCTTCAGCGGTCCGTCGAACAGCTTCGTCCAGGCTTCGATCGTCTCCTCGTTGCCGAAGCCGGCATCGATCATGGCATAGCCGTCGCCGTCGGCGAGCAGGTAGATGTTCACATGGTTGAGGCGGAACGGCAGCTTCAGCCGCGCCCACAACACGCCGGGCTTCACCTCGACGACCTGTTCGGGGCCGGGATGCTGTTCCCAGGGATAGCGCAGGGCGTCGGCGGAGGACTGCACGGTGTCGGTCTTTGCGTTCATGCTACCGGCTTAAACCCGCTCGCTGCGGCGCGCCAGCCGAAAAAGGGCGCTGGCGGGGCCCGCATAGCGGTCATTCCGGGTTACGGAACGGCGCCTACGCCGCCCGCATGTTGTTGAGAAACGCGTCGATCTCTCCGCGCAGCATGTCGGCCTCGCGGCGGAGCGCGTCGGAGGCACCGAGCACTTCGTTCGCCGCTGCGCCGGCTTCCGCCGAAGCCGTGGAGACGCCGACGATGTTGCTGGAGACCTCGCTGGTGCCACCGGCCGCATGCTGGATGTTGCGGGCGATCTCGCGTGTCGCCGCGCCCTGTTCCTCGACCGCGGCGGCGATCGTCGTGGTGACGTCGTTGATCTCGCCGATGATCCGGCCGATGCCCTGGATGGCGCCGACCGCCGAAGTCGTCACCGACTGCATGCTGGCGATCTGGCTACGGATCTCCTCCGTCGCTTTCGCGGTCTGGCTCGCGAGGCTCTTCACCTCGGAGGCGACCACCGCGAAGCCACGACCGGCTTCGCCCGCGCGCGCCGCCTCGATGGTGGCGTTGAGCGCCAGCAGATTGGTCTGCGAGGCGATGGTCTGGATCAGGTCGACCACGACGCTGATGCGGCTCGCGCTGTCGGCGAGGCTCTGCACCGTGGCGTCGGTCGCGCCGGCTTCGTCGACCGCCTTCCTGGCGATCGCGGCCGAGGTGACGACCTGCTTGCTGATCTCCTCGATCGAGGACGAGAGCTGCTCGGTGCCTGACGATACGGTCTGCACATTGACCGAGGTCTCTTCGGCTGCGGAGGCAACCGCGTTCACCAGCGCATTGGACTGGTCTGCCGTGTTGGACATGCTCTGCGCGGTCGATTGCATCGAATTGGCCGACTGCGCGAGATTGTCGAGTGCGGAGCGGACCGTGCCCTCGAATTCTGCAATCTTCGCCTCCATCTGCGCCGCACGCTCGGCCTTGGCGACGCGATCCCTGTCCTGCTCGCTCGCAAGCGCCCGGGCTTCGATCATGCTGTCGCGGAACACCGTCAGCGTTTCCTTCATCGCGCCGATCTCGTCGTTCTGCCGGGAGCGGACGATCTCGGTGTCGAGGTCGCCGGCCGAGAGCAACTGCATGGCGCGTTGAAGCTCGCGAATGCGGCGCAGGATGTTGCGGCCGACATAGAGCCAGACGAACAGCGCCGAGCCGACCAGCGTCAGTGCGCCGAGTGCCAGCATCGCGGTCGTCGCGAGCGAGATCTCCTGCCGCGCCTGGAAGGTCGACGCGTTGGTCTCCTTCTGCACACCCTCGACCAGCTGCTGCACGCTGATGCCGAGGCCGACATTGAGCTTGCGGGTCTCGTCCAGGATGGTCTGGCCGTAGTCGATCGCGTCGAGCTCCTTCTGGCGGATCTTGAACACGCCGGACTTGCCTTCGCCGAAGGCGAACAGCTTTTGCACGGTGTCGCGCACCGCTTGCATCGAGCCCATGTTCGGCAGGTCCTCGAGGTTCGATTTGACGCGGTCGCGCGTCGCCTTGAACTCTTTCTCGATCGCCTCCAGCGTATCGCTGTTGTTGGCCGACAGCGCCGCCATCATGTCGGCGGCCATCAGATTGCCGTTGGCGGAGATGGTCGCGACCTGGGAGACGGTGCGGGCGGCTTCGGTGGCATCGTCGGCGGAAACTTCCGCCGCGCCGAGGATCGCGTTCAGGCGCGTTTGCGCATCCAGCATGGCAGGACCGGCCGCACCGACGAAGGTGAGCTGCGCCTTGCGGAGCGCTTCATATTGCTTGTCATGCAGCGCGCCGGCATCGAGCCGCTCGCGCGCGGCCGACACCAGGCTCTGGGTCGCCTCGTCGATGCTCTTGGCGGTGTCGCGCAATGCGGTTGCGATCTGCTTGTCGGCGCCGAGTTCGATGATCTCGCCAAGCTTGGCCATGGCAAGCTGCTGGATCTCCTGCACCTTCTTGGTGCGTTCGTTCAGCGCCTCGTCGGACGGCGACGCCAGGAGGCCCGGCCCCTGCGCCGCGAGCGTTGCGCTTTGCGATGCGAGTTGAAGGCTGGCGGAAAGGCGCGGGATGTCGCGGCCGCTCAGGTCCATCATGGTGCTGCCGAGATGGTTGAAGACGAAGCCGGCGCCGGCTGCAATCACGAGGCCCATGCCCGCGATCACCGCGAAGGCCGTGAACAGGCTGCCGCGCACACCCCATGTCGGCATTTTGAAACGGGGCCGGATACGACCAAGCAAACGGCCAAGGCCCAGACGGATCGCCATCGAAATTCCCCCACGCGTGATCTTTATGTTTTCGCCGCGGAGTATCCTCGGGCCAGGTTAAAAAATCGCAAGTCGCTCAATTGGTTGCGCACGTTCCGCACAGCGAAAAAAGAAGGGCCGGCAACGATGCCGGCCCTTCATCATGATAAGGTTTTGATAACCGTTCAGTAGCGCGCGACCGCCGAGTTGGCCCAGTTGAAGCGGTAGTTGACGCCCGCCTTGATGGTGTGGTCGTCGGTGGTGAAGTTGCCGGTGCCCGCCAGCGGACCACCGGTGAAGTGCGCGTCGCCGAAATTGTAGTACTGGTACTCGGCCTTGGCCGACCAGTTCGGGGCGAACATGTATTCGAGGCCGGCGCCGACGGTGTAGCCGTTGCGGTGATCGCCCGTGATGACGAAGGCCGCCGGCACGCCGCCGACAGTGACCTTCTCGTTGTTGTCGGAGTAGGCGTAGCCGCCCTTCACATAGAGCAGGCCCGGACCCCAGGTGTAGCCGACGCGGCCGGTGATCGAGCCGAGACCGCGCTGGTCGTTGGTGTAGGCGACGCCGCCCGGGAACACCGCGCCGACGCTGCCGGAGAGCCAGGAATACTGGCCTTCGACGCCGACGACGAAGTTCGGGTTGAACTGCCAGTCCGCACCAGCCTGCACGCCGCCGAGGAAACGGCCGTTGCCGTTATTGCCGGTGGAGAGGCCGCTGAAATTGTTGTCGCTGGAGAACGCGCCGCCGACATGGCCACCGATGTAGAAGCCGGTCCAGTTGTAGATCGGCGCGGCATAAGCGGGCGCGGGCGCCTTATAGTAATTGCGGTTACCGAGATCGGCACCGACTGCCGGCGCAGCAGCGCCCAGCACGAGCAGCGCAACGGTCGCAAACAGAATCTTCTTCATCGTCCAAACTCCAACACTTAGGTCCCCGGCAGGCGCGCTTTCCGCGCCGTCGTTGATTTTGCAGATAGCTCGCTTTTGACGAAAATGCTGTCACATCCGTGGCACAGCGGCAGCCAACCTAACGTATTGGGCCGTAAACGATTTTCGTGCTTAATGTCGGCTTAAGAAGTGGTGAAGGAAGGCTTAACTCGGCGCTGTCAGTGTAACTTAACCAAGACGGCGCCGCGCCTCATCGCGCATCTGTTCGCGGAATGCAGCGCGCTTTGCGGGCCGGTCTTCCTCGCGCACGTCATGACGATCGAAGACGTCGAACTTCTCCAGGATCGGGTAGCGCTCGCTCGCCATCGCGAGCACGCGCAGCACCTTGGTCGCGGACGGTGTCGGGCCGCTGACTTCCCAGCGCCGGATGGTGTCGGCGCCGCCCTTCTCCGGCAATCCGCAAAGCCGGGCCATGTCGGCCGCGGTGAGCTTGCGTTCGAGGACGTCCGAGAGATCGTTGCGGAGTTGCTTCAGTTCGGGACCGGTCATATCGCCTCAATACGCGAAGTCGATGAGGTGAATGCACTAGAGCATTATCGGTTCTGATTGAATCAGAACCGAAGCTCTAGATCCTTGTTTCGACGCGTTTTCTTCACGCGAACCGGCATCCACTTCGCTCGAAAACGCTTTAGCGCTGATTCGGGTCCATCCGAAGGCGAGGCGCGGTAGCGGGCGGGCGTGCTAGTCTCGCGCCCGCCGGGCTCAGCAAAGGAAAGAATAGTCGCATGCCCGTGTTCAAGCTGCCTCTGTCGGGGGACGTCGTGCAGTCCATCAACCCGATCACGTCGTTCTTCAGCCCGGCCGGCGGCCAGTTCGGTCTCGTGAACATCACGGTGGGCCAATCCTCGGCGCCCGATGTCGAGAAGGACCTACTGTCGGATGTCGGCAGTTACGGCAAGCAGATCGGCCAGGTCGCGGATGCGCTGCTCGTGGTCATTGAGCATCTGGAAGCGCTCGGTGACAGCGCATTCGGCGATGACAAGGCAATCGCGGCCTTCAAGGAGCTGATGCACTCGGTCGCGACCGTCAAGGAGCGCCACAACCGCAAGGCCTGTCGTCCGCGGCGGCGCTGATCATGCCGTGCGACCGCGCTCCGGCACCTTCGTGTGCGCACGGAGTTATGAACGGAAGTGCTATGGAATTCTTCCGAACAATGAACACTTGGCGTACGGGGTCTACGGCGACGAAAGGATCAGCGATGACAGGCATCAAATTCGCGATTGCCGCACTTATCACGGTTGGCCTAGCTACGGCCCCCTCCGTTGTCGAGGCGAAGAAGCACAGGTCCGCCAGACACTACAGCTCCGTTATGGCGGCCCCGAGTTATGGCAGCGTTGGAGGGTCGATGGCCGTGCCGTCGAGGGCTTACGGCAGCTCAGGACAGACGGTGGGGACGGTCACGGCGCCGTCGATCGGCACGTATAATTGGCCTTCCGTCGGCGTCACCAACTCGGTTCCGACCTGGAGCAATACCAACCCGCCGGTCAGATAGCACACGAACGCTCTGGGCGAGAGCCGATGTCGATCAGCGCGGCCGGTCGCAAGGTGAAGATCGCAACGCCCCAGCAGGGAGCATGCATCCTCAGGCGCCCCGGCCGGCCTGTTGGCCGATCACGCAGCGCCATCCCGCGAGGCGCTCGGCCGGATGCTGGTTCATCCATTCGGCAAGCTGCGGCGCACCCATCAGGCACGATTGCATCGAGACGTCGGCGAAATCGGATGTGGTGACGGTCTGCTCATGACAGTTCGCTGGAGAGGCGAGGTTGCAGAGCACGGCGATGATCTTGATCACGCGAGGTTGCCTCCGTCGCTGCGACGCGCGGAGGCTCCGCTTGATGGTTCGCTCACCGGATCAGCCGGCGGGAAGATGCTGTCGTAGATCGCGCGCGCTTCCTGGATGAGGCGAATGCGCTCGCGCTCGGATTTCGAGACAAACTCAATAACCTGGCCCATGTCGTCTCCAATAGATTCTCAATCCATCATCACATGATGGAAATCATTTCATCCGGATGTGGGGTGTCGCCTTCGGCTTTGCAGCCGTGCGGGCGGTCACGAGGGATAAAAAGCCCGTGAGGATTCCGCTCCTGAGGGGGAGCGGGGTACCTTCAGCGATGCGCCGATCTCACGGCGCATCTGTTCGGCGGGGACCGCTTCGCAGCATCGTGATGAAGAGTTGAGCCCCGCGGGATGATGGCACTGCGGCACATTTTGTCGCGCGTGGAGTTGTAAGGTCACTCAGTGCACGGGTGCCTCGACGAACGGCATCGCGATTGAGAGACCGCGCCCGAAAGGATCAGCCATGACAAGAACGAAACGCTCCATTGCTGCACTTATCGCTCTCGGATTGGCTGCAGCGCCACTCGCCGTAAACGCACAAACGTCGGGGACGGGGGCACCAAGCAGCACGAGCGGACGCTCCGGAGCACCAGTACAGCAAGGGACTATTGGAAGTTCCGGGCAGACCGTCGGGACCGTGACAGCGCCATCGGTCGGAACGTCCAACCAGCCCTCCGTCGGCGTAACAAACTCGGTCCCCACCTGGAACAATACGAATCCCCGACCGAAGTAGAAATCGCGATCGGCTGACTTACGCCGCCGGCGGGCGATCCTTGCGCCCCGGCACTGCCGCGAGCAGCTCGCGCGTATAGGCATGTTCGGGCGCGGCGAACAGCTGCGCGGTCGGCTTCAGTTCGACAATGGCGCCGCGCTGCATCACCGCAATGCGATCGCAGATTTGAGCAGCGACGCGCAGATCGTGGGTGATGAACAGCATCGACAGGCCAAGACGCGCCTTGAGGTCTTCAAGCAGTCTCAGCACTTGCGCCTGCACCGACACGTCGAGCGCGGAGACGGCTTCGTCGGCGACGATGATTTCGGGTTCGAGCGCGAGCGCGCGCGCGATGCCGATGCGCTGGCGTTGGCCGCCGGAGAATTCGTGCGGATAGCGTTCGAGTGCGCCGGCGTCGAGCCCGACCATCTTGAGGAGATCGCGGGCGCGTTCGAATGCCACCTTCGGATCGGTACCGGCCGCGATCGGGCCGTCGGCGATGATATGACCGACCTTGCGGCGCGGATTGAGCGAAGCGAACGGATCCTGGAAGATCATCTGGATGCGGTGGCGCTCGGCGCGCAGCGCCTTGCCCGCGAGCTTTGTGAGATCGGTCTCGCCGATCCGCACGGTGCCGCGATCGGCTTCGACCAGCCGCATCACAAGACGGGCCACCGACGATTTGCCGGAACCGGATTCGCCGACCAGGCCGAGCGTCTCGCCCTTGAGAATCGTGAAATTGACTTCGCGTGCGGCATCGACGCGACGGTCCTCGCGAAACCAGCCGCCCGAGGTGACGTAGGTCTTGTCCAGTCCGATCACCTCGACCGCTTTGGCCTGGTCGTCGAGAGGGCTGCGGGCGGGCGGGTCCATCGAGGGCACGGCGGCGAGCAGCGCCTTGGTGTAGTCGTGCTGCGGCGCGTTGAAGACGGCCGAGGCGGGGCCTTCCTCGACCACCTTGCCGTGGCGCAACACGATGACCTGGTCGGCGATGTCGGCGACCACGCCGAAATCATGGGTGATGAACATCACCGCCATGTTGCGATTGCGCTGGAGGTTGCGGATCAGTTTCAGGATCTGCGCTTGCGTGGTGACGTCGAGCGCGGTGGTCGGCTCGTCCGCAACCAGCACCGCCGGTTCGAGCGCGAGCGCCATCGCGATCATGGCGCGTTGGCGCTGGCCGCCGGAGAGCTGGTGCGGATAGGCGCGCACGATGCGCTCGGGGTCGGGGAGGCCGACCTCGCGCGCCAGCGACAGCGCCTTGGCGCGCCGCTCCCTCGGCGTGAGCAGCCCGTGCGCCTCGAACATCTCCGCCATCTGATCGCCGATCCGCATCAACGGATTGAGCGCGGTCATCGGCTCCTGGAAGATCATCGCGAGCCGGCGGCCGCGCAGATCTCGCCAGCCGTCGTCGTCGAGTTTGAGCAGGTCGCGGCCTTCGAACTGGATCTCGCCGGAGGTGACGGTGACCGTGTCAGGCAACAGTCCCATCAGCGCATGCGCGCACATCGATTTGCCGGAGCCGGATTCGCCGACGACGCAGACGATCTTGCCGGGCCGCAGATCGAGCGAGACGCCGTCGACCGCGAACGGACGCTCGGCGCCCTTGGGCAACGCGATCCGCAAGTTCTTGATGGAGACGGCGGGCGGAGCGGTCATGATCAGCGGCCCTCCCGCGACAGCCGCGGATTGAGCGCGTCGTTGAGGCCTTCGCCGATCAAATTGAGGCCGAGCACCGAGATCAGGATGGCGACGCCGGGAAACACGGTGATCCACCAGGCCTGGCGGATCACGGTGCGGCCGGCGCCGACCATGTAGCCCCAGGAGATCAGGTTGGGATCGCCGAGGCCGAGGAACGCCAGCGAGGATTCCAGCAGGATCGCGGTCGCCACCATCAGCGAAGCCAGCACGATCACCGGCGACAGCGTATTCGGCAGGATTTCGCGCAGGATGATCCAGGTGTTGCTCTGGCCCGTGACCACCGCGGCCTGGACGTATTCCCGCGTGCGCAGCGACAGCACCTCGCCGCGGACGAGGCGCGCGACCGGCGGCCAGCTTACCAGCGCGATCGAGGCGACGATCGAATAGATCGAGGGCTGCAGGATCGCGACCAGCACGATCGCGAGCGCAAAGCTAGGAATGGTCTGGAAGAACTCGGTGAAGCGCATCAGGGCGTCGTCGACCCTGCCGCCGAAATAGCCGGCCATAGCGCCAATGGGAACGCCCACGACGAGCGCCACCAGGGTGGAGACCATGCCGACGAGCAGCGAGACGCGTGCGCCAAAGATCATGCCGGCGAACACGTCGCGGCCGAGCGCGTCGGTGCCGAGCGGCACGGTCGCGAGCGTGAACGGCGGCAGGAACGGCCGCTGCACCATGCGCCAGGGCGAGTTCGGGAACAGCATCGGACCGAACAAGGCGACCGAGATCGCAAGCAGCAGGATGATGAGCCCGATGACGCCGCTCGGGCTCCTCAGCATCGATTTCCAGAATTGTTTCATGTGGTGAATTCGATGCGCGGGTCGACCAGGCGATAGACCAGGTCGGTGATGAGGTTGAAGATCAGGACCATGGCGGAGCAGATCACGAAGACGCCGAGCAGCAGATTGTAGTCGCGCTGGAGCAGGGCGTCGTACATCAAGCGTCCGATGCCGGGCCAGGCGAACACGGTCTCGGTGATGACGGCGCCGCCGATCAGGGTGCCGGAGTGGACGCCGGCGAGTGTCACGACGGGCAGCAGCGCGTTGCGCAGGACGTGGCGACGCTGGATCACGGCATCGGACAGGCCTTTGGCGCGCGCGGTCTTGACGAAGTCGAGACGCTTCACCTCCAGCATCGAGGCGCGCGTCATGCGGGTGTAGGTCGCCATGAAGAACAGGCCCAGCGTCATCGCCGGCATGATCAGGTGCTTCGCGACGTCGACGGCATGAGCGAAGCCAGTGAGGTTGGCGCCGACAGTCTCGTAGCCGAAGCTCGGCAGCCAATCCATGGTGACCGAGAACAGCAGGATGCCCATCAGCGCCACCCAGAAGATCGGCATGGCGTAAAAGATCAGCGCAAAGACGGTGATCGCGGTGTCGAGAAAGGTTCCGGCAAAGCGCGCGGCGAAGGTGCCGAAGAGAACGCCGAGCACGAGCGAGATCGCGAACGCCGTCAGCGTCAGCAGCAATGTCGCCGGCAGCCGCTCGCCGATCAGCTTCGCGACTGGTGCCTGCTGGCGGAAGGAGAAGCCGAGGTCGAGGGTAGCAATGCCCTTGACGTAGATGAAGAGCTGCTCGGGCAGCGGCTTGTCCAGGCCGAACTTCTCCCTGAGCTGCTGGACGAAGATCTGGTCGCTGGCGCCGGCCTCGCCCGCCATCACGACGGCGGGATCGCCGGGCGCAAGCCGGATCAGGAAGAAATTGAGGACGACGATCGCAAGCAGGACGATCACGCCCTTCACGACACGCTGAGCAACGAAGGAGAGCATCTAGAGGGTCATGTCTTGTTGCGTGACCTGAAGCCACGGGGGCATTGTGCTCCCTCGCCCCGCTCTTGCGGGGAGAGGGTTGGGGCGAGGGGCCTCTCTCCACGGGCGAGAATGCCGATGGATCTGTACCCCCTCACCCGCCGCGCTCTGCGAGCGCGTCGACCTCTCCCCGCAAGCGGGGAGAGGTGAAGGAAGGCACGCCCTCACTTGTCGAGCCATGCGTCCTTGAAGCCGTCATTGACCCCGATCCCGGTGGTGATCAGGTTCTTGACCTTGCAACGCATGATGGTCGGGAATTGCAGCTCGAGCATCCAGGCCACCGGCACGTCCTCGACCAGGATCTTCTGCGCCTTCTCGTAGATCTCCTTGCGCTTGGAGTCCGGCGTAGCAACCGCGCCGTCGGCGAACAGCTTGTCGATCTCCGGGTTGGAGTAACCCTCGACGTTGTTGAACACCTGGCCCTTGGCGATGGCGCTGGAGACGTAGTTGCGGCCGACGCCGAGTGCGGGATCACCGTACTGGTAGAGATAGGTGAAAGCGATGTCGTAGTCCCAGTCGCCGATCTTCTGGTTGCCGCCGGCAACGTCGGTGGCGATGGTCTCGATGTTCATGCCGACGTCCTGGAGGTTCTGCTTCACGGCTTCACCCCAGCGCTGCCAGGTCTCGCCATAGGCGAGCGGCAGAAGGCGGATCTTCTCGCCCTTGTAGCCGGCTTCCTTCAGCAGCGCCTTGGCCTTGGCGGGATCGTAAGGGTATTTCGGCACGTCGTCGGTGTAGTATTTGATGGTCGAGGCCGACGGGCCGGTCGCGACCTTGCCGAGCCCGTTCCAGATCACGTCCTTGGCGAAGTCGCGGTCGATCGCAAACATGACCGCCTGCCGCACCCGCTTGTCGGCGAGCGGACCCTGGCGATTGTTGAGCCACAGCCAGGCCAGCGGCGAGAAGAACTCCCAGCCGGCGCCGGTGACGCAGGTGTCCTTCAGCTTGGACAGCCGCGGCACGTCGAAATTCTCGACCGAGCCGCCGGGCAGCACGTCGACCTTGCCGGTCTCATACGCCACCGAGCGCGCCGCGGCATCGGGAATGATTTGCCAGTAGATCTCGTCGAGATAGGGCTTGCCCTTCTCGTAATAGTTCGGGTTCTTGACCAGGCGGATGAAAGAGCCCTTCTGCCATTCCTTGAACATGAAGGGGCCGGTGCCGACAGGGGCGTTGTTGTAGGGATTGGTCTTCCAGTCGGTGCCTTCGTAGAGATGCTTCGGTACCATCGGCATCGAGCCGACCTCGAAGATGCCGAGGAACGGACCGAACGGCTGCTTCAGCGTGAACACCACCGTGTAGTCGTCGGGCGCCTCGACCTTGTCGACCTGCGCCAGATTGTTGCGGGCACGCGCGTGGGTCTGCTTCAGCATCTCGATTGAGAACAGCACGTCGGCGGCGGTGAAGGGCTTGCCGTCGTGCCAGGTCACGCCCTTCCTGAGCTTGAATATGTAGGTTTTGGCGTCCTCGCTGACGCTCCAGCTCTCGGCGAGCTCCGGCTGCGGTTCGAGCTTGGGGCTGTAGCGCAGCAGGCCTTCGAAAATGTTGCCCGACACCATCTGCACCGGGCCGTTCTGGACCATCGCCAGCATCAGGCCGGGCGGCTCGGGCTGAATCACGGCATTGATCGCTCCACCCGCTTTCGGCTCTTGCGCCAGCGCCGGGGCCGCGAGGCCGCAAGCCAGGAGGACACCAAGCAACACTCGTTTTGACATGTCGAATCTTTCTCAAGCGAGACCAGCCGCAAACGCTTCGCACGTCATGGCGCGCAAAGCTACGGCAGGCCCATCCCAGTCCCCATCCGGGATCGAGGCTCACACAGTCTCATTCGGCGCCGCAAGATGAAAGTCTCGACAGTGTTCGCCCAAAAAATGTACAGCGCGTCCGGTTATGGCATTTGACGGCCAAGCCGACGCCGCCGCGCCGCCCTGCTTCAGGAGGGCCGCAGCACCCGTTGCAACTCGGCAAGCGCGTCCGCGAGTTGCTCCCGGTGCGCGATGTCGTCCTTGGGGATGGCCGCGACACTGCCCGCGAGTTCGCGCAGGATTCCGGCGAGCAGGCCGAAATTGAGGTGCAGGTGCACCGATTTGCGCTCGTCCGCCGTGCCCGGATGCTGCAGCACCAGCGCAACGCCGCTTCCGTCGAGACGTGCCTCGAACCGCGATGAATGCCCGAAGGTGCCGACATAGAACTTGTCGGGATATTCGAGCGCGATCTCTGCCTTGTCGGGAACCGGCTTGGACATGTGAGCCTCATTGATGTCAGGCCATTCTGGCCGGGAATAAACTCGGCCGCCTTGCGATAGGTCAGAGGCGGGCTCGTTCCGGATTTGATTCGGATCAAAGCCGGGCTGCCGCTTCTGCGATCTGATGGCAGGACGGGTGAAGCCCCGCGTGCCCGGTCAACTGCGAGTCCATCGGCGATGAACGTCCATTCCACCCCATCCGAAGCGGATTCAGACGATAGCGCCATCTCTTTCGCAGACGAGGCGTCGGCACGTTGCGCGCAATTGCTCGGCGATGCTGGCCTCAGGCTGACGCGCCACCGCCTGGCGCTCGGCCAAATGCTGTTCCTCTGCCCTCATCGTCATGTGACAGCGGAGGGGCTTTATGAAGAAGCCACCGCCGCCAATCTGCGGCTGTCGCTTGCGACCGTCTACAACACGCTGAACCAGTTCACCGAAGCCGGCCTGTTGCGGCGGATCGCCGCCGACGGCATCAAGTCGTTCTTCGACACCGATACGTCCGTGCATCCGCATTTCTACCTCGAAGGCGAGGATGTGCTGGTCGACGTCACCGACGGCCTGACC
Organism: Bradyrhizobium sp. WSM1253; assembly: GCF_000244935.1. Lineage (NCBI taxonomy): Bacteria > Pseudomonadati > Pseudomonadota > Alphaproteobacteria > Hyphomicrobiales > Nitrobacteraceae > Bradyrhizobium > Bradyrhizobium sp. WSM1253. Next base: position 5,350,788 of record NZ_JH600073.1, read on the forward strand.
TTCACCAGGATGCCCGAGGCGCTTCCGGGCCACGAGATCGCGCGGCTCGACGTCGTCGTCCATCTGCGCCGGAAGCGTGACGTAGACCCGGCATGACGATCGTCTAGCGCAAGCCCGCCCGCCGGAACCCTTCCAGATAGTGTTCGCGGTCGGCGTCGTTCGCCCATGGCAATTGCGTCGCGATCCAGCGCAGCGAGATGTTGGGCTGGGTGCGGCGGAGCTCGCCCAGCGCCATCTCCGCAAGCACGCCGTCGCCGGTCATGCCAGCAGAAACCGCCAGCACGCGGTAGGCGCCGGTAAGGTCGCCGCGGTGGCGGATCGCCTCCCGCGCGAGCGTGATGGCCTCGCCATAGCGCCGCTCGGTGAAGCGGGCATAGCCGGCGATGCCGTGATAGATCGCCAGGGATGGATCGCGCGGCGAGAGCCGCATGGCCCTCTGCGCTGCCTCGAACGAATCCTTCGGCCGCCCGGCATAGGACAGCGCCAGTGCGTAATAGCCCTGCGCCAGCGAGAAGTTCGGATTGAGCGCGAGCGCCTGCTCGAACTCGGACAGCGCGTCCGCAAGCCGTCGCGTCGAGAAGTAGACGCTGCCAAGCGCGGCGTGCGCCCAGGCATCCTCGTGGTCGCAGCGCACCGCGGCGAGCGCGGCGGCTTCCGCCACCGGCGCCACCACGGCGAGCTCGGCCCAGCCGAGATGCACGCCGAACATGTGATTCGCCGCGAGCACCGACAGCGCCTGGCCGTAGTTCGGGTCGATCCCGACCGCGCGCTCGAGCAGCGCCCGCGCGGTCTCGTGATCCCGCCGCGTCACCCGCCAGTAATGCGACAGCGCCCGCATCAGGAGATCCCAGGCATCCAGGCTCGCGGGGGGCTTGCGATGGGCGCGAAAACTTTCCGCCGCATGAATCTGCGGCTCGATCGCCGCGGCGATCGCGTTGGTGATTTCGTCCTGCACGGCGAACACGTCGACCAACTCGCGGTCGTAGCGCTCGGCCCAGAGATGGCTGCCCGTCGTGGCGTCGTTGAGCTGCGCGGTGATGCGCACCCGGTTGTCCGACTTGCGCACGCTGCCTTCGACGATGTAGCGGACGCCGAGTTCCTCGGCGATCTGCCGGATGTGAACCGCGCGTCCCTTGTAGGTAAAGGACGAGTTGCGGGCGATCACCATGAACCAGCGCTGCTTCGACAGCGCGGTGAGGATGTCCTCGCTGATGCCGTCGCCGAAATAGTCCTGTGCGGGATCGCCGCTCATGTTCTCGAAAGCGAGCACCGCGACCGCCGGGCGGTCCGCCAGGGCGCGCGGCAAAGCAGCGACGGGTTGCGTGGGGGCGGGCGCGGATGCCATTTCTTCCCGGACTTCGCCGACGAAACGAAAGCCCTTGCGCGGAATGGTCTTGATCAGCCGCTGGGTCGCACCGTCGTCGCCGAGCGCCTTGCGCGCGGCGTTGATCCGGCTGTTCAGGGCGGAATCAGAGATGATCCGATCGCTCCAAATCTGGCTGATCAGGTCATCCTTGCTGACCACACGGGTGCGCTGCGCCACCAGATAAAGCAGGAGATCGAACACCTGCGGCTGCAACGGCACGGCGGCGCCGCTGCAGGTGAGTTCCCGCAGGTCGCCGTCGAGCACGTTGTTTTCAAAGCGAAATCGCACGTTTCTGTCGTCTCAAGCAAAAATCAAAGTCGTCTCAGGCGAAAATCAACCGTCCGCGAAAGTCTTGGGACCTCCGGTGCGGCATGGTGCAGCGACCAATGAAGTGCCGGCGTTTTGGCACAACGGAGCTGTTTATGACCCAAATTGATCATCAGGTTGATCCTATCGGCCCGGTTGCGGGCTCACGCATTTTCAAGTTCATCGCCTTTCTGTACGGAATTGCGGCGTATCTCGTGTTTTTCGTCACCATTCTCTACGCCATCGGCTTCGTCATGGGGCTCGTGGTGCCGAAGACCATCGATACCGGGACCGATACGCCCGTGGCCGAGGCCGTCATCATCAATCTGCTCGTGATGGCCCTGTTTGCGATCCAGCACAGCGTCATGGCGCGCCGGCAATTCAAGGCCTGGTGGACGCAGTACGTCCCCAAGCCGGTCGAGCGCAGCACCTATGTGCTGTTTGCCAGCCTGTCATTGCTTCTCCTGTTCTGGCAGTGGCGTCCGCTGCCCACGGTCATATGGGACGTCGCGAACCCGGATCTTGCTGTGACGATCGTCACGCTGTCGCTGGTGGGCTGGGTCCTGGTGTTTACCTCGACCTTCATCATCAATCACTTCGAGTTGTTCGGATTGCATCAGGTGACCAATCATCTCGTCGGCAAGGAGGCGTCGCCGCCGCGCTTCAAGACGCCGCTGCTCTACAAGTTCGTCCGTCATCCGATCTATCTCGGCTTCATCATCGCGTTCTGGGCGGCGCCGGTCATGACCGCGGGCCATCTGCTGTTCGCCGCCGTGACGACGGCCTACATCTTCGTCGGCATCGCGCTGGAGGAGCACGACCTCATCGATCTCTTCGGCGACGAGTACCGGCACTACAAACAACGGGTGTCGATGCTTATTCCCTGGCGCAAGTCAGTATAGCTTGCGCGTCGTTCGGCCGCGTCCGCCGAAAGGAGGACGCGCGGCGGCGCCGAGGCGCGTAACGGAGCTTGCCGACCCGGCCTTCCACGTTTCTCGGGGTGAATCCCCCTCACCCCGACGCTATTAGTGCGAGCGAAGCTCGTCGCGACCCCCGCATTCCTTTTTGCCGACTTATCGGCAAACAGCAGCGGGGAGAGGAATCTGAACAATCATCAACGGAGACGACCTAATGAAACATGTTGGAAACTGCTTCTGTGGCGCGGTCACGATCGAGGTCACAGGCGCGCCGGAGGCGATGGGCTATTGCCATTGCAGCTCGTGCCGCTCGTGGTCGGGCGGTCCGGTGAACGCCTTCAGCCTGTGGAAGCCCGAAGCCGTGCGCATCACAGAAGGTGCAGAGAATGTCGAGACCTTTGCGAAGACGCCGCTCAGCCAGCGCAAATATTGCAAGAAGTGCGGCGGCCATCTCATGACCAACCATCCGCCGCTCGGCCTGATCGACGTCTTCACCGCCACCATTCCCACCCTCGCCTTCGCGCCCGGCGTCCACGTCAATTACGCCGAGACGGTGCTGCCAATGCGCGACGGCCTGCCCAAGCTCAAGGATTTCCCGGCCGAATTCGGCGGCAGCGGCGAGATGATGCAGGAGTGATGCGCTTTCTTCTCTCCTCTCCCCGCAAGCGGGGAGAGGAGAGATTCGCTATGTCATCCCCGCGCGCCGCAATCCCTCGAGGTAATGCTCGCGATCCTCGTCCCGCAGCATCGGTAGCTCGCGCGTGATCCAGGCGAGCGAGATGCCCGGTTGGGCGCGGCGCAAGCCTTCCAGGGCGGAAGCCGCGCGCGCGGGATCTCCCGACATTCCGGTGGCGGCCGTCAGCACGCGATGCGCGCCGACGAAATCGGCGCGCTGCCGCATCGACTCGCGCGCCATCTGTGCGGCGCCTTCGTAATCGCGGCCGATGAACCGGGCATAGGCCGCGACGCCGCAATAGATCGCCGCGAGCGGGTCGCGCGGGCTCAGCCGCAGCGCGCGGCGCGCGGCGACATCGCCGTTCTGCCATCGTCCGGCGTAGCACAGCGTCACGCCGTAGAAGGCGTGCGCCATCGCAAAGTTCGGATTGAGGTTCAGCGCCAGCTCGAATTCCGCCAGTGCGTCGTCGAAGCGGCGGCGGAATAAATAAGCGTATGCCAGGCCGTGATGGGCCCAGGCATCCTCACGATCGGCCTCCACCGCCGCGAGCGCGGCGTGCTCGGCGACCGGCACGGTCGCGGCCATGTCGGACCAGCCCATATGCGCGCCGAAGATGTGGCTGGTCGCGAGCAGGCCGAGCGCCTTGCCATAGGCGGGATCGAGCGCGACGGCCTTTTCGAGCAATCCTTGCGCGGCGGCATTGTCCTCGCGGGTGATGCGCCAGTAATGCGACAATGCGCGCATCACGAGGTCCCAGGCATCCAGGCTTCCCGGCGGCTTCTGCTGGGCGCGAAAACTCTCGGCGGTATAGAGCTGCGGCTCGATCGCGGCGACGATCGCCTCGGTGATCTCGTCCTGCACGGCGAAGATGTCGGCAAGCTCGCGGTCGTAGCGTTCGGCCCAGAGATGGCTGCCGGTCGAGACGTCGTTGAGCTGCGCGGAGATGCGCACGCGATCGCCGCTCCGCCGCACGCTGCCTTCGAGCACGTAGCGCACGCCGAGCTCGCGCGCGACCTCGTGCATGTGCACGGCACGGCCCTTGTAGACGAAGGAGGAGTTGCGCGCGATGACGAAGAACCAGCGCAGCTTCGACAGCGCGGTGATGATGTCCTCGCTGATCCCGTCCGAGAAATAATCCTGCTCGAGGTCGCCACTCATATTGGTAAAGGGCAGCACCGCGATCGCCGGCCGGTCCGGCAGCGCCAGCGGGGCCTGCAGTAGCTTCGCTCCGAAATCGGAGTCCGGCGCGGTCGCCCCACGCTTGGTTTCGACGTCGCCGACGAAACGAAAACCCTTGCGTGAGATGGTGCGAATCAGCGCCTGGTTGGCGCCGGTGTCTCCGACCGCTTTGCGTGCCGCATTGATCCGGCTGGTCAGGGTGGATTCGGACACGCTGCGCCCATGCCAGATCTTGTCGATCAGCTCGTCCTTGCTGACCACCCGGTCGCGGTTCTCCATGAGGTGGACGACGAGATCGAAGACCTGCGGCTCCACGGCAACGGGAACTTGCTCGCGGCTCAGCTCGCGCAAGTCGGTATCGAGCAGGTGATCCCGGAACAGAAACTGCACGTCGAAAACTCAGACCTCACGACATCGGGCAACGATGAAATCAAGACGGATTTCGGCTGATGTCTGTGAGTCCACCGAGGGGCCTGCCCGGTTCACCACGATCGCGTGATGGCAGGCATGCAGTTTACGGGGAGGAATGCAGCCTTGGTTAGAACGTGGCCGGTTCGGCCGGATTGTCGCGATTTCCTCACGTCATTGCGAGCGTAGCGAAGCAATCCAGCCTGTCGCCGCGCAGACAGCGTGGAGTGCTTCGTCGCAAGGGCTCCTCGCAATGTCGGTGTTGAGGCAATGGCGTGCGGCAGCTTCCCATGTTGTCCTGGCCTTCGCGACGGCATCGAATGTGTGACGAACGGTGAATGTCCATTGCCGAACAGTTCCGCGTGCGTAAGCTGCCGCCCACACAAAACACCAACCACGAAGAAACGCCCATGCCCGCTTTTCATGCCTCGACCACCGTGCTCGATTCCGTGCTGTTCCGCGATGCCTTCGGCACGCCGCAGATGCGGGAGGTGTTTTCCGATATCGCGACGGTCGCGCGCTATGCCGAGGTCGAGGTGGCACTGGCGAAAGCGGAAGCGAAGTGCGGGGTGATTCCGCACGATGCCGCCGACCAGATCGCGGCGCGGACCGATGTGGCCGCGCTCGATTTCGACCTGTTGCGGCAGGAGACCGATGTCGTCGGCTATCCGATCCTGCCGCTCGTGCATCAGATGGTGAAGCAATGCGGCGATGCCGGCCGCTATGTGCATTGGGGCGCGACCACGCAGGACATCATGGACACCGCCGTGGTGCTGCAATTGCGCGCCGGGCTCGAGCTCGTCGAGCAGGACATCGCCGCGCTGCGCACAATCCTTGCCGACCTCTCGAAGCGCCACCGCGACACGCCGATGGCGGGCCGCACCCATCTCCAGCAGGCGCTGCCGGTCACCTTCGGCTACAAGACCGCGATCTGGCTCGCGATGTTCGACCGCCACGCCGAGCGCCTCAGCGAATTGAAGCCGCGCGTCCTGGTCGGCCAGTTCGCCGGCGCCGCCGGCACGCTGGCCTCGCTCGGCGACAAGGGGTTCGAGGTGCAGGAAGCGCTCTGCGCCGAACTGAGGCTTGGCGTCCCCGCTTCGACCTGGCACGTCGCACGCGACGGTTTTGCCGAGGCCGTCAACTTCCTGGCGCTCGTCACCGGCTCGCTCGGCAAGATCGCGCTCGACATCATGATCATGGCCTCGACCGAATTCGCCGAGGTCTACGAGCCCTTCGTCAAGGGACGCGGTGCTTCCTCGACTATGCCTCAGAAGCGCAACCCGATCTCCTCGGAACTGATGCTCGCGGCGTCGAAGGCGGTGCGCCAGCACGCCGGCCTCATGCTGGATGCCATGGTGCAGGATTTCGAGCGCGCCACCGGGCCCTGGCACGCCGAATGGATGGCGATCCCCGAGAGCTTCGTGCTGACCGCCGGCGCCTTGCACCAGGCGAAGTTCGCGCTCGCCGGCCTCATCGTGGATGAAAGCAAGATGAACGAGAATCTCGCCGTCAGCCGCGGTCTGATCGTGGCCGAAGCCGTCATGATGGGGCTCGCGCCGCAGATCGGGCGGCAGGAGGCCCATGACGTGGTCTATGACGCCTGCCGGCTCGCCAATGAGAAAGGTCTTACGCTGGCGGACGCGCTCTCGTCCGATTCCCGCGTCTCTGTCAGAATCGACCGTGCCACGATCGAGGCGCTGACATCACCGAAAAATTACCTCGGCCTTGCTCCCGCCATGGTCGACCGGGTGCTGAAATCGGCAACGCGTTGAAAACCAAAATGCGCGAAACTGCGTATCTTTGGGGGGTCGCAAGGCACTCGCGCACTTGTGTCTCGCGATGCTAGACTTAGATTGGACGAGAGACGTTCGGCAGAGGATCCGGCATGACTGATCAACGCATCACCTCCACTCCCATCGATCCCGTGAAGCTCGACCGGCTGGCCGAGGTGGCGGTGAAGGTGGGCCTGGGCTTGCGGCCGGGCCAGGATCTGCTCTTGACGGCACCTGCGATCGCGTTGCCGCTGGTGCGGCGGATCGCGGTGCATGCCTACAAGGCCGGCGCCGGCATCGTGACGCCCATTCTCTCCGACGAAGAGATGACGCTGGCGCGCTATCGCCACGGCCACGACGACAGCTTCGATCGCGCCGCCAACTGGCTCTACGAGGGCATGGCCAAGGCGTTCTCGAACAACACCGCGCGTCTCGCCATCGTCGGCGACAATCCGATGCTGCTCTCGGGCGAAGATGCTTCCAAGGTCGCGCGCGCCAGCAAGGCCAATTCCATGGCCTATCAGCCGGCGCTGGAAAAGATCGTCAATTTCGACACCAACTGGAACATCATTGCCTACCCGAGCCCGTCCTGGGCGAAGCAAGTCTTTCCGAACGATCCTGAAGAGGTCGCGATCGGCAAGCTCGCGGACGCGATCTTCGCAGCGTCCCGCGTCGATCGCGACGATGCGCCGGCCAATTGGGCGAGCCACAATGCGGTGCTGCGGGAGCGCACCAACTGGCTCAACGGCCAGCGTTTCCGCGCGCTCCAGTATTCGGGACCGGGCACCGACCTCACCATCGGGCTCGCCGACGGCCATGAATGGGAGGGCGGCGCCTCGCTCTCCAAGAACGGCATCAGCTGCAACGCCAATATCCCGACCGAAGAGGTCTTCACCACGCCGCATTGCCGGCGCGTCTACGGCCATGTCGTGAGCTCGAAGCCGCTATCCTACCAGGGCACGCTGATCGACAACATCGCGGTGCGCTTCGAGGACGGCCGGATCGTCAACGCCAAGGCTTCGCGCGGCGAGGAGGTACTGAACAAGGTGCTCGACACCGACGAGGGCGCGCGGCGTCTCGGCGAAGTGGCCCTGGTGCCGCATTCCTCGCCGATCTCGCAGAGCGGGTTGTTGTTCTATAATACGCTGTTCGACGAGAACGCGGCCTCGCACATCGCGCTCGGCCAGTGCTATTCGAAGTGTTTCGTCAACGGCGCCCAGCTCACGCCGCAGCAGATCGCGGCGCAAGGCGGCAACCAGAGCCTGATCCATATCGATTGGATGATCGGCTCGGCCGAGACCGACATCGACGGCATTCTGGCCGACGGCAGCAAAGTGCCGGTGTTTCGCAAGGGCGAATGGGCGAAGTAACTACGCCGCCGCGTTGCGCAGCATCGGGCTGTTGTCGATGCTGAAGCGGTTGAACAGCGTCGTGAACGGGCTGCCGTCGGTGGCCCGCACGACGGCGTCGGAGGCCGCCACCGCGTCGTAGAGCGCACCGACCGGATCATTCGCCTCGGGCAGGTCGAGACCCCCGCGGATTTGCTCGCGGGCCTCGTTGACGTCGTCCTCGTCGTCGAGTGTGGCCTCCAGCGCATCCGCCGCCCGCCGCATCTCATGGAGATCACCGCCGGCGGAAAATTTGAGGATGTCGAGCCAATAGGGGTGCGCCACGACGAGCTTGACGAAAGCCTCGAAACTCTCGGCGATGATTCCCGCGCGGCCTTCCGACGAGACGTAGAGCACATTCTGAGACGGCAGCAGAACGAACGCGCCGCCGGAGCCGTCACTGCCGATTTGCCGGGGGCTTTCGATGCCGTCGACGGTGAACCAAGGCTCCTCGTCGGTTGCGAAGGAGACATCGAGGCTGCCGAGCCAGGCCACGACCTCGCCTTGAGTTGCGAGAACCTCCGGGGTGAGGGGCATCGGCATGGCTCCTTTCAGATAGCTTCGCGCACTTTGTCGCACCCCGGAAAAGAAGGGTTCATGTGCGCGAAATTGCAGGGAAATTGCGGCGTTAACCGTTTCGCGTCTGCAACTTGCGGCTGATTGTCGGACCCTGCGTAAGAAAGAATTAAAAACCGGCTACTAGCGTTCCCGCCATCTTTGAACAATCCGGGCCGAGACCCGGCGGATCATATTTTATCCCCTGGGGGAACAGATGTCGCGCGCATTGATTGAAATCAGTAGTTGCAATGTAGATCTCGAGCTGCGGCCGATCGAACCGTCCTGGATCATCGAAGGCAATCCGGTGTCGCGCTCGCACATCCTGTCCACCAGCGCCGACGGCACCGCTTCGACCATCATCTGGGCCTGCACCGAAGGCCGCTTCAACTGGTATTACGACATCGACGAGACGATCATGATCATGGAAGGGTCGATCGTGCTCGAAAGCGACGGCATGCCGCCGAAGCGCTACGGCCCGGGCGACGTCATTTTCTTCCGCAACGGCGCGCATGCCAAGTGGCATGTCGAGGGCCACGTCAAGAAGATCGCCTTCTGCCGCAAGACCAATCCCGTGATGATCGGCTTCCTGATCCGCGTCCTCAACAAGCTCAAGAAGATCTTCGTCTCCACCGGCGAGCGCCGTCCTGCCTCGCTGATGGGCGCCGGTTAGAGTTCAATCAGTTTCAAGGACGCTTCCCAGCGGTCACGACGGAACAGGGGGCCGGGATCAACATCCCGGCCCCTGTTCTCGTCATGGCGCCAATCACTTTAAGGCAGATCGAACCGGTAGAAATCACTCGCGGTCTGCGAGAACAACGCCGTCTTCTCGGTCTCGCTCAAGGGCGCCGCGATACGCTTGAAGGCGTTGAAGATTACCTGATAGCTGCACTGGCCCTTGTCCGGCGGGAAATTGCTCTCGAACATCGCGCGCGTGGGTCCAAACGCCTCGATGCAGGTTTCAATGTAAGGCCGCCACGCCGCGGCAAGCTCCTCGGATAACGGCGGCCTCTCGCGCAAATGGAAGTCGTAGCCGAGCAGGCACATCGCGAGCCCGCCGAGCTTCACCACGACGTTCTCGCATTTCGCGATCTCCCGGATCGAGGCGCGCCATTGCGCAAACACCTCCTCGCGTCGCCCGGCAAAGCGGCCGATTCCGGCCGGGCCGCCGCAATGGTCGAGCACGATCCTGGTGTCGGGAAATGCGCGGGCGAGCTCGGTCAGCTCGCCGATTTGCGGATGGAACAGCCAGGCGTCGAAGCTCAGGTTCAGCGGCGCGAGACAGGCAAAGCCCTTCCGGAAGGTCGGGTCCTGCAACAATCCCTGCGGCCGGCTCGCATACATGCCGGCGACTGCGGGATCTGCGTCCCAGGCCGAGGAATGCCGGATGCCGCGGAAGCGACCGTTGCCCGCCGCGATCTCGGCCTCCAACACCGGTTGTGCGGCATCGCCGAGCAGCAGGTTGACGTGGCTGACGATGCCGGCGCAGATCGCCGCCTTGCCATAGCCGCCGCTGGCGCTCATCGCGGCGACGCCATTGGCGAACTCGACCTCGCCGACCGGCCGGAATGCTTCGGGCCCGTGCGCACGATACATCGAGCGGCAATCGACATAGACGGTGGCGGTGATGTTGTGGCCGGAGGCGATATCCGCCGCCATCTCCTCGATCAAATAGCGGTGCCCGCGATTCCAGAGATGGTGATGGGGATCGACGATCGGCCGTAAGGGATCGATGATCTCCTCGTGATGCAGCGCGAGCCAGTCCTCGCGCGGCTCGACGAATAGCCCGCTCGTGTTGGCGGGCAAACCGCTTGCGGCCATCGGCGTTCGCTCCCTTGATGTATGCTTCTTGTTCTGGGAGCCTAACACCTCGTTCTCGCGTGCAGCAGCGCGCGTTTCGCAACCGCACCCGTCATCGCGGGCACAGCGGCGCCGTCGTCAATCCTTGCGCCGCTTCGCCCTCACATCGACCAAAAGCCGCCAATCGGTTGCGGTGGCCGGCTTGACCTCGCCGAGCCAATGGAAGAAATCCTCGGTGATTTCCGTAAAACTCCAGCGCGTCAGGTCGCCGGCTTCGGTCGTGCCTTCCTGAACGATGTCGGCATCGCGTGGACGGCCGATCTGCTGGCGGAATATGCCGCGGCCGGGATCGAACCAGGAGATCCGCCAGGCATCGATGGTCGGATCGTAGACCCGCAGCGTCGTGCCGTACCAATTGCCGGCGATCGGCAAGGCCGGGCTGCCAGCCGGGCGCGGAATGATCCAGACGTCTTGCACGGCGCGGCCCTCCAGCACCCAGCCGAAATGGATTTCGCCGGGCGCGGTGTGTTTCGTTCCATCGGGTCCATGGGCGGTGATCTCGGCGTCCCAATCGCCGACGAAGCGGCCATAAAGCTGGAGCGCCGCCGCGTGCTCGGGGTTCGGTCCGTCCGCGTGCAATAATCTCGCAAAGTCGGTCATGTCCATCTCCTGTTTGCGAGGAGATCAGCACGACCGGACGGCAGCCGACTTGGAGAAAATTGCGCGGCGCCCGCCGTCAAGTCTTGTTGGGCGACAGATGCCCTATGCCAGGATTCGGCCTGTCGTTCGTTCGTCGGCTCGTCGCGCGTTCCGCGAGCCAAATGACGATGACGGAGACAATCACGAGACCCGCACCAAGCAACATCAGGCGCGAAAATGGCTCGCTCAGCACGAGGGTGCCGAGCAGTACAGCGATCACCGGGTTGACGAAAGTGTAGGTCGACACCAACGAGGTCGAGACGTTTTCCAGAAGCCAGTTGTAGGCAACGAATCCGATCACGCTGCCAGCGATGATCAGCCAAAGCGCCGCTGCAAGCGAAGTCAGCGAAACCTCGCTCGGCCTGAAGTTTCCGATCTCGCCTGTCAGCCAACTGATCGCGAACAACACGGTACCGCCTATCGAAAGCTGGATGCCCGAAAGCAGGATAGCGGATGCCTGGCTCGACATGCTCCGGGACAAGATAGTCCCGGCCGACCATGACAAGGCCGCAGCCAGCAGCCAGACGACGGGAAGGATACTGATGCCGGCCTGCTCGACGTTTTGCCACGCCACGAGTCCGACGCCGAAGAAGCCCGGCACGAGAGCGAGCAGGGCGAAGGGCTTCGGTCGCTGATCGCCGGGGAACAAGACATCGATCAGCAGGATCCAGAACGGGATCGTGGCCAGCACGATGGCCGCCACGCCCGAAGGAACCGATTGCTGCGCGAAGGCGAGTACGCCATGGCAACCGACAAAGAACAGGAGCCCGCACAGGCTCGCCCTTATCCACGCCTGCGCGGATAGGTTCGCGACCTCACCGGCACTCATGGCCAGCAACAAGATGCCGCCACAGAGCGAACGCAGCGCCATCAGCAGAAATGGCGGAATCGATTTCAGGCCCAAAGTGATGGCGAAGTAGGTGGAACCCCACAGCAGGTAAATGGCCGCAAATGAGCCTATGACCAGCAACCTTCTGCTCATGACTGCTCCGATCGTAACTGATTTCGAAGCAACCAAGTCGGAGGAGGCTCATGCGTTCCGGCTCGGCGCGTCACACCCCGTCGAGGATGATCACCGTCGGCTTCGACGGCAACGCATCCCGAGACATCCGGAAACTTCGTTCCATGCGCCGGTCGATCTCGAACTGCTGGCCGATACGTTGCATGAAATCGTCGAGCGGGGTGGCGAAGCGGTGCATCGGCAGCACGACCGAGGCGCGCAGCCGCTTGGTGATCTCGGAGACGCCGTCGAGCGACATGGTGTAGGTGCCGTCGATCGGCACCATGACGATGTCGAGCCGCCCGATCTGGGCAAAATGGCTGTCGTCGAGCTTGTGGTGAAGATGGCCGAGATGGCCGATGCAGAGGCCCGCGACCTCGAAGATGAAGATCGAATTGCCGTCGCGGATCATGTCGGCGCCGGAATCGTCGCCGAAATAGCGACGGATGTCGGTGGTGACGTTGCGGATGAAGGTGTCGCCGATGCGCTCCGACACGATGGCCGGCTTGCCGTCCTCGCCCCAGCCATGCAGCACATGAGGAATGCGCTTGTCGGGATATAAAGAATAGTGCGTGCTGTGGGCCCGGTTCATGGTGACGACATCGGGCAGCCGGCCCACTTGGTAGGCCCCGCTATAGTCGGTCGCGATGCGCAAGCCGCCGGGCGTGTCGATGAAATAGGTGGAATGGCCTGCATAGGTAATCTGGACTTCAGCGGAGGCTGCGGCCTGCCGGAACGCGACCGGCGTCACGCGGGGTGCCGCATTTGCCATCGCCAGGCATTCGCTGCGCTGAGGTGATTGCTGCGCGAAGGCAGATGTTACCAGCCAACCGAGAAGCGCACAGACCGTCAGCAACAATCGAGACATCAGGAACCGTCCGGCGCTTATCGACGATCTGTGAGTGTATCTACGAATTATCCTCGCGTCATGTGGTGCCGGCGAGCCGCGCCATTCCACCGCTTGCTTTGATCAGTTTCACGGCCGCTTTGTCGAACGACACGAAAGTATCGGCCCCAAGCCAGTTGCCTTCGTGGGCGATGACGCCATCGGTAAAGTCACCCCCGGCCTCGAGGAGCGCTAATCCAGCCTCAGCTATGGGCCGGTTGACGACGACATTGGATGCATTGATCAAGTGCCGGATCGAAGCCGCGATATTTCCAGCAGAGGTTTTGTAGCCTCGTGAGAGGACCCAAGCCAACTCACATAATGCGGGGATCGAGATGGCTATGAGGTCCGCGTTCTCGAGAAGGGCTTCGGCCACCTTGCTCTGTTCGGCATCATCTTCGACCAGCACCCGTACCAGGACGTTGGTGTCGGGTGTTATCTTCATCGCTTGCTGGCCCAGCCGTCAGCAATGACCGCATTCATCTCCTCGATCGAGAGCGATCGACCGTTCGTCTTTCCCTTCAAAAAGCCGAAGGCATCCGAAATCTCTCCGGTGGGCCGAACTGCTCTCACCTCAACTCGCCCGCCAGGAAGCTTTTCTATCGAAATCTTGTCGCCCGGATGTACACCGAGGTGCTCCAGGAGGTCTTTCCGTAGCGTAACCTGCCCCTTTGCCGTGACCGTGAGCGTGCTCATGGGGATCCCTCAATACTGAGTCCTCGATAGGTAAGGCATTTTATCCTTACTTTCAAGGCAGGCAGCCTTCACTCCCGCCTTGGGCTGAACTTCCAGGTGATGGCGACGAGGCCCGCGGTGATCAGGCCGCTGACGAGACCGACGATGGGCAGCGTGAGCACCAGCGCGGCGCTGGCAGCCCAGCCGATCGAGGAGAACGCCTCGGCAAAGGTCGCAAGTCGCGACGAGGTCTGGCGGCGGCGAAATTGGCTGCGCCGGGCCTGCACCCGGAACCAGAGCTGGATTGCGGTGGCGGAGGCCGCGCTGACGATGACCGCACCGGCGCTGACCGCGGCCTGGAACGCCGAGGCGAAAGCGAGCGCCGCGATCAGCGGGCAGAAGACGATGGCGATCGCGATCAGCACCACCTCGATCTTGGCGCGGATGACGCTGGACGGCGTCAGCGGCGCGGTCGCAACCAGGTCGGGCGCGTCCTCGCCCGAGATCGTCAGCCAGGCAAGCCCGCCGGCGAGTTGGCCGGCCGCCATGACGATGACGGGCGTGATCAGCGTCAGCGCCGCGGAGCTGTCGGCAAAGTTGCGCCAGAGCAGCAGCGCCGGCGGCACCAGATAGAGCAGCTGCATCAGCGTCTGCGAGATCAGCCAGGGATCGCGCCAGAGCAGCGAAAATTCCTTGCGCCGCAGGGCATGCTGACGCGATCCGCCGCGGAACGGGCGCTCCTTCGCGCTGCGACGGCCGGACGCGCCATAGGCGGCGGCATCGATCGCCGTGTCGGCGAAGCGGCCCGAGAAGATCGCCATGACGCTTCCGAGCAGCACGAGCCCGAGCGCTAGGAGCAGCAGCAGCGCTTCGGCGTCTCCCATCGCCGCCCGCGCCGGCCACCACCAGATGCTGTCGGCATCGGGCGCGTAAGCGGCCAAGCTACCCGAGGTCAGGATGGTGAAGCGCGACAGCGTGCCGTAGGACATGATCGCCGCCACCTGAAGCGCGATCACGAAGCCGGCGCCGATGATGGCGGCGAGGATCTGGGCGACGAACCGTGTCCGCGCCGGACCGATCAGGCGAAACAGCAGGATGGTGACGGCGATCGCGATCGCTGCGGCCGACAGGCCCATGGCGACAACGACGCCGAACGCAGCAAGCCAGCGCGCGCCGCCCCCGAATACCAGCACGTCGATGAAGGGCGTCGAGAACAGCAGCGCCATCACCGTGATGGCGAGCGCGATCGCGGCGATGCGCACCGAGAACAGATTGGCCAGCGTCGCGGGTGAGGACATGACGAGGTCGAGATCGGCGCGTGCGTAAAACACCCGGGTCACCGATTCGATTGCCTGCGACAGCATCAGCGTCCAGGCGAGAAAAATCGTCGCCGAGATCACGATCAGCGAGGATTTGTCGAGTGGCAATTGCAGGTCGGCGAAGCGGCCGATCACCGCCCAGGCCGGTACGTGCAGCAGCGCCGCGAAGAACAGCAGGCCGATTACCGCCGCACGTGTTCGTTTGCGCCGCCCGCCGGTCATCATGGCGAGCCATTCGCGCCAGGCGAGCCGGAGCTCGTGGCGGGCGAACCAGGACAGCGCGGTGGCCGAGCTCATGCGGCTTCCGGAAGCGTCACCAGCGCGATGAAGAGATCTTCCAGGCTGGTGTCGGCGTGCCCGTTTTGCTGCCGGAGCTCGGTTAGCGTGCCCTCGGCAACCAGGCGGCCGGCTGCGATCACACCGATACGGTCAGCCATGCGTTCGGCGACCTCGAGGATATGCGTGGTCATGATGACGGTGCAACCGGCGCGGACGCGCTCGCTCAGGAGTCCCTTGACATGGCGGGCGGAGACGGCATCCAGTCCCGTCAGCGGTTCGTCGAGGATGATGAGGCGGGGATCGTGCACCAGGGCGCCGGCGAGGGCGACCTTCTGGCGCATGCCCTTGGAAAAACCCTCGCAGCGTTCGTGCCGGTGCGGCTCGAGCCCGAGCGAGTTCAGGAGACCCGCGGCGATCGGTTCCGAGGCCGATGGTGCGATGCCCCACAGACCGGCCACGAATTCGAGATATTCGAGCGGCGTGAGCTTGTCGTAGATCATGGGCTCGTCGGAGACCCACGCCATCACCTGCTTGGCGGCGACGGGGTTTTGGAGCGCATCGATGCCGAAGATGGAGACCGCGCCGGCATCGGGCCGCAAAAGGCCTGCAACCATGCGCAAAGTGGTGGTCTTGCCGGCGCCGTTGGGGCCGACCAGCGCATAGAATTCGCCGGCATGGATGGTGAGATCGAGGTTATCGACCGCCAGACGGTCAAAACACTTCGTTAACCCCATGACTTCGAGCGCCGAGTCGTCCGTCTTCATGGCGGCCACACCTTGCGGTTTTGCATCGCTCGCGACCATGCCCCGAAGATGTTTCGGCACCGTGAATCGCGCTGCCGCAAATTCCGTCATCCGGATTGGACTAATGGCAAGTCACCGTTTGTTGACAGCGCTTGGCGGTTCAGGCTGAATTGGCAAAGGGACGAATGGCGCTAACGCAGCGAAACGACTGCGTAGCGACTGAACACAAGATGCGGCAAGGCGGTCAGGAAGAACCGCCGGTTGTATCGGGAGGATGCGCGACGATGCTGGATTTCGTTCAGCAGCTGGTCAGCGGTGTTGCGCTCGGCTGCGTCTACGGCCTGATCGCGCTCGGCTTCGTGCTTGTCTACAAGGCCACCGAGGTCGTCAATTTCGCGCAGGGCGATTTGATGATGCTGGGCGGATTCTTTGCCTTCACCTTCATTGGCATGATGGGGCTGAACTACTGGGTCGGCTTTGCCGGCGCGGTGGCGGCAATGGCGCTGTTCGGCATGCTCGCCGAGCGCGTGGTGGTGCGGCCGATCCTCGGCTATCCGCAATTCTCCATCATCATGGCCACCATCGGGCTCGGCTATTTCCTGCGCTCGGTCTCCGGCATGATCTGGGGCACCGACGATTTCAAGATCGACACGCCGTTCAGTCAGGGCGTGCTGCGGATCGGTTCGCTGGTGCTCGCCCATGACAAGCTCTCGGTGATCGCGGCGACGGTCATCCTCTGCGCGCTGCTCTGGCTGTTCTTCAACAAGACCATGCTCGGCACCGCGATGCGCGCCAGTTCCGAGAACATGCTGGCGGCCTATTACATGGGCATCCCGGTCAAGCGCGTGGTGTCGATCGTCTGGGCGATCAGCGCGGCGGTTGCGACCTGTGCCGGCGTGCTGCTGGCGCCGATCACCTTCATCCATTCCAATGTCGGTCTAGTGCTGGGCCTGAAAGCGTTTCCGGCCGCCGTGCTCGGCGGCTTCGGCTCGATCCCCGGCGCCGTCGTCGGCGGCGTCCTGATCGGCGTCATCGAGAGCATGGCCGGCTTCTATCTGGCCGAGGGCTGGAAGGACGTCGCGCCCTACGTCGTGCTGCTCGCCGTGCTCTTGCTCAAGCCCGAAGGCCTGTTCGGCCTTCATGTCCGCAAGAAAGTCTGAACGCATGCGCTTCCTGTTCAAGACCGACTACGAGGACGACATCAGGCTGTTTCCGCATTCTGGCTATTACGTCTCCTACGGTCTCCTGCTGGCCGTGCTGCTGATCGCGCCCTATGTGCTCTCCAGTTATCTGATGAGTCAGCTCGTCTTCGTCTGCATCTATGCGACCGTCGGCGTGGCGCTGCTGATTCTGACGGGTTTCACCGGGCAGGCCTCGCTCGGGCACGCGGCGTTTCTCGCGATCGGTGCGTATACGGCGGCCTATTTGCAGAAGTATGGTGTGCCGTTCCCGGTCTACTTTCTCGCCGCCGGGCTCCTGACCGGGCTGATCGGTGCGCTGGTCGGATTCCCCGCGCTGCGGCTGCAAGGCATTTATCTCGTCATCGCCACCATCTCCTTCGCCTTCATCGTCGAGGAGATTCTGGCGCGATGGGAGAGCGTCACCAACGGCAACGAGGGCATGCGGATCAAGGCGGTGTCGCTGTTTGGGGTCGCAGTCTCGCGCGACAGCCCCACTTTCTATTTCCTTTGCCTCGCCGTGCTGGTGCTGACCATCGTCGGCACGCTCAATTTGCTGCGCTCGCCCACGGGGCGCGCCTTCGTCGCGATCCGCGACAGCGAGACGGCGGCGCGCAGCATGGGGGTCAATGTCGCGCTGTACAAGGTGAAGTCCTTTGCGATCTCCGCGGCGATCACCGGCTTCGCCGGCGTGTTGTTCGCGCACAAGCTCTCCTTCATCTCGCCGGAGATGTTCACGCTCCAGCTCTCGATCGAGTTCATCATCGTGATCCTGATCGGCGGCACCTTCAGCCTGCACGGCGCAGTGCTGGGAGCGATCTTCATCGTGATGATCGATCCGTTCCTGACCTACCTCAAGGACGACATGCCCGGCATCATCGCCGGCATTGCAGCGACGTTCGGAGCGGGCACGCAAGCCGCGGCCAATGTCCAGTCCAAGGTCGCGGCCTTTGCCTCGCTCAACGGCTTGAAAGGCGCCATCTACGGCATCATCATCGTATTGTTCGTGCTGTTCGAACCGCTCGGGCTTTACGGCCGCTGGCTCAAGATAAAGCTCTTCTACCAGCTGTTCCCGCTTTACAAGCGCGCCACCTTCAAGCGGCAGAAGATCTACGTGAAGTCGGAGCGTAACCGATGAGCTATTTTCGCGCCGAGAGTTTGTCGCTGCATTTCGGCGGGCTGAAGGCCGTCGATGCGGTGTCGTTCGCGGTCGAAAAGGGCGAGATCCTCTCGATCATCGGGCCGAACGGCGCCGGCAAGAGCTCGATTTTCAACCTGATTTCGCGGATCTACCGGCCGACCTCGGGTCGCATCTTTTTCGAGGATCAGGACATCACGGAGCAGCCGCCCCATGACATCGCAAGGCTTGGCATCGCCCGCACGTTCCAGAACATCGAGCTGTTCGAGAATGCGACGGTGTTGTCGAACCTGCTGGTCGGCCGCCACCGGCATTCGACCACGCAGCTTTGGCAGGAGCTGTTGTTCCTGCCAGGCGTACGCGCCGACGAGAAGGTGCATCGCCGCAGGGTCGAGCAGGTCATCGAATTCCTCGATCTCGAGCCCTACCGCGACAAGCTGATCTCGGGTCTGCCTTACGGCGTGCGCAAGGTGATCGAGCTGGCGCGCGCGCTATGCTCGGAGCCGAAGCTGATCCTGCTCGACGAGCCGTCCTCGGGCCTCAACGTGGAGGAGACTGACGACATGTCGTTCTGGATCCGCGACCTGAAGAGCGAGCTCGGCGTCACCGTGCTGATGGTCGAGCACGACATGTCGCTGGTCAACCGCGTCTCCGACCGCGTCATCGCGCTGAACTACGGCAGGGTGCTGGCGATGGGCTCGCCGGCCGAAGTGCAAGAGCACCCCGATGTCGTCGCCGCCTATCTGGGAGCCTGACGCGATGGATGCCGTGGCGACACCAGATATCATCCTGAAACTCTCCAACATCGAGAGCTATTACGGGCCGATCATGGCGATCCGCGGCATCTCGCTCGAAGTGCCGCGCGGACGCATCGTCACGCTGCTGGGCGCCAACGGCGCCGGCAAGACCACGGTGCTGAAGACGATCTCGGGCATTCTCGACCCGCAGAAGGGCGCCATCGAGTTCATGGGCAAGTCGATCCAGCGCATGGAGGCGGACAGGATCGTGCGGCTGGGCCTCAGCCATGTGCCGGAGGGCCGCGAGGTGTTCCCGTTCCTCTCCGTGCGCGAGAACCTGATGATGGGGGCCTATCCGCGCAAGGATCGCGACGGCGTCGCGGACGATCTGGAGCGCGTCTACGGCTATTTCCCGCGGCTGAAGGAGCGCATCAACCAGCCGGCCGGACAGCTCTCCGGCGGCGAGCAGCAGATGCTCGCAATCGGCCGCGCGCTGATGAACCGGCCGACGCTGTTGCTGCTCGACGAGCCCTCGCTTGGGCTGTCGCCGCTGCTGGTGAAGGAGATCTTCGCCATCATCCGTCGGGTCAACGAGGAGCAGGGCATGTCGATCCTGCTGGTCGAGCAGAACGCCAAGGTGGCGCTGGAGACGGCGCACTATGGCTATGTGCTGGAAATCGGCCGGATCGTGATGAACGACAGCTGCGACCGCTTGATGCATTCGAAGGACATCCAGGAATTCTACCTGGGCGCCAAGGAAGCCGGCGCACGAGGCGAGCGGCGCTGGAAAAAGAAGAAGACTTGGCGTTAGAGGAAGCCTTAAATACCAAAGCCCATCCGCTAATATAGACCGCCGGCAAGGCAGGCAGTGGAGGGGAGCGCGACAAGAAGGAGACGTGCATGGCCCGACCGGCGGTGCTGACGGTCGCTGACACGATCGCGAAAAGCTTTTTGCGCGCCGCGGAGACGCGGGGCGACAGGCCGGCTATACGCGAGAAGAAATTCGGGATCTGGCAGCCGACCAGCTGGCGCGAATGGCTGGAGATCTCGAAGGAGATCGCCTACGCGCTGCACGCCATCGGCTTCAGGCCCGGCGACGTTGCTTCCATCATCGCCAACGCCGTGCCGGAATGGGTCCATGTCGACATGGGCATTCTGTGCGCCGGCGGCGTCTCTTCCGGGATCTATCCGACCGATGCCTCATCCCAGGTCGAATATCTCGTCAACGATTCCCGGACGAAAGTGATCTTCGCCGAGGACGAGGAGCAGCTCGACAAGATCCTGGCCTGCCGCGCACGCTGTCCGTCTCTGCGAAAGATCATCGTGTTCGACATGGAGGGCCTTAGCGGCTTCTTCGACGACATGGTGATGTCGCTCGACGAGTTCCGCGCGCTCGGGCGCAACCACATGGCCGGCCGCGAGGCGCTGTGGCAGGAGATGGTCGACAGTCGCAGCGCGAGCGATCTCGCGGTCCTCGTCTATACATCCGGCACCACGGGCCCGCCCAAGGGCGCCATGCACGCCAATCGCAGCGTCACGCACCAGATGCGGCACGCCGATGATTTCATTCCAGCGCGCGAGAACGAGGAGCGGCTGATTTTCCTGCCGCTCTGCCACGTCGCCGAGCGGATCGGCGGCTATTACATCTCGGTCGCGCTCGGCTCGGTGATGAATTTTGCCGAGAGTCCCGAGACTGTGCCGGACAATCTGCGCGAGGTGCAGCCGACCATCTTCCTCGCGGTGCCGCGGATTTGGGAGAAGTTCTATTCCGCGATCACCATCGCGCTGAAGGATGCGACGCCGTTGCAGCAATGGGTGTACCGCCGCGCCATCGACATTGGTTATCGCATGGTCGATTGCAGGATCGAAGGGAAGCCGCCGCCGCTGTCGTTGCGCATCGCCAACGGCATCGCTTACCGGCTCGCTTTTCGCAACATCCGACGCATGATCGGGCTCGACCGATGCCGCATCGCCTTCACCGGCGCGGCGCCGATCGCGCCGGAGCTGATCCGCTGGTATCTCGCGCTCGGCATCGACATTCACGAGGTCTACGGCCAGACCGAGAATTGCGGGGTCGCCACCATGATGCCGGCGGAACGCATCAAGCTTGGCTCGGTCGGCAAGGCGGTGTCGTGGGGTGAAGTGGCGCTGTCGCCCGACGGGGAGATCCTGATCAGGGGCGACTTCCTGTTCATGGGCTATCTGAACCAGCCGGAGAGGACAGCAGAGACCATCGACCATCGCGGCTGGCTGCATACCGGCGACGTCGGCACCATCGACAATGAGGGCTTCGTCCGCATCACCGACCGGATGAAGGACATCATCATCACCTCGGGCGGCAAGAACATCACGCCGTCCGAGATCGAGAATCAGCTGAAATTCTCGCCCTACATCTCGGATTCCGTGGTGATCGGCGACAAGCGGCCATACCTCACCTGCCTCGTGATGATCGACCAGGAGAATGTCGAGAAGTTCGCGCAGGACCACGACATCCCCTTTACCAATTATGCCAGCCTGTGCCGCGCGGCGGAGATCCAGGATCTGATCTGGCGCGAGATCGAAGCGGTCAATGCCAATTTCGCCCGCGTCGAGACCATCAAGAGATTCTATCTGATCGAACGCCAGCTCACTCCGGAGGACGAGGAGCTGACGCCGACCATGAAGCTGAAGCGCGGTTTCGTGAACAAGCGTTATGCCGCCGAAATCGACGCGATGTATCCGGCGCGGGCGGTGGCTTGAACAATCTTGTTTAAATAACAGCGAAGGAGTGATGGCCCCACCCTTCGCACCATAAGGGCCCCAAGGAGAGGAGACGTCAATGTCGAGATCGTTGAGAACGTTCGGCCTTGCGGCAGGCGCGGTGGTGCTCACCTGTCTGCCCGCCGTCGCGCAAACCAAGGTCACCAATGAAGGCATCTCGGCGTCCGAGATCGTCATCGGCACCCATCAGGATCTGTCGGGGCCGATCAAGGTCTGGGGCGTGCCGGTCTCCAACGGCATGAAGATGGCGGTCGAGGAAATCAATGCGGCCGGTGGCATCAATGGCCGCAAGATCAGGATGATCCTCGAGGACAACGGCTACGATCCGAAGAAGGGCGTGCTGGCGTCCCAGAAGATGGTCGAGCGCGACAAGATATTTGCAATGATCGGCTCGATGGGATCGGCGCCGACGCTCGCCGCGCAGGACATCCTGTTCGATGCCGGCGTGCTCCAGCTCTTCCCGCTGACCGCCGCCGAGTTCACCTTCAAGTTCGACCCGGCCAAGCCGCAGGAGCGGCTGAAGTTCAACAACCTCTTGCCCTATGTTGAGAGCACGCGCGCCGCGCTGAAATACATGGTGGAGTGGAAGAACTTCCAGAAGCCCTGCATCATGCACCAGGACGACGAGTACGGAAAGAACGTGCTCGACGGCTTCACCCAGCAATTGACGGTCATGAAGCTGCAAGCGGCGTCGGTGACGAGCTACAAGCGCGGCGCCTCCGATTTCAGCGCGCAGATCGCCAAGATGAAGTCCGACGGCTGCGATCTCGTCGTGCTCGGCACCGTGATCCGCGAGACCATCGGTGCGATGACGGAGGCGAAGAAGCTCGGTTGGGAGGTCACCTTCCTCGGCGCGACGCCGACCAACGTGCTGGAAGTGCCGGCGCTCGGCAAGGACGCCGTCGAGGGCCTCTATGCGGCGAGCGGCTTCGAGATCCCCTACGAGGACACCGCCAAGGGCAAGGTCCACGACTGGCTCATCAACTACAAGAAGATGTTCAACACCGATGCCAATACCCAGGCGATCATCGGCTACAACGCGGTGACGACGTTTGCGTTCTACGCCAACAAGGCGGGCAAGGATCTGACCGGCCAGAAGATGCTGGACGCGCTGGAATCGGGCGACAAGTTCCTCGACATCTTCAACTCGCCGCCGACCAAATTCTCCAAGACCGACCACCTCGCCAACACCATCACCCAGGTGCAGCAGGTCAAGGGCGGCCGCTGGGTTCTGGTGAAGGACAATCTGATGTTTTGATTTCTTCGCCTCTCCCCGCATGCGGGGAGAGGCCGGGATTTGCGCAGCAAATTCCGGGTGAGGGGGCTCTCCGCGAGTCGAACTGTCACCGGATTCGCTGAAGCAGCCCCACACCCCAACCCTCTCCCCGTAAGAACGGGGCGAGGGAGAGCACACAGCCCTACGATCCCCCACCCGCGGTGCCTGAATTCACCGGGGCCAGCTCGTCTTCCCGGCAGCGCCAGCCATCGGCGGCTTTGACAAACGCAAATGTGCGCTGGATTCGCAGGCGGCGCGTGACGTTGAAGGCGTCTGCGGAGCGCTCCTTGTTGCTGACGCCAGGCTGCGGACGACCCGTCCTGGGGTCCCAGCAGGTGCCCGTGCACGTCGTGGCGACCTTGCTGCAGGTGGCGAAGGGCGCCAGCACGGCCATCTCGATTTCGCCCGTGACCTGCGCCTCCTGCTCGCCCACCTGGCTATCGAGCGCATAGACGCGGTTGATGCGGAGGAAGTTGCCGCAGGAATTGGCCGCGTGGATTCGCGCGGCACAGAAGTCGACGGCATCGGTGTCGGGCGCGCGGGCTGCGACCTGCCGGCCGAACACCTTCTTCGGATCGCCTTTCGCCGCGCCAATCTCGTCGGTCTTGTGCTTCAGATAGCCGGCGAGACAGTCCTCCGCGGACTCGAGCTCCCCGAGCGGCACGTTCTCCTTGCCGACCAGATTGCATTTGCGATCGCGCTCCCGCGTCCACCGGCCATATTCGGCAAAGGCAAAGCGTGCCGAGGTCGGATCGAGCTTGCCGATCAGGCCGAGGACCTGGCTGTTCAAGTCGGTCTCGGCAAGCGCCAGCGACGGGTCCGCACAGATCAGCGCGCCTGCGGCGGTGTTGGCGGCGAGACAGTCGAAATCCGGATCGCGTACGATCGCGGCGCGCTCCTCGGTCACCTTGAGAAGACATGCCTTCACCCGGTCGAAATCGTCGGTGCGGATCGCGGTCTGGCCGACGATGCCGCAACCGAGGTTGCGCTGGCGAATCCAGATCGCGTTCTCCTCGATCCCAGGCAGACGATCGGGGAGGCGGGCAAGCCGTGCCTCGATTCCCGTGCTCAGCTTCTCGGCGGCGGCGGCAAGCTCGGCATCACCGCAGAACAATTGATTGCCGGGATCGCGGATCTGCTGGCAGTTGTTCCTGGCGAACAACGGCAGCCTTTCGGCGACGGAGCGGTCGGACGGGCTGGATTGCGCGAAGCCTGGCGCCGCCGGCAAGGCCAGCAATGCAAGCATAGTCAGCACGATGAACCGCATTCCGGTCGCCCCCGCATAGCCGCGGCCATGCTAGCGTCCCAAATCGCGCGGCGAAATGGCTTTGTGGGGTAAGCTACTTGATCCTGGTAGCCCGGATGGAGCGCAGCGCAATCCGGGATTCGTGCGACAGGCGGCGGCCCCGGATTTCGCGGAGCCCGTCATCGGGCGGCGCTGTGCGCCGACCCGGTGGCTCCATCCGGGCTACAAGAAAGTCAACGCGCCTCGGCGGCGATCATCGAGAACCGCACGGGTTCGTCGACATACTTCATCACGGCCGACTGGTAGAGCACGAACAACGGCTGGTAGCTCCGTGCGGCGTCGTCCTCGACCATCGCCATGCGGCGGTTGTCGAGCATCAGCCAGTGGCCGTCGAGCCGTGCAGCGACAACCGCATGCTCTTCGCCGGCCCTGACGTCGCGCACCACGACGATACGGAGATCTTCGGCGGCAACGCCCGCGAGCTTAAGAGCGGCGAGCTTGGCAATGGCGTAATCCTCGCAATCCCCGGCGCCGCGCGCGAAGGTCGCGAGAGGTGAGCTCCAGACGTCCTCAGAACCGTCAGCGGCGGCACGGATGGCGAGGTTGATGGCGCGATTGGTCTCGCCCAGCAGAGCGCGGCCCTCACGGCTGCGGGCCTGGTCGACGATGGCGAGCAGTTTCAGCGCAGCCGGCGAAGCGCAATTGTCCCGGTCGCCGTCGCACAGCGCGAGCTGCACCATGTCATCGTCGAGCCTGGACCTCAGCGCGAGCCATTTTTGTTGCAGGCTGCCGGCGGAGATGGCGAAGGCGAACACGCCGAACGGCTCGGCGGATTTGCGCACGAGGACGCCGGCTCCCGGCGACAACAGCGTGCCAGCGCGAAGCTCGGCGGCCGATCCAAGCAGGATCAATCCGCACAGCACTAGGATTGCGCGCCAGGCGCGCGAACGAGCAGCGGTCTCCATCTGACATCCCCTTCCGGCTTCGCCAGGTCCCCCTCGACCTGCACGTGCTGGGCTTTGTTGCTTTCGCGGAGATAGTGCGAGGCAGGCGGTTTTGTTCTGCTTAACGCGCCCGGCTGGGGTCCCAAAACCGGGCAACAGGCTGAAACGGGCCTGCTCATATTGCGTAAAATTTTACGATTCGCCGGCTAGGAGAGCGGCAGCTGCCGCGAAGAAGGACCAATTGCAGGCACAAGTTGTGGTGGAACTGATTCTGCGCCTTATGGCTAACGGCTCGCTATTTCACGGCTTCTGTTAGTTGGATCACAGATTTGGCCCCGTATTTGCCGCAGGGTGGTGCGGGGCACCACGAACAAAAGATGACATAAGTATCTATTGTGGGATTTCTGCAATAGAATACATGAGGTTACTTGGAATGAGCGAAAATAAGCGCTGCTTTACGTATGAGTATTTGAAAGATTACTTTGACTTCTCTGCAGGTGCCCAGCCGCCTGAGAGCATCGACCGCTTGGTGATGCGAAATCACACAAGCAATAGGTGGTTTCGCTAAGGACTTGGTAATGATATGCAAGTTTAGGCGAGCGATACTTACTTAGATTTTAACTCCTTTTTTGGTGCCCGGATTGAATTACGCTGGCAAATTTGACGCCGCGATTTCCTTGGACGGCTTGGGTTCCCGATCGCCCGCCGATGGCCACGTCGATTCCTTTACCGCAAAGGCACATGGTCATGTGCCTGACGGCGCATTCGTCGTTCCCGACCCGAACCTGATCTTCAACGGCGATTTCAAGCGCGCCGGTCTCGACCTCGTGCTGTCCCATGACGGCCACGACTTCGTCGTTCACGACTATTTCAGGGGCGACAAGCGCGCGGCGATCGCCTCGCCCGACGGCGCGCACCTCACCGGCGACGTCGTCAACGCACTCACCGGCCATGTGCAATATGCGCAGGCCGCCTCCGGCATTGCCGCCGCCCAGGTCATCGGCCACGTCACCAAGCTCTCCGGCAGCGCGACCGCGGTTCGTAACGGCGTCTCCGTCATCCTGAACAACGGCGACAACGTCGAGAAGGGCGACGTGGTCTCGACCGGTGGCGACTCGACGCTCGGCATCACGTTCATCGACGGCACGGTGTTCGGCCTGTCCTCCAATGCGCGGATGGTGCTGAACGAGATGGTCTACGACCCCAACGGGTCGAACAATTCCTCTCTCCTCAGTCTGGTCGCGGGCACCATCACCTTCGTTGCCGGCGAGACCGCCAAGCACGGAGACATGAAGGTCGACACGCCAGTCGCCACCATGGGTATCCGCGGCACGGCGGTGCTGAGCCAGATCAACTTCGTCGTTCCCGCCGGCGGCGGCGATCCGCAGCCGCAGGCGAGCTTCCAGGTGCTGGTCGAGCCGAACGGCACGACGGGCTCCTACATCCTGTTCGACAAGGTCACGCTGCTGCCGATCGCGACGGTCAACCAGGCCGGCCAGATGATCCAGATCAGCGGCGGCAACGTCTCGATCTCCAATGCGCTGATGTCGCCGGACATCCAGAAGCTGATCACGGACGTGTTCACGCTGAAGTTCACGGACAACAACAGCAACACCAAGCTGACCCAGAACTTCACCGACTCGATCACGCAGACCGGCAACATTGTCGTGATCAAGACGGACACCGGTGCCACCGCGACCGCGACCTTCACGAATCTCACTCAGCCGGGAGCGCAGGATTCCGGCCATGATCCGTCGAGCAGCACCCGCATTCCCGGCCCGCCCGATGCACGCAGCCTTGATCTCAATGGGAATGTGCAGAAGGCGTTCGCGCTGACTGAGCGTGCGGATACGACCGGCGACACGACGCATTCCGACACCATCTCCGGCCTGATCACCTTCGTCGACCAGAACCTGGGCGACCGGCCGACGGTGAGCATAGACCTCGGCGACGCGCCGAACTATCTCTACAAGAATGCCGGCCAGCAGGATGTCACCAGCGCGCTCTCTGCACTCCAGAAGCAGGACATCGCGGCAACGCAAACCCAGATCAGCGTCGCCGCAGCCGGCGGTAACAACAACAACGGCTCGGCGGTCTGGACCTACACGATTCCCGACCACGTCTTCGACTTCCTAGCGGCCGGTGAAACGTTGACGCTGACTTACAAGGTTCGCGTCAACAATAATTTCTCGGTCAATCCCGAAACGTCGCCCATCGACATCACCATCACGATCACCGGCACCAACGACAAGCCGGTGATCACCACCAGCGTTCCCGTCATCATCTTCGAGGGCGGCACCAGCAAACCCGGTGGCCCGCTCACCAGCGAGGTGCCGACTTCGGGCACGCTGACCTTCACGGATGTCGACCTCACCGACGCCCACACGGTCGCGGTCAAGCTGACCAGTGCGACCCTGCCTGATGGTAGCGTTCCGCCCGGCCCACTCGCGGCGTTCCAGAGCGCGATGTCGGTCGCGATCGCGGCGGGCGCCGATAGCACCGGAGACGGCACCGGCGCCATCAACTGGTCGCTGGCTGACCTGCCGGTCTATCTCGCCGACTTCATCCCCAAGGGTGAGGTGCTGACGCTGGTCTACACCGTGACGCTCAAGGACGCGCAAGGCGCCACCTCGCAGCAGACCATCACCGTCACGATCACCGGCACCGACGCTCCCGCCGTGGTGTGGATCGCGACCGACAAGCCCGGTGCTCCCTCCGGCGGCTTCTGGAAGGATGCGGCCAATTGGGCAACCGGCACGGTCCCGACCATCAATGACGACGTCATCGTCATCACCGACCAGCTGCATGGGCTAACGCCGTCCTATCCGGTGACAATCGACACGGCAGCCTACGCCAAGTCGATCACGATGAACGACTACGACACCGCGGTCGGCCACAAGGCACCGGAAGTCATCAACAAGAGTGCGCTGACGATTGCGGGCGAGATCAGCCTCAAGGCCGATTCGAAGCTCACCAATTTCGCGGCAAGCACGATCTCGGTTGGTGGCAAGGCCGAGTTCCTGGACAGTAGCGTGCTCACCAATGCCGGCTATCTGACGCTTGCGGCCGGTGGCGATTTCGCTGGCGGTACCACGATCGCCAATTCCGGCACGATTGAGCTGTCCGGCGGCACGCTGAAGACGCTCGCCGCAATTAACAATGCCGGCGGCACGCTCAAGGCCGATGCCGGCACGACGCTGATCGTCGACACTGCCACCATCAGCGGCGGCACGGTCACCATCGCCGGCACGTTGGAACTCGATGGCAGCAGCGTCCTCAAGAACGGCACGCTGAACAATTCAGGGGCGGTCAACGTCAAGGGCACAGCGGAGTTCGCCCACGAGACCGTCTCCAACACCTCCGGCGGCACGATCAAGGTGCTGGCGAATGGCTGGCTGACGATCGACCAGGGCGCGACCGTTACCAATACCGGCAACGTCACGATCGATGCCGCGGGCAAGCTGACAGTGAACGGCGCCACCATCAGCGGCGGCACGATCAACGGTCTCGGCACGATCGACGTTACCGGCGCCAGCACGATCGATGGCGGCGCGACGCTGAGCACGGCCATAGTTATCGCCGATGCTAAGCTGACGCTGGACGGCATCACGGTTTCGGGCTCGACGATCACGGACAATGCCGGCATTGAGCTCGACAACACCGTCAAGCTCCAGGACGGCGCCAGCATCCAGGATGGCGCGGTCGCCAACACCGGCACGCTGAAGATCGCCGGCGCTGCGATGCTGTTCAACGATGTCGTGACCAACACCGGCACGGTGTCGGTCGATGGCGGTCAAACGCTGACACTGTCCGGCACGGAGATTTCGGGCGGGGCCGTCAACGGCGCCGGCATCATCGATGTCATCGTCGCGAGCAAGATCGACGGCGGCGCCACACTGAGCACGGCTGCAGTTACCGCCGATGCCAAGCTGACGCTGGACGGCATCACGGTTTCGGGCTCGACGATCACGGACAATGCAGGCATCGAGCTTGACAACACCGTCAAGCTTCAGGACGGCGCCAGCATCCAGGGTGGCGCGGTCGCCAATATCGGCACGCTGAAGATCGCCGGCGCTGCAACGCTGCTCAATGACGTCGTGACCAACACCGGCACGGTGACGGTCGATGGCGGCCAGACGTTGACACTGTCCAGCACGGAGATTTCGGGCGGGGCCGTCAACGGCGCCGGCATCATCGATGTCATCGTCGCGAGCAAGATCGACGGCGGCGCCACACTGAGCACGGCTGCAGTTACCGCCGATGCCAAGCTGACGCTGGACGGCATCACGGTTTCGGGCTCGACGATCACGGACAATGCAGGCATCGAGCTTGACAACACCGTCAAGCTTCAGGACGGCGCCAGCATCCAGGGTGGCGCGGTCGCCAATATCGGCACGCTGAAGATCGCCGGCGCTGCAACGCTGCTCAATGACGTCGTGACCAACACCGGCACGGTGACGGTCGATGGCGGCCAGACGTTGACACTGTCCAGCACGGAGATTTCGGGCGGGGCTGTCAACGGCGTCGGCACGATCGATGTCATCGGCAGCAGCAAGATCGATCAATCGGCGACGCTGAGCACCGCTGCCGTGACGGTTGAGAGCGGCGTCATACTGACGCTGGATGACGTGACCGTTGCGGGTACCGCAATCGCCAATCATGGCACGGTCAAGGTCGATGCAAGCAGCAAGCTGACATTGAACGGTGCAAGCCTGACCGGCGGCGCGCTCATTGTTTCGGGCACGCTGAATTCGACCGGCACAACTGCGATTACCGACGCCAACATCTCGAACAACTATCTGATCGAGGCAACCCTGGGCGCGTTGACGCTGTTGGCGACGACCTCCGCAAGCTCGATCGCGAATGACGGCATCCTCCGGGCCAATGGCGCCGAGCTCGACATCAACGGCGAAGCCGTCACTAACACCGGCACGTTGGCGGCGATCGATCACGGGACACTGAAGCTGATCGGGATGAAGGCGACCAATACCGGCAGCGGTGCCGTCTCGGTCGAGTCCGGCTCGACACTCGATCTCCAGGGCGCGACCATCGACGGCGGCACGGTGACGATTGCCGGTACGCTGGAATCGACCGGCACGAGCGCGATCGACAACGCCGACATCACCAACACCGGCACGATCACGGTCACCAGCGGCACGCTGACGATCGATCCCGCCACGCTTCACACCATCACCAATCACAATCTGATTCAGGCGAATGGTGGCGTGCTCGGCGTCTCCGGCGAAGACATCTCCAACACCGCGGATCTCGAGGCGATCAACTATGGCACGCTGAAGCTGACAAATCTGACTGTCAGTAACAGCGGCACCGGAGCGATCACGGTCGATGGTCACTCGAAGCTCTATCTGACCGACGTCTCGATCAACGGCGGCAGCCTGAGCAATGCCGGCAATCTCTACAGCGCCGGCGTCGATACGGTCACGGGCAGCGTCACCAATACCGGCATCATCGAGGTCCAGAGCGGCACGCTCGACCTTGCGGGTGGCATCGCCGGTTCAGGCAAGGTGATCGTCGATGTCGGCGCGACGCTGGAGTTTTCGGGCGCGACCGGTTCGATCCACATCGTCAATTCCGGCTCGATCGTGGGCACCGGTGGCAATGCGGCGATCCACATCCAGCAGGACACGACCGGTTCGGTGATCGACAATTCCGGCACCATCGGGCCGGCCGCCGCCTTGAGCGTGACCTCCGCGACCGATGCGATCGTCGAGACCGACGGCAGCCTCACGATCAACAACACCGGCCACATCAACGGCAATGTCTCGGTCGCTACCGCGACCTTCAACAACGAGCTGGGCGGCACCTGGACGGTCGCCGGCACGAGCGTGTTCGGCAATGCGTCGACGATCGTCAATGACGGTGTCATCGATCTCCTCAACGGCGCCTCGATCTCCCTGAGTGGGCCTGGCCTCGTCAATCACAACCACATCGACAGCTGGGGCACGGCGTCGATCTCGGGCACCATCGCCAATACCGGCACCATCGAGGTCCATGGCGAGTTGTCGCTGTTCGGCTCGTTGACCGGCACGGGCTCGGTCACCGTCGATGCCGGCGCGCTGCTGAAGCTCGAAGGCACGGTCGCGCAAACGATCGCACTTCACGGCAACGGCGCCGCGCTTGAGATCGATACGGACACGTTCGGCGGCTCGATCGCAGACTTGTCCGTGAACGACACGATCGAATTATCGACGATCCAGTGGGGCCCCGGCACCAGCGCCGTCTACGTGCCCAATGCTGCCGATCCTGCGAGCGGCGGCATGCTCACGGTCACCGGCAACGATGGCAAGACCATCGACCTGACTCTCGTCGGCGACTATCGCAACGCGCACTTCGCGGGCAGCGACGATGGCGGCCACACGCTGATCACGATGCATGCGATCGACGACGCGCCGGCGTTCGACATGGTCAATGCATCCCTGACCGCGAACTTCTCCGAGCGCGAAAGCACCACCGGCTCCGGCGATTCCGACCCGCTGCCCGCCGCAACCGGCTCGATTCACTTCACCGACATCGACCTGACGGACCGTCCGATAGCGACAGTTGCAGTCACCGACCAGGCTGTGACCTGGCTGGATGGCGGCACCGACCTCACCGCGTCGCTCACCGACGACGAGACCGCCGCGTTGAAGGTCGCGCTGATCTATGGGCAGACTGGCAAGAACAACGGCACCGTCACCTGGAGCTATTCGATCCCCGACGGCGCGCTGGATTTCCTCGCCAAGGACCAGACCGCGAAGGTCGACTCCACCATCACGCTCACGGACGATTACGGCAAGATCCATACGGCCGAGGTCAGCGTCACCATCACTGGCAAGAACGACATTCCGACATTGGCCGCGGTCACCACGGGTCCACTTGTTGACACCGCCGCCACCGATAGCTTCCCGAACATCACGGGAACGCTGGTCGGGACCGACGCCGACCATGGCGAGACGGCAACGTTGCACTACGCGGTGATGGATGGAGCGAACGCGGTCACGACGGTCGCCGGTCATTACGGTTCGCTGACGGTGGATGCCGTCGGCAGCTACAGCTACGTTCCGGATGCTGCGGCGATCAACGCGCTGTCGGCAGGCCCTTACTCGGACGTCTTCACGATTCAGACCAAGGACGCGCAGGGTGCTGTCGGCACGGCGTCATTCACGGTCGCCGTCACCGGCGCCAACGACACGCCGGTGTTGTCCTATGGCAGCATCGGGAAACTCACCGACACGGCCGCAGCGGATAGTTTCTCCGACCTCACGGGACAGGTGGTCGGGACCGACGTCGACACCGGCGACACGCTGAGCTATGCCCTGCTTGACGCAGGTCACCAGGCCGTCGCGACGGTCACGGGTCATTATGGCGCGCTGACGCTCAATAGCAACGGCAGCTATAGCTACGTTCCCGACGCTGCGTCGATCAACGCCCTGCCGGGAGGCTCCTATTCGGATAGTTTCACGGTCCAGGTCACCGACGCGCATGGCGCTGCCACCACCGCGACATACACGGTGGACCTGACGGGCGCCAACGACACGCCGAAGCTGTCCGATCTCAACATCGGCTCGCTCACGGACACGGCTGCGACTGACAGTTTCGCCAATCTCACCGGCAAGCTGGTCGGGACCGATGCTGACAGTGGCGAGACGGGGTCGCTGACCTATGCCGTGCTTGATGCGACGCATCATGCGGCTGCAACGGTCGCAGGCCACTACGGCTCGCTAACGGTGAACGCGAACGGCAACTACAGCTACGTTCCGGATGCAACCGCCATCAACGCACTGCCGCAGGGATCCTATTCGGATACGTTCACGGTACAGACGACGGACGTTCATGGGGCCGCGGGCACGGCGACACTGACAGTCGGCGTGACCGGCGCGAATGACACGCCGATGTTCGATCTCGATCACGTGAGTGTTAGGCAAGACGACGACGAGCAGGTGATCGTCCATGGCCTTTCGTTGGTCGACCCGGACGCTGCTCCGAATGAGATATTCACGCTGGCTGCCACGACCGAGGCTGCCGGCAGCAATGCGAGCCCGTCGTCGCGCTCCGGTCTATTTGCAAACATCAATGGGAGCCTGAATACCGTTATCTACAATGAAGGCAGCGCAGAGCCGCCCACGGACAAGATCACGCTCACCGTGACCGACGGGCACGGGGCGAGCGATACCATTCACTTGATTTTCAACCTTCCTGAAAGTGCGAACGACCACGCGCGGATCACCGGCACGACCGGCAAAGATCTGTTCATCGGAACCGGCTATCAGGATCAGTTCGTGTTCGCGGCCGACTCGAACTGCGATATGATCGTGAATTTCACGCCGGGTCAGGACCACATCGATCTCTCGGCAGTTGTGACGACCTCCAATCTTTCCGCCTGGATGGCCCAGCATGTGGCCGGGTCACCTACCAATTCGGCGGACACCCTGATCACGATCGACGCGGCAGACACGATCGTCCTGAAGGGCGTCACCGCGGCCCATCTCCATGCGAGCGACTTCATCGTCCACGCCTGATGACCGCTTGGGTGCCAAGCCGCCGGCTGCCATTGCCCGTGAAAGCGTGATATTCAACCGCCATGAAACGTCTCAAAATCTTGCGGCGGTGGTTTGCGCGGAAGTTGGGGTTTGCGCGGCTGATGTGCCTTGCGCTGCTGGTCGTGTTTGCCGGCGCTCGCCTCTGGGATCCGCCGCCGATCCAGGAACTGCGGCTGCGCACCTTCGACATGTTTCAGTTGATCGATCCGCGCCACAAGGCGGCGCGGCCGGTCACGATCGTCGACATCGACGACAAGAGCCTCGCCAAGCTCGGCCAATGGCCGTGGCCGCGGACGCGGATCGCCGACATGATCCAGAACCTTACCAGCAACGGCGCGGTCGCAATCGGCTTCGACGTCGTGTTCTCGGAGGCCGACCGGCTCAATCCGGATCTGGTCGCGAGCCACATGCGCTACCTCGACGATGCCACCCGCGCCAAGTTGCGCGAGCTGCCGAGCAACGACCAGATCCTTGCCGAAGCGATCAAGCGCTCGCGCGTGGTGCTGGGCGAGACGGGGCTTCCAGCAGTCTTGTCCGAACTCGACAAGTCACTTCCATTCACCGGCGTAGCGACGCTCGGGGAGGACGGGTCTGAACGCTTCATGTTCGACTTCCCGGGCTTGTTGCGCAACGTGCCTGTGATCGAGAAGGTCGCGGCCGGACGCGGCCTGTTCTCGATCAGACCCGAGCGCGATGGCCTGATCCGCCGCGTGCCGATGATCCTGCGGGCGCAGGACAACATCATGCCCTCGCTGAGCCTGGAGATGCTGCGCGTCGCCACCGGCACGCCGACGCTGCTCATCAGGACCGACAAGAGCGGTATCCGCACGATCCGCCTCAAGGGCCTGGAGATCCCGACCGACAAGAACGGCCAGCTGTGGATGCATTACGCCCGCCCGGACCCCTCGATCTACGTCTCTGCGGCCGATGTGCTCGACAATAGCGTGTCGCCCGGCAAGATCGCCGGCAAGCTGGTCCTGATCGGCACCTCCGCGGGCGGGTTGAACGACCTCAAGACCACGCCGGTGTCCTCGACCATGCCCGGCGTCGAGATCCACGCCCAGGTGCTGGAGAGTGTGCTGAGCGGCGCGGTGATCTCCCAGCCCGGCTATGCGCTCGTTGTCGAGCTGCTCGCCGCGCTCGTCATCGGCTTGCTCGTCATCATCTTCACGCCGAACCTCGGACCGGTCCGCCTCGTACTTGCCGGCGCGACCTTCGCCGCGATCCTGATCGGAGTGTCCTGGTTCTACTATGCCCAGCGCCGCTATCTCATCGACTTCACCTATCCGCTGCTCTCGACCACCGCGATCTATCTGACGCTGATCTTCGCGAGCTTCGTGCGCGAGCAGCGGCAGCGCGTGCAGATCCGCGGCATGTTCGCGCAATACATGTCGCCGGTGCTGGTCGAGCAACTCGCGCAGTCACCGGAAAAGCTCGTCCTCGGCGGCGAGGAGCGCGAAATGACGATCATGTTCTCCGACGTGCGCGGCTTCACCACCATATCGGAAACCTACAAGCACGACCCGCAGGGCCTGATCGCGCTGATGAACCGCTTCCTGACCCCTCTGACCGACGTGATCATCGATCAGAAGGGCTATATCGACAAATATATGGGCGACGCCATCATGGCGTTCTGGAACGCGCCGCTCGACGATGCCGAGCACGAGGTCAACGCCTGTGAGGCCGCGATCCAGATGCTGGAGCGGATCGACGCGGTGAACAAGGACCGCGAACAGGAAGCCACGGATGGCGGCCACGTCTACATCCCGCTCAATGTCGGTATCGGCCTCAACACCGGCATCGGCGTCGTCGGCAACATGGGCTCCGACCTGAAGAAGAACTATTCGGTGCTCGGCGACAGCGTGAACCTGGCCTCGCGCCTGGAAGGCCAGTCGAAGGAGTACGGCTTTCCCATCATCGTCGGCTCGAGGACCGCGCTCGCCGCCAAGGACAAGTTCGCGATCCTCGAGCTCGACTTCATCATGGTCAAGGGCAAGACCGAGCCCGAAGTGATCTACGCCATCGCCGGCCGCGAGGACGTGATGCATTCCGGCGCCTTCCAGCGCCTGCGCAACGTCACCATCGAAATGCTGGCCTGCTATCGCGGCCGCGACTGGCAGGGCGCGCTGGACGCCATCGAACGCGGGCGCAGGAGCGAGGATGCCGACACGCTGGAAAAGCTGTTCAAGCTCTATGAAGTGCGTATCAAGGAATTCCAGGTGAATCCGCCGGCGGAGGGGTGGACCGGGGCCTATGCACTGCTGACGAAGTAGGGGGCAGATGTGCGGTTTTGAAGCTAACCACACACTCGCTGTCGTCCCGGCGAACGCCAGAACCCATTACCCCAGGGAGAAGTTGTTACGGCGAGCGGCCAACCACCAATCTTCGGCAAACGAAATTCGGTGGTTATGGGTCCTGGCTTTCGCCAGGACGACGGCAGAGGGTTGAGCTGTCGCCTCACTCCGTCCCGATCGTCGTGAGGTCCTGGAACCAGTGCTGCGCCTGCACGAACTGCTTGACCTTGGGCGACAGCGCGTGCGGGTTGGTGTCGTGCACCACCCATACCAGGGTGGCGTCGTCGACGATCAGCGCGTGCGCCTGCGCCAGCAGCTCGTCCTGCTTGGTGCTGTCGAAAGTCTGCTTGGCCTCGTCGATCAGCGCGTCGACCTTCGGGTTCTTGTAGCCGCCCCAGTTGACGCCCACCGGCGCGATCTGGCTCGAATGGAAGAAGCGGACGATGGCGTAGAGCGGGTCGGAGGTGACGTAGGCGATGTTGTTGGCGGTGATGCCGGCGTTCATCTCGTCGGCCGCGCCCTTGCGCCAGTGCGTATAGAGTGTCTCGAGCTCGACGACCTTGAAATCGATGTCGATCCCGATCTCCTTGAAGCTCTGCTGCAAAAATTCGTTCATCGGCAGCGACAGCATCTGGCCGGTGCCGCCCTGTGCGATGATGAAGGTCGCCTTCAGCGGCTTCGCCTTGGAGTAGCCGGCTTCCTCGACCAGCTTCTTCGCCGCGGCGACATCGTATTTCAGCTCGAAGCTCGGCTTGCCGAACCACGGGCTCGACGGATCGACCTGTCCCTTGGCGGGTTTCGCAAGGCCATTCATCAGGCCCACCACGGCCTCACGATCGATCGCGAGGTTCAGCGCCTTGCGCAGGCGGATGTCGGTCCAGGGCGAACCCGGCAGCACGCTCAGATGATAATTCCAGACGTGCGGCGTGACGTTGTCGACGAGCTTCATGCCGGCGGCCTTGAGCTGCGGCACGGCATCCGGCGCCGGCGTTTCGATCAGATCGACTTGCCCGGCCAGCAGCGCATTGGTGCGCGTCAGCGCTTCCGGCATCGGCACCAGCACGAGCTTGTCGACCTTGGGAATGCGCTTCTTGTTCCAGTAATCCGGATTCTTCGTGAGCTCGGCGAGCTCGCGCGGCACCAGTTTTGTCAATTTGAACGGGCCGGTCCCCGAAGGCTGGCTCGCGAACTTGTCCCAGTCCTTGCCGAGCTTCTCGT
This sequence comes from Bradyrhizobium sp. WSM1253, assembly GCF_000244935.1. NCBI lineage: Bacteria > Pseudomonadati > Pseudomonadota > Alphaproteobacteria > Hyphomicrobiales > Nitrobacteraceae > Bradyrhizobium > Bradyrhizobium sp. WSM1253. The sequence goes on from NZ_JH600073.1 coordinate 5,388,087, forward strand.
ATTGCGTCGGGCTCGACACCAGGAACCACAGCATCTGATAGGGAAAGAAGGAATCGACCGTCTTGGTGGTGATCTCCACCGTGGAGTCGTCGATCTTGGCGTAGCTCGCGACCGAGGGCAGGCGGGTCTTGACCTGGGCGCTCTGGCGCTTGTCGAATTGTGGCGCCTTGTCGTTGAGCACCTTGTCCAGATTCCAGATCACGGCGTCGGCGGTGAACTCGCTGCCGTCGTGAAACTTCACGCCCTTACGCAAGGTGAAGCGCCATTTGGTCTTGTCGGTATCGTCGACCTTCCATTCGGTGGCGAGCCCCGGCACCAGTTTGCCGGGTCGATCGGCGACGTCCATCTCCCAGGCCACGAGCGGATCGTAGATGGTGTAGGCCGTGAACTGATAGGCGCCGGCGCCGCGATCGGGCTGGCCGGTGGTCAGCGGGATGTCCGCCATCGAAATGCCGTAGTGCAGCACCGTTTCGGCGCCCGCCGGAATCGCGGACAACGCCAGTGCAAGCACGGCGAAACAGGTCGATAGTCGGATACGCATGGCCAAAGCTCCAAGGAAGACTTCAAGGGAGAATTGGAGCCAAACCTGCAATCTTGATGCCAGAATAGGCAGCGAGGTGCTTTCGCCGACGTGTCATCACAAGGACTTGTCGTCGCAGAGGCAATTTGCAGAATAAGTTTCCCCATTGGCATAGGCATTGCATACGATTGCATCAAAATTAGTCATCGAAGCCGGAAAAGGATTGAGGCAATGCTTATCAATAAGAACAAGACCCGCGCGGCGCTGATCGCGTTGCTGGCGCTCAGTAGCGCGGCTGCGTGGCCGCGCGTCGCAAGTGCGGAAACCGTGCTGCGCATCGCCATGACTGCTGCCGATATTCCGCGCACGCTGGGCCAGCCCGATCAGGGCTTTGAAGGCAACCGCTTCACCGGCCTCACCATGTACGACGCGCTCACCGGCTGGGATCTGTCCTCGGCCGACAAGGCGAGCGTGGTGATCCCCGGCCTTGCCACCGAGTGGAAGGTCGACGATGCCGACAAGACCAAATGGACTTTCAAGCTACGCCCCGGCGTCACCTTTCATGACGGCTCGCCGTTCAACGCGGACGCCGTGGTGTGGAATGTCGAGAAGGTGCTGAAGCAGGACGCGCCGCAATTCGACGCCAGCCAGGTCGGCGTCACGGCCTCGCGTATGCCCACGCTGGCGTCCGCGAAGAAGATCGACGACATGACGGTCGAGCTCACCACCAAGGAGCCCGACAGCTTCCTGCCGATCAACCTCACCAATCTCTTCATGGCGAGCCCGGCGAAGTGGCAGCATTTCTACGAGAAGGCGGAAGGCGCTGACGCCAAGGCCAAGTCGCAGGCCGCCTGGACCGCGTTTGCCAAGGACGCCGCGGGCACCGGCCCGTGGAAGATGGCCGCGTTCACCCCGCGCGAGCGGCTGGAGCTGGTCAAGAATGCGAGCTACTGGAACAAGGACCGCGTGCCCAAGGTCGACAAGATGGTGCTGTTGCCGATGCCGGAGGCGAACGCGCGCACCGCGGCGCTGCTCTCCGGGCAGGTCGATTGGGTCGAGGCACCGGCGCCGGACGCTTTGCCCGAGCTCAAGCAGCGCGGCTTCAAGCTCTACGCCAACGAGCAGCCGCACGTCTGGCCGTGGCAGTTCTCGCGCGTCGAGGGCTCGCCCTGGAACGACATCCGCGTGCGTAAGGCAGCAAACCTCTGCGTCGATCGCGAAGGACTCAAGGACGGCCTGCTCGCGGGGCTGATGGTGCCCGCGACCGGCACCTTTGAGCCCGGCCATCCCTGGCGCGGCAAGCCGACCTTCGAGATCAAGTATGACAAGGCGGCTGCGCAGAAGCTGATGCAGGAGGCCGGTTTCGGCCCGAACAAGAAGCTGACGGTGAAGACCCAGACCTCTGCCTCCGGCTCGGGCCAGATGCAGCCGCTGCCGATGAACGAATATCTCCAGCAGGCGCTGGCCGAATGCTATTTCGACGTGCAACTCGACGTCATCGAGTGGAATACGCTGTTCACCAATTGGCGCCGCGGCGCCAAGGATCCCAGCGCCAACGGCTCGAACGCGACCAACGTCACCTACGCGGCGATGGATCCGTTCTTCGCGCTGGTGCGCTTCCTGCAATCGGGCATGGCTCCGCCGGTATCGAACAATTGGGGTTTCATCAACAATCCCAAGTTCGACGAGCTGGTGAAGAAGGCGCGGCAAACCTTCGATCCCGCCGCGCGTGACGCGGCGCTCGCCGAACTGCACGCGGCCTCCGTCGATGACGCAGCCTTCCTCTACGTCGCCCACGACGTTGGCCCCCGTGCCATCAGCCCGAAGGTGACAGGCATCGTGCAGCCAAAGAGCTGGTTCATCGACTTCTCGCTGGTGTCGATGCAGTAATTCTCTCAGCTTGCTCAGTGCACCCTCTCCCCTTGTGGGAGAGGGTGGCTTCGCAAAGCGAAGCCGGGTGAGGGGTCTCTCTCCGCGAGTGACCATCTCTCATTAGGAATAGCTGTACTCGCGGAAACAACCCCTCATCCGGCGCTTCGCGCCACCTTCTCCCGCAAGGGGAGAAGGAAGAAAGAACTGCAGTGCTCGCCTATATCGCCAGACGCATCGTCTACGTCGTCCCGATCGTCATCAGCGTCGCGCTGGTGTGTTTTCTGCTCGTGCACATCACGCCGGGCGATCCGCTGGTGGCCGTGCTGCCGGCTGACGCCTCGCAGGAGCTCGCCGCGCAGCTCCGCACCGCCTATGGTTTCGACCGCCCGCTGCCGGTGCAGTTCGGGCTTTGGCTGCTCCGCGCACTTCATGGCGATCTCGGCAATTCCATCGCCACGGGCCGCCCGGTGCTGGCCGAGGTCATGCGCGCGGTCAGCAACACGGTCACGCTGGCGATTGCGGCGGCGATCATCGGCTTCACCATGGGCATCCTGCTCGGCCTGATCGCCGGCTATTTCCGCGAGACCTGGATCGACAAGCTGGCGACATCCTTTGCCATCGCCGGCGTTTCGGTGCCGCATTACTGGCTTGGCATGGTGCTCGTCATCATCTTCTCGGTTCAGCTGAACTGGCTGCCCGCCGTCGGCGCCGGACCCGGCGGCTCGGCCGCCTGGGCCTGGGACTGGGCGCATTTGCAATATCTCGTGCTGCCGGCGATCACGACCTCCGTGATCCCGATGGGCATCGTCACCCGCACGGTGCGCGCGCTGACCGGCGACATCCTCAGCCAGGACTTCGTCGAGGCGCTGCGTGCCAAAGGCCTGCATGAGCGCGGGGTGTTCCGCCACGTCATCAAGAACGCCGCGCCCACCGCGCTCGCCGTGATGGGACTTCAGCTCGGTTACATGCTCGGCGGCTCGATTCTGATCGAGACCGTGTTTTCCTGGCCGGGCTCCGGCTTCCTGCTCAACTCGGCGATCTTCCAGCGCGACCTACCGCTGCTCCAGGGCACGATCCTGATCCTGGCGCTGTTCTTCGTCTTCCTCAATCTGCTGGTCGACATCGCGCAAGCCGCGATCGACCCGCGCATCAAGCGGGGCTAGCGATGACCGAGCTTCCGCTCTCCGTCACCTCCGACGCCGCGCTTCAGTCTGCGCCCGCGACCAAGGCGCGCGGCTATTGGGCGACCGTCGGCCGTCGGATCCGGCGCGACAAGGTCAGCATGGTCTGCGCGCTGGTGCTGCTGCTGATCTTCCTGTCGGCGATCGTTGCGCCATGGCTCGGTCTGGAAGATCCGTACAAGGGCTCGATGATCCGGCGCCTTCGGCACATCGGCACAACAGGCTACCCGCTCGGCACCGACGAGCTCGGTCGCGACATGCTGGCGCGGCTGATCTATGGCGGGCGGCTGTCGCTTCTCATCGGCATTTTGCCGGTGATCCTCGCCTTCTGTATCGGCACCTCGCTCGGCCTCGTCGCCGGCTATGTCGGCGGCAAGCTCAACACCGCGATCATGCGCACGGTCGACGTGTTTTACGCGTTTCCGTCTGTGCTGCTGGCGATCGCGATCTCCGGCGCGCTGGGCGCGGGCATCCTCAATTCCATCGTGTCGTTGACCGTCGTGTTCGTCCCGCAAATCACCCGTGTCGCCGAAAGCGTCACCACCGGCGTGCGCAACATGGACTTCGTCGACGCCGCGCGCGCCTCCGGTGCCGGTCCCTTCACCATCATGCGCGTGCACATTCTCGGCAACGTGCTCGGTTCGATCTTCGTCTATGCCACCAGCCTGATCTCGGTTTCGATGATCCTCGCGGCAGGCCTGTCCTTCCTTGGACTCGGCACTAAGCCGCCGGAGCCGGAATGGGGCCTGATGCTGAACACCTTGCGGACCGCGATCTACGTCAACCCCTGGGTCGCTGCGCTCCCCGGTGCAATGATCTTCGCGGTCTCGATCTGCTTCAACCTGCTCTCGGACGGCCTGCGTAGCGCCATGGACATCAGGAACTAGCCATGAGCGAAACCAACCTCTCTGTCGCAATGCTGGAGCCGATCGAAGACCTCGGCGGCGTCGCCCAGCCGCTGCTCCAGGTGAACGGCCTGACCAAGCATTTCCCGGTGCGCGGCGGATTGTTCGCCGCAAAGCGCACCGTGCGTGCCGTCGACAATGTCTCCTTCTCCGTCGCCAAGGGCGAGACCGTCGGGATCGTCGGCGAATCCGGTTGCGGAAAGTCGACCACCGCGCGGCTGCTCATGCACCTGATGCCGCGCGATACCGGCGACATCATTTATGACGGCATGAGCGTCGGCCAGTCGCTCTCCTTGCGCGAGCTGCGCCGCGGCATGCAGATGGTGTTCCAGGATTCCTACGCCTCGCTCAATCCGCGCCTGACCATCGAAGAGTCGATCGCCTTCGGCCCGAAGGTGCACGGTATGGCCGACGGCGCCGCGCGCGCGCTGGCGCGCGAGCTGCTCGGCAAGGTGGGCCTGGTTCCCGCCAACTTCGCCAACCGCTACCCCCACGAGGTCTCCGGCGGCCAGCGCCAGCGCGTCAACATCGCACGCGCGCTGGCGCTCTCGCCGCGGCTGGTGATCCTCGACGAAGCGGTCTCCGCGCTCGACAAATCCGTCGAGGCGCAGGTGCTCAATTTGCTTGCCGATCTCAAGAGCGAGTTCGGCCTGACCTATCTCTTCATCAGTCACGACCTCAACGTCGTGCGCTACATCAGCGATCGCGTGCTGGTGATGTATCTCGGCGAAGTGGTCGAACTCGGCCCGGTCGACCAGGTCTGGGACCAGCCGGCGCATCCCTATACGCGCGCACTCCTTGCCGCGATGCCGTCCTCGGATCCGGACCGTCGCACCGAGACGCCGCCGATCACGGGCGATCCGCCCAATCCGATCGATCCGCCCTCGGGCTGCCGCTTCCACACCCGTTGCCCGTTTGCGGAGCCGCTCTGCGCAAATGCGACACCAAAACTCACCGCGCTCGATAGAATGGGCCACGAGGCCGCGTGCTACATGGCGATCCCGGGTTCAGGCCATAGCCGCGCGCCGAAGGAGGAAACCGTATGACGAGACCGACGACAAAAGAGATCAAGGCGACGGCACAGGTCGCCGGTGTTCCCGTTGACGACGAGATCGCGACGCGCATCTCCAACTCCATCGGACCGGCCTTCGAGGGCTTTGCGGCCATTGCCGGCACGTTGCCGTTCGATCTCGAGCCCGCGCTCTATCCGATCGCGCAGGCTGCCAAGGTCTCGAAATGAGCATCGAGCCCGCATTGATGACGCTCACCGAGGTCGCGCGCGCGATCGCGATGAAGCAGGTGTCCTCGCATGAGGTGACGCGGGCGCTGCTGCATCGCATCGCGCAATGGCAGCCGCACCTCAACGCCTTCATGTCGATCGAGGCAGAGGCGGCGCTGAAGGCCGCCGATGCCACCGACGCCGAACTGGCCAAGGGGGAAGTCCGCGGGCCGTTGCATGGCGTGCCGCTCGCGCACAAGGATATGTATTACGACGCAGGCCACGTCGCGACCTGCGGCTCGCTGATCCGCCGCGATTTCGTTCCGACAGTGACCTCCACCGCCTTGCAGCGGCTGAAGGACGCCGGCCAGGTTCGGCTCGGCACGTTGCATCTCGCCGAATTTGCCTATGGCCCGACCGGCCATAACGCCCATTACGGCCCTGTTCGGAATCCCTGGAACGTGGCGCACATCACCGGCGGCTCGTCTTCGGGTTCGGGCTCGGCGGTCGCGGCGCGACTGACCTATGCCGCGCTCGGCTCCGACACCGGCGGCTCGATCCGCATGCCCGCGCATTTCTGCGGGGTCACTGGACTGAAGACCACCGTTGGCCGGGTCAGCCGCGCCGGTGCGATGCCGCTGTCGCAGTCGCTCGACACGGTCGGCCCGCTCGCCCGCACGGCCGAGGATTGCGCGCTGCTGCTGGCCCTGATGGCCGGTCCCGATCCCGAGGATTCGACCGCGAGCCGTGAGCCGCTGTCTGACTATGTCGGCGCGACCAGGGGCTCGCTGAAGGGCCTCAAGGTCGGCGTCCCCTCGTCCTTCTATGTCGATGATCTCGACGGCGAGGTGGCGCGCGTGCTGGACGAGACCATTGCAGTGCTCAAGCGCGAAGGCGCCGACATCGTCACGGTCGAGCTGCCCGATCAGCGGCAATTGTCCGCGGCAAGCCAGCTCGTGCTTGCGGCCGAAGCCGCCGCCTTCCACAAGCGCTGGATGATCGAGCGGCCGCAGGATTACGGCCCGCAGGTGTTGATGCGGCTCCAGAACGGCCTTGCGGTCCCCGCCATCACCTACCTCGAGGCGATGCGCTGGCGCGGGCCGGCACTGGCCGCGCACAACGCTGCGACATCAGGTGTCGACGCGATCATCGCGCCGGCGTCTCCGGTGCCGGCGCCGACGATCGAGGAGAGCGACGTCGGCGGCGGGCCGAACGCGCCGGCGCTGTTGCAGCGGCTGACGCTGTTCACCCGTCCGGTGAATTACCTTGGCCTGCCGTCGCTCACGGTGCCCTCGGGCTTCACCAAAAATGGTCTTCCGATCGGCATGCAGCTGATCGGCCGCTCGTTCGATGAAGCGACGCTGCTCACCATCGGCGCCGCATTCCAGCGCGCCACCGATTATCACGACAGGCTGCCGAAACTTCCGTCATGACAAAGCTCGTCGAGATCTCAGGCCTGAACATCCGCTTCACCGGCGAGCGCACGGTCTATGCCGTGAACGATCTCAGCCTCTCGCTCGGCGACGGCGAGGTGCTGGGCCTGCTCGGAGAGTCCGGCTCGGGCAAGAGCGTGACCTTGCGTGCACTGATGCGGCTGTTGCCGAAGAAGCGCACGCAGATCACGGGCAAGGTCAACGTCATGGGCCGCGACGTGCTTGCGATGAACGAGGAGCAGCTGTCGTCGTTCCGCGGCCAGACCGTGTCGATGATCTTTCAGGAGCCGGCGCTCGCGCTCGATCCGGTCTACACCATCGGCGCGCAGATCGCCGAAAGCGTGGTGCGCCATGAAGGCAAGTCTTATGCGGAGGGCCGCGCGAGAGCTCTGGAGATGCTCGACGTCGTGCGCATCCCCTCGGCCAAGCGGCGGCTGGATGCCTATCCGCATGAAATGTCCGGCGGCATGCGTCAGCGTGCGATGATCGCGCTGGCGCTCGCCTGCCGGCCGAAGATCCTGCTCGCGGACGAGCCGACCACGGCGCTCGATGCCACCGTGCAAATCCAGATCCTGCTGCTGCTGCGCGAGCTGCAGCGCGAGTTCGGCATGTCCGTCATCTTCGTCACCCACGACATCGGCGTCGCCATCGAGATCTGCGACCGGGTCGCTGTGATGTATGCCGGCCAGATCGTGGAGCAGGGCACGCTTCGCGACATCGTCCGCTCACCGGTGCATCCCTACGCCAAGGGCCTGCTCGCCTCGACCGTCCACGGGGCCAAGCGGGGACAGCGGCTCGAGACCATCCCCGGCACCCCGCCGTCGCTTGGCGAGAGGCCGCACAACTGCTCCTTTGCGCCCCGCTGCGCCGTGGCCCAGCCGCGCTGTCTGGAGCAGCTGCCTGGGAGTGTGGAGGTCGGGCCGGGCCGGGCGGCACGGTGCGTGCTGGCGGAGCCGGTCACCGCGTTGTCTTGATATTTTGCGCCCCAAGCGGGAGCGGGAACAGCATTCAGACCTCGTTCATCCCGGTTCCGCTTCCATGGAACCGTTCACGGAGAGGGACCTCACTTATGTACATTTCCAATGAAGGCCTGCTTGTCATCCTGTTCGTCGGCCTCGTGGCTGGCTGGTTGGCCGGCAAAGTGGTGCGCGGAACCGGGTTCGGCATCATCGGCGACATCGTGATCGGCATCGCCGGCGCGCTGGTGGCAAGCTTCCTGTTTCCGAAGCTCGGCATTCACATCGGCACCGGACTGATATCGGAGATCGTCTATTCCGCGATCGGCGCGGTCATCCTGCTGCTAGTGGTGCGGCTGGTCCGCGGCGGCGGCCGATTCTAATGGCGCCCGAGTTCAATTGATCGAACTTTTGACCTCTCCCCGCCTGGGGAGAGGTGACATGTCTGCAAGAAAAAGCCGCAAGATCGTGAGATTCCGGACTTGCGTGCAAGGTCGGTCGAGGGTGATGTGGGCTATAGGGGTCCCGGGTGTTCGACTGCGTTGGGCGATGAGCGCAAACGCGATGTTAATCCGGGTCAATTACTCCTGAATTTGCCTTTGAAATCAGGGGCTTTGGCCCCTACCCGAAAGAGATCAGACTGATGGCAGCCGTTCCCGGCGTCCGCCGCTCAGAGCTCGGTGATGCGCTGCGCGCCTGTCGCACGGCGTTTGTCGGCGTCGGCTTGATGAGCTGCATGATCAACCTGCTCTATCTGACCGGGTCGATCTTCATGCTGGAGGTCTACGACCGGGTGCTGCCGAGCCGCAGCATTCCGACCCTGGTCGGCCTGATCGTCCTCGCCAGTTTCCTCTACATGGCGCAGGGCGTGCTGGACATGATCCGCAACCGGATTTTGGGTCGGGTCGGCACCGCGCTGGACGAAGCCTTGAACAAGCGGGTGTTCGACACCATCGTCCGCCTGCCGCTGCTGGTCGGCAGCCGCAACGAGGGGCTTCAGCCGCTGCGCGATCTCGACAATGTCCGCTCCTTTCTTGGCAGCATGGGCCCGAGCGCGTTCTTCGACCTGCCCTGGCTGCCGCTCTATCTCGCCATCTGCTTCGCCTTCCACGTCATGATCGGCGTCACCGCGCTGGTCGGCGCCGTCATCCTGGTCGGGTTGACGCTGGTCACCGAGTTCATGTCCCGCCAGCCGGCGAAAGACGCGATGGGGCTTGCCGCCCAGCGCAACGATCTCGCCCAGGCCAGCCGCCGCAATGCCGAAGTCATGGTGTCGATGGGCATGGCCGGCCGGATGAACGCGCGCTGGAGCGAGGCCAACGAAAAATATCTCGACGGCAACCAGCGTGCGAGCGATGTCGCCGGCGGTCTCGGCGCGGTCGCAAAAGTGCTGCGCATGATGCTGCAATCGGCCGTGCTCGCGGTCGGCGCCTATCTCGTCATCCACCAGGAAGCGACCGCCGGCATCATCATCGCCGGCTCGATCCTGTCGGCCCGTGCGCTCGCGCCGGTCGATCTTGCCATCGCGCACTGGAAATCCTTTGTCGCGGCACGCCAGAGCTGGCACCGCTTGACCCGCCTTCTGGAGCAGATGCCGGCGCAGACGATGCCGACCCAGTTGCAGGCGCCCACCAGCCGCCTCTCGGTCGAAGGCATCGCCATGGTGCCGCCGGGCGACCAGCGCCTCATCGTGCAGGACGTCACCTTTGCGCTCGAAGCCGGCAACGGCCTCGGCGTGATCGGACCGAGCGGCTCCGGCAAGTCGTCGCTGATCCGCGCGCTGGTCGGCGTCTGGCAACCGGTTCGCGGCAAGGTGCGGCTCGACGGCGCGGCGCTCGACCAATGGGCGTCCGACATGCTCGGCCGCCATATCGGCTACCTGCCGCAGGACGTCGAATTGTTCGGCGGCACCATCGCGCAGAACATCAGCCGGTTCGATCCCGAGGCCACCTCCGACGGCATCATCGCCGCCGCCAAGGAGGCCGGCGTGCACGAGATGATCATCAAGATGCGCGAGGGCTACAACACCCAGGTCGGCGAGCAGGGCACGGCGCTCTCCGCGGGCCAGGCGCAGCGCGTGGCGCTGGCGCGCGCTCTCTATGGCAACCCGTTCCTGATCGTGCTCGACGAGCCCAATTCCAATCTCGATACCGAAGGCGACGAAGCGCTGACCCGCGCCATCCGTGCGGCACGCGAGCGCGGCGCCATCGTCGTCGTGGTGGCGCACCGTCCGATCGGCGTGGAAGCGGTCGACCAGATCCTGGTGCTGCGCGACGGCCGCATGCAGGCCTTCGGGCCGAAGGAGCAGGTGCTCGCCCAGGTACTCCAGCCGCGCGTGACACCGCCGGCGCCGATCAAGATCGTCAGCGAAGGCGGAGCCAAGGCATGAGCACGATGGCGCTCGGCGGCGCGAAGCCCGCCGCGAAGAGGACCGTACGGCAGTCGATCCGGTTCCACCTGATGCTCGGGCTTGGGATCGTGCTGGTCCTCCTGGTCGGCCTCGGCGGCTGGGCTTCGACGGTGCAGATTTCCGGCGCGCTGATCGCGCCGGGTCAGATCGTGGTCGAATCCAACGTCAAGAAGGTCCAGCATCCGACCGGCGGCGTCGTCGGCGAGCTGCGCGCGCGCGATGGCGACGTGGTCAAGGCCGGCGACATCGTGGTGCGGCTCGACGACACCGTCACCAAGGCCAACCTCGCCATCGTCACCAAGAATCTCGATGCGGCGCAGGCGCGTGCGGCGCGGCTCCAGGCCGAGCAGCGCGGGATCGACAGGATCGACTACCCGCAAGCGCTGCTCGATCGCAGCAACGATCCCGACGTCAAGGCGCTGCTCTCCGCCGAAACCAAGCTGTTCGACGTCCGCGTCAACGGACGCGCCGGCCAGAAGGCGCAGCTGCGCGAGCGCATCCAGCAGCTCAACGAGGAGATCGAGGGCCTCTCCGCGCAGGAGCGGGCCAAGGACAGGGAAATCTCACTGGTGCAGCAGGAGCTCGTGGGTGTCCGCGATCTCTATGACAAGCATCTGGTGCAGATCTCCCGCCTGACCACGCTCGAACGCGATAGCGCCCGTCTCAACGGCGAGCGTGCGCAATACATCGCCTCGCGCGCGCAGGCCAAGGGCAAGATCACTGAGACCGAGCTGCAGATCATCCAGGTCGACAAGGACATGGTCAGCGAGGTCTCCAAGGATCTGCGCGAGACCAACGACAAGATCGGCGAAATGATCGAGCGCAAGGTCGCCGCCGAGGACCAGCTTCGCCGCGTCGACATCCGCGCGCCGCAGGACGGCATGGTGCTGCAATCGACGGTGCATACCGTTGGTGGCGTCATCACCGCCGGCGACGCCCTCATGCTGATCGTGCCGCAGGCCGACGATCTCCAGGTCGAAGCCAAGGTCAATCCGGTCGATATCGATAAGCTCCAGATCGGCCAGAAGACGCTGCTGCGCCTGTCCGCCTTCAACCAGCGCACCACGCCGGAGCTCAACGGCGTCGTCAGCCGCGTCTCGCCCGACGTCACCACCGACCAGCGCACCGGCCAGAGCTACTACACCATCCGCGTTTCGCTGTCCGCAGAAGAGGTCGCCAAGCTCGGTGACTCCAGGCTGATCCCCGGCATGCCGGCGGAAGCCTTCGTCCAGACCGGCGACCGCACCATGCTGTCCTATCTGATGAAGCCGCTGCACGACCAGTTCATGCGGGCGTTCCGCGAGAAGTGACGCGGGGAAGCGTCGCCTCCTTTCGTCATCGGTAGCGTAGCGAAGCAATCCAGGTTGCCTCCGCGGCGAGATTTCTGGATTGCTTCGCTACGCTCGCAATGACGGGGGGGCTTCTTTCTTGCTTTAGTTTTCTTGCTATAGTTCGATTCAGCCCCAGCAACCCGGCATCGAACAATGCAATCCGTCCAATCCCCACCCTCCGTCGCCATCGAATCCTTTTCCGACGCCGGCCTCGCCGTCGCCCGCCTCGAAGAGATCTACGAGCGCAACACGAAGTTCCTGCGTGATCGGTTCGAAGCTTACGTCAACGGCGAGGCAATCACGACGCGGGTGCGGGCCTTCTATCCCTTCGTCCGTGTCACCACCGCGACGCATGCGCGGCTGGATTCGCGTCTCGCCTACGGCTTCGTCGCCCGGCCCGGTGTGCACGAGACCAGCGTCACGCGTCCGGATCTGTTCCGGACTTATCTGACCGAGCAGATCGGGCTGTTGATCCAGAACCACGGCGTCCCGGTCGAAATCGGCGAGTCCAGCGAACCGATCCCCGTTCACTTCGCCTATCGCCGCGACATCAACATCGAAGCCGCCATCACCACCAGCGAGAACTCGCCCGTGACGCGATCGCTGCGCGATGCCTTCGACGTACCTGATCTGGCCACCATGGACGATGCCATCGCCGACGGCACTTTCGAGCTCCAGCCCGGCGCGCCCGAGCCGCTGTCCTTGTTTCGGGCGGCCCGCGTCGACTACTCGCTGCGCCGGCTCTACCACTACACGGGCACAGATCCAGAGCATTTCCAGAACTTCGTGATCTTCACCAACTACCAGTTCTACGTCGACGCCTTCGCGCAGCTCTGCCAGCAGCGGCTTCAGGCTGGCGAGGCCGGCCTCGATGCCTTCGTCGCTCCCGGCAACGTGATCACGCGCAGCGGCGGCGCGTCGACGGGCGTTGCGCCCGCGCGCGCGCCGCAGATGCCGGCCTTCCATTTGGTCACCCCCGGTTATCGCGGCATCACGCTGATCAACATCGGCACCGGTCCGTCCAACGCGCGTAATGTCACCGACCATGTTGCCGTGCTGCGGCCCCATGCCTGGCTGATGCTCGGCCATTGCGCGGGCCTGCGCAACACGCAGCGGCTCGGCGACTATGTGCTCGCCCACGGCTATGTGCGCGAGGACCATGTGCTTGATCGTGAGTTGCCGCTGTGGGTGCCGATCCCGGCGCTCGCGGAGATGCAGGTCGCGCTCGAGGAGGCGGTCGAGGACGTCACCGGGCTCGAGGGGTTCGAGCTCAAGCGCCTGATGCGTACCGGCACCGTCGCGAGCGTTGACAACCGCAATTGGGAGATCAGCGGTCCCGATGTCATTCGCCGCTTGTCGCAATCGCGCGCGGTTGCGCTCGACATGGAATCGGCCGCGATTGCCGCCAACGGCTACCGCTTTCGCGTCCCCTACGGCACGCTGCTGTGCGTCTCCGACAAGCCTCTGCACGGCGAGATCAAGCTCGCAGGCATGGCCAGCGAATTCTACCGCCGCCGCGTCGGCCAGCATCTCGAGATCGGCTTGAAGGCGCTGGAACGGCTTAAACAGCAGGAATCCGAGCGGTTGCATTCGCGAAAGCTCCGCAGTTTCGCTGAAGTCGCATTTCAGTAGGCCATGGATTGCCTTTGCTGCTGACAAGCAGCGGGATTTTCGGCATTTTCGGCGCGGGGTCGACCGGGACGACTTGATGCCACTCATGCGCGACAGGATCATTGGCCATGATCTCGAACGGCTCGCCTTTCGCTTCACCATGCTGAACGACGGCGAGGTCGTACACTGCCAGATCAGCGACGCCGCGATGGACGAGCTTGCGGGCATGCAGGGCACCGAAAGCAGCGCGCGGCAGGCCCAGTTCCTGTCGCTGCGCGAGACCATCGAGCGCCTCGCCTCAGACCTCTACGACGAGGCGCCGCGGGTCAGGGGTCATGTGGTGCGGATCTTTACGCGACATTTGCAGCGGTAGTGCCGCTCCGGGCTCTGCCGTCATGCTCCGGGGCAGTTCATCGGTTGGTCAAGATCTGGTCTTGCCGGGCTTACCTTCCCGCAACGTGCCCGGCGGGCTGAGGACCGCGTCTCTTGCATCAGCTGTCAAACATGATCACGCTGCGCAGCGTCTTGCCGGCCTTCATGTTGGCAAAGCCTTCGTTGATCTCGGAGAGCTTCAGCTTGGCCGAGATCCAGTCCTCCAGGTGCAGCCGGCCGCGCAGGTAGAAATCCACCAGCCGCGGCATGTCGACGCGAAAATGGTTCGAGCCCATCGATGAGCCCTGGATCCTGCGCTCGCGCAGGAAGTCGAAGCCATGCAGCTCGATCTTCTGGCCGAACGGAATCATGCCGACGATGGTGGCCGTGCCGCCGGAGGCAAGCATGCCGAAGGCCTGCTCCGCGGTCTCCTTGCGGCCGAGCACCTCGAACGAATGATGCACGCCGCCATTGGTGAGATCGCGCACCTGCTTCACGACGTCGCCGTCTGCCGGATTGATGATGTCGGTGGCGCCCAGCTTGGTCGCGAGCTCGAGCTTGGCCGGATTGGTGTCGATGGCAATGATGCGGCCGGCACCGGCGATCTGCGCGCCGTTGATCGCAGCCATGCCGACACCGCCGCACCCGATTACGGCTACGGTCTCGCCGGCCGTCACCTTCGCCGTGTTCACGACCGCGCCGTAGCCGGTAATGACGCCGCAGCCGATCAGCGCCGCAAGATCGAGCGGCATCTCCTTGCGGATTTTGACGATCGCGTTCTCGTGCACCAGCATCTGCTCGGCGAAGGACGACAGGTTGAGAAACTGATGCAGCTTCTCCGAGCGTGCCCATTGCATTCGATTGGATGCCCCCGGCAGCAATTTCACCGTAGTGTCGGTGCAGAGCACCGTGCGGCCCGTGGTGCAATTGTCACAGGTGCCGCAGAACACCGAAAGACAGGTGACGACATGATCACCGGGCTTCACATAAGTCACGTCGGAGCCGACCTGCTCGACGACACCGGCCGACTCGTGCCCGAGCACCGCAGGCAGCGGATGCGGATACAGGCCTTCCATGAAGTGCAAATCGGAGTGGCAGAGACCAGCGACCGACGTCCGGATCAGGACCTCGCGCGGGCCGGGCTTCGGCAGGCTGACATCCTCGATGACCAGGGGTTTGTTGACTTCATGGAGGACGGCGGCCTTCATCGAGCACTCCCTATCGCTTTTTTGCTTTGAACGCGGGTGGCAGCCTACGCTGCCAGGACCAGTTCGCCAACCTCGCTCATGCTACCGGCGCGATCGCCGAGGAGAAGCGCCGCGATCTTCTGCTGCACGGGATTTTCCGTCAACCGGAACGGATCGCTCGGCGACACCCGGTGATCGATCACCAGCCGCGACAACAACAGCCTTCGCGCATCGCCACGCATGTCGTGAATACGATGTGCCTCCCAGGCGAGCGCGACGGCACTGGCGACATGATAGAGCAGGCTTGTGGCGCGGCGCGCATCGGCCTCGTTGTCGGCCGCGCTGGCGACCTCGCGCGCGAAGCCGACCGCGCGATCGGTGAGAGTGTGCAGCCGGTCGCGCCAGGCCTGCGGCACCGAGGGGCTGTCATCGAGGCGGGCGTGCAGATCGGCTGCGAGCGCGGATTCGGCGCCGTGGCGGCCGACCGCGCGCCTCAGCGCATCGATCGCGACGATGTTGCCGGTGCCTTCCCAAACCGAACCGAGATGCGCGTCCCGCAGCAGCCGAGCGGTCGCGAATTCCTCGATATAGCCGATGCCGCCGCGCATCTCGAGCGCATCGCCACAAACCTTTCGCGCGTCCCGGGTGGCGCGGAATTTCAAGGTCGGCGTCAGGATGCGCAGCAGTGCGGCTGCATCCTGGCTGCCGGCCTCGGCACGGTCGAGCGCGTCCGCGGTGAGAAAGCTCATCGACAACGCTTGCTCGACCGGCAGCATGATCTTCAGTATCTGGCGCCGGCCCAGCGGCAGGTCGATGATGCGGTTGCCGAACACCACACGGTTTTTTGCCACCGTCATCGCGTCATGGTAGGCCCGCCGCATCAGCGCGGTGGATTTGACGCCATTTGACAGCCGCGACGAGTTCACCATCTCGGCCATCTGCACGAAGCCGCGGTCGAGCTTGCCGACCGCGTAGGCGATCGCGCCTTCGAGCTTGATCTCACCCGAGGCCATCGAGCGCGTGCCGAGCTTGTCCTTCAGACGCACGATCCGGTAGTGGTTCTGCGAACCGTCGTCGAGGAAGCGCGGCATCAGGAACAGGCCGACACCGCGCGTGCCGAGGCCGGCGCCTTCGGGGCGCGCCAGCAGCATCACGATTTTTGCGTCGGCGTTCGAGCAGAACCATTTTTCCCCGGTAAGGCGCCAATGGTCGCCTTCCTGCACGGCCGTCGTGGTCAGCGTGCCGACGTCGGAGCCGCCTTCCTTTTCGGTCATGAACTGGCCGCCTTGCGTCAGCTTGCTCATATCGGTCTGGGTCAGGCCATCGAGATATTTCGCCTTCAGCGCCTCGGTGCCGAAATTCGCCAACAGCTTGGCGCAGCCGTCGGTGACGTTGATCGGGCAGCCCATGCCGAATTCGGTCTGGTTGAACAGGAAGGTGAAGGCGTGCTTGGCGACGACGGGATACTTGTCCGGCCAGCCCATGATGCCCTTGCGGATCGAGAGCGCGTGGATGCCGAACTCGCCGAACGCTGCCTTCTCCAGCTCGCGATAGGCCGGGTGGTATTCGATCCACTGCAAATCGCGGCCGAACTTGTCGCGCTGGTGCAGCACCGGCGTGTGCCGGTCGGCGAGCCGCGCGCAATCGTCGAGATGTCCGCCGGCGAGTTCACCAAGGCGATCGAGATGCGGCTCGACGTGGCGGAATAGCGTCTCCGGCAGATGGATGCGCAGGAGATCGGTGAGGGCTTGGTCGGCGCGGTAGAAATTCATGCCGGTAGTGTCGGGAGCCAGCAGTCCGGATGGTGCGGCCGCGACCTGTTTTGCCTGCGCAGGGGCCGGCTTGTGCATGATCGTCCTCTTCGTTTCCGCCTTGCGGTCATTTTGCGCTGATTTGGCGCTTGCCGCTTGAGATGATGTCGATCATGCTCCAGTCGCGAAAGCGGATAAAGCCGCAAATTGTCAGGGAGGCATGATCGCCGCGTCGGAGCAATTCGCTCTGCGGAATTGTGATCCTCCCCGGGTGGTTGTCCGCGCGGACCGTGCATAGATCAGCGGCTTCCCGTCTTCGAGAGATCACGTCATGGAACACCCGAAATACAAGATCGCCCTCATCGTCGGCGCCGGCGAAGGCCTGAGCGCCTCGCTGGCGCGGCTGTTGTCCGCCCAGGGCATCCGCGTCGCACTGGCCGCGCGAAAAATCGAGAAGCTCGGCGCACTCTGCAGCGAGACCGGCGCCAAGGCCTATGCCTGCAACGCCACCGACCCTGATGAGGTCGAACGCCTGTTCGGCCTGGTCGAACGCGAGATCGGTACGCCCGATTTGGTCGTCTACAACGCGAGCGGCCGGGCGCGCGGGCCGTTCGTCGATCTCGTTCCGGCCGACGTGGCGCACGCCATTGCGGTCAGCGCCTATGGCGGCTTCCTGGTGGCGCAGCAGGCGGCCAGGCGCATGCTGCCGAACCAGCACGGCGCGATCCTGTTCACCGGCGCTTCGGCAAGCGTCAAGGGCTATGCGCAGTCCGCGCCATTCGCGATGGGCAAGTTCGCACTGCGCGGGCTGGCGCAGAGCATGGCGCGCGAATTGTCGCCGCAAGGCATCCATGTCGCACATTTCGTGATCGATGGCGGCATCAGAAGCGCAGCGCGCACGGAAGCGCCGGAGAAGCCGGATTCGATGCTTGATCCCGATGCCATCGCGGAGAGCTACTGGAACGTGTTGCAGCAGCCGCGCAGCGCCTGGAGCTGGGAGCTGGAGCTGCGGCCCTGGGTCGAGAAGTTTTGAGGCAAGCTGCCGTAGGGTGGGCAAAGGCGCATAGCGCCGTGCCCACCATCAACCACGAAACAGCAAATGGTGGGCACGCTTCGCTTTGCCCACCCTACAAGGGCGGGAATCATGAGCACGGAAATCACCATCGATACCGGCACCAACGAACTCCTCTGCGCGATCCGCGATCGCGTCGCATTGATCACGCTGAACCGGCCGGAGGCGCGCAACTCGCTGTCGGACGCGCTGACCCCGGCGCTACGCACCATGATCCGCTCCTGCGGCGAGAACCCCGATGTCGGCGCGCTGCTGATCACCGGCGCGGGCGAAGCGTTCTGCGCGGGCGGCAACGTCAAGGGCATGGGCGCGCATCGCGACCCGAAGAAGCTGGAAATGTCCTTTGACGACAAGGTCGCCGATCTCCAGGAGCGGCAGCGCCTGCTCACCGGCGCGCTGGTGTCGGTGCGCAAGCCGACCATCGCCGCGCTGCCGGGGCCGGCGGTCGGCGCGGGGCTCGCCATCGCCATGGCCTGCGACATCCGCATTGCCGCGCAATCGGCCTTCGTGGCTACCGGCTATGCGCGCATTGCGCTCAGCGGCGATTATGGCATCGCGTGGCTGTTGACGCGCCTCGTCGGCACCGCGCGGGCACGCGAGCTGCTGTTCACCGGCGATCGGGTCGATGCTGCCAGATGCGAGGCCATCGGCCTCGTCAACCGCGTGGTGCCCGACGACAAATTGCAGGCAGAGGCCTTTGCGCTGGCAAAATCCCTCGCTGAAGGTCCGCGCCTCGCGCTGCGCTACATGAAGGACAATCTCGACGAGGCCCTGCTGTTCGACTTCGAGACCGCGCGCGACCACGAAGCCGAACGTCTGGTCCGCCTGACCGCGACCGCCGATCACAAGGAGGCGGTGCAGGCCTTCATCGAGAAGCGCAAGGCGGTGTTCACGGGGAAGTAGGGAGCCGTAGCCCGGATGGAGCGAAGCGAAATCCGGGACGCTTCAGCTGAAGCCCGAAACCCGGATTGCGCTTCGCTCCATCCGGGCTACGAAGAATAAAAAAAAGCCCGGCGCTGTTTGACCAGAGCCGGGTTCGAGTGGTGTCAGACCGAGGCTGAGGGGCTATCGGCCTGACGGGAAAGGGCAACGAGACGCCAACTCGCGCAGGGAATGTCCTTCGGTGCGACGGAAATCTCCTTGTCGAAGCGCACCAGCTTCCAGTCGTCAGGATGATTGACGAAGGCGAAGTCCGATTTGCGCGCGAGCGAGATCATGGCCGCGTTGGAGCGCAGCGTGTCGCCGAACATGTGGTCGGCGCCAAGCGCGGCCGCGCGGCATTCGAGATTCTTCATCAGCGCGGTGGCGATGCCGTGGCCCTGCCAGCGGTCGGCAACCGACAGACCGAATTCAAGCGTCGCGGTTTCGGCATGCAGTGCGTAGCGCGCTTCGGCGACGATGGTCTCGAAGCCGTCGACCATCATGGTCGCCACCACGGTAAAACGCTCGCGCTCGCCGACCTGGAGGAATTCGTGCAGCAGGCCCTGCGGCAGTTCGCTGATCGCGCCGAAGAAGCGGTTGTAACGGGACCGCGTCGAGAGCGAGCGAAAATAGTGCTGGAGCTCCTCGGTGTCGCGCGGTTCGACGAAGCGAACGCGCAGCGCCTCGCCGTATCGCGTGCGCAGCGTGTCAGAATATTGCTTCAGATCTTCCAGGCGAAGGATGCTCATGACACGCGCACTCAAGGGGACCAAAGGCAAAAGGGACCGCCGGCGCCCCACAGTCAGGCGGCGCCGGCCTGGCGGCCAATCAGGCCCGCCAGAAGGGTTTGTCGGCCTCATAGGCCACATCGCTCCAGGACAGCCCGACGTCCTGAAGGTCACGCGCGGACCAGTTGGTGAGCTCACGCCTTGTCCGGTAGCGCTCGTGCCAGACGTGAAGGGTCTCGCCGATCTGGTGGATCAGCCCGGGCGCATGATGATTTGTCATCGAATTCTGGGTCAAAGTAGACATTGTCAGCTCCTAGAGCTAAGTTGACCGCTAATATCTGCTTGCTGGTGCACTGCGACAAACGACAATTTGTACTCCTTCGCATGAAATAACGTCATGTATCCTGCTGCCAGATGACTGCCAGATTGCCCTCCCTCAACGGATTGCGGGCCTTTGAGGCCGCCGCGCGCCATCTCAGCTTCACACTGGCTGCGTCCGAGCTGAACGTGACCCAGACCGCGATCAGCCATCAGATCCGCAGGCTCGAGGAGGAGCTCGGCATCCGCCTGTTCGTCCGGCAGAACCGCGCACTGGCGCTGACGCCGGAGGCGCGCGACTATTTGCCGGGCGTCCGTGCCGCCTTCAACGACCTTCGGCTGGCCACCGACCGGCTGCTGCGCAAGGACGACGACAAGGTGCTGACGGTCTCGACGCTGGCATCGCTGGCCGCAAAATGGCTGTTGCCGCGGCTGACCGATTTCCAGGAGCACCATCCCGGCATCGACGTCCGTATCACCACCTCGACCAGCCTCGTCGACTTCCAGCGCGACAATGTCGATGCCGCGATCCGCTACGGCCGCGGCCAGTGGCCGGGTCTGCGCGCCGACTGGCTGATGGCGGACGAGCTGTTTCCGGTGTGCAGCCCGTCTCTCTTGCGCGGTGACAAGCCGTTGCGCTGTCCCGAGGACCTCAAGAGCCACATGCTGCTGCACACCTCCAACGCCAACAGCGACGACTGGCGGCTGTGGTTGACGGCGGCGGGTCTGCCGGCCGACATCGCCAGGCAGCCCGGCATCACCTTCGACATGATCTTCATGACGATCCAGGCCGCCATCGACGGCATCGGCGTGGCGATGGGGCGGACCTCCTACGTTCAGGACGACATTGCCAAGGGCCGGCTCGTCGTTCCCTTCAAGATCGCGCTGCCGGCCGATGCCGGCTTTTACCTGGTCGCGCCGGAGGGCCGCCGCGAAGCGCCGAAGCTCGCCGCATTCCGTGAGTGGATGATCGCCGCAACGCGGAATAAAGCCTGAAAAATCATCAGCTTCCGCGGCAAAATCGATTGACTCGCACCCCCCCGCGCGGGAAGGGGTAAGACAGATTGTCGCAGCAATAATCCGTCGCCTGCCGTGAAGTGAGTTCCGGTCCGGCCGCGTCTTCAGGGGAGTAACGCCATGGCTGGACCAGCAGCATCGACCAATCCGCCCGAGATCAAGTCGCGCATCGGCGCGATCCTGCGCGCAACGAGCGGCAATTTCCTCGAGCAGTTCGACTTCTTCCTGTTCGGCTTCTACGCCGCCGCCATCGGCAAGGCATTCTTCCCGTCCAGCAACGAGACCGCCTCGCTGCTCAACACCTTCGGCGTGTTCTGGCTCGGCGCATTGATGCGTCCCGTCGGCGCGATTGTGCTCGGCGCCTATATCGACCGCATCGGCCGCCGCAAGGGCCTGATCG
This sequence comes from Bradyrhizobium sp. WSM1253, assembly GCF_000244935.1. Taxonomy (NCBI): domain Bacteria; kingdom Pseudomonadati; phylum Pseudomonadota; class Alphaproteobacteria; order Hyphomicrobiales; family Nitrobacteraceae; genus Bradyrhizobium; species Bradyrhizobium sp. WSM1253. The sequence goes on from NZ_JH600073.1 coordinate 5,409,291, forward strand.
TCACGCTCGGCATCATGGCCGTCGGCACCGTCGTCATCGCGTTCTGCCCGAGCTACGCGACCATCGGCATCGCCGCGCCTGTCATCGTGCTGATCGGCCGTCTGCTGCAGGGCTTCTCCGCCGGCGTCGAGCTCGGTGGCGTGTCGGTTTATCTGTCGGAGATTTCGACGCCCGGCAATCGCGGCTTCTACACCTCGTTCCAGTCGTCGAGCCAGCAGGTCGCGATCTTCGTCGCCTCGATCCTGGGCTACCTTCTATCCGAGGTAATGCCGGCCGACACGGTGGCCGCATGGGGCTGGCGCATTCCGTTCTTCGTCGGCTGCCTGATCATTCCCCTGATCTTCTTCCTGCGGCGGACGCTCGAGGAGACGCCGGCCTTCCTCGCCATGAAGAAGCATCCGACGGCGAACGAAGTGTTCGCCTCCGCACTCGCCAATTGGCGCATCGTCCTTCTCGGCATGATGATCGCGGTCCTGACCACGACGACGTTCTACTTCGTCACGGTGTACACGCCGACCTTCGGCAAGACCGTGCTCAAGCTGTCGAGCCAGGATGCGCTGTTGGTGACGCTGCTGGTCGCCGTGACCAACTTCTTCTGGAATCCGGTCGGCGGCGCCTTGTCGGACCGCATCGGCCGCAAGCCGGTGCTGATCACCATCGCCTGCCTGTCGCTGGTCACGGCCTATCCGGCGCTGCACTGGCTGGTGGCAGCGCCGAGTTTCGGCAAGCTGCTCGCCGTCGAGATGATGTTCTCGTTCTATTTCGGCGTCTACAGCGGCACCATGCTCGGCGCGCTGGTCGAGATCGTGCCGGCGCATGTCCGCACCACCTGCTTCTCGCTCGCCTTCGCGCTCGCGGCCGCCCTGTTCGGCACCTTCACGCCGTTCGCCTCGACCCTGCTGATCGAGCACACCGGCGACAAGGCCTCGCCCGGCTTCTGGCTGATGTTTGCGGCGCTGCTTGGCGTCATCGCGGCCTCGGTCGTGTATCGGGGCGGCGGCAAGGCGGTGCCGACATATGATGCGGTGGTCGAGCCGGTGGCGGGACACTAGGACGGTGTCATTTCTCCTGGTACTCCCGTGGCACGATGGACTCCGGGCTCGCCCTTCGGGCGCCCCGGAATGACCGCGGGAGCTTACAACTCCACCACCACGTAGTCGCTCTCCACGCTGACCGGAATCGTCTCGGCGACATACGGCCCCTTCACCACGCTCGCACCCGGCTCGACATGAGCCGGGTAGGCCTTCACGCGGAAGCGGCGGGGGTCGCAGTAGGACTGGCCGGTACGGATGTCGAACTCCCAGCCATGCCAGGGGCAGCGAATGATCTCGCCGAGCTTGGTATATTCGATCTCGCCCGGATCCTTCGATTGCGCGAGCCCGATCAAGGGTCCCTCGCACAGCGCCGCGCCCTGATGCGGGCAGCGGTTCATCAGGCCGAAATATTCACCCTTGATGTTGAAGATTGCGATCGGCCGTCCGTCGATCTCCAGAAATTTTCGCGTGCCGGGCGGAAGCTCATCGACCGCGGCAATCACATGCCGCGCCATCAAGCGATCCCGTACAGCTTCTTCGCATTGCCGAGATAGAACGCCTCGCGGTTGTCGTCACTGACGCCCGCGGGCAACACGCGCGACGGCTCGTCGTAATCCCAGTGCGGATAGTCGGTGGCGAACAGGAGCCGGTCCCAGCCGATCCACTTGATGACGTCGAACAGGTCCTCGCGCCGCTCCGGATCCTCCATCGGCTGCGTCGTCCACCACACCTGCTCGCGGATATATTCCGACGGCGGCCGTTTGACATGCGGCACCTCGCTCCGCAGCCGCTGCCAGACTTTGTCGAGCCGCCACGCCAGCGACGGCGCCCAGCCGAAGCCGGCCTCGATCATCACCATCTTCAATTTCGGGAAGCGCTCGAACACGCCCTCCAGTACCAGGCTCGCAAGCGCCGATTGCTGGCACTGCGAGTGGCCGACCATCTCCTCGATGTAATAGGAAGGCCAGCCCGACGGCGTGATCGGGTTGCCGCCGAAGCCGAAGGCGTGGACGCCGACGGGAAGGCCGGCCTCTTCCGCGGCCTGATAGATCGGCCAGTAGCGGCGCTGGCCGAGCGGCTCGACATTGCGGCTGAGCAGCAGCACCTGGACGAAATTGTTGTCGCCGGCGCGCTCGCGGATTTCCGCGGCGGCCGACAGGCCGTCCTCATTGCCGACGACGATGGACGCCTTCAGCCGCTTGTCCTTGCTGGTCCATTTGTCGATCTGCCAGTCGTTGATCGCCGAGCACAAGGCGGCCGAGAGCTCGTGGTTGCGGATGCCCTGCCCGGTGTTGAGCGGATTGAGCACGCCGAGCTGCACGTTGTGGGGATCGAGCAGCTGCTTCTGCATGAAGGACAGCGAGGAGCCCTGCGGCCCGCCTTCCGGCGGATAGGCGTCGCGGCGCGAGGCGTTGGGTTGGGCCTTCGGATAGGGCGGACCTTCCATCATGCCCTGATAGGCATGGACGCCGTAGACTTCGAGATGATGCTGCCAGCGTTTGGCGAGGTAAGGATAGAGTTCGGCGCGGGTCGCGCGTGCCGGATGGATGTCGCAGTCCGCGATTGCGGTTTTGACGGTCAGTGGGGAAGCGGCTTCGGAGCTTTCGCGGAACTGAATATTCATCGCCTTGCCTCCTTTGGCAGCGGCTAAGTCAGGCGGGGATAGGTCGCATGCGGATTATCGATCATGATCTTGCGCACGAGATCGGGGGTGAGACCTGCGGGCAGCGCCTCCTGGCCGTCGAACTGCCAGTGCGGATAGTCGGTGGAGAATACGACCAATTCGTCCGACTGCATATGATCAAACAGGCGAATTAATGTCGTCTCGTCCGGCGGCGCATCGAATGGCTGTAACGAGAAGCGGATGTTGCTGCGCACAATGTCCAGCGGCGCGCGATCGACCCATGGCGTCTCCATCCGCACCCCACGCCAGAACTTGTGCAGGCGCCACAGAAATGGGGAGATCCAGGACACGCCAGATTCCAGCATCACCATCTTCAGTCGCGGATATTTGGCGAACACGCCCTCGACGATCAGGCTGGTGAGCTGGGTCTGGAACGCCTGGGCCTGACCGGCATAATCCTCGATGTGGTAGGAACCCCAGCCCACGGCGGTCGGCGGATTGTGATAGGCGGAACCGGCATGAATGCCGATCGGTAATTCCAGCCGTTCTGCCGCCTCATAGATCGGCCAGAGCGCGCGCTTTCCGAGCGGCGTATCGCCCATCACCAGCATCAGCACCTGCACGAAGCGGCGATCCGCCGCACAGCGCTCGATCTCGGCGACGGCCTTCTCGACGCTTTGGGTGGGGATCACGATCGAGCCGCGCAGCCGCGGGTCGCGATCGAGCCATTCCTTCACGAGCCAGTCGTTCAGTGCGCGGCAGAAGGCGGCCTGCAGATCCTCGGAAAACACCATCTGCACGCCATAGAGCGGATTGCAGATGGCATGCGAGAGCTGAAAGGGATCGAGCACATGGCGCTGCATGTCCGCAAGGCTCTCGCCCGGCTTGCCGCTTTCGGGGCGCCAGTCGGGCCGCGCCGTGATCGGCGAGTTCTGCGGGTAGGATTGCGAGATGAGATCGACCATGCCGCGCGTCGTCACCTGATCGCGCCAATAGTCGTTCAGGTACGGCAGCAGGCTGGTCAGATGCGGCACGGCCGGATGCACATCGCAATCCACCCCGCCGGCGATCAGGGACGCCATGACGTGTCCTTCACGTTTCCTCGTCGCGTCTTCTCGCGGGCGGCGCTTGGCCGCTCCGCCTCTTGACTGCCATTCAAGCAGGCCTGCCCGTTGGCTGCAACTCGGCCAAGGCCGCTGTCATATGCTAGAAAGGCCGAGCTCGGTTGCGAAGGCATAAGGGGTCAAGGAATGAAAGAGCTCGTCGGCGTTGCGGAACAGGTCGCAGCGAAACTGATAGCGCGCAAACAGACAATTGCCGTGGCGGAATCCTCGACCGGCGGCCTGATCTCGGCCAGCCTGCTCGCGGTGCCCGGCGCGTCCGCCTATTTCCTCGGCGGCGCCGTGGTCTACACCCGCGATGCCAGGCGCGTGCTGATGGATATTTCGGACGAAGGAATGAAGGGCTTTCGTTCCTCGTCGGAGCCCTACGCGCAGCTGCTGGCCGAGCGGATGCGCAGCCGCTTAAACTGCGACTGGGGCCTGTCCGAGACCGGCGCGTCCGGTCCCACCGGCAATCGCTACGGCGATGCGGCGGGCCACAGCTGCATGGCGGTCGCCGGGCCCGCGATCGAGGTGATGACGCTGGAGACGGGCAGCAACGACCGCTTGGCCAATATGCAGATGTTTGCGGCGACAGCGCTGAAATTGCTGCTGAAGAATCTGGAGCAGTGACCTGGCGCGCCGTCGCAACGACGAACGCATCAATCGTCGAACATCTTCGGCGGCACGAACCCGCCGAACTCGAGTTCGATCAGCTCGGCGAGCTTGAGCGGCGTCCGGTCCTCGAGGAAGGGCCCGATGATCTGCACGCCGACCGGCAGCCCGTCCTTCGACAGGCCGAGTGGAACAGCCGTTGCCGGCAGGCCCGTCAGCGTGGCAATGCCGGGCCACGCAAGCTGGTCCGGATAGGCGTGGTCCTTGCCGTCGATATTGATCCGGCGCTTTTCCTGCTCCGGCGAATGATCATGCGGATAGGCCGGCGTGGGCATGATCGGACAGATCACCGCATCGAATGTCCTGAACAGGTGTCGCCATTGCGCGCGTAGGCCGGCGCGGGCGCCTTCGTCGAATACCCAGGCCTGATGCGTGCTGGTGATACCACGCAGCCGTTCGGCAGCGAGGCTCTTGTCGTCGGGCGAGAGCTGCGCTGCACCGGCACGCGCGCCCGCGAGATCGTCCGGCGGAAGGAAGGCGCCGAGGAAGCTCATCAGCATGCGCATGTAGAGGCGAGAGGCATCGGTGAAGTCGGGAAACAGAGGGCTTTCCCGCGTGATGCTTGCACCTGCGCCCGCCAATTGTTTCGCCAGCTTCTCGATCGTGCTGCGAATATCGGCATTCGCAGGCAGCAGCGGATGGCTGTCGATCACCAGCACGCGGAAATCCTTCAGCGCGCGGTGTCGCGCCTCCGGCAGCGCGAGCTTGTATCCGATGCCCAGGTCCAACGGATCGGGGCCTGCCATCACGTCCAGGAGCAGGGGCAGGTCGACTGCGCTCCGCGCCATCGGACCGATCACCGCCATGTCGCGCTCCATCGGGATGGCCGGAAAGGGCGGCGGCGTGTGGCCGCGCGTTGGACAGAGATTGTAGGTCGGCTTGTGCGCATAGACCCCGCAGTGGAAGGCGGGCACGCGCAGCGAGCCGCCGATGTCGGACCCGAGCGAGAGTGGTCCGTAGCCTGCCGCCAGCGCCGCAGACGAGCCGCCCGACGAGCCACCCGGCGTGCGGCCGAGATCGAATGGATTGTTCGTCGTGCCGTAGATCTCGTTGTAGCTCTGCCAATCAGCTAACCCCACGGGCACGTTGGTTTTGCCGAGGATAACGCCACCGGCCTCCTTCACCCGGGCGATCGACAGCGCGTCGTCCGCCGGCTTGAAATCTTTCTGCGGCGTCCAGCCCCAGCTCGTGGGCAGGCCGGCGATGTTGAAGGATTCCTTGATCGTCATCGGCAGGCCGAGCAGCGGCTTGCGCTCGCCGCGCGCCAATGCGGCGTCCGCCTCGCGTGCGGCGTCCAGCGCGCGATCAAAATCCCGCACGCAGATCGCATTGACCTTGCCGTCGTGCCGTTCGATGCGATCGATCGCATCGCGGGTGAGCTCGACCGCGGAAACCTTCTTGGCGGTCAACGCGGCCGACAGTTCGACCGCGCTCTTGAAGCTCCATTCGGATTTGGCCATGGCGCATCTCCTGTTCTTCTTGTCGAACGATGATGCGCAGTTTGGCCCAGCACCGCAACCGCCGTTTGATCGCGATTGACATGTGAGCAAGACGGAACGCGGTGAGCCAAGCACCCACTCGCAGTCATCGCCCGGCTTGACCGGGCGATCCAGTATTCCACCGGCGCCGATCGGACGCGGAGAGGTCGCGGCGTACTGGATGCCCCGGTCAAGCCGGGGCATGACAACGTCCTACGCGGCGCCGATCAAGATCCCCACCGCCAGCACGATCGCGCCGCCGAGCACGATCTGGAACACGGCCTGGAGGAACGGCGTGTCCATGTAGCGCGCGCGGATGAAGGCGATCGCCCACAATTCGAAGAACACGACAATTCCGGCAATTCCGGTCGCGATCCAGAATGCGTTGGCCCAGCTATCGGGCACGAGATAGGGCAGGGTGTGCCCAAGGCCGCCGAGCGTCGTCATCAAGCCGCAGGTGAGACCGCGCAGCCAGGGCGAACCACGTCCGGTTAGCGAGCCGTCGTCGGACAGCGCTTCCGCAAAACCCATGCTGATGCCGGCACCGATCGAGGCGGCGAGGCCGACCAGAAATGTTTGCCAATTCTGATGCGTGGCGAAGGCAGCCGCAAACAGCGGCGCCAGCGTCGAAACCGAGCCGTCCATCAGGCCGGCGAGACCTGGCTGCACATATTGCAGCACGAACATGCGCCGGTTGGTGCGGTCTTCCTCGGCGCGCACGTCTGAACTCAGGATCTGGTCCGTTAGCTTCGCCGCCACCTCTTCGTGGCCTTTCTCGGCTTCGGCCAGATCGCCGAGCAGGCGGCGCGCGCCGACATCTTGCGCCTGTTCAGCGGCCTTCACGTAAAAGCGCTCGGCCTGCAATTCCATTGTCTCGACTTCCCTGCGGATGGTGTCGAGCGGCAGGTTTTTGGTGAGCCAGACCGGACGGCGGCGCAGGAAGCCTTTGACATCCTCGCGGCGGATCGGGGGCAAATGCGGACCGAAGCGCTGCTCGTACATTTCCAGCAGCATGTGGCGATGGCCGCGCTCTTCCTCGGCCATCTGCTCGAAGATCTTGGCGGAGTCCGGATAGCGCTCCTTCAGGTCTTCGGCGAAGCTCATGTAGATGCGGCTGTCCTCCTCCTCGGAGGAGATCGCGACCGCAAGCACCTCGCGTTCGGTCAGATCGGCAAAATTCTTCACGGCGGCCCTGTCTGATTAGTTTAGAACAATTCTAAACTATATAGGGCGCTTGGGTTCCCGGGTCAAACCACGCCGCGGCTCTTTGCTAGGAAATCGAGTAGCAGTCGGCTTACCTCGGCCGGCTGCTCCTGCTGCACCCAGTGACCGGCGCCGTCGACGAGGTGGCAGCCGAGCAGCTTCGTGCAGGCCCGCGCCTGCATGGCCTCGAACACGCCGGGACGCTGGTAGGTGCCCCAATCCTGCTTGCCCGAGATGAAGCAGGAGGGGACGTCGATGGTGCGGCCGGCTAGCAACTGGAGCTGGTTGTTGAACGCACCCGATGTGCCGCAGCGATACCATTGCAGGCCGCCCTGGAATCCAGTGCGGCCATATTCGGCGCTGTAGTAGCCGAGCTCGCGGTCGGGCAGCCATTGATTGGCGGCGATCGCGGACGGCGATGGCATCTCCTTTGCGACCGTCTCGGCCATGGTCTCGTTCAGGTCCATCACATAATAGGTCGGCAGCTTCGCAAGCTCATTCGCCGACCAGGACTTCAGCGGATATGGCTTGTTGTCGGTCCAGTCCGCGCTCTTATGGTGATAGTAGGCCCGCAGGAAATCATGCACGCCCTGCGCCGCGCGGTGCATGTCGGCATTGGCCGGGCGTGTCGCATAGTACCACTGATAATGCTTGCGTGGACGCGGCAAGGCGGCGAGCTCGCGATGCACGGGGTCTTCGGACGGTGGCTTTGCCGGCGCGTCGATCGTGTTGAACGGCAGCGGCGGCGCTCCGCCGAACGGCGCGCTCATCATCGTCACCGAACGGAACACGTCGGGCCGCATCAGCGCGCACCAGGCCGCGACTGGGCTGCCGAAATCATGTCCGACCACATCGACTTGCCTGTACCCGAACGCCGACACCAGCCCGAGCGCATCCCGCACCAGGTTGAAGAGCGAAAACGGCGCGAGGTCGCCGTCATACTCCGCACTCCATCCCGTCGTCCGGCCATAGCCGCGCTGGTCCGGGGCGATCACGTGATAGCCGGCCGCGCTGAGCGCCGGCATCACCTTGCGCCAGGAGAAGGCGAGCTCGGGAAAGCCGTGCAGCAGCAGGATGCAGGGCCGCCCCTTGGTCTCGAAGCCTGCCTCCAGCACATGCAGGCGCAAGCCGTTGATATCGTCGACATAGCGTGAGCGGATGCCGGCGGGGAGAGGGATCTCGGGGAGGTTGGTCATTGCTTTCTCCACACGGGTGGAATCGTAGGGTGGGCAAAGGCGCGCTTCGCGCGCCGTGCCCACCATCATTCTATAACGCGTTTGGCATGGTGGGCACGCTTCGCCTTGCCCACCCTACGGGATCTCGGCTAGATCACACCGCCGCGCAGACGAAGCCGCTGCCCTTGCGCCGGATCTTTCCTACCGACGGCGAGGGGAAATGCGCGGTGCAGCACAGCGTGTCGGTGTCGCAATAGCGTTCCAGGAAGCTGCGGCGCGTCGTTGCCGCCTTGGCCTGATCGAGGTCGAATTTCACCGACATCTCCGGATAGAGCGTCTGGATCGGCGAGTGCATGAGGTCGCCGGAGAACACGGCGTCGTCCTTGCCGTGTCCCATCGTGATGGCGATATGGCCCGGCGTGTGGCCCGGCGTCGGCAGAATACGAACGTGATCGCCGATCTGGTGATCGTTGCCGACAAGCTCGTGGCGTTTGGCCTCGACCACCGGCAGCACGCTGTCCACGAACGGCGGCACCTCCGCCTTCGCATTCTGCTCGGTCCAATGATCGAATTCCTGCTTGGCGAAGACGTAGCGCGCTTTCGGGAAGGTCGGCACCCAGCGGCCGTTCTCCAGCCGCGTGTTCCAGCCGACGTGATCGACATGCAGATGCGTGCACATCACGAAGTCGATGTCGTCAGGCGAGAATCCGGCAGCGTTGAGTCCGCGCAGATAGGTGTCGTCGGTCTTCATGTTCCATTTCGGACGCTGCGGCCGCGGCTTGTCGTTGCCGATGCAGCTGTCGACCAGAATGGTGTGGTGCGGCGTCTTGATCACATAGGACTGGAAGCACAGCATCAACGTGTCGCTGTCATCCAGGGCTTTCGCCTGCCTCATCCACGCCCGGTTCTCAGCCAGCAGCTCCGGTGTCAGCCCCGGCAACATCTCCAGCGCCGGCACGAACGAGGTTTCCTGCTCGACGACGCGATGGATGGTGAGGTCGCCAACCGCGTATTTCAGGCTCATGCTCGCTTCCTTGCACTCAGCGTGCGTCACGCACGGATGGAATGACGATGTTGGAGAGGACGTCGATCGCGGCCAGCCCTTCCTTCGGCTGGCCGTATTGGGCAGCGGTGGTCATCATGACGAGATCAAGCTCGGGCACGATGAAAATGCGTTGTCCGCCCCAGCCGAAGGCGCCAACCCATTTGATTTCCCTCCCGCCGGCCAGCGAGCGGCCCATCCACCATTGATAGCCGTAGAACAGCGTGCCGCCGAAATAGCCGATCGCCTGGAAGCGCGGTGCGATCGATTGTGCAATCCAATCGGCCGAGACGATTTGTTGGCCGTTCCACTGGCCGCGATCGAGCACGAGCTGGCCGAGCTTGGCGGCATCTCGCGGACGCAAGCGCAGGCCGGCGGCCGCCGCGATCTTGCCGTTCTTCGGGTAGGCCTTCCACGCGAAATCGGCGATCCCGAGCCGCTGGAACAGCGCCTCGCGCGCAAACGTCTCCAGCGGCTTGCCCGAGACGCGTTCAAGGATATTGCCGAGCAGTTCAGTCCCGCCGCCATTATAGGTCCAGAGCACATCCGGCGGCGCGGCGACCGGCCTTCCGAGCACATAATCAATCGGATCGGCTTCAAAGGTGAGATGCGGCTCGTCGTTGTTCGGATCGGTCCATGCCCGCGCCTCGTCCCATTTCATTCCCGAGGACATCGTCAGCAGATGGCGCAGCGTGATGGCCTCCCAGCCCGCCTGCTTCACCGCCTGATGGTCGGGGAAGAATTTGAGCACAGGTTCGTCGACGCCTTCGATCAGCTTGCGATCGATCGCGATACCGATGAGCAGCGAAACGACACTCTTCGATGCCGAACGCATGTCGTGCTTCGTCGTCGCGGTGAATTCGTGCTGGCCTTCCGGCTGTCCCCAGGGTTGATCGTAGCCGGCGAAGTATTGCTCGAAGACGAGCTTGCCGTGGCGCGCGACGACAACCGAATGAACCGAAGTCGCGCGTTGTTCGAGTCGTGCGGCGATCCCGCAAAGTTTTGCGCCGTCCATGCCGACGCTGTCGGGCGACGCAGTCGTCCAGCCGTCGTCGGTTGACGATGGCGGCTCGCAGGCGAGGTTTCGCTGTCCAGGCACCATGCCGTCGGCTTGCACGGAAGTGGTTGAGACGGTCAACGCGAGCATGAGGCTCGCGCCGAGAATGCTGAGGCGGGGGAAGCGATCGCGCATCATCCTTCTCCCGCAGTCGCGATACTACGCCGCCGGCGGCACCGAGATCTTCACGGAGGGCCGCTCCAGCATCTTCTGGTGGAACGCGTCGAGCTTCGGATAGGCCTTGCGCCAGCCGCAATCGGCAAAGCGGAAGTCGGCATAGCCGAGCACGCAGACGAGGCCGATCTGCGAGATGTCGAAGGGGCCGTTCAGCACCTCGGGCATGTTCTCGAAGCGCGCCATTCCGGTCCAGGCCCGGTTCCAATGGTCGTCCGACCACGCCTGCCATTGCAGGCCCTGCGGCCGCACCATCTTCTCGTAGCGGCACAGCAGCATGGAATCGAGCATGCCGTTGATCAGGGCATGATTGGTCTTGGCCTTCCAGCGGCGCGGACCGTAGTCCGGGATCAGGCTGCCGCCGGCCATCTCGTTGAGATATTCGACGATGACGTACGAGTCCAAAATAACGTCGCCGTCATTGGTGATCAGGACCGGTAGCTTCTTCAGCGGCGTGATCTTCGAATAGTCCTCGTTGGCCGTGCCGGGCGCGACGGCTGCCGGCGTGAACTCGATCTTGTCGATCAGCCCGAGCTCGATCGCGGCGATGCGCACCTTGCGGGCGAAGGGCGAGGCGGGGGAGAAGGTGAGCTTCATGGCGAGTATCCAAAAAATGAAAGTTTTAGTTCGTCATTGCGAGGAGCGAAGCGACGAAGCAATCCAGGCTGTCTCCGCCGGACGATCTCTGGATTGCTTCGCTTCGCTCGCAATGACGGCGTGGCGACAGTGATGATCGCGGCTTACGCCGCGACGATCTCCTGGCGCTGCTCGCCGAGGCCCTCGATGCCGAGCGTGATGACGTCGCCGACATTGAGGAAGGTCGGCGGCTTCATGCCGAGGCCGACGCCGGGCGGGGTGCCCGTCGTGATGATGTCGCCCGGCAGCAGCGTCATGAACTGCGAGACATAGGAGATGCACTTGGCCATCGAGAAGATCATGGTCTTGGTCGAGCCGGTCTGGCGGCGCTGGCCGTTGACGTCGAGCCACATCGGCAGGTTCTGCACGTCCTTGATCTCGTCCTTGGTGGCGAGCCAGGGGCCGAGCGGGCCGAACGTGTCGTGCGACTTGCCCTTGGTCCACTGACCCAGGCGCTCGATCTGGAAGGCGCGCTCGGAGACGTCGTTGCAGACGCAGTAACCGGCGACGTGGTTGAGCGCGTCGGCTTCAGAGACGTATTTTGCGCGCGTGCCGATGATCGCGGCGATCTCGACCTCCCAGTCGAGCTTGGTCGAGCCGCGCGGCTTCTCGACGGCGTCGTTCGGGCCGGACAGCGAGGTGTTGGCCTTCATGAAAATGATCGGCTCGCTCGGGATCTCCGCGCCGGTCTCCTTGGCGTGGTCGCTGTAGTTGAGGCCGATCGCGACGAATTTCGACATGCCGGTGACGGGGGCGCCGAACCGCGGCTTGCCGGAGACGGCGGGCAGCGAGGCCGGATCGAGCGCCGCCAGCTTCTTCAGGCTCTCGGGCGAATAGGCCTCGCCGGTCAGGTCCTTCACATGCGCCGAAAGGTCGCGCAACTGGCCGGATTTGTCGATCAGGCCGGGCTTTTCCGCACCCTTCTCGCCATAACGAACAAGCTTCATTCTCGTTTCTCCCTGGACTGGACCGATCGGTTGAACAGCTTCATGGAACAGGGCGGCGGGAAATTCAACCGCTCAAAGAGGGGCGCATTGCAGCCCTCTCAATTCGGGAGGTTCGTCCGGGGCACGAGACTAGGCCAGCGCCTCGAACCTGAATGCGTCCCCGTCCCGCTTGATGTGCCCGGCCGAAAAATGCCCGCCGATCACCAGCGTCGGGGTGTCGGCAAACCGGCCGAACAATTCGCGCCGCGTCGCGGCAGATTGGCTTTGGTCGGAATCCGCGGTCGAGGACCAGCCGAGATGCGCCATCTGACAGGGATGATGGGCAACGTCGCCCGTCAGCAGTCCCTGCTCGCCGTCCGACTGGATCAGAATGCTCATATGCCCGGGGCTGTGGCCGGGGGTCGGGATCATGCTGATCTCCTCGCTGAGCCGGTGGTCGCTCGCGACCAACTCGGCCCGGCCGGCATCGACGATCGGCTTCACGGAATCGCCAAACACGGCCTGCTTGTCCGGCTCGGTGGAATGGTCGCGCCAATGCTCGTACTCGGTCTTGCCGAAGACATAGCGCGCGTTGGGGAAGGTCGGCACCCATTTGCCGTCGACCCATTTCGTGTTCCAGCCGACATGATCGACATGAAGATGCGTGCACAGCACGGTATCGATGCTGTCAGGGGGAAAGCCCGCCGCAATCATCGTCTCCAGGAACGGCGTGGTGCGATTGTTCCAGGTCGGGACGTTGCGGCCCTGCTTGTCGTTGCCAAGCCCGGTATCGACAACGATGCGGCGCGTCGGCGTCTCCACCACCAGCGAATGGATTGACATTTTCAGCCGGCCCTCTTCGGTGGCGAAATGCGGGATCAGCCAGGGCAGCTTCTGGATTTCTGCATTGCTCGCCAAGGGCAGAATGAAGCGGGTCGAGCCGACCGTCTCCAATTCCACGACCTCAGTGATTTTGACCCTGCCGACCTTCCACTGCATCCGGCGCATCCTCATGTTCTTGCTTTGGCGGGGAACATGCGCAGTTTCGCTGTCAGGCGCAATGGATCATCTGACGCGGTGCGGCGTTATCGCGGGAACCCAGGGAAAGACAAAGGGCCAGCCATGCCAGAGCTTGCGATTTCCGCGGAGAAGGTCGCCTTCATCATCGAAAAGGCGCGTGAATTCGACGTCAAGCAGGCGGATTCCGATCCGGATTCCGGCTCGAATGCGACTGATGACGATGCGGTCGACGTCCTCGAGGATGACGGCTCCGATCCCGTCGTCAACGAACTCGGAAGTTTCATCGTGGCCTTGAACGAGGACGAGCAGATCGATCTCGTCACACTGACCTGGCTCGGCCGCGGCGACGGCACGATCGACGATTGGGACGATTTGCGCGCACGCGCGGTGGAGGCGCGCGCCGAGTATCGCAGTCCCCGGCGCGAAACGGCGCATTATCTGCTGGGTGAGCCGATGCTGGGCGATCTGCTCGCCGACGGGCTCGACGAATTCGGCGTCGACTGGACCGACGGAAACCCAGTCGCCGATTCATCCAGTCCGAGCCAGCGGGACGAAGACGAGCCCACCAAGCAACAGCGGTGATTCCGGCCGATATCAGCGCGCGCAGTCGACGACCACGGTGCCGAGCTTGTCGCCTTTCTCGACGGCGATATGGGCCTGCGCCGTCTCCGACAGCGCAAACTGCGCCGCGACATTGTGGATTCGCGGTCCCGCCGCCAGCCATTTCGAGATGTCGGCCTGCGCCGCCGCAAGCAGCGCCGGCGGCAGCGCGAACAAGACGAGCGAGCGGAGCGTGATGCACTTTTCCATCAACTCGCGTATCGGCACGGTCGGCGTGCGGTTGCCATTCGTGGCGTAGACCGCGATGGTCGAATTCATGGCCATCAACTTCAGCGTCGTCGCAATGTTGCCGCCGAAATCGACATCGACCAAGTGGTCGACCCCGCGTCCGCCGGTGAAGGCCATCGCCTTGGCAACGACATCTTCGTCCCTGTAATTGACCACGAGATCGGCACCGGCTTGTCGCGCCTGCTCGCCCTTCATCGCCGAGCTGACGGTCGCGATCACCTGCGCGCCGCCCCATTTCGCGAGTTGCACGGCGTAATGCCCGACGGCACCCGCGCCGCCGGTGACCAGCACGGTCTTGCCGACGATCGGCCCGTCCGCAAACAGGGAGCACCACGCCGTCATTGCGGGAATGCCCAGCGTCGCGCCTTCCGCAAAAGAGAGATTGTCCGGCAGCGGCGTCACCAGGTGCTCGGCAAGCGCGATATGTTCGGCCGCGGTGCCAAAGGCGCGGCCGTTGCGCTGGCCGTTGAACAGCCAGACCCTGTCGCCGATCTTGAACCCCGTCGCGCCATCGCCGATCTGGTCGATAAAGCCCGCGCCATCGCTGTTCGGAATGACACGCGAAAATTCCTTCGTGCGATAGCTGCCCCCGCGCCGGCCGACATCGGCCGGATTGACGCCGGAGGCTTCCAGGCGAACACGAACTTCGCCTGGACCTGCGACCGGCGTCGCCATCTCACCATAGGTGAGGACGTCCGCCGCCGGTCCTGTCTCCTCGTACCAGACTGCTCTCACAGCGTTCCCGGGAATGCACCGCCATCGAGCAGAAGGTTCTGCCCGGTGATGAAGCCCGCCTTGGCGCCGCACAGGAAGGCGCAGGCGTAGCCGAACTCGTCGGGGTCGCCGAAGCGGCCCGCGGGATTGAGCTTGGCGCGCTCGGCCAGAACCTGGTCCGGCGTGATGCCGCGCTTCTCGGATTCGCCTTTCGCGGTGCTGCGCAGGCGGTCGGTCTCGAACGGGCCCGGCAGCAGGCCGTTGATGGTGACGTTGTTGATCACGGTCTTGCGCGACAGGCCGGCAATGAAGCCGGTGAGGCCGGCGCGCGCTCCGTTGGAGAGACCGAGAATGTCGATCGGCGCCTTCACCGCGGCCGAGGTGATGTTGACGATGCGGCCGAATTTGCGCGTCATCATGCCGTCCACGGTCGATTTGATCAGCTCGATCGGGGTCAGCATGTTGGCGTCGATCGCCTTGATCCAGTCGTCGCGGGTCCAGTTGCGGAAATCGCCGGGCGGCGGTCCGCCGGCATTGTTGATCAGGATATCCGGCTCGGGGCAGGCCTTCAGCACCGCCTCGCGGCCCGCCGGCGTCGTGATGTCGCCGACGATCTCGGTGACGGTCACATCAGGATAGGCCTTGCGGATGTCGTCCGCCGTCTTCTTCAGGGCCTCGGCGCCGCGCGCGGTCAGCGTGACGTGAACGCCGGCCTCGGCCAGCGAGATGGCGCAGGCGCGTCCGAGGCCTTTGCTGGATGCGCAGACGATGGCGCGGCGACCTTTGATCCCAAGATCCACTGTTTCACTCCCGTAATGTCAGCTAGGTTTTTAGAGCCGCTATTCTAGCCAACCTTGGCGCCGCTGATAAGGGATTGGCTCGCATCAAAATGCATGCGCACTTGCGCGGCGATGCAAATGTGCGGGCATCATCAGATGTGCCGCTCCTGCTTGAGACGGTCGATCGCGGAGGCCGCCTCCGGCGGCAGCGACTTGAAGCCCATCCGGCCCACCGTCGAGAACAGCGGCCGCAGGTGCGAACCGGCGAGAAACGGCGGCTCGCGGTTAGCCGGCACGATCTGGTCGAACACCAACACCAGGGTGGTGGCGACGAGGCCGACCCTGATGGCGCCGAGGGCTGCGCCGCCAAGCCGGTCGCCGATGCCGGCCTGCCGTATCGTGTCGCTCAGCGCCAGCCGGCCGAGATGTCCAAACAGCATGCCGACCACCACGAAGATAACGAAGAACCAGAGCCAGTTCTGCAACAGCGGCGCATTCGGATTGCCCGCGACCTGCGGGACGATCAGCGGCATCAACGCGACGGCGATGGGGGCGGCGAGGAGATAGGCCAGGATCGTCATGGCGCTGCCGAGCAGGCCGGTCCTGAAACCGAAGCCGATCGCGATGACGAACGCCGCATAGACGGCGAGATCGAAACTGTTCATGCGCGGGAGCCTGCCATGGAACGAGTGAACGCAGAACCAATCATTCCGGTTTCAGATCGTTAAAATCGTCTGTACTTTTCCTGGCTCCGACAGCTCAGGAGACACTACCGCATCTCGCCCCTGATCATATCGGCCGCCTTCTCCCCGATCATGATGGTCGCCGCATTGGTGTTGCCGCCGATCAGTGTCGGCATGATCGAGGCGTCGACGACGCGCAGACCCCCGACGCCATGCACCTTCAGCGCCGGATCGACCACGGCCATCGCGTCCTTGCCCATCTTGCAGGTGCCGACGGGGTGATAGACGGTGTCGACACGCGCGCGCAGGATGGCGCGGATGTCGTCGTCCGTTCTCACATCGGACGTGAACATGTCCTTCTTCTGCAACGCGCGCATCGCGGGCGTCTCCATCAGCCGTCGCGTGGTCTTGAAGCCCGCGACCATCGTCTCGAGATCCTCCGCCTCGCCAAGAAAATTCGGATCGATCATCGGCGCTGCCATGGGATCGGCGCTTTTCAGCCAGACGCTGCCACGGCTCTTCGGCCGCAACAGGCAGACGTGGCACGAGAAGCCCGCCTCCTTGTGCTTCTTGCGGCCGTGATCGTCGAGCATCGCGATGATGAAGTGCAGCTGGATGTCGGGCACATCGAGGTCGGCTCGGGTCTTCAGGAAGCCGCCACACTCGGCGAAATTGGTGGTCATCAGGCCGCGCCGCTCCCGGCGGTAGCGCTGAATGGCGCGGAGCAGGGATGGCAGCCGACCGATCGAAGAGTGGACGAAGTGCGGATAGTCGGAGGCGTAGACGAACACGAAATCCGGATGATCCTGCAGATTGCGTCCGACGCCCGGCAAATGATGCGCGACGCCGATGCCGTGCGCGGCAAGCGCCTTGCTATCGCCTACACCCGACAGCATCAGCAATTGCGGTGACTGGAACGCACCGGCGGCGAGGATCACCTCGCGCCGCGCGCGCAGCTGCTTTGTCTGCTTGCCCTGGACATATTCGATGCCGACCGCGCGCCCACCTTCGAACAGGATGCGCGTGGCATGCGCCTGCGTCTCGAGACGCAAATTCGCGCGCTTGTCCAAGTGCGGATTCACATAGGCGCGCGCCGCGCTCCAGCGCTCGCCATTGTGCTGGGTCACCTGGTAGCTGCCGAGCCCTTCGTGGTCCTCTCCGTTGAAGTCCTCGCGGATGCGGAACTGCGCCTCGCGGGCGGCCTGATGGAAGACGTCGTGGATCGGATTGTCGGCGCGCAGTCTGTTGACATGCAGCGGGCCGCCCTTGCCGTGATATTCGCCGTCGAAATCGACGTTGTTCTCCGAGCGCTTGAAATAGGGCAGCACGTCCGCGTACGACCAGCCGGCATTGCCGAGCGAGGCCCAGTGGTCGTAGTCCCATTTGTTGCCGCGGATATAGACCATGGCATTGATCGCCGAGGAGCCGCCGAGCCCCTTGCCGCGCGGTTGATAGCCGATACGACCGTTCAATCCGTTCTGCGGCACGGTGTCGAAGCCCCAGTTCGCGACCTTGTATGGCAAAGCGAGTCCGAACGGCGTGGTGATCCGCCAATTGTCGTTCCGTCCGCCCGCATCGAGCAGCGCCACGGATGTCCCCGCATCCTCCGACAGCCGCCCCGCAACCGCGCATCCGCCAGAGCCCGCGCCCACGACGACGAAATCGAATGTGTTGGTCACTGATGTTTCCCCCTCTTGCATTTTTTTTCTCGTCATTGCGAGCAAAGCGAAGCAATCCAGAATCCCACCGCGGAGACAGTCTGGATTGCTTCGCTGCGCTCGCAATGACGAGCAATTACGACATGAACCGCATCATCTTCTCCAGCCGCGCGATCTTGCCGCCGTAGGGCGGATAGAGGTCGGCGAGCCGGTTGAATTTCGAGCGATAGAACACCGGCTTCAGCTTGCTGAACGTGCGAAAGCCCCATTCACCGTGATAGGCGCCGGTGCCGGACGCGCCGACGCCGCCCATCGGCTGGTTGATTTGCGCGAAGTGGAACAGGCAGTCGTTGATGGTGACGCCGCCGGAGACGGTGCGCGCCAGCACCTCGTCGCGCGCAATGCGATCCTTGCCGAACCAGTACAGCGCCAGCGGCCGGTCGCGGGCGTTGACGAAGGCGATGGCATCGGCCGGTTCGCGATAGCCGAGCACGGGGAGCACCGGGCCGAAAATCTCCTCCTGCATGACCGCCATGTCTGCGGTTGCGCCCACGATCAGCGTCGGCGGGAATTTGCGGTGTGCCTTCCAGTTGGGATCGTCCGCCTTCGCCGGCTGCAGGATCTTTGCGCCGCGACGTGTCGCATCCGCGACGAGATTTTCCAGCCGCGCATAATGCCGGTCGGAGATCATGGAAGTGTAGTCCTTGTTGGCGGGATCGGTGCCGAACATGCGCCGCATCTGCGCGCGGACTTTTTCGGCGAAGGCCTGCTGCGCGCGCTCGGGCACCAGCACATAATCGGGCGCGATGCAGGTCTGCCCGGCATTGAGCAGCTTGCCGTAGGCGATGCGTTCGGCGGCCTCTTCGAGGTCGGCCGAGACGTCGATGATAACAGGCGACTTGCCGCCGAGCTCAAGCGTGACCGGCGTCAGATTGCGCCCCGCGGCTTCAGCGACCAGTCGTCCCACCCGGGTCGAGCCGGTGAACACCAGATGATCGAACGGCAGCGATGCAAAGGCTTTTGCGATCTCGTCCTCGACCCCGGTGACGAGCACTTCCGCAGCGTCGAACCGCGCGGCGACCGTCTCCTTCAGCAGCGCTGAGAAATGGGCGACGTGTTCGCTCGGCTTGATGATGACGCGGTTGCCGGCGGCAAGCGCGCCGATGGCGGGCGCGAGCGTCAGCTGCAGCGGATAATTCCACGGCGCGATGATGCCGACGACGCCGAGCGGCTGCGGCATCAGCCGGTTGCGCGCGGGCAGGAATTGCAGCGCCGTTGAAACGCGCTGCGGCGCCATCCAGCTCTTGAGGTGCTTGCTGGCATGACGGATCTCGGAGAACACCATCATAGTCTCGGCGATATTGGTCTCGACCGCGCAGCGGTGGCCGAAATCCGCCGAGATCGCCTGCCGGAAGCGCTCCTCGTTGTCGGCGACGACAGTGCGCAGCCGTGCCAGCCGGTCGAGCCGCTCGGCAAGGCCAGCCGCCGGCTCGGCCCGCGACCGCGCGACCATGGCATGGAAGGCGTCTTCGAGGGCCCCAAGCGGGGCGGTCACCGGGGGCTGGTCCAAGGCGTGGTCCATGGCGTTCTCCCCCTCGAAGTGGCGTTTCCGCCTGGTTTTGTTGCCGCAAGCTGGCCCCTTGTGGAACTTCTGGCAAGGGCGGGCCAAACAGGCCGCAAATTCGTCCACCGCGCTGTCATAAAGTCGAAAAAAACGTCCCCGCAGCCCTTTCCAAAGCCACCCCGGGTTGGTACATACCGCCCGCACCCAACGGGCTTTGCCCGCGGTTGCCTTCCAAGGAAGCCTTTGGGACGGACGAAGCAAGCCACGCGAACAGCGCCGGCCCTTCATTCACCGTCCCCGGCACTTTCACGAAGGCAAAGCAACGGTTAACGCGGGGTGGAGCAGCCCGGTAGCTCGTCAGGCTCATAACCTGAAGGTCATAGGTTCAAATCCTATCCCCGCAACCAAGTTCGGACCTTACCGGTCCCGATCCGAAAATGGCCCGCATCACGCGGGCCATTTTTGTTTTGGGGCGTCCTCGATCGTGCATGTCCTGCTTAGCTGAGCTTGGGTTCGTTCGGACCGTGCCGAAGCGCGTCCCGTCGCCGTCGGTGGAGGTGTCAAGCGTAAGAGCGATCCGTCCAGAGCATGCCGTCCGGGAAGGAACCCGGGATGGCGCCCGGCGTCAACACGAGTCACCGGTCCGGTGCTCGCTTGTTGGCTTGCCGTCGTTCGGAAGGAGAGGGCCAATGCAGTTCGAGGATTTCGACGCCGCCGATGTTCAGGCGGACGAGGCCCGGATCTTCATTCGTCGAGCCGGTTCGGGGCCGGCCGTTCTCCTGTTGCACGGATTTCCGCAGACGCATCTGATGTGGCGCGACGTTGCGCCGTTGCTCGCGCAGAACTTCACCGTGGTCTGCGCCGATCTTCGCGGATATGGCCGCAGCGATTGTCCTCCTTCCAGTCCGGACCATGCGCCATATGCAAAACGAGCGATGGCAAATGACATGGTGTCCGTCATGACGAAGCTCGGTTTCGACCGTTTCTCGGTCGCGGGCCATGATCGCGGCGGCCGTGTCGCCTATCGGCTCGCGCTTGATCACCGTGAACGTGTGCAGCGGCTTGCCGTCCTGGACGTCGTTCCGATCGCCGACGCCTGGGAGCGCGCCGACAAGGACCTGACGGTCGGCTATTGGCCGTGGTCATTGCTTGCGCAACCTGAACCTCTTCCCGAGCGGCTATTGTCGGCAGCCCCCGACGCCGTCGTCGACAATGCGCTGCATGGCTGGGGGTCTTCAGCCGGCAGTTTCAGTCCGGCGGTCAGGGCAGCCTATATCGAAGCGTTGAGCGATGAGGCGCATGTTCATGCGATCTGCGAGGAATATCGTGCGGCCGCGACACTCGATCACGCGCACGATCTGGCGGACCGTCGTTCCGGCCGCCGAATTGACTGCCCTGTGCGCGTGCTCTGGAGCGGTCGCGGCCCCCTGAACGCGTGGTATGCGAGCGAGGGCGGCCCCTTGGGGCTCTGGCGGGCGTGGGCAGATGACGTCGACGGAAAGCCGCTTGATGGCGGGCACTTCTTCCCGGAGGAGCTTCCGCAGCAGACTGCGTACGAGCTGAACCGGTTTTTCGGCGGCGGTGGATAGGATCAGCGGCTTGGCCGTGCTGCTTCCTTCGACAGCGCGGTCTTGGCGAGCGCGAGGGCCGTTCTTGGGGCGGGCGGCGATCAGAAGCAAACATTACGCCCGCGCCAGTCGCGCGGGCGTAATGCGTTTTGCGTGCTATCCGAAGATCAGGGTCTGTGCGGACACACCATCGTCAGATAGAGCAGCGTCGGCGCCTTGTCGTCGCCATCGCGATACTCCCACTCCAGCCGAATCTCATGCCGGTGCGCATAGGCGTCGCTCGCCTTGTGCGTGACGATCTTCGTCTTCATCGGGATCGGCGGCTCGGAGTTGAAGCACTTCCGGACGCAAGCATCGAGCAGATCGCATCGCGTCAAGGGGATGACGCCCGGCTCGTCTTTGGACAACGGGATCGTGTTGGGCTGGGTGCTGAGGTCGACGCGAGCCCGGCCCTTTTCCTTGTGCCAGTACGCCCCGCTCCCGGCGGGCCATTTGTCCGCCGGCGTCAGGATCAGGTGATACTGCCCGTATTCCAGGGTCGGCAAGTGGATGTCCGGGGACGCCTTGAGGATGTCCACGCTCCGCTGCATGTTTTCCAGCGGAAAATAATTGTCGTTCATCAAATCTTTGAATGGCTCTTCGCTATATACTCTCGCGCCCATTGTCTTTCCTCCAAATCTGGCGTCGCCGGGCGCAATATTTGGCTGTCCGGCAACACCGACCCACCCAATAGCCCGCCTTGCGCGGAATGAAGTTACCACCCAGCAGCGTACCCCGTCCATCCAAGGACCCTTCGTCAAGTGCGGTCTGTCGATTGTGTGCCGGTGTGCTGATTGCTTGGCAGCCGTCATCGAGTAGTCTTACATTCGTTGCTCGCGGCCTCTTGCACGAGCCAGGCCGCAACCGCTCGAAGGCGCTGGAATGCACTGCTTCACATGCCAGTCTACAATCACCCCAGGCGACAGCTGGTGCGCCAAATGCGGGGCGGCCGTGCGTCACCGCGTCGAACCGGATAGCGAGCGGCGGTTTGTGACGATCCTTCGTGCGGATGTCATCGATTCCACCGGTCTTGTTGCCGAATTGGAGCCGGAGGAAGCGGTCTCTCGCTTGGAGCCCGCACTGGCTGCCATGAGGGGCGCGGTGCGTCAGTTCGGAGGCATCGTCAGCAAGGAGCTTGGCGACGGAGTGGCAGCGGTGTTTGGTGCCCCGATCGCCGATGACAACCATGCCCCGCTGGCGTGCCATGCGGCCATCGAGCTCGTCCGGCGGGTTGCAGGCCTGGGGGATGCCGGGCTTCAGGTCAGGATCGGCCTGCATTCCGGACACGTCGTCGCCTATATGGTCGCCAGCGAATTCTCCAAAGTCTACGAGATCGGCGGCGCCGCCCAACATCTGGCCGCGCGGCTGGAAGCGGCGGCAGAAGCCAACCAGATCTACGTGTCGGAAGCTTGCCAGCAACTCGCGGACGGGCACGTCCGCTTCGATTTTCTGGGCCGCAAGGCATTGCGTGGCTTCGCGGAGCCCCTGCCGGTCTACCGGGTCATGGGCGCGAGCGATCTTTCGAGCTGGAGAGTGCGGCGGGCACGCAGTATTTCCCGATTCGTCGATCGAACTGTCGAGCGCGCCTTGTTGAGACGCACGGCGGAGAATGCTGGGGCGAGCCGACAGACCGTTCTTCTGCTGGGGGACGCTGGCATAGGAAAGTCACGACTCGCGCACGAATTTGCCCAGGACCTGAAGGCCGCGGGTTGGCGCCTGATCGATGCGGAGTGCAGCCCGAATTTGCAGGGAGCACCATTCAGCACGCTCAAACGCGTGCTGCTTTCGATTTTTGAGACGACGGCAAAGGAAATTGGCAACGCACGCGACTCTCGGTCCGATTTGCCGGTGATCGAACAATGCGCTGTCGAAGCTGTGCTGGACCTTCCGATCTCGCATCCGCAGTGGGATGAACTGGAGCCTCACGCGCGAGGACGTGCAATTTCCGACGCGAGCTGCGCCATTGTCGGGAGTGTAGCGCGTCACCAACGCACAGTACTCCTGATCGAGGACCTGCATTGGATCGATCGAGCCAGCGATACTGTGGTGGCTGCTCTGTCGTCACTACAGGCCGCCGGTCTTCTTGTGCTCCTTACAAGCAGGCCGGACGGCATGCCATTCTGGGTCGCGCGCTGCCAGGCCGAAGTCGTTGCGATGCGCCCATTGGACGATGATTCCAGTCGGGACATGCTGGGCGACATGCTCGGGTCATCGGACAATGCCGATCTGAAAGACCGGATCATTTCTCATACGGCCAACGTCCCACTCTTTATCGAAGAGGTTTGTCGTGGCCTCAAGGACAACGGCACGCTTCGGGGCCAGTGGGGCGACCTCGCTTTGGTCCGTCCGATCGACGAGCTTGGAATTCCCACGAGTATCCAAGGGGTCATTGCTGCGCGGCTTGATCGCGTGTCGAGGCCGGAACGCCAAATCTTGCAGATCGCGGCTACTCTGGGGCGACGATCCAGCGAAGCCATATTGCGGAGCGTCGCGGCGCTCCCCGAAGACGTTTTCCAGACCGCCGTGGCGGCTCTTGATCGAGTCGAACTGCTGGTCAGGATCGATAGCGAATTGGAGAGCGTTCTTGAGTTTCGGCACGACATGGTCCGGCAAGTGACCTACGAATCGATGGTCGAAAAAGTGCGTGAAAGCATTCATTCGCGCATTCTAGCGGCGCTAGAGTCTGACGAACGAAAATCCAGCGATTCTGACGAGCTTTGTTATCATGCGACTCGTGCAAAGGATTGGGACAGGTCCTTTCTCCACGGCCGGGCGGCAGCGCAAAAGTGCCTGGCTCGTTCTGCGTTTTCAGATGCTGCCACCTACTTCGAAACCGCGATGAAGTCGTTGGATATGATGCCGACGAGCCCTTCGCGTGAAGCTCGCGCGATAGATATTCGTATCGAGGCACGCTCGGCTTTCATGGCGTCTGGACTGGTGGCCGAATGGTTTGAGCTTGGAAGAGAAGCGGAACGGCGGGCTAATGTTATAGATGATACCGCAAGAAAGATCGCCGCCATGACCGTCAGAGCGGCCGCCCAGAACTTTTACGGTACGCCGATCGAGGCGGTTGCAACCGGTGAACAGATCGTCAGCCTTGCGGAGCACGGGGGAGATCTCGGATGGCTCAACGTTGCGCTGTATGGCTTGGGTCAGGCCTATTTCCTCGCCGGACGCTACCGGGAAGCAGAGCAGACGGTCGCAAGAGCCTGCTATCGACTGGAGGGGCCAAATGCCGACGCCCCCAAGAGCACCATGCCTAAATATGTGCTCCTGCTCTGCTGCATGATGAAAAGCTTCACCCACACCGTCATGGGTGAGTTCGACGCCGCCGAGCAGCTCCAGCAGCAGGCCGCCGCGATCGCGGAGGAGACCGGCCGCCCCTACGACCGCGTCGCGGCTGCCTATAGCGGCGGCTGGCTGATGCTCGGGCGCGGCGAGCCGGCGGCGGCTGCGGCCATTCTCGAAGACGGTTTTGTCCTGGCGCAGAAGCACGGCATCCGGCTGTTCGTGCCGGTGCTCGCCTGCCATCTCGGCATGGCCTATCTGGAGCAGGGGCTGTTCGACCGGGCGCGCGGGATGCTGACGGAAGCGCGTGAGGAGGCGAAGGCGGTCGGCTATACCTCGGCGGTGCTGCGCAGCTCGATTTACCTGGCGCTCGCCACCCACCGTCTCGGCGACGTCCAGGCGGCGCAGAACATGCTGCGCGAGGCGCGCAACACCGCGCGGCAACAGGGGTTCTCCGGGCTGGAGGCGGAGGCCCTGTTCGGCGAGGCCGTGGTGACGCCGCCGTCGGATGCGGAGGCCAAGGCGGCGATCCTTAGCGCCCTGCGCGCGACCATCGCGATCGCCGCCGAGAGCGGCGCGCTGCCGCTGCGGCACAAGGCTGAGGCGATGCTCAACGAGATGCAGGCGACCGATGACGAGCTCAGCTGACGGCAGCGGCGGCCGGGGCCGCCGTCACGGCCGAAATCTGCCCGACGTGTCAAATAAATTCAGCAGGCGCCGCAACGGGTTAGCTACTGTGCATGGGGTTGTTTTCGCCCTTTTATCTTGAAGGGCCACCATGGTGCAGCGCGGAGGAGGGCCCGCTGGTGCGGTCCGCTCCGATGACTAGGCCCTTGCACGCGCAGCAAGGTCGGCTACCGTCGGCCCTGGCCACACGGCCAGGCGACTTTTGATTTCAATTTTTTAGCATCCGATTTTCCGGCGCCGCGACGGCGCGACGCCCACCGAACGAGGCGGGGCCATGATCACACGGGACCAGTCAGCGCTGCTCGCGCCGGTCGAGCGCGACCTGCGGCTCGATCTCTTCCGCGGCATCGGTCTGTGGATGATCTTCCTCGACCACATCCCGCACGACGTCGTGGCCTGGCTGACCTTGCGCAATTACGGCTTCAGCGACGCCGCCGAATTCTTCGTCTTCATCTCCGGTTATCTGGTCGGCTGGATCTACGGCCCGATCGTCGCGGGCGGCTGGTTTGCCGCCGCGCTGAAGCGGCTGTGGCGGCGCGCGGTCGAGATGTATGTCGCCCACATCATGCTGTTCCTGCTGTTCACGGCACAGATCGCCCGCACCGCGCGCCGCTTCGACAATCCGATGTACGAGCACGAGTTCAATGTCTTCAATTTCCTGTCGCATCCGGACGAGCTGATCGGGCAGGCGATCCTCCTGAAGTACAAGCCGGTCAATCTCGACGTGCTGCCGCTCTACATCACGCTGGTGTTCGCCTCGCCTTTCATCGTGTGGTGCCTGGTGCGGCGGCCGAACCTGACGCTCGCCGCGTCCGTGGTGCTCTACGTGCTGGCGCGCTGGTTCGACTGGAACGTCGCCTCCTATCCGCCCGGCACGCACTGGTACTTCAATCCGTTCTGCTGGCAGCTGATGTTCGTGTTCGCGGCCTGGTGCGGCATCGGCCAGATCGACAAGATCGCGAGATGGGTGTGGTCCAAGGCGGCAATGACGTTGGCCGCGGCCTGGCTGGCGTTCGCGCTGCTGATCGTGATGACCTGGCACGTCCCCTCGCTCGATGCCCTGATCCCGAAATGGATGATCAAGGCGATCTACCCGATCGACAAGACCGACCTCGACATGCTGCGCTTCACGCATTTCCTGGCGCTGGCAATCTGGGTGACGCACCTCATCTCGCGCAAATGGCGGACCCTGCACGGGGCCTGGCTGCGCCCCGTGATCCTCTGCGGTCAGCATTCGCTGCCGATCTTCTGCCTCGGCGTCTTCCTGTCGTTCTCGGCGCACTGGATCCTGACGCAATACACCAAGGGCGTATGGGAACAGCTCGCGGTCTCCGTCGTCGGCATCGTCATCATGATCGCCGCCGCCTGGCTGCTCGACCGGGCCGAACGGGTGCCGAACCTGTTCGTGAAGGTGACGGAGATCGAGGAGGCCGACACCGTCCTGGAAAGCGCGCCCGCGGACAGGTCTGCCGTGGCGCCCGCGGGTCATTGAGGATCGCCGGCCTGCATTTTCGTGGAGAGATCCAACGGAGACGTTTATGTCCAGACTTGTGTTGACGATCGCCGGCACCCTCCTGCTTCTGATCTCGGGTGCATCGGCGCAAGCACCCTCGCCGGAGGCGATGAGCGCGGCGCGCAAGCTCGTGGTCACCCTGAAGATCGCGGATCAGTATCGCGCGCTGTTGCCGCAGCTCCTGCTCAAGCTGAGGCCCGTGGTCGCGCAGGACAGGCCGGAGATCGAACGCGACTATGACGCAGTGACGGCACCCGGCTCCGAGATCTACACTCCGGCCCTCACCTCGATGATCGACCAGGTCGCCGCTCTCTACGCCCAGAGCTTCAGCATCGACGAGCTGCGCCAGATCGAGGCCTTCTATGTCCAGCCGACCGGGAAGAAGCTTCTGGAGAAGTCGGATGCGCTGGCGCAGGCAAGCGCGCAGATCGGCCAGGACGTCGGCCAGAAGACGGCCGACGAATTGAAGCAGCGTCTCATCGAGGCGCTGCGCCAGAAGGGGCACAAGCTCTGAGCTTGCCGCGCTCGCTGGCTGATTGACGCGGCCAGCGCCCGCGCGGCTCGACGTGTTCTTGGGGCCGCAAATCTATCTCGGCGCCTCCGGCGTGATCACGGGCAAGCCTGCGGCCGACAACATCCTCTCATTGATCCAGGCGCACAAGGTCACGTCGTTCTTCGCGCCGCCGACGATCTGGATCGCGGGCAAGCGCGAGCTGCGCCAGCGCTTCGTCGGCGGTGAACGCTCGACAAGGCGATCCAGAAGAATTTTGGGACTTGACGCATTCCTCTTCTCGCTCTCCCGCAAGAACAGGGAGAGCGAAAAAGGACGCCTCAATACTTCTTCACGTGGGCACCGAACGCGAACCACAGCGCCATCGACGCGAGGCCAAAACCGCCGAGCAGCAGGAACGTCGGGCCGTAGCCGATCCATTGCGCGATCCAGCCGCCAAGCGCGGGACTGAGGCTCGCGCCGATGCCCTGCACGGTGATCACGGCACCCTGGCCGAGATTGATGCGGCCGGTGCCGTTGAGCGCGCGCGCGACCATGCCGGGGACGGCAACCGTCTGGAGTCCCGTGCCGATGCCGTCGAG
Source organism: Bradyrhizobium sp. WSM1253 (assembly GCF_000244935.1). Taxonomy (NCBI): domain Bacteria; kingdom Pseudomonadati; phylum Pseudomonadota; class Alphaproteobacteria; order Hyphomicrobiales; family Nitrobacteraceae; genus Bradyrhizobium; species Bradyrhizobium sp. WSM1253. Next base: position 5,436,869 of record NZ_JH600073.1, read on the forward strand.
CACCTGCATCGGTACGACGCCCCACCAGCCCGTGACGAAGAAGGCGAGCACGCCGCGGATGGGCAGGAACATGAAGGAGACGAGGATGACAGGCCAGTAGTTGCGCTTGCTCGCCGCTTTCATGGCGATCAGCGACGTGATGATCATGACGCCTTGCGCGATCACCACGGTGGTCGCGACGAAGCTCGGGCCATTGGCTTGGCCTTCCGCGACCGCCGCCAGGCCATAGAGCGGAACGATGGCGGCATTGCCGAGATGAAACAGCGCGAGCGCCAATGCCAGCACCAGCAGCGCGCGGTGCTTGAGCAGCATCGTGAACGCGTCCGGCGCGCTGTCGGGATCGTCCTCCTTGCTGCCGCGCGCAGCGCGATCGTCGATCGCCTTGGCCGGGATCATCATCACGCAGGCGATCGCGATGGCGCCGAACACAGCCGCCAACACGAACACCGAGACGTAGCCGAACTTGTAACCCAGATAGCCCGACAGCGCGGCGCCGACCATGTTGCCGGCGTGGTTGAAGGCCTGGTTGCGGCCGTTGAGCGCGTTGAAGCCCTTCTGCTTGGCAATGCCGAGCGTGATGCCTGTGACAGCCGGCACGATCGCGGCGCTCGCAAGGGATTGTGCGACTTGCGAGAACGTCACTGCCCAGAAATTCTGCGAGATCAGGATGATCGCGGACGCGAGCACCACGCAGATGCCGGGAATCACGACCCACATCCGCTTGTTGCGGCTCGCGTCGATGAAGCCGCCGATCGGCGTGGTGATCAGCATGCCCGCGACATTGCCGATCGTCATCGCGGTGCCGATCAAGCCGCTCGCCCAGCCGCGCTCCTGGAGGAAGACGCCGACGAAAGGGCCGATGCCCGACTGCATGTCGGCCATGAAGAAGTTGAGAGCGAACAGGGGCCAGATACGAGACGAGGAGGGGGACCGCGATGTCATCGATACCAAAACGTGGTCTCAGCCGGGATACGGCGGGTGGGACATGATCCTTTCAGCCAATCGTTCTGGCGCGGACGAGAGTTTAACGGGCGCTGATCGGGTTGGTTCCAGGTTTCGCCCGGTCGGCGGGGCTTGCGATCACGGCCAGCAATTCCCTATTGACGTTGGATCGTCTTTGTCGGGAGTACGGCATGCCCCTCTGGACCTGCGAAACCTGCGGCGCGCAATTTCCGGGCGAAAATCCGCCAACGTCCTGTGAAATTTGCGAGGACGAACGGCAATACGTCGGCTGGAACGGACAGACTTTCCTCACGCGCGAGGCGCTCTCGGAACGTCACCGCATGGTCTGGCGCGACGACCTCGGCCTGACCGGCATCGCGCTCGAGCCAAGCTTTGCCATCGGTCAGCGCGCGCTGCTGGTGCCGCTCGCGGACGGCTGGCTGATGTGGGACTGCATCCCGCTGGCGACGCCGGAGGCGATCGCGCATGTGCGGTCGCTCGGCGGGTTGAAGGCGATTGCGATCTCGCATCCGCATTATTATGGCGCGCTCGCCGACTGGAGCGAGGCGTTCGGGGGCGTGCCGGTCTATTTGCACGCCGATGATCGCCAATGGGTGACGCGTCCGCATTCCTCGATCGTGCACTGGACCGGCGAAAGCCATCGCATCTCCGACGATGTGCTGCTGCTGCGCACCGGCGGTCATTTCGCCGGCGCCACCATGCTGCACCACGCGAGTGGTGCGGACGGCAGGGGTGCGCTGCTCACCGGCGATATCGCGCAGGTGACGATGGATCGCCGCTTCGTCAGCTTCATGTACTCCTATCCGAACTACATGCCGCTCAACGCCGCCGCGGTGCGACGGATTGCGGCTGCCATCGAGCCGCTGGCCTTCGACCGTGTCTACGGCGCCTGGTGGGATCGCAATATCGCCGCAGGCGCCAAGGCCGCATTCGCGGCCTCTGTCGCGCGCTATCTGGCCGCCATCGCATGAGCCGGCGCGAGACCGCATTTATCTTGCTGGTCCACAATAAATGGACTATAAGTACAGTTATTAAGCGTGACGCGACGATGCGTCTGCGGGACCGGCATGATCGATGCATCGCTGTTTCCGCGGCGCGCTTGCCGCGTGAGCGGGAGTTCGGTCCATGACGGCAGGGCGCGACTACGAGATCTTCGAGGCCGGCGACGTCGCGCTCCGGTCCGGGGTCGTCGTCCCTTCGCTCAAGCTCGCCTACAAGACCTACGGCACGCTCAGTCCGGACAAGGACAACGTGATTCTCTATCCGACCTCGTTCAGCGCGCAGCACGCCGACACCGAGTGGCTGATTGGCCCCGACGGGATGCTCGACCCTACGCGGTACTTCATCATCATCCCGAATCTGTTCGGTAACGGGCTGTCGTCCTCGCCGTCGAATACCGCCGCGCCGTTCCCGATCCTGACCTATCACGATGCCATCGCGGTCCAGCACCGGCTGCTCACCGAGCGGTTCGGCATCTCGAAGCTTGCCCTGGTCTATGGCTGGTCGATGGGCGGCATGCAAGCCTATCACTGGGCGGCGCTGCATCCCGATATGGTCGAGCGGGCGGCCGTCGTCTGCGGCAGTGCCCGCTGCGCGGCCTATAATTACGTCTTCCTGGAAAGCGTGAAGGCCGCGCTGACCGCCGACCCCGCCTTCCGCGACGGCCGCTTCGCCGAGAAGCCCGTCGCAGGCTATCGCGCCATGGGGCGCGTCTACGCGGGTTGGGCGATGTCGCACGGTTTCTATCGCGACGAGATCTGGCGCGAAGCGGGCTTCACCTCGCTGGACGACTATCTCGCCCGCAGCTGGGACGCGGCGTTTGCCCGGCGCGATGCCAACGATCTCCTGGCGCAGATTGGGATCTGGCAGAACGGCGATATCAGTCGCTGCGCCACATTCGACGGCGATCTCGATCGCGCGCTCGGTGCGATCACGGCCCACATGCTGCTGATGCCCGGTGCGACCGACCGCTATTTCGACGTGCGCGACAACGAGGACGAACTCGGCCGGCTGGTCAATGCGCGCTCTGCGGTGCTGCATCCGATCCCGTCGCTGCACGGCCATCGCGCCGGCAACCCCGTCAACAATCCGCGCGATCAGGCCTTCATCAAGGCCGAGATCGCGGAGCTCCTCAGCAAGTAGGACAGGCATCCGATCATGAGCGACGCAACGATTTCAGAGTCCGGCCATCGCTTGAAGCCGCTGGCGCCGACGATGCTGCGGGAATTGTCGGTGCGCTCCAATCTCAGAGGTGCCGCGCAAAGCCTCAGCCATTACGGCCTGGTCGTACTAGTCGGCGCGCTGATCTGGAGGGTCTCTTCGACCTGGGGTGTCTTTTGGGCGCTGCCGCTGATAGCGGTGCAGGGCTATCTCGTCGCCTTCCTGTTCATGGCCGTGCACGAGACCGCGCACAAGACGGCGTTCAAGAGCCGCGGTCTCAACCTCGTGGTCGGCTACCTCTCGGGTTTCATCATCGGATTGCCTTACGAATATTATTGCCTGTTTCACTGGGACCATCACCGCTACACCCAGGATCCGGACAAGGACCCTGAACTGGTCGTCGGCGTGAAACCGAAATCCGACACGCAGCTCGCGCTCGCCTATAGCGGCGTGCTTCAGGTCGCCGGACGCCTGCGGCTGATGCTCGGCCATGCCGTCACCGGCAAGGTCGTCGTGCCCTGGATTCCCGAGAACAGGCGCGCCATCATCGTCACCGAGGCGCGCGCTTATGCCGCGCTCTATGCGTTGCTGCTCGTTCTGTCCTTGTGGTTCTCGTCGGCGCTGCTGCTCTGGGTCTGGATCGTGCCGCTGATCATTGGGCAGTTCTTCCTGCGGCCCTATCTCTACGCCGAACACACCGGCTGCGAGCGTACCCGCAGCGCATTCCAGAACACTCGCACGACCTACACCGGCGCAATCGTCAAATGGATCGCGTGGAACATGCCCTATCATGTCGAGCACCACGCCTATCCCTCGATCCCGTTCCACGCGCTGCCAAAGCTGAACGGAATCGTCGACGGCGAGATCGTCCATCGTGGCCGCGGCTACATCAGGACGACGCGCGAGACGTGGGCCTGGTTTCGGCGACATAGACAGGCCGGCTAGCCGAAGAAAGTTGACGCGCAAAGGCCCCGATCGCGGTGCGATCGGGGCTTTGTCGTGAATGCGGCTGATATCAGTAGATCCCGTACGCGCACACGTTGACGACGCGGACGCGCAGGCCGTGGCGGGTCTGGACGACGCGCTCCTGATAGCAATTGTTGACGCCGCTGTTGACGTAGACGCCGCCAAAGCCCCAGCTGGGACCCCAGTGATGGTGAAAGCCGTGGGCCGACGCGGCGGTGGGGGCGAGAGCGGCAACGCCGAGCGAGCCGGCGGCGATCAGACCAAGTGCAAGCTTACGAAACATCTTCATTCTCCAGTGTGGCGCAAGGGCCGTTGTTGTGTCCCTGCATCTCGGTCGAGCCGAAACGCGGATGCGTTCATGCAGGCAGGGGAGAATCGTGTTTCAGGAGTGTTTTGTCGGTCGCGGCGCGTTGCGCCGCCGTCCTGTTTTCCGCGCCGCGCGATAGCGCACAGCCATCGCCTCTGTCAGCTCCGCCATCTTCTCGCGCAGATCGGCCGGTTCCAGCACTTCGGCCTCGGGCCCGAGCCGCAACAATTCGGCGGCGGCATGCCATGACGTCTTGCCGGTCGGCACTCTGGCAATGCGCCAGCCATCTGCATCTGCGGTGTCTTCGAGCTGCGTACGCGCCCTGACGTAAGGTTGGCTCAGTGCGTCGAGCAGTTTCACGCCGAAGGGCGACAGCCGGACGATCGCGACATTGGGATGCATCTCGGCCTCGAGACGCAGCGTTGCGTCCCGCCAATAGGCGGCGAGATCGAAACCGGCGGGCCGCTCACAGCGATCGTCGAGCGCCGTGCAATCGAGCACGCGCGCGACGCGATAGGTCCGCACGCTGCCGTCGACCAGACCTGCGAGATACCAGCTGCCGCCTTTCAGCACGAGACCGAGCGGCGCGACGCGGCGGTGCTTCTCGGCGCGCCAGCTCTGGTAACGGATTTTGATCAGTGTCCCGCGCAGGGTCGCGGCAGCGATGGTGCGCAGATGCTTTGGTTCTTCCGCCTCGCCTAACCAGCCCGGCGCGTCGAGATGAAAACGCTCCTGCATCCGTCCCGCGTCTTCGCGCAAATTGGCGGGCAGGGCGGCCATCAGCTTGTTCTGTGCGGCGATCATCGCCGCATCGAGCCCGAACGCCGCCGCCGGGCCCGGCAATCCCGCCAGAAACAGCGCTTCCGCCTCGCTTTGCGACAAACCATTCAGCCGCACGCGATAACCGTCGAGCAGGCGATAGCCGCCCTCCGCACCGCGGTCGGCATAGACAGGGACGCCGGACGCCGCGAGCGCGTCGATGTCGCGGTAAATCGTGCGCACCGAGACTTCGCAGGCCTCCGCGAGCTCGGGCGCGGTGACCTGCCCCTTGGCCTGGAGGGTGGTGAGGATCGACAGCATCCGGCTCGCGCGCATGATCTCTTAAACCATACCTGACACAGGATGTCAGGTATGGTCCGCTACAACGCCATCGCCAGCCGGCCAGATGGAGACCGCTATGACCGATCCGAACCGCATCACGTTATATTATTCGCCGCAAACCCGGGCCACCGGCACGCGGGTGCTGCTGGAGGAGCTGGGGGCGCCTTATGATCTCCATGTCCTCAACATGAAGGCCGGCGAGCAGCGCCAGCCGGCCTATCTCGCCATCAACCCGCTCGGCAAGGTGCCAGCGATCCGCCACCACGGGCAGCTTGTGACCGAGCAGGTCGCGATCACCATCTACCTCGCCGATCTTTTTCCGGAGGCGGGGCTGACGCCTGCGCTGAACGATCCGCTGCGCGGCCCCTATCTGCGCTGGATCGCCTATTACGGCTCATCCTTCGAGCCGGCCCTGATCGACAAGTTCATGCAGCGCGAGCCGGCACCGATCACGCAATCGCCGTATGCCGACTATGACATCATGCTCGGCGCGCTCGAGGCGCAGCTGTCGAAGGGACCGTATCTGCTCGGCGAGCGCATGACGGCCGCGGATGTGCTGTGGGGCGTCGCGTTCAGCTGGACCATGATGTTCGGCATCGTGCCGAAGAAGGATGTGTTCGTCCGCTATGCCGAACGGATGACGGCGCGGCCGGCGTTCCAGCGTATCACTGCGGCCGATGCCGAGATGGCTACGCAGCATGCTGCGGCTGCTGGAGCGTGAGCGGCATGCATCGGTGAACGACGGCGCGCATCTCAAATCCGGTGTCGTCCCGGCGAAGGCCGGGACCCATAAGCACAGGATTACGTTTTGCGAAGACCCGGAGTTACCAGTTCGCCCTACAACTCCTTCCTGGGAGTATGGGTCCCGGCCCCCGTGCGCAATTGCGCACTTAGCCGGGACGACACTGAGGGTGTGGCGCGCTGTTGCGAAATAATGTCCATCTCACTCAAAACCGAGGCAGTCGTTTTTCCGCGAAGGCCTTGATGCCTTCCTTGATCTCGTCGCCGCGCATGCTGTCGCGGTGACGGTGGTCGGCGGCTTGCTGGTCGAGTTCGCCGCGGGCAAATTCGTTGATCGCGCGCTTCATGCCGCGCATCGCCTGCGGAGCGTTGCCGGCGAGGATGTTGGCGAGCTTGTCGACCTCCTCGTCCAGAAACTCGACCGCCACCATATCGGTGAGGTAGCCGATCCGCAGCATCTCCGGCGCGCTGATCTTTTGCGCGGTCAGGAACAGCTTCTTCGCATTGTCGACGCCGAGCCGCGTCACATAGCGTTTGATGCCGCTGCTGTAATAGTGCAGCCCGAGCCGGGCCGCGGGCATGAACATCTCCGCAGTGTCGACGCCGATGCGGAAATCACAGGCGAGCGCGAGATCGGTCGAGCCGCCATAGACGCCGCCATTGAGCCGGCAGATCGTGGGTACGCCCAGATCCTCCAGCCGATTGACGACGACCTCGAACGCCGAGCCCGCGCTCTGCTGCTCGCTCGCACTGACCGCGCGCTCGGCAACGGAATTGAGATCGTAGCCCGCGGAGAAGGCGCGCCCGGTGCCGGTCAGCACCAGCACGCGAATGGCGGGATCGGCCTCGACCCGGTCGAACAGCTTGACTAGCTCGCCGAGATCCTCGGCCTGGAGCCGGTTGAGATGTTGAGGCCTGTTGAGGCGAATGGTGGCGCGTGCGCCGGTGATTTCGAGCACGGGGCCAGAGGCCGCGTCGGTGATATCCGACATTCTTGTCTCCATTTATTTGTTTTCGAGCGTGCGCCGCTTCGCCTCGGCATCGATGGTCTCGGCGAGATCGGGATGCCGCGCCATCAGCACGCGGAAGTCGACGAGGTCGAGCACAAGAAGCCGCGACACCTTGGTGGTCGAGACATTGGCGCCGCGCAAATTGTTGCCGAGCAAGGCCATCTCGCCGAAGAAGGCGCCGTCGCCGAGCTGCACCTTCTTGCCGGGCAGGTCGACCTCGACCTCGCCGGCGGCGATGAAATACATGCAGTCGCCCTGCGTACCCTTGCGGATGATCATGGTGCGCGCCGGCAGCTCCATGGTGCGCAGCATGTGGGTGACGTCGGCGATGGCGGCCGGCCCAAGCGCCGCGAAGAACGGCACCTTGCTGACGGATTCCCAGGTCTTGAGGAAGTTGTCACGCCGGGTCTCGGCGGCAAAGCCGGTCGCCAGGATGCCGGTCCAGAGGCCGAACACACCGAGGCCGGAGATCATCACCAGCGCGGCCACCATGCGGCCCAGCGGCGTCACCGGCACGACGTCGCCATAGCCCGTCGTCGTCAGGGTTGCGACGGCCCACCACAGTGCGGCGGGGACGCTGCCGAAAGTCTGGGGCTGCACGTCCCGCTCCAGGAAATATTCCGCGACCGAGGCCAGGAAGACCACCATCAGGAAGATCACGAGCACGCTGACCAGCGGTCCCGATTCCAGCACCAGCACGCGGCGGAGCTGCCGCAGGCCGGGAATGCCGGGCACCACCTTCAGCACCCAGAGCACGCTGAGCAGCCACGCCGTCCTGGGCTCGATCCCGAGAATCAACGCGGCCGGCACAGCCAACGCTCCGACTGTGTCGACCAGCCCGGCGGAGGAGGACATGTAGAGTGCAAGGCGCCCCTGTCGCGCCATATGGCGTAGCCGGACCACCCATTCGAACACGAAGTAGACGAGGCAGGTCCAAAGCAGGGCATCGACCCAGCGATGCGCTGTCTCATAGGCCGGGTTGACCGTCAGCAGCACCATGGCGAGCACGCCGACGGCGACGGCCACGTAGGCCGCCCTGGTCATGTTGCGGCCGGCTGTGGCGGCCGCGAACTGGGCCATAGCGGAGATCAGCGGCTTGGACATGCGGGACGGCGGCTCGGTTTTGTCTTTGCGGTCCCCGGCTGGAACCTCGGTGCCAAAGTGCCTGCCCGGGCCGAGGTCGTCAACGACGGGCGCGTCCGCCGGCCACGCGCCGCTACTTGAAATGCGGCGGTTCGTCGTAGCCGCGACGGCTGCTGAAGAACAGCAGCACCATCAAGCCGATGCCGACAACAACGGAAAACCCGGCCCCCAGCGCCAGCGCCACATAGCCTTCCGTCGGGATCGGCTCGCCCTCGACCGTCATCGCGGAATAAGCGAAATAGCCAACCGCCGCCAACATTCCCAGCAGGAAGATGATGAGGAGTGCACGCATGGCGCAGTCTCCGGTTGATCCGAGAACAAACGGTTGTGGACCGGGGACGGTTCCCGGACTAGGGCCCCCCGGTCGCTCGGCCCGCCGCAGGCGGGTGTCTCGAAGGATGGCCGCAGTCGAGCTTCGATAGGTCAGGCACTCTGAGCTGTCTTCACCACCACGACATTGCTCTCGTCGTGGTGGGGAGGGGCCACATCCTGAGCTGCCTTCTCGCTCTCGCCGGCATGGCGCTTGAGGTAGTCGCGGCGCATGCCGATCTCGTCGCGGACGAATTCGTAGCCGAGCTTGAACGTGTCGAGCCCGTCGGTACTGATCGTGCCGTCTCTGAGGCCGATGACGGCGCCGCGTAAAATGCCTTCCAGCTCGTCCTGGAGACATTCGAGCTGGTCCAGCGAATGAGCGTGTTCGATCCGCTCACCGATGTCGAGAATGGCGGTGGAGAGCTCGCTCGCCTTCTCGGGCGCGATCCGGGTGATCTTGGCGTAGATCGCGGCGAAGATCGAGCCGATGACGCTGAGCGCGGCAGCGCCCAGATACATCAGGTCGCTGTACTTATCCATGAACGACTTGGTGTCGTCGTTGATGTAGTCGGCCGCCCCTTGATGCGCCATCACGAAGGCGTCCTTCTCGACGGAGGCGGGCTCGATTCTGCTGGCAAAGCCGCTGTCGAGCCCGAGCGCGGACTTGTTCTCGTAGACGGTGCGCGCGAGTTCCCCGGCCGCCGTCGGCGACATCCTGGATTGGGCGACCAGCAACCATTCGAGACCGATCGTGTCGAGATCGTCGTCGGGAATTTCCGGCGATGCAGACAGCGTCCCCGCCGTCAGCGTCTCGCTGGAAATGCCGGGGATCCTGCGCGCCAGCGCTTTCGCCTCGTCGATCGCGTTCAGTGTGAAGCCGCCACGCCTGGCGACCTGCTCATACGCCTTGTCCCGCACCGCCCGCGAGGCGTGAACGATGGCGACGACCGCGCCAAAGCCGCTCGCCGGCGCGAACAGCTTGTCGAGCGTTGCGCCCTGCGGCGCCATCTGGATCTTCGCCGCGTCCGGACCGTCGGGAATGTCGAGGATGCCGCGGACGAAGGCGAGCGAGGATTCGCTGTCAGCGAGGACGGCGACCTTCTTCTTCTTCAGCTCGGCGAGCGACTTGATCTTTTTGTTGCCGGGCCCGAGCAGCAGCACGAGATCGTGCTCGAGGATCGCGAGCGTGCGTGCCCGCAGCGGCACCTTGGCGTCGGTGCGGAGCACCGCGAGGTCGGCCTGCTTGCGGTCGAACTGGGCGATCGCCTTGGCGTTGTCGGCGTTGTTGACGATCTTGATCCGGAAGCGCGAGGCGTTGTTCTTCAGGACGGCGGCGAGCTTGGCTGCGAACAGCGCCTCATCGCTGTTGGGCGCGCCGACGGCAAAGGTCAGCGTTTCCGAATTGTGCACCAGCATGCGGCCGCCCCAGACGGTGGCAAGCGACAACAGCAGGGTCAGCACGACGTAGAGGAAGACCTGCTGCTGGTTGGTCTTGATCACCTTGGGTCGCCGGGGCGGTGGCTCGATCGGCGATGAGGTCGGGCCCTCAGTACTCATGGCAGCACTCTGGCCTTATGCTTCCGGTGGCGGGCGGCTCGCGGATGTGATCGCTGCGGTCGCCCTGCAATTCGTAAACGTCTGAAAAAAGAACGATATTCTCTACCGGCGATGATAGCGCGCAGCCCGCGGAATGCAAATTCCGAGCCGAAGGTAACCTTACTCAAGTCGGCCGCGGCGATTGGCCATCCTATCACCAGTTAGCCACAGTTGGCGATTTTCCGGTTCCCCCCGGCTGCATTCCGCCGCGGGAGGTGTCATAAATCGCAAGTCCCGGCGATTTGACCGGTCCAGGAAGAGATTGCGCTGAACGCTCCAATTCTTCTTGTCACGTCAACGAGGGCGCCTTGTCGTTTCCACCCCTGTCATCGGCGGTTCCGGTCGAAGCCCTCATTGGCTGGATGTTGCTGCTGACGTTCAAGCACATCATCGCCGATTTCGTCCTCCAGACCGCCTGGATGGCGCACGGCAAGGACCAGAAGCACGGCTGGGCCCTGCCGCTCCTGGTACACTGCCTGGTTCACCTCGCGGTTGCGCTGCCGCTGATCCTGATCGTGGCGCCGAAATTCTGGTTCGTGGCGTTGATCGACTTCGTGATCCACATCACGATCGACCGCGCCAAGGGCCTCGTCTCGGCCAATTTCGGCGTCGACCTTGCGCATCCCTGGTTCTGGACCCTGATCGGTGTCGACCAGGCCCTGCACCATCTGACCGGCTTCGGCCTCTCCATCTTCATGGCGGCGAACTGACGGACGATGGCCCTCTGAAGTGGCTGTCGGGCCTGCATGGTTCGAGACGGCGCTTCGCGCCTCCTCACCATGAGGGTGAGAATCTTTCAGCAGAAAACAGACCTCACCCTGAGGGCACGCCGAAGGCGGGCGTCTCGAAGGATGGCCACAGAGAAACCCTTTCCAGCCCATTGATTCGCTGCCCACGCGCAAGCACCCCGGGCGACTACCGGGCAGCGTGGTTAACCTTTCATTAGAGAATTGCACTGCATCTTCGCCCACGAGGGAGAACTGCAATGTTTTCAAGCCGCGATACCTTTGAAGGCGATTCGTGCCCGGTCCGCGACGAGCTCCTTGGCGAGATGTACCGCGCCAGCGAGAGTGGCCTGCCGAGGTTGGTTGAAAGTGTTTCCCCAGACGCGCGCGCCAGGCTGGCGCTGTTCTGCTATCGCCGCAGCCATTTGCACTCGCTGGCGGTCGCGATCGCCGGCAGCTGTAACGAGCGCGACCTGATCGAGAACGGCGGCCGTGTCGGTTCGACGCTCTACGCGCTCGCGCGCGAAGGCGCGGCGAAATCCTCGCCGTCGCTGTCCGGTGGCCGCAAGCCGATCACGCTGTCGACCAAGCCGCTCTCGGTGCTCGCGCCGCTGGACGACGAGATCGACGACGAGATCAGTGAAGCCGTCCCGGCCTAAACGCTCGCGATAATTGGCAGCCCGAATTTCCGTCGCGCCATCGCGCATTCGGCATCACCCGGCATGCATGTGCGGCACACCTCCGGCCGCACTGCGTAGATGCCGCACGCGGTCGCTTTTCCAATTTCTCCCTGCAACGCCGAACAGCGATCGCCTTCGCAGCGCATGCCGGATTGACGCGCGTTGACGAGCGCTTCGGGAATCGCGGCGAGCTCCTCGTCGCTCTCGATCGAGAAGCGAGGCCAGTTCGCCGAATAGCCGCAGCAGGCGCCGCAACTCTGGCAACAGCTCGACAGGTCGACGGGGGCGTTCTCGTCCATCGTCACGTGTCCTTCACGTATCCTTGGGCGGGCCCCAGACCAGGCTTTGCCGCCATTTCGCGCGCAGCACGTCGCGCCTTTCAGGATATCTCTCGTCGGGATAGCTCGCATCCACCACGCGGTCAGTGCGGAAGCTGCGGAAGTCGCCGCGCAGCTCGCACCAGGCCGCGAGCAGGCGCACGGCTTCGAGATAGCCGATCGAAATCGGCCAGATCATGCGCTCGCTGGCGCGGCCCTGCTCGTCGCGATAGCGCAGCATGATCTTCTTGCCTTCGTGGATCTGGGTGCGCGTGCGTGCCATGTCGAGGCGGTCCGGCTCCCTGTTCCAGCTCGGCCGGGCCCGGCTTGCCGGCTCCAGCACGAAGGGGCGCAGGCGCTCGGGGACAGTGTCGGCGATCTTGGCCATCAAATCTTCAGCCGCGCGCGCCAGCGCGGGATCGGCATGGCCGGCGACCCATTGCGCGCCCAGCACCGCCGCCTCGATCTCGTCGGGTGTCAGCATCAAAGGCGGCAGGTCAAAACCCTTTTCCAGGATGTAGCCCATGCCGGCTTCACCGCGGATCGGCACGCGTTGGCCGATCAGCGTGGCGATGTCGCGATAGATCGTGCGCTTCGAGGTCTCGAGCTCGGCCGCGATGGCGTCCGCCGTCAACGGCTTACGCGTGCGCCTCAGCACCTGGATGATTTGAAACAGCCGGTCGGCGCGTCTCATGACGGGTCTCTTGTCGGTGGTTTTTCAGAAGGTGGCGCGCGGCTGCTGACAGGATGTTGGCAGCAGGGGAGTTCTATACCGGGACAACACGTCGACTGAAGAGGATTTGTCCATGATCATTCCAACTCATTTCGGCCCGGCCGCTGCGCTGTGGCGGACCCAGCCTTTACGAGTCCCGCCTTTGCAAGTCCTGCGTTTGCAAGTCCGAGCTTGGTACGCATGGGCGTTCGGACGCCTCGTATCGCTTGATCTCATGGTGCTCGACCTCCGCCTTGCGCTCGCGACCGTGGTGGCTCGCTTCCTGGTCCAGGCCGCGGACGGGCTGGTTCATCATGTCATGGCCCGCGCCTGGCGGGGGGCCCGTTTCGCAGAAGATATCACGGCTGCTGCCACCATGGTGGCAGCAGCCCGCGGCTAAGTTCCCTCAACTCTTTCGGTCGTTTCAGGAGAGCCTTCATGATCACGCTTTACGGCTTTGGCGCCGGTTTCGGCCTGCCGGAAATCAGCCCCTTCGTCACCAAGACGGAGGTGCAGCTCAAGATGGCGGGACTGCCCTACCGGAAGGAGCGGGCGATGCCGCCCGCCTCTCCCAAGGGGCAGCTGCCTTTCATCGACGATGGCGGCGAGGCGGTGGCCGATTCCACCTTCATCCGCGCCCATATCGAGCGCCGCTATGGCTTCGATTTCGACGCCGGGCTGTCGCTTGCCGAGCGCGCACAGGCTTGGGCATTCGAGCGCATGATCGAGCATCACGTTTATTTTGCGCTGGTCGGGGCGCGCTGGGTCGACCCAGTCAATTTCGCCAAGGGGCCTGCGCATTTCTTCGACGGCGCGCCGGAGCACAATCGCGAGAAGTTGCGCGAGGACGCGCAATTCCGTGTCGCCGAGAACTATTTGCTCTCCGGATTAGGCCGTCACGCGCCCGATGACGACGTCGATCTCGCCGTGCGCTCGCTGTTTGCGCTCTCGGTGCAGCTCGGCGACAAGGCCTGTCTGATGGGCAACAAGCCCTGCGGCGTCGATGCCACCGCCTTCGGTGCACTCGCCGGGATCCTGACGCCGTTCTTCGAATCCGCGCTGCGCCGTCGCGCCGAAGGATTTCCGAACCTCACCGCTTATGTCGACCGGATGATGGACACTTACTATCCGGAGTTCGCCTGGACCCCGTTGCGACAGGCGGCTTAGTGCTGTGCGACGTTGGCTTGGGGCGCTGAAGCCTCCACGTCGTCATGGCCGGGCTCGTCCCGGCCATCCACGCGTTGCCGCGCGGAACGAAGAACGTGGATGCCCGGGACAAGCCCGGGCATGACGCCCCGAGGGTCTGGGACTGCAAACAAAAGAGCCGGCCCATCGGGCCGGCTCTCGTCGTCTCAATCCTGCGGTCGCGCCTATTTCACCAGCATGTACTTGCCATTCTTCACCGTGAGCAAAATCCGCGAACGGTCGTCGAGGCCGTAGCGGTCCTTTTCGGTGAAGTTGTAGACGCCCTGACTTGCGGCCAGCTCCTTCTCCGACAGCAAGGCCTGGCGAATTGCTTCGCGGAATTCCGGCGTGCCGGGTTTCGCCGTCTTGAGTGCCGTCGGGATGATGCGCTTGAGAATCTCGAAGGCGTCGTAGGAATGGCCGGCGAACTGGCTGCGGCTGTTCGGGCCGTACTTGGCTTCATAGGCCGAGTTGAGTGCGAGGCCCGGCTTCTTGGTGGCGGCTTCGTCCGGCTGGTCCTCGGGATCCATGACGGGACCGGAGGCCATCAGCACGCCTTCCGCCGCTTTGCCGGCGATGCGGATGAAGTCCATGCTGGCGGCGCCGTGGGTCTGGTAGATCAGGCCCTGATAGCCACGCTCGCGCAGCTCGGTCTGCGGCAGCGCGGCTGCGGTGCCGGAAGCGCCGACCAGAATGGCGTCGGGATTCGCAGCCACGAGCTTCAGCACCTGTCCGGTCACCGAGGTGTCGGGGCGAGCGAAGCGCTCCTCGTCGGCGATGGTTATGCCCATTGGCACGGCCTGCGCCTTCAAATCGTTGAACCAGAGGTCACCATAGGAGTCGGAATAGCCGATATAGCCGATGGTCTTCACGCCCTTGGCCTTCATGTGATCGTACAACACCTTGCCCACGATCGGGATCGGCTGCGGCATCGCGACCGACCACTTCATGCGCTCCGGCGTGATCGGGAACGGCGCCAGGCCGAAATGCGGAATGCCGGCTTCGTTGGCGACGTTCGACACCGCGATGGTCGGCGGCGTCAGCGCCGAGCCCATGATGATATCGGCCTTGGATTCGGTCACGAAGCGGCGGGCGTTGGTGGTCGCGGTGGTGGGATCGCCGCCGTCGTCGAGTACGATCACCTTCAGCGGCACGCCGCCGATCTCCTTCGGCACGAACTCCAGCGCATTGCGCTCGGGAATGCCCAGCGCTGCGCCCGGGCCGGTCGTGGTGGTGGTGATGCCGATGGTGACCTCGGCGGTCTGGGCCAGCGCGGGCACGGCCGGCAGCGCAAGCGCGGCCGCGGTGACGGCGGCGGTCAGGTAAAAGCGTTTCATCTATTCCTCCCTTTATGTGTTTCTTTGAAAGCAGAAATCGGGGGGTAATTCAGCCCCCTCTTTTGGTGATGTGGCGATTTAGCTCCGGGCCTCGCTCCCCGTGAATTTGGCTACCATTTCCGCGGGAAACGGTGCCGATTTCAGTTTGTCGGGGTTAACGGGGTCGCGGCCGACCAGCACGCGCGTCTCGAAACCTTCGATCGCCAGAGCTTCGCCCTTGAAGACGCTGTGCTTCACCTCGAAGCTCGAGCGCTTGATGCTCTCGACCTTGGTTTCGATGGTGATCCAGTCACCATAAGTCGAGGGGATGTAGAACTTGGCGCGGGTGTCGACCATGGGAATGCCCACCAGGCCGTATTTGCGGACCAGGTCCTGCTTGGAGAACCCGGCGACTTCGAACAGGGTCGAGGTCGAATCGTCGAACATCGCGAAATAGCGCGGGTAATAGACGATGTTGGCGGGGTCGCAATCACCCCACTGGATCTGGACGTCGCGCCGGTTCACGAACATATGTCGCGCCCTATTTCGGTGCCATGCGCAGCGAGCCGTCGAGGCGTACGACTTCGCCGTTCAGGTACGAATTCTCGACCATGTGCAGGGCGAGCGCCGCGAACTCGTCGGCGTGGCCGAGCCGGCGCGGGAACGGGATTGCGGCGGCGAGTGAGTCCTGGGCTTCCTGCGGCAGGTTGGCGAGCAGCGGCGTGAGGAACAGGCCGGGCGCGATCGTCAGCACGCGGACGCCGAACTGCGCCAGCTCGCGCGCGATCGGCAGCGTCATGCCGACGATGCCGCCCTTCGATGCCGAATAGGCCGATTGCCCGATCTGGCCGTCATAAGCGGCAACCGACGCCGTGTTGATGATGACGCCGCGCTCGCCGGTTGCCTGCGGCTCGAGCTTGGACATCTCGTTCGCGGCAAGGCGAAGCATGTTGAAGGTGCCGATCAGGTTGACCTTGATCACCTTGTCGAAATCCGCGAGCGCCATCGGGCCGTCGCGGCCGACGACGCGCTTGGCAACGCCGATGCCGGCGCAATTGACCAGCACGCGCGCGGGTCCATGGGCCTTGGTCGCCTGGGCGATCGCAGCTTCCGCGGAGGCCGCATCGGAAACATCGCAGGTCACCGCGACGCCCTTGATCTCGGCGGCCACGGTTTCCGCGAGCTTGGCATGGAGGTCGCACACCGCCACCCGGGCGCCCTGCGCCGCCAGCTTACGCGCGGTCGCCGCGCCCAGTCCCGATGCGCCGCCGGTGACGATGACTGCCTGATCCTTCAACAACATGGCGTTCTCCCTGTAGCGATGTTTTCTTAGCCGACCGATATCACACGGTCCGATGGATTGGCAGCGTAGAGCTCCTCGATCAGCAGGCTGCGATGCTCGAGCACCGCGCGCTGGTTGATGGACCCCTTGTCGGTGACTTCGCCCTTGTCGATCGAGAGCGGCGTGTCCATGAGGATCGCGCGCGTGATCCGCGTCGAGGATCCCGTGGCCGCGCCGAGAAAGCGGGTCAGCCGTTCGCGAAATGCCTCGCGCACCAGCCGGTCGCGGGTCGCGAGGACGAGATCGTCGGTCGGCAGCGTCGGGTTGATCAGCCGGCAGCCGTCGAGATCGAGTACGACGAGCGCGGAAACCTCGTCACGGTTGATGCCGGCGATGACGACGTCGCGCACCAGCGGTGCGCAGGCCGCAACGAAGCGCGCGCGCAACGGGCCGACGCTGACCCAGGTGCCGCTGCCGAGCTTGAAATCCTCACCGATGCGGCCGTCGAAATCGAAGCCGGCGTTGAGATCGTCGGGATCGACAGGCTTGAGCGCATCGCCGAGCTTGTAGAAGCCTTCTTCGTCGAACGAATTCGCGGTGATGTCGGGCTGGCGCCAGTAGCCGGGCATCACGTTCGGTCCCTTGCAACGAACTTCCATCTTGCCGTTGTTCGGCACCAGCTTGGCGTCGTTGCCGGATACGGGAAGCCCGACATGACCGGAGCGGCTGGTGCGCGGGTTGACCGACATGAAGAACGGCGCGGTCTCGGTTGCACCGAGGCCGGTCAGCATCGGCACGCGGTAGCCTTTTTCCTTGACCGCGAGCTCGTCGAGGCTGTTCCAGACGAACGGCGACAGCGCCGCGCCCGAGAAGAACATCGCGTGCAGCCGGTCGAAGAATTTCGCGCGCAGGCCCTGGTCGTCGCGCAGATAAGGAAGCAGCGACTCGTATCCCTTGGGGACGTTGAAATAGACTGTCGGCGAAATCTCCTGGAGATTGCGCACGGTTTCGTCGATGCCTCCAGGCACCGGCTTGCCGGCATCGAGATACATCGAGCCGCCATTGTAGAGCGTCAGCCCGATATTGTGGTTGCCGCCAAAAGTGTGATTCCAGGGCAGCCAGTCGATGATGACGGGCGGCTCGTCCTTGAGGAAGGCGAGCGTCTCGCGCAGCATCACCTGGTTGGCGCAGATCATGCGCTGGGTGTTGATGACCGCCTTGGGGTTGCCGGTCGAGCCCGAGGTCAGCAGGAATTTCGCGATGGTGTCGGGACCGATCTTGCCGTGGACTTCGTCCAGATCGCCGCGGATCGGGGTTGCCATGAGGTCGGCGAGCGAGGTGACGTCGCGGCCCGGCACGTGGCCGTAGGACGCGGCGATTTCGGTGCCGAGCGAGACGTTGGCCGCGAGCGCGTCGGCGAACTTGTCGGCGTCCTCGGCGAAGACGAGGCCGGGCGTCAGGAGCTTCATCAGGTAGGAGAGCTTGCCGTAATCCTTCGAAACCAACGAATAGGCCGGCGACACCGGGCAGAACGGAATGCCGGCATAGAACGCGCCAAACGCGAGCAATGCATGGTCGATCGAATTGCCGGAGAGGATGACGACCGGCCGCTCCGCCGACAGCCCGCGCGCAATGAGTCCTGAGGCGATGTGCCGGCTCGCGGCGAGCAGCTCGGCGTAACTGATCTTGCGCCAGCCGCGACCGCCTTCGCGCTCGGCCATGAAGATGCGATCCGGCGTCGTATTCGCCCAGTGATGCAGGCGGTCGGTGATGCGGGCCGGATAGTCTCCGAGCGGCTGTTTGGGCCGCAGGTAAATCGTGCCGTCGTCGCGCCGCTCGATATTCACGACGGGATCGCCGAATGAAATGGGCCGCAGCGGGGAAGTGCTCGCGCCGCGCTCCATGCTGGAAGAGGACGGCTGCGCGCTCATGATTTCGGCTTCACCTTTGCGGTCTTGTGCTCGAGGAATTCGCGGATCCTGCGCTTGGCTTCCTTGTCGCTCTGCGCCACCGTCGCCATCAGCGATTCCATCAACAGGCCGGTCTGCGGATTGGCCTCCGCGATCATCGGCAGCGCCTGGAGCACGGCGAAGTTGGTCAGCGGCGCGTTGGAGGCGACCTTGGTCGCAAGCTCCATCGCCTTGCCGAGGCCGTTGCCGGCTTCCGTGACATATTGCGCAAAGCCGTAGGAGGTGCCTTCGGTCGCGGAATAGACGCGGCCGGTCAGCATCATGTCCATCATCCTGGCGACGCCGATCAGGCGCGGCAGGCGCACCGAACCGCCGCCACCGACGAAGATGCCGCGCTGTCCCTCCGGCAGCGCGAAATAGGTCGACGGTTCGGCGACACGGATATGCGCCGCGCAGGCGAGCTCCAGCCCGCCGCCGATCACGGCGCCCCTGAGCGCCGCGATCACGGGCACGCGGCTGTACTGGATGCGGTCGAACACCCGGTGCCACATCTGGGAATGGAGAAGGCCGCCGGTGGCATCATGGTCGGTCAGTTCGGAGAGGTCGAGACCGCTGGAAAAATGGTCGCCGATGCCGTGGATGACGACCGCGCCGATATCCTCGGGAAGGGACGTAAAACACTCGCCGATTTCCAGGATGATGCCGTCGTTGAGCGCATTGCGCTTGGCCGGCCGATTGAGGCCGACGGTCAAAACCCGGTCCGCCCGCTCGATCTTCAAAAGCCCGGAGGCGCCCGCGTCGGCGGTCTCGGCGTTTCCCTGTGTCATTTGCGTCCTTGTCAGAATAGTTATGTTGTATAACGAATTCAGGGGGAGTCAATACGGCTGGCAGCGGGGAAGCCGATGCATCGTCCGGAAATGGGACGACAGTCCGGGTACAGAGCCCGTACCCGAATGCCCGATGCGCAAGATTGGGATGAATATCACCGACGCCGATGCTATCCGGCCGCTACGCCGCCTTGGTTCCGCTTTGGGGTTGCGCCACAAGATTGATACCCATGGCGTGGAGAACCTTTATCACAGTGCCGAATTCGGGTTTGGCCTCGCCGCCAAGCGAGCGATACAAGTTCTCACGGGATAGACCGGCTTTTTCGGCAATGGCGCCCATGCCCTGAGAGCGCGCTACGGCGCCGATTGCCATCGTTATTGCGGACGGATCGTCGGATTCAAAGGCTTCGGTGAGATAGGCCGCAACCATCTCCGGACTGTCGAGGTACTCCGCAGTATCAAAGGATTTCACTTTTGCCATTGCTCAGACCTCCAATTCGCTCGCGATCTTCTTTGCCAACGCTATGTCCCCTGGCTGAGAGCCTTTATCGCCACTGCAAAGAAGAATGATGATCTCCTCGCCTCGGGCAACGTAGTAGATCCGGTATCCAGCGCCCTCGTGAACTCTCATTTCGCTGATGCCGCCTCCGACCGGAGCAACGTCTCCGGGATTGCCGAGCGCCAGCCGATCGATCCGGGCCAGGATTTTTGCCTTCGCTCTCCGGTCTCGCAGGTTTCTAAGCCAGTCAGAGAATTCGTCGGTTCTCTTGATCGTCGGCATCTGTAGCGTATACGCTACATAAGTGGCAATGTCAATGGACCAGCCGGCCCTTGGTGCGGCGCCACGCGTTCACATCACCTGATGCACGTCGATCACGACGCGGTCCGCATGCCGCGCGGCTGAACCGACAAAAATGTGCTGCATCAGCCAGCGGTACTTCTCATGCCCGGTCTCGAACTTCGGCACGGTGCGGAAATAGATCAGTTTAGGATCCACCGGCTCGCCGCGCTTGAGCTTTTGTAACAGCTCGACCGGGCCGAAGCGCATGCCCTTGTTCTCGACATAGACGATGGCGCCGTCGTTGGTTTGGAAAGCGTACTTCGCTTCGAGATCAATCAGCTCGTTGGGGCGGATGGTCTGGAAGTCGGCGCCGAACGGCAGCACCTTGCCGGTGATCGCGCCCGAGACCTCGCCGCCGATGATCGGGATGATGCGGCGAACGCCGATGCCGGTCTCGCCGGCGGTGACGACGTCGCCGATACGTGCAGTGACGGTGAAGACGTATCTGGTTTCGAGCGCCGGCGTGGTCATCGCTTCACCTCCTCAATGCGCCATCATCCGCGTCGGCAGCCATGTCGCCAGCAGCGGGAAGGCGATCAGGATCACGAGGCGCACGAGGTCTGTCGCCACGAACGGAATCACCCCCTTGAAGATGGTGGAGAAGGAAACGTCCTTCACCACGCTCTTGATGACGAAGACGTTCATGCCCACCGGCGGGTGAATCAGGCCGAGCTCGACCGTCATGACGATGATGACGCCGAACCAGATCGGGTCGAAGCCGAGATGCATGATCACGGGGAAAATGATCGGCACGGTGAGGATGATCATCGCCATGGCGTCCATCAGGCAGCCGAGCACGAGATACATCACCATGATCAGCGCCAGCACGCCGTAGGGGCCGAGGCCAAGGCCGGTGAGGAATTCCGTCACCTTCTGCGGGGTCTGCGTCACCGTGAGGAAATAGCCGAAGATCAAGGCGCCGATCAGCACGGTGAACACGGCGGCCGCCGTGCGCGTCGCCTGCAGCAGCGAGGCCAGAATTTTCTCGCGGTCGAGGCGGCCGGTCGCCACGCCAATGATGAAGGCGCCGGCAGCGCCGACGCCGCCGGCTTCGGTCGGCGTGAAGCGCGGCAAATAGGGCAGACCGTAAAGGCCGCCGATCACGAACACGAACAGCAGCACCGGCGCCCAGATGTCCTTCAGGCCGGCGAAGCGCTCGCGCCATGGCAGCACCTTGCCCTTGGGCAGAAAGTCCGGCCGGAAATAGCCGATCAGGAAGATCGTGATCATGTACATGGTCATCGCCAGAATGCCCGGGATGATGCCGGCGATGAACAGCTTGCCGATGTCCTGCTCGGTGATGATGCCGTAGACGGCGAGCACGGTGGAGGGCGGCAGCATCGCGCCCAGTGTGCCGCCGGCCGCGATCACGCCGGTGGCAAACGACTGCGGGTAGCCGAAACGGCGCATCTCGGGGTAAGCGACCGCCGAGAAGGTCGCTGCGGTCGCGACCGAGGAGCCGCAGATCGCGGCAAAGCCGCCGCAGGCACCGACGGTGGCGATGCCGAGCCCGCCGCGCAAATGGCCGACAAAGCCGTTGGCGGCGCGGAATAGCTCGCGGCTCATGCCGGAATTGCTGACGAAGGAGCCCATCAGCAGAAACATCGGAATGACGCCGAAGGTGTAGTCGGTCACCGTGCGCATGGAGGTCTGGCCGACCAGCTTCAGCGCCGGCGTGGCGCCGACGAGATAGGAGAAGCCGGAGACGCCGACGAGGCCCATGGCCATGCCGACGGGCACGCGCAGCAGCATCAGGGCGAACAGGGAAACGAAGCCGATAACGGCGACGGCATCGGTGCTCATGATTACTCCGTCGCCTTCAGCTTGGGGTCGTGCATCTCTTCGGGATGGAAGATCAACCGATAGGTGCGGATCGCGATCAGCAGCACGGCGGAGACGTCGCCGATCCAGGCGATCGCGAAGAACGGCCAGGTCGGCATGTGCATGTCGAAGGTCTGGACGTTGTCGTTGTAGGTGCCGCGGACCTTGTCGAACAGCGTCCAGGTCTGCACCGTCACGACGAACAGCAGCACCAGTGTCGCGAACACGTCGATCCAGCGCTGGTAGCGCGGCCCGACATTGCCCCAGACCAGATCGACCGTGATGTGGGTGCCGCGATAGGAGGTCGCGGCGATGCCCCAGAAGATGAGGATGCCGAGCAGCATGCGGCCGATGTCGAAACTATCGGGGATCGCATAGTTCAGCGTGTTGCGCAGCAGCACCGACAGGAAGATGTCGAGTGCGACAATGCCGACGAAGGCGGCTGCGATCCACTCGATCGAATCGATAACGCGATCCATCCAGCTGCGCTTCATGGGAGCTTCCTGCTCGAGATGAGTGCGAGTTGCATCAACAGCGATGCTGCACTCCCTCTCCCGCTTGCGGGGGAGGGCTGGGGTGGGGGTGTCGCCGCAATGAACGGACCCCGAGTGGAGAGAGCCCCCCCCCGGCGCTTCGCGCCGCCCCCCCCCGCAAGCGGGAGAGGTGCAGCGAGTCTGCGGCTCCGATTCAGCGTCACTCCGCCAGCGCGTTGTACTTCTTCAGCGAGGCCTTCAGCTCGCTAAGCGCCGCATCCGGATCCGCGCCGGCCTTCTTTGCGCCGTCGGCCCAGGTCTTCACCAGCGGCTCGGCAGCCTTCTTCCAGGCGGCGGTCTGCTCGGGCGTCAGCTTGTAGACCTCGTGGCTGGTTTCCGCCTTGACCTTGTCGATGCCGGCGTCCTCGAACTTGCCCCAGTGCTCGCCGACCACACCGGCCATCTCGACCGTGCAATTCTTGTCGATCGCGGCCTTCTGCTTGTCGGACATCGCATTGTACTTGTCCTTGTTCATCACGAACACGAAGGTCGTGGTGTAGAGCGGCGCCTCCATGTCGTACTTGGTCACCTTGTCGATGCCGAACAGCACCAGCGAACCCCAGGGGAAGGTGACGCCGTCGGCGACGCCGCGCTCGATGATGTCGCGTACTTCGGGCGCGGAGGATTGCACATTGGTGCCGCCGAGCGAGGTGACGAAATTCGCCATGGTGGCGTGGGCGGGGCGGATCTTCAGGCCCTTCACGTCCTCCGGCATCACGATCTTCTTGGTGCGGGAGTGGAAGGAAGACGGCGAGTGGACGAAGGCGAGGCAGTACTTGACGTCCTTCATCTCCTTCTCGGCGTATTTGCGATACCACGCATCCAGCCCCATCGAGCCGCCCTTGGCATCCGAGATCAGGAACGGCAATTCGCCGGCGCCGATGATCGGGAAGCGGCCGGGCTGGTAGCCGGGATTGACATAGGTGACGTCGGCGATGCCGTCGCGCGCCATGTCGTAATGATCGAAGGCCTTGCCCATCTGCTGGGCCGGAAACACCTTGCCCTTGATGGTGCCGCCGGAATCCTTCTCGACCGCGGCGGCCCAATCCTCGAGCGATTTCTGCAGCGGATGCGAGGCCGGCACCCAGTGCGAGATCTTCAAATCGAAGGTCTTGTCCTGCGCGAACGCAGGGCTCACGCTTGCTGCCAGCAGCAACGCCAGACAGGCTTTCCTCATCACGCGTCTCTCCCTCTTTTGACGGCGGGCTTCGATGGCCCGGTCTCGTTATTTAACATGTTATCTAATTGGCCGGCGCGTTCAAGCCGGAACTGGCGCGGCGTGCCGCCGCGCACTCCCTTTTTGCCCAACCGTTATATGATATAATTATCGTGTGCGGACAGCTGCGACAAGCGAGCCACGCCGAAAGCCTACCGGATCGGGAGGAGCAAGTATTGCGGACAAAAGTCGCAATCATCGGGGCAGGGCCGGCTGGATTGTTGCTTGGGCAACTGCTGAACCGCTATGGCATCGACAATGTCATTCTGGAGCGGCAGAGCCCGGACTATGTGCTCGGCCGCATCCGGGCCGGACTGCTGGAGGAGGGAACAGTCGCGCTGCTCGACCAGATCGGCGCCGGCGCACGGGCCCATGCCGAAGGGCTGGTGCATGAAGGGATCGAGCTCGCCTTTTCGGGGCGCCGGCACCGCATCGACATGAAGGCTGCGACCGGCAAGACGGTCATGATCTACGGCCAGACCGAGGTCACGCTCGACCTGATGGATGCGCGCAACGCCGCCGGTCTCACCTCGGTCTACGAGGCCAAGGACGTACAACCGCACGATTTCGACGGCGGTCACCCGCGCGTAACCTACATGAAAGATGGCGTCACCCACACGATCGATTGCGACTTCGTCGCCGGCTGCGACGGGTTTCACGGCGTCAGCCGCGCCAGCGTTCCGGCTTCGGCCATCGAGGAGTTCGAGCGCATCTATCCGTTCGGCTGGCTCGGCATCCTCTCCGAGACGCCGCCGGTCAGCCACGAGCTGATCTATTCCAACCACGTCCGCGGCTTTGCGCTGTGCACCATGCGTTCGACCAGGCGCAGCCGCTACTATGTGCAGTGCGCGCTCGACGACCATGTCGACCAGTGGCCGGACGATCGATTCTGGGACGAGCTCAAGCGCCGCCTCGACCGGGACGCCGCCGACAGCCTGATCACGGGCCCCTCGATCGAGAAGAGCATTGCGCCGCTGCGCAGCTTCGTCGCCGAGCCGATGCGTTTCGGCAAGTTGTTCCTGTGCGGTGATGCCGCCCATATCGTGCCGCCGACCGGCGCCAAGGGGCTGAATCTGGCCGCGAGCGATGCGCATTATCTGTCGAGCGCATTTCGCGAGTTCTACGACGAAAAATCCAGCGCCGGCATTGACGCCTATTCCGCGAAGGCACTGGCGCGGGTCTGGAAAGCCGTGCGGTTCTCCTGGTGGATGACCTCGATGCTGCACAAATTTCCGGACACCGGTACGATTGGGGCGCGCATCCAGCTCGCCGAGCTCGACTACGTCACGCAGTCCCAAGCCGCGATGACATCACTGTCGGAGAACTATGTGGGGCTGCCGTTTTAGGACGGTGCTGTAGGGTGGGCAAAGCGAAGCGTGCCCACCAGCGTTGTCTTCGCGCGAGATGGTGGGCACGGCGCTGCGCACCTTTGCCCACCCTACGAGTGCTCGCGCCGGCGCCACTTCTTTCAAACACCCGCGCAAATTCCGTTTAAAACTTTGTAGGTGGTGCAACCGTCACGTCCCTCGCGTTCAATGGCGGCAGCCACCAACGCGAGATGGACATGACCAGCACCGACATCCCCGCCGGCTTCGAGCCGCATTTCCGCAAAGCCCCGCTCACCGACCCCTGGGAGCCGCTTTACTCCAGGAAGACCGACAACGGCGTCACCGTGGGATTGCGGCTCGCAACACCGCACACCAACGCGCGCGGGCTGATCCATGGCGGATTGATCGCAGCGCTGGCCGATGCCGCCATGGGCTACAGCTGCGCGCAGGCGACCGGCTGGACCACCTCGTTGGTCACGATCTCGCTGTCGGTCGACTATGTCGGCGCCGGCGAGATCGGCCAATGGCTCGCGGTCGAGGGCGAGGCGATCAAGACCGGCAGCACAATCTGTTTCGCGCAGTGCCTCGCGAAGGCCGACGGCGCCGTGATCGCGCGCGCCAGCGGCACCTTTCGCGTCGTGCCGAAAAAGGGGTGAGGGCGTCACCCGAATTTCCACCCCGCCGTCTCCACCACGAGATCGACGAAGGCGCGCACCTTGGCGGAGAGCAGGCGCGAGGTCGGGTAGACGATGTGGATCGGCAGCGCCGGCTGCTCGTATTTCGCCAACACGATTCTGAGGCGCCCGCGCCGCAAGCCCTCGGCGGCCTGATAGGCCAGCACCCGGGTCACGCCGCCGCCGGCCTCGGCATATTGCAGGGCGGCGTCGGCGCTGTTGCTGGCGAAGCGTGGATTCGGCGCCACCTCGATGTCG
This sequence comes from Bradyrhizobium sp. WSM1253, assembly GCF_000244935.1. Classification (NCBI taxonomy): domain Bacteria; kingdom Pseudomonadati; phylum Pseudomonadota; class Alphaproteobacteria; order Hyphomicrobiales; family Nitrobacteraceae; genus Bradyrhizobium; species Bradyrhizobium sp. WSM1253. The sequence continues at coordinate 5,462,793 of NZ_JH600073.1, forward strand.
CGGCCGTCCTGCACGAAGCGCCAGTTCGCGGATGGACCGAACGCGATGGTCTGGTGCGTAAGCAGTGCCTCCGGCGTCTTCGGTTCGCCATGGCGCTTCAGATAGCCTGGCGTCGCCACAACGATCCGACGCATCTCGCCGACCTGGCGCGCCACGAGCGAGGAGTCGGCGAGATGGCCGATCCGCACCGCGACGTCGACGGCATCTTCCACGAGATTGACCAAATTGTCCGACAGCCGCAATTCGCAGGCGACCTCGGGATAGCGCTTGAGGTAGGCGGTCATGACAGACCCGACATGGAGCCGGCCGAAGCCGACCGGCGCCGACACCACCAGCCGCCCGCTCGGCCGGTTGCGCTCCTCCCGTGCCGAGCCGTCGGCCTCCTCGACATCGGCCAGGATACGACGCACACGCTCCAGATAGCGCGTGCCGACGTCGGTCAGGGTCACTTGACGGGTGGTCCGCTGCAACAGGCGCGCGCCGAGATGCTCCTCCAGCGCCGCGATCAGCCGCGTCACCGCGGAGGGGGACAACCGCAGTTTTCGTGCCGCCGGCGCGAAGCCGTGCAGGTCAGCGACGGTGACGAAAACATGCATGGCCTCGAGGCGATCCATGGTATTGTTGCATATACCGCAATGATGAAGTGTCAAGCGGGCCGATTGTTTTAGCCGGCGAAAAGTCCATTTTAGGTGGCGAAGACGCAGGGATGCGCCGGGATTTCAGGAGATGGTCCGATGACGGCAACTCACACCTATGCCAGCGACGTCGCATTCACGCCGGCGGTGAAGTCGATCCAGACCCGAAAGGGATCCCGCGAAGGCTATGCGCATGCCGAGCAGCGCGGCTGGCGCACCGAGGTCGATGAAAACCTCGCGGCGTTCCTGGCCGACGCCAACAGCTTTTATCTTGCCACGGCCTCGGCCGACGGACAGCCCTACATCCAGCATCGCGGCGGCCCGAAGGGCTTCTTGAAAGTGCTGGACAAGCAGACGCTGGCTTTCACGGACTATGCCGGCAATCGGCAATACATCACGCAGGGAAATCTGTCCGAAAATCCCAAGGCCTACATCTTCGTGATGGACTACGCCCATCGCCGCCGGGTGAAGATCTGGGGCGAGGCGCGGGTGGTCGAAGACGACGAGGCGCTGACGACATCGCTGATGCCGAAAGGCTACCGCGCCCGGCCGGAGCAGGTGATCCTGTTCAAGATCGAAGCGTGGGACACGAACTGCCCGCAGCACATCCCGCAGAAGTTCGACGCGACGGATGTGGCAGCGGCGCTGGCGGCAAGAGATGCGAAAATCACGGAGCTGGAGGCGGAGGTCGCGGCGCTGAAGGGGGAGAAGGCCGCGAGTTGAGCTTACCTGCCAATGAAAGCTAGAGCGACTTGCGGCGTGCACCCTGTCCCCTTGCGGGAGAGGGTGGCTCGTCGCCGAGCGACGAGACGGGTGAGGGGTCTCTCTCCACGAATGAAGCACTTTCCGTTTAGATAGATACCCCTCATCCGGCGCTTCGCGCCACCTTCTCCCGCAAGGGGAGAAGGGAAGAAGACAGCGCGTGCGGCGTCAGCAATTTCTCGAACTTACAGCCCGCTCGCGCCTTCGTGCTGGAAGCCGAGATAGCTGGCGGCGACGCGCTCGTTCGCCGCAATGTCGCTGGCCTTACCGCTGAGCACGAACTCGCCGAGCTCCATGACATAGGCCTGATCCGCGATCTTCAATGCGGCCTGCGCGTTCTGCTCGACCAGCAGTACGGAGACGCCGGCGGCGCGCAGTTCGGTGACGATGCGGAAAATGTCGGCGACGATGATCGGGGCGAGGCCGAGGCTCGGCTCGTCCAGCATCAGGAGCTTGGGCTCGCCCATCAGGGCGCGGCCCATTGCGAGCATCTGCTGCTCGCCGCCGGAGAGCGTGCCGGCGAGCTGCTTGCGCCGTTCCTTGAGCCGCGGAAACAGCGCGTAGACCCGCTCCATCGAGGCTTTCGCCTTGCTTCTCTCGATGCGGAAGGCCCCCAACTCGAGATTGTCCTCGACATTCATGGTCACGAACAATTCGCGGTGCTCGGGAACGAGGCCAAGTCCCATGGCGACGCGGTCCTCGATGTCGAGTCGCGACAGATCCTGACCTGCGAATGCCACGCGCCCCTTCAGCGGAAAGATGCCCATGATGGCGGAGAGCAGCGTGGTCTTGCCGGCGCCATTGGCGCCGACGATGGTGACGATCTGGTTCTGGCCGACTTCGAGCGAGACCGAGCGCACGGCCTCGACCTTGCCATAGGCGACATGGGCGTCGGCGACGGACAACAGCGCGGTCATGCCGCCACTCCGAGATAGGCCTTGATCACTTCGGGATTGGTCTTGATCGTGGCCGGCGTTCCTTCTGCGATCTTGGTGCCGAAATCGAGCACCACGATGCGGTCGGCGAGGTTCATGACGAAGCCCATGTCGTGCTCGACAAGCAGCACGCTCATGCCGCCGTCGCGCAGCTCCCGCAGGAGGCTCGCGAGCCGCTGCTTCTCCATGTGGCGCAGGCCGGCGGCCGGCTCGTCGAGCAGCAGCAGCATCGGATCGACGCACAACGCACGGGCGATCTCGACGATCCGTTGCTGTCCCAGCGAAAGCGAGCCTGCGAGCTGATGCATCTGCTCGCCAAGTCCGACCCGCTCGATCTGGCGGGCGGCTTCGGCGAGCAGCTTTGCCTCATCAGTGCGGTCGAGCCGCAGCATCGAGGAGATCGGCCCCGAATGGCCGCGCAGATGGGCGCCGATCGCGACGTTCTCCAGCACGGTCATGTCAGGCACCAGCTTGACGTGCTGGAAGGTGCGGGAGATGCCGAGCTTGACGATCTCCTGCGGCGGTGCCCTGTCGACCTTGTTGCCGAGCACGGAGATCGAGCCTGAGGTGGCCGACAGCACGCCGGTGATCAGGTTGAAGGTGGTGCTCTTGCCGGCGCCGTTGGGGCCGATCAGCGCGACGATCTCGCGAGCCAGGACGTCGAAGGAGACGTTGTTCACCGCGACCACGCCGCCAAATTGCTTCCGGGCCTTCTCGACCTGAAGCAGGACGCTGGATTGGCCGGGGGAGCGGGTGCGCTGCTCCAGCTTGAGCGAGGTGTCCGGCTTTTTGCCACCGGTGCGCTGGGGCAGGAACGACATCAGCCAGGGCCAGACGCCGCCGGGTGCGAGCTGAAGCAGCGCCACCAGCATGATGCCGAACACGATGGTCTCGACCTGGCCGGAGCCGGGCAGGATCAGCGGCAGATAGCTCTGCAGCACTTCCTTGAGGACCACGACGAGCGCCGCGCCCAGGACGCCACCCCAGACATAGCCGGCGCCGCCGACCACGGCGATGAAGAGATACTCGATGCCGGCCTGCGCGCCGAACGGCGTCGGGTTCACCGCGCGCTGAAGATGGGCGTAAAGCCAGCCGGAGAGGCCGGCGAGCACGGCGGCATGGATGAACACCAGCATTTTCGCCCGCGGCGTGTGCACGCCGAACGCCTCGGCCGCGACATGGCCGCGCCGGAGCGCGCGGATGGCGCGGCCGGTGCGGGAGTCCAGCAGGTTCATCGTGAGCAGCGCCGAGAGGATCACGGCAACCCAGATCGCGTAGTAGATCGAGCCGGGCGAGAGCATTTTGAACGAGCCGATCGACAGCGGCGGGATCGCCGAGATGCCGTCGTTTCTTCCCAGGAATTCGAGCTTGCTGAAGAGATAGAACAAGCCGAGCCCCCAGGCGAGCGTGCCGAGCGGCAGATAATGGCCAGAGAGACGGACTGTGACGAGGCCGAGCAGCACCGCCAGCAATCCGCTGACCAGCAGCGACAATGGGAGCGTTAGCCAGGGCGACATGCCGTAGGTCGTTGACAGCACCGCGGTGGTGTAGGCGCCGAAGCCAACGAAGGCCGCTTGTCCGAACGAGGTCAGGCCGCCGACGCCGGTCAGCAGCACGAGGCCCATCGCGACCAGGGCGGTGAGGCCGACATTGTCGAGCAGCACGATCCAGAACGGGGGCATGCCCGGAACAAAGGGGATCGCCGCCATAATCAGCGCGAAGATGAGGATGGGGAGCCGGCTCTGCATTTTGGCGTCAGTCCTTCTCTTCCTCGACCGCAGGCGCTGCGAGCGAGCGCAGCAGCAGCACGGGAATCAAGAGCATGAAAACGATCACCTCCTTGTAGTTGGAGGCATAGAAGGACGAGAACGCCTCGACGATGCCGACGACCAGCGCCGCGACCGCGGTGAGGGGGTAGCTGACAAGCCCGCCGATGATCGCGGCGACAAAGCCCTTCAGGCCGATCAGGAAGCCCGAGTCGTAATAGAGCGTCGTGATCGGCACGATCATGATGCCCGACAGTGCGCCGATGACGGACGCCAGCAGGAAGGCGATCTGCCCGGATAGCGTGGTGCGGATGCCGACGAGCCGGGCACCGAGCCGGTTCACGGCGGTCGCGCGCAGCGCCTTGCCGTAGAGTGTCAGCCCGAAGAACAGCCACAGCCCGACGATGAAGGCGATGGTAATGCCGTAGACCGTGATGCTCTGGCCTGTGAAGCGCAGCGCGCCGGTGGTGAAAGATCCCGACAGTACGGCAGGTCCGCGCTGACCTTCGGCGCCGAAGAACAATAGGCCCAAACCCTGAAGTGCGAGGTGGACGCCCACCGAGGCGATCAGCAGCACCAGCACCGAAGTGTGCGCCAGCGGCTGGAATGCGATGCGGTAGAGAAACAGGCCGATCATCGCCACGATCACCAGCGACAGCGCGATGCAGACCGCAACCGGCGGCTTCTGAGCGGTGTAGTAGACAGTCAGCGCCAGCACGATGGCCGGCAGCACGATGTTGGTCAGGATGCTGCGCAGCACCAGGCGCCCGTGCAACGCCTTGCGCGCGGCGAACAGGTCGAACGCGAAGGCGCCAAGGCCCAGGGCGAGCGCGAGTTTCGCCGTACCCGGCATCTGGCCCGCGGCCAGCGAGGCATAGGTCAGCGCGCCATAGGTGACGAATTCGCCCTGCGGGATGAGGATGACGCGGGTGACGGCGAACACCAGCACCAGCGCCAGGCCGAGCAGCGCATAAATCGCGCCATTGGTGATGCCGTCCTGCAGCAGGAACAGCATGATGGTGGTATTCAAGACCGGACGCTCCCCCTCAAAGATTCAGGACCGGTCCCCTGATTGTGGTGGACGGTCCGCTCACAGCCATTGAACAGCGCTGACGATATTTGATATGGTCCATAACAATTATCAAATATAACATCAAGAGTGGCGAACGATCCTCCCGAACTTAACGGGATTGCGAGCATGAGGCGATGACCGTTTCCAAAACCGCTGAAAAGTCCTCTGAAAAACCCGCCGAGACCGCCAAGGGCCGCAAGGACGCGGCCGACGGGCCTGGCGAAGCCCTCCAGCTCGGCGAGCTCTCGGAGCAGCTCGGCTATGTCCTGAAGCGGGCACAGCTCAAGGTGTTCGAGAACTTCCTGCGCTGCATGGCCTCGCTCCAGCTCACGCCGGCGCAGTTCTCAGTGCTGCTGTTGGTCGAGAAAAACCCCGGCCGTAACCAGACCGAGATCGCCTCCACCCTCGGCATCCTGCGCCCGAACTTCGTGGCGATGCTCGACAATCTCGAGAGCCGCGACCTTTGCGCGCGGATCCGCTCCACCAACGACCGCCGCTCGCACATCCTGGTGCTGACCGACAAGGGCAAGGCCGTGCTGGCCCGCGCCAAGAAGCTCGTCGCCACCAAGCACGAGGCTCGGCTGAACGAGCTGCTCGGGCCGTCCAATCGCGCAGCCCTGCTCGGGATGCTCTCGAAGATCGCCAACGAGTTTTGACGGTTGATTGCCCCGGCGACCGGGCATCAAACCCGGAAGCGCGGGCGGGCTGGCGGCGGTTACGCCGCAGCGAACCGGTCGGGCATGGCAGGTGTTTTCGCGGACAGGAAGCGGCGCTCGATTTCCAGGGCGGGCAAGGGCGGGCCGAACAAATAGCCCTGCATTTCGGTGCAGCCCTCCGCTGCGATCCGGTCCCGTTGCTCCGCGGTCTCCACGCCCTCCGCCGTCGTCGTCATGCCCATTCCGCGCGCCAGCGCCGCCACCGCGCGCACGATGCTGAGGGATGCCGCATTGTTTTCCACGCCGCTGACGAACGACCGGTCGATCTTGATCTTGTCGAAGGGGAAGCATTGCAGATAGGTCAATGACGAATAACCGGTGCCGAAATCGTCCATGGCGACCTTGATGCCGAGCGCCCGGAGCTGGTGCAGCGTCGTCAGCGTCCCATGCCTGTCCTGCAGCAAAACGCTTTCCGTGATCTCGATCTCCAGCCGCCGCGGATCGAGGCCAGAGGCCGCCAGGGTGCCGACGATCACCTCGGTCAGGCCCGGCTGGCGGAATTGCACCGCCGAGATATTGACGGCGACGTGCAGATGGTCCGGCCACCGGCTTGCAGTGGCACAGGCCTGCCGGATCACCCACTCACCGATCGGCACGATCAGGCCGATCTCTTCCGCAAGCGGGATAAAGCTGTTCGGCGCGACCAGTCCGCGTCGTGGATGTCGCCAGCGGATCAAGGCTTCGAAGCCGCTGATCTCGCCGCCGTCGGTCTTCACGACCGGCCGGTAGTGCAGTTCGAACTCGCCGGCGGCAAGGCCGTTGTGCAGGTCCTGCTCCAGCGCGCGGCGGCTTTGCGCCTCTTCGCCCATGGCCGGTTCGAAGAAGCAGTGCATGCCGCGGCCGTCGCTTTTCGCGCGATACAGGGCCAGATCGGCATTGTGCAGGAGTTGCTCGGGCGTCGAGCCGTCGCCGGGCGCAATGGCGATCCCGACGCTCGCGCCCACAATAGCCTGATGTCCGTCGAGCCCGAACGGAGCACTCAGGGCGATGACAACATCACGCGCCAGCGTGTCCGCTTCGTTCGAATCGGAGATCGGCGACTGGAGGATGACGAATTCATCGCCACCCATACGCGCGACGGTATCGCTGTCGCGGGCGAGCTGCTTGAGGCGGCGGCTGACATCCTGCAGCAGGATGTCGCCGGCCTGGTGGCCAAGGGTGTCGTTGACGGCCTTGAACTTGTCGAGATCGATGTGGTGGATCGCGAACATCCCACCCTGTTCGAGCGCCTGCTTGAGGCGCTGACCGAGCAGGGCGCGATTGACGAGGTCCGTCAGCGCGTCGTGGTGCGCCATATGCGCGATCTGCAATTCCGCCTTGCGCTGCTCGGTGATGTCTTCGTGGGTCGCGACCCATCCGAGATCGGGCATCGGTCGGTGCCTGATCTTGAAGGTCCGCCCGTTCCGCATCTCGACGATGCTGTCCATGGCCTCGGCCGACGTGGCGACATCGGTCCGCCATGTGGCGTATTCCTCCCGCGTCATTGTCGGCACGCTGCCGGCTTCGAAGCGCAGGTCGAGGATCTCCTGGAGCGGCGTGCCCGGACGAACGCGGTCGGGCGGCAGGCCGTACATTTCGATATAGTGCGTGTTGCAGACCAGCAGCCGATGGTCGGCGCTGAAGAAGCAAAGTCCCTGCGACATGTTGTTGATCGCGATGTCGAACTGGAAATTGCGTTCCTGTAGCCGCGCACTGAGCTCTTCGCGCTCTGTAATGTCCTCGTGCGTCGCCATGCCGCCGCCGTCGGGCAGGGGATGGATGGTGTAGGCGATGATTCGTCCGTCGGCGAACTGCTGAACCGTCTGCTCGCTGACGACCGAACCCTCGGTGCGGGCACGGACATAGGCGCCGGCTTCTCCGCCGATGTTCAGGCCCAGTTCGAGCCGATGCTGGATCAGGTCCTTGATCGGCGTGCCCGGGTGCACCTGCTCGGGCGAGAGCGCGTACATCTCGCGGTAGCGCGGATTGCAGAAAATGACCCTGCGGTCGCTGCCGAACAGGATGATCCCGAGCCACAGATTATTGGCGGCGCACTTGAGCAGCTCGCCGAGCACGAGCGGATCAATGCTTGCGACCTCCTGATCATTCTCCGCCATGCGCCTTGCCCCCGAAACGACCCGATTAGAGCAGGCGGTGGTGAATCAGCCCAACAATTCGCCCAGTTTCGGGACATGTTCCTGAAACTGGGCGAACGCGAGGTTAAGGGCGGCGATGCCCGCCCCCTGGAAAAGAGGACGCCGACAAGAATTCAGAGATCGTTAACCATGTCGTCCCGCCGAACCGCGCGCGGTGCCGGCGGGATGGCGATGCCGCCCGATCAGTCGACCAGGATCACCCGGATATCGTTCACATTGGTCAGCGTGGGACCCGGCAGCAACAGGTCGCCCGTCGCCTCGAAGAACGTCGTCGCATCGTTGTTGTCGAGATAGGCCTGCGGCTGCAGCCCCTGCGCCCTCATCTTCGCGAACGTCGCCGCGTCGATCAGCGCGCCGGCGGGGTCGGTGGGGTGGCCGGCGCCGCCATCGGCGCCGTCGGTGTCGCCGGCGAGCGCGGAGATGTCAGGCGTGTCCTTCAAGAGGCCGGCGAGCGCCAGCGCGTATTCCTGGTTCGGGCCGCCGCGGCCCTGGCCGCGCACGGTGACCGTGAGCTCGCCGCCGGAGAGGATCGCCACGCGCTTGCCTTCCGCGCGGGCCTGAAGCGCCAGCCTGGCATGAGCGGCGGCAACGTCGCGGGCCTCGCCTTCGAGGTCGGCGCCGAGATCGATCGTCTCGTAACCGGCCTCCTGCGCGAGTTTCACCGCGGCGTCGAGCGATTGCTTCGGGCGTGCGATCAATTCGAAATGCGCGCGCGCGAAGGCGGCATCACCGGGCTTGCAGCTTTCGTTGGCGGGGTCATCCAGCGCGCGGCGGACGGCATCGTCGATATCGAGCTTGTATTTGGTGACGATGGCGCGCGCATCATTGAGCGTGGTCGGATCGGGCACGGTCGGACCGGAGGCGATCGCGGAGGGATCGTCATGCGGCACGTCGGAGATCGCGAGCGTCACGATCTCGGCGGCATTTTTGCCCGCGCGCGCCAGCCGCCCACCCTTGATCCGCGACAGATGCTTGCGCACGACATTCATCTCGCCGATCGGCGCGCCGGAGCGAAGCAGCGCCTTGTTGACCGCCTGCTTCTGCGCGAAGCTGATGCCGTCCACGGGCGCGATCCAGTTCGCGGAGCCGCCGCCGGTGAGCAGCACCAGGAGCAAATCGTCCGGCCCTGCCTCGGCTGCGAGCGCGAGCGTATCGGCCGCGCCCTTCAGGCCGGCTTCGTCAGGCACGGGATGACCGGCCTCGACCACGCGGATGCGGCGGGTCGGCACGCCGTAGCCGTGGCGCGTGGTGGCAATGCCGACCAGGCGTTCCGGTGCGAGCCCGAGCGCGTCGAGATAATGCCGCTCGGCGGCGGCGGCCATCGCGGCCGCGCCCTTGCCGGCGGCGAGACAGATCACGCGTCCCCTTGGCGCGGGCCGCAGGTGCGGCGCCAGAATCGTGCTCGGATGAGCGGCGGCAACGGCGGCGTCGTAGAGCGCGCGGAGCAGGGGGCGTCGATCGGACATGACGAAGGGCCTTGAGCGGACAGGAAAGACTGGCGGCAAACGCGCCGCTCACCTGCCTACCGCATCATGCGCCAAAGCGTAAGCCGGCTTCACCATCATTCGATTGTGCAATCGCGTGATCATAATCGACGCGCAAGCAAAAACCCCCTGCGATGGTTCGCAGGGGGTTTTCATCGTCGTGGGTATCAGGCGGTTAGCCGCCGACGTCGGCGCTGATCACGTCACCGAACAGCTCCCACTTGTCGCCCTTGAACTTCTCGAGCTGGAGCTGGCTGATCGGCGCGAAGTCGGTCGGAGAGGTGTTGATCTGCACGCCCGGCAGCAGCACTTCGGTGCGGAAGTTCTTCAGGCTGGCGGCCTGCTTCATGACGTTCGCGCGCGTGAGATCGTCGCCGCACTGCTTGAGGACTTGGACCAGGGTCTGCGCCACGCCGTAGCCGACGATGGTGCCATGGTCGAGCTTGTCGCCGTCCGGAAAGTACTTGTTCATGAACGCGACGAAGTCCTTCATGCCGGGATCGCTGTTCCACGCCGGATCCGAAATGTCCTTCAGGTAGTCGGCGGAGATGATGTCCTGCGAGTTCTCGAACCCGGCGGGCTTGAGCACGCTGCCGACGGACGCCGAGACGTTGTTGAGGAAGTGCAGCGGCTTCCAGCCGATCTCGGCATTCTTCTTGATTGCCTGCGCCGCGAATTTCGGCGTCGTGATGTTCATGAAGACGTCGGCGCCGGTCGATTTCAGCTTGACGATGTGGTTGTCGATGGTCGGCTCGGAGGTCTCGTAGCTCTCCTCCATGACGATCATCGACGCGGCCTTGGCGCCGAGGCCGTCCTTCAGGCCCTTGAGATAATCCTTGCCGTAATCGTCGTTTTGGAACAGCACGGCGATCTTGGCATCCGGCTTGTTCTTGAGCAGCCATTTCGCGTAGATCTGCGTCTCGCTCTGGTAATTGGGCTGCCAGCCCATGGTCCAGGGGAAATCCTTCGGGTCGTTCCACTTGGTGGCGCCGGTCGCGACGAAGAGCTGCGGCACCTTCTTCGAGTTCATGTATTTGTGAATCGCGGAGTTCGGCGGCGTGCCGAGCGAGTTGAAGATGAACAGCACCTCGTCGCTCTCGACCAGCTTGCGCGCCTGCTCCACCGTCTTCGGCGGCGAGTAGGCGTCATCGTAGCTGATGAAGTTGATCTTGCGGCCGTTGATGCCGCCTTCGTCGTTGATCTTCTTGAAATAGGCCGCTTCCGTCCGTCCGATGATGCCGTAGGCGGAGGCCGGTCCGCTGTAGGGCATGATGTTGCCGATCTTGATCTCGGTATCGGTCGCGCCGGTATCGTATTTCTTCTGGGCCGATGCAGTGGAGGCCGAGGCCGCAATGAGCGCGAGCGCGAGTGACGCGGCCGCAAGTTTGCCGGTGACAGCGGGCATTCCTATCTCCCTATTTTCTTGGTGTGTGCGCGTCCCTTTTCTTGTGTTGCCTGTTTTTGGTGACGCAGCCGCAATTCAATACGATTTACCGGACGCCTTCAACAGAAAGCCCCTGCGGCGGGGGCGCAGGGGCTGCTTCTTTAGTAGTCAGGGGCGCCCGCGCGCTCGTGTGCGACTGCGAGAAGGTGCATCCGTCTGAGTTGACGAACCGATCTGGAGCGAGTTTGAGTTGCGTGGCTTCAGTGGCCGAGCTCGCTCGAGATGATGTCCCCGAACAGCTCCCATTTCCGACCCTTGAACCGCATCATCTGGAGCTGCTCGATCGGGGCGAAATTATCGGCTGCGGTGTTGATCTTGATGCCGGGCAACAGGGTGTCGGGCTCGAAATCCTTCAGGCTTGCCGCCTGCTTCATGACGTTGTCGCGGGTGAGGTCGTCGCCGCACATTTGCAGCACCTTCACCATGGTCTGCGCGGCGGCATAGCCGAACACCACGCCGGCATCGAGCTTGTTGGCCTTGGGATCGTATTTGGCGAGGAAGTTGTAGAACTTCTTCATGCCGTCATCGGCATTCCATTGCGGGTCGGAGCCGTCCTTGGTGTAGCTCGCCGACAGGATGCCTTGCGAGATCTCGAGCCCCGCCGGCTCGAGCACGCCGCCGACGGAAGCCGAGACGTTGGAGATGATGTGGACCGGATGCCAGCCGATCTCGGCCGCCTTCTTGATCGCTTGCGCTGCAAATTTCGGCGTGGTGATGCTGACGAAGATGTCGGCGCCGGAGGCCTTCAATTTCACGACGTGCTCGTCGATCGCCGGCTCCGAGGTGTCGTAGCCATCTTCCAGCACGATCATCGAGGCCTTGGGCCCAAGGCCGTCCTTCAGCCCCTTGAGATAGTCCTTGCCGAAATCGTCGTTCTGGTAGAGCACGCCGATCTTGCCGTCCGGCTTCTCCTTCATGATGTACTTGGCGTAGATGCGCGCCTCGCTCGCGTAGCTCGGCTGCCAGCCCATGGTCCAGGGATATTGCTTCGGATCGTTCCACTTCGAAGCGCCGCTCGCCACGAACAATTGCGGCACCTTCTTCTCGTTCATGTATTTGCGAATGGCGCCGTTGGTGGAGGTGCCGAGCGAGCCGAAGATCAGCAGCACCCCGTCGCTCTCGACCAGCTTGCGGGCCTGCTCCACCGTCTTCGGCGGCGAATAGCCGTCGTCGTAGGAGATGAACTTGATCTTGCGGCCGCCGATGCCGCCCTCGGCATTGATCTTGTTGAAATAGGCTTCCTCGGCCTTGCCGATCGCCGCGTAGGCGGAGGCCGGGCCGCTATAGGGCATGATGTTGCCGATCTTGATCTCGGTATCGGAAGCGCCGCTGTCGTATTTCTTCTGCGCCAGTGCCGGGCTGCCCATCGCAGTGCACAATGCGAATGCGGCCAGTACGCCCGCAACCTGAAATCGAACGGCAGTCATCTTTCTCCACCCGGAACGGATCGCCGCCGCATTGAACAAGATTGATGCGGGACGTCAACAAAAAGCCCCCGCGATCGTTCGCGGGGGCTTCTCGAGGTGTCGGACTATTGCGTCAGAGCGTCACTCGGTGGCGATGTCGCCGCTGATGATCTCGCCGAAGAGTTCCCACTTCTCGCCCTTGAAGCGCTGCATCTGGAGCTGCGCGATCGGGGCGAAGTCGGTGGGGCCGGTGTTGATCTTGACGCCGGGCAGCAAGGTGTCCGGTGCGAAATCCTTCAACGAGGCCGCCTGCTTCATGATGTTGGCCCGGGTCAGATCGTCGCCGCACATCTCCAGGACCTTGGCCAGCGTCGACGCTGCGCCGTAGCCATAGACCATGCTGGTGTCGGACTTGTCGGCACCCGGCATGTACTTGTCGACGAACTCGTTCCACTTCTTCATGCCGGGGTCGTTGGCCCACTGCGGGTCCGTGGAGTCCTTGGCATAGGCCGCCGACAGCACGCCCTGCGAGGCCTCGAAGCCGGCCGGCTTCATCACGCTGCCGACCGAGATCGACACGTTGGTGAGGATCTGCAGCGGCTTCCAGCTCAGCTCGGCGGTCTTCTTGATGGTCTGGGCCGCGAATTTCGGCGTCGCGTAGATCAGCAGGACGTCGGGATTGGCCGCCTTGATCTTGACGATGTGACCGTCGATCGAGGGCTCGGACACCTCGTAGCTTTCTTCCATGATGATCATGGACGCGCCCTTGGCGCCCAAGCCGTCCTTGGTGCCCTTGAGGTAGTCTTTGCCGAAATCGTCGTTCTGATAGAGGATCGCGATCTTGGCGTCGGGCTTTTCCTTCAACAGCCATTTCGCGTAGATCTGCGCTTCGCTCTGGTAGGAGGGCTGCCAGCCCATGGTCCAGGGGAAGTTCTTCGGGTCGTTCCACTTGGTGGCGCCGGTGGCGACGAACAGCTGCGGGATCTTCTTGGCGTTCAAATACTTCTGGATCGCGCTGTTCGAGGGCGTGCCGAGCGGGTTGAACACGACGATCACTTCGTCGCTCTCGACCAGCTTGCGGACCTGCTCCACGGCCTTCGGCGGCGAATAGCCGTCGTCATAGGTGACGAAGTTGATCTTGCGGCCGTTGATGCCGCCCTTGTCGTTGATCATCTTGAAATAGGCTTCTTCGGTCTTGCCGATGATGCCATAGGCCGAGGCCGGACCGCTGTACGGCATGATGTTGCCGATCTTGATCTCGGTGTCGGACGCGCCGGTGTCGTATTTTTTCTGGGCGAATGCGGCGCCGGAGGTGAGAGTGATGACCGCCGTTGCCGTCACCAGCGCAGCGGTTCGCAGTGTTCTTTCAAAAAACAATTCGGGTCTCCTTGGCTTAATCAACGGGTTGTCAGTTCTTTCTGAGCCGGCCGACGAGTTGCTGGCCCATGATCGCGATCTGCCTCGCGCCGTGCGGCACCAGGTAGATGACGGCGAACAGGAGTACGCCGAATACGGCGCCGGAGAGGCCCTTGGAGATGCCCTCTGCCATGTTCGGCACGAAGATGATGAAGGCTGCGCCGACGAACGAGCCGGGCAGCCAGCCGACGCCACCGACGACCATGCCGAGGAACAGCGAGATCGCCAGCGTGATCGTGTAGCTGTCGGGCGCGACGAACTGCACGGCGATGGCGCCAAGCGAGCCGGCAACGCCGGTGATGCCGGCGGACACGCCGAAGGCCAGTGTCTTGTACAGTGCGACGTTGACGCCCATCGAGGAGGCCGCGATCTCGTTGTCGCGGATCGCCATGAAGGCGCGGCCCGAGCGGGAGCGCAGCAGGTTGACAGAGAAGATGTAGATCGCGAGCACGACCGCGAGCGAGAAGTAGTAGAGCCATGTGTCCTGCGACATCGGCAACCCGAACGGCGCGTCGGGCTTGGTGACGACGAGGCCCTGCACGCCGCCCGTCCAGTGCTCGAGGAAGTTCAGCTTCAGCAGCTGCGGCATCGCGGTGGCAAGCGCAAAGGTCGCGAGCGCGAGATAGACGCCCGACAGCCGCAGTGCCGGCTTGCCGAACAGGTAGCCGAAGGCGAAGCAGACCGCGGCGGAAACCGGAATTGTCAGCGCATAGTTGACGTTGAAGTACTCCATCAGCACCGCCGACGTATAAGCGCCCACGGCATAGAAGGCGCTCTGGCCGAGCGAGAACTGGCCGGAGCCGCCCGTCAGAATGTTCAAGGCCAGCACCGCGAGCCCGTAGATCAGGAGCATCGTCATCTGGAAGATGATGAAGTTCTTGACGAACATCGGCACGATCAACAGCACCGCCAGCACTAGCAGGGAGGTGCCCGTGCCCAGCGTCATCGCCCGCTTCGGAACCGCCTCGACGGCCGGGGCTTCCGTGACGACGTCTTCTGCAGCGCTCATGATCAAACTCGCTTGACGATTTGCCGGCCGAACAGGCCAGCGGGTTTGACGACCAGGACGGAAATGATCAGCGCGAGCGCGATCGGAAGCTTCAGCTCGTTGCCGACGCCGGGAATGTAGGTGCCGGCGAGGTTTTCGAAGACGCCGACCAGGAAGCCGCCGACCACGGCGCCGAACGGGCTGGTCAATCCGCCGAGCACCGCCGCGGCGAAGCCGTAGATCAGCACGCCGCCCATCATGTTGGGCTCGAGGAACACGACCGGTGCGATCAGCATGCCGGCGATCGCACCGATCGCGGACGCCATGCCCCAGCCCAGCGCGATCATCCAGCTGGTGTTGATGCCGACCAGCCGGGCCGATTCAGGCACGGAGGCGGCCGCGCGCATGGCGAGGCCGATCTTGGTGTACTGGAAGAAGAAGTAGAGGCCGAGCAGCAGCAGCACGGTGACGCCAATCATGCCGGCCTGGTGGGTCGAGATCAGCTGGCTGCCGAGGAACGGCGAGGAGCCGAACGGGGTCGGATACTGCTTGATGGTGAAGTCCCAGATCAGACCGGCCGAGGAGTTGATGATCGCGAACAGCGCGATGAAGCCGGCGACGTTGGTCAGCACCGGCGCCTTGGCGAGCGGCTTGAACAGGATGCGCTCGATTGCGATGCCTCCGACAAAGGACAACGCCAGCGTGATCACGAAGGCGGCCCAATACGGGATGCCCCATTGCATCAGCTGCCAGGAGATGAAGGTCGAGAACATCGCCATCTCGCCCTGGGCGAAGTTGAGATGGTCGATCGCCTGATAGATCATGACCACGGCGAGCGCCATGCAGGCGTAGATCGCGCCCGTGGCGATACCGGCCAGCACTTGGTTGGTGAACAGCTCCATCGCGCCGGCTCCTCAGTAACCCAGGTAGGATTTGCGGATTTCTTCGTTGTTCGCGATGTCCTTGGCGTTGCCCGACATCACGATGCGCCCGGTCTCGATCACATAGGCCTGGTCGGCGAGCTCGAGCGCGAGCTGGGCGTTCTGCTCGACCACCAGGATCGACACCTTGTCCTCGCGATTGATCTTGCCGAGGATGCCGAACAGGTCGCGCACGACTAGCGGCGCCAGTCCGAACGAGGGCTCGTCCAGCAGCATTAGCCGCGGCCGCAGCATCAGGGCGCGGGCGACCGCGAGCATCTGCTGCTCGCCGCCCGAGAGCGTGCCGGCCTGCTGCGTATGCCGCTGCTTGAGCACCGGGAAATGCGCATACATGCGCTCGATGTCGGAGACGATGCCGGCGCTGTCCTTGCGAGTGATGGCGCCGAGCTGGAGGTTTTCCTCCACCGTCATGGTGGTGAAGGTGCCGCGGCCCTGCGGCACATGGGCGATGCCGAACCGCACGATGCTCTCGGTGGAGCGGTTGTTCAGCGGCTTGCCGTCGAACTCGATGCCGCCGGTCGAGCGCACCATGTTGCAGATCGCGCGCAGCGTGGTGGTCTTGCCGGCGCCGTTGGCCCCCAGCAGCGTGGTCAGCGATCCCTCGCTGAGCGAGAAGGACAGGCCGTGGAGCGCCTGGACCTGGCCGTAATAGGCGCGCAGGTCCTTGACGTTGAGCAGCGTCGTCATTGGTCCTTGCTCCCGAGATAGGCCTTGATGACGTCGGGATCCGCCTGCACCTGGGCCGGCGTGCCTTCCGCGAGCTTCTTGCCGAAATTCAGCGCGACGACGTGGTCGGCGATCGACATCACGAGGCCCATGTGATGCTCGACCAGCAGCACGGTCATATGGCGTTCGTCGCGGATGCGGCGGATGAGGTCGCCGAGCACGTAGACTTCCTCGTGGTTGAGGCCGCCGGCGGGCTCGTCGAGCAGCAGGATCTTCGGATCGGCAGCGAGCGCGCGCGCCAGCTCGACGCGCTTCTGCGTGCCGAACGGCAGGCCCGACACGACGGTGTGGGCGACATCCTCGAGGTCGAGATAGGCGAGGATCTCATGCACCTTCTTGTTGACGTCGCTCTCGCTGCGGCGAACCCAGGCCAGCCGCAGCGAGTCGCTGATGATGTCGCTGGAGGTGCGGGCATGGGTGCCGACGCGGACATTGTCCATCACCGACAAATTCGGAAACAGCGCCACGTTCTGGAAGGTGCGGCCGATGCCGATCTCCGCGATTCGGTGCGGCGGGCGCGTCAGGATGCTCGCGCCCTCCATCAGGATGTCGCCGGACGACGGCTGGTACAGCCGCGAGAGGCAGTTGAAGAGCGTGGTCTTGCCGGCGCCGTTAGGGCCGATCAAGCCGAGGATCTGGCCCTTGTGCATGTCAAAGGACACGCCGTTGAGCGCGACGATGCCGCCGAACACGACGCTGACGTCGCGAACCGCGAGCAGGGGCGATGTCCCCTGCGCGAGCTGTGCCTGCGTCATCTCGTCTCGCCCACTGTGTTCAGTGAGCGAAGGGGCGATGTGAACCGCTCCCGATGACGACAAAGGCTATCTGATCCCCTCGGCCACACGCGCAACTTTCCCTCCTGATTTCAGCTTTTTGCTGACGTCTTTTTTGGAATGCGGCATCAGACCCCCAAGTGCCGCTTCGATGTTCCTTACCATCGCAAGCAGACGCGGTCCAATGTCGTTGATCAAACGCTCTTCCGTGAAGCGGAATGCCGGCGCGCCGCAATTGAATGCGTAAGGACCGGTTCCGTCGTTGAGCCTGAGCGCGACGCCGGCGGCGCCGATATCGTCGTGCCAGTCGCCGACCGAAATCGCAAATCCGTATTTCGCGACCGTCTCGCCGGAGCGTTCCAAACCGTCGCGCATCTTGGGCCAGCGGCTGCCGTAATGTTCGCGCAAGACACGAGACAGTTCCGCCCGATCGTTTTCCTCGAGCGCCCAAAAATAGGCGCGGCCCATCGCGCTGGTTGCAATCGGCACGCGGGAGCCGACGTCAAGTTGAACGCCGACCGTCTCGCTGCCGCGGCTTTGCCCGAAATAGATCATGCTGTGACGGTCGCGGCCGCCGACGGCAACGGCTCCGCCGGTCGCGCGCATCATTTCCTCGCGGAACGGTTCGGACAAATGCCGAACGCCGAGATTGGACAACGCGGCGTAGCCGAGCGCCATCGCGGCCGGCGCAAGCTGATATTTCTCGAAGCGGGGAACCGGCGTCAGATAGCCGAGCTTCGTCAACGTATAGGTCAGCCGCGAAACGGTCGGTTTGGGCAAATTGGTACGGGCCGCGATTTCCTGATTGCCAAGAAGTCCGTCGCTGGGCTGGAATGCGCGCAATACGTCTAGCCCGCGGGAAAGCGCGACGACGAAATTCCGATCGGTCGCTGTCTTCTTTCCTGTACGCTTCATCCCTGATCTGCTTCTTGCGCGGAGTCGTTGACAAGCCACGTGCTTCAAAATAACCCTGCCGTCAAGATGCGGAATTAAATTCCGCAGTGCGAAATTGAACAAAAGTTACCCCACCAAGGAGGGACACCGTGAGCGAAGTGGTCAAGTTTGAGCGTCATGACGAAGTCGGGATCGTCACGGTCGACAGCCCTCCGGTCAACGCGCTGAGCGCCGCGGTTCGCGGCGGAATTCTGGAATGCATCAAGGCCGCGGTCGCCGATCCCGCCATCAAGGGCATCGTGCTGACCTGCGCCGGCCGTACCTTCATCGCAGGCGCCGACATCACCGAATTCGGCAAGCCGCCGAAGCCGCCCGCCCTCAACGACGTGCTTTCCGAGATCGAGAATTCACCGAAGCCGGTCGTCGCCGCGATCCACGGCACCGCGCTCGGCGGCGGCCTCGAGGTCGCGCTCGCCTGTCATTTCCGTGTTGCGGTGAAGGAAGCCAAGCTCGGCCTGCCCGAGGTGAAGCTCGGCCTGCTGCCGGGCGCCGGTGGCACCCAGCGCCTGCCGCGCGCAGTCGGACCGGAGCTCGCGGTCAAGATGATCGTCGGCGGTGATCCGATCGGCGCTGCGGAAGCGCTGAAGAACGGTCTGATCGAGGAGATCGTCGAGGGCCCCGCCGCCGGAGGCGAAGCCTTCGTACGAAAGCTGCTGGCTGAAAAGCGTCCGCTGCGCCGCCTGCGTGACGACGACTCCAAGATCGCGGCGGCCAAGGCCGACCGCTCGATCTTCACCAATGCGGTCGCGGCCATGACCAAGAAGTCACGCGGCCTGGAAGCGCCGTTTGCGGCGGCCGACGCCGTCGGCTACGCCATCGACCTGCCATTCGATGAAGGGCTGAAGAAGGAGCGCGAGGGCTTCCTGAAGCTCGTCGCCAGCGATCAGTCCAAGGCGCAGCGTTATGCCTTCTTCGCCGAGCGCGAGGCCAGCAAGATCGCCGGCGTTCCTGAGGGGACCAAGCCGCGGCCCGTGAACCGCGTCGCCATCCTCGGCGCCGGCACGATGGGCGGCGGCATCGCGATGTCCTTTGCCAATGCCGGCGTTCCCGTCACTCTGATCGAGACCGGCGAGGAGCAGCTCAAGCGCGGCATGGGCATCATGCAGAAGAACTGGGAAGCGACCGCGGCGCGCGGCGGCATCCCGGCGGACGCGCCCGCCAAGCGCATGGCGCTGATCAACGGCGTCGTGGGCATCGAGAACGTCGGCGACGCCGACCTCGTCATCGAAGCCGTGTTCGAGACCATGGCAGTGAAGAAGGAAGTGTTCGGCAAGCTCGACCAGTACGTCAAGCCGGGCGCCGTGCTCGCCTCCAACACCTCGTACCTGAACATCGACGAGATCGCGAAGTCGACCAAGCGGCCGCAGGACGTGCTCGGCATGCACTTCTTCTCGCCCGCCAACGTCATGAAACTGTGCGAGATCGTGCGCGCCGACAAGACCGCGCCCGATGCCCTCGTCACGGCTGTCTCGATCGCACGCAAAATCGCAAAGGTGCCGGCCGTGGTCGGTGTCTGCGACGGCTTTGTCGGCAACCGCATGCTGGCCCAGCGCGGCAAGCAGTCGGAGAAACTGCTGTTCGAAGGCGCGCTGCCGCAGCAGGTCGACGCCGTCGTGACGAAGTTCGGCATGCCGATGGGGCCGTTCGCGATGGGCGACCTCGCCGGCCTCGACATCGGCTGGCGCTCGCGCAAGGACCGCGGCATCAAGTCGGAGATCGCGGATGCGCTCTGTGAAGCCGGGCGCTTCGGCCAGAAGACCGGCAAGGGCTATTACAAATACGAAGCCGGCTCCCGTTCGGCGCTGCCCGATCCCGAAGTCGAGAAGCTGATCGACGAGACGCTGCTTCGTTTGGGCCGCAAGAAGCGCGTCGTCAGCGACGACGAGATCCTCGAGCGCATGATGTATCCGATGATCAACGAGGGCGCGAAGATCCTGGAAGAAGGCATTGCCGCGCGCCCGTCCGATATCGACGTGGTCTGGCTCTATGGCTACGGCTGGCCGATCTACCGCGGCGGCCCGATGTTCTGGGCCGACACCGTCGGCCTCAAGCACATCGCCGATCGTCTCTCTTTCTATGCCAAGGAGACCAACGACCCCAGCCTCGAGCCCGCGCCGCTGCTGAAGAAGCTCGCGGCCGAAGGCAAGACCTTCGCGTCATTGGCCGCGACATCAAAGGCGGCGTGATTGGATTGGGCTCGGTGACCGCGAACACCTTCGCCAGGGCAACGCTCTCTCCGTTCCCTCCCCCCTTGTGGGGGAGGGTCAGGGAGGGGGGTAGCCCCGGGCGAGGTCCGAGTTCGTGGCACCCCCTTCCCCAACCCTTCCCCACAAGGGGGAAGGGAGCCCGTCTGTCCGTACCCGCCTTACGTTTGCAGAGCATTGATCGTTGATGACCCATCCCGGCGAACAGTTTTATCCCGAAGGCGTGCGCTGGGACGACACCATCGTCCAGGGCCCGCTGCCTGAACTGCTGGCAAAAGCCGCGGCAGAGTACGGACCGCGCACCGCGCTGGAATTCCGGGATCGTCCGATCACCTACACCGAACTCGCCGCGATGGCGGAGCGTGCGGCTGCCGCGTTCCTGCGCGCCGGCTGCGGCAAGCACACATCCATCGCGCTGTTCCTCGGCAATACGCCGGACCACCCCGTCAATTTCTTCGGCGCGCTGAAGGCCGGCGCCCGTGTCGCGCATCTCTCACCGCTCGACGGCGAGATCGCGCTGACCCACAAGGTCTCCGATTCCGGTTCGCGCCTGCTCGTCACCACCAACCTCGCGGCGCTGCTGCCGACCGCGCTGAAATTCCTGGAAAAGGGCCTGATCGACCGCCTGGTCGTCTGCGAGGAGGACAGTTGGGGCAAGGTCGGCACGCCGCAGGCCGCGATCCCCAATGATCCCCGCATCGTCACCTTCAAGGCCTTTGTCGAGGGCGCGACCGCACCGGCGCAGTGGCCATCCGTGACGATCGACGACGTCGCGCTGCTGCAATATACCGGCGGCACCACCGGTCTGCCCAAGGGCGCCATGCTGACGCACGGCAACCTCACCTCGGCGGTGTCGATCTTCGACATCTGGGGCAAGCCGTCCCGAGCCGCGCGTGGCGACGTGGTCGAGCGCGTGATCGGCGTGCTGCCGCTGTTCCACATCTATGCGCTGACCCTCGTGCTGCTGTGCTCGCTCCGCCGCGGCTATCTGATCTCGCTGCATCAGCGCTTCGATGTCGAAGCCGTGATGCGCGACATCGAGGTCAAGCGCGCGACCTATTTCCCGGGCGTGCCGACGATGTGGATCGCGATTGCAGCGCTCCCGGATCTCGACAAGCGCGACTTCTCCTCGCTCAGCACCATTGGCTCCGGCGGCGCGCCGCTGCCGGTGGAGATTGCGAGTTTCTTCGAGCGCAAGGTCGGCAAGAAGCTCAAGAGCGGCTGGGGCATGACCGAGACCTGCTCGCCCGGCACCGGCCATCCGCCCACAGGCCCTGACAAGCCGGGCTCGATCGGCCTGATGCTGCCCGGCATCGAGCTCGACGTCGTTTCCCTGGAAGATCCCACAAAAGTGCTGCCGCCGGGCGAAGTCGGCGAGATCCGCATCAAGGGCCCGAACGTCACCATGGGCTACTGGAACAAGCCCGAGGGATCCGCGGAGGCCTTCGTCGACGGCCGCTTCGTCACCGGCGACATCGGCTATGTCGATAGCGACGGCTATTTCTTCCTGGTCGACCGCAAGAAGGACATGATCATCTCCGGCGGCTTCAACGTTTATCCGCAAATGATCGAGCAGGCGATCTACACCCTACCAGGCGTGCACGAGGTGATCGTGCTCGGCATTCCCGACTCGTATCGCGGCGAGGCCGCAAAAGCCTTCATCAAGCTCAGGCCCGGCGCAAAGCCGTTCTCGCTCGACGAGCTGCGCGCGCAGCTCGCCGGCAAGCTCGGCAGGCACGAATTGCCGGCGGAGGTCGAATTCGTCGACGATCTGCCGCGCACGCCGGTCGGAAAGCTGTCGCGCCATGAGTTGCGCCAGCAGCAGAAACCATCACAATCCGCCCAACTTGTCACCCGACTTGCATCAGGAGATCGCTCTTGACCGACGCCGTCATCGTTTCCACCGCCCGCACCCCGATCGGGAAGGCCTATCGCGGCGCGCTCAACGCCACCGAGGGCGCAACCCTGCTCGGCCACGCCATCGGCGAAGCCGTCGCGCGCGCCAAGATCGACCCCAAAGAGGTCGAGGACGTCGTGATGGGCGCAGCGCTGCAACAGGGCGCGACCGGCGGCAACATCGCGCGCAAGGCGCTGCTCCGTGCCGGTCTCCCCGTCACGGTCGCCGGCACCACCATCGACCGGCAATGCGCCTCGGGCCTGCAGGCGATCGCGCTCGCCGCGCGTTCGGTGATCTTCGACGGCGTCGAGATCGCCGTCGGCGGCGGCGGCGAGTCCATCTCACTGGTGCAGAACGACAAGATGAACGGCTTCCATGCGCAGGACCCGGCGCTGCTCGAGATCAAAGGCGAGGTCTACATGCCAATGATCGACACCGCCGAAATCGTGGCCAAGCGCTACGGCATCTCGCGCGAGAAGCAGGACGAATATTCGCTGGAGAGCCAGCGCCGCACGGCCGCGGCCCAGCAGGGCGGCAAGTTCAGGAACGAACTCGCGCCGATCACCACCAGGATGGCGGTGACCGACAAGGCGACCGGTGCAGTCTCGTTCAAGGACGTCACGCTCTCGCAGGACGAGGGCCCGCGCCCCGAGACCACCGCTGAAGGTCTCGCCGGCCTCAAGGCCGTGCGCGGCGAGGGATTTTCGGTCACCGCCGGCAATGCCAGCCAGCTTTCGGATGGCGCCAGCGCGAGCGTGATCATGAGCGACAAGGAAGCGGCGAAGCGCGGGCTGAACCCGCTCGGCATCTTCCGCGGCTTCGTCTCCGCCGGCTGCGAGCCGGACGAGATGGGCATCGGCCCGGTGTTCGCGGTGCCGCGCCTGCTCAAGCGTCATGGCCTCACCGTCGACGACATCGGCCTGTGGGAGCTCAACGAAGCCTTCGCGGTGCAGGTGCTGTATTGCCGCGACAAGCTCGGCATCGACCCCGACAAGATCAACGTCGACGGTGGCGCGATTGCGGTCGGCCATCCCTACGGCATGTCGGGCGCGCGCCTCACCGGCCACGCTCTGATCGAAGGCCGCCGCCGCAAGGCGAAGTACGCGGTCGTCACCATGTGCGTCGGCGGCGGCATGGGCGCGGCGGGGCTTTTTGAGGTGTTGCAGTAGCCGTCGTCCTGGCGAAAGCCAGGACCCATACTCCGCAGCCGGAGTGTGGTGCTCAGACAGCCTTCGCATAACGAAGGCCGGTAGTAATGGGTCCTGGCTTTCGCCAGGACGACGAGGAAACAGGAGGATCCGATGGATCTCGCATTCACGAAAGAAGAGCAGGCGTTTCGCGAGGAAGTGCGGTCATTCTTCCGCGACAACGTGCCGCCGGATACCCGGCGCAAGCTGGTCGAGGGCCGCCACCTCTCGAAGGACGAGATGGTGACGTGGTGGCGCATCCTCAACAAGAAGGGCTGGGGCGTCAGCCACTGGCCCAAGCAATATGGCGGCACCGGCTGGACCTCCGTGCAGCACTACATCTTCAACGAGGAGCTGCAGTCCTATCCGGCGCCGCAGCCGCTCGCCTTCGGCGTCAGCATGGTCGGTCCCGTGATCTACACCTTCGGCAATGAAGAGCAGAAGAAGCGGTATTTGCCCCGCATCGCCAATGTCGACGATTGGTGGTGCCAGGGTTTCTCCGAGCCCGGCTCCGGCTCCGACCTCGCCTCGCTGAAGACGAAGGCCGAGCGCAAGGGCGACAAGTGGATCATCAACGGCCAGAAGACCTGGACCACGCTCGCCCAGCACGCCGACATGATCTTCTGCCTCTGCCGCACCGACCCGTCCGCCAAGAAGCAGATGGGCATCTCCTTCATCGTGTTCTCGATGAAGTCGAAGGGCGTCACCGTGCGCCCGATCCAGACCATCGACGGCGGCGCCGAGGTCAACGAAGTGTTCTTCGACGACGTCGAAGTGCCCTACGAGAACCTGATCGGCGAGGAGAACAAGGGCTGGGATTACGCGAAATTCCTGCTCGGCAATGAGCGCACCGGCATCGCCCGCGTCGGCGTCTCCAAGGAGCGGCTGCGCCGCATCCGCGACCTCGCCGGCAAGGTCGAATCCGGCGGCAAGCCGATCATCCAGGACGCGGCCTTCCGCGACAAGCTCGCGGCCTGCGAGATCGAGCTCAAGGCGCTCGAGCTGACGCAGCTCCGCGTCGTCGCCGACGAAGGCAAGCATGGCAAGGGCAAGCCCAATCCGGCGTCGTCAGTGCTGAAGATCAAGGGCTCCGAGATCCAGCAGACCACCACCGAACTGCTGATGGAAGTGATCGGCCCGTTCGCGGCACCCTACGACGTGCACGGCGACGACGGCTCGAACGAAGCCATGGACTGGACCGCCCAGATCGCGCCGAGCTACTTCAACAACCGCAAGGTCTCGATCTACGGCGGCTCCAACGAGATCCAGCGCAACATCATCGCCAAGGCGGTGCTGGGGCTGTGATCGATTGAATACAGGACGCTGTCGTCCCCCGCGAAGGCGGGGGACCCAGTACGCCGCGGCGGTCATGAGTACGACGGGCCGCTGCGTTTACTGGATCCCCGCCCCAGTGCGCAATTGCGCACAAGGCGGGGATGACATTTGAGGGTGAGGCGACGGCAGGGCAATCCCGCCGATTTGGAGAGAGACATGGATTTTGATCTGAACGAGGAGCAGCGGCTTCTCAAGGAAAGCATCGACGGCCTCTTGACCGATTCCTACGATTTCGAGAGCCGCAAGAAGTACATGAAGGAAAAGGGCGGCTGGAGCAAAGCCGTTTGGGGCAAACTCGCCGAGCAGGGCCTGCTCGGTCTGCCCTTCGCGGAGGCCGATGGCGGCTTCGGCGGCGGCGGCGTCGAGACCATGATCGTGATGGAAGCGCTCGGCAAGGCGCTGGTGCTCGAGCCTTATCTCGCGACCGTCGTGATCGGCGGCGGCTTCCTGCGCCATGCAGGCAGCGATGCGCAGAAGGCCGCGCATGTGCCCGGCATCGTCGACGGCAGCAAGACGCTCGCCTTTGCGCAGCTCGAGAAGAACTCGCGGTACGATCTCTTCGACGTCACCACGACGGCGAAGAAGAGGGGTGATGGTTGGGTCATCGACGGCGAGAAGTTCGTCGTGCTCAACGGCGAGAACGCAGACACCCTCATCGTGACCGCGCGCACCAGGGGCGAGCGCCGCGACAAGAGCGGCATCGGCGTGTTCCTGGTGCCGGCCAACGCCAAGGGCGTCGCCAAGAAGTCGTATCCGACCCAGGACGGCCTGCACGCCGCCGACATCACCTTCACCGGCGTCGAGGTCGGTGCCGACGCGGCGCTCGGCAATCCCGACGATTCGCTCGCGCTGATCGAGCGTGTGGTCGACGAAGCCCGCATCGCGCTCTGCGCCGAAGCGGTCGGCCTGATGGACGAGTCGCTCAAGACCACGGTCGAGTACATCAAGACGCGCAAGCAGTTCGGTGTCGCGATCGGCTCGTTTCAGTCGCTGCAGCACCGCGCCTCCGACATGTTCGTCGCCACCGAGCAGGCGCGATCGATGTCGATGTTCGCGACCATGGCTGCTGATTTCGAGGACGCCAAGGAGCGCAGCAACGCCGTTGCCGCGGCCAAGGTGCAGATCGGCAAGTCGCTGAAGTTCGTGGGGCAGCAGGCGATCCAGCTCCACGGCGGCATCGGCATGACCATGGAGGCGAAGATCGGCCATTACTTCAAGCGCCTGACCATGATCGAGAACTCGTTCGGCGACACCGACTACCATCAGCGCCGCGTGGCGGATGGTGGCGGGTTGATCTAGGGCTCTCCACCGTCATTGCGAGCGAAGCGAAGCAATCCAGAGTCTTTCCGCGGAGACGGTCTGGATTGCTTCGTCGCTACGCTCCTCGCAATGACGGAGTACGCGGCCTCAACGGAGCAACAACAATGAAAAACACCCCGTTCGATCTCACCGGCAAGGTCGCCGTGGTCACCGGCTCCAGCCGCGGCATTGGCCGCTCTTCCGCCGAACTGCTCGCAAAGCTCGGCGCCAAAGTCGTGGTCTCCTCGCGCAAGGCCGATGCCTGCCAGGACGTCGCCGACGGCATCAAGGCGGCCGGCGGCGAGGCAACCGTCATCCCCTGCAACATTGCGCGCAAGCAAGAGGTCGAGGCGCTGATCGCGGGCACGATCAAGCACTACGGCAAGATCGACATCCTCGTCTGCAACGCCGCCGTCAACCCGTATTACGGCCCGCTGCTCGACATCACCGACGAAGCCTTCGACAAGATCATGGGCTCGAACGTCAAGAGCAACATCTGGCTCTCCGCGCTGGCGATCCCGCAGATGGCCGAGCGCGGCAACGGCTCCGTCGTCATCATCTCCTCGATCGGGGGCCTGCGCGGTTCGACCGTGATCGGCGCCTACGGCATCTCGAAAGCCGCTGACTTCGCGCTGTGTCGTTCGCTCGCCGGCGAATGGGGCCCGAAAGGCGTCCGCGTCAACTGCATCGCGCCCGGCCTCGTCAAGACCGACTTTGCCCGCGCGCTGTGGGAAGACGAAGCAAATCTAAAGCGCCGCACCGCCACCACCCCGCTGCGCCGCATCGGCGAACCCGACGAAATCGCAGGCGCGGTGGCCTACCTCGCCTCGGATGCTTCGAGCTTCATGACCGGACAGACCATCGTCATCGACGGCGGCGTGACCACGGCGGCGCCGTAGCCGCCGCTCCTCCGCTACGGGCGGCGCTCGGCCAAGGTGCGTTCGATGGCGCTCTCGATGGCGCGTACGACGATCAGGGCCGAACGTTCGTCGAGATGCACGCCGTCGTCCCAACGCAGCTCGCGTCGCGGCGGATCGATCGGCAGCCAAAGCGCGCGATCCGGGAAGGCTTCGTCGACGATCTCGTTGGTGATCCGGACCATGCGCGAGCCTTCGATCTCCGGCGCAAACGGAACGTGAATCAGAAACACGCGGGTGCCGCGCCGCTGCAGTTCCTCGATGAGCTGTCTGACGTGGACCACATTCGCGCGTACCGGCACGGTCGGGTCAGCTTCGTTCATCTGCTCCAGCGCGCGGTCGAGATAGACCTTGTTGTCGAACGTGCCCGGCGGCTGGCTGAGCAGGCGATCCCGCTCGGCGCGCGCCCGGGCGGGATCGGGTTCACCGTGTTTCCAGCTTTCATAGCCCGCGACCGCTGTTCGCACCGGGCGCAGCAGCAGCGCTTCGGTGCGCGCGCCGCCGGAAAATTTCTCGATCAGCGCGCTATCCGGCTCGCGCGTCAGGACATTCGTCTCGATCAGCACGATCTTCGGCGGGGTCGGTCGGTTCGCGACGATCTCGAGACCCGTCACCGGTGAGCCGCCCGCCAGCGAAAGATTGCGGACGCGCGGCGGCGAGAAATACTCCTCCTTGAGGCGCCAGGCGACCGAGCTGCCGACCAGCACGATATCAGGCGTGGGATCCCGCACATAGCGGTTGAGGCTGACGAGGCTGCCGCCGCGGGTCGTGACCGCCGGCTGCTGCAGGGCCGAGCCGAAGCGCGCCGTGGTGAAGGCGCAGGCCAGCAGCAGCGCGGCTGCCGCCACCGCGCACTTGATCAGCCATGAAAGCGAAAAATCCTGCTGCATGTCAGAACTGGAAGTAGATGAAAGTGCTGTCGGGCCCCGCCTCGAGACAGGCGAGCGCTGCGAGCGCGCCATAGAGATACGGCTCCCATCGCCGCAAGCGGCCTTCGACGAACGCGCCGATGCCGATATGCTGGATGATAACAGGCAAGGCGTAAAGCAAAGCCAGATTGGTGAACAGTTTTGGTGGATTGGGCGCGTCCGTCGCCATGAACATTCCCTTGAGATAGCTGAGCGCGTGGTCGAAGTTCGGCAGCTTGAAGAAGATCCAGAGCATCGTGACGCAGAAGAACACGATGCCCATCCGGATCACCCGCACCGCGGGGCTTCGATCGCCCAGCAGCTTCAGGAACGGTCGTTCGATCACGAGCAGAAACCCGTGCGCCATCCCCCACAGCGCGTAGCTCAGGCTTGCACCATGCCAGAGACCGCCAAGCGTCATCACGATCATCAGGTTGAGAGTGGTTCGTGCCGGTCCATGACGGTTGCCGCCGAGCGGAATGTACAAATAGGTCCTGAGCCAGCTCGACAATGAGATGTGCCAACGCGTCCAGAACTCCGAGAATGAAATCGAGATGTAGGGCAAATTGAAGTTCACGGGCAGGCGATAGCCGAACAGCAGGCCGAGGCCGAGCGCAATCGCCGAGTAGCCGAAGAAGTCGGCGTAGATCTGGTAGCTGTAGAGGAACACCAGCAGCCAGCGGTCCTGCGTGCGCAGCGTCTCGTAGAGCGGGAAGTCCATATAGGACGTCATCTCGTTGAGATTGTTCGCCACATACAGCTTGAAGAAATAGCCGACCAGAATCCACTTCGCGGCCTCGACGAAGGCGACGTCGCCGATCCGCTTGGGAACGATCTGCGGCATGAACTGGGCCGCACGCGTGATCGGGCCGGACACCAGCTGCGGAAAGAAGATGATGTAGAGGAACACCTCGCGCAAGCGCACGGTGCGCTTCTCGCGCGTCAGATCGACCAGCAGGCTGATGTTGTGGAACACGAAGAACGAGATGCCGATCGGCAGCGGCAGCCGCAGCAGGAAGTCGATCGGCGCGGAGCCGGTCAGATGGGCCGCGGCGGCGTCAACGAACAGGAACTTGTATTTGAAGAACGCCAGCAGGCCGAGATTGAAGACGATGCCGGCCGGCATCCAGAAAGTTCGGTTATCAAACGCAAGCACGAGGCAGAGATAGGTGCCGAGCACCGCAACGAGCAGCAGCGGCAGCAGCTCGGGCTGGCCGAAGCCATAGAAGAACACGCTTGCGAGGACGAGCAGCGGGACCTGGAAGCTGCGCAGCGAAGGCAGGTAATAGACGCCAAAGACGATCGCGACGAAGACGCCGAACTGAAAAGAAGTGAAGGTCATGCCGCCCCATCTGCCCGCCCGGCATGTAGCATTTTCGCATTCTCCGTCCTAGTCCGGTGTCCTCCCCCGCTCCAGGGCAGTGGCATATGAAATTCAAAAGGACCGCGCCGCTTGCTCCGCCTCTCCCGCTTGCGGGAGAGGCCGACGCGCCCCGGGCGATGCGAAGCATCGTCCGCGCGCGGCGGGTGAGGGCTCTCACCCCTTGGGGATTCCCTCCGCAATTCTTGACAATCCCATTGCGGAGACAGCCCTCACCCCAGCCCTCCCCCGCAAGCGGGGGAGGGAGCGCACTGCCGATGCCGCCGCCCCCCCCCGGGGAGGATCAACGCCGGCGCCTTGACCTGCTGCCGGCAATCCCGTTTTCTCTGCCCCAACACAACAACCCCTCCTCACGGGAACACGCCAAGGGCAAGCTGCCATGTCTTTCGTCCTCGCCATCGACCAGGGCACCACCTCCTCGCGCGCGATCGTGTTTCGCGGCGACATATCCATTGCGGCAAAGGCGCAAGCCGAGTTTCCGCAGCATTTCCCCGCCTCGGGCTGGGTCGAGCACGAGCCGGAGGACATCTGGACCTCGACCGTGACGGTCTGCCGCGAGGCGATCGCGCAAGCCGGCATCAGCGCAAAGGACATCGCCGCGATCGGCATCACCAACCAGCGCGAGACGACCGTGGTGTGGGATCGCGCCACCGGGCAGGCCGTGCATCGCGCCATCGTCTGGCAGGACCGCCGCACCGCCGACATCTGCGCGAGACTGAAAGCCGACGGCCGCGAGCCCGTGATCTCGCAGAAGACCGGCCTGATCATCGATCCCTATTTCTCCGGCACCAAGGTCGCCTGGATTCTCGACCACGTCCCCGGCGCGCGGGCGCGTGCCGCGCGCGGCGAATTGATGTTCGGCACCGTCGATTGCTATCTGCTGTGGCGCCTCACCGGCGGCAAGGTGCATGCCACCGACGCCACCAACGCCTCGCGCACGCTGTTGTTTAACATCCACACCGGGCAGTGGGACGACGAGCTCTTGGAGATCATCGGCGTGCCGCGCTCGATGCTGCCCGAGGTGAAGGATTCCTCAGCCCGCTTCGGCGAGAGCACGCCGGATCTGTTCGGCGGCGCGATTGCGATCTCCGGCATCGCCGGCGACCAGCAGGCCGCGACCATCGGCCAGGCCTGCTTCCGTCCGGGCATGATGAAATCCACCTACGGCACCGGCTGCTTCGCCCTGCTCAACACCGGCACCACGCCCGTGGCCTCGAAGAACAAGCTGCTCACCACCATCGCCTACCAGCTCGGTGGCAAACGCACCTACGCGCTCGAAGGCTCGATCTTCGTCGCAGGTAGCGCGGTGCAGTGGCTGCGCGACGGCCTCGGCATCATCAAGCACGCCGCCGAGACCGGACCTCTCGCCGATCAATCGGATTCGATGCAGAGCGTCTATCTCGTCCCGGCCTTCGTCGGCATGGGCGCGCCGTACTGGAATCCGCGCGTGCGCGGCGCGCTGTTCGGCCTCACCCGCAACACCGGCCCGGCCGAGCTTGCCCACGCCGCTCTGGAAAGCGTCTGCTACCAGACCTTCGACCTCTGGGCCGCGATGCGGGCCGACTGGCCGAGCTCGGAGGTGGCGAGCGTGGTCCTCCGCGTCGATGGGGGCATGACCGCATCCGACTGGACCATGCAGCGCCTCGCCGACCTGCTCGACGCGCCGGTCGACCGCCCCGTGATCCAGGAGACGACGGCACTGGGCGCCGCCTATCTCGCGGGTCTCGAGGCCGGCGTCTATCCCGAACCGACCAAGTTCGCCGACAACTGGCGCCTCGAGCATCGCTTCAAGCCGAACATGAGCCAGGCGACGCGCGAGCGGAAGCTGGCGGGCTGGGCGAGGGCGGTGAAGGGCGTGCTGGCGAGCGACGAGGGCGAGGGTTAGGCCGATCTCGTAGCCCGGATGGAGCGCAGTGAAATCCGGGGTTCTCTGGAAGCGATTACCCTGACGCCGCGATGAACGAGGCGTATCCACAAACTCCGCCGTCGTCCTGGCGAAAGCCAGGACCCATAACCACCGTGCTAAGTTGCCTTTGACCGCTGTCGGCCCCAGCCTGCCGCAACGGCGACCAGCTGTGGTAATGGGTCCTGGCTTTCGCCAGGACGACCCGGAATGTGTGGCCGGCGCTCAGCTTCAACGGGACGCATCCCATGATCCTCCCCGACGGCTATTCCGACATCCCCGCCGGCAAGATCGTTGCCGTCGTCACCCATCTCGAGATGACCGCGCGCCCTGCGCGCCGCGCCGATCCGCCGGGCGCTCCATCAGGTCTTTGGACCCTGCGCAAGGTCGATACCCCCGCGCTTCATTGGTATCGCGACCTCCATCGTCGCGTTGGCGAGGAGTGGTTGTGGTTTTCGCGGGCGCGCATGAACGACGCCGAGCTCGCCGCAATCATCCACGCACCGGGCGTCGAGGTCTATGGGCTTGTCGTGGACGGCCACGATGAAGGCCTGCTGGAGCTGGACTTTCGCGAGGCCGGCCAGTGCGAGCTCGTGTATTTCGGTGTCACCGCGAAACTGATCGGGAGCGGTGCCGCCCGCTTCCTGATGAACCGCGCGCTTGAGCTCGCATGGTCACGCGACCTGTCCCGCGTCTGGGTGCACACCTGCACCTTCGATCATCCGTCGGCCGTCGCGTTCTACCAGCGCTCGGGCTTCCGCCCGTTCCGCCGCCAGATCGAGATCGCCGACGACCCGCGCCTCGATGGCACCGCGCCACGGACCGCGGCCAAGCATGTGCCGATCATCGGCTAGTGCGCAGCTGCCTTCCGACCGTCAGTGCGAGGAGCCATTGCGACGAAGCAATCCAGACTGTTTCCGTGGAAAGATACTGAGCCTCCCCTAAATCGGTGGCTGGATTGCTTCGCTGCGCTCGCAAGGACGGAGTGTGGCGCTGTCGTCGCGTTTCATTAGGGCTACGCGCTCCCAAGTTGACGCGACGCAAGCAATCAAGCCTCGGAAGCGTAGCCCGGTTGGAGCGGAGCGAAATCCGGCACAGCGTCCCCGCATTCCGCTCCGCTCCATGCGGGCTACACGCTCAAAACACCTCCTGCTTCGCCCGCGCCAGCGAGAACCCGCGCTGCATCGCATTGAAGCACGTCAGCCCCGTCGGCTCCGACCGGCACGTAAACCCCGCGCGCTGCCAGACCTCGCCATAGGACAGCACCGGCAATGACGGGTCCATGATGGTGTCGCCGACGCAGATGCGGCCTGCGCTGCCTTTCGCGCTCATCTCGAAGGCGTTGCCCCATTCCAGCTCGCAATCGGCCGGACGGCGCGGCCGCGTGTCCAGGTTCATGATGTCGCAGCGGAGCACGCCTTGACCATTGTCAGTGAAGAACTGGCAGGCGATGTTTTTCGACGGCGTCTGAAAGCCGATCGGACGGTCCTGCGCGTGGGCGAGGCTCGCGGCCAGCAGGGAGAGCCCGAGTGCGACCGTTGCAAGTCGTTGCGTCATGCATGCTCCTGCGCCCAGCTCTGCCATGCCCGGACTTGATCCGGGCATCCATCGCTTCCTAATCTGAGAAGAGATGGATTGCCGGGTCAAGCCCAGCAATGACAAAGGCTGCCAAACCATGTTCCTGATCGGCCAATACGATTCCCCCTTCGTCCGCCGCGTCGCGATCGCGCTGCGGCTTTACGGCCTCGCCTTCGAGCACAAGCCGTGGTCGACCTTTGGCGATGCCGACAAAATCGCGCCCTATAACCCGCTGCGCCGCGTGCCGACGCTGGTGCTCGACGATGGCGAGGCGCTGATCGAGAGCACGGTCATCCTCGATTATCTCGATGAATTGGTAGGGCCGGAGAAGGCGATGCTGCCGCGCTCCGGCGCCGAGCGCCGGCGTCATTTGCGCATCTGCGCGCTCGCCTCCGGTCTCGGCGACAAGGCGGTCAGCCTGCTCTACGAGCGCGTGCTGCGGAAGGAGCAGCTTGCGCTGTGGGTCGAGCGCTGCCAGGCGCAGATCGCGGACGTGCTGAAAGCGCTGGAGGCCGAGCGCGCCAGGGTGACCACGCCATACTGGCTGGGCGATCGTATCGGCCACGCCGACGTTGTGGTCGCCTGCGTCGTCCGCTTCACCCGTGAGGCGCACCCGCTTCTGTTCGAGCCATCGCGCTATCCGTCGCTATCGGCGCATGCCGACGCTTGCGAGGCGCTGGCGCCGTTCCGGGAGATCGTGCAACCGCTGGCACCGCCGAAGGGGTGAGGCTCTTTCAATCTCTCCCGCGGGCGGTAGGGCCATCGCATATGAAGAAGCATATGGCTGGAAGCTCGGCTGCGGCCATCCTTCGAGACGCCCGCCTGCGGCGGGCCCTCAGGATGAGGGATGCGTATGCGGCAGCACTTCACGCGGATGGATGCAGCTGAGCCTCATCCTGAGGAGGCCGCGAAGCGGCCGTCTCGAAGGACGAGGCGCTCGCTCGGGCGCCGCTGAGACGTCATATGCGTTTGTCCTTCAGCCAGGGGGGAGAGGCGAACCGAGAAGCGCCGCTACGCGAACCCGACCTTGATCAGGATCATCAGGAAAAGGCCGCCGACGACCGCGCAGACCGCGGCACCGATCAGCGGCCCCAGCGCGCCCTCCCGGCGTGCCGGCTCCAACACGGCCTGCCCCGGCTGGTCCGGATCGTAATAGACCTGGACGCTCTTCCCGGGCCGATATTTCGCAGCGCCCTCTTCGGCGACCTCGCGCAGGCCGGAGATCATGGTGCCGTTCCAATCGACTTCGGTGCCGATGAAGTCGCGCTTGCCGACCCTGTAGGCGTAGCGCAGGTCGACCTGATAGCGGTGGACGAGCTTTGATGTCGTCGGTCGATTGTCGTGCTCGGTCTTCTCTTCGATGATTTCCTCGATCACGTCGCAATGGATGACCCTGCCCGACGCGGTCGGCCAGCGCAGGCTGGCGCTCGCCAGCCGGCGCGTCCGGACATAATCGGCGGCGAAGAACACCCCGCCCACGAGCACGATGATCGGCACCGCGAACGCGAATAGCGGGACGCCCTTGTCGGCGTAGAGCACGTGGCCTGCGAACGAATGCGCGGTCAGGGTGGCGGCGATAATTCCGAACACCAACGTGAACGCCACCAGCGCCGCGACGTTCTGCGCGGCGGCGGGCTCCAGCAGCGCCTCGGTCGGTTGCTTCGGATCGACATGGACCTCGACATGGGCGCCGACCGGATAGCGTCCGGTCAGTTTTGCGGCCAAGACCCTCGTCGTGATGACGGGGCCGCCGACAAAGATCTTGTCGCTTTCCAGCTCCTGGCCGCCGGCCTGATAGCGATAGCGGATGATGGGCTTGGCGTCGTTCCGATCGTCCGAGGAATGCGCCGCCGGCTGGTCGACTCGGGAGACCGTGATGATGCCCTCCACCTTGTCCCAGCTCCGCGCGGCCACCATCCGGCCGCGCATGCGGACCAGGTTGAACAGCGTCAATCCAAACAGCAGCACGGCGATGCCGGCGGCAATCTGTGTCCACATCAATTGTTGGGCGTTCAGCATCCGATTCCCCTGCGCTTCGGCGGCGACCGCCATTGGTCGCAGCGAACGCGGGTTGCGTTCATGGCAGGGGTGCGGCGCCGATCCTATCTCCTCGTGCAGGGCTTGATCTCGCCCGAGGCAGAGTGCATCACGATCGGATTGGGCGACAGTCTGATGCCAAAGAACAATTGAGAGCCGGAGACCTTGTCGTTCGTCCCCTCATGGACGTCCAGATCGAGCTTCGTCGCGATCTCGGAGGTCAGTTTGGCCCTCTCCTCCATCGAAATCGCGTTGTGATATTTGATTTCGTAGACGACGTCGGCCTCCAGCACGGACCGCGTCTGGCACACGACGCCGCCGCTCGAAACGTTCTGAGTGACCGCGTCCTCACACTCGGCCTTCAGCAAGGCGTTGCGGGCCGAGATCAGCGACTCGTCGGATATCAGCAGAATGCTGGCATTCTCGAGCTTGAGGTTGACGGCCTCGACCTGCTGCATTCCGGCGAGGGCCGACAGCTTGTCCTTGACCTGGGCCGACACGTCGAGCCTCTTCTCGAGCGACTGCTTCAGGTCCCGGTCGACGGTCCGCGATTTCTGGATCTTGCCGGTCAGCAGCGTTGGATCGACATCACAAGTCGGATGCAGCTCCAGCCGGCCGTTGCTCAGATACTCGATGGTGTTGATCGTGCCGGGGCCGCCGAACGTGCTTGGCGGCACCACCTCGAAATATCCGGTCTCGGAGAGGATGGCCGTGATCGTCTGCTTCTTCCGCGGGAATCCGGCGTAGACCGCGACCATCACGAGGCCGATCGCGACGAAGACTCCGCTACCAAGCCAAAGCCATTTGCGGCTTGCTATTTTCCCGGGCAGCACAACTGATTTTTCTCGCCGCATGGCACATAGCCTTTCGGACAGTCCGCCGCGGCAATCGTGGGCAGCACGACGAGAGCGATCGCGGCGAGGAACGGTGCAATGAACTGCTTCATTTGTTCGATCCCAAGCAAATCGTCGGTTGAAGGTAGTAGGCCGAGAGAGTAGCGAACCAAGGTTGAGCGGACAAGTGAACGAGTTCACAAGCGGCCGATTCTTGCGAGGGCGCATCCGCAGCTGTTCGATGTGCTGCGTCGTTCCGGTACAGGCTGAGCATTTGCTTCACCAATGTCGTCCTGGCGAAAGCCAGGACCCATGACCCAAATGGGTCATTTGGCGAAGATTGGTCGTTCGGTATTACCAGCGATGGTCACCGATGGATCACGCGGTATGGGTCCTGGCCTTCGCCAAGACGACACCGAACGGACGACACCGAACGTGTGGTACGCGCGCATGATCGCGACGGACGAGGCAGCGAGTGTCAAACGGGCGCGGTCGGCGATCATGCATTCATACAGGTGTTTTGCCCGACGCCGCAAGTCATTTCGGCAAGACCGAAATTTATCGAGCTTTTTCAACCCCATGTCTACTGTGCATGGGGTTGATTTCTCGCTTTTTGTTTGGAGGGCGCCTAACCCGCGCCCGCGCGCTTCTTCTGCCAGACCAGGTGCACCGCGCAGGTGCAGCCCGGCGGATGCGAGGCAAGCTCCTTCGACGTCTCGTCGTTCGCCGGCGTTGCCGCGAACGCCGCCTTGTCGCCTGGGCTCTCTCGCGCCGGGATGTAGTTCAGGATCGGCGCGAGCCAGCGCTCGGCCTCGGCGACGCTCATGCCCTTGCGCGCAGCATAATCCTCGACCTGATCGCGCTCGATCTTGCCGACGCCGAAATAATAGCTCTCGGGGCTAGCGAGATAGAGCCCCGACACCGAAGAGCCCGGCCACATCGCAAAGCTCTCGGTCAGCTTCACGCCGGCGGTGTTCTCGGCGTCGAGCAGCTCGAACAGCGTCGCCTTCTCGGTGTGATCGGGCTGCGCGGGATAGCCGGGGGCGGGACGGATGCCCTGGTACTTTTCGAGGATCAACTCGTCGGTCGAGAGCGCCTCGTCGGGCGCATAGGCCCAGAACTCGCGGCGGACGCGGGCATGCATGCGCTCGGCAAAGGCTTCGGCGAGGCGGTCGGCCAGCGCCTTGCACAGGATCGAGGAGTAGTCGTCATTGGCCATCTTGAACCGGTCGGCGACCACATCCTCGCCGATGCCGGCGGTGACGACGAAGCCCCCGACATAATCGGGCACGCCGGTGGTGGCGGGTGCGACGAAGTCGGACAGCGCGGCGTTGAAACGGCCCTCGCGCTTCTCGAGCTGCTGGCGCAGCGTGTGCAGCGTCGCGATCGTCCTGGTCCGGCTCTCGTCGGCATAAAGCACGATGTCGTCGCCCTCTGCATTGGCCGGCCAAAAGCCGACGGTGGCGCGCGCTCGGAACCATTTTTCCTTGACGATCAGGTCGAGCATTTTCCGCGCGTCGTCGTAGAGCGAGCGCGCGACCTCGCCGACCTTGGCATCGCTAAGGATGGCGGGGAAGCGCCCGGCGAGCTCCCAGGTCTGGAAGAACGGCGTCCAGTCGATATAGGGCACCAGCTCGGCGAGATCGTAGTCGTCGAAGCTCCTGGTGCCGAGGAAGGTCGGCTTCACCGGCTTGTTCGCGGCAAAGTCGACCGGCACGCGGTTGGCGCGGGCGGTCGCCAGCTTCAGCCGCTTCTTGTCGGCCTGGGCGCGCATATGCGCGTCCGAGATCTTTGCGTATTCAGCGCGGACTTCGGCGGCATAGGCCTCGCGCCTCTCGGGCGACAGCAGAGCAGACGCAACACCAACGGCGCGGCTGGCGTCGTTGACATGCACCACGGGGCCGGCGCGATAGCTCGGGTCGATCTTCACCGCCGTATGCACACGGCTCGTGGTGGCGCCGCCGATCAGCAGCGGCAGCTTGAGGCCTTCTCGCTGCAATTCTGCGGCGAAGAACGCCATCTCGTCGAGCGAGGGCGTGATCAGGCCGGACAGCCCGACGATGTCGGCCTTCTCCGCCTTCACGGTCTCGACGATCTTGGCTGCCGGCACCATCACGCCGAGGTCGATCACCTCGTAATTGTTGCACTGGAGCACGATGCCGACGATGTTCTTGCCGATGTCGTGGACGTCGCCCTTGACGGTCGCG
This sequence comes from Bradyrhizobium sp. WSM1253, assembly GCF_000244935.1. Taxonomy (NCBI): domain Bacteria; kingdom Pseudomonadati; phylum Pseudomonadota; class Alphaproteobacteria; order Hyphomicrobiales; family Nitrobacteraceae; genus Bradyrhizobium; species Bradyrhizobium sp. WSM1253. The sequence continues at coordinate 5,500,632 of NZ_JH600073.1, forward strand.
AGCACGATCTTGCCGGCGGACGAGGAGCCTTCCGTGCCGATGCCGTTGGCGAGATTGCGCGCCTTCTCTTCCTCCATGAACGGCATAAGCCAGGCGACCGCCTGCTTCATCACGCGGGCCGACTTCACCACCTGCGGCAGGAACATCTTGCCGTCGCCGAAGAGATCGCCGACCACGTTCATGCCGGCCATCAGCGGTCCCTCGATCACGTCGAGCGGGCGCGTCGAGGCCTTGCGGGCCTCTTCGGTATCCTGCTCGATGAATTCGGTGATGCCGTGCACCAGCGAATGCGACAGCCGCTTCGCCACCGGCCATTCGCGCCAGGCGAGATCGGCTTCCTTGGTCTGGGTCTTGTTGCCGCGGAATCTTTCCGCGAGCGCCAGCAGACGCTCGGAGGCGCCGGGGTCGCGGTTGAGGATGACGTCCTCGCACACCTGGCGCAATTCGGGATCGATGTCGTCATAGACGATCATCTGCCCGGCATTAACGATGCCCATGTCCATGCCGGCCTTGATGGCATGATACAGGAACACCGAGTGCATGGCCTCGCGCACCGGCTCGTTGCCGCGGAACGAGAATGACAGGTTGGACACACCGCCAGAAATGTGCGCGCCCGGCAGATTCTTGCGGATCCAGCGCGTCGCCTCGATGAAGTCGACGCCGTAATTGTTGTGCTCCTCGATGCCGGTTGCGATCGCGAAAATATTCGGATCGAAGATGATGTCTTCCGGCGGGAAGCCGACGCGGTTCACCAGGATGTCGTAGGCGCGCTTGCAGATCTCGGTCTTGCGGGCGAACGTGTCGGCCTGGCCGACCTCGTCGAACGCCATCACCACGACGGCCGCGCCGTGGCGGCGGGCGATCTTGGCCTCGTGAACGAACTTCTCCTCGCCCTCCTTCATCGAGATCGAGTTGACGACCGGCTTGCCCTGCACGCATTTCAGGCCGGCCTCGATCACCGAGAATTTCGAGGAATCGACCATCACCGGGACTCGGGCGATGTCGGGCTCGGCGGCGACGAGGTTGAGGAAGGTCACCATCGCGGCTTCCGAGTCCAGAAGACCCTCGTCCATGTTGACGTCGATGATCTGCGCGCCGTTCTCGACCTGGTCGCGCGCGACTTGCAGCGCGGCGGTGTAGTCGCCGGCAGTGACCAGCTTGCGGAAGCGGGCGGAGCCGGTGACGTTGGTGCGCTCGCCGACATTCACGAAAGGAATCGCGTCGGTCAGGATGAACGGCTCGAGGCCGGAGAGCCGCAAGCGAGGTTCGATCTCCGGCACGATGCGCGGCTTGTGCGGCGCGACCGCAGCCGCAATCGCCGCGATATGGTCCGGCGTGGTGCCGCAGCAACCGCCGACGATGTTGACCAAACCATCACGCGCGAACTCGCCGACCAGGCGCGCCATGTATTCCGGGGTCTCGTCATACTGGCCGAACTCGTTGGGCAGGCCGGCATTGGGATAGGCACAAACGAGCGTGTCGGCGACGCGGCCGATATCGGCGATATGCGCGCGCAGATCTTCCGCGCCGAGCGCGCAGTTGAAGCCGATGGTGACGGGCTTGGCGTGCTGCACCGAATGCCAGAACGCTTCCGGCAACTGGCCGGACAGCAGGCGGCCGGACTTGTCGGTGATGGTGCCCGACACCATCACGGGCATGTCGATGCCGCGTTCCTCGGTGATCTCGGCGATCGCGTAGAGCGCCGCCTTGGCGTTCAGCGTGTCGAAGATGGTCTCGACCAGCAGCAGATCGACGCCGCCGTCGAGCATGCCGTTGATCTGCTCGCCATAGGATTTGCGCAGATCGTCGAACGTGACGGCGCGGTAGCCGGGATTGGACACGTCGGGCGAGATCGAGGCGGTGCGGTTGGTCGGTCCGATGGCGCCCGCGACGAAGCGCGGCTTGCCGTCCTCGGCCTCGACGCGGCGTGCGGCATTGCCGGCGAGGCGGGCGCCTTCACGCGCCATCTCGTAGACGATGTCGGCGAGATCGTAATCGGCCTGGGCAATCGAAGTCGTGGAGAAGGTGTTGGTGGCGACGATGTCGGCGCCGGCACGCAAATAGGCGGCGTGGATGTCCTCGATCGCCTGCGGCTGGGTCAGGATCAGGAGGTCGTTGTTGCCGCGCAAATCGCGATGGAAGTTCTTGAAGCGCCCGCCGCGGAAGGCGGCTTCGTCGAACTGGAGGTTCTGGATCATCGTGCCCATGGCGCCGTCGAGCACGAGAATGCGCTCGCGCGCGGCGTTGAGCAGGGCGGTTCGCTTGGGAGAGGTGGATACGGTCATGGTGTCTTAAGCCGCCTTCTGCGCGCTCTTGGCGCGGATGCCGAGCAAATGGCTGATCGCGAACACGAGATCGGCGCGGTTCATGGTGTAGAAATGGAAGGTGTCGACGCCGTGCTTGGCCAGCTTCTGCACCTGGCCGGCGGCGACGGTGGCCGCCACCAGCTTGCGGGTCTCGGCGTCGTCGTCGAGGCCCTCGAATTTCGCGGCGAACCAATCCGGCACGGAGGTGCCGGCGCGGGTGACGAAATTGCGAGCCTGCTTGAAATTGTGCATGGGCATGATGCCCGGCACGATCGGGATGTTGATCCCGCGCGCCCGCACGCGGTCGAGATAGCGGAAGTAGAGGTCGTTATCGAAGAACACCTGCGTGATCGCGCGGGTCGCGCCCGCATCGACCTTGGCCTGCAGCGTGTCGATGTCATCGTCGAAGTCGCGCGCCTCGGGATGCTTCTCGGGGTACGCCGACACCGACACCTCGATATCGCCGTGCCGCTTCTTGATGCCGGCGACGAGGTCGGCGGAACTCTGGTAGCCGTCGGGATGGCTGGAGTAGGCCGTGCCGATGCCGCCGGCGGGATCGCCGCGCAAAGCCACGATGTGGCGGACGCCGACCTCGTGATAGCGGTCGACGATCTCGTCGATCTCCCCGCGCGAGGCGCCGACGCAGGTCAGATGCGCGGCCGGCAGCAGCGCGGTCTCTTTCAGGATGCGCGAGATGGTCGCGTGGGTCCGCTCACGGGTCGAGCCGCCGGCGCCATAGGTCACCGAGACGAATTTCGGGTCGAGCGGGGCCAGCCGGTTGATGGTGTCCCAGAGATTGCGCTCCATATCTTCCGTCTTGGGCGGAAAGAACTCGAAGGAGATCGCAGGCCGCTTCAGGTACCCGTCTTGCCCGTCGGTGTGGGCAGGCATCGTCGCGTCAGTCATGGGCACCACTCACTCCAAGGGCTCGCCGGGTCGCTGGCGGCCGGCGGTCAGGTCTAGATTGGGAGAGGTCAAGATAGGCCAAAGCGGCCGCACTCGACAGCCCATCAGTGATGGGAAATTGCCCACTTTACGGGTATAAATTAAGAAACATCTGAGGTAAGAGGTCGAGGTGGGAAGTTCGATTTTAGATAAAATATCTGATATATCAGATATATAATAGAAGAGGGTGGTTCGTTCGGCGCGAATTTATCGGTGGGCAATATGAAAATGATACTATTAGCGCGGTCGCTGTCCCAACACTGCGGCGAAGTCCCGCGAGTCCGCGGCCTGCACGTCAGACCTGCGCGCCCGGCCCATTGCCGCTGCGCCGCTCTCCACTACGTTAGCGCGCCATGATCCCGCTCTCAGTCCTCGACCTCTCCGTCGTCACAAGCGGCACAAAGCCCGCCGCGGCGCTGCGCAACAGCATCGACCTGGCGCGCCATGTCGATGGGCTCGGCTATGTCCGCTACTGGCTCGCCGAGCATCACAATCTCGCCTCTGTCGCTAGTCCGGCGCCCGACGTGATGATCGGGCAAATCGCGGCGGTGACGAAGCACATCCGCGTCGGCTCCGGTGGCGTGATGCTGCCAAATCACGCGCCGCTGGTCGTGGCCGAGCGCTTCAAGATGCTGGAGGCGTTGTTTCCCGGCCGCATCGATCTCGGCCTCGGCCGCGCCCCCGGCACTGACGGTGCCACGGCCTATGCGCTGCGCAGCCGGCTCGACCGCCGCGAAGGCGATGATTTCCTCGAGCGGCTGCACGAATTGATCCTGTGGCAGACCCGGGAATTCCCCTCGGGCCATCCCTACCACAACGTCGTCGCGATGCCCGACGATACGCCGTTGCCGCCGATCTGGCTGCTCGGCTCCAGCGATTATTCGTCGGAGCTCGCCGCGCAGGTCGGCATGGGCTTCGCATTCGCCCATCATTTTGCGTCCCACGATGCGATCGATGCGATGGTGCACTATCGCAATCGTTTTCAGCCCTCGGCCTGGAGTGCGAGTCCGCGCGCGATCCTCGCGGTCGCCGTCATCACGGCCGACACCGATGACGAAGCCGAAAAGCTCGCCGCGTCTTTCGACCTCAACCGCCTGCGCCGCGACCGCGGCCAGTATCTTCCGTTGCCGAGCGTCGAAGAGGCGCTGGCCTATCCCTATAGCGACTCGGAGCGCATCTCGATCCGGCGCAACCGCTCGCGCCTGTTCGTCGGCAGCGCTGCAACCGTGCAGAAGACACTGCAGCCGTTGATCGACGCGAGCAAGCCGGACGAGTTGATGGTGATCACCGCCGTGTACGATCACGAGGCGCGCAAGAAATCGTATTCGCTGCTGGCGGAGGCGTTCGGACTTAAGGCGGTCGGATAAGGCTCTCGTGCCCCGGCTCGCGCTTCGCGCGTCCGGGACACGGGACTATTCCATCGTCGCGCGGAACGGGTGGCCTGGATACACGCCGACGATGCGGAATTCGCGCGAGAAGAATTTCAGCTCCTCGATCGCGAAAGCGAGGCCCTTGTCCTCGGGGTGGCCGTCGACGTCGGCGTAAAACTGGGTGGCGAAGAAATTGCCGTCGACCATGTAGCTCTCGAGCTTGGTCATGTTGACGCCGTTGGTGGCAAAGCCACCGAGCGCCTTGTAGAGCGCGGCCGGCAAATTGCGCACCCGGAACACAAAAGTCGTGACCAGCGGACCGGAGCCCTGTGCGGCCCATTTCGGTTCGCGCGCCAGCACCACGAAGCGCGTGGTGTTGTGGGCCTCGTCCTCGATGTCCTCGGCCAAAATGTCGAGGCCGTAAATCTTTGCGGCCAGGCGCGAGGCGATCGCGGCCACCGTCTTGTCGTTGCGCTCGGAGATGTCGCGGGCGCTGCCGGCGGTATCGGCGTGCACGATGGGCTTGATGCCGAGCTTGCGGATGATGCGCCGGCACTGGCCGAGCGCGTGCACATGGCTTTCGACGCTCTTGATGTCTTCGAGCCGGGTGCCCTTCACCGCCATCAGCTGATGCCGGACCGGCAGAAACCATTCGCCAATGATGAAGAGGCCGGAGGCCGGCAGCAAATGATGGATGTCGGCGACGCGGCCCGCGACCGAATTCTCGATCGGGATCATACCGAGATCGGCTTCGCCGGACGAGATCGCCGACAAGGCGTCCTCGAAGGTGGCGCAGGGCATCGGCTCGGCGTCGGGATAGGCCTCGACGATGGCGATGTGGGAATTGGCGCCAGGCTCGCCCTGGAATGCGATTTTCAGCTTGCTCATGCTCGGCCTTGTAACAGCGGCTCAGGATTTGGAAAGGATGCTGCGGGCGGTTTCCAGGTCCGCCGGCGTGTCGACCCCGCGGGGCACGGTATCGACAATGGTGAAGTCGATGCGCATTCCGGCCTCGAGCGCCCGGAGCTGCTCGAGCTTCTCCTGCAATTCCAGCGGCGAGGGCGGGAGCCGGACGTAGCGTTCCAGCGCGGCACGGCGATAGGCATAGAGACCGATATGGTGGTAGCGCGGTCCGTCGCCGGTCGGGGCGGTTGCGCGGGTGAAATAAAGTGCGCGCATACGTCTGCCGCCGAGCGAGGTCCCGATCGCCTTCACGACGCTCGGCGCGAGGTCCTCCTCCTCGGTGTGGATCTGCGAAGCCAGCGTTGCAATGTCCACGACGGGGTCTTGCAGCGGCGGCAGCACCTCGCGGATGTTGTCGATCGTGATGGTCGGGAAATCGCCCTGCAGATTGACCACGATCTCGGCTTTGCCGTCCGGATCGAGCTTCAGCATGGCCTCGTGGATGCGGTCGGAGCCGGACGGGTGCTCCGGGCGGGTCATCACGGCCTCGCCGCCATGGGCGGTCACGACGGACGCGATCTCCGCCGTGTCGGTTGCGACCGCGACCCGGCCTATCCCGGCGGCTTCGGCACGGCGCATGACGTGCACGATCATCGGCTGCCCCGCGATATCGGCGAGCGGCTTGCCGGGCAGGCGGGTGGCGGCCATGCGGGCCGGAATAAGCACCAGGATGCGGGGATCGATCATGATTCAAGGGCCTGGGTTCAAGGGCCTGGAAACGAGGCGTTTTCCGCGCCGAGAAATGGGTGGGGACGGGCGTGAAGCCCGCTCGCTTATACGGGTTGCCAGACCCCGGGCAAACCGATATCTCAATGGCAAAACTCGGGGAAACAGTAAGGAACGTTGATTCTCCGAGGCTCGTCCTGGCGGCCGCATTGGGCCGCTCGATCCTTCTTGCGGTGTGGGGCCTGGCCGGAAATGGACTCTTTCGAACTGAACAAGATTCTCGGTGCCGTGCTCGGCACCTGTCTCCTTCTGCTGGTGACGAGCTTCACCGCCCAGGCGTTGTTCTCGCCCAAGATGCCGGAAAAGCCGGGCTTCGAGATCGCAGTGAAGGAAGACGCCGGCCACGGCAAGGAAGGCGGCGCTGCCCCCGCGGCCGCCGAGCCGATCGAAAAGCTGCTCCAGACCGCCTCGGTCGAGAAGGGCGCCGCCGCCGCCAAGAAGTGCGGCGCTTGCCACACCTTCGAGAAGGGCGGCCCGAACCGTGTCGGTCCGAACCTCTATGGCGTCGTCGGCGACCATGTTGGCGAAGGTCGCGGCGGCTTCAACTTCTCGGCAGCGATGAAGGCCAAGGGCGGCACGTGGGACTTCGATGCGCTCAACAAATTCATCGCCAATCCCAAGGCGGCTGTCCCGGGCACCGCGATGGGCTTTGCCGGCATCCCGAAGGATAGCGAGCGCGCCGACGTGATCGCTTACCTGAACAGCCTCTCCGACAGCCCGAAGCCGCTGCCCACCGCGGCGAAGTAAGGCCTATCGACTTCGCTCTTCGTAAGCGGCCAGGCTGAAAAGCCTGGCCGTTTGCTTATCCGGGCCTCGCGGCGTTGTTATCGGGGCGTTTGGCCGCAGCGATCGGCCAGCCGGCCTTCCAAGATGAGGAAAAAGCAACATATTCCGTCGAAACCTCGCCTATATTGGGAACTTAAAGGAGTAGCCTCCTTCAAGACAGGAATGTTGATTTGGCCCTTACCCGACGCGATCTCCTGCTCACTGGCACTGCTGCCGTAACGCTCCCCGCCCTTGGTTCCGTAGCGGGCCTTCCCGCCGTCGGCGTGGCACACGCGCAATCCGCCAACGAGCCCACCTGGCGCCATGCTCTGTCGCTGTTCGGACAGGTCAAATACCCCGCGGACTTCAAGCGCTTCGACTACGTCAATCCGGAAGCGCCAAAAGGCGGCGTCGCGCGCCAGATCGCCGTCGGCACATTCGACAATTTCAACATCGTCGTCTCCGGTGTGAAGGGGCAAGTCGCCGGCGCCGTAGCATTCATCTACGAATCCCTCACGACGGCCGCGCTCGACGAAGTCTCGACCGAATACGGCGCGCTGGCCGAGGCCGTCAGCCATCCGGATGATTTCTCCTTCGTGACTTACCGCTTGCGGCCGCAAGCCAAATGGCACGACGGCAAGCCGGTTACCGCGGATGACGTGATCTTCTCGCTCGATTCCTTCAAGAAGCACCACCCGCAGTACTCGGCGTATTACAGCCATGTGGTGAAGGCCGAGAAGGTCGGCGAGCGCGAGGTGAAATTCGTGTTCGACGCGCCGGGCAACCGCGAACTGCCGCAGATCGTCGGGCAGCTCACAGTCCTGCCGAAGCATTGGTGGGAGGGCACCGACGCGCAGGGCCGCAAGCGCGATGTCTCCGCCACCACGCTCGAAGTGCCGCTGGGTTCGGGCCCCTACCGGGTCAAGGAATTCGTTGCCGGACGGTCGATCGCGCTGGAGCGCGTAAAAGATTATTGGGGGCGCGACCTCGCGGCCAATGTGGGCCGTAATAATTTCGACGAGCTGCGCTACGAGTATTTCCGCGACGCCACCGTGGCGATCGAGGCCTTCAAGGCCGATCAGGTCGATTGGCGCACCGAGAACAGCGCGAAGAACTGGGCGACAGCCTACGACTTCCCGGCCGTCACCGAAAAGCGCGTGATCCTCGAGGAGTTCGCCAATCGCAGCTCGGGTGTCATGCAGGCCTTCGTGCCGAACCTGCGCCGCGCCAAGTTTAAGGATCCGCGCGTGCGACGCGCGCTCAATTACGCGTTCGACTTCGAGGAGATGAACAAGCAGATCTTCTACGGCCAGTACAAGCGCATCAGCAGTTATTTCGACGGCATCGATGAGCTGATGGCGACCGGGTTGCCGCAGGGCAAGGAGCTCGAGATTCTCGAGACGGTCCGCGCCGAGGTTCCGCCCGAAGTCTTCACGACGGCCTATACCAATCCAGTCGGCGGCAGTCCGGAAGCCGTGCGCGACAATCTGCGCGAAGCGCTGCGCCTGTTCAAGGAAGCCGGCTACGAGGTGCGCGACCGCAAGCTGATCGACGTCAAGACCGGCACCCAGTTCTCCCTGGAGTTGCTGAACTCGGATCCGAGTTTCGAGCGGATCACGCTGTTCTATAAGCCCTCGTTAGAACGGCTCGGCATTGCCGTCAGCGTGCGGACGGTGGATCCCACCCAGTACGAGAACAGGACGCGCGAGTGGGATTTCGACATCGTCACCAACTCCTGGGGCGAGTCGCAGTCGCCGGGCAACGAGCAGCGCGAATTCTGGTCCTCGAAGACGGCCGACATCGCCGGTTCACGCAATATTACCGGCATCAAGAATCCAGCTGTCGACAAGCTCATCGAGCGGGTGATCTACGCCAAGGGTCGCGACGATCTCGTCGCGGCAACCAAGGCACTCGACCGCGTGCTCCTGTGGAATCACTACGTCGTGCCGCAGTGGACTTATACGAAGGTCCGCACCGCGCGCTGGGATCGGTTCGGCCGGCCGGCGGAATTACCCAAATACGGTCAGTCCGGCTTTCCGTTCATCTGGTGGTACGACGCGGACAAGGCGGCGCGGATCGCAAAGAAGTCGTGAAGGACATTCTCCGCATGGCGCAGCTTTCACGCCGGCATGTGCTGGCCTTGGGTGCCGGTGGCGCGTTCGGCGTCTCCTGGCTCCGGGGCGCGACAGCGTCCGAGATGCCCGCCGAGGCCCACGGCATGTCGGCCTTCGGCGACCTCAAATATCCCGCCGACTTCCATCACTTCGAGTACGTCAATGTCGACGCGCCGAAGGGCGGCACCTTCTCGCTGATTCCGTCGGTGCGCGCCTACAACCAGTCCTACCAAACCTTCAACTCGCTCAATGCCTTCATCCTCAAAGGCGATGGCGCGCAGGGCATGGACATGACGTTTGCGCCGCTGATGGTGCGAGCCAATGACGAACCGGACGGGATGTACGGGCTTGCCGCCAAGTCTGTAAATATATCGGCAGACAGGCTGGTTTATCGCTTCACGATGCGGCCCGAGGCGAAGTTCCACGACGGCACCAAGCTGACCGCGCACGACGCGGCGTTTTCGCTGACGTCGCTGAAGACGAAGGGCCATCCCCTGATCATCGTGCAGATGCGCGATATGGTCAGCGCGGAAGCTGTTGACGATGCGACGCTTGTTGTGACCTTCGCCAAGGGACGCGCGCGCGACGTGCCACTCTATGTGGCGAGTCTGCCGATCTTCTCGAAAGCCTACTATGCCTCCCGTTCGTTCGACGAAACGTCTCTGGAGATCCCGTTGGGTTCGGGGCCGTACAAGGTCGGCAAGTTCGAGGTCAACCGCTACATCGAATACGAGCGCGTCAAGGATTGGTGGGCTGCCGATCTGCCCCCCTGTCGCGGCAGCTACAATTTTGACGTCGTGCGCTACGAATTCTACCGCGACCGCGATGTCGCCTTCGAAGGTTTCACCGGTAAGAACTATCTCTATCGCGAGGAGTTCACCTCTCGGATCTGGGCGACCCGCTATGACTTCCCTGCGGTGAAGGACGGTCGCGTCAAGATGGAGGTCGTGCCCGACGACACGCCCTCCGGCGCGCAAGGATGGTTCATCAACACGCGGCGCGACAAGTTCAGGGATCCCCGCGTGCGCGAGGCACTGATCGACGCCTTCGACTTCGAGTGGACCAACAAGACCATCATGTACGGTGCTTATGCCCGCACGGTGTCGCCATTTCAGAACTCGGACCTCATGGCGAGCGACGGGCCTCCGCCGCCGGAAGAGCTGAAGCTGCTGGAGCCGTTTCGCGGCCAGATTCCCGACGAGGTGTTCGCTGCGCCGTTCACGCCGCCGGTCTCGGACGGCTCCGGGCAGGACCGCAGCCTGCTGCGCAAGGCGCAGCAACTGCTCAGCGACGCCGGCCTGCCGATCAAGGACGGCAAGAGGGTGCTGCCAAACGGCGAGATCTTCAGGATCGAATTCCTGTTGGACGAGGCTTCGTTCCAGCCGCACCATGCGCCCTACATCAAGAATCTCGCGACGCTTGGCATCGAAGCGAGCGTGCGCCTCGTCGATGCCGTGCAATACAAGGCGCGCCAGGAAGATTTCGACTTCGACATCACGATCCAGCGCTTCAGCATGTCGGCGACACCGGGCGATGCTATGCGCGCGTTCTTTTCCTCGCAGGTCGCGGCGACCAAGGGCTCCTATAATCTCGCGGGCGTCGCCAGTCCGGCCATCGACGCCATGATCGAGAAGATCATGGCGGCGGACAATCGCGAGGACTTGACCGTCGCCTGCCGGGCCTTCGATCGGCTGTTCCGCGCCGGCCGTTATTGGGTGCCGCAATGGTACAACAAGACGCACCGGCTTGCTTATTGGGACCAATTCGGTCATCCGCAGAAGCCGCCGCGTTATGCCAACGGCGTCGGTGCCCCCGACATCTGGTGGTACGAGGGCGGCAAAGCCGCCAGGCTCGAGCAGGCGAAACAGCCATGAGCGCCTATATCGCCCGCCGCATCCTGCTGATGATCCCGACCTTGCTCGGGATCCTCTTCGTCTCCTTCATCGTCGTGCAGTTCGCGCCGGGCGGGCCGGTCGAGCGCGTGATCGCGCAGCTCTCGGGCGCCGATACCGGCGGGACCTCGCGCATTTCGGGCGGCAGCGACTTTGCGCAACGCGCCCCGGGGCAGTTAGGCGCTGGCGGCGACGCTATCAATTCGAAATATCGCGGCGCGCAAGGCCTCGATCCCGATTTCATCAAAAAGCTGGAAGTGCAGTTCGGCTTCGACAAGCCGGCCCCGGAGCGCTTCGCACTGATGGTCTGGAATTTCGCCCGCTTCGATTTTGGCAAGAGCTATTTTCGCGATGTCAGCGTGCTGCAACTCGTCAAGGAGAAGTTGCCGGTCTCGATCTCGCTCGGCATATGGCTGACGCTGCTGACCTACCTGATCTCGATTCCGCTCGGCATCCGCAAGGCGGTCAGGGACGGGACGCGCTTCGACACCTGGACGTCGAGCGTGCTCGTGCTCGGCTACGCCATACCCGGGTTCCTGTTCGCGATCCTCTTGATCATCCTGTTTGCCGGTGGCTCGTTCTTCAACTGGTTCCCGCTGCGCGGACTGACGTCAGACGCCTGGTCGCAATTTCCGTGGTACTGGAAGATCATCGATTATTTCTGGCATTTGACGCTGCCGCTGATCGCCATGGGGCTCGGTGCGTTCACCACCATGACGTTCCTGACAAAGAATTCGTTTCTGGACGAGATCCGCAAGCAATACGTGATGACCGCGCGCGCGAAAGGCTGCAGCGAGAATAGGGTGCTCTATGGCCACGTCTTCCGCAACGCGATGCTGATCGTCATCGCCGGCTTTCCCTCGACCTTCATTCACGCTTTCTTCTCGGGCTCGCTTCTGATCGAGACCATCTTCTCGCTGGACGGACTGGGACTGCTCAGTTTCGAGAGCGTTCTCAACCGCGACTACCCCGTGGTGTTCGGCACGCTCTTCATCTTTTCGCTCGTCGGCCTCGTGATCAACCTGATCTCTGACCTGACCTATATGTGGATCGATCCGCGAATCGATTTCGAGGCGCGGGAGGTCTGATGACGCTGGCCGCCCCCACCACGCCGATCGAAACCACTGCGAAGTCGCCGCTCGGCAATGCCGTGCCGATCACGCGCAAACCGTTCGTGCCGTCGCCGCTCAACAGGCGCCGCTGGCAGAATTTCAAGGCGAACCGGCGCGGCTATTGGTCGTTCTGGATCTTCCTGATCCTGTTTGTGGTGTCGCTGTTCGCCGAGCTGATCGCCAATGATCGGCCGTTCCTGATCAAATATGATGGCCACCTTTATTGGCCCTCCGTCGTCACCTATTCGGAAACCACTTTCGGCGGCGATTTCGAAACGGCGGCCGACTATCGCGATCCCTATCTGCAGAAGTTGATCAAGGACAAGGGTGGCAGCATCGTCTGGCCGCTGATCCGCTATTCCTACGACACCCACAATCTCGATCTGCCGACGCCGGCGCCGTCGAAGCCGACCTGGATGCTGACGGAAGCGCAATGCAAGCCTGTCGTCGAGAAGAAAGGCCTCAAGAGCTGCCGCGATCTCGAATACAACTGGCTCGGCACCGACGATCAGGGCCGCGACGTGGTGGCGCGGCTGATCTACGGCTTCCGCATCTCGGTGCTGTTCGGCCTCTGCCTGACCATCGTCTCCTCCATCGTCGGTATCGCGGCCGGCGCGGTGCAGGGCTATTTCGGCGGCTGGATCGACCTGTTGTTCCAGCGTTTCATCGAGATATGGACTGCGATTCCTTCGCTCTATCTACTGCTGATCCTGTCGTCGGTGCTCGTGCCCGGCTTCTTCGTGCTTCTCGGCATCCTGCTGTTGTTTTCCTGGGTGTCGCTGGTCGGACTCGTGCGCGCGGAATTCCTGCGCGGGCGCAATTTCGAGTATATCCAGGCGGCGCGGGCGCTCGGCGTGTCGAACAAGGTCATCATGTTCCGGCATCTGTTGCCGAACGCGATGGTCGCGACCATGACGTTCCTGCCGTTCATCGTGTCGAGTTCGGTGATGACGCTAACGGCGCTCGACTTCCTCGGGTTCGGACTGCCGCCCGGCTCGCCGTCGCTCGGCGAGCTGCTGTCGCAGGGCAAGTCCAACGTGCAGGCGCCCTGGCTCGGTTTCTCCGGCTTCTTCTCGGTCGCCATCATGCTGTCGCTCTTGATTTTCATCGGCGAGGCCGTGCGCGACGCGTTCGATCCGCGCAAGACGTTCAGGTAAGCCAATGGACGCGATCAACCAGCCCCTGCTCAGCGTGCGCGAGCTCTCGGTGGCCTTCCACCAGGGCGGCGTCACCACGCTCGCGGTCGACAAGATCTCGTTCCAGATCAGGCGCGGCGAGTGCGTGGCGCTGGTCGGCGAGTCCGGCTCCGGCAAGTCGGTCAGCGCGCTCTCGATCCTCAAGCTCTTGCCCTATCCGAACGCCTCGCATCCTTCGGGCAGCATCCACTTCAAGGGCCAGGAACTGATCGACCGGTCGGAGCAGGAGATGCGGGAGATTCGCGGCAGCGACATCTCCATCATCTTCCAGGAGCCGATGACCTCGCTCAACCCACTGCACACGATCGAGGCGCAGATCGGCGAGATCATCCAGCTGCACAATCCGACCAGCAATGCCGAGGCGCGCAGGCGGACGCTGGAATTGCTGACGCAGGTCGGCATTCCCGAGCCTGAAACGCGGCTGAAGAGCTATCCACACCAGCTCTCCGGCGGCCAGCGTCAGCGCGTGATGATCGCGATGGCGCTCGCCAACGAGCCTGACCTCTTGATCGCGGACGAGCCGACCACGGCGCTCGACGTCACCGTGCAGGCGCAGATCCTGACGCTGCTCGCGGAGATCCGCAGTCGCCTCGGCATGAGCCTGCTCTTCATCACCCACGATCTCGGCATCGTGCGCCGCATCGCCGACCAGGTCTGCGTCATGAAGGGCGGCGAGATCGTCGAGCAGGGGCCGGTCGAGCAAGTGTTCAAGACCCCGAAGCATCCTTACACGCGCGACCTGCTTGCCGCGGAGCCGAAGCCGGATCCGGCGCCGCCGCAGCCGGATGCGCCGGTGGTGATGTCGGCCGACGACCTGAAAGTCTGGTTTCCGATCAAACGCGGGTTGATGCGCAAGACGGTCGGTCACATCAAGGCGGTCGACGGTGTCAGCATCGCCGTGCGCAAGGGCGAGACGCTTGGCGTCGTCGGCGAGTCCGGCTCGGGCAAGACCACGCTGGGGCTCGCATTGCTGCGGCTGATCTCGTCGAACGGACGCATTGTGTTCCTGGGAAAGGATATCCAGGGCCTGCGCTTCAAGGAGATGCGGCCGTTCCGGCGCGACATGCAGATCGTGTTCCAGGATCCGTTCGGCTCGCTCAGCCCGCGCATGTCGGTCGCCGACATCGTTGCCGAAGGCCTCACCGTGCATCAGCCGCAGCTCTCGCGCGGCGAGCGTGAGGAGCGCGTCGTCAAGGCGCTCGAGGACGTCGGACTGAAGCCGGATACCCGCCACCGTTATCCGCATGAATTCTCCGGCGGCCAGCGCCAGCGCATCAGCATCGCCCGGGCGGTGGTGCTGGAGCCGGATTTCGTCGTGCTGGACGAGCCGACCAGTGCGCTCGACATGCTGATTCAGGCGCAAATGGTCGATCTGCTACGTGAATTGCAGCGCCGGCGCGATCTCACCTACATGTTCATCTCGCACGATCTGCGCGTCGTCGCCTCGCTCGCCAGCCATCTGATCGTGATGCGCGGCGGCAAGGTGGTCGAGGAAGGCCAGGCCGCCGAGCTCTTCAAGAACCCGAAGACGGATTACACGCGCGCGCTGTTTGCGGCGGCGTTCCGGCTGGAGACGGCGGGGAATGGGTCTGCGGCGACTTAGCGTCCGTCAGAGCCGCTTGATCGCGGTGACCTCGCTGCCGGCTTGCTTGATCCTTGCGATGGCCGGCTCGATCGGCTCGATCGCCGTTGCCATGTGATGCGCATTGGCGTGGACCATAGTGTCGGCGTCGCGGACGATGGCGACATGACCCTTCCAGAAAATGAGATCGCCGCGCAGCAAGCTGCTCCGCTCATGCGGCTCCAGCGCGCGGCCGAGGCCGGCCTGCTGCATGTCGCTGTCGCGCGGGCAGCCGATGCCCGCTGATGTCAGCGAGATCTGGACGAGGCCGGAGCAATCGACGCCGAGGCTGCTCTTGCCACCCCAGAGATAGGGCGTGCCGACGAAACGCTCGGCGACTGCGACGAAATCCGGCTCGCGATGGCCAAGCGGGGCGAGATGGGCCTTGGGCAGATATTGTCGGTCGCCCGTCACGGCGAAGCTGCCGTCCTCGCGTGCAACCGCGATCTTCGATCCCATCACCAGCGTGTCCGCCGGCGGCAGCTTGATCGAGGGGCCGGGGAAGGCAAAGGTTCGTAAAGCCCTGACTATGTGGGTCGGCGCGGCCGCAGGCTTCAAGAGCGCTGCGTCCGGCAGCCAGCCGACATAGCCGTCACCGGAAAGCTGACCCCATGCCCAGCCTTCGCTGTTGCGGTCGTAGACCGTGACGCGCTCGCCGCGCAACGCTTGCGTCATCAGCATCGCGTTCGGCGACGGCTGCTCGCGCACGGGCGCGATCGCCTCGATCATCTCGAATTCCTCGCCCGTGACGAAGCGATCCGCCTGCACCGTGCCTTCGAGATACTTCGCGGCGAGGTCGCCTCGCGACGGTGTCAGCCTTGGATCTCGTCCCGGATCACGCATAGCGCTCGCTCAACAATGTGTAGATCGCGCGCGCGGCCTGGCACTCGCCGCCCTCGGGGCGTGCGGGCTTCGCCGACGGCGTCCAGCCGTAGATGTCGACATGCAGCCAGCTCTTGGCCTGTTCGACGAAGCGTTGCAGGAACAGCGCGCAGATGATCGAGCCGGCAAAGCCGCCTGACGGTGCGTTGGTGATGGTGGCCGTCTTGGAGTCCAGCCACGCATCGTAAGGCGGCCACAGTGGCATGCGCCACAACGGATCGTTCTCCCTCGCCGCGCATCGTGCGACGTCGGCGGCCAGCGCCTCATCATTGGTGTAAAAGGGCGGCAAATCCGGCCCCAGCGCGACGCGTGCCGCTCCCGTCAACGTGCCGAGATCGATCAGCAGGTCCGGCTTTTCCTCGTCCGCCAGCGCCAGCGCGTCGGCGAGCACCAGCCGTCCCTCCGCGTCCGTATTTCCGATCTCGACCGTGATGCGCTTGCGCGAGGTGAAGATATCGAGCGGGCGGAAGGCATTGCCCGCGACCGCGTTCTCCACGGCCGGAATCAGCACGCGCAGTCGCACCTTCAGCTTCGCATCCATCACCATGCGCGCCAGCGCCAGCACGTTGGCGGCGCCGCCCATGTCCTTCTTCATGATCAGCATGCCGCTCGACGGTTTCAAGTCGAGCCCGCCGGTGTCGAAGCAGACGCCCTTGCCGACCAGCGTCACCTTGGGATGGGCCGGGTCGCCCCAGCCGATGTCGATCAGCCGCGGCGCGCGGCTAGATGCCATGCCGACGGCGTGGATCAGCGGAAAATTCGTCTTCAAGTCGTCACCGATGGTGCAGGCAAAGCTTGCACCGAATTCGGCGGCGAGATCCTGCGCGGCCGCGGCCAGCTCCTCCGGCCCCATGTCATTGGCCGGCGTGTTGATGAGGTCGCGCGCCAGTGTTGCGGCGTCCGCCATGCGGTTGATCTCGGTCGCGTCGACGCCGTCGGGCGGCACGAGGCGGACCTCGGGGCGATCCGCCTTGCGGTACCGGGCGAAGCGGTAGCTGCCGAGCGCGAAGGCGAGTGCGGCGAGCCGTGCATCGTGCGGTGCATTGGCGAAGCGATAGATGCCCGGCGGCAGCAGGCCGGGCAGGGCGCCCGGTCGGAACAGGTCGCGCGATCTTGCACCTTCGTCCTCGAGCCCGAACAGCACTTGCGCGATCGCGCCATCGAGCGCGGGCAGCGCGAGATAGCCGCCCGGCTTTGCGGTAAAGGCGCTCGCAATGGCGAACTGGCGTTGCGCCGCCGGTAGCCCCTCGGCGACCTGATCCCAGCTCGACTTGGTGACGAAGGTGATCGGGATGGCGGTAGGCGACGTCTCGAAGACAGAAGGCATTGGCGGGTCCGGATCCAGATCGAGCGGGTCATACGAACGGACGAGATTTCGCAGAGTTTTGCCGCCGCCGCAATCAGCTTTGCTGCCACCGTTCAGCGATCCGCTACTCGCAGCAAGGGGGCCATGCTAGGTTCCGGCAACGGCCGTCGGGTGCGGAGATCTCCGGCGGCCGACGACAAAGCCGGCCGGGAGGAAATGCAATGGAATTTGTGTGGAGCGTGGTCACATTCATCGGCCAGGCGGTCGAGGCGATTTTTGGCTATGTCGAGCATCATCATTGGATATTCGCGTTCCTTGCCGGCGGTTACGCCTTCTATCTCCACGACCGCTCCGTTCACGCGCGGTTCGATGCACTGGACAAGCGCATTGACGAAATCCGCAAGCGGCTCGCCATCGAATATTGATCAAGTGTGCGAAACCATCATCGGGCGGGCCCCGTATCTCATGCCAAGATCCGCGGTTCGCGCGAGCGGCCGCGGGGCTTTACTAGCGCTGCGGTTGTGGCATTATTGGCCAATATTTTAGATTGTGTCGTGCGGGTTCTGCACGTGGCGAAAGTCATTGCTACCTGGCTCATCACGGCCTGGGTTGAAACCGGCCTGAATCTGATCGTCGAAGGCATTTCTCTCATCGTTTGCGCGGCGCGACATTCGCAAATGAGCGACGCAAAATGGATAGATCGTTCGTCATCGTACAGATTTCCGACCTGCATCTGGACGGGTCTGGTCGACTGCTTGCGACGATCGAGACGCTCAATGCCGCAATTCGCGAGAGGATGGCGGACTTCGCGGACATTCCCGATCGCATCCTGCTGATCACTGGCGATATCGTGGACGACCCGACGCCGCCTGCGCTCGACGAAGCGCTCGCAGTCATCGCGTCCTTCCGACAGACCGGGCTGTTCACCGACATCCAGGCAATCGCCGGCAATCACGACGTCAAGCGCTCGAGCCAGCGTGCAGGCCGCTACGACGTCTATGATTACCTGCATTTGCCGCGGACCTCGAAGAGCGTCTACTACCGTCAGGCCGGCCTCGATCTGGTGCTGCTGGATTCCAACCGCGCGAGCCTCACGACGCTCGCGAGCGGCAACGTCGACCAGAGCGCCTATCACGCCATGGTTTCGGATTCCGCGCGGCTGAGCGTCGAGCTCGCGGGCAGCCTCGGCTCGGGCGGCCGCGCCGATTATGCCGAGCCGGTGGAAAACCTCGTGCGCGTGCTGGCGCTGCACCATCATCCACTGCCGCAGGCGACCGGAGAAGGAAAGCGGTTTCTCGGCGTGCCCGACGAACCGCTGATGTATCTCGCCGCGCCCGCGACCTTCCTCGAAGCGGCGACATCGCTCAACGTCGATCTGGTTCTGCACGGACACCGGCATGTCGAAGGGTTGACGCGCTATTCGATTCCCGATCCGCGCGCCATGTCGAGCGAGAGCGATGAAGCATTCTGGCGCACGATCTACGTCTTGTCCTGTCCGTCATCGACCGGGCAGGCCGGTGACGACGCCGGCTTCAACGTCATCCATTTCGGCCCGATGTCCCATCCGATGTCCCATGGCGGCCGCACCGAGTATCGCTTCGCGATCGCCCGCTACTCACGTCCGCGCAAGGATGGTGTCTTCAGGCTCCTCGATTCCAACCTGCCGCACGGCGTCGTCGGGCTGCCGGCCGGGCGGGATTTTTCCCGAGATCCGGCCGTCCAGTCGGGCATCGAGATCGACGCATGCACGACGCTGAAACGGGATCAGGTCGCGGCATTCGCCCGCCGGCTCCTGCTGCGCCGCGCCTTCTATGCCGATGGCGAGGCGGATTGGGCCGATTTGCTCCACGTCTATCTCGTCACCTCCCACGTCTGGGCAGATCTCGAAAGCAAGTTATCGAGATCCGCACGCAAGCATGAGGTCGACGCCGCGGCCACGGTGACATCGCTGCTGCGTCGGTTGATCGAACAATCTGCAAATGTGCTCGGCATCGACGATTTTCAGCTCGACGAGCTCCGCGCGAGGCGTCTGGTCAATCGTGACGACCTTCGGCGCGAATTGCCGAGGGTGGCGCGCCCGGGTATCGATCTCGAGATCGAGACGCGGCAACGATTGCAATTGCTGCGAGACCTGAACGAGCAGGCAAAGGCGCTCGGTCTCGATCCGGGTCTCGGCGGCAAGGTCCCGCCGCCGGCGCCGCAGTGAGGGACGCGGGTCCGGGGAATTAACCGGCCGTTAGGGTTAACAGTCTATTGCTGGCGCGTTCGGCTCGATCAATCGGCTCGAGAGTCAAAGCGTCATGCGTCAACGGTTCGGTCTTGAACGGTTCAGTCTTGGACGGCTCAGTCTTGCCCGGCTTTTCGCGTCCACCTCGCTGGTCGCGGCGGTGGCCATGGGCCTCGGCGGCTGCACGGCGATGTCGAAACTCTCCGACGTCACGGGCTCGGTCGGGCCGCGAGCGGAAGCCGCTCCCACCGATCCCGCGCGTGCTGCCGAAGTCTATGGCGAGCGCTATCGTGCCAATCCCAAAGACGCCGATGCGGCGCTCGCCTACGGTCAGGCCTTGCGCGCCAACGGCCAGCACGCCCAGGCCGCCGCCGTGCTCGAGCAGGCGACCATCGCCAATCCCGGCAACAAGGCGCTGATGGCCCAATACGGCCGCGCGCTCTCCGACAACGGCAATTTCCAGCAAGCCTTCGACGTGTTGTCGAAGGCGCATTCGCCCGATAACCCGGATTGGCGCCTGCTCTCGGTACAGGGGACGGCGCTCGATCAGATGGGCCGTCACGAGGAAGCGCGCTCCTATTATGCGAGCGCGCTCAAGATCGCGCCTGGCGATCCCGGTGTGCTCTCCAATCTCGGCCTGTCCTATATGTTGTCGAGAGACCTGCCGAAGGCCGAAGACGCCCTGCGGCAAGCCTATGCCTCGCCGCGCGCAAACGCGCGGGTGCGGCAGAATCTCGGTCTGGTCGTCGGTCTCCAGGGCCGCTTCGCCGAAGCCGAGACCATCGTGAAAGCGGACCTGCCGCCGGACCAGGCTGTGGCCAACGTCGCCTATCTCAAGGAAATGCTGACCCGCAACGACGTCCGGCGGGGTGCGCCGAAGCGGATTCCGGTCGCCTCGCTCGGCCAGCCCGACTGATCAGACGTGATCTTCGAGTCTTGATCTTCCAATCTTGAAGGCGCCCGCGGACCGTGCGCGGTCCGCGTCTAACGTCATTGCATCTCGGTGACCTTGATCCCCGTCGGCCCGAGGATGACGACGAACAGCACCGGCAGGAAGAACAGGATCATCGGTACCGTCAGCTTCGGCGGCAGTGCTGCGGCCTTTTTCTCGGCTTCGTTCATGCGCATGTCGCGATTTTCCTGCGCCATCACTCGCAAGGATTGACCGAGCGGGGTGCCGTAACGCTCGGCCTGCTGGAGCGCGAGACATACCGACTTGACGCCCTCGAGCCCGGTGCGCCGCGCGAGGTTCTCGTAGGCGACCTTGCGATCCTGCAGATATGACAGCTCGGCCGTGGTCAGGGTGAACTCCTCGGACAGCGCGATCGACTGGCTCACGATTTCGACCGCGACCTTCCGGAACGCCATCTCGACCGACATGCCGGATTCGATGCAGATCAGGAGCAGGTCGAGCGCATCGGGAAAGGCGCGCTTGATCGAGAGCTGGCGCTTGGAGATCGCGTTCCTGAGGAACAGCATTGGCGCCTGAAGTCCGAGATAGGCCGCACCGACGCAGATGCCGATCTTGATCGGCAACGACTGCTGCATGTGCGCGATCAGGAACACGTAGATGACCGAACCGACGAATAGCACGATCGGGGCAACCAGGCGGGCGAACAGGAAGGTGATGTAGGGCGCCTGGCCTCGATAGCCCGCCATGATGAGCTTGTCCCGCGCAGCTTCCTGCGCGAGCCATTTGGTCAGGTTGAAGTCATCGACGACCTTCGAGACGAGCTGCTTCGGCGTCTGTCGCAGCGAGACTTTTTCACTCTTGTGGAGGCGCTCGCGCTCGCGCTGCCGGATGCGCTCACGTTCGTTCGCAACCGCCTTCATGCGCTTGGAAAGGCCCTCGCCGGCGAACAGCGGCATCACCAGCGTATAGACGGTGGCGCTGGCGGCGATGGCCGCCAGCAGCATCGTCATGAAGTGAACGTCGTGAAGTTTCGCAACGAGGAACTCTACCATAAGGCACCATCAGAAGTCGAAATTGATCATCTTCTTCATCACCATGATGCCGATCGACATCCAGACGACGCAGCCGACCAGCATGAGCTGGCCGGTGGGATGAGTCCAAAGCATCGAGATGTATCCCGGCGTCGTGAGGTAGACGAGAAACATCACGATCGGCGGCAGCGAGCCGATGATGCCGGCCGAGGCCTTGGCTTCCATCGACATCGCCTGGATCTTCTCTTTCATCTTCTTGCGGTCGCGCAGCACCTTGGAGAGGTTGCCGAGCGCTTCGGAGAGGTTGCCGCCCGATTTCTGCTGGATCGAGATGACGATGCCGAAGAAATTGGCCTCGGGCAGCGGCATCCGATTGTAGAGTCGCGTGCAGGCCTCGCCGAGCGGCATGCCGATCGCCTGCGTCTCGATGATGGACAGAAACTCGGAGCGTAGCGGCTCTGGCGCGTCGGCGGCGACCACCTTGATCGATTCGAACAGCGGCAGGCCCGCCTTGATGCCGCGGACGATGACGTCGACGGCATCGGGCAAGGCGGCCAGGAACTTGTTTTCGCGGCGCTTCTTCAGGAAGCCGAGCGCCCAGCGGGGCAGACCGAGCCCGCCGGCAAAAGCGAAGCCGGCGGCACCGAGCAGGCCGCCGCCGATGAACAAGGCGACTGCGAACAGCACGCCCGCCACGACGGCGGATGCGATCCAGAATTTCTGCGGCGTCCAGTCGAGGCCGGCCTGCGACAGGCGAACACTGAGCGATACGCTCTTCTCCTGCTGGCGCCGCGCCTCGAGATCCTTGAGCGAGGTTTCGACCTGCTCGCG
Organism: Bradyrhizobium sp. WSM1253; assembly: GCF_000244935.1. NCBI lineage: Bacteria > Pseudomonadati > Pseudomonadota > Alphaproteobacteria > Hyphomicrobiales > Nitrobacteraceae > Bradyrhizobium > Bradyrhizobium sp. WSM1253. Next base: position 5,522,832 of record NZ_JH600073.1, read on the forward strand.
GCGCGAGCGCTGTGTCTTCTCGGCGGCGCGGGCCGTGGGCGCCTCGGCGCGCGAGATCGAGGCGCGGCGGCTCTCGGCCTTCCGTTCCCCGGACAGCATCGGATAAAGGAAGACCCAGGCCAGGCCGCCGACGGTCGCGGTGGCAAGGAAGGCGAGGGCAAGGACTTGCATGTTCATGGCTGTGCTGACCTGCTCACGTCGGCGGCGCCACTTCCGCGGCGTCGAGCGCCGCGGCAAGGCGCTTCTCTTCGCCGTAATAGCGGGCGCGTTCCCAGAATTTCGGGCGGCCGATTCCGGTCGACCGGTGCCGGCCGATGATCTTGCCGTTGGCGTCCTCGCCGACCATGTCGTAGAGGAAGACGTCCTGGGTGATGATGGTGTCGCCTTCCATGCCCATCACTTCGGTGATGTGGGTAATGCGGCGCGAACCGTCGCGCAGCCGCGCTGCCTGGACGATGATGTCGATCGAGGCGCAGATCATCTCGCGGATGGTGCGTGAAGGCAGGGAGAAGCCGCCCATCGTGATCATGGATTCGCAGCGCGATAGCGCCTCGCGCGGATTGTTGGCGTGCAGCGTGCCCATCGAGCCGTCATGGCCGGTGTTCATGGCCTGGAGCAGGTCGAACGCCTCGGGTCCGCGGACTTCGCCCACGATGATGCGCTCGGGACGCATACGCAAGCAGTTGCGCACCAGTTCGCGCATGGTGACCTGGCCTTCGCCCTCGATGTTGGGCGGGCGGGTTTCCAGTCGCACTACGTGCGGCTGCTGGAGCTGGAGTTCGGCGGCGTCTTCGCAGGTGATGACGCGCTCGTCGTGCTCGATGTAGTTGGTCAGGCAGTTGAGCAACGTGGTCTTGCCCGAGCCGGTACCGCCGGAGATCAGCACGTTGCAGCGGACGCGGCCGATGATCTGGAGGATTTCCGCGCCTTCCGGCGAGATTGCGCCGAACTTGACGAGCTGATCGAGCGTCAGCTTGTCCTTCTTGAACTTGCGGATGGTGAGCGTGGGGCCGTCGATCGACAGCGGGGGCACGATGGCGTTGACGCGGGAGCCGTCGGCCAGGCGCGCGTCGCAGATCGGCGAGGATTCGTCGACGCGCCGGCCGACCTGGCTGACGATACGCTGGCAGATGTTGAGGAGCTGCTGATTGTCGCGGAAGCGGATACCGGTGCGTTGGATCTTGCCGGCGACCTCGATGTAGACGGTGTCGGCGCCGTTGACCATGATGTCGGCGATGTCGTCGCGCGACAACAGCGGCTCCAGCGGACCGTAGCCGAGGACGTCGTTGCAGATGTCGTCGAGTAGCTCTTCCTGCTCGGCGATCGACATCACGATGTTCTTGATCGCGATGATCTCGTTGACGATGTCCCGGATTTCCTCGCGCGCGGACTCCGAATCGAGCTTGGCGAGCTGGGCGAGGTCGATGGCTTCGATCAGCGCGCCGAAGATGGTCGCCTTGACCTCGTAATAATTGTCCGAGCGGCGGGCTTCCATGGTCGGCGCAGGCTTCGCCGGGGCAAGCGGCGGCGACGAGACTGTCGGCTGCGGCAAGCGCGACACGGCGGGCGCCGGAGCCTGGGCAGGCTCTGGCGACACGGCACCGGGCTTCGGGGCCCGGGCGTCGGCGTCTGTTCCGCTACGCTTACCGAACACTTAAAAACTCCATGCGGCGACCTATTTTCCCCGCAACTTGTCAATCAGGGGTGAAAGCAGGGACGATTTTTGCTTCTTCGTTTCGCTGCGGCCGGTCAGGCGCTGGGCGATCTGAAGGAACATCTCGATCGACTTATGGTTGGCCGAGATTTCCGCGATCATCTGGCCGTTATTGGCCGCCGAGCCGAAGATCTGCGGCTCGAACGGGATCGAGACGACGGGCTGGCTCTCGATCGCCTTGGCGAACTCCGCCGCGGCGATTTCGGGCCGTTTCGGCACGCCGACCTGGTTCAGGCAGTAGAGCGGCGGCCGGTCGTTGGGGCGCGCGGCTTTCAGGAGATCGAACATGTTTTTGGCGTTGCGCAAATTGGCGAGGTCGGGCGCCGCCACGATCAGGATGTCGTCCGCCCCGATCAGGGCGCGTTTGGTCCAGCCCGACCATTGGTGCGGAACGTCGAGCACGATGCAGGGCATGGTGGAGCGCAGCGTGTCGAACACGGCATCGAAAGCGTCGGCGCCGAAATCATAGACCCGATCGAGCGTCGCCGGCGCCGCCAGCAGGCTGAGGTGGTCGGTGCATTTCGACAGCAGGCGGTCGATGAAGGCGGTGTCGACGCGATCGGGCGAGAACACGGCGTCGGCAATGCCCTGCGGCGGATCCTGGTTATAGTCGAGCCCGGCCGTGCCGAAGGCGAGGTCGAGGTCGGCGACGACCGCGTCCATCGCGAGATCGCGGGCGATCGCCCAGGCGACATTGTGGGAGATAGTTGACGCGCCGACGCCGCCCTTGGCGCCAACCACCGCGATGATGCGGCCGACGGCCTTGGCTTCCGGCGCCGAGAACAGGTTGCAGATCGAGCGCACGACGTCGATCGCGCCGACCGGCGCGAGCACGTAGTCGCTGACGCCGCGGCGCACCAGCTCGCGGTAGAGCGTGACGTCGTTGATGCGGCCGATCACGACCACGCGGGTGCCGGCGTCGCAGACGGTCGCGAGATGGTCGAGCCCGCCCAGGAGGTCGTTGCGGCCGTCGCTTTCGAGCACGATCACGTTCGGCGTGGGTGCCGAGCGGTAGGCTTCCACCGCAGCCGCCATACCGCCCATCTGGATCTTCAGATGGGCCTTGCCGAGACGGCGATCTTCGCCGGCCGACTGCACGGCGGCCGCCGTTTCCACGGTCTCGCAGAAAGCCTGGACGGAAACGCGGGGCGCCGGCGCAATATGCTCCTCGACCGGCGGGAGCGATGCCTCGGACTGTTCTTCTTGGGGCTGGCGAGCGTAGCTGATCATCTGCCGGTGTCGCTGAGTTTGGCCTTGTCGGCCTCGGGATAGGCGACCGCCGTCGGCATTCCCTTGCGATACTTCTCGAACGCGGCGGTCCGCCGCGGCGTGTAGGACGGCGTTTCGGGCCGCGGCTGCTCGAGATCCGACGGATTGTCGACCATCGCCGCGAGGTTGCGCTGATAGGCGCAGCCGTAATTGTAATAGTCCTTGTTCTCGAACCAGCTCTTGTTCTTCATCGAAGGGCCGATGTCTTCCGGCCACAGGCCGCAGGGGCCCGCGACCGCCGCGATCTTGGAATAGGTGAGCCGGATCGGCGGCAGGAAGCGCTTGTCCTCCGGTTGGTAAGAGCGGGCGCTGACGCCGCGCGGCGGAACGCCCGCCGCCGACAGGATCGCCTGGATTTCACGCATGGTGTCCGCGACCGGACGCGCGTTGGGCGTGCCGGACGGCACGTCGATCCGGATCGCGCCGGTGCCTTCGTGCATCCAGGCCGAAGCGACGCCCATCACGTCGGCGCGCTGGGCCGCGGTCAAGCCGCCGCGGGCATGGCCGACGAAGACGACGATGGAGCGATTCTGCTCCTCGATGGCGATCGGATGGCGCTGCTTGTAGTCGTCGGGAATGGAGGCCGTGACCGCTTCGTCGTGCTGGCAACCGCCAAGGGCGAGCGCCATGCCGACGAGCGCGCCGCCGAGGTGGATGGCGCGCCTGCGAATCTGGGGTGGTCTAGTGATCTTCATGAAGTCCCCGTTCCGCCTCAGTCGGTGATGAAGCCGTAGGTGCCACGGTAGTTCTTGGCCGGTTCGCTCCGGCCGGGCACGCCGTAGATGCGGTTGATGTTGCCGAGCAGTTCGGCCTGCGGATCCGCAGGCGCGGAGAAGCCATCATCCGGCCGCGACAGATCCTTTTGCGCAACTGCGCGAACGATATAGGGCGTCACGATCACGACCAGCTCGGTCGCGTTGTTGACGAAGTCGCGGCTGCGGAACAGCGTGCCGAGGACCGGGAGCTGCATCAGACCCGGCAGTCCGCTGACCGCCTGCTTGGTCTGCTGCTGGATCAGGCCGGCCATCGCCATCGCGCCGCCGGAGGGAATTTCCAGCGAGGTTTCTGCGCGGCGGGTCTTGATCGAGGGCACCGTAAGCGAGTTGACCGAGGTCGAGGTCACGGCTTGGGACAGCGTGATCGCGTTCTCGTTCGAGAGCTCAGAGACCTCGGTCATCACCCGCAGGCTGATCTTGCCCTCGGTGAGAACGACGGGGGTGAAGTTGAGCGAGATGCCGAACTTCTTGAAGCTGATTTGGGTGGTACAAACGTGCGTGGTGGGGTCGCACGCGTAGCCGGCGGGCACCGGGAATTCACCGCCGGCGATGAATGTTGCCGATTCACCGGAGATCGCGGTCAGGTTCGGTTCGGCCAGCGTCCGGATCACGCCCGCGGTTTCCATCGCTCGCAGGGTGGCCTGCACCGACGGCGCCCCGCCGAATTTGGTGGTCAGGTTGTTACTGTCGACGAGGTTATGGCCGAGAGCCGTGAACGGATTGGAGTTGCTGAAGGTGACGACCGAGGTGCCGTAGCTGAGGTTGGCGGTGAGGTCGATTCCGAGCTGCTTGATGATGCTGCGCTGCACTTCGGCGACTGTCACCTTGAGCATGACCTGGTCGCGGCCGCGGACCACGATCGAGTTCACGACCTTCTCGGGACCGCCGGCGAGGCGCGCAGCGAGGTCGTTGGCCTGCTGGGCTTCGGCTGGATTCGCGGCCGAACCGGTCAGGATGATGCCGTCGCCTAGGCCGTCGATCTGGATGTCTGAATTCGGCAGGACCTGTTTCAGCGCGGCCCGCACGCCGTTGAGGTCGCGCTTGACCGCGATGTCATAGGCCGCAATCTGCTGGCCGGCTGAATCGAAGAACACGATGTTGGTCTGGCCGATCGAGGCGCCGATGATGTAGGCGCGCTGCGCCGAGCGGACGACCGCATTGGCGATCTTGGGATCGGCGACGAGCACGTCCTTGATGTCACGCGGAAGGTCGATCACGATCGACTTGCCGATGCCGAGCGAGAGGAATCGCGCGTTCATCTGACCGTCGGCCGCAGCCTGCGCCACAGGGCGATAATCGGCGGCGACCACAGGGGTCAGCACCGGGTTGAGCGCGAGCGCGACGGCGGCCGAAAACGACAGGGCGCGGACCACAGAGGTTCGCATCGTCGCCAAATTCGCCCTGCATTTCATGTCGACAGTCCTCATCGTGCCTTCGCCGTCGAGCTTGGGATACCGTACCGAATGATCGAGACGCCATCGCGCTTCTGCGCGGAATCATCGAGCGTGATCTCGCTCAGCTTGACGTCGACGATGCTGCGCAACGCCAGCGACAGCGTGCCGCTCTGGCGTGCCGAGGAGAGCGTCGCAGTCTGCGCAGGATTGAGCTCGAGGGTGACGGTCTTGCCGACCACCGCGTTCTGCCCGTCCTTCTCCTTCGGCGCCTGGTCGATGGCCAGGACGCGGATATTGGCCAGGATGATCTCGGACGTGACCACATCGGGAGCGCCGCTGTTCTGGTCCGGGTTCTTGAGACGGCGCGTCAGAAGCACGTCGACGCGGTCGTTGGGGAGGATGAAGCCGCCTGCGCCGGTTTCCGGCGAGATCTCGGTCGAGATCGCCCGCATGCCGGTGGGCAGGATTGCTGCCATGAAGCCGGAGCCTTCCGCCTTGACCAGCTTCTGGTCGCGGATCGGCTCACCCTGGATGAAGGGGGATCGTGCGATCGAGCCGGTGACCTGGGTTACGCCCTCGGGGCGCTCGTTGCGGCGAATGAAGGTGGCGCTGGCGGTCGCGGACGGCCAGGTCTGCCATTGCACGTCTTCCGGCTTGACGGTCTGGCCGAGGCCGATGTCGTTCTTGGCGACCAGGACGTCGACGGTGGGAAGCTGCGCGACCGGAGCCGGAGGCGGCGCAGAATTGTCCGAGCCGCTCGCCAGATACGCGGCGACACCGCCGGCGCAGATGGCGACCGTCAGGACGACAATGCGTGCCCTATTCATACGCTTCACTTTCCACCAAACGCCGCGACGCTGACGCCGCCGTAATCGGCAGTTGACCAGCTATTCGTCAAAGCATGGTTAATGAGGCGTATCTAAATCGCCTTAACGCCGGGTTTACCCGATGCGTTCAGCGCAATGCGAGGTGAGCGAGATCGATCGCCTTCACCCATTCGGTCTCCGGGTAGACCATCAGCGCGCTCAGTGCGAGCGCGATGCCATAGGGAATGCCGCTCTCCTTGGCGTGCAGCCGCGCGAGCCAGGCTTGGCCGGCGAGCCCGTAAGGCAGCGGCCACTGCCGGAACTGGAGCAGGAGCAGCGTCAGCGCCCCGCCGAACAGCGAGGCGTAGAGCAGGAAGTTCATCAGCTGTGCGAAACCGAACCAAAGTGCGACGGAGGCCGCGACCTTGGCATCGCCGCCGCCGACCCAACCCATCGCAAAACAGGTGAAGGCCACGACCAGGACAAGCGTGCCTGAGCCGACATGGCTCAGCATCTCGTAAGGTGCCATGCCACCGGCGAGAGCGAGCGCGAAAAAGCCGGCGACCAGCGCCAGCGATACGCGGTTGGAGATCGTCATCGTGAAGAGGTCGCTTGCGGCGGCAAACGCCATCAGGGCCGGGAAGAGCAGAAGGCGCGCAAGGTCGAGGATCATGGGCTGCGTCTTGAGGCCTGGGTTCGCCGCGGAGCTGGCGTCGCCGGATTCTAGCCGGCAGTGCTAAACAAACCGAAAACGGCGGCAGCGGCTCGAGGGGTGGAACCAGCCGAAGGCGTGCTCACCAAAGGGAGGCGATGCGTGCGGCGAGCGCGACGGTCGCAAGCAGCAGGGCAAGGCAGACCCAGTAGACCGGCGAGCCGGTCTGCGTGGCCTCCGCCGCATTTGCCGCGACCGCGGCATCGGTTCTGTACTTGCTCAACGCCACTGGAACTCGCCGTCTGAAACACAAAGCCCCGGAGGCCCGGGGCTTTTGCCGTCGTTCGTCGATCGCTTACTTCAGCGAGCTGCTGATCGAGGTGAACTTGGCGTTCAGCGTGGTGCCGAGATTGTTGACGACGGTGATGATGGCCAGCGCGATGCCGGCGGCGATCAGACCGTATTCGATGGCGGTGGCGCCGGATTCATCTTTCGCGAAACGCGCAATGAGGTTCTTCATGAACAAAACTCCATCTGGGGTGGGATCGCCTCGTTCGGCGTTGTGCTTGACGCAATGACCATGAGATCCGAGCTCTTTCGGGAGAGTTAATTAGGTCGGGCAAACGCGCTTGCCGCTGGCCAGAGTGAATTTCGCCTTAAGGCCACAATCTGCAATTCGTTCCGGTTCCGGATGCGCAGCAAGCGCGGCACCGGCTTCACCGTCCCTTAAATTTAGGGGAGTACGCGTAGGTACGACCAGCAATTCGCAAGAGAGGCGACGATGTCGAGCCTGCCCATGGAAATCGCCCTGATGCTCGGCGAGACCATCGCGAAGGTGATCCCCACGACCTTCGCGCTCGCGGTGGTCTTCACCGTGCTCGAGCATGTCTGGGCCTGCAATCCCGGCGCACCCTGGTGGCGCAAGCGGGAGATCGTCACGGACATCTGCTACTGGTTTGTCGTTCCGGTGTTCGCACGCGTCATGCGGATCGGCCTTCTGATCGTCGGTGCGAGCTTCGTCTTCAACATCCATGATGCCGACGAGCTCATCGCCTTCTACGACAATGGCCACGGCCCGCTGGCGCTATTGCCGCTCTGGGTCCAGGCCATGCTGTTCCTGGTGCTGTCCGATTTCATGCTGTACTGGCTGCACCGGCTGTTCCACGGCGGGGGGTTCTGGAAGTACCACGCGATCCATCACTCTTCGGAGGAGATCAGCTGGATTTCTGCGGCCCGCTTCCATCCAGTCAATCTCGTGCTTGGTACGATCGCGGTCGACGTCGTGCTGCTGATGGCCGGCATTTCGCCGAACGCCATGGTCTGGCTCGCCCCGTTCACGACCTTCCATTCGGCCTTCGTGCACGCCAACCTGAACTGGACCTTCGGGCCGTTCAAATATGTGCTGGCGACGCCGGTGTTCCACCGCTGGCACCACACCGCGCTCGCAGAGGGCGGGGACACCAATTTTGCCGGCACGTTCCCGATCTGGGATGTGCTGTTCGGCACTTTCCGCATGCCCGAGGGGCAACTGCCGCAGGATTACGGCAAGGATGAAGCCACCATGCCGAAGGAAATCGGAGGGCAGCTTGCCTATCCGTTCCGCCGCTAGGTTCTCGAGGGCCGCGAAACGCCAGTCCGTTCAAACAATAGTCGGCGAATTTGCGGAACGTTCACGAATTGAGGGCAGGTTAGCCGGGTCGGGCACCGGCTCGGCTGTTATGTGATTGCTTCTGCCGGTTTGTGACGTCCCGGGGGTAAGAGTATGCGTAAACAATTGCTGCGCCGTCGTGCGCGCGTCTGTCTTCTGGTTGCGGCCGCGGTGCTGGCATCGCCGGCTGTCGTCATTGCCGAGCCGACCGCAGATGCCATTGCCGTGAATGTCGACCAGGCCAAGCTGGTGCGGTTGCCCGGCAAGGTGGCGACCATCGTGGTCGGCAATCCCATGATCGCCGACGTCACGCTCCAGCCCGGTGGCATGATCGTCGTGACCGGAAAGGGCTATGGCGCCACCAATTTCATCGCGCTCGATCGGGGCGGCGAGATCCTGGTCGATCGCCAGATCCAGGTCGAAGGTCCGAGCGATCGGCTCGTCACCGTCTATCGCGGGATCGACCGCGAGTCCTACAGCTGCATGCCGATTTGCCAGCGTCGCGTGACGCTCGGCGACAGCGACACCTACTTCAACAACACGATGAGTCAGGCCGGTTCGTTGAGCAGCACGGCCAGCGGCAATGCCGGTGCGGGCGCCAAGACGAACTGACCAAGACGAACTGACCAAGACGAACTGAGCAAGACTAACCAAGTAAGACCAACCAGCGAGTTTGATTGGCAGGTTTGCCGGGGCAAGGATCGTCCTCGCCCGACGCACGCGCGCGAGTTTCTCTCTCCGCGTCCTCGTCTCCATGCCCCGCCCCATGCCCTCGTCTCCGTGCCCTGGGTCGTTTGCGGTTAACCCGCCGTTAACGGCCCGGGCCGCCGGGTGCGGATCGCCTGAACACTTAAACAATCAGTTTCCGCTATTGAACATGGCAGATGATTGCTGCTGCTGCTGGGGAATTTGATGCCTTCGCCTGCACCTACGAGATTCACGCTCCTCGCCACGTTGCGCCGGTTTCGCGGCAGCCGCCGCGGCTCCGCAGCCGTCGAGTTCGCGCTCGTCGCGCCGATGTTTTTCGCATTGCTGTTCGCCATCATCGAGTCGGCGCTGATGTTCTTGGCGAGCCAGGTGCTCGAGAGTGCCGCGCAGAATTCTGCACGCGTGTTGCTGACCGGGCAGGCGCAAACCGGCACGCTAACAGCCTGCGCGGTGTCCGGCGTGAGCACACCCTGCTCGCAAACGACGTTCAAGGCTTACGTCTGCAATCAGATCCCGGCGCTGTTTGATTGCACCAAGCTCTACGTCGACGTCGTGAGTACAAGCTCGTTCGGAGCGCTAAGCCTCACCAACTATGGCGATTCCTGCAGCTTCAATCCAACCGGCGTGCAGTACAGTGCCGGGGCCGCCAACCAGGTCGTCGTGGTGCGGCTGTTCTATCAGTGGCCGCTCTTCGTCACGGGCCTTGGCTTCAACATGGGCTGCAGCAACAAGCGGCTGCTGATTGCGACTGCGGCCTTCAAGAATGAACCCTTCTGAGACAGATGGATCCGAGCCCACCGATGCAGGCGATTGCAAATATCTGGAAAAATGCCAGTAGTTCCGTCCGCGACTTCGTCGCCGACAGGCGCGCGATCGCGGCGACCGAATTCGCGGTCATCGTGCCGCTGATGCTGGTGATGTTCTTCGGTACCGTCGAATTTTCATCGGCCGTGGCGATCGATCGCAAAGTTACGATGATTGCACGGACGCTGTCCGACTTGACGTCGCAGTCGATCGCGACCAACGGTCCGGCCATGCAGGACACGTTCACGGCAAGCATATCGATGATCATGCCGTATGACGCTACGCTCGTGAACGGTACGGTTGCCCAGATCTATATCGACTCAAGCAAAGTCGCCACGATTAAATGGAGCAAGTCCGCCACCATTGCGAACGGCGCGACGCAGGCCACGGTGACGGACGCGCCTCCGTCTCTGGCGCCTGATACCACGGTCACCTCGATGATTCCGCCGACGCTCTTGATCGCGAAGACCTACCTCATTTACAGTGAGGCGAGTTACCTCTACACGCCTTCCGTCAAATTCGTCCTGAAGTCGGGCATCACGCTGAGCGATGTCTCCTACACGCGGCCGCGCCAGGTCACCTGCGTTCCTTACGACGGTGTACCGTCGCCGTGCCCCCTAAACTAGAAAAAAGGCCGGGCATCGCGCCCGGCCTTTTCTTTTGATTTGTTCGCTCGAGCCGATCGGGGCCGTAAGCGGTAGGCTCAACCGGCGGAACGAAGGTTGTCCGCTGCCGACTTACCGGAACGGCGGTCGGCCACGATCTCGTAGGAGATCTTCTGACCTTCGCGCAGCGTGCCGAGGCCCGCACGTTCCACAGCGCTGATGTGGACGAACACGTCCTGGCCGCCATCGTCGGGCTGGATGAAGCCGAAGCCTTTGGTCGCGTTAAACCACTTCACGGTTCCCATGCTCATGGGGGTAGTCCCTTCTCAGATAACACAATGTCAGAGCCCGCTTGCGCGGACAGGTTAGATCGAATTTTTGGAAGGGTCGTCAGCGTGTCTGAACCGGCTGTACCGGTGGATGCTAATGTCGTCCGGCCGAAAATCGATTAGTTCATTTTATTGGAAACAGAGCTCCAAAACAATGCTGACGTGCACGATTTTTTGATCCGCCGTGATGGTCACGGCGGATCAGCATGCAGGTCGGAATCTTAGGTTCGCGCTCGCGCGCCGAGCCCCTAGCGGCGGCGGAACTGGCCGCCGCGCTGTCCGGGACGCGGAGGTCCGCCCATCCCGCTCGGACGTTCGTCCTTGTGGCGGAAAATCAGCCGGCCCTTTTCGAGGTCATAGGGCGACATCTCCACCGTCACGCGGTCGCCCGCCAGAGTCTTGATGCGGTTCTTCTTCATCTTGCCGGCGGTGTAGGCGACGATCTCGTGTCCGGCGTCGAGCTGCACGCGGTAGCGCGCGTCGGGGAGGATTTCGGTGACCAGTCCTTCGAACTGGATCAGCTCTTCCTTAGCCATGAATTTCTCCAGGTCGTGGACGGCTAGTGCGAATGGGGTTTGCGGTTCGGTTGGCCGTTCGGCCGACTCTCGCGGCGCAAAAAGGCAACGCCTTGTATCCCATCAGACGCCCCGGCGCTATGCGCGGAACGCTGTTCCGGACGGCCGTTTGGCGAAGAATGCGCCTTGCCTCCGGTGTGGTCGCGACGAGGAGTCTTCGAAGCCTTCGGGCCACTGCCGGGCCGTGCGTCAGCACGCCTGGCGTCGCCATGACGTCCCTCGCCGGGCCTTCCGTCGCCCTGCTTGGCGGCACTGTGGTGACGACCGTCAGCATGCCTTTCGTCGGCACGCCGCCCGTCGCCATGCCGTGCGCCGTGCGGACGCTGGCCTGGGCGGCTGGGCCGGCCCTGACGTTGCTGGGACGGGGGAGGACCCGCATCGCGGCGGCCCGCGTCGGTGCGGTGGTCTTCGCGCGGCAGCGTCACTTTGATCAACCGCTCGATGTCGCGGAGATAGGCAAGTTCCTCGCCGCCCGCGACCAGCGAGATCGCGGTGCCCTCGGCGCCGGCGCGCGCGGTGCGGCCGATGCGGTGCACGTAAGTCTCGGGCACGTTGGGGAGGTCGAAATTGATGACGTGGGTGATGCCGTCGACGTCGATGCCGCGAGCGGCGATATCGGTGGCGACTAGCGTGCGGATTTCACCGGTGCGGAACTGGGCTAGCGTCCGTTCGCGATGGTTCTGCGACTTGTTACCGTGGATGGCGCTGGCGGGGATTCCCGCCTTCTCGAGTGTCTTTACGACCTTGTCGGCGCCGTGCTTGGTGCGCGTGAAGACCAGGGCTCGGTTGACCGGCTCGTCCTTCAGCAGCTTGGCCAGTAAGGCCGGCTTCGCGGAGAAGTCGACCTGGATGATGCGCTGCTGGATGCGCTCCACGGTCGAGGAGACCGGGGTCACCGCGACGCGGGCGGGGTCGCGCAGCATGGCGTCGGCCAACTCGGCGATGTCCTTCGGCATGGTGGCCGAGAAGAACAGCGTCTGCCGCTTGATCGGCAGCTTGGCGACGATTTTGCGGATGTCGTTGATGAAGCCCATGTCAAGCATGCGGTCGGCCTCGTCGAGCACGAGGAATTCGACGCTTCCAAGCTTCAGTCCGTTGCTCTGCACGAGATCGAGCAAACGGCCGGGGGTGGCGACCAGCACCTCGACGCCCTGCATCAGCGAGCGGACCTGACGGCCCATCGGCACGCCGCCGATGGCGAGTGTCGAGGACAAACGGATGTGGCGGCCATAGGCGTTGAAGCTGTCAAGGATCTGGCCGGACAGCTCGCGCGTCGGCGACAGCACCAGGACGCGGGTCGTCTTCGGCTGCGGCTTGATGCGATTCTCGAGCAGGCGGTGCAGGATCGGCAGCGCGAAGGACGCGGTCTTGCCGGTTCCGGTCTGGGCGATGCCGACGACGTCGCGGCCGGTCAGCGCGGTCGGAATCGTCTGGGCCTGGATCGGGGTGGGGGTGACGTAGTTCTCTTCGGTGAGAGCACGAGCGATGGGTTCGGCGAGGCCGAAATCCTGAAACGAAGTCAAAAGATGGGTTCTTTCCATGTCAAAAGCGGGCGCCCGGCGCATTCGGCGCGGCGCGCGCAAAAGGGTGTCGAGAGGGACACCTGCGTGTTTGGGGTGTCGGATGGCTTGATGGGATGGGGCAAGCCAGACGCCCGTAAGGGCTTAAGAACACGCGGCTCGCAACGGTCTCTGATTCGCAAGAGACCTCGCCCTCCATATGGAACATTGAGGCGGCGCTTTCAAGGCAGGCTCACCCCAAATGGCGATCGCGGTGCAGAAATAGTTATGCCGGAAATTTAGCCAGAGTGGCAAATTTGCTCAAAAAATAGCCCGTCTGCCACATTCGCATACATTCGATTTGCTCAGTGTTTAGGCGGCGCGGTCATGGCGAGGCTTTGTTTTCCGTCCATTTTAGCAACAAAGCCAATGGCTTAGTTGGTGTCTAATCCATGGCACGGTTCTTGCGAATCCGTTAATCGCAGGCGGCCGTTGGGGCCGTTTCGCAGCGTTTTTCACGTCTGCGTCAGGGAGATGAGACACTCATGCATAGCAAATCCACTCACGATATAGCGGCGCCATTTAGCCGCCGTGGCGTTCTCGCCGCGACCGCCGGACTGATGCTTGGTCTGGCTTCCATTTCTGGTGCGAAAGCCGCGGACGACACCATCAAGGTCGGCGTGCTTCACTCCCTCTCCGGCACCATGGCCATCAGCGAAACCACGCTGAAGGACACCATCCTCTTCCTGATCGACGAGCAGAACAAGAAGGGCGGCGTCAACGGCAAGAAGCTCGAAGCCGTCGTCGTCGATCCCGCTTCGAACTGGCCGCTGTTCGCCGAGAAGGCGCGCGAGCTGATCACCAAGGACAAGGTCTCGGTGGTGTTCGGCTGCTGGACCTCCGTGTCGCGCAAGTCGGTGCTCCCGGTGTTCAAGGAGCTGAACAGCATCCTGTTCTACCCCGTGCAGTACGAGGGCGAGGAGAGCGAGCGCAACGTGTTCTACACCGGCGCCGCGCCGAACCAGCAGGCGATCCCCGCCGTCGACTATCTGATGAAGGACGAGAAGGTGAAGCGCTGGGTGCTCGCGGGCACCGACTACGTCTATCCCCGCACCACCAACAAGATCCTGGAAGCCTATCTGAAGTCCAAGGGTGTCGCCCAGGAAGACATCATGATCAACTACACGCCGTTCGGTCATTCCGACTGGCAGACGATCGTGGCCGACATCAAGAAGTTCGGCTCGGCCGGCAAGAAGACCGCGGTGGTCTCGACCATCAACGGCGACGCCAACGTTCCCTTCTACAAGGAGCTCGGCAACCAGGGCATCAAGGCGAAGGACATCCCGGTCGTCGCGTTCTCGGTGGGTGAGGAAGAACTCGCCGGCATCGACACCAAGCCGCTGCTCGGCCATCTCGCCGCCTGGAACTACTTCCAGTCGATCAAATCGCCGGAGAACGAGAAGTTCATCAAGGCGTGGCAGACCTACACCAAGAACCCGAAGCGCGTGACCAACGATCCGATGGAAGCGCACGTGATCGGCTTCGACATGTGGGTCAAGGCGGTCGAGAAGGTGAAGTCGACCGATCCGGACAAGGTGATCGATGCGCTCCCGGGCATCGAAGCCAAGAACCTGACCGGCGGCACCTCCAAGATGCTCCCGAACCATCACATCACCAAGCCGGTGTTCATTGGCGAAATCAAAGCCAACGGCCAGTTCGACGTGGTGTGGAAGACCCCGGGTCTTGTCGCAGGCGACGCCTGGTCGAAGGAGCTCGATGGCTCCAAGGACCTGGTCGGCGACTGGGTCGGCAAGAAGTGCGGCAACTTCAACACCAAGACCAACAAGTGCCTCGGTTCGGGCTCCTGATCCGGATCTGACGCTCCATTGCACGATCGGAGAAGGCGGCGATCCCGCCGCCTTCTCCACCCTTTTCTGCCGGGGTCTTTCACAGTGCCAGCCAATTTGTCCGCCCGCCTCTGTTCGCTCCTGCTCTCGTTGTTCCTGATCGCGTTCGCACTGCCGGCCTTGGCCGGCCCGTTCGAGGATGCGGTCGCCAAATTCGCCAACGACGATTATTCCGACACGGAAGAGGCGATCGGCGTGGTCGCGGGCAGCGGCAACAAGCTGGCTTTCCCCATCATCAGCGCGCTTCAGGACGGCCGACTCATGGCCGACCCGGATAGCAAGAAGGTTTACGTCACCGGCACCGACGGCAAGTCGATCGATGCCGCGACCGGCCTGGCTGTGGCGAGCGTGCCCGACAGTGCAAGCGCGGTCCGCCTCAACAACCGCTTGCGCCGCAGCGTCGATGCCGCGATCGGCAGCCTGACGCTGCAGTCACCGGACATCGGAGCGCGGCTGCAGGCCGCGCAATCCGTCTTCAAGTCGCATGAGGAGACGTCGCTCGAAGCCGTCGATGGCGCGCTCGCCAAGGAAACCAACCGATCCGTCAAAGCTGCGCTGGGCGACGCCCGCGCGGCGATCCTGTTGTTCAAGCCTGATGCCACCGAGGTCGAGAAGCTCGAAGCCGTTGCCACCATCAAGGCGCGCGGCGACCAGGAGGCGATGGCGCTGCTTACCGGCATGGGCGACCAGCCGGCCTCGGTGACCAAGGCTGCCGCGAGCGCAATCGGCTCGATCCAGAGTTCGCTCGCGGTCTGGTCGATGGTGCAGAATGCCTGGTACGGCCTCTCGCTGGGTTCGGTGCTGCTGCTTGCTGCAATCGGGCTTGCCATCACGTTCGGCGTGATGGGCGTCATCAACATGGCGCATGGCGAGATGGTGATGATCGGGGCCTACACCACCTTCGTGGTGCAGGAGGTGATCCGCACCCGCTATCCCGGCCTGTTCGACTATTCGCTGCTGATCGCGGTGCCGCTCGCCTTCCTGGTGGCGGGCGCGCTCGGCGTCGTGATCGAGCGCAGCATCATCCGCTTTCTCTATGGCCGTCCCCTGGAGACGCTGCTGGCGACGTGGGGCTTGTCGCTGGTGCTGCAGCAGGCGGTGCGCACCATGTTCGGCCCGACCAACCGCGAGGTCGGCAACCCCTCCTGGATGAGCGGCGCGTTCGAGCTCGGCCAGATCACGATTACCTATAACCGGCTCTGGATCCTTGTCTTCACGCTCGCGGTGTTCGTCATTCTGCTCGCGATGCTGCGCTACACGGCGCTAGGGCTCGAGATGCGCGCGGTGACGCAGAACCGCCGCATGGCGGCCTCGATGGGCATCGCGACCTCGCGGGTCGATGCGCTGACCTTCGGCCTCGGCTCGGGCATTGCCGGCATCGCCGGCGTGGCGCTGTCGCAGATCGACAATGTCAGCCCCAATCTCGGCCAGAGCTACATCATCGACAGCTTCATGGTCGTCGTGTTCGGAGGCGTCGGCAATCTCTGGGGCACGCTGGTCGGCGCCTTCACGCTCGGCATCGCCAACAAATTCCTGGAGCCGGTCGCCGGCGCCGTGCTCGGCAAGATCGCCATCCTCGTTCTCATCATCCTGTTCATTCAAAAGCGGCCGCGCGGCCTGTTCGCGCTCAAGGGCCGTGCGGTGGAAGCATGACCCCTCACATGCTGACGCGATCGCTGGACCGCGGCGCGACGATCTTCCTTGCGGTCGTCGTGGCCTGCGGCATCCTGATCCCGCTCTCCAACCTGCTGCTGCCCGCGGGTTCGTTCCTGCAAGTGCCGACCTATCTCGTCGCGCTCTGGGGCAAATATGTCTGCTACGCCATCCTGGCGCTCTCGATCGACCTGATCTGGGGCTATTGCGGCATCCTCTCGCTCGGCCACGGTGCTTTCTTCGCGCTCGGTGGCTACGCGATGGGCATGTACCTGATGCGGCAGATCGGCAGCCGCGGCGTCTACGGCAACCCGATCCTGCCTGACTTCATGGTGTTCCTGAACTATTCGAAGCTGCCCTGGTACTGGTACGGCTTCGACATGTTCTGGTTTGCCGCGCTGATGGTGCTGATCGTGCCGGGCCTGCTCGCCTTCTGCTTCGGCTGGCTCGCCTTCCGCTCCCGCGTCACGGGCGTGTATCTGTCGATCATCACCCAGGCGATGACCTATGCGCTGCTGCTGGCCTTCTTCCGCAACGATTTCGGCTTCGGCGGCAACAACGGCATGACCGACTTCAAGGACATTTTGGGCTTCAACGTGCAGGCCGAAGGCACCCGTGCTGCGCTGTTCGCGCTGAGCTGCCTGGCGCTGATCGCCGGCTTCCTGATCTGCCGCGCCATCGTCTCGTCCAAGCTCGGCAAGGTGCTGATCGCGGTGCGCGATGCCGAATCGCGCACGCGCTTCCTCGGCTACCGCGTCGAATCCTACAAGCTGTTCGTGTTCACGGTGTCGGCCTGCATGGCAGGCGTCGCCGGCGCGCTCTATGTGCCGCAGGTCGGCATCATCAACCCGAGCGAATTCGCGCCCGGCAATTCGATCGAGGCGGTGATCTGGGTTGCGGTCGGCGGCCGCGGTACGCTGGTCGGCGCTGCGCTCGGTGCCGTCGTCGTCAATTACGCAAAGACGTTCTTCACCTCCGGCATGCTCGCGCCGTACTGGCTGTTCATGCTGGGTGCGATGTTCATTCTGGTGACGCTGCTGCTGCCCAAGGGCATCGTCGGCACTTTCAACGCCTGGTGGGACTCGTCGAAGGAAAGGCGCGACGCCGCGACCATTGCGAGCGCCGCGGCCGAAGATGGCGTCGCCGAACCCAAAATGGCGGAGGAGGCGCAATGAACGTCATGGACACCCGCGCGACCTCCGCAATGCTGTATCTCGACGGCGTGCACGTCTCGTTCGACGGCTTCCACGCCATTAACAACCTCTCGCTGACGCTCGAGCCCGGCGAGATGCGCGCCATCATCGGCCCGAACGGCGCCGGTAAGACCACGATGATGGACATCATCACCGGCAAGACCAAGCCCGACGAAGGCACCGTGCTGTTCGACGGCGTCACGGACCTGACGCGGCTTGACGAGACCCGCATCGCCGAGCTCGGCATCGGCCGCAAATTCCAGAAGCCGACCGTGTTCGAGAGCCAGACCGTGCAGGACAATTTGCTGCTCGCGCTCAATGTCGACCACAGCGTCAAGGCTACGCTGTTCTGGCGCGGCAGCCGGGCGGAATCCGAGCAGATCGACAAGGTGCTGGAAACGATCCGCCTTACCGAGGCCCGCAACCGTCTCGCCGGCAGCCTCAGCCACGGCCAGAAGCAGTGGCTTGAGATCGGCATGCTGCTCGCCCAGGATCCAAAACTGCTTCTCGTCGACGAGCCCGTCGCTGGCATGACCGACGTCGAGACGCATCTCACCGCCGAGCTGCTCAAGGAAATCAACAAGACCCACACCGTGATGGTGGTCGAGCACGACATGACGTTCGTGCGCGAACTCGGCGTCAAGGTCACTTGCCTGCACGAGGGTACCGTGCTCGCCGAAGGCACCATCGACCAGGTCTCGTCCAACGAGCGGGTCATCGAAGTCTATCTGGGGCGGTGAGCGATGCTTGAGGTCAAGGACATCAACCTGTTCTACGGCGCGGCGCAGGCGCTGCGCGGCGTGTCGATCGCGGCCGAGCCCGGCAAGGTGACCTGCGTGCTCGGGCGCAACGGCGTCGGCAAGACCTCGCTCTTGCGCGCCATGGTCGGGCAGTACCCGATCTCATCGGGCGCGATCGTGCTCGACGGCAACGATATTACGGGCCTGAAGCCCTATGAGCGCGCGCGCAAGGGCATCGGCTTCGTGCCGCAGGGGCGCGAGATATTCCCACTTCTGACGGTCGAGGAGAATCTCAAGACCGGCTTCGGCCCGCTCAGGCGCGAGGACAAGCACATTCCGGACGACGTGTATTCGCTGTTCCCGGTGCTGCAATCCATGCTCGGCCGGCGCGGCGGCGATCTCTCCGGCGGCCAGCAACAACAGCTCGCGATCGGGCGTGCGCTGGTGATGCGGCCAAAGCTGCTGCTGCTCGACGAGCCGACGGAGGGCATCCAGCCCTCGATCATCAAGGATATCGGCCGCGCCATCTCGTACCTGCGCAATCTCGGCAACATCGCCATCGTGCTGGTCGAACAATATCTCGACTTTGCCTGCGAACTCGGCGACAGTTTTGCGGTGATGGATCGCGGCGCGGTGAAGTTCACCTGCGACCGCTCCAATCTCGACGCGAGCGAAATCAGCCGCCAGATGGCGCTGTAGGCCATTCTGCCGCGACCGGCTGGGGAGGCGGATGCGCAGCGACGTTTTAGCGACATCTTCGGTGTTCGACGCCAACCGTGCCCGCGGAGCGGTGCGCTTCGACGTCCACGCGCGCGACGGTGTGACACGTCGCGGGATCTTGCATGAGTCCGGCTCCCTGCGCGTGCGCTTCCCTTCGCCGGAGGACGAGGGGCTCTCCGGCGTGTTCGTCAACACGGCCGGCGGCGTCGCCGGCGGCGATCGCTTCGACATCGAAATCGCGGCCGCAGATGGTGCGAAGCTGACGCTGACGACGGCGGCCGCGGAAAAGGTCTATCGCGCGCCAGGGCAGGCGGCGGAGCTCAATATAGCGCTGAAGGTTGCCGCAGGCGCACATCTCGGCTGGCTGCCGCAGGAGACGATCCTGTTCGACCGGGCGCGCGTGCGCCGTCGCTTCGACATAGACCTCGATGCGACTGCCTCGCTCCTGCTGTGCGAGATCGTGGTGTTCGGCCGTACCGCGATGGGTGAGCGGATGGAGCAGGGCGAGTTCGTCGACCGCTGGCGACTGCGTCGCGGCGGCAAGCTAGTGTTCGCCGAGACCGTCAGGCTCGACGGCAATATCGGCGCAAAGCTTGCGCGATCGGCGGTGGCGAAGGGCGGCGCTGCGATCGGGACGGCGCTGATCGTGCCCGGCGACGAGGCCCTGATCGAGCGTCTCCGCGAGGCCTCGGAATCCTTCGCCGGTGAGGTCGGGATGTCCGCCTGGAATGGCTTTGCAATGGCGCGGTTCTGTGCCCAAGATGCGGCGCGCCTGCGTGGCGACATGATGGCCGTATTGGCGCGCACCGGTGCGGCGCTGCCGCGGCTCTGGCTGAATTGACGAAGTGAACGGAAGAGATTTCGTATGAACCTGTCTCCGCGCGAAAAGGACAAGCTTCTGATCTCGATGGCGGCGATCGTAGCCCGCCGCCGGCTGGATCGCGGCGTCAAGCTCAACCATCCGGAGGCGATCGCGCTCATCTCCGATTTCATCCTCGAAGGCGCGCGGGATGGCCGCACCGTCGCCGAGCTGATGCAAGCGGGTGCGCAGGTCCTCACGCGCGACCAGGTGATGCCGGGCATTCCCGAGATGATCCACGACATCCAGGTCGAGGCGACCTTTCCGGACGGCACTAAGCTCGTCACCGTGCACGAGCCGATCAGGTAGTTTTGAATTCGTCATTCCGGGGCGCCTGAAGGGCGAACCCGGAATCCAAAGATTGTTGATCGAGATTCCGGGTTCTCGCTGCGCGGGCCCCGGAATGACGAGGAGGATAGAATGATTCCCGGCGAACTCTTCATCCAGGACGGCGAGATCGAGCTCAATGCCGGCCGCAAGACCGTGACGCTGACGGTCGCCAACACCGGTGACCGCCCGATCCAGGTCGGCTCGCACTACCATTTCTTCGAGACCAACCCGGCGCTGAAGTTCGACCGCAAGAAAGCCCGCGGCATGCGCCTCGACATCGCCGCCGGCACCGCCGTTCGCTTCGAGCCCGGCCAGACCCGCGACGTTCAGCTCGTCGCGGTGGCCGGCAAGAAGACCATCTACGGCTTCCGCGGCGACGTGATGGGGAAGCTGTGAAATCCACAGGAACGAGCGTGGCGCGGCATGGTTGAGGCGAAAACGGAGGACTTTGCCATGCTGTCACCTGTCCGCCTCGTCTCCGAAGCCGCCGAGCTCGCCGCGCGCCGTCACAACGGCATGGCGCGCAAGGGCCGTGGTCATGAGCCCTACATCAACCACCTCGCCGAGGTCGCGAACCTGCTTGCCACCGCGACCGACGGCGCCGACGCCGAACTCGTTGCCGCAGGCTGGCTGCACGATGCGATCGAGGACACCGACACCACGCGCGAGGAGCTCGCGCAAAAATTCTCCGACCGTGTCGCGTCGCTTGTCGAGGAATGCACCGACGATATGAGCCTGCCTAAGCCGGAGCGGCGGCGGCGTCAGGTGCTCGACGCACCGAAGAAATCGGCTGGCGCCAGGCTGATCAAGATCGCCGACAAGATCAGCAATATCGGCGCGCGCGTGCATTCCGATCCGACGGCCGAGGAACGTGACGATCTCGTCGACTACACCGACTGGGCCGAGCAGGTTGTCGCCGGTTGCCGGGGCGGCAACTCTTGGCTCGATACGACATTCGACGACACGGTGCTCACAGCGAGGACCTCGCTGTGAGCACCGGTCCAAAATTCAAACGCAAACGGGGCTTGTGATGTCCGTCAAAATAAAGCGTTCGGTCTATGCCGACATGTTTGGCCCGACCACCGGTGACAAGGTGCGGCTGGCCGACACCGACCTCATCATCGAGGTCGAGAAGGATTTCACCACCTACGGCGAGGAGGTGAAGTTCGGCGGCGGCAAGGTGATCCGCGACGGCATGGGTCAGTCGCAGGTCACCAACAAGCAGGGCGCGGCGGACACCGTCATCACCAATGCGCTGATCGTCGATCACTGGGGCATCGTGAAGGCCGACGTCGCGATCAAGGACGGCATGATCGCCGGCATCGGCAAGGCCGGCAATCCCGACATCCAGCCGGGTGTCACCATCATCATCGGCCCGGGCACCGACGTAATCGCGGGTGAAGGCAAGATCCTCACCGCCGGCGGCTTCGACAGCCACATCCACTTCATCTGTCCGCAGCAGATCGAGCACGCGCTGATGTCTGGGGTCACCTCGATGTTAGGGGGCGGCACCGGGCCCTCGCACGGCACGTTCGCCACGACCTGCACGCCGGGGCCGTGGCACATGGGGCGGATGATCCAGTCGTTCGACGCCTTCCCGGTCAATCTCGGCATCTCTGGCAAGGGCAACGCCTCGCGGCCCGCCGCGCTGGTCGAGATGATCAAGGCCGGGGCCTGTGCGCTGAAGCTGCACGAGGACTGGGGCACGACGCCGGCCGCGATCGACACCTGCCTCTCGGTCGCCGACGACTACGATATCCAGGTGATGATCCACACCGACACGTTGAACGAATCCGGCTTCGTCGAGGATACCATCAAAGCCTTCAAGGGCCGCACCATCCACGCCTTCCACACCGAGGGCGCCGGCGGCGGTCATGCCCCCGATATCATCAAGGTCGCGGGGCTCAAGAACGTGCTGCCGTCCTCGACCAACCCGACGCGGCCCTTCACGCGCAACACCATCGACGAGCATCTGGACATGCTGATGGTGTGCCACCACCTCGATCCCTCGATCGCGGAAGATCTGGCGTTCGCGGAAAGCCGCATCCGCAAGGAGACCATCGCGGCCGAGGACATCCTGCACGATCTCGGCGCGCTCTCGATGATCTCGTCGGACTCCCAGGCCATGGGCCGCCTCGGCGAGGTCATCATCCGGACCTGGCAGACCGCCGACAAGATGAAGAAGCAGCGCGGCTCGCTGCCGCAGGATAAGGGCAAGGACAACGACAATTTCCGCGTCAAGCGCTACATCGCCAAATACACGATCAATCCCGCGATCGCCCATGGCGTTTCGAAGCTGATCGGCTCGGTGGAGAAGGGGAAGCTCGCCGATCTCGTGCTGTGGTCGCCGGCCTTCTTCGGCGTCAAGCCCGATTGTGTCGTCAAGGGCGGCATGATCGTCGCCGCTCCCATGGGCGATCCCAACGCCTCGATCCCGACCCCGCAGCCGGTGCATTATCAGCCGATGTTCGGCGCCTTCGGCAAGGCGATAACCGCATCCTCAGTGGTGTTCACCTCGAAGGCCGCGATCACCGGCGGCCTCGCGCGTAAGCTCGGCATCGACAAGAAGCTCTATGCGGTCCAGAACACCCGCGGCAGGATCTCGAAGAAGAGCATGATTCACAACGACGCCACGCCCAATATCGAAGTCGATCCGGAGACCTATGAGGTCCGCGCCGACGGCGAGCTTTTGACCTGCGCCCCCGCCGAGGTGCTGCCGATGGCGCAGCGATATTTCATGTACTGAAATAGCGCCTCAACGCATGTCTCAGGAACATGTCCTGGTCGCATATCCGGGGGCAGCTTTTCCGGGTTTTGCGTTCGATCCCGCCTGGTCTAAGGTCCCGCCGGGTATCTGAAGCCCAGAAGAAAAGCCGGGAGGATTTCTCGTGATCTACGTCGTCGCCACCTTGACCATCAAGCCTGAAACGCGCGCCGAATTCATTGCAGCTGCCACCGCCTGCATCAAGGAGACGCGGAAAGAGCCCGGCAATATCGCCTATGATCTGCATGAGAGCGTCACCGATCCCGCCAAGATGGTGTTCGTCGAGCAGTGGGAGAATGCCGAAGCACTGGTGCCGCATCGCGCCATGGAGCACATGAAGACGTTCGGCCGCGTCGCGGTGAAGTGTTTTACGGCGCCGCCGAAGATCGAAGTGATCACGCCCGAGAAGGTCGAGACACGCTAACGGGGTAAAAGCGCATGATCCGGGCGACGCAGGTCAGGGGACAACACCGCTTCGCGGAAGCGCCGGCGGATACGGTCGTGCTCGATTTCGACGATCGACACCGCCGCCGGATGGCGATGACGGGAACGCGGGGGCTCGAGTTCCTGCTCGACCTGGAGAATGCCGTCGCCCTGCGCGGCGGCGATGCACTGGTGTTGGAGGACGGCCGACTGGTCGAGGTGGTCGCCGCGCCCGAGCCGTTGCTCGAGATTCGCGGCCACGATCCGCACCACCTTATTCGCGTCGGCTGGCATCTCGGCAATCGCCATCTGCCGACGCAGATCATGGCCAAGGGCCTGCGCATCCGCCGCGACCACGTCATCGAAGCCATGGTGAAGGGCCTCGGTGCGCGCGTGATCGAGATCGAGGCGCCGTTCGATCCCGAGGGCGGCGCCTATGCCGATGCCGGTCATGCGCATGGACACGACGACCACGCGCATCACGATCATGGCCACGATGATCATCATGATCACCATCATGATCACCATCATGATCATGCCGCACATGGCGACGGTCACGATCACCAGCACGACGAGCACTGCGATCACCCCGATCATCACCACGGCCACAAGCATGCTCATGACCACAAATGAGCCGGTCGCGGCCCGCGACCTCGCGGAGCGCGAGGCGGCGGCGCTGTACCGGCTGATGACCTGGCTGTCGCCCGCGTTTCCCGTCGGCGGCTTTTCCTACTCCAGCGGCATCGAATGGGCGGTCGAGGCCGGCGACATCACCGACGTCGCGTCGCTGGCGGACTGGCTCGACGCGATGCTTCGCGATGGCTCGGGCTTCTGCGATGCGATTTTTCTGGTCCACGCCTATCGCGCCACTGAAGCGGGCGAGGGCGACACCTTGAGCGATATCGCCGAGCTCGCCGCGGCCTTCGTGCCGTCGCGCGAGCGGCAACTGGAGACGACATCGCAGGGCCGTGCCTTCATCGACATGGCCCGCGCAGCGTGGGATGCCGACGGGCTGGATGCCATGGTTGCGGCATGCCGCACGCCACTGGTCTATCCCGTTGCCGTTGGCGTGGTCGCCGCGATGCACGGCGTGCCGCTGGCACCGACGCTGCACGCCTTCCTGCATGCGTTGGTCTCGAACTGGATTTCCGCGGCCAGCCGGCTCATCCCGCTCGGCCAGACCGACAGCCAGCGCGTGCTGGTGAAGCTGGAAGCCGCGGTTGCCACGACGGCACATCGTGCGCTGAATGCGACGTTGGACGATGTCGGCGGCGCGACGTTTCGCGCCGACCTCGCCAGCCTGCGGCACGAGACGCAATATACGCGGCTGTTTCGGTCATGAGCAGGGTGAGTTGCTCTCCGCCGTCGTCCTGGCGAAAGCCAGGACCCATAACCACGAGTGCGCGTGGCTATGCACAGATGCGGCTCCAGCGTGCCGTGACAATCGGGTTCAGTGGTAATGGGTCCTGGCTTTCGCCAGGACGACGATAGGAAAGACTCAATGCCTACATCTCACGGTCCCTTGCGCGTCGGCATCGGCGGTCCGGTCGGATCGGGCAAGACCGCGCTGATGGACCTGCTCTGCAAGACCATGCGCGAGCGCTACGACATCGCGGCGATCACCAACGACATCTACACCAAATGGGATGCGGAATTTCTCGTGCGCTCGGGTTCGCTGACGCCGGATCGCATTGCCGGGGTCGAGACCGGCGGCTGTCCGCACACCGCGATCCGCGAGGACGCCTCGATGAATCTCGCCGCGGTGGCGGATATGCGCGCCAAGTTTCCCGGGCTCGATCTCGTGCTGATCGAATCCGGCGGCGATAACCTCGCTGCCACCTTTTCCCCCGAGCTCGCCGATCTCACCATTTACGTCATCGACGTGGCGGCCGGCGACAAGATCCCGTCCAAGGGCGGCCCCGGCATCACCCGGTCCGACCTCCTTGTCATCAACAAGATCGACCTGGCGCCCCATGTCGGCGCCTCCCTGGAAAAGATGGAGACGGACGCCAGGCGCATGCGCGGCGAGCGGCCGTTCGTCATGACCAACCTGAAGAAGAGCCAGGGGCTGGACCGCATCATCGGCTTCATTGAGGCCAAAGGCGGCTTGAAACGGGCCGGCTGACCGGCGCGACCACCTAACGCAGGCGTTTCCCCCCGTTAACGCCATGGGCAGAGCCGTGTCCACGGAACAAATTTCGGTCACGGCAATTGATTACCTCCGGTGCCCGGAGCAAATCCGTCCCGGCCGGACCAGCGGCGGGCCGATTTAAGCTTCTCAGGCGACCAAGTTGCGTACCGATGTCTCCTCCTTCATTATCCCGGCCATTGGGGTCCACCCTGTTTCGGCACGTGCCCGTTCGAGCGGCGTCCATATGCTCCGTGTTTATTGCCGACCTCCTGCTTTCGCCTGAGTAGTCGCGTGGTCCGGCTGGGTTTCATCATCGGCTTCATTGCTCTTCTCGGAGCCCTGCTCTCCGGGCTTGCGGCCTATCGCGTCCACGACCAGGAGCTGGCGCTGGACCGGATCGCGCTGGCGCGCGCGATCGACGTCCATGCGAGCCTCGTCCAGGACCGGCTCACCGAGCGCGAACTGCTCGCGCGGGTTGCCTCCGGCCTGTTCCGGGCGCCGTCGGTGCTCAAGCCAAACATGCTCGAGCCGCTGCGCTCGGCCATCTACGCCTTCAAGACCGATTTCGTGGTGGCGGGCTGGGTCGCCCGCCTGAAGCCGAACGAACTTGCCGCAGCACAGGCCGCCATCGCGAGCGCCGGCTTCCCCAATCCGCGAATCCGCACCTATGACGACAAGCCGATCGATCCCGCAGGTGTCACCCAGCCGATCGACGTGCTGATGGATCTCGAGCCGCGCAGCAACGAGACCAAGGGGCTGCCCGGCCGCAGCTACGACCAGGATCAGGTGCGCAGCGCCATGCTGGCGCGCGCCAGAGTGGAGAAGAGATCGGTTGCCTCAGAACCGGTTGCCCTCCTGCGCAGCGGCGGGCCGATCGGCATCATTGTGGCCGCTCCCGTCATCCCCGAGGGCGCGACGGAGCCGGCGGGCTTCATCACATTTTCCTACGAGCTCTCTTCCCTGATGCTGACCAACGACGACATGTCGTTGTTCGCAGTCGCACTGAAGGATCCGCGCCGGGAGGGTGGCGAACTCGTCGCCAACGATCAAGGCGTCGTCTCGGCCCGAACGACGGCGGCCGATGGGCCGGCGCCGTCGGCGACGCGCACGGTGAGCTTTGGGGGGCGCGACTGGCAGCTCGGCTATTACGCCAAGACCAATTCGGCGCGCCGCGCCGAGCAGACTGCGATCATCGTGGCGGCGATCGGCTTTGCGATCACCGCGATGGTGTGCGGCCTGTTCGGCTATGTCGCCTACAACAATTTGCGGCTCAGCCGGGAAATCCAGGTCAGAATCGGCTTCGAGCGCCGGTTGACTGCTGTCATCGACGAGCTCAACCACCGGGTCAAAAACATCCTGGCAGTGATCCAGTCGATCGTGACCCGCACGCTGCGCCATGGCTCGGACATCGATGTCGCGCGCGAGCTCCTGATCGGCCGCATCCACGCCATGTCCAACGTCGTCTCACTGCTCAGCGAGAGCCAGTGGCAGGGGGTCAAGCTGAAGGGCCTGTTCGAGGCGCGCGCCATCCCGCATGCCGACCGAATCGCCGTCACCGGTCCTGATATCGCAGTCAGCGCGCGTGCAGCGCAGAGCCTGTCGCTGCTGTTCTTCGAGCTCGCCTCGCACTCCGACGAGGGCCTGTCGCTGGTCGGCAAGCATCCGCACATCACGGCCAATTGGACGGTGACGAACGAGGGGGCCGGCGAGGTCTTCTATTTCCGCTGGGAGGAGTTCAACACCAGCGAAGCGACGCGCCGCCCCGATTCCGATTTCGGCCTGATCCTGCTCGACCGCGTCGCGCCCGAGGCGCTCGGCGGCACCGCCAAGCGCTATTTCACCGACGTTTCCTATGTCTACGAGCTGACCGCGCCGATGGAGACGGTCGAGGACATGACCGAGCGCGACCGCACCGACAAGCTGTCAGCACCGATCCGGCCGGCGCGGAAAACGCCCTAACTCTTCGGGCGCAGCACGAGGTCAACCAGAGTCCGCGCGTAGGCCGGCGTGATCGGCGCGATGCCGAAGACGTAGCGGTAGAACAGGCTGCCATAAATCGCGTCGTAGAGATCCTGGGGCGGCGCTTCCGCCAGAATGCTGCCGTCGTTCTGGCCTGCGGCGATCATCTCGATCAGTGCGTCGCGGCGGAATTGCAGGTAGCGGGCGTAGAACAGCTCCGCCGAGCCGGTCTTGGAGATGCATTCGGAGATGACGGCGAGCTGGACCTTGCCGAACTCGCCCTGGAGCGCTTCGGCGTAGGCCGCGGCATGGCGGCGTGCGCGCGCGGCGGGGCTGCCCGAGCTTGCAGGCGGCAGCGGTAGCATCTGCGCGGCATGGTGAAGGAAGGCGTCGATCAGCAAGGCTTCGCGGGACGGCCACCATTTGTAGATCGTCATCTTGGAGACGCTGGAGTGGCGCGCGATTGCGTCGATGGTGGTGGCGGCAAGGCCGGTGGTGGCCATCAGCGCATAGGCGCTTTGGAGAATGGCGTTGGTGGTCTCGATCGACCTCGGCCGGCCGCGCCGGGGCGCGCTGTCGGCTCCCTCACTCCCGCCATTCGCCATCACCACGCCGGCCTCCTCGCGCAATCCGCTGCCGCTCCGCATAGCCCAGCCGTGACGGCCGGCCTAGCGGAATCGGAAGGTGTCGAGTTAGGTCTGCTGCCGCAAGGCCGCGGGCAGGTCCTGCCGCTTCGACCAGCCGATGTAATATGCGACCGCGGCCATCGCCGCGAAGCCGGCCAGACTCACGGCGATCTGCATCACCACCAGATTGGCGCCGGTGATCAGGACGAGATGGCCGGCGAGGGACAGGAACACGCCGACGCAGAACACCGCGAGCCATTCCTCGCCGCATCTGATGACCGCCCGTAACGGTCTCCATTGCAGGGCGGGATGATCGGCCGGGACGAGATATGTCGCGAGGAAAGCGAGCGCGAGGAAGTGGACCACGCGATAGGGTGCGAGGTTTTCCTTGTCGGTCGGCGTGATATTGTCGAGCACGATGTTCGGCAAGTAGGCGGCAAGCGCCGGCGAGTGGCGCATCAGCGTGATCGCCATTGCGAATACGAGATAGGCGCCCGCAAGCACGCGCAGCCAGGACAGGCCATGCAGCGCGCGGCCCGACGCACCGGTCACGGCGAACCAGCCGCCCAGCACCATCAGCATCTGCCAGCAGAACGGGTTGAAGGTCCACTCCTGGTCCGGATAGACCCGGAAATTCCAGTCGAACCAGCGCGCCGCAACGTACAGCGCGACCGATGCCGCAAGCATCAGGTTCGGACGCCGCAACAGGCCCCACAGCGCGAACGGAAAGAAGGCCATCAGCGGGATCATCAGCTGTAACAGGTCGAGATTCAGCGGCTCCTCCTGGAGCACGAGGCCACGCACCAGGATGCGCAGCGGGTGCTCGAGAATTCCCGATATGTTGTATTCGTGGATGATCTCGGGCGCCTTCGATTGCGAGGCGACATAGGCGATGGTGTCGATATAGATCACGAACAGCACGACATAAGCGGCATACAGCCGCCAGACGCGGCGAAAGATGCGCGTCGCCGCGACCACGTAGCCGCGCTCCAGTGCGATCCTGCCGTGAATGATCGCGACGCCATAGCCCACCACGAACACGAACAAGTCTGCGGCGCCGCTGAAGCCGAAGTTGCGCAGCGTCAGCAAATTGACGACGTTGTTCGGGATGTGGTCGACGAAAACCGACCAGTTGGCGATGCCGAGCGTCAAATAGAGACGAGGGTCGTGATGGAATGCGGCGAGGTTCGCCTGGACGGACGGTTTCATCGAAAAAATGGCTTTTTGGAATCAGGGGCGCTGCTTTTACCGGCAACCGCCTGCCTATCCGAGTAGCGTTTGCGTGATGGCGCAGGCAACGGCGCAAAATCGGCGCGGGGCCACTGGTGCCGATTCGATAGATGCGTTCGCGGGACTTCTGACGAAATTTTCTAACCCGCCGTAGCTGCTACTCGGCAGGTTCGGCCGAGGCCTCGTCGGGTACGCCGGCGCGGCTCGCCATGATTCCGAGGGCGACACCGCCGATCGCCAGGATCGGCAACAGCCGCTTGATCCCGATGGCGCGAACGATCTGGAGTCCGGTGGCGAGCAGCATGGGGTCCGCGAGCATGCTCGAGGCCGCCGACTTCGTGGCGCGCTCGGCCGCGATATAAGCTTGCTTGCGCAGCTGCCGCTTGTAGACCCAATAGCTCACCGCCGCGGTCAGGGTCAGGAGAAAGAAAACGCCTGCACCGGCAAGGCAGGCCTGCACCGGACCATATTTCTCGAGCACCGAGATGAACGCCGCTGCGCACAGGAAGCAGGTGGTGATGAAGAGCGCGAACGCCGCGCCTGCCGCCAACGAGGTCAGCCGCACAGCGCTGCCGGTGGATGCGCTGATCCCGTCGATGATGCGCTGAAACATGGTCTTGCTCCTCAGATCCCCACAAGCCGGCGCCGGCGGCGCCGCTGCGCCACCGTCTCGATACCCATTCGCGACCTCAGCGGCGCCAGGCCGCGCCGATCAGAAAGCCGATGCCGAGCGCGAGCCCGACGGTCGCGAGCGGCCGCTGGCTGATCGCGTCCTCCAGCGTCTCCTCGATCGAGCCGTAGGCCTCCTGTGCCGCGCCCATCATCGCGCTGCCGCGCTCCGACATGTCGTCGATCGCGGAATCCACGTTTTCGCGCGCTTGGCGATAGCCGCGGCGGGCCTGCTTGCCGGAGGAGTTGGCAAAAGTATTGAGCGCGTCGGTGATCTGATCGGTGAGGGCGGCGATATCGCTTTTCACGGCTGCTACATCCTTCTCGAGGCGTTCTCGGGTGGCTTTGTCGGTCCAGTCTCTCATCCCGGCTTCGGCATTGGTGGTGGACATCGGGGGCTCCGAGCTGTTGACGGTTGAGACAGCCGGGAAACGTTTCGTCGTCGGGTAAGTTCCGTTCACGGAAACCGGTCAGTCCTGCGGGAGCTGCGGCGAATCCTGCGGCAACAGATGCTCCTTCAGGATCAGGGCGACGATCAGCAGCGGCGACGACAGGAACGCGCCCATCGGGCCCCACAGCCAGGTCCAGAACGCCAGCGCCAGCAGCACCGCGAGCGCATTGAGCGCCAGCCGCCGGCCGATGATGGTCGGCGTGACGAAATGTCCCTCCAGGAAGGTGATGCCGCCAAAGGCGAGCGCCGCCATCAGGCCGCCGCTGACGGTCGGGAAGGTGACCAGTCCCACCACGACCAGAATGGCGAACATGGCCACCGGTCCGATGATCGGAATGAAATTGAGGGTGGCCGCGAGCGCGCCGAGGCCAGCCGGATTGGGCATTCCGGTGAGCGCGCAGACGATGCCGGCGGCGACGCCGACGCCGACATTGATGAGGGTCACGGTCAAGAGATAGTTGCCGAGATGGACCTCGATCTCGTTGAGGATGCGAAGCGTGCGCAGCCGTGCCTCATGATCGCTGAAGGTCATGATCATCGCCCGTCGCAGGTCCCGCCAGCTGGCGATGAACAGGATCAGCGTGACGAAGAACAGCAGGAATTCGGTAAAGGTCGGTGACAGGAATTCGATCGTCGGCTGCACCCAATCGAATTTCGGCATCTGGAAGCTCGGCAATCCCTCCGAGCCGCCGAGCATCGTCTGCAGCTCTCGCCACAGCGCCAGCGGCCGGTCGAACACGTGGACCTTGTCTTTCAGCTGGGTGCCGAGTTCGGGCAGGCGCGAGCTCCATTCCATCGCCGGCGAGGCGATCAGCGCGACGATGAAGCCGACCACGGCGGTCACCGCGAACACGATCAAGACGGCGGCAAGCCCGCGCGGCACTTTCCGGTTCTCCAGAAAGGTCGCTGCCGGCGAGAGCATCGTGCCGGTGACGAACGCCATCACGACAGGCAGGAAGAACGCCTTACCGACATAGAGTACCGCGACGATTGCGATGAGGAGCAGCCCGGCGAGCGAGAAGGCGACGAGCTCTGTGCGGCGGATCACCGGGGGGAGTTCGCCGTGGCTCTCGGGAAGCGGAGTGCCTTCGCCGTTGCCGGGAATTATACGTTCACTGGGAAGGACGCGCACAATACCTCTCCGGCACGGAGTCTTCGGTCCTCGCGCCTGTGATCACGGGAGAACGTCCAAGCGCCCTGCGGGTTCCATCGCGGCTTCGTGAAGAGGTGCTCGCTTGACTGTGACGTTGCTGCTGCATCCCGCAGCGGAACTTGTATCGGCTCGGCCGCGTTGATCGAACCAGCGCATCACCCTGATGCAGGCATCCAACGGGGCAGCACATGACGAAGTTCTCTGCAGTCCGACGCCGCATATCGCCGCGCCGCATCACCGCATTCGCGTTCGCAACCGCTTTGCTGGCAGTGCCGTTCGGCGCCGCGAGCGCACAGACGCTGGGCTACACCTATCCGCATCAGCCCTACCCGCAGGACCAGGGCTATTCGCAGGGTTATGCGAGCCAAGGGTATGCAAACCAAGGCTATGCGAACCAAGGCTATGCGAATCAGGGCTATGCAAGCCCGAACGCGCAGGCCGCCGACGAGGATGCCGCGCTGCCCGATCGCCTGCGCAGGCAGATTGTCAGCTTCGACCGCAGCGAGCCGGCCGGTACCATCGTCATCGATACCAACAATACTTATCTCTATTACGTGCTCGGCCAGGGCCGCGCCATCCGTTATGGCGTCGG
Source organism: Bradyrhizobium sp. WSM1253 (assembly GCF_000244935.1). Taxonomy (NCBI): domain Bacteria; kingdom Pseudomonadati; phylum Pseudomonadota; class Alphaproteobacteria; order Hyphomicrobiales; family Nitrobacteraceae; genus Bradyrhizobium; species Bradyrhizobium sp. WSM1253. The sequence continues at coordinate 5,555,011 of NZ_JH600073.1, forward strand.
CGTCGGGCGCGAGGGTTTTACCTGGTCGGGCGTGCAGAGCGTCAGCCGCAAGGCGGAATGGCCGGACTGGCATCCGCCGGCTGAGATGATTGCGCGACAACCTTATCTGCCTCGCTTCGTCGCTGGCGGCCCCGGCAATCCGCTCGGCGCGCGTGCGATGTATCTCGGGTCGAGCGAATACCGCATCCATGGCACCAACGATCCCACCACGATCGGCAAGTTCGTCTCGTCCGGCTGCATCCGCATGACCAATGAGGACGTCACCGACCTGTTCGGCCGCGTCAATGTCGGCGCCAAGGTCGTTGTGCTGCCGAAGAACGCGCCGCTGATGGCGAAAGGTAGCGATTCCGTGCGCAAGCGCCCGGCCGTGACGGCGCTGCCCTCGGGCCGGCAGGCGCTGAACGTTTCGAATTCGGCCGTGAACTAAGGATCGTGTGAGGTCACATGAAGAGACGTTCGATCGGCAAACTCGCCGGTGGCGCGGTGGCGTTCGTCGCCGTTGCCTCCGTCGGCCTCGCGCTGACGCCATCGGCCCATGCGGAGGACTTTTTCTCGGCGCTGTTCGGCGGCTTCCGCGGGCGACCGGCGCCCGAGATTCGCATGCCGTTCCAGACCGATGACACGCCACGCTACGACGCGCCGCGTCAACGGGCGTCCTATGGCGGCGGCACGGCCTATTGCGTGCGCGGCTGCGACGGACGTTACTTCCCGGCGCAGGGAAACGATTCCGAGAGCAAGGCGCAATCCTGCAAGAGCTTCTGCCCGGCCTCGGAGACGTCGCTGGTCTATGGCGGCAACATCGACGACGCGACCACGGAGAAGGGGAAATCCTATTCCGACCTGCCTAACGCGTTCCGCTATCGCAATGAGATTGTCTCAGGCTGCACCTGCAACGGCAAGGATCCGGTCGGGCTCGCTCAGGTCAAGGTCGACGACGATCCCACCTTGCGCAAGGGTGACATCGTCGCGGGCGCCGACGGCCTGGTGGTCGCCAGCCGCAATGCCAACGACCGCCGCGGTGTCGCGATGAATTTCTCCCCGCTGCCGGATTCGGTGCGCGCAAGATTCCGCCAAGTGCCGGTGGTGGCGAAGGAGTAGCCCTCAAGGTCGTCCTGGCGAAAGCCAGGACCCATTACCCCAAATGCCGGTGTTGCCCCCACACCGCTGACCACCAGCCTGCCCCTTGCAGAGTGGGGTGGCTATGGGTCCTGGCTTTCGCCAGGACGACACCGGCATGTGTGGCTCGTCGTTCCCATATACCCACGCTACGCTGCGCGAATCTTGCCGAGGAAGTCGCTGACCTCATGGCCGAGCTGGCGGCTCTGGCTCTCCAGCATCTCGGAGGCATGCTTCACGTTGTCGGCGGCGGCGGCAGCAGCGTCAGCATCGGATTTGACGCCGGTGATGTTGTCCGAGACGTTCTTGGTGCCCTGCGCCGCAAACTGAGTGCTGCGGGTGATCTCTTGCGTGGCCGCACCCTGCTCCTGCACGGCGGCAGCGATTGCGGTCGCGACCTCGTTCACTTCGCCGATGATGCCACCGATGGTCTGGATCGCGCTGATGGCGTCGCCCGCGACCTTCTGGATGTCGGCGATCTGCTCGGAGATCTCCTCGGTCGCCTTGGCTGTCTGGCTCGCCAGCGACTTCACCTCGGAGGCGACCACGGCAAAGCCACGCCCGGCTTCTCCGGCGCGGGCGGCCTCGATCGTGGCGTTGAGCGCGAGCAAATTGGTCTGCTGCGCAATGGTGTTGATCAGGCCCACGACCTCGCCGATGCGACCGGCCGACTTCTGAAGTCCCTGCACCGTGCCGTCGGTCTCGCGTGCCTGGGTCACGGCGCGGCTGGCGATACCCGCGGCATGCGCGGCCTGCTGGCTGATGTCGTTGATCGAGGCGCTGAGCTCTTCCGCTGCGGCGGCGACGCTGTCGACGCTCATGGAGGCGTCGTTGGAGGCCTTGCCCGCGACCTGAACGCGGTCGTTGGTCTGCCGCGACACCGCGGAGAGATCGCCCGAGGTCTTGCGCATCTCGCCGGAGGCTTCGCTCAACTCGCCGAGCGTCTTGCGCACCGCGCCCTCGAACTCGCCGACATAGGTCTCGACGGCGCGCTGGCGCGCGGAGGCGCCCGCATTGCGTTCGCGCTCCTGCGCCTCGATCGTGAGCTTCTCGTTGGCCTGCTGCTTGAAGGTCTCCAGCGCGCCGGCAAGCGCGCCGATCTCGTCGTTGCGATCGAGATAGCCGCTGTCGACAGCAAGGTCGCCGCCGGCGACCTTCAGCATGGCGTCGCGGATGGTGTTGAGCGGAGTGATGACGCGGCGGCTGACCAGCATGATCGCGCCGACGGCAAGCCCCACGGCGAGCGCCAGCAGCGTAAGCTGTACGATCAGTGCGCGCTCTGCGGCGCCGCGCTGCTCCTGGGTGTGGATCTTGGCAGCATCGAGCGCACCTTCTGCCACTGCGACCGCGCTCGCCATCCGGCCGACCGTGAGCGGGCTCCATTGGTTCGCCGTCATCTCGGGCTTCTCACCCTTGACCAGCGCGTCCGCGAGACGGTCGCGCAAGGCCAGATACTGCGGCTCGAAATAGGAGGTCTTGGCGGAGGCCATCGCGGAGGCGAGCCCCGCCGGCAACTGCATGCCGGCCGTCGACAACTCCAGCGCCTTCCACATCGCGCTCGTGCCGCCGACATGTTGGGTATAGGCGTAGCGGCCCTCCGGCGTGATCTTGCCGGCGGCCAGCCCGGTCGAGACGATCAGCGAAGCTTCGCCTGCTGTGTTGCGGAGCAGCCAGGCGTTCTGTTTGATCGACAGCAACTGGTCGATCGCGGCGTCCAGGTGATTGACGGTGGCGGCCAACGTGTTCGAGAGCTTGTCGAGCGTGTCGAGCAGGCCCTGCGTCGTTTCCATGTATTCCTTGGGCAGGCTGGCGCGGCGCTGGTCCTTCGGCTTGGCGACATCCTCCCAGAACTGCTTCTGCTCCTCGATCAGCAGCTTATAGAGGCGCGCGAGCTCCGGTACCAGAGTGCCCGATTGCGGAAAGTCCATGGCCGGCAGCAGCGCGAGCGCGCCATGGCGGGCATTTGGGCATCGCGCAGGGCGCGCAGATATTTCTCGATTTCGCCGTCCATCGGCTCGGTCGCGTTCAGCAGGCGGACCGTGGTCGAGCGGTCGGTGCGCAGATTGTGCATCGCCTTGAACAGATCGGCGGACGTGTCGGCGATCTGCGAGATGCGATTGGCGGTCTTCAGGCGATCCCAGGACTCGTAGGCGGTAAGGGAGAGCACGATCACCACGCAGACCGACGTGATCGCGATCACCGCCTTCAGCAGCGCGGATACGGTCAGACGATTCAGCATCGAAGTCCCCCCAATTCCCAATACAAAGTTCGTGAAGTCGCCCCGGCAACAACAGAAAAAGGGGCCCGTAAGACGAGGCAATCGCATGCCGTTTGCGGCTCACGGCCCAAACGGTTTCCGCATCTCAAAGGAAAAGGGTAAAGTTTTAGGCCGGCCGGCTGATCGTAGAAGTACGTATTTACTAGAAGTTGCAGAGGGTTGCGTCGATGGAACCAAGCCGGGAGTTGCGCGTTAGGAGAGGGTCAGCAATTTTGCCTAAAGGGGGGTCCTAGCGATGCTGGTCGGCGTACTCGTCACCTTTCTCGTCGTCATTCTCGTACTTTATCTCATCAACATGCTGCCGATGGACGGCCGCGCCAAGCAGATCGCGCGCGTCGTCGTCATCATCATCGGCATCGTGTCGCTACTGAAATATCTGGCCGTGTTCTAGCCGCGCTTTCGTAGCCCGGATGGAGCGCAGCGCAATCCGGGTCTTGCCCCAATCGATAGCGGCTTCGGATTACGCTCCACTCCATCCGGGCTGCTGCGCCAACAAAAAAGCCCCGGCGTGAGCCGGGGCTTTTGGTGCTCGCCTATTCGGGCCTATCCCGCCCCTTTGGCCTCGCGGCGGCGGGCGGTGAGGATGTATTCGGTGTAGCCGTTCGGCTGCTCGCGCCCCTTGAAGACGAGGTCGCTAGCCGCCTTGAAGGCCGTGCCGTCGAAGGCGGGCGCCATCGGCTTGTAGAGGGGATCGCCCGCGTTCTGCTTGTCGACCACGACCGCCATGCGCTTGAGCGATTCCATCACCTGCGCTTCGGTGATGACGCCCTGGTGTAGCCAGTTGGCGAGGTGCTGGCTGGAAATGCGCAAGGTGGCACGATCCTCCATCAAGCCGACGTCGTGGATGTCAGGCACCTTGGAGCAGCCGACGCCCTGGTCGATCCAGCGCACGACGTAACCGAGGATGCCCTGGCAATTGTTGTCGATCTCCTGCTTGACGTCGTCGGGCGCCCAGTTCGACTTCGACACCGGGATGGTGAGGATGTCGGAAAGCTTTGCGCGTGGGCCGCCCTTGGCGAGCTCCTGCTGGCGCGCGGTGACGTTGACCTGGTGGTAGTGCAGCGCGTGCAGCGTCGCGGCGGTCGGCGAGGGCACCCAGGCGGTGGTGGCACCGGCCTGCGGATGGGCGAGCTTCTGCGCCAGCATGTCCGCCATCTTGTCCGGCGCGGCCCACATGCCTTTGCCGATCTGGGCATGGCCGGGCAGGCCACAGGTCAGGCCCATATCGACGTTCCAGTCCTCATAGGACTTGATCCAGGGCTGCGCCTTCATCTCGTTCTTGCGGATCATCGGACCCGCCTCCATCGAGGTGTGGATCTCGTCGCCGGTGCGGTCGAGGAAGCCGGTGTTGATGAACATGATGCGCTTGGAGGCGCGCTGAATGCAGGCCTTGAGGTTGACGGTGGTGCGCCGCTCCTCATCCATGATGCCGACCTTGAGCGTGTTCTCGGGCAGCGACAGCATCTTCTCGACGCGGTCGAAGATCTCGCAGGTCAGCGACACCTCGTCGGGGCCGTGCATCTTCGGCTTGACGATATAGGCCGAGCCGGTGCGGCTGTTCTTGACCTTGGAGTTGCCTTTCAAGTCATGGACAGCAAGAAGCCCGGAGACGGCAGCGTCGAGCAGGCCTTCCGGAATCTCCTCGCCCTTTTCGTCCAGCACCGCGTCGGTGAACATGTGGTGACCGCAATTGCGCATCAGGAGCAGGCTGCGACCGTGCAATTTCACTTCGCCCTTGCCGTCAGGCGTCTTGTAGCTGCGGTCGTCGTTGAGCGAGCGCGTCAGCGTCTTGCCGCCCTTCTCGAAATCGGCCGAGAGCGTGCCGTTCATCAGGCCGAGCGTGTTGCGATAGACCAGCACCTTGTCCTCGGCATCGACGGCCGCGACCGAGTCTTCCATGTCGAGAATCGTGGAGACCGCGGACTCCATGACCATGTCCGCGACGCCGGCCGGATCGTCCTTGCCGATCGCGCTGGTGCGGTCGATTTTCACCTCGACATGCAGGCCGTTGTTGGCGAGCAGCACCGCGCTCGGTGCGGCTGCGTCGCCCTGGAAGCCCGCGAATTGCGCGGCGTTCTTCAGCGCGGTGGCGTTGCCGCTCTTCAGCTTCACCGCGAGCTGGCCCGCGACCACGCTATAGGCGGTGACGTCGGTGTGACTGCCGGTCGCCAGCGGCACGGCGGCATCGAGGAAGGCCTTGGCCTTGGCGATCACCTTGTCGCCGCGCGCCTTGTTGTAACCCTTGCCGCTCTCGGATGAATCGTGCGGGATCGCGTCGGTGCCGTAGAAGGCGTCATAGAGCGAGCCCCAGCGCGCATTCGCCGCGTTCAGCGCGTAGCGTGCGTTGGTCAGGGGCACGACGAGCTGCGGGCCGCAGATCTTGCCGATCTCTTCGTCCACATTTTCGGTCTCGACCTTCTGCGTCGCCGGCTCCGGGACGAGATAGCCGATCTCCTTCAGGAAGGCCGTATAGGCGTTGAGGTCGAACGCCTTGCCCTTGTTGGCGCGGTGCCAGTCGTCGATCTTGGCCTGCAACGTGTCGCGCACCGCGAGCAGCGTGCGGTTCTTCGGCCCCAACTCCTTGATGATGGCGGCGAGCCCGGCCCAGAACGCATCCGGCGCGATCCCCGTCTTCGGGGCCGCTTCCTTGGCGATGAAATCGAACAGGACGGGAGCGATCTTCAATCCGTGGGCGTCGACGCGTTTCATGATGGGCTTTCTTGTTGGAAATGGCTGTTTTTGGCTGCTTTTGACCCGACAGCAGCAAAATGCGCTCCAAGGAGCGGCTTTCGGGGTCTTATTAGCCCCAAAATCGGGGCCGTGAGAAGGCCCCCAAAAGTTGTCAAAATGTCAAGACGAGGTGGGGAGCGCGGACGCGCCGTGCCCTTGATGCCCGCTGCTGAAGCATTCGGCGCGATCTCTCCCCGGCGTCGTCCTGGCGAAAGCCAGGACCCATTACCCCAGGGAGGAGTTAGGCGAAGACTCGTCCCGGTACTGCTGCCGTCCCAACCGATAAATCACGCGGTATGGGTCCTGGCCTTCGCCAGGACGACAGCACGGGTCGGGGCAGCAGCCCGGCTCAAATATTCGCGGCGAGGTCCACGAGTTCGTCGAACAGCACGCCGGTCGTCTTGAGCATCCGTTCGATCTCGTCCGCCGCCTCGGCGACCGTCCGCGTCGAGGTGTCGATCACGAGCTCAGCGGCTTGCGGCGTCTCGTAGTCGTTGCCGATGCCGGTGAACGACGCGAGCGTGCCGGCGCGGGCCTTCTTGTAGTGGCCCTTGGGGTCGCGCTCCTCGCAAATTTCCGCCGGCGTCGCGACGTGAATCTCGCGGAACGCAGTGTCGGCGATGCGGCGCGCGGTGGCGCGGTCCTCGCGGGCGGGCGAGACGGCGGCGACAATGGCGATGTGGCCGTTGCGGGCGAGATGCGTCGCGACTTCGGCGAGACGGCGGATGTTCTCGCTGCGATCGGCGGCCGAGAAGCCGAGATCGCTGTTGAGCCCGGCGCGTAGCGTATCGCCGTCGAGCAGGATCGGCGAGCCGCCATTGCTGAACAGCCGCCGCTCCAGCGCTTTTGCGAGAGTCGACTTGCCGGAGGCGGGGAGGCCGGTGAGCCAGACCACGGCGCCGTTGTGACGATAGCGCGCGGAGCGCTCGTCGGGCCGCAGCGCGGATTCCACCGGCACGATGTCGACGGGCAGAGCGCGCTGACCGGCGTCGACCGACAGCACGAGACCGCCGCCGGCGATGCGCCCGGACACCTCGATCACGAGACGGCCGGTGCGCGGATTCTCGGTGTAGGGATCGGTGGCAATCGGATTCGAAAGGGAAATGTCGATCTCGCCGACATGGTTGCGCCCGATCGCCTTGTTCTCGACGCTCGACAGCTCGCCGGGATCGACCGCCTTCTCGATTGCGACGACAGTGGCGCGGCTTTCCTTCGGTCCGCAGCGAACCAGGAGCTGGTCGCCCTTGGCCAGCGGCTTGTCGTGCAGCCAGAAGATCCGCGCGCGCAGCCGTCGCGTCTCGCGCGGCGCGCTGTTCGTATGCGCGATGATATCGCCGCGTTCGAGGAACAGCTCGCGGTCGAGCGTGATGCCGACCGAGCGGCCTGCGCCCTGACGTCCTGCGACCGGCGTCACCGGCCAGCTCTCGACCGTCTTGATCCTGGCGATCTTGCCGGCCGGCATGATCACGATTTCGTCGCCGGCAACCAGGCTGCCGGATTCGATCCGGCCCGCAACAATGCGGCGATCGTCGAATTTGTAGATCGCCTGCACCGGCAGGCGCAGCGCCAGCGCTTCCAGCGGCCGCGCCGGCTCGAGCCGGTCGAGCGCCTCGACCACGGTCGGACCCTTGTACCAGTCGATGCGGTCGGTGCGCTCGGCGACGCCGTCGCCGTCACGGGCGGAAATCGGGATCACGGCCGTGGGCTTCACGCCGAGGCCTTGCAGATGCGCCGAGATCTCGTCGCTGATCTCCTTGAAGCGTTCGGCGGAGAAGTCGACGCGGTCCATCTTGTTGACGACGACAGCGACCTGCTTCACGCCGAGCAGATGCAGGAGATAGCCGTGCCGCCTTGTCTGGTCGCGCACGCCTTCGAGCGCGTCGATGATCAGCACCGCGCCGTCGGCCTGCGAGGCGCCGGTGATCATGTTGCGCAGGAATTCGGCGTGGCCGGGTGCGTCGATCAGCACGATGTCGCGCGAATTGGTGCGGAAGCGGATCTGCGTGGTGTCGATGGTGATGCCCTGGTCGCGCTCGGTCTGGAGCGCGTCGAGCAGGAACGACCATTCGAACGGCATGCCGCGCCGCGCGCTGACGGCCTTGAGCATGTCGAGCTTACCGTCGGGCAGGCTGCCGGTCTCGTGCAGCAGGCGGCCGACCAGCGTCGACTTGCCGTGGTCGACATGGCCGACGATGACGATGCGGACCTGCGGACGCGTGGTGCCGTTCGGGGTGGCGGGCGAAGCGGGGGTGACGATCATGTTCATACGACGCTCGCGTCCTTGATCAGAGATAGCCGGCGACACGCAGGCGCTCGAAAGCGTCCTCGGTCTCGTGATCGAGCGCGCGGCCGGAACGTTCCGGCACCTTGGTCTGCTCGAGTTCGATCAGGATCTCGTCGATGGTCGACGCGTTTGAGGCGACCGGATTGGTGATGTCCTGATCACCCAGCGAGCGATAGCGCTTGCCGTTTTGCGACAGATACAGCGGGATGATCGGGATGTTCTCGCGCTTGGTGTAGGCCCAGATATCGGACTCGGTCCAATGCAGGATCGGATGGATGCGCAAATGCGCGCCTTGCGGCGGCGACGCATTGAAATGGTCCCAGAACTCCGGCGGCTGATCGCGCACGTCCCAATTGCCCTCCAAGCCGCGCGGCGAGAACACGCGCTCCTTGGCGCGCGTTGCCTCCTCGTCGCGGCGGATGCCGGCGATCAGTCCGTCGAAACCGTATTTGGCGAGCGCCATCTTGAGGCCCTCGGTCTTGCGCGCGGCGGAACGGGCAGCCGGCGGCAACGTTGGGTCGACGGCATCAATCGGCGGGCAGGGCTCGACGCGTAGATCGAGATCCCATTTCTTGCCGTAGTGATCGCGGAAGCGATACATCTCCGGAAACTTCTTGCCGGTGTCGACATGGAGGGCCGGGAACGGCAGACGGCCGAAGAACGCCTTGCGCGCCAGCCAGATCATGACGTTGGAGTCCTTGCCGAGCGACCACAGCAGGGCAATCTTCTTGAGGCGGCCGAAGGCTTCGCGGAAGATATAGATGCTCTGGGCCTCGAGCTGGTCGAGATGGTCCATGCTCGGTGCCAGGTCGGCAGAAAATTCTTGCGCGGGCACGCGCTCGGCGAGAGCGGGGCTGCTCAGCCCGCCAGCGGTGGAATTGTCCTTGAGAAGATGCATCTCTGCCACTTTGCGTTTGGAGGCGAAAATTCTATAGTTGCGGTGCAAGAGAGAAGAAAAAATTTTCTCTTTGCGCGCTAGAAACGACACATATATAGAAAATAATTCCAGTCAACCCCGGATCTGGGGGGAGCGAGTATCGTATGCGGTTCTTGCCGGTGTTCCTCGATCTCAAGGCCGGTCCGGTGGTCCTCATCGGTGCGGGTGAGCTTCTGCGCGCCAAGCTGCGCGTTCTGGCCGCTGCCGGTGCGCGCATCCGCGTGCATGCGATCGACGGCAATCAGGACCTGGGTCTGAGCTCCGAGGACGCGGCGCGTATCAACATCGCGGCCGCCGACCCGCTGACCGCCGATCTCTCGGGCATCATCGCCGTCGTTTGCGCCGGCGCCGGCGATGTCGGCGTGGCGATGTCGGCCCGCGCCAAGGCACTCGGCCTGCCGGTCAATGTCATGGACGATCTCGCGCATTCGAGCTTCATCTTCCCGGCGATCGTCGATCGCGGCGATGTCGTCGTCGCCGTCGGCACCGGCGGCACGTCGCCGGTGGTGGCGCGGCGCGTGCGCGAAAAGATCGAGGCGCTGCTGCCGGCGCGCATCGGCGAGCTGGCCGAATTCATCGGCGGCTTCCGCAAATCCATCAACGAACGTATTGCCGAGTTTCCGCTGCGCCGCCGCTTCTGGGAGCGCATCATCGACGGCCCGATCGGCGCCGCCGTTCTGGCCGGCCGCAAAAGCGAGGCGGACGCTGCGCTCAAGGCGATCTCCGATCCATCCGCGTTCGCGCGGGCCGACAAGCCGGAAGGCTCGGTCGCGCTGGTCGGCGCCGGTCCGGGTGATCCGGATCTGCTCACCATCAAGGCGCTGCGCGCGCTCCAGGACGCCGATATCGTCTTCCATGACGAGCTGGTCTCGCCCGAGATTCTCGATCGCATCCGCCGCGACACCACGCGCGTGCCGGTCGGACGCCGCGTCGGCAAGCCCGGCATCGGGCAGGACGCCATCAACAAGCGCATGATTGAGGCCGCGCAATCCGGCCAGCGCGTGGTGCGGCTGAAGGGCGGGGATCCCTTCGTGTTCGGTCGCGGCGGCGAAGAAGTCGAAGCCCTGCGTGCCGCCGGCGTTGCCTATTCGATCATTCCCGGCATCACCGCAGGGCTCGGCGGCGCCGCCGATTTCGAGGTGCCGCTCACCTACCGTCATGAAGCCACCCGCATCACCTTCCTCACCGCGCACAAGGCGCGCGACGCGGAAGTCGTGGACTGGTCGACGCTGACCGACACCAGGATGACCGTCGTGGTCTACATGGGCATGACGGCTGCGCCGGCCATACGCGCCGGTCTCCTGGCCGCCGGCCGTTCGCCGGAGACGCCCGTCGGCGTGTTCGCCCGCGTCACGCGTCCCGATGCGCAAGGCGCGATCGGCACGCTGCGCGACCTGCCCGAACTGGTGCGCCGGACCCATGGCGGTCCCGCCATTCTCATCATCGGCGACGTGGTCCGGCATGCCGGCTCGCTTCGCCGCGAAACCGCCGAGAAAACCCCAAAGCAAATCATCTCTGACCTATTGGATGCAGCCGAATGACCTCCCCGCTTGAACAGAAGAAGATCAAGATCGCCGGCCCCTCGGTCGTGACCGCCAATCGCACCTGGGACGGCATCGTGGTGTACCGTACCGCCGCCAAGAGCTGGTCCGCGGACCTGTCGGAAGCTGCGATCGTGCGCAACTCCGACGAGGCGAAAGCGTTGCTTGCCGAGTCCGTGGCCGATGACGTCGGCGCGATCGGTCCCTATATCGCCCCGGTACAGGTCGGCGCCGACGGCAAGGTCGAACCCGGCAATCTGCGCGAACAGATCCGCCGCACCGGCGTGACCATCGGACAGCCGGTCCAGGTTTAAGGCATTCTCTCATGTACGCTTACGACGAAATCGATCGCACGCTCGTCAACGAGCGCGTCTCGGAATTCCGCGACCAGGTGAAGCGCCGCCTCTCCGGCGAGCTCACCGAAGACGAGTTCAAGATCCTGCGGCTTCAGAACGGCGTCTATCTGCAACTGCACGCCTACATGTTCCGTGTCGCGATCCCCTACGGGACGCTGGCGTCGAACCAGTTGCGGGCGCTGGCCCACGTCGCGCGCAAATACGACCGCGGCTACGGCCATTTCACCACGCGGCAGAACATCCAGTTCAACTGGATCAAGCTCGCCGAACTGCCGGACGCGCTGGCTGATCTCGCCGAGGTCGGCATCCATGCGATGCAGACCTCCGGCAACAACATGCGCAACGTCACCTCGGACCAGTGGGCCGGCGTCGCGCCCGGCGAGATCGAGGATCCCCGTATCTGGTCGGAGCTGATCCGCCAGCACACCACGCTGCATCCGGAATTCTCGTTCCTGCCGCGCAAGTTCAAGATCGCGATCACCGCGTCGGATCACGATCGCGCCGCGATCAAGATCCACGATATCGGCCTGCGTCTGATCAAGAACGAGAAGGGCGAAACCGGCTTCGAGGTGCTGGTCGGCGGCGGTCTCGGCCGCACGCCGTTCATCGCCAAGACCATCAAGCACTTCGTCCACGGCCGCGACATCCTCAGCTACATCGAGGCGATCCTGCGGGTCTATAACCAGTACGGCCGCCGCGACAACATCTACAAGGCGCGCATCAAGATCCTGGTGCACGAGCTCGGCATCGAAAAATTCTCGCGCGAGGTCGAGGAGGAGTGGCAGCATATCCGCAACTCCTCGCTCCAGATCGACGACGAGGTGATCGAGGACATCCGCTCGCGTTTCACCTACCCCGCTTACGAGAAGCTGCCGCACAATCCGGACGAACTGCGCCAGGCCGCGGCCGATCCGGATTTCGAGGCATGGCGCAAGAACTCGGTCGCCCCGCACAAGAACCCGGGATATTCCATCGTCACGATCTCGCTGAAGCCGATCGGCGCGCCTCCGGGCGATGCCACCGCCGAGCAGATGGATGCGCTCGCCGATCTCGCCGACAAATATTCCTTCGGTGAGATTCGCGTGGGCCACGAGCAGAACCTGGCGCTGCCGCATGTCGCCAAGCGCGACCTGCCGGGCTTGTGGAAGGCGCTCGACAAGCTCGGGCTGGCAACCCCGAACGTCAATCTGATCACCGACATCATCGCCTGTCCGGGCCTCGACTATTGCTCGCTGGCGAATGCGCGCTCGATTCCGATCGCGCAGGAGCTGACGCGGCGCTTCGCCAACCACGAACTCGCCAATCTGATCGGCCGGCTCCACATCAACATCTCCGGCTGTATCAATGCCTGCGGCCATCACCATGTCGGCCATATCGGCATTCTCGGCGTCGAGAAGAACGGCGAGGAAGTCTACCAGATCACCATCGGCGGCCGCGCCGACGAGAGCGCCGCGCTGGGCAATCTGATCGGTCCAGGCGTCAAGTTCGACGAGGTCGCCGACGTGGTCGAGGACATCGTGGAAGCTTATCTGGCGCTGCGCGAGCGGCCCGAAGAGCTGTTCATGGACACGGTGAAGCGCCTCGGCGTCGAACCCTTCAAGGAGCGCGTCTATGCCACTCGTTAACGGCGGAAAGATCGCCGACGACAGCTTCGTCAAGCTCGCCGTCGACACGCCGCTACCCGAGAGCGGCGATGTCCTGGTCCCGGCCGAGCGTTTCATCGGCGAGGTGGATACGCTGCTCAAGCGGGCCGGCAAGGTCGGCGTGATCTGGCCGAACAATCGCGACATCGCCGAACTGGTGCCCTACCTCGGCAAGATCGCCGTGGTCGCGCTGGTCTTCCCGACCTTCCGCGACGGGCGCGCCTACAGCCAGGCGCGGCTGCTGCGCGAGCGTTACAACTACCGCGGCGAATTGCGGGCCACGGGCCAGGTGCTGCGCGACCAGTTCGTGTTCATGCTGCGCGCCGGCTTCGATTCCTTCGAGGTCAAGAAGCAGGCCGACGCGGAAGCCTTCATGCAGACCGCGAAGCGCTATTCGGTGTTCTACCAGCCGACCGGCGATGGCCGCATCACCGCGCTGCACCGGCGCATGCAGCTGCGCCACTCCGAAGGTGTCGGCACATGAGCGTCATCGCGCCTCAGGTTTCGCCCATATCCGGCTCTGCGCCGCCTTCGGCGCAGGAACTTGATCGTGCCTTGCGCGATGCCTCGCCCGCGGAGGTCATCGCAGCGGCCTTGAAGGCGGTCGGTCGCGACAAGCTCGCGCTGGTGTCGTCCTTCGGTACGGAATCGGCGACGCTGTTGAAAGTCATGGCCGACGTCGATCCGGCGATCCCGGTGATTTTTCTCGACACCGGCTGGCTGTTTGAGGAGACGCTTGCCTATCGCGATACGCTGATTGCGATGCTCGGCCTGAAGGATGTCCGCTCGATCAAGCCGGCGGAGGAGACGCTGGCGCGCGAGGATGGCGATCGCGACCTCTGGTTCTCCGATCCGGATGCCTGCTGCCGTATTCGCAAGGTCGAGCCGCTGGCGCGTGCGCTGAAACCGTTCGATGCATGGCTCAACGGTCGCAAGCGCTTCCAGGGCAGTACCCGCGCCGACATTCCTGTGGTCGAAGACGATGGCACAAGGTTGAAGTTCAACCCCTTCGCCAATGTCTCGCGTGAGGAACTCGAAGCGATTTTCGTCCGCGCCAAATTGCCGCGTCATCCACTGGCCGCCTCCGGTTTTCTGTCGGTTGGGTGTATGCCTTGCACCAGCAGAACGGCCGAAGGCGAGGACGCACGCGCCGGTCGCTGGCGCGGCCGAGCGAAGACAGAATGCGGCATCCATACGATGAAGATTTCGTAGCACAGTCGCGCTGCCCGGCTACGAACAAGGAAATCCGGTTCCGTTGACTTGAGCGCGTTTCGACCCGAGTTATGCCCGCATGCCATCGATGACACAGATGTCGTCGAGGTAAATGGAGATGGACATGATGCGCCGTATCGTCCCGCTCGCGGCAGGCCTCCTCGTGACGGCTTCTTTGGCAAGCTCGGCTCTCGCTGCTGACATCAATCTGCTGAACGTGTCGTACGATCCGACGCGCGAGCTCTATGCCGAGTTCAACAAGTCGTTCGCGGCTGCCTATCAGAAGGAAACCGGCAAGAGCGTCGAGATCAAGCAGTCGCATGGCGGCAGCGGATCGCAGGCGCGCGCGGTGATCGACGGATTGCAGGCCGACGTGGTGACGCTGGCGCTTGCCTACGATATCGACGCCATCGCCGGGAAAGGGCTCACCGCAGCCGACTGGCAGAAGCGACTGCCGCAGAATTCATCGCCCTATACCTCCACCATCGTGTTCCTGGTGCGGAAGGGCAATCCCAAGGCTATTAAGGACTGGGACGATCTGCTCAAGCCGGGCGTTGCCGTGATCACGCCGAACCCGAAGACGTCGGGTGGTGCGCGCTGGAATTATCTTGCCGCCTGGGGCTTTGCGCAGAAGAAATACGGCTCGGCCGACAAGGCCAAGGACTTCATCGGAAAACTCTACCAGCAGGTTCCGGTGCTGGATACCGGCGCGCGCGGCGCCACCGTGACCTTCGTCGAGCGCGGCGTCGGCGACGTGCTGCTCGCCTGGGAGAACGAGGCGTATCTCGCGCTTAAGGAATTCGGCCCCGAAAAGTTCGAGATCGTCGCGCCGCCGCTGTCGATCCTCGCCGAGCCGCCGGTTACGATTGTCGACAAGGTCGCCGATAAAAAAGGCACCCGCAACGCTGCCGACGCCTACCTTCAGTACTGGTACACCAAGGAAGGTCAGGAGATCGCCGCGCGCAATTTCTATCGTCCTCGCGATGCCGAGATCGCGAAAAAATACGAAAACGCCTTCGCCAAGGTCGAACTATTCACGATCGACAACGTTTTTGGTGGTTGGACCAAGGCGCAGAAGGAACATTTTGCCGACGGTGGCGTCTTCGATCAGATTTACAAGAACTGATCGGGCGCCGTCGGAGGGGCTTTAGCAGGGGGCCTGGTGAGCGTAATCGCAGCACGACGCCGGACATTGCCGGGCTTTGGTCTCACCATGGGACTGACGCTTTCCTGGCTGACCCTGATCATCCTGATTCCGCTCGCCGGGCTGTTCCTGAAATCGCTTGAGCTGAGCCCCGAGCAATTCTGGAACATCCTCTCCAGCCGCCGCACCCTGAACGCGCTGCGGGTGTCGTTCGGACTCGCTTTCGCGGCGGCCTGCGTCAATCTGGTAATGGGCAGCATCATCGTCTGGGCGCTGGTGCGCTACCGCTTTCCGGGCCGGCGCATCTTCGATGCCATCGTTGATGTGCCGTTCGCACTGCCGACGGCCGTTGCCGGCGTCGCGCTGACCGCCCTGTTCGCCGAGAAGGGCTGGCTGGGTGCGCCGCTTGCCGCGCTCGGCATCAAGGTGGCGTTTACGCCGGTCGGCATCTTCGTCGCCATGATCTTCATCGGCATCCCCTTCGTGGTGCGTACGGTGCAGCCGGTGCTCCAGGATATCGACCCCGAGATTGAGGAAGCCGCGGGCAGTCTCGGCGCCAGTCGCTGGCAGACCATCATTCGCGTGATCCTGCCCTCGCTGGGGCCGGCGCTGCTCACGGGCCTCGCGCTCGCCTTCGCCCGCGCCGTCGGCGAATACGGCTCGGTGATCTTCATCGCCGGCAATCTGCCCAACGTCTCCGAGATCGCGCCGCTCCTGATCGTGATCCGGCTATCGGAGTTTCGCTATGCCGACGCGACCGCGATCGCCGTCGTCATGCTCGTCGTCTCCTTCGTCATCATCTTCGCCGTCAACCGGCTCCAGCGCTGGGCGCAGAGCCGGATACCTGTGCGCTGAGGAGGATGCGATGACGATGCAGATCGCAGATTCCGTCTCACTTTCGGCTCCGGACGCCAGGGCACGCGCGCATGCCGCGGCCGCACGCAACAATCTCCGCACCGAGCCAAAGGCGGTCCGCATCGTCATCATCGCGCTGGCGGTGATCTTTCTCACCATGTTCGTCGTGCTGCCGCTGGCCCTGGTCTTCGCACAAGCTTTCTCAAGGGGCGTCCTCGCCTATCTCTCCGCGCTCGCCGACCCGGAAGCGTTGTCCGCGATCAAGCTGACGCTCGTGGTGGCGGCCATCTCGGTTGGTCTCAATCTCGTGTTCGGTCTCGTCGCGGCCTGGGCGATTGCAAAATTCGAATTCTCGGGCAAGACCTTCCTGATCACGCTGATCGATTTGCCGTTCTCGGTCAGCCCGGTGATCTCGGGTCTCGTCTTCGTGCTGCTGTTCGGCGCGCAGGGCTATTTCGGCGGCTGGCTGCGCGATCACGACATCCAGATCCTGTTCGCGGTGCCCGGCATCGCGCTTGCGACCACCTTCGTGACCTTCCCCTTCGTGGCGCGGGCGTTGATCCCGCTGATGCAGGAGCAGGGCACGCAGGAGGAGGAGGCCGCGATCTCGCTCGGCGCCTCGGGCCTGCAGACCTTCTTCCGCGTCACGCTGCCCAATATCAAATGGGGCGTGCTCTACGGCGTCCTGCTCTGCAACGCGCGCGCGATGGGCGAGTTCGGCGCGGTCTCCGTCGTCTCCGGCCATATCCGCGGCGAGACCAACACCATGCCGCTGCTGGTCGAGATTCTCTACAACGAATACCAGTTCGTCGCGGCGTTCGCGATCGCCTCGCTGCTGGCGATGCTGGCGCTGATCACGCTGATCGCCAAGACCGTTCTGGAAAATCACCTCGACGAAGGACATGACGCAAGTGAGCATTGAAGTCAGGAATCTCGTCAAGAAGTTCGGCAGTTTCAAAGCCCTCGACGGCGTCGACCTCAAGGTCAATGACGGCGAGCTGCTGGCGCTGCTCGGGCCGTCTGGCTCGGGCAAAACAACGCTGCTGCGGATCATCGCCGGGCTCGACTGGCCCGATTCCGGCGAGGTGTCCTTCAACGGCGAGGATGCGTTGGCGCAGGGCGCGCGCGAGCGGCACGTCGGATTCGTATTTCAGCACTACGCGCTGTTCCGCCACATGACGGTGTTCGAGAACGTGGCCTTCGGGCTGCGCGTGCAGCCGCGCGCGATCCGCAAGGACGAAGCGACCATCCGCGCGCGCGTCAAGGAGCTGCTCGATCTCGTGCAGCTCGACTGGCTCGCCGACCGTTATCCGAGCCAGCTCTCCGGCGGCCAGCGCCAGCGCATCGCGCTGGCCCGCGCGCTCGCGATCGAGCCGCGCATCCTGCTGCTCGACGAACCCTTCGGCGCGCTTGATGCCAAGGTGCGCAAGGAGCTGCGCAAATGGTTGCGTTCGCTGCACCACGAGATCAACGTCACCTCGATCTTCGTCACCCATGATCAGGAGGAGGCGCTCGAAGTCGCCAACCGCGTGGTGGTGATGGACAAGGGCAAGATCGAGCAGATCGGCTCGCCCGATGACGTCTATGAGAGCCCGGCGACCGCCTTCGTCCACAGCTTCATCGGCGAATCCATCGAGCTTCCGGTCCTGATCGCCGAGGGCGTCGTCAGGCTTGGCGACCGGCCGCTTCGGCTCGCGGCAGACGGGCATGCGCCTGGCGCGTCAAGACTGTTCGTGCGGCGACACGACATGTTGGTTGGCCCGCCCGGCAGCGGTGCCTTTGAGGGCGCCGTGCGGCATGTCCGGAATTTCGGTCCCGTGCAGCGAGCCGAGGTGGCACTATCAGGCGGAGAAACCATCGAGATTGACGCTCCCCGCGACAGGGAACTGCGCGCCGGCGACACGATCGGCCTGGAGCCCCGCCGCTACCGGATCTTTGCGGGCACCTGAGCAGGCGCGACGGATCAATTTTTCCTCAATATTCACCTTTCAGCCACGGTTGGTATGCAACAACGGCCCCTGATTTGGGGGCTCCTGTTCATGCGCGCCGCGGCCGCGATACTCATTCTTTTGCTGCTCGCCGGCTGCGCCGGCAACGAGGCACCGGTCCAGCAGCCGTCCATGTATGCCGATATGTCCGTTCCGGGCTCCAAGCTCGATGCGCAGGCGGCCGCGATCATGATCTCGCAATACCGCCAGAATAACGGGCTCGGGACCGTCGTGATCGATCCTGCCCTGATGAGTCTCGCCGAATCCCAGTCCCAGGCCATGGCTGCCGCCAACAAGATGGACCATGACGTCCGCGCGCCGCTGGCCAAGCGCCTCAGCGCCGGCGGCTATCCGGCGACCGTTGCGGTCGAGAACGTCTCGGCCGGCTATCATACGCTGGCGGAAGCGTTTTCCGGCTGGCGCGACTCGCCCCCGCACCGCGCCAACATGCTCAAGAGCGGTGTCACAAAATTGGGCATCGCGGCGGGCTATGCTCCCGGCACCAAATACAAGGTGTTCTGGACCATGATCCTGGCCTCGACGGACGCCCGATAAGCCAGACTTGATCCCGGGATGCATTGACGCCGCGGCAGACTGTCGCCACGGTCGCTCGCCATCTGCTACTGTTCCCGCATGATTGATCATAGTCCAGAAGTCGCAACAATCCCCGCGAACGCGCAACGTGTCCTGGTCCTCCAGGGCGGCGGCGCGCTCGGCTCCTATCAGGCCGGCGCCTTTCAGTCGCTCTGCCATGCCGGCTTCGAGCCGGACTGGGTCGCCGGCATCTCGATCGGCGCGGTCAATGCCGCGATCATCGCCGGCAACGAAGGGCAGACGCGCGTCAAGCGGCTCAAGGAATTCTGGGAGATGGTCTCCGCGCCGGTGCCGTGGAAGCCGATCGGCAAGAGCGACCACAGCCGCGAGCTGTTCAACTCGACCAGCGCCGCATTGATCGCGACCTTCGGCGTGCCCGGCTTCTTCACGCCGCGCATTCCGCCCGCGCCGCTCTGGCCGCCCGGCAGCCCGCAGGCCGAGAGCTATTACGACACCGCACCGCTGAAGAAGACGCTGGAGCGTCTGGTCGATTTCGACCGCATCAATGATCTGAAGACGCGGCTGTCGGTCGGTGCCGTCGGCGTCACTTCCGGCAACTTCAAATATTTCGACAATTTCGAGTTCAGGAAGCTCGGCAAGAAAATCGGCCCCGAGCACATCATGGCCTCCGGCGCGCTGCCGCCCGGCTTTCCGTCCGTTGTGATCGAGGGCGAGCATTATTGGGATGGCGGCATCGCCTCCAACACGCCGCTCGACTACGTGCTGGACGCCGAGACCGACCGCGATCTTCTCATCTTCCAGATCGACCTTTTCAGCGCTCGCGGCGATCTGCCGACCTCGCTGCTCGAGGCGACCGAGCGCGAGAAGGACATCCGCTTCTCGAGCCGCACGCGGATGAACACCGACAAGAACAAGCAGGTGCACAACGCCCGCAGGGCCGTGCGCGACCTGATTTCCAAATTGCCCGATTATCTCAAGAACGACCCTTCCGTGGAATTCCTTGCCAAGGTATCGCGCGAAAGCACTGTGACTGTGGTGCACCTGATCTACCGCAGCAAGAACTACGAATCCTCGTCCAAGGATTACGATTTCTCGCATGTCGCCATGGTCGAGCATTGGGAAGCCGGCGTGCGTGACGTGCATCTGTCGATGCGCCACAAGGACTGGCTCGAGCGGCCGCAATCCGGCGAGACCATGGTGACCTACGATCTCACGGGGGACGTCACTGCGCCCCCGCCAAAAAGGAGCGAGTAATATGGGAAGTCTGTCAGGCAAGAACGCCGTCGTGACCGGGTCGACCAGCGGCATCGGGCTCGCCTATGCGCGCGCCTTCGCCGCCGCCGGCGCCAACGTCGTCATCAACGGCTTCGGCTCGCCGGAGGACATCGAGAAGGAGCGCACCAAGATCGAGTCCGATTTCGGCGTGAAGGCGGTCTATTCGCCCGCCGACATGACCAAGCCCGCCGAAATCGCCGGGATGATCGCGCTCGGCGAGAAGAGTTTTGGTTCGGTCGACATCCTCGTCAACAATGCGGGCATCCAGTTCGTCTCGCCGATCGAGGAATTCCCGCCGGAGAAATGGGACCAGATCATCGCGATCAACCTGTCCTCGGCCTTCCATGCCATTCGCGCCGCCGTCCCGGGCATGAAGAAGAAGGGTTGGGGCCGCATCATCAATACTGCTTCCGCGCACTCGCTGGTCGCCTCGCCCTTCAAGTCGGCCTATGTGTCGGCCAAGCACGGCATCGCCGGCCTGACCAAGACCGTGGCGCTGGAGGTCGCGACCAGCAAGATCACCTGCAACTGCATCAGCCCGGGCTATGTCTGGACGCCGCTGGTGGAGAAGCAGATCCCCGACACCATGAAGGCCCGCAATCTCACGCGCGAGCAGGTCATCAACGACGTGCTGCTCGACGCGCAGCCGACCAAGGAGTTCGTCACCTCCGAGCAGGTCGCGGCCCTCGCGCTGTTCCTGTGCGGCGACGATGCCGCGCAGATCACCGGCACCAACCTGTCGATCGACGGCGGCTGGACCGCGGAGTAGTTCGGCGGTGCCGTAGGGTGGGCAAAGGCGCGTCAGCGCCGTGCCCACCATTGTTTGTTCGAATGAGGAAAAAAGTGGTGGGCACGCTTCGCTTTGCCCACCCTACAAGATGATATCGGACGACGCCGTTCTCCGTTCAGTGCGTCCAGGCCAGCGCCGTCTCGAATGCCGAGGACAGGTGCAGCTCCGCGAACATGATCTTGCCGGCGACCACGAACAGCACGCAGGCAAGTGTCAGGCGCAGCACCGTCTCGGGCACGCGTGTCGCGCTAAAGCTGCCGACGACGATGCCGGGCAGCGAGCCCAACAGCAGCACGCCCATCAGCGCCCAATCCACGTCGCCAAGCGCCCAATGCCCCATTCCGGCGATCAGCGTCAGCGGGACCGCATGGGCGATGTCGGAGCCGACGATGGTCGCCACCGGCAGTCGCGGATAGAGCAGCAGCAGAACGGTGACGCCGACCGCGCCGGCGCCGACCGATGAAATCGAAACCAGCACGCCGAGCACGATTCCGG
Source organism: Bradyrhizobium sp. WSM1253 (assembly GCF_000244935.1). NCBI lineage: Bacteria > Pseudomonadati > Pseudomonadota > Alphaproteobacteria > Hyphomicrobiales > Nitrobacteraceae > Bradyrhizobium > Bradyrhizobium sp. WSM1253. The sequence goes on from NZ_JH600073.1 coordinate 5,576,210, forward strand.
TGACGACGGTCGCGATCGCCGTGGTGCGGTCATCGACCTGCTCCAGGCGCCGGCGATAGCGCTCCATGATCGATCTGCGGAAGATCAGCGAGGTCGCAGTCAGCAGCAGTGCGAAGCAGAGCACGAGGTTGACGAGATTGCGCTCGGAATCGCTCTTGAGGTCGAGCTTCCACAGCACGAGCAGCGTCAGCGCGCTCGCCGGAAGGCTGCCGCAGGCGAGCCGCAGCACCGCCGGCCAGTGCACGCTGCGCGACCAGCCATGCACCACGCTGCCGCCGGTCTTGGTGGCGGCGGCATAGAGCAGGTCGGTGCCGACCGCGGTCGATGGATGAATCCCGAACAGCAGGATCAGCAGCGGCGTCATCAGCGAACCGCCGCCGACGCCGGTCATCCCGACCAGCAGGCCGACGCCGAAACCGGAGGCGACGTAGAGTGGATCGATCATGTCCAGGGAATCTTAGGTTTATCTCGTCAGTTGGGCAATATGACGTAGAATAAACTTTCCCTGCGGCGCAACCGCTTGCACCGAATAAGAAAAATCCTCCTGCAGGGGGGCGGAGCGGAGGCGTTTTCTCCAATTCATCGCCCTCTCGCGAAACGGACATTTCGGTTAGACGTCAAAACCGGAATCCAGAGCTTCGGTTCTCATTCAATCAGAACCGATAACGCTCTAGACTAGGCATATTGCTTTCCGGGCTCATTCAGCCCCGCGACCGGTCGCGGTGACGTGTGGCGGATGTGGACGATATGGATGACGTCGCCACGGACACGGTAAAACATCCGGAATGGGTAGCGGACGACCGCTGCGACACGAACCTCGGAACGGTGCGCAACGCGTGGCGCCGAGAAAGGCGCGACACGGACACGTTCCACGACGTCAACGAATCTCTGGCCGACAGCTTCCGCGATCACAGGGCTGGCGTTGCTGGCATAATAGGTCGCGATGTCCGCGAGATCAGCAAGCGCCTCTCGCGTCCAGACGACCTTCATCCGCGCCCAAATTTCGCGAAGGCCTCCGCAACCTCGGCATCCGTAGCGACCTCGCCGCGATCCATCGACGCCAAGGCCGCGTCGATGCTTCGCAATTCCTCTTGCGTTGCAAGATACTCGCCGCCGAGCAGCTCACTCTCGATTTCGCTTGCAATGGCAACCAACTCCTTCTGGGCCTCTTCAGGCCAAGTCTGGGCACGTTCCAGAAGGTTTCGCAGATCGCTTGCAGCCATGGATCCGACTATATCAGGCGGCGGATGGCTTTCCAATCGCCTTGAGCCGATGGCTAGCGTCCGAACGCCAGCACGTGCAGGCCGAGCCGTTGTCGCACGATCCAGAACAGCAGCACCGTCTCGAAACTGAGCGAGATCGAGGTCGCGGCCGCAGCACCGTGGCCGCCGAAGCGCGGCACCAGCGCGATGCAGAGCACCAGGTTCATCGCAAACGCCAGCGCATAGGCCAGCGCGCAGATCTTCTGCTGGCCGAGCATGTTGAGCAGCCGTTCGACCGGGCCGATCGCGGAACGGACCACGAGGCCGATCGCGGCGACGAACATGATGTCGTAGCCGACCACGAATTGCGGTCCGAACAGCCAGAGCAGCGGCTTGCCGAGCGCGAGCAGCACGATGGTCGCCGCCAGCGACGGCCAGAACGTCCAGTTGATGGCATGCGCCACGTAGGCCGACAGCCGCGCCTTGTCGCCCGCAGCGTTGTATTCGGCGAAGCGATGCGCTGTTGTCGCCGACATCGCGTAGTGGATGAAGGAGACCAGCGCCAGCGTCTTCACCACGGCGAAATAGACGCCGACCTCCTCGGAGGGGCGGAACTGCTGCAGCACCAGCACGTCGGTGTAGGACAGCAGCAGGTAGAAGCTTTCGACCAGCAGGATCGGCAGCGACACGGCGAGCCAGCCGCCGATGTCGTAGGCCTTGGGGCCCGGCTCGATATGACCGCCGAGCTTGCGGTTCAGCACCACCATCTGCCCGGTCATCGCGATCCACACCGCGCCGGCGCTCGCGACCATCGCGGCGACCGCGCCGAGATGATAGCCGAGCAGGAAGGCGCAGGCCGTGATGACGATGATCAGCGCCTGGCGAATGATGAATTGCGGCATCAGGCCGAGCTGCATCCAGTCATGCGAACGCGCGATGCCGTCCTGGGTGTTGGCGACGACGAAAGCGGGCAGCGTCATGCAGCCGATATAGAGCGGCAGCTCTTCGGCCGGATCGATCCAGGGCGACAGCAATTTGACGATACCGGCAAGGCCGAGCGACACCAGTGCGGAAACGGCAAAGGTCAGCCAGCGGCTGCCCGAGAGAAAGCCGCGGAGCAGCGCATGCTCGCCACGGCCGCGGTATTCCGGAATGATTTTTTGCGCGGAGGCCGACATGCCAAAGTCCATCATGCTGCCGAGCAGCAGCACCCAGGTCCAGACATAGACATAGACGCCGTAGTCCGACGTTCCCATCCAGCGCGCGAGCAGGACCTGCGAGAAATAGGCAAGACCGGCGCTGATCATGCGGATGACGAAGATGGTGCCGGCCAGCCGCCGCGTCAGCGATGCCTCGCTCGACCCGCCCGTCAATTTGTCGCGCAGCCGCGCGATGAGGCCGGCAGGTCCGGTCGTTGCGGGTTCTGCATCCATCACGGCCAATTCGAAGGGTCCCCGAGGCGCACACGCGCATGCCGCGGAAGGCTTCTGCGCTAGCCTTGGGGATTAGCAACCATTCGTTAAGATTCGGTTGGGTGGAGTGTGTTGCAACTCCAACGTCGACCTGGCGAAAGCCAGGACCCATTACCCCAGGGAGAGGTTTGGCGAAGATTCGAGGTTAGCAGTTTCGCGCCACCACTACGCCTTGGGGGTAATGGGTCCTGGATCTACGCTCCGCTTGTCCAGGACGACAATCACTCCAAATTGGTATTGAACTCGTACGACTTCTCCGGTCCGACCAGCGTGAACTTCAGCGCTGCGCCGTCGGGCTTGGCGCCCGGCGGCAGTCCGTCGAGCTCGAAAGAAAATCGCTTCACGCCAGGTGGGCTGGGCTCGACCGGTGCCGGGATGGGCAACGCCCAATCAGGCGTCGGGCCTTCCACGTAGAGATTGACGGTGCGCGCATCGGGCGCGACCACGTCGACCACGACATTCTTGGGCCCGTCACGCTTGACGTCGCGGATGGTGAGCGGGTTGGGATCGCCGATGGTGGCAGGCTTGGGCACGGTGTCGAGCGCTGCACGCAGATTGGCGTCCTCGGTCGAGGCGACGCTGTTGAAGCCGAGCTCGGCGCGGGCCTCGACGGGAATGCACAGCTTTTCGCACACCGCATAATTGATTTCGGCGCGCAGCGTCACCGGCTTGTCGGCCGCCTTGGCGATGATGCGCAGGGGCAGCACGATCTGGTTGTGATAGCCGATCGAATGGCCGCCCGCGCCGTCGTCGAATTTCTGCGGGGCCGGCCACATCACCGTCACCGCTTCGACATTGTCGGATTTCGAGAAATCGAAGCGCGGCGGAACGCCGGAATCGCCCGGCATGCGCCAATAGGTCTTCCAGCCGGGCTGGATCTGGAAGGCGATACCGCCGAGCAGGACGGCGCCGCTGCGCGATCCCGCCAGCAACCGCACCGCGGAATGTCCGTCGCGTTGCCATGGCGATGAATCGTCGGCATGGGCATCAAGCGCCAGCGACGACGCGAGCAGGGTTGTCGCGACGCCAACCGCCGCACGCAGGGGAACTCTTGTCAGCATGGTACGTCTTTACAGGGTGACCCCGCGGCAAACCATTGAATTGCTTGTGATGGATGCACTTGAATCGAGTCCCTGCAAGCCTTGATTTGACAGCCGGTCGGCCCGACATCAGGATAGGAACTGAAACCGGAGTGCTTCACCGATGGCTCCCACAGGCAAGAGGACGGGCGAAAGCACCCGCAAGTCAGCCCCCGCGCTCCCGAGTTCGGCGGGCTACCTCGACGGCCAGCTGTTGATCGCCATGCCCGTGATGGGCGACGAGCGCTTCGAGCGCTCGGTGATCTATCTCTGCGCCCACTCCGCCGAAGGCGCGATGGGCATCATCGTCAACCACCCGGCCGGCAGCATCGACTTCCCCGAGCTGTTGGAGCAACTCGGCATCATCAAGAAGGGCGAGCACATCAAGCTGCCGGAGAATGCCGAAAGCATGAAGGTGCTACGCGGCGGTCCGGTCGATACCGGCCGCGGCTTCGTGCTGCATTCCAGCGATTTCTACATCGAGAACGCGACGCTCCGGATCGACGACGGCGTCTGCCTCACCGCGACCGTCGACATCCTGCGTGCGATCGCCAACGGCTCCGGTCCCAAGCACGCCATCCTCGCGCTCGGCTATGCCGGCTGGGCGCCGGGCCAGCTCGAGACCGAAATCCAGAGCAATGGCTGGCTGCATTGCGACGCGGATTCGGATTTGATCTTCGGCGACGACGTCGACGAAAAATACGGACGCGCGCTGCGCAAGATCGGCATCGATCCCGGCATGCTCTCGAACGAGGCCGGGCACGCGTAGCGCCATTCTCGCTGCCGTGTATCGCCCTCCGCTGTCATGCCCCGGCTTGACCGGGGCATCCAGTACGCCGGGGCGTATCGGCTCTATCGCAGCTGTCTCGGAGTACTGGATCGCCCGGTCAAGCCGGGCGATGACACCGACTGCTGAGTAGCGCCTACTCCGCCGCCTGCTGCTGCACCGTCGGCTCCGTGCCTGCCACCGTCGCGCGGCGCATGTCGCGGGGCTGCGACTGGTCGTAGCGGCGGACGCGGTGCATGGTCTGGCGGTTGTCCCACATCACGAGATCATGCAGCTTCCATTTGTGGACGTAGACGAACTCGCTTTGCGTCGCGTGCTCGTTGAGATCGCGCAGCAGCAGCCTGCCCTCGGGGACGCTCATGCCGACGATCTTGCCCGCATGCGATGAGAGATAGAGCGACTTGCGGCGATGCACGGGATGGGTGCGCACGAGACGTTGCAGCACCGGCTTGAACATCTGCTTCTCGTCATCGGTGTATTCGGTGAAGCCGAGCGATCCCCGCGAATACATCAGCGAGTGCTCGCAGACGAGGTCCTCGATTTCGGCCTTGGTCTCGTCGTCGAGCGCATCATAGGCCGCGCGCATGTCGGCGAATTCGGTGTTGCCGCCCTTCGGGTTCACCACGCGCGCCGACAGCAGCGAGAATTTTGCCGGGATGGGGCGGAACGAGCTGTCGGAATGCCACAGGCAGTTGCCGAGATTGAACAGATGCGCGCGGCTGTCCTTCGCCAGCGGCTTGCCGTCCTTGCCGAGATTGGAGACGTCGTTCAGGCCCGTCTGGAGCCGGTAGTCCTTTTCCTTCGTCACGGTGCCGCCGCGCGCGTCCTCGCGCTGGCCGAAATTCAGCGCAAAGGCCATCTGCTGTTCGTCGGTGATGTCCTGATCGTGGAACACCAGCACCGCATATTTGTCCATGGCGGCTTCGACCTCGCGCGCCTCATCTGGTGTGAGAGGCTGTCGCAGATCGAGGCCGGAAACCTCGCCGACAAAATGTGTCTGAAGTTGCCGGATGGCGATCGTCATGGCGTTTTCTCCCGGGCGTGCAAGCGGTTGGTCCCGCTCTGTCGAGGAAAAAGTTACTCCCGTAACGGGCGATGTCAACGCTCGGTGCGCATAGCTGCCTATAGCCCGGATGGTGCGAAGCGCAATCCGGGGCATCGTGCCGCGGAAAGACCTTCCCGGATTGCGCTGCGCTCCATCCGGGCTACAGCTCTCACGCGTTGCGCGCCATCAGGCCGCCGTCGACGGGGATGACCGCGCCGGTGAGGAAGGACGCCGCCGGCAGGCACAGGCTCAGCGTCATGTGCGCGACCTCCTCCGGATCGCCGTAGCGGCCGAGTGCCGTGCGGCGCTTGGCGTAGATGGTCTTGTGCTCTTCCGAGATCCGGTCGGTGATGGCGGTGCGGACCGGCCCCGGGCAGATGCAATTGACGGTGATGCCTTCGCGGCCGAGCTCCACCGCGAGCGAGCGGGTGAGGCTGGCGACGCCGCCCTTTGCCGCCGAATAGGGGCTGTGCAATGCGGTGGCGCCGAGCGCCTCGGTCGAGGCGATGTTGACGATGCGCGGACTTTTCGACTTGCGCAAGTGAGGCAGCGCGGCGCGGATGATGCGCGGATGCGCCGTCAGCATCACCGTGAGGCCCCTGGCCCAGGCGTCCTCATAGGTCTCGTCGTCGATCGCGACGCGCACGGAGATGCCGGCATTGTTGACGATGATGTCGAGCCCGCCGAAATGCGCGGCGACGTCGCCGACCACGCGTTTGATCTCATCGCCGTCGGCAACATCGAGCTTCCAGGCTTTCGCGGCGCCGCCGCTTGCCGCGTCTCCTTCGCGACGGCCAGGGCGCCTTGCTCGTCATAATCCGTGGTGGCAACGTTGGCGCCGTCAGCGGCGAACACGCGTGCCGTTGCACGCCCCATGCCGCTGGCCGCGCCGGTGACGAGAACGGTCAGGCCCTTCACGGACCGGCTGAGCTGTTTGAACTCGGACATGCTGTTTCCTCGCGGCGTCTTGTTTCTTGTTATGAGATGGACAAGGCTGGCATCGATCCGCAGACAGGTCAAACAAGCAGAACAAAAGGGAGGCCCCGATGACGAACGAACTCGATTTCCCAGGCAAGCAGGTGCTGGTCGTCGGCGGATCCAGCGGCATCGGCAACGGCATCGCGCAAGCCTTTCGCGTCAGGGGCGCGCAAGTAGCGGTCTGCGGCACGCGGGCTCACGCGAAGGAATATTCGCAAGCGGAGGGCTCGGATCTCACCGGTCTTTCCTACGCGCAGCTCGACGTCGGCAATGCCGGAGCGGTCGAAGCGTTCAAGCCGTCGTTCGAACGGCTCGATATCCTGGTGCTCGCGCAGGGCGCGGTGCTCTATCGCCGTGGCGAGTTCGAGATGGCGGGCTTCCGCAAGGTCGTCGAGGTCAATCTGATGAGCCTGATGGCCTGCGCCACGCGCTTTCATTCCATGCTGCGGGACTCGCGGGGATCGCTGATCATGGTGTCCTCGACCGCGGCCTATCATTCCACCATGGGCAATCCTGCTTACAACGCGTCGAAGACGGGCGCGGTCGGATTGACGCGGACGCTGGGCGAGGCCTGGGCCGAAGACGGCATCCGCGTCAACGGCATCGCGCCCGGTCTGGTCGACACCAAGATGACGAAGGTGACGACCGACAATCCCAAGCGGCTCGAAGGTGCACTTTCGCGCATTCCGCTGCGGCGATTGGGCACGCCGGCTGACATGGCGGGCGCGGCGCTGTTCCTGGCATCGCCGCTGTCGTCCTACATCATCGGCCAGACATTGGTCGTCGACGGCGGGCTCATTCTTTGAGTCCAATTTCAAGTCACATGGAACTGCGCCGCTCCTGATCGGTTACTTGGGCTGACCCCCGAGGAGGAGCATCATGGATAAAGATCGGATTGTCGGATCGGCCAAGGAATTCGCCGGACGCGCGGAAGGCGCTGTCGGTGATCTCGCAGGCGATGCGCAGACACAGGCGTCGGGCAAGGCGCGGGAAGCCGCAGGCTCCGTGCAGAATCTCTACGGCCAAGCCAAGGATGCCGTCCGTGACGCGACGGACACCGCGGCCAGCTATGCCAAGGACGCCTATGACAAGCCGGCCGAAACCTTGCGCGACGGTTCGCAGGCGATTGCCCAGAAGGTGCAGGACAACCCGCTCGGCGCGCTGCTGGTCGCCGGCGGTATCGGCTTCGCCCTCGCGTTGCTGATGGCACGGCCTTCGCGCCGCCCGCCGCCGCGCTGGCGCTATTACGGCTAAAGCCAACGCACGATAAGCATCAGGCCCCGGACGCAACACGGCGTGTAACGCCGCGTTGCTGAGCCGGGGCCCATTCTTTTTGGACGTGCTGGTCCCGGCTCTGCGCAGCAGCGTTTCACGCTGCAGAGCGTCCGGGACACGAAGACCTCAGCTTAGAAAAATTATCGGAACACTTCCGCCGATCGCCCGACATTGCCAGGCGGCCGCGGGATCGCGGGGTTGGGAGTCGGATTGCGCGGCGCTGGCGCCAATTGACGCGGCGGGGGCGGCGGCGAGCCAAAGCCGAAGAAATCGCGCATCGATGGCGCTGCCTGTGCCGGTTGCTGCGGCGCCGGTGGCTTCTTCGGCGCAAGCTTTGGCGGGGCGATCGCTGCGGCCGCACCCGGCGTACCGCCATCGGGTGTCGTCGTGGCGACCGGCGTATCGCCCTTGGCCTGCTCGCGGCCGACTTCGCGGCGCGGCCAGGCATAGTCGTCGGCGCGGCCGGCAGGCGCAGCCAGTGGCTCGCCCTTCACCATCGTCTTCGCAGCGAGCGCATCGACGGCGGCAGGACGCGAGCCCGGCCCACCCAGCAATTGATCGGTCGAGATCGAGGCCGCAACCAGCGGCACGATCGGGCCGGCCAGCGGCCGCGGTGCGGGCTTGCCGGGCTCGGCGCTGGTATCGGGTGTCGCCGGCTCGCTCGGCAGCGCGATCGGGCCGGAGCGGCCTGCGAGCAGGCGCGTGATCTCGCGCTCGACATAATGCGCGAGCTTGCGCGCGCCGGGTTTTGTGAAATAGACGCCGTCGCCGCTGCGGAGCTGACGGATCTGGCCTTCGAAGTCCGGGCCCTTCTGAAGGAAGCGGCCGGCTTCGTCTACAAAGCCGTCCCAGACGTCGACATAGGTGATGCCGGCCTTGGCCGCGCCTTCGCGATAGAGCGAATCCAGGAACAGCATGTCCGCCGTGCCCTTGGGGCCGCGGATCGCGGGCAGGCCGACCCAGAGCACCGGCACGCCTTTGGCCTTGAGGACGTTGGCGAGCTCCTCGATCTTCTTGCCGTAGAGCTCGACCCAGCGCTCGTCGCGGAATTCGTAGACACCGTTCGGATTGCGCGCCGTCTTTTCGGGCGCGGCCGCAGGCGTGTCGGCGTTATCGGCATCATCCTGCGGCAGGTCGGTGTCGGCGGGCTTGTCGTCCGGCTTGGCGGCCGTGTCGGGTTTGGCATCGCCCGGCTTGTCACCCGGCTTTCCTTGCGGCTTGGCGCGGGCGCCCTTGTCGTTCTTCTTGTCTTTGTCCTTGTCCGAGGCCTTGTCGGATTTCTCGGCCACCGGCTCGCGGATCGAGATGCGGTCGTTGAGGCCGAGCATGACGACGATGATTTCAGGCTTCTCGGTCTCGAGAATGCCCTTGGCCGCAGCCACCCAATCAGAGGGCTCGCCCTTCGGCTGGTACTTGATCAGGCCGGATGTGGTCTTGTGCTTGCGGATCACGCCCATGTCGGGCTGCTCGGTGTAGGCGTCTTCCAGGCCGTAGGCGAGCCAGTCGGCCATGGCGTCACCGATCACCAGCACGTTCTTGTCGGGCGTGGTGTCACGCTTGGCTGGCGCCGGCGCGCGCGAAAAATCCTGGCGCGGCGCCTGCTGCTGTTGCTGCTGGAACGGCGCGAAGAAATCTCCGCCGAACCAGCCGCCGCCTCCGCCATTGCGCGGCGGCGGGGCCGCGCGCTGCGGTGGACCGCCGAAGCCGGGGAAGTTGAAGAACTGCGCCGAGGCCGGGCCGGCAACCGATACCAGAATCGCAAGCGCCGTCCCCAGCGCGATCAACGGGCCGGTCTCGGTCAGCGCCTTGAGCAGGGACTTCTTCGACATGCGATCTCGGGCACGCGCAATGGGGGATCGGGACACGCTCGATATAATAACGGAATCGGGCGCCAAACGGGCAGATTCTGTTGCAGATTTTGACCCATACGCCGAGGAACAGGCGCCGCCGTCAAGGCTGCCTGCCAAAATCCCTGTTCAGGGTTACTTTCGACGCGATTTTACCGCCCGCGCAGCCGGTCCAGCACGTCGGAGGAGGCAAAACCGTCGGCGGGGACCCCGATCGAGGCCTGGAAGTTGCGCAGGGCCTCCCGGGTCTGGCCACCGAACTGGCCGTCCGGGGTGCCCTTGTAGAAGCCGCGTTGGGCCAGCAGCTGCTGCAGTTCCAGCCGCTCGGTGCGGGACAGCTCCCGCTCCTGCCGCGGCCAGGGCTGCACGAAGGGCTGGCCGCCGCGGAGGCGATCGGCGAAATGGCCGATCGCCAGCGCATAGGCCTCGGCCGGGTTGTACTTCATGATGACGCGGAAGTTCTGCAGCATCAGGAAGCCCGGCCCTTGGGCACCGGCCGGCGCAAGCAGATAGGCCTTCTCCGCCGGATGCGGGAAGGGCTGGTTGGTCGGGCGCTTGAGGCCGAGCTTTTCCCATTGCGCCATCGTCATCGCCTTGGCGCGGTCGGCCAGCATGTAGTTGAAGCCTTGGGGCACCACGACCTCGTAGCCCCAGGTCTGGCCGGCCTGCCAGCCGTCCTTCTTCAGATTGTTGGCGGTCGACGCGATCAGGTCGGAGGGATTGTCGACGACGTCACGCCGGCCGTCGCCGTCGCCGTCCACGGCAAAGCGCTTGAACGCGGTCGGCATGAACTGCGTCGGGCCGAAGGCGCCGGCCCAGGAGCCGCGCAACTGTTCGGGCCTGAGATCGCCGCGGTTGAGGATCTCCAGCGCCGAGAGGAATTCGTCCTTGAAGTAAGCTTGGCGGCGCCCGATGCAGGCGAGCGTCGCGGTCGATTGCAGCACGCTGCGATCGCCCATCTGCGTCGAGTAGTTGGACTCGATGCCCCAGATCGAGGCGATGATATAGCGGTCGACGCCGGTGGCTTTTTCAGTGGCGTCGAACTGCGCTTTGTACTTGGCGAGAACCTCGCGGCCCTTGGCGAGGCGGTTGTCGTTCACGAGGATGTCGAGATAATCCCAGATCGACTTAGTGAACTCGGGCTGCGAGTCCATCAGGTCCATGATGCGCAGATCGGGCGCGAGGCCTGCCGTGAAGCGCTGGAAATTTTCCTGAGTGATGTTGCGCCGTGCGGCATCGGGCCACATCCCTGCGACGCAATTGTTGAAGCTACCCGCGGCCTCGCGGATCGCGGCGGCTGTCATCAGCGGATGGCCGGAGGCGCCGTCCTCGCCGGTCCAGGGTTGAACTCCCGTTTGAGCGCCGCTGGACCCGGGCGCTGCTTGCGAAGTCGCCGGGTTCGGGCCTGAGAAAATACCGCCGAACAGATTGGACAGACCGTTCTGAGCCTGCGCGCCGGCGGGAAGCGGGAACAGCAGGGCGGCCGCAATCATCGTCGCACCGGTCACGGACCCGCCCCGTTTCGCCAGCCCTGCCATTGATTGCATCATGTCCACACCTGTCCGGCCAAAATCCGCCCTCAGGAGGCCTGGTTACGGTTGCCAACAGCTTAACAAAGGTGAAATTTTGATGGTGGCCTTTTTCTTAACTCTGTGAGGATGAGGCCCCACATCCGCCTTTGTTGGCGGCTGCAAACAAGCTAGCAAGATGCCATTGCTCCCTTCACGTGTTCCTCAGGTATTCGATCAATCCCATGAAAATCCGCAAAGCCGTATTTCCCGTTGCCGGCCTCGGCACCCGCGTCCTGCCCGCCACCAAGGCGATGCCGAAGGAAATGCTGACGATCGTCGACAAGCCGCTGATCCAGTACGTCTATGACGAAGCCAGGGAAGCCGGCATCGAGCACTTCATCTTCGTCACCGGCCGCAACAAAAGTGTCATCGAAGATCATTTCGACCGGATGTTCGAGCTTGATGCGACGCTGGCCGCGCGCGGCAAGAAGACCGAGCAGGACGTTCTGGCGCAGAACCAGCCGGAGGCCGGCGCCGTCAGCTTCACTCGCCAGCAGGCGCCGCTCGGCCTCGGTCACGCAGTCTGGTGCGCGCGCGACATCGTCGGCAACGAACCGTTCGCGGTCGTGCTGCCGGACGAACTCGTGCTCAATTCGCCCGGCTGCCTGAAGCAGATGATCGACACCGCCAGCAAGCTCGGCGAAAAATCCAATGTCATCGCGGTCGAGCCGGTGCCCGACCATCTGACCCATCAATACGGCATCTGCGGCGTCGGCAAACGCACCGGCAAGATGTTCGAGGTCGACGGCATGGTCGAGAAGCCGGCCAAGGGCACCGCGCCCTCCAACCTCTCGATCACCGGCCGCTACATCCTGCAGCCGGAGATCTTCAAGATCCTGGAGACCCAGGAGCGCGGCGCCGGCGGCGAGATCCAGCTCACCGACGCCATGATCGGCCTTGCCAGATCGCAAAAATTCTACGGCGTCGAGTTCGAGGGCGAGCGCCACGATTGCGGCTCCAAGCCCGGCTTTCTCCGCGCCAACATCGCCTACGGCCTGAAGCGGCCGGAGCTGCGTGACGGGCTCATTGCGGAAATGAAGAAGTATTTGGGGCAGTAACGCTCCCAGTCGTCCCGGCCTAGTGCGCAATTGCGCACTAGGCCGGGACGACACTGAAGTTGTGGCGAGCGACACCTCCAACGCCGAGACTTAAGCCACCAGCGACAGCTTCGGCAGGCTCGCGACCACCGACTGGTTGCGGCCGCCGGCTTTTGCGGCGTAGAGCGCCTTGTCGGCGGCGGCGACCAGGAGCGGCCAGTCCATGCCGGTGGTGGGAACGAGGCTCGCGATGCCGCAGGACACCGTCGAGCTCGTGTGGTCGTCGGACCAGCCCTGCACCTTCGCGCGGATCTTCTCGGCCACCGTGAGGGCGTCGGTGACCGAAGTGCCCGGCAGCAGCACGGCGAATTCCTCGCCGCCATAGCGCGCGGCGCAGTCGCTGGCGCGGCTCACCGAATCGGAAATGCAGATGGCGATGCCGACCAGCACCTGGTCGCCGGCCTGGTGGCCGAACGTGTCGTTGTAGGCCTTGAAGTGATCGGCATCGATCATCAAGAGCGCGATCGGCGTCTGCTGCCGCATCGCGCGGCGCCATTCGACGTCGATCACCTGGTCGAACTTGCGGCGGTTCTTCAGGCCGGTGAGCGCGTCGGTCGTCGCCATCTCCTCGAGCTTGCGCTCGGCCTCGGCGCGCCGGCCGATCTCGCGCGCGAGCACCAGCGTCGATGCCAGCATGAACACGCTGAGCGCCAGCACCACGGCGCCGATGCGGTAGGCTTCCTTCTGCCAGAGCTCGAACACGGCGTTCAGTGGCTTGCCTGCCACCACGAATAGCGGGCTGCTCCCACTACTGCGGACATAGAGCCGCGGCGTGCCGTCGATCGGCCCCTGTCCGGCGAATGCGCCGCCGACCTTCAGATTTTCGGCCTTCCAGACCGGCCGGTTGGCCAGATTCGTGCCGATCACGTCGAGATCAAACGGCCGCCGCATCATGACGGTACGGTCGCGCCTGAGCACGGTGATGGTGTCGTCGGCATCGAGGCTCAGCCGCTCGAACAATTCGTGGAAATAGCTGAAGCGGATCGATCCGGCGACGACGCCGAGGAAGCCCCCGTCGGTGTCGCTGATACGCCGGCTCAGCACGATCGAATAGGCGCCGCGGAACAGCATGGGACGGCTGATGAAGAGGCCTGCGTCCGGATTGTCGCGATGAGCCTTGAAGTAATCCTCGTCGCTGCGGTTCTCGGCAACGGGATCGAGCGTGGAGGCGTCGATGGTTAGCCGGCCGTCGGCGTCGAACACCTGGATCGCGCCGAAATGCCTCGCCGTGGTCGCATGGTCGAACAGGATGAGGTGACGGATCGGCTTCGAGACCGTGGCTATCTCCGGCAGCAGCATGTTGCTGGCGACCGCCTTGAGGGCCAGGTCGTAGATCTCGATGTTGCGGCTGACGTCGGACTCGATGGTCGTCGCCAGGTTTTCCAACGTCTGGCGGGCGAGCGCCTCCTCGCCGCGGCGCATGTCCAGCATGACGTTGACGCAAATGGCGGAAAAGCCGATCACCGTCACCACGGACGAGATGATCAGCAGTTTCGCCGAAAGCCGCCATGGCCGCCGGGCCGTGACGTCGCGCCATCGAGACAACATCATTTGCTCCCGACATTAGTGAATGCGCCCGAAAGCTTGAGCAGTGTTTAAGCCGGGACGGCGCTGCCGGAATGAGTTAAAAATTGGTTTCCGCGGCTGACGTTTTTGGGCAAAGCGGGGCTTCGACCAGCGAAGAGGACAGCGGTGAACGACTACGACGCGTTGCGCGATTATCTGATGCGGCAGAAGCAGGCGGAATTCGTGCTGACCTATGAACAGATCGAAGAGATCATCGGCGCGGCCCTGCCGCGCGCGGCGAATCGTGCCTCATGGTGGGACAGCCTGCGCAGCCCGGACATCCAGATGCCCCAGCGCGAAGCCTGCCTCGCCGCGGGTTTCAAGGCGATGCGAATGCCGGACGGTGCGAGCGTGCGGTTCACGAAGCTGAAGAGCGACCGGCGGCGGCCAGTATCGTAGGGTGGCGAAAGCGAAGCGTGCCCACCACCTCTGTTGCAATGTTGGATTGATGGTGGGCACGGCGCAAGTGCGCCTTTGCCCACCCTACGGGACCGGACTCGCGTTGAGATCAGCTCGCCGCTTCCAGGCGCACTTCCGTGAGCAGGCGCATCGCGGCGTCGGCGTCCATGGGTTCGCCGAAGGCAAACCCCTGCGCGTATTCGCAGCCCATCTGGTAGAGCTCGACCGCGTCGGAATCGGTCTCGGCACCTTCGGCGACCACGTCCATGCCGAGGTCGTGCGCGAGCGCGATGATGGACTTCAGGATCACCGGGCGGGTGCCGCGGTTGGTGGTGCGCACGAAGGACTGGTCGATCTTGATGGTGTCGTACGGGAAGCGCTGCAGATAGGCCAGCGACGAATGGCCGGTGCCGAAATCGTCGAGCGACAGCCCGGTGCCGAGCTCGCGGATCCGCGTCAGCATCTGCGCCGCGTGCTCCGGATTCTCCATCACCAGCGATTCCGTCAATTCCAGCTTCAGCGTGCCGCGCGCGACCGAGGAGCGCGACAGCACGGTGCGGATGTCGTGGATCAGATCGTGGCGCAGCAATTGCCGCGAGGAGACGTTGACGGATGCGAAGATCGGCTCGCGCGAGCGCATCGCGCGCTGCCAGATCGAGAGCTGCTTGGCGGTCTGGTCGAGCACGAACATGCCGAGGTCGATGATCAGGCCGGTCTCTTCCGCGATGGTGATGAATTCCGACGGCGCCATGCGTCCGAGCTTGGGATGATCCCAGCGCACCAGCGCCTCGAAGCCGGCGACGGAGCGGTCTTCGAGCCGCACGATCGGCTGGTACAGGATCGTGAGCTCCTGCCGCTCGATGGCGCGGCGCAATTCGCTTTCCAGCGTCAGCCGGTCGGTTTTTCGCGCGCGCATCGCGGACTTGTAAACGTCGATGCGGTCGCCACCGATGCGCTTGGAGTGATACATCGCAAGCTCGGCGTCCTTGATGATCTCGTCCGTGAGCTGAACTTGCGGATCGGACAAGGCAAGGCCGATCGAGGCCGTGAGAAAGATCTCGCGTTCGTTGAAGGCGATCGGCGCGCGGATGGTCTTGCGGATGGTCTCGGCGAAAGCGGTGATGCGGGCGGGGTCCTGCTCCGAGAGCAGGATCAGGCCGAACTGGTCGCCGGCGAGCCGCGCCAGCGTATCCTGCGGCTTCAGGATGCGGGTGAGGCGGCGGGCCAGCGTCAGCAGGATGGAATCGCCGACCGCGATGCCGACGGAATCGTTGACCTGCTTGAAGCGGTCGAGGTCGATCACCATCAGCGTCGGCCGCAGCGTCGGCATGGTCTTGGCGAAATGCGCGACGGCGCCGAGCCGGTCCATGAACAGCTTGCGGTTGGGCAGGCCGGTGAGATTGTCATGCACGGAATCGTGCAGCAGGCGCTCCTCGGCGTTGCGCAGCTCGGTGACGTCGGTGAGGGTGCCGACCACGCGCGAGACCTCGCCGTCGGAGCCGACCACCGGGCGCGCCTTCAGCGCGAACCACATGAAGTGACCGTCCGGCGTGCGCAGGCGGAAATCCTGCACCAGGCGGCCGCGGCGCTGGTCGAGCACGCTGTCGAGCGCGGCGCGGAAACGATCCTGGTCGAGCGGGTGCAGCACTTCCAGCCAGGAGGCGGCCGGGCCTTCCAGCGTGCCGCGCTTGAGGCCGAGCAGGGCCTCGGTCTCGGGGCTTGTGAAGACCTTGTCGGCGGAAACGTCCCAGTCCCAGATCAGATCGCCGGAGCCGGCCAGAGCCAGCGCGCGGCGCTCGATGTCGGAGACGACGCCGGTGGTGGCGCCGCCGCCGGCGAAGGCATGCTGCATCACCGTGAAGCCGATCAGCATCACGATCAGCACGAGGCCGCCGAGCAGGGCAGGGCCGACGATGTCGTTGGTGACGGAGCCTGCGACCGTCATGCCGGCCGCGACCACCCAGACCACCAGCAGGAACCAGGTCGGGATCAGCAGCACCGCGCGGTCGAAGCCGTGGGTGGAGAGATAGACGATCAACGCGAAGCCGGCGAAGGCGATCAGCACCAGCGAGATGCGCGCGATGCCGGAGGCCACCGCGGGGTCGAACAGGGCCAGCGCAACCAGCGAGCCCAGGAACGCGAGCCAGCCCACCGTGATGTGGGAATAGCGCACGTGCCATCGACTGAGATTGAGATAGGCGAACAGGAACACCAGCAGCGTCGCCGCCAGTATCGCCTCACCCGCCGCGCGCCAGATGCGCTCGGCGTTGTTCGACATGTCGAGCACCTTGCCCCAGAAGCCGAAATCGACGCCGATATAGACCAGCACCGCCCAGGCCAGCGCCGCGGCGGCCGGGAACATGATGCTGCCCTTGACCACGAACAGGATGGTCAGCACCAGCGCCAGCAAGCCGGAGATGCCGATCACGATGCCCTGGTACAGCGTGAACGAGTTGACCTTGTCCTTGTAGGATTCCGGCTCCCACAGATAGAGCTGCGGCAGCTTGTCGGTGCGCAGCTCCGCGACGAAGGTGACGACGGCGCCGGGATCGAGGGTGACGCGGAAGACGTCGGCGGTCGGGCTCTCCTGCCGCTCCGGCCGGTCGCCGGTCGAGGGCGTGATGGTCGCGATGCGGGACAGCCCGAGGTCGGGCCACAGCAGCCCCGAGGAGACGATGCGGTAATGCGGGGCGACGATCAGGCGGTCGAGCTGGTCGTCGGTGTTGTTGGCGAGCGCGAACACCACCCAGTTCTGGCCGCCTTCGCGGGCGCGCACCTCGATGCGGCGGACGATGCCGTCGGTGCCGGGCGCGGTGGAAACCTGGATGCGGTCGGCGTCGCTGCGCTGATGCTCGAGCACGCCGGTGAGGTCGATTGCGGGCGCGTCACCGCGGACGCTGACAGCGTCGAGCGCGCGCGCCGGGAACGCGCAGACGAGAATCATGAGGCCCAGCGCTATGGGCGCGAGGCACCTGATCAGACGCAAGGTCAGTTCTCCGCGTTCGACGCAAACTCTTCGGTGCAGGCTCTTCGGTGCACGGCGTTTTCCGAACGGAACAAAGTGGTTCGGTGCGTCGCGATAGATGCCACGAAAGCGAGGAAAATCAAAGGGTTTCCGGCTAGCCCTGTGGGCCGCTGGCCTAGACCTCCAACACAATTTTGCCAATATGTGCAGAGGTTTCCATCCGCCGGTGCGCGTCGGATGCCTTTTCCAGCGGGAAAGTGCTGTCCATCAGCGGCTTGACCCGGCCTTCGCGCAACAGCGGCATCACTTTCGCCTCGATCGCGGCCACCATCGCCGCCTTGTCCGCATTACTACGGGGACGCAGCGTCGAGCCGGTGTGGGTCAGGCGCTTCACCATCACCTTGGCGATGTTGACGGTGACCTTGGGCCCGTTGAGGGTCGCGATCTGCACGATGCGGCCGTCGACCGCGGCGGCGTCATAGTTGCGATCGACATAGTCGCCGGCGACCATATCGAGGATCAGATTGGCGCCGGCATTGTTCGTCTCCGCCTTGACCACGGCGACGAAGTCTTCGTCCTTGTAGTTGATGGCCCGATCCGCGCCGAGCTTGAGGCAGGCATCGATCTTGTCCTGCGATCCCACGGTGACGATCACCTTGGCGCCGAACGCTTTTGCGAGCTGGATCGCCATGGTGCCGATCCCGGAAGAGCCGCCATGGATCAGCAGCGTCTCGCCGGCCTTCAGCCCGCCGCGCTCGAACACATTGTGCCAGACCGTCATCAGCGTTTCCGGCAGCGCACCGGCTTCCTTGATCGAGAGCGACGGCGGCACGCTCATCGCCTGACCGTCCTGGGCGATGCAGTACTGCGCATAACCGCCACCGGCGACCAGCGACATCACCTTGTCGCCGATCTTGTGCCGCTTGGCGTTGCTGCCGACGGCCACCACTTCGCCCGCGATTTCGAGGCCGGGCAGGTCGCTGGCGCCGGGCGGCGGCGGATAGGCGCCGGAGCGCTGCGCGACGTCGGGCCGATTGACGCCGGCGGCCTGCACCTTGACCAGGATCTCGTCGGGACCGGGCTGCGGCAGCGCCCGTTGTTCCGGCACCAGCACTTCCGGTCCGCCGGGTTTGGAGATGGCGACCACGGTCATTTGCGCGGGCAGCTTGTCCATGATGTGTCCTTGAGCAAAGGTGCGGGATGGAACGAGGCCATTGCTTAGCCAGCGCGGTGCAGGCTGGCAACCGCCTCAGCCGCTTGTGATGCGAACGCAGGAGGAACAAGGATGGCGATGGAAGACGACGACCGTCCGCGCAAAAAGATCAGCCATGACATCGGCCAGGATCTCTCACTCTTGTCAGTGGAGGAACTGACCGAGCGCATCGCGCTGCTCAAGGCCGAGATCGCAAGATTGGAAGAAGCCACAACAAAGAAGCGCGCCTCGCGCGATGCGGCCAACAGCGTTTTCAAGTCGTAGGGTCCGACGCTGGAGCGGGGCTGGCCTCACACACGGTCCTCATCCTGAGGAGCGCGGCACGCGCGTCTCGAAGGATGGCCGCGGGCGAGAGCAGGGCCTGCATGGTCCCGGCGATGCGAAGCATCGTCCGGAGACGCGCGCGAAGAGCGCGCTCCTCACCATGAGGGTCTGGTTTCGGCCTTCGCTGCGGATGCGCGTGAAGAATTCGTTCCACCGCCCACTCGGCCACTGACCGACATGGCTAACGAACCCTCAAAATAATCGCTCGTTTACTCCACATTAAGCTTTCGAGTTTATGACTGGGAACTGTCCTTGTTTGGACACCGAGTGGCTCCTGTCCACTCTGTTTGACGCCTCCCTGTTATCAACTTTCAAAGCCGCCGGTTTTCCGGCGGCTCTTTTTTGCGCCCAGCTCCGCCTTTTTGCGTCTCGCCGCGGTTGAATTCCGAGCAAAGACCCGCGGAAACCATATCCGCGCTTGTCACTGGACTCGGCGTCGCGCCCGCGCAATGATTTGTTCATCATAAGCCGGCGCCAAAGCCGGGCAGTCAGACAGTTGCGTAAGGGGCGTTAACCATGGAACGTTTGCAAGCCGAAGGTGCTCTCGTTCAACTCAGCGAGCGGTTCACCAATTCTGCGGCGTTCGGCGTCCTGTTCCGCGAGGGCATGGACCTGGTCGAAGAGACCGCCGCCTATCTCGATGGCGCCGGCCGCACCGAGGCCAAGGCGCTCGATCGCGCCGTCAGCCTCACCTATGCGACCGAGAGCATGCGCCTGACCACCCGCCTGATGCAGCTCGCCTCGTGGCTGCTGCTGCACCGCGCGGTGAAGGAAGGCGAGATGACGCTGGGCCAGGCCAACCGCGAAAAAACCAAGGTCAAGCTCTCCGCCGCCGATCCCGGCTCGACCGACAGCATCGAGAAGCTGCCGTCGCAGCTCCAGGATTTGATCCATCGCTCGATGAGCCTCCAGACCCGCGTGCGCCGCCTGGACACCACCATCCACACGCCGCCGGTCGATCATTCCTCGATCGGCAACCCGCTGGTGCCGCATCTCAACGCGCTGAAGGCAGCGTTCGAGCGGTAAGCGCAGGTGCCGTAGGGTGGGCAAAGGCGCGCAGCGCCGTGCCCACCATTTTCTCGCAGAATCGCAATCAAGATTGGTGGGCACGCTACGCATTGCCCATCCTACGATTTCTCGCCTTGGTCGAGAGCACATCGCCTCAAAACAAAAAAAACGCCCCCGGCTCTCCGGGGGCGTTTTCGTCTCCAGCCTCGAGGGGCCGGATCAATCCTTTTTGAGAAAGCCCGAAAACTTCTTCTGGAAGCGCGAGACGCGGCCGCCGCGATCCATCAGCTGGGCGTTGCCGCCGGTCCAGGCCGGGTGCGACTTGGGGTCGATGTCGAGGTTCAGCGTGTCGCCTTCCTTGCCCCAGGTGGAGCGGGTCAGATACTCGGTTCCGTCGGTCATCACGACCTTAATCGTATGATAGTTCGGGTGAATTTCGGCTTTCATGGCAATTCCTCGGCGCCCCGGCGCCTCACTTGAGTGGCTATCGAATGACGGATTTGGCGCGGTCTATACCCCACGAGGCCCTGTAAAACAAGCCGTTGCAGGGCCTTAGTAGGGGACCGGGCGGCCCCCTAAGGGACATCCCGGATTTGCCACTCCCGCTCGCGCGGCCTATCTGGAGCAGACTACCTCTCTTTGTCTTTTGGTCGGATCTCATGAGCGCAGTAGAACGGCTTGAAACCGGGCCCGCAGAAGCCCCGTCGATCGAGGCCGACCTGATCGAGGCGCCGGCGAAGAGCCGCGCCAAGCTGCGGCCGCTGCTGGCGCTCGCACCCTATGTGGCGCGCTATCGCGGTCGGGCGGCGCTGGCCTTTGTCGCGCTGACGATCGCGGCGTTGACCACCCTGCTGGTGCCGGTCGCGGTGCGCAGGATGATCGATTTCGGCCTGACGCCTGAGGGCATCGAGCTGATCAACAGCTACTTCTCGGTGATGATCGCCGTCGTCGCCGTGCTCGCGCTGGCGAGCGCCGCGCGCTACTACCTCGTGATGACGATCGGCGAGCGCATCGTCGCCGATCTCAGGCGCGACGTCTTCGCCCATCTGCTCTCGCTGTCGCCGGCCTTCTTCGATTCCGCGCGCAGCGGCGAGCTGGTGTCGCGCCTCACCGCCGACACCACCCAGATCAAATCCTCCGTCGGCGCCTCGGTTTCGATCGCGCTGCGCAATCTGATGATGTTCTTCGGCGCTGCGGCGATGATGGTGATCACCAGCCCGCGGCTATCAGGCTTCGTGCTGCTGGCCATTCCCCTGATCGTGCTGCCGCTGGTCGCCTTCGGGCGCTGGGTGCGCCGTCTGTCGCGCAATGCGCAGGACACGCTGGCCGAGGCCTCGGCCTACGCGAGCGAGCTGGTCGGTGCGATCCGCACCGTGCAGGCCTATACCAGCGAGAGCCTCGCCGAGAGGCGCTTCGGCGGCGAGGTCGAGCAGGCCTATGAAGCCGCGCGCACCTCCACGCAGGCGCGCGCCGTGCTCACCGCCATCATCATCTTCATCGTGTTCGCAAGCGTGGTCGCGATCCTCTGGATCGGCTCGCACGACGTGCTCACAGGCACCATCACGCCGGGCCGGCTCGGCCAGTTCGTGCTCTATGCGGCCTTCGCCGCGGCCGGCCTCGGCCAGCTCAGCGAGGTCTGGGGCGAGATCTCGGCGGCATCGGGCGCTGCCGAGCGCCTGTTTGAGATCCTGCATGTGCAGCCCGACATCAGCGCGCCGGCGTCGCCGCGCGCGCTGCCGGTGCCGGCGCGCGGCGAAGTCGGCTTCGACCATGTCAGCTTCGCCTATCCGGCGCGGCGCGACGTCAATGTGCTCGATGCGGTGTCGTTTACCGTGCGCCCCGGCGAGAAGGTCGCGATCGTCGGTCCGTCCGGCGGGGGCAAGAGCACGATCTTCCATCTGCTGTTGCGCTTCTATGATCCGCGCAGCGGCGCGATCTCGCTCGACGGCGTGCCGGTCAAATCCGCCGATCCGCGTGAATTCCGCTCCCGCATCGCGCTGGTGCCGCAGGAATCCAACGTGTTCGCGGCCAGCGCCCGCGACAACATCCGCTTCGGCCGGCCCGATGCCACCGACGCCGAGGTCGAGCGTGCCGCCGAGCTCGCGCACGCCGCCGAATTCATCCGCCGCCTGCCCGAAGGTTTCGACACGCCGCTTGGTGAGCGCGGCGTGACGCTATCAGGCGGCCAGCGCCAGCGCATCGCGATCGCGCGTGCCATCCTGCGCGATGCGCCGCTGTTGCTGCTGGATGAAGCCACTTCCGCGCTCGATGCCGAAAGCGAGACGCTGGTGCAGACCGCACTGGAAGAGCTGATGCGCCACCGCACCACGCTCGTGATCGCGCACCGCCTCGCCACCGTCTTGTCGTGCGACCGCATCCTGGTGATGGACCAGGGCAGAATCGTCGAGCAGGGCACGCATGCGGAGCTCGTGGCCGCGAACGGGCTCTATGCCAGGCTGGCGAGGTTGCAGTTCGAGGGGGCGTGAGGCCGAGTAGTTCGGACTGCTGCGCCACTCACAGTGTCATCGCCCGCGAAAGCGGGTGATCCAGTACTCCGAGACGGAAGTGATCAACCGATAAGCCGCGGCGTACTGGATTCCCCGCCTTCGCGGGGAATGACAGCGGAGGTTTTGGAAGCCGCTTCGCGCCACATCGGCTTCCTCGAACAGCACGAGCGGATCTTCCGCATCGCAAGATTGGTCGGGCTGTGTGCTTTGCCGGTGCCGGTGCTGCGACTGCGCTCGGACCAGCGAACCAGGCGGCTTCGTTTCCGCTGGCTTGCCCTTGTCGGACGCGAAGGGGACGGAGTGCCCGCCTCATCGAGGCCCGCTGCTAGGCCAGTATGAGACATCGGAGGCGGCGATGTGGTATCCGAAATCAATGCATGGAGCCAAGCCTCGTGACTTGTGTTCTCAGACCGCCAACAGTTGAGGAGCTACCTACGCTCTCGGCCTTGTGCCTTAGATCGAAAGCTGTATGGGGCTACGGCAACGACTTCATGGAGGCCTGTCGGAGCGAACTCACCATCGAAGCATGCGAACTCCAATCCAGTTCAATTGCAGTGGCAGAAGAGAACGGCAAGATCGTCGGCGTCGCCCAAGTCAGGGTCACTGGAAGCTGGGCTGATTTGTTGAAGTTGTTCGTCGAGCCGACGATGCTTCGCGGTGGCTTGGGAATGAAGTTGTTTCATTGGGCTGCCAGCGAAGCAACAGCGATGGGTGCTCACCGCATGGCGATCGAGGCCGACCCAGATGCCGCGCCATTCTATCGACGCATGGGGGCGAAGGACTCCGGCTTTGCTCCGTCCGGCTCGATACCTGGCAGAATGCTTCCCAAGCTGATCAAGGAGCTGGGATCGATGTGAAATCGCTCGGCCTTCGGTGGCCCCGAACGGTTGGTCACGACGTTCGCGCTCAGGGTAGACGGGACTTGGCCGCTCGACCGACAAACCGCGCTCACCGCCCTTAGCGGACACCAGCCTCACACGGCTCCTTAACTGAAGTGCCGTCGTGATTTGGAAACGTGCATGATTGTTCTCATCTGCCCAATCCTGTTCATCCTCCTCATCCTGTTCGCCATTCGACAGCAGAAGCGCGGCCTTGCGGGATGGAAAGCGGCCCTGCTTGTTGTCGCAGGTAGCGGCGTCATCGTTTTCATGAGTTTCGGCTTGCTCATCGTAGGCTTCCGCAACTTCGGATAGGCGCAGCCCGCGCCCTGAGCCGCGTGCATGAACCTTGCAGTTCCCCCAGATGTGGCGCCTAATCAGGTATCGCCGGCCAAAGGCTCGTCCGTAGGCGTCGGTGCCTGAGAGATGATTTGTGCTCCCGCCTCAACGGGAGTGCGCCTCATGGCCCAGCCGTACAGCAAAGAGACCCTCGAGCTTTTGGAGCGGGCGCAGCGAGCGATCGATGAGTCGATCCGGCTCCGCGAAGACAGCCACCGCGCGCTCCGCCAGGCTGAAAGCTGGCATTTCGATCTTGAGCTCCGCTTGAGCCGAGAGCGCCTCGCGGCGAGTTACGCGACAGCGCCGCTCATCGACACTTCGGCGACAGCGCCGGCACATTCGGCCACGGCCAATTCTTCCAGCTCCCGTCCTCATCAACGCAGGCCGATGGCTCAAGGCCATGCGTCGGAGCACTCGTCGTCTTGACCGGCGTGGCGAGGCGTTGGTCGACATAGCTCGTCGAGACATATCCGGCGACGATGACGCCGAGCAGGACCGAAGATCCCTTGGCCAGATCGCTCAGTTTCATCGGTCATCTCCATCCGCTTGCCGGCGCAACTTCCGGACACAACGACTAGCCGACGTCCCGGGATCCCGGCGTGACGGGCGTCACGCGCCCCAGAATCTAAGGTTGCCACTCCATCTTCAGCACCGGCCGGCCCGAGGTCGGGTTCACCTCGTCGCCGGCATGGGCAAAGCCGTTGCGCTCGTAGAAGCGGATGGCGCGGCTGTTGTCCTTGTTGACGAGCAGCGTCACGCCTGTCGGCGACAGGCGCTTGGCCTCGTCGACCAGCAGCCGCGCCGCGTCCGAGCCCCAATGCGCGGGATCGACCACGAGCTGGTCGAGATAGCCGTCGCCGTCGATGGTGACGAAGCCGGTCAGCGCGCCGTCCTGCTCCGCGACCACGATGGAGGCTTTCGGCACCAGGTCCCTACGCCAGCGTTCGCGCCACCAGTCCAGGCGCGTGGCGAAGTCGATCTGCGGATAGGCCTGCTGCCAGGTGCGATGCCAGAGGTCGATCGAGGCGGCCTCGTCCTCGGGTCGGTAGAGACGAAGGTGGAGGGCGCTCACTACCGCTCCGTCAGCTTCAGCTCGATGCGGCGGTTGCGCTTGTAGGCTTCCTCGGTGTTGGCGGTGTCGAGCGGCTGGAATTCGCCGAAGCCGGCGGCGACGAGGCGCTGGGCGGGCACGCCGAGCGAGATCAGGTACTGCACCACCGAGATCGAGCGGGCGGCCGAGAGGTCCCAGTTCGACTTGAAGTTCGGCCCGTTGACCGGGCGCACGTCGGTGTGGCCGTCGACGCGCAGCACCCAGGGGATCTCGTTCGGGATCTTCTTGTCGAGGTCGATCAGCGCGGTCGCCAAAGTGTCGAGCTCGGCGCGGCCTTCGGGCAGCAGCACCGCCTGTCCGGTGTCGAAGAACACTTCGGACTGGAATACGAAGCGGTCGCCGACGATGCGGATGTCGGGGCGGTTGCCGAGGATGGCGCGCAGGCGGCCGAAGAATTCCGAGCGGTAGCGCGACAATTCCTGCACGCGCTGCGCCAGGGCGACATTCAGGCGAGAGCCCAGATCGGCAATTCGGTTTTGCGATTCCTTGTCGCGCTTCTCGGAGACGTCGAGCGCTTCTTCCAGCGCCGCCAATTGCCGCCGCAGCGCGCTGATCTGCTGGTTCAGCACCTCGATCTGCGCCAGCGCGCGGGCCGAAACCGCTTTCTCGGAGTCCAGCGCCTTGCCGAGCTCGGAGGATTTGCCTTGCGCGTCATTGCCCGCGGCGGCCAGCCCCTCATAGAGGCCCTTGATGCGGTCGCGCTCGCTCTCGGCCGAGGCGAGGCCGGCTTTCAGCGACGAGACCTGGTCGTCCAGCGTGAGCTTGCCGAGCTTCTCCAGCGACAGCAGCTCGTTGAGCTGCGCGATCTTGGCGTTGAGCAGCTCCAGCGCCTTGTCCTTGCCCGTGACCTCCTGCGAGAGGAAGAACTGCACCACCAGGAACACCGACAGCAGGAACACGATCGACAGCACCAGCGTCGACAGCGCGTCGACGAAGCCGGGCCAATAGTTGAAGGAGGTATCGCCGCGACGGCCGCGCGCCAGTGCCATGTCGCTAACCCTTCTCGGGCTGACGCGCGATGCGCTCCAGCAGGCGCCGGATCTCGCGGTTCTGCTCGCCCTGGCCGTCGGCCCATTCGCGGATCATCTGCTGCTCGGTCCGCATATGCGAGACCAGCGCCTGGATGGCTTCGGCGAGGCTTGCCATCGCCGCGGTGGTGCCGCGGCTGCCGCTGCCTTCCTCGAGCACCGTGCGCAAGCGCTCGACGACGGCCTGAAGCTCGCCGCTGGCAATGCCGCCGCCACCGGCGGCGACCGCCACTTCGCCGCTGCCATATTCGCGGACGGTGGTGGCAAGCCAGTCTTCGAGATCGGTGTAGAAACGGTTCTGCGCCTGGCTCGATTGCAGGTCGAGGAAGCCCAGGATCAGCGAGCCGGCGAGACCGAACAGCGAGCTCGAGAACGAGATGCCCATGCCGCCGAGCGGGGCGGCCAGCCCCTCCTTCAGCGTGTCGAACAGGGCGCCGGAATCGCCCCCGACCTTGAGCCCGTCGATCACCTTGCCGACCGAGCCGACCGTCTCGATCAGGCCCCAGAAGGTGCCGAGCAGTCCCAGGAAGACCAGAAGCCCGGTCATGTAGCGGGAGATGTCGCGGGCTTCGTCGAGGCGGGTCGCGATCGAATCGAGCAGGTGCCGCATGGTGGTCTGGGTGATCGACATCCGCCCGGTGCGCTCGCCGCCGAGGATCATTGCCATCGGCGCCAGCAGCTTGGGGTGGCGGGCGGGCGCAAGGCCGGGGTCGGCGATGCGGAAATTGTTGACCCAGGACACTTCGGGATACAGCCGGATCACCTGGCGGAAGGCCAGGATGATGCCGATGAACAGCACGCCGCCGATCAGCGCATTGAGCCCGGGATTGGCGAAGAAGGCCTGGATGATCTGCTTGTAGAGCACCACCCCCACCAGGGTGCAGAGCACCAGGAAGACCAGCATCCGCACCAGGAAGACGCTGGGCGAGGATAGCTTGGTATATTCGATGTCGAGGGAGGAGCGGGGCGAGGCGCCTGGCGGCATGGCCGGTATCATCCGTTAACTTGCTTGCGGGGCGCACTATGGCACAGCGCCCGCCCAAAAAAAGCGCCGGATGCGCCGATTTCGGGGAGAGCTGGGGAACCCAACGCTGAAACCGGGCTTTGGTAAGGACATACTTTCCAAATCGTCGGCATTCCACAGGTTCAGTTCGCACTTTTCCCCTTGGCGCCCAAGACTTGCCGTCCAAGATCTGCCGCCCAAAGACGGAGTCGTCGCATGAGCGTCGTGTCCGCGATCATCGGGACTGCCGAACGGGTGCCTTTGCCTGATGTCGTGATCCGCGCGGCGATCCAGCGCCTGTGCTCGCGCACGGTGACGCGGCTGTCCGCGCTGGGCGGGGCGGATGATGCCGCCTTCGCCGGGCGGATGATGCTGCGGCCGATCGCCGAGGACGCGGATGCCGGGCACGAGGGGGTGCCAGCTTCGTTCTTTGCGAAGGTGCTCGGTCCCAACCGCAAATACTCCTGCTGCTTCTACAAGACCGGCGCGACCACCTTGCGGGAGGCCGAGGAGGAGGCGCTGCGCCAGACCGCCGAGCATGCCGCTCTCGCCGACGGCCAGACCATCCTCGAGCTCGGCTGCGGCTGGGGCTCGCTGTCGCTGTGGATGGCGCGGCAGTTTCCGCACGCCAAGGTCACCGCGGTGTCGAGCTCACAGGCGCAGCGCGCCCATATCGAGGAAGAGGCGCGGCTGCGCGGTCTCCTCAACCTGCGCGTGATCTGCGCGGACATCAACGTGTTCGCGCCCGATGGGCAATTCGACCGCATCGTCTCGGTCGAGATGTTCGAGCATGTGATGAACTGGCGCAAGCTGATGACGCGCCTGCGCGCGTGGCTCGCGCCGGAGGGGCGGTTCTTCATGCACATCGTCGCCCATCGCTCCGGCTCTCACCTGTTCGACCGGGCCGATCGCGACGACTGGATCGCGCAGCGCGTCTCCACGGGCGGGCTGATGCCGAGCCATCACCTCGTCAGGCAATTCGACGATATCTTCACCGTGGAGAAGGAATGGTGCTGGAGCGGCACGCATTATCAGCGCACCGCCAACGACTGGCTCGCCAATTTCGACACGCATCGCGATGCCATCGAGGCGGCCTTGCGCAACGTCCATGGCGAGGAGACCGGCCTGCGGATGCGACGCTGGCGCTGGTTCTTTCTCGCGACCTCGGGCCTGTTCGGCTATGCCGATGGCAACGAATGGGGCGTCAGCCACTACCGGATGAGGGCGGCGGCGTAATTGCGATGTTCCGTCGCAGCATGCGGCGGTGGAACCGGACTCACAATCGGGTGAGGCGCGAAAAGCGCACTGAAGTCAGCACCATAGACCGTGTGACATTGGGCCGCCCGCAAGGTGCGTTGCGTCGCAGCACGTCCCCTCTATTTTGGCGGCATCGCCAGCGCGGAATCGCCGAGAACAGGCCCCGCGCAGCGTGATCAGTTTCAACAATATCGGGGCACTTAACTTCATGTCAGGACTTCGCGCGCGATCGGCATGCGTTGCAATGATGCTCGCGGCCTTTACGCCGCTATTGGCAGGCTGCGACGAATCCAGCTCCGCCATTTCAGCCGCCCAGCCCAACGATCCCGACGTCAGCATCGTCATCGTCAAGCCGCAGCCGCGCGCCGTTGTGCGCGAGCTGCCGGGCCGCATTGCGCCGACGCGCGTCTCCGACGTGCGGCCGCGCGTGTCCGGCATCGTGGTCGAGCGTCTGTTCCGACAGGGCAGCGAGGTGAAGGCCGGTGATCCGCTGTACCGTATCGATCCGCGTCCGTTCGAGGTCGAGGTGATGGCCAACGATGCCGCGGTCGCCAAGGCCGAGGCCGCGTTGATGCAGTCGCAGCAGCAGGCGCGCCGCATTGCCACGCTCACCAGCCAGCGCGCCGCGCCCGAAGCCGAGAACGAGAAGGCGATCGCGGCCGAGCGCCAGGCTCATGCCGAGGTCGAGGGCCGCAAGGCCGATCTCGCGCGCGCCAAGCTCAATCTCGACTATGCCACCGTACGCGCGCCGATCGACGGCGTCGTCGGTGCTGCCCTGGTCAGCGAGGGCGCGCTCGCGGTCCAGAACGAGACCAATCTGGCCACGATCCAGCAGCTCGATCCGATCTATGCGGATTTCACCCAGTCGGTGAACGAGCTCAACCAGCTCCGCCGCGCCTTCGAGAGCGGTGACCTCGAGCGCATCGCGCCTGACGCCGCCAAGGTGCATCTCGTGCTCGACGACAACACGCTCTACTCGCTCGACGGCAAGTTGCTGTTTTCGGATGCCAAGGTCGACGCCAATACCGGTCAGGTGACCTTGCGCGGTGAGTTCCGCAATCCCAAACGCGAATTGCTGCCGGGCATGTATGTCCGCGTCCGCATCGACCAGGGTCTCGATAGCGACGCGATCGCGGTGCCGCAGCAGGCGATCCAGCGCAATGGCGGCGGCGGCAGCGAGGTGTTCGTCGTCAAGGACGACAATCGCATCGCAGTGCAGCCGGTGCGCACCGGTTCGGTGCAGGACGGAATCTGGTTCGTCACCGACGGCTTGAAGGCCGGCGACAAGGTCGTGGTCGAAGGCTTCCAGAAGTTCGCCGCCGGCGACAAGGTCAAGCCGCAATCCTGGTCGGAAGCGGATGCGACTGCCGATAACCGGCACGCCCAGAAGCTGATGCGGTAACGTTCGGGCGTCGCGACTGTCTTGATCCCTCATCCTGAGGAGCCCGCAAAGCGGGCGTCTCGAAGGATGGCCACGGGCGAGAGCCGGGCCTTCATGGTTCGAGACGCGCTTCGCGCTCCTCACCATGAGGGACTAGTGAAACAACGAGGTTAAAAGCGGTAATGGCGAGCTTCTTCATTGACAGGCCGATCTTCGCCTGGGTGGTCGCGCTGTTCATCTGTCTGGTCGGCGCAATTTCGATTCCGCTGTTGCCGATCGCGCAGTATCCGATCATTGCGCCGCCCTCGATTTCGATCTCGACCAGCTATCCCGGCGCCTCGCCCGAAAACCTCTACAACAGCGTCACGCGGCTGATCGAGGAGGAGCTCAACGGCGCCTCCGGCATCCTCAATTTCGAATCCACCAGCGACTCGCTCGGCCAGGTTGAGATCATCGCCAATTTCGTGCCGGGCACCGATACCAGCGCCGCCTCGGTCGAGGTGCAGAACCGCATCAAGCGCGTCGAGGCGCGGCTGCCGCGCGCGGTGATCCAGCAGGGCATTCTGATCGAGGAAGCCTCCAGCGCGGTGCTCCAGATCATCACGCTGAACTCGACCGACGGCAGCCTGGACGAGGTCGGGCTGGGCGACTTCATGATCCGTAACGTGCTCGGCGAGATCCGCCGCATCCCCGGCGTCGGCCGCGCCACGCTGTATTCGACCGAACGCAGCCTGCGCGTCTGGGTCGATCCGGCCAAGCTGGTCGGCTATGGCCTGACCGCCGACGACGTCAACAAGGCCATTGCCGCGCAGAACGCGCAGGTCGCTTCCGGCAGCATCGGCGCCGAACCGTCGACCTCGACCCAGCGCACCTCCGCGCTGGTGCTGGTCAAGGGCCAGCTCTCGTCCCCGGATGAATTCGGCACCATCATCCTGCGCGCCAATGCCGACGGCTCGACCGTGCGGCTGCGCGATGTCGCGCGCATCGAGGTCGGCGGCCTGAGCTACCAGTTCAACACCCGTCTCGACGGCAAGCCGACCGCCGGCCTCTCCGTGCTGATGTCGCCGACCGGTAATGCGCTGGCGACCGCGAGCGCCGTCGAAGAGAAGATGAAGGAGCTGTCGCGCTTCTTCCCGGCCAATATCGGCTACGAGATTCCCTACAACATCACGCCCGTGGTCGAGGCCTCGATCAAGAAGGTGCTGTCGACGCTGGTCGAAGCCATCGTGCTGGTGTTTGTGGTGATGTTCCTGTTTCTGCAGAACATCCGCTACACCATCATTCCGACCATCGTGGTGCCGGTAGCGCTGCTGGGCGCCTGTACCACGCTGCTGCTCGCCGGCTACTCCATCAACATGCTCTCGATGTTCGGCATGGTGCTCGCGGTCGGCATCCTGGTCGACGATGCCATCGTCGTGGTCGAGAACGTCGAGCGCATCATGGCCGAGGAGGGGCTACCGCCGAAGGAAGCGACGCGCAAAGCGATGTCGCAGATCACCGGCGCCATCATCGGCATCACGCTGGTATTGATGGCCGTGTTCGTGCCGATGGCGTTCTTCCCGGGCTCAGTCGGCATCATCTACCGCCAGTTCTCCGTGACCATGGTCGCCGCGATCGGCTTCTCCGCCTTCCTGGCACTGTCGCTGACGCCGGCGCTGTGTGCGACGCTGCTCAAGCCCGTCGCTGCCGGCCACGGTCACGCCAAGAAGGGCGTGTTCGGCTGGTTCAACCGGATGCTCGAGGGCGGCAAGGAGGGCTATTCCCGCACCGTCGGTTTCTCGCTGAAGCGCACCGGCCGCTTGATGCTGGTCTATGTCGCGCTGCTCGCCGGCCTGTCCTGGGCCTTCGTCAATCTGCCCGGCGGCTTCCTCCCCGTCGACGACCAGGGCTTCGTCACCACCGACGTGCAGACGCCGTCGGATTCGTCCTATGGCCGGACCGAGGCGGTGATCGAGAAAGTGGAAAAATATTTGGCGCAACGGCCGGGCGTCGATAACGTCACCTTTCTTACCGGCTTCAGCTTCTCCGGCCAGGGCATGAACACCGCGCAGGCCTTCATCACCTTGAAGGACTGGTCGGAGCGCGGGCCGAAGGATTCGGCAGCGGCGATCGTTGCCGACATCAACCGCGATCTGTCGTCGTCGATCCGCGACGCAAAAATCTCCGCGCTGCAGCCGCCGCCGATCGACAATCTCGGCAATTCCTCGGGCTTCTCGTTCCGGCTCCAGGACCGCGGCCAGAAGGGCTATCCGGCCTTGATGCGCGCCGCCGATCAGTTGATCGCGGAGGCCAATGCAAGCGCTGTGCTTCAGAAGGTCTATGTCGAAGGCCTGCCCGAGGCGGGCGTGGTCAATCTCGTGATCGACCGAGAAAAGGCCGGCGCCTTCGGCGTCACCTTCGAGGACATCAACAACACGATCTCGACCAATCTCGGCTCGAACTACATCAACGACTTCCCGAACCGCGGCCGCATGCAGCGCGTCGTGGTGCAGGCCGATGCCCGCGACCGCATGCGCACCGAGGACATCCTCAACTACAACGTCAAGAACAGCCGCGGCCAGCTGGTGCCATTCTCGTCCTTTGCCACCGTGGAATGGGCGCGCGGACCGACGCAGATCGCCGGCTTCAATTATTATCCGGCGGTGCGCATCTCGGGCGAGGCGAAACCCGGCTTCACCTCGGGCGATGCCATCGCCGAGATGGAACGGCTCGCAGGCAAGCTGCCGCGCGGCTTCGGCTATGAATGGACCGGGCAGTCGCTCCAGGAGAAACTGTCGGGTTCGCAGGCGCCGTTCCTGCTCGGGCTCTCGGTGTTCGTGGTGTTCCTGTGCCTGGCCGCCCTTTACGAGAGCTGGACCATTCCGCTCGCGGTGCTGCTCACCGTGCCGCTCGGCATCGTCGGCGCGGTGGTCGCGGCGATGCTGCGCGGCCTGCCCAACGACGTCTATTTCACCGTCGGTCTGATCACCATCATTGGCCTTGCGGCCAAGGACGCGATTCTCATCATCGAGTTCGCCAAGGATCTGCGGAAAGAAGGCAAGCCGCTGGTGGACGCCACCATCGAGGCCTGCCGCCTGCGCTTCCGCCCGATCCTGATGACCGGCCTCGCCTTCATCTGCGGCGTGCTGCCGATGGCCATCGCCCATGGCGCCGGCGGCGCCAGCCAGCAGGCACTCGGCAGCATCGTGATGGGCGGCATGATCGCGGTGGTGATCCTGGCGCTGCTGATGGTCCCGGTGTTCTTCGTCTCGGTGCAACGCGTGCTGGGCGGGGATCGGGAGAAGGTGGCGAAGGAGGCCGAGATGTATGGGCCGCCCGCGCCGGCAAGGGCCGGCCACTGAACGGCCGGGAAATCGCATATGGCG
Source organism: Bradyrhizobium sp. WSM1253 (assembly GCF_000244935.1). Lineage (NCBI taxonomy): Bacteria > Pseudomonadati > Pseudomonadota > Alphaproteobacteria > Hyphomicrobiales > Nitrobacteraceae > Bradyrhizobium > Bradyrhizobium sp. WSM1253. The sequence continues at coordinate 5,608,907 of NZ_JH600073.1, forward strand.
CGCACGTGCGGCGGCATCGGCAGTGGGCTCCCTCTCCCGCTTGCGGGGGAGGGTTGGGGTGGGGGTGTCTCCGCGTCGGGATTGTCGAGAATTGCGGAGGATGCCCCCGTGTGGTGAGAGCCCTCACCCGCCGCGCGCGGGACGATGCTTCGCATCGCCCGGGGCGCGTCGGCCTCTCCCGCAAGCGGGAGAGGCGGAGCAAGCCGCGTGGTCCTCGTGCACCATATGCGATTGCCCTGACTGAACGCCGGATCCCTCGGCTTGATTTCTCGGAGGCCTCAATCCAGACTGCATCCCTGGATTGAACAACGTATTCGCACCACGCCGCGAATACCCTGGCATCCCGCCGATCGAGAGCACGTCATGCGTCCGACCGAAATTGCGATCTCGAACTATCGCTCCATTCGGCGGCTCTCCATACCCATCCATCCCTTGTCGGTGTTTGTCGGTGAAAATGGCGTCGGCAAATCCAATCTCTACAAGTCCTTGTCGCTGCTGCGCGACGCGGCGACCGGTCAAATCACCCGCACGATCGCCGATGAAGGCGGATTGAATTCGGTCTGCTGGTCCGGCATTCGCAAAAAGGGCGAAGACGGGCGGCTGCGGCTGTCGGCCACATTCGACAGCATGAGGTATTCCATCGAGCTCGGGTTTCCGAGCCCGCTTCAGGCCGCGTTTTCCGGCGAGCCGATGATCAAGGCTGAAACGATCGAAACGACACGCGGCAAACGCACGGTCAAGCTGATGGAGCGGATCAATTCGCTTATCAGCGTCCGTGGCGAGAGCGGCGCCTGGAACGCTCACAAGGATGCGGTGCTGCCGTCAGAGACCGCGCTTGCGGCTTTTTCCGATGGCAAGCAATGTCCGGAAATCGACCTGATCAGAAATGCGATGCTGGGCTGGCGATTCTATCATGACTTCCGCACTGATCCGGCGTCACCGATACGAAAGCCTTGTCTCGCGATCGCGACGCCCTCGCTCAGCGCCGATGGAATCGATTTGGCGGCCACCCTGGCGACCCTCTATGTCATTCGGGAAGACGCCAACGACCTGCAGGACGCGATCCAGGATGCATTCCCGGGTGCCGAACTCCGCGCATGGGAAGAAAATGGCAGGTGTGAATTCGATCTGCAATTGCCGGATATGCCGCGGCCGTTCAGGGCGCATGAACTATCCGATGGGACGCTGAAATACATCTGCCTGCTCGCGGTGTTCATGGGCTATCGGCTGCCGCCGTTCATTGCGCTGAACGAACCCGAGACCAGCCTGCATCCGTCGCTGCTGGCGCCGCTGGCCCGGCTCGTCGCCAAGGCATCACGCCGCGCCGACATCTGGATCGTCACCCATTCGGAACAGTTGATGGACGCGCTGCGAAGCGAGAGTTCGGTCCCGCTCCGCCGGGTGATCAAGTCGAAGGGCGCCACGGCGATCGAGGGCCTGACCATCGGCGGTGAATATCGCGACGACGAGGACGACGAGGAATCCGACGAGGACGACGATTCTTAACCGTCGTAGATCGAGCTGTCGTGCTACTGCGGCCTACTTCCGCAAAATCTTCGCCAATTCCCCGTGCACGAACTCATTCCCGCACACGACATTGCCCGTCACCAGGGCATCGCCCGGCGTGTCGATGTCGGTGATCGTGCCGCCGGCCTCGCGCAGCATGATCATGCCTGCCGCGATGTCCCAGGATTGCAAATTGCGCTCCCAATAGCCGTCGAGGCGGCCCGCCGCGACGAAGGCGAGGTCGAGGGAGGCGGCGCCGAAGCGGCGCAGGCCGGCGACGCGCTCTTGCATCGCGGTCATCTCGCGGCGGAATTCCTCGTGGTCGCCGCGGCCGATATGGGGCAGGCCGCAGGCCACCACGCATTCGTTGAGCTGGCGGCGGCCGGCCACGCGCAGGCGCTGGTCGTTGAGGAAGGCGCCCTTGCCGCGCTCGGCAATGTAGAGCTCGTCATTGGCGGGATTGTAGATCACGCCGGCGATGATCGTGCCTTCGCGCGAAAGCCCGATCGAGATCGCGAATTGCGGGATGCCGTGCAGGAAGTTGGTGGTGCCGTCGAGCGGATCGACGATCCAGGTGTGGCTCTTGTCGGAGCCCTCGCGCGTGCCGCCTTCCTCGCCGATGAAGCCGTAACCGGGCCGCGCCTTGGCGAGGTCCTGGTAGAGGATCTCCTCGGCGCGCTTGTCGGCCAGCGAGACGAAATTCGCCGGCCCCTTCAGCGAGACCTGGAGATGCTCGATCTCGCCGAGATCGCGCTTGAGGCTGCGGCCGGCGCGGCGCGCGGCCTTGACCATGACGTTGATAGTTGCGGAATACAGCATGAGCTTCCGGTCTTGATCGGGGGAAATGGCGCGAAATCGCACCTGTTTGAGGGATGGGGTGCCCTGCGGGGGCCTCAACGTCAAGTCATTTGGCCCCGAGCCATTTCCTGGCGGCAGCCTCGGCCTTGGCCCGGTCCTCGGCCGGCAGATCGGACAATTGCTTGTCCAGCTCCGGATCGCCCTTGCCGGCGGTCTTGGCCACCAGATGCCATTTGAAGCCCTCGACCTTGTCCACGGCCGTGCCCATGCCGTTGATCAGCACCCAGGCCAGCCGGTTCTGCGCGATCGCGCTGCCCTGGCGGGAGGCCTTGCGGAGCAGGGCTACGGCCGCCGGCTGGTTCTTCGGCGTGCCGGTGCCGTTGAACAGCGCGATGGCGTATTCGACCTCGGCATCGACATTGTCGGTCAGCGTGGCGACCTGGAGCAGACGCACCGCCCGTTCCAAATCCTTCGGCACGCCGGTGCCTTCCTTGTAGAAGGTCGCGAGCGCGTATTGCGCCTCGGGCAGGCCGGCATCAGCCGCCTGGCGCAGCAGCTCGGCGGAGCGCTTGACGTCCTGCGGCAGGGTCTGGCCGTCGAGATAGAGCAGCGCGAGGTTATAGGCCGCCTTGGGCTCGCCGAGCTTGGCGGCGGACGCCATCAGCTTGACCGCCTCGTTTTTGTCGACCGGGCCGCCGCGGCCGGACATTCTGAGCATAGCGAGCGCGAACATCGCCTCGCGGTCGCCGGCGTCGGAGGCGCGCTTGTACCATTGCAGCGCCTTGGCGTAGTCGCGCCGGATTCCCATGGCATTGGAATAGAGCTCACCCAGCATGGTCATCGCCTTGGCATCGCCGGTTTCGGCACGGGCGGTGGCGAGTTCGAAGGCGGTCTTGTACTGGCCGCGCTGATAGGCGCCGTACACCAGATCGACGTTGGGATTGTCGGTCGGAGGCGCAGGGATCACGGTCGCGGCCGGAGCCTGCTTTGGGGAGGCTGAAGGTTTGGGGGACGCTGAAGGCTTTGGTGCCGGGGCCGCTTCCTTCTTCTTGGTGATGGTGTGCGGCGTGGCCTTCGGCTTGTCCTTGGTTTTCTCGGCCGAAGGGCTTGGCGTTGCCACGGGCGGCGTGATCTGGAGCTGCGCGGCCGCGGGCACTGTGAGCAGCAGCGTGGCCAGGATGGTGATGCGCGGGAGCTTCATGACGGGCGCTAGCCGTGCTCCTGACCCGCAGGATTTTGGCCCGCAAGCGCCGTCGCATGAGCATTCTTGATCGCAGCGTCGATCTCGACCAGCGCGGCCTTGGGTCCGCGCGGATCGGCCCAGATCAAGTCGTCCACCAGCACGAAATCGGCGCCGCTGGCGGCGAATTCGCGGGCCTCCTCCAACGACAGGGCAAAGCCGACGCAGGGCGGCTCGAACAGCTCGGCCCACCAGTCCAGCCGTTCGGCGATCGCTTGCGACGACGGCCGCTGGCCCTTTGCGTCGGGCTCGCCGAACAGAACGTAATCCGCGCCGATCTCGCCCGCATCCATGGAATGGTGCCGCGTCGTCAGCCCGCCGACGCCGGCGATGCGATCGGGCTTGAGCGATGGCAGCGCCTCTTTCAGCGCGGCGATGCCGGGCAGGTGCGCGCCGTCGGCGCCGCCGCGTGCGACGAGCTCAGGATGGCCGTCGACGAGCAGCGCGGCGCCCGCTTTCTGAACCGGCGGCGCTAGCGCCTTGATCCGGGAGATCATGGTGCGCTGATCGGTCTCCTTCAGGCGCAGCAGCACGGCCGCGACGTCGGCGGCGGCGAGCAGACCGGGCAGCTCCGTGAGAAGCGAAGCGGGATCGTCGACGACAGGCGTCGCGAGATAAAGGCGCGGCGCCGGGCGCGGCGGAGGAGATTTGTTCGACAAGATCTAGGCCGCTTTCTTTTCCAGGCTGCTTTGCCATTCGCCTTTGGAGGCGAGGCCATTCATTCGCGCGCGGTGACTGAATGCGCTTTGTCCGGCCGCGACGTTCTCGGCTTTGCCCGACCAGGCCTTCTGCGGCGCGGCCTGCAGTGCGCGACCGTAGGAGAAGGTCAGGCCCCAGGGCAGGGGCCCGCGCTTGTGCATGGAGTTGAGATGCGCCGTTGCCTCTTCATCCGACTGGCCGCCGGAGAGGAAGGCGATGCCGGGTACCGCCGCGGGCACGCACGCCCTAAGCAGCCGTATCGTCTTCTCCGCGACCTCCTCGATGGAAGCCTGCTTCGGGCATTTTTTGCCGGAGATGGCCATGTTCGGCTTCAGCACCATGCCCTCGAGCGCGACGCGCTGCACGCGCAATTCCTGAAACGTCTTGTTGAGCACACGGCTCGTCACCTCATAGCAGCGATCGATGTCGTGATCGCCGTCCATCAACACTTCGGGCTCGACGATCGGCACGATCTGCGCGGCCTGGCACAGCGCTGCATAGCGCGCCAGCGCGTGGGCGTTGACGCTGATCGCGGTCATTGAGGGGATGCCGCTGCCGATATCGATCACCGCGCGCCATTTGGCGAAGCGCGCGCCGCGCTCGCAATATTTCTTCAAGCGCTCGGCGAGCTTGTCGAGCCCGACGGTGACGAGCTCTCCCGGGCACATCGGCAGGGGCTGCGTGCCCTCGTCGACCTTGATGCCGGGAATGGCGCCGGTCTGTTCGATCAGCTTGACCAGGGGCGTGCCGTCCTTTGCGTTCTGCCAGATCGTCTCGTCATAGAGGATGACGCCGGAGATGTACCGGCTCATGGCTTCGTTCGAGCGGAACAGCATCTCGCGATAGTCGCGGCGGTTCTCCTCGGTCGATTCCACGCCGATCGCGTCGAAACGCTTCTTGATGGTGCCGGAGGATTCGTCGGCGGCAAGGATGCCCTTGCCGGGCGCGACCAGAGCGGTCGCGATCCTGTTGAGCTCAGTCAGATTCATCGAGATGTCCTCCCAAAACGATTCTGCCCTTGCCGGTGAAAATAGACCGTTCTCGGGCAAATGCCGAGTTAACGTTCGTCGCAGGGTAAGGGGGAGGGCTTGTTCACCTCTCCCCGCCTGCGGGGAGAGGTCGGATCGCCCTTGCGATCCGGGTGAGGGGGTACAGGTCCCGCAGTCATCTCATCTGCGGAGAGAGCCCCTCACCCCAACCCTCTCCCCGCGAAGGGCGGGGAGAGGGGGAGGATAGAGCAGCTTCACGCCACCTTCGGGGCGAGCTCGCCCTTGGCGTAGCGCTTGGCCATCTCGGCCGTGGTCAGCACCTTCTTGATCTTGGAGGCTTGGCCTGCGGTATTGAATTCCTGGAGCCGCTGCTTGCACAGCTTGGTCATCGCTTCCATCGCGGGCTTCAGGTATTTGCGCGGATCGAACTCTTCCGGATTGTCCTTGAGCACTTTCCGGATTTGGCCGGTCATCGCCATGCGGTTGTCGGTGTCGATGTTGATCTTGCGCACGCCGTTCTTGATGCCGCGCTGGATCTCGGCGACAGGCACGCCCCAGGTCGGCTTCATCTTGCCGCCATAGGCGTTGATGATGTCCTGGAGGTCCTGCGGCACCGACGAGGAGCCGTGCATGACGAGATGCATGTTCGGCAGCTTGCGGTGGATCTCCTCGATCACGTTCATGGCGAGGATGTCGCCGTCGGGCTTGCGGGTGAATTTGTAAGCACCGTGAGACGTCCCCATCGCGATCGCGAGCGCGTCGACCTGGGTCTCCTGGACGAACTTCACGGCTTCATCCGGATTGGTCAGGAGCTGGTCGTGGCTGAGCTTGCCCTCGGCGCCGTGGCCGTCTTCCTTGTCGCCCATGCCGGTTTCGAGCGAGCCGAGCACGCCGAGTTCGCCCTCGACCGAGATGCCGCCGAGATGGGCCATGTCGGTCACGGTCTTGGTGACGCCGACATTGTAGCCCCAGTCGCCGGGGGTCTTGCCGTCAGCCTTGAGCGAGCCGTCCATCATGACCGAGGTGAAGCCGGCCTGAATCGCGGTCATGCAGGTTGCCGGCTCGTTGCCGTGGTCGAGATGCACGCAGACCGGGATGTGCGGATAGATCTCGGTCACCGCGTCCATCATGTGCTTGAGCATGACGTCGTTGGCGTAGGAGCGCGCACCGCGCGAAGCCTGGATGATGACGGGCGCGTCGACCTGGTTGGCCGCGTCCATGATCGCCAGCGCCTGCTCCATGTTGTTGATGTTGAAGGCCGGGACGCCGTAATCGTTCTCCGCCGCATGGTCGAGCAATTGACGCAACGTGATCCGAGCCATCTGTGTTTTTCTCCCGTTTGGGCCTGCAAGGCCACTGCTTGAAGGCGGCTGACGACTTGCCGACCGATTACTTGGTGCGCAGAACTTCGACGCCGGGCAGGGGCTTGCCTTCCATCCATTCAAGAAATGCGCCACCGGCTGTCGAGACATAGGTGAACTGACCGGCCACATGGGCCTGATTGAGGGCCGCGACGGTGTCGCCGCCGCCCGCGATCGAGATCAGCTTCTTGGCCTTGGTGCGCTCGGCGGCATGCTTGGCGGCGGACATCGTGCCGCGGTCGAACGGTTGCATCTCGAAGGCACCGAGCGGTCCGTTCCAGACCAGCGTCGCCGCATCGTCGATGGCGGCATGGACACGTGCGATCGACTGCGGACCGACGTCGAGGATCATGCCGTCGGCCGGGATTGCGTCGAGGCCATAGGCGTGCGACGGCGCGTTGGCCGCGAAATGATAGGCGACGGTGGCATCGACCGGCAGGATGATGGCGCAGTTGGCGGCTTCCGCCTTTTCCATGATGCGCAGCGCGGTCGCGGCGAGATCCTTCTCGGCCAGCGACTTGCCGATGCCGACGCCCTGGGCGTGCAGGAAGGTGTTGGCCATGCCGCCGCCGATCACGAGCGCGTCGACCTTGGTCACGAGGTTTTCGAGCAGGTCGATCTTGGTCGAGACCTTGGCGCCGCCGATGATCGCGATGACGGGCTTGGTCGGTGAGCCCAGCGCCTTCTCCAGCGCGACCAGTTCGGCCTGCATGGTGCGGCCGGCATAGGCGGGTAGCTTGTGGCCGAGGCCTTCGGTCGAGGCGTGGGCGCGGTGCGCGGCCGAGAACGCGTCATTGACCCAGATGTCGCCGAGTTTTGCGAGCTCCGCGACAAAGGCCGGATCGTTCTTCTCTTCCTCTTTGTGGAAGCGGGTATTTTCGAGACAGAGGATGTCGCCGTCGTTCAGCGCCGCCACGGCCTTGGCCGCGGGCTCGCCGATGCAGTCGTCGGCGAAGCCTACGGGCTTCTTCACGACCTTCGACAGCGCCTCGGCAACGGGCTTGAGCGAGTCCTTGCCATCGCGCCCTTTCGGCCGGCCGAAATGCGCGAGCAGGATGACCTTGCCGCCCTTGTCGGAGATTTCGGTGATGGTCGGCGCGACGCGCTCGAGCCGGGTCGCGTCGCTGACGCGACCGTTCTCCATGGGCACGTTGAGATCGACGCGCAGCAGGACGCGTTTGCCCTTCACGTCGACGTCGTCGAGGGTGCGGAATTTGTTGGTCATCGGAGGCCCTTGTCCCGGGCGCACCGCGGCGCGTAGTGCCGCCGTGCAGAACCGGGACCCAAATTGCGGCGAGTCCCGCGGTTGAATGGGCCCCGGCTCTGCGACGCAGCGCTTCACGCTGCATCGCGTCCGGGACACGAGAGCGGAGTTAGATCACCTTCGCCATCGCGACGGCGGTGTCCGCCATGCGATTCGAGAAGCCCCACTCGTTGTCGTACCAGGACATCACGCGCACCAGCGTGCCGTTCTGCACCTTGGTCTGGTCCATGTGGAACGTCGAGGAGTGCGGGTCGTGGTTGAAGTCGATCGAGACGTTCGGCGCGGTGGTGTAGCCGAGGATGCCCTTGAGCTGCTGCTCGGAGGCACGCTTCATCGCCTCGTTGATTTCCTTCGGATCGGTGGCGCGCTTGGCCACGATCTTGAGGTCGACGACCGAGACGTTCGGGGTCGGCACGCGGATCGCGACGCCGTCGAGCTTGCCCTTCAGTTCCGGCAGCACGAGGCCGATCGCCTTGGCGGCGCCGGTCGAGGTCGGGATCATCGACATCGCAGCCGCACGGCCGCGATAGAGATCCTTGTGCATGGTGTCGAGCGTCGGCTGGTCGCCGGTATAGGCGTGGATCGTGGTCATGAAGCCGGTCTCGATGCCGACGAGGTCGTTCAGCACCTTGGCGATCGGCGCAAGACAGTTGGTGGTGCAGGAGCCGTTGGAGACGACCAGATGTTCCCGGGTCAGCGTGTCGTGGTTGACGCCGAAGACGATGGTGGCGTCGGCGCCGTCGGCGGGCGCAGAAACGAGAACGCGCTTGGCGCCGGCGGTCAGATGCGCGGAGGCCTTGTCCTTCGAGGTGAAGATGCCGGTGCATTCCATCGCGATGTCGATGCCGAGATCCTTCCAGGGCAGCTTCGAGGGATCGCGCTCGGCGGTCACCTTGATCTTGTTGCCGCCGAGGCTGATCGTGTCGCCATCGACGGTCACGGTGCCGGGGAAGCGGCCGTGGACGCTGTCGAAGCGAAGCAGATGCGCGTTGGTCTCGACCGGGCCGAGGTCGTTGATGCCGACGACCTCGATGTCCTTGCGGCCGGACTCAGCGATGGCCCGCAGGATGTTGCGGCCGATGCGGCCAAAACCGTTGATTCCGACGCGGACTGCCATGTTTCGTCTCCTTCAATGACCGTTGTCATCCCGCACAACGCGCTAGCGCGCCTGCGAGGGTTTTTTTAGGGCGGACGCCCGGTTCGGCCGGGCGGGGCTTGATCATATGAGAGTTAGGTAGTCCTTTTTTTCGGCAATCTCAACTCTCAGGAAACGCGTTTCAGAACGGCGTTAACCGCGGCCTCGGCGGTAATGCCAAAGTGCTGGAATACCTTGTTGAGAGGGGCGCTGGCGCCGAAGGAGTGCATGCCGATAAATTCGCCATCCTGGCCGATGACGGCGTCCCAGCCCCAGCGCACGGCGGCCTCGATCGCGACCTTGATGGGGGCGTTGCCGATGATCTCGTCGCGGCGCTCCTTTGGTTGCGCTAACAGGAGCTCGAGCGAGGGAACCGAAACCACCCGGGTCGGAATGCCGCGCTCGGCGAGCTCCTTCTGGGCGGCCACGGCCATCTCCACTTCGGAGCCCGAGGCGAACAGCGTCGCCTTTGCTTCGCCCTGGGCGGCCACCAGTTCGTAGGCACCAAACCGGCAGGGGCTTTCGTTCGGTGCGGTGGTGCGCAGCTGCGGCAGGTTCTGACGGGTCAGCGCCAGCACCGTCGGGCCGTCGATGCGGTTGAGCGCGAGCTCCCAGCACTCGGCAACCTCGATGGAATCGCACGGGCGGAACACGCGCATATTGGGAATGGCGCGAAGTGCCGAGAGATGCTCGACCGGCTGGTGGGTCGGGCCGTCCTCCCCGAGGCCGATAGAATCATGGGTCATCACATAAACGACCCCGGTCCCCATCAACGCGGCGAGCCGCATTGCCGGCCGCGCATAATCGGTGAACACCAGGAAGGTCGCGCCGTTCGGCGCAAAACCACCGTGCAGGAAGATGCCGTTCATCGCCGCGCACATGCCGTGCTCGCGGATGCCGTAATGGATGAAGCGGCCCTTCGGCGTCTTGGCCGAGAACGCGGTTGCCGACTTCGCCTTGTTGTTGTTGGAGCCGGTGAGGTCGGCCGAGCCCGCCAGAAATTCCATCGGCATCGCGCCAGCAATCACTTCGATCACGGCTTCGGAGGATTTGCGGGTCGCCGCATTCATCGGCTTTTCCAAGAGCTCCTTCTTGTAGCCTTTGAACGCCTTCGCCAGCGCCGCTGGGCGCTCGTGGCGCAGCCGTCGCTCGAACTCGGCGCGCTTGCGGCTGCCGAGTTCGCCGAGCCTTGCTTCCCATTCCTGTCGTGCCGCCGCGCCGCGGCTGCCGGCCGCGCGCCAGGCCTTGAGCACGTCGTCGGGCACCGAGAACGGCTCCAGCGAAATGCCGAGATTTTCCTTGGCGGCCTTGAGTTCGTCGGCACCGAGCGCTTCGCCGTGCACCTTGTTGGTGCCGGCCTTGTGCGGCGCGCCGAAGCCGATGGTGGTGCGGCAGGCGATCAGCGTCGGCTTGTTTGATTTCTGCGCGCGCGTGATCGCGGCTGATATCGCAGCCTGGTCATGACCGTCGATCTTCTCGGCCGCCCAGCCGCACGCCTTGAACCGCTTCACCTGGTCGACGGAGTCGGAAAGCGAGGTCGGGCCGTCGATCGAGATGCCGTTGTCGTCGTAGAGCACGATCAGCTTGTTGAGCTTCCAGTGCCCGGCCAACGCGATCGCTTCCTGCGACACGCCTTCCATCAAATCGCCGTCGGAAGCGATCACATAGGTATGGTGATCGACGATCTTTTTGCCGAACTCGGCGGCGAGCATCTTCTCGGCGAGCGCCATGCCGACAGCGGTGGAAATGCCCTGGCCGAGCGGACCGGTGGTGGTCTCGATGCCCTTGGTGTGGCCGTGCTCGGGATGTCCCGGCGTCAGCGACCCCAACTGGCGAAAGTCCTTGAGCTGGTCGATCGTCATCTCGGGGCTGCCGATCAGATACAGCAGCGAATAGATCAGCATCGAGCCGTGCCCGGCCGAGAGCACGAAGCGGTCCCGGTCCGGCCAGTCCAGCGCGGCGACGTCGAATTTCAGGAATTGCGTGAACAGCACGGTCGCCATGTCGGCGGCGCCCATCGGCAGGCCCGGATGACCCGATTTCGCCTTCTCGACGCCGTCCATGGCGAGGCCGCGGATCGCATTGGCCATACGGTTGTGGTCGACCTGCGTCATGTCTGAAAATCCGTCTGAAATGAGGCGCTTGTGGCTGGATTTGGCCGCGCCGGAAGGAGCCTTTCGGCCGCTGGGGTCGCGGCTGGGATAGCATCTCGGTTCCGACAGGCCAAGGCAATCAAACGCCGGTTTGGCCGCAAAAGTTGCTTAGCAGTGCATAGTTTCGTGGCGGCGTTGCGCTCCGCTAGCTTGCCACGTAAATTTCTGCTTCTAACCGCTTGCCGAACCGAGTCTTTTGCCGGACGGCAAGCCCCCAGGGGATAGGCCACAGGTTCCGCCGCTGACTGCATGAACGATCGCGTATCCAACAGCTCTGCCATGACCGAGTCCTCGGCCGTCGAGATCGAGATCGCGACCCGCAGGCTCATGGCGGCGCTCGACTCGCTCGAAAGCGCGGTGGAGCGGCGGCGCGACGCCGATCGCGACGAGAACGAGCTCGCGGCGCGGATCCAGGCGCTGGGCGCGGACCGCTCGCGGCTTGCCGACGAGCTCGACGGCGCGCTGGTGAAGGCGCGCAAGCTCGAGCGCTCCAGTCGCGAGATCTCCGATCGGCTGGATTCCGCGATCGTCACGATACGTTCGGTGCTCGATACCGGAGAGGACGGATGAGCCACATCAACGTCACCATCAACGGCCGGCAATACCGCATGGCCTGCGAGGAGGGCCAGGAGGTGCGGCTGCTCAAGCTCGCCGAAAGCCTGGAGACGCGGATTCAGTCGCTGCGCGGAAAGTTCGGCGAGATCGGTGATGCCAGGCTCACCGTGATGGCGGCGCTGACCGTCTGCGACGAATTGGTCGACGCCGGCAACCGCATCCGGACCATGGAGCAGGAGCTGACCGAGTTGCGGGATTTCCGCAACGCCGCCGTCGAGCGCGCCCGGTTGACCCAGACCGCGGTCGTGAACGCCCTGAACTCCGCGGCCGAGCGCATCGAGAAATCGACCCAGGTCCTGAACCGCACCGTCGGCAACGGGATCGCCATCGGCTGACCCTTCACCGGGCTGGCGATTCGTCAGCATCGTTGTTACATTGCCCGAGCGGGGCTGCGACGCGCGTCAGGAGCCATTATCCCCGGGGCCTTATCGATCCTTTAGGGAACTGTCCCTGGCCGGGCCCGTGGGCTCGGACATATGGTGCCCACCTACTTTCGTAGGGAACTCCGGGATCGAGTGCTTCAACGGCGTTCGCGGCTTCGCACTTTTGTTTGCTTGGTTTGTGCCTGTTGAAACGACTGCGGCCAATTCAACAGGTGTCATGCCCCGGCTTGACCGGGGCATCCAGTACGCCGCGGCGTCGAAATTTGATTACTGGCGTCTCTGGAATACTGGATCGCCCGCCCCAGTGCGCAAGGGCGCACAAGGCGGGCGATGACAGCGGAGCAAGACTTCGCCTTCGGAGCAAACGCGCATGACCAACACCAAAGCCGAACTCCGTGCCAAAGCCCTCGCGGCGCGCGATGCGCTGAGCGAAAAGAAACGCACCGCCGCCGCCGCCAATCTCGCCAAGCGCGGGCTGCCGTTCCAGCTCCTGCCTGGCAGCATCGTATCAGGCTATTCGCCGATCCGCAGCGAGATCGATCCGATGCCGCTACTGAAGACGCTCGCAGAGCAGGGTGCCAGGCTGGCGCTGCCTTGCGTCACCGCGCGCGGCCAGTCGCTGATCTTCCGCATCTTCAATCCGAACGATTGCCTGATGCTCGGCCCGCTCGGCATTCCCGAGCCGTCGCCTGGGGCCGCTGAAGTCATTCCCGACATCATGCTGACGCCGCTCGCTGCCTTCGATCGTCTCGGCCATCGCATCGGTTATGGCGCGGGGCACTACGACCACACCTTCGCGCATCTGCGAAAAGCCAAGACCATCGTCGGCATCGGGCTCGCTTTTGCAGCGCAGGAGATCAAGGCGGTTCCGGCACTATCCCACGACGTCGCGCTGGATTATGTGCTAACGGAATCCGACGTATTCGATTTCCGGAGTTCTGAAGTTGCGCATTCTCTTCGTGGGTGATGTCGTCGGCCGTGCCGGGCGCAATGCCATCGCCGAATATCTGCCCGGCATGGTCAAGGACTGGTCGCTCGATTTCGTCGTCGTCAACGGCGAGAATTCCGCCGGCGGCTTCGGCATCACGGAAGCGATCTATCAGGAGTTTCTCGATGCCGGCGCCGACGCGGTGACGCTCGGCAATCACTCATGGGACCAGCGCGAAGCACTCGTATTCATCGAGCGCGCCGAGCGTTTGGTGCGGCCGGCGAACTATCCGCGCGGTACGCCCGGCCGCGGCGCCGCATTGGTCGAGACCAAGAACGGCAAGCATGCGCTCGTCGTCAACGCTTTGGGCCGCGTCTTCATGACCCCGTTCGACGATCCCTTCGCAGCGCTGGAGCGCGAGCTCGGCGCCTGCCCGCTCGGCATCGCCGCGGACGCCATCGTCGTCGACTTCCATTGCGAGGCGAGCAGCGAGAAGCAGGGCATCGGCTTCTTCTGCGACGGCCGCGCCAGCCTCGTCGTCGGCACCCACACCCATGTGCCGACCGCCGACCACCAGATCCTGTCAGGCGGCACCGCCTACATGACCGATGCCGGCATGACCGGCGACTACGATTCCATCATCGGCATGCAGAAGGAAGAGCCGCTGCGGAGGTTCACCTCCGGAATCCCGTCAGGCCGCTTCGAGCCGGCGGCGGGCGCGGCGACGCTCAGCGGCGTCGCCGTGGAGACCGATGACGCGACAGGGCTCGCACTGCGGATTGCACCGGTGCGCGCGGGCGGCCGGCTGGAGCCGGCGACGCCGAAATTCTGGTTGAGCTGAGTTCTCGCGTAGCTCGCCACACACTCAGTGTCGTCCTGGCGAAAGCCAGGACCCATTACCACCGGCCGTGGTAATGGGCAGGCTCGCGGTCGAGGGCATCGCGCCAAACAGACAGTTGGGGTAATGGGTCCTGGCTTTCGCCAGGACGACAATGGGGCCTACTCCGCCGTCTGCTCCCTCAACCCCGCCACGTCCTTCGCCGTCAGCTTCGACCCCTTCGTCCCGAACCGCGCCGTGACATAGTTCGCCACCGCCGCGATCTCGTCGTCGCTATACGCCTCACCGAACGCCGGCATCGACAGCGCGCCGTCGGGCGTGTGGCGCTTGGTGCCGGACAGCACAATCTGCGCCACGTTGGTGGCGGCGGGGTCGTTGACGGCCCAGGTGCCGGTCAGCGTCGCCATCGGCGAGACCGGGCTCTCGCCGCTCCAGCCGTGACAGCTGGCGCAGGCGCTGGCGAACATTTTCTTGCCGCGCGCGTCCGCCGTAACGCCGTCCTTGTGCGAGGCGGGCGCAATGGGTGCGATGGTTGCGGGCAGGTCGGGCGAGGGCTGCGGCGGCACGCTGCGCAAATAAGCGACGATGCTGCTTATGTCCTCAGGCGCGAACTGGCTGAAACTGTGGTCGACCGCTTCACCCATCGGACCCGACGCCGAGCCGTGGCCCGGCGCATGGCCGAGCGACAGATAGGAGATCAGGTCCTCGTCGCGCCAGCTGCCGAGACCAGTGGCCTTGTCGGAGGAGATGTTGAAGGCGCGCCAGCCGGCCGTGATCGCGCCTGCAAATTTCTTGCTGTTGTCCAGCGCAAAGCCGAGATTGCGCGGCGTGTGGCATTCGCCGCAATGTGCCAGCGCCTCCACGAGATACGCGCCGCGATTCCACTCCGGGCTCTTCGACGTATCAGGCGCAAAGCGCGTGTCGGGATTGAACACGGCCGACCAAAAGATCATCGCCCAGCGCTGATTGAACGGGAACGACAGCGTGTTCTCCGGCGGCTTCGCGCGCACCGCCGGCAGGCTGAACAGATAGGCCTTCACCGCCAGCACGTCCTCGTCTGTCATATAGGTGTAGGACGTGTAGGGCATCGCCGGATAGAGCCGGGCGCCATCATGGCGCTTGCCGCGCTGGACGGCGTTGAGAAAATCCTGGTCGCTATAATTGCCGATGCCGGTGTCCTTGTCCGGCGTGATGTTGGTGGAATAGAGCGTGCCGAACGGCAGCTTGAAACCGAGCCCGCCGGAATAGTCCTTCTCGCCGGGCTTGGTGTGGCACACCATGCAGTCGGCCGCCTTTGCGAGATATTCGCCGCGTTCGACCAGGCTCGCCTTCTCGAACTTCGCCGGCACGCCGGCCGGCTTGCCGGCACGGTAATCCGCCAGCGCCACCTTGGGGCCGCCGGCGAAGTCGAGCGGGCCGGGCCCGCGGATGATCCAGACGCCTGATACCACCGCGACGATGGCGATCACGACGATGCCAGTGAGGATACGCATCTTGCCGCTCATGCCTTTTTCCCCGCAGCCAGCAGTTTCCGATCGATCGGCAGGCGCCGCAGCGCGACGCCGGTTGCCGCGTAAATGGCGTTGCGCAGCGCCGGCGGTCCGGCATTGACGCCGGCCTCACCGATGCCGCCGGGCGCCTCGCCGCTCTTGACCACGACGACCTCGATCTTCGGCATCTCGTTGATGCGCATCATGCGATAGTCGTGGAAATTCGACTGCTGCACGCGGCCCTTCTCGATGGTGATCTCGCCGTAGAGCGCGGCGGTGAGGCCGAACACCAGGCCGCCCTCGATCTGCGCTTTCACCGTGTCAGGATTGACCGCGATGCCGGTGTCCACCACCGAGACGATGCGGCGGAGCACGATCTCGCCGATATCGTCGATCTCCGCTTCG
Organism: Bradyrhizobium sp. WSM1253; assembly: GCF_000244935.1. Classification (NCBI taxonomy): domain Bacteria; kingdom Pseudomonadati; phylum Pseudomonadota; class Alphaproteobacteria; order Hyphomicrobiales; family Nitrobacteraceae; genus Bradyrhizobium; species Bradyrhizobium sp. WSM1253. The sequence continues at coordinate 5,624,711 of NZ_JH600073.1, forward strand.
ACCACGGTGGCGAGGAAGCTCGCAAACGACGGCTGCACGCAGACGCCGCGACCGACGCGCGGGGGCAGCGGTTGGCCCCAGCCGGATTTCTCGGCGGCGAGATTGAGCACCGCGAGCATGCGCGGATTCTTCGTCAGCATCGAGCGGCGGAATTCGACCGGATCCTTGCCGGCCTTGCGCGCCAGCTCGTCCATCGCGCATTCGACCGCGAACACGTTGTTGTTCGGACCGACGCCGCGCCAGAAGCCGGTGGGCACCGCCGGCGGTTCGGCGCGGACATATTCGACATGGAAGTTGGCGAAGTCGTAGGGCGCATCCACGGCGGCATCGACCGCGTCGATGTCGATACCCTTCTGGAACGCCGGCGGCAGCCAGCGCGCCAGCACGGCTGAGCCGGCGACCTTGTACTTCCACGCTGCGACCTTGCCGTCGACCAGCGATGCCGTGACCTGGTCGCGATAGACCGGGCGGTAGACGTCGTGCTGGATGTCCTCCTCACGGGTCCATATCACCTTCACGGGATAGTCGACCTGTTTTGCGATCTTCACGGCGGCCACCACCATGTCCGGCTCGAGCTTGCGGCCGAAGCCGCCACCGAGCAGATGCTGGTTGACGATCACCTTGTCGACCGGGAGGCCCGCGGCCTTCGCCGCCTCCGACTGCACGCGCGTCATGATCTGCGTGCCGGTCCAGATCTCGCAGGCTTCAGGCCTGACGTGAACGGTGGCGTTGATCGGCTCCATCGAGGCATGCGCAAGGAACGGCAGTTCGAAGCTCGCCTCGAACCTGTCGCCGCTTGCGAGCCCCTTGGCGATGTCGCCGACCGATTTCGCGACCACGCCGTCCTTCTCGCTGGCGGCGCGCAGATGCTGCCAGATATCCTTTGTGCTGAGCTTCGCGTTCGGTCCCTCGTTCCACTCGATCTTGAGCGCATCGAGGCCTTTCTTCGCGGCCCACATGTGATCGCCAATCACGGCGACCGTGTCCTCGAGCACCACGACCTTGCGCACCCCCGGGATTTTCACCGCCGCGCTGTCGTCGACCTTGCCGACCTTGCCGCCAAAGACCGGGCAATTGGCTATCGCGGCGATCTTCATGCCGGGCAGGATCGCGTCGATGCCGTACACGGCCTTGCCGTTGACCTTGTCCGGCGTGTCGAGCCGCTTCAGCGGCTGGCCGATGATGACGAAGTCCTTGGGGTCCTTGACCGAAACGTCCTTCGGCGGCGTCTGGCCCTGTGCGGCCAGGGCCAGTTCGCCATAGCCGAGCTTGCGGCCGCTTGCGGCATGCACGACCTCGCCTTTCGACGTCGTGCAGCTTGCGGGCTCGACCTGCCATTGCGCCGCTGCGGCCTGCACCAGCATCGCTCGCGCGCTGGCGCCGGCCGAGCGCAAGGGTTTCCACCAGGCACGGATCGAGGTTGAACCACCGGTCGCCTGCAGGCCGAACGCCGGATTGGCGTAGAGCTGGTCGTTGGGCGGCGCGTGCAGCACCGCGACCTTTGCCCAATCGGCATCGAGCTCTTCGGCCAGGATCATCGAAATCGAGGTATAGACCCCCTGGCCCATCTCGACCTGCGGCATCAGGAGCACGGTGCGGCCGGTCTCCTCGATTCGGATAAAGGCGTTCGGCGCGAACTTGCCGTCAGTGGTGTCGCGCGGCTGCTCCGGCTCGTTGACGGCGGCGCGCAGCGGCAGGTGGAAGGCGAGCAGGAAGCCGGTGGCGAGACCGCCGGTCAGAAGCGCACGGCGGGAAACGGCAGGAAGAGTCTTGTCGGTGATCATGGCGGACCTCACGACTGACGGCCGGAGGCGGCCAGCTTGATGGCCTCGCGGATGCGCACATAAGTGCCGCAGCGGCAGATGTTGCCGGCCATCGCGGCGTCGATGTCGGAATCGTCCGGGCTGGGCGTTGCCGCCAGCAGTGCCGCGGCCGCCATAATCTGACCGGACTGGCAATAGCCGCACTGGATCACTTCGGCATCGAGCCAGGCCTTCTGCACCTTTGCGCCGGCCGGTGTGCTGCCGACATGCTCGATCGTGGTGATGGCGCGGTTCGCGACCGCGCTGATCGGCAAGACGCAGGAGCGTACTGCCTTGCCATCGACGTGCACCGTGCAGGCGCCGCACTGAGCGATGCCGCAGCCGAACTTGGTGCCCGTCATCCCAAGGACGTCACGCAGGACCCACAGCAGCGGCATGTCAGGTGGCGCGTCGAACGATTTCGTTTCGCCATTGATGGTGAGAACAGTTGCCATATGCATCCCCTTGCTCGCGCGATCGCTTACGGCGATCTAGTCAGCGAATTTGCGCGCACAATAATCATATCGATGCGAAACGATGAAGCGTCGACATTTCCGGCAATGCATATTTGCGCAGCGAGCGGGTCAGGCCATGACGTTCACGAATTTGTGCGGCGGTCGCTGCAGTGATTTTGGGCTAATTGATATGATAATCGTCATGTTTTGACGCTTTTGCTTCACATGCGCCGTTGATCGCCGCAGATGATCGTGCGAATGCGCAAAATCATGCGATGACGAAAGTCGTGCGATTGTGGAAGTCAGACGGCGACGCGGACTTCTGACGCGATCAATTGCAGCAACTCATTGTTGTGCCCTCTCCCCTTGTGAGAGAGGACAGCGACGCCGGTAGACGCAGGCTCACTCGGGTGAGGGGTCTCTGTCCGCGTATGGGCGCCGTTGTGGATCAACCGACAAAGGGGAGCCTGATCGTGAACGAGGCACCGCCGTGCTCCCGATTACTCGCTGATATGAATCCGTTGTGCGCTTCGATAATGGTGCGCGCAATGGACAAGCCCATGCCCATGCCTTCCGCTTTGCTGGTGTAAAACGGCTCGAAAACCTGTTTCAATTTGTCTTCTGGAATGCCGGGTCCGCGATCTGATACGGATAGCTCGGCAAACTGATCGGCGCGCGCATTCCGGATGCTGATAGTGCGGCTTTCGTGAGACGTGTCCTTCATAGCCTCGACCCCGTTCAGCACAAGGTTCAAAATGACTTGTTGAAGCTGAATGCGGTCGCCGAGGATCGGTAGCGCATCGGACGTGATCACGTTGACCATTTCGAATTTTCGGCTGACGGTTAGCGCCGAAAGAAATCTGACCGTCTCTTGCACTACCTCGTTGAGGTCCAGTTGCTTCAATTCGAACGGCGCCTTCTTTAGGAGGCTGCGCATCCTGCGAATGACCTCGGTGGCGCGCCGGTCATCCTGTAAAATATCGTTCACAATTTCCCTGAGTTCAACAACATCGGAAAGTGCAGCGATATCGGGACGCTGCGATTGCAGGATCGCGGCTGCGGTTTCAGCGTTCGTCAGAATAGACCCCAGCGGCTGGTTGATCTCGTGAGCAATCGAGGCGGTCAGTTCACCAGCGGTCGCGAAGCGATTAACGTGAGCCAGTTCAGTCATGCGCTGTCGCGACTGTACTTCGGCGAATTGCCGACGACGATGTTCAAATAACAAAAGCGCGATCAGTCCCGCTTGCGCGAGGACAAGCGCGATAGTGAATGTGATTTGCCACCAATATCGCTCCCACAACGTGGGCTCCCGGAAGTAGACGGCGCTACCGGGCGGCAGATTGCGCTCGGCAATTCCCCACCGCTGCATTTGTCGCCAGTCGAATATGGGAGATGCAACGTCAACGAATGATGGCTTGATGTCGGCGATCTTTTCGCCATTGAGGATGCGAAGCGCGACCTTGGCGGCTTTGGTGCTTTGCTCAATCACGGAATGCATGGGGCCACCGACGATGCCGTCTCCAAAAAAAGATTGGTCGTGAGTAAAGATCGGCGCGTTGGCCACCTTGGAAAGTTGGAGTAACGCGCCGGGCCCCTCATACGCCACGCCCGCGGCGTCAACATTCAGCAAGAGCCAGAAGATCGCACTATGTGGCGGGAGGGTCGCTGCGTCCTTCTGAATTTCTTCAAATGAAAGTTCATTGTAGTATCGAATTTGTACTCGCCCGGCCAGCGGCGCGGTTCGTCGGCGCGTCTCTTCCAGCCAATACGTTTCGCTTGGAGATGCTCCAATTACGACTGCAATCGTGGTTGTTAGAGGCAAAACACTCAGAATGTTTTCGAAGAACTCGATGGTGTTGTTGGTCGACCCTACCACGGTGTCATTTTCGCCCAATTTATCGAAGGCCACGCGCCGCCGCTCCACAGCCGTCAAGACCATCGGCGTATTTGGGAAAAGCTCTTTTCGGTGTCGCTGGACAAAATTGGCGGCTGGGGCGCCAATGGACATGATTAGATCGGGCGGGTGCTGGGCATTAAGGGCGTGAAGATATTCGACGAACGGACCATCTGATTTGTCGTTACTCAGGCGAGCAACCACAAGCGAGTGGTCCTGAAACTCCACGTTGCTGCGCCGACTTATTTCGGATCGAATGGCCTCTGCATAAACGGTCCAGGGCTTGAACCGAAGGCCGAACGAATGCAGCATCAGAACACGTTTGGGCGCTGGATCAGCTGCATGACTTTGGCCTGTCGTCGCGATCAAAAATGCGACGGTCAACGCAGCGGTGAATCTCCGCACGCGACAGGTTCGCCATGAGTGAGGCAGCCAGAAAAGCATCGCACTCCGAGCCCCGATCCAAGTGGAGTACCGTATCCGCTCGATCAGATTATCAACAAGCGGAGACAAGGGAAACTACGGGGCAATTCTGACACGAACAGTCCGCAAGATTTCATAGCGGGGCGTCGCGCGGTCCCCGCGATACGCCACGTCGTCCAGAGTACCTGCAGACCGATGGCGCAGGGTCGCCATCGTCGGACGGTCACCGCCAGCGCTTGCTTGCGCGCACAGAGGGCCAAGTTGCGCTATCGCCGCGTCGCCACGGATTAATAGGCGCAAATATAGTTCCCGTAAGCATCGTAGCAACTGCGGCGGTACGCAGCAGTGCCAAGGGCAGCCGCGCCGACCGCTGCCGCTCCTACACCGTAGCCTCGATAGCCGTAGCCGCGATAGCCGCCACGATAGCCGTAGCCACGGTAGCCTGCGCCGCGCACTGCAACAGCGCCGCCGCCCCGCGGTCCTCGAACTGCGACCGCACCGCCGCGGTAACCGCCGCCGCCCCGATAGGCACCTCCGCCGCGCCGAGCCTCGGCGTCATCGGGGATCAAGCAGACGATGAGCAAAACGAAAGCGGCAAGAGGAGCGAGAATATAGCGGAGCATGATGGAACCCTTCCATGAATTCATTGAGCCCCGCTCGCGAGATTGCGGCTCCCTGTGCGCGTGGGCTTGATGTAGATCAATCGAACCCGCGCACTGCCACGCCTACGCTATGTTCAGCCGCACCTGAGGCGGCTTCCGTCACCTTTCGGTGACGCAAGTGCGAAGAGGGAGGTCCGCCATGCATCCGAGGAAGCTTCTTTCGATCAAGTCAGCGACGGTCGCGGGCATTGCCGCCAGCGGCCTGCTTGGGCTTGCAACCCTGTCGCTTAGTCCAACCCCAGCCAAGGCTGTGATTTACTGCCAGTACGTAGAATATCCCGCGGGTTGCGTTGCCCGGGCAGGCGTCGTGCTCAGGCCGCGCCCGGTGGCGCGCGCCGCAGTCCGTCATAACGCCGGTGGCAATGCGAATGGTGGCGTCAACCGCGTTGGAGCCGGGCGGTAAAGGCCGGTTTCGCAAGCCAGCAAGAAGCCGTCATCGTTTCGTCCCGGTGGCGGCTTTTCTTGGTCTGGCGGGGATAGTCACTAGTACCGCCGGGGCGGCATTAGGGCATGAAACACACTTGGTATGTCACTTTTGAAGTGCCGCCGGACGGCACACTGTCAAGGCGGCGACATCCGCGTCTAACGAACACGTTTGAAAGCGAAGCAGCAGCTAAGGATTTTGCGCGCACCAAATTCAACGACGGACTGATCGTCACTGCAGGGACTATCATCCCTCACTTTCCGAGAGTGTCGATCCCATCGACCGAAATCCCAACGTGGCTTGAAGCACCGAAACAAGTTGATCCAGATCAATAGCTAGGCCACGGACGCTGGTGACATGCTCTGACGGGGCAGCAACCGGGAGCCTGAACATGAATGAACGTTCGGAGCCGAAACAGGTCTGTCGTCGCAACGCACTCACTTTCCTTGGATACGCAGGGGTGTTTGGGCTTGTGGCTTCGTCCTCAATTTTTGCGGCCTCAGAGGCTGTTGCTCAAACCACCGCGCCAGCCGCCGCGCCTACTACGCCGCCAGTGGACGCGCCTAAGTCGGGTACGGAACGCCGCCAGGAGCGGCGCAGCGGGCGAACAGAGCGGCGGCAGGAGCGCCGCGCCGGCCGCACGGAGCGGCGGCAAGCACGGCGTACGGGACGCGACGAGCGGCGGGACGCACGCGACGGCACCACCACCGGCGCCGCGACGACCACCGAGCAAAAGAAGTAGTCCGTTCATTGCCAAGCACAGCTACCGGGCCACCTCAGCGTAGGCCCGGAACGCCGTACAGCGCGCGGCCTATCGAAATCGGCTTCTCTCGGAAGGGGAGAAGAGGGGCTGAAGATTTCGGAATAATAGCAGTATGCACCTGTTTTGCCCGACGGCGCAACCACTTTACGAGCGCCTAAGCCCACGGATTTATCGGGCACTTAAGCCATTGATTCCGCTCGCCCCGGCTACTGTGCATGGGGTTGTTTTTCAGGTTTTTTTGACCCAAGGGCCGCTGGAGCGGTCCTCAGCTCTGCCGAAAGCCCATCCGGAAGGCGCCCCAGTGCTTGCCGTGGATCATGATCGGTGAGGACAGGTCCTTCATCAGCACGAACTGACCGCCGCCCATGTCGCGGCGATAGGTCTGCAGCAGGAACGGCTTGGTGTTGGCTGCGACCTTCTGCACCGCGCGATCGGTGAACAGGCGGCGGTTGCGGCAATTGGCATTATTCCAGACCGGATCCTTGCCCTGCGGCAGACGGTAGTTCGGGTTGTGCGTTGGCAGATAGCCGCCCTTGGCCCAGGCGACGCAGAACACGATGCGGGGATCGGACTTCTGAATCGGATCCTGGATCGCGGGCAGCACGCGGTCGGTGAAGTCGACATAGCCAGTGTTGTACTGCTTGGGATCGGTGCCGGGGATTTCCCGGTAATTCTCGTCCATGAACTGGTCGAGCGTGATCTCGCCGCGGCCGATGGCGGCTTCGAACTCGTCGGAGATCCGCTTGGCGGTCTCGACCACGATTCGGATCAGCGGCGCATCCGACGTCTCGACGCCGCTGTCGGCGATCAGCGCGATCAGGCCTTCGGACGTGTCGAGCAGTTTGGTCACGCGCTGATCGGCGTTCTTGAGATCGCGCGAGGAGAGGTCGACGCCCTTGGCGAGCTCGTTGAGCTCGCTGATGACGGTGTCGCAATGTCCGAGATTGGAGGTCGCGGCGCGCGTGACGCTGCCGATCTCCGCTTCCACGGAGGCGAAGCCCTGCTGGACCCGCGAGATGATGCCGGAGATCCGCTGGGCGCCTTCGCCGGCCGTCTTCGCGCGCTGCGAGGCATCGCTGCTCTCGCCGATCAGGCCTTCGATCTGGCCGTCGAGATCGCGTACGGTGTCGGAGATCTGGTGTGTGGCCTGGCGGGTGGCTTCCGCGAGGTTCTTGACCTCGCTTGCGACCACCGCGAAGCCGCGGCCGGCATTGCCGGCGCGTGCCGCCTCGATGGTGGCGTTGAGCGCGAGCAGGTTGGTCTGCTTCGCGATCGCCTCGATCGAGCCGGACACTTTTGCGACTTGTGCCAGCGCGGAGCCGACGGCGCTGAGCCGCGCCTCGATCCGCTCCACCGCTGCAACGAGCTCGGAGATGTGGCTGACCGCGGCGTCGACTGCGCCGCGCGACTGCGCGATCTCGCCGACCGCCGCTGACGTGGTCGTCTGCACCGCCTGCGACGCATTGGCGATGTCGTGATTGGCCGAGACCATGGTCTCGGCGGTTTCCTGCAGGTGATGGAACCGCTCCGACTGGTTCGCGACGCGGCTTGCGACTTCCTGGACGTTGCCGGCGATGTCAGCGAGTTCCACGCCGAGGCCGCCGATGCGGTCGGCGAGCTGATCGATCAGCCGTTCGGAAAGTGTTCGGTTGGAGCCGGTGTCCAGTACTGCAAGTTGTACGACGGACATGTCTTGAGAGTCCTCCAGTCAGAGCCGTTCGCCGGCTCTCCGCGGCATTCCCATTCCAATTCCGGTCTTAAGAGGTGATTCGCGCGTTGGCGTCTTGCCTGAGCGCGCACTAGAGCTTGTAGGCCGTCCTGAATCCGCCCCAGTGCCGGCCCTGCACGCGGATCGGAACGTCGATCTCGCGCATCATCACCGTATTGCCGTTGCCCATGTCGCGCGCATAGCTCTGCACCAGATACGAGCGCAGGTTGCGCGCGGCGGCCAACCCCGCCGGATCGTTGAACATCCGCCGGTTGCGGCTATTGGCCGTGTTCCAGGCGGCATCGCCCGGCCGCTGCGGATGCGAGTAGATTCTGTTGTGCACCGGCAGGAACCCGTTGCGATCGACCATGGCGCAGAACGCCAGGCGCGGGTCCTTTGCCAAAAAGGCTTCCTGGAACGCCGGCAGCGCGCGGTCGGCCCAGTCGAGATATTTGGTGCGGTACTGCTGTGGATTGGTTCCGGCGATCTCGACATAATCGGTGTCGAAGAGCTCGTCGATCTTCACCTCGCCGCGGGCAATCGCCTGCTCGAAGATTCCGGTCAGCGCGTTACCGGCCTCCATGGCGCGGGTGACGAACTCCGTATTTTCCTCGTGGATCGACCAGAGCCTGTCCTCGATCTTCTCGCTGAGCGCTGCATCGGGATGGACGAAGTGCGCGCGGGCGCCGGCCTTGGATTGCTCGACTACGCGCAGGCGGCAGGCGCCGACGCCTTCGAGGGTGCCTTCGATCATGGCTTGCGATGCAAGGCGGCCCGCGTCCGCGCCGCCGATCAGCACGCCGTCCATCGCTATCTCGTAGACCGGCAGCACCCCGCGGGCGGTTTCGAGCTTGAGATGGCAGGGCAGCCGTTCGGTCTTGCGGCGGTCGTCGTGCTCGCTCTGGCGCAGCAGCACGGCGCAGCGCGATTTCAATTTCTGTGCGAAGGCGGTCACGGCCTTGCCTGCGCTGGCGACGTTCTCGCCGTGGCTCTCGGCCGCCTTGGTCGCGGCATCGATCTCGGCCGCGCTTTCGCCGACCGAGATGATGAACTCCGACGCGCTTGTCGCGTTGCCGGAGACTTCGCTGGTGGTGGCGTTCTGTTCGGCGACCGCGCCGTTGACGGTCTCGAAGACCGGGCGGATGGCCTCGATCGCCTGCGAGATGCGGTGCACCGCATCCGCGGAGCCGGCGGCGTCGCGCTGCAGCGCGTCGATCTTTTTGGTGATCTCCTCCGTCGCGCCCTGGGTCTGCACCGCGAGTGCCTTGACCTCGGTGGCGACGACCGCAAAGCCTCTTCCCGCAGCGCCCGCGCGCGCGGCCTCGATGGTCGAGTTGAGCGCGAGCAGCGTCGTCTGCCGTGCGATCTGTGCGATCAGATTGACGACGTTGCCGATGGCGGCCGAGGATTCGCGCAAGCGGTCGACATTGGCGCGGGCTTCCTGTGCCGCGGCGCTGGCCTCGTCGGCGAGCTTGCCGGCCTCGCGTACCTGGGCCCCGATGCCCAGCGCCGACTGGGTGAATTTGTCGGCGGCATGGGCGAAGGTGGAGGCGTTCGATTGCGCGGCGTTGGTCCGGCCGGTCAGGGCGTCGGTTCGGTCGCGAATGGCGGCAAGCGTCGTGGCGGTCGCCTCGGCACCGCCGGCCACCGAATTGGCGGCGCGCTCGAGCTGGCGAATCATCGCGCCCAGCTCGAGTTCCAGCAGTTCCAGGATTTCTTTGGCCGAATCGCTTTCGACGGCCACGGCAGACTCGGAATGGGCCGCCGGCTGCGCAGCCTGCGGGGCGGCCGCAGTTGCAGCCATGTCCGGCAGACGCTTCCGAAATAGTCCGAACGCCATCAGCTCTCTCTTGTCGGGGGACGGTCGGGCGCTATTTTCGCAAGCTGGAATGAAATCAGGGTTAACGATGCCTGACATCTAGGCACGGGCCCGTACGGTGTTACCTTAAAGTCGTAGAGCCTCTTTCTTTCCAGTGGGGTGGCGGCCTATAAGGCCGCGCTTCCCACGCTCACCTTGGCGCACGATTCCCCTAGAGAAGATCACGCATGGCCGGACATTCCCAATTCAAGAACATCATGCACCGCAAGGGGCGGCAGGATGCCCAGAAGTCGAAACTGTTCGGCAAGCTGGCGCGGGAAATCACCGTCGCGGCCAAGCTGGGGACGCCCGACCCCAACATGAACCCGCGCCTGCGTGCGGCCATCACCGCGGCGCGCCAGGAGAACATGCCGAAGGACAATATCGAGCGCGCCGTAAAGAAGGCGCTCGGCAATGACGGCGAGAATTACGACGAAATCCGCTACGAGGGTTACGGCCCCGGCGGCGTTGCCGTTATCGTCGAGGCGCTGACCGACAACCGTAACCGCGCGGCTTCCGACATCCGCTCCTTCTTCACCAAGTCCGGCGGCAATCTCGGTGAAACCGGCTCGGTGTCCTTCATGTTCGATCGCACCGGCATCGTCGAATACGACCGCAGCGTCGCCTCCGACGATGCCGTGCTGGATGCCGCGATCGAGGCCGGCGCCGACGACGTGATCTCGAGCGAAGGCGGCCACGAGATCTACGCCTCGACCGAAGGCTATCGCGACGTCGCCAAGGCGCTGGAGGCCAAGTTCGGCGAGCCGCGCAAGGCCGCGCTGATCTGGAAGCCGCAGAACACGGTCGCGGTCGACGACGAGACCGGCGAGAAGCTGCTCAAGCTGATAGACCTGCTGAACGAGCACGACGACGTCCAGCACGTCTACGCCAATTTCGAGGTGTCGGACGCGCTGCTGGCGAAGATGGGCGGGTAGGGGGCCACTTCCCCTGTTACTTTCGTTCTGTTTCTGTTTCCCCCACGGCAGCCAGCCGCTATCACTGGCTCATGACGACGCTCCCGATTCGTGGCCCCGTTCGCATCATCGGCATCGACCCTGGCTTGCGCCGTACCGGTTGGGGCGTGATCGAGGCCGAGGGCAACCGCCTGATCTACGTCGCCTGTGGCTCGGTGGAGCCGCCGGACGATTTGCCGCTGGCGAGCCGGCTGCTCGCGATCCATGAGGGGCTCGCCGCCGTCCTGTCCGGTCACAAGCCGATGGAAGCCGCGGTCGAGCAGACTTTCGTCAACAAGGACGGCGTCGCGACGCTGAAGCTCGGCCAGGCCCGCGGCGTCGCCATGCTCGCCCCCGCGATGTTCGGCATCAGTGTTGCCGAATACGCGCCGAACCAGGTGAAAAAGACGGTGGTCGGCGCCGGCCACGCCGACAAGCAGCAGATCGCGATGATGCTCAAGATTTTGCTGCCGAAGGCCGATCCGCCGTCCGCGGACGCCGCCGACGCGCTCGCCATCGCCATCACCCACGCCCATCATCGCCAGAGCACCGCGCTGCGGCTGAAGGTGGCAGGCTTATGATCGGCAAGCTCAAGGGCCTGATCGATTCCTACGGCGAGGATTTCGTCATCCTTGATGTTGGCGGTGTCGGTTATCAGGTGCATTGCTCGACGCGCACGCTGCAGCATCTGCCCTCGCCGGGCGAGGCCGCCGTGCTGTCGATCGAGACCTATGTTCGCGAGGATCAGATCAAACTGTTCGGCTTCCGCAGCGACCAGGAGCGCGAGTGGTTTCGCCTGCTCCAGACCGTGCAGGGCGTCGGCGCCAAGGTCGCGCTCGCCGTGCTCGGCACGCTACAGCCGTCCGATCTCGCCAACGCGATCGCGTTGCGTGACAAGGCTGCGGTGACGCGCACGCCCGGTGTCGGTCCCAAGGTCGCCGAGCGCATCGTCACCGAATTGAAGGACAAGGCGCCGGCCTTCTCCAATGTCGATCCGGCGGTCGTGCACCTCGCCGGCGCTGTCGATGACCAGCGCGCCCCGCGGCCGGTCGCGGATGCGATCTCCGCACTGGTCAATCTCGGCTACGGCCAGCCGCAGGCTGCGGCCGCGATCGCATCGGCCTCGCGCAGCGCGGGCGAGAGCGCCGAGACTGCGCAGCTCATCCGGCTGGGCCTGAAGGAGCTGTCGAAGTGAGTGCGGCTCGCGCCAATCCCGTCGCCGGTCTTTTTCGTCGCCTTTCGCGCGTGGCCGGTATCGTCGTGATCTTCTCCATTGTGGGGCCGCTGACGGTCGCCGCGCTGGTTTCGGTGATGGTGACCACGCTCGGGGCCGCGGTGCTGCAGATGTTTCTTGCGCTCGTCGAGCTGGAAGCACTGCGCACCCTGGTTTCGATCGCGATCGTGCTGCTGGCCATCGCCACGGTTCTCGCCTCGTTCCTTCCCGCAGTCGCCGCCGGCTTGATCTTCGCGCTTGCCGCGGTCTACGCCGACCTCAACATGATCTGGATGGCGTGGCTCGCCGCGGCCGTGGCCGCCGCCGGGTTCGTCGGGTTTGGCATGTTCGTTGTGCCCTCCGAAACCTCGGCGGTGATCTTGCCGAGTGTCCGTTCCGCGCCTGAGGCGCTGAAGCTTTCCGCCATGCTCGCCGTCGTCGCTGTCATCCCGGCGAGCCTGTGCTGGTGGCTCGCGAAACCGCTGCACCGTGTTATCCTGCCCGCATGAGCACGCCTCCCCGCATGGTCACGCCCGAGCGCCGCAGCGATGATGTCGGCGACACTGCGCTGCGCCCGCAATCGCTGTCCGACTTCGTCGGCCAGCAGCAGGCGCGCAAGAATCTGTCCATCTTCATCGAGGCGGCGCGCAAGCGCGGCGAGGCGCTGGATCACGTGCTGTTCGTCGGCCCGCCGGGCCTCGGCAAGACCACGCTGGCGCAGATCGTGGCCAAGGAGCTCGGCGTCGGCTTTCGCGCCACATCAGGCCCGGTGATCGCCAAGGCCGGCGATCTCGCAGCACTCCTCACCAATCTCGAAGAGCGCGATGTGCTGTTCATCGACGAGATCCATCGCCTGAGCCCGGCGGTGGAAGAAGTGCTTTATCCCGCGATGGAGGATTTCCAGCTCGACCTCATCATCGGCGAGGGCCCGGCGGCGCGCTCGGTGAAGATCGAGTTGTCGAAATTCACCCTTGTCGGCGCCACCACGCGCGCCGGCCTGCTCACCAATCCCTTGCGCGACCGCTTCGGCATTCCGATCCGGCTCAATTTCTACACCATCGAGGAGCTGGAAAGCATCGTCACCCGGGGCGCCCGCGTGCTCAACGTCGGCATGAGCGCGGATGGCGCCAACGAGATCGCGCGACGCGCCCGTGGGACGCCGCGTATCGCCGGCCGGCTGTTGCGCCGCGTGCGCGATTTTGCTTCGGCGGCCGATGCCGACAGGATCGATCGCAAGATTGCCGATCACGCGCTGAGCGCGCTCGAGGTCGACGCCGCCGGCCTCGACGCGATGGACCGCCGCTACCTCACGACCATCGCTCAGAACTATGGCGGCGGCCCGGTCGGCGTCGAGACGATGGCCGCTGCATTGTCGGAGCCGCGCGATGCGATCGAAGACATCATCGAGCCCTATCTGATCCAATGCGGCTATCTGCAGCGGACCCCGCGCGGCCGCCTGCTCACCTCGCACGCCTTCCGCCATCTCGGCATCAGCGAGCCCTCGCGCGATGCGGCGGCACAGATCGGCCTGTTCGGCACCGACGAGAGCGACGACTGATCTACGCAACTGCAGACTGCTCGCGCCGTCATGAATTTCCGGTGATCTCGTGCAGAGGGTCTGCACAAACCCACCCCATTTCCGCTCCAATAGGATCGCATCAAGAAGCCGCATCACGATCGGGCTGCCATGATCACGCGCCGTCATTTCTTCCGTTCCATCGGCGGCCTGTCCGCCCTCGGCGTATCGACCGCGGCCTATGGCGTCGGCGTCGAGCCGGTCCTGCGGCTTCGCGTCACCCGCTATCATCCGACGCCGCGGCAATGGCCCGCGGACTTTCCGCTGAAGATCGCCGTGATCGCCGACATCCATGCCTGCGATCCCTGGATGTCACTGGAGCGGATCGATTCCATCGTCGAGCGCACCAACGCACTGAACGCGGATATCATCGTGCTGCTCGGCGACTATGTCGCCGGCTTGCACCAGGTCACGCGCATCATTCCGGCGAACGAATGGGCCAAGGTGCTGGCCGGTCTGAAAGCGCCGCTCGGCGTCCATGCCGTCATGGGCAATCATGATTATTGGGCGGACAGGACCGTGCAGCAGGTGGGGCACGGGCCGACGGTCGCGCATCGCGCGCTGGAGGCGGCCGGCATTCCTGTCTACGAGAACGACGTCGTGCGGCTCGCCAAGGACGGCCGCGCGTTCTGGCTCGCTGGCCTCGGCGATCAGCTCGCCTTTCTGCCGGCGCGCCGCTTCCGGAGCACGGGACGCTTCGGCGCTGACGATCTCGACGCGACGCTTGCCAAGGCCACCGACGATGCGCCGATCATCCTGCTCGCGCATGAGCCCAATATCGCGCCGCGCGTGCCCGCCCGCGTCGCGCTGCAACTGTCCGGCCACACCCATGGCGGCCAGATCCGCCTGCTCGGCGGGTCGCCGGCAGTTTCGCGGCAGCATGGCCTGCGGCTCGCCTATGGTCACTTCCGGCTCAAATGCGACCTCATCGTTTCCGGCGGCCTCGGTTGCAGCCTTATGCCGGTCCGCGTCGGCGTGCCGCCGGAGATCGTCGAGGTGACGCTGGGGCGGGGGCCGGTGGTGATCTAAGGCATGGAATTCTGCATCAAATGATGCTATATTCGATGTAGAGGTGCCCCATGAGAACGACGATCGCGATAGACGACGAGCTTTTTGCCAAGGCGCAGGAATTTGCTGGCGTCAGCGAAAAGGCAGCCGTCGTTAGGGAAGCCTTGATAGCCTTCGTTGAACGGGAGGCCGCACGCCGTCTCGCGCGGATGGGAGGTACCGAACCCAACGCCAAGGCTCCGCCGCGCCGCCGGCCCAAGTGAAAGTCCTGGCGGACACGTCGATCTGGATCGACCACTTCCGCCGCACGGATGGACGGCTTGCTGGCCTCCTCGATCACGGTGACATCGTTATTCATCCGTTCGTGATCGGCGAATTGCTCCTGGGGCGCGTGTCGAAGGCTTCTGACATGCTTGATGAACTGAACCTCCTCCCTAAGGCGACGATCGCCAGCAATAGCGAAGTCTTAGAGTTTATCGTTAAGCGAAAGTTGTCCGGATTGGGCATTGGGTGTGTCGATGCCCACTTGCTCGCATCGACGATGTTGACAGTCGAGGCAACAATCTGGACACGTGACAAGCGATTGCTTGCGGCAGCTCGGTCGTTGAAATTGGCTGCCGATATCCAATGAGTACGCCGATGTCTCATCTCGACGGCGAGATCCGCGACGGCCGCCACCGCATGCAGGTCCGCGTCTATTACGAGGACACGGATTTCCCTGGCTTGCCATTGTCGTAGTATGCAAACGTGCTGATCTCTCGCTCCTTGCTGCGGTTTTCGGGAAAAAGGTTCTTTCCGTAAAGCGCGGAGCTGTTCAGGTAGGGCGTATATTCGTAGGGCATCCGCTTGCGAACCGGATGCACTACTATGCATTCAATCAAGTTGCGGAAGGCAATGCGAGTTTCGATCGCCTTCGGATTGGTTTTGAGCGCGGTGATAAGCCTTCTAACCTCCGAGGAGTATCGGTCACTGAATTTCGGGCGATCGAAGCCAACTAAATTTTCGCCGCCACCGCCCAGCAGCCGCAAGCGCTCTTCAACGCTTTCCCGCTCCAGGTCGCACTCATCGATCCGCTTGAGCAATTCGTCCGGCTTGCGGCGGCTATTTGCGATGGCATAAGAGAGGCGTTCGATCTCGGTAGTCAATACGCGGCGTCGACGCTCTAGCTTATTGTGTTCGCTGCCATTGTTCCGATCGTTTTTGCGCTCCTCCTTCCAAGTACGCATCGCCTCTTCAATGGCTTTCGGCGAAAGCAATTTCACCTGGATTTTTTCGGAAGCATCCTCGAGCAGAACGTCCATATCAAAGCTACGGGTGTGCTCGCAGGTGCCCCGCTGATGCGCGCTCGCGCATGCCGCGCGCGGCGCACCGTTACGCGAGGATTGAGCGATTCGCATATGGCCATTGCAGACGCCACACCGGAGCACACCGGCAAGCGGGTGCTCATTGTTGCGCGGACTCACGGCGCGACGCCGCGGCTGGCCAGTCGGTCCGAACATAGATACCGCGCGCACCCTACGAACCTTCTGCGCTAGATCCCAGAGCCCTTGCGGAACGATCCGCAGCTCTGGCTTTTTGACGATAATGTGGCGTTCTGCTGGATTGCAGCGCTTCTGTTTCTTCTGCGTCTCTGGGTTAAGAATTGTCGAGCGAACGTTCCAATGTATCTCGCCGATGTATAGTTCGTTGCCGATAATGCCGCGACCATGCCGACCGCCTGTGATGCACTGATGGTTCCAGGTGGTGCGACCCGCCTTGTTCTTGTGACGAGTTGCCCCTGGTGAGGGCACGCCTTCGCGGGTGAGGTCAGCGGCGATAGTTCGGGTCGAGCGGCCCGCTGCATATTCTTTGAAGATGCGGAGCACAATCTTTGCTTCGTTCTCATCGATTACGCGCTCGCCGGGCGCGCCCGGCCTCGGCCGATAACCATAGGCGTATGAGCCCGGAATTCTTCCGTTCGCAACAGCGTTGTCATGGCCGCGCCGAACCTTTTCGGCGAGCTGCGGCTTGTAAATCGTGTTGTACAGACTTGCGATGCTAATGTCAGTGGCGGTCGCGTAGACTCCTTTCTGATCCATCAGCTCAACGCCGTTGAACTCGAAAACCTGCTTGAGACGCTGGATGGTTGCGGGATCGCGCGACAAGCGGTCGAAATGCTCAACGACGACTACGTCAAACTGCCGGCTTCGCACACCGTTGAGCAAGCGCTGATAGCCGTCCCGCGCACCTTCGGTAAGACCAGATTTTGCGGCATCCACAAACTCGCCGACGACATCGAGGTTGTTGCGCAATGCGACCTTGCGGCAGAGTAACAGCTGACCGTCAATCGAGCTCGCCCTTTGCATGTCGCTCGAATAGCGCGCGTATATTACGGCCGTTTTCTTCGATGACGGTGTCGTCATGCCGGTCCTCTATCGGCTGCCCCGAGCCATGATTTTCATCCCGTGCGATCTGACGTCCGATGGCGCGCGCCAACTCAAACCAGATTTCCTCATTGTCCGGATTATCCCAGCTCTGAGGATGGGAGGGGGCAAGCGGTCGAATGGTCGCTCGTTGTCTTAAAGATCGGATGCGGGTAGGCATTTGCAAACTCGCGAGCGGAAGCTAGCGTAAATTTCCGCGCTGCGCTACGGCCAAGCCGCAGCGATTACTCGCAACGCGTCCCTCATGCTGGCTTCGGCAGCGTCGAATGAAAATGAAATTCGTCAAGTGCCGCAGCGTGCGTGAGGGCATTCCTGGCGATGAGGCGCGTAGTCCAGAGTAGAAATGCTAAGCAAAGCGGAGTAAAAATACTTGCGGGTGGCGGCGGCGTAAGTTTGTTATCGGGTGCGGGTGCGGGTGCGGGTGCGGGTGCGGGTGCGGGTGCGGGTGCGGGTGCGGGTGCGGGTGCGGGTGCGGGTGCCCGGTGCGTAGGAGCCGTCCTCGGTTCCCCACAGATTGTAGTGGCTGCCGCAGAGCCCGGCGAACTGTACGTTCAGCCCAGACGCGGTGGTCCGAGCCCAAGGAGCCTTCGATGATTGGGTCTTTTCTTATTCCGCTTGTTCGATCGCTCTTGCGTCGAGGCTCCAAGAGCTAGCAATCGCGTCTTCGTGAGCTCCGCAGTAGGGCGCGAAAAGCACTGTCAGAAATACTCGTGTTTCTCAGCATGCTGTAACTGGCGCTCGGGCAACCGGTTCGCCGGCAAGAGAGCCGGGCCCGGTCAGCTGGCAGCCGGAAGGCTGACGCTCGAATCATCGCTCAAAGGCGCGATGGTTTCCAGCGTCATGTAACGGGCACGCTGGACGGCCCATTCATCGTTCTGTTCGAGCAGGACCGCTCCAATGAGGCGAACCATGGCCTTCTCCTTGGGGAACATGCCGACCATATGTCCAAACCGGTTCACAGCCTTGCCGCACCACATCGACAAAGACGATCTGCTTCGGGCGTTTCGCCGACAAAAGCCGGCAGGCCGGCGCGGAGGTCGATGGGATAACGGAGGCAAAGTACGAAGAGGGGCTCACGGACCAATCCGCGATCTCTGGGCACGGGTCCACACTGTCCCTACCGGCTACAGCCGGTGCGGCGCGTCTACATCCCCAAGCCGACGGGGGTAGGCGGCCTCTCGGTGTGCCGGCCGCTAGAGGACAAGATCGTCCAAAGCGCGGTGGCCGAGGTGTTGAGCGCCGCCTATGAGGTCGAATTCCTCGGGTTCTCCTACGGCTTCCGGCCGGGGCGGAATCCTCAGATGGAGCTTGATGCCCTGCATCCGGCTATCATGACATATCCAGTGTCTTCGATTCGGTCGACCACGAGTGGCTGCTGCGGATGGTGGCGCACAGGATTGCCGATCCTCGTATCCTGCAGCTCATCGAGCTGCGGCTGCGAGCTGGCGTTCTTGAGAGCGGCGAGAAGCAAGACACACGCCGCAAAGGGCAGGATCAGTCCGCTCCTTTCCAACATCTTCCTGCATTACATCCTCGATCTCTGGGTCGACCACTGGAGTGGTCGCCATGCACGCGTCGCGTTGTGACCGTGCGCTTTGCGCACGACTTCGTCATCGGCTTCGAGAGCAAGGCAGATACCCAGGAAATGCTCTTGGCCCTCAAGGCGCGACTGGCCGACGCTCCATGCGGACAAAACCCGGTTGATCGAGTTTGGCGCGGTTCGCGGCCCTCCCGCGTCAGCCGCGCAGCGAGCGGTGGCCGAGACCTTCGCCTTCCTGGGGTTCACTTACTTTGCGGGCGGACCCGAGATGGCCGGTTCATCGTGAAGCACAAGACCGAAGGGAAACGCCTGTGCTCTCGAGCAACATCACAAGTCTCGCGCGGCTCATGCGGGCGTCGCTCGTCGACAAACGTTGGTATAGGTTATGCAACCCGTTCTATATCCCCCGCTTACCTCTGTAGAGTTGAGCTGCCCGTCGGCTTGTCTGTAGTTTCGGCGTCGAAGCTGGATCGTCCGAAGGGTGGGGCGGCGCGAAATCCTAAGCTGAGTTGATAAGTGTGCTGCAAGGCATTGCTGCCATTGAGGCGTGGGACGAGGTTAAATGGAAATACGTCAGCCCACTTCCGCGTTGGAGGTCCATCAGCACATTGTGTGCTCCCTCCAGAAGCAAGACCCAGTCATCTTGGACATCGGCTGCTACGACGGAGCTGACTCTTTACATTGTCTGCGGCTTTGCCCAGAGGCTCAGCTCTACTGGTTCGAGCCGGCCCCCCGGGGCGGTTGCTAGCTTAAGAGAAACATGGGGCCTCTACCCTGAGAAGGTGCCCCTACCCACAGTCGCCGCGTTGATGACTGTTGCTGTAGCCTGGCTTACTGGCGAATTTCCGTCAGTCTCTTGAATGCGAGCATCGCGATGGCATTTACCGAGCTCTTCATCAAACGTCCGATATTGTCTATCGTCGTCAGTCTCCTGATCCTGCTGACCGGCATTGGTGCGGCCACCGTTTTGCCAATCCGGCAGTATCCTAAGCTGACCAACACGGTCGTCAATATCACAACCTCTTATCCTGGCGCCTCCGCCGACATGATCCAGGGGTTCATCACCACGCCCCTTGAGCAAGCGCTCGCTTCGGCCGAAGGCGTTGATTACATTACGTCCTCCTCGGTGCTCGGTGCCTCGACGATCCAGGTCTATATCAAGCTCAATTTCGAGCCCAACGAGGCGCTCACTGAAGTGCTCTCCAAGGTCAACTCGGTCAAATATTTAATCCCTAAGGAATCGAACGATCCGGTCGTCACCAAATCTGCCGGTCAGACTACAGCTGTCATGTATATCGCCTTCTCCAGCGAAGAACTGACGGCCAGCGCGATCTCCGACTATCTCTCGCGCGTGGTGCAACCGATTATGTCAACTGTAGACGGCGTCGCAGCAGCAGACATCCTCGGCGGCCAGACTTTTGCGATGCGGTTATGGCTCGATCCCGCGAGAATGGCGGGCCACGGCGTGTCGGCAGCTGATGTTTCGGCTGCAATCGCGGCCAACAACTTCCAGGCTGCGGCCGGCCAGACTAAGGGCTATTTCACTCTCTCCGACGTCACGGTCAACACTGATCTGCGGAGTGTTGATGACTTCAAGCGCATGATCGTCAAAGCCAACGACGGCGGCTTTGTGCGCATGGAGGACATCGCGACAGTCGAGCTTGCGGCGCAGAGCACAAACGCCAGCGTCGCGATGAACGGCGAACACGCGATCTTCGTCGCCGTGCAGGCGAGCCCAGAAGGTAATCCACTGAACATAGCGCGAGGCGTTCGGGCACTGCTTCCAGAAATGAAGCGCAGCCTGCCGCCATCGCTGAAGATGGAAGTGGCCTACGACTCCACCAAGTTCATCCAATCATCGATAGATGAGGTGGAGAAGACGCTCCTTGAGGCCGTCGCGATCGTGATGTTGGTGATCTTCCTGTTCCTGGCCTCCCTGCGGTCTGTCATCATTCCGGTCGTCACCATTCCGCTGTCCATTATTGGCGTCTACAGTATGATGCTGGCGCTAGGGTTCTCATTCAATCTGCTGACCCTCCTTGCGATGGTGCTTGCGATCGGTCTCGTGGTTGACGACGCAATCGTCGTGGTGGAGAACGTTCATCGCCATATGGAAGAAGGTGCGTCGCCCGCGCAGGCTGCTACAAATGGCGCGGGCGAGATCGTCGGCCCCGTCCTCTCCATGACGATTACGTTGGCCGCCGTGTACGCCCCCATCGGCTTTCTCGGCGGCCTCACCGGCGCGCTGTTCCGCGAATTCGCGTTTACACTGGCGGGTTCGGTGATCGTGTCGGGCGTGATCGCGTTGACGCTGTCGCCCATGATGTGCGCGGTCTTCCTGAAGAGCGCTGAAGAGGGGCGGTTTGCAAAGTTTGTGAATCGTGTGTTCAGCGCCGTGACGCGCTGGTACGGCCGCAAGCTCGACCGCTCGCTCGACTATCGCCCGATTACCGGGCTGTTTGCGCTGACCATGCTGGGCCTCGTCGCCTTTCTGTATATGCATACTTCCAAGGAACTCGCACCCGAGGAGGATCAGGGTATCGTATTCGCACTGACAAAAGCGCCGAAATACGCCAATATTGATTACCTGGATTATTACGGCGCCAAGCTCGACAAGGCACTCCAGAAGTTTCCCGAGACGGATTTTCGCTTCGTGCTCAACGGCATCAGCGGTCCGCAGGGCGGCATGGCCGGGATGTTGCTTAAGCCTTGGGCCGAGCGCAAGCGCTCATCGATCGCTCTGAAATCGCTGGTCCAGGCCGAGCTGTCCAAACTGGAAGGCATCAACGCATTTGCCTTTAGCTTGCCGCCGCTTCCGGGCGGTTCGGGCGGCTTACCAGTGCAGATGGTGATCAAGTCGACGCTCGGTTTCCAGTACATCTACGAGCAGATGTCGAAGCTGAAGGATGTCGCGCGCGAGAGCGGTCTGTTCATGGTCAGCGACTCTGACCTTGAGTTCAACCAGCCGGGGGTGCGAATCAAGGTCGATCGATCCAAGGCGAGCGACCTTGGCATCACCATGCAGAACGTCGGTAGCGCGCTCGCGACCCTCCTTGGCGGAAACTACGTCAATCGCTTCAACCTGCAGGGTCGCTCCTACGAAGTGATCCCGCAGGTGCCGCGCGAGAAACGCCTGACGCCGGAATCACTTGGGAGCTATTATGTCAAGGCAGCGGCGGGCTCGATGCTGCCGCTATCGACCGTGGTCTCCATCGAGACTGCGACCGATCCGAACGCACTCACCCACTACAACCAGCTCAACTCCGCGACCTTCCAAGCCGTACCGATGCCCGGCGTCACGATCGGTCAGGCTGTGGACTTCCTCGAGAGCGAGGCAATGAAACTGCCCGCAGAGTTCAGCCACGACTTCCTCGGGGACGCCCGTCAATATGTGCAGGAGGGTAACAAACTGGTCATCACCTTTGCGTTTGCACTCATCGTCATTTTCTTGGTGCTTGCGGCGCAGTTCGAAAGTCTGCGCGATCCCCTCATCATCATGTTCAGCGTTCCCATGGCAATCGCCGGCGCCTTAATCCCGCTATTCTTTGGCTTGGCGACGATGAACATCTACACCCAAATCGGACTGTTGACATTGGCTGGGCTGATATCCAAGCACGGTATTCTGATGGTCCAGTTCGCCAATCAGCTGCAGCTCAAGGAGAGACTCGATCCCCGCTCGGCCATCGAGATGGCGGCGCGCGTCCGCCTCCGTCCAATCTTGATGACCACGGCGGCGATGGTCACGGGCCTCTTACCTTTGTTGACCGCAACGGGTGCTGGCGCCGCGAGCCGCTTCTCGATCGGGCTCGTGGTCGTCGCGGGCATGTCCATCGGCACGCTGTTCACGCTTTTCGTGCTGCCGGCGCTCTATGTCGCGATCGCGTCGGATCACCGCGCCGACGCGAGTTCCGATCACGTCCAGAACGCCGCCGAGCTCGCCTGCATCGGAGCATCCGATGCCCACCTGGCCAAGCGATGATCCTAGCGATCAACTCGGGTTTGCTCGATCGCTCCGCTAGCTAGGGGCGCTGCTCGCCGACCGCGGTAACTTGATCGCACTGGGTGCCTGCAGTTCATGGCGGCGGACAGGAAGGATGATCCGCGGCTGCTGCGCTTCGTCTCGATCTACTGCTTGCCCGAGGTGAAGGACTACATCGCGACCAAATAACGGCCGCTTCATTGTGCAGATGTGGTGAGCGACGGATGCCTGGGAGAGTTTCACGGGCCCTTGCGCGTCCGGACCTTCAAACCGGTGGTGCGAACCTTGGGGGGAATCATGTGTTCGGCGAAGAGCGCGTCGCGGATCCGTTTCTGCTCCGACAGGCGGATGCTGTTGTTACCTGATCGAGCAGGCCACCGCCACGTGATTTGCCGGACATCAGGACAGCATAACTCGCAAGATTGACGTCGTCCGGGACAGGGACAGAATCCATGTTCCCCGAATGAGTGGCGTACCCATTTTGGAGAATTATTCACTTCCTGACCGCGCTGCGCTTGCTGTCTGAAAAGAGACCGCTGATGTGCTGCAGGCTTAGGATAGTTGCCAAGAAATTCAATTCGCGCGAATTCTGGGCGCGCAACGAGCCGGCGCAAGGCGCGATAGTCCGGCGGTTGCTCGAGCGCGGCCGCCATTTCGGCTAAGGTTTGGGGATCGTAGGCTCCCGGGATGAACCCGCGGTCGGTGCGGGCCTGACTGCACTCAATCGGATGCGGCGGGGCGAGGCATCGGTTCCTGTGGACAGCTGTTCGTCCGGTTTACGTCCGCAGCTATCGGCTGGGTGGAAATAACCAGTCGGCCAAGGGATGCATCCGTGACCAGTCAGCGCGGACGCGCGAGTCCGGCACCTCGCCAGCTTCAATTGAGGCTTCGCCCGTCGAAGTGTCGAACGGGGGGTATTGACGGCGATGTCTACGGCGAGCTCGCGCACATGCGGGTTGCGCGATCTTGCATCCACCCGTGCTCCTCGCATTGGCGGCTAGCGCCGACCTGCTGCAGCACGAAGTCGCCCAGCCGCAGCGTCCGGGATGGCGGGTCGTCTCGCCGGTACAATCAGCATCGAATTCGCTCCTCAGGACAAATCCCCTCAAATCGTTCCGGCGGTTAGCACAACGCGGGATTCCGAATCGTTTGGCCGGAAGCTTTTCGAATGCGGTCACGTGATGGGTGTCATCATAGCCAAACCGGGCGCTCCCGTCGGATCAAGGGCTCTTCTGTGAGCGCGGAAATCTGGCCGCGGGCGAGGCGGATGAAGAGCCGAATCGCAGATCGAGCAAGTCCGCTTCTGAGCCGAAGAACGACAGGCGCGCCGCATCGACACAGTCCCAAATGAGCGCTGAATTCAGCGATCGGGCCCGTCATATTCCGCCCAACTATCCGTCGTCTCGTACACCCTCACGCTCGAGAGTTGGGCGAGGCGCGGTTTCGCGTGCTCCCAGATCCAGATGGCGATATTTTCCGCCGTCGGACTTTCCAGTCCCGGGACGTCGTTCAGGCAATGGTGATCGAGCTTCTTTATAAGAAGGCCAAACGCTTCCTCCATGTTGAAGAAATCCATTACGAATCCGGTGTGCGGATCGACGGCCCCGTTCAGCACGACCTCGACGCGATAGGAATGACCATGCACCCGATGACAGCGATGTGTCTGCGGGACGTTTGGAAGTCGGTGCGCTGCCTCGAACTTAAATGCTTGCGATATCTTCATGTGATGCCGAGTGTTTGTGGGACTGCACGCTGAGCCGCCATTTCGGCTGAGCCAAGCAGTACGAGATAGCCCGCCGCTCGACGGCGTCAGGGCGGTCTTTCGATCGAAGCAGAAATTGTCCAAGCCACGCTCATCGAACCGGTCTGGCAGGCTGCCGGTTGCGGCCACACGAATTTTCAGTTCGTGTCCGCGAGTGACGGCCAGCGCGGCGCGATTTACTGACGCAAATCCAATCACCACGCTGGCCGGGGCCGGCAGCCTGCCGTTCGTCTCGATCGCGCTGAGGAACCCGATATCGTGTACAGATTGCAGGACATCATCGAACCACCACAGTGGTTCTGAGCACGTTCATTGCTTGTGCCATGCAGATGATGGAGCGTCTACTACAAGATCCGGTAGATGCCAAAACCAACTTGAGGCTCTAGGGTCTGGCCGCGTTTCCCCGCCGATCATCATCCCGAGAAGTGAACGCAACCGACACGATGCTCAACCAAAGGGCGGAACGGCACAATATGACTAGCAGAACCTGGGGGCTACCCTCGAACACCTCAGTCAGTATTCGCTACAACTGACGGGAGGCGTATGCCCAGGCAAAAATCAGCTTTGAAAACGTCAACATATCCAGGCGATCACGGCGTGCCAGAGCAGATCCGGAGAGGATTGCGCTGAGTACGCCATCGTCGAATTTGGAAAAGTTCACTCGTCCGTGAATGGACCGAATACAGAAATCGCCCTCGACAGCAAGCGCAATGTGATGCCAAAGAAAAAACAGCACGTCGATCTATCGGACCAGAATCTCTTGAGTCTTATCCTGCGGCTCGCCATTCCGTCTGTTGTTGGATTATCGATCCATGCGCTGCAGCAGGTCGTCAATGCGATCTTTGTTGGCGCCCTAGGCGCGCAGGCGATCGCAGCTGTTAGCATGACCTTGCCGATCGTGGTCCTGCTCGCCGCAGCCGGACAGGGGATCGGTGTTGGAGCAGCGTCGTTCATATCTCGTCATCTGGGCGCTCGTGAGTACCTAGAAGCGAGTCGAGGCGCAAGCACGGCACTCGCGCTCGCCGCTCCGATCGGTATCACAGTCACCCTCACTCTGCTTCCAAATCTGCGAGGGATATTTGCAACGCTCGGAGCTACCCCAACCATCATGCCCGTGGCGCTCGACTACGCGGGAACGGTTTTGTTGGGGTACACCCCGATGCTACTAAATACAGTCAGCGGGTTCATTGTAAGAGCCGAAGGCTATACACGATTTAGCATGTGGGTGATGATGACCGCGTTTATCCTGAACGCTGTGCTTGATCCCGTCTTCATATTTTCACTTGACCTTGGCGTGCGAGGCGCAGCCCTCGCAACGCTGGTGTCTCAGATCTCTGCTGTCGGACTGTATATCGCGTATTTTACGAAGCTTGGCGGGACGGTTCTCGTCAGGATATCTCACATATCATTGCGAGCAGATCGCATCAGACAGCTCGCGTTGGTAGGCGCGCCGGCGACAATGACGAGTATCTTATCTGCTCTTGCCGTTATGCTCTTGTACGGAGCTGCTGCGCCGTTCGGCGACGATTCCATCGCCGCGGTTGGAATAGCTGTGCGTATCTTGATGGTCGGCGCACTGCCTATCACCGGGTTCTGTATTGGCGCTCAAGCTATCCTGGGTTTCGGTTGGGGCGCACGCGACTATGCTCATATATTGAGGGCTGCGAAGTTCATGCTCTTCGTGACGATCGCATTCTCGGTGCTGTATTCTGCGGCCGTTGTGATTTTTGCGAGGCCTTTGGTGAGCCTATTTAGCGATAACGAGTACGTCACCGAACTTGCCGTCTCGACCTGCATCGTGTTCCATCTCTTCTTTGGACTGTTTGGGGTGCAGAGTTTCGTGACGGCAATGCTTCAGTCATTTGGGAGAGCGCGCCTCAGTGCAATTGTGTCCTTGGCCAGGCAGGGGTATCTCTTCATACCGGCCGTACTGTTATTCCCGCTGGTAGCGGGTTTTAACGGACTGTTAGCCAGTCAAGCGCTCGCAGAGCTTGGCGCCGGAATAATCGCTCTCATCGTCATGTTCAACCAGTTCGGCGAGCTCAGACGAGCGCTCCGGCACGGTCCTCAAGAGCGATCGGGATAGCGGGTTGAGCTGAGAACGGATATGATCGAGGTACAGAGCATTGGGCGCTAGCCTCCTGGGAGGCTCGCCGTTAAAGCGTGATGGGACTAGCTTCGATAGCCTGAGTTTTTGAGGTAGTTGGCGCATTCTTCGGGTGTAAATGCATAAAGGAGTTCGCCGATGGCGGCGCAGACCGCATCGACGGTTCGTGCGGCTGCCTTGCGGAGCAGATGCTTGAGTTTGGCAAAGACTTGTTCGATGGGGTTCAGGTCGGGTGAGTATTTTGGCAGGAAGAAGAGCTTTGCTCCGGCGAAGCGGATGAGCTGGCGCACGGCTTTGCTTTTGTGGCTGCCGAGATTGTCCGGGACGACGATGTCGCCGGGCCGAAGGGTCGGCAGGAGAACCTTCTCCACATAGATCCGGAAGCTCACGCCATGATTGGTCCCTCGATGAACCATGGCGCGTCGATCCGGTCATGGCGCAGGGCCGCCAGAAAGGTAATGGTTTTCCAACCCATCTGGCCCCGAGCAACGCTGCCGGTCTCATCGACCCGCTTCATCCAGCCGATCGCCGTGCTGATCGCCACTCCAAACTGCTTGGCGGCCCGATTGCGCGCCCTAACGGCCAAATTAAGGGCGTCAGCTCTTACGGCATTGATATCGCCCAAAGGCGGGAAGTCGAAGCGCCCCAAGGCAGTGGCAATGTGGTCGGCCGTGAAGCGGGGGGATCTCAATCGAGAACTGACTGTCACACCAGTAACATGCGGCGTTTCCGAATTGGTGAATGGAAATGCGAACCCCCTTTGCGCTTTGCCACTCTATGGCAAGCAGCTAAATGCAAAGGCGCCAATACAAAAGGTGATGCTAACTTTTGCTACAAACCAGGTAAACACTGGCACGGTCATCGACAAGGCCTACAGCCAGAGCATCTTGATTGACCTTACCTTATACTCAAACCGAATGTCGCATACGACATAAACAACGGCTGGGAGTGGGGAAACTTCAGCTGGGCCCAGTCGATACGACGGATGAGATTCTGACGCGCGCAGCTGCCTCTCGGCATCGGATGGATTTCGCGTGCCTCAGTGCCGTCTTGAATACGGCAGCGAACGAACGAAAAAATGTTGGGCCCGTGTTCGAACCTGCGGGACTCGATCACGCCTCGTGAATGTATCATCAGGTGAATCAGGCCGTAACCAGCTATCGGAGAACTTGCACATCTTGATCGGGCTACCGGCCGAACAGGATGTGAAGATTGGCGAAGGCCAGGACGGCCCCACGCGAACGGTTAGAATACGTTATCGACGATGTCTTACGTGTTTGCTGACTTTGCCCATCACTGCCCCTGGCACTACGGCCAGGCGCGTCCGTATAAGCACGACTTGAAGAGAGGCCGGAGCACTGACCTATGAACAAGCGGCCTCTCCATCGCGGCGCATCGTCTCATCTGCCGCATCGGGTTGGAGACAGGGCGATGGCGAGTTGGCTGTGGCATGACCTTCGTAGGTTGATCCTCTGGCGTTGTGCATCGACTCGCGGCATGCTCGTGAGCCCTTCGCGTACAAGGGCAAGTGCAGAATCGCGGCTCATGCGGCATTCTCGCGATAACGGGTGCTCTCGTGCAGCATCTGCAAAACCGCGCTACGGTTCAGAAGTCCGCGGTCGATCGCGATTTCGATGAAGGGCCGCATTTGCTCAGCGGCTGTAAGCACAAGTGTCGATACCTGTTCATAACCAAGGCGCCGTACGAACACGGTCGCAAGAGCCGAAGATTGCATCAAGTTGCTGAGCGACCGTTCCCGGTCTGCCCGGATCCCCGAGATGCATTGGTCGGCAAATATTCTGGCCGATCGCGTCAAAAGCTCGATCGAATCGAACAGGCGCGAGGCGATGACTGGCTCGAAGTGATTGATTTCGAGTTGGCCGCTCAACGCTGAGAGAGATACTGCGGCGTCGTTGCCCACGATAGCGAACGCAACTTGCTGGATCATCATCGGCAGGACTGGATTGAGTTTACCTGGCATGATCGAAGAACCGGGCTGGAGAGCGGGCAACCGCAATTCGCCAAGCCCCGTATTTGGCCCAGAGGAAAGGATGATCAGGTCAGAGGCGATTTTCGCCATTACCTCTGCTGCGATGCGGATTTCCGACGACACGCGTGCGAAGGCGTCGGCGTTCTGCATGGCATCGAACATGTCGTCGCCTGGGCGTACGGCGTGGCCCAAGATTGCCGCAAGATGTCCATAGACGGCACGGCGATAGCCCGGCACTGCTCCGAGCCCGGTGCCAATCGCAGTACCTCCGAGGGGAAGCACCATCAATTCCTGGCGCGCCACCGACAGCTTCAAGGAGAGCCGCTTGATCGCTGATGCGTAACCGCCGAACGCCTGACCGAGCGTCATCGGCTGGGCGGCCTGCATGCATGTGCGGCCGACGCGCAATACGTCAGCGAATACAATGGCCCGCTCCGAAAGAGCGGCCGCCACCTGTTCCAGCGCACCCACCAGATCGCCGGACCTTTCGTGCGCCGCCAACTTGAGCGCCGAGGGCAGCACATCGTTCGTCGACTGGCATAGGTTCACGTGATCATTTGGGTGGATCACGTCGTACCGGCCGGGCTTTTCACCGACAATTTGCAGGGCCCGGTTCGCCAGAACCTCGTTCATGTTCATGTTGATCGATGTACCGCCGGAGCCTTCGAGCAAATCGATGATAAACTGCCCATCGTGTTTACCAGCAATGACCTCGTCCGCAGCCGCGATTAGTGCTCCTGCTACTTTGGCGTCGAGGGCTCCGAGCTCACGGTTCGCCGCCGCGGCAGCGCGCTTGATGCGCGCTAGTGCCCGAAGAAGTGCCGGCTGATCACCGAGCTTCTGGAGTGAGATGTCGAAGTTCTCGCTCCCACGCAGGGAGGCCAAGCCGTACAGGGCGCGCAGCGGCAGCTCGCGCGTTCCTAGACTGTCTATTTCGGTGCGAGTCGCTGACATCTCTGATCCCGGGTTCGGACGCTACGCAAACAACTCTCTCCGAAGACGGGCGAGAGTTAAAGCTAAGATCGGAGATGTTATGGAGGCTGATAAGTATGATTAATTAGGGTTATACTGTTCGTCGAGAGTCCGGGTGGAGCCACCCGCAACGCACCGGCAGGCGGCGTCCTCGTGAGCGAGCGGATCCAACACGATGCTGCCGACGGAACGAGCCATCCAGGGAATTTGAGCCGCGATCTGGGGCAAGGTCCAGTTCCGCAGGAGCACACGAGTATCATCCGCTATTCGCGCAGCCAACGTGCCTAATCCGCCTTGCTTAGTCACCAACGCGATCGTGCGCGAGAGGCCGGTCGCCGGCAATGGCATGACTTCGAGCGCCGGTCGATGGACGGCAGCCTGCAATATGCACAGGGGTGTTGTAATCGCCACGCCCATGCCATTGGCGACCATCGAGAGCAGCGAGTCCGACGTGTCGAACGACATCGTCTGCGGATGCTCTATCCTTAGACGCCGGAGATGACGTTCAATTTGCGTTCCCATGTGCGAACGCGCGGTGTAGCGGATAAGTCGGTGCTCGAGTAGTAGGTCGTCCAGTAGACGATCGCGAAGAGTATCCGCCCAGGCAATCGGTGCTACCAGGAGGAATGGCTCGCGCAATAGGGGTAAGCGGGTAACTTCGTCAACGCCCTCCATTGGATCCGATGTGACAGCTGCATCGATCTCGTTGCGCATCAATGCCTCGGCATGCGCGGGTACCAGCCCCGAATATGCGCTCACGCGAAGCGCGATTGAACCCGCCATGAGGCTGCGGACCAACAGTGGTCCCACTGTGGACGCGAACGTGTCGATCATCCCGAGCCGAAGGTCCTCGCGTTCGGGACGCGCTGCGGCGGCCCGCATTTCCTCGACAGCTCGTCCGACGCGCAGGGTTATCTCGCGCATGTGGGTGAGCAGAGCTTGCCCCGCCTCCGTGGGCCCAAGGGGACGACGATCGCGACGGACGAGGGACGCGCCAATATGCGCCTCCGCGCGCTTCATCGCTTGTGAAACGGCCGATTGAGTGATGCCAAGTCTGAGGCCGGCCGCGCTCATGCTGCCCTCTTCGATGACGACGGCCGCGACTTCCAGTACACGCAAATCAGGCAAACTAAACATAGGAAGCCTAACGCTAATGGATTTTTATCGGGTGTGCCACTAGTCCGTTTTCTCAGTTGCGGCGAGTCAATCTACTCGACAGGTTGGCGCACCGGAAACTCGCGCTTACTGCGCAAACAGCCGATTCCAAAGCCGCAGCGGTGGAACTGTTCGATGACACTTCATTTATCGACATTTCCAACCGCTCCAATTTCGGCGCAGAGTTCGATCCGGTGTGTCTGGAGAGTCCGCGCCAGATGACAACATTTCCGGGTGGCGGATCTGCGGCCCTGGCCAGGTCGCCACCCAATTGTGCAAGTTCGGTCAAGTAGAATGCGGGGGTTCCAAGGCGACCTCGTTGAATGCCGACGTCCTTGATGAGTTCATCGGGCAATACGATCTCGGTGTCCGTGAAGGCGATCTTCGGTGATGCGTCCGGGCCGTACGATCGAGCATGATGAGCCAGAGGACGCGCCAGCTGAGAGGGCAGACGACCGCCACCAAACTAGCGAGCCGCTCCGCGGTCCGCAGTTTTGAGTCCTCCGCCCTGCAGCCCGATTTTAGGAGCTTCTGGAACAGCTCGATTTTCGTGCACGCACCTATTGGATCATGGACGTAGCCGCGCCTCTCTCTTGTCAACGATGAGTGCGCCGCCTTTGTCCACGAGGTCAGAAGTTGATGCGAAGGCCGCCGCGCATGAGCTCCCTCTTGAGCCTGTGGTTTTGGCCGACGCGGGCATCGATGTGTAGGTGCCTGCGAGTTCGCGGATATGGGTATCCGCAGACACGTCCCACCACCGGCCGATGATCCAATGCGACGGCCATCCCGAAACGAGTGAAGCGACCTGCCACAATGCGCTCAAGAGCGTAAACTTGATCTAGAGGCCGCGCCGATCTTGCGTCTCGTCTTCGGCACCATCATGCGAGTTCATTGACACTAAGCCCAGTTCTAGACCATGGCTTTGAGATCCCAGTGGGTCTAAGGACGCAATTGATCGAAGTCGCTGGCTGGAATGCCATTGTGATGCTGGTGAGCGCTCAATCAGGAAAGCACGCAAGTAGACGTCATCAGCTTGCTCATTTCGCGCAGGAAGGCGATGATGGCTCAGCTGCTCGGCAGCGCCTCGGAAGAGCCAGCAAAGAGCGCCTTCGGTTGAGCGCGATAGGACCGATCATCGAGAAGTCGCGTCACACGCCAGCGTGAGGACGCTCACGGGATGAAGAAGGCGAGCTTGCCCGTCTGTCGGGTAGCGTCAATTATGATGCTAGAATGCGGGGTAATCTCAGGACAGAGACATTGTTGTGTGGAAAGAGTGCAAAAGTGTCCCGCAGTGCGGTAGACCGCTCGACCGAATGCTCCTCGCAATGCCGCAACGGCGCAATCCCCCGAGATGTTCGCGTACATCGCCAGAAACTTCGATGCCGAGTTCCTCAACGAGTTCTCGGGCAAGGCCTGGCGTGGTGTTTCACCCCCTTCGACCGGTCCGCCGGGCTGCACGAACATTTTGGTCCAAAGCTCGCGTACCAGCGGAAGGTTTCGTGCGACATTCGTGGTAGGGCACGCGGCGATCCGCGCCGTGCGCACGGCTGCGGCGTTATCCATCAAGCAACGCCCCCTTTTTTAGATCACCCTCTGGGGCCGCTTGCGGGAGAACTATCAGCAGAGGGATGATGACGACCATACCAGCTGCCAGCATCACTCCTGATGGGCCGGCTACAGTCAACACCTGGGCGCCAAGGACGGCTCCGAAGCCGATGGCCGAATTGATGACCGCCGAGTGCATCGCGGCAGCAGTCATCACTGTCGAACCGGCGGCGCGTAGGATCCAGGTCTGGAGTCCCGCGAACAGCGCCGCGACGGCCGCGCCCCAGATGACCAGCAAGACAAGGACCCGGCCTGTCCCCAACTGGGGACCAAACCATCCAAGGCCAACGAGCGCCAGACACAGAGCAAGCAGCCCCGCAGTAATGATGGGCTTCATGAAGCGGTCGATGAGGACGCCCGCCAGGATGTTCCCCAGGAATCCTGCTCCGCCAAAGCCGAACAACAGCGCGCCAATCATGACTTGGGCAACGTTTGGAATCTCGTTGAGAAATGGTTCTATAAATGTGTACGCCCCGAAATGCGCCGCCGCCATGAATGTCGTTACGGCATAGATCCCCAACAGGTCATGCCTGCGGCAGACTGATCCAAGCTCTCTCCATCCCGCTGGCGTCCCGGCCTGCATTTTCGGAAGAACTGCCACCATCAGGGCTGAGGTGATCAGTCCGATGGCGCCAATTAATCTGAACGCTGCACGCCATCCGCTCACCTGACCGACGAAGTTCGCGAGCGGCACGCCAACAACGGTCGCCATCGAGATCCCGCCGAATACGATTGCCGTCGCAACACCCATACTGCGGGACGGCGCAATCTTAGACGCAACCACAGCCGCCATGGCCCAATAGAAACCGTGAACGACAGCGCCCACCGTGCGTGCCAGCAACAACCCTTCGAAAGTGTGAGACATCGTCGCCGCAAACGTTGTTGCGGAAAGGATAATAGTTAAGGCGATGACTAGCGGCTTGCGAGGAAACTTCTGAAGCAGAACGGGCGACAACAGAGCGCTGGCAGCACCGATCCAGGCATAGAGGGCCACCGTGAGCCCGACCGCTGCCTGATCTCGTCCGAGGTCGCGAGCAATCTGAGACAACAGCCCGATAGGTGCTATCTCTGCCAACACGATGTGAAACGAGGCGATGCCTAGCACGATGACGGCGAGCCAGATGCGGAGCGAAGATTCTGTGCCGTCACTCGTCATTATTAAACATCACTGTACGAAGGATCCGCCCGTTTCATTTGTCGATGATCAGCCGCTGCTTGTACGCATTTTTCAACCATGGGCGTGGCGCCGCATGGCATGGGCGTCTCTCCGGATGTTGATCGACCTGCATCGGTGGTATCCGATCGTTACGGTCGCATGGGTCGTTCTCTCCATCAACTGCGAGAGTTGATAGTTGACACACGACAAACGGCACTCGGTGTCCTCCGACTGGCGTCCTGAGTGGGACTGTCGTTCCGGCTGGCATCGTGAAAGAGGGCCTGACCTTACTCGAAGAGCTGCGTCGCCCGCCACCAGGCGCTGCGCTTCGCCCCCCAAACGGACGGTGCAATAGCATCGTGATGCCTTTCGTGCGCTCGGACGGCCTGCAGATTGCCGAGCTGCCAACACCGAAGAGGAGGTCTCACTCACAATGTCCCGGCACTGCTTCGGCAGCTTTAGCAGGGCGCTCGGGGATCATGATCTCCGGGGAGCCGCCATTGCCTCGCCTGCGTACGCGCGCGCTGGGTGTCAATCGGCCCTTTAATTGCGGTTTGTTGTCAAACTTACATTTCTGAACTCGCCCACGGCACGGTGGTAGTGCTCGCGCCGTCGGAGCTGGTCCGGATTGCGGAGACGGCGCGGGCCGGCTGATACGTGCATTGGATCGCCGGGGCTGGTTAAGGTCTTCGCTGGGATCATGGTCCTTTCCGAGGTCGCGCAGCGCCTTATGATGATGTCGGGGTCGGGCGCCTCAACGTTTGCAGCGGAGTGCGGACGAGCCGCCACCACCTGATTGACCGAGGTCGCCACAACACGGTCCCAGCGGGACATCGCCAGTCCGGCAGACCGGACCAGGAACTCTACAAGATCGGATCAGGCTTCCTTCCCCTGGCCCCAGTCGAACGATGTGCCGTAGACCCAGATACAGTGAGGAGGGATGGCGAGTTTGCGCGCGATGGCGACCTTTGCCTTTCGCATGCCAATCCGCTTAGCGAGCTTCATGCCCCAAGCCTTAAGAGAGGACCATTTCTTCGTTCGATGAAGCAGGACGATCGCCGCCTCGTACAGGTAGGTTGGGAGAAGACGGTCGCCCCATCGTGATACCTTGCCCAGTTTCGCCAGAGTGGTTGCGTCGAGGCGTAAGACCCAGATAGGCGCCGACGCTTGATGCCGATCGGAAGCGCGATGTTTCAAGGTGCTGTCGCATGCGCTGGCTGAATTAGGAGGACGGATCGAGCTTTAGCATTGATGCTAGCAGCCGCTCCGGCTTTGAATCCCCAAGTAGGCTTCAACGCGCGATGCCAACGGGCCGTATGTTGGTCCGTGCGAAGCCCTAATGATGGACGAAACGTTCCGCGGTTACATAAATTAGACTACGAGGGGCACGGATCGGTGGTGGACGCCTGAAATGTCCCGGCTCAGCAAAATCCCCTTGGAATTCCGATAGGTGAGTTCGGCATTGCCTTCGTGCATCTAAAAATGCGATTTTCAGTTCTAGCCGGTTCGCTGCGCCAAGAGGATTGCCAACCTCCAGGACGAGAGGCTCTAGGGCGGAGAGCGATCCCATAATGGCGTGGCGACTGGACGAGCACTCAACCAAAGATGGCCCCGCCCAATTAAGGTAAAGTCAATCCAGCCCTGCCCCGACAATTATTGATGTGAAGGTAAACGATCATCGCCGCTGCGTGACGAGCTATCGTTACTCGGCGAGGATCATCCAGCACTTGAAGGGCGACTACGCGGTTGCAGCTTCAGCGTACGCGCCAGGCGTGTGGCTGAGCAAAGAGCGCGGCGAGCGCATGCACAAACGCGGCCGCAGGTGCGGCGTCGTGCTCCCCGAGATCCCCGAAGGCTCCTGATGGAGTGGGTTGACGAGCCTGCCCAGAATCTACGAATTGCCTGGTTGTGAGCCCTCGAGGCTGGCGACTTTGACCGGATCCAACGTCCGGCGAAGGGAGCTCGCGCAGCAATAGCCTGATATCGTAGCCCTCTCGACTCGAGAGTCCTTACTTAGCTTTCCCATCCCTTCGTTGGTCCACACTGTTGAACTCGCGCCGCAGCACGGTATCGGGTTTGATCAGCGCCGGCGCCACCACCTCCAGTCCAGGATGATCGGCGAGGATAACCTTCCGACCAATAAGCCGCTCGCGAGCGCCTGCAAATCGCGCTATGACGAGCGGGCGGACTGACTGTTACCCGTCTACCAAACGGGACAAAGAGGCGATGCGCTAGCGAGCATCGCTAGCTACGTTCTCTTGTATTCGGACCCGCGAAACGTCGAAAATTGGCGAGAAATGAAACGACCCCAGTGCTTAGAGCGGCGGGGGTCGTTCCGAGGTAAGCGCCAGACTTGGGCGGGGGGCTGAGGCCAGACGCCTACGACATGAAATCAGACACGCAGATTTTCCGCACTGCTTTTACCACGCCTCGGGTCGACTTTAAGCTCGTAAGAGACTGCCTGCCCTTCCCGCAGCCGCTCCCATCCGGCTGAATGAAAGCCGAAACCATTCGTCGCATTTCACAACACCGCTCGCCACTCCCGTCTCCCATTTGAGCAATACTGTAGAGTAGTTCTGGTCGGACCATTCGGGCGGCAACGATTCGCGCACTGACGCACAATCTCCGCTGCTTCGGCGTCAGCGTAGTTCGCTTGAGGAGTTCGAGTATGGCGAGCCTGGGCGATCATGCTTTCATGCCAGAGACCAGGCACAGCCGACGGGTTTGACCCAGGTCGCATCGTTCTGATCTTCCATCCTGTTGCGTCACTTGGGTGACGAAGGTCACGTGGGTGGGTTCTCCTAGCAGGGAAGCCGCGAATTCATCGGCCCAAATGACTCATCGGCCACTATTTTGCGGACAAGCCGCGGCCTCGCAACTACCAAAAGGGGTAGCTGGACGAGCGTACCGCACCAAATTAGCATGCTCCCATGACCGTTCGGAGAACATGGAAGATGAACTGGAAGAAGGAACTGGAGGCGCTGGTTCAACAATCCGCGGCACTCGTAGAACGCGCACGGAGCGTAGCGCCTATTCCAAAGCTGATAGCACCCATCGCGCCAATCGCAAAAGCTTCCCCACCCGATTCTCCCCCGCGGTTGAGCTGGGACACCTCCGAGCGAGAGCACATCAGCAAACGAGTCGCGAATTTCAGAGCGCATCAAGAGCGCGTGCGCCGCGAGCGCGACGAATATTTTTCCCGCACGATGCAACGGACACGGGATCTCGCGAGAGGCCACGGCTCCGACGAACAGATGTAGGCGGTCGGACAGTCGCGCAACTTTGCTAACAATCCGCCAAATCGCGCCAGAAGAGTCGACTGCGGCCGACCACCGGCTGGGAACGGCGAGTAGCCGTGAGAGTCGTACGAGTCTCCAAGAGACGCCCGTCACAGCCCATCTGAGGATTGCCGCGCGCTGAGGATTGCCGCGTGGTGTCCTCACGCCATAGGTTGCCCTCGTACTGGATGCGCTGGGGCGCAACTACGCGATCGTTGTAGTGGCGCCGCCGACGCCCACACGAATCTGGCGCATGGATTTTGCACCGCCGAGGAAGGCGTGGGTGGTTGACCCTGCCCCTCGGGCTTAATCCAGTTTGAAGTTCGTT
This sequence comes from Bradyrhizobium sp. WSM1253, assembly GCF_000244935.1. Lineage (NCBI taxonomy): Bacteria > Pseudomonadati > Pseudomonadota > Alphaproteobacteria > Hyphomicrobiales > Nitrobacteraceae > Bradyrhizobium > Bradyrhizobium sp. WSM1253. The sequence goes on from NZ_JH600073.1 coordinate 5,661,745, forward strand.
CTGGCCGAAGACGAGGACCAGAGCATGCAGCACGTTCGAGATCGGAAGGCCCGATCTGCTGGCTCGGCGCGTGAGGCAGAGACACGAGATGTGCGCAATCGGGGAAGAGTTGAGATCAGACGCGCTTCACTGGAGATCGCGATAGGCATTTTGCTGCATCGGACCGTTGTTGTCGCGGAGTGTGAAAGCACGGAGTCGACATCGTCCGCGATGATCGAGACGCTGGGAGCGAAATGACGAATGATGATCGTCGTGCACGGCATGACTTGGCTCACGATGTGTCGCATCGGAACGGTGATGTTCGAGGGCTGGAGCGTCTGAAGCTGTGTCGAAAGCGCTCAATGATGCGCATGACGCCACCACAATCGGGAGAGGCAGGAACTTCGGCCCAGGTTTGAGCTTCCAAATCCACAGGCGGCGGCTGGCTGTCGTTTGGGGCTGTCTCATGATCGAGAAGTTCGCGGCAAAGGCCGAGCTTGGCAGCGCGATTGGTTGGCCATGAAGCCGAAGTGGCGGATGCGATGGAAACCGTCGGGCAGCGTATGAAGCAGGAAGCGGCGAATGAACTCGTCGGGCTTGAGCTTCATGATCTTTGTCGCGCCGTCCTGGCGGTAATCCTTCCATGTGAAGGCAACATGATCGTTGTCGGGTGCGACGAGCCGGCTGTTGGCGATCGCGACGCGATGGGTATATCGGCCGAGATAGGCCAGCACCTGTGCGGGTCCGCCGAAGGGCCGCTTGGCGTAAGCAACCCAGTTGACGCGCTGCATGGCTTTGATGCGACCAGCGAAAGTGTCGAGTTCGGCAAGAGAAGATCGCCGAAGAAGCGCAAAGCGCCGGCGTTGAAGGCCCCGATCAGGCGTTTGAGAAAAAGCCAGCGAAAGAGCCGGGACAGCGGTTTGACGGCCAGGAAGAAGTTCGGTCGGCTGGCGATCCAGCGTGTTCCATCAGGTGACGGGCCGCCGCCCGGCACGACACAGTGAATGTGGGGATGATGAGTTAGCGCTTGTCCCCAGGTGTGCAGGACCGCGACGCCGCCGATCTCCGCGCCGAGCCGGCGCGGATTGGCAGCAAGCGTCGGTCATCGCCTCGGCGGCGGCCTTAACAGGATGGCATAGACGACCGCCTTGTTTTGGAAAGCAATCGCGGCGATCGGTGCAGGAAGCGTAAAGACGACGTGGAAGTAGGGAACCGGCAGCAGGTCGGCTTCTCGCGCGGCAAGGCACGCGGCTCGGGCTGGCCCCTGACACTTCGGACAATGCCAATTCCGGCAGGAATTATAGGCGATCCGCGTCATGCCGCAGTCATTGCGGGCCTCGACGCGGCCGCCGAGCGCCTCGGTTCGGCACCCAACAATGGCGCTCATCACCCGCCGCTCGACGCGACCGTGATGACCGGCATGGTCACGACGATAGGCGTCGCCATGCCGGCGCAAGATATCGGCAATGTCAATGGCGGGTCGGTGCGGACGGACGTCGGGGGGCATAAGCCGGATCCCGGAGCCGTTGTCATGCCGGTGGCGTCACCTCCAGCGACAGGCGGTCGAGCGGGCTCTGGGTCGCCCGGATCGTATGGTTGGCGACCTGCGTGTAGCGCGCCGTCGACGACGGATTATTGTGCCCGAGCAGAACCTGGATGATCCGGATGTCGATTCCGTTCTCCAGAAGATGTGTCGCGAAGCTGTGGCACAGCGTGTGCAGCGTGACGCGCTTGGTCAGGCCCGCAGCCTTGACCGCCGAGCGGCAGGCGGCATGCGACACGGTCGGATCAATCGGGTGACCTTCGTCACGCCCAGGGAACAGATAAAGCCGCGGCCGGGCGAGCCGCCAGTAGGTGCGCAGGATGCCGAGCAGTTGGGACGACAGCATCACGTTGCGATCCTTCGCGCCTTTGCCGTGGCGCACCTGGATGACACCGCGGGTGCTGTCGATGTCTTCGATCCGCTGTCCCGCGACCTCGGAGGCCCTGGGGCCGGCCGCATAGGCGGTGGTGAGCGCGGCGCGGCTCTTCAGGCTCGACACCGCCTCGAGGAACTGCACCACTTCGTCGGCGCTGAGAACGACCGGCAGCTTGCGGGGCTCTCGCGCATAGGGAATGCGCTCCGGGATGAGCGCCTCGCCGAGCGTGACGCCGTAGAAAAACCGTAGCGCACAGACGATGATCTGGTTCAGCGCGGGCCATGAGATGTCGGTCGAGACCAGATGCACCTGGAAGGCCCAGACGTCTTCCAGCTCCAACCGCTCAGGCGATCGGCCGAGATAGCGGCTGAACTTCGAAACCGCGCTGATGTAGGATCGCTGCGTCGCCGGCGACAGATTGCGGACTGTCATGTCCTCGATCATGCGGCGGCGAAGAGGGCTCAAATCGGCCATCTCAATACCCTGTCTGAGGGGGGCTCCAACACCCACATCCTCTCAGCCAGGAGGCGATCTACGCCACCTCGCCACGCACGCCGCGACAGCGGCTTCGTTCAATCCCAAATCGATTCGGTCTAACCCCATCCGGCTTTAGGCCGCACAATCCGCGAACCGTCCTAACCGCGCTTGCATCGATGTCGGCGCGCCGCAGCTTGGCCGTCAGGCCATGACGGCTCCAGAACACGCGCACCAGCACACATCACACGAGCAGCGTAATAGCCTTGAAGAAGCCTCCCTCCTGATGTCCGTGTAGGGATGGGTGGCGTCGAGATCGAGGATGATCTGCAGGCCGCAACAATGCGAGAAATGCGCGCTACGCTCAGGAGAGGCCATTGCGGCACCCGCTGAGCTGTGCGTTATAAACAGAACGCTGCCATTGTAGCTCAGCGCTCAGTTGCAGGCAGCAAACCAATCAGCGCTTTAGCCTCGGACTTCAGCACTTCAACGGCAGATTTCCGAGCATCTGCATCAAAGCGAGTGCGAATGGCGGAGACTGAGAGCGCGCCCCGCAATTTGCCATAGACATCGATTACGGGCACCGCTGCGGCCGCAACCTCAGGATCACGCTCGCCGATCGAGATGTAGAAGCCACGATCTCTGATCTTCTTTCCATCAGCTAATGCAAAATCGCGGTAAGCGGTAAGAACGCGGCCCGCAGCGCCGCGATCAATCGGCAATCGTTGTCCTTCTTCGAGGTGATGCCGGACGGAACGCGGAGAATTAACGCGATAAAGGCAAATGCGCTCATCGCCCTCCGCGATGTAGAAGGATGCGGTCTCTCCGGTTGCTTCGACCAGACGATGGAGCGAGGGTCTGATCAGGTCACCGAGGTCCAGCCCACGCTGATAGAGCGCCCCAAGGCGCCATAGCTCCGGTCCGGGTCGAAATAGCCGGTCGGTCCCCCGCACCAGGAATCCGTCCGCTTCCAGGGATGCGGCAAGGCGAAGGACCGTGCTCTTGTAGAAGTCGGTCGCCTCGGCAATCTCGGTCAGCGTCATGGCTGCGCGCTCAGCGCCGAAGGCCTTGAGGATCGCCAGGGCGCGCCCGACCGCATCAACCCCTGTCTTTGCCATTGATACAGTCCTCGTCATCGTGTTCTGTCGTGCAGAACAAATATCCAGAATGGATAGAAAGTCCAGTATTCAATGCCCATCTGGGTTCTATGTTGCAGAATGCAATTGACTCCGGATGTAGCGCCAGTTACCTGTTTTGACGCTTAGAACAGGTTCTGCGGAGCGAAACAATGGAAGGGCAGCCGGCACTTGCCGTCGACCTGCGCGACGTGATGATTCGCTTCGGCGACTTCACTGCCGTGAAAAGCATGAACCTCCAGGTCGGCGAAACCGAATTCGTTGCAGTAGTCGGGCCGACCGGCTGCGGAAAATCGACTATTCTCAATACTGTCACCGGACTGCTGAAGCCGGCCGCCGGCGAGGTTCGCATTTTCGGCAAATCGCTTAGGGGCCTGAACGGTCAGTCCGGCTACATGCTGCAACAGGAAGGGCTGCTGCCCTGGAAAACAGCCCAGGACAATGTCGGCCTCGGGCTGGTGTTTCAGGGCAGCTCGATCGCGAAAGCGCGCGAGCAGGCGCGGCCCTGGCTCGCCAAGGTTGGCTTGAAAGGGTTCGAGGAGCGTTATCCGCACCAATTGTCCGGCGGCCAGCGCAAGCGGGTCGCCATGACGCAGACCCTGATCATGCAGCCGAAGATCGTCCTGATGGATGAGCCTTTCTCAGCGCTGGACGTTCACACCCGTCGCCTCATGCACCGTATCCTGCTCGACCTCTGGCAGGCGGACCGGCGCTCACTGGTTTTCATCACCCATGACCTCGATGAGGCGATCACGCTGGCGGACCGCGTCGTTGTGATGTCTGCCGGTCCCGCGAGCCGCATGGTTGGCGATGTCCGGATCACGCTGCCTCGTCCCCGCGACCTCTCCGCGCTACAGACCACCGACGAGTTCGTCGCGCTTTACCGTGAAATCTGGTCGCTGCTCGGCGCCGAAGTGGAGAAAAGCTATGCCACGCAGGGGTAAGGTCGCTCTCACGCAGTTCGCCATCGTGCTTGGGCTGATCCTGATCTGGGAATTGGGCGTGCGGGCCGGGTTGATCGACCCGTTCTTCTTTCCGGCCCCGTCGACACTCATCGCAAGGATCGGAGAGTGGACGTCAACGGCCGACTTCTGGACCGATGTCAGCATAACACTGCTGGAGACGGTCCTGTCTTTCCTGGCTGGTATCGGGATCGGCACGGCGCTTGGTATCTGGTTGGGCTTAAGCCCGTTTGCGGCCGAGGTCCTTCAGCCCTTCATCAAGGTGTTCAATGCGATCCCGCGCATCTTGCTGGGGCCCATTTTTGTCATCTGGTTCGGATTGGGCCTCACCTCCAAGGTCGCGCTGGGCGTGACGCTGGTTCTCTTCGTCGCTTTTTTCAACACCTTTCAGGGCGTTCGCGAGGTCAATCCGGTCGTGCTCGCGAATGCGCGCCTGCTACGTGCATCGAAGTCCTCCCTGCTGCGCCATGTCTACCTACCGTCCGCCACCACGTGGATCCTGTCGAGCCTGCGGGTGTCGGTCGGCATGGCTGTGATGGGAGCAGTGGTCGCCGAATATCTCGGTTCGTCCGCGGGATTGGGGCACCTGATTGCGCAGGCCGAGGGCGTCCTCGACGCGACCGGAGTGTTCGCAGGAATCATCGTCCTCTCCGCCTTCGTCGTTGCTCTCGATGCCATTGTCGACCGCGCGGAAAAACGGCTCCTGGTCTGGCGGCCCGCACCTGCCCACGAAGCCTGATCGTACCGCTCTCCCATTCTCATGGAGTTTCCCATGCACGCTTTTCCACGACTGATGCTGGTCATCGCGATAGCCGCATTCCCGGTCATCTCGACTTATGCCGCCGAGCCCGAGAAGACAAAATTGAAGATCGCAGTGGGGTCACAGATCCTCAACTATATGCCTCTCGAACTTGGCGTGAAGCTGGGCGCCTTCAAGGAAGAAGGGGTTGACGTGACCGTCGAGAACTTCCAGGCCGGTGGCTCGAAGGCTTTGCAGGCGTTGATCGGCGGCTCGGTGGACGGGACCGTCGGCTTTTATGATCACACCATTCAGATGCAGGCCCAAGGCAAGCAAATTTCCTGCGTGTTCCTGCTCAATGACATTCCCGGCGTGTTGCTCGGTGTCCGCGGCGACCTCGCTGACAAGGTCAAGACGGGTGCCGGTCTGAAGGGCCTGAAGCTCGGGATCACGGCGCCGGGGTCCTCGACCGATACCATGGCGCGCTACTACATCAAGAAGTCGGGATTGGGCTCGCGCGATGTAAGCATCATCGCGGTTGGCAGTGGTGCACCCGGCATGGTGGCGCTCGAGGCCAAGAATATCGACGCGCTCGTCTATTTCGATCCGATTGCGACCCTTCTCGCGCGCAAGAAGAGTGCGACACCGCTGTTCGACGCGCGCACGGTCGAAGGCTCAAGGCAGGCCTTTGGCGGAATCTATCCGACCGCGTGCCTTTACCTTCAGCAGTCCTTCATCGACAAAAATCCGGAAACGGTCCAGCGCCTCGTCAACGCCTTGTTCAAAACTCATCGCTGGATCAACACGGTTACGGCGGAGCAGCTCGTCGACGCGATGCCTCCTGCATACAAGACCGACAATCGCGAGGTGAACATCGAGATCATCAACGCGTCGAAAGCGCTGTTCTCGCCAACCGGTCAGATGGACATCGACGCGGCCAAGATCCCGCTGGCTGTCCTAGGCGACTTTGATCCGAAGATCGCAGCCGCAAAGATCGACCTGATCAAGACCTTCACGAATCGATTCGCGGAACGTGCTGCGCAGCAACTGAAATAAGTTGCGTACTAAGCGCTCGCTATTGGATCACCTACAAGAAGGCTCTTCAGATGTCTCTGCCGCTAGCCGGTATCCGCGTTCTCGACCTGTCAAACGTGTTGGCGGGTCCGTTCTGCGGTTACCATCTTGCGCGCCTTGGCGCGGAGGTCATTAAGGTGGAAAATCCGAACGGCGGCGACCTGGCGCGGCGCCTCGGCGCGGATCCGCAAAGAGCGGAGCGCCTGCAGGGACTCTCGTTTGTTGCTGTGAACGCCGGCAAGCAATCGATTGCACTGGACCTGAAATCGGAAGCGGGCCGCGAGGTGTTCTTGCGACTGGTCAAGGATGCCGACGTGGTGCTCGAAAACTTCCGGCCGAAGGTGATGGAACGCCTTGGCCTCGGCTTTGATGTGCTTGTCAGGCTGAACCCGCGTCTGGTCTACTGCGCGATCTCCGGCTTTGGGCAGAGCGGACCGTGGTCCGCCCGTCCGGCCTATGACCAGATCGTCCAGGGTCTCTCCGGAGCCATGAGCGTCACCGGCGATATAGCCTCGGCTCCCCTGCGCACGGGCTTTCCGATCTCGGACACGATTGCGGGACTGACTGCTGCGTTTGCTATCGCCGCGGCTCTGGTCGACCAGCGGCATAGGCAACGGGGTCGGTTCATCGACGTGTCCCTGCTCGAGGCCACCATTGCGGCGATGGGATGGGTCGTCTCCAACCACCTGAACGCCGGGATCGAGCCGCAGCCCATCGGCAACGAGAACTTTACCGCGGCTCCCTCCGGCACGTTCCGCACCGCAACGGGCCCGCTGAACATTTCCGCCAACGAGCAGAAGCAGTACCAAGCCCTATGCGACCTGATCGACCGACCGGACCTGAAGGCGGATCCACGCTTTGCTGGACGCGAGATGCGCAAGGTCAACCGCGCTGCGCTGAGCGCGGAGTTGAACAAGGCATTGAGTTGCAAGCCCGCTGAGGAATGGGAGGCCCAAATGAATCTGGCTGGTGTCCCTGCCGGCCGTGTGCTGACGGTCTCGCAAGTGTTGCAGCAGCCACAGGTCCTTGAGCGCGGATTCGTCGAGACTTTGGCGCCAGAACAAGACGGTGCGCAGCCGTTACGAATCACGCGGCCGGGGTTCCGGCTGGATGAGGAGTTTTCGGTGCCTTCACCACCTGCGACGCTCGGAGCAGACACTGAGCGATGGCTGCAGCGGCTCGGCTATTCGTATGCGGAGGTTGAGCAACTGGTCTCAAGCCGAGCCGTCGGGACGCCAAAGCAAGGAGAGGCTGATTTCCTGCCCGTCCGCGTAGCCACGGACGGACCGATATCATGACATCCGACGGCTTGCGTCGGTTGGCAATCGGCAGGTTGAAAGGACGGAACTGGAAATGAGCGAAGAAGAACTGAGACAGCAAGCGGCCAGTTGGTGGCGAACCTCCATTTGCGATATCGCGCCAGGTCGCATCGCCTATCGGGGTTATCCAATTGAAGATTTGATAGGCCGCGTTTCCTTTCCCGCCATGATCTGGCTGATGTTGCGTGGCAATCTGCCGACGCCAGCACAGGAGCAGCTGCTGCAAGCTGCGCTGGTTGGATCCGTTGACCACGGTCCGCACGCGCCCTCCATTGCAATTGCCCAAATGGCGGTGAGCTGCGGCCTGCCCCTGAATGGCGCAATGGCCTCGGCAATCAACACGCTCGATGACGTGCATGGCGGAGCAGGGGAGCAGGCTATCGAACTCTACGAGGATGTGCTGCGACGGCGCCAAGGGCGAGAGATCGAGCAGGCCGCTGGCGCTGCAATCGACCATTTCACCGCAACCCGCAGCAAATATCTGCCGGGCTTCGGCCACCGGTTTCATCCAGTCGACCCGCGCGCGGCCCCGCTATTGGCGCTGGTGGATGCCGCAGCTGACGAGGGCAGTGTCGGCGGCGATTATGCCAAGGCCGCTCGCGCGATCGAGCGGGTGATGCAACAGCGCAAGAGCAAGCTCATTCCGATGAACATCGATGGCGCGACGGCGGTCATTTACGGCGAACTGGGCTTCGCCTCTCCGCTCGCGCGGGGGATCTTCTGCTTGTCGCGCGCGGTCGGAATCCTGGCTCACGCCTGGGAGCAAACTGGGCGCAACGATCGCAACAAGGGCCCAATGCCCAAGCAGTTCGGCTACAAATACGAGGGCCAGCCGCGTCGCAGGCTGGAAGGCGCATCATAAGCATCTCGAAAACCCGCCCAAGCTGATGGAGACCAGCGTGTTCTCGTCGATGCCGGCGGAGTTTCGTCGCCCGGGTGTTTCTTCGGAATGGGCAGACGCGAACCGCGGGGCATATCCAGTAGATTGTTTCATCGAGGGACCGTCGTTCGACCAGTCCGGGAATCTCTATGTCGTCGAGATCCCCTTCGGCCGCATTTCCGGATTTCACCGGAGGGCGTCTGGTCTTTGATCATCGAATACGACGGCTGGCCGAACGTCTGAAGGTTGCTCCGGACGGCCGGGTGCTCGTGTCCGACTATATCAACGGTCTCCTGGAGCTCGATCGACAGAGAGGGACCATCCGGCCGTTGCTGGGCCACCGCAATTCCGAGTCCTTCAGAGGCTGCAACGACCTGCATATCGCGACCAAACGCGACATCTCTTTCACCAATCAGGGCCAGACTGGATTGCACGATCGTACCGGCCGGGCATTTCGACTGTGCCCTGACGGCCGGATCGACTGCTTGATTTCTAATGGCCCGGGCCCGAATGGCCTGGTGCTCAGTCCGGACGAGACCGTAATGTACGTTGCAATGACGCGCGACAATTGCATCTGGCGCGTACCGCTGATGCGTGATGGCGTGGGGAAAGTCGGACGATTCAGCTGGTTCTTCGCGACGAGCGGTCCTGACGGACTGACGGTCGATCAAAAAGGGAGGCTCTTTGTCGCGCATGATTCCCTCGGCCACGTCTTCGGTGGGGCCAAACGGCGAAAGCGGTCCGCTTGCATCCAGTCCTGCGCAGGGTGGAAGCTGCACGAATGTCGTATTGGACGCGGCACTCGGCGCATTGCTCATTACGGAATCTTCTACCGGATCAGTGTGATGGCTGATCTCGCTCACCTTCCTCGAAATTCGCCAGCAGGCGTGGCAAGGTGGTGCGGAATCTTTTCACGCGCCGGTCCGCCGCACCAAGCTGCAGGAATGAGTGTGGTAGACGACTGGCTAGCCAGTCGCCGAGAGAATGTAATTGGTGACGAATGGATGGCGTTTGTGTGCGGTGATCTCAAACCAGAGCCGGTAATCGCACTGCATGGGAAGCGCAAAAGAAGGATTTGTAATGCTGGGTCGGGCTCCGCCCGGAACGGGCGCCGCCGACCTGTCGCCTTTTGGTCGGGCGGGTCGCGGTATCGCTTCCCACAACGCAGAATGATTGATCGCCGATATTTTCGAACGTTCTCGCCAAGAAGGCCGAAGAGGTAACCGCTCGCGGTGGGAGTCAGCACCGCATCAGCGTCAAGGTTCTCGATCATGCTTGGCCGCGACGCACGCGTGAAGCGTTCGTTTTGAGAAGCAACAAGCCCAGGATTTACTGCTTGAAGGACTTTACCGATAGCACGCTAGCCCAGAGCGCTTTAAGTGTGTGGCGCAGAGGTCGTACTACTGTCAGAGCCTCTTGCGCGCGCGCAATCCTCCAACCCGATAGCCCCTCTCCTCGTAGAAGTGGCGTACCCGTTCTAGGGCCGGATAACCATCCGGAGGCAACGTAACCTCAATCATCTGCCAGCCGCGTCGCTTCGCCTCCGAATCTACCGCCTCGAGCAGATGCCGACCGCAGTCAGAGCTCCGGAAGTCACGAGAAATCCATAGCTCCTGAAGCACGCCGTACGCTCCGGCTGCTCTCACGGCCTGTACGGCCGAGATGCTAGCTACCCCTACAATCTGCCCGGTGCCTTGTTCCTCAACGACAAAAATGAAGCCCTGTTCGGGATCCTGAATCAGGCGCAACGCCGCCTGCTTCGCGCCTTGAAGGCTGAACTCCGGTCCGGGGCCACCTAACTCGGAAAGTAGCTCTTCGACCGCTTTTGCGACCGCGTTCTCATCTCCTGGCACGCTCTTGCGCAAAGCCGTGCCCGCGCTGGACGTGCCTTGCCCTTCAGCACCAACACGAACACCCGACCTGGCCCTCTGGGGGAAATTCATGCTCAGGAGGATACAGAAAACGCAATTGAGAGCAACTATCAGGCTCGGTAGGAAGCAGCACGTCCACACTCGCTATAGGCAACAGAGCTGAGGTAATTGCAAGCCATTGCCGTTCTCAGAATCGACTGCGGCTTGAGCAGCTGCGAACTCATGATGGACTGCCTTCGATTGGAAAACATATCACGGCACACGCCGGTCATGCCGATCAAACATTCGTAAGAGTGATTGCCGATCGTCGCTCACGAACTACTCGCTTCAATAAATCGTGCGCCACGATGATCGCAGCGCCATAGAGCGTCAGCTCGGTGCGTGCGAAGGAGAGATTCCCACCTCGCGTGCGTCACTCGTACTTGAGCGAAGCGCGACAGGTATCATACGCGTGCGTCCGATAAAATCGTCTGAGCAAGATGGCGAAAGATTTTGCACACCAATGCACTATCTTAAGCTTATCTCGAACAATCGAAAGATATCGGGAAGCACAGCTTGTTTGGACCTTCGCTCCTCGTTTAAGGCACCGTCACGGAACAGGAGTGGTTGCGATGGAACATGGGCAGGCCGAACTGGTCGGAGGGAAACCTGTGATCTTCGGGCAACGTAAGGTGCGACCGCGGGCGTGCCTGGCCGTCGGCAAGCGGCATCTGCGCGCCTTTCTACGGGATGTGCTGGAGGATATGGGGTTTGTTATCAGCGAATGCAGGACTGCTGACGAGTTGCCGCACGTACTCCGCACGGAGTTCCCTGATCTGATCCTGCTCGGCATTGGCTCGGACCGCATCGAGCCTGGACGATTGCTCGAGATACTGGTATGCGAAGAGTTTGCAGGCCGAGTGCTGGCGTTCGGAGCGCGCGAGTCGATCATCATGGCGGCAGTGCAGCAGGTCGGTAGTGAATATGGACTTGCTATGCTGCCGCCGCTCAGGGCGCCGTTTGCAGCCGAGACGTTGCGCGATCGGATCGGCATGCTCTTGCCAAGAGAGCCGGCGCCCCGTCCCGCGGTCCATGTCGGAGAAGCCTTACACGCTGGCTGGCTTGAGCTCTGGTATGAGCCGAAGTTTGACGCGTGTACCCTTAGCCGCCGCGGCGCCGAGGCTCATGTGCGAATGCGGCACCCGACCTGGGGCGTTGTTCCACCGGCCTATTTCATCCCGGAATCTCACGATCCGCATTTTAGGAACTTGTCGCAGTTCGTGATCGACCGCGCGATCAAGGATTGGCAGTATCTTCTGGAGCAGCAAACTTCGATCGATCTCTCCATCAATCTCCCGGCAGCATTCCTGATTGACCCGCAGGCGGTACGCGATCTCTGTCGGCGCATGCCGTCGCACGCCGCTTTCGGCGGTTTGACGATTGAAATCGAGAGCGTGGAAGCGATCCAGAACCTAGATCTCCTGGTCGAGGTTGCGCGTGAGGTTCGCTTTCACAACATTGGCCTTGCAATCGACAATGTCGGTGCCAATTGGCCGCAGCTGATGGGGATGACAAAATTCCCGTTCATGAAATTGAAAGTAGATCGTCAGTTCGTCGGCGGCTGCGCGAATGGGCCCCTCAAGCGAACGGTGTGCCGCCATATCGTCGATCTAGCCAAAGAGTACAATGTGCGCACCGTCGCCGAAGGTGTGGAGAGCCAGGCTGACCTAATCGCTGTGGCCGAACTCGGCTTCGACCTTGCGCAGGGCCATCTGTTCGGAAAAGCCATGCCACTGAAGCAATTTGCACAGTCATCTTTCAACCCTGCTCCAGCTCGTCCAAAATAGTTGTGAGTGGCTGAGTGCGGCCAAGCGACGCTCGCGAGCACCGCCATGCCTACTCGGCACCAGGCATGAGGCTGAGCGCAATTCAGTCGGTCTGCAAGGCCAGTGTCGCTCGTCCCGCAGCACTTCATTTCCCTCCGAAGCTTGTTATACCACAAGCCCGTTTTGGCAAGCCTCCAGCGAGTCCTCCGCGCAGCTAGCGTTGCAGCCATGAGCGAGGCTTGCACAAACCTCCAGTCGGGGTGTGTGACCGGAGGTTTGCCGAGATCCGACGTAGACCTGCGTCCGTTCGCGGGTTTTTGTCGCCGCCGGTGGAGGAAGCGTCAGCCTCGCTTGCCCCCGCGCTGACGTGCCAAACAAACCGACGGACGCTTCCAGCGTCAAGTCGCGACTGACTCTCGCAAGAGGGCCCGATAGCTCGTAGCCTGAAATTGAAGCGACCTGTTGCTGTCGCAGACGCAACATGGTCTCAGACCCGGGACAGCCGAATTGGGCAAATTGCCCAACATTGAGCGCGTCTGCGTTTGGCACGGCATTTGAAAGGGATCGCCCATGGCATCGCTCGCCTAAGGAGTCGGAAGGCATGGCTTACAAGATCGTCGCTTCGCAATGCACCGTTTGTGGCGCATGTGAGTTCGAGTGTCCCAACGCGGCGATCAGTCTGAAGCGTGACATTTACGTTATCGATGCCAAAAAATGTACGGAGTGCGAGGGCCATTGCGACACGCCGCAATGCGCGGTGGTCTGTCCGGTCCCTGACACCTGTGTCCCGTCCAAGACAGGATAGGCAGCCCGCGACCAAAAGGCCTCATCGCTCGATTTCGCGAACGAAGTTGTAGATGTGGGACCTTGAGGAGACCACGACCGCATGGGGCGCATCGAGGTCGATTAACATCGTTATCAGCTTAAGACGCTGAGCGACGCCGAGGAACCCCTCAAAGGGCTCTGTCGGAGGACACCGTCGAATTTGTCACGAACAAGGACAAGGCCCTCGATGCTCAGTGGCCGCGTTACGGCCTATCGTCACTGGCGGCGAGTCGAGGCGAGGCAGACCCGGCGTCGAGCGGCCACGGACGCATCGAAGCCGGCGCAAAAGTCGCTGAGCACGTGAACACCTAGTGCACCGAGAAGATCATCTTGGCCAACCTCACGGAGGCGGACGACCTCGTGCCTGGTCGCGGGCCCGCCGAACACCAAGGAGCCGACCTGATCATCCGTTCGGTCCTGGAGCAATCCGGCTTTCGAAATTTCTAGGGAGCCTCGTGGGCTGTGACCAAACGGATGCCGGCCGAGGATGATCGCACCTTCCTGACGCGCAGGTTCGAAAAGTTGCTGACGGAAAAGGTCGCCTCCTCGCGATCACACAGATACCGAAAGCCGCCCGGGTTCGTTCCGGTGGTGGAGCTCAACCGTTACGCGAGCAGGGAGCGAATGCATTTCAAAAGCGGAGCCTCCACAGATCCGGGCGTGTTCACTAGGCCGCGAGCAAGACCGTCTTACCTGCCTAGTGCGCTCGTAATCGCTTGGGCAATATCGCAGCGAGAATCGGTAGGTTGACGCATCGATCCTCGTGCGCATAATTCAAGCCGTCGCGGTCTCCGGATTTCGTTTGATCCGGAGCTAAGAGGGAAGCCGGTGCAATGCCGGCGCTGCCCCCGCAACTGTAAGCGGCGAGCCGCTGTCCAACGAAGTCACTGAAGCCATGCGGCTTCGGGAAGGCCGGACAGCAGCGACGACCCGTGAGCCAGGAGACCTGCCTCGACAAGATATCGTCCACGGGCGGGGCGTCCCGGTGTGCGCCAAGCAGTTGTCGCTCACGCGATGTTCGCTGTCTGCGTCCGCCATGGCCTTTGCCCCAACATGGGGTCTAAGCTATGTCAATCCTTTCGCTTCCCGTTGCCACACTGGGGACGTCACGCATCGGCCCACGACGCGAACTCAAATTCGCGCTCGAGAGCTACTGGGCGGGAAAATCTAGCGAAGCCGAGCTCCTCGAGGCGGGGAGTGGACTTCGTGCCGCTAATTGGGCACGGCAAAAATCCCGCGGTGCGACCGTCATTCCTTCGAATGACTTCTCGCTCTACGACCATGTGCTCGATACCAGCCTAATGGTCGGCGCCATTCCCGACGTTTACGGCTGGAACGAAGGTCCTGTGTCGCTCAAAACCTACTTCACCATGGCGCGTGGCGCTCAAGACGGTGGTCACGCTCAGCATGGGCCCGGCGTAGCCGCACAGGAGATGACGAAGTGGTTCGATACGAACTATCACTACATGGTGCCGGAATTTCACCAGGATCAGATCTTTAAGTATGCCTCTCGGAAGCCGATCGAGGAATATGAGGAGGCAAGAAGCCTCGGTTATCAGACGCGGCCCGTCCTAGTGGGCCCAGTCACTTTCCTGAAGCTCGGCAAAAGCGTAAATCCCGCATTCAATCCGCTGTCGCTGCTTGATCGACTCCTCCCCGTCTATGTCGATGTTCTCCGCGAACTAGCCTCGCGCGGCGCTGAATGGGTTCAGCTCGACGAGCCATGCCTAGTGATGGACGTCGACGAAGCATCTCGGGCCGCTGTCCGCCGGGCCTATGCTCATTTCGCTAAGGCCGTGCCGGCGCTTAAAATCATGCTGGCCACATACTTCGGGGCTGTCGGCGACAATCTTGAAACAGTATTGGCCTTGCCCGTTGCCGGGGTTCATGTCGACCTGGTTCGTGCACCTGACCAGTTGGACGCGATTGTCGCCAGAGCAGGTAGAGATCTAGTGGTCTCGCTCGGTGTCGTTGATGGTCGCAACGTGTGGCGCTCTAATCTGCCGGCGCTACTCGACCAACTTGCTCCTATGGTCAAAAAACTGGGCAGGGACCGTGTTCAGATTGCCCCCTCCTGCTCGCTGCTTCATGTTCCGACCGATATTGAACTAGAGATCGATCTCGATCCCAATCTGAAGACGTGGTTGGCGTTCTCAGTGCAGAAGATCAAGGAACTTTCGATATTGGGCAAAGCGCTGGCTGGCCATGCTGCCGACGTGGCCGATGAACTCACGCTCTCAGAGGATGCATCCGTCACCCGCGAAACATCGCCGAAGATCCACAGTGCGAACGTCGCCGGACGAATGGCCGCGATCGACGATAGCATGCGTCGCCGTCGCAGTGCGTTCACCCAGCGCGCCGACGTCCAGCGCGTCGCCTTCGCATTGCCGATGTTTCCAACCACAACCATCGGATCTTTCCCGCAAACGGCGGACGTCCGCAATGCGCGTGCAGCTCATGCGCGGGGAGCGCTGAATGACACGCAGTACGAGCAGCTTCTGAAAGCGGAGACAGCCCATACCGTGCATTGGCAGGAAGATATCGGCCTGGACGTGCTCGTACACGGTGAGTTCGAGCGCAATGACATGGTTCAATACTTTGGCGAGCAGCTGTTGGGTTTCGCATTCACCAAGCACGGCTGGGTTCAGTCTTATGGCTCGCGGTGCGTTCGTCCTCCTATCCTGTTTGGAGATGTCTCCCGCCCGAAGCCCATGACCGTTAAATGGTGGCGACATGCGCAGTCTCTGACCAAAAAACCCGTCAAGGCTATGCTGACCGGACCGGTGACGATCCTGAACTGGTCGTTTGTCCGTGACGACATCCCGCGGAGCGAGACATGCCGACAGATCGCTCTCGCGATCCGAGACGAGGTCATCGACCTTGAGGCGGCTGGAGCGACCATGATCCAGATCGACGAGGCTGCGTTGCGGGAGGGATTGCCACTGCGCAAATCGCACTGGAAGGACTATCTAGATTGGGCAGTGGACAGTTTCCGTGTTTGCTCCTCCGCTGTCGCTGACGGAACTCAGATCCATACGCACATGTGCTATTCCGAGTTCAACGAAATCATCGATGCGATCGCAGCAATGGATGCCGACGTCATTTCAATCGAGGCGTCGCGCTCCAAAATGGAATTGCTCGACGCTTTCAAGAGCTACAAATATCCTAATGAAATCGGGCCGGGCGTCTATGACATTCATTCACCGCGCATTCCCGCAGCAGCCGAGATCAAGCAGCTGATTGTGTTGGCGCGGCAGCGGGTTTCCGATCGGCAGCTCTGGATCAATCCCGACTGCGGACTGAAAACTCGAAGATGGGAGGAGGTGCGTCCCGCGCTCGTCAATATGGTGGCCGCCGCACGCGAGTTGCGGGCCGAGGCATGATCGTACGGAGCGTGTCGCCAACCTATCTGTGAATAAGATGAACGCGCTTTGGGAGCTCGCGATAACCTTGCGAGCTTCCAAAGTTTCCAGCGCCTACGAATGCCGGTTTGCCCCGGCGGAGGCGATCGCATACAGCGGCGACAAGCTCGAATCCGGCGGACGACCGCATGCCGGCCATACCGATTAGGTGACATATTCCCAGTCACTTGCGCTCGACGCGAACCACGATCCTATCGCTTCATTTATCCATCCCATGGATGCGTCCCATCACAACAATCTATTTTACCGCCCTTGCGGAATTTCATACCTAATTTGCGCCTTCGCGCGGTCTTCGGGAAGATTTGCTGGTATTCGGCGGTGCCAAAATACTGGCGCGTGACGGCAAACTGACGGTTGTTTCAGGGCTCGGCAGTCAAACCGCCTGCGCGATGGATCCCAGCTCCGTCAAGGCGCTGCCCGTGCCAACCGGACAGCTGGCAAGTGGTGAGCAAGTCCTGAAGTTTACGACAGGAGCGGAAGGCAAGCGGCTCGCTAAGTTGTGCAGAGCGATATCCGCTTCTTGTTGTTTGACGGCGAGTGCCCTCGTCGTAAGTCGATCGCCGGTAGTCCTCCCTACCGACGAAAGCTGGAACGATGCGGAAAGCAGCGTCGCTCCCGCGTGACTTTCGCCCGGCCTCGCATTGAGGCCGGGCGGCTTTTTATGTGCCTGCTTATCAGTGACAGCAGGGGATCATTCATTTTGGCGTCATTGCGGGACCCCGGGTTCTTGGAGCGCATCTGTTGCTGTTCGGCAGGGCATGAGGGCCGGTGCTGCTAAGGCTATCTGTCTATTGAAGGCTTTGGTGTCGTGTTGGTGCGCGTCGGCAGTATCGGATATTCGATCTTAGGCAGCCGACCGGTCAGCGAATTCAGAAATGAGATAATGTCGTTTTCCTCTCTATCGCTAAGCTTGGTGCCGAGCTGGATTTCACTCATCAGGGCAACAGCTTGCTTCAGGCTCCAAACCTGTCCCGAATGAAAGTAAGGGGCTCGCAACGCGACGTTTCGCAATGGCGCCGCGCGGAAGACATATTCGTCGCCGACCGCCCTGGTGACCGCAAACCGACCCTTATCGGCGTCCGGAAGCACGCTGGCGTCCGGCTTTTTCATCACGCCGAACGGGAAGTAGGCCTGTCCACCGAGATTGATACCATTGTGGCAAGAGGAACATCCCTTCGCCATAAACAGTGCCAACCCTGACTTCTGCTGATCATCGAGAGCATGTGTATTGCCCTCCAGATACTGATCGAATGGAGCCGCAGGTGTAATGAGAGTCGCTTCAAAAGCCTCGATCGCCTTCGCAAAATTTTCAAAGGTGACCGGTCTCGCTTCGTTCGGAAAAGCGTTGTTGAACAAGACGACATAGCCGGGCATTGAGTTCAAGAGACCGAGCACATGATCTGGAGTCGCATTCATTTCGGCACTCGCCTGCACAGGGCCGGTGGCTTGCCTTGAGGTCCGCGGCGCGTCCGTCCCAAAATTGCGCCGCATTGAACACTGCGTTGTAGACAGTTGGGGCCCGGCGCAGGCCGACCTTCCAGCCGTGACCAACGGAGGTCGGACCGGCATCGACTCCGCCGGTGCCGAGATTGTGGCACGTATTGCAGCTAATGATTCCGCTCGCCGATAGCCGCGGATCGAAGAACAGCATCTTGCCAAGCTCGACCTTTCCATGCGTCACCGGATTGTCTTTTACTGCAGGAATGACCGAGGGGATTGGATGGAAGATCTGCTTGGCGTTTCTCATCAGATCATCGCCGGCGTTAGCTCCTGACGACATCAGCAGCCCAATAGCTAAAATAGATGCTTCAGCGACAAGCCGAAGCTCCGGGATTGACATGTTCATACACCGCCTCATTAGTTCTGATTGTTAAACGAGGAAACCGTCGAAAGCGATGCCACGCGTTCCTCGACGGTCCGGCGCAGCATGCAGCGGATCATCTGAAGCGAGGCTGCATCAAAATGTGCGACTTTGCAGCTGGCCGCCGGCGTTCACGCACGGGCTTGAGGGGCTTACGTGATCGCGAGTTCGCTTTGAGCTTAGATCGCGGCCTTTCTGTTGGTTCAGCCTAGCGCCTCAACGTTCGGCGTGATGGTCGATCTGACAACAACAAGTGTGTTGCAAGCAGGAAGCTGTCCGGTGGCCGCATCGGTGATCCATCGAGCGATTGGCTGGCCAATACGCTCCCGCAAAGTTGATGTATCCGTCTTACTCCGCTGGCCGCGCTCAGCGCTCACGGTGTCATTGGACAATTAGCAACTGCGATGCCAGTTGCGTCCGAGATGCAAGTTGCTGATTTAGTTGTAGAACGGGTCCGGACGAACAAACAAAGTCTGATGTCTTGGTGTGATCACTACATTCAGTGTCACAGATGCTACAAGGCGCCAGGCCCGGCTAGAGGTGATCGCAGATGCTTGTGGTGAAGTTCGCTTGCCAGCTTGCCGGCCGCACGCGGGAACGGCGGTAACAAGACCTACGCAGCTGGGCGAGACACTGAGAGGCGCCCGGCGGTGCGCATCGTTCACGATTTCGCCGAGCCCAGCCGACTGAAGCCTCTCCGACTTATATCCAGGCCGCTCTGGCGCGCCGTCACCACGAAGCCCGGCTCGTTTGTAAGGACGAGCCTCAGAACCGAACATGGCTTGTTTCAATTCCACCTGAGGTTCGCTGGCATGGCAATTGCCGTGCTCAAGTCTGAAAGGCGCGGCTGCCCAGAGTTTGACGGTGCGACCGTCCGATTAATCGCTACTCCAATTCGACAGGGACCGGCCTGACCCCTGATCCGGCGGGTGTTGGTTGGATTACCTAGTCGGCCCACTCACGGGCTGCTGCTAGCTTTTGAAATCTTGCGGGCTGAGGGCGATTAGCTGAACTTCTGCAGGAGCAACCGCTACTTCGTGCTCTTGCGTTGAAAGACGCCGATACAAGAGGACACGTTGGGAGGAGATCGTGACATCATGTCCGCGGATGGCCCAAGTCCTGAGATCTATCGGCGTGTTAGCGAGGAAGGACGTGATTGAGCACTCGTCCATGGCTGGTTTAAGTTGGATACGGTATCCGTGATGGCTTCGATTGACGAGCGCTTGAATGAGATCAGATCTGTACGGAATGACATTTGGCGTTGTCGCAGTAGGCTTCAAAGCGAGCTAGATGATCTCCAGCGTAAGATGCTCGAAGAGCGTCTGCTTGAGCGGCAGTCTGCCTTTGAACGGCTCGTCTCGGCCACATTTCCTTTTACATTGAGATTGTGAAGCAAAATTTCGGGACCTGTGCCGCGGGAGCATTCCGCGTTAAATAGCGTCCGCTCACAGAGCGCCTGCGCCTGGGTCAGGAATGTAGCGCTCCGGCGCCGCGGGCCGTCGCGCCCCTCATGGCCGCCGCCGACCTGAAAAGCTCGGCCCATAGCCTTGGTTCACCGACGTGCTGCCCGCTGCGCATCGATAATGAAATCGTTCCGGCCCCATCCAAGGGCACTGCCGGGGGATACCGCTCGCCTCGCTTCTGCGACACCGCAGTCACCTGAGTAACGTTGATCCGGCAGAGCGATCGAAGGAGCTTGAATCGCCCGTAGCGTCAGATTGTACAGAGCAGGGAACGATTTTTCAGATCAGGTGCAGTCGAATGATAAGACCCGCTCTCGCTTTTGTACTATGTTCCGCTCTCGAGTGGATCGGGCTAGGCATGGGGGCGGTTGCGGAAACAAGGCGGTACGCGTGCACGATCACTGCCGCCGATCGAGAGCCGGCCGGAGTTCGGAATGAGCGGATTATTCTCACCGTTCAATATGGCTGCCGGATCGAAGGTGGTCTCTTGACCGACGCGGGGATCACAGCAGTGTCGGTCAGCGAGTGGGCTGCTGACAAAGGGACATACTTGGCCTCCATGGAATTTCACCACGCGCTGGAGGGAGTTGCACTTGGGCAACTCTCCGAGGCGACCGACTTCTCTAGCATGGAAGGCGAGCAAGGCATTGGGGTCGCAACTTCCGGCACGACAGTTTTCACATTCGCATCTGGTTCATTGGCCGACCTTTCAGGGAAGACTCTTAAATTCACGACAAAACCCACCGGCCTACGTAGCTTCGAGTTGGAGTTCACAGACTGGCCAGAATCTCTTCTATGGAAGTGACGCGTGTCTTACGCTGAATTCCGCAGGCGCGTGCACACGAATACTGTCCATACTCTTAAGCACACACATATGTGGTCCCCGGCCGATATATGCCGTCCCCCAAGACGAGCACACCCGCAACAAGTTAAGCCAAAACTCCGAAGGCACTCGAGCGCGGTAGAGCGTTCAAATTGACCTTCACGCGGTCCGATCAGCAGCTCTTTTGGCCGCCGATCCGCATATGGGACGATCTGGCCTCGCATGGCAGCGCCTGCGCGACGCGGAAGCTATCAACACGGAACAAACGCAGCCCGATCATGAGCACGAGGAAGAAGTTGCCCGCCAACCGCCTCCCGAACGCGGACGAGTACCAACTCAAGGCAGCCCTCATTGTACACTGAAGCGGTTGATGGCGGAGCGGGAGATCACTCAGACCGAAGCCGCGAAGCTCGTCGGCGTGAAGCAGTCCAACATCTCCAAGCTGCTTCAAGGGCAGTCCAAGTTGGTTTCCGTGGAGAAGCTGCTGCGCATGCTGGCGGTGTTCGATCAGGACGTCGAAATAAAGATAAAGCCACATCGGAAGCGTGGCGAAGGGGGCCGGATCACGTTTATTCGGGCCTAAGAGCTGCCGAAATGGAGGGTTCATGACATCTAACCCGACGGCGGCAAAAGGGCCCATGAACTCACCCTGCAGTGCCCAATCTGCAATCGAGATTCGGCTGACTGAATCCTTCGCCCCCGCTGTTCTCGCCGAGGCCCGCCAGCGTTTCCAGGAACAACTGGGCGAAGGACGCGAGGTCGCCCGAGAGACCGAAGCGCTTCAGCAGGAGCGCGAGAAGCTCAAAAGGGAAGATTAACGGGTCTAACGCTAGGTCGTGAACCGACGCGGCGGCTTAGTGCAGCAGCCAACTCGTCCCTACAGAAGCGAAAGGCGCGCGAGGCAGAGCGACCGATTCGGAGGAGATGATCTCCGCTTGCATGACGGGCATCTTCCATCCAGAGGGCAGACATCGTTAGAGCGGGATCCCGGCTGGAGTCTTCGCCAGCCCAAGTACCGAATGCCGTGACATGGCGTCCAATGCGGATTTCGAGGACAATCGGCACTGACACGGAGAATCAATTTAGCTGAGCGCGGTCAAGCCAAAGACGAGGTTCAGGATGGCCCCAGGCGTAGTGATGCCGAACCTAGAAGGCGATGATGGTTGGCAGAAGGTACCAAGTGGAATCATTCCAACCAGTCCAACGGACATGCGGATCAAAGCGGAAAGCGCGACGATGGCAGCGATGAGTCCGATCCCGAACTGCCGGTGCTCGGTGATGTTCAAGATGAGCGATTGGGCGATACTTTCTTCGTCCCTCCCTCGAGCTTCAATGCGGCAAGTAACCGATCTGTGGCGGCGTCGATTTTCGAAGTGGAGCCGTTCATATTCCTCGCGAAGCGCGGCATCGACGAACAGGGTCCGTCACGGAAGCCGAAGCTGATCATCTTGAAGAACGCCGGCGCCGACCCCTGGGCTTTCGGGATCCCTCACGCCCGATGGCCGGTTCTAACGTCAACTTCTCCTCCATCTCATTCAGGACGCAAAATGACTGAAACAACCGCGAGAAAGGCGACAGCAGCAATTGATCCGGTCCGGACACGTCCTCCCTGTGGGTCGTCCGCATAGATTCCACCCTGGATTTTCGTGTCGATGCTGGTCCCGTAAGCCCAGCACGAAATATAAACGCTCAGAATGGCAACCTGGATAATCTCAGGATTTGCATTCGACAGCGCCGTGATGGGTATGTCCTTGAGCGCAAGTCCCATGAACCCAAGCGCTATTACCGCCGGAACAGTGGTGATGCACCAATTTACGAACGTTGTAATGCGTGAAATCCGCACCTGAGCACTTCGGTCCGAGGTCTTGGCCCTTTTTACCATAAATTACCTGGGCAAGAAAAATACCGTTCAAGGGGACCATCGGCGCGCTGTTCTGCAAAAAGGCTGGCGGAGCGCGTTAGCAAAACTGGTTTCAATGGCGATTGATACACCACGCAACGGAGGTAAGCGTAAGGAATTTCGATCCTGTCCTGGAACGAGAAAGGATAAATCGACCAGTGGTCCGCATTCGACCTGCCTTATCTCGACTGCCGACACTTGCGAAGCTGCCGGCCTTTCCGTGAATTCGCTCAAACTGTCTGACGCGTCAGAATCCGATGTTCCCCTTTGTCGAACTACGCCGAACGCAAAAGCTGCAGATTGTTTGATGCGGAAGCGCCCTGTGTCGTAGCCGGCAAGTTCAAATCCGGGCAAGCCCAGGGTGACCGTTTGCGGAGTTTAACCTACCGCGCTGCTTGGGAATTGATCAGCTTACGTGCTCTCCACGGCGTCAGCTGTTCGCCCCTCCGAGCGCGCCTCTCCGCAGTATCAAATAAAAGAACGTCGGAGCGAGAGACCATGCGGAAATGGGAGAGGACTGCTGCTGGGCAACTGAGTTCTTGTGGAGACATCTGCAGCAGGTGGTGGAGCGCTCGATGCGATTCTTGCTGGGGGTGGGATCGCGAGCACGATGGGCACATCTAACCGCGCTGAAATCCGCTTCGAACGGATGGTGTTTGCGATCGTTGGATCGGCGCGTACGAAGCAAGGCTGCGCATTGGAGTGACGTCGGCGCGGCCAGACTCCAGCCACGCCGCTGGTGCAGAGCGTATCCGATTGTTTTGTTTCAGACAGGGCGTTGCGGCTACGCTTGTTGGTGGCAGAGAGGGTCAGGTTTATAACAATCCGCATCCGGCAGCTATCTAGCTCTATAAACGTTGCTTTTTTTATTCAACCGGCGCTGGCACACTCGTTGCAGACCCCTGCGCAGGAGGCGGCTGTTAGTCCTTTGCATCCCATGCACAGGGACATGCCCCGTGATCGCACGCGAGTGAATAAAGAAGCCGATATGACCAACCGCTGGAGAGCAGGCATGACTTCACCGAGAAGCGTCTTGGTCATCGATAGACAGCGTCACACATGGCGCTCCTAACCGCTCAGCCGAGATGAGCTACATGATCGTGAACGACCGCTGCGGCATGAACGTCGCGAAGTTGCGATCGGTAGGACCGCCCACGCAGATTGCACGCTTACCTGAACGCCGGATCGGAAATCCGTCGGTCGACCGCAAAAGCGTCGCTTCTTGTTGAGACCACAATCGAAAAGGAAACCTGTATGAGCCGAGCACCTACCCAAAGCGTTGCAGAGATCAAGGCGCGCAACAAGCAGCTAATCGATGAGGTGTTGACGGTCTACCCCGAGAAGACCGCCAAAAGGCGCGCCAAGCATCTCAGTGTTCACGAGGCGGGGAAGTCGGATTGTGGCGTCAAGTCGAATATCAAGTCCATTCCCGGCGTGATGACCATCCGCGGCTGCGCCTATGCGGGCTCCAAGGGCGTGGTCTGGGGACCCATCAAGGACATGATCCACATCAGCCACGGTCCGGTCGGCTGCGGTCAGTACTCGTGGGGCTCGCGGCGCAACTACTACGTCGGGACGACCGGCATCGACACGTTCGTGACACTGCAGTTCACCTCCGATTTTCAGGAGAAGGACATCGTGTTCGGCGGCGATAAAAAGGTCACGAAACTCATCGATGAGCTCCAGGAGCTATTTCCTCTCAACAGGGGCATCACCATTCAGTCCGAATGTCCGATTGGCTTGATCGGTGACGATATCGAGGCGGTCTCCCGAGAAAAGTCGAAGGAATATGGCGGCAAAACCATCGTGCCTGTGCGGTGCGAGGGCTTCCGTGGCGTGTCGCAATCGCTCGGCCATCACATCGCGAACGACGCCGTTCGGGATTGGATCTTTGACAAGAGCGCCCCAGAGACCAGCCCTAAATTTGAACCGACGCCATATGATGTTGCGATCATCGGCGACTACAACATCGGCGGCGACGCATGGTCGTCACGAATCCTGCTGGAAGAAATGGGCCTACGCGTAATCGCCCAGTGGTCCGGGGATGGATCTCTCGCTGAATTGGAGGCGACGCCGAAGGCAAAGCTCAACATACTGCATTGCTATCGCTCGATGAACTACATCTCACGGCACATGGAGGAAAAATTCGGGATTCCCTGGTGCGAGTACAACTTCTTCGGTCCTTCCAAAATCGCGGAGTCGCTGCGAAAAATTGCAAGCTTCTTCGATGACAAGATCAAGCAAGGCGCCGAACGCGTCATCGCGAAATATCAACCGCTTGTCGATGCTGTGACCGCGAAATACCGGCCGCGGCTTGAAGGCAAGACGGTAATGCTGTTCGTCGGCGGCTTACGTCCTCGCCACGTCATCGGCGCCTATGAGGACCTCGGCATGGATGTTGTCGGCACGGGCTATGAGTTCGGGCATAACGATGACTACCAACGCACCGCCCAGCACTACGTCAAAGATGGCACGCTGATCTACGACGATGTCACCGGCTACGAATTCGAGCGCTTCGTCGAAAAGATCCGGCCAGACCTGGTCGGCTCCGGTATCAAGGAAAAATACGTCTTCCAAAAAATGGGCGTGCCGTTCCGCCAAATGCATTCCTGGGACTACTCGGGTCCTTACCACGGCTATGACGGCTTCGCGATCTTCGCCCGCGACATGGACATGGCGATTAACTCCCCGATCTGGGGGAAGACCACCGCGCCTTGGAAGGACGCTCCGCAGCCGAGCCTCATGGCAGCGGAATAGGAAGGCCGAGCCCGGGCCGTTTCTTTCCGCAGAGGAGGGGAATGGCAGGAGAACGAACGCAAGAACCCAAAGAGTGCCATGATGACACAGAACGCCGAACACATACTCGACCACTCTGAGCTTTTCCGGGGAGACGAATACCAGCAGATGCTGGCCAAGAAGAAGGCGCTATTTGAGAATCCGCATGATCCCGCCGACGTCGATCGCATCAAAGAATGGTCCAAGACATCCGAGTACCGCGAGAAGAACTTCGCCCGCGAGGCGCTAACCGTTAATCCGGCGAAGGCTTGCCAGCCGCTGGGTGCGGTGTTCGCCGCCCTCGGGTTCGAGCGCACACTGCCGTTCGTCCACGGCTCACAGGGCTGCGTCGCGTATTATCGCAGCCATCTGTCACGGCACTTCAAGGAGCCGACCTCGTGCGTCTCCTCGTCCATGACGGAAGACGCGGCCGTGTTCGGCGGGCTTAACAATCTTACCGACGGGCTTGCCAACAGCTATAACATGTACAAGCCGAAGATGATCGCGGTCGCCACGACCTGCATGGCGGAAGTCATCGGCGACGATCTCAATGCCTTCATCAAAACATCAAAGGAAAAAGGTTCAGTCCCAGCGGACTACGACGTACCATTCGCTCACACTCCTGCGTTCGTCGGCAGCCACGTTACTGGCTACGACAACACGCTCAAGGGCATCCTCGAGCATTTCTGGGATGGCAAAGCCGGCACGGCCCCAAAACTCGAGCGCAAAGCGAACAACACGATCAACTTCATCGGTGGCTTCGACGGCTACACTGTCGGGAATGTCCGTGAGATAAAGCGTATCTTCGAGCTGATGGGCATCGGCTACACCATCCTCGCGGATAACAGTGACGTGTTCGATACCCCCACGGACGGCGAGTTCCGCATGTATGATGGGGGCACTACATTAAAGGATGCCGCGAACGCCGTCCACGCCAAGGCAACCATTTCCATGCAGCAATATTGCACGGAGAAGACGTTGTCCTTCATCAAAGGGCACGATCAGGAGGTCGTCGCTTTCAATCACCCGCTGGGCATCAGCGCCACGGACGATTTCCTGATGACACTGTCGCGTATCACCAACAAGGCAATTCCAAATGCACTGGAGCAGGAGCGTGGGCGTCTGGTAGACGCAATGGCTGACTCCAGCGCGCATGTTCACGGCAAGAAGTTCGCGATCTACGGCGATCCAGACCTCTGCTATGGCCTGGCCGCATTCTTGCTGGAGCTCGGCGCTGAGCCGATCCACGTGCTGTCGACGAACGCGAGTAAGGCGTGGGAGCTGAAGATGCAGGCGCTGTTCGCGAGCTCGCCATTCGGTAAAAACTGCCGCGCCTTCCCAGGCAAGGATCTCTGGCACATGCGATCGCTCCTGTTCACAGAGCCGGTCGATTTCCTGATCGGTAACACCTACGGCAAGTATCTCGAGCGTGACACCGGAACGCCGCTAATCCGCATCGGCTTTCCCATCTTCGATCGCCATCATCACCATCGTTATCCAGTGTGGGGCTATCAGGGGAGCATGAATGTGCTGGTCAAGATTCTCGACAAGATCTTTGATGAGATCGATCGAAAGACCAGCTCGGTTGGCAAGACAGACTACAGCTTCGACATCATACGCTAAGGCAAGCTCCCCGCCTCATCGTCCGCAGAAACAGCGGCGCTGCGGCGGGGATCACAGGTTGTCCGCCGGCCATCCTTGTGGTCTGCGGTGTGTTGACATCCCCGAGAGAGACACCATGACTTCGCTTCCCACGACCATACAGGACGTCTTTAACGAACCGGGCTGCGCCAAGAACGCGAGCAAGTCGAAGGTCGAGCGTAAGAATGGTTGCACCAAGCAGCTCAAGCCGGGCGGCGCCGCCGGCGGATGTGCCTTCGATGGCGCCAAAGTCGCGCTGCAGCCCTTCACCGATGTCGCCCATCTTGTGCATGGTCCAATCGCCTGTGAGGGCAATTCCTGGGACAATCGTGGTTCGGTCTCGTCCGGCTCCGATCTGTGGCGCAGAAGCTTCACCACAGACATGAGCGAGACCGATATCGTCTTCGGCGGCGAGAAGCGGCTGTACAGGGCAGTCAAGGAGATCACAGAGAAATACGACCCGCAGGCCATCTTCGTCTACCAGACATGCGTGCCCGCAATGATCGGTGACGACATCGATATGGTCTGCAAGGCGGCCTCCGCCAAATTCGGCAAACCGGTCATTCCCATCAATTCACCGGGATTTGTCGGGTCGAAGAATCTTGGTAACAAGCTTGCTGGCGAAGCACTGCTGGAGCATGTCATCGGTACCGGAGAGCCCGATTACACGACGCCGTATGATGTCAACATCATCGGCGAATACAATCTGTCCGGCGAGCTCTGGCAGGTCAAGCCCCTGCTCGATGAGCTCGGAATTCGGATCCTGTCGTGCATCTCGGGGGACGGCAAGTATCGCGAGGTCGCTTATTCGCACCGAGCCAAAGCCGCGATGATGGTTTGCTCAAGGGCAATGATCAACGTCGCACGCAAGATGAGGCAGCGCTACGGCATCCCGTTTTTTGAAGGCTCCTTCTACGGTATTGAGGATACCAGCGATTCACTCCGCCAGCTCGCGCGCATGCTGATCGAGAGTGGTGCGCCGGCTGAGCTGATGGAACGCACGCACGCCCTGATCGCACGAGAAGAGACCAAGGCCTGGGCTGCGATTGAACGTTTCAAGCCGCGCTTTGCCGGCAAGAGGGTTGTTCTCATCACCGGCGGTGTGAAATCCTGGTCGATGGTGGCCGCCTTGCAGGAGGCCGGGCTCGAGATCGTCGGCACGTCCGTGAAGAAATCGACCAAGAAGGACAAGGAACGTATCAAGGAATTAATGGGCCAGGACGCCCATATGATCGAGGACATGTCGCCTCGCGAGATCTACAAGATGCTCAAGGACGCAAAAGCCGATATCATGCTCTCGGGCGGCAAGTCGCAATTCGTCGCGCTAAAGGCGGCGATGCCGTGGCTCGATATCAACCAGGAGCGCTGCCACGCCTATATGGGCTATGTCGGGATTCTCAAGCTCATGGAGGAGATCGAGAAGGCGCTCTACAATCCGATATGGGATCAGCTCCGCCAAGCCGCGCCATGGGATGAGTTCGACCGGAATCTTCAGGCAAGGACGGCTGCGCAGATGCATGCGCAAGCCGCGGATCCAGTTCGGGACCCGAGCAGGAACAGCGTCAGGACGATAAGTTTTTCCAATCAAGCTGAGGCCAGCGAGGGTGAGAGCGCGATTGCGCCGCATGGCCCGAAGCTCGGCGAGCCCACCAAGCCGTTCACCAGTTCCAGCGGGCGTTGCATTGCTTGTAAGGACATTCCTTCCGATCTCCAGCCGGCGGCACTGCAGGCGGCGGAGTAGGGGACATGGCGATCGTCACTACCTCGAAGAAAGCCTGTTCGGTCAATCCGCTCAAGATGAGTCAGCCGATCGGCGGCGCGTTTGCCTTCATGGGGTTGCGCGGCGCGATGCCGCTTTTGCACGGCCCGCAAGGTTGCGCCTCCTTTGGGCTGACGCTGTTCGTGCGCCATTTCAATGAAGCCGTGCCGATGCAGACAACTGCTATGAGCGAGGTTGCGACCGTGCTCGGCGGCCACGAGAATCTCGAACAGGCAATCCTCAACATCTACAATCGCATCGAGCCCGAGATCATTGGCATCAATTCAACTGGGGTCACCGAAACCAACGGCGATGACGTCGAAGCCTTCATCCGGTTGATCCGACAGAAGCACCCGCAGCTCGAAAAGCTCCCCCTTGTCTACGTCTCGACTCCGGATTTCAAGGATGCCTTGCAGGATGGCTGGGGCAAGACGGTGGCGCGGATGATCGAGGTGCTTGTGACTCCGTTCGACCCAGCGAGACCGCGCGATGCGTCCCGCGTTAACGTGCTACCTGGGTGCCACCTCACGCCCGGCGACCTCGACGAGCTTCGCACGATCTTTGAGGATTTCGGTCTCAAGCCCTCCTTCCTGCCGGACCTTGCAGGTTCGCTGGACGGCCACATCCCCGACGAATTCACGCCGACTACGATCGGGGGGATTGGAGTGGACGAAATTGCGACCATGGGGCAGGTGGCCTGGACGATCGCGATCGGCGCGCAAATGCGCCGTGCGGCCGAGACCATGCAGGTGCGGACAGGCGCGCCGTTCCGTCTATTCGAGCGGCTCTGTGGCCTTATCCCAAACGACGAATTTATGGCGTTCTTGAGCCAGATCACCGGCCGGTCAGTACCCTCGAAGTATCGCCGGCAGCGTGGACAGCTGGCAGACGCCATGCTGGATGCTCATTTCCATATCGGCGGCCGCAAGCTCGCGATCGGCGCCGAGCCGGACTTGCTATTTGATCTCTCCAGCTCGCTCCATGAGATGGGGGCGCAGGTCACTGCTGCGGTGACGACGACGAACTCACCGGTGCTGCAGCGAGTCAGGACCGAGGACGTCCTGATCGGCGATCTGGAGGATCTTGAAGAGCTTGCCAGGACGCGTGACTGCGACCTCTTGATGTCCCATTCACATGGTCGCCAGGCGGCTTCGCGACTCAATGTTCCATTCTTCCGGGTGGGCTTTCCCATGTTCGATCGCCTTGGCGCTGCGCACCTCACAATGGTTGGTTATCGCGGCACGCGCGACCTGATCTTTGACATCGCCAATCTCATTATCACCGACCGAGAGATCAACCATCGGCCGACGCCTGACAGCTGGCGATTCACCAACTCTGGCCTGCAGGTCGTTTCGCCTCGGTTGCATTGAGCAGGGAGAGAAAACAACACGGATGAAAGTTGCATTTGCCACTCAGGACTTGAAGCATGTCGATGCGCACTTCGGCTGGGCCAAGAACATCGCGATCTACGAGGTCGGCCCGGAGGGGCATCGGTTTATTGAGGCGATCCAGTTCGGTGGTGACCTCACGGAAGACGGCAATGAGGATAAGCTAGCGCCCAAGATCGAGGCGATCAGGGACTGCGCAATCCTCTATGTTGCGGCGATCGGCGGCTCGGGTGCTGCACGAGTCGTCGCGAGCAAGATCCATCCGATGAAGGTGCTGCAACCAGAGCCCATCGATGAACTTTGCGTCAAACTCGAAACCGTGCTGAAGGGCTCGCCGCCGCCCTGGCTCCGGAAGCTGCTCGCCAAAGACCCGGAACGTACAGTGGATTTCGAAACTGAAGGAACGAGGATGGGAGATACGTCCGAAGTCACTCCAGCCCCCGCGGCGGCGGAGCCGCCATTTCTGAAAGAGCTCGTCAAGATCTGGCGCGCCCAGGACTCCCACGGTGCCTGGGAGGGCAAGGAGGATCTCGATTTGCTCGAATCCTACGTACTCGACAAGCACAAGCGCCGTGCGCTGCCTATTGTCGGCAATCCCGACCCCGAGACGACATGGCGGCTGGAGCTGTTCTTTCACGCGGTTGCGCTCTCGATCGAGAAGGCGACCGGAGTGATGATCTCCCCAATGCTGAAGATGCACAACGAAGGGTTCGGTCGGATCGTCTTGATCGGCGGCCGGCTCGTTGTCGTGAGCAAGCAGCTGCGCGACGTACATCGCTTTGGTTTCGACCATTTCTCTGATCTCGCTGATCAAGGCGACAAATTCGTCAATAGTGGCGTTGAGATGATCCGTAAGTTCCCGGAAGTGGCGAATTATTGAGGCAAGCATGAGCGATGTTGAAGCGCTGAAAGCGGAAATAAAGAAGCTGTCGGCGAAGGCGACCCAAGCCAAGATGGACCTCCACGACCTCTCCGAGGAGCTGCCGGTCAACTGGTGCTCGATCCTGAGTGTGGCGCAGAAGGCCCACGCTGCCTTCAGCGAGCTCGAAAGCAAGCGCCAAAATCTCCAAGCGCTAGACAAAGCATAGCGGATCTCAAGCCATGTCATTTAGGACCCGAGACGGCCGCAGTTGGGAGCCGGATTACCTGGTTTCTATCGATCTCAAGAAGTGCATCGGCTGCGGCCGCTGCTATAAGGTTTGCGGCCGCGAGGTCATGACGCTGAAGGGGCTAAGCGAGGCTGGCCAAATCATCGATCTCGATGAGGAGGACGATGAGCTCGAAAAAAAAATCATGGTGCTGAATGACGAAGGCGCTTGCATCGGCTGCAGCGCCTGCTCGCGGGTGTGTCCAACAAACTGTCAGACGCACGCGCCACGGGGTTGAAGCGACTTTCTTCGCTATCAATAGGGCTGCTTTGCCAGAGATGAAGGCAAGTCGGGAGATCCGGTATCGAGCGGACGACATCTACGGTGCGATGTTAAATATCGAAGTCCAGTCGGAGATTCATTTGCTATTCGCCAACGTGCGACATCCAACCTGCTCTGTTGGCGCCAACCCAGCTTTCCTGAGCTGACCGTGCCCGAACATGGACTATTGGCTGTCCTTCGGGGGGATCGGTCAAATGATCAAATGACACGACCGCGCCGTCTCGTGCTCGCGGACCACAGTAACCGCGGCGCAAGGAGTTGATGGGCTAGGTGACTTTGGTTGCGAATTCTGCATGGTTTCACGTCGTTCTCACTGTATTGAGTACGCGCGGCTAACTCTGCTCCACCATGCCCCCAGCCAGGTTGGAGCAGCCAGTACGCGGCCACCCTATTTGAGATTGTCCGGAACCGCACGTCCAAGGCAACCCGCATAACACGGGAGCGCTGGGTCGAACTGATCAATGCACGTGCCAATCAATGGACAGGTCACCGCCCATCAGTGCGGCAGAAATGCTCGTGAGTAGCCTGTCGGCTGGCTAGCATCGCCTTGTTCAGGGCTGCGCGCGCAGTCTACGCCTTTGCGCCAGATCAACAGACACTCGGCAGGCGATGTGAGCGGCCTTGGGCACCCCGGCTAGATCGCGCTGCAGTTAAGGGGTGATCCTTAACTCGCTCAGCGCCCTGAGCCCGCCGCCGAGCGTTACGGCGAAGCCTACGTCGCGGCTCGGGGATGCGCATTCGCGTTTTGGTGACCGCAAGGGCGCGATGCGTGCCCGAAATCTAACGCTCACGCAAAGCATGTCAGTCTACAGTGGACCTATTGGGCGTGTGGATGTTTCTCAAAGCTTTTTCATGTGCTTAGTGCGCGCGGAGCGCCTGGCACGGTGATTGCTAACTCAGTGTAAAGACAAGCTCTCGCAACAACTGACTTTGGAGAAGAGATGGTGCTGTGCATGGCGACCCCGGCTCCTTCGCTCAAAGTCGAGAACTGGCTGCGTGGCGCCCCCCTTACGAAGTTCCAGCCAGGGGGAGTGTACATCGTCGAATTTTGGGCAAGTTGGTGCGGTCCATGTGAGGAGGCGATGCCCCATCTCATTGAGCTGCAAGCAAAATACAAAGACGAGGGGCTTGAGGTCGTCGGAGTCGCGGCTAGCGAACAAGCACCAACGGCGGATGAGGCTCGTACCAAGCTGGACGTATGGTTGACTGAGAAGTTCTCAAATTTGAACTATCGAATCGGGTTCGACAGTACGGGCGAAATGAACAAGCTTTGGATGGATGCCAGCTCATCTGTTGGGATTCCGACATCGTTCGTCGTCGATCGCGACGGCCACATTGCCTATATCGGTCATCCGATCACACTCGACGACGTCTTGCCGAAAATAATAAACGGCACTTGGCGCAGCAGCTATCAAGCTAAATTCGCTGATGCGAAACGGATTGCGGAAGGCCAGCGCCTAGCGCGCGAACGCTCAATGCACCGGAGAATTGGAGCGGCGATGGAAGCAAAGGACTGGCCGACAGCGCTATTAGCCGTCGAAGAGGGCATTGCCGCGACGCCGGACAATCTCCACTTCCGGGAGATTCATGCGCATCTGTTGCTTCACAAAATGCGCGACACGGCGACTGGTTTCCAGGTCTTACGCCAACTGGTTCGAGATGCGATTGAGACACAGTCAGAGGCTTTGAGTGCGCTGGTTGGCGCGATGAGGCAACTCTTTGATGCGGAGAACGACAACACGCACCTCCCGCGTGCGGAACGCTTTGCGATCGGCAGGGATGTTTCGGAACATATCCTCAATCCTGGGCAGGCCTTCGGCGGCCTCAACTGCTCTTCCTATATGGTGGTCGCTCAGTACTACCACGAGAGTGGTGACAAGCAACATGCGATCGAGCTGATCGAGCGGGCGATGACGTGGCTAGACGATCCGAAAGCTATGCCGGAATTGCCAGCGGAGCGTGCGAAGAAGTATTATATGCCACGGCTGCTCCAAGCCTTGGCCAACTACAGGGACGAGAAGGTTTCTTGCGGCGGATCTTGTTCGGTTCCGCGAGAGAAGTCTCCTGGGGCTCCCAACGTCCAGCCGCAGGAGGAGACATGAAGAGAAATGTTAATCAGAAGACGCACCATCGGGCCCAATTAGCGCCTTCGAATCGCTCGCCACCAGCAGAATCATTCAGGGCGATTGCGACACGCAGGCCACAAGGAAAACCTGGCCGACAACGAGCGATGCCACGCCCTGCGGCTCTTCGTTGCTGGGTGTCTCGTTAGTGCTTGTATTCAAGGGATGCCGGCTCCGCCGTTTTTACATACTCAGGTTTGTAGCTCGACACTATCGATCTGCTACTCACATCGAGCATTACTCACGCAGTTATGTTTGCCGTTTCCGGCACAAACCGCCCCTTCGAAGAACTTAAATGCAGCATCGAGGTTCGATCTGGCAGTCTCCTACCGGTTGCGCCGCCCCAGACGTCGATCCCATGTTCTATTGGGCTAGCATAATGAACAGAACGTGTTGTTCTTAAAAAAAGGAGGTGGTCGGTTCAGAAAATGCTGAAGGCGACTTGAGAGTGTCGGATCTCGAATGCTTCAAACCATCGATCAGTAACTCTTCAACATCAATTCTTGCGAAGCATACCGCACAAGTAGCGGTCATGCTCACGATCACCAAACGCGCGACCAAGACCACCACGGCCTTCGGGGCCCGGAGAGGCATGCGCGCCTACTCGTCCACTGAACGCACCAGCTCTACCGAAGCCCCGCCGCCATTGGTCCCGCACTTTTTTGTTGTCTGCAGAGGCTGATCCGGAAGAGTGGAATCCGAGTTTCCGACCAGATCATGCTCAAACGGAAATGGAGGAAAATGTGAGTAACGATCCCGTGCTCGCGATTGTCGGCGGTCACCGGCGGCGGGGGGGCGCCGAATTCTCGCCTCCACGGACAGCCGCGGCTTTCGCTTTGGCAGGCTGAAGCGCTGGCCAGCTCCCGCTCGCCCGGCAAGACGATGTCGTTCTGGAGCAAGGGCGTCGTGATCGAGGAGCTGACGACATCGCCCTGTTCTCGGACGGCAACGGCATCTCCAAAACGGACGCGCCGATCGCGGTCAGGGCAGGCGCTGTCGTGGTCGACAACTCCTCCGCTTTCCGAATGGATCCGAACCTGCCGCTGGTGATCCTCGAGATCAATGCGGCCGCGTCCGCGACCGCAAGGGCATCATCGCACCAGAAGAATCGCATCAAGCGCGTGATAAGCGCAACTTAGCGGGTCACCAGCGGGGCCGGCGCCGCTGCGAAGGAAAAGGTTCCTGAAATTCACGCGTGTCAATCTCAATTGCCAACTTTCAAGATCTTCTCGGACGGGATAATCGTGACTGGTGTGACCTGCATCCGCGTACCCGTGCTGCGCGCCCATCAACTTCGAATGCGAGAAGCCGATCAGCGAGGAGCATGTGCGCCCGTTCATGGCGCAAGCGCCCGGCGTGAAGGTCGTCCGACCGCACCAAAAACGAGGTCCGATACCAATCGCCGCCGCTGGCCAGGGTGATGTTCTGGTCGGCCGCATCCACAAGGACCTCAGCGATCCCTCAGGGCATCCGATGTCGCGGGTGCTGCTGATTACCGCGACGGGAACTCGGGCACTGCTACACAGTTGCCAGCACCTCCACCCCTTTTGGCGACCACTCCGTCCTCCACACTCCCTGCGCCGGATTCTATCGGGCGATTTCGCACGTGCGCTACCGCGCATCCGGGTCGGCGCGAGTTCTGCATCCAGCCGTGGTCGCTGCAGTCGCGGATGCCGCCGGCTTCCGCAGCACGGACATCGCGCAGTCCCGGAATGTCCGGATCACCGGCGGCCCTTCCGTGAACATCAGCATAGTGATCGCTCCTCGCGCGACATCTCAGGCCGGCAAAGGCCTGGAGCGCAACGCCAAAGCCAATCCACACACCGTCGATCAGCCTTTGAAGTGTGACCGCGACCATGAACCGGTCAGATTTGGAATGTCCTGATCACGATAGACCCGCTCGGTCGGACCGTCGCGGTAAGCCGGCCTCAGCGTGATGACGACAGTGCTGTTGGTCAACACACGACCAGCAGAGTGGGCCTGTCATCTGCTCGAAAAGCTGGGCCGGAAGTGCATGGCCAAGGTTTGAAAGAGCCCGCCGCAGGCGAAGCGTTTGCAGTGAATCTCCTTGCGGCGGACTGTCGAGCTGGCGAGAAAAGGGGTCTGAGGCGATGCCTCAGACTGGGCGGTTTTCGCTTCTGTTCTTCACCGGCTCCATTTTGGCTAGGCCGTCCTCGTATGAGATCTCCGTGTATGATCCATCGATTTCCTTGGCCGCATCAAGCAAGTAGTCGAGCCTCGCGGCGGTACCGAGCTTCTTGAGGTCGTTCTTGTCAATGCCGGCGAGGTCCATCATCTCCTTCCATACGGTTGATTCGTTGCAAGGCAGAATGCGGAAGGTGATGTCGCCTATTTTTGTGAGGTACTTCGCGAGCAGATCAATGTTGTTGCAGAAGATGAAATAGCTGCCGTTGGGGCTCAGCCTGCCATCCAGCACCTTCGCGGCCTCGGGTAGATAAGCGAAAGAATGCAGATATCCGGCAAGGACTGGGATGGCTGGTTCGCCTTCTTGTGCAATTGCAAGAACTTGTTCGATGGAATAATCCGGCGGTCGTTTTTCGTCGGCGAGCTGGGCTTGGAACTTCAGCGCGATGTCGCCTCGAAACCCAAATCGCCCGGACTTCGTTGTTTCACTCTTAAGCACCGCATTCAGCAATCGCCCCTCCTTGTCCAGCGGGCCAAGAGCGGTGTTGTCGATTGAGGTCATGGAAGTCTCCTCATCAATTTGTGGTGTGCACGGGTCGCCCAATGCGACGTGCCCCTACCTTCCTGCAAGTTGTTTGCCGTCCGCGATGTCTGCAGCGACGTAGAGCGTAAACGGCGGCTTGGCGCGATTTGCGGGGATACCTGCTGTCACCATCACGAGGCCTCGCACGCATGACATCCTGCTGCCGGAAAACCGCCTGTCGCGAACCCGACAGGTCGCAAATCGAATGGTGGGCCTCTGCAATAGAAGCTGGTTTCATCTGCATCTCGACTGGCATGGGATTTGCCATTTGTGCTTTGCGAGAGAACTGAGAACGAGCCAGAGATGATCAACCTAACGAATAGCGCCATCAACGCACTGAAGGCCGCAATCTCCTCGACAGCGCAGCCGGCAACCGGTTTGCGGATCATGATCGAAGGCGGCGGCTGCCAGGGATTCACATATAAAATGGGTCTTGCTCATGAGCCAAGCTCCGATGAGACCGTGTTCGAGCAGGGCGGGATTAAAGTCTTTGTCGACAACGCGAGCCGGGCGCATCTCAACGGCACCACGATCGATTTCGTGGTGTCGCTCGAAGGATCAGGATTCCGCTTCGATAACCCAAATGCCAAATCGAGCTGTTCATGCGGCAAATCGTTCAGCTGAGTCGCCTTGGTACGCTTGGCAATGGAATGAGCATCGAACATGGGCCTGAAGGCTGAACCTACGAAGCAGTCTCGGACTATCGAGCCTTCCGATCGCGAGCGGATTGTCCGCGCCGTGCTCGATGAGAGTCGGCCAAGCCTCAGGCGCGATCGGGGACATTGTGGGCTCGTCGCAATAGACGGCGACAAGATCATGGTCGGGCTAACCGGCGCTTGCAGGGTATGCAAGCTTGCGGGCACGACGCTCGCGGCTATTCAGGCGCGCCTGATCGAGCGGCTCGGAAAGTTTGCCCGCCTGATCCCGTTCCCCGGAGCTGCCAAAGTGAGGGCTTAAATGCAGAGCGAACTCTCCGTGCGTCCGATTTACCTGGACAATAACGCCACGACCCCTGCACATCCTTTGGTGGTCGCCGCGATGCTGCCGTTCTTCTCTGGGCAATTCGGCAATGCGTCGTCCGGGCATGCATTCGGCATTGAGGTTGCACCCGCATTGACGCAGGCGCGCCGAAATGTGCAGGCTCTCATTGGCGCGGCATTCGATCACGAAATCGTTTTCACCTCCGGCGCGACGGAATCTGACAACACTGCGATCCTGTCCGCGCTCGCCGTGCAGGAAGGACGCGACGAGATCGTCACAACCGCCGTTGAGCATTCGGCCGTGCTGTCTCTTGCCGAGGAGCTGGGCCGACGAGGAATCAAGATCCATGTCATTCCGGTCGATGCAAGCGGTCGATTGGACATCGAGAGTTATGGCAATGCCTTGTCGGAGCGTACGTCAGTCGCCTCGATCATGTGGGCGAATAATGAGACCGGTACGATCTTTCCGGTGAAGTCCCTCGCCAAGATGGCGCGCTCAGTCGGCGCGCTCTTTCACACGGATGCAGTCCAGGCCGTCGGGCGGATTCCCATTGACCTGAAGACGACGGACATCGATATGCTGTCGCTCTCCGGCCACAAGCTCCATGGTCCGAAGGGCATCGGCGCGCTGTATGTCCGCAAGGACATTAAGTTCCGGCCGCTGATCTTCGGCGGCGTGCAAGAGCGGCGTCGCCGCGCTGGCACCGAAAACGTCCCAGGCATTGTTGGGCTCGGCAAGGCGGCGGAACTCGCGGCGGCACACCTCATACAAGATCAGATCCAGATTTGCGCCCTTCGCGACCGGCTGGAGCGCGGCATTCTCGCGCTCGGCGGTTGCATCGTGCTTGGTGATATCAAAAACCGCCTGCCAAATACCTCTAACATTGCCTTCGAGCGTCTCGAAGCGGAGGCCATCGTCCACCACCTGAATCGTGACGGAATTGCCACCTCCCTCGGTTCAGCCTGCGCGTGCGGCTCGATGGAGCCGTCCCATGTCCTGCGCGCGATGAGAGTAGCGCCGGCGTTTTTGCGCGGTGCGGTTCGCTTCTCGCTCTCGCGAGAGACGGCGCTGGATGAGATCGATCGTGTGCTGCAAGTCCTCGCGCACATTACTTCCGAACAGAGAGCCCTGTTGCGTGCGTGTCAGGAGCGTGCGGGCGAGAGTTCGCAACCTGCAGAGCCCCTATGAAGGTCATGATTCGTCGTTCGCCTGAGACAGGCCTTTCGATTTATGTACCCAAGAAAGATCTTGAGGAGCCGATCGTCGGCTGGGAGCACGAGACGCTGTGGGGTGGTTGGATTAAAATCGCAAACGGCTGGGTGCTCGACCTACCGGCGATGGCGAGCGACACCACCCTACCAATCACCATAAACGCCAAGAAGCGCGGCGGCGAAGCAACCGAAAAATGAAACTCCGTGTCTATGGACGTCGTCAAACCGGGATGTCCAGGGAAGTCTTGGCGGGCGCGGTGAGCGCGTACCGGTCAACGCGACAGCCCATGCAGCCTTGTTCGGAACCAAGATCGTGCTGCCGCGCGCTGCCAAAGGCAGTATCTTGGCCGGGGCGCAGCATCGAGGCATCCGGCCAGCGGGATGGCGTTGGTGGGGGAGGCCTTCGCGACCTCCCCTGTTCGGCGGCCGCCAGGCCGCTCGTTGCATTCCGCGCGTCTTAACAGCGTCAGGCCAATGGCTGGACTCCATAAGGTTCAGCTTTGAATGGTTGAGTCGCGCGCCGGCCCAGATCGCAGGCTCAGAAGTATCAACCTTCGTGATGATCCCTGACCCTGGCGAGCGGGCGTTTCTCTTCACCTGGTTGACAATGCCCTTCCGGAGCATCACGCAGGGGTCCGCGTGATCTTCCATGGCATAGGTCAGTCACAGGACTGCTTTCTCTGCTTCTAGGCTCGCCTTATCAACCTGTCCTTGAAAGCGCCCCGGACGTCTTTTGCGGATTGTGCTTTGCCTAGGCGTCACGTTCTGACGAAAGATCAACTTTCAAACGACGCCACCCGCCTGCCGTTTGCCGAAGCCATAGCTGAAAGCCTGCCGGGCCTCAAAACAATGGTGTCAGCGCTGTTGTGATCGCAACCCCTGTCAGCTTTCCAACATGAATTGATAAAGCTAACAATCGACCAGGGCGTAGCTAAGTGCTTGAAAGCGAACTGTTAAATTCATCCTGCAGGAATGGCACGCCAGTTGCTCTTGCCTTTCCAGAAAGACTCTGGGGATGCTTGCCGAAAGGGTTCGGCTTGCGAAGAGAATTGGAACAATGAGTACTTCAGCGCAACACCAGGTATCCTGCGGCGGCGAGATCAGCGAGACCATGCAAGTCATGGCGACGCACAAGGGCTGCGGTACGATCGGTGGCAGCGGTAAGGCAAGCTGCGGATCTCAGGCTGGCATCGCCAATCTGCCAATTGAGATCTGGGAAAAGGTGAAGAACCATCCGTGTTACAGCGAGGAGGCGCACCACCATTATGCCCGCATGCATGTCGCCGTCGCACCCGCCTGCAATATCCAATGCAATTACTGCAATCGTAAGTACGATTGCGCTAACGAATCGCGTCCTGGCATTGTCAGTGAAAAGTTGACGCCGATTGAGGCCGCCAAGAAGGTGCTGGCGGTCGCTTCCGCGATCCCTCAGATGAGCGTGGTCGGCGTTGCCGGTCCTGGCGATCCGCTCGCGAACCCGGACAAGACATTCAGGACATTCGAGCTCGTCAATAGGCTCGCGCCAGATCTCAAGCTGTGCCTCTCGACGAACGGCCTTGCGCTACCCGATCATGTCGACACAATCGCGAGACTCAAGGTCGACCACGTGACGATCACGATCAACATGATCGACCCCGAAATTGGTGCAAAGATCCATCCGTGGATCTTTTACGGCCACAAGCGCTGCACCGGCATTGAAGCCGCAAGAATACTCAGCAATCGACAGCTCCAAGGGCTGGAGATGCTCACCGCGCGCGGCGTCCTGTGCAAGGTCAACTCGGTGATGATCCCGGGGATTAACGATCAGCATCTGGTCGATGTTAACAAGGCCGTGAAGTCGCGCGGCGCCTTCCTGCATAACGTGATGCCGCTGATATCGTCGCCGGAGCATGGGACCGTCTTCGGCCTCAGGGGGCAACGCGGCCCGACTGCACAGGAAGTGGTAGCATTGCAGGATAGCTGCGAAAGCGAGATGAACATGATGCGTCACTGTCGCCAGTGCCGGGCCGACGCCGTCGGACTGCTCGGGGAGGACCGCGGCGCGGAGTTCACCATGGAAAAAATCATGGCGATGGACATCAAATACGACGAGCAGGCCCGGAAGGAGTATCAGGCTAAGGTTGAGAAGGCGCGCACCGCGAACCTTGTGGCCAAGCAGGAGGCGCTTGCGCGGCTCGCCAGCGCGTCCAGCGAAATCAAGGTGCTGGTGGCGGTTGCAACCAAGGGCTCGGGATTGATCAACCAGCACTTCGGTCATGCCAAGGAGTTCCAGGTCTACGAGCTCTCGACTTCAGGCGCAAAATACGTTTGTCATCGAGCAATCCATTCCTATTGCCAAGGTGGTCATGGCGAGGACAGCAAGCTCGAAATGGCCATCGGCGCCATCAAGGATTGCCACGCCATATTCGTGTCAAAGATCGGCGGCTGCCCGAAGGCCGAATTGATCAAGGCCGGCATAGAGCCGGTCGATCGGTACGGCTGCGAGTTCATCGATGGCTCGGTCACCGCCTGGTTCAAACTCTATCTCGATAAAGTCAATGAGGGGAAGATCCATCACGTTGAAAGGGTCGATGCAGCGGCCCGCTCCAACGCGCTGACTTCCGCCGCCTGAGGATGGGTTCAAGTAATGCCGTTCAAGATCATCGCGTCGCAATGCACGGGCTGTTCGGCGTGCGAAACGCAATGCCCGAACCTCGCTATTTCCGAGCGAGCCGGCGTTTTCCTGATTGATCCTGAGAAATGCACCGAGTGCGCCGGCTACTTTGACGAGCCACAATGCGTGGCGGTTTGCCCCGTTGACAATACATGCGTGCTCGACGCGGCGCTGCCGCGTCACCAGGAGCCTGCTTGAGGGCCACGATGGATGTCATGACAACACTAGCGGTTCAGAAACTCGGGCGGTTGATGCTCCGCATTGACGGGCGGCGGCCGCGGCTGTGCGAGACGTTGTATCGAACTGTGGAACGGGGACGACAGCATGAGCAACATCGCCCGCGATAGTGAGATCGTCGAGCTGACGGACGCCCCCTTGTTTGACTATGGCGACAAGGTGCGGGCCAACCGCACCATCCGCAACGACGGCACTTATGTGGGCAAGGAGATTGGTGAGGTTCTGGTCAAGAAAGGTGAGCTTGGCTATGTCGTCTCGATCGGCACGTTCCTACAACAATTTTATATCTATGGGGTCGAATTCCTCGGCTCCGGCTATCGCGTCGGCATGAAAGGCAAGGAGCTCGATCTAGTCAGGCGAAGCCGCGAAGGCGAGGAGCCTTCCTTGCCAGGAGCGGCATCCCGATGATCGAACCAAGACTGCCAAGATACCAGTCAGGCCAACGTGTCAAGGCGGCGATAGATCTGCTCAACGACGGTTCCTTTCCCGACGCGTCGCCGGAAGAGTGTCTGGTCAGCGTCGGGCACGTTGGTGAGATCGTCCAGATCGGTCGCCATACGGAAGCGAACCTATTCATTTATATGGTCGATTTCGGCAAGCAGTTGGTGGTTGGCTGCATCGAGGCAGAAATCTCTGCACTCTAGGAGATTGCGCAATGAACGCGGCAATCATCAGAAGACATCATGCCGGCTTGCCTGCCCATCCCAACGAGCTCGACCGGTGGCGAATCGTGCGCGCACTCACGAAGCGCGAGCGCTATCGATATGTCTCGCCAGAGGTGACTGCGGTTCCTGGCGGCTATCTAGTCGAGAGCCCGTGTTGCTCAGGCAATATCAATGCGGAGGGCGGCCTCGTCGAGATCGCGCTGCTGCGCCACGACAGGACGGGGGCGGCATGGCAGCTGTTCCGCAAAGATCACGGTAAGGACGTCTGGGAGTGGCATTCGACCCATCAACGGCTTGGCTTGGCGACAACGGTTCTGAATGCCGATCCTGAACGTTTATTCTGGCGATGAGGATTTGTGGATGGTGCGCCAAGGCGAATTGACCATGATCGAGCAGACGCTCGCCGCTATTGACACAGGCTCTGAGCCTTGCCTGACGCTCCGGCAGAAATTTCCACATCTTGCCTGGATTTGTTGCAACGCCTCCGACATGACGCACACTCCGTTCCGCCGGTTTGGCCAGTTCGACCTGCATTTACTCGACTGCGGAGATCAATGTGCACAGATCACGAATGATCCGCGGCGCGCCAGCGGCATTGTGCTGGCCAAGCGCTCTGCCATGTCGTGATCAAGCAATCGCCTGCCGGTGCCAGGCTCACAGGGCGCTAGGCCCGCGGGTTGTTTGCCATGCCGTCGTGCCCGGCCTGGCGAAACATCACGATCAGGTCGCTCGCTCGTTCATCGGGTCCATGACATGGGGCAGGCGATGGTTTCGCATCTTGTTCGCTGGGGATGGAATTTCCTGGCTATCTCTACGTGGCCCCTTCGATCAAGAATACTGCGGCGGTCAAATGAGGAAGAGCAAGCCGTGCTCGATCTGCTGACGAAGAAAACCTCAGCCGTCGCAGGATTCGCATTTGTGACTACTCGACCTAGTTCCGCAGAACCCCAGCAGGTATGAGAGGACGTTCGTTCTTCGCGCGGTAACGCCATACACTCGTGAAGGCCGGTTTATCATGCGCGGGAGCACAACGATCGTCCTGGCCGATCCAGCGCTACTCCACGCCTGAATATTGCTCTGCGAAACGTCTTCTTGAGTGAAGTTGATGTATTTAAGCAAGAAGCGCTTTCGAGTTGTTTTTTGAAGGACCGAAACGATCATCCCTGTCTCGATAGCGTGCTTCCATGTTGAACCGCCTGGCGTGCGTCGGGAATCGGGTTTGTCACGCGGACAAAGATACAGAAGGACAGAGAACAAATTCGCGTGTAGTTCATGTTCTTATCTGGAAGATAAAAGCCAGCTTGAATAGTTGCCGATGGTCATTGATATGGTAATGGGAAGCAGTTGCGGCGGTTTTCAAAAACAAGGCGCTGCAGATAGATGTGCAAAGCGAAATCGGAGAACATGACGTGGCGAAAAGCACCAAGCGCAAAGAATATAGTAAGGACGAGGTCAAGCTGCTCAAGGCGCACTCAAGGGCCCGCACCCCTGTAGCTAGAGTTTCAAAGCTTATGAAGCGATCCGAAGGCTCCCTAAGGCAGAAAGCGTCTACCTTGGGGATTGGCTTGGGCCACCAGCGCTGAGATGGGATTCAGCTTCGGAAATCGACCGGCGTGATGATCGAGATCGTCAGGCGGCGTGCGATTGCCGGCCAGTTGATCGTCTCAGGCTCGGCGCCGACGGTTAGGTCGTGCGGCGAACGAGCTGACCGGTTTCTCCGTCGATCCGGTTACTTGACCTAAACCCGACCGATTGTCGTGTTCAATCAGCGACTCAAGCGAATCGCTCGTCGCAACGTGCTGCTTAGGCGCTGAATATAGATTTGCCGGGCCCGGAAAATACGGTGTGCGAGCGCGTCGATCGACGGCAGGCACACCTCGTTCGCCGCTAAGCCATCTGCCGCTGCGTCCACCCTGCTCAAGGCGCGGCGACTGAAACCTAGAATGCCCCAAGAGGAGAGATTGGTACCCTCTTTCCGACCCGTGGGCGCTGGATCGACCCCTTGAAGTTGCATGCCGGTAAGCCGCAGACAAAAGAGACCGCGGTCCGGCCCACGACGAAGTATAAGGAACTCCGGCGGGAGATGTGCGTCCGGCAGGCGCAGAAGCGTACAAGCGTTTGTATGTTCATGGGCAGCCGCGCCGGCATCCGCTTGTGTTCGGATGATGTGAGGTGAGCAAAGCGGCCGTGAACGATGTTCATCGTCGTGATCGAGACCGTGGATATCGCCGCCGCGACCGCCGCGCGAATATCGCGGCGGCGGCGTCAGAGTTCATGACCGGTAAAGAGAACTGAATTGCGGGTCGCACTCGCTAGCAGTGTTGCGGCAGCATCGTCTCACCTGAAATCATCGAAGAACGATTGCGTCTGACGTCCCGCGGCCGGAACGCTCGTCCAACTGCACGATCGATATGTTGCCTCAGGCAATTTTAAGCGTGTCGCCGCCGATTTCGCGGTTGCAAGGGCAGAGCTCATCAGTCTGTATCGCATCCAGAACACGTAACGTATCGGTGGGGCTGCGGCCGACATTGGGGCTAGTCGCGTAGACATGCTGGATCGTGTTCTCAGGATCGACGATGAAGGTATAGCGATGTGCGATGCCATCACGCGAGCGCACTCCAAGGCCATCGACCAGTGCGCCCTTGGTGTCGGCAAACTGCCAGATGGATAGACGGTGCAGGTCCTTGTGGTCACGCCGCCAGGCGAGCTTGCAAAACTCGTTATCGGTCGACCCACCAAGCACGATTGCGTCGCGA
This sequence comes from Bradyrhizobium sp. WSM1253, assembly GCF_000244935.1. Classification (NCBI taxonomy): domain Bacteria; kingdom Pseudomonadati; phylum Pseudomonadota; class Alphaproteobacteria; order Hyphomicrobiales; family Nitrobacteraceae; genus Bradyrhizobium; species Bradyrhizobium sp. WSM1253. Next base: position 5,706,544 of record NZ_JH600073.1, read on the forward strand.
TCGGCGAAATCCTTCGTCAGGCGGGCAAACTCGGCGATTTCGGTCGGGCAGACGAATGTGAAATCCTTCGGGTAAAAGAAGATGACTTTCCATTTGCCGGGGAAACTTCTCTCAGTCAGCGTCTCGAAAGCGCTTTGCCCGTCCTCCTCCTGCAGGTGAAAGCCGGGCTTCACGCCTATGATGTCGAACGGCGGCAACTTACTTCCAATTCCAAGCATATTGTCCTCACAACATCGGGTCTCACGGAACAGCCTTCAGCGACTGAGCAAGCAATATGCCACCCGATCTGGCGGCAAGTGCCCGCCATGCCCTCGTGGAACATTCGCCTTTGATGTTGGCGACGTCCTCGAGCCCAGATCTGCAACATGTCGTCTCCTCAATTGTCTCGGGCGTAAGGCGCGGGATTTCCCGTTTGTGCTCCTTGGCCGGCGCTCGCAGTGGAATCCGAGCGCCGAGGCTTTGTCGGGTTTCTGTCAGAGCCCTTGCAGCTGTCCGGTCCGCCACAGCACGCTGGCGTCCGAGTCCACGCTGTTAGTCGAGGGTTATCAGAGGCTTAATGCAGGTGCGAAGGAAATGGCACGCCAGTTGCTAACTGGATGGAGCAACAACGAGCGAGGGCTGAGGGCACGCCGACGCTGATGGCGAGCGATGGCCTCCTTCCCGAAACTCGTGTGCCCATGGTTTCTACGAGAGAAACAGGCTCGCGCATTCGGCGCGAAAAATTAGCAATCGGTTGATGGAGAGCAACATGTCTTCGCTGAGACAAATCGCGTTTTATGGCAAGGGTGGCATCGGCAAATCGACGACGTCGCAAAATACGCTGGCGGCCCTTGCTGAGCTGGGCCAAAGGATTCTGATCGTCGGCTGTGATCCCAAAGCGGACTCGACTCGCCTCATCCTGCACGCCAAAGCGCAAGACACCATTCTGAGCCTGGCGGCGAATGCCGGCAGCGTCGAGGACCTCGAAATCGAAGACGTCATCAAGCTCGGCTACAGGGACATTCGATGCGTCGAGTCCGGTGGTCCGGAGCCGGGGGTCGGCTGCGCCGGACGGGGCGTGATCACGTCCATCAACTTTCTGGAAGAGAATGGCGCTTATGAGGACATTGACTACGTCTCTTACGACGTGCTCGGCGACGTCGTCTGCGGCGGCTTCGCGATGCCTATCCGTGAGAATAAGGCACAGGAAATCTACATCGTGATGTCCGGCGAGATGATGGCGATGTATGCCGCCAACAACATCTCGAAGGGTATTCTGAAGTATGCGAATTCCGGCGGCGTGCGTCTCGGCGGCCTGATCTGCAACGAGCGGCAGACCGACAAGGAGCTGGAGCTTGCCGATGCTCTTGCCAAGAAGCTCGGCAGCCGGCTGATCTACTTCGTGCCGCGCGACAATGTCGTGCAGCACGCGGAGCTGCGCCGAATGACCGTGCTGGAATACGCGCCGGACTCCAAGCAGGCGGATCACTATCGCAATCTCGCGACCAAGATCCACAATAATGCCGGACAAGGCGCTATCCCGACGCCAATCAGCATGGACGAGCTCGAAGATATGCTCATGGAGCACGGCATCATCAAGCCCGTCGACGAGAGCCAGGTCGGCAAGACCGCTGCCGAGCTTGCCGCTATTTCGGCATAGTTCATGTTGTCGGCCTTCTCGATCCGGGAAGGCCGACATCGTCCACTCAGAAGCTGTGCGAAAGTTATGATCGGCACACAAGCAAAAACGGCCGACACGATCTCATCTCGCGTATCGGTAGCTCACGCCGCCGAGCAGCGCGACGCGAGTGAGCTCTACCAGCTTCTGACCGGGCGCCATCCGGCAGAAGTCGACATCAGCGACAATGATGACTTCGATCACCATGTGCTCGCTTGCATTCTGGCCACATCAGCCATGGATGGCGGCCAACTTCCCGAGCGGGCTGGCTTGACCAACCAGGAGCTCAATGCGCTGTTGGTGCAATACTTCCCATCCACCCCGGTCAGGAGCTATACCTGGCGCGATCAGTCCGCCTTACCGGCGCCTGACGAGACAGTTATGGTACGCGACCTCCTGCTTGCGCAACGTTCCACTCGTGGCGAGGTTGGCGGCTGGCTCGCGACGATGATCGCGCGGCGCGCCATGGAGCCTAATCACTTGTGGGAAGATCTCGGCCTGCGGAAGCGGGATGAATTGTCCCGTGTCCTCATGCGCCATTTCGGGCCGCTGGCGGCTCGCAATACGAAGAACATGCGCTGGAAGCGCTTCTTCTATCGCATGCTATGCGAAGATGACGGCCTGGTGATGTGTACCACGCCGGTCTGCACGGAATGCAATGATTTTGATCTTTGCTTCGGCGAAGAGAGCGGGGAGAGCCGGATGGCCGGACGTCGGCGGGATCATCTGCGCCGCCTTGATGACGCCGTCCAAGCCGTCCCAAGCTTGAAAGGCTGAGTTCATTATTGATACCCCTCTTTGGCGCCATTGCGGGTATATCCTACGAGCTTTCGGCCACCTGTCGCATGGAGGGTGTAAACAGGTCGGGGCGAACGATTGCGCGCACCCGACCTAGGGTCGAGGCGGCGTCTGATGATCGTGGGTTGATAGCTCGAGGAGCCGACAATGCGCCGCTGAAGGAAGTTGCCGTCGCACTCAGACAGCTCCGTTGCGGTGATACCGGCGTGCTGCTATCCGAACTGGAAAAAACCGCGGTCGTCGGTACAGCCCCTGCGTCCCGTACCGTGCCGCTTAACAAGGCGATTGTCGACGAGCATGTCTTTACCAATGAATCCGGCATCCACGTCCACGGGCTGTTAAAGGGCCCGGCGCAGCTACGAAGGGCTCGACTCGGGGCCGCCCGAGCGCTCCCTCCGGATTGTAATGGCAAGCATTCAGGGTTCGCCGCGATCACCTTGCTGCTGTCGTGCAACTTTCTTTCGGCGCCGAGCAAAGCGAAACCATCTCCGCGCCCGTCCGCAAGCATGCCATCGAGCACCAAGGTCTGGTTGCGCAGGAAACGGTGGTGGCGATCTGGCGCGACATTCACGAGAGCTCGCTCGTCACCAGCGAATCAGCCACGCGCGTCGCGCGATCGGGTTGAAACATTCCAGCCTGGTCGTTTCTGGGCGCGGATCGAGATGGAGGTTGAGAATGACGACGGATGGGATCCTTGCACGATTGAACAAGGCCTCTGCGGCAGAGGATTTTTTTGCACTGCTCGGCGTCGAGTACGATGCGAAAATCGTCGATGTGGCGCGGCTTCATATCCTGCGCCGCATGGGCCAATATCTCGCAGGCGAGGAGTTGACCGGTGCATCTGATCCTGAGATCGCCGCGCGTTGCAGGGCCACGCTTGAGCGCGCCTATGCCGACTTCGTCACGTCCTCGCCGATCGAACAGCGCGTATTCAAGGTGCTAAAGGATGCGACCGCACCACAAGCGAACAAGCATCCCGCATTGGTCCAGCTCGATTTGTTGGAGTGAATTGAGCTTATATGTCGTGCTCTGGACCGTGAAGGTCCCAAGAGCCTCACAGCAAGCCATGGCTTCGAATTCAAGCGGAAAGTTGCAGTTGCCCTCGCGGATCCGCAGTTCATCACCACGGCTCCTTAGGGGCCAATCACGATTCACCGCCGATATTTCCATCCTTTCGAGCTGGTACGCAGGTGTAGCTATCTCCTGCAATCATGTGCCGGCAGCGGGACCGCACATGTTGCGCGGAAAACTCAGCAATGTTCAGATGAGTGTCTTCTGTCGCATTCCGGACACGAGTCAGTACGATCTCGAATGTTTCGACCTCGTGAGAGGCCGCCAATCCGACTTCGTTCTTCAGTAAGATTGTGAAATAGCGGTCAATTTTCATCGCCTGCGCAATTGGTACGACAATTGCTGACATATGCTCAGCTAGTCTGGAGCAGCGCATGCACGTCTTGGTCCGCATCGATTGTATTTTTGAAGCCGCGCAGGTTCGCGCGCGCTGCCTGCCGGCACCATAATGCGTCGCGACGCCAAAGCGATGGTCGCATACCTGGCTGAGCTGAAAGGTGCGTTTGATTCGTGCGCCCCCGTTGGCCGATCCGTGGCCGAGGTTTCGCGGGGAGAGCCGTTGCTCAACAACGCCGGCCGTGCGGCGCTGTTGACCGGGCGCCTTGAGCGCCGCCCCTCCTGTCCTCGCCAGGAGTTGCGGGCCTGTCGCTATGATCGGCAAGAAACAAGCGCACTCGGAGCAATGAGATCGCGCTTCCACCGGCAACGACGCGGCCGACAATCGTACCAGCCGAGCCCCTCGCAGGTCCTCGATCTGTTGCACCTCGGTTGCATCTCTAAAATGAGGAGGACCAATCGATCGGCACGCGTGACCGGCCCGGTCGGTGCCTTAGCAGTGCCGGGAACCAAACCGTCGTCCCAGAATGCCGCATCCGGAACGAACCGGAAGCGCATGCTTCCGGGCTCGTCGTCAAGATCCAGCAACGGCTGTGTCGGCCCCGCGCTGCTGCCACGCGGTGCTGTCGCGATGCCGGCCGGCATCCGGCCCGACGCTTAACTGAAGAGATCTTCAAGCGCAAATTCCAACCTGGAGGCGGAGCATGCGCCGCTGGCGAGCCGCTACTGAATGCGAATGGGAGTACAGATGATGAGCACCGCACCGAAAAGTGCAGCTCCGGCCGCGGGTGGTGGTCGCGCGGCGACCAAGAGGGAACTGCCCGAGCGATTTAAGCCGTATAAGCACGTCTGGGTTTTCATCGAGCAGGAACGCGGGGTTGTGCACCCCGTCTCATGGGAGCTGATGGGGGCCGGCCGCCGGCTCGCCGACAAGCTCAATGTTGACCTCGCCGCGGTTGTCATCGGCCCGGTCGGGGAGACAACGCAGCAGGCGGTCGCCGAATCCTTCTGCTACGGCGCCGACCTCGCATATATCGTCGCGGACAATCTCTTGGCCGATTATCGCAACCAGTCCTATACGAAGGCCCTGTCAGAGCTGGTCAACACTTATAAGCCGGAAATCCTACTCCTAGGGGCAACAACACTCGGCCGTGATCTCGCCGGCTCAGTGGCCACCACACTGCTCACCGGCCTAACTGCCGACTGCACCGAGCTCGATGTCGATGCCGACGGCTCGCTTGCAGCGACCCGGCCGACGTTTGGCGGCTCACTGTTGTGCACGATCTACACACTCAATTATCGTCCACAGATGGCAACCGTCCGTCCGCGCGTGATGCCGATGCCCAAGCGCGTGAAAGGCGCCGTCTCGCGCGTCATCTCGCATCCGCTCGGGCTTGTAGAAGAAGATATCGTCACAAAGGTCCTGTCATTCCTGCCAGACCGCGATTCTACAAAGTCCAACCTTGCCTATGCCGACGTGGTCGTCGCTGGAGGGCTCGGTCTGGGATCGCCTGAAAATTTCCAACTGGTACACCAGCTCGCGGACGTGCTTGGCGCCGAATATGGCTGCTCGCGGCCGCTGGTCCAGAAGGGCTGGGCCACCTCGGACCGACAAATCGGCCAGACCGGGAAAACCATCCGGCCAAAGCTCTATATCGCGGCCGGCATTTCCGGCGCTATCCAGCATCGCGTCGGCGTGGAGGGCGGCGACCTCATCGTTGCCATCAACACTGACAAGAACGCTCCGATCTTCGACTTCGCCCATATCGGCATCGTCACCGACGCTATTCGACTGTTGCCGGCATTGACCTCTGCATTCCGCGCGCAGCTATCGCCGCACTCGCACGACCGCATCGCTGGCTAGGGGAGCTTGTTATGATTCAGGAAAGATTCGACGCCATCGTCGTCGGTGCTGGCATGGGCGGGAACGCGGCGGCGCTTACAATGGCCGAGCGGGGGCTGAAAGTGCTGCAGTTGGAACGCGGCGAGTATTCCGGGTCGAAGAACGTGCAAGGGGCCATCCTTTATGCCGACATGCTGGAGAAGCTGATCCCGAACTTCCGAGAAGATGCGCCGCTTGAGCGGCATCTAGTCGAGCAACGCTTCTGGATCCTGGACGAGCGTTCGCACACCGGGATTCACTATCGATCCGATGATTTCAACGAGGAGAAGCCGAACCGCTACACCATCATCCGCGCCCAGTTCGATAAATGGTTGTCGCAGAAGGTCCGCGACGCCGGCGCTACAGTGCTGTGCGAGACCACGGTGACCGAGCTCCTCCAGGATTCCTATGGCAGGGTCGTCGGGGTGCGCACAGACCGCGATGGGGGTGAAATCCATGCAGATGTTGTCGTGCTGGCCGAGGGGGTGAACGGAGTGCTCGGGACGGGCGCGGGCTTAAGAGGGCGGCCGAAACCGGACAAGGTCGCACTCGCGGTTAAGGAGATGCATTTTTTGTCACGCGAGACAATCGACGCTCGCTTCAATCTCAAAGGCGACGAGGGGCTCGTCATCGAAGCGGTCGGAACCATCTCCCGCGGCATGACCGGTATGGGCTTCATTTATTCCAACAAGGAATGCATCTCGCTCGGTATTGGCTGTCTTGTTGCCGACTTCCAGCGTACCGGCGAGACGCCTTACGGCCTGCTCGAGGGTTTCAAGCGTCACCCATCCGTCGCGCCGCTCATCGAAAGTTCGGAGGTCAAGGAATATTCCGCGCACTTGATCCCCGAAGGTGGGTACAGGGCAATCCCGCAGCTTTGCGGGGAGGGCTGGGTGGTCGTCGGAGACGCCGCCCAACTTAACAACGCCATCCATCGCGAGGGGTCCAATTTGGCGATGACGTCGGGCCGTATCGCGGCGGAAGCGATCTGCCTTATCAGATCGCGAAAAGATCCGATGACGGCCAAAAATCTTTCACTTTACAAGAAAATGCTAACTGATTCTTTTGTGATCAAGGACCTGAAGAAGTACAAGGATATGCCGGCACTCATGCATACCCACTCGCAGAACTTCTTTCTCACATATCCGCAGCTCTTCTCCAGGGCGATGCAGGATTACGTGCGCGTCGACGGCACACCAAAGCTCGAGAAAGAGAAGCTGATGCTGAGCTCGTTCATCAAGGCGCGGTCTTGGAGTGGGCTGTTTAGCGATGCCCTGCGCATTGCCCGAGCCTGGCGGTGATTCAAACCTAAGACAACGACGAACGACGGAGCCAGAAACAATGCCGAGCGAGCCATCCCAACGTGTCGAGGATAAACTATTCTACAACCGTTATCTTGTCGATTCCGGCCGTGCCCATATCAAGGTGCGTCCGCACACCACGCCATCCTCGCGGCTCTTGTCGATGTTGAAGGCCTGTCCTGCACGGTGCTACGAGCTCAGCGATAAAGGTCATGTTGAGGTGACAGTCGACGGGTGTATCGAATGCGGCACCTGCAGGGTGATCTGCGAAGAAAGTGGTGATATCGAGTGGAGTTACCCACGCGGCGGTTACGGTGTCCTATTCAAGTTCGGTTAAAACTTCGGGTGAGAGCCCTGCCACGGCGGCTACGTCGTTCTCGCGATGCAACTAAATCACGCGTGAAATCGGCGTTAACCCGGTCACGTTCAACCGGTGTCCCAATCTTTCCATCTACCCGGCGGGCCCTTGCATGTGGACAAACGCAGTTTTCGGTTTCCGCTATAATATTCCCGAACATAGCCAAAGCGAGCGGATCCGAAGCAAGGGTGCAAACGCAACGTCGTCCGTCTCGGATCTGGTCAACGGTCTGGTTGTCTTCCGGAATATCTGGCCGGTTTCGTCCTCCCTGGAAGGTTGGCGGTGATCCGCCCGCCGCCACCGGCTCGCTGCTTATCACCTACTGACGGAATGTTGGAAGCAGGCCTTCGCTCGCCGTAGCCACGACCCGACAACATGCCATCCCGCGCCTTGTAGACTAGAAAAGCACGAGCGCATCACGAAAATAGCGCATTCTGAGTCCTTCGCGCGACCGCCGGTTCCGCGTTCGTCAGGCGGACTGCGCGCATGCACCACACAACTTTGCACTTCCATTCCGCTGTATCGCCGGGATATATCGTCCGCCGGAGAGCATGACGATGGTTCGGGTACAAAAGAGCAGGGCAGGAGCTAACGCGTGGCGAGCAGATGCAGGGCGTGAGAGTTCGATTGGCGACATCCAGGCTCGCATAGTCGAACTGAGAAGCTTGCCGCGCGAGAAGCTCGCGGATGCGGCGTTCATGCTCTCGATGAATGCACGAAGCCAGCGCGAGTTGATACGAGAGGCAATCGAGAAGCGCGCCGCGGTCGAGTTGGACTTTGATCCGCCGGCGAAAGGGGATTTGGCGACCTATCTCGCCAATGATGTGGTCTCGACCTTACGCGACCACGTTGCTGAACTTCCGACCTTGATGGACCTCTTGGTTCAGCGAGCGCCTGACGTCGGCTTCACCGTCCATCGGGAGGAGGCCGTTTCGCTGCTCGCCGCAATCGTTCGCGAGCAGCGGCTCGAAGGAGTCCTTGAAGGCCTCAGGCTCGCCGGCCTTCTGAACGAGCCAGCTAAGCATCGCCATGGCGGGTTCTGTTCAGAAGTGGATTTGGGGGAAGTTGCCGCCCGCACGTGAGTGGCGAGGGCGCTTTGAGGACAATCCCTGCAGATGGAATGTCTACAGGCAACAGCGACGTCGGATATCTCGGCGCCTGCTTGCGAGGTCAAAACCGCTTGAAATTCGCGGCGCAGCTCCTTGTCGTCCGTTTATCGCTGACGCGGAGCTGCCATGCACGCTCCATGGCAGTCCCGAGCGCGTATAGCTCGGCGACCGTCGCGTTAGTCAACCCGAGGACCGCGGTTCGGAGCTTTCATGTTCAGTTGTAGCACGCGCGGTGCGCTGCGCTCCTCGATCCTGGAGCCTTTCGCTAACAGCCAAGCAAGGGAAATCACCGAAGGAGACGTCGACCGAGCCGCGGCGATGTGTCAAAGCGGCGAAAGGCGATCGCTCATAGCGAGGCGCTCTGGTGAAATCGACCGTCCTTGTTCCGGTCATCACTGGCCGCGCGCTGGCGAACGACGGGGGAAGGGCAAGTATTCCGCGAGCTACTCGGCAACAGCGGACAAGCTCAGTGGCGGTCCGCCGCAAACTGACAAAGGGTCTTCTCGGGTCACGCTGGATCGTCGGGGTGAACGCTCTGCCGCGCGTCTGCCATACACTCATGATCGTTGATCGATTTCCGGAGAATTGCGCCGGAAGTCGCCTCGCCTATTTGCTGGGTTGCGAGCCGCACCGGGATTTCGTCGAACCTCGCGTGCACGAGCACGGCGAAGGCTTGGCCAAAACACGCCGCCGCGTGCGCCGAACAGCGTGTTCCGCGCAACTACCGGGCCTGATACGTTAGTAGGCCCGCTCAGACGCCAGGAAAGCGCCTCGCGTGCTGTGACCAGCCGCACTTCACTGAGCTGCTGCAATAGTCTGACCGCATCCGATCGCAACTTCCATCGCGATCAGCACGACTATAACCCGTCCAGACGCAGCGAGCGCCGTGTCTCGATGATGCCCGTCGGCGCGTTGGCCGTTCCGGAGATGGCCCGCAGTTTGCGCTGGAGCATCTCAAGCCGCTCCTTCAATTCGTATCCGTCTTTCAGGCGCGAATAGAGCCGCTCCAGCGCCGGCTTGCCCAGAGTGCGTCGGGCTTCTCGGCACTGGCTGCGCGGCCCGCCACACGCTGCTGGACCAGGAGCGCATCGCCGATCAGCTGGAGAATGCCCTTGGGTCCTCGCGCGGTCGGCCGCGCTCGGCTAGTTCGCGTGCAAAGGGTGTCTTCGCGCCGGCGGCCGCAGGATTTCCGATTCAAGGAGGGAGGTAGAACGATTGTTCGAAACGGCACAGGTTGAGCAAAGACGGGGCACCCATGTGTGTCCAATTTCATCCAGAGTATGTCAGCTAACTCACACGGCGAGCCTTGCGGGGACGGAACGTTTCAATGCGCAATCAGAGGCTTAAGCGCGGTGGCGGGGGTGGCATAGCTGTTGCTATCGAAGTCCCGCAGACCGAGCGGAGGCTATGTGCACACCCGGTCCGACATGGCGGAAGCAGGACGTTAGCGGTCGACCCAGGTGCGGAAACTGAAATGCCGTTTCGAGCGGTCTCCACACAAGGCCCGAGTAAAAAGGCAAGATGGACCTGGACCATGCATATCGAACCGGGAATAGTAACAGGCGCCAAGCTTGTGTTGAGCTACGCCATAGGCCTTGCGACGTGCTGCGTCGCCGCCAAGCTTCTGGTCGAGGCTATCCGCGAGCGGGGCGCTCTGTCATTTGCCCTGCAAGCCATCGCCGCGACGCTTGTGTTCATGTTCTTCGAGATCCTGCCGCACTTTGCGGTTGGCGTCTCCGAGGTGCGCTTCGTCCCCGGCTCGATGCTGTTTCTGTTGTTCGGCGCGGCGGCGGCTGCGTTTGGTCTTGCGCTCGGCCTGTTGCTGGAAAACATACTCTTTGTTCCGGCCGACCTGCCGCAATTTGGTATGAATGCCACGACGCTTCTGGTGCCGTTGTTTGCGATGCAGGCGCTCGCCAGTCGGCTCATCCCGTCCAACACCGCGCATCGCGATCTGCAGTACAGCAAGGCGCTTGCCCTCTCGACGGCGTATCAGTCTGGTATCGTTGTCTGCGTCACGTTTTGGGCCCTCTACGGCGCGGGCTTCGGCGCCGCCAATCTCTATAACATCGCATGGTTCGGGGTTTCCTACGCACTTGTGTCCCTCGTCCAGCTAGAGGTTGAGATGGCTGTGCTGGCGCTCGCGAAACAAGTTGGGCGGCGTGACTGCGGGCGGAGTTGTCGCCAACCGCCTGTAGAAGGCATGTTGCCGCTGATAACAACGATGGCCGTCGGAGCGCCCGTTTTGCTCAAGCGATGCATACGCTTTCCCTTACAGTTGCCGTGAGCAGCGACCGCGGACGGCGCGTGCTTGCTGCTATCGGTGCCAGAAAGGCGGCCGAGCTTATGCTCATTTCGGACAAGGCCACCGGGAAATCTTATCACGCCGACTTGCGGCCGGCCGTCTGCGCCTGCCTCGTCGCTAATCAGCGGACGCACACGACGGAGTGCGTCCTGCCGGTGCGCGATGCAGCCGAGGCGGACTGCCGCAATGACGTGGAGCACGGGCCCGATTCGCTCAGCGCAGCAGCCGGGTCGCACAGCATCGCGGGCGAGGTTGGAGGTGAGGGGAGGGGTGCGCTGCTGATTCAGGAGGAATCATCTGTCGAGCGATCTTACCTACGGAACATTAGCACTGCTGCGATCGAGCGCCTTTGGCCACTTGGCAGCGCTCTGCTGCGCTCGTCGGGAATGGTTGCGGTCCGACAAAGAAAATCGCCATGCCAGGCTTGATCGTGGTGTTGACCATGCTCGCACTGTTCAGCATCGTCCTGGCCGGCGGGCTGACGGGGCCGGCAAAGGTCATCAGCACCGACACCCTTGAAATCAACAGAACACGCGTTCGACTCTGGGGCATTGACGCGCCGGATGAGACCCAAATGTGCCGAGATATCAAGGGTAATCCATATCAATGTGGCCTCAGGGCCGCGCGCGATCTTGAAAGCTTCGTTGAAGATCGCGAAGTCAGTTGCGTGCCAGTCCTGGAGGATGAGTGTGGACGGACGATAGCGACCTGTTCAGCTGGTGGCACCGATATTGGAGAATGGTTGGTGCGCAACGGTCTCGTGCTCGATTGGAAGCAATACTCCAGGGGACGATACTATGCTGCGCAACGCGCGGCCGATCGTGCCGGGCTGGGCTTATGGGCGGGCAGCTTTGCCGTACCTTGGTTATATCGAGCCTGCATTCGGTTGGGTGGTCGACCAGCCAGCTGTTCTGACGACGCGAACGCACATCCTTGATGGCTACCCTACACCAGAATACGCGGTTGCTCCGCGTGAGATGACAGTCACGGGCGAGCTGGCTCGATCGGGAGTGAGTCAAGTTCACCACTGCCGCCCCAACCATGCTCAACGAGTAGGATGGTCTCGTACTCTTGGGCGGGATGGTCGGAAGCAGTTCGGAGCAAATGAAGACGCTCTGCCGATCATATCGTTCTGTGATGCATCTTCTCCCCTGCAGCTCCGTAGGGCAGACATCGTATGACTCGGGCAAGCGAACTTTCTTAGCTGGCGCCCCGGAGCATCAGCGGCATACCTGGGATCCATTACTGTTCTATTCGTATTCGCGAGTTCGGTGGCGAATTGTTCGTGCCGCTCCGCGTGGTACATCGGGCCAGACGCCATGGCCGTGGGCACGCCGGTTGCCGACGGGCGTATCGTCCTCACCATGGGCGTTCGCGTTGCGACACTGAGGCTAGCGGTCAACGGGTCTCGGCCCAGAGGGCCTGCATCGGCATCTGGTTTACGGCGACTTTCTTCGGCCACAGTATCACCGGGGCCGTTGTCGGCGCAGCGCCCTCGGCGGTGCGCTGGAACGCGCCCAACTCAATTGTCCATGCCGGACAATCACGGCGGCAAGTCTCCGATCCTTGCGGCGTTGACCTAGTGGGGTCAATGCTTTCGACGTCTTCGTCAGGACACGAGCTTCAGCCCGACAATGCCGGCCACGATCAGTCCGATGCTGGCAAAGCGAAACGCGGCGGCCGGCTCCCCGAACAGGATGATGCCGAGCGCCGCGGTGCCGACCGCGCCGATGCCGGTCCAGACCGCATAGGCAGTTCCAATGGGCAGCGTCTTCAGAGCGAGGCCGAGCAGGATCACGCTGCCAGCCATGGCCACGAGCGTGAGCACGGACGGAACGAGCTTGGTAAAGCCCTCGGTGTATTTGAGGCCAATTGCCCAGGCGACTTCCAGGAGGCCGGCGACCAACAAAATGCTCCAGGCCATGGCGACCTCCGTTCATGGCGGGGTCGTCCCCGCGGCTGATGTGATGATGAGCGGCAAGGCCGTCCTCGCCTGGGCTCCCGATTCGTTTCGATCAGTTAGGGTCAACTGCTCTCAAGGATGAGCATTCCGACCTCAGTGGCTCGGCGAATTCACATGTTCGACAAAGCAGAAAACCGTCCGCGCCGTTCATGCGACTGGCAATCTTGCCAAATGTTGCCCCTTCGAAGAGATCCTTGTGTCTGTCGCGGAGAAGGTTGCCCAGAACGTGCCGTCGCTCAAAATCCATGCAGCAGAAAGTAACGTCGCCGTTTGGGAGAAGAACATTCCGATATTGCCGTTCGTCAGGACATGTCAGCGCTCCAACGATTGGCTGTCGTGCTTCAACCATCCTAAGCTCGCCGCTCGCAGGCCTGCTGCGCGGGGGACGCGAGCGAACGAGCGCTTCGTCAGGTATTATGTCGACTAGTTCGGGATGCACCTCGCCCATGACTATGAAGAGCAGTGACGAAATGCCGGCATCAACAAGTTGACGCACCAAATCGACATAGTTGCGCCTGACGAGACCACTGTCCATATGCGTACCGTCGTCAAAAACGTGCACCAGGAAACCGCGGAACTGCAACGCACGCAAGCGTCTTAGATCCCGCCCATTCATTCCTACGAGGGTTGTGAAAATCCGGATTCCATGGCCGCACGCGTAGGCATGCTCAACCATTTCGGTGCAAGCCGGATTGAGCCAAGGCTCCGAATACCCGGAAAAGCTGATGTCCACAGTTGCTGGTACGCGCGCCAGGCACCGCTTGAAATCTTGCAAAGAAAGATGCTTCACGTCGGATATAGCTCTTTGCCGTTCGGCGAACTTGTCCTGCTGGCAATAAGAACATCCGACGACACAGCCGGTTGTCGTGGTTACCTCCAAGACCCTGCCGCCACTAATTGCAGAGCGCAGCTCCTGTGCAGTCATCGATTGTATATTATCCAAGTCCGCGCTCCGCTATTAAGAACAAAGAGATCTTTGAGGGGGCACCCTCGCGTTGCCTCCCTCATCCGGTTCGCTCATGCATCATTCCCGGTGCGTCGCCCATCCCTGCGGCACGGCACGGTCGCAAGCCGCGGCCCCGATAGATGAAGACAGCGCCGAAGGCTCACTCACCTTAGCGCCCCAGTCCAGCAGGACCTGGTGGCTGCCGAGTGCACGTGCATCGACCGCGGCGATCTAACCTCTCGCTTATTCCAACAAGCATCACTCATTCCATTGGCGGTATGATCCATAAACCGACGCATCCGCGACAACTGTCTTCGCAATGGCACAACGGAGGCGCAACTGCGATCGATAGCGTACAATATGACGCTATGTACGATTCAAGCTCTTTCGAAATCAATTGAATGGCAGCCTTCCTATGAAATGTGAGGCCGTTGCCGCCGCCCCCAGGCGCGTCAAGAACCTCCGACCGACTGATTGCCTGAGAAGCTCCAAGCAGCTGGTCGGATATGCGACATGCGTCGCAAGCTCGACAGGAATGATACAAAAAATGCGAAATTTCAATGAGCGCTGGCTGGCATGCGACTTGCTATTTTCTCCGCAGAGCCAGGTAAAGCGAATTTGAGCAATGACCAGTCTGACTGAGAGCGCAAGTCAAGTCGGGGCGGCGAACCTGCTGAGCGTCGGTTCGCGGGCCCCCTCGATCAAAGTGGAGAACTGGCTACGCGGCCAGCCCGTTAGAAAGTTCGAACGTGGGAAAGTATACATCCTCGAATTTTGGGCGACGTGGTGCGGACCATGTATCGCCTCGATGCCAAATCTGGTGGTCCTGCAAGACAAATACAGGAACAACGGAGTTGAGGTGGTGGGCATCGCGGCTCATGAACAAGCTTCGACGGAAAACGAAGCACGAGCCAGCTTGGAGGCTTGGTTGACAAAAAGTTTGCCAAGTCTGAACTACGCAATCGCATTCGACTACGCCGGCGAAATGAACAAGCTTTGGCTGGATCCAAGCTTTTCTGTCGGGATGCCCACGTCATTCGTCGTTGACCGTGACGGCCGCATCGCCTTTATTGGCCATCCGGCGCAGCTCGATCATGCCTTGCCCAAAATTCTGAACGGATCCTGGGCAATGAGCGCTGACGCCAAAGCGCTGGATGCGGAAAGGATAAACACGGGCCGACGCAGAAAGCGTGAGCTATCGCGGAAGAGAGCTCTGGTGGAGCCGATCTTTGGCAGACTCGACCCCGCCATGAAGAGAAAGGATTGGCCGGCAGCCCTTTCAGCTATCGAGGAGGCCCTTGCGGCAATGCCGGACGAGGTCACCTTCCGTGGGCTTCACTCGGAATTGTTGCTTCACAAGATACGCGACCTAGGGGCTGGCCTGCCGGTGTTGCGCCTTTTAGTTCGCGACGCAATCGAGAAGAAGTCCGTGGTTTGGATGAGCGTCGCGATCCGACAACTGTTCGACCCCGCAAAGGACTACTCCGATTTTCCACATGCGGAGCGCTTTGCCATGGGCAAGGAGCTCTCCGAACACATATTGGCGGCGAATCCGCCCCAAGGCAGCGAAGGCGCGAAGTTCCTGTCGTACGGGGCGGTCGCTCAGTACTATTACGAGACCGGTAAGAGGGACCGCGCGATGGAATTGGTCGAGGTGGCGCTGAAGTGGCTGGATGCAGCGCCTGCCTCCGATCTAGCGAAACGGGACGCCGTGCAGCGCTCCGTCCAGGCCTTGGCGAGCTACAGGACTGAGAAGCTCTCTTCCGAGGAGTGCTGTTCAGCCCCGCAAAACACGGCTCTCGAAAAACCGGAACCGAGATCGCCAAGGGAGGCAGCGTGAGCAATGCTGCTTGGCATGTCTTTTCGGCCTCGTGGTTTTGCGATCGAAATCGAAGCCTCGTGGGAATGTCGGGGCATTCACATGAAGTGAGGACAGGAGGCGCGAGCCGGTGAACGTAGGGGAGGCCGCACCACCATGAGTTCTGATGGCGAGTGTTTCCTCAAGGTTGGTCGCTCCGACGCGATAGCGGCGAGAGTGCCTGCTGAAGTGAAGAGTGGTCGACGGCTGCTAAGATTGGCGTCCTAGAAGATGCTGGATGGCATCTTCGAACAACCAAAAAGATAGAAATGGGTGGTGACGCTGATGCTTTCCAGCTCTCAAGGAAGCTTTCTCAACGTTCTTTCGCTGCTCTTGGAAGCGGTTCAGAACTTCGTTCCGTGTGGACGGCAAGCCGATTCGGGAGAGGCGCCAGTCCGCGGCTGTGGACTGTGCTGTTCGGAGACGTCAGATTCCCCTGCGCCCCCCAGTGAAGGAACACTGAGCGAAGCTGTACCTTCATTGAGCGCCCTCTTTGCGAGCACGGCGCGGCGGCCAGCATGATGTACAATCAGCGCCAGCGCCGCTCTGTCAAACCCGCCGCCCTGTTTCGGAAATCTGGGCCCTGGTACAAAGTGCTATACGTCCAGGTACTTATAGCGATCCTGATTGGCATTCTCGTTGGCTGGCTATGGCCCGCTGTGGGGACGAGTAGCTGGGTCAAAGCGCTTGGTGATGGGTTCATCAAGCTGATCAAGATGGTGATCGCGCCGATCATCTTCTGCACTGTTGTCTCCGGGATTTCGCATGTTCAGGATGCACGAAAGGTCGGCCGAGTCGGCGTCAAGGCGCTACTTTACTTCGAGATCGTATCAACCTTCGCGCTCATCCTGGGTCTTTTGATGGGCAATCTCGCTCAGGTCGGTCATGGGCTCGCTCCCAAGGGGGATGCCGCGGCCGTCGCCAACTACGTCAAGACGGCGGAAGCGCAGAAGACGGTCGATTTCCTCCTCAATATCATTCCGGATAGTGTAGTTGGCGCCTTGGCCCGAGGTGACGTGCTCCAGGTGCTACTGTTTGCCATCCTATTCGGGTTCTCCCTGATGGCGCTTGCAGAGGGGGGTGAGCGGATGCGCGGTCTGGTTGACGATGCTGCACAAGCGGTGTTTGGAGTCATTAGGATCGTAATGAAGGCAGCGCCGATCGGGGCGTTCGGCGCCATGGCCTACACTATCGGCGAATTCGGACCGTCCGCGCTCGGTAAACTCCTCGGATTGGTTGCCCTGTTTTATGTGACAGCCGGGCTCTTTGTGATCATTGTGCTTGGCCTGATCGCGCGCTTGGTAGGCTTTTCTATTCTAAAGTTCATCAGGTACATCAAGGATGAGCTGCTGATCGTGCTCGGAACATCGTCATCCGAAAGCGCGCTGCCGCAGTTGATGGAAAAACTGGAACGGCTCGGCTGTTCGAAGGCGGTCGTTGGCCTTGTGGTGCCGACAGGATACTCTTTCAATTTGGATGGGACGAACATTTACATGACGTTGGCGACCTTGTTCATCGCGCAAGCGCTCGGGGTCGATCTCAATTTCGGCCAGCAGCTCACGATACTTATTGTGGCGATGCTCACCTCAAAAGGCGCAAGCGGTGTTACCGGTGCCGGCTTTGTCACCCTGGCAGCGACCTTGACGGTGGTCAGTCCTGAGCTTGTCCCTGGCATTGCGATCGTATTCTCGATCGATAAGTTCATGAGCGAGGTGCGTGCGCTTACCAACATCATCGGGAACGGTATTGCAGCGGTGTTCGTGTCCTGGTGGGAAGGCGAACTCGATAATGTTTCGCTACACGCGCAGTTAAAATAAATGTGCGAGCTCAGCCTAGATCGCCGACGAATGCCTCGGGCCAACAAAGCCGTACCGTTCAATCCTGACTGGTAGCAGGCGACCATCCGGTGGAGACATGTGTCGAAAGCGAGCCGGCTCGACCGTTTCCCTTATGAGCATCATTTAGATCACGCATGATCTAGGCTTAGTAGCTAGAATCGCCGATTCGGATGACGGTCGTGCATGGCGAACTCATCGTGGACTAAAGCGCGAGGATCAGGCAGCAGGAGAACCCTGTGGCGAAGGTCACAGTTCATCAGTTTACGAACTACGACATCGCTTCCGATAAGATGGTTGGGTCGAGACGTTGCAGCGCGCGTGAGGCTATCGTTGTCATCAAAGCGAACGTCCTTGAGAACACCGCTGTAGAGGTCCATGGCCCTGTGCTTGGGAGAGAGCTATCGCCAAAGTTTGGTGACGGCCTGAGCCGGTTAGGCGGCGGCGGTCGTGGGCTGGCGGTCGGTGACTTGGCGATGACCTCGATCCCCGTCCTTGAATTTCACACCGAGCACGAGCTTTGAGAACTGGTTATGACCGTCGAGGCGGCGCCAGCTTCTCTGCGCGCCCGCGACCAGTTTGAAGACCATCGCGAGCGCGGTCTTGTTGGCTAGGCAGCCCTTCGATCGGATGGTGCGGTGGCACAGGGTGGCGAAGGTGCCTTCGATGGGGTTGGTCGTGCGTAGGTGTTTCCAATGCTCGGCCAGGAAGTCGTAGAAAGTCAGCAGCGTGTGTCGATCCTCGCGCAGGCAGTCGGCGGTTTTCTCGTATTTCAGCGTGTAGCTCTCGATGAAGGCGTCGAACGCCAGCTCGGCTGTGACCTTGATTTCGCCCATCGAGATCTCCTGCAAAAGGGCGTTTGGCTCTTGGGTAGCTTGGCAAGTACGTTGGCGGTCTTGTGCACCCAGCCGCGCTGCAGACACGTTTTCGGCCAGACCTCACCGGCTGCCTTCCAGAAGGGTCGGGAAAATCGCGCGCCTGCAGTTGACGAATCCGCTGACCGATCAAGGCCGAGCTCCTCGGGCGTCTCCGTGAGAATTATGCGGCTGAGGGGCCTTAGTGGTTTTGTCGCACTTGCCAGATAGTTACGCACTGCATCTGTTCGATAGGGTGGCGGCCATCGACGTAGCGCCATTTCAGCGGGTGGTTCGGGTCGCGCCGCCATTGCTCGAGTGCACCGGGCGCGCGCCGGATGACCGTGGCCGCCTCTAATGCGGTCAAGTTGGGGGTGCCCGGCAGCTTATCGATGTCGAATGTCGCGGGCCGCGGCATGTCACGGTTCTTGCAATGGCGCTTTGTGGCGCTCGGCAGTTTCCTACTACCTGGCGATCCAAATGCCTCGATTTGGGTCTTTTTTCGTCCTTGCTGCCCATGGCCTCGGCCTTGAAGCGTGACCGGTCTGACACAATAAGATCGTAGGCATCCCTAGCAAGAAAGAAATCTAGAGCGCGGCTGTTGCCATAGAAAAGCCGATGGTCAACTCGCTTTGTACTACGCAAGACACGAGTATAGCGGAGCGTATCAGGGCGCTTCGGGCGGCGCAGGACGTTCGAATGTCGATCGAGTATCAGCGGTAGAGCTGGCGTTGTCCTATGTGCATGAGCGCGAAGTAGCTGACTCTCAAGGAAGCTTTTTCAAGTTTTCTATCGCTGCTCTCAGACGTGATTTAGAACTTCGCTTCGCGTCGACCACAAGCTGATTCGGGAGAGGCGCCAATCCGCCAGCAATGGACGGGACCATCTGGGGCGTTCAGACTCCCTGTGCCGCTCACCGAAAGACCAGCTGAGCGAAGCCGTACCTTCATTGTGACCCATCTCTGATACCACGGCGCCGGGTCGAGCATGATGTACATTGACCGCCAGCGCCGCTCTGCAAAGCCGACGCCCTGTTCCAGCCATCTGGCCCGTGGTACAATGTTCTTTACATTCAGGTGCTCATCGCGATGCTGATTAGCATTCTCGTTGGCTGGTTGTGGCCTGCTGTGGGGACGAGTAGGTGGGTTAAAGCGCTTGGTGACAGTTTCATCAAGCTGATCAAAATGGTGATGGCGCCGATCATCTTCTGTACCGTTGTATCCGGAGTTGCGCACGTTCAGGATGCACGAAAGGTCGGCCGAGTCGGCGTCAAGGCGCTGCTTTACTTCGAGATCGTATCAACCTTCGCGCTCGTCCTGGGTCTCGTGATGGGCAATCTCGTTCAGGCCGGTCGTGGGCTCGCTCCCAAGGCTGATGCCGCCTCGGTAGCCAATTACGTCAAAAAGGCGGATGGGCAGAAAGCGGTCGATTTCCTCCTCAATATCATTCCGGATAGCGTGGTTGGCGCCCTGGCGCGAGCCGACGTGCTACAGGTGCTGCTGTTTGCCACCCTATTCGGGTTCTCGCTGACGACGCTTTGGCGAGGGGGTGAGCGGATGCGCGGTGTCTGGTTGACGACGCTGCGCACGCGTGTTTGGTGTCATTAGGATCGTGATGAAGACAGCGCCGACCGAGGCGGTTGACGCGATGGGCTACACCAGCGGCGAATTCGGACCGTCCGCGCTCGGTAGACTCATCGGATTGGTTGCGCTGTTCTATTTGACAGCTGGGCTCTTCGTGATCATTGTGCTTGGCCCGATCCTGCGCTTGGTCGGTTTTTCTAATCTAAAGGTCATCGTCTACATCAAGGATGAGCTGTTGATGGTGCTCGGAACGTCGTCGTCCGAAAGCGCACTGCCGCAGTTGATGGAAAAACTCGAACGGCGGGGCTGTTCCAAGCCGCTCGTGGGCCTAGACTAGTGGTCCTGACCGGATACTCTTTCAATTTCGCTGGGACCAACATTTACATGACGTTGGCGACGTTGTTCATCGCGCAGGCGCTCGGGGTCGAACTCAACTTCGGCAGCAGCTCACGAAACTGGTTGTGGCAATACTCACCTCGAAGGGCCCAAGCGGTGTTACCGGTACTGGTTTCTCCACCCTGGCCGCACCGTTGACGGTGATCAGTCCTGAGCTTGTCCCAAGTTTATGAGAGAGGCGCGCACGCTTACTAACATTATCGGGAGCGGTATTGCCGCGGTATATGTGTGCTGGTGGTCCGCTGTCGCGTCGTTTCCTTACCGCGATCTGATGTCGGGAGGGAAACGCGCCGTTTTTTAACGAGGAACCCTGGAGATAAATTGAAGAGCTTCGAGGCCTGAAGCTGCAAACCAAGTGTCCAAACGGGAGCGTCCCTGCGGGGAGACTCGGAACCGCTTTCACGGCTGAATGGCTCGAGCCACCTCTGCGTGCGCATCTGAACGAAAACAGCGGCTTCAGCGCCAGCGTTTCTCCTCACAGTCATACGTCTTCAATAACGGGTCACTGATGGCTATCAGCTCATGTTTGAGTACCTTGTTGCTAGTGACGGTCCTCGGAAGCCTCGGGATAAACGCGATGTACCGTGGCACCTTGAATTCAGCAAGCCGAGCACGCGCATGCGCGAGAATGCACTCGACCTGCAGGTCGGCTCCAACGCCTCGGCTTTTCAGCTCGACGTAAACCTTGACTTCCTGGCCCCACCTCTCATCGGGAACAGGGACCGCGGCCACATCGGCGACCTCGGGGAGCTCGCGAATAATAGTCTCCACCTCGTACGCAGCAATATTTTCCGTAAACCGGCGGATGGTGTCCGTCCTACGTCCCACGAACCAATAAAAGCCGAGTTCGTCGCGCCGTAATAGATCACCCGTTTTAAACCATTCGCCGTCAAAGCTGTTGACGTTCGTCTCCGGCCTGTTCCAATAGCCCTTGAAGATTCCACGTCCCCTTACCCACAGCTCGCCAACTTCGCCCTCTAAAGTAGGGCTTCCATCATCGTTCACCAAGAGCAACTCCCGAAAGGGAGAGCGAATCCCGACCGAGCCAGCCTCATTCATTTCTGCGAGATCTGGAGGCATTTGCGTGCCGTTTCCTATTTCCGTCATTCCATAGGGGTTATAACCGTGCACGCGAAAGTGCTCGCGATAGCGACGTACCGTTTCGCCGCGCCACCCGTCGTACTGCCACACCTTTCTCAGACATGTCGGTACATCGTAGGCGGCATCCGCGACGAGTCTCGGAAGCGCACACCACTCGATGCGAAATGTCGCCAGCCAATGCATGAACCGCGATGGATCCAATTGTTGGGCGACGTACACCGTCCCGCCCTGTCGATATGAGTTCAAAAGAATGAAGGGCCAACTCATATAGGATGAGGACGCCCAACTCAGATACCTCTTGTGAGGATTAAGGAAGGCAACTACGGACGAACACACTCCCCAATAGTCGTGCGTCAGCATGCAGCCTTTGGGAAAGCCTGTCGTCCCCGAGGTATATTGTATGGTTAACAGGTCCTCAGGCTGGACATCCTCGTCCACCGGAGAATCATCGCTATCCTTGAGCAATTGGCGCAAACTGATCGCTGTCCCGCTGGAATCTTGACCGACGGTGATCACTTGCGCATTTATAAGCTCTTGCGGCCAAGGATCCATCGCGCAAAATACTGGCCATGCAGATTCGTCGACTATGGCGAATTTGGCCTGGCTCTCATCCAAAATGTGCGCGATCTCCCTTGGCGTGTAGCACATGTTGATAGGGACCATCACCGCGCCGAGCTTTGCAAGCGCGAACCACAGGATGGGCCATTCGATCCGATTGGGCAGCATCATCCCGACGCGATCGCCCTTCCGCACTCCGAATGCGCGCAGCCCATGCGCACAACGGTTGGATCTCCGATCCATCTCGGAGTAGCTCGCGCGCTCATCGCGCTCGAACACATCAATGGCGGTTGTGGAGCCGTGTGTTAACGCCCGCATCGACACAAGCTGTCCCACTGTTGTGGCTTCATATGCGGCCTCCAGTGCGTCGCTCCTGCGCAGCGCGTGTGCCATGCGGTCGTGCAGCTTGCTTGATGTCCAGTTTTTAGAAGACATTATCATGAACCTCGGGTTAGGAGACAATGAAAGGCTGGGCTAAGCTGGCGCGACAATTCCCTTCGATAAGTCCGTTAGCCTGCGAGCTAGTAGTGGAGCGTACATTGTCGATAGTGATCGGGGCACTACCTACTCTGGTGAGCAAATCGAATGCCACACAGCGGCGCTCAAAGGGGCATGCCGTTAACGAGTAGCAGGCCGATGTGGATGCCGACTGCAGTGGATGGTGCCCACGGATGCGAACAGGATCAACTTCCAGCCGCGATCCACCATCTTGCTCCTCGTGCAGCTGAACCGACTGGCTCGGAGGGAACGCCGCCTGTGCCTTCACTTCCAACTCCACTTGCTGGTGCGCGGGAAAAGGCATCTCTCGCGTAGCAGATTGGCGCCCGCTTCTCCACTAACGCGCGGAGGTTCAATCGTGCTTCCCAAATTGATTAATTCCTTCGAACCAGTGTGGTGTCACCGACCCGATCGTCACGAGGGAGCCGCTGGCGACGATCTCAAAGCCGCTCGCCCGCGGCGTTACTGTTTGTGGCAATCGTCTAGTCCGAACTCGCAACAGCTGGTCGTGCCCCAAGCACACCGCGGCCTCTGCATCGAGAAGGATCCGCCACTCGAGCGCCGCCTCGTCCGACGGCAGAAAAACCGCCTGTTTGTCTACTCATTCAGAGGGTTGGTGCGCACGAAGCAGCCAAAAGACCCACGCGTGAGCGATCCGTCAAAGCCGTACCGCACCGAGGGGGCGGGTTAAGGGTGCGCAGCGGAGTTGGCCAGTGTTTTTCAGATGAGCAGAAGCAGAACCCAGAGCGGCTCCTTAAATTGCCAAGAGGCCTTCGGCATTGCCGCCGGAGGCGTTTGAACCTTAGTTGAACCTCAATGGGACCGAGGTTCCGGGTTTTCGTAAGCTAGGTTGTCGTCCGTTAAGAAGGCGAATTGAGCGAGACTGGACGGGCAAACGTATGCGATAGCTGGATCAGGAACAGGCACAAGAGTTCTCTGAGCCAAGGATACGGCGGAAGTTGTGACCGACTGCTGAGAGCACGACGTTGGCGGCGTCCGTCCCGCAGGGTAAGGGATTATCGGCAGCGACTTGGCGTGCAGCACGAACAGGCCACCGGGCGCCCGGCGGTTGTTGGTGACGATGGAGGCCTTCACGCCGAACTCGTAAGGCGCGGCGGCCTTGCCCTTGCCGATGCATTCCACCTCCGGGGCATGGAAGGAATAAAGCTTCCAGCCGCGCTGGCGCTGCTGCTGCGAGCGGATTTGCACGGCCAGGCCTAGCGGGAGGGCGAATGCCTCCTCGAGTGCCGGCTGGCCCTCGATCCTGCGGCGGATGTCGCGGATGATCCGGCCGAGCCGGCTGCGCAGAATGCGCAACTGCCGCCGATGCCGGCTGAACAGTCTGGCATGGGCGTAGCGGCCCGCCATCATCGCGGCGGTCTTGGCCACACGAGAATAGGATTGCCGCAGCCTGACACCGTGCCTTCTCGCCAGGCGGTTGAGCCCCTTGATCGCCGGATGCAACAGCTTGGCATCGGTGGGGAAGGTGATAGCCTTCGGCTGCACCGTGGTATCGACCGCGACGCGCTTGAGGTCCTAGCGGCGTAACGCGCCGGCCTCGTGCGCCACCCGCAGGCCCTCCGCCAGCAGCAGCGCCGAGCCGCTTGCGCCAATGGCTCAGGTCCGAGCGCTCGTGCGGGAAGGCATGCTGAAAGAACTCTTGCCCGGTGAAGAACTGGAAATACGGGTCGTGAACCCAGCGCTCGCAAACGCCCTCATCGGACAGCCCGTAAGTGTGCTTGAGCAACAGCAGCCCGATCATGAACCGGGTCTCGATCCCGGGCCGGCCATTCTCGCTCTAGAGCGGCCGGCCAGCTCGTGCTTCATGTTGGTGATCTGGTCCAGCCGCGCCCGGAACAGATCGTTCGATCCCGTCGTCCTGTGCTTCTTCGGTCGCATCGGCCCCTCCGATGCACCACAGAATCATGGCCCGCAGCGAAAGGGAATCCACAAACGACAATTGCAAGATTTGGGGGCCTCAAGCCCCCAATCCCTGCAATCTCAAATGCCGCCGCAACCGGAAAACTGACTCCTGCTCAATCGCTTAGAGCCTTGTTCACGGACGACTAGGTTCGCTGATGCGAGTCGCCGAGGAATGCTGCCTAACGGGTGACTAGACTGTTCACATCTTGCCCCAGTCGCAGGCGAGGTGGCCCGCTTTCAGGTCCACCAAAGTACAAGGTCCGGCCGTGCAAACCCGAAGAAGCTGTTCAGGACCAGCCGCCGATTTCGGGTGAATGGCGTGACGCCGTGAATGAATCCGCCATCGAGAACTGCAATATCCCCCGCCTTTAGCTCGAAGTCATGACAAGGGATGTGCTTCAGATATGCGTCGGAGTAGGGATAGCCCGTAGTCTCAACACCCTGAGACTTTCGATCCTTCACGGTAGGCTTATGGCTCCAGATGCGCAAATTACCCCCTTGCTCGGCAACGCTAGGATAGAAATTCAGAGCTACGATGGTGTTGTTCGCCACCGACGAAATATCGTAGTCGCTGCCGCCGCAAAGCACTTGAGCAGCGTCATCGTGAGGCTCCAAGGCATAGGTTCCGCTACCAGACCAGCAGACGGCGCGACACAGGTTGGCTTGGCCGTGCTTTGAACGGGAAAGCCTCAATTCAATTTTTTGATTGTGGAGCTCCCGCCTTAACGCCTCGAACAATCCGTGCACCGGATCAGCCAAATTCGCAAAAAGCGCATCTACGAACGGTCGCGCCTCTTCCGCCTCTGCGAAATAGGCGGAAGCATCCTTCCTGTAATGGGATGCCCCGACATATTGTCCGGGTACTCCGTCTTTCCTTTCCTTGAGACCGCCATTAGCAGTAAAGTTCGCGGTGATCTCGTCGCCTACTTCGACACTGAATCCATTTTTGATGTGCACGGCAGTGATCTCACCCTTCATAACTGAGATGATCTCAGCGGTGCTGATCGAGCCGGTTCGCTCTTTGATCGCGAGAGGTGAGATCGTCGGCGTTTGAGATGCTTGCGTTGTCATCATTAGCTTTGCTCCTGTACTGCGTGGTCGAGGATCGCGATAGCATGATCTAGTTCGGTATGCGCAATAGTGATCGGCGGTAGGACCTTGATGACGTCCCTATTTGGTCCTGAAGATTCGATGAGCAAACCGTTTTTAAACGCGAGATCATGTACGCGACCAACAACGTCCCGTGAGCGGAATTTGAGGCCCGTCATCAGACCGCGGCCACGCTTTTGCTCGATGATGGTAGGATATTTCTCAAGGAGATGGTCAAGGTGTTCTTGCAGCTTGAGCCCCGTCCGCTCGACACCTGCAGTAAACTGCTTGTTGGACCACATTTTGCACATGGCCGTCGCGGTCACAAACGCGAGATTGTTACCTCTGAATGTCCCGCTGTGTTCCCCGGGATTCCATATGTCCATGTCGGGGCGAATCAGCACGACGGATAACGGATTACCAGAGCCGCTTAGGGACTTTGAAAGGCACACAATATCTGGTTCGATTTTTGCGGACTCGAACGAGAAGAAGTCGCCCGTTCGTCCGGCACCTGCTTGAATGTCATCAACGATCAAAACAACGCTGTGCTTTCGGCAAATGCGCTGAATTTCCGCAAGCCAAGCCGGGGATGCGGTGTTCATGCCGCCTTCCGCCTGGATGGTCTCCAGAATGATTGCCGCGGGCTTTTCAATGCCGCTCCCCGGGTCCTCCAATAAATAGTCGATGTAACTTGCGGAATCGAATGCCGGGTTTGGATAATTCTCATAGGGAACGCGGATCACATCCTGCCGAGCAACGCCGCCCAGGTTCCTGGTCGATGCAGAGCCCGATACTGCTAGTGAGCCGAGAGACATACCGTGGAAGGCATTGGTGAACGCCATAACGGTCGAGCGGCCGGTATACTTTCGGGCCAGTGCAAGCGCCGCTTCGTTCGCGTTGGTACCGGTCGGGCCAGGAAACTGAATCTTGTAAGAGAGGCCCCTCGGCTTCAGAATCGAGTCGACAAATGCTTCAATGAAATCGCGTTTCGCGGCTGTATACATATCTAGCGACAAGAGAATATTTCCGCCGCTGAGATATTCAATCGCAGGTCCGACGATATCTGGATTGTTATGCCCGTAGTTGAGCGCCCCGGACCCTACGAGGAAATCAATATATTCCTTACCCATCTCGTCCCAGATCGTCGCCCCACGGGCCTTTGTAAACACCGTTGGAAAAGACCGCGCATAACGGCGAACGTTGGACTCATGTGCTGCGAAAATGTCGAGATTCATCGTGGTGCCCATCTGATCTCCGTTCGGATTTGGCGAGACTGACAGATTATTTGACTCGTGCCTCTCTTACCTACACGAGAAATGGTTCCGGCGAACCTATTGAGGCTGGTAGGTCTTCTTACGGCCATTCGCGTTACGTATGTCACTAACACACGGTCGCTTCGGACAGGGCAGTCGTCTATCATCCGGCAGCCGCGTTTTTTAAAGCGATCAATGGGCCGAAAAGCGCTTGGCACACAGCAGCAGCAACTACGCATCGTGTCCGCAAAGATGATCTTCTTTGAGCAATGGTCGTCAAGCACACAGGTTCTCAGACCTGAACGGCTCGTCCTACTCAACTAGTCACCCAAGATGCAAGTTCGTGACCGTCTTGGCCGCCCCGAATCGTCGACGACCATAGCTGGCTGCTTTCATCAAGCTCCTGGAGTGCAAACTTTCGGCATTATGTGGCGGCGAGACCTGGAGGTAGTCCACCTTGGGCAGGAAATCCCGGGCGGTCGCGACCTTGAACGTTCTATGAGGTCGGCTGCAAACGGAACGCTGGCCAGATGCGGGAGACCAAAATCGGTTTAACTTTGCCATGCGCGCAAGCTCCAGCGGCATCGCTTGGAAGACTGCAAGATCTCTAGATTGCTGAGTTCGAATGCACACCATCGATTTTCCGGGGCTCCGGCCGTTGACCTCGCCAGTAGACGGCGTGCTATACCAGACTGGCGAGGCGCCTTTGCGAAAGTCATCTCAACATGGAGCGTCGCCGCGTGCTCACCGTTGTGGCTCCCTCGTACATACCAGAAGATCCGACCCTTAACGACGGGCTTCGGCCCTCTGTGGCGAACCCCAACGCGTTGTCGGTCCACTCCTCATCGCATAAGATCAAAGGCCAGTTTCCGCGCCTGGGTGCTCCGTACCAGTGGATCTTGAAGGAGATGCAGCGCGATGAGGGGCAGTTCGAAGATGGCCCAATAAGAACAGTGTTGATCGCTGATTGTTCTGCACGTAACGTTCTCGGCAGTTGCAAGTCAGGCGAGCGTGCGGCGGAACTGTTGGTTTTAGCTGCGAGAGCACACAGAAAGTGAGCACCGCGCATTGCGGAAGAGAAGTAGCTGAAGGGTGAAATCCGCAGAGCGTCTGAACTCGTGCGCTCATCGAATCGGCTCCCCAGCTTGAAGACTGATGTTGCTCGCCAGCAGGTAGAATCGCGATACTAGCAATGCGGCGTGGACTGCCGCTCCGATTGATAAGCCAATCCAGACTCCAACAGCGTTCAGGCCAAGCTTCAAACTAAGCGTGTAGCTAAGGGAAAAGCCGATTATCCAATAGGAAATCCCGGCGAACAGAAGCGGTACCCGTGTGTCCTTCATTCCTCGCAATCCGCCTGTTGCAATGCTGCATAATCCAGCTGTCACGAATGAGGTTGCGGCGATCAAAAGAAGGCTCGCAGCCATTCCGATCGTCCCGTCCTGAGCGCCCGGCTGCCCCAGAAAGAACCCGGCAATCTCAAAACGGGCGACGACGACGACGAGCGTCAGGATCGCGATGATCACGACCCCCAGGAGCATGGCGACGAGCCCTGCCCGTTTGATACCGTGGCGGTGATTGCGTCCGACGGCTTGTGCGACGCGCACTGTCGCTGCCATGCTAATGCCGTCCGCAATACTTAGCAAAACCACGGCAATCTGGAACGCTATCTGGTGCGCCGCGAGTGCCTGGGTGCCGATGACGCCTATCAGCAGGACCGAGGCAGACCAAGCTCCGGACTCCAATAGAAATGAGAGCGAGATCGGAGCCCCGATCACAATCAGCTCTCTCATCAGTGGCCAATCGAAACATCCGAGGTGGGCAACCATTTGATAGTTACGTAACGGCCGAAGCATCGTGATCAAAGACAAGCCGGCCAAGAAAGTCGCACAGTTTACCAGGGTTGTTGCAAGCCCAGCTCCAAACAGCCCCAGCCGCGGCAAGCCAAGCCTGCCATCTGTCAGGAGATAGACGAGCAAGGCATTCATGGGTATGGCGGCGAGCGTAATCCACAAGATTGGCGCTGGTCGGTTAACTGCGGCGATGCAACTCCGCACAGGCAGAAACAATAGCGCTGGTGCCGCGCCCCAAGCGAGTCCGAGCAGATATTGCTGGGCGAGTCGCGCGACCTCGGCTGGTTGCCCAACGAGTATCAGTATTGGTTCTCCGCACAATCCGATCGCGATGGTGGGAAGCGATAGCATAGACGCGGCCCAGAGCCCCGTACGCAGGGAGCGCCGTACTCGATTGAGATTATGCGCTCCAAACGCCTGCGCTGCAAAAGGTGCGATCGCCGCCAGCAGGCCCATGCCCAGAGTAATGACAACAAGGTAGATTCTGCTGGCCAATGCCGCCGCAGCGAGCTCGTCGATTCCAATGCGCGCAATAAGGACTAGGTCGGTAGCCATCATCGCGATCTGCCCAAGCTGTCCCAAGACCATAGGCAAGGCGAGTTTGGCAGTGTCGAAAAGCTCGCGAGGGACCTGATAGCTCGTCGCTCGTTCAGTTGGATCGTGAGAAGCCGAAGCTGACCTCGTTCCGTGTATTTTATTGGTCATGACGAACATGCTACCGAATGTGCGTGTGCGAAGCCTCTTTGGCTGCCAGAATGCAACGTCAGCCGATGCCGGGCGACCTGCCGTCGCGCAAACGTTCGGGTACATAACAGGCACCAACGAGCCGAACCCACTCGTCCCATTTGCATCGGTACGTGCCGGATCACCAATAAGAACATGTTTCTTGTGCCTCCATCGCCCCGTTCACTTTGATACGCAAGCACAAGCGCGGTGCCTGCTACGTCTGACTAGCCGATCGCGGGGCCGCTTGCACCGATGCGCTCTGACTATCGCGGGACTGATCATTCGGTACACTCGTGCGGTTACAACAGCGCGTAGATCTAAATGACTGCGCGAACTCGCGGCGCCAACCTTGTGAGCGGTCGTTCGCTGCGACGCCCGATGCTAAACGGTGTTGTTCAAAGCTCGTGCCATCCTACGAGTGGTGCTTGTGCAATCTTTCGGAAGAGGAGACGTCGTGAGGCCGACAAAATGTCGTACACCTGACGATCGGAATTGGCGTACAATGTAGACAAATGACCTAACAATCGTACTTGCTGGCCTGCTGACAAGCGCTCTAGTGTTTCTCTAGCGCTTGGCGATGTCTTGGAGGAGTTCTTGCGTGGAGTGGGATCAGACTAAGGCGACGGGATCGGCGCATGCGTCTGCAGGTAATACTTAAGTTGCTCTGAAGGTCTCTCCGAGCGCGGAGACGGAGGTCCGCCCCGATCTGTGCGTCGCGTATATCACGGACCGCTAAAGCATCGTTTTCGGTAGGTCTCTGAAGTGGAAGTTCGTCTGTGTTCGATCGCGAGCAGACGCCACTGAATTCCCTCCGAGAAGACCTGCTCGATCCTTAATGCCCAGCCACCCACTGGACAGCGTCCACCGCGGGCCTGGCAGTGACGACGTGTATGGTAGTTTCTGAGCCGACTGACGCACTGGCGAGACGGTTCACTGCACTCGCTTATTCTCGAGAAGAATATGATAAGATCTCTCACACAAGCACGCGACCCGGTAAAGCGTTGTCCTGATAGTCCCCTCCTTGATTACTCCCCTTCGACAGACGGTTTCGCCGGTCACCCTCGTTGGTTCGGGCGAGTACTGGGCCCGCGGCACAAAGTGTCTTACGGCCCGCGTCGGCGGTACCGGTCGATCAGGCCGACTTTCGTCGACGAATGCGAGTTTGATTCGCCTCAATCCTCGAGATCTCGGAGGACGCGCGAGGTGTGGCGCAACTGGCTGCTTACCGTTCCATCAGACTGCGGCTTTCCGGCTGAGCTTGCCCTGGGTCCTGTGCTCCCGACTAGAAATGCCTCTCCGGCAGGTTTGCTTCTGGCTCTGGCGCGTCGAGTACGACGCTTTGGCAGAGCTAACGATATCAAGGCTAGCCAGAGTCAAAGGGACCTCTCTGGGAGTACAGCAGTTTAGCCGTTGGCATTGCATTCTTGTTTCCGGACTGTTTTCGTGGCACGGCTCCGGTCCAACTCCACAAGCGAAAGCACCAGAGAGATGTCCTCCGAGCTTCTGTACCTGTCGAACGCTGACGTCCAAGCCCTGCAAATTTCGCCTCGAGAGGCGCGAGAGGCGATCCTTGCTGTCTTTCGCGACAATGCGGCTGGCGGTAACGTTGGTTTGCCGAAGTCGACGATCGCCATTGATTCGAGTTCATCGTTCAGCTCGATGAGTGCGGCATCTAGGACCAGCGGTCTGGCCACAATGAAATGGGTCGCGGCTATTCCTAACGAGCGAAGTCTGGAGAGATCGACGGTTAACGCCGTGATTTGTGTGAGCGATTACAAAACGGGCGTGCCTATCGCCGTTCTCGACGGAAATTCGGTCACACTGATGAGGACAGCTGCGGTATCTGCTGCCGCAGCCCACCATCTCGCACCTGAAACACCCACGAGTATAGGCTTGGTCGGCTGTGGGTTGCAGGCGCTTAGCCACATCGAGGCGTTTGCCGATTTGTTTCCGTCGCTCCGCACGATCCATCTCCTAAGTCGAACTCTCCGCTCTGCTGAGAGAGCTGCAGCTGCAGCTTGTGAAAGGCAGCTTGTTCCGATCATCACGAGCGATCCTGATGCTTTGTTGAGGAAAAGCGAGATCGTGGTGAGCATGGTTCCGAGTTCGTCCGGATTGAAATCGTTCTTGGATGCTCGATTGCTACCAATGTCGTGCTTCGTTTCGGCTGTAGATGGGGGCAGAAGTTGGCATGCGGAAACGTTTACTGCTTTCGATATACTTGTGACAGACGCGCTAGAGCAATCCCCCGGACCGGTGGATGCATCGGACCGATACATCAAATGTGCAACATTTCGGCATGACCTTGTCCATTTTGCTCTTAATTCACCGCAGCGTGTTGCCCCAACCAGGGCCTTCTTTGGCTTCCGCGGGTTTGCCATTGCGGACTTGGCACTTGCAGAGTTGGCGCTTCGAAAGGCTCGAGATCGTGGCATCGGAAAGATTGTGCCGAGATGAGAATGGTCGCATCTCACGACCGCGCCCGAACTGAAGAGCTGCTTATTAGTGGATTCGTTTCGCTGACACTCTTATTTCCCAGACTCTTGCGGGCCGCCAAACTTGCGTGTCTCAAATGAACGCAGTGATCGAACAGATTGACAGATTCGTGAAGCCAGCTTTGCTGCCTCAGCAATCGGTGCAGGAAAGTCGCGGCCTGACGCCTCCAGGTCGTGTCCCCGGTGGTGGTGTAGTTCGGTAGAGCAAAGCCGCCCGGCGCGCGCCCCCGATAGCGCCGTAGCGGGCGGGCGGCTTTGCGGTGGTCACCGGCAGTTCTCCGGTAGGATCGGGTTGCGACACGCCAGAGGAACCACCGATGACCGACGACATGATGAACTTGCGCACGCTGGTAGAGAAGACCCCCGACGCCGATCTGCTGCGCGAGATGATCGGCTTTGCCGCCCAGCGTCTGATGGAGCTGGAAGTGGGAGGCCAGACCGGGGCGGCCTATGGCGAGAAGAATCCCGAACGCCTGGCCCAGCGCAACGGTTACCGCGACCGGATCTGGGAGACCCGTGCCGGCGCCTTCGAGCTGCGCATCCCCAAGCTGCGCAAGGGCTCCTACTTCCCAGGCTTCCTGGGGCGCGCCGCATTGCCGAGAAGGCGCTCACCGCCGTGGTGCAGGAGGCCTATGTGCAGGGCGTTTCGACCCGCTCGGTCGACGATCTGGTGCAGGCCATGGGCATGACCGGCATCTCCAAGAGCCAGGTGAGCCGACTCTACGATAAGGTGAAGGCGTTCCTCGCCCGCCCGATCGAGGGCGACTGGCCGTATCTGTGGATCGACGCCACGTACGTGAAGGTGCGCCAGAATGGCCGCATCGTCGCAGTCGCGGTGATTGTCGGGTCGGCGTCAACAGCGACGGCCGGCGCGAGGTTCTGGGCATGGACATCGGCCGTCCGAGCCGAGACGTTCTGGACCGCTTTCCTGCGCAAGCTTGCCCGCCGCGGCCTGCGCGGCGTCAAGCTGGTCGTCTCCGACGCCCATGAGGGCATCAAGGCCACCGTAGCCAAGGTGCTCAACGCCAGCTGGCAGCGCTGCCGCGTCCACTTCATGCGCAACGCGCTGGCGCATGCCGGCAAGAGCGGCCGGCGCGTCGTCTCCGCCTTCATTGCGCCACAGCATTCGCACAGGACAATGCCGAGGCCGCGCGAACCTAGTGGCGCAAGGTCGCCGATCAGCTCCGCCCCAAGCTGCCGAAGTTGGCCGGCTTCCTGGACGAGGCCGAGACCGACGTGCTGGCCTACATGACGTTCCCGCCGCAGCACCGCACCAAGCTGCACTCCACCAACCCGATCGAGCGCCTCAACGGCGAGATCAAGCGGCGGACCGAGGTGGTCGGCATCTTCCCCAATGAGGATGCCATCGTCCGCCTCATCGGCGCGATCCTGCTCGAACAGAACGATGAATGGGCCGTCCAGCGCGCCCGTTACATGACACTGGAAACCATCGCGCCGTTGAGCGATGATCCGAATGTCAGCCTCACGGCGATCGCCAGCTGACCAGCCCGGCTCTCGCCGGCGAACGTGGTGACCCGCCGCCAGCTACACCACGCCACGAAACACAAACCGCCTCCATCCAAAACTCAAGCGTTACCGGGGGCTCGTCACGCTTTCGGGAACATGTTCGTTCTTGAAAGCCGACCTGTTTTCTGGTCGGCTCCGCGAGATAGCCGTCGCTCTCCCGAACGATCGGATTGGACCGCATGATGCCTCTCCTCAAGCGCGGGCCCAGCGAGCAAGACCGGCGTCGGCGATGATCTTCGCGATGGCCTCTTTCTGCTCGGCTGCCAACGGCAGCAACGGCAGGCGCGGGTCACCGGCGTTACGGCCGAGCTGGCTCATCGTCTCTTTGATGGCGGCGTAATAGGCCCCGGACTGGAAGCAACGGTAGAAGGCGAAGACGTCACAGCCGAGGGCATCCAACGATTTATCGCCAGTGAGTGCCTTAATCCAGTAGTCGCGGATCAACGGACCGGCGATTTGGTGGGCCATGGCGACGACGCCGTGGGCCCCGACGGAGCGGGCCGGAACGATCATGGTCTCGTAGCCGACGAAAACACGAACTCTATTGCCCACGCGCTGCACAAGCTCAGTTACCTGATTAATAAGGCCGGAGCTGTCTTTGATAGCGACCACAGTTGGCACCGCAGAGAGCTGCTCTACAAGAGCCGGGGTGATGTCAACGCCCGCGCGGCGGGGGCTGTTGTAGAGCATCAGCGGCAACGATGTGTTTCGGGAGATGTACTCGAAGAAAGCAACGATCTCACGCGGGCTCGGCATAGCGTAGATGGGTGGAAGGATCATGCCGCCTGCGCAGCCCGCAGCGACCGCTGACTGACATGCTTCAAGTACGTCTTCTACACGCAAGTCGGCGACGCCTGCCAGTACTGGCACGCGCTTGGCCACATGATCAACCGTCAACTTGTAGAGGCGCGCGCGCTCGTGCCTGGTAAGTGCATAAAATTCGCCAGTGCTGCCAGCCGCCACGATGCCCTGTGCCCCATTGGTAATGGCTTCGTCGATGAGCGCCTTGTATCGGGACTCATTGATGGAGCCATCGGCGCCGAACGGAGTGACGAGAACAGGGAAAATACCGCTCCAGTTTGTACCAGTCATGATCTGTAATCCTCAGTTAGGAGATGTGGATGAAAGTAAGCGTGCCAAGGCGGCGAGCGAACCGAGAAGACCAATAGCCGATAAACTATCTGGAGTAACGCTCGGTGTAGACGGGCGGCCTCTTCGCCATTCGGCAGCTCGACACGCCCGATGACAAACTACTGTCCACCAAGTTGGCTCAATCATAGACCGCTAATCTTGGCAGCGTGCTGTTCATCTGCAGAATGCAAAATGGATTGGATCCAAAGGTCGCGGGCGGCAAGAACGCCGTTGTTCACTCATCCGGTAACATAGTCCATTGGACATCCATCGATCCGACAGGCGTCCAGCCCGCGCGCGCTTTCGTTCGCCCAGGACAAAGAAGAGTAGGACACATCGGCCGTCCTGTTGATCGCGGCGGTCAATTTCCGACGGTGGCACATCGGGATCGCCTAGTTCCAGGTCAAGAAAAACGTTGCATCGGCGCGCTGGCGAACGACTGCTCTCGGGAATGGAATGTTCCTAAGATGTCGTGCAATGTCGTCCCGACCTACTTGGCGACGATCCGAGACGCGCTCAATAGCGAATTGACGCACACAGGCCGAAGTTGCACATCTTCGAGTCTATGTTGAGGCATCACCTCTTTGTGGTCACGAACCAATGTTGACCGTTGGTGCGATGATTTCTCGCCGCGCGAAGCGTCCTTTGCCGACACCACTATTTGGGTGCGCAGCAGCAGAGAATCCCTGGGTGCTATGTTGATCGGAGACCGGACGGTGCGGCGCGGTTTGGAACTCCCGGGAGCTCGGATCGCTAGGGAAGGGAATGCCCACAACCCGACGAATTGTCGAGTTTGTCGGGTTGACGACTTGGAGGTGCTTGGCGCGGCGTCCTGCAGCACGCCCATGCAAGCACTTGGGTGATGTGCGGAAATCGGTCTCTGAGCTGTCTTTGCTCGTAGTTGGCATGACTTTTGGATTTCCTCGTTGCAGGGCGGCACCAGCTGCCAACCAGCGTGAAATCGCTTCATGAAAAGGCTCCCACATGCCACGAGTTGCCGACAAGTCCTTAGCTTCCGAAGCATCGTTGTCGGCCGTGTCGACTTCAACAGAAGCGTAGGCAGCGATGCTAATCGTGCTCTAGCTGCTAACCGCGGCGCGCGAAAGAAGGGCGCCATCTTTGCATGAAATACACCGTCTTACATCCCGGCGAAGAACGGTGCTCGAAGAACGTCGATATTGAGAGCGTTTCCACTGAACCCACTTGAGATTAAACTAACTACAGGATCAAAGATGAGCGACCTGCTTGGCTGTTATATTGATCATCAGATGGCGCCGCCCCTCGCGATCGCGCAACTTTCAGCAGAGGTTAAACCACTTGCGAGCGGGCTTGGACGGAGTGGCATTCTGCTATTTGCGACGTGCGCGCGAGTGGAGGTCTACGGTGAAGAAGCCGAGCTACGGCATGTGGTTAGCACGATATTTTCTGATTTTTCCTTCAGACGGATTGAAGGTGTAACTGCTATCACGCGTCGCGTCGCCGAGCTTGCATCCGGTGCTCATTCTCAAATTCTTGGGGAGAGTTACATTAGCCAGCAGCTCACGAAAGCCATCGAATTTGTTAGTTCGGCGTTTCCGATTCTCCAGGTCGCACGGTCGGGAATAAATACCGGTCGCGCCGTGCGCAAACGACGGCGGTTCATCGCATCGCTCAACTACGATCAGATCGTCCGAGATATAATAGGGAGTCGATTTACAAGTGGAGAACCAGCCGACCGCCTCTACATCGTCGGGGGGGGTATGCTCGGTCGCGGGCTGATTAGTAGCGGGGTCGGAGAGCCTTTCCGCTCCACTGTCGTCGTAACGAGGAACCCTAAGAACCTTCGGAAACGCCTACGTCGCCAGACTGATGTGGAAGTGGCGCTCATGCGCCCGGCAGACATGGGCTCCGCACGCGAACCGCGGTCCATCGTTGTTATTGCGACCGCCG
Organism: Bradyrhizobium sp. WSM1253; assembly: GCF_000244935.1. Taxonomy (NCBI): domain Bacteria; kingdom Pseudomonadati; phylum Pseudomonadota; class Alphaproteobacteria; order Hyphomicrobiales; family Nitrobacteraceae; genus Bradyrhizobium; species Bradyrhizobium sp. WSM1253. The sequence goes on from NZ_JH600073.1 coordinate 5,742,879, forward strand.
ATCTCAATGATGAATACGAAGCCACGCTTCAGGACGCGCTTCTCAGATTGGAGCCGCGCACGGTCGTGGATCTGTCATCAATTCCCGTGCTATCGGGCGCAGTGCTCGGAAAGCTCAATTGTGTGAGCACGTATGATGAAGAATTTGTCCGGTTCATCGAACAAAACAACAGGGAGCTGGCCCCGAAGCTGCCTCTCGTGTTGTCCGATATAGAGGCTTCAGTGCGCGCCACCTAAAACCATTTGCACGGAACGCACTAGCTACAGCAGTGCCGTACCAGGGGTCGACGACGTAGAACAGGCCATCTTCATGTCTAGCAGGCGATGAGACCGAAGGAAAGGAGCGCGGGACGTGAGCTTGGACGGGACATCTTCTCGATGGCGGCCACGGAAACTCGCCGCCGATGGGCCGCGTTACCTTGCCCTCGTCGGTGCTCTGGAGCAGGATATCGCCGACGGCCGCCTGTCCGATGGCGACCGCCTAGCGCCGCACCGTGACTTGGCACGAGAGCTCAATCTTTCTGTCGGCACCGTCAGCAAAGCCTATCAGGAAGCCGAACAGCGCGGCATCGTCAGCGGCCATGTCGGGCAGGGCACTTTTGTCCGGCGGCGTTCCGCGGCTGGTGGCGAGGTGGCATCAACAAGGCATGAACCGGTCAATTTAGCGTTGAATGTGCCTGCCCAAGGTAGCGAAACGCAGATCTTGTCCGCGCTATTTGGCGAGGTGGTGCGCGAGCGTGATCTTGCACCTCTGCTGGGCTACCATCCACATGGCGGCATCCGAAGACACCGCGAAATCATCGCAGCCTCGTTGTCTGATACAACCTTCACGGTTGAGACGGCACGCTTGTTCCTGTGCAATGGTGCTCAGCATGCGATAGACGTCGCCCTGCGTCTGGTGGCAAAGCCCGGTGACAGTGTATTGGTGGATGCCTACACCTATTCTGGGTTCAAAGCCATCGCCGCTGCTAGCCACCTCAACTTGGTCCCTGTGGAGATGGATGGGGAGGGACTGGACCCAGGGGCACTGAAACAGGCCTGCCGCACGTCCAAGGCGCGGGTGCTCTACTGCATGCCGACTTTGCAGAGCCCGACGGCTCGCACCATGAGCCTTGCTCGCCGGCAAAGTATCGCTGAAGTCGCGGAGGAGCTTGATCTCGCCGTCATAGAGGATGACGTTTACGGTTGTTTCTTCACCGAGCGTCCTGTGCCGATCGCCTCTTTGGCACCAATCCGCACCTTCTACGTCACGTCCTACTCCAAATGCCTTGCGCCTGCGTTTCGGCTCGGCACATTGACAGTTCCGACGGCTTACGTTGCTCAAGCCGAGCTCCTCCTCCACGCATCCGCCTGGTTCGTGGCTCCGATGGTGAGCGAGACGGTGTTGCGGTTGATCGAGCGTGGTAAGCTCGAGGAACTCCTGCGTGAGCGGCGCCTGCAGGCGCTTGAGCGGTATCGGGCATTTCTGGACGTGTTTCCGAAAGCCGAAAGGCTTCAGTTCCCAGCCTTCTACGGCTGGTTGCCATTGCCACAAGGGTGGTCTGCAGATCAATTTGCCGTCGCTGCACGAGCTCGCAGCATCCTTGTAACCCCGCGCATCGCCTCCGCGGTGGGAGACACCGAACCCGGTGCAGTCCGCATCTGCCTTGGTGCGCCGAAGAATCTCAAAGAGCTCTCTGATGTCCTTCAGACTCTTTACGATATCCTGAGGCGCCACCCGGTGAACGTTGTTTCTGTCGCATAGTAGAATATTGGCCAGAGGATAACTGTCCAGAATTTATCGCGAGTGCCTACAGCCGGCATTCATCACTCTGCGGTAGCCGCTATGCGTTTTGGCGCGGACAGGTCCGGCGCTACGTCGGTGTTGTGTAATGCCAATTCAACAAGAGCCGGCCGAGACTTCGCGCGCTCTGCCCCAATGACATCCCTCATTCCGAGGTTTGCGTTGTGCCAACAGCTCCAGCACTTAAACTAGAGCGTCTCGCCAGGTGATCCTGTAGGCCTGTTGATTTGCGTGGACACGGATCTCTTGCAGAGTACGGACGGATAGCAAGTAAAGCGTGAGACATACGCAATTTCGATCGGCCGAGAGCGAGCGTTTTTCGTGCGATACGACTGAAGCCTAAAGAACCGGCAGACGGTAATGAGGTCCTCGAACCGTGTACCAACGAAGATCCCGCTTGAGGGGCTTGCGAGCAGTGTTTTGATTAGGACAACAGCGCGAACGGTGTCGGGTGTAAGACACTTCTTGGTCGTTTGGTCGCTGCGCTAGTTCGCAACCAAGATCAAGTACTTACGGGGTGAGCGAGCGCTGGCACAGCATTTGCCATTCAGGATTCGGCAAGAGCGATGCTCTAGCTAGGCCCGCGAGAGCAGGTTCGTTCGAGCGAGTGAGGTGTAGACCGTTCGGCCCCATCGCGCTCTTGGAGCATGCAGCTAGTACACTGTTTGCCAATCTGGTTAGGAGAACGTCATGAGATTGCTTATACTGACTAGGCACCTCGATTGCCTGGGCGAAAATGATGCGCCTATCAGCAATGCTTTCCGCCGTCTCGGCTGGGAGGTTATTCTAGGAGACGTTAATACCATTGCGGCGGACGACTACCGTTGTTTCGCACGAGGAGTGCGGGTGCCAGAAGACGGCGAACCGTACTATCCGGGATGTGCGGCACACGGAGATCGACGCGCGTACTTTATAGACGAATGCCAGCTGATCTGGGTCATGACTCCACCTCATCCTCTCGTGGCGCGAGATGTTTGGCAAATGTTGTGGCTAGCTTCCCAACATGTCAACTTCGTCAACAGCGTTGAAGGCCTGACGTTTCTCGACACAAAACACGCGCTCGGCTATGTCGTACCAAAAGAGAATAGGGCAGTCTCGTATATCTCGAACGATTTTTCGCTCCTGTGGGAACGCTATCGGCAGGCCTCAGATGACTGTTGGGTCGCCAAGCCCCCCAATGCCTTTGGCGGGCAAAACGTATTCTTGCTCTCTCCAAATGGACCAAATGTTCGAACAATTCTCCAGTGCCTCACCGGAAACACTATCGCGCTCGACGAATTTGGCGCCGTCGCCGAACACCGCAAACACGAACTCGGCCATGGGGTACGTGGCTTCAAAGCTGAGTACGCTATTCTTCAGCAACATATCCCGGAAGTGGCTCAAGGGGAAAAGCGCATCATTGTCGTGTGCGGAAAGGTGGTCGCCTGGCATGGCCGCGCAAGCTCTCCAGACGATCACAGGTCGAATATTACGCAAGGAGGAAGGTTGGTTCGAGTCGATTTGCATTCTCGTGAAGTAGAGCTTGCGGAGCTGGTTGGTCAAAAAATGATGGCGCACGGAATCAATTTCGTTGGCATAGATATGGCTTATCCTTATGTACTAGAATTTAACATTGCGAACACGGGGGGGCTATATGATGCACAACTTACTTCTGGCGTTGATCGTTCAGATCAGGTTGCTGAGTTACTCAGTAGCCACTTTGATAGATAGATAGTCGAAGTTGCTTCTGAGTAGCTCTCAGATGTCTCAGTCGGCAAGAACATCGGCGCAATTGGGCGGAGACGCCGCGCTTGCTTTTGCTCTTGTCGAGATCACGTCGGCTGCTCCGATCTCGTGTGGGCAGCTGGCACCGCGCAGTTCCGGAGCATCGTGATCACCGTTTCTAGCGGATCCTGATCGCGATTTCCAGCGATCGATCGGGGGGCAACGTGGAGGCGCGCTCCGGTGACAGTCTGCAACCCGGCTACGTTGGTCGTTTGCCCAACCGCAGAGGATCGAGATGCCGACAGAGAGGCTGTCCATGCGCCACGTTCGTGAAGTTCTACTCCTGTGACCTTGCCCCTCCGCCTTAATCCAGTGAAGTTCGTTCTGGCCCAAGACGAGGACTAGACCATGAAGCGCAAGCGGTTTACGGAAGAACAGATCATCGGGATTTTGAAGGAGCACGACGTGCTCCGATGACCAGCAAGTGCCTAAGATAGGAATCTCCCTGCTTCGTTATGTGGCCAGCCGATCTTTTCCACCAGTTGAGTTCTGCCTTGGCGTTAGGCCGAGCCAAGCTGCGAACTCCCGCTCGGAACGGAACATGGTTGGATCGGGAACGGTGGCAGCAAGGGCTGTAGCCGTTATGGGGCCGACGCCCGGGATGGAAGCAAGCAACCTCGCCACTGGATGCGCTCTCTGGATCTGAGCTAACTCTCGCTCGATAGCTTCAATCTGCCGGTCGACTTCCTTCATCTGGTTCACAAGCGCTGCCAGCGCCATGCGCGCCGTAGTCGGCAGCGATAACTGATCATCGTCCAACATTTGCACCAAACCATCCACCCTTTGTCGGCCTTGCCCAACAATAACTCCGAACTCGGCAAAATGTAAGCGCGAAGCCGATACCCTTGCTTCAGAATTCGAATGAACGTGCGAAAGAAGCCTCCGGCTTGGACGGAGGTTTGGGATGGGATTGGACAGCAAAAAGGACGTCCATTTGGACGGCTCAACGAGGGGGTCGGTGAGCCGGCTGGAGGTTCTTGAAGGACCATCGGGGCGCCGCGTACGTTCGGAAGCCGAGAGAGCTCGGATCGTCGCC
>NZ_JH600073.1:5747560-5771256 GCF_000244935.1 Bradyrhizobium sp. WSM1253
GCGCCTCGAGCTCGACACGAACCCTGTCGAGAACGCCATCCGGCCAGTCTGCCTGACCAGAAAAAATGCGCTCTTCGCCGGTCATGAGGTCGGAGCCGAAAACTGGGCCTTGCTCGCCTCGATCGTCGCCACCTGCAAGCTCAACGACGTCAACCCGGCCGCCTACATCGCCGAAACACTCGAGACGATCATCGACGGCCATCCCCATAGCCGCATCAAAGACCTCATGCCGTGGCGATTCCGCAAAACGTCAAGCCAGCCTCAATAGGGTTGCGGCTAAGCGCTTACGGCAAAATGGGCTCGGATGGCGCAAGATGTCATAGTCCTCTGACGAACCAGCAGGCCTCTCGCTCGATGAAGCATCAAGAAGCCTTGGTTCTCGACGCTCTTGATCGGAACGAACTGTGTGTGTGTGTGTGTGTGTGTGGCGCATGTTAGGGCGAGCAACTGCTTCGCAGATTGCGGCCGCATCAGTGGCATCGTTCTTAGCTCCTCGCCGGACGTAGGGCTTTACATATGCCGGCGGAATCAATCTCACATCGTGATCAAGCCGCTGGATCTCGCGTGCCCAGTGGTACGCGGAAGCACAAGCCTCGATGCCGACCAGGCAGGATGACAGTGATGAGAAGAAGGCAATGATCTCACCACGCCCCAGGCGTTGGCGACAGGCCACGCGTCCTTCATCATCAACGCATGGAGGTGAAAAAGCGAACTTTGAAATGTCCAACCCAATAGTCGCGATGTTCATCTTGATTGACTCCTACTGCCGCCAGCACATCTGGCACGATATCACCGTCGCCGAGAGAGCTGGGCCGTCTTCCCCATCAACGGCCGGCTGCGGATGAGCTGTTGAACGAGAGGTTCTTCACGTCACTGGCACAAGCCCGCGTCACACTTGGATGTGGCGGGCCGACTACAACGACACACGACCACATTCGCAGCTCGGATGGAGAACCCCGTCCGAGTTCGCGATGACCTGCCACCCGCGCCGGGATCTGGCGCTGCGCTATGCCGAAGGCTCCGCGCCGGCTCCCGTCGCCCAGCAGGGCAAATCCAACGGCAAGGGTGAACTTAGGACTGGATAAAACTTGGGAGCAAGGTCACTGTTCCCTTCGAGGCTGTCTGCGTGCTCCCATGCGCTTTTTGGGATACTGAAGGCCGACGATCATGTCTTGATCGGTGACAGCGTCTATGGACCGGTCAGAATCTTCGCGGACCAGGTTCTGGCCAGATTACGGGGCAAGGTAGAATATTTCTATCCGACGCAACCGTCGGATCTACTCGCGAAGGTGGGGCCAAACACCTGAGCTGTGCATCTGGAGTCGCCTGGGTCCATGACATTTGAGGTCCAGGATCTGCCCACGCTGTCCAACCATCGCACATCACTCGGGTGCGCTTGTGATCATGGACAATACCTGGGCGACGCCGCGCTATTTCAAGGCCTCTGAGCACGGCCTCGACGTCTCGATCCATGCGGCGACCGAGTATATTGTTGGCCATTCCGACTCTTCTGGGCATTGCGACTGCCAACGAGCAAGCGTGGCCGCTCCTGCAGCCAAGTGCTCATCGCTTCGGGGAGATTGCTGGGCCAGATCACATCTATTTGGGTCCGCGGGCTACGTACGCTGGCGGTCCGCATGGGACAGCACTACGAAGCGGTCTCAAACTGGCTCAAAAGCCTGCAAGAACACCCGGCGGTCGACCGGCTTCTACACCCTGGGCTCCCAAACGATGCCGGCCACAACATTTGGAAACGGGACTTCTTGGGTGCGAGCGGAATCTTCGGACTCGTGCTGAAGCCGATGTCAAAGGCCGAGCTTTCGGTTTCCTTCTCGAAACTACGGCTTTTTAGAATCAGGTTTCGTGGGGCGGATATGAAAGCCTTGTGCTGCCAGTCAACCAGCCTATACGAAAAGAGACGATATCTTTGGTTGACGGACCTCTGATCCGCATTCACGCGGGCATGGAGGCGGCGGGTGACCTCACTACAGACATGCATCAGGCGCTGCAAGCAGCCTGCGAACTCTCCGTGAGCCAGGCTGCTCATCAGAATGAGAGCACGATCGGATGACTTCAACAGAGGAGACCGATAACACGCTTGAGAAGGTGTCTTTTGCATTCGACGTTAAGAGCCTTGTGATTGCGCGATAGCGCCTGCGCGGAATATGTCGCCGCCCAGCCCGAGCCCACGTTGGTCGACGCACCGCCGAAGCACCGAATCCCGTCGGGTAAGCTCATTGGCTACCGATCCGACTGAGCGGGCACTCGATGCGACCAGATCAACTGCGTGCCCCTTGTAGTCGTCCGTAAATGAGCGACGTTGACGTCCTTTAGCCGACACCTCTTGGCTCATCTGCCCCTACATCTGTCCATCAATTCGAAGGAGATTCTCAAGCGGCGTACAGAAGTTTGCAAAAGCGCAATCCCATTTCGATCTGATCTCGGCTGGGCCACATTGGAATGATTATGCGGCGCCGAAACCGTCGATCTCGCCGACGTTGCCGAGATGCGAACGTCAGACCGGCGCGCCGAGTCGTTGTGCTCTTGCTGTGGCTTGACAGCAACAGGCAGACGAAATCCCGAGGCGGAGCGCCGAGCGATCTGGCCTGGCGCTCATCTGCGGGACCAGCGAGACGTCGCTGACGCGGCTAGCCTGAACATGCGCCCGCGGCCGCGCGCACCTAAAATCCGAGGTGTGCAATTGGATCGCAAGCGCGTCCGCGTTTCGCTATCCAACGGTAGCGGATTGCGCCTTGCACGAGGTCGTGCGGCAGTGTCGAAACCTGGTGTCCCACGGATGGATCGGCCAGTGCAAAGTCGCAGCAGTTTTGCTCTGTGACCGTGGCCTCCGACCTTCGTCGAGCAGCAATGTCGCACGCAAAGGCGGGAGGCTGGCCAAAGCCTAAACATCTTACGTCGGCCAGCTTGCTGGTGCAGAATATGATGCGTTCCCAACATTGCAAGGCTGTCGCACTTGCGACGAATGTCGCAATTGCAACAGGGATCGTTGCACTGGCGCTAGATACGGCAACTCAAACTGCTTGTCGTGGTGCGAGAGTTGCGAGCCCAATAGCTGGTACGACACTTGCTGGACCGCTTCAGGTCCGTCCGCCCGGAAAGAAGCACATGCACAGTCGCTCCATCAAGCGAGTATCCGACGTGGAGAAAGAGCGCCTCGCGCACGACGGGAAGTATGCTTGTCGCATTCGGTCGAGAACTTCGCAGGCAACAGCAGCCCGAAGAGGTGACGAAATCCCCCCAAGACACGTTCAGTCGAACCACGCAGTACTGGCTTGCCTAAGTCGGCGGCGCGAGACGCCAAATGGACTTATTTAGCTTCGTCGAATGTGCAAAACAAACGCGATCTCTCAAGGCGTTATTCGATCTGCTTGTGAGCTGTTCGAGCGAACAGGGCTTCAGTCAAGTGGCTTACGGGTCACTGACCGACACGGGGCCGGCTCGCCTGCCAGAGTATCTCCAAACCGCGGTGACGGTGAATTTTCCTTCCGATTGGTGCGAGCGCTATTCTGAACGGAGGTACAATGCCATCGATCCCGTGGTTCGGCGGACGACTATGCTATCGACGCCGTTTCTTTGGGATCGACTCGCCGACCAACATCAATTGCAGCCGGGCGAAACGCGTGTGTTGAATGAGGCTAGAGAGGCGGGCCTGAAGCATGGCGTGACCGTACCACTGTTTGGACCATTTGGACGGCTATCCGTCGTATCGTTTGCGTCCTGCTTCGACGATGCCGACCCTGAGCACCGTCTCAGTCATCTCAACGTATTGGCTTGGCAGTTTCATCATGCGTTTGCAGAGATCGCACCTTCATCGGAGGGCAGATGCCAAATTCAAGCGGCTCTATCCGAACGAGAGAAGGACTGCCTCCGGTGGGTCGAAGAGGGAAAATCATCTTGGGAAATCGGAGTGATTCTGAAGGTCAGCGAGAATACCGTCAACTTTCACCTCAAGAACGCAATGCGAAAGCTAGGAACGAGCAGCCGCACCCACTGCGTCGTCAAGGCGATTCGCCACGGTCTTATTTGAATTGACCTATGCGACGCGCGGGATCGTGGTCGAGTAGCTCAGCCATTTGGCTTCTCCCTCACAGATCCGGGCGGGCGGCTTTCCCGCACCAGGCTCTTCCCGAGGGTAACTCGCGTCATATCCGCGCCTGCCCCCAACTGCGAGTGATGCGTGGAACGGGCAGACGGAAGCGTGCCGTGAGGGTCTCGAACTCCGACCGGCCCATGCGCCGACTTTTCTGACTGCGCCGTCTTAGACAGCGCAGCCAAGTCCGACGCACTGCGTCGATAGAAGCCGTTGAGCGCGGAATAACTGTGCGGCCTGCCGTAGTAGCCGTACACGCAGCACTGCGGCGAACTACTCGTGCTGGGTGGTCAGTGAGTCGTGCATGAGCCGCCAGGCATCCTGGCGCAACGCCGCCAGCTTGCGCGTCAGGCGTTTCCCTTCCGTCTTGTGCTTCACGATAAACCGGCCGTCCCGGGTCCGCCCGCAGTAGTGGGTGAAGCCGAGGAAGGCGGAGGTCTCGGGTCGCCGCTCGCCGCGCCGCTAACACGAGAGGGCCGCAAAGCGCCGAACTCAATCACCCGCGTCTTGCCCTCATGAAGCATCAGGCCAAAGCTGGCCAGCCGCGCCTTGAGGGCCAAGAGCATCTCCTGCGCATCCGCCTTGCTCTCAAAGTCCATGACGAAGTCGTCCGCATAGCGCACGGCCACAACGCGACCGCCTGCGCGGCGACCGCGCCATTGATGGATCCTGAGGTCGAGGATATAGTGCAGAAAGATGTTGGCCAGGAGCGGACTGATGCCTGCCCCCTGCGGGGTACCCCTGTCCGTTTCTTGTTTCTCGCCGCTCTCAAGAACGCCGGCCCGCAGCCACAGCTTTATGAGCCGCAAGATGCGAGGATCGGCGATCCTGTGTGCCAGCCACTCGTGGTCAACCGAGTCGAAGAAGTTGCGCATGTCCGCATCGAGCACCCAGTTGACGCGCTGGCTCATGATCGCCGCGTGGAACGCGTCAAGCGCCATATCAGGATTCCGCCCCGGCTGGAAGCCGTAGGAGAACCCGAGGAAGTCGACCTCGTAGACGGTAGCGACCCTTGTGGACGCGTCCGCAGAGCTCGCGGAGCTTATCCGTGAGCCTCTGTTCGTACTTCGCCACCGTCACGCCATCGACCCCCGCGCTCGCCTGCCGCTTTTGTCGTCGAAACGCCGAAGCAGAGCGTCCTTGTCAACGTGGTGCAGCAAGGCTGTGAACCGGGCTTTGGCAGCCTGCTTGGCTGCCGCGTTCACCCGTCCGAGGTTCGGCGGCACGGCAACCCGGCTCTGTGTCCGGACCCTGGCCTTCTCGCGCGGGCTCCCCTCGGCTTGGCCCCTTTCCTCCATGCGTCTCGTTTTCCTTCGACGACTTCACAGGTACTATGGACCAGTCCGACTCCCGACCTCAGCTCGACCGCGGCTCTGGCACTGCCTTGCCGCTGCCCCCGTTGGAGACCAATCCAACGGACCATGGCTCCTGTCTACACTTCGAACCCCGCGTCGTGCGGCGCGGCTCCAGGACGTCCGGGAAGTAGGAGCCTTGCGCAGCTTGGGGGATGCGCAGCTCGACGGCGCCGGCACGGGTCTCCCAGGTTCGTCGCGGTAACCGTTGCGCTGGGCCAGGCGTTCGGGATTCTTCTCGCGTAGGCCGCCCGGTCTGGCCTCCCACTTCCAGCTCCATCAAACGCTGCACGGCAAAGCCGATCATCTCGCGCAGCAAATCGGCGTCGGGGATCTTCTCTACCAGCGTGCGCAGGCTCATCATGTCGTCCGTCATCGGTGGTTCCTCGGTTGCGTTGGCGTGTCGCAACCCGATCCTACCGGAGAACTGCCGGTGGCCACCGCAAAGCCGCCCGCCCCCTACGGCGCTATCGGGGGCGCGCGTCCGGGCGGCGTTGCTCTACCGACCTACACCACCACCGGCGATACGCCCCGACGTGGAAGGCTAGCAATGTCACCTCTGGACAATAGCTGCGAGCGGCGCGTTCACTCCGATATCGCCTTAGATGCAGCCGCTGTTGACAATAATAGCTGGCAAGTGTGTCGATCCCGATTGTCATCACGTACGTAACCGTACTCTGCCAAACATGTCGGCCGTGGTCTTAGCGGGAGAGGTTCACAGGAACTTCGTCAGTCCGATGCGGGCTGGACAGGACGGCGGACCATTCGCCGCATCGTTCATTGCATGCGGTCAAAGTGATCTTCAGCGCAAGCGCAACCATTAGGGCGTAGCCCGACGATCTCGCTCACAAGAGGGCGAGCCCGAGTTCCTCGAGCCTGTGCTGCTGCACGCTCAAGGATAGGCGCGCATGCAACTGGTCAAGACATGCGCGGTCGGATATTCCTCTTGCGGTCAATTTGGCTGCACGATCGAGCCAGGAAACCTGGGCGCACGATTTCCGCTGTCTCTGTGAACGTGAGGTTGTGCGGGCCCGTCAGAGCAAAAGAGGCCCGTTCAGCGAAGGCGCCAACTCGAACAGCGGCTTCCCGGAATACAGGCCTCATCAGCCCGGTCCGACTCGATTTGTGACATTCTCGCGTATGTGAGCTTTTCGGGCTCGGATCGCGACCATACTTGCCGGTTTTGCTTGATGCAGCAAGCGCACATCGCGAACAATGCATAAGACTGCGTATGGCTCCTGTTCAGCAGATCGACAGGTCAAAAAAGCCCCGGCCCATCGGCCGGGGCTTTCGATCCGCCCTTTGAACGACAGATCAACATTTGAGAAGAAACGGCCGCCGAACTTACAGTTGAGCCGTGCCGTCATAAGATCGAATCATGGCGGATGCGATCGACCCCACCAAAGGGCTCGCTGAAGTTTTCCGCGCCGGGCTGCATGAACAGGTGGTAGTACTCGAAGCCGACCGACCATTCGGTGCGAAGCCGTACTCGATCCCCACCCCCAACACGCCGCCCCAAAGAACGTCACTGTTCGAAACGCGCCCGTGAGGGTCGAGCTGATCTGATAGCTGTTGCTCGTGACTGGGGCGCCACTTTTGGTGTAAAGCAGTACGTTGTCGAAGGCACAACCGATCTGCCCCGTCATCAGACCAAACGCATCAATCTTGGTCTGGTTGACATCGGCAAACGCGGTGCTGTGATCGGACCCGGTCAAATCAGCCCAGTTCCCCTGGCCTTCAACACTCAACACGATCTGGCCCATCTGCCATCGATAGCCGATCTGGCCACCCACGGTTACGCCGGTCGCATCATGACAGCCCTCGGGCGGGCCGACATTGAAATCCCAGTAATTCGAGCTTGAGCCGAAGCCACCGTGCATGCCGATATAGTAGCTGCTCCAGTCGTAGATCGCAGCCGCGGCATGCTGCGGAGCTTTGGTGTAGAGAGTTGGAAGGCCTGCGCAGGCAGATCCGCGCCGAATGCGGGCCTCACCGCGCCGGCGCCATAATGCTTACAGTCGCAGGCAACAAGTTCTTGATTTCTGCTCTCATCCCTTTCCGCGCCCCAGCCTCGTGCGTCTTAACAACGTCCGCGCAAATTGCTGTAACTGCTTCGCAACATTTTCACCGGCTGCGTTCGAATGCTCGGTTGCTGCGGGCACAGCTATCCTACGTATGGACGAAAAGTGGGCTGATGCTCTCAGCGGATAAAGCACACCGCAAGCCAAATGATGACCAGCCACACTGCAATGGAGAAGAGCAAGGCGCTTTGCAACGTCCTCGCCCGTATCCTGTGACGCCACTGGAGGAGCTGCGATGAGCAACCGGTGAAGCGCTGACCGCGTACGACAGCTATCACTTCATCGTAATCTGAAAACCGGAAGTGAGACCGATGCTTGCGAATATACGCAAGCCGCTCAGTGGGTGAGAGGCACTGTGCCCACACCTCCCATGCCTCATCATCAAAACATGCGCTATTCTCAACGACTTCGGCGAGGCGCTCGTCAGGCTTCATCATGCATCCGCTGTACTGCCCGTCGCAAATCGAGTTCTAGGAAGGAAGCCCTACCTTCGAAACTACCAGTTTGGGTAGGCTGCTTCAGGGAATCTAGCTCGGCCAGGAACCATTGGTCATAGGCAACGCGAGCTTAATCCTGCCGCGAGATCAAATCCGAGGCGTCCGAGTGCTCTGCATGTCTCGTTTCGCGCTGTGCAGATCGCGAGGGGCATCGAAGCCCCGTAGATGCCGCAGGAAATTGAAAATGCTCCTCACCGACCCTGCCGCAATCGCGCCCTGCGGAGCTGTTGGCGCCGATACGGCAAGAGCGTATCCGGGACCACCGTGGCGGCGATGGCGTCCAGAACGTACTCGGTTCGAAACCCCGCCTTGAGCATGAGGATGGTCAGATGACGGTCCTCACCGAGATCGCTCGGCTTTCCCCGGAAGAACTGCGTCTCGTATTGCTCGAGCAGCAACAGCCGCGCGGAGCGGCGGTACATGGCGCATGGCCCACAGCAGCACATGACGGCACCAAACCGCCTCTGCGCCGCGCGCTCCTCGTTGCAAGCGAACCAGTACTCCATGTCGATCAATCGGGTCAGCCAGCTGTCGTTTCGGTTGCTGGCCTTCAATTGGCCCATGGCCGCGCCGACGGCTGGATCCTGCATCTTCCGCACGAGCTTGCTGACCACGTCGCTGTCGATTTCCGTGTCGGAGTCGACGTTGAGCACGAGATCGCCGAATGAGCGGCGAATCGCTGCGATCTGCGCCTTGCGTTTTCCAACATTGCTTGGCAGCAGAATGATGGTGAATCTCGGGTCATACGCGTAGCTCGCGTGGACCGCGGCCACTGCGCCGACATTTGCCGAGCCGTCGTCGACCACGTAGACCTGCAATCGCCCTGGGTAATCCTGACTTGCGATAGACTTCAGGCAGGCCGCCAGCGTGCGCGGGTCCTCGTTGAAGCAGGGCACGATGACATCGACGCTGGGCAGAGCATCGGCGTCGACCCGGTCGTACGGCGGCAGTGAAGCGTCGCTTCGCAGCGCATAAAGCGCCTGCGCGCTCTTGTGGACGCTGGAGAGCAACGCGTAGGAGGCAACAGCAGCGGTGCTGATGGTGGCAAGCAGGCTCATGGGAATCGATCTATTCAGTGAGGTTGAGGAAGCGACCGGATTGCAAATCCACGGTCATGCAGTGCTGGAATGAGTTGGGCGAGCGCCGTCACGGTCTGGTCGCGCCGACCAGCATGAGGGCAGCGTCCCAACTCGTCGGGAGGGCATCCGTCGTGCAGGAGCACGATTGCGCCCGGCTGGACCGAGGCCAGCACCGCGGCAACAATCGCCTCGACGCCGGGACGCGACCAGTCTTGCGGGTCGACTGACCAGTGCAGGGCTGCCAGTTCGGCCTTCGCCGACACGGCGAAGGCCTCCTTGCTCCAGATCCCGTACGGCGCACGCATGTGCCGCACAGAGGCCCCGGGGCAGGCCATTCCAATGACCTTATTCGTCGTGAGGACCTCGTATTCCACCTCATCCGCTATGCATTTGGCCAAGTCCGGGTGCGTCATTGTGTGGTTTGCGACCTCGTGCCCTTCTGCAATGATGCGCTGGATCAGCTGCGGCTGGGCCGCCGCGTATGCACCGATCACGCAGAAGGTGGCGGGCGTCCGATGCTGCGCCAGAACATCCAGGATAGCCGGCGTGCAAACCGGGTTGGGACCATCATCAAAGCTCAGATAGACGCAAGGCTCTCCGCCGGCATCGGCGTAGTCGCTCCGCGGTTCAGTCGCGTCGTTTGTGCACCTCACAGTTCTGGCCCGTTCCGTTCGATCGTGTCACCCGCCGGCCATTCGCTCATGGGTCTCGCAATCGGCAGAACGAGGCCGACCACGTCCTCCACACGCGTCGGAGGCACAGTGAGGTAGATGTCCGGACGAGCGGACCGGACGCGGAGCCCTGGCAGAACAGTCGCCAATCCCTGTCGCCCGAGCAGCCTGGTAATATGTTTCTGCAGGGCAGCTCGGACCGTGCCAAAGCCGAACGGCACGCCAAGATCTCGCAATACGGGATACATCACTCGGATCGAGTGGGTTATTCCAAGCCCCTCCAGATCCGGGCGAACCCCGTACAGTCCGAGTTCAGCCACAAGCAGATCGGTCTGACCAATTTTTATGAAGCGGCGTAGTGCCGCGATGTGAATCGCAACGCCACGATCATCGTAGCCAATTGCCCGAATTTCAGGCCTTGCGCCGGCCCAGCTTCGATGACCTTCAAAGGGCTTTGCATTGAATTCCCCGGTCGGACCATAGGTCTTCCGGAAGAAGTCGGATAATTCAATATGGTCAGCAAGTTCAAGGTCATTCTCCCAGCACAACCTCCAACGGACTGGAGGGCGCGCCGAAACACCTCGTGTGGATTCGGGCGCGATCATGTTCATAGGGTGTCATTCCTGTTCGCTATCTGGCTCCTGACGCAGGCCAGCAGTTCGCTACCTTCGAAAGGCTTGCTCATGAACTGGAGTCCAGGGCCTCGCCTCACATCGTATTCGGAGTGGCCTGTGAGCAGAACGGTGGGAATCGCGCCTCCGGATGCAACCAGATGATCGAAGAGCTCGAGGCCACTCATCGCGCTCGAGTGCATGTCCGCGATCAAGCACGACGCGATCGAACGGCGGTCTGATTTCGAGAACCCCTCTGCGCTCTCGAATGGTTCAGGCACGTAATCTGCGGAAAACATCATATCCGTCAGAGCTTCACGCACTGACTGATCTGCATTCACAATCGCGACCACATCGCGCGTGTGCGTAACTTTCATCAGATTCGCCAAGGAGGCCTTCGCTTGCATGTTCCGCACGATTTCACCGTCGCAAGGACGCAATCCAATCGGATGCGACCAAGGCACATTTGGCACCCGCAACCGGAGGGGTGCGACCGGACGGCAATCTACGGCCTGGTTGAGGGTTCGCTCAATTCTACGGCGGTACACGGTGGATATAGAATGGGTTGGCGAAGCCATACGATGGTTTGCTCGTGGTATACGCCCACGCAACTTTGTGGATTCCGATCGTTCTAGCTCACGGCGATATGGCTTGCGCAACACGCGCGAAACTGCGACCGCTCGATCGAGACGTCTTGATTGATACCTAGCGCTGGGCTGAGACGCGCAACGGTTTGTAACCATTCTGATGGATCTGACATCTCGCTAAACTATCGTTTGCTATCCTCATTCGGTACAAATGGTAAAATCGATTATATCGATAGAACACATTCACAGCGTGGATCGCTCCGGATTATGCGTTTCAAGGGCCTTGATCTGAATCTCCTCGTCGCGTTCGACGCCCTGGTGACGCAAGGCAATCTCACTACGGCGGCAAGAAGCATCAACCTCAGTCAACCTGCCATGAGTGCCGCCGTCGCGCGGCTTCGCACTTACTTTCGCGATGAGCTATTCACCATGAAAGGACGGAAGCTTGTCCCAACGCCGCGGGCTGAAGCGCTCGCAGCCCCGATTCGCGAGGCTCTCGCTCACATTCAGCACTCCATTATTTCTCCAGACGGCTTCGATCCGTCTGAATCGAATCGGCGATTTAGGATCATCCTGTCCGACTTCATGACTGTCGTGTTTCTTCGAGGGGTCGTGGACCGCGTCGCGCGGGAAGCACCAACAATCAGTTTCGAGTTGCTGCCGCCCGCAGAGGAACCTGATGAGCTTCTCCGGCGCGGTGAAGTCGATTTTCTCATGTATCCGCAGATGTTCATGTCGAGCGCGCATCCGAAGGCGGCTCTGTTCGAGGATACTTTCGTCTGCGTGGGCTGCCCCATGAACAAGCAGCTCGCTTCGCGTCTCACGTTCGAGAAATACATTTCGATCGGGCACGTGGAAGCCCAGTTCGGGCGCTCCCTGAGGCCCTCCTTTCACGAATGGCTCTTGCTCGAGCATGGTTTCAAGATACGCACCGAGGTCGCGGTGCAGGGTTTTGGCATGATTCCGCCTATGTTATTGGGCACCAACCGTATAGCGAGCATGCCCTCAAGATTGGTCAGCCATTTCGCACAGACGATGCCGCTGCGGGTTGTCGAACCTCCTCTGCGACTTCTCACATTCACAGAGGCCGTCCAATGGCCCGCCATTCATAATACTGATCCTGCAAGCATGTGGTTGCGCAACATATTCTTGCAGCAGGCATCCACGATGGTCTCTCCGTCCGAGATCAGCCAATGTCACGGCCCGTCCTAGGACTGTTCGGGCCGGTTGCAGCCTGCTCCCGCTAACCGGGCATACGCCAGGCCCGAAGCCCCCGGTCCTCTGATTGACGTTTGGCATAGTGAAGAAAAACGCGCGCTTAAGCGTAGTTTGGTCGGGTCGCAGCCGATTGACTCCGGTGCCGTGACGATCCTGCGCATCACACAGCTCGCTTGGCGGCTAAGGACTTTCCGCTGATTCGGACGGGACCGCATCACAGGTGCATACGCCAGCTTCAGAGTACGCAAAAATTATGTGGCCTGTCCGGCGAACAATGTTCGGCCTCAGCACCAAACTCGCTTGAATCGCACGCCGCGTCAGGTTCAAGGCCAGCACCTGCGATCGAAGTTGCAGGCTTCACCTGGTAGCGAACCCGCATCGCTGTTTGCCTGAACTGGTGGATCTCATTGCCTTCAACAGCGATGGAGTTAGTCCCGAAGCGCGCCACTAGATACAAATGGCTGATGACCGGCAGAGGCGCTTCCTGCTCGTTCGGGTCGAATCAACATGAAAGCTGAACGCAAACGCCGCCCACGATCGCGCACCACAAAGCCAACCGCCAGCTCGCGCAAACCCGGATGGGCGGGGAAGACTGCGTGTCTTTGCACAATATCACAATGGAATTCGGAACACTTCCTCTCTCGACGGCGCTTATCTTCCTCTCGATGCGCGCGATGCCGCGTGATCGAGTCCAACTGCAAGCTTGCAGACCGCAGGATCAACCCGGATCAAGTGACATCAGCTGGCGGCACTTTTCCGGCTGCGCGCGTGTTGCGGTGAGGAGTGTTCATGATGAGAGGACCGCAACTGTGCCAAGGTGCGGCCGCGTAAGCGCTCGCCGCTCCCACTCCAAGCCTGCTCCTCATCCAGCTTTCGATCATTTCGGCCGACATCCCCAGCCAAATCGGATGATCGGTGCCGGGTCCTTCTTTCCGATGTCGCGACAATCGCGTCTTCGAAAGATCGCGGCGTGACTCACACCGCGCCACCGCCGCCCATCTCGAGCTGCTGCCACACCGCTGACCCCGAAAGGGCTCCTTTGCTCAGTGCCCCCTAGATTTTGGAGTAGCTTCGACTTGAGCATGGCCTTAAGACGTGCATCAAACTCTCAACCACACTGTAGCATCGTCTCTTGCTATTGCGGACCCGTATAGCGAGGCGGCCAGCGGTTCGCCAAGTGATTGTACAGAGGCAAAGCCGCTACGGATCCTTGCACTTCGAGTGCATTGCATCTCGCGACGCCGTCCGATGTACGCGCTCCGCGACACTGATCCGGCGCACGCCTAAACATGCAAGTTATTGCTGCACGAGTTATGTCAGGCGTTTGCTCGGGCGCGAGCGCGTGGCGCATGGGGCGGCCCTAGACGCGTTTGAGTGCCGCCACATGCAACGGATATGGCACGATCGTTCGAGACCCGGTCCTTAATTGCGAGCAACGTTTTGCCAGACGCTTGAGGTGCGCCTGCTTTGAGATGATGCCTTCAGGAATGGTCTTGATCTCGCCTTCCGTCATACTCCCGACGTTCACGGCGGCGGACCTGCGCCGTTGAAGAGCAGCCGTCATCTTCCGGCACTCAAAACCTGGGCAGCGATCACGCGAGCAACGCCTTTGAGCACGCAGTGCCACAACAGGACTAGCGGACGATCGAAAAAGCTGTTAGGCGCCAAGCCCGCCACCGCGCCACGACTGGTGGTGCCACTGATCCGCGATGATCAACCCAATCAACCGCACCGCGCGCCGAGGTGATAGACGTCACGGCAAGGATTGCGACTGGAAGAGAGCCGTCCGATGAGATCAGTGCTGTGTCTGGGTTCGCGTTTCGGGAGGCCGTGTCTCAGCGGGCTGCGCACATGCTTTCGCTTTCCTGATGATCAGGCCGCAGAATAGCCACCGCTGCTGCAGGATCAGGAGACATTGCACACTTTGGGTTAGCGCACTGTCGGGGAAGCAAACGCCATGTTGCACAACGGCATCACGTGGACGCACCTGTCACATTCTTTCACGCACGTCGCCGCTCCGTCTCCTTTTTGCCCCACCACAGCCAAACGGCTTCGTCACGTGCGGCGCGAGTGCAACCACCAAAGGAGGTTTCTGTTGGAAACGCCGAGCGGAGTCTACGATCCGGATGATCTCGCGAGCTTGGGAAGGCTGTTCGATCAAGCGATCGCGTCTTTACCGTCATGCATGCGAACCAGCGAGAATCGCGTGGCGATCGCCAGACTGGTGATGCAACGCGCAGCGCGGGACGAATTGGCATCGCTCGCGTACTTGATGCTTGCACTTGTCTCGGCCGCTTGAGCACCGGCATGCACTCTAACCTTCTGGGGCCTGCAGCAAGAGACGCATCATCTAGATCATTGAAATAACTTGATTCTCACGTGACGTCAGGTTGTAGGCTTGCAAATTGAGGATCATGACAAACGCGATATCACGACGGCGCCGATGGCGCATTGGAGAACTTGCAGAGGCGACCGGTGTAACCGTACGCACTCTGCATCATTACGAACATACCGGGTTATTGACGGTCTCGGAACGTACCTGTGGCGGTCACCGCATGTACGATCGGGAAAGCCTACAACGCGTCTCCCAGATTCGCGCTCTACGTGAGCTCGGCTTCTCGCTTCCTGAGATCCGCAAGGCGATCGAGGGGCGGACATCTCTCACGGACCTGTTGCGAAACCATCTGGAGCGGATTGAGCTTCAAGTCGCGCGCGCGACATTACTACGGGATCGATTGCGCACTATGACGACGCAAGGTGAGACAGAAGTCAGTGTCGACGAGCTG
Organism: Bradyrhizobium sp. WSM1253; assembly: GCF_000244935.1. Taxonomy (NCBI): domain Bacteria; kingdom Pseudomonadati; phylum Pseudomonadota; class Alphaproteobacteria; order Hyphomicrobiales; family Nitrobacteraceae; genus Bradyrhizobium; species Bradyrhizobium sp. WSM1253. Next base: position 5,762,554 of record NZ_JH600073.1, read on the forward strand.
CCGGCGACGCTAGATGCCATGTCGCGGATCGAGGAGCGTACCCCCTCTGCCATCTGCACGTGCGCTTCTAACGCTAGCCGCGAAGATCGGTGGCGAAAGATTCGGGACGAGCTGCGAAGCTGCATGGACCAGGGTGAGCCTCCGTGCTGCGAGCGGGCAAATGCAATCGCGCGTCAGGCCCGTTCGCTGCTGACTGAGATCGCAGGAGTTGATTCGACTGTCTCGATGATACTTAAGGTGCTGACGCGATTGACCGAACCACACAATCTCGCCGGCTGGGATGCGAGCCTCATGCGATACCTCGATCTCGCCCTCGCCGCGCTGGAGGACCAGCTGGGAAAGAGTTGAGCGCACCCGTTGCGAGGCCCTCCCACAGGAATGTCGCCAAACCCAATGAGCTCATGGTGATCCTTGTCTGAGCCAGGATCGTTTGGTCCCTAGCAGTTCGCCTCCAAAGCAGCGTTGTCCCCACTATTTGGTGTCGCTCTGCGGATCTTTGGCAATCAACCTCGACGAGCACGCTTCAAAGTACTTGATTCGTACGTAGCGTCACATTGTACCTTCTAAAAGCATCGACGCAGCAGCGGGGCGACGGACAGAGCGTCGGCTAAATTAAGAGAGACTCCGATGACCGGCACCACTTACGGACGTTCTCGGTGAGAGTTCTCCACGGGAACCGTCGCTCGATGATCGTCCCGCGCCGTCCAAGCGTCTCCTCGGCACACGTCTGTCGAGCACGGAAGATTGGCGCGAGTACCGGGTATCGGCGGGATGTTCGACATTGGTGCTGTCAGCCTTAGACCGCTTCTCCTGACTAGGCTTCCGAACGTCCATTCGTCCGTGTCCGCTCGATGCTTATGCCCAACCTGGCAAACAACCTGAGCCCATCCGTACCCAACCTGAGTTCGACTCAAACATCATTGCGCCGGATTGTTGGTCGCCGTCATACCAGTATGGCGAAGCAGACTAAGTCGTAGCGCGAGACATCGGGAGCCCTACATGTCGGTCCTTCGCGTTCACAGGCTTGCAGCTGCTGCGCTCCTTTCTTTGGCCCTGAGCTCGAGCGGCAAGGCAGAAGATGTTTACATTGCCATAGCCGGACCAATGACGGGAAGCACTGCGGCGCTCGGCGCGCAGATACGCGATGGAGCGGCCGCAGCTGTAGATTCGATAAATGCTTCGGGTCTGCTGCCTGACACAAGGCTCATATTGAAGATCGCGGACGATGCATGCGACCCCAAGCAGGCCGCCGCTGTTACCAATCGCCTGACAAGTGACGGGATCAAGCTCGTCGTTGGTCACTTCTGTTCATCTTCGTCGATTCCGGCTTCAGACATATATGCCAAAGCCGAGGTAATTCAGATTTCACCTGGGTCCACCAATCCCCGTCTGACAGAGCGTGGCCTAACGACCCTGTTTCGGATTTGCGGCCGCGATGACCAGCAAGGCAGAGTTGCCGCCGAATACATCGCGCGGCATCACCAAGGTGCAAAGCTCGCAGTCCTCGACGACAAGAGCAGAGCAGGCAGGGGTATCGCCGATATCGTTGAATCTCGCCTTCGTGCAGCCGGCGAGCGTCCCGTTCGACAAAGCTATGTTGCAGGCGAGAAGGATTACACCGCTCTCGTTTCGCGACTGAAGAGAGAGGCAATCCAGCTCGTCTATATCGGCGGCTATTACAACGAGATCGGCCTGATCGTGCGTCAAGCCGCGGAGGCGGGCGCACATCTGACCGTGATCGCCAACGATCCGCTGATGACAACCGACTTCTTGGCCATTGCCGGCGAGGCCGCGAACGGCACGCTCTTTACCTTTATGCCGGATCCGACGAAGAACGCTGCAGGCGCAGCTGCTGTCGCCAAGCTCAAGGGTTCGAGCCTAACCGCCGCAGGTCACACGCTCTACGCTTATGCCGCGGTTCAAGCATGGGCCGACTCCGTCAAACGGGCCGGCACCTTAGATGCCACGCGGGTCGCTGCGGCCCTCCGCTCCAGTCAATCGACACGGCTATTGGCACTGTTGCATTCGACTCGAAGGGAGACAATGCCGCTCCTGGCTTCATCGTTTACCGCTGGCGCGACAATACCGTCGAAGCGGTCGAGCAGAACTGACCGCCCGTCCCAACACCGCACGGAACGTTCGAATGATGAACCATCCTCGATATAGCGAGTACGCGCTGCTCACGTGCCTCGCAATCGCCGCAGTCGCAGCATTTTTCACGCTCGCAGCAATGCTATCACAGCTATCGTGCGCGCCCGCAGGGCCGCCCGAAGAGTACGTTCCTATTCGCCTGGTGCCACTGCAGTGAGCATCACTTTCACATTCGCAAGGCCGACGTATTTCCAGCTACTGAAATTGATGCGCGCCTCGCTCTTGGGAGTGAACTGTCAGGGCCTCTTTAGAAACAACGTACGTCGTGAAACGATGTCAGTCACGCGCAGTCCGTCTGCGGATTGCGCGAGTTCGAGCCAATCGTTAGCTGCGCTGTTCGGTCGAGGGACGTGGCGTTCCATCCCCTTCCTGGAAACAGGTATTGGTTCGGAACACGCCGTGCGACGCCTGATCCGTGCTGATCGCTATCGGACCTTGAGACGGAGTCTGATCCGGTACGGCCCTTAGAGCCAAGTCTGCCTCCCAACACTCACATTCATGCAGGCCTCGCGCTTCTGGGGTCCGAACAAAGCGCACGCACCCACGTAGGCTCGCCGAACGCCCTCAACTACTCTCGTCGACAAAAAGGGAGAACACCACTTTGGATGCAAAGTTGCAGACTATGCTTTCCTCGCTCTCGCCGGTGGCTCGCGAACTGGATGCTCTACCGTCCAGGCGGCCCACCACCGACAACAATTGCGTGAAACTAAATACGAATGAGAACCCCTTTCCGTTGCCAAGCGTCGTGATGCGAAGCGCAATTGCAGCTCTCGAGCTGCAATACCGCTATCCAGAAGACGACAATGTCAGCTTGAGGCAAGCGGCCGGAGCTGCCTATGGCATTGCAACTGATCGCGTGATAGCTGGCAATGGATCGTCTGAACTGCTCAGCCTCATTTACAGAGCCTTTCTTGCCCCGGGCGACGACGTTGCAATGATGTCGCCGGGCTTTTCCTTCAATCGCAAGCTTGCCATGTTGCAGGGGGCCCGCTTTATTGAAATTCCTTGGTCTGCACCGGACTGCTTGCCGATGGACCAGCTGCTTGTCGGTCCGGCTAAGCATGCCAAGTTCATTCTGCTGGCCAATCCGAATAATCCGACCGGAACCTTTGTTCCGCTCGCCGAGATCGAACGCCTCGTTACACAATCTAACCAATTGATCGTACTGGACGAGGCTTACGTCGATTTCGCACCTGAGGACGGCCTACGCCTCGTTGAACGCCATTCGAATCTTCTGGTCCTGCGCACATTTTCCAAGAGTTATTCCGCCGCTGGCATTCGCGTCGGCTTCGGTTTCGGCCATCCCGAGCTGATTGGGCGGCTCCGGAACATCCAGAATGTATTCAACATGAATGTGGTCGCTCAGGCGGTGGGCATGAGCGTCCTTACGCATCGCGATGCCTACGAGGAGAATCATCGCCACGTCAGACTTGAGCGGCAGCGCGTAGCGGCCGCCCTCTCAGACTTTGGGTTCTCTGTAACGCCTTCCCAAGCGAATTTCCTCCTCGCCCGTGTGCCGGTGGGCCAGGGTGGCAGATGGTGGCAGGCGGCGTTGGAAGACCAGAGAGTCCTTGTTGCCTTCTTTCCGGATGCCGGCCTGGAAGAGTGCATTCGGGTTAGCATCGGTACAAAGCGCCAGATGGATGCTTTTCTTGCCGCTATCGGCAGCATTCTTAAAAAAGTGGGATGCCGTGGCTAGTGGCCTTTTGCACTCATGTCACCGATCCGCGCACGTAATCGATCCGGGCGAACACCTGATGCAGCTTCGCGACGCAGCCGAGTCCTTTTACCCAGTCGGCGCACTACGAGCAGTTGAGAACGGCTTGACAGCCTATGCAGCGCGTTCCCAGCGAGCACCTCTCGCACTCCCCGAAACCTGGCGGACTCCGGTCCTCTCTATATAGGAGATAACTGAATGAGAAACGTTCTTCCCTCAAACCTGACCTGCGGCATCTTTGATCATCTTGACGACGACGGCCGCGATATCGCACGGCAATACGCGGACCGCCTCACGCTTGCAGAGGCCTACGACCGGCTCGGTTTCTATGCCTATCATTTAGCGGAGCATCATTGCACTCCCCATGGACGGGGTCCATCGCCGAACTTGTTTCTGTCGAGCGTCATACAACGCACACGGCGACTTCGCGTTGGTCCCTTGGTCATGCTGCTCAACCTCTATCATCCGCTGCGTGCATTCGAGGAGATCTGCATGTTGGATCACCTGAGCAGCGGCAGAGTTGAGGTCGGCCTTGGTCGCGGCTCTTTGCCGATCGAACTGAGCTACTTTGGGGTTGGAGCCGATGTTGCCTCGAGCCGTTACGAGGAAGCTTCCCAAATCTTCGTTGACGCGATGAATGGCGGTCCGCTCTCATACCAAGGGCGACATTTTGCGATGGCCGACGTTCCCTTGACGCTTTCACCTCACCAGCATCCTTGTCCCCCCACATGGATTGCAACAAATCGGCCAGACTCAGCCCGGTGGGCGGCGGCAAATGACGCCAATCTCGCGTGCATGGGCCCCTCTTCTGCCGTTCGCAAGATAACCGATGTCTATCGCACTCATCGAAACGCGAAGGGTGAGGCCAACGGTGCAGCACCATTTCTGGCATTGCTCCGCATGGTCGTAATCGCCAACTCTGAAGCAGCCGCCCGCTCCCTCGCGGCGCCAGCCTATGAAACATGGCTCAAGAACTTCAAGTTCCTGTACGACCTCAATGACATCGCGCCTCCATCCAACCTGCCCCTGACCTTGGATGCCGCGATCGGGAGTGAACTGTGCGTTGTCGGAACGCGCGCTTCGGTGCGCCAGACTCTTCTCGATCACGTGGAAGAGGCAGGCTCCAACTATCTCCTTTGTCAGCTCGCCTTCGGATCTCTGTCATTGGATGCCTGCCTCAACACAGCAACTGCGATTCACTCCGAGCTCATAGCGGCAGAGCGCGGGCTATGACCCACAGCGGGTCCGATAAGTTCGCGGTTGACCCGCTAATAAAGGGCAATAGCGACGCCGATGAGCACCGCTGCCGAATGGATCAGCCGCTGCTATCGTTCAGATGGCTTTACACCGAAGCGATCCTTTCGGCTGCATCAGCAAGCAGCAGGCTTAACGGCAATAAATCGCCTTCTCTCATTTTGTACGCACTGAGAAGGCCCGAGCATTGGTTTACCTGGCCACGTGAGTTGGTTCACGCCGATCCCCGCTTTGGCGCGCCGGCTCGTCGATCGCATTCCAGACGAATTCAAGGTGTGGCTTAGCGCCCGAGCGGGCCTGTCGTGACGCGGTCCCGGCAGCGCTCCGATCAGACGGAGGAGATCGCGCGTAAGCTCGAGATCGTGCTGGCGGAGTTGGCTTCGCTGCGCATTCTGCTGGCTGCGCACGGCATTAGCACCCCTCCACCTCTGCATGAGGACTACCTCACTGTTCAGCGGTTCGCAGCAATGAACCACATAAGCCCCGAAGCCGTGCTCTCTCGGATCCGCCGCGGCAAATTGCGCGCGGAGAAGCGCGGTGGCCGCTGGTGGGTGGAATGCACGGTTTGCACAGCATAGCCGTGCAGTGAGGAGAACAGTAAGAGAGACGAGGTGATTCAATCCGAGATACGGACTCCGGCAGATGAAAATGATCTGCGCATATAACTCGCTATCACTGCTGGGCTCGACCGACCGGGCAGTCGATGGGAGAACCAGTAGGTTGATCGAGGTCGACCTGACGCACGACCAACACACGCGATCGTCGACTCGGGAGGGTCGATCTCGATGCCTTCACGCAATGACGAAACGCGTCGACGCTCGGAGCAACGGGATATCGGATGACCAGCTTTGCGTGAGCGGGATCACTCAGCCGATTCGGCGTCGTCAACAGAGCGATTGCAGTGCACAAGCGAAAGAGCACGGATGCTTGGCAGTAGATGTCCACCTCCAATATCTCTTGCAACGTTTGGTAAAACGGAGACGGCGCACGCCCTCGATGTCGGCTTTGGACGCCATCTCACGCACCCTAGGTTACGGCCTTGGAGCACAGGGAATATGTACCATTTGACGGTCCGTCTCACGCCCGCCGGGGCATAGCAGCGGAAATGTAATCCGAGTCATTCCCCTGTTCAGGATCACCTCGCACATCGGTGTCAATCGGGGACGTGTCTGATTTGGTGGATGGCCGCCAGACTCTGGCTGGAGAAGGAGATCGCCTATGATGTCACCAAGACTGATGTCAGTCCTGGGGTCGATGGTAGCAGTCGAGCGTATGTTTTGGAAACTTCGAGAATTGATCGACGGCGATAGCTCAATCTTGCCTGACGTTCGAGAGACGCTTCATGTGATTTTAGACGCGAAGCTTCTTTCCGCAAAAGATAAGATTATGAGCGACGCGCGCGCTGCGATCGACGCAACTCCTGATTTGCCGCAGGCAGCCCGCGAGCGGGCATACAGCTCGCTCGATTCTGCAATGGCAATGTTCATGGCCAGCGAACCCCACCGCACCCAGGATCTCCTTAGCTAGATCGGCATGTTGAGCACTCATCGCAAGATGCATTGATGCATGCCCCGCTCCGTCGATCCCTTGCCGCGACATTTGGCTGTGCACGGTTGATGTTAGGCGAGGCCATTCGCGGAGCTGCTGAGCAGCTATCTGGCCTGATGGAATGGAGCGACAGCACCACGCTAGTTGATCAATCTAGTGCCTCCCTGGCGGCCGGCAGGGCTTGGGTGGAGACCTGCCGAAATGCTGCAGGCTCGGATTTATCTCGTGCATCACGAACGACGCTTCTCTGGCCAGCCTCAACGGCCCGCTGCATCGAACAAGTGCGAGTCCCCTTCAACTCTGCAACTTAATCATCAAAAGGACCGGCCGCTCGTCGTCATCGCCACTGGCAATCGCCCGACTTCGCTCGTGTGAAGCTCGCTTGAGGTGATCCAGCTCAAGCACCATGATTCGCGTTTCCCGACCTGGTTCGATGCTCAGCCAGGACCTTGCACCGAAAGGACGGTCGCATGCTGAGCCACTCTATCGCGTTAGCCTGATCAAGTGGATCAAGAGCATCGGCTTGCCCACCGAACGTTGATCCCTCTTGGGGCGCAGCGTGGCGCATCGTATTGCGTCAGCGAGCCACCGGCGCGCGGGAGCTGCTTGGATACATGAATTTGGATCGAACAACAATAATGAGCAGCATGGGCAGCTTGCGCTCAGAGCTCTGGCCAAGCAAGAGCGGCGCAGCAAACGCTAGTAACGACAAGGGCGATATGCGCCGCTGGGTGCAGCTCTCTGCCAGCTGAGATTCCGGATGGCTACGCTTGACGCGCATCGGTCAGGCGTCGCCGCTCGAGAGCGCTTGGCGAGAACAAGGAACTGGAGTGTTTTCGATGCGGCTCGAGGCCGCGGCACATGCGTGCGCCGTACGGGATCTGGAGCAAGGAGGCCTTCGCCGTGTCGGCGAAGGCCGAACTGGCAGGCCCTGCCCTGGTTAGTCGACCCGCAAGACTGGTCGCGTCCCGGCGTCGAGGCGATTGTTGCCGCGGTGCTGGCCTCGGTCCGGCCGGGCGCAATCGTGCTCCTGCACGACAGATGCCCTCCCGATGAGTTGGGACGCTGCCCTCATGCTGGTCGGCGCGACCAGACCGTGACGGCGCTCGCCCAACTCATTCCAGCACTGCATGACCGTGGATTTGCAATCCCGTCGCTTCCTCAACCTCACTGAATAGATCGATTCCCATGAGCCTGCTTGCCACCATCAGCACCGCTGCTGTTGCCTCCTACGCGTTGCTCTCGAGCGTCCACAAGATTGCAGGTCTACGTGGTCGACGACGGCTCGGCAAATGTCGGCGCAGTGGCCGCGGTCCACGCGAGCTACGCGTATGACCCGAGATTCACCATCATTCTGCTGCCAAGCAATGTTGGAAAACGCAAGGCGCAGATCGCAGCGATTCGCCGCTCATTCGGCGATCTCGTGCTCAACGTCGACTCCGACACGGAAATCGACAGCGACGTGGTCAGCAAGCTCGTGCGGAAGATGCAGGATCCAGCCGTCGGCGCGGCCATGGGCCAATTGAAGGCCAGCAACCGAAACGACAGCTGGCTGACCCGATTGATCGACATGGAGTACTGGTTCGCTTGCAACGAGGAGCGCGCGGCGCAGAGGCGGTTTGGTGCCGTCATGTGCTGCTGTGGGCCATGCGCCATGTACCGCCGCTCCGCGCGGCTGTTGCTGCTCGAGCAATACGAGACGCAGTTCTTCCGGGGAAAGCCGAGCGATCTCGGTGAGGACCGTCATCTGACCATCCTCATGCTCAAGGCGGGGTTTCGAACCGAGTACGTTCTGGACGCCATCGCCGCCACGGTGGTCCCGGATACGCTCTTGCCGTATCGGCGCCAACAGCTCCGCAGGGCGCGATTGCGGCAGGGTCGGTGAGGAGCATTTTCAATTTCCTGCGGCATCTACGGGGCTTCGATGCCCCTCGCGATCTGCACAGCGCGAAACGAGACATGCAGAGCACTCGGACGCCTCGGATTTGATCTCGCGGCAGGATTAAGCTCGCGTTGCCTATGACCAATGGTTC
>NZ_JH600073.1:5771356-5910287 GCF_000244935.1 Bradyrhizobium sp. WSM1253
ACGCGTATGACCCGAGATTCACCATCATTCTGCTGCCAAGCAATGTTGGAAAACGCAAGGCGCAGATCGCAGCGATTCGCCGCTCATTCGGCGATCTCGTGCTCAACGTCGACTCCGACACGGAAATCGACAGCGACGTGGTCAGCAAGCTCGTGCGGAAGATGCAGGATCCAGCCGTCGGCGCGGCCATGGGCCAATTGAAGGCCAGCAACCGAAACGAGAGCTGGCTGACCCGATTGATCGACATGGAGTACTGGTTGGCTTGCAACGAGGAGCGCGCGGCGCAGACGCGGTTTGGTGCCGTCATGTGCTGCTGTGGGCCGTGCGCCATGTACCGGCGCTCCGCGCTGCTGTTGCTGCTCGAGCAATACGAGACGCAGTTCTTCCGGGGAAAACCCAGCGACTTCGGTGAGGACCGTCATCTGACCATCCTCATGCTCAAGGCAGGGTTCCGAACGGAGTACGTTCCGGACGCCATCGCCGCCACGGTGGTCCCGGACACGCTCTTGCCGTATCTGCGCCAACAGCTCCGCTGGGCGCGCAGCACCTACCGCGACACCCTGCTCGGTTTGCACCTGCTGCCCGGCCTTGACCGGTACCTCACGCTGGACGTGGTTGGACAGAACCTCGGCCCGCTGCTGCTCGCCATCTCATCGATTGCCGCGCTCGCTCAGCTCGCGCTCACGGGCACCGTGCCCTGGTGGACCGGTCTGACCATCGTCGCGATGACCCTGATTCGATGCAGCGTGGCAGCCCTGCGCGCCGGCGAGCTTCGATTTATTGGCTTCTCGCTGCACACCCCGATCAACATCTTCCTCCTGCTCCCGATGAAAGCCTATGCGCTCTGTACCTTGAGCAACAGCGATTGGCTCTCGCGCAAAATAGCGAAATCATCAGACGTTGATGAATCGAAGGGCTCGACCGAAGACGCCACAACTGGACCAAGCCTTAACCCCGGATCGGAAATGCCTGGCGCAATTCGCAGGGTAGGTCTTTCGCGCGCTCCATCGCAGCTGATCGCGCCGGATGGCATTGCGGCCGAGACTGAGTAAGCAGCTTTGTAGGAGATTAGGCCGTGAACGTGCATCAGACATATCAATCGTTGGAACGGGAGCTGTCTAATGAGGATCCGTGGCGGCTCGACGACAATCCGTTCGAACGTGAGCGTCACACCCAATTGCTGCGGCTGTCGCTGTCGAACAGCGCCGTCTCAAATGGCCTCGAAATCGGGTGCGCGGCCGGTGCGTTTACAGAGAAGCTTGCTCCTCACTGCAAACGGCTCACGGTCATCGATGTTATGCCGCGAGCGATCGGTCGAGCGGTCCAGCGGACCAAGAGGTGGTCGCATATCAGCTGGGCGGCGACTGACATTCTGCAGTTCTCGGCCGCAGAGCTGTTCGATCTGATCGTGGTCGCCGAAGTTCTCTATTATCTCGAAGACATGACACAAATGCGTACTGCAGTCGACAACATGGTCAAGATGCTTGCTCCGGGTGGGCATCTGGTCTTCGGATCTGCACGTGATGCGACCTGCAAGCGATGGGGGCATGTCGCTGGCGCCGAGACGGTCATCACGATTTTGACTGAAGCCCTCATTGAGGTCGAACGCGTGCAGTGCCAGGGGCTGTCGGCTGACGAAGACTGCCTGTTGGTCCGCTTTCGGAATCCGGAGCCATCTTCGATCCCACCCAACGGCCGAGGCTGAGAGGAGCCACTATGCGTATCTGCGGTATCAAGTTGACGCATGACGGGGCCGTCGCTCTGATTGAGGACGGGCGAGTGGTGTTCTGCGTCGAGCAGGAGAAGCTGAACAATAATCCGCGTTATCAGACCATCGACAACCTGGATTCCGTTGTTAGCGCCTTGGCGGAGCACGGGCTCGATCCGAGCGATGTCGATCAGTTCGTCATTGATGGCTGGGATGGAGAGTTCGAATCCCAGTTTGAAGTCCTTAGTGGGACGACGACCGTCAAGCTCAAGGGCGCGCCGTATGTCGAACGCCAAGGCGATAGCCCCCTCGCGTCCCGCGATCGCATCGGCCTTATGCTTGATGGGAAACTATATCCGTATCAAAGCTATCCCCATGTCACCGGGCACGTAGCATCCGCATACTGCACCAGCTCGTTTGCCAAATCCGCACAATCTGCTTTCTGCTTGGTGTGGGACGGCTGCATGTTTCCGCGCCTCTACTATGTCGGGCCGCACGGGATTCGGTTCATCGAGTGCCTGTTTCCGATGATAGGCCACGCCTATGCGACGGCAGGACATCACTTTGGACCTTACAGGCGGGCAGACCGGACCAGCTGGGATCTCGGCATAGCCGGCAAGCTGATGGCCTATATCGCTCTCGGAGCTCCCGACGAGGAGATTATTAAAACGTTTCAGGAGCGTTATCAGGCGCACTTTGGCACGGATGCTGAGGGCGCTTGTCATAAGCTTGCACAGATCAACAGCTCACTATCACCACTTGAAGCTCTGCACGACTTCTTCGATGCGTGCGCACTGGGATTGAAGGCCAAGCAGGCCGAAGACATCCTTGCGTCATTTCACGTCTTTCTAGAGCGCCTGCTGGTTCGCACAATTGCTGATGTTGTGCAGCGACATTCGGATCTTGCGGGGGGGCGTAACCTCTGCATAGCCGGCGGCTGTGGCCTGAATATCAAGTGGAATAGTGCATTTCGTGCGACCGGCCTGTTCGATGACGTGTGGGTGCCGCCCTTTCCGAACGACAGCGGCTCAGCGATCGGTGCTGCTTGCTCTGCACTGGCGGCACAGCAAGGCTTTAGAGCTCTGGAATGGACGGTCTACAGTGGACCGGCCGTTCGTCCCAGCGAAGTCCCGCCCGGATGGGACGGCGCGCCCTGCACGATGGGCGAACTCGCGGCAATCCTCGCGAGTGACAAGCCCGTGGTCTTCCTTGCCGGGCGTGCCGAGCTCGGACCACGTGCGTTGGGTGGCAGGAGCATTCTCGCGGCTGCGAGCTGGGAGGGAATGAAAGATCATCTCAACGACGTCAAGCTTCGAGAGCATTTCAGGCCGGTAGCGCCGATATGCCTGGAGGATCGTGCGGCGGAGATTTTTAGCCCTGGAGTACCCGATCCGTACATGCTGTTCGATCACCAGACGCGACCGGAATGGCGGGACAAAATTCCCGCCGTCGTGCATCTCGATGGATCTGCTCGCCTACAGACGGTTTCCAGAACATCTCAGCATAAAGTGGTCGAGCTTCTCATCGCGTACGAGAAGCTCACAGCCATTCCGCTGCTTTGCAATACCAGCGCCAATTTGCATGGACGCGGCTTTTTCCCGGATGCTGCCGCCGCGTGCCAGTGGGGACGCGTCGATCACGTGTGGTGTGACGGCCTGCTTTGGACGAAAAAGCACGCGACAAAGGACGCGGTGCGGACAACGTCCGTCGCGATCGCGTAAGCAAATGTCAACCCCGGCAATCGACCTTTTCGAGGTGAGTAAATCCTACAAGGACCGGACCGTCGTGGACGCTCTTTCGTTTACGGTCTCGCCCGGAGAGTGCTTCGGTCTGCTGGGACCAAACGGAGCGGGTAAAAGTACGCTTGCGCGATTGATCCTGGGTGTTGCATCGCCCGACGCAGGTAAGATCCACGTGCTTGGCGAGCCGGTGCCGGCACATGCGCCGTTGGCGCGTCGGGGCATCGGGGTTGTCCCACAGTTCGACAACCTCGATCTTCAGCTCACCGTGCGCGAAAACTTGCTCGTTTTCGGTCGCTACTTCGGCATGAGCGCGACCGAGGTCAACGCGGTGACGCCGTCACTGCTCGAATTCGCCCGCTTGGAGAACAAGGCGGACGCCCGCGTCGCCGAACTGTCCGGCGGCATGAAGCGGCGGCTGACGCTGGCACGTGCCCTCATTAACGACCCGCAGGTATTGGTACTTGACGAGCCGACGACTGGCCTCGATCCGCACGGCCGTCATCTCATCTGGGAACGCTTGCGCTGGCTATTAGCGCGCGGCAAAACGATTCTTCTCACCACCCATTTCATGGAAGAGGCGGAGCGATTGTGCGATCGCCTGTGCGTGCTTGAGCACGGCCGCAAAATCGCGGAAGGGCAGCCTCATGTTCTGATCGAGCAGCAGATCGGCTGCCAGGTGATCGAGATCTACGGTGGTAATGCCCATGACCTGCTGCCGCTGGTTAGAACCACAGTGCAGCACGCCGAGGTGAGCGGGGAGACACTGTTCTGCTATGTCAAGGATCCCGAGCAGGTGCGTCGCCGACTTGGCAACCGTCCGGATCTCCGCCTTCTGCAGCGTCCGCCAAATCTGGAGGATGTCTTCTTACGGCTAACCGGGCGAGAGATGAAGGACTGAACGATGTGGCAACGTTTTGCGTCCGCGCTCCCTGCTAATCCATGGAATTGGATCGCGGTATGGCGCCGCAACTTTCTGGTCTGGCGGAAAGTCGCTCTGGCGTCGATTCTTGGGAATCTGGCCGAGCCGATGAGCTCTCTGTTCGGTCTTGGCTTTGGCCTCGGAATGATCGTAGGTGGCGTTGAGGGAACTTCATACATTGCGTTTCTGGCGGCTGGCATGGTCGCCACAAGCGCAATGGTCTCCTCAACCTTCGAAACGATCTATGGGGCTTACGCTCGCATGCAGACAGGTTGCACGTGGGAGGCTGTGCTCTGTACGCCCCTGACGCTCGGCGACATTGTTCTGGGTGAAATGGCATGGGCAGCGAGCAAGGCCTTGCTCGCCGGGACGGCGATCACGATTGTTGCCGTCGCGCTGGGGTATGCAGAGTGGTCGTCCATTCCCTATGCGTTACCAGCCATCGCCCTCACTGGCATTGCTTTCGCGAGCCTCGCAATGGTCGTTTCAGCTCTTGCACCGAGCCACGACTATTTCATCTTCTACCAATCACTTATCCTCACCCCCATGATGTATCTGAGTGGCGCGATCTTCCCAATCAGCCAGTTACCGGGTTCATTTCAACGCATATCGGCCTTGTTGCCCCTGACACATTCGGTCGATCTCATTCGTCCAGTAATGCTCGGTCGGCCGGTCGACAGCGTCGGTTTGCATGTGGGCGCACTTTGCGTCTGCGCAGCGTTGCCCTTCTTCGTCTCGGCCGCGCTGCTTCGGCAACGCCTGATGCGGTGAAAGGAATAAGACGTAAAGCGAAGCGCCGCGCGTGCGAGATCAAACACCGGACGTAACGAACGTTCGATTCGCCGCCGACGCTTATATGAGCCTCGTTTCGTTGGCGATGCCTGCGGCCCCGCGGCGACGTGCGGCCGACTCGCCAAGCGAGCGATACGAAATAGGTCAACAGACCTCTCAGAATGAACGGAGAACAAGATGCTTTGTCTAGGATTGAGTGGCGGGCTTGACAGGGTCTATGAAAACCCGCTGCAACTACCGAACACGTTTCTGCACGACGGTGCCGCGGTGCTCGTCAAGGACGGTCGCGTGATCGCTGCCGTCGAAGAGGAGCGTCTCAACCGCATCAAACACTCAAACAAGCTTCCGAGTAGTGCGATCGAATACTGTCTAGCAGCCGCGGGCGTGGAGCTTCGCGACGTCGATCGTATTGCGTTCTACGCGACTGAAGCCTACTGCAATTCGATGCTCGAACGGTTGTTCATCTCACAACCTGAGATCTCAATTCCGCTAGATGCGAATCTCCTGTTGCAGCACCTTCTCGCGGCAGAGTTCGGTACCCAAGTTGACCCTTCGCGGGTGTCATTCGTAGGCCATCATCAGGCCCATGCCGTAAGCGCGTTGGCAATGTCTGGTTTTGAAGAAAGCCTGGTTCTCGCGATCGACGGCTGTGGCGACTTCCTCTCGGGTCTGTTGGCGGTGGGGTCGGGCACCGAAATGACCGAGCTCATGACTTTTCCAGAGACCAACTCTCTCGGACTGTTCTATCTGGAAACGATCCGATACCTCGGCTACGGCCTGTTCGACGAATATAAGGTCATGGGATTGGCTCCTTATGGAGATCCCGCTCGCTATCGCGAGCTTTTCTCCCAATTTTATGAGCTCTCCCCCAACGGTGCCTACCGCGTTCACCTCGACCGTATCGGCCCGGCATTGCTGCGCAATATCGAGGTCCGGCGAAAGGGAATGCCGTTCACGCAACAACACCGAGATGTGAGCGCTTCATTGCAGGAGGCGCTGGAGCGGATCGTCTTTCACATTCTTCGGCATTATCGTGAGCAGACCGGAATGAAACGGCTGTGCCTGGCTGGCGGGGTAGCCCACAACTGCACGCTAAACGGAAAACTGCTGTACTCAGGGCTGTTCGAAGAGATTTTTGTGCAGCCGGCCTCGCATGATGCCGGATGCGCATTGGGTGCGGCGCTGATGGTGTCGAACGAGGCCGGGCAGGCTCCGCCCCGCGAACGACTACAGGCGGTTTATTGGGGGCCCGATGTCGGCAGCGACGACAGCATTGAACAGGAACTGAAGGGATGGGCCGGACACCTCGAGATTGAACGGACCGCTGACGTCGCAGCCAGAGCAGCCGAGTGGATCGCTGATGGCGCTGTGATCGGGTGGGTACAGGGCCGGTCCGAGTTCGGCCCTCGTGCGCTCGGCAACCGCAGCATTCTTGCGGACCCGAGGCCCGCGGCAAACAAGGACCGGATCAATGCGATGGTCAAGAAGCGCGAGAGTTATCGACCGTTCGCGCCATCGGTTCTCGAGGAGGATGCGGGCGCGTTCTTTGAGTTGCCGGATGGTCGCGCAGAATATCCCTTCATGAATTTCGTCGTGCGCGTGCGCGAATCCATGCGTGCATTGCTGGGCGCGATCACGCATATCGATGGTACGGCTCGGCTGCAAACGGTGTCCCGCACGAGCAATGCCGCCTATTGGGAACTTATCAATGCGTTCAAAGCTCGAACGGGCGTCCCGATTCTGCTTAATACGTCGTTCAACAACAATGCCGAACCGATCGTAGATTCCGTTGCCGATGCGATTACGGCGTTTTTGTCGACCGAGCTGGATGGCCTTGTGGTCGGGTCATTCCTCATCAAAAAGCGGGCAACAACGCTCGAAAATTGGACCGCACTCGCTGTATCCCTGCCGCCCCATGTATCTCTTTACCGGGTTCGCGCTCATGCGGGCCGAGACCGCCAGGAGACAATCTGCGAGATCCGCATGGGTCACTCCAGCCATGACAGCGTACGCGTCTCGCATGACCTATTCGACATGCTGATGCAAATCGAGAAGGAAGCTGTTCTGGCCGATCTTCTCGCCAGGGTCACCTCTGACAGGACCAGGCGCGAAGCTCTCCTGAACGAACTGCGCGGGCTGTGGGATCAGCGTCGTATTCGGCTGCATCCGTCACAGACTGGGCCGTCGTAAAAGGTACGTAATGTGACACCTCTAGCATGACCTGCCAATCGCAGTGCCGTGCAGGATGAGTTTGTTGCCGCCGAGCGCGGGCATCCACGCCTGGATGGCGGGCGCGGCTGGAACCATGACGCTCGCGGTAATGACCCGTGCGAGTCTCGGCCATACCGGACAGTGGATCGGCATCGCAGATGATTTGGTGCGCCACACTCGCGCAACGAGAAGGGTTTGATAACGTGACGAAGGAACGCTTTGTTGTTTCGCGGAGGCGCACCGGCTTTGGTGATTGCCTCTGGTCGTTGGCATCAGCCTGGTCGTACGCGCAGCGGACCGGGCGAACGCTCGTTATTGACTGGCGCGGTTCCTGTTATGTCGACCAACCGTTCAGCAATGCCTTTCCGGTGTTCTTCGAGCCGGTTGAGGAGATCGCTGGCGTGCCGGTGATTTGCGATGACAGGGTCAACCAGCTCTCGTTTCCCGGCCCGTTCTTCCCGCCGTGGTGGAATAGGCCATCGATCGACTGTATCAATCGTCCGGACGAGCAGATCTTCCGAGAACGTGACGAACTGACTGAGCTGTTCCAAGCAGGAGACCATAACGAGGCCAACACCATTGTCTGTGACGCTTGCCTGATGTGGCGTTGTGGTGAGGAAGCCGAACGACTGATCTTCCGAAACATCAAACTCAGGTCTGAGATTCGAGCGCGGATCGAGGACTTGTATGAGCAACACTTTAGCGGCCATAGTATCATCGGCGTTCATGTTCGGAACGGCAATGGCGAAGATATCATGGGGCATGCTCCGTACTGGGCCGATTCGGAGCTCGCTCTTCGTCAGGTCTGCATGGCAATCCGTAAAGCCATGGCGTTGCCCTATCCAAAGCCTGTTAAGATCTTCCTGTGCACGGATAGCGCACGGGTGCTCGATCACATATCGGGTCTGTTTCCCGATATCTTCGCCGTACCAAAACGGTTCCAGGCCGATCTGGCAGGGCCGTTGCATAGTGCGGAAATGGGAATTGAAGGTGGAGCTTCCGCGCTCATCGACATGTATCTTCTTGCGCGATGCGCCACCGTGATCCGCTTTCCCCCCACCAGCGCCTTTACGCGCTATGCCCGTCTGCTCGTGCCACGCATTATTGAATTCGATCTGAGCAATCCGGAGCAGTTGACCCTAGTCGATAATCCATACGAGCATTTCGCGGCTTCATGAGGTGGCGCGAATCTGAACCTGAGCAATCGTCGCCTAGATCGTCGGCCTGATACTGCTGGCTTCCACAGCATCGGGTTTCGCAACGTCCGCAGCTGAGGGCAGACCGACGCACTGCCGGGATGCAGTGGTACAGCGAATGCTCACCGAAGCGTAGGCCAATGCCGGCGAGCGTCGGCGGCCTTGTCCCGGGATACGTCGGACCGCGACGTGTAGGTCGACGGGCCGGAGAAAAGGTTAGGGTCCCGGCATCGCCGGGCCGAAACCGCCATCGGTGGCCACGCGGTGAAGAGCACGGCAGTGGTGGCCCGGGCCGCCGAGGAATCTGACGTAGCAGACGGTCACGTCAGAATGTCCCAGCAGCAAGGACGCGCGTCAGGTAGACGTATCGCCGTTTCTGCGTTAATCCCTTCGCGGTCAGCTCGTCTTCTGGACGACGGCCTTGTTCATGCGCTGGTTGCGAAATACTTTCGACCGCATCTGATCAACGGCACGAGCCCCAGCCCACCGATGTCGAACCAGAGCCGCATCTGCGGCGGCGCGTCCAACCGAGGAAATTGAACGAACTGGCCATCGATCCTGATCTCCGCAAAAGGCAGCTAAACTATCTCCGCCAATTCGAATGAGCCACAGACCACCCCTGGAGTGCGACGCGGTCAACGCGCCCGGGGGCTTGACGCGGCGTTGCTGTTGTCGAAAAGCAAACAGGCCAGATGTTCAGAACCTGCCATTTGTCGCAAAGTGCGCCCCTTATGCCCTGCGTCGCTTTGGCCCGGATCCTGCACAAGGTGCACAGCCGATGGGAGCGGAAGGGAGCCGCGTGTGAAGCTAGATCTACCAGATGACAAAGCGGTCGTACCTCAATCGTCGGAAACGGACCCTAGCGGTCCAATTCACGCCGATCGAGCGGGCCGTCCGCTACGAGAGCGAAAGACGCTGGTATTGACCGGGGCATCGCGCGGTATCGGTCGCGCCACCGGAAAATTGTTTTCGAAAGCCGGTTGGCGCATCATTTCTTGCGCGCGCCAACCATTGGACGCGGCGCGTCGCCCATCAGACTCAGAGGGCGACAGCTATATCGAAGTCGACCTGGGCGATCATCGGATGCTGCCGCGCGTGATTGCCGAGATCAAGGAGCGCCTTGCTGGCGCACCGTTGCACGGACTGGTAAACAATGCCGGAAACTCACCAAAAGCGGCAAACGGTACCAGGCTGACATCGCTGGCGACCTCAGTCGACACCTGGATGAGCGTGTTCCACCTCAATCTGGTGGCACCGATTCTACTCGCTCAAGGCCTGTTCGACGAATTAAAAAGGGCGTCAGGCTCGATCGTCAACGTGACGTCGATCGCCGGCTCGCGGGTGCATCCATTTGCAGGCTCGGCATATGCGACTTCGAAAGCTGCGCTCGCTTGTCTCACGCGCGAAATGGCGCACGATTACGCCGCGCATGGCATTCGCGTCAATGCGATCGCGCCCGGCGAAATCAAGACGGACATTTTGTCGCCTGACACGGAAGCGCATCTTGTGCCAAAGATCCCACTCCGCCGAGTGGGTACACCCGAAGAGGTCGCCAAGGTCATTTTCTTCCTATGTTCAGATGCGGCAAGTTATGTCACCGGCGCCGAAGTGCCGATCAATGGCGGGCAACACTTATAATTCAATCAGCCCCTAAAGAGCACCGGCTGTTCTGAGCTTCATCGATGGAAGTCATGTTGGCCGGGGTGAATCCGCGCAGCGAGTTGGAAAACAAAGCGGCAAAGCTAGTTACTCTAAGTGCTGCCGACGTGCCATGAAGAGGGGTAATCTCTCGTCCCGCCCTGAGAACTGGATGTCAGATCGGGCATGCAACACGAATCCAACAGGTCCGATGGGGAGGATCGAGAAAGGAACGGAGAAGTCGTCATGCTAGACAGCATTTCCCTGCGCGAAAAGCCAAACTCAACCTCCGACGCGGATGCTTCCGCTTGTATTGTGCGGTCCCAAGAGAAATCGCTAAGCACGATTGTTGAAATAGCGCACACGCTCACTGGCCTATGTCGGCTCGAGGCTAAGCTGGCGAGCGTCATCGAGCGCCTGGGATCGCTCGTGCAGATGCGGCGCGGCATCGTATGTCTGTTCGAGCATGACGGCGGGCCGGAGATCATCGTAGAGGACGGCAGGAGCGAAGACCGCGATGCCCGCTGCCGGGTGCGCTTGCCGCAAGGAGCAATCGATCAAATCGTCGCATCGGAGCAGCCGCTCATCGTGGAGAATGTAGCGCTGCATTCGGCCTTCAGTTCTTCGGAGGTCGATATGCTAAATGCCGGCGGTCATGCGCGTGTTGCGTTCATCGGCGTTCCCATAGACGTTGACGGCAAAGTTGTGGGTACGCTGAGCATTGACCGCATCGCGGACAATGGGACGCGTGCGCAGCTCGACGACGACCTCCGCCTTCTGACGATGGTCGCCAGCCTGCTAGGCCAGACGACGAAGCTGCATTGCTCGTTTGTGCGCGATCGCGGGCGCCTTATGGACGAGGAGTTCCGGCTGCAGAAGCAACTCTCCGAGCTCAAGCCTCATGGGCGGGACCGTAAGAAGGTCCAAGTCGAGGGAATGATCGGCGACAGCCCGGCGCTGCGCGCGCTACTTGACAAGATCGAGGTGATCTCAAAGTCAAATAGCACGGTTTTGTTGCGTGGCGAATCGGGTACCGGCAAAGAGCTGGTCGCGAAGGCTATTCACGAGCGTTCAGCGCGCGCTAAACGCTCCTTTATCAAGCTGAATTGCGCAGCCCTCACCGAGACCGTGCTGGAATCTGAATTGTTCGGACACGAGAAGGGGGCGTTTACGGGCGCATTCAACGCGCGCAAGGGGCGCTTCGAGATCGCCGACAAGGGAACGCTGTTTCTGGATGAGATTGGAGAGATCTCGGGCTCGTTCCAGGCGAAGCTTCTGCGCGTGCTTCAGGAGCAGGAATTCGAGCGGGTGGGCGGCAATCAGACGATCAAAGTCGACGTCCGCGTGATTGCGGCCACGAACAAAAATCTTGAAGAGGCGGTGGCAAGGAACGAGTTCCGTGCCGATCTCTATTACCGCATCAGCGTTGTTCCTCTGCTATTGCCGCCGCTGCGGGAAAGACGCACTGATATTCCGCTTCTCGCCGCTCGTTTTTTGAGGAACTTTAACAATGAGAACGGCCGTACTCTGGTATTCGATTCAAGTGCGATTGAGGTCCTCATGAATTGCGGATTTCCCGGTAATGTCCGTGAGCTCGAAAACTGCGTGCAGCGGACCGCGACACTAGCGCGAGGATCGTCGATCGTAAGAGATGATTTTGCGTGCTGCCACGGGCAATGCCTGTCGGCTTTGCTATGGAAGTGTGGTCCGGCGGAAATGGCCCGACAGCCGAGCCCGACAATCTCACTGCCCACGAGGCTGAGCATGCCGCCAACACAAGCCGTCACACCCGTTCGGCCGGTGAGCAGCGAGCTGACACCGCTGGAGCCACCCGGGCGCCCCGTGGTGGGTGCCGCGAAAGTCACCGATCGCGAGCGCGTCATCGCAGCCATGGAAAGATCCGGGTGGGTACAGGCGAAGGCGGCGCGCCTGCTTGGACTGACCCCGCGCCAGATTGGCTACGCCTTGCGAAGACACGGCATCGAGATCAAACGCTTCTGAGCCAAGCGTCGAGCTCGCTCCTCTCTCTCTCGCTCGGCCGACTGGGATAGGAAAGCGTGGAAAAGAGGCGGTCGCCAGCTCGGATGCATGATGGGGATGCTAGCGTTGTGCCTTGGTTGGGATTTACTCGCCGGCGACGCGTAGGGCGTCTTCGCTTCGGCCAGTCTTGTCATCGTCTGTTTGCAACGTACGCGCCCTGAAAATGGCTTTGGCGTCGAAGCGGCGCGTGATCGCTGCGGCTCCGTTGCCGCCCCTGACTCCGATCAGCTTGAGATCACGCCGGTGCGTAAGCCATCGCAGTTGCGACAACCGGCTCGTCGTCAGCCTGCATTCATTCCTCGTTGGCGAAATGCCTTGGATGGTATGACATTTGCTGCGTCGGGAGTCGGCTCGGCATCTTAGGAGAAGTACATGCACAGCATCGTCTGCATCAAACAGGTCCCGGACTCCGCGCAAATCCGCGTGCACCCTGTTACGAATACGATCATGCGCCAGGGCGTGCCGACAATCATCAACCCCTATGATCTCTTTGCATTGGAAGCTGCGCTCGAGCTAAGAGATCAATTCGGCGGCGAAGTCACCGTCCTGACAATGGGACCGTCGTCGGCCGAAGAATCTCTCCGAAAGGCACTGACATTTGGTGCCGATCGCGCTGTCCTGCTCACCGACCGTAGCTTTGCCGGCTCGGATACGCTGGCGACGAGTTACGCGTTGGCGAGCGCGATTCGCAACATCGGCAAGGAATATGGCCCACCGGACGTCATATTCACCGGCAAGCAGACGATCGACGGCGATACGGCGCAGGTGGGACCTGGCATTGCAAGGCGGCTCGGGGTCCAGCAGCTCACTTATGTTTCCACGATCAAAGCGTTGGACCTCAAGCTACGGACCATCGAGGCCGAACGGCGCTGCGAAGGAGGCGTCCAGGTGTTGGGTTCCAAGCTGCCGTGTCTCGTCAGCATGTTAGAGGCAACAAATCAAATTCGCCGCGGCGCAATGATAGATGCGTTGCGTGCCGCCCGCACCACAATCGTGAAATGGAGCGCCCAAAGTGCTGGCGTGGATGACATGGCCAATTGTGGTCTGAGGGGATCGCCGACCGTGGTCAAGCGTGTGTTCGCGCCCTCCGCGCGAGCGGAGAAGGCGACGTGGGTGGAGGCGGCCGAGCAGCCGGCCCAAGCATTGATCGACGCTATGTTCAAGCGCAACCCTATGCTCGAAACGGAGCTCGCACAGCTCGCCTCATCTGCGCAAGCTCGCGGTGCGTGAAGTCACGGCTGATCGAGCGCAGCGAGCAACAGCCTGGGTCTGGTTACGCATTGGCCGGTCGCTCGTTGTACAGGCGCGACCAAACTTCTCGAACACTCCCCGCCAGATGCGACAAGAAGGTGAGCCTTCAACCTGCGTATCCGCGCGCCGAGAGGTCGGTATCGGACCAGGATACAAGACGGCCCGCTACGCTAACGTTTGTCGCTACCTGCGAGACGACCAGTCCGCTGGGGAATTTCACGCAGCCCGACGATGTGCGCGTTCGAGTTTTGTGGCGGCCGCACAGAATATCAGAGCGTGGAGCTCGCGCGAGGGATCCCAGTCCTCGCGCGAAATCCGCCGCGTTTCACGCGACTGCAAGTGCGGGCAGCGCACCGTCCGACCACCGGATGGAATCGAGGTTGGCTGATAAGCTCAGCCTTTCCCGGTCAACATCACCGCCAGCTCGTCCCTATACTGCCCCAGATCACATAGGAAGAACCGTGATCGGCAGAACGGCCGCGCACCGTCGTGAAAATCACCGCAGGGAGAGTCGCGCACCAACTTCAGTTCAGCCTTGGGCCCCCAACGTCCCGCGGGCGCGCGTGCTAACGCGTGATAAATTGCGCGCTTACCGCCGGGTTAGGCCGCTCGGGTCGCAACGGCTTTCGCAACTCTCTTGGTGTTTCCTGGATAAATCGTGAGCGCGGCGATAATGCCGAGCAAAGCCGCAAACATCAACCAGAAACCGGGCGACGCCTTGTCATCTGTCCGGTCGATCAGCCAAGTCGATGCAAGCGGCGTAAACGTGCCAAACAGAGCCGCGGCGAGTGCGAACGCCAAAGAAAAGCAAGTTGTGCGAATGTGCTTCGGCACGATTTCGACCAGAGCGCCCAACATGGCGCCGCTATAGGTGCCAAAGTAAAACGAGAACATCATCTCCACGATCAGCATCTTGCCAAAGCTTGGGTCCGTTGCAAGCCAAGACAACGCTGGATATGCAGTCACCAAGGCAAGGCCGGCAATGGTCAGCAGGACCGGTTTCCGACCGATTCTGTCGGAAATCGCGCCGCCAATTGGGTTCCACATGAAGTTCGTCACCGCGACCAAAAGCGTCACCAAGAGCGTGTTCTGCGAGGACAACTGCAATACGTGCCTGCCGAACGTGGGCGTGTACACCGTCACGAAATAGAATGTCGTGGTCGTCAGCATCGCGATCATCATGCCGAGAATGACGATGCGCCAGTTCGCAAGTGTGGAGGCAAAGACCTCGCGGGCCGTTGGGTGGTTCTTCATGACCAGAAACTCCGGAGTTTCCTCCAGCGTCCGACGCAGGAAGAAGATAAGCGGTACGATCAAGCAGCCAAGGAAGAACGGGATCCGCCAGCCCCAAGCGGCAACCATTTCGGCCGGAAGTACTTCGCTCAAAAAATATCCGATAAGAGCCGCGACAAAGATCGCAACCTGCTGGCTCGAGGACTGGAAAGATGTGTAAAAGCCGCGGTTGCCCGGAGTGGCAATCTCGGAGAGGTAAACGGAAACACCACCAACCTCAACGCCGGCAGAAAAGCCCTGCAACAGCCGTCCGAACAGCACGATCGCAGGTGCGGCAATGCCGATCGTCGCATAGCCCGGACAAAAGGCGATGATGATGGTGCCAATGGCCATGATCGAAAGCGTGATGATCAGGCCTTGCCGACGGCCAATCTGGTCAATATAGGCTCCAAGCACGATCGCACCAACAGGTCGCATCAAGGCACCCAACCAGAACACACCGAACGTGTTAAGCAGTGAAGCGGTTTCGCTTCCTGATGGAAAGAACGCGTTTCCGATGGCACTGGCGTAGAACCCGAATAAGAAGAAGTCGAACTGCTCGAGGAAGTTGCCGCTCGTGGCACGTAAGATGGCGCCAATGCGCGATTTGGCATTTGAGGCGTGCGCAATGGGCGCTGGTGACATGGCGAGTTTCCTCTCGATTTTGAAATGGCCGCTTCCGGAGAAAATCTCACCGCAGCCGCGTGCAGTTTCATGGCCGCGAATCGACCATCAGGGCACTATCGACCAAACCGTAAGCGCCTGACGTTTCCGGCATATTTTCGGCAATTGCCGCAAACCCTCACAATTTTCGCTCGTTATGCCGCTCGTGCAGCAGGAGTGGCTCTCAAGCTACTGAACCCTCGGGCAATTCTCGGCGTCAAGGTCGTCGACAAGGTTGTTGTCTGTGGCGTGGCCGAAGTTCTCATCAAACGTACCGATATGCAGTGAAAGGGAAGGACGAGATCGCTGGCATAGGAGCCGCAGCGAGGAGCTCCGTGAGATGTCGTGCTAGAACAGCTCGCGAGCCTGCGATTGGGGCCGAAACTGCGCTATTATCTCGCCCGATCTCCAGCGATGTCGATATGCTCAAAGCTAACTGGAGGTTCGCCGGATAGGATTTTGTGAGCGCGCTGGCGATCAAGCGCGGCGCCGATGGCCGTGCTTGGAAACAGCCACGTTGTCCTTCGAGCGAGGCGCGCCTCGTAGTTCGAGGGGCGCTCCGGTTCGTATGTGGTCCAAACCCGGCGTCTCCGTAAACAGGGCCAAGAACAGGTACAAGCCTCGCGGTGGCATGGGGGCCTGGAGCTGGGCGGCACATCGTGATACGATCTGACCGCGGCTCGCGCATTCGGAATCTGACCACGACAACCGAGGTCGCATCGCTTTGCCTTATTCGACGGTTACCGATTTCGCGAGATTTCGGGGTTGGTCGACGTCCGTGCCTATGAGGATGGCCGTGTGGTAGGCCAGGAGCTGCACCGGAATCGCATAGACAATCGAAGTGAATGTCGCACCCATCTCCGGCAGCACAATGGTCGCGAGTGAATCCATGGACACGTCTGCGGCTCCCCTAGCGTCGGTTATCAAGATAATCTTGCCACCGCGTGCAGCGACCTCCTGCATGTTCGAGAGCGTCTTTTCGAACACCCGGTCGGAAGGAGCGATGACGATTACGGGAACACTCTCGTCGACCAAGGCGATCGGGCCGTGCTTGAGCTCTCCGGCCGCATAGCCCTCGGCGTGAATATAGGATATCTCCTTCAGCTTCAGTGCCCCTTCCATGGCCAGTGGAAACGACGTGCCGCGACCAAGATATAGCACGTCACGCGATTTGGTGATGTCGCGTGCGAGCTTCTCGATCTGCGGCTCGTTGGCCAGCGCCGCTGAAACGAGCCGAGGAACTTCGATCAGCTCGCGTACCAGATCGGTGCTGTCGCCCTCCGACAATTCACCGCGGGCCTTGCCGGCAGCGACCGCCAGCGCCGCCAGGACGACCAGCTGGCATGTGAACGCCTTGGTCGAGGCAACACCGATTTCGGGCCCCGCGAATGTCGGCAACACTGTCCCGCTTTCGCGCGCAATGGTCGAACTCAGTACGTTCACGATCGAGAGGGTATGCAGACCTTGCGATTTGGCGTAGCGGAGCGCGGCCAGCGTATCGGCGGTCTCGCCGGACTGCGAGATGAAGATAGCAAGATCTCCTTGGCGCATCGGTGCCTCACGATACCGAAATTCGGAGGCGACATCGAGCTCGACCGGAATACGAGCCAGCCGCTCGAACCAGTATTTGGCGATGTGGCCTGCGTAGCCTGCCGTACCGCAAGCCGTGACCGAGATATGTCCGATGTCATTGAAGTCGAACGGAAGCTCCTGCGGCAGTGCCACGCTCTCGCGGGCAATATCGACGTAATGCGCCAGCGTCTGCCCGATCACCTCTGGCTGTTCGTGGATTTCCTTCGCCATGAAGTGGCGGTAGTTCGCTTTGTCGACGAGTGCCGACGACGCGCCAGAGTTCACCACATCCCGGCGGACGACTGTGCCTTGTGCGTCGTAGACCACGCAGAAGTTGCGGTTGAGCACAGCCCAATCGCCATCCTCAAGGTAGGTGATCAAGTCGGTAAGGGGCGCGAGCGCGATAGCATCCGATCCGAGATACATTTCGCCTTCGCCATGCCCGATCGCGAGTGGTGAGCCCTTGCGCGCACCGATCATGAGGTCGTGTCGGCCCTTGAACAGAATTGCAAGCGCAAACGCGCCCACTAGCCGCGGCAGCGACGCTTTTACTGCCTCCTGCGGCGAGCTGCCATTCTTTAGATAAGAGTCGATGAGATGCGCCACCACCTCCGTGTCTGTTTCAGAGGCGAAACAGGCGCCATGCTGTTTCAGCTCCGTGCGCAGCTCCCGGAAGTTCTCGATTATGCCGTTATGGACGACTGCAACATTGTCCGTTGCATGCGGATGAGCGTTGTGTTCGGTTGGCTTGCCATGAGTAGCCCAGCGCGTGTGCCCAATCCCGACATGGCCTGAAAGCGGATGGCAGCGAACACGTGTTTCAAGGTTTTTCAGCTTTCCCTCGGCGCGTCGAAGCTCGATATGATTTCCTTTGAGCGTTCCGATGCCAGCTGAGTCGTAGCCGCGATATTCCAGTCGTTTAAGTGAATCGATGAGGCGATCCGCGACTGGACCGCGCCCCAAGATGCCTACAATTCCGCACATGGTAACCAGTTTACCTCAACTTCAAAACAGACCGTCTCGCAAGACGCGCCTGACCAATTCGCTCGCTATTTATCGACCGGTGTAGTCGTGCCGGCCTACCATCGCGCACGCGTCACTCGGCGTGCGCGAACTCAAAGCAACACCGGAAGCCCAATCGAAGTCGCCAGGCGATCTGAAGCAACTTTCTGGCAATCGGACAATGAGCGCCGTCAGCAATTAACAGCTGCATGATTCTCTCCTTTTGTCCGATTTGGCCGATACCGCTAAGAAGTCCTGGTAGGTCTGCCGCATTCCATCTGTAAGCCGTGTCCTCGCGCGCCAGCCGAGCTTTGCGAGGCGGCTGACGTCGAGCAGCTTGCGCGGCGTGCCGTCGGGACGCGAGCTGTCAAAGGCGATCTCGCCGCTGTAGCCGACGATCTCTGCGACGACGCGCGCGAACTCGGCGATGGTGATGTCCTCGCCGGTGCCGATGTTGATCAGCTCTGCGCTCGAATAGGTCTTCATCAGGCACACGCAGGCGTCTGCCATGTCGTCGACATAGAGGAATTCGCGCCGTGGCGTGCCGGTGCCCCACACGGCAACACTCTTGGCACCCGCGACCTTCGCCTCGTGAAAGCGCCGGATCAGCGCCGCGACGACATGGCTCTGTTCGGGATGATAATTGTCGCCGGGGCCGTAGAGATTGGTCGGCATCACGCTGATGAAGTCGCTGCCGAACTGGCGGCGATAGGCCTCCACCATCTTGATGCCGGCGATCTTGGCGATCGCATAGGGCTCGTTGGTCGGCTCCAGCGGACCTGATAGCACCGTGTCCTCGCGCAAGGGCTGCGGCGCCAGCTTCGGATAGATGCAGGACGAGCCCAAAAACATCAGCTTCTCGGCGCCATTGAGATACGCGGCATGGATCACGTTCGCCGCGATCGCGATGTTGTCATAGATGAATTCGGCACGCAGCGTGTCGTTGGCGACAATGCCGCCGACCTTGGCGGCAGCAACGAAGATCACCTCTGGCCGCGTCTTGGCGAACCAGTCGAACACGGCGTCCTGGTTGCAGAGATCGACGTCGCGCCGGTCCACCGTGACGAGATTCACGTCCTCCCGCCCCAGCCGGCGCACCAGCGCACTGCCAACCATGCCGCGGTGGCCGGCGACGTAGACGCTTCTGCCCTTCAGCTCAAATGGTGCGTTTGCCACTGGCCACATCCCGTTTGGCATCCGCCAGGTCGCTCGCCATCATTTCCGCGACGAGTTGGGCAAACGTCCGCTTGGGCGTCCAGCCGAGTACCTTGCGCGCCTTGCTGGCATCGCCGACCAGGAGATCGACCTCGGTGGGGCGGAAATAGGTGCGATCGATCCGGAGTACGGTGTTGCCGCTCTTGGTATCGACGCCGGTCTCGTCGATGCCTTTGCCGCGCCATTCGATACGGCGGCCGACTTCGGCAAAGGCAAGCTCGACCATCTGTCGCACCGAGCGCATCTCACCGGTGGCGAGCACGAAATCGTCCGGCTTGTCGGCATGGAGGATCTTGTGCATGCCTTCGACATAATCCTTGGCATGACCCCAGTCCCGCTTGGCCTCGAGGTTACCAAGATAGAGCGTCTGCTCCAGCCCGAGCTCGATGCGGGCGACGCCGCGGGTGATCTTGCGGGTGACGAAAGTCTCGCCGCGGATTGGGCTCTCATGATTAAACAGGATGCCGTTGCTGGCGAACATGCCGTAGGCTTCGCGGTAGTTCACCGTGATCCAGTAGCCGTAGAGCTTGGCCACGCCGTAAGGCGAGCGCGGATAGAACGGCGTGGTCTCCTTCTGTGGGACCTCCTGCACGAGGCCATAGAGCTCCGACGTCGAGGCCTGGTAGAACCGCGTCTCGTTCTCCATCCCGAGGATGCGGATCGCTTCCAACAGGCGCAACACGCCGATCGCGTCGGCATTGGCGGTGTATTCCGGGCTCTCGAAGCTGACGGCGACGTGGCTCTGGGCGGCGAGATTGTAGATCTCGGTCGGCCGGATCTGCTGCACGAGACGGATCAGGTTGGTCGAATCCGTCATGTCGCCGTAATGCATCAGGAACGGCACATTGCCGAGATGCGGGTCCTGGTAGAGATGATCGATCCGTGCGGTGTTGAACGAGGACGAGCGCCGTTTTACGCCGTGCACGATGTAGCCGAGCGACAACAGGTATTCAGCAAGATAGGCGCCGTCCTGGCCGGTCACGCCGGTGATTAGAGCGACCCGCCGTTTGCTCTCTTGGTTTAACAAATGATTCCTCTGCGCAGGCTAATGTCATTCTCCAATCGACGAGGTCAATCGCGTCTGGCTCTTCAGATGTGGAAGCGTCACGCTCTCGAACTGCCGAAGTGTGGACCCT
The DNA here is from genome assembly GCF_000244935.1 of Bradyrhizobium sp. WSM1253. Lineage (NCBI taxonomy): Bacteria > Pseudomonadati > Pseudomonadota > Alphaproteobacteria > Hyphomicrobiales > Nitrobacteraceae > Bradyrhizobium > Bradyrhizobium sp. WSM1253. The sequence goes on from NZ_JH600073.1 coordinate 5,791,714, forward strand.
CTACAGGCATTGCGTCGATTGCTCAACTGTATGGAGGTAAACCGTCCGCGTCGAAAAGGTTTTGGAGGACTATACGAAAGTTTGTAGTCCGGCAGAGTTTGTTCGGCCTTCGTCAGGCGCTTCTCTATTGCTTCGGTGCGCCCAATGAATTGCGGGGCAGCTAAGAGGTAGCAGACCATTTGGCCGAGAAGCGTTCTACAGTCTCTCCGTGCTCAGCTTGGGCGTCGAGCCAGGGAGTGTCCCTCATTCCTTGTCCTTGCCTAGAAGTTTTCTAGTCTTGCTGTTCATCCAGTGCGACTGCGAGCAAGCCGGGCAAGCAAAGCCTTGAAAGGTGTTCTCTGTCGCGCAGTCCGTATCATCGATCAATTCCTGGACGATCGTGTTGGTGGTCGGCCAAGCAAAAGGGGAAGGCGCGCATATTGCAGCCCCACGGCAGAAACACGCGGGATGAGCTGATCGTGGAGCGAGCCGACTCGGGCTGTTCAAGCACGCGCCGCCTGCTCGAATGCGCCAAAAGGGGCGTGAGCTTAGAGGCGCGCCATCGAAATGGATCGCTGGCTTTATCGGGTTTGAACGCCGCGTAGCGCTCAATCAAGGTGCCGAGATCAATCTTCGATCGCTCGCGTGTCTAAACTTCCACATCATTTCCGTTCCAAGGCGATCACATGAGGTTTCCAATGCTCGTTCGTCGTGTGTTAAAGGGCTTGTTGCCTGCATCGGCGTCGGCCCTGGGCAATCGTCGGGCCTGCATCTCGAGCATGCCCAGCTCGCGGAGCTAGCGGCAGCTCTCTTGCTGCCGCAATCAGCCGCTATCCATGCCGCGCCCTCGTCCCGGACTACTCGTTGTCTTCTAGTCTGCTTTCGTTCAAGGACGGGCGCGTCCGTCCGACGATGGCATGACGTGCATTCGGACATGGTGGTAAGCGCACCATGATGACGGCTTTTGGCGCAGTCCCGTCACAATTGGCTCCCCGCACATATACGCTCTTCCAGGATCGCCATTCTTGAAGCCAACAATTGCCCGACATTGGCCCTCACAATGGTCGACGAGCAACACCGTGTTGGATCCATCGGGTCTTCTCACATCACCGCTCCAGGATAGCGCATCAATCTCGCAGCGGCTCGTTGGCACTTGGCGCTCGCAATCGTATTTCGAAGTCTCCAATGCTGGATTGGTCCTTCTTACATCTGTGCAATCGTGACCTCATGCGACTTGGCGATTTGCGTAGACAGAACAGGACCAGCGTCCCTTCGTACTCAGCGCGATTCCTCAGCCGCTTTGGCAGAACACCCCTCATCACACGCGATCGGCTTGCTCCGCTTTTGTCCACAGGAATTCTAGGGCGACTGAAGATTGGAGCCACCTAGCAGGGGCACTCTACAATCCGACGCTACGTACGATTCAATCCCCTGCGGGGGTTATTGCGGGAATATCTCACGCCAGGAGCCAGCCTCGACGGGAGGAGGGCGGGAGGCGCTGCGCCAAAGCGGCTGGCTTTCGCTATTCGTCCTCCGCGGAATTGCGCAGCCAGGGTCAGCCCAAGTGTGCCGGCATAGCCACGCCGCGGCGGTGAGGCTGCTGCTCGTGGCAACGAGCGACCACGCGTGTCAATGAAATTCTTGTAAGGTGCATGGAATAGGACCGCGCTCGCCGGCCGAATCAAGCGTCCATGGCGAGGATGCGCTGTGGGATCTGTGCGAATTGGCGCCTCGTCTATCCGGCCGAGCTCTCCCGCTACACTGTCTGGGCGGGGCTGTTTCCCGGGATTTCTCGGGGCTGGCGCCGCTGGGCAGAATGGGAAACGAGATCCATTGGCAGCGGTTATTCTGGTCAATGAGTGCAATTTCCGTCAAGGCACTAAGCAGTGACTTTGCCGTTCCAGACAAACTTTGGACGATGGACCTCGAAAGGCGCCGTCAGGTGCAGGCCGCGTCAGGTCAACGATCATTGCGGCTTCGATTCATGTGGGGGTCGTCATGCGTTGGAAGACGGCGCCGATCGGCGCTCCTCCCCATTCATCTTGAGGCGCGAGCGACTGTTAGGCCGGCATTCTCCAGTGCATCCAAGATCCTATCAGCAACCACCCGGGGATCGCGCCGGTCCTCTATGCTCACGCTACAGGCCAAGGTAGCTGCCATGATCGCGTGAGCCGTTTTGCGCTGGAGGCTGTTGTACTCGGCATACTCGCCGCAAGTGTTGCAGGTGATCACTGGTCGGCCGGTCCAGGGATCGTGCATTGCGATCTCGCACCAGTTATCTCTGTGACATTTCTGGCAGAGCATAAATAGAGAGTTCCCTGTGGTTTGAGCTCGCGCTACATGGTCGTCAGTTGAACGACTGCTTGGCATCCAAAGCTGCAGAAGCCACTGCACTCTGGAGGCGCTGTTGCCGTCCCGAAAAACACGATGGACGCGGGCTCGGAAGCAATCCGCCAGAAAGGGCTGCGGCGTGAGCGAACACTTGATGCATCTCCGCCGAGAGCGGCGGCGATGACGCCGCCTCCGTGCTCTTCTGGAAACGCCGTTGAACGCATAGCGCCGAGCATCTGCAGAGATCTGCCGCGGCCGTTCAATGTACCATTCGACATAGTGCCGCCGGTCAAAACCTCGCTACTCACTACGCGTGGGTCATTGCCTCGATGGCTGAAAGTACGACCAGAAATCCGCCCCGCTGAACGAGGTTGCGAGCCCATCTCGTCGCCTATCACGATCACCTCGCGCCTAAAAGTGTGGTGCCGTTGGTCGCGCCGCATGCTCGCGTGATCCTGCATTGAGTTATCGTCCTTTGGAGCAGCGCAGCCCTTCGTGCCTTACGAGCGGTGTGCAGCCGTGTTCCGTTTGCTTCAAAACGCCGCATGACATGGTGTTCGTCGTCGGTCGCCTAGCGCTGTCCAATTGCGTATAGCCGCAGCGGCTCGACGACAGATCGCCACTTCGGGCCACTTGGCTAACCCATTCGCCAAGTATGCGAACTCTTGCTCGGTGAAACGCGCAGTCCCGGTGAGGCGGCGCAGGACCTCCTGGGAGATCACGACTGCGACTTCGCGAGAGGTGACCTCTTTCGGCCAGTGACTGAACGCACGCATGAGCTGAGCAAGCTCCTGCTCGCTAAAATCACAAACCTGGAAAGTGCGGCGAAGAATCTCCTGCGCGATGGCTACCGTCGCATGGCGAGAGATCTCCTCTTGTCGCCATTTGCTGAAGCCGTTGGCGAGAATCGCCAGTGCTCGACGCGTAAAATGAGAAAGCCGGTCGGAACGGCAGGCCCGAGAAAGGACCTCGTGCGCGATCGCAGTCTTAGCTTCGCGCAGCGGAACTTCCGTTGGCCATTTGCTGAAGCCGTTCAACAGAATAGCCAGTCCTTGCTGCGTAAAATCATAGAGCTGACCGGCCCGTCGGGCACGGTAAACGACCTCCCGGGCGAGCGCAGCCGTCGCGTCGCGAAGAGACAGCTGTTGTGGCCACTTGCTGAACCCATTTACGAGGTTCGCCAGTGCCTGTTCAGTAATGCAGGAGACGCCGTCGACGCGGTCACAGCGGGCGAGCACTTCACTGGCAATTTCAATTGTGGCTTGGCGGCAGCTCGGGTCCTGCCGCCATTTGCTGAAGCCGTTTACCAGCACCCCGAGTTCCTGGTAACGAAAATAAGAGAGGCGCTCGGCACCGCGAGCGTGACGGATGACTTCATCCGCGATCGCGACGCTCGCCGCGAGACAGGCAACCTCCGCCGTCCATTTGCTGAAGCCGTTTACCAGGCTCGCCAACTCATGGTGATCGACGGAAAGCCCGCGACGAACGAGTTCTCCTGCAATCTTGGCGGTGGCTTGCCGAGGCGCGAGCTCGCCCGGCCACCTGCTGAATCCGTTTACGAGCTTAGCCAGACGCTGCTGACTGAAATCGGAGAGCTGATCGCAGCGGCGGAGAAGTTCGTTGCTGATCGCGATCGCTGCCTTGCGACAACTGGAATCTTCCGGCCGCTTGCTAAAGACGCTGATCAGATTCGCCAGCTGTTCCTGGGTAAAATCGGAGAGCCGATCGCTTCGGCGCACAAGCTCATCTGCGATCATCACAACTACCGTGTGAAAGCGTTCCTCTCCTAGCCATTTTCCGACGCCGTTCACGAGCATTGATAGATGTCGCGGGGTGAGCGCTGAGAGGCGATCATCCGAACGCGTACGGCAAGAAATCTCAGTCGCCATCCTGAGAGCGGCTTCACGAACCGCCGGTTGATCCGGCCACTTGCTAAGGCCGCTTATAAGCAATGATAGGTGCTGGCCGGTTAGGTCCTGGAGCGGCTCGCTCTTGTCGCGGCAAACTTCAGCAATTCTGATCATGCCATCGCGGCAGTCGGAAGACGCAGGATGGCGGCCAAATGAACACGCAAAGAGCGAAAGTGATGTGAAGTCGACTTGTTCCATCAGTGCGTCATTAAGGCGGGAGAGCTGAGCCGCTAGAGCTTTGGAAACATCGGTACCTGCCTGACCGCCAGACTGCCGGCTGAGCGCATCACATATTGTGGCGTATTTCGATGCTAGCTTGAGGCGGATGTCTTCCTCAAATCGTGGAACAAATGCGATCTTGAACGCAGTCGCGGCCTTTCGCAGGAAGCGTGCGCGATTTGATCTCGTGAGTTGCTTGGAATCGTCGAAAAGTGAAACTGAGAATGCGCGAACGTCCTGACAACGGCAAGCGTGGCTGATCGTTGCGAGAAGCTCATCGAGTGTGGCCATCGTTCGATTTGGTGGCTCTGAGTGCTCCGCGCGAACGTGCTGCTCCAAGCGGTGCCGGTCGAGTGAGACTGCTTGTCCAGGGCGCGTCATCTGACAACCCTTCCCTGGCCAGGATCTCGAACTGCAATCGGACCGCGACATTGCTCACGCAAGCTGACTGGAGTTCGGACAGGTAGCGCTGGCGCCCTCACCCCGAAATATCTGCTGCACAGGCCAAGTGCGTCCCGTCTGCAAGCCGTCGCTCCCAAGCCATCGGCAGGCGATCGTGGACGCTCGCCCGCAAGAAGACCCTACAATCTGACGCTGCGTCCGATTCAAGCCATTTATGTCGAGAGCCGCGCATTTCGCGCAGAATTCTGCGTGAACGGCCGGTGAAGCCAAATCTCGTCCATCATGCTCCGTTCGCGTGGCCTTTCCAATCGGCCTTCAGTCGAGGGATTGCAGTGAAGCTTACTCGCCGCGCTTACGTCTCTTGCCAGCGGCTTGTCGCATGTCGGACATTAACAAAGCGAGTGGCAGCGCTAACGGCAAATGAGGTGCTTTTGCGAAAGCCAGCCTACGGGATCTTACGTAGGGCCAGTGTCGCATTTTCTTGATCTAAACATTGCATCCTCGTTTGCATGAAGCAGAAAAATCTATTCTCAGACGCCAAACATTGGCGAGGCCGTGCGGAAGCGACCCGACTAAAAGCGGAGTCGATCGAGGACGACACATCTAGATGCAGGCTCCTCAAGGTCGCTGAGGAATATGACAAGCTGGCTCGCCTCGCGGAGGGGCGGAAAAGAAGCGAGCTTGACGGGCAGTTCTGATCGCTACCGGAGCGAACTGTGACTGCGGCCACCGAAGTCTCGCCGTGTTGGAGCTCGAGGCCCTCTAGGGCTGAACTGCGAAACTTCGTCACGCGTTCCCTGGCCGTGGATCCATTGTGACCGGCCACATATATGACGCATTGACGGTGTCAGGCGGTGAGCCGGCTAACCGCTCGACATGAAAAGGACTGAGATGAAAGCCCACCGTCAGATCGGCGCAAGAGCAAAGCCTCTCGTTGACGAGCTGGCGATACATTGGCGTCGCTTTGCATTCTGAAAGCCGATGACGTTTGTTTGGTGCCAAACTAGCCGGTTCGCCGGATCATGCCGCGCCAAATGGCCTCCGCCGCCATTGTTGCTCTGAGGCATTTCAGTCGGTTCTGGCATCAAGCACGGTTAGCCCAACGCCATACCTTGCGGACTTGTTTAGGCGAAGGGGCGGCAGCAGCTCCTGCAGGCCCGGCTCGCCGCGACAACCATCGTAGATGTCTGTGCCGATTGTCTGCATGAGGCAAGTTCGCAACGAAGGCACGAATGACGAGAAAATCCAAGGAAAGATCAGATGTCGAAAGATAAACTGCAGGAGAAACTCTCCGCTGGACGATCCGGACAAAGCCGATGTTCGTCTTCCAACTAAGTTCGGTGCAGATGGTCCGCAGTAGTTGGGATTGCCCATGCCGGCGCGGCGGCCGGTCGATGTATGAGTCGGACAACACGCGTGGTGCCGGATTCGGTCAAAAGAGGGAGGAGGTGTGAGGAAGCAAATTGTAGAAAGGCTCGAAGCGGGACGCGTGCGCGATGGCCAGTTCGCCACCGCACCCGGATCTGGTCCTTCCGGTCTCTTCTTCGTGCAGGGGCCTTGTGGCTGTCAGCTCAAGATCATCGGCTTCGTTCGTCCGGGATGGGAGCATGTCTCTGTGTCGACGCCACGGCGATCTCCAAATTGGGAGGAGATGTGTCTCGCCAAAGATCTGTTTTGGCATCAGGAGGAATGCGTGATGCAGCTGCATCCTCCTCAGTCACAGTATGTGAACAACAGTCGCTATTGCCTGCATCTCTGGAGGCCGACCCGTCAGGTCATTCCGATGCCTCCGTCAGCCTTCGTGGGCATCGTCGGGCTGGGGCCGTCTGATGCGGCAATTCTGTTTGCGCAGATGAGTGCCATGTCTTAACGGATCCGGCCGCATCGATGCCAAGTCGAGCGGCGGCACGTAATCGAGAGCGCAGTGGCGCTGGAGCCTAGGCGGCCACAGGCCCGCCAAGGGCCCGCGGGCACCACTCTGCGCACCAAAGGCCGCTGCGCTTCTCAAAGCGGCAAGGCACGCCGCAGAATCGGCTTGTCTATTGTACGCAATGTGACGCGCATAACAACGCCAGCGAGGAATCGGCCAGGTGACGAATTAGAGCGGATCGGTCGATCCGGTACACATTGCGGGCGGCCAAATCCTCGCATCAGTAAAGGACCTACGGGGCGCAACTACGTACGCATCGGCTAGTGACCTGGGTGAGGCGCGTCGGGCAGCGTTGTTGCGCGTGCCTCGATGCTGCGATGAAATCCTGGAAGGCGGGCCGGCTATTAGCCTGATATGCGCGCGATGGCCCGCGCAACTCGGCGATATTTCTCCTTCAATAGCGGGCAAGAGTGTAGTTTCCGGAGCTGCGCATGTGGGTGTTTGTATCCACTGGACTGAAGGCGGCTCGCTTGATGGATCGGTCTGACGTGGTCGCCGCCGCGCAACGGGCCAAGGCCGCCGGGGCGACCCGCTTCTGCGTGGCCGCGCCTGGCGCAATCCAAAGGACCCGACCTCGATCAGGTCTGCGATATGATTGCCGCCGTTAAAGATTGTGGCATGGAGACGTGCGTAATGCTCGGCATGCTCACGCCAAAGCACGCCGCACGGCTCGCCGACGCCGGCCCCGATTTCTACAATCACAACGTGGACACCTCGCCTGAGTTCTACCGCAGCATCATCACGACCCGGACCTTGCAAGAGCGAATCGACACTCTTACGCCCGTGCGCCAGGCGGGCATCAAGATCTGCTGCGGCGGAATTATTGGCATCGGTGACCACGTCGAGCAGCGTTTCGGCATGCTGCTACTGCTCGCCAATCTTCCGAACCATCCGGAAAGCATCCGGATCAAGCTCTGGAACGAGGTGAATGGCGTGCCGGTGAGGTTCACGGCGGAGCGTCCGGATCCGATTGCACCGGTGCGCCTGGTGGCGACCGCGCGGAGCATGATGCCCAACGGCGTCATACGGTTGGCCGCCGGGCGTCAGTACATGACTGATGAACTCCAGGCCCTATGCTTCTTGGCTGGTGCGAATTCCATCTTTGTCGGCGATGTGTTGCTGACGACCAAAAATCCGCAAGTTGACCGGGATGCAAGTGTGCTAGCCCGGCTCGGTATTATGTCTGACCCGCTTAAGTCATCCAGAACAATGGGCGTGCCGCGCGCAAGCCATCAGCGTAGGTAAAGAAATGCAGATTGTCCTGATGAAGGGAACGATATCATTGCGCCTCGGTCACTGAATCCGACCTGCACTATGAAGGCTCGATCTCGATTGATCGCGCGCTGCTGGACGCGGCCGGTACCCGATTAACGTTCGCGTCGAACTGTACAACCTCGAGACGGGAACACGCTTTGCAACGTTTGTGACAGAAGCGCCACAAGGGTCCGGCACCGTAGACGTAAACGGTGCGGCGGCGCGACTGGCGATGCCCGCAGATAAGACAAGTATCGTTGCATACGCGTCACTTGACGAGGAGGATGCGAGCATCGTCAGGCCGCGCATTGTGCCGGTTGATCGAGAAAATCCCATCCTGCAAGTTTGAACCCAACAAGCAAACGCGGGAAGACCCTGTCCGGCCAGTTGGGAGTTTTTGCGCCGTCCGTCGTTGCTCAGCGAGTGATGAATGAATTCCGTCATTGCGGGTATGTTGCTGTGCTGACAAGGCTGTCGCAACAAGACGACCTGCTCGTCCTTGATTCGCTGGTTCACGCCAGTATTCATGAAGGAGCGCGAACGGGCCGAGCAGCGTTTCGAATCAGTGCCCATAACAATCCGCAGGCTATCGAAAGCGCAATTTGCGACTGGCGCCCCGCCGCAGGAGCCGGGCGGGTCTGGATCGTAGTCGAGAGCCTCTACAGCATGGATGGCGAAGTCGCCCCGCTTGGAGACCTGCTCGGGATCGCGCACCTGCACGATTCGTTCATGGTTGTCGACGAAGCTCATGCAACGGGCGTTTACGGCGAGCAAGGGCGAGGGCTCACGGCGGCCTATGAAGGACGCGAGAATCTCCTCGTTGTTCATACCTGCGGTAAGGCGCTGGGAACTTCCGGCGCGCTTGTCACCGCCTCTGGCGTGCTGCGCACGATCAATCGCTGTCGCCCGTTCATCTTCGCGACCGCTCGGTCGCTGGTGATGGCGGTGGCCTTGCGGGAGTCTCTGTTGATCCTGTAGGAGGAGCCGGAGCGAAGAACGGCTGACGAAGCTGGTCGCGTTCACGCATCGGGAGATGGCTGTGCGAGGCGAGAGAGGTCCTGCGAATTCGCAGATCCTGCCCCATATCGTTGGCGAGAATCGTTTTGAAGGGGAGACCGATAGCCAGCTGGTCGCACGGCTGAGCGGTCTTCCGGCCGATCGGATCGTTCCGGAGCGTTACCGCCTTAAAATACCCGCTTCCCCGCATCATTCGGCCGAGATAGACGGAATTCGCATCGACCCCGGATTCGCTCACCGGGCCGCAGGCGGGGGAGCGACCGCTCGTCATCGAAGGCGCCGGCGGGCTGATGGTGCCGCTGAACCGTAGCCCACTCTACATCGACATCTTCGAGGGGGGGCGGCTTCCCGTCGTGCTCCGCGCCCGCACGCTACTCGGGACCATCAATCACTCCCTGCTGCCGATTGAGGCATTGCGAAAGCGCCAGATCGACATTCTTGGGATCGCATTATCGGGGGAAAGAAATGCTGAAACTGAAAGCGCAATTTGTAACATCGCGCGGGTGCGTTGGTTAGGCCGGCTGCCCTGGATTTCTCCTCTAACGGCAGACAGCCTACGGGTCGTCTTCAAAGACTCGCTCATTTCCAGCGACTTCCAGCCATGAAGCCAAACAACCGGTGGCCAATCTGGCATCCATTCGCGCAGCATGCGCTTCACAAGAGATGACCAAGGTTGTGCGTAGCGACGGTGCTTATCTCCACACTGCGGATGATCATCGAATCATAGATGCAGTCGCATCCTGGTGGGGTCGTCACTCACGGCCATTGCCATCCGCAGATCGTGAGCGCGATTCACGAGCAGGCCGGCAAATTGAAGCGAGTCATTTTCGCCGGCTACACGCATGATCCGGCCGAGGAGGTCGCTCGGCTCCTTTTGAAACTCGTACCCCAAGGCTTGGACCATGTGTTCTACTCGGACAGTGGCTCAGCCGCTTGAAGTCGCCCTTGAACATAGGAATTTTCGATGCTCATTACTCGAAAGACCGTACACGCACATTCCTTCGCTCGAGTTCGTCCACGGCAAATCCGCTGGCCTGTGCCGCCGCCAAGGCTAACCTGGAACTGTGGAAAGACAAGTCAGACGCATTGCTGCGCTCGCAACCATGCAAGAGCAGGCAATTGAACCATTCCGCGGCGATCCGCGCTTTGCAAACGTTCGCCGTAGCGGCACCGTCACAGTGCACTCGATCTGAAGACGAAGGATACCGGCCATTCGCAGGCGTCGGCCCGAAGCTTCACGCCTTCTTTAAAGTGCGCAATCTCTTGCTGCGCCCACTCGGTAATACGATCTATGTGATGCCGCCATATTGTGTAACACCAGGAGACCTGCACGAAATATATGCGGGCGTCTATGACGCTGCCGATGCGCTGGCCTGAAGACGCGTGCGGCTCCGCAAGACTAGGGAGTCTGAGTTGTCGTCGGCTTCCGGAACGAGTTGAGAGTGAGTGCCTTGCCATAAGGTGCCGAAATGGACGATGGTTACTCGCATGTTAGGTTACTCTATGCCGACCGGCTCGGCCGGTGGACGCCGACGCCGCCCGATCGGGCTTCGAACCCTATTCCGGCGGCAGCACAAGGCGATGCGATCGCAACATCCTGCCGTACTCGGACGATCAAATGCATACAGCTAGTTCATTGCGGGTTTGGCTCGCGGGAGACCTGACCGCGGTGGCATTCCAAGCACGAGCTGAGACAGATATGGAACGCCGCGAACAGTCGAGCGGACCACTAGCGCGATCGCAACAATTGCGGCCCCGAGCAGACCCGCGATGATCAACCGGGTCGTAAGATCCCAAAGTTCTCCGAGCTGTATGAAATCCATTAGACGGAACACGGTACCCTGGACAAGGTAGAGCAGCAGCGTGGTCTGGCCCAACTCCATAGCTATAAAGCGGGCGATTCGGGTTGAGTGACTAAAGCGCCAGCATTGCAGCAAGAGTTCGATGGCGATTGCTGAGGCAGCTGCAGCGCCAACAAACATCAGAAGCACGTCTTTGGCCGACCGAAAATCGTGAATCAGTCCAAGATTATTGTAGACATAAGTGTCCTTGCCCCAGGCTAGAAAACATACGCAAGTCAAGACCGAGAGAAATAAAATCAAGAGCGGCTTGTGACATCGCGATGTAGTCGTCCATCGTTCGTTCGATTGAGCAAACAAGAATCCCAAGCAGAAGAACGGGTAAGTGAACCTGATCAAGGGTGATATGGAGAACGTCAGAGGAGCGAGTGCAATCAGTATCGCTGAGCCAGATATGACCAACGATCGGTGGCTCAGCCTGGTGAGTATCTTGATGAGAAGGTAAGAAACAAACGTGGCCCAGATGAACCAGTATGTGCCAGCAAGATCGACTACAAATTCCAAAAGTCCGGTAGTTAGGCTGGTCGCGCGCCACAATGCCGCTGACTTAGCTGTCTCCATGAGCGCCCACCAAAACAGCATGGGCAGTAAGAGCTGCGTCGCACGGGCGATGGCGGCCTGAGTGAACGACTTCTGCAGCAACGATCGAGAAGAAAGATAGCCGCTTATGGCCATAAAGAGTGGCATGTGAAACATATAGATTGCTTTGTAGTACGGCGAATACCAAAAGCCGCCGTCTCGATAGATGACATACTGGATCAGGTGCCCAACGATTACCAAGACAATGAGCGCACCTTTCGCGAAATCTAAGCTCAGATCTCGATCGCTTGCCCCGGTCGTGCGCGAGCTCGGGGCCATTATTCCAGTCACCCGTTGCAATCTATCAAACATCTAGATATCTGTTGTTGATGAGCCGAAGGCCCGTTGTCCGCTTCTTCTGCCTCATTTTTGGTTCAGACGAAAGGTGATGGTGGGAGTTTTCGGAAGGGCAATAAACTCAACTGGTTAGGCCTTGAGGAACTAGCCGTGGGCCGAGCGTCTCTGTACGCCTCAGCAAACTGTGCGGCAGAGAGCCGATATTTGGTTTGAGATGCTGGGCTAGCAGTGCGGGCACGGCATACTAGTTGCAGACGCGGCTCTGGGAGTAAGACTGTCGCACTCAGTCTCCCACTCAGCCCGACGCATCTCGGACCCGGCAGATGCGTCGGGCTTCTTCGGTTCGCCCAGCATAGTCGACATTTGGTCCCGTCGACGCCGGGGTGATCAAGCTAACGGGGCGTCTGATAGCTGAACTCGATCACGCCAACTTGGGGCTATGGCATCGGGCTGCGGGGCACACGGATATCGGTGCTCCGAGTTGTGGAGCAAAAGCCGAGGACCAACGCTTTTTGAATTGAGCTGCTCGTTCGGCTTCGTGCAACTCACGCCTGAACCGCGCTTGCCGTGACGACTTTTGTTGAAAGCCGCCGCCGCAGTGATTGCTGCCGCATTTATAGTGTAAACGGCTCGGCTGGATTGCAGCTGCGGAATGTCTACGGTCCTGACAAAGTCCGCACCGGTGTGATGGACACGTGCTCATCAAGGCCAGGCGTGAAACGGGCTGCGCGTGTGGAGTACCATCTCTAGCTGAAGCTCGTCGCTTATGTGCATCCGGGGGAGGCCTGGTTGATCGTACTTGGGCGGATGACCAACTGCGTTCGAGCAACATGACCTAATGCTCAAGGAGGCCAGATCTAACGCAGGAGTGCGTGAAAGAGCACGGTCAGATGCGCGTGCGCGACGTCGCCGAGGCAGGCTTCTCGATCAATATCAGCTGAGCTTGGCCTGGGGATGAGGCGGTAGATCGCAGCGGCGGGCGGACTCTCCTCACTTGTGGTCTGGCTTAGATGCGATCGTCATTCAATAACTCTTCGCGCAGCACTTTGAAGGCCTACTACACCATTCGACTCCCCTCCGCCAACGAGGTCGCCTTTGGCGGACCTAGGGGGCTCCACACTCGCGTGTTGCGGACCAAGCAGGGAGCAAGGCGTTCTTCGCGCACCAGGGACTCAGCGGATCACAAACAGCGCTGGCGTTCAGGCGTTAGCTCCACATTATTGCCTCACAACCCCTGACCGTTTCGGCGCGAAGCAAGGACCCACGCCAGTGTCGTTGGCGGCGGTGCTGTCGCTAGGACCAGTGTCTCTCGTGTGCCGGCAAGTTAGCTTGGTCGGGCCAACTTCAAGGTTTCAGTCAATGACTCCTCGAATATATCGAGCCCTTGTTCCAACGTTTCTTCGGCGATCGTAAGTGCAGGCAAGAACTTGACAACCTGATCCGTCGGTCCGCATCGCTCGATAATCAATCCCTTCACAAATGCTCTCCGTGACGTCGCCTCTGCGATCTCGCTCGTTTTGCAATCGAAGCCGCATACCATGCCGCGTCCACGAACGGCAAACTCGTTTCCGTGCTGATGCGCGATAGCATCGAGTCGACGCCGCATAAATGCACCCAAGCGTTGGATCTGTTGCGAGAACGTCTGGTTGCGCCAATACAGATCCAATGCCGCCTTGCCAGAAACGAGTGCAAGGTTGTTTCCGCGAAATGTTCCCGTATGCTCGCCTGGTTCCCATGCGTCGATCGCTTCCTTGATCAAGAGCATCGACAATGGCAAGCCGTAACCACTGAGCGATTTCGACATCACGACAATGTCTGGCGACAACGCAGCGAACTCGAAGCTGAAGAACTCACCTGTGCGACCACAGGCCATTTGGATATCGTCGACTATGAAAATAGCTCCGACCTCTTTTGCCAAAGCCTGCATTGACTGCAGCCATTCCTTGCCGGCGACGTTAATGCCTCCCTCTCCTTGCACGGTTTCGACGAGAATGGCGGCTGGAAGATCAGTACCACTGCTCTCGTCCATTAACACCTTTCGAACGTAATCCGCCGGACTGTACGAGGAGCCAAGATACCCATCATAGGGCATGAAAGTTGTGCCGGATAAGGGAATCCCGCTGGCTTTACGGTAAAAGCGGTTACCGCTCGCGGCTGTGGCTCCCAAGCTTTGGCCGTGATATCCGTTCGTGAAAGAAATGACGTTGTGACGCCCTGTGATTTTACGCGAGAGCTTTAGAGCTGCTTCAACGGCGTTAGCTCCTGTAGGCCCGGTGAATTGAAAGCGATAGGAAAGATTCCGTTCCCGAAGAATAACAGAGCTAAAGGTCTCCATGAATTCGATTTTTGCTGGAGTGGCCATGTCCAAGCCGTGGACGACCCCGTCCGACTCCAGATAGTCGCTGATTGCTGCTTTGATCTGCTGATTGTTGTGGCCATAGTTTAGCGTTCCAGCGCCAGACAGAAAGTCTATGACCTTTCGGCCGCCCTCTGTGAACATAATTGAACCGCGCGCCCCATTGAAGACAGCAGGAAAGGAACGTGAGTACGCACGCACATTGGACTCTAGCGTTTCAATTGTCTTCATTCGGCTCCCCTGTGTACTCCAACCATGCGGTCGTCGCGTCGACCAGACAATCTGCCCGATGAAACAACGCGGGCCAACATCGTGCAGGACTGGCAGGCCATGACCGCGGGTTCCGCGCCTCTCGGCATCGTTTGGGTTGCGCGTAGCGCATCTAAAAATCAGCTCCAACGGGTTACCTGAGAACCAGGCGGAACAAAGCTACCATCTCTAGTAGCTTCGTCCCCATCCAGCGACGGCCCCCGTGTTAAGTCATCTTTCGCGAACAGGTTTACCTAGCCGCGCGGGAAGACGTTGCGCATGCGTGCGGTACCTTGCGTCAGGATACCGCGAGCCGGAAGCGACATGCTCAGGCCACGGTCTCAGGGGCTAGAAGGACACGCCCGCCGCCCGACCGGTTTTGGCCTTGCGCTTGGTCGACACAATCGCCGGGCAGTCGTCGGCGTGGATGGATTCGGCAGCAAAGGCATGGCTTGAGATCGAATCTGCCAGCGGCACTTGTGTTGCCATTCCAACGGATGCGTAAGCTTCCGGTGCTTCAGTCCGAAGAGTTGCTGGGATCGAACCGAATTTAGCGGATCTGGCGGTGCAAACCGTTCGATCCGCCAACATTCGATCTGCCAACATACGTCTTTGCGGCTTCTCGGAATTCCGCAGCGAACGTCTGACAAACTCCGTGATGTTGGCCGCGATCGCCGCCTCCTTTTCCCCCAAACTCGGCGGCCGGATCCGTGGCACTTTCGCGCCGAACTCAGCAATGGTTGTCGCACTCAAGATCGCGCGCTCCTGCGTTCAATGTCGTCCCGGCCTAGTGCGCACTTGCGCACGGGGGCCGGGACCAGTACTCCGAGCGCGGAATTGTCGTGCGAAAGGGTCACTCCGAGTCTTTGCCAAACCACGTTCGGTGGTTATGGGTCCCGGCCTTCGCCGGGACGACCTCGGAGATTGCGGCCGCAGCCCGCTAGATCACGTCTGCCAACATCACACCGCAAATCTCCTAGACCTGCTCCGCCTTGGCAAACCGATCATCCAGCGCGTAACCGGCGCCGCGGACGGTGCGGATCGGGTCCTGCTCGCGGCCGAGATTAACGCGACGAGCGCTTCGGCCTCGTCGGATTACGCGATCATACGGGAGGCATGTTGTCAGGGGCCCGGACTAGCAAGTGCTTCAACCAGACGTCGAAAGTGCGACAACAGCGACAGGAGTGCGGCTACATCAAAAGGTGATGGTCGCCACTGGCGCGGGGTAAGCACGAGCAATCGCGCGTTGATCGACATCGTGAGCGCCGCGCGGGCGCGGCTTGGTCCAGATTGCTTGCCCCGCTTTCAGGCGTTTGTTCCGGGACGGTGCTCGCGGAGTACTTCATCGACGCAGGCCATCAACTCCAGAGCGGGAAACGGTTTAGCGAAAAAGCCGGTCACGCCGGCGCTCAAAGCGCGGGCTCGCGTGCGATCATCCGCGAAGGCAGTAATCAAAATGAATGGCGCAGCGTGGCCTTGGGCCCGCATCTGTTCTAAAAGTTCAAAGCCGCTCATCGTGGGCATCTGCACGTCTGCAATTACACAGGACGTGCTGTTCAATTGAGACGACTCCAGGAATTCCTCGGCCGAAGCAAACGTATGAACGATGTGGCCCTGTGATTTCAAGAGGTTGTTCAGCGCGACACGAATTGAAGGATCATCGTCGACAACGGAAATAGTGTTAGACAAGACCACCCGTCCTGGTTGGGCGAAGGCACTGGCCGAAGCATGGCGGCCAGCTGAAGGGTGCGCGTGTACGAAGAAATTGTAAAATCATACTTAGGTTTGTACTCTGAAACGGTCAGTCCCAATTCCCAGCCTCTCCGCCATTCTAATCAAATCGGCTAGTGATCGAGCACCCATCTTCTTCATCACGTGCCCCCGGTAGATTTTGACTGTAATCTCGGCAAGCCCGAGTTCCGCGGCTACCTGTTTGTTCAAGAGGCCCGTGGCGACCAGTCTCAAGACATCCTGCTCTCGTGGACTTAGAGCCTCGAACAAGGACTGCAGCTTCGTGACAACCTTGTCTATAGCTCGTCTCTTGCGATCCTGTTCGATCGCTGCGACCACTCCATCGAGCAGTTCCTGATCGCGAAACGGCTTGCCGAGAAAATCGATTGCTCCATTCTTCATCGCTTTGACGGTCATCGGAATATCGCCATGAGCGGTGATGAAAATAATGGGAATGTGAACCTTCAGTTTGGCTAATTCAATCTGGAGCTCCAGCCCGCTCAAGCCCGGCAGTCTGATATCAAGCACAAGGCAGCTGGGAACATCAGGAAGCTCGCTCTGGAGCAGTTCTTGGGCCGATCCGAAAGCAACAACGTCTAGACCGATCGAACGAAATAGGTTGACGAGCGATTCGCGCATTGAGAGGTCGTCGTCGACGACCAACACGCTCGGTCTCACCTCCGGCCCTTCGACAGTTGCGGCTTGCTTCCGCGGTTCAGAGCGCGTGGTCACGATAAAAGCCTCACTTTTGCAATCGTGGTAGAAGTTCCGTGGAGCCACGACCAAAGGTTGCTCGTGGCGGCCTTCTCAGGAGCTTTCGCGCAGTGCAAATCTCTGAGATCTTCCAGGTATGCGAACGGCCAGCCGTTTGCGTGCGTAAGACATTATCACGAAAGTCTAGCAAAAAGGGCCCGAGTGGTCGAGAACTGGCTTCCGTCTGTCCGCCATCCCGTTGGAACGGCCCGGCGGCATTGATCAAATCAATCAGCAGCCAAGTTGAGGCGCTCGCTAGCTGGCGGCGGATGCCGCTTGGCATCCCCGTTCAGGCGCATGAGGCGTCGGCGGACTCTCGTTAAGCGGCCGGATCAAAATGCCCGCCGCCTGGGTAGCTGCACGCGGGGGCGCGAGCTGAGCGAATTGGGGCCAATGTGCCTGTGCATGCGCCGATCCCGCCGGCGTTGTTGAGATCGGCATGAGGCGTAGACTATCGCACCCGCAGTAAAGAAAATGGACATCAGAACGAGTAGCAGCGGCATCAGCACATAAATTCTTTTTTTGCGTCGTCAGAGCGCCTGTGAGTTGCGTCTTTAGCGAGCTTGGGAAAGCACCTTGCATCGGTTTCGTACAACCTGACGCATGGTGCGATTCAAGTCCTTTCGGTCGTGCTTTGTAGGAAATGTAATCATCTCGAGCTGCGGGGGCGCCCACGTTCGTGCGTCCTGCCGATTGCTTCGCTGCTCGTATCCGAGGATGATGTGTGTAATTCAAATGGAGAGGGCGCATTCGCGGGATTGGCGGGCACCATAGGTGCGTATCGAGCACGCTGATTCGAAGCTTAGCTCCTCAATGCCGCAGTATAGGGCTGAAACTGGCTCGAGCGGTCCGCTTGGAGCAGCCGCCAACCGCCCACTAGCTCATCAATCTTCCGACGCAACTCATTAAGGCGGCCCGGCGCACTCCTTTGAGAAGAAGTGTGCCGGGTTCGCCCCACATCGCCAGTACATCCGTGGTGATGGTGTCCCAGATGATGCGACCCGCGTGGCAAAACTGAGACTCGTTTAGCAGCCAAAGTAGATGGTGACTCCCTGCTACTTCACACAGACGGGAAAGGCTTGAATCGTACGTAGGGTCACGTTGTACATGTCTTGTAGATTGATCGAGTTAGCATCTCTCGAGCCGACTAGGTGGAGTTCGTAGTTGGCAAGTTAGATCTGTCGCAGCGCGACTGGGACGAGAAGGCGTTCCGCTGTTCTCCAGTGGCCGGGATCTCCAGTCGGAGGGTTTCGGAAGCTTCATGCGGTGTTTGGAGTCGTCCGTTGGCCTGCGTCCTAGCCCCGGGTGGTCGAGCGTGAACGAGATCGTCTTAACGGCCCACTGTCATGCTGACATTGCGGGGTTGTTCGCCAATCCAAGGCTGGTGGCCGGCCTTGGTCAAGGCAAGGAACACGTCGTTCAGGATCGCAGCCGTCTCCGTTCGAAAGGGCTATCGAAGAAGGGATCGCTGGAACCCAGCTTGTAAGGAGCGTTGCTGGGTTTTAGGCAGCGCACCCATCTTCGTCGAGGAGATGACGGATCAAAGTATGTGCCGATCCGAGATTGCCCACAAAGCGAACCTTGTGCTCTCCTCATCCGAAGCCGGTGAACGCGCATTGCAGAACACCATTCGTCGGCGCAATCGACTTTCAGTACGATCCGTCCTGGCTTGCCTGGGAGCATGCGCTGCCCGTGTCGCTATTTCTGCTCTGCGTGAGGGACCGCTATATCGGTGCCGCTGTCGTCGCCGTTTCCGACAATCTCCTGCCCGACAGCATGCCCATCCGCCATCGTATGGCGGAGCGAGTCCACGCTCAGGGCATCGACGCTTACGACCTACTCACTGGTGTCGGACGGGACTGCGTCGGCCCATTGCAATTCCTGCCGGACGGCATCGAACCCGGGCGCTGCCGGGGCTGTTGACGGCAGACCCGTTGACGACGAGAATCGCCCGGCTTCTCGGCGACCTTTGCATCGGCTCTCCTTGAGCTTGGTGAGGACGAGGACTTTCGGATCTCGATCGCCGGCGCCCAGGAAAAGACCGCGCTCTTGTTCTGGAAAGGGCGTTGGTACAATCCGCTGGCGACTACAGCCACGACGCACATTCTCAAACCGCGGATTGACCGACTACCGAACGGCCTCAATCTTTCCTACAGCGTCGAGAATGAGTTCTTCTGCCAGCTGACAGCAGCTCTCGGACTTCCGAGCGCCGCCATCGCGATCGAGGAGTTTGAAGGCAACCGTGTGCTCGTGGTTGAGAGGTTCGATCGCCGCTGGACCGGCGACAACCGTCCCCTACATTTGCCTCAAGAGGATTGCTGCCAGGCTTTGTCCGTGCCGCCGCCTTGAAATACGAATCAGAGGGCGGCCCAGTATTCCAGCTATCTTTAACCTTTTCGTGGCAACCCAGCGGCACCACGCAGTTTCGGGCGCTCCAGCCGGGCGAGTTGTTCCTCTTCAAAGTAGACGTGCCAAACAACTTCATTGTTAGTGGCGGCATTTTCGGCCACACGTCAATCGAGCCGCTGTCCTTGGCGTGGGAAGCCTTTGGCTTGAGTCGCTCTATCGCGAAGGACTCCTTCCGCGCCGGCGCGCTGCGTAGTCCGGAGCCGCCGCCCGGGCTCGAGCTGCGCGCAGGGCTGCGCTCGATCGACACGATCGGGCTCTAACATACAGCTTGCGTCCGTTATATTGTGCTTGCTGCGGGCTCTCTTTGGCGGCCATGATCCGGACCCTGCAGCGAATTTTGTGAAGTTCCTTCACAATGGCGCCTCTTATGTGTCAGATTTGGCGCGCGTCTTCTTAGTCTGGTCAGGCAAATGCCGCGCGCCCCTCCCAGCCGAAATGTGTTCGGCTCAAATCTCGACAACGACATCCAGCCCCTGTGGAGGGACGGAGGTCGTGTGTTCTGCCGTGCGTGGCGGCAAATCAACGGCAGCAAGGCTGTCGTGCTTCTCGTGCGGCCCACCGGGGAACACCCCGCCACGATCGAGTGCCTCGCCCACGAGTATGAGCTGAGAGAGGAGCTAGATGAGGCATGGGCGGTGCGGCCTCTGGAACTCATCCGGGAAGCTGGTCGTACCATGCTGGTCCTGGAGGATCCATGCGGCGAGCCGCTGCTAAACTTAGTTGGAGTCGGCATGGAGCCTCAGCGCTTCCTGCGCCTTGCTATTGGTGTCACGAGGTCCGTGGGCAAGCTCCACCGCCGCGGCTTAATCCACAAGGACCTGAAACCCGGTCACATTCTGGTCAATTGTCCTGACGAACAAGTGCGACTCACCGGATTCGGGCTGGCGTCCCGGCTTTCCCGCGAGCGGGTGCCGCTTGAGCCTGCCGAGTTCATCGCCGGCTCGCTGCCCTACATGGCGCCCGAGCAGACCGGACGAATGAATCGCTCGGTCGACTCTCGCAGTGATCTCTATTCACTTGGGGTGATATTCTACCAGATGCTGACCGGCGCGCTGCCGTTCACGGGCTCAGACCCGTTGGAGTGGATTCATTGTCATATTGCAAGAAAAGCAACACCGCCCCTCGAGAAATCGCAAAATGTCCCTGAGCCAATCTCTCAAATTGCGATGAAACTCCTCGCGAAAACCGCCGAGGAACGCTACCAGACTGCCGCTGGCCTTGAACACGATCTGCAACACTGTCTGGCAGCATGGGCCAACCATGGTCGCATCGAGCCTTTTGAACTTGGCGCAGACGACACACCTGATCGGTTGATCGTCCCCGAGAAGCTCTATGGGAGAGCCCGCGAGATCGAGACCTTGCTTGGCTCTTTCGATCGAGCGGTGAAGAGCGGCGCGCCGAGGTTGGTGCTGGTTGCCGGTTATTCCGGCATCGGTAAGTCTTCGCTCGTCCAGGAGCTACACAAAGTACTCGTGCCCTATCGCGGGCTCTTGGTATCAGGCAAATTCGACCAAGTGAAGCGCGATGTGCCATATGCGACACTAGTGCAGACCTTTCAGAGCCTTGTGCGTCCTCTTCTCAGCAAAAGTGAGGGCGAACTCGCGACTTGGCGGCAGGCGTTCCGGGAGGCGCTCGGTGGGAATGGACGGCTGATGGTCGAATTGATCCCCGATTTGAGCCTTGTTATCGGCGAGCAGCCCGCGGTTGCTGAGCTTCCAGCCCGCCAAGCGCAAATCCGTTTCCAGCTCGTGTTTCGTCGCTTTATTGG
The DNA here is from genome assembly GCF_000244935.1 of Bradyrhizobium sp. WSM1253. Taxonomy (NCBI): domain Bacteria; kingdom Pseudomonadati; phylum Pseudomonadota; class Alphaproteobacteria; order Hyphomicrobiales; family Nitrobacteraceae; genus Bradyrhizobium; species Bradyrhizobium sp. WSM1253. The sequence goes on from NZ_JH600073.1 coordinate 5,812,757, forward strand.
CGTGTTCGCCCGGCGAACCCATCCATTGGTGCTCTTCCTCGATGATTTGCAGTGGTATGACGCCGCAACACTCGACCTGATCGAGGATCTGCTGACCCAGCCGGATCTGCACCTGCTGCTTATTGGAGCTTACCGCAGCAACGAAGTTGATGCAGATCATCCGCTCAAACGCAAGCTCGAGTCCATCGGGAGAGCCGGCCTAAATCTACAGGAGATCACGCTATCGCCGCTCAGCGCAGACGACGTCGGGCAGTTGGTCGCGCATACCCTTCGCTGCGGACCAAAACGCGCTGCCCCGCTTGCGAAGTTGGTGCATCAGAAGACGATGGGCAATCCGTTCTTCGCCGTTCAATTCTTGTCTGAACTAGCCGGAGAGCAGCTGTTGACGTTCGATCACGTGTCGGCGCGCTGGCGTTGGGATCTGCAGCGAATTCACGCAAAAGCGTACACCGAGAACGTCGTCGATCTGATGCTCGGCAAGCTCATCCGGCTGCCCAAGGAAACGCAGGAAGCGCTGCAACAGCTGGCCTGTTTCGGCAACATCGCCGGGACGGCGGAGCTTGCGATTGTGCTCGAAATTCCAGAGGAGCAAGTGCACGCGACCGTGTGGCCGGCAATCCGGCAGGAACTGATCGTGCGGCATGGGACAGCCTACCGCTTTGTCCACGATCGCGTTCAAGAGGCGGCCTACTTGCTGATGCCGGAATCCTCGCGCGCTCCTTCCCATCTGCGGATCGGTCGGATGCTCGCGGCACACATCCCTGCGCACAAACGCGAAGAGGCCATCTTCGACATTGTCAGTCAGCTCAATCGAGGCGTCGCGCTCATCGCTTCCGGTCAGGAGCGAGAGCAGCTCGCCGAGTTGAACTTGATCGCAGGGCAGCGTGCCAAGGCCTCGGCGGCCTACGCCTCGGCGCTAGCATATTTCACCGTCGGTGCTGCGCTGCTCGCGCCCAATTTTTGGCAAAGGCGCCGCGAGCTCGCGTTCGCACTCGAGACCAGCCGGGCCGAATGCGAATTCTTGGTAGGCCAGCTGGAGATTGCAGAGCGTCTCTTGTCCGCACTGTCGAAGCGAGCTTTGAACGGGCCACAACGAGCAACGGTCGCATGTTTGCGGGTCGATATTTACTTGACGCTGGGTCAGCACGGCCGGGCAGTGCTCATAGGTCTCGAATATCTTCGCGACGTCGGGATCGAGTGGTCGCAGCGTCCGACGGACCATGAAATGCTGGCCGAATATCAGCGGATGTGGTCACAGCTGCCCGACGCAATCGAGGATCTTGCTGGTTTGCCTCGAATGACAGACCAGGCCAAGCTTGCCACGCTCGCCGTGTTGACGCGGATTCTTCCGGCTGCAGGTTTCACAGACGCCAATTTATCCGCTTTAGTGATCTGCCGAGCGGTCAGCATCAGCCTCGAATACGGCAACACTGATGCTTCCTGCGCCCATTACGCATGGTTAGGCCGAATCTCGGCCGGACGCTTCGGTGACTACCAAGCGGCCGATAAATTTGGTCGTCTTGCTTGCGATCTGGCTGATCGCGGCGAGTTCTCTCGTTTTCGGGCTCACGTCTATTTGGCCGTCGGAGCCACCGTGATCCCGTGGATGAAGCCGCTTAGAGACGGCCGAGTTTTGATCCGGCGAGCCCTCGAAGCCGCGGTCAGTAGCGGTGATGTCATCTATGAGGCGTACAGTTCGGTCCATCTAACCGGAAGTATGATGATGGCCGGAGATCACCTGAAAGAGGTACAGAACGAGTTAGAGAAAAGCGCTGCTACGATCCGGAACAGAAAGGTACAATTTGCTGCTGAGGCGGTAGCCGCTCAGCTCGCAATCGTCAGAACCATGCGCGGCCTCACGCGCTCGCTCGGTTGCTTCGACGACCAACAATTTGACGAGCTAGACGTTGAACGATCGTTGGCAGGAAGTCCGGAGTCACCTAGCGAAACCGTTTACTGGATCCGCAAACTTCAGGCGCGCTTCCTATCCGGCGATTATGCTGCGGCTGTTGAGGCTCGCTCGAAGGCCGAGCCCAAACTATGGACCATACCAACAGAGCCCTTGACCGCGGAGTTTCACTTTTATGGTGCGCTGTCCCACTCGTGTTATTGCGACAGGCTGGGCGAAGGCGAACAACAGCCACACCGAGATGTCATTGATGCTCATTACAGGCAACTGCAGACATGGGCGACGAATTGCCCCGACAACTTCGAGAATCGGGCTGCCTTGGTCGGCGCTGAAATTGCGAGGTTAGAATGCCGGGATGCAGACGCAATGCGACTGTACGAACACTCAATCCAAACCGCAGGACGTAACGGTTTCCCCCACCACGAGGGGATCGCTTGTGAACTTGCAGCGCGCTTTTATGCTGCACGCGGTTTTGCCAGGATCTCCCGGGTTTACCTGCAGGACGCGCGGCGCGGCTACCTTCGTTGGGGAGCGGATGGTAAGGTGCGTCAACTCGAGGAGCTGCATCCGCATCTCATGCATCAGGAGCCCCCGCTTGCCGTGAATGGCATGACGATCGGAGCTCCGGTTGAGCAACTTGATCTGGCGACGGTGATCAAAGTGTCGCAGGCGATTTCCGGCGAGATTGTGCTTCAGAAGCTAATTGACAAGCTTATGCGGACTACCATTGAGCAGGCCGGCGCCGAAAGAGGTGTGTTGATTCTGCTGCATGGCGACGAGCCACGGATCGAAGCGGAAGGCAAAACGGTAGCAGATGCGCTCGTTATAAAGGTGGATGAACAGCCCGTAACTCCGATGGCTCTTCCCGAATCCGTGCTGCATTTCGTGCTACGTGTCCGCGAAAACGTGGTTCTCGAAGACGCTGTCGTCCAGCCTTCATTTGCCGAAGATCCTTATATCCGCGAGCGCAAAGCGCGTTCTATTCTTTGCCTGCCACTCATCACGCAGGGCAAGCTGATCGGCGTACTTTATCTGGAGAATAATCTCGCCCCGCGCATATTCTCGGCTGCCCGAACATCAATGCAGAAAATGCTTGCCTCTCAAGCTGCAACAGCGCTCGAAAACAGCCGGTTGTACAGCGAAGTTCAGCAACGGGAGGCGAAAATCCGGCGCTTGCTCGACGCTAACATCATCGGAATCTTTATCATTCACGAAGGGGGCGAGATCATCGAAGCAAATCAAGCCTTCCTCACGATGGTTGGATACGAGCAAAAAGATCTCCTCGCAGGCCGAGTGAACGGTCTCGATCTGACGCCTCCAGAATGGCACGAGCGCACAATGGATGCTCACACAGAAGCAAAAAGGACCGGAGCTGTTCAGCAGTTCGAGAAAGAGTATGTTCGGAAGGATGGCAGTCGCGTGCCAGTGCTCGTTGGCCTCGCCGTGTTCGATGCGCGAGAGGACCAAGGTGTTGGCTTCGTCCTGGACCTGACAGAACGAAAGAGAGCGGAAGCGGAGGCCCGCGAAAGCGAACGGCGCTATCGCGAGACTCTGATGGGCCTTGCACATGCCAATCGGATCACGACAATGGGACATCTGGCCGCCTCGATCGCGCATGAGGTGAACCAGCCGATTGCCGCGATCAGCAGTAATGCGGGGGCGGGGCTAAATTGGCTCGGTGCTCAACCGCCAAATCTGGAAGAGGTTCGGCAGACCTTCGGTTTGATTGTTCGTGACAGTATGCGCGCAGGAAACGTGATCCGTCGGATCCGCGCTCTTATGAACAAAGCGCCCATGCAAACCGAGCTTCTTGCAATTGACGAATTGATCTTAGAGGTGTTGGCCCTAGTCCGCGCGGAACTTGCACAAAATGACGTGTGGGTGCAAACCCGAAGGCCTGAGGCTTTGCCGCTCGTTCGGGCAGATCGCGTTCAGGTACGGCAGGTGATTCTCAATCTGATCACGAATGCCATCGAGGCTATGAGCGAGATCAACGAAGGCGAACGCGAATTACTGATCACGACGCGCACAGATGGCTCGAATAATGTATTGGTCAGCTTTCGGGATACAGGTCCAGGACTCGATCCAAACAGCGCAGACCGTATGTTCGAGGCGTTCTACACCACCAAGTCAGAAGGCATGGGCATGGGGCTGGCCATTTGCCATTCCATTATTGAGGCGCATGGGGGCCGGATCTGGGCGGGCGCCAATGATCCTCACGGGGCCTTCTTTCAGTTCAGCATACCCGTTGCGCCGGAGGGCGTCGAGCAGGCGAAACAGGTCTCTTGGACGTCTTAGGCCGAATTCGAGGTCGAGCAGGTGGTCCGGGAGCCCCGATCATTGTGACAGAAGTGAGCTGCGCGACCTTGCAAATGTGAGACATTCGCGTTTCTTGCTGCCCGTCGGGAGTGTGCGCGACCGCAGATTGTCGTGAAGTGTCAGAGAGTCTGCAATCTGACCGCAATGTCAGATTCCAGACGCTTGGAGGGCTCCTTGCAAATCTCTTGAGACTTGCACGCCATAAAAGCTGGAGTTGGCCTAGCGGCTTGGGCGTTCGCGGTGCCGCTCGCGGACGCCGCGCGTTCCTGTGCTGTGTAAAGCACCTGCCGCGAGCAGAAACCCGCCGCCCGCGCGTGGTTGTGCAGAAGGACAGCAGTCGAGGAAGTGGAGGAAGTCCACGTGACACCGGTTCGTTTACAACACCTCGCTCGGGTTCGTCATCCTTTCGGAATGAGGTGAGCCGCACGACGGTCTTCCTCACGGTTGCTCTTGGATAAGCCCTCGATGACGCCGGCGCGATCCGCGGCATTGCGGTTCTGGCTCATCTTCCGTGAACCATCTAGCCGTGTAATTTGCAATCGCAGGCCGATAATCCCCTCGAGCTCCGCTTTGATGAAATCGGCAGGTGCGTCCGAGACCGCCCAGCGGTCTTTGCTTGAGCGCTCATGTACATCGGTCAGCCGCGTGACTACCTCGCGGAGCCGATCGGAATCCTCGAAGAACTCAACTTGTCCGTAGGCATGCACAGCGACATAGTTCCACGTTGGTACGGCCTCGCCTCTCTCGTGCTTGGTCACGTACCATGAAGGGCTGATATAGGCCTCCGCCCCAGCGAAAATTGCCATCGCCTCTCCGGTTGGTGTCAGCTTCCACTGCGGATTAGCACGCGCCACGTGCGCGTAAATCGTGCCCATCGAGCCTGCGCTCTCGTCGAGTACTACGGGCAGCAACGTTCCAACAAGCCCCTCGTGAGTGGCGGTGACCAGTGTCGCTGTCCGTGCCTCGCGCATTGTTTGTTGAAGGCCGGCGATATCGAGAACTTGGAAGCAGGACGGCGTGTACATCAGTGAAGCTCCCAGACAGCCCGACGGAAGCCGGGCGTCTCATGATTTGAACTGCGGTACGCCTCATTCGGGATCACAGGAACAGCCAGGTTTGATAGTTGCATTCCAGGGCCTTAGGGCAGCTAGCCCATCAAGCGTCGAAGGCGCAAATCAAAGAGCGCGGTTGCACTGGTCCCGCCGTTGCCTTCGAGCCGTGCGCGTTACGGTGAAACGTGGGATAAGATGTTCTTTCATTCTGACCGCGTTCTCGAAGCATCGACCGCTGTTTTCATCAGTCGTGAGCCGCTCAATGGCTACCCAGGTCGATTCCATCTGGCACGGTGCCTGCGGCTGCACACCTCGACCGTTGTTTAGCATGCTTCCGATGTTACCAGCCTGCCTTATTGACGACGATCTAATGGCGTTAACGCCGCATGCTGATGGCCCCGTCTAGTTCAGCATTTCGGCTCGAAAATTCAGGTTGTCGTGCGGAATTGCGGAGGTAAGAGAGAGCATCATATGCCCATGAAACACACGATGGAGCACATCAAGCGTTCGTTGCGCGTGCTCTGCGGACTTGCTGCCGTCCTCGGCGTCTCGTCCCTCCTCGGACCGAACGATGTGCGATCGGAGGCCATCATGGGCTTTGGCTCTGCAGCGACGGGCGGGTTGGGAGGCGAGATAGTTCAAGTCAGATCAACCAGGCTCTGAATTATGAGTTATGTCGGTGGTACAGCTTCGGCCAGTGCAATGACGATAGTTCGCGCGAGATCCAGGTAATCGGAACCATAGACTTTACCGGTACGGAGGGGCGAGGCGAAGGGCAGGGGTCCCAATACGGCCGTGCCTGTTCGGCACCTTACAAGCATGAGTCCCTTCTTCTTATCGATGGAAACGACGCGCATTGCGATGGCAAGGAGAAGACGTCGGTCGCATTCGACAGGGCCGGCAAGCGCCCCCTGGAAATTGGCTCAAACAAAACGGTGATCGGCATTGGCTCGGCCGCTACAATCAAAGTGAAGGGGTGGGGTCAGCAACGTCGTTATTCGCAACCTGACCATCAGTGATATCAATGAAGGCGTGATATTTGCCGGTGATGCTATTGCAATTGCACGAGCCAACCTGGTGTGGATCGATCACAACCGATTTCACAATATCGGGCGTCAGATGATTGTCGGCGGCTTTTTCCCCACGACGAATATTACGCTTTCCTGGAACGACTTCGATGGCAGCGATGTCTATTCCTCCTATTCTAACGGGAAATACTATTGGAACCTCCTGTTTCTTGGTGTCCCGGAGACGATCACTATCGCAAATAACTATTTTCATGAGATCTCGGGGCGGGCGCCGCACATTGACGGTGCGCAGGCCATTATCCATCTCGTTAACAATTACTTCCCACAACACGAATGCGCAACACAGCTGCGGAGTTTTCCATGCAGTGGTTGCTGGATCATCTGGGCAAGCACTCGTCGAGGGTAATTACTTCGACAACATTGAAACACCTATAACGACCGGTAGTGGACATATCTTTGCCGTCTTAGGCAAAGCCACCGGGACAATGCCGAGCATCTGCCTCACCGCCCTCGGACGTCGGTGCATCGAGAACATCGCGATCCCAGTGCCGCGGGTCAATGGCTTTCGCCTGGATGAAACAGTAGTTCAATCGTTTGGGTCTCTTCCAAGGTCATCTATTCCTCTTCCATTTCCAGCGGATGAAGCCGGTAGTGATCGCGGCGAGGGCAGGTCCCGGACACCTTCAGAGCCGGTGATGGCTCGTTCGCAGACGCGGCCCGTATTTGGCCGATTGCTGCAAACAGTTGGGCAGGTGCCATACTGGACGAGAACGGCACGCACGGCTCGCTGCTCAAAGTTGCACGAAGGCCGTATGGCGCGTTTCTGTTCGGGTACCGAGCGGTACAATTCCTCTCGGTGTTGCGTGCCTTTCGCCCCGAACCGGGGCGCTAGCCTCAGAGTTTTCACCTCTGGTGTATTTGCGGGTTCGGATTGCAAGCGGATTGGAGGTGCCATCGAGCTCCTGGCAAGCTGTTCGGATCATCAACCTGACGTTCACAGCTCGTGTCCGACTGGCATGGTGCTTGCTCAAGAGTACCCGCAGCGCGAGGTTCGTCATCGAAAGCGAGTGAGATGCACCCTCGTCTGCTTGAACAATCCGCAAAACTTGGAAAAAATTGCAATGAAAGAAACGGCTTCGACCGAGCGTGTCATTCCAGCGACCGACATCGTCAAGCGCGCCGCGCGCATCGGTGTTGAAATCAGAGATATCAAACTTTCGGGTGATTTGCCGAGCCAAACCGTCGCTGCAATCAATAGCCTGCTGCTCGAACACAAAGTGATCTTCTTCCGCGATCAGCGGCATCTTGATGACGCGGAGCAGGAGCGCTTTGCCGCTTGTTTGGGAAAGCTGGTGCCGCATCCCACACTCGGTACGATCAATGGAACGACCTCGATCCTCGAGCTTGATTCCGCGCGTGGAGGTAGCCGAGCCGATGTATGGCACACCGATGGAACCTTTCTAGCGGCTTATCCCAAAGCTGCGGTGCTGCGAGCTATTGTGATCCCATCGTCCGGCGGCGATACGATTTGGTCGAATGCTGTGGCGGCCTACCTCGATCTGCCGCGGCCGCTCCAACGGCTTGCCGACGAACTCTGGACCGTTCACAGCAACGCCTTCGACTACGCCGGGACCTGCCGTGTTCGCGACATCGATCAGAAGCATTTTGATGAGGTCTTTACCAAAACAATCTATGAGACGGAGCATCCGGTGGTCCGTGTACATCCCGAGACCGGCGAGCGTGCGCTGGTGCTCGGCGATCTGGTGCAAAGGTTTATTGATATCCCAAAACGCGACAGCCAGAAGCTGTTTCAACTATTCCAGTCCTATATCACGGCGCCCGAAAATACCGTGCGCTGGACCTGGAAAGAAGGCGATGTCGCGATTTGGGACAATCGCGCAACACAGCATTATGCCCTTAACGATTACGGTGACCAGCATCGCGTCGTTCATCGTGCCACACTCGATGGTGACGCGCCCGTCAGTGTCGATGGTCGATGCAGTGTGACGCGCCTCAAGATGACGAAGCACCCGTCCACGAAAGTTGCCTAGCAGTGCGCGGCAAATTCACATAATTGCACTGGCCTTGTCGCATGTTCGCGCGAATAGATGTTTGCGAAGAGAAGTTAAGCCGAGCAGAACGCCACGCGCAATTGGATGGGAGGAGCTAACGCGCGCGCAGACGCGGGAGGCGACCTACTTGCTGAAGTAAGATGCTCAAGCTCATCTCGTCCGGCCGAAAATTATTCGCCGCCGAGTGGCGCGAGTCATCCGGCCGCGTCCGGTTGACTTTCCCACGGAAGGGGGTGCGTTTCCGCCGATCTTGCGCATCGCCTTTCGGACGACGGCACGACCGTCGGACAGACAGAGCGCGATTGCCGGAGCTGGCTGAATTTTGGCATCTGTGTCGCGGTTCCACTTACCAAGTCTCGTCGCGGGAATCTCCGAGGGCACGATTTCGGCGTTGTCATGGCAGAGTAAGAGCTCGGACGCGAGTCTGACGAGCTGCAGGAGCAGCTAACGTGAAACAATGTCGCTCCGCAAGAGGATACGACTTTTGCGCGATACGGCGCCGGTCTATCGCTCGTAGACCGAATCAGCAAAGGCTCCAAGCTACCATTCCCAACAGCAGGCTACCTTGGACATGCCTAAATTCACGCGGTACCCGGCCTCGCGCCAGGAGCACAGAGATAGCAAAACGCCGCGATGACCGGCCCAAGCCGTTGAAAGGGAACGATTGTGATTTCGACTACATGCCGGTGAATTCACGCCCAGTCCTGAGCCCTTAGAAGAATACCGACGTAGATACTAACATATTCAGGGCGTGTCCGGTTTGGGGTGTGTAGGTAATGCTTGTCGGGTGATTGATGTAGGTCAGTCCTACGGTTGTATATATCCCCGGCGCCAGATGCGCCGTGTACAGTCCTGAAATAGCAGTACTGTCACGGTGCGCCAGCTGTTCTTTTGCCAGTGCAGCGTCCACCGCGACATGGCTCCAGATGGTATTGCTGACAACAAGACTCATCTGATCTGTGGGCCGGCTGTCCAATAGGCCCTTCGTATAAAGGCGAATCTCGTAGTATTGACTAGCTCTATTTAGGTCAGGCGGAGCATACATTGCAGAGAGCCCGCCATAGACTCCGCGAGATGCCGAGCCGTGGACGGCAGACTGCCAGAATTGCCTGTCCGCACCTACATAGTAGACGCTGTTGGCCTTGGTCGTCGCTTCTGTCGGATGCTGCAGGTCCGTGTAGCGGCTGTTGTTGAAGCCCGCGCCAGCCCGCAGCCAAGTCTCCATTACACCCGGAGTAGGCTTGTTCCTGTAGGAAAGCTCATCAAGCAAAAGAATGCCTGCGTCGCGCGTGCTCCAGTTCAAGCCGGTGGGATTCTCGCTTACATGCGCATATTGTCCTGCTGGACTGACCGAGCGCTGGATTGAGAGCTTGTTATATAGGCGATCATCAAAATTGTACTTCAGATTAAGAGCCGGCGTTGGCGCCCAATTGTTGCTCATGCCAGCTTGGAACAGCATTTTCGATGAGGGTCCGAACACTTTGTCTCCAGCGCCCGCAAACTCATGTTGGTTCCTGAGGTAGCCCACTTTGAGTTCGATCCTTCTGTCGAATAACGTTTGATAGTAAGAAACTGCATTGAGGCCCAGCCGATCTGGCCCAGCGCTCTGCCATGTCCAGTGTTGATGCTCGGCTCCGACCACGATCTGACCATCGGGAATTCCAAGCCGAGCGAGGTCATAAGTAACGATCATAGAGTTGACCGTACTAAATGTCGGATTCTGGCCGACATATTGCTGATTGGCGATGGTGCTTCTGGCGGCATTGCCGAGTTCATTGTCGACAAACGTGTTTAGCGTCCAGCCAGCAAATCCAATCCCGAGATCCGAAAATTGGGATCTGAGAGAAGCTGTAACCTGATCTATCGTGTCCGCAGGACCAGGAGCCGTGAAAGCGCCACCTCTTTCGCGAAGCTTCTCGAATTTTGCGAATGGGTCGATCGGCTTTTCAATTCTGCTCTTGGCCGTCTCCATGGCAACGTCGCGCTTAATTGTGGTCAAAGCTGTTTTTGGCAAGGAGCTCCTAGAAAGGCGCGCTGCTCCCTTGGGCCGCCCGCTTCGGAATGTGATGGCCGGATCCGAAATTGTTCTGCTTGTCGCCTCATCGAGCTCATCGGGGCTGGGGCTTCTTGGGCCAGAGATCTCGCGACTCGGCGCCGCCGAACTGCTGGCGAGACTAGCTATCAGACAAAGGACAATACGACCTCGTGGCTTCGCAGTTGGTCCAGACATGAAAGCAACGACGCCAGCCAGGTATGCTTGCGTTGATAGCGGCGTTATAACGCAACGATGCATGGTGAGTTTCGCGCTCATCGATTTGAATAAAGTGCACTTCCACCTGACGGCCTTAGAGCGGATGTCAAATCTTGTCCCTCAATGTGGTGGGAGACGCTTGACACCAGGCGGCCTCTCTATGTCAGCGAGACCCACCTTGCGCGCTATCACCACAGCGGCGCCGCTTGGCCTACGTGTGGGTACACAGCGCAAAACAACCCAGTCGCTCGATCGCTAATCAAGGCGAGCTTCTGCTGGAGGGTGTCGAGACATTAACGGGCTGCTCGGTGTGCGCGTTCGCTAGCAAGAGATTGGTGGCCGATACACGGAGCCCAGGAACCTTGCGACAAACCCGCTGCCAAAACGAAGGAGAATAGTTTTCAACAGAGAGCAGCGGCAATAGCGGGGCTCGCAGAACAACACGCCCGATCCAAGAAACGCCGCTCGCTGCTCGGTCGATGGGATGAAGCACGGGCAGGCAGAAGGGGCTAACATCCTTGGCGGCCCGTAAGCTCGCCGCCACAAACCCTCGAGTGGCTCTTAGAGGAAGATGGAGGGCACGATTGGAGACAGTTTGATACCTGGGGACGACGAGGCAAGACATTCATCAGCTCCATTGATCGATGAAATCGCGCGGCGACTTCTTATGTGGCCCGAGCGAATTTCACCGCCACTGACTGGCATGTGTCCGTCGTCTCCATCAATTGCTAGGTTTGGTAGTTGACTGAGCGGGAGGTCGGCTGTCGCTGCGTGAATCGTAGCTAATGTGTCGCTCGACTCCACAGCCCCGGCGTTCCCGGCCGATCGGTATCGCAGCGTCGGCGGGTGAATTCTAGGCGTTTGCTTCGATCCACGTCGCGCGAAGCTCTTACAGGGAACGATCTTTTCGAAGACCGTGATCCCGCCGGATCTGGTTGTAGTTGTGGCGCTCGAATATCCTTTGCGCCGTATCACGCATGATTTCGGCTGCCACCGCCGGAGCCAAGGGTCAGATGTCCTTGTCCATCCGGACGAGCTCGATCAGGGTTTTCGATCCGGAAGTCCCTAAACGTCGAGATGTCATCATCTCGACGACATAAGATGATCAGTTCTCGATCTCCAGTTGGTTGGCGGCGTCGCGCAACCAGTCGTCGTCCCCATCGAGATCCTTGGCTACACGGCTAATGGCGGTGATGGGATGAAACTTGTCGAGATGTAGGGTCACGCTGCTTGAGCGAGGAGCGTTGTTGTCGGGGCGTCCAATTCCCGGCAGCAGTGCGTCCAGCTTGTCCTCGCGGCGCGGGTCAGGGCGACTCTCCGCCGCACAGCTTCGCACGGCTACGTTGATCGATTTGGAGCTGGTTGTGAGTGTGCCAGATGAGCGAACGCATTCCTCAGGCTTCCTGGCGCGTTCAGCAAAACGTGATTCATTTCATCCAATCATTGCGTTGGCTGGTCTGAACAGAGGGGGCGCGAAAGTAACAATCGAATGCGGCTGCCACAGCCCGGGTGAGAAAACGATGCTCCGGCCTCACGCGGAGGAATCCCTTTTCCATTTCGACGATCCCATCCTCAGCGAGCATTGCCAAGCGTTCGCCTGAACCGAGCAAGCCGATCGGGTCAAATCCATGAGCAGCGCAAATTGCCGGCACGTCCACCTCGAAATCGCACATTAGCCGCTCAATGATCGCGGCCCGGACGCGGTCTTCAAGGCTGAGACAGTAGCCCTTTGACGTCGCCAGACGGCCGGCGTTGATTTGGCCGCTGTAGGAACCCGCTGTAACTTCGTTCTGGACGTAACCCTCGCCAAGCCGGCCGATCGCCGACGGTCCGAAGCCGATCACTTTATTGCAGGTGTCGGCGGAGTAACCGAGTGAATTCCGCCGCAGGCGACCGGCTTTCTGCGCCAGCGCGAGCTCATCGTGCGGCAAGGCGAAATGGTCGATTCCGATCTGGCGGTAGCCCGCTGCAGTCAGTGTATTGGCCATCGCGGCTGCTTGTTCTGCACGGGCATGGCTGTCTGGCAGCGCTGCCTCGTCGATCAGGCGCTGATTCTTCTTGAAGGAAGGAACGTGCGCGTAGCCGAACACCGCAAGCCGGTCTGGTCGCATTGCCAGCGCCGTTGTCGCGGTCTGAACGCAGGACTGCACCGTCTGATTTGGCAGCCCGTAGATGAGGTCGAAGTTGACGCGCATGATTCCATGCTGCCGCAGCGCCTGGACAACGCGCTCTGTTTGTGCCTCACTCTGGACCCGGTTGATGGCTTTTTGGACAATTGGATCGAAGCTCTGGACGCCGAGGCTCGCGCGGTTCACGCCGGCAGCCGCCAATCCTTCGCATGTGGCGAGCGTGAACGTGCGCGGGTCGATCTCAACAGCAATGGCGGCCGTGTTCGAAATCGCAAAGCGTCGGCGCAGAAGCCCCATCAACCGGCGGAATTCCGTTGGCTCGATGAGGGTCGGCGTTCCACCGCCGAAGTGGACGTCGCTCACAGGCAGCGGTTGCGCAACCTGCGCCGCGACCAAATCGATCTCCTTACGAAGAACCCCCAAAAAGTCGAGGATAGGAGACTGCCGGCGAGTGATGCTTCGAGCGAAGCCACAATACCAGCAAATCGATCGACAGAACGGAATGTGGAAATAGAGCGACACCGATTGGTCAAGCGGCAGCTGCTGCAGCCATCTCTCACAGGGGTCGCCGCCGACTGCTTTGGAGAACTGGGCTACAGTTGGATAGATGGTGTACCAAGGAAGGCGAGCATCGTAATACGTGCTTAAGATCGAGGTCTGCAAGGATTGTTATCCCATGTTTACGAAGTTTTACGTCGCAAGCGAATTGTCCTGCATCCCTTTGCTTGCCAAGGGCGATCGGGACTGTCGCTAGGCACTTGGGAGCTTGCGTGACGGCCGATCTGCGGAAGGAACGCGCTGTCGGATGACGATCCGCTCCCCTCGGACACAGAGAACAAGTTCTGCAAGCGAGATACTCGAATCAACACAGCCACGGCGGGGTCCCCAATTCGTCCGCCTTGATAATCTTTGATCTTCGGCAACGAGACACCCACCAGGGCCGTTTAAGCTGCTAGACCTCGAACTGCTCCACGATTTGACTCGTGCGAGGTTCAATGACCAACATTGATACGGTCCCGTATTCTCCGTCAACTGACAAGGTTGGTAGTTGATTCTGCGTGGCCTATTCCCCATCGGTCCAGGAATAATGGGTCCGCTTGGCTCCGTCCCGGTATGTAGTGAAATTCGCCAATGAAGGGATTGTCGGTGGGCGTCTTCATGGATCCCTCGCAGAAGAAGTCCTTTCATGCGTCCGTTACTCGGCGGCAATATCGCTACGAGCGAAACTCTCCTATCGGCGGCTCTCGCGCAGCTGGCGTGACGAAATGAGCCGGGTAGGTGAGCGAGAACGGATGGGTGCATTTGAACAGCCGGCCGCCTCAGAGGCGCCGCCGGTTTTGCGCAGACGTCAAGGCACCTACGTTGGTGGTAGCCGTTTTCGTGTGTCTGCGCACCGCAGGAGCCGACCTTTTAAACGACGTCAGGCAATATCCCGCGAGGGCAGCTCGTCAAGCCACTCCAACGCTAAGCATAGCGCCGCCCGACGACAGGCGATTCTATCGGAGGTTCTTTCGGGAGAACAGGCGAAGATCGAATAGTGGAGCTATCTGGTACTCACCGCTTCACCTTCTTCCGTTTCATCTCCGCCGTCAGCTCAAACCTATCGAAGCCGGCGAGGAAACTCGCGCCTTCGTCTAAACCCAGAAGGTCCGATCACAGTCGGAGGGCCACCGGGCTCACCCCCGGAAACGTCGTACCTCGATGATTTGCCGAGTGTTCAGTCCCAGTCCAGCTCTCCACACGCCTGTCGCAGATATCGAAAGTGGTTGAGGATCAAGCGGCTTCACCCGGTCTCGTGTAGTTCGTTGGGCGCGGTGTGCCGAAAGTTCCGAACACCGCGCAAACTAGGACGGCGGGCGCTTCCCCAAAACGCATACCCGGAAAACTCAATAAGCAGAACGCTCTCTTCTCTCCAATTCAGCGCATCCGGCCTCTTGAGATTGGATGACTTGATGTACGATCGAGCCCTCCTGCCGCGAACGTTCTACTGGACGCCACTGTTCGTCGGATAGGCACAAATCGCGAAACCAAATAGCCCGAATGAACCGACTACGGCGGCCTAGACCCCGGGAGATCGCGGCGCCGATAGCTCTAGACGGTATTCCTGACCGCCTCAGCTAGGATTGCGTAAAGCTGGCGCTTGCTCATTTCCTGAGGCCGCGTTTTTAGCGCCTATTGCAGCAGCTTCTTTCGGACGCGATCGCGGCGGGCAGCCATCAACGTCGGCCCTCCGCTTGGGCACCGATCTAATCTTGGGTTTTGTGCTGTTGGTGGCTTGTGACCTCGAGTGAGACCCAACCGAGTCGGCCTGCCGCAAACGGCGTTGCGACTGCACTCGAGATGACCCGCGATCTGCGCGGCACTCTGTCCCTCGGACCAGAGCTGTTTCAGCTGTGCCAATTCTCTTCTATTCCAGCGCATGGAAGATACTTTGTTGCCAGTTCGGACGTCCGTCGCCTCGGCAATGTAAGTGGTCGAGTGGCAAAGGGGCTGCCTGCCCGAGAAAATGACGATAACCGGCTGGGTGCCACAGCTGCGAGTGCTTGCGGCTTGATGTTGAGTACCACAAAGGGCGCGTTCGCGCGCCTCCCAATCCTGATAGGGGAGCTTCGCTCGCCTTTCCATTATTCTTTGACGGGGACCAAACCAAAGTCCGTAACATGATTTCAGACTTCGGACCTCGCGCGAAGTCCAGCCATGATCATGCGTGACACATTGTTAGTGCACCGCCCAAGCTCGTCGTGTTTCGAGCGCGCTTCCCCCGAACTCTAGACAGCGCACTCAGCTGATCCAGCAAAAGTGCAAGCCAATGTCAGCGAGACAATCATGACAGCGTCATCGACAGAAAGCGCCTGCGAGAGTACTGATATCCCGCTGAGCCGCCTTGATGTAAGCGAACCCAAGCGCTTCGAGGATGATACCGTTTGGCCTTATTTCGAGCGGCTGCGAAGGGAAGATCCCGTTCATTATTGCGAAAACAGCCCATACGGACCATATTGGTCGATAACAAAATACCGCGACATCATAGCCGTGGACTCAAATCACACAACATTCTCATCAGAGCGAAGCGTCACAATAGTCGACCCGCCGGAGGAGTATTGGACCCCCAGTTTTATCAAAATGAATCCTCCTCTCCATGCTCAGCAACGTAAGACTATCAGTCCGATAGCGGCATCGGAGAACTTGGCAAATCTTGAAGGCTTGATCCGCTCGCGGGTTCAGAAGATTTTGGACGGTTTGCCGCGCAACGATACCTTCAACTGGGTCGACAGGGTCTCGATCGAGTTGACGACCCAAATGCTGGCCACGCTGTTCGATTTTCCATTTCAGGATCGGTGGTTGCTGACCTACTGGTCGGACGTAGCTGCCTTGACTCCACAAATGGGCGACCAGATCGACAGCTGGGAAAAGCGAAAGGTGGTGCTGTCGGAGTGCCTGGACTATTTTACGCGGCTTTGGAGCGAACGGGTCGATTGTGAGCCGCGCGGTGACCTGATCTCGATGATGGCGCATTCACGGGCGACCCGAAACATGGAGCCCCGCGAGTTCCTGGGCAACCTCATTCTGCTGATTGTTGGAGGTAACGATACTACGCGCAACTCAATTACCGGGGGCGTCTTGTTCATGAGTCAAAATCCATCCGAAATGCGAAAACTCCGGGATGATGCTTCGCTGGTGTCCGGCGCGGTATCCGAGATTATACGATACCAAACCCCCATTGCACACATGCGCCGGACCGCTGTGGACGATTTCATGATAGGCCACAAGCGAATCAGGCGAGGCGACAAAGTTGTGATGTGGTACATCTCTGGCAACCGAGATGACGAGGTCATTGCGAGAGCCAACAGCTTCATCATCGATCGGGAAAATGTACGGCAACATCTCTCTTTCGGATTTGGGATTCATCGCTGCGTGGGTAGGCGCCTTGCCGAGCTGCAGCTGAAAATCCTGTGGGAGGAGATGCTGAATCGATGTTTGGAGGTAAATGTGGTCGGCGAACCGGAGCGAGTTCAATCGAATTTTGTGCACGGTTATTCCGCACTGCCGGTGCAGATCCCAGGTTAGTCTCGGCTGCGGCCGACCTTCAACACTGTCATGCCGTTCAGAGCCGGCGGTTAGGACAATGACTTTCTGGAGACCAGTTTTCTGGGTAAGTTCACCGGCGTTGCGTGACGGGCTTACGGTTGTTTCGAAGGTTGCGGGCAGGGGCCGCTATCGCGTCGAGGATTTTGGCCGGGCGGCTACGATACTCATCACGGCCTGCTGGAGCCGTGCCAGCGTTCAAAGTCTAGGGAAGCAGTCCGTCCAGTCGATGAACTGAATGACCAGAGACTGGCCATACGAGGGGGCTTACTTCATGTGAAGACGAGGACAAGCAGGCTCGAGCAGAGTAGCGCAAATCCGACTGCGGTCAGCCCGAGGAAACTGCTGGAGACAAGATCATGACTGCCCATGAACGACCTCTGCGGCGAGGAATAGAGATCGGCAATCGCCGCTCCGCTTCCCTTTCTGGCCAATCTCGGCATTGTTATTCAAATGAGCCGCATAATTCCTGCCGGTCTCGTGGCAGAGCGCACTTTTCCAGCAAGATCGAGCGACAGTTCGCCGCGTTCCGGCGGGCATCCTCGTTAGTGCTCTCGTGGTTGCAAACGGATCGCTCCGCCAGAAGCTGAGTAGACCAGAGCATCTTGACAGCAAAACTCACTCAATCGTGCCGTCCGCGTTTGAGCGCTTGCAGGATTGAGCGCCCATCTGAACCGCCGCCGCGGATTTGGCGGAGGCTCCAAGTCTTGAGAAGGTGGAGCCATGACAAGCAAGACGACGAGAAATGTTCACCCGAGGCCCGAGCCCGACGGGGTCGTATAGCTCTGTATCAGGCCAACGAGCACAGGTCGCGCTGGACGACGGTGACTTCCATTGCGGCCAAGATTGGCTGCACGCGCAGACCTTGCATGACTGAGTCAAGTAGGTCGAGATCGACAGTGGGCAGCGGGCCGTCGTTCCGACCGAGCTGGCCGAGAAGCCCAAGGCTCTGGAACGGAAGAACCGCGAGCTTCGCCAGCCAACGAGATCCTGCGGAAGGCAAGCGCTTATTTTGCGACGGCGGAGCTCGACCGCCGGTCCAAGCCATGATCGCATCGACGATGATCGTGCGGCGCGTGGGGTTGAGCCGATCTGCAAGATGTTGCCGATCGCCCCCTCGACCTACCGCGGAAGCAGATTATTCCCAAAGGCGGGCGACATGCCACCAGCGATGTTCAGATCTTCGGCAAAGGCGATCTCGGGGCAATAGCTCTCATTGGTAGAGCACGAAGAGATCGCGCCTCTCAAGGTGCAGGGCCAATCGATCCAACAGATTGGACGTCGCCTTGGGCGGGCTGATTCGACAGTCTCGCGTGAACTGCGGCGCAACGGCCGCCCGCGCCGAACCAGAGGGCCATGGCCGCCCATGTGAGGACCATAGCGCCCGCATGAGGCCGGCCCGGCGCTCAGGGAAATGCGAGAGCCCGGAAATCCGAGCCGTACGGGACGATTCCGTCCTCCTCGCAACGAGACGTTTCGAACGCGGCGCGATCGTTTCAAACGCAAGCGCCGCGCGAATTGCGAGGATACCAAGCCGCGTCAAACCATGAATTCACTTCTGCACGCGAGAGGCTTTTAACCGCTCGGCAAATGTGCGCTATACCGAGTGCAAAGAGGGCACTAGCCTTATCGCATTATCCCTCGAAAGGAGAGATGGAGCGTGAGCGAATTTACGGGAGAGGTTCAAGCGAACATGGGCCTAGTCTTGGATCAGGTCTGTGCGGGGCTGCCGAATGGCGGTGACCACGAGAGCCGCCGGTATGTCGCTGAGCAACTGATCCAAGCGGTACGGGCGGGAAGAACGACTCTGGGGGAGCTGACCTCTGCGGGACGTCGCGCTGTCGTCTATCTGAAGAATGCGCCGAAATCAGCCTAGCAGTCCCTTGTTGCCGGCCCGATCTGCCCTGCGTTCGCTCGCAGGCAACCGCGTACCCGACAGACCTCGTGGTGTTAGGGCACATTGACGGGTGGCATGGGCGCCGTCGGGCGCGGCATGAACGCGCTTTGGTGGTGGCCGCGTGCCGCCAATATGATCGCGAAAGCCGTGAGAACGATCAGGAGTCCACGCATATCGACAGATTACTCGGAGAGCTGTATCGCAATTATGAAACGGCTCATAGCCGGTGTGCCGAATCAACAAGAAAACGAAGCTGTTGTATCATTCGATGAGGCGAACGCGGTTGGACTGCAAAGCGCCAAAGTCATAACGCTTGGTCTTGCGGCAAGACGGCAAAGTCATGCCTTTTGTGCCGAAAACGTGCGTACGGGCCTCGTTGGAAGCAGAAATCTGCGGCGGATTTCAATCGTAGGATCAATCGCTGGATGCCTTCGTTCTTGGCCTTCTCTTGGGCTTTCGTCCCCGTCACGAGTTCACCGAACGGGCCGCGGATCATGAGCGTCTAGGCCTCCAAGCTTCTCCTGACCACTTGCGCCAGAGACTGACCCACGAGCTGTTCGTAAGCGCCAGGATCCGTCGCGCCCTCGGTATTGATGAGGAAGACCCGTGCGTCAGGTTCAAGACCAGTCAAGCGCGCGAGGTCGAATCGGCCGCAACTTTCAGCAACCCTGCCAGACCAACCCCGCCACTTTCGCCTGCAACGATAGCCGGATCACCGTCCCGGGGATTGGCCAAACGGTTCATAATCCCGACGGCCTCCTCGTCATCGACAATCATAAAAGCGTCGGCTGCGCGCGAAAGGATGCGCCAAGCGACGAGCGAAGGTTCGTAGCACTCTAGCATCGCCATCACTGTCGACTGCCCATGAGCTACCTTGACGCAATGCCCGGTTCGAGCGCTTTCAAACAGGCACGCTGCGCGCGATGGATCGACAACCGTGAAGGACGGGCGACTATCACCTAACGACACCGAAAAATGTCCAAGACCGCTGCGGCAAGTCCACCGACTCCTGACTGGACGAGGACGTGGGTCGGAGGTTCGGGCAACTGTCGTAGTGCTTCAGTCAGGAGCGCGGAGATCCCTGCATTACTAGACCAGGGATAGCCCGGCCAGGACCTGTCAGACACCGTGATTCAGCCGTTCTCTGCGGCAACTCGGGATGCTTCGGCAACGGAGTCATCGTAGTTGCCGCTGAAGCGGATCATCTGCGCGCCATGTGGGACGATTGCTGCGCTACGCTGATCGCTGACGCCCGAGTGAATGAATATAGCGCAGTTCGCCCCCACGAGCTGAGCGCCGTGCGCTACGGACCTGCCATGATTGCCGTCCGTTGGCGCAGGATACCGTCATCCCCCGTGCTACGGCCTTCACCTCAGGTGCGTGAAGCTCCGAGATGTCAACAGCCCTGCCGAGGCGCGGAGTTGCTGCTTCTAAGACGAGCCGGATGACGGCATAGGAGCCGCCCAAAGCCTTGAAACTGCCAAGCCCGAGCCGGTGACCCTCGTCGTTGACTTGGACCGAGCCCACGCCAATCTCGTGGGCGAGGCCCGGCAAGGAAATCAGCGCTGTTTCCTTGTGGCCATTGCGATATCAAGAAACCGTTCCACCTCGCACGCAGCTTCGCGACTCAGCATGTTGGCATCCGCACTATCCAAAGGCGCCCGGTGGTCAGTGCGATGGTTAGGAAGCAACATGGTTCGAGTTGGCGCCGATCTAAGCATCGCGGCGATGCGCTTGCCGAAACACTAGCGGCAATCCCAGCGATGTCACGCCTTCTCGCTAATCCGCAAGAAATGGGAGGCCGCTCTCGATGACGACCCCGACGGTGCTCAGGCTCGGGCGGGTGATGCTGATGTTTGAAGATCCGGCAGGAGGGCGTTGCGGCCATCGCTCACCCGTTCCCGGCTTCACTCCTCGTTTTGAGCACGAGGAAGGATGACGATTTCAAGGCCGTGGACACGAACTCGGTCCTCATCACGTACCCAGATCCAGCAGCACGAGAGCAAAAGGCAGCAGAGGCAGGCGCGTTGGATTGCAGTGGCGGGCCTTGCTCCCAGCCGGTTGATGCGTGCCTTCATGTTCTGCCGGCCCGGACGGCCAAAGCGCGGCCGAAGTCGAACCAGCATCGACGCTGGTCGTGATCCCGTTGCACGGTGGAGCAAGGACCTCCGATGGCAAGGCGTCCTTCGTAGCCGAATGGAGACTCTGCGCGCAATTCGAGCGCGGAAATTCGGCAGCGTGAACTCGTGCGCCGTGCGAAGAGTAGCGTTGGCCCCAGCCCGCAGATGATGGCGCCTGATGCCTGTCGCGCCTGAACGAAGAATGAGGGCGTTTTTTGCAAAGCCATCCCTCGTCTTCTGTCCCCAATAGGTCACAATCAGGTCTACGCTCGTGTTGAGTGCGAGCGAAATGAGCCCAGGACGATGAACTGCATGCTGACACTCCCAGATGGGTCGACGAGTTGCGGGATGAACACGAGAAAGCATGCGGCTGTCTTGGGGTTGAGCGCCTCTATGACGATGCCCTGGCGAAAAGCAGAATGCGCATTCGTCGTCTGCAATTCTATCGGATCGACGCTTGTCTCGCGCCACGCCTTAATCCCGAGCCAGATGAGATATAGGCCTCTGGCGATCTTTAGGAAGGTGAACGCTTCTGCGCTTGCGACAACACGGGCAGACAGACCGACGGTGCCGCCGAAAACGTGGACAAGCCCTCCGGTACCCAGGCCAACGCTCGATGCGAGCCCTTCACTTCTGCCGCCAGCAAGCGTGCGGGCCACAATATAGAAGAGACCCTGGCCCGGCGTGACCACCACAAACAATGCCACCACCAGGAACAAAAAGAACGTATGCGAGTTGAACATCGCTCAACCCGATTATCGTTTCAACTGGCGTTAGCGGCGCCAATCTTCTTGCATGATGGCTAGACCCGTTTCACGCCCGAGTGCAATTGCAGAAAGCTCAGGACTGCAGCGGCCGTTTGGCTCGCTACAAAGCCATTTGTAACGCCGCCGGCCGGCCGCTGGACGGTTCTGGCTCATTTGCGCTCTTGTCGGAAGACGGAATGCACAGCCGACGCCTCGCAGGCCTTTGCGCCGACGAAAGCGGCGGCGCGTGACTGAGCGACCCAAGGCTTCGCGGTCATGGTTGTCCAACAGTCGGATGACCAGTTTCGGCTGCTCGAAGAAGGAATGCACGTCTTCTCTGAGAGATATTCCTACTGCCGGGTTGACGGCCTTGACCAGAACCAGAGGACGTCAATCTGGTACAGCAAGAATGCCGCAGACTGGCTCTATGGAAGGAACCAGTTCTAGCCTACATCGGTGTCATGAATGCTCCACAGCACAGGCCACCGAGATGAGCAATGAAAGCGCTCACCTGCACTCTGACACAGCGATCGGCGCACCGGTTTACAAGACCTGGATGTGCGCGCTCTGCGGGGTTGTTTACAGCGAGCGGGAGGGATGGCCGGACGAGGGCATTCCGCCGGGCACTCGCTGGGAAGACGTCCCCGACGAGTGGATCTGCCCCGACTGCGGCGCAGACAAGAGTGAATTCCAGATGACTGAGGTCTGAACGAAATCCCGTTGATGCTGCGAGCAGCGTGCGCGGCATTCATCAATTGCCAGGGAGCTAGCATGTACGTCCCCCCACATTTCGCCGAGTCGCGCCCTGAGGCGCTTCACGATCTCATCAACAAAAATCCTCTCGGCATCCTCTTTACTAACGGGAAGAGCGGGCTCGACGCAAATCACCTGCCATTCGAGTTGCATGCGAAGGAAGGGCAGCAGGGCGTGCTTCATTCACATGTGGCTCGCGCAAATCCCATTTGGCAGGATATCGCGACGGGAAACGAGGTGCTGATCGTATTCCGCGCCGGGGATGCCTACATCGCGCCGAACTGGTATCCGAGCAAGGTCGAGTTCAAGAAGCAGGTCCCGTCCTGGAACTATATGGTGGCTCATGTGTACGGACGCGTGACAATCCGCGACGATGAGCGTTACGTTCGTGGCATGGTCGCGCGGCTGACGCGCATCCATGAGGCGAAGCAGGCCGATCCTTGGAAGATGACTGACAGCCCCAAGGACTACATCGATATGATGCTCAAGATGATCGTCGGAATCGAGATCGAGATCACACGACTCGTTGGCAAGTCGAAGCTTAGTCAGAATAAAGAGGTCCGGGACATTCTCGGTGCAGGGAACGCGCTCAAGGCCCAGGGCAAGGATGTGATCGGCGATGCAATGCTGGCCGCCGCTGTGGCCAAAGCGGAGCAGGCCTGACTCATATCCGACGGAGCGACATGCTCGGAGAAATCGTGGCGCAACGACCTACTTGTGATCCTCGGGTATGACGGGGCCAAACCCATCGGCGGCCCTGCGCAAGCATGGATAATCTCATTCGCCCTACGATCGTCTGCCGCTGGCGAAAGCTGTAGTTGGACTCAAAAACTGGAGATCAGTGCGCGTTCTTCCCGGCGCGCTGCGGAGCACGCAACCCAATGTTCAAGTTCGCGGCGAGCGCCGATTGCCGCGAAAGAGACCTGAGCGCGGCCATCCAGATATTATCTGGCAGTTTCCATCCGTGAGCGCTTGGACAGTTTGGCCTTTCTGTTCGCGCGGACCGATGCCTCAAGGACACCTTTCAGGCGGACTGCGGCCGCCTGCAATTCCGCGACGGAAAAGCCGCCGAAGCCGAGCATTAGACCGAACCGAGCAGGCGCATTTTGGTACATGGGCGAGATCGGTCGCACAACCAGCCCGGCCTTGTGTGCTTGCTCGGCAAGCTTGACGTCGTCGAGGCCGGCAGGAAGCCAAAGCACCAGGTGCATACCTTGGTCGCTGGGTTGGAGCGCTGTCCAGGACGGCAGCTCCGTCTCAATGGCGGAGATCAGGGCCACGCGCCGTTCTGCGTAAGCGCCCCGGATGCGCCGTATGTGAGCTTCGAAATAGCCCTCGCGCATATATTGCGCGAGCACATATTGATCGGCTGTCGGAGAATGGCGGTCAATAAGAGCACGGGCGCCCGCGAACGCATCCACCAGCGGAAGGGGAACGATGGCGTATCCGATCCGCATGGATGAAAACAGCACTTTGCTCATCGTCCCGAGATAGACGACACGTGTAGGATCGAGTCCCTGCAGGGACGGAAATGGATGTCCCGCGTAGCGAAGTTCGCTGTCGTAATCGTCCTCGACAATCCAGGCATTGTTTTGACGGGCCCAGGACAGCAGAGCCGTGCGTCTCCCCATGCTCATCGGCATGCCGAGCGGATATTGATGCGATGGCGTAACGAACGCGACCCGAGCCTTCGGGCATCGGACGAGACCTTCGTGGACGTCGATGCCCTGCGCGTCGACGGGAATGCGAGAGGTCTGGACGTTGAAGTTTCCGAGAACCGCGACAATACCGGGATAGGCGGGGTCTTCCGCCCATACTGCGTCTCCGTCCGCAAGAAGAACGGTTGCAGCCAGAAAAAGACCCTGCTGCGTACCCGCCGTGATCACGACCTGGCCGGCCTCGCATTTCACTCCACGGGCTTTACGCACGTAGTCAGTAATCGCGAGCCGCAAATCAGGCAATCCTTTCGGGTCGATGTATCCCGACGGGGCAGCCACGCGCAGCGCTCGGACGCGATTACCGAGACGGCGCCACTTGTCATCCGGGGGCGACCGCGCCTGCCGGATGAGCGATTGCAAATGGCGCCGTCCCTTGCGGCCGAAGAGCTTGCGCGACCTCTGCAAGACGGGCGACGTTCTCCCGCAACACAGGGCCGATCCGCGGCGGCGCAATGAATGCCTGCGGTGGGCTGACGAGTTCGCGACCGCCGTTGACGTTGGCGACGATCGTGCCGCCTCTGGCGCGCGCCTCGAGGTAGCCTTCCGCATGTAGCTGACCGAGCGCCTCGATGACCGTACCCCTCGCTAGTTGGAGCGATGCCGCGAGGGCGCGGGTGGACGGCAGCCGTTCGCCCGGCTTCAACATCCCGTTTGATATCGCCTCGCGAAGTGCCTGTGTAAGTTGTTGTCCGACCCGGCCTGCGGCCTTGTCGAGAGAGCCCAGCGAGGGAATTGCGATGATGTTTCGGCGCCTTGCCATTGCCGTTCTGGTCTACCTGTCCGCTCGTACTTTGAAGTCCAGAATAGACCAACTCTGTGAGTCATTGAAAGAAATCGTCACATACCGCTCGACCGCTCGGTTTCGACATCCAACCCGCCGAGCAGCGATGGCCTTGCGGGTCAACGACCATTTCCCCACGACGTAGGTAGCTCGGCCCGAGGCCGTGGAAGATCGCCTCGTTGAATCGACGGGCTGAGCATCTTCGTTGTTGAGAGGCTATCCAGTTTCGAAGCCCGTCGAGAGTGTGAAATCCATCGGCCGCGTAGCAGCGGACGTCCGGAAGGAAAGCCTGCATCAATTCGGCGAGCGCATGTCCCGGATCGAGGTCCAAGCACCCTGCTGGCCCTCAGCTCTGCCAGGGCCTCCGGGGTCCCGACCGCTCGATGAGGCGCGCGAGCTGCAAAGTGAGCTTCACTGTTGCATCGCTTGAGGAGAAGATGCGCTCGCCGTCGCCTCCTGCGATCAGAATCCGCTGGCTTTCGATCGGCCTCGCGCCTGCTGGCGGCGAGCGCCTCTTGCAAGGGTTTGCGGGCGCGCGCGAGCCGTGACGTGCGGGAAGTGATCTCAATGCGTGTCTATATGTTGAAGGCGGCTTCGGCGCTCAGGCGCTACATCGATGATCGCCTTGTACAGATGGATCGGCGAGCATCAGCGATAGCTCCCTACCAGACCAATGAAGAATGCATGATCTGAGGTTCTCCGCAGGCGCGGACGCCCCCGCGGCGAGGGTTGCTGTTCGGCGCCAAGCAGAGGTTTGCCCTGAACCAAGCTCCAGCCAGACCTGCAGTTCATTGCGAGGAGCGGGCGTCTTCACCGTCGAGCTGAGCCAGCAGCCAGTCTGCAAACGCTCGTACGGCCGATCTTTGTCGGCTGGCGCGCGGATAGATGAGACGGTGACCGACGTAACTGATATCGGTCGCACGTCCCGCCAATGGGGCAACCAATCGCCCATTGGCCAGTTCAAGCTGGGCCAGGAGGGTTGATTCCAACGCCACTCCCAATCCCTCCGCAGCGGTCGCAATTGCAAGAAAGCTCCGATCGAATCTCATGCCGTGGAGCGCGGGGGCTTCCAATCCGTTGGCAGCGAACCATTGATGCCACTGCACCTGCTTCACGTCTGAGCGGATGAGCGTCTGATCGAGGAGATCAGCGGCCTTCCTTATCGATTTTGCGAGCGAGGGAGAGCAGAGCGGCGTGACCGTCTCCTCTGGTAGTGGAACAATCTCGACGCCTTCCGCGCGCGGCGGACCGTAGACGATGTCGATATCGAAATCATCGTTGCTGAAGCGCGCATAATCCGTGCTTGCGGCCAGTCGAACCTCGAGCTTCGGGTAAGCAGCGAGAAACTGCGCAAGCCGTGGCGCCAGCCATTGCGCAGCAAAACTTGGGGCGGAATGGACGCGCACCAGTTGTGGGCCGCGGGCGGCGACTTCTTCAAGCCCGCGGCGGAGCTGATCGAAGGCCGCCCCGGTGTGACGCATCAGATTTTCGCCGGCTGGCGTGAGCCGCACAGATCGCGCGCTGCGCTCGAACAGAACGGTCCGAAGCGTGGCCTCCAGCTTGCGAATCGCGTGACTGACGGCGCTCGGCGTCAGGTGAAGCTCATTCGCCGCATCGCGAAACGATCCGGTCCGGGCTGCGGCTTCAAAGGCACGAATTGAGGATATCGGGATCTTCGAGAGCATTCGATAAGTGAACCAGATTCATCGATCCGTGACAACTGCGCGTTTGTAGGGCCGGCCTCCGCAGGTCATTCCTAAAACCAGCAAGGAAGAACAATTTGCGGGAGGAATTGATGCTGCTCAGCGGTAAGACGGCAATCATTTCGGGCGCGGCCTCGCCGCGGGGCATCGGGCTCGCAACCGCCCGGCGGTTCGCCGCCGAGGGCGCTCGGGTGGCCATTCTGGATATCGACGCGGGCGCCGCGGCGGAAGCTGCGGCATCGCTTGGAAAGTCCCACATTGGACTGGCGTGCAACGTCGGCGACAAATCGCTCTGCGAACAGGCAGTCACCCGTGTGATCGAAACCTTCGCAGGCATCGATATCCTGATCAACAATGCCGGGATCACCCAGCCCGTCAAGTTCCTGGACATTTCGCCGGCCGATTGGGATCGAATTCAGGACGTCAATCTCAAGGGTATCCTGTTTCTGTCCCAGGCGGTGATCCCGCATATGCGCGCACGGAAGTCCGGGTCGATCGCGTGCATGTCGTCCGTCTCGGCCCAGCGCGGTGGTGGAATTTTTGGCGGGCCACACTACTCGGCTGCGAAAGCAGGGGTCCTTGGCCTCGCCAAGGCGATGGCGCGGGAGTTCGGCCCTGACGGGATTCGCGTCAACTGCGTTACGCCCGGCCTGATCGGCACGGATATTACGGCAGGCAAGCTGAATGATGAAATGAGAGCGAAAATTCTGGAAGGCATTCCGCTCAATCGCCTCGGCACGGCAGAAGATGTCGCCGGTATCTACACCTTCCTGGCCTCGGACCTATCTGCCTACGTCACGGGTGCCGTGATCGACGTCAACGGCGGCATGCTTATCCACTGAGCCAGCGAGATAAGGTCCAGATCGATGGAAACGCCCACCAATGCGCTTATCAACGCGCCCAAGCTAGCGGACCGCGCCTACAACATCCGCCGCAATGCGCTGCGCATGGGCGAAGTCCAGGGGAAGGGTTATATCGCGCAGGCGCTCGACATCTCCGATGTTCTCGCCGTGGCCTATTTCCACGCCATGCGTTACCGGCCTGAAGACCCGTCATGGGAGGGCCGGGACCGCTTTCTGCTCTCCAACGGACATTATGCCATCGCACTCTACGCAGCTTTGATCGAGGCGGGAATTGTCCCGGAGGAAGAACTCGAAACCTATGGCAGCGACGAGAGCCGCCTGCCGATGTCGGGCATGGCCTCCTACACGCCCGGAATGGAAATGTCGGGCGGATCGCTCGGACTTGGGCTGAGCATTGCCGTCGGCATGAGCCTAGGACTCAAGCGCAAGAGATCCGAGGCACAGGTATACACGTTGTTTTCCGATGGCGAACTCGACGAAGGCTCCGTCTGGGAAGCGATCCAGTCGGCAGGCCACTACAAGCTCGACAATCTAATCGGCATCGTCGACGTCAACAATCAGCAGGCGGATGGTCCTTTCACGCAGGTTATGGCCTTCGAGCCGCTGGTCGACAAGCTTCAGGCCTTCGGCTGGTTCGTGCAGCGGATCGACGGCAACGATCTCGATGCCGTACTTACCGCGTTCGACGCCGCCAAGTCCCATCCCGAGCCCAAGCCGAGGATGATCGTCGCCGACACTCTGATGGGGAAGGGCGTTCCTTTCCTGGAGCAGCGCGAGAAGAATCATTTCATCCGCGTCGAGCAGCACGAATGGCAGCTCGCGCTTGCCGCGCTGGAAGCTGGGAGGCAGGCATGAGGACCATCAGATCAGCACCGCAGCCGCGCAAGCCGCGCCTGACCACCTCCGCCATGATCGCATCGATCGCTTCTGAAAGACAGAAGACGAAACCCGCGCCCTTTGGACATGCGCTCGTCGAGCTCGCCCGCAGCCGCCCTGAGATTGTCGGCATGACGGCCGATCTGGGCAAATACACCGATCTGCACATCTTCGCGAAGGAATTTCCGGACCGTTATTATCAGATGGGCATGGCCGAGCAGCTTCTGTTCGGCGCTGCGTCGGGCCTTGCCGCCGAAGGCTTCATGCCGTTCGCGACCACTTACGCCGTGTTCGCATCGCGACGGGCTTACGACTTCATACACCAGACGATCGCGGAGGAAGATCGCAACGTGAAGATCGTCTGCGCGCTGCCGGGGCTGACCTCGGGCTATGGCCCGAGCCATCAGGCCGCAGAAGATGTCGCCCTGTTTCGCGCGATGCCGAATATGACGGTCATCGATCCCTGCGATGCTCACGAAATCGAGCAGCTGGTGCCCGCCATCGCGGCCCATCATGGGCCTGTCTACACCCGCCTGCTGCGCGGCCAGGTGCCGCTCGTGCTGGACGAATATGATTACAAATTCGAGCTCGGCAGGGCCAAGCTGATTCGTGACGGGAAGGACGCCCTGGTCATCTCATCCGGCATCATGACCATGCGTGCGCTCGAGGCGGCCCAAACCTTGAAGGGCGACAGCATCGACACTGCGGTGCTGCATGTTCCAACCATCAAGCCGCTCGACACTGAGACGATCTTGCGTGAAGCCGGCAAATCGGGCCGTCTTGTCGTCGTTGCCGAGAACCACACGTCGATTGGCGGCCTTGGCGAGGCAATTGCCGCGGTTCTAATGCGTTCAGGCGTTCATCCGCGTTTCCGCCAGATCGCATTGCCGGACGAATTTCTTGACGCTGGCGCACTTCCGACACTGCACGACCGCTACGGGATTTCTACCGCAGAGGTCGCAAGGCAGATCAAGCAGTGGCTTGCACCGGCGCTAAGCGCTAATCCAGCCAAGTCCTTGTGAGGAGCTACACCCGTCGCATGTTGCGGCGGCGAGCGATGACTCTTGCCTACATGCCGGCGGTCGAGAGCGGGGAACCAAGAGACGCGAAAGCTGCACGCCAGCGCAGGCTGATGCTGTCGGCACCAACGTCAATGCAGGATCAGGAGGAAACATGATTGTCTCGAAGCCCGGAAGGATGAGCCGCCGTACGCTGTTGATGGCAGCCACGGCCGTACCTCTCTGCGGGATTCCGACTCGTCCGGCTTCCGCAGCCGAGTTCGTTTACAAGTTTGCGACCGGGCAGGATCCGACCCACCCCGTGAATATCCGGGCCCAAGAGGCGATCGACCGATCCGCGAAGCGACGAGCGCGGGCTGGAGATCAGGCTGTTTCCGGCCAATCAGCTCGGCTCCGACACCGAACTCCTGACCAGGTACGCAGCGGCGTGAGTTCTTCAACCAACCGTCCTCGATCCTTGCCACCCTGGTGCCGAGCGCGGGCATGCACCGTCTTCGCATTCGCCGATTACGACAGCGTGTGGAAGGCGATGGATGGCAAACTCGGCACCTAAGGAATTCCGGTCATTGCCCGTCACGACGACATGCTTCCTTTTGCGAGCTTTATTGTCCCGAGGATGCGCTTTGGGTCTCCCCTTTCGCGGATGAGAACCAGCCCGTCGTCGTCAAGACACTCAAGCGGACCGCGGCGATCGGCAGCTATCGCCGAGCTGTCGGCTGGACCCATGAGACGCGGGGTCGGCGCGGCATCGACAGGAGCTATCTACTTTTTGGTCAATGAGTTGGGCTGCCGCCGCGCCCTGCCCACTTAAGATGCATGCGTTCGCGGGCTTCGCGGCGACGCTGGCGCCGTTCGCGTCGGCGCTTCGCTCGCTCTGCCGGCAGCGGCAAGGATGGCACTGGTGGCCCGGCCGTTTCGACTGGCACCTTCTCGACCGGCTCGTGTTCGGTCCGGCGCGCCTCCATGGATTCGAGCACGGCTCGTCCCTTCACAGTAATCCTCCAGCCGCCGTTTTGACGCTCGACGAGGCCGTCCGAAAAAATGTCGAGCTCGGGTACGCGCGTTGCCATCCGCTTGGTGCGCTCGGCCCATTCCGGGCCGCTGGTCGCCAGGATGGCCATGTCGCGCTTGAGGTCCGCCATCACGGCGAATCCATCCGGATAACTCACCAGGATCTTCAAGACCGTGACCTGGAAATTCACTGCGCACCTCGCCTGATCAACGCCACATCCTCGGCGCTTGTGTCAGGGCTTTCCGGCCAATCTGCCGCAGCTCGTCCGGTGTCGTTTCGCCGGCTTTGCGGTTTCGAGGATCTTGCAGGCCACATGGGTGCGAGCGCCCGTCTCGTCGCGGGCTAGCTTTTCGCAGACCTCGTCAAGTACCGCTCGCAATAGAGCGGTTGTAGCTTGTTCAAACATGGGTGCGCCCCTTGGAAAGCCCGATCCTACCGCAAGTCTTTCCATTTTGGGATT
This sequence comes from Bradyrhizobium sp. WSM1253, assembly GCF_000244935.1. Lineage (NCBI taxonomy): Bacteria > Pseudomonadati > Pseudomonadota > Alphaproteobacteria > Hyphomicrobiales > Nitrobacteraceae > Bradyrhizobium > Bradyrhizobium sp. WSM1253. Next base: position 5,843,548 of record NZ_JH600073.1, read on the forward strand.
CACGAATGTGAACTAATGAACTCTGCCGCACTGCACACGACCTGCGCCTGCGCCCCTCCTGAAATCCTGCTCGAAACTGCGCCTCTCAAATCGGCCAGGCCGAGTTGCGGCTCACCTGCCCCTCACCGTGGGGCGAGGACAACGATACTCCGAGAAGCCGAACCGGCTTTGGAGCAGGCATCTCGTTTTGAAGCAGCGCGATCGAGAAGTGTTCGAGCTCGCTGTGGTTCGACTTCGCGATCGGCATGGACCTGCTGCGCGTGATGATGTCAAAATCGTTGACTTGAGCCTTCAGCGTGACTTTCCGGGCCCGCGCGGTCCTTGTCCTCCCAGTGCCGCCAGACCTTCTCGATCAGCGGGCCCAACTCGGTGGCCATTGCGTCGAAAGCGCTAAAGATCGGTTGAGGACGTATTCTCCGCACCAACCGACTTCCGGATCCGGTTCGCGCGGACCTCGCGGTGATCGATGCCCCTCGATATCCGGTAGTATTACGCGCCGGCCTTGCCGAAATTGGCTTGCAGAGTCGAGCGACTGATTGCGGAGGTCGAGGCAGTGTACCGCCCGATAGCATTCATCTTGGCGCAAGTCGCCGGACCGATGCCGTGGGATTTGCTGACAGGGAGTGCCTCCACGAAGCCGGGCCTCATCTCCGGCGTGATGACGTACTGGCCGTTTGCCGCGCCAGGCTTTCTGCAGATACGCGCCGGCCGCGGAAACTCGCGTCCGAGGGGGCGCGCTAGCTCGGCCTGGTCAGTGCTCTGGAGCGGGACATCGCTGACGGTCGGCTGTCCGATGGCGACTGCCTTCCGCCGCACCTTGAACTGGCACGAGAGCTCGGCCTGTCCGTCGGCACCGTCAGCAAAGCCTATCAGAAGGCCGAACAACGCGGTATCAGCGGACATGTCGGGCAGGGCACCTTCGTCCGGCGTCATTCGCCGCGCAGGCCGAGGTGGCCACGGCATGACATGAACCGGTCAATTTATCGCTGAGCATGCCCGGCCACGGAAGCGAAACGCAGGTCCTGTCCGCGTTGTTTGGCGAGGTGGTGCGCGAACCTGATCTTGCACTGTTGTTGGGCTACCATCCTCACGCTGGCCTTTCCCAGGAACGTGAAATCATCGCAGCCTCGCTCTCTGACAACGCCTTTACGGTCGCGCCGGCACAGCTGATTCTGTGCAACGACGCCCAGCACGCGATCGATGTCGCCCTGCGCTTCGTGGCAAAACCCGGCGACAGTGTCTTGGTGGGTGCTTTCACTTATCCCTGCTTCAAAGCCATCGCCGCGCCAGCCACCTTAATTTGGTGCCCGTGGACATGGATGAGGACCGAATCGACCCTGAGGCGCTGAAAAAGCCTGCCGGGCGTCCCGAGCGCGAGTGCTCTATTGCCTGCCGACGTTGCAGAGCCCCACGGCTCACACGCTGAGTCTTGACCGCGGGGGCGCATCGGTGAATTCGCCGAGGAGCTCGATCTCGCCATCATAGAGGATGACGTTTACCGCTTTTTCTTCCCCGAGCGTCCTGTGGCCGATCGCCTCATTGGTGCCGGCCCTCTCCTTCTAAATCACGTCCTACTCCAAATACCTTGCGCCAGCCTTCAGGCTCGGGACAGTGACAGTCCCGCCGGCCTACATCGCTCAAACTCAGCTCCTCCTGCACGCCTGTGCCTGGTTTGTTGCTCAGGTGTTAGGCGAGACTGTGGTGCGGTTGATTGAGAGCGGAAAGCTGGAAGAACTTCTGCGTGAGCGGCGGCGTCAGGCGCACGAACGTTACGGGGTGCTCCTAGACTTTTTCCCAATGCCGCAAACTTCAGTTCTCAGCCTTCTACGGATAGTTGCAGTTGCCGCAAGAGTGGTCCGCAGATCGGTTTACGGCCGCTGCGCCAGGACGAGGCATACTTGTCCCCCCGCATCGCCTCAGCGGTGGGAAAGGGGGATCCTGGCGCCATTCGCATCTGTTTTGGCGCCCCCAGCGATCCTAAAGAACTGTCCGATATATTTCAGATACTTCGGGACATTATGGCTCGCCGGCCAGTAAACGTCGCTTCTCACGCGTAGGTGTCCGTCTTCGTTTCGGTACGCGTGGCGAATCCCTTCGCACGACAGCCCCTTTTCTTGGCTGCGACGATAGATCGGCTGCCATCAAGCCGGTGCTGCCGAACTAAAGAAGATCACCGATGGAAATTCTCGGCCAGGTCTCGGTCTGCCGAGCGGCTTTAATCTTCGCCGACCAAGCGTCGATGAGACTGTCGAGGACCAATCGTCCGTTGCCACGAGTATCCGGCCATTTCATCGTTGGTGTTCCCAGTGGCAGCGAGATCACCCCATGCGCCGCCGATAGCAGGGCGGTCGCGAGGCGCTCCGTCAGCCTTGGCGTCGCCTCCACCCCTAATTCGGAAAGATACTCCGCCATCGAGGTCACAAATAGCCCGTAGCCCTTTCGTGCGATCTCAGTTTCACCGAAATAAACCCCGTCGGGAAAACGCCTGTCCTCGACTGTGCCGGCCATCGAATAGAGCGATCGAAAATGATCGGGGTTGTTCACCCAATACTCGATATAGGCCTCCATGACACGCCGCAGCCGGACCTCACCGCTGGAATGAAGCGCGCGGACTTGGTCGAGCCGATCCGCCATTTCCTCGAGATTCCTCTCCTTCACTGCCAGCAGCAGCAGGATCTTGGTCGGAAAGTATTTGAGAACCGTACCCTTCGAGTAACCGAGCGCATCGGCGATCTTCTGGATCGAAACGGTTTCGAGTGTGCCGCTCGCGAACTCCTTTCGCGCTGTTTCCAGGATTCGAGCCTGCAACGCGCGCTTGTCAGCTTCTTGGCGTGCGCGCTTCTGAAAGCGTCGCATCCCCTTGGAGTTTCCTGATCTCTCGGCCGACATCCAATCTCCGCCCGGTCTGTCCTGGTCTGTCCTGCAGCTACATGGCTGTTATCACGAGCAAAAAACGCCACTCCATTCCTAGCTTGCCATCTTCTGCAATAAATGACTATAGTCAATTAAGTAGAAGCGACCAAACGGAGGCAAACAGTGGCAACTTCGGCACGCGAGTATGCCTGCAGCGATTTCGATCCGTTCGACTGGGACACTCGCATCGACCCCTATCCGGCCTATGCCGAGCTTCGTGCGAAGGCACCCGTCGTCAGGCTCGAGAAATACGGCATCTTCGCCGTGCCGCGTTTTGCCGAGATCAAGGCGGTCTTTGCTGACCATGTGAACTTCAGCAATGGCGGTGGTGCTGGCATCGTCAATTATTTTAAGGAGAAGCCGTGGCGTCCGCCGAGCATCGTCCTCGAAGCTGACCCACCGCTACATACACGCACCCGAAAGGTGCTAGCTCGGATCATGTCGCCGGGTGCCATGCGGGGCCTCGAGAACGGTTTCAAGGCCAAGGCCGCCGCGCTGGTCGACGAACTCATTGAAAAGAGATCATTCGACGCCGTCCGCGATCTTGCCGAAATATTTCCGGTGACTGTATTTCCGGATGCCCTGGGCATCGACAATGAGGGCCGTGAAAATTTTCTGACCTACGGCGCAATGGTGTTTGCCGGCATGGGGCCGGAGAACGATTATTTCCGAACTCTGATGGCCAAGGCACCTGAGGTTTTGCCTTGGGTTGCCGCGAAATGCCAACGGGACGCCTTGGCTCCCGGCAGTTTTGGCGCACAGGTCTACGAGGCCGCCGATAGCGGCGAAATTACCCATGACGAAGCGCCTCTGCTCGTCCGGTCCTTTCTTTCGGCGGGACTGGATACGACTATCAGTGCAACAGGCATGGCCCTCTTTAGTTTAGTCCGTCATCCGGAGCAGTGGGCCATTCTGGCCGCCAATCCTTCGCTGGCGCGCGGCGCGTTCGATGAGAGCCTGCGCTATGATTCCGCCGCACCTTACGTCTTTCGGACCACACCGCATGAAACCGAGATCGCAGGGGTGCCGATCGGTAAGCACGAAAAAGTATTGCTGCTGATTGGTTCTGCAAATCGCGACGAAACGCGGTGGGAGCAGCCCGACCAGTTCGACATCACCCGGCGCGTCTCGGGCCATATCGGCTTCGGCACCGGGATCCATGGCTGCGTGGGGCAAATGGTCGCGCGGCTCGAAGGCGAAGCCGTTCTGGCCGCCTTGGCGGCGAGCGTCGCATCAATCGAGATAACGGGCGAGCCGGTATACCGCGACAGCAGTGGATTGCGGGCCCTCAGCTCACTGCCGGTACGCGTTACGACGAAATAGCGCCAGCCCGGGCTCTTTGCGGCGGCTGTCATTGCCCGCCAGGACGGCTGGCGGACCTGCTTCCTTTGCGAGCTTATTGCCCGAAAGGTGTTGTCGTGCAAGCGCCGCTGCTTCTTCGACGTAGTTGCTATAGTTCAGCACGCCTTTCGCATGGAAGTTCGTTGAGCCGAGAAGGGATCTTGTTCTTGAAAAGGAGCTCCCAAGGGCCCGAAGGATCAACGATCGCCTTGATAACGTTTGCATCGAGAATCAACGCGGGCCCTCTATCAGCCTTGCGAAATACGCCATCGTCATCGTGGCGAACCCCAGGCAGGTCACCAGATCAATGCCGGCGGCGAGCAGCGCATCGCGCTGCAAGTCCGTGCTCTCGCCGTCGGAGTCCGACGACACGCATGTAGCCAACCAACATAGGCGGATACGCATCGGAAATAGGTTTCCGTATTGCAGCGCGTGGCGGCAGAGTTTTCCGCATATTTTTTGCGCCACCAAGCGTTTAGTTTAGGACGCTACTACAAGATTCGGTAGTTGGCTAAAGCCACTTTGAGGCCCTAGGTTCCGGCCGCCGTCCCCGCCGATCATCATCATCGACGAACAGAAGCGAACGCAAGCGCACGTGAAGCCCGCACCGTCTGCCGGTCACCTTCCGCCCTTCCATCGCGTAGAGACTGAAGTGTCACCATGTCCGAACAACCCTTGCCGACGCTGCCGATGTGGCGCGTCGATCACATCGAGCCCTCGCCCAAGATGTTGGCGCTACGCGCCAACGGTCCGATCCACCGCGTGCGCTTCCCGTCCGGGCACGAAGGCTGGTGGGTGACAGGCTACGACGAGGCCAAGGCGGTGCTGTCCGACGCGGCGTTCCGGCCCGCGGGAATGCCGCCGGCGGCATTCACCCCGGATTCGGTAATTCTCGGTTCGCCGGGGTGGCTGGTCTCGCACGAGGGGGGCGAGCATGCCCGGTTGCGCACGATCGTGGCGCCAGCCTTCAACGACCGCAGGGTGAAGCTGCTCGCGCAGCAGGTCGAGGCGATCGCCGCGCAGTTGTTCGAGACGCTGGCGGCCCAGCCCCAGCCCGCCGACCTGCGGCGCCACCTCTCCTTTCCGCTTCCGGCCATGGTCATCAGCGCGCTGATGGGCGTGCTCTACGAGGATCACGCGTTTTTCGCCGGGCTCTCCGACGAGGTAATGACGCACCAGCATGAAAGCGGCCCGCGCAGCGCGTCGCGCCTGGCCTGGGAAGAACTGCGCGCCTACATTCGCGGAAAGATGCGGGACAAGCGCCAGGATCCGGGCGACAACCTGCTGACGGATTTGCTCGCGGCGGTCGACCAGGGCAAGGCGACCGAGGCAGAGGCGATCGGCCTGGCCGCGGGCATGCTGGTGGCGGGGCACGAGAGCACCGTCGCGCAGATCGAATTCGGCCTGCTGGCCATGTTCCGCCATCCGCAACAGCGCGAACGCCTGGTCGGCGATCCATCCCTGGTGGACACGGCGGTGGAGGAAATCCTGCGCATGTACCCGGTGGGCGTGGGCTGGGACGGCATCATGCGCTATCCGAGGACCGACGTGACCATCGCGGGCGTGCATATTCCCGCGGAGAGCAAGGTGCTGGTCGGACTGCCGGCGACGTCGTTCGATCCGCGCCATTTCGACGATCCGGAAATCTTCGATATCGGGCGCGACGAAAATCCGCACCTAGCGTTCTCCTACGGTCCGCACTACTGCCTCGGCATGGCGCTGGCCAGGCTGGAACTCAAAGTGGTGTTCGGTTCGATCTTCCAGCGCTTTCCCGCGCTGCGCCTGGCCGTGGCGCCCGAAGAACTGAAGTTGCGCAAGGAGATCATCACTGGCGGGTTCGAAGAGTTGCCGGTGCTCTGGTGATGCGCGGACGCCCCCGGGAATCGCGATCTTCTCCGCAATTTGCCGGCGCGCCTGGCGCGCGCCGTTCAGATCAGCCAGCCAACAGTTAAGCAAGATGGACGTGCAAGAAACCACAGCAGCATGCCGGGACGCCTTCGCCGAACTGGCTTCGCCAGCGTGCATCGATGACCCGTATCCGTTCCTGCGATGGTTGCGCGAGCACGATCCGGTGCATCGCGCGGCGTCGGGCCTCTTTCTGTTGAGCCGCCACGCCGACATCTACTGGGCGCTCAAGGCCACGGGGGATGCGTTTCGGGGACCGGCGCCCGGCGAACTGGCGCGCTATTCCCCGCGCGCGGCGACCAGCCTGTCGCTCAATCTGCTGGCGTCCACGCTGGCGATGAAGGACCCACCGACGCATACGCGTCTGCGCCGGCTGATCTCGCGCGATTTCACCATGCGCCAGATCGACGACCTGCGCCCGAGCATCGCGCGCATCGTCGCAGCGCGCCTGGACGGCATGGCGCCCGCGCTGGAGCGCGGGGAGGCGGTGGACCTGCATCGGGAATTCGCGCTGGCCTTGCCCATGCTAATCTTCGCCGAACTGTTCGGCATGCCCCAAGACGACATGTTCGGGCTCGCCGCCGGCATCGGCGCCATTCTGGAAGGCCTAAGCCCGCACGCCAGCGATCCCCAGCTCGCCACGGCGGACGCGGCCAGCGCCAGCGTGCAGGCCTACTTCGGCGACCTTATAGAGCGCAAGCGCACCGATCCCCGCCACGACATCGTGTCGATGCTGGTCGGCGCACACGAGCACGATGCCGACACGCTGTCGGATGCGGAGTTGATCAGCATGCTGTGGGGCATGCTGCTGGGCGGCTTCGCCACCACTGCCGCGACCATCGACCATGCGGTCCTGGCGATGCTGGCGTATCCCGAACAGCGGCACTGGCTGCAGGGAGACGCCGCGGGGGTGAAGGCATTCGTCGAAGAAGTCCTGCGCTGCGACGCGCCCGCCATGTTCAGCTCCATTCCGCGTATCGCCCAGCGCGACATCGAACTAGGCGGCGTGGCGATCCCGAAGAACGCGGACGTGCGGGTGCTGATCGCGGCCGGCAATCGCGACCCGGACGCCTTCGCCGACCCCGACCGCTTCGATCCCGCGCGGTTCTACGGCACCAGTCCTGGCATGTCGACCGACGGGAAGATCATGCTGAGCTTCGGCCACGGCATCCACTTCTGCCTGGGTGCGCAACTGGCCCGGGTGCAGTTGGCCGAGAGCCTGCCGCGGATCCAGGCGCGCTTCCCCACGCTGGCATTGGCCGAGCAGCCCACCCGGGAGCCCTCCGCGTTCCTTAGGACATTCCGCGCGCTGCCGGTGCGGCTGCATGAGCACGGTGGCTGAGATGCGCGTCGTGGTCGACCAGGATCTGTGCGGAACCACCGGGCAGTGCGTGCTGACGCTGCCGGGCACCTTTCGCCAGCGCGAACCGGACGGCGTGGCCGAAGTGTGCGTGGCGACGGTCCCGCAGGTGCTGCACGCCGCCGTGCGGCTCGCGGCCAGCCAGTGCCCGGTCGCCGCCATTCGGGTCATCGAAAGCGACGCTGGCGATGACGAGCGCGCCAGCGCCGACCCCGCGCCTTCTCCGGCGAGGCCGAGCGGCAGGCCGCGAAAGACCAACGCAATCCACGAGGACACGATCGGACGGTTTGAAGGCAAGGTGGCCGTGGTGACCGGCGCCGGCGCCGGCATCGGCAAGGCATGCGCCCTAGCCATCGCGCGCGAGGGCGGCAGAGTGGTGGTGGCCGACATTGATGGCTCGGCGGCCATCGCCTGCACCGCGCAGATCGCGGCCGAAGCGGGCCACGCGCTGGCGCTGGCGATGGACATCGCCGATGCGCGGGCGGTGGCAGCGCTGTTCGAGACGGCGGAGCGGCACTTCGGTGGGGTCGACCTGCTGGTGAACAACGCGAGCGCCATGCATCTGACCCCGCGCGACCGAGCGATCCTCGACCTGGACCTGGCGGTCTGGGATCAGACCATGGCGACCAATCTGCGCGGTAGCCTGCTCTGCTGCCGGCAGGCCATCCCACGGATGATCGCCCGCGGCGGCGGCGCCATTGTCAACATGTCGTCATGCCAGGGGCTCAGCGGTGACACCGCGCAGACGTCCTACGCCGCGTCGAAGGCGGCGATGAACATGCTGTCGGCCTCGCTCGCCACCCAGTACGGTCATGCGCAGATCCGCTGCAACGCGGTTGCGCCGGGTCTCATCATGACCGAGCGTCTCCTCGCCAAGCTGGACGAGGGCATGCAACGGCATCTGCGCCGGCACCAGCTCCTGCCGCGCGTCGGCCGTCCCGAGGACGTGGCCGCGCTGGTGGCGTTCCTGCTTTCCGAGGATGCTGCGTTCATCACCGGCCAGGTCGTGTGCATTGACGGCGGCATGCTGGCGCATGTGCCGACGTACGCCGACGGTGGCAACAGCCGCGCCGCGCGGCCTGCCGGCAACACCGCCGAAGCGGCTGCGGCGCCGCGCTGCTGATGGACATGCTGCTCAACCCGCTGGCGCGTCGGCACCGGCTGCGGTACGACATCCCGATCGTGCCCGGCGCTTTCCCCCTGGTCGGGCATCTTCCCGCCATCGTCTGCGACCTGCCGCGCCTGCTGCGGCGCGCGGAACGGATGCTGGGCAGCCACTTCTGGCTGGATTTCGGCCCTGCCGGACACCTGATGACCTGCGTGGATCCGGACGCGTTCGCGCTGCTCCGGCACAAGGACGTGTCCTCGGTGCTGATCGAAGAGATCGCGCCCGAATTACTTGGCGGAACGTTGGTCGCCCAGGACGGCGGCGCGCACCGGCAGGCGCGCGATGCGATCAAGGCGGCGTTCCTGCCCAAAGGGCTGACTCAGGCCGGCATCGGCAACCTGTTCGCGCCCGTCATCTGGGCGCGGGTGCAGGCGTGGCGTGACCGCGGCGACGTAACCATCCTGCGCGAAACCGGCGACCTGATGCTCAAGCTCATCTTCAGCCTCATGGGTATCCCCGCGCAGGACTTGCCAGGATGGCATCGCAAGTACCGGCAACTGCTGCAGTTGATCGTCGCGCCCCCGGTCGACCTGCCCGGGCTGCCCTTGCGGCGCGGCCGCGCCGCCCGCGACTGGATCGACGCGCAGTTGCGCCAGTTCGTCCGCGACGCGCGCGCACATGCCGCGCGCACCGGGTTGATCAACGACATGGTGAGCGCCTTCGATCGCAGCGACGATGCGCTCTCCGATGACGTCCTGGTCGCCAATATCCGCTTGCTGCTGCTTGCCGGTCACGACACCACCGCCTCGACGATGGCCTGGATGGTGATCGAGCTGGCGCGGCAGCCTGTGCTGTGGGACGTCTTGGTCGAGGAGGCGCAACGCGTGGGCGCGGTGCCGACCCGGCACGCGGACCTGGCGCAGTGTCCGGTCGCTGAGGCCCTGTTCCGCGAGACGCTGCGCGTGCATCCGACGACCACGCTCCTGCCGCGGCGGGCGCTGCAGGAATTGCAACTCGGCCAACGGCGCATTCCCGCGGGCACCCATCTGTGCATACCGCTGCTGCATTTCTCGACCTCGGCGCTGCTGCACGAGGCGCCTGATCAGTTCCGCCTGGCGCGGTGGCTGCAACGCACGGAGCCGATCCGGCCGGTGGACATGCTGCAGTTCGGTACCGGCCCACACGTCTGCATCGGCTACCACTTGGTGTGGCTCGAACTGGTGCAGTTCTGCATCGCTTTGGCGCTGACCATGCACAAGGCCGGGGTGCGGCCGCGGTTGTTGAGCAGCGCCGAAAAAGGCCGGCGTTATTACCCGACCGCGCATCCGTCCATGAAAATCCGCATCGGATTCTCATGAGCTGGCATCGCTTGCGCCTGTGTGGCGAGGCAGCGACGCCGGCAACACCGCGGCGGCCCGCTGTGGCCGTCTCCTGTCAGGTACAAGGATATGAACAGCATGCAGACCGGTTTCGCTACACGACGGCCGAACTGGCGTTTCCGCGCTCGGCGGATTGGGCGCGCAGGCGCGCGGCGCTTCCGGCAGGCTGATGCCTGAGATCTGGATGGAGGACGGCGCAAAGCGGGTCGAACAAGCGCTCGCGCGTCGTCTCTGGGTCGAAGACAAGGGTGAGACCGAGCTGATCGCGGCAATGCGCTACGCCACCTTGCATGGCGGGAAGCGCACCCGCGCCTTGCTCTGTCTGGCTGCCGGCACACTGGCCGACACGCCGGCGCACATGCTCGACGACGTCGGCGCCGCGATCGAGATGATGCACGCCTGTACCCTGGTCCACGACGACCTGCCCGCGATGGACAACGACGTGCTTCGCCGCGGCCTTCCGACCGTGCATGTCAAGTTCGGCGAAGCCACCGCGATCCTGGTCGGCGACGCGCTGCAGGCGCACGCCTTCCTGACCCTGGCGAGCCTGGATGCGCCGGGCGACAATCCTATCGCGCTCGTGCGCGAACTGGCGCAGGCGGTGTCCGCCGAGGGTGTCGCAGGCGGGCAGGCCATCGATCTGTCGCTGGTCGGAAAGCACGTCGAGCTGGACAGGATCGTCGCGATGCACCGGATGAAGAGCGGAGCGCTAGTGCGCGCGTCCGTTCGCATGGGCGCGCTATGCGCCATCGTGGAGGATGCCGCGCACGCTGCGCTGTACTGTGCGCTCGATCGCTACAGCGCCTGTTTCGGCCTGGCGTTGCAGGTGGTCGATGACATTCTCGATGCGACGGCGGATACCGCGGCGCTGGGCAAGACCCCCGGTAAGGACGCGGCGGCGCAGAAGCCGACCTGCGCGTCGATCATGGGGCTGCAGCCTGCGCGCCAGTTCGCGCTCGATCTGTTGCGCGACGCCGGAGAGGCCATCGTCCCGCTGGGGCCGCGTGCGGAACGGTTGGGGCAGATGCTGCAGCGGGCCAACGCGCATCTGTTCAAGCACGCGCCATGCGCATGAGCGCGCCCGTGCGCATGGAGTCGCCCTTGTGCCGCTGCGATCAGCCGGCGGTAGCGGTGCATGCTGCACCGTGTCCGAGTCCGCGGCGCCCATCGCAGCGGTTGCCCTGCACGGCCGCGGCGCGCTGCGGCCAAGCCTATGCGGCGACGCGCCAGCGTCGTTGGCGCGTCGCCGCGCCAGAGCAGTGCGGCCGTCCGGCGCTGCCCATCGGCCGGGCCGCGACGGACCTGCGGCGACGTGCGCGGCGTCTGCCCGATCCTGGTTCTCGTCAACCGTCTGCAGAAGGAACATCCCGCGTGAACGCGCAGTCCGAACAGATCCTTTCCGAATTGCGCCACCTGCTGAGCGAGATGAGCGACGGCGGCAGCGTCGGTCCGTCCGTCTACGACACGGCGCGAGCTCTGCAATTCCACGGCAACGTCACCGGTCGGCAGGACGCCTACGCGTGGCTCATCTCGCAGCAACAGGCCGATGGCGGATGGGGAAGCGCGGACTTCCCGCTGTTCCGTCATGCGCCCACGTGGGCGGCGTTGCTGGCATTGCAACGCGCCGATCCTCTTCCCGGCGCGGCCGACGCGGTCCAGGCTGCAACCCGGTTCCTCGAACGCCAGCCCGATCCCTACGCGCATGCGGTGCCGGAAGACGCGCCGATCGGCGCGGAGCTGATCTTGCCGCAATTTTGCGGCGAGGCCGCATCCTTGCTGGGCGGCGTGGCGTTTCCGCGCCACCCGGCGCTGTTGCCGTTGCGGCAAGCGTGCCTGGTCAAGCTGGCGGCGGTGGCGACGTTGCCGAGCGGCCATCCGTTGCTGCACTCCTGGGAAGCCTGGGGGACCTCGCCGACAACCGCATGCCCGGACGACGACGGCAGCATCGGCATCAGTCCGGCGGCCACCGCCGCGTGGCGTGCGCACGTCCTGACACAGGGGAGCACGTCGCAGGTCGGGCGCGCGGACGCGTATCTGAAGGCGGCATCGAAGGCGACGCGCAGCGGCATCGAAGGTGTCGTTCCCAACGTCTGGCCGATCAATGTGTTCGAACCATGCTGGTCGCTGTACACCCTGCATCTGGCCGGGTTGTTCGCGCATCCCGCGCTCACTGAGGTGATGCGCGTGATTGTCGCGCAGCTCGATGCCCGCCTGGGTGTGCGCGGTCTCGGCCCGGCCTTGCACTTCGCGGCCGATGCGGATGACACCGCCATTGCGTTGTGTGTCCTGCGCCTTGCAGGCCGCGACCCGGCGGTCGATGCGTTGCGCCAATTCGAAAGCGGCGAGCTGTTTGTCACCTTCCCCGGCGAGCGCAATGCCTCGATGTCGACCAACATTCATGCCCTGCATGCGTTGCGATTGTTGGGAAAGCCTACCGCCGCCGCCAGCGCCTATGTCGAAGCCAATCGCAACCCGGACGGTGTATGGGACAACGAAAAATGGCACGTTTCATGGCTGTATCCCACCGCGCATGCCATCGCTGCGCTGGCGCAAGGCAACCCCCAGTGGCGCGACGAGCGCGCGCTGGCGGCGCTGCTGCGCGCGCAGCGCGGCGACGGCGGCTGGGGCGCCGGTCGCGCGTCCACATTCGAGGAAACCGCCTATGCGCTGTTCGCGTTGCACGTGATGGACGGGAACGAAGAGCCGACAGGGCGCCCGCGCATCGCGCAGGCGGTGGCGCGTGCGCTGGAGTGGATGCTCGCCCGCCATGCGGCGCATCCATTGCCGCAGACGTCGCTGTGGATCGGCAAAGAATTATATTGCCCCACGCGGGTCGTGCGCGTGGCTGAACTCGCCGGGTTGTGGCTGGCACTTCATTGGGGGCGGCGCGCCCTGGCCAAGGGAACAGGAGCGGCGCCATGATCCAGACCCAACGCGCGCTGCAGCAGGTGCTGGAGTGGGGGCATTCCCTGACCGGGTTCGCCGATGAGCATGCCGTGGAAGCAGTCAGGGGCGGCCAGTACATCCTGCAGCGCATCCACCCGAGCCTGCGCGACGCCAGCGCCCGCACCGGCCGCGATCCGCAGGACGAAACGCTGATCGTGGCGTTCTATCGCGAACTGGCGCTGCTGTTCTGGCTCGACGATTGCAACGACGTTGGCCTGATCGCGCCGGAGCAGCTCGCCGCGGTGGAGCAGGCGCTGGGGCAGGGCCTGCCGTGCGCGCTCCCCGGATTCGAGGGCTGCGCGGTGCTGCGCGCCTCGCTGGCCGCACTCGCCTACGATCGTCGCGACTATGCTCAGCTTCTCGACGATACCCGGCGCTACTGCGCAGCGCTGCGCGCCGGACCCGCGCAGGCGGCAGGGGCGGAACGCTGGTCCTACGCCGAGTACCTGCACAATGGCGTCGATTCGATTGCCTACGCGAATGTGTTCTGTTGCCTGTCATTGCTGTGGGGGTTGGACATGGCGACCTTGCGCGAGCGTCCGGCATTTCGCCAGGTCCTGCGGCTCATCTCCGCGATAGGGCGTCTGCAGAACGATCTGCATGGACGCGACGAGGACAGGACGGCGGGCGAGGCCGACAACGCGGCGATCCTGCTGCTGCAGCGCTATCCGGCTATGCCTGTGATGGAGTTCCTCAAGGACGAGCTGGCCGGCCATACGCGCATGCTGCACCGCCTGATGGCGGAAGAATGCTTTCCCGCGCCGTGGGGAGCGTTGATCGAGGCCATGGCCGACATCTGCGCGCAGTACTATCAGACCTCGACCAGCCGCTATCGCAGCGACGCCGCGGGGGCAGGCCAGCGTGCGCCGGGCTGAACGCGCGGGAGGCGGAGGCGAGCGCCCGCTCCCCTCGGTCAGATCGGACGCAACGCCGTCGCCCGATGGAGCGAGCATGAGCGACACCGCCATGAGCCCGTGCAAGGACGACTATCTGGACGTCGTGCTGGATCGGCGAACGGCACCGGCCCCGATCGCCGACGGCTGGAAGTATATAAGTTTCGAACACTGCGCATGCGACTTGGACCTGACGCAGATCGAGCGCTGCGCCTGGCTGGTGGGCAAGATCATGGCGCGAAGCGGCGTCCATAGCGATCACCGAGAAACCCGGTACGCAACGATCCCAGATCATGCCGACGAAGGTCGCGGAGATGAACACCACATTCTGGGCGAGGGTCCAAACCTGGTCTTCAGCATCACGCTCAGCACGGCACCGGCAATGTAGATGAAAACATTCCGATGCCGATCAGCAGCATGATGCGGCCATGGAATGGCCCGACCAGCAGTCGATCAAGACGAGTGCCTGCGTTCACGGATTCGAGTTTGACGCTCTCCCTTGATGCGGACCGCCTTCTTCGAACGTCTGCCGCTTGTCTTCTGCTAGGGTCTGTACCTAATTAACTGCTTCTGATTCGCTCTTGCCAAGTTGATTCGGCATGGGGGGCTTCGATGCGCAAAGGACTGTTCTGGCTCAACGACAAGCAGTAGGCTCAGATAGACCGCAGCTGCCAATGAACCAGACCGCGCCGGCGCGCGAAGACGATCGACGCATCATCAGCGGTATCGTTCACATGCTCCAGTGCGGCGCACGCTCGCGCGATTGCCCGCCCGACTATGGCCTTACACGACAATCTACAATCGGTTCAATCGCTGGGCTAAGAGCGGACATTGGCAGGCTATCTTTGAAGCGCTCGCCCGCTGCGGCAAGGACGGCCTGACTTTGTCGATCGACTCCACCTCGATCAAAGCGCATCGCTCCGCGAGCGGGGGAAAAGGGGGAGCATGAACAGGCCGTCGGCCGCTCACGCGGGGGGCGGAGCACGAAAATCCACGCGCTGAGCGACCCCGATTGCAAACGTTGCGCATTTCATCTCACTCCGGGACAAGACGCAGATATTGCCGCAGGCCGGCCCTTTTGAAACTCGCGGCGCCCATGTCTTCCCTCATTGGGGACAAAGGCTACGATGGCGACGGCTTTCGCACCGAAATGTCAATCGCGGCGCGAAACTCGTCATTCCGAACAAGTCCAACAGGGTGACCCTCCACAGCTTCAGCAAACGCGCCTATAAAGGACGCAACGTTATCGAGCGCTGCTTCTGCCGGCTCAAGGATTTCAGGCGTGTCTCTACTCGCTACGACAAACTTGCTAGAAACTTCTTGGCCGCCGTCCACCTCGCCGCCGTCGTCGCCTATTGGATCAATTGAGTCTGAACCCTAGCTAGTCTCTGTGGCGGCAGTTCTTCGTCTTGTGCGGTCCAAGAGCATGTCAAACAAACTAAGAAAATTGCGCATCTTTACCGACAGAGGTCCCCTGATTGCGCTAACCATCGCTGGGGGGATGGTGGTCGGCGTTGTCGGCCCGACGTCGGCGCAGTTCTTCAATTTCGGCGGATATCAGCAGCGGCCGCAGCCGCAACGCGGTGGCGGGTTCGGCGGCGGCTGGTTTGGTAACGACATGTTTGAGCCGTCTGCTCCCCAGCCTCGTTGGGATCGGCGGCAAACCTTGCCGCCCGCGCGCGAGGATTTTTCGAGGGCGCCCGCGGCCGGAAAGCGCGATACTGTACCGGAGCGCCATGTTCTTGTGCTCGGTGATGCCATGGCGGACTGGCTCGCCTATGGTCTTGAAGACGCCTATGCCGAACAGCCTGACATGGGCGTGATCCGCAGACATAAGACCGTCTCAGGCCTTATCAAATATCAGCCGAAGGGCAATCCGGCCGATTGGGCCGCCGCTGCCAAAGGCATTCTCGCGACCGAAAAAGCGGACGTCATCGTCGTCATGCTCGGACTCGATGATCGAGTCGGGATGCGCGAGCCGCCGGCTGAGAAATCCGATATCAAGCCATCGGACAAAAACGCAGACAAGAAGGATGCCAGAGGCAAACCGGGCGTCAAGTCGGAGGGCGGTACGAACGTCGACGCGAAGCCGGATGGCAGACTGGTCGATACGGAATTGTCGCCAAATGACGCCGCCGACGCGCCGGCTATCGAACCGGAGAGTAGCACGCGCTCGCCGAAAGGCCTCTATGAGTATCGCGAGAAACGCTGGATCGAGCTCTACAAAAACAAGATCGAACAGATGATCGGCGTGCTCAAATCTAAGGGGGTCCCGGTGCTGTGGGTTGGCCTGCCGGTGGTACGTGGCCCTAAGGCAACAGCCGACACCCTGTTTCTGGATTCGCTCTATCGCGAGGCGGCCGGCAAGGCCGGCATCACTTATGTCGATGTCTGGGACGGCTTTGTCGATGAAGCGGGCCATTTTATGCAGCGCGGTCCCGACTTCGAAGGCCAGATCCGTCAGCTGCGCTCCTCCGATGGCGTGTATTTCACCAAGCCCGGCGCCCGCAAGCTTGCGCATTATGTCGAACGCGAAATCAACCGGTTGTTGGCTACTCGTTCCGCGCCGATCGCGCTGCCGACGGAACCGGCAACGCCCGATGTCAATGCGCTGCCGGGTCAACCGGACCTGCGCCCGCTCGCCGGACCGATCCTTCCCTTGGTGGCCCCCTCTTTCGGCGCCGATCAATTGCTCGGCGGTCCAGGGGCGCCGATGGCAATGGATGCGCTAGCAGCGCGTGTCTTGGTCAAAGGTGAGCCCTTGTCGGCACCGGCCGGTCGCGCCGACGATTTTGTCTGGCCGCGCCGCGAAGTCGGACGCGAACAGTCTAAGGATACTCCAATGGCTTCGGCTTCGCCCGATGATCGCATCCCGGTATCGGCGACGGCGCCAATGCTAAAGCAGAAAAAGAATCGCAGCCAAAGGTGAGGCGCTGACGTTTTGGCCCGCAGGTTTCGCTCAGTGGGGCCGCTTCGGGGACAATCGCATCGGTTTGCGCCGGAGCCTGTGGGCGTGGCAAACGCAGTTCGCACCTGGAGCAGCACTGTTCAGCCGCTTCTGGTTGGCCGTGTCGCGATATCAGTCGAACGGCTGCTCGTGCGTGGCGATCATCACGCTCTTAGTGTTGAAGCGGTTGTCGAAGGTTTCGGTGCGTATTCGCGGACGGTGGCGGAATAGCCGAGGCCCCCCAAGGCGAGGCGGGGTCGAGCCGGTGATGATCGTTGACCCAGACGACGCCGGCCGACGAAGGGGCAACTCGATGCGCGCGGGCGACGTCACGGGTGCGGATCGCTGCGGCAAAGCCGAAGGGGAAGTCGTCGTTGGCAATCCTTAGGGCGAATGCCAAGCACCTACCTGGGCTGGCAGGTTCCAAATTATACTGCGGTGCTTAGACTCGTCGAGCGAATGCAACTCGCAGGCGAAACAAGATCACCTTGTAACTCAAATCGTCTTTTCGCTGCTTGCGGAAGGCTGGCAGAGTTGTCGACGCCGATAAAACGGACCCTTCCTTCGGAAAGCGCTGGATCCAGATGACGCTCTCATGGCGAAAAGCACAAGTCCTCGCCAGATCCAGATCCGCGCCCAAGGGTCAGGGCCTCCAGCGAGGAACCTCCGTCCGAAGCGGCCGTCGAAGGCGGTCTTCTGAGGCAGGATGAGAGCGGGAGACGGAAACTAAAGGGATCCGATGAATGTTCGGGGGCAAATCCATTCCGCTCACGTCCAAGGTATCGGTCCTGTGCTCCAACCTTCAACTCTGTGATCGAAAAGCGGTGCATCATGACAAGAGAGCCGGGCGTCACCTCGGCGAACGCAAGTATTCGGGCAAGAATCGTCTGGACGATAGTCCTCGGCTTTGCCGCCGATCCTCTGATGCGTTGGAGTTGG
The DNA here is from genome assembly GCF_000244935.1 of Bradyrhizobium sp. WSM1253. Classification (NCBI taxonomy): domain Bacteria; kingdom Pseudomonadati; phylum Pseudomonadota; class Alphaproteobacteria; order Hyphomicrobiales; family Nitrobacteraceae; genus Bradyrhizobium; species Bradyrhizobium sp. WSM1253. The sequence continues at coordinate 5,861,279 of NZ_JH600073.1, forward strand.
CCGGACCCTCGGCAATATCTTGGCAGCATGACTCAGTTCATCAAGGCCTGTGGCGGACGAGCATTCGAGCATGGCACAGCATACGTCACGGGAGAGACTCGCGCCGCGGCCCTGTGGCTGCCTCCGGGCGTGCAGCAGGATGAGGATGCGCTGGACGCAATCATGGCGCTGTCCCTGCGCCCGGAAATCAGCGAACATATGGCGCACCTACGCCAGGGAATGGCCGAACATCATCCCTCCGAGCCACATTGGTATTTGCCCCTGATTGCTGTCGACCCGAACTGGGCCGGACAAGGGCTTGGCACATTGCTGATGAAGTACGCTCTTCAACGCTGTGATGAGCAGGGCCTCGCTGCCTACCTCGAAAGTTCGAATCCTGAAAACATTCTCTTTTACCAACGCCACGGGTTCAACATTATTGGAGAGATACAGCACGGTTGCTCACCGCCACTTACGCCGATGTTGCGAAAGGCGCGTTGAGCGGAATTCGGAGACGCTTCGCATGCTGCGGCTCCCGAAGCGTCCTTGGAGAGCAGAACTGAGGCGCATTGCCTCATCCGGATTGTTACTGGACAACTACTCGCCGGTGATTGGGTGGCTGCCATCGAATTGCTCCGGTGGCCTCTATGGCGGGAAAGATCAGGTGGGCGCGCGGCGGCAGGTGGTGTCGGCCGAAAGGGATCGTTGCTGGGCCCACCGGGCGGAAAAGAGGCGCATCCTCGATGCGATATGCGCGACGACCGGCTGGTATCGCAAGCATGCGGTGCGTGCAATTCGGGCACGCGCAACAGTTGGACCGAGGCCGGTCGAGGCACCGCGAGAGCACAAGCGTGGATATGGGGCTACGATCAACCGCGATGACCGCAGTGTGGGGGCGCCGGATCGGGTGCCCGGCAAGCGGCTCAAGGGCCGGGTTTCGTCAACTCCTGCAGCTACGCCAATCATGTGGCTTGCTTCCTTATCTCGATCGACGGCAGTAGCCCACCGTGGATCTTTGCCTCAAAGCTCCGCAGGCGCTGATAAATCGAGATCAGTTCGACGATCGTGCTCCAGGAGTTGACGAGATACTGAAACGAGGTTCGCACTTGCTTGAACGCGTTGAGGATCTGGTTCATCGCGCCGAGGGTGATCCTGCCCGCGATGATTGTGGGCGCAAGCAGCAGATAAGGAAAGATGACGTCAGTCTGCAGATAGACGATCCGGCCGATATTGAAGTACATGAAGTTCAGATAGAGCCGGAAGTAATTCCTGCGAATGTCTCTAAACAGTACGCTCAATGTCGGCGCATTGGCACGCGCCGTATCATCCTCGCCGAGCACGAGCTCCTTGCGATAGGCCGCTTCGACCCGTTGGTTGAAAAATTCAATTCCGGGCAGGCGGATGCCAATAAGCGCGAGAACGCCGGTGCCCAGGATCGACCAGATGACCGCGGCGAACACCAGCGGATAGGAAATCGAGCCGAACAGAGGCAGCTCGGTGACGTTACTGGACAACCTCACCAGAACCGGCAGGAAGGCCACCAGTGTCAGCACCGCGCTGATGAGATTGACGCCTAGACCTTCCATGGTGCTGGCAAAGCGCATGGTGTCTTCCTGAATCCGCTGGGAGGCGCCTTCGATCGTGCGCAGCCGCGGCCAGTTGGCGACATAAAAATCGTTCATCGCCGTGCGCCAGCGGAAGATGTAGTGGCTGACGAAGAATCGCGTCATCACGCCGACCACGACGGCCACGAGCGCTATGCCGGCAAAGGTCGACAACTCGCTGTAGAACTGCTCGACCGTGACCGGCGCCGACTTCGAAAGCGCAGCCTGGATCATGTCATAGAACGGTCCATACCAGCTGTTGATCGCGACCGAGACCTGGACCTGAAAGTAAGAGGTGAACAGGATCAACGCCGAACCAAGAATGGACCACGTCGCCCAGGGATGCGGGGCAAATAACATCCATGCCGCCGCGAACGCCGTAACGGTCAGCGCAAAATAGAGATCAAACCACAGCGCCGAGGCCGACCAGAACGTCGCAATCCCGACCGGCTTCTCCGGGGCTGGAAAGAGATTGCCGGCAAATACATACCAAAACGCCATCGCCAACGCCGTCCAAAGAATTGACGACGCAAAGAACAACTTTGGTCGAGGGAAGAATGAAACGAACATGCTCGCCGTCCTTTATCGACTTAGAACTTCAGCTCAGAAGATGAACACACCGCGGCCGCTGGCCACCACCGGTCGGCAAGCGTTATCGGCAATCTAAGCATTGGCGGTGTGGTAGGAAGCCTCGGGTGGAGAACGGCTCTCTCAACCAATAAGCAAAATCCTTCGGGCCGCATCCTTCATCCGCCGAGGGCGGAGGTTGTGTTTCGCATGCTCTGTCGACCGCGGGACACAGCGGCATCTGCGACGAACGGGTCAGCATCTGCAGGACATTGATTCAATCGAATAGACTTCATCTGATCTCTCGGAGCCGGTGAGTGCAACACGAGCATGGTCGTAACGGGGTCTTTAGTGGCGGCACGGGACAAGAGCAAGAGTTTTGCAAACCGCTTCACTCTTCTCACTTGCGGTGTGGCTTGCGACGATCTGACTTGCGTGCGCTTACTCCGCTGAAATCAGCGGCCGCAATCTATGCTCGCACGCGAAGGTGGATTGCGACGCTGTTGGAGATGATCTGCACCGCAACCTGACGCAGCGTTCGGTTCACGCATTTCTTTCAGCGCAAATGTTGCGATGCAGTTACAGCAATTCGCGCGGACGTGGTTAAGACGCATGAGGCTCGGGGCACTGAAGAGATGAGAGTAGAACTGAAGAACTTGTTGCTTGCGACTGTGAGCATTGTGGCGCTTGGCGCGTTGGTGCCCGCATTCGGCGCGGATCTTGCTGCGCAGCCGGCCAAGCCTCTCTACACCAATGCCCCGCGGCCCGTCGCGGCTGCAATCTACGACTGGAGCGGCTACAACGTCGGTATGAACGGCGGCTTTGGTTCAAGCTCGAATTGCTGGGATTCCGATGGTGGCAAGCCTGAGGGCTGCCATGATGCCACCGGCGGAAGCGTGGGCGGGCAGATCGGCTGTCGATGGCAGACGGGCCCGATCGTGCTTGGTGTTGAAGGCCAGGGGAACTGGGCTCATTTGACTGGTTGGAATCCCAGCGTGGCTTTTTTGGATATCAACCAGACCAAGATTGATGCGTTCGGCCTGGTAACGGGGCAGATCGGTTAGCCTTCGACAACGTACTACTTTACGCCAAAGGTGGCGCCGCGGTGACGAGCAATACGTTTCATCTGGACGACGGGCGAGTTAGGTCGAGAAAGCAAGCACGTTCTTTGGGGCGGCGCGTTGGCAGCCGGTTTCGAGTACGGCTTCGCACCGAATTGGTCGATTGGATTCGAGTACGCACACCTGGTCATGCGGCCAACCATGGTCGGCTTCACCGAGCCCGCTGGTGGGGTCGACCGCATCCGCCAGGATCTCGATCTTATGACTGCACGGCTCAACTATAAATTTGGCGGCCCGATTATTCTCAAATATTGATCTATCGTTCAAAAGGTAGATCGTAGGCCTTGGCCTATGGGCCGGGGCCGATTTTTGGTGCGCCAGGCATGGCGCGGAGCGCCGCGACTGGCGCGGTTGACCGGCTTTCAATTACGCATAACTTTCTCCGCTTGAGCTGATCCGCTGATCAGAAAAATCTTGAAGAATCACTTGTGATTCCTTGCTGAGCACCTGATGCGCGAGGGGGGCTCTATGGGGCTCACATTGAGGGATCGATCGGCAAAAGGCCGTTTGCGATTTTAGGCGGTGATTGTTGGATTGATCGAGAGACTAGTGGATGCCAGTTTAGGGACTCGCGGCTCGGCGATATTCCGCTGCTCACGCGGATTGGAAGCGCCATCGGACAAGATATTCCGCTCGTCTGCCAATTGGGCGAATACCAAGGCAGCTTATCGCTTCTTCTCTAATGACCGGGTCGGCGAAGCGGACATTCTGGCGGGCCACTTTCAATCGGCGCGTGAGCGCACGATTGCAGCCGGCGGTCCGGTTCTAGTGCTCCATGATACGACCGAGTTCGGCTATCAAAGATAGAACTCCGACCGATCGGAATCACGAACAGCATAAACAGCTGCCGGGGACAAGGCGGGCTGCCTGAGCTCGCACACAGTTTGCGGCATCCTGATGCACTCGAGCCTGGCGGTGACTACTGAAGGGCTCCGCGTGGTCTGGCCGCCGTCAAATTCCGGACCAGAAGAACTTCAAGGGGCCGCCGCGCTCAAGAAGACTAGGATCCAGATTCAATTGAGCCAATATGCGACGAGAGCGGCAAGATGCGCAGCGGCCAAGAAATTCCGGCCGTGCTTGTCGCACCGCGGGGCGATGCGCCGGAAGTCCTTGAGCCTGCAAAAGCAGCGTTCGAGACGTTTCGGCCTTTGTAGGCGCGTTTGTTGAAGCGCTGGATGGCAACACGATTGGATTTATGGGGGATTACGGGTTTCGTGCCGCGACGAATGATTTCGCCGCGAAGCTTGTCGCCGTCATACCCTTTGTCGGCGAGGAGCGCACTCATAGGTGGCGCGAGCGCCAGGACATCGGGAGCCGCTGCGATATCGGCATCCTGGCCTGCCGCCAGATGCAGTACGACCAGCCGGCAAAGGGATCGCTCAGCGTATGGAGTTTCCTCGTGCGGCCTGCACGCGAGCGGCCGATTGCTTGATTGTGCTCCCCGCTTTCGCCGGAGGCACACCGGTGAGCTTTAATCGAGGTCGAATCGAGCGACAGCACAACCCCATCTTCGCCAAGCGTGGCCAGCGCTTCGAAGATTGCGCACCATCAGTCCTCGCTTGCCAAGCGATGAAGCGATTGTAGATCGTCGTGTAAGGGCCATTGCTGTGGAAGGAAAATTGAAACAGCAAGTGTGAATATGGTTGGCTGCGGTCAACCGATCGGCGGAGCGGTGAGGAGGCGGTTTGATCGGCCGCAGGTTGATCGGGCCGTCGCTTTTGCTGCAACAGGGTTAGGGTTGGTGGGGCATAGTATGTTGCAAGCCCTAGTCCGCACTGAAGGACATTCAGCAATCCGTCGAACCTTCGAGTACGCCAAGCACGACACTGCACGATCCTGTGAAATATCCGCGACATGCGGCTAATTCCCGATCTATCTCAGTATAGGCAAGAGCCTCAGAATGTTCGACGACTGGCCTTGAGCGGCCATGCGAACAGCGCCGGCCACGCAGCTGTGTCGGTTCTTGCACAATCGATGTCATCGCTTGCGCGCCCGCAGCCGACCTGCAGCACCAGACCATTATCCAGGCGCCGACAAATGCAAAAAATCACAAGCCAGAAGAAGTCTCCGCGTGCATTAGTCGCGGGTGCCATGCAGATCGCACGTCTACTACAACATCCGGTAGATGCCAGCGGTGACGAATGGGTGGCGTTTTTGTGCGGTAACCCACGCGCGCTCGTGGTGCGCCATGACGCAGTGAGCCGGTCGGTTCAATTTAGCGACAAGCTCATTGCGTTCGCGAAGTATGGGGCTTCCGTCCTCGCGCCCGCGCTGCGTATCGGGCGCGCACGTAGAGCAAGATGGAGAATGGCCTCGGCCACGTGAAGAAGAACGCGATCGCGGGTCATTCATTTGCGGGTTGGTCGGACCTCGACCTGCTTTGCAGGGTGGCGGCAACCAAGCAGGCCAAGCACCCTGCGCTCTGACATCGCCGACATCGCTCGCCAAGCGCTGATGCGGCTCGACCAAGAGATCATTTGTGCCGCGGGCAGCCTGCAATGGCTTGAGCCAACAACCGCGGAAACGGACGAACTCCTGGTGAAGCGTCAAGGCGGTGTCGACAGCATGACGTGAGTCGGCGGGACCACTGACCCGGACCCCGACTGACCACCGCTTCACCTTTCCGCCACTGGAAGACCATAAGCTAATCGCATCGCTTCGGCACGACTAGATCAGCGCACCCTGCGTCGTCCCGTGCGCTCTCATCTGGAATGGCTCCGACCGCGCCAGCGACGCCCTGATGCGCGGCGTGACTCAAGGTGCTTCCACATGACAATTTGAATCTTGGAAGTTCTTGCTTGGTGGTCGCGCGACCATTGGAATGTTTGTGCACTCGGTCCCGACCTTGGAGACATATGTTTCTTTCTTCCTTTCACGGTTGACAGTTTTCTCTTGTCCTCCATACGAAAGCATGGTCCCAGGATGCGCGTAATACTCAGCCGCGTCGCTCGCAACATCGGACTACCGTTCGCCTAGTTGATGGAACGTATCAAAAATGAGCCACGCTTCGGAAGTGTCAGTTGAGCGGGTCACAATTCCAATCTTGCAGCGGTGGAGGCAGGAGCGGCGGCGTGTCGCCATGACCACCGCCTATGATGCGGTTACGGCAGGCATCGCCGACCCCATCGTCGACATCATTCTTGTGGGCGACAGTGTTGGCAATGTCTGTCTCGGATTCGACAACACGTTGCCGGTCAGCATGGCAATGATGAACCATCATCTGGAGGCTGTTGCACGCACAAGGCCCCGTGCCCTGCTCGTGGCCGATCTGCCGTTTCTTAGCTTTCACCTTGGTCAGGAGGAGACGATACGTAACGCTGGAGGGTTCCTGCAGCGAGGCGCAGATGCCGTGAAACTCGAGGGCGGGGCCAAGCGCGTGGAAATGGTGCGTGCCTTGGTCGATTGCGAAATTCCTGTCATGGGCCATCTCGGCCTCACCCCGCAAAGCGTCAATGTCATGGGCGGATTCAAGGTGCAGGGCCGGAACGCCGATGACGCTTTACGGCTGCTCGATGACGCTCACCGTCTGCAGGAGGCCGGATGCTTCGCGTTGGTGCTTGAAGGCATTCCGGCCGAGCTAGCCCAGCGAGCGACCGAATCGCTATCGATACCAACCATCGGAATCGGCGCGGGGCCCGACTGCTCGGGCCAAGTGCTCGTATTCCATGACGTGCTGGGGCTAACCATAGGTCATCGGCCCAAATTCGTTCGCGCCTATGCAGATGGTTTTCAGATGTTACAAGAGGCGCTCTCGCGCTGGGCTGCCGATGTCCGCACCGGTGCGTTCCCGGCGCCGCAGGAGTGCTATCGGCTTCCTGAAAGCCTGAGTGACATTCTCGCAACCCGGGCTCCTCCCAACCCAACCTGATGTAAGGTGCAACGATGCAGACGATTGCCACGGTCGCTGAGCTTCGTCGTGAGCTCGCGAAGGCTTGCAGCGCGGGCAAACGCGTCGGGTTAGTGCCTACAATGGGGTATTTGCACGATGGCCATCTGGCCCTGGTCGAGGCGAGCCGAGCGCAATGCGATGTCACCCTCGTTAGCATTTTCGTCAATCCGACTCAGTTCGGACCAAACGAGGATCTCAGCAGCTATCCTCGCGATTTCGTGCGCGATGAAAAATTGTGCCGCGATGCCGGTGTTGAGATTGTGTTCGCGCCGGGTGCACAGGAAGTCTATCCGGCTCAATTCGAGACCTTCGTCGAGCCGGGCGAACTGGCGAAGCCACTCTGCGGGGCTTTCAGGCCTGGGCATTTTCGGGGCGTGGCGACCGTCGTGTGCAAGCTGTTCAACATGGTGCATCCGGACGTCGTGTTTTTCGGGCAAAAGGATTTTCAGCAATGCGCGGTCGTGCGTCGCATGGCGACAGATCTCAATCATCCCATCAAGATCGTCACCGTGCCAACCGTTCGGGAAGCGGACGGGCTCGCGATGAGCAGCCGCAATCGGTATCTGAGCAAGGAAGAACGTCGGCGAGCCGTTGCCATCAGTCATGGACTGTTCGCCGCGGCGGAAGAATTCCGCGCAGGAGTGCGCGAGGTGGACAAGCTGATTGCGATCGCCGAGCGGCAACTTGAGACAGTTGATCGGCTGCAATATCTTGAACTTGTCGACGGTGATACGCTCAAGCGCGCCGAGAGTCCCCTGCGGTTTCCGGCGGCGCTCTGTGTCGCAGCCTACGTTGGTTCGACCCGACTGATTGACAACGTCCTACTGGGACTACCAACTCCGTAGCGCAATTCAGAACCAAATCGATGGACTATCTTCTCGTTATGATCCACGGATCGGCCGACGATTCACCTGTTCAGGCCGTGGGCCCAACCCAGCGATTTGAGACGGTGCAGGTCCGGGTTTGAGCGTATCGGGCACTCCGCGACCCTAAGGCGACCGTAGTAAATGGAAAGCGCGCCCGGTGCTTCTGCGGAATTCGCCGCTAGTTCGCTCGAGAAGCAAGCCGTCTCAGCTCCCAGCATCTTTGGCACCGTCGATCATCTCCAACTTGCGCGCAGCAGTCAGATGACAGTCGCGGCCTTCGGATCCAAGACTCCACATTGAGACCAAGCTTGTTACCTCCTGCGCCTCTATTCACTCTCGACGCGCGAAGTCGACATCGCGATGACCCTGGACACGCCCGCCACGGGTCAGGTGACGTCGCAAAAAGCGTACTGACTACACGCTCGATCTCTAAGGGGCGGAAGTATAAGTCAAACACCGCCGCTGGCCCAAAATCTAGCGGGTCACGTTTTGTCGGCCTACATCCCGAACTGTTTTCCACGGAGAAACCTTTCGAAATTCGGTGATCGCATTTAGTCCTGCCGACAATTTGAAGCACGAGCGTGATGGCGCAGGCCGATGCGGTGCAGTATGGAGCGGCACTTCTGAAAATGTTGCGTCCGAAAAAAGTGCGGCTCTCGGATAGATACTCGATTGCCGTCCGCGTGTGACGGCTGCACCGATAAAGGCCGCTCTCGACGCCATTGTAGTGGGTTTTCCTGCCGACAAGCGCATTCTGCATCGTTGATGGTGAGGCGCTCAACCAGAACTGCCCCGATTTGAACGAATATGAACCTTACTCGTGAATGGAGGAGCGTGAATTGTCTCTCCCGAGCAGCACAGAAGTTTCCGTGCTGTCCTCCCCGAGCCAGAGCGGCGAGTTGGCGATGGCGGATCGGGAGATCCGGAGCACCTTGTCTGGGATTAGGACGTCCCTATGAGGGGATACGGCCTGGATTATGCGTCGATGGGAGAGGTTCTGACGAACTAGCCGGACTCGACTCTGCTTTATGTGCTACCGAAATTATCGGCCTTTGCCATGTCAAACACCATGGACGTGGAAGCGAGGAATTCGCGATGTCACAGATGAATAGCGCCCGATTCACGGACGATCCGCGCTCGTTATTGCGCTCCAATCTTGATGAGCTTGAGCAGCGCATAAATCGGGCTTGCATGCGGGCTCGCCGCAGGCGTTCAGAAGTTCGTGTTTTGCCTGTCAGCAAGACCGTGCCCGCCGCGATTATCCGTATCGCATCCGAACTCGGCCTTTGCGAGTTCGGCGAGAACAAGGTCCAAGAGGCGGAGAGCAAGGTCCGCGATTTGGCCGGCCTGCCGTTGAACTGGAGTGTCATCGGTCACCTCCAGACGAACAAAGTGAAATCGATGGTCAAGTTCGCGAACGAGTTTCATGCGTTGGATACCTTGAGATTGGCCGAAGCGCTCCAGGCCCGCCTGAGCGCCGAAGGCCGGCATCTCGACGTGTTCGTCCAAGTCAACACCTCGGATGAAGTGAGCAAATACGGTTTGCCGCCCCACGAGGTAGAGGATTTTGTTCTTCGGCTGTCCGACTATCCAGCCCTTGTCCCTCGAGGCTTGATGACTCTCGCCGTCCTGAGCGGAGAGGCGGACAAGGTTCGCGAATGTTTCAAGTTGCTGCGGGGGCTTCGAGACGCACTCCGCGATAGAACATCGACGCGACTTGATCTCCTCTCAATGGGGATGACAAGCGACTTCGAGATAGCTATCGAGGAAGGTGCCGATGTCATAAGAGTTGGTCAGGCGATATTCGGACCGCGGCCGACCAAGGACGGACAGTATTGGCCCGGGCTTCCTCTCCCCACCAGCGCGCTATCCGAGTGAGGCCGCGGGACCTGCCGCGAGTTCTGTTTCGTCCGTCGCCTGCCAACAGTAGAGTGAAATCACCACACGAATGCTAGCAAGTCGCCCCGTCACGATCCGCATGACGCCCCTTGTGAGCTGACCAGGCTCGATGGCGGACCCACTCTAAGTCGACAGGCCGGAGCCTCGCCGATTGCAGGCGGGCCGCCCAACGGAAAACACGGCAAAGTTCTCCGCGACCAGGAACACTAAGGTGCGCCGCGAGGTTCTTCTGCGTCAGGGCTAGGGCTTGCGGAGTTCTCTTCCATGGCTATCCAGATCGTGATGGACCATACAGGCGACAGCCGACATTGTTTTGACCAAAGCGACCTGAAGGGCCTGGCCAGGCCGAGCCGCGCTTCAACAAGGTGACAGGCCGCGGAGCGGCTGCGTCTATCGCGAACGACGTGATGGATCAGATCGCGAACTATAGGCGCAAAGAGCTGGTGCGGCATGTGCGGTGGACAGTCCGCAAAACTGGGCGCGAGATTGCAGACTTTGAGAGGCCAACCTGCAGCGCTGGCACAAGCCGTTAGACCTCAATGAAATGATTGTCGAAGTCGCCACCGAGGTTGGTGGGAAATTCAACAAGGAGCTTCGGCCCCTGGCCATCCAACAGGAATCCGGCTGCCAGGCTCGATTTCAACTCGAACGTTATTTGGACGGCGGTCGCAGCGGGCTTTCCGCCCACTTCCGGGCGGCGGGATCGCGCAGCGGATCGCCCTCGCAGACCAGGCAGACGTAGCGCGGCCGGCCGTGCTTGACGTGGCGGGCACGGCCGTCATCGGCTTACCGCACTTCGGGCACGGCTTCCGGCTGAGGTAGAGCGGAGTCATGGTTTTTGCCTGCCGGGAACCAGCTTAGTTCCCCGTGCGTCGCGAGTACAAGTAGATCGACGAAAATTGTCCGCATGCACCAGACCCCTTGACGCGGAGCGCGTCTCACACTGAAGTCCGACTTTCAGTGCTGTTGCGGGGGCGGCGTCGTGGAAGAATTTTATAGTGGCTTCGCGCAGCGGGCGCGCGATCTGGCTGAGAACGCGGACCCATTCACCAAGCGGCGGCTACTCGACCTAGCCCAGCAATACGATCTCAAGAGCAGACCGGGAGCCCCGGGCGGCCGGACTCTCCCGCCGCCGCGCGCGACGCCACCGACGGTGCTGTTTTCCGGCTCCGGCGAAGCTTAAGAGCAGTCGGAGCGCGGCCCGGTCGTCGGTTCTCTATGTTTTCATTGACCGGTCCGGGTGTCGGCCGCCCGCGGTCGCGGTGCTCGCGTTTGTACAAGCTGGCCCTACAGCACTGAACCGCGCTCACAGCGGGGCAAGGAGTCATCGCCTCCGCCGCGCGATCTCGTCAGCGACCATGCCCTCCGCCCGCACGGTCGCTCATGCAGGGTCTCGAACATATCGAGGATGTCATCATTGGGTTCATTCTTGCCCTGCTCGATGGCTTCGGCGACGAGCTCATCGAGGGGCGTCTCCTTCAATTGACCTTTTGAGTGGGATGGTGCGAACAAGCCAACGACTTCGCTTTGTTTGCTTCTCGTCAGCCTCGCCGCTGTCCGCACTCCCAATTGCAGTGAGCGCAGTGCCGGCATGCCTGTGACGATTTTAGCGAGCAAACGAGCGGTGGCTGAGGATCGTTCCGGATGGCCGTGGCAGAACGAAAGGAATTTGGCCTTGCCTACCTGAGAAGTGAATGTCACACTCTACCTGTAGTTTAGGCATTTGACCTTGCACTGAGAACGTCCGCCGTGGTTGGGCGTCCGGCTGGGCGGATTCACCGTCCCTTCGTTCTGACCTGAGTTTTTTAGGAGCATCCCTTGGATTACGAATTGCCCACTGATTTGTATTCTTCCGGAGATCTTCTGCGCGGCTACGATCCAACTTCGAAGATGGGACTGGCGGAGGCGTGGGATTTCCGGGTCTTCCGTCAATATGTCGCTGACGGCGCTGACAACCCGGCGACTCTGGACGTGCGGAGGAAGCAGGCCGACCACGATGCCAACATATCTGACGCGCTCAGACGCTTCCTGACGCAGGAGACGCCAAAGCTCGTCGGCATTATGGGTGGGCACGAGCTGTCACGGGCCGAACCGGCCTATGCGACGCTAGCAAGGCTGGCGCGTCAACTGACCGAGCAGGGCTTTATGATCGTTACGGGCGGCGGTCCCGGTGCGATGGAGGCCGCTCACGTCGGCGCAACTTTCGCGGGCGCCGACGATGCGGACTTCACAGCGGCGCTGTTCACCCTCGGGAAGGAGCCCCTGCTTCCTGTGCTGGATCAGCTCGTGACCAGCGACGGGGGGATCGCGCCGGGCCACGAGACGCAATTCGACGACGCGAGGCGCTGGATCAACGCCGCTCTGGACGCCAGGACGCGTGCACCGGCCAAGCCGAGCCTCAGCCTCGGTGTGCCCACCTGGCTCTATGGTCAGGAGCCGACCACGCCCTTTGCGACGCATTACGCCAAGTTCTTTCTCAATAGCATTCGCGAGGAGACGCTGATCACCAACTCGCGCTCCGGCATTGTCTACGCGCGGGGCAGCGGCGGCACGATGCGCGAAATCTTCGAGGACGCCGAGCGAAACTGCTACGTCCCTGACGCAAAATCGTTCACGCCAATGATTTTCTTCGACGAGGACCGCTACTGGCAACGCGATGCCGAATACGATGAGAATGGTGATCCCATTCCGTCGAAGAAGGGCGTCAAGGTCGACGACACCGTCCGCAACCTGTTCAGCTTGGCGAGAGCTCGCAAGAAAGATGGCGCGGCCTGTCTGCTCAAGGTGAGATTCACGGTAGACGCGAAGGAGATCGGCGATGTGCTGCGGCTCCATTCTGGCATAGCGCTGCAGAACTTGATGTTTGCGCTGGCCGACGAGCCGATGAAGGTGTCGACCAGCTTCCTGAGCCGAGCCTGACAGACAGAGGGTCAAATGCCCATCGAGGGGAGGAGGCAGTCGCCATGCCGGTTGCGGTTTCGAATACGGTCAATGGAATTCAGATAGGAGCAACTGCCTATCATGATTGCGACGACGTCCAGCTCTTTTGGCGCGTCTCCAGCGGTGGTGCTTCGGACGTACCGATCCCGGGATGCCTGGGCTTCATGATTGAGCGTCAGCGCCAGGTGAGTGGGAATTGGTCGCCCACGGAGATCCTGCGCAATCGCGTGGGCTTTACCGATCAGGCGGCTGCCGATGGTGCTGATGACGCAAATAGCTCAAGGCCGTCGAATGTATGGCCTTTCCAAAGATACGAATGGACCGATCACGGCGCCAACAACGGCCAGACGGTCCGCTATCGCATCAACGCGGTGAGATCGTCCGGGGAGGGCATCGTCGGAGAAAGCACGCTCGTGTCCTTGGCGGATTCCGGCTGGACCGAAGCCATCGAGGTGAATGGCCGTGCCGGCAACGGCATAGAGGCGTATTTCAATCGCGGCTTCGTCATGTCTCAATTCGTCGCACGCATCGCGCGTGAGAAGAACTGGAAGCCGCGGGACATCAAGGATCACATAGCCGACATCGAAGAGCCTTTGAGGCGATTTCTCTCGGGTGAACTTCGGTTGGCGCTCCTGCGCTTGCTAGATGAAGTCATCGGGGATCCCAGGCTGGAGCTTTATCTGGCGATTTACGAGCTGTCAGATGAGGAACTGATCGCGCGGCTGAAGCTTTTGAAGCGTCGCGCGCACCTAGTCCTCTCGAATGGCTCCGATAAGGGGGGCGACGGCAACGCGGATGCCCGCGAGGAGCTGAAAGCGGCCGGCGTTGACGTCCACGACAGGATTCTCGGCTCGAAGGGCCTGGGTCACAACAAGTTCGCCGTCGTTGTGTCCACCAATGGCGACGTCGCAACGAAGGTGTGGACCGGAAGCACAAATTGGGCGCCGACCGGCCTCTGCACGCAGGCCAATAATGGGATTCTGTTTGTCGACCCAAAGATCGCCGGATTGTATTTCGAGCAGTGGGGCCGTCTTAAAGATGCTGGCAGCGACTTCACGCCGGATCTTGTGGGCGACAACGCCAAATCGCCGCGTCCGGCGAACGGGACAGACGTCTGGTTCACCCGGGTCCGAAGCAAGTCGAAGAAGAACGTCGGGAAGGGTATCGACATCGAGGCGCTCATTGAGCTCGTGACGGGCGCCAAGGACATGATCCTCTATGTGATGTTCCAACCCGGTCCCGATCCACTCGCTGATATTGTCGCAAGGGCCTCAGAGATCTACGTCAGGGGTGTCGTCAGCACCGTCACGTCGGATAACCGCGAAAAATTCTCGCTGAGAGGTGTCGATACCGAGTCCCATGAGTTTGAGACGGCTCTGGTGCAGCCCGAGGGCGTCGTGAAGTCCTTTTCGGACTGGATTGGGGAGGTGACGCGCAACCAGTTTCTGTTTCCCAACCAAAACCCGGGCGTCGGCCATGCGATTACGCACTCCAAAATGATCGTGATCGACCCTTTTTCAGACGACTGCAAGGTGGTCACCGGATCCCACAACTTTTCCGCCTCAGCCAGCGAGCAGAACGACGACAATTTTGTCGTGGTGCACGGCAATCGCTCTCTGGCGGAGGCGTACAGTGTCTCATGTCTTGCCACCTATGAGCACTATTCCTGGCGTGCCTACGTCAAGCGGCAGTTCGATCAGGGCAAGGTACCTTGGTCGCACTTGTCGGACGATCCCGCGTGGCAGGGCCCCTATCTATCCGCTTCGCGCAAGAGGCACTTGGCAGTATGGTCTCCATAGCAGCGTTCAATAAGGCACTGCGACGCTGAGTGGTACGATATCCCCTCACTAGCGAATGGTTTCACGAATGGAATTGGATGCAAAACCGCCCGTCGAAGGCAGGAATTTCCGGTTCACGATCCTGGGTGGCATCGGCGTAACCCGCATTACCGTCCGGCTGAGCGGGAAGGTGGTGCACGACAGCGATTGTGCCGACCCACCGTGTCACGAAGAAATGCGGATGCCGCAGGGCGTGGGCGGGGCAGAATTGGTCGTGATCGCCAGGGATTCGACCGGAAAGGTCCTGGAACGGAAATTCATTGTCGGCAAAACGGAAGGTCAGGCGGGCGGAGCCATGTCAGCCTGAGATCCTCTCCATGAGCGCGCTTCAAGAGTTTTTTCAAGAGCTGTCTAAGCTGCAGCCGACTACGTTGACGGCCGTAACAGCCGTCGTAAGTGCGACCGCCGCCGTGATCGTTGGCGTCATTACCGGGGTGATCACCAAATTTGTCGTAGGTGCGCGCGACAGACAAGATAGAGAGGTCGAATGGCGTAAGCATGCAATCGAGCTCACCAAGCTCGACCTTGACCGCAAGCTCAAAACTCGAGCGCCGACAGACACACGGCCACTGAGGCCGAGCATCCTGGATTTCTTGGCCAACTATCGTGATCTGCAGGACCTCGACAAGGCCTCTCCGCGTGATCTTTATGCGACTATCCTGGCGATGCGGATCAAGAAGCAGAATACGACGACGCCCGAGCCGTCTCCCAAAGAGCCGCCCGCGGCTGCCGAGTACGAAGATTGACGGATCGTTCCCGCGAAAGTGTTTTTCTGGCTAGGGCCAAACGTGGTTCACGATCTCGGCGAGACGGGCTCCCGCCTTGGCAAGCTGCTGTCGCTTGATAGCATCCGCCGACTGAAGGTACGCGGCTCGATCCGAGAAGGAGATCGTCCACTTCCTGGGACCTATCTTCGTGTAGGTCACATCTGACATCGCCTGTTTCGCCACCGCGATCGTGTCCGTGGCCCAAATTGCTGACCAGTTCTCGATGCGGTCCGTATGGGCCGGAACGGCCTTTGCGACGTTCACCAAAGCCAGCGGGGCGGTGTCTCCCAGATCGGATGGGGTGTCGTCCCAGGCATGATGGAACGCGTCGTTTCCGACGGTGATGGCTTTATCGTGGATCCAGTTGCCGCCCGCGGTCTCGGTCGACGGATCGATCGTGTGCGTGACGTCCGGATCAGCCAGGCTTCCGTTGGGATCGAGGTACGGCGCAGCGACGTGAAGCGGCTGTGCCATGTCGCCCACGAGATGAGCGAGTATGAACAGAGCCTCTTTCTTGTCTTTGATGTCGAAGGGCGGCGGAGCCGGCCGGCCGAGCAGCACGGCGATCGCGGCGTTGGTAGCCGCAACCAGATCATGATCATTGGTACCCGCATAGTTTCGATCGAACTTGTCGCGCTGAACGGCCACGTCGTCGAAGTGGTACGTATTGTGACAGCCAAGATTGGCGGTCGCGCTCGCTCCTTCCGGATAGACGCAATCGATCCAGTTTCGGCTGGCGTAATCGATCATGGCGTTGCGGTCGTTCGCGAAAGGGGTGCAGGGAGGTTCGTACTGGGGATCCACGACGTAGGCGAGGCTGCCATCGTTTTGCCTGTGCACGCTCTTCACGCAATCGAGCCATGGCCCGGCTTCCCGCAGTTCGACGCCCAGCAAGGTCTTCACCTGCTGCTTAGCATTCGGGGTCAGTAGTTGGTCAGCAATCGACCCGACCAAGCGGTGTCCGTCGGGTCCCCAAGCGGACGCGGGCTTTGCCAAGAAGAGGCTCAAGAGCACAATGACGCTGGCGGCAATTCTAGCCATGACGGATCCTCGCGTGGGAAAGACGTCAACACTTCGTTCCATTCATGAGCCTACAGTGGCGGCGATCGCGATCGTGTTGGCGAGCGCCTCTGCCATCCGGCGGGCGCTCCAGTCACTGTGGTGGAGGCGGTCGGGATCGGTGGGATCGACCATCCGGTCAAAGGAGACCCGTTCTGCCTCATGCCACTGCTTCATCAATGCGAAGCGGTGGAACACGTTGACCGGGAAGCCGGCCCGGCCGGCTGCCGTCTCAATCAATGCCACCATTCGGTGTGCTCGCTCCTCCATGATCGGAGTGAGCACGGCCGGCACGTACTGAAGATCCATGAGCACGACGTCCATCAATTCATTTGCGAATATCGCGAGACCGCGTTGGATTGCGCCGGCGGTGGCGTCCAGATCCTGGTTCTTCCAAACCGCGTTGGTACCAACCTGCCAGACCACGACCGATGGTTTCTCGCCGAGTACATCGCCCTGAATCCTTCGTAGCTCGTCCGGAGCTTCTTCACCGCCGACGCCGCGGTTGAGAACATCGAAGTTCCTGCCCGGAAAGCTTGCTCGCAGTGCACGCTCGAGACGCTGCGGATAGGGTACGATGTCGCCTTCACCCGCCGTGGTCGACGAGCCGATCGCCACGATCTTGATTGCTCCGACGCCGGCCAAGCGTCCCGACAGCCACCGCATGTGGTGCTGAAACCGCTTCGGTTGGGCTGGAATGGCGGTCTGATCGACTGCGGGCATGAGGTTCAGCTACGCGCTCGAGAGGTTCGATGGAATTTGGCGTCGAAATGTGACAGGCGATTACGCTAGAGGCGACCGACATGGTTGGCCTTCTCCCATTTGAGCTCGATGTCGTCGGCGATGCATTTCGGCGGCTGCGGGGCGCTTCGATCGAAGTAATGCCTGAAGTCCACGTGGACTCGCATGTTGTCGGGAATGTACGCCGCCATGCGGTCGAACAGCAGCACCGGACCGGCCTCGAACCGCCGATAGACCGATTTGTGCATTGGCGAGCTTGACGCACCGGTGTTTGGATCCACGGGAAGCTGACGCACCCCAGCCTTCAAGAATCCACCGGCCTGCTCGTTGTGTTGTTGGCCGGCAGGGTTCGGGGAAAGACGGAGGACGCCGCCGTCATGCTTGAGCCCGTCTGGAATCAGCGACGCGCCCGCGACCATCCAGCTCAGAGCCACGTCGGAGAGCCTGGCTTCGTTCTCCAGATAGCCCCCGCCGATATCGGCATGTGCGCCGGGAAACCACACTTGTTCAAAGAATAGATTGCCTTGGGCATCGCGCTGATCTTGTTTCTCCGCCGTCGGCGACCAGGGCACTCGCTTGAAATCCGCACGACTCTCGTCGATCGAGATCGCATGTTTGGCGTAGCCGACATTTGGGTTCAAAGTGGTGTCGTAGAATTTGTGCTTCGGTGGCGCCAGGTGAAGCGTCAGCAGACGCCAGGCTAAGCTGTAGCCCGGCAACGGCGGGGCCATCTTGAGATAGTTCATCAGAAAGCCGATCAGCGCGGCCGCGACGCCGAGGTAGCTCAGGATCCGAGCGGCCCATGCGGCCCAAGGGAAAAACGGCTCGAGCGCACGGCCTCCCAAATTCAGCCCCACCAGGACAGCGATGCCAAGAGCCACGAGCGCAGGGCCGAGATATTTGTGACCGAGAGCCGCAACCGTATCGAACACACCGATGAAGTAGGGAAACACGTCGGCCTGCTCGGCCTCGCCGACGGTCCGTGAACTCCCATGTTCGCGCCTGAATTTGGCTGCGATGAGGTCGCGCGTCTCGAGCAGGAACTGGCGGTAGCCCTTGGTGTCCTTGCGGCGATAAGAGGGGCAGAACTGATACACGTCCTTGACGGCATGTTCGGCCAGCTTTCGCAGGCTTTTCGGATCGCGTCTCAGCGGAGAGTCGTCCGGCAAATGTCGCGGGATGCCGCAATAGGTCAAAACGCCGGCGACGGAACGCACCGTGTAGGCACCGCGGCTGAACCCGATCAGATAGATGCGATCGTCGGGCTCATACAGGTTGATGATCGCGGCGTAGCAGTCAACGATGTTGCGGGTTATGCCGAGACCCGTTGCCATGCTGGCGAGGTTGTAGAGCCATCGGATCCGGCCAATCTTGAAATGACGCGCCGTCGGATGCCGAGCCGAGACCGGGATCATAGAAGGCGACCTGCTCCGAAGGCTCGACCTTGGTGTCGGGACCGACACGACAGGCTCGGTAGAGCTTGTAGACGTTGGTTCGGGCTTCGTCGAAATTGATCCCGCCGGCCTGTCCGGTGCCGTCGGAGAAAATGAGAATATTTTTCGGCATTGCACACTATCCCCCAAAAAGTGCGCCCAATACCTCGATTATATCACAGACGTGTAAGTTGAAGTGTGAGCTGCCTTACTCTTGAGGACGAGGACGGTTGCCTTGCTCTCGCTCCCGCCCCTGACCCCTGTGCGCCAGGGTCCGTCCCGGGATAGAAGCCGGCCCGCAAGCTCCATTGATCGGCATGTATCGGAACGCCCGCGCGCTCGCCAAGGTCAGTAGTGTCGTTGGCCCGATTGGCTCTTGCAGCTCGAGGCCGCTTTCGGTGGGCAGGGGCCACTTCGATTGGCCGTAACGAGAGCGGCAATCTCGTCTGCCGGCCACCCTCAGCGTTGCGACAATCGCCGGCCATCAGAGCCCTCTGTCCGGTTGGCCAGGAATGCAGGGTCGGTCAACATGAAGCGGCTCGCAGCGCCCATGACCGTCCTGTGGATCTCCAGCTCCACGACATGCCAGGCGGCTTGAGCGTTGCTCTCAGGTTCGCGCTGTTTCGATACCACGGCACCCCAGGCCATAAAGATGGTGTTTCCGGACGTCCATTCGACTCGTGGCTCCCCAAACTGCTTCCTGAAACCTGCAATGAAGGCGGTGAGCTCTTCGGCCTGTATCCCCTGAGAGATAGTCAGCCGTGTCACACCGAGCTTTTCGCCTCCAAGCCAGCCATGCCCGGCAACATCGAAATCCGCCGTAAGACACGGCTTCTCGTCCAGGTTCGTCAATCCAGAGGCCGCGCAGTGTACGCCGGTGCTAGTCAAGATCCGCCGGAGCGGATCGTAATTAGAATTCACCCCGAAGCGCTGGAGAGCATTTTCCGCCACGGCTTCAGGGCTCATTCCGAGCTTCAGCCCGGCAATCTCAAATGCACTTGCAGGCCGTTCATCCCGCTGAAACGCGAAAGGCTTCGGATCCCCAGGTATCGCGACGAAATGCCGGAAACGGCGGCCGTCTTCACTGACCTCCACCTCGAGCCCGACAATCTGCCCCACGACGGTCGAGCGGCCTGCTGCTTCATCATCGATAATGCCAACCGGAAGATAAAGACGATTGAGCTTCGCCGTGGACGGGTTCTGATTGAACCGCCTGGCAAGATCGGCAGGGACGTCAATGCTGTCAACCGGGTTGGGATTGACGAACTGCAGGTTGGTGCCGGCGCGAGATCCGTCGCTCCGCTGCTCGTAGCTGAAATCCTTCGCGAGCTGGCCGATCCTGAGCCGCGTCCCGTCCGCATTGACTGCAGACTTTTCGAGCGCACCCGAAAAGGCGACGCGCGTACGCCTGCCGGCAAAATCGGGCGGACCGGCCTTCAGCGCCTTGAACTGTTGGCCAAGCAAGGTCCAGGAGAACTCCTGGTTGAGCTTCACGTCGGCGGCGTCCTCAGCCGCGATCCGGGCCTTCTCATCCGAGTAGGCTTTCTTCCGCTCTTCGGTCAGCCGGGCAAACGGTTCGGGCGCCGAGGCGTTGGCATAGACGGCATAATCGAGGATTTGCGCCGCGACCGATGAAATTCGCTTGCGAACATGAAGAAGGCCAGTTTCAGTCTCCTTGGGATCGCCGCTCTTTCCGGCAAACTCGAGATCGACATCGATAATGACGTTGTCGTCCCTGACGCCCGGCCGCTGAGTGCGGCTCTTGATGAGCTGTTCGGCGTTGTCAGATGCAAGTGGAATGCCGTTGATGAGATCATAATTTTCGAACCGGACAGCAAATTCCTCGGGCAACGCCAAATGCCGCGCATCGCACCCATATTCCTTGGGCGCAACGACGCTGTACACCGAGTTGCTGGCGAAGGGGCGGAATGCGAAGACCTGCTTGTCGAAGTCGTAGCTCCCCAATTTGGCGGCCAACCGCAGATGGAGGGGCCCTGAAACAAGCCCGCGGCCGCGGATCAGACTGGGGGCGGCCTTGTTGAAGCGATCACGCTCGAATTCATTCGCAGGAAAGTGCGCTAAGTTCTCGCAGTCGGTATACTGGGCGAGAGCCTGAGCGAAGTCAGCGTCGGACTTCAGCCCTCACGGCTTGCGAGATAGCCGTCGAGCAGCCGGTCATAATCGCTGATCAGCGGGTCGGGACGGACCGGCGGTCCTGGCGGGAGAGAGGATGGCGGTGTGACCGGCATACTGCTGCTGCTCGCGGCTTGCGCGGCAACGGCAGCGGGAGCTGTTGCGTTGGCTGGCAACGGCATCGCCGCGACGGAATTGAAGGCAAGGAGCGCATGCGGGCTTTGAGGATCGTATCCGATGATGGCGCATCCGCCACGCTGGCGTTGAGGGGCGGCGCCCCGAAGCAGCAGTCCGCCTCCTCGCAATGCGCCGCTTGCCGCATAGGGAGCCGGCGCGCAGCCTACCGCGTACGTATAAGCGGTGCCCTGCATGGCGCCATCGGATCCCATGCGCCCTTCGAACAAGACCGTACCAGGGCCAATGCCAGCGGCGGAAAGGCCCGGCCGCGGCTCGGCGTACCGGATTGTCGCCGAACCCTGCCGCACATCAAGGCGGACGCGCGATCCGTTATGGTCGAACAACATGGACTGATCGGCAGCAGCCTGCGTTGGCAGGCTTAAACCGAAGAGGCCGGCCAGCAACAGAACACTAATCGCGTAAAATGGGCGCGTCATGGCAACAATCCATTGTGTCAAAACAGGCAGGGCTCGGAAAGTGGACCGGCGTTCAAGCTGGCGAGGCGATATAGGATTTCGGCGGGCGGGCTCCGATAACACCGGCATGCACCAAACAGGATGGCGGCGCCGGTCCCGGCAAGCGTATAGAATCCGATATCAAGGAAGTTTGTGATCCCAAGCGTCCCGACAGCGGCGCCGTATAACGGCATTTGCGCCATCTGGTTCTGCAAGGCGGCGAACTCCTGGGAGGCCAACATGGCCGCGGGGACGAGCGCAACGCATCCAAGGCCAAGCAAAAAAGCTGGACGCGTGCTGTCACGCCCGCGGAACAACTGGATGAGCGTCGCCATCGCCAATAGTGGGACAAGATACAGCAGCCAAGCCGCGCGCAGCGACCAGCTGGTTAGCGCGCCATTGGGCGCGACAACGGCCTGGGCAGCCTTTGGCGGCATGTTCCAGGGGTTCGTGCTGATGCTCGCTGGCGCGAGCGCCTGCATGGCGTTGCGCACCTGCGCGAGCTGCGCGTTCGCCATGCTCGACGATGAGACAGCTCCGAATAGGTTCGCTGAGCTGGGGCCGAACGAGACCAGCGGCAGCAGGCAGGCGGCCAATGCCAGCGCTGCAAGCAAGTTGCGCCAGTCGTTCAACATGATCTGCAAAACGCCGGCCGCCGATATCGGCTGAGCCGGCGCGCCGGGTTCGGCCGCGCTCAGATTGCGGCCGATCCGCTCGGCGGCCTTGTTCGTGCCTTCCGCAACCGTCCGGCGTAGCGCCATCAGATCAAGCGAAGGCGCGCTAGCGGCCTTCACCACATAGATCTCCGCGGCGACGCCGTCCTGTATCTCGAAATCGATTTCATCACCAACCCTCGGAGTTTGCGCCGATTTGTAATCCCACGCCGTGAAACCGTAGCGCCGGCCATCTTCGGCCCGGATCAAACCATTCTGGTTTGCCCCGTCAAAATGTAAAACTGTCCCCTTCATTGCAAACTCCGCTGAAAATCCAACTGCAATCACGGAGCGTCGTACCATCTGCGGTTGAAACGCCGGTTGTTGCCGGTGCTGCAATTCGATTAACTTGTTCAAGGTTCCTTTACCGATAAGGACAGCACGGCAGCCGGCTCGCAATGTCTTGTGAGCATTTAAGTTCTAGTCTCCCGTCAAGACATCTTCGTGGAAGTCGAGTCTCACGATGCGCCCTGCCTTCTATCCGTTCCTGCTCGCAATGTTCTCGGGGCTCACCTTGGCAGGCCAGGCTCACGCCGCCGAGGGGATCGTCCTGCCTGCCCAAGGACCGGCGTGCCAGATTCTCAGATCCAACAGAGAAGAAGCTATCTGGAGATGTCCAGGTCCGGCCGGCGCTTTCATGGAGTACACCGATTTCGTCACGCATGCGGGTCTTGGCTTTGGCTGGGGCAAGCGGGCGCACGGGCCGGCTGATCCGGATGATCTGGGCTGGCGCCCGAATGGAAGCGGTGTTGCCAGCCGTATCGAGTGGCGCATGACGAACGGCCGGCCGTTCGTAGCGATCGTTGGCCGCTGGCGCCAACTAGAGGAGAGCAACTCAACCTCGGTCTTTGAAGAACTCATGGTCATCAAGCTGTCTGAAGGCGAGGTGTGCAAGGTCGCCGTGCTGGGCGCACTCGCACCCGATGCGATGAGCTCGGCGCGCTCAATCGCCGATAGCCGTGCTCCCGGTTTTCACAGCGGCACCGACAAGGCGATCGAAAATACCTTGCGGCCGGATGCTCAAGTGACCGTATGGGACAGCCATTTCCAAAGCCGCGAGATGCTCAATCATAACGGCTCGATCGTGGCATTGACCCGCACACCTGATGACCGCGTCGAAATCCGCTACATCGAACCGCGCAAGGAGCTGAAGGTCCCAGCCGGCGCCCTGTTGTTTCGAGGAACGGCGCGCAACGGCAAGCTAACCGGCGAGGCCTTTCTGTTCCGGCCCGGCTGCGCACCGCTTGGCTATCCCGTGGCGGGAGAACGCAAGGACGGCATCCTCTTGCTTGAGGGCCGCGCACCACAACGCTCACCGCGCTCCTGCGAAGTAACCGGCGGCTCTGCCTCAAAACCGTCTCGCCTGGGTTTTGAGCATGAACCGGTTCTGCAGCTCGTCTTGTCGGTCTCGCAGCAGACGGAGCCGGATACAATCGCGGACTGTTCGCGCTGCATCCCAGCTACCATCAAGTCCTTGGAGGGCACCGATACGGGCCAGGCGCGCCTTGTGGCGCAAGTTTCAGAGGATGATGCGAAAAGCCATTGCGAAGGCCAGGAGATTGAGGAGGAGAGAATAACCCAGTGCATCAAACAAAATGCCGGAGAAATCGGCAGAGTTCTCCGCACCAGTGCTAACTGTACCGCGCTGACAATTGAGCCGAGCGGAGGTGGCCGATTCAGGTTCTACAAGATGGGCGAAGACTACGGTGGACCGGCTCCCATCTGGATCGACCTCGAGAAGAATGAAATTGAATGCGGAGCGCGGGCCTGCAACGGGCCTTCCGCCAGTGCGCATTTCGCTTTGCTGTGTCCTTCAGCCATTCCAGGCTGGAAAGGCCATTGGGCTGCGAGCAGGACCGATTAGCAAGCTTTTCAAGCGGTGTTTCTCGCGGCCGTAGGCAAACCCCTTGTAGCTGCCTCCCCGGCTCGAGGCTCCATTACGCGAGTTGCGGCGCCGATGTGAGCCAGTTTTGCTGCCGGGCTGGATAAAGGCCGCGACAGTATCAGCAGCAAACCGAGACGAATGCGCTTAGGGCCAGTGAGCGCGTGCTTCGGAAATAGCAGTAACGCACGAGCGAATCCCGATGTTGAGCGACTGTTTCGATCAAAGTTGTGCGCGCCGCGCGATTCGTTCAGGCATGGCGGGGTGCTGGATTGCACGAAAACTGGAGAAGCACCCTGACGTCAAAGCCCTTGCAGTTTTCAACAGGAGATTTCCGGCTTCGCGCTCTCCAAATAGAGCAATAATCGCCGCTGGTGCCCAGCCGACCGCTTGTTGATCAAAAGGCTTCGATCATCTCGGTTTGGCCTCTAGATTGAGGCTGACGGTATCGCAGGCGCAGCGCAGCGATACCGGCTTATGGCGCGGCGATACGAACAACCAGCTTTCGCAGCGCTCACATCTGAAGCATTCGAGCAGCTCTCGAAAGGCGTCAGCGGCTGGCGCGAAATCGCGCTTGCCGAAATTCTCCCATTCGTTGTAGTGCACGGCCTTGTTGATAGCCCATTGCTCGACCGAGGACGCCGCGTTCGACGCGGAGAGTTTGGTCTTAAGCGCGGTCGCCTCGGCCTTCCCCTTGTCGTTTCCCCAGGACTGCGCAGCATCGGCGGCCTTTGCGCAGATCGTCTTAAACCGCGCAAGCACCGGCGGGAGAAGATCGTTCAGTTCGTAGCCGCCATCGCCGCGAAATACCACCGGTGCGCCAAGCTGGTCGGCCAGGTGCCTTGAGACATATTCGAGGTGGCGCCGCAGGGCGGCGGCCGCCACCGCGACCTTGTTCTTGTCGAGTGCGGTCTTGATCTCCTCCCAGACCTCGACGTTCGATTCCACAAGCGGACCGGTATCGATGGTCCAGCTATGAAAGCGCAGAGAGGTTTTTCCGCTGACGAGGCCGGCCGACTTCATCTGCTCCGCCCAGGTGCGGTCGTGGGTGGTGATGACGAACTGTGTGTCTTTGAAATGCGTCTTGAGCAGCTTGCAAAACTGGTAGCGATGGCCGGTATCGACCGACATCACAACGTCGTCGAGCAAAGCGAAGCTGAATTGATTCCCGAACAGGCGATTCATCAGGGCGAGGTAGAGACACACGCCCATGCTGTCCTGATGGCCTTCGCTGTGAAACGCGCCTGGCGGATAGAGGCCGCGTTCGTAAAAATTGACGTCGAAATCGAGCTTGCCGGCGCTGGGCGAGAGCTTGGCGGTAAACTCACCCTCGTCGTCTTCGTTGATGAGCCGATAGAAGGTGCTGAAATCCTGCTGTACGTCGTCGTACAGGGCTTCCAGCTCGGCATCCATGACCTCGCAGTAGGTCGTGTAAGCGCAGGTCGCGGCCGCGACCGCGATGCCGGCGGCCTTGTCCGCGCGCATGGACTCGCGGAAATCCGTGAGCCTCAGCTGCGCCGTGCTGAGAAAGGTCTGAGCGTCAACTGTAGCCGTTTGATCGGGGAGTTCTGCGACCAATTTTGCGAAGCTGGCGGCCGCCTCCTCGAAACCCTTCGGCGCCGCATGCCACCCGCTCGCGAGGCGTCCTCTGATGCTGCGAAGCTCATCGAAAGAACGGAACTTGCCTTGTAGCCTGGCGAGCTCCGCAGTCCATTGATCGATCGCCGCGCCGAATGCCTCATGTTCGAGCGCCTGGGCAAGCCTGCGTATCGCCGCGAGCTGCGCAAGCCAACCCGACACGGCCTCGTCGACAACGTTGGCGCTGGCGAAGAGATCCTTCTGCAGCCGTTGCGCTTCGCCGGATTTCTCTAGTTGGATCGCGAGGTGATCGCGCAAATGCCGTTCGCTCTCCCACGGGCTGTCGCAGAGCGGGCAGTGCGCGCCATCGATCAGTCCGATGCCTTGCTCCAGCAACGTTCGGCGCCGGAGCGAAGCAAGCAGCGCCGGATCGTCCGCCAGAGTGCTGATGGTCGCGAGCAGGACGGCGACCGCATCCTTTGCGAGTTCCGGAAGCTGCTTGCGGGTTTCGGCTATGGCGTCGATGTCGCGCAGGGCCGACTGCTTGTTGAACGCTGGCGCGGACGAGCCCGAGGTGAGCCCGGCATCGAGCCTGGTGTCTGGGGTCAACTGAGCGAGTGGGGACAGACCGAGAAGCTTGCGCCGCGCGTTGGCGGCCGAGAGCAGATCATCGATCTTGACGCTCGGGATCTGCATAAGGCTCAGCAAGCTGCTGCGCGCTGCCTGAAATTGGGCTTCGGCCGTTCGTTTGAACGCATTGACCCGGTTCTGTGCGCCATTGAGCACGGCCCGCCTCTCGCCGATCTCCTCGAGCTTGAGGATGGCTTGCACCTCTTCGGCGCGCCGCGACGGCTCGACCAGGATGAAACGCACGATGTCACGGCGGGACAGCGCGATTTCGGGATGATCAGCAAGTTGCTCGAACGCGGCCTTGATATCAGGGTCGGCCGGTTCGATCTTGGGCCTTTTGGGGGCCGACACCTTGCGGGTGATCATCGCCGATTTGTTGAGAGCCGGGAAGTAGACCTTGAGCCTGACAAACGCTGCGTCGGGAAAGCGGACGCGATCCACATGCGGACCATGCTCGGCGATGGAGAGCGATTTCGTGCCCGTACCGGTCAGGCGGCTAATGCGCCCGGTCAGGCCGAATTCGATGGCATCGATGACGCCGCTCTTGCCGGACCCGTTCGGGCCGGAGATGGAGAACGTCTTCTGATCGAAGGCGATGTCGAGATTACGGATACCGCGCATCTCCTCGATATGCGCGTGTTGAAGGCGAATCACGTGATGTCGCTCCCGGCCGGCGCGGAAAACAGCTTCACCAGCTCATCGACTTTAATCTTTTTGCCGGAAGCAAAAAGCGCCTCGAGCTGAGCGATCTTTCCGGCATCCACGTCCTTCGATTGCCGCAGCTTCGCGATGTATTTGGATGCGATCAAGGCTTGCAGCGTCGGCACGTCGACGTTCCTTTCAGCTTGGTAGTTGGCGGACGGTCTATTTAGCGGGACGTCCGCCGAACTTCCAGCAGAATCGCTGCGCGGCAACGAAGGCAGATAGGGCTGCGCGGGCACTGAGGGGCGATCTGGGCCTTGCATAACCGTCGCGGTCGCGTTGTGAGAGATGCCGGGGTGGTGTAGGGCACGAGCTCAGATCTGCAGTTCCGGAGAGAGCAAGACTGACATGGCAAGAAGAGCGGTGATCTCGCCCGGTGTCCTGAAAGGGTATCTTCTTGAGGAGGCCGTCGCCTCGCTCATCAGGAACGCAGGTTATCGTCTCCTGACCAGCCCGGAAGACGACCCGCATGACCTCTCCCTCATGAGCAATGGGCTCCAGGTGCGTGGGCGCGGCGGGTTTCATCAGGCTGACGTACTGGGCGAATTGACATGGGCGCCGGCGTTCGGAAATCCCATTCGCCTGTTCATCGAAGCGAAATGGAGAGGGCATGGACAAGGAAGAGTAGGTATCCCCGAAGCGCGGCACGCTGTCGGCATCCTTCAGGATGTCAATCAGGTCTTGGTGACGGTGCAGCCGCGCCCGGCCGGAATCGCTCCCGCCCTCACGAACGAAGACATTACCAATAGCGGGAGGGGTACTGCTACAGCTATCGCTATGCCCTGTGTTCAACATCGGGCTTCTCACCGGGAGCGCAAGCCTATGCCTTGGCACATCAGGTCGCGCTGCTTGATCTGTCACATCGGGAATACGATGAGTTGCGATCGGCGATCGACGCAGTCGGCGATGCTCTGCACGATTATATTGAAGGGACGGAGCGCGCCAGCATGGCGTCGGCACCGCCACGGGGCCGGATTGTCAGACGGATACGCGCGACGCTGAGACGTGAGCTATGGGGCCTGTCGCTGGCGGACGCCGAAGGAGGGTTACTGCCGATACTCCAGCCGCTGCTTGAGGCGGCCTGGAATATCGACGAACTCTTCGTCGGCGTATCGGCAACTGGCTTCGTTATTCTCCTCAAGGCCGATCACCCCGACTGGTTGATCAGCCATATGCAGGCTGCGGCCGATCCGTGGACCAGCATCCACTATCAGCTCGATGAGGACGGCGCATCCAATTGGCGCATCACCGTTTCGAGTGCGGATGGCGGCATCGAGCCTTGCCGGCTATTCTTCGTCCTGCCGGATGCGATGCTCTGCGTTTTGGATGAACAGGCCAAGAGCGGTCGACATCGCGCGGCGGCTCTCGGCCTTAAGGTGCAACATTTTTCTCGGATCACCGTCTACAGAATCACAGATGAGAAGAGCTTGATCTGCTCGCTCCGCCTGGATGAGGCGTGGCTAGGGGAGGCGCGCCGACGGGTTGAAGGCCGTGCGCCTAGGTAGGCAACGACGCGTTAATATCAGCAAGGATCCGATTGCCACCCGGCATCGTTGAGAAGTGGCGCAAGCAGGCCGGGGACGTAGGCGAGCAAAGCATTCGCGGTGAGATCGCGGTGCTGCGGAGCGAAGTAAGCTTTCCGATGCAAAGGCACGATGATGCCTGCCATGGCAATAACGTCGTCGGCGGGTTGCGCTATGGCTTACACGGCGATTCTCAATCGTGCTAGTTCTCGCCTGTCTCTGAGTCGCGGGGAGGGTAACGCTCATCGTTTGAACGCCTGGACTGGTCCTTTCTGGTCGCTTATAGCTTTGTGGCTGTTGACCTGCCTCCAGCTTCCGGCAAGGTCCCGTGGTCTTATGGACGCAAGCGACGGGTCTTGACGGGTGAGAAAGTCCGAGCAGTTGGGAATGCTTTCAGCCGTGCGCCAGTCCTCCAATCTCGTGCTCCGATCGACTCATGTCAGCGGCAAGATATTCACTCACGGCATATACTCAATTGAAGGAACGTGCTGAGAGCGTGGGCGAAAGCGAGTTTTCTCAATTTAGCGTGGATTGGGGGCGCGGAGATCGGCTATTTGCACCGCGCGCCCTGCAGAGCCGCTGGAGCAGTCCATGAATGAGACCTCTTCCGCCCCGCTCGGGCCAGATGAGCTTTCTCCTTCCAGCGGCGGGCGGTCGCTTGCGGGCTATTTCTATCAACTCGACGTCTCTGTACTTACCGCGCTTGATCTCGTTCTTGCCAAGAAAGTGGCAATCGAGATCGTGCTGGAGCCGGCGACCGATGAAGACCTTGAAGCCGACGTCGAGCATGGACCGGGCGCACTATCGGAAAAGGTTGTGCTCGACAACTACCGCCTGGTTATTCAATGCAAGCTTCGGAATACTGGACCCTGGAAGCACGAGGATCTGAGCCGCCTGCTCGCCCATGGTAAAAAACGAAAGTCTGCTCGCGACCGGCTGGCCGACCCCAGCATCCGCTATCTCCTGGTTACCAGTGCCGACCTCGACGGCGTCACCCGTCAGCTCAAGGTGGAAGAGGTTGGCGTGTGGCCGCCCGCCAGCGAATTGCCCCCCGATATGGCAAGGAACTTGCCCGCCGGTGCCGGCGGCCGAGTTGCCATTCTTGGGACTATGGACCAGGAAAAGATCAATGCTCGCACCGAGCGATTGTTAAGCCAGCGCTTTCGTGTACCCCATTCAAACCTTCAAAGCTGCCGGGAGGCTTTGCGCAGCGAAGCCCTTTCGCGCATGCGTGGCGCCGGGCAAGGGGTATGGACGCGCCTTGATGTTGAGCGCCTGATTACAGCCGCCGGCGGCTATGTTGGGGAATCGGCCGACCTGGAAGGATTTGTTCCTCCGACCAACTGGGACGACTTCAAAACTGCGATTGAGACGAAGCATGCGGTCGTCATCACCGGGGCCTCCGGAACTGGAAAGACGCGTACCGCCAAAGCACTGACCGCTTACCTGCGGGATCGGATACCCGGCATCAAACATGTCACCGTCCAGGGCGGACCCGAGAAGATTGCCGATGATCCAGCCTCTCGGCCGGTGCTGTACGAGATCGAGGACCCATGGGGCCGCTTTCGGCTGGAGCCGGCCTCGGTGCCGTGGAACGGCGCCATTGCCGAGATACTCCAGTCAGCCGGTCCCGACAGGAAATTCGTAGTCACAAGCCGGTCGGATGTGCTGCATGAGAGCAAGCTGCGGTTAAAGGACAAATGGGTTGTCACGCTTGAAGACGAAAACTACGGCCCAGCTGAGCGAGCGAAGCTATTTGAGAACCGGCTGCCTAGCCTTCCAGCGAGTCTTCAACCTGTCGTGCTGAACTCGCGAAATGACGCGATCGAACGGCTCGCGACACCCCTTGAGATGCACCGCTACTTCGCCGTTCTCGCCGACGGGTTTGAGAAGGACGAAAACCCGGGCCAGTACATCGCCCGCTGCCTGTCCGACGCCCATCAGACCTCGATTGAAGCCGCGCTCATTCACAATATCCGCCAGCGTGGAACTTGGGCGTGGGCGGCCATTACGTGGGGTCTTTTCAAGTCGGGCGCACGCCAGACATTCAAGGTGCTGCCCTCCATTCAGGCAGGTCTAACTAAGCGTTGGAGCGATCTTGAAGACGGCCTCGAACCATATCTGAACTTTCTGATTGCCGGCCGGAATTTGCGACAGGTGGAGGCGACTCTCACCTATCAGCATCCCCGCGTCGAATTGGGCCTAGAGGAGGCCCTCAAGGAAAAGCCGGGTCAGTCGGCCCGGGTTCTGTCCTATCTGATCGAAGTTCTGATCGATTTGGATAAAGGAACGGGTTCGGATTGGGGAACGGAGGGCGCGGCCCGTCTGGTCCACGCCGTGCGAGAGCGTTCGATCGTTCAACTTGATCTTCCTGCCGAACGGCAGTCTCAGCTCGATGCCTGGATCAATGAGCGGCTGGCCGGAACGGGGCCTGATTTCAGAGAGGACCTGAAGCTTGCCGCATCGGTGGGTTCGGCAGATTCCATTCCGGCAGAGCTTTCCAGATGGCTTACGCATCAAAATAGGGACAAGGAATACTGGTTCTTCGATAAGTGGAGTGCGCCAGATCGGTCGCCGGATTGGTTCCAAAAGGTTGCTGCCGATCACAGGACACGAGTGCTTTGCACCGCGTTCATCACGCGCGAACTGCCTCACCACAATCCCTCTTACCCCACGCGATTCGCCGGCCAAGTAGCGGAACTGTGCGCTGATCTGACACCGGCCTTCATGGAAGCCGCGCTTTCGATTGTTCGAGACGGCTACAATCCCAACACTAGCGTGATCGCTGAGGGCGCGCTTGCCGATCTCAACGGTTTTGAGGAGGTTGTCGCGCAGGCAGTTGCATATCGAGACGAGCTGTCGGGAAAGCCAGACGAGGATTTCAAGCTCAGGCTCGCGAATGGCGAGTACGACGGCGACTACGGTAGTCATTATTACGAGAGTATCTCCGAAGACGGACAGACGGCGTTCGAATTCCTTGAATGCTATGTGACAATGAGACGGGAGAGGAATGGTTGGCGCGCTATTCGCGATCACGCGCATGTTTTGGACATGTTGTATCATTGGATACGGACTGCCGAGCGCGGAACTGACGTCACGATTGAAGAATGGAGCGCCATCGCAAGAGCCGCCTTCGATAGACCGGAGGAGCGGGATTTTTGGCAGGCCATGCAGAAGTCGATCCCCAAGGAAGTTTTGAGCACTCTTAGAGAACGGATAGTGGCGGGGGGCGTGATCCGCGAGGTGAGGCTTAAGGCAGTAGAAACCGCACTTTTCGCTGCTCCAACCGAGTTTTTTTCGGCGGTCGGAACTGTGGTAAGAAGCAACCACACGCGACGGGCGCTTGAGCTGGCGCTCGAGTTTGCAGCTGTGAGAGAGACGAACGCAAAAAAGAGCCGAGTCGACTTCGAGACCATCCGTCTCCAATTTCTTGCAGCTTTGCCTCCCGCGCTGGCGGAAGCGGCTAACGCCGTGCTCGCCTTCAGCTTCGAAGCGCTGAGTAAAGACGCGCTGCTTCTATTTGAAGGATTGGATACGCAAGGAAACGTCGAACTCAAGTCCGTGCAGGCGGAAGCGCTCAGCAGGGTTGGCTTTGAGCTAGACCACCTGCTGAAAGAGATCCTGGACTGGCCGGACAACGATGATGAGACTATCGGGATGGCCGCGAACGCAGTTCGCGTTGCCGCTCGATGCGGGATGTGGCCAATTGTCGAGGCTGCCTTGAGCCACCGGTTTGCCGATGTGCGTCAAGCGGCTCTTCTCTCGCTGGCCCGGCGATCACCCGGTCCACTTGACCTCGAGTTGCGTAAATCAGCAGGAGACAAAGGGCATAGGGTTCGCGAGACCGTGCTTTCCCTTTTGCAAGAGCGTCCAAGCGCTGACAACATGGATGCGATCCTGCAATTGGCGGCCGATACGTGGGAACCCCAGCAACCCCGTCACGAAGAGGAGAGGAATTTTCCGATTGCCTATGCCGCGGCTCACCTGTTGTCCGAGCCACCGCAGATCGAGGATCGGTACGTCTCGGACATAGGCAAAATACTCTTCCAGACGGATGACCGCGACGTCAAACTCATGTTGTTGCGTGCTCTGGTCCGCAATGGCTCAGGCGACGCAAGAAAGAGGGTCGTAAAGCTGGCTTTGAAGAGCGGCAATCCGCCTCACCACCGCTTAGCGGCCGAGGCACTATGCTTAGAACAGCAATCGGTCGATACCGAGCTTGCCGCAGAAATTCCACACAAGCAGCTGTTGTTTCGGACAGCGCCGGTCGCGCTTGCATTGACCCTTGTGGTGGCAGCCTGTGCTGGCCATTGCCAGGTGCTTGATGCAGCAAGATCGTTGGCCGCAAAGCCAGATCGGCGGGCGCTGCTTATTCCGTTGGCGATCAAGGCCAATGCTCGCGACCCCGCATTGGCTCAGGCGATTGTTGAGCTCTTGCCGGCCGCAACGGCGTCTGCGCTCTCCAATACACTCAGTGGATCCGGCAAACTTTCCCTAGAGGATCTTGATGGGCTGGGCGACGTCCGGACGCTCCAAGTAGTGAAGCCTTGGCTATCGGCCGTTATGAAGGGACCCGAAGCCAGCTGATTGGTCTGAGGAGAGCAATACGACAACGCAAGCCGTTCACCTCGCGCTTGACCAGCACGAGGCGCCGGCGGCATCCGGCGTCACCCGATCGAACGTCCTCACCTCGAACAGCGGACACGAAATCGTCCCGGGTGAGAGCGCAGAGGGCAAACTCGCCACGCTCGAACGGGCCGCCTAGGCGAGAAGCCCGGCGAGGTAGAAGATATGGGGCCCAGATTGAAGAAGACGTCGGCGCCAGCGCGCTTCCATTTCTCGATGAACTGCTTGTTAGGTCCCATCCACCGCATGATCGCGAACTCCTTTCGTCGAGATCGAGCACGCGGGATTTGAAATCGCTCGACATGTAGAAGTTATTGCCCAGCAACGAGCTTTCGTTGTGGATGTGGACCAGCTAGAACATCCAAACATCCGATGCTCGCGCCAATAGAAAGCCTCCCGCGCGTTGCATTCGTCCTCGCTGATCACGAGTGCTGCAGCTCCAGCACGGTCGCCATGTGGGTGCCGCTGCCGACCAGCACGTCGGCGCGATGAAGCTCCCCGGTTGCCGGATCGCGCAAACCGATCTCACGGCGCGACATGTCGAAGAGTTTCTTTCAGCCGAGATGCCATGCCCTCGGGCTCGCTTCAAGGATCACAGTAACCCGCTTTCTGGCGCCAGTGGGGTGTATTCTCGACGGGCATGACGGCGGTGAGCGGGCCGCCGCAATCTCGGCACGCCGCCCATTCTCCTTTCGCGAGCGGAGCGCGTTTCTGATCGCCTACCCAGGCGTAGAGCATGGCCTACTGTCTCCCTTTACGGATCGGCTGCGCGTCTTTGATTATACGCGCGTAATCCGCTCGCTGGGCTGAGGAAGCCGCGCCGCCGAAACCCGCTAGACGTTGCGCGAGCGCAGGATCGGAGGTTTCGCACTCCCAAACCACCAGCACACTCCAGCCTTGCGAGATTAGATCTGCCTGGTGGCGAGTCCGAGTGGGCGGCTTACGAGCCCATCACGGATCAAGTACAGGTCGCGCCGCGGGGGCTCGTCTTACCGAGCTGCACTTGCTGGTCCTGCATGAGTATGGACGCGATCGCGGCCATGGGCCGCGGCCGACCACGCCAATCGCGAGCGCGGCAAGCGGGCCGCGCGGGATCGGGATTTAGTTCCGCAGGATGTCTATAACAATCAAGGGGTTGCTGAAGAATTTACATATTGTTAGTGGGTACTTCCGTATGATATGAACTGCAGGATATAAATAGGATATATCCGACAAATCGGATCATAAGCCATGCCCAAGCCATCCTCGACCCAACAAGACCGTGTCATCGAACTCCTCAAGGAGCGCGGCATCGCGCGCCCTTCCGAGCTTGCCAGGGCAGGCATCACGGCCGCGACTATCGCCCGCATGAAGGCAAAAGGCCTCGTCGTCCAACTCGGGCGCGGTCTCTACCAACTGCCCGACGCGCCCATCGATACGCACCATTCTCTCGCCGAAGCCGCCAAGCGCGTACCCAAAGGGGTCGTCGCCCTGACCTCGGCGCTCGCTTTCCATGACCTGACCGATACCATCCCCTCCATGGTTTGGCTCGCCATCGGTCCCAAAGACCGTCAGCCTCTTCAAACCAATCCGCCCATGCAGTTCGTCCGCTTCAACCCGGAGCGGCTTCAGGAGGGCGTGGAGATTCATACGATCGAAGGTTGCCCGGTGAAGATCTTCAGCCCCGCCAAGACCGTCGTTGATCTTTTTCGCTACCGGCGGAGCGCCGGGACACGCTATCGTCACAGCACCGGCCTCAACCTCGCGCTCGAAGGCCTGCGCGAGGCCCTGCGAACCCGCAAGGCCAAGCCTTCGGAGATCGCGGATTTCGCGCGCAGGGCCGGGGTTTGGAAAGCCATGCAACCTTATATCGAAGCGATGACCGCCAATGGCTAACCCGCCCAAGAATGTTGCTGCCTCGGTTCGCGCGCGACTGCTCACGCTCTCCAGAGAGCGCAATCAGCCCTTCGACCTTCTCCTCACCCGCTACGTGCTGGAACGGCTCCTCTATCGCCTCGGCTCGACGGAGTATCGTAATCGCTTCGTTCTCAAGGGCGCGATGCTGCTCGCGACCTGGGTCGACAACCAATTCCGGCCGACGCGCGACCTTGACCTTCTCGGCTCGGGCGATCCCGACCCCGACGCGCTCTTGGCGATCTTCAAGGAGATCGCTGCCGTCGACGCCGCCGACGGCGTCATCTTCGACCCCGGCAGCTTCACCGTCGACCGCATCCGCGACGAAAACGAATACGGCGGCGTCCGGATCAAGGGCAATGCCACGGTCGACAACGCCCGCGTTCGCGTCGTGATCGATATCGCATTCGGTGACGCCATCGAGCCCGGCGTGCAGGAAACCGACCTTCCGGTGCTGCTCGATTTCCCGGCGCCCAAGCTGCGCTCCTATCCGCGCGAGACCGTCATCGCCGAGAAATTCCAGGCCATGGTCGCGCTCGGCCTCGCCAACACACGCCTGAAGGACTTCTACGACGTCTGGGTCCTGATCCGCTCCTACAAGTTCGAGGGCGACACGCTGGCCCGCGCCATCAAGGCGACGTTCGCCCGCCGCAAGACCGAGATTCCGACCGCACTGCCGGATGCGTTCACCGCCGCCTTCACCGAGGACGCCGGCAAGAAGGATCAATGGGCGGCGTTCACCAGGCAGGTCGCGGTCGATCCCGGCTCGTTGGCGGAAGTCGCCAAGACGCTCGCGGAGTTCCTGATGCCGCGGGCAAAGGAAGCCCGCGTCCTGAAGGACGCGGAGAAGGCGACCTAGCCGGGATGACCATGATGATCGTGCCGACGATCATGCCGACGATCATCATGATGACCAGCACCAGCAGCACCACGATCAGCATCAAGATTATCATCTGCATCGACATCAGCAGCACCACCACCAGCGCCTGCTGGTCCAGCAGCACTACTGGCATCAGGGATCATGATTAGCATCAGGATGCCGATCATCATCGACATGTCGAAGATCGGCATTACCTCGATTACCGCTGGGCGAAGCCGGGCGGGCACCTATATATGTTTAGCCGTATCCCCTTACCAACCGAGCCTGCCGCGTGCCACAACGCTCATCCCCCGCTGCCGTCATCGTCACCGCGATCGAGGTCGAGACGCGCGCCGTCTTGCGGCAGCTCGGGAAGCACACGGTCGAGACCGTCAAAGGCACCGGCTTTTTCAAAGGCCAGTTTGAGGGATGGGACATGGCGGTGGTTGAAGCCGGCCCCGACAATGCCCGCGCTGCCCCCATCGCGGTTCGAGCCCTTGAGCTATTACAAGCCCGAGGTCGCGCTGTTCGTCGGTATCGCGGCGCGCTCGCATAGTTGAACGCGACGCTTTCGATTATCGCCGAGAGCTGCCGGGCATTGTTACGGTCAAGCTTTCTCCCGAATATTGGGTGGCCTCGACCGGGGGATTCGATCCTAAAACCGCGCCAGTACGGCTTGCGGCGTTTTTGGAGCAAATCATCGCCGCCGTACTCCTGCATCAAAAGGACGCCAAGCTCACGGACCTGCGGCCGATTTTGACTGGTTGAGCACTCGGGGTCAGGGTTACGAAAACCTAGCCAACGGCTCTCGCCGCTACATGAGGCGAGAGCGTTGCAGCGGCCGCTGCCTGATGACGCGCTCAAGACCGTCGCGCTCGGCGCAGACGAGGGAGGTCGCGCAGCCGCGCAGCAAGCGCTTATGCTACGAATTCTTTCGTGCGGCTTCTGTAAGTGCGGCCAGAAGCCGAATGTGAGGCACGGCGCCAATCAGAAGTGTAGAAACTTTTTCATAAGAGTTGGACATCGCCGGTTCAGCCCCGTAGTGGATCGAATTTCTGGACTCGCGCACACAATCAGCCCACACAACACAATTCCTCAGATCCTGAAGCTTGACTCCGCTCGCCTTGGTGATGCCACCGAAAACCTCTTGGTGAGAGTATGAGTCGAGGACGATTTTTATCTTTCTGCCAATGCCGACAAAGGGGTCTTGAAGTTGGTCTCCTATTTTGGTGCCATCGATCGATGATCCCGCCGGTACTACTGACGCGAGTGCCAGCCCTGTCTCGATCCAGGCTGCTTCAGATGCGCGGCCCAGCATTGCAAGACAGGCTAAATAGAGCCCATGCCGGATACATTGCACTGCTTCGCGGAGTGCCGTTTCGACCGCAGGCACGAGACCTGGCAGGTTTAGCTCCTTCAAGTAAAAATCCGGATCGGTAAGCGGTAGATCGACATCAGGGTTTGTTGATTTTGGCAGTGCCAGCTTGTCCGGGACTTGAATCGAATATTCTTCGAGCGAAAATCCTGACGAATTGCCTCCACTTCCAGGCACGACGGTCGTCCATTGCAAACTCCCAAGTGCACCGTACATGTTGGTCGACGCTGGAAAAGCCGCAGCATTCGCGATGAGACCCCAAATCGCCTCGCAGGCGGCGAGTTGCCATGAGATCGCACTAACGACAGCGTCGAGTGTGGGAACCGGATCGACTGACGGATGCAGTACGAGTTTCTGAGGCATTTTTGCTTCAACCGACTGCAAAAAGCGGTTGATGAGCTCGGACGTCGTTGGGTGAAAATTCTTCAGGATAAACCCTTTAGCGATCGTCACATGAAGGCGGGGCACCTTGACGTGCTCTGCAATGTAATGCTTCGCCTCATCGTCGTTCATTTCCGTCTCCTGCTTGCCGTTCCGGTTTCTCGTCGAGCAGCCGGAATGGGCCGAATCACTTCCCTTGACACAATCACCGCATTTTGGTCGCCACGGAGTTGATTTCTGCGGCTGCCCGCCACCAATCGTTCCCAACCATTCCGTCCCGATTCCCGATCCTTCCCAACAGCGCAGAGATCGTTCTCCTTAGTCTGCGGTAGCTACCAAACCTTCACCGCAGCGGAAGATGCCAGCGCACCGCTTACAATCCATCGAACGTTCCAACCATGCCTTCCAATTCGACTCGACCAATGGGATCGACCAAGTCGAAAGCGACGATTACATCGGCAGCACCAGCTGCAATTCTGCGTCATGGACATGCTGCAGCGCGGATAGCGAAACTCCCAAAAGCCGGACCGGCTTGTGGACCGGCATCTCGTTCTGCAGCAAAGCGACCATAGGCGTTCGATGTCGCTGCGGCTCGAAACCGCGATGGGGACGGATCTGCTGCGCGTGATGATCTCGAAGTCGTTGAACTTTATTTTAAGCGTCACCGTACGCCCCCGGTTGCCGGCGCCTTCGCAGTATCGCCAGACCTTTTCGATGAGTGGGACGAGTTCGACGACCATGGCGTCGAAATCGGTGAGGTCGGTGGCGAAGGTGTTTTCGGCGCCCACGGATTTCCGAATCCGGTCGGCGCGGACCTCGCGATTATCGATGCCCCGCGAGATCCAGTAGTAGTAGCTTCCGGCCTTCCCGAAGTTTGCCTGCATGAATTCGAGCGACTGGTTGCGCATGTCGAGGCCGGTGTAGAGGCCCAGCGCATTCATCTTAACGCTGGTTGCCGGCCCGATGCCATGGAATTTGCCGACCGGCAGCGTCTCGACGAACGCCGGACCCATCTCCGGCGTGATGACGTATTGCCCGTTCGGCTTGCGGTGGTCGGAGGCGAGCTTGGCGAGAAACTTGTTGTAGGAGATACCGGCCGAAGCGTTGAGGCCGGTTACCTCCTTGATCTTCC
Organism: Bradyrhizobium sp. WSM1253; assembly: GCF_000244935.1. Classification (NCBI taxonomy): domain Bacteria; kingdom Pseudomonadati; phylum Pseudomonadota; class Alphaproteobacteria; order Hyphomicrobiales; family Nitrobacteraceae; genus Bradyrhizobium; species Bradyrhizobium sp. WSM1253. The sequence continues at coordinate 5,900,041 of NZ_JH600073.1, forward strand.
CACGGATTGCGAGCGCCACGTCCCGCGCCAATGGAATGCTTTGCAGATTTTCGGTCACGTCGAGGTAGGCCTCGTCCAGTGACAGCGGTTCGATGATCGGTGTGTGCTCCGCGAAGATCTCGCGGATCTGCTGCGAGACCCCTGTAGACCTCGAACCGCGGCTTCACGAAGATCAGATCGGGGCATTGCCGTTTTGCCGTGACGGACGGCATGGCCGAGCGCACCCCGAACTTCCTGGCTTCATAGCTGGCTGCCGCCACGACTCCGCGCTCGCGGGATCCACCGACAGCGACCGGCTTACCGCGGAGATCTGGATTGTCCCGCTGCTCGACGGATGCATAGAAAGCGTCCATGTCGACGTGGATGATCTTGCGCTGACGGGGCGAGGGCTCCGCCTGGTGGTCGTCCTCGTCGGTCACGTTGTCTGTCCGGCCGGGTCTTCCTTGACGCCACGAGCGACGATTTTGAGCGATCCGTCCGAAAGGGGCCGCTGCAGCTTCAGAGCCTCGTCCGGAGGGGCCGTCATCCAGGTCTCGACCTCGTCCGGCGTCGTCAGGATCACCGGCATCGCCTTCGGGTGGATGGCGCCGACCTCGGCGTTCGGCTCCGTCGTGAGGAACGCGTAGAGGTCGTTGGTCGTCTCGCCTTCCTTCACCTTCCGGACAGACGTCCAGTTGGTCCAGATTCCGGCGAAGCAGGCGAGGGGACGGGTCTCATCGAGCGCGAACCAGATATCACCGCCCTCGGCCTTGTTGAATTCGCTCAAGGAGTTGAACGGCACAACACAGCGGTTTTCGGTCCCGAGCCATCGCGTCCAGTGCTTGCTCTTCACGTTGCGGATGTTGGTCGTGCCGCCGTCGGGCTCCATCCGCAGCAGTTCCTTGAAATCGACGGTCTTGCCCTTGGCCTGCAGCTTCTCGGCCCGCTTCTTGGTGGCGTCCATCAACGCCTTCGATGACGATGGCATGCCCCACCGCGCAGTAGTGAGTTCGCGGCCCTCGGCCCCATTGCGCACGATCGGTGCCTTGTAATCGGGAAAAACCCCCGGCATCGGCGCCAGGTTGCCAACATATCGGTTCACGACGCGAAACAGCGCGCTGATGGCGGCCTGGTTTGTCGTGATCGAGTACAGGTTGACGGCCCCCCACTTGTCAGGATGGTAGCAGACTTTTGACCTGATCGCTTGCTATCAGATGTCCGGCCTGTTTGCGCGGACAAAGTCCGCTGGCCAAGATGGTGTTCGCTACGCACGCTCCAAGCACATAGGCGACCTTGATGATGCCAGTGTAATCTACGGAAGCTCGCGCGTATCGACCGATCGGTCCTTCCATCTACTGCGTCCTGCAAGTTCGTGGGCTATCCGCCGAGCAACTCGCTCGCGGTGCCGATTTCAGATCAGACGGGCATGGCGGCTACCGGTCGGTTGTATACTCCGCCCGATATCATCAATCGCCAAGCGATACGGGCGAACTTGTTGGCCAAGGCCACCGCCACCAATTTCGGCGGCTTTCGCTCCAGTAGCGATGCAAGCCAGGGTGTCGGCTTATGACGGCCCTTTCGAATGTGCCTTAGCAGCGCGGTCGCGCCGACAATCAACGTCGATCGGAGCATTGAGTCTCCGGCCTTCGTGATTCCGCCATATCTTTGCCGGCCGCCCGTCGAATGATCCTTGGGTGTCAGTCCGAGCCAAGCGGCAAAGTCGCGGCCTGACCTGAACGTCTCCGGCGGCGGCGCCTTCATGCTTAGCATGGACGACCCAATCGGACCGACGCCGGGAATCGTCGCGATCCGCCTGCTGACATCATCGTCGCGGTGCCACCTCATCAGCTTGGCTTCGATCTTTGCCAGGCGGGCTTCGACCGTGGCATATTCCTCTGCTTGGAGTCGGAAGAGATCCTTTGCCATTTCCGGTAAGCTATCATCCTCGAGCACCCGCTTGATAAGTTGCGCGACATTCTGCCGACCGGCGGGGCCGACGATGCCAAACTCAGCCGCATAGCTCCTGAAAGCATTGGAAAGCTGCGACTTCACGCTGACCAGGCGTTCCCGCACAGTCATTAACATGCAGGCCGCTTGGCGTTCCTTCGATTTGACCGGTACAAACCGCATACTCGGCCGGGTGACCGCCTCGCACAGCGCTTCGGCATCGGCCGCGTCGTTCTTGCCGCGCTTCACGTAAGCCTTCACGTACTGAGGTGGGATCAGCTTCACCTCGTGACCGAACGACTGCAGCAGGCGCGCCCAATGATGCGAGCTGCCGCAGGACTCGATGGCGACGAGAACCGGTGGAAGCCGCTCGAAGTAGCGGATCATCTCGGCTCGCCGGAACTGGCGGCGGACCACCACCACCTCGTTCTCATCAACACCATGAAGCTGGAAAACCGACTTGGAAGTGTCCATACCGATGCGAACAGGAAGATTCATCAGACTTTCCTCTCATCTAGCTGTGACGCTGACAGCGCCATAGAACCGTGGGGATGAGAGGCCGTCCACACCAGCACATTCGGTCAGGCTTCGGTCCGAGGGTGGCGCGGCTGCCAGGCCAATTGTAGCAGAGTCGCGGCAGGGCGCCGGCCCGCCTTGGCGCATTTGCGGCAACGAAGCCGGCTGGCGAGATCATGCACGAAGGTGGTCGGCGGGTGCTTCATCGCCGCAAGGTCGACGTCGCTCGGCGTCTTACAGCGCGCGCACCTGATCTCGAGCCAAGGGAAACCTCCATTTACAGCTTGGTCGATGGTGGGCGAAGGATCGATCGGTTCTTCTTCATGCCTGCCGGTGCGCTGCTGGCAGGTGTTGTCGAGCAACCGCTGCGCCACGTCCTTCCAGATCGCGTTGCCGCCGTACAATCGGACTGCATCGGCGGTCTGGATTTCCACGGTCCGCTCGCAGCGACGGCACGAGATGCGCAGCACGTGGCGTTGAATTTCGGAAAGACGCCGCTGCAGCATCTGGGCTCCGGTCGCCTCGGCGCGCGGGTCTTTGAGGACCGATTCCCAGTATTCGGCCGGGAGCGGCGCATCCGGAGCCGTAGCGGGGAGAGCTGGCCTGCGGGCGGCTTGAGCGGCCAGCTTTTCCATCTCCTTTGGCGTCGGCATGCGCCAGCTCGCGGGTCGATCGGTCATTTTCGAATTAGAACATAAAGAGAACAAAAGTCGAGTCCGCTCCGGCCCGCGTCGAGAAAAATCATCGTGGGGGAAGGGGTGCGGTGTCGGAACCAAGCTGGGTGGATCGTCTTGATTCCGGCATCAGTATCGGAGTTCCCCCAATGGCCCCCCGCGCCAACTGGAAAGGCTTCCTGCGTCTTTCCCTCGTCACCTGTCCGATCGCGCTCTATCCGGCCACATCGGAATCCGAAAAAGTCTCCTTCAACCAGCTCAACCGAAAGACCGGCCACCGGATCAAATACGCCAAGGTCGACGCCGATACCGGCGAGGAGGTCGACAACGAGGATATCGTCAAGGGCTACAAGGTCGACACCGATACCTTTATCGAGGTGACGAAGGAGGAGCTCGAGAACGTCGCGCTGGAATCGACGCGAACCATCGAGATCGACGAGTTCGTCGACCGCAGCGAGATCGATCCGCGATATCTCATCCGTCCTTATTATCTGCGCCCTGACGGCAAAGTTGGGCACGATGCCTTCGCGGTCATTCGCGAAACGATCCGCGAGATGAACAAGGTCGCGATCGGTCGGGTGGTGCTGACCAATCGCGAACACATCATCGCGCTCGAGCCGCTCGACAAAGGGCTGATGGGGACGCTGCTGCGTTATCCCTACGAAGTCCGTTCCGCGGACGAGTATTTCGACGACATCCAGGACGTCAAAGTCACCAAGGACATGCTCGATCTCGCCAGGCATATCGTCAACCAGAAGGCGGGTCACTTCGAACCGGACAAGTTCGAAGACCAGTACGAAACCGCCCTCATCGATCTCATCAATCAGAAGCGCGCCGGTAAGCCGATCACCGCGAAAGCGCTTCCACGCGGTGAGAACGTCGTGGACCTGATGGATGCGCTGCGCAAGAGCATCGGACGAGACGCGTCGGCGGCGACAGAGGTGCAGAAGAAGCCAGCCAAGAAGGCGCGCAAGGCGTCGGCCGGGCAGAAGGAAATGCTGATGCCGATCGCCGGCAAGAAACCGGCCAAGGAGGCCGCGGCGAAGAAGCCGGCGGCCAAACCGCAGCGGAAGTCGGCCTAGCGTGTTGTTAAGCATCCAGTGACGCCAGACGGCCGTTACTTCGTGTCAACGGCAGAGAGCGATATGGCTCCGCTGAAAAAGACTTCCAGGAGACCGATGTTGAGCGCGGGCATTCTCGCCTACCGCAAGGGCGCTCGCGGGCTTGAGGTTCTGCTCGTTCATCCCGGCGGTCCGTTCTGGCGCAAGAAGGATCATGGCGCCTGGTCCATTCCCAAGGGCGAAATCGATGCGCTGGAAGATCCAGAGTAGGTCGCGCGGCGCGAGTTTGCCGAAGAACTCGGCCCGAGTGCTTCGATTGGTCCACTCCGGGCGCTGGGGGAGGTCCGACAGCGAGGAGGGAAGCGCGTTATCGCATTCGCCGAAAAAGGCCATTTTGACCCGGCAGCGCTGACCAGCAATACCTTCGATATCGAATGGCCGCCCCGAAGCGGTCGACGACAGAGCTTTCCCGAAGTAGACCGCGCGGAATGGTTCAATATCGAGTTCGCGCGGACGAAGATGCTGCCCGCTCAGGTAGAGCTTCTCGATCGTCTTTTGGCGATCGCGCGAGCGAGCGACGGGAAATAATGTTCAGGATTGGAATCATTTCGGACACCCACGGCCTGTTGAGGCCCGAGGCGGAACGAGGCCTGGCGGGTGTCGATCACATCATCCATGCTGGCGACATTGGGCGGCCCGAGATCGTTCGACGCGCTTCGCCGGATCGCGCCCGTCACCGCCATCCGTGGAAACGTGGACAGTGGCGAGTGGGCTCGCGAATACCCGACACGAAACTCGTGCGCCTGGCGGGTAAGTCGATCTACGTCCTGCACGACCTGAAGACGCTGCAAGCCGATCCCCGCGCCGGCATCGACGTCATCGTCTCCGGGCATACCCACGTGCCAAAGATCGACACGGTCGGTGGCGTTCTTTACCTCAATCCCGGCAGCGCGGGACCGCGGCGCTTCAAGCTGCCGATCACCATTGCGTCGCTCGAAGTCACGCGTGAGGGCATGCGACCGGAAATCCACGACCTTGGAGCCGACTGAGCGCACCACCGCGCAGGGAATTCACAGCGGAGGAGGCGAATGCGTGAATTCGTTTGGCCTGTTACGCCCGAAGGGAAGCGCTATTTGCGCGGACGTTCCCGCTCGCGCACGACATCCTTCGCGCGTTTGTCGGACCTGAGCCCGAGGTAGACGGACTGGCGCAGTTCGCCCTTGCTCGTCCACTCCGCGAATTTGACCTCGGCAACAGCGAGGGCTTGACCCAGGTCGTCGTGGCCTCGTCCTTCACTTTGGCAGGAAAGGGTGATTTAGGGGCCTTCAGCTTTACGAGCTTGGCATGGAGGTCTTTCAGGACCTCGTGGCTGAAGCCAGTGCCGACATGTCCGATGTAGCGCCATTGGTCATCTTCCCGCACGGCGAGCACGAGGGCACCGAAGAACGGCCTGGTGCGCCTGGGCGCCGTGAAGCCCGCGATCACCACTTCCTGTCGCTTTGCCGTCTTGATCTTCAGCCAATCCGCCGTCCGGCTTCCGGACGCATACGCGCTGTCGGCGCGCTTCGCCATGATGCCTTCGAGACCTTTCCGCTGGGCCTCAGCGAAGAATTTCGTGCCATTCCCTTTACGGTGAACGCTAAAGGCGATCAGCTTGTCGCGCGGCAGAATTGCCTTCAACCGCTTCTTGCGCTCGAGGAGAGGCTGCTTGCGCAAGTCCACTGCATTCTCAAACATGAAATCGAAGACGCAATACTTGAGCTTCGCTTCATGGCGCAGCGCGTTTTGGAGCAGCTGGAAATGTGAGACGCCGTCCTTTCCGATCGCGACGAGCTCGCCATCGATCACGGCGTCGCCCTTCACGCCCTCCAGCGCTTTGGCGACCTCGATATAGCTGCGGCTGATGATCTTGCCGTTGCGGCTGTAGAGCGCAACCTTACCCCGCCGGATTTCCGCGATCATTCGGAATCCGTCGTACTTATCCTCGAAAACCCAGCCGGGGTCGTCGAACGGCGCGTCGGTGAGCGTCGCGAGCATCGGCTGCAGGCGCTTGGGCAGGGTCGACGTCCGGCTCATTCGAGGCCAATCCTTAAGAGCGCGTTGCGAAATGCATGGACGTCCTTCAAGGATGAGGGAACGCTACGAGGCCGCGTCGTGTTCCGCTGGCGCCGTGGCGGGCGCGTCGTTGACGATTAATCGGGGAGGGCGGATCGGACCGATGGCCAGAAAACTGAAGACCTACCAAACTTCGCTGGGCTTCTTCGATCTGGCGATCGCCGCTCCATCCATGAAAGCGGCTCTGGAAGCGTGGGGCGCTGACAGCAACCTCTTCCATCAGGGTGCGGCGAAGGAAAGCCACGACCCGGACGTCTCACCGCGACCATGGCAAAGCCCGGCGTCGTTCTCAGGCGCCCGGTCGGAACCGACCGACCTTTCAGCGAGCATGCCGAGCTGCCCGCCGATCTTGGCGGCGGCGGACCAAAGAAGGCCGCCCGCAAGTCGAAAGGCCCGAAGACGAAGAAGCCTTCCTCTCGCCCCGTCGACAAGGCTGCGGAGCGCAAGGCCGCTCTCGCCTACGAACAAGAACAGAGACGCCGCGAGCTTGAACGGGCGAAGGAAGAGGCCGCCAGGCAGAAGGCCGTGCACGCCGTCAGCAGGCGGTCGACAAGGCGCAGGCTGCGTTGGACAGGGCCGGGCAGGAGCACGCGAAGCGGGCCGCCGCCATCCAGGCCGAGATCGAGGCTCTCGAGAAGAAATCGCAGACCGAACAAGCCCGCTGGGTTAAGGAGAAGGAGCGATTGGAAGCCGCGCTGCGGCGCGCGCGGGGTTAGTTCCTGTGGCGGCACTCACGAGCAAAGGCCAGCGGTCCCTTCAAGCGTTCATCGTTCGGGATCTGGTACGCGTACTGCGGCCTGATTCACGGCGGCGCGTCCCGTCGCTCCTCAGGGGCGAGCTCCATCACGGCCCGATGTAGCTCGGCTGGTATCGTCAGTTGACTCTCCAGGGGCTTGTTGGCCCATGCCAGAAGCGATCGAATGCATCCATCACAAATCCTCCCGCAGGCCCCGGAAGAACGGGTGCCGAACCTTTCCCTCGGCTGACTTCGCCCGGTACTCGATCTCGGCCAGCAGCTTAGGTTCGACCCAGATGCCCTTATGTGCGATCCGCTTGGTGTACGGCTGCGTCTTCCGGATCAGCGGCTTCAGTCTTTTCTGGAGGTCAGCGGCGGACGCCTTGTCGAAGCCATGATCGACCTTGCCCGCATAGATCAGATCGTCGCCCTTGAGGCGGCCGACATAGATGCCGTCCCACTTTCCCTCGTCGAGAGCGAACCCGGCGATGGTCAGCGTCTCGCGCTGGATGCAGGTTTTCTTCACCCAGTCGCTTGTACGGCCCTTCGGATAGGAACCGTCTCGTACCTTCGAGACGACACCCTCCAGGCCGAGCTTGCAAGCGTGTGCGAACATCTCGCGTCCCTCGATCTCGAACCTTTCGCTGAACTGGACGTCGGTGCCGATTAGGATCTTCTTGAGTTCGCCTTTGCGCTGAATTAGCGGCAGCTTCCGGAGATCGCGGCCGTTCAGATAGAGCAGATCGAACGCCACCAGCACGATCTTGGTCGACTTGCCCTTGAGCTCGTTCTGCAGCACCGAGAAATCGGTCGTGCCGTCGGCGGCGGGAACGACAATCTCGCCGTCGATGACGGCCGAGCTCGCCTTGATGCGCCAGGCATCGTGGGCGACGAATCCATCGGCTACCGGAGGGTACCCGTGAATCCCTTGCTGCGTTGGTTTGTCATCAAATCCGACAGGAGGAGCCGATGGCGGCAGCGAAGAAGAAGACGGCGCGCGGGCGCAAGCAGGACCGGCCCGTGTGGCCGGCGGGCAAAAGTATGAAGTGGGGTACGAGTCCAAGAAGACAGGACGGTCGGCGTCAGCGGTCAAGAAAGCTGTCAAGAAGGTCGGCAACAACCGGAAGCGGGTCGAGAAGCGTCTCGCGCGCTAGGTCTTTGCTCGCGCCGATTGTCCGGCACGTTGCGTAGAGCGTTTTCGAGCGAAGTGGGTACCGGTTCGCGTAAAGAAAACGCGTCGAAACATGACTCTAGAGCCCGTTCCGATTCCCATCGGAACGGAAAGGGCTCTAGAACCTCAGGTGGGCATTCGGGGCAGGTATCGCCGATCGAGTCCAGGACCTCGATGACCGCTTCGGTGGCCGCCTCGGGCGAAAGGCCCGGCGGCGGATCCTGGCGGGCGATTTGGAACGCCCGCTCGCGGGCGTGCGGATCTGCGCGGTCCTGCATCCAACCGTGGTACTCACATTCGCGGATCGCGCCTGCTTCCTGCAGCACGGCTATCGCCCACCCCCGGACCGTGCGGATCGCCGCCCGCCTCTCCTTGGTCATCAGCATCAAGATCGCTCCTCCGCGAGGGACGAATCCTTGCAGCCCTCGATTCGTTCCGGCTGCTAACACAAAGCAGGGATTCCAAATCGTCGGGGCAGGTGCTTTTCCCCGTGTTCCGCCGCCCTGTGCAAAACCAGGCATTCAGTAATCTTGTCTTCCATGTCCGCGTCGCGCATGACGACTTTCAGCGCCTCGTCTGGTAGAGGGCGCTGCAGCGCCTTTTGCCTCATCCCAAGGGGCGCGCCGGGACGAAATTTACGCGCTTTTGCTGGCTGAGCGGCCTGGCATTCAACGCGACCGGCCAAGATATGAAGAATGACGGCATCTGGAAGGTTCATGAATGCGCTTGGCAGATCGACGCGATTCTGCTTTGGGCTCGATTCAATGACGTTGGCTGCGCGGCACGGTGTTTCACTATCCCGAGCGGCCGGAGCACCCGCCGGCGCTGCAACATTCGATAACCGGCCGAAATCCCGTCCGCATGCTTTGCGGTAGCTACAAGGTCACTGGAAATGCGTCGAACCGCTGTCGCATTGATTCTCGCCATTATGTCGAGCGCGGCGCTGGCCGATCAGTTTGTCGGGCAGGCCAGCGTTATCGACGGCGACACGTTGGAAATGCATGGAGTTCGCATCCGGCTTTGGGGCATCGATGCGCCGGAAAGCAGCCAGCTGTGCCGCGGCGAAGACAGCTTGCAATATCGTTGCGGTGCACAGGCCGCAAACGACCTTGACGCTTTCATTGCCCGCCGTCCCGTCAATTGTGTCCCAGTCAGCCTCGACCCATATGGCCGCACGGTCGCGACCTGCTCCGTCGCAGGCAGGGACCTCGGTGAATGGCTTGTACGCAACGGCCTTGCGCTGGATTGGCCTCACTACTCGAAGGGCAGATATCACGAAGCTGAGCGCGAGGCTGAGCGCACCGGCCAGGGTCTCTGGAAGGGCAGCTACGTGGAGCCGTGGCTCTATCGTGCATGCATCCGCGCACGTGGAAAGCCTTCCGCCTGTTCCGACGATGCAAATGCCCATCCTTGAAGCGATCCCCGCGAGGCGCCAATCCACACGTGGCGTTGGCCAATCACCGCATTTGGGCAGGTGGCTCTGGCGTGTTTTGGGCGACTCACGTTACTCATCGTTCCCAGTCACCTCACTGTACAATGGGAATGAAATGGTTGCTGCCACCCGTGAATTTCCGGCCTCTGGTTACGCGCTCGAAGTGGACGGCCGGCTCAAAGATGAATTTACAACCAGAGACGGCGCCCGAGCAGGTGGCGAAGAACTGAAGAAACGTTTTCCCATGCTTCAGATCAGGATCTATAACGCGCAGACGAATGCGCGCGAGGAAATCTAGATCCGCTGATTTCAAGTTTTGGCAGAGTTGCTCGGCCAGAGCGCGTGCGGCTGTCGCCGCACCGGGCTCTCGTGTTGGGGTGGACGGCCCCCTTCCGCCGGTCTGCGTGGCAGGATGGGGTCGTCGATGACCTCAAACGAAGGAGCCGCCCGTGGAAACGATTGTTCGTATCGGTTTGGACACGTCAAAGAGCGTATTTCAGTTGCATGGCGTTGACGGGATGGAGCAGCCGGTCTTGCGACGCAAGTTGGGACGCGGCCAGGTTCTGGCGTTCTTCGGCCGTCTGCCGCCTACGCTTGTCGCGATGGAGGCTTGCGG
>NZ_JH600073.1:5910387-6086784 GCF_000244935.1 Bradyrhizobium sp. WSM1253
CTCGGGGTCATCACCCGCGCCGGCGACGGCATGTTGCGAACCGTTTTGGTAGCTGGCGCGACGGCAGTGATCGCGGATATGCGACGACGCGGGAGTCGCCCTTGGTCCTGGCTGAAAGACATGATCGCTCGCAAGCCGCCAAAGCTGGTGGCGATAGCGTTAGCAAACAAGCTGGCGCGGATTGCTTGGAAACTGATGGTCAGCGGCGAACGGTACCGGCCTGCGAGCGCCGTACCGATGCCAACGCCGACATAGACTTGAACGACAAAAAGAGCTTGGCGTCAGACGGGCAGATCTGACGCTGGGGCCGGAACTTGCAGGAAAGGAAGAGGTGGTACGTTCGGCGCGAGCCGGTCATGTGAGACACTCCGCTCGGTTTACCGGCAGCAAATGCCGCTCTCGTGTTTGGAGCTCACTGTCCGCGAAGCCCATCTTGGCCAGTGGTCGCAAGACCCGATAATAGGCCGGACATATGAGCGCAAGCGATCCGAGCATGCTGCCCGAGCCAATCCTTGCAAGTCGGGGGCCGTCCACATATGAACCGAGCCGCTTTGCGTCTCGGCCATCCGGCTTCGATCCCTCGCGCAAGCGGATGCGGAGCTCCTCGCCGGGGGCACTCGGAAAAGGGGCTCGCCTGCGGCGACCGCTATCACTGCCCCGTTCCCGGGTGCCGCTATTAAACCGATCTCGTCGCTGCACTCGGACCCGCGTGCCCCTTCGGGTCGCTATGCTCACGCTCTCCGGGTGCCATTCCGTTGGGGCGATGCGCCCCTGGCGCACGCCTGGTCGGGCCTGCGGCCCCACGTAGCTCAACGCAATTCCCAGGAACACCCGATGGAAGGCGGGCTGCGTCGCAGATTTCGCATTCTCAGAGGTAGGGGCGAGAGTCAGAGTGCCGGCGGGGTTTTACCGTGACGGGTTACAGGCTGCGAGAGAGGCTCGCGGTCCCCGTCGCGGAGATCCGCGATGTCCAGACATTATCCTCGGGCGCGCACCGGTGAGGACCGGACAAGCCTTTATGACGACATCACCAACAAGATCATCGCCGAGCTGGAGGCTGGCCGAGTGCCGTGGGTGCAGCCTTGGGGTATCGCGGCGGCGAAGGCGCCTTTGGCCATGCCGAAAAGCGCCGCGAGCGGCCGTCAATATAGCGGCATCAATGTTCTGATTCTCTGGGGAGCAGCCACTGAGCGCGCATTCACAGGTCAGAGCTGGCTTACATTCCGTCAGGCGCTGTCGCTCGGTGGTCACGTCCGCAAGGGCGAGCGCGGCACCACCGTGGTCTACGCCGATCGGTTTGTGCCGGCCAAGGAAAAGCGCCGCGCGAGTGAGAACGGTGAGGAAGCGCAGCCCATTCCGTTCCTCAAGCGCTTTACCGTCTTTAACTGTGATCAATGCGACGGCTTGCCTCCAGAGATCGCGACGACGGCGCCGCCTCCGCCGCCAGGCCTGATCGAGCCGCAGGTCGAATACCTGATCAGGGCGACCGGCATCGACTTCCGCATCGGCGGCAACCGCGCCTTTTATGCGCCGACGGAAGATTATGTGCAGGTGCCGCCTCCGCAAGCCTATTTCGAACCGACCAATTGGCATCGAACGGCCCTGCATGAATTGGCACATGCCAGCGGCCATCCTGCGCGTCTCAACCGTGACCTTTCAGGCGCCTACGGTACCAGGAAGTATGCCTTCGAGGAGCTCATCGCGGAGATATCGTCGGCGTTCAGTTGCGCTTCGCTCGGCATCGTGCCGACGGTGCGGCACGCCGACTACATCGGCTCCTGGCTTGACGTGTTGCGAGAGGATAATCGCGCGATCGTGCGGGCTGCTTCGCAGGCCAGCAAGGTTGCGGATTATCTCCTTGGCTTCCTGCCGGAAGTGACTGTCGGCATGACAACCGAGAGAGCGGACCAGGAAGCGGCGTGAGATTCTCCTCCGTCACCGCGAGCACGAGAGTGAGAGGGCAGGGTCGTTTTCCGCGACGGGTTGGAGGTCGAGAGAGAGGCTCCCGGCCGCCCGTCGTGGAGAATCGATATGACGAAGGCTGTCCAAAAGATCACGCTGTCCCCCTCACGTGATATTCCGTTCAACAAGTTGGTCCTGAGCCAGTCCAACGTCCGGCATGTGAATGCGGGCATTTCCATCGAACAACTCGCCGAAAGCATCGCGCAGCGTACGCTCCTGCAGAGTCTCAATGTGCGGGCGGTTGTGGACGCCGAAGGCAATGAGACCGGCATGTTCGAGGTGCCGGCCGGCGGCAGGCGTTATCGCGCGCTGGAACTTCTCGTAAAGCAGAAGCGCATGGCGAAGACGCAGGCCGTTCCTTGTGTCGTGCGCGAGGGGGGCATCGCTGAAGACGATTCGCTTGCAGAGAATGACGAGCGGATAGGGCTGCACCCGCTCGATCAGTTCCGAGCCTTCCAGACCTTGAGTGGCGCCGGATTATCCGACGAGGATATCGCTGCCCGGCACTTCGTCACACCGGCCGTCGTGAAGCAACGGCTCCGGCTGGCATCCGTGTCGCCAAAGCTCCACGACCTCTATGCCGATGACGGCATGACTCTCGAGCAACTCATGGCCTTTTCTGTTACAGCCGACCACGCCAGGCAGGAGCAGGTCTGGGACAACGTCAGCCGGTCCGGCTATGACGAGCCCTATCAGATCCGGCGAATGCTCACGGAAAATGCCGTGCGCGCGTCCGATCGCCGCGTTCAATTCATTGGGCTTGATGCTTACGAGCAGGCTGGTGGCGGCGTTTTGCGAGATCTGTTCGAGCACGATGATGGCGGCTGGCTTCAGGACGTTGCTTTGCTCGACCGTCTCGTGACAGAAAAGCTCAAAGCCGAAGCCGAGCCGATTGCAGCCGAAGGCTGGAAGTGGATTTCGGTCGCCGTCGAATTCCCCTACGGCCACGCCGATGGCCTTCGTGAGCTGGAGGGCAAATCGGTCGATCTCTCACCAGAGGAGCAGGCCACCATCGACGCCCTCAACGCCGAGCAAGCCAGGCTTGAATCCGATTATCAGGATGCCGACGAGTTGCCCGATGAGGTCGAGCAGCGTCTCGGCGAAATCGAGACGGCACTCGCCGCGTTCGAAGACCGGCCGATGATTTACGATCCGGCCGAGATCGTCCGCGCTGGCGTCTTCGTCTGCATCGATTCCGAAGGCCGCCTCTCGGTGGATCGGGGTTACGTCCGGCCGGAGGACGATTTGTCGGCACACGATCCTGATGTCGGGCAGGGCGCCGACACCCAGTCGATCGAGGGGACGGCGGCTGGTACTTCCGTCCAGCGCAGGGTCATCGCGGTGGCTGGCGGCGCTACTGATACGGAAGAGGATGATGAGGACGCGACTAAACCGCTGCCGGATCGGCTCATCACCGAACTGACGGCGCATCGCACGCTGGCATTGCGGGATGCGCTGGCGGAAAATCCGGCGATTGCGTTCCAGGCGGTGCTGCACAACTTCGTGCTGACGGCCTTTTACCGGTTCGCATCGTCCGGGAGCTGCCTTGAGATCGGACTTCGCACGCCGACCTTTCCGGCTCAAGCACCTGGCTTGAGGGAAAGCGCGTCCGCGAAGGCCGTCGAGGCGCGGCATGAGTCCTGGAAAGCAAGACTGCCGGATAGCGAGAACGATCTTTGGAATGCCCTCACGGCCCTCGATGGCGGTGCGCAGGCATCCCTGTTCGCGCACTGCGCCTCGTTTGCGGTCAACGCCGTCTATGAGCCGGCTAACCGCTACAATCAGGGTCGCGTCTCCGCCCACGGCGTCGGCTCCCGGCTCGGCCAGGCTGATGTGCTGGCACGTGCCATCGGCCTCGACATGGTTCAGGCGGGGTGGAAGCCCACCGTCGACAACTATCTCGGCCGGGTCACCAAGCCGCGCATTCTGGAGGCGGTGCGGGAAGCAAGAGGCGAATCGTCCGCGCAATTGATCGACCACCTGAAGAAGGCCGACATGGCCAAGGAGGCCGAGCGTCTTCTCGATGGCTCGGGCTGGTTGCCGGAGCCGCTGCGTCTCGTCGATCCCGATGCGGCGTCAGGGGAGCAGGAGAGTGAAGCGGGCGCGCTGCCCGAATTTCTCGGTGAGGACGAGGATCGGGACAACGCGAGCGACGATGATCCGCAACAGCTCGACGCGGCTGAGTGACATCTAGAACGGGATAGCTCCCGTCGTTCCACAATTGCTTGGGGACCGGCGTGCAGCGCCGGTCCCCATTCTTTTGGACGAGGGCTGAGAGGGAGAGCGGGGCCGGGAAGGGTTTGAGCTGTCGGGTCTTGAGGAGAGCGCCTGATGGTTCGACCCATTCCTGCTCTCCGAAAAGAAACCCTGTCATGACCGAATCTCCCGCCGGCGGCGCTGCCGCCGCGCCGCTCTCGATGCGTGCCGCTGCAACTTTCACCTCAGCCGCCGTCCGGGCCGCCCGACAGCTCACGACCGATCTCGAGCGCGGCCGTCGCATCGATGCCGCTGTCCTGCGTAGCGCGATGGAAGCTGCCTTCGGCGCTTCCGACGCCACTGGCATCTGGAACTTGAAGACCGCCTACGATGTCTGCGAGGCGGCAACCGTTCTATTCCTTCGCAAGTTCGGCCCGGCCATCCGGACCAAGGCAGGCTCGCCGGTCGCGATGCTGCCGATGCCCACGAGGCTCGCCAGTCTTCTTCCCACCCACACGCGGCGCTCCGAGGACAGCCAGGCCCTTCAACAATTCTCCACCCCGATCCCGTTGGGGCTTGCCGCATGCACCGCGGCCGGCATCACGCCGTCTGATCGGGTTTTGGAGCCCTCCGCGGGGACCGGCTTGCTCGCCATCTTTGCCGAGCTCGCCGGCGGGGCCCTGATATTGAACGAGCTGGCTGAGCCCCGCGCGGCCTTGCTCGATCTGTTCCTCAACGTCAAGGTCACGCGGTTCGACGCCGCCCAGATCGATGATCACCTCGATGCGGGCGTCGCACCGAGCGTCGTCCTGATGAACCCGCCTTTCTCCGCATTGGTGAATGTCGATCGACGAATGGCGGATGCGGCGCTCCGGCACATCGCTTCTGCCTTGGCCCGTCTTTGCGACGGTGGGCGTCTGGTCGCCATTACCGGCGCGAGCCTTAGGCCGGACAACCTCGCTTGGCGAGACGCCTTTGTTCGTCTTCAGGAACGCGGGCGGGTGGTGTTTTCTGCCGCCATCGACGGGGCCGTTTACGCCAAGCACGGAACGCAGACTGACACACGACTGCTTGTGATCGACAAGCAGCCCGCCGCAGACCCGAACGTCCTTCCCGCTTCACCGGGCATGGCGAGCGATGTCGCCACCTTGCTCGACTGGGTAAGCCAGCATGTGCCTCCGAGGCTGCCTGTTGTCACGCCGATCGTGGTCGACGTCATTAGGCGCCCGCCGATGTCACGATCGGTCGGCGCTTCTGCGCCACGCCCATCCTCCACTTCCGGAAG
Source organism: Bradyrhizobium sp. WSM1253 (assembly GCF_000244935.1). Taxonomy (NCBI): domain Bacteria; kingdom Pseudomonadati; phylum Pseudomonadota; class Alphaproteobacteria; order Hyphomicrobiales; family Nitrobacteraceae; genus Bradyrhizobium; species Bradyrhizobium sp. WSM1253. The sequence continues at coordinate 5,915,831 of NZ_JH600073.1, forward strand.
CGGAGCGCCAGAAGGCGTAGAACTTTCCTACGAGACAGTCGAATGGTCGCCTCCGGAAGGCGCCCGACTGACCGACGCGCTTTATGAGGAATACGCATTGCAGGCGATCCATATTCCGGACGCGCATGCGCATCCGACGAAACTCGTGCAGTCTGCCGCGATGGCCTCCGTCGCGCCGCCGAAGCCGTCGCACCGGCTACATCTGCCGGCCAATGTCGTGGCGGATGGCATCCTGTCCGACGCCCAACTTGAAAGCGTCATCTATGCAGGCGAGGCGCATTACGAATTTCTTGCGGGCTCCTGGACGGTCGATGCGACCTTTGACGTGGTGGCGGCCGCGCGCGACGACGCAGAGAATGCCGTGAGTTTTCGCCGCGGCTGGTTTTTGGGCGACGGCACCGGCGCGGGCAAGGGGCGGCAGGTCGCCGGCATCCTGCTCGATAACTGGTTCAAGGGGCGGCGCCGTGCCGTCTGGATCAGCAAATCCGACAAGTTGATCGAAGACGCGCAGCGCGATTGGTCCGCGCTCGGCATGGAGCGGTTGCTGGTGACGCCGCTGTCACGTTTCCGGCAGGGCACGCCGATCCGGCTTTCGGAAGGCATCCTTTTTACCACCTACGCTACGCTGCGTACCGATGAGCGCGGCGAGAAGCTTTCGCGTGTGCAACAGATCGGCGAATGGTTGGGCTCCGACTTCGACGGAGTGATCGTCTTCGACGAGAGCCACGCCATGCAGAACGCGGCAGGCCAGAAGGGCGAGCGTGGCGATCAGGCGGCGTCTCAGCAGGGGCGCGCAGGGCTCAGGCTCCAGCACGCGTTGCCGAATGCCCGCGTTGTGTATGTGTCGGCGACGGGCGCCACGACCGTGCACAATCTGGCTTACGCCCAGCGGCTGGGCTTATGGGGCGGCGCCGATTTCCCGTTCGCCACCCGCGCCGAGTTCGTCGAGGCGATCGAGGAAGGCGGTGTCGCGGCCATGGAAGTGCTCGCCCGTGACCTAAAGGCGCTCGGTCTCTACGCGGCGAGGTCTCTATCTTACGAGGGCGTCGCGTACGAGCTCGTTGAGCACCAGCTCACGCCCGAGCAGGTTCGCATCTATGATGCTTATGCTGGCGCGTTCAGCGTCATCCATAACAACCTCGATGCCGCGATGCGGGCCGCCAACATCACCGGCGAGACCGGCACGTTGAACGGCCAGGCCAAATCGGCCGCTCGCTCCGCTTTCGAAAGCGCGAAGCAGCGCTTCTTTGGCCATCTCCTGACCTCGATGAAGACGCCGTCGTTGATCAGCTCGATCGAGTGCGATCTCGACGCCGGCCATGCCGCCGTCATCCAGATCGTTTCGACCGGCGAGGCGCTGATGGAGCGCCGGCTCGCCGATATCCCGACCGAAGAATGGGGCGACGTCCAGGTCGACATCACGCCGCGCGAGAATGTCCTTGACTATCTCGCCCATTCCTTTCCAGTCCAGCTCTACGAGCCCTTCACCGACCAGGAAGGCAATCTCTGCTCCCGGCCTGTCTACCGTGACGGCCAACCGGTCGAGAGCCGGGAGGCCGTCACTCGCCGCGACCGCCTGATCGAGAAACTCGCCTCGCTGCCGCCGGTGCCTGGGGCGCTCGATCAGATCGTCCAGCGCTTCGGCACCGACATGGTCGCGGAGGTCACAGGCCGCTCGCGCCGCATCATTCGCAAGGGCGGGCGGCTGGTCGTTGAAAACCGAACTGGTTCGGCCAACCTCGCCGAGACCTCGGCGTTCATGGATGACGTCAAGCGGATCCTCGTGTTCTCCGACGCGGGCGGGACGGGGAGGAGCTACCATGCCGAGCTGTCGGCGCGGAATCGTCGCCTGCGGGTTCACTATCTGCTCGAGCCAGGCTGGAAGGCGGACGCCGTGATCCAGGGGCTCGGCCGGACCAACCGGACCAACCAGGCGCAGCCGCCGCTGTTTCGTCCCATCGCGACCGACGTGAAGGCCGAAAAGCGGTTTCTCAGCACCATCGCCCGCCGGCTCGACACGTTGGGCGCCATCACGCGCGGCCAGCGCCAGACCGGAGGGCAGGGCCTGTTCCGGCCGGAGGACAATCTCGAAAGCCATTACGGCCGTGACGCGTTGCGCCAACTTTATAACCTGCTGGCGCGGGGCAAGGTCGACGGCTGCTCGCTCGAGAGCTTCGAAGATGCGACCGGTCTGAAGCTGACCGACACCAATGGGCTCAGGGATGACCTCCCGCCGATCACGACTTTCCTGAACAGGTTACTGGCGCTCACGATCGAGCTTCAGAATATCCTGTTCGGCGTCTTCGAGCAGCTATTGACGGCGCGGACCGAAGGCGCGATTGCGTCGGGCACCTATGACGTCGGGCTGGAAACGCTCCGCGCCGCGAGCTTTGTCGTCACCGATCGGCGGACGATCTACGTCCATCCGGGCACTGGCGCCGAGACCCGACTTCTCACGATCATCCAGCGCCTGAGCAACCATCCTGTGGATCTGGATGATGCGCTTGCTCGTGCCTCCGATCGCAACGCCGCCCTGCTGTTCAATGAGCGCTCGGGACGAGCCGCCGTGCAGGTCCCCGCCCCGAGCTTCATGCTTGACGACGGCGAGATCGAACGGCGCGTCCGCCTGATCCGGCCGATGGAGCAGCATACGATCCCCCTGAATATGTTGGCGGAGAGCCACTGGATCGAAGCGGATCGCGAACGTTTTGCTACGGCCTGGCTGGCGGAGCTTGCCGAGATCCCAGAGTTCACGGAAGGCACGATCCACATCGTGGCCGGCTTGCTGCTGCCCATCTGGAAGCAGCTGCCGAACGAGTCGACACGGGTCTATCGGTTTCAGACCGATGCGGGCGAGCGGATCATCGGCCGCAAGGTCTCGGCTACCTGGGTCGCGAATGTCCTTGCGGCTGACGCGCCGGCGTTGACGCCGGACGCTGCCTTTGCCGCGCTCATGGAGGGACGGACCGTCCTCGAGCTTGCGGAAGGGCTCCAATTTCGCCGCGTCCGCGTAATGGGCGCTTACCGCATCGAACTGTCTGGGTTCAACGACACGATGCGCGACCGCTTGCGGGTATACGGCCTCTTCGGCGAGATCATTTCCTGGAAGCTGCGCATGTTCGTGCCTACGGATGCGAGCGGTGTCGAGATCCTGTCGAAAGTGCTCGACCACTATCCGGTCGCGCGCATCAGTGAGCGGGAGGCCGCCTGATGCCGCGCGAAGCCTCCGACCTAGCACGCCGCCTCGCGCGCGAGGCCGAGGCGGTGTGCCGACACTATCTCTCCAATGGCAAGCGGGCGGGCCGGTACTGGGTGGTCGGCGACGTCCACAACACCGCCGGCCGCTCGTTGTTTGTGCGACTTAAGGAGTCGCCGAAGGGGCCGGCGGGCAAGTGGACCGATGCCGCAACAGGAGAGCATGGCGATCTCCTCGACATCATCCGCGAAAGCCTGGGACTGCGCGACTTCCGCGAAGTCGCCGAGGAGGCAAGACGCTTTTTGAAACTGCCCCGCGATGAACCGGAGCTCGTCCGAAGGACTGTTGGTCCGGCAGTACCGGCCGGATCGCAAGAGGCAGCCCGTCGGCTCTTTGCGATATCCGGCCCGATCGAGGGGACCGTGGCCGAGGCATATTTGCAGCGTCGCGGCATAGCCCGCGTGCACCATGGTGGCACTCTGCGTTTCCATCCGCGCTGCTACTATCGGCCCGATGAACGCCTGCCGACCGAGACCTGGCCGGCGATGATCGCCTGCGTCACGGACCTCAAAGGCAGGATCACCGGCGTGCACCGCACCTGGCTTGATCCGGACGGCTTTGATCGCATTCGGCTTGGCAAAGCTCCGATCGATACGCCACGACGCGCGATGGGTGATCTCCTCGGCAACGCGGTTCGCTTCGGCGTGGTGGACGATGTGCTCGCTGCCGGCGAGGGTATCGAAACTATGCTTTCGTTGCGTTACGTGCTGCCGAGCATGCCGATGGCGGCTGCCCTATCGGCCAATCACCTCTCGGCCATGTTGCTGCCCTCGAGCCTGCGTCGGCTCTATATCGCGCGCGATGACGATGCTGCCGGAGATGCCGTACAGGCGATTCTCACCCAGCGCGCAGCAGACGCCGGCATTGAAGCCATCGCGCTGTCGCCGCGGCTGGGCGATTTCAACGAAGATCTGCACATCTTTGGGCTCGAGGCCCTCCGAGCAGAGTTGCGGCTCCAACTCGCACCAGAGGATGTCGTCCGCTTCCTGCATTTCTCGACGCTAGCCGCGGAATAAACGGGTGCTTTGATTTCCGTCGACAAGTCGGTCGCGGTGAGGCCATTGTCGGAAGAGGACGCGACCTCGGCCTTCTAGAGGGCGATCGGACGGCAAGCGGCCCGGGCCGGCAATGGCTGCGTCCGGCTATTTTCCGCCGCGCGCCAGCGATGTGAAGACACATCATGCGTTTGGCAGCGCGCTTTGCATCGCGAAGCAAAATAGCCGGCCTCCGCCATCCTCCGCTGCCGCTGCGGCCCTTTCGGGTTCTGGCCCGTTCCTCCTGCCGTCAGAGGATCGCCACGAAGGCCGCGATGGTCGCAGCCGATCCGGCAAAGGACCTCTTCCCATGACCGACCATGACGACATCGAACCGCCGCATGCCTCTTCCCCAACCGACCACGTCCTCACCGAATTGCAGCTCTTCGGCTACCGCCCCTTCGACGACCAGCCCGATCCAAGACCCCTTCCGGAGGGCAAAATGATCGCCGGCGCCGTGGCCGATATCTTCGATGCCATGGTTGCGACCTTGAACGACACGCGGCTCGAGCCGGACCTCGACGATCTGCTCTGGTCGACCGTGAACCTGTTCCGCCGTGCCGTTGATCGCATCGAACGCCAACTCGATGACAACGAGCAGGCGCAGCACAAAAGCCAACGCGAGCAGAACGGCTCGGAAGTGCGATCGGTCGAACTCGAGCGCCTGACGGCCGAAGGCATCACGCTGATCGAGCGCCGCAATTGCCTGGAACTGTTCCGGGATCAGGCCATCGAGCGATTTGAGGTCAACACCGGCTCAGCTTGGCGTCCTCGGTCGGGATCATTGGTCAATCACCGAACGCTCACCGCGGCAATGATCGACTCCCGCGACTTCATCGCCGCCAAGCGTCGTTCCGAGACTGAGGTCATGTTGCCACCAGGGCCGAAAATCGCACTCACCGGTGGGTTCGACTTCAACGACCACCACCTGATCTGGGATCGGCTCGACAAGGTACATGCCAAGCATCCCGACATGGTCCTCCTGCATGGCGGCTCCCCGAAAGGCGCTGAACTGATCGCCTCGAAATGGGCGACGAGCCGGAAGGTACCACAGATCGCCTTCAAGCCCGATTGGACTAAACACGCCAAGGCGGCGCCGTTCAAGCGCAACGATGCGTTGCTCGAGCTTCTGCCGATCGGCGTCATGCATTTCCCGGGCACGGGAATCCAGGACAACCTCGCAGACAAGGCGAAGCGGCTCGGCATCCCCGTGTGGAGGTTCGGCGGCGCGTGAGCGCCGTCGCGCTTGACATCGAGACAACCAAGCCGGAGTTGCACGCCGCAACTCCGCCTCGTTTCGACTCCATATCGAAAGTTGCGCCGTGGTGGTGGTGGAAGGCGCGGCTGATAGATCCATGCATATGGAGCCACCACCATGCTCGCGCTTGGGCTTGTTCTCAACACACTTGGCATCGGATTGTTCTGCTGGGCGGTCTTTGCGCTCGCTGTGTATGCCTTGCCATTCTTCGTTGGACTCAGTGTCGCGATGTTGGCATTTCGTAATGGCGCGGGCGTCTTCGGCGCACTGCTTATCGGAATTGCTTCTGGCGCGCTGACGCTTGGCGCTGGTCAGGTCGCCGTCGCCGCTAGTCGGTCTTTGACCTTGCGCGTCGCGATCGCAACTGCATTCGCACTCCCTGCGGCAATCGCTGGATATCATGTGGTGTTTGCCCTGTCGCAGATCGGAGTGCCTTCGCTGGCTTGGCGCGAGGCCTTCGCTTGCGGAGGTGCGGTTTGCATCGGCGGCACGGCATGGACGCGCTTGATCGTTTTCGCGGAGACCCGCCCGTTGGAGTCGGGCGGGCTGGTGGAGAATGCGCCCGAACCTGTTCTCACAGCCGCCGCACACGAGCGGTGAGGCTTCGTCGCCATCATCCGTCGAGCAAGACGGCACAGGGCGTCACGTTGAACGAGGGGTCGTCGAGCTTGAGCGAGAAGTAACCGCGTTCCTCCTCGGGGCGCTTTAAGCAAGCCGTACCGGTCTCTGTCTGGCCCACATAGCTGCGGTGGAGCGGCGCGCTGCGTTCGTTCCGGGACGATACCGCCCTTTGCGGCGGATTGTTTCTCTTTCTGCGCCGAACCGTACCAACCCCTTGTTCAGCACAACCGAGATTCGCCAGTCTTCTCCTTGAGATTGCGGTTCAGCACGCGGACCACGTGGCCTCCTTGATGGCTTGATCTGGCCGAAGACCGGCTGCGCCTCGATCGTCTGAGCCGCAACGCCGTTGCTGCGACTTTCTTCCCCTGGCTTCGCCCATTCCTCGCGAGACAAGAAAGTCGCCACAACGACGTCCTCCGCTGCGCTGCGGCCCGCGAGCGGGTGCGTCGCCGATCGTCTTCGGCCTCTAGATCGCCATCGAGGCCGCGGTGGTCGCGGGCTCGAAACACAAAAGGAGAAGAGACATGGCTAACATCGGTTCCTTCAAGAAGGTCGGCAACGATTTCCAGGGCGAGATCATCACCCTGAGCCTGCAGGCCAAGGGCGTCCGCATCGTCGCCGAGATCAACCGCTCCAACGACAACGCTCCCAGCCACCGCATCTATGTGGGCCGGGCGGAGATCGGGGCAGCGTGGTCGAAGCGCTCCGAAGAGGGACGCGACTACCTCTCGCTCAAGCTCGACGACCCCTCGTTCAACGCGCCGATTTACGCGAACCTGTTCGATGAAGAAGGCGGCGAAGGCTACACCTTGCTCTGGTCGCGGCCCCGCAAGAATGGAGAGTGAGGCTCATTATCGCCCCGCCCGACGACCTCGGGCGGGGCTCCCTCTTGGGGGAAAGCCGACTGAGCAAAGCGGCAGCTGGACCGGCCTGGTCGAGTTGATTTTCGAGTTTAGGACAGGCACTTACATGGCGCTTGTCCGCGTGGCTTGAACTCGCCCAATGCTATTGCTTCTTGGAACCTAGACGCGGTGACTTGCGACCTTTAGGCAACGTCTTGGGTGTCGCCGCTCCCTTGGGTGGCTGAACAAAGAATTCAGATAAATGAACGCCCAGCGTCTCGGCGAGCCGGTCGAGAAGATCAATTGTCGGATTCTCAGATTGCCGCTCGAGGCCGCTCATATATGAGCGGTCGATCCCGGCGTCGTAGGCCAGCTGCTCTTGCGGAATACCGCGATCCACGCGGATCCGGCGCACATTCCAGGCAACGAGCGCACGAGCTTTCATGCGCTCAAACAGCCATTAGGCAGACCATCAAACCACTGGCTATAACCGATCTATTTTGGTAAGTTTCGCTTACAGTGCAGATTAGCGAAGTGCGCGCATAAGCCTACATGACGAAGCCACCGTTAGATCCCGATGTCGCGGATGTCGCGCCGCATGAGCCGGTGTTGACGACCTATGACGAGCAGCATCTCGTGACGTACTGGCGACTTCTTGATGCCGAAGCCGATGGCGCGGATTGGAAAGAAGTGACCCGGATCGTGTTGCACATCGATCCGGATCGCGAACTTGCTCGCGCCCGCAATGCGTTTGATAGTCACCTGGCCCGCGCAAAATGGATGGCAGACCACGGTTACCGTGACTTGCTTCGCGGCGGCGCGCCTAAATAGCAAAATCTGTCATGAAGAATTCGCACTTGAGAACAGATTTCCCCGCTGACGCGTGATCGCCTGCAGGCATCACGCAATGCATAATTGGCGACTTCCCCAACAATCCCAAGCTTCATAGACATTGCGCCACAATCGTCTTACAGCAGGGGATCACAGCAATGTCCGAGTTCGACTGGCGCTCACCAGAGGCGTATCAGCACGCTATCAGGTCGGGCGAGATGGCGGATTTCGCCTGGGAGTCACTGCGGCGCAGCTCCAACTATCGGGCTTCCTATCGTGAAAATCGATCGCAGATGACTTCCGAATTCCGAAGGAGATGGGGCGTCTGCTTTCGCCCATGACCCGCAGGGGTCCTTTCACCAACAGACTATCTTCTGGGCACCTGAGGCGTTGCCGACGGTGGTGCCGGTCGTTCGCAGCGCGTGCGGCTCAAAAGCGGTCGGCGCGGGGCTACAGCTTGCCGACCTTTCATCGGGCACCATCAGACAGGCATCTGACGGTTGGCATGCCGTATTGCGCCTTCAAGGGGCACAACATCATCTCTGGCTGAAAGAGGCGCCGCAGTTTGGTGTCTCTTATGCGGCCGAACTGCCGCTCGATGCGGACTTTGAGATCCGCGCCCACGCCTCACATCGGCTGTGGCGCGCAATCAACGGCCGTCCGCCAGGACCTCCCCTTCATCGGCTTTCGGCGCAGCGGCGCGAACGACTCGTCTTGGTGCTGCGAGCGCTCGATGGACGCATGGATGGTGCTTCATATCGCGTCATCGCCGAGGTGCTGTTCGGCCGAAAACGCATCCCTGAACACGCCTGGAAAACCCACGAATTGCGCAGCCGGACCATCCGCCTGGTGCAGGCTGGCTTGGCTCTGATGCGCGGCGGCTATCGCGCATTGCTACGTCCTTCATCTCGCAAGGAGTAGAGCAGGGGTGCCGAAAATCATCGCTCGATCTTCGGCATCCCCCTAAGCACGCTGACTGCGCCATCGTGACCGTCGACGCGTGGGCCGAGCCGGCCGCGCTCCAGACGACCACGGAGCCTCGCAAATGCCCGATCCGAACGCCGGCCTGCCGCCGCGATACCTGCGCACGCCCGAAGCGGCGCGCTTTCTCGGACTCTCCGCCCGAACCTTGGAAAAGCACCGCACCTATGGGACGGGCCCGACCTACCGCAAGCTCGGCGGTCGCGTTGTGTATGCGCTCGAGGACCTGAAGGCGTGGGTTGACCGCGGCGCCAAAACGTCCACCAGCGATCCCGGCACAGGCACGGTCCTGCCCGCGAAACGGCACACACCCGTTCCGTATGCCGGCAAGGAGCGGCGCTGACCCATGCCGGACAGCAACTCCACTGCAAGCAAGATGCGAAGATCAGAGCGCGACCAACTCGATCTGTTTCGCGCCCTCCCGGGCGATCTGGCGCCACGGGACGCGCAAGACATAATGGCCTATCCGTTCTTTTCGCTGGCAAAGTCGAGGCGCATTGTTCCCATCGATTTCCGCGCAGGCACCGTCACCATTCGTGTTGAAGCCGTGCCGGAACATGGCATGGCGACGATCTGGGACGCGGACGTTCTGATCTGGGCCGCCTCGCAGATTGTCGAAGCACGTGATGCCGGCCTGAAAACGTCCCGCCTGATGGCAGCGACGCCGTACGAGATCCTGACCTTCGTCGGCCGCGGCACCAGCGTGCGCGACTACGACCGCCTGAAGGCTGCGCTCGACCGGCTGCAATCGACCACTGTGATGACATCGATCCGCCAGTCGAGCGAACGGCGGCGGCATCGCTTCTCCTGGATCAACGAATGGAAAGAGACAGCCGATCTGCACGGGCATGCCCGTGGAATCGAGCTGATCCTGCCCGATTGGTTCTACACGGGCGTTCTCGATGAAGCGCTCGTGCTGACGATTGACCGCGCCTATTTCGATCTGACCGGTGGATTGGAGCGCTGGCTCTATCGCCTCGTCCGCAAGCACGGCGGCCGTCAGAATGGCGGCTGGAGCTTCGATCTTGTGCACTTGCATGCGAAGTCCGGGAGCCTGTCGCCGTTCAAACACTTTGCCTACGACCTGCGTCAGATCGTCCGTCGTCAGACATTGCCAGGCTATCGGCTCATCATCACGCATCATCCGAATGGCGCAGAGCGATTAAATTTCGCACCAGTCCTCATCGGCCCGTCGAGCAAGCGACTGCGCAAGCGCGGCGTCGTCCTTCCTGCTGGGGATAAGCTGTGAATTCGCTCGTGCTATCAGGGACCAGAACCCTCGTGCCATCGGGGACCCGATGCTCGTGCTATCGGGGACCGGAATCAGAGCTAAGGTTCTGCGGCGTCAAGACTTCCTGCTCCCGTAACTTTACTAACATACTGACACTAACTTCTTGTTGTGAATCAGTACGTTGTGAACAAGTCGGCCGCGTGTGCAACGAGGATGCCTCATGCACCCACACTCTCACGCGCAAAGCTTCGCTGCAATACGATTGTTATCTCCAATCTGCGCGCGCGAACGCGATCGCGCGCAAATCTTCGCGATCGTTGGCGTCGACATCATCGCCTGGTGCGCGTCACGTCCTTTTGCGGCCAATCGCTCGTCGAGGAGAACTCGCTAACATCCGTGGTTGGCACGATGGCCACCACAAGCCGGAATCTGAGGAAAGGGCGGTCAGGCTAACCAGCGCCGTGCTTGATGGCTTCAAACGTCGTCATGAAGCCGCCGGCAAGAAAAGTTGCGATCTCACCCACATCCCCGTCCCCTCGGGATACGCCGCTCCGCCGTGGCGGAAGGAGAAGGCGCGCGTGGAAGCGGCCGGGTCGCGGAGGCCCTTAAGCCGCCGCAGCGACCCGGCCGCGCTTGCCGCCGGCGCCAAACCGGAAGGTGGTGCCACTGGTCCAGATCTTGTGCAGCAGCACGGCGAACGCGCGCGCCACTGCGGTCGCCGCGCGCATCGGACCGTTCTTCCTGGCCAGCTGCACGTCCCACAGCCGCAACTCAAAGTTCTTCGGAATGCGTGTGAGGATCGCGATCGCCGCCTCGTACAGCATCACCCGCGTCAGCTCGTCGCCGCATTTGGAGATGCTACCGATCCGGTCGGTCTGGCCGGATTGACAGCGCCGCGGCGTCAGCCCGAAACGGGCGCCGACATTGGTCGACTTCTTGAATCGCGCCGCATCATCGACGGCGGCACGAAACGTCAGCGCCACGCGGTGCAGTTTTGCCAACTGCTGCCGCATGGCGCTGCGGGCGTCCAACAGCGGCGCGACGATCACTTCCAATTCCTTCTTCCCGGCCAAGAGATCGCGCACCCGCGCATCAAAACGGCCGACCGAGATCTCGCCGAGTTTGAAGCCGAACGGGCGCAACAGGCCGCGGATCATGTTCTCCATGTCCAGCACCTTGCCGAGCATCGCCTTGCGCCCGACCAGCAGCGCCCGCAACGTCTGTGCGCTCTCCGACTTGACAACGACCGCGGCAAACCAGCCGGTCCGCATCATCTGCGCAAAGCCTTTTGCGTCGTTGCGCGAGGTCCTGTTCACCATCGCGTTCATCGCCGCCTTGGCGCGCCGGGTCTCGATGCAAATCACGGGCAGACCCTTTTCGGCAACCGCCGTGAACAGCCAGGCGCTGAACGAGAACGCTTCCACGCCGACGCGCTTGAGATGAATTCCTCATTCCGCCAGCAACAGTTCGATCGCGTCCGGATCGGTGTCCAACTTCGCCTCTCAGACGACATTGCCGTCGCCGTCGACCACACAAATGTTCGTCGCCTCCAGCGACACGTCCAGCTCTGCATAGAAGTCGATCATGCGCCTCCGTTGCCGACTGCCGGAACGCACCGTGCGTTCCGTTCGCGAATCGTCGCGAGGCACCATCGTCGCAATGCGACCGGCGATGGGGCACCGGTCAGTACTCCGGCAAGCGCGGAATCCTTCGGACTCCTTCTAACGAATTGGAGCACTCGGCCGCGATCCTTGGCAGCAGCAGGAGCGCTGCAACGCTTGGACAAGCCGATCATCGGCGCTTCATCACGACCGTTCTGCCGAAACCAAGGCTCTGACGTCGATGCGCTGGCGACAGCGCACCCGTTGGCATGTCCAAAATTCCTCTCAAAACTATGGAGTGGCCGGGTGAGCGACCTCACAACTGTTGAACTCTTGTGGCTCGAGAAGCGGATCGAGAACCGAATCAGGTTCGGCAAGCCTGTATCGGAGAAGATCATTGACCAGCACCGGCGCATTCTCTCGTTCATTCCCGGCAGCATCTTTGCGTTCGTGCGCTGGACGTCCAATGACTTCGGGACCATCCTGTCTCGAATCGACATTCTGCGCGCGATCACGCCGGGGCATCGGTATTCGACGGTGCCTTGGGTTAGCCCCGGCGGCGAAAGCCTGCTGCGACTGGCTGGTTGGCGAAAGGTCGAGCGCGTTCTCCAGTTTATCGACGCCGTGGAGTCACTCGGCATCGATCCTGCCGATGCGGCCCCCGAATACTGGCATCACATCCACAACCGTCTTTCCGTCAACGAAACGCCACGACCTTATACGCGTGCGCGCCACCAGGTGTGGCTCCACCGGCGCCGGATGGTGTTCTGATGGGACGGCTAAGGATCATCCTTGCGATATGTGGGGCCACAACGCTCGCGCTTTGGCCGGTCCCCGACACTTCACTATCGTACATCTGGAACGCTTCCGAAAGTGTGCCGATCGGCCTCTACCGTTTGCAAGGGACCGCACGATTACACATCACTGAGCTCGTGGCCGTTCGGCCACCAGAGCCGCTCGCGAGCTTCCTCGACTTCAACGGCTATTTGCCGAGCGGTCTTCCGATGCTCAAGCATGTGCTGGCGTTGCCCGGACAAACCATCTGCAGAACGGGATTCACTATCGTCGTCGACGGCATCGAAATGGGGCAGGCGCGCGAGCGCGACCGCCGTGGCAGGCCTTTGCCGGCCTGGCACGGCTGCCGGGTCGTCGCTGAGGACGAGGTCTTTCTCATGAACTGGCAGTCGGACGAGTCCTTGGACGGCAGATATTTCGGACCGCTCCCGATATCGGCCGTCATCGGGCAAGCGGTACCGGTGTGGACCAGGGAGGACTGACAAATGGCGGCATTGCTCGACTGGGTTGCGGTTTCTCTATTCGACCGATCGCACTGTCATTCCTCCATCCCGGCCGAATTGTCGGCAATCGGCTGGCGTCGCGGCCGTCTCGCGCCGGCTCAGTGCCGGCCGGGAAGAGCTCTGTCCTGGGCGGCTGTCCGCACGTTGCTATCTCGAGCCGCTGCATGCTTTTTGGGAATTCTGCTGACGTTCGCAGCGCCATCGGCCGGCAGCGCGGAGGCTGGATCGCGCGCACAAGCTGCGCGCTCCTCAAACCTGCTTCCAGGCCGTGCATACGCCGCGTTCGTGACCGAAGCCTCACATAGGTTCGACATCCCGGAGCGTTGGATCCGTGCTGTCATGCACGCCGAAAGCGGTGGTGATGCGCACTCTATGTCACCTCGGGGAGCGCTCGGGTTGATGCAAATCATGCCCGCGACCTGGGTCGAGCTGAGCGTTCGTTACGATCTCGGTATCGATCCGCTTGATCCTCACGACAACATTATGGCTGGGACAGCGTACCTTCGCGAGATGCTCGATCTTTTCGGATCGGCAGGGTTTCTCGCAGCCTACAATGCTGGACCAAAACGGTACGAGGACCACCTGGCCACCGGTCGAGCGCTTCCGGATGAAACACAGATCTACATCGCTACACTCGCACCATTAATCGGTATTGAGCAGCGCAACAGCGGTGGTTCGGCTGCCAGACGCTTCGCCGCGTGGCAGCAAGCGCCACTCGTTGTTGTGCGGTCCAAGAGCTTATCGGCTGACACCAACTCGGCATCCGGTGTCCGCACAATGAATTCGTCGAAAGCAGCGTCTAGGGCGGGTGCAACTGCACTCGTCCCTCGCGCGACTGGCCTGTTTGTGCGGCGATCAGGCGAGGTGCAGTCCCCATGATCGCAAACGCATTTCGTCGCATGATGTCGAAGCCAGTCGCAATTTTGAGAGTGGTCGGCAGAGAGCCGGGAGTGAGCGACCGGGGAGGGCAGGGTAAAAGCCGCAAGGTGCGGCCGGTCGGTCGGGGCAGGGAACACCAGCAAATTCAAATCACGCTGCAAACATTGCCAATGTCCGGCAAACTCTGCGACTTTCGGCAACGCGCTATTTTGGTTCAGCTTTGGACACCCTTCGGAGCGGACGTTGGCCGGTAACGATGATTTCCGCATCCGTCCCGGGCGCATCCGCTCGACGCGCCCGGCTCGGACAAAACCGTTCCTGGCGCAGGCCCTCAAAGCTGCGCAGAAGGCCGGCGGCCTCTCACATGGTGGCCGCAGCCATGGCAGCACGTTTGGGCGCGGCCGCGCGGCGAGCCTTGCCGCGACCCGGCTCCTCAACAACCGTGCCCGCAGCGCCATCGTCAAGGCGCGCGTCGTGCGCCGGATGCGTTCGCCAGGCGCGCTGCGTGCCCATATTGGCTATCTCCAGCGCGACGGCGTCACCCGCGACGGAGCGCCCGGCAAGCTCTTTGAGGCTAGCGGCGATGAGGCCGACGGCCGCGCCTTCGCCGAGCGCTGCGAGGACGATCGGCATCATTTCCGATTCATCGTCTCGCCCGATGATGCCACTGAGCTGGAAAGCTTACAAACCTTCACCCGCGAACTGATGGATCAGGCTTCGCGCGACCTTGGCACCAAGCTCGATTGGGTGGCGGTTGATCATTGGAACACGGAGCACCCGCATATCCACGTCCTCGTAAGGGGCCGTGGCGATGACGGCAAGGACCTTGTCATCAGCCGGGACTATATCTCGAGGGGCTTGCGCGCCCGCGCCGGGGATCTCGTCACGCGTGAACTCGGCCCGCGATCAGAGCTGGAAATCCGCCAAAACCTGGACAGGGAAGTGACGGCTGAACGCTGGACCAGGCTCGATCGGGTGCTGGCCCGGGAAGCAGGGGCGGCGGACGGGGTCATTGATCTCCGGCCGGACCGGGAAGCGCGCGACCCGTTGCGTGAGATCCGAATCGGAAGGATGCGCAACCTCGAGCGGCTGGGCCTGGCCGAGTCGGCCGGGCCGGCGCGCTGGGTGCTGGCGGCTGACGCGGAGCAGCGCCTGCGAGAGCTCGGGGAGCGCGGCGATATCATCAAGCGGCTGCACAAGAGCCTCACCAAGGATGACACCGCACGCGCACCATCGTCCTGGGCACTCGAGGGCGAACGCCATGGCGAACCCGTGATCGGCCGCCTCATCGCCCGCGGGCTTGACGATGAGCTCAGGGGCTCGGCCTTCGCCGTCGTCGACGGGACCGATGGGCGCGTTCATCACCTGAAGCTTCCCGAGATCGAGGCGGCTGGTGACGGGCCGGTTGGCGGCATTGTAGAGCTGCGGCGTTTCGAGGATACGAGGGGCCGCCAGCGGATCGCGCTGGCCGTCCGCTCAGACCTCAACCTTGACCAGCAGGTGACGGCGGATGGGGCGACCTGGCTCGATCGCCGACTCGTCGCGCGTGAGCCGGTCGAACTCTCGCGCGCTGGTTTCGGTGCCGAGGTCCGCGACGCGCTCGACCGGCGGATCGACGTGCTGGCGGAGCAGGGGCTTGCCCGCCGTGACGGCGACAAGATCACGGTTGGCCGTAACCTGATTGGTACCCTGCGCAATCGCGAGCTCGAGACCGTGGGGCGGCGCTTGGCCTCCGAAACCGGGCTGGCGCATTTGCCCGCGGAGGCAGGAGAGTCGGTTTCGGGGGTTTACAGCCGCAGGCTATCGCTCGCCTCCGGCCGCTTCGCCATGATCGACAACGGCCTCGGTTTCCAGCTCGTGCCCTGGTTACCGTCGCTGGAGCGTGAACTGGGCAGGCAGGTGAGCGGCATCGCCGGTCCTGCCGGGGTGGATTGGAGTTTCGGCCGCAAGCGCGACCTCTCGCTCTGACCCGCCGATCTCCGCGCCAACCTGCGCGCGGCTACGACACCGAGCGGATCGCCGTTGCGCTACCAGCTGGCGTTGCCGCATTGCCTCGGTCCATGTCCGCAACAAAGATTGTCTGGAGCCAACTGATCGTCGTCTCGCTGGTCGTGCTCGCCTTCCTCTGGGCAGCGACCGAGTGGACGGCCTGGCGTCTGGCCTTCCAGCCGCAGCTCGGTCCCGCCTGGTTCATGATCGGGCACTGGCCAATCTATCAGCCAGCCGCGTTTTTCATCTGGTGGTTCAAATTCGATGCCTACGCGCCCGTCATCTTCATGCAGGGCGCATGCATCGCGGCTGGAGGCGGAATAGCCGCCGTTGGTGTTGCCATCTTCCTCTCGGTCTGGCGCGCCAAGGAAGCGCAGCACGTCACGACCTATGGCTCGGCGCAATGGGCGGATGCGCGGGAGATTCGGCGTGCTGGGCTTCTTGGCCCCGACGGCTTCGTGCTCGGCCGCTTTGGCCGCAACTATTTGCGACACAACGGTCCGGAACATGTGCTGTGCTTTGCTCCGACGCGCTCGGGCAAGGGCGTCGGCCTTGTCATTCCGACACTTCTGACCTGGCCGAGTTCCACCATCGTCCACGATATCAAGGGCGAGAACTTCCAGCTGACATCGGGCTGGCGCGCCCGCTTTGGCCCCGTGCTCCTGTTCGATCCGACCAATCCGGCAAGTGCCGCCTACAATCCGCTGCTCGAGATCCGCAAAGGCGACTACGAGGTGCGGGACGCCCAAAATATCGCGGACATTCTCGTCGATCCCGAAGGCGCGCTCGAGCGCCGCAACCATTGGGAGAAGACCAGCCACTCCTTGCTCGTCGGCGCGATCCTGCACGTCCTCTACGCGGAGGCCGACAAGACACTCGCCGGCGTTGCCAATTTCCTGTCAGACCCGTCGCGCCCGATTGAGGCGACGCTGAATGCAATGCTGGCGACCCCGCATCTGGGAAAGCGCGTTCATCCCGTGGTCGCCTCGGCTGCACGGGAGCTCCTCAACAAGAGCGAAAACGAACGTTCCGGCGTGCTATCGACGACGATGAGCTTCCTGGGGCTCTATCGCGATCCCGTTGTCGCGAAGGTCACCGGCCGATGTGATTGGCGCATTCGCGAGCTCGTCGACGGAGCTCGCCCCATCTCGCTCTATCTGGTGGTACCGCCCTCCGATATCGCCCGCACCAAGCCCTTGATGCGGCTCGTGCTCAACCAGATCGGACGGCGCTTGACCGAAAGCCTCGACACCAACCGCCGGCGGCAGCAGCTGCTCCTCATGCTCGATGAGTTCGCAGCACTCGGCCGGCTCGACTTCTTTGAGAGCCAGCTCGCCTTTATGGCAGGTTACGGCATCCGCAGCTTTCTGATCACCCAGAGCCTGAACCAGCTCGAGCGCGCCTATGGGCCGAACCACGCTATTCTCGACAATTGCCATATCCGGATCGCGTTCTCGACCAACGATGAGCGCACCGCCAAGCGCGTGTCGGACGCCCTCGGAACCGCGACCGAGATGCGGGCGATGAAGAACTACGCCGGGCATCGCCTCTCGCCATGGCTCGGCCACCTGATGGTAAGCCGCCAGGAGACCTCCCGGCCGCTGCTCACGCCCGGGGAAGTCATGCAGCTCTCGCCCGATGAGGCGGTCGTGATGGTCTCGGGCGTGCACCCAGTGCGCGCCCGCAAGGTTCGGTACTACGAGGATCCGCAATTCCAAAGCCGGATATTGAAACCGTCGGGCACAGGTCCAGCCGCACCGATCGCTCTGCCGGATGAGTGGTCGGGCCAAACGCCGATTTCGCCCTCCGTCGAGCTTCTCGCGACCGTGAAGCACAGAGCCCGGGATACGAATGGCGGTATTCGCCGCGAACCCGAACTGCCGCAACATGAGGAAGTGGTGATCAGCTCCCCCCTTGCCGAAGACGAGTTCGACACCGCCCCCGACGATGGCGACGCCGACGTCGTCCAGGCGCAGGCCATGAGGCGCTCGATGCAGGGTCTTGCACGTTCTGTCAGCCTCGACCCTGACGACAAAATGGAGCTTTGAGCGGTCGTCATGAAAAAGGTCCAGCTGAGCATCTACCTCGATCCCGGCATCTTCGGCAGCCTCGAGGCTCTCGCAAAACGTCACGGCAAGCCCAAGTCTCTGGTCGCCGAGGCCGCGATCTCTTCATTCCTCTCGCCGGACGACTCCGACCGGCGGGAGGCTGCCATAGCCAAGCGGCTCGACCGCATCGTACGCATGCTGGAACGACTCGAACGGAATGACGGTGTCACGCTGGAGACGATCGCATTGTTCGTCCGCTTCTGGCTGACGTCTACCCCCGCCTTGCCCGAGCAGTCGAGCCCAGCCGCGCGTGCCAAGGGCGGTGAGCGCTACGACCGCTTTGTCGAAGCTTTGGGGCGACGACTTTCTAGTGGATCGACGGTACTTAAGGAAGTGAGCATGGAATCAAGCGATCCTGGGAGTACGACGCCAGTCACAGGCGATCCCGGCTCTCATTGATCGACCGACCATCCTTTCTATTCCTACGCCAGAACACGAGCGCCGTCTCCTGTCGCTTGATATCGTTGCGCTGCTGCCTTTCTGTCGCCGCCACTACTCATCAATCCATGCGGAGCATGGGTGCTGCGGCCTTAGACGGATCACAGTCGACCACTCTGGCGGTGAAGTTCGTCGAAGAACGCGATTAAACGCAGGTTTTAAGCGAGAACATGCCGCTCATTGCACTAATCACATGCGATCAGTGGCCATAATCGGTGCCAATGTTAGGGCGGCGGATCTTATAGCGTCGATCCTCGTTGGGACCCCTTGCAACAGAGCCGCAAGTTCAAGGAGAGATGGCAGCTTTTGTACGAAACGCTTCAATCTGAGCTCGAGACGACACAGTCATGGAAGAAGCAAGATTGTTCGTCGCTACGTACTGTGATTGCTGAAGAGAAGGTCACCCCAAATTAACCATCGCCTCTGTACAAGGACCACACATCCAAATCATCGTTCATGACCACTCGACCTGCTTGAGCTGGCAAGCTGCGCTAAGCGCGCCGCACCATGCTCAAGCCTTCGACGGGAGCGGTGACACTAGCGAGGAAAGCGTGCTGAGCGTCTATGAGAAATAACGTTGCAAAAGCAGCGGCTTATGCGATGGTTCGGGGACTGGCTGCAGCCAGACGCGTCTCGACCGTCCGCTTGGTGCAGCACTCCAACAAGCGCAGCTGTGTCGCGGTCACACCGGACGAACCCGAAACAATTGCTCGTCAAGGTCGTGTCGCTCCTTGTTTTTGATTGTGATGCCGGTAAAGCTAACCCCATATGGGGGGCGAATTGAGCGACGGGGGAAATCACTTCACGGCTGCGGCATCAGCTGTCGGGTATCTCTATCAAGCTCGACTGGCGCTGCTGTTGTGTATTCCTCATATGAACAGTGGTGCGGAAGTTGAGGTTTCGATCGAGCGCCTCGACGACATTTCCTTCGAGAAGGACGGCACCGCCTTCGAGCTTCTTCAAACCAAACATCACATTGATCGCGTCGCGAGCCTCAGCAATGCGAGCCCTGATCTCTGGAAAACCCTTCGGATCTGGGCCGAGGCGGCCAAGGATGATCCGTCGCTGCCGTCGCGCGCGAAATTGGCTCTTGTTACCACCGCAGCCGCTAGCGCCGAATCGGCGGCCGCTTTGCTTCGGCCGCCGGGCGCCTATCCAACTGGGGCAAAGCGAAATCCGAAATCTGCAAGCGAAATCCTGACGGAAGTCGCGCAGACGTCAGCAAACGAGGCGCTAGCGCCGGCGTTCGCGGCTTTCCTCGCGCTGGCCGAGCCAATGCGGTCTGCGCTCCTCAGTGCGGTGGAGGTCCTCGACAACCAGCCCTTGATTGCCGACTTGGATGACGAACTGGAGCACGCTCTTAGGTTGGTCGCCCCCGCCGGCAAAGCGGCCGCCGCGCGTGAAGCACTCGAGGGGTGGTGGTGGCCTAGGGTCTGCGCCGCACTGGTGAAGAGCCCTTCTGAGCCCATTCCGATTGGCCTAGTGGAGGCGAAGCTCGACGACATACGGGACGCGTTGAAGCGAGATGCCCTAGTCGCCGATTTCGAACATGCCGAGCCTGGTGAAGCGGAGTACGCCGAGTATGATGGCTTTCGCTTCGTACAGCAGTTGCACGTCATCGGACTCGGGGGGAACCGTCTGCGCTTTGCGAAGCGCGATTTCTATCGGGCCTTTGCGCAGCGCTCAAAATGGACACGAGAGCATGTCGTGCTCGACGACGAGGTCGGGCAGTTCGAGCAACGGTTGGTTGAGGAATGGCAGCCGCGATTTGAGGCTATGTGCGACGTTCACGGCGGTACACCCCCCGGGGAACCAACGCTCAAGCAGGATGGGCAGGCACTCTACCAATGGGTCGAAAATGACGCTCGGTTCCCGTTCCGCTCCTTGACTGCCCGGTTCTTGAACGTGGGGTCCTACCACATCCTAGCCAATGACCTTCGGGTTGGCTGGCACCGGGACTACGTCTCAATTTGCACGGAAGAGAAGTGAGATGGCCGGGCTCACGCGCTTCGAGCTGGCTTGGCGGGACAGACCGCAAGAAGAAGCGGCTCACTTCAACCCGGCGTTCTGCGGTGAATTGCTGGCTAGGATGATCAACGAGTTTCACAAGCGGGCAGGCGGCGCGATGCCACTCGCCTACGCATTCGTTGCCTTGCCGTTGGTCCTCCATCCCGGAGCGCGGAAGGCGCTCCCCGGCACGGCCAACACCGCGTTCGCTTCCTGGGCTGGCGAAAACACTACCATGCTCAGCACGCTTCCCGACCGGACACTGCGGCTCAGGCCCGTGACGCGGGAGGCGCTCATGTTTCTCGCGCAGCTCGACGCGATCAAGGTCAGTCCGGACGGAGTGATGGTTGGGAAGCGGCCCATCAAATTGGGTACCAAGCCTTCGGCGACAACGGACGACGTTGATGCGATGCGGCGGGCCGCCGGTTTGCTGGGCCGCTGGTTCGGCAACCAGTCGGATTCCGCCGCCGTCCTGCAAACCTTGGGAGT
Organism: Bradyrhizobium sp. WSM1253; assembly: GCF_000244935.1. Classification (NCBI taxonomy): domain Bacteria; kingdom Pseudomonadati; phylum Pseudomonadota; class Alphaproteobacteria; order Hyphomicrobiales; family Nitrobacteraceae; genus Bradyrhizobium; species Bradyrhizobium sp. WSM1253. Next base: position 5,936,694 of record NZ_JH600073.1, read on the forward strand.
GCGAGTTTGACCGTTCAGATCAGAGCCATCGCGATCTATTCGCACGACGGTGAGCGCCGGGACGTTCGCTTCAATCTTGGCGCGCTGAACATCGTCACCGGCGCGTCCAAGACGGGGAAGTCGGCCCTTTTGGATATTGTCGATTATTGCTGGGGCCGTTCAGAATGCACGATCGCCGAGGGCGAAATTCGGCGAGGCGTCTCCTGGTTTGCAGTGCTCTTCGACCACGACGGCGAAGGCATCTTGATCGCAAGGCGAAATCCTGGCCCAGCAGGCAAGGCCAGCGACGAAATTTACTTCGCGCGCAATGCTGATAATTTTCCGGAAACAACCGCATCGCTCGTGAAAAATTCCACCGCCGACGGGTTGCGGCAGAGGCTTTCGGCTATCCTTGGTGTGGCGGAAAACCTGTACGTGCCGGAGCCTGGCGCGACGCGTCGTCCGCTTGAGGCATCGGCCGGTCAGGCAATTTTTTTCTGCCTTCAAAACCAGGACGAAATTGCCAACCGCCGTCTACTCTTCCACCGGCAAGGTGAAGAGCGGATTCCGCAGGCCATCAAGGACACGCTTCCGTACTTCGTCGGCGCCATGGGCGAAGATCACTATCTGAAGCAAAAACGGTACGAAGACGCTCGCCGCCGATTGAGGAGCTTGGAGCGTGACTACGCTGACGCTCGGGCGCTGGCCGACGAAGCATCCGGGACGGCTCGCAACCTCCTACAGGAGGCCAAGCGCATCGGCTTGCTGCCGCTCGACGTCTTGGCTGACTCGCTCGAGGGGGTTCGTAGCCTCCTAGGTCAAGCGGCCGCGCCGCGGTCTCTAGAGTATGCGAAGACGGACGATCCGGCGGCTGACTTGACGGATCTGGAGGATCGGCGCCGCCGCATTCGCTCTGAGCTTCAGGAGTTGCGGGACGAGATCAAGGATCTGCAACGATTGACGCGAGAGGCATCGGACTTCGAAGCCGAGGCTGGCGAGCAGCAGGCGCGACTGGCATCGATCGGCCTGGTTGGACATGGCGCGGAGGGGCATGAGACTTGTCCGCTCTGCGACAGCCAGTTGGCTGTGGCCGTGCCCTCGGTGGACGAGATTCGGCGTTCGCTCGATCGGCTGGACCGTCAGCTTAGTGCCGTGCGACGGGACAATCCGCGTCTGCAGGGCCAGATCGCGGAATTCGAAACGAAACGAACGACTCTGGAAGAGGAGTTGACGATCGTCCAGCGAGACATCACGACCCGGATCGCCGACAACGAGCGGCTTCGCATCGAGCAAGACCTGTTCACCGAGCAGGCCCGTGTGGCGGGCCGCATCGGCTACTACCTCGAGAATGCACGCACGCTGTCGGACGAGGAGGGGCTTCGCCTGCAGATCGCTAGGGTGAGAGCCGAAGTGGTCGAGTTGGAAACCGCCCTGGACCAGGAGGCGATGGAGGAGCGCTTAACGACGGCCCTCAGCTTGGTCGGACGCGACATCACCGAATACGCTAGCCGGCTTCAGCTGGAGCACGGCGAGAACAGCCTCCGCTTGGACCGAAAGAACCTCACCGTCGTCGCTGACACCGTGCACGGACCGCTGTCTCTGCCCCAAATCGGCAGCGGGGAGAACTGGGTTGGATATCACGTGGCCGCGCACTTGGCTCTCCACAAGCTCTTTCGCACACTCGATCGGCCGGTGCCAGCGTTTCTAATGCTCGACCAGCCCTCCCAAGCTCACTATCCAAAGGACAAGGACCTCGGTGAGATTTCCGGGGCTGAAGACGAGGATCAAGCGGCGGTTGCCCGCTTGTACAGGCTGCTATTCGAATATTGCACGACCATGGCCCCCAACATGCAGGTCATCGTTGCGGACCACGTCGACCTTCTTCAGGCGTGGTTCCGAACTTCAAGGGTTCAACGCTGGCGCGACGGCATAAAGCTCGTGCCGATGACGTGGCTTCGCTAATGCATTGTGTTTTGTGAGAAGGCCGAGACGGCGATCTGACCGATTTCGATTAGGTTTAAGCAATGCATACATGCCCACCACCGATCAACGCCCTGGACCAATGGCTTGAACCCAATGGGACGGTAGAGCGGAACTACGGGCACCTGCTTCTCGAACAGAAGGGCAAGATCGACCAGGACCTCATCGACGCGTTGCGTCCGTACTTTGAGTCCGCCCACCTCGATGCGCGCCAATATTTCCATGAACAGATCGGAATATCTCTTCATCCCGACGCGGCGGGCGGGCTGCTTCCGATCAGCTATCCCAACTGCTTGCCCTCAAAAGCCCATCGCGGCCTGTTCGGTGAGGTGGTGGCCGGCCTGGTAACCGAGGCCTACCAGAACGAGTTCGTCGGCGGTCACGAATGGCGAGTACCGATCTTCCTCTTTCGTGAGCACGACGACGTCGAGAAATATCTCTGGGCGCTCCGGTTCGATCCAAGCCGCACGCGCGAAATCTATGGCCGTCACGGCTCTGACTTCATCGGCATCGCCCTCAACGCTCAGGGCGAAGTTGCGCGCGTAATCGCCGGTGAAGCCAAGTGGCGCAAGTCGCTGACGGATTCTATCGTGAAGAGCTTGCTTCTCGGCCCCAAGGAGGAGGATGAGGACACTGGTGAAATGGTGCACAACGGACGGGGAATCTGGTTCGAGGTGAACCGGGACACGCCAGTCCCGCACGGCCTTCGGCAGTTGCAAAAGCTATTGGAGCAGCGAGATCCAGACGGGCATGCCAATGCAATCCTGTCGATCGACCGTGCGGTGTTCGGTCAGGGCCCGCTGCCCGGTCGAAGCAACTTGGTGCTTCTTGTTGGGAACGGGGCGCGACGACGCGAGGCTTTGAGCTGCCTGATCCCCTGGGAAGAAGCTCCGGCGGAGTACACGGCGCCCCACGACCTCCAAGTTGTAGAGATTATTCTCGAGTGCGGCGACGGGCTTATCGACCAACTCTACGCTACCTTGTGGGAGGACGCCTGATGCCGCAACGCGACCAAGACCGGCTCGAGGCCGCCGAGCGCGTACGGCGCGAACTCGCCATCGAAAACCAGTTGAGCCGGGCTCAGGCCAGGACCTATGTCCGTTGCCTGCAGGCGACCTGGCAGGTGCCGACGATCCTGTGGACCGAGCGCGATTCCGCGCGTCAGCTCGCCGACGCACGCCGGCTTCTGCATGCGGCGCACATCTTTCGCTCAATAGAAGGCGAGGCGTCGCAGCGCGCTATCGACTGCTATCGCCGGACCGGCGAAATCCTTGAGTGGCTCTCACGCGCCGCCGACACCATCCGGAGTGTGGTTCCTATCGAGCTACTGGCCGCAGGGGCCTATCAGCTCGGAGGGCTGCCCGCGATGGCGTTCGGACTATTGTCGCAAGTGCGCTCGGATCACGAAGGCGTTCGGCTCTACAGCGCCTTTCTGAGAGCGGACTTCGACGGTGTGTTGCGTCGCGCCGCCTTGTTCTGGCACCGCTACCCTGACCTCACGACAGCCGACGCCAGCGCGTTGCTGCTGATTGCCATGCGCAGTGAGACGCCCGACGGCGAAGCTGGCCCGACGGTTGGATGGGCGTTCAGCGTGGAGCTGGTCAGAAGTCTCGGGCTGCTCGCCGACTGTCTGCGCCGCGGTGATGACGAACGGCTCGCGGTCGCGATGGGCAAGCTCCGTGCGCTCGACGCCATGGCAACCCGCACTTTCAGCGACGACGCCTCGCTAGTTATTACCATCATGCGGGCCGTCGCCGACAGCTTCGTCGCAGCTACTATCTACCGGCCGCTACGGGCGCTCGGCGCCCTGCGGCCGGAGCGGAGCTCGCGGCTGCTGGCTTATGCCCGCGACCAATTCAGCCGCGGCCGCGGGATCCTCTGGACCTCACAACAGCACGGCCTCCAACGCCTGCTCGAAGAAAGCTCCTTCGCGCTCTGCACCCCCACGGGTTCGGGGAAGACGTTGGTTGCGAATCTCGCCCTCATTAAGGAACTGCTGCTGCGGGAGGATGAGGGCTTGCAGGGGCCGTTGGCGCTCTACATCGTGCCGTCCCGAGCCCTCGCCGGCGAAGTCGAGGCAAAGCTGACCTCAGAACTCGGCCACGACATCACCGTCACTGGTCTTTACGGCGGGGCAGACTGGGGCATTACCGACTTCTGGCTGACCAGCGAACGGCCCGTCGTGCTGATTGTCACCGTCGAGAAAGCGGATGCGTTGATGCGCTACCTCGGCAAAATGTTGATGGCGCGTCTGGGCCTTCTCATCATCGACGAAGCCCACCAGGTCGTCCCTGAGGCCAACGAGCCTACGCGACTGAGCTTCTCCGACCACAGCAATCGATCCATTCGCCTCGAAGGGCTCGTGTCCCGAATTTTGTCTCAGCGTCCGGACGTTGTCCGGATTGCGCTCACCGCCGTAGCCGGCGGTGCCGCTGGCCCTGTCGCGCGTTGGGTCGAGGGCCGACCCGATGCCAATCCGGTCGGCGTACGCTATCGCAGCACCCGCCAGGTCATCGGAGTGCTCGAGACGGCGCCCAACACCCAAGGGGTGATCCTGCTCGATCTGATGAATGGATTGCCCCTCTACCTGCGCGGCGAGGAGGACCCTGTCTATCTCCGGCTGCAGATAGAGGTGATGCCTCAGCTGCCTGCGCAATGGCGGAACAGCCTCAATCGATTCAACTGCCTTAACGTCCTCTGGACCGCCTTGCACCTCGCCGACGAGGATCAACGCGTCCTCATCTCGGTGGCGCAAGAGCCTGAGCAAACCATGCGCTGGTTCAAGGAGGCGCTTGAACGGACAGACTGGCAAGGCGCGGTGGGCTTTCAGCCGCCCGAAGGTCCGCTCAGGGCGCGGTTCGACGAGGCTCGAGCGGCCTGTCTAGACTATTGCGGCGCCGACTCCTTCGAGCTCTTCCTGCTCGATCGCGGGATTGCCACAAGCCATGGGCAGATGCCGCAGCGCCTGCGCCGTCTCATGGTCGATCTCATCGATCGCAAGATCTGCCCGATCACGGTCGCGACGGCGACGCTCACCGAAGGCGTCAATCTACCGTTCGATCTCATCTTCCTGACGTCACTCAAGCGCCGTTCATGGGACCCGGTTGAGGAGCAGCAAGTGATTGCGCCGCTTACCACGGCCGAGTTTCGGAACCTCGCCGGGCGCGCTGGGCGGCCGGGCGCGGCCCGCGGCATCGAAGGCATGACGCTTGTCGCGCTCCCGACCCAGATTTCCACCACAGCGGCAGCGGGGAGGGCGACCCAGCGCCGACAGCGCGCGGAATTGGCGACGGACTATGACCGGCTGCGTGCGTCACTGGTGATCGAGGAACGGGATGCCGACGACGTGCCCAGCCCGCTCGCGCTGCTCCTCAACCACATCTGGGAGCGCGCTAACCGACTCCTCGGCGTGGCTCCAGACGCTTTCCTTGATTGGCTCGAGAGGACGGCGCCGACTGTCGTCAGCGCGGACGCTGGCACGGGCGCAAGCGACGGAGCGGCGAGGTTGGCCGACGCCATGGACGAACTGGATGCAATCCTTCTCACATCACTCGAAGAGATTGCCCGCGTCGATGAGGCCGCCATGACACGCGCTCGCGCCGAAGCGCAGCTCGCGGCGCTTTGGCGAACCACCTTCACCGCCGTCGCGACCGCGCAGGAAGTATGGCTTGAACAAGCCTTTGTGCGCCGAGGCGCGGGCATCATCGAACACATCTATCCGGACGCAGACGAGCGCCTTCGCCTCTATCATTACGGTCTTCCGCCGGCAGTGGGGCGGCGCTTCGAGGCCGTAGCACGACGAATGCGGGAGCTGTTGGTCGCAGCGGACAACTACGGCTCGGCCGACCCGACGACGAGGATCGATCTATTTGAGGCGCTGGGCGACCTGGTCTCTGGGGACCGCGGCTTCGGCTTTCGAGTCCGCCGCACGGATACGGACGAGGCGATCCTGGAACGGTGGTCTGATGTCCTCGGGTGGTGGATGAACGAGCCCGATGTGGCCGGCCCATCCCCCGAGGACCTTCGGTCGTGGCAACGCTTCGTCGCTGACAACCTGGAGTTCCGCCTAGGTGTGGCCATCGGCGCCGTCGTCGCGGAAGCCTGGGCCGACGGTGCAGAAGATGCGCTGGCGTTGCCCAGTCTGGCGGCTTGGAAAGAAACCACGGGCCTACCTTGGATCGGATTCTGGGCGCGCGAGCTGCTGCGCTGGGGTACCCACGACCCGTTCGTGGCCTTCTGCCTTGCACAAGGCTTGGCTCATACCCGGGAGGCGGCCGGTGCGACGCGTCGGGAGTTCGACGCGTGGCTGGACGATGAGCAAGATGACCCTAAGAGCGAGGACCGGATCGACCCGCAGCTCTTCCTGCGTTGGCAGACATCCATACCCCGTGCCGAGGGCGCTGCCGGCGCCGCGTCCCAAATGCGCGCGGCCCTCACCGGCACCACAGGCGCGCGCGGCAGCTACGCCGTTATACCGGTGAGACGGGATGACGGAACGGCTTGGCTCGACCCGGCTGGGTTCGAACTTGCAGTGACGCGCCCGATGGCGCGTGTTGGAACGCGTCCTTCCCGCAGCGACTTCGAGCTTGTCACCGCCGCCGGCGAACCGACGGTGAGGCGCCTATTCAGGCCGCCTGAGGCGCGGGCCAGATAAGCGGCTGGGGCTTCGCCCACAATCGTCGCATAGAAGAATAGATGGAGTGGTCGGTGCTACTGCCGTTCTTCGCTCACGCAGGAATTGGTTCAGGTCTCGCGCTGGCTTGGAAGGCACCTATAGGCGCGAAAACGCACCTTATGGCTTGACAAGCCTTGGCAACCCAATGAGATCGCAGCAAATGCGCGCGCCCTCCGAGCGCGCCAAGGGCGCGGAACGTACGATCGCTTTGTTGAGGCGATCGGACGGCGGCTTGCAAGCGGATCCACCGTCCTGAAAGAGGTGAGCATCGACATGCACGCCTCTGACAAGCATGAGTGATCAGCACGCGCGCCCCAATGCGCCCTGGCAGTTCCTGGCAATGGGTGCGGCGCTGAATCAGATAAGCAGACTGCAGGTCGGCAGTACGCCACGAAGCAACAAGCGATGGGCGCGTCACTCAAGGCGCCCGGGCCCGCTGCAACAGCCCGTTAGCTGCGCGCGAATGACACAGGCTTACAAATCCAGCTCTTCTTGAGACCGCCTGGTCTTTCTTTGGCTACGCCAGACTACGACGCAGATGTCGGTGCGGTTGAAGTGACGTTCGGATTGGCCCTTGTGTCAAGTCCATCATCGCTGGAGGCGATTCAGCCGTTTCGATTCCAAAATCGACGCCGCGCGTGCCGCGGTGCGCGGGCAGGTCGCGGCCGCAAATTGGGAGTGAACAAGCAGTGCAAGTCGATGGAGAGCTTGGAGGCCAGCCCAACTCGATTGTGAATCAAGCCGACAGCGACGCGCAGCCGAGCCCGAACGAAGGAGCGCGAACCAAGAAGGTTACCGTTCAGCTCTCCGAGAGCATGTTTCAGCGGCTTGAAGTTGCGACCGAACGCCCGGGGCTCGGCAAGAGCATGGTCGTCGAGACGGCGCTTGAACGATTCCTGAATCGTGCACCGCCCGAGGGGCGCGTTCATGAGGCTCTTGACCGGATAAGTGGCCAGATGGCCAGGCTCGAGCACGAGATCGCGATCATCGCCGAGATCGTAGCCCTGCATGCGCGCTATCACCTCACCGTGACGCCGCCCATGCTGCCATCCGGCCAGCGAGAGGCGTGCTTGCTCGGGCAGCAGCGTTTCAAGATATTGGCGGAGCTGGTCGAACGGCGGGTACGGCTCGGTCAGCCATTGATCCGGGAGACGATCGATCGGCTGGGCAGGCGCGGTCGACCTGCGGGTGAAGCTCTTGGCGGCGCGTCACAGCGCGCGGCAGAAGAACAGCCGAGAAAGGAAGGTCTGACCGCAGTCGCGGCGGATGGCAACTCCGAGCCGAGCGCTGCCGCCGTGGAGGGCGGCAGCAATCCGAACTTTCGAAACCTGCCGAACTCCTTTTGTTAGGCCGGCCGCGAGAAGCGTGCGGAAGGAGCTTGGGTCGCAAATATTGCCGGTGGCACGAGTTGAGCCAGTTCCTGTGTGGCGGCTCATCGTGTGCGTGTTTCTTCCCTTCGCGGCCGGGTACTACCTTTCGTACCTGTTCCGGACCATCAATACACTCATTGCTGGGCGCCTCGCCTCTGATCTCGGGCTTGGCGCTGCCGATATCGGGCTGCTCACGTCAATCTATTTTCTGGTCGTTATGGCGGCCCAGATTCCGATCGGCATGTTACTCGATCGCTTCGGGCCGCGCCGGGTCCAGAGCGTGCTCTTGGCTGTTGCTGCAGCGGGTGCCGCGCTCTTTGCACTATCGACGGGGTTCCTGTCGCTTCTTTTTGCGCGGGCGATGGTCGGCCTTGGGTGTGCAGCAGCCCTGATGTCGGGGCTGAAAATCATCGTCCTCTGGTTTCCAAGAGAACGTATGGCGCTCATCAATGGCTACATGATCATGCTGGGCTCATTGGGGGCTGTTACTGCAACGGCTCCTGCCGAGGTGCTGCTGGACTGGATCGGATGGCGGGGTCTATTCGGCGTGCTGGGCGCCGCAAGCGCGCTTGCTGCCATTTTGATCTATCTCGTGGTTCCCGAACGAACCACTGGGCCACAGAGTAGCAGGACGCCCGCCACTCTGAAAACCGTCTACTCGGATGCGCGGTTCTGGAGAATGGCGCCCTTATCGGCGACCTGCATCGGGTCCGCTTGGGCACTGCAATTCTTATGGGCGGCGCCCTGGCTTTCCGATGTGGAGCGGCTGGATCGAACGAGAGTCGTCAACGAATTGTTCGTGATGGCGGTCGCTCTGAGTCTCGGCGCTCTGGTCTTGGGCGTCCTTGCCAACTGGGTGCGCCGCCGGGCCAAGAAGAGCGAGGCTCTGTTTGGCTTGCTCGCGGCGTTGTTGATTGTGGCGGAGCTGGTGCTCATCCTGCATCCGCCCTGGCCATCACTCCTGCCGTGGTGCGTTGTGTCGATGGCCGGATCGGCCACTGCTCTGACCTACGCCATCATAGCGGATTATTTCCCGGCCGAGCTGGTTGCGCGCGCCAATGGCGGTCTGAATGTCCTGCAGTTTGGCTGGGCTTTCGTCGTGCAGTACGGGACGGGACTGATTCTGGAGCAATGGCCTCTGGAGGCGGGGCATTATCCTTTACCGGCCTATCAGACCGCGTTCGGTGTGAACGTTTTGCTGCAGCTGGCAGCGCTGGTCTGGTTCGCCGTCGTCCCGTGGCTCGAGCGCCGGAAACGGAAGGCTGGCGCTTGGGTCACACGTCAACCGGCGGGAGGCTGGAACTCGGTTGAAGTCGTTATTCCACCAGCCGAGCTCGCCATCCTGGAGGCGGACGATCATGCGGAGTGGTGAAGCCAGCGTGTCGCCGGGCTGATGTCCGGCTCATGATTTTCGGTGCGTCAAGAGCGATTGTCCCGAATCTTTCTTCTTCTACGCCAGACTACGATTGACATGGTCTCATTGTTGCTGTCGCGCAGGTTCTGCTTTTTCTAGTTGTCCTCATGTGAGGCGGCTAGACGCTAGCTGCCTCACTCAGCTGGGGAGCAGTCGTGGCGATCCATTCATTTCATTCGGAAGCCGAGTTGCGGGGAGCGCGCATGCTCCGCACAGCGCTGGGGCCTGCCATCGCGGGCTTTCTGGAAGATCCGTCGATCGTTGAGGTGATGCTGAACCCCGATGGCCGGCTGTGGATCGATCGGCTGTCGAGCGGCCTTATCGATACCGGCGAGAATCTGACGGCTGCCGACGGCGAGCGAATTGTCCGGCTCGTCGCGCACTATGTGGGCGCCGAGGTTCACGCCGGCTCGCCCCGGATCTCGGCTGAGCTGCCGGAGACCGGGGAACGCTTCGAAGGCCTGCTGCCGCCGGTCGTCGCCGCGCCGGCCTTCGCGATCCGCAAACCTGCGGTCGCCGTGTTTGGGCTGGACGACTATGTCGCTGCCGGCATCCTGAACTTGGAGCAGGCGAACGCGCTCCGCGATGCGGTCGCTACACGCAAGAACATCCTGGTCGCCGGCGGCACCTCAACCGGCAAGACGACGCTGACGAATGCGCTTCTGGCGGAGGTGGCCAAAGGTTCGGATCGCGTCGTTCTCATTGAAGATACGCGGGAGCTTCAATGCACGGCGCCGAACCTCGTGGCGCTGCGGACCAAGGATGGCGTTGTCTCGCTGTCTGATCTGGTGCGCTCGTCGCTTCGCCTGCGCCCTGATCGTATCCCGATTGGCGAGGTGCGCGGAGCCGAGGCGCTCGATCTGCTCAAGGCCTGGGGGACTGGACATCCCGGCGGAATCGGCACGATCCACGCCGGCACCGCGCTTGGCGCGCTCCGCAGGCTCGAGCAGCTCATCCAGGAGGCCGTCGTCACGGTCCCGCGCGCGCTGATCGCCGAGACCATCAACGTCATCGCCGTGCTCTCTGGCCGTGGTGCCGAACGGCGCTTGAGCGAACTCGCTTCTGTCACCGGGCTTGGGTCATCAGGCGACTACACCCTTTCGAGAATCGGAGATCAGTCATGAACGTACGATCATCTCTCGGGCGAGGTTTCACGTCAGTTGCGGCATTCGCTGGTCTGTACCTGGTGAGTAGCCCGGCCTGGGCCGCCGGCTCGAACATGCCTTGGGAGCAGCCGCTCAACCAGATCCTGCAATCGGTCGAAGGACCCGTCGCCAAGATCATCGCGGTCATCATCATCATCGTGACTGGTCTTTCGCTCGCATTCGGCGACACCTCGGGCGGCTTCCGGCGGCTGATCCAGATCGTGTTTGGTCTGTCGATCGCATTTGCCGCCTCGAGCTTCTTCCTGTCGTTCTTCTCGTTCGGCGGCGGGGTGGTGATCTGATGGATGAGCCAGTCCCGGGCTTTGTCGCCCCTGTCCACCGTGCGCTGACCGAGCCGATCCTGATGGGCGGGGCACCAAGATCGGTTGCCATTCTCAACGGCACATTGGCTGCAGCACTCGGCCTTGGTCTGCGCTTGTGGCTGGCCGGCCTTCTGCTGGCGTTCATCGGCCACATGGCCGCGGTCTGGGCCGCAAAACGCGATCCGGAATTCGTCGAAGTCGTGCGCCGGCACGTTCGTGTTCCCGGTCACCTCAGCGCTTGAGAATAGTCCCATGATGAATCTTGCCGAATACCGCCATTCAAACACGCGCCTTGCTGATTTCCTGCCCTGGGCTGCTCTGGTCGACGAGAGAATTGTATTGAACAAGGACGGCTCGCTTCAGCGGACGGCGCGGTTCAGGGGGCCGGATCTCGACAGTTCCGTGCCGGCTGAGCTTGTTGCGGTCGCAAGCCGCCTGAACAATGCGCTCCGGCGTCTCGGATCGGGCTGGGCGGTTTTCGTCGAGGCGCAACGGCATTCGGCAGGGCGCTATCCGCCCGACACATTCCCGGATGTCGCATCCGCCTTGGTGGATGCGGAGCGCAAAGCGCAATTCGAGGAGGCCGGCAGCCATTATGAATCGAGCTACTACCTGACCTTCCTTTATCTGCCGCCTGCAGAGAGTGCAGCTGTGGCCGAGCGTCTCCTGTACGAGGGCAGCCATCGCAGCGCGGGAGAGGATGCGCGCGAGGTGCTGAGTGGCTTCGTCGACCGGACCAACCGCGTGCTGCAGCTCGTTGAGGGCTTTATGCCGGAATGCGGCTGGCTAGATGACGAGGCGACGCTCACCTACCTGCACTCGACGGTCTCGACCAAGCGGCATCGCGTTCGGGTCCCGGAAATCCCGATGTATCTGGATGCGCTCCTTGCCGATCAGCCGCTGACAGGCGGGCTTGAGCCGATGCTCGGTGACGCGCATCTGCGCGTTCTGACTGTCGTGGGATTTCCGAGCGCGACCACGCCCGGAATTCTCGATGATCTCAACCGCCTCGCATTCCCGTACCGCTGGTCCACGCGGGCGATCATGCTGGACAAGACCGATGCTCTCAAGCTCCTGATCAGGATTAGGCGGCAATGGTTTGCCAAGCGCAAGTCGATTGCCGCGATCCTGAAGGAGGTGATGACCAACGAGGCGTCCACGCTTCTGGATACCGACGCCCACAACAAGGCGATGGATGCAGATCACGCGCTCCAGGAGCTCGGCTCGGATCAGATCGGAGAGGCCTTTGTGACGGCAACCGTCACGGTCTGGGACAGGGATCCGCACGCGGCGGACGAAAAGCTACGCCTCGTTGAAAAGGTGATCCAGGGCCGGGACTTTACCTCTATGACCGAGACAGTGAATGCCGTTGAGGCCTGGCTCGGCAGCCTGCCGGGACAGGTCTATGCAAACGTGCGCCAGCCGCCGGTGTCCACGCTAAATCTCGCCCACATGATCCCGCTCTCTGCGGTCTGGGCGGGAGAGGTGAGGGACCATCATTTCAAGGCGCCTCCGCTGTTCTTCGGCAAGACGGAAGGATCAACCCCTTTCCGCTTTGCGCTCCATGTCGGCGATGTCGGACACACTCTGATCGTTGGACCGACCGGCGCCGGCAAATCGGTGCTGCTCGCACTGATGGCACTGCAGTTCCGACGATATCCGGCCGCTCAGGTCTTTGCCTTCGATTTCGGTGGGTCGATCCGCGCGGCGGCGATCGCCATGGGAGGCGACTGGCATGATCTTGGCGGCGCGGTTGGTGGAGATTCGGCAGAATTCGTGGCGCTCCAGCCGCTTGCGCGCATCGACGATGTCGGGGAGCGCGGTTGGGCAGCCGATTGGATTGCATCGATCCTTGCGCGCGAGCGCATCGAGGTCACGCCCGAGACCAAGGATCATATCTGGTCGGCCTTGAGCTCGCTCGCCTCGGCGCCAGTTCGGGAGCGAACGCTCACTGGCCTGTCCGTTCTTCTGCAATCCAATGCCTTGAAGCGCGCGCTGCAACCCTATTGCCTCGGCGGTCCATTTGAGCGGCTGCTGGATGCCGAGGGTGAGCGGCTGGGCGAGACCTCCGTCCAGGTGTTTGAGACTGACGGGTTGATCGGGACCGGTGTCGCGCCGGCGGTTCTCTCCTATTTGTTCCACCGGATTGAGGATCGCTTCGACGGTCGTCCGACCCTTCTCATCATCGATGAGGGCTGGCTTGCGCTGGACGATGCCGATTTTGCCGGCAAGCTCCGCGAATGGCTGAAGACGCTGCGCAAGAAGAACGCTTCCGTCGTGTTTGCGACCCAGTCGCTGGCCGATATCGATGGCTCCGCAATTGCGCCCGCCATTATCGAGAGCTGTCCGACCCGGATCCTTCTTCCCAATGATCGCGCGATCGAGCCGCAAATCATGGCGATCTACCGGCGCTTTGGATTGAACGATCGGCAGATCGAGATCCTCGCCCGCGCGACCCCCAAGCGCGACTACTACTGCCAGTCGCGCCGGGGCAACCGACTGTTTGACCTTGGCCTTGGCGAGATCGCGCTTGCTTTTGCGGCCGCGTCGTCCAAGTCCGATCAGGCCCTCATCGAGCGGGTGCTAGCCGAGCACGGACGAGACGAGTTCGTCACCGGCTGGCTTCGGGCGCGCGACCTCGGCTGGGCCTGCAATCTCATTCCGCAGCTTGCCAAGGAAGGTGGCTTGTCATGAAACGTCTCCGCCCACTGCTGGCAGCAAGTATCATTGCAATTAGCGTGACCCAAGGGCCCTGGGAAGGAAAGGCACAGTGGATCGTGTTCGATCCCAACAACTACGTGCAAAATGTGCTGACGGCCGCGCGCGAGCTGCAGCAGATCAACAACCAGATCACTTCGCTGCAAAACGAAGCGCAGATGTTGATCAATCAGGCGAAGAACCTGGCGAGCCTGCCGTATTCGTCGTTGCAGCAGCTCGAGCAATCGATCCAGCGCACGCAGCAGCTGCTCAGTCAAGCGCAGCGCATTGCCTACGATGTCCAGCAGATCGATCGCGCGTTCTCGACAACTTATGCGCCGGCATCCGCGAGCATGTCCAATGGGCTCCTCGTCGCCAACGCCCAGACACGCTGGCAGAATGCGGTTGCCGGCCTGCAGGACGCCATGCGGGTGCAGGCAACCGTCGTCGGCAATCTCGATACCAACCGGACCCAGATGTCGGCCCTGGTCACGGCGAGCCAGGGCGCGTCAGGTGCTCTGCAGGCAAGTCAGGCCGGCAACCAGCTCCTTGCACTGCATGCCCAGCAGCTTGCGGACCTCACGGCGACCGTTGCCGCGCAAGGGCGTGCGCAATCGCTCGAATCCGCGCAGCGGGCCGTCGCTCAGGATCAGGGCAGGGAGCAGCTGCGGCGCTTTCTGACCCAGGGTCAGGGCTATCAACCGACAACCGTGCAGATGTTCCACTGATGATGAAGAACAGATTTGAACGGCTGCCGATGGCGGTGGCAGTTAGCCTCACAGTCCTGGTCGTCGGCGCCTGCGCCATTCGCCTACGCGGCGACGACAGCGCGACCCAATCTTCCGCCTCGCTCGCTGCGAAGCCTGATCCGGCGGCGGCAAAGCTCGAGCAATGCCGCACCGTCACCTACGAGCAGAGAGAGGCTCTGCTCGAATGCCAGAGGATCTGGGCGGAACGGCGCAGCCAGTTCTTGGGGAAAAGCGGATCGGTAGACGGTGATAGCGGGGTAGGCGCCGCGCCATTTTCCTCCGCACGGCCGCACAAGGACGAAAGCCGCCTGCCGTCCCTCTCACCCTCCATTCCAAGCCAAAGCGAGTGAGCAATGGGCGGCACCTCCGTCATCGACCAGTTCCTGGAAACCTTCACCCGCTATATCGATTCCGGATTCGGCCTGGTCGGTGGCGAAGTCGGCTATCTCGCCACGACGCTAGCTGCAATCGACCTTACGCTTGCGGGCCTGTTCTGGTCCCTCGGAAGTGATGAGGAAATTCTTGCCCGGCTCGTCAAGAAAACCTTGTTCGTCGGTATCTTTGCCTACCTGATTGGTAATTGGAACAGCCTCGCCCGCATCGTCTTCGAGAGTTTTGCTGGTCTTGGCCTCAAGGCCTCGGGCACGAGCCTGTCATCGGCAGATTTCTTGCGGCCAGGCCGGATCGCGCAAGTGGGGCTCGATGCCGGCCGTCCGATCCTGAACTCCATCTCGGGCCTGATGGGGTATGTCAGCTTTTTCGAAAATTTCGTCCAGATCGCGGTCCTGATGTTCGCCTGGATCGTGGTGCTACTCGCCTTCTTTATTCTCGCCATCCAGCTCTTCGTCACGCTGATTGAGTTCAAGCTGACAACGCTTGCAGGTTTCGTTCTGATCCCCTTCGGTCTGTTCGGCAAGACCGCCTTTGCGGCCGAACGGGTGCTGGGCAACGTCATCTCGTCCGGGGTCAAGGTTTTGGTCCTCGCCGTCATCGTCGGCATCGGATCGACACTATTCTCGCAGTTCACGGCAGGTTTCGGCGGCAATCAGCCGACCATCGAGAACGCGATGGCGCTGGTGCTCGGCGCGCTCGCCTTGTTGGGCCTCGGCATTTTCGGACCTGGTATTGCCAACGGCATCGTCTCCGGAGGTCCGCAGCTCGGTGCAGGCAGCGCCGTCGGGACGGGACTTGCCGCCGGTGGAGTCGTTGCGGCTGGCGCTGGCGTTGCGGCCGGTGCTGCCGGTCTCGCCGGCGGCGCGATTGCAGGCTCGCTACGAGGTGGAAGCGCGATTGCAAGCGGCACCATGAGCGTGTTTCGGGCGGGGAGTCAGTCCGGCTCCGAGGCGAGCGCGTCCCGCGCCGCAAGTCCCTTGCGCTCGGTCGCGACTGGTCTTGGTGGAGCGGCGAGCGATGCCGGTAAGGGCGAAGGGGAAGCCTTGAGAGCTTCCGACAGTGCGCCCGCCTGGGTTCGGCGCATGAAGAGAACGCAGACGATCAGCCATGGCGCATCAGCGGCAACCCACGCGATCCGCTCAGGTGATCACGGCGGCGGCGGCGGATCTGTCGACCTCTCGCAAGAGGATCGCTGAGACTTCTGATCGGCCAATTCCGTTTTCTCACCCGTCACTTGAGGTCAAACAATGTTCAAACGATCGGCTGTTCACTATGGCCGCACGCCAGAAGCCGTCACTCCCTATCAACGCGCAGCCCAGGTCTGGGATGATCGCATTGGGTCTGCGCGCGTGCAGGCCAAGAACTGGCGCCTGATGGCCTTTGGCTGCCTCTTCTTATCTGCCGGCTTTGCCGGCGCCCTGGTCTGGCAATCCGCTCAAGGGACAATCACGCCCTGGGTGGTCGAGGTCGATCAATTGGGGGAAGCGAAAGCCGTTGCTCCGGCAAATGCCAGCTATCAACCGACCGATCCGCAAATAGCCTTTCATCTGGCGCGCTTCATCGAGCATGTGCGTGGCCTGCCTATGGACGCCATCGTCCTTCGCGAAAATTGGCTCCGCGCCTACGACTTTACAACCGATCGCGGTGCCGTCGCGCTGAATGACTACGCCCGCAACAACGATCCATTCGCCAAGCTCGGCAAGACACAAATCGCGATCGAGGTCTCGAGCGTCATCCGGGCGTCCCCTGAGAGTTTTCGCCTCGCCTGGGTCGAGCGCCGTTACGACAACGGTCAGCTTGCCGCAACCGAGCGGTGGAGCGCGATTGTCAGCATCATCATGGAGATGCCGCGCGATCTCGATCGCCTCCGCAAGAATCCGCTTGGCATCTACGTCAACGCCATCAACTGGTCGAAGGAGCTGGGTTAGCAATGCCGTCAGGTCTCGTTGTTGCGTCACAGAGGGTCCGCCCGAGCCTGGCTCTGGCTCTCGTCATTGGTGTGTCCACCCTTGGCGGGTGCACCACGTTCAAGCCGCCGCAAATCAGTTACGATAGCGATGTCCCGCCTGCTCCAGATCTGCCGGCGCTTGCCGACGATCGGCCGCGGCCGCTGCATGTGCCACCGGCCTGGAAGGCGGCGCGCGGCGGCAAGAACGCGGAAGCCAAGGAGCCCGTCGAGCGGATTGAGACTGCGAATGACGCGGCACGCGTGCAGCCTCGGAAAGCCGGCTACTTCAATGCGGTGCAGGTGTTTTCGTATAGTCCGGGCGCTCTCTATCAGATCTATGCCGCGCCGGGGCAGATCACCGACATCGCCTTGGAGCCCGGCGAGCAGCTGATCGGCTCGGGACCAGTTGCCGCGGGTGACACCGTGCGCTGGGTGGTCGGTGACACCGAAAGCGGCAGCGGCGACACGCGTCGTGTCCACATCATGGTGAAGCCGACACGTCCGGCGATCGAGACCAATCTCGTCGTCAACACGGACCGGCGTACTTACCTGGTTGAGCTCCGCTCGCGGGAAAGGCCCTACATGCCACAGGTCGCGTGGTTCTATCCGGAGGATCGCACCGCGCGTGGTCGAGCTCTGCCGCCCACGCCCGTCATCCCGGACCAGGCGCAGCGCCGTTACCGCTACGCCGTCGAGGGAGACAGCCCGCCCTGGCGTCCTGTCAATGCCTATGACGATGGGCGCAAGGTCTACATCGAGTTTTCGCCCGGCATCGGCCAGGGCGAGATGCCGCCGCTGTTCGTGATCGGGCCTGATGGCAAGACCGAGCTCGTCAACTATCGCGCTTACGGCAATGTACTGATCGTCGATCGGCTGTTCGCGGCCGCGGAACTAAGGCTGGGCGAGGAACACCAGCAGAAGGTCAGGATCGTCCGAACCGACGGGAGGTCGCTGTGACAGAGACTGGCCAGCCGAATGACACACCCAAGGACCCTCCGCGGGTCAAGCCGCCGGAAGATTTCGCCGAAACCCTTCGGCTCCGACCAGATCGGCCGCAAGTTACGCGCTTATCGCGCAAGGTGCTTGCGGGTGGCAGCGCCCTTTTGCTGGTGCTCATCTCTGGTGCGGTCTTCTGGGCTCTGCAGGAGAAGCGATCACGCGCGCCGGCCGCCGAGGAGCTTTACGCGACCGACCATCACAATGTCGCCGATCAGCTTGCAACCTTACCGAAGGATTATGCTGAGATCCCGAAGGAGGTGCCGCGCCTTGGACCACCTTTACCCGGCGATCTTGGCCGGCCGATCGTTGCAGCACAGGGCTCTTCGACGCCCAGCCCGCTCGGTATTGACGCTGAACAGCAGCGCGTCAATCAGGAGAGCGATGCGGCACGCACCAGCAAGGTGTTTGCCAGCACGAACGTCCGCGCACAGGCCCCTGTCACATCGCCAAGTGAAGCCCCATCAAATGCAGCGCCATCATCCGACGAAGCATTTTCCCAGAATGGTCAGGATCGAAAACTTGCGTTCGTCAGTGCTTCCGTTGACCGTCGAACCACCAGTCCCGATCGCCTGGCAAGACCGGTCTCTCCCTATGTGGTCCAGGCGGGAACGGTCATTCCGGCTGCTCTCATCACGGGGATTCGGTCCGACCTGCCTGGGCAGATCACGGCCCAAGTCACAGAAGCGGTATACGATTCCCCTACCGGGCGAGCTCGCCTTATCCCGCAAGGAGCCCGGTTGATCGGGACGTATGATAGCCAAGTCGCATTTGGCCAATCGCGCGTCCTCCTGGTGTGGACGCGCCTCATCATGCCAAATGGGCGGTCGATCGTGCTGGAGCGGCAGCCGGGCGCAGATGCCGCGGGCTACTCTGGGCTTGAGGATGAGGTCGACAACCATTGGAAGGAGCTGTTGGGGGCCGCTGCCCTTTCGACGCTGCTCGCCGTCGGCACCGAGGTGAATTCCGGATCGGATACGGGTAGCACCAACAGCGACCTCATCGCTGCGCTCCGCCGCGGGGCGGGGGACTCGATGAACCAGACGGGCCAGCAGGTGGTCCGCCGCAGTCTCAACATCCAGCCGACCTTGACGATTCGTCCGGGATTTCCGGTGCGGGTGATCGTCAATCGCGACCTGGTGCTCGAACCATATAGGGGATGAGAATGGTTAAACTTAAACTGGGTGCAATCGAAGACGATAAGCCGATCAAGATTACGCATGAACTGCCGGCGAGTGTGCACAGGGATCTCGTGGCATACGCCGAAATCCTCGCACAAGAGTGCGGACAGCCGATCGGGGAGCCGGCCAAGCTAATCGCTCCCATGTTGGCACGATTCATGGCAGCGGACAGAAGTTTTCGGAAGGCTCGACGGGCGCGTCAGCGTCCGAGCGGAGATGAGGGATAGCGCTCTGAGAGCAACTTGAGGAAGGCAGCCAGGACAGGGTTTTCATTGTCGGCACGCCAATAGGCCGAAAAGTCGAACCGGCTCGGGCCGGTGCCATCGCGCAGCTCCCGGTAGACCAAGCCGGCAAAATTGGCTCCAAGATCGGATTCGAGCACCAGGCTGATTCCCGAATTCATGCTGATCAGGCTCTTGATGATGCCGCGGCTGACATCGTGACGCTCGACTTTAGGACGATCCTCAGGTGAGACGAGCTTCGAAACTAAAAGGTCTTCAAACTCCCGCCCGGGATCGTAGTGGCTGAGCAGCACCGTCTCGCCGCGCAGGTCGGTCCAGTAGACAGTCTCGCGCGCCGTGAGCGGATGGTCCTCGGGTAGGACAACCAGAACACGCTCGCCCCACAACGACATGGTCTCGCTCTCCAATAGAGGCAAGCTCCCTGTGACGATCAGGATGTCAAGCACGCCGTTGCGGAGTGCCGTTGCCAAGCGGGTCCGAGATCGTTCGACGGTTGCAAGTTCAATCTGCGGGAATCTCTGCTTGAACTCGAGCAACGAGGCTTGCAGATTGCCTGCCGAAAGAGATGTGCAGAAGCCGACTGCCAGCCGACCGGTTTCGCTGGTCCGAACAGAGTTTGCCGTTGCTACCAGTGCATCGAAATCTTCCAGAATCGTTCTTGCCAGGCGAAGAACGCTGCGGCCAGCCCGCGTCGGGCGTACACCTCCGCTGTAGCGCTCGAAGATCGTAAACCCCAGGTAATGCTCAGTCTGGCGAATTGACCGGCTGAGGCTCGACTGTTGCAATCTCAGCAACTCCGCGGCTTGACGAATACTGCCACAATCGGCCGCGATGACGGCAGATCGCAGGTGCTTCAGTTCGAGAGCTTTGATGCCTTGAAAGGATGGACTTGTTGGTTGGAAATTGCTCATCTTGAGACTTAACCGAGAAGCTTGCCGCCCGATGTGGACCGCTGGGGCCGCCGTGTGCTTGATTCCAAAGGCCTAGGCGGCTGCTCGCATGACCGGAGCCCAGAGCACCGGACCTGAGATGCGACCCGCATTGCGGATCCGCTCCAAGGCATCAGTCGACACCTCCAGATAGCCCGCCATGGCCAGAGTGTTTCCGAGAGGTCGCGCTTTGCCGATCGGACGGAGTGGCCACCCGGCGCGCCGAAGAATGCGCTCCATGCGCGCGTCAGTGACGGTGACGATTTCGGTCAAACGAATCGAAAGGCCGAACTCAACCATGCCCGCAAAGAGCTCGTAGGTGGCGGCAGCAAGTCCACCGCTCGCCTTCGGCGCACCCGGAGGAACATCGAGAGCAAAGCGACTGCTCTCCCAGATGCGGTCGATTCGTGGCGCTGGCTGCTCGTCCAGAAGAATTGAGAATGTGTCCCTGAGCATAGTTGGACCGGTCGATGGGAGAAGTCGAACGCAGCCCTGAATCCGTCCATCCGCTGAGCGATGCAGCAAGTGGACTGGCCGAAGTACGTCAAACTCGTCCACCTCCATGTCGCCGCCGACCTGGACATCCCATTGCAGACGCTGTTTGAAAACGCGGTAGCGCAATCGATGCATCTCAGCGAGTTCGTTGACGAACTCGCCATAGTAGTCTGGCGTGATGAGCAGCATCATTGCTGTCCTCCCTGCTTTGTATCGGCAATCAAAGCAGAAGCTGACGCAAATGCATCCTGTGCAGATGCACAGCATGCTTATTTACGAGCGGTCGCTTATCCTCGAAATTTTGATTCAGCGAGCCGCACGACGGCTTGACGAAGCGTACGGACGCCGAGCTTCGCTCGGGCGTTATCCAGATGAAAGGCAGCGGTGCGTCGCGAGATGCCGAGAATATTCCCAATCTCCCAAGCGGACTTACCGCGAGAAGACCATTCGAGACATTCAAGCTCACGGGGAGACAACAACACGCCATCGACCACGTGATCGGACCCTAACATGCGCCCAGCGTGCGCATGGAAGAACATCGCGATTAGCCGCAGAACTTGGGCGTTCTCGCTTATCGAGCGCTCGAAAGCAATTCGCCGCTCGTCGGACGCAAAGGTCACGGCAGCGATCGCACCTTTGTTGTCGTGGATGGGAATCGTGAATCCACACCGAATGCCGAACTTGGCGGCTTCTTCAAATAGTGCATGCTCGGATTCCGACCGAACTCTCGGTCCGAATCCAAGACCCCATCGGAACGGTTCAGTATGCCGCATCGCCCGGCGAACTACGGGATCGAAGGATTCATATTGGTGCTGCAGATAGTGTGCCGTCCAGGATCGGGGATATGTCGAGATTAGATTGGGGGCACCGCCGGGTTGGTGAGGCAGAGCAAGATATGCAAAGCACGACAGGTTCAGCGCGGCGGCCATGTCCGCCATGCTCTGCTGAGCAGCATCTCGGTCAGTGCCCTCGGTCAGCTGATCGACGAATTTTTGGAAAGCGCGATACATCGTGGATAAACAAACGTCTTCCGTAGTAATCGGCACGTGCCACGCCTGGATCTACCGAGCTGACTGACAGAATCTTACAGTCCTGCGCCGCCATGCAGGGTTGGCGATCAATGCCGGTCCGTCGAGGGTTCGATCAGCGTACGCAGGCCCGGTTCCTGGACCTGCTGCGGGAGGCTTCGCCGCGAATGCGGCGAAAAGCAGGAAGACATCTTCTAAAGGTCCGATCTATGCCATCGCAGATCCATCTTGATGGGCGATAGTCAGGACGGTGAGTGTTTGAGGCCAAAACGGCTCAGGTTACGTACTTCCTGCTACTCTGCGGTGTCCTTCGTCCTTCCAGCGCGCGCTGCCGGCGCGTGACCGCGGTGCTGGCCATTCGCATCGAGAGTGCGGCCTGACTGATCCACGCGTTGATACTGAGCCTCCATGAGAATTGTCAGATCGATCTGTTGCCGGCCGTCTGTTTTGAATCCTGCGTTTTGATGCAAAGATCCGCAGGATTTATGCGCCATTTGGCCAAGTGCGTCGCAGGCTACTCTGTGGTGTCCTTCGTCAATCCAGCGCACGCTGCCGGCGCGTGACCGCGGTGCTGGCCATTCGAATCGAGAGTGCGGCCCGACTGATCCACGCGCTGATACTGAGCCTCCATGAGGATTGTCAGATCGATCTGTTGCTGGCCGTCTGTTTTGAATCCTGCGTTTTGATGCAAATATCCGCAGGATTTATGCGACATTTGGCCAAGTGCGTCGCAGGTTTGCACCGCTCTTCCGATTAGAAAAGGTCGTCCAGTTAGGAGAGTCGCAAATGAAGGTCGGTGTTCCCAAGGAAATCAAGACGCACGAATACCGCGTTGGCCTAACACCCGGAGCCGTCCGCGAATATGTGGCCGCCGGCCACAGCGTGCTGGTCGAGACCAGTGCCGGCGCTGGCATCGGCGAGACAGATGAAAATTATCGCAAAGCCGGCGCAAAGATTTTGGACTCCGCTCGCGAGATATTTGCATCGAGCGAGATGATCGTAAAAGTCAAGGAGCCCCAGCCGTCCGAGTGGACCCAGCTGCGAGAGAGCCAGGTCCTCTTCACGTATCTGCATCTGGCGCCAGATCCGGAGCAGGCCAAGGGCCTCATGAAATCTGGGTGCACGGCAATCGCGTACGAAACCGTCACTGATGAGCACGGTGGGCTTCCGCTGCTTGCGCCGATGAGCGAGGTCGCTGGCAGGCTTGCGATTGAGGCGGCAGGTAGCGCTCTGAAGCGGTATACCGGCGGGCGGGGGCTGTTGATCGGGGGCGTCCCGGGTGTCCAGCCGGCCCGTATCGTGGTGATCGGAGGCGGGGTCGTCGGTATGCATGCTGCACGAATGGCGGCGGGCTTGGGTGCCGAGGTCACAATCCTCGACCGTTCGCTACCCCGCCTGCGCGAACTGGATGAGCTCTTCGAAGGGCGCGTTCGTACCAGGTTCTCAACAATAGATGCGGTTGAGGAGGAGGTATTTGCCGCGGACGTTGTCATTGGCGCGGTACTCGTTCCCGGCGCGAGCGCGCCGAAACTTGTTAGCCGCGGCATGTTGCGCTCGATGCGCAAAGGCTCCGTGATCGTGGACGTAGCTATTGATCAGGGCGGATGCTTCGAGACTTCGCGTCCGACGACGCACGCTGATCCAACTTACGAGATAGACGGCGTCATTCATTACTGCGTCGCCAATATGCCCGGAGCTGTCCCGCTCACCTCAAGCCATGCACTGAATAACGCCACGCTGCCATTTGGTTTGGCTCTCGCCAATAAGGGATTTGCAGCCGTTCTCGAAAATCCGCATTTGCGCGCAGGTCTCAATGTGTATCGGGGCCGGCTAACTTATAAGGCCGTCGCGGAAAGTCTCGGCCTGCCATTCTCACCGATCGAACAGGCTGCGGCCTGATCCCAAGAGGCTCCCTAGCGGGCGTTTCCTCCCTGACTGGCGGGCCACTCCTTTTTGGACTGGCCCGCATTTTTGCGGCAGCCCAATGGATGTAAGTCGCTGTTCGAAAAACGGGGCCAGCGCGCCACGGTTGCAAAATATGCACGTTTAGGCCCTATGCGGCTATGCGCAGCTGGTACAGGCGACAAATTCTCACACCATTTCCAGTCAAAAAGGATGCCGCGAGCGGCGCACGTTACGTTTGCCAATTGCGATCATGTACTGAGAATCTTTCAGCAATACGAGCATGCTGCTGAAGATTGGCCGCTGGCCGATATCCGAGTGGCCCCCCATAACCAGCGGGTCCTCTCGCTGCCGAGAATGCACCCACCCGCAGTTCGTCTAGAAAACCGCCTGCAGCGGGTGACCAAAGCTATTTGGTAGCGCGTTTGGAATCGCTAGGTAAAATTTCGCTCCTAGCGAAATTCGGGCGCACCTTCCTTCCAGCGCATCGAGCCAAACGGGTCCGCGGATGCGCACGGGGGCGGGAACAAGCTGGAAAGCCTCTGCCCGCGCGCGCTGCGACTCTGTCGGGCGGTTGCGCTGTCGCACGTCTAGCCATGCCGGGGACTGTTAGCCTTACGTCCATAGTTCGGGGTCCGCGATCGCCAGCCATGGGTGCCGCGAGCGAGAAAAAACGCGTGAACGCACGCATCGGCGGAGCGAGCCCACGCAGGATGCGCTCAGTCCTCGGGAGACTCGATTGGAATTGCAAACCCCACCTTTACGCGATCCACTATAACCATGGTCTTAAAGCCCTTGATGTTCGGATTCTCGTAGAAGAACCGACGCGTGAATTGCTCATAATCGTCCATGGTGCGCGCGGTAATGTACAGGACAAAGTCAGCGTCGCCTGTGACATAAAATCCATTAACGACTTCAGCTGATGATTTGATCGCCTTCTTGAACCGGTCAATTATGTCTGCGCGCTCCCGCTCGAGGCTCACGAGCACGAGCATCTGAAGAGGTCTTCCAACCGCTTTCGGCGAAACGATAGAGACGTCGGCTTCGATGATGCCATCTGAGCGGAGACGCTTCAGACGTCGTTGACACGCCGTAGCAGAAAGCCCCGCCATCTCGCCGATCACTTCGGAAGTTAGGCGGTTGTTCTTTTGCACGATCTCGAGGATGCGGGCGTCTGTCCGATCATACTGCATAACGGCTCCAGCCTAGGGATGAATCGCGGCGTCAAATACCTGTGCGATGCAGGAAATACTCCGAACGACAGGAGATACGACGCAAATATGTATCTAACATCAGTATCCTGAATAGATAGGCATTTCAACAAAAGGCGACGCCGGACCTCAAGATGATCTTTCAAAGTATTCCGCAGCTGGTGCCGATCGTTAAACCGGAGACGTTCGGCAAGTTAGCGACCGTCTTTGCTTTCGAGATGAGGAGGAAAGCTTTGTGAGCTTTGATGATTGCGATCGTTGGTTGGCCTGCGTCCGTGTTGGAGACTTAGGCGAGTTGATGCTGCTCGCGTCGCTTGATTCTGAAGGTCTCAAGTACGGCCGCGCCGATAATCCTGAATCCGAACAGATCCGCGTTGCGGACCTCGCAGCCTCGAAGAAAGTGGTGAAAAATGGCCATTAATATCAAAGAAATCAGTGAAAAGGACAAAAACAGCGTTCTGCATCCTTTTACGCAGCTCAAGGATTTTGCGACGGGCAAGCTTGGTGAGCCGGTAATCATCGAGACTGGCAAGGGCATTCGCATTCAGGACGCGAGCGGCAACCAGCTTATCGACGGGTTCGCTGGCATGTACTGCGTCAATGTTGGTTATGGGCGAAGCGAGGTGGCAGAAGCGATCTCGCGTCAAGCCTATCGTCTCGCGTACTACCACTGCTACGCCGCGCACACCACGGACGAGCTTGCGATTCTTTCCGATCGTCTAGTCAAGATGGCGCCCGGAAAAATGAGCAAGGTCTTCTACGGCATGTCGGGCTCTGATGCCAATGAGACGCAAGCAAAGCTCGTCTGGTACTATAACAATCTTCGAGGCAAGCCGAACAAGAAGAAGATCATCGCTCGTGAACGCGGCTATCACGGCTGCAGCGTTCTCTCCGGCTCCATGACCGGTATGAGCTTCTACCACGACTATATGGACCTTCCGCTGCCTCAGATTGCGCGAACAGGCGCTCCACACCACTACTGGGGAGCCAATCCAGAGGAAACTGAACGCGAATTCTCCGCTCGTCGCGCAGCTGAGCTCGACCAGCTCATATCGCGCATCGGGCCGGATAATGTGGGTGCCTTTATTGCCGAGCCGGTGCTAGGCACCGGCGGAATCACGCCGCCTCCGGAGGGCTACTGGCAGGCGATCCAGGCGGTGCTCAAGAAGTATGACGTCCTGCTGATTGCCGACGAGGTAATCACCGGCTTCGGCCGCACGGGGTCCATGTTCGGTTCGCAGCACTACGGAATCGAGCCCGATCTGATCACGGTCGCCAAAGGTTTGACTTCGGGTTACTTCCCGTTGTCGGCCGCGATCGTGGGGGAGAAGGTCTACAAGGTCTTCGAAGACGGTGCTGACAAAGTTGGCGCATTTTCGCACGGCTACACCTATTCGGGCCATCCGATCGGCGCCGCCACGGCGAATGCCGTTCTCGACATTGTGGAGCAGGAGGACCTTCCTGGTAATGCCCGCCAAGTCGGCGGTTACTTCCAAGCCCAACTCAAGGAGAAGTTCGCGCAATTGCCGATCGTTGGTGAAGTGCGCGGTGTTGGCCTGATGGGTGCAATCGAGTTCGTCGCCGACCGCGACAACAAGAAGCGCTTCGATCCGTCTCTCCGGGTTGGCGCTCGCGTTTCCAAGGCAGCGCGAGATCGGGGTCTGATCGCCCGCCCCATGCCGCATGGTGACATCCTGGGCTTCGCCCCGCCGCTCGTGACCACCAAGGCCGAAGTCGATGAGATCGTATCAATTGCCGAGGCTGCGATCCGCTCCGTCATGGACGAACTCGTCCGCGACGGCGAAAAAATCTAAAAGACGGCGGCCGGAGATAGTCCGGCCGCCCCGCGGCCAGCGCTTCAAGGAGGGTGGTGGCGCGCCTTTGCGCGTACATAGATATTTGAAGCGATGGCGCTGCTCAATCGCAAGCGCCCTGACTGAATGTGATGGCGAGCCAGTATCGGGACAATCACTTAGCTCCGTCCGGGCCCGGCTTGGCCAGCGAACCGAAATCTAGCATCAGCGAACGGCAGAGCGGCGATACACGAATGTCCGATTGCATAAACTACAAGCTTTTTATCAATGGAACGTGGCGCTCGGGCGGAACGGGCGCGGATCTACCCGTTATCAATCCTGCCACCGAGATGGAATTCGGCCGAGTGGCCGTCGCGTCGGCTTCGGATCTGGATGATTGTCTGAGGTCCGCGCAAGCTAGCCTGCACTTTTGGGCAAACACCCCGGCCGAGGAACGTGGCGAGCTTCTTATTCGAGCGGCGCGGATTCTCAAAGGAAAAATGGACGTAGCGGCGGCAGCACTTTCGAGGGAGCAAGGCAAGACCCTGACAGAAGCGAAGGGCGAGTACGCTCGTGCGGTCGAAATGATCGAATGGAATGGTGCTCAGGCAGCGAAATTATCTGCGCCATGGCCGATAGACCCAGAAAGGCTACTAATACCGGAAGCGATCGGAGTCGTTGCCGCATTCACGCCATGGAATTACCCCGCTGTTCTCAACGCTCGAAAACTTGCCGCATCTATCGTCGCGGGCTGCCCTGTAATCCTGAAGGCAGCAGAGGAAACGCCGAGTGCGGGAGTCCACATGATCGAGGCCCTGCAGGAAGCGGGAATCCCGCCGGGCGTTGTGAGCCTGGTCTTCGGAAATCCCCCGATGATCTCTGAATACCTTCTTGGTTCCTCTTTAGTCCGAGCTTTGTCCTTCACGGGCTCTACGCCGGTCGGCAGACAACTCGCCAAATTCGCAGCAAACAATCTTCAGCGCTGCGTTCTTGAGCTCGGCGGTCACTCCCCCGTTGTTGTCTTTGGAGACGCAGACCTGACAAAGGCCATTTCGGCGATATCCGAATACAAGTTCGAGTGCGCTGGTCAAAGCTGCAATGCTCCTAGTCGCATTCTAGTCGAAAAATCGATCTATAAGGAATTCCTGGCGAGGCTTGTTCAGGCGGCAGAAAAAATCAGAGTCGGCGCACCCGATGATCCTAACGTAGACATGGGACCGATGGCGAATTCGAGACGCGTCGAAGCGATGGAGCGCCTGACCAAGGATGCTGTCGATCGCGGAGCGCGAGTTGAAACCGGTGGTAAACGCATTGATCGGCCGGGGTACTATTGGTCACCCACAATTCTAAGCAACGTTCCCCCTGGGTCACAGGTCTTACGTGAAGAGCCGTTCGGGCCAATTCTCACTGTCGCCCCATTCAGTGCAATCGAAGAGGCGATCGAGGAGGCGAACGCGACGGAATATGGCCTAGCATCCTACTTCTTCACCGAGTCCCCTGAAATTCAGAAGCGCATGATCCGCAGCCTCTCGGCGGGGGCAATTAGCTTGAATCATCTTAAGGGAGTATCTGCGGATGCACCAAACGCCGGGATCAAACAAAGTGGTTATGGCTACGAAGGCGGCGTGGAAGGCGTGAGGGCCTTCCAAATCCTGAAGCTCGTCAACGGGGCTAAGGCAGTGCCTCTCGCCTAAGGGGACAGCAGCCAATCAAGGACTGTCGAGGTTCCGGATTAGTTGATCAGCCGCTCCTGGTAGAAGTCGCTCGCAGACCGCAGAGCTTAACGGATTGAATGCCCGCCGCAGGACAACGGCAGTCGAGATGTAACAAGCTGGATTGAGAGCGCAATGAAAATCCTTCCTACTGTGAGAGATGTTATTCTGGCCCCCGGTAACGGAAGCTTCTTCTACGACGATCAATCTGCAATACGGGAAGGCGCGGCTCAGGATGGCTTTCGCTACTTAGGGACTCCGCTGACGCCCGGCTTCACGAGCATCCGCATGCCGGCGCGTTCGCTCAGCATCGGCCTCGTCTTGTGGGACGATGTGATCGTGTGGGGCGACATGATGAACGTACAATACTCGGGCGCAGGCGGTCGTGACCCAGTTTTTCAACTCGAGGCAATACAAGCCCTCACGAAATCCGTCGTGATCCCGCGACTTCTTGCGGCTGACGTTTCTCAGTTCCTTGGTGCTTGCGAGCGCGTGCTTGCGTACCATGAGGATAAACGGCTACCGCTCGCCGTCGAATATGGAGTGAGCCAGGCGTTGCTACGCGCCGCTGCGCACATTGCCCGGACCACGATGGTCGAGGTGATCTGCTCCGAATACCACTTGCCACTGCCGGATGAACCAGTTCCGATCTACGCTCAGAGTGGGGATTCAAGAGAAATCAACGTCGACAAGATGATCCTCAAGTCTGTGGGTGTGCTTCCGCACGGACTAATCAACTCGCGTGAAAAATTCGGCCCCTCCGGCGAAAGGTTTCGTGAGTTCGTCAAATGGGTCGCAAAACGTACAAAAGAGATCGGCGAGCCGGGTTATCACCCAATTCTGCATTTCGATGTCTACGGTTGGATCGGACAAGAGATTGGAATGGACGCAGAAAAAATTGCTGATTTCATCGCGCGAGTTGCGGATGACGTTCCGGGCTATCGGCTGCATATTGAATGCCCGGCAGACTTTGGCTCAACCGCAGCTCAACTAGAGGGATACGCCAAGATCGTCGCGATTCTTGACAGGCGCGGCACAGAAGCGCGAGTTGTAGTCGACGAGCAATGCAATACGCTCGATGACGTCCGCCTCTTTGCGAACGCGAAAGCGGCGCATCTAGTTCAGATCAAGATGCCTGACGTCGGTTCCATAGCCGATTCTGCGAGAGCCGTGTTGGCGTGCAAGGAAAGTGGCGTTGGTGCGTACGTCGGTGGGAGCTGCACCGAAACGGACTTGTCGGCGCGGGCAGCGGTCAACATTGCAGTCGCTACTCAGGCTGACATGATCCTCGCCAGACCGGGCATGGGTGTGGATGAAGGTCTGTCGATTGTGGGCAATGAGCAGAATAGACTTCTTTGCATTCTCAACTACAGACGCCGCCAAGGGTCATGGCCTAATGCCAAAGCAGTGTCCGCATGAGAAACGCACTCGAGGGTATTACGGTCATTGCCGTCGAGCAGGCGGTAGCGGCGCCTTATGCTTCCTGCCGACTTGCGGATGCTGGTGCCCGTGTCATCAAAGTCGAACGACCTGATGGCGACTTTGCACGAAGTTACGATAAACTCGTCAATGGTCTGAGCGCGTATTTTGTTTGGTTGAATCGTGGAAAAGAATCGATTTGTCTCGACCTGACCATCGAGGAAGACCGAGCCGTTCTCGACGCGATGATTGCCGAAGCAGATGTCTTCATTCAAAACTTAAAGCCTGGTAGCATAACAAAGCTTGGCTTTGGTTCTGCCGAACTTCGAAAGCGCTTTCCTGACCTAATAACCTGTGACATCTCTGGTTTTGGCGATGGCGGTACGCTTTCGAATCTGAAGGCGTACGACCTGATTGTGCAAGCTGAGACCGGGCTTTGCGCCATCACCGGCACTTCACATGGCCCCGCGCGCGTCGGCGTCTCTGTGTGCGACATCGCAGCCGGTATGACAGCTCTCAACGCCATTCTGCAGGCGCTGCTCCTCCGGCAGTGCACGGGGAAAGGAACTAGTATTCAGATATCGCTCTTCGATGCCATCGCGGACTGGATGAACGTTCCCGTCCTTCAGTTCGATTACAGCGCATACCAGACAGCACGAGCAGGTGTTAATCACCCATCTCTAGCCCCCTATGGAGCGTACCGCTGCGCAGACGGCAAAGATGTCATCCTTTCCGTTCAAAACGACCGTGAATGGATCAACTTCTGCACCCAATTCCTTAAGCGACCTGAACTAATCCGACAGCCAGGTTTAGCCGATAACATGGAGCGAATCGGCAACAGGGCCGCCTTGGATGAAATCGTCAACAATCACTTCTCGCAAATCTCGAGTGAGCAGGCCATGAGGGGGCTGGGGGCGGCCGGAGTCGCATATGGACGGCTCAACCAGATCGAGGATGTATCCAAGCATCCACATCTACGACGGATACCGGTGTCTACGCCGGCAGGGGAGGTTCGTGTGATCGCGCCGGGCGCAATCTTTCCCGAAGAAGAAGAAGTTGACGAATTCCGATCTGTACCTGCTTGCGGAGCCGACTCTGAGAGGCTGCGCAACGAGTTTCGGAAGGGGCGAGTAGCTGGCTAATCGGACACGACAGCAGCTGTTGCGCTCAGCATCCCTAGCAGAGGCTATGGCGCGTGGCGCATAGTCGTAGCTGATCCGCAACAGAACGCGCACAGCTGACGCAAGAGGACGACGCACCTGCGCGGAGCTGCGTGATCCGCAGAACAGGTGGAGAGGTAGATAGCGGACCGCAGCGATTGCACAAGGGCGTATCTGCGGACCGAATCTAAAAGACTGATCCGGCTCGGGTAATGAATGTTGCCGGGGCGCCGATAGCGCCGCGCTAGGTGCTATTGACCGTTCCTCTTACAAAATGACTCGAAGCCGCAGCCGTGTTCATCTGTTGCCTTAGTTCCTCGGCAAATTGCCGGGCCAGATGCGATGGCGGTCGGAAGCTCGAGTTCAGCAGCGCGACGCGTTGAGGTATGAGCGGTCTAAACCTAACCAGCACGCATCGATCATCGCGGATGACACAGCTGGGCCAGGGATCGATCAGCGCTATGCAGCGCCCAGAACTAGCAGCCGCGAATGCTACAGCCGAGCTATTTGCCTCCATTGCCACTTGCATCCTTATTCTGGTCGCTTCGAAGCACTCCCGCAGCAAATAACTCGCCGGCGCGCCGACGTACGTAATTATGAGGGGGTGGCCCTCCAGATCGCGTGGAGTCAGGAATTCATACCTCTCAAAGACATGGCCGCGATGAACAGCCGCAACGATCTCGCTTTCACCG
The DNA here is from genome assembly GCF_000244935.1 of Bradyrhizobium sp. WSM1253. Classification (NCBI taxonomy): domain Bacteria; kingdom Pseudomonadati; phylum Pseudomonadota; class Alphaproteobacteria; order Hyphomicrobiales; family Nitrobacteraceae; genus Bradyrhizobium; species Bradyrhizobium sp. WSM1253. Next base: position 5,968,127 of record NZ_JH600073.1, read on the forward strand.
ATTATCTCAGTGTCCAGGTCGCGATCCTCTACGGGCCCGTGCAATAGCCCAAGGTCCACCTGATGATGAGCTGCCGCCTTTATCACCTCGGCGCGCGATCCCGTCACCACTCTCAGTTTCACATGCGGTGCTTTTAGCTGCAGAGCCACGGCTGCTTGAACAACAACGGATGTCGCCAATGTCGGGATCACGGCGATGGAAACTTCCCCTGCTTGTCCGCACCGGAACTCCTTAACCCGATCTTCGAAAGCCGTCACGTGCGTGAAAAGGCGTGTTGCTTCGTCGTAAAGTCGAGTCGCATCTTCTGTCGGGATCAGCCGTCGTCGCTCGCGCCCGAACAACACCAAGCCCACATCCTGCTCTAGCTCGACCAGGGCTTTGCTAACTGCGGGCTGCGTGACTCCAAGCCTCATCGAGGCGGCCGTTACGCTGCGCGTCTCGAATACAACTCTGAACACTTCCAGCAGTCTTAGGTTGAGGCGTCTCATTACCAATCGATTATGTAGTCCGCAGAACTATTCATTAGACAGAATATGCGGGACGCGCAACTCTTGGGCACATTCAACGAGAAGGACCAACATGCTGCTCTTCGAGAGATCGGAATATTTGACACGCGTCGCCCGGATCAAAAGAGCGATGACGCAGCGTGGCATCGATCTTCTGTTGGTAGCTTCGCCGGCAAACCAATTCTGGCTGACGGGCTACGACGGATGGTCATTCTACACCCCCCAGATGGTGGTGGTTAGTCAGCGCCATGAAGAGCCGATTTGGATCGGCCGTGGTATGGATGCCGTCGGGGCCAAGTTTACGGCGTTTCTCGCAGCCAAGAACGTCGTGCCCTATCCCGATAAATACGTCGGCTCGTCAGAACTTCATCCAATTCAGTTCGTCAGCGAGGAGCTGCAGCGTCGCAGCTGGGATCGCGGCAGAATCGGTGTTGAAACCGATGACTACTATTACACAGCCAAGTGGGACGCGATCCTAAAGAATAATCTTCCGAATGCCGAATTCGTCGACGCGTTCTTGCTAGTCAATCGCTGCAGGATGGCAAAATCTGCGCGCGAGCTCGAGTACATGCGCCAAGCGGGGCGCATTGCTGCTGCAGCCCAGAGGGCCGCATTTGATGCGGCGCAACCCGGAGTCCGCCAATGCGACGTCATGGCTGAAGTCTACCGCGTCACCACGGCGGGACTACCTGAGTTTGGTGGAACGTTTCCGTGCAAGCCTCCCAATGCCATGGTGGGTGAATATTGTACCGCGCCTCACTTGTCGTGGACTGATGCGCCCTTAGTCAGAAACGATCTATTCTATATCGAGCTCGGTGGCGTAAGGCATCGTTATCACTCGCCTCTTTCCCGGTGCATTTACCTTGGCAAGCCGACCGAGCGAATGATGTTTACCGCCAAGGTGATCGCCGAAGGCTTGAATGCCGTTCTCGAGAAGGTCCGGCCCGGTGTCGTATGTGAAGAACTTGCCGCCGCTTGGAAGAAGGTAATCTCGCGATACGGCGTCGAGAAGGAAAGCCGAATTGGCTACCCTGTGGGCATTGGTTACCCGCCAACCTGGGGAGAGCTCACCGCCAGTATTCGTGCAGGTGATCGCACTGAACTGGAGCCAAACATGACGTTCCACTGCATTCCGGCCATTTGGACTGAGGACTTTGGTGTTGTGATCTCAGAGACCTTCGCGGTGACGGATCGAGGTGCCGATGTCTTCGCCGAATACCCCCGCGAACTCCTGTACAAGAGCTGAGGAGCTTCTGATGGAAAGCGGTTTGCTCAACGGAGGGCATAACCTCTACGGTCATCGGATTGGCATTTTGATGATCGAAGGCCGCTTCCCGCGACCAGCTGGTGCGATCGGGAACGCGTCATCATTCCCATTTCCGGTGATGCACCACGTCGTAAAAGGATGTTCGGGCAACCGAACCGTGCGCCATCTTGCCGCCCTCGATCCCGAAAGCGACGAGTTCCGAAAGGCAATAGCGCCTTGGGTCAACGGTGCTCGTTACCTCGAGGACCAGGGGTGCCAGGCGATTACAACGTCATGCGGCTTTGCCATTCTGTTTCAGAAATACCTGCTAGAGGCGGTCAACATCCCAGTCTTCTCCTCATCACTCATGTTGGTCCCGTTCGTCGCGTCTACCTTGAGAAAGGGACGTCGCGTCGGAGTAATTACTGCCGATGCAAGAAGCCTATCCGCGCGTCATCTTCTCGCGGCAGCTATCGACCCCGCGAGAATCCACGTTGTCGGGATGGACGACTGCCCTGAGTTTGCGGCAACGGCTTGGGAGGACAAGACGACGTTAGACTTTGGACGCGTGAGCAACGAAGTGGTTACCGTCGCCAAGCGACTGGTTCACGAGGCTGCCGATACAGGAGCTCTCCTCCTGGAATGCTCGTTGCTGCCGCCCTATGCCGCCGCGGTTCAGGCGGAAATTGGCCTACCAGTATTCGATTTCACGCATTTGGTGTCTCTTGTTCATCATGCGTGTGCGCGGACGCCCTTTTCGGGTTTGCTCTGATGCTTAGCCGGATCATATCTGCTCTCTACCCCGTCAGTACGCTCGTTGCTTTACTCGCGATTTGGTACGCCGCGGTGAAAATCTTTCGCGTCCCACCATATCTCCTGCCTCTGCCGGGTGACGTAATCCAGCGCATGAGAGAAGATTGTTGGTTTCTGCTTCATCACAGCTGGATCACCATTTGCATCACTTTGGGCGGGTTTCTGTTGTCGATCGCCTTCGGTGTGCCGCTCGCGATCGCTCTGGTAGCGTCGCGAATACTTGAGCGTGCGCTAATGCCCTGGCTAATCCTGAGCCAGACCTTCCCAAAGGTCGCTTTGGCGCCACTCATCGTGGTGTGGTTCGGCCTAGGGCTGGGGCCGAAATTCGTGATTACGTTTCTGGTCGCTTTCTTCCCGATCTTGATCTCGACCATCGTTGGCCTGCGAAGCATCGAGCGGGAGATGATTGAGCTCGCGAGTTCTGTTCGCGCGAGCACGCTGCAGATGTTCTTCCATTTTCGACTCCCAATGGCCCTGCCGAACATCTTCGCAGGCATGAAAGTCTCAATCGCTTTTTCCGTGGTCGGCGCAGTGATTGCCGAATGGGTAGGGACCAATTCAGGACTTGGATATTTGTTACTGCAGGCTAATGCCAATCTGGATACGAGTCTGTTGTTCTCCGTGCTGGTGATGCTGCTGATTATCGGCGTAGTGCTCTACTATCTGGTCGAATTTATCGAGCAGTTAGTCATACCGTGGCACAGCACGATACGTCTACAAAACATGGCTGCGTGATCTTCCCAACGGATCGATACAAGGGTGGAGACAATGAAGAAGATCTCAAGACGGACCGCCGTATTTGGAGCGGGGACATTCGCACTATCGGGGCCATTAATCAGGCGAGCGAAAGCATCTACGCCGATCAGCTTCAGGCTTGATTGGGCGATCTACGGCTCGCATGCGCCGTTCTACCTGGCGCTCCAGGAGAAAATGTACGAGAAGGCCGGGTTAGACGTCACCATCGGTGAGGGGCAGGGTTCGGCCACGGTGGCCAAAATCGTCGGGCAAGGGAATGATCCGGTCGGCTTTCTCGATTTCACCAGCACCATTAGGGCTGTCGAACAGGGTATTCCGCTGGTTGCGATCGGGCGAGTGATTTCGAACGTCATGTGTGTCATTAGTCACGCGGAGGCGCCTATCCGCGCGCCAAAGGAGCTCGAGGGCAAGGTCGTTGCGTATGGAGCTACCGAGAGCACCGGCCAGATGCTTCCTGCGCTGTTGCAGCGCTCGGATGTCGATGCCAGCAAGATCAACGTGCTCAATCCGGCTACCGGAGCAAAAAATGCGGTGTTTCTGCAGGGGCGCGCCGACGCCATTCCCGCCAACGTGAACGTACAAATCGCGCAACTCGAGGAGCAGGGGGCCAAACTCTATCATTTTCTATTCAGCGACTTCGGCGTCGAAATGATGAACAATGGGATCGTCGCTAACACCAATTGGGTTCGGCAAAACCGCGATGCAGCCAAGGCGTTCGTTCGTACGTCTCTGGATGCGTTCATGATGTCCAAGGAGGATCCAGATAAGGCCATCGACCTGCTCATCAAACGGGTGCCACAGCAGGCGCGTAACAGAAATGTTCTACGTCGACAACTCGACCTGACGTTCCCGTCTCTTGTAACACGCAACACAGTGGGAAAACCGCTTGGCTCTATGGCCGATCAGGATTGGCATGACACACAAGACTTATTGCTAAAGTATGGAGGACTGTCTCGAGCCGTTGAGCCCAGCAAGCTCTATACAAACGACTTGATCGAGGGCTGAGTGCGGTATGGCTCAGCCGATTGTAGTACGCCATGTCTCGAAAGCGTTCGGCGTTGGCAAGGGGAAGATTGAGGCCCTGCAGGACATCGATGTTGAAGTGAACGCCGGCGAATTCGTAGCCATCGTTGGCGCCTCGGGATGCGGAAAATCCACACTGCTGCGACTTGTTGCTGGCCTGATGGCGCCGACAAATGGACAAATCCTGATCGGCGGTAAAGTCGTCACTGAGCCTTCACCCGGGATCGGAATCGTGTTTCAGACGCCAGTGCTTCTCCCATGGCGCAACGTACAACAAAATGTTCAGCTACCCTTGGACATTCAACGATCTGGCAAAGAGCCAAAGCGGATTGACGAGCTGCTGGCGCTGGTCGGCCTCCGTGGTTTCGAGAGAAGTAGGCCCTACGAATTGTCTGGGGGCATGCAACAGCGGGTGGCACTATGCCGCGCACTCGTGACCAATCCGTCGTTGCTCCTCATGGACGAGCCGTTCGGGGCTTTGGATGCACTGACCCGGGAGCAGATGAATCTCGAACTCCAGCGGATCTGGATCGAGACTGGCAAGACCGTCCTTCTGATTACGCACAGTATCACGGAGTCGGTCATGCTTGCCGATCGAGTCGTGGTCATGACCCCGCGCCCCGGACGCATCCAGGAGATCATCAAAATCGGACTGCCGCGCCCTCGTGACTTCTCTTCTCTGCGCGACCCAGAATTTCATAGAGCCTGTGAGCGGATACGCCTGCTGATGAACGCGTCTGGACTTATGGAGTAGTCCCAAGTGAATGTAACAATTGAAAGCGAGACCTTCAGGTCGCATCGACCGGTCGTCATGGGCGACCGCGGGATGGTAGTGGCTGGTCACCCCAAGGCATCCGAAGCGGGAGCGGCCATGCTGCGGAACGGCGGGAACGCGATGGATGCGGCGATCTCAGCCGCTGCGACTCTTGCGATCGCCATCCCGTTCATGAACGGTCTCGGAGGAGACGCCATCGGTCTTTACACAATGCCAGGAGGCGATGTCACCGCGATCAATGGCTCCGGAGCAACGCCACGCGCGATGTCGGTTGCTAGCTTGCGCAGCCACGGTCTGACCGCAATGCCACAGCGAGGCCCTTTTCCGGTTACGGTGCCCGGCGCGGTCGCAGCCTGGGGCGAGGCGCTCAATCGGTTTGGCAGCCGGCCTCTGGCGGAAATTCTTGAACCGGCGATTGCGCTCGCCGAGCAGGGCGTTGCGCTCGACGTTTCGGCGGTGGAGTTCTTCAACGGTGCCGAATACGCCGCTCTCGTCAGCGAGTTCCCTGCACTTGCCGCCAAGTTCGGTCCAGCTGGCGGACGCCAAATCGGAGAGCGTTTAAAGCAGCCCAGCGCCGCCGAGACGATGCGGGTTCTAGCCACACAAGGATGGCGGTCGTTCTATTCGGGCGATCTTGCCCGGCAATGGCTAGCCGAAGCCCGCGCTCAGAGCGTTCTGATCGATTCGGAAGACCTCGCAGCGCACGCCACTTTGTTTCAGCGCGCGCTGTCGACGTGGTGGCGAGGGTTACAAGTGCATGTGGCGCCCCCGAATTCTCAAGGTCTAGCACTGCTCGCAATGCTCGGACTAGCCGAGGCTCAGCCTGCCCCGCCGCCATCCGATAGATCGGATCCTCTCATAGATCCCGTTGCATATCTGAGGCGGAAAACCGTCGCGTTTGCGATGCGCGACGCCTACTGTGCGGACCCACGAAGAATCCGTATGCCGCCAGACCTCCTCTCGCCTGATCGGTTGCGGACATTGAGCCTCGATGCAGGTCCCGCCATGAGCTTCGCGGGCGGCGGCGATACGTCGACATTGGTCGTTGTAGACGCTGCCGGTCGCGCTGTGTCTTGGGTTCAGTCGTTGTTCGAGGCGTTTGGATCCGGCGTGGTCTGCCCAAATCACGGCCTCGTCCTGCACAATCGCGCCATGCTCGAGCGCCTCGATGATGATCCGGTGCGCGGTCTACGCGGCGGGTTTCGTCCCTTTCACACCCTGTGCCCGGCCTTGGTCACCGGGACGGGAGGCGTGGAGCTTGCCATAGCTACGCCAGGGGATCACGGCCAACCGCAGTCGCTGTTCCAAGTCATGCGGCGCCACTTTGAGCAGGGCCTGGACATTCAATCGGCCATCGAGTGGCCGCGTCTACGCCATGACGCCGGTCGGGACGTTATGCTGGAGCGCAGATGTCCGTCGAGCTGGGACTCGACTCTGTCGAAAGCCGGTTGGGCAGTGAAGCGAGTAGATAGCTGGTCCCGTGTGATGGGCGGAGTCAATGCGATCCGGAGAACCGAAGGCCAGCTATTCGGTGGTGCCGATCCGCGGCGGTCCTCGTACGCAATTGCGGAGTGATCAAAAGCTGACGATGTGGGCGTGCTTTGCTGCGGCAGGCAGATGCGGCGCGTGAATGATGATGAGAACGGAAACGGACGAGATCCCCAAAGTGTATGTCTGCGGTTGTTTACCAACCAAAGTGGGGTGAATTCGCAGGTTGTTCGCAACTGCTATTCCCGAGACGCCGCGGGATGGCGTGACGCTGTCAGCCTATCGTAGCTGCCGACCTGCCGTAGTTTTCCAGCGTCATCTTAGATACAGCGCAGCAATACTGCGGGCGACCCAAAAAAAAGCAGGATGAGAACCCTAGGACGGGTTCAATCTCGCCGGGCGACCGAGATGATGTGAGACGATAGATTCCGAGCAATTCAGGTTCGCAAGGGCAGTGCGTCCCTGCGCAGGCCAGCCGCAGAAAGTGCTAGAGCGGTGACGCTACCGATCGAGATGCGTTGTGCACTTTGGTCGAAAACGAAGAGATCTAGCTGATATTCAGAATGGGAGCAGGCATGCACCACAATGTTGAAAGGTTCCGCTCTCTGCAGAGCGAGACAATCTCCTGGCGCCGCTACCTCCATCAGAATCCTGAGCTCGACTATCGGGTCCACAACACAGCTGCCTTCGTAGCCGAGAAGCTGGCTTCATTCGGCATCAATCACATCGAAACCGGCATAGCTGAAACCGGCATCGTTGCGTTGATTCAGGGTGAAGGCGGCGAGGGGCCGACCATTGGTCTGAGAGCAGACATGGACGCATTGCCAATCTTGGAAGCTACAAACAAGCCGTGGTCTTCGACAACACCTGGCAAAATGCACGCATGCGGCCATGATGGCCACACGGCCATGCTGCTCGGCGCTGCTAAATATCTCGCGAGCACGCGCAAATTCAAAGGTACGGTGGCCCTAATCTTTCAGCCTGCGGAGGAGGATGGTGGGGGCGACAAACTGGGCGCTCAAAAGATGGTCGAAGCAGGAATTATGGAGCGTTTCGGTATCTCCAGGGTTTTTGGCATGCACAACGCGCCTGGGATGGATGTGGGCAAATTCGGTATCTGCCACGGACCAATTATGGCCGCGCAGGACGATTTCGAAATTTCCGTGAAAGGTAAAGGAGGTCACGCGGCCAAGCCGCATCAAGCCATCGATCCGGTTGTCATTGCAGCACAGATCATCATCGGTCTGCAAACCCTGGTCTCGCGCAGGACGAATCCGATCGAGTCGCTGGTGATATCCGTAACCAAACTCAGGGCCGCTCAGGCCAACAATATCATTCCAGATACTGTGGAGATGGGCGGCACCGTTAGGACGCTCGTGCCTGCCCTCCGAGATTTTGCAGAAGAACAAATGCCCGTAACCGCGCAAGGAATTGCTGCGGCATATGGCGCTGATATTGAATTCTCTTACCGGCGCTACGTGCCCGTCACGCTCAATCATGCGGAGGAAACCGAACTGGCGATCAGGGCGGCCGGTAGGCTCGTCGGGCCAGGTGCCGTCAACAACAAGCAAGCTGTTAGCATGGGAGCGGAGGATTTCGCTTACATGCTAGAAGCCCGCCCGGGCGCTTACATCTTCGTTGGCAACGGGCCGGGCGCCGGTGTGCATCACCCGGCATACGATTTCAACGACGAAGCGCTGCCCTATGGCATTGGCTATTGGGTGAATCTAGTCGAGACAGCGCTAGCCGCCTGAGGCAAAGAAATTCCAGCTCTCCTGGAGGAGTTGAACCCCATCCGGCTCAATCTAACCTTTGTGTCGCCGCGGATAGTCTGTTGCGCGGGCTGGTTCTGGGATTGCGCTATAATGCGACTTTCAATTGATTGGCGAAATCCAAATCGTCGGATCGCCTTCGCGTGCGTACATCAGTCTCGTCACCCTGTAGCTCTAGCTGCTCGCCCCTTACTTTCGAGGCGCGTAGAAAAGCCGCGAGACACGGAACTGAAAGGAAATCTGAATGGCTAACGGCGCGATGGCGCTCCTGATCAACAGCCGCTCGCAGAATTGGCTGCCGGAGCGCTGGAAGGCACGCTTCGAGGCGGTCTGCGGCGACCGACCCGTGGTGCTGTTGCCCGATGCCCGGCTCGACCCGACCGAGGTCCATTATGCGGCGGTGTGGAAGCCACTACCAGGCGAGCTTGCCGCATTCAAGAACCTGCGCGCAATCTTCAACTTGGGTGCCGGTGTCGACGCGCTGATGGCCGATAGGAGGCTGCCGGACGTGCCGCTGGTCCGCATCGCTGTGCCTGATCTCACGAGCCGCATGACCGAATATGTCGTGCTGCATGTGTTGATGCATCATCGGCAGGAGCTGTATCTGCGGCAGTCGCAGCGCGACAAAATCTGGGAGCCGAGATATCAGTGGCCGGCCAGTGCGGTTACTGTCGGGATCATGGGGCTTGGCACGCTGGGCGCTGATGCCGCCAAGGTCCTGGCCCGGTTCGACTTCCGCGTCGTCGGCTGGAGCCGCAGCGCGCGCACCCTCAGCGGGGTTGAATGCTTTCACGGCGCCGCGCAAATGACGGCTTTCCTGCACAAGAGCAATATCCTTGTCTGTCTCTTGCCGCTGACGGACGATACCCGTGGCATTCTCAATCGTGATGTCTTTGCCAAGCTCGACCGCATGAGCCCGCTCGGCGCGCCGGTGCTGATCAATGCCGGCCGCGGCGGCTTGCAGAAAGAGGACGATATCTTGGCCTGTCTCGACGACGGCACACTCGGCGCCGCTTCGCTCGACGTCTTCGTGCAGGAGCCGCCGGCCAAGGACAGCCGCTTCTGGACTCATTCTAATGTCGTCCTGACGCCGCACAATGCGGCCGACACTGATGCCGACGAGATCTCGAAATACATCGCCGCGCAGATCACGCGGTTCGAGGCCGGCGGAACGCTAGAGAATGTGGTGGATCGGGCGCGTGGGTATTGAAGCCCTCAGCTGACCGGCAGCGGCGAGGCGCCCGGCCGCCGCGGTGATTGATGTCGCTATCGACCGGTCCGGACGATTGCTGGGTGAAGCTCGCGCCGAACGAAAGGCCCGAGATTCGAGATCAGGCCATTCGACCCGCGCACTTGCGCGATAGGGGCCCAGAGTTGGCGTACATGATTCACAAGGTTCGATGATCACAGAATCGGCCGAGGCAAACGGGGCAGGGGAGTTCCTTGCATAAATCTCCGCCATCATGCGATTCGTTGGATTGAGGTTATTTCCGGTAGGGATGGAATTCTAGCTTCAGGGGCTTGCGGCACGGGTATATGGCGGGCCTAATGCGCACAATTTTGGTTGGAGCTCCATCCGAACGCTTGCTGCGGGGCCACCAAGGCAAGCTCTGTGGTCGCCGTGCGCGGTGGCCAAGCCCGGCCTTCACCTGCAGTAGACATAATAAGCGCGCTCAACTCAACTCTGAATGGGTTTGCTGGAGAGACGCGATGTGGCCACCCAATCGGGATCGATCGGAGTGAGTCAACATCCAGCCTCCAGGAGGATATGTGACGTCCTGAAGCACACCTTGGAGCAACAGCTCAGCCATTTCCTCGGGCAGCGCTCAATCTGCTTCGGTCTCAGAGATCGGGGCCGCATGATGCTTGTTTTTTCGGTCTGGCATCCGCACGCAATTGGGCAATCCAACCCACCCAAAAAGTTTCGGTTCGGGGAACGACGCAATCACGGACGAAGAGGGAAGCGTGCTGTCGGTACTGCTTTAGATGCCGGTTACAAAGTCATCCATCTATGATTTGGCAGTATTTCTCCAATTTAGCGCTTATGTCTGCAACCATTAGGCGTTGAAGTGGCTCTAAGATATTTCCAAGGGCCGATCGTGAGCTTAGACTGGATCGCTTTGAGCGACCATTGCCGCTTCTACGACGTCCTACTGCGGAAGGGACCTGACACAGATGATCGATCCAGCTCAAACTAAAGCCTCGCTGAAGCCAAAACCGCAGTTCTATGGGGCGCCTGTGGGCATTCTGATGTTCGAGCGTCCTCGCGACCCCTTTGACCGCCCATTCATTCCAGGGAGCGTCGGCAACGCCAGCAGTTGGAGTGTCCCAGTGCGATACAAGACGATGCCCGGCCTCAGCTTCGACCGAATTCTTGGGCCTAACGCTGGGGACGTGGCGCAGATCGTGGCACACGCCGCGGCCGAACTCGTCGACGAAGGTGCTCAACTCATCACCTCCAACTGCGGGTTCATGATTCGCTACCAAGAGCCGGTTCGAGCCGCGGTCGATGTGCCCGTACTCTTGTCCAGCCTGCTCCTCGGACCTTTTCTTGAAAGAGCACTTCCTCAGGGCAAAGCACTAGGCATCATTACCGCAAACGCGTCCTCTCTCTCACCGGACTTGCTGGCGGCAGCAGGGCTGCGCGCTGAACGAGTTGTAATTTCGGGCCTCGAAGGCGCTCCGGCCTTTAGCGCAGCTTTTTTGTCCTGCAACGCCGATTTGGACATTGCCGCTGTCGAGAGCGAGACAGTTGATGCTGCGGTGGCACTACTTGAAACACGCCCGGATATCGGGATGCTCCTCCTCGAATGCTCAGAGCTGCCGCCTTTCGCAGCAGCGGTCCAACGCGCTACCGGCATTCCGGTCTTCGACTTCACTTCAATGGTGGAATTCTTTGTCCGTGGCTTGATACGCAGACCGTTCACCGGCGTTGGCTAGATTGTAGACAGCGCGCGGGGGCATCCAATTCTTTCTGAGAGCACACAAGGCCTGTAATAACGCAAGCGCGCGCTAGTGCACAACACGCGAGACTACAGGAGCGCGTTGGCGTCTTTTGGGACTTGCCAGAGGGTCTCGCGCGGTTTACCTCGCCGGCTCGATTGCGAGCGACGTTGCGGCCACCATGCAAGCCCGAAAGCTTGCCTGGGACGGATGGACCGCCATTCCAGAAGCTGAATGCACGTCCTTCGAGACGCCGGAGGTTCGCGAGGCGCAATGAATATTGTGCAAGATCTACGTACTTTGGGACGGCGGATCCCATAGGGCGATCATCTTCTTCATCGACGGACACCGTGCCGTGGGGATCTGGCGTTCCTAAAACCACTCGCCTTGTGCAGCCCCCAGGCTTCGTGCCGCGGCTTCCCACCTCTTGCATGACGACGTGGATGACCTCGCGCCGGTCCGGGGTCGATAGCAGACTTCGGTTGGATATTACCAGGACGGGCCCCGACAGGAGGCAGGCTCGATCAGATCACCAATCGGAAGCACGCATTTGTGCAGCTCGGCAGCAAAATCGAACTGGGCCTGAATCGATCGCGAGTGGCGCCGTGCTCCAAGGGAAAGAAGCTGGCGCCGGCTCTTACGGCGATAACCACGTCGGTATACCTGCTTGAGGGAACTCATGCATTTCTGCCGCGTGGACGATAGGCCACTACTCGGCACATTCATAACCTGCGCAACAGTATGTGCGCACGCCGGATTTAGTCGCGCGCTGATATCTTTTGCAGGAAACGGGCGCTGAAGTGAAATCTACTAACACTCAAGCGACAACGACCGCGAACTCCAGCGCAATGGAGGCAAGGGGACTTATAATGTCTACGAAACCGGCAACACAGATTGCAGATCTTACTGCGCATGACTGCCTTGCGCTTTATAAGAGCCGGGATTTGTCTCCAGTTGAAGTGACCGATGACTGCTTGAGGCGCATCGATGAAACAAATTCCGAGTTCAACGCATTCTGCTTCATCGGCGTCGAACAGGCCAAAGCCCAAGCGCGAGTCTCAGAAGCCCGGTGGATCCGGAGCGAGCCATTGGGTTTGCTTGATGGATTGCCCGTAACCTTAAAGGACGTCACGCTCACTCGCGGTATGCCTACACGCTGGGGCTCGAAGTCGACCAGTGAGGGGGGGCCCTGGGATGTCGATTCCCCGGCCGCTGCACGTCTGCGGGAGGCGGGAGCCGTCCTTCTTGGAAAGACAACTACCCCGGAATATGGCTGGAAAGGTGTTACCGACAGTCTACTTTTCGGAATTACTCGTAACCCTTGGAATCCAGACCTCACGCCAGGTGGGTCGTCCGGTGGTGCGGCAGTTGCCGCAGCGTTGAATCTCGGTTTTCTCCATCAAGGAAGCGATGGCGCTGGATCGATACGGATTCCCGCAAGCTTCACAGGCACGTTCGGCTTCAAGCCGAGCTTCGGGTATGTCCCCCAGTGGCCGCCCAGCGTATTTACCACGCTCTCGCATACCGGGCCGATAACTCGCACAGTGGCCGACGCGGCCCTCATGATGAGGGTTATCGGCCAACACGATGTCAGGGACGGATATGCGGGTCCGGAATATCCATTCGGCGACGTTCCTCTCAGATCCACATTAAAAGGGTTGAAAGTAGCCTATAGCCGAGACTTCGGGTTTGTGGATGTGGACAGAGACATTCTGAAGGTTACGGATGCGGCCATTCAGAAGATCGAGTCCCTCGGCGCAGAAGTAGTCGAGATAGATCCAGGTTTCGATGATCCGCGACCACTACTCCGAACGATTTGGTTTGCCGGCGTGGCCCGGATCCTTCGCCGACTGAACAACGAGCAACGTTCTCTCCTTGAACCCAGCTTCTTGGATTACGCAGAGCGAGGTTTGTCGGTCACTCTTTCGGAATATCAAGACACTCAAGAAGCGTGTTTCGAACTTACGGCTAAGATGGCTGCGTTTCACCAAGAATTTGATCTCCTAGTCACGCCAACGATGCCGATCGCACCTTTCCCAGTTGGGCGTGATGAGCCAGACCATCCAAATTGGACGCCATTCACCGGCCCTTTCAACATCACAAAGCAACCAGCAGCTTCCTTGCCGTCTGGATTAGATAGCAATGGTCTTCCCGTCGGCCTCCAATTGGTCGCTGCGCGCTACAACGATATGACTGTGCTATCCGCAGCACAGGTTCTTGAAAGTGCATTTGGGCGTCTGGTCCCGCCGAGGCCATGTGCGTTAAAGCTGCAAACAACTGCCCCGCTCGCGAAGTAACTACAACATGTGGCGAGAATGGCTTTCACCCTCGCCAGCCATGACGCGCGTTGTTGGTAGGAGGGGACCATTTCGATGAGCAACTTGGTAGCGCGCGGAATGCAATACCTGAGGTGACAGACACGTCGCGTTGTCTTGATGACAATCGTGTGTCAGCACCAAGGACGGAGAACTAAGCGTGGGAGGAAGAATGAGCCAGTTGATTAATCGCACACGTCCAACGCGGAGCTGTCCCGATGGTCTCGACTGCGAGGTGGACAAGTTGCGATCAGACAAAAAAGAACGCCGCGGGCTGGTTGGCGATGAGACGCTAACGGGGAAAACGCCAGCGTTGACGGGGGTCTCCATGGCCGACACGAACACCGCGTTTGTGAAGTTTTCCGATATCCAGAAGACTTATGATGGTGAAGCGCTCGTTGTTAAGAATCTCAACCTGAATGTAGCGCGGGGTGAGTTCTTGACGTTGCTGGGGCCATCCGGCTCGGGCAAGACGACGACGCTTATGATGCTCGCCGGCTTCGAGGTGCCTACTCAAGGTTCCATCCATCTGGAGGGGCGCTCCATTCATAACGTCCCTCCACACAAGCGCGACATTGGAATGGTATTTCAGAACTATGCGCTCTTTCCGCACATGACGGTGGAGGAGAATCTCGCCTTCCCGCTCAAAGTTCGAAAGCTCGGCAGGGCCGAGCGCGAGATAGGAATCAAGCGAGCGCTCGACATGGTTCGGCTCGGGGACCATGGCAAGCGGCGGCCTGGCCAGCTTTCCGGAGGACAGCAGCAGCGCGTCGCCCTTGCTCGCGCGCTCATCTTTGATCCCAAGCTCGTCCTGATGGATGAGCCGCTCGGCGCCCTCGACAAGCAGTTGCGCGAGCAGATGCAGCTTGAGATCAAGCATATCCATGAGGATCTCGGTGTCACCGTGGTCTATGTGACGCATGACCAGAGCGAGGCGCTGACCATGTCGGACCGCATCGCGGTGTTCAATGATGGGGCTATCCAGCAACTCGCTGCGCCCGCCGAGTTGTACGAAGAGCCGCGCAACGCCTTCGTTGCCCAGTTCGTCGGCGAGAATAACCGGCTTCTTGGTAAGGTCGTCTCGATGAATGGTGCGACGTGCAAGGTCGAGATTCCTGGCTCGGGTGGCGTGCAGGCGCTCGCAGTCAACATCGAGGTGGCCGGGGGACCGACAGTGTTATCGCTAAGGCCGGAGCGGGTGAAGCTCAACCCAACGCCGGGGTCCTTACCAAATATCTTCAGCGCGCGGATTGCGGAGGTGATCTACCTCGGTGACCACGTGCGGGCCCGGGTCTCCGTCTGCGGCCAAGACGACTTTGTGATCAAGCTGCCGAATTCGGACGGCATGGCGCAGATCGCGCCGGGCGCAGCGATCACGATCGGATGGAAAACGGAGGATTGTCGAGCGCTCGATGCGTCTTGACAGTGGCCCGAAGTGCCGTCGGCGAGGTGGCCAGGAAGTTTGACAGCGCCGCTCCTATTCTGGGGCGGACTAAAAGGGGAGAGGAATATGATGAGGACACATTCAATTGTCGCCGGCGCGTTGGCTGCCATGGGCTTAATGTTGGGCGCGTCGAGAACGCCGGCTTTCGCGGCCGATCAGCTGACGGTCGTCAGCTGGGGTGGAAATTATCAGAACGCGCTGGCCAAGTACATTTTCGAGCCCTTCTCGAAGGCCACGGGAGTCAAGGTCATTCAAGGCGTGTACGCGGGCGAGGCCGCTAAGGTCCGTGCCATGGTCGAAACCAAGACTGTTAGTTGGGACGTAGTCGATGCCGGCTCAAATGCTTGGGTGATGTGTGCCCAAGGACTCCTCGAGACCACAGACTGGAAGAAGCTGGGCCTTGACCGGGCAAAATTTGGTGAAGCGGGCAAGTTTGAGTGCGGGGTGCCAAGCCAGACCAATGCCACGATCGTCTACTATGGCAAGAAACTGACGCCCGCTCCGACGACCATCGCCGACCTGTTTGACACCAAGAAATTCGCCGGCAAGCGCGGGCTGTGGAAGAATCCCTATCCGAGTCTCGAATGGGCGTTGATCGCTGACGGCGTGTCAAGGGATGACGTCTATAAGGTCCTCGGCACGCCGCAAGGAGTTGATCGCGCGTTGAAGAAACTCGACACGATCAAGAACGATGTCATCTGGTGGACGTCCGGCGCCCAAGCGGACCAGCTACTCGGTAGTGGCCAAGTCATCATGACCGCGGCTTGGACGAGCAACGAATTGAACAAGCGGTATGATACCATGTGGGACGCTGCGCAAGGGGCGTATCAATACTGGGTCATTCCCAAGGGTAGCCCACACCTCGACGAAGCGTACAAGTTCCTCACCTTCGCCGGTTCAGCCAAACCGCAGGCAGACATGACGCGCGAGCTGCCCTTGGCGCCGGCCAACAAGGATGCAATGGCTCTAGTAGATCCAGAGACCTTGCCAAACCTTTCGAATACGCCGGAGCATGCAGCCATTGCTCTGCCTTTCGACCCAAGATTCTGGGCTGTTCACGGCGATGATCTGCGTCAGCAGTTTACGGCTTGGCTCGCGAAGTAATCAAAGCAGCTGAGATCAAGCATATCTCTAAGCATCCGGTGTCACCGTGGTCTGTGACGGATGATCAGAGCGAGCGCTGACCATGTCGTACCGCATCACGGTGTTCAATAAGGGGGCGATCCAGCAACTCGCTGCGCCCGCCGAGTTGTACGAACAGCCGAGCAACGCCTACATCGCCCAATTCGTCGGGCGAGGTTGGCGAGCCGGGCAGCGATCAATGGATGGAAAACGGACCATTGTCGAGCGCTCGATGCGTCTTGACAGTGGCCCGAAGCGCCGTGGACCTGGCGGGCAGGGACTTTGACAGCGCCGCTCCTAGTCTGGGGGCGGACTAAAAGGAGAGAGGAATACGATGAGGACGCATATAATGGTCGCCGGCGCATTGGCCGCCGTGGGCTTGGCGTTGGGTGCCCTAAGAACTCCGGCTTTGGCGGCCGATCAGCTGACGATCGTCAGCTGGGGTGGGAATTATCAGGACGCGCTGGCCAAGTACATTTTCGAGCCCTTCTCGAAGGCCACTGGGATCAAGGTCATCCAAGGGGTGTACGCGGGCGAGGCAGCTAAGGTTCGTGCCATGGTCGAAACCAATAGTGTGAGCTGGGACGTAGTCGATGCCGGTTCAAATGCTTGGGCTATGTGTGCCCAAGGCCTCATCGAGACGATAGACTGGAAGAAGCTGGGTCTTGACCGGGCAAAGTTTGGCGAAGTTGGAAAGTTTGAGTGCGGGGTGCCAAGCCAGACCAATGCCACGATCGTCTACTATGGCAAGAAACTGACGCCCGCTCCGACGACGATCGCCGACCTATTTGACGCCAAGAAATTCCCAGGCAAGCGCGGACTGTGGAAGAATCCCTATCCAACTCTCGAATGGGCGCTGATCGCTGACGGCGTGTCAAGGGACGACGTTTATAAGGTCCTCGGCACGCCGCAAGGTGTCGAACGCGCGTTGAAGAAGCTCGACACCGTCAAAAATGATATCATCTGGTGGACGACCGGCCCACAGATGACGCAGCTACTCGCTAGTGGCGAAGTCATCATGACGGCGGCTTGGACCGACAACGAGTTGAACAAGCAATACGGCATCATGTGGGACGCTGCGCAAGGAGCCTTTGATTACTGGGTCATCCCTAAAGGGAGTCCACGTATCCAAGATGCCTACAAGTTCCTCGCCTTCGCTGGCTCAGCCCAGCCGCAGGCCGATTTGACACGTTACGCGCCTTACGGCCCCGCCAACAAGGACGCGCTGGCGCTTGTCGATCCGGCGGTGCTGCCCGAGCTTCCAACCTCGCCCGAGCATGCAGCCGTGGCCCTGAAGTTCGACCCAAACTTCTGGGCTATTCACGGCGATGAGTTGCGTCAGCGCTTTACCGCTTGGCTCGCGAAGTAATGAAAAGAGCGGCGAGGAGGTCTTCTCCTCGCCGCTAAAGAAACAACTGAAGTTAAGCGAGTGAGGAAGAACCCGATGAACACGATTGCGGTCAAATTCTCAGCCAGTCCTGAACGAGTGCCGCTACGTGTCAAATTTCGGCGAGTCGAGTCCCGGCGCCAGCTCAGGGCTTTCACCCTCCTGCTTCCGCTCCTACTATTTGTCCTCACCGCCTTTGCCTTCCCGATTGGCCGAATGCTCGAGAACGCGGTCTACGATAAAATACTGCTGACGTTGATGCCCCAGACTATGATTGCGATTGAATCGTGGGACGGCACGGACGTACCCGACGAATCCGCATTCGCCGCGCTGGCGGGCGATCTCAAAGAAGCTTGGGCGCACAACAATGCATTTCAGATCGGAAATCGAATTAACTACGAATTGCCGGGGGCAGCAGGCTCTGTGCTATCCAGCGCACGCCAGGTAAGCGTGTTGACTGCCGGACCTTACAAGCAGGCCATAATTGCATTCGCCCCCCTCTGGGGACATCACGATGTCTGGAGCCTTTTGAAGCGCGCCCGTTCACCATACACCGCATATTATTTGCTACGTTCCGTCGATTATCAATACGACCCCGATGGAAAGATCGTCTCCGCTCCCGCGGAGACCGCGATCTTCCGCGACGTCTTCTTGCGCACGTTTGGTATCAGCACTGCTGTGACCATCGCGACATTACTACTAGGCTTCCCGGTAGCTTATCTTCTTGCGACGGTGCCGCCCAAGACAAGCAATCTGCTAATGATCATGGTCGTCTTGCCATTCTGGACCTCGGGCCTGGTACGCAGCATCGCTTGGGTCGTGCTCCTGCAGAAGAACGGGGTTATCAACAACGTGCTATTGGAACTGCACATCATATCGCAACCCCTTGAGCTCATCTTCAACCGGTTCAGCACGGTCGGAGCGATGATTAATATTCAGGTGCCTATTACACTCTTGCCGATCTACAGCGTCATGAAAACGATCTCGCCCAACTACGTGCGCGCCGCGCGCTCGCTCGGCGCTGGTCCATTCTACGCCTTCTGGAAGGTCTACTTCCCCCAGACCCTGCCAGGAGTCGTCGCTGGTTGCCTGCTGACGTTCATTTTGTGTCTGGGCTACTACATCACTCCATCGATTGTGGGCGGGCCAGCCGACCAGATGATTAGCTATTTCATAGCGCATTATACTAACGAAGAGCTCAACTGGGGCATGGCCTCGGCCCTTGGTGCAATTCTACTTACGACAACGATGTTGCTCTACCTTGTTTACAATCGGCTTGCTGGCGCCGACCGGCTTATGATGAGGTAAGAAAAATGGCCAAATTCACTTACGCCTCCCCCATAGAAAAGGGCTGGCACTATCTGCATCGGCTGATCTGTGCGGCAGTGTTGCTGTTCCTGGTCGCACCGATCGTAGTGATCCTTCCGCTGTCTTTCAATTCTGTCGCTTTCTTCACCTATCCAATGGCAGGATTCTCGTCTCAATGGTACGAGCAATTCTTCCTAACGGAGCTCTGGCAGAGCGCGCTGCTGAACTCAATCTTCGTTGCAGTTTCGGTCACCTTGCTGTCGACGGCGCTGGGTACGTTAGCCGCAATTGGACTCGTCCGCTTAAGCGCCCGGTGGCGCACCCTAGCGATGAACATACTGGTTATGCCGCTGATCGTGCCGATCGTGATCACTGCGGTCGCAGTATATTTCTTGTATGCGGCGATCGGGCTGCTGAACGGCTATGCCGGACTGATCCTAGCACACACGACCTTGGCGACACCCTTTGTCGTTATCGCCGTGTCCGCCACCCTGACAGGTTTTGATGAGTCGCTCGGACGCGCGGCGGCCGGTCTGGGGGCGCCGCCGATCGCCGTGTTCTTCAAGGTCATCCTGCCGCTCATCCTGCCTGGCATGGCCACCGGGGCCCTCTTCGCCTTCCTCACCTCCTTTGACGAGGTGGTAGTCGCCCTTTTCGTTGCTGGCCCTGAACAGCGCACCTTGCCCATGGTCATGTATTCCGGCATCCGAGAGCAGTACAACCCAACCATGATAGCGGCCGCCGCCGTCCTGGTGCTATTCACCGTCGTCATGCTAACTACCGTCGAGCTGTTGCGCCGACGCTCGGAGCGGTTGCGCGGGATCCGCAACAGCTAAAAGTGCCTGTCCGATTGAGGCACTTATTTCTTTTCGTTCGAAAACTCTGCACGTCTCTGCCAGAGTTTCGATCGGCTAGACAAGGCTGCCCCCGAAGCGAAGATCCCGGAAATCAGATTCGGAAATAGTACTGACCCGTCGAAGGTTCATAACCTCTCATGGTCTAATCGCGATAAGAATCTAGGCTGGCCTTCCGCGCAAGAGCTTTGTGTTCCTAGACGGACGACTTCGATGTCACTTCGCCGCTTTCCCGCGGAATGACAGTCGAGAAAGCCGCGATACTGCGCGTCCAGCTCGAAATCGCACGAGAAAAGCAGAGCCGTAGGCTAGCCTTACCAAGCTACTATGCTTCAATAAGACTTCAAACGAACTTCGCAGCGAATGCGAGGGAGGGGTGCTATTGAATTGCTAGCACTATTTCCGCGCCAAGTTGAAGGCGTGTTCGCGATCGTTTGCAAGTCGCGTTTGGCGCGCTTTGCGGAGAAGTGTCAGGCGACTGTGGTCGGCGTTCCCGCTCTAGACTCTCGAAGACCCACTTAAGCCAGGCTGCGAAGTCTCCCAGCGCTCGGAAATTGCTTATCAGAGAACAACAGCAAATTGCAAAGGAGGGGCACGATGGTACCGGAAATGTCCAAAATGTGTGGTCAACCCATACGGCGGCAGAGGTTAACTTGCCTGCTGGTCGGTGGAGTTACGCTTTCAGCTGCCCTTGCCCTAGAAGGATCGCTTGATCGAGTGCAGGCGGACAGCCCAACGCTCACGGTCGAAAATGGGACCGGCATGTATGCAGACTGTCTACGTACTTCATTTTTTGAACCATTTACAAAGGAGACGGGGATCAGAATCCTCACGATCCCCGAAAATGCTGATAATTCCAAATTTAAACTCTCGGTGACCACTCGTCACTACACCGCCGACGTAATGGGTTTGGGTTCAGCTTTTGCTCAACCCCCGAATGGGCCGAAATATCTCGAGCCCATCGACTATTCTATCATCAATAAAGAGGACCTAATCCCAGATTTGGCGCAAACCTACGCAGTCGCGCTCGATAACTATGCCTTCACTCTCGCCTACAACTTACAGAAAACAGGGGGGAAGATTCCGGCCGGCTGGGCGGATTTCTTTGACCTGGAGAAATTTCCAGGAAAACGCGGCGTGGGAGATGGCCCGGCCACAATTCTCATAATGGCTTTGCTCGCCGATGGCGTAGCTCCCCAAGATATTGTGCCCTTGGACTTCGCCCGCGCCTTCAAAAAGCTTGATACCATAAAGAAGCAGTTGGTCTTTTGGGAAACGGGAGCGCAACTACAGGATCTCCTCATATCTGGAGAAACGCCGCTCACCATGGCTTATGCCAATCGCGTTGCGTCGGCACGCGTCGATGGCAAGCCCGTAGGGCAGGTGTGGAACGGCTTCATCGTTAGCTCGGACATGCGAGCCGTGCCCAAGGGCGATCCGAACAAGGCAACCGCAATGAAGTATCTCGCCTTTGTTCTTAGCAAAAAGATCAATGGTCAGCAGACCAACTGCATCGCGCTCGGCCCTGCAAATATACACGCGGAAGCCAACCCTAAATGGCAGGACGCTTATCCGGTCAATCATTTGAACGAGCCGCATGTGCTCCTTGACACTCCGCAGGTCGCGGCGTGGCTTGGCGATTACTACAATGAAATGAACAGTCGCTACCAGCAATGGAAATCCAAATAGTCAGCATTAAACTCCATTGAGCCAACGGACGACAGAAAACATCTCAGGACCTTGGAACAGCTCTCTCTTCGGAGTCTCGATAGAGATGTACTCACAACTTGATCGCATCGAAAATCAAAAGTCCGACCCTCACGGTTTATTCTGGCAGCGGTTCCGACTTATCTGTGGGATGCTGCGGAATGCCGGAGCGCAAGGGGCCTCAGCCAACAGATGGGGTTGGCTGGTGCTACCCGCCTTGGTATTTCTTATCGCGTTCTTCCTGTGGCCGTTGGCGTTCGTGGTTGTCCAAAGTTTTGTGGAGCCTGATCCGGGCTTCGAGAACTACGTCCGTCTTTTCACTTCCTCACTTGTCGTTCAGACCTTCGTTACGACTATTGAGACGGCTCTCGTGGCGACGCTCGGATCTTTGCTCGTCGGATATCCATACTCTTACCTCATGTACATATCATCAGCGAGGCTCGCGGCAGTCCTCCAGCTGGCTGTGCTAATCCCGTCCTGGGTCAGCTTCATTGTGAGAACATATGCATTAACGGTGCTTCTCCGCGACACGGGCGTCATAAACGAGACGCTGATCGATCTCGGGCTCATTGGCACTCCCCTGCCACTAATTCGCAACGATTTCGCAGTGATGTTCGGAATGCTGGCGGTCCTGTTGCCGTACATGGTCTTTCCAATCTACGCTGTCATGCGTCGGATTGATCGCGATTATTGGCGGGCTGCGGCTATACTCGGCGCACCTCCTGCCCGCGCATTTGCGCGCGTCATCGTGCCGCTCAGCGTACCTGGTGTGCTCGCAGGATGCGTGCTCGTGTTTGTTCTTTCCCTAGGTTTTTACATTACGCCAGCCCTACTGGGAAGCGGCCGAGATCTGTACGTCACTGAGCAGGTTGTATTAGCGGTTCGACATGTAGAGTGGGGATACGGTAGCGCGCTTAGTGTGGCGTTGCTCATTGTGACGTTCGGCGTGCTCCTTGCAGCGAGCGCTGCCGTACGACTCCGTGATGTCTTCGGCGTGGCAGTCCCCGAATGACCCCTAAGCGTTCCACCTGGTTGCTGCTGGGCGTCTTTGGCGTGCTGGTTTGCTTTTTCCTGGCGGCGCCACTGCTTATTATCGTGCCCTTGAGCTTTACAGATGCCGAAGAAATGATTTGGCCACCGATCGGCTTCAGCACCCGCTGGTACGAGACCGTGCTGATGAGTTCTGACTGGCGGGAGCGTATTGTGACCTCGCTCGAGATCGGAATGGGTTCGGCTGCGCTCGCGACCGCGCTTGGGTTGTTGGCTGCGCTAGGCCTCGTCCGGGGCAGCTTTCCGGGGAAGCGTTTAGTGTCGGCACTTCTTCTGTCGCCCCTCGTTGTCCCAACCGTCGTGATCGCCATCGGCATGTTCTTCGTGTGGACCCTTGGGTGGTCGATCGGGCCAGTTACGCTAGGAGGTGAACTCCAAGGCACCGTGACAGGGCTGATCTTGGCACATGCCGTTATGAATCTGCCATTCCCCATCATCATGATAACTTCCGCCCTCGTTACGGTGGATCGCAATCTAGAGAGGGCCGCAGCAATCATGGGCGCCAGCCCACTCATAGTGTTCTTTCGTGTAACCGCTCCGCTGATACAGGTGGGGATTCTATTCGGGTTCGTCTTTGCCTTTCTGGGATCCTGGGACGAATATATCGTTGCATCATTTCTCTCGAGCGCGGAGGTCAATACCATTCCGGTTGGCCTCTTTTCCCAGGTGAAGCTTTCAGTCGATCCGACAGCCGCCGCTGTTTCTAGCCTTCTCCTGGCAATCAGCTCCCTCGTCCTCGGGTTAATGCTTCTTCGCGGCAGCAGGCAACTCCTTGGAGAAAGCGAGCAGCGATGAACATCCTGTCCGACGTCCGACGGAGTGAGATAATGACGGAAGTAACGCAGCCGGCTCTGCGGATGCAAGCCGTTACCAAGGCCTTTGCAAGCCTTATCGCCGTCGATGCGATCGACCTTGAGCTACGAAAGGGCGAATTTATGACCCTTCTCGGCTCTTCTGGCTCCGGTAAAACGACCACGCTCAACATGGTAGCAGGGTTTGTTCAGCCGACGTCGGGGCGGATTTTCATTGATGGGCAGGACGCAACTCACATTCCATCCCACAAGCGTGGCATTGGGATGGTGTTTCAAAACTATGCGTTATTCCCGCACCTTACCGTAGCTCAGAACGTAGCCTTCCCACTAGTTCGCGTCCCGAAATCTGAGCGGGCAGCATTAATTCATGAGGCACTGCGCCTCGTTGGCCTGGAAGGTCTCGAGGATCGGTTCCCGCGGCAGCTCTCGGGCGGTCAGCAACAACGCGTGGCTTTCGCACGTGCCGTCGTTTATCGCCCGCGCCTCTTGCTCATGGATGAACCGTTTGGCGCGCTTGATAAGAAGCTACGGGAGACTTTGCAGCTAGAGGTCCGGCGCCTGCATAAGGAGCTTGGTATAACAATTCTGCACGTGACACATGATCAAGAGGAAGCCCTCGTGCTGTCCGACAGAATCGCAGTATTTCGTCGTGGGCGCGTTGAACAGCTGGACAGTCCGAGAGGGCTCTATGATAACCCCAAGACAGTCTTCGTCGCAGACTTCGTCGGTGACTCCAACATCTTCCACGGAGTGATGAGCCAAGACTCAGGAACCACCACGATCAAAGGCAATGGCTGGGATCTGTGTGGACCGGTTCAGTCCAATGATGGCCTTGCACCCGGGTGCCGAGCTGCATTGGTGATCCGACCCGATAAATTGACGTTGGCTCCGTTCGACTCGCCGCGGGCCCCTGGAAGCCAGCGTATCACCGGATGTGTGCGGCAAGTGGTATACCTCGGCGATACGTTCAAATACGAATTGCAAGCACTAAATCAAACCGTTTATGCTCGCTTGCAGACTGATGCTTTGAGCTTCACGCCGAATTTGGGTCAGGAAGTCAGTATCGAGTGGCGGACTGAACGCGGGACGATCGTCCCGGGCAACTAGTGCTGAGGCGCCCCATGTAGGCGCCCGTCGCGCTGGCTACGCCCGTTTGCGGACGCCTTGGGGGTATGCTGCCGGCACTCGCGCCCCATTGACCTTGAAGACTGCTACACCACACAAGCGGATCCAGCTTCATCGAGATGCCAAGACGAGCATGCGATGATAGGCAATGCTGACTTACTCGTGGTGGGGACGGCTAATTTTTGTCGAAGCGACCGCCGTCGTACCCGACAGATCGGATCATTCCCGGCGAGTTGAGTTTGTGAGCACGAAGCCGACGGACCGTAGCGCAAACCACCACCCTACGATGCCAACCACCACATCACCGAATGACGCACGTGAGCGGCGGCAGCTGCCTCGGCCATTCCCAGGGGCTGGTTGCCGCAGACGACAACGCGATCACCTCATCGGGATATTGCAAGCGCCACTGAGCGACCCAGCCCTCGCCAACTTAACGCCGGCGGAGTTCGCAGTGAAACACTGCTGGAAAACAAGCCTCCTAAGGCCAGACCGTAACATGCTTGCGAGCGAGAGTTGAGGCTCAGGTCACTCCGCATAGTCCGAACCGCCGGCAGTTAGGACACGCTTGACAGCGTTGAAGTATAGGTTGACCTCGTCCGAGAACTCCTGTTTGGCGGTCTGCAAAAGGGTACGTGAATTTGCGAGAACCTCACCGGCTATCATTCGTCGTTTTCCCGCTGCCGACGCAATCATTTGGGTCATTGCCGCACGCTCAAGAAAGTAAAGCCTGTGATACGCCTCCGCTACCGTTTCTCCTGTCGTTACAACTCCGTGGTTCGCGAGCATTAGTATTTTCTTGTTCCCGAGCACATCGGCCAGTCTCTCACCCTCCTCCTGGGTGGTCGCCAGGCCTTTGTAATCATAATCATATGCGATTAGTTCGTGCAGAACCATCCCGTTCTGACTAGACGGCTCCAACGTCATATTCTCCAGCTGCGACAGTGCGGTCGCGTACGGCATATGCGTGTGCAAAACACAGGCAATTCCCCGCCGATGCATGGGTGCGTGAATGCTGACTGCTGAGAGATTGGCCATGCCATTGCCGGCGACGACTTGGCCATCAAGGCCGACTTCAATAAGGTTTGATGCCTTAACTTCTAACCAATGCAGTCCAAATGCATTTAAGTAGAAGCGATCCGAGTGCCCCGGCACGGTTAGAGTGAAGTGATTGTCGATCCCTTCCATGAACCCGTCGTTCACCGCTTGGCGATGCGCCGCGGCCAAATCGATCCGAGCATTTATCTGTTGCTCGCGGTCAGAATTATGGGTCCGTAGCGTATTTGAAGTCATGTCGTGTCTCCGTTCGAGCTATGTAGAGTAGCCGTGTTCGACGGGCAGTTTCCTCCCATATTGCAGTCCTGCAACCGGACCTGTGTATCTGCCGGGAGAGACAGGAGATATTTGCCCTTCCTTTTAACATTGTCCGATTGCGCCGGTGATTGCGTTCACCGCAGGAGTTGCCACCTCGCTCTGCGTAACTGGTTGTGCGGTTGGGTACGATTGTCCAACACCAGATTTTCTTTATTGAATCGCCCCGGCTATGCGCTCGCCGAGCGCAGTAGGTCCGTTTGCGAGCCCCGTTTCAACGATAAGACCGAGATCGGCCGGCGGCGGCTTCGTTATTGTGTTTCCCCAAACCTCAGGAGTTTAGGGGTCTCGCCAGATACGCTACCCCCACGCCAGGGCGCACGTGTCCTCCGGATCGAATTGCGCAGACCGTCGACGTGCTAGGCGCTCGAATATAACTGGAGCCGGTCGATAGAGAATCCATCGGATGCAGGATCCCTATGAGGTCTCCTTGCTTCACTTCGCTCAGCACTGAGCAGCGAGGCTCGAAGATCCCCACTGCGGGGGACTTTAGTACGTCAGACGAAAGCGATTCTAGTGTCCGGCTCGACTTGTGCTGACGGAAGGTTGGTAGCGCGACTTGTCCGTTAACCAGTCCGAGCGTGATAAGAGCGTTTCGGACGCCGGTTTCATAGATAGCCAGAACTTCGGCGCCAACCGTGCCGCCGCCGAACTCAGCGCAAACGAATACCTTGCCTTGACTCTGCGCCCATGTGTCGAACATTCCTGGCGTCTCGTTGGATTCCCAGACCAACGACACCGGTAGTCTGAACGCCTGTGCCATCCGGAGCGTTTTGGCCATCAGATCAGCATCTGCAATGGGATGCGTCGTGGTCGCGGGCGGAAAATCCCAAGCCGGTCCAAAGCTGTGCAGATCGAACACGATGTCGACCAGAGGCAAAAGCAGGCGCGAAACAGCATCCGCGATGCGTTCAGTCACCGATCCGTCGGCACGGCCCGGAAACACGCGATTGAGATTCAAGCCGTCAATCGGTGTGTTACGGGTCCATGCCTGCACGGCAGGTGGATTAAGTGCGGGTAAGATAATGACTCTTCCACAGGTTTGCGCTTCCGGCAACCATTCAGCAACCCTTCGAGCGACTATTGGCCCTTCCAATTCGTCGCCATGGCATCCGCCTGTGATTAAGAGGCTCGGACCTTCTCCTCTGTTGATACTGATAACCGGAAGCGAGAGCGCTTCGCAATCTTCGCCTTGTCCGACAACAACATGTCCCGTATTCACGCCAAGCGCGTTAAAATCGCAAGTTACCTGTGATGTTTTGCTCATTAGTTCATTCGCCCTTTATCCGTCGAGCTAACATGACAACACCAGGGATCGATCGCCTTTTGAAGCCACGTTAGAAATTGTGCCGCCTTGCCAAACAGACCGCCGATCTCAGGAAAGGCGCTCGTTCGTAGCCTGCATCTGCAAAGTAGTCGGAAGCAATTGATTAGCGGTCGTACAGCCCGTTCCGCCCCTTCCGTTATGCAAAATGCAGAGTATGAGGTGTCCGGCTGAGTATTTCTGCGCCTCTCTCCGTCACCACAACGTGCTCGCTAGTGCCAAATTGGTAACCGTTCTCTCCGCGCAGAATAATTGGCATATGCAGGGTCATGTTTGGTTCGAGTATGTCCGTAGCACCAGGCTCAAGGCTTATGTTACCGCGCTCCAACCAGTTGATGCCGGTCTGGTATCCCACCCGATGATTGAGCAACTCTGGACGCCCATGGCGCTTAAGTACAGCTCGTCCAGCGGCATCAACGTCGCCGGCCGTTGCACCAGGCTTGATCGCCGAAATAACGGCCTCGAGGACTTCGATCGATAGACTGTGCAGGAATTCAGTCTCTGGATGTCGGCCAAGTACAGCACACCGGACCAACCCGCAGGGATAACCGGCTTTGAGACCGCCAAGCTCAGTAAACGCCGGTTCGTTGTTTCGTATGGGATTATCCTGAGGTCTGCCGTGCGACAGCTTCGTCCGCTCGCCGAAAAGCAGAGTCACCGAGGGCTTTTTGATTACACCACCAGCCTTTTCGACTTCTCGGTCCATGTTCGCAAGCACTTCGGTTTCGGTAATGCCCTCACGCAAGGACTGCTGGAACGTTCTAACAGCCACATCAGTCAATTTCATTGCAAAGCGCATGGCTTCGAGCTCCAACTGCGTCTTCACAGCTGCGACCGTCGCTACCAGCCGAGTCGCATCGACGAAGTTCGCATCCGGCAGGTGGGCCTGAAGCGCACTCACGTCCGCTGGTGCAAGATTCCAGCAGCCGAGTTCGAGCCCAATTTTTTTGCCGCTCAAACCAAATCGGCGAATCGCTTCGGCGCAGGCTGGGGCAAAGCCTTCGTGATCCGCGTAAGTGAGGATTTCCTGAATACAGCTATTTGGACGGACACTGCTTAGTTCATACTCTCGGATGACATAGGTCGGCTTTCGCCCCGGGACGAGGATCAATGGGAAGGGCATGAAATATGCGCCGAGTCCATCGTATCCGCTAAGATACTGAAGATGCCCGTGAGCGGTTACCACGAGAGCGTCGAGCTTGGCTCTTTCCATAGCCTCGAACACTTTCCGCTGACGTAGTTCATACTCGGCAGTGGGGAATGCAAGGGCGCTAGGTGCCGTTAAAGACGTGCTAGTCATTTATCACCTCGATTGAAGAGTTGTTGTTCTGAAGGGGCGCCATCCGAAGTCAGAGTTCGACGCTGTTTGAATACATAGCGCAACTCGTGTGTTGGCCTTGCCAGAAGTTCACTCGCAACAGCGGTTCGAGTCAAACGCAGTGTCCGATGGAAGGACTTCGACCGGAGCGCCTCGCCCGATCAACGATGCGGGGCGAAGTCTGGTTAGACAGCGGACGAGCCGCTATGATTATCGCCACCAGCTCCATCTTCAGGTTCGAACGCAGATGCTCCCAGGCGGCTTGCAGATAGCGAGATCGTATTTGAAACTTGGCGCCGATTTCCAGCGTTGGCAAAAAGTTTGCGAAGGAAACGGGCGCTAAAGTAAATCTCTGCGCCCGTTAACAGCGCGCTTCGCAGTTAGCTTACCAAGCTTAGCAGGTCTTCAACCTTGCCGGCCAACTTAACTGAAGGTTGCACTCGGTCCGTGCATGCGGCGGAAGTTTACCGCTGCCGCTTTCCGGCGTTGCGCCAGGTAGAATGCGGATATGCTGCAAATTCACGTCGAAAAACGCACAAAGCCCCGCGAGACATTGTCTGATCATCAGTGGATGAAGAATGAGGTCTGGAGTTGGCGAGCTACGTAGCGACCGACATGCGCCTCCGCAAGCGACTTTACCTGCTCCGCTGGCCAGCCGCCATGCCTCATTCTTCCAAATTGCGCAGCAAGGCGCATGGCACCATGGCACTGCAATCGCATCGCTCTATTGGAGTTCTACAATGACATCGAAGATCTCACGTTATCTCGGAGTCCTGAACCTCGAACGCGGGAGGCCGCCCGAGGCGCCGCCGCCGCCGCCGCAGCCCGGCTCGCTCCTGAATCCGGATACCTGCGGGTTCCCGGTCATTTCGGAAACTATAGTAGGAGGTTGGGCTGACAGAGTCATCTGCGGTGACCCAGCCCTCGAGTCGGCGTACGTTGCTGCTGCCCGGCGTTTGGTCGAGCGAGGCGCGGTCGCGATAACCGCGAACTGCGGCTTCTCTATTCGGCATCAGGCGGCGGTGGCGGCATCGGTGAATGTTCCTGTGGTGATCTCAAGTCTGCTTTTGGTGCCGACTCTACTCCGTCAGCTGCCACGATCTGCAAAGCTTGCCGTCGTGACAGCCGACTCGACCAATTGCGGTGAAGATCTGCTCTGCGTAGATGATCCCGCCGAACGGGCGAGGGTTGTTGTCGGAGGCATCGAAGGCGGTAAGCTCTTGGAGAACGAAATGAAGCGCCCGCCGCCGCCGACCGACGTCGCCGATGTAGAGGCGGAGTTCGTCGCCTGTGTTGTGCGCTTGTGCGAGGCCCATCCGGAAATTGCGGCGATTGTGTTCGAATGTACGGCTGCGCCGCTAGTAACCAAAGCAATCCGTCGCGTCACGACTCTGCCCTTGTACGATATCTCCACCCTCTGTCGGATGACCTTGATGTCACTTGGCTGAGGTCACTTCTCTCGTTCGGCCAGCTTGACGCAGAGGAATCTGAGACGAAGCGAGCAAACGCGCACATTGCGCGTAGGCGCGCTGGTCTGTGCAGTGATCGAGACTGAAATAGGACAGCGCGGCAATCTCGGCAACAGTCCGATGGACCAGAGAGAGTGGGGTCGCTTTGGATCCGTTGAGCAGTGCACTCACGACCTTAGTTCAGCAGTCCCCCCGGGCTGAAGGAGAACGGAGACGACATGATGCGCGAACTTCAACTGAATTCCGGCCCTGGCCGGGTCGAGGTCGCCAACAGATAGCAAGGTGTCCGACCGACTGGCCGAATAACAACGAAACAGGGAAAACGAAAAGGAGCTAATCAATGACCAGAACTTTCAAGCCAATTCCGTTTACTCATCCGCCATTTGCAAAGTCAGAGTACGAACGCCGGCAACGAAACGTGCTGGAAGTTGTGCAGCGTTCCCAACTCGACGCCCTCCTGGTTACTGCCCACGGCCATCTACGATATCTCACGGGATACGATGGGATGGGTGGGTACTTCATGCCGTTTCCATTGATCCTCGTTCCGGGCCGAGCGCCTACCTATGTGGTCCGTGAATTCGAGTTGGTTGGCGTTCGCGCGGAAAGCTGTATCGAGGAAATCATCGGATATACCGAGCAGACGGACTTTGCGAAGGTTTGCGCCGATGTGCTCAGACGGTACGGGCTAGCGAGCAAGCGAGTCGGCTTCGAACTCGGCTGCTGGAACCTTGCGTACGCCGATGTGACCGCACTCCAGTCGCTGCTTCCGGAGATGAAGGTTACCGATGCCTCTCGTTTGGTCTCCTCTGTCATGGCCGTAAAAAATGAGCTGGAGATCAAGATCTTCCGCGAGGCGATGGCCATGACCGATGTTGCAGTGCGGGCGTTCCAGAATTCGCTTCGAGAAGGAATCACCGAAGTGGAAATGGCCGCGGCGATCCTCGCTGAGGTCAGGAGAACAGGGGGGGATGACCCCAGGTTGGTTTCCATTGGCTTCGGCGAGCGCACGAAGCTGCCACACACGAAGCTGACGCGCCATCCCATTGGAAACGACGAGCCCGCGATGGTCGAGCTCGGCGGGGCGAAGAACGGATACACGGCAGGGCTGGTCCGGAGCGCCGTGCTTGGGCGCCACGCCGAGGCCGAAACGCTCCACGCTGTGGCCGAGGAAGCCCTTGCGGCCGCTATCGCAGCCATTAAGCCGGGCGTGACAGCGGGAGACGTGGACACCGCCGGACGCAAGGTGGTCGAGCGGTCCGTTCGTCCGCAGGGCTTGAACCATCGGGTAGGATATCAGATCGGCTCCCCCTGGAGCGAGCGCGGCAATCTGAGCCTGGAGCCAGGCGCGGGCGACGTCATTAAGGCTGGGATGACCCTTCACATGCCAATAATTCTCATCGGCGCGGGCGACTACCTGTCGGGTTGTAGCCAGAGCGTCCTAGTGACCGAGCGCGGAGCGGAGATACTCAGCAAGACGCCTCCGACCCTCTACCGCGCGTGATACGCTAGTCTGGGCGGGTTTTTGACATCTTGATCAGCGGGCGCGCATCGCGCCTGTCTCGGGTAGAACGGATCGCGCACCGCAAACGATCGATCGCCGCCTGCGACTGCTTCCGTTCGGCGCTACTACGGCAGAATATACAGAAGGAGATACGCACAATGGCAATGCCAAAAGCACCGCTGGCTTTTCCACGGGCTGAATATCTACGGAGACTATCCGCAGTTAAGGCGGAAATGGAACGACGCGAGATCGAGGCGCTGATCGTCACGAGTCCCGCCAACATCACCTATCTTTCTGGCTACACCAGCAAATCTGCTTATGTGCCGCAAGGCCTGATCCTTAGCCTGCAGGAGGAGGAGCCGACGTTCATTACGCGACGTATGGATGCGCCGGCGGCGATGCATCAAATGTTCATCGACAGTACTCGGGTTATTGGCTATCCGGAACATTTTATCGCCCATCCCGACCTGGACGGCTTTGATGCGGTGATCGATCTCTTGCATGACAAGCGCCTTGCCGACGCCGGCGTGGGTCTTGAGGCCAAGTTCATTTCGGCTCAAGCTGTCGACAAGTTCAAGACGAGGATGCCGAAAGCCACGGTGGTTGATTTCGGAAATGCAATCCACTGGATTCGGGGCATTAAGTCCGCCCTCGAAATTGCCGTGATGCGCGAATCCGCTGCAATTGCAGATGCTGGTATGTTGCGAGCAAAGGAGGTAATCCGTCCGGGTGTGAGAGAAGCCGATGCGGCCGCGGAAATCATCGCGACACTAGTGCGCGGCGCGAATGGCAAGCCCGGCACGGATCTGTCCGCCTTTTTTCTGTGTGCCTCACCGCGTTCGGCCACCGCCCACATCCGATGGAGCGAAGATAGTTTCCGCCAAGGTTCACAGATCAATCTCGAATTTGGCGGCGTGCGTCATGGCTATATCTCGGCTCTGATGAGGACAGTCTCGATTGGTAAGCCCTCAGATCGCCTGCGTCGACTCCACGAAGGTGAAGTTGCCGGATTGGAAGCCGCGCTCGTTGCCGTCAAACCTGGTGCGACCTGTAGCGATGTCGCGACGGCGTTTAACCGCACTCTAAAAAAGCATGGTTTTGAGAAAGAATCCCGGTGCGGCTACGCCATCGGAATCGACTGGACAGAGCCAACGGCCAGCTTTCGGGAAGGTGATCGGACTGTCCTGCAGCCAAACATGACTTTCCATCTGATGCTCGGCAATTGGATCGATGAGGACTTCGGTTATGTGATCAGCGAAACATTGCGCGTTACCGACACGGGAGCAGAAACCTTTTCCAAACTGCCACGGCAAGTATTCGAAGTCTAATTTCGACACATGAGGGCCAGCCTGCAGAGCGTGATAGCGGTCTGGAGGCTGGTCTGAGGCGTCCCTTCTTCAAGAAGTGACCGCAATAGGCACCGGTCTCGGGAAGGCCGATTGGACGGCTCTACGGTTACGCTTGCCGCGTTTAGCTTTCAGGGAGTTCAGCTCGAGGTTATTTCGCCAAGCGCAACTTCGGCGATGCAGATGTCGTGGTCTACGCCTAGTTGAATGCGGTACTTACCGCTCGTGCAGGTGTCCGTGAGCCTGACCCCTCTTGAGTCTTGTTCAGGTCGACAGGGACGCGTCACCGCAGAAAAGCTTGCATTCTTCCTAATGAGGCGCAGGATTCCGGCTGGTTTCGCTGTTACTTTGGGAGAATCGACCTCGATGACCCGAATACTCTATTCCAAAGCAAAGAAAAGACCGTCACGGGAAAGAGACGCGGATAGCAGAATGAAACGCTGGAGAGGGAAACATGAGTTTTTTGATCAATCGTAGGCGCCTCATGCAGGCGGGTTCGTCCGTCCTCATGCTGGGGACGCTAAATTCTGTCACCAGTCGTGCTTGGGCGTCCTCGAACGAGCTTCGGGTATCCGTCGGCGGAGGCGAATGGGGGAAGGCGAACATCGAAGCGTATGTGAAACCGTTTCAAGCCGAAACGGGGATCAAGGTGAATCCAATCACCGATGATTCGACGATAGCGCAGCTTGAGCTAATGGTGACCACAAAAAACGTGACCCTCGACGTGATCAACCTAGGCGCGCCGTCGGTTGCCATCGCAGGCCCTAGAGGTCAGCTTGAACAGATTGATTACTCCATCTACAAAAAGGACGAGCTCGATGGCATCGTTGACTTCGCCAAAGAACCGTTCGCCGTCGGATCGCTCATGTATGCGAACGTGATGGTCTACAACACGGAGAAGTTTCCGGCCGGCAAGCCGCGGCCCAAGTCTTGGGCCGAGTTCTGGGACGTGAACAGGTTTCCTGGCGTCCGCGTGCTGCCGACCGGCCAGCGTGGCGTTGAGGGCCCTTGGGAGGAATCCCTGCTGGCGGATGGCGTTCCTATGAACGCGATCTATCCCATGGACATTGACCGCATTTTCAAGAGCTTGGATAAGATAAAGCCGCATATCCGCAAATGGTGGACTGTTGGGTCCGAGATCCAGCAAATAATGCACGACAAGACGGCCGACCTTGTGAATGCTTTTGATGGCCGGGCTAGCCAGTTGATCAATCAGGGCGCGCCGCTCGAGATCAATCGAAAT
The DNA here is from genome assembly GCF_000244935.1 of Bradyrhizobium sp. WSM1253. Lineage (NCBI taxonomy): Bacteria > Pseudomonadati > Pseudomonadota > Alphaproteobacteria > Hyphomicrobiales > Nitrobacteraceae > Bradyrhizobium > Bradyrhizobium sp. WSM1253. The sequence continues at coordinate 6,002,142 of NZ_JH600073.1, forward strand.
CAGGCGAAGCTGAGATGGGACTACTGGGCGATCCCAAAGGGTAGTCCGAATGCCGCCAACGCGCAGAAGTTCATTGAATTCGCCACCCGCGCCGACCGCCAGGCCGTCTTCGCCCAGCTGCTCAACTACGGCCCAACTAACCGTAATGCCTTCAAGCTAATCCCCGAGAAGGTAGCGCGCAATCTAGCCAGCCATCCAGACTACATGGCGATCAGCCTTCCTTGGAATGCGAAGTGGTACGGTGAGGTTGGCGCGGGTGGCCTGACCAACGCCGAGCAGCTCCGTCAGCGCTGGAACGAGTGGGTTTTGCTCTGATATAATCACTATTCATCAGCCAGTAAGTCGGACAGCGCGCCTGGTCCGCACGTCGGGCGCGCCAGTCCGGTTAGATATACAATCAGATTACTTTGGAGCACAATTTGCAAACTGTGCATGTCAGAAATCCACTCTCAATTGCCCGGGATGTAGCATTGGAGAAGAGCTTGGTTCCGGCGACGCAAATCGAATTTCACCGCGTCACAAAGATGTACGGCCCCGTTGCGGCGGTCAGGGATCTTTCGCTGGTGGTTCATCGCGGTGAATTCCTGACCGTTCTTGGTCCGAGCGGCTCGGGCAAGACCACCACACTGATGCTGCTCGCCGGCTTCGAGGCACCAACCAATGGCGATATTCTAATTGCCGGAAAATCCGTTGCCGCAGTGCCTTCATACCGGCGCGACCAAGGCATCGTCTTCCAAAGCTATGCGCTTTTTCCACACCTCACGGTGCGACGAAATCTCGAGTTTCCGCTAGAAATGCGCGGCGTCAAGGCAGCCGAGAGGACAACGCGGGTCGATCGCATCCTCGAGCGCGTGCACCTCAGCGGTCTCTGTGAGCGCATGCCATCGCAGCTAAGTGGTGGCCAGCAGCAACGCGTTGCGCTTGCCCGCGCGCTGATCGCCGATCCGCCGATCCTCCTGCTTGACGAGCCGCTCGGGGCGCTTGATCGCAATCTTCGCGAACAGATGCAGGGCGAGATCAAGAGCCTGCACAAAGAGTTTGGCATCACCACCGTCTGCGTTACGCACGATCAGGAGGAGGCACTCACGCTGTCGGATCGCATCGTCGTCATGCGAGAAGGGCGGATCGAGCAGACTGACACGCCGGAAGCCCTCTATGATCGACCAGCAAGCCGGTTTGTGGCCAATTTTCTCGGCGAAGCCAACATTCTCGAAAATCCCGGTTTTGACGTCGAATCCGCTGCATCTCAGCCGCTTGGCACCCTCGCCATGATCCGACCGGAACGCATCTGCCTGTTTCCTGCCGACAAAACGAAACGCGCGGATGCTGACCAGCGCCAATCCGTCACCGGCACGGTAGACGACATGATCTACGCCGGTCCTTTGCGCAAATACCGTGTGCGCGTTGGGAATAGCTTGCTCATGGTGCGCGAGCATGTTGCTTCGGGACAGGAGATCTTCCGACCCGGCGACGAAGTGCGGCTCGAATGGTTACGCTCCGATATCCGCTTCGTTGCTGCGTGAGGCGCTGAGAGGTTCAAGGCAGATGATGCAAACGCTTCAGAAACTCGGGCGAATGCCTATCGGACTCACGGTGCCAGCCTTCACGATCCTGCTAGTTGTTTTCGGCTTACCGATCGTTCTGCTCTTCCTGGCCAGCATAAATGCGCCGGCCTTCTCGCTCGGCAACTACCAGGCGTTTTTGCGTCAGCCGGCAAACGTGCGCGTACTATTCCAAACCATTCAGGTCAGCGTAGTAGCGACGGCCATTTGCGTGATCGTCGGCTATCCTATGGCCTATCTGATCACGGCCGCTTCGAAGCGCGTGCGTATGGTTCTGCTCGTGCTCGTTATCATCCCCTATCTGACCAGCCTTTTGGTGCGCACCTATGCGTGGATAGTGATACTCGGCGACAGCGGATTGATTAATAACCTGCTGCTCTGGCTCGGATTGATCTCTAGCCCGCTGGCACTCATTTACAGCCGAATGGCTGTCTACATCGGCATGGTCCATATTATGCTGCCGGTGATGATTCTGCCGTTGGTCAGCGTCATGATGGGCATCGACAAATCGTTAGTGGCGTCTGCTAGCAGCATGGGCGCGCGCCCCTTTGCCGCCTTCTGGCGTGTGTTCCTCCCGCTCAGCCTGCCCGGACTGCGCAGCGGCTTGTTGCTCGTCTTCGTGTTTTGCCTCGGTTTTTACATCACGCCCGCAGCCCTCGGCGGGTTACGGGACGCCATGCTTTCGACCTTCATCGCCGCGCAAGTGGCGAGCTCCTTCAATATGGCGCAAACCGCGGCCTCGGCGTTTATCCTCCTTGGTATCGCCACGGTGGTGCTCTCTGTTCTTGGACTCGACCTTGCTGATACGAATACCCACGGGACGCGGCTAGCGCGAAAATCCTGGAGCAGAGGTCTGCCTTCATTCCGTACTTTGACACGGTATCTTAGTGAGCTTGCGAGTCCGTATCGGGCGAAGCGCTGGACGGCTAAGCTCTACCAGCCGGGCGGCAGCAGCGGCTGGTGGACGATCCTCGGTACGTTGTTCATTCTGCTCGTTATGTTCTACTTGTTGTTTCCGAGTGTTGTAGTCATCATCATGTCGTTCAGTGGCGGGGAGTTTCTGGAGTTCCCGCCCTCTAACCTTTCGCTGAAATGGTACAGGTCCTTCTTCGGCGATCCTTCCTGGACCGGCGCAGCCTGGATGAGCATCCAGATCGGAGCGGCGGTCGCCGTCCTGTCGACCATCGTCGGGACGCTAGCGGCATACGGACTTAACCGCACCTATCCGCGGCTTCGCAGCTTTCTCACTCTGATTTTACTCGCGCCAATCACTTTTCCCAGCATCGTTGTCGGCATTGCTGCCTATTTTGGGCTGCTCAACCTCGGACTGATCGGCACGAAGAGCGGCATTGTCCTGACACACAGCATCGGCGGCATTGCCTATGTGGTGGTGATCGTTTCGGCTACTCTGGCGAATTTTGACCGTCGGCTCGAGCAAGCGGCGAAGAGCATGCGGGCTGGGCCTCTCCAGACCTTCAGGAGGGTGACGTTGCCGTTGATCCGACCTGGTGTCATCGGCGGGGCTCTATTCGCGTTCATCCACTCCTTTGATGAGGTCGTCAAAACATCTCTCGTCAGTGGGTTCTCGATCCGTACCTTGCCGCTGAAAATGTGGGAGAACATACGCAACCAGATCGACCCGACTATCGCGGCTGTGGCATCGCTGCTGATACTATTGCCCGTGCTCTGGCTAGTTGCCCTGTACGTGTCCGGCTGGCGGCCGAGGCCACGGGGGCAAAACGTGCTTCCGGACGCCGCGAGCTGAGCCGCTCGCCTGACGAAGCGTCGGAAATAGAGACCCTGACCGGTACATAGAACCAGTCATAGCCACTGCTGCGTGAGCCTCATAGAGCGGACCGCATCTTTCGCGAGGAGCCGGCGTAGGCTGCGCGCCGCGCGCGTGATGAAGGCAGCCGTTGCTTGCGTGTTCAAACACAGCCGAATACACGTAGCAGTCTTATGTTAAGCCGCTGCACCAGCGCATGAGTTCGGAGGCATATGGAGAGGAAGGGTCTCTCACGTTCTCTGCACCAACCTTCCTTATCGTAACCACCTGCCGCTTCGCACGAAGGTGGCCCTCAGATATCAGACAAATCTGTCTATCGGTTCTTTCGGTCCTGCGAAAAAAATCCCGAATCGTTGAAGTGGAATATTGAGTCATACTCGTAGTGACGCGCTCAGTGAGCGTGAAGCTTGAGTTGTGCCGCTTTGCGGCGGATGCCCAACGTGACCTCGGCTTCAATGAAGATGACGCACTTCAAGGCAAATCGCGCAAGGCCGTGCATACGCTTGAGCAACGGCTAGCGGAAGTGAACGAGCCGCGCCTCACGATTTTAATGCTGCTGATGCGTCGTTTAGAGAAGGACTTCATCCTGCGCGGGGGGGACAGAGATAGCGACTCTCTGGTAGACCTAGCGGGCGAATTCGAAACTGCGCTCGCTCAGGCCAACCTAGTTCCAGACGTCAGATCCCATGTGCTTGAGCTGATCCGCGCCTACAAATCGAGTTTCCTGTCGATTGCGGACACCAGGCGCTCTCTCAAAGGAAATCGAAGATCTTGGGGCAGATTTACGACCGGATTCACCCGATGATCTTGAAAATCATCGCTGTTGCAGACGCACGTTCGCACGCGACGGAAACGCGAGCTGAGGAGATTCGGCACAAACTCATTTGGATTATCGGAACAACGACGATCCTCCTCGGCTTGCTCGCCCTAGTCGTTGGCCAACGCATCTCCAAGATGGGCGCTTCGATGACAGCGGCCATGTGCGGCGAAGGTCGCTTTGAAGTGGTTCTGCCGGGAGTTGGCTGAAAAGATGAGCTTGGCGAAATGGCCGAAGCGGCCGAAATGTTCAAGCTGAAAGCCAGTCAAAAATCTCGGGCCGAGCTCGATGCCAAGGCTGAACAGGATCGTGCCGCCGGAGAGCAGCGCAAGGCCGATATCGCGCGATTGGGCAACCAATTCGAAGCGGCCGTCGGCAAGACTATCTACAGGGTCTCGGTCGCTTCTTGCGAGCTTGAAGCATCAGCGCGAAGTCTCACCAGCACTGCTGATCTGAGCCGGCGACTTTCGGTCGAGGTCGCCTCATCATCGGAAGAAGCTTCCAGTAAGGATTAGCGTGTTGCAATAGCGACTGACGAAATGGCAGCGACTATCGCGAATATCGGCGGCAAGTTGAACAAACGGGCCAATATGGCAGGCGAGGCAGTTCGCAAAGTCGAACTCCGCGAGCGGCACATGACAAGTTTGGCAGTAGCGTCTGAGCGGATCGGCAACGTAGTCGAGCTTACTGCCGCAATCGCACGGCAAATTAATTTGCTCGCGCTCAATGCCACGATTGAAGCCGCGCGCCGGCGATTTCGACAAAGGGTTTGCGATTGTCACTCAAAAAGTCAAAGGTCTTGCGAAGCAAGCCGCGCACGCGACCGTTGAGATCAAGGGGCAGATCGGTGGTATACAGGCAGCGACAACTGAGTCGGTCGGCGCAGTTGGTGAAATCGCCGCGCTTATCGGTCGGATCTCCCAGATCGCCAGAACTGTGGTCAGCGCGGTTGAAGAGCAAGAAGCAACGAGCAAAAGCATCGCATTCAATGTACAGGGCGCGGCGGCCAGAACCACTGAGAGACCGGCCAAGGCTTGCGAAGTTACCGAGGGTGCGAATGAGACCGGAAGGCCTTCGGTGTAGGTGCTGGCGTCTGCCGAACGGCTATCCGAGGAAAGCTCTCAGCTGAGGCACGAACTGGAGAGCTTCCTGAGCGGAATGCAAGCGGCTTAGCGGATCAAGTCGCAAGCTGTCAGCCTCGTGCTGGAAGGGACTCTCTCCGTGCGCCTCTCTTTAATCTCACACAAGTGCGACTTCCCAGGAAAGCTGGAGAGAACGGGTCTCGACAAGGCAACCCAGCGTGCCCACTCGTTGTATCGGTCAATCTTCTGGCGAGGCTCTGAACCAGATCAGCGGTCAGTCAGCGAGGCTGCAGCGCCAGCTTGCGATCGCTAGCGGGGCGGTGGCCCTGCGTGCGGGTTACCCTCACTGCAAGGCGGCCCATGCAGCCATCGGAGCAACGGAAGGCGTACAACGTGTTGATGCAGTTCACGGCGGTAGGTAGGTTTGCCGTTTGACGCGGAGGCCGGGAGGGAAGGGTACGCGTTTTGGTCGAGGGTCAAACGGGAGCGGCCCGACGCTTGTTCAGGCAGCTTTTCCGCCGGCTGAGCGTGGTACCCTGGAAGCGGATGACAGTGGAACTGTGAGGTCTGTGCCGGGCTAACTTCGTGGCTTTCGTCTTCTACGCCAGACTACGATTCCCTGCTACGATTGCGCAGGTTCTGCTTTCATCTAGGTGTCCCGGTGATGGCAGCAGCCTCAGCTGCCCGGATAACAGCGGATCTCGCCCATGTGGGCATTCAGGACGATGCGAATTCTTGGTAGCAGCAGAAGCTGCAAGCGCGGACACAATAGGCAGGATGGGACCGTTGATGAATGTTCAGTCATCAACGCGGTCGCTGCACCGGGGCGATTGAGGCCGCCGAACTGTACGCTCCAACCTCGCTGGATATTCGAGCGCATCTTGCGCTATCCAAAGGTCATCCTCGAAATCCGCGCCGCGAGTGGGTTACCGCTGTTTCATTATTGAGGCGTCGACAGCCGCAATCCGTTTCGCCAAGGCTGCGCGGCCAACGGGTTAAGTTCACTCTGCTCGAGCCGACAAAACGGCAAGCGCAGTGTCCAGCCGCGGTCGTATCAAGTTCATCAGTGATCGACTGTTCTGTTCCCCGCGGAGCCTTGTCCGGAAGTTCGCAATTGGTCGCAAGGTCTTGCGCCAAAGCGTGAGCTAAATGAGTACGATGTTCGATCTATAAAACATGGCCCATACAAATCAACAGGTTACAGGATCTAAGAAAACGTCTTTTCAAGTATGAGGGCGACGATAACCTTCGTGCAAGTCTGCGTGAGGCGAGCCTAGCCTTGCTACACGAATATCGGATGGCGACATTGTGGAGGATTATGTGAAGATGACAGCGCCAGTCATTTGGAATCTGCCAATTGCAAAGACGCACCTTCTGTGCGCCAGCGCAGGCGCGTTGAGCTTCGTCGGCGGCGCGGGCGACTTGGATGCAGCGGGGCGAATTCGCAATCCAGGCGATCTCGACAAGCAGATCCAAGGTGCGATGGCGAACGTAAAAGACGCGCTCGACATTGAAAACTGCACGCTTGACGACATAGTGCGGCTGAAGGCGCATTTCACCGCGGATCGCGACGACTGGGACGTCATTGCAGCGCTAGCTCGGTTCTTCGGGAAGGACCCCATGCCTGTAATCAGCACCGTGCCAGACCCATTCCAGCCGTTTAGCGGTCAGAAGATCCAGATCCAGGCCATCGCCCAGCGTGGTTGGCGCAAGCACGCCGACTTACGTGTGGTGCCGCGCCGTGTGCCGCATCCCAAACAGGCACTATTCGGTGACCGCACCGTCACCGCAGGTCTGCGCGCTGGCGAGTTCATCGCGGTGGCCAACCGCACGGCGGAGGGCGCCGATGGTGCAGTGCACCATCCGGACGACGGTGTGGGTCAGACACACTTCATCATGGAGCGGCACGAGGAGACGCTGGCTGGCCTCGGTGCTTCTACGCAGGACAGCATCAAGATGGAAGGCTATTACTTCGGTACCACGCGCGCAGATTGGATGCCGCTGGCCAAGGCGCGGGCGAGCCACTTCCGCGACCCAGGACCGGTAGGGACCGTAGTGCCTTGTCACCGCCTCAATCCGAAGGGAGCCCTGATCAAAATCGAACTCATGGGCATGCGCACGCTGCGGAGCGGGTTCGACAAATACATTCCGCGCGAGGACCATTGGCCTGAGCGCGTTTGGGATTGGCCGATTCCTTTGCCCTATCGACAAGCCATCAGGCTGCGCGACGTAGTGTGGCTGGGTGGCCAGTGCGCCTGCCGTCCCTACGTCAACTCTGGCCTCCGCGTCGCGGAGGGCCAACTCACGCCCCAGACCGCCGTCGTCACGAGCCTGCTCGAGGACCTGCTACGTCCGTTTGGCCGCACGCTTGCAGATCTGAAGCTGTTGGTCTGCTACTTCACCTCGACCGGAAGCGAGGCCGAGACGGCCGCCTTCCTAAAGACGCTCGCCGATTGCATACCTGGGGCGCTTCCACCCGTGACGGTCGTGCCGACTCCCGCGCTGCACACTCAGGAAACGAGCCTCGAGATTTGGGGCGTGGCGCAGGGTTGAGGAGGCTTCGCGTGGCCGCCTTTGCGCGCAGCTCAAAGGATACCAGGAGGGGGTCTGGCCAGACCGCGCCGCACTCGCCAGGTGCAGAGCCACTTTGTGTTCAATTTCGATCCCCAATACATCTACAAATGGAGTTTCAAACAAGTGCGACACTGCAGTTAAGAGAGGATATTCGAACCATGAAGTTTGAGGAATACCGTCGATATGACGCGATTGGTTTAGCGGAGCTCGTTAGGAAGCGAAAGATCAGTGCGGAGGAAGTGCTGGATGCCGCGATTGACCGAGCCGAGCAGGTCAACCCGCTCATCAATGCGATCGTGCACAAGCAATATGAGCAAGCGCGCAAAGCTCTTAGCGCAGCGCCTGCCGAAGCTCCGCTGAACGGGGTACCGTATCTGATCAAGGACTTAGGCCTAGGCACGTTCCAGAACGGCGAACCGGCGACAATCTCTAGTGGGTTATTCAAAGATTTTGTTGCTGATCATGATTCGGCATATGTAAAGCGCTGCAAGCAAGCCGGGTTAGTCATCATGGGGCGTAGCTCCACACCCGAGTTCGGGATTAATCCCAGCACCGAACCGCGTCTGTATGGACCTTGCCGCAATCCTTGGAACCTTGAGTTTTCTCCGGGCGGGTCCTCTGGTGGAGCGGCGGCGGCAGTTTCAGCGGGGATTCTGCCTGTTGCGCACGCGACAGACGGCGGCGGCTCTATTCGGATGCCGGCGGCACACTGCGGCCTTTTCGGCCTCAAGCCCTCGCGAGGGCGCGTCTCAATGGCGCCAGACGCTGGCGAAGGCTGGGGTGGGCTCTCGACGATCCACGTGATTAGCCGAAGCGTGCGCGACTCTGCCCTTATACTCGATTGCACAGCAGGCTCTGAGCCTGGCGATCCCTACACTGTACCGGTGCTCCAGGGCAGCTTCCTGAGCGCCACAAAGCGAAGAGCGCCCAAACTCAAGATCGCGCTCATGCTAAAAGATCATCGAGACGCCAAGCTTGATCCCGAGTGCTATAAAGCCGTTGAAAACGCTGCAAAGCTTTGCGCCGATTTAGGACATGCGATCGAGGAAGACAGCCCCAAAATCGACCTCGCCGAGCTCTACCCCATGAATCGCAGAATCTCGGCCGCGAACATTGCACGCGTTTGCAACGCTCGCTGGAAAGCTCTCGGTCGAGAGCCAAGTCCCGATGATATGGAGCCCGTCACATGGGCGGCTTACCAGCGCGGGCTCAGTATCACCGCGGTCGACTATGTCGAAGCCATAGCGGTGGCTCATGCGGCCGGCCGGAAGCTGGCAGATTTCCTCGCGAGATATGATGTGGTTTTGTCTGCAACCTGCGGCCCCCCCAAAAAACTCGGATACTTCGATATGAGTGGAGACGTTGAACTGCATGCTGATCGGACGATCGAGTACATGGGCGTCACACCTCTACACAATGCTGCCGGGACCCCGGCGATGGCGGTACCCTTGCATTGGACGGAACGTGGCTTGCCGATCGGTGTGCATTTCGCGGGCCGTTACGGGGAGGAGGCGACATTGTTAGCTCTGGCCGCACAATTGGAGACCGCGCAACCTTGGTTTGATCGAGTGCCGGCGATCTAGGCCGTCGAGTCATAGGCGCGCAGCCACAGCCGCAACGAGGCTAGGTGGACCATGGGAAGAAAATTGGCGGCGCCAATCGAACGTTAGCCTCACGAACTAGCGAAACACATAGGATTTCGCCAGTGGGAAGCTACGCAAGCGTTTTCACAATGCTCGCGTGATTGCAAGGAGACCGCCCTATGATCGCCGAATTTCTGCAAAACTGGATCGCGATTAAAGATTTTCGGCTTTAAAGCTAGCTATGCTCAGTTGATGGCGTCGCAAACACTAGGCTCGCTTCCGCGCCGGCCCAAAGAAATTGCGGCGCCACAACTCGGGCTGCTTGAGATGTGACTGCCAAATCTTGTTTCTGAACTCGTACAGTTAACCTAATGCCGTGGCGCAGGTAGCATGAATGGTTGTCTCAACGACGAAATCGGTGCTCGCCTCCGTCAGGTCAGACAGCACAATCGGCTCTCACAGCGCGCGCTTGCAAAAAGGGCCGGCGTGGTGAACTCAACCATCTCCTTGATTGAATCCGGGCAGACTAATCCATCGGTGGGAGCACTGAAACGCATATTGGACGCGATTCCGATCAGCGTGGCTGATTTCTTCTCGCTGACAGACGCAGGCGGGGAGCAGATCTTCTTCAGAAACAAAGAGCTCACGGAAATCGGCAAAGGCGGAATTTCTTACCTTCAGATTGGAAACAATATGGTTGGTCGTTCAATTCAGATCCTGAAGGAAACATACACGCCCGGATCCGATACAGGAAAGGTTAGGCTCACTCACGCCGGTGAAGAAGGTGGTATTATCATCAAGGGGCGCCTGGAGATCACTGTTGAAGATCAACGGCGCGTACTTGGCCCTGGCGATGCATACTATTTCTCGAGCCGTCTGCCGCATCGATTTAGATGCATCGGAGGAGAGCCATGCGAAGTCGTGAGTGCGTGCTCCCCGCCAACATTTTGAAAGTAACGAAGCGCCGTTGTTAAGAACGGCGCTCTGAGCGTCGGATACCAGCCTCCCTTGCTTCAGGCTGCAACATTTGAGGCCAATTCTCTCAAGGAAATCCCCGAATGCCAAGTACACGGATCACGACGGGCGGCTGGGCTCGTGGAAGTGAGCAAGAGATCATCAAAGCCGTCCAATCAGCGCTCCTCTCTGCGCTGAAGATACCTGAATACGACCGTGATGTAGTCTTGGACATCAGCGATGCCGCCGCCCGGATCGTCCCGACTGGTCTTTCGGAGCACTACACTCGTATTGAGGTGATGATGTTCTCGGGCCGATCACTTGAAGCGAAACGCGCGCTCTATAAGGGACTCGTGACGAATCTCTCCCTGCTCGGGGTTCCGGCGACCGAAATCAAGATCATCCTGCTTGAAGTGCCGGCGGAGAACTGGGGACTCAGAGGTGGCTATCCCGCATCAGAGATCGACTTAGGTTTCACGGTTGATGTCTAGACTGGTGAACAGGACTGGTCTTCGGATCGGGCTATGAGACATACGACGATGTCGCGCACTGAAACTCGCTGCCTTTTCCCAATTCCTTTCGAGCCGAATTTCCTTGATCGCCGCATGGCCCGCGTCGCCCCGTTTGACAAGCGGGGCTCTCGCATCGCGCCCATTAATGGCCCGGTCGGCAGACTGATCCGCGTATGTCCAACCTTTTCTTCGTCTCGCCAGGGCAACCGATGCCAGCGACTGCCTGATGGTCAGTGTCTGCCGCTGGCTGGAGGCTTCAATGTTGGGGCGCGGCCGTCGCCGAGCGAAGACCTCGAAATTCCAGTGGCGTGGTCGAAGCCTTCTGGTGAGTTGTCTGTGACCAGTGTTTTCTTGCGTGCCGCTGCTTCAGCGCCTCCTTCAGTCGAGCCCTGAAACGACAGTAGGACTGGGTTGCATCGCTGTTGCGATCGCTGCGATAGGGACGGCAATTCGCAACTCTGCTGTCACTTGCAGGATTGTGGGCTATCGGCCGCAATTTGCTTGGGCTTCACCGGCCCAGAACCGTGAGGCCTCGAGCACGTGACGGCCGTCGAGTGGGACAGCTCGTCAGGTCGCGCTCCGCCTCGTGGTTGCCGCTGCAAGCGACGGCGTCGGCCGTAATCGCGATAACATCAAACCGAGATGACAGCGCCTAAACAAATCGCCATTGAATCCCAGAATTAGGTGTGTTTGTATTGGGTCAATCTGTGGGATATCGAAGAGTGAACTAGGTCAATTCTCCGCAGAGAGAGTTTACCATGAAAATTGGCCCGCATCTCGGTGATGGTCGAGGCGCCGCGGGTCTCGGTCGCGGCGAACAGGAGATGTCGAATGGCTGAAGCTCGCACGGTTGCCATAGTTGGCGGGGGCATAGTTGGCGTAAGCTGCGCGCTCATGCTGGCGCGGGAAGGGCACCGCGTCACCGTGATCGAGGAAGGCCGCATAGGCCATGGCTGCTCTTGGGGCAACGGAGCCCAATACAATGCGGGATCGGCTTTTCCCATGGCTCATCCTGGTGTCATGTGGCGTGCGCTTCGCTGGTTCGCTGACGCTAACGGCCCAGTGCGCCTCGCCCCGCGTGAGCTGCCCCGCACCCTCCCATGGCTCGTTCGTTTCCTGCGCACCGGACGGCTGGAGTCTTGGGAGGCGGCGTATACGGCCTTGCACGCTCTGAACCAGCCCTGTGCTACCCTCTATCGCGATATGCTCGGCGACTCTGACTGGAAACGGTTATTCCGGCCCAGCGGTGCTCTCCATGTGTGGCGCGATCTATCACCAACCGCCCTCGATATGCTTGTGGACAGTCTGCGGAGAAAGCATGGCGTCGCCTTTGAGAGCATCAACGCCGAGCAGCTGCACGAGTTAGAGCCGGCCTTGTCCCAAGAATACAAGCGCGGAATATTCTTTCCAGGCAGCGGCCATGTAATTTCGCCTCCCTCGCTGGTGGAGGGGGTGATGAATCGAGCCGCCACATTTGGCGTTTCAGTGCGGGCCGCGCGGGTCCAATCTATAGAGCCCAGCACGGAAGGTGTAACGCTGCAGACCAGCAGCGGGCACCATCACTGCGACATAACGATTATCGCGGCGGGTATCGCCAGCCGCGATCTGGCGCGCTCCCTCGGAATTTCCCTGTCGATGGCCAGTGAGCGTGGCTATCACATTACCATGCCCGGTATTTCCGGTGTCATCAGCCGACCCGTGACCGATGCAGCCTCTGCCTTCGTTGCCACGCCACTCGACGAAGGGCTGCGAATCGTAGGTATCGCCGAATTCGACGTACCCAATGCGCCGCGTGACCCAAAGCAAAGCAAAAAGCTGCAAGCATATGCCCGCGCTATGCTGCCGGACATATCCATCGCCCAAGTCACTGACTGGATGGGCGTAAGGCCCTCAACGCCAGACAGCCTCCCGATCATCGGTCCCCATCCAAGGCACGCCAGTGTCCTGTTCGCCACTGGCCATGGCCACATGGGGATCAGTGGGGCCCCTATGACTGCGGCGATCATCTCCGACCTCGTGGCGGGTCGCGCGCCCCGAATTTCAAACGCGCCTTATCGGCTGCGATAGGCAGCGCAGGTTTAATCTTGCGTCGTCCCATTAATGGGTCAATTACTAGGTTGACATAGTTCAATCGAGGGGTTGTCAATGAGCCTGGGGATAATCTCGATCGGTTCTGGTGTCATCGCTGCGGCCGCGCTGTTCGGGCCGGCCTGCTTGGCGGCTCGCGCGGATGAGCGCTCCAAGGCGACTGGCGTGGAGCCCTTACCGCCTCGAGGCGTAGCCTATCACTGGACCCCCGAGCAGCAGATCGTCGGTTACATGAAGCGGATGCAGATCGAGCCAACCCGTATGGTGGGAGTGGGCGATGGGTCCAATGTGCGTCACTTGCCGCTAGTAGTGCATCAGATCTCACCTCACTGGACCTGGCATGGCCAGCCTATGGACGTGGATCGCTACATGGAAGCGACACGCGTCTCGGGCGTCATTGTACTCAAAGACGCCAAGATACTCTATGAGCGCTATGGCGTCGGGCGCACGGCAAAGGACCACTGGGATGGCCAGTCCACCACAAAGTCTGTCACCGCGCTCTTAATCGGCGCAGCGATCCAGGATGGTTACATCAAAGACATGGGTTCGCTAGTCACTGACTACATTCCCGAGCTCAAAGGGAGTGCCTATGAGGGGGTTACAATCAGCCAACTTGCCACCATGACCTCGGGCGTGAAGTGGGACGAAACACTCCTCGATCAGCAGTGGAAGGAACCCTTCGTAAATGGCGTCAATCCGACTGTCGCTTTCATGAGTCGTCTACCACGAGCAAATGAACCGGGCACCAAGTTCAGTTATTCCTCCGCCGATAGCGATCTCGCCGGGATATTGGTCTCCAGAGCCGTTGGCAGATCGTTGGCCGAGTATCTCTCGGTAAAAATTTGGCAGCCCTACGGCATGGAAAAAGAGGCATATTGGGTGACTGACGCGGCTGGCATCGAACGCGGTGGTGGCACCCTTCTCACGACATTGCGCGATTTCGCGCGCATCGGCCAATTCGTGTTGGAGGGCGGCAAAGCGGGCGACATCCAAGTGCTGCCGCGGGATTGGCTGGCGCAAGCGACTGAAGCTCAACTTATCTTGTCAGCTAGCGACGGCTTCGGGTTTCTGGGCGCGGTGGGCTATGGCTACAATTGGTGGACCTACAAGGATCACTTCGCGGCCATTGGCCACGCCGGCCAAAGAATCTTCATCTATCCCAAGGACAATGTGGTAATCGCCCTCAATTCGGTTTGGCCGGAAGATCATGCAAAGGATTACTATCCAATGGAGCAGCCTTTTATAGAGGCTTTGCACACAGCTGCTGCCGCACTCGCTGAGCGGGCGGACTGCTCCTATGGCTGCTTCCGCAACCTCCAGGCGCCCGATGCAGCCATGGAAGGTATCTCCATCATCTGTTGCTGGGCCGGATTTGGCTATCGAACTCAACACAGAACGTAGTGCGCTGCAAACAAATACGGGACCACACCATTGCGATCCAGTTCTCATTAAGCTCGTATCGCAAGGCCGTCACGGCGCGTTGCTCTCGGAATTTTCGGCGTCCGTTGACAGTCGTAGCCATCACCTTCGTCGGATCGTCGGCATTACGAAACTTCGAGGCGACCGATCCGCAGCGCAACGTAGAGTAAAGCAACATGGTGCGCTCATGAGGCCGCACAACCACGCGATACATAGACTGATTGGATAGGCGAAAAACATCGGCGGGACAGTCAGCGGCATAGCTCGCGTTCGCGAACAAGTGCATCGGTAGCTAAGTTTGCTTTCGGTAAGCGGGCGAGCCATCTCCGACCGTGACGGTATTGACTGTCGGGGAGGGGCGAACGGCCGGCGTTGCACTCCCGAGCGATTATGCGCGCGTCCGCTGGTCCGCCCGATGGATCAGGCCGCAGGGTATCAGCGGCGCCTAGAGTGTCGTAAGCGCCGACCGCCTCGCGCGCCTCCGCAACCCGCCCCTGGTGCACTTTCTTCTGCATTGAAAGGATCACTTGTGCAAAGTTTGCTATTGCATCATCTCGCGCAAATGATATAGTGCAATATGAAAATGACATAAATCAATAACGAGCAGGGAGATTTCAATGAACCGATGGGTAAGTGCGATCGTGGCTGTCACCATAAGTGTGGCCACTCTGATCGGGCCGGCATCCGTGCCAGCTTGGGCCGAAGACCCCTCTCTGGTACTTGGCCGCATCAAGTCGAGCGGCAAGTTGAAGTTTCCAGTCATGGTCGCGGAGGAGCCCGGCTACATCAAGGACCCGCGCACCGGCGAATGGAGCGGGTTCTTCGTCGACTGGGGCAAGGATATTGCCGGCCTGCTCGGCGTTCAGATGGAGTATTACGAGACTACCTGGGGCAACCTCGCGGCCGACTTCCAGGCTGGCAAGATTGACCTCGCTGTGGCCTTGAATCCCAACCCTCGTCGCGGCCTTGTCATTGACTATGTGCCAGGCGCCATTGTCGATGGCGTTTGGGCGCTTGTCGCGCGTCCTGGCTTCGCGCCCAAGACTTGGCGTGAGATGGACAAGAAGGAAGTGCGTGTCGCCGTGCAGAAGGGCGGCACGATGCAGGTGATCGCCGAGTCCGTGATCCCCAACTCCACCATCGTCGTGGTCCCCACGCGCGACCAAGCGGTGCTGGAACTGCAGTCAGGCAAGATCGACGCAATCATCGTCGCTGACCAGGATGCCGCGCTCCTCGACTCCAAAGGTGTCGGCAAGGCCGTGGTACCTACCCCGGTCCTGCGCAATCCTGCGACGATCGGCATCCGCCGCGAAGCTGGCAACGAGGGATTCTCCAACTTCTTGGCCAACTGGATGTCGCAGCAGAATTCTCTCGGCCTCGCCTGCTCGCGCATCACTCGCTACATGCTCGACCGCGGCATCGACATGAAAGTCGTTCCTCAGTCCGGCAAGTATTGCTGACGTCATGCGTACGAGCCGTCTGTTCACTGTCGTCGACAGCCACACCGCAGGACATCCTACCCGCACGGTCATCGCGGGGATCCCTCCGCTGCGCGGGCAGAGTGTGCGCGAGCAGCGGGACGATTTCCGCAACACCCATGACGGCTTGAGAGCACTACTGCTCCATGAGCCGCGCGGGCATGCCGCCATGGCGGCGGCGGTGCCCGTGCCCTCGCGCAAGGCGGACCAAGGGCTGTTCTTCATCTTCTCTTACGTTTACGCCGACATGTGCGGTCACGCCACGATCGGCTACATCGCCAGTCTCGCTGCTATGGGAGCTCTCCCGCAGGGCTTCGAGCAAAACGGCATGTCCATCGAGACACCGGCGGGGATCATCCACGTGACCGGTACGTTTGAGGCCGGTCGGCTGACGTCTGTCCTGTTGCGGAACGTTCCCTCCTTCGTGCTTGCCTCCGACGTTGTTTCGGACATCGCGGGCGTCGGCAGAGTGACTTGCGACATCGCTTATAGCGGTATCATATACGCGCTTGTCGACGCTGACCAAGTCGATCTTCCCTTCGACATCGACCATGCGACCGGGTGGTGCCGCTCGGGCATGTCCATCAAGCACGCGCTTAATGGTCGCAGCGAAGCGCCCCAGGTCGATAGCGTGCTATTTCATCGTTCCATTGAGGGTGGTGCGCGCCATCTGGTCATTCTGGCCGCCAACAAGTTCGACCGTTCGCCCTGTGGCACAGGTACTTCCGCTCGGCTGGCCCAACTCCACGCCCGCGGGCAGTTGGAAATAGGCGCCTCATACCGTGCAGAGAACATCCTCGGCGTTCCCTTCGAAGCTAAAGTGGCGAGCTTGGCTAAGGCTAGTGACGGTAAACCCGCCGTGATTCCGGAGGTGCGAGGCATGGCTCATATCAGCGCATTCTCCACCCTTGTGCTGGAAGCGGACGACCCGCTGCCCGCAGGCTTCCTTCCCACCTGACGGAGAGCACCATGAAATTCGATCCGTCCATCGTCTTGGCGAATTGGGACATCCTTGCCTACGGATTGCTGGTCACTCTGAAGTACACGATTTACACCTGCGCTATCGGACTCGCGATCGGTCTGTTTGTGGCGCTGCTTCAGCTCACCCCGTGGCCATTCTTGCGCTGGACCGGCCGTATCTGGGTCGAATTCTTCCGCAACATCCCGCTGCTGGTGTTGCTGATGTGGACCTATTATGCGTTGCCAATCTTCCTTCAGATCCAGATTGGCAAGGAAACGGCGGGTATCCTAGGCCTCGGGTTCTATGCCAGCGGCTTTTATGCCGAGATCCTGCGCGCCGGAGTCCAGTCTATCGACCGCGGCCAGACTGATGCCGCCGTTGCGTTGGGCATGGGGTACTTCCAACGCATGAAGCGGATCATCTTGCCGCAGGCACTGCGCCGCATGGTGCCGCCGCTAATGGGGCAGACTATCATGCAGCTCAAAAACACGACCCTTCTCTCAGTTCTGACTATTCCTGATCTGCTCTATCAGGCCGGCTACATTGCCAGTTTCACCTACCGGCCGATGGAGGTCTACACCGTCATCGGGGCCGTCTTCATCCTCATGCTGTTTCCCCTTAGCGCTCTTTCGCGCCGGTTCGAACGCAAGGAGGCCGCGTGATGACCGCAACATCCACCGAAGTCGTACTGAGCGTGCGTGGCATCGAGAAGTCTTACGGGAAGAACCATGTACTGCGCGGCGTCGATCTCGATGTCCATCGCGGAGAGGTGGTCTGCCTGATTGGTGCGAGCGGTTCAGGCAAAACCTCGCTGTTGCGCTGCATGAATCTGTTGATGGAGCCCGATCAGGGCGAGATCGTCATCGAGGGGGCGCCCCTATTCCGCAGCACGGGTGACGAGCGGCTGAAGCTCTCCGGCAGGCAGGTCAGCGCCGTGCGCATCAAGACAGGCATGGTGTTCCAGAGCTTCAACTTGTTCCCCCACCGCACCGCGCTCGAGAATATTATCGAAGCTCCACTGGTAGTGAAGAAAGTGCCGCGTGCCGAAGCGGAGGCTCGAGCACGCGAACTCCTCACCCGTATGGGTCTTCCCGACGCCGGGCATAAATACCCTTCGCAATTGTCCGGCGGCCAGCAGCAGCGCGTCGCCATCGCCAGGGCACTCGCTATGCAGCCCACCATAATGCTTTTCGACGAACCGACCTCGGCGCTGGACCCGGAGTTAGTAGGCGAAGTGCTCGCCGCTATCCGCCAGCTCGCCAGCGAGGGAATGACCATGGTCATCGTTACCCACGAGATCGGCTTCGCCTATGAATTGGCCGATCGCGTTGTCTTCATGGACGAAGGAGTCGTTGCTGCCAGCGGTGCTCCCCGTGAGCTCCTGCTGTCAGCCGCCAATCCGCGGCTCGCCGCTTTTGTAGGACGTTTCACAGAACAGGCTCGTCTGCTCGGCCCTCTCGCTGGGCAACCCGCCGCAGCTTCATTCACATCTCCCAACTAAGGATAACAGATCATGACTGGTACAAACTGGAGCGGTATTTTCCCTGTTCTCGTCACTCCGTTCGGAGCCGATGGCTCCATCAATGAGTCCAGATACAAGGCGCTCATCGACGAAGCCATTACCAATGGCGCACAGGGCATCGTCGCGGCTGGCAGCACTGGCGAGTTTTATGCACTTACGACGGCCGAGCGCGCGCGGCTCTACAAGTTGACGGTTGATCATGTGGCCAAGCGCGTGCCAGTACTGGCAGGCGTCGCCGACTTGCGTGTAGAAGACGTACTGGAAGCGTGTCAGTCAGCGGTCGCTGCGGGCTGCGCAGGCGGCATGATCCTTCCACCCATTTACGCTATGCCGAGCCCCCGTGAGATCGTCGCTTTCTTCGAGCACATCTCCCGGAACACCTCGCTGCCGCTGATGCTCTACAACAGCCCCCGCCGTGCGGGCGTTGACATCACGCCGGCTCTTGTAGAGCAGCTCTCTTTGTTGCCAACTGTGGTCGCCATCAAGGACAGCTCCGGCCTTATTACTCAGGTAGCTGAGCTTGTGCAGCGCGTGGGCAATAGAATTCGTGTTTTTGTCGGCTACGAAACCATGATCGTTCCCGCCCGCGCCGTTGGCGCCCATGGCGTCGTCGCCATGGCCCACCAAATCGCCGGTCCGTTGATCCGGGACTACTGGGACAAGGCGCTCACTGGCGATAAAGCGTTGGATGCCCTCGGCCGGGACGTCTTCGCCTTCTACCGTTGCTTCCAGTCCGGCGCCTATTACGCCGCGATCAAAGAGACCATGAGCCAGCTTGGCCGCGACGCCGGTGGCCCGCGTCTGCCCTTGCTGCCGTTGGCAGCCGAGCAGAAAGCGGCCATCGCGAAGATCATCGCCGAGTCCGGACTTGCTCGCTGGGCCAACGCTTAAGGAGAGTCGACATGCGGTCCTATCTGATCGCAGGAGAGGTCGAGGGTTTATGGCGGCGCCGACGACGGAAGAGGTGGATTTTCGGATGTGCAGATAACTAGCGGCTGCAAATCAAGAATTGCGTGGCGCGACCGACGTAACGACTCGTTTCATACCTGCATCGACGCAAGGTCCATGCAGTCGGGCTTGGCTACTAGCATCTGAGCCCAATTCACCTCATTCAAGGAATAAAAGATGTATACCAAACTTGCACTCCTCATCGACGGCGAATGGATCGAGGAGACCAATGCTGGGAGCGAGATCGTACTCAATCCTGCGACCGAACAGCCTCTCGGCACGCTGCCGCACGCCGGAAAGGCCGAGCTTGACCGCGCACTCGCGGCGGCAAGCCGGGCCTTTGAGGGGTGGAAGCGTACTTCGGCTTACGAACGTGGCCAGATCTTGCGCCGCGCCGCTGATCTCATGCGGGAGCGGGTGGAGCACATCGCAACCGTGCTAACCTTGGAGGAAGGTAAGACCCTGGCGGAGGCGAAAGGCGAGATCGCCGCTGCGGCAGAGTTTTTTGACTGGTTCGCCGAAGAGGGCCGGCGCACCTATGGGCGTGTTATTCCGGCGCGTCTGCCGGATATGCGCCAGACAGTCACACAGGAGCCGGTCGGCCCCGTCGCTTGCTTCACGCCGTGGAACTTCCCGGCGGTAACGCCGGCCCGCAAAATCGCGCCCGCTCTTGCCGCTGGTTGCACCTGCATCATCAAGCCGGCTGAGGAAACGCCCGGCACCACGCTCGAAATCGCACGGGCGCTCACCGATGCAGGATTACCCAAAGGCGTGCTGAACGTGGTCTTCGGCGTACCGGCAGACGTCTCTGAGTACCTCATTCGCTCGCCAGTGATCCGCAAGATTTCCTTCACCGGATCGACCCCGGTTGGACGTCATCTCGCTCGGTTGGCAGGAGAGACGTTGACGCTCGCCACCATGGAGCTGGGCGGCCATGCGCCCGTGATTGTCGCGAAAGACGCTGACGTTCAGCGAGCGGCGGAGCTTTCCATGGCCATCAAGCTACGTAACACTGGCCAAGTTTGCACCTCGCCGACACGTTTCTTCGTGGAGCACTCCGTGTACGAAGAGTACATCGAACACGCTCGCGTGTTCGTGGAGAAGCAGGTTGTAGGGGATGGCCTACAAAAGGGCACCACGGTGGGGCCTGTCGCAAACACTCGCCGCGTCGCTGCCATGGATAACCTGATTTCCGACGCCTTATCGCATTCGGCGCGCCTTGTAGTCGGAGGCGAGCGGCTGAAGGCGACGGGCCTAATGTACAAGCCTACCATCCTGGCTGACATGCCCGACCAGGCGAGGGCCATGAGCGAGGAGCCATTCGGCCCGCTTGCACTGATACAACCTGTTGATGACGTAGAGCAGGGCATCGCACGGGCGAACGCCTTGCCATACGGTCTGGCCGGATATGCCTTCACCCGTTCCGCCGCTATTGCCAATCGGATCGCAGGCGAGCTGGAGGTGGGCGTCATCGGCATCAACCAGATGGTGGTGACGATCCCAGAAACGCCATTCGGAGGAATCGGCGACAGCGGCTGGGGCCGCGAAGGCGGCATCGAGGGGTTGGAAGCCTACACTGTAAGAAAGTATGTCGGCCATCTTCATGTCTAGCTGGTGATGAGAGGAACGGGAAAGGAGCGCGGCACGTGAGCTTGGATGGTACATTTTCGGGGTGGCGGCCACGGAAACTCGCCTCCGAGGGACCGCGTTACCTTGCCGTCGTCGGTGCTCTGGAGCAGGACATCGCTGACGGACGGCTGTCTGATGGCGACCGTCTGCCGCCACACCGTGACTTGGCACGAGAGCTCAATCTTTCTGTCGGCACCGTCAGCAAAGCCTATCAGGAAGCTGAACAGCGCGGCATCGTCAGCGGCCATGTCGGGCAGGGCACTTTTGTGCGGCGGCGTTCCGCTGCCAGTGCCGAGGTGGCATCAGCAAGGCATGAAGCGCTCAATTTAGCGTTGAATGTGCCTGCCCAAGGAAGCGAAACGCAGATATTGTCCGCGCTATTTGGCGAGGTGGTGCGCGAGCGTGATCTTGCACCTTTGCTGGGCTATCATCCACACGGCGGCATCAGAAGACACCGCGAAATCATCGCAGCCTCGTTGTCTCATACAGTGTTCGCGGTTGAAACTGAACGCCTGTTCCTGTGCAATGGTGCTCAGCATGCAATAGACGTCGCCCTACGCCTGGTGGCAAAGCCCGGCGACAGTATATTGGTGGATGCGTACACTTATTCTGGGTTCAAAGCCATCGCCGCTGCTAGTCACCTCAACTTGGTCCCTGTGCAGATGGACGGGGAGGGGATGGATCCGGAGGAGCTGAAACAGGCCTGCCGCACGTCCGGAGCGCGGGTGCTCTATTGCATGCCGACCTTGCAGAGCCCGACGGCTCGCACCATGAGTCTTGCTCGTCGGCAAAGTATCGCCGAAGTTGTCGAGGAGCTTGATCTCACCGTCATCGAGGATGATGTCTATGGTTTTTTCTTCACTGAGCGTCCTGTGCCGATCGCCTCTTTGGCACCAAGCCGCACCTTCTACGTCACGTCTTATTCCAAATGCCTTGCACCGGCGTTCCGGCTCGGCACATTGACAGTTCCGAAGGCCTACATTGCGCAAGCCGAGCTCCTCCTCCACGCATCCGCTTGGTTCGTGGCTCCGATACTGAGCGAGACAGTGTTGCGGTTGATTGAGAGTGGCAAGCTTGAAGAACTTCTGCGTGAGCGGCGCGTGCAGGCGCTCGAGAGGTATCGGGTGTTTCTGGACGTGTTTCCGAAAGCCGAAAGACTTCAGTTTCCGGCCTTCTACGGCTGGTTGCCGCTGCCACAAGAGTGGTCCGCAGATCAATTTACAGCCGCTGCGCGGGCTCGCGGCATTCTTGTAACCCCCCGCATTGCCTCCGCGGTGGGAGAGACCGAACCCGGCGCAGTTCGCATCTGCCTTGGTGCGCCGAAAGATACCAATGAGCTCTCTAATGCCCTTCAGACTCTTGACGACATCCTGAGGCGCCGCCCGGTAAACGTTGTTTCTGTCGCATAACCGCTGATCGATGCGGTCCGTCCTGGGTGTTGCCTGAAGCGGGCGAGATGTAGCAGCAGTGGCCGTGCTCCGAGCTCAACTATGAGATGACCGGCGAGGCCGGCTTGGTGCATGCCGGACACGATCGCCGACTTGCCCAGACATCGATTCCGCCTTTACCCTTGAGGTCTATTGAATGACCATGGCGAACGACCTATGCGACGAATTTTCTCACCGCTTGGGCATTTTAGGCGCGGGAAGGCTTGGCTTAGCCCTGGCAAGTCGACTGAAATCCCTGGGGCTGGATGTGCCGCTTTGGAGCCGAAGACACGAGAATGGTGCTCAGCTGCGCGCCATTACTGCAGGCACCTACTTGCCAGTGAGCTTTGATTATCTCGCTAAAGTTGATGTTCTGTTTTCCGCTATACCGAATCAAGCTCTTTTCCGCCTTCCTTCATGCGAGTGGTGGCGCAGCTTCAATGGAGTCATATTTGCATTAGGAATCGATGCGCAGGTTCAACGCGTCCGAGAAATATTACCACAGGCTTTGGTCGTTCGACTGAGTCCGGCCATCCCGCCGGGCGGCGGCGAAATCGCATGCGTTGGACTTTTAGATGCATCCGCTTTGGCGGATCACCGCTTGGATTTGGCAAGAGCAGCTTCAGAGTTGCTTGGACCGGTGACATGGATCGACGAAGAAGCCCTTTATGATCTTACTACGCTTCTTGCTGGCCCGCTTCTGACGCTTCTGAGATCGGCCCTGTCGCGAACGGTCGAGAAAAGCCTGGAGGCGGGGCGGCTTCCGATTCAATTCAAGGATGAGCTCCAAGACATCCTATTCAAACAACTGGTGAGGCGATCGCTCGGCAGCAACAAGTCGTCCCAACGAGCCGAAAGTGAACGCTCGACGCCCGGTGGCGTAACAGAGGTCGCACTAGGCCGCAGAGAACATCTCAGTGGCGAGCTCTTTGGAATTGTTGAGTTGATGTTGCGCCGTATGACGCACCTGCGGAAGGAGCAAGAGACTCTCTGCACCAGAATGCGAGGTGTGGACCCACTCTAGCGTCATCGGCTTTGAGTGGTGTGGTCACTATGAGCAAGTTCAATCGGACAGCGTATTCGCCGGAGCGCGCGCTCGGCGCAGCGTGTGCCCTCCGTCACGGAGGGCTCGACCGGATGGGAAACGATTGTTTCGACGTAGTCCGCGGCCGGTGGCTGGTGACTGCGGGATCGGCGATCCGGGCTTCAACAATCATATCTGTAAAGAGAGAAGTGCATGCGAAATCGTGACGACGGCACCGAGAGGGGTGTGATGTCGGCTAACTCTACTGGGTTTCTCGAGAGCGTTGACAAAAACTTCCGCCACGCCATGACTTTTCTCGATCTCCCCGAGGGTTTGGCGGAGCGGATCATTCAATGCAATTCGACGTACACGGTCCGCTTTGGCGTGAGACTGCGCGGTCGGATGTACAGCTTTATCGGTTGGCGATCAGTCCACAGCGAGCACTCTGAACCTGTAAAGGGTGGCATTCGCTACGTACCGAATGCAGATGCCGAAGAGGTGGAAGCGCTTGCTGCGCTAATGACACTTAAATGCTCATTGGTCGACGTGCCTTTTGGCGGCTCCAAAGGGGCTCTGAAGATTGATCCGTGCGAATGGACGCCGCAGGAGCTCGAGCGCATTACCCGCCGCTTCACGCAGGAACTCAACAAGCGCGGTCTAATCGGCCCCGGTGTCAACGTTCCGGCCCCTGACGTAGGGACGGGCGAGCGGGAAATGGCTTGGATGATGGATGAATTCCGCCGCGCAAATCCGACCGACGTTGTCAACGCGCGAGCTTGCGTAACGGGAAAGCCGCTGTCCAAGGGGGGGATTGCCGGTCGCACTGAGGCGACAGGCAGGGGCGTGCAGTTTGCGATCCAGAGCTATCTTCGCGATCAGCGCAGCCCAGGTTTGAATGGCCGGCGCA
The DNA here is from genome assembly GCF_000244935.1 of Bradyrhizobium sp. WSM1253. NCBI lineage: Bacteria > Pseudomonadati > Pseudomonadota > Alphaproteobacteria > Hyphomicrobiales > Nitrobacteraceae > Bradyrhizobium > Bradyrhizobium sp. WSM1253. Next base: position 6,026,415 of record NZ_JH600073.1, read on the forward strand.
ATCTAAAAAATTCTTCTGTTGTGGTCCAAGGCTTTGGTAATGTCGGCTATCACGCCGCCAAGTTCCTCTCGGAGGAGGACGGCGCCCGCGTGATCCTCGTTGCGGAACGGGATGGCTATGTCGCCAACCCGAAGGGCCTCCCCATTGAAATGCTGAAGCAGCACCAGCTGCTAACGGGCAGCATTCTGGGTTTTCCTGGCGCAACGTCCGTCTCGGGCGACATGACCGGCATTGAATCAGCCTGTGATGTTCTCATCCCTGCGGCGATGGAGAGTGCAATTCATTCAGAAAACGCAAGTCGTATAAAAGCTCACCTTGTGGTCGAAGCCGCCAACGGCCCTGTCACTTTCGAGGCCGATAAGATGCTGCGTTCTCGCGGAGCTACAATCCTTCCAGATCTCTATGTCAACGCCGGCGGCGTCATTGTCAGCTACTTCGAGTGGGCGAAGAACCTGACGCGCATTCCCTTCGGATTGATGGAGCGTCGGCGTAGAGAAAGACGAAATCGGACCATCGCCGCAGCCCTCGAACAGATGACCGGCAAGGAGATTCCCGCTGACATGCGCGATGAATTCCTCGAAGGAGGCGCAGAAATCGACCTTGTTCGATCCGGTCTTGAGGATGTCATGCGCAGCACTTGGACGCGCATCGCAGATTTGCTCCAGGAGCAGCCGGAGCTCGGCGACTACAGGACAGCCGCCTATGTCGCATCCATCCGACAGGTCGCTGAAGCATACGAAGCGATCGGCATCTGAGCACTCGCGAAAATAGCAAGACGCAACGTGTAAGGCATCAGAGCGAGCTCTCGCCTCTCGTTCGCCGGAGGGCTGTAGGGCGGCACCCCTATCTTAGGCAAGAGTGCGCCTAAACAGCAATGGCCACGCAATCGATGAATCCAACTTTAGCGCAATGTATTCAGGCACCCAGAGCGCTGAGACGATGTCAACGCAACCGTCGCACCATGAAGTCGAGGAAAAGACGATTCCGCTTGGGTACCAAGGTGCGCTTCAGCGTAACGGCCGAAGTGTGAAGCGGAGGACTCTCCCAATCGGGCAACACGCGGACCAGTCGCGTATGCTTGAGGTCATTCACGCAGATAACGTCATTCAGGATGCCGATCCCGACCCCGCTAAGTAGAAGCTCGCGCACAAGGCTGATGTTGGCGACGGTAGTGTGGGCGGCCACTTCGACGTGCCGACGTTGCGCACGCTTCAGGAATGTCCAGACGCCATCGCGCTGTTGGAGTTCGGTGACGACGCAGCGATGCTGGGACAGCTCTTCAAGTGTCCTCGGCATGCCGTGCCTCTCGATATAGCTCGGGGAGGCATAGGCGGCGCGTCTGAGCGACGTCAGCTTTCGGTGAATGAGCCTGGAATCGGGTAGCTTTCCCAAAATGATGGCGATGTCAGTTTGTTCCCGAACCAAGTCAACCATGCCATTGTTAGTCGCCACGATCAGGGAAATATCGGGGTACTCAAGTGCGAATTCTGCAACTGCCTTGCCGAGCCAGGCGTTGCCGAATTCCATCGGAATGCTGACCCGCAGCGTGCCGCGGGTGCCGGACTGCAGTTCGTCGATTTCTACTCGCGCTTCCTTGACCTCAGTATCAATCCGCTGCGCATAGTCGAGAAGGCGCGCACCTATTGACGTCGGTGCGAGGCCGCGGGAGTTGCGCTTCAGAAGCAGCGCACCGACCTGCTCTTCGAGAGAAGCTAGTCTGCGACTGATCGTCGCCTTCGAGAGACCAGTTGAGTCGCTGGCGCGCGTCAGGTTTCCGGATCGAACGACCTCCGAAAACAACAGCAACGCATCAACTTCGAATCGGCGAGCCATTTTCCTCGTCGGTCAGAATCTGAACCGCATCTTTTCAAATTTAAGTATAGCCGAAATTGGAGCTGCCAACTAGCCTTGCATGCGCTGTAAACGGTCGTCGGTTGCTTTGCAGTAAGCACTTAGTTTGGGGTTTGTCATGTCGTCTGAACTCGTAACCTACGAGCTCGAGGGTAATGTCGCGATCATCGGCTTGAATCGAGCCAACAAGCGGAACGCGCTGAATGACGATGTCCTGCGAGCGCTCGGCGAGGCGGTGGTACGTGCCGGCGACGACGCGGATGCTGGCGTGATCTTCGGTCATGGCCCAAACTTTTCCGCCGGCCTCGATCTTGCGCAACTAGCGGAACGGTTGCGTCCGGATGCACCCAAGGTCAGAAAGCGCAAGCGCTACATCTGGCACACGACCTTTGACCTAATTGCAAGAGGAACGATACCGTTCGTCGCTGCGCTGCATGGGGCCACGATAGGTGGCGGGCTCGAACTGGCGGCAGCAGCGCATATTCGTGTCGCGGATGACACGACCATCTTCGGGCTACCGGAAGGGCAGCGCGGCATTTTCGTTGGCGGTGGCGGTTCGGTACGTATCCAGCGGATTATTGGCTACTCTACCATGGCTGACCTGATGCTAACTGGGCGAATGCTCACAGCCGAAGAAGCGCGAGAGGTCCGACTGGTGCAGTACGTCGTTGATGCAGGCGGAGCGCTGGAAAAAGCTAAGAGACTGGCATCCCAAATCGCGCAGAATACGCCCCAAACGAACTGGCAGATCACCAACGTACTTCCGCGGATGAACGACCTCTCACACGACGACGGATTGTTCATGGAATACCTGAATACGGCAATGGTGCGGCCGCCGGAGACCGCCGAACGATTGAGGAAGTTTCTGGAAAGGAGAACGAAGCCCGCGGGACTGGGCTGATCGATAATGGCCGACAGCCGAAGCGTGCTTTGAAGGGTTGTGAGAACATTGGCCGTGTCGCTTTTTCAACGCACCCGCGGCGCGGTCTTCGGCAGAGATTGCGAGCATGTCTGCGATGTCTATCAAGATGGTTAGTCCCTGCAGTCTTGCTCTCCCATACATCTGACTGTAGGCGCCGTTCCGGCGGCAGCTGCGGGCGAAATCGGCTGCCAGCAGATGACGAATCGTCGGACCCAAAAAGCGATTGCCTGATTCAACAGGCGGGAAAGAATCCAAAGGTGTTTGCGGCCGTCGCGCCGAGCATCAGCCCGATCCGGGTGCCAATGGCTCGACGACGGCAGTAACCGGGGTACCCGCCTTCAGCCTAGCTTCCTTCCTCAAATAAGTGAACGGCTCGTGAGGAATACATTCCGATCGAGGACGCTCGGTAGTCTTCTTCAAGAATGAGCTACCATGGAGCGCTATTCACTGCCGCCTGAACCGTCCCGTAGAAGAGATCCGTTGTGACCACGCCTTGTTAAAGAGTGGCCGAGCTTCCAAGAATGGCGGTCGACTGGCTGGAAGCGGCATTCCCGCCGTTGCCATTGACCAGGACTGCATTCGTGTTCGCGACCTGGCGGTCGCCGCATGCGCCTCGGAGCTGCTGTACGGCCTCGATGACTGCGAATACGCCATACATGTTCGGCTGCACGCATGACAGGCCGCCCCCATTGGTGTTGATAGGTAACTTTCCGCCCGGCCGCGTCAGACCGCTGGCAATGAAGGGCCCGCCTTCGCCTTTGCGGCAGAACCCGAGATCTTCAACGAACAGGATTGGGTTGATCGTGAAGGCGTCATAGAGCTGCAGCATGTCAATATCATTTGGCTGCATTCCCGCCATGGCATAAGCGCGCCGGCCGGAGTCCTGCGCCGGCGTTACAGCGAGATCGGCCATGTTGGAGACAGTACGATGCCAGACCGCAGTGCCAATACCGAGCAAATAGGCTGGCCTTTGGGGCCGGTCCTTGGCGGCGTCGGCGCGCATCATGACGAAAGCGCCGGCGCCATCCGTCACGAGGCAGCAATCGTGTACGGTAAAGGGATCGGAGACCATTCTGGCGTTGAGGACGTCGTCAATCGTCAGGGGCTTGCGGCTAAATGCGGCGGGATTGAGCTGCGCCCAGGATCTGGCCGAGACCGCGACTTCCGCGAGGTGCTGACGGGTCGTGCCGAATTCGTGCATGTGACGGGCCGCGATGAGGGCATAGCTCGAGGGCGGATTGAGTGGCTGATAGGGCGCATCGAACGGTGCGGGATCAAGCATGTTGCGCGCTGCCGTTCGTGCCTTACGCCCGAATGTGGCAGTTCTTTGTGTGCTGCCGTAACACACCAGCACCGCATTGCACAGACCGGCGGAAAGCGCGAGCATGGCCGGCTGAAGGTGCGCAACGAAGGCGGATCCGCCGATGTTCGTGCCTTCAATGAAGGAAGGCCGAAGGCCGAGATATTCGGCGACATTGAGCGGCCACATCGCGGCATTGAGATTGGCGGTGCAAAGCCCGTCGATATTCTGCAAGCGCAAGCCTGCGTCGCTTATTGCTGCGTGGGCTGCCTGCGCCAAGATTTCGATCTCGCTGTAGCCGCGGGCTTCGCCGCAGCCAGCCATGCCAACACCGACGATTGCGGTCGCACCGCGTAGATTGTCTCGAGCCATAATGCCTATTTCACTTCGCAAACCAGCAGGCCTTTGCCATCGATCTTGACGACCTTGGTCCGGACCTTAGTACCAATGATAACACGATCCGGCGAAATCCCCCGGACGCTGCTCATCAAGCGCACTCCCTCCGCCAACTCGACAATGCAGACATTGTAATCACCGCCGTCTTCCTGGCTCCGGCGGACGGTCGTCGTAGAGTAGACGTGGCCATCTCCCATGGGCGAGAACCAGGACAGGTTGTTGGCACCGCAATGAGGGCAGATGGTGCGAGGATAAAACACCGACCGGTCGCACTCGCCGCAGCGCTGGATAATCAGCCTGCCTGCGTCGAGCGCGCGCTGATACGCCTCCTCCGGGCCGGATACCTGGTGCGCTTCATTCATGGCAGACCAACCTCCTTTGCATTCTCCCGATCCTGCAACTCGCGCCAGAGAATCTTCCCCGCTGGCGATTTCGGCAGCGAGTCGACGAATTCCACTGTTCGGGGATACTTGTAGGCCGCCATGCGCTGGCGCGACCACCCGATGATGTCATTTTCAGTTATCCTACCCCGCACATTGTCCCGCAACCTGATCAGCGCCTTTACTGTCTCGCCGCGATAAGCGTCTTTGACGGCGATCACGCAGACCTCGAGCACGCTTTCGTGCTGGTAGAGCACGTTTTCGACTTCCGCCGGCCAGACCTTCAGGCCCGACGCATTGATCATCCGCTTGGCGCGATCGGTCATGTAGAAGAAACCGTCCGCATCGCGATATCCGATGTCGCCGGTGCGATAGAAGGACCGGCCGTCAATCTCAATGAAGGCTTCGCGCGTCGCTTCCGGCCGGTTCCAGTATCCGCTGAAGAGCTGCGGCCCATGCACGGCGATCTCGCCGATTTCGCCGATAGCAAGTTCCTGGCTCTTCTCAGCATCGATGATGCACGCCCTAGTGTTGAAGAACGGTATGCCGAGGCAATGCGGTCTTGGATCTTCGATCGGATTGAGGTGCGTGGTTGCGGCTGTCTCGGTCATGCCGTACGCCTCTATGAAGGGCAACCCAAGCGTCTCGTTCAGCCGTTTCCACACTTCTTCGGGCATTGCCGCACCGCCCGCGGTAATGCGGCGCAGTCGCGACAAGTCGAATTCGCGGACCCGAGTGTTGGTCAGCAAGTCGATCACGGCTGTAGGAGCCAGTGATGCGTGGGTGACGCCGTAATCAACCATCACATTCGTGGCGAGGTCGCGCTCCCATCGCGGTACAATTGCGATGGAGGCGCCGGCATAGACAGGACCAGTCACCGCGTGGTTGAAGCCCGATACGTGATACATCGGCGCCGCTCCAAGAGAGACGTCCCCGGGCCGCAATCCATGCCACAACGTCAGTCCGGTGGCATTATGCCCGAGGCTGCGATGAGTGTGCATGCAGGCTTTCGGTTTGCCGGTGGAACCAGAAGTGTATGGCATCGCGCACAGGCTGAGCGCTCCCGCGCACGGCGCCTCCGGCGAGAATCCCGCATCGATCACGTCCGTCCAGATACTGCAGCCGCTCACCTTAGTGCGTCCGGCAGATAGCCAGTCGGGGAGCTTGTACCTGGTCTCCTTCGGAAGGTAATCCGAATATGTCGCCACGATTAGCGTGCCGATTTCCGAATTCTTGCTGGCTGCAATGGCGATTTCCGCCAGATCTTGCGCGACAATCATCGCGCGTGCGCCGCTGTCCCGAAGGTAGTGCGCAACCTCGACCTCACGGTTCATCGGGCTGATCGGTACCAGGACAAGGTCGGCGCGGAATATCGCATAGCACGCAATCAGCCACTGTGGCGAATTCTGCATCAATAATGCGACGCGGTCGCCGCGTTTCAGGCCCGCGTGCTTCTGCAGCCAGCCGGCCAGGCCCTCCACTTTTCTATGAAAGTCGCGGTAGGAGATCGAGGTGCCGAGGAAATGGATAGCTGCAACATCGGGGAAACGCGCCGACGTGACCAGAAGATTGTTAGTCAGCGTCGAGTGAGAAAGCGCGAACGCTCTGGTGAAATCGCGCCGACGGAGGGCCGCGTCTGTCATTAAGAAGGCCTTGCAGGTCATGAACTGCTGAAAATCCTACAGCGAGAGGCGTCCTCAAAGAAAGCAAGCAAATTTGAAAACAAGCGGTGCAGGTTTGGAGATTGGCAAGGATCGGCTTTGAAGGTTTGTATTTCGTATTGCCTCACCATGGCGACGGCGAAAAACTGCATCTGAAACGGTTCGGCCGTTAAATCGCTGCGTGCCATCGGCACATTTCGGTGCAAAACCTCCCCGCCGGAGTGTCACGTTTCGAACGCGCAAGCGCTGTCCGGAGAGTCTTTGGAGTTCGCATGACGCTGAAGGATCTGCGCAAAACTGGGGAGGCGTGGGCAAACAAGCGGTACAGATTTGGAGATTGGCAAGGATCGGCTTTGAAAGTTTGTATTTGGGCGGAAATTGCGAGAATAGCTCCCGGTAGGGGTGCGGTGCTCTCGAAATATTGTTCGAAGAAATGAGGTAACAGTCGTGGCGGATGCTAAGCGGGTTCTGATTGCCGGCGCCGGTCCGGTAGGAATGGTGGCCGCTGCCACACTGGTGAAGCAGGGAATTCCCGTTACCGTGCTGGAAGCGGCATCTGATCTCAGCACGGAATCCCGCGCGTCAACTTTTCATCCGCCGACCCTCGACATGCTGGAAGATATCGGGGTTGCGAAAAACCTTATTGCGGAAGGGTTGGTCGCTCCGACAGTCCAGTATCGCAACAGCGAAGGGCCTATCGCGAACTTCGACTTCGGTGATATTTCCGATCTCACAGGTCATCCGTACCGGCTGCAATGCGAGCAGTACAAGCTGACCCGCATCATCGCGAAGACGTACGGGGCGGATCCGAACCTCAGGATCGAATTCGACGCCGAAATACTGGAAGCAAGACAGGGGGAGGACGGAATATCGGTAAAGGTCCGCAGGCCGGATGGTTCGATAGAGCAGCGCGAGGGCCTCTGGCTGATCGGCGCCGACGGTGCCCGCAGCGCCGTTCGCAAATCGATTGGCGTCACCTTCGATGGGTTCACCTGGCCGGAGCGTTTCCTGGTCGTCTCGACTCACTTCGATTTTCTCAAGATCTTTCCCGATTTGGCCTCAGTGAGCTATGTGGCGGACCCCGTGCAATGGTACTTCCTGCTCAAGGTGCCCGGCATGTGGCGAGCGATGTTTCCGATTAGCCCGGAGGTGCCGGATGAGAAAGCGGGGACCCTGCAATACGGAGCAGACACGCTCGCCGGGCACTTCGCCGTGGCTGCGACTGCGCCGATAGATCACGTCACGCTGTACCGCGTACATCAGCGCGTGGCCGCGACATTCAGGTCAGGCCGCGTATTTCTTGCTGGCGACGCGGCTCACATCAACAACCCTCTCGGTGGGATGGGCATGAACGGGGGCATCCATGATGTCGTCAACCTTTGCGGCCGGCTCACGAAAGTTTGGCGCCGCGAAGCAGATCCCTCCGAGCTCGACCGCTATGATCGCCAGCGCCGCCTTGTGACCCTGGAATATGTTCAAAAACACACGATCGAGAACAAGCGGAATCTCGAGTCGCGGGATCCCCGCGAGCAACAATCGTTCCGTACGGAAATGGCGCGGACGGCGGCAAACCCCGAACTCGCCCGAAACTATCTAATGAAAATTTCAATGCTCGCGAGCCTGAAGCGTGCGGCCGAACTCGGATGAGCGGCAATGGTGGAAAAAAGATGGCGACACATGATCTCTGGCTTCGGCTCCTTCGGAATGCTCGCTGGGAAGAGCGAACCGTCACGATCAACCAGTGTGTGATCGCCGGATGGACGGGACGGGATCGAGTCGCGCTCGAAGCGCACATCGCGGAACTCGAGAAGATCGGAGTGAGGCGACCGGGATCTGTCCCGATCTTCTACCGCGTATCGGCCTCGCGCCTCTCGACTGCCGAGACGATCGAGGTAATCGGCAAATCATCCAGTGGTGAGGCGGAATTCGTCTTGCTCCAGAGCGGCGGAAGGCTCTGGGTAGGGGTCGGGTCCGACCACACTGACCGCGAAGCCGAAGCCATCGGCGTCACTTTCTCAAAGCAGATGTGCGACAAGCCGATAGCGGGCGAGTTTTGGGCTTACGACGATGTCAGGAAACACTGGGACAATTTGATACTCCGCTCCTACGCCGTGAACGACGGAAACCGCGTGCTGTACCAGGAAGGAGCGCTTTCTGTAATTCGGTCACCCGAGGAACTGATCGCCCTCTATGCCGCCAGCGGAACGCTCTGCGAGGGCACGTTGATGTTTTGCGGTACGCTCGCTGTGCATGGGGAAATCCGTCCCGCGCAAAGATTTGAGCTTGAGCTCAGCGACCCACAGCTTCGTCGATCGATCCGGAAGGCCTACCAGGTCGAGCAATTACCCGTGCTCGGCTGACGCTGCGCGTCTTGACGTTGGAACTAGTAGAGGAGCCCTCACTGTGCCCGTACAGAAATCGCATGACGAGTTTTACACGCTGGACATGCAATCCGGATGGGAGACCCCGCCTAATTATCCGTCAGGCATCAAGCAGAAGATATTGTCGGGCGCGCTTGATGAGCCGAACCATCGCGGCAGCCGCACCAGACTTCTCAAGTTCGATCCGGGAACGTTCACCACCGTTCCATTCGTTCACGAGTACTGGGAGGAAGTTTTTCTAGTGTCAGGCGATCTCACCGTCGGGAACGACAAGCAAGGAAAGGGTGGGCAGGGATTCGCTCCATTTACCTATGCTTCCCGGCCGCCGGGCGCAGTTCACGGCCCATTTAAATCGGAGGGCGGCTGCTTATTGCTAGAAATTCATTACTTCGATCCTGCTTAGGAACGGAGTAGCGGCGCGCCACGTAGGCGCGCTCGCGATTCGGAGCTATCCCGCCAGGGATGACGCCGCGGGAGCTCTTTCTCAGCTTGTTGTCCGGGCTTCAATTTGGTGCCATCCGGATCGCGCCGTCAAGCCGAATGGTCTCGCCGTTGAGCATCGCATTTTCCGCGATGTGAATCGCGAGGGCAGCGTACTCATCCGGGCTGCCAAGCCGTGCAGGGTGTGGCACCTGCTTGGCCAGACTGGCCCGCACTTCCTCGCTCAGTCCCATCAGCATCGGAGTAAGAAACAAGCCAGGCGCGATGGTATTAACTCGGATCTTGAGCTTGGAGAGATCCCGCGCGATGGGCAGCGTCATTCCGGCGATGCCGGCCTTGGAGGCCGCGTAGCCGGCTTGTCCGATTTGTCCATCGTAGGCGGCAATACTGGCAGTATTGATGAAGACTCCGCGTTCCTCGCCTTGCGTCGGCTCTGCTGCGAGCCTCTGCGCGGCAAGACGGATCATGTTGAACGTTCCGATCAGGTTAACGTTTATTACTCGCGTGAACTGGTCGAGAGGATAGGGACCGTCCTTCCCAAGCGTACGCTTGCCGCCGCCGCCAATCCCGGCGCAGTTGACGAGGACGCGGGCCACGCCATGTGCTGCCTCGCTCTTGTCCAAAGCCGATTTCACTTGTTCCTCGATCGAGACGTCTGCGACCGCGCTCACACCGTGAATCTCCGCCGCGACGCGTTCGACATTATCGCGACTGATGTCGATGACGGTCACTTTCGCGCCCTTGCTCGCCATGGCGCGTGCCGTTGCGGCACCAAGACCCGAGCCGCCGCCTGTCACGATTGCCGGAACGCCGCTCAAATCCATGATTTTCCTCCTGGTGAAGATAGGGGCAAAGATTTCGTTTCACTACGTTGAAAGCTCGGCGTCCCAGAGCAACAATTTCGAACAGCTTTGTTACATTTTTGAAGTTTCCTGTAGTCTCAAGACCCGCTGCTTAGGAATCGTCGGTCGACCGATAGGCCAACGTTTGTTTGTGTTCCTCTCAAGATTTGGCTGATCCCAATATTCGGCGCCCATTTTGAAGCGGGAGCAATAGCCGTCGGCAATGTCGACGACTTCTCGCGAATTCGATGCAACGCGGCGGTCGCGCTTCGCGCGGAGGAGCTTGGGTCGATCTGGTGTTCGGGTAACGGGCCAGGGTTCGTGCGGCGGCTATGGCGACAAGATCCGCTTTTCGAGAAGATCAATCGCGGTTACAGCACTCGCCCTCCTCGTCAAACGACTGCGGCTGCCGTCAACGGTCCACATGCTAACGCCGCGTGGCGGCCCATGGCTCGTTTCCAAACCTGCGGCCATCATATGTCAAACGACGCTTCGGCATCAGTGTCGTGACTGACTTAGTTCCCGCAGAGCCGCTTATATTCGGGCTTGCGCCGGCGGAGGCATGACCTCGCTACGAGATAGCGGATGAATCTATTCGACCGCGGAGCGGCTCTGGCAATCAGAGTGCAATTCACAAATCAAGATCAATTCTGGCGTATCGAGGATCCGTTCGCGTTTAAGCCGGGTTCTGATCGCCGAGGTAGGTGAGCAGCTTGCTCGGATCTACCGAGCGCGAACCCGGCAAGTAGCGTGACCGGCATGACTGCTCAGCCAGTCTCGACTGGAACTTTGGGCGCTAGCGCGGCCTGTCGCTTTAAGGACTGGAGATCGCCTCTGAGGCCACGGCCAGGGAGGGTGCAGCTCCTCGAAAAGGCTTTGGCCAAGCCATCCAGAGATATGCTGATATCCCGAAATTAGGTCTTTTAAGTCCCGAATAGTCTGGACGCGCGCGAGACATCGCCGAAAAAGTTCGAACTTCCCGATTGGGCGCAGAATTTCGGACTTGCGAGGTCCGATATTGGGGCATTTCGGCGTTATGCACTCCGTAATATTTCCGTAACATGGAGAATGCTTGAGCCAGAGCTGACACTTGCCGGTAGGGTCGATGCAGCTCGTATCTCCGACGACGTTTGGGGCTGCTAACTCGGTCCTGAACGGAAAGTGAAGATCCGCCAATGAGGGGGCGAAATCGGATGGAGTACGCTGCTTGGCCTCAAGTGGAGGGGGATCTTTCATCTGCAAGGCGATACGCGGCGTCTTTCCTGGACAATTTACCTGTCGAGAATGACTACATGGCCATAGGCCGGCAGGACTGGATCGCCAGATGGACACAGATCGGAGATCATCACTGCCTTCTTGGAGACTCAAACATCAAAAACGGTGCCGTCGATGAGGCGACCGAGGCTTGGCTCTGTGCGCTGACTGCCTTCGAAGTCGCTCGGCGGCTGGTTGACGAAGACGACACACGAAGTGAGGACCTTTCGAGCAAAGTCGTGATGGGCATTCAGAGGCTGAAATCCTCCCTGGTGCGCCAAATAGAACAGGTAACGATAGCGCCCTGCGATCAGATCGAACTCCTAGCCTACTACTTGCCAGCTGGCGATCCTGATGCGCCTGCCCCAGCAATCATTTGCATTAGTATGGAAAACGAAACAGGGGCGACCTTGCTCGGAAGGCTCTTGCCCGTCGTGATTGGCCGAGGCATGTCGGTTCTCGTTATCTCCCACGACGACATTCCACATCGATCTCGCAGTCAATCGGAGGCCTTGCTATCTTGCTGCTTGGATTATCTGTCAGTTCGACCCGATGTTGACGCTGCTCGAATTGGCGTCTTTGGGGAAGGTTTGTCTGCCGCTCTCGCAACTGATCTCGCGGCGTCTGATCACAGCGTCGCTGCGGCTGTATGCGACGGTGGTCTTTGGAATTGGGTGAGGACTCGAGCGGGTATCAGCTGGATCACTCGGGGCGTAGATGGAGCAGCCCAACACGATGCAATATCGGCGCAATTGACATGCCCTGCTCTTGTGGTCGCCGGAGGGCGCGGCTTAGTCAGCCTTTCAGAGGCGATCCAACTACAAGCTGATTGCATCGCGGCAGGGGGAGATCTCGATTTGGCAGTTCCGCGGATTATCCGTAGTTCGGGCGGTGAGATCGAGAATTTTGTAACTTCCGATGATTCCATCTTCGGCTGGTTGGAGCACAAGCTCTCCTCAGCTTCAGGCGTCAGCAAAATCGATCAGATCATCACTGGCACTAATCCGTGACTTGGATTTGTTGGACCTTACTGAGCGAGCAGCGTATTACGCTTGAGCTCGAGTGCCAGCGCGATCTCATCGCGGTACCTTAAGAACTTTTGTGCCACGGGATCACGAAGCCAGAGGTCTCTCGCGGCGCAGCCCGCCCGGCCCTGCCTCGTAGACCATGTGCTGCCTATCTCAGCGTCGCTGAGCCTTGCTTCCTACAGCACACCTATATTGAGCTTCTGAGATGCCAATCGGCTACTCGTCGCGATAACGGCTAGTCGCTTGTTCAGGTAATCAACGGAGGCTTCGTCTAGTCCTTCAAACATAGTGGAGTTGAGCGCTTCTCTCTTGATTGATAGCTTAGCAATTCCGGTACGCGCCTTTTCAGTCAACGACATCAGAACAAATCTTGCATCATCGGACGAGGGCACACGGGCTAGAAGCTGCATGTTCTCCAGTCTCTTCGTTTGGTTAGTCACAAAGGGGGGATTGACCCGTAGTTTGTTCGCGACCGCGATCCCCGAAACTCCGCCCCCCTGATCAAGCTCATCAATTGCCATTAGAATTAACCACTGGTGTTCCGTAATCCCCAATAGTTGAGCCCAGCCCTTGTGTATCTCCTCGATCTGGGAGTGAATCTCAACGATGTTCCAGATGAAATCTTTCACGGCTCGATCGAGCTGCTCTTTCCCGGTCATTTTGGTCTTTCTGCCAAACTTTTAATCTCACCGCCAAAGCGCGCGGCACCTCAAGAAAGAACAGGTACCCGCCTTCAGTTACACGAGGAAGAGCGTACAGGACATAGAGGCCATGTAAAAATAATTGAACTTAATAATTACATACTATAAGCAAAGTCTTGTGAGTACTTAGTTTTTCCCCCTGCACAGATTGCTCACGGCCTCCAAGTAAGAGCCTCCAGGGTGCCCCACTGGAGGCTTTTTGCTGCCTTATTGAGCCCGCGCGTAGTGACGTTGCGCAATTGACACACGTAGGAAAGAACGGTAAGTTCGTGCAATTAATGAATTGCGATAATTACATGAGGTAAGTAAATGTCGATGGACACCGAGGGGGCGCCTCGAGTCGTTCCGTCAAGCAACCCAGCCCGTGGGGTGAGGCTAGCCGCGGCGGATCTTTGAAGGACGGAAACGACGTTTCCAACTTGGAGGTTCATCCATGAAACTAACGAAGAGTCTCATCCTAGGCTCCGCGGCCATGCTCGCTGGAGCTGGAGCGGAGGCAGCCGATCTTCCCGTGAAAGCGAAGGCGATCGAGTACGTGAAGGTTTGTTCCCTATATGGCGCGGGCTTCTACTACATCCCGGGTACCGATACGTGCATCAGGCTGGGTGGTTACATTCGTGCAGAAGTCGGTTTGGCCACAAACGGTCTTTATGACACCGCCAACGCTGGCGTGGGTGCTGCGCACAACCGTCTCAGCAACTACTACACCGCCAAATCCCGCGAATATCTCTACATCGATACGCGCACCGCGACCGAGTATGGCATGGTCCGTACCTTCTTTGATGGGGCCTTCACCTGGACCTCGGGCGGCTATTCCGGTGCCGGCACAAGTGCGGTGAATGGCGCGACCGCCTACAGCTCGTCGACAACCAATCAGATCTCGGGTGGTGGCCTGTCCGTCTGGAATGCGTTCATCCAGTTCGCTGGTTTCACGTTCGGTAAAGCCAATTCGCAGTTCTCCACGCCCTGGACCAATTATCCGGGCAACAACTTCGACGGTCTGCCAGGCGGCGGCGGCTGGGAGCCCGTGAACCAAGTCACCTATACTGCTGACTTCGGTCAAGGCATCACGGCCTCCTTCTCCGCCCAGGATCAGGTCGCCAATTATACAACCAACGTCTGGAACGTCAGCGGCGCAACGGCTGCGGGTCTGGCAACCGGAGCCTATGGTCTGAACGACATTGGCGGTACGCGGTCTCCTGATCTCGTGGCCATGCTTCGGGTTGATCAGGCTTGGGGCCTCTTCCAAGCCTCCTTCGCCGCGCATGACAATCACGCCGGCTATTACGGCGCCGATGAAACCACGGGCCATCCGGGCGACAAGTGGGGCTGGGCTGGACAGCTGGGATTGTCGATCAAGAATATCCCGACTGGCGCGGGTGACACGATCAACGTGTCAGGCGTGTACACGAATGGTGCAAGCCGCTACAATTTCAACAGCTATTTGACCTCGACCTTTAATATGTATGGCGGTACGGGCCTCACTGGTACTTACCAGAGTGTCGGCCTTGCTGGTCTCTCAGACTCTGTGTTCGTGACCGGTTCGGGTCAGCAGCTCACCACTACGTATGGAATCATGGGTGCTTATACCCACAATTGGAATCCATACTGGAACACTGCTCTCTACGGTGGGTGGGCCGCTGTTCGATATAACACCACAGCCAAGGGGTATATCTGCGGTGCCGTCGTGCCGACTCTCGCGCTCTCAAGCGGCCTCGCTGGATGTAACCCTGACTTCGACTACGGAGTGGTCGGTGTGATCACTCGCTGGACCCCCGTCAAGAATCTGACTTTCTCGGCCGATCTCGCTTACGCCATTCTTGACCAGAAATATGCGAGCGGAAGCACGGTGAACCTTCCGCTGCAATCGAGTCTCGCAAAACCGGCTGCAGCCTATGCGTTGAAGGACCAGGGCGCCCTCACGCTCCTGCTCCGCGCTCAGCGCAACTGGTAAGTCTTTCAACCAGGGGAAGGAGAAAAGAAGCGGCTCTAGACATCTAAGTGTAACCTCCAAGAAGGCCTCCGGCATGCCCGCCGGAGGCCTTTCATGTTGTCGATTCCCGCCATGATGAAGAACTCAGATCCAATCACAATGTGAGCATCACAGGTCGCGCCGAGCGCGACTACAAGCACCAAATCAGAATAACTTGCTTTTAGGTCGCTGTTGCCACGACTCGCGTAGAACCGGCGGCCGCGACGGGCATCATCGCCTGTCTTCTTGACGGGCTTCGGCCGCTCATTTCGAGAGAAGGCTCCACGACGGCTCAGCGCTGATCGGTACGACGTGTTGCGCGCAACCCGAAATCACCACGTTCTTGAAGCTGCAGCACTGCAGCACCGAACTCGGCCGCCCTTTTAACCATCGACAACTTCGGACCCGAATCGCTCGGCGAGATGGAGATCGGTGATTGAATGACTGCGCTCGAGTACATCCCTGCACGCAAGTAATGCGTCAGACTTGGCCGCGACCTAGCGCTCTTTTTTCGACTTCGAAGTGATGCTGACGCTGACACTCTGCCTGCCACCGCTGCCGCTCGGACGGTTGGAATGAAAGGGGGCGATCCACCAATCGGCGTTCGAATTTTGGACGGCGATCCCCCGACCTTAGCGGGCAATATTAATGACAGCGACCTAGATGATCGACCTAGATGATTATGTGAAGAGACTTGTGGTTCTCACGCGGCGGAGGTTCCTTGCGAGCCGCGCGAAGTTCATGAACAGCAAGTGCCCTTGTTGGGTAAGGATCGACTCCGGATGAAATTGCACGCCAAAAGTTGGTTCATAGCGGTGGGCAAGGGCCATGATCTCACCTTCCTCCGAACCCGCTGTCACCATGAGATCGGGCGCGCTTGTTTCATCGAGCTCAACGATGAGAGAATGGTAACGCCCAACGGAAAGTGGGGAGGGGAGCTTGTCGAACAGTCCGCGGCCATCATGCGTTACGTACGAGCATCGACCGTGCATTGGGCGACGTGCGCGCGCCACGCGCCCACCGAAAACGCTCCCAACACACTGGTGTCCGAGGCAGATTCCTAGAATTGGGATCCGCCCCGAAAGTTCACGGATAACGGCGGTAGATATTCCGGCCTCAGTTGGAACGCCGGGACCAGGCGATATGACCACCGCAAGCGGCTTAAGGCCAACAAGATCGCTGACACTGATGGCGTCGTTTCGGATCACGTCCGTCGCTTCACCGAGCTTGCGGAAGTAACGGGCAATGTTGAAAACGAACGAGTCGTAGTTGTCGACAATAATAATCAAAATGCACCGGATGCTTCATGAAATGCATCAAAGATCCGCTGGGCCTTGGCGAGGGTCTCCTGGTACTCAGCCTCGGGCTTCGACATTGCAGTTATGCCGCTACCCGCATGAAACACAGCCAAATCGTCGTCGATCGTGACAGTGCGGATTGCAATGTTTGTGTCCATGTGTCCGTTGAAACCAATAAAGCCGATCGCCCCGCAATAGACTTCTCGCGCCACCTGTTCGATTTCGGCAATAATTTGCATGGATCGTATCTTTGGCGCCCCGGTTATGGAGCCGCCGGGAAAGCAGGCGCGAAGCAGGGTGACCGCGTCATTTGGCCTGGCGAGTTCACCTGTAACAACCGATACGAGGTGGTGTACCGAGGCATAGGATTCAAGGCCGCATAGCGCTGAAACCTCGACCGAATCCGCGCTGCAAACACGTGACAGATCGTTACGCAGAAGGTCGACGATCATCGTGTTTTCGGCGCGGTCCTTTTCCGACGCAAGGAGAATTTCGGCGCGGCGCTGGTCTTCTGCGGAGTCTCCGGAACGCGCAATCGTGCCCTTGATGGGCCGAGTTTCGACCTTGCGTCCGTCAAGCTTCAAAAATCGTTCCGGCGAACTAGATGCAATGGTCAACTTGCCGTAGCGTAGGAGTGCGGCAAAGGGAGCGGGGTTCAACGCCCGCAATCGGCAGTAGAGGGCAAGTGGATCAAATGAGGCTGACACCCGGGCACTGAACTGTTGCGCAATATTGGCCTGAAAGAAGTCGCCGGCTAGTATCAATTCGATGACCCGCTCGATCGCCGCAATGTACTCCTCGCGACTGAAATTCGAACGCCATGTGCCAACTGCACCTGCAAGGGCGGCTTGAGGCGCGGTGGGGCTGGTAAGCAGTGCTGCAAACTCCTCGGCCCTGCGGTGTGCACGCTCGGCCCTCCGTGCAGGATCCTGCTCCGGCCATCCGGTAGAGACGATCCAGCATCTGCCATCGCGATGGTCGAAGCTGACGACGACGTCATAAAGATGCATCATGGCTTGAGGAAGACGCTGCCCAGGGTTTTCTGGTGCTGGCAATCGCTCAACCGTCCTGTTCAGATCGTAACCAATGAAGCCGGCGACTCCGCCCTGGAAAGGCGGCAGATCGGGACAATGCTGTTGCGGATAGA
Source organism: Bradyrhizobium sp. WSM1253 (assembly GCF_000244935.1). Classification (NCBI taxonomy): domain Bacteria; kingdom Pseudomonadati; phylum Pseudomonadota; class Alphaproteobacteria; order Hyphomicrobiales; family Nitrobacteraceae; genus Bradyrhizobium; species Bradyrhizobium sp. WSM1253. The sequence continues at coordinate 6,043,989 of NZ_JH600073.1, forward strand.
TGGCGAGCAGCGCACCTAGAGCGTTCCATGGATCGCCCGCGAGGATCGATCCGTTGCAACTCGCCTGTCCATCCGCAACTGTATAGGTGCCGAACGGGGCGCAGGTTAGATATGAGTAGCGTCCAAGTAGCTTATGTCTTGCCGCGCTATCCAGGAACGTAAGGTGAGGCCGCCCCCAAAGCCGTCGCATGGCCGCGACAGGCTCGACCCACTGCAGCTCGCGGACATGCATCTACCGTTAGTTCCCCACATCTGGTGCGGTAAGGCGCGCTCTCTTCGAGATCTCCATCAAACGAGAGCGACACTCGTCTGCGATCCGCAAGCTTCGACGATTGCGTGTCAGCGTAATGCCCACCAATTGACAATAATGGTATCCAGGAATCTAGCTTGCCGCTTCTGTTGAGTTGAAACGTGTATCTGTTAATGCATTGTAATCGGCCGCAACCCGCAGCTCCCGTAGTGGTCGTATCCGCCTGATCGACTCCTGATATAGATCATGCGCTTTGTAAGCCGCAAGTTCAGTCTCGTTGTCGAACTCTCCATAGACCACAACATCGATATCGTTGCCGAGCTGGTCGGTCTTGCGATTGCGAGCCACCTCCAGCCGCCGTGCATGAGGAATTGCGGTGAGGACGGATAGGCCGTCGATAATCTGATCGACGTGGGCGGTATCTTTCGCGCTGAACAAGACGATGTGACGAATCATGGATGGCCGTGAGTGATGCCGCAAGAAGGTTGCATGTCGATCGCTGGATCGGGTCCGCTACAACGTCAACGACTGCGTCTCGCTCCAGGCGGCAACATGGTTGCTGGCTGGCCTCCCGGGCATGCTAGACCGAAGAACAAGGCGCTCAATCGTCTGAATGTGGCGTGCGAGCAGGTTGCAAGCTTGATCGACGTTGCGTGCACGCAGCGCCTGCAGAATCAAGCGATGATCCAGATTGGGACGCGGTCGCCACCCGCTACTTCGCGCCATCGCGAACACTGATCGAGAGTTGGCAAGCTGTAGGCCGTCGAGGCTCGAAAGCAGGCGCGGCATCGCGCAAGGAGCAACCAGCGCACGGTGGAACGCTCGGTTAGCTATCTCGAAATCCTCGATCGTCCGGGCATTGTCTCCTTCAAGCAGGGCGACCTCGATCCGTGCCAGGTGGTGAGAGGTGAGCTTGTGAGCCGCATTGCGCAGCGCAACCACTTCGAGCGCTGCGCGCATCTCGGCGATTTCTTTTACTGACCCGGTATCGAAGGGAGCAACTCGAACGCCCCGACGGGGTAGGGCCACAACCAGATGTTGGGACTCAAGTTGTCGAAAAGCCTCGCGCACCGGGACGTGGCTTGACTTGAACTCACGAGCAATCTGATCCTGCCGCAGCGGCGCATCCGGCTCCAGCGCGCCGCTGATAATGCGCTCACCGATTGAACCGGCAATGCGCTCCACAATCGTCATGTTCTCTTTGCTCACGATAGATTATCTATCATGAGCCGGCGCGTTGCATAAAGCATAAGAAGCGCCCGACCGTGCAGGATTTCTGCAGTCGTTCGTCCGTTTCGCGGCCTTTGCGCTTTCTCGCGACTTTATAGTCAGCGAACGCTAGTCGAGAGGGGTGCTCGGAGCAGCAACCTCCAAGAATCGGGTCTCTTGAACGTTCCATTGGCATTCAGCCTAATCAGAAATTATCGATAACTTGGGGGACGTATCTATGATCGGCTTCGCGGATATAGAAAGGGCCGCATGATTGTTGGAATAAGGGTTGAAGCGAATGTGGGCAGCAAGAATCCAGTGGTTCGCAGTGATTGGACACGCGCCGAGGCCGAAGCCATTTATGGTCTGCCCTTTGCCGATCTGATGTTTGGGGCGCAGAGCCTTCACCGCGGCCATTTCGATCCCAACCGCGTCGAGACCGCAAGCCTTCTCAGCATCAAGACCGGCGGCTGTCCCGAAGATTGCGGCTATTGCTCGCAGAGTGCCCATTATGAAACCGGAGTCAAAGCTACTCGCCTGATAGGCCGGACTGAAGTAGTCGCCGCGGCGCAGGCCGCGAAGGAGGCGGGCGCTACCCGCTTCTGCATGGCCGCCGCGTGGCGCAGTCCGAAAGACCGGGATCTCGACCAGGTCTGCGATATGATTCGTGCGGTTAAGGCCCTTGGGATGCAGGCCTGCGTCACGCTTGGTATGCTGACGGCGAGGCAGGCTGTGCGGCTCTCTGAGGCCGGACTCGATTTCTATAATCACAACGTCGACACATCGCCGGAGTTCTACGAAAAGATCATCACAACACGCACCTTGCAGGATCGCATTGAGACGTTAGCGCACGTGCGCGAGGCCGGAATTAGTCTTTGCTGCGGCGGTATCATTGGCATGGGCGAACGTGTCGAGGATCGCATTAGCATGCTCGTGCTGCTCGCCAATTTGCCTAGTCATCCGGAAAGCGTACCGATCAACCTTTGGAATGAAGTCATGGGGGTCCCGGTCAATGACACTGCGGATACCCCAGATCCAATCGCGATCGTGCGGCTGGTCGCGACGGCCCGGACCATGATGCCCAGAAGCGTGCTGCGTTTATCGGCGGGACGGCAATATATGACCGATGAACTTCAGGCGCTGTGCTTTTTGGCCGGCGCGAATTCAATCTTCATTGGAGACGTGCTCTTGACCACCAACAATCCGCAAACCTGCCGCGATACAAATTTGCTGGACCGGCTTGGCATTAGCTCCGGCCTATGGGGGCAGACCAACAAGCGCGCCAAACTTTGCTCGGGTGACGGATGCGGATCATTTTGATGAAAGGAAAAATCCATCGCGCCTCGCTAGCCGAAGCTGATCTACATCACGAAGGTGCGATTGCGATCAATCGTAAGCTGCTTGATGCGGCGGGAATCGCAATCAACGAACGCGTCGATATCTACAACGCCGAAACCGGTGCGCGGTTTGGCACCTACGCAATCGAGGCTCCAGAAGGCTCGGGCACCGTAGCTCTGAATGGTGCAGCTGCGCGACTCGCGATACCTGGAGATAAACTCATCATCGTGGCTTACGCGTCTTTCAGCGAGAGGGAGGCGCGAAGGTTCAGTTCGCGAGTGGTAAGGGTCGACCGCGAAAACCGCATTTTGCCGGCCTGAAATTCAAGGAGCCGACCAGTAGCCCACTTTTCTTTGCGATGGTGAGAAACGGCGACCTGAGAGTGAAGTATGCACCCAATCGATTCGTGCAAAGTTGGCAACTACGTCGCGGCCTTGCGTGCTCTGGAAGCTGACGGTCGGCTCCGTAGGCTTAGGCCGCGCGCAGGTACCGATTTTGCATCGAATGACTATCTGGCGCTCCCAAGCACACCTCGTATGAGGAAAGCCATTTGCGCCGCGCTCGAAGAGGGTACGCCGGTCGGCGCCGGCGGCTCGAGGCTCTTACGAGGCAATTGCGAGGAGCACGAGGCTGTTGAAGCAGAAGCAGCCCGGTTCTTTTTTGGCAGCGGATATCTCGCAAATTTCGCTGTCCTGACGACCCTGCCGCAACGAGGCGACTTGCTCGTCATCGATTCTCTCGTACATGCAAGTATTCATGAAGGGACGCGCGCAGGCCGGGCCGAGTTTCGGACAAGCGGCCATAACGATCCGCAGTCGGTCGAAGACACAATTCGCGGTTGGCGGGCTCAAGGCGGAGCCGGCCGCATCTGGATCGTGGTCGAAAGTCTCTACAGCATGGACGGCGATTTCGCGCCGCTCGACGAGTTGATGGCGATCGCCGACCGTCATGACGCGTTCATCATGGTGGATGAGGCCCATGCCACGGGCGTCTACGGGAAGCAGGGACGAGGCCTGACCGCTCCTTACGAAAGCCGCGAGAACCTACTGGTGGTCCATACCTGCGGCAAGGCGCTCGGCGCTGCCGGCGCGCTCGTCACGGCCTCCGGCGTGCTGCGCGACTTCGCGGTCAATCGCTGTCGTCCGTTCATCTTCGCAACGGCGCCCTCGCCAATAATGGCCATTGCCGTTCGGGAGGCCCTCTTGATTCTCGAAGATGAGCCGGAACGCCAGGATCGTTTGTCCAAGCTGGTCGCGTTCACGCACCGGGAGATTGGCGCGCGCGGCGGGCAAAGCCTGTCGGGCTCACAGATCGTGCCGTATATCGTGGGCGATAATGAGCGCGCGATGTGGCTCGCATCAAGATTGCAATCGCGCGGTTACGATATCCGCGGAATCCGGCCGCCGACCGTTCCGGCGGGCACCGCCCGCCTGCGAATTTCACTAACGCTTAATGTCGTGGAGGATCACGTGCGTGGAATGCTCGACGCTCTGTTCGAGGAGACAAGAGGCGAAGCTCGATGAGCCGGCGGATCGTGGTGACGGGGACGGATACCGGGATCGGAAAGACGGTCTTTTCGGCAGGCCTGGCTAATCTACTCGGTGCGCATTATTGGAAGCCGGTTCAAGCCGGCCTCGAAGGAGAGACCGATGCCCAGCTCGTCGCACGATTGGGCGGCCTGTGTGCAGATCGGATCGTGCCCGAGCTTTATCGTCTTCAAACGCCTGCTTCGCCCCATTATTCGGCGGAAAATGACGGTATTCGCATCGATGCGGATTCGTTCAAAGTTCCACACACCAGAGACCAGCCGCTTGTGATCGAGGGCGCCGGCGGCCTGATGGCGCCGTTGACTTACAGCACAGTTTACATTGACGTCTTCGAGCGATGGCAGCTTCCGGTCGTGCTTTGCGCGAGCACGCGACTGGGCACCATCAATCACTCGCTACTCTCTCTGGAGGCTCTACGAAAGCGCCAGATCCGCGTTCTTGGAATTGCCTTTATTGGCGAAAGAAATTCCGAGACTGAAAGCGCCATTCGGGAGATCGGGCGGGTGAAGTGGTTGGGGCGATTACCTTGGCTTACCCCCCTCACGCCCGAGTCGCTGGAAGTCGCCTTCAAAGACGCATTTGTTCGCGATGATTTTTTGAATTCATGATGACAAAAAGTAAGTCGCGGATCTGGCATCCATTCACGCAGCACGCGCTTCAAGGCGAAATGACAAGGATCGTGCGTGGTGACGGACCCTATCTCTACACCTCAAATGAGTGCCGAATTATCGATGCGATATCGTCCTGGTGGGTCGTGACGCACGGTCATTGCCACCCGCGTATCGTTGGTGCGATTCAGGAGCAGGTAAGCAGGCTCAACCAGATAATCTTCGCAGGCTACACTCATGAACCGGCAGAGCAGGTTGCTTCCCTGCTTCTAAAAGTCACGCCTCCTGGTCTGGACTATGTTTTCTTTTCGGATAGTGGTTCCACGAGTGTGGAAGTCGCATTGAAGATGGCGCTCGGCTATTGGCATAATACAGGCAAACAGCGAACGCGGATTGTCGTTATGCAGCATTCCTATCACGGCGATACAGTCGGGGGGATGTCGGTTGGGGAGAGAGGCGTGTTCAGCGCGGCATACGGGCCCCTGTTGTTCGACGTGACATCAGTCCCATTTCCAGCGTGCGGTCTTGAACAAGCAACATTTGATGCGGCGACGATCCGCGCTTTGCAAACGTCCGTAGAACCGGAACCATCACAGCACTAGATCTGAAAACGAACGATAGCGGCTACTTGGCGGGCGTTGGACCCAAACTTCAGTCGTTCTTTAAAGACAGAAATCTGCTCCTGCGCCCGCTCGGAAACACGATCTATGTGATGCCGCCCTATTCTGCGACAGTAGCAGACCTTGACGATGTCTACGCGGGCATCAGGGACGCCGCTGATGCATTGGCCTGACGGCGCGCTTTGCTAAAGAAGTGGGAGCAATGCATGTGGCTTGGATGATGGTCTGACCACGCTCCCCAGAGCAAGTGGTCCCGAGTCTAGTTCCTCAGGCGATTTCGGAATGAACCGTCAGCGGGCGCATACTACGCCGATCGCAGTCTTCCTTTTGCTAATCCGGATTCTACGCTGGCGTGGTGCTCTAACGAGCGCTGCCAAGCGCGCCGTATTGTGCATCAACCGCTGAAATCCTTCGAAAAAATAAGGAATAATGCAGAATCTCGTCGTCAAGGTCCCGCATGTTGCATCAATCAGGACAGAGCCAGGGCTTATAGTCAGCAAGATCGGTCGATGTATGCCGATAGGCACATGGCTTCGCCGTCGAGGGCGCAACACGACCAATCGTTGTGCCTGACGTCCGTCTTAGCGCCGGACGCGCACACGCGCAGGCCCGGCGTTGCTGTGGCCAGGTGTGAAAATCCAGGGGGGCATCCACGTACCGCTGACAGGAGGCGAGAATGCGAGACGGCTTGCATAGTTCCCGTCGTTCAGTGAGGTGCTGCGCGATCTGCGGAGGAAGCTTCGGACTGGTCCGCTACTACTTCTGGCGGACAGCCCTTTGTTCCAAAAAATGTGTCGATCGGTTTAAGGCGCGGAGGGAGTGCGACCGCAAATGGCTTCGCTGCTTGTTAGCTGCTTGACGGTCCGAGTACCGAACAAAGGTCCTGGCTAGTTCATGGAAATTGATGACACGAACCCATCTTCGGATGTGTCGCTGGCTGACGGTGCACCAAGCCTCCGGTGCGTGGGCGGGTCCCGGACCGCTGGGCCGAGGCAGCCAATTTGAGGTGGTGCAGGAGTTCGGCTCAGAGCGCCTTCCGAAGAAGGTCGCACTTACCTTAGCGTCGTGGCAACGCGTGCTAACAGCGGAGCGGCTTTGGCGGAGTAGACCAGAGCCGTCCTTAACCTCAACTTTGACGGTCTAGAGAGTGACACCGAAGCACAAAGTGTCGGCAACAATCATTGACTTTAATGCTTACAAGGCTCGCAAGCGTGCTGCGGCCGAGCTCTTTCGCGAAGATGTTTGCTCGACAGCGCTCGCAGGGGCGCTCACGCCCTTCCATTTCCTTTCGCTCTTCCTGGCATGGATCCCGTTTTGTTTGTTGGCTCTGCCCGCGGTCGGCCAAGCGCATGGTAAGCGATCCCCGTATGCCGACAGATGAGTGCTGCTCGCGAGAAATGAAGATGGCCGTGCGCTGATCGTCCGCCTTTTCGTTCGGACCGAGGGATGATCCTTCGGCATAGCATGACGAGTAAGATAGGATTTGACGACGCGACCATTGGGAATGTTATGAGGGCTGGCGCCCGTCGTAAAAAACTGCATCCTTTCTTCCTCTCGTGTTGACAGCTTCCTCTCGGTTTGCCTAGGAGGCGTTCAACCCAACAGTTTGTGGTGACTGCAGGACCAGGATTCTCAACATGAGCCACATATCGGAGCGACCTGTTGAGCGGGTCACGATTCCAATGCTGCGGCGGTGGAAAAAGGAGCGGCGGCGTGTCGCAATGACCACTGCCTACGATGCGTTTACAGCGCGCATTGCCGATCCCATCGTCGATATCATCCTGGTTGGAGATAGCGTTGGCAATGTCTGCCTCGGATTCGACAATACCCTGCCGGTCAGCATCGCGATGATGAATCATCACCTTGAGTCAGTTGCGCGCACACGGCCTCAAGCGTTGCTGGTCGCCGACATGCCGTTTCTTAGCTTTCACCTCAGTCCGGAGGAGACGATCCGCAATGCCGGAGGTTTCCTCCAGCGTGGTGCGGATGCCGTAAAGCTAGAGCGCGGTGCCAAGCGTATCGAGATGGTGCGCGCATTGGTCGATTGCGAAATTCCCGTGATGGGCCATCTCGGCCTTACTCCGCAGAGCGTCAATGTCATGGGCGGGTTCAAAGTGCAGGGCCGGATCGCCGATGACGCCTTGCAGCTACTCGAAGACGCCCATCGTCTGCAGGAGGCTGGATCCTTTGCCATTGTCCTGGAGGGCATTCCGGCCGAGCTCGCGGCGCGGGCGACCGAATCCCTGACGATTCCAACCAGTGGAAATGGGCGCCCGGCCGGCGTGTACGGGCCAGGTGCTGGTATTCCATGATCTGCTGGGCCTGACGACATGCCGTCGTCCCAAATTCGTTCGCGCCTGCAGACGGCTTTCACCTGCTGCAGGACGCGCTTTCGCGCTGGGTTGCGGAGGTTCGCGACGGCTCATTTCCGGGACCGGACGAGTCCTATCCGCTTCCCGACGGCCTCAGCGACACAATCGCAAAATGGGCACCCTCCAACCGGACGTAAGGCACGATATGCGCACGATCACGACGGCCACTCAGCTTCGCCACGCCCTCCTCGAAGCGCGTAAGGCCGACAAGTGGGTTGGGTTTGTCTGACAATGGGCTATCTGCACGACGGCCATTTGGCGCTTATCCACGCGAGCAAGGCTCAATGCGATATCACCGTCGTCAGCATCTTTGTTAATCCCACTCAGTCCCGTCCAAATGAGGATCTCAGCAACTATCCACGCGATTTCGCGCGCGATGCGAAACTGTGCCGCGACGCCGTGGTTGCGATCCTCTTCGCTCCGGATGAAGCTGAAATCTACCCCGGCAATTTGAAACGTTCGTCGAGTCCGGCGAACTCGGAAAGTCGTTGGGTGGAGCTTTCAGGCCCGGGCATTTTCGGGGTGTCGCAACCGTCGTCTGCAAGTTGTTCAATATGGTCCAGCCTGATATCGCGGTTTTCGGGCAAAAGGATTTTCAGCAATGCGCAGTCATTCGTCGTATGGCCGCTGATCTCAATCTTCCGATCGAGATCATTACCGTGCGAACTGTGTGAGAGCCCGACGGCCTCGCAATGAGTAGCCGCAATCGATATCTGTCCACAGAAGAGCGTCGGCAGCCGTGGGCTGTTCGCCGCAGCGGATGAGTTTCGTTCAGGAGAGCGCGATGTTGATCGACTGGTCGCGATCGCAAAGAGACATTGGCAACCGTCGATCGACTGGTGTACCTTGATCTCGTCCAAGCTGGTACCCTCAAGCCTGCCGAAAGCCCTTTGCGGCGCACTGCGGCACTCTGTGCCGCTGCCTTCATCGGCTCAACCCGACTCATCGACAACGTTATACTGTCGTGCCTAGCGCTAGGGCGAAATGCAAACGAGGATCGTTGATGTCCTGAGTCATAACGAAATGGCTCGAGCCAGCAGAATTTCGGCGTAAATTCTACGTTCGTTGCATAATCTGCACTTGAAACTCACTATGCCGTACGACGCCGCCTAAAGATGCGGCTTCTCGCAACTGCTCTCCATGCGCATGACTGGACCATTCACGAGTCCTGAGCGGCTCGCGAAGTGCGCCTCATGGAGTGAATTCGAGAAAAATGGGAGACCCTCGATGCCATACTACTCTTTTGATCTCGTGTGGCGAGGAGTACAAGAATCAAGGGGGTCTCTGATCGAGCAGAGCAGCTTGCAACCGAACTTTGTATTAAACATCCGGAGCTGAAGGCGAGAGGCTATGCGGTTCGGGTTACCAGCGCTGAAAACGCCGAAGTATATCGTAGGCCACTCGATCCGACCCCTTCATAGGTGCCAAGAGCGTGAATATAAGAGTAGGCTTTGCAAGAGTCTTACGCGGATTGAGTTAGCCGATTACAGCGTCCCCTGGGCTGCCGTGACTCCGCGACCTCAACGCTCGTCGTATTAAGCACGACTTGGCAGCACACACGGTACGCCGGCAACATTGAAGCATCGCTAGTACGCATCGCTTCGCGCGCCAAATGCCGCTGTTGTTACGGCTCATTCACTTTTCTTGTTTGCGAAAAATGGCCGTGCGAAGCTTCGCACGGCCAAGTCAGGGAGGAAACGCCCCAAAGGGCGGCTGAACGGAGCACAAGATGAGTAGATCTACTCATCGATAGCTCCCTAGCTGGCGCAGACGTCGTAGAACCGCGCAAGCCGAATAACCATATACTCTCGTGTTCGCGCTGGTTGTCGGCGATTTTCCCGCAGTCGTCGCTCGATTTATGCGCAAAGTTGCTTCGATCGCACGCATTGCGTCATTCGCTTGGTGGTTCGCATCACCAGGCCAGTGCTCAAGTCGTGCGGCTGTAAAGGCCGCGACCTTGACGGCGACGCTGGTCTGAGGACGAAAGAATTGGTGTGTGATAATGGTAAAGTGAAGAGAAAACTTCGCGAAAGCTCGCTCGCCGGCAGACGCATCCAAGCAAATGGCAGAGTCCAAAGCCTGGCGATTCTAGGTTCGATTGCATCCTGTGTCGGTGCAGAAGTTTGCGGGAAACATCCTGGGCGCTGATGATCGTCCAAACCCGTCCATTGAGGCCGGGCTCAGCTTGATTCTGGGCGAGGTACCGAGCGCAGAGCCTCCGCCACTGAGTGGCCTTCCAGGGAGCACCATGAGTGATGAGCGCAATGGACTAGAGCGCGGCACCGCCGCTGGTCCACCAGCCCGGTGATCGGCATTTGCAGTCCGAGGACGACTAACCCTCCGGGTCGTGTCTCGGTTCGCCATTCTCGATGAGCAAATCCGCCACAGCCTGATGTTTTCTTTTGAGGCCGTGTCTCTCTAAACTCCGACAGTGCTGCCCGTCAGTGTGGCACGAGGCTCCTCACCTGAGAGCGTTGATCGCATGAGACCTCGCGCCCAGCTTGAGGTCGACATCGGATTTACCCGACTTGACGCAGAAATCCGGCTATCGGAGGGGCCACATTAACGAAATCCAGCTCAAGCGGATTGATAATATGCGTGTGAAAAAGGGCCTTTCGACCGCAAAGCGTGCCGAATGAGAGTAACTCCTTCTTGTCGGGTGGCGAGCTCGAGGCGCGCACAGAGCTGCGACATGCGATGCATCGCTGGCCTGAATCTCCAATGCGCCGTCGAAAACGCACCAGCGCATCTGCGGAATGCTGCAGCACTTCGGCGTCGTGGCCCCAAGACCTTTCACGCCGGCCTCTATGTTGAAATGGAACTGCCGCTGGCCCCATTCGTGCCAGCGATCACAACATGCGCGGCTCGATGGCCATCGGCATCGCACTCGCCTTCCACCGGCTATCCGACAATTCCGCGAGGCGAGGTGCGTGTGTTCTTCCCGCCGCCCGCGCAGGCGGACCCGCTCGGTGGGCGCGCGGTAAAGGAGGACGAGGTGCGAGCCGGCTTCGACCGGGCGGTTGGCTTTCACGAGTCGTATATGCATACGCCCACATTGGGAGCCTCCGATGTCCTCATCGGTTCCATAACGGAGCTCCCCTCGCGTGCTTCCCTGGTCTGCTATTCAGGAAATCCGCCGAAACGGCAGGGAGCGCTGATGCAAATCGTTCTCGCGACCGCCGACCGCAGAGGCCCGCGACCACGCTATGGTGCAAGGGGCTGCTGCAGGCCTCGGCGGCATTTGATCAGCTACAGCCATGGGCGGACAGCGCCCGCGGTGTGGACCAGAGAGCGCCACACAGAGAACCAGAAAGCGAACTCATGAATGAAACAGCGCTGAAGCTGCATGCAGCTATTGGCAGCATAAATGACCGGGGGCTGTAGATGGGCGTGCTCGAATTCAACGGAAAGTGCTACCTCGACGGCCACGCGTCCGATCCGGGCGAGCTCGGTTGGATGCAGGGTGCGCAGCCGCCACCGGACAAGCGCATCACATTTGACCGCTGCCTCGATTTCCCGCAGATTCGCTGGTCGCTGTCGCACATGCGTGAGCTTGCGGCCAGCGTCAACGTATGGCGGGGGCGGGGAGGGCCGTCGCCGCTCGAGCTTAGCGACAGAGCCGCCGACATCGAAGCCCTCACCTTCGACGACAAGAACGGCCGAAGCCGCCGCTTTGACGAGGCGCTCTACGACACTTACACCGACGGCATCGTGGTGCTGCACCGCGGGCGCATCGTGTACGAGCGCTACCTGGGCGCGCTCGAGCCGCAGTTGCCTCATGCGTTGTTTTCGGTCACGAAGTCGTACGCGGGAACATTAGCCGCGGCCTTCGTGCGCGAAGGCGTGCTCGATGACAAGAAGGCGATCCCGCACTATCTGCCCGAGCTGCGTGGAACCGGCTGGGAAGATGCCACGTTGCGCCAGGTGATGGACATGCAGACCGGTCTGGCGCACTCGGAAGATTATGTCGATGAGAACTCTGGCGTGAACGCGTATGCGCGCGCCTGCGGCTGGCAGCGGCCGATCGGCTATGACGGGCCGCAGACCATGTGCGACTACCTGCGAACGGTGCGCAAAGAAGGCGCGCACGGTGAGGCGTTCGCCTACAAGACCGTCAATACGGAGGTGATGGCCTGGGTGATGGCACGCGTGACGGATCGCTCGTTTGCGCAATTGCTGCATGAAAGGCTCTGGTCGGCGCTCGGCTGCGAGGAGGATGCTTACGTCAGGGTCGATCCCGCCGGAACGCCAATAGCCGGCGGTAGCCTAACCGCAACCCTGCGCGATGTCGCGCGCTTCGGTGAGCTGATGCGGCGCGAGGGCGAGTGGAATGGAAAGCAGCTCATCCCCGCGTCCGTCGTGGACGACGTACAAAAGTGCGATAACCGCGCGCAATTCGCGAAGGGGGCCCCGTGGCTGCCGGGATACTCGTACCGCAGCATGTGGTGGGTGACGCACAACGAGCTGGACGCCTTCGAAGGCCGGGGCATCCATGGCCAGCGCCTGTACATCGCGCCGAAGGCCGAGATGGTCGTTGCACGCCTCGCGTCGCATCCGCTCGCGGAGGCCAACGGCATCGAGCCGATCACGGGGACACAGTTGCTGGCGCTCGGGCGTATGCTGCGCACATAGCCGACATGGCGGTGGCGGGATCGGGTTACGTGCACCGACCCGAGCGCAATTGAGGACCAGTGCGATGCTGACCCTCGACGAGGCGCATCGCGCGGCAGAAGTTCACGAAGCGCGGGCCTTGAGAACCGACTGAGGTACATGGATCCCCGGACAGTTCATTGAACTCGACACGTCCAACTCCATTCACTTCAGGCCCGTCGCAAACGTTGTGTCAGGTGCAGTCCAGGTGCTGCCGCGGTACTTTGGACAATCCAGACTCCAAGTGCTACCGGTGCTATTCGGATCGCGCTGTAAAGCTTTAAATAAGCGTCACCCGCAGCGTGTCCGTTGCCAGCCTCGTGACGCTTGCACCGACTCTCGTGTGGGCGAAAAATTGCGGCGTGGACGCCGTTTCGAGCCGCATGGCAACGAGAATGGATTGGTCGGTGCTTGCTGTTGTGCGGGTGTCACGGGCACCGGCTAAGCGAACCCGATTTGGCGATGATCTCCCGCGCGAGGCCGGAAACAAGTACCGGCTTCACAAGCGGAGCCGGCTCGATGGTCTGAATCTCAAATTGCTCCGGCGATTCTGCGATCCAGAGGCTTGTCGCGCTTAACGCTTGTCCACGTAGCCGCGTCTACCGGCTCCTGCCGGGGGTATTCTCATGGAGCAGGACTTCGTTCTCGAATCTGTTGGGGGTATCGTCCTTCCAGCGTACCGATCCAAAGGGGCGCTCGAGCATTCGACGAACGCGTACAGGATCAGGGCCGATGTGAAAAGCTTCCGCTTCGCGGTCCAGCGCGCGCTCCGATCGCGTCGCACGATTACGCTGCCGCAGGTAGTCAAACCACGTCGGGCAGTGATAGCGCTCCGTCCAGGATTCCGGGTCGGCAATGTCGCGCGCTATCGACCATCCATATGCTCCGTTACGCTGACGTGACAGCTGCACTGCCTGCATCGCATTATGAAACGCTCGTGCATTCTCCTGTGCAACTCGATATTCAATCTCGACTACCAATGGGCCGCTTCGGCCGGTCAACGCCAGCTGCACGTTGGGATCATCGAGCAGTTCGGCTTCTTCACCGCGCGCGCCTACGCGTGGCATGGGTAACCAGAGCCCCAACAGAGGCGAGAGCAGCATCAGCGCGCCCGACACCAGGAGCGCAGTTTCGACGCCAGCGGCGTCAGCCAGGCTGCCCCATCCCCAACTACCGATGGCAACCCCGCCCGATCCCGCCGCCTGATAAGCTGCGAGCGAACGTCCGGCAACCCAGCGGGGCGCCGACAGCTGCACGCCCACGTTAAACAGCACCCATGCTATCATCCACACGGCGCCGGCCAGGATCAGCGCGGCCGATGTCAAGATCAGGCCGTGGCTCAGCGCCACTGCGATAAGGCTTCCACCCATCGACAGCGTGCAGGCGCGAATGGCTGCCTCGCCACTCAAGCGCTTGCGCATTTCGGGGATGTAGAGTGCACCGATTACTGCCCCGAGGCCAAAGGCGCTGAGCAAGAGGCCATATGTCTGCGCGCCGCCATGCAGGAGATCTCGTGCAACTATCGGCATCAGGGCAAGGATTGCGCCGCCAATTACACCGGTCACCATGGAACGGACCAAGACAATCTTAATCGAAGGGGAATTCGTAATGTACCGAACGCCGGAAACAATCGCGCGACTGAACTGTTCAGGCGGCAGCCGCGAAGGCTGCGCTCCGCGTTTCCATAGCAACAGTGCAACCATTAGCGGTAAATACAGCAGCGCGTTTAATGCGAATGCAGCCACTGCGCCAGCGGTCGCAACGACGATACCGCCGAGCGCTGGGCCGATGCTGCGCGCGATATTGTAGCTGACACCGTTCAGTGCGACGGCAGCGGGCAATGCGTCGGGCGGCACCTGCTCACTTATTGAAGATTGCCACGTTGGATCCATCAGCGCCACGCCGCTGCCAACGATAAAGCACAACGCCAGCAACAGCATCGGTGTCACCATGTCGAGCCATGCAAGCGCTGTTAGCGCACTGGCACCGGTGAGTGCAACGCCAAGCGAGATGAGCGACACGATTCGGCGATCATGCATGTCCGCAATCGCGCCGGCTGGCATTGCAATCAACATAACCGGAAGCGTCAGTGCAGTCTGGACGAGTGCGACCATATCGGCCGACGACGTCATTTGTGTCATCGCCCACGCAGCCCCAACGCTGCGAATCAGAGCCCCCAGATTTGAGAGAAGGCCCGCCAGCCAGATGCGACGAAAGGTAACATGGTGGAGCGGCGCGGTGATGCCGTCGCCGCCAAACGTCTCTGGTTTACGCGTTTGGCTCATATCAGCCCCTGCCGTGCCTCGCTGGACCGAGGAGTCCAGAGTTGAGAAGGAGGCACGATGATGCGCAGCTTCTGGCCAGGATCACGTCCTGCGCGGTCGTGGGCATCATTTTGGTAGTCGAGCCGCTCGCACTGTAGTTGAACATCGTAAGCCACGGTCGCTCAACGCTTGGGTCATCAATTTACCCAGGAGTTCAGATTGTCGATGAGTTCTCACATCTGGATAGCTTTGAACATAAATGAATCATTTGTTGGGGCGCCACTCGCATACCTCGTCCATGCGTGCTGAACTCTCAGCAATTGCTAGATTACCGCACTCGCGATGCAGAAATCTGGCGTAATATAGCGATAGAGCGTCGAAAAAGCGCGCGCACGGGAGGCGGTGCATCTCGCTCGGGATGAATCCTGAAGAACCAGTGTCAACTCCGATCGTCGCTCGAGCAGGGCCTCGCAAAACAGCGGACGGTTGGATGAACTTCCAGATAAAACGGCGCAAACTATTGTGCGCGGGCCAAGATCGGGTGCCGCCGCACAAAATCCATACTGACGGGGAATTCTGCCATTAAAAGGCGCTGATTGACAGCCGGCGGACTCGTCGACTTCGCCCGCAACTGGATGTGAACCTGCTCAGATCATCACATTTTCGGCAGGTGCCATCTTCAAGCTCGACCGAAAGCTGGATTGCAAACCTCTTTTGACTGAATAGCGCCATCCAAGCGCTCGGAAGTCCATTGGCATAACTGATGCGCAGTCTGCGCAAGATCGAAAGTTAATCAGCTTCGTTAGTTCGTCCGTGTCTTAATTGTACGATCATTTGCGTGCACTGAAAAGCGTACCTCAGGGGGAAGATAGCAGCCGATCTGACTAGCCCGCGACAATTTGGGAGGCGTGGTGCGACAGTGGCGATGGCCCGTGTGGATCACCGCAGAATTGCTCTGAATTGTCTGAGTAGCTCGTGTTCGCAGTGCATCGACGTGAGGAGGGTCTATCGTCATACAACTGCCCCGCATCGCGGGATTGAGAGAAGATCAGCAGCCGACTCGCGAAAGGAGGGCCTATACGCGAGGCCATCAGTGTGGAAGGACTGATTGAGACAGTGAAGCGTTGCGGGCGTTTTCTAACGCGACAATAAACGATCCGTTCGCCGTCAATTTAAGAAAGCGGTTTGTCCAATTGCGGCGAAATATAGCTTGTCTTTGACTCGCGCGGTCGATCTTTCTTTGAGAGTATCAATTAGCTATTCGCGCTTGAGGGAATGGAGCGCTGCTGATCTGGAATGGCTTCTTCGCCGAATGCACTATCATTGAAGTTGTGTGATGGGGGCCTGTTGTTGATCTAATCGTTTCCTGTCGGCCCTAGAATCGCAGATCGCGAGCGAGCACCCATCACTGCTCCTTCACGATCTGCTGGCGACAGTTTCAGCCACGAGCAAAGCGAAAGGCTTATCGCCTCTCAATGGTGTGAACAAAGGTGTCATCTGACGTTTAATATGGCGGCATATCTGCTCTGGCTCAATGCTGCGGCAACGTTCTTGCTCCGACGCAGCGGGCGGACTGGGTGAAGGAGAATTTGAAATGGTGACCACACGTGAAGTGTCTCTCGATGACGCTGGAACGGTGACCAAGATGGTTGCTGCCCTGCTTGCTGAACTTAGGGCCGGCCACACGCAGCCAGTACTAGATGAGCAGCTAGTCGCCGACCTCCTCGCCATGAATGAGCGCGTCTCAGGATTTCTAGCTTTTTCAGAGGAATGCCCGGTCGGCATCATCATGTTGTCGGAAAGTGCTGCGCTTTTTGCGCGCGGAACCTACGGCATCATTACTGAGCTCTACGTCGTCCCGGATCAGCGGTCGTCTGGGGTTGCGATGCGCCTCATTAGGGCCGCGGTGGGCCTGGGGACGACAAAAGGCTGGGGCCAACTTGAAGTGGGAGCGCCCAATCAACCGATGTGGAGCCGCAGCCCCAACTCAGCATTGTACCTGAAGGCCGGCTTTGCAGAGATCGGGCCCCGCCTCAAATTGCCGTTGCATGACCTCGCCAGCCGACGAGCGCAAGCGTGCCCGCCAGCGCCATCGCAGTTGGATCCTCGGCGCCGACGTGCACACCGCGGCAGTGTCCCGAATTCGTCCGCTGCAAAATTTGCTTGAGCGTCGACGATTGTTGCGTCGATCAACTCCTTGCGGAGCGAGAATCACGGACCTTCCAATCTGTGAATTCTGAATCCCAACAGATCTTAGGGTACGTTGACCCGTGGCATGGGCGCGGTCGGTCGCGGTATGAAGCCAGTATGGTGCTGACCGCGTGCCGCCAACACGACTACAAAGGTCACAAGGAGAATGAAGAGGCCGCGCATTCGACAAGATTGGAAAAAAAACTGTATCGCAATTGTGAAAGGGCTCACAGCAATGCTTTCGCAATGAGTCAAGGGGGCTGCGAAACCTGCAGCACAATAAGACGCAGCGGATCTGGTTCGCGAAATCCGATAAATGATATCCCGGTTGTCTCACCGCAAAACGGCTAACGTCGTCGTGACTACGACGAAAACATGCTTTCTTTCCCGACAACGGAAGGAATTGTGCGTCGGATTAGAACAAAAAGTCTGATCACACAATGTAGGGAATGCAACGGCGGCTGCATTTGCTTATATAGCAATCGAGGACGCCATACGGAATCATGCCGTTATTTCGGGCAGCCTCTTGGCCTTGATCAGCACCGGCATCGCACTTCTCGGGCTCTAACTTGCTCGCGTTTGTCTTGATTTAACGCGCGATCGGGCCTTCGCCCGGTCGCAAATCCGCGCCGCAGCTCCGCGGACAACTCTGGCCTCACACCGAATCCGTCTTGGTCGGCCCAAATCGATTAGCTCCCAATCCACAAATGGTAACTTTAGTCCGTCGCCGCTGCGACTGGCCGGCCGGCGCGAGGAGCCGATGTGCTCCTCATGATGGCGGTGCTTCACACGAGGGCATGCGGCCCTCGCATAAGCAACAGTTGACGATCCAAAGCGCCTCCGTTCTAACGTCGGCGCCTGCCTCGGGCTGACGCCGCGCCGGTGTCCAGTTCGGCTTTCAGGCGAGCTCTCTCGAGCCGCTTCCCGAGCGCTGCAAGTCGGCTAGACAGTTTCGTCAATTCCTCAATGCCAAGCTCACCGAAAACGAATTGATCCAGTTCCTCCTGTTGTGCAGCGATGTTCGCGAGACGCTTACGGGCTTTGTCCGTTAGCGACAGCTGGACGACCCGAGCATCCCAGATACCGGGCTTGCGCCGCACAAATCCGACTTTCTCCAGCGCCTTCGAATGGAGCGTGATGAAGGACGGGTCGACTTTTATCAGTTTTGCGACCACGCCGGCCGGAGCACCGCCATCCTTGTCTAAGTCCATCATCGCCATCAAGATCGCCAATTGTGTTCCACTAATGCCGAGTGCCTCAGCTCGGACGTGAAGAAAATCCTCCAGACAGACGTTCAGGGATCTGATCTCCAACGTTAATCGCCGCACCAGCTTCTGACTCTCAGCAGGGCCATTTCCCCCTTGCGTTGCTTGCTTAGCCAAATGCGGTGCCGCCGAATGTTAGGACCCTGCTCAAACTCGTTCGTGCTGACAAGATTCAAGACAGGGACAATTTGTTGGGCCTCACGCGCTTACTTCCGTCGATTATTGGAGATGCCGAGAAGTGGCCCGAAGTATGTGGCTCCCAGCGAGACCCTCGGCCTACATGTCGGCAGCTACTGCTTGGCACCCTATTGGCTTCACCAAATATAGTAGGCTCGCCGAGATGCACGTTCAAAAAGAGACCTCAATTCGTAGTGTCGCGCACTGGCGCGACACTACATCACTTACGCTCCGGCCACAGGCTACCGCCAATGCGGGAAGAAGCGTTCGGCAACGGGCTCGAATGTCTTTCAAAAATGGGGCGGCTCTGCACTTAACGGATATCGCAACTTTGCACAATCGATGCGGTGTAATTCATCAAAAACGATCGCCCCAACGCCGAATTCAAGCGCCATCGCAGCGTTGAACCTCGTGTGTTGCCGCCACGAGCGGGTGTTGCGGCCTGACGAGCTAGAGGATTTCGTTCGTCGGCTGTCCGGCTATCCAGCCCTTATCCCTCGCGGCTTGATGCCTCTTGCTCGAATTCACGGACGCGGGCCCGGAGGCCCGCCTGTTCGCCAAGACCGGCACCGGCAACCGGCAGGGTCACCGCCGCATCGCCGAGCCCGACTGGGCGGCGGTCCACTGCGAGCTCAAGCGCCGAGCCCGGCGGATATCCGCGTAATGCCGACAGGAGGCGAGGAATGCGCAACAGCCCTCATAGTTCACACCACGGCTCAGTAAGGTGCTGCGCGATATGCGGTGGAAGGTTCGGGCTGATCCGTTACTACTGCTAGCGAACGGCCCTTTGCTCCAAGAAATGCATCGACCGCTTCAAGGCGCGGCGGGAGGCCGACCATCAATGGTTTCGCTGGTTGCGAGCGGCTTAATACATGGCTTAACGGAGCCACACTGTGAAATTCATACTCGTGAATCAAAGGATCCCGCGCGGCGACAGAACCTGCGCCGAATGTTCTCGGTCCTTGGGTCCGGGTTACGTGCGAGAGGTGGTAACGCGGAGAGAATATTGCAACTACGACTACTACCGACGCTGCCAATGGACATCGCCTTCCCGTACCTTACAGCGCGTGCCTAATTCCAACACCGAAAGATCTCATTCCTCTTGGGCTCGCAGCCTTGCTGGGTGCGGCTTCGTTCTGGTTTCAGGTTGGGGCGGCCTCGATGTCATGGATCAACACAGCCGCATGCCAACGAGCCGTCCACGGCTGAGGGACCTCCCTCGGCTTAAGCTGGGCTGAGTCGCGCGGTGTGCGTCAGCGTGACCCAAAGCCGCCCCGCATGAAGAAAGAACGGCTGAGAAGTTCTTACTTGATGATCGCGCGATCATTGGAGGCTTTGATGCGTCTGTCCGTGACCTTGGAGAGATAATTTCCTTTTTTCCTTTTCCCCATTGACGGCTCACTCTCGCCTTCCCAAGGAAGCGCCGACTCCAAGCATGCGGGGGTGGATCGGGATCTAAGATGAGCCACATTTCAGAGCCGCCTGTTGAACGCGTCACGATTCCGGTCCTGCAGCGATGGAAGGAGGAGGGGCGTCGTATCGCGATGACCACCGCTTACGACGCGGTTACAGCACGCGTCGCCGATCCGATCGTGGATGTCATCCTTGTCGGGGATAGCGTCGGGAACGTCTGTCTTGGGTTCGATGATACGTTGCCGGTGAGCATGGCGATGATGAACCATCACCTCGAAGCCGTTGTACGCACAAAGCCTCGTACCTTGCTTGTAGCCGATATGCCCTTTCTTAGCTTCCATCTCAGTCCAGCGGAGACGATACGCAATGCCGGAGGTTTCCTGCAGCGTGGCGCCGACGCTGTCAAGCTCGAGGGGGGTGCCAAGCGTATCGAAATAGTGCGCGCCCTGATCGATTGCGAAATTCCTGTGATGGGCCATCTCGGCCTGACTCCGCAGAGTGTCAATGTCATGGGTGGGTTCAAGGTGCAGGGCCGGAGAGCCGATGATGCCTTGCGCCTGCTCGATGACGCCCACCGTCTACAGGAGGCCGGCTGTTTCGCTCTCGTCCTGGAGGGTATTCCGGCCGAGCTCGCGGCGCGAGCGACCGAATCCCTGAGGATACCGACCATTGGAATCGGTGCGGGTACTGGCTGCTCAGGCCAAGTGCTCGTCTTTCACGATGTGCTGGGATTGACTGAAGGTCATCGCCCCAGATTTGTTCGCGCCTATGCCAATGGTTTCCAGTTGTTGCAGGAGGCCCTGTCGCGTTGGGCAGCCGATGTCCGCAACGATGCATTCCCGACATCGCAAGAATCCTATCGGCTTCCTGAAGGCCTTCGCGACACGGTCGCGAACTGGACACCCTCCAATCCAACCTGATGTAAAGCACAACATGCAAACGATTACGACGGTCGCAGAGCTTCGTCGCGCGCTCGCAGAGGTTCGCAGCGCCGATAAACGCGTCGGACTTGTGCCGACGATGGGCTATCTACACGACGGCCATCTGGCGCTGGTCGCGGCCAGCCGGACGCAATGCGAGGTCACCGTAGTTAGCATCTTCGTCAATCCCACTCAGTTCGGGCCAAAAGAGGATCTCAGCACCTATCCGCGCGACTTCGTGCGCGATCAAGAGCTGTGTCGCGATGCCGGCGTTGCGATCGTCTTTGCACCGGATATACAGGAGATCTATCCGGCTCAATTTGAGACCTTCGTCGAACCGGGCGAGCTCGCAAAACCAATGTGCGGAGCTTTCAGGCCTGGCCATTTTCGTGGGGTGGCGACTGTCGTTGGCAAGCTGTTCAACATGGTGCAGCCGGATGTCGCTTTTTTTGGACAAAAGGATTTTCAGCAATGCGCGGTGGTGCGCCGCATGGCAATTGACCTCAACCTTCCAATTGAGATCGTCACCGTACAAACCGTCCGGGAACCGGACGGGCTCGCGATGAGCAGTCGCAACCGCTATCTAAGCGAGGAAGAACGTCGGCGCGCTCTTGCCATCAACCGTGGGCTGTTCGCCGCAGCGGATAAGTTTCGCTCAGGAGAGCGCGACGCGGAACAGCTGATTGCGATCGCAAAGGAGCGGTTGAATACGGTCGATCGACTGCAGTACATTGAGCTTGTCGACGCTGATACGCTCAAGCCCGCCGAGAGTCCTCTGCGGCGTACCGCTGCACTATGCTCCGCAGCCTACGTCGGCTCGACGCGTCTGATCGACAACGTGATACTACAGTTGCCAACTCCTTAGCGTTACTCACAACCATACGACGGAATGAGCTCAGGAATACTGATGTTTGCAATGAATGGGTGTTTTCGTGGACGAACAGTTTTTGAGGGACCGGGCTCGGATTATTCGCGATCTAGCGGACAAGGCAGACCCCTTCATCAGAAAGAGACTGCTGGACCTCGCGGAACGGTATGACAGACGTATTAGCCGCCCATCTCAGGCGATGAAGATGGCAGCCACGGCGATTTCGCCGACCAGCACAAGCGCGTCATCGATGCGGTAAAGTCCATCGAAACGTAAGCGCGATCGAGGCTGGCCAGCCGCAATCGAACAGCCGGCACAAGCCGAGAAAACGTGTGTTGGGAGAAGCAGAAAGAGAAGGTGGAGACCGCTCTGTGGCGTGGCGCGGCAGTCGCAGATATCTTACCCGATCAAACACACTTGAACCGCGAAACGCGAAATGGGCACTATCTTCCTCACTAGGAATGGGGGAGATCTTTAAATGTTGGATGCCGCTACCACCGCGCTTCTGCGCGCGATCCTCGACGAGGTCTGCGAGAGCCTTTCCCCGTATGATACCGGCGCCCGCACTTACGTGGCCTCGAAGATTGTGGAAGCCGCCATCAGAGGTGAGACGACGCCCGACCGCCTCAAACAAATCGGCCGCGAGGCCCTTTCCGAAAGACCGACCATGTGGAGGTAGACCTAGACAACTTGATGTTGTCACTCAGTTGAATTTCCAGATCACAAGATCCTGGTGAGCTATCTGGACGAGGCCGCACCGATGCTGAGCTTAAGCGTGACGTGGCCATTTTGGGGATCTCATGCCTTGCAGCGTTGGCTCAAAATCGACGCCATAACCGCGCGGAAAAACTTTGCATTCTGCTAACCTGGCGCAGATTTTCGCCGATGCGGTGCCATGATTAGCAAATTGCGCTTTTAGGAAGCCGATAAGTGTTACTGCAAGAGATGCTGATAAGCCGACCCTGAAAACCGACTTTCTTGTCGGTAGAATCGATGCGGCTCCTAGTTATCTCTCTCCATACCGACTGGACCATCTGACGAAGCCTGAGTGGAGGTAAGGATGCGCCCCAAGGGACGAATCCGATCAAATGGGAGACCTTCGGATGCCGTACTACTCTTTTGATCTTGTGATTGACGAGGAGTACAAGAATCAAGGCGGCCTCATTCTCGAAAACATCGAGGTTGCCTCCGACCGAGCGGACCAGCTCGCGACCGAACTGTCTATTGTGCATCCGGACTTGAAGGCCAAAGGCTGTGCGGTTCGGGTCACCAGCCCCGAGAACGCCGAGGTCTATCGCACGCCACTCGATCCCGTCCCGTCATAGATGAGACGTCAGCACTGAGCGTCGGCAGCGGCGGGCGACACTCGAAACGCTAGGTTTGGCTTATGGGAGGGGCGATCGCGCGGCCACGGCGAAGCGCCGTGACGTTCGCAGACAATCGATCTGTCGAGGTCATCTGCGGGCCATCGCGTCGACATAATGGGGCGCGAGATGGACGAGTAAAGATTCACTGCTTACTTGACTTGGTCGCGTGAACTTAAAAGGGAGCCCCGATGAGGCGACCGGGGCCTGGCCTTGTGTCCTAACAGCGTTCCACGCGTTTTTTCCGTTAGAAACCCGCTGAATCCTGCATATCGACCGGCACCTTTTTGGATGCGGAAAAAGGACGGTCGCGGCGGAGCGAATCGGCAGCGTGGTCCAGCTGATCGCCGCGATCGCGCGGCAAACCAATTTGCTCGCGCTGAATGCGACGATTGAAGCCGTGCGCGCCAGCGATCGCGGCAGAGATTTCGCGGTTGTCGCCCAGGAAGTGAAATCGCTCGCGACGCAAACCGCGCACGCGACTGTTGCGATCAGCGAGCACATTGGCGGCATTCAGGCCGCAACGACAGAGTCGGTCAGCGCGCTTACTGAAATTTGGCGTCATCATCGGCCGCATCTCGGACATCGCCATGACCGTGGTCGATTCGATCGGAGAACAGGAGGCGACCAGCAAGAAGCACGAACTAGACAGCTACCCGGGCAGGGTTCAAGCGGCTTAAATCGGCGTGTCACGTCGCAAGCTCTTCACCCCTGAAATTTGACCTTTCTTCCGAAGCCAAGTTGCCCATCTGCTCTCGGATCGGCGTGTAAATGCTAGGTGTTCCATCAGACCGAGTCTCTTAGAGCTGCAAACGCGAAAGCGCTGAGCAATTCCTGCGGTTCTCATGCGCGGTTTCTTTATCTCCGCCGCAAGACGGCGGAGCGAGCCGTAACCACGCTGGAAAAATGCTTTCCCTCCTAACAACAGCAGGAATAATGCGCTGGTTTTGAATATTAATTTATGTGCTGACCGGTCAAGCACGTAACGCAGCGATTGCTGCTCTCTCTTCTGCGGTGCAATCGAGGGTATTTCATGCGCAATCATGACCTTGTTTCAGGTAGCTTCCTGGCACTGACCGCGGCCGGCCTCGCGCTGCTCTGCTCGAGCCTGCTCGTGTTTGCCTTCGCTTAGCGGCTGCATCCGACGACGAGGAACCGATCGACATCGAGCATATGGAATTTTGAGCCGATGGTCGTGCTGCGGTGACGCTGAACGTCGGCATCCAGTAGGCGTTCTGCAGCATTGGCGGCTCCGCGGCAAAGCCGCCGTTTCTAAGCGGTTCGATCGATATCATGTCCTCTGGGAGGAAGATCGTCGCCTCATGAAGGTGACGGTATTGCAGGTCAATCGCTGTAATTGTCGGTCCCTGGAGCGCCGTCGGCACAAGCCGACAGTCGTTGGTGAAATCCGTCGACAAACAGCATCGGAACGCCGAATTCCGGCGGCAGTGCCGCGCCATTGCATTAATTAATATTGCCATATGGCTACTGTGCAGGTCGGACGTGACCATTGCACGAGCCGACGTTTGTGGAGACCGGCAAAGTACAATGGCGGCGGCTAAACCAATTTCAATTGGACGAAGCAGCAAATGATCTGGCTGCAGACAATTTGATGCGCTCGGGAGCGAAGTAGTCCGATCTGAGTGCAGGTCCATTGCGGCGGATCAGCTAGTCCGAAATGGGAACGAAGCGGCTGAAACCCCCGGCAGGCTAATGCAACTCCCGCTAGGACGGCAGGACTATCTTGTTTAAGGCCGCAACCAGACACCCGTCCGGGCACGACCTTGACGGCAGATTTCTGCACGGTTGGACCTTGCTGCTCGTGAGCGCCACGACCGCGCTGTTTGCCGGCGTCACGGCTGCGGGCGCGGCCGACTGTTCGCGTAAGGACGCGCTCGGGACCTCGCGCGTGCTCGCCGTTGACGCCAATACTTATCCGCGGGTCGGACTGAAGAGCTTTCCCCAGACGCTGCCCTTGGCCGACCACGAAGTTGTGCTGACCTTCGACGACGGGCCCCAGCCGCCGTACACAGAAGAGGTGCTGGCGGCGCTCGCGCAGGAGTGCGTCCGAGCCACGTTCTTCCTGGTCGGCAAGTCGTC
Organism: Bradyrhizobium sp. WSM1253; assembly: GCF_000244935.1. Classification (NCBI taxonomy): domain Bacteria; kingdom Pseudomonadati; phylum Pseudomonadota; class Alphaproteobacteria; order Hyphomicrobiales; family Nitrobacteraceae; genus Bradyrhizobium; species Bradyrhizobium sp. WSM1253. The sequence goes on from NZ_JH600073.1 coordinate 6,069,144, forward strand.
GGCCCAATTTCCCGATCTCGTGCGGCGCGCCGCTGCGCAAGGCCACACCATAGCGCACCACACCTGGTCGCATTCGATGGCGTCGAAGATCAGCTTCGAGAAGGCAAAAGAGGACATTGACCGTGGGATTGCGGCCGACGAAATGGCGCTCCATGGCGTATCGACGGTGGCGCCCTCGACGCCGTTCTTCCGCTTCCCCTATTTCGACTCGACCCCTAAGACACTCGAGCTACTCCAGTCTCGGGGCATCGTCGTGTTCGGAGCGGACCTGTGGGCCAGCGACTGGGAGGAAATGACGCCAGACCAGGAGCTGAAGCTCATCGCCAGCCGGCTGAATGCCAAGGGGAGGGGGATCATTCTGTTTCACGACGCCAAGGCACATACCGCCGCGATGATGCCCGCCTTCCTACGGTACCTGCACGACAACGGCTATCACGTCGTTCACATTGTTCGGACGGCGCCGCTGCAGACGAATGCCGACACGCATTGATGCCGGAATGTCACGGCGGGCGCAGAATGGGATAATCCCTTGGCGTTTGCGCGCTGGCAGGAGTAATAGGCGCGCATAGCCCGGTAGCTTCGTCGTGCAGCACTGCCTGATTCTGGGATGGTAGAAGCCCACCGCTTCATCGATGACCTGCTTCTGCTGAAATGCCGCGACCGGCTCACGCTGTAACGCGTGTCCGCAAGCATTAGAACAGTCTTCTTCCAACAAACAGATCGTAAAGTGATCCAAGTGAACGATAGGAACGATCTCGCGCGACACGGCCCGACGTGCCCTCAGAAAGCATTTAACGGCAATGCGATGGCAGGCCGTGAACCCGGCTCGTCAGGACGGGACGTTGTCTATTCGAAGAACACGAGAGAAGCCGGCCTCAATCGCGAGCTCAACGACCAAGTTACACGCGTTCGTCGGGCGTCCGTGATGTTCTTGATCGCGCGGCAACAAATGGCGCGTCCGATGAGAAATTAGAAAAACTGATTACCTACACACTACCAAAAACAGTGTGCTTTGGACTCGCGCATTCCACGCGTCTCTGAGACCATTGATCTCAGGCAAAAAGTCGGTCGAGGGCGCTCATGATGCCCAACAACATCTTCGACAAGGTGAGTGAGTCAGTTATTACCGCGGGCCGATGAGCGTTCCTTCCGCGACGCGCGCGGCCATTGCGATGGGACCGTCGAATGTGATTGCTCGAGACTTGATCCGGCAAATCGTTGGTCGGCCTGCCGCTCGAGCCTTTTACGACGGGGAGTAGATCAAAATCCGTGAGCCCGTTCGCAAGCGGTCAGCCTCGCTCCTGCAACGTCCGCGCACGCGTGAACGGGTAGCGAAAGATGCGTGCAGATCTTTGTCGTCGCCGTTGGATTGTTTCAGTTTATCTCAGGATTGTAGTTCAGCCTGCAGGCGAGCTTTTTGCAGCCGATGCCTGACTCCGCTGAGGCAGCTAGCCAATTTGGCGAATTCCTTAATGCCGAGATAATCAAAAACAAACTGATCGATCTCTTCCTGCTGTGCCGCGATGCTTGCAAGACGTTTGCGAGCGTTGTCTGTTAGCGACAGATGTACGACTCGGGCGTCCTTCGTGCAGGGCTCGCGCCGCACAAACCGTTTATTCTCGAGCTCCTTCGAATGCTTCGTGATGAAGGCCGAACCCACCTCCATTAACTTTGCAACCACGTTGACCGGAACCCCGTCATTCCGTTCCAATTCGGTCAGCGCCATCAGGATCATCATTTGCGGTCCAGTAATACCGAGCGCATTCGCCTGGAAATAGCGAAGTTCGTCCAGACACACATTGATAGATCTGATCTCCCACGTGAATCGCCTAAGTACATGCTGACCCGCGGCAGAGCCCTTTCCGAGCCGTGTTGTTCGATTAGGCAAATTCGGCGCCATCGGATCTTAGGAGCTCCATCGTTAGACTGTTCCGCGCCAGCAGAGTTCAACAGAGAGGATTGATGTTTGGTTGACCGACTCGATCGGCCACGCGCTGGATGTCAGCTCGATGAGCTGCAGTCCCCCGCTCGCTCCCGATGCTACTTCTCGATGGAGCTCCAACGCATACGTCGCAACTTCACACAATCGCGGTGGTGAAATTCTTCAAAAACTTGCTTGTAAACGCAGAAGTTAAGCGTCGCGACAAGGTCAGACGTAATTAACTGCCACCACATAGCCAGAAAGCGCGAAGACATCGCTTCCCACAGCCCATTCAAGCTCCGCGCAATCGGTGCGTACGAGCTGAATGGCGAGACACTGCCATACGCTTGAAGCGCTGGCGTTCGTCAGAAGAACAACAGGGCAACTAACACCCCCGCTTTCTCGCGAGCTTCACGCGTCGAGACGAGGCACGTCCAGATCCCGCCTTCGCCGAGTCGTTCTTCCTTGCCGTCGAGACTTGATTACTCCCGCCGGCTAAACCCGGCGCGACAATTCACCATAAGATGACTTCGCCGTCCAGCGACCCTCCGGCCGATTGCCGGACCCGGTCGCGACCGCGGCATCGTGTTCCAGCAGTATGCGCTGTTTCCCTGGCGCACCGCCGCGCAGAATGTCGAGTTCGGGCTTGATATCGCCGGGCTCAAGGCCAAGCAGCGGCAGCGCCTGGCCGGCGCCCGCGGCCATTGGGTGATTGCCGGACCGGAGCGGATGCCACCCCGTTCCAGCGCCTTGTCGCGCAGGACACCGCCCAGCGCGCTGACCTCGACCTGGCCCTGGGGACTGCGGTCGAAGGCGCTGCCCAGACCACACCGCCGGAAGAGGTGCGGGCCCGGCGCCGGGTTGGGACGGGCCACCCGCAACACGTTGCGGGTTTTGTTGGCGGGCGCCGTGGCGCTCGGCCTCACGGCCCCGGCATTCGCCGAGCCGCCGCTCGAGAAGACCGAGATCCGATACCAGGGATCGGCCGGGCAGGTGACGTTTATCGAGCTAGCCGAGGACCTCGGCTATGTCGCGCCGCTCAAGCTCAAATGGGTCGGTAACACGATCAGCGGGCCGCAGGACATCCAGGCCGTCGTCACCGGTGATATCGACATCGGCGGCGCACGGGCGCCGAGAGCCGCTGACCAGCGTGGAAAGCCCGGCATCGCCGGTTGTGGACTGGATCCACGCCGCGGCCCGCGGGCTGGCTGCCTTCGGGCACCGCTCGTTGCTGCTGATTGCCCTGTTGGCGGCGCCGCTCGCAGGTTCCGCGCTGGCCGCCTGCGTAACCATGCTGTTCGGCGGATCAGTCAGAGATTGCCGCCGATCATCGACTTGTCGTTTTTCGACGCAAACAGCAGCACCAGCATCAACATCCCCGCGGTCGGCATGCCGATATCGATGTCGATGTCGACCACGGTCGGTCGCTGTTCGCGATCGGTGGCAGCCGCGTAGTCGCTGCTGCTGCTGGCATCACCTCACGTTAGAGGTGCTCTTTCGAGGCTCCGGCAAAAGATGATTTTTCCTCCGCGGCTTTTCCAATCCCGCGGGGGCGCTTCTGAGTACTCTTGCCCACCCCATTCACCCGGCACTCCGGTGGACACGGCTGCGCAATCACGACGGTTAGGCGTCTCGCCCCTCGTAAGGCGCCGGATTAGCCAGGGCTGAAGATCAAGCAGAGCAGGATCGCCGCCACGACCAATGTCCAACCGATTGACGTGGGGAGAGCCCATACTTGGATTGGCATCGGACGAACTCTCCCGACGAGGCTAAGACACCGCTGGCGGGGGACAGCGGCCTCTTGAAGTTACCTCAAACCCTGTTCGAGATAAAAGCCCTTACTTGGGGACCGCCAGAATCAAAAGCCGGACTCGCAACTTGTGAAGTCAAAAACGATTTCAGACCTATGTTCTTTCGCCCGTGCCTAGACTATTGTAGAGGCGTCCATTGCGCACAGAGGGCGATCGAAAGTGAGTAGTAGCCATCGGCGCTCAAATTGGACGGCATCAGCCTAGTTGTTTACGAAGCCAAATGGGCTTTGCGTCGCGATTGTGCCGCGCCCAAGACGTCTCCGCGTTCGACAGTCCTGCTCTGCATCTGAACGCAGGTGCTCTACTCTACTGCCGATTAGCGATCGCGTCCCCTTACGCGCCACAGGGTTGAACGGTGCGGGATTGCGGCGCACTGCTCGCTGATTGTGCTGGAAACCAGCGGCCCATTGGGAGACCAGCAGGATTTATGCGCCGTATTTGAATAATCTTTCATGATGAGCCGGCGAACCGAGGATTACCTGATCTCTACTCCTCGCCAAAATTGAGTTCGTTCATGGGCATTGTTGATCTTATCAGCAGCAGCTTCTGGTGCCGTCGGCAGCTGGAGTTGCGCAACTCTGCTTCCGCTCGTCTTCACGTAAAGTGAGTTGGTCGGTCGTGTTGCCATCTTTGTAGACCTCAATCGCTGTTGTCCCGGAGCTTCTCCAACTACGTCGCTCAAGCCCGCACGAACCATCTTCGGAAAGTGGTGGCGAGAGCCGCGTCCGCTTTCAGTATCTTTGCTATCGGATCAAGCCGACAGATATTTTGCCTCTTGGTAGTTGTCATTTTCATTTGATTGCAGATGCGAGGCCAGATGAGGAGCAATTTGACTCCGCTTCGCCCGGTCTGGACTGAAAGCCATTGGATGTATGGATGGGATAAGCGAAAATCAAAGCGCGTTCGCTTCGAGCACGAGTACCGGGCAACGCTTTTAGGTTTGGACGGCACGTGGCGACGCGATTGCATTCTCATCGACGTTTCCGACACCGGAGCACGTCTTCGAATTGATGGATCGACAGACGTGCTCAAAGCTCGCCAGTTCTTCCTGCTGCTTTCAACCGTCGGATCAGCTTACCGGCGATGCAAGTTGATTCGACTGGACGGCTCGGAAATCGGAGTCCAATTTGTAACCAGCCGGAATACTCGCTCAGGGCTAATAGCCAGAGAAACCAAATCCGGTTCGAATTGATTCAACGAGGAGGGTCTTCCCCCCAAATCACTCCTAGGTCGGCGCTACCTGGCAACGATGCCCTCATCTGCGAACTCATCGTAGGGGGCGGTCCATCGGGTATCGAACCCTTATGCGATTGCCTGAACGGCGCCCGAGAACATGCGATGCGACGGTCTCAGGACGTAGTAATCCCGTAGCGTCGCACCGGTATAGCCGTTCCGGAACACGCCATATCGCCGCCAGATGGGCACCACCTGCTTCGAAAACAGGTCGAAACCGCTAGATAGGAAAAGGTCGGATGACGTTGAACTCGTCGGCGGCGCCAGGCTCTAACCGGGTCTGGATTATTCGCGATCTTTTCCGACGGACCGGCCATCACCCGATTGCCGCGTGCTTCAGCCAGGCGCTCCACCAGCTGACGTATTGTCGGCCTCTCGCGCTCAATAATGTTTAAACGAGCTTGAATCGGCTTGCAGCCTAACGCGACCTAGGTCGTGTCGATTAGATCACGCGGCTGAAGATCAAATAGAGCAGGATCGCGGCCAGGACGACTTTCCTGTCGGTTGGTACGCGACGTCTTGAAACAGGTTCCAGATCGGAGCTTATCGCCTTGGCGTGGGTCGCGATGCGCTGGGGAGCGCCCGTTCTGGTTTGCCTGTCTTAGCCGCGGTAGCGGAAGTAAAAGCCGCCACGTTGGCATCTTTTTTCCCGCGGCGCCCGCTCGATCGTGCTTCGTCTCGGGATGCAGGGCTCCATATGCCGCCTTCGGCTTCGCGATCAGCTCAGTGCGCTGCGCTGGGGGACAGGTCGCGGCGAATCAGGTTTCGTCGATGCCGGTCAGGGCGCCAAATGGGGAACATAGCAAATTTCCCCGGACTAGGAACACCAGCCGGCGCCAAGTTCTTCCGCCGTAGGGTTAGCACTTACGGAGTTCTCTTCGATGGCTACTCAGATCGTGATGGACCACACAGGCGACAGCAGACACTTTTTTGACCAAACCGCCCTCGAGGGGCTGGCCAAGGCTGAGCGTCGCTTTAAGAAGTTGACAGACCAAGGATTTACCGCTGCTACTCGGACGCCAGTCGGCGATCTCAAGGCCGTACGGACATTTGATCCGACTGCGGACGAGACGCTGTTCTATCCGCGCCTCGTCGGCGGCTAGCTACCGTCGCGGCACAGCAATGCTTTTGTTCAGACGCAACGGCGTCGGGAGTAGTGCGCGTTTGCGCGCCCTGCGTTCGCTGTATTGGAGCTTCTTCGAGCAAAAAGGGCCGGAAGCGCGTGCGCGGCGTCTTTTGCGCGATTGGCTATCTCCGGATCAGCGTGCGCAGTTTGATGCCGAGGGTTATTTCGATGTCACGGGCTCTCACACCGGCCGACGATATCGAATTCATCAGGGCAACCATGAGCAATGTTTTGGAACTTGATGAAGAAAGACAGCCTAAGATCGGGTGGTGTTTCGTTCCCGAACGGGCCTTGGCGGCTGGCGATGTGATGCTCGCGCGGAAGATCGCGCTCGAAACCGACGAAGCCGCAGTGCTCGCGCTTGCCCACCGGTTTTCTCCGAGAGTGCCATCCCTGCCCCGAGTAGTGCGGCGTGCTTACTAGACCGCCCGCGGGCGGGGCCGCCGCTTGTGACGGCGGCGGCCCCTTGCCGCGAAGGCAGCGTTTACGCGATACATCGGCACCTCCGCGACCACAGGTAGGCTCGACCCAGAAATGGCCTCCTGCAATGTAATCTACTAGTTAGCCCTACCGGGCAGCGCGGTGTGGTCCTCTCTCGTGATGGTCTCCCATCCGTCATAGTTCGGGTGAACGCTTCGCGCAGTTGCTCCGCGTGAGCAGGGCTCTCTGGTTCAGTGAGATATGCAATCTTGATCAGCAATCTGTTCAGCAGATAATAACGCGCAGATTTTCTGAGTACCGGCTTCGCACAGCGATGATCTGCCGACGCATCTCGACGAGGTCGATCGTTTCGTGTTTTGACGGCCTCTTCAAAATCACACTCGCGCGTGGCCGGTCAAACGAAGCCGCCACGCCGAATATGATGGCGCGACGGCTTCGCCCGGGTGTTCCCGGACAGGGCAATGTCCGGTGCGCAAAGCTAACCCTCCGACGCGTCGCCGCAATCAAAGCTTCAAATTAAGCTTGATATTCTCGCTAGAAGTTAATTCGGGAACCAAGAAGCCGCACCGGAAGGTACTGAGCCGGTGAATGTCCAAGAAGGAACGTCTAGGCCTGCGTCGGAATTCCTGACTGAACAACAGCTGCGAAACTGCGATGCGCTGCTATATCTTCACGCTCGACGACTGCGGTAGGACACTGAAAGCGCAAGAGATCGACTGCAATAACGCCGAAGAGGCTCTACAGCTGGGCTCTCCCGCGGTGGCGAACGACCCTGTCGAGGTTTGGTGTGGTCCGCGGCGTCTCGCCCGCTTTGAACCGGAGCGGAGGCAGGAGCGGCCGCTTTCGCGCCTGCGCGAGCGCTTGATCGTAGCCGAACGCCGTCTTCACGAAGGCGAGCAACACATCAGTGAGCAAGAGAGGGTCATCGCCCAGCTCAAGCGCGAGGGACGTGATCTTGCTCTCGCGTTTTCCATTCTCGACACCCTGATTGAGACCCAAAAGGCTCATTTGCAGGAACGGGACTTGCTCGTCGCAGAAGTGGCAAAGCGGTCTGGATAGACGGGCTCGCGCACTCAACGCCCGTCGGGGCTGTGCCCCAGGCGACGACGGTGGACCGTCCTACTGTTCAGGATTGCCGATGTCGAACGCGCCTAGACGGTAATCTTCGCCCACCGATTGCTCAGTGGTCGGCCGCGTGATCAAGGTGAACGTCGCATCGGGGTAGCGCGTCCACACCTCAATGTCCTCTGAAGTGACGTTTAGATATCCAAAAAAGCACCTATATCGACCCGGCTCCGTTACCCGGCCGATTTTGTCCCAATTGATCTTGTTAACGCGCATCGCTAGCTCCACTCGTTCTCAGGCAGCGAACCGGGCGGAGGTTTAAGTTCTTCGAGGCCGGCTTCGATCAGCGCCAATTCATCTTGGATCGCTCTTACTGCGTTTTCTGGGCTGATGCCTGATACGGCTTGCAGCTGGGCGAGCACCTTGCGACGATGTGCCAGCAAGTCTGTCAGCGCGCGACGGTCCCGCACCTTCACGTAGCCAGCGACGATCAATTCCATGGCCTTTGACATGTTCGTCGTTTCCCACCGGCTTGCGGATTATCGGGGGCGGCTAAGTTCTGTCAGACCGGCTTTGTCATACGATATTCCACACCTTCGCCGGTTGAGCGTCGCTCCATCCATCCGTTTCGCAAAAGAGCGAGCGTTGTTCCGGGATGATCGGGAGGCTTCGAAGAAGGCACCCAATCGCGGTCACGAAGAGGATCGAGCATTTGCCGGTGAAACTGATTAAAAAGCGGCCTGCGCTTTTCCTGCCGACCGATGCCTTGACGTATCGTTTCAAGCGGGCGTTCGGTTTCCATGCCCGTTTGTTGCCATCGCATCGTTTACGATCGGTTACGGATCGGGAACAGCCGGCAATCTTTTCTAAATGGTTCATCGATATTGTTCTGCGGCATGGATCACGAGGACGCATCCGCTTGGTTCGTTCCGGCGCTCAGGCGAAGCTACGCTCGTCTAGCAGCGTGGATGACGCGCGGTAATCGCGTGCTTGAGCCCGGCCGCTTGCCGGCGCCGCCGCGCTCAGAGCGGCCAGCTCGCTTTCCCGACCCGCCGCGGCGGCCAGCGCCGCCGCGGATTTAGGCATTGCAGGCATCGCGAATGACGAACGATCGCACATCGACGAGTCCGTGGTTGCCGGACGAAGAGGCGGAATTGCTCTCGCTGTTTGGCGCAGGTGCCACAGCTGAGGAGGTCGGCGAACGGCTAGGCCGCACCCGACAAGCGGTTTACGCTCGCTTGCAGCGCTTTCAAAAACAGCGAGGGCGGGCGAGTAGGACGAGCGGGAAAGTCTTTGCTCAGTTAGCAGAGTGATCGAGTGACGGCCATCGATCTCTAAGGTCGCAAGATCACGCTCGCAGCGGATATAGGGCAGCGAGCCGATCCGATCGTATCGTCCGTTCGCCCCCGCGCTGAAGTAGCCCTCAACCGGTACATCGAAGGTTCAATTGCATCCGCTTCAAAAGGGGCGAAGCTGTAGGCGATCGCATTGAGGTCGACCAATGACCAGCCCGACTGATGACGAATTGCGTGTCGCGATCTCTGCCGCGATCGAGCAATGGAAGACAGCGCGCCAGCTTCCCCACCTGTCGCCGAACGATTGTGAGACGTTGAACAAGTTGATCATCACCGGACTTCAAACCGTGCTGTTCCAGCGTGCGAAGGCCTTCGACAAGTGCTAAACCGGACATCTTGATCAGACCCGGTGGAAATTCGACGACGCGACTTTACTCGAAGAATGCGCCCAAAAGCCCGCCTTCACCCACGCCCTTGCTTGGATGTGCCCGGCCTTCATGGAGCTTTTCTTGCTCCACCACGCGGTGAATTTGTGTGCCGCTGCCGGAAGCTTTCTCCAAAGTATTTCTTCCATTTCGGAGAAGGTCAGCCGAACGATTTGTCTACGCTCAACAAGCGCTGATGCAATGGTTTGTAGATCGATTTCGGAAGCTCATGGTCTCACCGCAGGCTAGGCGAACATGGACGGTCCTGGAGCAAGTGCGTGCCGAGCTTCCGCACGGTGGCGATCATGAGAGCCGGAAGTACATCGCCGAGCAATTGATCCAACCGGCTGAGGCAGGGCAAAGTACCTTGACAACAGACAATCGGGCTGAGCGAGGGCGCGGCCGGGGCTGGCTGTTGGCGGGGGGCCTCCACCCAAGACGCTCCCGTCGTTGAAGGGATCGCTTCATCGCTCGCCTACCACCACCTTGTCTCTTGCTCTTTTATATTCGAGCAACTGCGACACCGCATCGTAGGAATGATACCTTGCGTAGACGCTCTTTGCATTCCTCTCGCGAAGATCGGCCAGAGCATCAGCCCAATAAGCGACCATGGCGCGCCGAACTCCGTCGAGGGCGAAGATGCGTTCGGCATTTGCAAAACTCTCGTCGAAACTCGCGCTTACTGCACGTTCAGCAGCTTTGTAGTCGGCCGGTTGAACATCCCCAGCACGTTGGCCGAGCCACATGATCGTTTTGGGATACTCCAAAATGAGACGGTCAAGCACGAGGTAGTGCGAGAACTTTCCGTCCGCAGGTGTTCGAGTGCTGAAAGCGACTTCGTGAGACCCGATGTTTAATGTGAACCAACGCCCTCCGTTGGTCTGCGGGAGAACGCTTAAGGTCCACGCGCCCTGAATGTCGAGGTTGCCGTACAATCCCGAAAGCTGGAATAAGCGAAAAAGAAACAGGCTGACATCGGGATTGTGGAAGAGCCGATCCGTCCTCTCGTGATCGACGCGAAGCAGTTCGCTAATCGAGCGCAGTTGTTCTCTAGCCTCGTGCGGAGCCACGCTGAATAGCTCCCGCATCCCTTCGACTTCCACGTTTCGGGTACGAAAGTGACGGTGAAGCGCGCTCTCTACTGCGGTGCAGTCCGTGACATGCACGAAATCTGACAATTCCCACGGACCATGGGGAGCGTACGCCTCACCGCCATTTATTCCTCGAAGGCGTTCAGCGATGGGCCGTTCGGTGCGGCCGATTTTTATGTAATCGCTATTTGGTGAAACGAGTACGTACACAAACCCCTGCGGCATAGGCGCGATCCCCCCACGCCGGCAAAGTAACTGAGGACCGCCCGGACGTGGAATAGGCGGAACGTCTAGATTGCATGACTTGCGGGGCAATCCTCCCGCATCGGCGGCAGATTGCTAATCAAAAGCTCTGACGAAACGATTAGCGGAATGATTGCGAGCTTGGTGGCCCTTCTTCTCCACGCCACAGTTCGCGGTCGGCGGTCGACAGCGCGGCCGGACCCAGGCTGATCGAGCAGAAAAACGGCTCATCCTAAGGGTCAAACGCTGCCAATCGCCGTGGTTGCAATGGTAGAAGTTCCTCGCCGACTGACTGGGGGGCAGGATGGTTAAGGCATTTCGTAATTTGATCATGGCACTTACTTTTGTAGGAGTTGCCGGCTGCAACATGTTTTGGAATTTCATCAATGACTATATGGCCTGTGGCCTTGCGCTGGCGGCTTCAGTTGCAGCCGGCTTTTGCGTTGAGCGCATCTTCATCGAGCGGTCCCGTCGGGAGATGATCCGCCTCCATGGCGCGGACTGGCATTCGGCGGAGAACCGACAACTCGACTCATGAGCGTCACCCGTCACGCGCTCGTCGTTTTCATCATCCGATTGTTCGCATTCGACCCGAGGGGCCTAGCCCGATGATCAAACCAGTTCATCCATTCCGGTTCGCTCGCATCGAGCGCCTGCGAGAGCTGCTTGAACGAGACTCCGAAATGGCAGTTGATCCGAATGCGGGCGTGAGCACCACGGAGCTGGTCAGACCCGATCCGCCAATGCTCGATGACGGTTTGATACTCGGTCGTAATCCAGGAGGGTGCGAACTGGGCCCTTTTGCGGGCCATGCGAGCACTACGGCACCGCAACCGGTCAATACGCCGAGTAGCATCACGATCTGGAAAGGCGATGACCATAAGCCGACCCCGAGGTAGGGGGATGCCGAAAGCGAACTCCCGGCTCCATTGGCCCTTACCGCTTTACAATGTTGCCACAGGGCTCTCGTCGTAGTCGTCACCAGCGCTAGCGATCCGAGCTAAGTCGGGCGCGAGGCTCAACGGCAACAGCTGGCGGAGAAGCAGTGCATGAGCTGGCAACCTGATGATTGAAGGCGGCCCTATGTGGTGTCCCTCACCGGACGGCAGGTCGTCACCGAAACCAGAACTATCTGCTCTGGCGACGTGGTCTCGATCACCATTTCGAGCTCGCCATTGCCGAGCTGACGCGGCGGCAACTCATGGCGCCAGTGGAAAACACAGCCAAGACCGGCAAGCGCGGAGCATCAAAGGAACCGCGGAAGCACGATATCTTCCTCGCGTGGTACCTCGGCGAAGGTTGCCTCGATCCCAACGTACTCGCCCAATCGAGCGCCCAACGAAACTCGGGCCCAAAGGTCGCGCGACGACACGGGATCGGAGCGGCGGGCGAAGTAGAGGGATGATCTTTTTTGCAGCGTGCCCGGGTTGTGCCCCAGACTTTTCGGGGCACAATGTGGGGGAAGCAAGGCGCTAAGCTACTGTAAGTTCTGGACTAATGGTGGGCGCACAAGGGATCGAACCTTGGACCTCTCCCGTGTGAAGGGAACGCTCTCCCGCTGAGCTATGCACCCGAAACCATCATGCAGGCGACCCGAGTTTCGGCCGCCGACGCTTTGGAGCCCGCGATTTAGAAGTGCGGGCCGAAGGTGTCAAGTTTCGAGGCGCTGCCGGACCGGAAAACCTTCTCCCCGGACCCGCAATTCAGCGGTCAGACTGTATTGGGGCGGCTTACGCGCCCTGCTGGCGGGCGCGGGAGGCGTGGGCCTGGAGCGCGCGGATACGTTCGGCCAGTGTTCCGCCGCCTTCGGGCAGGGTGCCGGCGGCCGTGCCGTTGGTCGGGGCGTCATTGGCCGGGCGCGGCGCCGGCCTCGGCGGCTGGCCGGCCTCCGCCGCGAGCAGGGCCTCGATTGGCGAGTTCGGTCCTTCGAGCTGCATCGCGAGCTTGGCCACCTCGGCGGCGATGTCGTTGATGCGTTCGCGCAGCAGCGCGTTCTCCATCCGCTCGGTCGCCCAGGAGCTCTCGGCCTGTTGCTGGATCGCGTTGATGTCGCGCTGGAGCTTGGCGCGCTCGTCGCGGGCGGTGCGGAGCTGCTCCTCCAGCGCGGTCTTTTCCGCGCGGATCGATTCCATCGCGGCCGACGATTTACCGCCGCTCAAGGCCGCGATCTCGACGCGCAGCTCCTTGATGGTGCGCTCGTTGCCCTCGTTGGCCTGGCGGAGCTGGTTGTTCTCATAGTCGCGCTCGGCGAGCAGCTTGCCCTGCGTGGCAAGGCGTCCCTCGAGATCGCCGACGCGGCCCGACAGCATCTCGGCCTCCTTCACCTGCACGATGAGCTGACGATCGAGATCGGTGACGCGCTGGCTCAGATTCTCGACCCGGCCGCGGGCGTCGCCGAGCTCGCGCGAGGCGGTCTCGGATTCGGTGCGCTCCTGCGCCAGCCGCGCCTGCGTCGCGGCAAATTCCTTTTCGGCGTCGCCGACGCGGTTCTTCAGCTCCTCGATCTGCGCACGGACCACAACCAGCTCGACCTGACGGCTCTCCGCCATCATCGAGCGGTCGGACAGTTCGGAATTGATCTTTGCGAGCTCGCCCTGCTTGTCGGTCAGCGCGAGCTCGGCGGCACGCAGGGCTGCGGTCTTGGTGTTGAATTCCTCTTCGGTGGCGCGGAGCTGCTCCTTCACCGCCTTCTCGCGCGCCTCCAGCGCGAAGATCGTGGCGTTCTTCTCGCCGAGCTCGATCTTCATGCGGTTGATGGCGTCGCTCTTCTTGCCGAGCTCGGCGAGCTGGCTCGTGGTCTTGTTCTTGAGCTGGTCGACGCTCATCTCCAGCCGTCGCGCCGACATGGCGAATTCGGCGCGGAGCTGGTCCTTGTCGGCCTGGATCTCGGCCATCGACAACGGCGTGGCGGCCTCGAGCCGGCGCGTGGTCAGGCGCACGGCGCGGTTATGCACCAGCGGCACGATCGCAAGCCCGCACAGCATCGAGAGCAGGAAACCGATCGCCAGGTACATGATCGGTTCGACCATGGGCCAGAACTCCCAAAGCTAAGGAAAAATTTACCAAGGACATTGCATGCGGGGCCGGCAAAAAGCCAGCCCCGACATGTCGTTAACCTTGATCCGTCGCCGGAGGGGAAAGCGGAACGCTAGAACGGGTTCCAGGTCGCGCGCGGGGTGAATTTCAAATAGCCGATATTGGCTCCCAGCCGCAGGCCGAGGCCCGAGCGGATCGGCACCAGCACGATGTTGTTGGCGGTGAGCGCCGTCATGCCGAAGCCGCCGATGATATAGGCCGAGCCGTCGAGGCCGGCGAAGCGCTGGTAGATCGCGTTGGTGGCGGGCAGATTATAGACCAGCGTCATGGTGCGCGCGCCGTCGCCGCCCCAGTCGAAGCCGAGCGAAGGACCCTGCCAGTAGACCCTGAGGTCGCCGGCGTTCTTGGTGTAGAGCGTGCCTTCGCCGTAGCGCAGGCCGGCGACGAAAGCGCCAGACCCTTCCTCACCGAGGATATAGCCGTTGGGCAGGCCCCATTGGCTGACCGCCTTCTCGATGATCGAGGCGAGACCGCGCGAGACGTTACCGAAGAAACGGTGGCCGGCGTTCACGAGTTCGTCCGGCCCATAGGTGGTGGGCGTCTGGGTCCGCTGCGGCGGCGGCAAATCGGGCGGCGGCGGCTGCTGGGCGGAAGCCGGAATGATCCACCCGACCATCGCGGCAAGCGCGACTGCGGCAAGGCGTGATGCGAAAGTCATAAAAGAACCCCTGGTATCGAATCCGGTCGCTTCCTTAACCTGACGCCAACAGGCACGGCTCTAGGTTGCGCCGGATGTCCCCTCGACTCGGATGTTATCCGCAGCAACTATGACGGCACAACGGCAGGAAGCCAGCCCTTTGCGCCCCGGAATTGCCTTGATCGGCCTTCTGGTCTGCATGCTGTCGGGCATTTGGATCCTCTGCATGGGGTTGCCGGCACAGGCGGCCACCACCGAGCGGATCGTCGTCAACCGCTTCAGCGGCGTGGCGATCGAGGGCTTCGACCCCGTGGCCTATTTCGTCGATGGCGCGGCCGTGCAGGGGACGGCCGAGTTCGAGGCGAACCTGTGGGGCGCGGTCTGGCGCTTTCGGAACGAGGGCAACCGGGCCTCTTTCCTCGCCCATCCCGAGGTCTACGGGCCGCAATTCGGCGGCTACGATCCGGTCGATATCGCCCGGGGCGTCACCATCGCCGGTAACCCCCGTTTCTTCGGGATCGCGGCGCAGCGGCTCTATCTGTTCAGCCGGGAAGCCAATCGCGACGCCTTCGCCGCCAATCCCGAGCGCTTCCTCTACGAGGTGGGCAAGCGCTGGCCGGCCCTCGAGGACAAGCTCAGCCAGTAGGCCCCTTCACGACGTCAGAGTCTTGCCGCCTGCGGGTCACCCCAGGCGATGAACTCCGGGATGATGAAGCCGGCATCGTGCCGCTCGCCGAAGCGGAGCGCGCCGCCCTTGCCGTCGGTCACGCTGCCGCCGGCCGCGGTCACGACAGCGTAGCCGGCCCCGACGTCCCATTCACAAGTGGGCCCAAAGCGGGGATAGATGTCGGCACTGCCTTCCGCGATCCGTCCGAATTTCACGGCCGAGCCGACCGTCTTTCTGACGGCGCTGGGGCGGTGATCGATGAACGCCTCGGTTCTGGGATCCCCATGCGAGCGGCTCACCGCGGCGATCCAGGGCTCGCCCCGAGGCGGCAGCTTGCGGGTATGGATCGGCTCGGCAGCGCCGATGGTCGCGCCGTCAAACCCGACCCGCTCGGCGCCGCGGCCGACGATGCCGCGCCAGAGCAGCCCGAGTGCAGGGGCGCTGACGATGCCCAGCACCGGCACGCCCGATGTCACGAGGGCAAGGTTGACGGTGAACTCGTCGCGCCCGGCGACGAACTCCTTGGTGCCGTCGAGCGGGTCGATCAAGAAGAAGCTCTCGCGGAACGGCGGCGAGGCGAGCTGGGTCCGCTCTTCCGAGAGCGTCGGGATGTCGCCCGCAAGCTGCGCCAGCCCGTCCGCGATGATGCGGTCGGCGGCAAGGTCGGCCTCGGTGACCGGCGAGCCGTCCTGTTTGCCGTCGACCCGCATCGCGGTGCGGTTGACCGCGAGGATGGCTTCACCCGCCTTCACCACCAGCGCGGTGAGCGGCTCCATCAGGTGGGAGGCGGCCGTGCTGTCGATGATCCGCTTCACCTGCATGCCTCATTCATCGGTAATTCCATCCCTACGCGAGTGATTCGCCGCGGCATTAGGGCCGGTTCGAACCGATCGCAAGCTAGCTGCCACGGGCTTGCGAATGTTAGAACCTGCGGCATTCGTCAAGCATGCTTGATTCGCCGCGTCCGCGCCGTGCAAATTCCAGGAACCCTTTATGTCTGACGCTTCGTCACCCGCTACCGTCACCGCTCCAGATGCGCTCGAACTCGCTGCGCTGCTGTGCTCGCGGGTCTGCCACGATCTCATCAGCCCTGTCGGCGCCATCGTCAATGGGCTCGAAGTGCTCGACGACGATCCCAAGCCCGACGACCGCGAGTTCGCACTCGACTTGATACGCAAGAGCGCGAAAACCGCCTCCGCCCGCCTCCAGTTCTGCCGCCTCGCCTTTGGTGCGGCCGGCTCGTCCGGCGCGCAGATCGATCTCGGCGATGCCCAGACCATGGCGCGCGGCCACATCGAGGACGGCAAGTGCTCGATCACCTGGAATCTGCCGCGGATCTTGCTGCCGAAGAATCGCGTCAAGCTGCTGCTCAACATGTTGGTCGTTTCGCAGCACACGATCCCGCGCGGCGGCACGCTGACGATCGATCCGATCGGCGAGGGCGAGACGATGAGCTTCCGCATCACCGCGACCGGACACAATGCGCGCCTGCCGCAGAACATCTCCGAACTCCTGAGCGGCGAGCGCGGCCCGGCCGCGGATGCGCACGCGATCCAGCCTTATTATACGCGGCTGTTGGCAGAGGCTTGCGGGCTGACCGTGAGGCTCGCGCACGAAGGCGAGGCCATCACCATCATCGCGTCGTAGACACGAAGCCGCTCTCAAACGTTAATCGAATCTTTACAAGGCGCTTCGGCTTGTCCGGAGCGCCTTATCTCTTTGTTGATTCCGTTCTTTTCCACATACTCAACCAATATTAAACGCTTTGCGGTGAAGCTGGCCCCATTCCGAATTGGCGCATCACGTCTTGTGTGCGCGCCCTCCCTGTATGAAGGCCTGTTTTCATGGATGATCTGTTGCGGGAGTTTTTGACGGAAACCAGCGAGAGCCTGGACACCGTGGACAATCAGCTGGTGAAGTTCGAGCAGGAGCCGAACAACGCCAAGATCCTGGATAACATCTTCCGGCTGGTCCACACCATCAAGGGCACGTGCGGCTTCCTCGGATTGCCGCGCCTGGAAGCGCTGGCGCATGCCGGCGAGACGCTGATGGGCAAATTCCGTGACGGCATGCCGGTGACGGGGCAGGCGGTGACGGTGATCCTGTCGTCGATCGACCGCATCAAGGAAATTCTGGCCGGGCTGGAGGCGACCGAAGCCGAGCCCGAGGGTACCGACCGCGATCTCATCGACAAGCTGGAAGCGATGGTCGAGCAGGGCATGGCGGCCATGGCGGCGGGTGCTGCTGCTCCCGTGGCTGAAGCGCCGCCGCTGGTGCCGGAAGCGCCTGTCGCCGTTGAAGCCGCGCCGACCTCCGGCGTGCTGGCCGACCAGACCCTGGAGCGTCCGCTGCGTCCGGGCGAAGTCTCGCTCGACGAGCTCGAGCGCGCCTTCCGCGAGACCGCGATCGAAGTCCCGGTCCCCGTTGCCAAGGCTGAAGTCAAGGCCGAGCCCGCGCCTGCCGCTGAAGCGCCGGTGCCTGTTGCCAAGGAAGTAGCGAAGGAAGCCAAGGCGCCCAAGGAAAAGGCCGCGCCGAAGAAGTCGATCGCCGACGAGGGCGCCGGCGAGGGCGCCAGCATCGCCAACCAGTC
>NZ_JH600073.1:6086884-6311482 GCF_000244935.1 Bradyrhizobium sp. WSM1253
ACATGACCAAGAAGACCCAGTCCGGCGAAGGCGCCATGGTCGAATACGTCACCGCGATGATCGGTGGCCAGCTGTTCGGCCCGCCGATCTCCCGCGTCCAGGACGTGTTCATGCCCGAGCGCGTCACCCGCGTGCCGCTGTCCTCGCGCGAGATCGCGGGCGTGCTGAACCTTCGCGGCCGCATCGTCACCGTGGTCGACATGCGCGCCCGGCTCGGCCTGCCCAAGCCCGAGGACGGCAAGATCCCGATGGCGGTCGGCGTCGACCTGCGCGGTGAATCTTACGGCCTCCTGATCGACCAGATCGGCGAAGTGCTGCGGCTCGCCGAGGACGGCATGGAAGAAAACCCCGTCAATCTCGACCCCCGCATGGCCAAGCTCGCCGGCGGTGTCCACCGCCTCGATGGCCAGCTCATGGTCGTCCTCGACGTCGACCGCGTCCTCGAGCTCGCGCCCGAGATGATGGCGGCCTGATACGCCGGCACATCCGCCGACGTACCTGCAATTGGAAGTGTCCCCGCAAAAGCGGGGAGAAGCAGAGGTTCACATGCGAACTTGTCTCGTCGTTGATGATTCCAGCGTCATCCGTAAGGTTGCGCGCCGGATCCTGGAGGGTCTCGACTTCCAGATCCTCGAAGCCGAGGACGGTGAGAAGGCGCTGGAGGCCTGCAAGCGCGGCCTGCCCGACGCTGTGCTACTGGACTGGAACATGCCGGTGATGGACGGCTACGAGTTCCTCGGCCATCTCCGCCGCATGCCCGGCGGCGACCAGCCCAAGGTGGTGTTCTGCACCACCGAGAACGACGTCGCGCATATCGCGCGCGCGCTGCACGCCGGCGCCAACGAGTACATCATGAAGCCCTTCGACAAGGACATCGTGACGGCGAAATTCCAGGAAGTCGGCCTTATCTGAGCGACCGCCCGGAGGCTGAACGGCTCCTTCGGCGTTTGTCTTCAACTGACCGTTTCAGTCTGAGTTGGTGAGTAATGAGTGTTGCGTTCGCAGGTAATTCGACCCCGGGCTCGTCGCGGGAAGCCGGACCGTTGCGGGTGATGGTCGTCGACGACTCCGTCGTCATCCGCGGTCTGATCTCGCGCTGGATCGGTGCCGAGCACGACATGGAGGTCGCGGCGTCGCTGCGCACCGGGCTCGAGGCGGTCAACCAGATCGAACGCATCAACCCCGACGTTGCCGTGCTCGATATCGAAATGCCCGAGCTCGACGGCATCTCGGCGCTGCCGCAACTCCTGGCGAAGAAGCGCGATCTCGTCATCATCATGGCTTCGACGCTGACCCGCCGTAACGCGGAGATCAGCTTCAAGGCGCTGTCGCTCGGCGCCGCCGACTACATTCCGAAGCCGGAATCGACGCGCGAGGCGTCGGCTGCGGACATCTTCCACCACGACCTGATCCAGAAAATCCGCCACCTCGGCGCACGGCTTCGCCGCAAGCCCGCGGTTGCGAGCCCGCCGCTGGCGCCTGCGAGCCCGGCCCCGGCCGCACGTGGACCGGTTGTCGCGCGGCCTGCCGCGCCGGCTCCGGCCGTGCATGCGCCGTCGTCGTCCTCGGTGCTGTCCACGCGTCCGTTCTCGACCCAGGCACCGAAGGTGCTGCTGATCGGCTCATCGACCGGCGGTCCTCAGGCGCTGATGGCGCTCGTCGCCGAGCTTGGCGCCGTGATCGACCGCGTCCCGGTGCTGATCACCCAGCACATGCCGCCGACCTTCACCACCATTCTCGCCGAGCATCTGGCACGCACGAGCCGCAAGCCGGCGGCCGAGGCGGTCGATGGCGAGCCGGTGAAGCCGGGCCGCATCTACCTTGCGCCGGGCGGCAAGCACATGCGCGTCGTGCGCAGCGGCGCCGACGTGGCGATCGCGCTCGACGACGGTCCCGCCGTCAATTTCTGCAAGCCCGCGGTCGATCCGCTGTTCACCTCCGCCATCGACATCTGGCATGGCGCCATCCTCTCTGTGATCCTGACGGGCATGGGCTCGGACGGCATGCGTGGCGGCAAGGACATCGTCGCCGCCGGCGGCAGCGTGATCGCGCAGGACGAAGCCTCCAGCGTGGTCTGGGGGATGCCGGGCGCAGCGGCCAATGCCGGCATCTGCGCAGCGATCCTGCCGCTCAACCAGATCGGCGCCCGGGTCAATCGCCTGTTCGCGGGAGACCGCTCGTGACGCCTGTTGACTACGACTATCTGCGCAGATTCCTGAAGGAGCGCTCCGGCCTCGATCTCTCCCCGGACAAGCAGTATCTGGTCGAGAGCCGGTTGCTGCCGCTGGCTCGCAAGGCGAGCCTTAGCGGGATTCCCGATCTCGTGCTGAAGATCAGGAACGGCGACGGGCGGCTTGCGAGCGACGTGGTCGAAGCGATGACCACCAACGAGACCTTCTTCTACCGCGACAAGATCCCGTTCGATCATTTGCGCGAAACGATCCTGCCGGGGCTGCTTCGGGCGCGCGCGGCGCGCAAGTCGCTGCGCATCTGGTCGGCGGCATCGTCGACGGGACAGGAGCCCTATTCGATCGCAATGTGCGTGAAGGAGATGGGCGCAGCCTTCGCCGGCTGGCGCATCGAGATCGTCGCTACCGATCTGTCGCAGGAGGTGCTGGAGAAATCCAAGGCCGGCGTCTACAGCCAGTTCGAGGTGCAACGCGGCCTGCCGATCCAGCACCTGATGAAATACTTCACGCAAGCGGGCGAGGTCTGGCAGCTCAACGCCGACATCCGCGCGATGGTGCAGTTCCGCCAGCTCAATCTGTTGCAGGACTTCTCCCATCTCGGCACGTTCGACGTGATCTTCTGCCGCAACGTGCTGATCTACTTCGACCAGGACACCAAGGCCGTGATCTTCGAGCGCATGGCCAAGGTTTTGGAAGCCGACGGTACGCTGCTGCTCGGCGCTGCCGAATCCGTCGTCGGCATCACCGATGCGTTCCGCCCGATCGCCGACCGTCGTGGTCTCTATCAGCTCAACCCGACGCGCTCCGGCCGCCCGATGGGCGGATTGATGCCGCCGTCGTTAAAGGTGGCAGCGGCGCGCTGAGATGCGTTCTTCTCCTCTTCCACGAGGGGAAAAGGGAAGAAGAGCGCACCTCACAAGATCGCATGCGGTAGAAATCGCGAGCCGTTGCCGGTGATCGGGCTCTCGTCCTCGCGGATCGACAGGCCGCAGGGTTCGTGATCGACCAGCCAGCTTCCCACCACCGGATAGAAGTCTGAGAAGTTCGGCAGCGGTGCGAGCGCCTGTCGCACGAAGCCTTCGGCGCCGTAGGGTCCTGCCTGCTCGTCGAGCGGCATTCCGCCTGATACCAGCGTGACGTTGGCGCCTTCGCGCGACAGCAGCGGCTTGCGCACATACGAACTGCCGAGCTCGACTGCCCGCGGATCGTCCTCGAAGAAAGCCGGCAGCAGATTGGGATGGTTCGGAAACATCTCCCATAGCAGCGGCAGGATGCCCTTGTTGGAGAGCACCGCCTTCCACGGCGGTTCGATCCAGCGTGTCTGTGCGTCCTTGAGCTTTGCGCCGAAGGCGTCGTGGAACATCCATTCCCAGGGATAGAGCTTGAAGGCGAGCGCGATGTCGCGGTTGTCGAGATCGACGAAGCCGCCGGCATCATCGCGCCAGCCGATCGCCTCGATATCGAGTAGCGTGGTCGCCAGTCCCGCCTGGCGCGCCGTGTCTTCGAGATAAGCGAGCGTGCCGGCGTCCTCCTCATTCGCCGTGGTGCCGGTGAGATGGACATGGCGGCTAGCGGCAATCTGCTTCCACGCTTCGATCAGGCGTTCGTGGATGGAGTTGAACTGGTCGGCCCGCGACGGGATGATGCGCCGTTCGATCGCCTGTTCGAGCCAGGTCCATTGAAACACCGCGGCTTCGAAAATCGAGGTCGGCGTGTCCGCGTTGTATTCGAGCAGCTTTGCCGGTCCCCTGCCGTCGAATTTCAGATCGAGCCGGCCATAGAGGCTGCGGTCGTCGCGCGCCCAGCTCTCGGCGATCAGGCTCCAGAACGCGTCCGGTATCTTCAAGCGCTGCAGATGGCGCTCGTCGCCGATCACACGGCCGGCAAGCTCCAGGCACATCGCGTCGATCTCGCCGGTCGGTGCCTCGATGCCACGCTCGATCTCGTCGAGCGTGAAGGCGTAATAGGCGCGCTCGTCCCAATAGCGCTCGCCCTCGATGGTGTGGAAGGCGAAGCCGCATTGTTCGGCGGTCTGCCGCCAGTCGTCGCGCTCGGGGCAGACGATGCGTCGCATGGGTCAGCCGCCGCCGGAGAAGCCATGGCCAAACGAGCCGAAGCCGCCGCGGCTCACGCCGCCGGAGCCTGAATCGGACGACGCTCCGGACGAGGAATGGCTCGAGGAGTCGCTGCTGAAGAAACTCGATCGCGATGAGCCGCCGCCGCCCCCGGAGGAGCTGCGGCTGCTGCTGCACGAGGTGCTCGCTTGCACCGCCGGGTCCGTGCCGACAGGGGAGGGCTCGCAATTGTGCCGCGGCATCAGCGTGTAGGCGGTGGTGCCGACCGCGATCGTGCCCATCACCAGCAGCGCGACGTGGCCGGAGCGCTTCACCGGCTGTTGTGCAGGCGGCGGTCCGGCCGCCGGCCGGCGCTTGCCGAACTCCTTTTTGGAGGGCTTGTCGGCCATGTCAGTAGATCATGCAGGCGGCGTTGAGCAGCCCCGCGGCGAGCGAGGACAGCCCGAGCCAGATGGCAGCTGCAAGTTCGCCGGCGGCGATCCGCGCCGACAGATTCGGCACCGGCACTCTCACCAGAAAGAACACGACGATCTGGACGATCAGCGCGATCATCGCCCAGATCAGGCAGTCCAGCACATTGGCCGAATGCGCGATCGCGCTGACCAGCGGCGCCACGAAGCCCAGCAGGCTGAGGCCGAGCGCGATCGCCGCAGCCGGATCGTTGTCGCGGATCAGCTGGAATTCGTTGTGCGCCGTGATGCGGGTATAGGCGAACAGATACGCCACGATCGCGATCAGCCCGGTGCAGAAATAGACCAGGAAGGCGGGCAGGCCGGCGAGTGATTGCAGGATCATCGTTCCCCCATCGTGCAGCGACCATTCGTCGGCTGGGGAAGGATAGCGGTTCAACGGCGCAAGGACGATGAGGCCGCGTTCACGTCCCCAAAAAACAAAACCCCGCCATTTGCGGCGGGGTCCAGGCTGGGAGGAGCAAGCCCGAAGGGCTCGCACAGTAAACTGATCAGGCGGGAATGCGCTCTTCGACCTCATGCGGCTCGCGCAGCACGTAGCCGCGGCCCCACACGGTCTCGATGAAGTTGCGGCCTTCCGAGGCATTCGCGAGCTTCTTGCGGAGCTTGCAGATGAAGACGTCGATGATCTTCAGCTCGGGCTCGTCCATGCCGCCATAGAGGTGGTTGAGGAACATTTCCTTGGTGAGGGTCGTGCCCTTGCGGAGCGAGAGCAGCTCCAGCATCTGGTATTCCTTGCCGGTCAGATGCACGCGCTGGCCACCGACTTCCACCGTCTTGGTGTCGAGGTTGACGACGAGGTCACCGGTCTGGATCACCGACTGGGCATGGCCCTTGGAGCGGCGCACGATCGCGTGGATGCGGGCAACCAGCTCGTCCTTGTGGAAGGGCTTGGTCATGTAGTCGTCGGCGCCGACGCCGAGACCCTTGACCTTGTCCTCGATGCCGGCGAGGCCGGAGAGGATCAGAATTGGTGTCTTGATCTTGGAGACCCGGAGCTGCTTGAGCACGTCGTAGCCGGACATGTCGGGCAGGTTGAGGTCGAGAAGGATAATGTCGTAATCGTATAATTTACCGAGATCGACGCCTTCTTCCCCCAAATCGGTCGTGTAGACGTTGAAGCTCTCAGACTTCAACATCAGCTCGATCGACTGCGCGACGGCGCTGTCATCTTCAATCAGCAAAACGCGCATGCCAGTTCCCCATAGTCGCCGCTCCTGGGCGTCAGGTCGGCCGCATTCGCGGCACACAACAAAACGCCTTTGAACAACTGATTCGGATCCTGACAACAGATGGTTAACAAATTCTGTTTCTGGAACGCAAGCCCTGTAGATGCAATTTTCGTCGAATCGCCCTAAGGTCTTGTGTGCGAAGCAGCTTTCGTTATCCGGTTGCGTTCAAGTTCCACTTTAAGAGACGGGCCTAACCGACTCCCGCGACTCAGCCTTCTTCTGAAGGGGAGCCACGCTCAGTCACAAAGACAGTGACGCAATGATTAACGATGCGGGTAAACACGAAGTTAAGCGCCGTTCAGAAATATGGCGAAACTTAAGGTTCTCGCCACGAAACCCCGGGTTATGAAGGCGATCACCTCATGAAGGCCCTCTTGTGAAGGCTCTTGCCGAACAGATCGGCGACATTGACGGCATCAATATTTATGGCCGTGTGGTCGGCGTGCGCGGCCTGATGGTCGAGGTGGCCGGCCCGATCCATGCGATGTCGGTCGGCGCGCGGCTCGTGATCGAGACCGGCGGCAACCGTTCCATCCCCTGCGAGGTGATCGGCTTCTCCGGCAACAACGCCGTCGTGATGCCGTTCGCCGGTCTCGACGGCGTGCGGCGCGGCTGCAAGGCGGTCATCGCCAATGCCGCAAATCAGGTGCGGCCTTGCGCGGCCTGGCTCGGCCGCGTCGTCAATGCGCTGGGTGAGCCGATCGACGGCAAGGGGCCGCTCCCCCAGGGGCCGGCGCCGATGCCGTACCGCAATTCGCCGCCGCCGGCGCACTCGCGCAAGCGCGTCGGCGCGCCGCTCGATCTCGGCGTGCGCGCGATGAACACGTTCCTGACCTGCTGCCGCGGCCAGCGCATGGGCATCTTCGCAGGCTCCGGCGTCGGCAAGTCGGTGCTGCTGTCGATGCTCGCGCGCAACGTCGATGCCGCGGTCAGCGTCATCGGCCTGATCGGCGAACGCGGCCGCGAGGTCCAGGAGTTCTTGCAGGACGACCTCGGCGAGGAAGGCCTGGCGCGTTCCGTCGTCGTGGTCGCGACCTCCGACGAGCCGGCGCTGATGCGCCGTCAGGCCGCGTATCTGACGCTCGCGATCGCCGAATATTTTCGCGACGAGGAGCAGGACGTCCTTTGCCTGATGGATTCGGTGACACGCTTTGCCATGGCCCAGCGCGAGATCGGTCTGTCCGCGGGCGAGCCGCCGACCGCCAAGGGCTACACGCCGACCGTGTTCACCGAACTGCCGAAGCTTCTGGAGCGCGCCGGTCCGGGCCTGGGCGAGGGCGCCATCACCGCGATCTTCACGGTGCTGGTCGATGGCGACGACCATAACGAGCCGATTGCGGATGCCGTCCGCGGCATCCTCGACGGCCACATCGTGATGCAGCGCTCGATCGCCGAGCGCGGCCGCTACCCCGCCATCAACATCCTCAAATCCGTCTCCCGCACCATGCCGAAATCGGCCGACCCGGAGTTCTGGCCGACCATCCAGAAGGCGCGGGCGGTGATGGCGACCTATGCCGACATGGAGGAATTGATCCGTCTGGGCGCCTACCGCGCCGGCTCCAGCCCGGAGGTCGACGAGGCGATCCGCCTGCACGAGCCGCTGGAGGCCTTCCTGCGCCAGCGCAAGGACGAAAATGCATCGCTGGCGGACGGCTACCGCCAGTTGGCGCAAATCCTCGGTGATTTGGAAACGGAACGCTAACTTTGTCCGGTCATCATCCCATCCCACAGAGTAGCAGAGCCGGTCTTGGCCCCAGTCGGGCCTGTGGGGAGACCGGTGTTGTCCCACGTGCAGCCAAGGGACTTCTGGGGAGTACGAGTCGATGAAGTCACGTGATACCCTCATCCGCCTGAAGAAATTTCAGGTCGACGAGAAGCGCCGCCGGGTCAGCCAGATCGAGACCATGATCGCCGACTTCCAGCGGATGTCGACCGATCTTGAACGCGAGATCTCGACCGAGCAGGAGCGCGCCGGGATCAACGATCCCTCGCACTTCGCCTATCCGACCTATGCCAAGGCTGCCATCCAGCGTCGCGAGAACCTGACCCGCTCGGCCGACGAGCTGAAGGGCCAGCTCGACGAGGCCAAGGCAGCGCTGGCCGAAGCCTTCGAGGAGCTGAAGAAGGTCGAGCTCCTCGACGAGCGCGATCAGGCCCGCGAACGCGCCGAGGAAAACGCCCGCGAGCAGGCCGATCTCGACAGCATCGGCCTGATGCGTGCCCGCATGGGCGCCGTCGCCTGAGGCGCTAGCCGCCAGACCTGCGAGAATTTGCAGAACCCGGACCCCAAAGGTCCGGGTTTTTGCATGTGCTGGCCACAGTGTGCCGCCGCGCCCCCTTGGTGGTCGGCTTTGTCGCGCGCTATGGTGGCGGCGTGCCAGGACCTGCGCGGAATGCGACGGGCCGCGCATTGGGGGGCTGAATGCTGACGCCAGCAGAGCTGGTCGGGCTGATTGGGGCAGTGGCGCAGGGCGATCAGGCCGCGTTCGAGCGCCTCTACGTCGCCACGCGCGCGAAACTCTATGGCGTCGTGCTCCGTATCTTGCGCCGACAGGATCTCGCAGAGGAGGTCATTCAGGAGACCTACGTCAAGATCTGGAACAGCGCCGGCCAGTTCAATCCCGCTCTCGCGTCGCCGATCACATGGATGGCGTCGATCGCGCGCAACCGCGCGATCGACGTCGTGCGCAAGAAGACGGAAGTCTCCATCGAGGAAGAGCCGCAGGCGATGGAAGTCGCAAGCGATAGCCCCGATCCGTTGGCGCGGCGCGAGATGACCGAGGAATTGAGGCGGCTGCTGGAATGTATCGGCCGGCTCGAGCCGGACCGTCAGAGGCTCGTGCTTCTCGCCTATTACAACGGCTGGAGCCGCGAGCAACTGGCGGAGAAATTCGCGGCGCCCGTCAACACGGTGAAGACGTGGCTTCGGCGCAGCATGATGGATATTCGCGAATGTCTCGGACTATGAGGGCTTCGACGGTGAGGGCGAGTCTGGATCGCAAGTGATGGCCTATACGGAGGACCATATCGCGCTCGCCGCGGAATATGCGCTCGGCACGCTCGACGCCGGCGAGCGCGCGCAGGTCGAGACCATGATGGCGGTGGACAAGGCGTTCGCCGATGTCGTGCAGGCGTGGGCATTCCGGCTCGGCGTCCTCAACCAGATGGTCGGCTCGATCGAGCCGCGTCCGATCGTGTGGGAGAACATCAGGTCCGAGCTCGCGCGGACGGGCTTTGCGCAGGATCCGCCAGCGCTGCCGGACGCAGCGCCGCCACCTGTGCCGGAGTTTTCCTCGCCCGACACCGTGCCTCCGCCGGTGCCGTCGGAGACTATGCAGCAACCGGCGCCGCAGCCTCCCGAAGCGGAGCAGCCCGAAACGACGCCACCGGCGCCCGATGCGCTTCCCGATGTCGTGCCGATCTTCATGCCGCAGGTCCACGCGCCAGACCCGGAGGTCGCGCGTACGCCACCGCCGCCGGTTGCCGACAACAGTAACGTGATCCGGCTCGAGGGGCGCGTGAAGCGCTGGCGCACCATCGCATCCGCCGTCGGTGCGCTCGCGGCCGCGCTGCTCGTGACGCTGTCGCTTCAGATATTCCAGCCCGAGGCGCTCCCGGGCGGCTTGCGACCGGCGCCACGCATCCAGACGGTCGAGGTGAAGACACCGGCGCCGCTCCCGGTGTCGTCGCAATATGTCGCGCTGTTGCAGGGCCAGGGCGGAGGTCCTGCCTTCATCCTCACCATCGACGGTGCGACCAAGAACTTCACCGTGCGCAAAGTGGGCGCGACACCGGAGCCCGGCAAGAGTTTCGAGCTCTGGCTGATCTCCGACAAGCTGCCGCGCCCGCGCTCGCTCGGCGTGATCGGCGCCGGCGATTTCACCGCACGACCGGTGCTCGGTTCGTACGATGCCGACGTCGTCAACAGCGCGACCTACGCGGTCACCGTCGAGCAGGCGGGCGGCTCGCCCAATGGCCAGCCGACCTCGGCGCCCATATTTTCCGGCAAGCTGATCGAGACCGTGCCGCCGTCACAGCCGCAGGCGCCCGCGAAGAAGTAGGTTTCTATTGTCGTCCTGGCGAAAGCCAGGACCCATTACCCCAAGAGCTTGTTGCAAGAGTGAGCCGTGGCCACACGGGTGAGCAACCACTCAATCCCGGGGTAATGGGTCCTGGATCGGCGCTCGCTCTGCTCGCTTGTCCAGGACGACACCGGGGGCATTGGACGCTTCAACATCGTCGTGGCAATGCCTGATCGGTTTCTGTCGCCACCGTCCACCTCTCCGTCGCATCCCGACAATTCCCGCCGAATCCTCCCCCGATTTGAACCTCCATCCGTTTCGTGGCGTCAAATGCCCGGAATTTGCAGTCGGCGCCCCCAAGCATGGCGCCGGAGAGGGGCGAGAAATCAGATGGATGCAGCGAAAACGTCGGGCATCTTCATTCACCAATATGCGGGGCTGCCACACGGCCAGGCCTTCGAACATTGGCGCGAGCGGACTTTCGGGGCCTGCGGCCTGGATATCGGGCCGAGCCGGGGCGACAGCATCGATTGCCGGCTCCAAGTCAGCGTGGTCGACAATATCGCACTCGCCATTCCCGAAGGCGCCTCCGCGCAATATTCACGCACCCAGAGCCACCTTGCCGACGGCAGCGACGATCTCGTCCTGATCGCGGCACACGCGGGTCTCGTCCGCGTTGGGCAGAACGGCCATGCCGTGGAGCTTGCGCCCGCGCAGATGGTGCTCGTCGACATGGGCATCACCGGCACCGTGGGCCACACCGAGGAAGATCGCTTCACCACCATCCGCATGCCGCGCCGCGCACTCCTCGACATCAGTCCACGCGCCGAGGACAAGCTGTCGCAAGTGCTCTCGGACGGCGCGGTCGCCGAGACGATCTTCCGCTACCACTCCCTTGCGGCCCATCACGCGCCGCATCTCGACGCCGTCGGCCAGCGCCTCACCGCGCAGCACATGGTCGATCTCGTCGGGCTCCTGCTCGGCACTGACGCCGAGCATGCAAGTCTTGCGCGCGGGCGAGGTCATGCGGCGGCCCGTCTCGATCTCATGCGCGCCGACGTGATGGCTGCACTTGGCCGCAACGATCTCTGCCTGTCCGAGATTGCCACGCGCTCGGGCCTGAGCCCGCGCCAGGCACAGCGCCTGTTCGAGCAGGCCGGAACGACCTTCACCGAATTCGTTCTGGAGCAGCGCCTGCTGCAGGCGCGCAAGCTGCTCAGCGATCCTCGCGCCAGGACCCGCAAGATCAGCGACATCGCGCATTCGTCGGGCTTCTCCGATCTGTCCTATTTCAACCGCGCCTTCCGCAAGCGCTTTGCCGCGACGCCGTCGGAACTGCGCGAGGCCTGAGCCGCGCCGCGTAGGCGTAGCCCCGGGTGAGCGAAGCGACACCCGGGGTCGCTCGCGGAGACATCCCGGACATCGCTGCGCTCATCCGGGCTACAAGATATCGCGTTGCTCGTCGGGCAAGACACCCAAGCTGCCGGTCAACCCGCGTGGCTCAAAATATTCCACTTTACCGAAATTCGGAATTGCGTATATTTCGCCTCACTCCGGCCCAAGGAAGAGGGGCGTGTCGCGATCGTCACGAACGCGGGCCGGACGGCGGTGGACGTTAGTCACATCGGCGCGAAGGGTTTCGCAGGGCGGGCAACCGTGAGCGAAGCCGCCGCGCACACGACCGGTGTGATCTGCGTACGGCGAAATCGTGTGGTCCTGGCGCCCGGGGTCTGTGCGCCAAGCGTTGCGGTGACGTCGCGGCCCAACCGGGGCGCGTGCATCAGCCATCCGCAAGGCGACGGGGGCAATAGTGCATCGCTCCCCGGGGAGAGCGCGACATAAGCCGTAAAGCCACTGCGCAGGGAAGGCCGGATGTTCAGGCTTCACCTGTATGCCGCTGTGCAATGTTCTTACGACAATCTCGCACAGTGGACCGCGGGTGCCAGCCGGCACCCGGTCTTCCCTGCGCCCTCTTTCTTCGGGGGTGAGGCGACGAAGCAAAGCTCGGGCGAACAAGCCGCGAGATGGCGAAGGTGTGTCTGCGAGTGAGATGCGAATTTAAAGAGCGACGCTGCCACCCACAGATTCCGTCATTGCGAGCGCAGCGAAGCAATCCAGCCTGTCTCGGCGGAGGGATTCTGGATTGTTTCGTCGCAAGAACTCCTCGCAATGACGGAGCTGGACGCGCGTGCGCTCACGATGACGACATACCCCAGACATGAGAAAGCGCCCGTGGGGGGCGGGCGCTTTCTGTAGTCGACTTGGGGTTGGGGTCGTCTACATATCCACGTGGCGACTTTGGGGGGCTGATAAAGAGCCGCGTGAATTCCTGAAACTCAAATCTCCTTAGCGAACGAGGGACACGTTCGAGCTGGTGATGGCGATCGGCTTGCCCGCCTTCATGACGCGAGCGGTCTGGGTCAGGCCTTCGTCTGAACTCGTACGCGCGGTGATCCCGAGACCCGCCACCGCGATGCCGGCAACGAGCGCGACAACCACGATCTTGAGGTGGGTCGAGCGATCTGCGCTGTAAATCGAGTGGTTCATGGAAGGCTCCTGCCGCCATCTACCCGAAGTAGTCGCCTGCGTGTTTGGGCAGGTTCATGCTTCCGGTGCCCAACAACCTAGTATTGGGGGGATTCGTTCCCAAGAGGCGATCACAAGAGCGTGACATGACGTGAGAAGCCGCGATCAAAAACGATCCTTGATCGTGCAATTTGGCAATTATTTCAAAGCTGTAATGTGTCTGCCGGGCGCCTTGCCGGCCATTGATCGGCAAGGCGCCAGAAACTGAAAAACCATTTGCCTGTGGCCGAAAAACACACGGCTTCTTAAGGCAAATCAGATGCTTCCGACCGTTTTCAATCTCGCCCTGGGGTGGATTTCAGCTTGCGACAGCACGGTCGTTTGCGCCCGGAACCGCTCGACCAGGGAACGCACGAAGGGACGAATTGCCGCAGAGGTGACCAGCACCGGGGCCTCGCCTTCACGCGCGGCGCGCTCGAAGGCCTCGCGCACGCCGGTCATGAACTCCGACAGCTTCGAGGGTTGCATCGCGAGGCTGCGCTCCTCGCCCTGGCCGATAATGGATTCGGCAAAGGCTTGTTCCCACCGCGCCGAGAGCGCGATCAGCGGCAGATAACCGCTGTAGGAGGTGTTCTGCGCACAGATCTGCCGCGCCAGGCGGGCGCGGACGTGCTCCACCATGGTGGCCGGATTGCGCGAGAAGGCGAGCGAGTCCGCGATGCCTTCTAGAATGGTCGAGAGGTCGCGGATCGAGATGCGCTCGGCGAGCAGCAGCTGCAGCACGCGCTGGATGCCGGAGACGGTGACCTGTCCGGGCACGATGTCCTTGACCAGCTCCCCCTGCTCCTTCGGCAGCTCCTTGAGCAGCTTCTGCACCTCGCCATAGGAGAGCAGGTCCGACATGTTGGCCTTGAGCAGCTCGGTGAGGTGGGTCGAGAGCACGGTCGCGGCATCGACGACGGTGTAGCCCTTGAGCGAGGCTTCCTCCTTGAGGCTGGCATCGACCCAGGTCGCGGGCAGGCCGAAGGTCGGCTCGGTGGTGTGGATGCCGGGCACCTGCACCTGGCTGCCGCCGGGGTCCATGACCATGAACTGGTTCGGCCAGATCTTGCCGGTGCCGGCGTCGACCTCCTTGATCTTGATGATGTAGGTGTTGGCTTCGAGCTGGACGTTGTCGAGGATGCGCACGGCCGGCATCACAAAACCCATCTCGATCGCGAGCGAGCGGCGCAGCGCCTTGATCTGCTCGGTGAGGCGGTCGGTGCCGTCGGGGCCGTTGACCAGCGGCAGCAGGGCATAGCCGAGCTCGATCTTGAGGTCGTCGATCTTCAGCGCCGCGGAGATCGGCTCCTCCGCCGCAGCGGAGCCGGCTGCGCCCGGCGTTCCCGGCGCAGGTGCGGTCTTTGCAAGTTCGGCAGCCCTGGCAGTCGCCCGATTGCGGTTGCGGGCGTGCCAGGCGAGCGCGCCGGCACCGGAACCGAGCGCCAGGAAGGGGATGGTCGGGATGCCCGGCAGGGCCGCCAGCACCAGCATGACCGCCGCGGACATCGCGAGCGCCTGCGGATATCCGGAGAACTGCTTCATCAGCGCCTTGTCGGCGGCGCCGGACACGCCGGCCTTGGAGACCAGCAGGCCGGCCGCGGTCGAAACGATCAGCGCCGGCACCTGGGTGACGAGGCCGTCACCGACGGTCAGCAGCGTGTAGCTGCGGCCGGCGTCGGCGAAGGACAGGCCCTGCTGCGCCACGCCGATGATCATGCCGCCGACGACGTTGATGAAGACGATCAGAAGGCCGGCAATGGCGTCGCCGCGGACGAATTTGGAGGCACCGTCCATGGCGCCGAAGAAGCCGCTCTCGTCCTCCAGATCCTTGCGCCGCTGCTTGGCGACCGCCTCGTCGATCAGTCCGGCGGAGAGGTCGGCGTCGATCGCCATCTGCTTGCCGGGCATGGCGTCGAGGTGGAAGCGGGCGGCGACTTCGGCGATGCGGCCCGAACCCTTGGTGATGACGACGAAGTTGACGATGATCAGGATGGCGAAGACGATGATGCCGATGACGAAATTGCCGCCCATCACGAAGCTGCCGAAGGCCTCGATGACGTGACCGGCGGCATCCGTGCCCTCGTGCCCGTGCGACAGGATCAGGCGGGTCGAGGCCATGTTGAGCGACAGCCGCAGCATGGTCGAGATCAGCAGGACGGTCGGGAAAGCGGAGAATTCCAGCGGCGCCTGGATGAACAGCGACGTCATCAGGATCAGGATCGAGAGCGTGATTGAAATCGCCAGGAACAGGTCCAGCACGATCGCGGGCAGCGGAAGGATCAGCACCACCAGGATGGTGAGGACGCCGAGCGCCAGCGCGATATCGCCGCGTTTGAGGATGTTGCCGATCTCGGCAAGGGTGGGGAAACCGGCGTTTGTGCCGCCTACGCCCTGTCCCGCGGTGACGTCGACCATGGTAGCTGCCCCTCCGCGCGACTGCCGTCCGCGCGCCCCAAACGTCTGCCCGACGGCCGAAGGGCCGCCGTTCCGAAAGTGAGGCACCGCACTGGCGTCCACAGGGCACTCCCCGTTCTACGCGGCTGACGACACTCGACTCCACTGGGCAATTCTTGCCGGGTGTATGGTTAGCAAACGGTTAATAAAGGGTGCGGCATGGGGGCTGGCCGGGTATTTCGGCCATCTGGCAGGCAAGCAGTCGTCATGCCCGGGCTTGTCCCGGGCATCCACGTTCTTCATGCCGCGCGGTAGGCGTGGATGGCCGGGACAAGCCCGGCCATGACGTTGTGGAAGCGTTTGGCGCCGAAATTCGGCGGACGGAGGCAGTAGCCCTATTTCGCCTTCTCCATCCGGGTCACCATGTACCCCGAAGCCGCCTCCTCGGCTTCGAAAGTCACCTTGTCGCCGACCTTCACCTGTTTGAGCACGGCCGGGTCCTTGACGCGGTAGACCATGGTCATGGGTTCATCCATGCCGAGGTTCTTCGCGGCCGCGTGCTTGAGCGTGATCTTGCCGGCGCCCTCGTCGATCTTCTTGACCTCGCCGCTGATCGCGGCGCCCTGGGCTGCCAGGGCACCTGTGGCAAGGCCGACGGCCAGCGACAGCCCTGCGGCGATACGGATGATGCGGTTCATGGGAGCTCCTTGCGTTACTTCACGGTGACGTGGCCGACCATGCCGTAGTCGCGGTGGTCGGGAATCAGGCACGAAAATTCGAACGTGCCGGTCTTGCTGAACTTCCAAAGGATCTCGGCTGTCTTGCTCGGTGCGAGCCTGACACCGTTGGGATCGTCGTGCTCCATGTGCGGATGCTTCTTCATCTCCACCGCATGCGCGAGATTCTCTTTGGTGGTGGCGAGCAGGAATTCATGGTCCTCCTTGCCGACATTGCGCAGCACGAAGCGGATCTGCTCGCCGCGTTTGACCTCGATCCTCGCGGGGGTGTAGTCCATCTCGTTCAGCAGGATCTCGATGGTGCGCGCGGGCTTTTTGGAATCGCCGGGCTCGCCGGCCGAAAAGGTGCCGTGCCCGTGCTGGTCGTGGGCAAAGGCCGGCGCGGTGGAAAGCGCGGCCAGCGCCAGACCGAGCTTGATCGTCGTCTTCATTGGTATCTCCAGTTGGTGGTGGTTCATCGAAACGCTCACATCTTCATGTTCTTCATCGGCGGCCCGCCTGGTTGTTGGCGCACGGGCTCCGGGGCCGGCGGGGTGACCTCGTAGGCGACGGTGCCTTGCGGGAATTGGTAGGGGCCGGGATCGCGATAATCGTCGCGCGCGAGGCCTTCGCGGATCTTCATCACCGTGAACATGCCGCCCATCTCGATCGGGCCGAACTGGCCGGTGCCGGTCATCATCGGCAGCGTGTTGTCGGGCGCGGGCATCTCCATGTTGCCCATCGCCATGCCGGTCGAGCCCATCGCCATGCCGTCAGGCGCGAGCTTGCCGACGGCCCTGGCGAGATCCTTGCGCGACACCCCGATCATGTTGCGCATGTCGTGTCCCATCGCATTCATGGTGTGATGCGACTTGTGGCAGTGGAACGCCCAGTCGCCGGGGTTGTCGGCGAGCACGTCGAACACCCTGACAGCGCCGACCGGTACGTCCGTGGTTGTCTCCGGATATTGCGCGCTCTCCGGAATCCAGCCGCCGTCGGTGCAGGTCACTGCAAAGCTGTGGCCGTGCAAATGGATCGGATGGTTGGTCATGCTGAGATTGCCGATGCGCACGCGCACCTTGTCGCCGAGTCTGACCGGCAGCGGATCGATGCCGGGAAACACGCGCGCGTTCCAGGTCCACATGTTGAAGTCGGTCATCTCGTTGACCTGCGGCAGATAGGTGCCGGGATCGACGCGATAGGTGCTCATGACGAAGACGAAGTCGCGGTCCACGGCCCGAAAGTTCGGGTCGCGCGGATGCACGACGACCATGCCCATCATGCCCATCGCCATCTGCACCATCTCGTCGGAATGCGGGTGGTACATGAAGGTCCCGCTCTTCTTCATCTCGAACTCGTAGACGAAGGTTTTTCCCGGCTGGATGTGAGGCTGCGTCAGCCCGCCGACACCGTCCATGCCGCTGGGAATGATCATGCCGTGCCAGTGCACGGTGGTGTATTCGGGCAGTCTGTTGGTCACGAAGATGCGGACCTTGTCGCCCTCGACGGCCTCGATCGTCGGTCCCGGCGACTGGCCGTTATAGCCCCACAGATTCACCTTCATGCCCTCGGCGAATTCGCGCACCACGGGCTCAGCAACGAGATGGAATTCCTTCCAGTCGCCGTTCATCCGAAACGGAAGCGACCAGCCGTTCAGCGTGACCACGGGGCGATAGTCCGGCCCACCGGCGGGATGCAGCGGCGCTTGCATCACCGCCTTGTCCATGTGCGGGGCTTCCGGAATCGAGGCGGCCTGCGCGCGGCCGCTGACGACGGATGCGCCGGCGAGCGCGGCGCTACCCAAAAATCCTCGGCGGGAAAACATGCTGGCCTCCATGTCAGTGACCGCCATCGGCAGGCGCTGCCGCGGCGAGAGTGGTTGAATTGTCGCCGTCAGCAGGCGCGCCGCCGCCATTGACGGCGGTCTGCAAGTCGGACTGGGCAAGGAAAAATCTTTGCTTCGCATCGATTGCACCGCGCAGCGACGCAAGTCGCTGCCGCGCCTCGTTGAGCAGCGCGAAGATATCGACCTGCATGCTGGAGAAGCGGAGCTGCATCTCCTCGGTGATGATCTTTCGCAAGGGGATGATCTCGCGCTGATAGTGGCTGGCGATGTCGTAGCCCGAGCGATAGATCCGGTAAGCATCGCGCGCCTCGGAGCGTACGTTCACGGCGCGCTCGGTCAGCCGATTGAAGGCGAAATTGTAAGTCTCCGCCGCCTGCCGCACCCGCACCTCGCCGCCGTCGAAGATCGGGATCTGGAACTGCACGTCGAAGCCGCGTTCGCGGAACGGCGCGCCTTCCGGATCCCGGGTGCGGCGGGAGATGCCGGCGAGATCGAGCAGCGTCACGAAGCGCGTCGCCTCCGTGAGGTTCAGCGACTTCGCGAGCGCGGTCAGCTCGAGCCGCGCGATCTGAAGGTCGATGCGATGGGCGACCGCGTCGGCTTCAATCGACGGCAAAGCCTGCGGCCGGCGCGGCAGCGGCGGCAGCTGGTTGGGCAGGCGGAAGTCGAGGCCGCCGTCCCACAGTCCCATCAGGCGCGCCAGCTTTTCGCGCGCGCTCGTCGCCGTCTGTCGCGCGGTGGCAAGGTCGGCGGTGGTTTCGGCGTAAAACACCTGTTCACGAGCCTGATCGAGCTTGTTGATCGAGCCCGTTTCGCCGAGCTTGACCGCGAGCTGTGCGGTCGATTCCGCCGTCGCCTTCGCATCCGTCAGCAACGCCACCATCTCGTTGCCGCCCACGGCGCGCCAATAGACGCGGCGGACATCGGCGGCAAGCCGCAACGTCGCCAGACCCGCGCGCAATTGCGCCTGACGAAAACGGTCGCGGGCGATCTCCGAACGAAACGGCAGAGTGGCGAGCGCGAGGATGTCGCCGACGACCTGACGCTCGATTTCGCTGGCGCCGTTGCCCGAGATCCGCGAGACCGAGAACACGGGATTGGGCGGCAGGCTCTGCTCGACGAGATCGGTCTCGGCCAGCGCCAGCTCGTTATAGGCGGCCTGAAGCCCCTTGTTGTTGAGCAGGGCGATCTGCACGGCGGTCTCGGGGTTGAGTGTTCGCGACAGCAGTTGGCGAACGCGCGCGTCGACCGCGCCGGCTCCCTCGGCCGTCCGCACGAAGGCGACATCCTTTTTGAGGGTCTGGCTCGTCAGCTCCGAGACGGCATTCATGCCGCTGTCGGGCGAGAAGGCGGCGCAGCCTGACAGGCCGAGCGAGGCAAGAACGAGCAGGCTTTGCGCGAGACGGTGTGTCAATGACGCGCTCCTACCGGTCTTGCTTGGGCTGCGGCGCGACGTTCTCGTTGCGCTGGCGCCATGGTGCCGGCGTCGCAGGCCGCAGGCTGGTGTAGGGCGCAATCGTCGAATGATAGCCGGCGCGCGC
This sequence comes from Bradyrhizobium sp. WSM1253, assembly GCF_000244935.1. Lineage (NCBI taxonomy): Bacteria > Pseudomonadati > Pseudomonadota > Alphaproteobacteria > Hyphomicrobiales > Nitrobacteraceae > Bradyrhizobium > Bradyrhizobium sp. WSM1253. The sequence goes on from NZ_JH600073.1 coordinate 6,105,938, forward strand.
GACCTTGGTCGCGGGATCGGCAGGATCAGCGCCCGCGACTTGTGTCGTTGCCGGCACGCAGCCGGACAGCGCCAATGCCGTCGCGGCCAGCAGCGGCCAATTGAATCGAAAGTGTCGTCCCCGCGCCGCGGATGCAGCGGCGGACTTCGCCCCGGAAAGCGTAAGCATGAGTCATCCCTGATCTGTCTGGAGACCACAGGTTCGCGCGCGCGGGTGCGCGCTCGGCCTGACGTCGTCGCGCGTCAGATCAGGCGATGGGAGGGCGGTAGAGCAGGGGCGGCGCCGCGCTGTGCAGGCTGGCCACGATCTCGGGCGAGCAGGCGGAAACCGGCTGAAGCGGCTTTGCGACGCTGGGCAGGTCGGCCGCCAGCGCGCTCACACACATCATCGCACAGCACGGTCCCGGCGTACCCTTGCCGTCGTGATGATGAGGGACGGTGGGCGCGTCCTGCGCGGCGGTCTGGTGATGCGCATGCGGCCCGGCGTGGTCATGCGAGGCGCCGTCATGCGTGTGGCCGGCCTGCATCTGGTGATGCACCGGCACGAGGTCGGCGAGGAGCGCGTCGTCGAGGCACGGCGCTGGACCGCTACCCCAGGCGAGGCTTGCGGCCGGCGCGAGCACGCAGAACAAATAGGCAAGGGCAATCACACGCCCCACCCTGATCCGCATCGATCGTGTCAATCGCAGCAACATTCCGCCGACATGCCCTTCGCGCGGCGATGTTGCACGCGCTGATTTGCAAAATAATGACAAAACGCGCGTTCGCCAAGCTCCTTCTTACCGCAGTGCACCGTGCATGCCCAATATCGCGCCACAATGGTTGACCCTGTGGCGATCCGCGGGCCATGGTCCCGCCCGTGCACGCGCCAAATCAATCGGGACAAACACCTGAAACATTCACCCCTGATTCGCGTCAGGCCTGGATGCGCCTCGTCATTGCGCTTCTGATCGGTTCGATCGGCGGCGTCGGCATGTGGGCGATCGTGGTGATGATTCCCGCGGTGCAGGCCGAATTCTCCGCGACGCGCGGCGCGGTGTCGCTGGCTTTCACGCTGATGATGTTCGGCTTCGGGCTTGGCGGCGTCATCGCCGGCAGGATCACCGACCGGTTCGGCATCGTGGCGGCGATGGCGATCAGCATCGCTTTCCTCGGCGTCGCCAACGTGCTGGCGGGTCTGTCGACCCAGCTCTGGCAGTTCGTGGCGGCGTATTTCCTGATCGGGCTCGGCACGTCGGCGACCTTCGCGCCGCTGATGGCGGAGGCCTCCCACTGGTTCGAGCGCTATCGCGGCCTGGCCGTGACCATCGTCGCGAGCGGTAATTATGTCGCCGGCACGATGTGGCCGCCGCTCGTGAGCACGGGCATGCAGACGATCGGCTGGCGTTACACGCACATCGGCATCGGCCTCGTCTGCGTCAGCCTGATGACCATCCTGGTGCTGGTCCTGCGCGCGCAGATGGGCGACGACAAGGTTCACGATCATGCCAATGCAGCGCCGCCGCGGGTCGACCTCAAGCTCTCGACCAATACGCTGACGGTGCTGCTCTCGATCGCCAGCATCTCCTGCTGCGTCGCCATGGCAATGCCGCAGGTGCATATCGTCGCCTATTGCGGCGATCTCGGATATGGCGTGGCGCGTGGCGCCGAGATGTTGTCGCTGATGATGGCCTGCGGCATCGTCAGTCGGATCGGCTCGGGCTACCTCGCCGACAAGATCGGCGGCATCCCGACGCTTCTGATCGGCGCCCTGGCGCAAGGCTTTGCGCTCGTATTCTACCTGTTCTTCGACAGCCTGACCTCGCTCTATTTGATCTCCGCGATGTTCGGCCTGTTCCAGGGCGGCATCGTGCCGAGCTATGCCATCATCGTGCGCGAGGCGATGCCGGCGAGCGAGGCCGCAACCCGCGTCGGCATCGTGATCTTCGCCTCCGTGTTCGGCATGTCGTTCGGCGGCTGGGTCTCGGGCGTCATCTTCGACGCGACAGGTTCCTATGCAGCGGCGTTCGCCAACGGTGTGGCGTGGAACGCGCTCAATATCGGCATCGTGCTGACGTTGCTGATCCGCTCGCGGATGAATGCAGTCAGGACCGGTCCAGGTTTTGCGACCTAGACTGCCTGTCCCGCCTTCAGCAGCGAACAACCCGTGATCTTGTAGCTGCCGTCTGCCTGCTGCTCGAGCGTGTAGAGCGCTTCCCAGGCCTCGCCATTGGCGTCGATGATATGGACGTGCTGGGCAATGCGGCTGCCCTCGCTCTTGCTGTCGCCGAATTCAAAGCTCTTGTGCCGATAGACCGGCGGGTAGCCGTTTTGCACCATGGACATGAAGATGTCGGGCGCGGGGAAGATCTCCCGGATCGCCGGTGCGGCGTAGGAATAGGCCGCGCGCGCGTCGTCGCGGCCGAATGCCTGCTCCTGGGCGCGGATGATATCCTGTGCCGTCGCGACATCGTCGGCACGCGCCGAGATCGGACCGAAGGCGACACTGAGAAAGACCAGCAAGGCGGCGATGCGCATGACAGGCTCCGCGTTGAAATCCCGGGCGGCGCCGATCCTAGCACATCTCGCGGGCTATCGCTTCCGCTTTGCAGCCGGCTTCGCGGGCCTGGCGGCCACGCGGGCCTTGGCTTTCACGACAGGCTGCACCCGCAAACCGTCAACGAACACGTTGAGCATCCGCAGCACCGAGGATTGCCAGCCGGGCTGGTCGTGCATGTAGCACATGCCGAAGAACGCGCGCAGCAAGTCCTCGGGGCTGACGTCCGCGCGCATCGCGCCGGCCGCGGCTGCCCGATCGAGCAGCGAGCCGATCGCCTTGCTCAGGCGCTCAAAGGAAAAGGCATGCAACTCCGACCCGCTCTGCACCGCGAGTGCCAGGGCTGCCACCATGCCCTTTTTGGTGGCAACGAATTCGACACCTGAGCGCAGCCAGCGCCGCAGCGCATCCACCGGGTCCTTCGCATTCTTCAACTGCTCGGCGAGTTCGCTGAGCTGCTCGACCTCGCGCCGGTACACCGCCTCGAACAAATCCTCGCGCGTCGGGAAATGCCGATAGAGCGTGCCGATGCCGACGCCGGCGCGTTTTGCCACCGCCTCCAGGCTCGCCTCCGGCCCGCCCGCGTTGAACACGGCTTTCGCCGCCTCGAGCACGCGCTCGCGATTGCGCACGGCATCGGCACGCGGCTTGCGGATCTGATCGGTGTGGTCGTCCATGCCGGCACTGTAGATCACGAATTGGTTAGATTGAACCCTTGTGGGGCTGCATCGCGTTGATGCGCACGGGCTTTTGACGAATTCCAAAATTTTTCGGCGGCCCTTGTTAAGCGGAGGCTGCCTCCGTATCTTCGCTGAAGACGTTGGCTCGGATGATATTCGGGCGGCGCGGAATCGACGGCGGCCACGGCGGTGGCGCGCTGCGCGACGACTCATGTCCATATCTGATCGGAGCCTTATATGAACCACTCCATCAGCCTCACCGTGAACGGTGCGCGGCGCGACTTCGTCCTCGACGATGCGCGCGTCACGTTGCTCGATCTCCTGCGTGAGCGCCTCCACCTGACCGGAACCAAGAAGGGATGCGACCGCGGTCAATGCGGCGCCTGCACCATTCTCGTCGACGGCAAGCGGATCAACTCCTGCCTCGCGCTGGCCATTAGCCATGACGGTGCCGACATTCTCACCATCGAGGGCGTGGCGCGCGGCGACCAGCTTCACCCCGTGCAGGCCGCCTTCATCGCCCATGACGGCTTTCAGTGCGGCTTCTGCACGCCCGGCCAGATCATGAGCGCGATCGGCATGATGAGCGAGGCACAGGCCGGCAACGATCCCGAGCGCATCCGCGAATGCATGAGCGGCAATCTATGCCGCTGCGGCGCCTATGCCGGCATCGTCGATGCCGTGCTCGACGCGCAGGCCGGGATGGACGAATCCAATCAGAGGCGCTCCGCATGAAGCAATTTGATTACGTCAGGCCGGCCACGGTCGCCGAAGCCGTCGCGGCCGCGGCGCAGCCGGGCGCCGTCTATCTCGCCGCCGGCACCAATCTGCTCGATCTGATGAAGGGCGGCGTCAGCCGTCCGGATCGTCTGGTCGACGTCACGCATCTCGACGGGCTCGATCAGATCGAGCGCCTTGCCGACGGTGGTGTGCGTATCGGCGCGCTGGTGAGCAACGCCGATCTTGCGCATGACGCCGACTTCGCCAAGGCCTACCCGGCTGTCGCCGAAGCGCTGCTCTCCGGCGCGTCGGCGCAACTGCGCAACGCCGCGACCGTCGGCGGAAATCTGCTGCAACGGACGCGTTGCGCGTATTTTTACGACACCGCCAGCCGCTGCAACAAGCGCGAGGTCGGCAGCGGTTGCGACGCGCGTGACGGCGAGAACCGCACCCACGCCGTGCTCGGCTGGAGCGAAAACTGCATCGCCACGCATCCATCCGACTTCTGCGTGCCGCTGGTCGCGCTCGACGCCATCGTCGAGATCGAGGGCAGGAGCGGGCGGCGCGAGATCGCGCTCGACGACCTGCATCGCCTGCCCGGCGATACGCCCGAGCGTGAATCGGCGCTCGAACCGGGTGATCTCATCGTCGCGGTGCGCCTGCCGCCCGCTGCGCGCGGCTTTGCGGCTCATGCGCGCTATCTCAAGGTCCGCGATAGAACGTCCTACGCGTTTGCCGTCGTCTCGGCTGCCGCTGCGCTGCGGATCGAGAACGGCAAGATCGCGGAGGCGCGGCTTGCGCTCGGCGGTGTCGCCGCAAAGCCCTGGCGCGCCCGCGCCGCGGAGGACATGCTCAGGAACGTCCCGCCCACGGTGGACGCTTTCCAGGAAGCCGCCTCGCGCGCGCTCGCCGACGCAAAACCGTCCGGCGACAACGCCTTCAAGATCGAGCTCGCGCGCCGCGTCGTCGTGCGCGCGCTGAGCCTTGCCGCCGCCGGTACGCCCGCGCGCATCGCCGCGCTGCCGGCCTCTCCCTTTGCCTCGACGTCCGGAGCGATCCATGCCTGAACTCAATCTCACCAGCGCGCCCGCTCATCTGCGCCACGGCTCGAACATCGGCCAGCCGCTGACCCGCCGCGACGGGGTTCTCAAGGTCAAGGGCCAGGCGACCTACGCCGCCGACAACCATCCGCCCGGCATGCTGTTTGCGGTGATGGCGGTCGCGAGCATTTCGCGTGGCCGTGTGACCTCGCTCGATATCAGCGCTGCCAAACGTCATCCCGGCGTCGTCGATGTCATGACGTCGGATCACAAGCCTGAGCTCGCGATCGATCCCGAGATCAAGACCAATCCATTCGTATTCCGGATGGAGGTGCTACAGAGCAATGAGGTCCGCTACGCCAACCAGCCGATCGCCGTCGTAATCGCCGAGACGCTGGAGGCGGCGACGGAAGGCGCGGCGCTGCTGGCGCCGCACTACGAGACGCTGCCCGCGCTCATCGGTCTCGACGCGGGTGAGAGCTTCGTGCCGCCGGTCGTCGGCGTCGGCAACCCGACGGAAAATTACCGCGGCGATGTCGAGGCGGAGCTTGCGTCGGCCGAGAAGCGGATCGACGCGGTCTACGAAACGCCGCCGCAATATCACAATGCGATGGAGCCGCATGCGATCGTGGCTGCCTGGAACGGCGACAATCTGCAGATCGACATGCCGACCCAGGGCCTCATGCTGTCGCTGGCGCGCGTTGCCGAATTGTTCGGCATCGCGCACGACAAGATCCATATCCGCAGCCCGTTCCTCGGCGGCGGCTTCGGCTCGAAGGGGCTCATGGCCGGCCCTCCGGTCCTCGGCATCATGGCGGCAAAGCTCGTCGGCAAACCAGTCAAGCTGGTGCTGCGCCGCGAGCAGATGTACGGCCCGGTCGGCCACCGCGCGCCGACGCGGCAGCGGCTGCGCATCGGCGCCGACGGCGAGGGGCGCCTGACCGCGCTCGATCACCACGCGCGCACCGTGTCGAGCACCTTCGACGATTTCTACGAGCCCGCGGCCGATGCCTCGCACACGCTCTATGCGGCGCCTGCGATCCGCACGTCGCATGATGCCGTGCGCGTCAACACCGGTACGCCGCTGTTCATGCGCGCGCCCGGCGAGGCGACCGGCTCGATCGCGCTGGAGAGCGCGATCGACGAGATGGCCTGGGCCTGCGGCATCGATCCGCTCGCCTTTCGTCTGAAGAACTATGCCGAGGTCGAGCCCATCACCGGCAAGCCGTTCTCGTCCAAGGCGCTGCGCGCCTGCTACGAGCAGGGCGCGGCGCGCTTCGGCTGGGCGAAGCGAACGCTCCAGCCGCGGCAGATGCGGGACGACGATGGTCTTCTGGTCGGCTGGGGCATGGGTACCGCGACCTTCCCGGCATTGATGTTCCAGGCCGAAGCGCGTGCCGTGCTTCGCCGCGACGGCTCCGGTGCCATGGAAATCGGCGCGCATGACATGGGGCAGGGCGCCTGGACGGCGCTTGCGCAGATTGCGGCCGACGAACTCGGGCTTGATATCGATCGCGTCGAGTTCAAGGCGGGTTCATCCGACCTGCCCGATGCCGGCATTGCCGGCGGCTCGGCACATACGGCAACCGCGGGTGCTGCGATCCACAGCGCAGGCGCGGCCGTGGTTGCGAAGCTCGCCGATCTCGCCACCGGCGACGAGCGCTCGCCGCTGTTCGGCGCCGGCAATGCCGGCGTGATCGCGCGCGATGGCAGGTTGATCCGGCGCGACGACGAGAGCCGCGGCGAAAGCTATTCCGAGATTCTCGCGCGTGCCGGCGTCGCCGAGGTCGAGGCGCGCGGCACCGGCGCGCCGAATCCGGCCGCGATGGAGGAGTATGCGATGCACGCCCATGGCGCGGTATTCGCGGAGGTGAAGGTCGATCCCGAGCTCGGCCAGGTCCGCGTCACCCGCATGGTCGGCGCTTTCGCCGCGGGGCGCATCGTCAACCCGCGCATGGTGCAGAGCCAGCTGTTCGGTGGCATGATCTGGGGCCTGTCCTTCGCGTTGCACGAGGAAGCCATCACCGACCGCCGCACCGGCCGGATCATGAACGCCAATCTCGGCGAGTACCATATCCCGGTGAATGCCGACGTGCCGCCGCTCGACGTGATCACGGTCGATGAGCACGACCCGCACGTGAACGCGCTCGGCATCAAGGGTGTCGGCGAGATCGGCATCACCGGCAGTGCAGGGGCAGTCGCCAACGCGGTGTGGCATGCGACCGGCGTACGTGTCCGCCGTTTCCCGATCCGGATGGAGGAGTTGCTGACGTAGGCTTTTAGCAGCGGCCGGCGAGGCCGTCTTGCTCCGCCGCGTGCTAATGCAGCTTCTTGCGTAGAGCCTTGAGCGCTTCTCGCTGCGCCTCGATGTAATTCGCGATGGTCTTGCGCAGCTCCTCCGAATGGAGCTTGTCGCTGTCGCGCTGCACTTCATCGAGCGCGGCCTCTGCATTTGCGAGCGTGATCTTCATAGCGAGCCCTGTTACGAAGCGCCTCCGGAAAGCGGAGGCTGCTTGGCTATGGCTCGAAACATATAGAGGATCAGGCTGCGGAAATTGAGATGGCTCAAGCTCCGTAAGATACCGGTGGCTCCGTAGGATTGCGGACAACTTCAAAACGTCGGCGGTGTGCAGGCCGAGATCACCTCGCACGGCTTGCCGCCGACGCAGCGGAAGCGATGCGGGCGACGGCTCTCGAAGTAGTAGGCATCGCCCGGATTGAGGATGCGGCGCTCGTCCTCGACGGTGACTTCGAGCTTGCCCGAGATCACGATGCCGCCTTCCTCGCCGTCATGGACGAGATGAACGCGCCCGGTGTCGCTGCCGGGCTCGTAGCGCTCCTTCAGGATCTGCAGGCTGCGACCGAACAGATTGTCGCCGATTTGCCGATACGAGATCGGCTTCTTGCCGACCTCGGTCAGCTCTTCACCGCGGTAGAATATCTTGCGCCGGCTCTCCGGCTCCAGCGCGAAGAACTCGGCGAGCCCCATCGGAATGCCGTCGAGGATGCGCTTGAGCGCGCCGACCGAGGGGTTCATCTGGTTGGATTCGATCAGCGAGATCGTCGAATTGGTGACGCCGGCGCGTTTGGCGAGTTCGCGCTGCGACAGCTTCTGGCGCGCCCGGATGAATCGCAGCCGTCCACCGATATCGACGCTCATGTCCCTGTCCCGTGTTGCAGGTGTTGCGGATCGCGCAAATATGGACCGGCAGCCCTAGTCAAATCAATGGCTTGCAGCCGGTCAGAAAAGGACTTGTTGCGCTTTTCAAGCCGTGCCTCTGGTAGCAGGTCAGCAAAGGAGCGTGGCCCGTGACCCTTCATCAGATTCCGAACACCATCAAGACCGACTCGTTCTGGATGCCGTTCACGGCCAACCGGCAGTTCAAGAAGGCGCCGCGCCTGTTCTCCTCGGCCGAGGGCATGCACTACACCACCGTCGACGGCCGCAAGGTGATCGACGCCTCCGCCGGCCTCTGGTGCGTCAATGCCGGCCACGGCCGCAAGCAGATCGCCGCCGCCGTCGAGCGCCAGCTGATGACGCTGGACTTCGCGCCGTCGTTCCAGATGGGCCATCCGCTGGCATTCGACTTCGCCGAGCGTCTGGCCGAGATCGCGCCGAAGGGCCTCGATCGCATCTTCTTCACCAATTCCGGCTCCGAGTCGGTCGACACCGCGCTGAAGATCGCGCTCGCCTATCACCGTGCCAACGGCCAGGCGAGCCGCACCCGCCTGATCGGCCGCGAGCGCGGCTATCACGGCGTCGGATTCGGCGGCACCTCGGTCGGCGGCATGGTCGCCAACCGTCGTGCCTTCGCGACCCTGCTGCCGGGCGTCGACCACATTCGCCACACCCACGATCTCACCCGCAACGCCTTCGCCAAGGATCAGCCCGAGCATGGCGCCGAGCTCGCCGATGATCTCGAGCGGCTGGTGGCCTTGCACGGCGCCGAGACCATTGCTGCCGTCATCGTCGAGCCCGTGCCGGGCTCGACCGCGGTGTTGCCGCCGCCGAAGGGCTATCTCCAGCGCCTGCGCGAGATCTGCGACAAGCACGGCATCCTCCTGATCTTCGACGAGGTCATCACCGGCTTCGGCCGCCTCGGCACGCCGTTCGCCGCCAACTTCTTCGGCGTCACGCCCGATATGATGACGACGGCCAAGGGCATCACCAACGGCACCATTCCCTGCGGCGCCGTGTTCGCGAGCCGCAAGGTGCATGACGGCCTGATGGTCGGCCCGGAGAACGCGATGGAGCTGTTCCACGGCTATACCTATTCGGCGCATCCGGTCGCCTGCGCCGCGGGCATCGCGACGCTCGACATCTACAAGGACGAGGGCCTGCTGACGCGCGGTGCGTCGATCTCCGAATACTGGCGCGATGCGCTGCATTCGCTGAAGGGCCTGCCCAACGTCGTCGACATCCGCAATTGCGGCCTGATGGGCGCGGTCGAGCTGTCACCCCGTGACGGTACCGTCGGCGTGCGTGGCTACGACGTCATGGTCGATTGCTTCAATCGCGGGCTGTACTTCCGCATGAGCGGCGATAGCTTTGCGCTGTCGCCTCCGCTCATCGTCGAGAAGAGCCACATCGACGATATCGTGTCGATCCTCGGCGATGCCATCAAGCGGGTGGCCTGATAATTGCTCTCGCCGTTGCGGAGTTCCTCTTGCAGCGGCGAGCGTGATGCCGCGGGAGTTTGACCAAGCGTGAAAGTTCTGATCCTCGGCAGCGGTGTCATCGGTGTCACCTCTGCCTACTACCTCGCGCGTGCCGGCCATGAGGTGACGGTTGTCGACCGTCAGCCCGAACCGGCGCTCGAGACCTCCTTTGCCAACGCCGGCGAAGTGTCGCCCGGCTATTCTTCGCCCTGGGCCGGCCCCGGCGTACCGGTGAAGGCGGTCAAATGGCTGCTGATGAAGCACGGCCCCCTTGTGATCCGGCCGAAGCTCGATCCCGTGATGTGGGTCTGGCTGCTGAAGATGCTGCGCAATTGCACCAGCGAACGCTACGCGATCAACAAGAGCCGGATGATTCCGATCGCGGAATATAGCCGCGATTGCCTGCGCGATCTGCGCCGCGACATCGGCATCCAGTATGACGAGCGCTCCCAGGGCACGCTGCAGCTGTTCCGCTACCAGGCCCAGCTCGACGGCACCGGTGAGGACATCGCCGTGCTCAAGCAGTACGGCGTGCCCTTCGAGGTGCTGAGCCGTGAGGGCTGCATTGCGGCCGAGCCGGCGCTGGCGGGCGTGAAGGAGAAGTTCGCGGGCGGACTTCGGCTGCCGCAGGACGAGACCGGCGACTGTCACATGTTCACGCAGGCGCTGGCCAAGCATGCCGAGGCGCTCGGCGTGCGCTTCATGTTCAACACCGGCATCGACCGCATCGTCACCGACGGCGCGCGCGTCAGCGGCGTCGTGACCAGCGCCGGAATGTTGCAGGCAGACGCTTACGTGCTCGCTCTCGGAAGCTGGTCGTCGCGGCTGGTCGCGCCGCTCGATATTTCGCTGCCGGTCTATCCCGTGAAGGGCTATTCGATCACGGTGCCGATCAAGGACGTTTCCGGCGCGCCGGAATCGACTGTGATGGACGAGAGCTACAAGGTGGCCATCACCCGTTTGGGAAATCGCATCCGCGTCGGCGGCACCGCCGAAATCTCCGGCTTCTCGAGCCAGCTCTATGATGCGCGCCGCGCCACGCTCGATCATTCGCTGACCGATCTGTTCCCGCGCGGCGGCGATCTCTCCAAGGCGACGTTCTGGAGCGGCCTGCGCCCGATGACCCCGGACGGCCCGCCCGTGATCGGCCCGACGCAATACGCCAACCTTCACCTCAACACCGGCCACGGCACGCTCGGCTGGACCATGTCCTGCGGCTCCGGCCGCGTGCTCGCCGACATGCTGTCGGGCAAGAAACCGGACATTGACGTGAGCGCGCTGACGGTGGACCGGTACAAGTACCGGTTCGGCTAAGACTCTATCCTCCCGTCATTGCGAGGAGCGAAGCGACGAAGCAATCCAGAGTGTCTCCGCGGTGAGAGTCTGGATTGCTTCGCTTCGCTCGCAATGACAACTGCGGCTACGCCGTCCCTGTCACGCAGTTCACCCACAGCACCACGGACTTCGCGTCATTGGCCGGATTGGAAAACCGGTGCGGCCGCCGGCTTGCAAACCGAAAACTGTCGCCCGTCTTCAGCGACCATGTCTCGCTGTCCACCGTCAGCATCATCTCGCCTTCGAGGACGAGGCCGGCTTCCTCGCCGTCATGAGTGTAGAGCTCGTCGCCGGTGGAGCCGCCTGGCTCCAGATGCACCAGGAACAGGTTGAGCCGGTTGTCGGCGCTGGCCGGGCTCAGCAATTGCTTGGACACGCCGGTGCGCCAGAGCTTCAGCTCGGGCCGCTGAAGCCCGCGCGTGACGATTTGATTGGATGCACCGTCGGCGTTCGGGCTCGCGCCGAACAGCGCGGCGATGCCGACGCCGAGCACGTCGGCGAGCGTGGCCAGCACACGCAGCGACGGCGACGACAGGCCGCGCTCGATCTGGCTGAGGAAGCCGATCGACAGATCCGTGCGCGAAGCGACCGTCTCGAGCGAGAATTGCCTGATGCGCCTGAGATCGCGGATACGGCGGCCGACCGCGATGTCCATCGCGGGCTCGGCGGCTTTGGCGATAGCCTTGGTGTTGGCGTTGGCTTTCGCCTTCGCCTTTATCTGCACCTTCTTCACCGGCTTTGCGGCGGCCGGTCTGCGCATTCTTTTGCCACCGCTCACGTCAAACCGCTTCCTTCATGTGCATGAAAACCGCTTGCATGACCCGCGAAAGTGTGACCAAATTTTCATGTTGGTGAAAATAGGCCGAAACGGCTCGGCCCGCAATGTCTGCGATCACGACATCTGCGAGCGCCGCCATCGGCCGAGCCCAAAGGGGAATGCGATGGCGTTGAAGCGTTTTGTCCAGGCCGCGGTCGCGGCACTCGCGATTGCCGCAGCAGCGCCGGCTTCGGCGCAGCAGGTGCTGAAGGTTGGTTCGACGCCGACAGGCATTCCCTTCACCTTCCTCGACACCAAGACCAACACCATCCAGGGCATCATGGTCGATCTCATCACCGAGATCGGCAAGGATGCCGGCCTCAACGTGCAGATCGAGCCGATGGCGTTCTCGGCGCTGATCCCGTCGCTGACCTCCAGCAAGATCGACATCATCGCGGCCGCGATGTTCATCACCGCGCCGCGCAAGGAGGTCGTCGACTTCTCCGATCCGATCTACACTTACGGGGAAGGCCTCGTCGTGCCGAAGGGCGATACCAAGGCCTACGCCACGCAGGACGATCTGAAAGGCGAGACGGTCGGCGCCCAGGTCGGCACCGCCTTCGTCGATGCGCTGAAGAAGTCCGGCCTGTTCGCCGACGTCAAGGCCTACGATACCATTCCCGACATCCTGCGCGACGTGAACACCGGCCGCCTCAAGGCCGGTTATGCCGATTATCCGATCCTCGCCTACAATCTGAAGCAGGGCGGCTTCCCCGAGGTGCGGCTCGTCGACAGCTACAAGCCTGCTACTGTCGGCTCGGTCGGCATCGGCGTCCGCAAGGGCGAGAGCGCGCTGCTCGGCAAGATCAACGCCTCGCTCGCCAAGCTCAAGGCCAACGGAACCATCGAGAAGATCCTCGATAAATGGGGCCTGAAGGCGCAGGGTTGATCGCGAGAGGTCAATCGATGAAGGCTGATCGATGAAAGGCTTCTGGCACGACGCGGCGGAATTCTTCCCGATCCTGATGAGCGGCGTCGTGCTGACGATCGTCGTCACCATCGGCTCGCTGCTGCTGTCGACGGTGCTTGGCCTCGTCTGGGCGATGATGCGGGTCTCCGGCATCCGCGTCCTGTCGCTGCTCAGCGCCAGCCTGATCAATGTGATCCGCGGCATTCCGATCATCGTGCTGTTGTTCTACCTCTACTTCGTGATGCCGGATCTCGGCGTCACGCTGTCCGCGTTGCAGGCTGCGATCCTTGGGCTCGGCATCGCCTACTCGGCCTATCAGGCGGAAAATTTCCGCGCCGGCATCGAGGCCATCGACAAGGGGCAGATCGAGGCGGCGCAATCGATCGGCATGGGCTGGTGGCTGACCATGCGCCGCGTCGTGCTGCCGCAGGCGGTGCGAATCGTGTTGCCGCCTTACGGCAACGTCATGATCATGATGCTGAAGGATTCCTCGCAGGCCTCGACCATCACGGTCGCCGAGCTCGCGCTGCAAGGCAAGCTGATCGCGTCCTCGACCTTCAAGAACACCAACGTGTTCACGATGGTTGCGCTGATGTATCTCACCATGAGCATTCCGCTGATCCTGCTGGTCCGTCATTTCGAGAAGCGGGCCGGCAAGAAATGATCGAGCTGACCGACGTCCACAAGAGCTTTGGCGAAAACGAGGTGCTCAAGGGCATCACGGCCTCCGTGCAGAAGGGCGAGGTGGTCTGCATCGTCGGGCCCTCCGGCTCCGGCAAGTCCACCATCTTGCGCTGTATCAACGGTCTCGAAAGCTACGACCGCGGCGAGATCAGCGTCGAGGGATTGAAGGTCGACCGCGACGCGCCGTCGATCGTGCAAGTCCGCACCCAGGTCTCGATGGTGTTCCAGCGCTTCAATTTGTTTCCGCACCGAACGGTGCTGGAGAACGTGGTCGAAGGTCCGCTCTATGTGAAGAAGGAGCCGCGCGCTGCCGCATTCGAGCGTGGCCGCGCGCTGCTCGCCCAGGTGGGCCTTGCCGAGAAAGCCAACGAACATCCGCCGCAGCTCTCCGGCGGCCAGCAGCAACGCGTCGCGATCGCGCGGGCGCTGGCGATGCAGCCCAAGGCCATCCTGTTCGACGAACCGACCTCGGCGCTCGATCCTGAACTGGTCGGCGACGTTCTCGGCGTGATGCGCAAGCTTGCTGACGACGGCATGACCATGGTCGTCGTTACGCACGAGATGGGCTTTGCCCGCGACGTCGCCGACCGCGTGCTGTTCATCGACGGCGGTGTCATCGTCGAGCAGGGGCCGGCCAAGGCGCTGCTCAATCAACCCCAGCATCCGCGCACGCAGGATTTTTTGCGCCGCGTGCTGCATCCGCTCTGACCGGTCCTTGCCATGACCACGCGCCTGCCTCTGCCGCCGTCCCTCTATGCCGACACCGCCGTCGCGCCGGTGGCCACGCCGCCGCTCGAAATCGACAAGACGGTCTCGGTCGCCATCGTCGGCGGCGGCTACACCGGTCTGTCCACGGCGTTGCATCTGGCCGAGCAGGGCGTGGAGGCACTGGTGCTGGAGGCGCAGGAGCCGGGCTGGGGCGCATCCGGCAATAATGGCGGCCACACCAATCCGGGACTGAAGCACGACCCCGATCAGATCGAAGCCGATTTTGGCACTGAGCTCGGCCGCCGCATGATCGACTTCTCCTACGGCACGACGAACTTCACCCACGATTTGATCCGCCGCTACCAGATCCCGTGCGAGGCGCGGCAGAACGGCACGCTGCGCGCGGCCTATAACCAGGCCAGCGCCGCCGCGATCGAGACAACCGCGCGGCAATGCACTGCCCGCGGCATGCCGGTGTCGTACCTGAACCGCGAGCAGCTGCGCGCGATGACCGGCACCGATCGCTACGTCGGCGCCATGCTGGATACCCGCGGCGGCGATCTGCATCCGCTCAGTTATGCCCGCGGTCTCGCGCGCGCCGCGATCTCCGCGGGCGCAAAGGTGCACGGCGAGACACCGGCGCTGTCGCTACGCCGCGAGGGCAGCCGTTGGCGCATCGGGACGCCGCGCGCGGTGGTGCATGCCGACAAGGTGCTGCTCGCGACCAACGGTTTTACGGACGATCTCTGGCCGGCGCTTCGCCGAACCATCGTGCCGGTGTTCTCCTCGATCGCGGCCACCGCGCCGTTGTCCGACGATGTGGCCCGTTCGATCATGCCGACGCGTCCCGTCCTTTACGAGAGCGGCCACATCACCGTCTATTACCGCGTCGATCAGCAGAACCGCCTCTTGATGGGTGGTCGTGGTCCGATGCGCTGGATCAATTCGCCGCGCGACGTCGCCTATCTCATGCGATACGCCGAGCGGCTATGGCCGCAACTCGAGGGCGTCGCCTGGACCCATGGCTGGAACAGCCGGCTCGCCATCACCGGGGATCATTATCCGCATGTGCACGAGCCCGCGGACAACGTCCTGATCTCGCTCGGCTGCAACGGCCGCGGCGTCGCGCTCTCGACCGCGATGGGCGCACAGCTCGCACGACGTCTGATCGGAGGCGCCAAGGCCGAGCTCGACATGCCCGTCACCGGCATCAAGCCGATCCCGATGCACGCATTCTGGCCGGTGGGCGTGACGACGGCAGTGATCGCAGGCCGGGTGCGCGACCGGCTCGGGATCTAACGGCGCGATTAGATTTACTGTTGCCGCAGCACAGGTGCGCTCCCTCTCCCGCTTGCGGGAGAGGGCTGGGGAGAGGGTGTTTCCATACAGGGAATCCCCAAGAGGAGAGAGCCCTCACCCGCCGCGCTCGGGACGATGCTTTGCATCGCCCGGCGCGCGTCGACCTCTCCCGCAAGCGGAAGAGGTGCAGCGGTGCTCGCGGCTCAATCGGTTTTCGTTAAGCCTTAGGCTTCCGCCACCGCATCGGCCCAAGGATGAAAAATCTCGACCGCGCCGGAATTGGTGCCGCCGTTGCGCATCACGACGCTCGGGCAGGCGAACTTCTGCGGCAGGGACTGCACCCGCGTCTCCTCGTAGTCGAAGCGCGCGGCGAGTGCCTTGCGGACTTCCGCTGGCAACCGGGTATCGCCGATCACGATCGCGCCTTCGCTTGCATCGATGCGCGGCTGGTGGATCGCGGCATCGAGATCCATGCCGAAATCCATCGCAAACGACACGATCTGCATCACCGACGGCAGGATGCGGCGACCGCCGGAGGCGCCGACCGCGAGCCGCTTGCCGTCCGCGGTCTCGGCGATGACAGGCGTGTAGTTGGTGAGACAGCGCTTGCCTGGGGCGAGCGAGTTGGTGGTGCCCGGCGTCGGGTCGAACCACATGATGCCGTTGTTCATGGCGATGCCGGTGTGCGGCGTGACGTATTTCGAGCCGAAGGATGACAGCAACGTCTGCGTCACCGCCGCGATGTTGCCGTGGCGGTCGACCACGGAGAAGTGCGTGGTGCAGGCGGGCGCCAGATAGTCCGCGCCGAGCGAGCGCTTGCCGTCGGCATCGCCCATATCCTTGAGCCGCTCGCGATAAGCCGATTGCAGGGCGAGCGCATATTCGGCATAGGCGGCCGCGTCTGGCGCGCTTCCCGGCTTCAGGTTCTGCTGCAACAGGCGCAGCGCATGCGCCATGGTCGGTCCGGCCGTGAGCTCCGGCGTCGCAAACACCTTGCCGCCGCGATAGGGGATCGCCAGCGGCTCGCGCAGATGAGCTCGGAACGCGACGAGGTCCTCCACCGACAGCGCGCCGCCGTCGGCCTTGATATCGGATGCGATGCTTCTGGCGAGATCGCCATGGTAGAAATCGCGCGGACCGGCGTCGGCAAGGTGCGACAGCGTCGCCTTCAGCGTGTCCAGCGGCAGTCGCGTCTCGGACTTGATGCCCCATGGCGCGCTTGGCGGCAGGCCGTCCTTCAGGAACGTTGTCGCGCTCGCGGGATAGCGCCGAAGATCGGCCGCCGATGCCGCGATCGTCAGCGTGGTCCACCAGTCAACCAGCAGGCCTTCGCCGGCGAGGGCCGCTGCCGGCGCGACCAGATCCTTCCACGGCAACTTCGCGTGACGGCGATGCGCCTCCTCCATGCCGGCGACGACGCCGGGCACGGCGATCGCGGCGGGGCCGTGGATGTTGCGGTCGTCCTTCACCCGCTGCCAGGGGAACAGATCGGAAGCCGCGCCTTCGCCGCTGAGCGGATAGTCGGCGGCGCGCAGGCTTTGCGGCGCGCACATGCCGTAGTCGATCACTTCGTAGCGATTTTCCGCGGCACGGTAGAGCACCATCGCGCCGCCGCCGCCCATGCCGCTGTTCCAGGGCTCCAGCACGTTGAGCGCGAAGGTGGTGGCGACGATCGCATCCACGCAGTCGCCGCCCGCCGCCAGCACTTGCGCCCCCACTTCGGCCGCCCGCCGCGACTGCGCGGCGACGATGCCGCCTTTGGTTGTGATGGCGGGCTTGCGGACGGTTTGGGCGTGGCTGAACTGGTGCGGCATGATGATGTCTGTGTGCTGTCTTCGGTTTGGCTTCGTTGCGCTGAGCTCCGCAATCGGCGGAGTGCGCGGACAATGGCACATCGTCCCCACCGAGAATATCGAAAGGGAGGCGCGACATGGCTGGTGTGAAGCAGGCGGGGGAGGCGCCAACGCGTGAATGCCCGGGGCATAGGCGAGCGGAAGCGACGCCGTCCTTCGGACGGCTATGCTCGGGCATCACGAGTTGAGAGACCGATCAGTGGGAAGCGGAAGCCGCAGAGCTCAGCGCGCGCGATGCAGCCGGCTGGCCTGATACTTGGCGTGCCATTTCGGGCCAGGCCCGCGCATGTAGTGGAGCTCGGGCCGGTAGGGATTGCCCGCGATCCGGATCAGCGTCTGCCATTTGCCGGCGACGAAGCTCAGGGGCTGGCGGAGCAGGGTCAGTGACGCGAGCAACATGGCATCACCTCAGTGCGGCTTGCCGAGCATGGCAGTGAAGGGGAGGTCGAAGATCTCCTCGCCGTCGGAGCCGCTGACATGGATCACCCAGTCGCGCCAATCCTCAGCGCCGGGCGTCAGGATCATCGCGTTCATGATCTGGGCGGCACGGTCGCGCGCCTCGGTCAGGTTGGTCACGGCTGTGCCGCTGCGATCGATCAGCGTGCCCTCGGTATTGGAGCAGTGAAAATAGACCTGGACCATATGCGTCTCCTATTGGGAGCGATTGGGACGGCAAACCGATACCATTCCAAGCCTTCGCGAAACATTCGGGTCGAGCCCGGTAAGGGAATCTACGGAGATTGGTCGGCGCCAAGCCCCCTGCTGGTTTGATCACAAGGGGGTGTTGATCAACTGGACGGCGTTCCCGCGGCATGGAACAACCCTGGACGGAAAGTCCGGGAGGCGCCGTGAACCACCTCACATTTTGGCGTGAAAGCCGAAGCCTGCGCGCATGCGCGGGCGCCTTGGTGGTGCTCCTGACCCTCCCCTCGGTAGGCTCATCAGAACCGGTCCGCAAGAGCGGCTATGCGATCGGCACGGAGACCTGCGGCAGTGCCGATCTGGCTTTTCCCAGAATCCAGATCGACATGAAGGCCGGATTTTGCGCCGGCCTCGTCGCCAGCGAGGAGGATCGGCTGAAATTCCCGCGGGCGATCATCCAGGTGCCCGGTCGTGACCTGTTCGTGGTCGCCGACATGGCGGGCTGGGGCCATACCGATGGCCGACTGCTGTTGCTCGACCCGCGCGCGCCCCAGGGACGGCGGTTCAAGGAGCTGCTCACTGCAATCGAATATCCGTTTGGCCTCGTGATCGGTCCGGACAAGAAGCTCTATGCCTCGAGCGCGGAGACGATCTTCCGGTTCGATCCGCTCGCCGACAATCCGCGCGACACGGTCGAGACCATCGTCCGTCAGATGCCGGGCCGCCGGATCACATTGCCCGACGGCACCAGGCTCGAGGAGAGCGCGCACCCGCTCAAGCAGTTTGTGTTCGACAGGAACGGCCGGCTGTTCGTCAACATCGGCTCGCACAGCGACGACTGCATCACGCCGGCGCCGATCACGCGACCTTGCGCGGCGGCCGAGGGTGCTTCCGCGATGGCGTCGATCTGGCTGTTCACGCCGCCCCCGGGCGGTATCTTCCCGGCGTTGAAGCCTGGCGAACCCGACCCGCCGCACGGCGTCTATGCGCGCGGCCTGCGCAACTCGATGGCGCTGGCGCTGCACCCGAACTTTCCCGATGCGGGCTATGCCTTCCTGCAAGGCGAGAACGGCCGCGACCTGCCTGACATTTTCAAGCCGAACGAGGAGATCAACGCCATCGAGCAGGGCAGGCATTACGGTTGGCCTTATTGCTACGATTTGTCGACGCCGAGTCCCGAATTCAGGATCGTATTGCAGTCGGGGATCTACAAATCGCTGTGCACCGCCAACGCTCTCTACAAGGCGCCGTTCTCGCTGCTGCCGCCGCACGGCGCGCCGCTCGCGATGCTCTATTATCACGGCGCGAAATTTCCGGAGCTCGAGGGCAAGCTGCTGGTCGGCCTGCATGGCTATCGCCCGACCGGCAGCCGCGTCATCGTCTATGACGTCGACGACCACGGCTTCCCGAAGCCCGCCCCGGCGCCGGTGTCTTATCATGTCAGCTGCGCGGCCGATCCGACCCACAGCTTTCAGACCGAGGGTGGCGACGTCGCGGCCGCGCCGTTCGAGGAGCTGGTCGCAGGCTGGCACCGCGTCAACGGCGCGCGGCCGCAAGGTGCGCCCGTCGGCATGACGGTCGCGGAGGACGGCGCAATCTGGTTGGTCGAGGACAAGAACCAGACCGTGATCCGGATCGACCGCGCCGCGGGCGATGCGCCGCCGCCGTTGCCCTGCGACATGCGTAGCCAGGCGCTGATCGATCAACTGGCTGTCTTCGTGGCCAGAGATGCGCAGAACAGCGTCCGGCTCATCAATTTGCGCAAAGGCCTCGTCGAAAAGCACTGCGTCGGCTGTCACTCGGACTTCGGCCTGAAGCCGGGCCTATCTGACGCTCAGAAGGACGCGACGGTGCTTCGCTTCATGCTGTCGCAGGATGGCTGGATCTATCCTGGTGATCCCGACTCCGGAAAGTTGCGCACGCGGCTTCGTGGGTTAGGCGCGGAGAAGCTGATGCCGCCGGGTGGCGAAGGCCTGCCGAAGGCCGAGCCTGGTTACACGCGCCTGCTCGACACGGCGGATCTGCTGGTGTCAAAAATGGTTCCAGGCATCCGGATGCGGATCAAGTCCGGCCCGCCGCAGCGCAAGTTCTTTGGGAAAACCAACAGGGAATGCGGCGAAATACCGGCTGCCAAGGTCGTCGTCGTGACACAAAGGAACGCTGTAGACAAACCCGGCTTCAGCCGCTTCTTCCGGCCGGCCGATCCCTACCTGAATGGCGAGTGCAGCGACGGCGATGGCTATTACATCCGGCAGGAATTTCTGGTGCCTGTGCAGTAGCGTTGTTCTCGTCCTTGCGACGGCACAGGCACGAGCAGAAACAAAACTGTTCGAAAGCGTGCAGGTGACGCCATCAGGCGAATACACCTTCGGCATCGAAGGGCCGGCCGCCGATCTCGACGGCAATCTCTTCGTCGTCAATTTCGGCAAGCCCGGCACCATCGGCAAGCTGCCTGTCGGCGGCGCGGCGTCCGAGCCCTTCACGGCGCTGCCCGAGGGCAGCGTCGGCAATGCCATCCGCTTCGCGCGCGACGGCACCATGTTCATTGCCGACTACAAGAAGCACAACATCTTCGCGATCCCGAAGGGATCGACCGAGCCCGCCATCTGGTTTCACTCCGACGAGATGAACCAGCCCAACGACATCACCATCGCCCGCGACGGCACGATCTACGCGAGTGATCCGAACTGGAAAGGTCGCGAAGGCCATATCTGGCGCATCGCGAAGGCAGCCGACGGAACGGTGCAGGGACAGCTCATGTCGGCGCCGCGCGCGATGGGCACCACCAACGGCATCGATCTCAGCCCCGATGACAAGACGCTCTATGTCGGGGAATCCAGCAGCGGCCAGATCTGGTCCTACACGATCGGCGGCAACGAGCTCACCAGTCCAAAACTCGTCAAGGCGTTTCAGCCCGACAGCGTCGATGGCCTGCGCACCGACATGGCTGGCCGCCTCTATGTCGCGCGCATCCTCAAGGGCACCATCACGTTGATGAAGGCCAATGGCGCGGTCGAGCGGGAGATCGCGCTGAGGGCCAAGGAGCCGACCAACCTCGCTTTCGGCGGCCACGACGGCAAGACGATCTTCGTCACCCAGCGTCAGGGCGGCTTCGTCGAGTCCTTTCGCACCGACCAGCAGGGCCGCGAGCACTGCCTCCAGCGCGGGCGTTGCTGAGCTTCACGAGCGATCTGCTTCAGGCGCAGGGCGGTGCGAAAGGGACGGCATTCTTCTTGCTTGCATCTCGCCGCCGCGGGGATTTAGACATCTGTGGCACCCTCAAAGCGACCACGGAGTGTTCGAGTGAAAGCCGTCCATACCGAGCTGCATCGCAGCCACGATCCGCAATTCTTCCTGGTTCGCGGTGTCGTCAAGCGTACCACCGAGCAGCCCGAACGTGCCGACCGCCTGCTCAAAGGCCTCAAGGACGGCAAGCACCAACTGGTCGAACCAACCACATTCGGGCAGGGGCCGCGTGCGCGCATCCACAGTCCGGAATATCTGTCGTTCCTGAGCGAGGCCTGGGACGCCTGGACCGCGCTCGGCGATTCCGGTCCGGAGATGATCGGCAACATCCATCCGGTGCGCCATGCCGCGACTTATCCCACCCATATCACCGGCAAGCTCGGCTGGCACACCGCCGACACCGCGGCGCCGATCGGCCCGGGCACCTGGGCCGCGGCCTGCGCTGCGACCGACGTCGCGGTCACCGCGGCACAGATGGTGATGGACGGCGAGGACGCGACCTATGCGCTCTGCCGTCCGCCCGGTCATCACGCCTATCGCGACATGGCCGGCGGCTTCTGCTTCCTCAACAACAGCGCGATCGCGGCGGCGCATCTGCGGCAGAAGCACGAGCGCGTCGTGATCCTCGACGTCGACGTCCATCACGGCAACGGCACGCAAGGAATTTTTTACGCGCGGCCGGACGTCTACACGGTCTCGATCCATGCCGATCCCGTCGCGTATTATCCTTACGTGTGGGGCTACGCACATGAGCGCGGTGAAGGTCCCGGCCTCGGCACAAATCTCAACATTCCCCTGGCGATCGGCACCGGAGATGACGGCTACATCCAGGCGATGGACGTCGCACGCAAGGCGATCGAGTCCTTTGCGCCTGGCGCCCTCGTCATCGCGCTCGGCCTCGACGCCTCCGAGCACGATCCGCTGAAGGGTCTCGCCGTCACCACGCGCGGCTTCCGCCGCATCGGCCAGGCCATCGCGAAGTTGGGCCTGCCGACCGTGTTCGTGCAGGAGGGCGGCTATCTCTCTGACATCCTCGGCGCGAACCTGACCTCGGTGCTGGCGGGGTTCGAAGAGGCGCGGTGAAGTTTACCTCTCCCCGCTTGCGGGGAGAGGTCGGAATTTGCGCGAGCAAATTCCGGGTGAGGGGGTACAGGTCTCAGGCATATCTCGCCCGCAGAGAGAGCCCCTCACCCCGACCCTCTCCCCGTAAGAACGGGGAGAGGGAGAAGAGGCACTTCCTTGATAATTCGATCTCAAAACATCCCGCTTACCGCGAGCGCCTTGCAGACGTGCTGCATCTCGGTCTCGTCCGCGACCATGTCGAGCATGATCGTGGTCAGCCCCTTGGCGGCAAACTCCTTCAGCTTCGCGCCGATCTCCGCGTAGCTGCCGACGAGGTAGGGGCAGTCGGCCTGGAAGGTCAGGAACGGCAGCAGCCAGTAGCCATTGTCTGCGAGCTCGCCGCTCTGGCCCTCGTAGAGGCGCCGCTTCCACACCGAGTCGCTGTTTTCCACGGTGAGCGCGAGCAGCTCGCGATCGTCGGCATTATCGCGGAACCGCGCCTTTGCCACTTGCCGTGCCTCGTCGCGTCCCTCGCGGGCAAAAATGCCGAAATTCATTCCTGGTGCGTCGAGGCCGCGGTCGAGATCGGGCGGTAGCATCTGCATCTTGATGCAGCCGGTCTCCTTCGCCACGCGCCGTGCCGCCTCGGACTGGCCCGCGACCAGAAATTCCGGCATCAGCTCCGGCGGCAGGCGCGGCCGCAGTTGCAGATTGCTTGCGCGGTAGAACCGGCCCTCGAAACTCGCCGGTCGCGGGCTTGCCAGCAGCTGGCGCATCAGCGAGACGAATTCGCCGAGCCGGACATAGCGGTCGGCATGCAACTGCTCGTCGCCCAGCCCCTGCAGATCGCTGACCGCAGTTCCCGTGATCATGTTGAGATAGACCTTGCGGCTGTGGAGCTGCGCAAAGGACGAGACGAATTTTGCCGCCGTGAACGGGTGCATGTAGACCGGATTGACCGCGATCAGCGGCGAGGACCTCGTCGTCTCGCCGATGATGTGCTGGGCCATCGCCCAGGGCTCGACGAACACGTCGTTGCCTTCGAACAGCAGGATGCCTTCGAAGCCGTTGCGGTCGGCGAACTGCGCCACTCGCATCAACTCACCGACATATTTCTTGGGGTCGCGGTTGCGCGAAATCGCGGGAAAGACACGCAGCCGCGGCGTCATTCAGCTGCCTCCTGCAGCGGCCACGCATTGCGCGTGATGGGAAGGCCGCCGCTGGCGCGGGAGCCGTCGGCGATCGCGAGACGATGCGAGGGCGACGGCGAGATCAGCTGGAATCGCCACCCTTGCGGATCGTCGGCGATATCGGGCTTGAAGCTGATCTCGATGGCCTCGCGAGATACCTGCATGGCGAAGGCGTCGAGCGGCAAATTGAGGCCGAAACCTCTGGCCTTCAGATAGGCTTCTTTCAGCGTCCAGTAGTCGAAGAAGCGCTCGGTCGCGGCGGGCTCCGGCAGCCCGCGCAGCGCTTCGACCTCTTCCGGCGCGAAGAACCGAAGCGCGGTCGACAGCGGCGCCACCCGACGCGACACGGTCTCGACGTCGACGCCGACGGTCTCATGCCCTGACACGACGCAGGCGACGCAGCCGTCGGCGTGCGACAGGCTGAAATGCAGCGTGCTCGAGGTCTTGGGCGATGCGACAAACGGCCGCCCGTAACGCCCGGCCGCAAATGACCAGTCGGTCGGTGCGACCTCAGGTGCGACGTGGGAGAGCGCAAGGCGCAACATCGCGTGCGCGAAAATATACTGTCGCTGGTGCCGCTCGAACACGAAGCGGTCGGCTCGTACCCGTTCGTCGACCGAGAGCAGGCGCCGGCACGTATCAACCGCATCCGGCGCGTCAAAAGTCTCGATCAGTCCGACAAACAGTTCAATTCTGTCGTCTGCCATCAATTGGGCCCATGGCGTCAGGCCGGGGCCAAATCCCCTGCCATGACGGAAGAATCAACTGAGCAAGAATCAACTGAGCGGACCGCTTCTAGCGGTCCACTCCGGCGAATCCTTGTCGATTGCTGGCCGGTTTACGGGCGCAAGCTTGTGCGAGACCCCAACTCGACAGGCGAGCGGCCAAATCTGAAAACTGAAGCCCGAAAACTGAAGCCTGAAGATTCGTGCGGCGTCCCGGCCGACGAGTCTTACGTCTTCTTCTTCTTCTTGGACTTCTTGGAGCCGCCCAGCATCGAAATGCTGGCGTCGACGTCCTTCAGCGCGGACTGCAGCTTCTTCTTCTCGGCACCGAGCAACTTCTGCAGGGCCTTGCGGTCCTTGTCACTCAACGAGGTGCCCTTGGTAAATTTGATGAAACCCATAACGAACTCCCCGGTTGAAAATAATCGTCCAAATCAAAACGCGAGAATAATCTTGCGCGATGGCGCCAAATAATCAAGATGCAACTTGGTCATTCACAGCTTTGACGGGTGACCCCGTATTCGCCCGTGCTGTACGGCCGGTCATGCCGCCCTGCGATTGAGCAATCGGCCGAGTGGTGCGTTGGGTTGGGCGAGGGCCGCCCCGAGCAGCGCGACGAGATACTCCATCCACTGGCCGACCGTAGCGCGGTCGAGCAGCTCGCTCTTGTAGTTGCATGAACCGGTGATTCCCGTCGGCCGCTCCTTGAGCATCAGCGACAGCCAGGTCTGGTCGATCGGCAGCACCGGCTGGCCTTCGCGGGCGATGTTGCCGATCGATCCTGTCGTGAGATCAGGCAAATCGAGCGGCTGGCGCAGCGGATTTTGCAGGGTGAAATAGACCTGGAGCAGCGAGGCTGGATTGACCCCCTCCTGCTCCAGATGGTCGGCCAGGATGTTGAACGGCAGCTCCTGGCGCGCATGCGCGTCAAGCACGCTCTGGCGGACCCGGACCACGGCCTGCACGAACGACAGCTCCGGCGTGATTTTGGTGCGAACGATCACCGTGTTCTCGAACGGACCGACGATCCGGTCGGTGTCCGGCTGGGCGCGATTGGCCATGGCGGTGGCGATCGAGATGTCGTGGCGGCCGGTCCGCGCCAGCAGCACGGCTTTCAAGCCGGTCAGCAGACACATGAACAGCGTGCAATTGTGCTGGCCGGCGAAAGCCGCGAGCCGGCCGATCAGCTCACGATCCAGGCTGACGAGATGGTGTCCCCTGGACGGGCCCGGACTTGATCCGCCCTCGAAGAGGGGAGGCGCCCCGCGCAAATTCTCCGTCCAGTCGGCCGCCTGATGGCGGGCGGCATCGGTGCCGCACCACCAGCGCTGCCAGCGCGCTACATCCGAAAAGGCCGGCGGCGGTTTCGGCAGCGGCACCGATGGGTATCCGGCCAGCGCCGCATAACGGTTGGATAATTCCTCGAACAGCACGCCGATCGACCAGCCATCCACGACGGCGTGGTGCAGCGTCAGCAGCAAGACGTGATCGTCATCGTGGAGCCGCAACAGCCGGGCGCGCAGCAGCGGCGCGCGCGTGGTGTCGATCGGGACATAGGTCTCCTGTTCGATCAGGAGATCGATCTTGCGGAGCTCCAGCGCCTTGCGCCGCTTGTTGTTGTGGGGCTGACCGTCGCCGATCGTCTCGACACTCATGACACGGCCGAGGGCGCCGGGCGCGGCGACGTGGCTGACGGGCTCCCCGCCGCTCCAGCCGAAATGGGTCCGCAGCGATTCGTGCCGGCGCACGATGTCGTCGATCGTCTGCGCCAGGGC
This sequence comes from Bradyrhizobium sp. WSM1253, assembly GCF_000244935.1. Taxonomy (NCBI): domain Bacteria; kingdom Pseudomonadati; phylum Pseudomonadota; class Alphaproteobacteria; order Hyphomicrobiales; family Nitrobacteraceae; genus Bradyrhizobium; species Bradyrhizobium sp. WSM1253. The sequence goes on from NZ_JH600073.1 coordinate 6,131,818, forward strand.
GGCCAGATTGAGCGGCCCCTGGAGACGGAAGGCGAAAGGCAGGTTGAACAGCGGCAAACCCGAAAGATTCTGCTCGATCCGCAGCATTTGGTCCTGCGCGATCGAGAGCGTGGGAGGGCTGCCTTCGGCCAGGCTCGCTGTAGCCAGCCTTGCGAAACTTGCGGCCGGCTTGCGCGGCTTTGCCGCCACGGCCTCGTCGACCCGCCGGGCAAGCTCGTCGATCGTCGGTGCCTCGAAGATGGTCTTGATCGGCAGCGACACGCCGAGCGCCCGAGCGATGCGCGCCATCGCCTGGCCCGCCAGCAGCGAATGACCGCCGAGGTCGAAGAAATTATCGGTGACGCCGAGGCTCTCGATCTTCAGCAGGTCGATCCAGATGTCGGACAGCACCTTTTCGGTGAAGCGCCGCGCCGGCACGGCCGCATCCGGTCCGGACGTTTCCTGCTGCGCCGGCGCCAGCAGCGCGGTGCGGTCGATCTTGCCATGGGCATTGAGCGGCACCTGATCCAGGAACAGGAACGCGGAGGGGATGGCATGGCCCGGCAGCCGGCTCTGCAGGAAGTCGCGCAGCTCGCTGGCGCTGCTCCGGCTGCCCGATCTTGCGACGATATGGGCAATCAGCCTGACATCGCCGGTTGCTTCGCGGCGCGGCTCGACGATGCCGGCGCGCACACTGGGATGGTCGGCAAGCGCGTTCTCGATCTCCTTGAGCTCGATACGGTAGCCGCGAACCTTGACCTGATGGTCGGCGCGACCGAGGCATTCGATCGTTCCGTCGGCGCGGCGGCGGGCGAGATCGCCGGTCCGGTACAGCCGGCTGCTTGCTTTGCGCGAGAACGGATCGGGCAGGAAGCGCTGCCGGTTCTGCGCGGGGTCGTTGACATAGCCGCGGCCTACACCGGCGCCACCGATGCAGAGCTCGCCGGTCACGCCGACCGGCTGCGGCTGCAGGCTTGCGTCGAGCACGTAGAGCTGGGTATTCGGCAGCGGCGCGCCGACCGGGACGTTGCCCGTCCGGGTCGTCGGTGCCCTGGTCAGGCGATGCAGCGAGACGTCGTCGGAACATTCCGAGGCACCATAGGCGTTGATCAGCGGCACTTTCGGACAGCGGGCGAACCAGGCCTTGCAGAGATCGACGGGCAGCGGTTCGCCCGTCGAGATCAGAAGGCGCAGCCTCGCAAAGGCGCGTCGGACCTGTGCCTCGTCCATGCGATCGAGGATCACACGCAGCAGCGATGGGACGATCTCGAGCACCGTGATGCCCTCGCGCTCGATCTCGCGCGCGAGCAAAATCGGGTCCTGCACGATCGCGGTACCGCACACATGGACCCGCGCACCGACTATGGGCCCCGCGAGGAACTGCCACACCGAGATGACAAAACTCTGCGGCGCGGTCTGCGCGATCACGTCCCGGGACGTGAGTTTCAGCTCGGAGATGAGCGAGGCCAGATGGTTCGAAAGCCCGCGCTGCTCGATCATGACGCCCTTCGGCGCGCCGGACGACCCGGAAGTGTAGATGAGATAGGCAAGGCTCGACGCCGCGCGCCGCGTTGCACGGGCCGGCTTGGTCGACGCCGGCGCGATCGCGTCCTCGAGCTCGGCCACCTGAAGGCGCTCGACCAGCGGTTCGAGCAGCGCCTCGACCATGGACGACTGCGCCCGTCCGGTCAGCAGCATGCGGGCGCCGCTCGATCCGAGGATGGTTGCGAGCCGTGCCGGCGGCTGGTCGGGATCGAGATTGAGGAAGGCGGCGCCCACGCGTTGCACGGCGATCATCGCGGCGAGCAGGTCGGCCCCGCGATCTGCAAGCAAGGCGACCACGGTCTCGGCGCCGACGCCTTCGAGGGCAAGCCAGCGCGCGGCCGCTTGGCTGCGGCGCGCCAGCTCGCGGTAGCTCAGGGATGTGCGGCCGTCCGACACGGCGATCGCGTTCGGCGTCTTCTTGGCCTGGCGGTCGAAACCTTCGCTCAAATTGCCGCGCGTGGCGAAATCGGCCGGCACGCCCCGGCCCTGCGCCAGCAGCTGCCGGCGTTCGGTCTCGCTCAGGAGTGGCAGGTGCGAGATGCGCTGCTCCGGATCGGCGATGACGGATTTGAGCAGGGTTTTGAACTGAGCGGCCATGCCCTCGATCGTCGCCGCGTCGAACAGATCGGTGGCGTATTCGAAGAAGCCGGTGAAACGGCCGTCGGCCTCGACCAGTTCGAGCGTGATGTCGAATCGCGCCACTTGTGGATCGATCTCGATCCGCCGCGTCGACAGACCGGAGAATCGTGCCGCCTCAATCGAGGCGTTCTGGAGGATGAACATGATCCGGAACAGCGGATTGCCGTCGCTCCTTCGCGCGATCTGAAGCGCGCGCAGGACCTCTTCGATCGGGAGGTCCTGGTTGCGATAGGCATCGAGCGTGACCTGCCGGACCCGGCGCAACATGTCGCCGAAGCTCGGATCGCCGCCGAAATCATTGCGCAGGATCAGAGTGTTGGCGAACAGTCCGATCAGGCGCTCGCTCTCGATCTGGTTGCGGTTGGCGATCAGCGATCCCGTCGCGACATCCTCGTGTCCGGTGTGACGGAACAGCAGGCACTGGAACATTGCGAGCAGGGTCATGAAGGGCGTGACGCCCTGGTTCTGGCTCAGCGCACGCAAGTCGGCCGACAGAGTCTTGGAGAATTCGAGATAGTGACGGGCACCGTGGCCGCTCCAGACCTCCGGCCTTGGCCGGTCGGTCCGCAGCGGCAGCGTGGTGACGCCGTCCAGTTGCGTCCGCCAGTAATCGAGCTGCTCCTTGGCCGCCGGCGTCTTGGCCCAGCTCTGCTGCCAGAGCGCAAAGTCGCGGTACTGGAAGGCGGGCGCAGGCAGTGTTGCCACGTCGTTCTTGCGCGCTGCCGAATAATGGACGGCGAGTTCTTCCCAGAACAGTCGCTGCGACCAGCCGTCGGTGACGAGATGATGGACGTTGACCACGAGCGCGTGGCTGCTCTTGTCGAACGAGAGCAGCGTGACCTTCAGCGGCGCCTCGTGCGCAAGGTCGAACGGATGTTGCGCGAGCCGGAGCGCTTCGCGCCTGACAACAGCGGCCCGCTTGTCCGCCGGGCAGGGCTTGAGCTTGATCCGCTCGAACTGCGGCGGCAATTGCAGCACAAGCTGCACCGGCTCGCCCTCGCGTTCGATGATGACCGACCGCAACGCCTCATGGCGGGCAGAGACCGCGGCAAGGCTCGCAGAAAGTGCGGCGACATCGAGCCCACCCTTGAGGAGCGCGACTTCGACGACGTTATAATTGTAGCGCGTGGGGTCGAGCCGCGAGAGCACGTACATCCGCTGCTGCTGGAACGACAGCGGCGCGTCTGCTTCGCCGGCTTGGCGCCAGGCCGGCAGCATCGTTTCGCGATGGCTTGCGGCGGTCTCGATCCGGTCCGCAAGCGCGGCGGGCGTGGCGCAATCGAAAACGTCCTCGAACGAGAAATCGACATTGAAGCGTTCGCGCAGGCGCGAGCGCATCTGCGTCACCGCGAGCGAGTCCGCACCCAGCGCAAAGACGTCCTGATCGCCCCCGACCTGTGGCAGCTCCAGCAAATTGGCCCAGATCCCGGCGAGCTCAGTCTCCAGCGCGTTGCGCGGCAGACGGGCCTCCTCCTCGCCGCCGCCCATTGTTGCGATCAGCTCGGCCAGCGCATTGCGCTTGACCTTGCCGCTGGCGCCTTTCGGCAGCGTCGCCACGCTACGGATCAGGCTCGGCACCTTGTAGGCCGCAAGCCGTTTCCGGGCGAACTGGCGCAACTGGTCCGAGGTCGCCTCGGAATTCGGCCGCAGCACCACGATTGCGGCGACGTTCTCGCCGAGCTTCGGGTGCGGGACGGCAAACACGCCGGCCTCCAGCACCGCCGGATGGCTGAGCAGGACATCTTCGACCTCCAGGGGCGAGATATTCTGCCCGCCGCGGTTGATGACGTCCTTGATACGGCCGACGATGAAGAGATAGCCGTCGGCGTCGAGATAGCCGAGATCGCCGGTCCGGAACCAGCCGTTGCGGAATGCGGCCTGCGTCGCCGCCTCGTCATTATAGTAGCCGTGGCTCATATTGGGTCCGCGCAGCATGATCTCGCCGTGCTCGCCGCTGGCGAGCGCGCGGCCGGTCTCGTCCATGATGGCGATCTCGGGGCCCGCGGCGCGGCCGACCGATCCGACCTTGCGCAGCTCGAACGGGTTGGCCGCGATCTGCGAGGCCGCCTCCGTCATGCCGTAGGTTTCGAGCACGGGAACGCCGAACGTCGCCTCCAGTCCGTCGAGGATCGCAGGCGCAAGCGACGCCGAGGCGGAGCGGATCACGCGCAGCGAGGACGATCGGGCAAGATCCGGGTCGGCCTCCGCCGCCGTCAGCAGCGCGCGATGGATGGTCGGCACGGCCGTGTACCAGGTCGGTTGCAGCTGCCGCATCCAGCCGAAGAAGGAGGCTGCGTCGAAATCCTCGGTACAGATCACGCTGGAGCCCGCGGCCAGCGCCGTTAGCAGGCCGGAGATCAAACCATGGGCGTGAAACAGTGGCAGGACGTTGAGCAGACGATCGTGGGACGCAAGCGACAGCACGCGGCCGGCATTGTAGGCGGAGAGGCACACATGGCGATGCGTCAGCGGCACCATCTTCGGCCGCGCCGCGGTGCCCGAGGTCAGCAGGATGAACGCGTCATCGTCGCCGCGCGAGGCGCCGCTGCTGCTCGCCGGTCCAACAGCCGGCCCGACGAACGTGCAGCCGCCGAGATCGTCTTGCGCCCCCGGCACGAAATCGATCATGGCAATATCGAGCGCCTTGGCGACATCGCGGGCCGCCGAGTTCGTGTCGGCCCGGGTGACGAGCGCCGTCAGCTTCAATTCGCTGAAATAGCGTTGCAGCTCGTCCACCGTCAGATCGGGATTGACGGGGACGCAAGCGCAGCTCGAGGCGACCGCGATCAGGGCCAGTGCGCTGTCGGCACCGCGCGGCAGCGCAACCGCAATGCGGTCGGCAGGGGCGATGCCAAACCCGCGCAGCGTGCGGACGAGATCCTGCGTCCGCGCGCCAATCCCGCCGTAGTTGAGGACCGGCCGGCCGGGGGCGAGGAGGGCGGGGGCCGCCGGCGTCTTGCGGGCATGGAAATCGAGAAGACCGCCGATATCCGCGAATATCTCCGTTTCGGCCGTCGTGCCGGCCAATTCCTGCGGCGCTGGGCGTGTGGCGTCCGACAATTCCGTTCCCTTTTGATCCGATTGGGCTATTCTTCCAAGAAGTTAGGGAACGCGTCCAGTCTGAGGTGAAGTTTTGGCCCCAAAATCTGTGGTTGCGGGGCCCTAAGCCCTTCGACGGAGTGATTGGTCGGGCGGAATCACCATGCTGGAGAATGAGCCGGGCACGGGAGCGGAAGGCGGGCTGAAGCGCTGGCTCGAGGGTATCGGTCTTAGCCACTATACCGATCTCTTCGCGCAGCACCGTCTCGATCTCGACGTCATGGGAGACCTGACCGAATCCGATCTCGTCGAGCTTGGATTGCCGCTCGGCGATCGGAAGCGGCTCCAGCGAGCCATGACCGCGTTGTTCCGGGCCGAAACCGCTGAAAAGCCCGACGCGACGGCGCGCCCGCAAGTCCGGACGGAGGTCGGCGCCGAGCGGCGTCAGCTCACCACCATGTTCTGCGACATGGTGGATTCCACCTCGCTTTCGGTGCAGTTCGATCCGGAAGACGTGCGCGACATGATCGCGAGCTTCCGCGAAACCTGTGTCCGCGTGGTGAAGCATTACGAAGGTTTTGCCGCCCGCTTCGTCGGGGACGGTATTTTGGTCTATTTCGGCTATCCGACCGCACATGAGGACGACGCCGAGCGCGCCGTGCGAGCGGGGCTGGAAATCGTCCGGGTGCTGTCGACCGCCCGCGCGATCGAGCCACGTGGTGCGCTCAGCCACTCACCCGCCGTCCGCATCGGCATCGCGACCGGTCTCGTCGTGGTTGGGGACCTCGTCGGACAGGGCACCGAAGAGCGCGACTCCGCGGTCGGAGAAACCGTCAATCTCGCCGCGCGGCTGCAAAGTCTGGCGCCGCCCAACGGCGTGGTGATTTCCACGTCGACCCAGTCGCTGCTGAAGGGGAAGTTCGACTACCGCGATCTCGGCGTCCACGCGCTGAAGGGCATCTCGGAGAAGGCCCAGGCTTGGCACGTGATGCGCGCCTCGCGGGTGGAGACCCGCTTCGCCGCCGCGATGGGCACGCGGCTGACCCCGCTCGTCAACCGCGAGGAGGAGATTGCGCTGCTGATGGGGCGCTGGCAGCAGGCCAAGGAGGGCGAGGGCCAGGTCGTGGTCAAGTTCGGCGAGCCCGGCATCGGCAAGTCGCGCATCATCCAGGAAATCTTCGAACGGATCGCCGGTGACCGCCATGGACAGGTCTCGTTCCAGTGCTCGCCCTATTACACCTCCACGGCGTTCTATCCGTTCGCCGAGCAGCTCAAATACTCTCTCGGTCTCGATCGCGAGGATGCGTCCGTGCAGTCGCTGGCGAGCCTGGAGACCGCGATCGCTGCCGCTCATGGCGACATCGAGCAGGTTGCGCCGCTGCTTGCCGCGCTGTTGTCCATTCCGACCGGTGACCGCTATCCGCCACTGGAGCTGTCGCCGCAGCAGCAAAAGGATGCGACCGTCGCGGCGCTGGTCAATCATTTCCTCGGCCTTGCGCGCGAGCAGCCGCTGGTGATCGCATTCGAGGATCTGCACTGGATCGACCCGACGTCCCGTGAGGTGATCGATCTCCTGGTCGATCGGGCACAGAACCGGGCAATCCTGGTCATCATCACCGCGCGCACCGAATTCCAGCCGAGCTGGAACGCCCATTCGCATATCACGACCCTGGTGCTGAGCCGGTTGAGCCGGCAGTTGCGCGCGACGCTGGTCGAGCGCGTGGCGGGACGCGAGCTTCCCAAGGAGGTCATCGAGGAGATCATCGTCAAGACCGACGGCGTGCCGCTGTTCCTGGAGGAGCTGACCAAGACGGTTCTCGAATCCAACCTCCTGACCGAACGGCACGGGCGCTACGTCCTGTCGGGCCCGTGGCGGCAGCTCGCGATCCCGGCGACGCTGACGGACTCGCTGATGGCGCGGCTGGACCGGATGGGGCCGTTCAAGCGGATCGCGCAGATCGGCGCCACTATCGGCCGCGAATTCTCCTATGAGACTCTGCACGCGGTCGCCAACACACCCGCCGAACAGATCGAGGCCGCGCTCAATCATTTGGAGGAGGCCGGACTGATCATGCGCCGCGGCCATCCGCCCGACGCGCTCTACTCCTTCAAGCACGTGATGATTCAGAACGCCGCGCATGCGAGCTTGCTGCACAGCGAGCGGCGCAAGCTGCATTCCCGGATCGCCCAGGTGCTCGCCGAGATGTATCCCGAGAAGACCGAGCGCGAACCGGAATTGCTCGCCCATCATATGACCGAATCCGGCCAGAGCGAGAGCGCCGCCAGCTTCTGGCTCAAGGCCGGCAAGCAGGCGGCCAAGAGTGGCGCCAATCTGGAGGCGATCGGGCATCTGGGCCGCGGCCTCAGCGTCGTGCAGGCCAATGCGCGCATGCAGGGCGCCGACGAGATGGAGCTCGAACTGCGCATCGCGCTCGGCAACGCGCTGATCGCCGCCAAGGGCTATGCCGTGCAGGAGGTCGAGGAGAACTACGTTCGCGCCCTCGAACTCGGCCAGCAGCTCGACGACGACGAAAAGGCCTTCGCCGCCACGCGCGGGCTCTGGGTCTGTCATTTCATCCGCGCCGATCTGACCCGCGCGCACGATCTCAGCGTCGAGCTGTTGAAGTTCGCCAAGCGCGAGCGGCTGAACGAGGGGACACAGCCGGCGCAGCAGACCGGCTATCTGATCGAGGCGCATCGCTCGATCGCGATGACCATGCTCTATCGCGGGCGCTTTGCCGCGTCCCAGCATCATCTGCACCGCTGCATCGACCTCTACAGCCCCGACCTGCACTCCGATCTGATGGAGCGGCACGGCACCGATCCCGGCGTCGTCTCGCTGTCCTATCTCGGCTATCTGCTGTGGTTCCTCGGCCGGCCCGACGCGGCGCGCCAGCACAGCGAGCAGGCGATCGCGAACGCCGAGAAGATCCGCCACCCCTTCACGCTCGCCTTCGCGCTCGTGTTCGGCGCCTATCTCTGCCAGCATTTGCGCGATGTCGAGGGCACGCGCGACCACGCCAACCGTGCCATGATCATCGCCACCGAGCACAACTTCCTGCACTGGAAGCAGCAGGCGGCGATCCTGCGCGGCTGGGCGCTGGCGCAGCTCGGCGAGGCCGACGAAGGCCTCAGCCAGATGCGGTTCGGCCTCGACGAATACGAAGCGATGGATTCCTGGCTCGCCGGCTGCTGGTTTCGCTGCCTGCTTGCGGAGGCCTACGCCAAGGTCGGGATGCGCGATGCCGCCTTGCGCGCGCTGGACGGTGCGCTCGCGACCGCAAGACGGACCGGCGACCACTCCTACCTCGCCGAAGTCTACCGCCTGCAAGGCGAGATCACCCTGTCGGACGGGAATCCGGCCTCGGTGCAGGAGGCCGAGGACCTGTTCAACCTGTCGCTGGAGATCGCGCGCAAACAGGGCGCGCTGTCCTGGGAGCTTCGCACGGCCGTCAGCCTCGCGCGCCTGTCGCACGAAGGCGGCAAGCGCGAGCACGCTCGTCTCCTGCTCGTACCGATCCTCGGCAAGTTCAGCGAGGGCTTCTCCACGCCGGACCTGAAACAGGCGATGCAACTGATCGACGAGCTCGGCGCGGGCGCGCTCGTTCGTGAACAGGCCGATCCCTGAGATGAGCGATCTTGCCGCCGCGCGTGCGCGTTACGTGGAGCTGATCGCAAGGCGCGAGCGGATCTCTTCAACGCGCCTGCTCGAAGCCCTCGGCACTGTTCCGCGCGAAAAGTTTCTGGCGAAGGGACCGTGGCGCATCAAGAGCGAGGCGGCGCGCAACTATCGGCTGACGCCGGATGCCGATCCCGTTCATCTCCAGGACAATGTGCTGGTCGCGATCGATGCGCGCCGCAAGCTCGACACCGGACTGCCGAGCCTGTGGGCGCACTTCATCGATTTGCTCGACGTCGGGGAAAAAGATCGTGTGGTCCAGATCGGCTGCGGGCTCGGCTATTTCTCGGCCGTGCTGTCGAAGATCGTCGGCCCGAAGGGCAGGGTGCAGGCAATCGAATGCGACGAGCGGCTTGCGGCGCGGGCCGCAACCTATCTTGGCGCCTATCGCAACGTCGCGGTCGTCCATGGCGACGGATGCGAGGACATCGGCGAGCCCGCCGACGTGATCATCGTTCATGCCGGCTTCTCGCAGCCGCATCCGCTGTGGCTTCGGTCGCTTCGTCCGCGCGGCCGCCTTCTGGTGCCGCTGACCCAGCGGGACCGCGAAGGCGCCGCGCTCAAGATCACCCGCAAGGGCAAGGGGTTCGAAGCCGAGGCGGTGCAGCAGATCCGGATCTTCCCCGGTCAGGGTCGAGGCGTGACCGCGCTCGACGACCGCGTCGCCGACTGGTGGCAGCGCGCCTCCGCACTGGCGACGCTGCGTTTTCGCGGCATCGAGCAGGGGCTGCCGTCGGATGGCTAATGCTTCGTTTCATTTTACCTTGATTGCGAATGTAAGTATTCAACACGCCTCGGCGCCGCTATGACTGCGGCCTGATCGCCATACGAGCGCGCGCCATGCATTCCGTTGCCCTGCTGACCGCCAGCTACGCCAAGGATATCGAGCGCTTTTCGCTGCTCAGCGAAAGCATCGACACCTGGTTGACGGGCTACACGCGGCATTATGTTCTCGTTAACCATGAGGATCTGCCGCTGTTCGCGCGGTTCGCTTCCGACAAGCGCGTCATCGTTCCGGCCTCGCGCTATTTGCCGAAATGGCTGTGGGCGCTGCCGCCGGCTCTGCAGTTCATCAGCAAACGGCGCGTCTGGCTGTCGCTGCTGTCGTCACCTGTTCATGGCTGGCACATTCAGCAGATTCTCAAGATCGCCGGCGTCCTCAACGCGCCGGAGCAGCGCGTCTGCATCCTGGATTCGGACAATCTGTTCTTCCGCGAATTCGACGTCGGCCAGTATGCCGGCGCCGAGAAGACGCCGCTATTCGTCACGCGCAACGGGATCGACGCCGCCCACCCCTTGCATGTCCTGTGGCTCCGCACCGTCGATCAGCTCCTTGGCATCAAGGACCGGTCCTTCCCTGCGGACGACTATGTCGGCAACGCGCTGGTCTGGGACAAGGACACCGCGCGTGCGATGACTGAGGCGATCAAGTCGGCGACGGGATTGAACTGGGTTCTGGCACTGTGCCGGAAGAAGAAGTTCTCGGAATATCTCATGTACGGCCATTTCGTCGCGAACGCGCCCGCGCATCTGGCCGCCCATCGGGTCACCGAAGACAGCATCGCGGTCTCGCATTGGGACGACACGCGCCTCGACCGCCCGGCCATCGAAGCGATGATGCGCGCCGCTTCGCCCGACCAGGTGGCGCTGTGCATCCAATCCTATTCGTCGACCTCGATCGACGACATCCGCGACGTGTTCCGTCTCAGCTCGCGCGACCGTCGCGGTCCGAGCCTGTCTCCGGAGGACATGGGGGACGAGGTTCAGTTCGAGGCTCCGAAGACGCGCTGAGACCCGGCGCCTTCACGCGTCTCTCGTGAACTTGCTGATCACGTTCATGAACGGCTTCGGCTTGAACTCGCCGTCAAGCGGCAAAGGACGGTTCGGCTGCTTGTCGGGCCGGGCAAAGGTGCCGTTGATCCAGCTGTAGCGGTCCGAGAGACCCCAGGTCAGGATCGAGCGCACCGGTCCGCTGGTCGAGATCGCGGTCAAGAGATCGTCGACGCGCTTGGCGACGATGGCATCGCGCTCTGCCGGCGTCCCCGTCAGCTTCTGGTCGTCGACATCGAGCTCGGTGACGAGCACCTCGAGCCCCCAGGCGCGCAGCTCGGTGGCGAATTCCGCGAGCCCATGGGTGTCGATCTCGAGCTCGGCATGCAGATGCGATTGCAATCCCACGGCGTGCAACGGCACGCCCTGGTCGAGCAGGTCCATGATGAGATGGCGGTAGGCCGCGCGCTTCGCAATGAACGTGTCCTTTGCCGACTCGATGTCGTATTCGTTGATCGCGAGCTTGACCAAGGGATCGGCCGCGGCCGCCGTGCGGAACGCCAGCGGAATCCAGCGATTGCCCAGATGCTGCGTCCAGAACGACTCGCGGCGGTCTTTCGGGCTGCGTGGATTGTCCGGGATCGGCTCGTTGACGACATCCCACGACGTCAGCTTGTCCTTGTAATAGGAGACGACGGTGCCGATGTGGTCGATGTAGGCGCGCTCGACGCCCTCGGTATCCTTGATCTGCTTGGTCCAGTCCGGAATGTCGTGATACCAGGCGAGCGCGTGCCCGCGCATCGTCAGGTCGTTCTGCCGGGCGAAATCCAGGATCGCGTCGGCACGTTCGAAAGCAAAGGTGTGCGCGTCGGGACGCAGCATCGGCCATTTCAGCTCGAGCACCGGAACCACCTGCGTACAATAGGTGCTGATGGCTTCGCCAAGCCTGGGATCGGCTTGCAGATCCCAGAGCGTGGCCGCGGCACCAAATCCCTGATGGCGCTGGGCGAGTTTCGACGCCGGCGCTGCGGACGCCGACGCGCCCGCCGCGAGTGCTGCGGCGCTGCCGAGGAGAAATTCGCGTCTGTCGAGCCTGGTCACGGCATTCCTTATCGGAGCCAACGCGCCATCGTACCAAGCGACGCCTTGCAACGCCGGGGTTTTCCCTCCTTGGGTTAACTTTGCCATCTCCGAATTACGGTTCCTTTCAGTGGTCGTGCCCCCACCAGGGAAGGGCAAATTTAACGCTAACCCGCGAAAGCGGCCTCAAAGCCGCATTCGCCGCCCGATCTCCAGACTTATGTGACATTCTTGAGAGATGCTGCGGCGCATTTCGTTCGCCCCGCCATGGTCCAATTGATGAACGGCCGTCACACTCGCAATAACGTTGCCGGTCCCGTGCTCGCATGCTGAACCGCCATTTCTCGATTTATCTCGTCGCCTACATCCTGCCTGCGGCGGTGGGCTTCTTCGCCGTCACGGCCTACACCCGGCTGCTGACGCCGGCGGAGTACGGCGTCTATGTCGTCGGCATCAGCCTGGCCGGCATTGTGGGCGCGATCTTCTTCGCCTGGATCAAGCTGTCGGTGTCGCGCTATCAGGCGATGTCGGCCGAGGTGGATTTTCGAGGCACTGCAATGGTCGCCTTCGCGCTCACCGTTGCCGTCCTCTGCGCCACCACGCCGCTGGTCTTCCTGTTCCGCAGCGATCTCAGCGTTGGGCTGCTGCTTGCCAGCATGTTCGTCGCGATCATGGCGAATGCCGTCGATGTCGGCCAGGAGTTCGAGCGCGCAAAGCTGCGCCCTTACAGGTTCGCGGCGATCTCGATCGTGCGCAGCGTATCGAGCGTGGGTTTCGGCCTGCTCGGCATCTGGTTCGGCTGGGGTGGACTGGGACTGCTCGCCGCATTCGGCCTGGGTTCGCTCGCCGGGATCATCCTGAACCTCGTCGGTGACCGCACCAGGATCGCGCGCTTTCAGCGCAGCCAGTTCGTGCAGCTCGCGCGCTACGGCCTGCCGCTGACGCTGGCGGGGTTGTCGGTTGCGGTCTACTCGGCCTGCGACCGGCTCATCGTGGCTTATTTGCTCGGGAAGGACGCCGCCGGCATCTTTGGCGTCGCCGCCGATCTGCCGAGACAGTTCATGGTCATGATCGCCTCCAGCGTCGCCGCGGCGACCGTGCCACTGGTGTTCCGGTCATTGTCGGACAAAAGCATCGAGACGACGCGGGAGCGGCTGACCGAGAGCCTCGAGCTTCTGCTCGTCGTGGTCGCGCCCGTCGCCGTCTGGCTTGCGCTTGCGGCCGATCAGGTCGCCGGCACGCTCGTCGGCGTCGACTTCCGCACCGGCGTATCGGTATTGCTGCCAACGCTGGTGCTCGCGCGCTTATTCGGCATCGCCAATCAATTCTACGTGCAGATCAGCTTCCAGCTTGCCGAGCGACCGTTCATGCTGGCGGCGCAGTCGTTCCTGACGCTGGTCGTGAGCGTGGCTTTGATGTTCGTGCTGGTGGCCAGCCATGGTCTCTACGGCGCGGCGCTGGCGACGCTTGCGACCGAAGCGATCGGTTTCCTCGTTGCCGTCGTCCTGATGCATCGCGCCCATCCGGTCCCGTTCGACCTCCACCGCCTGGCCGGCGTTGCCGTCTCCGCCGCAGCGATGGCGGCTGCGATCCTCGTAGCACGATCCCAGGTCAATGGGATCGGCCTCGTCCCGCTCATGGTCGTGAGCCTCGCCGGCGGGCTCGCTTATGCCGCTGCCGGCTGGTTGCTGAACGTCGCAAACGTCCGGACGCTGTCGCTGCGTTTCCTGCGAACCTTCAACCGCAAGGCGCTGGGCGTTTAAGCCGCAATATCTGACGAGGCTCGGCCTCACCGTCTGAAGCTCCGAGAGCGCCGCTTGGCCTGGCGATGGCTCGGTTCCGACCGGAAGCGCTCCAGGCGGAGGGCGTTTTTGTTGCGTCCATGGCCATAACCGTGCTTCTTGGGCCGCATGTCGGGAGCAGAGCAGATATGAGCCAAGGAATACCGGAAATCCGCGCATCGGCGCAGTTGCTTGCCCACTATCGCGAGCCCGACAATGCGCGGGGTATCCTCGAACTGGCGATTACGGCGATACCGTTCGTCGTCATCTGGGCTCTGATCTGGGCCGCTCTTGACCAGGGTTATTGGTTTGCCCTCCTGCTGGAGGTGCCTGCGGCGGGTTTGCTGGTCCGCCTCTTCATGATCCAGCACGATTGCGGACACGGCTCTTTCTTCCGCGGCCGCCTTGCGAACGATTGGGTCGGCCGTGCCCTCGGCGTGATGACACTGACGCCATACGGCTACTGGCGGCGCAACCATGCAGGCCATCATGCGAACTCCGGCAATCTCGATCAAAGGGGCTTAGGCGACATCGACACGTTGACCACGCGGGAATTTCTCGGGCGGTCGCGATGGCGTCGGACGCTATATCGTTTGTATCGACATCCCCTGGTGATGTTTGGCGTCGGTCCCTCGTATTTGTTCATCTTGAAGCACCGATTGCCGGTCGGGATGATGGGTCGCGGCTGGAAACCCTGGCTGAGCACGATGGGCACGAACATCGCCCTCGCGGTTCTCGTCGTCACGATGATCCAGCTGGTCGGCTATGGGCCGTTCCTGCTCGTGCATCTGCCGATCATTGTTCTGGCGGCGTCGATCGGCGTCTGGCTGTTCTACGTCCAGCACCAGTTCGAGCACACGCATTGGGCCCACGACGAGACCTGGAATTTTCACGACGCTGCGCTGCACGGCAGCTCTCACTATCAATTGCCGGGCGTCCTGCGATGGTTCACGGCAAATATCGGCGTCCACCACATCCATCATTTGTCCAGTCGAATTCCCTACTATCGCTTGCAGGACGTGTTGCGCGACAATCCGCAGTTCGCTGGTGTCGGGCGGATTACGCTGCTCCAGAGTTTGCGGACCGTGCGGCTGACCTTGTGGGACGAGGAGCGGCAGCGGCTCGTCTCCTTTGGAGAGGCAGCCTTGTTTGGCAAGGGAGCCAAGCTTGTTTGAAAAGGCGGCCTTGGCCCCAGCGGTTTCGCTTACACCGCCCCCGCGCGGCCGCCGAATGGCGTGAATCCGCGCGATCGGAAGGCGATGGGCGTTCTGCGCCCGTTCAAGGTGGCTTCGCCGTCCGACGCCGGGCGCTGGCAGCCGTGTCACCGACCCCCGGTCATTCTGTCGCAGCGATAGACCGCCAGCTTCGGCCGCGCGCCGCCCTTCCGCCTGCGTCAACCGTCGTATATGAGATTTATCGCCGGAACGTGCCGAATGTCGCCACAGACGGAACGTAAGGCGGCTGCAATTTCTTAATTCAAAGATCGCAATCTGATCAATGACCGGCGGACTGGCATTTCGACCGAGGATGGCATGAGAAACCTGACGACAACGGCGCAATCTACCGTGGCGATGCGGCGTTGGGGGCCTCCCGGAATTGCGACCTTGGCGGCAATGCTCGCCTTTGCGGCTGTGGCCCCGGCCAATGCGGCCAAGCAGGCGCGTCAGCCGGTCGAGGCGGTGGCGCCGCGCGAGGCCGGCGAGCCGATCATGGCGATCGTGTCGATCAAAAGCCAGCAGGTCACCTTCTACGACGCCGAGGGCTGGATTTTCCGCGCGCCGGTGTCCACCGGCACCACGGGACGCGAGACGCCGGCCGGCGTCTTCGCCATCGTCGAGAAGGACAAGGACCACCACTCGACCATGTATGACGACGCCTGGATGCCGAACATGCAGCGCATCACCTGGAACGGGATCGCGCTGCATGGCGGGCCGCTGCCCGGCTACGCCGCTTCGCATGGCTGCGTGCGGATGCCGTTCGGCTTCGCGGAGGGCCTGTTCGACAAGACCAACATCGGGATGCGGGTGATCATCTCGCCGAACGACGCGGCGCCGATCGACATCGTTCATCCCGCGTTGTTCATGCCGAAGCGGGACGCCATTGCGGCGGCGCCGGGCCGGATCGGCAAGCTCTCCGGTGAGGCCGAGGAGGCCACAAGGGCGGCCGACGAGGCCAAGAAGGAGGCGACTTTGGCCGCGAAAGAGGCGGCATCGCTGCCGGCTTCGCTGCGCAAGCTGGAACAGCAGAAGACCCGCGCTGACGCCGAGCTCGCCTTTGCCGACAAGCAGCTCGCGGCGGCCAAGACCGATCAGGCCCGCGTCAAGGCCGAGGAGCTGAAGCAGAAGGCCGCCATCAAGGCCGGCGACGCGGCGACGCAGCTCGATGCCGCCAAGGCCGCCGCACAGCCGAAGCGCGATGCGGTCGCTGCCACGAAAGAGGCGGCCAGGGCGGCAGCGGCCAGGAAGGCCGACGCCGTGAAGGCTGCGACCGACGCAAAGCTCGCGCTCGAGCCGGTCTCGGTCTACATCAGCCGCGCGACGCAGAAGCTCTATGTGCGGCGGAACACGCACAAGCCGGCACCGGACGGCGGCGGCGAGGTGTTCGACACCAGCATCGAGGTTCCCGTCACGATCCGCAATCCGGATCAGCCGCTCGGAACGCATATCTTCACGGCGATGGCGAAGAACGACACGGGTCTGCGCTGGAGCGTGGTCACGATCGACGACGGCGACAACGCCAGGAACGCGCTCGATCGCATCACCATCCCGCAGGAGGTGCTCGATCGCATTGCGCCGACCGCGTTGCCGCGCTCCTCAATCATCATCTCGGATGAGCCGCTGAGCAGCGAGACCAACTACCGCACCGAGTTCGTCGCGGTGCTGAGCAACCAGCCCCAGGGCGGTTTCATCACGCGCAAGCCGACCGCACCTCCGATGGCCATGGCGAGCGACGACGGCTGGGACAATGGCGGCAACGGTTTCGGCTTCTTCTTCCAGCGCGATCCCAATCCGCAGCCCGTCAATCCGCGCCGACGCGGCCAGTATCAATATTATCAGCCGGCACAGCCGATGCAGCGGGGCTTCTGGTAAGAGGCGGCGGCAGATCGAAGCCCGTCACGACCGCCGCGCCTCGATCACGATAGCCTGGATCTTGCCCTCGATCGGTCCGGACCCATGGCGCGTCCGGATCGCCTCGGCAACGATGTCGGTCGCAGCCTGAAGCTTGCTGGCATCGCGTGCCTCGATCTCGCTTCGCAGCGGCGTGCCCTGGCAGAGCGCGATCGCGACGTGCTCGGGCGACGGCGCGCGGCTTATTTCAGGTCGCGTTTCGATCTTTATATCACGGAAGCCTGCGCGTTCGAGGTCGGTTCTGATGACGGCCTTGTCGTGATAGCCGTGCGGCGTCCGGGCCATGAAACGGGGCGGGTCGTCGGGAAACAGCTTTTCGAGCGCGACCGTGGCTTCATGCGTCAGCACATTGTCTTCGATGCGATCCCAGACGTTGAACACGAACGTGCCATTGCCGTTGAGGACGCGCTTCACTTCCCCGTAGGCCTTGACGCGGTCCGGAAAGAACATGGCGCCGAACTGGCAGCACACCACGTCGAATTCGGCGTCGTCAAAGGGCAGGGCCGATCCGTCGGCCTGACGCCACGAGATGCGATCGTCATCCGCCTGGCGCTGCGCCGCGACGGCGAGCATCGGCTCGTTGAGGTCGGTCGCGACATAACGGACGCCGCGCGGCAGCGCCGCCGCGACCGCGCGCGTCACGGCGCCGGTGCCCGCCGCGATCTCGAGCAGCACGGAGGGAGACCGGGCCGCGACACGTCTTGCGATGTCCTCGGCGTAGACGGCGAAGATCAGCGGGACCAGATATTCGTCGTAGAGTTTCGGGATCGAGCCGGCGAAAACCTTGTCAGTGTTGGACATGCTTGCCTCGCTGAAGGTTCGGACACGAAGCTCACGTTACCATGGATTGCCGTCTCCCGCGCCAGCAGCGCGGTGAACCCGGCCGGTTGTTGCATCGCCTTGCCGGCCGCCGGCGTCATCGGCTCCCGCCGACCTCCCGGATCGGCCGCGTGCCGTCCCAGCTCAAAGCCGCCTGCCGGACCTTCTCAAAGAACGGCCCCTTGGTGCCGCTGATGTCGGAGATCTCGATTACGGTCCCAGGATGGGCCTGGGTGTCGAAATAGGCAAAGCGGCCCTTGTCGCCGCCGATCTGGCCCTCGTGGCCGATCCTGTAGCCGAGCCCGAGCGCCCTGTCATAGAGCGCCTGGTAGTCGTGGCTCCAGTAGGACATGTGCTGGAGGCCCTCGTGGCCGGACTCGAGGAATTCCCTGTACAGCGAGGGCGCGTCGTTGCGCTGCTGGATCAGCTCGATCTGGAGGTCGCCGGAATTGGCCAGCGCGATGCTCATCTCGACCGCGGAGTTTTCGCCGCGATGGCGAAACCAGTCGGTCTTGACGCGGTCCATGTAGTACCAGGGACCGACGCCCATCACCTCGATCCAGTGCTTCATCGCGGTGTGGATGTCCCGCACCACATATCCGTTCTGGCGCACCGCGCCGAAGATGCGGCTCATGCCAGCGCTCCTCTTGTCAGCTTGATCACTTGACCTCGATGCCCGCGTCCTTGGCAACCTGCTTCCAGGCCGCGATGTCGCGGGCGTTGATGTCACGCTGCTCGTCGCCGGGTACGAATTGCGGCGTGATGCCGAGCCCCAGCAGCTTCTCCTTGACCTCGGCATCGGCGAGCGCGTCCTTCAATGCCGCCGACAGCTTTCTTGCGATCGGTTCGGCAAGGCCCGCAGGCGCATACATCGCCCAGGACAGGCTGCGGTCGAACGGCACGCCCTGTTCCTTGTAGCTTGCGACATCCGGCAGGCTCGGCGAGCGTTCGCCGCAGGCGGCCAGCGCCTTGATCGAGCCGTCCTTCACCAGCGGAGTCGCGGTCGCCATGTCGAGTGTCGCCAGCGAGATGTGGCCGCCGAGCAAATCGCCGGCCAATTTGGCGATGCCGTTGAACGGCACGTGGTCCATCTTGATTCCGGTCTGCTGCATCAGGATTTCCGCGCAGAATTGTCCGGTCGAGCCGACGCCCCAGCTTCCGTACTGGATCGGCTCGCCCTTCCTGGCCAACGCGATCAGGCCCTTGATGTCGTCGGCCGCAAAATCCTTGGTCGCCACCAGCATGATCGAGGACGTGCCGATGCGCCCGATCGTGGTGAAATCCTTGATCGAATCGTAGGGCAGTTTCGGATAGATCGCCGGCGCCAGCACATGCGTGGTCATGCCGCCGACGGTGATAGTGTAGCCGTCATTCGCCGACGCCGCGACCATCTGGGTGCCGAGCGTGCCGGCGGCCCCGGTGTGGTTCTCGATATAGACGCTCTGTCCGAGCGTCTTGCCCATCCTGTCGCCGAGCAGCCGCCCGATCACGTCGCCGCCGCCACCGGCCGCATAGGGCAGCAGCATCCTGATCTTGTGGGTGGGATAGGCGGCCGGATCCTCGGCGCGCGCAGGCAGCATTGCCGAGGACGTTACGACCAATGACAATGTTGCGGCGCGCAGCAGACGAAAATGGACGAAGCGCGCCATGACCTGGTCTCCCCAGATTGCTCTCCGCTTCTTTTGAGAGCGGAGTTGAAGCGGTTGACTAGCGAACGATCGTTCGTTAGTCAAGCCGAATGGCTGTTCACACCACCAGCGCGGCGGAAGCGGCTGCGCCCACGACGCGCGAGCGCATCCTCGCCGAGGCGCTCGATCTGTTCGCGCAGAGCGGCTATGGCGGCGCCTCGATGCGCGAGCTCGCGCGTCGCGTCGGTATCCGCGAGAGCAGCCTCTACAATCACTTCGCCGGCAAAGCCGCGATCCTCGAGGCGATCGTCAGCGAGCACGGTCCGGCCAGCTCGGCGAGCCGGCTGGAAGAGCCGCGCTACAAGCAGCTCGCCCGCCAGCCCGCCGCGTTCTGCCGGCAGTTTGCATTGGACCTCGTCGAGCAATGGTCCGATCCGCGCGAGCACCAGTTCCAGAAAGTCATCACCGCCGAGCGCAACCGCGTGCCCGGCATCCGCGCCAAATTCGCCGATCATTTCTACGCGCGCGAGCAGAGCATGATGACGGATTATTTCCGCGGCTTTGCGCTCGCCGGTCTGGTCTCGACGCCGGATCCGCGTGAGACCGCGCGGCTGTTTGCGGCCGGGCTGATCTACATCCGTCTCGAGCATTACGTGATGGGCGCGGCACCGTCGTCGCGGGCGAAGGTGATCGAGGCGATCGACCGCTATCTCGCCTTCTTCCTGTCGCTGATCGCGGCGGATGGGGGGACAAACGACAACAAGAAACGAAAAGCCAAGGGAGAGAATCGTGGCAAGGCTGCCCCTGATTGATCCGGAGACGACCAGCGGCGACATCCGCGCCTCGTTCGACCGCATGCCGGTCAAGCTGAATATTTTCCGCATGATGGCGCACGCCGAAGCCAACATGATCCCGGCGATGCGGCTGGGCAATTCGATCCTGCACAAACAGAAGCTCAGTGCGGTCAATCGCGAGCTCCTGATCCTCCAGGCAGCCCAGCTCGAAGGCGGCGCCTATGAATGGCGCCAGCACGTGCCGATCGCGCTTGGCGTCGGCTGCACGCAAGCACACATCGACGCGGTCGAGCTCGCCGACTACGATGCCGCCGGCTTGAGCGAGGCCGAGCGCGCGCTGCTGAAATTCGGCCGCGAAGTGGTCGAGAACGTCCGCGTTCCCGAGGCGATCTTCGCCGCCATGCGCGAGCATTTCAGCGACCAGGAGATCGTCGAATCCATCGTCGCGCTCGGCTTCTACATGATGATGGCGCGCGTCACCGAGGCGACCGAAACGGATCTCGATCCCGCGGCCGGCATGGCGGTCTATGACGGCGGCAAGAAGCCGGGCGCCTGAGATGACGGATACCGATAGCAAGCGGGACCGCTACGTCCGCCCGCCAAGTGCGGAATCGCTGGGCGAAGCGCTGGGCAGGGGGCGCCTTAAGGGGCGCCGCATCCTGATCGTCGGCGGTGGCCAGCGCGTGTTCGACGCCGCCACCGATCCGATCGGCAACGGCCGCGCCATGAGCATTCTTTGCGCTCGCGAGGGCGCCAAGGTCGCGGTCGCCGATCGCAACCGCACCTCGGCCGAGCACACCGTCAAGCGCATCACCGACGAAGGCGGCGAAGCCTTTGCGATTGCCGCCGACGTCACCTCGGAGGCCGAAATCGTGCGCATGATCGAGGAGGCGCATCGCGCCATGGGCGGGCTCGACGGCATGGTGCTCAACATCGGCACCTTCGGCAAGGTCGGGCTCGATGCCGTCAGCCCCGAGGAGTGGAATGCGATCTACGACGTCAACGTTCGCGGGCCCATGCTGTGCTGCCGCGCGGGCCTGCCGAAATTCGACGACGGCGGATCGATCGTCTTCATCTCCTCGATCGCCGCGCTGAAGGCCGGCTCGCAGATGGCGGTGTATGATTCCTCGAAAGCCGCGCTCGGCGGCCTCATGCGCAACATCGCCCATCTCGGATCGCGCCGCGGCATCCGCGCCAACCTGGTCTATCCCGGCCTCGTCGACACGCCGAACGGCCGCGAGGCCGGCGCCGGCCGACCCTCGCGCGGCAAGGGCCAAATCCCGTTCGGCCGCCAGGCCACCGCCTGGGAAATCGCCTATGCCGTGCTGTTCTTCCTCTCGGACGAGAGCGTCTACGTCACCGCGCACGCGCTCGCGGTCGATAGCGGCCTGAGCGGGATGTGAGAGGGCGCCTCGCGCCTATGGCTCGGGCCTGCGCGCTCGGCAGATCAGGTGGTCCAGCGAGACGCGGCCCGGCCCGTAGGCCATGATGGCGAGCGCCATCGCCGCCCAGGTGATGTGGATCGGCCAGCCGTCAGGTACGGTCAGCTCGACGATGACGGTCATGAACAGCAGTCCGAGCGCCGCAAACCGCGTGCCGAAGCCGAGCAGGAGGAGGATCGGAAACATGACCTCTCCGCATCCGGAGAGGAATGCCATCGCCGTCGGCGCCGGATAGTGATAGGGCCCGCCGGGCAGATGCAGCATGAACTCGTCGCTGAACAACGTCACCGCGGTGTCGTTGAGCCTGAGGAAGCCTGCCCATTTGAGCATGCCGGAACGCCAGAACGGCACCGCCAGCGCGACGCGGAGCACGAGCTGAACGAGCGACGGCGACGCGATGGTCTGCACGAGATGATTGGCCTTGTCGACGAGGACCCCGAGCGAGGGCAGGCCGCCGCCCGCCTGCATGCGTTGATCCGTGATCATCAGACGTCTCCGAAAGTGATTGAGGTGAAGGCGCCCGCCTGGATCAGGCCGGTGACGTTCGAAGCGAGGTCGAACTCGGCCGCCGCGTCCAGCGCGCGTGCAGCGGCCTCGCCGAGCGGCCGACCCGACATCAGGCTGCTCGCGAATGCCGCACCGCCGGGCGGCAGGTGCCGGACCTCGATGTCGAATTCGGCGCGCGTGACCAACGCGTCCTCCGGTGTCGCAGCGTCGATGCGCCCGACCGGCGACGTATCGCGGTTGGCCGCGAATATCGTCACCGCCGCGAATTGCGATCGCACGATTCCCGCTGCCGGGTGCGGTATGAGAACGAGATCGCCCAGCCGCTCCGGCGCAACCGCGGCGAGCTGCGCCGGCGACAGCGGTGCTGCGTCGGCGGCGTGATAGGCATCGAGCCAGGCCCGCTCGATGCGTGCGACATCTGCGAGCCATGGCATCATCTGCGCATGTTCATATTGCGCGATGAAGACGGGGAAGTCGCGGCCGTAGTCGAACAGCAGCGGTGAGATCGGCGGCGTCTGGCGAACATGGAAGCGCGCCATGGCACGGAAGAAGTCGGTGCCGGTGATGCGCTGCACCGCCGGATAGATCGCGGCGAGCGCGTCGATCAGGCTGACCGTGACATTGTTGCGGTAGACATCGTAGCGCTTGCCGGGGGCCTTGCCGTTCGGACCGGCCACGATCTCAGGCGCAGGGCGCACCGGGTCGAGCAGCGCCGGTGCAAAGGCTGCGGCAAAGCAAAGGTCAGGCTCAGGCGGCATGACGATCTCCCGTCAGCCCGACCGGGCGGTAACGATCGAGGATCGCCTGCGCAGCGGCGGCTTCCGCTTGCAGGACCGGCCAATCCGGGATCTTGCTGTCCCACTCGATCAGCGTCGGCACCGGAGCGCGGCGCTGGATGACGATCTCGTACAGCTTCCACACGGCGTCCGGGACCGGGCCGTCATGGCTGTCGATCAGCAGCAGGTCGCCTTCGTCGTCGGCCTGCTCGGCATGGCCGGCGAGATGAATCTCTCCGACGCGGGACAGCGGAAAGTCCGCGAGGCAGTCGAGCGCCGAGAACCCGTGATTGGTTGCTGATACGAAGACATTGTTGATATCGAGCAGCAGTCCGCAGCCGGTGCGTTCGGCAACAGTGCGGATGAAATCGGTCTCGCTCATGGACGATTCGCGAAAAGCGACATAGGTCGACGGGTTTTCCAGCAGTAGCGGACGACGGATCGCGTCTTGCACCTGATCGATGTGATCGCAGACATTTCGGAGCGTCGCCGCGGTATAGGGCAGTGGCAACAGATCGTTGAAGAAGCTGGTCTCATGCGTCGACCAGGCGAGATGCTCGGATACCAGCGCGGGCTGGTAACGCGCCACCAGTCCGCGAAAGCGGGCCAGATGCGCCTTGTCGAGCGGCTGCGGTCCGCCGATCGACATGCACACGCCATGCAGCGAGACGGGATGGTCGCGGCGGATCGCTTCCAGTGCGCGATGCGGCGGTCCGCCTGCGCCCATATAGTTCTCGGCGTGGACCTCGAAGAAGCCGCGCTGCGGTTTCGTGCTCAGGATCGCCTGAAGGTGTTCGGGCTTGAAGCTCGTCCCGGCGACGCCGCCGAGGGACGCGGAATAGCGGAGGGGCACCGCAGACATGTCAGGCGCGATTGCCGTCGTCATGGTTTCTCTCCGCTCTTCCCTGTTGTGGTGGTCGCGACGCAGCGCGTCAGACCGGCTTGAGCGAGCCCTTCTTGCCGCCCGGCAGCTCGATGCTGGTGCAGGTGCCGCCCTGGACGAATTTCCAGGCATTGCCCTGGAAGTCGGCGGTCGAGGTGCCCTGGCAAGTCGTGCCTGGTCCGGCCGCGCAATCGTTCTGGCCCTTGAGGGCGACGCCGAAGCATTTTTCCTTCTTGGCGGCGACGGCCGCGTCGCCCTCGGCCTTGGTCAGCGGAGCAGCAGTGGCCAGAGTCGCCAGTGCGGTCGACATGGCGCCGGCGAGAACGAGCGTGGTCACGGCAAGTTTGGCAGACATTGAAGTTTCTCCTGTTCGAGATGGCATGGCCTGGCAGGCGAAGAGCGCCTTGTTCGGTTCGCCCCGCACCCGGCTCGCGTTACCAATCAAGTAGGTCACGAGTTCGTGAGGCGGTTAGATGGGCGCACGGGCTGTGCGCTTGGATCGGATTAGCGGGTGACTGGCCGGTCAATCCAATGCCTAGTCTCTATCGAGACCTTAGCCGGAGAGCATTGGCGGCGGGGCGCGATGGCTGCCACAGGTAACGAATGCATACGCGCTGCGTAGAGCGGTAACAGGAGGTGGCCAGTCGCCGCTTTGCCGGAGAACGGAAACAGCGATGAATGTTGATCCCGGACGGCACCTGCGCGCGATCGCGAAGCTGACGGTCAGCATTCGGCTCGCCGTCTCGGCGCTGGTCCTGACCGCGATCCTTTTGACCGCGGCTCTCTCCAGCCTGTTGTGGTGGCGCACGGCCGAGGCGGCGAGCCGGCAGCTCGCATCGACCATCAACGAGCAAATCGTGGCCGCTGTCCGCAAGGAGGTCGCCGCGATCGTGGACGAGGCGCGTGCCGCGCACACTGCCATTCGGACACTGTTCCTGCAGAACGTGCTCGACACCCGCGACGCCGACAAGCGCGAATTCGTGTTCCTGTCGCAACTGCAATCGCAGGCGACGATCTCCTGGGTCGCCTTCGGCTGGCCCGACGGCTCCTTCTTCGCCGCGCACAAGCTCGGCGACCGCCGCCTCGAAATGATGGAGATCTCGCTGACCGATCATGCCGGCCAGCGCCGCATCGACGAATACGATGTGGTGCCCGGCGACATCGAATTCGCCAATCGCCGTTTCGAGCCGACCGATTTTCGGGTCGCCGATCGCACCTGGTTCAAGACCGGGCTGGCGGCCGGGGAGCCGGAGTGGTTCAAGGTCATGGACCATCCGACCGGCGAGCGGCCGTCGATTGCCTTTGCCGGACCTATCGACGTGTACCAGGAGCGGCAAGGCGTGCTCGCGGTCATCATCGAATACACCAGGCTCGCACGCTTCCTGTCGCAGCTCGAGGTCGGGCGCACCGGAACGGCTTTCATCATCGACGGCAGTGGTGAGCTGATCGCGGCGCCCGACAAGGATGCCGACGAGCTGCACGTTGCGAAGGGCGATACAACGCTGCTACCGCTGGCGCGGATGGCGCTCGTGAAGGCGGGCGAGGATGGTCGCAAGGAAGCCTGGCGAAGCCGGCTGACATCGGGTGGCGCGGCTTACGAAGTGGCGCTCACGCCGCTGCCGTTTCCCGGCTGGTCGCTGGCGACCGTGATCCCCGAGGCCGAGTTTCTCGGTCCGGTCGAGACGACATTGCGCCGCCTGATCCTCGGCCTTGCCATCGGCGCCGTGCTCGCAGCGCTGGCCTCGGCGATGCTGGCGCGTTCCGTCATCGCCGCGCCGCTGTCGCGTGTCGTCGGCGAGCTCCGTCATGTCGAAGCCTTCGCGCTGGAGCAGGTCCGCCGCCATCCGTCGCGGCTGAAGGAGATCGCGAGCCTGTCGGGCGCGATCGCCGAGATGGCGGCCGGCCTGTCGGCGTTTCGCAAGTTCATCCCGGCCGATCTGGTCCGCTCGCTGTTGCGCCAGGGCGTCGAGGCAAGACCCGGTGGCAGCATGCAGGAGCTCAGCGTGATGTTCGTCGACATCGCCGGCTTCACCGGGCTGTCCGAGCGGCTCGGCGATCGCGTGGTGCCGTTGCTGTCGCGCTATCTCGACCTCGCCTCCGAGGCCGTTGTCGCGAATGGCGGCACCATCGACAAGTTCATCGGCGACGCCGTCATGGCGTTCTGGGGCGCGCCGCAGCCGCAGGCCGACCACGCGCTGCGCTGCTGCCGCGCGGCGCTCGGCTGTTGCAGGGCAATCTCGGCGTCGGGCCTTGCCGACGATCTCGGCCAGCCGCTCCAGATCCGGATCGGGATCAACTCCGGCCGCATGCTGGTCGGCAATATCGGCTCGGAACTGCGCTTGAACTACACCGTGATCGGGGATGCCGTGAACGTCGCAAGCCGCCTCGAGGGCGCCAACAAATCCTACGGCACGCAAATCCTCATTGGCGAAGCGACCGAACGTCTCGCACGCGGCGCCATCGTCACGCGCGAGATCGACAGCATCGCCGTGTATGGACGCGAGGAGGGGTTTGCGGTCTACGAGTTGGTCGGACTCGTCGGAGAGGACGGCGGCGAGACGCAAGATTGGATCGTCCGCTATGAACAGGGCCTCGCGAACTATCGCGCGCGCCGGTTTGCGGCTGCACTCGCTGATTTTGAAGCCGTGCTGAACATGCGCGGCTCGGATCGTCCGGCTGAATTGATGCGCGATCGCTGCCGGCAGTTGGTTGAGAGCGCGCCTGATGTTGCGTGGCGCCCGGTCGCGGCACTGACGACGAAGTAGTCGCGAAAGATTGGCGCGCTGACGGAAGTGAGCTGGCTACAAACCTATCTGCATGATACGCAGCTGACACCCGCCCTCCTACGCTCCCGGACCACCTCAAGACATGAAAACCACACTGCTGAAGTCCGAAGACTACGCCCGCTCGCCCTGGAAGAACGGCGGCGGCATCTTCACCGATATCGCGGATGCCCATCGCGCCGATTCCAGCGTGAGGGATTGGGACAGCTTGCTGTGGCGCTTTGCTTCCACGCCCATCGTGGCGGCCGGGCCATTCTCCCATATGCCCGGCATCGACCGTTTGCAGATGGTGGTCGGCGGCCGCGGGTTGGTGCTGAAGTCGCCCACGCAGGAATTCGACGAGCGCGAGCCGTTCACCACGGTGCGTTTCACCGGCGAGCTCGAGATCGTCACCGAGCTCCAGGAAGGGCCAGTCGAAGTCGTGAATTTGATGGGCCGGCGCGGTGCGGTCGCGCTTGAGCTCGAAGCGCTCAGGGCGCCCGGTGACCGGCGATTGCCCGCCGGCACGCATCTCATCTACGCGGCGCATGGCGACTGCGACATCCGTCTCGACGGCACGGATTTTGCGATTTCGCACGAAAACACCTTGAAGGTCGAACTGACCGGAGCATCGGCGCTTGCGCTCGTCTCGGGGCTGGCCGTGCTGGGGTCTATCCAGGTCGTCGGCTGAACGGCGTTCCCGCCGATCAGAGCGATGCGTACAATCCATGCAACTGGCTAGGTTGACGCCGTCGCGCCGGAGCACGATATCTGCCTTGATGCAGACCGCCGCCCAAAACACGATGTGGACGGCCAGGATATGAACGGGCAGATATGACCGCGCCAGAGAAGAAATCCGCCACGCTGTCCGACGGCGTCGTCGATTGGCTGATCAACGGCACGCGCGACCAGCGCTTCATCGACAATATCTTTGCCGAGATGTGCATCCGGCTTCAGCAGGCCGGCATTCCGCTGGCGCGGTCGACGCTTCACGTGCTGATCCACCATCCGCAATGGCTGGGCGCCCGCTTCATGTGGTCCGACGGCATGCGCGAGGCGGAGATTGCACGGGTCGACCATGACGTCCGCGAGCGGTCCGAGTTCATCGGCAGTCCCGCCAACGAAATGTTCGACGGCGCGACCGAGTTGCGCGAAAATCTCGAGCAGGACCCAGCGCTCGGCCGCAAGCACGCGCTCTACCGCGAGATGCGCGCGCAGGGCCTCACCGACTATGTGGCCTGGCCGCTCTATCATACGCTCGGCAAGCGCCATCTCGTCACCTTCGCGACCAACCGGCCCGGCGGGTTCGACGACGCGCACGTCGCCGCCCTCAAGAACCTATTGCCGGTGCTGGCGCTGGTCAGCGAGATTCGCATCAAGAACCGGCTGGCGCGAACGCTGCTCGAGACCTATGTCGGCTCACATGCCGGCGAGCTGATCCTCGCCGGCGCCACGCGGCGCGGCACCGGCACGACGGTGCGCGCCGCGATCATGATCTGCGATCTGCGCGACTTCACCAAGATTTCCGACAACTGGCCGCGCGACGACGTCATCGATCTGCTCAACGATTATTTCGACGCGATGTCGGAGCCGATCGCGCGGCATGGCGGCGAGATCCTGAAATTCATCGGTGACGGCCTGCTCGCCATCTTTCCGCTGAGCGAGCCCAAGGCCTGCGCAAACCTGCTGCATGCCGTGACCGAAGCCCGTCAGGCGATGATCGCGTTGAACGCGCGCAACGACGGCACCGGCCGAGCGCCGCTGAACTACGGCATCGGCGTCCATGTCGGCGACGTCATGTACGGCAATATCGGATCGTCCACCCGGCTCGACTTCACCGTGATCGGTCCCGCCGTCAACATGGCCTCGCGACTCGAAGCTTTGACCAAGCAATTGGGAAAGAAAGTGCTGCTGTCACGCGATTTCGCCGAGCTGGTCGAGCGAGAGTTCGAGCTGGAGCATGTCGGCAAATATGAGGTGCGCGGCTTCAGCGACCCGATCGAGCTTTTTGCGTTTTGAAGATGACGGCGGCCCCCGGCCCAGCAGCGGGCGAGGTTCGAGTCCTGTTGCCAACCCGGGATTGTGTGACTACGCTCGGTGCGACGCCGCCCAAGCGTTTCGTCCAAGCGTGTCATCGATCGGCCGCACGTTCATGCCAAAATTCCTCCGCATCGGAATCCATCAGTCGAATGTATCGGGCTACACGTCGAAGGCGTGGTGTGTCCGGCGCGTTGGCACCGCGATCCTCCTGAAATGGGGCGCCGTGGAAGTCCAGGGCGCCGGTGACGGACGAAAGGTCTACTGGACGCGTCTGCCGCAGCAGAAGACAATTCGCTGCGGCAGCGCGCAGCGGGCCCAGGATTACGCCAAGGCCGCGATCGCGCGACGCCGCAACCATCGTTATGAACCGCTGGCCGGCGCGATCGTGCTCCGGCGCCGACCGGCCGCAGGCAGCACCGAACTCAAGCGGGCGCTCGCCACGATCCTGATCGTCGATATCGTCGGCTCCACGGCAAAAGCCGCAAAGCTCGGCGATGTCCGCTGGACCAAGATCATGGGCCATTATTACGCGGCGGTCCGCAAGGAGCTGAAGAGCTCGCGCGGCAAGGAAGTCACGACGACGGGCGACGGCGTGCTGGCGACGTTCAAGACGCCGGCTGCCGGAATCAATTGCGCGACCGCGATTCAGAAGGCCGTGCGTACGCTCGGCCTCGAGATCAGGGTCGGCCTGCATGCCGGAGAATACACCGTGAGCGGCACTGAGGCGGTCGGCCTCGCCTTCCACATCGGCACCCGCGTCGCCGCAAAGGCGCGCGCCGGCGAGGTGCTGGTGTCGAGCGCGGTGAAGGAGCTGCTGGCGCCGCAGTCCGGGATCCGCCTCAGGGAACACGGCGTGCACCAGCTCAAGGGCGTGCCGGAGCGCTGGCGGCTGTGGCGGGTGGAGGGCTGAGGCGATTGGGGGGGCCGCATAGACGCGATCATCTCATCTGGACGACGACCTTGCCCTTGGACCGTCCCTTTTCCAGATATGCCAGCGCCTCTTTCGCCTGTGCGAACGGAAAGACCTTGTCGATCACCGGCCGGATACGCTCGGACTTGAGCAGCTCGCCGATCCCGGCGAGTTGGCTGCCGTCCGGGTGCACGAACACGAACGAGTACTCAGCACCGATTTTGCCGGCTTGGCGAATGATCTTGCGGCTCAGCCATCCGAACAGGAACACCATGACGAAGTTCATCCCGCGGGCGCGCGCGAACGCGGCGTCCGGCGGCCCGACCAGCGAAGCAATCCTGCTCCCCCGCTTCAGGATCCGAAGCGATGTCTCGACTGCGTCGCCCCTGAGCGTGCCCAGCACCGCGTCGTAGTCCCGCAGCACCGCTTCGAATTGCTGCGTCTTGTAGTCGACCACCTCGTCAGCCCCGAGGCTACGCACCAGATCGATATTGCCGGTGCTGGTCGTCGTCCCCACTTTTGCCCCGAGATATTTCGCGAGCTGGATCGCAAACGTGCCGATCCCGCCGGCGCCCGCGGGAATGAACACCTTCTGGCCGGGCTTGAGACGTATGCGCTCCCTAAGCGCCTGCCACGATGTCAGGCCGACCATCGGGATCGAGGCCGCCTGCACGAAGTCCAGATTCGCAGGTTTGAGCGCGGCGGCATCCTCCGGCACGATCGCGAATTCGGCGAGAGCGCCGGTGCCGAGATCGAAGATGCTGGCAAAGACGGCATCGCCGGGCTTGAAGCGGGTCACGCGGCTTCCGACCTCGACGACGATGCCCGCGAGATCGCTGCCCAGTGTGGCCGGCAGTTGAAACTTGAGGATCGGCTTGAACGTTCCCTTCGGAATCATGTTGTCGATCGGGTTCAACCCCGCGGCGTGAACCTGGACCATGATTTCGTTCGGCTTCGGCGTCGGCCGCGGGATCTCGGCCAACGCGATCTGGTCCGGCTTGCCGTAGCGCTTGAAGACGAGTGCTTTCATTTTTTCTCTCGGTCCGGAGGTTCTTCGCACTGGCAAGCCTGCCGCCCTCAGAAAGCCCGCGCGGTGCGGGCGGGCTGCGGCGCCGCAGTCGCATCGAGCCGCAAATCTTTTCGAAGCCCGGCATCCACCAGGGCTGCAGGCGCAAACCGCCGCAGAAACCGCAGGCGCTTCGCAAGGCTGCCGGCCGCGTATTTGAGTTGCGGGCGCTGCCGCGCTTGCCGCCTTCAGCACGGTCTCGGCCACCACGCCGGGCTGTTCGGCCGTCGCCATCACCTCGTTCACCCGCTTGGTCACGCCGGCGCGCGCCTCGCGATATTCCTCGAGCGTGGCGTCGGGCTCCATGAAGTTCGCGTCGAACGGCGTCTTGGTGTAGGCGGGCTCGACCACGGAGACCCGGATGCCCCGCGTGCGCAGTTCATGGTCGAGCGATTCCGAATAGCCTGCCACCGCGTGCTTGGTCGCGGCGTAGAGCGCGCCATAAGGCATCGGCAGAAAGCCGAGCACCGAGCCGATATTGATGATGCGGCCATTACCCTGGCGGCGCATGTGCGGCACGACGGCGCGCGTCATCCGGATCAGGCCGAAGAAGTTCGTCTCGAAAATCGCGCGCGCCTGCTCCATCGAGCTCTCTTCCGCGCCGGCGGGGGCAACGCCGAAGCCGGCGTTGTTCACCAGCAGGTCGATGCGGCCCTCGCGCCGGATCAACTCGCCGACGGCGGCTTCCACCGACGCATCGCTGGTGACGTCGAGGGCCAGCATCTCGAAGGCCTGCTTGCCAGACTGTGCGCCCCGCCTGCTGGTGCCGAACACCTTATAGCCGGCGTTCGCGAGCCGCTCCGCCGTGGCCTGGCCGATGCCTGAGGAGGCGCCGGTCACCAGCGCGATCTTCGGTGTAATCCTGTTCATAATGCCTCTCCGACGCCACTACCGGGCCTGAAATCGTTTGATTACGATCGTAACTATTGATGTACATGACGATCGTAATTATAAAAGTCAAGCCCCGTATCCGAGGATCGGTCCCATGCGCGTCTCAAAGGAACAGGCTGCCAAAAATCGCGAGCATATTCTCGAGACCGCCTCGCGCCTGCTGCGGGAGCGCGGCATCGCCGGCGTCGGTGTCGACGCGCTCGCCGAGGCGGCCGGGATGACGCACGGCAGCCTGTACAGCCAGTTCGGCTCCAAGGAGCGGCTGGTCGAGGAAGCCGTGGCCCATGCGATCAAGGCCAAAGGCCAGGAATTGCCCGAGGCCTTCGCGCTCGAGGACTATCTTTCGGAATATCTCTCGCCGGGGCATCGCGACGATCCCGCCGCCGGCTGCCCCTTTGCTGCGCTCGCCTGTGAGGTGTCACGTCAAGGCGGCGGCCTGAGGCAGCGCTTCACCGCCGGCGTGCGCAGCACGATCGCCCTGCTGAGCAGCCGGATGGCTTCCACGCTGAAGCCACGCCAGCGCGAGGACAAGGCGCTCGCAGCGGCCGCATCCATGGTCGGCGCCCTCGTGCTCGCCCGCGCCGTGGACGATCCCAAGCTGTCGGACGATATTCTTCGCGCGACGAGGAATTCGCTGGGAGGGTGAGACCGCGTCTCGGCGGGACGCCGAAAGTCCGGAACAAAATTCCGGTGTCGACGTTCGATGTCGCGGATAGCCAATGGCAATGGCTGCCGATCTTCGACATCGACACACGTTTCGAACGCGCATGGATGATGACAGCGATCTGGTGCTCGGCATGTTGGCCCTGGCCGTCGCTGCCCTCCTATTGGTGGCGGGCGAGCTCTATCTCGTGACGCGACCGGAGCCGCCGCAAACTCACGCACCGGCCCCACCGGTCGTAACATCGTCGGCCGAAACCATTTTTTGTCATGTCGATTTTGCAGCGTAAGCAGACAAACTCGAAGAGGTGGGCAATGGGAAGCACTGCAACTGTTCCGATGCTGTCGCCTGAGGGCGGATTGACACATTACCTGGCGGAAATTCGCAAGTTTCCGATGCTGCGGCCCGACCAGGAAATCGCCTATGCCAAGCGCTGGCGCGAGCAGGGCGACCGTGAGGCAGCCTATCATCTGGTCACAAGCCATCTGCGGCTCGTTGCCAGGATTGCGATGGGATATCGCGGCTACGGCCTGCCGGTTGCGGACATCATTTCCGAAGGAAACGTCGGCCTGATGCACGCCGTCAAGCGCTTCGAGCCGGAGCGCGGCTTTCGGCTTGCGACCTACGCGATGTGGTGGATTAAGGCGTCGATCCAGGAATACATCCTGCGGTCCTGGTCGCTGGTCAAGATCGCCAACAGCGGGGCGCAGAAGAAGCTGTTCTTCAAGCTTCGCAGGACCAAGGCGGAAATCTCCGCCCTGGAGGATGGTGATCTCCGCCCCGAGCACGCCAGCCAGATCGCGCGGCGGCTCGGCGTGCAGGAGAACGACGTGATCGAGATGAACCGGCGCCTCGGCGGCGACCTGTCGCTCAACGCTTTGGTGCGCGACGCCGACGGCGGCGAAGTCCAGGACTGGGTGGTCGACCCCGCATCCAGTCCTGAAGCCGAATACGCCGAGCGGGAAGAAACCAGACGGAGGCGTGACGCCCTCGCCGGCGCGCTGGCCGTCCTCAAGCCGCGCGAGCGCGACATTCTCGAGGCGCGCTGGCTCTCCGAGCCGCCGCTGAGACTTGAGCAGCTCGCGGCACGGTATGGCGTTTCACGCGAGCGGGTGCGGCAGATCGAAATGCGCGCGTTCGAAAAGGTTCGGGCTGCCATCGGGGGGCGCTTGGCAGCCGGCTCTTGAAACCAAATCGCCGTCTCCTAATTCTTTTGGCAGCCCCGACCGAAACATCGAGCACAAGCAGATGCCTGACGAGTTGATCGTCCGGGTTTTGCAGCGCGTGCGTGGCCCTCGCCGCGCGCTGAGCTGCGCCAATCGACAACCAAGACAGGAGATAAGGAGAAACGACAATGGCACTACGTGATCTCATTCCGTGGAACAACGGCTCACGCAACATGGCCGCTCAGCGCGGCGAAGCCGGCAATCCGCTGCTTGCGCTTCACCGCGAGATGAACCGGCTGTTCGACGACGCTTTCCGCAGCTTTGATCTCGGCCCGTTCGGTTCCTCGACCGCAATGGGCTGGCCGAACGTCGAACTCGACGAGAGCGACAAGGAGGTCAAGGTTGTCGCCGAGCTTCCCGGTCTCGAACAGAAGGACGTCAACGTCGAGCTTGCAAACGGGGTGCTGACGATCAGCGGCGAGAAGAAGAGCGAAACGGAAGACAAGGAGCGTCTCTTCAGCGAGCGTTACTATGGCCGTTTCGAGCGGCGCATTCCGGTCGATGACGTCGACCAGGACAAGGTCGCGGCTTCCTTCAACAACGGCGTTCTTACCGTCACCCTGCCGAAGTCACCGGCGGCACAACAGAAGGTGAAGCGGATCGCGATCAACGGCAAGTAAAGCATGAAGCGGGCGGGAGTCGTCTCTCTCGCCCGCGTCCTGCCGGCGGCCGCATTCGCGTCCGTCGGCTCGCTGCAAAATTTTCCGGAACGCCCGGAAACTTCAATTCCGGTCTGGCGTTTTGCGGTCGGTTTCCAAGTTCTGGGAGTCGCACATGAAGAAACTTGCTTTAGTCCTGACGATGATCTCGGCCCTGTTCGTGGCGGCGGCTTCGCCGGCGGAAGCCCATGCTTGGCGCGGCGGCTGGCACGGCCATTGGGGAGGCCCGGGTATCGGCTTCGGTCTTGTTGCCGGTGCGCTTGCGGCGGGGCTCGCGGCCGATGCCTATTATGGCCCGCGCTACTATGGCCCGCCCTACGGCTACTATGGACCGCGCGTCGTGCGGCGGGCCTACTATGTGCCTTACGCCTACGCTCCTCCGCCCTACTGGGATCCCTGGTGGTGACAAGACAAGGCCCGGACCATCATCCGGGCCTTCCTGCGTGAGCGCAATCGGTCAATCGTTCGTGGCGCGCCTATTTGCGGTTCGCTCCGGTGGAGCCGGAACCTGGCATGGCCTGCTGGCCTCCTTGCGTTTGCCTTGTGTCGTTATCGCCTGGCCGCGTCGTCGACGATTTGGCCGGTGCGTTCGCGCCGCCGCCATTGTTGTCCGATGATGTGTTGAGGCTGGAGGCTCCCGCTCCCGTCGTGCCGCCGGTGCTGGAGGAGTCGATGCTCGACCCGGTCCTGGACGCACCCGTGCCGCCTTGCGCGAATGCGGAAGGGGGAAATGCGAGAGCCGCAACGAGCCCTGCGAGAACCAGCTTTTTCATGTCCGCTCCTATGCTTGACGTCGTCACATGCCGTGCCGAGGCAAAGATTTGGGGACGCACCTGTTCCTGCGGGGCAGCGCAAATCCGGCACCAGCGACGATGAAGTCATCCCGAACTCATCGCGCCCGGGGCGATCCGTTCCTGCGCTTGCGGCGTCAGCTCGTAGCGATCGTCGGCTTTCATCAGCCAGCCCGCCTCGATCATGCGTCGCGTCATGCCTGCGCTGCACAGCGGGTGGCTGCCGCCGGGATGAAACAGCGCGCCCTCGCGTTCGATCAGGTAGCCGTAGAGCCGCGCCTGTCGAAGCGGGTTTTGCATCCCTGGTGTGGGCGCCTCCATGGTCTCTCGCGCAGTCCTCCAAGACGGCCCTGAAATGACGGGCTGAGATGACGGGCCGATCCCCGTCAGGCGGCCCCGGCCTGTGGCCCGGGGGCGGGGCTTCGAGCCGAGACCGCCATTGCCGGACTCGCAAGGACCCGGCGCGGCCCAATACGCGACGGCCCCAGGTCGTTCCTACAAAGTCGTTCCTACAAAGTCGTTCCTACAAACCTGATGTCCTGGTCCTTACGCCTTGCGCGCCGGTCTTGGTCATCTGCACCTCCCTGAAAAGACCGCAACGCGCCTTGCCGCAGGAAGTGCCAATCGAGGTTGGAGCGAGGCGGCTGATCGGGGCGAACATCAGGTTGGTGTTCGCGCCGGACTGAAGGTTTGCGCAATCTGACCGCCTCCACCTCGGCATCGGAGAGGCCGCCAGCCCAATATCACCGCACGCCCGTGCCCTTGCAGCGCTGGCACTTCACCACCTTGTCGCCCTTCTTGAGCAGGCCTTTGCCCTCGCAGTTCTTGCATTTCTGCTTCTTCTTGATGTTCGGGCCTTTTTCACTGGTCATGGATGGCTCCTGCCGCGGAAGGGGGGACGGGCGCCTTGTATAGGATATTGACCCCGCGAAAGCGGCAGAAATCATCAAGAGTGCTGCCCCCGTAATCCGGCGTTCGATCAGGGACGTCCGCGAATATTCGCGCCGGAGGGGCCGCCGACCGTCTGGATCGGCTCACCGGCGGCGCGGTCCAGCGGTGGGTGCGGCCTGGCGAGTCCGACTGTTCCGGGAGCTGCGTCGTTGCTGACCGCAGGCATGTTGACGCGCTCCATCGTGATCGCAGATGCAACCACGATGGCAACGGCGAGGGCGATCGCACTCAAAACCAGGGTCATCCGATTCTGGTCTTCCATCGTGAGACCTCCGCGAAACGGCTCGCGGGGATAATGCCGGATCGGCGATTTAGTTGCTCTCACCCGGTTCAGGCTGCGCCGCACACCAGGTCTCCAGCTCCTATTTCGCGCTCGAGAAAGCATCCGCTGCGTAGACGACCTTGCCGCCCACGACCGTCAGCAGAGACGCCGTGGCGCCAATTTGCTCGACGGGGACGGACATGAAATCCCGATCGAGAATCGCGAAGTCGGCGAGCTTGCCGGTCTCTAACGTGCCGCGCCGCGTCTCGTCGAAGCAGAACCACGCGCTTCCCACCGTGTAAAGGCGCAAGGCATCTTCGCGGCTGGGTGTTTCGTCCGGGCCGCGCGTCGACAGTCCGCCGACGGTCTTGCCGTCGAGCATCCATTGCAGCGCCACGAACGGATTGTAGGATGCGACCCGATGCGCATCCGTGCCGGCCCCGACATGGACCCCCATGCGCAGCGCCGTGGCGAGGGGTGGCATGCTGCGCGCGGCTTCGCCGGCCTGCGCCACGATACGGTCGCCTCCGAGATACATCGCATCCTGCATGGTCCAGCCGACACCAAGGGCTTTCATGCGCGCCAACGTCTCGGGCGAGGTGTTGTCGAGATGGGCGATCGACCAGCGCAACGGCGCGAGCGGCGTCTCCCTGTTGACCTCGTCATAGAGGTCCAGGAGGTGATGGACGGATTTGTCTTCCTGCCAGTGGATGGTGACGGTCAGCCCTTGCTTGGCCGCCCAGCGAATGATCTCGCGAAACTTGTCCTTGGCGGCCGCGTCGGGCGCATTGTTGTTGTACATGGCGCCGGTGATCCGCTCGCCCAGTCCGTTGAACCGCAGCATGTCGTCGCCGAATCCCATCGGCAGGAACGGCGTGAGGGACTTGTACTCCTCGAATTCCGCGCCGACATTCTGCGCGAACAGGCTGTAGGCAACCCGAACCGAAAGTGATTTCTCGCGCCAGAGCTTTTGCAAGGCGGCGTAATGGCTGGGATAGATGCTGAAGCCGCCGGGATCCACGATCCCGGTCACGCCGAGACGATTGAGCTCCGTGAAGAACTGCCGGGTCCCGGCGACATTCTCTTCGAAATTCGGCCTCGGCAGCCGATCGAACAGCGCGGAGATGCTGACAATGGAGCCATTGAGCCAGCCCGTGGCGTCGCCCGATGCGGCTGTGATACCGGCCGGCAATTGATCCGCGGAGATCCCGAGGGCTTGTTGCGCCTTTGGCGTCATCAGCACCGCCGCATAGAACAGCTGGATGTAAGCCGGATTGTCGGGAACGGCCGCCATCACCTCGGCGAGCGTTGGCCGCCGCTTCTCCGCAAATTGCAATTCGCTCCAGCCACCGGCCACGATGATCCAGGACGCCGGCCGCGCTTGTGCCGCCTGGCGCAAGCGTTCCATGGCCTCGGGGATAGTCTTTGCGCCGATCCAGTTGACCTCGGTTGCGTAGGTGAGGCCGGCGCGCACCGCGTGAATATGGGAATCGATCAATCCCGGAATGATCGTGCGGCCACCCGCGTCGACACGGCGC
This sequence comes from Bradyrhizobium sp. WSM1253, assembly GCF_000244935.1. Lineage (NCBI taxonomy): Bacteria > Pseudomonadati > Pseudomonadota > Alphaproteobacteria > Hyphomicrobiales > Nitrobacteraceae > Bradyrhizobium > Bradyrhizobium sp. WSM1253. Next base: position 6,169,064 of record NZ_JH600073.1, read on the forward strand.
GTCGCGGGCCCGATCATGCCTTCCATGGCATCGTTGCCGCCAATCGCGACGATCTTGCCGTCGCGGACGGCGAGAGCCTGCGCGATCGTCGAAGCAGGATCCAGCGTCACGAGCTTTGCGTTCGTGACAATGAGGTCGGCCTTTTGTGCGTGAGCCAAACTGGCCCAGCACGAGATCACCAAAATCGCCAGAAGCTTTCGCATCATCAGTCCCGACATGAGAGAGGCCGAAGCGGCGCCACGCGTCCGCCGCTGGATGCGCTCGCGGACATCGCGCATCGTAATGGGAGTGTTGTGATATTGACCATGTCCGGCTCCAACGAAATCCACCGGTAAATCCGGTCACGGCTCAGGCAATCGCTTTCATTGGTAGGCCTTCTTGGACACGTATCGAACCTTATGCATCGCCCAATCCAGAGGTTCGCGAATATCGAGCAAGTCAGACGCGGCAACGCCAGTGCATTTGGATGATTGGGGGTCCGGAGCAGCATACGCGGCGCTACGATTGCGATCCGCGATCGCTCTCGGATGAGAGACCCTGCTCTCTATCAACGCGGCCGCAATCGATGATTCATCAGGGGGCATGACCGGACAGTTCGCTTTCAATTGCAAGTCGGTAGCCGTCGAGCCTCAAGACCTCGTTGATTGCGGTCACGAGTATCGGCAGTTCAGGACCCCGTCGTCCGAGGGGGTGCAGGGCAGCCTCGAGAAGCCGGCCAAAGCGATCAATTGAGCATGTCAGGGCTCCGATCTGCTCGAAAGTTCGACACTCCAGTCGCCCGGGAAGTTGACCATATGCTGCTGAATCTCTTCCTCAAGGATGCGCAACGAGAATGTCCCGAACGTCATCATCTCGATCGGAAATAGCTCCTTGACCAGCGCTACGACGTCGCGCTCGCCGCAGAGATCGTCGCCGAAGCATTTGGCGATGTCGCGCCGTGTAATTTCACTGATCGCGGGCGTGTTCCTTTCTAGGATCGCAAGCGCTTCCTCTTCCAATCCAAAGGCGCGGCTTTGACGACCAAGATCTCGCGCGATCTCGGCCAGCTCATATTCGGTCTTGCCAGCAAGCGCCTGTAAAGCGCGCTCTTTCTTGCTGCTGCCATCGGCTGCCGACGGCATAGTCAGGCCGAACTCTTCTCCAATCGCCGGGAGGGTCGCATGGGTGTAAGCATTGCTCAGTTTGTTGGCGATCATTTCCGAAATATGAATGCGTCTAGCCATCGAGCATTCTCATAGGCATCTACGGTCCACTTTTCGACTTCTTGCGTACCAATCCGCGTCTACTCGGCCGCTTGCATGGCTGCGCCAAGCGCAGCTCGCAGAGCAAAGGCTGGTGGGCCCGGCAGGACTCGAACCTGCAACCAGACCGTTATGAGCGGCCGGCTCTAACCATTGAGCTACAGGCCCCGCCGCGAGACGGCCGCGAAAGCGGCGGCCGGCAACGGTGCGCGGTTCGTTTACAGGGACGGAGGCGGGGGTGCAATGCTGGCTCGGGCGGATGCAAACGCCGGCGCTGCAGGGCCTGACCATTTACGAATAACCGAAATTGGCGATGATGCCCTTATAGTCCTGTTTTGCCCGACGGCGCAAGCCGCCTCCGCCCGGGACTCGGTTTTCGATTCCGTAACCCCTTGTGATCCCTACATCTTTCTACTGTGCATGGGGTTGTTTTCGCACATTTGTTGGGAGGGGTCTTCCGATCCCCTCCGATGTCGCGTTGGCGCGCTGCAGACTCGCGGCAGTTCCACAGGCCTAGTCCACCGACACGCCGGCGAACTCCACCACCTTGCGCCACTTCTCGGTCTCGTCGGTGACGAGCTTGCCGAACTCGGCCGGCGTCATCGGCTTGGGGATGCCGCCGGTCTCGGTGAGGCGCGCGACCAGCTTCGGGTCCTTCAGCGCCTCGTTGACGGCCTTGTTGAGGATCTCGATCACGTCGGCCGGCGTGCCCTTCGGCGCGGAGATGCCGTAGAAGCCGACCGATTCGAAGCCGGGCAACGTCTCGGCGATCGCGGGCACATCGGGCACGCTCGGCCAGCGCTGCGGCGAGGTCACGCCGAGCGCGCGGACGTTGCCGCCCTTGGCCTGCTCCATCGCGGAGGGCAGGTTGTCGAAGATCAGCTGCACCTTGTTGGAGATGATGTCGGGGAAGGCGATCGCAGATCCCCGATAGGGCACGTGCACCATGTCGCACTTGGACATCACCTTGAACAGCTCCGCCGACATGTGCACCGAGGTGCCGTTGCCGGACGAGGCAAAGGAGATCTTGCCCGGGTTGGCCTTGCAGTAGTCGATGAACTCCTGAACCGTCTTGGCGGGAAACGCATTGGAGACGACCAGCATGTTGGTGAGCTGCATGATGCTGGCGACCGGCACGGTGTCGCGCAAAAAGTCGAACGGCAGCTTCTTGTAGAGCGAGGTCGAGATCGCGTTGTTGGGCGCGACGAACAGCAGCGTGTAGCCGTCCGCCGGTGAGGTGATCGCGGCAGCGGCCGCGATGTTGCCGCCCGAGCCGGTGCGGTTCTCGACGATGAACTGCTGGCCGAGGCGGTCGGTCAGCCACTGCGCCATGATCCGCGCCACGATGTCGACCGGGCCGCCGGCGGAGAAGCCGATGATCCAGTGCACGGGACGGTCGGGATAAGCGGCGGAGGCGGGAGGTGCGGCGCCCAACAGCGTTGAAAGGAAAACCAGCCCGAAAACACTGTTACGCAAAATTCGCAACATGACGCCTCCCATTGTTCTATTGTCGTTGGGCTGCATGCTTTCACAAAATCGGGGCGCTGCCTACATCGCCGCAAGTCGATGTTGACGCGCCCCCGCCGGGACCGACCATGAGATTCGCGATCACCCTTGTTCTCGGCGCGGCGCTGCTTTCAAGCCCCGCGGCCGCTCAAACCGGAGGCAACGCCATTCCGACCACGACACCCGGCCTGGCGATCAGCTTGGGCACCGCGACGCCCGGCGGCGGCTTTCCGCTCTATGGCAACGCCTTTGCGCAAGCGATGAACGCCGCCGATCCGCAAGCCATCATCGCCCCGCGCAACACCAAGGGCAGCAACGAGAACATTCCGCTGCTGGAGAAGGGCGAACTCGATCTCGCTCTGGTCGCGGGCGAGCCGGCCTATGAAGCCTTCGCCGGCATCGGCCGCGCGCCGGTACGGTTGAAGATTCTCACCGCGATCTATTCTAACCCCGGCATGTTCGTGGTGCGCGCGGACAGTCCATACAAGACCATTCGCGATCTCGTCGGTCAGCCCGTCGCATTCGGCGCCAAAGGCTCCGGCCTGCCGATCCTGGCGCGCTACGTGCTGGATGGTCTCGGGTTGAAGCAGGACGAGGACTTCAAGGCCGTCTATCTCGACCGCGCCGGCGACGGCCCCGCGATGGTCGAGGATGGCCGTGTCGCCGCACTCTGGGGCGCCGGCATCGGCTGGCCCGGTTTTGCGGCGGTGGCCTCGAGCGCGTCAGGCGCGCGCTTCATCGCGCCTGACAGCGAGGAGATCGCGCGCATCCGCGCCAAGCACGCGTTCCTCAAGCCGCTGACCGTGCCGGCCGGCAGCTATCCGAACCAGTCCGAGCCGATCGCCTCGCTGGGGTCCTGGAGTTTTGTGCTGACGCGCGAAGATCTGCCCGACGATGTCGCTTATCGGCTCGCGAAGACGCTTCACGGCGTCGAGCCGACATTCTGCAAGCAGCTCGCGCAAGCCTGCGAGACCACGGCCGCGAACACCGTCGCCGCCGCGCCGAAGCCCGAGCTGATCCATCCCGGCGTGATCAAGTATTTTCGCGAGATCGGGGTGGTGAAGTGACGGTCGCTCCTTAAGCGGCCGTCATTCCGGGGCGCGCACGGCGCGAACTCCGGTGCGCACTTGCGCACCTGAGAATCTCGAGATCCCGGGTCTGGTCCTTCGGACCGTCCCGGGATGACCTCTACGCGGTCACTTCTTCACCATCGCACACGCTGGGTCCGGCGGACCGAACGCCTTGTCGCCCGAGATCGTCGTGAGGATCTTGTAATAGTCCCACGGATATTTGCTTTCCTCCGGCGTCTTCACCTGCACCAGCCAGAGGTCGTGCACCATCAGATTGTCCTCGCGCAGTTTGCCGTTGCGGGCGAAGAAATCCTCGATCGGCTTTTCCCGCATCTTGGCTGCGACCTTGAGCGGATCGTCGGTGCCGGTGTCCTTGATGGCGTTGAGATAGTGCATCACGCTCGAATAGACGCCGGCCTGCCACATCGACGGCATCTTGTTCATCTTGGCGAAGTAGCGCTTCGACCATTCGCGGGTCTTGTCGTCCAGGTCCCAATAGAACGACGTCGTCAGCAACAGCCCTTGGGCCGCCTGCAGGCCGAGGCCATGGATGTCGGTGATCAGCGCCAGCAGCGCCGCCATCTGCTGGCCGCCCTTGAACACGCCGAACTCGGAGCCGGTCTTGATCTCGTTCATGTTGTTGGGCGGACCCGCCGCGATGCCGATGATCTTGGCCTTGGAGGCTTGCGCCTGCAGCACGAAGGAAGAGAGGTCGGGCGTTGCCAGCGGCGGCTTCACCGAGCCCAGCACCTTGCCGCCATTGGCGGTCACGACCGCCGAGGCGTCGCGCTCCAGCGAATGGCCGAACGCATAATCGTCGGTGATGAAGAACCAGCTGTCGCCGCCGCGCTTGACCACCGCGTCAGCGGTGCCGACCGCGAGCGCGCGGGTGTCGAACACCCACTGGATCGCGTAAGGCGAACAGAACTTGCCGTGGAAATCGGCGGTGCCGGTCGAGTGGGTGATGAACAGCCGCTTCTTTTCGTTGGCCATGTTCTGCACCGCGAGCCCGACCGCGGAGACCGGCACGTCGACGATCAGATCGACCTGGTCGACGTCGTACCAGCGCCGTGCAATCGCGCCGCCGATGTCGGCCTTGAGCTGGTGGTCGCCGACGACGATGCTGATCGGCTTGCCGAGCACGGTCCCGCCGAAATCGTCGATCGCCATCTGCGCTGCCGTCACCGAGCCCTGGCCGGTCGGCGCCGAGGCCGGACCGTTCATGTCGGTGAGCACGCCGATCTTGACGACGTCGTCGGACACCTGCGCCATTGCGGCGCCCGGCATCAGCGTCGCCAGGAATGTCGCTGCAAAGCCGGCAGCGACCGGCAGTCCAAATCTCGTTGGCTTCATGCTTGTCCTCCCCTGATCCGGCGCGTTGGCCGGTGTGTCCCGGGTATGGCCCGGCTGAATTGGTTTCTTTTGCAACTATTTGGGGGCGGGCGTCAACGTCAGCCGGCGAAGCGGATTTGTCCGGCCGGCGAGGGATCGTAGCCGGTCAGCTCCGCGGCGCGCTGGAGCAACCGCTTTTCGCTGAGGAACCGGATCAGGCCCTGCATCGCGGGCCGGAAATAGCTGCGATGCCGCATCGCGAGGTCGAAGTTTTCCCAGACCAGCGGCACGAAATCGAGGCCGGCCGAGCGCGCGGACGCACGCGTCGCGATTCCGCAATCGGCTTGTCCCGCGCGGACGATCTCGGCGAGATCCGGCCCGGTCAGGGCCGGCGTCTCGATCCGACGCAAATCGCGCGTCGACGCGGCGGCGCGCTTGAGCAGCACATCGAGCAGCATCTGCGCGCCCGTGCCCTGTTGCCGCACCGCCATCCTGGCCCCGAGCGCGAGCACGTCGGAAAGGCCGCGCAGCCGCTTGGGATTGCCCGGCGGCAGCACGAGACCTTGCTCGCGGCGCACGAACGCGACCAGCAATGCATCATGCAGGTCCGGAGCGTCTCGCAGGACGGTTGCATTGGCATCGGCGGCAAGATTGCCGTCGGCATCGAGGCTGTGGAAGTGCATCGCCACGGCCATCACCTCGTCACGCTGCAACCGCTCGAGCCCGCGCGCGCTGCCCTCGCTCATCGAGCCCAGGCCCGAGCCGGATTCGCGCAGCCCCCAATCCAGAAGCTCGTCCTGGCTGCCGCCGACGACCGGCGGCGGCTCCGCGATCAGCATGCCGGCCGGGCGCGCCAGTCCGGACAGCACCCAGAGGTCGAGTTCGTGCCGCGGGAAGAGCCACTTTCCGGTCACCTTGGTGCAGGGGATCGCACCGGTGGTGACGAGTTCGTATAGCTTGCGTTCGCCGAGCCGAAGATAATCGGCGGCTTCGCTGGTCGTCAGGAATTCCATCCTGCATTCCTATGCAAATTCTTGCTTCTTTTTGACGGTCGACGCAGGTGGAATTCTGCATTTCAAGTTTTGTCCGCCACGACCATGCCTGATCATCTCGCTGCTTTGCAACACATCCTCACGCGCGATCTCTGCTTTGGTGAACGATCCTGAATCGCTCGCGTGGTGCCCATCTTGCGGGCTGTCGCGCGCGCAACTGCAATGGGCATATGCCGCTCCGCGTGTTGCCGAGATTTCCCGAGTCGTCGGCGCGCGGACGCGGAGGGTAAAGTCTGTGGCCGGTAGTGGCTTGACCTGCGCTCTATCTGTTGTTGTCTGCATCCGGCGCGGCAACGAGCAAACGCGTCACGAGTGCGGCGCAATCGATCATCATCATGATCGCGTCATAGCCAGTGGGAACCCGATCATGGCCGTCCGCCGCCTCTCCGTTGCACTCGTGCTTCTCTGCGGCCTTGCCGCAGGCGTTGCGGCGTCATCCGCGGAGGACCGCGCGATCGTGCTTGCCACGACCACAGCGACGCAGGAGTCCGGCCTGCTCGATTACCTGCTGCCGATCTTCCGTGAGAAGACCGGCATCGACGTGACCGTGATCGCGCGGCGCGCCGACGAGGTGCTCGAGGGGGCACGAAGGGGCGAAGTCGACGTCGTGCTGATGCATGCACGGCCGCAGGAGGAGAAATTCGTTGCCGACGGTTTTGCGGTGAAGCGCTTTGACGTGATGTACAACGACTATGTGCTGATCGGGCCGAAGAGCGATCCCGCCGGCGTGAAGGGCAAGGACATCGCGACCGCGCTGAAGGCGATCGAGGCCAAGGGCGCGCCGTTCGTGACGCGCGGCGACCGTTCGGGCACCCATGCCGCCGAGCTCGCGCTCTGGATCGTCGCCGGCATCGACATCGCGAGCACCAAAGGCGGCTGGTATCGCGAGGCCAAGCAGGGCATGGCCTCCGCCCTCGATGCAGCGCGCACAGCGAACGCCTATGTGCTGTCCGACCGCGGCAGCTGGATCGCTTTTCGGGAGCGCGGCGATCTCGACGTCGTCGTCGAAGGCGACAAGCGTCTGCTCAATCAGTACGGCGTGATGCTGGTGAACCCCGCGAAGTTTCCGAACGTGAAGAAGGAGCTGGGGCAAGACTTCGTCGACTGGCTGATCTCGCCTGACGGGCAGGCGGCGATCGCCGGATACAAGGTGGACGGACAACAACTGTTCTTCCCCAATGCGGACAAGTCGGGCGGCTGACGTTCGTATCGCCAGCGGTTGCCAAACCGGGCGATGCATGGTCCATCATGGCGCATGACCCAGCGCCTGCCGCCCTTGCTGACGCCGCTCGACGCCGCGCTCGCCGCGTTGCTGAAGGGGCTCGATCCGCTCGCGCCGGTGGAGTTGCAGCTGACTGAAGCGGCCGGCTGCATCGCGGCGGGCAATCCGCTGCTCGCGGCCCGACCGTCCCGTGACGTCGCTGCCGCCGACGGCTGGGCGTTTTGGGCCAACGATCTGGTCGGCGCGTCCTCCTATTCACCGCTGCCTCTCGCAACAGCGCCCGCCTGGGTCGATGCCGGCGACGCGATGCCGGCGGGATGCGACTGTGTGCTCGATGCCGACGCAGTCGAGATGTCTGGTCCGCTCGTCCAGGTGTTGGCGGAGAGCGCACCGGGGCAGGGCGTCAGGCGCGCCGGAAGTGACATCGACGGACGCACGCCTGCCGCGGCAGAGGGGTATCCGGTCGGTCCTGGCGCTCTGCTGCTTGCGCGCGCCGCCGGACTGGACCGACTGAGCGTGCGGCGTCCGCGACTGCGCATTGTCAATGTACCAGGTGCAACGCTGACCATGCATCTGATTGCGGACATCGCACGCACCGCAGGGCTGGATGTGCAAACGCACGAGGCCGGCGCGCGCGACGCGGGATCGATCGCGGAGGCGATCGGGGCGCCCACCTGCGATCTCCTGCTGACGATCGGCGGCAGCGGTGTCGGTCGCAACGATGCAGCGGTCACGGCGCTGGCCCAGCGTGGTGACGTGATCGCCCATGGTCTTGCGCTCCAGCCCGGACGCACCGCCGCGATCGGGCGGCTCGGAACCATTCCTGTCGTCGCCTTGCCCGGATCGCCGGAACATGCGCTTGCGGTCTGGCTTGCGCTCGTGCTGCCGCTCCTCGACCGTCTGTCAGCGCGGCTGCCGCGCCGACCGATAGCCTTGTCGCTCGCGCGAAAAATTGCATCCAGCGTCGGCATCGCCGAAATGGTCCTGCTGGCCGAGGAACATCATGCGTGGGTGCCACTTGCGGTAGGAGAATGGCCGCTCCAGGCAATTGCCCGCGCGGATGCATGGCTGCTTGTTCCCGCCAGTCACGAGGGATTTGCAGCGGGCGCGCCGGTCGATGCCTATCTGATGCGGGAATGATATGGGTTTAGCATGACCATGATCCCGCAATCGCAAGTCCGCAGCGCGCTCGAACAGGAACAGTTCCTCAAAATCCTTTCCCGCGAGGAGGCGCTGGCACGCTTCGAGGCCGCGCTGTTCCCGCGCGCTCTTTCGAGCGAAACGCGCAAGCTCGGTGCTGCGCTTGGCGCGTCGCTCGCTGAAGACATCACTGCGCCGATCGACGTGCCGCCGTTCGACCGTTCCAATGTCGATGGTTTTGCGGTGCGCTCTGCGGATCTTGCGACAGCCGGCGAAGGCGCGCCGGTTCGCCTCGGGCTGAATGGCGAGACCATTCACTGCGGCACCGTACCGGCGGTGCAAGTGGCGGCGGGAACGGCAACGCCGATTGCCACCGGCGGTCCGCTGCCGCGCGGTGCCGATGCCGTGATCATGGTCGAGCATACCCAGCCGGCGGGGTCCGGTGCGATCGACGTCCGTCGCGCGGCCTCGCCCGGGCAATTCATATCCTACGCAGGATCCGATATCGCGCGTGGCGAGGCGCTGCTGCGCGCCGGCACCATCATCGGCTCACGCGAGGTCGGCATGCTGGCGGCTTGTGGTATTGCCGAGGTGAGCGTCGTGCGCAAACCTCGTGTTGCCGTGATCTCCACCGGTGACGAATTGGTTCAGCCGGGCGAGGTGCTCGCGCCCGCTGCGATCTACGATACCAACGGCGCGATCGTCACTGCTGCGATCGACGAGAACGGCGGAGAGGCGGTTTTCCTCGGCGCCATTCCGGACGACGAAGCTCAGCTCGAAGCCGCCATGAGGGGTGCGCTGGCGGACGCCGACATGCTGGTGCTCTCCGGCGGCACGTCGAAAGGCGCGGGCGACCTGTCCCATCGCATCATCGGCCGGCTCGGCCAGCCCGGCATCATCGCGCATGGCATTGCGCTCAAGCCCGGCAAGCCGCTGTGCCTTGCGGTGTGTGACGGCAAGCCGGTGGTGATCCTGCCGGGTTTTCCGACTTCGGCGATGTTCACCTTTCACGACATGATCGTACCGGTGCTGCGCAAAATGGCCGGACTGCCGCCGCGTTCCGATGCCAAGGTGAACGCGACCGTGCCGGTGCGCATTGCTTCCGAGCTCGGCCGCACCGAATTCGTCATGGTCTCGCTGGTCGAAGGCAAGGACGGCTTGATCGCCTATCCCTCCGGCAAGGGGTCCGGTGCGATCACGTCGTTCGCGCAGGCCGACGGCTTTCTGCGCATCGACGCACTCGCCGACAAGATGCCGGCCGGGACCGAGGCCGAGGTGACGCTGTTTACGCCGCATGTGCGGGTGCCCGATCTCGTTATCGTCGGCAGCCATTGCACCGGCCTCGATCTCGTCACGGCGCAACTCGCGCATGCCGGCCTGACCGTGCGCTCGATCGCCGTCGGCAGCCTCGGCGGACTTGCGGCGGCGCGGCGCGGTGAATGCGATCTGGCGCCGATCCATCTGCTCGACGAAAAGAGCGAGACTTACAATACGCCTTACCTCGCCGAAGGACTCGAGCTCGTGCCGGGCTGGCGGCGGATGCAGGGCATCGTGTTCCGCAAGGGCGACAAGCGTTTTGAAGGCCACAGCGCGAAGGATGCCGTGGCCGCGGCGCTCGCTGATCCCTCCTGCATCATGGTCAACCGCAACCAAGGCGCCGGCACGCGCATCCTGATCGACCGGTTGCTCGGTGGTGCGCGCCCGGAGGGCTATTGGAACCAGCCACGCTCGCACAATGCGGTGGCCGCGGCGGTCGCACAGCACCGCGCCGATTGGGGCATGACCATTGCGCCGGTCGCCAACGCGGTTGGCCTCGGTTTCATTCCGCTCGCGGAGGAACATTATGACTTCGCGCTGGTGACGGCGCGCAAGCAGCGTCCGGCAGTGCGGGCCTTTCTCGATGCGCTCGGCTCGGACGAAGCGCGCGCCGCGCTGGAGCGCGCCGGCTTCCGACCGGCGTAGTCTGGCGTCGTTCGGTCAGCGCTCCGCTACGAGGTTTGGATTGTCTCCCCGCCGGTCTGTTCGCGCACGCGCTGCCGCTCCTCGGCTTCGGCAAGTGCGCGCTGCGCGGCGGGTGGCAGCGGGCCCTCAACGATTTCAGGCTTGCTCCGCCACTTCGTGTCGTCGACTGCGACCGAGCAATCGAGTGCGAAATCGATCACTTCGAAGATAACGTTCAAGAGGGGGTCCGTCATGGCTGATCCGGGCAATGTCCCGATCATTGGTCGCTCGCGTTCTCGTCTCGGTTCACGGCCCGCGAACCCAAGCTCACGCGGCCTTAAGCGGCGTCATCCAGTGCGGTCAGCCGTTCCGCTTCCGCGATATCTTCAACGGTGTTGGCATTGAAGAACGGATCGAGCGGCTCCGTCGGCCACGTCACGGTCGCGAGCGGGTAGCGCGCGGTCCAGCGGTCGATCTTGCGGAGGTCTTCGACCACCAGCGCATGACGCAGTTCGTCGCGCAAGCCAACGCGCCACAGGCCGATCACCGGATGCGATTGATCGCCTGATGCCGCAACGGCGAGCTCGGCATTCGCCGCGATGCGTTTTTCATGCAAGCGCGCGACCAGATCGCGCGGCAGGAACGGGCAATCGCAGGCGGCACTGAGCACCCACTTCACCTCGGGCCGGTTCGCCGCGGTCCAGTCGAGCGCGGCAAGGATGCCGGCGAGCGGGCCGGGAAAGCCGGGCACGTCGTCGGCGATGACCTGCAAACCGAACGCGGCGAAGCGGACGGGATCGCCGTTGGCATTGAGGATCAGCCCGCTGCATTGGGGCGATAGGCGCGCGATCACGCGTTCCAGAATGGTGCGGCCGCCAATGGTACGCATCGGCTTGTCGCCGCCGCCCATACGCCGCGCGAGGCCGCCGGCGAGCAGCACGCCTTGCGTGGTCGGAAAGCTAGTCGTCACCACCTTCACCCTTGCGCTTGTGCTTGGCCGATTCTTCCTCGACGTAAGCGAGGTTCTGGTCGTAGACGATGCGCTCTGCCCCCGACAACGCGATGAACCGTTTGCCGCGGGCGCGGCCGACCAGCGTCAAGCCCACCTGCCGGGCGAGATCGACACCCCAGGCGGTGAAGCCGGAGCGCGACACCAGGATCGGAATGCCCATGCGGACCGTCTTGATCACCATCTCCGAGGTGAGCCGTCCCGTGGTGTAGAGGATCTTGTCGGATGCATCGACGCCGTGGCGGTACATCCAGCCCGCGATCTTGTCGACGGCGTTGTGACGGCCGACATCCTCGGTGTAGCAGAGCGGCTCGCCCTCCCTGCACAGCACGCAGCCGTGGATCGCACCAGCCTCCAGATAGAGCGAGGGCATGGTGTTGATGGTCTGAGTCATCTGGTAGAGCCAGGAGGTGCGCAGCTCGGCCTTCGGCAGCGCCACGCTCTCGACCGCCTCCAGCAGATCGCCGAAGGCGGTGCCCTGCGCGCAGCCCGAGGTCTGTGTGCGCTTCTTCAACTTGGCTTCGAAATTGGTGTGGTGCTCGGTGCGCACCACCACCACTTGGAGGTCGTCGTCGTATTCGACCTCGGTGACCGCGTCATTATACTTCAGCATATTCTGGTTGAGCAAATAGCCCAGGGCCAGATATTCCGGATAGTCGCCGATCGTCATCATGGTGACGATCTCCTGCGAATTCAGGTAGAGCGTCAGCGGGCGCTCCACCGGCACCTTGATTTCGATCCTGGCGCCGGACTGGTCGGTCCCGGTCACGCTCTCGGTGAGGCGCGGGTCCTCGGTGTCAGGGACGATCAGGGGCACGGGGGCTTTGTCGATCTTCATCATGGCCGCGACGTTAGCATGACATTCGGGTCAAGCCGATATAAGCATGCTAGCGAGAGAACGAAATGCCGCCTATTCGTCATTGCGAGCGAAGCGAAGCAATCCAGGCTGCCGCCGTGGATGCATTCCTGGATTGATTCGCTGCGCTCGCAATGACGGAGAAGAGAGTGGTTCCATCAAGGACCGGGTCGCTCGCGGAGACGGAGCTGGAATGAAAGTCATCGGCCTTGCAGGCTGGAGCGGTGCGGGCAAGACCACGCTGTTGACGCGGCTGATCCCGCATTTCAATGCGCTTGGCTTGCGCGTCTCGGTCATCAAGCATGCGCATCACCAGTTCGACGTCGACGTGCCCGGCAAGGATTCCTGGCGCCATCGCGAGGCCGGCGCGGCCGAGGTGCTGGTTGCTTCGTCAAATCGCTGGGCGCTGATGCACGAATTGCGCGGGGCGGCGGAGCCGCGTCTGCCGGAACTGTTGAGCAAATTGTCGGCCGTCGATCTCGTCGTGGTCGAGGGTTTCAAGCGCGAGCCGCATCGCAAGATCGAGGTGCATCGCGCCGCCAACGACAAGCCGCTGCTGTTTCCCGATGATCCCGGAATTTTCGGGATCGCGGCCGACGTTGCCATTGAAACCCGACTGCCGACCGTCCATCTCGACGATATCGCCGCCGCCGCGGAATTGCTGCTGCGCGCCGCGATGCCAGTCGAGGAAGCGGTCGCGAAAAGCGCTGCGATGCGCTGACGAGGCACCATGGCGCAATTGTCGGACGATTGTTTTGCCTTCGGCGGACCGATGATGTCGGTCGACGAGGCCGTTGGCCTGATCACGACGCGCGTCAACGCGATTGTCGATCTCGAAACCGTGGCGCTCATCGATGCAGATGGGCGCGTGCTGGCCCGCGATATCGCGGCGCCGCTGCCGTTGCCGCCCTTCACCAATTCCGCTGTTGACGGCTACGCCGTGCGCAACGCAGATCTTCCTGATAGCGTTGAGCGGGCATTCCCGCTCGACGGCCGCATCCAGGCCGGCGGTCTGGCACTGGCGCTGATCAAGGCCGGCCACACCGCGCGCATCTTCACCGGCGCGCCGATGCCGCCGGATGCCGAAACCGTCTTCATGCAGGAAGATGTCCGCATCGACGAGGCCGGTCGAATTGTGCTGCCGCCGGGGCTGAAGCCGGGCGCGAATGTCCGCCCTGCGGGAGAGGACATTCCCCAGGGCCACATCGCGCTGCGCGCAGGCCAGCGCTTGCTGCCGCAACATGTCGCGCTCGCGGCGGCGTTCGGCCTGGTCCGGCTCGACGTCGTCAGGCGCATCCGCGTCGCAGTGTTCTCGACTGGTGATGAACTGGCCTCGCCCGGCGAGCCGCGCGCGGCCTCGCAGCTGTTCGACTCCAATCGCTTCATGCTGATGGCGATGCTGCGCCGGCTCGGCTGCGAAGTCAGCGATCTCGGCATCTTGCGCGACGAGCGGACGTTGCTCGCGAATGGCTTGAAGCAAGTCGCAGGCAGTCACGATCTGATCCTCACCACCGGCGGCGTCTCGACCGGAGAGGAGGATCACGTCAAGGCGGCGGTCGAGAGCATCGGCTCGCTGGTGTTGTGGCGGATGGCGATCAAGCCGGGACGGCCCGTGGCGATGGGCATCATCGAGGGCACACCGCTGATCGGATTGCCGGGCAATCCCGTCGCGAGTTTCGTCACCTTCGTGCATGTGGTGCGGCCGACGGTGCTCGCGCTTGCGGGCAGCCTGCCGGAGCCGCCGTTGCCGATCCCGGTGCGCGCGGCATTCACCTACAAGAAGAAGGCGGGGCGTCGCGAATATGTTCGCGCTTCCTTGCGGCGCACGCCGGACGGTGCACTCGAGGCCATCAAGTTTCCACGCGAGGGCGCTGGGCTGTTGTCCTCACTGGTCGACACCGACGGCCTCATCGAGCTCGATGAGGAGGTCACGCGTGTCGAGCCGGGGCAGAGCGTGGGTTTCTTGTCCTATGCCGATCTGCTCTGAGTCTTGGCGTTGCGTTGGCGCTGTCCTGGCGTTGACGCCATCGGCCCCTCCCGCCATGTTGCGCCGATGACCAGAACGACGCTCGATCTCACCGGACTGAAATGCCCGCTGCCCGCCCTGAAGACGCGCAAAGCGCTGAAGCCCTTGCAGCCGGGCGATCAGCTCGAAGTGCACTGCACGGATCCCCTGTCGGTGATTGACATTCCAAACCTGATCCGGGAGACCGGCGACACGGTGGAGATCACCGAGCGCAACGACGCGCGCATCGTGTTCTTGATTGAGAAGGCCGATCGGTCGATAGAAAACATCAATGGTGCGCCGCCCACTTAGCCGGCGGTCACTCGGTTGATACCTACCTTTTGTCTATCGACATCGATCATCACTTCTGCCCCAATTGACTTCCTCCGCCGAGACGCGGAGGTCGAGTCTTGCCTGCGATATGCGGAGCAAATGGGCCATCGAAAGAAGCCCGACCGTGGCGTCGGGCATAGCCCCCAAGGTTAGGGGTTTAACGTCTCGGATGCGCGTGACGATCCTGGCGCGCGTCGATCATTGTGCGGAGCAGCAGGGACAAAGGCTGCGCTGCAGGCTGAGGAACAGGACCGTCGTGGCAGGCCGTTCAGAAGCGCGGCTTTAGGGGAGGAATGCATGTCTACCATCGAGAGCGCGGGAACACTTTCGGGTGCCGGCGCAGGTTTTCTGGATCGCGAGCGGACCATCGCGACCGCCGGGTTCAATCGCTGGCTGGTGCCGCCGGCTGCGCTGTGCATCCATCTCTGCATCGGCATGGCCTACGGCTTCTCGGTGTTCTGGCTGCCGCTGTCGCGCGCGATCGGCGTGACCGCGCCGAAGGCGTGCGCAGACATGTCGCTGTTTCAGGAGCTGTTCACGACCAGCTGCGACTGGAAGGTCGCCAGCATGGGATGGATGTACACGCTCTTTTTCGTGCTGCTCGGTATCGCGGCTGCGGTCTGGGGCGGCTGGCTGGAGCGCGTAGGCCCGCGCAAGGCCGGCTTCGTCTCGGCGCTGTGCTGGTGCGGCGGCCTCTTCCTCGGTGCGATCGGGGTTTACACCCATCAGCTCTGGCTGTTGTGGCTGGGTTCGGGCGTGATCGGCGGCATCGGTCTCGGCCTTGGCTATATCTCGCCGGTGTCCACGCTGGTGAAATGGTTTCCGGACCGCCGCGGCATGGCGACCGGCATGGCCATCATGGGCTTCGGCGGCGGCGCCATGATCGGCGCGCCGCTGGCGAACCTCTTGATGAACTACTTCAAGACCCCGACCTCGGTCGGCGTCTGGGAGACCTTCTTCACGATGGGCGTCATCTACTTCGTGTTCATGATGATCGGCGCGTTCCGCTATCGCTTGCCGCCGCCCGGCTGGCAGCCCGAGGGCTGGACCGCGCCGTCGAAGGCCAACGCGATGATCTCAAAGGCCAACGTCCATCTCAACGACGCGCACAAGACGCCGCAGTTCTGGCTGATCTGGTGGGTGCTGTGCCTGAACGTGTCGGCCGGCATCGGCGTGATCGGCATGGCCTCGCCGATGCTCCAGGAGATCTTCGCCGGCAAGCTGATCGGCCTGCCTAACGTCGGCTTCAACGCGCTTGATGCGGGACAGAAGGCGCAGATCGCCGCGATCGCCGCGGGCTTCGCCGGATTGCTGTCGCTGTTCAACATCGGCGGCCGCTTCTTCTGGGCATCGCTGTCGGACAAGATCGGGCGCAAGAACACCTACTATACGTTCTTCATCCTCGGCATCGCGCTTTACGCGCTGGCGCCGACTTTTGCGGCGATGGGTTCGAAGCTCCTGTTCGTGCTTGGCTTCGGCATCATCCTGTCGATGTATGGCGGCGGCTTCGCCACCGTGCCGGCCTATCTCGCCGACATGTTCGGAACCCAGTTCGTCGGCGCCATCCATGGCCGGCTGCTGACGGCGTGGTCCACCGCGGGCATCATCGGCCCCGTCGTGGTGAACTACATCCGCGAGTTCCAGCTCGCGGCGGGCGTGCCGCGCGACCAGCTCTACAACACGACCATGTACATTCTCTGCGCGATGCTGATCGCCGGTCTGATCTGCAACTACCTGATCAAGCCGGTCGATTCGAAATGGCACATGAAGGAGGCCGATGTCGCCAAGTTGCAGGCGGCAAGCGCCAGCGCCGCAGCCGCGGGGCCGCACGGCTCCTACGGCATCGGTTTTGGCGGGCTTGACGCCAAGGCGGCGCTGTTCTGGGCCTTCGTCGGCGTTCCCCTGCTTTGGGGTGTCTGGAAGACATTGGAGAGCGCGGTCAAGATCTTCTGACCGCCGTCGAGACAGAAGCGGGATGCTCATCAGGCGTCCCGCTTCGTTGGCCTTTCAGACATCATCAGGAATGGGACTTAGGGGGATTGAAATGATTCGCACCCGAATTTGTATTCGAATTGGCCTTGCGGCCGTATTGCTCGTCGCTGGACTTCATACCGCATCCGCGCAGACGACAACGACACCTGCGGCGCCCACTGCAACGACGGAAGCAAAGCCTGGCAAGATGAAGCTCACCATGCAGAAGCTGAAAGACATGAAGGCGAAATGGGCGGCCAACAAACCGAAGCTCAAGGCCTGTCGCGCCGACGTGAAAGCCAAAGGCCTCGCCGGCGATGACCGCTGGTTCTACATCGAAGAGTGCATGAGCAAGACCTGAGATCGGGTTCCGTCCGACGCTTGCGTAAAGGGGCATGGCGGGCGACCGCCTGCCTCCTAAATCACTCTAGACACGCTCTAAATTGTCTTGCATCTGGCATACCAGAGACTAGAGTTGCTTCGAATTTGGCTTGGTGGCGCGACGCGGGAACCGGTCGTTCCGCTGATCGAATCAGGAAACGAAGGCGCATCGCTTGGCGATCCGGCCTAAAGTCATTACGCATTTGAAGAGAACGCGACGTCTCCATGAGCAGCAACGACGACGTTCACAAGGTCAGAGAATTCGAGCATCCGGGCCAGGGACGGAAGCGCGCCAAATCCACCCCCAAGGGACGGCAGGTTGATCCCACCGCCGCGCATGAGATCGCGCAGCTGCTCGGCGACAGGCCGCGGCGTCGCGACCCGTTGATCGAATATCTGCACCTGATCCAGGACAAGTACCGCCAGATCTCGGCCGCGCATCTCGCCGCGCTCGCCGACGAGATGAAGCTCGCGTTCGCCGAGGTGTTCGAGACCGCAACCTTCTACGCGCATTTCGACGTGGTGAAGGAAGGCGAGCCCGATATCGCGCCGCTGACGATCCGCGTCTGCGATTCGCTGACCTGCGCGATGCTCGGCGGAGAGAAGCTGCTCGCCGATTTGCAGGACGCGTCGGGCCCCGGCATTCGCGTCGTGCGTGCGCCCTGCGTTGGCCGCTGCGATACGGCGCCTGCCGCGGAGGTCGGACACAACTTTGTTGACCACGCGACGGTGGCCAATGTCATGGCGGCGGCGAAGGCTGGCGACACCCACGCGCATCTGCCCGACTATATCGGCTATGACGCCTATGTCGCCGGCGGCGGCTACAAGCTGCTCAATCGCCTGCGCTCGGGCGTGCTGCCGACGGACGACCTGCTGAAGGCGCTCGACGACGCCTCGTTGCGCGGTCTCGGCGGCGCCGGCTTCCCGACGGGACGCAAATGGCGCGCGGTGCTTGGTGAACCCGGCCCGCGGCTGATGGCGATCAACGGCGACGAGGGCGAGCCCGGCACGTTCAAGGATCGCGTCTATCTCGAAAGCGATCCGCACCGCTTCCTCGAGGGCATGCTGATCGGCGCCCATGTGGTGCAGGCCTCGGATATCTACATCTACCTGCGCGACGAATATCCGGCATCGCGCGAAATCCTCGAACGCGAGATAGCAAAGCTGCCGCCGGGCGGTCCGACGCTGCATATGCGCCGCGGCGCCGGCGCCTATATCTGCGGCGAGGAATCCTCGCTGCTGGAAAGCATCGAGGGCAAGCGCGGCCTGCCGAGGCACAAGCCGCCTTATCCATTCCAGGTCGGCCTGTTCGGCCTGCCGACCTTGATCAACAATATCGAGACCTTGTGGTGGGTGCGCGATATCGTCGAGAAGGGCGCCGACTGGTGGAAGGGCCACGGCCGCCATGAGCGGCACGGCCTACGCAGCTTCTCGGTCTCGGGCCGCATCAAGAACCCCGGCATGAAGCTCGCGCCTGCTGGCATCACCGTGCGCGAGCTGATCGACGAATATTGCGGTGGCATGGCCGACGGCCATCAATTCTATGCGTACCTCCCGGGTGGTGCGTCCGGCGGCATCCTGCCGGCGGCGATGGACGACATCCCGCTCGATTTCGGCACGCTTGAAAAATACGGCTGCTTCATCGGCTCTGCCGCGATCGTGATCCTGTCGCAAAAGGACAGCGTGCGCGCGGCCGCGTTGAACCTGATGAAGTTCTTCGAGGACGAGAGCTGCGGCCAGTGCACGCCGTGTCGCGTCGGAACCCAGAAGGCCGCACTGCTGATGCAGCAACCGGTCTGGAACCGCGCTCTCCTGGACGAATTGAGCCAGGCGATGCGCGATGCCTCGATCTGCGGGCTTGGACAGGCGGCATCGAATCCGCTTGCCACCGTGATTAAATATTTCCCTGACGAGTTCAAGGAAGCGGCCGAATGACGAAGATTACGTTCGAGCTCGACGGCAAGCAGGTCGAGGCCAATGCAGGCGAGACGATCTGGCAGGTCGCAAAACGCCAGGGTCGCGAGATTCCGCATCTGTGCTATTCGCCCGCGCCGGACTATCGTCCCGACGGCAATTGCCGCGCCTGCATGGTCGAGATCGAGGGCGAGCGCGTGCTCGCGGCGTCCTGCAAGCGCACGCCATCGGTCGGCATGAAGGTGAAGACGGAGAGCGCGCGCGCGGTTTCCGCGCAAAAAATGGTCATGGAGCTGCTGGTTGCCGATCAGCCGGCGCGCGAGACCTCGCACGATCCGGAGTCCAAATTCTGGCATTGGGCCGAAACCACTGGGGTCACCGAGAGCCGCTTCCCCGCCGCCGAGCGTTGGGCGACCGACGCCAGCCATCCGGCGATGCGCGTCAATCTCGATGCCTGCATCCAGTGCGGCCTCTGCGTGCGCGCTTGCCGCGAGGTCCAGGTCAACGACGTCATCGGCATGGCCTATCGCAGCCACGGCTCGAAAATCGTGTTCGATTTCGACGATCCCATGGGCGAGTCCACCTGCGTCGCCTGCGGCGAATGCGTTCAGGCCTGTCCGACCGGGGCCCTGATGCCGGCCGTAATGCTGGACGAGAAGCAGACCCGTGTCGTCTATGCCGACAAGAAGGTGGATTCGCTTTGCCCGTTCTGCGGCGTCGGCTGCCAAGTGACCTATGAGGTCAAGGACGAGAAGGTGATCTATGCCGAGGGCCGCGATGGCCCGGCCAACCGCAACCGTCTTTGCGTCAAGGGCCGCTTCGGCTTCGACTACATCCACCATCCGCATCGACTGACCAAGCCGCTGGTGCGGCTGCCGAATGCGAAGAAGGATTCCAACGACCAGGTTGATCCCGCCAATCCGTTCACGCATTTCCGCGAAGCGAGCTGGGAAGAAGCGCTCGACATCGCGGCCAGGGGCCTCGTCAAGATCCGCGACGAGAAGGGTGTGAAGGCGCTGGCCGGCTTCGGCTCGGCCAAGGGCTCGAACGAGGAGGCCTATCTGTTCCAGAAGCTGGTGCGCACCGGCTTCGGCTCCAACAACGTCGACCATTGCACCCGCCTGTGCCACGCCTCGTCGGTCGCGGCGCTGTTCGAAGGCCTGAGCTCGGGCGCCGTGTCGGCGCCGTTCTCGGCGGCGATGGACGCCGAGGTCATCATCGTAATCGGCGCCAACCCCACCGTGAACCATCCGGTCGCTGCGACTTTCATCAAGAACGCGGTCAAGCAGAACGGCGCGAAACTGTTTGTGATGGATCCGCGCCGTCAGACGCTGTCGCGTCATGCGACCAAGCATCTGCAGTTCAAGCCGGGCTCGGACGTCGCCATGCTGAACGCGATGATCCACACGATCATCACCGAAGGGCTGACCGACGATCAGTACATCGCCGGCTACACCGAGGGGTTCGAGGACCTCAAGGAGAAGATCAAGGAGTTCACGCCGGAGAAGATGGAGCCGATCTGCGGTGTCCCGGCGCAGACCCTGCGTGAGGTCGCGCGAACCTATGCGCGGGCAAAATCGTCGATCATCTTCTGGGGCATGGGCATCAGCCAGCATGTCCACGGCACCGACAATGCGCGCTGCCTGATTGCGCTGGCGCTGATCACCGGCCAGGTCGGCCGGCCCGGCACCGGCCTGCATCCGCTGCGCGGCCAGAACAACGTGCAGGGCGCTTCCGATGCCGGTCTGATCCCGATGTTCCTGCCGGACTATCAGCCGGTCGGCCGCGACGACATGCGCGGTGCCTTCGAGAAGCTGTGGGGCCAGGATCTCGATCCCGTGCGCGGCCTGACCGTGGTCGAGATCATGAACGCGATCCATGCCGGCGAGATCAAGGGCATGTATATCGAGGGCGAGAACCCCGCGATGTCCGATCCCGATCTCCAGCACGCGCGCCAGGCGCTTGCCATGCTCGATCATCTCGTGGTGCAGGACCTCTTCGTCACGGAGACCGCATTCCACGCCGACGTCATCCTGCCGGCCTCGGCGTTTGCCGAAAAGGAAGGCTCCTTCACCAACACCGATCGTCGCGTGCAGCTCGCGCGCCAGGTGATCAAGCCGCCGGGCGATGCGCGGCAGGATCTCTGGATCATCCAGGAGATCGGCAAGCGCATGGGGCTGCCGTGGAATTATGCTGGTCCCGGCGAGGTCTTCACCGAGATGGCGGAGTTGATGCCGTCGCTGAAGAACATCACCTGGGAACGTCTGGTCCGCGAGGGCGCGGTCACCTATCCCGTCGACGGTCCCGACGTGCCCGGCAACGAGATCATCTTCACCACGGGATTTCCGACCGCGAGCGGCCGCGGCAAGATCGTTCCGGCCCACGTCATCCCGCCGGACGAGATTCCCGACGCCGAGTATCCGATGGTGCTCTCGACCGGCCGCGTGCTCGAGCATTGGCACACTGGCTCGATGACCCGCCGCGCGCAGGTGCTCGACCAGATCGAGCCGGAGGCGGTCGCGTTCATGTCGCCGAAGGACATGCACAGGAAGAAGCTCGCGCCGGGCGATTTCATCCGGCTCGAGACCCGCCGCGGCGCGGTCGAGGTCAAGGTCCGCTCCGACCGCGACGTTCCCGAGAACATGGTGTTCATGCCGTTCTGCTACGCGGAGGCGGCGGCCAATCTCCTGACCAACCCGGCGCTCGATCCATTCGGCAAGATCCCGGAGTTCAAGTTCTGCGCGGCGAGAGCCGAGCGCGCCGAGTTGCGGGACGCGGCCGAGTAGGCGCTCGGTGGTGTTGTGGCGGCACGGCGTTGCCAACCCTCAGTGTCGTCCTGGCGAAGGCCAGGACCCATACCGCGGAATCTATCGATTTCGGGTGATAGTAGTATCGAACGACAGGTCTTCGCCAACGCCTCCCTGGGGTAATGGGTCCTGGCTTTCGCCAGGACGACTCGGGGAGAGACTGCGCCGTACTCGTCCCTTCGCTCCTCGCAGCGGCGGTGCTAGACATCGCATATGTCCAAAGCCACCCCAGCCACACGCGCGCTCACAGCCGCAAAGGTTGCCTTCACCGTCCACGCTTATGACTACGATTCCGATGCCGAGAGCATCGGCCTCCAGGCGGCTGCTGCGCTTGGCGAAGACCCCGCGCGTGTATTGAAAACGCTGATGGCGCTGGTCGACGGCAAGCCGGTCTGCGTGATCGTCCCATCCGACCAGGAAGTCTCGATGAAGAAGCTTGCCGCTGCTGTTAGCGGCAAGTCAGCGCAGATGATGAAGCCGCCCCGGAGGCCGAGCGACTCACCGGCTACAAGGTTGGCGGCATCAGCCCGTTCGGGCAGCGGAAGCCCGTACGCACCGTGATCGAGCAGAGCGCGCTCGCACATGACCAAGTGTACGTCAATGGCGGTCAGCGCGGACTGCAGGTGCGGCTCAGTCCAGGCGATGTGCGGGACGTGTTGAAGGCGATCGTCGCGGAACTGGTCGCCTGAGCGCGGCGTTCTGCTACTGCTTTTGCAACAGCTTCAGCCGACAGCGCAGCGCTTCGCCGATGTGTGCACGCGCAAGCTGCTCCGCTTTGCCGCCGTCGCGAACCGCGATGGCGTCGATGATGGCCTGGTGCTCGCCGTGGCTGGTCGAAGGGCGGCCCGATACGGTGAACGTAGTCGGACCGAGCAGAGCGATCCAGTCCTGCAATTCCCGCGAAGCGTTGTCGAGATAGCGGTTGCGCGCGGCGCGGCAGATCGCTTCGTGGAAGGCGCGGTTGAGCCTTGCCATTTCTCCTGCCATGTCGGTCGCGTCGGCCCCGGACGCTTCGACAAAGGCCTGCTCGATGTCCCTGAGCGCATCGATCTCGGGCGCAGACGCGTGCTCGGCGGCAAGTCGGGCGGCGGCGCCCTCCATGATCTCGCGCATCGCATAGAGTTCGAGTACCTCGGAGATGTCGAGGTTGCGTACGATCAGGCCGCGGCCGCCGGCAGGTTCGACGAACCCACGTGCCGCAAGCCGGCCCAGAGCCTCCCGCACCGGCGTGCGGCTGACCTTCAGCCGCTGGGCGACCTCTTCCTCGCGCAGGCGGTCGCCAGCGCGATAGCTGCCGGCCTGCAGCGCCTCGCAGAGCGAGCGGAACACGGCTTCGCCGAGCGCCACGCCGCCGCCGCGCGCGACCGAGCCGCCTGCCTTTGTCGGGCGCCTTGCCATGCAATCCTCGTGCTCGCCACGCGCATCCTGCCCATGCAGCGATGGCGCTTGCTGGATTTCTGTATATCTTTGTATACAAAAGTGCGCAATGGCGAACCGGATTGACCGGGGCCGCCTGCGGGGCAGAATGTCTCCAACTTCGTCGCATCGGGCAGACGGCATGAGCAGCAAATACGATGTGCTGGTGATCGGCGGCGGCAACGCGGCGCTGTGTGCGGCGATCAGCGCCCGACGTGGTGGGGCGTCGGTGCTGGTGCTCGAAGGCGCGCCAAAATTCTATCGCGGCGGCAACACGCGTCACACCCGCAACATGCGCTGCGCCCATGACGAGGCGACCGAAATCCTGACCGGGCCCTACACCGAGGAGGAGTTTTGGGAGGATCTCCTGCGCGTCACCGGCGGCCAGACCGACGAGATACTCGCCCGGCACATGATCCGCGAGTCCAAGGACATTTTGAACTGGATCGTCGAGCAGGGGGTGCGCTGGCAGCCCTCGCTGGGCGGCACGCTGAGCCTCGGCCGCACCAACTCCTTCTTCCTCGGCGGCGGCCGTGCGATGTTGAACGCCCTGTATCTGACCGCCGAGCGGCTCGGCGTCGAAATCGAATACGACGCCGAGGTCACCGACCTCGTGATCGAGGATGGCATGTTTCTCGCCGCCCGCCTCAAGCGGCCGATCAAGGGCGACACCGAGATCCGCGCGACGTCGCTGGTCGCCGCCGCCGGCGGATTCGAGGCCAACATCGAATGGCTGAAGCAATATTGGGGCGAAGCCGCCGACAATTTCCTGATCCGCGGCACGCCCTATAACCGCGGCTCGATCCTGAAGATGCTGCTCGCCAAGGGCGTGCAGGAGGTCGGCGATCCCACCCAATGCCATGCGGTCGCGATCGACGCGCGCGCGCCGAAATTCGACGGTGGCATCATCACGCGCCACGACTCCGTTGTGTTCGGCATCGTCGTCAACAAGCACGCGCAGCGCTTCTATGATGAAGGTGAGGACATCTGGCCGAAGCGTTACGCGATCTGGGGCCGGCTGGTGGCCGCGCAACCCGACCAGATCGCCTACATCATATTCGATTCCACCGTGGTCACGAGCTTCATGCCGACGCTGTTCCCGCCGATCGCAGGGCAGACGATTGCCGAGCTCGCCGGCAAGCTCGAGCTCGATCCGGCCGCGCTGGAAAAGACCATCACCGAATTCAATGCCGCGGTGCGGCCCGGCACCTTCGACCACACCATTCTGGACGATTGCCGCACCGAAGGCATCACACCGCCGAAGACCCATTGGGCGCGGCGGATCGAGACGCCGCCCTACCTTGCCTATCCGGTGCGGCCCGGCATCACCTTCACCTATCTCGGCACGCGCGTGACCAGGGAGGCGCGGATGCTGATGGCTGACGGCAAGCCGTCGGCCAACATGTTCGCGGCCGGCGAGATCATGGCCGGCAACGTGCTCGGCAAGGGCTATGCCGCCGGCATAGGCATGACCATCGGCAGCGTGTTCGGGCGGATCGCAGGACGGGAAGCGGCACGCCACGCCAAGAACTAGGACGAAGAAAAGACACGAGGGAGGAACCATGTCACGCATTGCCATTGCCTCGATCGCGGCGCTGCTGATCGTCGGCCACGCCCACGCGGCCGAGCCGATCACGCTGCGAGACATGGGTTCGTTCCATGTCGGTGGGCGTCTTGTCGAAATCTCCGGCAAGCCGGTGAGGGAGGTCGTGTTCGCGCCCGGCGGAGTGCCGGCCAAGGTCGATCCCAACGGCACGTATCAGGTCGAGCAGATGTACGTGCAGTATTTCCTGCCGGCAAACGAGAAGGGTGCCTATCCTTTGCTGATGTGGCACGGCGGCGGATTGACCGGCGTCACCTACGAGACCACGCCTGACGGACGCGAAGGCTGGCTGAATTATTTTCTGCGCAAGGGGTGGGCGGTCTATAACTCCGACGCGGTAGAGCGCGGACGCGCGGGCTGGGCGCAGTACCCCGATATTTTCAAGAGCGAGCCGGTCTTCCTGACCACGGCCAATCCGTTCGAGCGTTTCCGCATCGGCGATGGACCGAACTCCTACGATCCCGATCCCGCCAAGCGAAAATTGTTGCCGGGCAACCAATTCCCCGTCGAGGGTTACGAGAATTTCGTCAAGCAGAACGTGCCCCGCTGGACCACGACCGACGATGCGACCATCGCCGCCTATATCGCCGAGATCGATCGCGTCGGCCCCTCGGTGCTGCTGTTCCACAGCCAAGCCGGCACCTTCGGCTTCAAGGTCGCGCAAGCCCGCCCCGACAAGGTGAAGGCGCTGATTGCGATCGAGCCGGCCGGCATCGGCGATCCCGCCAAAGCGGATGTGCTGAAGAACATTCCGACCCTCATCATCTACGGCGACTATATCGAGCGCGATTCGCGCTGGCCCAAGATCCGCGCCAACGGCATCGCCTTTGCGGACGCCGTCAAGGCGGCCGGGGGCAGCGTCGGCATCGTCGATCTCCCGCAGGCCGGCATCAAGGGCAATTCGCATATGGTGATGATGGACAAGAACAACCTCGAGGTCGCAGCCCTGATCCAGAAATGGCTCGAGAGCAAAGGCCTGACGAAGTAAAGCCATGCACGGAACCAAAATTCTGGACGAAGCCGACCGCCTGATGACGGTCTGCAATTCCTGCCGTTACTGCGAGGGTCTTTGCGCGGTATTTCCCGCCATGGAGATGCGTCGCGCCTTTTCCGACGGCGACCTCAATTATCTCGCCAATCTCTGCCATGGCTGCGGCGCCTGCTACGTCGACTGCCAGTTCTCGCCGCCGCACGAATTCAACGTCAACGTTCCGCAGACGCTGGCGATCGCGCGCGCGGAATCCTACGCGGCCTATGCCTGGCCACAGGCGCTGTCCGGTGTCTTCGCGCGTAACGGTCTCGTCATCAGCATCGTCGCCGCGCTCAGCATGGCCGCCTTCATCCTCGGCTTCGCGGCCCTGAACGACCGCACCGTGCTGTTCGGCGTGCACACCGGCCCCGGCGCTTTCTACAAGTTGATGCCGCACAACGCGATGGCGGCGTTGTTCAGCGCGGCCTTCCTTTATGCGATCTTCGCGCTGGTGATGAGCGTGCGCGCGTTCTGGCGGGATATCGGTCCACCGATCGGCGGCCGTCCGGACGGTGGCTCGATCTTTCAGGCGATGCGGGACGCTGGTGAGTTGCGCTATCTCCATGGTGGCGGCGTCGGCTGCTACAATGAGGATGACAAGCCGACCGACCGGCGCAAGCTTTTCCATCACCTGACCTTCTACGGCTTCCTGCTCTGCTTCGCCGCGACCTCGGTCGCCACGCTGTATCACTATCTGCTCGGGCGCGAGGCGCCGTATCCGTGGTGGGATCTGCCGGTGGTGCTCGGCACGCTCGGTGGCATCGGTCTGATCATCGGGCCGATCGGCCTGTTCGTCGCCAAGATGCGGCGCGATCCGGCGCTGCTCGACGAGCAGCGCTATGGCATGGATGTCGGCTTTATCGCCATGTTGTTCCTCACCGGCTTCACCGGCATGCTGCTTCTGATTCTGCGCGAGACTGCAGCCATGGGGCCGCTGCTGACGCTGCATTTGGGTGCAGTGTTCGCGCTGTTCGTCACCATGCCGTACGGCAAGTTCGTGCACGGCATCTATCGCTTCGCGGCACTGGTGCGTTACGCGCAGGAGCGACGCAGCGATGCCGGTTCTTGATTCAGATGGTGCGGAAGCGGCCATCGCGCAGGAAAGCGATGGTCTGTTCGATGGCGGCGGCGTGACGCGGAAGTCCGGTATGGGACGCCTTCACGACGATATGGTCGGCCATGCCGGCGACCATCGCGCTTTGCACTGAGACCCGTCCGTCATTTGGCTTCGGCAGAACCAAGAGGCCGGCGACGGGATCGATGAAGCGGTTTCCCGCGATCACGCCGACGGGATAGTCCACCGCGGGCAGGGCGTCAGACCGGGGCGTGGACGTGGTGGTGAGCTCGAGTCCGGCGGGTCCGTAGAATGCGCTGTAGAGGCGATATCCGCTCAGGAGATCGGCGACCTCGCTGCCGCCGTTTGGCGTGCCCAGCATCACCACGCCGGCAAGCCGGTCCGGACGATATTTCGCGATATAGGCGCGCGTCACCAGACCGCCCATCGAATGCGCGACGAAATGCAGCGGCGCCTCACGCTCGGCGAAGCGGGCGACTTCCAGGTGAATATCGTCCGCGAGCGCCGTGATCGTCTTGCGGCGGCTGGCATAGTCGATGTTGAGCGTTGCAAAGCCGCTGGCCCGGAGCGCCCGTTCCAGTCTGATCAGGGACGCCGAGGTGCGCGCGATGCCGTGAAGCAGAACCACTCCAGGGCATCGCGCCTCGCTTGATTGAGACGCCTCGTGCATCTCTCTTACGCCACCTCGCGCTCCGGCGCGGATGCCTGCTCGCGGGCCATCGTCGTTGCGGTGACGTAGTCGGTCTTGCCGGTGCCGAGCAATGGCACCTTGTCGACCACCATGATCGCTGCGGGAACGGTCAGCTCGGACGCGCCGATCGTCTTTGCGTGGCCCTGCATGGCGCTACGCTCGGCGTTCTTTTCCGTCGTCAGCAGCACGATGCGCTCGCCCTTGCGCGGGTCCGGGATCGACACGGCGACCGATGCGGCCTGCGGCCACAGCGTCGTCGCGATGTTCTCGACCGCCGACAGCGAGACCATTTCGCCGGCGATCTTGGCAAAGCGCTTGGCGCGTCCCTTGATGGTGATGAAGCCGGCCGGGTCGATCGCGACGATGTCGCCGGTGTCGTGCCAACCCTCGGCGAGCGGTTCGAGAACGCCCGGATTTTCGGCCCGCAAGTATCCGAGCATCACGTTCGGTCCGCGCACCGACAGGCGTCCACCTTCCTCGATGCCGGGGACGGGGTCGAGGCGGCTTTCCATCAGCGGCGACAGGCGGCCGACCGTGCCGGGACGATTGGCCATGGGCGTGTTCATCGCCAGCACCGGCGCGGTCTCGGTGACGCCATAGCCTTCGAGGATGCGGATGCCGTAGCGCTCCATGAAGACCTGCCGGGTGCGATCCTTGACCGCCTCGGCGCCGGCGATCACCAGGCGCAGCGTACGGAAGTCGTAGGCATGCGCCGAGCGGGCGTAGCCGGTGAGGAACGTGTCGGTGCCGAACAGGATCGTGGCGCCGGTCTGGTAGATAAGCTCGGGCACGATCCGATAGTGCAGCGGCGAGGGGTACATGTAGATCGGAATGCCCGCGAGCAGCGGCATCATCATTCCGCCTGTAAGCCCAAACGAGTGGAACACCGGCAGCACGTTGAACACCTTGTCATTGGCGTTGGCATCGACCCGCGCCAGCGCCTGTGCAGCGTTCGCAAGGATATTGCGGTGGGACAGCACGACGCCCTTGGGCGTGCCTTCCGAGCCCGACGTGAACAGCACGACGGCCGGATCGCTCGCCTGGCGGACGACGCGCGGCGCAGTGCCGGCGAGCAGGCCCTTGATCTTGTCGGCCGCGCCGATCGAGGCGCGGACATCCTCGAGATAGACGACGCGAACTTCCGCGGAGATTGCCGCCATCAGCTTGTCGAGCTTGCCCTTCTCGATGAAAGCTTTCGACGTCAGCACGGTCTTGACCTGTGCGGCTTTCATGGCGGCGAGCACGTTGACCGGGCCGGCCGAGAAGTTCAGCATCGCCGGCACCCGGCCGATATTTTGCAGCGCCATGAAGACGACGGCAACGCCTGCGGAATTCGGCAGCAGCACGCCGACATTCTCACCGACAGCGGTGCCGTTCTCCAGCTTGCGGCTCAAGACCTGGGCGCCCAGGATCAGCTTGCGATAGGTCAGCTTGGTGCCGAGCGCGTCCTCGACGATGACCTTGCCGGTGTCGCGGTCGCGATAGGCGTGTCCGAGCGCTTCGAAGAGAGTGTGATCGAGCATGGCGTTCTTCACCATCGCGTCGATCATCACGTCCTGAAGTGCTGCGCCCGCGGCATTGCGGCGCGTCTTGCCCTTGAGCGACGGATCGACCGGCAGCTTAACCGGCGGCAGGATGGTGACGGTCACCCGCGGAAACCACGTGCGCTTGATCTGGCTGCCGTTGAGATAGCTGAGATGCGAGCGTTGGGCGCCTTCGATGCGGATCGGGACGACGACCGCGTCGGCCTTGTCCGCGATCATCGCGGTGCCGTCATAGACCTTCATCAGCGAGCCGGAGACGGTGATGCGTCCCTCCGGGAAGATCACCACCGGCTCTCCGGCGGCGACGAGCTTGATGAGGTCGCGCGCGGCCAGCGGCTTGCTGGGGTCCATGGTGTAGTGCTTGACCACCCGCAGGAACGGCTTGGCCCACCAGGCCTTGGCGATGCCGGTATCAACCGCGAAGCTCGCGTCGATCGGCAGCACGGCGTGCAGCAGCGGGCCGTCGATCAGGCTGACATGGTTGGGCGCGATCAGCATGCGCGTGCCAGCAGGCGGCAGGTTCTCCAGCCCGCGGACCTCGGTGCGGAACAGCGCGCGGAACAGCAGCCCGCCAAAGTCGCGAACGCCTTCCTTGCCCCACTTCGTCAGCACGAACCAGACTGCGCCGAAGCTGGCGACGCCGAGGCCGAAGAAAATCCAGCCGATGTGCAATCCGCCGGCCTGCAACAGCGCGACGAACAGCGAGCCGGCTACCATGAAGGCGGCCTGCAGCACGTTTCCGGCGGCGATGATGCGGGCGCGCTCGGAGGGGGCGGACCAGGCCTGGACGGCGGCGAAGGAAGGCACGACGAACAGCCCGCCGCCGAATGCGAAGGCGACGAAATCGACCAGCATGCGCAGGCCCGCGAACGAGGTCGCGAAGTCGGCGGCGGTGATGTCCTGGCCCTTGGCGGTCACGCCGATCGCCCAGGCGAGGTCGAGGCCGGCAAACCCCATCATGATGGCGCCGATCGGCACCAGCGCGAGGTTCGGGCGAACATGGCTCAGATTCGCGGCGAACAGCGAGCCGATGGCAATGCCGATTGCGAAGATCGCGAGACACAACGTCACCACGCCCTCGGTGCCACCGATGACCTCCTTGACCAGCGCCGGCAGCAGCGAGAGCACGATGGCGCCCACCAGCCAGAACCAGGAGACGATCACGGTGCCGTCCCACAGCCGATGGTCGGCGTGCAAGGTCTTCAACAGGCCGAGCGTCGAGGTCCAGGGATTGCCGTTGACCGGCAGATCGGGTGCGGACGGCGTCGTCGCGGGAATGCGGGAGGCGAAGGCCCAGGACAGCAGGGCCAGCACGACCACGGCCGATGCGACCCAGCCCATATGCGCGGAGCCGGCCACGAACTGGCCGCCGGCAACGGTGCCGAGCAGGATGGCCATGAAGGTCGCGCCTTCGACCAGCGCGTTGCCGGTCGCGAGCTCGCCGAGCTCGAGCTGGTCCGGCAGCATCGAATATTTCACGGGACCGAACAGCGCGGCGATGACGCCGAACAGTGCGAGCGCTGCGAACAGCAGCGGCACCGAGTGCAGGAAGAAACCGGCCGCGGCAAAGCCCGCGGCAAAGATCTCGGCGAATTTGAGCCGCCTTGCGACGACGGATTTGACATATTTGTCGGCGAGCTGGCCGCCGAGCCCGGACAGGATGAAGTAGGGGAAGATGAAGACGGCGCCCGCGACCGTCACCAGCGCATCTCCGTGGCCGGTCGCGGCACTGTAAAGCAGGATGATGACGAGTGCGTTCTTGAGCACGTTGTCGTTCAGCGCCGAGAAGAATTGCGCCCAGAACAGCGGCGCGAAGCGGCGTGACGACATCAAATCCCTGATCATGACTAGTCCTGTTTTGGAAACGCTGTCTGAGGTTGTTTCATTGTCCGATGGGCGTCGGGACCGGAGGAGATGCGACGGGCATTTGCGGGTTGACGACGATCGTCCCCGGCCTGCTCTACGCCTTTGCCTTCCGATCCTGTTGGTCTCCGCGTGGCGACATTTGGTTCGCAAATGGTTGGTCGCGGCTCTATCACGCTCCGGCAAGGAGGCGTGCGCGCCTCAGGTGAGATGGGCGAGGCGGCGAAAGGGCGAGAGGCGGCCGAGCAGGTTAAAGCGGCGGCCCTCACGACGAACGCGGCGGTTGGCCCGCCACATCCGGAAGGTCGCGCGGCGCTCGGTCAGGACGCCGGCAATGTCGCAGGCATTTGCGATGCGATCGATCGGCCCCATTGCGAGCCGCAGGAGGGCGCGGCCAAATCCGGTCACGAGAGCTGTGGCGTCATCGACGAAGGTGGAGGCGATATCAACAGCGAGGGTTTGCATTTTGAAGGTCTCCCGACTAACTTGAACATTGTTCAGATGAGTAGCCTGAAAATGAACAATGTTCAAGACGAATCGTTGCGAGACCGAAAAAAATCTCGACGGCGGCAGCAGATCGTGGAGATCGCTCGCAGCATTATTGCCACTAAAGGGCTGAAATCGTTGAAAGTCCGGGACGTCGCTGACGCCGCCGGCTGCTCGGTTGGAAGTGTCTATAACGAGTTCGGCGACTTCGACGGCGTAATCCTGACCGTGAATCGGGAGACCGTTAATGCCCTAACGGTGCGGCTGGGCCAAGTTCCAGCCGAGGATCCGGTTCGCCAGCTCTATGGGCTGGCTGCGACCTACCTCGAATTCTTCGCGGAGCACGCCAATCTGCTGCGCTCGCTGTTCGAACATCGGATGGAGGACGACCGCCCTTACCCCGATGACATCCTTCAGATGGTGATGGAGGCCTTCGCGCTGATGCATGCGCCCCTGGTGCGGCTGCTTCCGAAGGCAGACGACGTGCAGATCGCGCTGCTGTCACGCACACTGTTTTCCGCCGTGCACGGGATCATCTCGCTCGGCCTCGAAGAGCGCATGGTGGCCGTACCGCCGCAGATGCTGCGCCAGCAGGTCGAACAATTTCTGGATGCGCATCTCGCGGGGCTCGGGATTCTGCCAATGCGATAACGTGCTGAGCGCTGCTATGCGCTGGCGGCCTTGCGCTGCCGCGAGGTGACGACGACGACGTCCGTCGTCCCGTTGTCGACCTGAACACGGTTGCGTCCGTTCTCCTTGGCGCGATAGCAGGCGGCATCCGCGCGCCGCATCGCGTCCTCGAGCGTGGCGTTGCCGTCGGTGATGCAGGCAACGCCGATACTGGCCGTCACTGCAAAGCAACGATCGTCCCAGGCGAAGACGGATAGCTCGAGCGACCGGCGCAGCCGTTCGGCGATATCCACGGCGTCGTACGGCGTGCATCGGGGAAGGATTAAGCCGAATTCGTCACCGCCGAGCCGGGCCACCAGGTCATGCGGCCGCCGCTCCTGTAGCAGGAGGCGCGAAATCTGGCGGAGCAGACGGTCGCCGGCGAGGTGACCGCAACTGTCGTTGACGTCCTTGAACTGGTCGAGATCGAGCAGGATCAGGCCCACCGAACCCGCCGCGGTGTCGTCCAACTCGCTTTGCAGGCGGGCCTCGAAGGCGCGACGGTTGGACAGGCCGGTCAGCCAGTCGTGCGACGCCTGCCAGGCCAGGCGCTCTTTCTCGGCATGCAGGGCATCCTCGAACGCCTGTCGTTGCAGCACCAATCGCCGCGTGTGCCAGATCAGGAGCAGGATCAGCGTCGCGGCTGTGACGATATTGACGCCAGTCAGCGTCATCTTGATGGCGCGCGAGCCTTCACCGAGAACGGTGGAGAACCGCTTGGCGTGCACCGTGAACTGAGTGTTGAGCTCCGACAGCCGCGACGACAACAATTGCCGGCGCTTGCCGTCCTGAACCGGCCCGTTCTTCGACTCTGACCGGATGACCTCGCCGAACACGCTCAGCTCCAGCAGCATGGGGTCGGTGGCAGCCCACTCACGGATCGCTTCCTTGAGAAAGCTGACCTGTTTGAAGTAGCGAAACAGCCATATCAGTCCCGGCACGTCATCGGGATGGTTGCCGCCTTGCAGGAAGCCGATGCGAGCGGCCTCGACGTCGACCGGATCGCGCTCGAGCGCCCAGCGCGCGAACTCGTCGCCGATGGGAACGGCCAGCGAGGTCTGATATTGCGCAAACTGGCTGGCGTCGCCCGAATGCAGATAGAGATTGAGGAAATAGACGGCGTTCTTCTGCGAGCGCGACCATAGCGCTTCGCCCGCGACATAGGCGCGGACCGAGGACATAACCTCCAGGCTGAATCCGGCGATCGCCGCCTGCAGCAGAACGACCGTGACGAAAGGCGAGACGAGTTTGACGACGTGAAGGAAGTTGCGTCCCTTCGTTGACGGCGCTGTTCTGCGAAACACGTTGCGTTTCCCCAAGTCGCTCAACGACCCCAGCGGAGCGATCCGCTCATAACGCGGATTACGCGCGAAAGGTGCTTAACTCGACTTGAAAATGCCGGGAGACTGCGTCGCAGGGTGAAGGCGTTGTGAAGCGGATGCTGGCAGATCGTTGCAAATGCCGTCGAACCGGAACTGACGCGACATCGGCGAGCCGATGTCGCGCATTCGCCCCAAGTGGTTTACCCGATGGAGAGATTGCCCTGCCGCTAGACCAGCACCGGCTTGCGCACGCGGCCGGCGTCGCCGAAGACGCGCAAATAGCGCTCGATCTCCGAAGGCAGGCCGGTCGCCTTCTCGGGATTGTCGGAGAGCTTGACGGCCGGATGTCCGTCGACCGATGACACCTTGCAGACCAGCGAAATCGGATCGAGATTGAACGATCCGTCCGGCGTGCAGCCGACGAAATCATTGGTGAGATTGGTGCCCCAGCCGAACGAGAGCCGCACCCGGCCGGTGAAGTGGTGGTAGGTCTCCTCGATCGAGCCAACGTCCATCGCGTCGGAGAACACCAGCAGCTTGTCCCTGGGATTGCGGCCCTTCTGCTCCCACCATTTGATGATCTCCTCGCCGGCCTGGATCGGCGGCGCGCTGTCGGGGCGGAAGCCGGTCCAGTCTGCAACCCATTCCGGCGCATCGCGCAGGAACGCCTTGGTGCCAAAAGCGTCGGGCAGCGCGATCAGGAGGTTGCCGCCATAGGTCTGGCGCCACTGGTCGAGGATGCGATAGGGCGCCCAGCGCAATTCCTCGTCGTCCTTGGCGAGCGCCGCGGCGACCATCGGCAGTTCATGGGCATTGGTGCCGATGGCTTCGAGATCATTGTCCATCGCGAGCAGCACGTTGGAGGTGCCGATGAAGGACGGGCCCAGGCCTTCCTTCACGGCCTCCACGCACCAGCGCTGCCAAAGGAAGCCATGGCGGCGACGGGTGCCGAAATCGGAGAGCCGCAAGCCATCCAGTTTGCGCAGCCGCTCCACCTTGGTCCAAAGCTTGGCCTTGGCGCGGGCATAGAGCACGTCGAGCTCGAAGCGGCCGCGGCCCTTCATCGCTGCGCGCGAGCGCAATTCGTTGAGAATGGCGAGCGCAGGAATCTCCCACATCGTGGTATGGCTCCACGGCCCGTGGAAGTGCAGCTCGTACTGGCCTTCGACCTTGCGCAGCTCGTATTCGGGCAGCCGGAATTCGGCGAGCCAGCGGATGAAGTCCGCCGAGAACATGTGGGTCTTGCCGTAGAAAGTGTTACCGGCAAGCCAGATCAGCTCTTTCTTGGTGAAGCGGATGGTGCGGGCGTGGTCGAGCTGGGCGCGCAGCTCGCCCTCGTCGATGATTTCGGCGAGCCGCACATGGCGCGATCGGTTGATGACCGAGAATGTCACCTGCTGATGCGGGTAAGATTCCCGAATCATTTGCAACATCAATAGTTTGTAGAAGTCGGTATCAAGCAGGCTGCGGATGATGGGATCCAGCCGCCAGCTGTGATTATAGGTTCGGCTCGCAATGTCGGTCACTGTCATGGGGGAATTCTAGCGTGGCTCCCGGTGCGCAACCAGTGGATTTGGCGAAGGGCAGGTCACCGCCGAGCATCCGGTTGCGCGAGGGCGGCTCGAAATCGCCCAGAGATCCCGTTCGCGTACCGGTCTGCGGATGGCCGGGTGGCCTACCTGGCCTCGGACCTCCCGCGAGCGTGACGCGGGGGCCGTGCCGATCGTTGCCCGTGTTGAGCGTATTCGCGATTGGAACGAGGAGAGAAAGGACCGACGGCGTTACCGAGAACAGGTTCGACGAACTGGTCGCCGACCGTTGCCGGCCGAGGAGCAGGGCGGCGTCGCCGGCATATCGAACGACCATTTGCCGGCAAATGGGAACGGGCCTTCGACACCGATGAGTGGTCCGGCGCCAAGGAAGCTCGCGCGCGTATCGCGCAATGTCGAGAGCGTTGTGGAAAAGCTGGTGATCGCCGGAAAGCCAGGCAACGCAACACCAGGGCTCGTCGCAGCCCGGACGTCCGAGCTTGAGCTCCGGGTGACGAATTCGGCAACGCGAAGGCTTGCGGCATATGCCCGCGACGGATTTCTGGCCCGTTGCGAAACAGCAGCGATCGCCAGGACTACGGAATTGTCCTGCTGTGATCGGGCCCCCGGTCCTGGCAGGTTCGCTCGTCGCGCGTTCGCCTTGCGATTGCGAGCGTGCAGAGCCGTTGTCTACACTTCCCGTCGGCTCAGAAACGCCAGCCGCTCGAACAGATGCACGTCCTGCTCGTTCTTGAGCAGCGCACCGTGCAGCGGCGGGATCAGCTTGCGCGGATCGCGTTCGCGCAACTGCTCGACGCTCATGTCTTCGTTGAGCAGCAGCTTGAGCCAGTCGAGCAGCTCCGAGGTCGACGGCTTCTTCTTCAACCCGGGCACTTCGCGGACCTCGAAGAAGATGCGCAGGGCTTCCTCGACCAGCCGCTTCTTGATGCCGGGGAAGTGGACATCGACGATCCGGGTCATGGTATCGGCATCGGGGAACTTGATGTAGTGGAAGAAGCAGCGGCGCAGGAACGCGTCCGGCAGCTCCTTCTCGTTGTTGGAGGTGATCATCATGATCGGGCGCTGCTTGGCCTTGATCGTCTCGCCGGTCTCGTAGACATGGAATTCCATGCGGTCGAGCTCGAGCAAGAGATCGTTCGGGAATTCGATATCGGCCTTGTCGATCTCGTCGATCAGCAGCACCGGGCGCTGCTCGGCGGTGAAGGCATCCCACAGCTTGCCGCGCTTGATGTAGTTCTTGATGTCGGACACGCGCGCATCGCCGAGCTGGCTGTCGCGCAGGCGCGACACCGCGTCGTATTCGTAGAGGCCTTGCTGTGCCTTGGTGGTGGACTTGATGTGCCAGGTCAGAAGCGGGGCGTTCAGCGCCTTCGCCACTTCCTCCGCCAGCACCGTCTTGCCGGTGCCGGGCTCGCCCTTGATGAGCAGCGGGCGCTCCAGCACGATCGAGGCATTGACCGCGACCTTGAGATCGTCGGTCGCAACATAGTCCTTGGTGCCGGTAAATTTCATCGCGCGTCCTTGTTGGTCGTCGTCCCGGCATTGCCCCGGTCGCGACATGGGAACGGCCGCGCGTGGCGGCCGTTCCTGGTTCGGTCAGGCTTTCAGACCCGTTTTATCAGCGAAAGGATGACGAGCACAATCACCGCGCCGATCGTGGCATCCACGATGGCTCCGACCGTGCCCGTTGCGAGCTGGATGTGCAGCTGAGGCAGAATCCAGCCGGCCACGAGTGCACCGATGATGCCGACGACGATGTTGCCGATCAGCCCAAATCCCGCCCCGTGGACAATCTTGCCGGCAAGCCAGCCTGCGATCGCGCCAATGATGAGCGCTGCGAGAATTCCCATTGCAAACGTCCCCAAAACAACCCCGTGAGACCGCCAATTCTAGAGCAAAAAGCCTCCCGGTCCAGCGCAGAGCAGTGGCCTCCGCCCCTTGACGTTCGCCCCCCGACGGGCAATCTGTCACCCATGTTCCTGCAATTCTTCACTTCTCTGCGCGATGCGCAGGTCCCCGTGACGCTGCGCGAATACCTCACGCTGATGGAGGCGCTCGATGCTGATCTGTCGGACTATTCGGTCGAGAATTTCTATTATCTGTCGCGCACCTCGCTGGTGAAGGACGAGCGCAACCTCGACAAGTTCGATCGCGTCTTCGGCACCGTGTTCAAGGGACTGGAAAGCCTGCTCGACGCCATGGAGGGGGCCGAGATCCCCGAGGAATGGCTGAAGAAGCTCGCCGAGAAATACCTGACCGACGACGAGAAGAAGCAGATCGAGGCCATGGGCTGGGACAAGCTCATGGAGACCCTGAAGAAGCGCCTCGAGGAGCAGAAGGGCCGCCATCAGGGCGGCTCGAAATGGATCGGCACGGCGGGCACCTCGCCGTTCGGCGCCCATGGCTACAATCCCGAAGGCATACGCATCGGCCAGCACAAGAACCGCAACAACCGCGCCGTGAAGGTGTGGGACAAGCGCGAGTTCAAAGACCTCGACGGCAATGTCGAGCTCGGCATCCGCAACATCAAGGTGGCGCTGCGGCGCCTGCGCAAATTCGCGCGCACCGGCGCGCCTGATGAACTCGACCTCGACACCACCATCCGCGAAACCGCCAATCACGGCTATCTCGACGTGCACATGCGGCCCGAGCGCCGCAACGCGGTGAAGCTGCTGGTGTTCTTCGACATCGGCGGCTCGATGGACGCGCATATCGAGCAGGTGGAGGAGTTGTTCTCGGCGGCGAAGAGCGAGTTCAAGCACATGGAATATTTCTACTTCCACAACTGCCTCTATGAAGGCGTGTGGAAGCAGAACAAGCGCCGCTTCACCGACCGCACCCCGACCTGGGACGTGCTGCACAAATACCCGCACGACTACAAGATCGTGTTCGTCGGTGACGCCTCGATGTCGCCTTACGAGATCATGGTACCCGGCGGCTCGGTCGAGCACGTCAACGAGGAGCCCGGCTCGGTCTGGCTCGACCGCATCATCCGCACCTATCCGCATGCGGTGTGGCTCAACCCCGTGCAGCAGAAGCATTGGGACTATTCGGAATCCACCACCATCATCAAACGCATCTTCGCCAACCGCATGTATCCGATCACGATCGAGGGGCTCGAGGGTGCGATGAAGGAATTGACGCACTAGCTGATGACGAGGCGCTCCATCGGCGATGGGATCGCGCTCCCTCCCCCGCTTGCGGGGGAGGGTCGGGAAGAGGGTCTCTCCACGGGCGACGCTCCCCTAGAGGAGAGAGCCCTCACCCGCGTCGCTTCGCTCCGCGACCTCTCCCGCAAGCGGGAGAGGTGACCACCGCCTCCGGCAGATCGCCTGGGATCGGCGACAGAACAAGAGGGAGAGCCACATGCCCCAGACCATCACCCGCGGCATCAAGGCGCTGATCGACGAGGCCAATGCCGAGATCGAGACGCTCACCGCCAAGGGCGCCATCGAGATCTCGAAGAACGGCGACGTCGTTATCGTCGATATCCGCGATCCCCGCGAGATCGAACGCGACGGCCGCATCCCCGGCGCGTTCGCCTGCACCCGTGGCATGCTCGAATTCTGGATCGATCCGCAGAGCCCTTATGCCAAGCCGGTGTTCCAGGAGGACAAGAAGTTCGTCTTCCATTGCGCCGGCGGCCTGCGCTCCGCGCTCGCCGCCAAGACCGCGCAGGACATGGGCCTCAAGCCCGTCGCCCACATCGCCGGCGGCTACGCCGCCTGGCGCGACGCCGGCGGGCCGGTGGAGCAATGGGAGCCGAAGAAGAAGGGGTGAGGGTCCTGCGCTGCCGCTCCAATTTTCGGCGTCATTCCCCGAAGGCGGGGAATCCAGTACGCCGCGGCCTATCGATTGAAGCACAATCGTCTCGGCGTACTGGATCGCCCGTTCCTAGTGCGCAATTGCGCACTGGCCGGGCGATGACAGCGGAATTTGCCGCGCGCCGTATCAAACTCTCTCGCGCTGCGCGCGCACCGTAATGACTGCAAGGAAAAGCCAATGACCACCCCCACCGATCCCCTCGTCTCCACCGAATGGCTCGCCGCCCACATCAACGATGCCAACGTCAAGGTGCTCGACGCCAGCTTCAAGCTGCCGGGCGTGCTGCCGCTGCCGAAGGACGATTACCTCGCCGCGCATCTGCCGGGCGCGTTGTTCTTCGACGTCGATGCGGTCTCGGACCATTCCAACCCGCTGCCGCACATGTATCCGAGCGCCGAGCAGTTCGGCCGCGACGTCGGCCAACTCGGCATCTCCAATGCCGATACTGTCGTGCTCTACGATGCCGGCGGCTGGGTCGCTGCTCCCCGCGCGTGGTGGATGTTCCTGGCCTTCGGCCACGGCAATGTGCGCATTCTCAATGGCGGCCTGAAGAAGTGGCGCGCCGAGGGGCGTCCGGTCGAAAGTGGCGAGGCGAAGCCGAAGCCCGCGACGTTCAAGGCGAGCTACGATTCCAAGCGCGTGCGTAGCATGCAGCAATTGATCGCCAACGTCGAAAGCCGTGTCGAGCAGGTGATCGACGCGCGCGCCGCCGACCGGTTCGAGGGCCGGGCGCCCGAGCCGCGCGCGGGCATTCGCTCCGGCCATATCCCGGGCGCTCGCAACGTGCCCTATAACCTGCTGTTCGACGCCGCGACCGGCACGATGAAGCCGCTCGATGATCTCCGCGCGGCCTTCGCGAACGCCGGCGTCAGGCTCGATGCGCCGATCGTGACGAGCTGCGGCTCCGGCGTCTCCGCCGGCGTGCTGACGCTGGCGCTCTATCGCCTCGGCATCACCGACACCGCGCTCTACGACGGCTCATGGTCAGAATGGGGCCAGGAAAAGGGACCGCCAATCGCAACGGGGCCGGCGTAACCCTACTGGCGTGCGCGCGCGGTCGTCGTTGCGGCGAGCGTGGGTTGCGGCTGCCCGAACGGATCGAGTTGCTGAACCGGCGGCGGCGGACGCCGGACAATGCGGCGGCGCTTCTTCACCCGGTGCGCCCGCGGCTTAGTCGCCTTGCTCTCCGGCGAACTGCTGTCGGCCTTAGCGTCGGCCTTGGCCTTCGCCGGCGGATCCTTCCAGGCCGTGGTCGCCAGGTTATTCAATGCGGCGAACTTCGCGCTCGCCATGTCGAACGTGGACGAAGCCGAGGCTGCGCTGGGGGCGGCAGGTGTTGGTTTGCTTGTGAGAGCGATCGAAACCGGCTTGGCCTCGGCGATGGATGCGCTGGCGTCGGCCGGAGTAAGCGTGTTGCTTGAGGCCGGCGCCGCGGCGTCCGTCGTCGTCTCGGCCTTGGCCTCGACATTGGCCGGTTCGGCCGGGACGTCAGCCGGAGCTGCAACGACCTGCGGCTGACCGTCGGTCTCGGTTGTCACCACGACGACCGGCTCGGGCTCGCTCATCGGCAGCGCGATGGTCGGGACTTGATCGCGCAGCGACGGCGTCGGATCGGTGGCCGCCTCCGGCTCGGCGCGGAGGACCGCGAGCACCGGCTGGGCCGGCTCGGGAGCTTGTGCAAACACCTGCTCCTGCGGACCATTCCGCCAGGAGGGGTTGCTGACATACTGCTCGTGGCTCGCCCGCAGCAGCGCGGCGGCGCCCAGGCCGAATACCAGGATGGAGGCTGACAGCAGGATCGCGGCAAACAGAAAGCGAAAGCCGGGAAGCATCGAGGGATTGCGAATTTCCGCCCCAGCGGCGAAGTGGCCAGGGCCCATGAGCCATCTGAACGCGGTGACTGTACTGCTTGCCGCGTTCGCCACGCGGGGGATCGAAGCTCAAAGCGGCGGCGAATCAGGCTGATTCGAACATACCGCAACGATTCCGCGCCGTTCCGTAAAAAACAGAGCCGGCTAGTCCAGCAATCTCGGGCGTGGGCTGATTTTCGTCCCGTGATGCAAGGAGGCAACGGTAGTCTTGCGGATCACAAATCGGCAAATCGGGCACAAATCCGCCTGTAATGTCTTGAATGTGCCGCTATCTTCCGTCATCTGGCCGTTAACGGTCCGGACGGGGCCCGGGGACTATACAAGAGCGATGATGATCAAACATTTTCTGACGATATGCGCTGCCGCAACAGTCGCTGCGGCGGGAACCTCGCTCGCGCAGGCCCAGAGCTATCCGGTCCAGCAGGCGCCGAGCTATGGCGCGCCGGCCGAATATCGGCCCGGCGACCGCGCGCCGAATTTCGACGCTATGGACGATGAAGACGATGCGATGCCGCAGGCAGCGCTGCCGCCGCCCGGCCCGGATCCGCGCTACGGCCGTCCGCCCGGCGCTCCCCCGGTGTATTCCGCCGCGCCGCCGCAGGGGCCGGTGATGTCGCCCGATGATCCCCGTTATGGCCGTCCCGCCGGCGCCCCCGTCTACTCGGCCGCGCCGCCGCAGGGTCCCGTGACATCACCCGACGATCCGCGCTACGGCCGCCCTGCCGGCCCGCCTGCGGTGATCTACGCCGATCGTCCGGCACAGGCGCCCGGCAGTGACGGCCTGCGTCCGCCCGAGGCAGTCGGTGGTCCCGGCGCGACCGGAACGGTCCAGGCCGGGCAGCCGCCCGTGGGTGCCGACGGCCGGCCGATGGCGATCGCCTCGCTCCCGCCCGAGGAGCAGCCTGACGCTGCTCCGGCGCAGCTGCCGCAGAATCTGCGCCGCCAGGAAGTCTCGCTGGCGACCAAGGAGCCGGCCGGAACGCTCATCGTCGATACCCCGAATACCTACCTCTATTACGTGCTCGGCAACGGTCGTGCGATCCGCTACGGCGTCCGCGTCGGCCGCGACGGTTTCACCTGGACGGGCGTGCAGAAGATCACCCGCAAGGCCGAGTGGCCGGATTGGCATCCGCCGACCGAGATGATCGAGCGACAGCCCTATCTGCCGCGCTTCATGGCCGGCGGTCCCGGCAATCCGCTCGGCGCCCGCGCGATGTATCTCGGCTCGACCGTCTACCGCATCCACGGCACCAACCAGCCCTCGACCATCGGCAAGTTCGTGTCCTCCGGCTGCATCGGCATGCTGAACGAGGACGTCTCCGACCTGTTCGATCGCGTCAAGGTCGGCACCCGCGTGGTCGTGATGCCGGGTGGTCCGCCGCCGGGAACTGCGACCGCATCCGCCGCGCCCGTGCCCGGCGCTGCCGGCCCCGCTCCGATGGCCGCGCAGGCCGGCCCGGTCGGAGGCACCCAGCCGACAGTGGTGCCGCCGCTGCCCGCACCGGTCACCGTGCGCTGAATCGGCCTCGCAAGAATTGATCTGATGACGGCGCGTGACCTTCGGTCACGCGCCGTCATCATTTGACGCATGCGCGCAAGTCCTACTTGCGCATACTTGAACGGCTCCGCACCTCGATTACGTCCGGGAGGATTGCAACGAATTGAGGAGCACAGGATGCGCATCTTTGTTGCGGGCGCGACCGGCGCGGTCGGTCGGTATCTTGTTCCGGCGCTGGTCGCCGCGGGTCATTCGGTGATCGGCACGACACGGAATGCGGCAAAAACAGATTTGGTGCGTCGATTGGGTGCAGAGCCGGTCGTCGCCGACGGCCTCGATGCCGGCAGCATGCACGCTGCGGTGATTGCGGCAAAGCCCGACGCCGTCATTCACCAGATGACGGATCTCGCGGCCGCCACGGACCTCCGGCATTTCGATCGGGCCTTCGCGCGAACCAACGAGCTCCGCACCCGCGGAACCGACATTCTGCTGAATGCCGCACGCGAGGCCGGCGCCAGGCGCTTCATCGCGCAAAGCTTCTGCGGCTGGACCTTCAGTCGCGCCGGGGGAACGGTGAAGACCGAGACCGATGAGCTCGACCCGCATCCGCCGCGAGAGCTGCGACGCACGCTTGAGGCAATCCGGTATCTGGAGCGAAGCGTCACCGCTTCGACGAAGCCGGAGGGTATCGTGCTGCGCTATGGATTCTTCTATGGACCCGGCACGGGCACGCTCTCGCCTGCGATGATCGACCAGCTGCGCCACCGGCGTGTGCCGGTGATCGGCGATGGCGGCGGCACGTGGTCGTTCATTCACACCGAAGATGCCGCCTCTGCCACGCTTGCCGCGCTCGAACGCGGGCGCGCCGGCAG
This sequence comes from Bradyrhizobium sp. WSM1253, assembly GCF_000244935.1. Lineage (NCBI taxonomy): Bacteria > Pseudomonadati > Pseudomonadota > Alphaproteobacteria > Hyphomicrobiales > Nitrobacteraceae > Bradyrhizobium > Bradyrhizobium sp. WSM1253. Next base: position 6,212,159 of record NZ_JH600073.1, read on the forward strand.
CATCTACAATATCGTCGACGATCATCCGGCGCAGGTGAAGGATTGGTTGCCCGCGCTGGCCGAATTGCTCGGTGCCAAGCCGCCGCGTCACATTCCCGCCTGGCTCGGCCGCCTGCTTGCGGGCGAGCATATGGTTGCGATGATGACGGAGGTGCGCGGAGCCTCCAACGGCAAGGCCAAGCGCGAGCTCGGCTGGCTGCCGGCGCATGCCTCCTGGCGCGACGGCTTTGCCGATGCGGCACGGCAGCCCACCAGCCACCGCTCGGCGGCCTGAGGCATCACGCCAGCTTCCGCGGCAGCTCGCCGCCCTTGGTGAAGGCGTCGATCGCCTCGACCATCTGGCTGTAGTGGATGCGCAAGCCGTCCTCGGTGGCGTAGCCGAGATGCGGCGTCAGCACGAGATTGTCGAGCTTGCGGAAGGGATGGTCTGTTGGCAGCGGCTCGACCGAGAATACGTCGATGCCGGCGCCTGCAATCCTCTTCTGCTGCAACGCCTCGAGCAGCGCCTGCTCGTCCACGATCGGCCCGCGCGCGGTGTTGACGAGGAAGGCCGTCGGTTTCATCCGCGCGAGATCGGCAGCCCCGACCAGCCCGCGCGAGCGCTCGCTCAGCACCACATGGATGCTGACGATATCGGCCTTGGCGAACAGCTCCTCCTTGGTAGCGTAGCCGACGCCGGCATCCTTGCACTTCTCCGGGGTCAGGTTCGGGCTCCAGGCGATCACGTTCATGCCGAACGCCTTCGCAATGCCGGCCATCTTGCTGCCGAGCTTGCCGAGCCCGACGACGCCGAGCGTCAATCCTTCGATCTCAACGCCGGCAAAGGTCTGCCAGGGCTCGCCCGCATGCATGCGCGCGTTCTCGCGGCCGATGCCGCGGGTCAGTTCCAGGATGAGGCCCATGGTGAGGGGCGCAGTCGGATCGCGTGAATATTGCGTGCCGGCGATGGTGACGCCGCGCGCCTTGGCGGCCTCCATGTCGATCGAGGCGTTGCGCATGCCTGATGTCAGCAGCAGCTTCAGCTTCGGCAGGCTCTCGAACAGGCTCTTCGGGAACGCGGTGCGCTCGCGCATCGCGCAGACGATCTCGAAATCGGCCAGCGCGCTCGCCGCGGCCTGCTCGGAGGCGAAGGGATGGCTGAACACGGTGACGTCGATGCGGTCGGACAGGCTTTGCCAATCGGCGACTTCGAGGGCGAGATTGAAATAGTCGTCCAGAATTGCACAGCGCAGCCGCGTCATCAGCGTTCTTCCATGGCGAGAGGTGGAACCAGGCCATGGTTGCGCGCAATCAGGACCGTGCGCAAGCCGTTCGCGTCTTCAAAAATCCGACAGGTGATAAGGGCTCAGAGGTCGCGGGGCTTGAGCCGGAACGGCGCATTCATGCCGTGCTTGGCGCGCCAGGCGGGGCCGGGGCCGCGCATGTAATGCAGTTCGGGCCGGTAGGGGTTGAAAGCGGTGGCGAAGAAGCGCTTCCAGAAGCCCTTGATCTCCGAGGCAAATGCGGAGGCGCTGCCGGCTTCCGCCGGAACGGGAAGGGAATGGGTCTCGATCACGGCCATGACGCTGTCTCGCTGTGCTCCCGTTCATTCTGAGCGGGTGGCGCTGTTTCCGCGCGAAACCGAGCTTTGGCCTGATTTATTAAAAGATAGTTTCAATTGTCCGGATCGGTGGCGGGATGGTGTCCGGCCCGTATTCATCCGTGGTGAACGGAGGGAAAACATTGCCCTTTGGGGGCGGGATCGCTACATCGGCGGCAAGCAAATTTCCTCAAATCGAAGGTTTTCGGGACCGATGGCGCGCCAGTTCATCTATTTCATGCAGGGCCTGACCAAGAGCTACCCGACCCGGAAGGTGCTCGATAACATCCATCTGAGCTTCTACCCGGACGCCAAGATCGGCGTGCTCGGTGTCAACGGCTCGGGCAAGTCGACGCTGCTCAAGATCATGGCAGGCCTCGACAAGGAATATAACGGCGAGGCCTGGGTCGCCCAGGGCGCCCGCGTCGGCTATCTCGAGCAGGAGCCGCATCTCGATCCGGCACTCAGCGTACGCGAGAACGTCATGCTGGGCGTCGCCAAGCAGAAGGCTATCCTCGATCGCTACAACGAACTGGCGATGAACTACTCCGAGGAGACCGCCGACGAGATGACCAAGCTGCAGGACGAGATCGAGGCCCAGGGCCTCTGGGATCTCGACAGCAAGGTCGACCAGGCCATGGACGCGCTGCGTTGTCCGCCTGACGATGCCGACGTGTCGAAACTCTCTGGCGGTGAGCGCCGCCGAGTCGCGCTGTGCAAGCTGCTGCTCGACCAGCCTGAGTTGTTGCTGCTGGACGAGCCGACCAACCATCTCGACGCGGAATCGGTGTCGTGGCTGGAAGGCCATCTGCGCAACTATCCCGGCGCGATCCTGATCGTCACCCATGACCGCTACTTCCTCGACAACGTCACGAGCTGGATTCTCGAGCTCGATCGCGGCAAGGGCATTCCCTACGAGGGCAATTACTCGTCCTGGCTGCAGCAGAAACAGAAGCGGCTCGAGCAGGAGGGCCGCGAGGACGCTGCGCATCAGAAGACGCTGGCCCGCGAGCAGGAATGGATCGCGTCCTCGCCGAAAGCCCGCCAGGCCAAATCCAAGGCGCGCTATCAGCGCTATGACGAACTGCTGAAGCAGGCGAGCGAAAAGCAGACACAGACTGCGCAGATCACGATTCCAGTGGCCGAGCGCCTAGGTCAGAACGTGGTCGACTTCGAAGGGCTCAGCAAAGGTTTCGGCGATCGCATGCTGATCGACGATCTCACTTTCAAGCTGCCGCCCGGCGGAATCGTCGGCGTGATCGGCGCCAACGGCGCCGGCAAGACCACGCTGTTCAGGATGATCACCAAGCAGGAAGAGCCGGACAAGGGCACCATCACGGTCGGCGAGAGCGTTCATCTCGGTTACGTCGACCAGTCGCGCGACGCGCTCGATGGCAGCAAGAACGTATGGGAGGAGATCTCCGGCGGCAATGAGCTGATCCTGCTCGGCAAGAGGGAAGTCAATTCACGCGGCTATTGTTCGTCGTTCAACTTCAAGGGCGCCGACCAGCAGAAGAAAGTCGGCGCGCTCTCCGGCGGCGAACGCAACCGCGTGCACCTTGCGAAAATGCTGAAATCCGGCGCTAACGTTCTGTTGCTCGACGAGCCGACCAACGACCTCGACGTCGACACGCTGCGTGCGCTCGAAGAGGCTCTGGAGGATTTCGCCGGCTGCGCCGTCATTATCAGCCATGATCGCTGGTTCCTCGATCGCATCGCGACCCACATCCTGGCCTTCGAAGGCGACAGCCATGTCGAATGGTTCGAGGGCAACTTCCAGGACTACGAGAAGGACAAGATGCGCCGGCTCGGCCAGGACAGCATCATTCCGCATCGCGTGAAGTACAAGAAGCTGACGCGGTGATCTCAGCATGATGCGGCGGGTGCTCATAGCTGCGGTGATCGCTATCACCTGCGGCCTGTCGCCCGCCCGCGCTGCCGACGCCGCCTTCGCGCAGTTCATCGCCTCGCTGTGGCCGGACGCGGAGGCCGCCGGCGTGTCGCGCGCGACGTTCGAGCGAGAGACGCGCGGGCTCGAGCCTGACTACAAGCTGCCGGATCTGATCCTGCCGGGGCGGCCCGCAACGGGGGCGCCGTCGCAGGCCGAGTTCGTGCAGGTGCCGGCCGACTATGTCAGGGAAGCCTCGATCGCGCGCCTCGCGGGCGAGGGGCAGCGGCTGCTGCAAAAATATCGTCCCGCGCTGACGGAGATCGAGAAAAACTCCGGCGTGCCCGCCACCGTCATGCTGGCGATCTGGGGCCGCGAAACCGACTATGGCCGCTACACGCTGCCTTACGATCTCGTGCGCGTGCTGGCGACGCAGGCCTATGTCGGCCGCCGCAAGGACACCTATCGCAACGAGTTCATCCTCTCGCTGAAAATTCTCGGTGACGGCGTGGTGACACGCAAGGACATGCGCTCGTCGTGGGCCGGCGCGACCGGGCTCACGCAATTCCTGCCGTCCGAATATTACAAGCACGGCGTCGATTTCGACCGCAACGGCCGCATCGACATCTGGCATTCGGTGCCGGATGCGCTGGCCTCCGCCGCGCAGCAGCTCGTCAACAAGGGCTGGCAGAGCGGCGTACGCTGGGCTTACGAGGTGCAAGCTCCGGCCAAGGTCGATTGCACCGCCGGCGTGCCCGAGGTGACGAAGCCGATCGGCCAGTGGCTGCGCGAAGGCTTTGTGCCGGTGCGCGGACAAAAGCTCACTGCCGCCGAGCAGGCGCAGCCGGCCTCGCTGCTGCAGCCGGAAGGCATCTACGGCCCGTCCTTCCTGACCACGAAGAACTACTTCGTGATCAAGGAATACAATTTCTCCGATCTCTACGTGCTGTTCGTCGGCCATCTCGCCGACCGCATGACGAGCACGCAGCCGTTCGCGACGCCGTGGTCTGCCTCGAAGCAATTGCGCACCAAGGATGTCGAGGCGATGCAGCGCGGGCTCACGCGCGTCGGGCTCTACAAGGACAAGATCGACGGCAAGGCCGGCATGCAGACGCGCGCTGCGCTCGGCACCTACCAGAAGTCGGCAGGCCTCAAGGTTGATTGCTGGCCGAGCGAAGAGGTGCTGCGCTCGATCCAGGCGCGATAGCGAGCCGCAGTTCTTCGCCAAAGAAAAAGCCCGGCCGAGGTGCTCGGCCGGGCTTCGATCGCGGCGCTCATGAACGCCGTGCGATCAGATCAGTAGCAAACGCGAACCGGGCGGACGGTCCAGCCGTAGCCGTCCCAGTAGCGCTGGCGCTGCCAGTAGCAGGGCGGCGGCGGCGGGCCGGGCTCGGCCACATAAACCGGTCCGCCATAGGCGGGACGGCTCGATGCGATGGCACCGCCGACGATTGCGCCGCCGATCAGGCCGGCTGCGATGCCGGCGCCGACGCCGTCATGGGCTTGGGCGGACGGAGTGGCGGTCACCAGCGAACCGGCGATCGTCGCAACCGTAAGGGCGGCAACTAAAGTCTTCTTCATACTCTTGGCTCTCCTGAGAGATGGATGCTCCTTGTTAGGAGCGTCCGGGGTTCAAAGGTTCACGCAGACTCTGATGGAATTGGCCTTGCAGTTAGGAAGCGCGCAAATGGTCAATCCCCGGTAAACGCACACGGAGCTGTGACGAGAAAAAGCGGTCTTTTTCAGGCCCGGAGATGAACGGCGCATCTGGAATGAATCTGCTTGGGGCGACTTCAGCCACAGACTCTGACGCGGCGGACGCGCCAGGCATAACCGTCCCAGAAGCGCTGCTTCTGCCAGACGCAGCCGTCGCCATAATAGTCGTCGGCGACGTAGCCCGGGCCCGGTGCGTAGTAGCGCGGCGGATAGTAGCCCGGGCTATATCCCGGACCATATGCGTAGCCGGGGCCGGGGCTCGGTCCGTAATAATACGGAGAGGCCAGCGCCCCGCCGACAATGGCGCCGCCGATGATTCCGGCTGCCACGCCCGCCGCGACGCCGCGTTGCGCCTGGGCTGGTGTAGCGGCGCTAAGGGCCACCGCGGCGACGGCAGCGATTGCCAGGAGCGACTTCTTCATTGGCTGACCTTTCGAACAAAGCACACGGGAACTCTTTGAGGGTAAAGTTCCATATTTCGATTGAATGATCAATGAACGGCACCTTTGCCGGGGGCGACCAATTAACATGGACCGCAGCTCAGCCAGGGGAGGGCGATGATGGGTAGCGCGATGATAAATGCATTGATCGCTGCCGGGGTCGTCTTCGCGATCGGCTACGGCTGGATCACCCATCTTCAGAACCGCAGCCAGCGGCGCTCCCGCGCCGGGGCCGGCGGCAGTGGCGGTGGCGACACCGCCACCGGCTCGAGCGACGGCTTCTCGTGGGGGAGCTGGTTTTCCAGCGATAGTTCCGGCAGCTCGACCGACGGCGGCAGCTGTTCCAGCAGCGATAGCGGCAGTAGTGGCGGAGATTGCGGGGGCGGCGGCGATGGTGGAGGCGGCGGGGGCGACTAGATCCGCCGCAATCTTGATCCAGCGCAAGGCCCTATTTTAGAGCCGTTCTAGGCTGTTTCCGGGCTAGTTTGGAATAGCTTCAAATTCCGCTTTTTCCTTTTGCATCCGGCCGGCCCCTTAAATATCGATGATGGCGCATCACCAAAGGGCCTGCCGCTTCCATGATCGTTTGTTCCTGTAACGTGCTGAGCGATGACGACATCCGCGCCGCCGTCGCCGAGTCCGACGACGCTGTGCGCCATGCCAAGCAGGTGTATGGGTGTCTCGGCTGTAGCGCCGAATGCGGCCGCTGCGCTCGGACGATCAAGACCATTATCGACGAAGCACTCGGCCCCTGTGCCACGTCCTGCTGCTCCGGCTGTCCGCACAACCACACTGTGGCGGCCAATGACGAGACGGCCCAGCCGGCCGAGTTCGCCCTCGCGGCCTGCTGAAATCTTCCGCAACCATGGCTGAGCATTTCACCGGCTGCGTCCCGTAGCCGGTTGCTCCAGTCTTCAAACTCATTTAGAAGCGTTCTAAATTCGGTTTACGGCCGATTTGGACTGCAAGAGCTGGAGTGAACCATGCAGGGCGACGCAAAAGTTATCGATTATCTCAACAAGGCACTGCGTCACGAGCTGACTGCAATCAACCAGTACTGGCTGCACTACCGCTTCCTCGACAATTGGGGCCTGCGGGATATGTCCAAGGTCTGGCGCAAGGAGTCCATCGAGGAGATGGAGCACGCCGACAAGCTGACCGAGCGGATCCTGTTCTTCGACGGCTTCCCGAACATGCAGGTGCTCGATCCCTTGCGTATCGGCCAGAACGTCAAGGAGATCATCGAGTGCGATCTCGCTGCCGAGATGAGCGCGCGGGCGCTCTACCAGGAAGCGGCGACCTACTGCCACAGCGTCAAGGATTATGTGACGCGCGACCTGTTCGAGAAGCTGATGAGCGACGAGGAGCACCACATCGACTTCCTCGAGACCCAGCTCGACCTGATCGGCCGCATCGGCCTCGAACTCTACACCCAGAAGCACGTTGGCGGGCTCGAGGGCGAGGGACACTAGGTCCCTCACTCCGCACTCTCCATTCGTCATGGCCGGGCTTGTCCCGGCCATCCACGTGCTACCCTGCAACGAAGACGTGGATGCCCGGGACAAGCACGGGCATGACGCCCGTGTGCGGTTCGAAAGCCGGCTACAACTGCGTCTTGTAGAGCTCTTCCACGATCTCCTGACTCTGCGGCTCACCAAGGCCGGTTTGCTCGTGGACCACCTCGACGATGCTCGGCATCACCGAGCGCGGCACCTTCTCGGACGACCACAGCTTCGAGCGCATCAGGGCCTTGCCGCAGTGGAAATAGACTTCGCTGACGGCGAGGTTCAGCACCGCGCGCGGCGGCTTGCCAAACTCCACCATCGAGGCGAGCAGGTCCGGATCGGCGGACAGCGTGCCGCGGCCGCCGACGCGCAGCGTCTCGTCGAATCCGGGGACGAAGAACAACAGATGCACGAAGCCCGAGCCCTCGACGACATTTCGAAAACTGTCGATCCGGTTGTTGCCGGAGCGATCAGGCATCAGCAGCTGGTTGGGGCCGGCGACGTGGACGAAGCCAACGCCGCCGCCGCGTGGTGAGGCATCGACGCTGCCGTCCGCTCCCGACGTCGCGAGCACGCAGAACGGTGACATCTCGATGAATTTCTTCGCATGCGCATCGATCGCGGGGCGCGCTTTCGCGATCACGCGTGGGCTCGGCTGGGCATAGATGGTGGCGAGGTCTTCGGCGCAAAGATCAGTCACGAAGGTCTCCCTGGTGGAATGCCTGAGAATATCATCTCCCAGCGCGATCGCTATCCCCCTTGTCACGCCGCCGCGGCCACTCGATCACGCCAGCGCAATACAGAGCCCGCCCGATCAGGACCGGCTGAAGCGCCAGCCGCGGCCCGTGGTAGAGCCAGCTGTTGGGGATGCGTGGAAGGTCGATGCCCTCCAGGACATGCTTGATGTTTGCCGCCCACACGCAAAGCGCATAGAGCGCAAGCGCGCGTTCTGTCGTTCACAGGAACCATCGGCCGAGCTAGCACCGCGTCGAGGCGCTATCGCGCTACACCGCATCCGCCGGCACGAAGCAACTGATGATGATGGCGCCGCGGTGATGGACGTACCACACCACGGCCTGGCCGACCGGATTGCCGCGGTCGCGGATGATGGCGCGCTCGGGCACCTCCATCCATTGTCCCTCGATCGGCACCCAATAGGCGCCGCTGCGCACGTCGTACTCAGTGCGATGGCCGTCGGAGACGTCGCAGCAGGGCACGCCGTTCGGTGCGATCACGCTCTTGAACCAGGCGCGGATGTCAGGCGGGACGTGATCATATTGCCCGTTGTCGAACGCGAACGCTGCGCCCGTCAGCGCCGCCAGCCAAACGCACAGTACGAGCCTGTGCATGCGATCCTCCTCATCGCGTGTCGTGCCATTGGCGCGCGATTGCCCCGCGCGTCGATTCGTATCGTTGATGCGATTAAGCCCGACCTGTCAGCGCAATGCATGCTCAAATAATATGCGGCGTCGAGGCGCCGCATATGATGCATGGCGAACATGGCGGCAAGCCTGGCAATCCTACATCGTCCGCTGCGGCGCGGTTTGCAGAAACTGCCGGACCTGCTCGCTGTAGAATTTGGCGTTCCCCGTGGTGCCGTGGCCGCGCGTCTCCGTGCTTGCTGGGATGAGATACAGTTTGCCGTTCTTGACCCGCGTCATCGCAGCGTCCGTGAGGCCGGTCTCAGGCGGGTTGCGTTCGTCGTCGGCGGAATTGATCAGCAGCAGCGACGCTTCGATCGCCTCCAGCTTCTCGCGGGCATTGTAGTCATGCGAGGACTCCCACTGGTAGACGAAGTCGTTGGCATCTGTCGTGATCGGCATGGCCAGCCGCTCGTCGACGATCTTGTCGGCCTTCGCTGCCGTCGGCGCCTGCGATTGATAGGCCAGCGTTCCGCCGATGCTCGCGATGCCGTAGGCGGTGATCGCGTATTTCATCATGCGCGGCTGGCCGGTGTAATTGCCGCCATTGTAGTCGGGATCGCTGCGGATGGTGTCGAGCATGATCCGCCGCAGCATCCAATTGCGCGACGCCATCTCGGTCGGCTGCGAGGCCATCGGGATCAGCGCGTCCATCGCCTTCGGATATTTCTCGCCCCACAACCAGGTGTGCATGCCGCCCATGGAATTGCCGATGACGAGCCGCAGGTGCTTGACGCCAAGCCCTTCCGTCACCAGGCGATACTGGGCTTCGACCATGTCCTCGTAATCGTATTTCGGGAAGCTCGTCTTCATCCCGTCGGACGGTTTTGACGATTTGCCATGGCCGATATTGTCGGGGATGATGATGTAATATTTGGAGGCATCCAGCGGCTGCCCCGCGCCGAACAGCTCGCCGGCAAAGGCTGGTGACAGCATGCTCGCGCCCGAGCCGCCGGTTCCGTGCAGCACCAGGACCGGCTGGCCGCTCGGCTCACCCACGGTGGTGTAGTGCAGCTTCAGCTCCGGCATGGTCTCGCCGGTGTGGAACTTGAAATCCCTGACGACCCAGTCGCCCTGCTTCGGTGCCGGATAATCGGCCGCCCATGCGAACGTCGAGATGGCCGACACAGAGACGGACAACAGGATGGCTGACAGCGCCGCGCAAGAAGCTTTCATGTCTATTTCCCCCGTGCGGCTCTGGTCGGCGGCCGCGTTGCGGCGGAACTTAGCAGAACTGTCCGGAAGGATGTAGGATTTCGTTTTCGCCGGTCGTCCTTGAGGGAAAGGTCAGGAGAGAGTGCATGTGCCGCAACATCAAGACGCTGTTCAACTTCGAGCCGGAGGCGACGGAGGATGAGATCCACGCCAGCGCGCTCCAGTTCGTTCGGAAACTGTCCGGCTTTAACAAGCCTTCGCAGGCCAACGAGGCGGCCTTCGATCGTGCGGTGGCGGAGGTCGCGGAGGCTGCGCGAAAACTCCTGACGTCGCTGCACACCCACGCCCCGGCACGCGACCGTGAGGCCGAGGCGGAAAAGGCCAAGGAACGTTCGCGGCTGCGCTTCGGCTAGGCGGCTCGAAGGTCCGTTCCGTGATCTGGCTCACGGTGAAAGCGGTCGCAACGCGCGATGATGTTCGCCGGGCTTTTGACACCCGGGAGCACGACCATGAGCCGCCCTCTTCTTCCGCTGAAAGCAGGTGCCGTCGTTTTCACGCTGCTGTGGACAGCGTGGATGACGTGGTGGAGCGGTTCGTTCTCGAGCGCGAACGTCGTGATCCTGGCCTTGTGCGGCGCAGCGGTCGGTTATCTCTGGTACCGCGCCATGCGCTGGCAGTTCGAGCGTATGGGCATGCTGCCGCGACGCGAGAATGGGACGAAATAGATTCGTCTGTCAGTCCTAGCCGTGCTTCTTCTTTTTCTTCTTCTTCCTGTGATTGTCGCCTTCGCTGTCCTCGTCCTCGTCACCGAGGGGCGCGTCGTCGGTCTCCTGCACGGCTGCCTCCAGCGCCTCGCGCTCGGCGGCTTCACGCTCGCGCTGGCGACGGCGCTCGTCCCAGGCGTCGAACAGTTGATCGAGCCACGGCAGCACCTGCTCGATCGACGGCAATGGGCCGGGCGGACCGGCCTCACCACGCGGGCCTTGCGGCCCCGCCGGCCCTTGCGGTCCGACAGGTCCCTGTGCACCGGCTGCCCCGCGCGGTCCGGCTTCGCCCTGCTTGCCTTGCGGGCCGGGCTTGCCCAGTGGTCCGGCCTTTCCGATCGGACCCGGCTTGCCCTGCGGCCCCGGCTTGCCACGCGCGCCATCGGGGCCCCGCTTGCCCGGATGGCCCTGTGGTCCCGGCCGCCCCGGTTCGCCCTGCCGTCCGCGCGGTCCCTGAGGTCCCTGCCGTTTTTGTTCGTCTGCCACGCCGCTGCTCCCTTGACCGGAAGCAAGCTAATTAGCGGCGTTTGACGACAGCGGCAATTCCGCCGGGCTCGCGCCTGGGCTTGATCAACACCAATCGGCCGCACGTCGCGCGCTAGTCGTGATAGGCCGGCACCTCGATGCCGGAGGCGGCGTAGAGCCTGATCTTGTTGCGCAGCGTGCGCACCGAGAGGCCGAGCACGCGCGAGGCGCGCGTGCGATTGCCGTCGCAACGGGCGAGCGTCTGCAGGACGAGCTCACGCTCGACCTCGTCGACGGTCGCGCCGATCAGCAGCGGAACGATCTGGTTCGGTGAAAGGAAATATGCGCCCGGTTCGGACGCAGCGACATGAACAGTGGTCATCGACACACTCCCCGATCAACGCCCGCCTCCCTCTTTGGAAGCGGATCGAGAACAAACGACCCCCAAGCCGTAAATCTACGGTGGGCGGGTTTGGTTAACGAAAGGTTAACCGCGGGGCGATCGCACCAATTGACCTTGGGAATGCCGCCGCACCGCCGCGATTGGCACGGATTGCATGTTCCCGCGAGCATACTCCGCATTGCCAAGCAGGCATCATCCCGCTCACACCGTCCGGTATCCGCCATCCACCATCACGATCGTTCCCGTGACGTAGGCCGACATGTCCGACGCAAGGAAGATCGCGGGACCCACGATGTCCTCGGGCTTGCCGGTGCGCGCCAGCGGGGTGTGATCGACGAAGGCCTGCACCAGCGCCGGATTGGTCGCGCGCACATTGGCGTTGATGTTGGTCTCGATGAAGCCCGGCCCGATCGCATTGACGCGCACGCCCTCCTTGCCGAGCTCGACCGCGAGCGCCTTGGTGAAGCCGAGCACGCCGTGTTTCGAGGTGGTGTAGGCCGCCGAGCTCGGCGTGCGCAGATGCACGAAGGACTGAATCGAGCCGATATTGACGATGCGGCCCTTCGCTACGCGCAACGGGCTCAGGAACGCCTGCGTCATGTTGAAGACGCCGTTGAGGTTGAGCGAGATGATGTCGTTCCAGTCCTTCGCCACCGTCTCCGTCTCCGCGGTGAAGGCGTTGCGGCGAGTGATCCCGGCATTGTTGACGAGGATCGAGACCTGCCCGACCTCGTCGGCGACTTGCTTGGCGAGCGCGAAGCAGTCGTCGCGTTTGGTGACATCGAGCGCAAAGCTCTCGGCCTTGCCGCCGGACTTGCGGATCCCCTCGGCGGCTTCCGCGACCGTGTCGGCGTTGACGTCGAGCAGCACCACTTGCGCGCCCTCGCGGGCGTAGCCGGCCGCGATGGCCCGGCCGATGCCCGAACCGGCGCCCGTGACGATTGCGATGTGGTTCGCGAGCAATGCCATGACAATTTCCTCCCGATTTCTTTTCGAAGTTTCATGAAAGGCTAACTCGAAATTAAGGGGTCGGAAACGGCGGCCTTGGCATACTGGTCTTGATTGCTAAACGTTGCGCGCATGATGGAACAGCTCGAATCCTGGAAATTCGCACTCGAACGCCTGCGGTCGGCGGACGGCGCCGATTGGGCCGAGGCGGGCCGGCTGGTCGCCGAGGTCGCGCGGATGAGCACCGATACCATGCTGCGTCAGGCCGCCGAGCAGGCGCTTCCGGTGCTGCGCCAGGCCGTGGACAATGACGATCACAGCGTCACGCTGGCGGCCCGGCGCCGTCTCGGCGTGGTGCTCGACGTTGTCCACGACCTGACCGCGCCGCGCTTCGGCCGCCGCAATGCTGCGCCGAAAAAATTGTCCAGCGAGGATCGCGCCCGCAAGGTGCTCGGCCTGCCGCTCGCGGTGCAGCTCACCTGCGAGGACATCAACCAGGCCTATCGCCGCGCCGCCAAGGGCATGCACCCCGACCACGGCGGCAGCGCCCAAGCGTTCATCGACCTTGCCGCCGCGCGCGATATCCTGATCCATCCCCGCGCCTACAAGGACGCGTGAGAGCTCATGTGCTATCCTGTAGCCCGGATGAGCGAAGCGACATCCGGGACGGGTCTAGCCCATGGTTCTGTATCGCAGAAATTTTCTTCCCGGCGGCACCTACTTTTTTACTGTAGCGCTCTTCGACCGCCGATCGACCATTTTGATTGAGAACGTTGACGCCCTGCGCGATGCCTTTTCGGGCCGCTCGCAGGGAGCGCCCGTCCGAGGTCGATGCGATTGTGATCCTTCCGGACCATTTGCATGTCGTCATGAACCTCCCGCCGCATGACGCCGATTTCGCGGGACGTTGGCGAAGGATCAAGGGGCATTTCAGCAGCGCACTACTGCATGCGGGTATCGACGTAGCCCGCCAGTCCAATGGAGAATTGGCTCTGTGGCAACGACGCTACTGGGAGCACACGGTTCGCGACGAAGATGATTTCGCCCGCCACGTGGATTACATTCACTTCAACCCAATTAAACATCGCTACGTCCAGCGCGTTTGTGATTGGCCGCATTCGTCCTTTCACCGATATGTGCGGGCGGGATTGCTCCCGGAAGATTGGGCGGGCGATGCCGGCGAAAGCGGGATTGCTTTCGGTGAGCGAGCCGAGGGAGGCTGACCGGGCGTAGGTTGAATTCCCGGATATCGCTTCGCTCATCCGGGCTACGGACGTCGGACTTGGAGTCGAGCCTCAGCTCTTGTTCACGCAGCTCGGATAGGGCGCGGCTTCGCCCGCTACGATCGGGCAGAGCTCGATCGGGCTGAGCGCGCGCAGACGGGCCTGCCAGCGGTCGTCGTTCACCGGCGGCTGGTCGGTTTCGGGGCCGCGCTCGGCCCATTGGATCGTGTAGTAGTCGCTCGTGCCCTTCAGCGTGACCAGCAGTGCGGTTTCGCTGTGCCGGGTCGGACCGCTGTCGACGCGGCCGCAGCCGATCACGGCGACGAAACCTTCGAACCGGCCGAACGTGGTGGCGCCAAGCGGCCTTGCCGCAAAGCTGTCGGGGCAGGCGGATTTGAAACCGCTTGCGATCGAGCCCGCGAATTTCTCGGGCGATGAACCTGGAGTGAGCGTCATGCCCTTCTCGCCGGTCACGGTGATCATCTCGGTCCAGCGTTCAGGCGTCTCGCCCTTCAGTACGGCCTCGCGGATGTAGTGGCCGCCCTTGGTGTTCTCGAACACCGCGGAAAAATTCGACGGCATCGCGAAGCTGACCAACTGGCCGAACACCGGCGAGATCACGCGGAAGGATTGCGGGGCCTGTGCGTTTGCCGTTGCGGCGATCAGCAGCGATGCGGCCAGAACCGTGGCTTTCGTCGGCGCGCGCATCGATTGGCTCCAAAGCCGCGAGGTGAAAAACAAGCGGGCAAAAACAAGCGGGCAAGGATGCTGGTTGGCGCGGGACGCTGGGAGGCGCCCCGAACAAGATGTGAGTAGGTCCGCTAGCTGGCCAGGTTCAAAGCGGGTGCGCGGAAAATGCGCGATCTCGGCCGAAAAACCAGTGGCGCGTCGAAAAGAAAAAAGGCGGACCGCTCGCGCGATCCGCCCTTTGAAATCCGATCTGTCGCCTCAGGCCTAGAGCGTGCAGCGGCGCTCCCCGCGCAGCTTGATCTGGAGCTCCGAGGCGGCGGTGAAGGTCGGGAGCGGCTTGCTGACGACCTTGTAGGTCGACACGCCCCACTGGAACGGCTTGTACTTCAGGTCCTCGTTCCAGACCTGGCAGATGCCGGTGTTGTCCCAGCGGATCACGTAATAACCGACCGCCGCCGACGCCGGCACGGCGAACACGGAGGTGGCGATGCCGGCAACGGCACAGAGGGCGAGAACGCGACGCATGAAATATCTCCTGATGGGAACGTGAGAGGAAACTGGTGCGGCAAAATGGTGCGGCTGGCAAGCGGGGCGGCGACCGTTCACGGACATGTCAGTCGTTGGTCGGCTGTTCGGATGCCCCTTATGCCTTGACTGTCGCCGGACTATCACACGTCTACCCCTTGGCCAGCGACGCGACCGCCTCGATCTCGATCAGCATCTTCGGATCGGGCAGTGCGTGGACCACGCAGGTGGTGCGGGCAGGGTAGGGCGGCGGCCCGAAGGCGCCGGCATAGAGCGCGTTCATGGCGGCGACGTCGGAGGCGCGGGTCAGCAGCACGTTGACCTTGACGAGATCGCGGATCGCGGCGCCGGCCTCTGCCAGCACGCGCTTGATGTTGACGGCGACGTTGGCGAACTGCGCCTCGAAGCCATCGGGCAGCGCGCCGCTCGCGTCGAAGCCGGGAATGCCGGAGACGAACAGGAGATCGCCGGTGCGCGTGGCAAAGGACAGCGGCGGCGCCTTGATGTGGGGCGGGGGCGCGAAATGCTGGATCGGCATGAGATCACCTCGGATGGACGGCAGGAAGCGCAAGCGTAGCGGCAGGTCGGGGCGCCTCCAACAAAAAACGCGAAAACAACCCCATGCACAGTAGGCATCCGGCGGGAATCATTGAGCTTTCTTTTTGACTTCGGGAAAAGCAAAATAACCGTTGCTCCGTCGGGCAAAACAGGGGCAGAATGGCATGATGGCGGGTGAGCGTCTTGTCGCGCCAAACTCCGCCGTCATGCCCCGGCTTGACCGGGGGCATCCAGGGCGCTGCGGCTTCTCGGTTCACCATCGCCCTCTCTGGAATACTGGATCGCCCGGTTAAACCGGCGATGACAGTTGAGTGTGTTGCTACAGACCCCGACTCACGTCCGCGCCCATCATGTTGCCGCCGCGATGCATCGGATACATTCGCGTCTGATTCGTTTCCCCCTTGAAGAATAGCCCCCGGAGACCCTCATGAAGTTCGCATCCACCTTCCGCGCCGCGCTGGTCGGCATTGCCGCGCTTGCCGGCCTCTCGACCTCGGCGCTGGCCGACGGCGGCACCGTGGTGCTGACGATCTACAAGGCGGGCTGGATCATCGGCGGCTCCGGCGGTTCGGGCGTACTGAACTTCCGCGGCCGCGCCTATTCGCTCTCGACCGGCGGTCTCGACTACGGCCTCGTCTTCGGCGGCTCCAAGACCGTGCTGCGCGGCCGCGTCTCCAACATCAACCGGCCCTCCGATATCGCCGGCGTCTACGGCGCCGCCGGTGCCGGCATCGCAGTGGGCCGCGGCGCGCGTGCGATCGTGCTGACCAACCAGAAGGGCGCCGTGCTCGAGCTGTCCGGCACGCAAGTCGGCCTGATGGCGAATGCGGATCTGAGCGGGCTCGCGATCACGATGCGGTAGGGGCGATCAGCTCAATTCCCGCATGAGCGAGAGCGACATGCGGGTCAACCCTCGGTCCCGGATGTCGCTGTCGCTCATCCGGGCTACGTTCCCGTCACCGCCGCGTGAATCCGTTCGCAATGTGCGACGAGATTTGCGTGCGCATCGACGAACGCCTTCAGCGGTGTCGGGATCGGAAAGAAAATGTTGGCGATGAAGCCGTAGATGCCGGCATCGACGCTAGTCGGCGCCGCGCCGTGCACGAAGCCGGCCGCCGGCACGATCTCCGCCAGCACCTGCAGATCTGCGAGCCCCCGCGCATAGGCCTGCTCGGGCGTGTAGCGGCCGATGCCCTGGAAGTGATAACGCTGCGCATTATACGCCTTCGCCTTCTCGAATCCTGCCGCATCGATCTGCTTGTGCTGCGCGATGAAGGCGTCGCGAAACGCGGGATAATAACGCTCGTCCTTCCAGCGCGAATACGACATCACCCAATAGAGATCGTCGAGCATGCGCGTGACGAAGTGGTTGGTCCGCCTCTGCTCCGCAGTTAGCGCGGCGTCGATGGTGAGGCGGTATTTCGCGGTCGCATGCGCGATGATGGTCTCGCTGTCGCCGATCGTCTCGCCGTCATCCACGACATAGGGCAGCTGCCCGCGCGGCGCGGCGGAGGCATCGAACACATGCTCATGCGCGAACGGTACGCCCGCGAGCTTCAGGAAGGCATAGACCTTGAGGCCGTAACCGTTGTTGTCGGCGACACCGAACAGGTCTGGATAGGAGTAGAGGGTCAGCATGGGACGCTCCTCGCGCTGAAGTCGTATCGCCGCCGTGACGCGCTTGCAACAGTTCCGCGCTTTGTGCGCCGCCTCCTTCGATCGGAGGACGATTGCATCGTTGCTGGTTTGCCCCGACAACGCCATCCGGGATTGTTATACTCCGCATCCCCGTGACGTCAGCGATGGTGACCCTATGGCGAGAGAGTTGGAAGGCAAGGTTGCGGCCGTGACCGGGGCCGCGTCGGGCATCGGATTGGCCAGCACCGAGGCGATGCTGGCCGCGGGCGCGCGCGTGGTGATGGTCGACCGCGACGAGGCCGCGCTGAAGTCGCTCTGCGACAAGCACGGCGACGCCGTGATCCCGCTGCTCGTCGACCTGCTGGACCCAAAAGACTGCGCAACGCTGCTGCCGCGCGTTCTGGAGCAGGCCGGCCAGCTCGACATCCTGCATGCGAATGCCGGCACGTATGTCGGTGGCGATCTGGTCGATGCTGACACCATGGCGATCGACCGGATGCTGAACCTGAATGTCAACGTCGTGATGAAGAACGTGCACGACGTGCTGCCGCACATGATCGCGCGCGGGACCGGCGACATCATCGTCACGAGCTCGCTGGCGGCGCATTTTCCGACGCCATGGGAGCCGGTCTACGCGTCGTCCAAATGGGCGGTCAACTGCTTCGTCCAGACAGTGCGGCGCCAGGTCTTCAAGCACGGTATCCGCGTGGGCTCGATCTCGCCCGGCCCGGTCGTCAGCGCCCTGCTTGCGGACTGGCCACCCGAGAAGCTGAAGGAAGCCAGGGACTCGGGAAGCCTGCTGGAGGCCGGCGACGTGGCCGAGGTCGTGATGTTCATGCTGACGCGGCCACGCGGCATGACAATTCGTGACGTGGTCATGCTGCCGACCAATTTCGATCTTTAGGGCGCTAACGGTCCTGCGAACCCTTCGATGCAGCGGTGAATATCGCCAATTGCGCATCGAAAGCGCGCCTGAAGGCCGGCCGCGCTTCGCCGCGGGCGACATAGGCGGCGATTTCTGGATATTCGTCCAGCAGGCCTGACGCGTTCAACCGGCGCAGCACCGTCACCATCATGAGATCGCCGGCGCTGAACGCACCGTCGAGCCAGTCGGCATCGCCGAGGCGGCGGGACAATTCGCCGAGCCGGACACGGACGCGATCCTGCAGCGTGGGCAGCCGCTCCGCGTACCAGCTCTGGTCGCGCTCGAACAGCATGGCCATCCCGAGCTCGACGATCGGCGGCTCCAGTGTGCTGAGCGCGGCAAACATCCACGCGATCGCGCGGGCCCGGGCCTGCGGCTCCGTCGGCAGCAGCCCGGCATGGCGCTCCGCGATATGGAGCACGATCGCGCCGGTCTCGAACAAGGCGAGGTCGCCGTCCTCGTAGGTCGGGATCTGCCCGAATGGATGTAGCGCGAGATGCGCGGGCCCCTTCATGTCCGCGAACGAAACCAGATGGACCTCGTAAGGCTGCCCCACCTCTTCGAGCGCCCAGCGCACCCGCATGTCGCGGGCCTGTCCGCGGCCGCGGTCGGGCGAGTTTGCGAAGGCGGTGATGGTGGGAGGCATCGGAGGTCTCCGGGGTTGATCGCGTTTTGCGTTCGGAGGACGAATGGAATGAGTGGATTCCGACAGGTTAATGGGTTTTCGTGGACCCCGTAGCCCGCATGAGCGATAGCGATATGCGGGGCAGCTGCCGGCCCCGGATGTCGCTGTCGCTCATCCGGGCTACAAGAAAAACCCGCCGCCACTGTCGGATCGTTGCCTCCTGCCTCGTCCTTGGAACATCGGCGCGCCGCCGCGCGTCCGCGCGAGACAAAAGGATTTCCATTCATGACCTCCATCACGCCGTTTCTCTGGTTCGACAACAACGTGCCGGAGGCCGTCGCCTTCTACAAATCGGTGTTTCCCAATGCCAAGGTTGAGACCGTCAGCGACTTCATGGCGGTGTTCGAGCTCGAAGGCCAGCGCTTCAACGCGCTCAACGGGGGGCCGCAATACAAGTTCAACGAGGCGGTGTCGTTCTTCATCAGCGTGGAAACGCAGGCGGAAGTCGATTATTTCTGGGACAGGCTCACCGCCGACGGCGGCGAGGAATCCCGCTGTGGCTGGCTCAAGGACAAGTTCGGGCTGTCCTGGCAGGTGATCCCATCAGCGCTCGGCCGCTATCTCGGCGACCCCGACCGCAGCAAGGCGAACCGCGTCGTGCAGGCGATGATGCAGATGAGAAAGATCGTGATTGCGGACCTGGACAGGGCGTATGCGGGGTGAGGGGCGGGCCGTGGTGACGGTGCCAACTCCTCATGGTGAGGAGGCGCGTAGCGCCGTCTCGAACCATGCAGGCCCACATCCCGCCGCGGCTATCCTTCGAGACGCCCGCTACGCGGTCTCCTCAGGATGAGGTCTGTGGGTGTTGAGTGTCCAGTGCAGCGACCCACGCCGCAAGCTCGCGCCACGGCTCCAGCGTCCAATGCCCGGACGCCGCACCCGACGGCGACGGCAGCACGAACACCTCGGGCAAGCTCTCATCCCGCGGCTGCCGCCCCAGCGCAATCCCGCTCGACGGCCTGCCATAAAACAAGCTCGCCGCCTTCTTGCTCGTGAATGCAATCGTCCTCGGGCGAAACTTTTCGATCTTGGCCCTGAACCCCGGCACGTCGATTGTCTCAGCCGCGATCTGGTGATCCATTCCGGCGCCCGACTTCGACAGATCAGTGAAGCCGATCCCGAGCTCGAGCAGGCTTGCGAACTCGCCCGGCTGATAGCGCCGCGGCGTGATCCCTGCCTCATCGATCGCGCGCCAGAAGCGATTGCCGGGATGGGCGTAGTAGTGCCCCAGCTCGGCCGAACGCGTCGAGGCAGCGGTGCCCACGAAGACGAGACGGAGGTTGGGGCGGAGTTGGTCGGGGAGGCGGTGGAGGGCGGGGTCGGGCAAATCAGGCCTCGGGAGGATCGTCAGCATTGTAGTCCGCATGAAGCGAAGCGGAATGCGGGAGCTGGGCTTCGCTCGCGCTCCATCTGGGCTACGCTTGCTCGCTGCGCAGGGTAGGTTAGTGCAGCGTAGCCCACCAATCGTCCAGCATCCTGCGTGCTGTCACGAGCATCGGCATAAGCAATCGCCCTGCAACGGTCATGCAGCCGGGGCCATTCTGCTCTTCTTTCTCCTTGAGAATGCCGGCAGCAACAAGTGCGGCGCGATCATCCGGGCAAAATTCGGAAGATTTTCGATCCAACTCCTCAAGGCTGAGTGAAGTTGCGAGAATGCAGGCGCCGGTACCGCGATGTCCTGCGGTCTGTGCGATTGATTTGAGTATCAACTTGTAAGCGCGCGTCGCCGTTATCTGGTGGTCCCAAGGGGATTGCAGCCACCAATTGCCGGCAACGATCCGCGCGGTAGAGACGACGCCGGCGTGGTAGGACGTCGTTGGGTCGCCAAAGCTCGTAGAAAATGCATAGCGCCAATTCCAAGCCTCGACCTTCATATCGACCGGAATAAGAAGATACTTGAACGAAGGCGAATTTCCTTCGTTTTCTGTTCGCTGGATGAAGCGGTCTGCCACCCTGGTGACCTCGAACTGCGTGGGCGTTGCACGCAATTCGGGTCCGAGTGGAAGGTCGAGAGCCCGCACGGTGACGGGCGCGGTGAGCACGCGCTGAAGCGCGCAAACCAGCGGATGAACGAACTCGGTGCGCTTCAAGTCTGATTGGATGTAAAGCACGACCTCTGCAGGCGCGATCGGCCCGCCGGCCACGCGTGGCTGCTCCTGCGCCGGCGCACCTGAAATCTCGGCGAGTAGGAAGAAGAATATCAGATCATGTAATCTGTACTTCAAAGGTGCGATACCGCTCGCGCCACAGGGGCCTGCTGTCTATCTTACAGCGATATGAAGCGAACTCGCAACCAACGGAGGTGGAGACTTCACAAGGTAGGTTAGCGAAGTGTAACCTCCATGTTGGAGAAGAAAGCGATTGATGATACTGCCCTCGCTCTTCGAACTATGGCCGATTGTCTTAACAAAAAGGCCGGGCTTTCGCCCGGCCTTCAACGCAAGTTCAGTTCGATCATCCTCACAACACCCGATTACTCTCCTTCACCTTCTCCGCATCCAGATACAAGTTCTCGCCCATCTCCTTGAACTTCGCGCTCATCTTGGCCATGCCGTCCTCGGCGGTCCCGCTCATCGACATGCCGACGCCGTTCGGATCGTTCAGCGTCGCCGCGTAGTCCCGCACGTCCTGGGTGATCTTCATCGAACAGAACTTCGGCCCGCACATCGAGCAGAAATGCGCGACCTTGTGGGCTTCCTTCGGCAGGGTCTCGTCATGGAAGTTCTTGGCGGTGTCGGGGTCGAGGCCGAGGTTGAACTGGTCGCTCCAGCGGAAGTCGAAGCGGGCGCGGGACAGCGCGTCGTCGCGCAGCTGGGCGGCCGGGTGACCCTTGGCGAGATCGCTGGCGTGCGCGGCGATCTTGTAGGTGATGACGCCGACCTTGACGTCGTTGCGATCGGGTAGGCCGAGATGCTCCTTCGGCGTGACGTAGCAGAGCATGGCGCAGCCGAACCAGCCGATCATGGCCGCACCAATGCCGGAGGTGATGTGGTCGTAGCCCGGCGCGATGTCGGTGGTCAGAGGCCCGAGGGTGTAGAACGGCGCTTCGCCGCACTCCTTGAGCTGCTTGTCCATGTTGATCTTGATCTTGTGCATCGGCACGTGGCCGGGGCCTTCGATCATGACCTGGCAGCCCTTGTCCCATGCGATCTTGGTCAGCTCGCCGAGCGTCTCCAGCTCCGCGAACTGGGCGCGGTCGTTGGCGTCGGCGATCGAGCCCGGACGCAGGCCGTCGCCGAGCGAGAACGAGACGTCATACTTGCGCATGAGGTCGCAGATCTCGTCGAAATGGGTGTAGAGGAAGCTCTCCTTGTGATGCGCCAGGCACCATTTCGCCATAATGGAACCACCACGAGAAACAATGCCGGTGACGCGGTTGGCGGTGAGGTGGATGTATTGCAGGCGCACGCCGGCGTGGATGGTGAAATAGTCGACGCCCTGCTCGCACTGCTCGATCAGCGTGTCCTTGTAGAGCTCCCAGGTCAGCTTGACCGGATCGCCGTCGCACTTCTCCAGCGCCTGATAAATCGGAACGGTGCCGATCGGCACCGGCGCGTTGCGCAAAATCCATTCGCGCGTGGTGTGGATGTTGCGGCCCGTCGAGAGGTCCATCACGGTGTCGGCGCCCCAGCGGATCGCCCACACCATCTTCTCGACCTCTTCCTCGACCGATGACGTCACCGCCGAGTTGCCGATATTGGCGTTGATTTTCGTGAGGAAGTTGCGGCCGATGATCATCGGCTCCAACTCTGAGTGGTTGATGTTGCAGGGAATGATGGCGCGGCCGCGCGCGATCTCGCTGCGGACGAACTCCGGGGTGATGAAGGCGGGCACTTCGGCGCCAAAGCTTTCGCCGTCGGCAAGGGCTGCTTCCGCACGCTCGAGCTGCTCTTTGCGGCCGAGGTTTTCGCGTGCCGCGACGTAGATCATCTCCTTGGTGATGATGCCGGCACGGGCGAATTCGAGCTGGGTGATCTTGTGGCCGTCGAGGCCGCGCAGCGGCTGGTGATAGGCCGAGAACGCGCGCGCGGCCTTGTCGGTGGAGACGCTGCCATTGTCCTCCGGCTTGATCTGCCGTCCCTGATATTCCTCGACGCCGCCGCGCTCGAGCACCCAGCCCTTGCGGCCGCGCGCGAGACCGGCGTTGACGTCGATGGTCACGGACGGGTCGGTGTAGGGACCGGAGGTGTCGTACACCGGCAGGTTCGGCTCGCCGGCACCCTCGGACAGGATGATCTCGCGCAGGGGCACGCGCAGCTCAGGCGCGGCATCGGGCGAGGCGAAGATTTTTCGCGACGAGGGCAGCGGGCCGGTGGTGACGGCGGGAACGGTCTTGTCGGGGTTGGAGCGGATGTTCATGGGATCCTCCGGTTTAATTCTGTTGTGCGTGCGTTTGAGCGACGGCGGTGAATTCTTGCTCCGTCATTGCGAGCGCAGCGAAGCAATCCAGAATCTCTCTGCAGAGGCAGTCTGGATTGCTTCGTCGCAAGTGCTCCTCGCAATGACGGGTGGAGAGAGTGCGCATCACGCCGCCTCCGCGGACAGGCCGAGCCATTGCCGCACCCGCGCATCCGGGTCGGCATTCTGGGTGACGTCGCTGACGACGGCGATGGAATCCGCGCCGGCGGCAAAGATCTCCGCGGCGTGCTCGAACTTGATGCCGCCGATCGCGACCAGCGGGATATTGCCGATGCGCTTCTTCCATTCCGTGATCTTCGGAATGCCCTGCGGTTCGAAGCGCATCGATTTGAGCGTGGTGAAGAAGATCGGGCCCAGCGCGACATAATCGGGCTCGGCGGCGAGCGCGGTGTCAAGCTCGGCATCGTCATGGGTGGAGACGCCGAGCGACAGGCCGGCCTCGCGGATCGCAGCGAGGTCGGCGTCCGCAAGGTCCTCCTGGCCGAGATGAAGATATTTCGCGCCGGCGACGATCGCCGCGCGCCAATAGTCGTTCACGACCAACTTGGCTTGCGTGCCCGCGGTGATCGCCAGCGCATCGGTGACCATCTGCAGCGATTGCGAATCGTCGAGGTCTTTTGCGCGCAGCTGGATGGTGCCGACACCGAGCCTGGTCAGGCGCTCGACCCAGGCGAGGCTGTCGACGACGGGATAGAAACGATCAGGATACGGCATGCCAAAAAGGTGTCCCAACGACAGGGGTGGAAGGAGAGGCGAAATCGCGGGCGTTCATCAGCCCGGCTTCGTAAGCGGTGCGGCCGGCCTCGATGCCGAGGCGGAAGGCGTTGGCCATCGCGACGGGATCGGCGGCTTTGGCGATGGCGGTGTTGAGCAGCACGGCGTCGTAGCCGAGTTCGAGCGCCTCGGACGCATGCGAGGGCGCGCCGATGCCGGCGTCGACCACCAGCGTAATATCGGGCAGCCGCTCGCGCATCAGCTTGAGCGCGTCGCGGTTGGTGATGCCTTTCGCGCTGCCGATGGGCGCGGCCCACGGCATCACCACCTTGCAGCCGGCGTCGACCAGGCGGTTGGCGACCGAGAGATCCTCGGTGCAATAGGGGAACACCTCAAAGCCGTCCTTGATCAGGAGGCTTGCTGCTTCCACGAGTCCGACCACGTCGGGCTGCAGCGTGTCGTTGTCGGCGATGACTTCGAGCTTGATCCAGCTCGTGCCAAACAATTCGCGTGCGAGCTTGGCCGTCGTCACCGCCTCGCGCACGCTGCGGCAGCCGGCGGTGTTCGGCAGCACGGTGACGTCGAGCTCGCGGATCAGATTCCAGAACGCATCGCCAGTCTTGCCGCCGGCGGATTCGCGCCGCAGCGACACCGTGACAATGTTCGAGCCCGAGGCGCGGATCGCCGACTGCATGATCGCAGGCGAGGGATAAAGCGCGCTGCCGATCAGCAGGCGGGAGGGGAAGGTTTTGCCGTAGAAGGTCACCATGTGGTGTCTCTCCAAATGACACTGTCATCCCCGCCTAGTGCGCAAATTGCGCACGGGGGGCGGGGATCCAGTATTCCAGAGGCGGTGCGGCTAGAACCGAGACGCCGCGGCGTACTGGATCGCCCGGTCGAGCCGGGCGATGACAGCGGAATGTGTGGCGCGCGCCTAGGCGATAAATGGAGAGCCATCCTCACCCTCCCTGCCGCGGTGTGATGATCTCGATCTCGTCGCCGGCCTTCAGCGCGGTTTCGGCCCAGCGGCTCTTCGGCACGACGTCGTAGTTGAGCGCGATCGCGAAATGGGTGCCCTCGTAGTCGAGCTCGCTGAGCAGCGCGTCCACGCTGGCCGAATTGATCTCGCGTTGCTCGCCGTTAACGATCACGCGCATTGCATCACCTCATTGTCGATCTGGCCGCGCTCGACAAAGCTAAGCGTCAGCTCGGCCAGAACAGGCGCGATCAGGAAGCCGTGGCGGTAGAGGCCGTTCACGCTGATCGTGTTGCCGCGGATGCCGATGCGCGGCAGATTGTCGGGGAAAGCAGGGCGCAGGCCGGAGCCGAATTCGACGATGCGGGCCTCGCCGAAGGCGGGGTGCACGGCATAGGCCGCGCCCAACAGCTCCAGCGCGGAACGCACGCTGACGCCGGTGTCCTCGGCCTCGATCGAGGTCGCGCCCAGCATGAACAGATTGTCCTCGCGCGGGATCACATAGAGCGGCCAGCGCGGATGAATCAGCCGCACCGGGCGCGCGAGCTGCACCTCGGCGGTTTCGATCAGGATCATCTCGCCCTTGACGCCGCGCAAGCCAGGCTGCTCGTCGCGCGCAGCAAGGCCGCGGCAGTCGATCACGATGCCTTTAGGATCAAGTTTTGCGAGTTCGGCCGCGGCGACGTCGCTTTCGAACTTGATGGTGCCGCCGGCGGCGCGGATGCGCTCGTGCAGTTTAGGCAGCACGCGGCGCGGCTCGACGTGGCCCTCGGTCGGGAAGAACAGCGCGTCGCGGAAGCGGCCTTCGAGCGACGGCTCGAGCTCGGCAAGGCCGGCGGCATCGAGCCGGCAATGGCCCTCGGTCATGCGGGCAAAACGCTCGAAATCGTTGCGCTCGCGCGGGTGGGCGACGACCAGCGAGCCGTTGAAGGGCGTGTCGGGCAGCTCGCGCCGCCAGATGTCGAGCGAGCGCAGGCCGAGCCTGGAGATGATGGGTTCGGAAACCTCCGCCTCGCAATAAGGCGCGAGCATGCCGCCGGCCCAATGGCTGGTGGCATCGGTCATGTCGGCGTCACCGCGCTCGTGCAGGATGACGGCGTGGCCGGCCTGCGCGAACAGCAAGGCCTGCCAGGCGCCAGCAATGCCTGCGCCGATGATGGATACCGGGGAATCCGGTCGCTTGGTCGTCTGCAACATCCCTGTCCCTTCGCCGGCATGACCCGGATCAGGTTCAAAGGGTCACCGCGGTCCTGGGCGGATTTGCCCATTTAGCGGTATCTCAGCTCCTCCTCGGAGCACCCCTCGGAACGGCTCTAATGTATGCCAGTGACAGGCTGTGTCAACGCGTTTGGCGGGAACCGCACTTACCTGGGCGTCTGTGCCCGAGCGTTGCGAACGCGCTGGGCGAGCTTCCGGTGCGGCGCGGCGCCGAATATCGGCTGCGGATTGCCGTTCGGCTCGAGCCAAGGGGCGCTCATATTGGCCTCGTTCGTATTGGCGACTTGCACGGCCTCCTGCCGCTGCCGCTTTGCGGCGTAGTAATAGCCGCCGGCGAAATAACGAACGGCCCGGGCGTGGTCGCCATTTGCCGCGTGATAGGCGCCGGCGAGATATTTCACGGCATAGGTGAGGTTGGTGTTGGGATCGCGCAGGCCGGCGGCGTCGCCGGTGTAGCCGACCCCGCGGGCGGTCGCGAGCTTGATCTGCATCAGCCCGATGGTGCCGCCATGGCCGACCAGGCCGGGCTGATAGCGGCTTTCGCGCATGATGACCCGATGCACCAGCGCCTCCGGCACGCCGTTGGCGCGCGCGTGGGCCGCGACCATCTCGGCGTACTCCGCTTGGCCCGCGAATGCGGCCTGTGGCAACGTCAGTCCGGCCGCGAGCAGCGCGGCGATACGTAAAATTTTCATCAGATATCCCGGAGGTCCCTGAGACTGATTGAAGGCCTGCGCCCGGCTGCCGTTTAGGCCTCCCGAACGCGGCAATGATGTGACCAAACGCCGCCGTTAATTTTTTCGCGGTGCCGAGCCGCTGTGACGACTCAATGCTGGCGTCAGAGTTTCCTCAGGCGGACAACTCGCGACAGCAGGCCTGTCTATTCGCATGGGCGCACGAAAGCGAGTATGTCACGGCCAGCGAATCGGGAGAGGTGCCATGACAAAATCAACCATGGTCAAAGCCCACAGCGGCGACATGTCAGAACACGATTTGCCCAGAAACAATCCCTGTGCCCAATGCGGCACGCTGATCCCGACGCCCGACTGGGTCGAGCCGGGCGAGGGGCGCGTCTCCTATCTCTGGACTTGTCAGGCCTGCAATTATCGCTTCGAGGCGATTGCGATCTTCGACGAGGCTGCCCTCGAGCACCCGCCGCTCGCGGCCTGAAGTTAGGCCGCAAGCCGCGGCTGTTGCCATACCGGCAATTGCATCCGCACGATCAGCCCATGCGGCTCGCGGTCGTGCAGCGACAGCTCGCCGCCATGGGCGAGGGCGATCGCGCGTGCGATCGACAGACCGAGGCCGAAGCCGGTGGACTCGTCCATGGTGCGGGCGTCGTCGCCGCGCACGAACGGCTCCAGCATCTCTTGCTTGCGCGCATCCGAAATGCCGGGACCGTCGTCCTCGACGTCGATGACGAGTTTGGCGTTCGAGATGTCGAGCCGGATCGTCACCTCGGCGCCGAAGCGCACTGCGTTCTCGACGAGGTTGGTGACGCCGCGATGCAGATCGTCGGGACGCGCGGCGGCGGTCGCGGATTGCGGGCCGGCATAGTGCACGACATGACCCATGTCGCCGAACTGGTCGGCGATGAGCTGCAGCGTGCTCGCGATGTCGACCAGCGTCACCGCCTCGATCTGGCGGTCGTTGCGCAATAGCGACAAAACGGATTCCAGCATCGATCGCATCTGGTCGAGATCGATCAGCATGCGCTTGCGGTTGCCTTCGTCCTCGACGAACTCGGCGCGCAGGCGCAGCCGCGTGATCGGTGTGCGCAGATCGTGGCTGATCGCGGCAAGCATCCGCGTGCGGTCCGACATCAGTCGCGCGATCCGCTCGTGCATGCGGTTGAGCGCGCGCGCGACCGAGCGGATCTCTTCCGGGCCGCGCTCGGGAAGTGGATCCGCCCCGCCGTCCAGGCTGAAATTCTCGGCAGCCCTGGCAAAGGACGACAGCGGCGCCGCCAGCGCGCGCGCCGCCCACAGGCCGAGCACGGTGACGCAGATGAAGGTGGTCATCAGCGCCATCAGCCACGGTGCGCCCCAGAACCACGGCCGCGGGCCGCCACGGACCTGGCCGGCGATCACAGTGCCGTCGGGCAGCTGTACGCCGATGCGGTGCTCGCCGGCTTGGGGGGCGAGCTGCACCACCTTGTAGCCGCGGCCGAGATGGCGGCGGATCCCGTGCAAATGTTGGCTTTCGCTGTCGTCGACGACGTTCGCGGTGCCGGGCGCGAACGTCTCGATGTTGAGCTTCGGGAAGGCGCGCGCGAGATCTGCGATGAGGCGCGGCCGCTCGGCCTGCTCAGCCGAGCCGAGCAGCACCGCGGCGTCCGCCAATTGAGGCGCGCCGTCCGGCGCCGTGTCCGGGCGGTCCGGCCGGCCGATCAGGAAGGCGGCGGTGACGACGAGATGCAGCGCGACGGTGGAAGCCAGCACCAGCGCGGCGATCTGCCCGCCGATACCCCTGAGGTGGAAGAACCCGAACGGCTTCATCGTCGGCGTTCCCTCAGCTGCTCAGGGACGCCGCGACCGCTTCAGTCCTGACCGCTTCAGTTCTTGGCGTGAACAGATAGCCGCCGGAGCGCACCGTCTTGATCATGGTCGGATCGGCCGGATTGGGCTCGATCTTGCGGCGGATGCGGCTGACCAGCACGTCGATCGAGCGCTCGAACGAGCCTGTGCTGCGCCCCTGCGTGAGGTCGAGCAGGCTGTCGCGCGAGAGCACGCGGCCGGGACGCTCGCAGAACGTCCGCAGCAGGTCGAACTCGGCGCTGGTCACCGCGACGCGCGCGCCGTCGGGATTGCGCAGCTCGCGCAGGCGCAAATCGATGCGCCAGCTTTCGAAGGCGAGCGTGCTGGCGCCCTCGATCGAGCTCGCCGCCTGCGCGGCCGCCTGGCGGCGCAGCACCGCGTTGATGCGGGCGAGCAGCTCGCGCGGGTTGAACGGTTTCGGCAGATAGTCGTCCGCGCCCATTTCGAGGCCGACGATGCGGTCGACGTCCTCGCCGCGTGCGGTCAGCATGATGATCGGCGTCTGTCCTTCCGCGCGCAGCTTGCGGCACAGGCTGAGGCCGTCCTCGCCGGGCAGCATGACGTCGAGGATGATGAGGTCGACGCGATGATCGGCCATCGCGCGCGACATCTCGCGGCCGTCGCTCACGGCGGTGACGTTGCAGGCGTTGTTGCGGAGGTATTTCGCAATCAACGTCCGGGTTTCACGGTCGTCTTCGACGACAAGGATGTTGGGATTGGGAAGGGCCATGCGCTTTGTTTGTCCAAGGTTCGGGCCAAATGGCGAAGAGATTTGTTTCAGATTGTTTCCATGGCCCATGCCGCAACAGCAGGACATCACCGGGCAGGGAAGCGGCAAGGTCTCGTTAAGCGCGCTAACCATACCGTGGCTTGGTCGGCCACGAAACCCTGCAGAACTCACAGAGCCATCATGACCTCGATTTCGGCGGCCTCCGCCGGTCACCACCAGTCGCCGTTGCAGAGGCTGCAGCAGCAATTGCAATCGGACGTGTCCGCCGGCACGGTCTCGTCGTCGGACCAGTCGGCGCTTTCGACGGCGCTGACCGACATCGACACGGCGCTTCAGCAGGGCCGGTCGAGCGATCAGTCGAGCGGCGCGCGTCCCTCCAAGGATGACATCGACTCGAAGATCGACGACCTCATCTCCAACGAGGTGTCGAACGGGACGCTGACGTCAGACCAGGCCGACGAGCTGAAGAACGTATTCCAATCCGCCTTCGCCAATGGCGCCGGCGGTCCCGGTGGTGCGGGCGGTCCCGGGGGTGCGGGCGGCCCCCCGCCAGGTCCGCCGCCGGACGACAGCTCGTCGGATTCGTCGTCAACGGACGCGACCAGCAGCACGTCAACCGCCTCCACCACGGCCGAGATCCTTCAGCAGTTTCTCCAGGCGCTGCAGCAGTCGCAATCGTCGTCGTCGTCTTACGGCGCCAACGGCAGCTCATCAGGCGGCTCGGACTTCGCCGCGCTTCTGATCGACTACAGGAGCTGATCTGCGTGACGCAGATCGGCGCGTTCCTCGCTGCGGTCTTGCTTCACCCAGGGCGCACGATCGTCCGCGAGGAACAGTGCGCTGCAAAATGTTCCTGAGTGACTTAGGAACAATCGCACGCGGCTCCAATCCTCGCGCAGCACGCGACGAAATTGCAGCACGCGCGGAACTGGGACTGATCCGAGCTGTTTTCTCCGCACGAGTTTTCTGCTGAAGGAGAGGACAATATGTTGATGAAATCGATCGCGGCCGGTCTCGCCGGTACCGCACTGCTCGCAACCGTTGCGTTCGCGCAAAATCCGACCGCCACCACCGACAAGGCGCCGGCTGCCGCCGCCTCGACGACGACCACGACCGCGTCGGGACAGTGGCGTACGTCCAAGATGAACGGCATCAAGGTCTATAACGACGCCAACGAGAACATCGGCTCGATCAACGATCTGCTGATGGACAAGAGCGGCAACATCAAGATCGCCGTGATCGGCGTCGGCGGCTTCCTCGGCCTGGGCGAGCATCTGGTCGCGGTGCCCTATGAGAAGCTGAAATTCGTCAACGAGGCCGTTGCCTACACCGGCGCTGCCGGGAACAACCCGAACAGCGCGGCCAACCGGCCCGCGGCGACCACCACGACGGGTGCCGCGACCGGCACCGACAACAAGCCCGCGACGACGGCCACGTCCTCGTCGAAATGGTATCCGGACCACGCCGTGTTCAATGCGAGCAAGGACGAGCTGAAGAACATGCCCGAGTTCAAATACTCGGAGTAACGCGGTTCTGAACGGCTAAACGAAGCGCGCCCGGTTTTTGCCGGGCGCGCTGTCGTGCGTTTTTTCGTCTGCCGTCGTTGCGAGGAGCTCTTGCGACGAAGCAATCCAGGCTGTCACCGCGGATGCATTTCTGGATTGCTTCGCTTCGCGCGCAATGACGGAGAATATCCCTAATTTCCCTTCACCAGGGGGCAGCCGCCTTTGTCGAGCGGGCGGAAGGCCTCGTCGCCGGGCACGGTAGCGATCAGCTTGTAGAGGTCCCACTCGCCCTTGGATTCCTCGGGCTTCTTGACCTCGAACAGATACATATCGTGGACCATGCGGCCGTCGATGCGGATCTTGCCGTTCTTGGCGAAGAAGTCGTTGACCGGCGTTTTGCGCATCTGCTCCATCACCTTCGGTGCCTCGTCCGACTTGATGGCGTCGATCGCCTTCAAATAATGCATGGTCGCCGAATAGAGCCCCGCCTGGATCATGGTCGGCATGTGGCCGACCTTCTCGTTGAAGCGCTTGGAGAAGGCGCGCGTCTCCTCGTTGGTGTCCCAGTAGAACGCGTCGGTGATGATCAGGCCTTGCGTCGACTTGATGCCGAGCGAATGAACGTCGGTGATCTCCATGAGCAACGCGATCATCTTTTGGCCGCCCTGCGTCAGGCCGAATTCGGCCGCCTGTTTCAGGGCGTTAGTGGTGTCGCCGCCGGCATTGGCCAACGCGACCACCTTCGCCTTTGAGGCCTGGGCCTGGAGCAGGAACGAGGAGAAGTCCGACGAGTTGAGCGGATGGCGGACTTCGCCGAGCACCTTGCCGCCGCTCTCCTTGACGACGTTGGCGGCGTCGCGTTGCAGCGCCATGCCGAAGGCGTAGTCGGCGGTGACGAAGAACCAGGTGTCCTCGCCGCGCTTGACCATCGCCTTGCCGGCGACGTTCGACAGCGCATAGGTGTCGTAGGTCCAGTGCACCGTGTTGGGCGAGCAGGCGACGCCCGTGATATCGGATGAGCCGCCGCCCGAGTTGATGTGGATCTTGTTCTTCTCGCGCGTCAGCGCCGAGATCGGCAGCGCCACCGACGACGTCGGCACGTCGAAGATCGCGTCGACCTTGTCGTTGTCGTACCAGTTGCGGGCGATGTTGACGCCGACGTCGGGCTTGTTCTGGTGATCGGCGGAGACCACTGCGACAGGCTTGCCCGCGACCTTGGCGCCGTAATCGGCGACCGCCATCTCCACGGCGGCGAGCGAGCCCTTGCCGGTCGCGTCCGCATAGAGGCTCGACATGTCCGTGAGCACGCCGATCTTGACGACGTCGTCGGAAATCTGCGCCTGCGCGGCGCCCGACGTGGCGGCGAGAGCAAGACCGGCCGCGATCGCGACGATGAGTTTTTGCATTTGTTTTTCTCCCTTGCGTTGTTGTTTGGGCGTTGTTGCGGGCACGTTCTAGCGACAAACGGACGCGGGAGCAAAGCCCGGGATGCGAGATGAGGGTTGAGAAATAAGCAGGGCGCGGCGGTGTTTTTGCCCTCTCCCCTTGTGGGAGAGGGTGGCTCGCCGCGCTAGCGGCGAGACGGGTGAGGGGTTCTCTCCGCGAGTCTCACTGTAATCGAAGGTGCGGAGAGAGACCCCTCATCCGGCGCTTCGCGCCACCTTCTCCCACAAGGGGAGAAGGAGAAGACACCGCGCGCTCACGCGCCGCCCCTCAGCCGTTCGTTGCGTCGGCGCAAGCCTTCCAGCGTGGCGAGTAGGATCACCGAGACCGTTGTCAGAATCACCGCCGCTGCCGTGATGGTCGGGCTGATGTTCTCGCGGATGCCGCTGAACATCTCGCGCGGCAGGGTGCGCTGTTCCGGACCTGCCATGAACAGCACGATCACCACCTCGTCGAAGCTGGTCGCGAAGGCGAACAGGGCTCCCGATGCCACGCCGGGCAGGATCAGAGGCAGGATCACGCGGCGGAACGCGTCAAGCGGTGAGGCACCGAGCGAGGCAGCGGCGCGGGCCAGATTGGTGTCGAAACTTTGCAGCGTCGCACCGACCGTGATCACCACAAAGGGCGTCGCCAGCGCGGTGTGGGCCAGGATCAAGCCGAGATAACTGCCGGTCAGTCCGATCGGCGCGAAGAAGAAATACAGGCCGACCGCGGTGATAACGCCGGGCACGACGACCGGCGACAGCGCGAAGGCCAGCACGAGCGGCTTGAACCGGCTCTTCCACTGCGCCAGCCCCAGCGCCGCCAGCGTGCCGAGCACCATCGACAGCAAGGTCGAGGCCACACCGATGATCATGCTGTTCTTCAGCGAATTCATCCAGCGCGGCGAATTGATGAAGTCGTCGTACCAGCGCAGGGAGAGGCCCGGCAGCGGATAGGTGAGGTACGAGCCCGAGCTGAAGGACAGCGGCATGATCGCAAGGATAGGCGCGATCAGGAAGATGAACACCAGCGTGGAGATAACGATGGTCGCGGTCCACGCGATACGCTGGCTCGGCGTGCGGATGGAGGAATTGTCGCTCAATTCTTCATCCCTCCCGTCACCTGCTGTCCCTGCACCAGCTTTCCGTAGACGAGCGCGAGCAGAATAGTGGCGAGCAGCAGCACCGCACCCAGTGCCGAAGCAAGACCCCAATTGGCCGTCTCGGTCGTGTAGAGCGCGATGAAGTAGCTGATCATTTGATCGGCGGCGCCCCCGACGAGGGCCGGGGTGATGTAATAGCCGAGCGCCAGGATGAAGACGAGCAGGCTTCCCGCGCCGATGCCGGGCAGCGTCTGAGGCAGGTAGATCCGCAGAAAGGCGGTGAGCGGCGGCGCGCCGAGCGAGGCGGCGGCACGCATGTAAGCAGGCGAGATCGCCTTCATGCTGCTGTACAGCGGCAGGATCATGAACGGCAGCAGGACGTGGGTCATGGCCACGCAGACGCCGAAGCGGTTGTAGATCAGGCGCAACGGCGCGTCGATGATGCCAAGCCAGAGCAGGCTGTCGTTCACGACGCCTTTGCTCTGCAGCAGCACGATCCAGGCGCAGGTGCGGACCAGCAGAGACGTCCAGAACGGCAGCAGGACGAAGATCATCAGCAGGTTCGACCGGCCGGGCGGCAGCGCCGCCAGCAAGTAAGCGACCGGGAAGCCGAGGATCAGGCACAGCACCGTGACACTGAGGCTGATGAGAAAGGTGCGGACGAAAACGTCGCGGTAGATGGCCTGATCCGGCGGGGCTGCGACGATCGTGCCGTCCGCGTTCCGCGTCAGATCGAGCGCCGACAAAAGATAGAAGCCGGTCATGGGACCACTGGCGTCCTTGATCGTGGTCCAGGTGGCGCGTTCGCGCCAGGCCGGGTTGATCTTGCCCAGTGTCTCCCTCGCCGTGCCGGGGTCGGGCACGGTCTTCAGATTGCGTGCGGTGCTGGTCAGGATCGTACGGAACCCGTTCAGCGCGTAATTGAGCCGCTTGGCCGCAATCGCAATGGTGCCGGAAGCGCGCGCCGCCATGATGTCGCCTGCCAGCGCCGCGTAGGCCTTTTCGTCCGGCAGATCCCTGCCGTCCCAACTAGCGAGAGCCGCGATGGTCTGAGGCAGAACCAGACGCACCTCCCGGTCATCGACGGCACGCCACAGCATGCCGGCGATGGGCCCAGCGAAGGTGAA
This sequence comes from Bradyrhizobium sp. WSM1253, assembly GCF_000244935.1. Lineage (NCBI taxonomy): Bacteria > Pseudomonadati > Pseudomonadota > Alphaproteobacteria > Hyphomicrobiales > Nitrobacteraceae > Bradyrhizobium > Bradyrhizobium sp. WSM1253. The sequence continues at coordinate 6,246,440 of NZ_JH600073.1, forward strand.
GAGCAGGAAGATGAGAAGCGGCAGAATGAGTGCCAGCGCCTTGGTCTGGCGCGCGCGCTCCGCCTGCTTCAGCCGGCGCTTGAGCGGCACCTTGGCCAACGCGTCGGCGCCGATTGAGGAGGCTGCCGTCATCGGGAGCCCCATTGTGACTGGACATCTCTCGTCATTTTGGCTGTGGCAATCGCGTGCGGCCTTTCGGAGCGATCTGAGCAAGCGCCTCGTCCCTCGAGACGACCGCGGAGCCTGTCATCGGGCCGCGCTTTGCGCGGACCCGGTGGCGGTCTCCTCAGGATGAGGCTCTCCGAAGTCGCTGCCGCGCACGTCCTCATCCTGAGGAGCTCGCCTAAGGTGGGCGTCTCGAAGGATGGCCGCGACGAAACTGCTGTCAATGCGCGCCGCACGCCGGTTCGGCCGCGCGCTATTTCGCTGCCCATTTGTTGAAGCGCTCGGTCAGGCGGTCGATGTTCTCGAGCCAGAAGGCAACGTTGATTTCGACCGCGTTCTTGATGTTGTCAGGTGCTGTCGGCAAATCCTTCAGAACGGCAGGCGCGAGCAGAGCGGCTGCGTCCTTGTTCGAGGTGCCATAAGCAATGTTCTCCGACAGTTTCGACTGGTTCTCCGCCTTGCCGACGAAGTCCAGGAACTTGTAGGCCGCGTCCTTGTTCGGGCTGCCTTTCAGGATCACCCAGGTGTCGATGGTGAAGAGGGCTCCGTCCCACACCATGCCGAAATTCTTCTTCTCGTTCTTGTTCGCGGTGTCGATGCGGCCGTTGTAGACCGAGGTCATCGCCACCTCGCCGGAGGCGAGCAATTGCGGCGGCTGGGCGCCGGCCTTCCACCAGACGATGTCGCCCTTGATGGTGTCCAGCTTCTTGAACGCGCGCTCGACGCCTTCGTCGGTCGCCAGCACCTTGTAGACGTCCTTTGGCGCGACGCCGTCGGCCATGAGGGCGATCTCGAGCGTGGTCTTCGGGCCCTGACGCAAGGCGCGCTTGCCCGGAATCTTTTTGGTGTCGAAGAAGTCGGTCCAGCCTTTGGGAGCCTCCTTCAGCTTGTCCTTGTCGTAGCCGAGAACGAAATCGTAGAGGATGGCGCCGACGCCGCAAGCGTTGACTGACGGTGGGATATAGGCGGCCTCGCCGCCGATCTTCGAATAGTCGAGCTTTTCGAACAGGCCTTCCTCGCAGCCAACCGCCAGTTCGTCGCTCTCGACCTGCACGACGTCCCAGGTGGCGGCACCACCCTGCACCTTGGCGCGCAACACGCCGACCCCGCCGTCCCAGGACTCGTCGTTCATCGCAACACCGGTCGCTTTCTTGAACGGCTCGAAATAGACCTTCTTCTGGGCATCCTGATACGCGCCGCCCCACGACACGACGGTGAGGTCACGCGCCTGCGCGACCGTGGCCAGCGCCGCGCTGGCGGCGAATGCCGCGGCGAACCCCAGTACAATCTTGCGCTTCAGCATGGTCTTTGTTCCTTCTTCTTCACGTGACTTGCGTTGAGCTTGGTCGATGTAGGTCCGCCCGCGTTGGAGCGTTGCTGCATGGTTGGATCAGACGGGATCGAGGGCGAGGCAGTCCTCCGGGCGGAAGGTGATGAACACGTCATCGCCAGGTCTCAGGCTGCCAGCTGTAAGGCTGCCAGCTCTCAGGCTGTCATGCGTCCCCGGCTGAAGCTTGACCATAAACTCCCTGTTGTCGGCGACGTCGAGCACGGCCAGCGCGTGGTCGCCGAGATAGATGGTGTTCTGCACCTTGGCCGGCAGTCGGTTCGGTTCGTCGCTGGAGGTGCCATTCGGGATAATAGCGATCCGCTCCGGCCGCACCGACAGCGAGGTCGATGCGCCCGCGCCTGATACGTTGACCGCTCGTGCGGTCACGGCGCCGCCGCCAGCCAGCGCAACGCGGCAATAATCTTTCTCGACCGTCTCGACGGTGCCGGCCAGCACATTGTTCTCGCCGATGAAATGGGCGACGAAGCTGTTCACCGGATGCTCATACAGCCTGTCGGGCTTGTCGATCTGCTGCACGATGCCGTCGTTGAATACGGCGATGCGGTCCGACATGGTGAGCGCTTCACTTTGATCGTGGGTGACGTAGACGACGGTGATGCCCATCGTCTCGTGCAGTTGCTTGATCTCCAGTTGCATCTGCTCCCGCAGGCGCTTGTCCAGGGCGCCCAGGGGTTCGTCCATCAGCACGAGTTGCGGATTGAAAACCAGGGCGCGGGCCAGCGCCACGCGCTGCTGCTGACCGCCGGACAGCTGCCCGGGCCGGCGCTGTGCCAGGTTTTCCATCTTGATCATGCGCAATGCCGCTTTGACACGATCCTGCGCTTCGGCCTTGTTCGTGCTGCGGACGGATAGCGGGAAGGCGATATTCTCCGCAATCGTCAGGTGCGGAAACAAGGCGTAGTTCTGGAACACCATGCCGATGTCGCGCTTGTGCGGCGGCACATTCTTGATCGGCCGGTCCGCGAGGTAGATCTCGCCATGGGTCGGAACCTCGAAACCCGCCAGCATCATCAGGGTGGTCGTCTTGCCCGAGCCCGACGGACCGAGCAGGGTGACGAACTCGCCCTTCCTGATGTCGAGATCGAGGTTCTTCACCACGAGGTGCTCGCCATCGTAGGTCTTCTGAATGCCGGAAAAGCGCACCAGTGCCGGCGCAGGCGTGACCATGCCGGCTTCCATGTCGTCCTCGCGTTATCAGCCACAGTGCTGTCGGCACCTCGTCCGAGTGTGCGAGGAACAGCTTAGCATCCTCCGACCAGAATGCCAGCGGCGCAAGTAACGACGCGCACGGACCCGTCGAGGAAAGGCGCGCTACATTCCCGACAGTTTCGTCACAGACACATTCAGCGATCCGCCAGCTTCCGCGATCACGCGCAGCGTCTTGGAGTCAAAGGCGATGTCGGCCAGCGTCAGGCTGTCGATCTTCGCCTCGACCTTGACGCCGTCCTCGCTCTTCTGGAAATCGGCGATCGCGGCTGCGATCTTCTCGCGTGCATTGGCGGCAATCGGCTTCAGATCGATTGTCGCTTTCTGCACCAGCGCCTGCTGCATCTGCGGCACCACCGCGCGCGCCGCGGCACCCAGCAGGCCGAAGGCCGCCTCGGACTCCACCGCGAGCTGGATGTCGGCGAGCCGCAGCGTCTGCTGCGCCTGGTCGAGCATCGGCCGGCCCCAGATGTGCACGGTCGCTTCGGCGCCGAGACCAAGCCAGCTCTTCTTCTCCTTGGCGCGCACCAGCAGCGAGATCAGGAGGCGCTCGCCCGACGGGATCACGTTGACGCTTTTCACAGTGACGTCCACGGGACCGGAGCCATCCTCGGGATAGGTATGGCCGACCATCTGCGCCGCGATCAGCTTGTTGATCTCGGTGAAGGGCACGTCGATGGGTACGCCGATGTTCACGCCGGTGCCGGTCGGCGGCACGATCGAGATCTTGTCGGGGAACGGGCAGTCGGGCTTGGTCGGCGTGGAGGTGACGCGCGTCTCCGCTTCCAGGCCCATCAGCAACGTCACGGCCTGCGCGTCGACGCGCGGCTGCGCGGCGATGGCGCGGATCGGCTTCATCTCCAACCAGAGCGGCGGCAGTGCGGCCGAGGAGTCCGAGCCTTGCAGCGGGATCGAGCGGCAGGCCTTGGCCCATTGCAGCTTCGCGTTCTCCCGCAAGGTCGGATCGTTGCGCATCCGTTCGGAGACGGCGTTGATTTGTTCGCTGACGGTCTTGTCGATCAGCGGCTTTACCTGCGCCGGCACGTTGACCTTGGCACCGGAGATGTTGAGGTTGGTGTCGCCAAGGTTGACCTGGGCGCCGAGATTGGGCTCGAGATGCCAGTTGGCCGCGAGCTTCGGCCGCGAGGTGACGACGACGTTGCCCTTGATCTCGGCGCTGGCGTTCAGATTCTTGATGTTGACCGCGCCGATCTGTTTCGCGGCATTGCCGCCGAGCACGCTGCCGAGCGCCTCGCCGAGCGCGCCGGTGGCTTTCGACGACAGCGAGCCCGTCACGTTCAGCTTGCCCGTGAGCGGCGTCGAGATCGTCAGCACGTCCTTGTCGCCGACAGCCGACATCGGCCCGCGCACGGCGGACCAGCCGATGTCGCCGTTCTCCAGGATTTGCGAGATCGGGTTCTCGGCCTTGCCGGCGAAATTGCGCGGAGCGGCCTTCTCGGCCTGCTCGCGGATCGCCGACAGCGCGATGGCGACCGGCGCCACCACGATCGAGCTCTTCGAGACCGGCGGCAGCGGCGGCAATTGCGCGACCGGCGGCGCGGAATTCGTCGCCCGCGGCGACAGCCAGTCCATCGCCTTGAGGCTGATGAAAAACGACGCCGCGAGCACCGCGACGGCGATCAGGACAGTTTTCAAGTTCAGCGTCAGTCGCATCAATCCCCCAGGCCGCCCCAGGGCAGAAGTCTACAGGGCAGGCGAGGAGGGCGCTAGAGCCCACCGATGGGGTGGAATTGGGGCAAACATATTAACGGCTGCGAACGCGCAATTGTCGCGCATTCGTCATGGCGCACCCTAGCTGCGCTTCGGACGGCGCACCGCTCTCACATTGCCGCGATCTCCGCCACCGCAGAAGAAGCGGTCGCCGCCATCGGACTCCAATCCTGACACCATCGTCCCGGCGGGCAGGTCGAGCTGCTCCAGCACCTTGCCCGTATCAGGGTCGATCCGCCTGATGTCGCTGTCCTCGCCTTCCCAGGTGCCGTGCCAGAGCTCGCCCTCGACCCAGGTCACGCCGGTGACGAAGCGCTTGCTTTCGATGGTGCGGAGAATTTTTCCCGTCTGGGGATCGACCTGATGGATCTTGCGTTCCCGATACTGCCCGACCCAGAGCGAGCCCTCGGCCCAGGCCAGTCCGGAATCGCCGCCGCCGCCAGGTGCAGGGATGGTGGCGAGCACCTTGCCGGTCGCAGCGTCAATCTTCTGGATGCGGTCCTCGGCGATCTGGAACAGGTGGCGGCCGTCGAACGCCGTTCCCGCATGCGCAGCGACATCGATGGAGCGGGTGATCTTGCCATCGGCCGGGTCGACTGCGTTCAATTTGTCGCCGGATGCGAACCACATATGGCTGCCGTCATAGGTGACGCCGTGCACGGCTTCGACGCCAGCATAGGGCCCGTATTCCCTGACGATCTCGGCGGCTGAACGTTTCATCTGCTCGGTCCCTGTAGTGTGAATCCCACTTTACGTCTTCAGGAGCGGTCCGGGGAGTAACAAGCCTGTCGGGAAACCCGGCACGGGCGGCGTCATCCAGCGCCGCGCCCGTCCGTGTCCGAAGGACTGTACCTTGTTCGATCGCGCCAGCTCTTCGAGGGCCCGCTGCACGGTGCGCGCGCTCGTTCCCAGCGCCAACGCGAGCGCCGAGCTCGACCAGGGCTCGCCGTCGGAGAGGAAGGCGAGCACATTGGCGTGCTTCTCCTCGACGGGTCGTGCCAGCACGAGAACCTCCCGCGTCTTGCGCGGTGTCTTGCGCGGCGCCAGCACAAAACCCTGCTTCGTCGCGCTGACGTCGGCGAGAGGCTCGAGCTTGGTGCGGAGCCGTCCGATTTCGACGCGCAGCCGGGCGCGATGCGATTCGTCGACGTGCCTTGCCTGAAACGCGCCCGTGATCAACGTTTCCCGCGAGACGTCCGCGGGCCAGGCCTGCGCCAGGATGCGGGCCAGCGCGAACAGCACCGGCCGCGTTCCGAGCGGCACGAGGATGCCCTGCCTGCGAACCGCGTGATGGAACGTGTCCACCACGAGCGCCTCCGATGTCGCGAGGTCCTCGACCTCCTCGAGCAGTAACGGCCGTTCGTGCCCGCGCGTGATCAGGCGCGCTGCGGGCGTGTCGAGCACGCGGCTCGTGCTTTCGACCTCGGCTGCAAGCGCTGCAATGCCGGCCTGCCGTGCTGCGCTCGCCGCGCGGCCGAGCGCCGCGCGCGCGTCCTTCGTTCGGAGCCGCCGGATGGCGATGCCGGCAATCACGAGCTCGCGGGCGACCTGCGCGGCCGGGGGCAGCGGCGTGGTGTTGATCTCGGCCAGCGTGCGCTCGGCCTCTTCGAGGCGCCCGAGAAGGAGAAGTCGGCGCGCCTCGATGTGACCCGCATGGGCGGCGTTGGCGAGGTCACCGTGGCTTGCGAGCGTCGCTCGCGCCGCCGCGAGCGTCTTAGCCGGCCAATTCAGGTCGCGCGAGACGAGCGCGATCTCGGCTTCCGCGACCACGCACCTGGCGCGCGCGACCGCCTCTCTCGGGCCGAAGGCGCGTGCGGCGCTGCGCAGCAACGTCTTCGCCTTGGCGAGATCGCCGAGCTGCGCCATCGCGATGCCGCGCAGCGCCAGCGAAGGTGCATCATTGCGCAGCGCAACGCGGTTCAGCGCGCCGAGCGGATCGCCGGCTTGGAGCGCGCGCGCCGCGGCCGTGATCAGCGACTCCATTCAAATCCCGCCACACTTGTTACTCCCACCACGCAACCGTCCGGTGCGAGAGATCGTTGACGGCCGACAATGTGCGGCGAGGGGCGAGCGGTTCCGCATCTTGCACAGCGAGATACGGAACGGCCGCCCGGGAAAAGTTGGAGAGCCATGATGACATCAGCTGACAACGCAGGAAATAACGGACAGGCCGCCATGCAAACACCGCCGGTGGTGTCGCCGCAGGACTGGGAGGCTGCCCGTCAGCAACTGCTCGTGAAGGAAAAGGCGCATACCCGTGCCCGCGACGCCCTGGCGGCCGAGCGCCGGCGCATGCCGTGGATGGAAGTGACCAAAACCTATGCGTTCGAGGGGCCCGGCGGCAAGGTCAGTCTGTACGACCTGTTCCAGGGCCGGCGGCAGCTGATCGTCTACCGCGCCTTCTTCGAGCCGGGCGTGTTCGGCTGGCCGGATCATGCCTGCCGCGGCTGCTCCATGGTCGCCGACCAGGTCGCCCATGTCGCGCATCTCAATGCCCGCGACACCACGCTGGTGTTCGCCTCGCGCGCGCCGCAGGGCGATATCATCAGGCTGAAGCAGCGGATGGGCTGGACCATGCCATGGGTCACCGTCACCGACAGTTTCGATGCGGATTTCGGCGTCGACGAATGGCACGGGACCAACGTGTTCTTCCGCGACGGGACGCGCATCTTCCGCACCTATTTCGTCAAGAGCCGGGGCGACGAGCAGATGGGCGGCACCTGGAATTACCTCGACATCACGCCGCTGGGACGGCAGGAGGTCTGGGAGGATTCGCCGAAAGGCTATCCGCAAACGCCGACCTACAAATGGTGGAACTGGCACGACAGCTACACCGAAGGCGCGGCGCCCGACAAGAAATGGGTCGAGATCTCGACCGCCGGCGAGAAGGCGTTTCGCGAGGAGGCGGCTGAAGGACGTGACTAGCCCCGTCAGCGCAACGGCCGGCGCGAGCCGCAATGGTGTGGTGGCCGCGCGTCACCTCGCCAGATGGCTGGCGCTGGCGGCGACGCCGACCTTCGCGATCATGGCCGTGCTGACGGCCATGGTCGATGGCCCGGCGGACATGCTGTGCGGCTCCGGACATGGGGCGATGCTCGGCGGGATGGTGCCGATGTATCTGCTGATGAGCGCGTTTCATTCGGCGGCGTGGCTGAGGCTGATTGCGGAGCGGTGGAGGGCGGTTGGTCGTTAAGACGGCCGCCGCGTCACCGCGGCCGCGTCGCTTCCGTCGAAGAACATGGCCATCAGGGTCTCGTCGTAATATCGGCCATTGTATTTCAGCGCCTTCATCCCGCGGCCGTATTCGACAAATCCTGCGGCCACGTAGAGCCGCAACGCGGCCTCGTTGTCGCTGACGACGACGAGATGAAGCTGCTCGACGCGCTTTGCGGCATGCGCCGCGACCGCGTTGACGAGGAGCCTCCCTGTGCCGGACTTCCGTGCCCGCGACCGCACATACATGCCCCAGAGCACCCCCTTGTGTGCGGTCTTCGCGCCGTCCTCCCGGCGGAAGCCGGCGGTCCCCACGAGCTCGCCCGCGATGAACGCGCCGAACACGTCCGATATCGCGAGGCGCTCCTCGAACCATGCGAGTGGCTTGTCTTGTTCGCGTTCAAGCGTGCTGGTGAAAGCCTCGGGATTGCTCGCGAGCGCCTCCAGCCGGACGGGGCGGTAGAGCGCGGCGTCGGCTGGTGTCAGCAGTCTGATCATGGTTATGCGAGATGTGCCAGCGGCAGGGGTGCGCCGGCCTTGAGCGTCTGGAGTGCGATGCTGCTGCGAACCTCTCGCACGATGGACAGGTTGAGCAGCTTGTCGACGAGAAAGCGCTGGTAGTCCTCGAGCTCGGGCACGACGATTTCGAGGAGGTAGTCAGCTTCACCGGAGACGAGGTGACAGGCAACGACCTCGGGCATGGCAACGACTGTCCTTTCGAAGCTCAGCGCCTGGTCGTTGGCATGGCCGTTGATCTTGACGCCGAGGAAGGCCGAGAAGCCGAGCCCGAGGCGGCCGCGCCGGAGGGCGGCGCGGTAACCGTCGATATAGCCGTCGCGCTCCAGCCGTCGCACCCGTCGCAGGCAGGGTGACGGGGACAATCCGACCTTATCTGCCAGTTCGATGTTGCTCAGTCGCGCGTTGGTCTGGAGTTCGGTGACGATGCGCCGGTCGATCGCATCCAGCTCGCATTTTGGCATGAACCGCATCCCGTTTGATCAAGAAGGGCGCAATGTTGCGCCGGAGGCTTCGAGATTAGCCTAGTTCGCAAGGACACGCCTCGGTTTTCCGTGGGATGGATTGCTCGGACTTTGCTGCTGATGGAGCGAGCCATGACCGAGAGCCCGAACCTTGCGCCTCTGCTGGAGGCCGTCGAACGCTACTTTGTGCTGATGTACGACAATGACGTTTCGCAATTCGACCGCGTCTTTGCGCCGACTGCGCAACTCCATGGATTTCGCGACGCCGAATTGCGGATCCTGCCCGTTCGCGACTACAGGACGATGCTGGCGTCGACTGCGTCGCCCAAATCGAAGAATGCCCCGCGCCTTCAGGAGATATTGCTGGTCGATATGGCGTCGTCAGCGCAAGCCATGGTGAAAGTTCGCATTCGGATCGATGTGCTCCAATACGTTGACTATCTGGCGTACCACTGCATCAATGGGACCTGGCTGATTACCGCGAAATCGTTCCACGTGGAGCGACGGTATGAGCCGGCGGATACGTAGCGCCACCGCGATCCTACTGGCTGCCCATCGCCTCCAGATAGGCAATCACCTTCGCCGCTTCCTCCGCCGAGACGCCGCCATAGGGCTGCATCTTGTTGCCGGATACGATTTCGTCCGGCTTGACCATGAAGCGGATGAGTTTGTCCTTGTCCCAGACGAAGCCGGCTTCTTTCATCGACGCGGAATAGTTGTAGTTCGGCAGCGAGCCGGCCTTGCGTCCGACGATTTTATTGAGGTTGGGGCCTAGACGATTGTCGCCCTCTTTCACCGAGTGGCAGGTTCGGCAGGAATTGTTGAAGGCCTGCTGGGCTGCGTCGTCGCTCGCCGGCTGTTGTGCGAGCGAAGCGGGCGCGGTCAGCAGCAGTGCCACTGCGCCAGCTCCGACGATCGCGCGCAGCCAAGTGCCTTGCGGCGTTTGCGGATTTGATTGCACTCGCGCCTCCATCGGGGATCGCGTCGCAGCACGCGCGCGCTTGGGGATGCCGAGGGCAAACGAAAACGGCCCCGGTGGGTTCCGGGGCCGTTTGCGTCACAATGTCCTGTCGCTTACCGCGTCGCGGCGCCGAGATCCGCGCGGCGTTCCGTCATCGGCAGCACGATCACCTTGGTGCCGACGTTGACGCGGGAGTAGAGGTCCGCGACATCGTCATTGGTCAGGCGAATGCAGCCGGAGGAGACGTGCTTGCCGATGGTGTCGGGCGCGTTGGTGCCGTGGATGCGGTAGATGGTGCCGCCAAGATACATGGCGCGGGCGCCGAGCGGATTGCCGGGGCCGCCGGCCATGTGGCGCGGCAGATAAGGCTGGCGGGCGATCATCTCCGGCGGCGGGGTCCAATCCGGCCACTCGGCCTTCTTGGTCACCGACTGGGTGCCGGACCAGGTGAAGCCGTCGCGGCCGACGCCGATGCCGTAGCGTATCGCCTGGCCGTTGCCGAGCACCAGATAGAGGTAGGTGTTGGGTGTATCGATGATGATGGTGCCGGGCGCCTCACGCGTTGCGTAGGAGACGGTCTGGCGACGGAAGCGGGCCGGCGTTTCGACGGCGTCCTGATCTTCGGACGGCGCGGCCTGATAGGGTGTGGCTTGATAAGGCTGGTATGGCGCCGCGATCGGCGGCAGCGGCTGGAAGAAGGGGAAGAGCTGCACAGGCGCGGCCTTGGCCGGGCCGGCGAACGCGATCGCGGTGACAGCCACTGCGCCAAACGCAACGGCGCGCGAATAAGTCTTCAACGTCTCCGGATTGATCATTGGTCGCCCCTGTTTGCGCGGTGTTTTTTGGTCACCCGGCACCATTTCGGTGCTCTGTTGCGGAAATCACTAACGGAAAGAAGTTTCGGGACGTTTGCGCGGAAAACCGAAAACGGCTTCATGGCGGCAAGGATTGTTTCATGACGGTTTCGTGGCTGCGCGGACCCGTTAACGAACAAAACAGCGGGCCGACACTTCCATGACGTCACACGCCTGAAATATCCGTGGTTGATGGTCCAAAGCCGAGAATCATAAAAATCTCGGGATTTCCCCATGCGGGTATTAATCGCGACTGACGCCTGGCATCCGCAGGTCAACGGTGTGGTCCGGACGCTGACCTCGCTGGCTGGCGCGGCCAAGGCATTGGATGTCGAGATCGACTTCCTCACCCCGGACGGTTTTCGGTCGTGGCCGCTACCGACATATCCGGGGCTGCGCATTGCGCTGCCGAGCGGCAAGGAGATTGCGCGGCGGATCGAGAGGGCGGCGCCCGAGGCGCTGCACATCGCGACCGAAGGGCCGATCGGCTGGGCGGCGCGGGCTTATTGCCGTCGCAACCGGCTCGCCTTCACCACCTCCTACACCACGCGCTTTCCCGAGTACGTCTCGGTGCGGACCGGCATCCCCGCGAGCGTCGGCTACGCCGTGCTGCGCCACTTCCACGATGCCGCCGCCATGACCATGGTGGCGACGCCCTCGTTGCGGCAGGAGCTCTCCGAGCGCGGCTTCAAGCGGCTCGGCTTCTGGACCCGCGGCGTCAACACCGAGCTGTTTCATCCCGACTCTCCGGCGAAGCTCGATCTGCCCGGGCCGATCTTCATGACGATGGGCCGCGTGGCGGTGGAGAAGAACCTGGAAGCGTTCCTCTCGCTCGACCTGCCCGGCACCAAGGTCGTCGTCGGCGACGGCCCGCAGAAGGTTGCGCTCGAAAAGAAATATCCGGACGTTGTGTTTCTCGGCGAGAAGAAGGGTGCTGACCTTACCGCGCATCTCGCCGCCGCCGACGTGTTCGTGTTTCCGAGCCTGACCGACACGTTCGGCGTGGTGCAGCTCGAAGCGCTCGCCTGCGGCACGCCGGTTGCGGCGTTTCCGGTGACGGGTCCGAAGGACGTCATCGCGGATCACCCGATCGGCGCGATCGACCACGATTTGCGCGCCGCGTGCCTGCGCGCGCTCACCATGTCGCGCGAGACCTGCCGCAATTTCGCGCTGGAGCGCTCCTGGGAAAACAGCGCGCGCCAGTTCGTCGGCAACCTCACTTCACTTCAGCCCAGCCGTGCCTTGCGCGCCTCGCCGATCATGGCGCGTCGGCCGGTGCGCGGTTGACCCAAAACGTTTCGAACCACAGCGAGAACCTCATCGATGGCTAAGATCATGAACCTTGACGGCACCCAGCAGCTCGACCTCACCCGCGGCACGGTTGAGCAGGCCTATGACCGCTGGGCGCCGGTCTACGACCTGGTGTTCGGAGGCGTGTTCGCCAAGGGCCGGCAGGCTGCGATCGCGGCCACCAACAAGATCGGCGGCCGGGTGCTCGAAGTCGGCGTCGGCACCGGCATCTCGTTGCCGCTCTACGCGCCGCATCTGCGCATCTTCGGCACCGACATCTCGGAGGCGATGCTCGACAAGGCGCGCCAGCGCGTCGCCGAGGGCAAGCTGAACAACGTCGAAGGCCTCGCGGTGATGGATGCCGAGAAGCTCGAATTCCCCGACAATTCCTTCGACGTCGTGATGGCGCAATACGTCGTCACGGCCGTGCCGAATCCGGAAGTCGCGCTGGACGAATTCGCCCGCGTGCTGCGCCCCGGCGGCGAGCTGATCATCCTCACCCGCGTCAGCGCCGATACCGGCATGCGCCGCTTCATCGAGCAGAAGCTGCAGCCGGTGGTGCGTCCGCTCGGCTTCCGCACCGCCGAGTTCGCCTGGTCGCGTTACGCCAAATGGCTCGCCGGCGCCAACGGCATCGAGCTTGCCGAGCGCCGCCTGATCCCGCCGCTCGGTCATTTCTCGCTGGTGCGCTTCCGCAAGGTCGACGTCGCCAAGGCGGCGTAACCCAAGCTCACGCGTCGCATGCGTCACGGCGTCGCTGCGCATCGTCACATGACAAAATGATGATGTCACACGGCCTACATCGAATCTCTGTAAATCCTGAACCCGAAAGCATTTGGGGGAGAGCATGATCAAGAACTATCTCGAGCAGCTGCGGATCCAGCGCTGGGACGACCACCGCTACTATCACCACAGCCGCATCAATCAGAGCCTGCACTTCGTCAGCGCGCTGAGCTTCTTGTTCGCCTATGTCTGGCTGTTCGTCGACCCCATGATCTCGGCGCTGGTCGGCTGGCTGGTCTCGATGACCTCGCGCCAGGCGGGTCACTTCTTCTTCGAGCCGCACGGCTACGACCAGATCAACCAGGCGACGCACGAGCACAAGGAAGAGATCAAGGTCGGCTACAATCTTCAGCGCAAGGTGGTGCTGATGTCGATCTGGGCGCTGTCCCCGGTGGTGCTGTTGGTCGATCCCACGCTGTTCGGACTGTTCACGCCCTGGGCGGGCGCGACCGACTTCATGCGGCAGGTCGCCAAGATCTGGCTCGTGGTCGGCGGCGGCGGTCTGATGTTCCGCACGGTGCACCTGTTCTTCATCCGCGACGTCGAGACCGGCCTCGTCTGGATGACGAAGATCCTGACCGACCCCTTCCACGATCTGATGCTCTACCGCAACGCGCCGCTGGCGCTGATGCGCGGCGAGCTGATGGACCCCGGCCTGCACCTCAAGCCCGAGCACACGCTGGGCCTGATCGGCGAGCCCACACTCGAAGAGCAGCACGCCTGAGCGCGCCGTTCTCACCAAGGCCTCCGATGTCTGATGGTTGCGTCATGCCCGGGCTCGTCCCGGGCATCCACGTGTTGGGCCCGGCCGCTGCGTTTTCTTCGCCTCGCCCAGCGTGCGGGGAAGTGGAATTGAGCGCCGCCACAGACGCCGTCATTCCGGGATGGTCCGAAGGACCAGACCGCAGGTGCGCATTGCGCACCGGGGAATCTCGAGGTTCCGGGTTCGGCTCTTCGAGCCGCCCCGGAACGACTGTGTGTTGGAGCGGAGAATCGACCTTAGCGTCCGAAGCGCTTGGCCAGCATCTCTTTCAGGATCTGCCGCTTGATGGTCTTGTTGGTGAGGACGCCATCGTGCCACCAGAAGCCGTCGGCCTTCATCTTCTCGGCGGCGCGAACGAAACGTTCGGCGACCTCGGTGAAATCGGCATCGGTGTAGTTCAGGCTGAAGATCAGCCGGCCGGTGCCGACCCAGCTCAAGGACAGGCCTTCGGCGCGCAGATAATATTGCAGCATCCAGTTGTAGCGGGACGGCGTGGTGTATTTCACCGTCCAGATCGACGAGAAGTTCGCGAACCGCACCGGCAGGTCGGCATCGCCCATCATTTGGTTGAGCTTTTGCGCGCGGCCGTTCCAGGTCTCGTCCAATCCGTCATAGATGGCGCGGAGGTTCGGGCTGGCGAGCCGGCTCAGAAACTCGTCCATCGCCGTCATGACGTAGGGGTGCGAGTTGAAGGTGCCGCGGGCGAAGCAGACGTCGGCGGGGCGGTCGTCGCGGAAGCGGCGCATCAACTCCTTCTTGCCGCAGACCACGCCGACCGGCAGGCCACCGGCGAGGCTCTTGCCGTAGGTCACCATGTCGGCCTTGACGCCGAAATACTCCTGGGCGCCGCCTGCCGCGAGACGGAAGCCGACGAAGACCTCGTCGAAGATCAGCACGATGCCGCGCTGGTCGCAGACCTCGCGCAGCGTCTTGAGCCACTCGGTGTAGGCGGTGCGGTCAAAATTGCCGCCGCGAGAGGAATCAACCAGCGAGGAGTCGCCGGGCGCGTTGCCATTCGGATGCAGCCCCTGCAGCGGGTTGACCAGCACGCAGGCGATGTCCTTGCGCGTCCGCAGCACGTGCAGCGTCTTCTCCGACATCTCGGCGAGGGTGTAGGTCTCGTGCGCGGGAATCGGATTGCCGACTCCAGGCTGCACGTCGCCCCACCAGCCATGATAGGCGCCGGCGAAACGAACGAGATGGGTGCGCCTGGTGTGATAGCGCGCGAGCCGCACCGCCTGCATCACGGCCTCGGTGCCGGACATGTGGAAGGAGACTTCGTCGAGGCCCGAGATCTGGCACAGCCGCGCCACGTTCTCGAGGATGACGGGATGGTAGGGGCCGAGCACCGGTCCGAGCGCGTGCGCGCGCTTCTCGGAGCCCTCGATGCATTCCTTGTAGAAGTCGTTGCCGAAGATGTTGACGCCGTAGGACCCCGTGAGGTCGTAGGAGGTGTTGCCGTCGACATCCGTGACGGTGACGCCGCGCGACGACTCCAAGAAGGTCGAGGTGCCCAAATGCTCGCGGACGAGGCGCGAGAACTGGAACGGCACGCGGTAGGTTTCGGTGAAGTGCAAATCGGAGATCTTTTCCGCCGCTTCCTTCGTCATCGCGCGGCCCTTGGGGTAGCGCTCGGCGTAGAGACGCGCGAGACGGAAGAAGCCGTCCTTGCGCTGCGTTGCGACGTTCGCCGGCGCGCCGTCGCAGGCGAAGTACGCATCGCCTTCGAATTCGTAGAACGGGAGCAGCTTTGCCACCCGGCGCGACATCTTGGAGTGTCCGGCGAGCGAGCGGTGCTTGGCGCGGGACAATGCGATCCGCGCCTTGATTTTCGGGAAGGCGACGGCAGCGGACGCTGCGGCGGCCACGGACAAAGAAAGAATCGGGAGTGTCGTTTCCATGACAACAAGCGCTAATACTGCGAGCTGACAGATTCATGACAGTCAAAGCCCTGATCGCCTCTTTCACCCAGCAGGAAGACCTCAACTTCCTGCTGACCAACCGCATCCCTCGCGCGGCGCTAACCCGCTTCATGGGCTGGTTCTCGAAGATCGAGAACCCGCTGGTGCGGGACGGCTCCATCGCGCTGTGGAAGCTGTTCTCCGACCTCGATCTGTCGGAGGCGCGGAAAACGCATTTCAAGAGCCTGCACGACTGCTTCACCCGGGAGCTCAAGCCCGGCTTGCGCCCCTTTGATCCGGACCCCTCCATTGTCGCCAGCCCGTCCGACGGCATTGTCGGCGCCCATGGCCGGATCGCGGACACCGAGCTGTTCCAGGTCAAAGGCGCGCCGTACTCGCTGCTCGATCTGCTCGGCGATTCCGCCCTTGTCGATCAGCACCGCAACGGCTCCTTCGTCACCCTGCGGCTGACCTCGAGCATGTATCACCGCTTCCACGCGCCCTTTGACGCGCATATCGAGCGTGTCACGTTGATCCATGGCGACGTCTGGAACGTCAACCCGATCGCGCTGAAACGGGTCGAGCGTCTGTTTTGCAAGAACGAGCGCGCAGTGATCCGCACGCATTTGCCGACGGGCGAAGCCGTGACGCTGGTACCGGTCGCCGCGATCCTGGTCGCGAGCATCCGTCTGCATTTCCTCGACATGGTGCTGAATGCCCAGACGAGAGGGCCGGTCAATTTTCCCTGCGACGTCAACGTGAGCAAGGGCGAGGAGCTCGGCTGGTTCGAGCATGGCTCGACCATCATCATCCTCGCGCCCGGCGATTTCACCTTCTGCGACGACATCGCCGAGGGCACGCGCATTCGCGCAGGTCAAGCGCTGCTGAGAAAAAACTAGCCTTCAATCAGCCGCGTCGGCCGCCTATATCGTCCCTGGGACGTTTCTGCGACGACGGATTTGGTGATGGCACAGGCGCCGGTGATGGCGGCGGGTGGTATTGTGCTGCGGCGAGGTGCGCCGCCGCTGATCGCCGTCGTGCGCCAGCGCAAGCGCAACGAATGGGTTTTGCCCAAGGGCAAGCTCGACGACGGCGAGACGCCGAAGCAAGCCGCGCATCGCGAAGTGCTGGAAGAGACCGGTCACGAGGTCGCCATCCACGAATTTCTGGGCACGCTCGTCTATCAGTCCGGCGGGCGCTCCAAGGTCGTGCATTTCTGGCGCATGGAGGCCGGGGACGGTCCCGTCCGCAAGCTGATGAACGACATCAAGGCGGTCGACTGGTTGACGCTGGAAGACGCGCTCGCGCGCCTGTCGCGCGAGTACGAGCGCGTGTTTCTGACCCAGGTCGGCCCGATCGCGCTCGCGGCGGCAGGGCTTGCGCCGGTGGATACCGACGTCACACCGCCGCTCGCGACCGAGGATGTCGATGCAGCCTTGCAGACGCTGACGCCAGCCGAAGCGGCTTCGGACGAGTTGCGGCATGGTCTCTTGCAGAAGGTGAAGGCTTGGCTGCGCGGCGAGGCGTGAGTTCTCCTCGCGCGCAGCGTGACGGTGCACCCTCGCCCCTTGCGGGAGAGGGTGGCTTTGCGAAACAAAGCCGGGTGAGGGGTCTCTCTCCACGCGTCAAGCTGTCGATGAGTTTTCGCCGATAGAACCCCTCATCCGGCGCTTCGCGCCGCCTTCTCCCGCAAGGCGAGAAGGAAGAAAGTCACCGCCGCTCCTTCTCCTTCGGAACTGGTGCTGGCCTTCGCGGCGCTGCGGGGCGTTGCGCGGCGGGGAGGCGCTGCTGGAATCCGCCCGGGCGTTGCATGCCCGGCTGTCGAGCAGCGGGCGGCTGGCCGGGCTGCATGCCGGTGCGCGGAAGCTGCGGCTGCAGGCCCGGCTGCTGGTGCGTTCCGCCCGGCTGCGGCGGCGCGACTCCGCCGGGCTGGGTCGGAATCTGCCCACCGCGTTGCGGCCGGGTTTGCGGCGTGCCGTCAGGCTGCGTGCCTTGACCGGTGCGCGGTGGGCCTGCCGGACGTCCCGCGCCTTGCTTCTGGCCTTGCTGTTGCTGACCCTGACCCGCGCTCGGCGTACCGGGCTGGACGGCGCCGCCTTGGCCCGACGCTTGACCCTGTCCTTGGCCCTGCCGCTGGGGCTGGGCGCCTTGGCGGCCTGGCGTGCCGGGCTGCTGCTGGCCTGGACGGTTGTTCTGACCGGGCTGACCGTTCGGCCGCTGCGGCTGTTGCGGCTGTTGTCCTGGCGCCGTATTCGGCCGCAATTGTTGCTGTTGCGGCGGCTGGAACGGCCGCGGAATGCGCGGGCTCGCGGTCGGATTGGCACGGCGGAAGTCGCGCTGCTCGGTGACGATCTGCCGGCCCGTGGTCTGCGCCAGATGCACCTGGCTGACGAAGCCGCGGTCGCGTGCGATCTGCTGTGGTGCGATCGTGATCGGCACCGCGGCAAAGCGCATGACGCCTGCCGCGGCCGCGCCCGGCCGGATCGCAAAACCGCTCGCGCCTTGCGTCAGCGCGCCGAGCCGCGTCCCGCTCGTGCGGTCGTCGACGTCGATGTGTCCGACCCGGCCGTCGGCGTCGGGATAGAGCTTGATGTTGACGTTGTTGGCGTTGTTCGCGGCCGGGCCTTCCGGCACCTCGACGACGCCGGTGGTGCCGCGGATGCCGAGCGTCGCCGTCGGCGTCGTGATCTTCATGTCGCCGGTCTTTGCCACCGCCGCCGCGACGAAGGCGACCGTGCCCTTGCCGATGTCGAAGATTCCTGCGTTCTGTTTGCCGCCGTCCTCATAGACGTAAGTGTCGATGGTGATCTTGGCGCTGGCCGAGAGGTTGAACGTGGTCGCGTCGTTGAAGGTGATGCCGAGCGAGGAGTTCGACGAAGTCTGCACGACGTCGTTGAGATAGATGTCGTCGCGTACCCGCAGCGGATAGGAATTTTTGTCGCGGATCACGGTCGCGATGCCCGTCACCGTCGCGACGTTGCCGATCGGCTCGATGGCGGCGGGCTGCGCCTCGGTCGCGGGAACGGGTGAAGCCGATGGCGTCGGCGAGGGGGCGGGCGACGGCTGCGCTTGTGGCTGCGCCTGCGCAAGCTCGATCGCATCGGATGCGAACGCAACGCTCGCGCCGGCCGGCGGCAACGCCAGCAGCACAAGCGCGAACATGAAGCGGCGCCAGGCCACGATAAATGTCACGAAGAGTCCCGGTGAGAAACGCGAGGCGAGATCGACCGATATCAGCCGGGTACAGCTGAACGGCGGATGAATGTCTATCGCACGGCGGCGGTGAACGTTCAAATCCAACTCTTTCCCCTCATGGTGAGGAGCGCGCCCTTGCGCGCGTCTCGAACCATGCAGGCCCGCTCGCGATCCGGGCCTTTGCCCTTCGAGACGCCTGCTTCGCAGGCTCCTCAGGGTGAGGGGATAAACTGAGACTGTCGCGCATGATCCCGGGTCGATGCTTCGCATCGCCCGGGATGACTATAGAATGGGACGATGGTGGTGCGTCAGCTCACGCGCTTCCAGGTCTGGCCGCCGCAGAACATGCCGCCGAAGGCGCAGCCCTGCACGCGCATTGCATTCGGGCCCTTCATCGCGATCGTCGAGTCGTAGTTGCGGCCGGAGTCGGGATCGTGGATGCGGCCGCTCCACTTCGCGCCGTCGGGCTTCATGTTGATCAGGATACGCTCGTTGGTCTTCGCGGCGTAGCCGCAGAGATTGACGCCACACTGTTCGACGCGGACATTGCCCTTGTTCTCTTCGGTCGCCCAGACGCCGATCGGCGTGTTGGCAACCGCGACAGGCGCGGCGGGCACCGGCGCCGGAGCGGGGGCCGGAGCAACCGCGACGGGCGCGGGAGCCGCAGCGGGCGCGGTCTGCGTCGTGGAGTCGTAGCCAGCGGACGGAGCAGCGGCAACCGTCGTGCTGGGTACCGCGATAGCCGGCGCTGCCGGCGCGGTCGCCTGCACGGGGGCCTGCTGCACGGGCTGCTGCTGCTGCACCGGAGCCGGCGCCGGCTGCGCGGTCGTGGCCGGAGCCGGCGTGGTGTCGACGTCATCATCCTTCGAGCCAAGGCCCTTGAGGTTGATGTTGTTCAGCTTGATCGGCTTGTCGGACAAGCCCGGCGCGACGATGGTCACGCAATTGAGCGAGGCGCAGTTGCGCGGCGTCTCGATGCGGATGTTCTGGCCTTCGATCTGGAACGAGATCGCATTGCCGGCATGCGCGGCGGCGGTGGACGCGAGGAAGAGAGCGGTGGCGGCGATGGTGAGCTTGTTCATGACAACCTCCGAAGAATGTGTGGGTCCCGATGGGACTGAAGTCGCGGGTGGATGAAGCGTGGTTCGACCCTACGCCGGGCCGGTCGGACCTTCTGTGATGGGCGTCACAACGGCTCCCCGGTGCTGGGTGACGCCGCGCACATTCAGCCGCGATTGCATCTGTGTAATGTCGTCGCCACAGAGAGGGAGGCGCCGATGATGCGGCTTGTGACTTCGCTTGGCACATTGATCGCGCTGATGGCGATTGCGCCCGCAGCCGAGGCCGGGTCCTTCGCGTTCTCGATCGGCGGTCATCGATTCCAGGTCGACTCGCCCAGCCATTGCCGATCGGCTTCCTGTGTTTCGGTTTCCTCCCATCGCAGCTTTCGGCCGGACGATGACACGACGCCGGCCCCTGCGCCGGTGCTTCCGCCGCCGCAGCCGCTCTATCCCGCGGCTCCGGTCAGGCCAGCGCAAGCGATTGCGGTAGCGCCTGCGGCGGCGCAGACGGCTCCTGTCCTTGCCTCAACGACGTCGCAGCCAATTGTCCTGCCGCAGGCGCCAAGCTCCAATCCGCCGCGGGTCGAGCTACCGCGGATGGATCCGCCGAAGACCGTCGCGCTCGATCCGCCGCGCATGGAGGCACCTGTCGTCGCGCCAAGGCCGGAGCTCGAGCAACCCGTGACGAGCCCTGAGCGTGGCGACGACGAGCCCGCCTATTTGCCGCTGGGCGAATGGGAGAGCGCAGGCGCCAAGGGCACGGTCCGCATCGAACGCTGTGGACCGGCACTGTGTGGCTTCGCGCTGACTGAAGCGTCGGCCAGGGGCGAGAGCGTGCTCGTCAACATGAAGCCGAAAACGCACGACGTCTGGACCGGCAACATCTACAGCCGCTCCAGCGGCAGCACTTATTATGCGACGATGACGCTGAAGAGCTCCGGCAAGCTCCACGTGGAAGCCTGCGCAGTCAGCCATTTCTGGTGTTCCGGAAACGACTGGACGCGAGCCGAAGAGCGGCCGGAGAAGCTGATCACGACGTCGCGGCAGTGGAGCGCGCGGTCGTAAGGGAAGCGTTCGATACCTCGGCTGAAGCCGCTAGATCATGCCGAGCACGATGGCACCGACAAAGGCCATGGCGAGGTACGCGGTGATAACGCTCAGTCTCCCGGCGAACGTCATGATGTCGCTCCCGCTGTCGCGCCGCCTTGCGCGAGAGCGTCATGGTTAACAGAAAGTCTCTTTCCGAAAAAGTCAGCCTTGCTGTCACTCGCCACGGGCAGGTGCTCCTGCTGGCGCGAGCCGATATGGTTAAAGAACACTGAAATCCACACGTTGAAGAGTCTTTAAGTAAATTCACCGAACGTGCGTGCATGACGCGCGGAGTTCGTTTGTATCTCGTCGGCTCCATCGTCCTTGTTTCGTTAGCAGGTTGCGGACGCGGCGTCTTCCAGGCCGAACGTGAACCGTGGCGGGCCGAGGCCGAAGCCGCATGCCTGAAATCCGGCGCGGTGAAAGAGGGGCCGGATCTCGTCCGCATCGACCCGATCTCCGGGCCGGGCATGTGCGGCGCAGAGTTTCCGCTCAAGGTCGCCGCCCTCGGCGAAGGCTCGAGCAGCTACGGCTTTGCCGATGAGGAACTGCGTCCGCCCGGGAGCGTGGGCAGCCAGCCGCGCTGGCCGGTGACGCAGCCGCGATCGAATTACCCGCAGAGCCAGAACACTCCGGCATCGTCCTATCCGCAACGCTCGAACTATCCCGAGAGCGCGGTGCGTCAGCCGTCCGGCTATGGCGCTTCCCCTGGTCCAATGCCTCTGAATGCGCCCGGCGTGGCGCAGCAGGAAGACGAGATCGATTTGCCGCCCGAGGGCACCGATGCCGCGGGCGCGTCGCGCTACATGAATGCGCCGAGCTATCCGGCACGGCCGGCGCCCTACTCGCAGGCGCCCGCGCAGCAACCGCTGCCGCGCCTTGGTCCGGCACAGGGCAATCCCGTCACCGCCGTTGGCCCCGTTGCGATCAAGCCGGTTGCGACGCTGGCCTGTCCGATCGTGTCCGAGCTCGATCGTTGGCTCGCCGACACCGTGCAGCCCTCGGCGATGCGGTGGTTCGGCACCCGCGTCGCGGAGATCAAGCAGATCTCCGCTTATTCCTGCCGCGGCATGAACGGCAATTCGCACGCCCATATCTCCGAGCACGCCTTCGGCAACGCGCTCGACATCGCCGCCTTCGTGCTCGCCGACGGCCGCCGCGTCACCGTGAAGGATGGCTGGCGCGGCATGCCGGAAGAGCAGGGGTTCTTGCGCGACGTGCAGTCGGGCGCGTGTGTGCATTTCACCACGGTGCTGGCGCCGGGCTCGAACGTCTATCATTACGATCACATCCACGTCGATCTGATGCGCCGCGCCAGCCGCCGCCTGATCTGCCAGCCCGCTGCCGTCTCCGGCGAAGAGGTCGCCGCGCGGGCGGGCGGGCGCAATCCCTATGCGAATGCGCGTGATCCCTCCGTGACCGGCTCGCTGGGTACGCGCAAGAGCATGGCGCGAAAACACGAAGAGGACGAGTACGCCGACGATTGAGGCTTGCGCGTGATGCGTAGCCCAGGAGGAAAGGGGCCCGATCTCGCTCGGCCGTATCACGCCAGGCCAACTCGCGCGCATGATCGGCGCGACGCGCCTGTCCATCAGCCTGATCCTCAGCCGCCTCCAGGACGACGGCATCGTCTGGACTGGCCGACCAAGACGGCCGTCAACGATCTCGCCGCGTTGAGGAAGCAGGTGACCGACTAGAGCCCGCGCCGTAGAAAAATTTCAGGTCGACTTCGACGGTGCTGGGACCAGTCCCATGCACAGCTGTACCTCGGCGGGGACATTGTAGGTCCGCATGATGTGGCGGCTGTCGCGCAGGCCGGTTGCCTCACGCTGCACCACGAACATCCAGAGCGCGTGGCCGGCTTCCATCACCAGCTTTCGCCTGGCCGGCTGCATCGCGGCCGGCACTTCCGAGCTTGCGTGAGCGGCGTCGAACTCGCGCAAGCGCGCCAGCGCCCGTTCAAGCGTGCGGCCCATCCGTCCGAGTGCGGAGGCCTGTTCCTGAACGATCTCGTAATGGAGGATATCGACCGGCGGGCGAAGATCACGGGACATGAGCCCCAATATAGGACCGACGGAACGGCCTGCAACGCGTGCCGTTACTTCGCCCGGTACGCCGCCAGGAACATCCGCGTCGCGCTGTCGACGACTTCGCTCATGCGCTCTTCCGACGGTGCGGGCGCAGCCTGGAAGACGAAGGGCAGGAACAGCGAGGCCTTGCACAGTTCCATGAATTGCGACGCCGCCAGATCACAATCGTCGATCGCGAGATCGCCGCAGGCGACATGGGTGTTGAGATAGTCGGAGAGGCGGTTGATGGACTTGTCCAGCACCCGCGCATAATAGCGGCGGCCGAGATCGGGCATGCGCTCGGCGATCGCCATCACGGTGCGGATCGCGGATCCGCCGCCGGTCCGGCACAGCAGACGGTTGTAGGCCCGGCCGAAATCCTTCAGCGTGGTTTCAACATCGCGGACCGGATCGAAGTTGAACGCGACCTGACCGTGCTGGAGCGCCTCCTGCTCGAGGATGGCTTCGAACAGCGCGCATTTGTCCGCGAAGTAGACGTAAAGCGTGCCCTTCGAGACCTGCGCCGCGCGAGCGATCTCGCCCATGCTGGCACCGTCAAACCCGAGATCCATGAACACCTTGCGGGCCCCGTCCAGGATCTGGCGGCGTTTGGAGCTGTCCTCCTCCTGGATGACGTGCAGATGTTCGCGGTCGGCTACAACCATTGGTTCAGGGTCTCGGAAGGTTTTTGCATCGGTCCAGGATCATGAAACCGAAATAAAGGATTCGGGCCAGTAGGCTCTGCCCGGGAATATTATCTATATTGACCGAACCGTTCGGTCAATGATATTTGGGATAAGCGAGAGGGACCGGGCCGCACGCGGCTGTCCCTCATCGCGCTTTTTTGTTGGGGGAGGCCTCCATGGCCGTAGTGAGAGACCAGGCTGCGCGCGTCCTTCGCCCGGACGCCGTGGAGACGCCGACGCCCGCGGGTGGTGATGCTGCCACCGAGACGTCTGTAGCTCTCGCCGAGCAGTTGCGCTCTCATGTGGCCGAGGAAACCAAGCGCCGCCCCAGCGAGGCGCCGGAGCAGCCCGTGACCGACAAGCCGGCCGCAGCCCCAGACGCGCCTGCCGCCGCCGGCGCGCCGAAGTCCGGCAAGCGCAAATTCGTGATGATGGGAGTGGGGCTGGTGCTGGCGCTCGCGGCCGCGAGCTATGCCGGCTATTACACGCTGGTTGGCCGCTTCTACGTCGCGACCGACGACGCCTATGTCCGCGCCAACAACACCATGCTGGGCGCGCGCGTTGCCGGCCACGTCTCCTCGATCCTCGCCGGCGACAACACGACGGTGCGCGCCGGCGACATCGTCTTCCGCATCGACGACGGCGACTACAAGATCGCGGTCGACGCCGCCGCGACCAGGATCGCGACCCAGCAGGCCACCATCGATCGCATCGGCCGCCAGGTCGTGGCGCTCGACAGCCAGGTCGCGCAGGCCAAGGCGCAACTCGTCTCCGCCGAAGCCGGTCTCAAGCGCGCCGACCTCGATTACGAGCGCCAGCAGGCGCTGAGCAACAAGGGTTTTGCCTCGCGCGCCACCTTCGAGAGCTCCGAAGCCGGACGCGATCAGGGCGCCGCCGCCGTCAAGGCTGCGCAGGCCGCTTACGATGTCGCGCTCAGCAATGTCGACGTTGCCAAGGCGCAGCAGGCCGAAGCGCAGGCGCAGCTCGCCGAGCTCAAGACCACGCTGGCCAAGGCCGAGCGCGATCTCGCCTTCACCGCGGTGCGCGCGCCGGTCGACGGCACGTTCTCGAACCGCCTCGTCAGTGCCGGCGATTTCGTCGCGGTTGGCCAGCGGCTCGGCAACGTCGTGCCGCTCGACAACGTCTATATCGACGCCAATTTCAAGGAGACCCAGCTCAAGCGCATCCGCCCCGGCCAGCCGGTGACGATCAAGGTCGACGCCTACGGCATGCGCAAGTTCTCCGGCGTCGTCGACAGCATCGCGGCGGGCGCGGGCTCGGTGTTCACGCTGCTGCCGCCCGACAACGCCACCGGCAACTTCACCAAGATCGTGCAGCGCGTGCCGGTCCGCATCCGCGTGCCGAAGTCAGTCGCGAAGCAAAACCTGCTCCGCGCCGGCATGTCGGTCACTGCGACCGTCGATACCAACAAGGGCGCGGCCGACGCCGACAGCGAGGTCGATCTCGACGACGCCACCATGATCCATCCGCAGTAGCGCGCCTGCGCCGCGAGGTCAGACGATGGCGAACGCCACGACCGTTTCACCTGCCATGATGGCGGACCCCGCTTCGGAGCGCATCGCGCCGAAGCGGCTGTTCGCCTTCATCATCATGGCGTTCGGGATGTTCATGTCGATCCTGGACATCCAGATCGTCTCGGCGTCCCTGAGTGAAATCCAGGCCGGCCTGTCGGCAAGCTCCAGTGAAGTCTCCTGGGTCCAGACCGCCTATCTGATCGCCGAAGTGATCGCGATTCCGCTGTCGGGGTTTCTGTCGCGCGCGTTCGGCACGCGGCTGTTGTTCGCGATCTCGGCGGCCGGCTTTACCGTATCGAGCCTGCTCTGCGGCTTCGCCACCACCATCGAGGAGATGATCGTCTGGCGCGCGCTGCAAGGTTTTCTCGGCGCCGGCATGATCCCGACGGTGTTCGCTTCCGCCTACACCGTTTTCCCGCGCACCAAATTCCACATCGTCGGTCCCATCATCGGGCTCGTCGCAACGCTGGCTCCGACCATCGGGCCGACCGTCGGCGGCTACATCACCGACCTGATGTCCTGGAACTGGCTGTTCTTCATCAACATCGTGCCCGGCATCGGTATCACAATCGGCGTGCTGGCGCTGGTCGATTTCGACGAGCCGCATTTCGAATTGCTCGATCGTTTCGACTGGTGGGGGTTGCTGTTCATGGCCAGCTTCCTGGGCACGCTGGAATACGTGCTGGAGGAAGGCCCGCAATATGAATGGATGCAGGACCCCTCGGTCGCGATCTGCGCCTGGATCTGCGGCATCTCGGCGATCGCCTTCTTCTGGCGCGTCTTCACGGCGGCCGAGCCGATCGTCAATTTGCGCACCTTTTCCAATCGCAATTTCGCGATCGGCTGCGTCCTTCAGTTCTGCATCGGCATCGGCCTCTACGGCCTGACCTACATCTACCCACGTTATCTCGCCGAAGTGCGCGGCTATAGCGCGCTGATGATCGGCGATACCCTGTTCGTCTCGGGCATCACCATGTTCCTGGTTGCGCCGGTGGTCGGCCGCCTCATGGCGAAGTACGACATGCGCTACATGATCGCGTTCGGGCTCGTCGTATTCGCGCTCGGCTCCTACCAGATGACCTGGATCACGCGCGACTACGATTTCTACGAGCTGTTGATTCCGCAGATCCTGCGCGGCGTCGGCATGATGTTCGCTATGGTGCCGACCAACAACATCGCGCTCGGCACGCTCGCGCCCGACCGGGTGAAGAACGCCTCGGGGCTCTTCAACCTGATGCGCAATCTCGGCGGCGCCGTGGGCCTCGCCGTCATCAACACCGTGCTCAACGACCGCACCGACCTGCACATCTCGCGCCTGCAGGAGCGCGTGACCTGGGGCAACGCGACCGCGACCGAAACCCTGACCATGTTCATGCAGAAGTTCCAGGGGCTCGGCGATTCCACGCTGATGGCGATGAAGCAGCTGTCGCAGCTCTTGCATCGCCAGGCCGTGGTGATGGGCTTCGGCGATGCCTTCTTCATCCTGACGGTGTTCTATCTCGGCCTCACCCTGCTCGTCACGCTGTTGAAGAAGCCGGCCTCGCCGTTCGGCGCCAGCGGCGACGCGCACTAATTTGCAACACTCGTGCGTGATCTCGCGCGAGCCCCGTTGCAAATCACCAGTGACACATCTATAAAGCGCAACTCATTCCATCGAACTGGGAGGATTTGCATGATTTCGTCGCATTCGCAGATCGCACGCCCGCGCTCGATGATGTTCTGGCTCGGTATCTGCTCGGCCTCCTAGAGGCCTCTTCCGCCAGCTTCGATTGGGCTTCCAGTCCCGATCGCTCCGCTCCCCAAGTCCAAAGCCAACTTTAAGTGACGCCGTCTCGGCCCTCGCGGCCGGCCTGCGTCCATCAATGGAGCCGGCCCGCGCCAGAAGCGGCCGGATGACGCCATGACCGCTCTGTCAAAAAGGCCCGCGGCGATACGCGTGGTGCTGCCATTCGTGTTCCGGCACTGGCTGAAGCAGCCGGGGCGTACCCTCGTCGTGGCCGGCGGCTTGTTGGGCGCAACCGTCGCCGACCTGTTCATGCCGGTCTTCTCCGGACATCTGGTCGACGCCCTGACGCGCGGCCCATCAGATCTCGCCGCGCGTCACGCGGCGCTGATGGCCCTGGGCGGTATCGTGGCGCTGGGCGCTGCGTCCATGGTGCTGCGGCTGACCGGCCTTCAAGCCATCGTGCCGTTCTCGCTCAAGATCATGTCCGAGGTCGCGCAGGAAGCCTTCATGCGCGTGCAACGCTTCTCGACCGACTGGCACGCCAACTCCTTCGCGGGATCCACGGTGCGCAAGGTGACCCGCGGCATGTGGGCGCTCGACCTGTTGAACGACACCATCTTGATGGCGCTGGCGCCGTCGCTGCTGGTGCTGATCGGGTCGATGATCCTGCTCGGCGTGCACTGGGCCTCGCTTGGCGCGGTGATCGCGCTGGGCGCGCTGGCCTACGTCACGATGACGGTGCTGTTCTCGACGCGCTATATCGCGCCAGCCGCGCGCGTCTCCAATGCCTGGGACACCAAGGTCGGCGGCACGTTGGCGGACGCGCTAACCTGCAACGCGGTGGTGAAATCCTTCGGCGCGGAAGCGCGCGAGGATGCGCGGCTTGCCCGTGTCGTCAATCGTTGGCGCGTGCGCGTGCGGCGGACCTGGCTGCGCTACAACTACACCAATCTGGCGCAGCTCTCGGTGCTGCTGGCCCTGCGCGCCTCCGTGATCGGCGGCGCGGTGCTGCTGTGGATGTCGGGGCGGGCCTCGCCCGGCGACGTCACCTATGTGCTGACGAGCTACTACGTCATCCATGCCTATTTGCGCGACGTCGGAATGCACATCAACAACCTGCAGCGCTCGGTCAACGACATGGAGGAGCTGGTGGCGATCCACGACGAGCCGATCGGGATTGCGGATGCGCCGGACGCGCGGCCGATCGCGATCGAGCGCGGAGAGCTCCTCTTTGACGACGTCACGTTTCACTATGGCGGTCATCACGCGCCGCTCTATGACGGGTTGTCGGTCACGATCCGTGCCGGCGAGCGCGTCGGTCTCGTCGGCCGCTCCGGCTCCGGCAAGACCACCTTCGTCAAGCTGGTGCAGCGGCTCTACGACGTGACCGGCGGCCGCGTTCTGATCGATGCGCAAGACATCGCCAAGGCCACCCAGCACTCGCTGCGCAGCCAGATCGCGATCGTGCAGCAGGACCCGATCCTGTTTCACCGCTCGCTCGCCGAGAACATCGCCTATGGCCGGCCCGGCGCCAGCCTGGAGGCGATCGAGCAGGCGGCACGGCTGGCCAACGCGCACGACTTCATCCTGCGCCTGCCCAAGGGTTACGGGACGCTGGTCGGCGAGCGCGGCGTCAAGCTCTCCGGCGGCGAGCGGCAGCGCGTGGCGCTGGCGCGCGCCTTCCTGGCCGATGCGCCGGTGCTGATTCTGGACGAAGCGACCTCGAGCCTCGATTCGGAATCCGAGGCGCTGATCCAGCAGGCGATGGAGCGGCTGATGCGAGGCCGTACCTCGATCGTGATCGCGCATCGGCTGTCGACGGTGAAGAGCCTCGATCGCATCCTGGTGTTCGACCGCGGCGAGATCGTCGAGCAAGGCACGCATGCCAGGCTCGCGGCCAAGCCCGGCGGCATCTATCGCGGCCTGTTCGAGCGCCAGGTGGTGGAGCTCGGACATATCGCAGCAGCGGAGTGAGTGGCGCGCGGCTGGCGGGACGAAAGTCCCGCCGTCGCGCCGCCAGAGGATGAATGACATGAAAGACCTGACACGCGGCTCCATCGTGGGCCACATCCTGAGCATGGCGCCACCGATCGTGGTCGGCATGATCACGATCATGATCTGCCAGCTCGTCGACCTGTATTTCGTGTCGGGACTGGGCGATGCGGCAATCGCGGGTGTCGCCGCGGCCGGCAATGCCGGCTTTCTCGTCAATGCGCTGATGCAGGTGCTTGGCGTCGGCACCGTGGCGCTGATGGCGCACGCGGTGGGGCGCAAGGATCGCGGCGACGCCAACCTCGTCTTCAACCAGTCGGTCCTCCTGTCGGTGCTGTTCGGGCTCCTGACCTTGGGCGCGGGCTTCGCATTGTCGCGTCCATATATGCGCGCGGTCGCGGCCGATGAGGCCACGGTCGAAGCCGGCGCGATTTATCTGCTCTGGTTCATGCCGGCTTTGGCGCTGCAGTTTGCGTCGCAGGTCATGGCGTCTGCGTTGCGGGCCACGGGAATCGTGCGGCCGAGCATGCTGGTTCAAGCGCTTGCAGTGGCCATCAACATCGCGCTGGCGCCGGTCCTGATCTCGGGTTGGGGCACCGGGCACGCGCTCGGTGTTGCCGGAGCGGGCCTCGCAAGCTCGATTGCCGTCTTCATCGGTGTGCTCATGCTGCTGGTGTATTTCCTGAAACTGGAACGCTATGTCGCCTTTAATCCCGCGCAATGGCGGCCGCAGCTTCGACAGTGGAAGAGGATCCTCAATGTCGGCCTGCCTGCAGGCGGCGAGTTCGCGATGGTCTTCATCATCATGGCCGTGGGCTATTACGTGCTGAGCGTTTTCGGCTCGGCGGCACAGGCCGGATTTGGCATCGGGACGCGTCTCCTCGGCCTGATGCAGATGCCGGCGCTCGCCATCGCTCTTGCGGCGGGGCCGATCGCCGGGCAGAATTTCGGTGCCGGCAATGGAGCGCGCGTGAGGGAGACCTTTGTCAAGGCGGCGCTTGTCGCGACCGCCGTGATGATTGTTTTCTTGATCCCGGCGCAGCTCGTGCCTGGTCTGTTGCTTACCGGCTTCTCGAAGGATCAGGAGACGATGGCGGTTGCGTCGCTTTTTCTGCGCATCGTCTCGCTCAACATGGTGGCGCAGGGGCTGATCTTCACCTGCTCCAGCATGTTTCAGGGGCTCGGCAATACCAAGCCGGTGTTGTTGACCTCGGCAACGCGGGTCCTCACCTATTCCCTGCCGTCGATCTGGCTCTCGACGTGGCCGGGCTTCCGGATGGAGCATGTCTGGTACCTGTCGATCGCGACGACCACGCTGCAGGCTGCCCTGAGCGTGTGGCTGTTGCGCCGCGAGTTCGGAAAGCGCCTTGTGGTGCTCCGGCACGAGGAGCCCCCCGAGCAGGCTGCACCCGAGCCTGTGGCGACTCCTGTACGCGCGCCCGCGTAGCGATCGCTTATCTGCGTGCTTGGCGTCGGGGTTGCCGGCGGCGTGGCGCTCACCGTGAAGAAAATACGGAGTTAGTGCGTGCCAAGACTGTTCCAGACGAGGCCGAGGCCCGACAGGAACAACAGACCGAGCACGACATCGCCGAAATGCTTGTCGCTCAGCGCGTGATAGACGCGCGCGCCGGCCCATGCGCCGATCAGCGTGCCCGGAAAGGCGACCACCGCGAGCCAGACCACCTTGAACGCGACGAGGCCCGAGGCCGTCTGCAACACCAAAGCGGTGGCGAGCACGGTGAAATTGAAGAGCTGGAAGATGCCGCGCCGCTCGTGCTTGTTCCAGCCGCGGATGTTGGCCCACAGGATCGGAAGCGGCCCCGATAATCCGGCGAGACCGCCAAGAATGCCGCCGGCAAACCCGATCGCGCCGTCGGCGATGCGACCGCCGAAGGTGATGGCGAGCGGCTTCTTGTTGAGGTACAGCGCGGTCGAGAAGATCAGCAGCAGCACGCCGACGCTCAGCTTGAACACTTTTGGATCGGCGGAGGCGACCAGCATGGTGCCCAGCGGCACGCCGATCAGTCCTCCAATCAGGAACGGCCAGACCAGCGAGAGATCAAAACTCTTCCACATCGACGGCAGCGTCGAGCTCTGCGCGATCACCGAGCAGATCAGCACCAGGGGCACCGCGAGCGAGGGCGGCAGCACGTAGAGCCAGATGCCGAGTGCCATCAGCGCGGTGCCGAATCCGGCGAGGCCCGAGACGAAGCCCCCGGCCAGTGCGCCGAGCAGCAGCAGCGCGTAGGTGAGTATTTCCAACAGATTGTCCCTGTCGCCTGGGCGATCCCGAATTGTTGATCCCCATCGCTCGCATAGCACAGCTGCGGCCGTGCAGGTCAATTTCAAAACCGCACGCAAGCGTGATCCCCAGCGGCGGGCGTTCGCGAAAGACAGGTCTAGATGATGCTCGTACTTCCACCTGGGGGCCCGCTCGACGCCATCATGCGGTCCGATCGGCCAGCATCCCGGCTGAGCATATGGAGAAGGACGATGATCCGCACGAAGATTGCCGTCGCGGCCGCGCTGGTGTCGGCGGCGGCCTTGATGCCGACGATGGCGCAGGCGCAGTTTTCCGAGCCCGCGGCCTATCAGGCTGCCCATCCCGACCGCGACGTTCTGAATGGCGGCCAGCTCACACCCGCCGCGCGCGGGGCCCGCGGCGAGTCCGTCGCGCCGAGCGAAGCCTATGCGGCCTATCCGTCCCCCGTCGCACCAGTCGTTCGCTCGCGGCATCGCCGTCAGCATCGATAAGTATTGCTAGACGATCTGTCTGGTGTCGGCGGGGCTGTGCAGCGCGCTCACGAGGATGCGTAGCGCTTCCGTCAATTCCGCCCTGTTGCGCGCCGCGCCAAGCGAGACGCGTGCCGCGTGTGGCGGCGTTCCGTCGACGGTGAAGGCCTCGCCGGCGACGACGGCTAGTCCATTCCGCAGGAGATGCGCCGCGACGTCGGCGCGGCCCTCAGGCAGCCGTAGCCACAGATGGTGAGCGGCGGGTTTGGCCTGGAACTCGAATCCTTTGAGCGCCCGTTGCGCGAGCTGCTGGCGGCCGACCGCCTCGCTCCTGATGGCGGTGATGATGCGGTCGGCGATCCCGGTCTCGATCCAATGCGTCACCAGCGCGACCATCAGCGGTGCCGGCATCTGCACCGTCGCCTGCAAAGAGTTGCGCATCTCCCGCTGCGAGCTGCTGTCGGGCGTCACCAGATAGGCGACCCGTAGCGCGGGCGCGATGCATTTCGACAGCGTGGTCGCGAGATATGTCCGTTCCGGAATGAGATTGGCGATCGGCGATGCCGAGCGATCGAGCAGCCCGTAGGCGTCATCCTCGATCAGAATCGTATCGGCATCGTTGATGATTTTTGCGATGGCGCCGCGGCGCTCGGGAAGAAGCGTCGCGGTGGTCGGATTGTGCAGCGTCGGAATGAGATAGACCGCTTTCGGTCTATGCGTGCGGCAAGCTTCCGCCAGCGCGTCGGGCAGGATGCCGCCGTCATCCATGGCGACGCCGACGAGCTTGACTCCGAGCCGCGCCGCGGCGGCCTTGATGCCGGGGAAGGTGAGGGCCTCCGTCAGCACCACGTCGCCGGGCCGGGCGAGATGGGCGAGCAGGTTGAACAGAATCGTCTGCGCGCCGGGAAAGATCACGAGCCTGTCGGCATGCGCATGCGGCACGCGTGCCCGCATCCACCGCGCCGCGACCTCGCGCTCATGTGCGCTGCCGCCGGGCGGCTGGTAGTTGAGATGCGCCGTCAGACCCGATTGCGCGCGGATGGCGTCCATCCCGGCGATGATGCGCTCGTCGAGCTGCGCTTCGAGAGGCTGCGGCGGCACGTTCATCGAGAGGTCAATCGCGACGGGATGCGGCAGGTCGACCGCGCGGCGCGCGCTGGTCTCCGACACGAACGAGCCCTGGCCGACCCGGGCCTCCATGATGCCGCGGCGCCGCGCCTCGGTGTAGGCGCGCGTCACCGTGGTGAGGTCGACGCCGAGCGCCTTTGCCAGCGCCCGCTGCGTCGGCAATTGTTGGCCGCGCACCAGCCGGCCGGCGGCGATGTCGGCCTCCATGGCCTCGACGATGCGCTGATAGCGCGGCCCGCTCAGCTCCGAGATTGTAGGGGTCCAATCCATGCAATTAAGGCCTATATCCTTTGAATGTATGGATACAAGATATTATTGTATGGATCGTAGAAAAGGAAGAGGTGGGGTCATGGCGACCGGTTCAGTCTCTCTGGCAAAAGCGATGTGGCGCGGATTTCGCGGCAAGTGCCCGAACTGCGGCGAAGGCCATGCGTTCGGCCGTTTCCTGAAGGTGGCGGATACCTGTGACCATTGCGGCGAGGAGCTGTTCCACCAGCGCGCCGACGATTTTCCGGCTTATCTCGTGATGGTCGTCGTCGGCCATCTC
Source organism: Bradyrhizobium sp. WSM1253 (assembly GCF_000244935.1). Taxonomy (NCBI): domain Bacteria; kingdom Pseudomonadati; phylum Pseudomonadota; class Alphaproteobacteria; order Hyphomicrobiales; family Nitrobacteraceae; genus Bradyrhizobium; species Bradyrhizobium sp. WSM1253. Next base: position 6,279,399 of record NZ_JH600073.1, read on the forward strand.
GTGGTCCCGGCAATCCTCGCGGTGGAGACCGCCTATGCCCCAGCAGTTTGGCTGCAACTGGCGGTGTGGCTGCCGGTGACCTTGTTCGCTTCGCTCGCGCTGTTGCAGCCGACCAAGGGTGCCATCGTCGGGCTGCAATGGCAGATCGGCATGCACGGTTTTGAGACGGGCAAGCTGCGGCGCGAAGCTGGTCGGCCTGCACCCGCCCTCGTGAAGGTGACCACTCGCGCGGCTTAAGAAGCCATAGCGTTTACATCGCGCGCTCGCCCGCTACACTCCATCGTACAAACAAGAACGATGGAAACGGCGATGGCCGCACGCTCAAAAACCTTCCTGCTCTGTCACGGCGCGTGGTCTGGCGGGTGGGCCTGGAAGAAGATGCATCCGCTGATGGCGCAGGCCGGCCACCGCCTGATTGCGCCGACCTATACCGGGCTCGGCGAGCGCGCGCATCTGGCCAGTGCCGCGATCGATCTCGACACGCATATCCAGGACATTCTCAACGTCATCAGGTTCGAGGATCTCAGCGACATCGTGCTGCTCGGCCACAGCTATGGCGGCATGGTCGCCACCGGCGTCGCCGATCGCGCGCGCGAGCGGGTGACGCAATTGATCTACCTCGACGCCTTCGTGCCGCGTGACGGCCAGTCGCTGTTCGATCTCCATGAGGGCGGGCGCGAGCCGATGCGCAAGGCGGCAAGCTCAGGCGACGGCTACCGCATCCCGCCGAACCCGCCGCCGCCGGACACGCCGCAGGCCGATCTCGACTGGCTCAACGCCCGCCGGATCAACATGCCGATCAAATGTTTCGAGACAAAGCTGAAGCTCGAAGGTAGCGAGCCGGCGATGCCGCGCAGCTACATCTATTGCACGCGCATTCCGCCGGGCGACGTGTTCGGGCAATTCGCGAGGCGCACGAGGAGCGAGGACGGCTGGCGTTTTGTCGAGCTCGACGCCAGCCACGCGCCGAACGTGACAGCGCCGGACGCGCTGATGGGCGTATTGCAAGAGATCGTCGGATAGTGAGCGCCCAAATGGTGAGGGGCTCGATGCGGTCAGCATCGAACCCCTCGTTGCAAGATATCAGCCGGCCTGTAAGCCGGGTTCTGTAAGGCACCGTCCGCTTGCGCGAACGATACGTGACGGCCATTCCTCTGGGACCATGTTTGCACATGGCCTCGAGCAACCTACCCGGACGGCGGGCCTGACATCGCCCCGCGGCGTTATCGCTTTCGCGAACAGCCCGCTACGCCGTCCCTATTCGGTTTTGCTCCCGGTGGGGTTTACCATGCCGGCTCCGTTGCCGCAGCCGCGGTGCGCTCTTACCGCACCTTTTCACCCTTACCTGCCTACGCAGCTTGCGCTGCGAAGGCGGGCGGTTCGTTCTCTGTGGCACTTTCCCTGGGGTCGCCCCCGCCGGACGTTATCCGGCACCGTATGTCAAGGGAGCCCGGACTTTCCTCCCCGGCGGCCTTTCGGCACCTGCCGGAGCGGCCGTCCGGCCGACTGACGGGGCAGGCATGGGGCATTTATGACGGTTCCGTCAAGCTGATATCGCCGCGCATGCGGCCTGCAAATAATTTATCCTGAAGATGTCGTTTGGTGTGTGTCCCGTTCGACTGGATGTCGGCGATCCCGCCGAACAACAGGAGTTAAGCGATGCAATATTTGCTGATGATCTACCAGAACGAAGCCGAGTACGCGAATATGCGTCCGGCGGCCGGCCAGCAGATGACGGCGGAATATCAGACCTTCACGCAAGGCATCATTCAGAGCGGCAATTTCAAGGCGGGCGACCGTTTGCAGCCGACCACGACTGCGACGACGGTCCGCGTGCGCGACGGCAAGACTCTGACGACCGACGGCCCGTTTGCCGAAACGCGCGAGCAGCTCGGCGGCTATTACCTCGTGGAGGCCAAGGATCTCGATACCGCGATCGAGATTGCATCGCGGATTCCGTCGGCGCGTATCGGTTCGATCGAGGTGCGGCCGATCTGGGTCTACGACAAGTGACGGCGCAGCCGCGCATCGGCGCATGACACTGTCCGAGATCGACAAGATTTTCCGCGACGAGGCGGGGCGGGCGCTGGCCACGCTGATCCGCCTCGTCGGCGATTTCGATCTTGCCGAGGACGCGCTCCAGGACGCCTTTGCGGTGGCACTGGAGCGCTGGCCGGCGTGCGAGGTCCCCGACAATGCGCGTGCCTGGCTGGTCAATGTCGCCAGGCACAAGGCGATCGACCGTATCAGGCGCCAGGCCGTCTTCCGCGGCAAGGAGCAGGCGCTCGTGCACGAGCTCGAGCTGAACGCGCAAGCGCCCGCCGAGCCGCCGGCGACGCTCGACGACGATATGCTGCGGCTGATCTTCACCTGCTGCCATCCTGCATTTGCGCCCGAAGTCCAGGTCGCGCTGACGCTGCGCACCGTCTGCGGGCTCTCCACGGCGCAGGTCGCGCGCGCCTTTCTCGTCAGCGAGGAGGCGATGGGGCAGCGTCTGGTCCGCGCCAAGCAGAAGATCAGGCTCGCCGGCATTCCCTATGAGGTCCCCGAGCGCGACACGCTGGTGCCGCGGCTCGACGGTGTGCTTGCCGTGATCTATCTGGTCTTCACCGAAGGCTATGTGGCGACGTCGGGTGCGGATTTGATGCGGCCCGATCTTGCGGCCGAGGCGATCCGGCTTGGCCGCTTGCTCGACCGGCTGTTACCCGATCGCGCCGGGATCAAGGGCCTGCTGGCGCTAATGCTGCTGCACGATGCGCGCCGCGCAGGGCGCCAGACCCCCGCCGGCGACATCGTGCTGCTGGAAGAGCAGGATCGTTCGCGGTGGGACCATGCACAGATCGAGGAGGGTCTGCGCCTGGTCGACGACGCGCTGCGCGTGCCCGGCCGGCCGCAGCCCTACGCAGTACAAGCCGCGATCGCCGCGCTGCATGCGCGTGCGCCGAGCTATGAGCAGACAGACTGGCCGCAGATTGCCGGGCTCTACGAGGTCCTGCTGCGGATCAACCCATCTCCGGTGATCGAGCTTAACCACGCGGCGGCGGTGTCGATGGTCGATGGGCCCGCGCGCGCACTCGATCTCGTGGATGCGACCGCCGCACGCGGCGGGCTTCATGGCTACGAGCTGCTGCCAGCGGTGCGGGCGGATCTATTGCGGCGGCTCGGCCGCAATGAGGAGGCGCGCGAGGCCTATCGCGCGGCGACGGAAGCGACGCAGCTCGAGCCGCTGCGACGACTTTATGCGCGAAGGATGCGGGAGATGGAGTAGTCGCCACATACTCCGTCATTGCGAGGAGCGCTTGCGACGAAGCAATCCAGACTGCTTCCGCGGAGGCAGTCTGGATTGCTTCGCTTCGCTCGCAATGACGGGGTGCGTGGCAGTCGCCGTCACTTCGACGCGACCGTCGTTCCCTCCGCCGGCAAGCTTCCCAACAGTGCCTGCAAGGTCGACAGCGTCGAGTGATCCGCGACCCCATCCAGTCGCGCCGGGCGGAAATGGCGCTGGAACGCGGTGACGACTTCCATGGTCGCGCCGTCGTATTTGCCGGTGAGGGGAACGCCGTAGCCGTATCTGGCGAGCGCCTGCTGCAGGCTCAGCACCTCGTCGCTGATGGTGCCGAGCATCAGGCTCTCGCCGCGTACGACCGGCGCGGGCGTGACCCAGTGGCCGACCCCGGAATTGGCCAGCGAATGCCACGGAAATTTTTCGCCGGGATCTTTCTTGCGCGCAGGCGCCACGTCGGAATGGCCGAGAACCCGGTGCGCGGGCACCTTGCGGCGGAGCATGATGCCGCGGCACAGCGCGATCACGGCGGCGATCTGGCGCAGCGGAAACTCCGGATAGCCCCAATCGTGGCCGCGATTGACGATCTCGATCCCGATCGAGCAGGAATTGATGTCGTCCTCGCCGGACCAGGACGAGACGCCGGCATGCCAGGCACGCCTGGCCTCCGGCACGCATTGCACGATGCGGCCGTCCTCCAGCACGACATAATGTGCCGACACCTCGGTGCCAGCCGAGCAGAGCCGCGCCAGCGCACCTTCGACGTCGGGCATGCCGGTGTAATGCAGCACGATCATGTCGGGCTGCCGGCCCTTGTTGCGGTCGCCGTGGTTCGGTGAGGGGATGATGTCGGAGACGATCGAGGAATCCGGCTCGAACGTCCGCATGTTCGCGGCGGCCTTGGGAACCGGGAGAACGCGTTGACGCTTCGAATCAGATCCAGACGGCGTGGACGAACCGGACGACATAAACAGCTCGAGACAGACAGAGAGTGGGCCAAGCCCTTCTCTTTACTATTCCTTTACCCTCCACCGTGCGCAACCGCGCGACGAGGTTAACGGATGCATTTTGGCGCATGTGTGTGGATGAAGCATCACCGCCGCGTCAGCTTTTCGACTTGTCGCGAGCCGATCAACGCTTTCTTAACGCTAAGGGCCGTTACTGAGAGATGAAGAGCCGACCCGCGTCCGGAGGCGGCCAAAGCGTATTTTGGCTCGAAATCCCATGGCTGCCCGACAAATTCCAAAGGGAATACTGGGTTGGTGGCCCGGGACGATCGGGCACGGTAACCATGCTGGACGGGGATTGGGTCGTGGAACCGCCGCGACGCGGAATTATTCGAGGCGTTATGAGCTTGTTCGTCCCCGATCTCACTTGGGAGTCCGGCGGGGCGATCGGCAGGCTTGGCGCATGAGCTCGGCTCCGCACATCCCCGTTCTTGGCCGTGAGGCCATCGACCACCTCGCCCCACGCGAGGGCGGCCTTTACATCGACGCGACCTTTGGCGCGGGCGGCTACAGCCGCGCGATCCTCGACATGCCGGGAACCCGGGTGATTGCCATTGATCGCGACCGTACTGCGATCGCAGGCGGCGCCGAGCTGGTCGAACGCTCGGCGGGCCGGCTGACGCTGGTTGAAGATCGCTTCTCCAACCTCGCCGAAATCTGCGCGGCTCAAGGCGTCGATGGCATCGACGGCGTCGTGATGGACGTCGGGGTGTCCTCGATGCAGCTCGACCAGGCCGGCCGCGGCTTCTCGTTCCGCCTCGATGGTCCGCTCGACATGCGGATGGGGCAGGCGGGCCCGACTGCGGCCGATGTCGTCGCGCGCGCCTCGGAAGGCGATCTCGCCGACATCATCTATCTCCTCGGCGAAGAGCGGCAGTCGCGCCGGATCGCCCGCGCCGTCGTCGCCGACCGGCAGGAGACGCCGTTCACGACCACACGCGCGCTCGCCGATCTCGTCGGCAGGGTGGTTCGTTCCAAGCCCGGCGATATTCACCCGGCGACGCGGACGTTCCAGGCCCTGCGCATCTTCGTCAATGAAGAACTCGAGGAACTCCAGAACGCGCTCATCGCTGCCGAGCGTGTGCTCAAGCCCGGTGGTCGACTCGTGGTCGTCTCGTTCCATTCGCTGGAAGACCGCATCGTCAAGAATTTCTTCGCCGAGCGCAGCAAGACGGGTGGCGGTTCACGCCATCTTCCGGAAGTGTCGCAGGCGGTGCCGAGCTTCCAGCTCCTGACGCGGCGGCCGGTGATCGCGGGCGAGGACGAAGTCGCGCATAACCCGCGGGCGCGGTCGGCAAAGCTGCGCGCCGCCGAGCGCACCTCGGCGCCTGCGCAGGACGATCGCGAGCAATCGTCCTGGCCAAAACTCTCCGACGTCATGAGAGGTGGCTAGCGCATGCGCTTCATCCACCTGCTCGTCATTGGCGCGCTGATCTTCGCGGCGGCCTATGTCTATAGGATCAAGATGGACTCCACGGCGCGCACCGAAAAGGTGCTGCGGCTGCATGCGGAGATCCGCGAGCAGCGCGATGCGATCGCGGCGCTGCGCTCCGAATGGGCGAAGCTCGATGCGCCGCTGCGCCTGCAGGGCCTGTCCGACCGGCATCTGCAGCTCAAGCCGGTCAACGGCACGCAATATGATTCACTGAAGAACTTGCCCGAGCGTCCGCCGCGGATGTTCAGGCCGGGCGAGCCGGATCCGATCGGCGCCATGCTCAATACCATCGAAGCCGCGAGCGATCCCGATAACGTGACGGGCTCCGTGCCTCAGCCCGAGGACAAGCCATGAGTGCTGTGACCCCGGCCAAACCTGTAGGAAAGCCGACCGAGCCCTGGCGGCAACGGCTGATCCGCAGTCTGCTGTACGGGCGCAACGTCGATCGCGCCGCCAAGGCGCGGGCGCGCGTCGGCCTGGCGATGCTCGCCTTCGGCGCGGTCTACGCCCTGATCGGCGGCCGGCTCGTGATGTTCGCGATCGGCGCCGACGCCCACGGCGCACGCCGCGCCGCGGCGCAGGAGGTGGTCGCGACCGCGCGGCCCGATATCGTCGATCGCAACGGCGCAATTCTCGCGACCGACGTCAAGGCGTCGAGCCTGTTCGGCGAGCCGCGCCGCATCATCGACAAGGACGAGGCGATCGAGCTTCTGACCGCCACCGTGCCCGACCTCGATGAGGCCGAGGTGCGCGAGCGCCTGAAGACGCGCAAGGGCTTCGTCTGGCTCAAGCGCGAGATTACGGCGAAGCAGCAGCAGGATATCCACAAGCTCGGCATTCCCGGCATCGGCTTCCTGCGCGAGAACAAGCGCGTCTATCCGACCGGCAACGAGGTCGCCCACCTCATCGGTCTCGTCAACATCGACAACCAGGGCATCGCCGGCATGGAGAAGTGGCTCGACAATCAGGGGCTCGCCGATCTCCACCGCGCGGGCTTTGCCACCGACCGGCTGCAAAAGCCGATCGAGCTCTCGGTCGATCTGCGCGTCGAGCACGCCCTGCGTGACGAGCTCCTGAAGGCCAAGGAGAAATACCACGCCAAGGCCGCCTCCGGCATCGTCTCCAACGTCAAGACCGGCGAGATCGTGGCGATGGTCTCGCTTCCGGATTTCGATCCCAACAATCCGAAGGAAGCGCACGACCCCGACCGCATCAACCGCCTGACCACCGGCGTCTACGAGATGGGCTCGACCTTCAAGGCGTTTACGTTGGCGATGGCGCTCGATTCCGGCAAGATCAATCTGAACTCGATGTGGGATGCGCGCGGAAACCTGCACTACGGCAAGTTCACCATCCACGACAGCCACTCGCTCGGACGCTTCATCAACACCAAGGAAGTGTTCACGTTCTCGTCCAATATCGGTGCGGCGCGGATCGCGCTCGGCCAGGGCGTCGAGGCGCACAAGGCGTTTCTCGCCAAGATGGGCCAGCTGACGCGGCTGCGCACCGAGCTGCCCGAGAGCGCGGCTCCGCTGATCCCGCGCCGCTGGGGTGAGCTGAACACGGTCACCATCGCGTTCGGCCAGGGTCTGTCGGTGGCGCCGCTCCAGGCGGTGATGGGGATTAACGCACTCGTGAACGGCGGCTATCTAATTCCGCCGACCTTCATGAAACGCAGCGAGTCCGAAGCGGCAGCGTTGGCCAAGCGCGTGGTCAAGACGGAGACCAGCGACAAGATGCGGTTCCTGATGCGGCTCAATGCCGAGATCGGCACCGCCAAGACCGCCAACGTCAACGGCTACTATGTCGGCGGCAAGACCGGCACCTCCGAGAAGGTCATCAACGGCCGCTATGCCAAGAAACGCGTGCTCAACTCCTTCACTGCGATCATGCCCTGCGACGATCCGAAATATCAGATCCTGATCATGCTGGACGAGCCGCAGCCGCTGAAGGAGACCTACGGCTTCATCACGTCCGGCTTTAATGCTGTGCCGACCGGCGGGAAGGTGATTGAGCGGATCGCGCCGCTGCTCGGCATCGAGCCGCGCTTCGACCTGCCGCCTGCGGACCGCCTTATTCTTGCAGCATCCAGGACAACCCAGTAATCAACCGGGTGGGCCGTTGCCGCTGCTGAGTCGGGATTTCCCTGCAGATTCGGTGTTCCGGTCCGGCATGTCGACTGGAAGACCATGAAGCTGCGTGACCTCCTAGGCAATGACGCCGCAATCGAGCCCGCCATCGCGGCCCTCGATGTGACCGGCGTTGCCCTCGACAGCCGCGCGGTCAAGCGGGGTGATCTCTTCTTCGCACTTGCGGGCAGCAAGACCGACGGTGCGCGCTTCGTCGATGCCGCGATTGCCGCAGGCGCGGTGGCGGTTGTCGGCGACCATGTGCCTGATGGCTGCAAGGTGCCGTTCATCACAGTCGCCAATCCGCGCCGCGCGCTGGCGCTCGCCGCGGCAAGATTTTTTCCCGCGCAACCCGCCACCATTGCGGCGGTGACCGGCACCAGCGGCAAGACCTCGGTCGCCGCATTCACCCGGCAGATCTGGGAGCGGCTCGGGCACGCCTCCGCCAGCATCGGAACCATCGGCCTAGTCTCGCCCAAACGTACAGTCTACGGCTCGCTGACGACGCCCGATCCGATCGCGCTGCACCGGCAGTTGGACGAGATCGCGCGCGAGGGCGTCACGCATCTCGCCTTCGAGGCCTCCTCGCACGGGCTCGATCAATATCGCCTCGACGGCGTGCGCGTATCGGCGGGCGGCTTTACCAATCTCTCGCGCGACCACATGGATTACCATCCGACCGTCGCGCATTATCTTGCGGCCAAGCTCAGGCTGTTCCGCGAACTTGTTCCGCCGGGAGGCGCGGCCGTGATCTCCGCCGATCATGATTGCTCGGCCGAGGCGATCAGCGCTGCGAATTCGCGCGGCTTGCGCGTGATGGCGGTCGGTCGCAAGGGCGACGGGGCAGGCGAGGGCATTCGTCTCGCCGGTGCGGAGGTCGAAGGGTTTTCGCAAGTGCTCGCGCTCGAACATCGCGGCAAGCAATATGCGATCCGGCTGCCGCTGGTCGGCGAATTCCAGATCGAGAATGCGCTGGTGTCGGCCGGTCTCGCCATCGGCACCGGCAGCGACGCCGCAAATGTGTTTGCGAGCCTCGAACACCTCGAAGGCGCCAAGGGGCGGCTCGAGCGCGTCGGCGAGCGCAACGGCGCGCCGATCTTCGTCGACTACGCGCACAAGCCCGATGCGCTGGCGAAGGCGCTGCAGGCGCTGCGTCCCTACGCGAAGCGCAGGTTGGTCGTCGTGTTCGGTGCCGGCGGCGACCGCGATGCCGGCAAGCGTCCGATCATGGGCGAGATCGCGGCCGGCAACGCCGACGGCATCATCATCACCGACGACAATCCGCGCAGCGAGAAGCCGGAGTCGATCCGCGCCGAAATCCTCGCCGCCGCCAGGGGCGCGCGCGAAATCGGCGACCGGGCCGTTGCGATCCGCACGGCGATCGAGGAATTGGAAGATGGCGATGCGCTGCTCATCGCCGGCAAGGGCCACGAGACCGGGCAGATCGTCGGCGGAGAGGTTTTGCCCTTCAGTGATCACGAGGCGGTCGCCGCCGCATTAGCGTCGAGGATTGCATGAGCGCGCCCATATGGACGGTGGCCGAAGTGGCGCGCGCGCTGGGCGCCGCCGGATCGTTCCCGGACACGCCGATCGACTTCGTCACCCAGGACAGCCGGCTGGTGAAACCGGGCAGCCTGTTCGTCGCGCTGAGCGGCACGCCGAGCGGCGGCTTCATCTCAGCCTTCGCCAGCGCGCGTGACGGCTGGGAGTTCGCGGAAAAGGCGGAAACTTCCGGCGCAGTCGCGATGATCGTGCCGCACGAGATCGCGGGCGTCCGCGTTCCCCAGATCGTCGTCAAGGACACGCTGATCGACGGCCTCTGGGGTCTTGCCCGCGCGGCACGTGCGCGCTTCAACGGACCGGTGATCGGGCTCACCGGCAGCGCAGGCAAGACCAGCACCAAGGAATTCCTCGCGGCCTACCCCAATGCCTATGCCAGCCCGTCGAGCTTCAACAATTTCTGGGGCGTGCCGCTGACGCTATGCAATGCGCGGCCCGATGCCAGTCTCTGGGTCGTCGAGATGGGCATGAACCAGGCCGGCGAAATCGCGCGGCTCAGCGAACTGACGCGGCCGACAGTCGCGCTCGTCGTCAACGTCCAGCCGGTGCATCTGGAGAAGCTCGGCTCGCTCGAAGCCATCCGTCGCGAGAAGGTGTCGATTGCACTCGGTCTGCCCGCGGAAGGCGTGCTGGTGCTGCCCGCCGGGATCAAGGCGCCGGACTGGAAGGGCAAGGTCATACGCTTCGGCGACAAAGCCGAGGTGCACGAGGTCGCGCACGCGCCGCATGGCGACAGCTGGCAGGTCGTGGCCGCGCTCGGCAAGAAAGAGATCGCGTTCAGCCTGACGCCGGGCGCGCCGCACCGCGTGCAGAATGCGCTCGCCGCGCTCGCATCGATCCGTGCGGCGAACCTCGATGCGGCGACGCTTGCGATCAAGCTCGACCGGGTCGGCATCATGACCGGCCGTGGCGTCGAGCAGGCGGTCGGCGGTATCACCGTGATCGACGACAGCTTCAACGGCAATCCGGCCAGCGTGGCTGCCGCGCTGCAAAGCCTTCAAGCGCGCAACACGACCGGCGGCCGCCGCATTGCGGTACTCGGCGACATGCTGGAGCTGGGCGATGGCGCGCCCGGCTATCACACCGGCCTCGCCAAGCATCTCGACGGCATCGACGGCGTCTATTGCGTCGGACCCCTGATGCGTCACCTGTTCGAGGTGCTTCCAGCAGGCAAGGGTCTCGGCTGGCACGACGACCCCGTCACGCTGAAGCCGGGCGAGGTCGCAAATCTGCTGAGGGCAGGCGATGTCGTGGTTGTCAAGGGCAGCAAGAAGATGTTCTGGGTCAACAAGTTTGTGCCGGGCCTAGTGGCCGCCTTGCAGGCAAGGGCGTAAACTGCTTGGAAGGCGCTGTTCCCGAATCCCACCCTTTCCGGCGCGAAGCCGTTCGTTTTCTTTAGAGGTCGCCCGACCCATGATGAAGACCAGCGAATGCGCGTGAGGCAGGTTGATAAGGCCAAGATCAAGGCGCGTGCAAAGGCGCCATAGGACCGTCTGAATGTTTTACTGGCTGATCGAGCTCTCCAACACATTTCCGGGCTTCGGTGCCGTTCGCACCTTCCTGAACGTCTTCCGCTACATCACCTTCCGCACCGGCGGCGCCGTCGTCACCGGCGCGCTGTTCGTGTTCCTGTTCGGCCCCTGGATCATCGACCATCTGCGCATCCGGCAAGGCAAGGGCCAGCCGATCCGGGCCGATGGTCCGCAATCGCATCTCGCCAAGAAAGGCACGCCCACCATGGGCGGGCTGATGATCCTGTCCGGCCTCACGGTCGGCACGGTGCTGTGGGCCAATCCGCTCAACCCCTATGTCTGGATCGTACTGGCGGTGACGCTCGGTTTCGGCTTCGTCGGCTTCTATGACGATTATCTCAAGGTGACCAAGCAGACCACGACCGGCTTCGGCAGCAAGCTTCGCCTGCTGATCGAGGCGGCAATCGCGCTGGTTGCCTGCTACGCGCTGGTGCGGCTGAACCGCGATCCGGCGTCGACCGCGCTGACGATTCCTTTCCTCAAGGACACCGTGCTGCATTTCGGCTGGTTCTTCGTCGTGTTCGGCGCCTTCGTGATCGTCGGCGCCGGCAACGCGGTGAACCTCACCGATGGTCTCGACGGCCTCGCCATCGTGCCCGTGATGATCGCGACCGCGAGCTTTGCGATGATCGCCTATCTCGCCGGCAACGCGGTGTTCGCCGATTATCTCCAGATCAAATATGTCGCAGGCACCGGCGAACTCGCCGTGCTCTGCGGCGCGCTGCTGGGCGCGGGCCTCGGCTTCCTCTGGTTCAACGCGCCGCCGGCCTCGATCTTCATGGGCGACACCGGCTCGCTCGCGCTCGGCGGCATGCTGGGTGCGATCGCGGTGGCGGTGAAGCACGAGATCGTGCTCGCGGTGATCGGTGGCCTGTTCGTGCTGGAGGCGGTCTCCGTCATCGTGCAGGTGGTGTCGTTCAAGATGACGGGAAAGCGCATCTTCCGGATGGCGCCGATTCATCACCATTTCGAGCAGCTCGGCTGGACCGAGCCGCAGATCGTGATCCGTTTCTGGATCATCTCCGTGATGCTGGCGCTCGCCGGCCTGTCCACGCTGAAGCTGCGGTGAGCCCTCGATGATCCCGGTCACGTCCTTTGCCGGCAAGACGGTCGCGGTGTTCGGCCTCGGCGGCTCGGGGCTCGCCTCCTGTTACGCCTTGAAAGCGGGTGGCGCCGAGGTGATCGCCGCCGATGACAATGCCGAGAACGTCGCCAAGGCCGCGCAAGCGGGCTTCATCACGGCGGATCTACGCAACGTCTCCTGGGCGAATTTCGCGGCGCTGGTGCTCGCGCCCGGCGTTCCCCTGACCCACCCGGTGCCGCATTGGAGCGTGCTGAAGGCGCGCGAGGCCGCTATCGAGGTGATCGGCGACATCGAGTTGTTCTGCCGCGAGCGGCGCCGCCACGCGCCGGATGCGCCGTTCGTCGCCATCACCGGCACCAATGGTAAATCGACCACGACGGCTTTGATCGCGCACCTGACCAAAGTGGCCGGCTATGACACCCAGATGGGCGGCAATATCGGCACCGCGATCCTGTCGCTGGAGCCGCCGGGCATGGGCCGCGTCCACGTCATCGAGATGTCGTCCTACCAGATCGACCTCACGCCCTCGCTCGATCCCTCCGTCGGCATTCTGCTCAATGTCAGCGAGGACCACATCGATCGCCACGGCACCATCGCGCATTACGCTGCGGTGAAGGAACGCCTCGTTGCCGGTGTGCAGGCCGGCGGCACCGCGATCGTCGGCGTCGACGACGGTTTTTGCCGCGATATCGCCGACCGGCTCGATCGCACCGGCAAGAACATCGTGCGCATCTCGGTCAGGAATCCGCTGGCCAGCGGCATCCATGTCGAGCATGGCAATATCGTGCGGACCTCCGGTGGTGCCCGCAGCGAAGTCGCCAAGCTCGGCGGCATCGGTTCTCTGCGCGGTCTGCACAATGCTCAGAACGCGGCGTGTGCGGCCGCCGCCGCGCTCGCGATGGGCATCAGCCTCGATGTCTTGCAGAACGGCCTGCGCAGCTTTCCGGGCCTTGCACATCGCATGGAGCAGGTCGGCCGCCGCGGCAACGTGCTGTTCGTCAACGACTCCAAGGGCACCAATGCGGACGCCACAGCGCATGCGCTGTCGTCCTTCGCCGACATTTTCTGGATCGCCGGCGGTAAGCCGAAGGCCGGCGGCATCACGGGCCTCACCGGCTACTTCCCGCGCATCCGCAAAGCCTACCTGATCGGCGAGGCCGCGGAGGAGTTTGCCGGCACGCTCGGCACCCAAGTGCCGCACGAGATCAGCCAGACCCTCGATGTGGCGGTCGAGCAAGCCGCACGCGATGCGGAGGCGTCGGGCATCGCTGACGCGGTCGTCCTGCTGTCACCCGCCTGCGCCTCCTTCGACCAGTATCGCAATTTCGAGATCCGCGGCACCAAGTTCCGCGAGCTGGTGCAGGCGCTGCCTGGCGTGAAGCCGGTGGTGTGACGGTTTATAACCCGACGCGCTGAGAGGGTGATGAGGTGACGATGCAGGTTGCCACAATTTGTTTTCCTGATCGCGATTCCGGAGATGACGCCGTCGTAGTGGTACGCACTGCTGGCGAGGTCGCCGGCCTCGCGCTGTCCCTCAGAAAGAACGGAGACATTGAGGTCTTCTTCGGTGCGCAAGAGCTCGACCAGCTCATCGAAGCGCTGGAGAGGACTCGCAGTTTGCTTTCGGATAGGAAGTCGCCGGTATGATGACCTTCGTGTCCCGGACGCGGTGCGGCACGAAGTGACGCTCCGCAGAGCCGGGACCCAGAAGCCTGCTGGGCCCCGGCTCAGCAGCGCACCGCAAGGGCGTTGCGCTGCGTCCGGGGCACGACTCCCGAAAACTTCATCGATTCCCTTAACCACCCGGTAACCAACCTCGGCGACCAATGGACCGACCTCTGTCCGAAAGCGGCCGCCATGCTCTCCCGTGAAGAACGCACCCCCTTTTCCGAGTGGTGGTGGACCGTCGACAAGCCGCTGATGGGTGCCATCCTGGCGCTGATGCTGACCGGCGTGATCCTGTCGCTGGCGGCGAGCCCGCCGGTCGCGACCCGCATCGGGCTCGATCCCTTCCATTTCTTCAGCCGTCACGTGCTGTTCCTGGTGCCTTCCTGCATCGTGCTGCTCGGGGTCTCCTTCCTGTCGCCGCGCGCGATCCGCCGCAGCGCGCTGATCATCTTTGCGGCCAGCATCATCCTGATCGTGCTGACGCTCGCGATCGGTCCCGAGGTGAAGGGCTCGCGGCGCTGGATCACGCTGATCGGCGTCAACATCCAGGCCTCCGAGATCGCAAAACCGTCGTTCGTCGTCATGGCCGCCTGGCTGTTCGCGGAATCCACTCGGCGGCCAGAAATGCCGGCGACCTCGATGGCGCTGGTGCTGCTCTTGATGCTGGTTTCGCTTTTGGTGATGGAGCCGGATTTCGGCCAGACCATGCTGATCCTGATGGTGTGGGGCTCGCTGTTCTTCATCGCGGGCATGCGGATGATCTGGGTGTTCGGGCTCGCCGGCCTCGGCGCCGCCGGACTGTTCAGCGCCTACCTTTTTGTTCCTCACGTCGCCGGCCGCATCAAGCGCTTCATGAATCCGGCCTCGGGCGACACCTTCCAGGTCGATACCGCGATGGAAGCCTTCTACAACGGCGGCTGGTTCGGGCTCGGGCCGGGCGAGGGCATCGCCAAGCGCAGCCTGCCGGACAGCCACACCGACTTCGTGTTCGCGGTTGCCGCCGAAGAGTTCGGCATCATCCTGTGCCTCGCAATGCTGGCACTGTTTGCTTTCGTCGTCATCCGCACGCTGTCGCGCGCCTATGCCAACGAAGACATGTTCTCGCGCTTCGCGGCCTCGGGGCTTGCGATCCTGTTCGGCGTGCAGGCCGCGATCAACATGTCGGTCAATCTCCAGCTCATCCCCGCCAAAGGCATGACGCTGCCCTTCATCTCCTATGGCGGCTCCTCGATCGTGTCGCTGGCCTATGGTGTCGGCATGATGCTGGCGCTGACGCGGCTGCGCCCGCGCACCGAGGTCGAGGCAAGCGGCCACGCCGAGGCGATGCGCAGCTACGCGTGATTGCTCTCGTGTCCCTGACAAGCGAAGCGCAGATCCGGGACCCAGAATGCCGCAGCCATGGGCCCCGGTTCAGCAGCGCACCACGCCGCGAAGGGCGGCGCGCTGCGCTGCGCCCGGGGCACGAGCACCGGCTCGCAATGGCGGGAAAGTCCCTGTAAAACTCCTCTCCATGGACACCTCCCCCCTGATTCTTCTCGCCGCGGGCGGCACCGGCGGCCATCTGTTTCCGGCCGAGGCGCTCGGCGTCGAGCTGATCCGGCGCGGATTCCGTGTCCGCCTCGTCACCGACGAGCGCGCGCTGCGCTACAGTGGGCTGTTCACCAAGGACATGATCGACGTCGTCTCGAGCGAGACTGCGCGTGGACGCAATCCGCTGCAGCTCGCCTATGCCGGCCTGACGCTCGCGGCCGGCACGCTGTCCGCCTACAGCTTGATCAAGCGATTGAAGCCGGTCGCTGTCGTCGGCTTCGGTGGCTATCCGACGCTGCCGCCGCTGGTCGCGGCAAAATTCGCGGGCGTGCCCGGCATCATCCATGACGCCAATGCGGTGCTCGGCCGCGCCAACCGGTTCCTGTCGAGCCGCGTCCGCGCCATCGCCACTTCATTGCCTGGCGTGCTCGATCGCGATCCGGCGCTATCAGGCAAGACCACGACGGTCGGCACGCCGATGCGTCCGGCGATTCTCGCCGCAGCTGGCGTGCCATACGCTGCGCCTGAAGTGAACGGCCCGCTGCGGCTGCTCGTCGTTGGGGGCAGCCAGGGCGCGCGCATCATGGCCGACATCGTTCCGGGCGCGATCGAGCGCCTCGAGCCCGCACTGTGGGGCCGGCTCGTCCTCACCCAGCAGGTGCGTGACGAGGACATGGCGCGCGTGCGTGCGGTCTACGACAGGCTGAAGATCAAGGCCGAGCTTGCGCCGTTTTTCACCGATCTACCGGCACGGCTGGCCTCCAACCATCTGGTGGTGTCGCGCTCAGGCGCGGGCACCGTGGCCGAACTCGCCGCGATCGGGCGGCCCTCGATCCTGGTGCCGCTACCGGGCGCGATCGACCAGGACCAGTTCGCCAATGCCGGCGTGCTGGCCAAAGTCGACGGTGCGATCCGCATTCCGCAGACCGAGTTTTCCTCCGATCGCCTCGCCGCCGAGATCTCCGCCTTCGCCGCCGAGCCCGCGCGCCTTGCCACCATGGCGCAGGCCGCCCGCGGCGCCGGCCGGCTCGATGCGGCTGAGCGGCTGGCCGATCTGGTGGCCAAAATCGCGGGAATCTGACGCGAAAAAGCCCTTGTCTTCGCCTTCTAAAGCGGGGCATCCAGTAGGAAAGGCGCGCGGCTGATTTGCCGTGACCTTCGCCAGATGCCGCCTTCTCCGGCGGCGAGGTCAGGGAATAGAGCATGAGACTGCCGCGCGAGATCGGACCCATCCACTTCGTCGGGATCGGCGGGATCGGCATGAGCGGCATTGCCGAGGTGCTGCTCAATCTCGGCTATTCCGTGCAGGGCTCGGACGCTTCCGACAATTACAATCTCGATCGTCTGCGCAAGAACGGTGCGAGGGTCTCGGTCGGCCACAAGGCGGAGAACGTCGACGGCGCCGAGGTCGTCGTGGTCTCTACCGCGATCAAGCGCGATAATCCGGAACTGACGGCGGCGCGCGAGCGGCGCATCCCTGTGGTGCGCCGCGCCGAGATGCTGGCCGAGCTGATGCGGCTGAAGAGCTGCGTTGCCATCGCCGGCACCCACGGCAAGACCACCACGACCACGATGGTCGCGACGTTGCTCGACGCCGGCGGCCTTGATCCCACCGTGATCAATGGCGGCATCATCAACGCCTACGGCTCCAACGCACGTCTCGGTGCGGGCGACTGGATGGTAGTCGAAGCCGACGAGAGCGACGGCACGTTCCTGAAGCTGCCGACCGAGGTCGCGATCGTCACCAATGTCGATCCCGAGCATCTCGATCACTTCAAGACCTTCGAGGCGGTGCAGGACGCGTTCCGGCATTTCGTCGAGAACCTGCCGTTCTACGGCTTTGCCGTGATGTGCATCGATCATCCCGTGGTGCAGACTCTCGTCGGCAAGATCGAGGATCGGCGCATCATCAGCTATGGCGAGAATCCGCAGGCCGATGTGCGCTTCGTCGACCTCACCCCGATGGGCGGCGGATCGAAGTTCAAGGTTGCCTTCCGCGATCGCAAGACGGGCGCCGTGCACGAGATCTCCGATCTCATGCTGCCGATGCCGGGACGCCACAACGCCTCCAACGCGACGGCCGCGATTGCGGTCGCGCGCGAGCTCGGCGTGTCGGACGAGGCAATCCGCAAGGCGATCGCCGGCTTCGGCGGCGTCAAGCGCCGCTTCACCAAGACCGGAGAATGGAACGGCGTCACCGTCATCGACGATTACGGCCATCATCCGGTCGAGATCGCGGCGGTGCTGAAGGCGGCGCGGGAATCCACCAACGGCAAGATCGTCGCCGTCGTGCAGCCGCATCGCTATACCCGCCTGCAGTCGCTGTTCGAGGAATTCTGCACCTGTTTCAACGACGCGGATGTGGTGATCGTCGCCGAGGTCTATGCCGCAGGCGAGACGCCGATCGAGGGCATCGATCGCGACCATTTCGCCGCGGGCCTGCGCGCCCACGGCCACCGCGAGGTGATCCCGCTACCGGCGGCGTCCGATCTCGCCGGCATCGTCAAGCGCGTAGCGAAATCGGGCGATCTCGTGGTGTGCCTTGGCGCCGGCAACATCACGCAATGGGCCTATGCCTTGCCCGGCGAGTTGAAGGCGCTGGAATGATGATGCTGAGGGGCCCGCAGTCAGCCGCACGGCAAGCTGCGCTCCCTCCCCCCTTGTGGGGGAGGGCGGGGGAGAGGGGTGGCCGCGAACTCCGATCTCGCTTGGGGCTACCCCCCTCCCTGACCCTCCCCCACAAGGGGGGAGGGAACGGAAGAAGTGTGCGCTCCTCACCCGCAGTGAGCATGCTCGCATGAGCTTCCCCGACATCACACCCGACCTCAAAGCCGCGATGCCCGATCTTCGCGGCCGGCTGCTGGCGAACCAGTCGCTCGCCGAGCTCACCTGGTTTCGCGTCGGCGGCCCGGCGCAGGTGCTGTTCACGCCGGCGGACGAGGACGACCTCGCTTATTTCCTCGCGCATCTCGCAAGCGACATTCCCGTCTACGTCGTCGGCGTCGGCTCCAACCTGATCGTGCGCGACGGCGGCATTGCGGGCGTGGTGATCCGGCTGGCGCCGCGCGCCTTCGGCGAGGCGAGCGCTAGCGGCGATGTCGTCACTGCGGGCGCGGCCGCGCTCGACAAGCGCGTGGCGGAAGTCGCCGCGTCGGCCAATATCGGTGGGCTCGAATTCTACTTCGGCATTCCCGGCACGATCGGCGGCGCGTTGCGCATGAATGCGGGCGCCAATGGCGGCGAGACCAGGGACGTGTTGATCGAGGCGCGAGGCGTCGGGCGCGACGGCACCAAGCACGTCTTCTCCAATGCCGACATGAAGTTCGTCTACCGCAACAGCGGCGTCGATCCCTCCATCATCTTCACCTCCGCGCGTTTCCGCGGCGAGATCAGGGATGCCGACGCGATCCGCGCACGCATGGCGGAAGTGCAAACCCATCGCGAGACCGCGCAGCCGATCCGCGAAAAGACCGGCGGCTCGACCTTCAAGAATCCGCCCGGCCATTCCGCCTGGAAGCTGGTCGATGCTGCCGGCTGCCGCGGCCTGCGCGTCGGCGGTGCCGAGGTCTCCGAGATGCATTGCAATTTCCTGATCAACACGGGTGACGCCACCGCGCACGACATCGAGACGCTGGGCGAGACCGTGCGTGAACGGGTGAAGGCAAATTCCGGAATTGAGCTACACTGGGAAATCAAGCGGATCGGAATTCCCGCGTGAGTGTCATTCCGGGGCTCGCGAAGCGAGAGCCCGGAATCTCGAGATTCCGGGTTCGATGCTTCGCATCGCCCCCGGAATGACGAACACAGACAGGTGACGGACCAAAGAACATGCGCATCACCATCCTTTTCGGCGGCTCCAATCGCGAACGTCTGGTTTCGGTCGCCTCAGCCCAGGCGCTGCATCAGGCGCTGCCCGAGGCCGATCTCTGGTGGTGGGATGTGGAGGACAAGGTGCATGTCGTGCAGTCCAGACAGCTGCTCGAACATGCCCGCCCATTCGAGGACGAGTTCAAGCCGGGCACGTCAGGCATTCCGTTGCAGCAGGCGCTCGACCAGGCCAGGGCGGAGAACCGCGTGCTGGTGCTCGGCCTGCACGGCGGGCGCGCCGAGAACGGCGAATTGCAGGTGATGTGCGAGGCGCGCGGCGTGCCGTTCACCGGATCGGGCTCGGCCTCCTCGCATCTCGCGTTCGACAAGTTCGCGGCCAAACATTTCGCCGCGCTCGGCGGCGTGTCGCCGCCGGCCAACATTGCGCTGGACCAGATCGACGAGGCCTTCGCCGAATACGGCCGGCTGATCGCAAAGCCCGCCAGGGATGGCTCGAGCTACGGCCTGATCTTCGTTAACGCCAGGCAGGATCTCGTCGCCGTCCGCAATGCCGCCAAGCACGAAGAGTACGTGATCGAGCCCTACATCGCTGGCGTCGAGGCGACCTGCGGCGTGCTGGAGCGGCCGGATGGCTCGATCATCTCGCTGCCGCCGATCGAGATCATTCCGGGCGAGGGCAGTTTCGACTACGCGGCGAAATATCTTTTGAAGTCGACCCAGGAGATCTGTCCCGGCCGCTTCGCACCCGAAATCACCGCCGCACTGAAGCAGCAGGCGATGCTGGCGCACCGGGCGATGTCGTGTACCGGCTATTCCCGTTCGGATTTCATCGTCTCGGACAAGGGGCTGATCTATCTCGAAACCAACACGCTGCCCGGGCTGACCAAGTCCTCGCTCTACCCCAAGGCGCTGAAGGCCGAGGGCATCGCGTTCGTCGACTTCCTGCGCGGCCTGGTCGAGCTCGCTGTGGCCGGTGTGCGAAAATAATTAGGACTGGTTAACGGCCGAACCGGCGAAACGGCCGGTTTTGGAACCCAAAACCGGTAAAATGCCGGATATTGCGGCATAAATGCCTCACAGGCCTGGGCAAAAAGCTCACGTCGTTAACGAACTTTACCTTTTGTTTACCAGGACGTCCGAAGGTTAACGCTGGCGGCGTATATGACGCTTTGGCTGCCGGCGCGTGGACCGTTGCGGGTGTTGTCACCTCCGGCGAACGCTCTGAAGGGGAGAGGTTTTCTTCTGCTGAAGACCAGCACCCGGCCCGGCAAGTCCGAGACGTCATGTTCGCCAGGACCCGCGCGATGTCGCGGGCAAACTGTTGACGAGCTCGTGCAATGGATGGAGCAGGAAGCCTCACTCGGTCGCTTTTCAGATCGCTGAGGCCCCAAGCTGACCTGAAGGCGGCCGCTATCGGAGCGGTCGTGCTTCTGCGCGAGTGGGTGCAGGACAAGCGTCTGGAACGAGTTCACGGCGCGCGTGCTGCAGCCGAGGAAAAGATTAAAACCAAAGCCCGGGCCAAAGCCGTCATCGAACGCGAGCCTCCGCCGCGGTTGGTCGCGCTGGTCGAGCGCTATCTGCCGCGCCGGGTCGGGATCAGCATGACGGTGCTGCTCCTGATCGGAAGCTGCGGCTTCGGTATCGTCAAAGGCGGCCATCTCCAGGATTTCATCACGGCGGTCAACGACACCCGTAACGCGCTGGCCAATTCCGCCGGCTTCCGCATCACCTCCGTCGTGATCAACGGCCGCAAGCAGCTCAGCCAGGACGAGATCCTTGCGATCGGCGGCGTCAGCGGCCGATCCTCGCTGCTGTTCCTCGACGCCGACGCCGTGCGCGACAAGCTCAAGGCCAATCCCTGGATCGCGGATGCGACCGTGCTGAAGCTGTATCCCGGCCAGCTCATGATCGAGCTCACCGAGCGCAAGGCGTTCGCGCTGTGGCAGGAGGCCGGCCGGCTCTCCGTCATCGCCGATGACGGCGCCGTGCTCGAACCCTATGTCTCGCGCCGCTTCCTGTCGCTGCCGCTCGTGGTCGGCAAGGGTGCCGAGACGCAGGCTCGCGATTTCCTCGCTTTGCTGGCGCGCTATCCGCAGGTCAATTCCATCACCAAGGCCGCGATCTTCGTCGGGGAGCGGCGCTGGAACCTGAGGCTTAAGGACGGCCTGGACATCCGCCTGCCCGAACAAGACGTCGGCAACGCGCTTGCGACGCTGTCCAGGCTCGACAAGGAGGACAAGCTGTTCTCCCGCGACATCGTCGCGGTCGACCTGCGCCTGCCCGATCGGCTGGTGGTGCAGCTGTCCGAGGACGCCGCCAAGGCGCGCGACGATTTGTTCAAGGACAAGAAGAAGAAAAAGGCCGGGGACGCTGCATGACCGGTCTTGATCGCACCCAGACACCGAAGACACGCCCGATGCCGCACAAGCGCGGCGGCCTCGTCGCCTGCCTCGACATCGGCACCAGCAAAATCGCCTGCATGATCGCGCGGCTGAAGCCGTCGGCGCCGAGCGAAGCCCTGCGCGACCGGACCCATGCGGTGGAGCTGATCGGCTACAGCCAGATCCAGTCCCGCGGCATGAAGGCCGGCGCCGTGATCGATCTCGGCGAATGCGAGCAGGCGGTGCGACAGGCCGTCGGGCTTGCGGAGAAAATGGCCAAGGTGCGGGTCGAGTCCGTGCTGCTGTCGGTGTCCGGCGGCCGGCTCTCCGGTCAGCTGGTCGAAGCTGCGGCCGACATCCGCGGCGGCGCCGTGACGCCGGCCGATGTCAGCCGGGTCACCTCCACCGGCATGCGCCACGCCACCGGCGAAGGCCGCACCGTGCTGCACGCGCTGCCGATCGGCTACACGCTCGACGGCGTCAAGGGCATCCGCGATCCCCGCGGGATGGTCGCGCATCAGTTCGGCATCGACATGAATGTCGTCACTTGCGACGCCACGGTGGCGCGGAACCTGATGCTGGCGGTGGAACGCTGCCACATCAACGTCGAAGCCATGGCGGCAAGTCCCTATGTGGCAGGCTTGTCGGTGCTGACCGACGACGAGGCCGACCTCGGCGCTGCCGTCGTCGAGATGGGCGCGGGCACCACCACGATCGCGGTCTTTTCCGGCGGCCGCTTCGTGCATGCCGCGGGTTTTGCGGTCGGCGGGCAACACATCACGATGGATCTGGCGCGCGGACTCTCCGCGACCATTGCCGATGCCGAGCGAATCAAGACGTTATACGGGACCGTCATCACCGGCGGATCGGACTCGCGTGAGCTGATGTCTGTACCGACAGCCGGTGACGAGCAGGATCTGCCGCAGATCGTCTCCCGCGCTACCATCGCCAACATCGTCAAGCATCGTGCCGAGGAAGTCTTCGAAATGGTTCGGGACAAGCTGAAGGATTCGCCCTTCGCCTCGGAGCCCAACGGCCGCGTCGTGCTCTCAGGCGGGGCCTCGCAGCTCACCGGTCTCGTTGAGCTCGGAACGCAGATTCTCGGCCGGCCCGTGCGGGTCGGACGTCCGCTCGGTTTCGGCCGGCTGCCCAACGAGGCGAAGAACGCCGCCTTCGCGGTGCCGGCCGGACTGCTCGTCTACCCGCAATATGTTCACCACGAACATGTCGAACCGCGGCATACGCGGCAGCAGGTCAGGACGGGGACCGGCGGGTATTTCGGAAAGGTCGGACGATGGCTACGCGAGGGCTTCTGATGACTCCTTCCCGCAATATTCGATTTTCACCAACTCCCGCGGCCGCCGGCCGGGGCGAACCCACGCGCGCGTGATCGAGAGGCAAACATGACCATCAGCATCAATGTTCCTGATATTCACGAACTGAAGCCCCGCATCACCGTGTTCGGCGTCGGCGGCGCCGGTGGTAACGCCGTCAACAATATGATCACGGCGGGCCTCCAGGGCGTCGACTTCGTGGTCGCCAACACCGACGCGCAGGCGCTGACGATGTCGAAGGCGCAGCGCATCGTGCAGATGGGCACGGCGGCCACGCAAGGGTTGGGCGCAGGTTCGCAGCCGGTCGTCGGCGCGGCCGCAGCCGAAGAGGTGATGGACGAGCTCCGCGACCATCTCTCGGGCGCCAACATGGTGTTCGTCACCGCCGGCATGGGCGGCGGCACCGGCACCGGTGCGGCTCCCGTGATCGCCAAGATCGCGCGCGAGATGGGCATCCTCACCGTCGGCGTCGTGACCAAGCCCTTCCACTTCGAGGGCGGCCGCCGCATGCGCACCGCGGAAGCGGGCATCAACGAGCTGCACAAGGTCGTCGATACGCTGCTGATCATCCCGAACCAGAACCTGTTCCGGGTCGCCAACGAGAAGACCACCTTCGCCGACGCCTTCGCGATGGCCGACCAGGTGCTCTATTCGGGCGTTGCCTGCATCACCGACCTCATGGTGAAGGAAGGCCTGATCAATCTCGACTTCGCCGACGTCCGCGCCGTCATGCGCGAGATGGGCAAGGCGATGATGGGCACGGGCGAAGCCTCCGGCGACAAGCGCGCGCTGACCGCCGCCGAAGCCGCGATCGCCAACCCGCTGATCGACGATAGCTCGATGAAGGGCGCCAAGGGCCTCCTGATCTCCATCACCGGCGGCAAGGATCTCACTTTGTTCGAGGTCGACGAAGCTGCGACCCGCATCCGCGAGGAAGTCGACCAGGACGCCAACATCATCGTCGGCGCCACCTTCGACGAAGCCCTCGACGGCCTGATCCGCGTCTCGGTCGTCGCGACCGGCATCGAACAGGCCGCGATCGCGCGCAACAGCCAGGCCACCAGCGCTCCCGTCGCGAATCCTGCTCCGCAGGCGCAGCAGGCTCCCGCTGCTCCGGCCGCGGCTGCCGAGAGCCGTCTTGCCGATCTGACCGCACGGCTGCGCGCCGACAATCAGCGCATGGCCGAGCGCGCCCAGAAGTTCGAAGCGCAGACCCCGGCCGCCGGAACGGGTCAGTTTGCCGCCGCTCCCACGGCTCCGCGTCCGAACGTAGAGCGCGCTGCGCTTGCCGCCATCGCCGCCGCCGTTGCCGACGTACCGCAGGCTCCCGCGCCGATGCAGACCTATGGCGACGTCACCGTGCGGCCGATCGCGCAGAAGCCCACGCTGTTCCCGGAGCCCGAGCAGGCGCCGATGGCCATGCATGAGCCCATGACGCCGGAAACCTTCATCCCGCCGCAGGCCGAGCGTGCGCCGGTCCGCACACCGCGGATGCCGCGGATCGAGGAACTTCCGATGCCGGCCCAGGCTGAGCTTCGCCAGGCCCGCGGCGAGGTCGAGGAAGAGACCCCGCAGAAGACCCGGCTGTCGCTGCTGCAGCGCCTCGCCAATGTCGGCCTCGGCCGTCGTGACGAGGAGAGCGAAGCGCCGATCGCGGCCCGCACCGCCGGTCCCGCGATGCCGCCGTTGCCCGATCGCCGCCCCCAGAAGACCGTGGCGCAGCAAATCGCTTCCGCCGAGCCGGTGTCCGAGTATGCCCGTCGTCCCGCGCCGCAGGGCCTGGACATGCACGGCCGTCCCGCGCCTGTTGCCCCGGCGCCACAGGGAGACGACCATCTTGATATCCCGGCCTTCCTGCGACGGCAGGCGACCTGAGGATTGTTACAATAAGGCCGACGAAAAAAGGTCCCGGCGGGAAGCTTGCCGGGACCTTTTCTTTTGCCCCGTGCATACCCGGATTGCGTAGCCAAGCAACTGATTTTAAATAATTAATTACATATTCGATGGTTCAGTAAAACTACCGAAAACGGTCCCGAACTCCGGTCCAATTTGGTTAAGCCTTGGCGCTAATACGGCGGGTTTGGGGTAACAATCGGTAAAAAAGCGTGAGTTGGCGCTGTTTGAGGCAGTGACTATGGTTTGCCGTGACTTGGGGATACGGATTCGGAAGCGAGCGGTCTCAGCCGCTCAGTCGGGTTCAGTATAAGTCGCGGTGGTCGTAGTGGGGCGGTTCCTGATGAAATTTAGCCGGCAAACAACGCTTCGTGCGCAAGCCAGTGTGGCAGGCGTCGGCGTTCATTCCGGTCTTCCCGTCACGCTCACGCTTGGACCCGCGCCTGTCGACGCGGGCTTTGTTTTTATCCGCACCGGGCTTGAGGGAAGCGACCGCGAAGTTCAGGCCACCGCCGAGCAGGTGATCGCGACCGATTTCGCCACCGTCCTCGGTGATCGCGACGGTCCGCTGGTTTCCACCGCCGAGCATGTGCTTGCTGCACTGCGGGGCATGGGCGTCGACAACGCAATCATCGAGATCGACGGGCCGGAAGTGCCGATCATGGACGGCAGCGCCGCGGCCTTCGTTGCGGCGATCGACCAGGCCGGCATCGTGACCCAGCCGGCACAGCGCCGCTTCGTTCAGGTTTTGAAGCCGATCTCGGTCAAGATCGGCGACTCCTTCGGCGAGATCCGGCCCTATGCCGACGGGTTCCGCGCCGAGGTCGAGATTAACTTCACGAATCCTGTCATCGGCCAGCAGAGCTACGCCTTCGACCTCAACCCGGAGCGTTTCCGCCGCGAAGTCGGCCGGGCCCGGACTTTCGGTCTGATGTGCGACGTTGCGCGGCTCTGGAGCGCCGGCTATGCGCTCGGCGCCTCCTTCGACAATACCGTCGTGTTCGACGAGGAGCGGCTGCTCAACACCGAAGGCCTGCGCTACGCCGACGAATGCGCCCGCCACAAGGTGCTGGACGTGATTGGTGACCTTGCTCTGGCGGGTCTGCCGCTGCTCGGCGCCTACCGCTCGGTTCGTGGCGGCCACAAGCTCAATCACGCCGTCCTGACCGCGCTGCTCGCCGACCGCACCGCCTGGCGGGTGGTCGAGGGCGAAGCAGCCCGCCGCACCACGCGTCCGGTGGCCGAAACCGGTCGCGGCATCGTCGGTGGCCGGGTCGCCGCGGTCTACGGGCCAGACGTTTCCTAAAAGAGAGACGGATCCTGAAGCGAACGTTTCCTAAAAGAGAGACGGGTCCTGAACAGACCCGTCGCCACAGGCGTTTGGCGGCGGCTTTCCCCGGGAAACTCCTGGTAACGATGATCGGCTAGGATTGCGGCGCGTTCGCCTTAATCCGGGCGGAATGCCTGCCTATCCGGGTTGGTTGAAGATCGTTTTTCGGTTACACCGGCGTGGTCGCACGGCAGGCACCACGGCTATATTTCGCGCCCAGGACGGGGTTCATGGGCTGGCGGACACCGCACCACAGGGCGTCAGGGCAATACTCATGTCGGCACAGCGTATGACGCGCGGATATCGTCAAGTTCCGTCTCGAGAAGTCTCGTCTCGAGTCCGCGGGCTGCTTCAGGTTGTCGCCCTCTTCGTGCTCGCGCTGCCGCTGGCCGGCTGCGGCACCGGCGCGCTTTGGGACAAGTTCACCGCCAAGGACGACACCTTCGTCGAGGAGCCCGCTGACAAGATCTACAATGAGGGCCTGTACCTCATGAACGAGAAGAAGGACATGAAGGCGGCGAACAAAAAGTTCGAAGAGGTCGACCGCCAGCATCCTTATTCCGACTGGGCCCGCAAATCGTTGTTGATGTCGGCCTACGCGTCCTACCAGGGCGGCGATTATGACAGTTGCATCGGCGCCGCCACCCGCTACGTCACGCTGCATCCCGGCAGCCCGGATGCGGCCTACGCGCAATATCTGATTGCCGCCTCGCATTACGACCAGATTCCGGACATCAGCCGCGACCAGACCCGCACCGAGAAGGCGATCGCCTCGCTGGAAGAGGTGGTGCGCAAATATCCGACCTCCGAATATGCGACCTCGGCCAAGGCCAAGATCGAAGGTGCGCGCGACCAGCTCGCCGGCAAGGAAATGAACGTCGGCCGCTATTACGCGCAGAAGCGCGACTACACGGCGGCGATCAACCGCTACAAGGCCGTGGTGACGCAGTACCAGACCACCCGCCATGTCGAGGAGGCGCTGTACCGCCTGACCGAGGCCTATATGGCGATCGGCATCGTCGGCGAGGCCCAGACGGCTGCCGCCGTGCTCGGGCACAATTTTCCTGACAGTCGCTGGTACAAGGACGCCTATAATCTTGTAAAATCAGGCGGTCTCGAACCGAGCGAGAATCAGGGGTCCTGGATTAGCAAGACCTTCAAGAAAATGGGTCTCGGCTAGGAAATAGAGTTCCATGCTGGCGCGTCTGTCGATCCGTGACATCGTCCTGATCGAACGGCTCGATATCGAATTCGCAACCGGCCTCGCGGTTTTGACCGGCGAGACCGGTGCGGGCAAATCCATCCTGCTCGATGCCTTTGCGTTGGCGCTCGGCGGCCGCGGCGATGCCGGCCTCGTGCGCCACGGCGCGGAGCAGGGGCAGGTTACTGCCGTGTTCGATATCCCCAAGAATCACCCTGCAGCGAAGATCCTCGCGGAGAACGGGCTGGAGGATACCGGCGAGATGATTCTCCGCCGGGTCCAGCTCGCCGACGGCCGCACCCGCGCCTTCATCAACGACCAGGCGATCAGCGTGCAGACGCTGAAGGCGGTCGGTGCTGCCCTGGTCGAGATCCACGGCCAGCACGACGAGCGCGCGCTGGTCGATGCCGCCACCCACCGCCGCCTGCTCGACGCCTTCGCCGGTCTCGAAAAGGATGTCTCGGCGGTCGAGGCGCTCTGGGACGCCCGCCGCACCGCCAACACCGCGCTGGAGGAGCATCGCGCCGGCATGGAGCGCGCTGCGCGCGAAGCCGATTACCTCCGTCACGCCTCCGACGAATTGAAGCAGCTCGCGCCCAGGGATGGCGAGGAGACCTCGCTGGCGTCCCGTCGGACCACCATGATGCAGGGCGAGAAGATCGCCTCCGACCTGCGCGAGGCGCAGGAGGCGGTCGGCGGCCACCATTCGCCGGTCGCCTCGCTCTCGGCCGCCGTGCGCCGGCTGGAGCGCCGCGGCGTCAACGCGCCGGCGCTGGTCGAGCCCGCGGTGAGGGCGATCGACATCGCGATCAACGCGCTGGAGGAAGCCGACCAGCATCTGCAGGCGGCGCTTGCCGCGACCGATTTCGATCCCTCAGAGCTCGAACGCATCGAGGAGCGCCTGTTCGCGTTGCGCGCCGCCTCGCGCAAATATTCGACGCCGGTCGACGGGCTCGCCGCGCTTGCCGCCAGATATGCCGCCGATGTCGTTCTGATCGATGCCGGCGCCTCACGGCTGAAGAAGCTGGACCAGGCCGCGATCGAGGCCGATGCGCGCTATGCGGCGGCGGCCAAGAAGCTGTCGATGGCGCGGCAGAAATCCGCGGAGAAGCTCAACAAGGCGGTCAATGCCGAGCTCGCGCCGCTCAAGCTCGAACGCGCCAAGTTCATGACCCAGGTCCAGACCGACGAGGCAGCTCCAGGGCCGCAAGGGTTCGACCGCGTCGAGTTCTGGGTGCAGACCAACCCGGGCACCAAGCCAGGGCCGATGATGAAGGTCGCCTCCGGCGGCGAGCTGTCGCGTTTCCTGCTGGCGCTGAAGGTCGTGCTGTCCGACCGCGGCTCGGCGCCGACTTTGGTGTTCGACGAGATCGACACCGGCGTCGGCGGCGCGGTCGCGGACGCGATCGGCGGACGGCTGGCGCGGCTCGCCGGCAAGGTCCAGGTGATGGCCGTGACGCACGCCCCGCAGGTCGCCGCCCGTGCCGACCAGCATCTGCTGATCTCCAAGGACGCGCTGGACAAGGGCAAGCGCGTCGCCACCCGCGTCAATGCGCTCGCCGCCGACCACCGCCGCGAGGAGATCGCGCGGATGCTCGCCGGCGCCGAGATCACCGCCGAGGCGAGGGCTGCCGCGGACCGGCTGCTCAAGGCGGCGAGCTAGTACGACTCTCATGGCACAAAAGCGAAGCAACTATAATAAAGCCATCGCGCTAAATTACATTGCCGACGATTGGCTTCTCGTTGATCCGCATCTTCGAAAAGCTCAATTGGTCGCCATTCTTAATTCTTTTGAAGACGAGCACTTACATGAAGTCTTTGCCTTTCATCAAAGACTGCATGAGTTGGATGCAGACGAGAAACGGAAGGCACTCATAAGTCTGCCAAAAGCCTTCGAAAAAGAAACTTCGATGATGCTGCGGGCTTACACTGAGGAGATCGAGAGGGCGAAGCACGCCTACTATAACTTGGACAAGCCGATCCTGCTGGACGCAGATTACGATGTCCTAGAGAAGCTGCTTATCAGTACATGGAAGCAACAGAAGCGATGGAAGGAATACTTCGATCGAATAAAGGTCGTTGGAGCGAAGCCCTCTGGGCGCTTTGCGAAGGTGCAGCATGTCGTGCCCATGCTCTCGCTCAGCAATGCCTTCAGCGACGAGGATGTGACGGAATTCGTCGGCCGCGTCCGGCGTTTCCTCAAGCTCGATGACGATGAGATTCCGGCGCTAGTCGCCGAGCCCAAGATCGACGGACTGTCACTGTCGCTGCGCTACCAAGACGGCGAACTGGTTCGTGCCGCGACCCGTGGCGATGGATTCACCGGCGAGGACGTGACCGAGAATGTCCGCACCATCAAGGACGTTCCGCACACGCTGAAGGGCCGACACATCCCCGCGGCCTGCGAACTGCGCGGCGAGGTCTATATACTCAAGAAGGATTTTATCGAGCTGAACAAGAAGCAGGCCGCCGCTGACGATACGGTCTTTGCCAATCCGCGCAATTCGGCGGCAGGTTCGTTGCGCCAGAAGGACGTCTCGGTCACGGCATCGCGGCCATTGAAGTTCTTTGCCTACACTTGGGGCGAGATGAGCGAACGGCCGGCGGAGACGCAGCATGGCATGCTGGAGTGGATGGACAAGGCAGGATTCGTGGTCAATCCGCTGACCCGAGTGTGCAAGAGCGTCGACGACGTCCTAAAGTTCTACAGCAAGATCGGCGAGGACCGCGCCTCGCTTGGCTATGATATCGACGGTGTGGTCTATAAGGTCGATCGGCTTGACTGGCAGGACCGGCTCGGTTTCGTCTCTCGTAGCCCGCGCTGGGCGATCGCCCACAAGTTCGCGGCCGAGCAGGCGACGACGGCTCTCAATGGTATTGATATCCAGGTCGGCCGCACCGGCGCGATGACGCCGGTCGCTCGGCTCGAGCCGGTGACGGTCGGTGGCGTCGTCGTTTCGAATGCTACGCTGCACAACGAGGATTACATAAAGGGGATTGGCAACGACGGTAACCCGCTTCGCGATGGCGTCGATCTCCGCGTCGGCGATACCGTTGTTGTCCAGCGCGCCGGCGATGTCATCCCTCAGGTCGTCGGCGTAGTCATGGACAAGCGGCCGAAGAGCGCCAAACCTTACAAATTTCCAGAGACCTGTCCGGTGTGTGGCAGCCATGCCGTCCGCGAAGAGGGCGAGGCGGTGCGCCGCTGCACCGGCGCGCTGATCTGCCCGGCGCAGGCGGTGGAGCGGCTCAAGCATTTCGTCTCGCGCCTCGCATTCGATATCGACGGGCTTGGCGAGAAGCAGATCCAGGAATTTTATCAGGAGGGCATTGTGATGTCGCCGGTCGACATCTTTACGCTCCGGGAACGCGACAAGCGGTCGGTTAAGAAGTTGATGGAACGTGAAGGCTACGGCGAGACGTCGGTACGCAACTTGTTCGACGCGATCGACGCCCGACGCAATATCGAGTTGCATAGACTGATCTTCGCTCTCGGTATTCGCCACGTC
Source organism: Bradyrhizobium sp. WSM1253 (assembly GCF_000244935.1). Lineage (NCBI taxonomy): Bacteria > Pseudomonadati > Pseudomonadota > Alphaproteobacteria > Hyphomicrobiales > Nitrobacteraceae > Bradyrhizobium > Bradyrhizobium sp. WSM1253. The sequence continues at coordinate 6,310,103 of NZ_JH600073.1, forward strand.
GGCGAGGGCAACGCCAAGCTATTGGCCCGGCACTACGCCACGATCGAAAATTTCCGCGGTGCGATGCTGGCCGCCGCGACAGGCCTTGGCAAGGAAGAGAACAATACGGAGGCGTATCAGGACCTCAACAACATCGGCGGAATTGGCAAAATCGTGGCCGATGCGGTGGTCGAGTTCTTCGCCGAACCCCGTAACGTCAAGGCGCTCGGCGAATTGCTTGGCGAGATCGAGGTGAAGCCCGCCGAACAGCCGCGCAAGAGCTCGCCGGTCTCGGACAAGACGGTCGTGTTCACGGGGTCGCTGACCAAGTTCACCCGCGACGAAGCCAAGGCAATGGCCGAGCGTCTTGGCGCCAAGGTCGCGGGCTCGGTCTCGAAGAAGACCGACTACGTCGTCGCGGGCGAGGACGCCGGCTCCAAGCTCACCAAGGCACGCGAGCATGGCGTCAAGGTGCTGACCGAGGACGAGTGGTTGGCGCTGATCGGGGAATGAGGGCTTCTTTCGTCATTGCGAGCGAAGCGAAGCAATCCAGAATTGAGCCTCCCCTAAATCGGTGGACACCTATAGCTTAGACAGCAAGAGGTGTCAGATGACGAAACGGCAGCGACGTTCTTATTCGGACGAGTACAAGCGGCAGGCAGTTGATCTGGTTTTGTCGAGCGGCCGCTCGGCGAAGTCGGTATCGAAGGAGCTCGGGCTTGACGGCTCCGTGCTGAGCCGATGGGTGGCGGAGCAGGGCACGGCGAGAGCCGGCGGCAGCGCCGTGGCGCCCACATCGCAAGCGGCGGTGCCGTCGGCGGACCAAGCTGACGTGATTGCGCGGTTGCAGCGGGAAAACGAACAGCTGCGCTTGGAGCGCGACATTTTAAAAAAGTCGATCGCGATCTTTGCTGGACCCCGGACATGAGGTTCCGTTTTATCGAGGATCGCCGCACGGACTATCCGGTCAAGGTCATGTGCCGTGTGCTCGGCGTCTCGCCCGCGGGCTACTATGCCTGGCGGTCGCGCCCGGAAAGCCTCCGGGCCTTGGCTAATCGAGCGCTGCTGGAAGGCATCCAGCGGGTTCATCGCGATAGCCATGGCCGCTATGGCAGCCCGCGCATTCATGTCGAACTCAAAGCCCAGGGACATCATGCAAGCCGTGGCCGGATCGAGCGGCAGATGCGCCATCATGGCATTCGAGCCATCTCGGCCGGGCCGCGACGATGCCGCACCACCGACAGCGGGCACGGCTTCCCGATCGCGCCGAACCTGCTCGGCCGGAACTTCTCGGCCGCCATGCGCAATCAGGTCTGGCTCGCTGACATCACCTTTGTCTGGACCGACCAGGGGCTGGTTGTATCTGGCGGCCGTCATGGATCTGTACAGCCGCCGTATCGT
>NZ_JH600073.1:6311582-6560969 GCF_000244935.1 Bradyrhizobium sp. WSM1253
AGAAGTGCGATCTCCTCGCGCTCATTCAACGAGAGATACCGCCCGGACAGTGCCTTTGCCGAAGATCTGAACATCGCTGGTGGCATGCCGCCCGCCTTTCGGAATAATCTGCTTCCGACAGGTTGTGACAATCCGGCTTCGAGTGCAGCATCTTCGCTGCTTAACCCAGCGGCAATCGCCCGCCAAAATTTATTCTGTTCATCGCGCCCGGCAACAGAGGGCCGTCCTGGCGACGGCAATGGGGCTCGTCCTGACCGCGCCGATCTGCGCCTTACAACGTTCATCGCAACCTCCAAACTCCTGGTGTTGCGACGACCGTTTGAATCCGCCCAATACGCTTCAACCGAGTACCGCCAAGCACTGCAAGCCGCCGGCTTCCGGCCTTCAATGAGCCGCAGAGCCGACTGCTACGACAATGCCCCGATGGAAAGCTTCTTCCACACCCTCAAGACCGAACTGATCCATCACCGTCAATATGAGACCCGCAATGAAGCCGAGCGCGACATCTTCGCTTACGTCGAAGGCTTCTACAATCAGACCCGAAGACACTCGGCCATCGGCTATATCAGCCCGGTCGAGATGGAGCTAAAATCGGCTTGATCCATGTCCACTTTTTTGGGGGAAGATCAGTATCTTTCCGCGGGTCGCAGTCTGGATTGCTTCGCTTCGCTCGCAATGACGGAGGACGCGGCGTGCCATCCCTCACATCATCCCGCTCTCTTCCTCTTCCGCCTGCTCGATCAGCGTCTCGCTCACCATGACCTCGCGGCGGGGGACGACGAAGATCATCGTGCAGGCGCAGAGCAGGGAGATCGCCAGCACCGCGGCGGTGAGCGGCAGCGTGGTCGCGGAATGGCCGCCGAGATAGGCGCCGAATTGCGACATGAGCGCGCCGATGCCCTGCTGGAGAAAGCCCATCGCACCTGATGCGGTGCCGGCGGCCTCGGGACGGACGCTGATCGCGCCGGCGGCCGAGTTCGCCATCACGAAAGCATTGCCGACCATCACGATCATCTGCGTGCCGAACAGCCAGGCGGGTGCCTCGTTCCAGCCGGTGAAACTCCACAGCAGGTTCAACAGGCTGCCGCAAAGCTGGAGCGCGAGGCCGAACCAGATCAACTTCTCCAACGAGTGCCTGGGCGCGAAGCGCACGCAGAGCAGATTGCCGACGAGATAGGCAAAACCCGTCGTCGCGAACCACGCGCCGTATTCAGCGCTGGTCCTGCCCATCTGCGTCACCACGATATAGGGGCCGCCGCCGGCGAAGGTGAAGATGATCTGCGAGGCCAGCACCTGGCACATCACGTAGCCGACGAAGGCGCGGTTGCGGATCAGGATGCCGACATCGCCGCGAAAGCCGCTGCCGGCGGCGCGGTCTCGGCGGGTCTCGGGCAGCGCGAATGCGATGCCGATGGCGACAATGATCGCGGCGACGGTGATGGCGTAGAAGATCGCGCGCCAGCCGAACGCGGTTTCGATCAGGCCGCCGCTGAGCGGGGAGACCATCTGCCCGATCATGAGCGCCGCGACCACGAGGCTGATCATCGAGGCGACGCGATCGCGCTCGTAGATGTCGCGGATGATGGCGCGGCTCACCACCATGCCGGCGGCGCCGCCCAGCGCCTGGAAGAAGCGCGCGGCGATCAGCTGCGGTAGGGTTTCCGCGAAGATGCAGGCGACGCTGGCGACTACCATCAGCGCCAGTCCTCCGAGCAGCACCGGTCGTCGCCCGAAACGGTCCGACAGCGGGCCCATGATGAGTTGCGACAGCGCGATGCCGACCATGTACAGTGAGACTGTCATCTGCGCGACCGAGATGTCGCTGCCAAAGGTCGTCGCCAGTACCGGCAGCGCCGGAACCAGCATGTAAAGCGAGATCGGCGCGATGCCGGTCATGACGACGAGCAGCAGCAAAACCACGCGCGAGGTCGCGAGGTTGTGTTGCGCCGTTTCCGGCGGCTTGCTGATCATGCCGTGCATGCGTGTCCGTCTCGCAGAAATTCGAATCGGACTGTAGCGCGCTCGCACAAGACGCATATCGGCGTTTCGGAATGCGGCTATACGGATTCCGGGACGGTTATAATGGCGGCGCGATGAGGACGGATTTGGCGCGCTGCTCGCGTCAAAAACTCGGTATCATCGCCCGGCTTGACCGGGCGATCCAGTACGCCGCGGCGTCTCCGCATACGTTTGCTGTCTCTGGAATACTGGATTCCCCGCCTTCGCGGGGAATGACAGCGGGGGTGGAAATGAGCATTGCGCAAATCGCGTGGTGCTATGCGTCGAGACCGTGAACGACGCGCTTACGCCTTCAACTCCGCCGTGGCCTGGTCCAGCCAGGCCTTCGTCGTCGCGTCCAGCGCCGGCCGCACCTCGGTCCTGACGCGCGCGTGGTAGGCGTTGAGCCAGTCGAGTTCGTCCTTGCCCAGCATGCCGACATCGATCAGCCGGCGGTCGATCGGCGCCAGGGTCAGCGTCTCGAACGCGTTCATCGATTTTTCCGCGCCCTTGATGTCGGCAGCGACCACCAGTTCGAGGTTCTCGATGCGGATGCCGAAACCGTCGGTCTTGTAGTAGCCGGGCTCGTTGGACAGGATCATGCCGCGCTTCAGCGGCGTGGTGCCGAGCTTCGATATCCGCGCCGGTCCTTCGTGCACCGAGAGATAGCTGCCGACGCCGTGGCCGGTGCCATGCTCGAAATCGACGCCGGCGGCCCAGAGATATTGCCGTGCCAGTGTGTCGAGCTGCGCGCCGGTGGCGCCATCGGGAAATATCGCCCGCGCGATCGCGATGTGACCGCGCAGCACACGCGTGAAGCGGTCGCGCATCTCGTCGGTGGGCTCGCCCACGGCCATGGTCCGGGTGACGTCGGTGGTGCCGTCTTCGTATTGTGCACCTGAATCGATCAGCAGCAGATCGCCGGGTACGATCCGCCGGTTGCTCTTGCGGGTGACGCGGTAGTGCACGATCGCGCCATTCGGGCCGGTGCCCGATATGGTCGGGAACGACACATCCTTCAGTGCGCCGGTATCGCGGCGGAACGTCTCCAGCGCCTCGACCGCGTCGATCTCGGTGAGCTTGCCGCTTGCCGCCTCGCGGTCGATGAAGGCGAGGAAGCGTGCCAGCGCTACGGCGTCGCGCCGGTGCGCCGTTTGCGTGCCCTTGATCTCGGTCGTGTTCTTGACCGCCTTGAGCAGCGCGATCGGATCGCTGCCGCGCACCGGCTTGCCGCCAGCACCCGTGATCAACCGGCTGAGGGCGTCGGCCGCGGTCGCATTGTCGAGCGCGATCGATCCACCGCTCTTGGCGAGCGCCATCAGCGTTGGCGCCATTGCATCGGGCTCGCGCACCTCGGCGGACTGCTCGAGATGGTCGCGGGTCAAATTTGAGAGCTTGCGGTGATCGATGAAGATGGTGGGACGACCGTCCTTCGGCACCAGCGCATAGGACAGCGGCAGCGGCGTATGCGCGACGTCGGCGCCGCGGATGTTGAAGGTCCAGGCCACGGCATGGCTGTCGGACAGCACCAGCGCATCGACGCCGAGCTTGCCGATCTCGCTCCTGATCTGCGTCAGCTTCTCGGCTTCAGTCACGCCGGCATGTTGCATCCCGTGCACCGTGACCGGCGCAATCGGCGGCTGTGGCCGGTCCTGCCAGATCGCATCGACCGGATTGCTGTCGACGGCGACCAATTCGGCACCGGCCTTGGCGCAGGCGGCGGACAAACGCTCGGCTGCCGCAAAAGTGTGCAGCCACGGATCAAATCCTAGGCGGTCGCCGGCCTTCAGGTGTGCCGATATCCAGCTTTCCGGCGGGGGATCGATCAGAGATTCCACGGCCCACGCCCTTGAATCGACCTGCTTGGCCGCCTGGATCGTGTAGCGACCATCGACGAACAATGCGGCCTCGTGCGTCAGCACCACCGCCAGTCCCGCCGAGCCCGTAAAACCGGTCAGCCAGGCCAAACGCTCTTCCGACGGCGGCACGTACTCATTCTGCTGCTGATCGGCGCGTGGAATCACGAAACCGGTCAGCTTGCGGCGGGCGAGTTCTTCACGGAGCGCGGCCAGCCGCGCCGTCAATGCGACGCCGGCCTCGGGCTCCTCGAATGTCTGGAAGTGCGCTTCGAACATGGTGGATCACTTTAGGATCATGCGGATCAGTCCGCAATGTAGACGCATTTGAGGTCGCATCTGGCATGGACTGTGCTTGAACAGTTCCATTCGAATTGAGTGGAGTACAGGATGCGGCAGTTGCGCTTCGTCCGGATAACAGGGAAATTCGAGCAAGTTGTTCATCTCAACGACGAGGGGACACTCGATGCCAGCGTTCACGTTTGAGAAGATTACGCCGCCGGTGCGCCGCGCCCCGGCTCCGGCAGCACCGAAGAAACCGCGCGGCCTCATCAACCAGATGATCGACCGTTTCGCTGAACGCCGCGCGAGGCGCGCCTCGCAGGCCGAGCGCGCGATGCGCCGGGACGAGAAGGCCGCAAAGTAGCGGCACCTACGGCAGCCCCCCGACTCACCCCATCTTCCGCAGCAACAGGCTGCTCCACCCCTCGATCCGCAAGTGCTTCAGAGGCACGAGGCCGCGCGCGCGGTAGGCGGCGATCACGGCGGGGACCTGGGGCGTCAACAGGCCGGAGAGGATGACGCGCCCGCCAGGTGCGAGGTGCCGCGTCAACGGGCCCGCCAATTGCCGTAACGGATTGGCAAGGATGTTGGCCAGCACCAGGTCGAACGGGCCGCATCTGCCGAAATCAGCCGCCGCGAAGCCGGTGGCGCGGATTGCTCGCACATGGTGACCGACCTCGTTCAACGCGGCGTTCTCGGCTGCCACCTTGACCGAGGCCGGGTCGATGTCGGAGGCCAGCACCGCGCGATGCAGCACCTTCGCCGCCGCTATCCCCAGCACGCCGGTCCCGGTGCCGAGGTCGAGCACGCGGCCGGGCCGGGTGCTTTTCAGGACATGGTCAAGCAGGAGTAAACAGCCGCGCGTGGTACCGTGATGGCCGGTGCCGAAGGCGAGAGCCGCCTCGATCTCGACGGCGAGCTTGTTCGGCGCCACGCGGTCGCGATCATGGCTGCCGTGGACGACGAAGCGTCCGGCCGGCACCGGGACGAGATCTTCCAGGCTCGCCTTGACCCAGTCCCTGGCTTCGACGGTGTCGAAGGCCAGCGTGTCCGCGATCTCATTTCCTGCTGCGGTTGCAACGAGTTCGCGCAGCCAAGCCCGGTCCGGCGCGTTCGCGAAATGCAGCGCAACGTCCCACTGTCCGTTCGGCTGTTCGAAGGCGGCGACCGCCGCATCGTCCTCGAAGAACATTTCGGTTAGGACGTCGACAATGCGCCTGGCGGCGATCTCGCCGCCGATCGAAAAACTGGCGCGATGGGTGGGGGAAGGCTGCATTCTCTGGTTTCCGTCCGGTTCAATTTTTGGAACTTTTGTTCCCGATTTTTCGCATAACTTGCATTCACGAGGTTAACCCGACCTCAGGTTGTGCCACGTAGATTTGCGGGTGTTGGGCAACCCACACAGTTCGAAATGGAATAGGAGGCGAGACTTGAAGCGCATGATTTTGAAGTTCTGGACCGACGATTCAGGTGCAACCGCAATCGAGTACGGCCTGATTGCAGCCGGTATCGCGCTGGCGATCATCACCGTGGTGAACGGCCTGGGCACCACCCTGAACGACAAGTTCACTTCGATTAGCAGCTCCTTGAAGTAATTTCCGCCTTCCATTTCCCGGCGAGGCCAATTCTCCATACGACTGCTTTCGAGCCGCGCCCGTCGGGGGAATTGCCCCCTGGCGGGCGAAGTCGTTTTTGGGAATTGGCTTGCACAGAATGCCCACAGGCTATCCGCTGGTTTTTCCGGACTTTGTCCACGGATTATCCCGCCGTTCATCCCCGGATTTTCCACCAATTTGTACCAAGCTTGGAGGGGCGTAACCCAGCGCCCTTTCACAGCTCTGCCAACAGGCTGTCCACAGCTTATCCACGGGCTTATCCACGACTTCCGAACAGCGACCGGTGATCCCTCAGGATTGCCTGCGCGGCGTTGTGGCCGGGCGCGCCGGTGACGCCGCCGCCGGGATGGGCGCCGGAGCCGCAGTGATAGAGGCCCCTCACGGGTCCGCGATAATCGGCGTGGCCCAGCATCGGCCGGGCCGAGAACAGCTGGTTCAGCGTCAGCGCACCGTGGAAGATGTCGCCGCCGAGCAGGCCGAACTGCCGTTCGAGATCGAGCGGTGACAGGATTTGGCGGCCGAGCACGCTGGTCGCAAAACCCGGCGCGTATTTGTCCACCGTCGCGATCATGAGGTCGGCGACCTCGTCGCGATGGTCGTCCCACGACTTTCCATCGGGAAGCTCCGGCGCGACATGCTGGCAGAACAGGCTCGCGACATGTTGTCCTGCGGGCGCGAGCGTATCGTCGAGCGTCGAGGGGATCAGCATTTCCACGACGGGCTCTCGGCTCCAGCCGTGCGCGCGGGCATCGAGAAAGGCGCGGTCCATGTAGCCGAGACTGGGAGCCAGGATGATGCCGGAGGTGAGATGATCGCCGACGCCCGGCAGTGCCGTGAAGGAGGGCAGGCGGTCCAGTGCCACGTTCATGCGGAAGGTGCCGGAGCCGTTCTTCCAGTGCCGGATGCGGTCGAGAAAGTTTTGGGGAAGCGCATCGGCGGCGACCAGCCGCGTATAGAGCAGCTTCGGATTGACGTTGGATGCGACATATCTCGCGCGGATGGTCGTGCCGTTCTCCAGCGCTACGCCGACCGCGCGGTCGCGCTCGAGGATGACCTCGCGCACGCCTGCATCGGTGTCGATCACGACGCCGCGGTCGCGTGCGGCGCGCGCCATGGCCTGCGTGATCGCGCCCATGCCGCCGATGGCGTGACCCCAGACGCCCTTCTTGCCGTTCACCTCGCCAAACGCGTGATGCAGCATCACATAGGCCGAGCCCGCGGCGTAAGGGCTGGCATAATTGCCGACGATGGCATCGAAGCCGAACAGCGCCTTGATCAGATCGTGCTCGAAACGTTCGTCCAGCATCTCGCCAGCCGAGCGGGTGAAGAGATCGAGCAGGCTGCGGCTCTGCTCCAGCGACAGCCCGCGCAGGATATTGGCGCTCTGGAATGCGTTCACGGCCTCGCGGATCGATGCCGTGCCGAAACCATCGAGCAGGTTGGGCGGCGCGCGCAGCACGAACTGCCGAAGCACGTCGGCGATATCTTCCAGCTCGCGCGAAAACCCGTCGAGCGCGTTTGCGTCGCGCGCGCTCAGCCGTGCGACGGACGCCTGCGTCCGCCCCTCGCCGGTGAGAAGATAGCTGCCGTCTGCCGCGGGCAGAAAATTCTGCGCGCGCCGTTCGACGATCCTGAGGCCCTGTTCGGCCAGCTTCAAGTCGCGGATCACCTGCGGATTGAGCAGGCTCACAGTGTAGGCCGCGACCGAATTGCGGAAGCCCGGATGAAATTCCTCCGTGACCGCGGCCCCGCCGACCACCTTGCGGCGCTCGACCACGCGCACGCGCAAGCCGGCCATCGCGAGATACGCCGCGCAGGTGAGGCCGTTATGGCCAGCGCCGATGATGATGACGTCGGTTTCGGTCATGCGCCCCTGGTGCTGTCATTCCGGGATTCGCGAAGCCCGAACTGTGGTGCGGGCTCCGCACCGGAGAATCTCGAGGTTCCGGGTTCGATGCTGCGGCCGCGCTTCGCGGTCCCGTCGCATCGCCCGGCACGACCGTCTTATATCAAGCATTTCCCGCTGCAACATCACGAGACCCTTTATTGCCCGTTCAGGCGCCTTGTGCTCCATTGCGCGCGCCCGGCACCCGCCGGGATTATGCCGGAGCTTCCATGGATTCGATCGTGCAACCCGCCGCCACGGAGCAGTCATCCTCGTCACGCAACCGGCTGCTGCTGACGGTCTACACCGCAGCGATCTTCGTCAGCGCGCTGTTGCTGTTCTCGGTGCAGCCGCTGTTCACCAAGATGGTCCTGCCGCGGCTCGGCGGCTCGCCGGCGGTGTGGTCGGTGGCGATGGTGTTCTTCCAGTCGTTGCTGCTGGCGGGCTACGCCTATGCGCATGTGTTGATGCAGGTGAGGAATCGCATCGTTCCGGTGGTGGTGCATCTCCTGCTGCTGATCGCGGCCTTCGCCACGCTGCCGCTCGGCATCGCGTCCGCCTATGGCGATCCGCCCGCTTCGGGCTACGCGATCTGGCTGCTTGGCCTGTTCGTGATCTCGATCGGACTGCCGTTCTTCGCGCTCGCCGCCAACAATCCGTTGCTGCAGGCCTGGTTCGTCCGCACCGGGCATCCTGCCGGACATGATCCCTATTTCCTCTATGCGTCCTCCAACATCGGCAGCTTCCTCGCCCTGCTGTCCTATCCATTCCTGCTGGAGCCGATGTTCACGCTGCACACGCAGAACCGGCTCTGGACCGGCGGTTACGGCATTCTGATCGTCCTGATCGCCGCCTGCGGCGTGCTGCTGTTGCGCTCGCCGAAGCTCGCCATGGTCGATGTGCGAACCGAGGATTTGAATGCGCCGGCGCCCGGTTTCGTGACGCGGCTGCGCTGGATATTCCTCGCCGGAGTGCCGTCCGGCCTGCTCATCGCCGTCACCGCGCACATCTCGACCGACGTTGCGGCAGCGCCCCTGCTGTGGGTGCTGCCGCTGTCGCTGTATCTCTTGACCTGGGTGGTGGTGTTCCAGTCGCGGCCGCTGCTGCCGCACAAATGGATGCTGATGCTCCAGCCGGTCGCGATCGCGGGCGTCGTCTTCCTGCTGGCGTTCGGCGGCGAACAGAACCTGCTGCTGACGCTCGGCGGCCATCAATTGTGCTTCTTCGTCATCGCGATGGCCTGCCACGGCGAATTGGCGCGGACCCGGCCGGCCGCGAAATATCTCACCGGATTCTATGTCGCGCTGTCGTTCGGCGGCATGGTCGGCGGCCTGTTCGCAGGGCTCGTTGCGCCGTTCACATTCTCCTGGATCGCCGAATATCCGATCCTGGTCGCGCTTGCCGCGCTGTGCCGGCCGCCCGCGAACGAGCGGCTGGCGGGCTTCATCAAATGGTACTGGCTGGCGCTTGCCGCGCTCGCCGTCGTGCTCGTTGCGCCGTCCATGACGACGGGCGGGCTGTCGACCTGGTTCGAGGATCATCGCGTCTGGGTGGCCGGCGGCGTTGGCGTGCTCGCCGCCCTGCTGGCGCTGGCGGTCAACGCCGGCCGCTGGAAGATATTCGCCACCGTCGCGCTCGCGCTGGCGTTGATCCGGGTTTATCCGGCGGATGAAGGCCGCGTCACCACGGTGCGCAGCTTCTTCGGCGTGCACAAGATCGTGGTGACGCCCGGCGGCTATTTCCACGTGCTGATGCACGGCACCACGATCCACGGCGCCGAGCGCTTCCTCAACAATGACGGCACGCCGGTCACCGGACGGCCCGAGCCGATCACCTACTACCACAAGGATGGCGGCATCGGTCAGGCCGTGACCGCGATCCGGGAGCGCAAGGGCGCGCCCTTGAAGGTCGCGGCGATCGGCGTCGGATCGGGCACGCTCGCCTGCGCCGCCGAGCCTAGCGAGAGCTGGACCTTCTTCGAGATCGATCAGTCCATGGTCGACGCGGCAAGCGATCCGAAGAATTTCCGCTATATCTCGAGTTGCATGCCGGGCCTGAAGCCGGTGATCGGCGATGCTCGCCTCACCTTCGCGAAGGAGCCGGACGGCGCCTATGATCTCATCATCGTCGATGCCTATTCGTCGGATGCGATCCCGATCCATCTTGCGACCGAAGAGGCGATGAAGATCTACAAGGACAAGCTCGCTCCGCACGGCGCCGTGGTGATGCACGTGTCCAACCGCCACCTCGATCTCGAGACCGTCGTGGTCGGCATCGCCGATGCCAACGATCTCAAGAGCTGGGTCTACAACGAGGATTCGGGGCGCGATGGCGACTATATCTTCTCGACCGACGTCGTCATCTCCGCCCGCGAGAATGCCGACGTCGGCAGGCTCGCATCGTCGAAATCATGGGAGCAGACCGAAGCCGACGACCGGGTGCGGGTCTGGACCGACGATTACTCCAACATTCTGGGCGCGCTGTACCGGCGTTTGCGGGACGGGGAGTAGGGGCACTTCGTAGCCGGATGGAGCGCAGCGCAATCCGGGACGTTCTTGCCTCGCGGTGATTAACGGCCCCGGATTTCGCTGCGCTCCATCCGGGCTACAGCAGAAAGCCTGCGGCTCGGCCTCACGGCGTCACCGGTGTCCCCGCGGGCAACGCAATTGCCTTCTCGCCCGCGACTTGCCGCAACAAATCGGGCCTGTCGGAGATGATGCCGTCGACGCCGATCTCGATCATCCGCGCCATGTCCTCAGGCTTGTTGACCGTCCAGACCACGACGTGCAGCCCGAGCGCGTGTGCCTCGGCGATCAGCGCCGCGGTCACATCGCCGAAATAGGGCGACCAGATCGCGCCGCCCGCAGCCTTGATGGTTCGGGGCAGCGACCCGCCGTGATCGGCCGGGCTGAATCCCGCCGTCCAATTGGTCGCCTTGTCCAGCGCCACCGTCTGGCTCGAGCCGCGCTGGAGCGTCAGGTACACCGTCGGCATCTTCGATGCCCGCTGCTGGACGAGCAGCAGGGTCCGCCAGTCGAACGACTGGATCATGACGCGGTCGGAGAATTTTTCGGCCTCGATCAGCGCGAGCAGCCTGGTGACGAAAGCTTGCGGATCGAGCGTCTCGTCCGGATGGTTCGGATCGATCTTGGTCTCGATGTTGAAGCGCACCCGATTGTTGCCGGATTTGCGCACCAGCGCGAAAAGTTCGCTCAAGGTCGGAATGCGGGTCCCGGGCACGGCGCGCTGGTCGGGGAATTGCTTTGCGTAAGGGCTGTCCGGACGTATCTGGCCGACGTCGTAGCTCCTGACCTGCTCGAGCCGCAGCTTCACGAAGGGCGTGCCGGGAGCCGCGACATAGGCGCCGCTCGCATCCCGCGTGATATCAGGGTTGAGCCCGCGCTCATGCGAGACGACGACTTCGCCGTCGGCGGTGATGCCGACGTCGAGCTCCAGCGTGTCCACGCCCATCGACAGCGCGTTGGCGAACGCCGGAAGCGTGTTTTCCGGCAGCAGTGCCCGCCCGCCGCGATGGGCCTCGAGATCGAAAGCCGAATCAAATGCCATGGCCGGTCCCGCAATGAGAAGTGACAGTACGGTCAAGATCGTCGCAGCACGTGACGGCATGGCGGCTCATGGGGCAAGCGGAAAGGGATATTTGAACGCATTTGGGCATGTCCGGCCCATAGTATAGGCTTTCGTGGCTGTTGAAACCTTGGGCGGTGGCTTGGGTTGCGGCCGCCGCGAGGGTATGTACTCATGGTCGGCGCCCTGGAATCCCGCCCGTGCAGCAGCAACGCGATCATCGAATTATTCGTAGCCGGCATTTTCGCCGGATGCAGCGCCGGCATTTCATCATCTTCGACGTTTTGCCCTTCGTCGGCACGCTGCTGGCGCTGGTGCTTCTGCTCTACCGCCCGATCGGCGCGGCGGAGCTTGGCCTGTTCGTCGGCTTTTGGCTGGTCACCGGCCTCGGCCTCACCGTCGGCTATCACCGGCTCTTCACCCACCGCGCCTTTGCGACCTCCACGGTGATGAGTGCGATCCTGGTCGTGATGGGATCGATGGCCGGCCGCGGTCCCATGCTGTCCTGGGCGGCAATGCACCGCCGGCACCACGAATTGTCCGATCACGACGGCGATCTGCATTCGCCGCGGCTGCACGGCGAGGGCCCGTTCGGCCGCCTGCGCGGCTTCCTGCACGCGCATTTGACCTGGATGATCGAGCACGATTATCCCAACGTTGCGCACTATGTCCCGGATCTGATGGCGGATCGCAGGCTGGTTGCCGTCAACAGCTACTACTACACTTGGGTCGGTCTCGGCCTGGTGCTGCCGGCCGCGATCGGCGGCGTCGCCACCATGAGCCTGTGGGGCGCGCTGACCGGCTTGCTCTGGGGCGGCGTGGTGCGCATGTTCGTGGTCGAGCAGACCATGTCGGCCATCAACTCCGTGATGCACAGCTTTGGCGCGCAGCCCTTCGTCACCCGCGACGACAATAGCCGCAATCTCGGTGTGATGGCCTGGCTTGCCTGGGGCGAGGGCTGGCACAACAATCACCACGCCTTTCCCTATTCCGCGGCCTTCGGCCTGCGCTGGTTCGAATTCGATCCCGGCTTCATCTTCATCCGCGCCCTGGAAGCGCTCGGATTGGCCTGGGACGTCAAGGTGCCGAGCGAGGAGAAGATTGCGCGACGCATGCTGCGGCAGCCGGGCGACGCTGCGCCCGACCTCGAAACGGGCTGAGCATCATCCGCCGGCTCACGCCGGCGATGGCGCAGCTTTGAACCGATGCTGTTCAACGACTATCCCTTCCTCCTGGTCTTCCTGCCCGCGGCGCTGCTGATCTATCGCTTGGCCGATCCCTATCCGCATCTGCGCATCGGCGTGCAGGTCGCGCTTTCGCTCGCCTTCTATGCCTGGGGCAGCCCGTCCTTCATCCTGCTCCTGATCGGCTTGATCGTGATCAACTGGCTTGCCTCGGTCGCCTATGGGCGCGTGAAGTGGCCGGCGGTGCTGACGCTGGTGCTCATGCTCGATCTCGCGGTGCTGGCGTTGTTCAAATACGCCAACTTCCTTCTCGCCAATCTCGGTCTGGTGTTGGGTACGACGTTGCCGGTGCTCGATGTCGGACTGCCGCTCGGCATCTCCTTCTTCACCTTCCACCACATCATGTATCTGGTCGACTTGAAGCGCGGGAGGGCGCCGCTCTATGCGCTCGACCGCTACGCGCTCTACATCACCTTCTTCCCGCAGGCGATCGCCGGCCCGCTGGCGCGCTGGCCGGAGGTGATGCATCAGTTCGGCAGGCAGATCTACGTTCCGGGCTGGCAGCGCCAGTTCTGCGTCGCGACCTGCTTCATCGCGATCGGCCTGTTCGAAAAAATCGTGATCGCCGACGGCCTCGCGCATCTGCTCGATCCAATCTACACCCAGGCAGGGAACGGGCCGCTCCCGAGCGGCGACGCCTGGCTTGCCTTCTGCTTCTCCTTCCAGATCCTGTTCGACTTCTCCGGCTATTCCGACATCGCGATCGGCCTCGGCCTGCTGTTCGGCGTACAGCTGCCGTACAATTTCAACGCCCCGCTGCGCTCGACCAATATCCAGGATTTCTGGCAGCGCTGGCACATCACCCTGATGCTGTTCCTGCGCGACTACGTATTCTATCCGCTCGTCAATCTCCGCCTGCTGCCGCGGCACTGGCTTCCCGTACAGTTTTTCGCCGCCATGATGATCACGATGGCGCTGTGCGGCCTCTGGCACGGCGCGAGCTGGACCTTCGTGCTGTGGGGCGTGCTGCACGGGCTTGCGCTGGTCGCCTGCACGTTGTGGCGTCGCTATGGCCCGAATTTCCCGTCATGGCTCGGCTGGGCGCTGACCGTCCTGTTCGTGCTCGCGACCGGCGTAATTTTTCGCGCGGGATCGGTGGAGGCGGCATGGCATGTCTTCGCCGGATTGGTTTCGCCGCTGCCGCTCGAGCGCGGAAAGCATTTGTGGCCGCTGATCGCAGCGCCGCTGTTCGCCTTCCTGCTGCCGGCGAGCCAGGACATTGTGGCGGTGCTCACGCGCCGTCCCAATCCGTGGCTCGCAGGTCTGCTCGGTCTTGGGCTGTTCGCATTGCTGCTTCACATGGGTGGTCGGGATCTCCATGAGTTCGTCTACTTCAAATTCTGAGACCGACCCCGGCTGGGGCCGGAGCTTGCTCGCGTGTCTGGGCACGCTGATCGGCGCTGCGCTGCTGTTGCTCGCACTGATGGTGGCGGTCGATCCCTATGACAGCGGCAAGCTCGGTCTGTTCGGCATCGAGGGCGTCGACAATCGTCTGACCCAGATCACGGCCGCGAGCCGCGCGAGGAATCCGGATTTCAATGCCGCTATCCTGGGTAATTCGACGGCGCAGATGATCGAGCCGACGGAATTGTCGCGCGCGACCGGCCTGCGCTTCGTGCAGCTCTACATGACCGGTGCGTTTCCCCGCCAGGAGCTCGCGGTGCTGTACTTCTTCCTCCGAAATCACAAGGATGTTGGTGCACTGGTGGTCGTGACTGACCCCGGCTGGTGCGCGCATGCACGGGCCAAGGAGGAGGGCGGCGTCCCGTTTCCCGACTGGCTCTACGACAGAAGCGTCGTCACTTACGCTGCACGGCTGATCTCCTGGCAGGCGATCGAGCACGCTTTTCAGCGCATCAGTATCGGGCTTGGTCGCCGACCACGGATGAACCCCGACGGCTTTGTCAGCTATGAGGACATCTGGCCGCCGGGTCAATTCAAGGAAGTCGGCTGGCCCGGGGATCCGGCGCCGTCCTCGTCCACCGAGATGCGGGCGACATTTCCCGAGATCGCTGTGCTCGCAGATACCGTCAGGACATTGTCGGCCGATGTGCCCGTCGTCATCATCGTGCCGCCGACCTTCGCGACCACCGTGCCGAAGCCCGGTACGGAAACCGCCCTGGAGCGCAGCGCCTGCGACGCGGCGCTGAAGAAAGTGGTCGCGGGCCGACCGCGTAGCAATTTCATCAGCTATCGCGTTGACAACGATCTCACGCGCGACCGCGCCAATTTTGCCGACTTCATCCATTATCGCCCCATCCTCGCGCGCAAGATCGAGCAGGGGATCGCTGCGAGCCTGCGCGATGGGGAGAGCGCGAAGATCGATTTCTGAACCGTCTCAGCTGAGCTGCTCGAATCCCCCATCGAGCCAGAGCTTGCGTGCCAGCTTGCGCTGGATCTTGCCGCTGGTGGTCTTCGGCAGAGTGCCGGGCCGGATCAGCGCGATGTGGCGCGCGGAGAGCTCGTGGTTGTCGGCGACGGCCTCGCGAATCCGACCCTTGATGGCTTCGGTGTCGATCGAGTGGCGCGCAGTGCGCTCGATTTCCTGGACGATGACGAGTGTTTCTTCGCCGGTCTCGTCCGGCACCGAGAACGCCGCGCCGCAATTTTCGCGCAAAGCTCGATCGAGCGATTGCACGGTGCGCTCGACGTCCTGGGGATAATGGTTGATGCCACGGATGATGATGAGGTCCTTGATCCGTCCCGTGACGAACAATTCGCCCGTGGCGTCGACGAAGCCGAGGTCGCCGGTGCGCAGCCATGCCCCGTCTTCGGCGGCAATCTGCGCATTGAGCCCCTCGCGCGTCGCCTCGTCGTTGCGCCAATAGGCGCGGGCAATATTGGCGCCGTTCACCCATATTTCACCGACCCGGTCCGCGGGCAGGCGCGTCCGATTGTCCGGGTCCACGATCGCGATCCGTTCGCCGGTGAGCGCGCGCCCGCAGCCGACGGCGATCTGCGTGTCTTCGACGCTGGAAGGCGCTTCCGCCGCATGCGCCTGAAGCGCCGTGCGGCTCAGGCTGCGTGTGACATGACCTCCGCCGCGGCGTCCGCCGGAAATCAGGAGTGTCGCTTCCGCCATTCCGTAGGCGGGATACATCGCGCGCGGATCGAAGCCGTGGGGCGCGAATGTCTGGACGAACCGCTCGATGGTTTCCGCACGCACCGGCTCTGCGCCGTTCAGCGCGATCCTGAGCGAGGACAGGTCGACGCCCTCCATCTGGTCGGCGCGATAGCGGCTGACGCAGAGATCGAAGCCGAAATTCGGGCTGCACGCCACTTCCGCGCGAAAATGCGAGATCGCGCGCAGCCAGCCGAGTGGCCGCTGCATGAACGCATTCGGTGCCAGCAGCACGCAGGTCGCCCCAACATAGAGCGCCTGCAGTGCGTTCAGGATCAGCCCCATGTCGTGATAGAGCGGCACCCAATTGACGTAAGTCGATTGCCGGGTGTTGCCGAGCGCGAGCCGGATCATCTCGAGATTGGCGAGCAGATTGGCGTGGCTCACCATCACGCCTTTGGGCGCGGACGTCGAGCCGGAGGTGTATTGCAGGAAGGCGATGTCGTCCGGCGCCGGCTCGGGTAGTTCGATTGTCTCACCATCGTCCGCGGCGAGATCGACCTCGATCCAGCGAATGTTCTCATGCGCGAAGCGTGCCCGCAGATCACCACGGAGCGCGACGGCCGAATTGGTCAGCGCCACCGCCGGCGTGCAATTGGCGAGGATCGCGGCGCTGGCATCGCGCGCGCTGTTTCGCCGCGGCATCATCATCGGCACGGCGATGATGCCGGCCATCAGACAGCCGAAGAACGCCACCATGAACTCGATGCCGGGCGGAAACACCAGGATGGCGCGGTCGCCGGGACGCGCGGCCACGGTCAGTCGCAACGCGAGCGCGCCCGCGGCATCGTGCAGCTGTCGAAAGCTGAGGGCAGCTTCCTCCGTCCCGCGATCGGAGACGAAGACATAGACGCGGTCGTCGGCCTGCTCCGCCGCACGCCGGGCCAGCAGTGCCACGAGCGAGCGGAAGGTTTCCATGGGTTGCGCCGGCTTCAGCCGCCCTCAGGCGGCGGGGCGGATTGCGCGCTTGTCGGCGAGAAATCGCGACAGCGCCTCAACGGTCGGATGGTCGTAGAAGTCGTCCGTCGATAGTTCGAGGTCGAGCTTCTCCTCGAGTTCCATCATCAGGTAGACCAGCATCGCCGAATCGAGCCCGAGGCGGCTGAATTTCGTGCCGATGTCGACGCGGTCGCTCGAAATTCGCAGGATATTTGCCAGGGCGGTAACGCAGAAATCCGAAATCTGCTCGCGTGTCATGTCATGTCCCAGAAACAATGGGAACGACAATACGGGCGACCCCCTGGTTGTCAATTTGGCCGGAACGCCGCCGCGTCGAAGGTTGTGGACTGTTGCTTCCTTGCGTCGGCCGGTGCCCAATCCGTGCACAGGCCGGCGCTATTTCCTGCGGTCGACTGCGGCAAGCGCCCGTCGCGGCAGCGGCTTTCTGATTTGATTGCCCGGCAACGCCGCGTCCAGATAGCGTCAGTTCTGGTAGTAATAGCCACGCGGTTGGTAAACCTGCCGGGGCTGCGGCTGATAATAGGTGCCGTTGCCCTGATTGTAATATTGCTGCGGCTGCTGCTGGTAGACCTGCGCGTCATAGAGCGGGCGGCTGCCACGCGGCGCCGGGTAGCGCGTGCCGGTGTCGCTGCCATCGGCTGGATAGATGTAATTGTCGTCCTGGGGCATGTAGCGGCGGGCGGGCTGGGCCGTCGGTGCGAGATTCACGGGGTCGCCTGATGTGGCGTACTGCTCCTCGGTCGGCTGCGGTGCGCGGGCGACAGCCGTGGGGTTGCGGCCGCGCGGGTTGCGGGCGAGCGCCACCTGCGACGAGCCGGTCAGCGTCACCGTGGTGTTGAGCACGCCCTGCTGCTGCACCAGCGCGTAGAGCGTCGAGGCGTTCTGCCGCGACAGCCGCACGCAGCCATGAGACGCCGGTGTGCCAAGCCGGCCGACCGAGTCTGTGCCGTGGATGGCGTGCCCGATCTTGGTGAAGAAGATCGAATGCGGCATCGGCGCGTCGTCGAATTCCTTGGAGTAGTGGTCCTCTTCCATGCGGAAGGCACGGAACGCGCCGTTCGGCGTCTCGCGGGAGGGGATGCCTGTCGACACCGGCCAGTGATAGCGCGCGATGCCGTCGACGGCGACGGTCATCTGCTGATTGTCCTTGTCGACGGTGATCTCGACCTTGGCCTGCGCGGCGCCCGCGCTCAAAAGCATCAGGGAGGTGAAAGCAATAAAAAACGAACGCATCTGAGTTCTGGCCTCCGGCCTGTTCACGCTAGGCGCCGCGGCTCTCCGTCCCCCGGCGTGCAATATGCCTGCAATCCGGCTTTCGTTCCAGCGGCCTGCCCGGCCATCGTTAACGTGACGGCGGGCGTTAGCAAGGCCGCTTTGTGCCGCGCCGCCCGTGGCGATGCTGACATTTTCGCGAGCGGGCACGCGTTCACAACGCCGACAATTCGTCACAAAGGCGCAACCATTTGGCCGCGCCCGGCGTTGAAGATGCCTGCCTCGACAGGCGGCGTTCGCCGCCAATTGCCCCTTACACCGTCCCTGGGACCGAAAATGAACAAAGCCCGTATCACCGCCGCGTCATTGCCGGCCGGTTTGCCCGTCCGCCTGCTGTTTGCAGCCGCCGCCATGGCGCTGGCGCTGTTGTCGCTGCCACATGCCGGGCACGCGCAGGGCATCGTGCGCGGCGCCCAGGAAGGTTCTTATGAAGGCAACCGTATCGCCGGTCCTGTGGGCGGCGTGGTCGGTGGCGCGGTCGGCGCCGGTGTTGGCGGGGCCGTGGGAGCAGTCGAGGGTGTGTTCGGCATTCCCCATCGCGGCCACCGCCGCTGCCGCGGCTATTACGACGGATACAACCGCTTCCACTGCTATCGGTAACCCCTGGCGATTCCGGGGCGCGCGCGTGCCCCCGGAATGACGGCCGGGGTCAGTTCTTCAACCGATACCCCGTGCGGAAAATCCACCAGATCACGACCAGACAGATCACCAGGAACGCCGTCGTCATGCCGATGCTCACGGATACGCTGACGTCCGCGATCTCGTAGAAGCTCCAGCGGAAGCCGGAGATCAGATAGACGACCGGATTGAGCAGCGCCACCGTGCGCCAGGCGGGCGGCAGCATGTCGATGGAATAGAAGCTGCCACCGAGGAAGGTCAGCGGCGTCACCACCAGCATCGGGATCATCTGCAGCTTTTCGAACCCGTCGGCCCAGATGCCGATGATGAAGCCGAACAGGCTGAACGTCACCGCCGTCAGCACCAGGAAGGCCAGCATCCAGACCGGATGATGGATGTGCAGCGGCACGAACAGGCCGGCCGTGGCGAGGATGATCAGGCCGAGGATGATCGATTTGGTCGCAGCCGCGCCGACATAGCCGAGCACGATCTCGAAATAGGAGATCGGCGCCGACAGGATCTCGTAGATCGTGCCGGTGAATTTCGGGAAGTAGATGCCGAACGAGGCGTTGGCGATGCTCTGCGTCAGCACCGAGAGCATGATCAGGCCCGGCACGATGAAGGTGCCGTAGCTGACGCCCTCGACCTGGCTGATGCGCGAGCCGATCGCGGCGCCGAACACCACGAAATACAGCGAGGTCGAGACCACCGGCGAGACGATGCTTTGCAGCAGCGTGCGCCAGGTGCGCGCCATTTCGAACAGATAGATGGCGCGGACAGCCCGGTAGTTCATGACGCCCTCACGAGGTCGACGAAGATATCCTCGAGCGACGATTGCGTCGTGTCGAGATCGTTGAAACGGATGCCGGCGGTGCGGAGGTCGCCGAGCAGGCTGGTGATGCCGGTGCGCTCGCCCTTGGTGTCGTAGTCGTAGACCAGGGTCGCGCCACCGTCGCAGAGGTCGAGCTCGTAATGCCCGAGGCTCTCCGGCAGCGCATCGAGCTTGCCTTGCAGATGCAGCGTCAGCCGCTTCTTGCCGAGCTTCTGCATCAAGGTGGCCTTGTCCTCGACCAGCACGATCTCGCCCTTATTGATGACGCCGATGCGGTCGGCCATCTCCTCGGCTTCCTCGATGTAATGCGTGGTCAGGATGATGGTGACGCCGGATTGCTGGAGCGTGCGCACCACCTCCCACATGCCCTTGCGCAGCTCGACGTCGACGCCGGCGGTCGGCTCGTCCAGGAACAGGATCTGCGGCTCGTGCGACAGCGCTTTGGCGATCATCACGCGACGCTTCATGCCACCGGAAAGCGTGATGATCTTGCTGTCCTTCTTGTCCCACAGCGAGAGGTCCTTCAGCACCTTCTCGATATGATCGGGGTTCTTCGGCTTGCCGAACAGCCCGCGGGAGAAGCTCACGGTCGCCCACACGCTCTCGAAGGCATCGGTGTGCAATTCCTGCGGCACCAGCCCGATCAGCGAGCGCGCCTTGCGATAGGAGGTCTGGATGTTCTCGCCGCCGACCAGGACCTTGCCTTCGCTCGGATTGGCGATGCCGCAGATGATCGAGATCAGCGTGGTCTTGCCGGCGCCGTTGGGGCCGAGCAACGCGAAGATTTCGCCGCGCTTGATGTCGAGATTGACGTTCTTGAGTGCCTTGAAGCCGGACCCATAGGTCTTCGACAAATTGGCGACGGAAATGATGGAGGACATGATGGCCGCAAGTCTGAGGGGGGCGAAGGCTGGGGAGGGGAGGCTGGAACCTGCCGGGAGGACGGGTCAGCGGAGCCCTGAGATAGGAATGCCCTTGCCCGGCTGCAATTAGCCGGAGAAAAATGGCCTCAAAACAGGCCCTTCCGTGGCAGGTTTCGAGCAAGTGTTGCGCGATGGTCACGGCTTGCTGCTAAGATCGTCGTTCACGCGGCTCTTTGTTGCGTCTGCGAGCAGGCCATGGCTACGATTCCGGCCGAAGCATATTCCCAGGGAAAAGATCGATGAGACCGAACGGCCGTCACACCGCCGGCACCAGCCAGTTGTCCGCCCTCCGTGCATGGGCGATGGGCCTGCTTCTGCTGTCAGCTGTTGCCATCAGCCCGACCACCGTCAAGGCGGCGCCGAGCCAGGCTGCGGTCGCGACCACGCATGTCTACCTCCTCCGCGGCGTGCTCAACATCTTCTCGCTCGGGCTCGACACGATCGGCGCCCGGCTCCAGGCGCAGGGCATCCCGGTGACCGTCGCGAATTTCGTGTCGTGGTCCTCGCTCGCGGATGAGGCCGCCACCGCCTACAAGGCCGGCCGGCTCAAGACCATCGTGCTGGTCGGGCACTCCTCCGGCGCAACCGCGCTGCCGGACATGATCGCCAAGCTCAACCGTCTTGGCGTGCCCGTGAAGCTCGCGATCGGGCTCGACTCCGTGTTCAAGACCAAACTGTCGACCGGCGCCGAACGCTACATCAACATCTATATCGGCGACGGCCCCGGCGAGCCGGTGAAGCGCGCGGACGGTTTTCGCGGCAAGCTCGACAATGTCGACGTCCGCGGCTCCGGTGTCGGCCACATCTCGATCGACAAGAACGAAGCGATCCAGCGCCGCGTGATCGCCGAGATCGACGCCGCAATCATGCGCTCGCGCGCACCGGCTCCGGTTGCCGAACCCGGCGCGCCCAGGCCGGCGCGGTCGGCGGCGGCAACGGCTCCCCGGAACTAAGCCTTCGCCGCGAGCCGCTGAATTGACAATGCCGCCGTCATGCAGACGGCGGCATTGTCGTATCTGCAGAGCCAAACTCGATCACCTGCCGGTCGGAGGAAGGGAACTCGGCACCCGATCTGGTGTTGTCACACTATGACAAGGAAACGAAACGTCGGCCCCATGGCGGTTCAGCCCGAGCGGGCGTGGGCCGGTCGCCCTGTTTCCGAAAACGTCCTTGAGAAAAAGCCGCAGCCTCAATCGAGCCAGTTGAGCGCGACGCGAGCTGGCCTGTTGAGACAGCACGCGCTGCGAACGCAGCGGGCGCTGCTCGCAGGCAACAGCGACGGTCGCAAGAAATAAGAGTTCCTCGAATTGACAGGCCGGTGTTCCGGTGTGCCGTCTGTCTGGGGCCAGTCCACGTGAAGTTTTTTCAGTGCCCGTCATGCCGCCATCCTGTCTCGTTCGAGCACGTCGCGTGCGCGAATTGCAGCACCGAGCTGGCATTCGATTCCTCGCGCATCGAGATGACGAAACTTGCATCCCATCAAGCTTGCCGTAACCGCGAGATCATCGGCTGCAACTGGTGTGTCGAGGGCGCGAACTGGTATTGCGGCTCGTGTCGCGTCACGCGGACGATTCCGAACCTCGGCAGCACCAGAAACGTCATGCTCTGGCGCCGCATGGAGGAAGCCAAGCGCCGTCTTCTCTATGATCTCAGCCGCCTCAGGCTTCCGCTCGCATCGCGCAGCGGCGAACCATTGGCTTTCGACATTCTCTCGGACGAGGTCAGTCCGATCCTGACCGGGCATCTCTCGGGCCTGATCACGCTCAACCTTGCCGAGGCCGACGATGTCGAACGAGAATCTCGCCGCGTGGCATTCCGGGAGCCGTACCGCACGCTGCTCGGACATTTCCGGCACGAGATCGGTCACTTCTATTGGGACCTGCTCGTTGACGGCACGACATTCCAGGCCCCGTTCAAGCTGATCTTCGGTGACCAGGCGCAGGACTATCAGGCCGCAATCAACTCCTATTACAGCCGCGCCGACCGTTCATACGACCGGAGCGGCTTCATCAGCGAGTACGCCACGTCCCACCCCTGGGAGGATTGGGCGGAAACGTTCGCGCATTTCCTGCACATTGTGTCGACGCTCGACTCGCTGGCAGGTTTGCCGTTGTCGCTGGACGAGCGCGCCCGCCAGACCCTGACGGATCCCTATCTCGAGAGCGACTTCGAGGCACTCCTGGCCCTGTGGATGCCGCTTGCCCGCAGCATCAACGAACTCAACCGCTCGCTTGGGATGAGCGACGCATATCCCTTCGACATATCGCCGGCGGTCAAGGGCAAGCTGCATCTCGTCCACATGGCGATCAGCGCATTCCGCGATCAGCAGAGTTTGGCGGCGTAAACATCGCGCAGGACGGCCCCCGTTACGTCAGGAACGCGCGAATGCTGTCCGCGATCTCCTTCGCATGCGTCTCCAGCGCGAAATGACCGGTGTCAAAGAACTGCACCACGGCATTCGGATTGTCGCGTTTGAACGCTTCGGCGCCGGGCGGAATGAAGAACGGATCGTTCTTGCCCCAGACCGCCAGGAACGGCGGCTTGTGCTTGCGGAAATAGTCCTGGAAGGCGGGGTAGAGCGCGACGTTGCTCTTGTAGTCGCCGAACAGGTCGAGCTGCACGTCGTCCGAGCCCGGGCGCGCAAGGTAGAAATTGTCGAGGTTCTGGCCATCCGGTGACACGGTCATCGGATCGGAAACACCATGCGTGTACTGCCAGCGCGTGGCTTCCGGCGTGAGGAGCGCGCGCAGCGCGTCGCGATTGGCCGGCGAGGGATCCTGCCAATAGGCCTTGAGCGGAGTCCAGTTGTCGCTAAGGCCATCCTCATAGGCATTGCCGTTCTGCGAGATGATCGCCGTGATCCGCTCGGGGTGGCTGAGCGCAAGCCGGAAACCAGTCGGCGCGCCGTAGTCGAAGACGTAGACCGCGAACCGGTCGAAGCCGATCACCTCGGTGAAGCGTTCGATCACGCGTGCGACGCTATCGAACGTGTAACGGAAGCTTTCGCGCGAAGGCATGCCGGATTGGCCGAAGCCGGGAAGGTCGGGCGCCACGATATGAAACCTGTCCGCAAGCAGCGGAATGAGGTCGCGAAACATGTGGCCTGCGCTGGGGAAGCCGTGAAGCAGCAGGAGTTTTGGCGCTCCGACAGTGCCGGCCTCGCGATAGGCCACCTTGAATCCGTCGACATCCGCGCTGCGGTACGTGATTGACATGACCTTCTCCATTGGTAGTAACCCTATTAAAGCTAGCTAAGAGGTTACGTCCACCGTCGTAACTTGTCAATGGCGCCTTAACCGGTTATGTAGGTCCATGTTCTCCCGACCGGCCAAGGACCGCTCATGGATCGCCCGCCCGCCATGTTCATCGCCGACTCGCTCGGCCTCGACTTTCTCAACTCGGTGGCGACACCGGTCGATACGCCGGTGGACTGGATCGACGGTGGTCATGGCCTGATCGACTGGCTGGCGCAGGCAAAGCTGGTGCCGCCGGATGATCTGCACGCGCTGACGGCCCGCGCCACGCCGGACGAACTGGACAAGGTCGCGGATCAGGCGCGCGCCTTGCGCGAATGGTTCAGGGGATTCGTGCGCAAGCATGCGGGCCGGCCGCTCACGAGGGATGCATTGCGCGAGCTCGGTCCATTGAACAGCCTGCTGGAGCGCGACGAAGCCTTCAGCCGGATCGAGCCCGGGCCTCACGATGGCGGCGCTCTCGCATTGCGAATGAAACGGCGCTGGCGCTCGCCGGAAGCGCTATTGCTGCCGGTTGGCGAAGCCATGGCGAAGTTCGTATGCGACGAGGACTTTTCCAACGTCAAGGCGTGCGAGGGGCACAACTGCACCATGCTGTTCGCCGACCACACGCGCAGGCGCGCGCGGCGATGGTGCATCATGGCGGTCTGCGGCAACCGCGCGAAACAGGCTGCCCACCGCAGCAGGCTCAAGAGCGTGCAGTGATTGGGTGTCGAGATGCTGGAATGAGCGCGGATCGAGCCCCGGTTCCGTGCCCCAAATTCCACCCAATCGGCCGTCACTAAGCGCCTTTGGGGGAGGCTGCAGCCTCCCGGAGTGGGACTGCTGGACTGATGATCGATTTGAGGCGACTTCTCGCGCTGGCAGCCGTTGCGCTGCTCGCCTTAAGCACCGGGACGGCCGTTGCCTCACCTGCCAAGACGAAGCCCGCCGCGGCCGCACCCGCCGCACCACCGCCCGTACCGTTTGAGCCATTGCCGCCGCCGAAAATCTACCTGTTTCGGGGCGCCATGGGGCCGTTCTTCTCCACCGGCATGGACCGGCTCGAAGAGAAACTGACGCAGGCCGGCTTTTCCGCCAACGTCTATGAATTCACCATCTGCCGATGGATCGGCGATCGTGCCATCTCCAGCTACAAGGAAACGCCGGCGCCGATCGTGCTGATCGGGCATTCGATGGGCGGGCTTTGCTCGATCGTCATCTCGGAGATGGCGGCCAAGGAGAACATCCCGATCAGCCTCGTCATCACCATCGATCCCGCGCATGCGACCGGCGACGTGCCGCTCAATGTCGAGCGCTTCATCAACATCTACCTCTCCGACAGCGTGCTTGGCGGCGGCAACGTGGTCGCGGTGCCGGGCTATCGCGGTCACTATGCGAGCTATGACCTGAAGGAGAACGCGCGGGTCAGCCACATCAACATCGAGAAGTCCGACGACATCCACCGTCAGATCGTCGACATGGTCACGCAGTTGCCGCGCATTCCGCCCCAGACGCAGGTCGATGCCGTGCCGCTGCGCTATCTCGTGCCGGCGAATACGCTGGTCGAATTGTGGGACAGCGGCGTGCGGCAACCGGTGCGCCGCGGCGACACCATGGAGAGCATCGCGGCGGCCAATCGCGTGCCGCTGTGGTCGCTGGCGCAGAGCAATTCGCTGCCGGAGAACGCCACGCTCACCCCCGGCCAGTCCATCATCGTCCCGCGCCACCTGACGCCGCCGGAGCCGACAGCCGCCATGGCGACCCCGCCGGCCGCACGGCGGTAAGCGGTCAGCAACGGAGATCGCCGGGATGGAGCTTGGCTGATGCCAGGCACCATCCCTCGCGGCGCCTGTCATTCACGAATCTTGTGTCGCGGCAGCCATCTTGATGCGGATGTCGCCAAGGAGGAGCGAGCCGTGGTGGAAGCCCGGCCCGCCGGGCGATAGGGCGCGGCGAGAAGCATCAGAAACAATGCCCTTTCAGCCGCATATTTGGCGGCGGGTCGGCCATTTTCGAAGCCGTGCATGACGAGGCGTCCCTCCGTCGTACAGACATGCCATCGCCATGTCCTTCGACCGCATTTCTTCAGGAACACTTCGAACGTCGGGAGGTGTTCGGGCATGTCAATTAGCCGTGGCTGCTTGCCGCCCGGCGCGTGATTGCGTTCCCCATCGCGCCGTTCGGGGCCTGAAAGGTGAGCGGAAAG
This sequence comes from Bradyrhizobium sp. WSM1253, assembly GCF_000244935.1. Classification (NCBI taxonomy): domain Bacteria; kingdom Pseudomonadati; phylum Pseudomonadota; class Alphaproteobacteria; order Hyphomicrobiales; family Nitrobacteraceae; genus Bradyrhizobium; species Bradyrhizobium sp. WSM1253. The sequence continues at coordinate 6,337,217 of NZ_JH600073.1, forward strand.
GCGGAGAGGGCGAGCTTCTCGATCGCCGAACGCTCCTCGGACACACGTCTCTCGATGAACCGCCGCTCGAACTCGGTCAGCTCGGTCTTGAGCAACCGCTGATAGCGGCTGATGTTGCTGCGGTGGCCGCGCAACAAGGCCAGCTCTTCATCAACCATCATCGCAATCCTCGTTGAGCTGTCGTTGCCTAGGCTGCGAGGCCGGTTCGTTCGACGGATCGCGTGCGGACCGGCTTGCCACCCGGAGGTCCTTTCGGATGGTGGTCGAGGCTCGCGAGCGCTTCCAGAATTTCGTCGATGGTGACGGCTTTGCCCGAGCCGGGCAGTTCGCGCAATGCCGGACTCGAGGCGATACTGGCTGCGTCCGAAGCCCAGGACGCGAGGATTGCACGCTTCTCGCCGATCGACAGAGTTGGATCGGCTAGGACGTCGCGGGGATGATCATAGACAGAGCCAGGGTGCAATATCGCATTCAGATCGATGATGTTGTCGACATGATCGAGCATGAGAGGTCCTCCTCCTTTCTTTAAACCTCTGACTTGCATTCGGGTGCGCGGTCGAAGGCCATGGTCGATCCCGCCCGACGATCGGGCGGGATCACCGGGTCTCCGACAGACCAAATTCAGGCGGCTTTGCCCTCGAGTTGATGCACGTTGCCGGACGGCGCGGCATTGATGGCAATTCGCCGCGGCTTCATGGCTTCAGGGATTTCCCGGACCAGTTCGATCTTGAGCAGGCCGTTCTCGAACGAGGCGCTGTGCACCTGAACATAATCGGCCAGGTTAAACTGCCGCTTGAACGGCCGCGCGGAAATGCCCCGGTAGAGATATTCGCGTTCGGTCCTGTCCGGCTTGTTTCCCTCGACGGTCACCGCGTTCTGCTCGGCCGTCACCGCGACCTCGTTGGGTGCAAAGCCCGCAATCGCAAGCGAAATCTGGTAGCGATCCTCGCCGATGCGTTCGATGTTGTAGGGGGGATAGTTGTCCTCGCCGGCACGCTGTGCCGTTTCAACGAGGTCGAAAAGGCGGTCGAAACCAACGGTCGAACGCCACAAGGGAGAGAAGTCGTAAGTGCGCATAGCCAGATCCTCCAAGGAGCAAAATGGATACGAACGACACCGGACACGACCGGTGCCCGTCTCAGCTTCCCGACCCACCAGGCGTCGGGAACGCCACCTCTCGGCGGCAGCGGAAAAATAAAAAAAGCCTGTTTTGGTTTCAAGAGGGGATCCAAAATTTTTTGGAATCCCCCGCGCCTCCCTAACCCTCTCGCCGCAAGAACGGGCGGGGAGGGAGACGCACCTCGGACTACGCGTTCGATCCGTGGATCGCCTCGATCACGGCGTCCGTCACGTCCTTCGTCGTCGCCGTGCCACCGACATCGGGCGTCAGCACGCCGGCTGCACATACTTTCTCCACCGCCGCCATCAACCGCACCGCCGCGTCCTTCTCGCCGAGATGCTCCAGCATCTGCGCGCCGGTCCAGAACGTCGCGACCGGATTGGCGATGCCCTTGCCGGTGATATCGAACGCCGAGCCGTGGATCGGCTCGAACATCGAGGGGAAGCGGCGCTGCGGGTCGATATTGCCGGTTGGCGCGACGCCGAGGCTTCCCGCCAGCGCGCCGGCGAGGTCGGAGAGGATGTCGGCGTGCAAATTGGTCGCGACAATGGTGTCGAGGCTCTTCGGATGCAGCGTCATGCGCACCGTCATGGCGTCAACCAGCATCTTGTCCCAGGTCACATCGGGGAATTCGGCCGCGACCTCGGCGGCGATCTCGTCCCACATCACCATGCCATGGCGCTGCGCGTTCGACTTGGTCACCACGGTCAGGAACTTGCGCGGACGCGACCGGGCGAGCTCGAACGCATAGCGCATGATGCGCGTCACGCCGACGCGGGTGAACACCGCGACCTCGGTGCCGACCTCTTCGGGGAGACCCCTGTGGGCGCGGCCGCCCATGCCGGCATACTCGCCCTCGGAATTCTCGCGCACGATCACCCAGTCGAGGTCGCCGACGCCGACATTGCGCAGCGGCGAGGCGACGCCCGGCAGAATCTTGGTCGGCCGCACATTGGCGTATTGGTCAAAGCCCTGGCAGATCGGCAGCCGCAGGCCCCACAGCGTGATGTGGTCGGGCACGTCGGGCGCACCGACCGCGCCGAAATAGATCGCGTCGAATTTCTTGAGCTCCGCGAGGCCGTCGGCCGGCATCATGACGCCGTGCTTCTTGTAATAGTCCGAACCCCAGTCGAACGTCTTGATGTTGAAGGCGAGATCGCCGCTACGTTTGGCCAGCGCCTCCAGCACGCGAACGCCGGCGGAGATGACCTCGGGGCCGATGCCGTCGGCGGGGATCGCTGCAATCGAATGGGTGCGCATGAAGTGCTCCGTCCAGATGTCGGTGGGATTGCGTGACGCTAGGGAACCTAGGCGGGGAGGGGCAGGGACTCAATCGACACTGGTTTATACAAAAAAATGATATAATTCCGTCACAGGATCAGAGGACCGGTGAATGGAATTGCATCAGTTGCGATGCTTCGTGGCGGCGGCCGAGCAGTTGCATTTCGGCCGCGCGGCGCAGCATCTCCAGATGTTGCCCTCCGCACTCGGCCGCCAGATCAAGCTGCTGGAGCAGGATCTGGATACGCGGCTGTTCGCGCGGACGACGCGGGCGGTGTCGCTGACGGAAGATGGCGCAATGCTGCTGCGCGATGCCCGTGCCATCCTCGCCCGCGTGGAGGCGGTCGAGAGCAATCTGCGCAATCGCTCGCGCGCAGGGGCTGCTCGAAAACTCCGGGTCGGCGCCATCGACAGTGCTGCGGCGGGGCTGTTACCGGCATTGCTCCGCGACTTCCGCGCAAAGCGTCCTGATATCGCGGTGCAGCTTCTGGAGGAGAAGACCGTCCGGCTGCTGCCAAAGATCCTGACCGGCGCGCTCGATCTTGCCTTCGTGCGTCCACCGGCTCAGCGGGACAAGCGGCTTGAATTCCGCGATCTGCTGCAGGAGACAGCCATCGTGGCCTTCCCGCAGCGCCACGCGCTGGCCAAACGCAAGTCGATCACGCTGGCGGAGATCGCCGAGGAGGCGATGCTGGTGCCTGATCGCCGCTCGCGGCCGCACAGCCACGACCTCACCATGAAACTGTTCGAGCAGGCTGGCCTCACGCCGCGCATCGTGCAGGTCGCCGACGAGAAGCAGACCATCATCAATCTCGTCGCAACCCGGCTCGGTGTCGCAATCGTGCCGCGTTGGTCCACCCGGATGGCGGTATCCGGCGTGCGCTTCGTGCCGCTGCGGCCAAAGCAGATCGGACCCGTCGGCCGGCTGCCGCTCGCTGCCGCATGGCTGCGCGGCTCGCGTGACCCGGCCCGCGACGCGATGCTGTCCGTGCTCGAGGCGCGCCTGCGCAGCTATGCGCGGGACGCCTGAGGCGCTATGACATCGGCTGGGCGAGAAGGGTGATGCGATGACGGAACGGAGAGCTTCGAACGAATTGCGGGTTGCCATCGCGGGGCTCGGCTCGATCGGCACCAAGATCGCGACCGCGCTCGATCAGGGCATCGAAGGATTGACGCTCTCTGCCGTGGCGGTGCGCGATCCCGCAAAGCATCAGACGTTCCTCGCCAGCCTGCGTCGTCCGCCATCCGTCCTGCCGCTCGACCAACTCGGCGACGCCGCCGACATCGTGGTCGAATGCGCGCCGAGCAGCCAACTGCGTGCGATCGTCGAGCCCGCGGTGAAACGCGGCAGGGCCGCGGTCGTCGTCAGTGTCGGCGGGCTGCTCGACAATTTCGATCTTGTCGATCTCGCCCGCGCCAATGGCGGCCGCATCCTCGTGCCGACCGGCGCGCTGATCGGACTCGACGCCGTCAACGCGGCTGCGATCGGCACCATTCATTCGGTGAGGATGGTGACGCGCAAGCCGATCGACGGCTTGAAGGGCGCGCCGTTCATCGTCCAGAACAACATCGATATCGACAATCTGCGCGAGCCGCTGAAGCTGTTCGAAGGCACGGCGCGCGAGGCCGCAAAAGGCTTTCCGGCCAATCTCAACGTCGCGGTCGCGCTGTCGCTCGCGGGCGTCGGGCCGGATCGCACCCAGGTGCAAATCTGGGCCGACCCGACCGTGACGCGCAATGTTCACCGCATCGAGGTCGAGGCGGATTCGGCGCGCTTCTCGATGTCAATCGAGAATATCCCGTCCGAGAATCCCAAGACCGGGTTGATTACGGCGCTGTCCGTGATCGCCCTGCTCCGCAAGCAGCGCGCCACGTTGTGTGTAGGGACATAGTGAGGTGGGATTTGGTTAGCCCAGACGGCGGTGCACTCCCTCCCCCGCTTGCGGGGGAGGGTTGGGGAGAGGGTGTCTCCGCAATGGGACAATCCCCCAGAGGCGGGAGCCCTCACCCGGCGCTCTGCGCCGACCTCTCCCGCAAGCGCGAGAGGTGTAGGGAGCCCGCAGCGCGTATCTCGACATAACTTCCGCCTACGCGCCCGTCACGCGCCAGATCACGTTGCCGACGTCGTCGGCCATCAGCAGCGACTTCTTGTCAGGACCGATCACGACGCCGACCGGGCGGCCGTAGGATTCCTTTTCGTCGGGTGCCAGGAAGCCGGACAGGATGTCGCGTGCGGGACCCGAAGGCTTTCCGTTCTCGAACGGGATGAACACCAGTTTGTAGCCGGACAGCGTGCTGCGATTCCACGAGCCGTGCTGGCCGATCGCCATGCCGTCGGGGAAGCCAGGCAGCGTGCCCGCCGGCATCCAGCACAGGCCGAGCGAAGCGGTGTGGCCGCCGAGCGCGTAGTCCGGCGTGAGCGCCTTGGCGACCATCGCCGGATCCTGCGGCACGCGCTCGTCAACCGTCTTGCCCCAGTAGCAATAGGGCCAGCCGTAGAAGCCGCCGTCGCGCACCGAGGTCAGATAGTCCGGCGGCGTTTCGTCGCCGAGGCCGTCGCGCTCGTTGACGACGGTCCAAAGCACACCGGTCGTCGGCTCCCAGGCAAGACCAACGGGATTGCGCAGGCCGGCGCCGAAGATGCGGTGCGTGCCGGCGACGAGGTCGAGTTCGTAGACCGCGGCGCGGCCTTCCTCGACCTCCATGCCCATCTCGGCGATGTTGCTGAGCGAGCCGACGCCGGCATAGAGTTTTTTGCCGTCGGGGCTTGCGAGCAGGCTGCGGGTCCAGTGGCCGCTTGGCTTGAAATTGGTGAGGCGCTTGCCCGGCGCGGTAATGCGATCGGCGTTCGCCACGTACGGGAAGGCCATCACGCCGTCGGTGTTGCCGACATAGAAGGTGTCGCCGACCAGTGCCATGCCGAACGGCTGGCTGAGATTTTCCATGAACGCGCCGCGATACTCCGCGACGCCGTCGCCATCCTTGTCGCGCAGCAGCGTGATGCGGTTGGCACTGACGCCGAGCGCGGCGGCGCGCCGCATCGTTGCCTGCATCGCGTAATGAAACACGGACCGCGGCGCCCCCGCGATCTGCGTCGCCTCCGCGATCAGCACATCGCCATTGGGTAGCACCTCGATCCAGCGCGGATGGTCGAGGCCGGTCGCGAACGCATTGACCTTGAGCCCGGGTGCGACCGTCGGCTTCTGTCCTTCGCTCCAGCCCCGCGCCGTCGGCATCTTCAGTGTCGGGATGGCGCCCTGCGGCTTGGCTTCGGGAATAGCGGGCGACTGGCCCCAGGCCGGCGCAGGCACGGTGCCCGACAGCTTCCGCCATTGCAGCGCGATGCCGCCGAGAAGCGCAACGAACTGCGCAAAGATGCTGGAAAACGTCATGAGAGGCCCCTGTTTGCGCGCGCATCCAACGGGCTGACGGGCCAGACGTCAACCTGTGTGGAGCGCCGCGGGGCTCTATTCCCGTGGAATGGCAGCCGTTCGAATTTGCATGGGACGAATCCCGGCAGGCTGCCCGGAGATCAGCGGCCGATCTGTTGCTCTAGCCGTCGCGCCGTGCGGAAATCATCCAGATGATGAACGTTCGGCGCCAGCGCGGCCTCCCTGGACAGGAGATGATAGACGCGCGCCACCGTGCGCTGCTTCTGCTTCGGCCGCCCGGGCGGCAGCGCCCGCGCCTTGCGGACGGCGGCGATCGCGTGCTCGCGAAAATAATCGTAGGCGTCGGACATGGCTCGATGCTCTGCGAGTGGTGGCAGGTATCGAGGGGCTAACGGGCGCAGGCAGCAGGGGTTCCTGGCAGCAGGGGGCCGATGTGTTGCGCACCCAGCTTCCTCAACGTCGTCCTGGCGAAAGCCAGGACCCATACCGCGGAATCCATCGATTGCGTGCGACCTCAGTTCCGGGCAATCCTCGCCAAACCGCTCCCTGGGGTAATGGGTCCTGGCTTTCGCCAGGACGACTCCGGAGGTGCAGCTGCGCTACGCTTGCGATGACAGCGTTGAAGCGATACCCGCTCTTACCGCGGCGACAGGAACGGGATGATCATCGGCACGCGGCGGCAATAAGCGCCGTAGGCGTCTTCGCCGAGCTCCTTGGACAGGAACACTTCTTCCATTCGGCCCTTCTGCCACATGCCGAGCGAGATCAGGATCGCGCCGAGCATCGCAGTGACCGTGCCGACCGCGATGCCGGTCACCAGCATGCCGAGGATCAGGCCGGTGTAGATCGGATGGCGCACGATGCCGTACGGGCCGGTGTCGATGACGCGGTGGTCTTGCTTGTGGGTGATGGTGTTGGACCAGAACTGTCCGAGATGCAGCCGTCCCCACCAGGTGAAGGAGATGCCGGCCAGCACGATCAGCGCCACGACGTAGACGGCTGTATTGCTGAACACCCAGAGCGGCTTCTCACCGAGCACCTCGGCGGTCCAGGGCGTGAACAGGATGCCGCCGACCAGGATCGGGATGCGATAGCGGCCGGACTCCAGCGTCATCACCTGCTTCTGGGTACGGCCCTGCCAGAACGAGGCGCCGACCCAGCTTGCGAGCCAGGCGAGCCAGATCAGGGCGAGCAGTTGCGTGGGCCAGGTCGTGGTCCAACCACCCCAGGCGACCGAGAGAAGCTTGCTGAAATCGAAGGACATGCGGAAAGGTTCTTTGGGTTGGGCGGCAGCTCAGCTGGCGCGCGAGGAGAGCGCGTGATGCTCGATGGCGCCGGAGGCAAGCGCGCCGCCGCGGGCGAGAAGATGGGTGATGGTTTCGCGCAGGACCGGCTCGATCGGGCGCGGCGCGTAGCCGAGCTCGGTGCGCGCCTTGCCGATCGAGAGGTCGCTAGCGGCGAGCGCGATGCGCACGCCCTCGGCAGTGCCGTTGGGCGGCCGGCGCGTGATACGATCGGAGAGATATTCGAGCATGATGCCCGACAGCTCGGCCATCTTGCCGGGAACGACGACCGGGAATTGCCGGCGGCCGCTCATCGCGGACATCATCCGCAGAATCTGGCCGAGCCTGACGCAGTCGCCGCCGAGGATGTAGCGCTGGCCGTTACGCCCGCGTTCCATGGTCAGCGCGAGGCCCATGGCGACGTCGCGGACGTCGACGAGATTGACCGGGAAGTCGAGATGCGGCTGCACTTTCTTCTGCAGGAAGTACCACAGCATCGCGGTCGGCGGCGTCAGATTATGATCGGCGGCACCGATCGGCATGGTCGGGGTGCCGATCACCAGCGGGAAGCCTGCGGCTGCGGCCTTCGCGGCGCAATGCTCGGCCAGCGATTTCGACCGCGTGTAGGCGCCCGGCATCGCATCGGCCGGCTGCAGCGCCTCTTCGGCGGGAACACCGTTGAGGTCGGAATAGGGGAACAGGATCGATTCCGTCGAGCAGTGCAGGAAGCGCGAGACCCCGCGCTTCATCGCGGCCGCGAGCATGATCTCGGTGCCGCGGCAATTGACATCGTGAAAGGCCTGCTTGTCGGCGACCCACATGCCGGGCAGGCCGGCGAGGTGATAGACCTGATCCACACCCGCCATCGCGGCATCGACCGCGGCGCCGTCCAGCACCGAGCCACGGGCATATTCAACGTCGGCATACGGCGTGGCCGGCGCACGAACATCGAGAACACGCACCCGCTGCCCACGGGCGCGGAGCGCTTCTACGAGATGATGTCCGATGAAGCCGCTGCCACCGGTAACCAGTACGAGAGCCATGCAGAAGGTTTGCTGTTTCGCGTCTAGAACTATCGGGTTGAAAGGGAATTGGTCGGAACTGGCGCCAGAATCGCGGCAAGGTCGCGACGGAAGCCCAATGCAATGAATAATTTTGCCATGACAAACATCGGTCCAAGCAGGAAATGCGTGGGGTGGTCGACCATCGACGGCTGCCGCTCCTCGAAAACCTTGTGGCCGACGACCTGCGCAGTGACGCCAAGTCCGATCAGCACCGCAAAAATCGACCACATCATGACGATCGAGACCTGATTGCCGATCGCGGTTGCGACCAAAAGCAGCACGATCATCGCGGCGAGGATGCCGAGCCCGATCCCGGCGTCCAGCATCAGCCAGTAGACCAGCACCGGCAGGGCAAGAATTACGGCCAGGCTGACCTCGATCCCGAACAGCGGGAAATGCACCTGCGTCAGCGGCAGCACAGCACCGGTGAAGAGCAAGAGGATGCCGACCACGTGCATCGCGCAGTTCCAGGGATCGCGATGATATTCGACGTAGTCGGCCAGTTGGTGTTGAAAATAACTGGCCATCTCGGTCTCGTGCAGCATGGGGTCGGGGAGGACGAAAAAAGCCTATAGCACCTGATAGGGCGGTGCACAAACCGGCGCGATTGTCGCGCGAGGCCGCGCCGTCGCGCTGTGAGACAGGTCACAAAACGATCGGGACTTCAAAGGGTTCCGTCAGGCGCCGTGGCGCGTCCGCTCAGTGCTTCCTAGCGGGCTTTTTCGCCGCAGGCGCAGGTGTCGCAGCCGGATGCGCAGGCGCTTCCTCCGGTACCTTGGCATAGGTCAGGATTTGCAACTGGCCGTTGACGACTGAGCTTGGCTTGGCGCGGTCGAGAAACTGCTCCTCGCCGAGGCCGATCGGATGCAGCCGCTTGGTCGAGATCTTGAACGTGTTCACCAGCACGTCGCGAATCGCGTCCGCCCGGCGCTGGCTCAGGATCGCGTTGGCCTCGCGCGTCTTCGCGTTGGATTCCACGTGGCCGACGATCAGGAACGTGTAGGGCAGCAGCGCGGCATGGACCAGCGCGTCGGCGAGGCGGCCGACGGTCTGGTAGGACGCCGGCTGGATGATCGGAGTGTCGGCGTCGAACTGGATCTGCGCGGTGAACGTCGGCAAACTGGCCAGATCAGGCGCGATCAACGGCCGGTTCACCGGACCCGGATCGTTCTTGATCCTGGCCTTGGCCCGTTCCATCACCTGCAGCTTCAGCGCGGGGATATCGATCTCGGCGGGCTGTTCGAAATGGTTGAGCTTGCCGACGATGTCGTCGCGGGTCGGCGGCGCCGTCTGCGCCTCGGCTGTGCCCGCGAGCAAAGCGAGGCCAAGCGCGATGCATATTCCGGCGGTGGTAAGCCTGTTCGCTGGCATCACCGATACCCCGCGTCGTCGACGGCCTTCAGGCAGTTGTTGCTGATGCCCTTGGGCGTCGAGATCAGGCAGGGGACCGCCTTGCTGGTCTCCTTGGTCGAGCCGCCGCAGACCTTGACGATCTCGCGCTGGCAGGCGTTCGCCACCGTGACGCGGGCAGCGACGCGCTTCTGGATCGCATCGAAGGCGCCGAGATAGTCGCTCTGGCACTGCTGCGAGAGCACGTCGCGGTTGCGCGACAGGCACTCCTTCAGGCGGGTCGAATCCGGGTTGACGCCGCGGCAATTGGCGACGATTTCCGCGCCGCAACTTTTCGCCAGCAGCCCGATCGCATCGCCAAAGCTCATGGTCTCCGCCGCCGCAAGCGACGGCATACCCAATGCCAGCAAGATCAGTGTGATGGAGCCCCGGACCATGGCCGCATCTGATACGGGGAAGTTCGCGGGGGTCAAGAGGCGTTCGGGCGAGAAGTGTCGAGAGTCCGACCAGTGCGGCGAACAGTCCTCACTCCGTGGCCTCAGTGAGGGGCGGCCATTCGATCAGGGCGACCGTGTGCTTCGCGAGGTCGTCGGCCACATCCGGGTCGGCCTTGAGCTCGTCCAATGTCCGCGGCGGGGGAAGCTGGCGGCCGTCCGCGATCAGTTCCTGTGCATAGAACGCGAGTGCCTCGGGCGCATTCTCCAGGGCCTCATCGACGTCGTCGCCGCCGGAAATGCAGCCGGGCAGGTCGGGAAACCACACGCCGACGGCTTCGTCCGGGCCGGCGTCCTCGATGATGGCAATGTAGTGCGGCATGCAGGCCTCACGCCCGCTGCACAAAACTGTCCACGACCTTCTTTTCCCCCGCCTTGTCGAAGGCGATGGTGAGCTTGTTGCCGTCGATCTTGGTGACGCGGCCATAGCCGAATTTCTGGTGGAAGACGCGGTCGGAGAGCGAGAATTCCGAGGTCGTGCCGGTGGATTTGGCCACCAGCTCGCCCTCGATCGTCAGGGGCCCCCGACGGCGCGAGGAGAAGCTGCCGAAATCGGGCGAGGACGACTGGGACGAAAACGACGAGGCCTGTTCCTCGAAGCTGCCGCGGCCGCCATTACCGCCCCCGCCGCCGCCGCGATTGCGATTGGCCTGGGCGCGCTGCCAGCCGGGGGTCGAATAGGTGGAGCCGAACGCTTCCATGTCGTCGAAGCGGGAGGCGCCGTAGCCGCCAGTGCCGCCCCAGGCCGAGCCGCCCTTGGATTCCGTGATCTCGACATTGGCCGCGGGCAATTCGTCGAGGAAGCGCGAGGGGATCGTGGTCGACCAGGTGCCATGGATCCGCCGATTGGTGGCAAAATAGATTTTGGCGCGGCGGCGGGCTCGGGTCAGGCCGACATGACCGAGCCGGCGCTCTTCCTCAAGGCCGGCGCGGCCCTGTTCGTCCAGCGTCCGTTGGCTCGGAAACAAGCCTTCTTCCCAACCCGGCAGGAACACGTTGTCGAATTCCAGCCCCTTGGCCGAATGCAACGTCATCAGCGACACCGCGTCCTCATCGGCGCCGCTGTCGCGGTCCATCACCAGCGAGATGTGCTCCAAGAACCCTTGCAGGTTCTCGAACTCCTCCATCGAGCGCACCAGCTCCTTGAGGTTCTCGAGCCGGCCCGCGGCGTCCGCCGAACGGTCCTTCTGCCACATCTCGGTGTAGCCGCTCTCGTCGAGCACGATCTGGGCGAGATCCGTGTGCGACGTGACCTCGCGCTGGGCGCGCCAGCGGTCGAACTGGGCGACGACGTCGCGCAACGAGCCGCGCGCCTTCGGCTTCAGCTCGTCGGTCTCGACCACCGCGCGCGCCGCTTCGAACAGCGGAATGCGGCGCTTGCGGGCGTGATCGTGCAGCATCTGCACGGTGGCATCGCCAAGGCCGCGCTTGGGCGTGTTGACGATGCGCTCGAAGGCGAGATCGTCGGCCGGTGAATTGATGACGCGCAGATAGGCCAACGCATCGCGGATTTCGGCGCGCTCGTAGAAGCGCGGGCCACCGATGACGCGATAGGGCAGGCCGAGCGTGACGAAGCGGTCCTCGAACTCGCGCATCTGGTAGGAGGCGCGAACGAGAATCGCGATCTCGTTGAGTTTGTCGCCCTGGCGCTGGATCTGCTCGATCTCCTCGCCGATGCCGCGGGCTTCCTCTTCCGAATCCCACGAGCCCGTCACCGTGACCTTCTCGCCGTCATGGTCCTCGGTGCGCAGCGTCTTGCCGAGCCGGCCCTCGTTGTGGGCGATCAGGTGCGAGGCGGCGGCGAGGATGTGGCCGGTCGAGCGGTAGTTGCGCTCGAGGCGGATGACCTTGGCGCCGGGAAAATCATGGTCGAAGCGCAGGATGTTGTCGACCTCCGCGCCGCGCCAGCCATAGATCGACTGGTCGTCATCGCCGACGCAGCAGATGTTCTTGACGTGGGGGGCAGCGAGTTCCGTCATTCCGGGGCGATGCGTAGCATCGAACTCCGGTGCGCGATCGCGCACCTGAGAATCTCGAACGGCAGACTCATCTCCGGATTCCGGGTTCGGCTCTTCGAGCCGCCCCGGAATGACAGTGGGCGAGGTTGGCTTCGTCGGTGCCTGCGACAATAGCCGCAGCCACAGATACTGCGCGACGTTGGTGTCTTGATACTCATCGACCAGGATGAATTTGAAGCGCTGCTGGTACTGCCGCAGGATATCCGGGTGCTCGCGGAAGATGCGGATGTCCTCGAGCAGCAGATCGCCGAAATCGGCGGCGTTCAAAATCTTCAACCGCTCCTGGTAGCTCGCATAGAGCTTGCCGCCCTTGCCGTTGGCGAAGATGGCGGCTTCGCCCGACGGCACCTGCGACGGCGTGAGGCCGCGGTTCTTCCAGCCGTCGATCAGGCCGGCCAGCATGCGCGCGGGCCAGCGCTTGTCGTCGATGTTGTCGGCTTGCAGCAGCTGCTTCAACAGCCGCACCTGATCGTCGACGTCGAGCACGGTGAAGTTCGACTTGAGCTGCGCCAGTTCGGCGTGGGTGCGCAGGATGCGTCCGCCGATGGAGTGGAAGGTGCCGAGCCACGGCATGCCTTCGACGGCATGGCCGAGCATCTGGCCCAGCCGGTGCTTCATCTCGCGCGCGGCCTTGTTGGTGAAGGTCACCGACAGGATTTCGGAGGGGCGGGCGCGGCCCTGGCTCAGGATATGGGCGATGCGCGTGGTCAGCACGCGGGTCTTGCCGGTGCCGGCGCCGGCCAGCACCAGAACCGGCCCGTCCAGCGTCTCCACAGCCTCGCGCTGCTCCGGATTGAGCCCGGACAGGTATTGCGGGCCCACCGAGGCGCGCGCGCGCGCGGCAATGCCGCCGGCTGCGGGCTGGTGGTCGGGGACGCTCTGGGACGTGATCTTGCTCGGCTCGGTCATGCGAATCATTTGCCCCACGTTGGCACCGCGGGGTGGTGAAAGGGGAGCCTTCTTAACAGGGATTGGTCCCTATATGGGGCCGCGGACGGGGGTTTTCCACGTGCGCGGAAAGCCAATTTGTTCCTGCGGGTCAGGCGAATTTCCGGCCCCAGCGGCCCGGAACCATTGTTCCGAGTTGGCGATTGGTTCTGCAAGTGAGGCGCGTCAGCCGCGCCGATCGCAGACAGACATCGAAACAGAGGTTCGGACCATGCTTAGCTGGGTTGTGACGTTTCTGGTTATCGCCTTGATCGCCGGTATCCTGGGCTTTGGCGGCCTCGCCGGCGCGTCGATCGAAATCGCCAAGATCATCTTCTTCATCGCGGTCGTGCTGTTCCTGGTCTCGGCCGTTGTCGGTCTGGCCCGCGGCCGTAACAGGGTCTAGCGCGCTTACCGCTTCGAGGGCATCGCCACGTTCCGGCCGATGCCCTCGGGCCGCGGTACGGCACTGTGGGCCTTGACCACCGCTGCGATGCGCTCGCGGATGTCTGGCGGAAACGCCGCCACCTTTCGTGAGCCCATGTCGATGTGAAGCGACATGTTTTCGGAGGTCGCCGACAACCAGCCCTCGGTGGCGTGCCGCAGCTCCTGGAATGTGTGCAGCCGCTTGTCGTCGGCCTCCAGCAGCCAGACCGAGACCTGCACGGGATCGCCCAAGTGGATTTCGCGCAAATACCGCACGTGGCACTCGGCAGTGAAGGTCGAGCCGCCTCGCTCCTTCATATAGCCCGGCCCGATCCCAAGCGTCAGCCACATCTGGTCGATCGCGCGGTCGAACATCACGTTGTAATAGGCCATGTTGAGGTGGCCGTTGTAGTCGATCCATTGCGGCTCGATCTGCATGATCGAGGCGCGGAACGGCTCGGCATCGGGCGCAGCGGTGACAGTGTCCGGCATGTGTCCTTCCCCAGCTATGCGTCCGGTCGCTTGACTTGACCGGTTAGATGTCCTTTGCCACGGTCTCTTCTCGTCGGGAGGAATTTCCGTGGGTACGACCATCACCAATAATCCGCCGCGGCCGGCGCCGAAAGCCCTCGCGACCGCGCTGGAGCAGCTTGCCGCACGATTCGGCAACCGCCTCATCACGTCGCAGGCCGTCCGCGAGCAGCACGGCCACACCACGACGTGGATTCCCAACCAGCCGCCGGACGGCGTGGTGATGGCGCAGGAGACCGCCGACATCCAGGACGTGGTGCGGATCTGCGCGAAGAACGGCGTCCCCGTCATCGCCTTCGGCACCGGCACTTCGCTCGAAGGCCAGGTCAATGCGCCCGCGGGCGGCATCTCCATCGACCTGCGCGACATGAACAAGGTGCTGGCGGTGCACGCCGAGGACCTCGACTGCGTGATCCAGCCCGGCGTCACCCGCAAGGCGCTGAACGAGCATCTGCGCGACCAGGGCCTGTTCTTCCCGATCGACCCCGGCGCTGACGCTTCGCTCGGCGGCATGGCCTCGACGCGGGCTTCCGGCACCAATGCGGTGCGCTACGGCACCATGCGCGACAGCGTGCTGGCGCTGAAGGTCGTCCGCGGTGACGGCGAGATCATCACCACGGGCACGCGCGCAAAGAAATCGTCGGCCGGTTACGACCTGACGCATCTGTTCGTCGGCGCCGAAGGCACGCTCGGCATCATCTCCGAATTGACCATCCGCCTGCGTGGCATTCCCGAGACGATCGCAGCCGGCGCGGTGTCGTTCGAGACCGTGCATGGCGCGTGTCAGGCCGTGATCCTGGCGATCCAGACCGGCATTCCCGTGGCGCGCATTGAGCTGCTCAATGCCGCGCAGGTGAAGGCTTGCAACGCCTATTCGAAGCTGACGCTGGCGGAGACGCCGCTGTTGCTGATGGAATTCCACGGCAGCGAGATCGAGGTGGCCGAGCAGTCCAAGGCGTTCGGCGAGATCGCCAGGGATTGCGGCGGCGGTGATTTCTCCTGGACCACCAAGCCGGAGGATCGCACAAAACTTTGGCAGGCACGGCACGACGCCTATTGGTCGGTGAAGGCGCTACGGCCCGGCGACAGCATCGGCGTGGTCGCGACCGACGTCTGCGTGCCGATCTCGCGGCTTGCGGAATGCGTCGGCGAGACCGAGGAAGACCTCAAGCGCCTCAATCTGTTGTCGCCGATCGTCGGTCATGTCGGCGACGGCAATTTTCACTGCTCGCTGGTCTGCGACACCAACGATGCCGACGAGATGGCGCGCGGCGAGGAATTCATGCACCGCCTGGTCGAGCGGGCGCAGGCGATGGACGGCACCTGCACCGGCGAGCACGGCATCGGCCAGGGCAAGCAGAAATATCTCAGGGCCGAGCTCGGGCCGGAAGCGCTGGATGCGATGCGGGCGCTGAAGCATGCGCTCGATCCGCAGAACATCTTCAACCCCGGCAAGATCGTGCCGGAGGCGGAGAGCCTGCGCAGCTAACGACCGGGAACTTTCGGCAGTCCTGTCGGTTCCAACTCCCGCCAGTTCCGATGCCTCAATGGCAGGGGTCTGCGCGGGAGGGTACAATGGTGCGACCGGTCATTCGAATTGCCGCGGTGGCATTTGCGTGCATGCTGGCGGGAGCGGTACTGGCGAAAGGCGGCCATGGCGGCGGCCATGGCGGTGGGCACGGGGGCGGGCATGGCGGTGGGCACGGGGGTGGCCATCATGGCGGCGGTCATTTCGGCGGTCACGGTTTCGGGCACGCGCATGGCGGCGGCGGGCATCATGGCGGGACGCGGTTCGCAGCCGGAGCCCGACATGGTTCCTCGAAATTCGGTCAGATCCGCAATACGGGTATCCGTCCCGCGCATTTTCGCAATGCCCTGAACGCGCACTCCAGCGCGTTTCGCAATGGCCGGCTGATCAGCAATCCGGCGGCGCGGGCCCAGATCGCAGCTGCGGCCGCCCTTGCCGGCTGGCACGGCGCAAGCGGCGGTTGGTGGCAACATGCCGGGGGCGGCTATGGCTGGGTCGGGCCGCTGTTCTGGCCGTTCGCCTACAACGACCTCTACGACTACGCGATCTGGGGCGACGGTCTCGGCTTCTGGGGCTACGGCTATCCCGACATCTATGCCGGCATGTTCGGCCCCTATGGCTATGATCGCCTCTCGGCCTATCTGCCGCAACGATCGCAGGGACGACGGCAAGCGCGAGGCGTTGCGCTCGATCAGCTTTGCGGCAGCGACCGTCGCGAAATCGTCGGTCTGCCGATCGACCAGATCGTCGCGGCGGTGCAGCCGACCGAGGCGCAAGGCGCAAGCCTCGACGAACTCGGCAATGTCTCGATCCAGGCAGCAGAGCTCATCCGCGCGGCCTGTCCAACGCAAGTCGCGGCGACGGCGCCCGGTCGGTTGGCGGCGATGCAGCAGCGCATCGAGGCGATGGAGAAGGCCGTCGAGCTGGTGCAACCGGCGCTCGACAAATTCTATGGGGCCCTCACCGACGAGCAGAAGGCCCGTTTCAATGCGTTGGCCGAGGATCAGCGCCGGACAGCGGCTTCCCGCGACGCCAGCGCATCGCTGGTTCAGAATTGCGGTGCGCCTGTTGGGCTCGATTGGCCAGCCGGCGAGATCGGCGCGCGGCTCCATCCCAGTGAGACTCAGCGTGCTGCTCTGCAAGTGCTTCAGGATACCAGCGCCAGGGTCAAAGATTCGCTCAAGGACGCGTGCCAGCCCAGCGACGTGATGACACCACCGGCGCGCATGGCCGCGGTTCACAAGCGGCTCGAAATGATGCTGGACGGCGTGAAATCAGTGCGGGCCGCGCTCGAGGATTTCTATGGCACGTTGAGCGACGAGCAGAAGGCGCAGTTCGAGGCGATCGGGCCGCGTCGGACGTCCTGAGCGCGTCGCAAAAAGCCGTGGCGGAAAACCGCCTCCGATCGCACTGCGGTTCTCTATGCTGGGTGGCGCTGAAGCAGAAACAATGCGGTGGCCGGAAGACCACGGGTGGCGGGGTGATGGAGTGGTTCGCAAGGAAGAAGGCGGGCGACGTCTGGGATGAGACGGTCGAAGGACCGCTCGGCGACATCGACGCCGCCGAGCGCATCCGTGCGATCTGTGACGCGGCTGCGGCCAGCGCGGCAGGCAGCGCGCGCAACGACAAGCGCGACAGCGCGCGCTACGAGCGCGCGGCGAAAGTCGCGATGGAAATCGCGATGAAGATCTCAGATGGACTGATGCGCGACGACGCAGTGCACCGCATCGTCGATCTCTGCATGAAGGCAAACGACCTCAAGACGGCGCAGATCCTGTTTCGCGCGATCCATGCCAGCTGGATCCGCGAAACGGTCCAGCGGGATCATCCGACATTGGCGCAGTGAGCGGTGCTCGCGCGATCGTCGTTGCACCAAGACCCTCATGGTGAGGAGCGCGTCTTCGCGCGTCTCGAACCATGAAGGCCCGGATCTCGCCCGTGGCCATCCTTCGAGACGCCCGCTTTTCGCGGGCTCCTCAGGATGAGGATCGGAGTGCGTAGCAGGACTTATTTCGCCAACTTCCGCACGGCCTCGTCCACACTGTGGAAGACGTTCTCCCGGGGCAGCGCCTCGAACAGCCTGAACCGCTCGAACGCGGCCTGCGCGCGTACCGATTCCAGCCGGGCCAGCGCGACCGTGACACCCTGTTCGCTGCAGGCCCTGAAAACGTCGAGCAGGATCTGCGCGGCGGTGAAGTCGATCTCGACCATGCCGCTCGCCTCCAGCACCAGCAGTTGCGGCGGCGTCGCGCCGAGCACCCTGGACACGTCGCTGCGAAAGCCGGGCGCATTGAGGAACGACAGCGGCGCCTGCAACCCGATCACGGCGACGCCGTCGATGCGCTCGCCGGTGATGTGCGGGTGCGCCGGCCACCAGATCGTGGTGCCCGGCACGCGCTCGAACTCGACCAGCCGCGCGCGCGTCGTGCTCCAGATGCCGTGCAGCAGCGACAGCACGATGCCGAGGAACGCACCCTGCTGGATCGGCAGCACGATGATCAGCGCGGCGGTGGCGGCGATCAGAAGGAATTCGCTCGGGGATTGGTGATAGATCGTGACGATCTGCTTCACGCGGATGATGCGCAGCGCGACGAACAGCAGGATGCCGCCGAGGGCTGCGTCCGGAACGTGCTGCAGCAATCCCGTTCCAAACGCGAGCAGCGCCAGCACGATCGCAGCGGCGGCGAGACCCGCGAGCTGCGATTGTCCGCCGGTCTCGGCGACAATGCCCGTCCGCGGCGGGCTGGCATTGACCGGAAACGCGCCGAACAGGCCCGACAGCACGCTGCCGGCGCCCGCGCCGAGAAAATCGCGATCGACATCGGCCGGCTTGTCGGGATCGGACGGGAACGAGCGCGTCGTCGCCGCAGTCTGCACCATCACCACGACCGTGATGACAAAGGCGAGCGGCACGAGGCGGACCCATTGCTCCGCTGCAAGCTCGGGGAAGGTCGGCCGCGGCAGCGTCCCCGGCACGAGGCCTACGACATTGACGCCCTTGCTCTCGAGGCCGAGTGCGATCGTGGCCAGCGTCGCGGCGACGAGCCCGATCAGCGCGCCCGGAATTTTTGCGCTGACCTTCTCGGAGACGAAGACCACGGCCAGCACACCGAAGCCGATGCACAGCGTGAAGGGATTGGTGCGGCCGAGCTCGCTTGCGAGCACACCGATGCGATCGAGCGTCGGCCCGCCCGGCGAGTCCAGACCCAGCACGCCCGGCAATTGCGAGACGATGATGTGGACGGAGATGCCGGCGAGGAAGCCGACCATGACGGGCACGGACAAGAGATTGGCGATGCCGCCGAGGCGGAAAGCGCCGCCGGCCAGCATCATCGCGCCGACCATCAGTGCCAGCGCGATCGCGAGCCCCTGATACTCAGGCGAGCCGGTGGCGGCCAGCGCCGCCAGTCCGCCGGCGAAGATCGGCGTGATCGTGGAATCGGCGCCGCAGGACAGGAAGCGGTTGCCGCCGAGCATCGCAAAGCCGAGCGAGCCCGCCATAAAGGCGAAGAAGCCGATCTGCGGCGCGAAGCCGCCGAGCCGCGCCGTGGCCATCTGCTCGGGAATCGCGATCGCCGCGAGCGTCAGCCCCGCCATCAGGTCGCCCGGGAGGGAATAGGACGCGAGTGAGCGAAACAGCGGCCAAGCTGGCTTGGCGTGAGCGTCGTGCGGCATCGATGTGGAGTCCCCGGAAAGCCCTGGCGTTAGTCGGTTAGACTACAGCATTTCCGTATCGGGAAGCAGAAGACGCAGTTTATCTCCATCCGTCGTCATTGCGAGCCACCGGGTCCGCGCGAAGCGCGGCCCCGGTGGCTCGCAATGACGGAGGACAGATCTGTCCTCCGTATCTCGCGAGTGGGCTCAGTACCGGCCGCGGTCGTTGTGATAATCGCCGCCGCGTCCGCCGCCCATACCCATGCCGATCCCGACACCGATGCCAATGCCTTGCATGATGGCGCCGGGCGGCGGGCCGCGATCCGGCGGCGGCGCGCGCTCGTAGATCACTTCATCAGGCGGCGGCCGGCGCTGCCTGGGCGGCGTGTCGACCACCTTGCGCTTCGGCGGCGTGTCGTCGACGCGCTTCTTGATCACAGGCGCGATCGTCGGGTTGACCGGCGTTGCCGGTGTCGAAGGCGTCGAGCACGGGCAGGTTGGCGCCATCGCGACGGCGACCGGGGCAGGAGCGGCCGCGACCACGGCAGGCAAGACGTAGTTGCGGTTCTGCACGCGAAGCAGCAGCCTGCGTGCGGTCGCAGCGAGGTCGCTGTTGTCCCAGTTCGCCAGATAAGCCTCGAACGAGGCGCGGGTGTTGATCGCGGTGGCGCGCTCCCACGCCAGCATCTGGCGCCGGCGCTCCACAATCGTGCGCAGCCGCGGCGTACGGGTGTCCTGAGCATACAACTCGATATAGGCCTGATACGCCGGCACGGTGTCGTCGGTGATCACCATCTCATAGGCGACCATGGCCGGCTTGCCCTGCAAATCCTTGCGCCAATCCTCTAGGCTGCGCGTGCCGCTGGCAAGTGCCATGGAGGATGCGCCAGGAAGCGCAGTTTGACTGCCGCTGCTGTCGCCGCCGAAGAACTTGAAGTCGGTCGTCAGCGACGAGCTTTCCCAGGGGATCTGGCGTCCGTCGGTCGATTGCGCCACGGCGACGCGAATGCGCTTGAACACTTCCTCGATCGGCAGATTGGGCTGCTTGGCGACGGTCAGCGCCGCGGTGGTGTAGGGGCTGTCGATGCCGCTGCCGTCCTCGGCTTCGGAGCCGGGCGAAGTCGAATAGGAAATGAAGGAGCCCGGCGCGCCGGCCTTGGTGTCGACGATTGCGAGCCCGTGTCCGGCGCCGCTGAGCGCCGGGAACGGATTGTTGCGGCAGGCATCGAGCATGAAGATGCGGGCTCGTGTCGGCAGCGCGCCGAGCGTGTTGAGCAAATCGTTGAGCCGCACACCCTGCAGCGGGATGTCGGCTTCGCGCTTGGGATCGAGATCGACGGGAACGAGATAGTTCTCGCCGTCGATCTGGAGGCCGTGGCCGGCATAGAACACCAGCGCGACGGTGTCGGCGCCGCTGGCGCTGACCTTGCCGGCGAAATCCGAGATCGCCTCACGCATGTCGTTCTGCGCCAGATTGGATGCCGTCGTGACGGTGAAGCCGGCGTTGCCGAGCAGCTCCGTCATGCCCTTGGCATCGTTGGCTGCGTTGGGCAGTTCCGGGACGGTGCGATAGGCCGATTGACCGATCACGAGCGCGAGCCGCGCTTCGGCCGCCGCCTCCGTGGGCGTCGTCAATTGCGTGAGCGCGAGAAGACCGGATGCAAGAAACAAATTGCGAAGAACTGGACGGCGCATGGTGTCACCTCCATCGGCAATGCGCACGATGATGTCACCTTTTCTAGGTGGCCGCCATGCGTCTGTCTGTGCACTGGATCACGTTGAGCTGCGGCAAAATGGGGCAGAAGGTCTGCCAGAGCTGGTGCAGCATCGTTCTGGCACCATCCATGTGAATTGCGCATTGATCCATGCGCCAATTGGATTGATCCCAACGCTGCGCGAAAGCATCTTCTCGCGCATCGGCCCCCATGCCGATCTGATCGAAAATCCTGCAAAATATGACTGTTTCGGCGCGCGATGATGCCGTCGATCTTCGCGATCCGCCGCTTTGCAGCGGTCGGCCGCAAGTCTTGCCTGCACCGCCGCTTTGGCCATACAGTCCGCGCAACGGGCTGCGGCAACGACCGTGGCGCGAAAAATAATAATTGGGGAGAGACCGCACCATGTCCATCGTGCCCGTGAACCGTCGCGCGTTCATCAAGTCGTCGACGGGACTTGCCGCCGGCCTCGTGTTCTCCCCCGCACTCATCGGCCGCGCCGAAGCCGCGACGCTGAAGCTGAAATGCTCCTCCTCGCTGCCGAACGATCCCAAATTCGCCAACGGCCGTGTCTATTACGACAATCTCGTGAAGAACCTGAAGGCGAACGGCCTCGGTGAGCAGATCGACGTCGCGTTCTTTCCCGACAACCAATTGGGTCAGGAAATCGACGTTATCAACTCGGTGAAGCTCGGCGTCATCGACCTCATGGTGTCGGGCTCTTCGATCTCGGCCAATCTGGTGCCGCTGGTCGGCACCTACGACCTCGGTTTTCTGTTCTCGAGCTTTCCGCAGCAGACCAAGGCGTTCGACGCCGGCGCGGCCAAGCCGATCGAGGACGCGCTGCTCAAGGGCAGCAACATCCGCATCATCGCCTGGGCCTATAATTTCGGCTCGCGCAGCGTACTTGCGAGGAAGCCGGTGAAGACGCCGGAAGATCTCGCCGGTCTCAAGATCCGCACCCTGCCAAATCCCGTCATCACGGAATGCCTGCGCCTGATGGGGGCCGCCGCGACGCCGCTGGCGTTCGGCGAAATCTACACGGCATTGCAGGCCGGCGTGCTGGACGGGCTGGAGCACGATCCGCCGACCATCCTGGCCAGCAAGTTCTTCGAAACGGCGAAATTCTATTCACTGACGCAGCACAATTTCTCGCCGCTCGCGATCTATTTCAGCGACACGACCTACAATCGCATGGATCCGAAGCTGCGCGACGGTTTCCTCGATGCCGCGAAGAAGGCCGCGGCGGACACGCGGACCCATGGGCTCGCGGTCGAGAAGGAGGCGCTGTCGGCCTTGACCGAAAAGGGCGTGACGGTGGCCGAATGCGACCGCGAGGCGTTCAAGAAGCGCGTCGCGCCGCAAATCGAGAACTTCATCAAGGCGCGGCCGGAATCCAAGGCCGTCATCGACATCATTCGCGCCACGCAGGCCTGACGTGGCAATGACAGCTGCCGTACCTCTCTCGGGCGGCCGCCACGGGAGCATCGCCCTGCTGCTTCGCCTCAGCGACGCGATCGCGGCCATTTTGCTGGCTGCGGATCTCGTCGTCGTCTGCGGTTCCGTGCTGCTGCGCTTCTGCTTCAACGCGCCGGTGGAGTGGTCCGACGACGTCGCGCGCGGCCTGATGGTCGGCTCGGCCTTCTTCGGCGCGGCGAGTGCGCTCGCGCGCGGCGAGAATGTCGGCGTCTCCTTCTTCCGCGACCTGGCTCCGGTACGGCTGCGCGCGCTGGTCGACGCCGCGAGTGCGCTGCTCGTGGTGCTGATTTCGGGCTACGTCGCCTACAATTCCATCAAGCTCGGCTCGCTGACGGCGGGCCAGACCACCGGGTCGGGCCTGCCGCTGGAGCTGACCTTCTACCCGATGGGCGCCGGCGCGCTGTTCATGACGGTGTTTGCGATCGACCAGCTCTGCGCCAGGCCGCTCCCCGACATCGTCAGAGGCCTCGTCGCGGTTGCCATCGTGACCGGCCTCTATCTCGCCTGGGATTATCTGTCGCCCGCCACGGTGCCCTCGGCGGGCACGCTGATGCTGATCGGTTTCTTCGCGACGTTGGTCGGCGGGTTGCCGATCGGCTTTGCGCTAGCGCTGGCCGCGCTGATCTTCATCTGGGTCGAGGGCGCACTGCCCGGCGTCATCTTCGCGCAGCAGATGGCGCGCGGCATCGATAATTTCGTGCTGCTCGCGATTCCGTTCTTCATTCTCGTCGGCTACCTCATGGAAGCCAACGGCATGTCGGTGCGGCTGATCGAGCTGTTGCAGCGTGGGGTCGGGCGCATGCGCGGCGGCCTCAACGTCGTGATGGTGGCCTCGATGGTGCTGTTCTCCGGCATCTCCGGCTCGAAGATGGCCGATGTCGCCGCGGTTGGCTCCGTGCTGATTCCGGCCGCGCGCCGCTCCAAGCAGAATCCGGGCGGTGCCGTGGCGCTGCTCGCGGCCTCCGCGGTGATGGCGGAGACCATTCCGCCCTGCATCAATTTGATCATCCTGGGTTTCGTCGCGAATTTGTCGATCGGCGGCCTGTTCGTCGCAGGGCTGTTGCCGGCCGCGCTGATGGCGCTGGCCTTGATCGCCGTCTCCATCATCTTCGGCAAGACGCCGACTGAGACTCCGGCTGAGACTGCGGCTGATGCCGAGGACATCGCGCCGCAGATGCCGGTGTCGGGCCTGTGGAGCGGCGCGATCGCCTCGTTCGGCCTGATCTTCATGATCTTCTTCGGCTTCAAGAGCGGCTTTGCCACCGCGACCGAGATATCCGCCTTCGCGGTGGCCTATGCGCTCGTCGTCGGCAGCGTGGTGTTCCGCGAGCTCAGCTTCACATCGGCTGCGCACAGCTTCGTCCAGGGCGCAACGCGCGCGGGGCTCGTGCTGTTCATCGTCGCGGCGGCGCAATCGCTGGCGTTCACGCTGACCTTGCAGCAGGTGCCGCATGCGGTCGGCGATTTCATGCTGGGACTGTCCAAGACCTCGGGCACCTGGCTGTTCATCCTGCTCGCGATCGCCGTGCTGATCGTGATGGGCTCGGTGCTGGAGGGCGCGGCCGCGCTGATCATCTTCGGGCCGCTGCTGCTGCCGGTGGCCGTGCAGCTCGGTATCGATCCCCTGCATTTCGGCGTCGTGCTCGTGATCGCGATGGGCATCGGCCTGTTCGCGCCGCCGCTCGGGCTCGGGCTCTACGGCGCTTGCCTGATCGGCAACGTGCCGATCGAGCAGACGGTGAAGCCGATCATGGGCTATCTTGGCCTGTTGTTCCTTTGCCTGCTCGTGATCGCGTTCGTGCCATGGCTCAGCACGGCATTGCCGCGCGCGTTCGGCTACTGAAGGAGTCTTGCCGTGAAAGTCCTGCTGGCCCACACGCCGGAGATGCGCCGCAATTACTACGGCAATCGCAGCCTGAACGGTTTGCGCGCGGCCGCCGAGGTGGTGCTGCACGAGAGCGATGAGACGCTGGTCTCAGCCAGCCTCGTGCGCGCTGCCAAAGATGTCGACATCATCGTGGCCGACCGCATGACCGAGGGCCGCGGCGAGATCTTTGCGCAACTGCCGCGCCTGCGCGCCTTCGTCCGCTGCGCCGTCGACATTCGCAATGTCGATATCGAGGCCGCCTCGAACGCCGGCGTGCTCGTGACCCGCGCCGGGCCCGGCTTCGTGCAAGCCGTTGCCGAGCTCGCGGTTGGCTTCATGGTCGATCTCTCCCGCGGCGTGTCCCGAGCGACGGCCGATTATCACGCCGGTCGCAGGCCGGAAGCCCGGATGGGCCGTCAGCTGGCCGGCAGCAAGATCGGCATCATCGGCTATGGCAGCATCGGGCGTTACCTCGCCGACATCGCCAAGGTGATGCGCATGGAGGTGCTGGTCGCAGATCCGTTTGCCACCGTGAGCGACAGCGCCATCCGGCAGGTCGGCCTCGACGAGCTCCTCGCCGCGTCCGACTATGTCGTCTGCCTTGCCATCGCCAACGAACAGACCGAAAACCTGATCGGCGAGGCGGCGCTGGCGCGCATGCAGAAGCATGCGGTCTTCGTCAATCTCTCCCGCGGCAATCTCGTCGACGAAGCGGCGCTGGCGAAGGCGCTGCTTGAATATCGTATCGCGGGTGCCGCGATGGATGTCGGCCGCGCGCCTGACCAGATGCCAAATCCGGAGCTTGCGAAGTATCCCAACGTCATCGCCACGCCGCATGTCGGCGGCCTGACGCCGCAGGCGATCGAATATCAGTCGCTGGAAACCGTGCGCCAGGTCGAGGCGATCGTCAAAGGCGAGGCCCCACAAGGCGCCGTCAACGCCGAGCGCTGGACGCGGCGGCCGTGATCCGCTCTACAGCCGGTCCACGGCTTTGAACGTCCCGTCCTTCTGGATCACCGTTAAAAACACCTTTGGTGGCGCGTCGATCATGCGCATGCCGACGGTGACGGTGCTGCCGCTGATGTCGAAGCGGCCGACATCGTTGATCGCGCGCAGCAGGCTCGCGCGGGTCGGTTGCGGTCCGGCCTGTTCCAGCGCCGCGGCCGCGAGACGGCCGGCGATGTAGCCTTCGAGCGACACGAAATTCGGCGTCAGCGTCGGGTCGAACGCGGTTTGCGCGGCCTGATAGTCGGCGACGAGCTTGAGCGAGCGGTCCCAGGGAAACGGCACGACCTGCGTGACGACGACGCCTTCGCCCTCGGGGCCGAGCTCCCGGGCGAGCGCAACGGCGCCGACGAAAGAGATGTTGACGAAGGTCGGATTGGCGCCGCTGCGGTGCGCGAGCTTGATGAACTCGGCGCAGGGACCGTAGGTCCCGACCATGACGATCGCCTCGGGTTCGACGCGCTTGATCGTGCGCCAGGCCGAAGCGACGGCGCGGGTGTTGCGCTCGAAGGTGCCTTCGGCGGCGAGCTCGAGGCCGCGCCTGGCAAGCGCGGCCTTCACGCCGGAAAGACCGTCGCGCCCGAAGGAATCGTCCTGGTAGAAAATGGCGATGCGGGTGAAATGGCGATCCTCCGTGAGGTGCTTGACCCATGCCTCGGCCTCGGCGCCATAGCTCGCACGGATGTTGACCACGTTGGCGAGCTCGAGGTCGCGTAAGAACTCGGCACCGCTGAACGGACCGATGAAGGGCACGTTCCTGGCGCTGGTGATCGGTATCGTCGCCACCGCGGTCGGTGTGCCCACCGCACCGATCAGCGCAAACACCTTGTCGTCCTCGATCAGCTGCAGCGTCTGCGCTACCGAGCGGTCGGGGTCGTAGCCGTCGTCGCGGCTGATGAGCTGGAGCTTGCGGCCGTGGACGCCGCCCTTGGCGTTGATTTCGGTGAAGGCTGCGACGATGCCCTGCCGCATCCGCTGTCCGAGTGCGGAGGAGGGACCCTCGAGTGCTGCGGCCTGGCCGAACAGGATCGCATCCTCGCTGACGCCGATCTCGTCGGCTTTCGCCGGCAGCATGATTGCTGCCAGGAGGACGACGGTCATGACGATGGACGTCGCAGATCGAGATCGATACATCAGGAAAAGTCTTGCCGGTGCGGTGAGTAGCTTCGGGAAAGCTATCGCCGCAGGATGAATCGGCGATGTATCGATGGCTCCGTACTACTCCGGGGAAAACCGGCAACTTGCTTCGTCAAAGTCCGCATCGTCCTGCATTTCATTAACTAAGGCGGGTCATGCGGAACAGCCGGCGCCTGAAATTGTGCAGTTCTTAACCGCGGTCCTGTTCCGATAGTGGCTCCGGCGGCTCAACCAGAGGTTCGGTTGACCGGGAGAGGGGACGGCGGTTTCTGAATGGACGGTCGGGATCAGAACGATCAGGATCGGAGGCGAATGACCGGATGGTGGCGTGCCGCGCCGCTGCTCGGGCTCTATCGCCCTGCGCTCGTTGCGGTCGGTGTAGGTCTTCTGTTTTCGGTCGTGGCCGCGGCCGCGGTGGCGCGATGGGAAGGCCGCGTCAACAAGATCGAGTTCGAGAACGCGGCCGAGACTGAAGTGATCGTCATGCAGAACGGCATGGGCGAGTACATCTCCAGGCTCGTCGCGCTACGCACCCTGTTCGAATCGACCAACCAGGAGATCACCCGCAGCGAATTCGAGACCTTCAGCACCCGCCTGTTCGAGCGCCATCCCGGCATGCTGCGCATCTCCTGGGTGCCGCGCGTGAACCGCAAGGAGCGCGCCGAATACGAGGCCGCGGCGATCATGGACGGTGTCTCCGGCTATCGCATCAAGTCGCTCCAGGGCGATGGGTTCGCGACCGCGCCGCAGAGCGACGAATATTTTCCGGTGCTCTACTCGACCCAGCCGAAGACGTCTCCGGTCTACGGCATGGACTACGCGACCGTTCCGGAGCGCCGCGCGCTCCTCGAGCGCGCGCGCGACACCGACCGGGTCTCGGCCATTCGCACCCGCCTCTTCGAGCCGAGGGCGGGCGGCCGGTTGCCCGACGTTCTCGTCGCCATTCCCGTCTACGCCAAGGGAACGTCGCGCGACACGGTCGTGGACCGACGCCGCAATCTCGCCGGCTTCGTCGTCGGCGTCTTCGACCTGCCGCTGCTGATCCAGTCCATTCGCGTGACCACCGGCGCAAGCCCCGCGGTCAGCGTCAACGTCTATCCGCCGTTTGCGTGGCAGATCGTCGGCCTGGAGGAGATGCTGCCGGATTATTCGTCGGCCGCCACGGCGCCGCAGTCGATGCGGGACGTCGCGCGGGCCCTGCACTGGTCGGGCAATCTCAAGATCGGCGACACCGACTGGCAGGTGCGGGCGGTGCCGACTGCCGGCGGTCCGTTGGAGACGACTTACGATCGCGCGGGCGCGGTGCTGATCGTCGGCATGCTGCTGACGCTGTCGCTTTCGACCTATCTCATGCTCGCAAGCCGCAATTCGCAGCGGTTGTCGCTGGCGAACCGGCGGGTGCTCGAACTCGCCCAGACCGACATCCTGACCGGATTGCCGAACCGCGCTTTCTTCCTGGCCCGGCTCGACGAGCTCAATGGTCGTTTGAAGGACGGCGGTCGGACCTTCTCGATCCTGATGCTCGACCTCGACCGCTTCAAGAACGTCAACGACTCGCTCGGTCACGGTGCCGGCGATGCGCTGCTGCGTCAGGTCGCACAACGGCTGAAATCCGCGCTGCGCGCCAGCGACGTGCTGGCCCGGCTTGGTGGCGACGAATTCGCCATCATCCAGGAAGCTTGCGAGGATCAGCGCGTCTGCTCGACCGAACTGGCGGGGCGGATCGCCAAGCTTGTGGCCGAGCCGTTCCTTCTTCCCGGACACCGCGTCGAGATCGGCACCAGCATCGGCATTGCGATCGCGCCCGATCACGGCAGCGATCAGGAGCAGCTGCTGAAGAAGGCCGACCTGGCGCTCTACCGCTCGAAATCGTCGGGCCGCAACTGCTTCACCATCTACGACAAGGCGATGTCGGCCGAGCTCGAGGCGCGCAGCACGCTGGAAGGCGATCTGCGCGACGCCATTGCGCGGTGTCAGCTCGAGGTGCACTACCAGCCGTTCGTCGACGCCCTCAGCGGCGCGCGGCGCGGCTTCGAGGCGTTGGTGCGCTGGAGGCATCCGACGCGCGGCTTGATTGCGCCGGACCAGTTCATCCCGCTTGCGGAGGAGACCGGGCTGATCGTGCCGCTCGGCGAGTTCGTGCTGCGACGCGCCTGCGCTGACGCGGCCGGCTGGCCGTCCGACCTTGCGGTTGCAGTCAACCTGTCGCCGATCCAGTTCAAGGAGGCCGAGCTGTTCGAGATGATCAGCGCGGCGCTCGCCGATTCCGGGTTGCCGCCCCGGC
Source organism: Bradyrhizobium sp. WSM1253 (assembly GCF_000244935.1). Taxonomy (NCBI): domain Bacteria; kingdom Pseudomonadati; phylum Pseudomonadota; class Alphaproteobacteria; order Hyphomicrobiales; family Nitrobacteraceae; genus Bradyrhizobium; species Bradyrhizobium sp. WSM1253. The sequence continues at coordinate 6,365,772 of NZ_JH600073.1, forward strand.
GGCTGGAGATTGAGATCACGGAATCCGTTCTGCTGGAACGCGGCGTCGAGAACCACGCCTTCATGGAGCGGCTGAAGAGCATCGGCATCGCGCTCGCACTCGACGATTTCGGCACCGGCTATTCGTCGCTGAGCTACCTGACCGCGTTCCCGTTCGACAAGATCAAGATCGACAAGTCGTTCATCCGCAACCTCACGCATCAGCCGCGCAGCTCCGCCATCATCTCCTCGATCGTGACGCTGGCGCGCGGGCTGGACATGTCGGTCACCGCCGAAGGCGTCGAGACCCGCGAGGAGTACGAGCGGCTGAAGGCGCTCGGCGTCAATTTCGCGCAAGGCTATCTGTTCGGCCGCCCGCACCCGATCGAACGGATCATGTTCGACGTGCCCGTCAAACCATCCCAACTCGACGCCGCCTGAGCGCCCGCCTCGTCCTTCGAGACGACCGCTTCGCGGTCTCCTCAGGATGAGGCTAGGTGGCATCGGGGCCTGTTGAATTGTCGCCAAACACTCTGTCCTCATCCTGAGGAGCCCGCGAAGCGGGCGTCTCGAAGGATGGCCGCAGGCGAGGTGCTTGCCAGTACTTCTTCCAGCGCGATCACCTTACTCAACGGGCATGCGCGAAAAGCGCTTGACCCGGGCAGTCCCGGATGGTCGGAAGGACCGTCCAGGGATGAAACACACAATGCGGCTTCCGTTCTTCTACGGCTGGGTCGTGGTCGCGGTGACTTTCGTCACCATGGCCATCGGCGTCAACGCGCGCACCGCCTTCTCGCTGTTCTTTCCTCCCATCATCTCCGAGTTCGGCTGGGAGCGCGGCGTCACCGCGGGCGCCTTTTCCTTCGGCTTCGTGGTGTCGGGCATGGTCAGCCCGCTGATCGGCCGGCTGATGGACCGCGCCGGCCCGCGCGCGGTGATGGAGCTCGGCGTGGTTCTGATGGGTGGCGGGCTGCTGCTCGCGCCGCTCACCAGCCAGCCATGGCATCTCTACGTCACCATCGGCGTCATGGTTGGCGCCGGCTCGGTGTGTCTCGGCTATTCCGGCCAGTCGCTGTTCCTGCCGAACTGGTTCATCCGCACACGCGGCCTCGCCATCGGCATTGCCTTCGCCGGGGTCGGCATCGGCTCGGTGACGCTGCTGCCCTGGGTGCAGCACTTGATCGAACAGACCGGCTGGCGCACGGCCTGCACGGCGATGGGCCTGATGATTCTGATCGTGCTGGCGCCGATCAATCTGTTCCTGCACAGGCGCCCCGAGGATATCGGCCTGCGGCCTGACGGCGATGCCGCGCCGGCCGCAGGCGCCGCAAAACCCGTCTCCAACATCGTCGATCCCGTCTGGGCCCGGACCGAATGGACACTCCGGAAAGCGGTCGCCACGGCGCGGTTCTGGTGGATCGCGCTCGGCTATTTCTGCGGCCTGTACATCTGGTACGCGGTGCAGGTGCACCAGACCAAATTCCTGCTCGACATCGGCTTCAGCCCGGGTGTCGCGGTGTGGGCGCTCGGCATCGTCAGCCTGCTCGGCATTCCCGGCCAGATCCTGCTCGGCCATGTCTCCGACCGGATCGGGCGGGAATGGGTATGGGCAATCAGCTGCGCGGGTTTTGCGATCTCTTTCGCAGCGCTGATGGCTCTGAAATTCCAACCGTCATTGTGGCTGGTCTATCTCATGGTGTTCACGCAAGGCGCGCTCGGCTACGGCCTGACCTCGATCATGGGCGCAGTGGTGTTCGAGATTTTTCAGGGCAAGCACCAAGGCAGCATCTTCGGCACCATCATGCTGGCAGCATTGGCCGGCGGCGCCGCCGGTCCCTGGGTCACCGGCTTGCTTTACGATCGGGTCGGCGACTACACGCTCGCCTTTGGCGTTGCCATCATTGTGAGCGGATTGTCGGCGCTCTCGATCTGGCAAGCCGCGCCGCGCAAGGTGCGCGCCGTCGCCGGCAAGCTTCAGGCTGGGACCGGCGCCGAATAGGTTCCGTACGCACCGGATTACCTTCGCGTCTTTTGCGGAATGTTAAGCATGTCGCGTTGCGACGGGACTGCAAAAACGTCTTGGACACCATCGCGGCGCTAGCCTCGGTTGCCATATCTTCCCGATGCCTCCGGGTCCAACGATGTCTGCCTCCGATTGTCCCATGACAGAAACTCCGGAAGTGCTGTTGGCCGCGCTCGAACGCGCCGAAGAGGGCATCGTCATCGTCGACAGCGCGTATCGCATCACGCATTTCAATGCCGGTGCAGAGCGGATCTGGAAACTCGCACGGGCTGAGGTGCTCGGCCGCGACGCCGGACTTCTCAGCCTCAAATGCCTCCAGGCCGAACCGTGTGCGGAATTCCGTGACGAGATCAGCCTGGTGCGACACGACGGCAGCCGCATCCGGGCGGCCATCTCGCTTTCATCCATTGCAAGTGGCGGCGTGACCCATCGCATCGTGTTCGCGCGTGACGTTACCGCGGATGCCGAGCGCCGCGTCAGGATCGGGCTTCTCCACGCCGTCTCCGACCAGACCAACCGCGCGGTGCTCATCACCGACACCGACCAGAACATCGTCTACGTCAATTCCGCCTTCACGACGCTGTTCGGCTACACCAGCGAGGAAGCCGAAGGCCGCCGTGCCCGGGGCCTGATCGCCGGCCGCCACACCGATCGCAAGGCCGTTGCGAAGCTCGTCAAGCGCCTGATGGATGGCGGCCACCGCGGCGAGGTCGAGATGCTCGCCTATGACAAGGATGGCGAGGAGATCTGGGTCTGTGCCCGCATCGATGCCTTCCGCGACAGGAAGGGCCAGGTCAAGCACATCTTCGCGCTGCTCGAGGACATCACGGAGACCAAGCAGCTGCACTCGCTCCAGCAGCTCATCATGGGCGCGCTCGCTGATGAGGTTCCGATCGGCGAGATTGCAGACCGGCTGTGCCGCCGTGTCGAGCAGATCGCGCCCGACGTCGTCTGTTCGCTGCTTCACGTCGATGCCGCGGGCCTGATCCATCCGCTCGGCGGCCCAAGCCTGCCCGAGGACTATTCCCGCGCACTGGAGGGCATTGCCATTGGTCCCAATGTCGGCTCGTGCGGAACCGCGGCCTTCTACGGCGAGCCGGTGCTGGCGACCGATCTGGAGACCGACCCGCGCTGGCAGCCCTACAAGGCGATGCCGCTCGCGATTGGCCTGCGCGCATGCTGGTCGACGCCGGTCAAGGCCAAGGACGGACGGGTCATCGCCACCTTCGCTTTCTACTACCGGGAGCCGCGCGCGCCGAGCAATTGGCACCGCCGCATCGTCGATGCCTGCGTCAATCTCGGCGCCTTCGCGATCGAGCGCAAGGAAGCGCGCGCCGAGATCGCGCGGCTCGCCTATCACGACATCCTCACTGGTCTGCCGAACCGCGCACAATTGCGACGCCTGATCACCACCGCCATCGATGCCTGCCCGACCGGCAGCCACGTCGCGCTGGCCTTCCTCGACGTCGATCATTTCAAGGACGTCAACGACACGCTCGGTCATGCCGCCGGCGACGAGCTCCTGATCCAGCTGGCGCAGCGCCTGCGCGAGCAGATCGGACCCGAGGACATGCTGGGGCGGCTCGGCGGCGACGAGTTCGTCATCCTGCTGCCGCGGCGCAACGCCGAGGGTGCCGAGCGCGTCGCGGCCGGAATTACCGAAGCGCTAGCGGCGCCGCTGCGGCTCGGCTCCAGGCAGCTGCAGATGTCGGCGAGCATCGGCGTCAGCCTCTATCCCGATCATGCGACCGACATCGACACCCTGATGCAACAGGCGGACGCGGCCATGTACATGGCCAAGCAGGCGGGACGTTCGACCCATCGCCTGTTCAGCGCCGAGATGAACGGGCTCACCGAGCAGCGGCTGGCCTTGATTGCGGCGCTGCGCCGCGCCATCGCCGAGGGGGCGCTGACCCTCAGGTATCAGCCGCAGATCCGCAGCTGCGACGGCGCGATCCATGGCGTCGAGGCGCTGGCGCGCTGGCACGATGCCGAGCTCGGCGACGTCTCGCCGGCAAAATTCATCCCGCTCGCCGAAGAGTGCGGCCTGATCGAGCAGATCGGCCTGTGGTCGGTGCGCGAGGCCTGCCGGCAGATGGCGAGTTGGCGCCGCGCCGGGCTCGGCATTCCATCCGTGTCGGTGAACCTGTCGCCGATCAATTTCCGCAGCGTCACGCTGGCCGCGCGGCTCAAGGACATCCTCGCCGAATACGATCTGCCGGCGGATGCGCTGATGCTCGAGATCACCGAGGGCGCGTTCATGCAGGACAGCGTCGCCGCGCTCGAGACGATGAATGCGATCCGGGAGCTCGGCGTCGGGCTTTCCGTGGACGATTTCGGCACCGGCTATTCCAGCCTCAGCCGGCTCGCCCATCTGCCGATCCGCGAGCTCAAGATCGACCGCAGCTTCATGCGCGACATCGAGCGTGACGCCGGCGCGCTCGCGATCGCCACCGCCGTGGTGCGCGTCGGGCAGGGCCTCGGCATGACCGTCGTCGGCGAAGGGGTCGAGACCGAGGCGCAGCGCAAGGTGCTGGCCGAACTTGGCTGCGACGTCGTGCAGGGTTTTCTTTACGCACCCGCGCTCGCGCCTGTTGCCTTCGAGCGCTGGCTGATCGAGCACTGCGCCGAGCAGGCGCAGGCGATGTTGGCTCGTCTCGACATTGCACCGGCCGGCGCGACTGCGGTGAAGCGGTCGGCGTAGGGCGTCTACTCTCGGAGCCGCCACGGCAGCAACGACGGGCTAGCCATCGAAATCAACGAAACGCGTTACTTCGATCGTGCCTGGTTTGGCTTTGGTCGGCATTGACGCGGCAATGCATAGTGAACGGTCAGCAAGCTTTCGTTCCTGTCGTCGAAAATCAAATGATCGGTCAAGGCCATTTCCGCGCGCATAGCATTGCAGCAGAAGATCATCCATCGATTGAACGTGGGCAGCGGGCTCATGGACCGGTAAAGCTCGCCACACTCGATGGTCACGTTCTTAAGGCCTTGCGCATTCGCCAATTCGAGCCGGGATCGAATCTCTTGCCGGAAACGGTCCGTTGAAACCATGCGACATCCGATTGCCGAAAACCCTTCTGAGAGGGGGATCAGCCGGCCAGTATTGAAATCGAGCGATGAGCCCTGTCAACTCAGACGTCAGGCCGTGTGACCATAGAGCAATGCCAACACAAAGATACAGCTAATAAAGCCGATCTGATTGATGCTCTCGTCTCGCTATTGGGCGACAGCGTTCCTATATGCTCGATATCGCCGCCCGCCCTTGGCAGTTATCGGTGACTGAGAGCATTGCGCTCCCGCCTCAACCACGAAGGCGGTCGGATGTCCGATATCCCAAAATACAAATCTCCTGGACTGATTGGTATCTCCGGTGCCGCTGCGGGTCGCTGCGTCGGCCTTCATGCAGCGGAATCCATTTTCAATTGATCTGCAGCAGCGATCTCGCACGCAGGTCGTCAGGAGGCTACGTGGCAAACACAGCAACGATCCGAAATTCGAACGGGCTTCCGGCCACATTCACGGGATCGAAGACCGGGCAGGACGACGCTCCGTTTGTCTTCGTGAAGGTCGGCGATGAAGAGCGCCGCATGCGAAGGGCCGAATGGGATGCGCTTCCGCCCTGGACCGGCCCGCGCCCGGCACGAACAGTCAACGATTGATCGCACAGCCTTTGGGGGCCCGCTTGACGATCGAACATGCTATCGTGCGAACCAAGCCGAAGCCCTGGGGCAGTCTCGATCTGCGGCCCTGGAGCCTGGCGTCGACGAGCGACGGCCCGATCGGGGAATTGTGGTTCGAGCGTCCGGGCCTTGCTGGGCCGGAGACGGCGTTGCTGCTCAAAATGCTCTTCACCTCCGAGCCGCTATCGATTCAAGTTCACCCGGATGATGCGTTCGCGCGCTCGATCGGGCTTGCCAACGGCAAGACCGAAGCCTGGTACATCGTCTCCGCGATCCCCGGTGCTAGGGTCGCGGTGGGACTGAACCATCCGCGCTCCGCCGCAGAGTTGCGAGCGGCAATCGCTGACGGCTCGATCGCCGATATCGTGGATTGGCAGCCGGTTCATCCAGGCGACGCCATTTTCATTCCTGCCGGAACCGTACATGCGATCGGCGCCGGCATCGTGCTCGTCGAAATCCAGCAGCAAAGCGACGCCACGTTCCGGCTGTTCGACTATGGACGACAGCGCCAACTGCACATCGACAATGCCGTCGCGGTGGCGACAGCAGGCCCGCGCCAGATCCAATTGCCGTCCGAACGTCTGAGCGGCGCGCGAACGGTCCTCACGGTCAATTCATATTTTGCGCTGGAGCAAATTGACCTTGCTCCGGGCTCCGTTTGGATGCTCGACGCACCGAAAGAGACCTGGCTGCTGGCGATAGAAGGCCAGGCCCAACTCGGCTCGACGAGGCTGGCGCCGGGGGAGGCGATCTTCCTGGAAGCCGACCATGCGGAAATCGAGGTCGGTGCGAACGGGTTGAAAGCGCTACTGGCCTATCCCGGCCCGAAGATAAACCTCGCTGCGTTGATAGAGCGCAGCGCCGCGAGCGCCAGTCGCGCACCGCACGCCTTTCCCAGCACCCTGGTCGCGTCTCCCTTCGAGACCGCCGCGCTCAAACAATCGGAGACGCCAAATTGGCTGCCGTAAATCGTATCGCATTCATCGGCAATTCGCTTCCCCGCCGCTGCGGCATTGCGACCTTCACCACCGACTTGCAGAGCGCCATTGCGGCGTCCCGGAGTGATCTGGAGACCGTCATCGTCGCGATGACCGATCACGGCCAGGTCTACGATTATCCTCCCACCGTGGGCCTGGAGATCAACGACGACAGGCAAGATGATTATGTCCGTGCGGCCACTTATCTGAACAGCGGCGGCTTCGAGGCCGTTTCGCTGCAACACGAGTTCGGCATTTTCGGCGGCGAGGCCGGAGGCCAGATCATGGCGCTCCTGTCGCGCCTGACCATACCGATCGTGACAACCTTGCATACGATCTTGTCCGAGCCGACGGAGGCTCAGCGTGACGTCATCGCGCGCATCGTCGAATGCTCGTCCAAGGTCGTCGTGATGGCGGAGAAGGGTCGGGAGTTGTTGCGTTCCGTCTACCACGTGGCTGACGAGAAGATCGAAATCATCCCACACGGTATCCCGGAATTTGCGTTCGTCGAACCCGACGCGGCCAAGGCTGCGCTCGGATTCAGCAACAAGTCGGTCATCCTGACCTTCGGATTGCTGTCGCCGAACAAGGGTATCGAAGTCATGATCGATGCGATGCCTTCGATTCTGAAGACCCGACCCGACGCCGTTTACGTCGTCCTCGGTGCGACGCATCCCAACCTCGTGCGCGATCGTGGCGAAGCCTATCGTGAGTCCCTGATGGCGCACGCGCGCCAGGCTGGCGTCGAGGATCACGTCGTGTTCCTCGATCAGTTCGTCGACAAGAAAACGCTGCTCGATTTCATCTCGATGTCCGACGTCTACGTGACGCCGTACCTCAGTGAGGCCCAGATGACCTCGGGCACGCTGGCCTATAGTTTCGGCCTCGGTAAAGCCGTGGTGTCCACCCCGTATTGGCATGCCCGTGAACTATTGGCCGATGGCCGCGGCATCCTGGTTCCGTTTGGCGATGCGGCAGCGCTCGGCATTGAAATCGCCAAGTTGCTGACCAACGATGTGCTTCGGCAGGCGATGCGCAAGCGCGCCTATTCGAGCAGCCGCGCGATGACGTGGGAAAGAACCGCCGAACGCTATATGTCGGTCTTCGAGAACGCCGGCCGACGGCATCGGCTCAAGACCATTGCGCGCACGGATACTGGTACGCTGCTGCGCGACAGCCGCGCCCCGCCGGAAATGCAGCTCGGTCATTTCCTGTCGATGTGTGACGACACGGGACTGTTTCAGCATGCCGTTCATAGCGTGCCGGATCGTGCCCACGGCTATTGCGTCGACGACAACGCCCGGGCGCTGCTCGTGGCCTGTGCACTCAACAATCCGGGCGAAGAGCGGCTGCCGGAAGCCCTGACGGCGCGATTTGCCGCCTTCGTCCAGCACGCCTGGAATCCGGATACACGACGATTTCGCAATTTCATGGGCTTCAACCGCTGCTGGTTGGAGGACCAGGGGTCGGAGGATAGTCACGGACGCACGCTCTGGGCCTTGGGCGTGTGCGCGTTGACCGATGCCAGCACGTCGCGGCGCTCATGGGCCGCGGCGCTGTTTTCTGAAGCGATGGCAACAGCGGAAGAGTTTCGTTCGCCCCGTGCGTGGGCGTTCGTATTGCTGGGCCTTGATGCATACTGCTCGGCTGTCCCGAACGATGTCCAGGCGACCCGTTTGCGTGCCGTGCTTGCCGATCGGTTGATCTTGATCTTCGACACCGTGGCAACAGGCGATTGGGTCTGGTTCGAGGATGGGTTGGCCTACGATAACGCGCGCTTGCCCCAGGCGCTGATCATGACGGGCCTGGCGAGTAAGACATCGCGCTATGTCAATATCGGGCTGGAGTCGCTGCGCTGGCTTGTGAAGAGGCAAACTTCGGCGAAGGGCCAATTCCGCCCGATCGGCACGGCGGGATTTGGTGAGCGACGCCAACCCTCGCAAGCCTTCGACCAGCAGCCGCTGGAGGCCGCGGCGACCATCGCGGCATGCCTTGCCGCATGGCGGGCCGATCACGATGTCGAGTGGAAAGCCGAAGCCGCGCGGGTCTTTGCGTGGTTTCTGGGCAGCAACGATCTATCGGCCTCGCTGGTCGATTTGGAAACCGGAAGCTGCCGGGATGGCTTGCACCCCGATCGTCCCAATGAGAATCGCGGAGGGGAATCCGTGGTGTCGTATTTGCTTGGGCTTTCCGAGATTCGGCAAATTGCCCGCCTGAGCGAAAGCCGGGCCAAGCCTGCTCCTCTCGTCGCCTGACGGAGCCGGTTACAATTTCCTCCTTCAACCCATCGAGGCCGTTTTGTCGCAATCTCCCTTCCTCAAACGCCAAGCCCTTCAGCTGCGGCCTGATCCGACCCGTGTCATCGTTCGGCCTTTCAAGCCGGCAACCGAGCCGCGCGACCTCAATCCGACAGACAAGACCCGCGCCAACCATATCGTCGAACGGGTCCTCGCGCTCGATCCCGAGACGGCTGACCGGCAATTGGCCGACGTTCTGGAGAATTTCCTCGGCCGTCACCGCAACCTGTTGCAGATTTTCGAGGCACGCGCCGCGGAAATTGAAGAGGCGCTGGCCGACCATGCTGTATTCACGCAGGTGCAGCGCCAACTCGCGGGCGCCTATTTTCTTAACGAATATTCGTTCGAGGCCTCGGCATTGTTCAATCCGAGTATCGTGCCACATCCCGATCAATCCGGAACGCCGGAAGGCAGCCTCCGCTTCATCCTGAGTCTTCGTGCCGTCGGCGAGGGTCATGTGTCTTCGCTGACATTTCGCTCGGGACTTATTGCGGAAGACGGGACTGTGACGATCGACGCGACGGCGCGTCTTGCATCCAGCCCCGATCTCGTCAAGCTGACATCGGGCGCCGGCGGCGACGAGATTGATGTTACATTCGCGGCTGGGCAGGATCTTAGCGAGCGGGTGATTTTTCCAGTCACCGAAGCGCAGTCGAACGGGATCGAGGATGCGCGCTTTGTGCATTTCAGCAACGCGGGCAAGACGATCTACTACGCGACCTACACCGCCTGTAGTGGACGGGCGATCCGGTCGGAGCTGATCGAGACGTCCGATTTTGTATCGTTCCGGCTATCGCCGCTGAAGGGCAATGCCGCGCGCAACAAGGGCATGGCGTTATTCCCGCGCAAGGTCGGGGGCAGATATGCGATGATCGCGCGCCAGGATAACGAGAACCTCTATCTGATCTTTTCCGACGATCTCCATACGTGGGATGGCGGGCAGCCGATCCTGAAGCCGCGATACCCCTGGGAGTTCGTGCAGATCGGCAATTGCGGATCTCCGATCGAGCTCGATGAGGGATGGCTGCTGCTGACGCACGGTGTCGGCCCTGTGCGGAAATATTCGATCGGGGCCGCGCTGCTGGACAAGAACGACCCTTCGAAGGTGCTCGGCCGCCTGCGCGAGCCGCTATTGCGCCCGGACCCTTCCGAACGCGAAGGATATGTTCCGAACGTCGTCTACACCTGCGGCGCGATGCGCCACCGCGACAAGATCATCTTCCCCTACGCGGTCTCCGACAGCTTCTGCAATTTCGCGACCATCGAGATTGCATCCTTGATTGCGGCCATGGACAGTAGTGCATAGGAACTGCGCTGACCGTTCTCGATGTCCATCCGATGGATTGGAAAAGCGTGAAGCGGTCGGCGCAGAACATTGCTTCGAACGGGTGATGTCCGGGCTCAGGCATCCGGTTGCAGGAACGTGCCGTATTGCTTGGTCGCGGCGACCGCGGCCGCGGCCTTTCCGATCATCCGCATCGCTGCCATCATCGGCCATGGCCCAAGACTGACCCGCCGAACGCCGACGCGGGCCAGATCCGGAAGTGCGGGAACGCCTTGTGTCACCATGATGTTGACCGGCAGAGGCGTGAGCTGAACGAACTTTTCAATGAGCGCGAGGTCGGTGAGGCCGGGCACGAAAATTCCGTCGGCGCCGGCCTCGGCATAGACCTTCGCCCGGCTTGCCGCTTCGTTCATGCACTCGTCCGGCGATCCGAATTTGAGCAGAAACGGATCCGTTCTCGCATTGATGAACAGCTGAACTCCCAGATCTTTTGCAGCGTGCCGCACGGCCTTGATCTTGGCGGCATGGCGTTCGGGATTGACGAGTTGGCGCTTTCCCCCTGATAGTCCGTCCTCGAGATTGATGCCGACGGCGCCGGCTTTCAAAATCTCGGTCGCCGATCTGGCGGCGGCTTCTGGGGTGTCGCCATATCCAGCCTCCAGATCGATTGAGACGGGAACAGAGACGGCCGCGGTCATCCGCGACACCAGGCCGGTCACAATGTCGAGCGGGACATTTTCTCCGTCGGCGTATCCAAGTGCGGAGGCGACCGCACTGCTGCTGGTCGCGATGGCCGGAGAGGTCTTCGCGATAGCTTTGGCAGTGGCGGCGTCCCAGGCGTTGAACAGGATGAGCGGATCGCCCTTCCTGTGAAGGGCATGAAACGTCTCGGCATATTGCTGTTGGGTCTTGGCGTCCATTGCGCGTACTCCGGATTAGAGAACTCGAAGGATGTTGTGGGCCACGCCCTCTGCGTTCAGTCAGGCGCGTGCGTCTTGAACCAGTCCATGATCAGGCCGGTGACTTCTTCCTCACGCTCGAGGTGCGGGAAGTGCCCGACATCGGGCAGGACAATCCGCTGGTGCGGCCCCTTGAACAGCGGCTCCTCCTTGACCGAGTACCTTGCGGTCGGATCGTTGCTGCCATAGATCGTCAGCGTCGGCGTGTGCATGTCATTGATCGGCAGCCGGCGCGCGAGCCCCGCATCGGTCAGGCCTCCGTAATATTTAAGCGCCGCGGCCATCGTGCCGGGCGAGCTGAGCGTCTCCTTGATTGAACGGATGTGCTCGGCATTGTTGAATGTCGGCGACCACAGCTTCCAGAGATAGTCGACGAAGGGAAGTCCCTCGGTACTGACCGCGGATACGGCGCCGGGAAGCTGGAAGAAATAGACATGGAAGACGGCTCGAACGAGCTCCGGATCCCGTCTGATGCTCGAAATTGTAATCGGATGTGCGGTGTTCATGACCACGGCGGCCTTGAACGCCGATGGCGCCGTGGCCAGCGCCTGAAAGGTTGAGGTGCCGCCCCAATCCATGCCGACGACGCGCGCCTGTCCGTCGTCGCTCAGCGCCGCGATAAGGGCTTCGAGATCCTTGCCCAGTGCGATCGGATCGAAAACTCCGTCCGCCGGAATCTCGGTCGGTGCATAGCCGCGGAGGAACGGCGCGACCGCACGATAGCCTGCATCCGCGAAGACCTGCAGCTGCTTTCGATACGACCAGGCATTGTCGGGAAAGCCGTGCAGGAACATGACAAGAGGGCCGTCGCCCTGTTCGAGATAGGCGAAGCGCACGCCGTTGGCCTGCACGTATTTCAAGGCGGGTTCAATGCCTCTGGTATTCGCTTGGGCATCCGCTTGTCGTGCCGCGCTCCCGATATTCATCGTCATTCTCCATGTCATCGTGCCCCGCGGGCAAAATATGTGCGGAGCGCACATATTCGTCAAGTTGTTTTTTGTGCGCTCCGCACATATTGTCCGGCTCATGGAAAATGGAATCGCAAATTTGCTGGGGGCGCTTTCGCTCGCCGTCATGGATCGGATCGAGCAGGGTGCGCGCGAGGTCATAGGCCGCGGCGGCGAGACGCCTGCCGCACTGATCGTCATCGGCTATGGCCAGGGCATGACCAACGACAAGCTGCGGCGGATCCTTGGCCTGTCGCATTCAGGAACGGTCCGGCTGGTGGACCGTCTGGTGTCGGATCGGCTGGTCGAACGTCGGCCCGGACAGGACGGCCGCGAGGTTGCTCTGCACCTGACAGCGAAGGGCGCCTCAACCCGCAACGAGTTGATGACGTCGCGAATTTCGGCCGTCGCGTCGCTTCTGGATGTGCTGTCGCCGGCTGAAACGAAACGACTCGAAACGCTGCTCCACGAGTTGTTGGCTCGGCAGGATACGTCCGAGATGGATCGCTTCACGATCTGTCGCATGTGCGACGACAGCGCTTGTACGAACTGCCCGTTGCCCACGGACAAGGGCAAACGCGCTCGCTAGCGGGTGCACTCGACGCCATCATCCGGCTTGCGAGGTCTGGTCGAGCGACTCGGGGCGCAACGCGCGTTCACGTCGCGGATAGGAACGTCCGGCGTTTCTCCACGTTGTCGGCCGTCGAGCGCAAACTGGGCCATACGATGAAGAAGATCGCCGCCATCCTTGTGATGCTCTCTGCCTTGCCGGCTGCTGCCGGTGCGGAGAGTTGGAGCGGCTATCGCATTCCCGAGACCGGGACCAGTGTCGACATCCCTTCGTCCATCTTCACCGAGCAAGCCGGTCGGCCCGACGGCTATGGCATGCAGTACCGGACCAGCGACGGCCGGGCGGATTTGACGGTGCAGGCCGTTCCGAACGAAGGCAGTTCACCGGCGGCTTTCCTGGCGCGGAAGAATCCGCCGTCCGGCATCACCTACAAGCGCATCACGCCGCGCTTCTTCGTGGTCTCCAGCACCCGGGGCGGCAAGATCTGGTACGACCGCTGCAATTTTGGCCGCCGCTACGTGCATTGCGTGCTGATCAACTACCCGGCCGCCGAGAAGCGGCAGTGGGATGCAGTCGTAACCCGCGTCAGCCACACGCTGAGCGGCGGTTGATCGTTCACAAAGAAAAACCTGTTTACAAAAAAAATCTGCTCACAAAGAAAAAACTGCCCGCAAATCGCGGGCAGCAGTCTCGTGAGGATGGTTCAGCGCACGTTCGTCGATGTCGTCGACATGGTCGGCTTGGAGCCCGGCACGTGCGACATGGTTTTGGTGGTGGACCCGACCTCCTCGCCCGCCTTGACTTTCGTGCGGGTGTGGGAGCGGCTGAACGTACCACCCTCGTGCGCCTGCGCGCGCGCATTGGAATTGAGCACCGGACCGTTGCCCTTGTTCATGCTGGTGCCGGACTGCGCCTTGCCGTTGGCAGACGCGGCGCTGCCGCCGGCTGCAATGGACGAGCCGGTCTGTCCGGAGCCCGACGTCGACGTGCCGCCGGTGCCGAGCGTGCTGGCCGAGGTGCCGCCGGCTGCAGCCGAGCCGCCGGTGCCGCCGGTCATGCTGGTTTGCGCCGACAACGGCGAGGCGGCGGCGAGCAGGAGTGCGACCGACGAGGTCGCGATCAACATTCTCATCTGTGAAATCCTTTTGCTATGGCGACGATGTCGAGATGGTGCAGCCGTTGACTGTGACGGTGCTCGCACTGGTCGAACCCGGGCCGCCGGCCGTCGAGGACGAACTCGACACGTTGCCGCCACCGGCCTGGACGTGCACCGACGATCCGCCGGCCGAGCTCGAGCTCGACAGCGAGCCGCTCGATGAGGTCGAGCCGGTTGTGCCTGAACCCGATGACCCCAGCGCGGTAATGCTGCCGTCGGGATGTTTTTCCACCGTGACCCGGCAGGTCTCGCCGGATGCGGTCTTGCCGGTTTTCTGCATGGTTTCCCCCACAGCGGCGCTGCTCATCAAAGTCAAAACTGCGATCGCAACGATTGATCTGTTCATGCCAGTCCTCCTCAGGAAGGACGAAGGAGCGGCATTGCTGCCGCTCCGCCGGCCGGGATGTCAGTCCTTGTCCTTCTTCATCTCGTCCTTGTGGTGGCCTTTGCCCTTTTCCATGCCCATGTCGCTGGCATGTCCCGCGGAGGAGCCGGCGGCTCCCACGGTCGAGCCGCTCTTGCCGCCGCCGGCCGACGAGCCGCCGGTGCCAAGCGTCGAGGCCGAGCCTGAGCCGCTGCCCGAACCTGCCGATGAACCGCCCGTACCGATCGTCGAGTTGCTGGTGCCGCCGCCGGCTGACGAGCCGCCAGTGCCGACCGTCGAGCTCGACTGCGCCACGGCGAGCGCGGTACCGGCCAGCAGCGCGGCTGCGGCCGCAGACAATTTCAGAATCCTCATCGCTGTCTCCTCCAATGATCAAATTGCCAAAACAGGCCCGGGATAAAGTGGCAAGCTGCAGAAACGTTCCTTGGATCGGTATGACGATGTGGAAAATGCGCGCGAGAACTGCGACGAGGTTCCAGCGGCGCGGCGCGCCGATGTCGAGCGGGAACAGCGCGACGATCTGAAGAAAACAAACGCTACTTCGACGACAATCCCGTCCTGCGCCGCAGATCAGTGATCGCGCGCAGAAAGCTGTCGGCCGGCGTCGTCTCCGGATCGATCAGGCGATGCAGACGAAAGCCGTCTTCCAGCGCCAGCACGACGGAGGCCATCCATGGCGGATTGAGCGTGTCGTCCTTTGCGTTGCTCTTCAGTGTGGCCTCGACGATGTCGGCGACCAGCTTGCGCCGGGCGCGCAGGCGTTTTGCAAGCTCCGGCCGGCGCTTCTCGGCGCGCGCGACGAACAGGATCATCTCCATGTGCAGCAGCGGCGAGCGGCCGAGCGGGTCCTGCCTTGTGCGATCCATCGCCTTCAGCGCTGCGATGAAGTCGTCGAGATTGTCGTGCTGCGCGAGGATGTCCATGTTGCGCCGGATCGACTGCGCGACATGGTCCTCGATCATGGCGATGATCAGCTCGTCCTTGCTCTTGAAGTTGGAATAGAACGCACCGCGGCTGAATCCGGCCGCCGCTGCGATCGCCTCGATGCTGGCGCCGCCGATGCCATCCTCCTCGAACACGCGCGCGGCCGCCTCGAACAGCCTGTCGCGCGTGTCGTCCCTGGTCGGCCTGGTTCTCACCCTTGACATCGGAGCAGGTTAGGGCAGAATGCAACTCGATACAACAATGTATCGGGTTGATAATTCAGGGATGGTTACGCTGCGCAACAGGGGCTGCCCGGCGTATTCGATTCATGCGGCAACCGATATGAGGTCACCATGAACGAGCACGTGCAAGGCGCCGGCGGTCCGCTGTTCAATCCGCTGTCGCCGGACTTCATCCGCGATCCCTATCCGCATTATGACCGGCTCCGCGCGATCTACCCGATTCACGTGACGCCGTTCGGCCAGTTCGTCACCAGCCGCCATGCCGATGTCAGCCTCGTGATGCGCGACAAGCGCTTCGGCAAGGATTTCGTCGAGCGTTCCAAGCGCCGCTATAGCGAGAAGATCATGGAGGAGCCGGTCTTCCGCAGCATGAGCCACTGGATGCTGCAGGCCGATCCGCCCGACCACACCCGCCTGCGCGGCCTCGTCGTGAAGGCCTTCACCGCCCGCCGCGTCGAGGACATGCGGCCGCGCATCCAGCAGATCGTCGACCGGACCATCGATGCCGTGATCGAACGCGGCCACATGGACCTGATCGAGGATTTCGCCTTCCGCCTGCCGGTCACCATCATCTGCGACATGCTCGGCATCCCCGAGGACCATCGCGAGACTTTCTATAACAGCTCACGCGACGGCGGACGGCTGCTCGACCCCGTGCCGCTTTCGCCGGAGGAGATTGCCAAGGGCAACGCCGGCAACATGATGGCGCAGATGTATTTCCAGCAGCTGTTCGAGCTGCGTCGCAAAAATCCCGGCGACGATCTCATCACCCAGCTGGTGCAAGCCGAGGAAGACGGCAACAAGCTCACCAACGAGGAACTGACCGCCAACATCATCCTGTTGTTCGGCGCCGGCCACGAGACCACGGTCAATCTGATCGGCAACGGCCTGCTGGCGCTGCATCGCAATCCGGACCAGCTCGCGCTTTTGAAGGCGCAGCCTGAGCTGATGGTGGGCGCGATCGAGGAATTCTTGCGCTACGATTCCTCGGTGCAGATGACCGGGCGGGTCGCGCTGGAGGACATCGACGATGTCGGCGGCGCGAAGATCCCGAAGGGCGAGACCGTGCTCTGCCTGCTTGGCTCGGCCAACCGCGACCCGGCGGTCTATCCTGACCGGCCCGACCGACTCGACGTCACCCGCCAGAACGTGAGGCCGCTGTCGTTCGGCGGTGGCATCCATTTCTGCCTGGGAGCCCAATTGGCCCGCCTCGAGGCCGAGATCGCCATCGCCACGCTGTTGCGGCGGCTGCCCGACCTGCGCATCGACGACCTCGAAAACCCGGAATGGCGGCCGACCTTCGTACTACGCGGCCTGAAGCGGCTGCCTGCGAGCTGGTGATGGCCGCCAGCACTGATTCTGCGAGCATTGGCCCTCATCCTGAGGAGCCCGCAAGGCGGGCGTCTCCAAGGATGGCCGCGGGCGAGAGCGGGGCCTCTATGGTTCGAGACGGCGCTTCGCGCCTCCTCACCATGAGGGTCTCACACCCGCGTTAACCTCCGCGCGCAACAGTCGCTGTGACTTCGCCACACTTCTCCCTATATAAGGGGCTGTTCCGGTACGTCTGAGGCCCTGCGGCTCAGGCAAGGCCCGCATCCGGTTTGGCCGAGGGGAGACCCGTGCAGACGACGCTGCTCGGATTGGCGATTGCCTTTATCTTAGCGCTGCTGGCCGCTCTGATCGGGCCTTACTTCGTCGACTGGAACCAGTTCAGGCCCCAGTTCGAAGCGGAGGCCGGCAGGATCATCGGCGTGCCGGTGCGGGTGGCGGGCGAGCTCGACGCGCGGCTGTTGCCGGCGCCGACGCTGCGGCTGCGCGGGGTCACCTTCGGCGGCAACAACGATCTCGGCCGCCTGCGCGCCGACAAGCTCGACGTCGAGTTCAGCCTGAGCTCGCTGATGCGCGGCGAATGGCGCGCCACCGAGCTTTCGGTCAATGGCATGGCGGTCGATCTCGGCCTCGACGCGCGCGGGCGGGTCGATTTGCCGTCCACCGCAAGCGGCAGCTTCAATCTGGCTTCGCTGGCGATCGAGCGGCTGAACCTCACCGGCCGCATTGCCCTGCATGATGCCGCCAGCCGTTCGACGCTGGAGCTCAACGACATCGCCTTCTCCGGCGACGTGCGCTCGCTGGCCGGCTCGGTCCGGGGCGACGGCAGTTTCACCGCCGCTGGGGTGCGCTATCCGTTCCGCGTCTCCTCCGGCCCGAGCGCCGACGGCAATGCCACCCGCCTCCACCTCAACATCGATCCCGGCGAGCGCGCGATTCTCGCCGATCTCGAAGGCGTGCTTGCCTTCGACAATCGCCTGCCGAAATTCGAAGGCGCGCTGACACTCGCGGTGCCCGCGCCGAAGAAGTCGGGCGATGCGGGGCCGATGCCCTGGAAGCTCACGACGAAACTCAAGGCCGATCCGGCCGGCGCCAAGTTCGAGCAGGTCGACGCCAGCTTCGGGCCCGAAGACTCCGCGCTGAAGCTCGGCGGCGTCGGCGATGTCAGGTTCGGGGCCTCGCCGCTGCTGCGCGCGGTGCTGTCAGCGCGCCAGGTCGATGCCGACAAGCTGACGGCCAAGAACGATACCGAGCCGCAGCGCATCCTTCCGGCGCTCCGCGCAGGTCTCGCCGCAATCCCGCAGGCGCCGATCCCGGCACAGATCGAGTTCAACTCCGACCAGATCATGCTCGGCGGCCGGCCGCTCCAGAACATCACGGCCGAGCTTGCGACCGACGGACGATCCTGGACCTTCCAGCGGCTCGAGCTGCGCGCGCCAGGCCAGACGCAGCTCTCGCTCAACGGCGCGACGCCCGGCGCCGACAGTTTCAGCGGCCGTCTCAGCGTCGATTCCTCCGATCCCGATACGCTGGTGGCCTGGCTTCAGGGCCGCAGCGAGGTCAACCGCCGCAGCACCCGGCCGATGCGCCTTGCCGGTGACGTGACCATTGCCGCCAACCATTTCGCCATCGACAGGTTGAAGGCCGAGATCGAGGGCGGCGCGGTCGAGGGCCGCATCGCTTTCGTCCAGACCGGCGCGAGCAAGGGCTCGCGGATCGACGCGGAGCTCAAGGCCGATCGCCTCGACCTCGATGCCGCCGCGAGTTTCGTGCGCGCGCTTTCGGGGCCGCAGGGCGAATGGCCGGAGGAAGCGAAGCTGTCGCTCGATATCGGCCGCGCGATCTCGGCCGGGCAGGAGCTGCGGCCGTTCACCGCGAAACTCGGCTACGGTCCGGCGTCGCTCTCGCTGGAGCAGTTGCGGTTCGGCCAGGCCAGTGGCGTGACCACGGAAGCGAGCGGCAGTTTCGACCGCGCCAAGGCCATTGGCAAGCTCGCGCTGAAATCCTCCGCCAATTCGCTGCGCGATCTCACCGCACTGATCGAGCCGTTTGCGCCGTCGGTGCGCGCGCGCTTCGACGCCATCCCGTCGCTGCCAGGTGCGACCCGCCTCAAGCTCGACCTCAGCCTCGACAAGAACGCCGAGCATGCCGATCGCAACGACGCGCGCGCGGTGATCGAGCTCGACGCGCCGCAACTCAAGGCCACCGCGACGCTGGCCGCGCAGACGCCGGTGGCCGCCCTCAACGGCATCGACATCGACCGTTTGCGCAACAGCGAATTCACGCTGGATTCGAAAGTCTCGACACCGCAGGCCAGTGCATTGCTGGCGCTGCTCGGGCTCGATCGCGTGTTGGCCGCAGGCGAGGGCGCTTCGCAGTTCGAGGGCCATCTGAGCGGCGCGTGGCACCATCAGCTGCAATTGAATGCAAAGCTTAGCGGCGGCGGGCTGGACGCGGACGCACAAGGCAACGTCGAATTGTCGGAGCCGAAAGGCAGCGTGAATTTGCGCGTGCGCAACGCCAATCTGGCCCCGCTGTTCGGGACCAGCCTGGCCGATAAATCGGTGCAGAGCGTCAATCTGTCCTCGCGCGTCGGCCTCGCCGGCAACCGCCTGACCTTCAACGATCTCGACAGCACACTGGCCGGCTCGCATTTGCGCGGTCATCTGGCGGTGACGCTCGATCAGGAGAAGACCGTCGACGGCGAAGTCGGCCTCGACACGCTCGACCTCGTGCCGGCGCTCGCGATGGCCATCGGTGCGGCCGGACACGATGCCAATGCGCCGTTGAATGCCGGGCTTCTCGGCGGCTGGCGCGGCCGCGTCGCCTTCCAGGCGTTGCACGGCACGTTGCCCGGCGGCATCGAGCTGCGCCCCTTCGGCGGCACGGTCCGGAGCGACGGTCAGTCGCTCGCGCTCGACGCAATGAAGGGCGGCGTCGGCGGCGGCGAGATGTCGGCGAGCCTCGATGCGCGCAATGGCGCCAATGGTCTGACGTTGAACGCGCGCATCGAACTCGGCAATGTCGACGCGGCGGCGCTGCGCTACCGCGACCTTGCGCTGCCGAAGGGACGCGCCTCGGCGCAGATGGCGCTGATCAGCCAGGGCCGCAGCGTCGCGGCGCTCACCGGTGCGCTCGCCGGCAACGGCACGGTGACGCTCGAATCCGCTGAAATCTCCGGCCTCAATCCGCGCGCCTTCGAGATCGCCATCCGCGCCAGCGACGGCGGCCAAATTGCCGACGACAACCGGCTGCGGCAACTGGTCGAGCCCGCGCTGTCGGCGGGTCCGATTGCAGTGGCCTCGGCGCAGATCCCGTTCACGATCCGCGACGGGCGCCTGCGCGTCGGCGCAACGTCGCTGGAGGCGAAGAACGCGCGTGCCATCGTCTCCGGCGGCTACGACATCCCCGCCGACCAGGCCGACATACGCGCCAGCCTGACGCCGATCATGACCGGGCTCTCCGGCGCACCGCCGGAAATCCAGCTGTTCGCG
The DNA here is from genome assembly GCF_000244935.1 of Bradyrhizobium sp. WSM1253. Classification (NCBI taxonomy): domain Bacteria; kingdom Pseudomonadati; phylum Pseudomonadota; class Alphaproteobacteria; order Hyphomicrobiales; family Nitrobacteraceae; genus Bradyrhizobium; species Bradyrhizobium sp. WSM1253. Next base: position 6,386,022 of record NZ_JH600073.1, read on the forward strand.
GCCGGTCCCCCCGACAGGCTCAACCGCACCGTCGATGTCGGGCCGCTGTCCTCCTGGCTTGCGGTGCGCACGATCGACCGCGAGACGCGCCGGCTGGACGCCATCGAGCGCGGCGAGCCGCCGCCGGCGACCGCCGCGCTGCCGACGCTGGTGTCGCCGGATCCCGTGCCGGAGCCGTCGCTGCAGGATGTGCCGATGCCCGGCCGCGATCCGCGCCGCGCGCCGCCGCCGAAGCCCAAGGCCGATATCAGGGTTGCGCCGACACCGAAGCCGCCGCACGCCGCTCCCGCGGCGCCAAGCCCGCCACTGACAAGCCCTCCACTCACAAGCCAGCCGCTTGCAAGCCAACAGATCGCACCGCTGCCCCCGCCGATCGACGTGAGGCCGGCCCCGGGCCCGCCGCCCGCAAAGCCCAGGCCCAAGCCGCCGCTGGTGCTGACGCCGTCGAATCCGTGATTGGTTTGGAGGTCGGGCCGCTCGCCTTCTTAACCTCTCCCGCTTGCGGGAGAGGTCGGCGCGTCCGGGCGATGCGAAGCATCGTCCCGCGTGCCGGGTGAGGGCTCTCTCCTCTGGGGGAATCCCTCCGTTGAGACACCCTCTCCCAACCCTCTCCCGCAGGCGGGAGAGGGAGCGCACCTTCGCCGGTGGCCCACCGGTAAACTCATTCCCTCGATTTTTAACGAATTTTGCCCGGCAAAACTGATCTGCCGACTTTACCGGATTCTCGCGTTTGTTCCCTAGTCTCTGTTCCCAGAGGAACTCGGCGTCCTGCGGCACAAGCAGGATGGCTAGCCAAGAACTGGGGTCATCGGGATGAACGGCGCGACAACACTTCTGCAGGATCTGGACGACGCGATCGCACGCGGCACCGACGAAAGCCGGAACAAGGCGTTGTGGCATGCGACCGACATTCTGATCACCGGCCGCTACAGCGACGACGAGATCAGCACGTTCGGCGAGGTCATCGGCCGGCTCGCCGACGAGATCGAGGTTGCTGCGCGGGTGCAGCTCTCTGAGGTCATGGCAGCCTGCGATCACGCTCCGCTCAATGTCATTGCGCAACTCGCGACCGCCGACGAGATCGAGGTCGCAGGCCCCGTGCTGCGCGACTCCAATCGTATCGACGAGAAGCTGCTGATCGAGAGCGCCATGACCAAGAGCCAGTCGCATCTGCTCGCGATCGCCCAGCGCAAGTCGATCGGCGAGGCCGTCACCGACGTGCTGGTCAAGCGCGGCGACCAGGAGGTCGTGACGTCGGTTGCCCGGAACGAGGGCGCGCGCTTCTCCGGCTCGGGCCTGCTCCACATGGTTCGCCGTGCCGAGGGTGACTCGATTCTTGCCGAGCAGCTTGGCCTGCGCAAGGACGTGCCGCGTCACATCTTCCAGCAGCTGATCTCGAAGGCGTCGGAGGACGTCCGCCGCCGGCTCGAGCACGAGCGCCCAGAAATGATGGCGCAGATCCAGAGTTCGGTGAGCGACGTCACCGGCGACCTGCAATCCAAGTTCGGCCCATCCTCGCGCAGCTATTTCGTCGCCAAGCGCGTGGTGACGACGCAGTACCGGCAGGGCAACCTCAACCAGGATTCGATCTCGAACTATGCGCGCCAGCACCGCTTCGACGAGGTGCAGATCGGGCTGTCGCTGCTGTCATCGCTGCCTGTCGACGTGATCGAGCGTGCGATGATGGACCGCAATCGCGAGATGATCCTGGTGCTGTGCAAGGCGCTCGATTTCTCATGGGACACCACGATGTCGCTGCTGTTCCTCGGCGCCAAGGATCATCTGATCACGGCGCGCGAGCTCCACGACAACGAGCGCGATTTCGGCAAGCTCAAGATCGAGACCTCGCGCAGCGTCTTGAAGTTCTACCAGTCGCGCAAGACCGGCACCGATCCCGTCACGGGTCGTCAGCCCGAGCTGCAGGTGCACTGAGCGGTCCACCGAACAGGTACACCGAGCATCATCCGGGAATTGGCAGGGAGTATTTGCAATGTTGCCTCAATTCGGCACCGCCGTTCGCAAGAATCCAAACAAGGACCTCAACAAGGCCGCAGCCGGCGAGATCGGCGGGGGAGCAGCGGACCAGGCCTCGGTCGATGCCGCCTGGCTCGTGCTGGAAGCCGCCAACGACCTCAGTGACCACGCCGCGATCGAAGCTTGCCGCCGCGTCATCGACGCCGAGCTGAACGGCACGGTGGCCGGCAGCGCGGATGTCGATCTCGTGCTGGGGTATTTCAGGTAGGGCACCTGAGGCGTCCGCTCCATCCGCGTTACGCGGCTGTTTCCACACCGTCATTGCGAGCGCAGCGAAGCAATCCAGAATCTTCCCGCGGAGGCGGTCTGGATTGCTTCGCGGAGCCTGTCATCGGGCCGCGCTTCGCGCGGACCCGGTGGCTCGCAATGACGGAGAGCAGGGTACCACCGCCGCTCCTTCAATGGCACGCCAATGCGCCGACAGCGGCGCAGCTGTAGGATGGGTAGAGCCCTTGCGAAACCCATCTTGCCTCCGGGCGTGTTGATGCGTGATGGGTTCGCTTCGCTCTACCCATCCTACGAACTTGCGTCTCTCACCGCCGGATACGGTAGATCACGACGTCTTCGCCGTGACGGAATGTGCTTCGCTCGAAGAGATAGTTGGCCTTCTCCAGAACGCGGCGCGATGCGCCGTTGCCGACGTAGACCAGGCCGATGAGGGACGGCAGCTGGTGGTGTAACAGTCCGATATCCGTCAGTGCGGACGCGGTCTCGCTTGCAAGTCCACGGCCCCAGAATTCGCGCTTGAACGCATAGGCAATCTCGATCTCGTCGATATCGTCCACCAGGATGTGCCGGATGCCCGCTCGCCCGGCGAATGCCCCGTCTTTCGTTCGCAACACCCACAGCCCGAAGCCATGCTGGTCCCAATGCGCCATATTGGCGTCGAGATAGGTCTTGGTCCTTTCCGCCGGGCGCACGCCGCCGAGATATCGGGACACCTCGGCATCGAGATGCAATGCGACGAGGTCCGCGAGGTGATCCTCACGAAGCCTCTCGGCAGTCAGGTTCTCGGTGCTGAAATGATCCATGGACCCGGATAGCCGCTTTCGGAGCAGGGCAGGATGACGCGCCTTCGCCACCCATCATGATTTCTAACACATCCTAACGGGCAATTTCGGCGGCATTCGGTCAATGTTCCCATGGAAAAGCGGTGGAATTTCCAAATCAGCACGAAAGTCGACGGAGATTGCATGACGTCCAAAACGCAAATCGAATCACCGTCACGGCCCGCGAGCGTCTCGCGTCGTGGTTTTGTGGGAGGCCTGTCGGCGGGCGTTCTGGGCGCGGTTGCGACCGAAGCGGCGGTGGCGCAAACGCTGGCCGAAATCCCTGATCGCGGGCCCGGCGCCGATCTCGGTGCGCACAGCGAACGATCGCGCTTCGTCAAGATCGATCGCATTCCCGAGGCGGGACCTGGCAAGCGCAACGTCGACCCCAGTGATGCCATCAATTCCAAGACGCCGCATCAGAAGCTGGTGGGCAACATCACGCCAACCGATCTGCATTACGAGCGCAGCCATTCCGGGGTGCCGGACATCGATCCCGCGCAGCACCGTCTGCTCATCCATGGCCTGGTTCGGAAGCCGCTGGTGTTCAGCGTCGACGATCTCAAGCGGATGCCGTCGGTTACGCGCGTGGTCTTCATCGAATGCACTGGAAACGGATGGGAAAACTGGAAGAAGGCGGACCCTGATCTGACGGTGCAGAACACGCACGGCCTCGTCAGCACCAATGAGTGGACCGGCGTTCCGCTGAAGTTCCTGATTGGTCTCTCGGGCAAGGAGAAGAACTCGAACTGGATGCTCGCCGAGGGAGGCGATGGCGCGGGCGTCGACCGCAGCATTCCGCTGACCGACGAAATCGTGAACGAGGCCTTTATCGCCTACGGTCAGAACGGCGAACCACTGCGCCCCGCGCATGGATTTCCAATGCGGCTGGTGATGCCGGGCTTCGAGGGCAATCTCAACATCAAATGGCTGCGCCGTCTCAAGTTCGGCACTGAGCCCTGGATGACCCGCTGGGAAACGGCGCGCTACACGCAGCTGCTGGCCAACGGCACGGCCCGCCAGTTTCAGCTGAGGATGGAAACCAACTCCGTCATCACGCAGCCCTCGGGCACGATGCAGATCCAGCCCGGCTACAACATAATCTCCGGTCTCGCCTGGAGCGGCCATGGCAAGATCGCCAAGGTCGAGATATCGACCGACGGCGCGAAAATCTGGAAACAGGCGCAGCTGAATCAGCCGGTGCTGTCGAAGGCGCAGGTTCGATTCCAGATGGACTGGGTCTGGGACGGCAAGCCGACAAGGATCGTGAGTCGCTCGACCGATGAGCAAGGCAACGTTCAGCCGGACCGGCAATCCTTCATCGCCGCGACGGGGAGCAATGCGCTGTTCCACTACAATGCGCAGCAGACCTGGAGCATCGACGAGGCCGGGAGGGTCCGCAATGTCCTCGCATAACAATCGGCTTGTCGCAGCGGCTCTCACGCTCGGCCTGCTCGCGGCGCCCGCATTTGCATTCGATTTCGGCCGTCCCGCGACTCCGGAGGAGATCAAGCTATGGGACATCGACGTCGCACCCGATGGCAAGGGTCTGCCTGTGGGCAGCGGCACGGTTGCGCAAGGTAAGCAGGTCTTCGCCGACAATTGCGCGGCCTGTCATGGCGACAATGGCCAGGGCGGGATCAAGGATCGTCTGGCCGGTGGGCAGGGCACACTCGCCTCCAGCGCGCCTGTCAAGACCGTCGGCAGCTTCTGGCCTTATGCGACGACCTTGTACGACTACATTCACCGCGCGATGCCATATCCCACACCGGGTTCGCTCAGCACCGACGACACCTATGCCGTCACCGCCTACATCCTGAGTCTGAACGGCATCGTTCCTCCCGACGGCAAGGTCGACAAGGACAGCTTGCCGAAGATCAAGATGCCCAACCGCGACGGCTTCATTCCGGATCCGCAATTCGATCCGGCAAAACTATTCCGCAAGAAATGAGCGTGTGATCATGAGGGTTTCGGCGCTGCTCAAGATCCTCGTCCTGGTTGCTGCGACATGTTTATGGGAGACCCAAGCAATGGCCGTCGACGGACTCATCACGATCAGGAGCAGTTTCGGGCCTGAAGAGACGATGAAGCGGCTGGAAGCGGAAGTGACGGCCAAGGGCCTCACAATATTCGCCCATGTCGATCACGCCGCGGGCGCCGCCGCTGCCGGCCTGCCGTTGCGCCCGACCAATCTCATCATCTTCGGGAACGCCAGGGGTGGTACGCCATTGATGCAGCAGTCGCAGACCAGCGGCATCGATCTGCCGCTGAAGGCGCTGGTCTGGCAGGACGAGCAAGGCGCGACCTGGTTGTCCTACAACGATCCGGCGTATATCGCCGGGCGTCACGGCATCGGCGAGCCGGCCAAGGCTGCAATTGTCGCCATGACGGCGGCCCTGCACGCGATCGCGACCAAGGTCACCGCACCCTAGCGTGACGGGATGGCCGCGCGACGCATCGCCATGAGGAGAGATCCATGAACAGCACAGACGGGCAACCGGAATCACCCGCTCCCGGAGACGGCAAGATCGCCAGATGGCTGGTCATAGCGGTGTTATGCGCCTTCCTCGTCGGTGCCGGCGCGCTCGGCTATCTTGGCTGGTTCAGCACGACGACGGAGGTGCCAGCGTCGGGTTATGTCGCACTGGTGCTCGGTGTCGTGTTTTCGCTGGTCGTCGGCATCGGCTTGATGGCGCTGGTGTTCTACAGCAGCCGCAAGGGTTACGACGAACCGGCCGTGCTGATCCAGGAGCCGGAGAGCGATTCGAACGAAGAAGACGTCAGTTCGGGCCCCAGTACACCGAGCGAACGCACTGAGCGAGTACGCTGAGCCGGATAGCTCGGCATCGAGATGCAATGCGACGAGGAGGCCGGCCAGGTGATCTTCACGAAGCCCCTCGGCGCTTAGCCTCGCAAGACCGGGCTCAGCTTCCTGAATCTTTCAACCAGGAGGCAATCGTCTGATTAAGGTAGTCCGGCACTTCATGCTGAATGAAGTGGCCAACGCCAGGTACGATTTTGACCGTGAGATTGTCGGGATTTTCAATCCATGACTTTTCCAAATCAATAGTGCTTAGCAAAGCGTGGCTCTCCTCGATTCCGTGCACATGCAAGACCGGGCATTTGATCGCGGCACCGGTGAGCTTCTTCATGGTTGGATCGAAAAGATTGAGCGCAAGCTGAGAAAACGCGTAGTTGGCTTTGTAATAATTCATCATGGACGTGATGGAGGATTTCGCGAAAGCCTCGATGTATCGACTCCTAACTTGGGGATCGACGACCCAGTATGCCAAATCCTGCGCAGTCAGATTGTCGCCTTTGCCTCGAGCGAAGAACCGTGTGGCGTAGGCGCTGGCCTTGGCCTGCGCGATAGGGTGGTTCCAAGGGAGCAACTCCCTCGTGATGGCGCCTGGATGAGGCACGCTGAGGACGACAAGTCTTTCGATCAGATCCGGATTTTGCCCGGTGAATAGCCACGATAAAGCGGCGCCCCAGTCGTGCCCAATCAGGATGGCCTTGCGCCCGTTTGCCTCTGCATCGATCACGGCGCGGATGTCATCAAGGAGAACCGGAAACTTATAGTTCTCGACACCTTCTGGCCGATCGCTCAAATCGTAACCGCGCAGATCAAGGGCGACCACCTGATAATTTGCTGAAAATTCCTGGAGCTGATTTCGCCAGGAATACCAAAAGTCGGGAAATCCGTGCACAAACACCATCAGCGGTTTTTGATTGGATCCCATGGTGACGTAGTGGATTTTCGTTCCCGCATTCTCCGCATATCTGTGCTGAAGGTTCGGATCCTTATCGATATCAGCGGCAGGCTCACTCAAAGCGGCAGGGATTTTATTGTGCCAGATGGCATCGCCTGACGTCTCTCCGGAAACGACGCGAGTGGACATCGCAGTGAACATGGCAGCTCCTAAAAGCATCATCACGCAGGATCTAGAGGCCATCTCAGTGATCCCGTTCGCTGGAGCAGTTGCCGAAACTGAAGTGGCTCGAACTCATGAGTATTTCCTGCGCAGCAATCCGGGAGAGTGTCGTGCCCTCGCATGCAACTTCTGGAGGTCGATTTGAGAGCGGTGGTACAACGGGCACATTTACTATGGTGATCGCCATAGTATGGCGATCACCATAGCGGTGTCAAGCCAGGCATGTTACGTTGAAGGATGCCCCGTAAGACTGACGCCCGCGCTCGCGCGATTGCCACTGCCGAGCGACTGTTTCGCATCCAAGGCTACACTGCGACGGGATTGAACCAGATCATCGAAGAAAGCGGCTCGCCCAAAGGATCGTTCTATTTTCATTTTCCGCGCGGTAAGGCACAGCTCGCAGAAGAAGCAATCGATCGCTACGTTGCGAGTAGAATTGCTGTGTTGCGGGCTATCTCGGCGAATACGACCGGTGATGCCCTGAGTTTCGTTCGTCAGATTTTCGGCGCGTTCGCGGCCGAAATGGTCGCCTCTGATTTCCAGTATGGATGTCTCATGCAAAATCTGGCGAACGAGCTTCCTGCACTCGACGCTGATCTGACCAAGCGAGTCGCGCGCGGATTTGCTGATTCAACCGAGATCGTTGTGGAGCATTTCAGGGGGTGCGGTTTCACTTCCGCGCGCGCTTCTTCGACCGCTTCCGCGTTGGTCGCTGCCGTCGAAGGCGCACGTACGATCGCCCGCCTGGAACGGACAGCGGCTATATTCGACGCGCTGGCGGATGTGAGTGTTCAGGGGTGGGCGGCCCCCGAGGGGCGACCCGCGGTCAGCTCTCGGCGGAGCGGACGGTAGCTGCAACGGCGGACTTCCTTGCCGCTGCGCACTATGCCGGCCTATCTTGCCGCCACGGAACGTCGCGCCAATTCTCCGACGATACCATCATGCGCCTGTTTTGCCCGACGGTGCAACCGCCGAACAGCCGGTCGCGCGGATTGTGCGGGCTCTATCCGGCTGCGGCCTGACGATTTTCACACACGCGTAACCCATTGATCTCACAGCGTCGGTCTACTGTGCATGGGGTTGTTTTCGCGCTTTTTATTTTCGGGAGGGGCTATCCCGCCCCGAACGCGACCGCGACATTGTAGGTCAGAAGGCTCGCGGCATAGGCCAGCACCAGCATGTAGAAGAAGGTCACGGCCATCCAGGTCCAGCTTCCGGTCTCGCGCCGGATCACGGCCAGCGTGGATGCGCATTGCGGGGCGAAGATGTACCAGGCCAGCATCGATAGCGCGGTCGCGAGCGACCATTTCGTCGCCAGCACCTGGCCGATCTGCTCGGCCGCTTCCTTGCCGCCTTCGATCGCATAGACGGTGCCGAGTGCTGCGACCGCGACCTCGCGCGCCGCCATGCCCGGGATCAGCGCGACCGCGATCTGCCAGTTGAAGCCGACCGGCGCGAGCAGCGGCTCGAGCGCTTTGCCGATGATCGCGGCCAGGCTGAAGTCGATCGCCGGTTCGGTTGCGCCCGCGGGCGGCTGCGGGAACGAGGCCAGGAACCAGATCAGCACCATCATCGAGAAGATCGTGGTGCCGGCACGGTGCAGGAACATCTTGGCCCGCGTGTAGACGCCGATCGCGATCGATTTCAGCCGCGGCATTTTGTAGTCCGGCAGCTCCAGCATGAACGGCGCCGGCGCATAGTCGCGCAGCATGAAGAACTTGATCAGGAACGAGACGGCAAGCGCGCTGATGATGCCGGCAGCGTAGAGGCCGAACATCACGAGGCCCTGGAGGTTGATGAAGCCCCAGACGTCTCTGGCCGGAATGAAGGCGGAGATGATCAGCGTGTAGACGGGAATGCGCGCCGAGCAGGTCATCAGCGGCGCGATCAGGATGGTGGTCAGCCGGTCGCGCTTGTTGTCGATCACGCGCGTCGCCATGATGCCGGGAATGGCGCAGGCAAAGCTCGACAGCAGCGGAATGAAGGCGCGGCCGTGCAGGCCGGCGCCGCCCATGATGCGGTCCATCAGGAACGCGGCGCGCGCCATGTAGCCGAAATCTTCCAGCAGCAGGATGAACAGGAAGATGATGATGATCTGCGGCAGGAACACGATGACGCTGCCGACGCCTGATATCACGCCGTTCTGAAGGAAGCTCTGCAGCAGGCCGGCGGGCAGGGTCGCATGCACGAACTCGCCGAGGGAGTCGAAGCCCGAATTGAGCAGCTCCATCAGCGGCTGCGCCCAGGCGAACACCGCCTGGAACATCACGAACAGGATAGCCGCGAGCACGATCAGCCCGCCGACGGGATGCAGCACGATCGCGTCGATCCGCGCGGTCCAGGTGTCGGGCCTGCTGGGCAGGCTGACGCAGTCTGCGATGATGCGGTCGGCTTCGCGCTGGGTGGCGCGCAAATCGGCCACGCTGAGCGCCCGCCAATTGTTCTCTCCCGGCTCGGCCGCGAGCTTTGCCGAAATCTCGTCGGTCAGCGACAGCAGGTCGGCGGTGCCGCCCTTGCGCACCGCGATCGAGGTGACCACGGGCACGCCGAGCTCCTTGGCGAGCCGCTCGACGTCGACAGTGATGCCGCGGCGGGTCGCGATGTCGAACATGTTGAGCACGAGGATCATCGGCCGGCCGGTGCGCTTGAGCTCCAGCAGCAGCCGAATGGTCAGGCGCAGATTGGTGGAATCGGCCACGCACAGCACCAGGTCGGGCACGATCTCGCCGGTGGCTTTGCCGAGCACGAAGTCGCGGGTGATCTCCTCGTCCGGGCTGCGGCCGCGCAGCGAATAGGTGCCGGGCAGGTCGACCACGGAGACCTGGCGTCCCATGGGCGTGACGAAGAAGCCTTCCTTGCGTTCGACGGTGACGCCGGGATAGTTCGCGACCTTCTGCCGGCTGCCGGTCAGCGCATTGAACAGCGAGGTCTTGCCGCTGTTTGGCGTGCCGACCAGGGCGAGATGAAGTAGGGGCAATTCCATGGAATTAGGGTCCGGTCGCTTCAGGCGACGATGATGGCCATGGCTTCGCGACGGCGGACCGCGATGGTGATGCTGTCGACCCGCACGGCGATCGGGTCGCGCCCGACCAGCCCCTCGTGCAGGACCTCGACCCGGGCGCCCTCGACGAAGCCGAGCTCGATCAGCCGGCTCTCGAGCTCGATGTCCGAGAGCGCCGAACCTGCGTCCTTCGGGGAAAGGTGCTGGATGACGCCGGTATAGCCGCGCTGGGCCAGGCCCAGCGGCATCTGCGGACGTGTATCATGGATGTCGGTCATGCCCTGTATTTTCAACGCAGGGCATCGAGGTCAAGCGCGCTCGGTCGCTGAAACTGCACCTTAGAGTGATTTTAAAGTATCAGCTTCGTGACGGAGGCGATTGGCGCCAAGATCGGGCACCAAGCTCGGCGCCAAGACGGCTACTGGGCCGGGACTTTTTCCGCCTGGATGGCGGCCATGGCGCGGCTCTTGAAGTAGTCGAGCACGAACAGGCGGATCGCCGAGGACAGATTGCCCTGCTGGCGGTTGCCGTCGATCTCGCCGACCAACTCGGACAGCGTCATGTTGCGCAGGCCCGAGATCTCCTTCATGCCGTTCCAGAACGCCTCTTCCAGGCTGACGCTGGTCTTGTGGCCGGCGACGACGATCGACCGTTTCACGACGGGCGACTTCATGGCTGCTCCTCGCGATCGATCCGGTGCTGGTCCAGGTGCGCCTTCGCCTGGTCCGCGCGCGTCTCCTCCGCCGACCGCTCCGCCTTCGTGCGGCCGAACTTCGTTCGGTTGGCGTCCGCCTGCTTCGCCGTGGCTTCCCGCTCGGCGCGCTTCCGGAAACGATTCAGGTTGATGACGTTCGCCATGTCGCGTCTCCATCATCCGATCCTCCGTGGGCAGGATGAAACATTCAGAAACTGTGCGCCGCACTGCGCCCAATGAGACTTGATCGCCATTCGCTTGTCCTCGTCAATCGACCCTTGGGCCATCAAACGATGAATTCCGCCCCGTTGGGGACGGAGGGGCTGCGTAACACGCAATCCCGCCGCGACATTGACGGTAATCAAATCCCGTCCTTTAAGCCCTACATTTAATGGAGCTTGGGGCTCCGTATCATTACGGATGGCTATCGGAATTCGGAATTTATCCCGGGCTGGTCATCTTCTCGGGGCGCACCAGGCGGTCGAACTCCTCCGCCGAGACGAAGCCGAGCCGCAGCGCCTCTTCCTTCAGCGTGGTGCCGTTGGCATGCGCCGTCTTGGCCACCTTGGCTGCGTTGTCGTAGCCGATCTTGGGGGCGAGCGCCGTCACCAGCATCAGCGAGCGCTGCATCAGTTCCTTGATCCGCTTCTCGTCCGCGCGGATGCCGCTGACGCAATGCTCGGTGAAGGAGCGCGCGGCGTCCGCCATCAGCCGGATCGAGTGCAGCATGTTGTAGGCCAGCACAGGCTTGTAGACGTTGAGCTCGAAATGGCCCTGGCTGCCGGCGACCGTGATCGCGGTGTGATTGCCGAACACCTGGCAGCACACCATGGTCATCGCCTCGCACTGCGTCGGATTGACCTTGCCCGGCATGATCGAGGAGCCCGGCTCGTTCTCCGGCAGCATCAGTTCGCCGAGGCCCGAACGCGGACCCGATCCGAGCAGGCGGATGTCGTTCGCGATCTTGAACAGGCCTGTCGCGACCGAATTGATGGCGCCGTGCGCCAGCACATAGGCGTCGTTCGAGGCCAGCGCCTCGAATTTGTTGGGGGCGCTGGTGAAGGGCAGCTTGGTAATCCCGGCAACGTGCTTTGCGAACAGTTTTGCAAAGCGCGGCTTCGAATTGAGCCCGGTGCCGACGGCGGTACCGCCTTGCGCCAGCGGATAGAGCTCCTTCACGGCGACCTTGAGCCGGGCGATGCCGCTTTCGACCTGCGCGGCATAGCCGGAAAATTCCTGGCCGAGCGTCAGCGGCGTCGCGTCCTGGGTGTGGGTGCGGCCGATCTTGACGATCTTTGCGAACTCCTTCTCCTTCTTGCGCAGCGCGCGCAGCAATTCGCCGAGGGCAGGGACGAGATCGGCGGTGATGCGGCTTGCCGCCGCGATATGCATCGCGGTCGGGAACGAGTCGTTCGACGACTGGCTCATGTTGACGTGATCGTTGGGATGCACCGGCTTCTTGGTGCCGAGCTCGCCGCCGAGCATCTCATTGGCGCGGTTGGCGATGACCTCGTTGAGATTCATGTTGCTCTGGGTGCCCGAGCCGGTCTGCCACACCACCAGCGGAAAATGATCGTCCAGCTTGCCCTCGATCACCTCGCGCGCGGCGCGGATAACGGCGTTGGCGCGGCGCTGGTCGAGCAGGCCGAGCTCCTGGTTGGACTGCGCCGCGGCGAGCTTGACGATGCCGAGCGCATGCACGAGCGAGATCGGCATGCGATCGGTGCCGATCCGGAAATTCTGGCGCGAGCGTTCGGTCTGCGCCCCCCAATAGCGATCGGCGAGGACCTCGATGGGGCCGAAGCTGTCGGTCTCGGTTCGGGTCGCCGGGCGCGAGGCGCGATCGGTCTTCGAACGGGAAGTCTTCGAGAGGGAAGTCTTCGAGGAGGAAGTTTTGGCCATGAGCACATCCATTCCGCCGCGCGAAATGCCGCGCGGCCTCTTCATGCGCCTCTATATAGGGAGTTTGGCCGCCTGCGACGGGCGCCAGTCCGATCTAGATCATTTCTTGCGGAAACGATCCAATCGCACGACTTCGGCGCCGCCCTGGTTCGGGGCCGCCGGCTCTTCCGTGCCTTCCGCAGGTTCAGTGGCAGGGGGCACCGCGACCGCGGACGGGGCGGGAGCGGCCGGCAATGTCTCGGCCGAGACGTCGGCGACATCGGAAGTCTCGAACTGGAGGCCGAATTTCACGGACGGATCAAGGAAGCTCTTGATGGCGCTGAACGGCACGATCAGCCGCTCCGGAATGCCGCCAAAGGACAGGCCGACCTCGAAGCGGTCCTCGAGCACGGTCAGATCCCAGAACTGGTGCTGCAGGATGATCGTCATCTCTTCCGGATATTGCGCCAGCAGCCGCGACGACAGCTTCACGCCCTCGGCCTTCGACACGAAGGTGATGAAGAAATGGTGCTCGCCGGGCAGTCCCTGGGACGCGGCGTCGGTCAGCACCTTGCGCAACACGCCGCGCAGCGCGTCGCGGGCCAGCACATCGTATCGGATATGATCGGTCGCCATGGTGGTCCTGTTGCATTCCAGGAGCTGGGCCCTGCCGGCCCGACTCGCCAAGCCGCAATAGTACCGCGCCTGACGGGTCAGCAGGAGTCCCCGCGGGGTAGGAAATAAGAGGTAAGTGGAGGCTTCTGTTGCCAGGTGCCTCCGAACCCCGCCTAACGGAGCTTAACCCGTTAGGACTTCAGAATGGTCTTTCAAACTGCGTTACGCAGCCTGAGCAACCGGAGCAAAGTTGTCGTTGGCAACTATTGCATAGCCCGATAACGGCGGAACAATACCGGGAAAAAGAACGCCCTTTACGCCCTCGTCGATCCTATTTCGCCCCCGCCAAAGCCCGCCTCAGGGCTAGCCCGCTGGTGGGCTTTGGTGGAGGCGCCGGGTACCGCCCCCGGGTCCGAATGGTTTATTGCGACGACCGTTTATTTCCATAGCCGGCGAACCGGCACTCCCAATATAGGGGGCAAACGTTTCAAATAACAGGTGTTTCGAGCGATCATTCCGGGGTTCCCTTTGGATAGGTTCCCGCCAGGCTTGGCCGCGCGCCGGCCGGCGTTCTAAGCTCCTGACATGTCCGAGGATTCCGCACCGGCCGCCCAACAACCAGTTCAAGAGCCGGACGGTCTGGCCACCAGCGCCGTTCCGCCGGGCTTGCTCGCGCTGTTCCTCGCCTTCGCCCGGATGTCGCTGGCAGGTTTCGGAGGGGTTTTGGTATTCGCCCGGCAGGCCATCGTCGAGCAGCACCGCTGGATGACGGCGGACGAGTTCAACGAGACGTTTGCGCTCTGCCATTTCCTGCCCGGGCCCAACATCGTCAATCTGTCGATGGTGTTCGGCGCGCGGCTGCGCGGAATCGCCGGCGGCATTGCCGCCTTTGCAGGGCTGTTGCTCCCGCCCACGCTGATCATGACGGTGCTCGCGATCATCTACGCCCGGTTCGGCGATGTGGACGTGCTGCGCCGCAGCCTCGCGGGCATCTCCTGTGCGGCCGTCGGCCTCTTGATCGCGGTGGTCTTCCGGATGATGACGCCGCTGCTCAAGCGGCTGGACGTCGTCGCGCTCATCCTGATGCTAGGCGTATTCCTCGCCATCGGCGTCCTTCGCCTGCCGCTCCAGGCTGTGCTTTTGGTTGCGATCCCCGTCAGCGTCGGCGCCATTTTCCTGATGCGGCGGAAGGTAGCAGCATGAACGCGGAGAACCCGATCTGGGCGCTGATCTCGACCTTCGGTCTGATGTCGCTGTTCGCGGTCGGCGGTGCCGCGGCGGCCGTGCCCGAGATGCACCGCATCGCGGTCGAGGTGCATCACTGGATGACCGACAAGCAGTTCGCCGACGCCTATGCGATCGCGCAGCTCTCACCAGGTCCGAACGTCCTTATCGTCACGTTAATCGGCTATGCCGTCGCCGGCATCCCCGGCGCCCTGGCGGCGACCTTGGCCATGTGCCTGCCCACCGCGCTGCTTGCCTATTATGTCAGCCGGCTCCTCAATCGGCCGAGCCAATCGCGCTGGCCCGGGCTGATCCAGGCTGCACTGGTTCCGCTCTCGATCGGCTTGATGGCGGCGAGCGCCCTGATCCTCGCCGAGTCGACCGATCGCACGCTTGCTGCGCTGCTTCTGACCGCGACGGTTGCAGTGGTCGCATCCGTCTCGCGCATCAATCCACTATGGATTTTGCTGGTCGGGGGCTTGTTGGGTTTTGCTGGCATTGTGTAATGAAAATGGCTAGGCAGGGATCCGGGCGGGGGCATCGATTTCCAGCCGATTAGAACAACAGTGCTCGTGGCTTACGGGTCGCGGAGGAGACATGCATGGCCGATACGATGGGCCACTCGGCGACAGCCAACCGAAACACCTCGGTGGTGATCAGCTTTTGTCTGCTGGCCATAGCGCCGCAGATTTTCGAATTCATCTGGTCGTTCGGGACGATCTTTGGCTGGGGCGCCGGACGCGGCCCGGCTGCCGTGGTGACCAGCCACGCTACGGCGCTGCTCGCGGGTGCGCCCGGCGCGTTGCTCGGGGCGGTCGGCGGTGACACCAAGAAGGCGTCCTCCGATGTGCTGCTGGCGCTGATCTATTCCTATCCGATCTTTGCGGTGGCGATTCTCACGTTCTTCATGACGATCAGGTCGGCGCAGGACTATGTCGGCGGGATCGTGTTGATGGCGCTCGCCTTGTTCGCACTGTGGGCCTCCAGCGATTTGCAGGGGATGCGCGGCTTCTCCTTCGGCGCCGGCACGGCGCCGCGGATGTTTGGCGGGCTGCTCGTCGCACTTGGCGCCGGCATCGCGTTGACGGGACTGCTGACCGACGGGCCGGGCATGGCGCACTATGCCTGGCGTGGGCCGCTCTTTGTGATGATCTCGATCGTCTTCTTCGCGCTGGCGATTCGTCCGCTTGGGGTGGTGGTTACGGCATTCGCAAGCTTCCTGATCGCGGCGATGGGCACGCATGAAACGCGCTGGCTCGAAGCGATCATCGTCGGCGCCTGCCTGACGCTCGGCTGCGCGCTGCTTTTCCCCTACGTGCTCGGGCTGCCGATGCCGATGTTCCCGCGCTTCCTGGTTCAGTGAGGGTGTGATGTTCGATCTCTTCCACAATCTGGGCCTCGGTTTCGGTGTGGTGTTTCAGATCTCCTGGTGGTCACCCTGGTGGCTCTACGGTCTGTCGCTGCCGATCTCGATCAACATTCTCATGTGCCTGATTGGCGCATTGGTCGGCACGCTGGTCGGCGTGCTGCCCGGTATCGGCACCGTCGCAACCGTGGCGATGCTCCTGCCCATCACGTTCGGATTGCCGCCGGTCGGCGCGCTGATCATGCTCGCCGGCATCTATTACGGCGCCCAGTACGGCGGCTCGACCACCTCGATCCTGGTCAATATTCCCGGTGAGGCGACGTCGGTCGTCACCGCCATCGATGGCCATCAGATGGCAAAGCAAGGCCGTGCCGGCCCGGCGCTGGCGATCGCGGCGATCGGCTCGTTCTTCGCCGGCTGCGTCGCGACCGTGCTCATTGCCGTTCTCGGTGCGCCGCTGACCAAGCTCGCGCTGGCGTTCGGCCCGGCCGAATATTTCTCGCTGATGGTGCTGGGGCTGATCTTCGCGGTGGTGCTGGCCAAGGGCTCGGTGCTGAAGGCGATCGCGATGATCGTGTTCGGCCTGATGCTGTCGATGGTCGGCTCTGACATCGAGACCGGCGCCTCGCGCATGGCGTTCAACATTCCGGAGCTTGCCGATGGTCTCGGCTTTGCGACGGTGGCGATGGGCGTGTTTGGCTTCGCCGAGATCATCCGCAACCTCGACGCCGGCGCCGAGATGAACCGCGACCTCGTGCAGCAGAAGATCACCGGCCTGATGCCGACCAGGAAGGACCTGATCGACTCGGCACCTGCGATCCTGCGCGGCACCGTGCTCGGCTCGATCCTCGGCATCCTGCCGGGCGGCGGCGCCGTCATCGCATCCTTTGCGTCCTACACGCTCGAGAAGAAGATCGCCAAGAACCCGTCGCGGTTCGGCCGCGGTGCGATCGAGGGCGTGGCGGCGCCGGAAAGCGCCAACAATGCCGCGGCGCAGACCTCTTTCATCCCGCTGCTGACACTCGGCATCCCGCCCAACGCCGTGATGGCGCTGATGGTGGGCGCGATGACCATCCACGGCATCGTACCGGGTCCGCAAGTGATGCAGAAGCAGCCGGAGCTGGTCTGGGGCATGATCGCCTCGATGTGGATCGGCAATCTGATGCTGATCATCATCAACCTGCCGCTGGTTGGAATCTGGGTGCGGCTGTTGCGCGTTCCCTACCGGCTGATGTTCCCCTCGATCGTGATCTTCTGCGCGATCGGCATCTACTCGGTGAATAACGCGCCGGTCGACGTCATCCTCGCAGGCGTGTTCGGTCTGGTCGGCTACTGGCTGATCAAGCACGATTTCGAGCCGGCGCCGCTGCTGCTCGGCATGGTGCTCGGACCGCTGATGGAAGAGAACCTGCGCCGCGCGCTGCTGATCTCGCGCGGCGACTGGAGCGTGTTCCTGACGCGTCCGCTGTCGGCCGTGCTGCTCGCGATCGCCGCTTTCCTCCTGGTGCTCACGGTGCTGCCCGCGTTGCGTGCCAAGCGCGACGAGGTATTCACGGAATCCGAAAACTAAGGGCGCCGCGCCTGCATCGGCGCGTCGTGCCTCGAACCCAGCCGGCAAGTTGGCCAGCAGGATCAATCTGATAGACGAGGGGCGGAATGCTGAGTTCCGCCCCTTGTCGTTTGCACCGGGAACGCTCACTTTTCCGGGTATAATGCGTATCGATGGCGAATCGCCGCTGTCGC
This sequence comes from Bradyrhizobium sp. WSM1253, assembly GCF_000244935.1. NCBI lineage: Bacteria > Pseudomonadati > Pseudomonadota > Alphaproteobacteria > Hyphomicrobiales > Nitrobacteraceae > Bradyrhizobium > Bradyrhizobium sp. WSM1253. The sequence continues at coordinate 6,403,564 of NZ_JH600073.1, forward strand.
AGCGCGGGGGCGGCCGCTAAATTCGCCGCCTCCCCAAAGGCTCACGCACATGCACCAGTATCAGGACCTGCTCGAGCGGATTCTTTCAGACGGCGCCGAAAAGACCGACCGGACCGGCACCGGCACGCTGTCGGTGTTCGGCCATCAGATGCGCTTCAACCTGTCTGCCGGTTTTCCGATGCTGACCACCAAGCGCCTGCCGCTGAAGGCGATCGTGCATGAGCTATTGTGGTTCCTGAAGGGCGATACCAACATCAAATATCTGCGCGACAACGGTGTCACCATCTGGGACGAGTGGGCCGACGCCAATGGCGATCTCGGCCCCGTCTACGGCCATCAGTGGCGCTCCTGGCCCGCGCCGGACGGACGCAGCATCGATCAGATCGCGAACGTGATCGACATGATCAAGCGCAATCCGGACTCGCGCCGCCTGATCGTCTCGGCCTGGAATCCGGCCGAGGTCGACAAGATGGCGCTGCCGCCGTGCCACTGCCTGTTCCAGTTCTACGTCGCCAACGGCAAGCTGTCGTGCCAGCTCTATCAGCGCTCGGCCGACGTGTTCCTCGGCGTGCCCTTCAACATCGCCTCCTATGCGCTGCTCACCCTAATGGTGGCGCAGGTCACGGGCCTGAAGGCCGGCGACTTCGTGCACTCATTCGGTGACACTCATCTCTATTCCAACCATCTGGAGCAGGCGAAGCTCCAGCTCACGCGCGCGCCGCGCGCGCTGCCGGTGATGCGGATCAATCCCGAGGTGAAGGATATCTTCTCCTTCTGTTACGAGGACTTTGAGCTCGTCGGCTACGACCCGCATCCGCACATCAAGGCCGCGGTCGCGGTCTGACGCCGATGTCGCTCAATATCCGCCGCGCGCGCCCGGGCGAGGCCGGGCTTATTCTCGCTTTTATCCGCGAGCTCGCCGCGTACGAAAAGCTTTCGCACGAGGTCGAGGCGACCGAGGCTGACATCGCCGACGCACTGTTCGGCGAGCGACAGCAAGTCCATTGCGCCTTCGCCGAGTGGAACGGCGAGCCGGTCGGCTTCGCGGTGTGGTTTGCGAATTTCTCGACGTTCAGCGGCCGCCACGGCATCTATCTCGAAGATTTGTATGTGCGGCCGTCACACCGGGGCAGGGGCCTCGGCAAGGCTCTGCTCGTGCACCTTGCCAGGGAATGCGTCGAGAACGGCTGGTCGCGGCTGCAATGGGCGGTGCTCGACTGGAACGCGCCGTCGATCGCGTTCTACAAGTCGCTCGGTGCCATCATGCTGGAGGACTGGACGCTGTGCCGCGTCACCGGTCCGGCGCTGACACGGCTTGCCGGGAGCGCGACCTGATGGAGATCGTCTTCGTCGTCGCGATCGCGGAGAACGGCGTCATCGGCGCCCGCAACGCGATGCCGTGGCGAATGAAATCCGACATGGCGCGCTTCAAGGCGCTCACGATCGGCAAGCCCGTGATCATGGGCCGCAGGACCTTCGAATCCCTGCCCCGGCCGCTTCCGGGCCGCACCAATATCGTGGTCACGCGCGATGCGAACTATCGCGCCACCGGCGCCATCGTCACGACATCGACTGCCGAGGCAGACGCCATCGCGCGCGGCGATGCCCTGCGGCGTTCGGTCACCGAGATCGCCGTGATTGGCGGTGCCGAAATCTATCGGCAATGGCTCGATCGCGCCGATCGCCTCGAAATCACCGAAGTGCATGCCCGCCCCGAGGGCGACACGCATTTCGACATCGACAGGGCCGAGTGGGATGAGGTTGAGCGCATCCGTCATCCTGCCGGACCCCACGACAGCGCCGACTACTCCTATGTGACATATCGTCGGCGGGCGGGCCATTAACCGCATTTGCCAATGTTAACATTGACTTTTCTGCCCCCAAGCTTAGCTCGGAGGGCGGCGAGGGCTGCGTTGTAAGGGACCTGCCTGTCCCCTATAAAGCCGGACCGGACAAAGCGGGCGGGGGCAATTTCACCCTGCCGAGGAGAGCGTCGAATGCCGTGGAAGAATCAGGGCGGTGGCCCATGGGGCTCGGGTCCGAAGGGACCATGGGGCAACGGCCCGCAACCGGTCGGGCCAAGGCCGCCGGATCTGGAAGATCTTCTGCGGCGCGGCCAGGATCGCCTCCAGCAGATCATGCCGGGCGGCTATTTCTCCGGCATCGGCATCACGCTGATCGTGCTGCTCATCGTCGCGTTCTGGCTGCTATCGGGCTTCTTCCGGGTGCAGTCCGAAGAGCTCGGCGTCGTGCTGCGCTTCGGCAAGCATGTCCGCACCGTGGAGCCCGGCCTGAACTATCACCTGCCGTATCCGATCGAGACCGTGCTGCTGCCAAAGGCATTGCGCGTTTCCACCATTTCCATCGGCATGACGCTGATCGACGATCCGGCGCGGCGCGGCCGCTCCATTCGTGACGTGCCGGAAGAGAGCCTGATGCTGACCGGCGACGAGAACATCGTCGACGTCGACTTCACCGTGCTCTGGCGCATCAAGCCCAACGGCGTCGGCGATTTCCTCTTCAACATCCAGAATCCCGAAGGCACCGTAAAGGCGGTCGCCGAGAGCGCGATGCGCGAGGTGATCGGCCGCTCGCAGATCCAGCCAATCCTGACCGGCGCGCGCAACGTCACCGAACAGGGCGTGCAGGAACTGATCCAGAAGACCCTGGACAGCTACGGCGCCGGCATTCAGATCAGCCAGGTGCAGATGCAGAAGGTCGACCCGCCGGCGCAGGTGATCGACGCCTTCCGCGACGTCCAGGCGGCGCGCGCCAACCTCGAGCAGCTGCAGAACGAGGCGCAGACCTACGCCAACCAGGTCGTGCCGCAGGCACGCGGACGTGCGGCGCAGATCATGCAGGCCGCCGAAGGCTACAGGGAGCAGACGGTCGCCGAGGCCAAGGGCCAGAGCTCGCGCTTCCTGAAGGTTTACGAGGAATACAAGAAGGCGCCCGACGTGACGCGTGAACGGATTTATCTGGAGACGATGGAGCGCGTGCTCGGCGGCTCGGAAAAGCTCATCTATGACGGCGGCCAGTCGGGCCAGGGCGTCGTGCCTTATCTGCCGCTCAGCGAATTGACGGCCAAGCGGCCGCCTGCAACCGGCCAGCAGACGACCGGAGGCAACCGATGAGATCTCCGGTCACAGGCATTGTCACGCTGCTCGGCCTCCTGCTCGTCGTGATCGTGGGCTACATGTCCCTGTTCACGGTGGCGCAGACCGAGCAGACCATCGTGCTGCAATTCGGCAAGCCCGTCGACGTCGTCACCGATCCCGGCCTGCACTTCAAGGCACCGTGGAATTCGGTGATCAACATCGACAAGCGCATCCTCGATCTGGAGAACCCGTCGCAGGAAGCGATCGCGTCCGACCAGAAGCGGCTCGTGGTCGACGCCTTTGCGCGTTACCGCATCAAGGACGCGCTCCGCTTCTATCAGAGCATCGGCTCGATCCAGGCCGCCAACATCCAGCTCACCACGCTCTTGAACGCGGCGCTGCGCCGCGTTCTCGGCGAGGTGACCTTCATCAACGTGGTCCGGGACGACCGCGAGAAGCTGATGCAGCGCATCCGCGATCAGCTCGATCATGAGGCCGACGGCTACGGCATCCAGGTCGTCGACGTCCGGATCCGCCGTGCCGATCTGCCCGAGCAGAACAGCCAGGCGGTCTATCAGCGCATGAAGACGGAACGCGAGCGCGAAGCCGCCGAGTTCCGCGCGCAGGGCGGCCAGAAGGCACAGGAGATCCGCTCCAAGGCCGACCGCGAGGCGACCGTGATCGAGGCGGATGCAAGGTCGCTGGCCGAGCAGACGCGCGGCGTCGGCGATGCCGAGCGCAACCGTCTGTTCGCCGAAGCCTACGGCAAGGATGCGGATTTCTTCTCCTTCTACCGCTCGATGACGGCCTATGAGAACGGGCTGCGCGCGAACGACACCCGCTTCCTGCTGCGCCCGGACTCGGATTTCTTCCGGTTCTTTGGTAACCCGTCCGGCAAGACGGCGACCACGACGCCAGCGAAGCCGTAAGTGAGACAAGGGCGGCAAGTCGGGCCTCAGGTCTGGCCGCCCCTCGTCCAGACAAGAACAGCACAACGGGAGGTTCCAATCCGATGAGGTCCATTGCGTTCACCGACTTCCTCATCGGTTTGGGCATCCTGTTCGTGCTGGAAGGCTTGATGTTCGCGGCAAGCCCGGCCTGGATGCGCAAGGCCATGAAAAGCGCGATGGCCACACCGGACAATGTCCTGCGAGCGGTCGGCATTGGTTCGGCCGTGGCCGGCTTGGTCCTGATCTGGGTTATGCGACGGCCAATTTAGCCGTCGCACCAACGCCAAAGTGAAGGCGAGGGACCGGTTTTCGCCTTATTGTCCGGGTCTTGAGGCCCGTTAAGGTCCGCGCTTGCGCCGTCCCCCCGTTCGAGCGCAGTCTTGACGCCGAATCCTTGCTTCCTGGAGATCACAATGACCGCTGCCACCATTGCCCCGACCCGTTTGCGCTTAGGGCTGGCCGCGCTCGCCGTTGGCGCTTTCAGCGCATTCGGCACACCGGCCTCTGCGCGCGGACCGGACGGCATCGCCGACGTCGCCGAGAAGGTGATCGACGCGGTCGTCAACATCTCGACCTCGCAAACCGTCGAAGCCAAGGGCGGCGGCGGCAATGCCATGCCGCAACTGCCGCCCGGCTCGCCCTTCGAGGAGTTCTTCGACGACTTCTTCAAGAATCGCAAGGGTCCCGGCGGCGGCAGCAAGGGCGGAGAGAATAGTCCGGCGCCGCGCAAGACCAACTCGCTCGGAAGCGGCTTCATCATCGACACGTCAGGCGTCGTCGTCACCAACAACCACGTCATCGCGGACGCCGACGAGATCAACGTCATCCTCAACGACGGGACCAAGATCAAGGCCGACCTGGTCGGCGTCGACAAGAAGACCGACCTTGCCGTGCTGAAGTTCAAGCCGCCGAAGCCGCTGGTGTCGGTGAAGTTCGGCGATTCCGACAAGCTGCGCCTCGGCGACTGGGTCGTCGCGATCGGCAATCCTTTCAGCCTCGGCGGCACCGTGACGGCCGGTATTGTTTCGGCGAAGAACCGTGACATCTCGTCAGGTCCGTACGACAGCTACATTCAGACCGACGCCTCCATCAACCGCGGCAATTCCGGCGGTCCGCTGTTCAACCTCGATGGCGACGTCATCGGCGTCAACACATTGATCATCTCGCCCTCCGGCGGCTCGATCGGCATCGGCTTCGCCGTACCGTCGAAGACGGTCGCGGGTGTGGTCGACCAGCTCCGCCAGTTCGGCGAGTTGCGCCGCGGCTGGCTGGGCGTGCGCATCCAGAGCGTTACCGACGAGATCGCCGAGAGCCTCAACATCAAGCCGCCGCGCGGCGCGCTGGTTGCCGGCGTCGACGACAAGGGCCCGGCCAAGCCGGCCGGCATCGAGCCCGGCGACGTCGTCGTCAAGTTCGACGGCAAGGACGTCAAGGACCCGAAGGATCTGTCTCGCGTGGTCGCCGACACGGCGGTCGGCAAGGAGGTCGACGTCGTCATCATCCGCAAGAGTCAGGAGGAGACCAAGAAGGTCACGCTCGGCCGGTTGCAGGATCCCGACAAGGTGCAGGCCGCAGTGAAGACCGACGAGCCTCCGCCTGAAAAGACCGTGACGCAGAAGGCGCTCGGCCTCGATCTCGCGGCGCTGAGCAAGGACCTGCGTGCGCGCTACAAGATCAAGGACAGCGTCAAGGGCGTGGTCGTCACCAATGTCGACGCCAATTCGGACGCCGCCGAGAAGCGCCTCTCCGCCGGCGACGTCATCGTCGAGGTGGCGCAGGAGGGCGTCTCCAGCGGCGCCGACATCCAGAAGCGGGTCGACCAGCTCAAGAAGGACGGCAAGAAGTCGGTGCTGCTGCTGGTGTCGAACGCCGACGGCGAGCTGCGCTTCGTGGCGTTGAGCGTGCAGTAAGGGGCACGAGTCGCCACACATTCACTGTCATGCTCCGCGAAAGCGGGGCATCCAGTACGCCGCGGCTTTTCCGTATCCTCGCCCTGTCTCTGGAATACTGGATCACCCGCTTTCGCGGGTGATGACAGCGGAGAGGAGGCTACGCCTCCACGAACTCCTCGCGTCGATACCCCTGGGCATACAGCAGCGCGGTGAGATCGCCATGATCGATCCGGGCTGCCGCAGCCGCGGCCACCGCAGGCTTGGCATGATACGCCACGCCCAGCCCAGCCGCCTGGATCATCGCGAGATCATTGGCGCCGTCGCCGACCGCCAGCGAGTCGACGTCGTCGAGATCGAACGACTCCATCAGATCCACCAGCGTCGCGAGCTTTGCCGCGCGCCCCAAAATCGGCTCCTTCACCTCGCCGGTGAACTTGCCGTCGCGGACGACGAGCTCGTTGGCGCGGTTCTCCTGGAAACCGATCCTGGTGGCGACCGCACTGGTGAACAGTGTGAAGCCGCCGGAGACGAGACAGGCATAGGCGCCATGGGCGCGCATGGTCGCGACCAATTCGCGGCCACCCGGCGTCAGCGTAATGCGCTTGGCCAGCACCTCGTCGACGGCACTGGCGGGGAGGTCTTTGAGCAGCGCGACGCGCTCGCGCAGCGCCGGCTCGAACTCGACCTCGCCGCGCATCGCACGCTCGGTGATGGCTGCCACATGGGCCTTCACCCCGACGCAATCGGCGAGCTCGTCGATGCATTCCTGGCCGATCATGGTGGAATCCATGTCGGCGAGAAAAAGCTTCTTGCGCCGGAAGCCGACTGGTTGCACCACGATATCAATCGGTAGGTCGCCGCGAAGCTCGCGGAGCCGCTGTTCGATGGCGTGACGGTCGCCTTCGAGGTTACTGTCGGCGCCGAAGGGGATGTCGACTGCCACCCCGTCGAACAGCCAGTGCGCGGGAGCTGCCTGAGGCAGCACGGCGCGGGCTCCGTCGACGATGGTCGAGTCGAGCGCGGGGTTATTCGGGTTGCAGATCAGCGTGGCAACGAGGGACATTTGAGGTTTTCGTGAGCGAGGGGCAAGTCGGCAGAGGGCATGTTGGCAAGGCCGTGCTTATCGCAGGCCCGACCGCCAGCGGCAAGTCGGCGCTCGCGATCGAGCTTGCGCTCGCTGCGAACGGGGTCGTGATCAATGCCGATTCCATGCAGGTCTACCGCGACCTCCGCATCATCACCGCGCGCCCCACCCTAGGCGACGAGGCGCAGGTGCCTCATCGCCTGTACGGCCATGTCGATGCGGCCGTGAATTTTTCGGCCGGAGCCTGGGTGAGTGACGCGGCGAGGGCGCTTGAAGAGGCGCAAGCCGAAGGCCGCCTGCCGATCTTCATCGGCGGCACCGGGCTGTATTTCAAGGCGCTGACGGCGGGCCTTTCCGTGGTGCCGCCAATCCCCGCCGAGGTGCGCGAGGACGTCCGGGCGCGGCTGGAGCGGAACGGCGTTGAGGCGATGCACGCGGAACTCGCAGCCGCCGATCCCAGGGCGGCCGAGCGATTGAACCTGCGTGACCGCACGCGCATTGCGCGCGCGCTCGAAGTGGTCGAAGCCACCGGCCGTTCGCTGCTGGACTGGCACCATGAGGGGCAGCCGCCGCTCTTGCCCAAGGACAGTTTTCGCGCTGTGTTTCTCGCGCCCGAGCGCGACGACCTCTATGCGCGCATCGACGCCCGCTTTGATGTCATGTTGGAGGCCGGCGCGCTGGAGGAGGTCGAGCGTCTCGCCGCCCGAGGCCTCGATCCGTTGCTGCCGGCGATGAAGGCTCACGGCGTGCCGGCCCTGGTCCGGCATCTGCGTGGTGAGCTCAGCCTGGAGCAGGCGGCCACCATCGGCCGCGCCGACACCCGCCACTACGCCAAGCGGCAGTTCACCTGGTTTCGGCACCAATTGCCCGAATTCGAGTGGGTGAAGCCGGAGGGGGTGCGGGGCTGGCTGGCGGCGGCGGTGAACGCGGCCCGGGACCCCGGTTGACACGCTTTTGTGCCTCGGTCGCCGAATTTACCTCTCGCCCAACCCCGGGAACGCCGCTACACTGCCAAAATCGCGCAGGAACGGCCGCATCGCCTTGACATCCGGGCTTTGGCCGCTATGTTTCGCGCAACCTTTGGGAAGCCGAGCCGCCGCCATGCGTAATATTATTACCAAACTCCTTATCGCCGTCGTACCCAGGCACACCGCCGGGGGTGGCTAGCTGCCATCCACATGACAGGCGGTGTGCATGGGCCCTCTTCGGGGCCTTTTTTATTTCCGAAAACCCGACACGAACGAAGCCGCTGACAACAGCGCATCCGGAGCAAGCCAATGAGCGACAAGAGCCACGATCCGAACCAGATGACCGGCGCCGCAATGATCGTCCGCGCGCTCATCGATCATGGCGTGACCGACATTTTCGGCTATCCCGGCGGCGCGGTGCTTCCGATCTACGACGAGATCTTCCAGCAGAGCGAAGTCCAGCACATCCTGGTCCGCCACGAGCAGGGGGCGGGCCACGCCGCCGAGGGCTATGCGCGTTCGACCGGCAGGCCGGGCGTTGCACTGGTGACCTCCGGCCCCGGCGCCACCAACATGGTGACGCCGCTCACCGACGCGCTGATGGACTCGATCCCGCTGGTCTGCATCTCCGGCCAAGTGCCGACGCATCTGATCGGCAACGACGCGTTCCAGGAATGCGACACGGTCGGCATCACGCGCCCCTGCACCAAACACAACTGGCTGGTGCGCGACGTCAACGATCTCGCAAAGGTGCTGCACGAGGCGTTTTACGTTGCGACCACGGGTCGGCCGGGCCCGGTGCTCGTCGACGTGCCCAAGGACGTGCAGTTCGCGACCGGCACCTATCATCCGCCGCGCAAGTCCGACGTGCATCGCTCCTACGCGCCGCGCGTGAAGGGCGATGCGACGCAGATCCGCAAGGCCGTGGCGCTGCTCGCAGGCGCCAAGCGCCCCGTGATCTACAGCGGCGGCGGCGTGATCAATTCCGGTCCCGAGGCCACCAGGCTGCTGCGCGAGCTGGTCGAGGTCACCGGCTTTCCGATCACCTCCACGCTGATGGGCCTCGGCGCATATCCCGCGTCGGGCAAGAGCTGGCTTGGCATGCTCGGCATGCACGGCACCTACGAAGCCAACATGACCATGCATGATTGTGACGTCATGCTGTGCGTCGGCGCGCGCTTCGACGACCGCATCACCGGCCGCGTCGATGCGTTCTCGCCGGGCTCGAAGAAGATCCACATCGATATCGACCCGTCCTCGATCAACAAGAACATCCGCGTCGACGTGCCGATCATCGGCGACTGCGGCAACATCCTCGGCGACATTCTCCAGGTGTTCAAGGCGGAGGCGAAGAAGCCCGACATCAAGGCCTGGTGGCAGCAGATCGCGCAGTGGCGCGCCCGCAACTCGCTCTATTACAGGAAGAGCAACGACGTCATCCTGCCGCAACACGCGATCCAGAGCCTGTTCGAGGCGACGCGCGGCAGGGACACCTACATCACCACCGAGGTCGGCCAGCATCAGATGTGGGCCGCGCAGTTCTACGGCTTCGAGGAGCCGCATCGCTGGATGACCTCGGGCGGTCTCGGCACCATGGGCTACGGCCTGCCGGCCGCGGTCGGCGTGCAGGTTGCCCATCCCGACAGTCTCGTCATCGACATCGCGGGCGATGCCTCGGTGCAGATGACGATGCAGGAGATGTCGACGGCGGTGCAGTACGAGCTGCCGATCAAGATCTTCATCCTGAACAACCAGTACATGGGCATGGTGCGGCAGTGGCAGCAGCTGCTCCATGGCAACCGGCTGTCGCATTCCTACTCGGAGGCGATGCCGGACTTTGTCAAGCTCGCGGAAGCCTATGGCGGGGTCGGCATCCAGGTGCACAAACCCGGCGATCTCGACGGCGCCATCCAGGAGATGATCTCGGTCAAGCGCCCGGTGCTGTTCGACTGCCGCGTCGCGTCGCTGGAAAATTGTTTCCCGATGATCCCCTCCGGCAAGGCGCACAACGAGATGCTGTTGCCGGAGCAGGCGAACGACGAAGCCACCGCAAAGGCGTTCGCCGGCGGAAAGGCGCTTGTGTGAGCGTGATCGTCACAAATTCCGCTGTCATCGCCCGGCTTGACCGGGCGATCCAGTATGCCGCGGCCTCTCGATCGCTCTCGGGGGCCTCTGGAATACTGGATCCCCGCCTTCGCGGGGATGACAGTCGCGAGAGATGGAGTGATGAGAAGGTGAAATGTTCGACCTGAACGAACTCGGACGCGCACATGCGATCGTGGGGCAGGCGGTGCCGCCGACGCCGGCGCACGCCTGGCCGCTGCTCGCCGAGCGGCTCGGCACGCAGGTCGTGGTCAAGCACGAGAATCACACGCCGACAGGCGCCTTCAAGGTGCGCGGCGGGTTGGTCTATCTCGATCGGCTGAAGCGCGAACGGCCGAACATTCCGGGCATCATCTCGGCGACGCGCGGCAATCATGGTCAGAGCCTCGCTTTTGCGGCGAGCCGCCATGGCGTGCCTGCCGTGATCTATGTGCCGCGCGGCAATTCGGTCGAGAAGAACCGCGCGATGAAGGCGTTTGGCGCAGAGCTCGTTGAACATGGCGAGGACTTTCAGGCCGCACGCGAGGAGGCCGGGCGCCACGCGCAGTTCGCCGGACTGCACATGGTGCCGTCGTTCCATACGGACCTGGTGCTGGGCGTGGCGACCTATGCGCTCGAAATGCTCCGGGCCGCTCCCGATCTCGACGTCCTCTATGTGCCGATCGGGCAGGGCTCGGGGATCTGCGGCTGCATCATGGCGCGCGATCTGCTCGGCCTGAAGACCGAGATCGTCGGCGTGCAGTCGACCGAGGCGCCGTCCTACGCGCTGTCGTTCGCGGCGGGCCACGTCGTGACGACCGAGACCAGCAACACGCTCGCGGACGGCATGGCGACGCGGATTCCCGATCCGGAAGCGCTCGCGGTCATCCTCAAGGGCGCCTCGCGTATCGTCCAGGTGACGGACGATGAGATCGCGCTCGCGATCCATGCGCTCTGGACCGATACGCATAATCTCGCCGAAGGCGCCGGCGCCGCCGCGCTCGCCGCAGCGCTTCAGGACAAGTCAAGACTGTCGGGCAAGCGCGTCGGTCTCGTGCTGTCAGGCGGCAATATCGATTTCGATCTGTTCCGCGGTTGGGTCGGGACGGATGCGCCGGTCGCTCGTCGGGCGACGGCGTAACGACGAGAATGAAGGGGACGACAATGAACCAGCCCGCATCCGCCTACTTCATCGAGGAGCGCCACGACCCGAACGAGACACACACGCTTTCGGTGCTCGTGCAGAACGAGCCCGGCGTGCTCGCGCGCGTCATCGGACTGTTCTCGGGGCGTGGCTACAACATCGAAAGCCTCACCGTCTCGGAGACCGAGAGCCAGAAGCATCTCTCGCGCATCACCATCGTCACCACCGGTACGCCCATGGTGATCGAGCAGATCAAGCATCAGCTCGACCGCATGATCCCGGTCTATCGTGTCGTCGACATGACGCTGACCAAGCGCTCGATCGAGCGCGAGCTCGCAATGGTCAAGGTGCGCGGACAGGGCGAGCATCGCGTCGAGGCGCTGCGGCTGGCGGACGCGTTCCGCGCCCGCGTGATCGACGCCACCACCGAGAGCTTTGTGTTCGAGATCACAGGCAATACCGAGAAAATCAATCAGTTTATCGACCTGATGCGTCCGCTTGGCCTCGTCGAAGTGTCGCGCACCGGTGTTGCCGCGATTGGTCGCGGGCCTGAAGGAATGTGAGCCATGCTGGCGCGCGACTGGTATTACAACGAGCGGAACCGGATGGGGATCGGGCCCGCTGTGGCGTCGATCTACGACAGCCACGACGATGCTGATCTACGGGCGCGCGCCGCGCTGAAAATGCTCGGCGTCCAGCGCGGCTGGCGCATCGCCGATATCGGTTGCGGCAACGGCGTGCTCGCGACCGAGGCTGCGCTCATGGGCGCCGAGGTCGACGCCATCGACATCTCGCCCGCGATGCTGGCGCTCGCCGAGATCTACGCGCGCGACCGCAAGGCGCCCGTGCGCACGCAGTCCGCCGGCCTGCTCAGCTTCGCCTACCGGCCGGAATCCTATGACCTGATCGTCAGCGAGTTCACGCTGCACCATCTGCCGGATTTCTGGAAGGCGGTGGCGATGTCGCGGATCTATCGCGCGCTCAAGCCCGGCGCCACGTTCTATTTGCGCGACATCGTCTACGCATCGATGCCCGATGTGCTCGAGCGCGACGTCGAGCAATGGGCCGACTTCGAGATCAAGAACCACGATGTCCCGCGTGAAAGCGTCGTCACCCACATGCGCGACGAGTATTCCACTTTTGGTTGGGTCATGGAGCGGATGCTGACCGACGTCGGCTTTACGCTGGTCTCGGCCGATTACCACGCCCCGATGCACGGCACTTATCTGCTGCGAAAACCCAATTCTTCCACGTAAAGGCCGGCGAGCAAGGCTAAAGCTGTGAGAGCAAACTGCAACTACGATGTAGCTGCGCTCCCTCCCCCGCTTGCGGGGGAGGGCTGGGGAGAGGGTGTCTCCGCAATCGAGAATCCCCAAGAGGAGAGAACCCTCACCCGCGCCTTCGGCGCGACCTCTCCCGCAAGCGGGAGAGGTTAGGAGTTTGGAATGAAGCCGGCCGACATCCTCATCGCCATCCTGGTGGCGATCATCTGGGGGCTTGCCTTTGTGGCGAGCCGGATCGCGCTCGACGAATTTTCGCCGGAGCTGATGACGGCGATGCGCTTCACCATTGCCGCGGTCCCGTGCCTGTTCATTCGCAAGCCGAAAGTCGCCTGGTCGCTCCTGATCGCGATCAGCTTTACGCTCTTTCTCGGCCAGTTTCTGAGCCAGGCCTATGGCATCGCCCATGGCGTGCCAGTCGGATTGACTTCCGTCGTCGTGCAGAGCCAGGCGCTGTTCACGGTCGGCTTTGCCGCGATCGCATTCGGCGAGCGGCCGACGCCGGTTCAGACGCTGGGCATCGTCATCGCAGCCGTCGGGCTTTTGATGATCTGCGGCACGGTCGGCTATGATTTCAGCGTCGGTGCCTTCGCCGTGCTGATGATCGCGCCGGTCAGCTTTGCGCTCGGTAATATCCTGCTGAGGGGCGCTCGCGGCGTGCCGATGTTCGATCTGTTCGCCTGGTTGTGCCTCGCCACCGCGGTGCCGCTGTTCGCGCTCACGCTGGTCGTCAATGGACCGTCGCCGACCTGGCAGTCACTGATCCACATGTCGCTCACCGGCCTGATTTGCCTGCTGTTGATCGGCGGCATCTCCACCAGTATCGCCTATTGGCTGTGGGGCCGGCTGCTGCGTGACTATCCCACCGCGCAAGTGGTGCCGTTCGCGCTGCTGGTGCCGTTCGTCGGCTCGGCCGCGTCCAGCATCATGTTCGGCGAGCGCTTCGGTCCGCTGCGCCTTGCCGGCATGCTCACGGTGATCGGCGGTATCGCTGTGATGGTGCTGGCGAAGCGCCCCGAGGCGGTACCCCAGAGGACCGCAGCCGAAGGCCGCGTGAGGTAAGCATGTCCCAGTCGCTGCTGTATGCCTTCCTCGCCTTCATGGCCGTGATGTATTTCACGCCTGGGCCGAACAACATCATGTTGCTGTCCTCGGGGCTGACTTATGGCTTCCGTCGCACGATTCCCCACATCGCCGGCGTCGTCATCGGCTTCGCCTTCATGATTGCAGCGGTCGGCTTCGGGCTCGGCACAGTGTTCCTGGCTTATCCGATCCTGCAGACCATTCTAAAATATGCCGGTGCCGCCTACCTGGTCTACCTCTCCGCCGTGATCGCTTTATCGGGTCCGGCGAAGCCGGGCGAGGGAGACGGCCGGGGTCCGATGACCTTCCTGGGCGCCGCCATGTTCCAATGGATCAACGCAAAAGGCTGGGTGATCGTGATCGGCACCATCACCGCCTATGCGGCTATCGCCCAATTCCCGCTCAACATCGCGATCCAGACCTTGATCAGCCTGCTCGTGGGCACGGTCTCGACGGTAGCCTGGGTCTTCTTCGGCACCGCATTGCGGGCGGTCCTGACCTCCGTGCGGCTGGTCCGCGCCTTCAACATCCTGATGGCCATCCTGCTGCTGGCGTCCCTCTATCCCGTGGTCATGGATGCATGATGCCCCGACTTTCCATGCAGAAACGGGTTTCCCAGGGGGCCGAAAATGCTCTAGACAGCCCCCGAAATCCGCAAATTTCACCGTCCGAGACCTGACTGACAAGACCTGACCAACGGCCGATTTCGGCCCCTGAACGAGGAAACGACCATGCGTGTTTATTACGATCGCGACGCCGACCTGAACCTGATCAAGGGCAAGAAGGTCGTCATCGTCGGCTATGGCAGCCAGGGCCACGCCCATGCGCTGAACCTGAAGGATTCCGGCGTCAAGGACGTGGCGATCGCGCTCCGCAAGGGTTCGGCCTCGGCCAAGAAGGCGGAAGCTGCCGGCTTCAAGGTGATGGAAGTCGCCGAGGCCGCCAAATGGGCCGACCTCGTCATGATGCTGACCCCGGACGAGCTCCAGGGCGACATCTACCGCGAGCACCTGCATGACAACATGAAGAAGGGCGCCGCCCTCGTCTTCGCGCACGGTCTCAACGTCCACTTCAACCTGCTCGACCCGCGCGCCGATCTCGACGTTCTCATGATCGCGCCGAAGGGCCCCGGCCACACTGTGCGCTCGGAGTATCAGCGCGGCGGCGGCGTGCCCTGCCTGATCGCGATCGCCAAGGACGTCTCGGGTAACGCCCACGACCTCGGCCTGTCCTACGCCTCCGCCGTCGGCGGTGGCCGTGCCGGCATCATCGAGACCACCTTCAAGGAAGAGTGCGAGACCGACCTGTTCGGCGAGCAGGTGGTGCTCTGCGGCGGCCTGGTCGAGCTGATCAAGGGTGGCTACGAGACGCTGGTCGAAGCCGGCTACGCCCCGGAGATGGCCTATTTCGAGTGCCTGCACGAAGTGAAGCTGATCGTCGACCTGATCTATGAAGGCGGCATCGCCAACATGAACTACTCGATCTCCAACACCGCGGAGTACGGCGAGTACGTCACCGGTCCGCGCATTGTCACCGACGAGACCAAGAAGGAGATGAAGCGGGTTCTGAACGACATCCAGTCCGGCAAGTTCGCCCGCGACTGGATGCTCGAGAACAAGGTCAACCAGACCTCGTTCAAGGCGACCCGCGCCAAGCTCGCCGAACACCCGATCGAGGAAGTCGGCGCCAAGCTGCGCGACATGATGCCCTGGATCAAGAAGGGCGCTCTGGTCGACAAGAGCAAGAACTAACGGCAACGACGTGGTTACCGGGGGCGCGACGGAGCGCCCCCGGGCCTCCGTCCATCTTCGCCGGTTTCCCGCGCTTGCGCAGACGCCGGCCTTGGAATGACGTGGCGAGACGCCGTCCCGCCTCCGCGCGATCTCGCTAATGATCTTAGCTCACCTCGCACGCGAGGCGCCCTGCTGAAACCGGTTCTACACGGTAGTATGGTGCGTTTTTTTAAGCTTTTTCGAACATTGCGACACAGTTACTGCCGTAGTTCCGTACGATTACGGAGTGAATTAGCGATAGGCAACTCAACCAAATCTTAGTGCGACCGGGCGATGGTGGAAGCTGATCGCTCGAACCACAGAAATGTAATGCTGAGAGCTTGGCGAAGGCTGGCCGGGTCGCCGGGATCGTCCGTCACGATCCTGGGGCTGCTGTTTTCTTTCGTTGTCGTCACCCTGTTTCTGGTTGATCTGGCTGCTCGCTATCGAGAAGCGGTCGCCTCTGCGAAAACCGATGCTCTCAATCTTTCGGCCATCCTGGCCGAGCATGCCGCAGTGACGTTCGAAGACATCGATCGTGTCCTGCTCGAGGCGCAGGCAATCCGCAACGATTCCTTGTCCGGAAAATACGCCGACGCCGGCGCGGCCAACACCGCGCTCCGTCAACTGGTCAAGAGCTCGTCGATCCTGGTCGCGGTTGGTTGGACCGACGCATCCGGAGCCGTCGTTGCGCACTCCTACGACCGTGCGCCGCCGCGCGGCAACATCTCCGAAATGCCGCACTTCATCGCGCAACGCGATGGCGCTGGCACCGAGTTGTTCGTTGCGCCGCCCTATCGGTCGGCAGGCGGTGATAAATGGTTCAGTGCGGCGTCGCGCCGGTTGAACAATTCGGATGGGAGCTTTGCGGGCGTCGTGACCGCGCCATTGGATCAATCCTATCTGTTGAAGATCTATCGCAAGATCAATCTGGGCCCGGGCGGCTCCGTCGTGTTGATCCATCGCAACGGACGGATCCTGGCGCGCGTGCCGGAACAGAAAGATGTGCTGGGCATGTCTGTTGCTGGCGGCCCGATGTTTACCCAGTATCTGCCAGTCTCGGAAGCGGGCTCATACGAACTGACGAGTCCCGTCGACGGCATCAACCGCATTGCGGCCTACAAGGCCGTATCCGGGCTGCCGCTGGTTCTGGTCGTGACCTATTCGCGTGATTACGTGCTGCAGCCGTGGTATCGGCATCTCTACACCTTCGGCCCGCCGGCTGCCGCGATCGTCACCATCATCCTGATCGGAACCTTGCTGCTGCGACGGCAAACAAACGCACTCGCGGCCGCGAGTTCCCGTTTCGACGCGGCGTTGAGCAACATGCCGCATGGGCTCAGCATGTTCGACGCCGATGAGAAGCTGCTGATCGCCAACAGCCGCTATCGTGAGATGTATGATCTCACTGAGGCGCAGGTCGAACCTGGAACGCCGCTCGGCAGCATCGTCGGCCACTACAAGAGCGCCGGGGGTGATCTCGACGTCAAGGAATTCCTCGACGGCGCAAGACACTGGACTCCGAAGATCGTCATGCTCGCCGATGGCCGGATCATCTCGATCGTGCGTACGCCGATGCAGGATGGTGGCTGGGTCGCGACCCATGAGGACATCACCGAGAAGCGGCGCGACGAGACCTTGCTGGCGGAAAATGCTGCCGAGCTAAAACGCATCAACACGCGTTTCGACGTCGCCATCAGCAACATGTCCCAAGGGCTCTGCCTGTTCGATGCAGACAAAAACCTCGTGGTATCGAATAGTCGCTATCAGCAGATGTACGGTCTGCCCGACGAACTCGTCAGGCCCGGTACGCCCCTGCAACTCATATTGCAGCACTACGTGGATCGCGGCGAAGCCAGTCCGCTCAGCGTCGACCAGCATGTCCGGCTGATGCCGACCCAGCGCCAGCAGGACTACGAGCTGAGAGACCACCGGCAGATACTGATCCAGCGCAAGCCGTTGCCGGATGGCGGCTGGGTCGCGACGCACGAAGACGTCACCGAGCAAAAGAGCGCCGAGAGAATGTTGGCGCAGAAGGCCGCTGAACTCGAGGCGATCAACATGCGCTTTGATGCCGCCCTCAACAACATGGCTCAGGGGCTTTGCATGTTCGATGCGGAGCAGAGGATCGTGGTGTCGAACGCGCGCTATTGCGACATTTACCATATTGACCCCGATCGGATAAGGCGCGGAACCACACTGGCGCAAATTCTCGAATATCGCCGCGAGCAAGGCACGCATTTCGTCGATGTCGCGCCGGAGGTCTATCTCGATCAGAACGTCAAGCAGCTCAGTGAGACGCGGGAGCTTGCGGACGGACGGGTGATCGCGATTGCTCGCCACATGATGCAGTACGGCGGTTGGCTCACGACCCACGAGGACATCACCGATCGGGCGAGAAACGAGAAGCGGATCGCATATCTGGCCCAGCACGATCTGCTCACCGGCTTGGCGAACCGCGCCGTGTTTGCGGAAAAGCTCGATGAAGCGGCAAGGCGGTCGCAGCGTCGTGGCACGACGTTTACCGTGCTGATGCTCGATCTCGACAGGTTCAAGCTCGTCAACGATACGCTCGGTCACGCCGCAGGCGATCAGCTGCTGATCGAGGTCGCGCAGCGACTGAGCTCATCACTGCGAGATACCGATGTGCTGGCCCGCCTCGGTGGCGACGAATTTGCGATCATCCAGGAGAACGAAAGCGATCAGAGAGAAGGTGCCATCGCGCTGGCGCTGAAGATCATTCGTCTGGTCGAGCAACCGTTCGATCTTGGCAGCAACCGTGTCAGCGTCGGTACCAGCATTGGCATCGCGTTCGCGCCCGAGCACGGCATCGACGCGGAGATATTACTACAGAAGGCGGACGTCGCGCTCTACGCGACGAAATCCTCAGGCCGGAATGATTTCCGAATCTTCCAGCCGGAAATGACCGTGGCTGCCGACACACAGAAGTCGATGGAGGGCGAGTTGCGGGAGGCGATGGCCCGCGACGAGTTCGAGCTGCACTACCAGCCGGTGATCGAGGCCGGAACGCGCGCGCTGACCGGGCTGGAATGCTTCGTGCGATGGCACCATCCATCGAGGGGCGTGCTGGCGCCTTCGCAGTTCCTCGATGTCGCCGAGCAGGCTGGATTGATGCTGCCGCTCGGTGAATGGATCTTGCAACAGGCCTGCCTGGACGCGGCCGCTTGGCCGGCGCACATCAGAGTCGCCGTCAACATGGGTGCCGCCCAGTTCCACAGGAGTAATGTGCTCGACGTCGTGCTGTGCGCGCTGGTTGAATCGGGATTATCGCCCGAACGCCTCGAACTCGAAATTCCCGACGCTGCGCTCTTGGGCGGGAATCCTGCGGCTCACTTGCTTGCGGTCCGACAACTGAAGAACCTCGGTGTCGGCGTCGTCCTCGACAATTCCGGGCTAGGCTATTCCGCGGCCAGCTACCTCCAGAGTTTCCCATTCGACAAGTTCAAGATCGACCGGGCGATCGTGCAGGGCTGCACGACGCGAAGGGATTGCGCCGCGGTCGTCGCCTCCGCTGTGGCATTGGGGCGCGGTCTTGATGTCACGACGGTGGCCAAGGGCGTCGAGACCCCAGCGCAGTTGGACGCCCTCCTTGCGGCAGGAGTGGACTACGTACAGGGCTATCTGATCGGACGGCCCGTGCCGAATTCCGAAATCTGTTTCGATTCACCGTTACAGGCGCGAAACGTCGCGTGATCCCATGACCTCCGTCGAAATACATGCAACTCAACCGCCAGGACACGAGAGATGACTCTGGAGAACGGTCTGATCGACCGGCTCGAGATCGCACTGGCGAGCCGGGAGCTGTCGAAGCGCGCCGAACTCCTGCGCCAGGTCGCCGATCTCTTCGTGGTCGGCTCAGGCAAGTTCACCGACGAGCAGATCGACCTGTTCGACGAGGTGATGAGCGCGCTCCTCAAGAATATCGAATGCGCCGCGCGAGCGGCGTTCGGGAGCCGGCTTTCAGGATTGCCCGATGCGCCGCGTCGGACGATCCGCTTGCTGGCCTTTGACGACGCGCCCGAGGTGGCGGCGCCGGTCCTGGAGCACTCACCACAGCTCGACGAGGCGAGCTTGGCGGAGAATGCGCGGACCAAGAGCCAGGATCATCTGCTGGCTATCGCCGGCCGCAGCCTGTTGACGGAACCCGTCACCGATGCCCTCCTCGAGCGCGGCAACAACGATGTCGCCATGCGGACCGCCGGCAACGACGGCGCCAGCTTCTCGACTAACGGAATGTCCAAGCTCCTCAGCCGGGCGCGGGACAATGGCGCGCTCGCGATGTGCATCTGGGCTCGGCCCGATATTCCTCGTGAGACCATGTTGAAGTTGTTCGTCCATGCATCTGAGATGGTGAGATCCAAGCTGGAGGCAGCCGATCCCCGCCAGGCAGCTCTGACCCGGCGTGCAATTGCGGAGGGCTCCGATGAGCTGCAAGCGATGGCGCGGGCAGGCTCCAGCGAGCACGCCCGGGCGTTGGCCGAGGTGACGTCCTTGTATTCGAGTGGGCAATTGGACGAGGCACGCGTACTCGGCTTCATCGGCGAGCGAAGCTTGGACAAGACGGCTGTCGCGCTATCGCTCATGAGCGACCTGCCGATCGGAGCGATTGAGCGTGCGCTGGTCCGTTCGCAGCCCGAGCAGATTCTCATCCTCGCGAAGGCGATCGGTCTGTCCTGGGACACGACGAAGGCAATCCTGACGCTTTACCCCGGTGAGGCTCACGAGAGCCGAGAGCGATTGGAGCAGTGCTTCGCGAGCTTCCTTCGGTTGAGTCCAAATACGGCGAAGGCTGCACTCCAGTTCTACAGGCTCCGTGAGCGTGCCGGCCCGGGTCCTGTCCACTAACGGCGTTGCGCCCCAGCACCTTTCCCCTGCATGATGCGGGAGCTCTTGGGGGGAAGACCATGCGATCCGTCGTCATCACCGGCGCGTCCACCGGCATCGGCTGGGCCATTGCGAAATTTCTGGTCGGGCGCGGCTATCGTGTTTTCGGTAGTGTCCGCAAGCAGGCCGATGCGGATCGGCTCATGGGTGAATTCGGTGCGAACTTCACGCCGCTGCTGTTCGACGTCACCGACGAGGCGGCGGTCCTCGCCGCTGCGCGAAAAGTCCGCGAGGCTCTGGGCGGTGAGACGCTGGCCGGTCTCGTCAACAACGCCGGCGTCGCGGTGGCGGGGCCCGTGCTCGAATTGTCGGTCGACGACTTCCGCCGGCAGATGGAGATCAACGTCATTGGCCCGGTCATCGCGACGCAGGCCTTTGGGCCGCTGCTCGGCGCCGATCCGTCGCTGAAGGGGCCGAAAGGACGGATCGTGATGATCAGCTCGGTCGCGGGCAAGAACGGCAATCCGTTGTCGGCGCCTTACAGCACCTCCAAGCACGCCATCGAAGGCCTGTCGGAGAGCTTGCGCCGCGAATTGATGCTGTTCGGCATCGACGTCATCATCGTCGCCCCCGGCGCGGTGAAGACGCCGATCTGGAGTAAGGCCGAGCAGATCGATCTCTCGGTCTACCAGAACTCGCCTTATCTGCCGGCGCTGAACAAGGTCAGGGCGTTCATGATGAAGCTCGGCGAGACCGGGCTGCCGGCCGAGCGGATCGCCGAGGTCGTTTTCGAGGCGCTCACCGCCGAGAGGCCCAAGGTTCGCTACCAGATCACGCCGGACCGGATGCGGCATTTGATGACGGCCACGCTGCCCAAGCGTGTGGTCGACCGCATCATCGCCAAGCGACTCGGGCTGCTGCCGCAGGGCTGACCGACGTTCAGCCGCCTCGGCCGCACGTCGGGCCGCGGTTTCGCCGGGGGCATCATTCCGGCACTTCCCCAACCGCGGCGCGTTCATGTCAGCGGCGGCCGAGGAGGCGCAGCCGCGCTTTCGGGCCGAGATCGAGGTGGCGCTGGAACAGGCACCCGCCGCCGACCCGGAGGAGGCGAGATCGAGCGGATGGCGGAGAGGGTCATCGACCTCTTCATCGCGGGCATCGCCAAAGCTTAAGCGTGGCTGGCCCATGCGGCCCATTCGCCCATCGCTAACATTAAGCGAAGGTCGGATCGCGACACGCGTTGCTTGTCCGTGACCGTTCAATTACAGTTTTATGACACGGTGCAGGCCTTCCGGCTGCGCCGAACGCCGCAGGCCCGGTCAGCCGGCTCGGCATCACCGTGCCGGACCAGCAGTTGCGTGTCGTCGATGGCGTCCGCGCCCAATCCAGGTCCTTCTGCCACGACCGCCGTACTGGCGAGCGTCGCCGCGCTCGGCATCTGGCGGCTGCTCGCGGTTGCGGCGCCGCATCTCGCCGCGCTCGTCCTGATGTACGAGACCGAGACGGATTTCGGTGCACGGCTCTCCTTCGTGCTGGCCTGGGGCATCCTCAACTTCTTCTGGATCATGCTGCTGCGGCGTCCGGCGCTCTCGGGTGCGCTGTCGCTGACCATGGTCGTGGTGCTGGTGCTGCTGTCACGGCTGAAGCACGACGTCGTGCAGATGACGGTCAACTTCATCGACCTGATGATGATCGACCGCGACACGGTCGCGTTCCTGTTCACGATCTTCCCGAATTTGCGCTGGTCGGTGATCGGGGCCGGCCTCGTCACGCTGCCGCTGATGTATGCGCTGTGGTGGCTCGACCCATTCCGCATCCGCAGGCTGCCGGCGCTCGCCTGCAAGCTCGCCTGCCTCGCCGCGCTGGTCGGCTATTCGCTCTATCATCCGGACGAGGCCTGGCGCGGCTATTACGACGACGGCTATCTCTCGAAGTTCTTCCGCTCCGGCGTCAGCGCGGTCTCCGACTTCGCGCAATACGGCTTTATGGAGTCGGCCGCTTCGACCAACGAACGGCTCAACATGCCGCTGGTCGATGCCTGCCATCCCGCCGGCCGGCGGCCGAACATCATCATGGTCCATGATGAATCGAGCTTCGACATCCGCGCCGCGCAGGGCATCAAGGTGCCGGCTGGCTACGGCAGCCATTTCAAATCCTGGGACGGCAAGGAGCGCACCTTTCTGGCCGAGAGCAATGGCGGGCCGAGCTGGTTCACCGAATACAATGTGCTCGCGGGGTTGTCGTCGCGTTCGTTCGGCCGCTTCGCCTATTTCGTGACGCGCATCGCGACAGGCCGTGTCGAGCGCGGTCTGCCGCTGGCGCTGCGCCGCTGCGGCTACGATACGATGTCGCTCTACCCCGCCTATGGCGGCTTCATGGCCGCGCGCAGTTTTCAGATGACGACCGGCGTCGAACGCTTCCTCGACTCCAAGGATCTCGGCGCCAAGGATGTCGAGCCGGATAGCTTCTTCTACGACAAGGCGCTCCGGCTGATGGGCGAGCGGACGCCGAACAAGCCGCTGTTCACCTTCATCTACCTCGGCGCCAATCATTTTCCGTGGGAGACGCGCTTCCGCCCGGATCTGCTGCCGAACTGGCCCGCACCGGGCAATGTGCCGTCCATCGACGAATATCTGCGCCGGCAGGCGATGAGTGCCGAGCAATACAAGGCTTTCCTCGCGGGCCTGAAGAAGAATTTTCCCGGCGAGCCTTTCCTGATCGTGCGCTACGGCGATCATCAGCCCGAGTTTGCGCCTGCTATCCTCGAGCCCGGGCTCGACGAGGGTGCAATCGGCAAAAAGCTCGACGCCTACGACCCACGTCTCTACGCGACCTACTACGCGATCGACGCCGTCAATTTCGAGCCGGTGAAGAGCGAGGCCGTGATGGACACGGTCGATGGTCCGTATCTGCCGCTGGTCATCCAGGAAGCCGCCGGCATCCCGCTCGATCCGTCCTTCGCCGAGCAGAAGGAGATCATGCTCCGCTGCAAGGGCATCTTCTACGGCTGCAAAGACGGTGCCGAAGCGAGCCGGCTGAACCGGCTGCTGATCGATGCGGGGATGATCCGCGGGTTGTAGCGTCCTCCAACGTCGTCGAACGAATGGCGCGGCTTACCGCCCACCCACCTTCTCCCACAGCCATTTGGCCACCGCATCCGGGGACGAATTCGCGTCATTTCCGGCGGCGCGTAAATTGGCTTCGCGCATGGTCGCGATGTCGATCTTGCCGAGCAGCGGCTTCAGCGCAGCCTGCAGCCGCTCGTCCCCGGCGCGCTTCGGGGCCAGCAGCAGGATGGCATCGTAGGGCGGGATCGCGTGCCTGGGATCGTCGAGAGCAACGAGATCGTATTTTGCGATCAGCCCGTCGCTGGTGTAGCCCGCGATGACATCGACTTCGCCGCTGGCGACCGCCGCATACATGAAGTCCGGCTGCATCTGGCGCTGGGCGCGGAACGAGAGGCCATAGGCCTTTTGCAGCGCCGCCCATTCGGGTCGCGAGAAAAATTCATAGTCGCCGGCGATCGACAGCGTCGAAGCATGCGCGGCGAGATCGGCGATGGTGCGGATGCCAAGCGCCTCCGCCCGCTTCTTCGGGATCACCAGCGCATAGGCATTCTCGAAACCGAGCTCTCCCAGCAGCGTGATTTTCTCCTGCGCGAGGGTTATTTTCAGCTCCGCCAACAGCTCCGCGCGCGGCTTGATGTCCGTGCGGTGAAGCTGATTGGCCCAGAGCGTGCCGGAATAATCGACATAGAGATCGATATCACCGGCCTTCAATGCCTCGAAGATCACGCTCGAGCCGAGACCGGATCGTGCGACGGCGGAAAGACCGACCGCCTGCAGCCGGTCCCGCATCAACGCCGACAGCACGTACTGCTCGGCGAACGTCTTGGCGCCCACGACATAGCTTTGCGACGAGCGCCCCATCGTCGGCACCAATGTTGCGGCGACCAGTGCCGCGATCCCGGCCGCGCCAAGCGCGGTACGCACGCGGCTGCGCCGGCGCAGGCCGCTCTCGATCAGGCCGAGCAGTTGATCGACGGCGAGCGCCAGCAGGGCCGAGGCAAAGCAGCCGAACAGCACGAACACCCAGTTCTGGGTCTGGAGCCCGGCAAAGATATAATTGCCGAGGCTGGTCTGCCCGATCGGGGTCGACAGCGTCGCGGTGCCGATCACCCACACTGCGGCGGTACGGATGCCAGCCATCATCACGGGGAGGGCCAGCGGCAGTTCGACCATCACGAGCGACTGCCGTGCGGTCATTCCGACGCCTTTGGCAGCCTCGATCAGCGCGGGATCGATGCCGTTGAGGCCGGTGATGCCATTGCGCAGCACTGGCAGCATCGAATAGAGCGCCAGCGCCAGCATCGCCGGCAGGAAGCCGAAAGCGGAGAAGGAGACGCCGAACCAGGCCAGCGCCAGGGAGGCCGCGAGCAGCAGCAGCGGATAGAACAGCGCGAGCAGCGCCAGCCCGGGCACCGTCTGCACGATACTGGCGAGCGCGAGCAGGACGGCGCGCGGGGTGGGGCGGTTGCGCGTCAGGATCGCCAGCGGCAGGCTGACGATCAGGCCGAGCGCAAGTGCAGCGAGACTCACCCTGACGTGGTTGCCGAGATAGTCGGGCAAATGCCCCAGCGCCTCGCCCCAGCGCGGATCGGTGAAAAGGCTCATGCCGCCCCGCTCTGTAGCAGCAGCGCGTTCAATCGCTCGACCTGGCGTCGCGGCGTCCGCAGCAACTCCAGTACGTAGGCGTCGCTGCTTTTCGAAAGCTCCACTGGCGTGCCCTGCGCGAGCAGCTTTCCGCCGCGCATCACCGCGATGCGGTCGGCCAGCAAAATCGCTTCCGTCATGTCGTGGGTGATCATCACGGTGGTCAGGCCGAGCTTGCGGTGCAGCTCGCGAAAATCGTCGCCGAGCGCATCGCGGGTGAGGGGGTCGAGCGCGCCGAATGGCTCGTCCATCAGCACGATCCGGGGCCGTGCCGCGAGCGCCCGCGCCACGCCGACACGCTGGCGCTGGCCGCCCGAGAGCGCATCCGGCAGCCGCTCGCGGTGCGCGGCCCGGTCGAGCTGCACGAGCTCGAGCAACTCATCGACTCGCGTCGCGATATCCGCTGCCGGGACGCCGAGCAGCTTCGGCGTGATCCCGATATTGTCGGCGACGCTCAGATGCGGGAACAGCCCGCCGCTCTGGAAGACGTAGCCGATCCGGCGCCGCAGCGCGACCGGATCGACCGACTGCACGTCATCGCCCTCGACCGTGATCGTGCCGCCATCCGCCTCGATCAGGCGGTTGGCGAGC
This sequence comes from Bradyrhizobium sp. WSM1253, assembly GCF_000244935.1. NCBI lineage: Bacteria > Pseudomonadati > Pseudomonadota > Alphaproteobacteria > Hyphomicrobiales > Nitrobacteraceae > Bradyrhizobium > Bradyrhizobium sp. WSM1253. The sequence continues at coordinate 6,429,065 of NZ_JH600073.1, forward strand.
CGCAGCAGCGTCGTCTTGCCCGATCCCGAGCCGCCGACGACGGCCACAAACTCGCCTTCGGCGATATCGAGTGACACATCGTCCACGGCCTTGAGCGCGTCGAAGCTCTTGGTGACGTGGGCATAGCCGATCATCGGCCTGGACGGCATCGGGCTGGGCTCACTGCGCTGACCCGCCCCAAGGAGGGAGGGAGGGAGGGAGGAATGACAAGGCCCATGCGTAGCACGCTTGGCGGCTTGATTGAACTTGGCCGCGCGAGCGGCTAAGGCATCGGGCCAAGTTCGGAGGGAACACATGATAACGCCTACGGCAGTGGCGCTGGACGATGCCAAGGTCGCGTTCCAGCTGGGGGACGGGCGGGTCTATACGGCGGTGGAGAAGGCGCATCTGACGGTCGCGCAGGGCGAGTTCGTCGCCATCGTCGGCCCGACCGGCTGCGGGAAATCGACCCTGCTCAACGTCGCGGCCGGGCTGCTCAAGCCGGCTGCCGGGAGCGTCAAAATATTCGACCAGCCGCTCGCCGGGCTGAACCGGGATGCCGGCTATCTGTTCCAGGCCGATGCGCTGTTCCCCTGGAAGACCGCGCTCGACAATGTCGCGATCGGGCTCGAAGTCAGCGGCACGCCGCGTAGCGAGGCACTCCCGCGGGCGCAGAAATGGCTGACCTCGGTCGGCTTGGGCGCCTTCGCCAACCGCTATCCTCACATGCTCTCCGGCGGTCAGCGCAAGCGCGTGGCGCTGGCGCAGGTGCTGATCCGCGATCCAAAGATCCTGCTGATGGACGAGCCGTTCGGTCCGCTGGACGCGCAGACCCGGCAGGTGATGGGCAACCTGCTGCTCGACCTCTGGAACGCCGACCGCAAGGCCGTGCTGTTCGTCACCCATGATCTGGAAGAGGCGATCGCGCTCGCCGACCGCGTCGTGATCATGTCGGCGGGGCCGTCCTCCCGCATCATCGGCGACTGGCGCGTGAGCCTGCCGCGCCCGCGCGACATTTTCGAAGTGCGGCTGGACAAGGAATTCCATGCGCTTCATCGCGAGATCTGGAGCGTGCTCAAGGACGAGGTAATGAAGGGCTATGCGCAGTCCACCCAAGCGGCGGAGGCGGTGTGATGTCGCGCGTCACTCTCCTTGCGCTGCAAGTGCTGGTCGCGGTGGTCTGCCTCGCGCTGTGGCAATTACTCTCGACCGTGCCCGTGTTCGGCAAGATCCTGCTACCGCCGTTCTTCTTCTCCAATCCGGTCGATGTCTTCGCCCAGATCGTCAAATGGTTCTCGTCCGGTGTGATCTGGAAGCATCTCGGCATCACGCTGACGGAATCGATCCTGGCCTTCGTGATCGGATCGGCCGGCGGCGTGTTGATCGGCTTCTGGTTCGCGCGCCAGCCGCTGGTCGCCGCGGTGTTCGATCCCTACGTCAAGATGGTCAACGCTCTGCCGCGTGTGGTGCTGGCGCCGATCTTCGCGCTGTGGCTTGGGCTGGGCATCTGGTCCAAGGTCGCGCTCGGCGTGACGTTGGTGTTCTTCATCGTGTTCTTCAACGTATATCAGGGCGTCAAGGAGGTCAGCCGTACCGTGCTCGATAACGGCCGCATGCTCGGCATGAGCGAGCGGCAGCTGATGCAGCACGTCTATTGGCCCTCGGCGCTGTCGTGGATGTTCTCCTCGCTGCACACGTCGGTGGGCTTTGCCGTGGTCGGTGCGGTCGTCGGCGAATATCTTGGATCGGCGGCGGGGCTCGGCTATCTCATCCAGCAGGCTGAAGGCATCTTCGACGTCGCCGGGGTGTTCGCCGGCATGTTCGTGCTGTCGGCCTTCGTCATCCTGATCGACTTTGGGGTGACATTGGTGGAGCGGAGGCTGCTGGTCTGGCGGCCGACCGTGGACGGGCGCGGCTAGGCCGAAAGGGGCCCGCGCGTCGCGCGAGCCCGGATCGCGAAAGTTCAATCCAGCAACTTGGTGTCGTCGGGCGCCTGCGGCGGCGTCTTGATCGCGATGGCCTTGACCTGTCCGCTGATCGGCTTGGTGCCGCCATGCGGCGTCCCCTTCGGGATGATCACGAGGTCGCCCGGCTTCACCGTGACTTCCTTGTCGCCGAACCAGATCGTGCCGGTGCCCTCTAAAATGTACTGGATCTCGTTGGTGTTGGGATGCATGTGCTTGGGCACATTGCCGACCTGGATCGAGATGGTGGCGCCATCGGCGCTCGCGAACATCTTGGAACGGAAGCCGACGGCGTTCGCGTTTCCGAGCGCGTCGCCCTCCATCTCGCTGGTATGGATGATCTGCGGAGTGATGTTTTCCGCAGCCAGCGCCGGCCGCAGCAGGTGGGTTGCGCCGCACCCGGCGGCAAAAGCGGTGGCGATCGACAGTCCGATTGCAAGGCGATTCATGGATGATCCTCCCCATCAAGAATTGTTCTTGTGGGCTCATGCTATTGCGCCGAAAGGCCGGTGGCCAGCGCCTTCGGTCCTGCTTCTCAAGCCAGTCCCGCTGCTCTATGGTGCCGCCAGCCGAACGGAGGAAACCAATGAAGAACACGATAGCCAAGCTCGCGGGCGCGCTACTCGCGCTGACGCTCACCACCGGTCTTGCCGCGGCGCAAAGCAAGGTCACCATCGCGATCGGCGGCGGCTCGTGCCTGTGCTATTTGCCGACGGTGCTGGCAAAACAGCTCGGCGAATACGACAAGGCCGGTCTCAATGTCGAGCTCGTGGACCTCAAGGGCGGCTCGGACGCGCTCAAGGCCGTGCTCGGCGGCAGCGCCGACGTGGTCTCCGGCTATTTCGACCATTGCGTCAACCTCGCGGCCAAGAAGCAGGAGCTTCAGGCATTCGTCGTCTATGACCGCTATCCCGGCCTCGTGCTGGTGGTGTCGCCGTCGCACACCAACGAGATCAAGTCGATCAAGGACCTCGCCGGCAAGAAGGTCGGCGTCAGCGCGCCCGGCTCCTCCACCGACTTCTTCCTGAAGTATATGCTGAAGAAGAACGGCGTCGATCCCGCCAGCACCGCCGTGATCGGCGTCGGCCTCGGTGCCACTGCGGTCGCTGCCATGGAGCAGGGCCAGATCGACGCGGCCGTGATGCTCGATCCGTCCGTGACCGTGCTCCAGGGCAGCCACAAGGATCTGCGCATCCTCTCGGACACCCGCACGCAAAGGGATACGCTCGAGACCTTCGGCGGCGAATATCCGGGCGGCGCGCTGTACTCGACCGCGGCCTGGGTCGCCGGCCACGAGAAGGAGACGCAGGCGCTCACCAACGCGATCCTGGGCACGCTCGCCTGGATCCACTCGCACTCGCCCGAGGAGATCATGGCGAAGATGCCGGAGGAGACGGTGGGCAAGAACAAGGACCTCTATCTCGCGGCACTCAAGAACACGATTCCGATGTACTCCGAGACCGGCAAGATGGATCCGAAGGGCGCTGACGCCGTGCTCGCGGTGTTCAGCGTCGGATCGCCCGAGGTCGCGAGCGCCAAGATCGACGTCAGCAAGACCTTCACCAACAAGTATGTCGAGCAGGCCAAGAAGACCACGGGGAGCGCCAAATAACTGACGCGAAGTCTCGGTAACCAGGCGTCATGACGTCACTGACAATCCATCGCGTCACGACGCTTGATCTTGCCGTGCGGCCGATCGTCTGGCCGTTCGCGGAGGAGCGGCGTGACGAGATCGCGGCGCATTTCGCCGAGAAGCAGCGCGAACGACCAAAACTCTGGAACGGTGGCGTCCTGCTCGGGCGCGATGCGATGTTCGCCGACGGCCATCTTTCTACGACCTATTTCGAGACGGATTTCGCGAGCTTCCTCGCCTGGCGCGACTGGGGCTTTCCCGACAAGGCCGTGTTCAACGGCTTTGGCATGGGCGCGCTGCTCACCTCCGACGGCGCCTTCGTCATGGGCGAGATGGCGCAGCACACCGCCAATGCAGGCCGGATCTATTTCCCGTCGGGCACGCCCGATCTCGGCGACGTCAGGGGCGACACGCTGGACATTCCCGGCAGTGTGATCCGCGAACTCGAGGAAGAGACCGGCCTGACCGAGGCCGACTATCGGATCGAGCCCGACTGGCACTGCGTCGTCACTGGCCCAACGATTGCGATGCTGCAAATTATCAACCTGGACATGCCGGGTGATGTGGCGCGTGCGCGGATCGAAGCCAATCTGGCGGCGGAGGCCGAGCCAGAGCTCTCGGCGATCCATCTCGTGCGCGGGATGAGTGATCTCACGCCGTCCATGCCGCGATTTGTCACGGCTTTTGTCGAGCAGCAGTTCGCGTCGCGCTGATGCGCGAGGCTTGACATCGCTGCGCCCAGCCCATGTGATGGGTAAAAATACAAAACCAAAAAGAATGCAATGCACAATCGTCCAAGGAGGTTCTGATGCGCGTGCGCATGGCTGCCCGTTTGGTGCGTGGGCTGTTGGTCGCGATATCAGCGACGGGCTTGGCGCTGTCCGTCCAGGCCCAGGATCAAGGCAAAGAGAAGAAGATCAAGATCGGCGTCGTATTCGATCTGACCGGGCCTCTCGCCGGCGGCGGCTCTGAACTCGGCTATATCGGCGCAAAGATCGTTCTCGACCATTTCGCCAAGACCGGCGTCGAGGGTTACAAGATCGAGGCGGTCTATGCCGACGCCCAGAGCAAGCCCGACATCGCGATCAACGAATCCGTCCGCCTGCTCGAGCAGGAGAAGGTCGACATGGTGCTCGGCTTCTTCTCCTCGGCGCAATGCGTGCCGGTCGCCGCTCGCGTCGAGCAGCTCAAGAAGTTCATGTGGATGACGACCTGCATCTCGTCGGCCGTGTTCAACGAGAAGGGTTATAAATACGTCTTCCGCCCGCAGGCGAGCGGCGATCAATTCGGCATGATGACGATGGATTTCATCGCGCAGAACGCCAAGGCGAAGTTCGACAAGGAGCCGAAGGATCTGCGCGTCGCCATCATTCACGAAGACGGCGCTTATGGCGTCGACGTGTCCAGGGGCAACGAGGCCGGCGCGAAGAAGGCGGGCTTCAACGTCGTGATGAAGGAGGGTTATTCGGCCACCGCGCCTGACCTCTCCGCGCTGGTGACCAAGCTGAAGCGCGCCAAGCCCGACGTCATTTTCCACACCGGCTACAACCCTGATATCACGCTGTTGCTGCGTCAGGCGCGCGAGCAGGGGCTGAAGTTCGGCGCGCTGATGGGACACGGTGCGGGTTACGGCGTCTACGAGAAGCTGAAGGAAGGCATGGGCACGGATGCCACCTACATCTTCAACACCGACCCGATCTCGATCTGGCTTGCCAACCAGAAGACCATGGATCCCAAGCTCCCGCCCGTGATCAAGATGGTCGGCGAGGAGTTCGACAAGATCCGGCCCGGCGTCGCGATCCGCTCGGCGCATGTCGGCATCGGTGCGTCCAACACGTATGTGTTCATGAATGACGTGCTGCCGCGCGCAATCAAGAAATATGGCGGGGTTGATCCGGATGCGCTGCGCAAGGCTGCGCTCGATACCGATATTCCCGAGGGCGGCACCATGCTCGGCTTCGGTGTCAAGTTTTACGGCGAGGGCACGCCGATGGCCGGGCAGAACGAGCGCTCGTTCCCGGTCGTGATCCAATACATCGACGACAAATCCTCCGTGGTGTGGCCCAAGAGCCAGGCGCAGCGCGAGGCCGTGCTGCCGCTGCCGAAGGGCACCACCTACAGCAACCAGTAGCGCCAAGGCGCGCAGAGAGGAGAGCGGGACGGTGCTGGAAGTCAACGGGCTGGTGAAGCGGTTTGGTGGCTTCACCGCCGTCAACAATGTGTCGTTCAAAGTCGATCAGGGCGAGATCCTCGGCCTGATCGGCCCCAACGGCTCGGGCAAGAGCACGATCTTCAATATGCTCTCGGGTACGCTGGCGCCGACGTCCGGTTCGATCCTGTTCGACGGCTCCGAAATCGCAGGCCTTCCGCCGCACCGGATCATCAACAGCGGCATCGGTCGCACCTTCCAGATCCCGCGACCATTCCGTCGCTTGACGATCTTCGAGAACGTCGCGCTCGCCGGATTCTACGGCCAGGGCCGCCACAGCCGTGCCAGGGCCGAGGAGGCGGCCGAGCGATCGCTGGCGATGGTCGGCTTGCCGACCGATCGCCATGCCAGTGTCGATGGCCTCGGCGCAGCCGGTCTGAAAAAGCTCGAACTGGCGAAAGCGCTCGCCACCGCGCCAAAACTTCTGCTGGCCGATGAGAGCCTCGGCGGCCTCGACGAGGCCGAGATGGGTCAGGCGGCCGACATGCTGCGCAACATCCGCGACGAACTCGGCATCACCATCATCTGGGTCGAGCACATCATGGGCGTGCTGATGCGCGTCGTCGATCGCGTCATGGTGCTCGATCACGGCGAGAAGATCTCGGAAGGGTTGCCGAGTGCCGTTGCCGGCGATCCCCGCGTCATCGAGGTCTATCTCGGCACCGACGCCGAGACAACGCAGGCCGCGGCCGCCGCAGCGCGCCGCCGCGCAGGGGTGCAGTGATGTTGGAGCTCCGCGGCGTCAATGCCGGCTACGGCACCTTCCAGGCACTGTTCGACGTCGATCTCGACGTGAGGGCGGGTGAGGCCGTCGGCGTTATCGGGCCCAACGGGGCCGGAAAGACCACCCTGATGCGTGTCATCTCCGGGCTGATCCGCCCCTCGCGCGGGTCGATCAGAATGGAAGCCGTCGACGTCGTGGCGACGCCGCCGCACAAGATCGTCAGCCTCGGGATCGCGCATGTGCCGGAGAACCGGCGGTTGTTTCCGCAGCTATCCGTCGACGACAATCTCAAGATGGGCGCCTTCATGAAGGAGGCGCGTGGGCACTATCCCGAGCGGCTGGACGTGGTGTTCGACCTATTTCCGCGCCTGAAGGAGCGACGCCACCAGATGGCCGGCACCATGTCCGGCGGCGAGCAGCAGATGTGCGCGATCGGCCGCGCGCTGATGTCGAATCCAAAGCTGCTGCTGCTCGACGAGCCGTCGGCGGGGCTCGCGCCGGTCGTGGTGCAGCAGGTGTTCGAGCTGGTGAAGCGGATCCGCGCCAGCGGGCTGACCGTGCTGATCGTCGAGCAGAATGTGCAGCAGGTGCTGCGGGTGGTCGATCGCGCCTATCTGATCGAGGCGGGCACGATCAGGTCCTCGGGCACCTCGGCCGAGATGCTGGCGAGCGACACGGTCAAGGAAGCGTATCTCGGGGTGTGAGGTTCATGCGGGCATGCAAGCATTTCTGGACATTTTCGACATCTACCTGCTGGAGGCCGTGATCAACGGCATCCTGCTCGGCGGCGTGCTGGCGCTACTCGCGCTCGGGCTCAATTTGATCTTCGGCGTCATCGACGTGACCTGGATCTGCTACGCCGAGCTGGTGATGATCGGCATGTACGCGATGTATTTCCTGGTGCAGTATTACGGCATCAGCTATTTCCTCGCCGCGCCGCTCACCATCCTGCTGGTCGCGTTGCTCGGCGCGGCGCTGCATTACCTCGTGATCGCGCCGCTGCTCACGGCGCCGCCGATCAACCAGTTGCTCGCGACCGGCGGGGCGCTGTTCGTGCTGCAGAGCTTTGCCACCGTTGCCTTCGGCATCGACTTCCGCAACCTCGGCATCCGCCTGCCGGTGCTCGCTTTCGGCGACATGAATTTCAGCTACGCACGACTTCTGTCCTTCCTGGCCGCGCTAGTCGGCATGGTCGCGGTCTATCTGTTCATGACGCGGACTTTCACCGGCACCGCGATCCGGGCGATCTCGCAGGACCGGCAGATCATGGCGCTGATGGGCGTCGATACCAAGCGCATCTATCTCATTACATCCGCGATCGGCGGTGGGCTGGCCGGGCTCGCCGCCTGCCTGTTGGTTCTGCAATATGATGTGCATCCCTTCGTCGGTCTGTCGTTCGGGCCGATCACCTTCCTGATCTGCGTGCTCGGGGGCTTGGGCAATTTCATCGGCGGCTTCATCGCCGCCTTCGTGTTCGCCGAGATCATCTCGCTCGGCGGCCTGTTCTCCGATCTCGAATGGGGCTACGTGCTCGCCTTCGCGTTCTTCATCGTCATGATGTTCGTCCGGCCCGCGGGCCTGCTTGCGAGGCGCCGATGATGGGGCGGGGACGGCTTGCAGCTTGGGGTATCGGATTGGCGGCGCTGGTCGCGCTGCCTTTCGTCTATCGCGATCCCTATCATCTGCACATCATGGTGCTGATCCTGATCTGGTCGTTCGCCTATACGTCATGGTCGATGATGGGGCGGTTCGGCCTGGTCTCGCTCGGCCATGGCGGGTTCATGGGCATCGGCGCCTATGTCACGGCGCTGCTCTGGAATCACCTGGGATGGTCGCCCTGGATCGGCATTCCCGTCAGCATGGCCGCGGCCGGCGCCCTGGCGCTGATCGTCGGCTATCCCTGTTTTCGCTTTCGCATCACCGGGCACTATTTCGTGCTGGTGACGCTGGCGCTCTCCGGCATCGTGCTCCAGGTCATCACGGCGACGCGCGATTACACCGGCGGGTCGCTCGGCTACACGCCGAACCGGGCCGCCGGCAACAAGCTCTGGTCGCTGCAATTCGACGACAAGATCACCTGGTACCTGATCGCGCTCGGGGTCTGGCTGTTCGGCATCGTGCTCTGGCACTGGGTGGACCGCAGCATGGCCCGCTATGCGCTGGAGGCGATCTCGGAGGACGAGGACGCCGCGGCCGCCGCCGGCGTCGACGTCACGGCGGAGAAGCTGAAGATCACGCTGCTCAGCGCGCTGATGACGGCCTTGGCCGGCGCGCTTTACTGCCAGTACCAGATGTTCATCACGCCCGACACCGTCAGCGGCATCGCGGTGTCGCTCCAGATGGTGTTCGCAGCCATCGTCGGCGGCCTGTTCGTTTCGCTCGGTCCGACCTTCGGCGCCATCATCACGATTATGCTGGCCGAGACCCTGCGCATCGGCTTTGGCACCAAGGCGGTCGGCTGGGACAATCTCGTCTACGGCGTGCTGCTGGTGCTTTTCATCATATTCCTTCCGAAGGGCATCCTTGGTAGCTTGCTCGATCGATTGAAGCCGCAACGCAAGGTGCCCCGCGCTCATGAGCAAGAAGCCGTCCAAATCGCTCGCCCAGGAACTTGACCGCTACATCACGCCATTCCGCTACGACGGTTCGGGCAAGTTTCATCTCAAGGACCACAAGACCGACGAGAAGGGCGATCTCGACAAGGAGAAGGCGCAGGAGCTTCTCGACGCCAACAAGAAGCGGCTGATCGCGTTTCAGGAGAAGCTCTACGCTCAGGACCGCTGGTCGGTGCTGATCGTGTTCCAGGCGATGGACGCCGGCGGCAAGGATTCTGCGATCAAGGCGATCTTCGAGGGCATCAATCCGCAGGGCTGCGCAGTCAGTGCCTTCAAGGCGCCGAGCAGCAGAGAGCTCGACCACGACTTCCTCTGGCGCCACGCGGTCGCGCTGCCGGAGCGCGGCCATATCGGCATCTTCAACCGCTCCCATTACGAGGAATGCCTGGTGACGCGGGTGCACCCGGAGATACTCGCCAAGGAGAAGCTGCCGCCAAAGCTCGTCACCAAGAGCATCTGGAAGGAGCGGTTCGAGGACATCTCTGCGTGGGAGCGCTATCTCTGTCGCAACGGCACCGTGGTGCTGAAATTCTTCCTCAACCTGTCCAAGGACGAGCAGCGCGAGCGCTTCCTCGACCGGCTGGAGGAGCCGGCCAAGCAATGGAAGTTCTCGATGGACGACATCAAGGAGCGCGCGCTGTGGCCGCGCTACCAGGCGGTCTATCAGGACATCGTCCGGCACACGGCAACGCCTCACGCGCCGTGGTATGTCGTGCCGGCCGATCACAAATGGTTCGCCCGCGTCGTGATCGGGTCGGCCATCGTCGCTGCGCTGGAAAAGCTCGATCTGCGCTTCCCCCGCGCCGACAAGGCTTCGCTGGGCGAATTCGACGAGGTGCGCAAGGCGCTGGAGAAGGAGGAGAACGAGGAGAAGGCGGGCAAGAAACAAAAAACGCGAAAACAACCCCATGCACAGTAGCCGGGGATAGCGAAATCAATGACTTGAAGGCCAGCGCGAGCGCCTGCGGATTTAACGAAATCGTTGACACGTCGGGCAAAACAGGAGCATGATGTCATCATCCCCAAACCCTCAGTCCCCGCGCGCCATCCCATAGCAGACGCGCTCCACATTGGCGGGAAGGGCGGTTCTTGCAATCCGCCTACTTCTCGTATTTCGCTGCAGCGAATCCCTCGCAGGTGAGATGGAACGCGCCCTCAAATGTGATTTGCGCACCATTGATCTTGCTTGACAGTCTTGCGTCACGGGAGGACCATCCCAATGGTCGCAAACAAGCGACGCGCAACGTCCACATCAAGAGCAAGGGGAGGTCTATGACACCACCTCCGCAGAACCAGCCGCGTTAAGTGCGATGGAGCTCGTTCGGACTATCGCATAGCGGCAGAAACGCGAACGGCACGCCGGGCCAAGGTCTAGTGGGCTGCATCAGTGTGGCATGGCCCCTACCTGCCCGGCGCTGTATTCTGCATCACACCGATTGCATCACAGCGATCATGTCGGACGGCCGTGACGAGGCCGCCGCGCTTTCGATATCCTGCTTCTCTCCTCCTCCTCCTCATCGCGTCATTCCGGGCCGACTCCCGGAATGACGCAGGGTGATCGCATATCAGCACGATCGCACATGACGTCTCGGCGGCGCCTGAGCGAGCGCCTCGTCCTTCGAGACCACCGCTTCGCGGCCTCCTCAGGATGAGGCTCAACTGCATCCATCTGCATTGAAATGCTGCCGCATACGCATCCCCTCATCCTGAGGGCCCGCCGCAGGCGGGCGTCTCGAAGGATGGCCGCAGCCGAGCTTCCAGCCGCGTGCCCGCATTCCAATCGCTGCACGTCCGGCCTTGAGACCGTGGTTCCCGCTTCCTGCACCGCGGCAAATGCCAAGAGAATGTCGCCTCATTGGCCAACTTCCGACACAGCGCCCGGGCGAATAGCGTCGATCCGACATGATGCATGTGCTTCGGCGGTGACGGTCCCGACGTCGCCGTCGCATTCATTTTTCCCAGGGAATCCCTCGTGTCGCATAAGCTTGCCTTCGCGCTTCTCGCCGCGCTCTTGATCGCGATCTCGTCTCTCTCCAGCGTCCGCGCCGCGCCGCCTGCGCCTGCGGCAAACAGCGCTGCCGCGTTATCGCCCGATGAGGCCAAGCGCGCGCTGGAGACGCTGCAGGATGACAAGAAGCGCGCGCAGATGATCGACACGCTGCGTGCGATCGCCAATGCGTCCGGTGCACAGCAGCCCGCGCCCGAACCAAAATCGCCGATCCCGCTCGCGGCCGACGGCCTCGGTGCGCAGCTCATGCTCACCGTGTCTGAGGAGATCGGCGAAATTTCGCGAGACGTCGCCGATATGGCCAGGACGCTCACGCACTTCCCGGCGTTCTATTACTGGATCGTGCGGACCGCGAACGATCCCGCGGCCTACAATCTCCTGATCGAGATTGGTTGGAAGCTCGCGCTGGTGTTCGGCTGCGCCTTCTGCGCCGAATGGGTGATGTTCCGTCTGATCCGGCGCCCCGTCGCGTTCCTGGAAGGACGCATGCCGCAGACCGCGCGCCTGCCGGTGCAGGTGTTGCCCATTGCCGATCCGCCGTCATCGGTGGCCGATGTCACCCCGGCGCCCGAACTGCACATGCGCCGCCACAGCCTGGCGCGGGCCTGGCAAATCATGCTGCGGCTGCCGCTCGTGCTGGGACGCTTCCTGCTCGAGCTGCTACCCGTGTTGGTCTTTGTCGGGGTCGCCACGGCGCTGCTCGGCACCGAGATCGGCGAGCCCACCACCGTCCGCCTCGTGATCCTCGCCGTCGTCAATGCCTATGCGTTCTCGCGCGGGCTCATCTGTGTGGTCCGTGTGCTGGCGGGACCGTTCGGCTTGTTTCCGGTCAGGGCCGAAACCGCCGCCTATATCGAGATCTGGGCGCGCCGTATCGTCGGTGTCGGCGTCTCCGGCATCGCCTTTGCGAATGTGGCGCTGCTGCTCGGCCTGCATCGCGGCGGCTATGCCGCGCTCCTGCGCATGGTGATGCTGGTCGTGCATCTCTTCATCGTCGTGATCATCCTGCAATGCCGCCGCCAGGTCGCCGAAGCCATCCGCGCTCCGGCCGACCGGCAGGGGATCGCGGCGGGACTGCGCAACCGCATTGCGGGCGGCTGGCATTATCTCGCCATCGCGCTCGACCTGGCGCTGTGGGCCGTGTGGGCGCTGAACATTCGCAACGGCTATTCGTTGCTGCTGCAATATTTCGTCGGCACCATCGCGGTGGCGCTGATCACGCGCGTTGCCATCATGCTGACGCTGGGCCTGATCGACCGCGGCTTCCGCATCAAGCCGGAAATCCTTCAGCGCTTTCCGGGCCTCGAGATCCGCGCCAACCGCTATCTGCCACTGCTGCGCAAGATCGTATCCGGCGTCATCGCCTTCATCGGCCTGGTGGCCGTGCTCGAAGTCTGGGGCGTCGACGCCATCGTCTGGTTCTATGGCGGCCAGATCGGCAGCCGGCTGATCTCGGCGGTGGTGACGATCGGACTTGCCGTATTCATTGCAGCTGCGATCTGGGAAGCCAGCAACGCGCTGCTCGACCGCCAGATCAATTCGCTGTCGCGGGACGGGCACTATGCGCGCGCAGCGCGGCTGCGGACCTTTCAGCCGATGCTGCGCACGGCATTGCTCTGCCTGATCGCCACTGTCGTCGGCCTCACGGCGCTCAGCGAAATCGGCGTCAACGTCGCACCGCTGCTGGCGGGCGCCGGCATCGTCGGTATCGCCATCGGCTTCGGTTCGCAGAAGCTGGTGCAGGACCTCATCACCGGGCTGTTCCTGCTGCTGGAGAACACCGTCCAGGTCGGCGACAACGTCAGCGTGTCCGGGCTATCGGGCGTGGTGGAGAACGTCTCGATCCGCACGATCAGGCTCCGGGCCGGCGACGGTGCCGTGCACATCGTGCCGTTCAGCGCGGTCACGACCATCACCAACGCCAGCCGCGGCGCCGGCAATGCGTCCGTCAGCGTCAACGTCGCCTACAAGGAGGATACCGACCGCGCCGGCCAGATTCTCAAGGACATCGTCGACGAGATGCGCCGCGAGGTGGAATTCCGCAGCCTGATCCGCGGCGATCTCGAGCTCTGGGGCATCGACAAGGTCGACGGCGCCATGGTGTCGATCGTGGGCCAGATCCGCTGCACCGAGGCTGGCCGCTGGCCGGTGCAGCGCGAATTCAACCGCCGCATGAAGCAGCGTTTCCAGCACAACGGCATCGAGGTCGCATCCGCCACCCAGACCATCCTGATGCACATCGCGCCGCCGGCTGACAGCGCTCCGAACCTGACGCCGCGGCGGGCGGTCGGCTAGGGTATCTGCTCATAAACGTCGGCTTACCAATCCAAAGCGGAAGTCTCCCACCTTGCGTGTGATCGGCGGCTCGTGACCCGTTGCCGACCTCGGCAATCCGCTTCTGCACGTCGCCGCGCGGCAGCGGTCGCCTTCGGTATTTGACAAGACGCGAAGAACTCAAGGTTGCGAGATATTCAGCGCTCCGTACGTCAGATTGCGCATCGCCGTGAAATAATAGCTGACCTTTTCTGGTGCGACCTGGATCATCTGTACAGCGATCATCTTCTGCGCCGGATCAACCCAGAACTGCGTCCCCCAAACTCCACTCCAACCAAAACTGCCGGCCGACCCGCCGCTGGTGCGAATGGCAAAGCCGAGGCCAAATGTTGTCCCATCGTCTGGGCCGACACTGCGGCCCACAAATCTAACATCGCTTGGTAGGGCGTTGGCGGTCATCAGCTTCACTGTCTCAGGTGCGAGTATCCTAACTCCGTCGAGCTCACCGCCATTGAGCAACATTTGGCAGAAGCGCAAGTAGTCGAGAGCCGTTGAGGCAAGTCCGCCGCCACCTGAAAGGAGCTTGCGCGGTTTTGTGATGTCGAATTGAGGAGGACGCGTCGTTGGTGCCTCGACCACGCGGTCGAGGTTTTCGCTCGGTACATAGAAGCCGGTGTCAACCATCCCGAGGGGCTTGAAGATGCGGCTCTGCAGGAATTGATCAAACTGCTGGCCGGAAGCAACTTCGACAACCCTCGCCAGAACATCTACGCCCCAGCTGTATTCCCAGACCTCACCCGGTTGGTGGGCCAGCGGCAAGCTCGAAAGACTTGTCACAAACTCGCCGAGGGAGTTGTCCGGCTCGAAAGCGGCCCTAGCATAGAGCCTGTTGATCGGCTCATCCAAATATTGCGGCGGATAGACCAAGCCGGAAGTATGACGAAGTAGGTCGCGCACGGTCATTGGTCGCTTCGGCGGTTCTAGCGCAATGTCGATCTTCCCTGACGCCGGGTTAGGCTTCGCGGTCGCGACTTGCATGGTCTTCAGCTCGGGCAGGTATTTCGCGACCGGAGCATCGAGATCGAGCTTGCCGTTGTCTACCAGCATCATGGCTGCAACACTGGTGATCGGCTTGGTCATTGACGCGATCCAGAAGATCGAGTCAGTCGTCATGGGAATGGTCTTTGCGCGATCTTGGAAGCCAATGGGTTGAAGATAGGCAAGCTTGCCCTCTTTAGCTATGGCGATGACTGCACCCGACAGGTCCTTGCCCGAAGGGTCGACTGCATCAATCCGTTTCTTGTACCAAGAGGTAATCTGCGAAAATCCCCCTATCGAAGGGTTCTTGATAGCAGGATAGATAGCTGTCGAGAGCGCGACAGTCATAACAACACATCCGATTGCACTGACGAATGCCAGCGCCTTTGTCCGCGAGTGTTGCATATGCGTCATGGCGTGCTTCCGCGAAGATAAAGTGGCTCGCTCTGCGTGCGCTTGTGGCACATTCAGCATATCGATTTGAATGAGGGGTGCTACTGCCGTTACGGTGCGCAATGTCGCTTGTTGGGCCCGAAGCTGACCTGTCCCGCGCAGCCGGCCCAAGCCCGCTACTGACCCAACCCGGACATGATCTATCGGGTCATGGCAGTTGACAGCGTTTCTCATCTGGATCATTTTATCTTCAGGTAGATACGACCTGCTGCTTGCGCCCGTGTGGGGATGGTAAACGTATCATAGGTCTTTCATAGACCTTTGCCCGAACGAACGGGTCAGCAACGCAAGCTCCTGGCACCTCGGTTTCGTTCAAAGCAAAGGATGAAAGATGATGCGCAATTATCGCCACGCCAAAGCCATGGCGCAAACGGCTCGGGCCTTTCTCGCTGACCACGGTGCGAAGATTACCAATAGTCAAAGCCTTGAACTGATTGCCAAGGCGTTTGGCGTTGCCGATTGGAACACACTTGCAGCTGCAATTCGCGGCGACGTTACCGCGCCGCGCATGAAGGATGCGGCGCCATCAACCACAGTCGATGCGGGGATTAGGCCTCGGGCACCTCGGTTTTCTACTGAACTTGAAATCACTCTGCAGCGCGCCCTCGGCTATGCCGATGCGCGAAAGCACCAGTATACGACGCTAGAACACCTGCTGCTCGCGCTGACAAATGACGCTAATGCTTCGAAGGTGATGCAAGCGTGCGATGTCGATCTTGCGGCGCTCCAGAAAAGTCTGACTGACTACATCGACAATGAGTTGATAGCCATCGTGGTCGAAACCGGCACAATCCCCGGCGAATCCCGCCCGACGGCGGCGTTTCAGCGTGTAATGCAGCGGGCTATCTCGCACGCCGAACAAATCGGCCAGCAGGAGGTTACCGGCGATAACATGATGGTGGTTTTCTTTGCCGAGCGGCTAAGCCCGGCAGTGCGACGGCTCTATAGTCAGAACATGACTGCTCAGGATGCGGCGGCCTTCGTTGAGCGCGGCATCATTAAACGAGGTGGCACCGCCGCGCCCTGATCGGTGCGGTGCCGCGCCCAATTTGGGGCTTCCGCAACTGGCCCAACTCGGACCTAGGGTGAGGTGCGCCAACACGGCCGGTACCGCGGCCAGAGCGGACCTCGCACGAAGTGCAGCGCGAGTTTATGAGTCCACGCCCTAAGCGGTCCGGCCTCAATCCCAGCTTGCCTCTGCCGGCCCGGCAGCGTTCACTCCGGCTCCAGCGCGCTGACAACATGCGGGCGACAAAAGGGTGGGAGAGACTGATGCGGGGGCGGTGGGCTGGACTGCGCGGTCATGTGATTGTCATTTGTGTGTTGCTCGGATGTGCGGCGTGGGCCACACCGGCAAACGCCCAGCCGTTTCCATCGCGTCCCATCACCCTCGTGGTGCCGTTCGCTGCGGGCGGTCCGACCGATACTCTGGCGCGGATCCTGTCCGAGCGGGTCGCTGCCGAGTTGCACGCGACGATCGTGGTCGAAAACGTCGCCGGCGCCTCCGGCAGCATCGCCGGCGCCCGCGTCGCGCGTGCAACGCCTGATGGCACCACGATCACGATCGGCCATTGGGGCACGCATGTGCTCAACGGCGCGATCTTCAAGCTGCCATACGATGTGATCGCCGATTTCGAGCCGGTCGCGACGATCGCGATGGGCACGCAGCTCATCGTCGGCCGGAAGTCGCTCGAGGCCAACACTCTGAAGGAGATGATCGCGTGGCTGAAGGCCAACCCCGGCAAGGTGACTGCCGGCACCGCCGGCGCCGGCACGGGTGCCCACGTCGCCGGTGTCTTCTTCAAGGAGAGAACCGGCACCGACTTCCAGTTCGTGCCCTATCGCGGCGCGGGGCCCGCCATGATCGACCTCGTGGCCGGGCAGATCGACATCATGTTCGATCAGGCCTCGAACTCGCTGCCGCACTACAAGAACGGTGCGATCAAGGCGTTCGCGGTGACGTCGCCGACGCGGCTCGCCTCCGCGCCCGATATCCCGACTGTCGACGAGGCGGGGCTGCCCGGTCTCTACATCTCCTACTGGCACGGCATCTGGGCACCGAAGAACACGCCGAAGGAGATCGTCGCGAAGCTCAACGCCGCCATCGTCGCCGTGCTTGCCGATCCCGCCGTCAAGCAGCGGTTTGGCGAATTGGGACAGGAGATTCCTCCGCCCGATCAGCAGACGCCCGCAGCGCTCGGAGCCTTCCAGAAGGCCGAGATCGAGAAATGGTGGCCGATCGTGAAGGCCGCCGACATCAAGGCGGAGTAGCTCGCGGCGCCACACGCGCTTCCCTCATCCTGAGGATGTCGCGCAGCGGCCGTCTCGAAGGATGGCCGCGAGTGAGATCGCGCGGGCTTGTTCCGCCTCTTCCGCTTGCGGGAGAGGCCGACGAGCCCCGGGCGATGCGCAGCATCGTCCCGCGCGCGGCGGGTGAGGGCTCTCACCGCACAGGGACATCCGCCGCGATTCTCGACAGTCCCGACGCGGAGATACCCCCACCCCAACCCTCCCCCGCAAGCGGGAGAGGGAGCCCCACCGCCAACGCGGCGCGTCTTGCACACCCTCACATGAGAGGAGTGTCTAGCTTTGCGGCGTTAACCTTTTCGTGCACGACGGCCGTCTGTCGCGAAAACCTCGCTGCGGTGCGGGATCACGATCCTTGCCGCAGGCGTCTGCCTCCTTGATCTCCAGTGAGCGCTGGCCGACAATGCCCGCCCTTCAATAAGAAACTCCCTGGGGGAATTCGTGAATAGACCTGCTCGGGTCAGCGCCCATTCGACATCGTCCGATTCCGTGCACGGCATGGCGCTGCTGCGCGATCCCCTGCTCAACAAGGGCACCGCCTTCACCGGGCAAGAGCGTGATGCGCTCGGCCTGCGCGGCCTGCTTCCGCCTTGCGTGCTGACGATGGAGACCCAGGTCGAGCGCGTGCTCGTCAATCTGCGCACGCTGCCGACCGATCTCGAGAAATATGTCGCGCTGAATGCGTTGCATGACCGCAACGAGGCGCTGTTCTTCCGTGTCGTCGTCGACAATATCGACGAGATCCAGCCGATCATCTACACGCCGACGGTCGGGCTCGCCTGCCAGAAATACGGCCTGATCTTCCAGCGCCCGCGCGGTATGTTCATCTCCTCGCGCGATCGCGGCCAGATCGCCGAGATCCTGAAGAACTGGCCCTATCCGGCCAAGCTGATCGTCGTCACCGATGGCGAGCGCATCCTCGGCCTCGGCGATCTCGGCGCCAACGGCATGGGCATTCCGGTCGGAAAGCTCTCGCTGTATTCCGCCTGCGCCGGCGTGCATCCCGAAACGTGCCTGCCGATCGTGCTCGACGTCGGCACCAACAACGAAGAGCTGCTGAAAGACCCGTATTATCTCGGCTTGCGCGAGCGGCGGCTCACGGGCGAGGCCTATGACAGCTTCGTCGACGAGTTCATGGTCGCCGCGCGAAAGACCTTTCCGGGAGTGCTGATCCAGTTCGAGGATTTCGCCAACCATTCGGCGTTCAAGCTGCTGCACAAATACCGCGATGAGGCCTGCGTCTTCAACGACGACATCCAGGGCACGGCTGCGGTGGCGCTCGCGGGCCTGTTTTCGGCGCTGCGCGTCAACGGAGGCAAGCTGAAGGAACAGCGCATCCTGTTCCTCGGCGCGGGCGAGGCCGCGACCGGCATCGCCGATCTCGTGACGTCCGCGATGATGGCGGAGGGCGCCTCTGAGGCAGAAGCGCTCCGCCGCAACTGGCTGGTGGATTCCCGCGGCCTCGTCGTCGGCGGCCGTGAAGGCCTGTCCGGCCACAAGCTCCGTTATGCCCATGCCGGCCAGGCGCCGATCGCCGACTTCCTCACGGCGATCAGGACGCTGAAGCCGACGGCGATCATCGGTGTTGCCGCGGTCGGGGGTGCCTTCACGCCCGACGTGCTCAAGGCGATGGCCGAGCTCAACGAGCAGCCGATCGTGTTCGCGCTCTCCAATCCGACTTCGAAGGCCGAATGCTCGGCGGAGGACGCCTACCGCTACACCGGGGGCCGCGCGCTGTTTGCCTGCGGCAGTCCGTATGACCCGGTCAAGCTCAACGGTCGTACCTTCGTGCCGCGCCAGGGCAACAACTCCTACATCTTTCCGGGCGTCGGCCTCGGCGTCATCGCCAGCCGCTCGCGGCTGGTGACGGACGAGATGTTCATGGCGGCCGCCCATACGCTCGCCGACTGCGTCGGCAAGGACGATCTCGCGCAGGGCAGCCTCTATCCGGCGCTGCCGCGCATCCGCGAGGTCTCGGTGCGTATCGCCGCCGCCGTCGCCGATGTCGCTTTTCAGCGCGGGCTCGCGGACGGACCCGCGCCCAATGACGTGAAGGGACTGGTTCAGTCCCAGATGTACGAGCCGCAGTACTGAGGCCTGATGATTTTGATTGCCTCGATCTGGCGGCTGGCTCAGTCACCTCTCCCGCTTGCGGGAGAGGTCGGCGTGCCCGGGCGATGCGAAGCGTCGTCCCGCGCGCCGGGTGAGGACTCTATCCTCTTGGGGAGTCCCACTGGGGAGACACCCTCACCCCAACCCTCTCCCGCAAGCGGGAGAGGGAGCGCACCGCCCTCGCAGGTCGCAACGCGCCCTCGTTAAGTCAGCACGCGATACCATTTCAGGTAGAAACTCCGTTGCGCGGCGCGGGCGTATATGCGACGCTCTGTAGCGTTACAAGAAAATGCGAAACCAAGGTAAGCCGCCATGGACGATCGTTTGCCGGACCTGGGCGACCTCGAGCACGAGGTCATGCAACTGGTTTGGGCCCATGGTCCTGTCACGGCCGAGGTTGTGCGCGAGAAGCTGTCGCGTCGGCTGAAGGAATCGACGGTCCGCACGGTGCTGCGCCGGCTGGAAGAAAAGGGCTATGCTCGGCACACGGTGGACGGACGCACCTATGTCTACCACGCAGCCGAAGCGCGCGCGCGGGTTGCGGCCAAGGCGGTGCAGCGCATCGTCGACTGGTTCTGCAACGGCTCGATGGAGGAGGTCCTCGTCGGCATGGTCGACAATGCAATGCTCGACCAGCAGCAGTTGCGCACGCTGGCCGACCAGGTGGCCAAGGCGAAGAAGGCGAGGGGAGTGAAGAAAGAATGATCGCAACTCTGGCGGAGGCGGCGCTACGCTCCCTTGTGCTGGGAGGCGTCGTCTGGTTTGGTCTCAACCTGTTTCGCGTGCGGAATCCGCACGTCCACATGACGGCGTGGGTCGTCGTGCTGCTGGCATCGCTGGCGATGCCCTTGGTGATGCATTGGCCGACGGTCACGATCACCCGGCTGCCATTGCCGGTATCGGTGCCGGCTGATGTCCTGCCGGCTGATATCTCGATGTTTGAGATGCCGCAGCCCATGCAGCCGATCGCGCCCGGCGCGGCGATTGCTTCTCCGGCGGAGAGCGGCGTCTCGATCAATTGGTGGCTGATCGCCACCGTCGTCCATGCCGGCGTTGCCAGCCTGTTGCTGCTGCGGCTGGCCATCGGCCTCTGTCTGACCTGGCGCCTCGCGCGCGCGGCAAGACCGATCAACGGTCTGCAGATGGTCGACGCCGATGTGCGCGTCAGCCGCGAGGTCGGCGGTCCCGTCACGTTTGGCTCGACCATTCTGGTGCCGCCGCAATTTTCCGGCTGGGACGCCAAGAAGCGGCTCGCGGTGCTCGCGCATGAGGGCGCGCATGTCGCCAACCGCGATTTCCATATCCTCCTGCTCGCTTCCCTCAATCGCGCGGTGTTCTGGTTCAGCCCGTTCGCCTGGTGGCAGCTCGCGCGTCTTGCCGAACTTGCCGAGATCATCAGTGACGCCGAGGCGATCGAGGTGATCGACGATCGGCTGTCCTATGCGGAAATCCTGCTTGATTTCGCAAGCACGGTAAACCCGCGGCCGGTCGAGCTCGCGATGGCGCGGGCCTCGACCGTGCGCGCGCGCGTCGAGCGCATCATCGCGACTGCCGTGATGCCGGTCGCGGTCGGCTGGCGCAAGCGGCTGTGGATCGCGGCCGCGATCGTCCCGGCCGTGATCGTGTCCGCCGGCATGATCGCCTATCGCACCCCAGAGCCTGCGCCGCTCGCCGGCGATAGTGGAGAGGTGCCGGCCCAACATTACCGCCCCTTCGTCAATTTCTACGCCATGGGCCCGGCCTCGGTGTTCGCCATCTTCCGCGAGGGTGATGATCTCTACGGCCAGCTCACCGGGCAACGTCGGCTGCGCCTGACCGTCGGCAGCGACGGCACCGCGTCCTACCTGGCTTCGTCGAGCGAGATCACGTTCCCGCTCGATGCGGAACGCCGCTCCTCCGAACTGATGCTGCGGATCAACGGCCGCGACGTGCGCGCGGTGCGTGTCGCCGAGATGCCGGCGCCGACGACCGAACCTGCCTCGCTCGATCAATATGTCGGCTGGTATAGGATTGCGCCGAACCGCGTGCTCACCGTCCGCCGCGATGGCGACCGTCTCTGGCTGCAGGAAACCGGGCAGGGGGCGACGCAAGTCCTGGCCGAGGGCACTGATGCCTTCTCCTTTCGCGGCGACCATCTCGTGATCTTCCTGCGCGACGAGCAGTCGAGGGTCTCGCGCGTGTTGCTCCAAAGTGCGGTTTTCGGCGCCCGCCTCGCAGCCCGCGTCGATGCGGCGGTGGCTCAGGCCGTCGAAGCGGATTTCGCGCGCCGCCTTGCCGAAGTCCCCGATCGCTTCAGGGAGCAGGTCCCGGCGGTCGGCGGCAAGGAGATGATCGTGCGCGGGATCGAGGATCTGCGCGCCGGCACGCCGAACTACGATCGCATGAGCGCGCCGCTCGCCGCCAAGATCCACCGCCAGCTCAATGAAATGCACGCGACGTTCGTCGCGCTCGGCGGATTGGAATCGATCTTCTTCCGCGGCGTCGGTCCCGGCGGCTACGACATCTATGGCGCGAAATTCGAAAACGGCACGGCCGAATTCCGCCTGCTGATCGAGCCCGACGGCAAGGCCGGCGATGTGATCTTCCGAGCCGACGGCAACGACGAACTCGGTGGCATCGTGCCTTGCTCGGAGGAGGCGAACGTGCGCGGCCGCGCCGGCACCTCGCCGATCAGGATCATGGTCTATAACGAGATGCGCGACGACATCCAGGTTTTCAATCTCGATGCCGACGGCAATCGCAAGACGCAGAGCGTCGTCAGGCCCAACATGACCTGGGCCTCCACCACCACCGTGAACAATCCGTGGGTGATTGCCGACAAGTCGGGACGGTGCATGGAGATCCTGGTGCCGGGTCGGCAAACGCGCTTCCACAATGTCGAGGCCTCAAACCTCGGCGCGCGTCCGGGTCGCGCAGCGCGGCGCGCCGTTCCGATCGCCAATGGCGAGGAGATGCTGCGCCGTTACATCGAGGGCGTCGGCCGGGGACAGCCGGACTACGAGCGCATGACGTCGGAAGTCGCCGACATCACACGCGCGCAGCTTCCGTTCGATCAGGCGATTCTGACGCGGCTGGGTGCGCTGCGTGCGGTCTCCTTCCGCGGCGTCACCGCGCTCGACAGCGATATCTATGTTGCCCAGTTCGCCAACGGTTCGGCGGAATGGCGCATCGGTGTCAGAAACGGCACGATCACGAAAATCGCGCTCGGGCCGAATTTTTAGGACGAGCGCCGCTGCCGCTCTGCGGGAGTGGTGGCGCCCGAGTTCGTGGCGGCGGTCGCTCAATCTATGCTTGCAGACTCACGTCGTGAATGCTACAATACGTAGCATTACGGTTCGTAGCTTCGCGCCGACACCGTCGGCAGGCTCGAAAGAATTAGGCATTCGTATGAGCAGTTCTGCAAAGGCCGATTCTGTGCTGGCGCTTCATCGCTTCGGAATGGGGCCGCGTCCGGGATCGATTGCGGCTGTCGGGACCGACCCGCGTGGCGCGCTGATCGCCGAGCTCGACCGTCCGCTCGTCCTGAACGCCGCCGCCACCCTCCCCTCCAGCGCAAAGGCCTATCGCACCGTGGCCGATGCCAATGCGCGGCGCACGGCGCGCGCCAAGCAGGCCCAGCAGCAGGCTAAAAAGCAGCAGGTGGCGGCGACGCCGACCATGTCGGAAGACCAGACGCAAGGGCAGGTAGCGGACAAGGACGCCGCCGAGATGGCGGCCAAGCAGGCAGCCGACGCCATTCCCGATCCCGGACGTCCGATCTATTTGCAGGAAGCCAAGGTGCGCACGGAGGCTGCGCTTTCCGCCGACATCGGTTTCGCCGAGCGGCTGGTGTGGTTCTGGTCCAACCATTTCTGCGTCTCGGCCAACCGGATCCAGAGCATGTCCGGCGCCTATGAGCGCGAAGCCGTTCGCGCAAATGCGCTCGGCCGCTTCGTCGATCTCCTGCTGGCCGTCGAGGGTCATCCGGCGATGCTGGTCTATCTCGACAATCTTGGTTCGATGGGCGCGAATTCGACGGCCGGCATCAACCGTAGCAGCGGCCTCAACGAAAACTTCGCGCGCGAGATCATGGAGCTGCATACGCTCGGCGTGCGCGCCGGCTACACCCAGGACGACGTCATCAGCTTCGCCAATGTGCTGACCGGCTGGACGCTGGTGCCGCCGGGCGCCGATCCTCAGCACGGCGGCGATTTCACCTTCAATCCGCGGCTGCACGAGCCCGGCGGACAGACCGTGCTCGGCAAGCGCTACGAGCAGGAGGATGCCGAGCAGGGCCGCGCCGTGTTGCGCGATCTCGCCGCGCATCCCGCGACCGCGACCCATGTCGCGACCAAGCTCGCGCGCCATTTCGTCGCCGACGATCCGCCGCCGGTGCTCGTCGAGCAGATGGCAAAAATCTTTCGCGACACAGAGGGCGATCTCAAGCAGGTCGCGATTGCGATGGTGTCCTCGGACGAGGCCTGGCGCGGGCCGCCGTCAAAGCTCAAGCGCCCCGGCGAATGGGTCGTCGGCATGGTGCGTGCGACCGGCATCACGGTCGTCGATCCCGTCCGCTTCACCGGCGGCCAGGAACTGCTCGGCGAGGCGCTGTGGCGTCCGTCGGCGCCGAAGGGCTATCCGGATGACGAGCCCAGCTGGATCGACGGCGTCGGCCGGCGGCTCGACGTCGCCAACAATTTCGCCGAGCGCATCACTGGCATGGCCGATCCGCAGGCGATCATCGAGGACGTCTTCGGATCCGAGATCGCGCCCGAGGTGAAGCAGGCGGTCGGCCGTGCCGAGAGCCGGCAGCAGGCGTTGGCGCTCTTGTTCATGTCGGCGGATTTTCAGAGGAGGTGAGCATGGGCGTCGTCAATCATTTGCCCACGCGGCGCGAGCTTCTGGTCGGGTCCGGCGCGCTGTTCGCGTGGAGCCAGATGCCTGGGATCGCGCGCGCCGAAGGGCGCGATCCGCGACTGCTGGTCATCGTGCTGCGCGGAGCGCTCGACGGCCTCGGCGCGGTTGCGCCGGTCGGCGATCCCGACTGGATTTCCTTGCGCGGCGATCGTGCGCTGGTGCTGGACGGCAAGCCGCCAGCGCTGCCGCTCGATGCCTTCTTCGCGCTCAATCCGGCGATGCCGAACCTGCATCGGCTCTACAAGAGCGGCAAGGCTGCCATCGTCCATGCCACCGCGACGCCCTATCGCGAGCGTTCGCATTTCGACGGCCAGGACGTGCTGGAAAGCGGGCTCGTCAAGCCCGGCATGACCAGCTCGGGATGGCTCAACCGCGCGCTGCTCGCGCTGGAATCCGGCGGGCGTGTCGACCCGCGCGGCAGCCGCGCGCTCGGCATCGGCTCCGTGACGCCGCTGGTGGTGCGCGGTTCGGCGCCTGTCATGACATGGGTGCCGCAGCGATTGTTGCCGGCGAGCGAGGACACGCAGAACCGCCTGCTCGATCTCTACCAGCACACCGATCCGAAGCTTGCGACCGTGCTCCAGGCCCGCATGAAGCTCGCTTCGCTCGGCGGCGCATCGGGCACGGGCGATCCGATGTCTGACGATCCGACCTTGGCGCCGCCCGGCATCGCGCGCGTCCGCGCCTACTTCGCCGAAGCCGCCGGCACGGCCGCGCGCTATCTCGCCAAGCCCGACGGTCCGCGCGTCGGCGCCATGGGCTTCGTCGGCTGGGATACGCACATCGCCGAGGGCGCGGCCTCGGGCCAGCTCTACAATCTGCTCGGTGCGCTCGACGGCGCCTTTGCCGCAATCGAGAGCAACATGGGCGAAGCGTGGCGCGAGACAGTCGTGGCCGTTGTCACGGAGTTCGGGCGAACCGCGCGCATCAACGGTACGCAGGGCACGGACCACGGTACGGGCACGGTCGCTTTCCTGATCGGCGGCGGGCTCACCGGTGGCCGCGTGATCGCGGACTGGCCGGGCCTGAAGCCGGCGCAACTCTTCGAGGATCGCGATCTCAAGCCGACCACGGATTTGCGCGCAGTGTTGAAGGGCCTGCTGAGGGATCATCTGCGTGTCGAGGAGAAGGTGCTCGCAGACGCCGTCTTCCCGGGCAGCGCCGACGTCAGGCCGATGGGAGGCCTCGTCGGCTGACGACGCGGCTCTCGCAACCGGATCGGGTTCATGATGTGCACGCTGACACAACGGGAGCTCGACTTTCTCGCCAGCCTGAAAACCGGCTGGCGGCGGCTCTATTGGCGCGAGCTCGCGCGACTCTCGAGGAGCGACGCCGAGCCTGGCGAGGTTCAGCCGCAGATGCGCCCGATGATCTGGCGCGTCGTATCGGGCCTCTCCGACGAGTCTGTCTCGATTCAGGACAAGCCAGTGTGGTGGAATCGTCACAGCTAAACGCGAAACGGCTGCGGCCTCAGGCGCGCTTTCGTTCCGACAAGGTTCTGCCCTCATTGCCCACCGAAACTCGGGGCCGTTCGGAGGGCGCATCATGTCTCGATTTGCACGTGCCGAAACTGCCCGGATTTCGCCGGCAACCCTGTGCCGGATCCTGCTCGCCGTCATCGGCGCGGCGTCGCTTGCGGCGTGTGCGCAATCGCCGGTCGGCCGCCAGAAGGCCGATCTCGGCACCCACCGCCAAGCCGCTGTCGAACGACCGCACAGGGTGGCGGCGCTGCATCCGCGTCCGATCAGCCGGGCGCGCGTCCCCGACGGTGATGCAAAGCAAAGCGTCTCGCACGGCGTCGCCAGCTTCTATTCGGACACGGAGACGGCAAGCGGCGAGCGGTTTGACAAGAACGAATTGACCGCGGCCCATCCCAGCCTGCCGTTCGGCACTAAGCTGCGCGTCACCGATGTCTCGTCCGGCCGGTTCGTGACCGTCAGGATCAACGATCGCGGGCCGTATGTTCGCGGACGCGTGGTCGACATCTCTCCCTCCGCGGCTGAGGCGCTCGGCATGGTCGACAAGGGTGTCACCAATGTCCGGCTCGACGTGGTGCGATAATTTGCAGTGACATCGATCCGAAATGCTGTGCTTAACCGACTGTTAGCCGCCTCCAGCGCACCATGGATACCGAGCAATTCGGGAATCCACCGAAGCAATTGGGGGCGGCGTTTGACCACGATCCAGTATCTCGAAGATCAGGCCGCACGCGCCGAGCGGCTGGCCAAACGGATCACGGATACATTGACGATCGAAAAGCTCCTGACCTTCGCGGGCGAACGCCGCCGCGAGATCGAGGTCATCGCCGGCAAGTACCGGCGCGCCTGATTTTCATCCTCCATGCACGCTCAGCTATGGCTCTCGACGAAGTCGCTGAGATAGTCGGGCAGCGTCACGCCATCGATGTCGCAGCGCGCCCGAATCTCGCCGGCGACGTCGGTCGAGATGTCCTTCATCCAGTGCTCGAGCGTGTTGAAGGAGATGACCTTGACGGGGTCGTTGAAGCAGCCGGCGACGAGTTCGCCAATCGTGGCGTCGAGATCGCTTCGCTCGACACGGATTTCGGTCGCCTTGTCGAGGCGGTCGATCACCACGAACAGGGTCTGGTCTGCGCCATAGGGCACGACCGGGGCTGGCACGCCGGCTTCAAGCATGTGAGGCACTCACGCCTTCGCTTCCGATCACCATCAACGGGAAAAACCGGAAGAAGGTTCCTGCGGTCAGCAAGCTTCTGCGAAGATCAGAGAAATTCGCGCAGGCGCGCCAGCTCGGTGATGTGCTCAGGCGAGAGGATGTCCGTGACCAGCGGCGGCTGCGCGATCGTGCGGATCTCATAGAGATGCCGGGTCGCCGCCGGCTTCGCCATGAACGCCGAGATGCATTCGTCGAGCGTGCCCTCGATCACCTGGTACGACGCTCGGTCCGACCGTCGCCGGTTCGCAAGCGATGGCCATTTATGCAGCACCGCAAGGACACCAAAATCGACCTTTGAATCCCCAACTACGTCCCCCATCGTCCCGCCTCACGCAAAAAGAACCCCGGCACACGATCCTGCGTACCGGGGCCTACACCCATTACTGCATCTCAATGCCACAGCACCAAACGCGATGACGGGGAAATAGTTCCCGGCCAATGTTCGCTTTCAGCTCGCGGCCGCGGCGATTCTATGCCCTGGGCCGGTGTGACTGTGGCTGGTCTCATCGCCGCGACCAACTTCGGGCGGAAGCCCGGCGAAGCGCCGCAAGGCCTCGGCCATCTGCACCCGGCCGGAGACCCCGGTGATCACCACGTCCACCATGGTGAACGACGAATGGAAATGGCCGCGCGCCCTAAGTTGCTCGACCGGGACGCCGGCGGCAGCCATTTTCTCGGCATAGGCGATGCCTTCGTCACGCAGGGGGTCGAATTCGCAGGTGACGACGAAGGCCGGCGGCAACCCTGAGACCTTGCCGCGGAGCGGCGAGACGCGCGGATCGGTGCGGTCGGCCGGCGAGCAATAGAGGTCCCAGAACCAGTACATTAGCGACCGGGTCAGGAAATAGCCGGTCGCATTGTCGTTGTAGGAGGGGCGGTCGAAGCTGCAGTCGGTGACCGGGCAGATCAGGAGCTGACCCGCGATATCAGGGCCGCCGCGATCGCGCGCAAGCTGGCAGGTGACGGCGGCGATGTTGCCGCCGGCGCTCCAGCCCGCGACCAGCACCGGGCCCGGCCTGCCGCCGAGCTCGGCGGCGTGCTCCGCGATCCAGCGCGTCGCCGCGTAGCCGTCTTCGGCCGCGGCCGGGAAACGATGCTCGGGCGCATGACGATAGCCGACGCTGACGAGCATCATGCCGGTCCGCCGCACCATGTCGCGGCAGAACGGCTCGTCGGATTGCTCGTCGCCGAGCACCCAGCCGCCGCCGTGGAAATAGACCACGACCGGATGCGGCCCCGGTGTTGCCGGCCGGTACACCCGGTAGGGCAGCGGGCCGTCGGCGCCGGGCAGGGTGCCGTCGACGATCTCGCCGATCGGCCGTCCAGCCGGGCGGCCCTTGTTGAACTCGTCGACGAAGGCGCGAGCGCCGAGCGCGCCCATCGACTCTATCGGCGGCAGGTTGAGCGACGCCAGCAGGTTCAGCACCAGCCGCACATCTGGCTGGAGGCGCACCACCTCGCCGTCATTGCATTGCGCGGCGACATCGGGGCCGGTCAGCTTGAAGCCGAGCATGCCCCGGCTGACGACCTCGTCGCAGATGCTGCGATAGGGACCGACACCGCCGGTATAGGGCATCAGCCCCTGCACCTTGCCGGGAACGTTGGCGCCGGTGTACCAGGTGTTGGCGAGCCGGTGCAGCGTCACCATCGAGCAGTCGGCCATGTGCCTGCCCCAGCCGGCCTGCGCCGTCGCGGTCGGCTCGATCGTGGTGAAGCCGGCGTCGCGCAATGCTGCGAGACGATCGACCACCCAGTCGACATGCTGTTCGATCGACACTGCCATGTTCGACAGCACCGACGGGCTGCCGGGGCCGGTGATCATGAAGAAGTTCGGGAAGCCTGCGACGGTGAGCCCGAGATAGGTCTGCGGCCCCTGCGCCCAGACATCGGTGAGCGATCTGCCGCCGCGTCCGCTGATCGGGTGCACGGCGCGGATCGCGCCGGTCATGGCGTCGAAGCCGGTCGCGAACACGATCACGTCAACGTCGACGATGCGCCTCGACGTCGTGATGCCGCTTGCGGTGATCGCCTTGATCGGTTCCTGACGCAGATTGACCAGCGTGACGTTCGGCCGGTTGTAGGTCGCGTAATAATTGGTATCGAGGCAGGGGCGTTTGGCGCCGAACGGATGATCGTCCGGCATCAGCGCCGCGGCGGTCTCGGGGTCTTTGACGGCGGCGCGGATCTTCTCGCGGATCAGGTCCTGGACGATCTTGTTGCCGTCGATGTCGACCGCTTGGTCGGCCCAGAGCTGGGTCAGGATGTGGACGAGGTCGCCGGCCGCCCAGGCGCGTTCGAACCGCTCACGACGCTCGGCATCGCTTAATTGCCAGCTCACGACCGTCTGCTGCGGATAGGGCACGCCGGCCATCGACTGGCGCGCCTGCTCGCGATAGGCCGCGCGATCGCCTTGCAGCAGGCTCATGCGATCGGAAGGCGCAGGGCCGTTATGCGCCGGTAATGCGAAATTCGGCGTGCGCTGGAACACGGTCACGTGTGCGGCCTGTTCGGCGATCAGCGGGATCGATTGGATGGCCGACGATCCCGTGCCGATCACCGCGACGCGTTTTCCCGCGAGATTGACGCCGTCATGCGGCCAGCGTCCGGTGAAATAGACCTCGCCCTTGAAGTCCTTGACGCCGTCGATCTCCGGCGGCTTCGGCGCCGAGAGGCAGCCGGTGGCCATGATGTAATGGCGGCAGGAGACCGCTGCGCCATTGTCGGTGGTGAGCTGCCAGCGTTCGGTGGCCTCGTCCCATTTCGCTTCCGTGACTTTGGTCTTGAAGCGGATGTCACGCCTGAGATCATAGCGGTCGGCGACGAAGCCGAGATAGCGCAGGATCTCCGGCTGGGTCGCGTATTTCTCCGACCAGGTCCAGGCGGTCTCGAGATCGGGATCGAAGGTGTAGCTGTAATCGATGGTCTGGATATCGCAGCGCGCGCCGGGATATCGGTTCCAGTACCAGGTGCCGCCGACGTCGCCGGCTTCTTCGAGGCCGACCGCCGTCAGGCCGGCCTTGCGCAGCCGATGGAGAAGATAGAGGCCGGCAAATCCGGCACCGACCACGGCAACATCGACCTGCTGGCTGGTTCCGCGCCCCGCGTCAGAGGCACGCGCAGCAACCATTGCATCAGGCATGGCATTTCCTCCCGTCTGTTTTGTTTTGCCGGCAGGCTATCGCTGCAGGTTCGGCTTGTCATCACGGCATGTGCAATCTTCGGTAGCCATTTGCGGCGTCATCATGGCCGCGTGAATGTTGCGGCAGCACACGCATCGCGATGCACAATGGCCGTGATTTCCCGGGCTAATCAGGGTCGATCCACCTGTGTATGCTCTTGTTTTTGCCACGCGTGCCGACGGGCGTCATGACAGAGTTGAGTGAACGGACCAAAGCGAACATGGACGTCGTCCTTGAGGAGACGTGCCGCCAACTGCCGCACGGCGGCGATCACGACAGCCGCAGGTTCATCGCCCAGCGGCTGATCGAGGCAGCGCAGTCCGGTCACACCACGCTCGGTGAACTCGGCATCATCGCACGGCACGCACTGGCGGAGCTTGCGGCCAAGCGGAGCTAGGCGCAGCCGCGGCGCTTGCCTCGCAGCGGGCCACGGACATAACCTGCCCAAAATCCTTCCGCGCATCGAGATGCTCCGAAGATGCGGTCCGTGTTCGCGCTGTTTGCGACGTCTCTCGTCCTCTGTTGCGCCGGCTCGGCCGTGGCCCAGCCGGTCGGCCAATTTCCATTTGCGCTGACGCGCGAAGGACAGATGCTTGGCGCCGTCGAAGGCGAGATAGCCTCGTTCAAGGGGCTGGCCTATGCGGCCGCGCCGATCGGGCCGCTGCGCTGGCGTCCGCCGCAGGCCGCGCCCGAGAGTTCGGAGATGCGCACCGCCTATGCCTATGGCGCGCCGTGTCTTCAGCCCTCGCTGCCGGGTTCGAGCGAGGATTGCCTGACGCTGAACGTGTTCCGTCCGTTTGGGGTCGACGGCCCGCTGCCGGTGATGATGTTCATCCACGACGGCGCTTTCGTCAGCGGCACCGCGAATGATCCGCTGTTCGATGGTGCCAGGCTCGCGCAAGCCGGCGTCATCGTGGTGACCGTGAATTTTCGCCTCGGCGCGTTCGGCTGGCTCAGCGATCCCGCGCTGTCGGAAGGCGGCTCCGGTAATTACGGCCTGATGGACCAGATCGCGGCGCTGCATTGGGTGCACGACAACATCGCGGCCTTCGGCGGCGATCCCGCCAACGTCACCTTGTTCGGCAGTGGCGCAGGCGCGACCTCGATCGCGCTGCTGATGCTGTCTGAGCAATCGCGCGATCTCTTCCAGAGAGCCATTCTGCAATCGATCCCCGGCCGTGCGCGCCTGCGTTCGGCACAAGAGGCCGAGATTGTGGGTCGGCAATTCATGGCGGCGCTGGGGCGACAGGCCGACTTGCGCGCAGCCGAGCCGCGACGCCTGCTTGCCGTCGAAAAACATCTCCTGGAAAAATCACCGCGCAGCTTTGGGCCGACGATCGATGGAAGTCTGGTGAGCGAGGATGTCGCCGCGGGCTTCGCGGCCGGACATGAGAGCCGCATTCCCTTGATCATCGGCTCGAACGACGACGAGACCGGTTTCGACGACGAGCTGGATATCCGGGAAGAGCTGGCATCGTCAGGCACCACCAGCGATGAGCTGCGCAGGCTCTATTCCGACCTCGCCAGATCTTCCAGCCGCGCGGCAAGGTTTTACACCGACAAGATCTTCTCCGAGCCGGTGAGACTGCTGGCGCGCCTGCACGCCGCCAGCGGTGCGCCCACCTTTCGCTATCGCTTCGCCTATGTGCCGGAGGCACGGCGCGCCAACCCCGAGGGCGGTCACGGGCGGGAATTGCAGTTCATCTTCGGCGTGGAAGGCATGCCGGGTGCGGGCATCCTGTCACGAGCCGATCGCGAGGTCGCAAATCGCATGCGTGCCTACTGGATCAATTTCGCCAAGAGCGGCGATCCCAACGGTGCGGACCTGCCCCATTGGGACGCGGCCGCAGGCAGCGATCGCCTGCTGCTGATCACGAACGATCGCATCGCGAGCGGAGACGACCCCTGGTCGGAGCGCCTGGACCGGTTCGGGCGTTAGGGCAGGTTGAGTTGGATTTAAGCCGCGAGTTCGACGCGCGGCGCCGGGCTCAGCCGGTCTTCCTCCAGATAATCCATCGCGCCGTCTTTCTCGACGGCATAGAATTGCTGGCCTTCCTTCGACTTGTAGGCGGCGCGAACGACGCCGCGGCGGCCCTTGTCGCTGTTGACCACGTCCCCCAACGCAAACTTCTTCATTTCACGTCCCTGGCTGCTGGCCGACTCCTTCGGCTACCCCCCGGATTCTGGGCGAAAAATCGTTAACGTCTTGCTAACCATACGGGTTTGCCTATGCTCGCGGCCGATCGCGCGGGCAGCTCGCACGCGCGTTGCCAATGAAACGAGCCTTCGCTCATGGTGCGATTTCCGACCTTCTTCCTGTCGCATGGCGGCGGTCCCTGGCCGTTCATGGAAGACAGGCGGGTGCAATATGCGAAAACCGCCGGGGCGTTCGGCCAGCTGCCGCAGCTCTTGCCGGAGAGGCCGAAGGCCGTGCTCGTCATATCAGGACATTGGGAGGCTGACGCCTTCACCGTGTCCACCTCGGCGCATCCGCCGATGGTGTACGATTATCACGGTTTTCCCGAGCACACCTACCACCTCAAATATCCGGCGCCGGGGCGGCCCGAGCTCGCCGCCGAGGTGAAGGCGCTGCTCATGCGCGCGGGCGTCGATTGCCGGGAGGATCCCAACCAGGGCTTCGATCACGGCACCTTCGTGCCGCTCGGGCTGATGTATCCGAACGCCGACATGCCGATCGTGCTGCTGTCGCTGAGATCGACTTACGATCCGGCCGAGCACATCAGGGTGGGCCAGGCCATCACTTCGCTGCGGGACGAAGGCATTCTGATCGTCGGCAGCGGGCTGACCTATCACAACATGCGCGGGTTCGGCCGTGCCGAGTCGAAGCCGGTCTCGTATGATTTCGAGGCGTATCTGAACGAGGCGATCAGCCACAAGGACGCGGCGCGCCGCAACGCGATGCTGGTTGACTGGGAGAATGCACCGAGCGCGCGCCTGGCCCATCCGCGCGAAGATCATCTGCTGCCGCTGATGGTAGCCGCCGGCGCCGCCGGCAGCGACGCGGGCAAGCGCGTCTTCGTCGACGAGGTCGCGAATGTCGCGATGGCGTCGTATGTGTTCGGATGAATCGTAGGGTGGATTAGCGAAGCGTAATCCACCATCGGGCCGCAATGAAGGCGGCGGATTACGCCTTCGGCCAATCCGCCCTACGCAGCTTCGAGCTCACCCGTATTTCAGCTTCATGAACAGGATGCCGCCGGCGAGCACGATGGTGATGGCGTTTGCGGCGACGAGGGGCGCGTCGCCCGACAGCAGGCCGTAGACGAGCCAGAGCGCCAGCCCCAGCACCATGACCAGGAACATGCCGAGCGAAATATCGCCGGTGGAGCGGGTCTTCCACACTTTGATGGCTTGCGGCGCGTAGGCCACGGTGGTGCAGGTCGCGGCGGCAAAGCCGATCAGCTTGATCAAGAACGGGTCCATGACGGCTCTATAGCATTGATTCGACGATGTCGTGCCTCAGGCGCGCGCGGTCATGAGGCCGCGATAGAGCGCGGCATAGTCACCGGCGCGGTTGCGCCAGGACACGTCGGTCGCAAGGCCGCTCAGTTGCAGGCGGCGCCAGGTCAGCTTGTCGTGGAAGGCGATGTTGGCCTTGCGCAGCGTGCCGGCGAGAGCATCCGCAGTCACAGGACCGAACTTGAAGCCGGTGGCGTCCTGGCCCGATTTATCGGCCTCGCCGATATCGACGATGGTATCCTCGAGGCCGCCGACGCGCGAAACGATGGGCACGGCGCCGTAGCGCAACGCGCAGAGTTGGGTCAGGCCGCACGGCTCGAACCGCGAGGGCACGATGAGCGCGTCCGCGCCGGCCTGGATCAGATGCGCCATGATCTCGTCGTAGCCGATCACGACTCCGATCCGGCCAGGGTGCGCGCGCGCAACGGCCTGATAGCGATCCTGGAGATCGCGGTCGCCGCTGCCGAGCAGCGCGAGCTGCATGCCTTCGCGCAAAATGGTCGGGATGGCCTCGAGCAGGAGATCGAGCCCCTTCTGCCAGGACAGGCGGCTGATGACGCCGAGCAATGGCGCTTCGTCCGAGGAATCCAGATTGAACTGTTGCTGAAGCACCGCCTTGTTGGCGGCCCGGAACGTGAGGTCCTCCGCGCCGAAGCGGTAGGCGATGTGCGGATCTTCTTGCGGATTCCAAACGGATACATCGATGCCGTTGAGGATTCCGCTCAGCACGTTGGCGCGGGCGCGAAGCAGGCCGCCGAACCCCATGCCGCCCTCGTCGGTCTGGATCTCCTGCGCATAGGTCGGCGAGACCGTGGTGATGCGATCGGCGAATTGCAGGCCGGCCTTCAAAAAACTAATGCCGCCGAAATATTCGAGGTCGTTGACGCCATAGGCGCGCCAGGGCAGGCCAATCGAACCGATCAGCTCGGGCGCGAACTTGCCCTGATAGGCCATGTTGTGGATGGTCATCACGGTGGCGGGCCGCGGCCGATTGTCGTAGTGCAGATAGGCCGGCGCCAGCCCGGCCTGCCAATCGTGGGCATGCACCACGTCGGGCACGAAGGCAGGAACGAGGCCGTGGCCGATATCGGCCGCGATGCGCGACAGCGCGGCGAACCGCACGCCATTGTCCGCCCAGTCGACGCCTTCGACCGTCACGTAGGGGTTGCCAGGCCGTGCGTAGAGATGCGGCACGTCGAGCACGAACAGATCGAGGCCGTCATGCGAGCCGGCGAGCAGACGTCCGGGTCCGCCGAAATAATCCGGCCAGCGCCGGATTTCGTCGGCTCCGCCCAGCACCCGCATCACGTCCGGATAGCCCGGCATCAGCGTGCGCATCTCGACGCCATGCGCCTTGAGCGCAATCGGCAGCGCGCCCGCGACATCGGCGAGGCCGCCGGTCTTGACGATGGGATAAACTTCAGAGGCGACCGCGAGGACGCGAACAGGCGTCATGTATTGAGCCTGTCGAGCATCGGCTGGGTGATGAGCGAAATGCCCTGCTCGGTGGTGCGGAAGCGTCTTGCGTCCAATTCGGGATCTTCGCCGACGACGAGCCCTTCCGGGATCTCGACGCCGCGATCGATCACGACGTTCTTCAGGCGCGCGCCGCGACCGACATTGACGTAGGGCATGATCACGGCGTTCTCGACATTGGCGTAGGAGTTGACGCGCACGCCGGTGAACAGCAGTGAGCGCCGCAGCGAGGCGCCGGAAATGATGCAGCCTCCCGAGACCAGCGAGCTCACGGCCTGGCCGCGCCGGCTCTCCTCGTCGTGGACGAATTTTGCCGGTGGTGTGATCTCCGAATAGGACCAGATCGGCCAGGCGCTGTCGAACAAATCGAGCTCGGGCACTACGTCGGTAAGGTCGATATTGGCGGCCCAATAGGCGTCGACGGTGCCGACATCGCGCCAATAGGCGCGGGGGTCGCTGCCGGAGCGGACGCAGGAGGTCGAGTACTGGTGCGCCATGGCGCGGCCGTTCTTGACGAGGTAGGGGATGATGTCCCTGCCGAAATCGTGGTTGGAATTCGGATCCTCGGCGTCGCGCTTGAGCTCCTCGAACAGAAATTTCGCGTCGAACACGTAGATGCCCATGCTGGCGAGCGAGACGTCCGGCTTGCCGGGCATCGGCGGCGGATCTTTCGGCTTTTCCAGGAACTCTTTGATCCATCCGTTCTCGTCGATATGCATGATGCCGAAGCCGGAAGATTCCTGGCGCGGCATCTCCAGGCACCCGACGGTGACGTCGGCGCCGCTGTCGACATGCTGGCGCAGCATCACCTCGTAGTCCATTTTATAGATATGGTCGCCGGCGAGCACGACGATGAAGCGGCAGGCATGGGATTCGATGATGTCGATGTTCTGGTAGACCGCATCGGCCGTGCCGACGTACCACATGTTTTCGGAGACGCGCTGGCTCGCCGGGAGGATATCGAAGCTCTCGTTGCGCTCGGGGCGGAAGAAGTTCCAGCCCATCTGAAGGTGCCGGATCAGGCTGTGCGCCTTGTACTGGGTGGCGACGGCGATGCGGCGGATGCCCGAGTTCACCGCGTTTGAAAGCGCGAAATCGATGATGCGGGATTTTCCGCCGAAATAGACCGCGGGCTTGGCGCGCCGATCGGTCAGCTCCAGCAGCCGGCTGCCGCGTCCGCCGGCCAGGACGAACGCCAGCGCCTGACGGGCAAGCGGCTCGGGTCTCGCGGCACTCATGTCATTCTCCCACAACTCTGGCGCTCGCGAGAAGCCTCCCGGCCGCGCTCATTTGGAACCGATAGTAACGGCACGAATAGTAAATCGGGAAGGTGGTTGTTGGTTGCGAATGCGCCGGAAGCTTAATGCTTTGCCGCGGTGATCGGGCCCCAGGCACCGTCTTGCCGGTGTCACACGCGGTGAGGTTGTCGAGCCCGTCGGGACCCGGTTGATCAGAATGGAGGCATGCGTCTTGTGCGGTGCACGCAAAACTCGAGGCTTTGACCTCGCGCCAGGATGCCCGAGGATGGCGCTGCGATCCATGTCCAAGCCAAACGTCAGAAAGGAGTAAGACGATGAGGATCTGGAAAACGGCAGTCGCCTGTTCGCTCGCCGCTGCGGTCATAGCGGGAGGAATGGAGCAAGCCGCGGCGGCTCCGCTGCCCACCAATGTCGCAACCATGAAGGCCGCCGTCGGCGATGACGTCACGCAGGTGCACTGGCGCGGCCGAGGTTTTGGATGGGGTCTCGGCGGCCTTGCCGCTGGCGCGATCATCGCAGGAGCCATCGCCAGCAGCGCGCCTTACGGCTATGGCTACTATGGCGGCGGGCCCTACTACGGCGGCTACGGAT
Organism: Bradyrhizobium sp. WSM1253; assembly: GCF_000244935.1. Taxonomy (NCBI): domain Bacteria; kingdom Pseudomonadati; phylum Pseudomonadota; class Alphaproteobacteria; order Hyphomicrobiales; family Nitrobacteraceae; genus Bradyrhizobium; species Bradyrhizobium sp. WSM1253. The sequence goes on from NZ_JH600073.1 coordinate 6,465,956, forward strand.
ATCCGGGCTATGGCTACGGTTATGGTTATGCGCCGGCCTATTACGGCTATGGTCCAGCCTATGCTTATCCGCGCTACTATCGGCCTTACCGCCCGTATTTCGGCCCTCGTTACGGCTACTACCGGCCGTATTACCGGCACTATCACCGCGCGTATTGGTGATCGATCAAACGGGCGGACCCGCTCGCCGCAGGGCGGCGACGCTGAAGAGGTTTGGGGGCTGCTGGACGCAAGCGGCCCGATCGGCTTGCGCGCGTTGAACCCGGTGATGCGGGACGACGAGCCGGCCATGCCCGCCCGCGACAATCCCGATGCAGATCGCGACGATGATCGCGATCTCGATGCACCATTCGAGCGGTCCCGAGCTCATGGCAGCGCGATCGTGTTGGCGAGATCGAACTCGGACAGGCCCGGGCCGCCGCACGCAAGGTAGATGGCGACGAGGAAGATGCGGCTGAGGACGGTGACGCCCAATATGACCCTGACGTCGTAATGGCGAATGGCCAAAGCGAGAGGCGGGATCGCCAAATGTTTTAAAATGCTCATGGCCAACTCCTTGCCAAAATTCAGGCATCGACTGCCTGTCGACTGAAATGACAGCGTGATGAAAAGGCCGTCCGACGACTTACCGGCGTCTCTGAAATGGACAGGCCGACGCTAGTACCGGCGCAGGGCGCAGGTCTTTAGCGTGCCCTTACATTTGGCTGAGCTTTGCCTTAAGATCAGGGATCATCCGGGGGTCGGAGCCGTGCGTACAGACGCGCTTGCCTTTGGTGAATTCCGCCTCGACCGGGCCAACGCGCTATTGTGGCGAGGCGGGGAGCGGATCGCGCTGGCGCCGAAGCCGTTCGAGGTTCTTTGCTATCTCGTCGGTCGGCCCGGTGAACTCGTCACCAAGGAAGAGTTGCTCGACGCAGTCTGGTCCGATCTACACGTCAGCGAGTCGAGCCTCGCCGTTGCCGTGAACGCGCTACGCTCGGTGCTCGGCGACGACAGGCAGTCCCCCAATTACATCGAGACGGTCACGCGGCGCGGCTATCGCTTCATTGCGGCGGTCGCGACCGCCGAATTGCCTGCGATCGAGCGGGCGCCCGAAGAGGAGGCGGCGTCCGTCACGGAGCAGGCTGCCGATCGACGGCGGCACTGGAGGGTCGGGCGCACGGGCGCACTCGACACGCTGGACAAGGCGTTGCAACTCGCTCGTACCGGACAGCGTCAGGTCGTCTTCATCACCGGCGAGGCCGGGATCGGCAAGACAACCCTCTTGCAGATGACGCTCGACAGGATGAACCAGCAGGGACTGGGCGTGCTGCACTGTAGTTGCAACGAGTTGTTCGGCACCCATGAGGCCTTTCTTCCGCTGATCGGAGCGCTGAACGAGTGCTGCCGTCGAACCGACGGAGCATCGCTGCTGACGTCGATCCGCGAGCACGCGCCGACCTGGCTCGCGCAAATGCCCGGATTCCTCGGAGAAGCAGACCGGGCCGCATTCCAGCATGAGGTCTTTGGCGCAACCCGGGAGCGCATGCTGCGCGAATTTGCCGATCTCATGGAACATCTCGCCGTCACGCGACCATGGGTGATCATCCTGGAAGATCTGCATTGGAGCGACTTTGCCACCGTGGATGTGCTCTCCCGGCTGGCACGGCGGGATCGGAGGGCTTCTATCCTCGTGCTGGCCACCTACCGGCCGATGGAAGTCGCCGTCGGCGGACATCCTATCCGTGCCGTTCACCAGGACTTGCGGATTCATGGACACGCCACCGAGCTCGCGCTCGATCGACTGACCGGCATCGACGTCGAACGCTATCTTTCGCTGCGCTTCAACTCGGCCGATTTCGCCAGAGAGCTGGTCGAGCGCATCTTCGCGCGAACCGGCGGGCATCCTCTGTTCGTGTCGTCTCTGCTCGATCATCTCGTGGCGCAAGGCGCGCTGGTCGAGCACGAATTGGGCTGGCGGCTGGTCAGCGAAGACGCGGCCTCGCATGACAGCATGCCGCGCGATCTGGAAGGAATGATCAAGCAGCAGATCGATCACCTCACCGTGGACGAGCGCTGCCTGCTCGAGGTCGCCAGTGCGGCGGGAGCGGAGTTTTCCGCGCTCCATATCGCCGGTGCGCTGGACCGTCCCGTGCTGGATGTCGAGCAGATGTGCGAGGACCTGGCACGGACCGATCGCATTATCGTCGTGGCTGGCATGACCGAGTGGCCGAACGGAGGTGTCTCCGGTCGCTATGCGTTCCAGCACGCGCTGTACCAGGAGATCCTCTACCAGCGGCTCGCGCCGGCGCGCCGCACGAAAACCCATGCGCTGCTTGGGGCGGGGCTCGAGCAGGGCTACGGGCCGCAGGCTGCGGAGATCGCCGCGATTGTCGCGCGCCACTTCGAACTGGGCCGCGATTTCCCGAAGGCGATGCATTATCTGGGCGCGGCGGCCGAGGGCTCGGCGCGAAGGTTCAGCACACGCGAGGCCGCCAATTACCTGTCCCGCGCTTTGGAGCTGGTGCCGCATCTGCCGCCGGAGGTTCGGGTAACGACACGTCTGAAGTTGCTGCTTCAGCGCGCCTGGGCCTGGCGGGCCAGTGGAGATTTCCTGAATTCCCTGCAGGATCTCAGCGCAGTCGTCGCGCACGCGGCGGAGAACGGGCACGTGCGCGAAGAGGTGAACGCACTGGTCGATCTCAGCAGATTTTGTCTCTACGTCGATCGACGCCAGAGCCTGCCTGTTGCGGAACAGGCTCTTGTCAAGAGCAGGGCGATCGACGACGCCGCATTCAGTGCTCTGGTCCAGGGGAACGTTGCCAATTTGAAGCTGATGCTCCGCGGCTGGGATCGCGAGAATGCGGACCTTGCCGAGCATGCATCAGCACTGATCACCGGAGAGCAGGATCTGAGCATGCGGCTGCGACGCTGCTCGATGGAGATGGTGCTGGAATTCCTGCGCGCGAATTACCCGGCCTGCTGCGATGCGACGACCCGGGGAAAGGAGCTCGCCCGCCTGGTCGGTGACGTCTATCTGTTCGTCCTCTATGAATCGGTCGAGGCGTTTGCCCAGATTTATCTCGGTGAATGGGGACGGGCGCAACGAAACGTCGTCTCCGCGTTGGCTATCTCGGAGCGGAATGCAAATCCGCAGGCCGTCGCGCTGTGTCATCTCACGATCGGATGGCTGTATTCCGAGGCGGAGGAATATGGCAGCGCGTCACGGCGTGCGGAGGATGCGCTCGGCCCGATGATCGAGGCCAATCCGTTCACCTTCTTCGTCGGCAGGAACCTGCTGGCGCGAGCTTATGTCAGGATGGGCGACCTGCCTCGGGCGCGGCAGCATCTCGATGCGATGGAGCGGCGAATGGAGGTCGACCGGGTGCCGATGGAGTCGCTGGTCATCCCCCACTATCTGCTGACTTGCTGCGACTATTGGATCGCGATTGGCGATCTGGACCGCGCCCAGAGCTCGGCCAACCAATTTCACGAGGTGACGAGCGCGGCACCCGACCGGCCGTTTCTCGCGCTGTGCTACGAGGCCATGGCGAGAATTGCGATCGTGAAGCAGGATACGCAACTCGCCGGCGGGCATTTGGCGGCGGCCACTTCGATTCTCCGCCATGCCAGGTTACCGCACGCCGCCTGGCGGGTTTATCGCACGACTGCGGTGGTCTATGAGAGCCTCGGACAAGCGCAAAGGGCTGCCAAGTGGCGGGACCGCTCCAGCCAGGTGATCGCATCGCTGGCAGAGACGCTTGATCCCGGCGATCCGCTGCGGTCGGCGTCATTTTTCGACGCAGGCCGGGACACCGGGCCTCATCATGAGGGACGGTGATCGGCTCAATCCGGCAGGTCCGCGATCTCTCGCGGTTCGCCGGGCCGTTGCTTGACCTTGAATTGATTTTGCTGCTGCCGCAGCGTGCGGGAGGCACTGTAGGCATCCCTGCGCAACCGCATGATCGAGCCGAGCGGCTGATGCGCGGCGAGACATCGCCATGGGTCGAACGAAAGCACCTCGTCGGAATAGACGCGACGCGCGGGGCTGTCGGCGGTCTGGCGCGGAAGCGTGATCTTGCCGAGTGCTTGCGGCGGCGCGACGTCTTCGGGCCAGTCGATCGAAGCATCTTCGATCGGTGTTCGCTCCGGGTCGGTGCAGAGCTGGGCAAATAATTCGTACTCGGCCGCATTGTCCTTGAAGAAGGCAACGACGCTGTTCAGCACGGCATCATCGGAATCGTGGCAGGGCTGGCCGGTGAGTTGGCGAACCGAGGCCGAGATCGGCACCAGGCGAAGCCTTGCGATATAGTCGCCAAACCGCAATGCTCCCTCCGTGTGAAAGGTTTCTCCGAGGATGTTGCTGCCGGCATCACCGAGCGCTTTCAAGACGATCGGGATCGGAATGCCTGTTCTGTCCGATGCGGCGACCAGCACGCGCGCGAGAAAGCCTATGGGTACGTACGCCAGATCAGGCAGGAACAGGGTGCGCTCGACGTTGTGCTGTGCGCGCATATAGGCCATCGCATCCGCGAAATAGCTGGGGTGATTGACGAGCAGAAGATCCTGGTTCGTCGAATCGTCGTCGCCGAGCGCCTTGGCCCCAGTCACGCCCAAGACCTTGATGGCAAACCCCCGCGGCGAGCGTACGCGATCGCTCCTGTTGAATGCGGTGGAGAGGCGGACGATGATCGGGAAGTGGCCAGCCTGCTTGAACAGGCCCTGGCGCAGATGATCCGGCAAATCCTCGTAGACGATCAGCTCGCCCCGGAGATAGCCGGCGCCCTTGGCGTGCTGCTGTCGGGTTCCGTGCTTGTCTTTGTGAAAAGTGCGATCGCTCGTTCGCGAAATCGAGGCAACGATCTCCTCGACGGCCGCCGCTTCCTCCGGCCGGATTTGTTCGACGGACGGATCGTAACGAAGATACTGATCGGCTGACATGGCGCTGATCTCCAGCCCGAAGGTCGCCTTCCCATTGCAAGCGTCGACGGCCGCAGGGTGAATGCCACTGTAAGCCCGTCCGGTCGGGATCGGCAACCCGAGAGCGAGTTGTGATTGCCTGGACAAGCCGGGGATGAGGCATCCTGTTACCGACGCGATCACACGGTCGATGCTAGGCCAGCGGCGTCTCGTAAGTCCTTATGGGCTCCTTATGTTGTCCTGATCTTTTCCTTAAGGCCTGGCCGGCATCTAAAGCGACAGCCATACGATCAAGCTCATGCAGGCGAAATGCGCGAGCACGATCGCGGCGAGATGCAGCGGGCCTGCGTTGAGACGAAGCCCGGGCATCCCGCCGGCTCCGTCTAGTTCGATCCCGCGGCCGCAGCAGTGAAGCTGCGGTCGACGGCTTTGCTCACGTCGAGCTTTTTCGGCAGGATGCCATAGCGCGTCGAGCGGTCGGAGGCCTCCTGCACCTCCTTCACGACGTTCTCGTCGATCGGAATCGGGCTGGTGCGCTGCGCGGTATAGGCCGAGAGCAGCACGTCCTCCGGCAGCCTGGTCAGCTCGGCCGTGCTCTTGGCATATTCGCCGAGATGATCCAGCGACCACAGCCGCGCCTTGTTCAGCCGCTGCACCAGGTCCTGCACCGCCGTGCGCTTGGTGGCGATGGCGTTGTCGGAGGCGACGATGAATGTGATGGTCGGCGTCAGGCCCTCACCATCGGCGATCACGCGGGCCTTGTCTTTCAAAGTGGCGAACGAGACGTAGGGCTCCCACACCGCCCAGGCGTCGATCGAGCCCGCGACCAACGCGATCTTGGCGTCGACCGGACCGAGCGGCGCGAAGGTCGCATCCTCCAGCTTGATCTGCGCCTTCTCCAGCGTGGCGTCGATCAGGAACTGGCCCCAGCCGCCGCGCGTGCCGGCGAGGCGCTTTCCCTTGAGGTCGGCGGCCGATTTGATCGGCGAATCCTGGCGTACGAGAATGGCTTGCGTCTTGGCATCCGACCTGGTGCCGCCGATCGCCTTGAGCGGGGCGCCGGCCGCATAGACCGAAAGGAAGGAGAGATCGCCGGTGTAGCCAACGTCGAGCGCGCCGGCGTTGAGCGCCTCGAGGATCGGCGCGGCCGCGGGGAATTCCGACCACTCGATCTTGTAAGGCAGATCCTTTGCGTAGCCCGAGAACTCGAGCAGCGAACGATTGCCGCCCTTCTGATCGCCGACGCGCAGGACGATTGCGTCGGCCGCGAACGAGGCCGCGGCAGTCGACAGGGTGATGGCAGCGGCAAGCAGCGATGCAGCGAGCCGACGCGTGACGGAATGATCGAGGGAGTTGATGCTCATGTGGCCTGTCTGTTGCTTTGCTCACGACGCGTGAGCGAACGATGCAGCGAGACGATCAAGTCTATGGTTGTGCGATGCCCAGTCAATGAAATGGCCAACCGTATTGCGCGCGCGATCGGCAAGGACGTTCCAGAGGGGCGCTGATTTCGAGAACGTGCGGTATGCGCTGTGCAAGAATGAAGCAGGAGAGGGAGTAGCCCCGCACTCCTTCAACCGATGCATCGGTGGAAATCCTTTCATCGTCCCCGCAGGTGCCGATGGAGAGAATGACTTCGCCTCGCGCTACATTCGAAATTCCATTTCATTGACGACACGGCGAACGCGCCGCATGATTTGCGCATCGCATCAAGGCGGCGCAGCAGGCGCCGGCGAAAAGATTTTCTCTCGACGCAGCTCCGCATGGAACAGGCGCAACGCAAGCCGTTGTGCCGATGGCGGAGCCGTGCAAGTGCAGGAGTGGAAACGGATGAACGACGACGACAAGCACGGCGGATCGAGGCTCGACCGGCGCCATTTGCTCCAGGCGGGGTTAGCTGCGGCCTTCGCCGCGCCGCTCGGCGCCTTCGGTGCGGCACAGGCATTTGCGCCACGGGCAATCGCGCCCGGCGTCGATCTCTCGGAGTTTCCGCTGTGCCGGACCGCGTCGGATGCGCCCGCGCTCACCGGTGCGCCGCGCAAGCTGAAACTGTCCTGGAACGCCGGCGCGGTCTGTCTCGCCCCGGTCCCGGTCGCCATCGAGCACGGCTTCTTCCAGAAGCATAATCTCGACATCGAGCTCATCAACTATTCCGGTTCGACCGACCAGTTGCTCGAGGCCATCGCGACCGGCAAGAGCGATGCCGGTCTCGGCATGGCGCTGCGCTGGCTGAAACCGCTGGAGCAGGGCTTTGACGTCAAGATCGCCGCCGGCACCCATGGCGGCTGCATGCGCGTGCTGACGCGCGCCGATTCCAGCGTGAACAAGCTCGCTGATCTCAAGGGCAGGATCGTCGCGGTCGGCGATCTCGGCGGTCCTGACAAGAATTTCTTCTCCATTCAGCTCGCCAAGCTAGGCATCGATCCGAACAAGGATGTCGACTGGCGCGCCTATCCCGGCAACCTTCTCAACGTCGCCGTCGAGAAGGGCGAGGTGCAGGCCTTCCTGTCGTCCGACCCGCTGGGTTATCTCTGGCTCAAGGACACCCAGTACAAGGAGGTCGCCTCCAATCTCGACGGCGAATATCGCGACAAGAGCTGCTGCATTCTCGGCCTGCGCGGCAGCCTGGTGCGCGAGGAGCCGCAGGTCGCGCGCGCCCTGACGCAGGCGCTGCTCGATGCCGCGATGTTCACTGCGCAGAATCCATCCGTGACGGCGAAATCGTTCCAGCCTTACGCGCCGAAGACGGCGTCGCTCGCGGATATCGAAGGCATGGTGCGCTACCATACCCATCATCATCATCCCGTCGGCGAAGTCTTGAAGCGCGAGCTCAAGGCCTATGCCGACGATCTCAAGAGCGTGCAGGTGTTCAAGCAGAGCACGGACACGGCCAGATTCGCGGAGCGCATCTATGTCGACGTATTCGCTGTCTGACGGCCTTGCTTCCGGCGCGCCGCGTCTCTCGCGCGCACCGTGGCTTGCGAGCTGGATCCGGGAATCCGGTGCCGGCATTCTCGCGAGTATGGCGTGGATTGCCTTCGGCCTGTCCTGCCTGTGGTGGGAGGACGTGGGCGACTGGTCGCGGACCCACTCGCTCGGCATTGCCGCGTTTGTCATCGCGGCCATCGCGCTGTTCGGGACCGTCGGCGCCGACTACCTCGGCTCGGCGGGCCGCGCCTTACGCCAGCGCGCGCCATGGCTCGTCGTGCTCGGCGTTGTCCTGACCCTGTGGGAAGTCGCGACGGCGAAATTCGCCTGGCTGCCGTTGCCGTTCTTCCCGCCGCCGCAGTCGATCATCGAGGTCTACACCGACGATCTGCCAAAACTGCTCGACAGCGTGTTCGCCTCGGTCAAGCTCCAACTGGGCGGTTATCTGATCGGCGCGACGGTCGGGTTCCTGACCGGCGTCTCGATCGGCTGGTCGCGCGCGGTCGGCTATTGGGTGCATCCGGTGCTGCGGTTCATTGGCCCGCTGCCGGCGACCGCGTGGCTGCCGATCGCCTTTTTCACTTTCCCATCGAGCTGGAGCGCGTCGACCTTTTTGATCGCGCTCGCAACCGGCTTCCCGGTCACCGTGCTGACCTGGTCGGGTGTCGCGAGTGTGAGCAACGCCTATTACGACGTTGCGCGCACGCTCGGGGCGAAGCCGTCCTTCCTGGTGCTGAAGGTCGCGATTCCCGCGGCATTGCCGCACGTTTTCGTCGGCCTGTTCATGGGGCTCGGCTCGTCCTTTGCCGTGCTCGTCGTTGCCGAGATGATCGGCGTCAAGGCCGGGCTCGGCTGGTACCTGCAATGGGCGCAGGGCTGGGCCGCCTACGCCAACATGTATGCGGCGCTGATCGTGATGTCGCTGCTCTGCTCCGGCGCGATCACGCTGCTGTTTTCGATCCGCGATCGCCTGCTGGTCTGGCAGAAGGGGACCGTCAAATGGTAGCCGCGACTGCACTGACTGAGATCGACGCTCACCCGGCCGCCGGCGCCGCGCTCGACATCGAGCAGGTCAGCCACGCCTTCGACATCGACGGCGCCGAGCTGCCAGTGCTCAGCGACGTCAGCATCTCCGTCGAGCCGGGCGAGTTCGTTGCGCTGCTCGGTCCCTCCGGCTGCGGCAAGTCCACGCTGCTGCGCCTCGTCGCAGGCCTCGACAAGCCCAAATCCGGAACGCTCCGCGAGGACGAGGCGCGCATCACGCGACCGCACCCGTCGCGCGTTGTCGTGTTCCAGGATCCGACATTGTTTCCCTGGCGCACGGTCTGGGACAACGTCGCGCTGGGGCTGGAGGCACAGGGCATCTTGAAGAGCCAGCGTCATCGCGTCGATGCCGCGCTCGATCTCGTGGGGCTGTCGTCCTTCCGCAATGCCTATCCGCACCAGCTCTCGGGCGGCATGGCGCAGCGCGTCGCGCTGGCCCGCGCGCTGGTCAACGATCCCAAAATCCTCATTCTCGACGAGCCGCTCGGCAAGCTCGACTCGCTGACCCGCATCACCATGCAGGCCGAGCTGGTCTCGCTGTGGCAGCGCAAGGGCTTTACCACGCTGCTGGTGACGCATGACGCCGAGGAGGCGCTGGTGCTCGCCAATCGCGTCATCGTGTTCAGCGACCGCCCGGCGCGTGTGAAGGCCGACATCCGCGTCGACCGGCCGTATCCGCGCCATCGCGGCGATCCGTATCTGGCCGATTTACGCCGCCAGATTCTCGGCCTGCTCGGATTGGACGCGACATGGTGAGTTCGATCGCCAAGGGGCGCGCGGCCCATCACGAGCCCGACTACATCGCACGTGCCGAGGTGCTGGCCGAGGCTTTCGCCGCGCGGGCGGCCGAGCACGACCGCACCGGCAGCTTCCCGTTCGAGAACTTTCGCGAGCTGTCCGAGGCGGGCCTGCTGTCGCTGACGGTGCCTGCGGCCCATGGCGGGGCCGGAGCGGGCGCGCGATATGCCGCACGCGTCCTCGGCATCGTCGGCAAGGCCGATCCGTCGACCGCGCTGGTGCTGTCGATGCACTACATCAACCATCTGGTGATGGCACGGAGCCCGACCTGGCCGGCGCGGCTGTCGCGCAAGCTTGCGCGCGAGAGCGTCGAAGGCCTTTCGCTCGTCAACGCGCTCCGCGTCGAGCCCGAACTGGGTTCGCCCGCGCGCGGCGGCCTGCCCGCGACCATTGCACGTCGCACCGAGACCGGCTGGCGGCTCTCGGGGCACAAGATCTATTCGACGGGATCGCCGATCCTGAAATGGTATCTGGTCTGGGCGCGCACGGACGAAGCCGAGCCGCGCGTCGGACAGTTCCTGGTGCCGGCGGGCCTGCCGGGCACGCGCATCGTCGAGACATGGGATCATCACGGCTTGCGGGCCAGCGGCAGCCACGACGTCATCTTCGAGGACGTCGTGATTCCTCTCGATGCGGAGATCGACGTGCGCAAGCCGGCCGACTGGCGCGTACCCGATGTCGCGCAGGCGACCGTGCACACGATCTTCGTCGCCGCGATCTATGATGGCGTTGCGCGGGCTACACGTGACTGGCTAGTCGCGTTCCTGAAGCAGCGCGCGCCCGCCAGCCTGGGCGCGCCGCTTGCGACCCTGCCGCGGGCGCAGGAGATCCTCGGCGCGATCGAGGCTCGGCTCGCCGTCAATGCGCGGCTGATCGCATCCTTCGCCGGTGATTTCGATGACGGTGTCGCGCTTTCCGCGGCCGAGTCCAACGTCATCAAGCTGACCGTGACCAACAACGCCGTCGCCGCGGTCGAGGATGCCTTGTCGCTGACCGGCAATCACGGCCTGTCCCGCGCCAATCCGCTGGAGCGGCACTATCGCGACGTCCTGTGCGGCCGCGTGCACACGCCGCAGGACGATTCCACGCGCACCGGCCTCGGCCGTGCCGCATTGGGCTTCTAGCCTTCCGCCAAACATTCAGGGAGAACATCATGTCGATTGAGTTCATCGGCTTTATCGCCAACAGCAATGCTTCCGAGATCATCGTGCGCCAGGGTCCGGTGCTCGATCCCGCCTATATCGAGACGGTGGCGAAGGCGCATGAGCTCGCGGGTTTCGACCGCGCGCTGCTGGCGTTCCATTCGACTACGCCCGATGCGCTCCAGGTCGCTCAGCATGTGCTAACGATCACCAAGTCGTTGAAAGTGATGATTGCGCAGCGACCGGGCTTTACCGCGCCGACGCTGCTCGCGCGGCAGCTGGCGACGCTCGACCAACTCTATGGAGGCCGCGTCTCGCTGCACGTCATCACCGGCGGCAATGCAGCCGAGCTGAGGCAAGACGGCAACACGCTCGACGACAAGGACGAGCGTTACGCTCGCACCGGCGAGTTTCTCGATGTGGTGCGGCTGGAATGGACCAGCGAGAAGCCGTTCAACTACAGCGGCAAGTACTACAACGTCGAGAACGGTTTTTCGCAGGTGAAGCCGCTGCAGAAGGCCGGCATCTACACCTTCGTCGGCGGTGGCTCCGACGCGGCGATCGACGTCGCAGGCAAGCATGCAGACACGTTTGCCCTGTGGGGCGAATCCTATGCGCAGGTGCGCGACGTCACCTCGCGCGTTCACAATGCGGCCGTCAGGCGGGGCCGTCCGACGCCGCGCTTCAGCCTCTCGGTGCGGCCGATCATCGCTCCGACCGAAAAGCAGGCCTGGGAAAAGGCGGAAGAGATTCTTGCGCGCGCCACCGCGCTCCAGGACAAGACCGGCTATCGCAAGCCCGCCGACGGCCATGCCACGGCTGGCGCGCGGCGGCTGCTCTCGCTCGCCGACCAGGGCAGCCGCATCGACAAGCGGCTGTGGACCGAGATCGCAAAGCTCACGGGCGCCAACAGCAACACGACCGCGCTGGTCGGCACGCCGGAGCAGGTGGCCGAGGTCTTCGGCGACTATTACGACCTCGGCGTCAGCCATTTCCTGATCCGTGGCTTCGATCCGCTTCCCGATGCGATCGAATATGGCCGCGAGCTGATTCCGCTGACGCGCGAGCTGATCGCCAAGCGCCAGGCTGTTCGCGGCGAGGCGGCGGAATGATCCGTCTCATGCTGGCCGGCGCGAAAATGTTCGGCTGGTCGCGGACGAGCAGAGCGCAATCGACCTCTACCTTCACTGGGGTCTGATCAAGCAGAAGCTCGAGGCGGCCGAGATCGCTACTGCGCAGAGCCGGGACCCATGCCGCACAGATGCTCCCGGTGAGATAGGCCCCGGCTCAGCAGCGTACCACTGCGTGATGCGCTGCGTCCGGGGCACGAGATCTCACAAGGCTCTCAAGCATCCGTGAGGCGGGCAGAGCGCATTCCAACCCGGCCGGATTTCGCGAAACGTTCGTTCTGCGTTTCATGCCAGCGACAACACCCGCATTGCTATTTGCACCAACTCCCTTGCAGCACGCACCCTCCCGTCAAAAATCATCCGGACGACCACATCGGGAGACCGGCCATGGGCCTGCAAGAAACAAAAATCGAATCGCTTCCCTTCGTCACTGCCGAACTCAACTATCTCGCGCCGGTTTCCGGCAAGCCGCGCACCTATGCCTTCGATCCGCCGCCTGGCGAGCCCAAGAGCACGTCGTTGCCGGAGCCGCATCAGGTCCCGATCTTCGATGCGCGACTGATCGCGCAAAATTTCTCGCTCGACCGCGAAGGCTTTGCGCTGGTGCGGCATCCAACCCGAGTGAAGGACTTCAGCAACGACGAAGAGGTGAGGGCGGTCTACTATCCCGCCGTCGAGGCCTTCCTGCGCGCAACGCTGAAAGCCGACCGCGTCGTCATCTTCGACCACACCGTGCGCAGGCGCGTCGAGGGCGCCGCGGATATTCGCGACGGCGGACCGCGGCAGCCGGCAACGCGCGTCCACGTCGACCAGACCGCCGTCTCAGGCGCCAACCGCGTGCGCGAACATCTGCCCGATGAGGCCGAGGAGTTGCTGAAAGGCCGCGTCCAGGTGATCAATTTGTGGCGGCCGATCCGTGGTCCCTTGCGCGACTCGCCGCTGGCGATGGCCGACGGTACGACGGTCGCGCCCGACGATCTCGTTGCCTCCGATCTGATCTATCCCAACCGCCGCGGCGAGACTTACTCGGTGAAATACAATCCGAACCATCGCTGGTTCTATTTCCCCGAGATGACGGCGGACGAAGCGCTGCTGCTCAAGTGCTACGATTCCGCAACCGATGGCCGCACCCGCTTCGGGCCGCACACCGCGTTCGTCGATCCGACCACGCCGGCCGACGCGGCGCCGCGTGAGAGCATCGAAGTCCGCACGCTGGTCTTTCACAAATAGTAACAATGTGTGATGGCGCCGCCGGGCGTAGCCCGGTGGCGGCCCAGGAACCCACGGGAACCAACAAACGTTGCTGCGCGGGGCAGGGCCAACCGGGAGCGGTGCCGTGCGAGCGCAGACCACGCTGTTTTCTTGCCTTGCTACTTTTTCGCTTTCTGCAGTTTCCTTCGCCCAGGCCGAAAGCGGGCTTGCCTCCTATTACGGATACGGAAAAGCCGGGAAAGGTGAGTTGACCTGCGCGCACCGGACGCGCCCGTTCGGAAGCGTGCTGAGGGTGTCCTACGGCAGCCGCTCGATTCAATGCCGCGTCAACGATCGCGGCCCCTTCATCCGCGGTCGGATCGTCGATCTCTCCGTCCCTGCCGCCAAGGCGCTGGGCATGATGAGTGCCGGCGTGGTGCGGGTCTCGGTGGAATAGACCTGCCAGCGCGTTATAGTGCTGCCTAAAGCATGGGTCAGGGGGCGCTATGGCCAGGATCAGGGTGGGACTCGTCGGCTGCGGCTTCGTGTCGGAGCTGCATATGTATGCGTTCCGGCGCGTCTACGGCGTGGATGTCGAGGTCGCGGCGGTCGCTGCGCGCGGCGACCACGTCGTCGAATTTGCACACCGCCACCAGATCCCACGGGTCCATCGCAGCTTCGCCGAGCTGATCGCGGACGGCGAGCTCGATGTCATCGACATCTGCACGCCGCCCAATCTTCATGCGGGGATGATCGTCGCCGCCATGCAGGCCGGCAAGCATGTCATCTGCGAAAAGCCGTTCGCCGGCTATTTCGGCCGCGACGGCGACCGGCAGCCGATCGGCAAGCACGTGCCGAAGGCGCTGATGTATGAGCGCGTGCTGGAAGAGATGGGCGCCACGCGTGCCGCGATCGAGCGCACCGGAAAGCTCTTCATGTATGCCGAGGACTGGATCTACGCACCCGCAGTGACCAAGACCGCGGAGATCATCAAGGCGACGAAAGACAAAATCCTGTTCATGAAGGGCGAGGAGAGCCATTCCGGCTCGCATGCGGTCCATGCCGCGCAATGGGCGATGACCGGCGGCGGCTCGCTGATCCGAATGGGCTGCCATCCGCTCTCCGCCGTGCTGTATCTCAAGCAGGTCGAGGCCAAGGCGCGCGGTGAAACCATCCGCGTCGCCAGCGTCAGTGGCGATGTCGGCAATGTCACGGCCGTCCTCAAGCCGGAGGAGCGTACTTACATCAAGGCCAATCCTGTTGACGTCGAGGATTGGGGCACGCTGACCGCGACATTTTCGGACGGCACCAAGGCCACCGTGTTCTCCGGCGACATGATCATGGGCGGCGTGCGCAATCTGATCGAGACCTACACGTCAGGCGGCTCGCTGTTTGCCAATATCACGCCGAACAATCATCTGATGAGCTACCAAACCTCCGAGGAGAAGCTCGCCTCGGTCTACATCACCGAGAAGGTCGACCGCAAAACCGGCTGGCAATATGTCTGCCTCGAGGAGGAGTGGACCCGCGGCTATCTCCAGGAGATCCAGGACTTCATGGAATGCGCCGCGACGGGACGCCAGCCGCTGTCGGACCTGGCGCTGGCATATGAGACGATCAAGGTGAACTACGCGGGCTATTGGGCGGCGGAGGAGGGACGGCGGGTGATGTTGTAGAGCCGCGGTGAACTCACTGACCCAGCCGCAGGCACGCTGCTAATCCTTCTCCCCTTGCGGGAGAAGGTGGCGCGAAGCGCCGGATGAGGGGTTCTATCCGCAAACGCAGCTGCAAGAGGATAGCTCGCGGAGACAACCCCTCACCCGTCTCGCCGCTTCGCGGCGAGCCACCCTCTCCCGCAAGGGAGAGGGACGCACCGTCTGCGCGGCTTGAACCTACGTCCCGTAGGTCGATCCCTTCGGCAGCGGAAACACCGGGTCCCGCGTCCTGATGTTCGTCGGCCACACCACCGAGATGTGCTCGCCGGCATTTTGCATCACGACCGGGGTCGAGCGCTCGTTCTGGCCGGAGAGCGGCGTGCCCGGCGGGAAGAATTTCACGCCATAGCCCTGGATGGTGCCGCCGGCGGGAATGTCGACGTCGAGCGCGGCCTTGCGAATGGCCTCGGGCTCGAAGCTGCCGTACTTCTCCTTGGCGACCGGCAGCACGTTGTTGAGCAGGATCCAGGTCTGGTTGAAACCCATCGAGCAATGCGGCGGCACGTCGGTGGCGCCGGTCTTGGCCTGGTAGCGCGTGACCATGGTCTTGGTCAGATCGCCGATTCCAGGCGCAAGCTTGGCTGGATCGAGCAGTTGCGCGGGCACCGGATCGATGTTGCAGAAATTATCGATGTCGGGGCCGAAGGTCGCGCGCAGCTTGTCGAGCTGGCTGTAGCCGGCGCCCGCGCCGAACAGCATCTTGAACCGAAGGCCGCTCTCGCGGGCCTGACGCAGGAACAGGGTGATGTCGGGGTTGTAGCCGGCATGCGAGATCACATCGACCTTGGCGCGCTTGAGCTTGGTCACAAGCACCGACAGATCAGGGGCGGAAGCCGAATAGCCCTCGCGCATCACGACCTGGATGCCCGCCTGCTTGGCATAGGCCTCGTCCGCCGCCGCGACGCCGACGCCATAAGGGCCGTCCTCGTGAATCAGCGCAACCTTGACGTCCTTCGGGTCCATGCCGAGCTTGCCTTGCGCGTGCTCGGCGACGAAGCCTGCGAAGGCCTGGCCGTACTGATCGGAATGGATCTGCGCGCGAAACACATATTGCAGGTTCTTGTCCTTGAACACGGCGGTCGAGACCGCGGTCGTGATCCAGAGGATCTTCTTCTGCTGCTCGACCTTCGCGGCCATCGGCACCGCATGCGCGCTGGAATAGACGCCGTTGATGATGTCGATCTTCTCCTGGCTGATCAGCCGCTCGGCCTCGTTGATCGCGACGTCGGCCTTGCTCTGCGAGTCCGCCGCGACCGGCACGATCTTGGTCTTGCCGCCGATGCCGCCCTTTTCGTTGACGAGGTCGATGGCGATCTGTGCGCCGACCGACGAGGCGACCGAGCCGCCGGCGGCGAACGGACCGGTGAGGTCGTAGATCAGGCCGATGCGCAAATTCTCGGCTTGCGCCTGGGCGCGTGTCCAATCGAGGCTGAGTGCGGCGGCGGCAGCCGCCGAGCTCTTCAGCAGCTGCCTGCGTGAAGTCGGCATCCTATCCTCCCTCAAAACCGTTTTATGATTTGGTCTTGTTATTCTTTTTCGAATTATGGGGAGCGGGGCGGCGGAAAGTCAACATCACCCAAGGTCGATAGGCGGTGCGCCGCACAACGCATCTGCGAAAGACAAAGAAAAGCCCACCGCTCCCGCGGAGCGATGGGTTCGACGTCAGAGCGGGCCGGTTACTGCGACAGCTTCACGAAGCTCGGAAACTTCAGCTTGCCGTCCGCGATCTTCTCGGGCCAGACCACGACCTGCTTGGAGTCCTGCCACTGGAAGACCAGACCCGAAACGGTCGTCGGACCGGACTTGATGCCGTGGGTAAACTCGTCGTCCTTGCCGTAGAACTGGATGCGGCCGATCGTGCCCTCGTAGTCGGTCTTTTCGAGTTCAGTGACCATCTTGTCGGGATCGGTCGAGCCCGCGCGCTTGATCGCCTCCGTGATGAAGTAGACCTCGTCATAGGCGGTGTAGCCGGTATAGGCCGGCGGCGAGCCGAACTTGGCCTTGAAGGCGGCCGCGAACGGCTTCGTCTTGGAGGTCACGGCGACATCGGGCGTTGCGACCGCCAGCGACGGGACGCCGTCGGCGGCGCCATTGGTGTCCTTCCAGAAGGTCGGGCTCAGCGCCTGCGCGCTGATACCGAACATCGGGATCGGCACCTGCTGGTTCTTCCACTGCACCGTCGGCTGCACGCCGACATGCGAGATGCCGGTGACGATCACGTCCGGCTTCTTGGCCTCGATATTGTTGAAGATCGGCGTGAAGTCGGTGGTATCAGGCGAGAACCGCACGTGCTCGACGACCTTGAGGCCCGCTTTCGGGAGACAAGCCTCGTAGCCGACGTCGAGCGGCTTGGTCCAGGCGGCGTCCTCGCTCATGATCGCGACCGTCTTGAACTTGAGCTTGTCGACCAGGAGATCCTTGGCGGCGTCGCAGACGAGCTGGGCTTGCGCGGCCGAGGTCAGATAGCCGTGGAAGGTGTACTTGTTCTTCTCGTAGTCGTTGTGGATCGCCTTGGTGATCTCGTTCGAGGCCGCGCCGGGCGTGATCAGCGGCATCTTCAGCCGCGCCGCCCAGGGTTCGAGCGCGAGAACGACTTCGCTGATATAGCTTGCGATCACGGCAGAGACCTTGTCCTCGCTCACCGCGCGCTGGAACGCACGCACCGAGTCCGCCGAGGAGCTCTTGTTGTCGTAGGTCACGATCTCGATCTTGCGGCCGAGAATGCCACCCTTGGCGTTGATCTCGTCGGCAGCGATCTGCGCGCCGCCGGGCGTCGCGGCCCCCGCGATCGACTGCACTTCGGCGATGACGCCGATCTTGATCGGGTCGTTCGACTGCGCGTAGGCGGGAGCGGCGAGGCACAGCGCCAGCGCGGAAGCGAGGAGGAAGCTGCTGCTCAAATTCGGGGATGGTCGCATGGTCGTTTTTCCCTTTGCTTGTTTTGTTGTTGGTATGGGCGAATCAGAGAAAATCGGCGCCAGCCTCCGCGGCGAAGCGGCCGGGATCGCCCTCCCAGACGATCCTTGCATGCTCGAGCACATAGACGCGGTCGGCATGTGGAAGCGCGAAGGTCACGTTCTGCTCGCCGAGCAGCACCGTGATCGACGTCGTCTGCCGCAGCCTCGTGAGGGCCTTGGACAAGAGTTCGAGGACGACGGGGGCGAGGCCCAGCGTCGGCTCGTCCAGGATCAGGATCTGCGGCTGCATCATCAGCGCGCGGCCGATCGCAAGCATCTGCTGCTCGCCGCCGGACAGCGTTTGCGCCATCTGGCCCTGACGCTCTTTCAGGATCGGGAACAGCTCGAACAGCCAGGCCAGCTGTGCCGCGCGCTTGTCGTCGGCCAGATGTTGCCCCCCGAGATCGAGGTTTTCCCGCACGCTCATCTCGCCGAACAGCTCGCGCGATTCCGGGCACTGCACGAGGCCGCTGCGGGCGATTTTCGCTGGGCTCGTGCCGCGCAGCTTCTCGCCGTTGCGTACGATCTCACCGGTATAGGGCAGGAAGCCAGAGATGGTGTTGAACAATGTGGTCTTGCCGGCGCCGTTGAGGCCGACGATCGAGACGAACTCGCCCTCGTGGACGTGGATCGAGACGTTCTCCAGCGCCTGCGCCTTGCCGTAGAACACGCTGACATTCTCGACCTGGAGCAGCGGCACCTTGTCCTTGAAGCTGGTCTCGGGCCGCGCATGGGTCTCGATGGCGCCGCCGAGATAGACCCGCCGCACCGTCTCGTTCTTCATGACGTCATCGGCCTTGCCGGTGACGATCTCCTCGCCGAGATACATCGCGAGCACGCGGTCGACCAGCGCCGCGACGCTCTTGACGTTGTGGTCGACCAGCATCACCGCGCGGCCCTCGTCGCGAAAACTGCGGATCAGGTCGGAGAAGATTTCAACCTCGGCCCGCGTCAGCCCCGCAAAGGGCTCGTCCACCAGCACCACCTTCGGATCGCGCGCGATCGCCTTGGCCAGCTCGAGCCGGCGCAGGTCGGCGAAGGGCAGCGTCGGCGGGCGGCGGTTCATCACGTTGCCGAGTCCGACGCGGTCCGCGATCCATTTGGCACGCTCGACCAGCGCCTTGTCCGGAAACAGCATGAACAGGCTGTCCGGCAGCAGCGCGACCATGATGTTCTCCAGCACGGTCTGCCGGTTCAGCGGCCGCGAATGCTGGAACACCATGCCAAAGCCTTTGCGCGCGATCTTGTGCGCGGGAAGGCCGGCAACGTCCTCGCCCTCGAAGATCACCTCGCCTGATGTCGGGCGCTCGATGCCCATCACGCTCTTCATCGCGGTCGACTTGCCCGAGCCGTTCGGCCCGATCAGGCCAAAAATCTCGCCGCTATTGACCTCGAAGCCGAGGTTCTTCACCGCCGTCAACCCGCCGAAGCGCTTGGTCAGGCCGCGGACTTCGAGCACGGCCCTGTTTGAAGTTCGCATATCCATCACGAGCGCGCCTCACGCGAGAGGGCCGCTCCGAGGAAGCCGCCGGGGAAGAACAGCACGACGAGGAGCGCGACCGCCGAGACGATGAAGGTTGCGAGCTCGCCGGTGGGGCGCAGGAATTCGCCGGCGACGATCAGGAAGATCGCGCCCAGCGCCGCACCGAGCACGGTGCGGCGGCCGCCGAGCACGGCCGAGACGATCACGTTGACGCCGACCGCGACGTCGACCACGGTGCCGACCGAGGCGGTGCCGAAATAGAACACCAGCAGCGCGCCTGATAACCCCGAGAAGAACGCGCTGACGATGAAGGCGGCGAGCTTGTGCTTGACGATGTTGAAGCCGAGCGCACCGGCCTGCACCGGGTCCTGGCCGCTGGCTTGCAGCACCAGGCCAACAGGCGATTGCGAGAGGCCATAGAGGATCGCCGCCGAGATCGTCATGAAGCCGAGCGCAATCCAGTAATTGACACCGGCGTTAATGGAGATGACGTCGGGAATGGTCAGGCCGATCTCGCCGCCGGTCAGGTCGGCAAACACCACGATGAAATTCTGCAGCATCAGCACCGCGACCAGCGTGGTCAGGCCGAAATACGGTCCGCGCACCCGCAGCGCCGGCAGCGCCAGCACGAGGCCGGCGATGACGGAGGCGAGCGCACCGAGCACGATGCAAGCGTAAACCGACCAGCCGAACTGGGCATTCAGGATGCCGGCGGTGTAGGCGCCGACGCCGATCAGGAAGGTCGGGCCGAAATTGACCTCGCCGGCGAAGCCGAACAGCAGGTCCCACGCCATCGCGAACACGCCGAAGTAAGAGGCGACGGTGAGCAAGCCGAGCACATAGCCCGAGACATAAAGCGGCAGCGTGGCTGCGATCACCACCAGCGCGAGCGAGATGAAGAACAGGCGGGTCGTAAAGAAGCTGGCCATCTCAGCGCCTCCCCAGAAGGCCCTGGGGCCGTATGTACATCACGAACACGAGCAGCAGCAGCGCCGGAATGGTGCGGTAGGCCGGCGAGACCAGATAGGCCGTGAGCGTTTCGAGATAACCGACCACAAAGGCCGCGATCAGCGAGCCGGAGACGCTGCCGAGGCCGCCGAGCACGACGATCGAGAACGCGCTCGCGGTCAGCGGTCCGACGCTGTAGGAGCTGACGCCGAGGAACATTCCGAGCAGCACGCCGGCGATGCCGGCGAGAATGCCGTAGATCGCCCACACCACGACGTAGATGTTGGTGAGCTCGAGGCCGAGCAGGGTGACGCCGCGTGGGTTCATCGAGGCCGCGAGCACCGCCTTGCCGGTGCGGGTGCGGTTCACCAGGAGCCACAACAGCGCGATGACGAAGCAGCACACGATCGCGGTAAAGATCTCGTTGCTGGGCGTGCGTACGCCGAGGATCTCGACGACGCCCTCGACGATCGGCAATACGGTCTTGGCGTTGTTGGTGAAGAAATAAGCGATCACCTCCTGGATCATGATCCCCCACAGCAGCGTGCCGGTGAGGACGAAGATCTCCTTCTCTTCATTCGGGATGCGACGGGAGTCCTGGATCGGCTTCACCACCGCGAAATAGGTCGCAAAGGATGTGAGGAGGGCGACACCGACCCCGATCAGCGCGCCGGCATAGGTGCCGACATTCAGGATGCTGGCGGCGGCCCAGGCGGCTACCGCTGCGGCCACCATGATGGCCCCATGAGAGAGGTTGAGGACGCCGGACACGCCGAAGATCAGCGTGAAGCCGGTGGCTCCGAGAGCATAGAGAGCGCTGATGGCAAAGCCATCGATCAGAATCTGGAAAGCACGCATCTAAGGTTGGCAATCTGATTTATGAGAGACGATGTTGCTGGGGCAACGTGCGGGGGCCGCATGTGGAAGCTCCCGGGAGCTGGTCCCGGGAGCGTGTCCTGCTAGTTCGAGAGCTTGATGAAGCTCGGGAACTTGATGTCGACCTTGGCGACTTCCTTGGGCCAGACCGCGCTCTGCTTGCCGCCCTGCCATTGCAGCATCAGCCCGGTGATCAGGCCCTTGCCGTATTTGATCGAGTGCGTGAACGGATCGTCCTTGCCGTAGAACTGGACGCGGCCGATCGTACCTTCCCAGTCGGTCGTCTCAAGCGCGGCGACCAGCTTGTCGGCGTCGGTCGAGCCCGCGCGCTTCACCGCGTCGGCGATGTAGTAGACCTCGTCATAGGCGGTGTAGCCGGCATACGAGGGATAATTGCCGAACTTCTTCTTGAAGGCTTCGGCGAACGGCACCGATTTGGGCGTCACCGCGACGCCCGGGCCGGAGACGCCCTGGTAGAGCACGCCTTCGGCCGCCTGATTGGTGTCCTTGCCAAAAGTCTCGTTGGTGGCCTGCGAGGCGATGCCGAACATCGGGATCGGCACCTGCTGGTTCTTCCACTGCACCGTCGGCTGCACGCCGACGTGGGAGATGCCGGTGATGATCACGTCGGGCTTGGAGCCTTCGATCTTATTGAAGATCGGCGTGAAGTCGGTGGTATCGGGCGAGAAGCGGATGTGGTCGAGCACCTTCAGCCCGATCTTGGGCAGGCATTCCTCGTAGCCGATGTCGAGCGGCTTGGTCCAGGCGGCGTCCTCGCTCATGATGACGGCGGTCTTCATGTGCATCTTGTCGACCAGCAGGTCCTTGGCGCCGTCGCAGACGGAAAGCGCCAGCGCGGCGGAGGTCAAATAGCCGTGGAAGGTGTACTTGTTCTTCTCGTAGTCGGCATGCACGCTCTTGCTGATTTCGTTGGAGGCTGCACCGGGCGTGACGAACGGCGTCTTCAGCCGCGAGGCCCAGGGCTCCAGTGCCAGCACGACTTCGCTGATGTAGCTGGCGATGACCGCGTTGACTTTGTCCTCGTTTACCGCGCGCTGGAATGCGCGCACCGAATCTGCCGAGGACGAGTGATTGTCGTAAGAGACGATCTCGATCTTGCGGCCGTCGACGCCGCCATTGGCGTTGATCTCGTCGGCGGCGAGCTGTGCCGCCTGGGGGATGGAGGCGCCGGCAATCGCCTGCGCTTCCGCGATCACACCGATCTTGATCGGGTCGGCCGCAAGTGCCGCGCCTGACGTCATCAACACAGCGGCCGCGGCGGTACCGAGTGTTATCCGCAACGCAACAGAGAGCGGTTTCTTCATCTTGTTCTCTCCCTTAACAGGCCTCTTATGAGCCATTATGCGCGCGACTATACCGGCGGAGACATTCTCGGCAAGTGAAACCGCGTCCAGGATTGTGAGGCACGGACTAAAGTCTAGCGCTGCGCAAATAGCGGGCAGGAAAGCTGTCGGACCCGTTTCACGCGCAGGCATGCAGATTTCGTCGGTAGGCATGCGCAGCTATCGCAGGCGCACAGCAACCCGATCGCTGAATGGCGATGCCGTCGCGTCGGCTCAGCGCGCTTGCAGCAGCGACGGATCGAGCGGCGCGAGGCGGGCCGGATCGAATGCTGAGATGTCGACGTTGCGTGTCGCACCCTCCGCGATCAGTTGCGCCATGGCCTCGCCCGTGGCGGGCGCATTCAGGATGCCCCACACATTGTGCCCGGTCGCAACGTACAGACCTTCACTTTGCGGCACCTTGCCGATCAGCGGCAGGCCATCCTGTGTCACCGGCCGGAAGCAGGCTTGCCGCGCAATGATCCTCTCGGATCGGAACCGCGGCGACAGCCGCTCGGACATGGTTTGCAGGCGCGCGATCGCGTCGTGGTCCGGCGTCACGGCAGCCGGATCGAGCGGCAGCGGCGCGATGTCGGAGAGAGCGGTGATATGCGTGCTGCCGTCGGCGCGAGGAAAGACCTCGATCGATACGGCACTGCCATTCTCTTCAGACTCCAGGAACAGCGCATCGGTCGGCGCATCCGTGCCGGTGTCGTACACGATGCTCGGGCTGCGCTGGCCGTAGACGGCGGGCAGGCTCATCCATTGCGCGGCGAGCAGCGACCATGGTCCCATCGCGATCACGATGGCGTCCGCCTCGACGATGCGGCCGTCGACCTCGACGCCTGTCGCGGTCGTGCCATCTGCATCACGCATGATGCCGGTCACCTGGCCGGGACGAAACTCGGCGCCTTCCGCGAGCGCCGCGTTCATCACGGCTGAGGTGAATTTCTTGGGGTGAACGATCGCAGTGGACTCCATCGTGCCGATGCGCTGCGCGATGATGACGCCGTTGCTGAGCCAGCCGAGCGCGGACGGTGCATCCCGGCGCGGATGGCCATCGGCGGCAACGAAGCCGCTATAAGCGCTCATCGGGCGATAGCCCCAATCGCCTGCGATCTCGTCCGGCAGTTGCGCATGGATCGCGAAGCTCCGTCGCGCCAGCGCATCGAGCGGCGAGCCCTCGCACCAGTCGCGTGCGAGGAAGCCGCCCGCCTTGCCTGACGCCGCGGCCGCGACGTCCGCCCGCTCCACGACGACGACGTCGATGCCGCGGCGGCGGAGAAACCAGGCGGTGCAGGCGCCGATCACGCCGCCGCCGCAGATCACAACGCGCATGAATGCTCTCTTACACAATGAAATCCTTCGCATGGAGATCCGCGGTATGGACCCCCTCCAGCGTAATCGTATCGGTCGCCGTCAGGTGGATCACCGCATTTCCTGTGCTGTCATCGCTGATCAGGCTTTTTAGCGCCGCCCAGTCTGCGAAGCCGTAATCGTGCAAAT
The DNA here is from genome assembly GCF_000244935.1 of Bradyrhizobium sp. WSM1253. Classification (NCBI taxonomy): domain Bacteria; kingdom Pseudomonadati; phylum Pseudomonadota; class Alphaproteobacteria; order Hyphomicrobiales; family Nitrobacteraceae; genus Bradyrhizobium; species Bradyrhizobium sp. WSM1253. Next base: position 6,489,915 of record NZ_JH600073.1, read on the forward strand.
TGATCACATCGTGCTCGCGCGCCGTGCTGCCGACAGCCTTGTTGCCCTGGTCGAAATCGTTGATCACGTCCAGGCCTGAACCTTTGTTGAAGACGAATCTGTCGTCGTTCGGTCCGCCCCAGAGCTGGTCATTTCCGCGACCGCCATTCAGCATGTCCTTGCCGCCCGTGATCGAGCCGGCCGTGAACGGAGCGTAGGTCTGTGCATCGCCATACAGCAGATCGTCGCGGCTGCTGCCGAGGAGGATATCATCTCCGCCGCGCGCATTGCCTGACATGTTCGAGGCATCCCCGACGAGCACGATGGACGTGGAGTCCGGGTTGCCGTCGACGGTAGCGATCAGGATATCGTTGCCGCCACGGGTATCGTCGCTCATGTAGCCGGCGTCTCCGACCAGAGACGCGCCTCCGGATTGGGCGGCGGCACCGACGGTGTAGATGAGGATGTCGTTGCCGCCGTGCGCATCGCCGCTCATGGAGACGAGGGCGTCGCCCGATATCGAAGCGCCGCCGTAACTGCCGACCTGGGTCACGCTGAGGATATCATTGCCGCCGCGCGCATGATCGCTCATGGAACTACCGGAGTCTCCGCAGAACGTGCCGGACGCTCTGTTTCCCATCGATGCAACGACGACATCATTGCCGCCCCTCGTGTCGGCCGACATGGCGGTTTCGGCGTCGCCAAAAACACCGAGGGTCGCGTAGATCGATGTCGATGCATCGACATGAAGTACATCGTTGCCGCCATGGGCGTCGCCGGACATCGCCTGCGCATCGCCGTCCAGGAACACGTAGTCCCCGAAGCCTGTGACGGTCGCAGCGAGCTGGTCGTTTCCGCCGTGAGAATGTCCTTGCAGGGTCTGGTCGTCCCCAACGAATATCAGGACCGCGTTGCTCCCATCGACGGTCGCGATCATCTTGTCGCTGCCGCCGCGGCCGTCGTTCGGCAGGCCCGGGTCCCCGAACTCAGTGACAAATTGCTGGTCCCCAACGCTGACGATGATGGTGTCGTTTGGCATACGGCGCATCGCGCAACTCCCGGTTCAAGTCGGACGCGAGAACGAAGAGCATCATGCCTTCGCACCGCGCTGCGGCTTTGCCGCGCGATTCAATCTTCGTTGGATTGATGGCGGAGATTTGCTCGGGGCGTAGCTTGATTGCGATCAGGGAACCGCGGGCGCCGGCGGTCCACGCCGACGCCCGTGCTTGCGATCGCGCGCGCGGGCTCAGCCCGGGCCTGCGCCTTGCGTGGCGGTATACACCGCGTAGAGCGATTGGCTCGCGGCCATGAACAGGCGATTGCGCTTGGGGCCGCCGAAGCAGATGTTGCCGCACACTTCGGGCAGCCGGATGCGGCCGAGCAGCTTGCCCTCCGGCGACCACGTCGTCACGCCGCTGTAGCCGACGGCCCGGCCGGCATTGCTGGAGGCCCAGACGTTGCCGTTGACGTCGCAGCGCACGCCGTCCGGCCCGCACTTCACGCCGTCGATCACGCACTCGCTGAATCGCTTCTGGTTCGACAGCTTGTTGTCGCCGCCGACGTCGAAGACGAAAATCTCATCCTTGCCGCCGGGACCGGTGTCGCCGGGTCCCTTGCCGGTTGATACGACGTAGAGCTTCTTGAAGTCCGGCGAGAAGCACAGCCCGTTCGGGTCGGGCACCTGCTCCTCGGTGACGACGAGGTCGACACGGCCGCTAGGGTCGATGCGATAGCAATTGGTCGGCAGCTCGCGCTTGCCTGGTGCAAAGCCGGCGGGCTGGCCAATCCGCGGATTGAGCTTGCCGCCGGAATTGCTCGGACCGCTCGGGGCGTCGGGCTCACCTTCGTAGAGCTGGCCGCCATAGGGCGGATCGGTGAACCAGTAGCTGCCGTCAGGATGGGCGACGACATCGTTCGGCGAGTTCAGCTTCTTGCCGTTGTAATTGTCGCAAAGCACGGTCGCGGTACCGTCATGTTCATAACGCGTCACCCGCCGGGTCAAATGTTCGCAGGAGAGTTGACGGCCCTGGAAGTCGAACGAGTTGCCGTTGGAATTATTGGACGGCGAGCGGAACACGCTGACGCGACCGTCGTCTTCGCTCCAGCGCATCTGCCTGTTGTTGGGAATGTCGCTCCAGAGCAGATAGCGGCCCTGTGCACTCCACGCCGGGCCTTCAGCCCACAGCAGGCCCGTATAGAGACGCTTGATCGCCGTGTTAGGCTGCGCGAGATCGTTGAAGGACGGATCGACCGCGATCACGTCGGGGTCCCAGAAATAGGTGGTCGGCGCGCCGTGGGGACCGAAATCGCGTGGCGGGGTGGTGATCGTCGTCGGCGGCGCGGCAGGTCCGGTCTGGGCCAGCGCGGAGCCGGCGCCGGCAAGAGTGGCGGCGCCGAGCGCAAGTCCCTGAACGAGCGTTCGTCGTGAAAGCGCAGCATCCTGGTCACGCTGCTTTTGGCGTGTCATCGCATCCTCCCGGTCATGTTCGGCTAGCCGGTTGATCCGGCCGAGCAGGGCAAGGTTAGTCCGGTCCGATGACGGTTGCGAGGGGGAGGTACGCATCCTCAGCGAGAGCGGGGCGGCAAAAGCGCTGCAACGTCGAACATGGAAACGACAAATTCATCCGGCGTGACGGGGTTTACCGGAATTGCCTGCGGGACATTGCCAAGCGGGGGAAATGTCAAGCCTTGACCTCCTGCGCGATGCTGGCAGAACGTTATTCGGGGGCGTAAGTCGGAGTTCACTGTGGTCGCTGTCGTCGTACTGGTTTTGCTGCTCGGGATTGCATTTGCGGCCGGCTATTTCACCCGCGACTACGTCTCCCGCAAAAGGCGAGCCGAGGCGCGTCGCTGGCGTGAGTACAGCGAGCCGGATTGGCTCAGTGCCAACGAGCCCGCCAACACCAACGAGATCGCGATCGCCGGCAGGGCTGCGCCGGTTGCCACCGGCGAGCTCGGTCAGATGCTGAACCGCTGGGAGAGCAGGGCTCGCGCCCGCCGTACGGCGTAGCTCGACGGTATCGCCTGGTCCAATCGGGCAGACACACCGGCACCGGGTCCTTCCACGCATCCGGCGGTGCGATCATGTCAGCCCTTCTGTCCATCTTTTGGCGTTGCAGTTGCGGCCATTTCTCGTCTAGAAACGGCGCATCGAGCCTCCCGGCAACCAACCGTCAACGGTTTTGACCGAGGATTTGAGGGCTCAAAAGGGTCTGGCAATGCTGATTCGCGGCCAAATCGATGGGATTTCGGGGGAGGTGGCTCTGGCCGCCGCCACGATCCCGGCCGCGCTGCTGCCCACTCTCCTGATTGGCGGGCTCCTTCTTACTTGCCCCTGAGGGCCGGCTGGGCGCCATGCGCCTGGGCGCTCAGGGGTTGGTCGAGATCACCGGACACCTCAAGCGCCCAGAAGACTGACGGCGCAAAAGCTCAAAAGGAATTTTCGAAATGGCCATCGTGAACAAGTCCGAGAAGGACCGCGTCATCATTTTCGACACCACCCTGCGCGACGGCGAGCAGTGCCCCGGCGCCACCATGACCTTCGAGGAGAAGCTCGAAGTCGCCGAGATGCTGGACGATATGGGCGTCGACGTCATCGAAGCCGGCTTCCCAATTACCTCAGAAGGCGACTTCCAGGCGGTCAGCGAGATCGCTCGCCGCTCCAAGAACGCCGTTATCGCCGGTCTGTCGCGTGCCCATCCGGCCGACATCGACCGCTGCGCAGAGGCGGTGAAATTCGCCAAGCGTGGCCGCGTCCACACCGTGATCGCGACGTCGCCGCTGCATATGCGGGTGAAGCTGAACAAGACCCCGGAACAGGTGCTCGAGACCTCGGTTGCCATGGTCGCGCGCGCCCGCAACCAGATCGACGACGTCGAATGGTCGGCCGAAGACGGCACTCGCAGCGAGATGGACTATCTGTGCCGCATCGTCGAAGCCGTCATCAAGGCTGGCGCCACCACGGTGAACATTCCCGATACCGTCGGCTACACCACGCCCGACGAATACACCCACTTCATGAAGACGCTGATCGAGCGCGTGCCGAACTCGGACAAGGCGGTGTTCTCCGTGCACTGCCATAACGACCTCGGCATGGCGGTGGCGAACTCGCTGGCCGGCGTCGTCGGCGGCGCGCGCCAAGTCGAGTGCACCATCAACGGCATCGGCGAGCGTGCCGGCAACGCCGCGCTGGAAGAGATCGTGATGGCGATCAACGTCCGCAACGACAAATTTCCGTTCTGGAACAAGATCGACACCACGCAGCTGACCCGCGCCTCGAAAGTGGTGTCGGCGGCGACCTCGTTCCCGGTGCAGTACAACAAGGCCATCGTCGGCCGCAACGCGTTCGCGCATGAGAGCGGCATCCACCAGGACGGCGTGCTGAAGGACGCTTCCACCTACGAGATCATGCGGCCCGAGATGGTCGGCCTCAAGCAGTCCTCGCTGGTGCTGGGCAAGCATTCCGGCCGCCATGCCTTCGTGCACAAACTGGAGGAGATGGGCTACAAGCTCGGTCCCAACCAGCTGGAAGACGCGTTCACACGGATGAAGGCATTGGCCGACCGCAAGAAGGACATCTACGACGAGGACATCGAGGCGCTGGTCGACGAGGAGATGGCGGCTTCGCACGATCGCATCAAGCTGACCTCGCTGACCGTGATCGCCGGCACCCATGGCCCGCAGCGCGCGACCATGAAGCTCGACGTCGACGGCCAGATCAAGATCGAGGAGGCCGAGGGCAACGGTCCGGTTGACGCGGTGTTCAACTGCATCAAGCGCTTGGTGCCGCACGAAGCCAAGCTCGAGCTGTACCAGGTCCACGCAGTGACTCAGGGCACCGACGCGCAGGCCGAAGTCTCGGTGCGGCTGTCGCATGAGGGACGTGCGATGACCGCGCGCGCGGCGGATCCGGATACGCTGGTGGCCTCGGCAAAGGCCTATCTCGGCGCACTCAACAAAATCGTCATGAAGCGCCAGCGCGACACCGTGACGACCGCCGCCGCGAGCTGAGGTGGCGACCACCGCCTCTTCCGGAAGCGGGAGAGGCGGTGCTTGCGGCGTTCACCATGAATGGCTGCCCTGCTAACGGCCAATAGCAGTTGGTGATGTCGACCTGTATTGATGCTAACGGCATTGGCCACCCGTGCGCCGGGCGGCCCAAATAACAACAGGGAGAGATTATGCGCACCTTCGCGATCGCTGCGTCCATCGCGGTCCTGGCTCTTGGCTTGACCGGGCCGGCATCGGCCCAAGCGCCCATCATCATCAAGTTCAGCCACGTGGTGGCCACCGACACGCCGAAGGGCAAGGCGTCGGAGAAATTCAAGGAGCTCGCCGAGAAGTACACCGGCGGCAAGGTCAAGGTCGAGATCTACCCGAACTCGACGCTCTACAAGGACAAGGAAGAGCTCGAGGCGCTCCAGCTCGGCAGCGTCCAGATGCTGGCGCCGTCCAACTCCAAGTTCGGCCCGCTCGGCATCCGCGAGTTCGAGGTGTTCGATCTGCCCTACATCCTCCCCGATCTGAAGACGCTGCGGAAGGTGACGGAAGGTCCGCTCGGTGCCAGGTTGCTCAAGCTGCTCGAACCGAAGGGTATCACCGGCCTTGCCTATTGGGACAACGGCTTCAAGGAGATGAGCGCCAACAAGAAGCTGGTGACGCCGGCCGACTATCAGGGCGTCAAGTTCCGCATCCAGTCCTCGCGCGTGCTCCAGGCCCAGTTCAAGGCGCTCGGCTCGCTGCCGCAGGTGATGGCGTTCGGCGAAGTCTACCAGGCGCTCCAGACCGGCGTCGTCGACGGGCAGGAGAACACCTGGTCGAACATCTATACCCAGAAGATGCATGAGGTGCAGAAGTACATCACCGAGAGCAATCACGGCTACATCGGCTACGTCGTGATCGTGAACAAGAAGTTCTGGGACGATTTGCCGGCCGACATCCGCGACCAGCTGACGAAGGCGATGAAGGAAGCGACCGACTTCAACAATACGCAGTCGCAGAAGGAGAACGAGGACGCGCTCGCCGAGATCAGGAAGAGCGGCAAGAGCGAGATCATCAAGCTCACGCCGGAGCAGGATGAGGCGATGCGTAAGGCCATGGAGCCGGTCTACAAGGACGCCGCAGGCCGCATCGGCCAACCGTTGATCGACGAATTCCAGAAGGAAGCGAAGAGCACGACGAACTGATTTGAACGGATGATGAATGGGGCTTCCGGGTCGGACGCGGAAGCCCCTTTTGTTGCAAATGATTTCCGATTGCGACTGAACGAAAATTCAGGAGCGTTACATCTTCGAAAGAACGCGCTCCCTGTCCAAGTTGTAAGTTGCGCGTAAGCCGCGCTGCGCCCATCCTCACGACATCCTTCCAGAGGAGAGTTCGCATGAGGAAGTTCACCATCGCCGCCATCGCCGTGCTCAGCATCGCCGGCTCGGGCGCGGTCTATGCCCACTATCATCGCCCGTGGATGCACGAGCACATGCGCCACATCCGCATGAACCCGGAAGACCGCGCCGCCATGGTCGACGCGCGGATCGCCGCCGTCCATGCCGGGCTGAAGCTCAACGCCGATCAGGAGAAGCTGTGGCCGCCGGTCGAGGCCGCCGTGCGCGACTTCGCCAAGCTGCGCATGGACCGCGCCAATGCGCGGATGAATGCCGGTCCCGGCGATGCCGGCAAGGACGCCAATAAGGACGCCAACAAGGATGCCGACAGGCCGGAAGATCCGGTCGCCCGCCTGCGCCAGCGCGCCGAGGACATGGGGGCGACGTCGGCGGCCCTGAAGAAGATCGCCGATGCCGCCGATCCGCTCTACAAGACTCTGGACGAGGGCCAGAAGCGGCGCCTCGCCGTGCTGACCCGCCACCGCGGCCCGTTCGGCGGTGGCGAAGACGGCCCGCGCGGCCACTTCATGGAGCGTGGCATGGACCGCATGATGGAGCGCGGTATGGACCACTTCCACCGTGACCGTTTCGACCGCGACGGCGGCTCGGACGGGGACCGCGAGGGCCGGCTCTGAGCCTGCAAGGGTGGCCCCGCTCAACCCTGGCGAAGCCGCTGGAATCCAGCGGCTTTTCGCTTTTTTGGGGGATGTGGGCACGCCCTTGGCATACCCTTGTCATAGCCTTGGAAAACTTACGTGCCATCGCTTGCCAGACCCGGATCGCTTTGCTAAACGACCGGCCTCGCAAGGCTTTAACCGCCTTTCGGGCGCATAGCTCAGTTGGTAGAGCAGCTGACTCTTAATCAGCGGGTCCCAGGTTCGAGCCCTGGTGCGCCCACCACCCTTAAGAGATTGGCCCGCAAGGGCTTTTTTAAATTCCTCCGCAGAACAAGCCGGGTCTCGTGCGACGCTTTTGATGGTCGCACGCCGTGCGACGAGTCGGATAATTAGGACCGAAGCCCCTCCACCTGTAACACGAAATCTACCGGTCTGCGTTCAGCTCTTCATACCGTCCTTCAGCACCTGCAATTCAAGCCTATCGATACCGAAATCGGCGCGAGCCGCATTGCGGGCGCGGCAGTGCTTCACGATGGTCTGCGCGCTTCGGTATGAATGTCCAGTAGAAGGCGCGGAGCTTCGGTTTGCACCTGAAGCGAAGGTCGGTATCGGCTGTTGCGCCTCCCCGATGTGAATCTATCGGGGGCGCTTCGCGACGCTCCCCGGTCCGGTGGTCCGCCGAGGCTTCGGCCCATTTTTCCTGCCACAGGTCAAACAGTGGGTTTTGCTCTACTTACGAACCTCGAGAATGCCATATCCATTAATGAGGGCAAACCTACAATTTTGTACGTTCGCGCGCTTAAGGACGTTGCCGGCGAGTCTCTTTCCGGCGGAGACCCTCGTCAGCTTCTTCAGGTCGAGGCGACATCGGCAAAAACGACGGCTATTTTGTTGAGCCTATATGGCCAAATTGGCGAGAGCACATTAGTGACCTCAACCATTTCCGTGAATCGGCGCCAAGCCGTTGCCTGTAGAATAAGGGCGAGCACCGGCGTCGGAAACCAGCGCCGATCAACGATTTGCTTCTCAGCTCAGCTCAACGCGTGAGCGGCCAATCCGTAGACCCACGGCTCGTTTTCCTTTCGGTTCAGGAATCGCCGTCCCTTGGACATGGTTGTGACCGTCTCGCTTATAGCGAGGCGGCTCTGCTGAAGATAATCAGCAAATAGGCCCGTCTGCTCCCGAGTATCGACGCGGGCGAAACGGCCGGTGAGATCCTTAAGATGCACGGCCGTGAGATGGATCGCGTCATAATCATTGCTGGCGACAATGGGACCGATCACGTGACCACGCCCGAACTCGCGCTTCATGGAGTAGCCGACTGTCTTGCCGTCGCGGCGCAGTACACAGATTGACGCACCTTCCGAAAGCAGAGCAAGCAGCTCCCGGCGGCTCGTGCCGAACGCACGCTCATCCAGCGCTGCAATCTCATTGAGTGTTTCGGCTGACGCCGATCTCAATTCGCCATCCAGAACTGATATCGGTGGAAGGGGTGATACGACCTCTCCCTGCCACTGATACACGACCGCTTCCTTGGTGAAGCCCAGCGACAGATAAAGATGATAGGCAGCATCGGTCGAGTTCAGGGTAAGATTCCGATCCCCACACCGTTCGAATACCTGTTCCATAAGCCATCGGCCGGTACCTTGTGCTTGGGTGCGCGGCGATGTGAGTACCAGGCCGATGGTGGCGAATTCGCGTCCGTGCGGGAACCACATTGCGCTTCCGAAAACGCGCCCGATGCCGTCAACAGCGACGATGCCTTGACCGGCGCGGCGCAGGAAATCCCAGTCCTTTGGCCGATGCGGCCAGCCGACCGCAATCGAGAGCGCGTGGAGCAGCTTCACATCAACGTCTCGAATGTCGCGCGCGACCAATTCGAAGGACTTCAGGCGTACGGATCGTCCCATCTCAGTTCATTCCTTCGCGGAATGCCAAAGTCTATGGCTTGGCGTGCTTTATGAACCTGCTGCCCAGTTGCGACAGCAAACGTGTTTGCCGCAGCATTGCACGGAAGGCCAGCAGGTTTCACCTGTTTTGGTACAAGTGTTCGAAATGTTCGGCATATAGCGCACCGAGATTCGGCAGAGAAAGCTTCTGCTTGCCGCTAGGCTGTAGATGTCCGGCGAGGTCGCTGCGCGCCAACAAGTCATTGAGCATCTCGCCGCGTGACACGAAGGGTCCCTCGATGGGGTTTCTTTTCAATTCCGATGCCGCTCGGGGCGCAATATTCCGCCAGATATTTGCGCGCGAGCTCCCCGATCTGGAATTCTACCAGGGGAGGAAAAGCATCGACCCGGAAAAGGTGCGGTATCTGCTGACCTGGAAAGTGCCGGACGACGTCTCGCGTTATCGCAATTTGGAGGTGCTCTTTTCCATCGGTGCCGGAGTCGACCAGTTCGTGCCCGAGATCATACCCGACCATGTGATGCTGGTGCGTATGGTCGAGGATGGCATCATACGCATGATGCAGGAATACGTCGTGCTCGGCGTGCTGGCGCTCCATCGCGAGATGCTCGCATATCGGGAGCAGCAGAGAAGGGGCAGGTGGCAAGATCTTGTCACCCCACAGGCGACCGAACGCCGCGTGGGTTTCCTGGGCGTTGGGATGCTGGCGCAAGCGGCAATCGATCGCCTCAAGCCCTTTGGATTTCCCCTTGCCGCATGGAGCCGCAGCAAAAATGTGGTCGAGGGCGTCACCTGCTTTCATGGCGACGATCAGCTGGGCAGTTTCCTGAGAGGAACGGATATTCTCGTCTGTCTTCTGCCCCTGACGGAGCAAACCCGCGGCCTCCTGAACTCAAAACTCTTCTCGTTTTTGCCGATGGGAGCGCGACTGCTGCATGTCGGCCGCGGCCCGCAGCTCGACCAGGCCGCACTCATCGAGGCGCTCGACGGCGGCCGCCTTGCAGCAGCTATGCTCGATGTCACCGACCCCGAGCCGCTGCCGGAAGGCCATGCGCTCTGGTCGCACCCGAAGGTGATGATAACTCCGCACATCGCATCCGTGACGCAACCGCATTCGGCGGCACAATCCGTCGTAGAAAACATCCGGCGCCACCGCGCTGGAAAAAATCCGATCGGGCTTGTCGATCGAACACTCGGCTATTAACCAAGGATGATGTCATGTCCCTTCTGATTTCTATCGATCCCGATCCGGACTTCGCACCAAAGAACGCCTTGCCTGTTCCGGAACGGCTCATTTCGGGCAATCCATCCTTCAAGACCTGGGCGCAGGACGCCTCCAAAGCCGAGAAGGTGCTGACCGGCGTCTGGGAAGCAACGCCCGGCGAGACCCATTCCATTAAGGGCACCACTTACGAGTTCTGCCACATCATCTCGGGTCTCATCGAAATTGAGGAAAAGGGTGGTGAGACGAAGACTTACCGCGCCGGCGACAGCTTTGTGATGAAGCCGGGCTTTGTCGGCATCTGGCGCACGATCGAGACCGTGCGAAAGATCTACGTCTGCGCTTATGACTGAGCACAAAGCTCGAAGTGCGCTCCTAATATAGGCGCGCTGCCAGAATAATCGGCTTTTCGAGTCGCGTCTTATGCGATTCAACGCCGCCAGGCGCTTAATTCTCGATGAAAAATGCGGCGTTCGATCCTGTATTGCTCGGATGAGAAGATTCGATCTCACCGATGGCAAATCCAACAGCGTGCTTGTCGAACTCACGTCGAGCAGACTCGCTCGTGGACAAGGAACATGAGCCGATTACGCATCGCTGTGATGGCGGGGTTGGCCCCGAAGGGAAAAGAAGATGATCGCATTGAAGGACAAGGATCTGTTTCGCCAGCAGGCGTTGATCGGCGGCAACTGGCGGGATGCGAACGCGAAATCGACCGTTGATGTCATCGATCCTGCCAGCCAGAACGTCCTTGGCACTATCCCCGACATGGGGCGTGACGAGACTGCGGCTGCAATCAACGCTGCGGCTGATGCGTTCAAACGTTGGAAGAAGACTACTCACGCAGAACGCGCGGCACTTTTGGAGCGTTGGTATGAGCTCATGCGGCAGCATGAGCAGGATCTGGCGCTCTTGCTGACTTTGGAACAGGGCAAACCGCTTGCTGAATCGCTCGGAGAAATCCGCTATGGGGCATCCTTCGTAAAATGGTTTGCGGAAGAGGCTCGCCGGATCAACGGATCGACCATCCCGTCACCTACTGCCGATCGCCGCATTCTGGTGCTGAAAGAGCCGGTCGGCGTCTGCGGGATTATCACGCCCTGGAACTTTCCCAGCGCCATGATCACGCGCAAGGTGGCACCTGCGCTTGCTGCGGGCTGCACCGTGGTCATCAAGCCATCTGAATTTACGCCGTTTTCGGCACTCGCGATCGGCGTACTTGCGGAGCAGGCAGGGATCCCGGCGGGCGTCATTAATATAGTGACTGGCATGCCCGCGGAAATCGGCCAGGAATTGATGGCCAATGAAACTGTTCGCAAGATCTCGTTTACCGGGTCGACTCGCGTCGGCGCATTGCTGATGAAAGGCGCCGCCGACAACATCAAGAAGCTCAGCCTCGAGCTCGGCGGCAACGCGCCGTTCATCGTCTTTGATGATGCCGATCTCGACCGGGCCGTTGAGGGCGCGATTGCGTCGAAGTTTCGTAATGGTGGACAGACCTGCGTTTGCTGCAATCGCATTTTGGTACAATCGGGCATTTACGATGCCTTTGCAGAAAAGCTGGCCAGACGGGTTGCGAAAATGAAGGTCGGGGCCGGCACCGAAGAAGGCGTCGAAATCGGACCAATGATCAATGGCGCGGCGATAGAAAAGATCAAGCGGCACATCACAGACGCTCTGGACAAGGGCGCGAGGATCATCTCGCAGAGCGAATATATGCCGGAAGGTAGGCAATATGCCCGCCCCGTCGTGCTCGGTGAGGCAACGGCTGACATGCTCTTGGCCTCAGAAGAGACGTTCGGACCAGTCGCGCCGCTTTTCCGCTTCAAGACGGAGGACGAAGCGATCGCGATCGCGAACGGCACGCCCTTCGGTCTTGCCGCCTATTTCTATACGGAAAGCCTCAAGCGCTCATGGCGCGTTGCCGAGGCGCTGGAATTCGGCATGGTAGGCCTGAACACCGGCCTGATCTCGACCGAGGTCGCGCCTTTCGGCGGCGTAAAACAATCGGGGCTGGGGCGCGAAGGATCCCAGCTCGGGATAGATGAATATCTCGAGATCAAAACGCTTCATGTCGGCGGATTGGAATAAGGGGACGATTCCTGGTTTCAGGAGAGGAATCGAAGGGTTCTTCGATTTTGCGGCGGACCGCGTCCGCGCGATAAACAGCATGATGCCTCAACAGCGAAGTAACACAATTCTGTCGGATGAGTAGTTCAAACACAGAAAAAGGGGGCGGTTGAACCGCCCCCTTTATTCATCACGCAACAGTCTCTACTGAAATTTTCGAAGGTCTACGTGCCGCGAAAGAGCCCGAAAAGGATACGCCTTCACGCGCTTCTTCGAAGGGGCTCCAAGCCGACTGCGGCGGCGAGCCCGCCGATGTCCGCGACCTCAGTGTATTCATAGAAGGGGTTCGCGGGCTCGTGACCGCGGTTCACCCACACCTTGCTCTTGATGCCCAGGTCGTAGGCCGTCATCAGGTCGTACCGGAAGGACGAGGAGACGTGGGTAATATCTTCCGGGCCGCAGCCCAGCTTGTCGAGCATGTACTCGAAGCCCTTCATGTGCGGCTTGTAGGCGCCGGTCTCCTCGGCCGTGATGATCATGTGGAAGGGCGCGCCGAGCTTTTCGACGTTCGACATGATGAGGTTCTTCATGGAGTTCGACAGGATCACCAGCGGTAACTCCGTGGCGACTTTGGCCAGACCGGCCGGGACGTCGGGATGTGGACCCCATGTGTGGATCTCTTCATTGATGCGCTGGGCATCCTCCGGCCGAAATACGACACCGTTGCGCTTGCACGCGCGCTCTACCGAATTATGCACGACCTCGAAGTATGACTTCCACGCGCCAAGAACCTCGTCCAGGCGATAGGCAGCGAAATCCTTGATGAAACTTGCCATCGTCGTGGCAGAAAGCCGGGAGCCGTAGACTCGCCTTGCCGCACCGGCCATGTCGAAATTCGTCAGCGTGCCATAGCAATCGAAAGTGATATATTTCGGTCGGAACTTGGTCATGACGTGGAATCCTCCAATCTTCTCGGCACCGCGCGCCGGTACGACAAGCATCATAAGGAGCATCTCGTAAGATAAAGCGCCGCTTTCGCTGAAGCCGGAAGCAGATTGTGTCGTACCGGATCGAAGCTTTGGCAGAGAGTTGCGCCAAGCAACCGCTCGCGTTGAGCAGCACCGTCATGCGCCGGGCCTGCTCCGGCATAAGCTGCGGCATCGATCACCAACGAAAGTCAAAACTCCTGCGATCCGGGCGCGGCTTGGGAGGAACTGCCGTCCTGGATATCCTAATCTGCCTTCGGGTTGATATGGAGGACGACATGTTGAGCAATTCGCTGATCGAGCTGGATCGTGCGCATCTGGTTCACCCGGTCTCATCCTATCGCACTCACGAGGCCTTGGGTGTGCGGGTGTTAAGATCGGCGAAGGGCGCGACGCTGACCGACGTCTCGGGCCATCAATTGCTCGACGGCTTCGCCGGCCTGTGGTGTGTCAATGCCGGGTACGGACAAGACAGCATCGTTGATGCAGCCACGAGACAACTGCGCGAACTGCCCTATGCGACGGGCTATTTCGGGTTGGGCTCCGATCCAGCCATCCGGCTGGCCGCCAGGTTGGCCGAATTAGCGCCTGGCGATTTGAACCATGTTTACTTCACGCTGGGTGGCTCCGATGCCGTCGACAGCACGATCCGATTTATTCGGTACTATTATCATGCCAAGGGTACGCCGCAGAAGGATCAGTTCATTTCCGTCGAGCATGGCTACCATGGATCGTCGACGGCAGGGTCCGGCTTGACCGCGATCCCCTCCTTTCATGCGGGCTTTGGGGTACCTTATAGCTGGCAGCACAAAATTCCGTCGCACTATGCCTATCGTAATCCTGTCGGTTCCCATCCTCAGGCTATCATTGCTGCGTCGGTTGCGGCCCTGCGAGCCAAGATCGCCGAACTGGGCGCAGACCGCGTTGCGGCTTTTTACGTCGAGCCAATTCAGGGATCAGGGGGTGTCCTCGTGCCACCGCCGTCTTGGCTGAAAGCCATGCACGCTGTTTGCCGGGAGAACGATATTTTGTTCGTTGCCGATGAGGTCATCACTGGCTTTGGTCGTGTCGGCCCATTTTTCGCATGCGAAGAAGACGACGTCGTGCCGGATTTCATGACCACCGCAAAGGGTCTGACGTCGGGCTATGTGCCGATGGGAGCCGTTTTCATGTCCGACCGCGTCTACAATACGATTGCGGACGGAGCCGGCAGGACGGCGGTCGGCCACGGCTACACCTATTCCGCACATCCCGTCAGTGCAGCGGTCGGACTCGCGTGCCTGGATCTTTACGAAAGCGGCTTGTTGGCAAACGGCCGGAAGGCCGGGCACCGCCTGATGGAGGGCCTTCGCGCGCTTGCAGATCATCCACTTGTCGGCGATGTCCGTGGTCGCGGCATGCTGGCCGCAATCGAGCTCGTCACGGACAAGGAGCGCAAGACGCCCCTGCCGGCGGAAGCCGACGCGGCGCGCCGCATCTTCGACCGCGCATGGGACAACGGTCTCGTCATCCGCGCCTTTGCCCAGGGCGTGCTGGGTTTTGCGCCCCCGCTCTGCTGCACGGATGGGGACATCGACGGCATCATCGAACGAACTCGCATGACGCTCGACCAAACCCTCGAAGACAGCGACGTCCGCGCGGCGATGAAATGATGATCACTGCGCCTGTCATTCCGAGGCCAGCAAAAGCCTGAGCCGTAGCGCGACGCGACGATCTGTCCATGCCCCCCGAGGTGGAGGATTGTTCTTCAGCTATTGAATATGCTTTCGAGAGGCAGATGGGATTTCACGATCGGGGACTTCAGCACGACAAAACTGAAGTATTTGTCGATTCCGATATCCATCTCGACGAGACGTTCCATCAGCGCCTGATATTCGCTGATTCCCGCTGTGATAAACTTCACGAGGTAGTCATATCCGCCCGAAACCAGATGGCATTCGACGACTGAATCTATCTTTTCGATAGTCGTGAGAAAGCGCGCGAAATCGATCTGGCGATGATTTTTGAGCGTGATCTCGGCGAACACAGTCAGAGTTTGTCCGAGCTTGGAGACGTCGATCTGGGCGGAATAGCCGGTGATGAAGCCCTCCGTCTGGAGTCTCTTGACGCGCATCAGGCAGGGGCTCGGGGAAAGGTTTATAAGCTCTGCGAGCTCGACGTTGGAAGTCCGCCCGTTCTTCTGCAGTTCGCATAAAATCCTGATGTCGATCTTATCGAGCTTCATAAGCAATGCCATGAGATGGGAGCCATAGCGGCGTCAAGGCTTTGAGGCTTCAGCGTCATACGCACTGTCATAGCACCAACCAGCTTCCTTTCCCACCGGGCGGCGAGATTGCTTTTCAGAACTCGGCGACCTTGCCCCAGGCACCCGTTTTCAGCCGCTCCGGCCTGTATGGACGCGGGTCGACGATCGGCGCAGTACCCGTAATGATGTCGGCGATTAGGTGCCCCGCGCCGGGGCCAATCCCGAAACCGTGGCCGCTGAACCCTGCCGCAAGGATAAAGCCTGGAATCGCCCCCACCTCACCGATTGCGGGAACGCCATCCGGTGTGCTGTCAATATAACCGGCCCAGACATTGGAGATTGCGACGCGACGGAGTTCAGGCAGCAATTCGCAAGCTCGTTGATGTGTCAGCCGAATCTGCCGCATGTCGGGACGGGGACTAAGTGTCCGGTTCAGCTCCATCGGGGTCGTCTCATCGAGCGCCCACTTCGCCAAGGATTCATGACCTTGGCGCATGCCCTCGAATGCTCCAGGGGCGAGACTGCGCCAGCGTCGCGCGAACATAGGCACGAATTCGCGAGCGAACCTGAATTGCTGCGGCGTTGGATCGACGCGCGCACGCCCGCCGATCGCCGCAGTGTATCCGCCGTTGCTACGTCGCGTAAGCGACACGAGTGCGGTGTGCAGGGCATCAGGCAGGCCGGCTGCGCCAGGAGCCACGGCGAGAATGGACTGGCGCACGGACGCCTGCGGGAAGCGAATGCCGAGCTGGTTGCAGAACGAAGAGGCCCAGGCCCCTCCTGCCATGACCACCGTGTTGGTCCGGATTGTGCCTGTTTCGGTCACTACGCCGCTCACCCGGCCGGCACGGAGCTCTATGCCGCGAGCGGCGCAGTGCTGGTGCACCGTGCCGCCAGCCGTCATGATCGCACGCGCGACCACGGGCACAGCCTTCGAAGGGTCTGCCGTTCCGTCGGTTGGAGAGAATACGCCGCCTTTCCATTTGCGGCCCGTCGCTTTGCCTCTCTCGCTCGCTTCGTTCGTGCTCAACATCTGTGTCGTAACGCCGACCGTCTTTGCAAAATCGCGCCACTTCGCCCAGCCGGTCAGCTCATTTTCGTCATTCGACAGATAGAGAAGCCCGCAGCGGCGGAACCCCGTGTCTTCCCCGGTCTCCTGTGCTACTGTCTCCCAAAGATCGAGACTCTTGGTGGCAATCGGTAGCTCGCGCGCGTCGCGATTCTGTTGACGACACCATCCCCAATTGCGACTGGACTGCTCGGCGGCGACACGCCCCTTTTCGAGCAAGGCGACCTTAACGCCGCGGCGGGCGAGATAGTACGCCGTGAACACGCCCACCACGCCGCCGCCAATGACGACGACGTCAGCCTCTTGAGGCAGAGACGGGCTTGATTCAATATGGATGAGCGGCGCACTCATGAAGCGAGGACTCCCGGCGTTTGACCTATCGTAGCTGAGCATTCGCGGCAGGTGCTCTGCGGGAATTTGTGATTAGACGGAATATTCTGCGGTTTGCCGACTTCTGTTCAAGCTATTATTGTGAGAACACGTCGCTGGCGCCCACCTCATTCGCCAAAGCACCAGGGCATCAAGCTTTGAGCGCGTGCGGCCGTGCCGTGCACAACGATAGTGCGCTTGTGCGTAAAAGACAGGCCGCCTGAGAGTTCTCTCGTCGCGGCGGCAATCTCAATCTAGTCCGGTTCGGTAATTGATCTCCGACGTTTGGCGGCGCAGACTGAAATGCCAGATGGCACTTCGTTTTCAGAACTTCCTGCTGCCCATACGGCGCGTTTCGGCGACTCTGGGGTGATTGAAGCAGTCAAACTCGCGAATGCCGCGTCAATGTCGATCAATGGCAGAAGTTCTAAAGGGAAGCTGGATGAGCCTTGTCCAGGAACAGACCTCCACAAGAGCAATCAAGCTGGATGGGACTGTTAGCTCCAAGAACTTCGATTCAGTGATCGAGTTGGCCGCTCGTCCGATGTTTTGGCTTGAGCGACAGCTTTTTTTGCTGTTGAGCACCAAGCTTTGAATCATGTCGCACTCTCCGAACAGGGAATGGCAAAATGAGCGGCGAATTTTCGACCTGTCCGATCGTCGCGGCGGCAACAATGGCCGAAGAGCCAATCCGCAGCAGAACGACCCAACGCCGTTGAAAGGGGAGACTGTTCAAATGGCCTCTGCCTCTCAGGCTGTAGCTTCGGAAGATGTGGCACTCTCGGTGCGTGACCTGACCGTGAGCTTGCCGGCCGGGATGGAGCGGGCTCACGCCGTCGAGAACGTCTCCTTTGATCTGAAGCGTGGTCAGATACTGTGCATCATTGGAGAGTCCGGATCGGGCAAGTCGGTCACAGCCAATGCGATCATGGGGCTTCTGCCCAAGGCGATACGTGTTACCTCGGGTTCGATCGACCTGAATGGGACCAACATCGTAGCCATTTCGCCCGATAAGCTCCGCAACCTTCGCGGCCGCGTCGTCTCGATGATCTTTCAAGATCCGCTCTCAGCGCTCAATCCGCTGATGACCGTGGGCGCGCAGATCGAGGAAGTGATGGCAGCGCACGACGTTGGGACCGCGAAATCCCGTCGCAGCCGCGCCATAGACTTGTTGGTTGAAGTCGGTCTTCCCGATCCGCAACTCATGTATCACCAGTATCCATTCCGGCTTTCGGGCGGGCAACGGCAGCGGGTGATGATCGCCATGGCCCTGGCTCTTGAGCCCGCGATCCTGATTGCGGACGAGCCGACGACCGCACTCGACGTGACGACGCAGGCGCAGATCCTCAAACTGATCCGCGACATTCAGCGCCGCAAGGGAATGAGCGTGATGTTCATCACCCATGACTTTGGAGTCGTGGCGGAGATTGCCGATTCCGTTGTGGTGATGGAGAAGGGCCATTGCGTCGAGCAAGGCAGTGCCGAGCAAGTGCTCAAGTCGCCCAGTCACCTCTATACGCGCCGCCTGATCGCGGCCGTGCCGCACCTGACCGGCAAGGACCGCAATCCGTTGGAAGCCGCCGACAGGGCGTCAATCCTGAAGGTCGAGTGTCTGGTCAAGACCTATCGCAGCGGCAGTGCGCTTTTCCGCACGCAGCGCATCGTGACTGCGGTCAATGGTGTCTCGTTCGATCTCACGCAGGGCCGCACGCTAGGCGTTGTCGGAGAAAGCGGTTCGGGCAAATCGTCGCTCGGCCGGCTGCTGATCAAGCTCATGGAGAGCGACGGTGGCTCGATTCTGTTCGAAGGCCGCGACGTCGCCGGGCTTACCGAGGCCGAGTTTCGGCCGCTGCGGCCAAAAATCCAGATGATCTTCCAGGATCCTTTTGCGTCGCTCAACCCGCGCTCGACGGTCGGGCAAATTCTCACAGTAGGGCCGGTCGCGCACGGCGTGCCGCACAGAGAGGCTGGTGAGCGGGCGCGTGAGCTTCTGTCCCATGTGGGCCTGGATTCAGGCGCCTTTGAACGCTATCCGCACGAATTCTCCGGCGGGCAGCGCCAGCGCGTCGGCATCGCCCGGGCGCTGATGTTCAAACCAAAATTGCTGATCGCCGACGAAGCCGTCTCCGCGCTTGACGTGTCAATCCAGGCCCAGATCCTGAAGCTGCTGGACCAGATTCAGCGGGAGACTGGCGTCTCGATGATCTTCATCACGCATGATCTGCGCGTCGCCAGCCAGATCTGCGATGAAATTGCGGTTATGCATCGAGGACAGATCATCGAACGCGGACCGCCGTCGCAGATCTTCCTGGACCCGAAATCCGCCTACACGCGCGAGCTCGTCGCTGCCATCCCCGGCGAGCAGCCAAGGGGCGCTCGCGCGCTCGCGGGAGTCAATGAACACCGGCGGGACACAGCCAAGAACGAGGAGAGGTCATGACGGAAGCTTATTTTGACTCGAGCTATTCACGGCGCAATGCACTTCGATTGATGGTGGCCGGGGCTGCCGGCCTCGCTGCACCAGGCCTGTTGGGTACGCCCGCCTTCGCTCAGAAGGCTCCCGCCAAACCGAGCGGTCGCATCGTCGTCGGACTTGGACAAGAGCCGACAGTCTTCAATCCGCTGATGGTACACATTGAAGTCGATGATGGTGTCCATTTCTCGGTTTTTGACGCGCTGTTCCGGATCGACCCAAAAGGCGAGATTCAGCCCAACCTTGCCGTCGAAGTACCGAACCAGAAGAACGGCGGCATTTCGGAGGACGGTCTCAAATGGCACCTTCGTTTGCGTGATGATGTCCGCTGGCACGACGGCAAACCCTTCACGGCCGAGGATGTGAAGTTCACCCTCGAACTGATCACCAACCCGGACTTCCGGAGTTGGCGCACCGCCGGCCATGCCCTCGTGCGCGACATCACGGTGATCTCGCCCACGGAGATCTCGTGGCGAATGGAACAGGTTTTTGCGCCTTATCTGTCGTTCCTCACCGAAACCTTCATCGTGCCCAAGCACATCCTCGAGAAGGAGGCCAATCCAAACAACGCTGCCTTCAACCAGGCGCCTGTTGGCACCGGCGCGTTCAAGTGGGGCCAGCGGGTCGCAGGCGATCATCTCGAGCTCGTGGCTAACTCCGAATATTTCGGAGAAGGCCCTCACATCGAGAAGCTGATCTTCAAATACATTCCCGACCTCACCGTCCTCTACACTCAGTTCAAGAGCGGCGACGTGGACCTGATGGGGCAGCCGTACATCACAGCTGACCATTACGAGGAAGCCAAGGCGCTGGCGAACCGAGTTGTGACACTGGTCCCAAAGGCCTCATTCGAGTCCTTTTACCTGAATCTGGAGCGTCCACAGTTCAGGGAGCTTGCAGTCCGTGAGGCGCTCTATGCAGCCATCGACAAGGAATCGATTATCCAGGGGCTCTATTACGGCGTGCCGACTCCGACGGAGACCTTCATGCCGAGGCAGGCCATCTACTATAACCCCAATCTTCCAGCGCACGCATACAATCTGGACCGCGCGCGCCAGATCCTCGACCAAGCCGGCTGGATGCCCGGGCGGGATGGCATTCGGGCCAAAAGCGGCGTCCGCCTGTCCTTTGCCAGCTCGACCACTTCAGGCGATCCGCTTCGCGAGCAGGTGCAGCAGTTCTTGCAGCAGACATTTTCTCAGTTGGGCGTCGAGATGAAGATATCGAACTTGCCCGCCGCCGTGATGTGGGGCGAGTTCTGGCAGCAATCGCAATTCGATTCCGTGATCGTCGGTAGCACGTATCTGATCGGTGCTGACCCGGACGTGACCAATCGCTTGCACTCGCGTTCGATTAGAACGAAGGGCGGGCGTGGTTCGAATAATGCGCAGTATTCAAATCTAGAGGTCGATGCCTTGCTCGATCAAGGGGTTCGCAGCTTCGATCCGGACGCGCGGCGCACGATCTACCG
This sequence comes from Bradyrhizobium sp. WSM1253, assembly GCF_000244935.1. Lineage (NCBI taxonomy): Bacteria > Pseudomonadati > Pseudomonadota > Alphaproteobacteria > Hyphomicrobiales > Nitrobacteraceae > Bradyrhizobium > Bradyrhizobium sp. WSM1253. The sequence goes on from NZ_JH600073.1 coordinate 6,510,704, forward strand.
TCGGGTACAAGAGCTTGTTCGTCGCGACCTGCCCTTCCTTCCGCTGTACCAGATCAATGCGGTCCAGGGTAACAAGAAAGGCATTTCCGGGGTCGCGCCGAACGTCAACACGCGCACTGAATCCTGGAACGCGCTGGCTTGGTCTTGGGCGAGTTGACGTATCGCCGCCCGGGGCCCGGATAGGCGCAGGGCGGCGACCGACTAGCCGCTGTCAAGTTAATATGGAGACTCGAATGCCCGGGTTCCTGCTCAATCGTTTTTCGCAGAGCATCGTGCTGTTGGTGATCGTCTCGATCATCGGCTTCACGGTGCTCAACTTCATGCCGGGGGGTCCTCTCGCGCAGTTCGGGCTGGATCCCGGCATGACTCAGAAGGACATTGAGCGACTGGCAGAGCAGCTCGGGCTGAACCGGCCGCTGTGGATTCAGTATTTTGATTGGGCTTGGCGGCTGGTTCAAGGCGACTGGGGACACTCTTTCCGCGACGGCACGCCGGTGCTGGCGGTGATTGGGCGTCACCTCTTCGCGACGTTGCTGCTCATGGGCACCTCCACGGCACTGGCCATTGCCATTGGTTCCTGGATCGGGATCCGCGGTGCCACCCACCGCTATTCCCTGTTCGATTATTGCGCGACGATCGGCGCCATGGTCGCGCTGTCGGTCCCGACCTTCTGGTTCGGCCTCGTCGGCATCTATATCTTCACGTTGAAGCTCGGTTGGGTGCCTGCAGGGAACATGTACACGATCGGCGACGGATCGGTGCTGGATTACTTGCATCACCTGATCTTGCCAAGCTTGGTGCTGTCTCTGGTCCATGTCGCGGTCTGGAGCCGCTACATGCGCACGGCGACTCTCGATGCGCTGAGCCAGGATTTCGTCAAGACGGCTCGCGCCAAGGGCCTGAGTGAGCGCCGCATCCTGCTGAAGCATGTCGTCGGCAACGCGCTGTTGCCGATGATCACGCTGGCTGGGGTGCAGTTGCCGAGCATTCTGACCGGCGCGTTGGTCACTGAGACCATCTTTACCTGGCCGGGAATGGGGCGGCTGTTTCTCGACAGCCTCGGCTACAGTGATTATCCGATGGTCATGGGGCTGTTGATATTCTCAGCCATCCTTGTCGTGCTTGGCAATCTCGTCGCAGACATCCTTGTCGCACTCGTCGATCCGCGCATTCGTCTCAGCTGAAGACGCAGGCTCGTGCCGTCAACAGGAGTCCCAATTATGACTGACATCGCCGCCCACCTCCCTCCAATTCGCTGGTGGCACAGCCGCGGGGTGCGCCGCTTCATGCGCCACCACCTGGCGCTGCTCGGATTCGCGATGATCGCCCTGCTCGTGTTGGCGTGCGTCTTGGGCCCCTATGCCTTGCCTTACGACTCGCTCCACATTGATATGCGCGCCCGTTTTGCTCCTCCGTTGAGTGGTCATCATTATTTCGGCACTGACCCGTTGGGGCGAGACTTGGCTGTGCGGCTGTTGATGGCTGGGCGCGTCTCACTGCTGGTGGGATTCTCCGCGATGTTGTTGTCAACGCTGATCGGAACGCTCGTTGGCGTGACCGCAGGCTATCGCGGCGGCTGGATCGGAGCGGCGCTGATGCGCACGGTGGATGGCTTTCTTTCCTTCCCCTCGATTTTCCTCGTGCTGGCGTTGGCGGCGACGCTCCGGCCCAGTCCGATGATGATCACTGTCATCATCGCTGTCACGAGCTGGATGGAGGTTGCCAGGATCGTCGAAGCCGAGGTCCGTTCGCTGCGCGAGCGCGAGTTTGTCCAGGCCGCGCGCATGGTCGGTCTGAGCGGCAGGCATATCATGCTTCGCGAAATTCTGCCCAATGCCACCGGTCCGATCATTGTGGCCGCAAGCCTCACCGTCGCCCGTGCGATTCTTCTGGAGGCCTATATCAGTTTCCTCGGTTACGGCATCCAACCACCGCTGCCCAGCTGGGGCAATCTGCTCAACGGCGCCCAGCAATATCTGGCCAGCGCTCCCTGGCTTGCCATCATTCCAGGCGCGGCGATTACGATCGCAGTGACCAGCTTCAACTTCATCGGCGACGGGTTGCGCGATGCGCTTGACGTTAGAGATGACCACATTTGACGGCTTGAGCCCAGGTGGCAGGCAGCGGACAGCGTTGAAGGCTATCCGGCAGAACCTCCTGATAGCGTAGACGTCGCAAGCACCGCGTTGGCTGATCAGAATCCGTCTTGTCAGTAATCCAAGGCCACCTTTAACACCCGAGAAGTCAGCGACATGCACGAGCCCAGAGCCGCAGAGAAGGACACGCCCTATTGGTGGGAAGCCGCACCACTTAGGTCGCTGCCTCAACAGACTCTTCCCAAGAAACTTGACGTACTGATCGTGGGCGCTGGCTATGCCTCTCTTTCGGCCGGGCTGGTGCTGGCGCGCGAGGGACGCTCGGTTGCGGCCTTTGACGCGATGACTCCGGGCGAGGGCGCCTCGACGCGCAACGGTGGAATAACCAGCGCAAGCATACGGCCGGATTACGCGGCGATCTCCCGACGCTTCGGCGAAGACAAGGCGTTGGCAATCGAGGCCGAAGGCAAGATCGCCCGCGAATTCCTTTACGATTTCATCAAGACTGAAGGGCTCGCCTGTGATTTCCGACTGGTCGGGCAGTTCAAGGGCGCGTTCGGATATGAGCAGTACGACACGATGGCGCGTAGCGCGGAAGTATTAGCGAAGAGGCTGCGGATCGAGTCTCACGCCGTACCCTATGCCGAGCAGCGCAGTTACATCGGCACCGATGTCTACCGGGGTGGAACAGTCCGGATGGATATCGGTGGGCTACAACCGGCGAAGTTTCACGCTGAACTGCTTCGCGTGGCGCTCGCTTCGGGCGTCGCGGTTCATGCGGACACGCCCGTCATCTCAATTGAGAGGGACGGCTCCGGATTCCGCATCGTGACCTCGGCCGGTTCGGTGCAGGCGCGTCAGGTTCTGGTTTGCACGAATGGCTATACTGATAGCGCCGTTCCCTTCCTGCGCCGCAGGCTGGTCCCGGTTCGCAGCCGGATCATTGCAACCGAGGAGCTCGCACCTGACGTCATGGCGCGGCTGATGCCCAAACGCATGATGATGACCGAGAACCGCCAGATCGGGTTCTATTACCGCCCATCGCCCGACGGCAAACGTATCCTGTTAGGGGGGCGCGACAGCTCTCGTGTCGGTAACCCGGTGGCTCCAAAGCTCCTGCTGCGCAAGGGGCTGGTGAACCTTTTCCCCGAACTCGAGAATGTTCGCCTTTCGCACAGCTGGTTCGGCAATGTGGCGATGAATCGCGACATGCTCCCGCGCATCTTCGAAGAGGACGGTGTGGTTTATGCCACTGGCTTCTGCGGTTCAGGCGTCGTCTGGGCGCCTTGGATCGGGATGCACGCGGCCCACAAGCTGATGGGAAACCACGAACGGGCGCGCACCGCCTTTGACTTCCGTCCGCCGGACTCCATCCCGCTCTATCGTGGCGATCCCTGGTTCATGCCCGCCATGATCTGGGGATATCGGATGCAGGATCATTTCGCGCTGTGGCGCGACCGCCGCTGACGGCTGGAAGCTCCATCGGGCATTCTCAAAGGTACAACCCGGGTCATGGAGCTGGCGGCACTGCCGCCTCTCGAAAGAAGAGCATCGATGCACTACGTATCCACGCGCGGACATTCAGGTCGCAGACAGTTCTGCGAGACATTGCTTGAAGGCCTCGCCGAGGACGGCGGGCTGTACGTACCTGAGACCTACCCGCGTGTGGACGCCGCTACATTGGATGCATGGCGTTCCTTGTCCTATCCCAGCCTCGCCTTCGAGGTCCTGTCGCTCTACGTCAGCGATATTCCGCCCGCTGACCTGAAGGCAATCTGCGAAAAGACCTACACGCCCGACATATTTGGAGCTTCGAGCATCGTTTTGCTTCGAAAGCTGGAGACGCGGCTTTACCTCCAGGAATTGTCGAACGGTCCTACGCTGGCGTTCAAGGACATGGCCATGCAGTTGCTCGGCAATCTGCTCGAGTACGAACTGGCACGCCGGCACGACGAATTGAACATTCTTGGGGCCACCAGTGGCGACACCGGGAGCGCTGCGGAATACGCAATGCGCGGCAAGAAGGGGGTGCGGATCTTCATGATGTCGCCCCTCGGACGGATGAACTCCTTTCAGCAAGCTCAGATGTTCAGCCTGCAGGACGCCAACATCCACAACATCGCCATAGATGGCGTGTTCGACGATTGCCAAGACATCGTCAAATGTGTGTCCAGCGATCTGGAATTCAAACGACGATATAAGATAGGTGCAGTGAATTCGATCAACTGGGCCCGACTGGTCGCGCAGGTCGTCTATTATTTCTCCGGCTATTTTCAAGTCTCCGAAGGGAGGTCAGCAGGCGTTGACTTTTCCGTGCCTTCAGGAAACTTCGGAAACATCTGCGCTGGTCATGTTGCGCGCATGATGGGACTTCCAATATCCCGTCTCGTCCTTGCGACCAACGAAAACGACGTGCTCGACGAGTTTTTCCGCACCGGCGTTTATCGCGCCAGAAGCCGAGCTGACACGCTTGAAACATCGAGCCCTTCCATGGATATTTCCAAGGCATCAAATCTCGAGCGGTTCATCTTCGATTTACTCGGTCGCAACGCCAGTCGGACGAAATCGCTGTTTGAGAACCAACTTCGGAAATGCGGTTCGTTCGACCTCAGCGGTGATCCCAGCTTCGTAACGGCGGCGGCGCGTTTTGGATTCCGCAGCGGCAGGAGCACCCATGCCGATCGACTGGCGACGATCCGTGACACGTGGGACCGCTACAACACAATGATCGATCCTCACACTGCGGATGGTGTGGCGGTCGGGCGCATGCATGCGAACCCCGAGACGCCGATGCTTGTGCTCGAAACTGCACAGCCAATCAAATTCGCTTCGACGATCAAGGAAGCGTTAGGCCGGCAGCCAGATCGTCCGCAACGGTTCGATGGACTAGAAGGGCTGCCGAGGCGAGTCAAAGTCCTTCCCCCGGATGGACGGGCCGTGAAGAACTACATCGCCGACGTCGTGCAGGGTGCGACGTGCTGAAGGGTCGGTTTCGGATCGAGGAGTGTTTCAGCCTCGGCCATATCTACGGAGTTGTCATGCGACGAGGTTCGCAACGCAAAAGCGACCGCGACGTTGCAAGCACGCCTGAGGATGGCGACCGGTGTCAGCGGACGCGAGTAAAGTTGCGGTCGGCCCTCACGGGTTCGGCGGGTCTTGGCGCGAAGCTGACCTTGGCGCACGAGCCGTTGACAGCAGATTGTCTCTTCTACCGTATCATCAATGCAATACCCTGCCGAACTTTGCGTCAGTCTGATCGCGTAATGCTGTCGGAGCCAAGGTACGCTGCAATTCGTGTGAACATCGTCAGACGGACCTCGCCGTGTCAGGCACTGACGATTAGTCCGGTAACCCAAGCGAGAGACGTCGACGCATCATGGCAACCGCAGCTACCCAGGCCGGAGATCGCGCGAACGAAGACGTGGCCCTGATCCCTTTCGCGAGAGCGCACCTGAAAGGTGCGCTGAAGCTCTCGCAGGAGATGTCTTGGCCGTATCTGCTCAAGGATTGGGAATTTGCGCTGCAGCTTGGCCGCGGTTTCGTGGTGACGAGTGCGGGTGCTGTGGTAGGGACCGCGCTGTGGTGGCCTTACGGCGACACCCATGCTTCCGCCGGAATGATCATCGTCTCGAAAGCCGTTCAGGGACGGGGTTACGGGGCCCGGCTGATGGACGCGCTGCTCGCGGCGGCACGACCACGGATCATCACGCTGAATTCGACGGCAGAGGGCCTTGCGCTTTACGCACGCCGCGGCTTCGCGAGCATCGGCATGCTGCACCAGCATCATGGCGTTCCTCGCCAGCGCCGCGACACGCCGCCGCTCGCAAACGTCAGATTGATGGTTCCATCGGACTTCGGGGCGATCGTGGAGCTCGATCACGAGGCCTCCGGCTGGACGAGGCGCGAGATGCTGAACCGCCTGATCGAGGTCGGCGACGGCTACGTCCTCTTGCGTGACGGCACGCCCCGCGGCTACGCCATTTCCCGTCTCTTCGGCCGCGGGCATGTCATCGGCCCTGTGGTTGCCGAGAGCCCGACTGATGCGCGCGCATTGATCGAGGCCGCGCTCGCGCCCCTCGGGAGTGTCTTCGTCCGGATCGACACCTCTGCGTCCTCGCAGCTCGGGGACTGGCTCGAAAGCATCGGGCTGCAGCAGGTCAGCGACGCCACCACCATGGTCCTGGGGGCGCAGACGCCATCGACCGGGCCAGCGCGCAGGTTCGCGGTCGCCAACCAGTCGTTCGGCTAGGAGACCTTGAGATGCAACGCTGGCATATGCGCGGGATCGATGTCCACAACGCCGCGCCATGCGAAATAGCCGCGACGGTCGGCGCGTTGGCGACGCCGGCCCTCCTGCTCGACAAAGACCGGCTGGATCGCAATCTCGCCCGTCTGTCCTCTCGTATGGCCGCGGCTGGCGTCGTGCTGCGCCCCCATATGAAAACCGCGAAATCCATCGAGGTCGCCCGTCGCGTCTATCCCGTCGGGCCGGGGCCGATCACGGTCTCCACCTTGGCGGAGGCGGAATACTTCGCGCGGTATGGTTTCCGCGACATGACTTATGCCGTGGGTGTGGCACCGCACACCGCTGAAAGGGCGATGCGTCTCCGTCAAGCCGGCGTCGACCTCAAGATGCTGCTCGATTCGCCTGAACAGGCGGCGATGTTGGGTGCGGCCGCTCGCGCCGCCGGCGTGACGCCCTCCGCCTTCATCGAGATCGACTGCGACGGTCATCGCGGGGGGCTGACCGCCACCGATCCCAAGCTCATCGCCGTCGCGGCGGCCCTGGCCGAGGCCGGCGTCACGCTCGCCGGCATTCTCACCCATGCCGGCGAATCCTACAGCCTTTGCACGTCCGATGCCCTCGTTGCGGCCGCAGAGAACGAAAGGGCCGTGGCCGTGGCGGCCGCGGAGACATTGCGGGCGGCGGGGCATGAATGCCCGGTCGTGAGTGTCGGTTCGACGCCGACCGCCTATTTCGCCGAAGACCTGACCGGCGTCACGGAGATGCGAGCCGGCGTCTACATGTTCTTCGATCTGGTGATGCACGGCGTCGGTGTCTGCACGACCGACGACATCGCGATCTCGGTTCTCGCCACCGTGATCGGCACGAAGCCGGAGAAGGGATGGATTTTGGTCGATGCGGGCTGGATGGCACTGTCACGCGATCGGGGCACCGCGGCGCAGCGGGTCGACCAAGGTTACGGTCTCGTCTGCGATCTGTCCGGCCAACTCTATCCGAACCTGATCGTCGCGCAGGCGAGCCAGGAGCACGGCATCCTCGCCATCAGGCCCGGATCGGCTGCAGCCCTCCCGCATATCACGATCGGGGCGAAGGTCAGGATTCTGCCCAACCATGCCTGCGCGATGGCGTCACAGCACGAACTTTACAATGTCATCTCGGCAGGAAGTGACGCAATCGAAGCTCAGTGGCCGCGGATGCGCGGCTGGTAAACCTGAAACAGAATCGGGCGGCGATTTGCGCATGCCCAGCTTCCGCTGGTCGGCGCCTATTACCGGATCAAGGATCGCTTCCAATGACCTCGGCCGTTCGACACCTGACGGAAGCCGGCTTCCTCGGCAAATTCTACATCGACGGAGAATGGCGCAAGCCCAGCGGATCGGCGATGGCGGTCGTCGTCAACCCGGCGGCCGAGCAGCCAATCGCCGAAGTCGCGCTCGGAAACGACGAGGACGTGGAATACGCGGTCGCCGCGGCCAGACGAGCCTTCGCGGGCTGGTCTTGCAAGCCGGCTCCGGAGCGTGCAGCGCTGCTCGACCGGATCCATGGTTTGCTCCTGGAGCGGCTCGAGCTGTTCGCGCAGGCGATCACGAGCGAGATGGGGGCCGCTATCACCTATGCGCGCCGCGCCCAGGTGCCGCTGGCCGCCGAACATATCCGCGTCGCGCGTGACAATCTCGCGACCTATTCTTTCATCAGCCCGCGCGGCAGCACCGCCCTCATGCGCGAGGCGATCGGCGTCTGTGGTCTCATAACCCCTTGGAATTGGCCTCTCTACCAGATCACAGCCAAGGTCGGTCCGGCGCTCGCGGCGGGCTGCACGGTGGTGTTGAAGCCAAGCGAATTGTCGCCCCTGAGCGCCTTGCTGTTCGCCGAGGTGATGGACGATGCCGGTTGTCCGCCCGGCGTATTCAACCTCGTCAATGGGACCGGTCCCGTCGTGGGCACCGGTCTGGCGTCGCATCCGCAGGTCGACATGGTCTCGATCACCGGCTCGACCCGTGCCGGAGTTCTCGTTGCGCAGGCGGCTGCGCCCACCGTCAAGCGCGTCGCCCAGGAACTCGGTGGCAAGTCGCCAAATATCATTCTGCCGGATGCCGAGCTGAGCCGGGCCGTTCCACTCGGCGTCGGCGCCGCTTTCCGCAATCTCGGCCAATCCTGCAGCGCGCCGACGCGCATGCTTGTGTCCCGCTCGCAGATGGCGGAGGTTGAGGCTCTCGCTGCGGCGGCTGCTTCCGAAATAGTGGTCGGCGATCCGCTTTCGGAATGCACGACCCATGGTCCGATCGCCAACCGGCCGCAGTTCGAGCGCGTCCAGACTATGATCGACGTCGGCCTGGAGGAACGCGCCAAGCTTGTCATTGGCGGGCCGGGGCGGCCCGACGACCTTCAGATCGGCCTCTATGCGCGGCCGACGATCTTCTCGAACGTCCGTCGCGACATGAGGATAGCTCAGGAGGAGATCTTCGGCCCGGTGTTGTCTATCATTCCATACGATTCGGTTGACGAGGCGATCGAGATCGCCAACGACACGGTCTACGGCCTCGGCGCGCATGTGCAGGGCACTGATATGGACACCGCGAGGAAAGTGGCTGGGCAGATCCAGTCCGGTCAGGTCCATCTCAACTATCCCGACTGGGATCCGAACGCACCATTTGGCGGATACAAGCGTTCCGGGAACGGCAGGGAATACGGCTGCGAAGGCATGGAAGAATATCTCGAGACCAAGGCTGTTCTCGGATTTTATCAATGAAACGCTACCTCTAGGGCGAGCCGTTCAAAACTAAGATGCTGCATGCAAGGTAGCGCCGAGCCCTTGAGGAGCGCGAAGTTAAATCATTAGATCAGATTGCACTGTTCCTGCAGCCATGAAGCAAGATAGTTCGCTTTCCCAGACAGTTCAGTTTCTCCCGCCCAGATAAGGCCATAGTGGCTGTCGTCAGGATCGAAACCGGCAGGTGCGATGAGCCGCCCTCTATCTACGTCGTCCGTTGCAAGGACCCGCGGGCTGAGGGCAACGCCCAATCCGGCCAATGCTGCTTCAACGATGAGGAAGTGGTGATCGTAGAAGCGTATCTCCGTGGGGCGCCGCACCGACGGGTGGGTGGAAAGCCACCGCGACCAAGCGTCCGCCCGAGTCTTCGAACCTAGGGCGATGTAGTTTCCTGAGGCAAACACCGGCGCGAGCTGAGGGCTCATGACCGGTCCTACCCTTTCAGGAAAAAGGCGCCGGACGTGCCACGCCTCTGGGAACGCAAAGTCGAGCCGACGTATAGCAAGATCGATCCGATCGCGGCGAAACTCGACGGGGCCGCCGGCGACTGAGAGATGTAGAGCGATGTTAGGATGGACGGCCTGAAAGTTTGCAAGCCGTGGAATAAGCCAGCGCATAGCGACTGAAGGCTCGCATGAGAGAACGAGGGAATTCTGCTGTGCGTTGGCAGCACGCAAGCTCTCAACGGTTGTCGCCAGCTCGGTGAAGAAACGGCCGAGGGTGAGGTTGAGCACTTCTCCAGAAGCCGTGAGGCGCAAGCCACGTCCGCTTTTTTCAAAGAGTTTGAAGCCAAGGTCTTCCGAGAGTTTGGTGATACGGCGGCTCACAGCCCCATGGGTCAAGGCAAGGCTGTTCGCGGCAAGCCGAACCGACCCCAGCCGCGCAGTGGTCTCGAACGCACGTAAGTCGTCCAACGAAGGTATTTCTGATCGCCTCATTGGTGACCTGATATCACTGATGTAGCGCAAAAACTATCGCTTTTCATGCTGGATTAGCTTGGCATAATTGATCCATGCGAACCAATGGCGAATACACAATCGGTATTCTGGCCGATGACCTGACCAGCGCCGCCGATGGGGCCGGTCCGTTTGTCGAGCGGTGCCTGCGAGCCGTTGTCGGCCGACGTCGGAGGCCGCTAGAGGATGCAAAGATCATCGCCGTCGATAGCGGATCGCGATCGGTACCAGCTTCGCAAGCGGCACAGCGGGTGTCGGAACTTGCCGAGCAGCTCGCTTCACGGGATGTCCTCTACAAGACCGTGGACTCGACTCTTCGCGGGCATGTGACGGCCGAGATGGAAGCGGCCTTCGTGGCAAGCGGCCGCAAGATGCTGGTCTTTGCACCGGCGTTCCCCGGCGCTGGGCGTACAACCGTCAGCGGCATTCAGCTTGTGGGCGGCATTCCTGTCGCGGAGACCGAATACGGTCGCGACCCCGTCCATCCTGCGCGACATTCTCGGCTGGCTGAGCTCGTTCCGGCCTCCATTGGAAGCGTCGTCATCCTTGATGCTGCGACACAGGCCGATCTCGACAAACAAGTTGCCGCCCTGCCGGATCCGGAGTCGATCCTATGGGTGGGCTCTCCGGGCATGGCCCTTGCTCTGGCGAAGCGTCTTGCGCCGCTTGCGGTGGCGTCGAACGTGACCGTCACGGTTTGTGGCGACATTCTTGTTGCTATCGGCAGCGCCAATCCGCGCAGCCATCGTCAGGCCGACTGCATTGCAATGGAGCCTGGAATCGCTCTGCTGCGGGCTCCGATCGAACGGATGAATGATCCCGGATCCGTCCTGCACGACATTGCCCAAACTGCGGCTCGACGGTTGGCCGACGAGCGTTTCGACATGGTGATCGCCACAGGCGGGGACACCATGGAGGCGATCCTGGATGGCCTGGACATTTATGAGTTCGAGATCCTGCAAGAGCTCGAGCCGGGCTTTCCGCTTGGCCGCACGTCCCTCGGAGATGGACGAGAGCTACTGATCGCCATGAAGGCAGGCGGCTTTGGCGACGACGATACGCTGCGTCGTGCGATCACGCAGCTCCGCCTCGGCACCTCGGTATCAGAACTGGTTGTATCATGACCCAATCCGCTCCCCTCGCCATCACAATGGGCGATGCCTCCGGCATCGGCCCGGAGATCGTGGCGAAGACATTGGCCAAAGCCGGCGAAGGCACGGTCGTATTCGGCAGCTACGTCGTGATGGAGAATATCGTCCACCGTCTGGGCCTCGAGCTGACGGTCAGGCGTATCGCCGGACCTGAAGAGGCGCGCTCTGAGCCGCGGTCCATTGAGGTTGTCGAGGCGACGCAAATCATCGCGCCGCCTCCGCTCGGGAGCGTCAGCGCCATGTCCGGCCAAGCTTCCTTCGATGCCATCGTCGCCGCCGTCGCGGCAGCCAAGGCCGGCAAGGTCAGCGGCATCGTCACCGCACCGATCAACAAGGAAGCGATGGCAAACGCGGGCATTCGCTATCCCGGGCACACCGAAATCCTCGCCGACTATGGTGGTGCGAAGCGCGTTGCGATGATGCTGGCGAACGACGATATCCGCACGGTTCTCGTCACCATCCACACGTCGCTGCGCAAGGCCATCGACCAAGCGGATTTCGATGCCCAGATGTCAGCGATCCGGCTCGCAAATGAGGGCGGCAAGGCCCTCGGGATCGCGGCGCCGCGCATTGCGGTCGCAGGGCTCAACCCCCATGCCGGCGAAGGTGGTCTCTTCGGCGACGAAGAAATCCAGATCATACGGCCTGCGATCGAAGCAGCCCGCGCCGAGGGCGTCGACGCCAGTGGCCCCTGGCCCGGGGACACTGTCTACATGCAGGCCCGCAAGGGCCGCTTCGATGTGGTCGTGGCCCAATATCACGATCAGGGCCTGATCCCGGTGAAATATCTCGGCCTCGAAAAGGGTGTGAACATCACGCTCGGCCTGCCGTTCGTCCGTACAAGCCCTGATCACGGCACGGCATTCGACATTGCAGGCCGAGGCATCGCCGACACCGGCAGTCTCGAGACCGCCCTGACTTACGCGCGAAGGCTCGTCGCCGCGCAAATTAAGACCAAAGAAGGGGTAGTCTAATGGGCCTTCGCTTCATCTTCATGCTCACGCGCAACGATCGCACCGTCGAGGACGCCTCTGAACAACTCAAGACCGCCCTCAGCCTTGGCGTTCGCCACATCGGTTTCAAGGACATCGGCCTGCCGATCGATCGACTCAAAGTTCTCAACCAGGTCATCAAGGCAGACGGCGCCACCTCCTATCTCGAAGTCGTCTCACTCGACCGGCAAAGTGAGATCGTTTCGGCGAAAGCGGCGGTTGAAATCGGCGTCGACGTCTTGCTCGGCGGCACACGTCTTGACGACGTGCTGCCGATCCTTGCTGGCACCGGCATTCAATACTGCCCCTTCCCGGGTCGCATTACCGGTCACCCGAGCGTGCTCGAAGGGAGCATCGAGGAGATCGTTGAGAGCGCCAAGGCGCTCGCCCTGCGGGAGGGCGTGTATGGCCTCGACCTGCTCGCCTATCGCTCCAAGGAAGACGTCCCGGCCCTCATCAAAGCGGTGTGCGCGGCGGTGCCCAAGCCCGTCTATGTGGCCGGCTCGATTGATACGCCTGAGCGGATCGCCATCCTGAAGGACGCAGGAGCCGCCGGCTTCACTATCGGCACGGCCGCGTTGGACGGCAAGTATCCGGCCGACGACAAGGACGTCGCTCGCCAGCTTGGGGCCATCATTCGTGACGTGGCCTCCCTGAACCGACATCTCTCCCCACTCCACAAGAGGAACCTGGCCAACTCGTTCGGGCAGCTCAAGGAGACTTGGTCTTCGAAGATCGCGGGTCAGATTAACGACATGCAGATCAAGCTCGCCAAGTTCGCGGGCGAGTTCGCCTGGCGCTTTCACAGGAGCGGTGACGAACTCTTCCTCGTGCACAAGGGCCGCCTGCTGATGAAGTTCCGCGATCGGGACGAGATCATCGAGCAAGGCGAGTTCATCGTGGTCCCGCATGGGTAGAGCATTGCCCTGTCGCGCTGGACGACATCTGCGAGGTCGTGCTGCTCGAACCCGGCACATCCATGGATGCCGGCACCGCTCACGACCTCGAAGGCTAGACCGTCTGCCTGCGATCGGAACAAACGCCCGACGCTCGTGGTTCAGGACATCACTCGTCCCGGTGTCGCCGACCCAATCGCGACGGTCTGGGTCCATTTTGCTGGGGCATCGAAAAGCGGTCCGGTGTCCGTGGACAAGCAGGTCGCGTCGCCATTGCGCCGAACTGGGACGATCGCGCTTGAGCAGCTCGTATCGCACAAGCGCTCAAAAACCCGAACATCTTGCGAAGTTCTAGGTGATTTCAGCACATTCTATCGCGCGCACGATGCGATGAAGGGCTGATCGGAACTTTGCTTCCGCATTCTTGGCAGCTGAGGTTCGTTGGAACATGTCGCCCCAAGTCGAGCGCATTCACAGCGATGAGCGTCTCCCGGTCGAGGCCGACGTCGTCATCGTCGGCGGCGGCATCCTCGGCTCTACGGCCGCCTATTACCTGGCGAAGCGTGGCCTCTCTGTGGCGCTGCTCGAGAAGGGCCACGTCGCCTGTGAACAATCGAGCCGAAACTGGGGTTGGTGCCGCCAGCAGAACCGCGACCGGCGCGAACTGCCGCTCTCGGTGCTCTCCATGCGGCTGTGGGACGAGCTCACGCGCGATATCAATCGGGACCTAGGATTTCGGCGCTGCGGTCTCGTCTATGCGACCCACGACGAGGCTGTGCTCGCGGGCTGGGAAAAGTGGCGCGAGCTCGCCAGGGAGTACGACGTCGACACCCGGGTGCTGAGCCGGGCGGAGGTGGCCGAGCGCGTCCCCGAAGCGCGCGGCAAATGGGTCGGTGGGACCTATTCGGAGCGGGACGGCAAGGCCGAACCTGCGCTGGCCGCGCCGGCTATCGCCGAGGGGGCCAGAACTCTGGGCGCCACGATCCACCAGGGATGCGCCGCGCGGGCGCTCGACTTGGCCAATGGCAAGATTGCAGGCGTGCACACGGAGAAGGGCTATATCAGAACCAGCGCGGTGCTGTGCGCCGCCGGCGCCTGGTCCTCGCGCTTCCTTCGGCCGCTCGGAATCAGTTTCCCCCAAGCGAGCATCCGGCAGACCGCGCTGCGTTCTACCCCGACAATCAACATCGGCGAGGCGGTCTCGACACCCTACTGCACGATCACGCGCCGACTGGACGGCAGCTATACGCTTGCGATCAGCGGCAAGGCGAACCTCGAAATCACGCCCCAGGCGATCAGGTACAGCCGGGAATTCATGCCGCAGTTCTTGCGTCGCCTGAAGAACGTCAGGATTGGTGTCGGCCAATCGTTCGTTTCGGGGCCGGATTCAATGGCGGCGCTGCTGACCAACAACGATCGGATCTTCGAGCAGAATCGCGTGCTGGATCCTCCGCCCTTGAAATGGCTGGTGAACCAAGTGGTGAAGAGTGTCCGGAAAACCTTCCCCCAACTCGGCGAAATCAAGATCGATAGCGCCTGGGGCGGCTTCGTCGATTGCACGCCTGATGCAGTGCCTGTCGTGTCGAAGGTGGACGGGGTGGAAGGCCTCGTCCTCGCGGCGGGCTGCTCGGGTCACGGCTTCGGTTTGGGCCCGGGGCTCGGCTATCTGGCCGCACAGCTTCTCGTCAACGACACGCCTTGCGTCGATCCTGCACCGTTCCGGCTGTCGCGTCTGACTGACGGCTCGAAGCTGAACATCTCCGCCATCTGAAGATCGAGCCGGAAGTCAGGCTGACGCGTACCGAGCGAAGCCAAGGTTCCGGCAGACGAGTGAGCGGGACTCCATGTTTCCGCGCCGTCAAGTCCGCCGGCTTATGGACGCAAAACGGTAGGAGTTGGTCGAGTTCGTCAGGTTCTACGAAGAAACCTCAAGCTGCTCACGCGACGGCATCAGGAATTCCTCCCCAACCTGAGCCACTCCTTCGGAGTGGCTCTTTCTTTAAGGACAAGGCGATTTGGGCAATCGAGGTACCCCAGCCGACGATGCACCGTTCGACCCGCGACGAAAGATCGCCAGCGCGCCGCCGATGATTCAAGAGGCAGACGTCTCGCCCAGCGGACGAACGATTGCGCCGGCGTTCATGATATCAGCCGGATCAAAGGCGGTCTTGATCCGGCGCATCGCCGCGATACGCCCAACATCGCCGTATCGCTCCAGAAGGTGCTTTTTGAAACGACCGACGCCGTGCTCCGCGCTGAACGTGCCGCCGAGCGCCGCGGCCGTGTCGTAGAGTTGCAGCGACAGGCTGCCTTCGATCCGCTCGGTGAACTCCAGTCGGTCGACATCGGGAGGAACGAGCACGTTATAGTGCAGATTACCGTCGCCGACATGGCCATAGACGGACAGCTCAAGGTCGGCGTCATACGATCGCACCTGCGAACCGGCCAAATCCAGAAAGTGTTGAATAGACGAAAGCGGCACCGAGATGTCGTGCTTGACCGATCCGTTCCGGCATTTCTCGCCCTCGGGGATGGTCTCGCGGAGCCGCCACATCGCGGTCCGCTGCGATCCGCTCTGCGCCAGCAATGCGTCCTCGATCCATCCGGACTCTATCGCCTCGGCCAGAACGGCTTCCATCAGTTAGTCGAGATCGAGATGACGTGAGGAAGAGGCGAACTCGACGAGGACGGCGCCTGCTGGGCCCGCTCCAAGCGAGGGGGGGTCGGTCATTGCTGCGGTTGCGAGCGCGATGGATCGGGCCGCCATGAATTCGAAAGTGGTCAGCAGATCCGCGGACTCGCGACGGACCAGGGCGAGAAGCTCAGCGAGCGGCGCGCCGCTCGCGAGCTTCAGCCAAGCAGTAGCGCGGCGGGTCGGCAAGGGCGCGAGACGCAACACTGCGCCGGTGACGATGCCGAGAGTCCCCTCGCTTCCGACGAAGCACTGTTTGACGTCATAGCCGGTATTGTTCTTCCGCAGCTTGCGCATGTCGGACACCACCGTCCCGTCCGGCAGCACCGCCTCGATTCCGAGCAGCAGATCGCGCGTCATCCCGTACCTGACGACCGACAGCCCGCCCGCGTTCGTGCCGATGTTGCCGCCGATCCTGCAACTGCCTTCCGCTCCGAGGCTGAGCGGCAACAGAAGTCCGGCAGCCGCCGCGGCGTCCTGTATGTTCTTCAGGATGACGCCGGCATCGACAGAGATGCTCATGGAGACGGGATCGATTTCGCGGATCCGGTCCATCCGCTCGAGGCTCACGACAATCTGGCGCCCGGAGGCATCCGGCGTCGCGCCGCCGCAATAGCTGGTGTTGCCGCCTTGTGGAACAATTCCGATACCGTGGTGCGCCGCCAGCCGTACAATGTCGGCGACCTGCTTTGTCGTCGCCGGCTTCAGCACGGCAAACGTCGAGCCCGTGAAGAGCTGGCGCTGATCCGTTGTGTAGGCCGCGATCCGCGCTGGATCGTCAACGACGCCCCTGTCGTCCAGAAGATCGCGAAAGGCGTGAACGTGTACCGACTGAGACATGCTTCAGCTTCCAATGGGCGTTATCGGATCATTTTCGCGCGTTTGTGCGGCATTGTTTGCCGTTCGGTCGCGGTTCCGAAGACACCAATGCCGAAATGCCACGATGTTCGGCAGTTTGCGCCGGTGCAGCCTCGTATTGAACGCCTTCATCGCGAGTCCCTTCGGATTTCGGAGGAGGCAATCGATGACTCGGCAGACAATCTATCGGAGGCCAGTATTTCGAAAAAGCGCGCCAGTTCGACCGCGTCGCCACCTACTCAACCTGTCGTTCGACGAGAGCGACCGGCTGCGGCTCCGTCGGAATCGTGAATTTCACGTGGACGCATGGACGTGCGTGGACCGCGCGAGAACGGCGGCTTCTGGCGGGCTATCAAGGTGCGAGGCCGGGAGTTAAGCTGCCCTCCGGTAAGAGAACAGCGCCTCCACAGTAGTGGGCCCAGCCATGTAGCGGTCTCCTGACTCGAACCCCCGACGCCTCGTCCTGTCGCGTGCTGCGCGTATTTGGTACCGGGACATTCCGACAAATGGAAATCCAATTGTGGATTTAATGCACGTTCAACGAGTCTTTTGTCGGAATGGCCATTGATCTTACAGATAAATCATACGCCTCTTAATCAGCGGGTCCCAGGTTCGAGCCCTGGTGCGCCGACCACTCTCAAGCGATGGGCCCGCAAGCACGCTTTCCTCCTAAAACCGAAACCGCGTGGCACCGATTTGGCACCGCCAAACGGGAGGCCGTGACGCGCCAAAATATTTCTTGCGTCATGCGTTGGGTTCTTACTCCGTGCTTGTGGTGGATAGTAATACCATGCGGTGGATCAAGGTATTTCGTCCTAAGAGAACAGAATGAGATCGCTGCGACAGCAGATTGAATCTAACAGCGGCCCGATTCGAGCATAAGGTTCCCGAGCGTGCATCGGCGCATGCGGGGCGCGGGGCTATGCCAGGCCCTGTGAGTGGGTTAAGCCACGACTGACAGGATGCTGCGTAGCACGCTTGGCCGGTTGCTCTAGCTAGGGAGCGCCATTGCCGTTTCGCTGACGACGTCGCCAATCGATCATCGCCATTGCTGCGCTTCCCGTGGCTTAGCGGATACTCGCCACAATTTCGAGCCGGTTCTTCTCGAGCCAGGCCACGGCGTCGGGTCCATCGACGACGCATTCGAAAGTTTCCCAGGTTGGGTGCTCCTGGGATTCCGGTTGCAGTCGCTTTGCTGCATACTCAACGAGGTCGTGCAAGCGTTCGTATCCTCGTCGGCGCTCAAGGGACTCTGCAATCGCCGTGCTGACCCATCCTCGTTGGGCCAAATCGATAATGCTCGGAGCGTCAGCCTCGTTGAACCAAGTTGTGGCATCGAACTCGATGCAGCGGAGATTATCGGCGGTATGGCAAGTCGCGTGGATCATGGGAGTCCTCCGTTTCGCCGGCCAAATTTCACATCCCTGCCTCGCACGCCCTCAGGCTTTGACCAGATCCCCCAGCAAGTTCGCGGCCACAGTCAGCTTGGCGAGCGTCAGTCCGGTGGCGGCAATTTCCTCGACCGAGCGGCGGATGCGCGTCGCTTCGGGGTGAGCCGCGAGCCAGGTCTCGACGGCCTGCTGGCCGGACTGGCCGGTTGCCAGCATATGCGCTGCCAGTCTTCTTTCGGCGCAAGCGATCTGCTCAACGGCGCGATCGATGGCCATACGTTCGAAATAATCGTTTGCCAGCACGCTGCGCGCGGCGGCAATGATCCGGTCGAGCCGGAAATTCGCCTCGGCGGCAAAGAATGTCGCGGCGGCATCGCTGATGCTGCGGCTGGTGCGCTCCGCCACGGTCACGATATCCGGTGCCGAGACCAGGAAGTCGAGATCGGCGAGTTCGCAGGCGAGGCCGGCCGGGACGCCGGCATCAGTCAGGTCCTGCCGACGCTTGGCACGTGCGGGCTGCAAGTCCGTCGGCAGGGTGGTGTCGAGCCCGGCGACGATCTGGCGGATAGCTTGGCCGAAGCGCGCGACAACGGCCTCCAGCCCGTCCTTGAAATCGACATTGCGCACGTACCAGACCATGCGGGAGAGCAGGAGGTCCTGGATCGCCGCGTAGAGGCTGAGCTGCAACTGCCCGTCGATACGTGTGTCGAGCGCGTCGATCTCGTCATTGAGCCGCCTGAGCTCGTAGATCGCGTCCACCGCCACCTGCGCCATGACGATGGTCCAGATATCGGCGTCGGTCTCGTCGGTCAGGCGCACGACGCAGGCCGGGCCCCCGCGGTTGATCACGGCATTGACGAGACTGGTTGCGATGATCTCGCGTCGGAGACGATGGAGCTCGACCGCGCTCGGGAACTTGTCGGGAACCTCGCGCGGGAAGTAAAGGGTCAGTCTGCGGGCGAGATAAGGATCGTCCGGCACGCTGGTGAGGAGCAGGTCCTCGTAGAGCGTCAGCTTGGCGTAGGCGAGCAATACGGCAAGCTCCGGCCGTGTCAGGGCTTGGCCGCGCCGCGTGCGCTCGGTGAGCGCTGCGTCGTCCGGCAAGAACTCGACGGAGCGGCTCAGCAAACCGCGCTGCTCGAGCGACTGCATCAGGCGGGTGAGGAAGCCGGTCTCGGCCACGCCTTTGCGCTCGGCGAGCGAGAGCGCCAGCGTCTGCAGGTAGTTGTTGCGCAGCACCAGCGTGCCGACCTCGTCGGTCATCGTAGCTAGCAGGCTGTTGCGGTCGGCGGGGCTGAGGCGTCCCTCGCGTTCGGGGCGCGCCAGCGCGATCTTGATATTGACCTCGAGGTCGGACGTGTTCACACCGGCCGAGTTGTCGATGGCGTCGGTGTTGAGCTTGACGCCCTTCTGCGCCGCTTCGATGCGGCCGCGCTGGGTGACGCCGAGATTGGCGCCTTCGCCGATCACCCGGGCGCGAACATCGGCGCCCGCGATGCGGATCGGATCGTTGGCGCGGTCACCGGCCTGATCGTCGCTCTCTCCCGATGCGCGTATATAGGTGCCGATGCCGCCAAACCATAGAAGGTCGGCGCGCGCTTTCAGGATCGCGGTCATCACCTCGAACGGCGTAGCCTGCGGCTTGTCGAGATCGAGCAGGCTCCGCACTTCCGGTGCGAGCGGGACCGCCTTGAGCGTGCGCGAGAACACGCCGCCGCCTTGCGAGATCAGCGACTTGTTGTAGTCCTGCCAGCTTGATCGCGTCAGGTCGAACAGGCGCTTGCGTTCGGCGAAGCTGATCGTCGGATCGGGGGAGGGATCGATGAAGATGTCGCGGTGGTCGAAAGCCGCCACGAGCTTTGTCGCCGGCGAGAGCAGCATGCCATTGCCGAAGACATCGCCGGACATGTCGCCGACGCCGACCACGGTGAAAGGCATGGTCTGAATATCGGTGCCGAGCTCGCGGAAGTGGCGCTTGACCGCTTCCCAAGCGCCGCGCGCTGTGATCCCCATCTTCTTGTGGTCGTAGCCCTGGCTGCCGCCGGAGGCGAAGGCATCGCCGAGCCAATGGTTCTTTTCGGCCGAAATCGCATTGGCGATGTCGGAGAAGGTCGCGGTGCCTTTGTCGGCGGCGACGACCAGATAGGGGTCGTCGCCGTCATGCCGCACGGTCGAACCGGGCGGCACGATGATGTCGCCGTCGAGATTGTCGGTGAGTTCGAGCAGCGAGCGAACGAAGATGCGATAGGCTTCGGTGCCCTCCGCGAGCCAGGCGTCGCGATTGGAAGGCGGCGGCAGGCGCTTGGGCACGAAGCCGCCCTTGGCGCCGACCGGCACGATCACGGCGTTCTTGACCTGCTGGGCCTTGACCAGGCCGAGGATCTCGGTGCGGAAATCCTGCGGCCGATCGGACCAGCGCAAGCCACCGCGCGCAACCTTGCCGAAGCGCAGGTGAATGCCTTCGACACGAGGCGAATAGACGAAGATCTCGTAGAGAGGTCGCGGCGCCGGCAAATCGTCGATCCGCCGCGCGTCGAACTTGAAGGAGATTACCGGACGCGGATGCCCATCCTCGCCGATCTGCCACAGATTGGTGCGGATGGTCGACTGCACCAGATTGGTGAAACGGCGCAGGATGCGGTCTTCGTCGAGCGAGGTGACGGATTTGAGCTGCTCCTCGATCTCGGCAAGGAGAGTTGTCTCGCGCGCCGAACGCTCGCGATCGGTAAGGTCAAGGCGCGGATCGCAGCGGGACTGGAACAGCGCGACGAGGTTGGCTGTGATCCCGGCGTTCTTGCGCAAGGTCTCCCACATATAGTCCTGGGTGAAGGGGGCGCGGATCTGGTGCAAATAGCGCGACAGTGCCCGGATGGTCGAGACTTCCCGCCAGCCGAGGGGCGTGCGCAGTATCAGGGCGTTGTATCCGTCGGATTCGGCGCGATCAGCGACCACCGCCATGATCGAGGCTTCCAGGCGATGGCTGAAGTCCGGGCTGATCTCGATCGGCTCGCCGTCGCTGGTCTCGATCGTCATGTCGTGCAGCCAGACCGGCTCGGGCCTGTTACCGGGCACGATCTGATAAGTGCGTTCGTTGACCACGCGCAGGCCGTGGTTTTCGATCACCGGTACGCGATAGGATAGCGATAGCGGTGCGGCGTCGGAGAACACCTTCAGCCCGAAGCGCCTGGGATCGTCCTCGCCCTTGTCCCGGTGCACCGAAATCGTCACCGGGCGGGCTGGGGTCAGCCTTTCGATGGTCGCGATATCGGCGATGGCCTGCTCCGCTGTGAAAACCTCGGTATAACCGCCGCTAAAGGATTGGGCATAGCGGTTGGCGAGCATGCGCGCCCGCATGCCGTCGGTCGACGCGGTGAGCGCGGCTTTCAGCTTGTCGGCCCAGGTCGCGGCAATGGCGCTGATCCCGGCTTCGAGCGTGGCGCGCTCGACGACGGGCGTCTTGCCTTCATAGCGCCCGATGATGAAGTGGACGCGCGCAAGCGCGCCTTCAGGGAACGATACGTAGGAAGCCGACAGGGTCCCCTTGTAGACCTGCGACAGGAAGGCTCCGACGCGCGTGCGGACGTCGGTGTCGTATTTGTCGCGCGGAATGAAGGTGAGGATGGAGACGAAGCGATCGAACTTGTCTACGCGCGCTAGCGCCCGGACGCGTGGGCGCTCGTAGAGGATCAGGACCTCGATGACGAAATTGTAGAGCGAGTCGACGTCGATCTGGAACAGCTCGTCACGCGGATAATCTTCGAGGATATGCATGAGCGCCTTGCCCGAATGGCCGTTCGGGTCGAAGCCGGCGCGCTGCAGCACCCGCGAAACCTTGTGGCGCACATAAGGGATCTGCCGCACCGAGCGGGTATAGGCCCCTGATGTAAACAGGCCGACGACGCGCAATTCGCCCTCGAGCCGGCCGTCGGGTGCATAGAGCTTGATGCCGACATAATCCATCCGGATGCGGCGATGGACGAGGCTTGAGACATTGGCCTTGATGACGATCAGCAGCGTCGGCTCGTGCATGAACTCGCGAATTTCCGATGTCATCACCACCATTTCGTTGCCGCGTCGCAGGACCTTCGTATCCGGATCGCGGAGGATGCCGAGGCCTTCGCCGGTCGTGATGTCGTCCGACGCATCGCTGTCGGGCGAGAAGCGATATTCGCGCACGCCGAGGAAAGTGAAATTGTCCGCGCAGAGCCATTGCAGGAACTGGTTGGCTTCGGCGACCTCGTCGATCGGCAGCGGCGGCGGATTGGAAGAGAACGTCTTGATCGCTTCCTCGACGCGGTCACGCATGGCGCGCCAGTCGGTGACGCAGGCGCGGACGTTGTTCAACGCCCTGGCGAGTCCGTCGATCAGCTTCTGGCGATCGGCGTCGGCGTCCAGGCGGGTGATATGGAGGTGAATCAGGCTTTCGCGTGCGCCCCTTGCTCCCTCTGGCAGTGCTTCGCCGTAGAAGCGCAGCAGCTTGCCCTCAGCATCGCGCTCCACTGCGATGATCGGGTGGGCGACGAGTGTGACTTCGATACCCTGCTCGGCGAGCTCTGCCATCGTGGAGTCGTACAGGAAAGGCATGTTGTCGTTGAGAATCTCGAGCACGGAAATCTCGCGCCCGTTCGGCAACGTCGGATTGACCACGCGGATATCGGCGCAGCCCGACGTGCGCCGCTGTACATGCTCCCAGGCGTGCTCCGCCAGGAGGGCGAGCGAGGCGGCATCGTAATTGTCGAGATCCTCGATATTGCTGTAGCCGAACAGAGGCTCGGCAAAGGCCCGGGAGCTCTTTCCCGGCGGCACGCTGCCTGCTGCGTCGCGGATCAGGGTTGCGCGGGCCTTGTCGTCACGCCACGCCATCGCGTCCTCCATTTGCCGCGCCGTGTCCGCATTATTATCATTTTGCGGTCACACCGACGCAAAGTAGAGCACGTCGGGCCGCCGCTTTCGCGCCGGGCGATGGGTCCTTGTTAAACGCATGGCTCGGGCTCAGCTCAACGTCGGACCGAGCGGTGATCGCGAGAGGGGCCCTGGCCCTACTTCAGTGATGCGCCGCAACACTCCTGACGGTGTCGGTCAGCACATCACCGGACGCGGAATGGCTGGCGTCACCCAGACTGATGATGCCGACCATCCGCTTGCTCTTGTTGATCACCGGCAGCCTGCGGACCTGCAGCTTCTCCATATGATGCATCGCCTTCGCGAGGTCATCGTCCTCCCGGCAGCAATGGATGCCTTCGGTCATCACATCGCGCGCTGTCGCGCGGCCGGCATCGAAGTTGTGGCTTGCGAGCCCTTTGCAGACGATGTCGCGGTCGGTCACCATCCCGACCAGCTTGTCGTCCTCGCCAACCGGAATGCAGCCGATGTCGTGCGCCCGCATTAATTTGGCAAGTTCGGTGATAGGGGTGTCAGGGCTGACCCAGTCGACACCCTTGTGCATCACGTCTTTGACCTTCATGGCGAGTCTCCGTTCCTGGGTTTCAGGTGCGTTGATGCAATGCAGCAGCGCCCCCATTTTCTGAACTGTACAACCGATCGGGTGCGGTGTCGCAGGAGAAAGCATCACTCCTTGGCGATCCGGCAGACAAACGCCGACGCTGTCGCCGTCACCCTTCCCAACGATTTAACAGCGACGTCGCGAACCGCGTTCCCGCCCAGGATTGCAAAGGCATTGGGCGGTGCGCAAATTCCTCAGTCGTGCGCGCTAAAACGCCCGTGCGGTGCGTTGCTCGTCAGGCGCGCAAACTGCGCGTGACCCATATGAAGCAGCGTCTCATGATCGCCGGCTTCCATATAGATGTCCGGCTGTGCCTCGATGCTGTCGTCGACGATGATATCCAACCCGTAGCATTTGCCGACGGCAGGAACGGCACCGTGTGCACAGTCACTGAACAGCCGATTGATCTCGCTTGCATCGGCCATGTGGACATTGTCGCCGAGACTTGTCCTCAGGTCCGACAGGCGAAGGTGATGCGATGCGGGCAAGATGGCCAGCATGTATTCGCCGTTGCGCCGCAACACGATGCCTTTGGCGAGGCGGTCGCCCGAGATATGGCAGGTCTCAGCCGTTCGCGTGGACGTCATGCTGAGTTCGTGCGGGATCAGCTCGTATTGGATGTTTTCAGCGGCCAGGTATTTCTGGAGCGTGGGAGCAATGGCCATGACATCACCTCCGATGCAGGATGCAAACCATCCACCCCCGGCAGACTCTCGCCATAGGATGGGCGGCTGCCTATAGACCCAACACGGGTCTTCCATCCGCAATTATATACGGGTTCGCAATTTTATACAGGGTGGCGAACCAAGTTGCGCTATTTCACGATATGATGCGGTGCGGCGCGGCTTCGAGAGCGCCATGTTGCCTGACGACCGACTGGCAGCGCCGGCTGCTTCAGCCGACCTCGCCCCTTTGCGCTGCCGCGATGGCGGCGATGCAGGTTCTGGCAGCCCTGTCGTCGCCTCGAGGCGCTAATCCCGAATCGGGCGGGCGGGCGTCTCTCATTTCCGCTATAATGAAACCATGACGATCGGGATTACTGGACCCGGAGGCAAGATACCGAGGCAAAGTGCCATGGTCGGGTTGATTGTTGCGGCCGTCGTCATTGGGATTTGCCTCGTCCTGCTTGCGCTCGCGAGCGACCTCCTGGTCGGCTGGCTGTGGTTTGCCTCGATCGGTTATCTCCAGGTCTTTTGGACCACAATCGGCGCCGAAGCCGTCGTCTTTCTTGCAGTCTGGATCGGAACCACCGTCATCCTCTGGCTGAACGGATGGCTCGCGCTACGCTCTGCCCGACAGCGGCCGACGCAGTTCGTCGCCGCTCCGTCGTGGAGCGCCGCGGGCAACGCGCCGCCGGATCTGCTTGTGCTTGCGCGCGATCGATTGTCGTGGCCCTGGTTGATCACAGGCGTTGCGGCTTTGCTCGCTCTTCTTGTTGCGGCAGCCCAGGCCGGCAACTGGGGCGTCTTCCTGCGATTTGTCTATCAGGTGCCCTACGGCGCAGACGATCCGCTCTACAACAAGGACATCGGCTTCTACCTCTTCTCACTGCCCGCCTATATCCTCATCAAGAACTGGATGATCCTCGCGCTCGTTCTGAGCGGGCTTTTCGCCGCGGCGATCTACTGGGTGCACGGCGACATCGAATACGACGTTCACCGTCGATCAATATCGCCGACAGCGATCGCTCATGGTTCCGCTCTGCTTGGTTTTCTCTTCGCGGTAAAAGCCTGGTCCTGTGTTCTCGACTGCTATCTGCTGCTCTACGGCGACAATAGCGTCGTCGTCGGCGCAAGTTACACCGACGTGCATGTGGGGCTGCCGGCGTTGTGGCTAATGATCGGACTTTCGATCATCGCGGCGCTTACCGCCTGGGCGAACATCCGGGTTCGCACCTACCGGCTTCCGGCCGTGGCGATTGTGCTCGTCAGCGCCGGTACGTTCGTGCTGTCCGGCGTCGTCCCTGGGCTGTTCCGGCAGTTCTTCGTCAAACCAAGCGAGTTGGAGCTGGAGAAGCCCTACATTGAACACAACATCGCGCTCACCCGGCAGGCATACAATCTCGATCAGATCGCAGCCAGGCCGTTTACCGCCGAGCAGAAGCTTACCCCCGGGGCGCTCGAAGCCAACAAGGCGACAATTGAAAATATCAGGCTGTGGGACTGGCTGCCGCTGTCGGATACCTACGCGCAACTGCAGGAAATCCGCACCTACTACAAATTCCATGACCTCGACGTCGATCGTTACTGGCTCGATGGCTCCTACCAGAGCGTGATGCTCTCGGCCCGCGAACTGCGGTCCTCCCTGCTGCCGCCGAACGCCCAGACTTGGGTCAATCGCCACGTGCTGTTCACCCACGGCAATGGCGCGGTGATGAGTCCGGTCACACGCAAGAGCGCCGAAGGACTGCCGATCTTCTATCTGCGGAATATTCCTCCTGTCGCAGACGTCGGCCCCAGGATCGACGAGCCGCGCATCTACTTCGGCGAGCAGACCGACGACTACGTCGTCGTCAAGAGCAGCATCCCGGAGTTCGATTATCCGAAGGGGAAAGAGAACGCCTATGCGGCCTATGGCGGCACCGGTGGCATCTCGATCGGGGCAATGGCCACGCGAATGCTGTTTGCTTACTATTTCAACGATCCGAACCTGCTTCTCTCAGGCTACATTACGATCGACAGCCGGATCATGATCCGGCGCAATATCAAGGAGCGGGTGAGCACGATCGCGCCCTTCCTCAGGCTCGATCATGATCCTTATCTGGTCGTCAGCAGTGGGCGCATGTTCTGGATGCAGGACGCCTACACGACGAACGCCTATTTCCCGTATGCAGAGCCCGCACAGGGGCTCGATCTCAACTACATTCGCAATTCGGTGAAGGTTGTCATTGATGCTTATAATGGGACTGTCGACTTCTACCTTATTGATTCAGGCGACCCGATTGCAGCGACCTACCAGCGCATCTTTCCGAACTTGTTCAAGCCGTTCACGACGATGCCGCCGGACTTACGTAAGCACGTTCGCTATCCGGAAGACCTGTTCATGATTCAGGCCCGACTGTACCAAGCCTACCACATGGAGGCGGCCGACGTTTTTTACAACCGCGAGGATCTCTGGCAATTCCCGCGCCAGCCGGGCGGCGACGGCATCTCGACGATGACACCCTATTACATCATCATGCGCTTGCCCGGCGAACCGCAGGCCGAATTTTTCCTCATGCTTCCCATGGTACCGAGCCGCCGCGACAACATGATCGCGTGGCTCGCCGCGCGCTGCGACGCGCCCGACTATGGCAAATTGATTGTCTACGAATTCCCCAAGGAGAAGCTCGTCTACGGACCGTTCCAGATCGAGGCGCGGATCAATCAGAATACGGAGATCTCGCAACAGCTCACGCTGTGGAATCAGATGGGCTCGCGGGTGATCCGCGGTGCCAATTTGCTTGCGATTCCGATCGAGAACTCGATCCTTTACGTATCGCCGCTCTATCTGCGGGCACAGCAAGGACACCTGCCTGAGCTGAAACGCGTGATCGCAGCCTACGGTGAACATGTGGTGATGAAGGAGACGCTCGACGAGGCCTTGTCAGCGCTGTTCATCGAGCCTGGCGCGATGCGGCCGGTGTCTAGCTCGAAGGAGGAAATGCTTGTCACACGCCCGTCGGCAAGTCAGGCCCGGGAGGCGCTCGATCGCTACAATCAGGCCGTTGAACGATTGAAGTCCGGCGACTGGAAAGGCTTTGGCACGCGGTTCGACGCGATGCGCGAGCTTCTGGAGGACATGAGCCGGCACTCCACGGGCCATTAGCGCCGCGGCTCCTTTGGCGCCGGAAATGACGAACGCGACGCCGCGCTTGGGCTCTGCTCGAAATCATGGCGTGATTTCAATCGCATAAGAGTTCGCAGTTTTGTTCTGGGTGGCGCGCCATTTTCCCAAACACGTGCCCGTCTCATGTTTTCCGCATCACCGAAGTCGACCGCCTCCGCGACGCGTTCGACCGGTTCTGCAGTTGTCTCTATGTGGCCTCGCGCCAGATCGGCGCGGAGGCGTTCAACCATGCGCGCGGGTGTGGCGCCGGTCCGCGCCCGGAATGCGCGGCCGGCCGAACTGGCGGCGGCTCATGCCGGCCGCTTCCGCCAGATGCTCGAGTGTCAGTGCTTCGAATATGTGATCACAGGCATAGCCGAGGGCAGCGCAATACGGTCGTTCTCGGGTGCCAGATCGACCGAGGCTGCGAATTGTGATGTCCGCCATAGCGACGATGGTAGACGACGAGGTGCTGTGCAACGCACTTGGCGATGGCGAAACCATGGTCCTCCTCGATCAAGGCCAGCGCGAGATCGATTCCGGCCGTAGTGCCTGCCGAAGTTGATATGTTGGCGTCCCGACAGTAGATGCGATCCGCCTCGACCCGGATGGATGGATAGTCTCGCTGAAGGCGAGCCGCAAATCGCCAGTGCGTCGTCGCTCGACGTCCATCCAACAGCCCAGCTGCCGCGAGCGTGAATGCGCCCGTGCAGACGCGCGCCACGCGCCGTTAAAGCTGGATTAGCCGGGACGCTTCTCTCATCTTCGATTCGATAGCATCCCCTGAAGGATTTCCTCGATCGAATGTGGCGAGATGCCAAGCTCGGCAAATCCAGACATCTCCGGTGATGACACCGAGTCGATCCGCATCAGCTCCACTTGGTTACGCGTAAGGGGCAGGCCAGGGAGTATCTCGGAGGCCCAGGCCAGCGCGTGCCAAACGGCAAACGGGATTGGAATCAGGCGTGGCGAGAGGCCAGCCTGTTGCGCGATCGCTCTGAGCAGTTGCTCGTAGGAATAGCGGGTCGGGCCGCCGAACTCAAAGACCGTCGGGTGGGGCTCGGCTCGCTCGATGATTCGGACAACCGCCTCCGCAACATCTTCGACATGGGCCGGTTGCAATCTGGTGCGGCCGCGGCCGAACATTGGATAGATCGGAAGCCGACGAAGGAGCTTGAGGACGGTGCCGAGAAACGCGTCATCCGGTCCGAACATCACAGCTGGGCGGACGATAAACGCACCGGCGAATTCCGCGCGGACCGCCCGTTCACCTTCACCGCGCTTTCTGATGTAGAGGGATGGCGAGGCGGCGTCGGCCCCGATCCCCGAAACGTGAACAAGCCGCTCGACTCCCGCCCGGCGGGCCTGGGCTGCTACAATTTGGGCCGCCTCGACGTGAACAGAGTGAAATGTCTCCCCTCCGCGCTCGCGATAAAGGCTGACCGCGTTCACGGCGCCGTAGGCGCCGACCAACGCATTCGCGACGGATCGCTCGTCATGAACGTTGGCCGCTACGGATTGAAGTTGCACGTCCGGATGCCGTGACGCGATCCGGACGGGAAATTTATGACTGCACAGATGGCGAGCGATGCGGCTGCCGAGAAAGCCGGTTCCGCCGAACACAGTGATGGTGCGACCGTTCGTTGCTGCCTCCGGCTAGCGTTCGCGGCTCCACGGGAAGAGTGAGGCCGGGAAATCCGCCGCATAGCGGTGACCAATCGGCGGGCGCGGCTGTTCTTCCGGCGGGTTCGGGTCAGGCTCGATGACCTTCCGATAAAGATGCCAGGTGGCATGACCGAGCACCGGCAGAACGACGGCGAGACCGACGAAGAACGGTAGCGAACCGATCGCCAGCAGTGCCGCAACAACCAGACCCCATACCGCCATCTCAATTGGATTTTCCCTCACGGCCCGCAGCGACGTCCGGATTGCGTCGATCGCAGTCGCATGCCGGTCGAGCATCAGCGGAAACGACACGACACTGACGCACAGGGCCACGACGGCGAACAGGAAGCCGACGCCACAGCCGACGATGATAAGCGACCATCCTTCCGGCGTCGTCAAAACACGCGTTGCGAAGTCAGGGATGCTTGCAGCCGGGGCGTGGCCAAAGGTTGCAACGTAGATCGCGTTAGCGGCGCCGATCCACACCCCGAACAGAACCAGCAGGAGGATGCCGAGTTCGAGCATGGCGCCGAAAGACGGTGCGCGCAGCACCTGCATGGCATCCCAAGCCGCTGCTTCCTCTCCGCGCTCGCGGCGGCGGCTGAGCTCGTACAGGCCGAGCGCGGCAAAGGGACCGATCAGCGTAAAGCCCGCAGCCAGCGGAAACAGCAGCGGCAGCACCGAATAGCCGATGACAAGTCTAAATAGGACAATTCCGAGGACGGGATAAATCACGCAGAGGACGATGGCGTGAGATGGGATGGCGTTGAAGTCTTCCCAGCCCAGTCGCAACGCGTTGCCCAAATCGGAAAGGCTGATCTTGCGTACGACAAACGGGGTGGAGACGCCAAACACTTGCAGTCTGGGTCTTGCGAATACGGTGGTCATGGCGCCGGTCTCCTTGCTTCTGATCGCAGGGGAAATGGCGCGCCTTCAAGTCGCGCACATTCGCCTCATGCGCGAAAATCGCGATTGAGCCCGGCAAACCAGATTCAACGAGAAGGAGCTTTGCCGGACGACACCCGTCGCGACCGGTGCACCCAGCTTAGCGCGATGGGTGGAAGAAACAAGACAGCGCTTGCGGCTGGGTGAATTGTGCATCTGCACAGTTCGTTTTGTTGCGTTGCGTCACCAAGCGATCGCTGCCGGCCTCCACCGCCGGCTTGAAATGATGCCGGAGACCTCGCGGTGCGACACACTCCACTATTGACGCCCGGCTCGACGCGTACCATGTTGAATCCAACGCCCCCAGCTCCGTTGAGAC
Source organism: Bradyrhizobium sp. WSM1253 (assembly GCF_000244935.1). Classification (NCBI taxonomy): domain Bacteria; kingdom Pseudomonadati; phylum Pseudomonadota; class Alphaproteobacteria; order Hyphomicrobiales; family Nitrobacteraceae; genus Bradyrhizobium; species Bradyrhizobium sp. WSM1253. The sequence goes on from NZ_JH600073.1 coordinate 6,540,991, forward strand.
TTGTGCGGTCGTAACGTGCACTCGGCGTCGCGACCGGTTGAATGGGCGAGGCAAGAGGCATGACGGCGGCGGATGTGATTCCGCCATCGCAGCAGACGTGAGCTCCGCCCTCTGGTTCGTATCCGCAGCCTTTAGCGGCAAGGATGCATGAGGGATGGCTGTAGCAATCATTCTGCTGTTGGTCGCAATCGCCTCGGTGCTGTTTCACATTTTCAGCCCGTGGTGGTGGACGCCGCTCGCCTCAAACTGGCGCTACATCGACGACACGATCACCCTGACATTCTGGATAACCGGGGCGGTTTTCTTCGCGGTCGTCGCGTTCATGGCCTATTGCGTCTTCCGCTTTCGACACACGGAGGGAAGGCGCGCAGCCTACAATCCCGAAAACAAGAAGCTCGAATGGTGGCTCAGCGTCGGTACTGCAATCGGCGTCGCAGCCATGCTGGCACCCGGCCTGGTCGTCTGGCACCAGTTCGTCACAGTGCCGGCCAATGCGACCGAGGTCGAGGTCATGGGACAGCAATGGCAATGGAGCTATCGGCTTCCCGGAAAGGACGGCCGGCTCGGGACTTCGGATGCCCGCTATGTCAGTGCCGAAAATCCCATGGGGTTGAATCCCGACGATCCCGCCGGCCAAGACGATGTCGTCATTCAAAATGACGACTTGCACCTGCCGCTCGGGAAACCGGTGAAGGTGTTGCTCCGCTCGATTGACGTCCTGCATGATTTCTATGTGCCCGAGTTTCGGGCGAAGATGGATATGATACCGGGCTCGGTCACATATTACTGGTTCACGCCCACGCGCACCGGAACATTCGAGGTTCTCTGCGCGGAACTCTGCGGTGCCGCGCACGCGCAGATGCGGAGCAAGGTCGTCGTAGAGGAAGAGAAAGACTATCACGCGTGGCTGGACAAGCAGCGGACGTTCGCCGAGCTTTCCGGGCAGCGGGATGTCGCGAAAGCGGCTTACACGAGAGAGAGCGAATGAAAACATCGGCGAGGAGCGCCGCATAGCAGAGGGCGAACTCTTCGTTGAAGAGAGAGACCAAGGAGGGGATTCCGATGGTCGATGTCCCGTTTGACACAGTCGCAGGCGTCCCGCCCGCCGAAGTGGGCGAGGTCGAGCTCTATCATCCGAGAAGCTGGTGGACGAGATACGTCTTTTCGCAGGACGCCAAGGTCATCGCCATCCAGTACTCGATCACGGCGATGTCCATTGGGATGGTTGCGCTGGTGCTGTCATGGCTGATGCGGCTGCAACTCGGATTCCCCGGCACGTTTTCGTTCATCGATCCGAACCAATATCTCCAGTTTATCACCATGCACGGCATGATCATGGTGATCTATCTTCTCACCGCGCTGTTCCTTGGTGGCTTCGGCAACTACCTTATCCCGCTGATGGTCGGCGCCCGGGACATGGTGTTTCCCTATGTGAACATGCTGAGCTACTGGGTCTACCTGCTCGCGGTCGTGGTGCTGGCCTCGACCTTTTTCGTACCCGGCGGGCCCACCGGCGCCGGCTGGACGCTGTACCCGCCGCAGGCGATTCTCTCCGGTACTCCCGGGCAGGATTGGGGCATCGTTCTCATGCTGGCCTCCCTGATCCTGTTCATCATCGGCTTCACCATGGGCGGGCTGAATTACGTAGTGACAGTGCTGCAGGCGCGCACGCGCGGCATGACGTTGATGCGTTTACCCTTGACGGTGTGGGGCATCTTCACGGCCACCGTCATGGCGCTGCTGGCCTTCCCGGCGCTGTTCGTCGCTTCGGTGATGTTGCTGCTCGACCGCCTGCTGGGAACCAGCTTCTTCATGCCGACGCTAGTCGAGATGGGCACGCTGACGAAATACGGGGGTGGCAGCCCGATCCTGTTCCAGCATCTGTTCTGGTTCTTCGGTCATCCCGAGGTCTACATCGTCGCCTTGCCGGCCTTCGGCATCATTTCCGATCTGATCAGCGTCCATGCCCGGAAGAACATCTTCGGCTATCGCATGATGGTCTGGGCGATCGTCGCGATTGGCGCCCTCAGCTTCGTCGTGTGGGCGCACCACATGTATGTGAGCGGCATGCACCCGTATTTCGGGTTCTTCTTCGCCACCACGACGCTCATCATCGCCATCCCGACTGCGATCAAGGTTTACAATTGGGTGCTGACCCTTTGGCGCGGCGACATTCATCTCACCATCCCGATGCTGTTCGCGCTGGCGTTCATCGTCACCTTCGTAAACGGCGGCCTGACTGGCCTGTTTCTCGGCAACGTGGTCGTAGACGTTCCGTTGTCCGACACGATGTTCGTTGTCGCTCATTTTCACATGGTGATGGGTATTGCGCCGATCATGGCGGTGTTCGGCGGAATCTATCATTGGTACCCGAAAGTCACCGGACGAATGCTCAATGAGGCGCTTGGACGATTCCACTTCTGGGTCTCGTTCCTCGGCGCCTATGCGATTTTCTTCCCCATGCACTATCTGGGCCTGTTGGGTATGCCCCGCCGCTATCACGACATCGGCGAAACGGCATTCGTTCCGGCATCCGCCCATGACCTCAATGCGTTCATGAGCGTCGCGGCCCTGATCGTCGGCTTCGCCCAGCTCGTGTTCCTGTTCAATCTGATCTGGAGCCTGTTCAAAGGAAAAGAGGCCGGCGGCAATCCCTGGGGCGCCGCGTCGCTGGAATGGCAAACGCCAGAGACCCCGCCGGGGCATGGCAACTGGGGCAAGGAGCTCCCGATCGTCCATCGCTGGGCCTACGATTACAGCGTCCCCGGCGCCGCCATGGATTTCGTGCCGCAAAATGAACCGCCGGCAGGATTGTCGGCGCAAGGGCCCCACGCATGAGCGCCATCATCCTGTTCATGGCTGGAATAGCCGCAATTGCGGGATGGTGGCTCTCGCAACAGCGGCTGGCAGCCAAGCCATGGCTGGAGGAAGGCGTGATGGTCGATCTTCGCGAGGAGAGTACCTCGTCCCTGCCGGCGGCGAAGCTCGGATTGGGCGTATTTCTCGCGGTCGTCGGCTCGCTATTCGCACTCTTCATCAGCGCCTACTCGATGCGCATGAACATGGTGGACTGGCGGACGCTGCCAGTGCCAGCGCTGTTGTGGTTCAACACCGGCGTCCTACTCTTGAGCAGTGTGGCACTGCAATGGGCGTATATGGCCGCGCGTCGCGACGACATCGACGGCATAAGCATCGGCCTGTGCGCGGGTGGAGCGTCCGCCATTACATTCCTTGTCGGGCAACTGCTGGCGTGGCGCCAGCTGAGTGGCGCCGGGTACTTCCTGGCGTCCAATCCAGCCAATTCGTTCTTCTACCTGATCACCGCTGTGCACGGGCTGCATCTGATGGGCGGTCTGGTGGCGCTCGGTAGAACGACTGCCAAGGTATTGCGTGGCGCCGAGGCGAGCCAAATTCGTCTGAGCGTGGAACTCTGCACTATCTACTGGCACTTCCTGCTGTTGGTCTGGCTGGTCCTGGCCGGCCTGCTGACGGGCTGGACAGACAATTTCGTCGACATCTGTCGCCAGTTGCTGAGCTAGGGAGGCAAGGACCAGATGGCAGAAACGGCGCTGATAAACAACGTAGAACCGCCGGCGCGGCCTGCAGGTTGGCGAGGCATCGCCGCCGATTGGTCCTCGGATCAGCGCGCCTTCAAGAACGTTTCCTGGGGGAAGGCCATGATGTGGATCTTCCTCCTCAGCGACACCTTCATCTTCAGTTGTTTCCTGTTGTCGTACATGACGGCGCGAATGTCCACGACCGTGCCGTGGCCCAATCCCAGCGAGGTCTTCGCCCTCACGATCGGGGAAAAGAAAATCCCGCTCATCCTGATTGCGATCATGACCTTCATCCTGATCAGCAGCAGCGGGACGATGGCGATGGCCGTCAACTTCGGTTATCGCCGCGACCGCGTGAAGACGGCGGGCTTGATGTTGGCCACAGCAGCATTCGGCGCAACGTTCGTCGGAATGCAAGCCTTTGAATGGACCAAGCTGATCGTGGAAGGCGTCCGGCCCTGGGGCAATCCCTGGGGTGCGGCGCAGTTTGGTTCGAGCTTCTTCATGATCACCGGCTTCCACGGCACCCATGTGACGATCGGCGTGATTTTCCTGATCGCCATTGCGCGAAAGGTTTTACGGGGAGACTTCGATGTCGAGAGGCGCGGTTTCTTTACGAGCAGAAAAGGGCATTACGAGATCGTCGAGATCACCGGCCTCTACTGGCACTTCGTCGATCTCGTGTGGGTGTTCATCTTTGCACTTTTTTATCTCTGGTGAGGTCGCAGCATGACAAACGTCGCGGTACATCTGGAAGCAAAGCAACACGCGCTGCAAGCTCACATGCATGACGCATCTGCATCAGGAGCCACGCACACAAAGGGCCAGCAGCATCCGATCAAGCTTTACCTCGTGGTCTGGGGATGGTTGTTCGTTCTCAGCACCTGCTCCTATCTCGTCGACTATTTTGGCCTCCACGGCCATCTCCGATGGTCGCTGATCCTGCTGTTCATGGTGTTGAAGGCTGGCCTGATCGTTGCGGTCTTCATGCACATGGCCTGGGAGCGGCTGGCTTTGGCCTACGCGATCCTGCTGCCGCCGGTGCTGGTGCTGGTCTTCGTGACGATCATGGTGCTCGAATCCGACTACACGCATCTGCTCCGGGTCTTGTTTTTCGCTTCAACGGCATAGCTAGCATTGCTTTCGTGCCAGAAGGAGGACGGCAATGACCACCTATGTCATGCTTGCAAATTGGACCGAGCAAGGCATCTAGAAGGCGAAGGACTCGCCACGCCGTCTGGACGCTGCGAAGAAGGCTCTCAAGGATATGAGCGGCGAGATCAAATCCTTCTTCCTGACCATGGGTGACTATGACATGGTCGTGATCCTGGAAGCCCCGGACGACGCGGTCGCGGCGCGTTTCAGCCTGCAGCTGGGGATGCAGGGAAACGTTCGGACGCGCACGTTGAAGGCGTTTCCCGAAGCCGCCTATCGGGAAATCATCAACTCGCTCGGCTAGTCGGCTCGGGGACTATCCCGGCCGGATGAAGTTCGCAAGGACGCGTAACGCGGACGATGTCGTCCTGGACGCAGAGGACGCGCTCGCGGCCACGGTGCGGCGCTCACTATTTCTGCCAGTTAGCGATATCGGCTGCCTGCTCGGTGCCTCCTTCGCGACCGTCGGCTCCAAAGGACGCCAGGTCGTAGGCTAGCCCATGCGTCCCCGGAGATGCATACTCATATGGCTTGCCCCAAGGATCGTTCGGAACCACGCTGCCTTTCAAGTAAGGCCCGTTCCAGCGTTCGACGTTGTTTGGCTTCTGCACGAGCACGGCCAATCCAACACCCGTCGCCGGATATGAGCCATTGTCGAGATAGTACAGGTCGAGCGCTTGCGCAAAGCTCTCGATCTGAATCCTGGCCGCTTTGGTTTTCGATTCCGACAGATGGTTGAGCACACGCGGGCCCACCAGACCGACGACGAGACCTATGATGGTAATCACGACGAGCATTTCGACGAGCGTGAAGCTGTCCTGCTCCAACAAAACACGCTGGGGAGCGGTTCGACCGATTAAAACTACGCTGATGCTGGCGCATTGCTCAACCTGGACTTGCTCTTCCTCTCGTATCGTCAAAACATCAAACGACCAAGATGGCGGGCTATCAGGGCGCGAGGTCGGGGAGTTAAGCTGCCCTCCGGTAAGAGAACAGCGCCTCCACAGTAGTGGGTCATCTCAAGCCTTGGCGTCCTTGATCTCATCGTGGTGAGACAGGCTCGAGACGTGGTTCGGAAACCGTGGGCACAACGAGAAGGATACGTATTGGACCGGTCCTTCGATCGACGGCCGGGTATCGCAAATCCCCGATCAAACTCTTGAAGGTGCGGACGGCTAAAGCGGGGCTGATGCAATCGTTCCTCACGGCGAACAGATGAGCCGCCGCAAGCACTGCCTTATTTTTGGCAAGCATCGCATTTCGGGGAACGACGACGCTCGCCATTGATCCCGGGCGCCATCGATTTCGATGGCCAGTGCCTTCAAATGCCTGCATCTCCGGCGCTACGGCTTCCGCTTCTGGCGCCTCAGACGTGGAAGAGCGGAAGGTGATCGGCATCAAGCGAACGCCACGATGGACCTTCAGAGACCGTGCTTGACCGCGCCGACCCTGAGCCAGGAGGAGTGCCGGTTTTGCGTTGCGGGAAGATTCCGGGCTTCATGCCTTCGTCTCAGATGTGCCTACGCTTACGTTCTTGACGTGCTATGCTAATTATAACAGCCAATAGGTGTGCCATGTCCGGTATTGCAGAATGGCTATCATCGATCGGTTTGGGAGAGTACGCTCAGCGCTTTGGCGAGAACGCCATTGACCTATCAGTTGTTGGGGATCTCACCGAGCAGGACCTGAAGGACCTCGGTGTCCTGCTCGGCCATCGCCGCAAGATGTTGCGTGCTATCACGGAGCTCAAGGGCGACATTGCGCGCACGCCTCAAGCGGGCGGCAAGGCGGCGCGGGACGGAGCCGAGCGGCGTCAACTCACGGTTATGTTTTGTGATCTGGTCGGCTCGTCGGCGCTCTCGGCCCGTCTTGATCCCGAAGATTTGCGAGGGGTTGTTGGCGCCTACCACAGCTGCATTGCGGAGGTGATCGCTCGGAATGAGGGTATCATCGCGCGATACATGGGCGACGGAGTGCTCGCCTATTTCGGTTATCCACATGCCCACGAGGATGATGCCGAGCAAGCGGCGCGCGCCGGGCTGGCGCTGGTCGATGCCGTGGCCAACCTCCAGACATTCCCGTCCACGCAACTTCGAGTCCGCGTCGGGATTGCTACCGGGATGGTGGTCGTAGGCGATTTGACGGGAGAAGGTGCGGCGAAAGAGCAGGCGGTTATTGGCGAAACACCAAATTTAGCTGCGCGCTTGCAGACGCTCGCCGATTCGGGCGCCGTCCTGATCTGCGAGAGTACTCACCGGCTAACCGAAGGACATTTTGAATTCCGGAATCTTGGCCCGGTCATCCTGAAAGGTTGGGCGGAGCCAACACAAGCATGGCAGGTGCTGGGCACTACCGGCATCGACAGCCGCTTCGAGGCCCAGCACAAAACTCAGTTGACGCAGCCAATTGGACGCGAGGAGGAGATCGAGTTGCTGTTGCGTCGCTGGCAGCGCGCCATGAGCGGCGAGGGTTGCGCAGTAATGCTTACCGGAGAGGCGGGCATCGGTAAATCGCATATCGCCTTGGCGCTCGACGAGCGGCTGCAAGGAGAGGAGCACATCACGGTGCGCCAATTCTGCTCGGCGCATCATACTAATAGTGCGTTGTACCCGTTTATCCGGCAACTCGAACGAGCCGCCCGGTTCGAGCGGAGTGATTCGCCGACGGCTAAATTCGCCAAGCTTGAGGTCCTGCTCGGTCGATCCGGAGCTGACGCAGATCGCGTAGTGCCTCTGGCCAATCTTTTGTCCTTGCCACTCGGTGAGCGTTACCGACTGCAGGAGCTGAGCCCGCAAAAGCGCAAAGAAATGACATTAGGGGCGCTATTGGCTCAGCTGAAAAGCCTGGCAGCACTGCAACCAGTGTTCGTCATTGTTGAGGATGTCCATTGGGCGGATCCGACTTCTCTCGAGCTCCTGACGATGACCTTGGAACAAGTACCGCGGCTTCGGGTGCTGCTGCTCATCACCGCGAGACCGGAATTCACGCCGCCTTGGCCTGGTCATGCGCATGTTACGACGCTCTCTTTGACGCGACTTAACCGTCGCAACGGAGCGGCGTTGATCGAGCGGGTCACCGCCGGCAAGGCGCTCCCGAAGGAGGTTTTGGATCAGATACTCGCCCGCACTGATGGCGTGCCTCTGTTCGTAGAGGAGCTGACCAAGACCGTGCTCGAAACCGGGTTCTTGCAAGAGCAGGACGATCATTACACCCTAAGCCGCCCTCTGCCAGCGATGGCGATTCCGACCACGTTACAGGCATCGCTAATGGCCAGACTCGATCGATTGGCCCCGGTAAGGGAGGTAGCTCAGGTCGGCGCCGTGGTGGGTCGCGAGTTTTCGTACGAACTGCTGAGCACGGTGGCCGGGTTGCCAAGAGAGAGACTGGAGGAGGCTCTTGCCCAGTTGGTCCGATCGGAGTTGATCTTCCGCCGCGGCGAGTTACCGCAGGCGGTGTATACCTTCAAGCATGCACTTGTGCGGGACGCTGCCTATTCAGGGCTCCTGAAGAGCCGACGCGCAGCGCTGCATGCCACGATCGCGCAGGCCTTCGAGCAACGGTTCCCGGAAATTGTGGATGCTCAGCCCGAAACGCTCGCGCACCATCTCACTGAGGCCGGACTGTTCGAAAAAGCGGAGGCATACTGGTTGCAAGCCGGCAAGAAGGCAGCCACGCGCTCCGCCAATCTTGAGGCCATTGCGCACTTGCAACGAGGGATCGAGGCCACGAGCCATCGGCCCGATGACGCACGAAACGACAGGCTTGAACTTGACCTCCAGTTCGCTTTAGGCCCCTGCCTGATCGCTACCCAAGGGCCGGCCTCCAACAAGGCGATGGCTACCTTTACCCGCGCGCGAGAGCTGTGCGAGCGCCTGCGAGATCCTCCCGAGCAACTTCAGGTCATGTTCTGGCTAACCACTGCGAGCGTCATTCGCGGTGAGCTGCCGCTGGCCCAGGAAACGATCGCCGCTTTGCTTCATCTCTCCCAAACGCGCGGCGACCGGCCAGCCTTGCTCAATGCGATGCGCGGGCAGGCGATGATCCGCCTGTTCATGGGACAGATCACCGGAGCCCAGGAAGCGATCGAACGGGCTTTCGAAGCCTTCGAGGCGAGCAGCGAGGAGGATAGACTGGCAGCGCGTGTGGCCGGCCAGGATGCCGGCGTGGCCGACCTTGCGCTGATGTCGTGGCCACTGTGGCTACTTGGCCGCGACGATACGGCCATTATGCGAATGGACGCTGCAATTCAGCGCGCGGATGCCATTGGCCATCCGCATTCGCAGGCATACGCTTTTTATTATGCCTGCATTCTCCAAGCTCTCCGCGGCGAATTCCTGATAGCGCAAAGTTATGCCGAGCGCTGTATCGCCTTATCAGAGGAGCATGGATTCCGGCAGTGGCGTTTGGCCCGCGCCGTTCGCGGCATATGCATGGCATCGCTCGATCCCTCACCCAACGCGCTCGGAGAAATCCGTCCTGCGTTGGACGAGTATCGTCACGCAGGTTATCAGTTGGCCATTACCGCGCTCTTGGTACTTTTGTGTCAGCGCCTGTTGATTGATCGAGACTACGAGCCCGCGCTGGAGTTGATCGAGTCGGGCCTCGCTATAAGTACCCGCAACAGCGAACGAATTTTGGAAGCCGAGTTGTACCGACTCAAAGCACGGGTGCTAATAGGCCGCGGCGGACCAGATGTCGAGGCTGTGGCACAGTCACTGATCGAACAGGCATTGGCCATGGCAAGGGGGCAACGCGCCAAGGCCCTTGAGCTTCGGGCCGCGACAGACCTTGCCGCGCTATGCATCGATCAGCAACAACGCGAGCAGGCGCTCGATTTACTTGCGCCGATCTATGACTCCTTCACCGAGGGCTTCGACACGAGAGATATGAAGCAGGCGAAGGCGCTGCTCGACAAGCTGCGGTGACTATCGCAAAACGCCGGTTCGTTGCGTCAGGCCCGGATGATTGGCCTCAAATCATTATCCGAGGTCGAGGATTTCCGTTCGGAAGACTTCCGCCCTTCCAATGATGCTCGAGCCTTTATGCAGCGGCTCGCTTCAGCTCCTTGTGATATTCGCACACGCTTTGCCAAGCTGACCCCTCTGGCTTCTCGTTGATGAAATGCGGCCCGTTGTGCGCAGGTCGCGCCTCATGCTTTCCGAATGCCTCGAGCGCCTGCTCCGCAGCGGCCTTTCCCAGCTTGCGTCCATTATCGAGATTGCTGTGATTCCATTTGAAATTGATGTGACCCGGAACGTGAATCTCTATGATCTTGAGTTTCTTGTCCCTTGCCTCCTCCTGTTTCGATTTTTTGTCACACCGGATGTGGTATTTGAAAAGCTTGACGTCATCTTCGCCAACCGTCGAGGCGAACAATTGGCAAAGATTTGCCAGCGCGTCATGAAGATTCTCCGGCTTGCGGATTTGCTTTGAATCGACAATCCGGCTCACCCATATCTCTTCCAGCTCCGGGTGCTCCTCCAGCAAACTTTCGAAGTTGACGGTATCGACAAGCGCCCCTTCGCAGTAGGTCACTCCGCCAATCTCTACGGTACCTTCGACGAAGGGAAGAGCTGAACACGCACACAAGGTGCTTGCGTCGATAGGGCCCTCAAACATAAACTTTCCGCTCGCCCTTTTCATGGGACGATTGGAAAATAATGCGAGCTTCTGCTGATCAAGGTTCCAGGCGTTATGGAAGATTACTGGTTTTCCAGGCTTTTTCAGCTGTTCGAAATCTATCCCCTTCATGAACTCGCTATCTGGATAGTTGATCCTTGACAGGCCGTTGACTTTGGAAAGGTACATTAAGGACGTCAAATAACGGATGAAGGGATTGGTTGCCATCGCTTGATTGAGAATCCATCTATTGAAATCCCCTTCATCCAATCTTGTGAACTTCTTTTTTCTGTCTCTGTCAGGCAGCTGATTGAACAAAATCTCCATCGAGTCCTGGAAGACGTCCATCATCCGGTATGGATCCCATAGGAAGTCCTTATAGTTGTCGGAATCGCTGACGAAGTTGTTCAGCGCCTTTATGTTGCTGCGCCAATCCGGACCGAAGACTGTGTTTATGGGAAAACGCTTATAGCTTTCGTCGTCCCGAAAGACGCCATTCCTGAAGAATTGGTGAGTCTTTTCGACTTTGTCTTCATGATCGTCCCATTGGTTGTAGACGATCCCGACCCATGCGCCGATGCAGGACAGTGCCCAGACATCGAACGTTATGTTGTGTGCGGTGAGAGCTTCCAGAACCCCGATGTGCAGCCCTGCCGCCGGTCCACCACCCCCGAGCGTTATTGCTCTCTTCGCCATGGCATCCTCCGTTGACTCTTGTGTGGTTATGCTCCGATCGAATTTCACTGCCGCGGAAGACTAGTAGTTTTCATGCCTATTGAAAAGCGTTCGGACTCTCTGTTGGCCGGACTTTGGCAGAACGATGCGCGGGAGCCGTGGTGGTTGATCCGAGACCCCGAGCGACGCGAGTTAGACGTCGCGGCAGGGGATCGCTAAGCTCTCGCAGATAGAAGCGAACGCTTTCGTTGTGTCGGTGTCCTCGAAACAGAATCGGGTCCCGGAGTCCGCACGTTCTACCCACCAGTCGATCTTCCTTCCTTTTGATATCCGGGCCGCCTCTGAGCGGAGCTGATCCAACTGTCGTCCATAGGCCCGAACTATTACGCAATCTGGCTTAGTCATTAATCAATGTTCTTTCCGCAAAAAAAAACGCATAAGCGCTGATCGCGCCACCTTATGAAGATGCGCTCCGATCAAGAGCCTAGCGTCGAGACTGTTCATCTACCTCGCGCGCGGCCAAGGTAAGCTCTATTTCGGTGAGCTGTTCCAACAAACGATGCACGATGTCGACGCAGTCTGATGACGGTATGGATCTCACGCCTCGTGCGTTAAGCTCCGCTTCGAGGAGCTTCGCCAGTACAAATTTGACACCCATTGGATTCCTAAAATGCGGGCCGGGATGAAAACCCAATACTGCACCATTTGGGAAAAAGTTGCAATTGGAGGTAGATCACAGAGCCGCAATTCAATACCCTCGGGCGGAGATACAAGCCTGCGAAGGCACATCGCATCTAGGGGGATTCGTAGATCCGGCCTGAGCGAGAGGCCCTGCGGTTCACGCCATCGGCGCGGTTATCCGCTAGTGGATCGAGACCGGTGCGGAGCGACTGGCCTCCTCACGTCATTGGTTCGCCGACAGGCTACCAATCGTCAGTGCGTCCCTTCGCTCTATGTCTCTGAGGAGCGGAGAAAGTCGCTTGCATGGTCATATTGTGCGCTGCCATCTACGATCTGCTGGGCGCGCGGGCCAAGTAGGGCGCCAACGATTTCGGGACCGAGCAGTTCAAGCGCGGTCTGCCCATAGCTGAAGCAAATTCGCGGGAATGTCTTTCATAGATTCCAAACAGGTTCAGTAAGCGATGTTCGCCATCGTGGTTGTGGTCCTGATGCGCCTTCGCTGCATAAAAAGCAAACAAGCCACGAAAAGCTTCACGGGAAACGATAGGTTTGCCATCGCAATGTCCCCCAATAAAAAGCGAGCCATCTAATTCACGAAATTTGGAGTTCTCGTGGAATAAAAGCTACTGGTATTTAGTCGCTCGGCTTTGAAGAATCGGTCAGCAAAGCTGTCTTGACTAATGCAGCCGCCGTGACAGCCAGGCGCCATCGCCGGGGCTACGGTTCTTCACCTTTCAATGTCTGTTCCTATAATGCTTTAATGTCTCTGCCGTACCGCCGCACCGCCAGTGACAACCTGGTAAGGAGGGCTGTCAAAGAGCCCTGAGGGACCCGACAGAGCTGAGGCTGAGGACTACCTGGACCGTTCTGTGGTCTGCAAACACGCTCAGTCTCCCTTCTAAATAGGTATGAGCGTCGCCCTGCGTGCGCCTGCAAGCATCCGGAGTTTATTCCGATCTACTGCTTGAGTGAGCACAGGTGGTCACGAGCAGCATGGTCCGGGTGCATTGCCAATCGGTTCCCAACATCGGTTCATAGACTCCACGAGGAGTACCGATCGCCATAGTAGTACCAGCCGCCATCAAAACAACGGCGGTCAGCGCGAGCATTCGATAGGTTGCCAATTTCCACTTCATTGCGCTTCCCTCCAGTGGAAGCGTACACGCTACGCTCGGTGATACTTGCCGCTTGTGAACTACTTCACACAATGCGCATCACAGCCGTGTGCAGGAGGCGCGCCAGCGTGAACTGAAGGGCCTCTGATCGTGCCGGCAATCAGATCAGTTCATCGGCTGCCCCTTTGCACAACAATCACAGTTCGCCGAAGACCTCACTGACCTTCATCTTGATCGGCAAAAGTGGGTCTCCTCAGAAAGCGGAGCGGCGGACGCCATCGCCGGCGCTGCGGTACGGGGACATGGTGGTTATCGCGACGGGCAAGCCGCGGCGCTGCCGCCGGTTCCCTCATCGATGAGGTTGCGTCAGGTGAGATCTGGCAAGCGCCGTCCTGAACGCTATGGATCGGCTACCGAGCTGGCTTCCAGCCGAGAGCTTCGCGACCGCAAATCGCGTAGTTATCTGAGCCGCTAACGGCCAGGCCGAGTGCCTACTGCCATTTTGCGATCGGCCCAGCTCTTAACATCGCCGACGGTCGTCGCCTTGAGGAACGCGTTCGCCTTGACCAGCTTTTCGCGTGTGGTTCGACCCGTTATGTCAGCGGCGGCCATAACTGAAGCAGCATCGGCAGTTTCTGCGCCGGAAAATAGCGCCACGGCTCCCGCCGGTCCCGCGAAATGGGCGAGGTAGAGAGAACCGGGCGTGGCCGGCAGACTGCGCTTGGTCAGCATCGCGGCATGTTGCTCGACCAGCCGTGCGGCAACGTCGCGCGTAAGCTCGGCATCTCCGCGCAAGTCCAAGACTTCCTTGTCGCTGCGGCCCTTGATCAGATCGCGTCGGTGCCTTCGAACGGCTTCGAGCCACGTATCATCGAGAAACTGGGCGGCGCCGGCGGCGCTCGACCGCTTGTTCCTTGCATTCGGGTCACCGTTGGACTCGGCTATGATAATGCGCTCGACCAATGCCTTCGCAGCCGCTCTGTCGATCGATTTCCCCTTCAATTGAGCATCGCGAAACAGGACGAAACTTGCGACGAAAGCCAGGCCGATTGCCAGTCCAACAACGAGCGTGATGAATTCCGCGGACAACCACTTCCGCGCGGCGACAACGGATCCACGCTCGTCGGGGCGAGGCGGTCGGATTTCCTCGTCGCGGCGTATTTGCTCTGACACATGCGGCGGGAGCCGCGGGTTGCCATCAGCTGTCGTCCCAACGTAGAGGAATCCGTGCTCTAGGTCTGGCATCGCGTCTGCAGGTTTAATGCTTTCAAAACGCCATCGAAGGCACCTGACAGGCACGGCTTTGCCTCCGCGATTGGTTTGGCGCGACTGGCGCCTGCGCTTGCCTTGGAAATTCCGTGGCGGGGCCGAGGCCTGGGCAGCATGATCGCGGATTTTCCGCTTGCGTTGCCTTTCTGCTCGATGATCTTCGAATGTGCTGGTGCAACGATCGCAATGTGGTCCGGCGGATCCTTTAGTTCGCTCGAGGAAAGTGGCTGCGGTGGCGCTTGGAGTTGCGGAGTTTCGAGCCGGTCTGCCTTGGTCAGTGTATCGTGTGAGGGACGTAATCCGACCGTTGCGAGAGCCGGCGGCTCGTTCACAGGCTCTGTGATGCGCGGGGGCGCCTCGAGCTCCATCACGGCGAGTGTACCGAGGCCAATTAGGAAGAGAGCTACTCTCATCTGATTTCACGCCCTCCGAACGAGAAACCTCACTCAAATCCTCTTAGAAATGAGCTCCAGAAATCAAGGACGGATTGCAAAGGTCCAATAAGGCCCCTTAGCGGCAGAGGTGAACCGGGAAGCGCTGCTATGGGAGAAGATCAAAGACAGGGTTAACGCGGATCATGCGAACTGGCCGAGTGAAGGGGATAGTCAACCCGATGTGGCGCTGCCGGCTTCTCACTTCGAAAATGTCACCGAACCCCAGCTCGACGCCGTCTCGTCCTCGCTACGCCCTGGCAAGTTCGCGACTGCATTTTGCAGCGGGAGGTGTGCGTCTGTGAGTTGGTTCAAACAGCAAGGGGGACGGCGGAGTACATTTCCGCCGTGGAGGACTTCAGCAGCTTGGCAGCACGTGAGGGTGAGCTACGCAATCGTGAGCGATCACTGCAAACCGTCGGCAGGTTATCTGAGACTTCTAAGCGAGGCCGCCGGTCCACGCGGTGGAAAAGCACCGGGTCAAAATGGACAAGTAAAATATCGGGCCAGCCCCGGTGTCGAAGTTTTAGCGCTAAATTCGTCCGGATGGCGAAAAGGGCCGCTGGCTGCTGCGTCGACCTTCCACCCTGGGACATCACCGGACTCGGGCGTTCACCTCCGTCGGAAAGCGCGCGGTCACGTTGGCGGTCATTGTTCGAACCCGAGCAAGCGGCGATCAGTCCCAGCCAACCAAACAGACTTGCCCGTGGCATCGAAGCGCGGGCGTCGACAGTGGACGAAGCGCGATCTTGGCGGATTGGCTCCTGCCGATGTCATAGAGATTTGCAAATGGGGAACACCGGCCGCCGACCTACTTGACGTAGATCATTCGTTCCTTAGTGGCCCGCAGGCTGCGGATGTAATAGCCTTGTGCCTGAACGGCTGACTTGATTTCGTTGCTAACGTTGAGAACTCGTTTTCTGCTCTTGCGCCAGGTATGTGCAGAGTAAAGCGCAGGTACGGCAGAGCCTGTACTTAGAACGAGCAAGCCGCGCTTGTCATTGCGATAGATATCAAACATCGTTCGTCCCCGCTGACCATATTGAACTAAGAATGAAATATGTTTCGGTTGTCTCAATGGCCGAGCTTAGTATTTCGGTCGGCTGTGCGGGTTGTAAATCTGCAACGCCAGCGACTTTCCTTCAGTTCGTTCCGGATACAGAACGAACTGAAGCAAGCCCCGGCCGCCGTCAAATTGCTGCGTATGCAATTACTTCAGTCACGATGTGTTTCGGATGTTGTTGATTGGGGGCGGAATCGAGCGGGAAGCGGCAACCGCCGTCTTCACGGATTCGCCCCGTGTGGTTGCTCTTGCACGGCAGCGCCGACACGTCACCGTGGGCGGCGATGCATCTGGCCCGTAGGCGATGTAGCTACGTCTTTCGCTGACTGCTTGTTCAGTAAGAATAGCCGACTAGACCTGCTCGGGCTCTGCGCTTCGCGTTTTGACCCTGGCTGCGTGAAAACGTGAAATCTCGCGTAGCGCGGAGAATCTGCTTCTCAGATGGAGCGGCGTCGCAGTTCAGTATGCTCCTCACGCTCCCGGAACAGGCTTCTGAAGGAATGCTTTTCTCTGTAATTTGTGCGGCGCTGCATTTTTTACACAGCCAAGACCCATTGCGGACCTGACTGTCAAACGCGACGCTAAATTCAAACTTCAAGTAAGTCTCGGCCCGTAGTCTAGATTGTGGTCCGAATGCTGATGCGTAATGAAAATGCTTTTTAACGCGTTTAGCCCAAGACCAGCTTGCACGATCTGTCGGGCAACGCCGTTGCCACAACAATAACGTAAAGGGAGCCCCCGGCTACAATGGCATTTGAAGGTGCAGCTCGCCCAACCTGCAAGGGCGGACCGCCGGTGGTGCCCAACAACACAATCGTGCGGGCAGATTGTCCCGCCGCGAGTCTCGGTGCCAGCGCCGGTGCGAGAAGTGCTCCTGCGGAAATCTTTAGCGTCTCTCGTCTGTTCAACGTCACGGATCGCCCTCCACCTAAGCGACAGAATGCTACTGCTGAATGGCAGGACCGTCTACTTCGCTGTTCCGGTTTGAGCTTGCTTGGGAATGCCGCTTGTGGGCCTCAGCGAAGAGGCAGCATCGCTCTAGAGGTCCGCTTATTGAGGCATGGAAGACAAGATTTGCTCAGGCTGAGTTCTTCGCATTTTGACCCGCAGGAGACATGCGTTGAGGCCACTCCGTTAGTGGTGGCAACCTCCTCGGAGCTTGGGGTTGCTTCTTCGGTCTGGCCCGATTATCGTTTCTGTTGCAATCGCAAGGCAGTGGAACGGTGGAGGCCTGCGGTGCCCCGCGCTAGAGCGACCCCGGAGCGACTGAGCGCGTTTTCCGACGGCGTGTTCGCTGTCCTTATCACAGTATTGGTCTTAGAACTCCGCCGCCGGAGCAGCCGACCTTCCAAGCGTTGCTTGCGCTCTGGCCTACATGGCTAAGCTATGCTGTGAGCTACCTGTTCATCGCCGTTGTTTGGGCTAATCACCATCATCTCATGCGCTATGCGACAGATGCCACGCCCCGCCTGATGTGGTTTAATTTCGCGCATTTGTTTTCTGTATCGTTGCTTCCGCTCTCAACCGCTTGGATGGCCGTGAGCGAATTAGCCCCGCAGCCGGTTGCCTTCTACGCGGCAGTATTCTTCCTGGTGAACGCGACCTATATATTTTTGATCTTGGAGCTCATCGACCGCGCCCCGGTCGATGATACGCCGCCGAAGGTGCGCAGGGTCTCATGCGTGTCCGACCGATCGTAACTCTATGCCTTTTTGGGCTGGCCGCGGGTGTTGCGCTTAAATATCCTCTGGTTGGACTTGCCATTTGTTGTTGTTGTCTGACCGTCTATCTGAAACCCGAAGCGCCGGGAGCGTGAGCGAACGTGGGTTGCTAAGCCGCCTTTTGGCCATTGCCGACCTGCCACAAGCAACCGGTCCAGGACCGCTTATGACCCGGAACGGAAGGTCGCAGACCAAGACCGTCCGAACCTCTGGCACGGACACCACCCGACGAATCCGGCGGTGGCGCAAATGCGAAGTGCGGCGGCGTCTCCTAGGGCGACCTTCGCATAGACCAGAGGATAGCGTTCGTGAGGATTCGCTGGTAGCGGGCGTCCTGCCAAACTGACGGCTCGTGGCCTAGCGCCGAATAAAATACTCGTCCCTCGCCATAGAATCGGGTCCAGGTGAGAGGCCAGCCATAGAAACGTTGATGCACGTCGGTCTTGCCAAGGTCCCCGAGCTTGGGTCGAGACGCAGGAGCACGCGTGAACCACGATAGTCGAAGTCGCTGATTTGGTAGATCTCGTCCTCGACTTGCAACGAATTCCCGAGAAAAGCCACCAGGGGATCGCCAGGATCAACCACCTCGATCTTCACGGCCTGATGTCAAGGATAACCATTGAAGTAGCCGCCGACCAGATCGAGATAGTCCGGCCAAGTGTAGAATGTGTCCGTCGCCGAATGAACCCCGAGGAACCCGCGGCCCGAGCGCACAAACTTGAGAAGAGCTCTCTTTTGCGCGGCGCTCATCGGAAGTTCTCCGGTTGTGTAGAACATCACCGCCGCGTAGCGCTCGAGGTTTTCGGTAGAAAATTCGGACGTGTCTTCCGTTGCAATGACTTCAAAGGCACCCGAATTGCTTCCGAGCTGGGTCAGGATTACCTTGGAAAGCGGTATGACATCATGCCGGTAGCCGGCGGAGTATGATCTTCCCCCGAAAAAGTGGACGGGTTTAAGCGACTTTTAGCTCCATTTCGATCGGGGCGATATATCCGATGGCGGAATGGAGCCTGGTTCGGTTGTAGAAGCCCTCGATGAAGGCGAAGATATCGCGCTGAGCCTCGGCGCGGGTGTTGTAGTCGCGATGATGGACGAGCTCGGTCTTCAAGGTATGGAAGAAGCTCTCCATCGGGGCGTTGTCGTAGCAATCGGCCTTGCGGCTCATGGATGCGGTGATGTCGGCGTCGGTAAGAGCATCACGATAGGCGCGTGAGGCATACTGCACGCCGCGATCGGAGTGATGGATCAACCCAGCCTGGGGCCGTTGCTGCTGGATCGCCATTTTCAGGGCCGCGGATGCGAGTTCGACCTGCATATGATCCCGCATGGCCCAGCCGACGATCTTCCGGCTGAAGAGATCCATGACGGCAGCAAGGTACAGCCACCCCTCCGCGGTCGGGATGTAGGTGATATCAGCCAGCCAGACCCGGTTTGACGCATCCGCCGTGAAGTCGCGCGCGATCAGGTTCGGTGCGATCGGCAGGTCGTGGCGGCTGTCCGTGGTGCGCACCCGGCGCGGCGGCGCCATGATGGCGCGGATACCGTGTCGTTGCATCATTCGCTCGACCCGGCCGCGGCTGGTATCGCGTCCCTGCGCCCGCAGGACGGCATGGACGCGGGGGCTGCCGTAGCGGCCGCTGCTGTCCCGATGGATCTGCCGGATCACAGCCAGGAGCGCGGCATTGGATTTTGCCCGCTCGCTCACCGGCCGCTCGCGCCAGGCATAATAACCGGCCGGTGAGACCTCGAGCACCGCGCACATCAAGCGTACCGGATAGGTCTCGCGGTGATCCTCGATGAAGCGAAAGCTCATGTCCGGGTTCCGGCGAAGATCGCGATCGACTTTTTTAAAATGTTGCGCTCCATGCGCAGCCGCTCGTTCTCCTGGCGCAGGCGGGAGATCTCCGAAGCCTGGTCCGCCGACATCGGCGTCGCCTGCGTGGTGGAGCGCCACGCCGCCGATGCCGGCTCCTGCCGGAGCTTATCTACCCAGCGTCGCAATACCGAGTCGCGCAGACCGAGCTCCTTGGCCTGGCGCTTGTACTCCTCCGTAAACGACCGACGTTGACGTTCCATTCGACACCTCCGGGCTCAACAAGCCTACTACAGGTGTCCACCCATTCGGAGGAGGTTCAGTATGTGAAATAGAGGATGCGCTCTGGCGGACGCTCCGCATGCGCGCCGAGTGGTCGGATTGCCGCCGCGCCGCCGAGGAGCGCGATGAACTCACGTCGCCTCACAATCGCCTCTGCCAAAGCCAACCAACCATGCCAACCATGTTTTGAAGAAGCCTAGCACAGATCAGCCCAGCACCGGCCTTGGGGCATCGCCCTCTGGCGTCCTATGCAACGCTGCTGGCCCATCAGCGAAGTGGCGAATCGTCTCATTGAGGTCAGCTTCGTGGGTGGAAGCGGACTGGTTTTGCTCAGGCCGGGTTCTTCGCACTTTGACTCAAATGTATGGTCCGGCCGCGCGTTGCAAGAGGTTTCGTCAACCTGGCAGATGCGGTCTTGCATCAATGTATCCGGCCTCTGATTGGAGCGTGTTGTGCTCCGGGCCATCATGGATATCAGCACGCATTCGAGCTAATTAGCGGACAGGCCTCGAACGGGCCATTCGGGTCACCAGTGTTCGCATGCGCCGGGAAGACCGATCCTCCATCGTTGTCTCATTCCTCTCGCAGACCTCGGCGG
>NZ_JH600073.1:6561069-6569188 GCF_000244935.1 Bradyrhizobium sp. WSM1253
GCACCCAACTCAGGTCCAGAAAACCGTCGATTTGCCGTACCAGGTGATCAACCGGCACCACCTTGTCGAGATCAAAGGAGTAAAAGAACTGGCCCTGACCGCTCTCCTGCCGACCTAACATCCGCTGCTCCCGCAAATGCCGCCTCACACCAACGGAATCACGGTTCGCGAGTCGTCTCAACCGGAGTTTTGCAACACAATCGAGTTTTACAGCGGACGCCGCGCTGCTTGGTCGTGATCGGTCGCTTGTGACCCGCATGTATGGTCCGGCCGCGCGTTGCAAGAGGTTTCGTCAACCTGGCAGATGCGGTCTTGCATCAATGTATCCGGCCTCTGATTGGAGCGTGTTGTGCTCCGGGCCATCATGGATATCAGCGCGCATTCGAGCTAATTAGCGGACAGGCCTCGAACGGGCCATTCGGGTCACCAGTGTTCGCATGCGCCGGGAAGACCGATCCTCCATCGTTGTCTCATTCCTCTCGCAGACCTCGGCGGGTAAGGGATGTTGGTTACGTCATCGATCGCACCTCACCTCGTGCTGTTCCTTAGTTCGTGCCTGGCGGTCGTTCCTTTGTCCCGGCCTGCGCGCGCAGACGCGCCGCGCGCAAGGGCCGTCAAGGCCGGCCGTCGTGCTGTCCTGACGTCTTGCTCTACCGCGGTCAGGCCGCGCCTTGACGGCCCCGAGCACGGTGCGAGGATCAGGCAGCTCGGGACGCCGTCTCCTCCGTGTTGACGCACTCGAAGGCGCGTCCCTTGTTGAGAACCGCCCAGGCGATCCGGGCGAGCTTGTTGGCGAGCGCAATCGCCAGCACGTTGTGGTGCAATCGTTTCTTGGCGGCTTCGATCCAAGATTTGAGGCCATAGCGCTCCCAACCCTTGACCTTGACCAGCACAACCCACGCGGCCTGCACAAACAGCGCGCGCAGGTAGCGATTGCCGCGCCTTGATATCTTGCCGAGGATCGTGCGGTCGCCGGTCGATATCTGCTTCGGCACCAGTCCAAGCCAGGCGCCGAAGTCGCGGCCTTTCGAGAACACGTCTCCAGTGCCGATCGCAGCCACCATCGCGCTCGAGATGATCGGGCCAATGCCGGGCACCGTCATCAGTCGCTCGCAGCCTTTGTCTTGACGGGCCAATGCCTCGATTTCGCTGGAGAGGTCCTCGATACGCTCATCCAGCCGGCGCCAGTCACCCGCCAGATCCTCGATGATGCGCAACATGCGAGGCGAGAGCACATCGGTGCGCGTCGCGAGGATACCCGGCAACTCGGACCGCAGGGAGCGCAGGCCTTGCCGCACGGCGATGCCCCGCT
Source organism: Bradyrhizobium sp. WSM1253 (assembly GCF_000244935.1). Classification (NCBI taxonomy): domain Bacteria; kingdom Pseudomonadati; phylum Pseudomonadota; class Alphaproteobacteria; order Hyphomicrobiales; family Nitrobacteraceae; genus Bradyrhizobium; species Bradyrhizobium sp. WSM1253. Next base: position 6,562,382 of record NZ_JH600073.1, read on the forward strand.
CCAGCAGGAACGCACGGATATGATTGATGACGCCGGTGCGCTGACCGACTAATCGCTCGCGCACGCGGTGCAGCGCCTGCAGGTCGAGCTGGTCGGCGGTCTTGGTTGCGACGAACTTCATGGTCGGGCGTTGGACCGCCTCGGCGATGGCTTCCGCATCTCGGAAGTCATTCTTCTGTCCCTTCGAATAGGGGCGCACGTATTTCGCCGGCATCAAGCGGGCGTCGTGGCCAAGCGTTTGCAGCTTGCGACTGAGGTGATGCGCGCCGACGCAGGCCTCCATGCCGATCAAGCACGGCGGCAGGTTGGCGAGCCGCGTTTCCACCTGGCCGCGCGACCACTTCTGCCGCAGCACGATGCCGCCGCGCTGATTCTGGCCAATGATGTGGAACGAGTTCTTGCCGATATCGATGCCGATGACGGCGGGCGAAGCGTCGAGTTTCTGAGACATGGCGTGCTCCTTGTCTTGGGCGCCCCTTGCCAGCTTCTCGTACTGGCAGGGCCGGAGCACGGCCGGACCATTCCATTAGCGGACGTTGCTGGCATCGCTCGGCGTCCCCGGGCATTGACTGCAGCGCAATTTTCGAGACCATGACACACACCATTCTCGCCGCGGGCCGATGTCCAAATCATGTCGCCGAAGAAAATCCAACGCCTAACGCCCGAGCAAATGGCACGCAGGGCGGAATACGCCGCGAGGTGGACGTTGATCAATCTCTGCACCGATCCTGCCGACCGGCCACGTGCTGAGGCGGCGATCCGTGAGATGTACCGTCAGGGCGGCCTTGCGCCCCCCGCCGCGAAGATCGTGTGGTGTGGCTCGCCCATGTCGATGGGGCTAACCCGTGCGACCATCCGCGCCCCCCACATGCTCGACAAGAACACAAAAATCAGCAGGGGCGTCGCGGAGAGCGTCGAGAACAGCGTCCTGGAAAGCGCCGGAGACAGCGGGGACAGCGTGTGGGAAAGCGTCGGGAGCGGCGTCTGGTACAGCGTCAGTGACAGGGTCAAGGACCGCGTGACTCCCATCGTCTGGAACAGCATTGACAGCATCTTGATGAGCATCTGGCTCGGTGTCACGGTCAACGTCTGGCACAGCATCGCGGACTGCGTTGGACAGCGTCCGCGATGCCGTCGTTTACAGCGTCTATCGGTCGCGCCGAATGGCTCGCAGTACATCGCTATCTCCGGGACGTGGTCGGCCTGGTCGAAGAGACGGACAAGCTGTCCGGTCGTTGGGAACTGGCGCAATCGGCAGGGTGGGCGCTCCCGCATCAGAATATTTGCTCGGAACGGCCCAACATTCTTCATCGCGATGACCACGGGCGGCTGCATGGTGAAACCGGACCGGCGGTCGCCTACCCCGACGGCTGGACGATTTACGCCGCCCACGGCGTACGGGTCCCGGGCGATGTCATTGAACGTCCCGACACCATCAGCACGACTGCGATCGACGGCGAGCGAAACGCTGAAATACGCCGCGTCATGATTGAGGGGTACCGCTATGGCGAAGACGTGAGCGGTGCAGCAGCCTACATCCGCGACGCCGGAGGCGAGCAGTTGGACCGCGACGAGCGCTACGGCACGCTGTGGCGGCGCGACTTCCCGGGCGGAGACGACGAGCCGATCGTGATGATCGAGCTTATGAACCCTACACCTCAGCCGGACGGCTCGCGAAGGTGCCATTGGCTGCGCGTGCCACCAAGCGTCACGACCGCGCGCAAGGCGTGGACGTTTAGCCAATCCGGGCGCAAGTACAATCCGCGCAAGGAAACCTGACGCATCCCGCGTCCGTTGTCGCCGGGACCTGGTCGACGTGGCACTCCCTTCCGGCTCGGCGTCGCGAGCGGAAGCTCAAATCCGGCCAGGTCGAAGCTGGTTGGACGGTGCAGTTCATGGTCAAGCCAGGAGAGGCCGACATCCATAGACAGTATCGCCGACGCGGCAAGAGAAATGGCAGCTTCTGGCCCGTTTGAGACCCTGCGATGGCGCCAAAGACGTCTGCTCATCGGGGCTAACCGGAAGTCATCGCGGAGGACTACACCGACGCGATTGACGCGAACGGGACGAACTTGGGAAGGGGCACGACCCCCGAACCGTCGAGCCGAGCCGATACTGAGCGCAGCGCAACGGCATTCGCGGTGACCTCTTAGCCAGTATTTTTGACCGCCTCAGCCAGTATCTCGTAAAGCTGCTGCTTGCTGAATTGCTTGGGCTGCTGCCTCTCCGCCGCGTTCCGCGAGATCTTCTTTGCGACTGGACCGGCGCAAGCTGCCACGACGTCGCCCTCAGCTTCGGGGTCGGCCTTATCTTAGGCGTTGCCGTGGGCAGCTTGTGACCGCGCTTTAGGCCCTGACGGGTCAGCATGCCGCAGACCGCGTTACGACTGCATCCGAGCCGGCGCGCTATCTGCGCCGCGCTATGTCCTGCGGACCAGAGCCTGATGAGGAGCCCTATGTCTTTCGCATCCCAGCCCATGGGGGATATTATAGCACCCACGGCCGAACACGCGTCAATCTAGTTTTCGTCCGGCTCGCGTACGGCCGCCGGTTCGTCGAGCTTGATCTCGGAGAAGGCGACGCGGGAATGGTCGTCTATGCAGACGTGGACGAAATCCCAGCCAGCGCCGCGTCTTTTGTTGGACCACTGGTGAGAAGAGTCGGGTCGCTGAGCCGGGACAGGTCGACCGAACGTAAAGCCCTGCATCGCGCGGAATGGCGCTCACCACCGGACAGTTCGGCTGCGCCTTCGCGCGGCGCCTGATGCACTCCGCCGAATTAACTTCCAACAGCAACATACGATTCACATATGTGGATGCTGGAACAACGTCGGCCGATTTCAGTCTCTGTTGCATCATTTTCCCGATTGGTCCGCCGACGGGCCATGATCCAAGCATGTTAGAAGGCTTGGTTGGGGGGTACACGACATGCGTGAACATCCCGGTCTAGCGGTTGACGCCATTGTGCGGCTGCATGAGCGTCAGGAACGGCTTGCGTCTCAATTGTCCGAACTGGAGTGTCTTCGGGCCCGCGTGCGCGAAGCGGAGCGGCGCGTATTGATCACCGTCGAAACCGCTCCGTCCCGTTCGCGAGCGCCATCGCGGCATACGCCTTTTCCAGTTTCCCCAGCCCGTTCATCTCTTTGAAGTTGTGGCACGCCAACTTTAGCTGCCCCTCGGCTTCGTCGGAAGGCTCTGGCAGAGGCCGCTGAGTCTTTGCGACGGTGCGGCGTTGGAACGCTTCGCTGATTACCGAGTGTTCCCGGCACACGGCCCCAAAGTGGGTAATGCAGTCGTGCCCAGCTCCCCCCAATCCCTCGAAGGCCGGGGCAACCCGGTCCACCACCATGTTTAGAGGTATTGCTATCGCGCTATTTGGGCTGACCATCCTTCGCAGCTCAATCAGGTGCTCTTCTATGGTCGAAATACTGAGCTGCGCGCAGGCTTGTGCGGGAGATTAGTCGCGGTTTTGGGTTGTAGGTAAGCCGTGATGCCATCATTCGCGCGAGGCATGCGAGCTTCCTCAACGGCTACTTCTTCAACAGTATCCCTATCCTTCCCGCCATTCGCCTCACCGATCCTGCGTGACGGCCCAGCTTGGCTGCGATCTTCGATACGCCAGCGCCTGCCCGGGCCAGCTTGGACAGTTGCTGGACCTCGCGGTCGGCCCATTGCTTTGGCTTTTGTGTTTTCATGATGCGGCGCTCAAACCTGTCGCAACTTAACCATTGCGCCTGGTTGCCGGCACTTGGGAAATTTACGGGTGGTGCCGGCCACCACGAGGCTAAGTGGTGCGGCGGCTTTCCAAAACGACAAGTCAACGATAACTTATCGACCGCTGAAACTGCGTTGTGTAGCCGCACGGATATCGTGCAGCACGCGCGGGCGTCATGTCGCTCACATCGCCCTTTTCCATCTATGGAAGGAAGACCGGGGGATGGTGGTTTTCCCTGACGATCCGACATCGTGTCGCACACTGCGGGATGCCTGCCGTGACTACATCGAAGCTATGGCCGTCGATTCGGACGAAGACGATCAGGACGACGATGGCGATGACGATGAAACCTGACTCGCAGCTCCATTTGAGGGAGTCAAAAGTCCGGCCATAATGATCTTTAAGGCAGTGAGAATTGCGATGGCGGACGCTCTGGGGGCGTTTCCCCTGGGGGCGACCGCGGATGGTGGAGCAAGCGCGCGTTCCAAGTCGTAACTGCGTGATCAGGCCAGGGCTGAAGAGGTCCTTCTCTCCGCGCCGAAATTCCTTCCCTGTATCGTTCGCGAGCACCGCATGTGCACCAAAAGGCGTGGCGGAGCCGTGGTCCGTCAGAGCACAAGGCTTCAACCAGGACGAATGTCCAGTCGGAACATTGCGCTAAATGAACAGCGTCGGCGCTCGAAACGAAAGCCAACCGCAGCAAGCGCGTATCGAGTCGCGGTCGGGAAAAACAAAAATTAGTTCTGACGCATAATCATAATGACTCCAGCGTAAAAGCAAAAAATAAGATGGGAAAACATGGGAGGCTGGAATGGAAACCGCACAGCGCTTGCGCGCGATGGCGGCGCTCTGTCGGCAGAGTGCCGCGCTTCATCCTGACAGAAGCTGGAAACTGCTCGCCGAGGCAGAATACTGGGAGCATTTGGCGGCGACTCCTCTCCCAACCGACATTGAAGGCTGTTTCACCCCTGGTCAGCATGACTTAGCTGCTGCCTAGCGCTCACCATTTGTCGTTTCGAAAATCGGATTGGGGTAAATGAGTATTCTTTGGGGCCAGTGGATGACTGCGTGTATCAACGAACGGCCGATGTGTCCGGTATGCAAACACCGGATGGCATTGGCGCGCATCTCTCCCGGCAAGTCCGGATTCGAGAAGCGCACGTTCGAATGCTCGACCTGCGAACGTACCGAGACGGCGTCGTTCGCTGTGGATCCGATGAAGACAGATGCGGTCGGTTGGCTTGCAGGCGAATTGAACCCGCCTCGGTGAGCTTGGGTGCAGTTGGTGGAGCAGCCGGATGAATGTCCAATCGGCAGCACGAACGTTGTGCTATCGTGAGTACAATGGTGTGCCGGGACCTGGGTGGCGTTCCGGATTGCAAGAGCATCGAGCGCAGTGCGATAGATTTCAGCGTTGCTGTGATCTCGAACCCGAATTGCAGAATTGTGGGACATCAGTTCTGGTCGTACCAGCGTGAGCTCTGCCGCGAGACGTTCTGTTTGGTCCGCCGCTCCTTGTCGATCTTCAAGGATCATTCCGCCTTGATGCTGGCATGTTGCATAGGTGACAAGCTCGAATTCGTAGTACGGCATGAAAGCCTCTGAACTCGCAACGCCCACTCTGAGCATAACTGCGCTCTCCATCAGGTGAATTATGGTATGTGAATGCGAAAGCTGGTTTGTGGAAGGATGCGGACCGACTTTCGACCAATGGCCATATCCGGTGATGCTGTGGCGGGCTGATGCTGTTCGCCGAAGTCCACAAAAACTGCGCCCTGACTTGCGGGCCATCTGCGTACCACCATACCGAAGCCTTGGTTGCGAGGCGCGGAGGCAGTAGCTTTGGTGCGGATCGAGGAACTTCAGAGCTGCAACAATATTCAGTCATGATCAACAAGGAGAGATCCGCATGCCGATCCAGACTGTGATGGACAGTACCGGCGACAGCCGTCACTTCTTCGACGCGGACGATGCACGAGAAGTAGCCAAGGCCGAGCAGCGATTTCGCGAGCTGACGAACGTCGGCTTCACCGCCGCGGTCCGGACCGGTTCAGGTCAGGTGTCGCGGATCCGATCGTTCGACCCCACTGCGGAAGAAACTCTCTTCTTCCCCCGGCTGGTCGGCGGCTGAATCGCTGAGCTGTGTGGCTGTTCAGGCGGTCGCGGCCGGGTGAACGCTCACGGAGGAGGGCCGCAAAGGCGCTGTTCATTCGACACGGCGCCGAGAGGACTCCGGAAGGACACGCGCTGCTACTGCTGCGGCAGTACCTCTCGCCCGTCCAGCGGCGGCAATTCGCGCAGACGGGCTATTTCGATGTGGTCGGCGGCGACACGGGCAACCGCTACAGAATCTATGCGGGAGCGGCTGTGAATGTCTGCGAGATCGGCGAAAACGGCCGTCCAAGGATCGGCTTGTGTTTCCTGCCCGTTGGCGACCTTCCGATTGGAGACGTCATGCTGGCCCAGAAGATCGCGCTCGAAACGTGCGAGGGCAGCGCGCTCGCAGTAGCCCGAAAGTTCACTCCCAGCCGTTTCTTGTTCAGCCGGCCCCGCCCACTTCGCTAGCCGCGGCATTGCGTCAGTCACGTTTGGGCGTGACGTCGCCTATTGGGCCTTCGCTTCCACGGCGGGCTGCCGCTACATGTCCGTTCACGGGGCTAGACCGAAGTCGCTAACTATCGGCCAAACCGACGCGAATGACCCAATTCAGACATCGGCCTCCCTCTCTCTCTCTCTCCCTCTCTCTCTTCATGTTGCAGTAGTCTTGAATTGAGACGCCCCGACCAATTGTCGCGGCGCTCGTCGATTTCATATCGTCCGCCAACTAGCCCTTAGACGTTTGTCTCGCGTCGGTTGGCGCAGCGACATATCTAGAGTTCGGCGCAACCAGGAAGTCACGTCAGAGGGCAAACCGACGCGATCGGTGCGCCGTCGCGTGCGCCATTCGCAACTACAATCGATTTTTTTGCGAAGAAACGAGCCTTAGGCCTTTAGGTCCGTGATCCGCATAATCGCGACCACGTTCCCATCATTGAACGCCTGCTCCTTTGTGTCCTTGTTGCAGGTCCAGACAAAATTCTTCTTGCCGGTAAAG
>NZ_JH600073.1:6569288-6577984 GCF_000244935.1 Bradyrhizobium sp. WSM1253
CCGGCCAGGACACGGCCGCGCTGGTGGCGCGCATCAAGCTTCCGGTGCTGGTGCTCGCCGCGACCAAGGATAATGTCGTGCCCGACGTGGCAGACGCATTCGCTCCGCTTGCGGGTTCGAGCGGGGGCAGGGTCCAGCTCGACAAGATCGAGGATGCCGATCATTTCTTCCGCGACCTGTTCGCGGAAGACGTCGCCGACCGCATCGCCGGATTCATCAAGCAGACACGATAGGAGGGGGATCATGCAGCGTCGATCCATGCTTCGCGCGAGCCTTGCCGGACTATTTGGTGCCTTCGCGGTGCACCAGGCGTCCGCGGCGACGGAAGCGTCCGCGCGACAGCGCGTCGTCTATCATCTCGCCGATGCCGATCGTGTCGTCTTCGTTCTCGGCAATCTGCAGAACCATGTCGACGGCGTCGGCGGATCCGGGAAGGCCGACATCAGGCTGGTGGTGCACGGGCCGGCGCTGCGAGCCTTCCACGCGCTCGCGGCTCAGGACCACACGATTGCGATGATGACAAAGCTCGTCGACGCCGGCGTCGGTTTCGACGCTTGTGCCAACACGATGAAGGCGCAGGGCGTCGAGCTGGACGACCTCACGCCCGGCTTCGTGGTGGCCGAGAGGGGCGGCGTGGTGCGGCTCGCTGAGTTGCAGCAGCAGGGATATGCCTATCTACGGCCATGAGGCCGCTTCGCTCGGGCATCCTGAGGCATTGGCGCTTTGATCTGGCTCATGGGACGCGACGCCGAGATCGCTAGAATCGCATGCTCGCAGGAATAGCTGAGGCGGACGTGCTGACGCCGATCATCGATCTCTTGGGTGAAGACCGGCTGTCATGGCTCGGCGGGCTCCTGGTCGGAGGTCTGTTCGGGTTCTTCGCCCAGCGCAGCCGCTTCTGCCTGCGTGCCGCGGCGGTCGAATTCTCCCGTGGCGAGGGTGGACCGCGCCTTGCGGTCTGGCTCCTGACCTTTGCCGCGGCGCTGGTGGGCACGCAAGGCCTGGTCGCGCTCGGCTGGCTCGATGTATCCGAGGCGCGCCAGCTCGCTCAACAGGGCAGCATCTCTGGCGATCTCGTGGGCGGCCTGATGTTCGGTTGCGGGATGATTTTGGCGCGGGGCTGTGCCAGCCGGCTCTTGGTGCTTTCGGCCAACGGCAATCTCCGCGCATTATTGTCAGGGCTGGTGTTTGCGGTGACCGCGCGGGCCTCCTATCGCGGCCTGGTATCGCCTGCTCGCGAACGCAATCTGTGGCTGGTCGATGGCGGCCCGTCGCGCGACATCATGGCCATGTTCGGTGCTGGCACGCCGAGAAACTTGCCTTCTGCACCCCTATGGGACTTACCAGAAGGACGCGGTGCCCTGCTGAGACATCTGCGGCATCTCAGCGGTGAGCTGTCAGAACGTCTCGGTAATCTTGCTCAAGCGAGGTGGACGATCCGGGTCAAACCCGCAGGCCCGCGCCGTCTGCTCGATCATCCGATAGGCCGGAACCAGCATGGTGATCGGGTCGGTGGCGGGATCATCCGCGGCCAACCAGGGCAGCGAGCCACGCGGTCCGCCGCATAAATGAAGCGCGATGTTTTGCCCGCGCAATTCGTCTGCCAGCGCGTCCACCATGGCCGCCGTTTCATCCATCAGGCGCATCATGATAACTGGCGTGCGCGACGATAACGCAGCGCGCGGCCCATGCTGCAGCTCGGCGGCGCTCAGACCAATGGAAGGCAGGCGCAGGATTTCCGACAATTTGAGAGCGATCTCCCGCGCCGAGCCGAGGCCCAGGCCCCGCGCCGCCACAAACACCGCTGACGCTTTGGTGAGGTCGTCAGCAATTCCGGACCAGTCGAGCGGTAGCGCGCAGTGCAGGCGCTCCGGCAGCCTGTCGAGGGCTGACCGCAGCGCATGATCTCCCGCCAGCTCGGCAACAAGTCCGGCGGCGGCGGCCATCGAGCCGATCACGGTCTTGGTCGCCGCTACGGAGTGCTCCTGGCCGGCTTCGATCGGAACAACGAATTCCGCTTCGTCAGCCACCGGCGACGACGTCGCATTGAGGATGGCGATGGTGCGGGCGCCCGCGGCGCGCGCCGATCTGGTCGCCGCGACAAGATCGGGGCTGCGCCCGGATTGCGAGATCACGATGAACAGCGCATGGCGCAGCATCAAGGGTGGCGAAATGCCGTGATCACCGAAGGAGCGCTGGCTGAAACGGGAAGGCGGAGCCGCGTCTCGACAAGGTATCTCAAGTAAACCCCGGCATGCCCCGAGCTGCCCCGGCCGCACACGACGCACAGGGGCGCACAGCCAATCCCAATTCGCCGCGCGATGTCGCGCGTTGAGGGGCGGTTACGAACAATATTGGCAACAACATCCGCGCTTTCTCCGATTTCGCTCGCCATCGCGGATGTCGTCACGGCTCGCGCGCTCCGCCTTGCTTCCGCGCCGCTTCCTTGGGATGCCGGTCAGGATGCGAGTCACGATCCCCGGCGAGCTCGGCAAACACGCGCCGAAGATTGCCGTCACAGTTTTTCAGGATAGTCTCGGCATCGACCCTGTCGACACCCAACGCCAGCAGGCCTGCCGTCTTGATGTCTCCCTCGGCCTGCTCAAGCCAGTGTGCTGCGTGCGACGGATCACAGCGCGCGATTTGCGCCACCATGGCCTCGGCGCGCCGCTTCAGCTTGGCATTGGTCGGCTGCATGTTCACCATCATGCCGCGGTACACCCGGCCAAGGCGCAGCATGATTCCTGAGGAGATCAGGTTCAGCACGACCTTTTGCGCGGTGCCCGCCTTCATCCGCGTGGAGCCGGCGATCAGTTCGCGGCCGGTCTCAATCAGCACCGGAAACTTTGCCGAGGCCAGCAGTACGGTGCCGGGATTGTTGGCAACGCCGATCGTCACTGTACTAAAAGAGCCTGCCTGCTGCAGCGCCGCGACCGTGAATGGCGTTGTTCCGCTGGCGGCAACGGCGATCACAATGTCGTGCGGCGTGAGCCGCGCGGCATTGATCTGTGTGACCGCGTCATCGATATCGTCCTCAGCACCTTCGATGCTGGTGACGAACGCGCTGTCTCCGCCGGCGACGATGAAGTGAACGCGCTGGCTGGGCCATGCGAAGGTCGGCATCAACTCGGCGCCGTCCTGGACCGCCACGCGGGCCGAGGTGCCGGCGCCGACATATACAATGCGTCCATGATCACCCAGCGCCGCTTTGGCCGCCTCGGTCGCCGCAGTAATCGCGGGAAGGGCATGGCCGATCGCCGCGACTGCCGCAAGCTGGCCCTCCCACATCGCTTCCATCGCCGACGCGAGCTGCCATGCATCGAGATCGGCAAAGCGGGGGTCGACTTGTTCGGTGGCCATATTGTTGATCCATGCTCCATTAAACGCGGAACTTTGAAGCCTGCTCCTGGTCAGCTTCTCTCTTGGGCAGGTCTTTGCTGGCCAACTCAAGCCGCCCTCGCGCCACCAGTAATGCGCCGGCCGCCGCGTCGGCATCAGGACACCTCAGGCGCGCGCGCAGGTCTGGCGTCAGCCACGGCGTAATGGCATCCGCGAGCCCGCCTACCAACGAGAGCCGGTCAATTCCTCTCGCCAGGAAAAGATCAAGCAGATCGCCAATGGTATCGGCCGCGCGTTCGACAATGCGACGGCCGACCGGATCGCCCTGATTGGCGTGCCGCATCACGATCGGCGCGAACGCTGCGTAGTCCGTGGCCCTGGCTTCTTCAGACCAGGCCACCGCCTGATAAGGATCATGATCGAAGGCGCCCAGCACCTCTGAAAGCAATGGGGTCAGCTCGCCGCGGCGATCCGCGGCCCGCAGCGCCAGTCGAACAACCTGCAGGCCGATGTCGGCACCGCTGCCTTCGTCCGACACGGGAAAGCCGTAACCGGCGAGACGGACTTCGCGGCCGTCGATCAGGCCGACACCCACCGAGCCCGTGCCGGCTACCACGATGGCGCCATCCGCGCCGCTATGGGCGCCAAGGCAGGCCGCCAAGCCGTCGCTGATGAAGATCAGGGACGCAAAGGGATGCGCCATCTTGTTGAACGCTGCTTCCGCGCCCCGGCGGCCAAGACCGGCAAGGCCAATTCCGGCGTGCATCCGCGCGAAATCCTCGCGCGTCAGTCCGGCCTGTGCGGCGGCCGCTTCAGTGGCTTCCATGATGGACCGCCAAGCATTGTCAAAGCCAATCCGCGTCGTGGCTGGCCCCGAGCTCGCTGCACCGAGCAGCGTGCCATTTTCGTCCTCGATCCGGGCGCGGCAGCGAGTTCCACCGCCGTCAATGCCGAGATACGTGGTACCTTTTGTTCCCATGGAAAGTTAACGCCAAGGTTTCGCTCCGGGTCCCGCCGAAGCTGCCTGGTGTACATTTGAGGGCCTTCCACGGGAGTCGCCTCACGAGCCCGTGACTGCCATTCTCGGATCAATACAGATGGGCAACGCTGGTTATTCCGCTCCCACGATTTCCGCGCAGCACATCTTTGATGGTGCCGACATGCGCGGGCCAGGGTCGGTCAGAATCTCGCAGGGGCGGATTGAAAACATCACCTTCGGCGAGGCGGAGGCGCGCGCCTCAATCCATCTTCCCGCAGACGCGATCCTTGCACCCGGATTCATCGACATTCAGGTCAACGGAGGCGGCGGCGTTCTTCTCAACGACCAGCCGACGGAGGCTGGCGTCCGACGCATCGTTGAGGCGCACCGCAAGGCGGGGACCACCGGCTGCTTGCCGACCCTCATCACCGATCGCAGCGAGGTCATCGAGCGATTGGCTGCGGTCGGCCAGGCTTGCCTGAAGATTCCCGGCGTTCTCGGCTTTCATCTGGAAGGACCGGCCCTCAACAGGTCTCGCAAGGGCATTCATCCGGAAGCCGAGATACGCGTGCCCGATCGGCGCGATCTCGCGGCAATCAAAAGTTTTGGGGGGTGCGGCCGCTCCATGGTGACCTTGGCTCCGGAATGTGTGCCCGAGTCCATGATCGATGAATTGATCGGCGCTGGATTGCGTATCGCGGCCGGCCACAGCGACGCCACCGCAGCCGAAATCGGGCAGGCGGTCGATCGCGGTGTCTTGGGCGTGACTCATCTGTTCAATGCCATGTCGCAGTTGAGCGCCCGGGAGCCGGGCCTGGTGGGCGCCGCGCTTTGGGATGACCGGCTGTTTGCAGGGATCATCTGCGACGGCATCCACGTTGATCGCGCCGGTTTGCGCGTTGCGTTCCGCTGCAAGGGACGTGATCGATTGATGCTTGTCACCGATGCCATGCCATTGGCGGGCACCGACGACCGGCAATTCATGCTGCAAGGAAGGCAGGTCACATTGCACGAAAATCGCCTGACGGGCCCCGATGGCACACTCGCTGGCGCTCACCTCACCATGATCGAGGCGGTGCGCAACGCTGTTGAGCTGCTCGAAATCTCCCTTGTCGATGCTCTCATCATGGCCTCTCGGACGCCCGCGGCATTTCTGGGCCTTGAGTCCGCGCTTGGACGGATCGCGCCCGGACACCGCGCGGACCTTGTCGCCTTCAATCCGAACTTTGAAATCGTCGGCACATGGATAGGCGGTGTCGGTTCGATGGGCAGAGAACTTCACGCTGAAGATTGAAGGAGAGGACGCAAGTCGGCGGCCCGGTTCATAGCGGACCACCGACTCGCAACCGCGACACTGAGGCGGGCGGTGTTGGCCATCTCTTCCCGCTGGTGCTTGGGAAAGCCTCCAAGAGACCCGTCAAGCAACAGTGGCTGCCGTTCTCTCAGAACTCCGCAACGAAATCGCAACGAATTGGGTGAAGGGACCGTGAACAAAGCGGGACGGAAACGCCTGTCATCTCAATAAAAATCAATAACTTAGGAGATGTTCACTGCGTTCGGGACGCCGGGTTCGCAGGACGATGCCGACCTTCCGCCCATATCCACAAACAATGTCGTCGCTGGCGGTTCGGTTCTCGTATTGCCGACGGATCGGCCGACCGATCCGCCCGTTCAGGCCACCTAGCGATTTGAGATGGTTGCGGGTCCGTGGTTGTGCTGTCCGGCCCCTCGTATCGAGTGCTTGAAACCGGCCCTACCGAAGAATGTGGAGCCGAAAAGCGGTGGAGTCCAAAGAATGTGGCCCTCGATTCCATTGCCTCAGCGACGGCTCGGCATTTGGGGAAACCGTGGTAGAGCTTTTCACGTAGGGCGTGATCGCGTCCCTGATATTAGGATGACGACTACTTCTCGGTCAGCGTTTCGCTCAGGAATAGCGCGATCGCGCTTTCAAGATCCGTGGTGCTTCCATCTTCTTGCGTAACGGGCGACGTTCGGGGATAGAAATGCGTGGCGCCGGGCAAGTGCACGATCCGATGTGCAGGGACATGGCAGCATCTTGCCATTACGCTGACGGCATTTTGTTGAGCAGCGGTGGTCGCCTGGTCGATGCCGTGTCCGCGGCAGCGGAAAACTGCCCTCGCTCGACGTGGGCATCGGCGACGAGGTGCGCCGCGATCAGGTGATCGCCCGGGTCGTGCAGACCGAGACCGAGCAGCGCCTTCAGCAGGCGAGGGATGTTCTTCGCGAGCGCGAGCATGTCGAGCTCACCGGGGCGATCTCGCGCGAGATCGATGCCATGCTCCTTGTCTTTGGAGCCCCTGGCCAGCTTATCGCTGGCGGGGCAGGAGCACGGCCGGACCATCCCATTAGCGGACTTCCCTCCGTTCACCGACTCGACCGGCGGCAACAAAGTGACGGCCGACTCGCGAGAGAACAACGAAAGTTGCTTGGACTGGAAATTCCGCGATCCGAAGCACATATCATCGGCATGGTGACAATTGTGCAATGCACTTGCGGTGCTGAGTACAGACGCACCGAAGAGAAGTTCCTGGTACCGCATACAGGTGACGCGGTCTGCGCAATCTGCGGAGCTGCTCTGGAATCGTGGCAGGAAAGCACCCACGTTCCCAGTTACCAACTTATTGAACGTCCGAAGACGAAGACGGAGTGACAGAATGAAGCGGACTCCAGATGAAACCGATCTCAAGCAGCGATCGGCGTGAGGTCCCTTATTGGCCCGAATCTGAGAAACTCGACACTTACCTCTGGCTTGGCTGACAGGGATAACCGGACCTCGTCCGCGCCGGCCGCCAACTCCGTGTCTGCCCCGCCAAAAAAGGGGTAAAGTGCTCCAGGGTCACATCTGAGGAGTAACAACATGACCCTACTCCCCAAGTTAATTCGTGCGATCGACCGGCGTGCCTTCGCGATCATGGGCAACACGATGCCGCCCCAAGATCCTGATGATGACGAAGAGGAAGACGACGAAGAGGAAGAGGAAGAGGAAGAGGAAGAGGAAGACAAAACCGACGAACCGCCGGTCGTGCGCGAGCCGGATGAAGACTAAGCAGGGTCCTTATACGTAGCCTGAGCTTCGGAGAGCGTGATCCCCAGCCTGCGTGCCGGCGCGCTCGTGCGTCCGGCGGCTTTCAAGGTCGGTCTAATTCCGAGAGAGCAGCGGACAGGCGCTGAATGGACCACGGGTTCTCGGCGCACACTCTCGGCGTTCGCGGGTAGAGGAGGCGAGCATGACCCTCATATGGCTTGGTGTGCTCCTTGTTTTCGGCGGCGTGCTCCAAATGGCGTTTCAGCCCATTTGGCGAGGCCGACTCAGCGGTGGAAGGCGGCTTCGCTCCGGGCGTGATACGCTGGAGCCTGAAAGACCGGGTAGCGGCTTCGGCATCAAATCGAACTGGCCTGGACTTGTGATGGTCGCGCTTGGCGGCGCTTTTTTGCTGGCCGGTGCTGCCATCTGAGTTGAAACGAATGTCTCAGGCGTTGCCCGTTATCTGGCCAGGCCAATGTGCCAGAGCCATGTCTCCTCCTGGCCCGTGGCTGCCTTGATCCCACGCTGCCAAATGTCGGCTGATAGGGACAGACCGGAAATTTGCGGATGAGAATTGGCACTTTTGACGAAGCGGATATTGAAGGCGCCTAGTTCGCGCATCATCCCTCCGGCACGTCGGCTAGGCAGTCGTCCGTTAAGAAGCCGAATTGAGCGGGAGCGGACAGGCAAGCGTATGCGATAGCTGGATCAGGAAGAGGCACAAGAGTTCTCTGAGCCAGGCGAGGATACGGCGGAAGTTGTGGCCGACTGCTGAGAGCACGACGTTGGCGGCGTCGCCGGCGCGGCCTTTGAGATAGCAGCGGCCAAGGTGACCTTCGGCCTTCAGATGTCCGATGATGGGCTCGATGGCGGAGCGGCGCCGGAGCTCGCGCTTGATGGCGCCGAACACGCCGCGCTTCTGGCCCGAAATGAAGACGCGACGGGGATTTTGCGTGTCGTGGCCGCGATATCCCTTGTCGACATAGGCCCGCTCGATCGGACAGCCAGTGAGCGCCTCGGTGCGGTCGATGACGTCCCGCAGGGTATGACCGTCGTAGGGATTATCGGGCAGCGACCTGGCGTGCAGTACGAACAGGCCACCGGGCGCCCGGCGGTTGTTGGTGACGATGGAGGCCTTCACGCCGAACTCGTAAGGCGCGGCGGCCTTGCCTTTGCCGATGCATTCCACCTCCGGGGCATGGAAGGAATAAAAGCTTCCAGCCGCGTTGGCGCTGCTGCTGCGAGCGGATTTGCACGGCCCGGCCAAGCGGGAGGGCGAATGCCTCCTCCAATGCCGGCTGGCCTCGATCTTGCGGCGGATGTCGCGGATGA
>NZ_JH600073.1:6578084-6716673 GCF_000244935.1 Bradyrhizobium sp. WSM1253
AGGCTCTCCGCCAGCAGCAGCTCCAACTTGTCGCCGAGCCGCTTGCGCCAATGGCTCAGGTCCGAGCGCTCGTGCGGGAAGGCATGCTGAAAGAACTCTTGCCCGGTGAAGAACTGGAAATACGGGTCGTGAACCCAGCGCTCGCAAACGCCCTCATCGGACAGCCCGTAAGTGTGCTTGAGCAACAGCAGCCCGATCATGAACCGGGTCTCGATCCCGGGCCGGCCATTCTCGCTGTAGAGCGGCGCGACCTCGCCGTCGATCCAGTCCCAATCGATCTTGCCGGCGAGCTGAACCAGCTCGTGCTTCATGTTGATGATCTGGTCCAGCCGCGCCCGGAACAGATCGTTCGATCCCGTCGTCCTGTGCTTCTTCGGTCGCATCGGCCCCTCCGATGCACCACAGAATCATGGCCCGCAGCGAAAGGGAATCCACAAACGACAATTGCAAGATTTGGGGGCCTCAAGCCCCCAATCCCTGCAATCTCAAATGCCGCCGCAACCGGAAAACTGACTCCTGCTCAATCGCTTAGAGCCTTGTTCACGGACGACTAGGCAGCTCTGCATTTGGGGTTTATCCGACGTTCCGCCGTCTTCATGAAGGATGGCTTCCCTGGTGGGCGAGGACCTACGCCGATTTGACCTACCGTTTAAGCGGAAGATCGGAGGAAATATCGCAGATTTGCGCCATGTGAGGAAAAGCGGTAGCGGTCTCCCGCTACCATGTATCCCCCACTATTGTGGTGGGCCTGAGGAAAGACCTCGCCGCCTATCAGGCCTAGGCACCGACAAAGCGCGGCGAGGCTGCCATCGCGAACGCGGTTTATCACGCGATTGGCAAACGAGTTCGCAGCCTCCCCATTCCTATCGAGAGCATTATCGACCAAGGCATGGGCAAGCCCAGGTTAGGCTAAGTCAACGGACACCAACTTCGGCAAACCAAGCTAAGGTGCAGAAAAGGGATACCACCTGATACCCGTTGAAGCCCTTCCATTCTCGAATGGCTGCTTCTGGCGCAAAGTGGTCGATGGGATATACGAACTTAGATTTCGATAGCGATCACTGGATGGACTAGCTCAAACTTCGCCATGATGGATTGGATCGAGAGTTCAAGCTTTACAAGCGGTTAGAAGGCCACGTGTGCACGATGTGTGCACCGGGAGATCAAGAAATATCTCATTAAAAGCTATGTGGGCCTCTCCTGACGAGCCTCGCACGTTGACGCAACCGCAGACATCGAAATACCGGCGCGTAGGCGAGCGCTGACGAGCAGCCTCAGAGTGCGGAGGCGGGATGCGTCACAGCCATTCTGAGCATTGGCGCAACCCCCAGTACCATCGCGAGTGCGACTTGCACGAGACTAGTCGAGGTGGGCACGTCACGTTTTGTTGGCTTTATCTTCCGGTCTCTTTTGGTGCGCACAGCCTCGTCGTGTGGCTTACACCGATCTCTGTTGCGCATCGCATGCTCCAGAGCTTGTCGGACCGGTAAACCTTACCGCGGACGATTGCATTCCAACGCCAACTACATTGGTTGCCGGCCGCGCGACGCCGCGGATACCACAATCGAGGACAGCTGCGCGGGCACCGCGTAGCCGCAGCCCCAAGTGGCAGCAGGCGGCGGTACACCGGTTTCTCTCACGAGGTCGAGCCCTTTCGGAACTCGCTTGGATCCAACGCGACCGGAATCCTTTTTGTGCCTTCAAAATCGATAACACATCCCGTCGGCAGTGCCAGCAGCACCGGCATCCTAGGAGTGCAAGGAAACCATCACGGGTTCGCACGTTCATTATCGTCTTCCTTTGCTTGCGCGATCTCCGGATGGATTTGGATGCGTGCCATGGACTGAATGATGCTGGATGCGAACAGAACCGTGCCCTTGAAGTAGCCAGGATGAGGAGCCCGGTACCAGCTGCATGGGGATCCGCGCTTCTGGAGTTTGCTGCGGCATGTCAATGGCCAAGGGCGCCCGTCTTCACGCGCTCGCGCAGGCGCTGGAACGTCACGTAGAGCATCGGCACCAGGAAGATCCCAACAGAGCTCGCTGCAAGCATGCCTGCGAACACGGCTGTGCCGACGGCCCTGCGGCTGAGCTCGGCGGCGCCGGTCGCAATCACAAGCGGCAGGAGACCAAGGATGAAGGCAACGGAAGTCATCATCACTGCGCGGAAACGCATATATGCGCCCTGGATCGCGGCTTGCTCGAGCGCCACGCCCGCCTCACGCTGCTCCTTCGCAAACTCGACGATCAGGATGCCGTTTTTGGCGGCGAGTGCGATCAGCACCACGAGTCCGATCTGACCGTACAGATCGAGATTGACGCCAGCGACCTTGATGCCGACATAGGAGCCGAGCACGCCGACCAGGACCGACAACAGGACCGGGATCGGGATAATCGTGCTCTCATAGAGCGCGACCAGGAACAAATACGCGAACAGCACGGCAAGCGTGAGCACAATGCCGGTCTGGCCAGCGGCCTGTTGCTCCTGATAGGCGGTACCGGTCCACTCAAAACTGTAGCCCGCAGGCAGTACGGCATGAGAAACGTCGGCCATCGCTGTGAGCGCGGTGCCTGATGAGACACCGGGCGCCGGGCTACCGTTCACCGTCACTGAGCGATAATTGTTGTAGCGGGTGATCACCTGAGGTCCGGTCACGATCTTGATCCCGGCGAGCGATCTGATCGGCACCATTTGGCCGTTGGCGTTGCGCACGAAGATTTGCCAGATGTCCGAAATATCGGCGCGATCGAGCGCTTCGCCCTGAACGTTGACCTGCCAGGTGCGGCCAAACCGATTGAAGTTGTTGACGTAGATGCCGCCGAGCGTCGCTTGTAGGGCCGTGAAGATGTCGCTGATTGTCACTCCGAGCGCCTGAGACTTGCGGCGGTCGATATCGAGATAGATCGACGGATTGGTTGCAGTGAAGGTCGAAAAGACGCGCGAGAGCCGTGGGTCGGCGTTGGCGGCGCCGATCAGCGCACCGGTGACACTGGAGATTTCGGCCGGGTTCTGTCCTTCCAATGCTTGGAGTTGGTATTCGAACCCGCCGCCGGTGGAGAGCCCGATGATCGGCGGCAGATTGAACGGCAGGACATTGGCTTGGCGGATCTGCGCGCCAGCGGCGAAGGTTTGGCCGATCAGCGCTCGCGCAGAATCTGTTGCTGCCTTGCGATCGGCAAACGGCTTCAGGCGCGTGACCACCAGCGCGCTGTTCGGTTCGGATGCGCCGTCGAGCAGGGAAAAGCCGATGATGGCAAGAACATGATCGACCGCGGGCATCTGCTTCAGGATGCGTTCGACCTGTTGGGTGATTTCGCTGGTTCGTGCCACCGACGCGCCGTCCGGCAGTTGTACCGAGGTGAAGAAGGCTCCCTGATCTTCCTCGGGCAAGAAACCCGTCGGCGTGATCAGCGACATGCCGAAGATGCCGGCGCCGAATAGGGCAATCAGCAGGAGCGAGAGCCCCGCCTTCCGCACCAAGCGGCGCACGCCGCTGCTGTAGCGGTCCCGCAACCAGTCGATGCCGCCAAGCACACGACCGATCAGGCCACGCCGCGGCCCGGTGTGGCGCAGGAACAGCGCGCATAGCGCCGGCGACATCGTCAGTGCATTCAGTGCCGAAATCATCATCGCGGCGCTGATTGTCACTGCAAACTGGCGAAACAGCGTGCCGGATATGCCGGGACTGAAAGCGATCGGCACGAAGACGGAGAGCAGTACCAGCGTGATCGCGATGATCGGCGCCGTGATCTGTACCATAGCCTTCTTGCTGGCCTCGGCGGGAGAAAGCGAGGGCTCCTCCTCCATGATCCGCTCAACATTCTCAACGACGACGATGGCGTCATCGACCACGATGCCGATGGCGAGCACCATGGCGAGCAGGGACACCGTGTTGGCCGAATATCCGAGCACCAGCAGCACGGCGAAGGTGCCGATCAGGCTCACCGGAACGGCAACGGCCGGGATCACGGTGGCCCGGAGATTGCCGAGGAACAGGTACACCACGATCACGACCAGCAGGAAGGCCTCGCCTAGCGTCTGTAACACTTCCGCGATGGTGGCACGCACGAAGCTCGTTGAGTCGTATTGGACGAGGTAGCTCAGCCCGGTGGGAAAATGCTGCGACAGCCGCTGCATCGTCGCTGTCACCGCCTGTGCGGTGGTCACCGCATTGGCACCTGGTGACAGATAGATCGCGATCGGCACGGCCGCACGTCCGTCGATCCGCGCTTCGCTGTCGAGATTTTGCGCGCCCATCTCGACGCGGGCAACGTCGCCCACGAGCAGCGATGAACCGTCCGGATTGGCGCGCAGCACGATTTGGGTGAATTGATCGACGGTGGCGAGCCTGCCCAGGGTCTGCACATTGAACTGGAACTGCTGGTCGTCGCTGATCGGGCGCGCGCCGATGCGGCCGACCGGGGCCTGGACGCTTTGCGTACGGATCGCGGCAATGACGTCCGACGGCGTGAGATTGAGGCTGGTGAGCCGCTGCGTGTCAAACCAGATCCGCATCGAGTAGTTCATCTTCGCGAACAGGTTCGCCTGGCCGACCCCCGGCGTGCTGGCGATCGCATCAAGCACGTTGATGATTGCATAGTTGGTGATGAAGAGCGGGTCCTGTTGGCCATTTCCGCTGTAGAGTACGAGGAACTGCAGGATCGACGAGGAGCGCTTGTGCACCGTCACGCCCTGCTGCTGTACTTCGGTGGGCAATTGCGACAGAGCACTCTGCACGCGGTTGTTGACGTTGACGGTGTTGATGTCGGGGTTGGTACCGAGCGCGAACGAAACCGTCAGTGTGTAGCTGCCGTCATTGGCGCTAGTCGACTTCATGTAGAGTGCGCGGTCGCTTCCAATGATCTGCGCCTCCAGCGGCTGGGCGACACTGCTCTCTACAACCTCGGCGGACGCGCCAGGGAAGATGCCGGCGACCGTGACCTGTGGCGGCACGATGTCTGGAAATTGTGCCACCGGGATTTGCGCCAGCGCCAGTGCGCCGGCAATCGTGATGATGAATGCGATCACCATCGAAAGCCGCGGACGATCGATGAAGAGGGCGGACATCATGGTTTGTTATCCGCCGGACCAGCCTTGCCGGAGGGGCCGTGATCCGTTTGCGGAGCCGTGCCATCTGCGGCGGCTTTCATGCTCGACAGGATCCGCGCGCTGGCTGGTCCTGGCGACACGGTCTGGCCGGGACGAACCCGCTGCAGGCCTTCGACAATCACCTTGTCGCCGGCCGCAAGTCCGGCGATCACCGCCGCGACAGTCGGGGTCGATTGCCCGAGCTGGATGCGACGCTGTTCGGCTTCGTTGTCGGCGCCGACAGCGAGAACATAGTTGCCCTGCTGATCGGAGAGCACGGCCGAGCGAGGGATCACCAGCACCTCGACCGGCTGAACGCCCTCAAGCACTACGGTCACGAACTCGCCATCGGTCAACTCGTGAACGGAGACGCCGGCCGCCGAGGGCGCCCGCAGGATCGGATTGGCGATCTCGCCACGCACGGTGATCGTATCAGTGCTCTGGGCGATGGTATTGTCGACAAAGTTCAGCTTGCCGGTTTTTCCGTACATTCGCCCGTTCGGCAGTCGCAGCCTGATGACCACGGCTTCCAGACCGCCTTGCGGCGCGTATCGTTCGCGCAGCTCCAGTCCCTGACGCACCGGCACGGGAAAGGTGACATACATCGGGTCTTGGCTGACGATGCTGGTCAGTACCCCCGAGCTTGGACTGACGACGTTGCCCACCGTCACCGCCGTTCGTCCGATCTTGCCGGCGATCGGCGCGCTGATCACTGTGTAATCGAGATTGATCTGAGAGGCCTGGACCCCGGCTTGCGCGGCTCGCACCTGGGCTTCGAGGCTGCGCTGGTTCGCGATTGCTGCGTCGTAGGTGGACTGTTGCCCGGCAGGGCCTCCGAGCAAGGTCCGCGCGCGTTCGGTCGTCAGCTTGGCATTCTCGAGTGTGGCCTCAAGCTGGGACACCTGCGCCTGTTTCGATGCGAGATCCGATTCGAAAGGGCCACGCTCGAGCCGATAGAGCTCATCGCCTTTGCTGATTTCGGCGCCTTCCTCGAACAGGCGCCGTTCCAGAAATGCAGTGACGCGAGCAACGAGGTTGACCCGATTAATCGCCTCGATCCGCCCGAGAAATTCACTGCTCTCGGTGATCGGCCGCTTGGCCGCTTCCACGATGCCGACCGCGGGTGGCGCGGCCGAAGTCGACTGGGTTTGGGCCGATCCGCCGGCGGTGACCATCAGGAGAGTGACCCCCAGCAGCCTGATCGAGACGCCAGCAAAGGTCATTGTCCGCTCCTTGCAACGGATCCGGAGCCGGGTCAGTGCTTCACCGGCGCCTCGCTACTCCCGCCGCATGCGATTGCTGCGCGCGGGTTCGTCGTAGCCCTTGCGGCGGCTGTGGAACATCAGCCCGATCAGTCCGCAGCCGGTGACCAGCATCAGGATTGCAGCGCCTCCCAGGATGACGTTGCGGTAAAGCGGCATGGACGGCGTTGCCTGCCATACCGCCACGCAATACCAGGTTGCCGCAACGAGAAGAGCTGCCAGGAAGGTCCCAACGACCCATCGTTTCGTGATGCGCAAGGCTGCCTCCTTCGTCTGATTGGGACTGGTGCCGGCTTCGCGGAGTATCTGTCGACCGCGGATTGCGCGAGGACGCGTTGTTAGCGCCACCGCCATCCGCAACGGCGACGACCGCGATGCCACCAGCACACCCAGCGACGCCGGCGCGGCCGGCCCCATCCCCGACGACGAGACGGCGGTCCCCATTGTGCTTGCGTCGGGAGGTCTGGTTGCTCGCTCGGCCGGCCGAGATCGTGAGCAATAGGCATTGCTTCCGCGGCCTCAATGAAACGAACCCCGATGGCGCCGATCGCCACGGCAGCGACGGCATTCTGAGCAAAGCCAAGGAAAGCCCGACGGCTCGGTGTGTCCATCATGTTTCTTCTCCTTTGTTAGGCGGTTCGCCGCGCCGCCTGAAGCGCGTAAAGCAGCCAGGCGAGGCCGTGCGAAATCAGGTCGACGCCAAGCAGAAATCCGAGGGCCCAGACGCTGATGGCCGGAAAGCCGAATAGAATCAGCACGCCGGCGAGCAGCCCAAAAATGCCCGAGATCAGCATCATCCATCCGTTCTGCCGCCAATGGGCGAAGCTCAGCACGCATCGAATGACGCCTGAGGCGAACAGCACCGCGCCGAGGAGGTAGGTGAGGATCAGGGCACCCGAGGCGGGCTGGGTAAGCAGCACAAGGCCGAAGGCGGCGTAGAGCGCGCCGAGCAGGATCTGCCATAGGAACCCACCCCATCCCTTGGTCCAGAATGCATGGATGATCTCGAACGCGCCGGCCGCGATGGCCATCAGCCCGATGAACTTGACGCTGATGATGGTTGCGAACGCCACGTCGCTGAGAGCTGCGAAACCGGCGGCGATCATCACGATTCCGAGAAGGGCACAGACCCACAGCGGAGGGCCGCCCAAAGCCTCGATATCGGAGCGGTCGTCATAAACTGTCATCCCATCCTCCTGGTCTGCGTGATGGTCGGCACGCTTGGGACGCTAGCGTCGAACCTCCGCTATCGACATCCGACGAAACCCTGAGCGATGGGGCGGGAATGTTCTCGTGGGCCACGAGCGGAGCGATTGTGTGCTCGATCGCCTTTGCAAGCTATCGCGGGCCGCGCGGACCCAGCGTCAGGTTAGTGACGCCGGCGGCCAGGTTGATCCCGATCGATCGCTCGATCGACAGGGGTTGCAACATCACGCTCCGTCGCGAGCCACCGATCAGGACGTTCGCGCCGAGCCCGGGGCCGAACGCAAAGCTGCCGCTCGCGCCGACATAGTTGCCGCGCAAGGTGGCGGATCCGATCCGCGAGTTTTTGGCGAGCACGGCCCAAGACAAGGTGCCTGCGCTGGTCACGCCGATATCAAGGCCGACACGCCGGATTCGTCCCTCATAGATGAACTGCCTCGGCGGATTTCTTGCAAAGAATGTGCAGCGCAACGACTGCACCGATCCGAGCACAAGCCCGACGCGCGGGTTGCTGAAGCACAGGAGCCGGCCGACCCTGAACGTTTCGGCGCGCGCCGGCAGGGCTGCGACGCATAGCAACGCGGACGTGCCGAAGACTGCCACAAACCGCATCATTCGCATTCAGGCCTCCACTTGACTGTTGGTATCGGAGAGCGCGCTCCTCGGTCGGCTGTCCTGGCGGAACCAGAATGTGATGCCGAGTCCGATCAGCAGCACTGCGCCCAGCAGGAAGAAAAAGACGGACTGCTTCAGCCAGGATATCGCCGGGACGGCAATGCCCATGGCAAGGCCGAGGAAAGAGATCTGCAGCGATAGAAGGTTGACGCCCGCGAGGAACGTGCCGAGCGCAAGCAAAGTCAGCAGGACAAGGCCGGTCGCCGGGGTCGGAAGCAATTGCTGAACGCCCGAGACCAGAATGATGTTCATCGTGACCAGCACGGCGACCCAGTGCAGCGCCTGGGTCCAGATCAAGCGGAGCCGGGCCTCCTTGCCTTGGGTTTCCGGCCATTTGGTGACGACGCACACGATGCAGATGGCAAGCGCCAGGAATTCCCAGTAGCCGACGAGAGGTTGGTGGGAAACGTTAGTATAGGCGACGCCCGCGATGGCAAGCACCAGCGCCACGACATAAGGAAGCTGCTGCCACAGGAATTGAGCCATTGTCGATTGAGGCGAGGGAGGATCGGTACCCTCGTGCCGTGGCGCCCCGCTCTGGTTCATGGGGTCCTCACTCACGATTCACCGCTGTTGAACGTCTGCTTGAACTCGTCGCCGAGGTAGTCCTCGACATAGAATCGGATGATTGCGACACGGCCGATCGCCACCAGCGGCATGGCGAGCGCGATGCCCAGGACGCCGAACAGCGCACCGAGCAGGACGATGGCGACCAACGTCCAGGCAGGAGGGATCTCGACGGCCTGGCGCTGGATCAGCGGACCGATCACATAGCCTTCGACAGACTGGATGATCGAGTAAATGAGGACGGCCCAGATCAGCAGGGAACTGCCGAGCGGCATTGCGACCAGCGCGATCGGTATTGCGGCTACGATTGGTCCGACATAGGGAATGAAATTCGACAGGCCCGCCTGCAGTCCGAGCACGAAGGGTCCAGGCAACCCAATGAGGTAGAGCGCGGCCCAGACCCACAACGTCATGAGTATGACGCGGATGAACTGCCCGACGAGCCACAGCCGCATGACATTGCCCATCTCGTCCATGACCGTTCTCGCCCGCTGGCGCTGGGAGGGCTTCACCAGCATGACCAGGCTTTCACGGTGGCTGGTTGGGTCTAGACCAAAGAGGATCCCGAGGAACAGGACCACTAGGACACCGGTCAGAAGGCTCGACGCTCCGCCAAGCAGGAACTGAGCATGGCTGAGAAACCGGCCTTGGTCCGAGAACAGCCACTGCGCAAAGTCGCGGCCCCATTCCGGACCGAGCAGATCCACGCCATATGACAGAAGATGCTCCTGCAGGATGTCGAGCTGGTTGTCCATGACCTTCAGCAAGAGGCGCGTCTGCTCCGGCAGCTTGCCCGCGCCCCAGATCAGTCCAAATCCCGACAGAGCGGAGAACAGCAACAGAACCAGCGTCAGCCGCGAGGCGCGATTGAGCGGGAGGACGGCCGCCAGGGCCCTTGCGCAAGCATCCAGAAACGCGGCGAATAACACGCCTGCAAAGATCAGCAGGAGACTCGAGACCGTCTGCCACACCAGAAACAGCAAGACGCAGGCAGCCACCAGGCCGAGCCCGGTTGCGAGAATGCCGCGTCGTGTGCCGTTCTCCGGCACGACGGCGGAGCCATCGCGTGGAGCGATCTCGCAGAGTCTCTCCGGTGCTGTCCTGGACTCGTTCATGGTATCGGTTCAATCGCCGTCGCCTGTGGTACCTAGGCCCGGACGCGCCGGCTGCCAAAGTGCGGATGCTTTCCTCCGCGATGACGCCAGTAGCGGTGCTTCGTCGGGTTCGTATTGGTGTTTGGAGCTGCTTTCTCCGGTGGCGACGCGCCGGCGCCGCTTTGGGCAGACACGCCGGTCTCAGTCGATTGGGCCAGCGACACGGTTGGAAAGGCGCAGACCGCCATCGATCCGTATATGATCAAGGCGCCACAGATGGCCCGTGTGCTCATATTCGCCTCCATGCAACTAGGGACAAAGATTCAAATCGATATGGCTCCGGTTGCGAGTGCGTAAACGCCGGCGCACGCGGCAATCGTGATCGCTGCAAAAAGCATAGCTTCGAATGGCCCGAAGATCGTTTCCTTGCGCTCGCGTTTCGCAAGCAGGAACAGCAGAGTGCCGGGTGCATAGAGGATGGACGACAGCAAGAGAAATTTCGGTCCGCCGGCGTAGATCATGCCAGCTGCATAGATCGTTGCGATAGCCGATCGGATCCAGTCGGTGGTGCGAGCGCGCTCGCCCGCGCGGTAGGTCTCGCCCGACCAGGCAAGCTTTAAGCCGTACGCCGCGACAATGAAATACGGGATCAGCGTCATCGCGCTCGTCATCTTCAACGCGAGTGTGAACGCGTACTCCGCAAACCAGGCGACCAGCAGAAAGATCTGGATGACGCAATTTGTGAGCCAGAGCGCGCCGGCAGGGACCTTGTGCGCATTCACCCTGGCAAGAAAGGAAGGCATGGTGCGGTGGATCGCCGCGGAATGCAGGATCTCGGCCGCCAGCAGTGACCAAGATAGGTAGTTGCCGAGAACCGAGATCAGGAGCGCCAGGCTGATGAATACGCCGCCCCAGCGGCCGACAATCGCTTCCATCACGCCAGCCATGGATGGCGTCGGAAGATCCGCCAGTTCAGCCCTCGGCAACACGCCGTAGGACAAGAGCGTCACGAGAACGAGCAGGCCGAGCACCGTCAGAAATCCGGCAATGGTTGCGAAGCCGATGTCGGCACGGCTCCGGGCGTAGCGGGAGTAGACGCTCGCGCCTTCAATTCCGACGAACACGAACACGGTTAGCAGCATCGTGCCGCGAACCTGAGAAGACACACTCGACGCATCCGACTGCTCCGTTCCGTGGAAATTAACGGCGAACAGATCGCCGTTAAAAGCAATGACGGCGGTGCCAATGAACAGCAAAATCGGGATGATCTTTGTGTAGGTCGCAATCGTATTGAGGGTGGCTGCGCTCTTGATGCCGCGCAGCAGCAAAATGTGCACTCCCCACAGCAGGACAGACGCCGAAGCGATCGCCACCGGAGTTGTCCCGTCGCCGAACACGGGAAAAAACTGCCCGAGCGTTGCCTTGATCAAGACGAGACAGGCGACGTCTGCAAGACAGCAACCGATCCAGTACCCGACGGCTGAAGCAAAGCCGATGTAGTCGCCAAATCCGGCTCTGGCATAGGCATAGATCCCGGCATCAAGGTCGGGCTTGCGGTGTGACAACGTCTGGAACACGAAAGCCAGCATCAGCATGCCGCTGCCCGCGATAGCCCAGGCGATCATTGCTCCAAGCGCACCCGTGGTTCGTCCGAACGCCGCAGGTAGTGCGAAAATGCCGGACCCCACCATCGAGCCGATCACGAGCGCGATGAGAGCATTCCGCGAGAGTTTCTGGTCGGCCGCATTCGGCGGGGGAGCCATGACGGGATGGCCTTCCAATCCGGGATGCGACGGGCATTGATGCCCGCCGCATTGGAGAGGACATTAGACGTGGCTTTCCCCTTCGCACATCCGGGATTCTCTGTAGGCAGCGAGGGCAGGAAATTGACGTACTGTAAGGTTGGGCATCGCCCTCAAGTTTTTGGGGGAGGGGCAGTCGCGATTTGACCGGGACCGGATGATGGCCCGGAAGCGGCCGCCAAAAGCACGACGCTGAAACGGCAGAACTCGCCGGCCTTCGCGAGCTCAGCCGCTATGCATCGGGCGTGCAGGGACGCTGCGTCCTGATTGGCGAGCTCGCATCCGGTCCCATCGGGCGAGAGACCGTATTTGTCGACGATATGAAAGTAGAAGCGCATACCGGCCGGATTAGGCCGGATCGCGGCCGTTTTCCCCAAACGCGTAATGCGTCTCCGCCCAAAGGAGGACACTTCCGGCGGTTTCGATTACCGGTTCGTAATCACCGTGCTCAGGTGCGCAGTAAAAAGCTGTGCGATAGGGTGATTGTCCTTGCCAACTCTCGGGTGATTGTCCGATGCCGTCTACTGATACCCAGAGATAGCATGACCTGATTAGCGAGCTCTGGCAGGAGACAGGCAATGTCGAACTATGATCCGAACGTGACGACGGCGGGAGCGGGCGGCGGCGAGGCAATCGCGGTCAATGCTGGACTGCGTAGCTACATGCTGCGCATCTACAACTATATGGCTGCCGGCATCGGCCTAACGGCCGTTGTTGCGTGGCTCACCTATCAGCTCACTAGTCCTGCACTGCTGCAGAGCCCGTTGATGTGGGTCTTCATACTGGCGCCGCTGGGTTTGGTCTTCTTCATCGGCTCGCGGATCAATACGCTGTCGGTGTCGACCGCGCGTCTGCTGTTCTTCATCTATGCGGCGCTGGTCGGCGTGTCGCTCTCGACGCTGCTCCACATCTACACCAGCGCCTCGATTTCGCGCGTCTTCTTCATCACCGCGGCGACGTTCGGGGCGCTCAGCGTCTTTGGCTATACCACAAGGCGCGACCTATCCGGTCTCGGCACCTTCCTGTTCATGGGCCTTATCGGGATCATCATCGCCACCCTGGTGAATCTGTTCCTGCAATCCAGCGGGCTTGACTGGCTGATCTCGATTGTGGGCGTCGGCGTGTTTGCCGGGCTGACGGCCTACGACACGCAACGGATCAAGGCGATGCATGACAGCCGGGACGACGAAACAACCAGAGACCGCAAGTCGGTGATTTCAGCGCTGTCGCTGTATCTCAACTTTATCAACCTGTTCATGATGCTGCTGCGTCTGGTCGGCAACCGCCGCTAAGTGGCTTCAGGCCGCCGGCCGCTCCGCGGCGCTTGCGAGTGCGTCGCGCAGAGCCTGTTCTTTGGCGTCGTCCAGGGACGTCTTCAGCACGGTCCCTCCGGCGTCCTTGATCTCCTTCAAGACCTTGTCCGCAGTCATATTCTTGATCAGCACGAACAAGGCGGCGTTGCCCGTGTGAAGTGATACTGATAATTCCTTCATGAAGGAGTCGTCGATGCCGAAATCGGACAGTGCGCCGCCAAGTGCGCCGGAAGCTGCTCCGACGGCGACACCGAGGATCGGATTGAGGAAGATCATGCCGATCAGAAGTCCCCAGAAACCGCCGGTCACCGCCCCCATCGACGTCGTGTTGACGAGCTGATTGAGCTTGATGCCGCCGGAATCCGTCTTCACGGCGATCACTGCGTCGCTGATTGTGATCAGATATTCCTTCTGCAGCTTGAGCAGCCGCTGACGCACTTCCTCGGCCTTCGCCTCGGATGGATACACGATCGCTACTAGATCGGACATGCAAACCTCCTGCTGGATCAAGCTCCGCCGCGACCAAGACGATGCGCCGACCGGTGCAACCGTGCCACTGGCGGAACGCGCTGTCGAACACTAGCTTTCGATCGGTCGGCTTGGGATCGGAGAAAACCCTGAGGCGTGGGGATGAATGTTCCTGATCGTTGTTGCTGGAGGGTCGCCTGAGGCTGACCTTATCCCGGCCGAGAGGTATGCGCCCCAGCCATCAGCGCGCCAAACAGCAGCGCCAGGATGAGGAGGAACATGCTGGCCGCAGGCCACTGGCAGAGAACGCGATTGGCCTTCTCTAGGCAGCCAACGGACCTATGGCAGCTGCGTTGAAAAAGACCGAGTATGCTGGCGACCATTTTCCAGCGCGTCGAATAGGCATCCGGATGCGGCCAGGGAGCGACCAGGATCGCCAGCACAACGCCACCCAGGACGGAGGAGAGTGTTTTGGTGAGAGTCTCGACCGCAAAGAAACCGGACACCGAACCGTGCGAGACGGCTAGATAGGAATCCCAAGGCAACAGGCCGAGCGATAGCGAGCACAGGGCCAGCACAAGCGCCGCGATGTTCCGGACGTGTAGTGCAGGACCGGTCGATGCAATCCGCTCGACCGTAGGCACCAGCGCGTGAGCCAGGACCAAGATAACGTAGGCCGCTGTAAGCATTCCGCCCGCCTCGAGCACGACCGCCCACCACCACTGCCCCCTTTCGGCTGCGGCACGAAGCAACAGCTCTTTTGCCAGCGACGCACCGCTCGGCTGTACGCCTACCAACGCGATGCCGGCGAGAGCAAAAGCTAAGACGCTCAATGGCATCGTTCTCACCAGACCACGCAAGTCTGTGAGGCGATCATGACCCAGCCTCGCATAGATCGATCCGGCAGCCATGAACATTGCTGCTTTGGCCGTGGCATGGGAGACGGCAGCATCGCCAGGATGAAGCCGACTGCGGCCGTCAGGAACTCAGTCATTGTACAGCGCTCGGACCAGAGCAGCCTCCTCTTCGGCAAGCTCGGCGACCGCGGGATTTTCGATATTCAGACAGTGATAGAGGATATGCGCGTCATCCTCTGCGGCCGGCACGGTGCCTGGTAGCAGGCTCGTCAGCGTTGCAAACACGTTACGACGAAAGCCGCGGGGAAGACGGGTTGAATATGCGATAAACCCCGAGTGCAGCGGCAGCCGGGGGGTCGAGTGCCCGCCTCGCGACGTCCACTCCGGCAACAATGGAGTGATATAAGAAGAGCAATGTCAGTCGCGAGATGGCGCCAGGTGAGCGCCGCGATCTGCCAGGTTCCAGCCAATGCAAGCTCGTCCACGTTGCCGCCGCGACGGCGACTGCCGCGGCAGGAACGTCATCGAGAGCGGCGCCGGAAAGTACCAACCAGAGGCAGAGGAACGAAGCCGCGCGGGACGTCGCGCTCCACCAGGACGCGCCGGCTGTGGCGCCCGTGAGCGCATCTGGCTTTCCCGCGGACCCTCTCACAGGCGATTCCTCGATTGGCGACGGATGGCGCCGTCCCGTGCGGTGCTTCGAAAATCCGGCATCGTGTATTGACTGGCGGGTGTCCGGCGGCACGACTGTCGGTGTCTGCAGCCGGGTATCCTTCGACGTGCGGATGCGTGAGTTGGCGTAGCGATACAGCAGCATCCACACCGGCTCGAATGGCGTCCACGAGCGGATCGTTCGACGCCATCGTTTTGGATGGCCCTTCGCTGCCCTGCTACGCAACTAGCGCGACGCCTGCCGGGGGAAGCAGGTGCCGCCCCTCCCGCTTCGGGACGCCTGGCACTGATCTTGGGTGGAGTACCTGCAGTTCACATGCCCCTTGAACTTGGAGCACCATTGGTTTTGCTCGGTCTGCGCTGATGCAGTCTGTGGCATGATGGCCAGCATTCCCGAGACCGCCATTGCAACTAGGATAAATCTCCGCATTCGAAAATCCTCCGGGTTCATCGGTCTGACAGGCCCGATCGCTTTAGCTGACCCTGACGATGCGCTCTTGATACGACCTGCGATATTGGGTCTTTGCCCGATTAGGCGGCAGGAATTCCCCGGAGCGCTCCATGAGGCGCCGTTTCATATATCGCCGGCGTTTCGCCTGCGACTGCGGCCCGCGGTCGCGATTGCATCCGGACGCACCAAGTAGATTTGCCGATGTGTGTGGCCCCTCCTTTGGGCAAGAATACCAGGGACGATACCGTAGATCGCGAGATGTGAAAGGGCGACCTGCCTGATCTAACGTCTGGAATCGAGGAGGGCATGGCGATGCGCGGTAGGCGAACCACATCTCGGCAAGTCTTCGCAGTGACGTTGATCGCCTCCGTGTTCGCACCGTTTCTGGTAGCCTGCGGCCGCCAAGCGGAAACGAAGGAGCTGCCCCCGCGTCCGGTTCGGACCACGACCATCGAGAAGCGCGATAGCCTGGTGCCGTTGATTTTTACAGGCCGCATCGAGGCCGAGGACGAAGTGGCCGTCGCCTTTCGGATATCCGGACGCTTGCGGGCGAGCCATGCGAAACTCGGAGACAGGGTCGAGGCCGGACAGTTGCTGGCACAACTGGAGTCCCAGAACGAGCTGAGCACATTGCGGCAGGCAAAAGCGGCTCTTTCCGCTGCGCAGGGCCAGTTGACGCAGGCACGCAACCACTACGAACGTCAGGAAACGCTGTTGGCGCAGGGGTGGACCACGCGTGCCAATTTCGAGGCGGCGACGCAGGCACGACAGGCCGCGCAGTCGCAGGTCGAGGCGGCGGAGGCGCAAGTCGACTCCGCGCACGACCTCGTCAGCTTTACGGAGCTGCGGGCCGATGCGCCCGGCAAAATCACCGCGACAGGTCCCTCTGATGGCGAGGTCGTTCAGGCCGGGCAAATGATCGCGAGGATCGCGAGGCAGGACGGCCGTGACGCAGTCTTCGACGTTCCGGCTCAAATGATCAGATCGACGCCGGCCGACGTGCAGGTCATGGTCAGCCTGACAGATGACGCGAAGATCACGGCACAGGGCCGCGTCCGCCAGGTCGCGGCGCAGGCCGACCCCGTCACCCGCACGTTCGAGGTCAAGGTCGGTCTAACGGATCCGCCACCAGCCATGCGGCTCGGCGCCACCGTAAACGGCCGCGTCGAGTTGGGTTCCGGACCGGTGATCGATGTACCCGCTACCGCCTTAACAAGAATAAATCAGCAGCCGGCCGTCTGGATCCTCGATCCCCAGACGAACATCATATCGGCGCGTAATGTCGACATCCTGCGTTTCGACCAGACCGACGTCATCGTCTCGCAGGGACTGAATGCCGGCGACATCGTTGTCACCGCGGGCGTCCAAGCGCTCCATCCGGGCCAGAAGGTGCGCGTGCTCGGATCAGAGCCATGACCGGGTTTAACCTCTCCGGATGGGCGCTCAGGCACCGCTCGCTCGTCGTCTATGTGATGATCGTTGCCGCGATCGCAGGTTATCTCGCGTTTTTCCGCCTTGGCCGGAGCGAGGATCCTTCGTTTACGATCAAGACGATGGTCGTGCAGGCTGCCTGGCCGGGGGCAACGGCCGAAGAGACGATGAAACAGGTGACCGAGCGACTCGAGCGGCGATTGCAGGAAACGCCCCATCTTGAGTTCCTGCGCAGCTTCACTCGCGCCGGTCTCGTCACTATCTTCGTCAACCTGAAGGGAAGCGCGAACAGCAGGGAGGTCGCCGATACCTGGTATGAGGTGAGGAAGAACATCGGCGACATGCGCCACACGCTTCCCGCTGGCGTTGTCGGCCCCGGCTTCAACGACGATTTTGGTGACACGTTCGGGATCGTCTACGGCTTTAGCAGCGACGGCTTCACGCAGCGAGAGTTGCGAGATTACGTCGAGAATGTCCGTGCGCGCTTGCTTCAGGTTCCTGACGTGTCGAAGATCGAGCTACTGGGTGCCCAGGACGAGGTGATCTTCGTCGAGTTCTCCAAGCAGGACCTTGCGACCTTGCAGGTCGATCGGGCGGCTCTGCTCGGTGCGCTGCAAGCTCAGAATATTGTCCGGCCGGCGGGGACAATCCAGACGGGCAAGGAAACCATTTCCGTTCGAGTGTCCGGCGGCTTTGGGTCGGAGCAGGACATCGCCGGTGTCAATTTCGTCGCAGGCGGTCGCACGATCCGGCTGAGCGACATTGCGAAAGTGCGGCGTGGCTACGTGGATCCGCCGCAGCCGATGTTCCGGGTCAACGGCCAGCCGGCAATCGGGCTTGCTATCGCAATGCGTGATGGCGGCGACATTCTTGCGCTTGGCAGAAATATCAAGGCGGCGATGGCCCAGATGACCGCCAATCTCCCGATTGGAATCGAGCCCGCGCTCGTCGCCGACCAGGCTACGGTGGTCGATAGTGCGATCAGCGAATTCATGACCTCGCTACTACAGGCCGTCGCAATCATTCTAGTGGTGAGTTTCATCAGCCTCGGAATTCGTCCAGGCCTCATCATCGCGCTTGCCATTCCGCTGACCCTAACCGTCGTGTTCCCGATCATGGAGATCGCCCGCATCGACATGCAACGAATATCGTTGGGCGCGCTGATCATCGCGCTCGCACTCTTGGTCGATGATGCGATGACGACCACGGACGCCACCCTCAACCGGCTGGCCCAAGGCGACAGCAAAATCGATGCAGCGACCTTCGCCTACCGCAGCCACGCCTTTGCTATGCTTGCAGGGACTCTGGTGACGATCGCAGGCTTCATCCCGGTTGGCTTCGCCGCGAGTTCGGCCGGCGAGTATACATTTTCGCTGTTTGCGGTAGTCGCGATCGCTCTCCTGGTGTCATGGCTCGTTGCTGTGATCTTTACGCCATTGCTGGGTGTGATCATTCTCGTTCCGCCGGGACAGGAGAGCTCGGACGCGCCAGGCAGGATATTCCGCTTCTATCGCACGTTTCTTACGCTGGCGATGCGCGCCAAGTGGCTCACGATCGCCACCTCGCTGGTGCTCTTTATCGCGTCGGTTCTTGCGCTTCCGCTGATTCCGCAGCAGTTCTTCCCATCGTCAGATCGACCTGAACTGCTGGTGGACCTCAGTTTGCCCCAGAATGCATCGATCCATGCGAGCGAGCTGGCAGCCAGGCGCTTGGATGCCGCATTGACCGGCGATCCGGACGTCGATCATTGGAGTACCAACGTGGGGCGCGGTGCCATCCGTTTCTATCTTCCGCTCAATGTCGAGCTTCCAAACGATTCGTTCACGCAGGCGGTTGTCGTGGCGAAGGACGTCGCGGCGCGCGAGCGTCTGCGCGTGAGGCTGGAACGTTTGCTCGCGGAGGAAGTTCCCGCCGCCGTCTCGTCGGTTTCGCCGCTCGGTCTTGGCCCACCTGTGGGATGGCCGCTGCAATATCGCGTCAGCGGACCGGATGTCGAACGGGTACGTGAGATTGCGCTCAAGCTTGGGCAAATCATTGCCTCCGAGCCCAGGGCCAAGGGCGTCAATTTCGATTGGATGGAGCCGGAACGCCAGCTCCGCATCCAGGTCGATCAGGACGAAGCGCGACGTCTCGGACTGAGCTCGCAAGCGATATCGAGCGTGCTGAACACGGTGATATCCGGCGCAATCGTCACGCAGGTCCGCGACGACATCTATCTGGTCAATGTGGTGGCCCGGGCGGTCGATGAGCAGCGCATCTCGCTGTCCAACCTGCGTACGCTTCAGGTGCCTTTGCCCAGCGGCAGGACGGTATCTCTCAGTCAGTTTGCGACATTCGCGTATCACCAGGAGCATCCGCTGATCTGGCGGCGCGACCGCATTCCAACGCTGACGGTGCGCGCCGATATTGGCGGCGGATCACTGCCGGCTGCGCTGGTGGACGCTCTGTCGCCCGCAATAGGCGAGTTGAGGAAGACGCTACCGACCTCCTACGAGGTGGCCGTGGGCGGAACCGTTGAAGAGAGCCGGAACTCGCAGGCGTCGGTGCTTGCTGTGGTGCCGATGATGCTGTTCGTCATGCTCACGGTCCTGATGATCCAGTTGCAGAGCTTTCCGAGACTGCTGATGGTCATAAGCGTGGCGCCACTCGGGATGATCGGTGTTGTCGCCGCACTGTTGCTTTCCGGCAGACCGATGGGCTTTGTCACTATCCTCGGAATTCTCGCGTTGCTCGGCATGATCAGCAAGAACGCGGTGATTCTGATCAGCCAGATCGACGCCGAACGGGCACAGGGCAAGAGCCCGTGGGACGCAGCGGTCGATGCCAGCAGCTCCCGGTTTCGTCCCATCATGTTGACGGCGGTGTCGACCGTGCTCGGCATGATCCCGATCGCTCCCACCGTATTCTGGGGCCCGATGGCCGTCGCAATCATGGGCGGTCTGCTGGTTGCAACCGTTTTGACGCTGGTCTTGCTGCCGACATTGTATGTGAGCTGGTTCGGAGAGAAGGGGCGGGTAGGGACTTCCGCTCAATCGGTCGGCTAAGCCGCTGGTTTCCGGCGAGGGGAATCCTGTCTCGGGATTAGGAGTTCACCTGATATTCCGGGCGCCGCCCGAGGTGCATGGTGAAGTGCCGGCAAGTCGATCGGCCAGGATGTTGCGCACCCGCGCTATCGCGAGGTCTTCACATGACTGGGACGCCGTCAGTCCAGAAGCTCTCCCTGTTCGCGTTGACCGCGATGGTGGTCGGATCGATGGTCGGCTCGGGCATCTTCTCGCTCCCGAGAACATTCGGCATCGCCACTGGTCCGTTCGGAGCGGTCTTCGCCTGGTGTATAGCCGGCGGCGGCATGTACGCGCTCGCCCGGGTGTTCCAAACGCTGGCTGAACGAAAGCCAGAGCTCGATGCTGGTGTCTACGCCTATGCGAAGGAGGGATTTGGTGATTATCCTGGTTTTCTATCGGCGTTCGGGTACTGGATCGGCAGCTGCATCGGCAACGTATCCTATTGGGTCCTTATCAAGTCGACCTTGGGCGCCTTCTTTCCTGTCTTTGGAGACGGGAACACGGTCACAGCCATCATCGTCGCCTCGATAGGAATCTGGCTGTTTCACTTCATGATTCTTCGCGGCGTGCAGCAGGCCGCGGCGATCAACACCATCGTCACGATTGCGAAGATCGTGCCGATCCTGGTCTTCATTGCTATCCTGATTTTTGCGTTCAAAGCCGATCTTTTCCGCGCCAATTTCTGGGGCGGCGAGGGGATGCCGGACAAGAGTCTGTTCGACCAGATTCGCGCGACCATGCTGGTGACGGTGTTTGTCTTTCTCGGCATCGAGGGCGCCAGCGTCTATTCGCGCTATGCCAAGGAACGGGCGCATGTCGGCGCGGCGACCATTTTGGGGTTTGCGATCGTTACGACCCTGATGGTGCTCGTGACCATGCTGCCATATGCCGCGTTGCCCCGCGCCGAGATCGCCGGCATGCGACAGCCGTCCATGGCAACGGTATTGGAGGCGGTGGTCGGGCATTGGGGCGCGATCTTCGTCAGCATCGGAC
This sequence comes from Bradyrhizobium sp. WSM1253, assembly GCF_000244935.1. Lineage (NCBI taxonomy): Bacteria > Pseudomonadati > Pseudomonadota > Alphaproteobacteria > Hyphomicrobiales > Nitrobacteraceae > Bradyrhizobium > Bradyrhizobium sp. WSM1253. The sequence continues at coordinate 6,599,026 of NZ_JH600073.1, forward strand.
TCCTGGTTTCGGTATTGGGGGCCTATCTCGCCTGGTCGCTAATCTGCGCTGAGGTGCTCTCCGCCGCCGGACGAACGAAGGATATGCCAGCTTTGTTCGGCACCGAAAATGCGAACAAGGTGCCGGCTGCGGCGCTCTGGCTCACCAATGTGATCGTTCAGCTCTTCGTCATCAGCACCTATTGGTCGCAGGATGCATTCGCGCTGATGCTCAATCTCACGAGCGTGATGTCACTCATTCCGTTCTTCCTCGTCGCAGCCTACGGGCTCCTGCTCGTCCGTCGCGGCGAGACCTATGAGAAAAGCAGCCGTGATCGCAAGCGCGACATGATCTTTGCCGGCGTCGCCTTGGTCTATACGCTGTTCCTGATCTATGCCGCCGGGATGAAGTTCCTGCTGCTGTCCTTGATCCTCTACGCGCCAGGCACTGCACTCTATTTCTGGGCGCGCCTGGAACAGAAGGCGCGGGTCTTTACAGCCATCGAGTGGGGCCTCTTCATTGCAGCCGCCCTCGGCGCTGCTGTTGGAATACACGGACTGGCCACCGGCTACATCACCATCTAGGCAGGCAACTCCCGGGAGAACTCCCATGGCAAAGCAGACATCGGACACCTCGGCTCCCTTCGGCGTCCATTCAGAGGTCGGCCAGCTGAGGAAGGTGATGGTCTGCTCGCCAGGGCGGGCTCATCAGCGCCTTACGCCCTCCAATTGCGATACTCTGTTGTTCGATGACGTGCTGTGGGTGGACAATGCCAAGCGCGACCATTTCGACTTTGTTCAAAAAATGCGTGACCGCGGGATCGAAGTCGTCGAGATGCACAATCTGCTCGCCGAGACGGTCGCGATCCCCGAGGCCAGGAAGTGGATCCTGGACAACCAGGTTGTTGCCGATCAGGTCGGTCTCGGTCTGATCGACGAGCTGCGCGGTTATTTGGAAGGTCTCAATCCGCGCGAGTTGGCGGAAACGCTGATCGGCGGAGTATCGACTCACGACTTTCCGGATGCCCATGGCGGCGAGATGCTCAAGCTGGTGCGCGAAGCAGCCGGGATGACCGAGTATTTGCTACCGCCGCTTCCCAACACCTTGTACACGCGGGACACCACATGCTGGATCTACGGCGGCGTCACGCTGAATTCGCTCTACTGGCCAGCGCGGCACGAAGAGCCGATCCTCGCCACAGCCATCTACAAGTTCCATCCGGATTTCGCCGGCAAGGTCAACGTCTGGTGGGGCGATCCGACGCGCGATCACGGCCTCGCGACGCTGGAAGGCGGCGACGTGATGCCGATCGGCAAGGGCAACGTTCTGATCGGATTGAGTGAGCGCACCTCGCGGCAGGCGATCAGCCAGGTTGCCGCAGCCTTGTTCAAGAGAAAAGCGGCCGAACGTGTGATTGTGGCGGCTATGCCGAAGCTGCGCGCGGCGATGCATCTCGATACTGTCTTCACGTTCGCAGATCGGGATTGTGTCCTGCTCTATCCGGACATCGTCAACAACATCGCGGCCTTTTCCTACCGGCCGGCCGACAATTCCGCCGGCCTCGATCTACGCAGGGATGAAAAGCCGTTCGTGGATGTCGTGGCCGAAGCGCTCGGCCTGAAGAAGTTGCGCGTGATTGAGACCGGCGGCAACGCGTATATGCGCGAGCGGACCCAGTGGGATAGCGGCGCGAACCTGGTCTGCGCCTCTCCGGGCGTGGTGTTCGCTTATGACCGCAACACATACACCAACACCTTGCTGCGCAAGGAGGGGATCGAGGTGATCACCATTGTCGGTGCAGAGCTGGGACGCGGCCGGGGAGGCGGTCATTGCATGACCTGCCCGATCACTAGGGACGCGGTGGATTATTAGCCGACCTGCGGGCGCTCCGGCCCTGAAGGAGGGCGTTCACGGCCGCGTGGCATTCGGCCGTTGCTGGGTAGCATCCGGGGAGTTCCAGCCAGACGGCGTCTGCCGCCTCAATCACAGATTTAATTCCTGACCATTAACACGCCATAATCAGCACCCACGCTCAGCTGATTCCAGGTGTACGCAGAAGCCATCGGGGGACACCATGCGCGCGCTGACGATTCTTTGGCTGGTCGTTGGATGGTTTGGAGCAGACACCGCTTGGGCGGCGGATGTTGATCTCACCGAACTGAAGGCGAGCGGTCCTGTGCCGTATTATTCCGCTCCGTCATGGAGTGTCGTTGGCTCCGTCGCGCCAACCTTCACTGACAATGCTTTGTTCAGCCGGAACAACCGCAGGTCGGATTTTTATTATGAGCCCGACGTCAGTCTCAGGTTGGATGGGAACCTCACAAGCGACCTGTCGTACCGGCTCTATGCTCGCGCCCAATACGAGGCCTTTGCGACCGAGAAGGACGGCAACGCCGCAGTGGCGCGAATGGGAGCGCGCTTGACCGAGAATTGGGACGGCTGGCGCTTCTCCGCTATTTACGAGAACCGGTACGATTTCGACGGTGTCTATCGCGATCTTGCTTTCACGTCCCACGACGTGATGGGCTCGGTAGCGCGCGACTTCCGCGTGAACAATGTCACGCTGTCGCCACTGTTGCTCCTGACCTACCGGTTTTCCGATCTTGCGGAAGCCCGCCGCTGGCGCTTTGACGCGGTGCTGGGTATCGAAGTCAAGCTGGACCCGAAATGGTCGATTGTGAGCACGCCATTGTTAGAAGCCTTTTGGTTCACGGACGGGCTGAACAGGGGCCGACAGGATCAGATCTACTCAGCGGACGTCGGGCTGAGGTATAGTTTCGCCAGCAACGTGTCGATCACGACCAGCGTATTGTACGAGGCGCGAACATCGAACGTTCCGGAGCGGCGATACAGGGATCTCAGGGTTGGTCCCCGACTTGATTTCGCGTTTTGAAGGGCTTGGAAGATGACGAGATGCGGGTGTGTATTGGTGGGAATCATCGTTGGTCTAACGGCCGCCTCCGTGGCTTCTGCGGATCCCCGCGATTCTGCTGACCGGAGCCAGCGCCTGGATACCGATGCACTGAGGGATGATGTCGGCGTTAACCGCCTCCAGGTGCCGTCTCATCCGCTGGTGCTTTCGCCGCCTCAACAACCCGCTCCGAGCGCGAAGGCAGGAAAGAAAAAGAAATCCAGCGCGAGCGGAGTTGGAGCCCGGTAGCGCACGGACGCAGGTGCGGCCGGATTGCCGTGGCGGTACCCGAGAACGACTTCACGAGTCTCGGAAGCCGCTGATTGCGCATTGGGGAGCTGTTGTCGACACAAGCAGCTCGTGAAGGCTTTCTACGATACTTTAGCATCTGTTGCATTTCATTTGAATCCAGTGCTGCCCAGTCTGGCACAAGTTGCATACTGCACCCCTTATTGAGATCCACGCACGGATTCGCGATTTCAATCTGAGGAGAATACTACTTGTGGTGCTATCAACCAGACAGTGTATAATTGGAAGACCCTTAGGGCATCCGCACTCTGAACCAGCAATGGAACTCGCCCGAAGGGCAGGACGGCGACTCCCGATATTGATCTTCAATGTCGGAGGCCCCGCAGCAGAGTGAGCGCGTACCGTGAAGCCCCATAGTTTTCCCGCCTCCGACTCAGTTCGAACCAGCGGCACGGGGTGGTTGCAGCTAGGTTTCGAAGAAGCCAGCGACCGCCTTTACTGGATGTGCTCAGCCGAGTTTCTCTTCGTGGTGCGCGCTTCGCTTGGCGGACGCTTCGTCTATGAGACGGTTAATCCGGCTTTCGAGTCGCGTCTCGGCATCTCGGCCGACGCTATCCGGGAGCTGGATGTCTCTGATTGCTTGAGCAGCGACGACATCGAACCCGTCTGCCAAGCCCTACGCGCCTGTCTCGCCGAAGAGAAGGAGGTCAGGGTTCGCCATCGTCTGGCGTTTGGTGGCCAACGTCAGAATATGGAGACGACGATCGTTCCCGTCATGGACCCCGCGGCCGGTCGTGCGGTCCGGCTAGTCGGCAGCCATCGTATGGCCCACACTGGTCCGTTCGAGGAAGCGTCTAGACCGCTGGACGATACCCACGCCCACGTCGACTTGGCATCCATTCAGGAGGAAATCCAGCAGCGGATTGCGTCTGATCTCCATGATTCGACGTGTCAGCATTTGATTGCGGCGAGCCTCGGCCTCATGCGGATCCGACGCAGCATGAGCGACCCGCCCAGCGCCGAGCGGCTCTGCGATGAGATCGATGCGTCGATTGACGAGGCGCTTAGGGAAATTCGTGCCTTTTCCTATCTGCTGCATCCCCGCAATCTGACGCACGATAAGCTCAAAGCCGCAATTGAGAATTACGCGGATGGATTTGCGGCTCGCACTTCGTTGCACGTAGCGACGAGGATCGTGCCCGAGGTCGATCTGCTGCCTTACGAGAAGCAGCGCACCTTGCTCCGGATCGTCCAGGAAGCGCTCACGAACGTATTTCGTCATGCGCAAGCGACCAAAGTCAGCATCGTCATTGACGCGACCGACAGCCAGTTTCGGCTCACGGTCAACGACAATGGGCGGGGGCTCCGCGCTGACTATGGCAAACATCGTGCAAAGGCAACATCGATCGGCGTTGGAATTCCGGCGATGAGGGCAAGGCTCGAGCAGATTGGAGGAGCGCTGGACATCAGCTCCGATCAGGCAACATGGCCCTCGGGCACCATCCTGCGCGCAGTGCTTCCGCGTGGGCTGGCGAAGAGCGCGCGCAGCCGGCGTAAGGTGACGACCTCCGTGAGGCCCCCAGCAGGCACCCACTGAGGAAGAAGAAGAAGAGGTTACCGGTGGCGGGTGGCTGCCGCGTAACGATATTGGAGTGCTCTGCCATGAAACACATTCTTATCGCGGATGATCACGAAGCGGTGCGATCGGGCCTGCGAGCGGTCCTCGAACAGCGGGCGGATTGGGAAGTCGTTGCCGAGGCGAACGACGGCAGCAAGGCACTTACGGCGGCAATCGAAAGCCGGCCGCATGTGGCTATCATCGACTTCTCCATGCCGCGGATGACCGGCGTGGAGGTCGCGCGGCAGATCAGGGATTATCCGTTGCAGACGGAGGTGTTGATCTTCACGGTGCACAAGTCGGGTCTGCTGGCGCAGCAGGCGTTTGAGGCAGGCGCCCGCGCGTTTCTGGCGAAATCGGATGCTAACAGATTGCTGTTGGCGGCCGTCGACGCACTTCTGGCGCACAAGCGGTTCTGCAGCGAAAGCTGTCGAGACGAGCTCGATCACGGCGGCGAGGGCGCAGATGGGCGCCGGAGGCTTACGCCACGCGAGCAGCTTGTGGTCAAATTGGTGGCGGAGGGTTACAGCAACAAAGGCATTGGCGCGATCCTGAACCTCAGCGTCAAGACGACTGAAGCTCATCGAGCGGCCGCGATGCGCAAGCTGGAGGTGAACTCAACCGCAGGTTTGGTTCGGTACGCTGTTCGTTCGCATCTGGTCGAGGCATGACAGCATATGATGTTCTTGAGGACCGCCACGTCGGTACATTCGCGGTGGCAGGCTCAGGGTTTTGCAGGATGGCGCTTAGAACCATGAGTGGCATGATCGTCTGACCTTGCCGCACTGAGCGTCTCCAGGGGTGCGGCCGGAATCGAGAACGGCGCCATGAAACGCATCTTGATTGCGGATGATCATGCGGTCGTACGTTCGGGACTTCGCGCGATCGTCGAAACGCAGTCCAACTGGATCGTCGCCGGCGAAGCGATCAATGGTGAACAAGCCATCGGATTGGCTCTGGAAACGAGGTCGGACGTCGTCATCGTCGACTACTCGATGCCCCTGATGAACGGGTTGGAGGTCAGCCGTCGGCTAAAGGCACTTGATCAGCATACGGAAGTACTGATCCTGACGATGCATGAAGACGAGGAACTGCTGAGGGACGCTATTCTGGCGGGTGTCCGCGGCTTCCTGTTCAAGTCGGATGCCAAGAAGCATCTGATTTCGGCGATCGAGGCGCTGCTCGACGGCAGGCCTTATTTCACCAGCGCCTTGATAGAGAAGCTGCTGAGTGATTACCAGCTCAACAAGCAGGGCAGGTCGGAGATGCTGCTGACGTCACGCGAGCAGAGCGTCGTCCAGCTGATTGCGGAGGGGCATACCAACAGATCGATATGTAATCTCTTGAACTTGAGTGTGAAGACGGTGGAGACCCATCGGGCGTCGGCCATGCGCAAGCTCGGGATGTCATCCACCGCCGAACTGGTCCGCTATGCCATTCGGAAGAAGCTCGTGGCGCCCTGAGGGATTCCGCCGTTGTCCTGAATGCCCGAGCGGTGGGTGGCTGTCGGCTTGGGCTGCCTTGTGCTGTTCCATTCGCGGGCTAATCCAATGTGAGCCGGCCAGCGGCCGTGGCCTGAGCACGGCGCCTGCGCGGGCAACGCAACCTGCTGGATATCAACTTACTGGCAGTACACGCCCCGCCTTTGCTGGCGTGGGATTGAATGCGAGACCCGCAAGCTCCAACAGGACGCCAGTGGCAATCCCGGCAACTGTCGCTGACTTGATCCAAAGACGCTTCCTCGGATGCATGGCGAACCTCCTCGGCGCTGCCGATAACGGGAGCCGCATCAGGCGCAGCTGAACAATTGCATGAGCCTCGTGGACCGCTGACGTTGACTTCAGATCGGGGAAGATCCTGCCCATTAAACAAGAGGAAGTCTGATCGTGAACGTTGCGCCGCCGTGATCTCGATTTTTTGCGGCTATCGTCCCTTGGTGCGCTTCAACAATAGTGTGGGCGATGGACAGGCCCATGCCCATGCCTTCCGCTTTGCTAGTAAAGAAGGGTTCGAAGACTTCCTTTAATTGGTCTTTTGGAATGCCCGATCCGCAATCCGACACGGACAGCTCGGCAGAGCCCTCGGCGCGCGAGGTCTGGATGCTGATGATGCGGCTTTCGCTCGGAGTGTCCTTCATCGCCTCGATCGCGTTCACGACAAGGTTCAGAATGACTTGTTGAAGTTGGATGCGGTCGCCCAGGATCGGAAGCGCCTCCGGCATGATCTGTTCAATCAGCTCCACTTTTCGTCCAACGGCCAGCATCGAAAGAAATTCGATGGTCTCACGAACAAGATCATTGAGATCCAGTTTTTTCAGCTCGAAAGGTGCCTTCTTAAGGAGGCTCCTCATCCTCCGGATGACTTCGCTGGCGCGCCGGTCATCCCGCAAGATATCGTCAACAATCTCGGCCAGCCCCGCAATGTCAGGGTTCTGAGATTTTAAGATTAACTGCGCGGTCTCGGCATTAGTCAGAATGGACCCGAGCGGCTGGTTGATTTCATGCGCGATTGTTGCGGTCAGTTCGCCAGCTGTCGAGAAGCGATTAACATGGGCCAGTTCGGCCATGCGTTGCCGGGACTGCACTTCCGCCAAATGACGTCGATGATGCTCCCGAAGCAGGGTCGATATCAGCCCGCCTTGCAAAAGTATAACGCCGGTGATCAACGAGATCTGCCACCAATACCGTTCCCACACTGACGGCTCGCGGAAGTAGATGGTGCTGCCAGGCGGCAGACGGCTCTCGGAAATTCCCCAGCGCTGCATTTGTCGCCAGTCGAACATGGGCGCTGCCGGGACGACGAATGTCGGCTTAATGTCGCCGGCCCTTTCGCCGTCAAGAATGCGCAGGGCGACCTCCGCGGCCTTCTTGCCCTGTCCGGCAATGACCTGCATTGGACCGCCGACGATGCCTCTACCGAAAAAGGTCGCGTCGTGGAAAAAGATCGGTGCATTGGCCGCGTCAAAAAGCCGTGAGAACGCGCTGTTGCCTTCATGGGTCACTCCCGCCGCATCGACGGTCAATCCAAGCCAAAAAATGGCGCTGTGTGGCGGGAGGTTGGCCGCGTCTTTGAGCATATCCTCAAAGGAAAGCTCATCGTACCACCGAAACTGCACGCGGTCGGCAAACAGCGCGGTGGATTTGGCCAATTCGTTCCGCCAAAATGTTTCGCCCGGCGAAGCTCCCACAACAATGGCGATAGTCTTTGTTTGGGGCAGGACGCGCACGACGTTATCAAAAAAAGCGACGTCATTGTTGGCAACCGCCACCACCGTGTCGTATTCGGTCAGTTTGTCGAGGTCCACCCGGCGACGCTCTACCAACGTGAAGAGCATAGGGGTTGTTGGAAAAAGGTCCTTCCGGTGCGCCTGCACGAAATTCGCGGCGGGCGAGCCGATAGCGATGATAAGGTCGGGCTGCTGATCATGGTTGAGCGCACGAAGGTAGTCGACAAATGCTGCGTCTGATTTGTCGCTGGCCGCCCGGGCATTCAGAAGCGAATGGTCCTGAAAGGTCACGAAAGGACGTTGGCTTATTCCGGCGCGAAGGGCCTCGGAATAGTCGGTCCACGGTTGGAAGCGAAGACCGTATGAATGCAGCATCAGAATCCGTTTCGGCGTTGGACCAGCCGCTTGACTTTGACACGGGGTCGCCAGCAACCATGCAATGGCCAGCGCAGCGGTGAATATCCGCGCAAAAAAAGGTCGCCATGGTACCGCCAAGCGCATAGTGCTCCGTTCTCCGACTGAACAGGAACCGTAACGGCTCGACCAGACGATTGACAGACGAAAGAGCGCTACCAGAAAGTCGGATCTGGAAAAGCACTGGAGCGGCTTCGAAGCGCAGATCAAGGCCCATTTCGCGAGCGCCGGCAAGCAGATCCAGCAGCAGCAGGCTACGCGTAAGGACACCGCAGTGGCGCAGGGCGAGGCGTGGCGCGTGGCCGCGGATCGGATCCGTGAGGCGGCCGGCAAAGTGGCGGGAGCGCGGACCACCGATCTCGATGCCGTGCTCAAGCAACTGAAGTCGGACGGCGTCCCAAGCTGGAGCACGCCTCCAGAAGCGGAAGCTGGCGGGCAGCGAGTCCTCGTCTTGTCTGCGATTAACCAGCGATTCTCAGGTGCCGATCGGCCAGTGTGGGCCGAAGGTGCGCAGGCGTGGTTGTCGGCACTGTGAGCATGGACCGTATTAGCCGGAGCTAGCTCAAACTTGCCCATGATGGATTGGACCGATTGATCAGCCAGCATAGAAGCTCGAATGTTCAACGCGGCGAACTCTAGATTGATCATTGTGCAACCGGCAGGCCTACGCTTCTGTCGGAATCGACCGTTGATTGCGCGTGCGCATCTTTCGGCGCGGAAGCACCTCGAATTCCAAAATGCTGAACCCACCCTCGAATGACGCGAACGATAGCGGGGTGATGCGCCACCCCAAGCGCACTCGCGGTTGGGGTTTTCGCTGTAAGCCGTTGATCTGCAATGATCGGATATTGGGCCAGTTGGAAAAATTCGCTTGAGAAACCAATGGCGGTAGCGTGTCTCTTAATCAGCGGGTCCCAGGTTCGAGCCCTGGTGCGCCCACCATTTAAATCAAGACCTTAGCGAGAGAAACCGTTTGAGAAGGCCGAACTAAAACGGTTTTTCAAACGGTGTTTTTTGACGGCCGGGCGGCGACTCTCGGCATTGTGATGTGCTCTCCTCGTCTCCGCGGAGGCCAAAGGCGTCTCGAAGGCCGCCCGACAGAACTGCTCCATCAATGTTGCATCTGGGTCAGAGCCGCCCGAGACATGGGCGGCATCTTCCCACTTCCTTTCAATGTCATCGGCGGCGCATTGGGGCAGCTGCGCCGCGCTCCCATCGAAGTAGTGGTTGAAGTCGACGTGCACCCTCATGTTGTCCGGGCGGTAGGCCGCCATGCGATCGTAGAGAAGAACGGACGCTGCTCCGAACGCCGATAGACCGATTTGTGCATCGGTGATCTCGAGTCTTCCGTCTCCGGGTCGATCGGCAGGTCACGAACCCGGCCTTGAGGAAGCCTCCCGCCTGCTCATTGTGCACCCGCCGGATTGGGCGACAGCCGTAGCATACTGCCGTCGCGTTTCAGGCCGCCAGGGATGAGCGAAGCTCCGGCGAGCAACCAGTTGAGCGCGACGTCTGAGAGCCGAGCCTCGTTCTCGAGATAGCCGCCGCCGACATCGGCGTGCACGCCCGAAAACCAGACCTGTTCGAAGAAAAGGTTGTCGTGCACGTCTCGTTTGTCCTGCTTCTCGGCCGTGGGCGACCAGGTGACACGCTTGAAATCGGCGCGGCTCTCGTCGATCGAGATCGCATGTTTAGCGTAGCCCACCCTCGGATTGAGGGTCGTGTCGTAGAATTTGTGATTCGGCGGAGCGAAATGCACCGTCTGCAGGCGCTTCCAGAATCCATAACCGGGCAAGATGGCGCGATCTTCAGATAGTTCATGAAAAAAGCAATCAGCGCTGTGGCGATGCCGAGGTAGCTCAGAATCCAGGCCGACCATGGAAAGACCGGCTGAAGGAAGCCACCTAGCCAGTGCAACCCGATCAGTAGCGCAATGCCGGAGGTCACGAGCGCCGCGCCCAGATATTTGTGGCCGAGGGCGGCGGGATCAACTTGGCGCCTTCCGCGGGCGTCAAGGCGAAGCTGCTTGGCAGCAACTGGATCGGTCGCTTTGAGTACCAGCACTACGACTTCGGTAGCGCACACCTCCAGTTCACTGCCATCTCCACCAGCCCTCCTAGTTCGGCGGACAGGGGCGGAAGTCAGACACTGGATGTGGTACGCGCCCGTCTATCGTACAAATTTGGTGGGGATGCGGTCGTCGCTCGTTATTGAGGCGCAGTGCGGGCCAGCGAGGCAGCCTTCACTTGGCTTCGTCCTTGACGATGTCTGTCAGGCTCTCAAGCTGGTGGGCCAGCGCTGTCCAGCTACGGGCGACATTCATTAGTACCGAGCACCGGCGGGCAGAAATCCGCCCCTCCTTTGCTTTGGCGTTGCATTCGGCAGCATACTCTCGGCACTTTTCTGCGCTTGGCACTGCTGTTGCTCCTGTCAAGAAGCTTAGCTTACGGTAAGCGCGAAGCCGATACCCTTGCTTCAGAATTCGAATGAACGTGCGAAAGAAGCCTCCGGCTTGGACGGAGGTTTGGGATGGGATTGGACAGCAAAAAGGACGTCCATTTGGACGGCTCAACGAGGGGGTCGGTGAGCCGGCTGGAGGTTCTTGAAGGACCATCGGGGCGCCGCGTACGTTCGGAAGCCGAGAGAGCTCGGATCGTCGCCGAGAGTCTGTTACCCGGTGCCCAGGTGTCCGAGGTGGCGCGCAAGCACGGAGCGACGCGCTGGCAGATCTACGATTGGCGGCGGCGGTTTCGACAGCGAGGCATGTTGCCGCCGCGCGATGCATCGCAGCCGACATTCGCGCCGCTGGTCGTGGAAGGTGCGTTGGAGGAGCGTCAGGTTCCGGCGATCAAGCTCGAGATCTCGATCGGCGATGTCGTGCTGCGGACGGACACAGCCATAGATGGCGAGCAGCTGTCCCGTGTGATCCGCGCGATGCGAGCGTCACGATGATCGCGGCCGGTGCCGATCTGAAGATTTACATCGCGACGCGGCCGATCGACTTCCGCTGTGGCCACGATGGGCTTGCGGCGAAGGTGCAGGAGATGCTTCGTCTCGACCCGTTCAGCGGCGCAGCCTTCGTGTTCCGATCGAAACGAGCGGACCGGATCAAGATTTTGGTCTGGGATCGAACGGGTCTGGTGTTGGTGCACAAGCGTCTTGAAGGTTGCAAGTTCGTTTGGCCAACGATCGCAGACGGCGTGATACGGATATCGCCGGCGATGTTCGCAGCCCTGTTCGAGGGGCTGGATTGGAGGTTGGTCCGCCCGGAAGAAGCGCGGCGTCCCCAGGCGGCTGGATAACTGCGGCAGAATGACTCGGCAGCTATTTTGAATGTGGCACGCGCGGCGGCGATGTGCTCGAAATAGCGCATGAGCATCGCGGCGCTGCGCGACGAAAATGAACAATTGAAAGCGCTTTTGGCGCAAACGCAGGCGGCCTTGAGCGAACATCAGGCGGCGCTGGCGACGTCGGAAGAGGCGCGGCGTCGGTTGGAGGTCATTCTCGGCGAATTGCGACGCGAGAAGTTCGGCGCGACGTCCGAGAAGCTGCGGCCAGATCAGTATCACTTGCCGCTGGAAGACGTGGAGATCGCGCAAGGCATCCTGGACGCGGCGCAGGAGAGAGCCGAGGCTGTGATCAAGGGCCGATCGCGGAGCGCGCCGGATCAAGGTTCTCATCGCAATCGCGGCTGCCTGCCTGCCCATTTGCCGCGGGTGGAACGGATCATCGAGCCTGCGAGTACGCTTTGCCCGTGCGGTTGCGGCGCCATGACGAAGATCGGCGAGGACGTCAGCCAGCGCCTCGACGTGATCCCGGCGCAATGGCGCGTGCTGGTCACACGCCGCCCAAAATACATCTGTCGCCGCTGCTCCGGCCCCGTCGTGCAGGCGCACGCACCGGAGCACGTCGTGCCCGGCGGGCTGCCGACCGAAGCGGCCATCGCGCATGTGATCGTCTCCAAATTTGGCGACCATACGCCATTTTACCGTCAGGCCGAGATCTATGCGCGCCAGGGCATCCGGCTTGATCGGGCGACACTGGGCAACTGGTCCGGCCGCGCCTGCTTCCATCTTCAGCCCATCGCGGAACACATGCGCCACCACCTGGCCATGGCGGATCGGCTGTTCATGGACGAGACCAAGGCGCCGGTACTCGATCCGGGGCGCGGCCAAACGAAGAAAGGCTACTTCTGGGCGATTGCCTCAGACGACCGCGGCCACAGCGGCCCAAGTCCGCCGATCGTGCTGTTCCGATATGCCCCCAGTCGCAGCGGTGCCTTCGCTGAGCAATTCCTGGATGGCTTTGGCGGACGCTTCCTGCAATGCGATGCCTATGACGGTTATGATCGACTGACCGAAGTCGCTCGACTGCAAGGGCCTTGGACGCTCGTGCATTGCTGGAGCCACTTGCGCCGACGCTTCGTCAAATTGGCCCGCAATAGCAAATCGCCGATCGCCGAGGCCGCCATTCGGCACATCGCACAGCTTTACGCCATCGAAGCCATGGTGCGCGGTGCATCGCCGGACATCCGGCTCGCCGCACGAAAGGAGCATTCGTTGGCTCTCGTCGCCGCTTTGAAAATGTGGTTCGAGAAGCAGCTGTCGATGATCTCCAGCGGTTCGACGCTCGCCGAGGACATCCGCTACGCGCTCAATCATTGGCAAGGTCTGACCCGCTTCCTCGAAGACGGGCGCCTCGAGCTCGACACGAACCCTGTCGAGAACGCCATCCGGCCAGTCTGCCTGACCAGAAAAAATGCGCTCTTCGCCGGTCATGAGGTCGGAGCCGAAAACTGGGCCTTGCTCGCCTCGATCGTCGCCACCTGCAAGCTCAACGACGTCAACCCGGCCGCCTACATCGCCGAAACACTCGAGACGATCATCGACGGCCATCCCCATAGCCGCATCAAAGACCTCATGCCGTGGCGATTCCGCAAAACGTCAAGCCAGCCTCAATAGGGTTGCGGCTAAGCGCTTACAGCTTACGTCCGATAGCCAGAAGAGAATTGAAGCAGATCAAGCAGGCAGCTCGCAAATCGATTTTTGCCATTACCGGCTACATTAGGCCAGTTACCGCCGGCGAATGAGAACAGATCGCAATTGTCGTCGCATCGCGAGAAAAGCCGCTCCCTGGGCGGTGGACAGAGCCACCGCGCACGGACAAACGCGGCCTAACGCGGCATGCTTATGTTTAGCAAAGCCCCTTGCAAAACCGATCGCCAAGTCAATGTCCGATCGGCAAATATCAATGAGCGACCTGCACATGCCGCGGGGACCCGCTGGCAGGGAGCACACCGAAGCACAGCATTGCAACGTGTTTGGCAAGACGGTATTCCACGTGACATCAGTCACAACGGTGACACGATTTGCAGTTTATCGCGTCCCGCGCAGCGGGCTGACTCTCCTCCTTACCTGGTGGGTTGATCTAGATCAAATCGGGCACTTGCCACTATGGGTGATTACTCTTTGGAGCCGCGGGATGCAGGTCCTGTGACAGCAAATCGCGATTAGTCTGTCGGTCACTCGTTACGGGAGTCATCACAATGAGGTGCAGGTTCAGTATCGTTACGTTCGTCCTAATCGCCCCAACGTTCGCCAGTGAGGCGCTTGGCACAACGACGGACATTCGCAGCATCACCTGTAGCGAATATCTCGCCATGCCGGCTACACCGTCGGGCAAATTTTCGGCTTGGATGACCGGCTGGTTTAGTTATGAAAGTCGGAGGACGTTTGTTGATTTTGACCTGCATCGGGCAAATGTCACAAACGTAAGAGGGTGGTGCCAGTCCAACCCGAATGCCAGTGTGATGGTAGGGCTGGAAAAATCGATAGGCGTAACTGCCGTGCCTAACGCTACGCTGGATTTTAACAAGATCACCTGCGGAACTTGGTTGGCATACGGTCCAGCGGATCAAGATTTTGTAAGATACTTCATGAGCGGCTACTACAACGCAGCAGCAAGCAACAGTGTATTGGACTACGAGCGCCTGCAGAGGAACTCCAGTGCGGTCGTCGCATACTGCAAGAAGAACAAATCCCGCACTTTACCAACGGCCATTCAGAATAGAGCTAGTTAGCTGGACCAGTCTCCCGCCGCTTGCGAGCAACAGAGCGCGCCGTGTATTAGTTTGACTCCTGTTGATGGCCGTCAGCCAAGTAGCGGCGCATTTCATCGAGGTTCGCTCAGTGACGCATGTCGGACAAGATTTGCGAAGCTTGGAGTTCTTCGCAGTTTGACTCATTTGAGACCTCGGCCGACCGCAGCCGACCTTCCAGTTCGGAACCGATTTATTTCACAACCAAATGCTTCCTGGCGGCTACGGCGGCGGGAGCGGACGGGGAAATAGTGAACGTTAGCCAGGTGTTCCATCCCGACGGACGGTTCGCTGCACCAAATTCGCCGTATCCCCTCAGACCAAGGAAGCCCTGCATGTCTGCGACCGGGAAGCTGTACCCGATTTGCGGACCGACACCGAAAACGCGTGACCTGAAACTACCGAGGATCGGGTTCTGGCCGGAATCGTCGGTGACTTGCTGGTAGGCGTATCCGACAATGCCGACGAAAAGCTGCTTAGTGAGGGAGTGCGATGCGCCCCAGTCGAAGTGGAAATCGATGCCGCTCCGGTACTGGGTGTCGGGATTCCTGAAATTGTAGGTCAGGCCGGCGACGCCCGAGATTTCGTTTCCTGCCGCCGGGTCGAAATAGGTGTAGCCGCCCCCAATGTCGATCGCGCCGTGCCCGAGCCCGATATTGGGAATCCGCGTCGGATCATAGTCGCCGACGGGAACATTGCCTGTGACGTAAGCCATGTAATTGTCGACGCCAAGGTTCCATAGTAGTTGCGCGAAGGGCGCGAGGTCGCCGTAGGAGGTAAGCGAGCCTTCGAGCATTCCGGTACGCGTCACCACAATCGGTCCGGCTATCGCTGTCAGTGTTCCGGCGATACTAGTGGCGGCTCTGCCGTACTGGCCCGATATACCTACGACCAACTGACCGCCAAGCTCCGCCGTAGCGAAAGTATACGATGGCGTAAGGGCGACCAGATCGGCCCGCCCGTTCAGACGCAGATTCAAATTAACGTTGACGTTCGCGGGGATTTTGCCGGCCAGGATCTCTTTGGCCGCAGCAGCACTCCCCGCGGCGGCGACGCTGGAATGGTAATCGATGACACTGAGCGCCCAGCCCGGTGTCTGCTGCACCGCGGAGAGACTTGCAAACTGACCCGGAAACCAGAATGAGCTACCGCCCTGGTCGGCATGCGAAACATCAGCGCAAAGCACGAGAGCGGCCACCGCCAGATAGTCGATGACGCAGCTTCCCTGTTTGTTTGATCCCATTTGCAAACCTCTGGGCAGTACTTGCAGCAAGCGCTGTTACAGCAAAGCGCTCCGCGAACTGCAGGACCCAGGTTACGACGGCCTTCACTACTAGGCACAAGCAACGTCAAAATGCGTCACAGAATGGTAACAGCTCGAGACAATTGTCTTGGGCGATGACGCAGTTGCAGCCCTCAAGGTGCTTGCGCTGGAGATGCTCGGCTTCTCGAGCGCCAAGATTCATAAGCACAAAAAAAGCCCCGGCATGCCGGGGCTTTGGTTTGCCAAGGTGGGTGCGATCAATATCTTGCCGCGACCGGTGCGCCGTATCCACCGAAGCGGTAGTTCAACCGAAGCGTGACCATATCCACATCTTGGCTGACGCCGCTGCCGGTGAGGACGAACCCTCCGGGAGTGACTACGCCTGCGAAGCCGGCATTATCACGGCCCATCCAGAGATGGTCGTATTCGATACCGAACGACCAATTGGGCGTGAAGCCGTACTCCCAGCCCACGCCAAGGGCGCCGCCCCAGCGCGTGTGGCCCGCCGATGCCAGGCCGACCCCGGTGACGTTGTTGAATATATCGAATCGGTTGCGCGTCACGGCGGCGCCGCCCTTCACGTAAAACAGCGAGGCATTCCACGCCCAGCCGAGCTGCGCCGTGAAGAGGCCGATGGCGTCAATCTTACCGGTTGTCGAAATCAGCGGGTCGATCAGACTGACGCGCGTATTCTTGATTTCTGCCCAATCTCCCTGCGCTTCCAGGCCGAGCACAAACTGATTGGTTTGCCAGCGGTACCCGATCTGTCCGCCAGCGAGGCCGCCGGAGCGATCGGCGCAACCACCTGCGACCGTCCCTGCTGGCGTCACGAAATCCACACAGCCGTGGCTTTGTCCCCAACCGCCGTTGGCGCCGATGTAGAACCCGGTCCAATCATAGATCGGCGCGATCACCGGGGGCGGGGCCTTGACATAAGGTTTAGCAGCCAGATCAGCCGCTGACGCGGGTGCCGCCATGCTCACGGCCAGCAAGGCCATGCCACTCAACCAAATCTTCTTCATTCTTTTTGCTCCATCCACGTTTCACCCTAACGATGCCGGCTCTTTTCTTGGCAGTCCCGCATTCCAGCTCGAAGCTAGCTGAGCCGCCTGGAATTCGGTGTGCTTACGTGGCAACAGTTGGGAAAATTGAGCAATTTGCGCGTTTGAGTTGTGTCAGGAATGTTGACCAGTCAACTGGCCGCCTGGAATTTTCCGCGATGGGGGGCAAGGGCGCTTGGTCTCATCTCCGCACCCTTATGCTGAGATCCTAGGCCCCGCGCAGACGTGCAACACGCCTTCGCGGAAGCCGCCGACGAACTCATCAGATGCGTCCGCTGGCAGAATTTCGCTGAGATCATCAAACGACCCGCTCACCATGGTGGCAAGCTCGTGCGCCGAAGCATGCTCTGCCCAGCGGCGACCCAACTCCAAACCTCGTTGCCGATCTGTCTCTGTGTCCATAGTCCTGGACCATCCCGGCGTCCGTGGCCCCGGCGAAGCTGATGCCGCGCCGGGGCCTGTACGATCTTGCCAATCCTGGAAGCTTGGGGGCTGGAAAGAATCGGCAAGGCGCACTCTAGACAAGCAGATGCGCAGTGGTTGGCCAGTGCACTTTGTGCCAATGGATGAACGCCCCGGCCGGAAATAGCTTTTCGGGCTGTCGGCATACAAGACGGACCGCTGACCCTTACGCGCTAGCCGGCACACTCTGGCGCCATGACCATCTCACCCCGACATCGGGTGCAGCGCGCGCTAGTCCCCACGATCTCGCAAGCTGGGTCAGCTGGCACAATGCCCCGGCAGCACTTCGGGCACGTATATCCCGCGATGTTTGGCGTGAAGTCATACTCCGGACCAACATAGGCGCACATCATGTGGTGGAATACTGGAAACAATTCTAGCGTGGAGGAGCCGCAAGCCGGGCAACCCGTTTGGTTCGCTTCGACCTGCATGCTGCACCTCGCTCACTCTCACAGCTCGTCGAGCCCGAATAATCTCACCAGCACTGAAGCGATCCGCGCGCTCAGTTGTGTGTAGTGCATGTGAACGTCGACGGCCGAGTTCAGCGCCGGGCGATGAGCGCCTGGGTTGAACCGAATTCGCGCGATTTGCGAGGCGGTACGCTCGCGCGCCGCCGACGAACCCGCCCCGGGGTACACATCTGACACCGGGAGGATTTCCGCGATCTTGCCCAGAATTCGTCGGTTGCCGAACAGCACAAAGACTTCGTTGCCGACTTTTGGATCGGACAGGCGTTCGTTAGGAACGTACCAGTCGACAAAGACATCCGTGGGGTCGAGAATTTCTGCAATCGGCGTGCCCGCCACCAGGGATTGGCCGGCGCGCGCAGGATTGTTCGCGACTATGCCAGCTATGGGCGCGAAGACTCTCCCGTCTGCAAAGCTGCTTTCAACCTTTTCGAGGCGATCACCGAGTTGCCGGCTGAATTCGTCGAGAGCGGCCAATTGAGTGCTGGCTTCGGCGGCTTCCGCCTCCTGCGAGACCACGGCTTTGTTCGCCAAGGCGCGCTCCCGGGACATGTCTATGCGGTAATTCAGGCTCGCGGCCGATGAGTTTGCGATAAGTTCGACAGCTTCCTCAGCAAGCCGCAGATGTGAGCGCGCCGCGTCGAGAGATTCGCGCGCAACCCGGGCCTTAACACGCAGTTCCGCTTTGCGACCGGCGATGTCCGCGAGCGAGCGCATATAGGTGGCGACAATCTCATCGTGCTGCGGAGACCGAACCCTTCCGATTTCGTCGCCGGCCTTGACCGATGCACCTCTCAGCACGGTGATGCTGTTGATCTGCACGATGTAAGGCAGTGAAACCAAATATCTCGGTGAGGACACGCTGCCCGGGCCGCCGAGATAAAGAATTGGCCTCCCGAAATAGACGACAAAGAATGCGAGTATGCCGAATACGATTGTCGCATAGGCGGCGCGGACGGCCCGTCCGGCCGCACGCCGACGGCTCTCGATGGGATCGGGGATATGGGGATCGAGTCGTGTTAGGGTGACGGTCATTTGGCCACTTCCTTCGTCCGATCGCCGAATAGTGCACGGCGAACGCGCGGCGGCACGAAATCATCGTTCCGCGACGAGGCAAAGATGATTTCCGAAGAGTAGGAAAAGAACCGCGCGCACTTCAGATAGACACCCTGGTAAAAGGGAAAGATCAGAGCCATCTTCCAGCCAAACGTTCCGACGGATCGATGGAACAGGGCGAACACAAGTGCCATATTGAAGACCGAGATCCAGAGCAACAACAGGTAGACCGCCGACAGAAACAGCACGGCATCCGAGCCGAACAACAGCACAATGTAGGCCAAGTAGAACGGCAGGCTGAGCGTCGGGACGAGATCAAAGACGATGAAGTCAAGCCGTTGGATCGTGTCCGGTAAACGCTCCAGCGGATGGCGAAAACTCAGCTCGCCATACATCATGAAGCGGATGCGCAGAGCATCGCGATCCCAGCGCGCGCGCTGTCGCAATAGACTTACGCCGCTTGCGGGGCCGGCTGTTTCCGCCCAGGCGTCGGACACGAACCGAATGACATAGCCGAGTCTGCGGAGCCGCAAGGTGTACTCCATATCCTCTCCCGGGCCGACGTCGAGCCCGCCCTGCTGCGCGAAAATATCCCGGCGATACATGGAACAGGCTCCGGACAGACACGCGATCGCATCCACCACGTCGAGGATCGACCGCCCCGCGGTGATCGACATCAGGTATTCGACGCTTTGAAGTCCTGTCCATATCGAGTCGCGCTCGTTACTGATCGCGATGTTGCAACTTGCGCCGGCGACGAGCGGATCGTCGAAGGCAGCCGCGAGGCGCTCAACCGCGTTCGGTTCGAAGACAGTGTCGGCATCTACGGTCAAAAGAAGATCGCCGCGGGCAAACCGTGCTGCAGCGTTAATGGCAGCGCTGCGGCCGCAGCGGGTCCCATGGCAGATGACCATGTCAACCAGGCCCTGCGCTTTCGCCCGCTCCGCGACCGCGCGTGTTGCGTCGGTGGAGCCGTCGTCGACGACGATGATTTCGACAGGTCGGAGGGTTTGCCGGCGCAGCGAGCTGATCGAAGGAGCAAGCCCGGAGCCGCCGTTGAATGTCGGGATAATCACGCTTACCGTCGCCTGGCAAACCGTCCCGCCGACGCTTCGCCGCTTCGAGCTGAACAGAGCAAGAGACACCAGCGACAAGGTGTAGCGGGGGATGTCGAATATCAGCAGCGAGAAGGCGAGTAGAAATAAACTCGTTCCGGCGAGCACTTCCATCATTTCGGACATGCCGGCCACCTCCGCTACGACAGCACCATTCCGAGCATCCGACCAAACAAGGCGCGCAAGGCAATTATCAGACGGGAAAATGAAGACCATCACGTTGATGGTCGAGTGGTAAATTGCGTAAACATTTGCTTTTTGTGTCTGCGCTATTCAACTGCAGCGTTGGCTTCGTCAGTTGACGATGACAGCTTGCTCTTGAGGCTGATTGTTGGCGTGCCGGCATCAGCGTTGCGGTTGGAGTTGTTCGCCGCGTCGCTAAATCCCACAAGGTGACCGGTCCGTCCAACCTTTCAGGCGCAAGACGGCCTCAGTCTGGAAAGGCTGAGGCCGGTGGGGGCGTCGGTGTACCGTTGGGGTCGGTACTTGCTAAATCTAATCACGACGAACCACTTTGCGTATTGTCCTTGAGGACAACCAATCAGCACGTTGTCCCTCTAACACATCTGCGGACCGCCCGACGGGTTTGACGGACCGTCGTCCGTGCGACGCACACGCCGTTGATACGTGTTCTACCGACGCCGCAGGCAGCAGCAACTTCCGTAATCAGGCTTTCGGGCTGTGCAATCGGGGCAGGTGTCATCGCCTGAGCGGATACTGCGAAGAAGAAGGCGAACGTGGCAATTCCGAGCGACTTGATCATATCGAGCTCCCTGGAAGCGCCCAACCGCCCGGCCGGCGCGGCGGAGCGATGGACGCGACTCCCTCAAACTGAGGCCCGCTGCTGTCAGAGAATTGAGATAGATCAAAGCGTCTTTTTCGACTTCCCATGCGGCAATCGCTGTACATAGCAGGCCAGACGCCGGCGAAGGACTATGACCGCAGGAAGACTGCAGAGTCCAAATAGCAGCGCGCAAATATCGTCTGCAACTGCGCACCGCGAAGGAAGATTGTGTGAGGCGACAAACCACCCCGGCCTGAGATCCAACTCCGAACTGGAGCCGGGTACATGGAATAGATCATCCGTGTAGCTTCTCGATTTGTAATATGGCGTCCACCAGGGCCGAGATCCCAAGCTGCGTGGAAAGCAAGGTTTGCCCTTTCCGTCACGCAAACTCTATCTGTTGGGAGTTTTGCTAGTACGATCGTGCAGGCGGACGCGCAGAGGCCATCGATTACCACGGTTTGGCCAGTCTCATTCAACTCCTCATATCGATCAAGGTAACGTTGAATCAAGCCACCGCGGTCATTGGCAATTCTCACGACTGCGTGGCTATCGTCAGCGCATGCGAACATAGATGCTGAAGCGAGCAGCAGAGTAAAGGGTTTCATAATGTGCCTCTTCGACTGCGACATCAGCAAGGTTCATGACGGCTCGTGCGCGAGAGAACTCGCGGCTTGGCGATGCGCGAGAGCGTGTTCTCTGGTGGTAAGTCCGGCATTCTCGGATCGGCCTTACAGCAACACGTTGCTCGTACGTGCGGCCCACGCTTTCCGTAACGCCGACGGATGCACCTCGCGGCATAATCCTGCTGGAGTTCTTGTGGTCAATGAACCAGCGTTGAGTTTGAGCGCGCGGGCCCGAACCATTTACCGCTCATTGATCACCGCCCCTCATTGTCCAGGCGTAGCGCCAAATGCATCGTGTGGGGGTCGCGGTTCCCGTCCCGCCTGAAGCCAAACTTGCCGAGCACCGCCAGCATTGACTTGTTTTCGGGCAGGACCTCCGCAGTCAGCTCACGCAATCCGTTATTGGAGGCGATCTCGCCAAGGTGGCGCATCAAGATGGAGCCGATGCCTCGGCCCTGCCAAGCGTCGATGACGACGAACGCCAACTCGGCTCGTCCGGGCTCAAACACGACATATCGAGCGCCTCCGACAATCATTGTACGCTCGGATTGCCCGACCTCGCACACCAGCGCGACGTGATTCATGAAGTCGACATCCATGAAGAACGCGCGCTCCTTGTCCGAGAAATGACGCTTGATCCCAAAAAAACGGCGCTGCAACGACTGCTTGCTGGTCTGATCCAGCGCGTCGAGGACGGCCGTCTCGTCGGCCGGCCGCAGCGCTCGGATTTCGGACATGCTGCCGTCCCGCAAGGGTTCCGTCGCGCTGTATTTAGCGATGTCCGGCATGCGAGGTCTCGGCTCAGGCGGCCGGAAAACACGTCGGCCTGAGGCTCGTCTATGAATGGGGCGGTCGGCTGCCCGTTTGATTTGTATCAAGGGACCTCGCAAAAAAGCGGGCGGCCTGAATCTCGGCAGTCAGCTCGACACATTCCGGCGGGAGGACCGACGTGACACGACTGGGTCGGCGTACTCGCCGTCCAGCATTGACCTATATCAAAGGCCTGCAGTTGCGGCGGGCTTTGGATGCATTCATACGACATTGAGGTCGGAGCATGCAGATGGAAGTGCCTGGAACGCCCGGCGGTTCGATGTCCGGTCTCGTCGCCTCGGCCGTTGAATACATGGTCGATGCGGGGCAACGGAGCATACTCTTTCTCGATGTGATGCGCCGGCGCGGCGACCAATATCGGGAGCACGTCGCCCAAACCGCGCCACACGTTCTGCAATATGCGGCCGAACTGATCATTGATGGCCGCAAGTTGGACGAACCCGTCAATTACGCGCTTGTCCGCATTATCCCGCCAGCCGGCGTCGAGATCGATTCCACACGGCGGCCGTTCATCGTGATTGATCCACGCGCCGGGCACGGTCCAGGGATCGGCGGGTTCAAGGCCGACAGCGAGATCGGCGTCGCGATGAAGGCGGGACATCCCTGCTACTTCATCGGCTTCCTGCCGGAGCCGGTGCCGGGCCAGACGATCGAGCGTATCGCGCGTGCCGAGGCACTGTTCATCGAAAAGGTGATCAGTCTCCATCCGGACGCTGACGGGAAACCCTGCGTCATAGGCAATTGCCAAGCCGGATGGGCGGTCATGATCCTGGCTTCGGTTCGGCCGGATCTGTTCGGTCCACTGATCATCGCCGGAGCCCCGCTCGCGTACTGGGCCGGCGTGCATGGTAAAAATCCGATGCGATATTCGGGCGGCCTGCTGGGCGGAAGCTGGCTAACTGCGCTTGTTAGCGATCTCGGCGGTGGGAAGTTCGATGGTGCCTGGCTGGTCCAGAACTTCGAAGGCCAAAATCCGTCGAACACGCTCTGGACCAAGCAGTACAATGTCTATTCGAAGGTGGATACCGAAGCCGATCGCTACCTCGAGTTCGAGCGCTGGTGGGGTGGGCACGTCAATCTCAACGCCGAGGAGATTCAGTTCATTGTCGACGAACTCTTCGTTGGCAACAACTTGGCCGCTGGCAATATCACCCTATCCGACGGGCAGAAGGTAGACCTGCGCAACATCAGTTCGCCGATCGTGGTGTTCTGCTCCAAGGGCGACAACATCACTCCGCCGCAGCAGGCGCTGGGTTGGATCCTCGAATGCTACGCCGACGTGGATGACATCAGGGCCTATGGGCAAACGATCGTCTATACCGTTCACGAGAGCGTCGGCCATCTCGGCATCTTCGTCTCGGGCGGCGTCGCCAAGAAGGAGCACGCTGAATTTTCCAGCAACATCGATCTGATCGATGTACTACCGCCCGGCCTTTACGAAGCGACGTTCGAAGCCAAGGACGAGGAAACCACCAGTTCCGATCTCGTTGTTGGCCAATGGGTGATGCGCTGCGAGGCCCGAACGCTCGAGGATATTCGTGCCATGGGCGGCAATTCGCCTGAGGACGAGCGGCGCTTTGCCGCGGCCAAACGCGTCTCGGAGCTTAATCTTGCCGCCTATCGCAAGTTCGTGCAGCCCTGGATCAAGGGCATGGTGGCGCCGCAGACGGCAGATTTGATGCGTAACCTGCACCCGCTGCGGACGCAGTATGAGGCCTTCAGCAGTCAGAATCCATGGATGACGGCGGTGAAATCGGCAGCGGAAGGGCTAGAAGAGAACCGCAAGCCGGTTTCGAACGACAATCCGTTCCTGGCATTTCAGGAGCAGGTCTCTAAGCAGATCGTTCATGCGCTGGACAGCTGGCGCGATTCGCAGGAAGCGATGAGCGAGGCGATCTTCCTCAACGTCTACGGCTCCCCGGCGCTACAGGCGGCGGTCGGCATAGATCCGAAAGCTGAACCGTCGCGCGGGCGCGAGATGCCGGCCGAACACCGTGCCATGCTCGACAAACGGATCGCCGAGCTCCGATCCAGGATTGGCGAAGGCGGGCTTCGCGAGGCGGCCATCCGTGCCCTGCTTTATATCGGCTCGGCGAGAGGAATGGTGGATGAACGCAGCATCGAGGCGTTGCGTCAGGCTCGTCACGACAACAGCGGAGCGCGATTAGCGCTTGCCGAATTTAAGATGCTGGTTCGCGAGCAGTTCTTCATGCTGCTGCTCGATCGCGAGGCGGCGCTGGCCGTTATCCCGAAGTTGCTTCCCGACGATGTCAATCAGCGCCGCGCGGCTTTCACGACGATGAGCGAGGTGCTGTCGGCCAGCGAGGACATCACAGGCGAGCGCGCCAGCCGCCTGCAGCGTGTCGCGCAGCTGTTCGGTCTCGACGCCGAAACGTCGGGGAGGGCGTCGAACGTTGCCCCTTTCGACCCCAAGGCGAAGGCATCGTAACGCTGTCTGGAAGGAACCGGCTCATGTCAGCCGACACATCGCAGGCACAGTCCCCGAGCAAGTACGACCGTCTGATAGCGGCCGCGCAGGCCGTGCCGCCGGCCCCAACCATCGTCGTGCATCCCTGCGATGAAAGCTCATTGCGCGGCGCTGTCGATAGTGCACAGGCCGGCATCATCCGGCCGCTCCTGGTCGGACCTGAAAGGAAGATCCGGGATACGGCCGCCAGGCATGGTCTCGACATCGCGGCCTTCGAGCTCGTTGACGCAGCGCATAGCGATGAAGCCGCTGCAAAGGCGGTAGAGCTGATCCACGCCGGCCGAGGTGAGCTGTTGATGAAAGGCAGCTTGCACACCGACGAATTGATGCGCGCGGTCACCGCGAAGGCCGGAGGCCTGCGCACCGACCGCCGTATCAGCCACGTCTTCGTGATGGACGTGCCGGCCTATGCCGAGACCATCTTCGTGACGGACGCGGCCATCAACATCTTCCCTGATCTGGACGCCAAACGCGACATCATCCAGAACGCGATCGATCTTTACGTGGAAGCTGGATTCGGCAAGTCACCGCGCGTGGCAATCCTGTCAGCGGTTGAAACCGTGACCTCGAAAATTCCGTCTACGATCGAGGCGGCAGCACTCTGCAAGATGGCGGATCGCGGGCAGATCACCGGAGGGATCCTCGACGGACCGCTGGCTTTCGACAACGCCATCGACCTGGAGGCGGCGCGCATCAAGGGGATCAAGTCCGAGGTCGCCGGTCGCGCGCAGATCCTCGTCGTTCCCGACCTGGAGGCCGGCAACATGCTGGCAAAGAACCTCGCCTATTTCGCCAAGGCGGACGGCGCGGGCATCGTGCTCGGAGCCCGGGTCCCGGTCGTCCTGACCTCACGCGCGGATTCGGCGCGTGCGCGGATGGCCTCGTGCGCGGTCGCAGCGCTGTATGCCCATGCCCGGCGCCGGCGTGCTCCAACGATTGCCGCGTGAACGCCATGGACACCATCCTTGTGGTCAATGCCGGCTCCTCCAGCGTCAAGTTCCAGGTCTACTCGATCGAGGGGGACGGAATATTGCGGCGACAGCTGAAAGGGCAGATGGATGGGATCGGCAGCCGCCCGCGTTTGCGCGCGAGTGGCTCCACCGGCGATCCGGTTGCGGATCGCGCCTATCCGATCGAGGCGGTGCCGGATGTTCCGGCCGCGATGGACATTGCCGGCGCCTGGTTGCGGGACGAGCAACGCATTCACCCGATCGCGGTCGGTCATCGCGTCGTTCACGGTGGCCCGGACTACGATCGGCCGATCCAGCTCGATCATGGTGTCGTGACCCGGCTGGAGCGGTACATCGCGCTCGCGCCGCTGCATCAACCCCATAATCTGGCGCCGATCCGCTCGATTCTCGGCAATTTCCCGGAGCTTCCGCAGGTCGCCTGTTTCGATACCGCATTTCATCGCACACATAGCGCGGTGGCCGATCATTATGCGATTCCACATCATCTTTATGCCGAGGGCGTGCGCCGCTACGGCTTTCACGGTCTCTCTTACGAGTACATTGCGAAGACCTTGCCAAAGGTCGCGCCGAAAGTTGCGAATGGGCGGATTATCGTCGCTCACCTCGGAAGCGGCGCCTCGATGTGCGCTCTCAGCGTGGGACGAAGCGTCGAAAGCACTATGGGCTTCACCGCTCTCGACGGGCTTCCGATGGGAACCCGCCCTGGTCAGATCGACCCTGGGGTGGTGCTCTATCTCATTTCCGAGAAGGGGATGTCTGCCTCCAACATCCAGAACTTCCTTTACCGCGATTGCGGCTTGAAGGGGTTATCCGGCGTCAGCAACGATATGCGCGTGCTGGAGAGCAGTGACGATCCGAGAGCCAGACTGGCCGTCGAATATTTCTGCTATCGCATAGGCCTCAGTGCCGGCATGCTTGCCGCAGCGCTGCAGGGGCTGGACGCCTTTGTGTTTACGGCTGGTATCGGCGAAAACTCCGCAACAATTCGCGCGCATGTCGCTGGCCAGCTTGCGTGGCTGGGCGTCACCCTCAATCAAGCCGAGAATACGCGCCACTCACAGCTGATCTCGGGTCCCGACAGTCGCATTCCAGTCTATGTGGTGCCGACCGACGAGGAGCTGATGATCGCGCAGCACACTCTCTCAGTGCTGATGAACAGAACATCGACCAATCAAAGACAGGAGAGGGCATCATGATTCCCGTATTTCCGGATACCAAGATTGCCCTGAAGGGGAAAAAAGGCCTCGTCGTGGGCATCGCCAACGACCAGTCGATCGCATGGGGATGCGCCAAGGCCTTTCGTGCGCTTGGTGCCGATCTAGCCGTCACTTACCTGAACGACCGCGCGAAGAAGCACGTCGAGCCTCTTGCCCAGGCACTTGAGGCGTCTATTTTCATGCCACTCGATGTAATGACGGAGGGGCAGACCGAAGAAGTATTTGCCCGGGTCGAGAGGGACTGGGGCCAGCTCGATTTCCTGCTGCACTCGATCGCATTCTCACCGAAGGAAGCCTTGCACGGACGTGTGGTGGACGTCGGTCGCGACGGCTTCCTGAAGACGATGGAGGTCTCCTGCTGGTCCTTCATGCGCATGGCGCATTTGGCCGAGCCGCTGATGAAGAACGGCGGCACCATGTTCACGATGACCTATTACGGCAGCCAGATGGTGGTCGAAAACTACAATGTGATGGGTGTGGCCAAGGCGGCGCTCGAAGCCTCCGTCCGCTACATCGCCGCCGAGCTTGGGCCGAAGGGCATCCGCGTGCACGCGATTTCGCCCGGGCCGCTGGCTACGCGAGCGGCATCAGGCATTCCAGAGTTCGACGAACTGATGGACAAGGCGCAATCCAAGGCCCCGTCGCGCAGCCTGGTCAGCATTGAAGACGTCGGCAACGCCACGGCATTTCTCGCGCTCGACGGCGCCAAGCTCATTACAGGAAGCGTTCTTTATATTGATGGTGGTTATCACATCATCGACTGAAGGGGACGGGATGCGACTCAGCGATAGTGCAGGGCGATTAGCTCGGCCACGCAGGCCGGTCGATTGCCGCCTTCGATCTCGATGACCAGATGATAGTTCACGCGCAGCCCGTCGGGAGGGACATCCTCCGTCTCAGCAACGCTGACGCGGCCACGCAGCTTTGAGCCCGCCGGGACCGGCGAAAGGTACCTGATCCTGTCGGCGCCGTAGTTCAGGGTGTTTCGGAGGCCTTTTAACCCCATCACCGAGCGGATGAACATCGGTGCCAGCGCCAGGGACAGCATGCCATGGGCGATGGTGGTGCCGCCGGGCATTTCTTTCCTCGCGCGCTCCTGGTCGACATGGATCCACTGTTCATCGCAGGTCGCTTCCGCAAACTTGTTGATCCGGTCCTGCGTTACCTCGATCCAGTCGCTAGCGCCGATTTCGGTACCGACCGCAGATCTTATCTCATCAAAATTGCCGAATATCCGCATGTCCTTCACCTTCAGATCATCATCTCCGGGACATGGTCGCCGACGAGAAGGTCGGCTTCAGTCGCAGCCATCACTTCGCCGATCGTGACGCCCGGCGCGGTCTCAAGAAGCGTCGCCGTGCCATCGGCAAAGCCGATCACAGCCATGTCGGTGACGACTAGATTCACTGGCCGCGCCGAGGTGAGCGGCAAGCTGCATTTCGCAACAATCTTCGACTTGCCCTTTGCTGCGTGCTGCATGGCGACGATGACCCGCTTCGCGCCGCTCACGAGATCCATGGCGCCGCCCATGCCGGGAACCATCTTGCCCGGGATCATCCAGTTGGCGAGATGGCCATGGGCATCGACTTGAAGGCCGCCAAGCACCGTGACGTCGACATGGCCGCCGCGGATCAGTCCGAACGACATCGCGCTGTCGAAGGTCGAGGCCCCGGGCAGCGCGCTAATCGGGCGCCCCCCTGCGTCCGTTAGCGTCGGATGCGCCAGGCCTTGCTCGGGGATAGGCCCCGTTCCGATCAGGCCGTTTTCCGACTGGAAGAATACCTTCAGGTCCGTTGGAACGTAGTTCGCGACGAGCGTCGGGATACCGATGCCGAGATTGACGAGGTCGCCGCTCCGAAGCTCCTTGGCGACGCGCCGGGCGATGATGATCTGCGGATCCATGTCGTCACCCGTTTGTAATGAGGTAGTCGACGAGCGGCGCCGGGGTCACGACGTGGTCGGGCGCGATCACGCCGATTGGCACAATGTTCTCCGCGGTGACGATCACGGTGTCGGCGGCCATCGCCATGACTGGATTGAAGTTGCGCGAGGTCAGTGCGTACGCCAAGTTGCCGAGGTAGTCGGCAAGGAAGGCGTGCACTAGCGCAAACTGTGCACGCAAGGCTGTCTCCAGCAGAAAAGGCTTTCCGTCGACTTCGATCTCGCGCTTGCCCTGCGCAACCAGCGTGCCGACGCCGGTTGGCGTCAGAACTCCACCTAGCCCGCATCCACCCGCACGAATGCGCTCGACGAAGGTTCCCTGGGGTACCAGATCGACGGTGATCTGGTTTGCCAGCATCTGCTGCTGTGCCTTCGCATTGAGACCGATATGCGTTGCGGTCAATCGCGCGACCAGCGCAGCATCGAACAGCTTGCCGACGCCCTTGCCGGGGATCGCCGCATCATTGCAGATCAGCGACAGACCGCCCTTCTTCTGCCGCACCACCTCGTCGAGCAGGCGCTCCGGTGTTCCGACACCCATGAATCCGCCGACCATGACACTCGCGCCGACCGGGATCATTGCGACGGCTTCTTCGAGGGAGATGGCCTTCATGAGGGAGAACTCCGGTCGGCGCGTGCAGGGCGTCGATGAATGCTGGAGGGCGGAAATCGCGCTGCTTTGATCTGCGTCAAGGCTCCGCATCATTCGCGGACGATTCCCACGCTCGCGAGCGCGTCGTGCCAGAGCTTGCGCAGTTCGGTGTGTCGGCTTTCCAGGACTGTGCTGACGGTGCCACGGAAGGGTAACAGGTCGGGACCTTTCAGGAACAGGATTTGCGCCTGCAACAGACGTCCGCTCTCGAACTCGATGCGGCGTAGCGCCATCACGAAGGGGTCATTCGGGTTTGCCTCAAGCGGTAGTAACGCCGCTGGCCGGATCCCGGCGTGGACGGCATGCGCGAGCGTGGCGAGGTGGACTGCTTGCCAAAGAATGCGATCGGCAATGCCTTCGTTCGGCGTCGGAAGCCAGGCGGCCTCCCAGGATATGGCCATATAGCCAAGGGCGAGGTCCGGCACCCATGTGGTTGCGCGCATCAGAAGCGACACGATCTCGCTCTCTCGGTAGAACTGAGCGTTCAATTCTGTCTGCCAGCCGGCCTCGAACTTCGCCGGCAGGGCGAGGGCGAATTGCCTTGCGAGAGCGCCATGGGCCGAGATCAGGAAAGCGGCGACGCGAGTCTGCTGGCTGTGCGGCACTCGGCCTTCGGAGTCGAGTGGTCCGAGAAGTCCGCTCATGCCCGGGTCCTCTGGACGGGGATGGCACGCAGATGGTCGTAGCTGGCGGGAAATGGAGTGAGCTCACCACCAGGGTCTTCGGGCGCAATCCAGACCGCTTTGTTACCTTGCCAGCGTCCGGCCAGCACGTCATCGGCGAAGCGCGCGAGCAGGTCGGCTGTGAGCGCACCCTTTTCCAACGTGAAAGCGTGATAGGCGCCCGGGATGATCACGAGCGCGCTGTTGGGGATTCCGACTCGCAGCGTCTCGTGGAGGGCACGCGGCGTCAGGAAGTCGAACTCTCCGTTCAGGATCATGGTTGGGACGGCGATCGAGGCGAGTTGCGGCGTCAGCGGCTGGAAGTCGAGGAACGACTCCATCAGGTTCTGCAGCGCGTAGAGGTCATTGACCAGCCAGCCCTGCCGCTTGACACCGTCGAGCTTATCCAACAGCGGCTTCAACCATTCATCGGACAGATTCATCGGCAGCAGCAGATCCTGGAGATAGCCGGTTCCACCCAGAATTAGGCCGGTGCGTAGTGCGTTGCCGATCAGGAGAAGTTGAGGCGAAAGCTCGGCAAAGCAACTCATTGGCACCAGACCCGAGAGGCGCCTCCAATGCTCGATCGCGTAGCGCAGCGCGATCAGGCCACCGAAGCTGATTCCACTGAGGAAGACCGGACCTTCACCGAGCATTTCGATCAGGCGATGCAGCGCAAGGACATGGTCGTCCTGATTGATGAAGAGCGTCGGCTTGTCGGAGGCGCCCTGGCCGAGCAGATCGAATGTCGCAACGCGAAATCCCCGTGCGATGAGCGCGTCTCGGTAAGCGGTCCACAGTTCGGAGTATTGAGTCAGTCCATTGACCAGCACGTAGGCCGGCGCCGTCACAGGACCGTCGAGCTCATACCGGATCCGGTAGGAGCCGTGCGTGAGGAAAGGCATTGCGGCGTCCGGCATGTAATTCGGTGCCAAGACACTCGCGCGGGCAGTGCGAATTCCCTTGCGCTAGATCAAGGGTCGCGCCGCGTCCTCTCCTAGCGTTTGGCAAAATCAAAGCCTGCCGGAGGAATTCGCCATGGTCGGGAGACATGTCATGCGGCGATATCTCATCAGCCTGCTGTTGCTGTTG
Organism: Bradyrhizobium sp. WSM1253; assembly: GCF_000244935.1. Classification (NCBI taxonomy): domain Bacteria; kingdom Pseudomonadati; phylum Pseudomonadota; class Alphaproteobacteria; order Hyphomicrobiales; family Nitrobacteraceae; genus Bradyrhizobium; species Bradyrhizobium sp. WSM1253. The sequence goes on from NZ_JH600073.1 coordinate 6,630,209, forward strand.
ATCGGGACATCGCTCGCGGTTGCGCAGCCCTTCACGCGCCGCTCGTCGCAGATGCAGCATGACGGGCTGAAGAAGACCTACGAGATCGCGAATTTTCGACTTGGGGGCAAGTACGATCTGGCCGATCCCTCGAAGTGGGAGAATGGCGGCGAGGGCGGCGTCACGCTCGAATCTTTGGGCGTCGGGAAATTGCACACCGCCTATATCGCGGTCGGTACGCCGCGGCGCAACGCCGCCGGTGAGATCACCAATGCCGTCGTCATCAACTCATATTATTCCGGCGATGCCACCGACATGTACGAGCAGTGGGTCAAAGGAGCAGCCTTGTCAGGCACCGTGCCAATTATTGGTCCCGGCCGTCCCATCGATACGGATCGTTATTATGTCATCATGGTCGATCCGCTCGGAACCTGGGGCGCCAGCAAACCTTCGGACGGTCTCGGCGTAAAGTTTCCGCAGTACAGCTACTATGACATGGTCCAGGCCAATTATCGCATGCTGCGCGACGGGCTGAAGGTCGCGCGCGTGGCCCTAGTGTCCGGCGTTTCCATGGGCGGCACGCAGACCTATGTCTGGGGCGTGATGCATCCCGAATATATCGGCGCAATGATGCCGATCGGTGGCACCACGCAGTCGGATGGGGAAGATCCTGTCGGCAACTGGACATTCCAGATGATGACCGCGGCGATCGAATCCGATCCGGTGTGGCAGGAAACGAATGGTGATTATTACAAGCTGCCCAAAGAGAAGCATCCGATGCCGGGCGTGGCGTTCGGCTGGTCGATCCTCGGCATGACCGGCTATGACTTTGCGTTCCGTACGACCCAGAATTGGGGCGCCGTCCAGCCCGAAATTTTTTATTGGGACCCCCCGAACGAAAAGGCGGCTTTGAACGTCGTCAACCGTGCCAAGCTTTACGATGCGGTCGACCTGGTCTGGCGCAACCGTGTCGGCGAGACCCACAACATCAATGCTTATCTCGGCCGGATCCAGGCGCGCACGTTGGTGATGCACATTACCAACGACCTGTGGCTGAACTTCAAGTTGGCTCAGAAGGCTGTCGACCGTGTACCCGGTGCGGACCTTATCGCTCAGGAAAGCCCGGTCGCACATTATGGTGTGTTTCCGATCATCAACCAGCGCAAGAACGACCCGAAGTTCGTTGCCTTCATGGATGATGTGGCGAGCCTCGACCGCGCGCAGAAATTCGTTGACAAGAATTATCGCGTGCCCGGCGTCGCCGAGAACATCGACCCCAAAAAGTCGTTCTGGAAAGAGTTCGTGACCTATCCCTATCCGGTCAAATACGCCAATGCCAAAGACAAGGGCGGAAATTCCTGGCAGATCGGCTACATGGATGAATACGCCGGCACGGAGAAGGATCCGAAGATCCTTGTGATCGTCCATGGCAAAGGCGCGTTCGGCGGGCACTACGGCAACATCATGCAGTATGCGCTGCGTAGCGGCTTGCGCGTGATCGTGCCCGACCTGCCGCATTACGGTATGTCCGGACCCGGCAATCTCGACAAGAGTCCGGCGCGCACCATGCAGGACATGCGCGAGGTCATCTACGATCTCGTCGTCAACCAGCTCGGCGTCAAGAAGGCGTATTATCTCGGCCATTCGCTCGGCGGTCAGTTCGTGATGGGTTATGCCCTGACCTGGCCGGATGCAGTGCAGGGTCTCGCGCTGGAGGCGCCATCAGGTCTCGAGGAATATCCTCGCGAGATCACCATCGCCAAGGGCAAAAAGGCGCCGCTGTTCGACCCGGCCTTCGATCATGACTTCGACAAGTGGAGGGCGACCTGGGACCAGACCGGCATTCTGGCCGCCGAGAAGGCGCGTGACGAGCAGAACATCCGCGACTTCTTCTATTTCAAGAAACGCGATCCGGAGACTGGCGCGGTGTCTGCGGCGAAGAGCGGCTATTTCTTCAGCGACAGCGAATATGCCCGCTTCCACACCGAGCAGCGCGTTGGGCTGACTAAAGGCAATCCGAAGGAGCTCGAGCAGTGGTGCAACGTGTTCATCTACGACGTCTACACGATCGGAGCGGAGCTCCAGCAGGATGATCCGAAAAACCTGTACGAGCGGCTCACGCAGATCAAGGCTCCGATCTTTCTCGTCTTCGGCGACAAGGAGCCGTTCATCCCGACGCCGGCGTTCAATGGACTGACGGATCTCGGACGCGATGCCATCACGCCCTTCATGACACGCATGACCAATGCGGGCAACCGGCCGATCCTCAAGATTTATCCGGAGACCGGGCACTTCATCCACACGGACAACCCGGTTGAATACCCGGTAGATGTAGTGGATTTCGTGACGCGCGGAAGCGTCGACACGTCGTCGCCGGTTGGAACCGATCGTATGATCAAGGGCTCGGTGGCTTCTGCTTTGCCGGTGGCACCGACGCCGGCCGGCGCCGCGCCCACCGCCGGCCTGAACAAGTAGGACCGGTCCATGCCGATGGTGCAAGCGGGCGAAGTCCAGCTGGGCTGGCGAGAGTGGGGCAAAGGCGACATTACCGTCGTCTTCATCCACGGCAATCTCGCCAGCAAGGACTGGATCGAACTCGCTGCGCCGCTGTTTCCTTCTGGTCTTCGCGTCATCGGCATTGACTGGCGCGGCTGCGGCGACAGCGACCGGCCGAAACCTGCGGTTGACTACACCAACTACACGATGCAGCAGCACGCAAAGGACATGCTGGCTGCGCTCGATACCCTGGACATCAACTACTGCCATCTTGCAACGCATTCAACCGGCGGCATCATCGCGGCCCGCATGCTCCTGATGCAGCCACGGCGATTCGGGCGGGTATTTGCGCTTGATCCGGTCACGCCGCTCGGCATGGCTTTTAATGCCGACCAGATCGGGCTGTTCCGCGCCATGATGGCGAGCAAGGAGGTGACCCGGTCGGTGATGGCGACCGCGGCCTCATCGCTGTTCGTGCCGGAAAGCATGGCGCCGAATAAGGTCCCGCAATTCCGTCCAGGGGGCGCGGACATCCAGGCGCTGTTCGACCGGATCATCGAACAAACCTTCGGCGTCTCCGAAGGGATCTGGATCGGGACGCCCGTCAATCTCACGCGCGAGCGGGAGAGTCGGGAATTGGAGAGCCGCATGCCGGAGATCGGGCATTCGCACCTGGTATTGTGGGGCGAACGGGACGGCTGGATCCCTCCCGCGGATCTTCATGCGATGGCCGCGGCAATGCCGGACTGCCGCCTCGTCGTCGTGCCCGGTATCGGACATTCGATGAATCTCGAAATGCCCGCGCTCTACGCCGGCTATTTTGGTGCGTGGTTCGGGGGACTTGCGGCATAACAAGGAGGAATGACACCATGGCCGATATCAATCCATCCGCAGCGGATATCCGCACCATGCTCGCCGAGACGCTTCTTCGCCTGCGTAAGGCCAACGCGGAGTATTTCGAGCAGCTGGAAATGGGACTGAACGCCTCGAAGCTGCCGATAGCAAACCACGCCAAGGAGTTCTGCGGCTACATGCAACGCAACGTCACGGCGACGTTCGGCCTCGGCGACAAACTCATGCAGGCCAAGGACATGCAGGACGCGCTCGAGATTCAATCTGATTTTTTCCAGGCGCAAATGCGATTGCTCACCGAGCAAAGCAAAAGCATGAGCGAGTCTGCCATGAAGGCGGCGACCGAAGCGTTTGCACCAAAGAATTGAGCCACGCTCGTCGCGGACGCTGTCGCTTGCAAAGCTGGGAATCGTTTATTGAGCAACTAGGATCAATGAGTGACGTGATGAAACCCCACCAGGCAGCTCTGCATTTGGGGTTTTCCGAGGTTCCGCCGTCTCATGACGGAAGGCCTTGCCCGTGCGCGAGCACCTACCCTGATCTAACCCACCGTTTAGGCGGACGATCGGAGGAAATATCGCAGATTGGCGTCATGTGGGGAAAAGCGGTAGCGGCCTCCTGACTCGAACCCCCGACGCATCGCAACGCCACCGATCTGGCGCGGCGGTAAATCCGCTGGCGCGATTGCGATTCCAGCCGAACCGGATCAGCTCTTAGGTTCGTCAAGGGATCTCGACCGGCTCCAATCCTGTAGGTGGGAGTGGAATGTGGTGTGCGACGAATGCCCATTTGCGGTCGGATAAGGGCAGCAGTGCGATCCATAAGTCATTGATTGTATTTGACCCGTGGCTGACTCTTAATCAGCGGGTCCCAGGTTCGAGCCCTGGTGCGTCCACCAAATAAGAGTTCTTGCTTCCCAATACCTTCGCGAAATGGTGGCCGAGAATAGAACGGGTCTCGCGCGATATCTTTCGTGGCGGGACGGTGCACGGGCAGATCGCTGCGGGTGAAGTTTCCTTTGTCCTGCATCTCACCCCATTCGACATGGTGCGCAGAGCCGGGCGTTAAGCTTCGGTCGTAGGGCAAGTTACCCGAAAGCCGATCTCAACAAGCTCATTGCGACTGCAAATCGCGAGGCACTCGTTTCTTCGGCCGACCGGAACGATGCAGACCGCGTACTTCCTGCTGTTGAAAAAGCTCCGCGCAGAGGCCACGCAGCCATTGGCTTGCCGGGTCGTGATGGAAGCGGGCGTGCCAATATTGCTTCACCGTGAAGCCGGCAATCGGCAGCGGGCAGTTGAGCACGCGCAGTCCGTAATAGTGAGCCAGGGTTTCGCCGATGTGCCTTGGCAGGGTAGCAAGCAGGTCAGTCGTTCCGACGATTGCGGGTAGCCCCAAAAAGCCGGGCAACTCCAGTGCAACGTCGAGGACTATCTTCTGCTCCTGCAGCGCGCCCGCGAGCAACTGATGTCCAGTGCCGGAGCGAATGAGGACGTGAGCCTCACGCCTGAAATCCTTTGCCGTGATGCGGTCGCGGATCCGAGCATGTTTTGCGTTCGCGAGGCAGACCCAATCCTGCGGAAACAGCGCCTGTTGGAAGTGTCCAGCATCGAGATCCGAGATGTAGCCGAGCGCCATGTCGGCTTCACCGGATTGCAGCATGCGTGGAGTGTCGGCGCCAATCTGTGTCGCCTCGATACGAACGCCTGGGGCAACGCGGCGGACGTGGGCGAGAATGGACGGAAGCAGCGTGACGTGGCTTCCGTCCGTCATGCAGATGGCAAAACGGCGCTTTGCGGTTGTCGGATCGAAATCGGTGCGAAGCTCGGCAAGGCGACGCAGCATTTCCAGCGCCTGCCTCGCGGTGCCGATGAGAGCCTCGGCGCGCGGCGTCGGCAGCATGCCCTTCGCTGACCGGATGAAGAGCGGATCGTCCAGTTCCGCACGCAGGCGGGCCAGCCAGATCGAGATGGTCGGCTGACTTTGGCCGAGCTTTTCGGCTGCCCTGGTGACGCTGCCAGTGGTGAACAATGCATCGAAGAGCCTGAGAAGGCGCGGGTCCAGCAGGTTGGTCTCGGTGTGATCCTGGTGCTTCATTGCAATTCACAATAACGGATATAAGAATCATAACATATATAAATATCGAGCCGCCAGCTACGATGCTTCCAACGCCGAGAATGGCGCGGGAGAAGCGTTCGGATGAGGATCTGCTTTATCGGAGCGGGAGCCTTGGGCTCGACCATCGGCGGTACGTTGGCGCGCGGCGGGGCCGAGGTCTGGCTGATCGATCCGTTCCAGGCTCATGTCGGCGCAATCAATGCCGGTGGCCTGCGAATACTCGAAGATGGCGCCGAGACCGTCGTGAAGGTCACTGCTTGCACCTCCGCGGCTCAGGTCGGCGTAGAAGCGGACCTCGTCATTATCCTCGTCAAATCCTACCACACGCGGGATGCCATCCGTGCCGCGGCGCCGATCATCGGGCCGCGGACGGTCGTGATGTCGCTTCAGAACGGTCTTGGTCACGAGGACATCCTGTCGGAGGAGGTTGGTCGTGACCGGGTCGTGGCGGGCAAGACCTACGTCGGCGGTGTGCTGCTCGGCCCTGGTCATGTTCGTTCCGGGGTCATCGGCAAGGAGACCATCATCGGCGAGCTTGATGGGCGCTTGACAGAACGTGCGCAGCGAATCTCCGAGACCTTTAATCGCGCCGGCATTCTCACGCTGCTCAGCGACAACATCTTGGGCACGATGTGGGACAAGTTGTTCATCAACGTCGCCGGAGGAGGAATTACCGCCGTGACCGGGCTGACTTATGGCGGCCTGTATTCGCTGCCGGTTCTGGAAGATTGCGCGCTGGCCGCAATCTCGGAGGGCATCTCGGTCGCGCAAGCTGCTGGCGTGAAGATCTCGATTACCGATCCGCGACGCGCCTGGTCGATGGCGTCCGCTGGACTGCCGCCCGAGTTCAAGACGTCGATGTTGCAGAGTTTGCAGTCCGGCAATCTCACCGAGGTTGACTACATCCACGGCTCCGTCGTGCGCTGGGGCGCCAAGCTCAGCGTGCCGACCCCCGTCAATTCCACCCTCGTCGCGCTGGTCAAGGGCATCGAATACGCCCGCAGCGACTATCCTGGAAAGTCCTGAGATGTCATTGCCCCGCGCTTATGTCGAACACGTCGCGATCCGCGTGCCGGACGTTGATCGTCACGTCGACTTCTTTCGTGAGGTGCTTGGTCTCGCCATTCGCGATGAGCAACCCGCCGATGGTACGCGCCCGCGTCAGGTTTGGGTGCTCGGAAGCGTGCAACTCATCGAAGATCCGAATTTCGTCGGACCAGAGGGGCGTCTCGCCCATCTCGGCATCATGGTCGACGATTACGAGGGTGTGCTCACCCGTGCCGCCGCCTGGGCCGCCAAAGCGTTGCCCGCCGGGCCGAACTGGCTCGAGCTGCCGGGCGGGCTCAACGTCGAAATCTTGCAAGCCAGCGCAGGCGCCGTGGAAGCCGCCCTGGCGATCAATCCCCGTGCCTAGAGGAAGACGCGACATGACAGATGAGCGCTACTGGGACGATGCCAAGGTCGGCGATGAATGCGTAACCCCCTCGGTGACGGTCACCGAAGCAATGGTGAATGCCTATGCCGAACTGACGGGCGATTTCACGCCGGTCCATGTCGACGAGGAGTACGCGAAGACAACGCCGTTCGGCACCCGCGTCGCGCATGGGTTGTTTGGTCTGTCGCTCGCTGACGGATTGAAAACGCGTGCCGCCTACCGGTTCCTCCCGGGAATGTCGCTGGGCTGGACATGGGATTTCAAGCTGCCGATCAAGCTCGGGGACACCGTGCATGTGAAGTTCCGCGTTGGTTCAATGCGCGGCACAAAGAGGGATGGGTGGGGCATCGTTGTGCTGCCTTCGGAACTCATCAATCAGCGCGGCGAGGTCGTTCAGCTAGGTGAGCATCGGCTGATGATCCCGATGCGCCCGAAGACCAGCGCTGCAGGAGAGCAGGCATGACCGCGCAAGATCTGCCGCTCAAAGGCATTCGCGTCATCGACTACAGCCATTTCCTGGCCGGCCCGTTCATGGGCCGTTGCCTCGCCGCGATGGGCGCGGAGGTCATCAAGGTGGAGCGCCCAAAGGGGGGCGACGCAGGCCGGGCCCATGGATATTTCAAGGACGGACAATCCGGCTACTTCCTGCAGCAGAATATGGGGAAGCAGGGACTTTGCATCGACCTGCGCGACGAGCGTGGTCTCGACATGATGATGAAGCTGGTCGACACGGCCGATGTCTTCATCGAGAATTACCGACCCGGCGCACTCGAACGTCTCGGTCTCGGTTACAAAGCACTATCAGCGCGGAATCCGAGGCTGATCTATTGCTCGGTCTCCGCCTATGGCCATACCGGTCCCTATGCCGATCGTCCGGGCTTCGGCCTGATCGCAGAGGCGATGTCGGGTGCGCTGGCGCAACTGGGCAATCCCGGCGAACCGCCGCCGCTGCTGCGGATGCCGCTGGCCGATATGTACACTGGCATTCATGGCGTCGCTGCTATCAATGCGGCGCTGGTTGGCCGTGCGTCGTCCGGGCGCGGCCAACATATCGATCTGGCGCTGTACGATTGCATGGTCTCGATGCACGACTATGCGGTTCAGCGTTACTTCCTCTCGGGCGGCGCTGACCTGCCGAAGCAAACCGGCAGCGGACAGCCGGATTCGACAGTTTACGGCGTCTTTCCGGCCAAGGACGGCAATCTTGTCATCGCTGCGCAAGTCGATGATGCGTGGCGACGATTGGCGAGCCTGATTGGAGGAGACACGCTGGCATTGGACGAGCGTTTCGCCAAGCCCGCCGCGCGGAACGCCCATTATGCTGAAGCCATGGAGATTGTGCGCAATTGGACGCTATCGCAGCCGTCTCGAGATGCGTGTCTTGCGGCACTCGAGGAAGCAGGTGTGCCGTCCGCTCCCGTGCAGACCATCGAAGAGGTCGTGAGGGATCCGCAGATCCATGCGCGCGGCATGCTGGTCGAGCAGGAGCATCCGGTGCTCGGCAAGGTAACGCTGCCGAACCTGCCGTTCCGGTTTTCCGATTGCGACACCACGGTGCGCACTCCGGCGCCACTGCTTGGACAGGACAATCGTCGCATTGCTGTCTCGCTGGGACTGTCGGCCGAAGCCGTCGACGCGATGGTGCGCGACGGCGTGCTCTACAACGAAGCTGCAGTGCAGGAGTGAGCGATGAGCGATCGCTATGCGGTGATTGGCAATCCGATCGGCTTCAGCAAGTCACCTTTCATCCATGGCACTTTCGCCAAAATGATGGGACAGGATCTCGTCTATGAGGCGATCGAGGGGCCCATCGATGGCTTCAGCGCGCGGGTTGATCAATTCCGGACGGAGGGCGCCAAGGGGCTGAACATCACCGCCCCGTTCAAGCTCGATGCCTTCGCTTATGCAAATGAGCTCTCAGAGAGCGCCCAACGCGCAGGTGCCGCAAACTGCCTGAAGTTCGAGGGCGATCGGATCATTGCCGAGAATTTCGACGGAATCGGCCTGGCGCGTGACATCACTGCCAATCTCGGCGTCAAAATGGTTGGCCGGCGCGTCCTGATGCTCGGCGCTGGGGGAGCGGCACGTGGCGCGTTACTGCCGTTTCTGCGCCAGCAACCGTCCGAGCTGGTTCTCGTCAATCGAACGCTGTCCAAAGCCGTGGCATTGGCCGAAGAGTTTGCCGGCTGTGGTCCCCTGATCGTGAGCGGCTACGCTGAACTGGCCGACCTTGCCGAGGGCTATGACGTCGTGGTCAACGCGACTTCTGCCAGCCTGCGAGGTGAAATGCCGCCGCTTCCGAGCAATGTCTTCCAGGGCGCGGAGCTGGCGTACGAACTTGCCTATGGCAAAGGATTGACTCCCTTTCTGCAAGCGGCCCGCACTGAAGGCGTGGCCAAGTTGGCTGACGGCGTCGGCATGCTGGTCGAGCAGGCGGCGGAAGCCTTTGTCTGGTGGCGTGGCGTCCGACCGAGCACGGCCCAGATCATCGCCGAATTGACTGTCCCATTGAGCTGACGGACGACGCCGACAATGCATCCCAAACCCAGTTTTCTCGTCGGCCTGATCGGCAGCGGCATCTCGGCGTCTCGCACGCCGCCCATGCACGAAGCGGCCGCAGACGCCGCTGGCATCCGCTATCTCTACAAGAAGATCGATCTGGTCGAGTTGAACCTCGGGGTCGAAGCGTTACCGGAATTGCTCACGGCCGCAAGGCGGATGGGCTTTGACGGATTGAACGTGACCCATCCCTGTAAGCAGGCGATCCTTCCACTGTTGGACGAGCTTTCGCCCGACGCGGAGGCGCTTGCCGCTGTGAACACCGTGGTCGTCAGAAAGGGCCGGATGACCGGCCATAACACGGACTGGTTCGGCTTTGCCGAGAATTTTCGCCGCAGCATGCAAGGTGCACCACTCGGTCGTGTCGTGCAATTCGGCGCAGGCGGCGCGGGCGCGGCGGTTGCTTTCGCGCTCATGAAGCTTGGCGTGCAGGAACTGACCATCATAGACGTCGACTTGGCCAAGGCGCAGAGCGTGGTCGACGGCTTGTCCTCTCGATTTGTCAAAGGGCGCTTGAGGGTCGGCCGGGATGTCGCAGCGGCCGTGGCTGCCGCAGACGGAATTGTAAACGCGACGCCCATTGGCATGGACAAGTATCCGGGAACGCCGCTGCCGCTGGCAATGCTCTGTTCCGGTCTCTGGGTCGCTGAGATCATCTACTTCCCGCTGGAGACCGCGCTGCTGCGCGCGGCGCGTACCCTCGGCTGCCGCACCGTCGATGGTGGCGGAATGGCAATCTTCCAGGGCACCGAAGCATTCCGCCTGTTCACGGGCGTCTCGCCTGATCCAGACGTCTTCTTCGCAACTTTCGCATCCCTGGGAGGATGACATCCGGCCGATGGGCGAGCGGTACGCACAACGCCCGAGAGGAAACGCAAGATGGGCTACACGCTCGATTTCTCGGTGGTTTGGCACGCAATGCCCGCGTTGCTGTGGGGTTGCGTGGGGACGTTGGGGTTGGCGCTTGCTGGCATGACGCTCGCAATGATCATCGGCGTCGCGGGCGTCGCAGCCCGCGATGCGAAGGCGGCCTGGTTGCGCGCCATCGTGATCGGCTTCGTCGAAATCGTGCGCAACACGCCGTTCCTGGTGCAGATCTTCTTTCTGTTCTTTGCACTGCCACTCGTCGGGGTAAAGCTCAATCCGACTGCCACCGCCATTATTGCGCTCGGTGTGAACGGAGGGGCATACGCCATCGAGATCATCCGCGGCGGCGTGCAATCGATTCACAAAGGGCAAATCGAGGCCGGCTACGCGCTCGGACTGCACAAAGGGCAGGTATTCCGTTCCATCGTACTCAAGCCCGCGCTTCGCGCGATCTATCCCTCGCTCACGGGACAGTTCATCATGCTGACGCTGACCTCGTCGATCTGTTCGGCTGTGTCCGCCTATGAATTGACGTCGGTGGCGCAGCGCATCGAAAGCGACACATTCCGCAGCTTCGAGGTCTATTTCTTCGTCACTTTCCTCTACCTCGCGATCTCCTGGCTGCTGATGGCGGGCTTCGCAATCATCTCTCACCGCTTCTTCTCATATCCGACGCGCTGAGGAGCACAGATCATGACACCGCATTTCGGCCTTCCCGAGTTCGGCTTCCTCCTGCGTGGTCTGCAATGGACGGTACTCCTGACGCTGGTTGCATTCGTCGGTGGCTGTACCGCCGGCCTGGTCGTCGCACTGTTGCGCACCTGCGGTCGCACGAGTGTGGAATGGATAGTCCGGATCTATATCGGAATCTTCCAGGGGACACCGCTGCTGCTGCAACTGTTCGTGGTGTACTACGGCTTGGCGCTCCTCGGATTGAAGCTGTCGGCATTCGTTGCGGTCGCGATCGGGTTCACCGTCAACGCCTCGGCTTTTCTCGGCGAGATCTGGCGCGGCGCAATCCAGGCCGTGCCTCGCGGTCAGACCGAGGCCGCAATGGCGCTCGGTCTGCATTATTCCGCGCGCATGCGCGACATCGTGCTGCCGCAAGCCATTCGCATCGCGCTGCCGGCGACCATCGGCTATCTCGTGCAGCTCATCAAGGGCACCTCGCTCGCTGCCATCGTCGGCTTCATCGAACTCGCCCGCGCCGGTCAAATCGTATCGAACCAGACCTACCAGCCGTTGCTCGTCTTCGGTGTGGTCGGCGCAATGTATTTCATCCTCTGCTGGCCACTCTCATGGTGGGGCAGTCGGGTGGAGGCCAGGCTCGCCCTGGCCGGTCAAAGGTAGGTTCGGCGCACCTACTCAATCAAACACAGCCATCACCAGGAGGAGATACTCATGTTGTTTTCGCTCAATCGTCGCCAGCTCGGCATTGCGCTGCTGACGCTCGCGGCCATCGTTGTCGCAGGCGGCTCGCAGGCGGGCACGCTGGAGGACGTGAAGAAGAAGGGCGTCGTCGTCATCGGCATTCAGGGCGATAATCCGCCCTGGGGCTATGTCGATAGCTCGGGAAAGCAGGATGGGATCGATGCCGACATGGGGCGCGCCTTCGCTGAATATCTCGGCGTGAAGGCCGAGTTCGTCCCGCTGGCGGTGGCCAACCGTATTCCGGCGCTGACCACAGGCCGGGTGGACATTCTGTTCGCGACCATGGCCATGCTGCCCGAGCGCGCGAAGGCGGTACAATATTCCAAACCGTATGTTGCCAATGAGATTACACTGGTCGCTGCCCAGGCAACTCCGATCAACAGTAATGCCGATATGGGGAAGTACGTTATCGGCGTCCCACGCTCCTCCACGCAGGACACCCAAGTCACCAATAATGCTCCTGCGGGCGCCGAAATCCGCAGGTTTGATGATGACGCGGCCACGATCCAGGCGCTGCTCTCGGGTCAGGTGCAGGCGGTCGGCGCAAACAGTTTCTACCCGCAGCGTCTGAACGCTGCAAAGCCGGAACTTGGGTTCGAGCCCAAGCTTCACTTCACCGCCTTGTACAACGGGGCCTGCACGCGCCTGGGAGAGAAGGAGTGGAACGAGACGGCGAACAAATTCATCGACCAGATCAAGTCCAATGGCAAATTGGCCGGTTTCTACGCCAAGTGGATGAAGGCGCCCGTGCCAATCTTCCCCGACTCAGTCCCCGGAGTTCCGTTCACAGTTCAATAGTCACTGCAAGCGGCCGACGCGCTGGGCGCGTTGGCCGTCGTCCGATAACGGAGGTCGAATCCATGCAGGACCAGATCCTGATCGAAATGAAGGGCGTGCAGAAATGGTACGGCGGGTACCAGGCTCTCCGCAACGTTGATCTCACTGTGCGCCGAGGTGAAAAGATCGTGCTCTGCGGTCCTTCCGGTTCGGGCAAGTCGACGCTGATACGCTGTATCAACCGCCTGGAGGCGATCCAGCAGGGCAGTATCGTGGTGAACGGTCATCGGCTGGACGACAGCATCAAGGCCATCGATGTCGTGCGTCAGGATGTCGGCATGGTCTTTCAGAGCTTCAACCTTTTTCCGCATATGACGGTCTTGCAGAACTGCATGCTCGCGCCCATTCGCGCGCGCCGCATCGGCAAGACCGATGCGGAGGCGACCGCGCGAAAATATCTCGAGCGGGTGCGCATTGGTGAGCAGGCCGAGAAGTATCCGGCTCAACTCTCGGGCGGTCAGCAGCAACGTGTTGCGATCGCGCGTGCTCTCAGCATGCAGCCCAAGGTCATGCTGTTTGATGAACCGACCTCGGCTCTCGATCCGGAAATGGTCAAGGAAGTGCTCGACACGATGATCGGTCTCGCCAACGACGGCATGACCATGATTTGCGTCACCCACGAGATGGGTTTTGCCCGCCAGGTCGCCGACCGCGTCATCTTCATGGCTGAAGGGCAGATCATCGAAGAAGGTGTGCCCGACGCTTTCTTCCGCAATCCGCAGCACGCTCGCACCAAGCAGTTCCTTGGCGAGATCCTAGCCCATCACTGAACGGAGTTATTCCATGAGTCGTCTTGTCTACGTCCTCAACGGGCCAAATCTCAATTTGCTCGGCAAGCGTCAGCCCCACATCTATGGCCACGAGACGCTTGCGGATGTGGAGCGAGATTGTCGGGGGCTAGCCACGGAGCTCGCTCTGGAGCTACGCTTTCACCAGTCGAACAGAGAATACGAGTTGATCGATTGGATCCACGAGGCACGCGAGACGGCTGTCGGCGTCGTGATGAATCCCGCGGCTTTCACCCATACGTCAGTCGCCATCCTGGATGCTTTGAACACGTTCGAGGGGACAGTGATCGAGGTGCACATTTCCAATGTGCACAAGCGCGAGGAATTCCGCCACCACTCGTTCGTTTCCAAACGAGCTGATGGCGTTATTGCAGGCTTCGGCACTCAGGGTTATCTGCTCGGCTTGCGTCGCGTGGCCAAGCTGCTCGATGAGAAGAAGGTATAGAATCGCATGAGTGCACCCATCCGCCTGATGGTCATGGGAGCGGGTCTCATCGGCAAGCGACATATTGAACATATTCTCGCGCGGCCGGAGGCGGTGCTGTCGTCGATCGTCGATCCGACGCCGGCAGCACGAGAGTTGGCGGTTTCGCTGAACGTGAACTGGTTTCCGTCCTTTCGGGACATGCTCTCCGAAAGTCGGCCCGACGGGGTGGTCGTCGCCACCCCCAACCAGATGCACGTGGCGAACGGCATGGATTGTATCGCTGCGGGCATCCCGGCGCTGATCGAGAAACCGTTAGCGGATGATGTCGTTGCTGCACAGGCGTTGGTCGAAGCCTCCGACCGGGCGGGCGTGCCGTTGCTAACCGGCCACCACCGCCGCCACAGCCCGATGATCCAACGCGCCAAGGCGGAGATCGATAGTGGCGGGCTCGGTCAGATCGTATCGGTGCATGGCATGTTCTGGTTGATCAAGCCGGACGATTATTTTGAAGTGTCCTGGCGCCGCGAGAAAGGAGCGGGCCCCATTTTCCTGAATCTCATCCACGATATCGACCTGTTGCGGTATCTGTGCGGCGATATCGTCGCGGTGCAGGCTGCCCAATCCAATCGGCTGCGCGGAAATGGCGTTGAAGAGACCGCGGTGGTGATCCTGCATTTCGCCTCCGGCGCGCTGGGAACGGTCAATGTCTCCGATACCATCCAGTCGCCTTGGAGCTGGGAATTCACCGCCGGTGAGAACCCAGCCTACAGTCGTACGCAGGAGGCGTGTTACCAGATCGGCGGCACGCGGGCATCGCTGGCTATTCCGCAACTCGATTTATGGCATCATCCGAGCAAGGCCAGTTGGTGGGCGCCGATTGAGCGCGAGCAGCTAAGATATGAGAAGGAAGACCCGCTTGGCCTGCAGATCGCAAATTTCTGTGGTGTTATCTGCGGCACGGCCACGCCTGTGGTGAGTGGGCACGAAGGGCTAAAAACGCTCAGGGTGATCGACGCGGTCAAGCGCGCAGCGGAAACCGGAGATCTCGTGTCGGTTTGATTCGGGCGAGGCACCTGTGTTCTCGCGGCGGGATCCGCGCGAAGATCGCGCTAGTCATGCTCATACTGTTCCGAGAGAAACTGGTTGATCGCGTCGAACGCCTGCAACCGGTTCTTCTCCAGCAGAACCATGTGCGTGCCTTCGCCGATCTCGACCCATCGCCGATATCGCGCCTGTTTCAGTGAGAGGAAGAGGTCCTGTGCCGAGCCGATGGGCACGTCGCGGTCCCATTCGGCGTGGACCAGAAACACCGGCACGCGAATCTCGCTGGGCTCGTAAAGGGCCTTGCCGGCGGCCCAGTACTCGCGGATGTCCAGGATCGGGCCGTTCACGGCACGCATGAGCGGACGAGCTCCTGCGCTGGCCTGTGGGTCTGTTGCGAGCGAGATGTCCGCCCAGAGTTCGAACCCACCTTCCGGGATGAGACTTGATCGCGCTGCTTCCGGTGCTGCCGAAAGCCAGCGCTCCCTGAAGTCCAGAACAGGGACGTGGCGATAGGCCCCGAGGCGGCCGCCCGCATCGATCGGAGCCGGGCCCTTCAGCAACCACAGTGGCGCGACGAGCGCCAGCTTTACGATCTTATCGTTATTGCTTACCGTGTAGGCACCGGCCACAGAGCCGCCCCAGGACATCGCGACCAGATTGAGCCGCGTGATGTTGCGCTGCTTCAGGATGTATTGGACTGCGCTGGCGAGGTCACGCACGCCGACTTCCGTGCGCACAATCGGCTCAGAATCCTCCGGCGGCGCGTCCATTTGGGGCGGACGCGTCGATCCGCCATAGCCGCGCACGTCGAGTGCAAAGACGTCGTAGCCGTGCCCGGCGAGATAATCCATGAAGGAGATGCCATCGAGCGGCACATCGAACAGGCTTTCCGACGAATAGGTCGCGCCGTGCATCATCAGGATGGTTCGCTCGGCGGAAAACGTCTTGAGCGCCGCTGTTCGCTTGTTGCGCAAGTGAAGCGAGATGCCGGCCGTGTCGCTCGGGATCATGAGATCCTCGACCACGATGTCGGATCCGTCTGCCTGCGCGTAAGTTTGCTGGTCCATGATCGGTCTCCTTTATCAGACGAATTGCCAGGCGAAGCGATCGCCGCGGCAGTCGATGCGCCCGACGGACGATTGTGCGAAATGGGTGGTGAAGACGGTTGCGCCAAGCTCGGCTGCGTCCTCGAGGACGGCGGCGCGAGAGCGCGAGGCGGCCTCAGGGAATTCGCAGAAGCAGGAATTGAGCGAAGGCTCATACACCTGCAGTGGATGGTGCATCACGTCGCCGGCAAAAAGCGCCTGCTCGCCGCGGGATACGAGACGGATCGACGCGTGATCGATGCTGTGGCCGGGAGTCGGGATGAAAGAGATGCCCTCAAGGAGCTCGTCGCCATTCACTGCGATGAGCTTGGCAAGGCCGGCCTCGATCACCGGCCGCACACTGTCGTCATAGACGCGGTCGGCCGGCTTGCGCGCCGCCGGGCCGAGCGCCGGGTCGGGGCGGGCTGCCCCTGTGGGCTCCGTGCCCGCCGCGAGGCTCTCGCCATAGGCCTGCTCGATCCCGGAGAAGACGTAGGTTGCGTTCGGGAATGTCGGAATCCAGCGACCGTTGACCAGGCGCGTGTTCCAGCCGACGTGGTCGGCATGGACGTGCGTGAGCAGAACGTAGTCCACCTGTTCCGGGGTGACGCCCGCCGCCGCCAGCCGCGCCAGGAACGGCTCGTTCAGACGATGCAGCGGCGGGATGTCGGGCCTGTTCTTGTCGTTGCCGGTCGCCGTGTCGATCAGGATCGTGTGGTGCGGGGTTTTGACCAGCCAGCTGTGAATGCTTTGAATGAAGGTGCCGGTTGCAGGATCGAACGAGCCCGCCTCGAGCCGGTCGCGATGGCGCTCAAGCGCATCCGGTTCGGCGTCAGGATAGAGGGCGCCGAACTTGAATGCGGCAAGCCGCAATTCATCGATCCGCGTGACGGCTGCATCGCCAACGCGATAGGTTTTCGTCGCTTGCGTCATCAAGGTCCTCCACTCCAGGTCGTGGCTGAGCCGGCCTGATTGCCAGCGCCGCGGTGACCGGGAAGTACGAAGCGCACCACGCCGCCGGGAGGGCCGTGGGCTCGATAGGTCCCATCGACGACGTCGATATCGAAAGGCGGTCAGCCCAGCTTTTCAGACCGCCATTTTGGCTCTACCTCTCTCATCGCGGCTCGTTCGGCCGCGATCATGTGCTTTGAACGGAGGAGGACCGATGCCGGATGCGGAACACGGTCCAGGTCGGCTGGCCGACGACACCGATCTCGCCGAGATCGACCTCGGCCTATTGCTCGCCCTGGAGGCTCTGCTGCGCGAGCGGAACGTCACGCGCGCGGCGTCGCGCCTGAACATCGGTCAGCCCGCGCTATCGGCTCGATTGAACCGGCTGCGACAGGTCTTTGCCGACCCCTTGTTCGTGCCCGCGGCGGCGGGCCGCGGCGTGGTGCCGACGACGAGAGCGGTGGAGCTGCAGGCGGAGCTGGCAGACGTGCTCGGCAAGCTCCGTCGCATGGTCGAGGGACCGGCCGTATTCGACCCGGTCCACAGCCAGCGCACCTTTGTCGTTGCCATCCACGAGAATCCAGCCGTGACGCTGGCGCCCGGATTCGTCGCGCGGTTGACCTCCACGGCCGCACGGGCGCGGCTAGCCTTCGTCCATCCGACGCGCGACGTTGTCGATCGGCTTGAACGGGGCGAGATCGACATTCTGGTGACGGGGGCTGATGGGGCACACGGCGATCTGATGCAGCGCCCGCTTTTCGAGGACAGCTTCCTCTCCGCGCAGCGCAAAGGTCACCCGCGCGGCCACGGGCCGCTTGATCTCGATCGTTTTTGCGCGCTCGACCATCTGTTGATCTCCGCCGACGGTGGCGGCTTTTCTGGTCTGGTCGACGACGCACTCGCCGGGCTAGGCCGTTCCCGACGCGTCGCCGTCTCGATTCAAACCTATGCGCTGGCGCCGGTCATCCTTGCCCACAGCGACTGCATCTGCACCCTTCCGCGACGCTTTCTGATGCGATTTTCCCACGAGCTCGATCTTACATCGCCGCCGCTCGATCTGCCGCCGGCGCGCATCGTTGCGCTGTGGCATCCGCGCAATCAGGAGGACGGAGCTCATGCTTGGTTACGTGAGTGCCTGTACCAAGCGGCCGCCTCCTGATTCGACTTGCCTCAACCGCACCACGTCGCGCATCTAGGCTTGATGATCGTCGGGACCTCTCGATCAGCGGATTCCGTGCCACTATTGTCGAGCGGCGATGGCCGTGATCTCGAGTTTGACGCCAGGACCGAGATCGGCCACGCCGATTGCCGCGCGCGCCGGCAGATGAGCCTCTGCAAAATGCGCCTTCCAGGCCGCATTGAACTCTGCCTTTTCCTTGAGGCTCGCCATGTAGATGGTCACCTGCAAGACGTTGCTCAGATCGGATCCGAGGGTCTTGAGTAACTGCGCCAACTGCCCGAGGACGTCGTTGGCCTGGCCCGACATGTCGAGGCTCGTGTCCTCGGGGACGATTCCACCGATGTAAAGCACGCCATTGTGCTCGACCACTTCGTGGAGCAGACCTTCGTAGGGCAATTCGCGCTTGATCATGACGGGACCGATGTTGTGTGTGACGGGCGGCATATCGCACATTTCAATGTCAGTGTCGTTGCAAGAGATCTCGCGCCAAGTCTTACCGGAAAACGGACCGCACGGCCCCGAATGCAGACGGCTAAGACGTTGAAAATAAAAGCACAAATTGGTCGAAAAATCGCCGCCGGTCGTCCCTGCGAACGTTCGCCAATCTATCTTTGCACGAGCGCCCGGCATTTTCGCCGGCCCTGACCCGACGACATCGAAGCGCGGATCGCTATACTGCGACCCGGGTTATCGGTGCGGCCGGGACAGTGCCGCGACCGGAACAAGGAATGCGACGATGGACGATACGATTGGCTTCCCCGACCCCGGCCTCGACCTGTCCGACGGCTTCAAGCCGCACACCTCGCATTGGGGCGTGTTCTCGGCACGTCAAGGCGAGGCCGGGCTCGAGGTCAGGGCCTATGCGGGCGATCCCGATCCGAACGGCATCATCGGCAATTTACCCGGCGCGCTGCGCCATCAGGCGCGCATCACCCAACCTGCGATCCGCCGCGGCTGGCTCGAACGCGGTCCCGGTCCGGACGATCGCCGCGGCCGCGACGAATTCGTCTCCGTCAGCTGGGAGAAGGCGCTCGATCTGCTCGGCGACGAGCTGGCACGCATCCGTGAGACGCGCGGCCCCGGCGCGGTGTTCGGCGGCTCCTATGGCTGGTCGAGCGCGGGCCGCTTCCACCACGCCCAGAGCCAGGTGCATCGCTTCCTCAACATCGCTTTGGGCGGCTATGTGCGCTCGGTGAACTCCTATTCCTCCGGCGCGTCCTCGGTGCTGCTGCCGCAGATCCTGGCGGGCTACGAGGACATCACCAAGCGTAACGTCACCTGGGAGCAGATCGCGGCCGATACCGACATCGTGCTGGCGTTCGGCGGCATGGCGCTGAAGAACTCGATGGTCGCAGGCGGCTCGATCAGCAAGCATGTCGAGCGCGGCGCGATGGAAGCTGCGCGCCGCCGCGGCTGCGAGTTCGTCCTGGTCAGCCCACTGCGCGAAGACCTGCCCGTCGAGGCCGGCGCCGAATGGATGACGTGCGTGCCCGGCACCGACACCGCGCTGATGCTCGGCATCGTTCATACGCTGGTCGCGGAAAACCTGCACGACCAGGCTTTCCTCGATCGCTACACCGAGGGATGGCCCGTCTTCCTGCGCTATCTCACAGGCGAGAGCGACGGCCAACCCAAGCACGCCGAATGGGCCGCAGCGATCTGCGGCGTCGACGCAAATACGATCCGCACACTTGCGCGCCGGCTCGCCGGCAAGCGTGCGCTCATTACTGTCTCCCATTCGCTCCAGCGCGCCGAGCATGGCGAGCAGCCGGTGTGGATGGGCATGGTGCTGGCGGCAGCGCTCGGCCAGATCGGCCTCTCCGGCGGCGGCTACGCCTATTCGTTGGGGGCGATCGGCTATTACGGCCGCCGCGTCAACGACGTGCCGGGGCCGACATTGGGGCAGGGCCGCAACGCTGTCCGCGATTTCATTCCGGTGGCGCGCATCGCCGACATGCTGCTCAAGCCCTGCGGCACCTATCGCTACAACGGCGAGACGCGCACCTATCCGGATATCCGCCTCGTCTACTGGGCCGGCGGCAATCCCTTCCATCACCACCAGGACATCAATCGCCTGCGCAAGGCGTTTGCGAAAGTCGACACGCTGGTCGTGCACGAACTCGCATGGACTGCTACGGCCCGGCATGCCGACATCGTGCTGCCCTCGACGATGACGCTCGAACGCGAAGACATCGGCTATTCCAGCAACGATCCCCTCATGGTCGCCATGCACCGGATCGCCGAGCCGTTCGGCCTTGCGCGCGACGACTACGAGATCTTTGCCGATCTCGCCGACCGTCTCGGCGCGCGCGAACCCTTCACCGAGGGGCGGACGTCACGGCAGTGGCTGGAACATCTTTATGAGCCGACCCGCGCCTCGCTCGAAGCGCGCGGTTTGGAGGCGCCGAGCTTCGAAGAGTTCTGGCGGCGCGGCAGCCTGGTCGTGCCGCAGCAGCCTGACGACGGCGGCCGGCTGCGCCGCTTCCGCGACGATCCCGTCAATCACGCTTTGCCGACGCCGAGCGGTCGCATCGAGATATTCTCCGCCAAGATCGCAGGTCATGGCGATGCGGATTGTCCGGGCCATCCGGTCTGGCTGGAGAAGTCCGACATGCCCAAGCCGGGGGCGCCGTGCTTCCTGGTCGCAAACCAGCCGGTGACGCGTCTGCATAGCCAGCTCGATTTCGGTGGACATTCGCTCGCCGCCAAGCATCGCGGCCGCGAGGTCGCGCGCATGAACCCGCGGGATGCTGACGCGCGCGGGATCAAGGACGGCGACATCATCCGGCTGTTCAACGCGCGCGGTGCCTGTCTTGCCGCGGTCCACGTCACCGACGGTATCGCGCCCGGCGTGGTCCAGCTCCCGACCGGCGCCTGGTACGACCCGATGGACCCCGAAGACGACGCGCCGCTCTGCGTGCACGGCAATCCGAACGTGCTGACCCGCGACGTCGGCACCTCGTCCTTTGCGCAGGGCTGCACCGGCCAGCTCACGACAGTCGAGGTCGAGAAGTTCACCGGCAATCTGCCGCCGATCCGGGCTTTCGATCCGGTGTAGAAAAAAAGGGGCCGTCCTGTGTGGGGGCAGGGACGGCCCCGAGTGGCTCGCAGGCCCGGGAGGATGAGGGCGCGAGCGGATGCTTACGCGGCTGCGCTGATCCAGTCCCTCTCCGTCAAAGGATGACGCGGCGGGAGTGCTTGCACCTCTCGCCGTTCGCCCTTGCTGGCGAGGCGCCAGCGTGCCGGGGATTGATCGCTGATGCGCTTGAAGACGGTCGAAAAATGCGCCTGCGTGCTGAAGCCGACCGCAAGCGCAATCTCCGCCAGCGGCCGTTCGGTGGTGGCCAGCAGCGTCTTGGCGTGCTCGATCCGGTGATTGAGCAGATATTCTCGGGGCCGGTAACCGGTCGCGGCGCGGAATTGCGCCGCAAAGTGCATTCTGGACAGGCCGGCGACATTGGCGAGTTCGGACAGGCTAATGCAGCGGTGGAAATGATCGGCGACATATTGCTCGACCCGCCGCAGCCGCCATTTCGGCAAGGCATTGACCCTGGCGCGTGGCAATTCCAGACGTGCGAGATGCATCGCAAGGGTCTGGCCGATGCAGCGCGTGAACTCGTGGTCCGCGGCGTCGCCAAGTTCGATCAGCGCCTTGGCAAGCTCGGCTGCGAGCGGATCGCGCAACAGGACGAGGTCATTCAATCCCTCGGTCCCGGAAAATTGTGCCGGAAATTGATCCGCGGAGATGTAAAAGTGCAAGAAGGCGCATGGCGACTGGAATTGCACGGCGAGGGGCTTCGACGGCGCGGTGAGATACAGTGTGCCCGCGGGCATGGTCCCGTCGAAAATGACCTGGCGATCCCGGGTCAGTTTCGCGCGCGTGGTCTTGAGGGCGATGCCGACGAAATAGCGATCCTCAGGGGTCGTCGCTTCGTGCGACGAGGTGCTCCGCGGGTCTTCCCATCGCGAGATCGCGATGTCCTTGGCGGCCACCCCCGCGCGCGGATCGACCTGACGCCATTGACGCTCGCGAATGATCGCTTGTGTTGCCTGAGGTATCTCGCAATCCCCCGAGGCGCCCGGAAATTCAATCCAGGCATCACTTGCCTGCAAATTGGTCAACATCGTTCGTCCTCTCCGGGCGTTCTCCGCTGTTTGCAACCAGCAAACGCACAAAGCCCTGCTTTCCATGTTGAGAGGATAGGCGTGAGCTGACCTGCAAGCTCGTTAGTGGTGATTAGGATGTGTTAGTTTTTGTGGGAGCGCATCAGGTGCGGCATCCCGTCTCAGGAAGCGTCCTTTTTGTACAATTTATCAGATATTTGCGCATCCCCGGCCCGACATAGGAGAGCGCCGGACATCGCGTGGAGATCGACGCGGCGGCGTGAGTTCCGTGGTTTGCCCTCGCTGGACCTCGCACTGGCGCGGGGTATAGTCGCGCCGCATTTCGATGGAGCGGCCGTCAGGATGAGTCAGAAGTGACCGAGCTCTCGGCAGGACATGGCCCCCGCAGCAGCGACACCGCGGCGATTCTGGATCTCGATGCCGTCGCGTTCGGGCCATTTTCGCTTCGGTCGCGGCTGCTGGAGAAGGATGGCTTGCCGGTCAGGCTCGGCAGCCGCGCGACGGATATTTTGCGCCTGCTGGTCAGTCGCGCCGGCGAAGTGGTCCCGAAGGACGAAATTCTCGGCTATGCGTGGTCCGGACTTTCCGTCGAGGAGGTCAGCCTGCGGGTCCATGTCGCGGAGCTGCGCAAGGTGCTCGGCGATGGAAAGGATGGTGCCCGCTACATCACCAACATCCCGGGCCGGGGCTATTGCTTTGTGGCGCCCGTGCGGCGTGGCGAGCGCGCGGAGGTGGCTACACCGGCGTCGCGTGTGCCTGAAAGGGCCGCGCCGCCACCGTCGCTGCCGCGCCGATTGGACCGGATGGTGGGGCGGGAGGACGCCGTGGCCGAGTTGGCGGCGCGCTTGCTCCGCGATCGCTTCGTCACGCTGCGGGGGCCGGGCGGCATCGGCAAGACCACTGTTGCGACCGCGCTCGCGCACGAGATGTGCGATAGCTTCGACGGCAATGTCCATTTTCTCGAATTCGGTCCGCTCAAGGACGCGGCCCTGGTCGCGAGCACGGTTGCCGCCGCCTTGGGCCTCGTCGTGCACCATGATGATCCCTCGGCCAGCATCGTCAATTTCCTGCGGGGCCGCCGGCTGCTTCTCGTGCTCGACAGCTGCGAGCACGTCATCGAGGAGGTCGCGCGTCTTGCAGAAAACATCTGCCGGGCGGCGCCCGGCATCGTCATCCTCGCAACCAGCCGCGAGTCGCTGCTGGTGGAAGGCGAGCAGATTTTCGAGCTCGTTTCGCTTCCTGGTCCGCCGCAGGGCACCCGCCTCAGCGCCGGCGAGGTGCTGGCTTATCCCGCTGTGCGCCTGTTCGTCGATCGCGCCGTCGCGGCCGGGCATCGCGACGACATCACCGACGAGGATGCCGAAGTCCTGGCCCGGATTTGCGGCAAGCTCGATGGCATCGCGCTGGCGATTGAGCTGGCTGCCGCGCGCGTCGGTCTCTATGGACTGCGCGAGATGGCGGCACTGCTCGACAACCGGTTGCAGCTCGAATGGCGCGGGCGGCGAACGGCGCCGCCGCGGCAGCAGACGCTCGGCGCTACGCTCGACTGGAGTTTCGGTCTGATCGGCGAGAGCGAGCGGATCGTATTTCAGCGCCTCGCCGTCTTCGCAGGTCACTTCACGTTGAGGGGCGCGATAGCGATCGCGGCCGGGGCGGCGATGCCGGAGGACCGCGTAGTCGAGGCGCTGGAGCAGCTCGTGGTGAAGTCGCTGGTTTCCACCCAGCCGGACGGCGCATCGCGGCGCTATCGGCTGCTCGACGCAACGCGCGCCTATGCCCTGCAGAAACTGGCCGACGGCGGACAGCTGGCCGAGATCGCGCACCGTCACGCTCTCTATGTTCAATGCACGCTCGAAGCGGGCATGAGGGATAAGGAGGGCAGCAATCATGCCTCACGTTTGCAGGAACGCGCGAGCCTGCTCGCCGATGCCCGCGCGGCGCTGCAATGGGCTTATGCCAACGACGAGGGCGCCGGCTTGCGCGTGCCGCTCGCCGGCAGCTGCACAAGGCTCTTCGTCGAACTCAATTTGCTCAACGAGGCGCGCATCTGGTCCGATCGCGCCCTCGCAATGCTCGACGAGGCCGACCGGGGCGGCGCATGGGAGCTCGAACTTCAGTCGACGCTCGGTCACGCCTTGATGTTCACCGAGCGCAACAGCGAGCAGGCGGAAGCGGCGCTCAGGCGCGGGCTGGAAATAGCGGAAGCGCTTTCCGATCACGCCAACACATTCAGGTTGTTGTCCCGGCTCAACATGTTCTACCGCCGGACCGGTCGCTATCGGCATCTGTTGCCGACTGCGCTTCACGCCGAGCGGATTGCCCGCGTCATCGGCGATACCGCGGGGATCGCCGGGAGCAAAGCGCTGCTCGGCGTGTCATATCACCTCGCCGGAGACCAGGCCGCGGCGCAAGCCCATCTCGACCAGGGCCTGCGCGACGACGCTGCGCTCCGCGGGACCCAACCCGGGCATTTCGCCTATTCACGCACACCGCAGATTCCGCTTGCGCGCGTGCTATGGCTGCGCGGCTTTCCCGATCGTGCGCTTGAATGCATCCGGCCGCTGGTCGGCGCTTCAGCGCCGCATGACGTGGTCATGCATTGTATCGCATTATGCTGGTCCGCTTCGGTGTTCGGCTGGCTTGGCGATTGGTCGTCGGTCGAGGCCATGATCGGTCGTCTGGCCGCGCATGCGAGCATGCACGGACTCGGGCCCTACGAAGCCGTCGCGACGGGTTTTCGAGCGCAGAGCATGATCGCTCGGGGCGAGATCGCCGACGGCGTCGACCTGTTGCGGAGCGCGCTTCCCCGCCTGCGTGCCGATCGCTACGAGCTCTACGCCTCAGCGTTCGCCGCGGACCTGTCTCGAGGCTTGGTCACGTTGGGACAATTGACGGAAGGCATTCAGGTTCTTCACGAAACCATTCTGCGGGTCGAGCAGGAAGGCGGCGCCTTCGACATGCCCGAGCTGCTCCGTCTGCGGGGAGAGCTGGAGGCCCATGGCGGCAATCCCGACGCGGCCGAGGCGGATCTTGTCGCATCGATCTCGCTCTCCGAACAGCAGGGCGCGTTGTCCTGGCGGCTGCGAGCCGAGATGTCGCTGGCGCGGCTTCGAGTCCGGCAGCGTGTGCAAAATCCGCTCGAACAGCTCGCTCAAACCTATGCCCGGTTCACGGAGGGGTTCGAGACCGCCGATCTCATTGCAGCACGGCGCATGCTGAACGAGCCGGCGGCCCGGTGAAGTTCGAAGCGAATCGCGCGGGCCGCTACTCGAAGACGGCGTCAAAGATCTCGACGTCCATCAGTACGGGCTTGGCGACCACTGTTCCGTCGGGCCGCAGCGTCT
Organism: Bradyrhizobium sp. WSM1253; assembly: GCF_000244935.1. Classification (NCBI taxonomy): domain Bacteria; kingdom Pseudomonadati; phylum Pseudomonadota; class Alphaproteobacteria; order Hyphomicrobiales; family Nitrobacteraceae; genus Bradyrhizobium; species Bradyrhizobium sp. WSM1253. Next base: position 6,655,727 of record NZ_JH600073.1, read on the forward strand.
GCGCGCGTCGGAGCGTCGGCACCACGATGCCGCCGAAGCTGTCATGGGCCCAGGAGTAGTGTGCGACCTTCATCCCGAACAGATCGTGATCGGCCCGCCGTTGCAACGCGTTGTCGTCGAAATAAAAGATCTGCTCGGGCGCGAGCGTGATCAGGCCCGGCGGGAACTGCGCCCGCAACCGCCGCCATGACTCGTTGTTCTCCTGCCACGGCGGCAGTTCCTCCACCACCACGTCGGGATGGGCGAGCAGGAATGGATTGGTCAGATAATTCCAGATCGCGACGCCGCAGAAGAAGACGAGATGCAGTTCGTCCGCCAGCGTAGGCGAACCGGCCTCGGTGAACGCAAGGCTTGGATTGCGCCAGGTCCTGAGGACCTCACCCTCGAGGCTTTCGATCGTGATCGCGTCCGGCTGAAACGAGCCGGAATGTTCCCCTCCGGTGATGCCGGTGAAGCGGACCGACTGCGTGCGGGTCGAGCCCTCCGCCGTCACGTCCTTGAATTCGCTGGCATGTCCGGTGCTGGAGAACAGCGTTCCGGCAACGGAGAGGTGAAGCGTGAACCGGCTCAAGCTATTCCAGCGGGCCATTCCGCCGCTGGCATCAATTACATCGTCAAGAAGCGCCATGTCCCGCCATATCCACCGTGAAGTGCCAGCACCATGGCGGGGCGGATGCGGCTTGGCGTGTTAGAAGTTGTTAGGAGTTGCGAGCGGAAATTCTTGCGGTATCCCGTTGAAGATACACTCAATTCAGCGCCGCAAGGAGCTCCCTGGCTGCGACGAGATCACGGGTCTGGAAGCCCTCCTGGTACCGCGCGACGAGAGGGGCGATCAGGGCGCGCGCGTCTCCGGCTTTTCCGGCCTGGCGCCAGAACCGGCCGAGACTGATTGCCCCCCGCAGCTCCCAGCCGAGCGCACATTGGCGGCGTGACAGATCAAGCGAGTCCCGGAAGCAGCTTTCGGCCTCCGCGGCATTGCCCGATCGGGCGAGGATATCGCCCTTGACCCTCAGCATCTCGGGCATGTCGAAGGATTCGCCATGATCGGGGATCTCTGCGATGGCATCATTGATGGTCTGCAAGGCTTCGTCGGCCTGGTTCTGCGCCACGAGTCCCTCCGCGAGCGCGGTCGCAAACACCGTCGTCATGATCCGGTGTCGCGTTGCGTACAGCGTGGCCTGGCTGCGGCGGAGGTGCTCGATGCTGGCGGTGACGTCGCCGCGGCGAAGCAGCAGCTCACCCTTCTGGCCGATGCCGACCGCATGATAGGGGCCGAGGAAGTGCCGCGCCGAATGATCGATCAGCCGCTCGATCAGGATTTCCGCATTCGCCAGGTCGCCGACCCAGAGGAACACGTAGATGGTCCAGATCAAGGAAATACCGAGAGTGAGCGGTTGCTCGAGCAGCTCGGCTTCGCGAATGGTGTATCGGGACGCCTCGATCGCACGATCGGGCCGGCCGGTGAGCCAAAGCCCGCGCGCGAGCGCCACCAGTGCGACGATGCGGTCGTCATAGCCGAGATGCCCGATATTCAGCCGCTGCGAGCCGGGATTATGCAACATCGCGCTCTCGCAGAGCTGCACCGCCTTGTCCTGGTTGCCGATTAAATGATGGGCGACGCCCAGCATCCATTCGACGTTCAGCGTGCTGGCGGGATCGTTCAGCTTCCGCGCGACGCTCTCGCCCTGTTCGCCGGTTCCGAGTGCTCCGTGAAAATCCCCGACCCTGGTCAGGTAGATGTGTAATCCGCGCAGCAGCCAGAGCTGCCAGTGCAGATCCTGGAGCTCTCGGGCAAGCTGGAGACTGCGCGTGAACGCCGAGCGGACCGCTTCGGTATTGCCCTGCGTGAACATCGCGGAGACGCCGAGCGCGGCGTGCAGGATCATTTCATTGCGGCCATCCACCGCGCTCGCGTCGAGGGACGCCAGCGCCTGCTGGGTCCAGCGGTAGCATTCCGTCAGCAATGTCAGCTCAAGGAAGAACTGGGCTGCCGAAGCCGCGAGATCCACGCCGATCGTTCGGTCCCCGCCGTCCGAAAAGCTCCAGGTCAGCGCGGCCCGAACATTGGGCAGGTGGTCGGCATAGGGAAGAAAGCCGCCGGCACTCTGCATGCCCGTGGATTTGAGCGCAATGTCGCGCAGGAAATCGCGGAAATATTCGGCGTGGGCGCGTGCGACGCGGTCCGCTTCGCCGTTCTCGACGAGCTTGTCCGCGACGAAGGCACGTGTGGTGTCGAGCAGGCGATAGCGCAGCCGCCGCTCCGCAGGCGAGGTCGCGATCAGCGATTTGGAAAGCAGATTGGAGATCGCCTCGGCGGCTTCTGCCTCGCCAATTCCCTGACAGGACGCGACCGCTAGCGCGGCTTCCAGGGTGAACGGCCCGACGAACGTTGATAATCCGCGCAGCGTTGCGCTTTCGTTTGCCGGCAGCAAATCATAGCTCCAGGCGAGCGCCGCACTCAGGGTGTGGTGCCGCGGCACAGCGGTGCGCCGACCGCGCCATAGCAGCGAGAAACGGCTGTCGAGCAGCGAGGCGGTCCCGGCAATGCCGTAGGCGTTCACACGCCCGGCCGCGAGCTCGATCGCGAGCGCGATGCCGTCCAGCCGACGGCAGATCTCGGAGACGAGCGGCGCATCCTCTTCGCTGAGCTCGAATTCGCTCAGGCTCTCTGCAATGCGTTCCACGAAGAGCTGAGTTGCGGGATAGGCAAGGATGTCGGCGATGCCGAGCCCGTCGCGCTGTGGCGGGCAATCCAGTGGAAACAGCCGATGGACACGCTCACCGTCGGCGCGGAAGGATTCGCGGCTGGTGGCGAGAATATGCAGCCCGCCCGCTTCCCGGACGATGCGTTCGGCCAGGGGGGCGAGATCGTCGAGGATGTGCTCGCAACTGTCGAAGACCAGCAGCATCCGCCGGCTGCGCAGGAATGTCAGCAACCCCGGCATCGGGTCGTCGGAATTGACTGTAAGGCCCAGCGCGGCCGCAATCGTTCCCGCAACGAGCCGCGTCTCCCTGAGTGCGCCGAAATCGACAAAACACACCTGGCCGTCGAAGGCCTGGAGTTCGCCATGCGCCACCGCCAGTGCGACCGAAGTCTTGCCGATCCCGCCGGGGCCGACGATCGTGACGAAGCGATGCAAGGCAAGCTCGGCGGAAATTCTCGCGACCGCATCGTCCCGCCCGATCATCTTCGCGAGCGGCGAGGGCAGCGAGCGCGGCGCAGCGACGGGCAGGCTGGTCCGGTTCTCCGATGGGGCAGCCCGGAGCAGCGCGGCCGTGAAGCAATAACCCCGCCCGGGGACGTTGACGACGTAGCGGGAGCCTTCGCCCGGATCGCCCAAGGCCTTGCGCAGTGTCGTGATGTGAAAGCGCAGGCTGCCTTCGTCCACATTCACGTCGGCCCAGACGCGCCGGATCAACTCACGCTTGTCCACGACCTCCCCGGCGCGCTCGGCCAGAAAAACGAGAATATCGAGCGCACGGCCGCCGAGGTGAACCGGGGCGCCGTCCTTCTCGAGCAGCCGCGTCTTTGCGAACAGCCGGAATGGCCCGAAAGCAATGGCCGACTCCTGGTCGTTAGTGTCCGGCACGGGCCAATCATTCCAGTGAGAGCTGAACTCTGCACTTTGATTTAGCAGAAGGGAACCCCGAGTAAACTGGCCGAAAGTGGCGAAATCGCGTGGGGCGCCGGCAATTGGCCGTCGCGCGCGACGATCCGTCGCAAATTGTACTCAAACGCGAGCATCTTGCGAAGCGATAGGGGCAGCCCGGCGGCGTGCTTGACCGCCCAGCTCACGGCTTGGAGTCCCGGTCGTCGCACCCTCATCATAACAAAATCTTGCAACGTCTAACGAGCAATGCACGCGAACTGCATCCAGTATCCGTTCCGAGTTTGACGTTAATTCCAACGGGGAGGCGACGATGTCCGGTATCAACGCTCGGCCGAATGACGACGTCGTTCGATCTCAGCTTGTGGCCAGTTTAGACGATCAGTCGCGTGACTGGCAGCTCGTGCTGCGGGAATCCCACCATCGGATGAAGAACACGCTGACGATACTGGGTGCGTCAGTCCGCCGCGATTTCACCCGGGCAGGCACCAGGGACGTGTCGCTTGCCGCGGACCGGCTCGAGCGGCGCATCGTCGCCTTCGGCAGGCTCTATCAACTCTTGTCCGACAATGACGATCATACGGCGATCCCGGTGGCGGCCTTCTTCGAAAATTTGTGCGGAGCGATTTCCGAGGCCGTGCTGGAGCCCGCGGGCATCCGCTGCGAGGCGGCGATCGAAAACGGGACCCTACCGGCATCGCAATGCCATCGGCTCGCGCTGATGCTGACGGAGCTGGTGACGAATGCGGCCAAGCACGCCTTCCCGAACAGGAATGATGCAATGATCCGCATCGAGATAGCCAATCGTGACGGCGCCTGGTTCTGCACGGTATTAGACAACGGGATCGGCGCGACCGGGCCGCTTCAGGGCACAGGCAGCCGGATTCTCGAAGGACTCGCACGCAGCATTCGCGCCCGGCTGCAGGGCGAGGCGGGAGAAGACGGCACACGTGTAACGATCGTGATGCCGATCGCAGCTGCTTGAAGTTCGTCTTCGATCCAACCCAGGGAGTTCGACATGGCCACTACCGAAATCGACCGCGACGCCGCGGCCAAGTCTTCTAAGAACCCTTCCAACAAGTCTGCGAGCAAGCCTTCGACATCGCCTAGAATTGATCAGAGGCTCGAGGTGATCGTGATCCCCGTGTCCGATGTCGATCGCGCCAAGGCCTTCTACGCGCGTCTCGGTTGGCGACTTGACGCCGATTTTGCCTCCGGCAATGACTGGCGCGTGATCCAGTTCACGCCGCCAGGCTCGGCCTGCTCGGTGATCTTCGGCAGGAACGTGACCGCGGCAGCGCCGGGCTCGGCGCGAGGCTTGTACCTGATCGTCTCCGATCTGGAGGCGGCGCGAAAGGATCTGCTCGGCCGCGGCATCGAGGTCAGCGCTCCATTCCATGGTGCCGGCGATGTCCACGCCGGAACCGACGAGCCTTATCTCTCCGGCAGCGTTCGGGTTAGCGGTGCTGACCCGAAGCGTGGCAGCTACGGCTCATTTGCCTCGTTCAGCGATCCCGACGGCAATGGCTGGCTGTTCCAGGAGGTCACGACGCGATTGCCGGGACGGATCGCGGGCGACGGCACGACATTCGCTTCGCAGGCCGCGCTGGCCGCAGCACTGCGCCGTGCGGCGGTGGCACATGGCGAGCACGAAAAGGGGACCGGCGGGCACGATGAGAACTGGGCCGATTGGTATGCCGACTATATCGTCCGCGAGCAAGCGGGCCAGCCGCTGCCATCCTGAGCTGGACGGCGGCTTCTCGACTGATGCAAGCCGACGCGGCGCGCGATGACTGAGCTGATCGCGCGCCGTGTTGCTTTGGCGGCGACCATCGTGGATCGCCGCTTGCTCTGCTCGGCGTCGCGCGGCTCGCAACGGCTAACGCGGTCTAACAACCCATAACGAGCAAATTGCCAGGGCCTGCGCCAATCTCTCTGCATGACGAACCGAGGCGTTGATGTCGAATTCGGTCAGCGTCACCGACCAAAGCCAGGGAGATCGAACATGACCACGCAAGCACGTATCGACATTCTCAATCCAGACCGCCGTCAACTGTTGAGCCAGGCCGCGATGACCGCGGTTGCCGCAAGCGTATCGAGCCTGTTGCCGCTGCATTCCGCCAAGGCTGGCGTGAGTGGGGCGGTTCGCCCGTTCCACGTCAGCGTGCCCGAGCAGGATCTGGTCGATCTTCGCCGCCGCCTCGGGGCGACGCGCTGGCCGGATCGTGAGATCGTTGTCGATCAATCGCAGGGCGTGCAGCTGACGACGGTGCAGCAACTCGTGAACTACTGGCAGAACGACTACGACTGGCGCAAGATGGAGGCGCGGCTGAATGCCTTGCCGCAATTCGTCACCGAGATCGACGGCGTCGACATCCACTTCATTCACGTTCGCTCGCGTCACGAAAACGCGCTGCCGATGATCGTCACGCATGGCTGGCCCGGTTCGATCATCGAGCAGATGAAAATCGTCGGCCCGCTCACCGACCCCACCGCACACGGCGCGACGGCGGCGGACGCCTTTGATCTCGTGATCCCGTCGCTGCCCGGCCACGGCTTCTCCGGCAAGCCGACGGAGCTGGGCTGGGACCCCCAGCGCGTCGCGCGCGCCTGGATCGTGCTGATGAAGCGGCTCGGCTACAACCGCTATGTCGCGCAAGGCGGCGATTGGGGCAATGCCGTGACGGAGCAGATGGCAGTGATTGCGCCGCCCGAGCTGCTCGGCATCCATACCAACATGCCCGCGACCGTTCCGGACGACATCGCCAAGGCGCTTCAGCCCGGCGGATCGCGGCCGTCGAACCTCTCGGCCGACGAGCGCTACGCTTACGATCAGCTCGATGATTTCTACAAGCACGGTCTCGGCTACGCCATCGAGATGTCGAACCGGCCGCAGACGCTCTATGGCCTGGTGGATTCGCCGGCGGGCCTCACGTCCTGGATGCTCGACCACGATGCGCGCAGCACCGCGATGATCGCCCGGGTGTTCGACGGCAAGACGGAAGGGCTGTCGCGCGATGACGTGATCGACAACATCACGCTCTATTGGCTCACCAACACCGCGGTGTCCTCGGCGCGGCTGTACTGGGAGAACAAGCTGGTGTTCTTCGAGCCCAAGCACATCAAGATCCCGGTCGCCGTCAGCGTCTTCCCGGACGAGATCTACGCCGCGCCGCGCAGCTGGACCGAGAAGGCCTATCCGAAGCTGATGCACTACAATCGCCTCGACAAGGGCGGCCACTTCGCCGCCTGGGAGCAGCCCGCGCTGTTCTGCGCGGAAATGCGCACCGCCTTCCGACCGCTGCGTCAGTCGATCTGAGACCTGCGGGGACGCGCACTTCCGCGCGTTCTCATTTTTCCCCACAGACAGGAATGCAATCATGAACCGCCCCGAACGCACCTTCACGACCGACCAAATCCGCCTGGAACGTCGGCTGCCGTCGTATTGGCGTGTCACCTTCGACATGCCCCCGGTCAATATCTTCGGCCCCAAGCAGCTTCCGCTTCTCGACGACGTCGTCACGGCGATCGAGACCGATCCTGAGGTGAAGGTCGTGGTGTTCGACAGCGCCGTGGAAGGCTTCTTCATCACGCATTACGACTTCCTCGCGCCGCTGGAGGATTCGCTTCGTATCCCGCCCGGGCCGACCGGCCTGCAGGCACTGCCCGACATGCTGGTGCGTCTCAGCCGCGCGCCGGTTGTCTCGATTGCCTCGATCCGGGGCCGCGCGACCGGCGTCGGCAGCGAGCTGGCGCTCGCGAGCGACATGCGCTTTGCCAGCCGCGAAAAGGCGATACTGTCGCAATGGGAAGTCGGTGCGGGCCTGGTGCCCGGCGGCGGGCCGATGGCGCGGTTGCCGCGCCTGATGGGCCGCGGCCGCGCGCTCGAAGTTCTGCTCGGCGCCGATGACATCCACGGTGATCTCGCCGAACGTTACGGCTATGTGAACCGGTCGCTGCCGGATGCCGAGCTCGACGGCTTCGTCGAGGCGCTGGCCATGCGCATCGCGTCCTTCGACAAGGAGGCGATTGCCGAGACCAAGCGCCTCGTCGACGTCGCGAGCCTGCCGCCGGATGTCGAGATCAAGCCGGAATGGGACGCGTTCCTGGCCTCGCTCAGCCGCCCCGCGAGCCAGACCCGCATCAAGGCGCTGATGTCGCGCGGCTTCCACCGCGCCGGTGACGTCGAGAACCGGCTCGGCTTCCACGTCGGACAGATCGGTAACTAGAGCGTTTTCGAGCGAAGTGGATACCGGTTCGCGTGAAGAAAACGCGTCAAAGCAAGAATCAAGTCCCGTTCGGAACGGGACTTGACGGAACCGCTGCGGCGCTCGGCCGGTTGGAATTGGCGACAAGCGGTCGTGCCAATGTCGCTTTCCTTCGGTACCGAGCGCCGGTGCCAAAAAATCAACCAGGAGAATTGAGATGATCCGCAAGGCAACAGCAGTCTGGAAGGGCACCGGTCGGGACGGGACCGGTCAGCTATCGAGCGAATCCGGCGTGCTCGCTGCGACGCCCTATTCCTTCAAGACCCGCTTCGAGAACGAGAAGGGCACCAATCCCGAGGAGTTGATCGCGGCGGCCCATGCCGGTTGCTTTACCATGGCGCTGGCCTTCGGCCTGCAGCTCGCCGGCTTCACTCCTGACGAACTCTCGACGGAAGCCGCGGTCACGCTCGAGCCGGAAGGCAAGGGTTTCAAGATCAGCAAATCGGCGCTGACCTTGCGTGCCAAGGTGCCGAACCTCGACGATGCCGGCTTTGCCCGCATCGCGGGCGAGGCCGAGAAGAACTGCCCGGTGTCGAAAGTGCTCAACGCCGCAATCACGCTCGACGCTAAACTGACGTAGGGCGCGCTCTCATTGTGTCTCCATCCGGTTCTGGAAGCTTGCGTCTCGCGAGAGGAGCTGGATGGACAAATGCCTGGCTTTCGGCTGAGCCGCCAAAAGCATAGGATGCGACGGATTCAGAACGGACAGACGGATCAATTGGGAGTGGAGATATGACAACGGAACGCGCAGTTTTAGCCGGAGGCTGCTTCTGGGGCATGCAGGATCTGATCCGCAGGCAGCCGGGCGTGATCTCGACCCGCGTCGGCTACACCGGCGGCGCTGTGAAGAATGCCACCTACCGCAATCATGAAGGTCATGCCGAAGCGATCGAGATCACCTTCGATCCCGCCAAGACCAGCTTTCGGACCATGCTGGAGTTCTTCTTCCAGATCCACGATCCGACCACGCTCAACCGCCAGGGCAATGATTTGGGCACGAGCTATCGCTCGGCGATCTTTTATACCAGCGACGAACAGAAGCGCATCGCAAAGGATACGATTGCAGACGTCGAGGCGTCCGGTCTCTGGCCTGGCAAGGTCGTGACCGAGGTCGCGCCCGCGGGCGAGTTCTGGGAAGCCGAGCCGGAGCACCAGGATTATCTCGAACGCTATCCGGACGGGTACACCTGCCACTTCATCCGCCCCGACTGGAAACTGCCGCGGCGCGGGGCTGCAGCGGCAGGCTAGAGCTGGTCGTCGTTATTGTCGGGGAGAGCCATGCCCGAAATCCGCGAGATCACCGCCGGCATCCGCAGAGCACATCGACCGCTTTTCGGGCCATCTCCCTCAGCTCGGAGCGGCGGGCGCCGGCACGGGCGCGAATGGCGATGGTGTGCATCGTGGCTGAAGCGAGAATGGCAAGCGCCGCTGGATCGGCGTCGCGCTTCAACTCGCCCTTGTCCTGCGCAAGGCGGAAGCGGGCTTCGAAATCGGCATCTATCATCCGCAGTCCCGCCGCGACGCTGCTCCGGATCGCGGCATCTTCGGCGACTTCGGTCACCGCCGTCCCCACCACGAAGCAGCCGCGCGCGGCTCCCTTGCCGGAAAAGTAAATCGACAGCGCCGCGTCATAGGCCAGCATCAGCGCTTCGTCCAAGGGATGGTCCCCGGCGAGAGCCTCACGCGTCGCGGCAAGGCTGATCTCCCAATAACGCGCGAGCGCCTCGAGGTAGAGCGCATGCTTGTTGCCGAACACCGCGTAGAGGCTCGGCGGACTCATCCCGGTCGCGGCAGCGACCTTGTCCAGGGAGGTACCGGAATAGCCCGTCCTCCAGAACGTCTCCGTTGCCCGCTTCAAGGCGGTCTCTGCGTCGTAGGCCGGTGGCCGTCCCCGGCGCGCCGGGCTCGTTTCGCTCTTTTTCCGTGCCATATCGTCAGAACCCCGGTTGCCCTGTTCTACACGTATATTTGTATGGATCGTTATAAAAATCAAGGGTCGCAGCCTTGATCGCCGCGTTGGAGTGCAATATTTGTAACGATCGTTATTAAATAGATTGAACCCGAGGATCTTCCGATGCGTTTCGATTTCGCGCCAATCGCCGGCGGGCTCGGCGATGGCAGCAGCTTCCGCCCGAGCGAGGCTGCCGCGCAATGGTTTGGGGCAGGGCTCGGCAAGCGGCTGCCGCTGATGCTCGCGCTGCCGATGGCGGTGGCCGTGGTTGGCGCCTTCATCTATCTGGCGCAGGAGCAATATGTCTCGACCGACGACGCCTTCGTGCGTGCCGCCAAGGTGACCGTCAACGCGCGCGTTTCCGGCCAGGCGGTCGAGATAGCCGTGCGCGACAACGAGCGCGTCCGGCGGGGGCAGGTGCTGTTTCGCATCGACCCGGAGCCTTATCAAATTGCCGTCGACCAGGCCGAGGCGCGCCTCGGAAGTGCGCGGCTCCAGATCGAGTCCCTCAAGGCGACCCATCGTCAGCAGCAGGCGGAGCTGCAGTCGGCCAAAGAGACGGCTACCTTCGACGAGCGCGAGTTCGATCGCAAGAAGATGCTGGTTGCCTCCGACTTCACGCCACGCGCGGTATATGAGCGGGCCGAGACGGACATGAAGGTCGCTCGCCACCGCATGGCGTCGATCGAACAGCAGATCGCCAACACGATCGTTGCCCTCAACGGCGATGCCGATATCGATGTCGACCGTCATCCGACCGTTCGCGCGGCCAGGGCACAGCTCGACCGTGCGCGGCTGGATCTCTCCTACGCCACCGTGACGGCGCCGGACGACGGCATCGTGACCAAGGTGGACGATCTCCAGATCGGCGGCTTCGTCAATGCCGGGGCAACGACGTTCTCGCTGCTGTCGAGCCGGCACGTCTGGGTCGAGGCGAATTTCCGCGAGACCGGCTTGACCCACATGCGCCCGGGCCAGGAGGCGACGATCGACGTCGATGCCTATCCGGATCGCAAGTTCAAGGCGCACATCGTCAGCATGAGTCCGGGGACCGGCTCTGACTTCTCGCTCCTGCCGCCCGAGAATGCGACGGGAAACTGGGTCAAGGTCGTGCAGCGATTGCCGGTGCGCCTGGAACTCGACGATCTCGATCCGAACCGGCCATTGTTCTCGGGCATCAGCGTGACGGCGCGGGTCGATACAGGCCATCGCCGCAGCTGGCCGCATCTGCTCCAACCGGCGCCTGCAACGGAGGGCAAATGAGTACGCCCCTTCCATCGACCACGGCGCCCGGCGGTCATCACGCGATCGCCGCGGCCGCACTCATGGCGACCTACATGCAGGCCGTCAACATTTCGATACCGAACGCGGCGCTACCCCATATTCAAGCGACGCTCTCGATGGCGAATGACGAGGTCGGCTGGGTGTTTTCCTCCTATATCGCGGCGAGCGCCGTGACCATGTCGATCACGCAATGGCTGGCGGGACGCTACGGCCGGAAAGTGGTCTATCAGGCCGCTGTCACGATCTTCGTGTTGGGTCTCGCCCTCGACACGCTGGCGACGACGTCGATCCACTTCGTGCTGGCGCGAATCCTCCAGGGCGCGGCGAGCGGACCGCTGGCGCCGCTCTCGCTGGCGATCCTGCTCGAGGCGACACCGCCGGCGCGACATGCGCGCATGAACTTGGCCTGGACCGTCTGCTCCCTGCTCGGCATCAGCAGCGGCCCGGCCATTGGCGGCTGGCTCAGCGAATATTACGGCTGGCCCGCGATCTTCTATTTCAGCCTGCCGATGACGGGCTTCATTTTCCTGACGATGGCTCAGCTGCTCGGCGAGAAGCGGGCGGAGCGGAGCCAGCCCTTCGACTTCTTCGGCCTGACGACGTTCTCCGTCGGCATGATAGGGTTGCAGATGTTGCTCGACCGCGGGGAGCGCCTCGAATGGTTTGCCTCGACGGAAATCTGGATCGAGGCGGGCGCCTCCGTGCTCGGCTTCTATCTCTTCGTCGTGCACGTCATGACGACAAAGGAGCACTTTCTCCGCACGGCGCTGTTCAGGGACCGCAATCTCGTGCTCTCGACGGTCATCTCCTTCGCGGTTGGCTTCGTGCTGCTGCCGACCTTGGCCCTGACGTCCCCGATGCTGGAGGAATTGCTCAACTACCCCGTTGACACCACCGGATACATGACCGTTCCGCGCGGCGTCGCGCTGGTGGGAGCGCTGGTGCTGACGAGCCTGGTCCCGGCGCAGATCGACTACCGGCCGTTCCTCGTGGGTGGAATGACGCTGGTGGTCTATGCCAACTGGCTGATGCTTGGCTATTCACCGGCGATGGATTGGCGGCCGGTGGTCGAGGCCGGCCTGCTCCAGGGAGCGGGCCTCGGCATGTTGCTGCCCGCGCTCGCCAGGGCCGCGTTCGGCACGCTCGATCCGAAGCTCCGCCCGGAAGGCAGCGCGCTGATCAACCTGTCGCGCCTCTATGGCAGCACCATCGGCATCGCGGTGGTCCAGCTCTTCTTCTACGCCAACACGCAGGCTGTGCACGTCGCACTCGCAAAGAACCTCACGCCCTACCGAGTCGCTGCATTCGTCGGGGGGCCGATCGCGAAGCCAAGCCTTGCCGCCCTCAACGGCATGGTCACGCGTCAGGCGGCGACCGTCGCGGTCATCGACCAGTTCGAGATCCTGATGCTCGCCATGCTCGTCGTGATTCCGCTCGTGTTTTTTCTCCGTAAGCCGCGGCCGACCGGTTAACGCCTGGAGCCGTGGAATGACATCGCATCGAATACCTCGTCCCTCGCTTTTGAGGGAGCCGAGGACAAACAAAGGAGTATGAGCATGACTTCGTCAGATACGCTTCGTTATACGAGGATTCCAACTCATCAATCCGGGACGATTCCCGCGGTGGGATTTGGCACGCTCATTCCGGATCCGCTCGTGACCAGGCAGGCCACCAAGGCTGCATTGGAGGCCGGATTTCGACACCTTGATTGCGCGGAGCGCTATCGCAACGAGGAAGCGGTCGGCGATGCGCTGCAGGAGACGTTCAAGGAGGGAACGCTTCAGCGCAAGGACCTGTTCGTTACGACGAAGCTATGGAACACCAATCATCGACCGGAACGGGTCAGGCCTGCCTTCGACGCCAGTCGCCGGCGGCTGCAAGTCGACGAGATCGATTGCTACATCATCCATACGCCCTTTGCCTTTCAACCCGGCGACGAACAGGATCCGAGAGATGAGCACGGTCGGGTCATCTATGATTCAGGGGTTACGCTGGCGGAGACGTGGGGGGCGCTGGAGCGCCTGGTCGACGAGGGGCACTGCAAGTCGATCGGTCTGTCGGACATCACCCTGGACAAGCTGCGCGAGATCGTTTCGGTCGCGCGGATCAGGCCCGCCATGGTGCAAGTCGAATCGCATCCGTATCTTCCCGAGTGGGACCTGCTCGACTTCTGTCGAGAGCACGGGATCGTCTTGCAGGCGTTTGCAGCGCTGGGGCACGCGATGAAGCCGAACGTCCTGGCCGATCCGGTGATCACTGCCATCGCGGAGCGTTTGCACAAGACACCGGCCCAAATTGCGCTGGCGTGGGCCGTCCAGCGCGGCACCGCTTTCCTGACGACTTCGACCAATCCCCGGCGCATCCAGGAGAACTTCGATATTTCGGCTTTGCCCAAAGACGCCATGCGAGAGATGAGGGACGAGATCACGACAAACATCAGGTTCAACACGGTCGTCGAGACCGGCGTGCCCGGATTCATTCCGCGCGCCGGATGAATCGGCGCCGGCCAGCCGACTCGTCAAGCTCGGAGCTGCTCGATCAAATCGTGGGCGCTGCGGATTTCGGCGATGCCGGCACCTTCGGTGAACGGCCGGCATGCGCGTTCCAGAATTGCCAAGGCCTCCTTGGTCTGGCCAGCGCCGATCATGTACCGCGCCAGGCTGACCGCGCTTCGCAGCTCCCAGAAGCGCGCGCCTTGCTGGCCGGCAATGTCCATGGCCTCGCGAAAGCGCGGCTCGGCGTCTCCTGAATGCCGGGTGCTCCTGAGCATCAACTCTCCCTTGATGCGGATCAGCTCCGGCAGATACCAGAGCTCCTGCCGGTCGTTGCAGCGGGTCAGGACATCCTCGATCACGTCGAGGCCGCGATCGACCTGGTCGGCCTCTCCGGAACACGCGGCGAGCTCGCCGAGCAGGGGCAGAAAACGCGGCAGGAAGCGCGCATCGCCGGCGCGATTGAGCTCCTCGCGCAGCAGCGGAAGGCCGGTCGAGTCGCCGCGTTTGACCATGACAGCGGCGTTGAAGGCCCTAGCCCACAGGCCCCACAGCCGGATCGCGTGGCGCTCGGTGTGTTCGAGCAGCTCGGCGCCGTGACGCTGCGCGGCGTCGAAATCGCCGGACCAGAAGGCGATCGGACAGGCGGCTTGTCCGAGTACGCTGCAGAAGGTCAGCGCGTGGCCATTGGCGCGGCCTTCCTCGATGTTCCTGGCGGTGAGGGCCTGAGCCTGATCGGCCAGGCCCTGAAGCCACAGGATGCGAGCTCGAAAATATTGGGTCGAGATTCTCAGATCGAGCGGGAAGATCTTCGGCTTCTCCGCCAACACATGCAGCGATGCATTGACCCGGTCGATGCGCAGCCGAGCCTCGTTCTGATCCCCGAGATAGTGCAGCGCCACGGCCATTAGCCGGTCGCCCAGCATGACGTCGGTCCTGTCGGACGAGTTCGCCGCTGCGTTCGCAAAGCGATCGGCGAGCGCACGGGCCTTGCCGAACTGTCCGTTGTTGAACTGGTCGATGCACAAGCCCCAGAGCGCGCGCAGCCGGAAATCCTTGTCGTCGAGCCTGTCAGCCAGCTCGAGGGTCGTCTCGAGGATCGGCCGCGCCTCGCGCGCGCGGCCCTCGCCATACATCAGCGACCAGCCGAGTGCCGACAGGAGCTGCATGCGGATGCGGTCATCGTCGGCGGTGTCTCCGAGCGCTGCGAGTGCCGTTCTGCTGCGCTCACGGCATTCCGCGAACAGTGAAAGACGTACCCACAGCGTGATCGCGGCCGCCGTCAGCGCGATGCCGAGTGTCGCCTCGCCGTCGGGCCCGAAGGCCCAGTCCAACGCCGCGCGCACATTGTCCAGCTCCGCGCCATAGATGCTCAGCCATTCGGGCAGCGGCGTCGAAATATCCGCCTCCGCGCGCTGGAATAAATCGCGAAAATGCTCGGCATGACGCCGCGCGAACTGCCTGGCTTCGCCGAGCTCGTTGAGTTTTCCGTATGCATAGGTGCGCGTGGTGTCGAGCAGCCGATAGCGCAGCGTCCGCGAGCCGGACGGCGAGATCAGCGACTTGGTCACCAGGCTGTCGATTGCTTCGAGGGTCTCGGATGCGTTGAGGCCGTCACCGGACGCGACCGCTGCCGCCGCCTCCGGCGCGAAAGGCCCGGCAAAGACCGACAAGCGTCGCAGCGTGGCGCTCTCCACGGGAGGCAGAAGGTCGTAGCTCCAGTCGAGCGCCGCAGCGAGCGTCTGGTGCCGCGGCACGGCGGTGCGCCGGCCGCGCCATTGCAGCGAAAAGCGGCTGTCGAGCAGGGATGCCGTGCCGGCGATGCCGTAAGCATTGACGCGGCCCGCCGCGAGCTCGATAGCCAGCGCGATGCCGTCGAGGCGCCGGCAGATGCTCGCGACGAGGGGCGCCTCTTCTGCGCTGAGCTGAAACGGTCCCGAGCTCTGCGCAATGCGGTCCACAAAGAGTTGAGCCGCGGGATAGGCAAGAACCTCGTCGACAGCAAGCCCTTCGCGCTCGGGCGGACAATCCAGTGGGAACAGCCGGAAAATCCGCTCGCCTTCGCTCCGGAACGACTCGCGGCTGGTTGCGAGAACACGAAGCTGCGGTGCTTCGCGAACGATGTGCTCGACGAGAGGCGCCAATTGATCCAGCACATGTTCGCAACTGTCGAAGATCAGCAGGGCCGGGCCGATCTTGAGGAAAGTCAGAAGGGCCGGCGTCGGATCTTCCGCGCTGATGGTCAGTCCGAGCGCCGAAGCAATGGTGGTCGCGATGTGACTGGCATCCCTCAGCGGACCGAAATCGACAAAGAAGACTCGCCCGCCGAAATCCTGGGAGCGGCGATGCCCGACGGTGACGGCGACCGAGGTCTTGCCGATGCCGCCCGGGCCGACGACCGTCATGAAGCGATAGAGGGAAAGTCCGTTCGAGATCTTCTCGATGACATCTTCCCGGCCGACCATCCTGGTTAGCTGAGCGGGCAGGGAGCGGGGAGGGGCGGTTTCGGCCGCGAGCGGGGCGGCTGGCGCAGCTGCTTGAGCGAACGAGGCGACAAAGCAATAGCCGCGGCCCGGCACGTTAACGACGTAACGGGCCGACTTGCCGGTATCGCCGAGCGCTTTGCGCAGCGCCGCGACATGGAAGCGCAGACTGCCCTCGTCGACATTGACGCCGGCCCAGATGCGCTTGACCAGCTCTCTCTTGTCGACGACTTCTCCGGGGCGTCCGGCAAGGAAGATGAGAATGTCGAGCGCGCGGCCGCCGACATGAAGCGGCGCCCCCTCCTTCTCCAAGAGCCGGGACTTCGGAAACAGTCGAAATGGCCCAAAGGAAATGGCCGAGTCTTCGCTACGATCTGGCACGCGCCATCGCCCCCTCGAAGGGAGTCAAAAGGTATTACTTTTTGGTCTACCAGAACGAGGCGTACAGTAAACTGGCCGAAAGCAGTGGGCAGGGCTGGCAGCCCTGCGTGGACGGCTTGGGTCGGCTCGCTCGCGAAATTGTGCTTGGAAAGTAAAGAGTTAGGCCGATGTGACAATGCGATGACGCCGAGGCTCGCCCGGATGGAGCATTGACTGTGATGCCGGATTGCTGCGATGGCATCGTCCGGGAGCCGGTCCCGCCACCACATCGACTGCCGACTTCCGGAATTTCCAGCATGGCCTCTTTCACGCGGCGAAAATTCGTGCACGCGTTGACAAGCGCAGCGGCGCTCGCCGCGCTTCCCCGCAGCGGACAAGCCGCCGACTATCCGTCTCGTCCCATTCGCCTGGTGATTCCCTACGGACCCGGTGGATCGGGTGACCAGATCGCGCGCCCCTGGGTTGACAGGATGCCGTCGCTGCTCGGGCCGACCTTCGTCGAATATATCGGCGGTGCGGGCGGCGCCATCGGGACCGCGGCGGTCGCACGCGAGGAGCCCGACGGCTATTCGCTGCTGCTCGGTAACGGCAGCACGCAGGTCATCATTCCCATGACGTCGGCGAATCCCGGATATTCGGTTGGCGATTTCCGCGCCATCTACCGGCTGATCAACAGCGCGCTGGTTTTCGCCGTCAATCCTTCGGTGCCCGCCGCAAACCTGCGCGAGTTGATCGCCTATGCGAAAGCCAATCCGGGAAAGCTGTCCTATGGCACGCCGGGGATCGCCACCGGAAACCATCTGGTCGGCGAATCCTTCAAGCAGCAGGCCGGCGCGCTGGACATCGTCCACGTGCCCTATCGGGGCATCGCGCAAGCGACCAACGACCTCGTCAGCGGCCAGATATCGCTCGTCATTGCCGTCATGTCCGTTCAATTGCAGCAGCTGACTCAAGCGGGGAAAGTCAGGCTGCTCGCGGTCACCACCGAAACGCGGCTGAGCGGCGCGCCGGAGATCCCGACCGCCGTCGAATCCGGCATGCCCGGCATCCGGTATGAGGGATGGTTCGGTCTGTTCGCGCCCAAGGACACCGACGATGCGATCATCGACCGAATCGCGCAGGCGACGCGGCTCGCCATGGCCGAACCGGCGCTTCTGGCGAGCTATCGCGCCCAGGGCATGGAGCCGGACAACGATTCAAGTCCGGACAAATTCCAGCGCATCGTCGAGGCCACATCCGCAAGCCTCGCGCCCCTGATCAAATCGATCGGGCTGAGCAATTTGTGAGGCCGCTCAGCCGTCGGCGCGCGTAACCATGCGCGCCGTCAGCGTGACGAGGCCCATCAGCGCGGCCAGGAGCCAGAACGCCATCGGCAATCCGCCAAAGCGTGCGACGAAGCCGACACCGGCGGGGCCGACGAGAACGCCAGCATAGCCGGCGGTCGTGATCGCCGCAACGGCGAGCCCCGTGGGCATCACCGTCTGCCTCGCCGCCCGGCGGAACAGCACCGGTACGACGTTCGATGCGCCGAGGCCGATCAGCAGGAAGCCGGCTATGGCGACCGCCACGACGGGAGCCGTGAGCAGGACCACGAAACCCGCGATCGCAATCAGGCTGCCCCAGAACAATGTCGTGCGGTCTCCGACGCGTGCGACGACGGCGTCGCCGCCGAGCCGCCCGATCGTCATGGCTACCGAGAACACGATGTAGCCGATCCCGCCTTGCGCTTCGGAAACGAGACCCGCGCCGATGACGAGCAAGGCGCCCCAATCGAGCATCGCGCCTTCGACCAGGAAGGTGATGGCGCAAAGCAGCGCGAGCAGGAGCACGGCGCCATGCGGCAGCACGAACAACGGCCCCTCCTGTACCTGCACAGAGCGAAGCAGCCGCGGCCACGCCGCCAGCATCGCGATCAGCATCAGGACGGAGCAGATCAGCGTGCAAGCGAGCGCGCCGAGTTGCAGCGAGAGTAGTGCGGTCATCAGCGCGGCCCCGGCGAAGCCGCCGATGCTGAACAGCGCGTGGAAGCCGGACATCAGCGGACGTCCTGCGGCGCGCTCCACCTCAACCGCGTGGATGTTCATGGCGACGTCGACGGAGCCGAGCGCGGCGCCAAATGCGAAGAGTGCCAGCGCGAGCGTCATGGACGAGCTCGCGATTGTCAGCAGAGGCAGGACCAGGGCAAGACCGAGCCCGCCCGCAATGATGATCGGCTTGCTGCCATAGCGCGCGCTCAGCACGCCGGTCAGAACCATCGCGACGACCGAGCCGATGCCGAGGCTGAGCAGGAGCAGTCCGAGGATGCCGTCGTCGACGGCGAGCCGCGCCTTCGCGAACGGCACCAGCGGTGCCCAGCACGCGATGCCGAAGCCCGCGACGAGAAAGGCAAGCCTGGTCGCAAGGCGTGTCGCCGGCCTATCGGCAGAGGACATGGGAACTCCGGGGAGGGGAAGCAGGGCAGGGGCAATCGACAAGCCTCGCAATTGTCGCGTCTTTATGTCCGCGGCGGACTCGGATTGTCGCAGGCGGCCCGTGGGGCGGACGGAACGCCAGTGCGAACCAAGGAGTGAGGCTTCGTAGCCCGGATGGAGCGCAGCGCAATCCGGGGCCGCTAGTGCGGCTAGCTAGCGAAAACCCCGGATTACGCTTGCGCTCCATCCGGGCTACCGGATCTTGCTGTGTCGCTCCCCCTGTCAATCCGCCGCCGCAAAAATATTCCACTTTACCGAAATTCGGTTTTGACGTATGTATCGGCCATCCCGGCTCATCCTTGAGGGGCGATCTTGTGGTCGTCATGTTCGCGAGCCGGGCTTGCGGTGGACGCGGCAGCGTTCGGGTGCGAGTGGCCAAGGGCAGGGCGGATTGCTCTCCGTGAGCCCAAGGCTTCGTTCCGACGAGCGGCGCTGCTAGGCTTCGTCTCGTCTGTAAGTTTCCGGCTCCGTCGACAGGGCTGGAAAAACTGCGGCGAAATGGCGGGCCGTGCGTACGGCAAAACCGTGTGGTCCTGGCCGTCGTTGCTACGGTCAAGCCCTGGCGAATGCGGCATCTGCGTCAACCGGCGCGGTGCCGGTGAATTTCGCGAAGGCGAGGGAGGCCAAAGAGAACTCGGCTCCCGGGAGAGCACGGCATAAGCCGTCCAACCATCGCGCAGGGAAGGCCGAGTGATTGGCTACACCTGTATGCTGCTGTGCGGTTTTCCTGCGTGTGCTTTTCGCGCAGCGGACCGCGGGTGCCAGCCGGCACCCGGCCTTCCCTGCGCCCTCTTGGACAAGAGGGTGGAATCACCAGGCAAAGCTCGGGCGAACGCGCCGCGAGGACGCGAAGCCGTGTCTGCGGCTACACACTCCCTGTCATCGCCCGGCTTGACCGGGCGATCCAGTATTCCGAGACAGTTATGATTGAACCGAGAAGCCGCGGCGTACTGGATTCCCCGCTCTCGCGGGGAATGACAGTGGTGCTGGGAGGACGAAGCTGCCGCCTCATACGCCGTCATTGCGAGCGCAGCGAAGCAATCCAGTCTGCCGCCGCGGAGGGATTCTGGATTGCTTCCGCCTTCGCTAAAGCTTCGGCGGACAAGTCGCTTCGCTCGCAATGACGATGGGGAGAGAGTGGGGGCGGCGCGCCGTTCTAGCCGCCGAGTATCCGCCTGCAAGCGTCGACGAACACCTGGGCGCCGGTGGCGATGTCAGCGTCAGCGGTGTTCTCGGTCCAGTGATGGCTGATGCCGCCGATCGACGGTACGAACAGCATGCCCGCGGGCATGACGGCCGCAAGCATCTGCGCATCGTGGCCGGCGCCGCTGGGCATGCGGATGGATCGTCCGCCGGCCAGGGCCTTGCTCGCGGCTTCGATCGCGTCCTGGATGCCCGCGTTCATCATGGCCGGCGCGCCAGTGCGAATCTTTTCCACGGTGACGGTGCAGGGACCGTTCGCGCTGGCCTCGTCCGCCATGCTCCGCAGCAGTTGCTCCAGGCGGGCGATGACAAAAGGATCGTCGTCGCGGATCTGGAACAGCATTTCGGCTCCCCCCGGAATGATGCTGGGCGCGCCGGGATCGAGCGTGATGCGGCCGGTGGTCCAGACCGTGCGCGGCCCGCAGCTATCGGCGAAACGCTCGTCGATCGCGACGCAGAACTTTGCCAGCGCCAGCCCGGCATCCTTCCGTGCAGCCATGCGGGTCGTGCCGGCGTGATTCTGCTCACCGACGAAATTGATCTGGTATTGCCAGATGCCGACGATGGAGGTGACAACGCCGATCGCAAGGCGGCCGCTCTCGAGCGTGTCGCCCTGCTCGATATGGGCTTCCAGATATCCGACGTGCCGGCCCGGCTCGGCGGTAGTGCGCGGTCGTCCTGCGAGCCCCATGTCGGCGAGTGCGTCCCGCATGGTGCGGCCGCTGGTACGGTCGCGTGCGACATCAATGTCGGCCTCGGTCACTTGCCCGACATAGGAGCGCGAACCGAGGAAGTGTCCAAAATGTCCCTCCTCGTCGCACCAGGCGGCAAGTTCGACCGCACCTTCGAGCGAGGGATCGGCATTGAGCACGCGGGCCGCTTCGAGCGCGTAGACGACACCGAGCGGCCCGTCGAGCCAGCCGGCGTAGTTCTGGCTTTCGAGATGTGATCCCGCCAGCAGCTTGGGTCCCGACTTTGCGCTGGTGCCGAAGACATTGCCGATGCCGTCGATCGCGGCGGTGAGGCCCGCGTCGGGTAGCTTCCGCACCAGCCAATCCAGCGAAAGCTTGTGCGGCTCGGAGAAAGTCGGCTTGTGCACGCCGGTCTTGTAGGCGCCGATGGCACGGAGCGCATTGAGATCGGCGAGAACCCGCTCGCCGTTTGCGCGTGAAAAGGTCTCAGGCATGCTCGGCAACCTTCAACGCCTCGGTGCGGATCTCCTCGACCAGCCGTTCCTTCAACTGGACGAATTCGGGCGTGGTCTTGATCTTGTAGGAGCGCGGATGCGGCAGGTCCACGTTGATCTCGGCCTTGATGCGGCCGGGACGCGCGCTCATGACGATGACGCGGCTGCCGAGGAAGATCGCTTCCTCGATGTCGTGGGTCACGAACAGCACGGTCTTCTGGTCGCGCTCCCAGATGCCGAGCAGCATTTCCTGCATCAGGGCGCGTGTCTGGTTGTCGAGCGCGCCGAAGGGCTCGTCGAGCAGCAGGATCTTGGGATCATTGGCGAGCGCGCGCGCGATCGCGGTGCGTTGCTGCATGCCGCCGGAGAGTTGTTTGGGCCAATGGTTCTCAAAGCCGGACAGGCCGACCTGGCGAATGAAGGCGTCGGCGATCTTGTTTCGCTCCGCCTCGGGCACGCCACGCTCGCGCAGGCCGAAGGCGATGTTCTCGCGCACCGTCAGCCAGGGAAACAACGTGTAGGACTGGAACACCATACCGCGGTCGGCGCCCGGGCCGGTCACTTCGCGTCCATCGAGCACCACGCGTCCGCCGGTCGGACGATCGAGGCCGGCGACGATGCGCAGCAGCGTGGACTTGCCGCAGCCGGAAGGGCCAAGGATAGTAACGAAGTCGTTGTTGCCGATCACAAGATCGGTCGGCTCCAGCGCCCTCGTCGGGGCGTTGCCGTGGCGCGCGGGAAAGGTTCGCGAGACCTGTTCGATCTTGAGGATCGTCATGCGAGCCTCCAGGGAAACAGCCACGCGTTGAATGCCTTGAACAGGAAGTCCGAGACCAGGCCGATCAGCCCGATCACGATGATGCCGAAGATGATCTGGCCGGTGTTGAGCAGCGCCTGGCTGTCGGTGATCATGTGGCCGATGCCGGAGGAGGAGCCGATCAGTTCGGCGACGATGACATAGGTCCACGCCCAGCCCAGCACCAGCCGCAGGATCTCGGCGATCTCCGGCGCGGAAGAGGGCAACAGCACGCGGCGGATGATGCCGCGGTCGCTGGCCCCCAGCGTATAGGCCGCCTCGACCAGGTCGCGCCGCGTGGTGCCGACGGTGACCGCGATCATCAGGATGATCTGGAACACCGAGCCGATGAAGATGACGAGCAGCTTCTGCAGCTCGCCGATGCCGGCCCACAGGATCAGGAGGGGAATGAAAGCGGAGGCCGGCAGATAGCGCGCAAAGGAGACGAACGGTTCAAGGAATGCCTCGACCGGCTTGTAGGCGCCCATCAGCACGCCGAACGGCACGGCGATGATGGCGGCCAGTACGAAGCCGCCGACGACGCGCCAGATCGTCATGCCGATGTCGAACAGGAAGCCCTGTTTGATGATCAGATCGACGCCTTCCTGCACCATGGTCAGCGGGTTGGCGAGGAACACTTTCGACACGTGGCCGCCGAAGGTTGCCCAGGACCAGAGGGCAACGAACACCACGAAGAACGCAAGGCCGTAAGCCACGCGCTGCCTTGACGTCACGGGATCGAGGGGACGCATCAAACTGTGTATCCGGGTGGTGAACAAGTCTACCGGCCCCGCCGCGAGACGGGGCCGGCGGCTCCTGGGAGATTTACTTGATGTAGCTGGCGTCGAAGAGATCCTCGACCTTCGGCGCGGCCTTGATGATGCCGATCTCCAGCAGGAGGTCGGCGGCTTCCTTGTTGAAGGTCAGGAAATCGCCGGCGAAGAATTTCTGGTTCGCTGCCTTGTCCTGCCAGCGCAGATACTTTGCCGAGTTGCCGAACGCCTCGCCGCTCTGCTTCACGTCGGCGCCCATGATCTCGTAGGCTTTGGCCTGGTCCTTGGCGATCATGTCGAGCGCCTCGAAATAGCTGTCGGCGAGCGCCTTGGCGGCCTTCGGGTTCTCGGTGAGGAATTTCGGCGTGCAGCCGAACGTGTCCATGACCATCGGATAGTCGAGCGTGGTGGCGATGATCTTGCCCTTGTCGGGGGCGGCACGAACCGTCGACAGATACGGCTCGTAGGTCATCGCGGCATCGTTCTGGCCGGAGACGAAGGCCTGCGCGGCCGCGGCCGGCTCGAGGTTCACGACGGTGACGTCCTTCACCGACAGGCCGTTCTTCTTGAGCATCCAGGCCAGCGCGAAATAGGGCGAGGTGCCGGGCGCGGAAGCCGCAACCGTCTTGCCCTTCAGATCCTTGATCGCGGCGAGCTCGTTCCGCACGGCCATGCCGTCGGCGCCGTAGCTCTTGTCGAGCTGGAAGATCTGCTTGGTCGCGACGCCGTTGGCGTTCCAGGAGATCCAGGTCTCCACGGTCGTTGCCGCGCACTGGACGTCGCCGGACGCGATCGCGAGATGGCGATCCTTCTGCGGAATCTTCTTGATGGTGACGTCGAGGCCGTTCTTCTTGAAGATGCCGGCCTCCTTCGCCAGCGTCAGCGGCGCGAAGCCGGTCCATCCGGAGATGCCGACGCCGACCTTGACGTCGTCGGCGAGCACGGGGGTGGAGACCGTAAGCGCAATGACTGCCGCAAATACTTTCGAACTACGCATGATTGTCGTCCTCTTGCCGATCGATGGATTGACGTCCTGTTGATCATTGTCAGTCCCAATGGACCGTTGCCCGAAACGTTGCACGATTTGTGCCGACATCGTCCTCTCAGCCTCCCTTGAATCGGGCGACAAGGCGGTGAGAGTCACCGGGATAGAGCAGCCGCACGGCGGTGATCGTGCGCGTGCTGCGCCAGGTATAGCGGTCGATCACGAGGCAGGGTGCGCCGACGGCGATGTCGAGCGCTTCGGCCGTGCGATCGTCCGCAACGATAGCGCTGATCGTATGCTCTGCCTCTGTCCATGGAACATGGTGAAGCAGCCATGAGCCGGGTGGCTCACGCGAAAAATCCGCGGTCGCCGCATCCGGCACCGACGCGAGATCGATCAGTCTGTCCTCGACGGCGAAAGGCACGTTGTCGGCGCTGTGGCGGCAGGTGATCGCGACCACCTTGCCCGCCTTCTTGACGCCGAGGCGGTCGCGGTCGGCAGCGGTTGCGGCGCGGAGCTTGCGACCGATCAGCTCGTAGCCGTAAGCGCGCCCAAGCCCGGTGATCTCTGCGCGCATGTCGGCGATCTTGAGCACGGCCGACTGGTGTTGCGGCCGGCGGACGAAGGAGCCGGCACGTCGCCGCCGCTCGATCAGGTCGGCTTGGGCGAGCTCCGACAGCGCCTTGTTCACGGTCATGCGCGAGCAGCCGTAGCGCGCGACCAGTTCGTGCTCGAACGGGATGCGATGGCCCGGCGGCCATTCCCCGGTCAGGATGCGCTTCTCGATGTCGGCGCGGATCCGTTTGTAGAGCGTCGGCTTGTCGGCGGCATCTGTGGCGAGGCTCATGCGACGAGCCTCCGGACCGACGCGTTGAAGCGTTCGCGTGCGGTCTGGCGCAGCCGGTGCCGTCCGCCCTCGACGACCTTGTCGCCGCCGGCCCAGACGCAATCGACCGCACCGCTGCCTGCGGCAAAGATCCAGCCGTCGATGACGGCGTCGCGCGCGCGCCCCGCCAGCGAGGGATGCGTGGTGTCGAGCGTGACGATGTCGGCGCGCGCACCTGGCGTGAGACCGACTGACATCTGTGCTAGTGCCCGCGCGCCGCCTGAAAGCGCATGATCGAACAGGGCGCGTCCCGTCGAGCGGCCTGCGCCGGCGGAGAGCACGTTGCGCTCGCGGTGCTTGAGCCGTTGGCCATATTCGAGCTGGCGCAGCTCGTCGGCGACGCCGACCAGCACATTGGAATCCGTGCCAATGCCAAAGGCACCGCCGGCACCGACGAATTCGCGAGCCGAGAAAATGCCGTCGCCAAGGCTTGCCTCGGTGATAGGGCAGAGTCCCGCGACCGCGCCAGTCTTGGCGAATGCAGTGACTTCTTCATCCGTCGTGTGGGTCGCGTGGATGAGGCACCAGCGTCGGTCGACTGGCGCGTGCTCAAGCAGCCATTGCACTGGACGCTGTCCAGACCAGGCCAGGCAATCCTCGACCTCCTTCACCTGCTCGGCGGCATGAATGTGCACCGGGCCGCCGTCCGCGAGCGGAATGATCGCTGCAAGCTCGGCCGGCGTCACAGCGCGCAAACTGTGCGGCGCGATACCGATATTTGCGCCCGGCAATTGTTCAATCGCCTTGCGCGAGGCGCTCACCAGCGCGGCGAACTGATCAACCGTACAGATGAAGCGGCGCTGGTCGGCATGCGGTGCTGCGCCACCAAATGAGCCGTGCGCATAAAAACTCGGCAGCAATGTCAGTGCAATACCCGAGGCTTCGGCGGCCTGCGCGATGCGTGCGGCCATTTCGCCGATGTCGGCGTAGGGCGAGCCATCGCGGTCATGATGCAGATAATGGAATTCGCCGACGCGGGTAAAACCCTGCTCCAGCATCTCGACATAAAGCAGTGTCGCGACCGCTGCGACGTCGTCAGGCGTCATCGCCAGCGCGAAGCGGTACATCGCCTCGCGCCAGGTCCAGAAGGTGTCGGTGCTGTCGCCGCGCAGTTCTGCGAGACCCGCCATGCCGCGCTGGAAGGCGTGGCTGTGCAGGCTCGCAAGTCCCGGAAGCGCGATGTCGTGGTGTTCGTCCCCGGAGGCCGGGGCCACGCCCGGCGTCACCTCGGCGATCGCGCCGGCGGTGATCACCACCTGCACGTCATTGGCCCAGCCCGAGGGCAGGAGCGCGGAGGCGAAATGCAGTCGTGTCATGTTTCCATGCCGGCTGGACAGAACCGCGACACGATTATATGTCTAGACATATAAGTCAAGCATCCCAGGGCGCAGGGGCATCCGCGAAGGGACAGTTGCATGGCAGAGCGCTTCGACCGGATCTGGCATAACGCCCGGCTCGCCACGATGCGGGCCGACCGCCCCGATCTTGGTGAGATCGAGCATGGCGTGATCGCCGCGCGCGCCGGCCGTATCGTCTATGCAGGTGCGCAGACTGATTTTCCGGCGGATGCCGATGCAGCCGAACGGATCGATTGCGGAGGGCGCTGGATCACGCCCGGTCTCGTCGATTGTCACACCCATCTGGTCTATGGCGGCAACCGCGCCCATGAATTCGAGCTGCGCCTGAAGGGCGCGAGCTACGAGGAGATCGCGCGCGCCGGCGGCGGTATCGTCTCGACAGTGGCCGCGACGCGCAAGGCAAGCGAGGCCGAGCTCGTAGCACACGCGCTGCCGCGGCTCGATGCGCTGATTGCCGAGGGTGCCACCACGGTCGAGATCAAGTCCGGCTACGGCTTGGATACCGAGACCGAGATGCGCCAGCTGGCCGCCGCGCGAAGCCTCGGCTGTCAGCGGTCGGTCGCGATCCGCACATCCTTCCTCGGCGCGCATGCGCTGCCGATCGAGGCGGAGGGCGACAAGGATCGTTACATCGATCTCGTCTGCAGGGAGATGTTGCCTGCGATTGCAAAGGCCGGCCTGGCCGATGCCGTCGATGCCTTCATGGAGGGGATTGCATTTTCCGGCGAGCAGACGGCGCAGGTGTTCGAGACAGCGGGGCGGCTTGGACTGCCGGTTAAGCTGCATGCCGACCAGCTCTCGAACCTCGGCGGCGCTGCGCTTGCCGCGAAATTCTCGGCGCTATCGGCTGATCACCTCGAGCACACCGACGAAGCCGGTGCAGCGGCGATGGCAAAAGCTAAAACGGTGGCCGTGCTGCTGCCCGGCGCCTTCTACTTCATCCGCGAGACGCAAAAACCGCCGGTCGAGGCGTTCCGCAAGCACGGCGTTGCCATGGCGCTTGCGACCGACTGCAATCCGGGCAGCTCGCCGCTGACTTCGCTCCTGCTTGCCATGAACATGGGCGCGACGCTGTTCCGGATGAATGTGGCCGAATGCCTTGCCGGCGTCACCCGGGAAGGCGCGCGAGCGCTCGGCGTGCTCCATGATACCGGCACGTTAGAGGCAGGCAAATGGTGTGATCTTGCGATCTGGGACATCGAGTGCCCCGCCGAGCTGGTCTACCGTATCGGCTTCAATCCGCTGCACCGCCGGGTGTGGAGGGGACAATGACGGAGAAGCGCGCGCCGATCGTCGTCAAGCCGGGAACCGTCGGCCTCGATGACCTCGCGCGCGTGCTCGAAGGCGCGTCTGTTGTTCTAGATCCCTCGTTCTGGCCGCGCGTCGACGCGGCCGCGGAGATCGTTGCAAGGGCCGCGCGCGCCGACGCTCCCGTGTACGGGATCAACACCGGCTTCGGCAAACTTGCCTCGAAGCGCATTCCGCCGGACCAGACCGCGCTGCTCCAGCGCAACCTCATCGTCTCGCATTGCTGCGGCGTCGGTGCGGCGACGCCCGAGCCCATCGTCCGCCTGATGATGGCACTGAAGATCATCTCGCTCGGGCGCGGCGCCTCCGGCGTGCGCCGCGAGGTGATCGAGCAGCTGCAGGCCATGCTGGCGCGGCGCGTCTCACCGCTGGTGCCGCAGCAGGGTTCGGTCGGCGCTTCCGGTGACCTCGCGCCGCTCGCGCATATGACCGCCGTGATGATCGGCGAAGGGCAGGCGATCGTCGATGGCAAGATCGTATCGGGCCGCGAGGCGCTCGCCGCGGCCGGCCTGCCGCCACTGACGCTCGGTCCCAAGGAAGGGCTCGCGCTGATCAACGGCACGCAATTCTCCACTGCCTACGCCGTCTCCGGCGTGCTGCGCGCATTTCGCCTGGCCCGCGCCGCGCTCGTCACCGGCGCGCTGTCGGTCGATGCGGCGATGGCCTCGACGGCGCCGTTCCGCCCCGAAATCCAGGCGCTGCGCGGCCATTCGGGACAGATCGCGGCCGCGGCAGCCTTGATGGCGCTGCTCGAGGGCAGCGACATCCGCCTGTCGCATCTCGAAGGCGACGAGCGCGTGCAGGATCCCTATTGCCTGCGCTGCCAGCCGCAGGTCGCAGGCGCGGCGCTCGACCTGATCGTGCAGGCGGCGCGGACGCTGATCGTCGAGGCCAATGCCGTCACCGACAATCCGCTCGTGCTGGTCGAGACCGGCGAGATCGTCTCCGGCGGAAACTTCCATGCCGAACCGGTGGCCTTTGCCGCGGATACCATCGCGCTTGCGCTGTCGGAAATCGGTGCGATCAGCGAGCGGCGCATCGCGACGCTGGTCGATCCCGCGCTCAATTTCGGCCTGCCGCCGTTCCTCACTCCCGATCCCGGTATCAATTCCGGCTTCATGATCGCCGAGGTGACGGCGGCCGCGCTCTATGCCGAGAACAAGCAGCGCGCGGCCGCCTGCTCGATCGACTCGACGCCGACCAGTGCCAACCAGGAAGACCACGTCTCGATGGCCGCGCATGCCGCACGGCGGCTGTCCGATATGGCCGACAATCTCGCTGCCATCCTCGGCATCGAGTTCCTGGTCGCCGCCCAGGGCATCACGCTACGCGCGCCGCACGCGACGAGTGCGCCGCTCGTTGCCGTCATTGCGGCACTGCGCGAGCAGGTAGCGCCGCTCGGCGCCGACCGCTACATGGCCGGCGATCTCGCCAAGGCTGCAGCGATGATCGAGGCCGACGCGCTGCCGGCTGCGGCGCTCGCCGTACTTTCAACCGACCCGTTTCCGACGCTTGCCTGACGAGGTGTTCCGCATGAACCGCCGACTGGACAATGACCGCACCATCCGCGCGCCCCGCGGCAGCGAAATCAGCGCCAAGAGCTGGCTGACGGAAGCGCCCTTGCGCATGCTCATGAACAATCTCGATCCCGACGTTGCAGAACGTCCGAGCGAGCTCGTGGTCTATGGCGGCATCGGCCGCGCCGCGCGCGACTGGGAGAGCTTTGACCGGATCATTGCGACGTTGCGCAAGCTCGAAGCCGACGAGACGCTCCTGGTCCAGTCCGGCAAGCCGGTCGGCGTGTTCCGCACCCATGCTGACGCGCCGCGCGTCCTGATCGCCAACTCCAACATCGTGCCGCACTGGGCGACGCTCGATCATTTCAACGAGCTCGATCGCAAGGGCCTGATGATGTACGGCCAGATGACGGCGGGTTCCTGGATCTATATCGGCAGCCAGGGCATCGTGCAGGGCACCTACGAGACTTTTGTTGAGGTCGGGCGTCGCCATTACGGCGGCAGCCTCGCCGGCAAATGGATTCTGACGGCCGGTCTCGGCGGCATGGGCGGCGCGCAGCCGCTGGCTGCGACCATGGCGGGAGCCTCGATGCTGGCAGTCGAATGCCAGCCGAGCCGCATCGAGATGCGTCTGCGCACCGGTTATCTCGATCGCCAGGCCGCCACGCTCGACGAGGCACTTGCGATCACGGCGGAGGCGGCCAAGACGAAGAAGGCGGTCTCGGTCGGTCTGCTCGGCAATGCCGCGGAGATTTTTCCCGAGCTGGTCCGCCGCGGCGTCAGGCCCGATATCGTCACCGACCAGACCAGCGCGCACGATCCGATCAACGGCTATTTGCCGAAGGGCTGGACGCTCGCGGAGTGGGAAGCCACGCGCGCCGCCGACCCCAAGGCCGTGGAGCGCGCCTCGAAAACCTCGATGGTCGAGCACGTCCAGGCCATGCTGGATTTCCATGCGCAAGGCATCCCGACCCTCGACTACGGCAACAACATCCGCCAGATGGCCCAGGACATGGGCCTGAAGAATGCCTTCGATTTTCCGGGCTTTGTCCCCGCCTATATCCGTCCGTTGTTCTGCCGCGGCGTCGGGCCGTTCCGCTGGGCGGCGCTGTCGGGAGATCCCGAGGACATCTTCAAGACCGACGCCAAGGTCAAGGAGCTGATGCCTGACGACAAGCACCTGCACAATTGGCTCGACATGGCCAGGGAGCGCATCAAGTTTCAGGGCCTGCCGGCACGGATCTGCTGGGTCGGGCTTGGCGATCGCGATCGCCTGGGCCTTGCCTTCAACGAGATGGTGGCGCGCGGCGAATTGAAGGCACCCATCGTGATCGGCCGCGACCATCTCGACAGCGGCTCGGTGGCGAGCCCCAACCGCGAAACCGAAGCGATGAAGGACGGGTCGGATGCTGTGTCCGACTGGCCCTTGCTCAACGCTCTGCTCAATTGCGCCAGCGGCGCGACCTGGGTGTCGCTGCATCATGGCGGTGGCGTCGGTATCGGCTATTCCCAGCATGCCGGCATGGTGATCGTCGCCGACGGCACGCCGGAAGCGGCGAAGCGGATCGCGCGCGTGCTCTGGAACGACCCTGGCAGCGGAGTCATGCGCCACGCCGACGCGGGCTACGACACCGCGATCGAATGTGCCCGCGACAAGGGGCTCGATCTGCCGAGCCTGCGCTAGTCCAGGCGCGACTCAGGCCACGACCCTGGCACCGGCGCCGCCAAGGCGCTGGCGTTCCTTTGCGAGATACTCGTCGATCGCGTCGCCGTGCATGGGCTTGGCGAAGTAGTAGCCCTGGATGAAGTCGCATCCCAGCCGGCGCAGGGTGTCGAGCTGAGCGCGGGTCTCGACGCCCTCGGCGACGCAGGCGATCTCCATGTCGTCACAGAGGCCTGTGAGGGACTTGATGATCTTGTGGCTCACTGCATTGTCATTGACGTCGGCGATGAAGCTGCGGTCGATCTTGATCTTGTCGAGCGGCAGCCAGTGCACGTGGCTCAGCGAGGAATAGCCGGTGCCGAAATCGTCCAGCGAAATGCCGCAGCCCATCGCCTTCAATGCCGCGATCGACTGTTGTGCGCGTACGAAATCGAAGGTGACGGCGGTCTCGGTGATCTCGAAATCGATCCGGCGCGACGACAGCCCGCTCTTCTCGACGATGGTGATCAGCGGCAGGATGCCCTCGGGCGAGCAGATGTCGTGCGCGGACAGGTTGAACGACAGGCGGATGTGGTCGGGCCAGGTCCTGGCCGTCGCGAGCGCGCGCGCCAGCAGCGCTTGCGTCAGCGGCCGGATCAGGCCGATGCGCTCGGCGGCGGGAATGAAGTCGGCCGGCGAAACCAGGCCGAGGCGGGAGCTGCGCCAGCGCGCCAGGACCTCGAAGCCGGCGGTGTGCTCGCTCATGGCGTCCACGATCGGCTGGAACACCAAGTCCATCTCGGTGCTGAAATCGGCGGTGCGCAGCAAATTCTCGATGACGCCGCGGCTGCGGATCTCGGCCTCGAGCTCGCTCGAGAAGATCACGGTGCGGCCGCGCAGATGCCGCTTGGCGTGATAGAGCGAATAGTCGGCGCATTCATAGAGCGCTTCCGCCGTCGTTGCCGATTGC
This sequence comes from Bradyrhizobium sp. WSM1253, assembly GCF_000244935.1. Lineage (NCBI taxonomy): Bacteria > Pseudomonadati > Pseudomonadota > Alphaproteobacteria > Hyphomicrobiales > Nitrobacteraceae > Bradyrhizobium > Bradyrhizobium sp. WSM1253. The sequence continues at coordinate 6,687,289 of NZ_JH600073.1, forward strand.
GGGAATAGCGCGAAGCCGATCGAGCAGGACAGCCCGGTATGGGCGGTGTCGAGCTGGTAGGGCAGCTTGACCTGGTCACCAACGCGTTCGCCGAGCCGCATCAGATCCGCATCGTCAGGGTCGCCGCACACGACGAGGCCGAACTCGTCGCCGCCGAGCCTGGCGAATTCCACCCGCTGCGGGCCGAAGCCCTCGCAGACTTCGCGGATGCGCCGGCCCGCCTCGATCAGAACGCGGTCGCCGACCGAATGGCCGTAATTGTCGTTGATCGGCTTGAAGCCATCGAGGTCGATGATCCCGACCGCGACGCGAACGTTCCTGCGCTCGGCATCGGTGAACGCGCTCGACAGCTCGGCGAAGAAGCGGCGGCGGTTCGGCAGTTCGGTCAGGGAATCGAGGTTGGCGAGGCGGAAGTTCTCGTCCGAGAGGGCTTGGGTCGCCGCCTGCTGCGCCAGCAGCGATTTGCGGCTCGCGACGAGATCGGCGAAGTCGCGATAGTAGATGAACAGCACCGTCACCATCGCCCCCGACACGAGCAGATTGTTGACGGCGATCGCCTTCAGCGTCGGCTCGCCGGTGGCCCAGAAGAACAGCACATAGGGCACGTCGACGACCAGCGTCACGATCAGTGCCGCCGAGCGCAGATGCATCAGCGAGAAGATGCAGCCGATCACGGTCACCGCCATGTAAAAGGCAACCTGGCTCTTGGCGAAGGGGTCGCCGTAAGGGTAGAGCGCGAAGGACCAGACTGTGAAGCCCGCGCCGATCGGCAATGTCATCCAGTTGGTGGCGCGCAGATTGCGTAGGATGTCGGCATCGGTGCGCACGAGGTGCCGTTGGCGCAGCCACCAGAAGGTGCGAAGCGCCGCGAGCGCGGTCAGCACGGATGGCACGATGAGCGTCAACCAGTCCGGCGCCACGCTCACATAGGTATAGGCGACAGCGATCGTGTTGCTCATGAGGATGAAATAGAGCAACGGGATCTGCTTGGAGAAGGCGTCGAATTGCGCGCGCGTGAGGTCGGGGTCAGCGGGCACGCGAAACAGCTGCAACGCGGCGGCGAGATGAGACTTCAAATTGGTGACAGGCATTGCAATACGAGCCCCGGATCCCCTTCAAAACGCTGGGGATGTTGCACGGCGAGGGTAAAGGTCGCGTTAGGCGGGTCTCGCAGGAAAAGCCGGCGAAGGTTGTACGCTACCGGGAGTTTTCCGGCCGCCTGCATTGGTGAGGCCGGGTTAACGATATGTGGCGGCGAAAACGAGCGTATCGATTGCAAAAGACCGCAAAAACGTTGGTGACGCTCTGCTAACCATCGGTGTCGGCGCAGCATTCTGTCGCATCGCCAATGGTGCGAGGCGATCTGCTCGCACACCTCTCTTTGTCGAGGAAAGGTGTGCGGATGCCCGGATGACCGCTATTTCTTCTCGAGCGCGGCGGTCTGCTTGGCGAGCTGCTTGTCGAAATCCTCCGACAGGGTTGTGGCGTAGGCTGCGAGCTCACCCGGCTTGACGAACGGGTTCGGTGCGCCGTCCTTCATTTCGGCGCGCTTGGCCTGCATGCCATAGACCTCCGGATGCGGCCCGAGCAGCACGTCGATCTTCATCGCCTTCACCTTGGCGTAGGTCGCACGGTAGTCGTCGACGATTCCGGCATGGGTCGGCTGGCCGACCAGCCGGTTCAATGCCACCGTGCCGCTACAGAAGAACAGCACCTTGCGGTCCTGATTGCCGTCCTTGACGGTCATTTCCCAGCTCGTGCAGCCCGGCGAGTGGCCAGGAGTCGCATGCGCCGTCAACGTGGTGTCGCCGAGCGTGACCTTGTCGCCTTCCTTCACGGCGCGATCGACCTTCACTGTGGGGAAGGCGAGATCCTCGTTCTTCTCGTCGCCAGGATAATAGCCGCCCTCCAGCAGCGGCTTGTCGCGTTCACCGGCCACGAGCTGTGCACCGGTCTCCTTCTTGATCTCGGCGAAGCCGCCGGTGTGGTCGAAATGCGCGTGCGTATTGAGGATGATCTTGATGTCGGAGACCTTGAGACCGAGCTTGGCAATGTTGTCCTTGATCATGCCGGTGGATTCCGGAAGCGCCGTATCCATCAGGATCAGGCCCTGTGAGGTCTTGATGATGTAGACGGCGATGCCGTCGGTGCCGACATAGTAGATGTTGCCGATGAGCTGGAACGGCTCGAACGGCGTGGTCCATTTCTTGGTGACCGCCGCAATGAAATCCTTGACGGTCTGCGCCTGCGCGCCGGTTGCGAGGAACGCCAATGCACAGAGCGCGGCCGTGAGCTTTTTCATCGTTTGTCTCCCAGATTGTTCTTGCAGATTGTTCTTGTCGTCTTGATCGGGCGCGGCCTTCGCGCGGCCGGCCGGCAAGCTACGTCGTGCGAGGTGCGGCAGCAACGGCCACATGTCTGAAAAATGTCGTGGCGTGCGCGGAATAACCGTGCCCGTCCGTTTTGAGCATGGCGGCCATCGCTGCAACGCGGCCGGTTGGGGTTTGACCGCGCGCAGTCGGCTCGCCATACTTTGCCCCAAGGCGAGCCAGAAAGACTCGTCGGCATCGGGAGCTGAAATGACCAGATCATCCTCCGTCCTTGCGGGGACGCTGAGTTTCCTCGTCTCCTTCACTTCAATTGCCTACTCGCAGCCGGCCTGCGTCACCCAGAACATGGTGATGCCGCCTGGGGCCAACAGCACCGACAAGGCGGCCCCGTTCTTTATCGATACGACGGGTCTCGATTTCAAGACGGCGCCTCCGACGCGCGATCCATCCAATCCCAATTACCCGCGCGCGACCGAGCTTCCTGACGGAACGCTGCCGCCACCGGGTGCCGAGGGCAATTTTATCATCGGCCCCACCCACAATCCTGCGCCGGAGACGATCGCGAGGGAGGGTGTGCCGCGCGGGACGACAAAATCCTTCACGCTGCCGTCGAAGGAGAGCACCATCTACAATCCCGGCCTGATCCGCGACGACGTCGCCGGCTGCACCAACTCCTCGATCATGACGACCGTCACGGCGCCGGACGACAAGTCGCACATGATAGTCACCACCAGCCACCCCGGCATCTGGTCGCGCGCCATCGACGTCTATGTGCCGGCGCAATATGTGCGCGGCACCGAGGCGCCGTTCATCGTGGTCGGCGACGGCGGCTCCAACGCCTACAAGGATCTCGCCGTCACGCTCGACAATCTGATCGCGCAGCGCCGCGTGCCGCCGATGATCGCGATCCAGATCGGCAATGGCGGGCAGGACGCGCAGGGCAGTCAGCGCGGCCGCGAATATGACGCGGTGTCAGGGGCCTACGCGCAGTTCGTCGAGCGTGAAGTGCTGCCGCTGGTCGAAAAGAATGCCGACGTCAAGCTGACCAGAAATCCCGATGGGCGTGCGACCATGGGGCTGAGTTCGAGCGGTGTGGCAGCCTTCACCATAGCGTGGTTCTATCCCGATCTCTATCACCGCGTGCTGGCGTTCTCGCCGACCATGGTCAACCAGCAATGGCCGCACGACCCGTCGCTGCGCGGCGGCGCCTGGGAATATCACAGCGCATGGACGGGGCCGGCCACACCCAATCTCATTTCCAAGGCTGGCGTGCTCACGCCGGCCGAGCCGCCCGGCGTGCCGCTGATCGTCGCTGCGCCGGCCAAGCCGATCCGCTTCTGGTTCTTCGGCGGCGACCAGGACCTGTTCTATCCGAACCCCACCATTCCCGACGGCATGCACGACTGGACCCTGTCCAACGCGCTGATGGCCAAGGTGCTGGCGGAGAAGGGCTACCACTATCAGTTTCTGTTCGTGCGCAACGCCAAGCACGTCGACCGTCCCACGATCGCGCAGACGCTGCCGTCGGCGCTGGAGTGGGTCTGGAAGGGCTATCCGATCCCCTGAGCGCAGGGAATAAAGGGTCAGGCGAGAGCGGCCTGGCGTTCCCGCATTGGTTCGCGGACCCGATCGGGTTTCCCCGGCTCGGCGAGCCGCGTAAAACTGCGCTGGCTTGCATGCGCGGGTGCTTCGACAATCACGCCTTCGCAAACGATCTGTCCACCGAGCATCCGGAATTCCAGCTTGTCGTAGCGCGGCATCGTCTCGCCGGGCGCGGGCGGCAGCAGCCCGACACTGCCCTGGATGTTCAGTGTGGCATCACCGGCGCCGTGAAGGCGCGGATTCCACATCCTGATCCCGGTCTCCGCCCAACGCTGCCGGATCAGCGTGGCGCGGTCGGCTGGTTCTGCGATCTTTGCACGGATCTTCGGCGCGCCAGTGATCTCCGGAGCGGGGGCCTCGAGGGCCGGCTCCGGCGCAACATCCGTGACGACGCTGGGCGTGTCGTCGGCGACTTTCGCGGCGCTGGGGGAGGAATCGCTGTCGATGCTATCCTCAGCGACATGCTCCGCCGAGATTTCGCGATCGGCAAGCGCCACACACGCATCGTCGAGAGTTGAGCGAGTATCCACGTCGACGGTAGCGGAATGCTCGTCGTTGACGGCGAGAGCGGGGGCATCAACCGGGACGACCTCGACCGCGGCATCGGCGGACGAGGCCTCCTCCGCGACAACGGGCTCAACGGCCGCAAGCTCGGGAGATGCATCGCTGTTGGTGATGAGTTCGGGGACGTCGACCGGCTCGCGCACGACCTCGATGGTCGCGACCGACGCTTCCTCCACGACGACCGGCTCGACGTCCGCCGCCGTCTCCCGGGAGGATTCGTCGCTGCCGCTGATATCGGCTGGCGCTTCCGACGGGCTCTCCGCGATGACAGGGCTGGCGCTGTCGTCTTCGGCCGAAGCCGCGACCGCGGCGTCGCAGTGCGACGTATCCACGCCGATGCTGGTGTCGAGAACCTCCGCGGCTACTGCAATGTCAGCAACAATGGCGGATGAGGCGTCTGCGGTATCAGGCGCGACCGCGATGCTGCCGCCGTGCGGCGCAGGCCGAAGCCGGGTCAACGCCCATTTCACCGCGGGGATGCGGCGCAGCAACGATATCAGTCTCGAAAGCACTGGGAGTTGTCCAAGAGGTACTCGGCTTGAGGCCATCGCTGATTCGCCAGCAATGTAAAAATCCCCGGCTGTCACACTGATGTCAATGTAGGTGGGACCAATTGCAGAACATCCAAGCCTTTAGAGCGCGCGGCTGCGAGTTAGCCGGCGTGACTGTAGTCAAGCTGCAGCCCCGCCAACACGTTTCGTTCGACACCAAGACCTTCGCGTATGACATCGGCGAGCTTTGGCGGCACGAAGACTCTTGGAGAGGGGACGATCGCCCCTCTCCGGACTTCCGATCGATGCAAGCCTACTTTCCGGAGCCCGCGCCGCCGCCGGCCTGGCTGCCCATGTTGTTCGTGTTGCTGCCGCCGGCCGACGGAGTCTGCTTGCCCTTGCTGTCGGCGGCCTCGTTCTGCATGTTCGACGACGCGCCGGTCGTCATGCCCTTGGTCGCGGGGCCCCGCGACGAAGGGCCGACGTCGCCATGGCCGGATGCGCCTGGGGCGGGTTGTGTCTGCGCAAAGGCGCCGCCGGTCGCCAGCGCCATGATGCATGCGGATGCCAAAATGATCTTCTTCATCTGGTTTCCTCCTGGGTTGACTTGAGGACAACTTGCGCGCGGAGCGGACGTTCCTCACAGGGAAGCGTCGCGAGGATCATGACCAAGCACGTTGCGGTGCTTGTCGAGGTTCCCTGTACGGCTCTATCGACGGTAGAGTTTGGAACATCGGGCATCTGGTGTAAGGACGAGGCATGAAAAAGATAATGACTCTCGGAGCGATTCTGCTCTGGTCCACGATCGCAGTCGCGCAGGAGCGCGCCATCACCGTGGCCTCGACGACGTCGACGGAACAGTCGGGGCTGTTCGGTTACTTGCTGCCGCTGTTCTCGAAGGCCGCGGGCATCGACGTGAAGGTCGTTGCCGTCGGTACGGGCCAGGCGCTCGACATCGGGCGGCGCGGCGATGCAGACGTCGTGTTCGTCCATGACAGGCCCGCCGAGGACAAGTTCATGTCCGAAGGGGAGGGCGTGAAGCGCTTTGATGTCATGTACAACGACTTCGTCATTGTCGGGCCGAAGAGCGATCCCGCGAAGATCGCCGGCGGCAAGGACGTGGCCGATGCGCTGCGCAAGATCGCCGCCGCGAAGGCGCCGTTCATCTCGCGCGGCGACAAGTCCGGCACGCACGCGGCCGAGCTACGGCTGTGGAAGGAGGCAGGCATCGACCTCGGTGCCGCCAAGGACGGCTGGTATCGCGAGATCGGCCAGGGCATGGGTCCGGCCCTGAACATGGCGTCGTCGTCGAATGCTTATCTGCTGTCGGACCGCGGCACCTGGTTGTCATTCAAGAACCGCGGCGAGCTTACCGTCCTGACGGAAGGCGACAAGCGGCTGTTCAACCAGTACGGCGTCATGCTGGTCAATCCGGCCAAGCATGCGAACGTGAAGGCGCAGGACGGGCAGGCCTTCATCGACTGGCTGATCTCTCCTGGGGGGCAGGAGGCCATCGCCGGCTACAAGGTCGGGGGCGAGCAGCTATTTTTCCCCAACGCGTCCCACTAGCAGGAAGGCGACGGTGGACACTGCGACGCTGAGTGCGAGCAGGATCAGCCCGAGCCCGAGCGCCAGCGGCAGGTCGCCCTTGCTGGTCTCCAGCGCGATCGCCGTCGTCATCGTGCGCGTGAAACCGCGGATGTTGCCGCCGACGATGAGGATGGCGCCAACCTCCGCGATCGCGCGCCCGAAGGCTGCTAGAAAGGCCGTCAGCAGCGAGGTCCGGCCCAGCGCGAACAGCAAGCCGATGCTGCGCAACGTCGACAGCCCGTCGATCCGCGCCAGGTCGCCATACTCCGCCCACAGCAGGCTCGCCGGGCGGTGGACGAGTGCAACCACGATCGGTGTTGCGAGCAGCGATTGCGCAATCACCATGGCCGTTGGCGTAAACAACAGGCCGGCGGCCCCGAACGGGCCGGATCGTGACAGCAAAAGATAGAGTGCGAGCCCGACCACGACCGGCGGAAGACCAAGCAAGGCATTGGTGAGGACGATGATGACCTGCCGCCCGCGGAACCGGGTGATCGCAAGCAGCGCCCCGAACGGCGCCCCGATCAGAAGCGCGAGGATGCTGGCGGTGAGGCTGACGCGCACCGACAGCCCGACGATGGCCAGAAGCTCCGCATCGGCCTCGCCGATCAGCGTGAACGCGGCGCCGACGGATCGCGCGAAGTCGTTCATCCGTGCCTGAGCTTCGGCGCCCGCCGCGATGTCTCGCGTGCGCCGATTTCGGGACTGCGGAGGTGATTCACGTTTATTTCCCTGAGGGGATCGTCCTGCAAAGCAGGCGGCGGAGCGGTTTGGTAACCCGAATTGGACCGGAAATCAAAGCCTTGCGCAGCATGGCACGAGGTGGCGTTCGGCCTCATCGTTTTGACTTTGCCTGATGCGGGGACCGTCGGGGCTCAGATCAAGCCGCGCAGCACTTCAATAAGCCGGGCACACTCTGCCTCCGTTCCGACCGTGATGCGCAGGAAGTTCTCGATGCGTGGCTTGCCGAAATGCCGGACCAGAACGCCACGCTGGCGAAGCGCTGCCGCGAGATCTGCTCCGCTCCGGCTTCGATGGCGCGCGAAGACGAAGTTGGCGAGCGACGGCAACACCTCGAAGCCGAGTTGTCTGAGGTCGCGGGCCAAGGTTTCGCGGCTCGCGATGATACGGGCACGGGTGTCTCGGAACCAGCCGTCGTCCTCGATGGCGGCGGCGGCGCCGGCCATCGCGAGGCAATCGACGGGATAGGAGTTGAAGCTGTCCTTCACGCGTTCCAGCGCTTCGATCAGCGGTCGTTGGCCGATGGCAAAACCAACCCGCAGGCCAGCGAGCGAGCGCGACTTCGAGAAGGTCTGGATGACCAGCAGATTGTCGTGGCGTGCAACCAGCGGCACGGCGCTCTCGGCGCCGAAATCGACATAGGCCTCGTCCACCACCACCAGCCGGTCCGGCTGTTCGGCGAGCAGCGATGCGATTGCGTCGCGCTGAAGGGCAATGCCGGTAGGAGCGTTCGGATTGCAGAGGAGGATGGCACTCGATGGCCGCCTGTAGTCGGAGATATCGATCCTCATCGCAGCATCGAGCGGCACCTCGTCATGCGTTATTCCATAGAGGCCGCAATAAACAGGGTAGAAGCTGTAGGTGACGTCGGGGAATAGAAGCGGTGGTTCGTGCTTCAGAAGCGCCTGGAAGGTGTGGGCCAGAACCTCGTCGGAGCCGTTGCCGACGAACACTTGCTCGGGCGCCACATCGCAATGGGCCGCGATCGCCTCACGCAGGCGCGTTGCGCGCGGATCGGGATAAAGGCGCAGCCGCTCCACGGCCGCTGCGATCGCCGCGAGCACGCGCGGCGAGGGCGGGTAGGGATTCTCGTTGGTATTGAGCTTAACGATGCCGTCCTGCTTGGGCTGCTCGCCGGGGACGTAGGGCGAAAGCGTGTGGACGACCGGACTCCAGAAACGGCTCATGATCTCCAATCCGAATGTGATCGGGCACAGTAGGGTATACGGGAGCTCCGCGGAAGTGCGCCTGCATTCAGCAATCCCAGGCAAATCTGCACGAGGCTTACTGCCGGAGACGTTCCCAAGCGCGCCCCCTATGCTAGGGTCATCGCACCACCGCCCAGAATGAAAACAAGAACGAAGGCTGACGCGCCCCAGGCGCGGAACGGCCGAAAAGAGAGGAACATATGCCGGGTGCAGCCCTTCCCACCGCTCCCTCGATTCCGACCGCGCCAGTGACCTCAGCCGTTCTCGACCGCTTGCGGGCCATCGTCGGCGACAAAGGCCTGATCCTGGACGAGCAGGACAAGCTGCCCTTCGTGACCGACTGGCGCGGCGAGTTGGCGGGGCAGGCGGCGGCGGTCGTGCGTCCGGCCAGCACCACGGAAGTCTCCGCTGTCGTCAAGCTCTGTTACGACAACGGCATTGCCATCGTTCCGCAAGGTGGCAACACCGGCCTGATGGGCGGCGCTACGCCGTGGCCCATGCACCGCGGCATCGTGCTGTCGCTCGGTCGCATGAACCAGGTGTTGAATATCGATCCCGTCGGCTATGCCATGACCGTGGAGGCAGGCTGCATCCTCGAGACGCTTCAGGACACAGCCGCGCGCCACGACCGCCTCTTTCCGCTCAGCCTCGGTGCTCAGGGCTCGTGCATGATCGGAGGTAATCTGTCCACCAATGCCGGCGGCGTGCAGGTGCTGCGTTATGGCAATGCGCGAAATCTGGTGTTGGGTCTGGAGGTCGTGCTGGCTAATGGCGATATCTGGGACGGCCTGCGTGCGCTCAAGAAGGACAACACCGGCTATGACCTCAAGCATCTGTTCATGGGCGCCGAAGGGACGCTCGGCATCATCACCAAGGCGGTGCTGAAACTCTGGCCGGCGCCGAAAGACGTGTGCACGGCATGGCTCGCGATTCGCGATCCCAAGTCTGCTATCGACCTTCTGTCGGAGGCGCATGCTGCTTCCGATGACAATGTCGGCTCCTGTGAGCTCATCAGCCGTGCGTGCACCGACATGGTGCTGCGGCACATTCCCGGCACCCAGGATCCTCTCAAGGCTGAGACCGAATGGTATCTCCTTCTCGAATGGTCGTCGGCCCGGCCACGGCAGGACGGTGGCACGGGCATGTCGGACAGGATGGAGCAGTTCCTGGCCGACCAGCTCGAGGCGGGCCGGGTGCTGGATGCGGTGATCGCGCAAACCGAAACGCAGTCGCGCAACATGTGGCGAATTCGCGAGAGCGTGGCCGAGGCATCGCGCACCGAAGGTCCGGGCTTGAGCTACGACGTCTCGGTCGCGGTCTCAAGGATTCCCGAGTTTATCGACAGCGGTCTCGAGGCCGTGCTCGCAATCCTGCCGCCGATCCGCCCCTATCCGCTCGGCCATATCGGAGACGGCAATGTGCACTTCTCCTTCATGGGTCCGAAGGGCATGGACCGCGATACGCTGTCCCAGTATTCCGCAGCAATCACACGGGCCGTCAACGACCTCGTTACCTCCATGGGCGGCTCGATCTCGGCGGAACATGGCATCGGCATCGAGAAGCTCGACGAGCTCCAGCACTATCGCTCCCGGATCGAGCTCGACATCATGCGCACGATCAAGCGGGCGCTCGATCCCAAGAACATCATGAATCCGGGCAAGGTGCTTCGTCTCGGTTGAGGCGCGTCCACCTCGAGCCCGGTGCTCCCCGCACCCTCGCGCCCTCCGGGGACGGGATGCCGCAGATCGGCCGGGCCAAACGGGCCGGGGCACCAAATCACGCCGTTTCGCGACCGAAAGGCGGCTTTATTCCCGCCTTGGATGCTTTAATGAAGGGACAAGATCAGGTCGCACCCGCCCGGGGGCGGTGCTAGACCCTGATGCAGGAACAATGGGGCGGGGCCGGTAGGGCACGTCCGTAAGGATAAAGGATTTGAGGCAATGATCCAAACCGTTGGCATCATCGGGGCAGGGACCATGGGGAACGGCATCGCGCAGATTTGTGCCGCGGCCGGGCTTTCGGTCGTGATGGTCGATATTTCCGATGCGGCGGTGAACCGCGGGATTTCGACGGTCGGCGGCAGCCTCGAGCGCCTGGTCAAGAAGGAGAAGATGTCGGCGGGCGATCGCGACGCCACGCTCAAGCGCATCACCGGCACCACCGATCGCGCCAAGCTCGTCGATTGCGATCTCGTCATCGAGGCCGCGACCGAGAACGAGGAACTCAAGCTCAAGATCCTGAAGGATCTCTGTGCGACGCTGTCGCCGCGCACGCTGCTCGCCACGAACACCTCGTCGATCTCGATCACGAAGCTCGCCGCCGCGACCGACCGCCCCGACCGCTTCATCGGCATGCACTTCTTCAATCCGGTTCCGGTCATGGCGCTGCTGGAGCTCATCCGCGGCTTGCAGACTTCCGACGACACCCACGCCAAGGCGCTCGATTTCGCCAAGCGCGTCGGCAAGGTGGCGATCACGGCCAAGAACAGCCCGGGCTTTGCCGTCAACCGCATCCTGTGCCCGATGATCAACGAGGCGATCTTCGCGCTGCAGGAGGGGATTGCGACGGCGGAAGAGATCGATGCCGGCATGAAGCTCGGCTGCAACCATCCGATCGGGCCGCTGGCGCTCGCCGATCTCGTCGGGCTCGACACCATGTTGTCGGTGATGGAGGTCTTTTATAAAGGCTTCAACGACCCCAAATACCGTCCAGCTCCCCTGCTCAAGGAAATGGTCGACGCCGGCCATCTCGGCCGCAAGACGGGGCAGGGCTTTTACACCTACGGCGCCTGACAATGGCGCAGGCGGCGGGCGTTGAGTGCTCGCCGCCGGCCCCCGCGATTTGCGCTGCGACAAAGACGCCGCGCGCAATCGGCCTGACAATGTCGAACGGGCGTCCTGCGGGAACAACGGAACGGATAACAAGGGACATGTCGGATCGACTGAAGGCCGAGCGCGAGGCTGCGGCCGCGCGGCGGAATTTGCTGACCCAGGACGCGATCGAGCGCACGGGGATCACCGAAGAGATGATCGGGGAACTCGTGACCCGTTTCTATGGCCGCGTCCGCGAGGATGCGCTGCTGGGGCCGGTGTTCGCGATCGTGCAGAATTGGGACGAGCATCTGGCCAAGCTCCGGGATTTCTGGTCGTCGGTCGTGCTGATGAGCGGCCGCTACCATGGTTCGCCGATGCGGGCGCATATGCCACTGAACCTGGTCGGGGATCATTTCGACCGCTGGCTCGATTTGTTTGAACAGACCGCGCGCGAGGTCTGCCCGCCGCAGGCAGCCGCGCTGTTCATCGACAGGGCGCGCCGCATCGCCGACAGTTTCGAGATGGCGTCGGCGACCTTGGCCGGACGCATCGCTGCGCCGCGTCACGTGCTCCGCTCCTAGAATACAGAATGCCTGCCTGAGAAATGCGCAGCCGCATTGATGGCGCTACGATCGCGCCGAGCGTCGGCGCATTGCACCAATACCGGCAGCATTGATCTGATCTGCAAAATCATCATGCCGGTCGCGTAGCGTGACGTTGCAATTAGAAAAATGCGCGCAAATGCGCGTGTTCGCGTTCAATCAGTGCGAGCATAACCGTGTGATGCACTGCGGGAAAAAATCTTTGCCTTTTTTTCGGCAGAGTTCCAGCGCCTGCTTGTGAACATGTCGAGTGCATCGTTCAACCCATCCTCTTCATCCTCCGACAACACAGCGGAATCCGAAGCTGACGCTTGCACGGAGCAAACCCGGCGGGCACTCTTGAAGAGTGCGCTGGCCACCACGGCGTGCTTCGCCTGTTCCACGCAGGTCCACGCGGGCGAGGATGCGCCCGGCTCCGACGAGCGGCCTCAGAAGGGCGATCTGCTCGTCTTCGCCGAAGGCGATCAGGAGGGAAAGCCCGTCACCGCGGCCGCTCTGTCGGCCGGCGGACCGCCGGTGCATGCCTGGCCGAAAGATCCAAAGACATCGGTCGTGCGCAGCGCCTCGCGCCTCAACGAGATCTTGATCATCCGCCTCGACCCCGCCGAGCTCGACGAGCAGACAAAAGCGCGCGCCGTCGACGGCATCCTCGCCTATTCGGCAATCTGCTCGCATGCCGGCTGTCCTGTCACGGCGTGGGTGAAGAGCGATGTCGGCGACAAGGAAGTGCTCAAATGCATGTGCCACAACTCCGAATACGATCCTCGCGCGGGCGCGCAGGTCGTGTTCGGGCCGGCGCCGCGACGGCTCGCTGCGCTGCCGCTGGCGCTGGCTGACGGCTCGCTCAGCGTCGCCGGAAACTTCGTCGGAAAGGTAGGTGGCGCGCAGCCGGGATGATGGGCGTGCGGGTTGTGCCCGCGTCATGAGAGACCGCATCCGCCGATGGGTGGACGACGGGACGAACGACAAGAATTCAAAACAAGAATTCAAAACGGATGAAAAAGGGGAACGCCATGACCAGGAAGCAGTGGTTACTGTCCGGCTTCGTCACCTTCACGTGTCTTGCATCGACTCTTGCCTCGACCGCCGCCGTATCAGGCCCGATCGAGAACTACGCGCCGGTCACCGCGCAGCGGTTGGAAAACCCGGAGCCCGCCAATTGGATGCTCTACCGGCGGACCTATGACGGGCAGGGCTACAGCCCGCTCGACCAGATCAACACCTCGAATGTAAAGAACCTCACCCCGGTCTGGACCTTCGCGACCGGCGTGGTCGAAGGTCACGAGGCGCCGCCGATCGTCAACAACGGCGTGATGTTCGTTGCGACCCCGATGGGGCAGGTGATCGCGCTGAACGCCAAAACGGGCGACGAATATTGGCGCTACAAGCGGCAGCTTCCCGACGACCTATTCCAGTTGCATCCGACCAGCCGCGGCGTCGGCCTATGGGAGGACAAGCTCTATCTCGCCACCACAGACGACCATGTCGTCGCGCTCGATGCCAAGACCGGCAAGGTGGTGTGGGACACCAAGGTGCAGGACTACAAGAAGGGCCAGTACATGACCCTGATGCCGCTGATCGTCGACGGCAAGGTCATCGTGGGCGGCTCCGGCGGCGAGTTCGGCGTGCGCGGCTATGTCGCCGCCTACGATGCCAAGGACGGCAAGGAGCTGTGGCGGACCTATACCATCCCGGGCGAAGGCGAACCCGGCCACGACACCTGGCAGGGCGAGGACTGGAAGAACGGCGGCGGCTCGGCCTGGATGACCGGTAATTACGACAAGGACACCAAGACGATCTATTGGGGCGTCGGCAACGCCGCGCCGTGGCCCGGCGAGATGCATCCCGGCGACAATCTCTATACCTCCTCGGTGCTCGCGCTCGATCCGAACACCGGCAAGATCAAGACCCATCACCAGTATCACCAGAACGATTCCTGGGACTGGGACGAAGTCGAAGCGCCGATGTTGATCGACCTGCAACGCGACGGCCGCAACATCAAGAGCCTGGTCCATCCGGGACGCGATGCGATCTTCTGGATACTCGAGCGCACGCCGACCAAAATCAACTACGTCGCCGGCTGGCCGTTCGTCTCCACTGACGTCTGGAAGGGCATCGACGCCGAGAGCGGCAGGCCGATCGTCGATCCCGCGCACAAGCCCGTGGTCGGCAAGCGCGTGGAGTTCTGTCCATCGCTGTGGGGCGGCAAGGATTGGCCGTCGGCGGCCTACAGCCAGAAGACCGGCCTCGTCTACGTGCCCGCCAACGAGAATTTCTGCGGTGGGTTCACCGGCGAGAAGGTTCCGCTCAAGCCCGGCGAGCTCTGGCTCGGCACCAAGCCGGAGGACATCGGCCTGAAGACGAAGCCGGGTGCCGATCATTTCGGCGAGCTCCAGGCTTGGGATCCCGCCACGGGCAAGAAGGTGTGGCAGCACAACTTCCCCAAGTCGCAGCTGTTCGGATCGGTGACGGCGACCGCAGGCGATCTCGTCTTCGTGGGTGGTACCAACGACCGCAACTTCCGCGCCTTCAACGCCAAGAGTGGCGAGCTGCTCTGGGAGCAGAAGACCAACTCCGGCATCATGGGCATGCCGGTGTCCTATGAGATCGACGGCACGCAATACATCGCGATCCAGTCGGGATGGGGCGTGGATGCGCAGCGCATCCAGGATGCACTCGTGACCAACAACATCGGCATCGAAGCCAACGTGCCGCAGGGCGGCGTGATCTGGGTGTTCGCGCTGAAGAAGTAAGCTCCGCTGGCGGATCGAAAGAAGCGGAGTGTCAGGGGGCAAATGCGGCGGACGGCAACGTCCGCCGCATTTTGCGTCGGCGTCCTCCCTTCTCCCTTTGCGGCAGAAGGTGGCGCGAAGCGCCGGATGAGGGGTTCTATCCGCGCATCACAATGTGCGAGACTCACGCAGGCATACCCCTCACCCAAGCGGGGTCGTGGCAACCGGCGTCGCTGCCCTCTCCCGCAAGGGGAGAAGGCATATCGCTGCGCTTCGGCGAAGAAGTAGATCCGACAATCACGGCGTCAAAACGCCGATGCGCGAGATCGCTACTTCCCCTCGCGCTCGACCTTGTCCTTTGCCTTCTGGTTCATCTCGCGAACCTTGGGATCGGGATTGTGCTGCCCGGTGGTCTGGCTGGTCGAGGGCGGCGTGGCATTGGCGTTGGGCAGTGAGTTCTGGTCCGGCGTGCTGGGGCGCGTCGCGGTGGTCGGCGGTGTGGTGTTGCTCTGGGCGTATGCGCCAGTGGCCGTCAAAAGCAAGGCGCTCGACAGCAACGAGACTGCGAGCGCCTTTGAGGTATGGGTCATCGATCTGCTCCTGTCAGATCGATGCAAACGGCGCGAGGCCGCCTTGTGTTCCCGCCTTTATGCTTCCAATTGCTTGCCGAGCGGAAGGCTGCGGATGCGCTTTCCGGTCGCGGCGAAGATGGCGTTCATCAGCGCCGGCGCGAATGGCGGGACGCCGGGCTCGCCCACGCCGCTCGGCGGCGTGTCGGATCCTGGCGGCACGATGTAGACGTTGGTCACAGCAGGGGATTCGTCGATCCTGAGGACCTGGAAGTCGTCGAAGTTCTTCTGCTGCACCTTGCCGTCCTTGAAGGTGATCTCGCCGTATTTGGCCAGACTGAGCCCCATGATCGCCGCGCCCTCGATCTGGGAGGCGATGCGCTCGGGGTTGACATAGGTGCCGCAGTCGATGGCGGTGTCCACCCGCGGCACGGTCAGCTTGCCCTTGTCGTCGACGGCCACCTCGACGATGGTCGCGATATAGCTGACGAAGCTGCGGTGCACTGCGATGCCGAGGCCATGGCCCTTCGGCACCTGACGGCCCCATTCGCCCTTCTCGGCGACCAGCTCGACCACCTTGCGCAGGCGCGCGGTGTCGATCGGATAGCTATCCATCGGTTCGCCGTAGTTCCACATGTCCTTCACAGCAGGCTTGACGATGCGCGGGCTGCCGATCAGCGCGAGCAGCGTCTCCTTCTGGTCGCGGCCGGTTGCATGGGCGATCTCGCCCACCATCGACTGGACCGCGAAGGCGCGCGGGATGTTCGAGACCGAGCGGAACCAGCCGATGCGGGTGAACGCCGCGGCCTCCGGGTTCTCGCAGGAGATGTTGGCGATCTCGAAGGGCATGTCGACGAGGCCCATGCCGAGCTCGAAAGGCGCCTGGTGCTTTGCATCTGCCGCAAACGTCGAGCCGATGCTCGGGGCCACGCTGCGATGGCGCCACGCGATCACCTTGCCGCTTTTGTCGAGCCCCGCCTCGATCCGTTCCACGGAGACCGTGTGCAGGAAATCGTGGTGGACGTCGTCCTCGCGCGTCCACTGCACCTTGACCGGGACGCCGAGCTCCTTCGACAGCAGCGCGGCCTCGAGCGCAAAGTCGCATTTCGACTTGCGGCCGAAGCCGCCGCCGAGCAGCGTGACGTTGACGGTGACATTGCCCTCGGGAATGCCGAGCGTCTTCGCAACGTCCTCGCGCGTGCCGCCCGGGCTCTGCACCGGCGCCCAGATCTCCGCCTTGTCGCCCTTGACGTCGGCGACCGCCACCGGCGGCTCCATGCTGACATGGGCAAGATGCGGCAGATAATATTCGCCGACGACGACCTTGTCGGCGCCCTTCAGAGCAGCCTCGGCGTCGCCTTCCTGGCGCACCACAAGACCCGGCTTGCGCGAGGCCTCCTCGAGCTCCTTGCGGTAGGCGACGGAATCGTATTTGCCGTTGGCGCCGTCGTCCCAGGTCAGCTTCAGCGCGTCGCGGCCCTTGATCGCCGCACCGGTGTTGCGCGCGATCACGGCAACGCCGCCGAGCGGCTGGAATTTCGACGGCCACGGCCAGCCGCGCACCTGCATCACCTTCTCGACACCGGGGACCTTCAACGCCGCGTCCGGATCGAACGAGACCAGCTTGCCGCCGGTCACTGGCGGGCGCGCGATCACGGCATACTTCATGCCAGGCAGCCGCACGTCGGCGCCGTAACGCGCCTTGCCGGTGGTAATGTCGTGGAGATCGACGATGCCGATCTGGCCCTTGCCGAGATAGCGGAAGTCCTTGGGGTCCTTCAGCTTGAGCCCTTCGATGCTCGGCACCGGTTCCTTGGCGGCATCGGCTGCGAGCTCGCCGAAGCCAAGCTTGCGGCTCGTTGCGCTGTGGACGACCTCGTGATTGACGGCCTTGACCTCGGTTGCCGGCACACCCCAGCGTTTCGCGGCGGCTTGCTCCAGCATGGTGCGGGCGGAGGCACCGATCTGGCGCATCGGCATCAAATAATGCCGCGTGCTGCGCGAGCCATCGGTGTCCTGGTTGCCGAACTTGACCTCGTCGCCATGGGCCTGCTCCACCTTGACCCTGGCCCAGTCGGCTTCCATCTCCTCGGCCACGATCAGCGGCAGGCTGGTGCGCACGCCTGTGCCCATCTCGGCGCGGTGAGCAAGGATGGTGACGGTGCCGTCGGGTGCGACCGCGACGAATACGCGCGGATCGACCACGACGCCGTGCGGCATCTTGCCGGCGCCGGTCTCGTAGGCGAACGCCTGGCGCGACATCACGGGCGCCGCGAGCACGAAGCCGCCTGTGATGCCGAGCCCCTTCAGGATGCTGCGGCGCGAAACCTTCTCGACCTTGATGTTCTTCTCGAAGCCACGAAGCTTCTTCGGGTTGTCGATGAAATTCATGTCACACTCCCGTCGATGCGAGATGGACCGCATTCTCGATGCGCTGGTAGCAGCCGCAGCGGCAGATGTTGCCGGACATCGCTTCGCGGATCTGGTCGTGCGACGGCTTTGGGTTGTCCATCAGCAGCGCAGCCGCCTGCATGATCTGGCCCGCCTGGCAGAAGCCGCATTGGGGAACGTTGACTTGGCGCCAGGCCTTCTGCACCGGGTGATCACCGTTCGGATGCAGTCCCTCGATCGTCGTGATCTCGCGGCCGGCGACGTCGTTGATCGACGTGATGCAGGCGCGCACGGCTTCCTTGTCGACGATGACAGTGCAGGCGCCGCACAGGGCCTGGCCACAGCCGAACTTGGTGCCGGTCAGACCGGCCTCGTCGCGCAGGAACCAGAGTAGCGGGAGATCCGGGTCGCCGTCCCAGCTCTGTTCCTGGCCGTTGATCTTCACCTTGATCATGATCGTCCCTCGCTCTTCATAAGCTTGTTGATTTCAGATTTTCCAGATGCCGGTCGGTGCAATGTCCGCTGCGCGGCGTCGCATTCCAGCGGTCATCCCGCGCGGGCAGATCCCGGCAGGACTCAGGAATGCCAATGTCATGTCCGGATGTGTTCGATACCTCCCGTCGTGTTCTTGATTATTGAATTCGCGCGGCATCGTCACGTCGCGATCTTAGCAAGGATCGCTTCGGTCTAGCATTCACAGCCGAGTGTTCTCTAGTCAGCTGTTCTCGATGGGAAAAGATTGCAACGAAGGTTTGTCAAAAGCAGGGCGCCGCATCTCGCCGCGCGCATCTCGATATGGGGACAACAAAAAAAAGCTTCGTCCGCCAGAACACCTGTGCGGACGAAGCAGGATGCCTCAGTCGAGGGAGGGAGAAACGCAAGCGCCGCGCACTTCAAGCGGGAAGTGGTGGCCCTGCGCAGTCATTCAGAGACCAGGACTGAGGGAGCTGACGGCCCCCACACAGGTGCAGTCGAGAAGCGGCGGCATCGCCGCGATCGTCCCGGCCGGCTCCGTCCGCTCGCTGGGTGTGGTGGAACCAGCGAGCGAATGGGGCGCGGCAAACGTCAGGCGGCCTTTGCTCAGGCGGCCTTGGCCTTCGCGACGTGGGTCGCGATCGCGTCCATCAGCGCCGGCGACAGGCAGTCATAGGGCTCAAGTCCAAGCTCCTTGAACCGAGCCCGTATTCCGCCCATCTGCTCCGGCTTCACGCCCGATTCGATCACCGACGAGACGAAGGCGGCGAATTGCGGCGCCTGCGAACCCTGCTCCTGGAACAGTTCGGGGTGGATGAAGTCGAGGCCGTAGAACGGGTGACTCTTGTTCTCGATGCGGCCGTACATATGCGTGCCGCAGGCCTTGCAGGCGTAGCGCTGGATCGCCGCCGATGGATCGACGATCTGGAGCTTGTCGCCGTTCTCGAGCACGGTGACGTTCTGGCGGGGTACCACGGCGACGACGGAGAAATTCGCGCCCTGCGGTTTCCAGCACTTGGTGCAGCCACAGGCATGGTTATGCGCGACGTCGCCCTTGACGGCGACCTTGACCTGATGGTCGCTGCATTTGCATACGAGCGTGCCGCCGGCGAAGCTGCCGCTGCCCTGTTTGATGCCGTTATCGATCGAGGGATGGAGTGCAACAGTCATGGGTCGATCCTCCTTGGGGTGACGCTTTTCGAGCTAGAACACGACGACTGAACGGATCGATTTACCCTCATGCATCAGGTCGAAGCCTTTGTTGATGTCTTCGAGCTTGAGCGTGTGGGTAATCATCGGGTCGATCTGGATCTTTCCGTTCATGTACCAGTCGACGATCTTCGGCACGTCGGTGCGGCCCCGCGCGCCGCCGAAGGCGGTGCCGCGCCAGTTTCGCCCGGTGACGAGCTGGAACGGGCGGGTAGCGATCTCCTTGCCGGATTCGGCAACGCCGATGATGATCGAGGTGCCCCAGCCACGATGGCAGGCCTCCAGCGCCTGGCGCATCACCGTGGTGTTGCCGGTGCAGTCGAAGGTGTAGTCGGCGCCGCCGTCGGTCAGGGTCACGAGATGTGGGACGATGTCGCCGGTGATCTTCTTGGGATTGACGAAATCGGTCATGCCGAACCGGCGTCCCCATTCCTCCTTGGAGTCGTTGATGTCGACGCCGATGATCTTGTCCGCGCCAGCCATCTTGGCGCCCTGGATCACGTTCAGGCCGATGCCGCCGAGCCCGAACACGACAACGTTGGAGCCCGGCTCGACCTTGGCGGTGTTGACGACGGCGCCGACGCCGGTGGTGACGCCGCAGCCGATGTAGCAGCTCTTGTCGAACGGCGCGTCCTCGCGGATCTTGGCGACCGCGATCTCCGGCAGCACGGTGAAGTTCGAGAAGGTCGAGCAGCCCATATAGTGGTAGATCGGCTTGCCCTTGTAGGAGAAGCGGCTGGTACCGTCGGGCATCACGCCTTTGCCCTGCGTCGCGCGGATCGCGGTGCAGAGATTGGTCTTCTGGCTAAGGCAGCTTTTGCATTGCCGGCATTCCGGCGTGTAGAGCGGGATGACATGGTCGCCCGGCTTCACCGAGGTCACGCCAGGACCGATCTCGCGGATGATGCCCGCGCCCTCATGCCCCAGGATCGACGGGAAAATTCCCTCGCTGTCGAAGCCGTCGAGCGTGTAGGCGTCGGTATGGCAGATGCCCGTCGCCTTGACCTCGACCAGGACTTCGCCGACCTTCGGTCCTTCCAGATCGACTTCGACGATCTCGAGCGGCTTCTTGGCTTCGAAAGCGACGGCGGCACGTGTCTTCATCTTAAGCTCCTCAAATTCCAGCAGGGCGCCAAGAACCAGGTCCTGGTCGGGCTCCGCTCGTTCACTTCTTGCCCATGCACGAATCTTCGTTCTTGGTATAGGCGTCGTTCTTGTCCTCGTGCTTGCCGGGTCTTGTGCGGCCCCAGGCCTCGTTGGATCGGGCGCGCAGATAGACGTAGAGATCGTCCATGTAGCAGGCGACGTTCGGGTTATCGCCGAAAGCCGGCATCACGTTCTCTGCGGCAGTCGAGATGTTCTTGCGGCCGGAGGCGACGACGCCGAGAAAGTCGGCATAGCTCATCGTCTTCAGCGAATCCTTCAGCGCCGGGGCGTAGGTCGAGCCCATGCCATCCGGGCCGTGACACACATGGCAGTCCGAGTGATAGCGGCGGTATCCGGAATAGGTGTACCAGTCGACGGATCCGTCGGTGATCTTATAGGTTGGATTGCCTTCCTTGTCGGACCATTCGCCGGTTTCGTTCTGCTTGACGGCAGTCGGATCGCCTGAGCCGTCCGCGACGGCAATTCCCCCGGACGCGACCAAGAACATCGCAGCAATGGCAGAGCAGATTTTACGCAAGAGATTTTCCTCGGAAGGCATTCGGTGAGACGAGCCGGCGCGTGGAGTTGATCCACGCGCCGGAGCGATGCTGAGAGGCCTAGTTGGGCAGCGAGAACACGGTCAGCGTTCCGCCGAGTGCCGTGTAGTTGCTGAGCGCCGCGTAGCCACCGACTGCGCCGAGACCGGCGGTCGGATCGGTCAGGCCTGCCGCCAGACCGATACCGGCCCAGCCGCCCACGCCCGAGAGCACTGCGACATACTGCTTGCCGCCGTTCTCATAGGTGGTGACGTTGCCGATGATGCCGGAGGGAGTCTTGAACTTGTAGAGCTCCTTGCCGGTCTTGGCGTCGACTGCCTTCAGGTAGCCTTCGAGCGTTCCGTAGAACACCACGTTGCCTGCGGTTGCGAGCGCGCCCGACCAGACCGAGAACTGCTCCTTGTTCGACCAGACGATCTTGCCGGTCTTGCCGTCCCAGGCGATGAAGTTACCCATGTGGGTTTCACCCTGCGGCGGATACATCGAGAGCGTCGCACCCACATAGGGCTGGCCCGCAGTGTAGCTCACCTTGAACGGTTCGTAGTCCATGCAGACGTGGTTGGTCGGAACGTAGAACAGCTGCGTGTCCGGCGAGTAGGCTGCCGGCTGCTCGTCCTTGGTGCCGAGCGCGGCCGGGCAGATGCCCTTCACGTTGTGGTCCTCGCCCGCCTTGTCGGTCGAAGCGGTGTCGA
This sequence comes from Bradyrhizobium sp. WSM1253, assembly GCF_000244935.1. Classification (NCBI taxonomy): domain Bacteria; kingdom Pseudomonadati; phylum Pseudomonadota; class Alphaproteobacteria; order Hyphomicrobiales; family Nitrobacteraceae; genus Bradyrhizobium; species Bradyrhizobium sp. WSM1253. The sequence continues at coordinate 6,709,000 of NZ_JH600073.1, forward strand.
GCACCTTCGGGCGGCCGTAGGTGGCCGAGTTCTTGTCCATATCGACGCCGGAGGTCCAGTTCACCTTCGGATCGTACTTTTCGGCGACCAGGAGCTCACCGGTGGCACGATCGAGCGTGTAGCCGAGGCCGTTACGATCGAAGTGCGTCAGCAGCTTGCGCGGCTGGCCGTTGATGGCCTGGTCCGAGAGGATCATCTCATTGACGCCGTCATAATCCCACTCGTCGTGGGGCGTCATCTGATAAACCCACTTGGCTTGGCCGGTGTCAGGGTTGCGAGCCCAGATCGTCATCGACCATTTGTTGTCGCCGGGACGCTGCTTCGGATTCCAGGTCGAGGGATTGCCCGATCCGTAGTAGACGAGGTTCAGCTCGGGATCGTAGGAGATCCAGCCCCAGGTGGCGCCGCCGCCGATCTTCCACTGATCGCCTTGCCAGGTCTTGAGGCTGGAATCCTTGCCAATCGGCTTGCCGAGCGCGGTGGTCTTCTCTGCATCGACCAGGATTTGATCATCCGGTCCTTCGGAGTAGCCGCGCCAAGCCAGCTTGCCCGTCTTGATGTCGTAGGCGGTCATATGGGCTTGAACACCGAACTCGCCGCCGGAGATGCCGATCAGCACCTTGTCCTTGACGACCATGGGGGCCGAAGTACCGGTCTCGCCCTTGCTGGCGTCGCCGTTCTTCGCGGTCCATGCCACCTGACCGCTCTTGGCATCGAGCGCGACGAGCGTGGTGTCGGCCTGATGCAGGAAGATCTTGCCGTCGCCATAGGCCAAGCCGCGGTTGACCGTGTCGCAGCACATCACCGGGATCACATTCGGATCCTGCTTCGGCTCGTACTTCCAGACGATCTTGTTCTCGTTGGAAAGGTCAATAGCGTAGACCTTGTTCGGGAACGGCGTGTGGACGTACATCATGTTGCCGATGATCAGCGGGCCGCCTTCGTGGCCGCGCAGCACGCCGGTCGAGAAGGTCCAGGCGACCTGGAGCTTGCCTACGTTTTGTGCGTTGATCTGGTTCAGCTTGGAATAGCGGGTGTTGGCGTAGTCGCCCGTCGGCATCACCCAGTCTTTCGGGTTCTGCGACATCTTGAGCACTTCGTCGTTGGCCGACGCGCTGCCGACGGCGAGGGCCGCCGCGGAGCCAAGATAGGCCGCGAGTAGTACCTTGCGCATAGTCATTCCTCCATTGGTCTCGTTTATTGTTTCCGAAGCATTGCTTAATCGCCGGGCTTTTCGTCCGGCGTCTGCTCGTGCAGGGCGGTCACGATTGGGACCAGAAACGATGCTGTGGTGTTTCCTCCTCCTGATGAGAGCCACGGGTCCACGTGCGGAGCGGCCCGTTCTTGTTGTTCCTGATGCAATCCCTAACGACTTCGTTATCGGGAAACTTGCCCAAGAGAGAAGCTGGTTTGCTTGACAGCGCACGGCCGCGAAGATTTTGATTTTGCAGTAGCGAATTCAGCGGCTTCCGCAGCGCTTTGGGACCGTCTCCCACGCTTAGGTTCCCCTTGACGGCGCTGCAACTAAGGCGGAGGATTAACTTACAAGGGTGGCATTGGAACGACGGCGCTCGTTCTGGAAGATCGCTCAAAATCGAGGTAAACGTCACGCAATCACGGTTCAGGGCTCCGGCAGCGCGGCTCGCGATTCGCGTAAAATCTCCGGATCAAACCAGTGGCTGGATTAATGTCCGACACGATTCACACGCTCTCGACGACGGGCATGACGCCGAAACGTCAGATCCAAAGCTGGATCGACGGGCTGACGAGCCTGTGCGGGCATTTCGACGTCGATCCGCTCGAAGCGTCTTCGCTCGAAGGCCGCATCGACTACACCAGCGTCTCGCGCCTGAAGCTCTGCCAGATCGAGGTCAGCCAGCATCGGATTGCGCACACGCTGGCGCGCGCCAAGGCCAATGAACACCCGTATATCAAGATCCACTTCCAGACTTACGGTGTGTCCTATTTCGAGCAGGAAGGCCGCCACATCGAGCTGAACCCGGGGGACATCATCGCCTATGACGTCTCCTGTCCGCATTCGATCATCAGCCCCGCTTTCACGCGCCATGACGTGGTGATCGTGCCAAAGGCGCTGCTGCGCGACCGCGGATTCCCGTCGCAGCGAATGCCCGCCTGCAAATTGACCTCACGCACCGGGACGGGGCGGATCGCCCATGATTTCGTCCATGCGACCTTCGACGAGGCGGCGAAGCTGTCGGCGAACAGTGCGGTCGGCGTCGCCGATTCGCTGATCGACCTCTTGCTGCTGCCGCTGCGCGAGGCCGACACGATGCTCGATCGCGTCGGGCCCGAAGCGACCTATGTGCGCGCGCAGTTCTTCATCCGCGAGCATTTGCGCGATCCGGATCTGTGCATCGACCAGATTTCCGGCGAGCTCGGCTGCTCCAAGCGTTATCTGCACATGCTGTTCTCGGAGCGCGGCACCACGGTGAGCGACTACATCTGGCAGGCGCGTCTTCAGAATTGCCGCCAGGAGCTCGAGGCCCACGCCGGCAAGACCATCACCGACGTCGCATTCTCCTGGGGCTTCTCCAGCTCATCGCATTTCAGCCGGGTGTTCCGGAAATATTTCGGCGTGGTGCCGTCCTCGATCCACAAGGCGCAACAGGGCGCGGTTGCGGCGGACGAGCACTAGGCAAACGCCAGGTTCGGCGTCGACGACAGCGGTTGCCCGTCACGCGCCCGCGATGTCTCTCACGCCGATATGGCGATGTAGGGAATGCTTATTAGGAGAGCGGCGAGCAGCACCGCGTTGCCCAGCATCCCGCTCCAATGCAGCCGGCGCAGCCGACGCGGGGCCTCGGCATCGCCGGCGTCCGTGGCGCTGAGCTGTTCGTCCATCCGCTGCATGAACCCGCGGCGTCCGTAGATCGCCAAGGCTGCAAGGAGGCCGACGCCCATCGCTGCGACCAGACGACCGTCGAGCAGGAAAGCTACTGCTCCGATAATTCCGGCAACGCGCATCACCAGAAAATGGGCATTGAACATTCCGCGCAAAAGCTGGGCCACGGGCTGGATATCCAGTTTCACCAGCAGGAAGGCCGGAGACGCCAGCGTGAAATAGCCCATCGGAAACAGCAGGATGATCATGACGGCTACGGCAACGCCATCCGGTGTCATGGGATCGGCCTTTCTCGTCCGCGCCGGTGAGACCTTCCCAGCAGCGTCGCACAATCATAGCGGGAAAATACGTTTCCGGCACTAGGCTTTGGTCGGATGTTGCGCCGCGAAGGGCGTCTTGTCTCCCGGTTCAGGAGGGCTCGAGGCCGAGCGACCGCGCGCTCTCGATCCAGATCGGCAGCTCGCGCTGATATAGGGCGTTGGTGTCCTTGAAGCCGATCGCGGGTTCGAGCACGAACGTGTTGAGAACCTCCTTCACCTTCGGATCGTTGTTGGCAGCGACGCAAAGCTCCGCCAAGCGGTCGACGACCGGTTGCGGTGTAGCCTTCGGCACGGCCCAGCCGGAGAAGCCGCTAACGGTGAAGAATTTCGACGTCGCGCCCTGCTCGGGGAGAGTCTTGATATCGGGGATGGCGTCGACCTTCTTCGAATGCACCGCGAACACGGTGCCACGGTCGCTCTGCAAAACCGACTGCGCTGCCGTGTAGCTGCCCATGGCCACATCGAGCGTACCTTCCAGCATGCCCGTCCACATCGGGGCTTCGCCGCGATAGTGGATCGGCTCGATGGCAAGGCCATACTGTTTGTTGAGCTCGTGGACCGTCATATGCGGAGCCGAGCCCGCACTATAGGTGCCGAAGTTGACCTTGCCGCTCTTGCGCGCGAAGGCGACGAAATCCTCCAACGTCTTGACGCCGGTTTTCGGGTTCGCCACCAGCAGGAGGCCGGCGCCCGGAATGACGCTGACGAGCGTCAAATCCTTGTCCATGTCGTAGCCGGGAGTCTTCATCACCACCCGGTTCATGATGTAGGTGGTCGAGATCGAGCACAGGATGGTGTGGCCGTCGGGCTCCGCGCGGGCGACCTCCGCCGTCCCGATCGCGCCGGCGGCTCCGGGCTTGTTCTCGACGACGACGGTCTTTCCGACCTGCTTGGCAATGAATTCACCATAGGCGCGCGCGAGCAGATCGGTCTGTCCGCCGGCGGGATAGCTGCAAATCATGCGGATCTGCCGCGATGGCCACGCAGCCTGCGCCGAGGCGCCGCGCGAGACGAAAGGCATCACGAGTGTGGTGGTGCCGGCGGCGATGAAGTGGCGGCGATCGAGTTTTGCGGACATGATTCTCTCCCGGGTTGTCGGCGACGGTACTGCATCGGGTCGCCTCTGCCATGGGTGGCTGGCGAGACAGATTGGCGCATTCGACGGGCCGCGCTGTGCCTATTCGGGCGTCATCCGGACAATCGCACTTTTCGCATGACACGCAGCCAGACGATTTCAGTCAGGGCTACCGCAAGCAAGCCGAAGGTGCCGCCGATCAGCACGTTGACGATGCGCTCCTCCGCGATGCCGCTGGCGCTGCCGGCGAAGGAAGCGGCCAGCGCGATGAAGAAGCAGCGCAGGCCGAAGCCGACGATGTAGCGGGAGAACGCGATCAGCGTGAGGGTGGCCGCGAGAACCGCGAGCGCATAGCCGACGCGGCTTTGCGGCAGCACCATGCCGGCGAGGAAACCGAGCGGCACGCCGGCGACGGCGCCAATCGCCCGCTGCTTCAGCTTGCCGGTCGAAGCGGCGAGATCGCCGACCACGACGCTTGCGGCCGACCACATCACCCATTGGCCCTGCGCGAGCTCGAGGATCTCGACCAGCGCCGCCGCAGCGAACACTGCAAGGGCGGTTGCCGCCGCGGGCACAAACCACTCGGCCGCGGGCGCTCCGAACGAGGTCGCGGCATCGCGCACCGTCGCTGGTCGTAAATCCGGATGGCGCAGACCAGAGCCAGCGCGATCGGAGAGGACACGATGATCATGCCGGCATGGCGCAGGGCTTCCGAGGCGCTCACGCCCTCCCGCACCTCGCAGGCGAGATACACGGCGGGGATGAACACCCAATTCCCGAGCGTGCGGAAATGTTCGCCATGGCATGTCACCGCGACCGCAAGGAATCCGGCGAGCGCCGTCAGCACTGCGAATAGCGGCTTGATCGGGGCGGCAAGGAAGAGCGCGGCAAAAGTGAGGAGGATGGCAATGTAGTAACATACGATAACCTTCGGCGGCAGGTGCAGCCGTAGCGCCGGAATGAGCAGCGAGACCGCGACCAACCCGAGATTCAGCAGCGCCGTCTCGCGCGCGACGAAATAGGCGGCGACCATCGGGCCGACGACGATCAGCGCCCGCACCAGCTCGCCGGTCTTGATTTCGCGCGAGAGCAGATCGCGCAGGCCTGCTGCGGAAGGATTCACGATGCCACCAGATGGCCGAATGAAAACGGCGGTATCATAGGGTGCAGAATGTCGCCGAGCCAGCGATGGTTGTAGTGGGCCCATCGCCGACCACTTTATCCGTCATTCCGGGAGCCGGACGCTCCGGTCACCGCTGAATGATCTTCATCCAGACGTCGCCGAGGATTGCAGGCTCCTGCGGCGGCAGATAGCTCAGCCCCGCCTGCCTGCCGAATTCGGCGATCTTGCCCTCGGCGGCAAGCCCGCTCAGCGCCTTGTTGACGGCGTCGATCAGCGCCGGATCGCTGGCCAGCCCGACATAGCCGCGATTGGCCCCGATCGGATAGTAGTAGCCGGACGCGGTGATCGCCGTATCGGGGTGCGCGGCGCGATGGGCGTCGAGGCGGCCGAGGTCGATCAGCGTCGCGTCATAGTCGCCACGGGCAAGTGCGCCGAGAAGATCATCGCGGCCGGGGACGAGATGCGTGATGTGGTCGATCAGGCGCCCCTTGTCGAAGGTCATGAGGATCGCATCGCCGAGCGAGCCGCTCTCGATGACTAGGCGCAGGCCGGCGAGGTCGCCGATGTCGCCGATCTTGCGACCCCGCGCCTTGGGTCCGAGCACGACTGTCATCGGCGAGTAGACATAGGGCTGGCTCGGCGCGAGCACGCCGAGCGCGACGCGGCGGCGTCGGTCGTCGCGGGTGGCGCCGGCAAAATCCGGCAAGCGCGCCGTTTTCATGCCGGGCTTGACGAGGGAGTCCGTCGTCAGCGCATAGCCGCCGACGAGCGAGCAGCGCCCGTCGGACAGCAGCGCATTGGCCTCGAGCTGCGGGCTCGAATCCTCGTCCAGCTTGCTCTCGAACCACTGGATCGTCAGCGGTCGTCCGAGCCGGTCGGCGATCGCCTCCGCCAGCAGCACGTCGAAACCCGAGTCCGGCTTGCCCTTGTGGTGCACCGACAGCGGTGGCCGGTCCTCGTCGAGACAAATCTTGAGCGGATCGTCGGCCGCGCGTGCAGCCGCGGCCGCCGCCGCGAGGATTGCGGCAATGCTCCAAGCGGCCAGCCAGCGCCTCATGGTTTTCTCCGGCTCGAGATGAAGGCCCAGAGATTCCCGATCTCCTCGTCGCTGAGAATGTCGGCCCAGGGCGGCATCTTGTTGTTCTTGCCGTTCTTCACCGTGGTGACGAAGCGCGTCTTGTCGTCGGGGAAAGGCGCGCAGGTCCGGCGTGATGGTGCCGGGGTTCATCATGTTGGGGCCGTGGCAGTGCGAGCATTTCTCGGCATAGGTCGACTTGCCGTGGTCGATCTGTGCCTGCACGGGATTGCCGGTTGAATCATCCGCGGCACGAACGGCCGCCGCAAGCGCGACCGTCAGCACCGCGACGGTGGCAAGGATCGCCACCGTCCTGTACGTCACCTCTTTCAGCATCGTGCCGTGGCTACTGCTTGACCGCAAAAACCCACAGCGAGCCCCCAGCCGGTACCGTGGCAAGCCGCTCGTCACCGGAGAAGATCGAGTAGACGCCGCCGTACCCGCTCGTCACGGCGACATACTGCACGCCGTCCTGCTGCCAGGTCACCGGTTGTCCCTCGATGCCCGAGCCGGTCTGGAACTGCCAGAGCTTCTTGCCGGTGTCGGCGTCGAAGGCCTCGAACTCGCCGGTCAGCGCGCCCGAGAACACGACGCCACCCGCGGTCGACAGCACGCCCGAGAAGCGCGGGATGTCGCTGGGCGCTTCCCACTTGGCCTTCCCGGTCATGGGGTCGATCGCCCTCAGATGCCCGCGCGGACCATCACCCCATTCCCAGAGGTCGGTGAGGTCCATGCCGAGATACCATTCACCCTGCTTGAAGGTGACGGGCTCGGTCTTGTAGTGCCCGCCGAAGGCGAGCGTGTTGGCGTAGGCGAGCCCGGTTTGCGGGTTGAAGGACATCGGCTCCCAGTTCTTGCCTCCAAGCAGCGACGGAAAGACAACGACCTTCTTGCCCTCGCGCGCGTCCTTGCTGACATCGGTCTCGATCGGCCGGCCCGTCTTCATGTCGATTCCCGTCGCCCAGTTGACCTTCACGTAAGGATTGGCCGCAAGCAGCTTTCCGTTGGTGCGGTCGAGCACGTAGAAGAAGCCGTTGCGGTTGGCGTCCATCAACACCTTGGTCGGCTTGCCCTCGACGTTCATGTCGGCGAGGACCATCTCGGCCACGCTGTCATAGTCGAACGGATTGTTCGGCGAGAACTGGTAGTGCCACTTGATCTTGCCGGTCTTGGGATCCATCGCCAGCACGGAGCAGGTGTAGAGGTTGTCACCCGGGC
>NZ_JH600073.1:6716773-6725564 GCF_000244935.1 Bradyrhizobium sp. WSM1253
TTGCCGGTTGAATCATCCGCGGCACGAACGGCCGCCGCAAGCGCGACCGTCAGCACCGCGACGGTGGCAAGGATCGCCACCGTCCTGTACGTCACCTCTTTCAGCATCGTGCCGTGGCTACTGCTTGACCGCAAAAACCCACAGCGAGCCCCCAGCCGGTACCGTGGCAAGCCGCTCGTCACCGGAGAAGATCGAGTAGACGCCGCCGTACCCGCTCGTCACGGCGACATACTGCACGCCGTCCTGCTGCCAGGTCACCGGTTGTCCCTCGATGCCCGAGCCGGTCTGGAACTGCCAGAGCTTCTTGCCGGTGTCGGCGTCGAAGGCCTCGAACTCGCCGGTCAGCGCGCCCGAGAACACGACGCCACCCGCGGTCGACAGCACGCCCGAGAAGCGCGGGATGTCGCTGGGCGCTTCCCACTTGGCCTTCCCGGTCATGGGGTCGATCGCCCTCAGATGCCCGCGCGGACCATCACCCCATTCCCAGAGGTCGGTGAGGTCCATGCCGAGATACCATTCACCCTGCTTGAAGGTGACGGGCTCGGTCTTGTAGTGCCCGCCGAAGGCGAGCGTGTTGGCGTAGGCGAGCCCGGTTTGCGGGTTGAAGGACATCGGCTCCCAGTTCTTGCCTCCAAGCAGCGACGGAAAGACAACGACCTTCTTGCCCTCGCGCGCGTCCTTGCTGACATCGGTCTCGATCGGCCGGCCCGTCTTCATGTCGATTCCCGTCGCCCAGTTGACCTTCACGTAAGGATTGGCCGCAAGCAGCTTTCCGTTGGTGCGGTCGAGCACGTAGAAGAAGCCGTTGCGGTTGGCGTCCATCAACACCTTGGTCGGCTTGCCCTCGACGTTCATGTCGGCGAGGACCATCTCGGCCACGCTGTCATAGTCGAACGGATTGTTCGGCGAGAACTGGTAGTGCCACTTGATCTTGCCGGTCTTGGGATCCATCGCCAGCACGGAGCAGGTGTAGAGGTTGTCACCCGGGCGCACCGCCGAGTTGAACGGTCCGGGATTGCCGATACCCCAATAGACCGTGTTCAGCTCGGGATCATAGGAGCCCGTAATCCAGGTCGAGCCACCGCCGAGCTTCCAGGTATCGCCCTTCCAGGTGTCGCCGCCGGGCTCATCGGGGGAGGGGATCGAATGGGTGCGCCACAGGTGCTTGCCTGTTGCCGGATCCCAGCCGTCGATGAAGCCGCGGGTGCCGAACTCGGCGCCGGAGATACCGGTGATCACGACGCCGTCGGCGACCAGCGGCGCCACCGTCATCGAATAGCCTTCCTTGATATCGGCAGCCTTCTGCCGCCACAGCTCCTTGCCGTCCTTGGCGTCGAGCGCGATCACGTTGGCGTCGAGCGTGGTGCGGAACACCTTGCCGTCATAGAGCGCGGCGCCGCGATTGATGATGCCGCAGCAGACGATGCGCGGCGTTTCGGCAGGATACTCGACCTTGGATTTCCAGATCTGCTTGCCGGTCTTGGCGTCGACCGCCATCGTCGCGTTGTGCGACGTCACGTAGATCACGCCCTGGTACACCAGCGGCTGCGATTCCTCGCTGCGATCGTCGTTGAAAGAGTAGTGCCAGACCGGGACAAGGTTCTTGACGCTGTCCTTGTTGATCTGGTTCAGCGTCGAGAAACGCTGGAGATTGTAGCCCATTCCGTAATTGAGAACGTTCGATGTATCGGTCGCACCCTTGACCAGCTGCTCGCTGGTTTGTGCATTTGCACAAATCGATGCAAGCATGACGAGGCTCGCGGCCATCGCAAAGCGTTTCATCCGTTCCTCCCAATATGCGCGCCTATTGACGCTGCGGCAGCAACACTCCGCCCGAATGCAAAACGCGTCAATACGAAAGTCGTAGTTGCGACGCCGATCTGGTGGGCGGCCGGAAGCCGGTCACCTGACGGAGAGCTGACAAGCAACTCTCACTTGTGCGCAGGCGCTGAAGAAATTCCGCGGCATGGAGCAGGGCGCGTGCGCCACGGCAATGGTCGGGCCGACGGGTTCCGCAAGTTGTACGGGCGTAGCCTGCAATTCGGGGCTTGAACCGAGGCTCGCTTGTGGACTTATGTCGTTTCGATCCGGCTCGAATCGGAGCTCTTGGTCTGGGAGGTTTTCATGATATCGCGTCGCTCTGTTGCACTTGCGCTCACGATTGCACTGATGTCCGGTCCGGCATGGTCTGCCTCCGGCAACGCGGTCAAGACGTTCGATACCGACAATGACGGCACGCTCGACCTTGCCGAGGTGAAGAAGGCGGCGACCGCGTTGTTCGCCAAGCTCGATCCCGATCATGACGGCACGCTTGACGCCCGCGAGTTGCGCGGACGGTTAACGGCGAAAGAACTCGCCGCCGCCGATCCCGATCGCGACGGGACTCTCACGCTCGACGAATATCTCTCCGTGGTGGAGCAGCGCTTCAACGCGGCGAATCCCGACAAGGATGGAACGCTGGATGCCAAGGAGCTGAACTCGCGCGCCGGCCGCGCGCTGCTGCGCTTGTTGCAGTGAGCGCCGCGCCGCTTGACTGGGAGCGAAGGCGAGTTGCCCGAGAGAGAAATTTGCAAGCGCGATGCGACAGTTCGCTGTGTCGACGGCGCGATTCCCGACTTGCGCTGTGCCTGACGCAGCCCTAGGTTTTGGCCGGCGCGATGTCGCGCTCAATCCCTTGGGAGTCCCCGAATGGCCTGGAAAGCTCCGAAGATCGTGGAAGTGTCGGTCGGCATGGAAATCAACATGTACGCCTGCGCTTTGCGCAAGTAGGACCACAAGTAAGACTGCAAGTAAGACTTGCGACCTGCCGCGGCTTCGATGGCAACTACCATCGAAGCCGTGGTAGTGTCGGGGATGCGCGCGAGAGCCCTTACATTCTGGACCATAGCCGCCTGCACCGTCGCGCTCGCGCCGGCATGCGTCAGCGCCGAAGAGGGCTTTGATACCGAGCACATCTTCGGCTTCATGATCGGCACCGATGTCGGCAATCCCGGCGAGCGCGAATTCCAGACCCAGACGACAGGACGATTCGGCAAAGGCGGCGGGACCTATCGCGCCCTGTCGCAGGAGGTCGAGATAGAGATCGTGCCGCTGCCGAACTTCCGCATCGAGGTCGGCGGCACCGCCACGCTGCACGACATCACCGGCGTCCCCGATATCGGCGACCGCCGTCAGTTCAATTTCCAGGGCGCTTCGCTCGACCTGCGCTATCGCCTGCTCGATCGCGAGCGCGCGCCATTCGGGTTGACTGTCGCCGCCGAACTCCATGGCGATCGCATCGACGAGACTTCCGGCGCAAAAGGGCGGATGTACGGTACCGATTTCACGCTCGCCTTCGATCGCGAGCTGATCCCGAACTTCGCCATCGGGGCGCTCAACCTGATCTATCAACCCGAATGGGCGCGTTTCGAAATGGCGGGACTGTCCGAAAAGAGTTCGACCATCGGCGCGGCCTTCGCCGGCCTCGTCCGCGTGCGGCCCGATGTGCTGCTCGGCGGCGAGGTGCGCTACTTCCGGCAGTACGAAGGCATCGGCCTCGGCGAGTTCGCAGGCCAAGCCCTCTTCGTCGGTCCGACCGCTTATTTCCAGCTTTCGGAGCGCTCGCGCCTGACCATGAGCTGGAGCATGCAGGCCTGGGGCCGTGCGGCCGGATCAGGCGGCAATCTCGACCTCGTCAATTTCGAGCGCCACCAGGCAAGGCTGGTCTTTGGAGTTAATTTCTAGCGCTCGCGCCCCGGTTGCGGGGAGAGGCGACGGGGCAATTCCCGCTCGATTTCGCGCGGCCGGATTGAAACTTCCCGCTCCTCGGAGCGTAGCCTTTTGTGCTATTCTTCATCGGCTCTGCGAGGATCCCGGCATGAACCCGATCGACCTGGTGGTGACTGTGTGTGCGTTGCTTTCGCCTGCGACCTGCGAGGAGCAGCATCTGGTGTTCAACTATGCGGGGTCGCCGACGCAATGCGCGATGGCTGCGCCGCCCTATATCGCGCAATGGGTTGGCGACCATCCGAAGTGGCAGGCGGTGCGGTGGCGCTGCGAATATCCGCACCCGAACGACAAGGCGTAAAGCCCTGAGCTGCGTTGCCGGTCACGACTGGCTTAGGTCCTCATCCTGAGGAGCTTGCGAAGCAAGCGTCTCGAAGGATGGCCGCAGGCGACAGACGGGCCTGCGTGGTTCGAGACGCGCGTTCCGCGCTCCTCACCATGAGGGGAAAACGCTCGTAACGCAGCCGCGCTACTTGCTGCAATCCTTCAGATCCTTGTCGGCGATCGAGAACACCGCATCCGCCTTGATCTCGATGTCGCGCACGATGCACTGCCGTGCATTGGGATAGCTGACCCTGGCGTCGTAGCGGCCGGGCTCCACGCCGGTGATGCGCAACCGCTCGTCGTGGTCGACCTCCTTGTCCTTGTCGTTCAAGCACTGGTTCGGCCCCCACTCGGTCTTCCCGGCCGGCGAGAGCTGGAAACCGGAGATCGTCTCCGTCGTCAGATTCCAGAGCCGGATACCCTTGCCTTTGGCCTGCGCGAGCGCCGCGCCGGGCATCGCAACCAACAGGATGCCGATCGCAATCAGCGTACGCCGCATGATGACCCTCCCGCGAAGATGTCGTTGATCCAATTGACCATGAGTTCTCATTTCGATTCAAGCTGCAACGCGGCGAGCTCGGCCCTGATCTTGCCGAGCTCGGCCTCGCTGCGCTCCGCGCGCGGGATGGCAATCGGCACCTCGCGCACGATGCGCGCCGGTCGCGGCGATAGCAAGAACAGGCGGTCGCCGAGCCGGATCGCATCATCCAGGCTGTGGGTGACGAGCAACGTCATCACCGGACGGCGCGCCACCAGCGTCGCGATCTCGTCGCGCAAACGGCCGGCGAGTGCGTCGTCGAGCGAGGCGAGGGGCTCGTCGAGCACGAGCAGGTCAGGCTCCACCGCAAAGGCGCGGGCGAGCGCGACGCGCCGGGCGAGGCCCAGTGACAATTCGCCTGGAAAATGACTGCGATGCGCGTCCAGCTCCAGGATCCTGAACAGCTCGGCGAGCTTGGCGTCGGTCACATCGGGTGCCGCAAGCCGTACATTCTGCTCGACCGAGCGCCATGGCAGCAGCCGCGGCTCCTGGAAAACCATGCCGATCCGCGCTTCCGGCGGGCGCGAGACGTGCCCCTCGAAATCGCGGTCGAGCCCGAGGATGATGCGCAGCATCGTGCTCTTGCCGCAGCCGGAGGGACCGATCAGCACGCCGACCTCGCCGGATTGAAGCGCGAATCTGACCGGCGCGAGCACCTCCTGCGTCCCGCCCGCGGCACTCTTGAAGCTCTTGCCTGTGATATCGACCTCAAGCCGCACGGGGTCGCCATCGTGTTGCGCGGGCTTCGAACGGTTGCACCAGCGCGGTCTCGATCACGAGCACGACGGCGGCGAAGGTCAGCGAATAGGCCAGCAGCCGCGGCGTGTCGAACAGCTGGAAAGCGACGCCGATCTCGAAGCCGACGCCGTTCGGCCGGCCCAGGAGTTCGGCGACCAGCACGATCTTCCACACCAGCGACAATCCGGAGCGGGCTGAGGCTGCGATATAGGGTGCCAGTTGCGGCAGCACGACGTGGCGGAACGCGCGCCAGCGCGGCATCGCGAACACGCTCGCCATCTCGTCGAGCGAGCGGTCGAGCGCGCGTGCGCCCTCGCGCAGGGTGACGATGGCGGTCGGCAGCTTGTTGATCGCGATCGCCGCGATCGCTGCGGCCTCGGTGAGGCCGGCCCAGATATAGGCCAGCACGATCACGACCAGCGCGGGCAGGTTCAGGAGCAGGATCAGCCAGGGATCGCCGAGCCGGTCGGCGAGCTTCACCCGTCCCATCAGATAGCCGATGGCGCTGCCGAGCGACATCGCCAGCACGAAGGCGAGGCTCACGCGGGCGAGCGTGGCGCCGAGATGCAGGAACAGCGCGCCGCTCGATGCTTCCGCGATGACGACGTCGAGCACGGCGGACGGAGAGGGCAGCTTTGCGGCGCCGACGAACAGGGCGGCTGTCCACCAGATCGCGAGCAACAGGGCAAACGACAGAAGACGCAGCACCTCAGTCTCCGGCAACTGCGTGATAGAACGTGCCGGTATCGAGCTCGGCAGCGGGGCCCACGAGGTCGCGTCCGCCGGTCTCGGCCAGCACGCGGTAGAGCACGCGCGCGTCCTTTTCTTCGTCATCGATGCTCCGGCGCGGAATGCCGTCGCGATATCGCTCGCGATAGGTCTTGAGCAGGGTGGCATCGCTCGTGCCGGTGAGCGGTGCGATCTTGTCCCAGGCGGCATCCGAGGTCACCAGCAGCTGCTTGGCCTTGCGGGTCATCGCGATGAAGCGCGCCACCGCATCGCGATGACTCGCCGCCCAGTTTTCGTCGAAGACATAGCCGACTGCGGAGACCGCGCCCTTGGCGCCGAGTTTCGGCAATATGTCCTCGATGCCGGCAAGACGTCTAAAACCCTTGGCTTCCAGCTGTGCGCAGAAATTCCAGAAATTGAGGCTCGCATCCATCTCGCCGTCGAGCGCCTTGGCGGCGATCAGAGGCGGAGCACCATAGACGATGGTCGCCTCCGATTTCAGGTCGATGCCGTCCTGCTTCATGCGCGCCTGGAGCAGCTGCCAGCTCTTGTCGATGGGACCGCCGCCGACCGCCAGCTTGCGGCCCTTCAAATCAGCCAGCGACTTGATCGGCGAGGCGGCCGGCACCATCACCGCGCCGAGCGCGCTGGAATAGGGATAGAAGGTGAGCTTGGCGCCGAGCGTGCGCTCGCGCGACACCCACAGCCAGTCGGACAGGATGATGTCGGCATTGCCAGCGCGCAGGGCGATCTTGCCGGCCTCGGGGCTCGCAAGCTCGGTGACGTCGAGCGACAGGTCGGCCTCCTTGTCGAGGCCGCCGGCGCGGATCGCGGCCAGCTCCCAGGAGAATGTTCCGGTCTTCTGCACCGCAAGGCGAATCGTATCCGCGGCGCGGCCGGGCCCGGCTAGTGTCAGCGCCAGCGTCGTCGCGAGCGCCAATGATCGACCAAATGCTCTCATCACCTTGTGAGCCGTTTCCTCTGATAGGGTGCTTTTCAGGACAATACGCATAGCATAGCTTCCGTCGCAACCAGCGGGAGGACGCTCATGAATCTGGCCGGACAGCTACGACCGATTGTCGCCGCATTGGCGGTGTGGGCTGCGACCGCGCTCGCTGCGCAGGCTGAAGAGGCCAATGATTATCCGACATCGGCGCGTGCCGAGTATGTCTATGGCTGCATGAAGGCCAATGGCGAGAGCCGGCAGGCGATCGAGCAATGTTCCTGCTCGATCGACGTGGTGGCCTCGATCGTGCCCTATGAGCGCTACGTCACCGCAGAAACCGCGCTCAGCATGTCCCAGGTCCGCGGCAATCTCGGCGTCCAGTTCCGCACCTCGGAGCAGGCGAACTCGGCCGTGAATGATTTGCGGCGAGCACAGGCGGAAGCCGAGGTGAGGTGTTTCTAACACTTTCTTCCTTCTCCCCTTGTGGGCCTGTTGCGCTATTGGTTTTTGAGGCTGAAGACGTCGAGAGAGAAGGTCTGGGTCGCGACAGGCTCCGGCCAAGGCTGTGATTGTCGCCCTCGGCGGGCGGCTCAGGCCGCGATCGCGGCCCATTTCCTCATGTTGAATGCGATGGAGGCGAGCAGGATTTGTCCGCTTGCCTTCATGAGACCGACGTAACGGATGTAGGTCAGCCGCATCCGGCGTTTGAGGGTAGCGAAGGTGGTCTCCACCGTCGCCCGTCGTCGAGAGATGAGTAGGTTGTAGCGTTTGAGCCTCGGTGGCAACTCTGGGTGATGGCGGTTGGGACGCCGGGCGATGCGGGGCTTTTTGCCTTCCGCCTTCAGCCGGGCTCGTCTGGCATGGGTATCGTAAGCCGCATCGGCCCACACCACGGCTTCATCGCCACGGATCAACTCATCAGCCGGCGTGGTGTCGTTGACATTGGCGGGCGTCGTCAGCACCGCGCGGATCAAGCCGGATCCTTCATCAACACCCACATGGGCCTTGTAACCGAAGGTCGAACCGCTCTTGCCCTGCCGCTTGGCAAAACGGGCGTCGGGATCGTTTGAAGGACGATCCTCCTTGGGAGGAGCCGACACCGCCTGGATCAAGGTTGCGTCCAGCATCGTGCCGCGCTTGAGGATGACGCCGGCATTCTCAAGCTGACGATCCAGTTCGCCAAACAGCTTCTCCAACAGACCTTCTTCAACCAGCTGGTTCCGAAAACGGTTCAGAACCGTGTGGTCGGGCGTCGCATCTTCGAGGCTTAGACCGACGAAGCGCTTGAACGACAACCGGTCGCCCAGCGCCTCTTCGAGCTCGCGTTCCGACAGACCATAGAGCGACTGCAATAGCAGGGCGCGAAACAACACCAGCACCGGATAGCCTGGACGACCGGGGCTCCCTTCATCCCGCAAATGGCCGATCAGCTTCTCGAACCGGTACCACTTGACTAACCCCGACAGCCGATCCAGCGCTGCATTGGCACCTGCTCCCTTCGGGAGCCAAGCCTCAATAAAACTCGGCTGCCCCGTCTGCTTCACCGCCATCGTCATTCCTCCAAGGCTTTGCCTTAGAGAATCACAATTGACGGATTACGCAACAAGCCCGCAAGGGGAGAGGGGAAGCAGCTACGCCTTGAAATACGCGATCTGCGTGCTCGTCGCGAGCAACCTTCCGTTCGGCGACCACAGCTCGGCGTTCTGGTCGGCGTAGCTCTTGTGCATGATCTTGGAATCTGCGGTCGCCAG
>NZ_JH600073.1:6725664-6930399 GCF_000244935.1 Bradyrhizobium sp. WSM1253
CTCAATAAAACTCGGCTGCCCCGTCTGCTTCACCGCCATCGTCATTCCTCCAAGGCTTTGCCTTAGAGAATCACAATTGACGGATTACGCAACAAGCCCTTTGTGGGAGAAGGTGGCGCGAAGCGCCGGATGAGGGGTATGTCTCCGCGAATACTATCGCAAGAGAGTAGCTCGCGGAGGCAAACCCCTCACCCAAGCGAAGTTTTGTCTACCAGCGGTGCTGCCCTCTCCCACAAGGGGCGAGGGCACAGCCATCCGCAATGCGTTTGACTTTGAAGGGGAAGGTGGCGCGCTACGTCCCCGGCTTCTCCACATCCCACTCGTTGCGGAACACGTGACCATCCGTGTCCTTGGCTTCCGCGCGAAAACGCTTGGCGCCGTTGGACACATAGGTGAAGCGCAGATTGGGATCTTCCGAGATCGAGATGCCGCCTTCCATCGAAAGCACGGGGCTGTCGTCCTGTGTCAGCTTGAGCTGGTTGACGAAGAAGGCGGGAATGTAGAGCTGCGTGACCTGGTCCATCTGCAGCCCGGAATTGTTGGGATGGCCGATCATGATCTGCGCCTCCCGCATGCGGCTCGCGGGGGCCTCTTCGCGCGCGAATTGCCGGTAGCGCATCTGGCCGAGCCGGTTCTGGGCTTCCTCGGCATTCTTTCCCGCTGGTGCCGAGCAGCCGCCGGAGGCCTTCACATAGACTTTCGAGACGTAGAGCTGGCCATCGCTGAGCTCGGCCACCGCATGAACGTCGGTGTAATTGTTGACGCGCACGCGCGTCGAGATTTCAGTGACGTTGGCATCCGGTCCGAGCTCGAATTTCGCCGCCATCGGCGCGGGGTTACGATCGATCACCAGCGTGATCGAACGGATGCGGCGGGCATCGCCGGGCGAGAGCTTGCTGCGCAGGGTCACGGGCACGATGGCCGCGTCCTCGGCGCGGTACGGCATCTCGATGCCAATGACATTGCCGCCGTCATTCATCGGACGGTTGCTGAAGATGTCCTGCACCAGTCCCGGCCAGGGATCGTAAGCTTCTTCAGCCTGCACCGGCACGGCGAATGCAATGCCGAGGAGCAGGGCGATCAGAGGCAGTCGGCGCGTGCATCCCGTCATGGTCATGGTCCCGCGGACGAAGCAACGTTACGCACATCGTAGCGCGTCCGCTACTCCCATTCAATTTCCGAAAATGCTGCGGTTGCGTTGCGGGCGTTGTAGTCGTCGAACAGCTCCCAGTGCGGCCGTTCCGAGGCGGCGGCCTTGTCAGCGGCGGTTCGGATCGGTTCGCCCTTCTTGTTCGCTGCCCGGACGTCCGTCAGCAGTGCCATCAGATAGCGCCGCTCATCGATCAGCGCCGCAGGCCATTCGCTCACGGGCCCGTGACCGGGAACGACGCGCTGCGCCGGAATGCTCTCGAGTTCCCCGAGGGTGCCGAGCCAGCCGCGAATGCTGCCGTCCATCACCGGAATATGGCGGAGGAAGACGAGGTCGCCAGCGAACAGCGTCTTCGTCGTCTCATCGAATACGGTCAAATCATTGTCGCTGTGCCCGGCCGGCCAGGCCCGCAAGCTCAGGCGGCGCGCGCCGAGATCGAGCGTCATTGTATCCGTGACAAGCATTGTGGGCGGCACGATCTTCACGGGAGATATCAATTCGTCGCCCATGATGCGCCTAAAATTGTCGAGATAGTACGGGCCGCGCGCAGCCAGCGCCCGCGGCAGCCTGCTGTGACCGACGAAAATGGTGTCTCCGACGGCGAAGGCCGCATTGCCGAAAACATGGTCGGGATGGCCGTGGGTATTGATGACGTAGCGGATCGGCTTGCTGGTGCGGGCTCGCACCGCCGCCAATAGCGCCTCGCCCTCGCGAAAGCTACCGCCGGTATCGATCACGGCCACCGCATCCTTGCCCACGATGAAGCCGACGTTGGCGATGTCGCCCTCGTTCTCGCGGGTCATCAGCGCGATGGTCCCGGAGTGTACGAATATTCCCGGCGCGACTTCGCTCACAGGCAATTCGGCCGCTGCGGCGCATGCTAGCGTCGCTGTCACCAGCAGGGACAAGGCTGCGATCACGAGAGCGATGCGAGACACTTTTCCGCCTCAGTTCAAAGGGTTGCGCGCATTGCACTGCAACAAAGAAAGCCAGCACAAACTCTGGCAAGACATGGCGCGTCATGCGTTGCATGGCTAGCATTCAAACAAGCCTAGGAGGAAGCGCGATGACGGAGGCCGGACGACATCGTCGCTGGTTGTTTTCACTGAGTATCCTGGTTGCGTCTTGCGCGTTCGGCGACGTCGCCATCGCGCAGACCAACGAGACGGGTGACCTCTCGTTCGAGCTGGTCGACCCCAAGGTGCTGCGCGTCTGTTCCGACCCGCGCAATCTGCCGTTCTCGAACGAGAAGGGCGAGGGGTTCGAGAACAAGCTTGCCGAGCTGTTTGCGGACAAGCTCCAGAAGAAGCTCGACTATGTCTTTTTTCCGCAAGCCACCGGCTTCGTGCGCATGACGCTCGGATCGCATCGCTGCGACGTCATCATGGGCTTCCCCCAAGGCGACGACCTTGTGCAAGGCACCAATCCTTATTACCGCACGAGCTATGCGCTGGTCGCGAAAGCGGGCAGCGGGCTGGAGGAGGTCGACACGCTCGAGGATGCCAGGCTGAAGGGCAAGCATGTCGGCATCGTCGCCGGCACGCCGCCTGCCACCAACATGGCCATCGCGGGACTGATGGGTGATGCAAAGCCCTATCCGCTGATGATCGACACGCGCTACGACAATTCGGCGCAGGCCATGATCGATGATCTCACGGCGGGCAAGATTGACGCCGGCGTGCTGTGGGGACCGATGGCAGGGTTCTACGCGAAGAAGGCGGGGTCGCTTCATGTCACGCCGCTGGTGAAGGAAACCACCGGGCCAAAGCTGGTCTATCGCATCGGCATGGGCGTGCGTGGCGCCGACCAGAACTGGAAGCGGCAGCTCAACAAGCTGATCCAGGAGAACCAGGGCGAGATCAACAAGATCCTGCTCGATTTCGGCGTGCCGCTGCTGGACGAGAGCGATCGGCCGCTCGGCGCGGAGACGGCCAAGAAGGCACCATGACATGAGGCGGCGCGTTGTCGCTGCGCTGGTCGCCGCCGTGCTGATGGCGCCGGTCGTTGCGCAGCAGCAGGAGCCGTTCGAGCCCGAGGGCTATCGCACCGACAACTACCGCGCGCCCGTGCCGGCGACGCTCGGCGGCGCGCGCGTGCTGTCGACGTCAGAAGCCGAGGCGATCTGGCACGCGAAGAGCGGCGCCTTCATCGACGTGCTGCCGCGCGCGCCGAAGCCGAAGAACCTTCCAGCGGGTACCGTCTGGCGCGAGGCGCCGCGCAAAAACATTCCGGGCAGCATCTGGCTGCCGGATACCGGCTACGGAACGCTGCCGCCCGCCATGGACGACTATTTCCAGCGCGGCCTCGCGCGTGCATCACACGGCGACAAGACCGCGCTGCTCGTGATCTATTGCCTGGCGGATTGCTGGATGTCCTGGAACGCCGCCAAGCGCGCGCTCGCGTATGGCTACTCCAGCGTCGCCTGGTATCCCGATGGCACCGACGGCTGGGAGCGTGCAAAGCTTCCGACTGAGGAGGCGCAGCCCGAGCCGCGGCCGGAGCAGTGAAGAATTGAGCCGAGCTGTGTCGTCGATGGCCTCGTGGTTCGAGACGACCGCTTCGCGGTCTCCTCACCATGAGGGTCTGACATCTCGCCACGAAACCAGACCTCATCCTGAGGAGCCCGCCGTAGGCGGGCGTCTCGAAGGATGGCCGCAAAGATCCCGGCCTACTGCTTCTGCAGCTTGGTCAGCGTGCCCGTGCCGTTATTGTCGGTCGCAGAGTAGCTCACCCGGTCGCCGGCGTGGACGGCATCGAGCATTGCGGCGTCCTTGGCCTTGTACTCCTGCAGCGCGCCGGCCCCGCCTGCGCTGCCGCCGACTGTGCCCTTCTGCGTCTGCTGGATCGAGATCGTGCTGTTGAGCCGATCAATCCGAGTGACCATGCCGGTCAGATCGTCAGCGAATGCGCTGCTTGCGAGCATGCTGATGGCCGCAGCGCCTGCGAGGATGAATTTTGTGGTTCCCATCGAGGCCTCCCGATGCCTTGGATTACCCGTCGACAAGACATCCTAGACCGATTTGGTTCCGGCATATAGCACAGGTTAATGATCGCAATGGAGGCGCGGGAACCTGCCGCAAGCGGTCAATGAGGCTGACGCTATTCCATTTCCTGCTGGATCACGCGTCCGAGCGCAAACAGCCGCTGGTCGATGGTGGTGGGAACCTCGCAAACGAACCGCACGACCTTGTGGCGGTCCTCGAAAATGCGGGTCTTCCAGATCAGCTCGTTGCTGAGCGCCTCGACCTTGGCCTCGTCGCGCGGCGTGGCGCCCTGGAGCGCCTGGAGCTGGACACTCTCCTCGCGGATCTTGTCGGCGGCTTCGCGCTGCTTGCGGCTGACGCGTTCCAACCCGCTCATGACCTGCGAGCGCTGAGCGTTGAGCGTGTCGAACAGGCCTGCGAACAGCAGTTTCGCATTCGCGGTCTTGTCGGCCGCGGAGCCCGCCAAAAACTCCTTCACCAACTTCTCGGCCTCTTCCAGCGGTGTCTTGCGTGCCGACAGTTTGGCGACCAGCGCGCTGACCTTGGCGTCGTCCTTCCACTTGTTCTGCACGTCGTCGAGCGAGGGGCCAGCCCAAACGGCCGCGAGCGAAATTTCCGGCACTTTTGCCTGCGTGCAGGGCCAATCCGGATAGCGCGGATCGGCCGCGCGTGCCGCCGTGCCCGCGGCTGCGAGCATCAGAGCGGCCATGGCCAGAACCCGAACCGTCATCCTTCGCCTCCCGCAGGGCCCCGTCGCGCCAGCCCGCGCGAGGGATCATAGGCCAGAATCGCGCCGATCATGAAGACGATTGTGCAGGTCGCGACCACCGCCAGCGAGATCCAGTTGATCTGTCCGTACAGCGCGAAGCGGATCAGCTCGACCGCATGGGTGAACGGATTGGCCTCGCAGACATAGTAGAGATATGGGCTGCCCTCCTGCACCCGCCAGAGCGGGTAGAGCGCCGATGAAGCGAAGAACATCGGGAAAATGACAAAGTTCATCACGCCGGCAAAGTTCTCCAGCTGCTTGATGCCAGAGGAGATCAGCATGCCGAGCGAACCCAGCATCAGTCCGGACAGGATCAGTGCCGGCAATACCGTGAGATAGCCTGACAGAGGAGGGGTGATGTCCCAGAACCAGGCGATCAGCAGGAACGCATAGACCTGGAGCAGCGACACCGCGGTGCCCGCGAGCAGCTTGCAGAACAACAGGTAGCCGCGCGGCAGTGGGCTTACCAGCAGCGTGCGCATGTTGCCCATCTCGCGGTCATAGACCATCGAGAGCGAGGATTGCATGCCGTTGAACAGCTGGATCATCGCCATCAGCCCGGGCGCGATGAAGACCTCGTAGAGGATGTAGGTCTCGTAGGGCGGGATGATGGAGATGCCGAGCACCTGGCGGAAACCGGCGGCGAAGATGAACAGCCACACCAGCGGCCGCACCAGCGCCGAGACGAAACGCTCGCGCTGGTGCAGGAAGCGCAGTCCTTCGCGCCAGACGATGCCCGTGAGGCAGGTCATGTATTCGGCGGCCGAGAAGCCGCGTGGCGCCTCGCGCATGCTGATGCTGCTCATGCGCCACCGCCCGGCACGGTCTGCGCGCCGGTCAGGCGCATGAAGGCGGAGTTGACGTCCTGCGCGCCGGCTTCCGCGACGACGCGGCTCATCGGTCCCCGCGCCAGCACCTTGCCCTGGTGCAGCACCACGAGATCGTCACCGGCCATGATCTCGTCGAACAGATGCGTGGCCCAGAGCACGCCGATGCCTTGCTCGCTCACGAGCTGGCGCACATGGCTGATGATGTCGGCGCGCGCTTTGACGTCGAGGCCGACGGTGGGCTCGTCCAGCAAGAGCAGGCGTGGCCGATGCAGCAGCGCACGGGCGATCTCCAGCCGCCGCATCTGCCCGCCCGAGAGATCGCGCACCTTGCTGCCGGCGCGCTCGGTAAGCCCGATGCGACCGAGCAGCTCGGCGGCTCGCGCGCGGGCCTCGCGGCGGCTGATGCCGTGGAGTGCGGCGTGATAGAGCAGGTTCTGCGTCAGCGACAGATCGAGATCGAGCGTGCGCGGCTGGAACACGACGCCGAGCAACCGCAGCGCTTCTCCGGGACTCTTGCTGACATCATGGCCGAAAATGCCGACGCGGCCGGACTGGATGCCGAACAGGCGCGTGATCAGCGAGAACAGCGTGCTCTTGCCCGCCCCGTTGAGGCCAAGCAGGGCCGTGAAGCTCGCGGGCTGCACGTCGAAGGACACGTCCATCAGCGCGCGGCGCGGGCCATAGGCGTGGCTGACGCTGTCGATCGATAGCGCGGGCACACCCGCCGGATCGGGCCTTGGTGTTTCGCGTTGTTCGGCGATGGGAGCAGGGCTGGTCATGGCGCGATCGTGATACCCCAGGGCAGTTCGCCCACCTGAATGGTCTTGATCACCTTTTGCGCGGCGACGTCGATGACGGAGACGTCGTTCGAGACGCCATTGGTGGTGAGCAGAAATTTTTCGTCCGGCGTGAAGGCCATGTGCCAGACCCGTTGTCCCACCAGCAGATATTTGGTCACCTTGCGCGAGGCGGTATCGACCACGGCGATGCGGTTGGCTGGCCCGAGCGCGATGAAGGCGGTCTTGTCGTCCCGGGTCATGCCGATGCCGACGGGCTGGATCGCCTCTTTCCTCAACCCCGGAATCTCGAAATTGATCTTCCCGGTCACCTCGTGCTTTGCGGGGTCGATGATCGAGACGGTGCCGCCGATCTCCGAGGACACCCACAATTCGGAAGCGTCGTGCTTGAATTCGGCAAAGCGCGGCCGCGCGTCGACCAGCACGTTGGCGACGATCTGGCGCGACGACGTGTCGATGAAATGCGCCATGTTGGTGGTCTCGGACGTGTTGATCAGCGTCTTGCCGTCCGGGCTGATCGTCATGCCCTCGGGCTCGACGCCGACCTGGATGTCGCCAAGGCGGGCGCGCTTCTCGAGGTCGATCACGGTCACCGTGTTGTCGTTCTCGTTCGCGACATAGAGGACCTTGCCAGCGGCATTCTGGGCGAACAATTCCGGGTCGGGCCCGGAGGGCAGGCTGTCCACCACGGTTTGCGTCTTGGCGTCGATCATCTGGATGGTGTCGTCGTCGCCGACCGCGACCATCACGAACTTGCCATCGCGCGTGAAGTCGATGCCGCGCGGGCGCTGGCCGACCTTGATGGTCTTGGTCACCGTCCAGCTGTCGGTGTCGATCACCGACACCGTGTTGCTCTTCTCGTTCGAGACATAAGCGATGAACGCATGCGCCGGCGCTGCCGCCAGCGCCAGTCCGAACAGCAACCCAACACGCCACGTGCGCAACATCTGCTTTCTCATTTCAGCTTGCATTTGCTCTCCGGGCGGTCATAGCCGAGCGTGTCGAGCTCGGAGACTTGATGCAGGAAACCTTCTTGCGGCGACACCGACACCACCATGCGGCCATCGACCAGCAGGATCGGCTGGCGCAGCTGCAGGTTCCAATCGCGCAAGGTCAGCTTGGTGCCCTTGAAGGCGGCGACCGAGAACTCCGGGCCCTTGATGAAATCGGTGACCTTCTTGATATCGCCGGAATTGGTGCGCGAGGTGGCCTCTCCGATCATGCGCACGGCCGTCCACGCCTGCATGTCGAGCGCGGTCATCCGCCGCGCGTTGAGCTTGACGAAGCGGTTCTGCATCTGGATCGCGCCCCACTGGTCCTGCGCGGCATCCCAGCTCCGCGGCACCAGACCGGCAGAGCCCGCGACAGGCCGCGGATCCCAGGTGCGATAGGGCAGGTAGGCGCCGAACACCTCGCTCTCGTCGGCGGCGACCAGCACGTCATAGGCCGGAGCCTGTTGCGTGAACACCGGCATCTGGCGCTGGATCAGCGTCACGCCCGAGTCCGTGCGGCGCGCGCCGCCTTTGTCTTCGAAGCTGCGCTCCTGCACGATCTTGGCGCCGAACCGCGTCGCGGTGCGCCGGAGCGCATCGGCGAACAACTTGTCCTCGTCATGCGAGCCGACCACGAGCAGCCAGCGCTTCCACTGCTTCCACACCAGATATTGGCCGAGCGCATCGGCCAGCATTGCGCGGGTCGGCGCGGTATGGATGACATTGGCGCGGCAATCGGCCTCGCGCAGCCGCTCGTCGATCGCGCCGGCGTTGAACAGCAACGTGCCGCGCTCGCGCAAGGCGTCGGCGACTTTCAGCAGCGCGTCGGCCGGCAGATCGGCGATGATGAAGCCGTTGCGTGCGGCGAGGTCGGTCGCGGCCTGCACGGCATCCTCGCCCTCCTTGATGCGCCGCTCCTCCAGCGCAAAACGCTGGTTGAGGAATTTGCCGGTGGTGTTGTTGTCCTCGATGGCGAGGCGCGCGCCGGCGACGCCGTCATTCTCCGCGGGCTGCTCGACCAGCGACAGCGTCGATTTGGTGCCGGCGATTCCGAGATAGCCGACGCCGATCATGACAGGGTCGGCCGCGAGCGCGCTCGTCGCAGCAAAACCCAGGCCGATCAGGCCGACCAACCATCGGATCATGTTTCCTCCGTACAACTCCCCGGCTTGACCGCCGATGGAGAATTGTCTCTGCTAAAGCATGACCGATTTGTCAGGGCATGCAACCCCGCATTTCGTCCTCGCGCGCGTGAGGCCGGGAATCACGATCATGCGAGCGCTGATATGTTTCGCAGCTTTGTTGTTGACGGGCTCGGCCGCGTTCGCCGATCCGCCGAAACTCGCGGTGTTCGATTTCGAATTGATCGACACCAGCCTGCCCGGCGAGTTCTACGGCTCGAAGCCGGAGGAGGCGCGGCTCGACCTCATCAGCGAGCAGTTGCGCAAGGCACTGGTTGAGTCAGGCAGGTTCCAGCTGATCGATATCGCGCCGGTCCGGGACGCGGCCCGTCACGCCAATCTGCAGGCTTGCGGCGGCTGCGACCTCAAGCTTGCCGGGCAGCTCGGTGCCGATTTGGAAATCACCGGCATGGTGCAGAAGGTCTCGAACCTGATCATCAATCTGAACATCTATCTGCGCGACGTGAAGACCGGCAACATGATCACGGCCGCCAGCGCCGACATGCGCGGCAACACGGATGAATCCTGGACGCGCACGATGAGTTATCTGATCCGCAACCGGTTGCTGGCACCGAATTACGGCAAGCCGTGAGGGGGATATTTACTCCTTCAATCGCTCCGCATGCCAGTGCAGGTGATCGCCCATGAAGGTCGAGATGAAATAATAGCTGTGGTCATAGCCCGCCTGCCGCCGCAGCGTCAGCGGGATGTTGGCCTTGGCACAGGCCGCCTGCAGCAATTCAGGACGAAGCTGCTCCTTCAAGAAGTTATCAGCCTCGCCGACATCGACCAGAAAGCCTGAAAACTTCGCGCCGTCCTCGATCAGCGCCACCGTGTCGTGGCTGCGCCACATATCCTTGTTCGGCCCGAGATAGCCCGTCAGCGCCTTGATGCCCCAGGGCACGAGCGATGGCGCCACGATCGGCGCAAAGGCGCTGGCCGCGCGAAAACGGTGCGGGTTGCGCAGCGCGACCGTCAATGCGCCATGGCCGCCCATCGAATGGCCCATCACCGATTGCCGCTTGGCATCGACCGGAAAATTCTCCGCCACGAGTTTCGGCAGTTCGTCGGTGACGTAGCTCCACATGCGATAATTGCGCGAAAACGGCGCTTCCGTCGCGTCGACATAGAAGCCGGCGCCAAGACCGAAATCATAGGCATTACTGGCATCGCCCGGCACGTCGGGGCCCCGCGGGGAGGTGTCGGGCGCGACGAAGATCAGGCCGAGCTCGGCGCAGGCTTTGCGGAATTCGCCTTTCTCGGTGACGTTGGCATGCGTGCAAGTGAGGCCGGAGAGATACCAGACCACGGGCAGCTTGGCGCCCTGCGCGTGCGGAGGAACATAGACCGAGAACACCATGTCGGTTCCGGTTGCCTGGCTGGCATGGCGATACACGCCCTGCACGCCGCCATAGGATGTATTGGTCGAGACAGTCTGGATCGTCATGCCGTTATGCTCCGTGGCATCAAGCCACATCAGGATTGCAACGCTTGTGTGACCGAATTCGTGGCGGCCGTCAGGCCACGCCACTGTCGATCGCCAGCCGCACCAGCTCGACAGAGGTTTTCACCCCGAGCTTCTGGCGCATGATGGACGAGGTGTTGGCGACAGTCTTGTAGGACGACTGCACCAGCCAGGCGATCTCGGAAAGGCTCTTTCCGGCGCTGAGCAGCCGCAAAATCTCCATCTCGCGCGCATTCAGTTTCGACAGCGGGCTTTGCGCCAGCGCGGGTCCCGCAAAGGCGATGCTGCGCGCGATCGCGCTCGGCAGATAGGTGCCGCCGCCGCCAACGATGCGAATCGCCTCGACGAGATCATCGGGGTCACCGGTCTTGGAGACATAGCCCTTGGCGCCGCACTCGATCGCACGCGCGGCAAAAGCAGGGTCGTCGTTCATGCTGAACATGATGATTCGGGCCTCGGGCGCGCGCTCGAGGATGCGGCGCGCGAGCTCAAAGCCGGACACGGTCGGCAGGTTGATGTCGATGATCGAGAGGTCGGGGCGCTCGACGATGAAGACGCACTCGCCGTCTTCGGCGTCGGCGGCCTCCAAAATCTCGATCTCGCCCTCGTCGGCCAGCACGGCACGGCAGCCGGAGGCGACGATGGGATGATCGTCGACGATCAAAATGCGCATAGGCGTTCCTCGCGACAGCGTCTTGGCCTGTTTCGCGCCCGGCCGGGATTGCTGTACGCTTTCGATTAGATATCGGGCGCTTCGCCTCTGTCAACGTTATCGGACAGGCGCAGGCCAATCCTTCGCGGGGGCACGGGCGATACCAATGTGGCAAAATCTATCCTTGCGCGGGCGCATCAACCTGCTCCTGGCGCTGCTGCTGGCGCTGGGACTCGCCGTCAATATCGGCCGCCAGGTCGCAGAAGCCGGGCCGCGCGTGCAGGCCGAGGACAAGAGCGTGATCCGGCTCGCGCGCGAATTCATCGAGATGATCGTTGCGGATCTCAACGAGGCGCCCGATCCGGATGCCAGGCTCAACCAGATTGCGCGCGACCTCAGTCGCCTGCGCCATGTCAGCATCGCGCTTCGGGACGAAGCCGGCAGTCCGCTGACGCAGCCGCGGACCGACGTCGATGACGACACCCGCGCGCCGCCGGCCTGGTTCGTCAGCTTGGTTCATCCCGAGCAGACCGCGGTGAGCGTACCCGTCTCGATCCATGGCAAGCCGGGTTCGCTGCTGATCACCTCCCATCCCGATGACGAGATCGCCGAGATCTGGGACGCCATCGTGACCCAGCTCGAGGTCGGCTCGGTGATCGCGCTGGCGCTGTTCTTGGTGATGATGAATGTGATCGGCCGGGCACTGGCGCCGCTCCAGTCGCTGGCGGATGTGATGGCCGAGCTCGAAGACGGTCGCTATCAGGCGCGCGTCGCGCCGGGCGGCGCGCCGGAGCTCGCCGCGATCTGCACCAAGCTCAACCATCTTGCGGCAACGCTCAGTGACGCCATCGAGGACAAGCGGCGCCTCGCCGAGCGAACGGTATCGCTCCAGGATGTCGAGCGCAAGGAGATCGCCCGCGAGCTCCATGACGAGTTCGGGCCATATCTGTTCTCGCTGCGCGCGCATGCGAGCGCGCTGGCAAAGCAGGCGGACGGACGCGCCCCGAATGCGGAGGCCGTGCGAAAACACGGCAGCGCCATGCTGGAACAGATCAACGCGCTTCAACAGTTCAATCGCCGCGTGCTGGAGCGCCTCCGGCCTGTCGGCCTGGCCGAGCTCGGCCTGCGCCAGGCACTGGAATCGCTGTCGCGGCTGTGGCGGGAGTCGCATCCCGATGTCGCCATCGAGACCGTGATCTCGCCGGCGCTTGGCGTCACCGGGGAGACCGCCGACCTCACCATCTACCGCATCGTGCAGGAGGCGCTCACCAACGTGTTCCGCCACGCCGGCGCGACCTCGGTCAATGTCGTCATCGAGCCGGTGGCGCAGGCGGCAAGCGATGGCCGCAGCGGTGCCCGAGTGCGGATCAGCGACAACGGCCGCGGCATGGAGCCGGGCCAGAAGCTCGGCTTCGGGCTCGTCGGCATGCGCGAGCGGATTCTGGCGCTGGGCGGCACGCTCAACGTCGTCTCGGGTGACGGCGGTCTGACCGTCGAGGCACTGGTTCCGACGGCGGCGGCCTGATCGCGTCGGGAAAAATTCCCGATTTTGTCGGGAAAATTGGTGCGGATACGGCCCGACCTTTTGTGGCTGGCGCACGCATCCCTGCCGATTACACTCGTCTCGACCAACCGGCGAAAATCAAAACAGCCGGTGGCCACGGATGGGAAGGCTCGGATGGGCAAGGCTCTTTGGTTCAAAGCTATTTGGTTCAAGCGTCGTTTGTTGATGGCCTCGGTTTCGACCGCGCTGCTCTCCGTCTTCGCGATCCCCGCGGGGGCCGCGCAGGACGAAGAAACTAACGTCCAGAACTTGCCGCCTGTCGAGGTAACGGCGCCGCCGCGGTCAACGGCGCGACGCACCGCGTCATCGCGACCGGTCGCGCACATCGGGGCACCGTCATCCGCCAGCCCCAAGACGCGCCTTTACGTCTACCCGACCGCGCCGGGTGCCGGCAGAGGTCTTGACGTCGACAAGGTTCCGTCGGCGATCAACGCCGTCGACGCCAGCCAGATCAAGCGCACCGGCTCCTTGAACATCACCGACGCGCTTCGCGACAACATCGCCGGCGTTAACATCACCGAGGTCACTGGCAATCCGTTCCAGCCGAATGTCGAATTCCGCGGCTTCGTCGCTTCGCCCGTGACGGGCACGCCGCAAGGCCTCGCGGTGTATCAGAACGGCGTTCGCATCAACGAAGCCTTCTCCGATGCCGTCAACTGGGACCTGATCCCGACCGCGGCGATCCGGTCGGTGACGCTCGTGACCAACAATCCCGCCTTCGGCCTCAACGCGCTAGGCGGCGCGATCAATTTGCAAATGAAGGACGGTTTCACCTATCAGGGCGCGGAGCTTGATCTCATGGGCGGCTCGTTCGGCCGCATCCAGGGCTCGGCGCAATGGGGCAAGACGGTTGACAAGAACTACGGCGTCTATGCCGCGCTCGAAGGCCTGCACGACAACGGCTTCCGCAATTTCTCCCAATCCGACGTGCGGCGCTTCTACGGCGACGTCGGCTACAAGGCCGGCGACAGCGAATTCCACGCCAATATGGGCGTCGCCAAGAACGATTTCGGCGCCAACGCCACCGTTCCCGCCGAGCTGCTCGACAAATATTGGGGCGCGACCTACACGACCCCGCAGACCACTTCCAATCGCGTCGGCTATCTCAACTTGACAGGCAAGGTCGATGCGACGCCGACCTGGACGCTCGAAGGCACCGCGCATGTGCGCAGGTACGAGCAGAAGCTCGTCGACGGCAATCCGACCGACGCGCAGGAATGCACCGATCCGGGGCTCACCGGCCTTCTTTGCTTCGGCGACGGCGCCACACCGGCAAACGGCGTTAACGGCCTGCCGCTTGCCAATCCTTTCGCGTCCGGGACCGTCCTCGGCGAGATCGACCGCAGCTCGATACGTTCGACCACCTTCGGCGTGTCGGGGCAGGCCACCAACACCGACCAGCTGTTCGGCCACGACAACCGCTTCGTGATGGGCGCGACCTATGACGCCAGTGTCACGCGCTACAACGCCACCGCCGAAATCGGTACGATCGGAGAAAACTACGTCGTCAGCGGCGGCGGCCTCTTCCTGGGGCCGACCGGCGTACCTGATACCGTTGCCGGCCCTGTCTCGCTGCGGACCGTCAATCAATATAACGGCCTCTACGCAATGGACACGTTCAATGTCACGGACGCCTTCGCCGTCACCGGCGGCGGCCGCTTCAACGTGGCGCGCATCACGCTGGAGGATCAGCTCGGGACCGATCTCAACGGCGATCACACCTTCACCCGCTTCAATCCGGTGATCGGCGGCACCTACAAGATCACGCCGGAGCTGACGGCCTATGCCGGCTATTCCGAGGCCAATCGCGTTCCGACGCCGCTCGAGCTCGGCTGCTCCGATCCAGCCCGTCCCTGTCTCATTGCCGCGTTTCTCGTCTCCGATCCGCCATTGAAGCAGGTCGTGTCCAAGACCGTGGAAGCGGGCCTGCGCGGCAGCAGGGAGCTGAACATCGGCACGCTTGGTTGGAAAATCGGCGGCTTCCGCGCCACCAATGTCGACGACATCGTCGCCGTTCCCGCAGTCGGCCGCACCGGCTTCGGCTATTTCTCCAACGTCGGCCGGACCAGGCGTCAGGGGCTCGAAGCCGAGGTCAACATCAAGTCGCCCACGCTTCAGTTTCAGGCGAGCTACGCGTTCGTCGACGCACGCTATCTCGACGCTTTCGCACTCGGCTCCGAAAGCCCGTTCAGGGATACTGTCACCGAAACCATTCAGGTGCTGCCCGGCAACCAGCTCCCCGCGATCCCGCGCCATCGCGTCAAGGTCGGTGTCGACTATGCCGTCACCGACGTGTGGAAGGTCGGCGGCAACGCGCTGTTCGTCTCCAGCCAATATCTGGTTGGGGACGAGTCCAACCAATATGCGAAGCTGCCGTCCTATACCGTGTTCAACCTGCACACGTCCTACCAGGTGACCAAGAACGTCCAGCTCTACGGCAAGATCGACAATATCTTCGACAAGCGCTATGCGACCTACGGACAGTTCTTCGACACCAAAGCCGTGCCCAACTTCACCAATGGCGGTGCCGAGTTCAGCGACCCGCGCTCGCTCAGCCCGGCAAGGCCGCGCGCCTTCTATGCGGGGATGCGGGTGACGTTCTGATCTGGCTCGGTAAGCGCGGGGGATGGCGCCGCCCGGAACGGCGTGTCACGCCGGCTCTGTTCTACCTCAAGCCGATTGACTCATTGTTCATGTTTTGTTCTTATGCTGTTCGTCCAGCCAAGGGAGCGAGCCATGGACAACCGCATCAACGAAATCCGCAGGATCATCAGGGCGTTACGCGTCAGCATGCGTGAGGCCGAGGCGATCATGCATGAGCAGATCAACAGGGACGAGGACTGCAGCTTCGTCGCAGGCGAAGTCATGAAGATGCGCACGGTGATGAGCGGGCTCGTTCAGGAGCGGGCCGCACTCGGGGACACCGACCCGATCGTCGTCGCCAGCCTCTTCGTTCCCCGCCGTCGGCCGATGCCATCGCGCGTCGGTGTTGAGAAGCGCCGGCTGGTGCCGCCGCGAGAGATGGCACGGGCATGAAGGGGGAGAGGCCGACCTACTTCTCCGACATGCAGGAGCCCCCGGAATTTCTGAAGGCTCTCCATCATGCGCGGCGCCTGTCCTGCCTCGAGGGCTGGTGCCGCATGCACATCGAGGCCATCCAGGTCGCGATCGACCAGTACGCGGAAGCGGCTCTCGGTAACCGGGAGTTCTTCCTCAACAAGCCGCACAGCATCGGCGAGAATCGGAGAAGCGGTGACGTGCCGTAACAGCGGCGCATGTCGGCGTATCGACCTTTCGAAGTCTCCGATGATCCCTCGCGCCGGCCAAGCTTGGCGGAGCGTTGTTTTTACCGATCGGAAACCATAGCGAATGATCCTAAAATTGTAACGAAACTGTTCGGCTGTCTCTGCGTCGGTTCGTCGGAGGGCCCGTCCGATGACAGAGCACCAGTTGAGAGAGCAGGAATTCCAGATCGCGCGTTACCGGCATCTGGAGCGCGAAGTGACCGATCCACTTGCCGCCTGTCTGCTTCACAGCATCATTGAAGACCTCGAAGCCGAGCTGCGCAGGAATAGTCCGGATTGGCACGGGCCGCGCGATTAACGCTTTGTTAGCGCTGATCGTGTCGATGATGCGCGAGGGAATACCAGGGGAGACTGCTCCCGTGTTGAAGGACGGCACCTATGCGGCGTGGTACAAGACGCCGCTCGATCAGGGGACCGGGATCGTCCATGTCGCAGACGGACAGATCTGGGGCTGCGACAGTCTGATGACCTATCACGGCTCTTGCAAGATCGACGGAGATCGCTTCACCGCCACCGTGTCGACGAAGCGCCACACCGACGGACGCGCAACGGTGTTCGGCGTCGACGATGAGCTCACGCTGGATATCGAGGGAAACTGCCCGGGCAAGGTCGCGACCTACACGGCGACGGCAGCGCAAGTGCCGGGAATGATCCTCCAGGGTACACTGATCCTGACGGAACAGCAGACGCCCGCGCCAGAACGAACCCGGCAGATACCGCCATTCAATCCCGACAAGCTGCCAAAGTTGCCGAAGCGCTCGCGCTGAGCGAGGGAGCCGCCGTCATCGAGCAGTTCACTGCGAATACGAAAGCTGATCTTCCGTGACGACTCGCTCGATTTTCTCCGACTTGCACTTGATGCGGTATCGGAGACGTCCATCGGCCTCGATGGGCATATGCTGGACGATGGTATAAATCATCGGTGGCTCGGTTGCGGCACGTCCTTGTGGGCCTTGGGGCTGGTGGCGAACGTCTTCATTCAGCTTGTAGGCATACGACATAGATCTACCTCGAATTCACAGTGACTCTGACGCGGGGTCAGTCGTTGTATCCCTGGCAGGACAGGCACTTGGTCCAGCGGAAGAGGTTACCACAGTATGATGCGGTCGAACCGCGTCATAAGTCAGTCGTTCTCTTGGTTGACCGGTGCAGACAGACAATCGCCCAGAGCGGAGCGGCGATGGTTGCACCATATCCCATATTTGCGAACTTTGGTCGTAATTTCCGTGGGGTTTATGGCATTCTGTGAGCCTACGGGCCCCTGTCGAGGGGAACTGATAACTTCCTCGCCGGATTGGGCTGGAATTCGAATGACGGTGGGGCTGATATTTCGACTTTTGGGGTAGCTCGGCCGACGATCGGCGTGGCCCCTTTCGGACAACTTTGTCGCATTCGGCAATTCTGCATCCTCAGCCTTCGGCTCGCCCGCTTCTCAAACGACCCGCGATTCGCCATGGTGCCGCCGCAACAGCATCGCCCCGGAGCACTATCAATGTCGGACAAGGTCTCGCGTCGCCAGTTCGCCACGCTGGCGGGATTGTCCGCAGCCGGCATCGCCAATCCTCTCGGAGGGGCGGACGCCAAGCCCGCATCCCCGCCACGGAGCGGGGACGGCTTTCCGGCGGGCTTCGTCTGGGGCACCGCGACCTCGTCCTATCAGGTCGAGGGCGCGGTCAACGAGGACGGGCGAGGGGCCTCGATCTGGGACAAGTTCGTCCGCATCCCCGGCAAGATCGAAGACGGCAGCACCGGCGACCGCGCCAACGAGCACTATCACCGCTACAAGGAGGACATCGCGCTCATCAAGGAGCTCGGCTGCAAGGCTTATCGCTTCTCGGTGGCCTGGCCGCGGCTGTTTCCGGACGGCGACGGCAAGCCCAACCCGAAGGGACTCGACTTCTACAACCGCCTGGTCGACGAACTCCTCAAGAACGGCATCGAGCCGTGGCTGACGCTTTATCATTGGGACCTGCCGCAATCGCTCCAGGACCGGTTTGGCGGCTGGCGCTCGACGGAGACCTGCAAGATATTCGGCGATTACGCGGCCTATGTCGCCGAGCACCTGACCGATCGCGTCAAGAACGTCTTTACACTGAACGAGAGCGGTCGGTTCGTCCATTTCGGCTACGGCATCGGCATCGACGCGCCCGGCGTGACGCTGCCGCAAGCCGAGGTCAACCAGATCAGGCACAACAGCGCGCTCGCACACGGGCTCGCGGTGCAGGCGGTACGCGCCCATGGCCGCCGCGGCATCAGGGTGGGGCCGGCCGAGAACATCGATGCCTGCGCCCCCGCGATCGACACACCGGAGAACGTCCGTGCCGCCGAGATCGCGCTGCGCGAAATGAACGCCGGCTATCTCAACGTCATCATGACGGGCCAGTACACCGACGCCTTCCTGAAGTTCGCCGGGCGCGACGCGCCGAAATACACCGATGCGGAGCTGAAGATCATCTCCTCGCCGGTCGATTTCCTCGGCCTCAACATCTACGCGCCGCAGAACTACGTGGTGGCCTCCGACCAGGGCGCGGGCTTCATGCCGCTGCCGATCCCGAAATCGTTCCCGCACATGAATTCGGACTGGCTGCGCATCGGTCCCGAGACGATCTACTGGGTGCCGAAGCTGGCGGCGAAGATCTGGAAGACGGACGCGATCTATATCAGCGAGAACGGCACCTCCGGCGACGACGTCGTGACGCCTGACGGCAAGATCTACGACACCGACCGCATCATGTATTTGCGCAACTACCTCGCCCAGCTCCAGCGCGCCACCGCCGAAGGCGTGCCGGTGCGCGGCTACTTCCTCTGGAGCTTGATGGACAATTTTGAATGGGTGTTCGGGCTCAACAAGCGCTTTGGGCTCTACCACGTCAATTTCGACACGCAGGTGCGCACGCCGAAACTCAGCGCCAGCTTCTATCGCAACGTGATCGCGAAGAACGCGGCGGGGGTGTGATTGCTCTCCCGCGCCCCGTTCTTGCTGGGGCGCGACAAGCTTGGCTCGCGCTGAGGAGACAGGGTGAGGGGTTCCGCCAGCGTGCATTGACTCCCTTCGCCTCCTGATTCAAAACGCCTCTAACCATTCAAAAAGAGGAAACGCCAATGACCGACGCACTTATCATTGATGCCTGCCGAACTCCGCGGGGCGTCGGCAAGCCTGGCAAGGGGGCGCTCTCGGGCATTCATCCGCAGCAGCTGGGAGCAACCGTGCTGCGCGCGCTCGCGGCGCGCACCGGCATCGACACCGGCGACGTTGACGACATCATCTGGGGCTGCAGCGCACAGGTCGCAACGCAAGGCGGCGATCTCGGCCGCATGTCGGCGCTGGACGCCGGCTACGACGTGCGCGCCAGCGCCGTGACGCTGGATCGCTTTTGTGGAAGCGGCATCACCAGCGTCAACATGGCTGCAAGCTCGATCATGGCGGGCGCGGAAGACCTCGTCGTCGCCGGCGGCTGCGAGATGATGTCGATGGAAGGCCGGCGCGGCGGCGGTCCGATGATGATGGACAACGGCAATCTGCGCCTGCGTGCGCGGCATCCGCAGTCGCATCAGGGCGTCTGCGCCGACGCGATCGCGACCATGGAAGGCATCACGCGAAGGGACGTCGACGCGCTCGGCCTCGAAAGCCAGAAGCGCGCAGCCTTTGCGATGGCGAACGGCCACTTCAAGAACAGCCTCGTGCCGGTGCATCGCGAGGATGGCAGCCTCGCGCTCGACCATGAAGAATATCCGCGGCCGCAGACCACGATGGAAGGGCTGAGCGCGTTGAAGCCGGCATTCCCTGCGGTCGCCGACCATGCGCTCGACGACAAGGGCACGACCTATCGCGGCCTGATCCTGCAGGAGTACCCCGACCTCGAGATCGACTTCATGCACCACGCCGGCAATTCGTCCGGCGTCGTCGACGGCGCGGCCGCGATCCTTCTGGCGTCGCCTGCTTACGCGAAGGCGCATGGCCTGAAGCCGCGCGCCCGCGTGGTTGCGATGGCCAACATGGGGGACTCGCCGACGCTGATGCTGAACGCGCCGGTGCCGGCGACGCGCAAGGTGCTGGCGAAAGCGGGGCTGACCATCAACGACATCGACCTGTTCGAGATCAACGAGGCCTTTGCCGTGGTTGCGGAAAAATACATCCGCGACCTCAAACTCGACCGCGCCAAGGTCAACGTCAATGGCGGCTCGATCGCACTCGGCCATCCCATCGGCGCCACCGGCTCGATCCTGATCGGCACCGTGCTCGACGAGCTCGAACGGCGCGACTTGAAGCGCGGTCTCGTCACCATGTGCGCGGCCGGTGGCATGGCCCCGGCCGTCATCATCGAACGTATCTAGCGCGAGCGAAGCTCGTCGCGCTCTGTAAAGATAAGGGAAAAAAGTCCCCGCGATCGCCGCATCACGACGATCTAGGCTTATTTCCAGGGTGAATCGCGACCGGACTCCGATAAAGAGGCCGGTCGTCGCTTGTCGAAAGCATCGAATCAGCTTTAGCAAGGCTGCGTGCGGGCCTTTGAAACAAGGTAAAATCCGCTGCCTGAGGCTTCTCCCGCTCCGGAAGTGGCTAAAAAGCAGGGTTTTTTGCCACAGAGGGCCAAAAAAGCCCGTAAAACCCCGACAAAACTGTGCAGAAGGCTATAGGCCTTCACCGGTTGGTCTAATATGCAGCCGTCAACGAATCAGAGGAGACACGATGGCCACCCAAATGTCGAAATCGCAGCTGATCGAAAAGATCGCGACCACCACCGAGCTTTCCAAGCGTGACGTCAAGAGCGTCATGGAGACGCTGACCGACGTCGGCCACAAGGAGCTCAAGAAGAACGGCCTGTTCCTGGTGCCGGGCTTCGCCAAGTTCGTGGTCATCAAGAAGCCCGCGACCAAGGCACGCAAGGGCACCAACCCGTTCACGGGCGAAGAGATGATGTTCAAGGCCAAGCCGGCCCGCAAGATCGTTCGCGCCCGCCCGGTCAAGGCCGCCAAGGACGCCGTGGGCTAACGACGCAAAGGCCCCCTCCCGTAGGAGGGGGCCTTTTGTTCGGGGCTGTCGCGAGGACTTGAGACGGAGGGCTCAACCCTTGCGGCGCTTCGCGCGGACCGGGACCGGCTGAAGCCGCGGTCCTGATGCCGCCAGCGCATCGCGAACCCCGTCGATGGCGCGATCGAGCAACTGCCGCAGCCGCTGCGCCTGCCGCGATCGCTTCGCTCTTTCCAGCAGCTTCTTCATCGCATTCACTCCGCCGCTTCGACCTTGGCATCGGCTTGGGCCTCGGCCGGCTCGAGCGCCGCGGCGATGGCTTCGTCGACGCGCTCCAGCCAGATGAATTCGAGGTTGTCCCGCGCACTCTTCGGGATGTCGTCGTAGTCCCGCTTGTTGCGCGCCGGCAGCATCACCCGCTTCAGGCCCGCGGCCGCGGCCGCCACCACCTTCTCCTTGATGCCGCCGACCGGCAGCACCAGGCCGCGCAGCGAGATCTCGCCGGTCATGGCGGTGTCGCTGCGCACCGTGCGATTGGTGAGCAGGGACGTCAGCGCCGTGAACATCGCAACGCCCGCGCTCGGCCCGTCCTTCGGCGTCGCGCCTGCGGGCACGTGAACGTGGATGTCGCTCTTTTCGAACAGCTGCGGATCGATGCCGAGCTGCGTGGCCTTGCTCTTCACCAGCGTCATCGCAGCCTGCACGCTCTCGCGCATGACCTCGCCGAGCTGGCCGGTCAGGATCATCCCGCCGCGGCCGGATACCCGCGAGGCTTCGATGAACAGGATGTCGCCGCCGACCGGCGTCCAGGCAAGGCCGGTGGCCACGCCTGGAATGCTGGTGCGCTGCGCGATCTCGCCCTCGAAGCGCGGCTGGCCGAGTACCGTGCCGATATCCTTCGGCGTCACGACGACCTTGGCAGCCGTGCCTTCGGCGACCTGCACGGCGGCATGGCGGAACAGCTTGCCGATCTCGCGCTCGAGGTTACGCACGCCGGCTTCGCGGGTGTAGCCGTTGACGACCAGCTCCAGCGCCTCCGGCTCGATCTCGGCCTGCTCGGCCGTCAAGCCGTTGGCCTCGAGCTGCCGCCGTACCAGATAGCGCTTGGCGATCTCCAGCTTCTCTTCCTGGGTGTAGCCGGTGAGGCTGATCAGCTCCATGCGGTCCAGCAGCGGACCCGGGATCTGGTCCAGCATGTTGGCGGTCGCGATGAACACAACGCGCGACAGGTCGAAGGGCACGCCCAAATAATTGTCCCGGAACGTCCCGTTCTGCTCGGGGTCGAGCACCTCCAGCATCGCGGCGGAAGGATCGCCCTGCACGCCGCGACCCATCTTGTCGATCTCGTCCAGCATCATGACGCAGTTCCGGGTGCCCGCCTTCTTGATGCCCTGGATGATGTTGCCGGGCAGCGCGCCGATATAGGTGCGCCGATGGCCGCGGATCTCGGCCTCGTCATGCACGCCGCCGAGGCTGACGCGCACGAAGGGACGGTCCATCGCGCGTGCGATGGATTGACCGAGCGAGGTCTTGCCGACGCCGGGCGGTCCGACGAAGCACAGGATCGGCGCCTTGCCCTGC
Organism: Bradyrhizobium sp. WSM1253; assembly: GCF_000244935.1. Lineage (NCBI taxonomy): Bacteria > Pseudomonadati > Pseudomonadota > Alphaproteobacteria > Hyphomicrobiales > Nitrobacteraceae > Bradyrhizobium > Bradyrhizobium sp. WSM1253. Next base: position 6,747,907 of record NZ_JH600073.1, read on the forward strand.
GGCGCCAGCTTGCGCACCGCCAGATATTCGATGATCCGGCTCTTGATCTTCTCCAGGCCAAAGTGATCGGCATCGAGGATGCGGCGCGCTTCCTTGATGTCGATCGGCTTCTCCGCGGGCAGCGCCCACGGCAGCTCGATCAGCCAGTCCAGGTAAGTGCGGACCATGCCGGCCTCGCCGGCGGCCTCCGGCATGCGCTCGTAGCGGCGCAGCTCCTTCTTCGCATGCGCGTCGGCCTCGGGCGGCATGTTGGCCTTGGCGATGGCAGCGGTCAGCTCGGCGACCTCGGCCGCCTTGCCGTCGCCTTCGCCGAGCTGGCGCTGAATGGTCGCCATCTGCTCGCGCAGGATCGCCTCGCGCTGCCGTTCGTCGAAGCTGGCGCGGGTCTGCTGGCCGATCTCGTTGCTGATGCGCAGCACCTCCAGCCGTTCGGCCAGATGCTTCGACACCTTCTCGACACGCAGAGCGAGGTCGATGGTCTCCAGCACCTCCTGCTTGTCCTGCGGCTTGATGTCCATGAACGAGGTCGCCAGGTCCGCCAGCGCGCCGGGCGCGGTGGTGCCCTGGAACATCGCGACCAGCTCGGGCGGCGCCTGTGGCAGCAGCTCGATCGCCTCGATGGCCTGGCGCTGCAGGTTCAGCGCGCGCGCCTCGATTTCGGGCGAACTCGTGGTCGGCTCCGGAATCTGCTGGATCCGCGCGGCCGGGAACGGCGTCCCGGGCAGGAAGTCGAGGATGCGCGCGCGCTGCACGCCTTGGCAGACGATGTGATGGGTGCCGTCGGGTGCGGTGATGTAGCGCACGATGTTGGCGATGGTCGCGACCCGATAGAGGTCGTCCGGTCCGGGCTCCTCGGTCTCGGGGCTGCGTTGCAGGACGATGCCGACCGGCCGCTGCTCGCGCAGCGCCTGCTGCGCGGCAGCGACCGACTTCGGCCGCGCGATCGCGATCGGCGCGATGGCGCCGGGGAACAGCACCATCTCGCGCACCGGGATGATGATCAGCGCGTCTTCGGGAATCTTCACGTCGGAATTGCTCTGGGGATTGGTCGGTGCGGTATTCATTGGTTCGGTGGCCATGATCGACCTCAGGATTTGGCGAGGCGCAGCGCGACGCAGCCGTCCATCACGAAGCGGCTGATGGCGTAGCGGCCAACGGGCAATGCAATGCGGCGCTCAAAACGCCCCTGCGGCAGTTCGAGCCGGTGGATGCGGGCGTTGCGAAGCTCCGGCGGAAGGGTGCGCTGGCCGGAGATGACGAGCACGCCGTCATGGATGACAGTCTCGACATTGTCGGGATTGACACCCGGAAGCGCGACCAAGATCAGAAGCTCATGCTCGGTTTCGAGCACGTCGATCGGTGGCTCCCAGCACGCTTCCTGGCGGCCGAACTGCTGGCGCAGCCGTTCGGCGCGGGTCAGCGAGTCCAGGGCTTCGGACAGCATCCAGTCGAGGGGATTTTTGGGTTGCATGATGCGGGCTCGGCGGTGGGGAACGCTGAATATGGGGCCGGTTCCCGAGAATTCCAGCCCGGCGGCGCGCAGGTGCCATGCGGATCGTGCGATCCGAAAACACAAGCGCCGCGGCCTTCCGGCCGCGGCGTTTCGTCGTCACGCCACGTGGGGCTCAGGCCGCCTGGCGGTATTCCTCTTCCGCCTCGAGGTTGATCACGGAGGTGGCGAGCTCGGTCAGGGTGTGATCGGTCGCCTCTTCCTCGTCCAGCGTCGCCTGCAGCAGCTTTGCCGCGTCCTGCATGCCGAGCTCCTCGGCCCAGGTGCGCAGCGTGCCGTAGCGGGAGATTTCGTAATGCTCGACCGCCTGCGCGGCTGCGAGCAGGCCGGCGTCGAGCGCAGGAGCGTTCTTGAACTCCTTCATGATCTCGGCGCCTTCGTCGGTGATGCCGTTGATCGCTTCGCAAGGCTTGCCGCGGGCCGGCTTGCCCAGCATCTTGAAGATCTGGTCGAGACGTTTGACCTGGCCCTGGGTCTCGCGCAGATGCTTGTTGAAAGCCGCCGCGAGCTCCTTCGAGTTGGCGGCCTTGGCCATCTTGGGCAAGGTCTTGATGATCTTGTTCTCGGCGAAATAGATGTCCTTGAGCGTCTCGAGAAACAGGTCGCTCAACATCTTCGGCGCCTGACGGGCGCGGCCCGTCGACGATTTCTTGGTCGTGCGCTTCTTTGCTTTCTTGGCCATACATCCTCCTCTTGAGGTGACACGCGAAGGCATCGCCTTCCGCAATCCTCAGGCGATCAAAAGCTTTCGGAGAACGAAAGTTCCAAACGGCAACCTGCGCTCAGGTCGGACGCTTGTAGGGATCTTCCTGCCGCTGCCGCGCCTCGGTGTTGCGGTCGAGCTGTGCGCGCTCGCGGCGCCGCAGGCGCCCCGCCTTCGCCACGCCGTAGACCAGGACCGCACCGAGCACGAAGGCTCCGATGAACCAGAGCCAGAGCAGGTTGCCCGAAAGGTGACCCAGCAACATTCCAATTCCACTGTCGCTCATTGTGCATCTCCGGTGATTTTCAAAGCGGTTCTGCCGGGCTAAGTCAGTCCGCCAGCCATCGTTCCTGCGTCCAGGGAGCCCACCGAGACATGATCGACTTCACCTTGTCTGCGTTCGTGACGCTGCTGCTCGTGGTCGATCCCGTGGGCCTTGCGCCGGCCTTCCTCGCCGCGACCGGAGGCATGCCCGACAAGACCAAACGCACCATCGCGCTGCGCGCGCCACTGATTGCGGCGTCGATCCTGGTGGTGATCGCCCTGATTGGAAACTGGCTGCTGCGCCAGCTCGGGATCGGCATCCCCGCCTTCCAGATCGCCGGCGGACTGCTGCTGTTCGGCGTGTCCTACCAGATGATCTTCGGCGACCGTCCGCATCGCGAGGCCCGCGAGGCCGACAAGGCAAGCTCCGAGCATGCCTCCGACGTCGCGGTATTCCCGCTGGCGATCCCGATGATGGCCGGTCCTGGCGCGATCGCGACCACGCTGCTCCTGACGGGCGATGCCGGCTACGGGCCGAGGCTCGCGATCATCATCGCGGTCGTGCTCTCCGTGTGCCTGCTTTGCATGCTCTGCTTTGTCTCCGCGAACATGATCGCGCGGAGCCTTGGGCGCACCGGCAACGCCGTCCTCTCGCGCGTGCTCGGCATGCTGCTCGCGGCCTATTCGGTGCAGTTCGTGATCAACGGCATCGCGGCCGTCCGGGCGAGCTTGCCGTAGAGCTGCGACAATCTGTTAATGCGTTGATTTTCATGTTTATTTCATGATGCCATGAGGCGGCTGGCGCGATCGCGCGCGATCCGGTCCGCTTTCTCTTGCGCTGCCATAATGCTTGACGTACTCCCCGTCTGACAGGCGCCCATCGTCAGGAAATCGAGATGTCGATGACAGCGGACGAGCTCGACAAGAGACAGGCCATCATCGGCGCCTGCCGCCGCATGAACGCGCTCGGCATCAACCAGGGCACCTCGGGCAATATCAGCGTCCGGCATGTGGACGGGCTTCTGGTCACCCCGACCAGCGTGCCCTACGACGCCATGACGCCGGACCAGATCGTGTTCATGGCGATGGACGGCTCGCACGCGCCCGATCAGAAGCCGTCAAGCGAGTGGCGCTTCCACCTCGACATCCTGAAGGCCCGGCCAGACGTCAACGCCGTCGTCCACGCCCATCCGACCTATTGCACCATCCTGGCGATCATGGGCCTGGAGATCCCGCCCGTGCACTACATGATCGCAGCCGCCGGCGGCGACAGCATCCGCTGCGCGCCCTATGCCACCTTCGGAACGGCGGAGCTGTCCGAACATGCAGTGCGGGCGCTGGAGGGCCGGCTTGCCTGCCTGCTCGACCATCACGGCATGATCGCGATCGGCAAGTCGTTGGACAAGGCGATGTGGCTCGCCGTCGAGGTCGAGACGCTGGCGCGGCAATATCACGGCTGTCTCCAGATCGGAGAGCCGCCGCTGCTGTCGAGTGCCGAGATCGAGCGGGTCCGCCAGCGCATGTCCGGTTACGGCATGTCGGAAGGGTAGGGCGGGCCAAAAGTGTTCCTGCGGATCAGACATCTCGCCGACCGCAAGGGGACGAACCGCGTCATGGTTCGGCTGCGGGCGCTGCTGCGCAGCAACGAATTCTATCTGATCCCGCTGGCGCTGGTGATCGGCACGCTCGCCGGCGCCATCGTGACGCTGATGGCCGAGATTGCGCAGATTGCCCATATGGTGATCTACGGCATTCCCATCGACGTTCGCCTGTCCGCCAATACCAGCGTCAGTCCCTGGGCCGCGTTGATCGCGCCCGCGCTGGGCGGATTGGCGCTCGGGATCATGGAGTGGTGGCGGCGAAGGCTCAAGCTCTCCAGCGCGGTCGATCCGATCGAGGCGAACGCGCTGCGTGGCGGCAATCTGTCGATGCGCGACAGCGTGGTTGTGTCGAGCCAGACCTTGATCTCGAACGGCTGCGGCGCCTCCGTCGGCCTCGAAGCCGGCTATACCCAGATCGGCTCGGGCATCGCCTCGCTGCTCGGCAAGTTCTTCAATCTGCGCCGCAACGATCTGCGCCTGATCGTCGGCTGCGGTGCCGCTGCGGCGATCGCGGCCGCCTTCGGTGCGCCGATCACCGGCGCCTTCTACGCCTGCGAGCTGATCGTCGGCGTCTATTCGGTCGGCAGCGCTGCGCCAATCCTCGCCGCCTCGCTCGCGGGTGCACTGACCGCGCAATGGCTCGGCGGCGCGCCATACTCGCTCGAAATACCCAAGGTCAGCGCCGTCGGCGTCGAGCAATATCTGGCGCTGATCGGGCTCGCGCTCGTCACCAGCGGCGTCGGCATCGCCGTGATGCGCTCGTCCTCGATGTTCGAGCGCCTGTTCAAATGGCTGCCGGTCTGGCTGCGCCCGGTGATCGGCGGCCTCATCGTCGGAGGCTTTGCGATTGTCACGCCGCAGGTGCTGGCGGCCGGCCACGGCGCGATGGTGCTCGATCTCTTTCACGACATGACGATCGGCCTGATCGCGCTGATCATCGCCTTGAAGGTGACGGCCTGCCTGATCTCGCTAGCCTCCGGCTTCCGCGGCGGGCTGTTCTTTGCCTCGCTGTTCGTCGGCAGCCTGATCGGAAAGTTCTTTTCGGCGGTGCTGCTCTTGATCAGCCCGAACTTCGTGATCGATCCGCTGGTCGCGATGCTCACGGGCATGGCGACGCTCGGCGTCGCCATCGTCGGCGGTCCCTTGACCATGTCGTTCCTCGTGCTCGAGATGACCCGCAACGTCGACGTCACCGCCGTGGTGCTCGCCGGCTGCATCGTCACCTCGATCTGCGTCCGCTTCATGTTCGGACACTCCTTCTCGACCTGGCGCCTGCATCTGCGCGGCGAGACCATTCGTAGCGCCAACGACGTCGGCTGGCTGCGCAACCTCACCGTCGAGCGGCTGATGCGCTCCGATGTCGGCAAGGTGCCGTCGACCACGACGATCGCCGCGGTCCGCCGCGAATTCGCGCTGGGCTCGCGGCCCGGGATCGTCATCGTCAACAATGCGGACGAATATGTCGGTCTCGTCCTGCTGCCCGACCTGTTCTCCGGCGATCTCGACACCATCGCCGACGAAATCCAGGTGATCGAGCTCGCGCGCCTGACCGAGATCGTGCTGATCCCCGAAATGAACGTGAAGTCGGCCATGGCGGTGTTCGACGAGGCGGAAGCCGAGATGCTGGCAGTCGTCGATTCCACCGACAGCCGCAAAGTGGTCGGCTTCCTCACCGAGACCTTCGCCCGCCGCCGCTATGTCGAGGAGATCGACAAGGCAACGCGCGGCGTGCTGGGGGCGCTGTCGTAAAGTCACGCGGAAGCGGGACGGCGTGCGTCACGCGCCGCCGTCCGCGCCTGCTATCGGCTCGGTTGGGCGGGAGCCGCAACGACGCCCGCCACGATCCGGCGGACCAGCGGCAGCACCATCAGCAGCGTCGGAAAGGCGACGAGCCATGACAGCGCCCAGGCGCCCGGCCAGGTCGCGAGGAACGCCGGCGTTGCGCCGAGGCTTCGAAGGGTGGAAATGATCGACACCACGGCCGTCATGAGGACGGACAGCACAAATGGCATCACGATCGGCGCATAGCGCGCCGGCAGTTTGCGAACCGCAATCATCTGGTTTCTCTTTGGAATAGGACGCGTCAGTCACGGTGAACCCAAGAATGGCATCGATCCCGACGGCGTCGGTTGATGCGTTGGTTCACGTAAAACGCTTACGGCGACCGAAAAACGGTGCGGCTGTTCATTATCCGCTCATGTTGGATGGTTCAAGCTGGATCTGGTCGTTCGGTTTACAATCGTTCAAAGCGTGGCAGATTGCCGCGATCACGAAACCATTTCAGTAGCTTGCGCATTAAATCTTGTTTGATGATGTCGCTTTGAGCGAGAACAGGGAAGGTCAAGATGAATAAGGGACCGATGATTTCTGCAGCCGGCCGCAACGTTGCGTTGGCAGCTTTCGCAAGTCTTGTTCTGATTGCGGCCTCTGTCACGCCTTCGGCTGCCAACTCGCCCGCACCCAGCAAGGCCGCTGCCGCGGGCCCGGCCGCTCCGGCTGCCACCGATTTCAGCGCCGCTCGCCGCCACCGCTACTATCGACGAGGTCCGAACGCTGCAGGCCTCGCCTTCATGGGCGTGGCGGCAGGTCTGATCGGCGGCGCGATCGCAGAGAGCAGGCGCCAAGAGTACTACGAGGACCGCTATAATTACGGCCCCGGTCCTTACTACGGCGGCCAGGGATATTACGGCGGCGGTCCCTACTATGGTCCGCGTGGCTATTATCAGCCGTATTAGGCGCCTGTCCTCGCCGCAGTCTCGTTTCGCGCCAAGGGGCGGTGTTTTGCACCGCCCCTTGTTGCTTCTGCGCGAGGCGTCTCATTGCGCGACCTGTGTCGCGGGTGCGTCAATCCTCTCTTGAAAAAATATTCCACTTTACCGAAATTCGGTTTTGGCGTATGTATCGGCCATCCCGGCTCATCCTTGAGGGGCGATCTTGTGGTCGTCATGTTCGCGAGGTGGGCTTGCGGTGGACGCGGCAGCGTTCGGGTGCGAGTGGCCAAGGGCAGGGCGGATTGCTCTCCGTGAACCCAAGGCTTCGTTCCGACGAGCGGCGCTGCTAGGCTTCGTCTCGTCATCAGGTCGGCGGCAACGTGCACAACGTCGTCGAAACCGGTGGTGAAATGGCGGGCCGTGCGTACGGCAAAACCGTGTGGTCCTGGCCGTCGTTGCTACGGTCAAGTCCTAGCGAATGCGGCATCTGCGTCAACCGGCGTGGTGTCGGTGAATTTCGCTGGGGTGAGGGAGGCCAGAACGAACTCGGCTCCCGGGAGAGCACGGCATAAGCCGTCCAACCATCGCGCAGGGAAGGCCGAGTGATTGGCTACACCTGTATGCTGCTGTGCGGTTTTCCTGCGTGTGCTTTTCGCGCAGCGGACCGCGGGTGCCAGCCAGCACCCGGCCTTCCCTGCGCCCTCTTGGACAAGAGGGTGGAATGACCAAGCAAAGCTCGGGCGAGATCAGCCGCGAGGCTGCGAAGCTGTGTCTGCAATTCAAAAATGCGAGCTGGAAGCGTCGCGTTACCGCGTCATACTCCGTCATTGCGAGCGCAGCGAAGCAATCCAGAAATGCATCCGTGGAAAATGTCTGGATTGCTTCGTCGCAAGAGCTCCTCGCAATGACGACGTGGAGGCAGTTTCGCTTGATCGCGCTAGGCTTCCCGCATCACCGTCCCGCTGGTGCAGACATCGCGCCGTTGGAATAGCGCGACCAGTCGGGCTCGGTCGGCTGCGACGGCCACAGCGCGGCGTTGGAGTCGCGCACCGACTGGGTGATGGGATGGGGTTGCGCCCTGCGGACATGACGGCGGTCGTTCGCCGCGGCAGTCTGGACGGTGGCGGCGGCAATCAGCGTCGCGCCGAGAATGATAAAGGTCTTTTGCATTGTTACTTTCTCCCGTAACGGCGCCCGGCTGTGAGATGTTTGTGTGGTCGCCGTCGCGGCTGACATGGCGATGCGCCCAGCCGATATCAGCGCTCGCGAGATCACATTGGGGCGAGCCAATTTTCTAGCCTCGGCTAAATATTCGGCAATCGCGCCCGTAGCCCCGATGGACTTGACCTGCGCAATCCGGTTCAATGGGCCAAATCTGGTTTCTGGGCGACAATGATGTCGAAATATCTGCTGGTCCTTCTGCTGATCGCCTCGCCGGCCGTGGCGCAGGTCAAGCTGACCCCAAAAACCTCGGCGGCGCATCCGGACCCCTGCGCGCCGATCGGACGGACCGCGGACGGCAAGCTGGTCTACTCCATGAAATGCGAGAATTTGCCGGTGCCGCCTCCGCCGCCGCAGGCGGAACTGAGGGAGGCGCCGCAGCCCGCCGCCGAGCCGGAGCCCGAGACGCGGCGGAGCGGCGTTTTCGGCTGGTCCTACGACCGCAGGTAACCGGCCGCGCCCCTTGCGCGAAGCCCGACGGAGTGCTCTTTGCCTGAAAATTCCCCGTGGGGCCACCGCCCCCGATCCAGAGAGATGAGATGACCAAACTCGTGATCCGCGCCGGCGACTTCACCTTCGATGCCCGTTTCGAGGAGCAAGCGGCGCCCAAGACTGTCGCCGCGTTCCGCAAGGCGCTGCCGTTCGAAAGCCACATCATCCACGTGCGCTGGAGCGGCGAGGGCGTGTGGATGCCGCTCGGCGACCTCGATTTCGGAGTCGGCTACGAGAACCACACCAGCTATCCCGCGCCCGGCCAGATCATCCTCTATCCCGGCGGCATCAGCGAGACCGAGATCCTGATGGCCTATGGCGGCGTGCACTTCGCGAGCAAGATGGGCCAGCTCGCCGGCAACCATTTCATCACCTTGACGTCCGGCCTGGAGAATCTGGCGACGCTCGGCAAGAGCGTGCTGTGGAAGGGCGCGCTGCCGATCCGCTTCGAGGAAGTCTGAGTGACTGGTACCCGCTACCCGCGCGATCTCCGCGGTTACGGCCGCAACCCGCCGCACCCGCAATGGCCCGGCAACGCGCGGGTCGCGGTGCAGTTCGTCGTTAATTTCGAGGAGGGCAGCGAAAACAACATCCTGCATGGCGACCCTGCCTCGGAAGCGTTCCTGTCCGACGTGCTCGGCGCACAGCCTTGGCCCGGCCAGCGCCACGCCAATATCGAATCGATGTTCGAATATGGCTCGCGCGCCGGCTTCTGGCGGCTGTGGCGGATATTCAGCCAACGGAAGTGGCCGACCACCGTGTTCGGCGTCGCCACAGCGCTGAACCGCAATCCGGAAATCGTTGCTGCCATGAAGGAGGCGGGCTGGGACATCGCCAGCCACAGCCTGAAGTGGATCGAGCACAAGGACATGACCGAGGCGCAGGAGCGCGCGGAGATCGCGGAAGCGATCCGCGTCCACACCGCAGCGACCGGCTCGCGGCCCCTCGGCTGGTACACCGGACGCTCCTCGATCAACACCAACCGTTTGGTGATGGAGGAGGGCGGCTTCCTCTATCTCAGCGATTCCTATGCCGACGATCTGCCCTATTGGGTCAGGGGCGCGAGCGGCAAGCAGCTCGTCATTCCCTACACGCTCGACGCCAACGACATGCGGTTCATCAATCCGCAGGGCTTTGCCGAAGGCGAGCAGTTCTACACCTATCTGAAGGACGCCTTCGACGTGCTCTACGCCGAAGGCGAGAGCGCGCCGAAGATGATGTCCGTCGGCCTGCACTGCCGTCTGGCCGGACGTCCCGGCCGCGCGGCGGGGCTGATCCGCTTCCTCGACTACATCGGCAAGCACAAGCGCGTCTGGGTGCCGACGCGGTTGCAGATCGCACAGCATTGGCACGACAAGCTCGCGCACCTTGCGGGCGACGCATTCGAGATCGGGTGAGGGCGATGTCGCAGATACCGCTGTCCGATCTCAATGTCGCGAGCTTCGACGATTTCGTCGCAGTACTTGAAAACGTGGTCGAGTACTCGCCTTGGATTGCCCAAGAAGCCGCGGCGCGCCGTCCGTTTGCCGGCATCAATCCACTGCTCGACGCGATCAAGGCGGCGATCGCGAGCGCTGAGCCCGAGGTGCAACTGGCGCTGATACGTGCGCACCCCGACCTTGCCAACAAGACTCAGCGCGCAGCGGGACTCACGCCTGACTCGAGTGCCGAGCAGAATAGCGCCGGCCTCGACCGTCTGTCGGACGCCGAATACGCGGCCTTCGAGCGTGCGAACAATGCATATCGCGAAAAATTTGGTATCCCCTATATCGTCTGCGCGCGCCGGCATACCAGGGATTCCATCCTGCGGGACTTCGAGGCGCGGCTGCAGAACATCGCCAAGACCGAGACACGCCGCGCGCTTGAGGAAATCTCTCGTATCGCTGCTCTGCGTCTCGATCAGCTCGTCATCGCCGATGACAAGCTCAAGGTGCACGGCCGGCTTTCGACCCATGTACTGGACAATCACGCCGGCAAGCCCGCGCCGGGTGTTGCGGTCGAGCTGGTCGAGCTCGCCGCGCTCGGGGAAAGCCGCGTCATCGCGCGCACCGTCACCAACGCAGACGGCCGCACCGACCAGCCGCTGATCGGCGGCCGCCCGCTGCCGATCGGCCGCTACGAGCTCCGGTTTAGCGTGGCCAAATATTACGCCGAGCGCAACGTGCAGCTTTCCGACCCGCCGTTCCTCGACGAGATCCCGCTACGCTTTGCGATCAGCGAGCCGGAAAGCCACTACCACGTGCCGCTGCTGGTCACGCCATGGAGCTATTCGACCTATCGCGGCAGTTAAACATGTTGCGCGGATGAGGCGACCGCTGCTGCATCCGCTTCCGCCGCTGCGCCGCCGCTCAACCCGTTGAAGAAGGCGTTGAGCAGCACCGAGACGATTGCACACAGCAGGATGCCGGACTCCAGCAGCGGCTGCAGATCATGCGGCAAATTCCTGAAGAAGCCGGGTGCGGCGAGCGGGATCAGGCCGAAGCCGATCGAGATCGCGACGATGAAGAGATTGTAGCGATTGGTGCGGAAGTCGACCGAGGTGAGGATACGTGCGCCTGTCGCCGCGACCATGCCGAACATCACGAGGCCGGCGCCGCCGAGCACGACCAGCGGCACGGCCTCGACCAATGCGGCGAGCTTCGGCAACAGGCCGAGCACGAGCATGATGCATCCGCCCGTGACCGTCACCCAGCGCGAACGCACGCCGGTGACCGAGACGAGACCGACATTCTGCGAGAACGACGTGTACGGGAAGGTGTTGAAGATGCCGCCGAGCAGCGTGCCGACGCCGTCGGCGCGCAGGCCTCGGCTCAGGGCTTCGCGGTCGACCGTCTTGCCGGTGATGTCGCCGAGCGCCAGGAACATGCCGAGTGATTCGATCATCACCACGATCATGACGACGCACATCGTGATGACAGGCACCAGATGGAATTGCGGCATGCCGAAGCGGAACGGGATCACGAGCGCGCCCCAGGAGGCCGCAGCGACCTTGTCGAAATGCATCACGCCCAGAATGGTCGCGAGCACGGCGCCGGCGATGATGCCAAGCAGCACGGCGACGTTGGCGAGGAAGCCGGTGCCCCATTTGATCAAGCCGAGAATGAACAGCAGCACGAACAGCGAGATGCCGAGCCCCTGCAACTGTCCGTAGGCCGGATTGGGAAAGCTGCCGGCGACGCCGTCGACCACCTTCGTCAGCGTCGGCAGGCCGCCGCCGGCCCAGTTGATGCCGACCCGCATCAGGGAGATGCCGATGACGAGAATGATGCTGCCGGTGACGACGGGCGGGAACAGCGGTAGCAGCCGGCTGACGAACGGCGCCGCGACGATGCCGAACAGGCCGGCGGCGATCACTGAACCGTAGATGCCGAGCAGGCCGATCTCAGGTGAAGCCGCCATCGACAGCATCGGACCGACGGATGCGAACGTCACGCCCATCATCACAGGCAGGCGGATGCCGACACCGGGAAGACCGAGGCATTGCACTAGCGTCGCAAGTCCGCAGGCGAACAGGTCGGCGCTGATCAGGAAGGCGACATCCTCCGGCGGCAGCTTCAGCGCGCGCCCGATGATCAGGGGCACCGCGACCGCGCCGGCATACATCACCAGCACATGCTGAAGCCCGAGCGCCAGCAGGCGCGGGACCGGCAGGACCTCGTCGACGGGATGGACTTCGCTGCTCATGGATTAATCCCCCGAAATATGCCTATCCAAACTTATCGTGCAGCGCCGGAAACAGCCGGTCCGGCTTGAAGGGCGGCGCAGTGAAGCGGATGCCGGTGGCATCGGCAATCGCGTTGCCGAGAGCGGCGGCGACCGGATTGTACGGACTCTCGCTCATCGACTTCGCCCCCAGCGGGCCGATCGTGTCGGAGGTCTCGGCGAAGAAGACCTCGGTGCGGGGCACATCGGCGAAGGAGGGCAGGTGGTAGTCGCGGAATTTGGGGTTGGCGACGCGGCCATCCGCATCGATCACCATCTCCTCGTAGAGCGCGGCACCGAGCGCCTGCGCAACACCGCCTTCGACCTGGCCACGGCACTGCATGGGATTGGCGACGACGCCGGCGTCCGCTGCATGCACGCTCCTGAGAATCCGGAGCTCGCCAGTGGCCTTGTTCACGGCGACGCGAAAACCCTGCACGTTGAAGCCGACCGAACGCGGCGTGCCGCCGGAATTGCCGGCGCCTGCGAACGGCTGTCCGCGTTCGCGCGCGAGCCTTGCCAGCTCCACAAAGGACATGCGCCGCACGCCACTGACGACGGCTTCGCTCTCGAGCGTGCAACTGCCGACGTCGCAGAGCCATGCGCCGGCGGCGGCCGCCTTCAGCTCGGTCGCAAGCTGCATGGCTGCGGCATGCGTCGCCTTGCCTGCCACGAACATGCCGGCGCTGCCATAGGCGCCGGTGTCGTGGCCGCCATGGGCGGTGTCGGATTGGCGCAGGCGAATGCGGTCGACGGTGGTCGCAAGCGTGGTTGCCGCGATCTGCCGGTGCACGGTGCTGGTGCCGTTGCCGAATTCGGCGGTGCCAACGGTGAGATCGAAGCTGGCGTCGTCGTTGAGCGTGACCATCGCATCCGCGAGATGGCCCGCCGGGGGCACCGTGTCGATCATGGTCAGCGCGACGCCGTCGCCGATCAGCCACTCCGGCGATAGGTCCGGCTGTGGACCATCAGCCTGCATCGCGCGCTCGACGAGGTCGAGGCACTGGTCGAGTCCGTAGGAGCCGTAGTGCACATCGTGAAATTCCGACGGCGGCGGCGACACCATGGGATCGCCGGGCTTGACGACGTTGCGCCGGCGCATCTCGTAAGGGTTGATGCCGAGCTGCTTGGCCAATTCGTCGATCGCGGCCTCGACCGCGATGAGTGTTTGCGGCAGACCATAACCGCGAAACGCGCCTGCCGGCACCGTATTGGTGTAGACCGCGTAGCCGTCGACCCGCTTGTTCGGGCAATTGTAGACGCTGATGGATTCGGCCAGCGAGTGGAACATCACTGGGCCGGCGTGATTGCCGTAGGCGCCGGTGTTGGAGAGCACGTCGAGCTGGAGCGCCGTGAGCTTGCCGTTCGCGTTGGCACCGGCCCTGACGTGGACCCGCATCGGATGCCGCGTCGAGGTTGCGATGAACTGCTCCTCGCGGGTGAGCTCCAGCTTCACCGGCCGTCCGGTCTTGAGCGCGGCGAGCGCCAGAATGTCTTCGACGAACATCTCCTGCTTGCCACCAAAGCCGCCGCCGACGCGCTCGCAGAAGACGCGGACCTTGTCCATGGGAAGTTCGAAGATATCAGACAGCGCGCGTCGGGTCAGGAACGGCACCTGCGTCGAGGTGCGGACATTGAGCACGCCGGAAGCATCGAGCCAGGCGAGGCCGCCATGGGTTTCCAAAGCGGCATGCTGCACACGGTGACTATGGAAGGTGCCATCGAAGGTGGCGGCGGATGTCGCGAGCGCAGCCGCCACGTCGCCGAATTCGCCATGCGTCTCCGCAGCGATGTTGCGCTGGGCATAGGCGATGCGGTTCGCGGTGGTGCGATCGGGATGAATGACGGGCGCGCCGGGCGCCATCGCCTGCTCCGGATCGACCAGCGCGGGCAAAATCTCGTAACTGACCTTCAGCCGGCGGCATGCGTCCTCGGCCGCGGCTTCGCTGTCTGCGACCACGGCGGCGACCTTCTGGCCGATGAAGCGGACGATGTCGTCGAGAACACGGGTATCCTCGGGATCCATCCAGTCCTTCTCATGCCGCGCGGTCGACATCAGAGTGGTTGGCGCATCCTCATGCGTCAGTACCGCGTGCACGCCGGGAACGCTCAGCGCTTCCGACTTGTCGATCGCGACGATCCTCGCGTGGGCGTGCGGCGAACGGAGCAGCTTGATATGCAGCAGGCCGTCGATCTGCGTGTCGAACGTGTAGCGCGCCTTGCCGCGCACGACATCGGGGCCAGCTGGCGCCGGCAGGCTGCGGCCGAATGCGGCGCCGGCTTCGACGCCCGCCTCGACATTGGTCTTGCCGAGCAGCGCGTCCTCGATCGCGCGATAGCCGGTGCAGCGGCAGATATTGCCCTTCAGCGCGACGCCGAGATCGGTGCGCTGCGCCTGGTTCAGCGAGGCGCAGGTCAGGATCATGCCGGCGGTGCAAAAGCCGCATTGAAAGCCCTGCGCATCGAGGAAAGCCTGCTGCATCGGATGCGCGCCGCTGTCACCGCCGAGGCCTTCGATCGTCGTGACCGCGCGCCCGTCGGCGCGGAACGCCGGGATCAGACAGCTATGCACCGGCTCGCCGTCCAGCAGCACGGTGCAGGCGCCGCAATCGCCGGCGTCGCAGCCCTTCTTCACGCCGAAATGGCCGAGCTCGCGCAGGAACGTGCGCAGGCACTGGCCGGCGCGCGGCTCCTGTGGAAACGTCGTGCCATTAACCTCGAAGCTCATGCCGGCGGTGCTCCGAGGAGTTCGTCGTGGATCTCTTCGGCGAGCCGCAGTGTCATGTGCTTGCGCCAGAGCGGCTTACCGTGGATGTCGGTATGGTAGAGATCGTCCGTGATCTGCTGCGCGATGGAATCGCGAAGCGCTTTCGTGTCGGGGACCTCGCGAAAGGACAACCGGATCGGCCGCACCGTCGAGGCGGTGACCGTGAGCGTCAGCGTGCCATCGGCATCCAGACTGCCGATCAGGAGCGCCGCCGAGCGGCCGACCGGCGCCAGCGAGATCTGGCGGAAGGCCGTACGACGTTTCAACGCGGCGATCGGAATATCGATCTGCCGGAGCAGGTCCCCCGGCGCCAGACGGTTGTGTTGGTCGCCGATGACGAAATCGATGACAGGCATCATCTGTTCGCCGCCGCCGGCCTTCCAGATCGTGCAGACGCCGTCCAACGCAGCGGTGAGCGAGATCATCGGTCCCGCCGGAAGCGACATGCAGAGATTGCCGCCGACGGTCGCCGTCTTCCAGATCTTGAACGAAGCCAGGAAGGCGCGGCAGCACTGGTTGATCAGCGGTGCCGCGAACCAGTCGGGTGGGCAGGCGAATCCATCGAGCTGCGCGACGGTGCAGGTGGCTGCGATGCTGAGATGGCTCTCGGTGACCGTCAGCGCCGGCCATTTCAGGTCGGTGAGATCGATGAGCCGAGTCAGGTGAACTTGCGGCTCCGAGAACAGCCAGGTGCCGCCCGCGAGCCAAGCATCACCTGGCGTCCAAACGGGCAGCTGCGCGCGCGTTTGCGGATGGGCCACCGCTGTGATGGTATTCAAGTCCATGGCGACGCCAACGCTTCCAACGAGTGAATCGAACCAGGAGAAAGTCTTGCAAGACGAGCGCCAAGTCGCAACAACAAGTCGCAGCAAAAGTGCAATCAGGCCGGCCCCTGCCTTGCAGGTCTGTCGTCGGCGGATGTGAGGAGGAGCAGGTTGATGAGCGACGCAAAGCCGATCTGGATCAGGGATCCCCTGGCTATCCTCGCCGATGGCGCCGAGCGCGGGATCGTGGTGAGAGGCGGCCGGATCGTCGAGCTGGTGCCGGCCGGCGCTGCGCCTGCAACCGCTGACGTCGCGGTGTTCGATGCTGGCGACCACGTCGTGCTGCCGGGCCTCATCAACACCCATCACCATTTCTACCAGACGCTGACGCGGGCGCTGCCGGCGGCGATGGACCGCGAGCTGTTTCCCTGGCTCCAGGCGCTCTATCCGGTGTGGGCGAAGCTGACGGCTGAAGCTCTCGAGCTCGGCGTCACCGTGGCGATGTCCGAACTGTTGCTGTCGGGCTGCACCACCACGACGGATCATCACTATGTTTTTCCGGCGGGGCTCGAAGACGCCGTCGATATCGAGGTGGCGGTGGCCAGGCGGCTCGGCGTGCGCGTGCTGCTCACGCGCGGCTCGATGAACCTGTCGCAGCGCGACGGCGGTCTGCCGCCCGATAGCGTCGTGCAGGATGAGGACACCATCCTCGCCGACAGCGCGCGTGTGGTCGCCAGGCACCACCAGCGCGGCGCGGATGCGATGGTGCAGATCGCGCTCGCACCTTGCTCGCCGTTCTCGGTGACGACGTCCCTGATGCGCGCCACCGCCGATCTCGCAGACAAGCTCGATGTGCGCCTGCATACCCATCTGGCCGAGACCGAGGACGAGAACAAATTCTGCCAGGAGATGTATGGCTGCCGTCCGCTCGACTATCTCGAACAATGCGGCTGGCTCAATGCGCGGACGTGGCTCGCCCATGGCATCTTCTTCAATGCAGACGAGATGAAGCGGCTCGGCAAGGCGAAGACGACGATCAGTCATTGCGCCTGCAGCAACCAGCTTCTGGCCTCCGGCTGCTGCCCCGTCTGCGAAATGGAGGAGGCCGGTGTGGGCATCGGCATCGGCATCGATGGCTCGGCCTCGAACGATGGATCGAACCTGATGCAGGAGGTCCGGGCTGCGTTCCTGCTACAGCGGGCGCGCTACGGGGTGACGAAGGTCAGTCATAAGGATGCGCTGCGCTGGGCCACCAAGGGCTCGGCGGCCTGCGTCGGTCGACCGGAACTCGGTGAGATCGCCGTCGGCAAGGCGGCCGATCTCGCGCTGTTCAGGCTCGACGAGCTACGCTTCTCCGGCCATGGCGATCCCCTGGCCGCGGTCGTCCTGTGCGGGGCGCATCGGGCCGATCGGGTGATGGTGGCAGGGAAATGGGCCGTTATCGACGGCGCGATCCCCGGCCTCGATGTGGCAGACCTCATCCACCGCCACAGTTCGGCGGCGCGGGCCATGCAGGCCAGATAACGTCCAGGCGAAGATAGAAAGAGGGGGCGACCACAAGTGCCGGGTGCTTCTGGCCACCCCCTCCAAACCTCCTCCGGGAGGAGCAGGTGATTTAGGCAAAGCAAGAAGCGTGCTACTTGCCCGGCAGCTTGTCGTCGATGCCTTTGACATAGAAATTCATGCCGAGGATCTGGCCGTCGTCGAGATTGGCGCCGCCCTTGCACTCGACAGGCTTGCCGTCCTGCCCAAGGACCGGGCACTTGAACGGATGCAGCTTGCCCGCGGTGATCGCGGCCTGGGCATCCTCGGCGATCTTCTTCACGTCGTCAGGCATGTTGGTGTAAGGTGCCATCGCGAACATGTGGCTGTCGAGGCCGCCCCAGCTGTCCTCGGATTTCCAGGTTCCGTCGAGCTCGGCCTTGACCCGGGCGATGTAGTAGGGACCCCAGGTATCGAGGATCGAGGTCAGCTGGGTCTTCGGCCCGAACTTGATCATCTCGGAATCCTGGCCGAAGGCGAGCTTGCCGCGTTCGCTGGCGATCTGCATTGCCGCGGGCGAATCCGTGTGCTGCATGATCACATCCGCGCCCTGGTCGATCAGCGCCTTGGCGGCGTCGGCCTCCTTGCCCGGGTCGAACCAGGTGTTGGCCCAGATGATCTTGACCTTGATGTTCGGGTTGATGGTCTGCGCGGCGAGGATCGTCGCGTTGATGCCGGAGACGACCTCGGGAATTGGGAACGAGCCGATATAGCCGAGCACGCCGGACTTCGACATCTTGGCCGCGATCAGGCCCTGGATGTAGCGGCCCTGGAACCATTTGGCCGAATAGGTCGACATGTTCGGGTTGCGCTTGTATCCGGTCGCGTGCTCGAAATGCACGTTCGGATATTTCTTCGCGACCTTCAGCGTCGGATCCATGTAGCCGAACGAGGTGGTGAAGATCAGCTTGTTGCCGGCGCGGACGAGCTGCTCGATGGAGCGTTCGGCGTCGGGGCCCTCAGGCACGTTTTCGAGAAAAGTGGTCTCGATCTTGTCGCCGAGCTCCTTCACCAGGGCCTGGCGTGCCAGCTCATGCTGATAGGTCCAGCCGAGGTCACCGACCGGGCCGAGGTAGATAAATCCGACTTTCAGCTTGTCGGCGGCGGAGGCTGCACTGACGCTCCCGGCAAGCAAGAGCCCGGCAGTCAGCGCAAGAAGTGATTTCCTCATCATCAATCTCCAAACATCAGGGGAAAGCCACGATCCGCAACGTGCGCGCCCCATCGCGCCCGCCCCGGAAATGAAACGCTAGCGGTCAGGCACGAACACGGTGCCAAGCGCAGCCGGTGCGGTGGATCCGCCCGTGCGCGCGCGGGAGAGCAGGACCAGGACGATGACAGTCGCAAGGTAAGGCAGCGCCGACATCAACTGCGAGGGAATGCCGACGCCCCAGCCCTGCGCGTGCAGCTGCAGGATCGTCACCGCGCCGAATAGATACGCGCCGACCACGAGGCGGCCCGGACGCCAGGACGAGAACACCACCAGCGCCAGCGCGATCCAGCCGCGGCCTGCGGTCATGCCCGGAATGAAGAACGGCGTATAGGCGAGCGGCAGATAAGCGCCGGCAAGTCCGGCGCAGGCGCCGCCGAACATCACGGCGAAGGTGCGGATGCGCAGCACGGGGTAGCCGAGTGCATGCGCAGACACGTGGTTGTCGCCGCAGGAGCGCAGGATCAATCCTGGCCGCGTGCGGTACAGGAACCACCAGACGCCGGCGACCAGCGCCAGCGAGAAATAGACGAAGGCGTCCTCGCCGAACAACACGCGGCCGACCAGCGGAATATCCGTGAGGCCGGGAATGTTGAGATGCAGCGCCGGCGTGATGCGCTCGCCGACGAAACCGGCGCCGATCAGGCCGGAGAGTCCGACGCCCAGGATGGTCAGCGCCAGCCCTGTCGCAACCTGGTTGACCGCAAGCCCGAGCGCCATCAGCGCGAAGACCAGTGACATCAAGGTGCCAGCGACGATCCCGAACAGTGCGCCAATAAAGATCGAGCCGGTCAGCCAAGCACCTGCAAAGCCACACGCGGCGCCGACGATCATCATGCCCTCGACGCCGAGATTGAGCACGCCGGATCGTTCGGTCACGAGCTCGCCGGTCGCCGCGATCAGGAGCGGCGTCGAGGCGGCGAGCACCGCGAGGACGATGGCTTCAATGAGTTCCACGAGCCACCTGTCGGTTCGGGAAAACCAGCTTGAAGCGGTAGAGAATGAGGGAATCGCAGGCGAGCACGTAGAACAGCAGGATGCCTTGAAAAACTTTGGTGACGTCCAACGGGATCTTCATCGCGATCTGCGCCTGCTCGCCGCCGATAAAGGTCAACGCGAGAAAAAGGCCTGCAATTAATATTCCAAGCGGGTTCAGCCGGCCGAGAAAGGCGACGATGATCGCCGTAAAACCGTAACCCGGCGAGATGCCGGGCTGGAGATGCCCGACCGGACCCGCGACCTCGATGATGCCGGCGAGACCCGCCAGCGCGCCCGAGACGGCGAAGGTCAGGATGACCAACTGGTTGGAATTGAAGCCGCCGAACCGCGCGGCGCGGGGCGCCGCACCGACCACGCGAATCTCGAATCCCTTGATCGTTCGCCCGAGCAGGATCGCCACCGCCGCGACGACAAGAAGGGCGATGATGGAGCCAAGATGCAGCCGGCCGCCTTCGATCAGCAGCGGCACCGTTGCGACCGGATCGAACTCGGCGGTGGTCGGGAAGTTGAAACCGTGCGGATCGCGCCAGGGGCCGCGCACGAGATAGTCGAGGAAGAGATCGGCGACATAGACCAGCATCAGGCTGGTCAGGATCTCGCTGGCGCCGAACTTCACCTTGCAGATTGCCGGGATCAGCGCGTAGAGCGCGCCTGCGGCAGCGGCGAGCACCAGCATGACCGGCAGCACCCAGATGCCAGCGTCGGTGCCCTGCGTCTTCACCGCAATCCAGCTTCCGGCGACCGCGCCGATCAGGAACTGCCCTTCGGCGCCGATGTTCCAGGCATTGGCGAGATAGCAGAGCGACAGCCCGATCGCGATCATCACCAGCGGTGTCGCCTTCACCGCGATTTCCTGGAGCGAATAGCTGTCGGTCAAAGGCGCGATGAAATACGCGTGCAGCGCGAGCAGCGGATTCTTGCCAAGGATAGCGAACAGGATGACCATGGTCACGATCGTGAGGCCGATCGCGATCAGCGGAGAGATCAGCGCGATCGTGTTGGAGCGCTCGGCGCGCTTCTCAAGCACCAACTGCATGCGCGGCCTCCTTCGGCTCCAGCGTGCTGCCGCCCATCAACAGGCCGAGTTTTTCGCGCGTCGCCTCGCTGGTGGCGAGCGGTGCGGACAGATGGCCATGGAACATCACCGCGATGCGGTCGGCGATTTCCGCGAGTTCGTCGAGGTCCTGGCTGGTCACGAGCACGGCAGCGCCTGCGGTTGCGAGATCAAGCAGCGCTTGGCGGATGACGGCGGCCGCACCGGCGTCGACGCCCCAGGTCGGCTGGCTCACCACCAGTACCGCGGGATTGCGCAGGATCTCGCGTCCCACGATGAATTTTTGCAAATTGCCGCCGGAGAGGGATGCTGCTTCCGGATCGCGCTTGGCCTTGCGGACGTCGAAGGTCTCGGTTGCGCGGTCGACCGTCTTCAGGGTGGCCGCAGTATCGATGAAGCCGTGATGGACCATGCCGCTGGCGGCGTGCCCGGTGAGCAGCGCATTCTCCGAAAGTTTCATGCGCGGCGCGGTGCCGTGGCCGAGCCGCTCCTCGGGAACGAAAGCCGCGCCGAGCTTGCGGCGCTGCGTGATCGAGAGATGGCCGGCAGCAAGGCCTTCGATCACGATCGTGCCGGGATCCTTCGACAGGCGTTCGCCGGACAGCGCGGCGAACAGTTCGTCCTGGCCGTTGCCGGCGACCCCGGCGATGCCGAGGATCTCGCCGCCTTTCAGCTCGAACGAGATGTGCTCGAGCCGCACGCCATGCGCCTCGCCGGGGGCGAGCGAGAGATCGTCGACGACGAGGCGCGGCACTGTGGTCTGCCGGCCGGCGGCCGCCTTCACCTCCTTGATCTCGCCGCCGACCATCATGCGCGCGAGCGAAGCGGCGGTCTCAAGCCTGGGATTGCAGGTCTCCACCTTCTTGCCGCCGCGCAGGATCGTTGCCGTGTCGCACAGGCGCTTCACCTCCTCGAGCTTGTGGCTGATATAGAGGATGGCGCGACCTTCGGCCTTGAGCCGCTCCAGCACGACGAAGAGCTGGTCGGCTTCCTGTGGCGTCAGCACCGCGGTGGGCTCGTCAAGGATCAGGAATTGCGGATCCTGCATCAGCGCGCGGACGATCTCGATGCGCTGGCGCTCGCCGACCGACAATTGCCAGACCTCGCGTTTAGGATCGAGCGGCAGACCATAAGTCTTCGACACCTGCTCAAGCCGCGCCGACATGTCCTTGAAAGATTCTTTCCCGTCGAGGCCGAGCGCAACGTTCTCGGCGACGGTGAGATTGTCGAACAACGAGAAATGCTGGAACACCATGCCGATGCCGCGGCTGCGCGCCTCCGAGGGACCGGACAGCACGATCGGCTGGCCCTGCCAACAAATCTGGCCGGCGCTGGGCTGGATCAGCCCGTAAATCGCCTTGACCAGCGTCGACTTGCCGGCACCGTTCTCGCCCAGCAGCGCGTGGATTTCCGTTGGCCAGATATCGATGTCGATGGCGTCGTTGGCGAGGAAATCCCCATAGCGCTTGGTAAGCCCGATCGTCCTGAGGAGCGGGGACTCGCCGGAATGCAGGCCGTTAGTCGTTGAGTCCAACATTCGCTGATGCGCTTGCATGGGGAGAAGTGCCTCAATACTGAGCTAGTTTGAACCGCCGCGTAAGGTGTGAAAAAGCGTCATCCCTTGCTCAACGCTTCGGCAGCACGAGGTGTCGGCGAGTCGCGGCTCTCGCCAGTGGCGATCGTCCTCGGATACCTTCCGAGCAGCCTTGGCAGTCACGGCTTGCGTGTAACGCCTGTTGCAAATTTGTGACGGCTCAAGCCAAATCGGAACCCGCTATGCAGGCTTGGCGTGAAGTTGAGCAGAGACGCGCCATCGAGCGTATGCATTTGCGAACACCTCGACAGTGGCTCCCGCCCATCTTGTCTGCATTGTCCGGCCGACATGAAAAGGCGAGCGAAATCAAATGGGAATATCCGGCAATGGCCACTCTCGCCCGACGGCGT
Source organism: Bradyrhizobium sp. WSM1253 (assembly GCF_000244935.1). Taxonomy (NCBI): domain Bacteria; kingdom Pseudomonadati; phylum Pseudomonadota; class Alphaproteobacteria; order Hyphomicrobiales; family Nitrobacteraceae; genus Bradyrhizobium; species Bradyrhizobium sp. WSM1253. The sequence goes on from NZ_JH600073.1 coordinate 6,770,391, forward strand.
GGCGGTGACTTTGGCCTTCCAAATCCGCCGGTGAAACGCAGCGCCCTGTGCAAACAAGCGGCATACCTTGAAACAAGTTGAGGCTTCTCACTCCGGGAGATCGGCGCAAGTGTCGCACCCAAGGGACGTTCATTTTTACGTGTCCAAACTTGGGGGTATTCAGGATGTCGTTTCGTTTCAAGGCAATTGCAGCAGGCGCGCTGTCACTTGCTACGGTTGCTACCAGTGGCCTGGCGCAGGCGGCGGATCTGCCGGTCAAGGCTGCCAAGAAAGCGGCCGACCTTCCGTTCTTCCTGGTGATCGACGACCGCGTCACCTTCTCCTATATCTTCAATGCCTCGCAGCCCGGTGCGTTCACCAACACCAACGGCGTGATCAACGCCAAGACGACGAAGCAGGTCTACTCCTTCACCCACTTCGATGCCTGGACCTACGGCACCAATTTCTTCACCATCTCGATGTTCAAGTCGGATCACAACGATCCGGCAGGCCCGTGTACCGCCACAGGCGTGGTCGTTTCGCCGGCTGCGGGCTTCGCAGCGACGCCGACGAGCTGTGCCGGCGCGACAGAAATCTACGGCCTTTTCCGCTCGACCTTCGGCTGGAACGAGATCTTCAACACCAAGGCCTTCACGCAGGGCCCGCTGCATAACATCTCGTTCGAGGTTGGCATGGATGCCAACACGGAGAACCGGTATTTCGGCGCCGCCAAGCGCGACGTCGTCGCCGGTCTGCAGTTCGCCTTCGATCTTCCCTATAAGGGCTACTTCAACGTCGCGCCGCTCGTGTACTGGGAGTTCGCCAACCACAACTCCTTCTCGCAGTGCGGCGCCGGTTGGTCCGCTCCGTGTATTGCCGACGGCAACACGTCGTTCAAGCCGACCTGGGCGATCGAAACCAACTACTATATGGACCTCGGCTTCCTGCCGCAGAACATGCAGTATTTCTCGATCAGCGGCCGCGCGGCGTGGTACGGCAAGAAGGGCACCGACACTGAGCCGCTTCCCGCCAGCGTCGCCAACGGCGTCTATCCCACCAAGGTCGAGTTCAACTCCGAGCCGATCCGCCTGACCCTCGATGCTTCGAAGGCGGTTTGGGGTGAGAAGTACTCGCACTTCGTGGACGTCTGGGTCGCCTACCGCTATTGGCAGAACAAGTTCGGCCTCGATCACAACAACGCCGTGGCCTGCACCACCCTGGCCGGTGGCGCGAGGGTGAGCACCGGCTCCTGCACCGAGTCCTCGCTCTACTCCGGTGTCACTGTGAAGTTCTAGCCACCTGACACGCTTCAGGTGAACGACGATGGCGCCGCGTCAAACCTCCGCGGCGTCATCTTCGTTTGTGGGTAGGAACGTAGGGGATGAGCCGTCGGCGCGCTCTACGAAATTGAATTGGTGTTTGCTACTTCGTCCACACGCCATCGTGCAGCGCTTCGGCCTCGTCTTCGAGCAGCGGCCCCGCAACCTCTGTCGGCCGCTGGCCACTGGCAAAGACCTCGCGACAGGGCAGGTCGAGCGTCGGGTTCTCCGGATGATCGCCGGTGATGCCGCGCAGGCGGTGCTCGCTGAGCCCATAGACGACACGACCGATGCCGGCCCAGTAGATCGCGCCGGCGCACATCGCGCAGGGCTCGGCGGAGGAATAGAGCGTGGCCTTCGCCAACACCTCGCGTCCGAGCGTGCGGCAGGCCTGCGTGGCGGCGAGGCGCTCGGCATGCGCGGTGCCGTCGTGATCCGGCATGTAGCCGTTCTCGGCCTCGATCAGCATCTTGCCTTCAGCATCGACGACGATGCAACCGAAGGGATGATTGCCGTGGGTGAGGGAACGGCGGGCGACCGCAAACGAAAGGCGGAGGAAGTGCTCGTCGCGCTCGGACCCGCCGCTCATCGCTCTTCCCTGGTCAATGCCCCGCCATATGCCGGCCGACAACGGTCAGATCGGCTTCGCTGGTCCGTGCTTCATACACGAATTCGCCGTGGAACATCACCACCAGCCGATCGGAGAGTTCAAGGAGTTCGTCGAGGTCCTCGCTGACCAACAGCACCGCGGCGCCGCGGTTACGCGCGGCCATGATCTCGGCATGGATTTGCGCCACCGCTGCGAAATCGAGCCCGAAACAGGGATTGGCTGCGATCAGCACCTCGACGTCGCCGCCGAGCTCGCGGGCCAGCACGGCGCGCTGGACATTGCCGCCCGACAATGCCGAGATCGGCGTGTCAGGCGTGCGGGTCTTGATCTTGTACTGGGCGATCTTCTTCCCGGCGTCGACGCGGAAGGCGCCGCGGTTGAGCCACCAGCCGCCGCTTGCGAAGGGCGCGCGGTCGAACTCGCGGAAGGCGATGTTGTCGGCGACACTCATGCCGCCGACACAGGCGTTCTTCAGTGGCTCCTCCGGCAGGAGTGACATATTGTGCCGCCGCATCTCCTCGCGGCTGGCGTGATAGGGATCGCCGGCGACACGGATCTCGCCGCTCTCGGCTGCGCGCTGCCCGGCCAGCACCTCGACGAGCTGGCGCTGGCCGTTGCCGGAGACGCCGGCGATGCCGACGATCTCGCCGGCACGGACCGTGAGGGAGACGTCATGCACGGCGATGGCGCCGGCGTCGTCGAGCGCGCGCATCTTCGTCAGCTCCAGCCTCGCCTTGCCGGCCTCACCGGTGCGCGGCGGCTGCACCGTCAGCTCCTCGGCGCCGATCATGGTGCGCGCCATCGCGTCCGGCGTCAGTTCGGAAACCTTGCCGGCGCCGGCGAGCTTGCCGCGGCGCAGGATCGTGACGTCGTCGGCGAAGGCCATGACCTCGCGGAATTTGTGCGTGATCATCAGGATGGTCAGCTCGCCCTTGACGACCATGTCGCGGAGCATGCCGAGCACCTCGTCGGCTTCCGCCGGGGTCAGCACCGAAGTCGGCTCGTCCAGGATCAGGAAGCGACGCCTCAGGTAGAGCTGCTTGAGGATCTCGCACTTCTGCCGTTCGCCCGCGGAGATGTCGGAGACTTTTGCGCTGAGCGGGACCTTGAACGGCATGCGCGCGAGAAAGGCCTCGAGCTCCTTCATCTCTTTCGGCCAGTTCACGACGGCCGGCACGTCATCGCGCGCCAGCACCAGATTTTCGGCGACCGTCATCGCCGGCACCAGGGTGAAATGCTGGTAGACCATGCCGAGGCCGAGGGCGTGGGCGTCCTTCGGATTGCCGATCGCCTGCTCGCGGCCCCCGACGAGGATGTCGCCCTCGGTGGCGTGATAGTAACCCATGATGCATTTGACGAGGGTCGACTTGCCGGCGCCGTTCTCCCCGAGCAGCGCATGGAACGAACCCGGCCGCACTTTCAGCGCGATATTGTCCAGCGCCACGAAATCACCGAAGCGCATGGTCATGGCGATCGCGTCGACGCCGAAGGCGCCTGATGGCGGTGGCGTTTCGCCGACGATCACGAAATCGCTCCGATGAAGGCGTCGGAGGTCGAGACCGCACCGAATACGCCGCCCTGCATCTTGATCATCTTCAGTGCGTGCTCGTGATTGCTCCTGTCGGTCGCGCCGCAGCAATCGTGCAACAGCACGCATTCGAAGCCGCGGTCGTTCGCCTCACGCATGGTGGTGTGAACGCAGACGTCGGTGGTGATGCCAGTCAAAACGATGTTCTCGATGCCGCGCACGCGCAGGATCAGCTCCAGGTCGGTGGCGCAGAACGAGCCCTTGCCGGGCTTGTCGATGATCGGTTCGCCGGGCAGCGGCGCGAGCTCCGGGATGATGTCCCACCCGGCCTCTCCGCGCACCAGGATGCGGCCACAGGGGCCGGGATCGCCGATGCCGGCGCCGATCTGCCGGGAACGCCAGCGCTTGTTGGCGGGCAAATCCGAGAGATCGGGGCGGTGGCCTTCGCGGGTATGGATGATGTGAAAGCCTTGGCTCCGCATTGCCGCGAGCAGTTTCTTGATCGGCTCGATCGGCGCCCGCGTTAGGGACAGGTCATAGCCCATCTTGTCGACATAGCCGCCGACGCCGCAGAAATCTGTCTGCATGTCGATGATGATGAGCGCGGTGTTCTCGGGGCGCAGATCGCCGTTATAGGGCCAAGCATAGGGCTCGGACTTGATGGTGCGCTCGGGCATGATTTCGCTTCCTAGCGGGTGATCGACAATTCGGCCGGGGCTCCGGTCAGCGTGCGTTTCGGCGAGCAGGTGATGATCATGATCGCCAGCGTCAGGATGTAGGGTGCTGCGTTGAAGAGGTGGTAGCCGGAGGTGACGCCGACCGATTGCAGCGCCGGGCCCAGCGCCGCGGCGCCGCCGAAGGCGAGCGAGGCCCACAGACACAGCAAGGGGTCCCAGCGTGCGAAGATCACGAGCGCCACGGCCGTGATGCCTTGGCCCGAGGACAGGCCCTCGTTCCAGCTTCCGGGATAGAACAGCGACAGGAACGAACCGCCGATGCCGGCGAGGAAGCCGCCAACCATGGTCGCGCGCAGGCGGATCAGCAGCACGGAGTGGCCCATCGCACGCGCAGCGTCCGAACTCTCGCCGGCGGTGCGGATCAGGAGGCCCCAGCGCGTGGTCCGGAAGGCCCAGTAGAGAATTGGCGCGAGCGCGACGCCGATCAGGAACAGCACGTTGACCCGTAGGGCCGCCCGTACCTGCGGAATGTCGCTCCACCAGCCGAAATCGATTGCGGGCAGTCGAGGCGCTGTCGGCTCGATCAACGGTTTGCCGAGATAGAAAGCTAGGCCGGTGCCGAACAGCATCAGCGCGATGCCGACCGCAATGTCGTTGACGCGCGGCAGTGAGCAGATGCCGGCATGCAGGGCGCCCAGAAGCGCGCCGGTAATGCCAGCGGCGAGCACGCCCAGCCACGGTGATCCCGTGAGGTAGGAAATGCCGTAGGCGCTCATCGCGCCCATCACCAGCGTGCCCTCGAGGCCGAGATTGATGCGGCCGGAGCGCTCGGTGATGCATTCGCCCAGGCTCACGAACAGGAACGGCGTCGAGACGCGAATGGCGCCGCCGAGCACGGCGAGTGGGACGGTCCAGAGTCCGATCGAGCCGTCTGCCATCTCAGGACTTTCCCTTCAGAAACCCGATGCGGCCATAGAGCGCATCGCTGGCCAGCACGAAGACGAAGATGATGCCTTGCAGCACCAGCACGGATGCATCCGGCAATCCGAGGCGGCGCTGCAACAGCCCGCCGCTGGCGCTGATACCCCCGAGCAGGATCGCGACGGGGATAATGGCGAGCGGATTTTGCCGCGCCAGGAAGGCGACGAGAATCCCTGTGAAGCCGTAGCCCGCGGCGAGGTTGGCGTTGGTGCGCCCCTGCACGGCGGCGACCTCGACCATGCCGGCAAGGCCCGCGGCGCCGCCGGCAAGGAAGCAGATGGTCAGGATCAACTTGCTGACATTGAGGCCGACAATCTTCGCAGCGCGGATGTTGCCGCCGGCAACGCGCGCGGCGAAGCCGAACACGGTGTGATAGATCAGGATATAGGCGGCAATCGCGGCGATCAGGCCGAACACCAGACCCCAATGCACGTCGGTGCCGGGAATCGATCCGATCATGTTGGCCGAGCCGATCTCGCGGGTCGACGGCTTGTTGAGGCTGGCGGGGTCGCGCATTGCGCCTTCGACGAGATGGTTGAGGACCGCGAGCGCGATGTAGACCAGCAGCAGGCTCGAGATCGTCTCGTTGACGCCGCGATATTGCCGCAGCGCGCCCGAAAGCATGACCCACAGGCCACCGCCGATCACGCCGCCGACGACCATGGCGATCTGAACGATCAGCGGCGGCATGCCCTGAAGCACCAGTGCTGCGCTGGTTGCCGACAGCGCGCCGATCAGGAGTGCGCCTTCGCCGCCGATGATGACCATGCCGAGCTGCGCAGGCAGCGCCGTGCAGAGCGCGGTGAGGATCAGCGGCGCCGCGCGCGTCAGCGTGTTCTGCCATGAGAACCAGGTGCCGAACGCGCCGTAGTACATGTAGAAATAGAGGTCGAGCGGGTTCTTGCCGAACATCGCGACGAAGATGCCGAAGACCACGAGCGCGCCGGCCAGCGCCGCGCCCGGGATCAGGATATATTCGATCGCTCCGCCGTGACGCTGGAGGAATCCCGGATCGGCGGCCGGGGCAACTGTCCCGACCGCTTCAACGGGATCCGCAGCTTCCGCCGTCACGAAGTCGCCCCGACCACGCCCTCCACGAGATAGTCCATCTTCTCGAGTTCAGGGTCCTTCTGGCCGCGATCGGTGCCGGCCGCGATCACCGTCTTGCCCTTGTTGTCGACCAGCCCTCCCTTGAAGATGGCGTAGCCGTCACCGGACAAGAACTTGGCCTTGACGTCGTCGGCGTGCTTGCGCGCCTCGGCGGAGACCGCTTCGCCATAGGGCGAGGTCTTGACGATCTCTTCCTTGAGGCCGCCGCGATAGAAGTTCGGGATGCTCTCGCCGGCGGCGATCATCTTGACGAATTTGGGGTACAGCGCTTCCCAGTTCCACTCGGCGCCCGTGAGATACGCCTTCGGCGCGAGCGGCGACTGGTTGACGTGATAGCCGCACACCATGGCGCCCCGACGCGCGGCGTTCTCGACCATGGTCTTCGGACCGTCGACATGGCAAGTGAGGACGTCGACGCCCTGATCGATCAGGCTGTTGGTGGCCTCGGCTTCCTTGACCGGCATCGACCAGTCACCGGTGAAGATGACCTGCGTGGTGGCCTTGGGATTGGCAAGCCTCGCGCCGAGCGCGAATGCGTTGATGTTGCGCAGCACTTGCGGGATCGGCTTGGCGGCGACGAAGCCGAGCTTGCCGCTCTTGGAGCTATAGCCGGCGACGATGCCCGAGATGTACTGGGCTTCATCGATATAGCCGAAATAGCTGCCGGCGTTCTTCGGGTCCTTGTCGCTCCACAGGCCGCCACAATGCTCGAAGTGCAGCTTCGGGAATTTGTTGGCCATCTTGACCATGTGCGGATTGTAGTAACCGAACGAGGTCGGGAAGAGCAGGGTGGCGCCGTCGAGATTGATCATGGACTCGATCGTCTTCTCGACCGCGTCGGTCTCGGGCACCTTCTCTTCTTCCACGACTTTGAGGCCGGGAATCTTCTTCAGCGCCGCCGCGCCCTGCGCATGCGCCTGGTTGTAGCCATAGTCGTCGCGCGAGCCGACGTAGATGAATCCCATGGTGGTCTCGGCCGCGAAGACGGGACGAATGCCCGTCGCCGCACCGAGGGTGACGGCCGCACCGCCCTGCAACAAATGACGTCGTGAGATCCTGCCAAATTCCATTGCTTGCTCCCCTTGGCGGATGCACCGCCTCATCTCGCTGCGCCGGTCTGGCGGAGCCCGGGATCAATTGTCGCAAGCTTCGTGCCAGAGGCTATTGAGAGAGCATTTCCGAATAAGTCGTTGGAAATATATTGTTATTTCATGTGTTCCGAACCTGAGCATGAAAGCATCAGATGAAATTATAGGCATTATTTTATAGTTGTATGCAATGGAGTTAAGCAGGTCTTACCCGGCTTGAACATGTGCATGACGAGGGCCGGGCGGTCTGCCGGCGGCGGCATTCCATGCTAACCACGCGCTGCTTGGACCGGCGTCGGCAGCGTGATTTCGCTGGCACCGAACTTGAATCGATTGCCGCCAGGACCGCCGTCGCCGCGGTCCCAAGAGATGGAAAGCTCGCCGAGATGGCTGCTGGTAACGCCGTTCAGAATGGTTCGCTCGGCGAAGAGATCGTGCGAGGGATCAACGAGCTCGCGGCGATCTCGGAAGAAGGCGACAAGCTCACCCGCGTCTATCTGACCAGCGAGCTGCGCAAGGCGGCGGACCTCATCCTGAGCTGGATGCGCGACGCCGGCATGAGTGCGCGTCTCGACGCGATCGGCAATGTCTGTGGGCGCTACGAAGGTGAGCGGCCGGGCGCGCCTTGCCTGATGCTCGGCTCGCACTACGACACCGTCCGCGATGCCGGCAAATGGGACGGGCCACTGGGCGTGATCACGGCGATCGCCTGCGTCGCCGATCTCAACCGCCGCGGCAAGCGCCTGCCGTTCGCGATCGAAATCGTCGGTTTTGCGGATGAGGAAGGGGTGCGCTTTGCCTCGACCCTGCTCGGCAGCCGCGCGGTAGCCGGCACTTTTGACGAAAGCGTCCTCAACACACGCGACAGCGATGGCGTCGCCATGCGCGATGCGCTGGTGCAGTTCGGGCTCGATCCCGATCATATCGGCGCGGCCGCTCGGGCCCGGCGCGAGCTGCTTGCCTATCTCGAGCTGCACATCGAGCAAGGGCCGGTGCTGGAAGCACAAAACCTGCCCGTCGGGGTGGTCACCGCGATCGCGGGCGCGACACGGCTTGCCGCGCGGCTGACCGGCATGGCGGGGCACGCGGGCACGGTGCCGATGGCGCTCCGGCGCGATGCGTTGGCGGGCGCGGCCGAATGCATCGGCGCGATCGAGCAGTTTTGCCGCACCGACGAAGGCGGGCTGGTCGGCACCGTCGGCTACATCCAGGCGAGGCCCGGCGCGACCAACGTCATTCCGGGCGAGGTGTCGTTCACCATCGACATGCGGGCGCCGACCGACATGCACCGCAAGCGCGCGGTCGCCGATGCCGTCAGGCAAATCGAAGCCATCGCAAAGCGGCGTCAATTGACGCTTCAGCTCGACGTCACCCACGAGAACCGCACCGCGCCTTGTGCGCCCTGGCTCAAGGAGCAGATCGCGCAGGCGATCAAAGCGGAAGGTTTTTCCGTCTTCGAGCTGCCGAGCGGGGCCGGGCATGACGGCATGGCCATGATCGATATTGCCGATGTCGCCATGATCTTCGTCCGCTGCCGCGGCGGCATCAGCCATCACCCGGACGAGCATGTCGAGCTCGCCGATGCCGACGCCGGCGCGCGGGTGTTGCTGCGCGTGATCGAGAACTTTCGGCCGCGGGAAGGCTAAACTGAGCCCGCAAGTCACGGGATAGAGACACGAATCAGACAGGTCTGGAGCCGCGACGGCCTCCCGCCGGACCACGAGACCCATTCGACGGCGCCTATGAACAGCGGCATCTCTTCTCCATCCCATCGCGGAAACCGGTTTTACCAAGGCCTGACGGCGACCTTCGTTGCCAACGCGCTTCAGGCGGTGAACTTTCTCGGTGATCGATTCCTGAGGAAGTCGCATCATCCGTTCACGTCCATCGAGGACCTTTACCGGCACTCGATGGACAGTGCCTTTGCGGTATCTGAGTCCTTTCTCGTCACCGGCGCGCCGCACGCCTCTGCGTACTATCCGCGCGACTTCGCCTGGTTCTATCCCGACGTCCTCGACCCCGACACCATCATGGATTCGCAGGATGCGGTGCGCCGGGCTCGTCTGCTCGACAAGAGCGTCCGGCTGCTGCTGGAAGCGGTTCGCGCCAACGTCGTCACGACGACCATCGTCCCGGCCGGGCGCGCCCGGTATCTCGGCGTGAACTATTTCTCGCGCCCTTCGGATACGCTGCTCGGCATTCTGGCCGGCCTGCGGCAGATGATCTCGGCCGAGGAGAGAGCGTCATCCTATCTGGCGATGTCGCAATGCGCGCATGCCGGCCGCCTGCTGCTGGCCGAATATTGCGGCGATCTGAAGCGTGCGATCCTCCAGCTCGCAAGCGAGCTCGAACCGTTCAATGATGATGGCTCCACCTATTTGCTGTGCGACGCCAGTGCTCCGCGCTCCGCGGCAACCGACACGCGCGCCGAGCGCAGGCGTTTCGTCACCAATGCCTGCGTCTACACGACGTTCGTGTGGGGCGTGCAGCTCGGAATCGTCGACGAGAACGAGCTGAAGCGGCGGCTCGGACGCGACCTGGCGCAGTACAAGAGGGACCTCCTCCGCCTGTTCGGCAAGGACGGCTATATCAGGCATTCCCTGGACGGCCCCACGGGCTCGCCGGCGTCCTCGGTCGCGCTGGATTTCGCCAGTGTGCATCGCGGCTTCTGGGATATGAGCGAGCCGGCCGAGCGCGCGCTGTTCGCGGCCACGGCGGATCTGATCATTGCGGAGCCGCGCTTTCGCATCCCCAGCACATTCCACTTCCTGGTGTCCGCGGATAATCCGCGGAACAAGATGATCCACAAGATCGCGGCTCCCGCCTACCAGGGACGTTCCTCCTGGCCGACGTTCAATGTCGAGTTCGCGGATCGCATGCTGGATTATGACGAATTCTCGGGGAGCGATACCTACCGATCCTGCGCCCAGGGAATTCTGAAGGACATTCGCACCGCGACCGAGGTCCACGGCGGCTATCAGGAACTGATCTCGGAACAGGGCCTGAAATATCGCACCTGGGCTTACAAGGGGGCCGTGGCCCACTCCTGGTTTCCGCGTTTCCTCTCCGTCTGGAGGAGGGCGCATGGAACGCCGCTCCTCCAGTGGAATGACTGAACGGCGGTCATTACCCCGCCGTCACGTCCACAAGCTCGCCACCGTCGAGCACCTTGGCCGCCTTGGCGCGGTCAAGGTCGCCTTCCCAGGCGGCCACAACCACGGTCGCAACGCAATTGCCGGTGAGGTTGCCGACCGCGCGAGCCATGCCGATGAACCAGTCGACCGACAAAACCAGCACGAGGCCGATCGCAGGGATGCTCGGCACCGCGTTCAGCGTCGCCGCCAGAATCACGATCGCGGAGCCCGGCACGCCATGCGCGCCCTTCGAGGTGATCAGGGAGACGCCGAGCACCAGCAGGAGATCGCCGAAGGACAGCGGCGTGTTGGTCGCCTGCGCGATGAAAACGACTGCGAGCGTGAGGTAGATCGAGAAGGCGTCGAGGTTGAAGGAATATCCGGTCGGGATGACGAGGCCGACGACGGAATCCTTCACGCCCATCCGCTCCAGCTTCTTCATGATCTGCGGCAGCACGGCGTCGGACGAGGCGGTCGCGAGCACGATGGTCAACTCCTCGCGCAGGTAGGCGAGGAATTTGAGGATGTTGATGCCGGCGAGCGCCATGACGCCGCCGAGCACGCCCAGCACGAAGATGCCGACCGAGACGTAGAACAGCGCCACCAGTGAGACGAGCTGCTTGAGCGAGCCGACGCCGTATTTGCCGACGGTGTAGGCGACTGCGCCGAGCACGCCGAGTGGAGCAACGCGGACGATAAGCCCCATGACGCGGAACAGCACGGTCGAGGCGGCATCGATCATCGACGTGACGAGCTTGCCTTTCTCGCCGCCGACCAGTGCGAGGCCTACGCCGAACAGCACGGCGAAGAACAGCACCTGGAGCACGTCGTTGCGCGACAACGCGTCGAACGAGGTGCTCGGGATTACGTTGAGGAGGAAGGAGCCGATGCCGCCGCCCTGAAGCTTGTGGGCGTTATCGGCATAGGTATTGAGGGCCTTGGCGTCCAGCGTCGAGGGATCGATGTTCATGCCGTGGCCGGGGCCGAAAGTGTAGGCCAGGATGAGACCTACCACGAGCGCGACTGTGGTCATCACCTCGAAATAGACCAGCGCCTTGACGCCGACCCGTCCGACCTTCTTGAGGTCGCCCGCGCCGGCAATGCCGTGCACGACGACGCAGAACACGATCGGCGCCACGATCATCGAAATCAGCTTCAGGAAGGCGTCGCTAAGGATCTTGAGGGAGATGGCAAAATCCGGCGCGGCCACACCCAGGATGATGCCGAGGATCAGCGCGGCCAGGACCTGGACGAACAGCGATGTGTAGAGCGGCTTGGCTCGGCGGCCGGGGCCGCGGCAATGGTCGACATGGTGACTCCCCCGTTTTGACGACGTCTCGATCGTCGAAAGGAGCAACTAGCGTGCCAGATTGTCGCGGTTTTCGCTGAGGAGGAGGTCTATTTGGTCGCTTTTGCGGTGCGACCGGGCATCCGCATCGGCACCGGGAAACCGTTCGAGGTGCCGTCGGTCACTGGACAGGCGATTTTGCGGTCCTACGGTCACGTTCCGCACGCGGGTGGCCGCGTCACGCCGCGAGATCTAGCAGCCGACACGATCCGCGTACCAGCACCTTGCGTCCATTCGGGGTCATGACCGGGACGCCGTCGCAGACGACGACAAGACCGAGCTTGACGAGGCTCTCGATGAGATAGGCCTTGGAAAGGCGACCGTTCGACACCGGGTTGCGAAGCGCCTTCAGGACCTCCCATTGGTCTGGCGAAAGATCGAAGTCGATGTCGCTGCTCATGCTGCCTCAAGCCATAGTGCCGTTCGTGCGCCTCTGTTAGTGGCGCTGCATGAAGACCGTGCGACGACAATGAGTCGGGAATTCGGTGAGGTGTTTAGAACTTCTCTTCACAAATTGCTGCACGCCATTGCGCCACAAGAGTTAAGACCGCTCGATCACTAGGATCGTCCGGAGCCTCGATCACATATTGATGATGTGGGCTTGATGTTGGTCCGCGAACAACCGCGCTGCACGGGAAGCGCTGCTGTCCCATTCTGCGTCGCAATATGCACAGAAATCATGAGACGAAGGGTTGGAGATTTTGTTACGCTGATTCGCGGGGAATAGCTTCACACGGCAGGAGTGGAGTGCATGAACAGACTGGTCGAAATTCGCAGTCAGGAATCCCTGTGCCGGGAGCGCGCCGCGCTTGATTTCCAGCGCCGGGTTTTCTGGCTTGCGCAAGCTCAAGAATGGGAGCAGCGCGCGCTTGACGAGATCGCCTATCATTTCCGGGAGTGCAATGTGGCTCAGACGGAGCTGGTGCGAAACTGACGTCGGCTGTGGGTAAGGCCTACTGATAAGTCGCCACAATATCGGACACCGCGCGCTCGAGCTGCTGCGCGGTCGCGCACTGGCGCACCACGCTGCAGAAGGTCGCATAGCGCGGCATCTCGGAATCGCCAAAGCCCCAGGCGAGACGTCCTTCGGGATTGAGCCACACCAGCCGTTTCGAGCGCTCCGAGATGCGGCGCAGGATGTCGGCGCGCGGATCGAGATTGTTGCTGCGGGCATCGCCCAGCACGATCACCGTGGTCTGCGGCGTCAGCGCGCTCATGAACTCCTTCTCGAAATCGACCAGCGAAGAGCCGTAGTCGGAGGAGCCGAAGCCGACCTTGGACATGATCTCGGCCATCGCCTCTTCCGGCGGTTTCGATTCAAGGATGTCGCTGACTTCGATCAGATGTGAGGAGAAGGCGAAGGAATGGACGTCGTCGACGACCTCGTGCAGCGAATGGATCAGGAGCAGGAAGAAATCCGAGACCTGCGCGACTGAGCCCGAGACATCGCAGAGCGCCACGATCTTCGGCCGGTCGCGATGCTTGCGCTTCCAGGCTGTGAGAAAGGGGATGCCGCCCCAGGCGGCGTTCCGGCGCAGCGTGCGGCGGACGTCGAGATGACCGCGCCGTTGGCGCTTGCGTGGTTTCGAATAGCGCTCGCGCAGGCGCCGTGCGATCTGGCGGATGAGAGCGCGCATCTCCGCGACATGGCGCCGCTCGATGCGGGCAAGCGGCGCGTTGCGCAGAATCTCGTTGCGGAGGTTTTCAGCCTCCTCGCGGGCATAGAGCGCAAGCCCCTGCGCGACGGTGTCGCGAACGGCTTCGCGCAAGGCATCGAGCGCGGCGCGAAGCCGCTCGGCCAGTGCGGGATTGGTCGGGGTCAGCTCGTCGAGATCGTCGCGTAGCCGCTGGAGCCCCATGGCGTCGAGGATGCGGCTGGAGAAGATGCCGCGCTGGGTGGAGTAGCGGATGTCGGACAGGGAGGCCGCACCTGAGGCGCTGGCGATCGCGGCGGTGATCGCGTTGCGATCCTGCGACAGCAGCATCTGCGCGAGGGGGCCCAATTCTGCGGGAGGCGAACCGCCGCTTGCATCGCTGGCCTCACCAGATGATGGAGATTGATCCGCGTCCTCCGAAACATCGTTGCTGTCGGCTTCAGATTGTTCCTGCCGCGGCTCCGGCTGGCTGAAGAACAGGTCGAAGCAGTCACCGAGCGCGAGCTTTTCGTCCTGCGACTTGGCGAGCGTCAGAAGGAGCGCATCGCGCAGGATGGTCCGGTCGGAAACGCCGACCTGCGCGACCGCGCGCATCGCATCGATGCTTTCGGCAGGCGAGACATGGACGCCGGCGCCCCGTGCCGCACGGAAAAAACGATGAATATTCTCGCGCATCTGCGTCAACCGAAGACGTTGGATCGTGCTGCCTTGGCAATGAAGGTCGTAATCTGAGGCTGAGCCGCCTCGATGTCGGCCTCGTATTTCAGGAGCACGTTGAGCGTGTCCTTGACGATCTCGGTGTCGAGCTCCGAGGCCTGCAAGAGCACCAGCACGCGCGCCCAGTCGATGGTCTCGCTGACTGAAGGCAGCTTCTTCAGGTCGAGCGAGCGGATTTCGTGGATGAAGCCGACCATCTGCCGCCGCAGCGTCTGCGAGATGTTGGGGACGCGGCTCTCGACGATGCGCTCCTCGAGCCGCTGCTCGGGGAAGCCGATGTGCAGATGCAGGCAGCGCCGCTTCAGGGCATCGCCGAGATCGCGCTCGCTGTTGGAGGTGAGGATCACCGTTGGCGGCGTGATTGCGGAGACGGTGCCGAGTTCGGGGATCGTGACCTGGAAATCGGAGAGAATTTCCAGCAGCAACGATTCGAACTCCGCATCCGACTTGTCGATCTCGTCGATCAGGAGCACGCAGCCGCCCGGCTGCTCCAGCGCTTGCAGCAGCGGCCGCGGCTCGACAAACTCCTTTGAGAAGAACACGTCGCCGAAATCGTGGAGCTGATTAAGTGCAGCGTGCAGAGTCTGCGCGCCGCCCAGGACTTCGCCGAGCTTGTCCTTGAGGATCTGCGTGTAGAGAAGCTGCTTGGCGTATTTCCATTCATAGAGCGCCTTGGCCTCGTCGAGGCCTTCGTAGCATTGCAGGCGGATCATCTTCAGGCCGCGCCAGGCCGCGATCGCCTTGGCAAGCTCGGTCTTGCCGACGCCCGCGGGCCCTTCGACCAGGATCGGCTTCTCGATCTGTTGCGACAAATACACGGCGGTCGCGATCTGCCGGCTCGCGATGTAGCCTTGCGCGGCGAGGCCGCTCTCCACTGCCTCGATCGCTGTCGAGGGCTTCTGTTCAGCCACGAGAAGGCGCTCCCAAAGGTCTTGATTGAGGCTTGTTCTGCCTGCGTTCACGGCAAAGAACAAGCCTCGTTTGGGAGAGGCCAGACCCGCGCCAATGGGCGTTTTTTCCGCTCAACGCAAATAGTTGGGCGGCTACCGGCCGCGCGATCAGTGCCGCAGCAACTCCGGCTTGCGGATCGTCTGTCTGACCTCGGCGCCGCAATCTGCGCATTCATAGACGAAGTCGATCTTGGCAAGACTCCAATGCGGTTCGACCTCGCGCACATACATCGGAAGGAACCCCATGCAAGCGGGGCAAATCACAGGCGCGATCTCGATATCCTGATGATGCTTTACATAAGCTGGCATCTCGGCTCTCCTTCGCAGACGACCTCCAAACCCGCGCGAAGGCTACTGCCGGCCGGCGCAAGGCCGACATCAACTCTTTCGAACAGAGGCGGAACAGCGGAGGTTTGTCGTTCGCTGTGACATTCTTGTTACGTCTCTGTACTGTGACGGGCGGACCAAATACCTATTTCAAAAGCCCGATCCGGTATTCGGACTCTGACCTCAACGATAAGGGAGCAACGCCCATGACGCATGCCATTCGCTTTCACAAGACCGGTGGTCCGGAAGTGCTGGTCTGGGAGGAGGTCAGTGTCGGCAAGCCCGGACCGGGCGAGGCGCGAATCCGCCATACCGCCGTCGGTCTCAACTTCGTCGATATCTACAACCGTTCGGGCCTTTACCCGGCGCAACTGCCGAGCGGGCTTGGTAGCGAGGCTGCTGGCGTCGTCGAGGAGGTCGGGCCCGGTGTCACCGATGTGAAGCCGGGCGATCGCGTCGCCTACGGCGCCTCGCCGCTCGGCGCCTATTCCGAGGCGCGGCTGATCCCGGCCGACCGACTGCTGAAGCTGCCGGACAGTATCGACGACAAGACCGCGGCGGCGATGATGCTGAAGGGGCTCACCACGCAATATCTGATCCGGCAGACCTATCGCGTGAAGGCCGGCGACACCATCCTGCTCCATGCGGCCGCCGGTGGCGTCGGCCTGATTCTCTGCCAGTGGGCCAAGCATCTCGGCGCGACCGTGATCGGCACCGTCAGCAACGACGAGAAGGCCAAGCTCGCCAAGGCGCATGGCTGCGACCATGTCATCATCTATAGCCACGAGGATTTCGTGAAGCGCGTGGACGAAATCACTGGCGGCAAAAAGGTGCCGGTGGTCTATGACTCCGTCGGCAAGGATACGTTCTTGAAGTCGCTCGACTGCCTCGCGCCGCTCGGAGTCGCCGCGCTGTTCGGTGCGTCCTCCGGCGCTGTCGAGCCGCTCAATCTCGGTTTGCTCGCGCAGAAGGGCTCGCTCTACGTCACCCGACCGACGCTGTTCACCTACGCCGCCAAGCGTGAAAGCCTGGTCGCGATGGCAGGCGAGCTGTTCGACGTCGTCAAGTCCGGCGCGGTCAAGATCGAGGTGCACCAGACCTATCCACTGAAGGACGCCGCCAAAGCCCATGCCGATCTCGCCGCGCGCAAGACCACGGGATCAACCGTTCTCACGGTGTGATCTCCGAACGGGCTGTGGCGCAAGCCGCTTGGGCCTGCGTCACGTCCGCTCATGCTTGCGCAGATCGCGGGCGTGATCGAGGCGCAGGGCCTGGAGGTCGACTTCTTCGGGCGGGATCCGGGGCAGGACAGCCTCGGCGAGGATCGCCTCGGTCACGTCTTCGACCGAGTTCTCCACGATCTCCTGGATGAACGAGATATTCCGATACTCACCTGAGGCGACGCGGGAAATGACCTCGCGCCTGGTGATTTCAGGGTCGACGACCGCTTCCCGGCCGCGGCGCCCATAGTCGATCATCACGACGAAATACTGCATGAAACGATCCTGCCGTGCCCCATGGTCGGGCACGGCAGAGTATTTCCGAAAAACGGAATCAAGTCAAGGTGCATTTCGAAAAAACGGAATTAGAGCCTACTTGCTCCGCTTGCGAGGGCGCGCCGACTTGGCGCGCAACCGCTCCAGCTGCCCCTTGGGCATGGACAGGCAGATCTCGCCGACCCACTCCAGTTTCACGCCGACGATCTGCTTGGCATTGAAGCTGGTGAGATTGACGACGGAGGGGGATTTACCCCGCTCGATAGTCTTCAGATAGCGCTCGCCGGTCTTGAGCCGGACCACGGCCTCCTCGCCGTAGAAGCTCGACAGCGGATGGCGCTGGTCCTTGTAGACCACGATGACGTCGCCGCTCTCGTATTTGGGCAGCATCGAATCGCCCACGATCTCGAATGCGATGGTCTCCTCCATGATCGGAAAGGGCAGCGCGATGTCGCCAAGGCCTTCCGGGGGAACCTGCTCATAATCCGGCTCGATCACGGCACCGGCCCCGACGCGACCCATGATCGGCGCGAGATTGAGCTCGAGATATTCCATGATCGGGATGATTTCCGAAGCCTTCACAAGGCGCTCGCCGCCGAGGATCTCCGAGACAGCGCCGGGGCGAACGCCCATGGCCGCCGCCAGGCCGCCCTTGCTCTTGCCCGTCTTTTCCAGGCCCCGTTCGATCATTGCAGCGTCCAACATGGTGATTCCCTCGATTGTCCATCGTCCCGCCTCTTGTAATCCGAAATTCGGAATTGATGCAATTATGAATATCAGAATTGTCGCTTGACTTCGACTTCGGAATACCGGAATGTGGGCTCCGCCTCGCGATCGTGCGATCGGAGGAGGCGCATCACAGGACAGCAGCATGGAACCGGGCCATTGGTCGTCGGAGCACTCCGACGCGCTTCGCGACTGTTTTCTCAAGGGAATGTCTTATGCGGAGATCGGAAGACGGATTAACGCAAGGTTTGGAACGGCTTACACGCGCAACGCGGTGGTCGGCCGCGCCAAGCGGCTCGGGCTGGTCGTGCAGATACGGACGACGAGCCCGTCGATCGTCCCGGCGCTGCCGTCGGGAGCCTGTCTTGTCCTGCCGCACCGCCCCACGGGGCTGACCCTGCCGCCGAAATCCGCGATGAAGCCTGCCGCGCCCGTCAAGTTGCGCTGCGTCGGCGTCCAGCCCCGCTTGGTCCCGTTGGTCGAACTCGCTAGCGAGGACTGTCGCTATCCCTATGGCGGCGACAAGGACGGGGAGGAGATCACCTTCTGCGGCCATCCGCGGGAGCCGGGCTCGAGCTATTGCACGCCGCATGCGCGCCTGACGCGCCGCGCCGGAGCTGGATCCGCCCGCGTCGCCGGCCCCGTCGTGCTGAGGCTGGTCTCTGCCGCCTGACCTGACGCCCGCCCGTTCAATCGTCAATTTCGCAAGGAGTATCCGAGTGGCACGTGTCCGACGCAACAGGTCCTATAAATTGGCGAATGTCTACGACCGACGCTCACGTGAGATACCGTTCAATGCGGAGGTGGCGGAAGTCGAGGTGGACAATCCGCTGGCGCTCGACCCCGGCGAGAAGATCATGGCCGTGCGGTCGATCCGCTGCGATCCGCTCGGCCGGCTGCACGCGCACCATCAGATCGACGAGGCACAGTATCGCGGCGGGCGCGCCTTCCAGAACGATTGGGAGAGGGCCGAACGAGGCCTTCAGGCAATGGACCCGACTCGCGAATATGTCGATGGGGCGCGCACGCGCGAGCCGGTCACCGAGAGCCAACGCGAGGCGGTGCTGCGGCTGAACCGGATCGAGCGCGAACTCGGCACAGACGGCGCCGCGCTAGTGCACGACGTGTTGGTGCTGGGCCTGACCATGGACGAGATCGGCCAGCGTCGCGCCGTCCGTACGCAGCGCTGGATCGACTATTTTGCGCGGCGTTTTCGTGAATGTCTGGACCGGCTGGCACTGATCTATGGCTTTGCCACGGAAACGGGGACACGGCGTTCAGGGCAACACAAATGAGACCGGCGCGCCCGCGACCCTGGTCGCGGGCGCGCCGGTCTCCTGCTTAGGGATGCGGTAGGATCTGGTAGGTCGTGGCATAGGGCTCGACCCGCAGTGAGGCGTTGGCCAAAAGCCCGATTCTGGCGGTCGGCGCTTGCTGCAATTCACCGTTCGGACCGCGATGCACGTTGTATTGCCAGACGGTGAGATCGCCCTTCTGCGCCAAGGCGTGTGCAACGGCGCTGGCATCATTGCCGCCGAGGGCCTGAAGCTCCTCCGTCGACAATCCGACGACGATTTCGTCCTTGATGGTGACGATCTTGAACAGGTTCATCCTGGTCTCCTGCGCCCACGCGCTTGGTATCGAGAAGGTGAGAAGCGCGACTGCGGCGCCCTTGATGAGATCGCAGCGAGAAAGCATGCCGTCGTCCTTTGGTGCTGGGGCGCCAGAATCGATCAATGCATCGGCCACGGCGCCCGTGATCTGCGTGACTGTTCCGCCACCGCTTTGTCGTTTGTTCCTCGAAAACGGTTCACGACGTTTATTTCGTCGACGATACAACCGCCGATGCCGGACTCAACAATTACGTGTATACGCTGAAGAAGCACTAATTCGCGTCCACCAACATCCATTCACATCCGAAACAACACGAATTGCAGCGTCGATTGACGGCGATCGAGGCTGGATGCTGATCGATGACGCTTCTTGACGCAGGTGGGTGACGGCGGGCCATATTCCTGTTATCCGGAATTGCCGTGGTGCGATGCAGACGGAGCATCGCTGCGCCAACTGTTAGGCTTGCCGGAGGGGTTGTTTCTTGACATAGTTGCAACCTGCTTAGGTGTGCTTGCTTGCACATGTGGCTCGGCGTGCGAACACACCCGGCTCCTCCGGCCGAAAGCGAGCTGTCGCCATTGCATCCGGTTGTGGCATCCGGGTGTGGCGTTTGGTTCTTAGTTGGGATCTCGATGTTGGATCACGAAGTCCGATGCTTGTCATAGGTGCGAGATGAAGAACCTCAATTTCGCAGCTGAGCTGCACCTCAAGCTCGGCGCGCCTGCAAGCGGCACCGTCGAAAGCCTGCGCCTGCTCCGCGCGTTTCTGAAGCTCGCGCCCCGGCAGCGTTTCGAGGTCATCAAGCTCGTCGAAGACCTCGCTACCGAAGAAGCTCTCCCCGAACACCCCCTGTCCTGAGCCTGCCTGCGCGCCGGCCTTACGCCTTGCCCTTCGTTTTCCTGCCAGAGCCGGCCGCCGGGCGACGTCTTCCTCCGGCTGGACGCTGGCAGGCGATCCGGCAAGTGTGGTATTCAGTTCTGAAAACGGGAGGAGTGCGACCATGATCGAACCGAAGCTCGAAGTTCCGGCCGAACTGCGCGACCTGGCCGAGAAGACGATTGACCAGGCGGAAAAGGCATTCGGCATGTTTTTCGAAGCCGCCACCAAATCGATGACGACCGTTCCGGGCGCGGGGGCGGACGTGTCGAAGCAAGCGCTCGCTTTCACCGAGCAGAACATGAAGTCGGCGTTCGAGCATGCTCGCAAGCTCGTCCATGCCACCGACCTTCAGGAGGCGATGCGAATCCAATCGGATTTCCTGCGCAGCCAGTTCACCAGTGCCGGAGACCACATGCGCCAGATGACCGGCAGTCTCATGCAGCCGGGGAAGGGCAAGTCCTGATTCTCGGTGTGTTCACGGCGCGTCCACAGATTGGACTTACGCGGCGTGAATATTTGCACATCGATACTGGTGCCGGTCCATGATGGGCTGTCGAATGGACCTCATTCGCCGCCCATCATCCTTTCCGCTGATCCTTGTCGGTTCTCAGGCAGGGATTTGCATCTGTCGCAGGTGTTTTGACCAATCGGTCGCTCTGCTAACGCAGCGATGCGATGTAGGCCGCGATATCGCCGGCTTCGATCCGGCTCAAGGGGAAATTCGGCATTTTCGGGTGCGGGTCTAGCAGGAAAAAGGCGAGCCTTTCCGAACTGAAGTCAGGCCTGCGCGCAACGGACACGAAAGAGGGGACGTCGGCACTCGCCTGTGTTTGGCCGTTCGCCACGACATGGCAGCTGGCGCACCAGCGCCTCGCAAGGTCGGCGCCGTGATCTGCATCGGCGGCGAGAGCGGACGACGTGCCCACGCTCGAGGCCACGGCAACCAGCAGGCAAATTCGTCTCAAATGCCGGTGCATAGAGCAACCTGTGTGTTGTTGGCTCGCGACGCCGTCCTCATCCGCAGCACGAACCCGGATACTGCGAGAGGTCGATGCGGGCAATGATCGACCGCAGCAGCTTGCGAGCCGAACGATAGAGATGCCGGGCGAATCTCGGCGTCCTTGCCGCAGGCAGGGCAAAGCTTGTCGTATCGAGTCTTTTCGTATCAAGGCTTTCGATGGAGTGCGACACGTGCCTCTCCGAGATGGCGAGGCCCTTTCTATCGTGGTCGGCTCGCGGCAGCCTTGATCTGCCGCAAAGGGGCCAGACTAATAGTCGCCGGGGTTCATGATCATCGGGCTTCGTGTATCGGCCGGCGCGAGCGCGCTGCTGGCGCTGTCGCGCAGGAAGCGGTCGAGTGTTGCCTGGATCTTCTCCTTGACCGCATCGGGACCGCGATCGCTCATCTCGGTATGCTGTGCGCCAGTGTGGATAATATCAATGCCGCGCGCCTTGGCCTCTTCCGGCGTCGGCAGCACGCCGGGATCGGTTACAAAATGCGGATCCTTCGAGCGGAACGACAGGATCTTCATGTGGTCGCTAAGCACGAAAGGCACCCGCAGATTGTCCAGCGTGATCACTTTCGACACCAGCTCCGGGTGCTGATGAGCGACATACATCGAAACGTCGCCGCCGTTGGAATGGCCGACGAGCGTGATGTGGTCGTAGTCGGCGTTGTCCTGCCGCCGCTTCAACTCGCCCAAGGTGAAGAGGATGTTGGCCTCGCAGCGGATATAGACCTCGCGCCGGCCGACATATTGCTGGCCGGCCTTGGTCATCAGGGGCGGATCGCTCGGCAGATCCTGCTGGATGCTGGCGACGAGATAACCGCGTGCGGCGAGCACGTTGGCGAGGAAGGAATATTCGGTGGCCTTGACGGTATTGCCGTTGCTGATGATGGCGAGCGGGAGCTTCCAGAGGCCGAGATTGGCCTTGGTCTCGTAATCGCGCCGTACAGCGATTTCGACCGCGATCGGCCGCTGGCGCGCGGCGTCGAACAGGGTCAAAACCTCATGGCGGATCGCGAACCGGCTGACCACGAAATATTGGCCGACGCCGAGGACGCAGAGAAACGCCAGAACTGCAAACACCCTTTTCATGGTTCCGTCTCAAATCACTTTTGACTGAACATGGCTATTGGGAACTCCCGGATCGAGCGATCGTGAGCAGGCTACGGGATTAAATTTAGGCAAGCCTGTGCGCCGCGCCCCAAAAAGGGCCGCATGTCGGAGGCACAGCGCGAAGGGCAAGGGATTTACAGACAACCGCCCTTGCCGCGTTCGGAGCAGAGCCGCAACGCGCTAGTCAAAGTAAAAAGGAGGCGCGGGCTGCGGCGCTCGTTGTCGGGCGCCCGGTAGCTCAGGGGGACAGCCACGCCGAGATCAGCCTGGAAATCGGCCGGCAGGAAGAACCGCACGCCAGCTCCGGCCGAGGTCAGCGACAGGCCGTCGCTCAGGCGGTAACCGTCGTTCCAGACTGCGCCGGCGTCACCGAAGGCATAGAGCTGATAGCCGGTCCAGTAACGGAAATTGAGCTTCTGGTCGAAGCGCAGCTCGAGTGAGCCGGCAAGACCGTTGTCCCCACTGATCTCTGCTGCGCCATAGCCGCGCCCGAAGGCAGCGCCGCCGAGATAGAATTGCTGCGAGGTGAACAGCGGCCGTGACGCCGTCTGGCTCGCAGCGGACAGCTTGAGCGACCAGACGTCGTTGAGCGTCTGGTAGCGCGTGAACCAGAGGTTTAGCACCGAGAAGTTCGATGACGCGCCATCGCGCGACAACAGATCGTCGTCGAAATGCGAGGCACCGAAGATGTCGAGGCCCTGGCGGTAGGTCAGCGTCGCGAAATTGGTGCCGCCGAAATGATCCTGAAGCCGGTAGTCGGCGATCAGGCTCGCTGTCCTGATGTGGTCGTTGTACCAGGCGCCGTAAAGGTCATGCTCGGACACGTTGCTGAAGGTCGTCGCCGCAGTCAGGGTCAGCGAGGACAATCGCGACTGCAGTGGGACGATGCTGGCACGCAGCTCGAACCCTTCGGTTGTGGTGATGTCGCTGTCGAGGCGGCGGACATCGCCCGGCCTGACCGCGCTGTATAGGACGGACCCGCCGAGGCGCACGCCGTCGATGCCGACGGGTGCATCGTAGGACAGCCGTGCGAAGCCAAGCTGGCGGGGGTCGTTGGCGATGGTCGACGGGTTGACCGCCAGCGTGTCGCCGGGCGTGAGATAGGAGTTGAACGCGCCGGTCGCGTATGTCTGCCACGGACCGACTGATGATGAGCCGAGATTGTCCAGACCGAACGACGAGAAGACGTGCCAGGTCTTCAAATAGACGACGAGGCGGAAGCGGCCGGTTGCCCCGCCGATCTCCTCCAGTGCGGTATCGGTGATCCGGACGCCAGGTCTGCCGTTAATGAGAAAGAGCTGGCGTTCCAGCGTCGTCAGGCGCGACGGTTGCTCGGCCAGAACCGGCCCAAGCATCGGTCTCACGCCGAACTGTTCGGCGCCATCGCCTTTCAGCTCGGCCTGGACGATGGCGCCTTCGATCACCTGGATCCGGAGCAGGCCATCGGCGATATCCTGCGGCGGCACGATCGCACGGCTCAAGTGAAGACCATCGGCACGGTAGAGATCGCTGATCGCGCCGGCGATCACGGCGAGATCCGCCTGCGAAACCTTCTTGCCGACATAGGGCTGATAGACCGCGGCGATGCGATCGGGGGAAACGGCCCGGGCTCCGCTGACGTGGATGCCGCGCAGCACGAACTGAGGCTTGGTATCGCCGCCGGTGCTGGGCTGGTCGACTGTTGGTAGCCTGACCGGAGGACGGCTCAGCGATTCCCGCTCGGTTTGGTTTTCAAAATATTTCTCAGGTTGGCGCGGATCGAAGCCAGGCTGGCTCGCCTGCTGCGCGAAAGCCTGAGGAACTCCCGCGAAGAACGGCGCCAACAGCGCCATTGTGGTAATGAGATGCCGCTTCCCGGCGCGCGCGACGCGCCCGTCCCCGTAGTTCGACGGAGATGTGCCCCTGATGCGGTGAGGGTTCGTTAGCCACATGATTTTTCATAGTTTTTTATGGTCAATGAACGGTTAACGTGAGCGCTCCACTGGCCGCTTCCCGCTAATCCTATGTTGAGTGATTTCGGATACCCCTCAGGCTGGCTGTAACGCGGACTGAGGATCGTCATGCTGAGCAAAATTGGAATGCGGTGCGCCTTCGCGGCTGCGCTGATCCTGGGAACGGCTTCCGCCGCATCCGCCGCGGACGATGGCATCTGGTCGGTCGGCAAGGCCACCGGCGAGGTCTGGGTCGCCACCAGCGGCGCGCAGCAGGTTTCGTTGAATCAGCAGGAGGCACTCAAGCCCGGCGACACCATTCGCACCGGGCGTAATGGCCGTGTGCTGCTCGTCCGCGGTGAGGAAACGATCCTGATCTCTCCCAACTCGGTGATCGGCTTGCCGGCTGAGAGCAAGGAGGGCCTTTCCACGACCATCATCCAGCAGGCAGGTTCGATCCTGCTCGAGGTCGAGAAGCGCAACGTCAAGCATTTCGAGGTGGAGACGCCCTATCTCGCCGCCGTGGTCAAGGGAACGCAATTCAGCGTCACCGTGAATGCGGGGAGCACCAAGGTCGGCGTGCTTCGCGGCCAGGTCGAGGTCTCCGACTTCAAGACGGGACAGATCGCCCAGGTCCTGCCGGGGCAGGCCGCCACCGCTTTCGAGCATGGCAAGCCCGGCCTCTCTTTAAGCGGGTCCGGCACCTTCAATCCGATCGAGCACGGCAAGCCGCGCGCCTCGAACATCGAGCGCGTCCCTGTGCCGAAATCGGGCCTGTCGGCCCCGCGCAACGCGGCGAACGGCCATGCGATCCATGCGCTCGGTCCGATCGAGAAGCGCACCAAGGCGGCCGGCGCACTCAAGCAATCGCAAGAGGCGGCCGGAGCTCACACGTCCAAGGGCGGTGCTGCCAAGCCCGGCGTCGTGCGCATTTCGAATTCGCTCGGCGAGGTCAAGCTGAACGTCCACAAGGTCACGCACGGGCTCGCCCACGGCGGCGGTGCTCCCGGACAGGTGCGCAATGCGCACGCCAGCACCGAGACGGTCTGGAGCGACTCGAAAGCGAGCACGACGGCGTCCAACAGCGCCGTCCAGACTGCGGTTACCACGAGCAGCGGCGTGACGGCTGGCAGCACCAGCTCCTCAGCTGCGAGCACGACAATAGCCGCGACGACGGCCGGCGCGTCCAGCGACGGCTCTGGCGGCGGCAGCGGAAATGCCAGCGGCAAGTCCAACCCCGGCAGGGGCGACTCCGGTAATGGCAATTCTGGCAATGGGAATTCCGGCGACGGTAACGGCAACAACGGCGCCACCGGTAACGGGAGGGGCAACAACGGTAACGGCAACGGCAATGGCGGCGGCAACGGCAGCGATGGCCACGGCAATGCCTTTGGCCACAACAGGCACTGAGGCGATTTCTTAGGGGATGAGGGGGGCGCAACCGCAGAAGCGGGTGCGCGGGAGGATCGGAGTGAAGCGCTATCGTCCGCATATTCTGGTCGTGATCGCGCTGGCGATCGTGCTGTCCACGGGGTGGCATGGTGCGCTTCGCAACGCGCTGACCGACCTGCGGTTCGCTTGGCAATCGCGTGCAGCGAGTGGCAACGTCGTCGTGGTCGCCATCGACGCGCCCTCGATCGAGCAGATCGGGGTGTGGCCCTGGCCGCGCCGGCTGCACGCGGAATTGTTGCACAGGTTAGAGGCCGCGGGGGCGCAGGACGTCGCCTTCGACGTCGATTTCAGCTCGCCATCCGATCCAGCCTCCGACGAGGCCTTCGTGAACGCACTGCGTGAGGCCGGCGGCTCGACCATCCTGCCCTCCTTCAAGCAGCCGACGCCGAATGGTGGCGCAGCTCACATCAATCGCCCCCTGAAGCCGTTCAGCAACCAGTCGTGGCCGGCGCTGGTCAATGTCGCGATCGAATCCGACGGGCTCGTTCGCCGATATCCATTCGGCGAGAAGCTCGGCGATGCCTTGATGCCGTCGATGGCAGTCGTATTGGCCGGGCAGGACGCAAATCGGCGGTCGCCGTTCCTGATCGATTTTAGTATTCGGGCGGGCTCGGTTCCGAGTGTCTCCTATGTCGACGTGCTCCGCGGTGAAACCGCCGCGCTCGACAAGCTGAGAGACAAGAAGGTCATCATTGGTGCGACGGCGCTCGAACTCGGGGACCGCTTCAGCGTTCCAAATGGCCGCATCATCTCCGGACCCATGCTCCAGGCGCTGGCAGCGGAATCGATCCTGCAGAACCGGATGCTGCGCTGGACCTCCGATATCGGCATGATCCTGAGTCTCGCTGTGGTCTGCCTGCTGATGGTGTATTCGTGGCGCCGCTTCGGACCGGGAATTCGCGTTGCAATCCTGATCTCGGCCGGGGCGGTCTTCGAGCTGGTTGCGGTCCTCGTGCAGGCAAGATGGCCCTTCATCATCGACACATCGCTGTTCCACATCGCGATTGTCGCTTATCTGACGGCGATCGCACTCGACGAAATCGATTTCCGCGGTCTCCTGGGGCGCATCGCCGAAAGCCGCTTTCATCGTATCGCGATGTCGCTCGGCGATGGCCTCGTCTGCACCGACGAAGGTCAGCTGATCGCCGTGTGGAATCCCGGCGCCAGTGCGATCTTCGGCTATATGCCCGCCGAGATCATCGGCCGCCCGTTCGAAACGCTGTGCGCCGTATCAGTGGACGGTGACGCGAGGCCGTCCATGCGCGACGCCGCGCGCCAGGCACTCCTGGTCCCCGGTGGGGCGGTCGTCGTCGAGTTCGAAGGGCGGCGCAAGAACGGTGAAACTTTCCCGGTCGAGGCGAGCTTCTCGGGCTGGCAGGGAACGGACGGCTTCCAATACGGAGCCATCCTGCGCGACATTTCGGTCCGCAAGCGCGAGGCCGAACGCGTCAGATATCTCGCCGAGTACGACGCGCTGACCGGTCTGGTCAACCGCAACACGCTGCATGCCGGACTGGTCGGCATGATCGGGGATGCGGGGCAGCGCCCCTGCAAGGTCGCGCTGCTCGTGATCGGGCTCGACGGCTTCCAGAGCATCAATGACATGCTGGGTCATTCCGCCGGAGATCTCGTGCTGCAGGCGGTCGCTGGTCGCCTGAAAGCTGAAACGGGCGACGACGCTGTCGTTGCCCGGCTCAGCGGAGACGAATTCGCCATTGCGCGCAAAGGCGCAGATGGCGACGAGCCGATCGCAGAGTTCGCCGAGCGCATCGCGCGCGCGTTCGAAGCGCCGCTTGCGACCGGCACGCGGCAGCATCGCGTCAGGATCAGCATCGGCGTCGCCGTCCATCCAGAAGGCGGACACAACACCGACGATCTCCTGAGCAACGGCCATCTTGCGTTGACCAAGGCAAAACTGACGCGGCGCGGCGGTTATGTGGTCTTCGAGAGCGCGATCCGGCAGGAGCTGGAGAACCGGCTGACGCTGGAGAGTGAATTGGCGCTTGCCGCCGATCGCGGCGAGTTCGAGCTGTTCTACCAGCCTCAGGTTCGCCTGATCGACGCCAGCCTGGTCGGGGCCGAAGCGCTGATCCGCTGGCGGCATCCCGTGCGCGGCTACGTTTCGCCAGGAGAGTTCATGCCGGTGGTCAATAGCTCAGCCCTGTCCGAGCGGATCGGAAACTGGGTGATGGAAACTGCCTGCCGGCAGGCACGCGCCTGGGAATTGTCCGGCGACAGTGTGCGCGTCGCGATCAATTTGTCGCCCTCGCAGATCCACTCCGGCGACCTCGCGCATTCGGTTGCGGGGATGCTCGAAGCGACGGGGCTCACGCCGTCGCTGCTCGAACTCGAGGTCACCGAGGACATCCTGCTTCACGACGAAGCCCGGGTGCTCGATATGTTCAAACGCATCCAGCAGCTCGGCGTCCGCGTCCTGTTCGACGATTTCGGCACTGGCTATGCGAGCCTGAGCTATTTGAAGAAGTTCCCGCTCGATGGGCTCAAGATCGACCGGTCGTTCGTGCTCGGTCTGCTCGCGAACTCCGACGATGCCGCGATTGTCGGGTCGACCATCGGTCTCAGCAAGCAGCTCGGTCTCACGGTCGTGGCCGAAGGCATCGAGAATCGCGCTACGGCCGACTTCCTGGTGAGCATGGGATGCGAGGAAGGCCAGGGCTATTTCTTTGGCCGTCCGATGCCGGCGGAGGCATTCGAGCGACAATTCCTCGCGTCCGAGTGCGCGGCCGTCAGCGCCGCCTGAACACCTGTTACGATTTAGCGCCGACGCGCGACCGCGACGCCGAACAGGAAAGCAACGAACAGGCTGGCAAGCGGCGCTTCGCGCGTGATCGCAGCGACGGTCGCGAGGGGCCGGCCCGGCTTTCGCGCATCGTCGATTGCGGAGGTCATGCGGTCGACAGCTGCATGCAGGCCACCTGCGACTTCACCGATGGTGCGGGATACGTCCGTCGCGGCATCGATGGCGCGCTCGGCCATGCCGGGATGTGAAGTGGACTGCGGGATCTCCGTGCTCAAGTGCGCAACCTCCAGGCTGATCATGTGCGGCGGAGGCCGGTACCTTTGGCTATCCGCGCGAGCGCTCGTTCTGAACAGCGGGTCGCATGACCTTTGGCTATCCGCGACAGGCGCCGTGGTTTTTACGGCGGGTACCGGCCTTGGATGAGCAATTCGGCGCGCGGGCTTTTGTTCCGGGACGATGCGCCCCTGCGTGGACCTTCCCCGTGAAACGACGGGTGCGAATCTCTGTTAGGCTGGCTCAATCTTGCTGATCTCAGGAGACAGCTGTGACTGACCGGACCACGACGGATCGAGCCCGGCGCATCGCCCTGCTCGGCGCTCCCATCGACATGGGGGCTTCGCAGCGCGGTACTCTGATGGGCCCTGCGGCGCTCCGCACCGCCGGCCTTGCGACACTGCTAGAGAGCCTGGATTTCGAGGTCGTCGATTACGGCGATCTCTCCGTGGGCGAGCTCCGGGACCTCGCAGACAGGCCCCCCGACAAAGCCAATCACTACCGCGAAATCCAGCGCTGGACGCGCGTGCTGAGCCGCAGAGGCTACGAGATCGCGAAAACCGGCGCGCTGCCGATTTTCCTCGGTGGCGATCACACGTTGTCGATGGGATCGGTGAATGCCATGGCCCGTCACTGGCAGGAGCGCGGACGCGAGCTGTTCGTGCTCTGGCTCGATGCGCATGCCGATTACAACACGCCTGAGACGACGATCACCGCCAACATGCACGGCATGTCGGCGGCATTCCTTTGCGGCGAACCCGGCCTCGACGGCTTGCTCGGCGATGATCCGCGCGCCTCGATCAATCCCAACAGGCTCGACCTGTTCGGCGCGCGCTCAATCGACAAGCTCGAAAAGGAATTGATGCGCACGCGCCGGATCAGGGTTGTCGATATGCGCCAGATCGACGAATTCGGCGTCGCCGTGCTGATCCGTCGCGTCATCGAGCGCGTCAGGGCCAGCAACGGCGTACTGCATGTCAGCTTCGACGTCGATTTTCTCGACCCCTGCGTCGCACCCGGCGTGGGCACGACGGTGCCGGGCGGAGCGACCTATCGTGAGGCGCATCTGATCATGGAGCTCCTGCACGATTCCGGCGTAGTCGGTTCAGTCGACATCGTCGAGCTCAATCCGTTCCTCGACGAGCGTGGCCGCACCGCGCGCACCGCGGTCGAACTGATCGGCAGCCTGTTCGGCCAGCAGATCGCCGACCGGCCAACCCCCAGCAATGCGATCGCGCCGGGCGAGTGATGGATGAGCCGTTTGTGCATTGCGAAGAAGAGAATTGCCGTCGCGCCCGCCAGATTTAGATCAGTCGAGGTCGAAATCGCCTGTTTTTGAAACAGGTGCGAATTGCAAATGCTCGTCGCAGAATGTTTCATGCGGGTCGCGCTTCAGCCGAGGATCCGCAAATGAGCATCACGAGCGACGCCGACGACAAACCTGCGGGGACGACTCGCCGTCGCTTTCTGCGCGCCGGCGCGGCGGCTGCGGGTGGCACTGTCCTGGGCGCCGGCGCATCGGCTGCCGCCGCGACCGACAACCTTCCACCCAACATTCCCGAATGGATGAAGGCGCCGGGCGAGCCGACGGGGGGCCAGCTCTATGGCGCGCCATCGCCGTTCGAGAAGGGCGTCGTCAAGAACATCTCGAAGACTCTCAAGCAGTACATCTCTGCCTCCAGCCGGACGCCGTTGCAGGAGCTCGATGGCATCATCACGCCGAACGGACTGTTTTACGAGCGTCATCATGGCGGCGTTCCGACCATCGATCCGGCCCAGCACCGGTTGATGCTGCACGGGCTGGTCGAGCGTCCGCTGATCTTCACAATGGACGATCTCAGGCGTTTCCCGTCGGAATCGCGCGTCTACTTTCTCGAATGCTCCGGCAATCCCGGCTACAGCAAGCCTTACGGCAAGACCGCGTCGGACCTTGTAGGTCTGGTGAGTTGTGCAGAATGGACCGGCGTCAGCCTCAAGCTGGTGCTCCAGGAGGCCGGATTGAAGCCGGATGCCAAATGGATCGTCGCCGAAGGTGCCGACGCGGCTGCGCTGACCCGCAGCATCCCGATCGAGAAATGCCTCGAGGACGCCATGCTGGTCTACAGCCAGAACGGGGAGCGGCTGCGCCCGCAGCAGGGCTATCCGCTGCGGCTGTTCCTGCCGGGCTTCGAGGGCAATATGAGCGTGAAGTGGCTGCGGCGCCTGCATGTGACGGCTGAGCCGGTTTATTCGCGCGAGGAGACCTCGAAATACACCGACCTGCTGCCAGACGGCACCGCGCGTGAATTTTCGTTCTACATGGAGGCGAAGTCGATCATCACGAGGCCCTCCGGCGGCCAACGCCTGGGCGCGCCCGGCTTCCACGAGATCACCGGCATCGCGTGGAGCGGGCACGGCAAGATCGCGCGCGTCGAACTGTCCGTCGACGAGGGAAAGAGTTGGCAAAGCGCGCAATTGCAGGAGCCGGTGCTGACGCGTGCGTTGACACGCTTTCGCCTGCCCTGGCAGTGGGACGGCAAGCCTGCCGTGATCCAGAGCCGTGCCATCGACGAAACCGGCTATGTGCAGCCGACTCTGGCCGAGTTGCTCGCGGTGCGCGGCGAGAACTATTTCTACCACAACAACGCGATCTGGCCCTGGCGCATCGCGGCCGACGGCGAGGTGACCAATGCGCTGGCGTGAGACTTGCGGCATTGCTGTTGTCATCGTGCTGTGTGCGTTCGCGAGCGGGGCGCAGGCACAGACTCTGTACGGCCTCGGACGTCCCGCGACGGCTGCGGAGATTGCTGGCTGGAATATCGACGTCGGACGCGACGGCAGCAATCTGCCGAAGGGAAGTGGCTCGGTCAGTCGTGGTCGCGAGGTGTTCGCCCAGCAATGTGCATCATGCCATGGCGACAAGGGCGAGGGCGGGCTGGGTGACCGGCTCGTCGGTGGGCAGGGCACGATCGCAACACCAAAGCCGATCCGCACGGTCGGCAGCTATTGGCCGTATGCGCCGACGCTGTTCGACTACATCCGCCGTGCGATGCCGCAGAACGCACCGCAATCGCTGAGCGATGAGGAGGTTTATGCGGTGTCCGCGTACATCCTGAACCTGAATGGACTGGTCGGAGCGGACGCGACGCTCGATGCCAAATCGCTCGCGGCGGTCAAGATGCCGAATCGCGACCGGTTCGTCGGCGATGCGCGGCCGGATGTGAAACACTGAGCGCCTTGTGGCGTCAGGTTCCCGCATTGGCTTGGAACTTGGCTCGGCAAGGGCGGAACTCGCAGGACGCAATTGCATTAACCTGCGAGAGGAAAAACCTATGGATTCCACGATGGCAACGGATCGCTTCGCAAATTCCATGTCCTCGGCGCTTCGCCATCCCGGCGTGATCGCGTTGATTGTGGCCGCGGTGACGATTGCTGCGATGCTCATCGTCGATCACGGACCATGGAATCGGGCCAAGACGCAGCCTGCTCACGTCGCGATGTATGCGACCACTGGCGAGGCCGCACGCGCCGCAGGTGCCAAAATTCTCCCGACCGAACCGAAATCACCGATCGAGCCGGCGCGGCCGGGGCCAAAGACGTCCCCGACCGTCAATCCAGTGACGCCGTAAGACGTCTAGTTCTTGCGACCGTAGTTGAGCAATCCGCCGCTGGTCTTCGGCTGATGCGCGCGAAGGGCTTCCTCGTTCGGATCGGTGCCCCAGCCGGGTCGGTCCGGAATGACCAGATGGCCGTTCTGAATATCCGGCTCATGCGTGAACAGCTCGCGGTCCCACGCCAGGCGGTCGATGTCGATCTCCATGATGCGCAGGTTCGGCACGGCGGCGCAGAAATGCGCGTTCATCATCGAACAGAGATGGCCGTAGAAATTATGCGGGGCAACGTTGACTTCGAACGCGTCCGCAGCGGCTGCAATCTTCATCGACTGCCAGACGCCGTTCCAGGGCGTGTCGATGATCGCGACGTCCATGGCCTGCTCGCGGAAATAGGGCAGGAATTCGCGCAAGCCCAATAGCGTCTCGCAGGACGAGATCGGATGCGGGCTTTGCCTGCGGATGTAACCGAGCGCTTCCGGATTGAAACTGTCGATCTCGATCCAGAACATGTCGAGGTCGGCGATGGTGCGCAGGATCTCCAGATAGCCCTCGGTCTTGGCGTTGAAGTTGCAATCAAGCAGGATGTCGACGTCGGGGCCTGCCCCGTCGCGGATCGCCTCCAGATGCATGCGCAGGTCGCGCAGGATTTTGCGATCGACGTTGATCTCGGGGGCGAAGGGCGAGCCGAAACCCGGTCGCCAACCGGTTGGCTTGCCGTCGTCGTAGGAGAAGATGTTGGTCTTGAGCGCGGTGAACTTCTTCTCGAGCACCTCGCGTCCCATTGCCTTGACGCCGTCGAGGTTCTCGATCGGCGGCTTGTACCAGGACGGGTGATTGATCCGCCACGTTGCGCAATGCGACCAATAGACCCTGACACGGTCGCGGATCTTGCCACCGAGCAGTTCGTAGCAGGGCACGCCGAGACATTTCGCCTTGGCATCGAGCAGCGCATTCTCGATCGCGCCGAGCGCCTGCGCCACCACGCCGCCGGCGGCGGGACGTGTGGCCGCGAACAGCTCGGCGTAGATGCGCTCGTGCCGGAAAACGTTCTGCCCGACGACGCGGGCGGACAGGCGCTGGATCGCAGCACCGACGCCGGGTGAGCCAAAACCCTCGTCGAACTCGCTCCAGCCGACGACGCCGTCTTCGGTCGTCAGCTTGACGAAATGGTAGTTTCTCCAGCCGGCATCGCAGGCGAGGATTTCGAGGCTTGTTGCTTTCGACGATCTGGTCATGTCGCTCCCTGTCGCCCGGCGGCGCTTTTTTTCTTTGGCCGGCTCGCAAGCCCGGCTCCAGCCACAATTGTTAGGCTAACGGTCCTGCGCAGTGAAGCCCGGCGAGGGGCGCCTGGAAGGCCCTTCCCGCCATTCTAAGGGAAAATCCGGTGGGGACAGCCATGATCTTTCCCGGGGTTGTCCTGAAAAGGGACCATGCTTTGACGTTTTTGGCCGCAATCGGGATCGACCCTCCGGCCATGAAATTTCTGGCTGTGATTTCGATCCTGGCGCTGCTCACGATGAGTGGAGCCGCCATTTCCGATCGGTTTCTGACGGCCGATCAGCACGCTGCGCACGGGGTGGAATAGCGCGGCGGGCGCAAACATTTTTTGTCTTGCGGGAGACAGCGATGCTTTCGATCGACCAATTCCTGCGCTTCATCAGCGTGCCGGCCCTCTTCGCGGCCTTCATCATCGCCTCGCAGATATCGGCAGCCTTGTCGCACGGGTAGCTAGTCAGCCGATCAATGACGAGCCGAGCAGGGCGAGCACGGCCAGCGCCATCAGCGCGGTGCCGAGCCAGCCCAGCGCGACGAGCCATGACCGGCCCTTGAAGCGACCCATGATCGTCTTGCTCGAGACGATCAGCATCATCATGGCCATGATCGGAACGGCGACGACGCCGTTGAGCACGGCGCTCCAGACCAGCATGTGGATCGAGTCGATGCCGGTGAACCCTAGACCGAAGCCGATGATGGTGGCGGCGGCGATGATGGTGTAGAAGCCGACCGCCTCGTCGGGCTTCGCCTCCAGCGTCGCGCGCCAGCCGAAGATCTCCGCCACGCCGTAAGCGGCCGAGCCCGCCAGCACCGGAATTGCGAGCAGGCCGGTGCCGATGATGCCGATCGCGAACAGGGCGAAGGTGAAGTCGCCGGCGAGCGGCCGCAGCGCTTCGGCGGCCTCCGTCGCCGAATTGATGTTGGTGACGCCATTCGCGTGCAGCACCGACGCGGTGGTGAGGATAATGAAGAAGGCGATGCCGTTGGAGAGCAGCATGCCGGAGATGGTGTCGGCCCGGATGCGCGCCAGCTCCGGACTGCCGCCGTGCTTCAGTTCGCGCAGCGGCTTGTCGCGCCTGCCCTGGTTCATCTCCTCGATCTCCTGCGAGGCCTGCCAGAAGAACAAATACGGGCTGATCGTGGTGCCGAGCACGGCGACGACCATCATGAAATAATCGGCGCTGACATTCGTCTTCGGCCACACCGCCGCGAGCAGCGCCGTGCTCCACGGGATCTTGACGGTGAAGGCGGTCGCGACATAGGCGAACAGCGCCAAGGTGAGAAATTTCAGCACCGGCGAATAGCGCCGATAGGGCAGGAACACCTGCAGCAGGGTCGAGCCCGCCGCGAAGATCAGCGCGTGCTCGTGGTTGAGGCCGCCGATCACGAGCGAGAGCGCCTCAGCCATCGCGGCGATGTCGGCGGCGATGTTGAAGGTGTTGGCGGCGACGAGCATGGCGACGAGCGACAGCACCGCCCAGCGCGGCGCGATCTGCATGACGTTGGCGGCCAGCCCCTTCCCGGTGACGCGGCCGATCCGGGCGCTGACGAGCTGGATGGCGATCATGAACGGCGTGGTCAGAAATACCGTCCAGAGCAGTCCGTAACCGAATTGCGCGCCGGCCTGCGAATAGGTGGCGATGCCGGACGGATCGTCGTCCGCCGCCCCGGTGACGAGACCCGGCCCCAGCCTCTGCAACAGCGACGGCGCGGATTTCGTGGGGGTGAGGGCATTGTCGGTCATGGCAGGAGGGGTCTCGGTCGGGGCGCGTCCTTCACAAATCCTAATCCGGGAACAAGGTTCCCGGGCGAGGGTGAGCGGACGCCTTGCTCGTTTCTGATAAAGCGAATCTCCGTTTGACTCGTCGGGCAAAACACCTGTATAAGTGCATCATCGAAGAATACCCGGTGCAGCCTTTGCGCGCGTCCCGGGCGCGACCGGCCCGCCATGGCCGGCCGTCGCGCAGCCCGCGCACGGACACCGGCGAGACGTTTGTCCCCTGAGCGCGTGCGGTCGGGACTATTTGACGCTGACGAACATGCCCCAGGCGCCGGCCAGCGCGGCGCCGGAAAAGACGATCAGCGGGTTGTCGCAGAACGCGCCACCATACGTGCACATGGTGACGCCGAACGAGCCGATCTCGTGATGGCTCGCGGAGTAGAACAGTCCCGACAGCACCAGCAACGCGGCGGCGACGACATACATCGACGATCTCTCCGAGCTGTCCCCGTTGCGTTTGTCGCAAGGGATGTGTCCCAGCATGGCGCCAACCCGTTGCGTCCTGCCGAATCCGCCCTGCCGCATTTGAACTAAAGTCGATCTTTCCCGCGCAATGCTGTCGTCGTCAGCTGCGATCCCTGCGCAATCGGGACGTGTGATCGGAACCGGAACATCTGCGCGGGAACTCCTGGACGCGCTCTTGATTAATGAGCAGGAACAGTTGGACCAACTGAGGGGAGTGGCCCATGGGAGCCGAGCGGATGCACCCTCCGCGGTACTGGCGGATGCGGGCGGAAGAATTCCGCACCAAGGCGGACAATTGCGAATATCCCGAGACGCGGGACGTGCTGCGCAAGGTGGCGCAAAATTACGACGAGCTGGCGCGCCGCGCCGCGCGCATCTGCACGCTCGAGAGCCTGGACGAACTGCGGGGGGGGGGACCCGCCAACACCAAGCCGGTTTGATCGTTCAGGACAAACCCGCTTGATGGTTCAGGACGAATTCGACGACCAGCACGCGCGATCATGGGGCGTCTAGGCCCTCGCTTCCATGAGAAGCGCCGCCCGCGTGATTGGAACGAATGTCCACTTTGGTACTTAGGAACTCAGTCCTCCAACGAGGAATGAGATGAGCAGTGAACAGCAAGCAGGCCCGGCAACGAGGCCGGATCATTACAAGCCGAGGCCGGCTTGCCCCAAATGCGAGAGGGATACGCGCTGCCTGACTTCGATCTTCGATGTGAGGCGCGATTGCTCGATCCTGATCTATCGGTGCGATTCGTGCCGCGAGGACGTCTGGATCTGAGCGAGCGCCGTCGTCGGTCCATCTGCGGGACGCCCCGTCGCAGATCTCAGAGCAAGGTCGCATAGGAACTTCGCCTGTTTCGCTCGCTTGTCGCCTGCATCGACCACGCAGGCGAGACAGCTTACGACCATGCAATCACGCTACCCGTTGTTGAAGAGTGGACAGCGGAAGAGCACGAGCGGCTGAAGGCGTTGGCCGACGCCGGCTCGCGGCCGGACGAGATCGCCGGCGAACTCGGTCGCAGCGAAGCCGCGGTGAGAGTGCGCGCCTGGCAGCACGGCATCGCGTTGCGCCTCGCCACGCAGAAGCGCGGACCCTGAAGACCGGCTGGGTCGAAAGCCCGCAGGCGGGCATCCCGCCGTGTGTTCACTTCTGAGCGGTCCTCAATCGTATCTCGACGTACTCTGCGAATGGGCAGCAACACGGGAGCTTGTCATGCTCACCCGCGAGGAATTCGAGGCGGATCTCGACCGGCAGAAATTGCACCAGCTCGATGCAAGGCAAACGACACGACAATTGCTGCGCCGTTCGCGGGAGCAGATTGCGGCATCGATCTCACTGCTTCAGCAAAACGTTCCGAAGATCTGGCACCCTGAACCTCCAGAACGATAGAAACCTCCTGCTCTGTCCCGCGTTTGCGCGCATGACGGATCAAGACACCAGGCAGCGGCCGATTTGTGCTGCGTGCAACAGACCCATGACATTCATCGACGCGGTGGCTTCACCGGATGGCGCGATCGCCATCTTCCGGTGCTCCCGGTGCAACAAGCTGTCCTGGGAGACGCCCAGGCGAAACCAAAACCAAAACCAAAACCGAAACTGAGGCGTCGAAAAGAAACGGCCCCAGCCCGGGGGGCGAGCTGAGGCCGTGGGGGGCGCCGGTCGTGCATCCGGACCGACGCGCGAATAACTTTTTGATCCCAAAAGCTGTTCCTATTCAGGCGACCATGGACATGGCGCGCCGCGACGAAACACGCCTGAAACAGTGCTGAAACCAGATTGTCTCGAACGCCCCGCCCGTTGCGCCCGACCAACCAAGCGAAAAGGAGATCATCATGATCCAAGTCGGAAGCCACGCCGGTATCCAGGTCGGTTCGAAGGAAGAAGTCGCGTTTTTACTGGCGCTGTTCGGCACCCACACCCAGCCGGTGAAGCGGCCGGCGAAATCGCGGCAGGCGTGAGGCGCTGATCCCATGCCAGGTTTGGCCGAATGCCAGAGCCTCTTGCGGCTTCTGATCGCAAGGGGCGACCCGAAGGCCATCCCGCTCGCGACAGGCGCGATCGACCAATACCTGAACACGGCGCCGGTCTGCATGCGCGGCCGCAGCCTGCGCGTGCTCCAGCGCGACGCGCTCGACCAGCATGGCACTGCGGTCGGCGTGCAGCGCTCGTTCGCCGAAACGGTGGATGCCTATATCGTCGGGAAGCTTGCGGAGGAGTGAGGGGGCCGCGTCGTTTCGCCCTGTCGCTTCGCTCCCTGACGAAAAACCGGGCGTGAGCGCGGCAAGCTGCTGCCGCGCCGCGCTGGCAGAGGGACGTCGGAGTTCCCGGAACCTATTGATTCCAACAGATTTTTTCGCTGCCCCGGAAACCCTTTGTCCGCTTCGGACCTATTACGGGCAAAGGATGCTGCAATGCCCCGATATTATTTCGACCTGCGCGACGACACCGGTGTAGCGCTCGACGAGGAAGGGCTTGAGCTGGCCAGCTCGCGCGCCGTTCAGGCAGAGGCCGCCAAGTCGGTCGCGGACATGGCGCGCGACGCCATCGTTTCCGCGCCTGCCGCGGGCGGCAGGCAGTCGATGGCGATCGACGTTCGCGATGCCAGGGGTCCCGTGATGCAGGTCAATTTCTCGTTCGCGATCGAGACCTTCAGGACGCCCTCGACATCACGCGATCATTGACGCGTGAGAACTCCCGGCGGGGATGACTCGGCCTCGAGCACGGCGATCTTGCGGCCGAGCTGCCAGACCTCGACCTTGCCGTGCCGCGTGAACTGCTGCGCGAAGGTGAGGGCGATCGCATCCGACGCGGCCTCGAACGCTTCGGCGGAGCGGAACACGCCGTTGTCGCCGACGAGATAAGCGCGATATTGCTGGGTCATGTCGGCGGCCTCAGCCCGGGAGAATGCAGCCAGGCGGAAATGTGCATGGCGGTCTCGTCCTGCCGCGCCCGGCGCAGCAGCATCTCGCGGCGGCGCCCCGGCGCGATCGTACGCGCCTCCTCGCGAAGCCGCGCGGCCTCCTCGGCGAGCCGTTCGGTGAGTGTCGTCGTCTGCTTGAAGCGTCGGCGTGTCGGCATGCACATCTCCCTCGTTCGTCCGGGGCGGGAGCGCTGGTTGGGCGTTCTCATCACCGGCAGATGCCAATTGCCTTGCGGTGATGGATAAAGCTTACGCCCCTCGTCTGAGGCGGCGACATATCATATGATAGGTCGCCGGATTAAATTGCGTGAGCGGGTTCAGTGGCTTGAGCGGGTTACTCAACTTGAGGCAATGTTCACTTTTGGACAGAGCGAGTGCCGAATAAAGCCCCGATATTAGGAATCAACTGTAGCAGCGGCTAATGCGTCTTCCTTATCGATGCCGCGCGCCACGATCTTCAAGCTCGCATCCGGCAGCGGCCGTTGCAGCGCCTTGGCTTCATCCCACGGCGCCCTCAGCCAAACCTCTCGCTCCTCCGGTGTGGTCAAGATCGCCGGCATGGCCTTCGGATGGATCGGCTCCACGACCGCGTTCGGCGTCGTCGTAAGGAAGCCGTACACCTGATGCGGTCCGGGGATTGGCTTCGACTTGGTGCCGCGATCGCCATTGAAGGTCGTCCAGATCCCGGCGAACGCGAAGAGCGGCCGAGCGTCCGCGAGCGCGAACCACACGATGTCTTTCTTTTTCGTCTCCGGGTCGGGCTCCGGCGCGTATTCGGCAAAGCTGTTGACCGGGACGAGACAGCGATGCTCCGGCTTGAGCCACGCGCGCCAGTGCGGCGACGAGGTGTTGCGAATGTTCGTCACGGGCGGGCCGCCGGTGCGGGGCGGGGGCGGCATGCCCCAGCGCATCAGCACCATCTCTCGCTCGCCGGCCGCGTCGCGAATGACTGGCGCGGGGTAATCCGGAAATACGCCGGGCATCGGCGCCAGATTGCCTTCATAGCGGCGGACGACTCGGAAGAGGTCGGCTATCGCGGCCTGGTTGGTGGTGATCGAATAGAGATTGCACATATGTTGATGATCCTTAGCGCTCGCCGGGGCACCAGTAAGATGCCGGATTCTCCGCCGAAATTTTCGTTGGTCTTAATGCAACGAGTGCGCTTCGCTTATACGGATAGCGCCGCACTTCCGAACAGTCCTTGCATCGCATGTAGCGCTCAAGTTCATGCACCGGCGTCGACTTGGCACGACGGACGATATCGAGCGCCACGGTCTAGTTGGTGTCGCATCCAAGGCATCGCACTTCGAGGTATAGGAAGCCCGCGTTGATGGCATCCCCGATCGTCGGCGATGGCTGCGCGGGGCCCTTATAGCCAAGCATCCGATAGTTCCACGCCGCGCAAGCGAGTTTGTCGGCCTCCTTGCGCGCCTCTTTGGCGCGTTCGGCCGATATCTTGATTTGAGTGCCGTAGAGATGTTGGCGCGACTTGGTGGTCATGGGCGATCAAAGCCATGTGCCGGCCAAGCTGCAAATTATCGATGGGTAGTAGGCGAAAAACTGGACGAACCACTGCCTATCGTGGCTGTGGAAAACCTCCGGCGGCCTCAGTGCTGCGTCGGCTCTTCCTCGACCGGTTCGCCGTGTTGGTGCTCAAGCGCTTCGCCGAGGTCACGGCAGTCGAAGCGTTCGCCGCAGGTCGGGCAAATCATGAAGTGATCTTCCTCGCTCCTGGGCTGCCAACCCTCTGTGCGGAATTTAAATCTCATAGTGCGCCTCCGCTTCTTTTGCTGCGGCATTCACCTTAGAGCGATCTCGCCGTTCATCCGGCGAAAGCTGCAGCACTGCCTCATGCAGCCAGACCGGAATGGTTTGCGGATCATCAAGGGATTTCTCGGCCCATATCCACCATCGATCGAACGCATCCATCACAGATCCTCTCTCAAGCCCTTAAAGAAGGGATGCCGGACCTTCCCCTCCGCCGACTTGGCGCGATACTCGATTTCCGCAAGCAGCTTCGGTTCGACCCAAACGCCCTTGTGGGCGATGCGCTTGGCGTAAGGTTGCGTCTTGCGAATGAGCGGCTTCAATCGTTTTTGCAGTTCTGCGGCGGACGTCTTGTCGAATCCGTGGTCGACCTTGCCCGCATAAATGAGATCATCTCCCTTATGACGCCCGAGATAGATGCCGTCCCATTTGCCTTCGTCGAGTGCGAAGCCGGCGATGGTCAGTGTCTCCCGTTGCGCGCAAGTTGTCTTGACCCAGTTATTGCCCCGGCCGCTATTGTAGGTGCTGTCGCGAACCTTGGAGACCACGCCCTCCAGCCCGATCTTGCAGGCGTGCGCGAACATCTCGCGTCCTTCGATCTCGAAGCTCTCACTGAGATGCACGTCGGTGCCGGAGATAATCTTCTTCAGCTCGGCCTTGCGCTGGAACAGCGGCAGGCCGCGCAGGTCTCGCGAATTCAGATAAAGCAGGTCGAATGCGACGAGCACGATCTTGGACGATGTGCCCTTCAGCTCGTTTTGAAGGACGGAAAAATCGGTGCTGCCATCGGCAGCAGGGACGACGACCTCGCCGTCGATGACCGCCGATCCCGCCTTGATGTGCCAGGCGTCGTCGGCGACTTTCTTGAAGCGTTTGGTCCAGTCGTGACCGCGACGGGTGTAGACGGTGACGGCCTCGTTGGCCAAATGAAGCTGCACCCGATAGCCGTCGAATTTGATTTCGTGAAGCCACCGCGCCCCGGATGGCACGCGGTCCACCGTCGATGCCAAGGCCGGTTCGATGAAGCCGAGGAAGGGCGCTTTCACCCCGAGCGCCCCCCGCCTTCGCTGACGCTGCAACGCCACTGATAAACTCCACGCAACGAACACGTTGATTCGAATCTTTCTGGCCGGATTCGTTCCGACGACGGGCGCGACCTTGAAGGTGGTGGGGAACCGTTTGAATCCTCTTGCGTTTCAGAGATGCAAGGAGAGCAACATGGCTAAAGCGAAGAAGCAGACAACTCGCGGTCGCAAGCAGGACCGCGCGCGCGTTGCGGGTGGGCAGAAATACGAAGTTGGCTACGAGGCAAAGAAGACCGGCCGCTCGGCTTCTGCCGTCAAGAAGGCGGTCAAGAAGGTGGGTAGCAGCCGGAAGAAGGTGGAGCGTAAGCTGGGGCGCTGATAGTTTTGCGTTAGCCCACAGGTTTGTGGCGAGCCGGTCGCGTGAGCGGCCGGCTTTCTTGCGCTCCGTGTTTTGCTCTTCGCTATTTGAGTGCAGCCGGGAACCAGCTGGCCTGAACGTCCATTAATAACCTGGATGGTCCGATTTAGGGGATTTGGCCATGGGCATCGAGCGAATGCACTCCCCGAAGTATTGGCTCATACGGGCTGAGGAGTTTCACACCAAGGCCGACAACTGCGAACACGTGGAGGCGAGAGCCACGCTTCGCCAGGTTGCCAAGAACTATGAAGCGATAGCCAGGCGAGCGCAGCAAATTCTCACTGCCACCGAGAGGGACCAGCGCCACCGTCAGCAAGCTCCCCGGGTGGCACAAGAATACGCCGACGACCAGCGCGAGAACCGTCTCGATCCATCCCGAGCCGTAGCTGGGCCGTCATAGTCGTTTTCTTGGGGGTGTTCTAATTTTGGTAGGAACATCAAGCGCGACCGCGCCTTGACCACCATGCCCCACTACTACTTCGACACGCGCGACAACGACAGGTTCGTTCCTGACGAGATCGGGGTCGAAATCGCCACCTTAGCGAATGTGAAGCGTGCGGCCTCCGAGGCAATGGCAGACTTCGCCAAGGACGTGCTGCCGGGCTCGGTAGTTCGTACCCTCTCAATCGAGGTGCGGGACGGCTGCGGACCTGTGCTTAGGGTGGTGCTCCGCTTTGAGATTGTGCACGCCGCTGTTCATTGAGACCGCGCCAGTGGAACGCCTGTTCGGCCAAGCACCGACATCGGCAATGACGCGCTGCAAAAAACGACAGTATGGTTGGCTGTTTATTTCGAGCGACACCGCAACGCAGTTCGCTGTATGGTCCCGTCCCGTTTTTCCCACAGCGGATTTGATCACCATGCACTCCATCCAAGGTACGCATATTGCCGCAATCTTCAAACTAGCCACCCAGCAGCTCGAAGCACTTCGCATCCACCCAGAGATCCAAAAGGAATATTCCGAAATTCTCGTTTTGAGAGAGAAGATAAAACTGGCGACCGATCTGAAGAAGGCTCGCCGGCAGCTCCTTCTCGGTGCCCCCCGCGCGCTTGAAGGAGGTGGATGAGGCTCCAAGGAAAGATTTTTGATCTAGGTCAAAGTCGCATGGCGCGGGGGCGGTTCGTATGATGCCGTGAGTGATAAGCCGCCGGAAAAGCCAGAAGTGATGCCCCGCGAGAGCGACGAGGCCCGGTGGCGCATCATCGAAGATTATGCCGCGGACGTCCGCGAATTGATCAGGAAGCTGCGCCACAAGTTGGAGGGAGCGGACGTTCCTTGGTCCAGAGCAGCGCGCACGGTAACATCTCGGATGATCTTAAACTCTATCATCACGTGCCCGAAGTGCGGTCACGCTGCTACCGAGGTCATGCCGACCGACGCCTGCCAGTTCTTCTATGACTGCAAAGGCTGCGGCGAGCGCCTGAAGCCGCTCTCTGGCGACTGCTGCGTGTTCTGCTCCTTCGGCACCGTTCGCTGTCCGCCGGTTCAAGAGACCGGCAGGTGCTGCTGTAGCTAGCTGCCTTGAAGGAGTGCGGCTGCCGCGCCTGAATCGTCGGGCAAAGCACTGGCAGAATAGCATCATTGAAGATCAGCCCGCGCGGAGCAATCCGCCGCGGGCTTTGTATTTGCGGAGACTCGTTATTTAACAAACGGATTTCAAATGCCCAAATTTAGGAGAAGGACCGAGCCGCATCTTCCTGTTGCTCAGCATGTGCCCAGTGAAGGTTTCGGGGCACCAACGCTGGCCGATATCGAAACCCTGGCACGCGCCAAGACCGAAGCCGCACTCAACGTGCTTGCTGCCATCATGTTTAGAGAGACAGCGAATGCTTTTGCGCGGGTGGCCGCCGCAAACGCTATTCCCG
Source organism: Bradyrhizobium sp. WSM1253 (assembly GCF_000244935.1). NCBI lineage: Bacteria > Pseudomonadati > Pseudomonadota > Alphaproteobacteria > Hyphomicrobiales > Nitrobacteraceae > Bradyrhizobium > Bradyrhizobium sp. WSM1253. The sequence continues at coordinate 6,814,178 of NZ_JH600073.1, forward strand.
ATCGTGGGTGGGGCAAGCCGGTGCAGCCCTTGGCTACGGACGCACGGCCGCGCGAATTGCTGCAACGGATTGAACGCATCATCGTACATCCGGATCATTCATCGATAGTCAACAATGAGACCGGCGAACCCGAGGCTTCGTAAGCTTCGCATCGTCTTGTCTCCAGGCGAGGAATTGTAATGAACAAACGGTCGCCATCGACTCCACTGGAGTCTAAAGATATGCATCCACAGCAAGAGAACGCGGCTCCGATCGGTTTACCCCGATGGATGCGCGACGCGCTATCTCATCAGCCGGTCCCCACGCCACCGCAGCAAGCCGGCAGCGTCGATGAGCCTCCGCACGGTGAACGCGCGAATATTCGAATCTTGAGCCGCGTTCCTTCGCGCCCGACCGGAAACTAGTCTGAAGCCGGTCCGAACCATCTCGTGATCGCGTCCGCAAGTCCATGTTGGCTCTCATCTCCCACCCAGGCCACGTGCCCGTCGGGCCGCACCAGCACGGCGCCGGGTGCTGCGACTTGTCCGATCGCCGGAAGCTGCCACGGGCCCTCGCACTCGGCGTCGATGCGATCGACGCGATCTGCCCAGGGCGCGGTGTCGAGGCCGCCTGTCTTGCTGAAACTGAGCAGCAAGCCGCGCGCGCCGTGCAGCAGCGTGAACAGTCGCAGCGGCCGCCCGTCGACCGTCAAATCGAGATCGGGCATGCGGCGCCCGAGCAGCGCGTGTCCTTGGCCGAGATCATAGTGCACGTCGAGCCCGCTCATCATCGCGCCAAAACGTTGGCGCGGCGCGTCCATCGCGAGCAGCTCCGCGACGACCTCGCGCGCGGCCTTGAGGCCGTCCTCGCCGCGGCGGAGCAGGGCGATTTGCGCCATGGTGTTGCGCAAGGTCCGCGCGCCGACGGGATGACGCTCGGCGTGGTAGGTATCGAGCAGGCTGTCGGGCGACAGGCCCTTGACCACTTGCGCGAGCTTCCAGCCGAGATTGACGGCGTCCTGCACGCCGGCGTTGAGGCCCTGACCGCCGACGGAGTGATGGATATGCGCGGCATCGCCGGCGAGCAGCACGCGACGCTTGCGATAGGACACGGCCTGCCGTGCCGCATCGGTGAAGCGGGAGATCCAGGACGGGTTGTGGAGTCCGAAGTCGGTGCCGTATACGGCGACGAGGGCTTCGCTCAGATCGCGGGGGCCGGGCGCGCCGGTGCGATCGAGCGTCGCTTCCGTCACGACGACCAGCACGCGCCCGCTCTCGGTCTTGCTGAGGCCGTGAAAGCCGAGCGCGTCGTGGCGCAGGCCCCATTCCGGCTCGTCTCGCATCTCGACTTCGGCCATGAGGTTGCTCAGCGTCGGATCTGTGCCCGCGAAGTCGATGCCGGCGGCCTTGCGCACCAGGCTACGGCCGCCGTCACAGCCGACCAGATAGTTTGCGCGCAAGGTCTCGCCGCCGGAGAGCGTCACGTCGATGCCGGTCTCGTCCTGCGCAAAACCTGTCACCTCGAGGTTTCGATAGATCGGCACCGCGAGCTCGCTGACCCAGTCAGCCAGGATGCGCTCGATGTGGCTCTGCCGCAGGGCGAGCCCGTAAGCGTGCCGGGTGGGGAGATCGCTGATGTCGAGCCTGGTCCAGGCGAAGCCCGCGAGCTGGCTGATCTGTCCTTCGCGCAGGAAGCGATCCGCGACGCTGCGCTGGTCGAGGATCTCGATGCTGCGCGCGTGCAAGCCGCCGGCGCGCGTGCCGACCAGTTCCTGATCGGCGCGCCGTTCGACGACGGCGACATCGACATTTGCGAGCGCGAGCTCCGCGGCCAGCATCAAGCCGGTCGGGCCACCGCCGGCGATCACCACCGCGTGGTCTTTCACTTGGTGTTGCGTGTGCCGGGCGCCGGCCCCTTTGGCGTGGCCGCGCGTCCGGGACGTCGGAAGCAGTACAGGCATGTGATGACCCCTCGCGTGTGTATGGTGTTCGGGTCGAGGGTTCTACGGCAGGATCGGGGGCTTGAAGCAAGCCCGTTGCACACCACATATCTGGGTGGGGGAGAGGTTAATCCCTTGTCCGCGTTCGCCGCGTTGACACGTCGGGCAAAACACCGGCATAATGCCATCATCGAAAAAGAGTTTGGTTCAACCCGCGCGGACGCTATCCGCTGCGGGTTTTGTTTTGGGTTTTCTGGGCTTGCGACCTTCAGCAGATGCCGGTAGTCCGCTGCATGGTGCTGGCGAGTTCCTCGAACGAAAACGGCTTTCTGATCATGGGAAGGCCGTCGCGCCAGGGTTCACGCCCGGACAATTGCAGGATCTTCAGTTCCGGGCGGTCTCGCCTGGCCCGCTCGGCCAGTTCATGACCGTCCATGCCAGGCATGTTGATGTCGGTGATGAGGATGGAGATATCCTGGTTCTGCTTGAGCCGGTCGAGCGCATCGTGGCCGCTCCGGGCGCTGATGACTTCGCAGCCGAGATCTTCCAGCATGTCAACGATGACATCGAGCACGCTGGGATCGTCGTCGACAACGAGTACGGTATGGCTCATCGCACAACGTTCCTTCTGAAGGAATAAACGCGCCCGCCGTGGCGTAAGTTCCGGCACGGCCTGGTCGAACGAGCGATGTTTCAGACCTCGCGCAAGGCGCCGCAGAACGGCAACGTCGAGATGCGCCCCGTCTGCGGAGCGGCCTAATCGTCCTTCGACAAATCGCCGGGTTTGGTGGGAAGGTCGATAGGGCCGCCCTCGCCATTCACGAGATCGCAGTCCTTGTCCTGCATGTCGCCGGCGTCCTCAACGACGGCTTCTTGCGTGTCCCGCTCCTTGTCGCTGCGCGGCTTTCGTCCAGGAAGATTTGGCGACGTGTTTTGTGAGGTCGTCTTGAGTGTCATCTGCCGGCCCTCCTGATCGCCTAACGCGGCTTAAGCGAATTCGTTCGTTTGACACGTCTGCGAAAACACTGGCGGAATGGCATCATCGAAACGAGTTTGGTTCACCCGCGCGGAAATCTTCCGCCGCGGTTTTTTTTCGTCTCGATCAAGATCGGACGGTGGCGGCGCGTTGCGGCCACGCACTCGCCAAACCTGGTGCGCCGCCGGCCGTACCATCGCTGGCCGCGCACGCGCGAACGTGCCGGGCCGCGGCGCTGGGCCAGTGCTCGCGCCGCTGCGGTCTCCGGAGCTAATCTGGTTGTCTCCTACTTCGCCAAGCGCGGCTTCGAGAACATTGAGAGGATCATCAAGCGGTGAAGATGGCAGATGACGAAGTCAGGGCGATCGTTGCCGAGATGCTGGCTGAGCAACACAGGCTTCAGCAGGCGAACATCGATGCCATCGTATTGCGGACAGTGGCATCGGTGCTGGCGTCTTTCGGAATAGACGATGACGATCGAAAAGAGCTAAGGGCGGATTTTCAGCACCTGCGCCGATGGCGAAGGAGCGTGGAGCAGGCGCAGAGCTACACGCTCAAGGCCGTGATTACGGTGATCGCCACCGGCCTGATGGGCGTGGTTGGGCTAAGCGTCAAGTTCGTGCTCGGCAAGTGAGCCTCAGCCGCGACGACATTGCTGCATTCCACTCGCGTCATCCTTCGCCAACGGACCGTCTCATGTACAAAATTCGCATTGTCGATGCATCCGATGACGACATCGATACATTGGCCGACCTTCATCGGTTGAGGTTCTTCGATGCGGCTCCCTTGCCACAATTCGAGTTAGGGGCGTGGTGGCTTGCCTATCACGGCGATGAGCCGGTAGCCTTCGCCGGTGTCGTGCCGTCAACGCACATCCGAAATGGCGGTTATTTCTCCAGGGTCGGTGTGTTGCAGCGGCACCGGGGACGTGATCTCCAATGCAGGCTGATGCGGGTGATCGAGGCAAGGGCACGGCGTATTGGATGGGACAGCATCGTCTCGGACACGACGGACGATCTGGTGTCTGCCAATAACTTCATCCGGGCGGGCTATCGGCTCTTCGAATACTATGTGCCCTGGGCTTGGCCGCATACGCTTTACTGGCGAAAGCGGCTTCGCTGAACGAATGGAGCCAGGTTTCCCGTGATGCGGAACGCGATTCACGCAACGTAAAATGGTTCTCGCGAGATGAAGCGCAACACGGAACGTTCAAGGGCCCGGCAGCTCGACAGCTGCCGGGCCCTTTTTGCGTATTGAAGCGATGCGGGCGAAGGACTTGCGAAGTCGGCGGTGCCGGGCTTTAAGTTTGCTCCTGCGGGAAATTCGGCAACGATAAGCCGATGTAAGGGAGCGCCGTCGATGCCCACCAAGCCTCAATTGCCGGAACGTTCGTCGCGGGCGACGGGCGCGCCTACCGCGCTCGATGGTCTGCTGGTCGTCGATTTCACGCGTGTGGTTGCCGGCCCGGCTTGTACGCAGACGCTTGCTGATTTCGGCGCGCACGTCATCAAGATCGAGAATCCAGACGGGGGCGATGACACGCGTGCGTATGAACACGCCGAGATCGGTGGGGAGAGTGCTGCCTATCTGAGCCTCAATCGCAACAAGCGTGGCATCGCGCTTGACCTTACCGTGCCGGAGGCTCGTGAGATCGCGCTGGATTTGATTCGCAAGGCCGACGTGGTCGTCGAGAACTTCTCCAGCGGGGTCATGAAGAAATTTGGGCTGGACTATGAAAGTGTTGCGCCGCTCAATCCGCGGCTAGTCTATTGCTCAATCTCCGCCTACGGGCGCACCGGACCGTTTGCCTCGCGTCCCGGCTTTGATCCGATCACGCAGGCGGAAAGCGGCTTCATGTCGCTCAACGGATTTGCTGATGGCCCGGCGGTTCGCACCGGCCCGCCGATCGTAGACATGGCAACGGGGATGTCTGCCTGCAACGCCATCCTGATGGCGCTGTTGGCGCGGGATCGGCTCGGACGCGGTCAGCATGTCGAGGTCGCCCTGTTCGACGTCGCGATGGGCATGACCGGCTTCTATGGCATGGCCTATCTGATCAACGGCGAAAATCCCGGCCGGTTTGGTAACTCGCCGAGTGGCTCTCCTACCGTCGGCGTGTACGAGGCCTCCGATGGACCGCTTTACATGGCCTGCGCGAACGACCGGCTCTATCGCCGGCTGGTTGTTGAGGTGCTGAACCGGCCGGATCTGATCACCGATCCGCAGTTTGCCTCGCGCAAGGCGCGTTCCGAGAACAAGGAGCTTCTGCGGGCAGCCATCGCGGAGGTCTTCGCGAGCGATACTCTCGAAAACTGGATGACCAAGATGAAGCTGGCCAATATCCCGGTCGGCTATCTGCGGACGGTCGAGGAGGGGTTCAATGCACCGGAGGCGAGAGAGCGCCATCGCTTGAACCGGATTCCACATCGTACGGCAGAGTGGGTCCCGAACATCGAGCCGCCGATCAGTATGAGCTTGACGGGAGCGATCGATCCCGTGGCTGCCCCTTTGTTGGGCGAACATACCAACGACGTCCTGCGTGATACGCTCGGATACGACAATCTTCGGATCTCGGAGTTCAATCAAAGGGGGGCTTTTGGATCTGGCAAGCCATCGGAGCAGGTTTGAACCCAAGCAGGGCGTTCCCTTGGAACGTGCAAATCGCGCCCTAGCGCTGCATCCGCTTGATTTGGCGATGTTCCAGCCGCATAAATGCATGAAAGCGAGGGATGCGAATGGCGCCTGGTCAAGAGCCGAGCGTAGGTCGGGCCGCGGGGACGCAATCCGATGAACCTGCCCATGCGGCAATGGTCGCGAAGGCCGGTGCGCTCGTCCCACGGCTGCGAGAGCGGGCGGCGCGGACGGAGGAGTTGCGGCATTTGCCGCCGGAAACGGAGCGGGATCTGCACGAGGCCGGCCTGTTCCGGATGCTTCAGCCCAAGCGCATTGGCGGCGCAGAACTCGATTATGTCGCCTTGATCGATTGCGCGGACCTGCTCGGACAAGCAGACGCCTCGGTGGCCTGGAATCTGGCCAATCTGGCGAGCCATCACTGGATGCTCGGCATGTTCGAGCCGACGGCGCAGGATCTGGTCTGGGCCCGTGATCCGGACGCGCTGATCGCGTCCTCGTTCATTTTTCCTGCCGGACGTGCCACGAGAGTCGAGGGCGGATACCGGCTCCATGGCAGCTGGCCGTTCTCCTCGGGTGTTGCCTCCTGCGCATGGAACATGCTTGCAAGCGTGGTCTACTCCGAGGATGAGGCAGACGGCATCGAGTATCGGATATTTCTGCTGCCGAAGGCCGACTACAAGGTCCTCGACACCTGGAATGTCGCGGGGCTGCGCGGGACAGGGTCTTGCGACGTGGAGGTCAGGGACGCTTTCGTGCCCGAGGACATGACGGTTGCAGTCGGCGATCTTGACGGCGGTCCGACGCCGGGAAGCAAGCTCAATCCCAACCCGCTGTATGCGCTCCCCGTGTTCTCGCTGTTTCCCTACGTCCTGTCTGGCGTCGCGCTGGGGAACGCGCAGGCGTGTCTCGACGATTATGCGGAGGTCGTCCGTCATCGCATTTCCACCTACAACCACGCCAGGCTGAGCGACTTTCAAAGCACCCAGATCAAGATCGCCGAGGCCTCGGCGAAGATCGACGCCGCACGCCTGATCATGCGCTCGGCCTGTCTGAATGCCATGGCGGATGCAAGGCGGGGTCATATCCCCGATATGGCGACCAAGACCAGATATCGGCGCGACGGCGCTTTTTCAGTAAACTTCTGCACGGATGCGGTGTCGATGCTGTTTGCCGCGAGCGGAGCACGGGGCCTGTTTACGACGGGCGCGTTGCAGCGGCAGTTCCGCGATGCGCACGCGATCAATTCGCATCTCGCGTTCAATTTCGATGCGGCCGGGACCAATTATGGACGCGTGGCGCTGGGGCTGCCGTCCGAGAATCTCACGCTGTGAGGCCGGCCGATGAATGATCTGCCGAAGCAGCCGGCCGTTACCGATCCAGCCAACGAACTCGCGAGCGACAGCTCGCCGATCGATCCCCGCGATTTTCGCAGCGCGCTCGGCACCTACGCCACGGGGGTGACGATCATCACGGCCGCTGCTCCTGACGGCAAGCCCTATGGCCTGACGTGCAATTCGTTCACCTCGGTCTCGCTGAATCCGCCACTGGTTCTTTGGAGCCTGGTCGTCTATTCCTCTAGTCTGACCATCTTCCAGAACGCCAGTCATTTCGCGGTCAACGTTCTTGGCGTTTCGCAACAGGCGCTGGCGAGCAAATTTGCCAAATCGTCTGATGACAAGTTCACGGGTATCGAGTGGACGCCGGGCCTCGGCAACGCGCCGGTGCTCGCCGAGAGCGTTGCCAATTTTCAATGCCGCTCAGTCAATCGCTATTACGGCGGCGACCACGTGATCTTTCTCGGTGCAGTCGAGGCCTATACGTACAATACGAAGGAGCCGCTGCTCTTCGCGCGCGGCGCGTTCGGCCGATTTCTCGCCGACGGCTAGCGCAAGCAGTCACAGCAAGCGTGCTTCAGTTCGCGCTGGATGGTTCGGCGCGCCCTGCCGAAAGTTTGTAGATTTCGAGCGCATCCGCGTCCGCGCCTCGCGCGGCCTTGGCGAGCCTGAAAAGTTGTCCGGCGAGCGAGGCCATGGGCACCGGCGTCGACGTCGTCTGAGCGACGTCGGCGACGGTATCGAGGTCCTTGAGCATTGTCGCAATGTGACCAAGCGGCGGTAAGTGAATGCCCTGGGCCATCCGCGGCACGAACAGCTGCAACGGAATGGAGTCCGCGAAGCCGCCGGCGAGTGCTTCGGGCAACCGGTTGGCATCGATTCCGGCGTTCACGGCAAGGCGTGTTGCCTCCGCAAGAACAGCCATCGCGCATCCGACGATCACCTGGTTGCACAGCTTTGTGGTCTGCCCCGCGCCGGTCGGGCCCATGTGGGTGAACCTTCGTGCCATAGCGAGCACGTAGGGGCGGACCCGCTCGATATCGCCTGCTTTTCCGCCGGCCATGATGGCAAGCGTGCCTTCCTCGGCGCCCTTGGTACCACCGGAGACCGGCGCATCGATCCAGCCCGCGCCGTTCGCCGCTAACAATCGCGTTGCAAGGTCCCGTGCGGCATCAGGATGGATCGACGAGAAGTCGACCACGAGCTTGCCGGCGCCGGGCGCAGTTGAGATGCTCGCGGGGCCGAAGATCACCTCTTCCACGGCGGCCGCATCCGTCACGCACATGAAGACGATATCCGAGCTCTCCATCAAGTCGCGTGGGCTGGCTGCGCGCCTGGCACCGGCTTCGACGAGCGCGGCCATCTTCCCTTCCGAACGGTTCCAGACAGTGACCTGATGGCCGGCGTTGAGCAGGCGCCGGCTCATCGGTGTCCCCATCAGTCCAAGGCCGAGATAGCCGAGCCGCTCGACGCCTTGCGGGTTTGTCTTGCTCCCTTCAGCCATAGGTTGCCTCCATCTGTCGCTCCGCGACGCCGCGCGACGTTGCATTACCATACATGGTGTATCCCACGACGAAACCGGCCGGCCTGCATGGCTTGCTTGATTGTTTGAACCATGAAACATTTGCCGCGGTCGGGTTGGATGGCGCCGGTCGGCGCCTGGGCAGCGGAGTGGGCACGATGCGAACCGTTTCGAAGTGGATCCTGGCTTTGGGGGCGGCAGCGGCCGTGAGCGCGAGCGCGGGCCCGTCATGGGCGCAGCAGACAATTCGTGTCGGCTGGACGATTCCGGCCGAGGAATCCAAATACTGGATGATGCGCCGCCCGGCTGAGTTTCCCAACATCGGCAAGGCCTACAACATCGAATGGACCCAGTTTCAGGGCACCGCTCCGATGACGCAGGCCTTGGCGGCCGGCGCGCTGGATTGCGCGACGCAGGCACCGCTGTCGCTCGCCAATGGCGTGGTTGGCGGCAACCTCAAGGCCTACATCGTGGCGCAGCATGTCTTCGAGAAGGCCGGTGGTTTCTCGGTCTACTGGGCTGTCATGGACGACTCCCCGATCAAGACGATCGCCGATCTCAAAGGCAAGACGGTCGGGATCTCCGTGATCGGCGGCGGCACCCAGGGCCCGTTCAATCTGTTGCTGAAGCAGAACGGCATCGATCCGGCCAAGGACATCAAGCTGGTCGAGGTCGGCTTTGCCGTCTCCGAAGATGCGTTGCGGCAGGGCCGCGTCGATGCGGTCAACATGAACCAGCCGTTTGCCGCGCGCGCGGAGGCAAAGGGCGGCACGCGCAAACTGTTCTCGCTGTCGCAGGCGATGCCGAACATCGTGCACATCCTGGAAGCCTGCCGTGCCGATTTCGTCGACAAGAACCCGGAACTGGTCAAGGCTTACGTGCGTGACATTACCTCTGGCATGAAGAAAGCGCTGGCCAACCGCGAAGAGACGTTGAAGGTTGTCAACGAAGTCCTGAAGGCACCTATTCCGGTTCTCGAGACCTATCTGCTCAAGGACAATGATTTCGGCCGCGATCCGGGCGCGGCACCGAATTTCCCCGCGATCCAGAAGATGCTGGACATCTACGCGGAGACAGGGATGCTGCCAAAGTTGGATGTCGCGCAATTCAAGCACTCGACGATCGTCGCTCCGCTGCAATAGGCGATCGGGCGACTGAACCGAGCGAGAAGCTCGCGGCGTCCAGGATGATCCGGGACGTTGCATGAAGAAGATGCACGTATGAAGAAGCTCCGATCTCGGATCACGACGGATGGCCTCGACCGGGCTCCGCACCGCGCGTTCATGCGCGCCATGGGGCTCGACGACGCTGCGATTGCCAAGCCGATGGTCGGCGTCGTCAGCATGAAGGGCGAACAGACACCCTGCAACATGACGCACGACTTTCAGGTCGCGGCGGCCAAGACGGGAATCGAGGAGGCCGGCGGTACGCCGCGCGAGTTTTCGACCGTGTCGGTTTCCGACGGTATCAGCATGAATCACGAGGGGATGAAGTTCTCCCTGTTTTCGCGGGAGCTGATTGCCGATTCGATCGAAGCCGTCGTCCATGGTCTCGCTTACGATGCGTTGATCGGTTACGGCGGATGCGACAAGACGCTTCCCGGCGTGATAATGGGCATGGTCCGGTGCAACGTCCCGTCCATTTTCATCTATGGCGGCAGCGCGCTGCCGGGCCGCGTAGACGGGCGGACCCTCACCGTGCTCGACTCCTATGAGGCTGTCGGCAGCTTCATGACCGGAGAGATCGACGGTGCCACGCTCGAGCGGATTGAGCGGGCCTGCCTGCCGACCATCGGCGCGTGCGCCGGCCAATTCACTGCCAACACCATGGGCATGGTGTCGGAGGCGATGGGCCTCACCATTCCCAACGTGTCGATGGTGCCAGGTGTCTATGCCGAGCGCGCGCAGATATCCAGGCGGGCCGGGCGCCTCATCATGGAGATTCTGGAGCGCGGCGGGCCGTTGCCGCGCGACGTCGTGACGCGGAAATCCCTGGAAAATGGTGCGGCGATCGTGGCTGCTACGGGCGGTTCGACCAATGCTGCGTTGCATCTGCCGGCGATCGCGAACGAGGCCGGGATCGCATTCACGATCGATGATGTCGGCGAGGTTTTCGCCAGGACGCCGCTGATCGGAAACCTGCGGCCTGGAGGCAAATATACGGCAAAGGATGTCTACGATATCGGCGGCGCTGCCGTGGTGATCCGGGAGCTGATCCAGAGCGGGCATATTGATGGCAGTTGCCGGTCGATCACGGGCCGTACACTTGCCGAAGAATATAGCGCCGCCAATGCTCCTGACGGAGAGGTCGTTTACGCGGCTCGCGCGCCGATCATGCCAGACGGCGGTGTGGCAGTGCTGAAGGGAAACCTCTGCCCTGATGGTGCGGTGATCAAGGTCGCCGGGCTGAAGAGCCAGTTGTTCGAAGGCGTGGCGCGCATCTTCGAAGACGAAGAAGCTTGTGTCGCAGCGGTTCGCGACCGCAGCTACAGGGCGGGCGATGTGCTTGTGATCCGCAATGAAGGGCCGGTGGGCGGCCCCGGCATGCGCGAGATGCTCGGCGTCACCGCGCTGATCTACGGCCAGGGCATGGGCGAGAAGGTGGCCCTGATCACGGATGGACGCTTCTCCGGCGCCACCCGCGGAATGTGCATCGGCTATGTGTCTCCCGAGGCCTTCGTCGGCGGTCCGCTGGCATTGGTTCGCGATGGCGACAGGATCCGGATTGATGCGGCAAATCGGCGGATGGATATGCTGGTCGACGAGCAGGAACTCACGGCTCGCCGACACGATTGGAAGCCGCGTCCGCCTCGTCACCGTGCCGGTGCGCTGGCGAAATATGCCCGATTGGTTGGCCAGGCACCGGGCGGGGCCGTGACGCATGAGGGGCCCGCAGAATGGCCCTGGTTCGGATGACGCGGCGCACTTGCCCGAAAACAGCGCGTGGTCTGGCAAGTTTCTTGCTAAGCTGGTGCCGCTGACGGAGGACATTCAGCGTGTCTGTTGCGCAGGGTTCGCGCGCGAACGAAGTGAGACGGGATGAAGGTAGTGCCTTCGAGATCGAGCGGATGGGTGAGACCGGTGACGCCGCAAAAACCGGCTTCTGCAATCATCGAGATCGAGAGCGTCTCGCAGGTATTTCAGACCTCGGCGCGCAAGGACCATGTGGCGCTATCGGACATCTCCCTGGCGATCGACGAGGGAGCCTTCGTCTCCATCCTTGGTCCGTCCGGCTGCGGCAAGTCGACATTGCTTTACGTCGTCGGCGGCTTCGTCAGCCCGACCAGCGGCTCAGCGAAGATCAGGGGACGGACGATCACGGGACCAGGGCCGGATCGCGGTCCGGTATTCCAGGAATTCGCGTTGTTTCCGTGGAAGACCGTGCTGGGCAATGTGATGTACGGCCCTCGCCAGCAGGGCGTGCGCACCACCGAGGCGGAAGCACAGAGCCGGGCCCTGATCGAAATGGTCGGGCTCAAGGGCTATGAGGACTTCTATCCCAAGGAGCTGTCCGGCGGCATGAAGCAGCGCGTGGCATTGGCTCGAACGCTGGCTTACCATCCTGAGGTTCTGTTGATGGACGAGCCGTTTGGCGCGCTCGATGCTCACACGCGAACGCGGCTGCAGAACGATCTGTTGAACATCTGGGAGCGTGATCGCAAAACGGTGCTATTCGTCACGCATTCGGTCGACGAAGCGGTTTTCCTCTCGGACAAGGTCGTGATGATGTCGAAGTCTCCCGGCCGTATCCGCGAGGTCATCGACATCGATCTGCCGCGGCCGCGCCGACGCAGCGAGCTGCTGCTCGACCCTCGCTACCAGAAATACGTTGTCGATATCGAGCGCATGTTCGACGAGATCGACGAGACGGGATCGCGGTCGTGACGTCGCTGGCGGCCTTGGGCAAGCGTGCCGCTCCGGTGTTTGCCTGTATCGGGCTTCTGGTGGCATGGCAGGTTGCGTCACTCGCGCTGAAGAACGACAGCTTCCCGACGGCGATCGAGGCGATCCGTGCAATCCCGGACATCCTCGGAGACAAGGAAGCTCTGATCAACATCCTGGCCTCGCTCCGCCGCATGGCGGTCGGGTTTGGCATAGCGGTATCGGTTTCGATCCCGCTCGGCCTGTTGATGGGCCGCAGCCGGGCCGTCGCGGCGTTCTTCAATCCGCTCCTGATGGTGATCTACCCGGTGCCGAAGGCCGCCTTGATGCCGATCATCATGCTGTGGCTGGGCGTCGGTGACATCACGAAGACGCTGGTGATCTTTCTCGGCGTCAGCCTGCCCGTGATCTATCACAGCTTCGAGGGCGCCAAGGCGGTGGAAGAGAAGATGCTGTGGTCGGGCGCCGCGATGGGGCTTTCGCCTGCGCAGCGGCTGGTCCGGATCGTACTGCCGGCGGCGCTTCCAGAAATTCTGACCGGTTGCCGCACCGGACTCGTGCTGGCGCTGATCACGATGATTACCAGCGAGATGATCGCCCGTCAGTCCGGCGCCGGCAATATCCTGTTCAATGCCCTCGACATGGGCCAATACGATACCGTCTTTGCGATGATCATCATCGTCGGCGCGATGGGAATTTGCCTCGATGCGATGTTCGAGCGGGTCCGCGCAAGGCTGGTGCGCTGGTCCGAACCGCAGTTCGACATGCCCCTGAGCTTCTCATGATCCCGCAGCTTCGCTCCACCGGCATTATTCTTGGGCTCGCGCCGATCGTGCTGGTGATCGCGCTGTGGCAAGGCCTTGTGTCATTTGGCTTTGCGCCTGCGGTCTTGCTGCCGCCGCCGGGATATGTCTTCAGCAGGCTACTTCAGCAACTCGTCACGTGGACGTTCCAGCAGGAGATCGCGGCGACCCTGATCCGGCTGTTTGCCGGCTTCGCGATCGCGGTCGTGCTCGGTGTCAGCATCGGCATCGCCGCCGCTGCCAGTCCGGCTATCAACGCCGTGGTTCGGCCGATTGTGCGCGTGCTCGCGCCTTTGCCCAAGGTCGCGCTCTATCCAGCATTGCTGCTGCTGCTCGGCTTCGGTCACGGATCGAAGATCACACTGGTCGCGGCGGATGCACTCTTTCCCATTCTCTTGTCTACCTATTACGGCGCGTCGACGGTGGAGCAGAAGCTGATCTGGTCGGCCATGGCGGCGGGAACGCCGCGCTATGAGATCCTGTTCAAGGTGGTGCTGCCGGCAGCGATGCCGTCGATCCTGACCGGTTGCCGCATCGGCCTTGTCATTTCATGCATCGTGGTGTTTCTGGCCGAGATGATCACGTCGAGCGACGGGCTCGGACATGTCCTCGTCACGGCGGCTCGGACCTTTCAGGCCGTCGATATGTTCGTGCCGCTGATCACGATCTCGCTGCTGGGCCTGATCCTCAATGGCCTGCTGGGGGCAGTGCGCGCGTATCTGCTGCGGGGTTTCCCCGAAGCATGAACTGACGAAGAAGAAACAGGAAGACCGGGAGTAGACCATGCTGGCTGACCGCATCGAGGCAAAATGGATCGACGCATTTTGCGAGATTTTTGAGCGATGCGCCGTCAAGGCCGGCGATACCGCGGCGATCCTCTCGGAAACCCAGTCACGTGCGTTGAATGTTCACCTGGCGGAGCTCGCGCTGCTGCGGATGGGCGCGCGACCGTTTCACGTGGTCATGCCGACCCCGCGTAACCGGAATATCGTTCCGATTCGCTCGACAGGGGCAAGCGAGGCGATCCAGCGGCTCGGCCCGGTGATCACCGCGCTTCAACAGGCAGGCTTTGTGGTGGATTGCACCATCGAGGGCCTGATGCATGCGGTGGAAACGCCCGAGATCCTCAAAGCCGGCGCGCGTATCCTGGTGATCTCCAACGAGCATCCCGAGGCGCTGGAGCGGATGGTGCCGGATCCCGCGCTCGAGAAGCGCGTTCGCGCAGCGGCAAAGATGCTGCGCGGGACCAAGCGGATGCGGGTGACGTCAAAAGCCGGTACGGCGCTCGACGTCGATATGGTCGGCGCATCCACGGTCGGCGTGTGGGGCTGGACCGACAAGCCCGGGACGCTGGCGCATTGGCCCGGCGGCATCGTCGTCAGCTTCCCCAAGAGCGGAACGATCAATGGCACGCTGGTGATGGCGCCCGGCGACATCAACCTGACCTTCAAGCGTTACCTGACGTCGCCGGTGAAGATGACGCTGAAGGACGATTATGTCGTCGAGCTGGAAGGCGAGGGCACCGATGCCGCAATGATGCGCGCCTACCTTGCCGCCTGGGGCGATCGGGAAGCCTATGCGGTATCGCATGTCGGTTTCGGCATGAATCCGGGCGCGCGCTACGAGGCGCTGTCGATGTATGATCAGCGCGACACCAACGGCACGGAAATTCGTGCCGTCTCCGGCAACTTCCTGTTCTCGACCGGTGCCAACGAATTCGCCGGCCGCTACACGGCGGGCCATTTCGATCTGCCGATGATGGGGACGACGATCGAGCTCGATGGCGTCGCGGTGGTGCGTGACGGGGTGCTGCAGGACGTCTTCGGCTAACCGCGATCGAGCACCGGTGGCCGCGCCAGGTCAAAGTGCCGAAGCAGGTCGACCATGGCCTGAAGCCGTTTTGCCCGATAGGCGTCGATGTCCATGCCTGAATAGTCGAGAAAGCCTGCACCTGTGCGCAGGCCGATCCGGCCCTCCTGCATGTTCCGCGAAATGACCTCCGGTGCACGATAGCGGTCGCTGCCGAGTGCGCCTTCGAGATAGCGACTGGCGTAGTAGAGGATATCACCGCCACCCCAGTCGATGAATTCGAGCAGCCCGAGCACGGCGTAGCGGAAGCCGAAGCCGTAGCGGATCGCCTTGTCGATGTCTTCTGCGCTGGCAACGCCTTCCTCGACCATGCGCGCGGCCTCGTTCATCGCCAGCGCCTGGATGCGCGGGACGATGAAGCCTGGTGTCGCAGCGCAGACCACCGGCACCTTGCCGATGCCTTCGAGTAGCGCCTTGACCTCGTCGATGACAGCGGGATCTGTGGCTTTGCCGGGCGAAACCTCCACCAGCGGAATCAGATAGGCCGGATTGAGCCAGTGCACATTGAGGAAACGGCGGGGATTCACGATCCCGCCTGAGAGGTCGTCGACGAGGATGGTCGACGTCGTCGATGCGATGATCGTATCGGGGCCGACTTGTTTTGAGGCCGCCCCCAGCACCTTCCGCTTGAGCTCGACGACTTCGGGGACTCCTTCGAAGATTATTCCCGCATCGGACAGTGCCACATCGCTCTGGCTGGCCGGCACCACCGAGACCCGCGCAATGAGCGGGTCGACATCCGCCTCGGTCAGTAGCCCCAGCTTCGACAGGCTGGCAAAGGTCTTCCTGATTTCGCCGAGAGCATCTGCCTCCAGCCTGGCGAAATCTTCCGCCGAGCGATCCTTGATGTCGATCATCGTGACCGTATGCCCAGCGTAGGCAAACGCGACGGCGATGCCGCGGCCCATGCGGCCGGCCCCGAGACAGGCGATGATGGCTCGGCTGGTCATCGGTCAAAATCCCCTGCGAAGAAGCGTCTGCAAAGCGGCTTTGTCGAGATGGCCAAGCCCCAGCGTCTCGAGGGTTCGGCCGCCTTGCGCAAAATCCTCACCGCAGATTGCGCCGCCAATGGCGAGGAATGCCTTGGCCAATGGCGTGGCCACGCCCGCCAGGCCGGCGACGGAGACCAGCAGCGATAGCCCAAGCCGTAAATCTTCTCTCATGTAGCGGTGCTCGGTCAGCACGATCCGCTCGCGCCAGTCGCCGGAATCGGTCAGCCTGTCATGCGAGCCGCGGCCGTACATCCAGATCTCGCCCTCCCTGGCGTAGTGATGGGCGAGCGGAAAATGCGGTGCGCCATATCCGAACGCTTCACGCACGGCAATCCGTTCGCCGTCGAGCGCGTCGGTGACCCGGCGAATCGCGGCTTGCGTTCCTTCCTTGTGAATGTCCCACTTCTCGAAATGCTCGATCGGCCCTGCATTCATCACGATCAGCGGCGGATGGATAATCGGGCCTGCGTTCATCAGCGCACCGGAGAGAGCATCGCCGCACGGCTCGATCGCGCCGGGGAAAGCCTGTCCAATCACTTCAAGTGCACGCGGCGCCTGATCGAGCGGGAAAACGCCGGCCGGCAGTCGCTTGGCGCGGATGGTGATCGCGACCTCGAACGGCCCGTGCTTGCGGGTCAGCCAGGGCAAGGTCCCGGTCTCGGCAAAGCACGCCTTGGCGTGGTTGCCGGCATCCCGCGCAGCCTGGGCGAAGATCATCGAGCCGAACGTGGCCGGCGGCAGAAACACGACCTGGCCATCCCGCAGATGTGGAGCAAGCAGGCGCGCAATATCAGGCTGCGCGAAGGCGGGGGCGGGACAGAGGATCAGCTCTGCGCCATTGACCGCTTCGGCAATGCCGGCCGTGACCAGCGCGAGCTTGACGTCGTGACCGCCGTTATGATCCTTCACCAGGATACGCGAGCCGGCGGCGCGATGTGCCGCGACCTGATCCGCGTCGCGGCGCCAGAGCCGGACCTCATGTCCCGACAGCGCGAAATCGCCCGCGGCCGCGAAAGAGCCGTTTCCCCCACCCAGAACCGCAATCTTCAAGATGCTTCTCCTTGGGTGCGCGATTGCGCATCAAGCTGCTTCAGCAGGAAATGCTGGACCTTGCCCAGCGCCGTGCGCGGCAGGTCGGTGACGAAAACGATGTCGCGCGGAACCTTGTAGCGAGCGAGTTGGGCCTGAAGATGGACTTTCAACGCGTCTGCTTCCAGTCGACAGTCGGATCGCCGGATCACGTAGGCGATGGGCACCTCGTCCCAGCGTGGATCGGGCCGGCCAATCACGGCGCATTCGCTGACATCGGGATGTTCGAGCAGGACGCGTTCGACCTCCGCCGGATAGATGTTCTCGCCGCCGGAAATGATCATGTTCTTCTTGCGGTCACGCACCCAGAAATAGCCGTCCGCGTCGCACAGGCCGATATCGCCGGTACGATACCAGCCGTCATGCAGCGCATCGCGCGTGGCGTCCGCATTGCCCCAATATTCGAAGAACACGTTGGGGCCGCGCACCGCGATCTCGCCCGGCGCGCCCGCCGGCACCTCGTTGCCGACCTGATCAATCACTTTCGCTTCGCAGCACAGGCCGGCAAGTCCGGTCGATCCCGCGCGCGAAAGATCGCCACCAAGCCGGGTGTAGACTGCGATGGGACAAGTTTCCGTCGAGCCGTAGACCTGAAGCACGGGTACGCCGCGCGCCACGAAGCGGTCGATCAGATGCGGCGGCACGATGGTCGAGCCGGTCGCGACGGCTTTGAGTGACGAAAGGTCGGTCGTAGCCCAGGCGGGATGCTCGCTCACCGCCTGGATGATCGCCGGCACCATCACGGTCAAGGTCGGCCGGTCCCGTTCGATGGCTGCAAGCGCGGTGTCCGGCGTGAAGCGTGCGTGAACCGTGACCGTAGCGCCCAGCTGGAGCGCCGCCGTGGTCTGGATGTTGAGGCCACCGACGTGGAAAAACGGCAGCAGCGTCAGCACATGGTCATCGGACGTCATGTTGTGCATGTGCTGGCTCATGACGCCGTTCCAGAACAATGCCTCCTGGCGCAGCACCGCGCCTTTGGGCCGTCCGGTCGTTCCTGATGTATAGACAATGAGGAGCGGACAGGAGAGATCAGTGTGCGGGTTGCGGCCGGTGCCCCGGCACCGAGCCAACAGGTTTTCGAACGTCGTGCCGCGCGGCGGCTCGAAATCGAGCCCGACAATTGCGGTCCCCTCAAGCTCGGCGAGTACCCCCTCAAATGCCTGCTCGAGGACCAGGACCTTGGCGCCGGCATCGGTGAGGATAAAAAGCTGCTCGGCGATAGCCAGCCGCCAGTTCAGGGGCACCAGCATCGCGCCGAGTCGCGCGCAGGCATAAAGCAGAACCAGATAGTCCGGCCGGTTCAGACTGAGGATCGCAACGCGGTCGCCCCGACCGACGCCGAGCTCCTGCTTCAACGTCGCCGCCGTCCGCTCGATCCGTGCAGCGAATGCCGCATAGCTCAACCGTTCGCCCTCGAAGGCGATGGCTGTCCTGTCTGGCGCGAACGCCGCGTTGCGATCGATCAGACTGCAGAGATCCACCGTCAGTCGTCCGTTTCGCCGGCCTCGTACAGCGCCTCGCGCCCGATCCGGTCGAGGCAGAGCTCGGCTGTCCAGGGCAACATCAGCGAGCCGCAGCGGCTGTCGCGATAGATGCGCTCGAGCGGCAGCGAGCGGAGCATGGCCTGTCCGCCGCAGGTGCGGATCGCGAGCGCGGCGAGCTCATTGGCGCCCTCCATCACGGAATATTGCGCGGCATAGGCACGCAGTACCTGCTCCTTGCTCGGATTGGCGCGCGCCTCGGTGACGGCCTGGAACCAGATCGCCTTGATCTGCTCGAGCTTGATCTGCATCTGCGCGACCGCAATCTGCTTCGTCGGATACATCCTGCGCTTCACCGGCGGCATGCCCGGCACTTCGCCGCGCAGATATCGCAGGGTGAAGTCATAGGCGGCTTGAGCAAGGCCCATATAGGTCGGCGACAACGTCAGGAACATGTGCGGCCAGCGCATCGCGGCCTGGAAATAGACGCCCCGCGGCATCAGCGCCGAATCTGCCGGCACGAACACGTCCTTGAACAGCAGCGTGCGCGAGACCGTTCCGCGCATGCCGAGCGGGTCCCAGTCGCCGACGACCGAGACGCCTTCCGATTTCGCAGGGATCGCGAGGTAAAGCGTATTGCGGCGCGAAGCCTTCTCACCTTCCTCGATCTCGGTGCAGAGAACGCCGTAATAGTCCGCATGGCCGGAGAGTGATGCAAAGATCTTCTTGCCGTTGACGATCCAGCCGCCCTCGACCGGCCTTGCTTCCGTGCCGAAAGCGACGCCGCCTGCCGCTGCCGCACCGCCCTCCGAGAACGGCTGCGAATAGATCGCGCCGTCCTCGACGATACGCTTGTAGTGGACTGCACGCCGCTGCTCGTGCTCGGCGCGGGTTTCAGCATCCATGTCGAGATCGTCGGCGAGCGGACCCGACCACAGCGTCGAGCAGACATGCATGTTCCACGTGAGCGCGGTCGCGCCGCAATACCGGCCGATTTCGGCTGCCGCCAGTGCGTAGGTTTGATAATTCGCCCCCAGCCCGCCATGTTTCTTGGGGATGGCAATACCGAGTAGGCCGACGCGATGCAGGTCGCGATAATTCTCAGACGGGAAGATCGCCTCGCGGTCGTAAGTCGCGGCGCGGCCGGCGAACACGCTCTGGCCGATCTCGCGCGCCCGCGCGATGATGCCGGCCTGCTCGTCGCTCAGTCGGAATGCGACGGGATCGAAGATCGGTGCATCCAGCGCGACCTTGTCAGTCGCGCCGATGGTCTTGCTGACTTGCATGGTCATTGCGCAGTCACCTTAAGTTTTGATCGCGACGGAGTTCAGGAAGAGGCCGAGGGCCTCGTTAAAGGCATCGGGGCGTTCCAAGTTGGCGAGATGGCCCACAGCCCCGAGCTCGACATATTCCGCCGAGGGAATGTAGCTCGCCGTCTTCGCCATCATCGGCGCTGGTGCGTTGTTGTCCTTGGAGCCGGACAGCAGCAGCGTCGGGATCGAAATGTCCTTGAGGGTGCTGCGTTGGTCGAAGCCAATCAAGGCCAGCATCATGGCGCGATAGCTCGCCTCGGGCACGCTTGCCATGCACTCGCGCGCAAGCTCCATTCCCCTGGGATCAGGATCATCGCCCACCAGTTCCTTCACCAGAGAGGGCGCCAGCGACTTCATCGTTTCGCCGCGATCGAGCGGCCCGAGCCGTGCGGCGATAAACGATGTCTGCCAATCGCCGTCGGCCTTGCCGAAGGCCGGGCTGGTCTGCGCCAGCACGACCGCGCGCGCCAGTTTTGGGGATTGCACCAGCCATTTCTGGACGATCATGCCGCCGATGGAATGGCCGACCAGAATCGGCCTACTCGCACCAAGCTGCTCGATGAATTGCTGGAGCGCATCCGCCAGGGCAGCGATGCTGACGCTGGCGAGCGGCGCCGAGCCGCCATAGCCAGGCATGTCCCATGCAATCGCGTGGAAGCGGTCGCCGAATGTGGCAAGCTGCTGCCGCCAGGCCCGTGCCGCACCGCCGATGCCATGCAGGAAAATCAGAGGTGTCCCGCCCGGATCGCCCGCTGCTTCATAGGCGAAGCGGCCGTCCTTTGTTATCATTGGCCCAGGCTGCGACACGCGACATCCTTTTGCTTGGCTCTTCGATGCTAACAGGCCTGTGAGGGATGGGAAGAGATAATTTTATACTTAAAGCAATTTTCAGGCCGGTCGTCGGAGTACGGTTGTTCGCGGGGCCGAGTCGCGCTTTGTTTGCAAAAGTTTGAAGGTTAAAATATATCGAGAGGGCGATCAGCAGAATGCAAGGAAGCCAGCGCATGTCCGGATTACCGCATTCGCCGCACGCGCTGGTGACCGGTGGCGGTCGCGGCATCGGTCGGGCCATCGCAGCAGCGCTCGTCGAGGCCGGTGCTACTGTGACCGTCCTTGGGCGGGATGCTGCCACACTCGAGGACGCAGTCAGCGCAGGAGCTGCCCATTTTGCGGCCGTCGCCGACGTCTCGGACGAAACCTCATTGAAAGCCGCCATCGCTCAAGCGAGTGCGCGGCAGCCGATCGATATCCTGATCGCCAACGCGGGAAGCGCCGAGTCCGCGCCGTTCGCCAAATCCGACAGTGCCCTGTTCGCGCGCATGATGGACGTCAATTTCATGGGCGTGGTCCATGCTGTCAGCGCTGTGCTGCCCGGGATGAAGGATCGTCCCTATGGTCGTATCGTCGCCATCGCGTCGACGGCGGGGCTCAAGGGATATGCCTATGTCAGCGCGTACACCGCGGCCAAGCACGCTGTGGTCGGTCTCGTGCGGTCCCTTGCACTAGAGATGGCTGCCAGCAACGTGACCATCAATGCGGTGTGTCCCGGTTTCACCAACACGGATCTCGTCGCCGGCAGCATCGAGAACATCATGAAAAAGACGGGACGCAGCCGCGAGCAGGCCATTGCCGAGCTCGCGAAACATAATCCGCAGGGGAGATTGATCTCGCCGCAGCAGGTCGCGGATGCCGTGCTCTGGCTGTGCGGCGAGGGCGCCGGCGCAATCACCGGGCAGGCAATCGCTGTTGCCGGTGGTGAGATTTAGCGCGCATGGCCAAGGCGCGGAGCAAGGAAGCCAAGGAGATCGCATGAGCAGACCAGCCAATCCCGTGACCTTACCGCTTGCGGACTATTCGCCGCAGCACTTCCTGCTGGCCGTCGTCGATGGTGTTGCAACCGTCACGCTCAATCGTCCGGAACGGAAGAATCCACTAACCTTCGAGAGCTATCGCGAACTCACCGATTTCTTTCGCGCCTGCGCCTTCGACGATGCGGTCAAGTCCATCGTCGTGACCGGCGCTGGTGCCAATTTCTCGTCCGGCGGCGATGTGTTCGAGATCATCGGTCCGCTCGTGAAGATGGACACCAAGGGGCTGACGGCGTTTACACGGATGACTGGCGACCTCGTCAAGGCGATGCGGGCCTGTCCGCAGCCGATCGTTGCCGCGGTCGAAGGCATTTGCGCCGGGGCGGGCGCGATCATCGCCATGGCGTCGGACATGCGGCTTGCGGCGAGCGGAGCCAAGGTTGCATTCCTCTTCAACAAGGTGGGCCTTGCCGGTTGTGACATGGGCGCCTGCGCGATCCTGCCGCGGATCATCGGACAGTCCCGCGCCTCCGAGTTGCTCTACACCGGCCGGTTCATGACCGCGGAGGAGGGTGAGCGCTGGGGCTTCTTCAGCCGTATCCTCACGTCGGAGCAGGTGCTGCCCCAGGCACAAGTGCTGGCCAAGCAAATCGCGGAGGGACCGACGTTTGCCAACACCATGACCAAGCGGATGCTGGCCATGGAATGGGCGATGTCGGTGGAGGAGGCGATCGAGGCGGAAGCCGTTGCTCAAGCGCTGTGCATGACGACCGCCGATTTCGAACGGGCCTTCGAGGCCTTTGCCAACAAGGTCAAGCCGGTCTTCAGGGGCGATTAAGCCGGGCTTTGCCGCCGGCCTGCCGCAATGGGGACTTGCGCGAAATTATTTTAGGCTTAAAATAGTTTCGGCGGGTTGAATTGGCGAGGCTCCCATGAAAGTCGCGATCATCGGTGGCGGACCTGCGGGTCTCTACGCTGCAATCCTGCTGAAGAAGCAGCGACCGAGCGCTGAGATCGCGGTGTACGAGCGCAATCGCGCCGACGATACCTTCGGCTTCGGCGTGGTGTTCTCGGACGCCACGCTCGATAATTTCGAGAAGCACGACCTTCCGAGCTATCGCCGCATCACCCAGGAATTCGCCTACTGGGATGACATCGCCGTCCACTTCCGCGGAACGGTTCATCGGGTCGGCGGCAACGGCTTTTGCGGCTGCTCGCGGCAGAAGCTGCTCCTGATCCTCCAGGCGCGCGCGCGCGAACTGGGCGTCGTCCTGAATTTCGAAGTAGACGTCGAGGACGAATCCCGCTTCGCCGAAGCCGATCTGATCCTGGTCGCGGACGGCATCAACAGCCGCTTCCGCGACAAATATGTCGATCATTTCGCGCCGGAAGTCGACCTCCGTACCAACAAGTTCGCCTGGATGGGCTCGACCAGGCCGCTGGATGCCTTCACCTTCATCTTCCAGGAGACGGAGTGGGGCCCGTTCATCGCCCATGCCTATCAATATGAAGCCGGACACTCGACCTGGATTTTCGAGACCGATCCGGAGACCTTCGAACGCGCCGGGCTGACAGGGCTGAACGAGGCCCAGTCGGCTGCGCGGATGGCCGAGATCTTCGGCTGGTTCCTCGACGGGCACCAATTGCTCACGAACCGCTCGACGTGGCGCAATTTCCCGATGATCCGCAGCAAGCGCTGGGTCAAGGACAACATGGTCCTGCTCGGCGACGCCAAGGCGAGCGCGCATTTCTCGATCGGCTCGGGCACCAAGCTCGCAATGGAAGACGCGATCGCGCTGGCTGAGGCGATGGAGAAGGCGCCCAGCATCAAAGCGGCGCTGGACGTCTATGAGCACGGCCGCCGCGAAGAGGTCGAGAAGACGCAGCACGCCGCCGACGTCTCGCTGGTCTGGTTTGAGCATGTCGACCGCTTCTGGGATTTCGATCCCGTGCAGTTCGCCTTCGGCGTGATGACGCGCTCGAAGGCGATCACCTATGACAACCTGAAGCTTCGCGCCCCTGACTTCGTGGCGGAGGTCGAAAGATCATTTGCCAAGCGTGTTCGTGACAGCGGCTTCGACGTCGACACCGAGAAGCCGATGGTGCCGCTGTTCCAGCCCTTCCGGCTGCGCGAGATGGAGATCGCCAATCGCGCCGTGGTGTCGCCGATGTGCATGTATTCGGCGAAGGAGGGCGTGCCGACCGATTTCCACCTGGTGCATTATGGATCGCGTGCGATCGGCGGTGCCGGCCTCATCTTCACGGAGATGACCTGCGTTGCCCGCGACGCGCGCATCACGCCCGGCTGCACAGGACTGTGGAATGACGAGCAGGAGGCATCCTGGCGGCGCATCGTTGATTTCGTCCATGCCAATTCAGCCGCAAAAATCTGCCTCCAACTGGGGCACGCCGGGCGCAAGGGTGCGACCAAGCTGATGTGGGACGGCATGGATCGTCCGCTCGAGGAGGGCGGCTGGGAGGTGTTTTCGGCGTCTCCACTGCCCTATTTCCCCGACAGCCAGGTTCCGCGCGAGCTCGATCGGGTCGGCATGAACGCCGCGAGAGATGCTTTCGTCGCGGCGGCCGAGCGCGGCGAACGCTGTGGCTTCGACATGCTCGAACTGCACTGCGCCCACGGCTATCTGCTTGCGAGCTTCATCTCGCCGCTGACGAACACCCGCACGGATGAGTATGGCGGCTCGCTCGAAAACCGCCTGCGCTTTCCGCTCGAAATCTTCGAGGCGCTGCGGGCCGTATGGCCGTCGCACAAGCCGATGTCCGTGCGCATTTCCGCGACCGACTGGGCCGAGGGTGGCATCGGCGGCGACGATGCGGTGGCGATCGCGCGCGCGTTTGCCGAAGCCGGCGTCGATCTCGTCGACGTCTCAACCGGGCAGACCGTGCGCGATGCGCAGCCGATCTACGGCCGCATGTTCCAGACGCCGTTCTCCGACCAGGTCCGCAATGAGGCGCGCGTGGCCACGATGTGTGTCGGCAACATCACGACGGCGGACCAGGCCAACACCATCCTGGCTGCCGGCCGGGCGGACCTCGTCGCGCTGGGGCGGCCGCATCTGGTCGATCCCTCCTTCACCATGAGGGCGGCGGCCTGGTACGGAGCGGACGACGCGTTCTGTCCGCCGCAATATCTTCCCGGAAAAGATCAGATTTTCCGCAACAGCGTGCGCGACCGGCAGGATCTCGAGGAGCTGAGAATTAAGGCTAAGCCCAAGACCCGGGCCGAGCTCAAGGCGGAGGCGACAAAGCCGCTTGCAGCGGAGTGACCGCCCGTGCGAATTTGGCCGTATTGCCTGGTGTGTACCGAGTGGAGTGAGGGCGATGAAGGCGATTATCGTCGGTGGCGGTATCGGTGGTCTCACCACCGCATTGATGCTGCGCTCGCGGGGCCTCGCTTGCGAGATTTTCGAGCAGTCCGACACCATCCGCGAGCTTGGCGTCGGCATCAATACGCTGCCCCACGCCATGCGCGAGCTGGCAGGCCTCGGTCTGCTCCAGCAGCTTGACGATGTCGCGATCCGCACCGACCAGCTCTATTACCTCAACCGTCACGGCCAGGAAGTCTGGCGCGAGGCTCGCGGCATCGACGCCGGCCACGATGTGCCGCAATTCTCGATCCACCGCGGCCGCCTTCAGGGCGTCATCCATCGCGCCGTCGAGGAGCGGCTCGGGCCGGAGGCCATCCACACCGGCTGCCGCCTCGGCGCCTTCACGCAGGACGAGAGCGGCGTCACCGCTTACTTCTTCGACCGCTCAGGCGCGCACATCCATACCGCGCGCGGCGACATCCTGATTGGTGCCGACGGCATCCATTCGCGGGTCCGTGACACGCTGTTCCCGAGCGAGGGGCCGCCATGCTGGAACGGCCTGATGCTGTGGCGCGGTGCGCGGGATTGGCCGCTATTCCTCACCGGCAAGTCGATGATTGTGGCCGGCGGGCTCAACGCCAAGGTTGTGATCTATCCCATCGCGGAGGGATCGAGCCCGGCGAGCCGTCTCACCAACTGGGCGGTGCTGGTGAGGGTCGGCGAGGGCAATGCCCCGCCGCCGCGCAAGGAAGACTGGTCGCGGCCGGGCCGGCGCGAGGAGTTGATGCCGCATGTCGCGCGCTTCTCGGTGCCCTATGTCGACGTGAAGAGCCTGATCTCCGCCACGCCCGAGTTCTACGAATATCCGACCTGCGACCGCGATCCATTGCCCTATTGGTCGTCCGGCCGAGTCACGCTGCTCGGTGACGCCGCGCATCCGATGTATCCGGTTGGCTCCAATGGCGCCTCGCAGGCCATCCTCGATGCGCGCTGCCTCGCAGACGCGCTGGTGCGCGCCGAGCATCCGCGCCAGGCGTTGCTTGAATACGAGAAGAAGCGCCTGCCCATGACCGCGGACATCGTCCGCTCCAACCGGCGCGGCGGTCCCGAGGGCGTCATCGACGCCGTCGAGCAGCTCGCGCCTGATGGTTTCGACAATGTCGACAACGTGCTGAGCTATTCCCAGCGCGAGGCGATCGTGCGCGGCTATGCTACCAAGGCCGGCTTCGCCGCAGTGCCGGGACTTGCGGCGGTGCGCGCCTGAAGCTAGCCGCCGGGAGGCGGCGGCAGGAAGTGGATGTTGAACTCGGCGGCCATCGCCACCACGTCCTCCGGCTTCTGTTCCTTCATGTTGTGAAGGCCCCAGAACAGGTCGAACAGCTTGCGGGTCGGTGACACCCAGAACAGCACTTTCGCGGTCTGCTCCGACTTGTTGAAGATGCCGTGCGGCACGCCCATGCCGAGCCGGATCAGGTCGCCCGCAGTCGCCTGCGACTCGGAATTGCCGAGCATGAAATCGAGCTTGCCCTCCAGCATATAGAGATATTCATCCTGGTCGGGATGGATGTGCGGCGGCACGAACGTGCCCGGCGGCAGCGTCGCATGCCAGGAGAAGCTGTGCTCCGTGTTGCTCTTCGGCACATAGGTCTGGCCGAGGATGTTCCAGGAGATGCCCTGGATTCCCTCATTGGCGCGCGTGATGCCGGTGATTTCGCTCTTCATTGTGATCCTCCCTCAATGCGACGTGCGGCTTAGTTCGCCGCCTTGCAGTCCTTGGCGTAGCGGTCGCCGTAATTCTCGAAGACTTTTTGGACGATCTCGGTCTGGAACTTGCCGTCCGCGCGCTTGGCGACCTTGGTCAGGTAGAAATCCTGGATCGGATAACCGTTGGTGTTGAACTTGAAGGCGCCGCGCAGCGAGGTGAAGTCCGCCTTTTTCAGAGCGGCCGCGACCGCATCCTTGTTCGAGAGATCGCCCTTCACGGCCTTGACGGCGCTGTCGATCAGCATCGCGGCATCATACGCCTGGAAGGCGTAGGTGCCCGGCACGATGTTATAGGCGGCCTCGTAGGCGGCGACGAACTTCTTGTTCTGGGGATTGTCGAGATTGGGCGCCCAGTTCGCGCCGCCGAACATGCCGACTGCGGCGTCCTGCTGCGCCGGCAAGGTCGATTCATCCACGGTGAAAGCCGAGAGCACCGGAATGCTGTCGGCGAGGCCGGCCTGCTTGTATTGCTTGACGAGATTGACGCCGAGGCCGCCGGGCATGAACGTGAAGAGCGCATCGGGCTTCTGCGACGAAATCTTGGAAAGCTCCGGCTGGAAGTCCAGCGTGTTGAGCGGCATGTAGGATTCTTCGACAATCTCGCCCTTGTAGTCGAGCTTGAAGCCCGCCACCGAGTCCTTGCCGGCCTGATAATTCGGCACCATCAGATACATGCGCTTGTAGCCGCGATCCTGCGCGACCTTGCCAAGGATTTCGTGCACCTGGTCGTTCTGATACGAGGTTACATAGAAGAACGGATTGCAGTCCTTGCCGGCAAACGTAGACGGGCCGGCATTGGGGCTGATCAGGAAGGTTTTCGATTCCGTCACCGGCCGGTGGATCGCCTGGAGGATGTTGGAGAAGATCGGGCCGACCACGAAGTCGACCTTGTCGCGCTCCAGAAGGCCCTTGACCTTGGTGACCCCTGCGTCCGGCTTCAATTCATCGTCGACCACGACGACTTCGACATCGCGGCCGCCCATCTTGCCGCCGAGATCCTTGACCCCCAGCGCAAAGCCGTCGCGAACCTGTTGGCCGAGCGCGGCGGCGGGTCCCGAGAGGGTCACGATCACACCCAGCTTGATTTTTTCCTGGGCGAGGGAAGGGCTCACCGCGGTGCCAAGCAGCAAGGCGGCTGCGGCCAACGTCATTTGCGTCTTCATGATCTGTCCCCCGTGATAACAGGACTTGCGTTGCAAGCCGCTACTCCAATCCAAGTTTATGCCGATGATTGCTGCCACGGCAAGCGAGCTCAAGGCATCGTCATCCTGCGGGCAGCGGCGCATGCAAGCGGCGCGCCAATTATTTGAAGCTTAAAGAAATCGGTATGCGGTCGATTGTTGCGGCTTTAGGCTTGCAGCGGGCTTCGATTTATTTGAAGCTCGAAACATTGGGAATCCGTGCCGGCGCCAATGCCGGCCGAGAGTGACTGCATCAACATGCTCGATTCCGAGACCAAGGCCGTCGAAACTCCGGAGGATCACGCTGAAGAGCTTCGGCTGTGGCTGCGCCTCTTGACCTGCACGACCCTGATCGAGGGCGAGGTCCGTGGCCGGTTGCGGCAGCGCTTCGACGTCACATTGCCCCGTTTCGACCTGATGGCGCAGCTCGACAAGGCACCCGACGGCATGACGCTGTCCGACGTCTCCAAGCGCATGATGGTGTCGAACGGCAACGTCACCGGCCTCGTCGAGCGCCTCGTGGAATCCGGTCATCTCGACCGCCGCACGTCGGAGACGGACCGCCGCGTCCAGGTGATCCGGTTGACTAAACTCGGTCGCGCCGAATTTCGCAGAATGGCCGCGGAACACGAAACCTGGATCGCCGATCTCTTCGCTGATCTGACCCCGAAGGATGTGCGCGAATTGATGCGGCTGCTCGCCAAGACCAAGGCATCGGCGCAGAAATCGGCCGCTCGCCGCCGGGGCTAGGTCCGCGGCCGAGGCACCCGCCCATCCCGTTTGCCACCGGAAAAAGCACGGGATGCCCAAAATCCGCTATTGCGCGAAATTGCTTTAAGCCTAAAATGTTTCCGAGTTAGTGCTGCCGGGTGCTTTCCATGCTGAAAGGAGCGTGCGATGGCCAACGCCGCCAAGGTTCAAGTCTCGGGCTCGCGTGACGACAATGCCGCGACAGCCCATGTCGATACATTCGCGCGGCAGCATCTTCCGCCGCGAGAGTTGTGGCCGGACTTCATCTTCACGCGACCGGAACTGCAATATCCGCCCCGCCTCAACTGCGTCAGCTATTTCCTCGACCGCTGGGTCGAGCAGGGACATGGCGACGCTCCCTGCGTGATCAGCCCGGCGGTCAGCTACACCTATCGTGAGCTGCAAACGGTCGTGAACCGCATCGCCAATGTGCTGGTCGGCAAGCTTGGTCTCGTCACCGGCGGACGCGTGCTGCTACGCTCGGCCAACAATCCGATGATGGTCGCGACCTATCTGGCGGTGATCAAGGCCGGCGGCATTGTCGTGGCGACGATGCCGCTCTTGCGCGCCAAGGAGCTGTCCTATCCGATCCAGAAGGCGGAGATCGCACTCGCGCTCTGCGATGGCAAGCTCGCCGACGAAATGGAGAAGGCGAAAGCCGCAGCCCCCGACCTCAAGCGCGTGGTCTATTGGGGCAACGGCGCCGACGACTCGCTCGAGGCCCTGATGGGGGATGCAAGTCCGGAGTTCAAAGCTGTCGATACCGCCTCCGACGACGTCTGCCTGATCGCTTTCACGTCGGGCACGACCGGCGACCCCAAGGGCACCATGCATTTCCACCGTGACATGCTGGCGGTGTGCGATGGCTATGCGCGCAACATCCTGCGCGCGGAGCAGAAGGATCGCTTCGTCGGCTCGGCACCGCTCGCCTTCACGTTTGGCTTCGGCGGCGTGCTGTTTCCGATGCACATCGGCGCCTCGTTCGTCGTTCTGGAGAAGACGGCGCCCGACGACATTCTGAATGCGATCGAGCAGTACAAGACCACGGTCTGTTTCACCGCCCCGACCGCGTACCGGGCGATGATTGGCAAGCTTCCGGGCCGCGATATTTCGTCGCTCCGCAAATGCGTGTCCGCCGGCGAGACGCTGCCCAAGCCGACATTCGATGCCTGGCTGAACGCGACCGGCATCAAGCTGATGGACGGCATCGGCTCGACCGAGCTGCTGCACATCTTCATCAGCGCGACCGAGGACGAAATCCGCCCGGGTGCGACGGGCAAGCCGGTGCCTGGGTATGAGGCGAAGATCGTCGATGATTCGGGCAACGACGTTCCGCCGGGCGCGATGGGAAGGCTCGCGGTACGCGGGCCGACCGGATGCCGCTATCTCGCCGACGAGCGGCAGCGCAAATACGTCCAGAACGGCTGGAACATCACCGGCGACACCTATCTGATGGATAGCGACGGCTATTTCTGGTACCAATCGCGCTCAGACGACATGATCGTGTCGGCCGGCTACAACATCGCTGGCACGGACGTCGAGGCGGCGCTGCTTACGCATCCCTCCGTCCTCGAGTGCGGGGTGGTCGGCGCGCCGGACGAAGCGCGCGGCATGATCGTGAAGGCCTATGTCGTTGCCGCGCCGGGCGTTACGCCGGACCCCGAGCTCGTGGCTGCGTTGCAGGAGCATGTCAAACGGGAGATCGCGCCATACAAATATCCGCGCGCGATCGAGTTCGTGACGCAACTGCCGAAGACCGAGACCGGCAAACTAAAGCGCTTTGCGCTTCGGCAACTGGCGCAGACCGCGGTGGCGTCCTCCGGCGTCGCGGCGGAATGAGAGAAGGATAGAGAATTGTCAGTGACGACGCCGAAAGGCCCGCACCTCGCGGTGCTGCCGACAGCAGCCGAGGACGAAGCCCGCTCCAGGGCGCAGGTGCTCCAGCCGTCCGGTTGGCCGGTGCCGAAAGGCTATGCCAACGGCATGGCCGCCGAGGGACGCATCGTCGTCACTGGCGGCGTCATCGGCTGGGATGCCGAGGAGCATCTCGCGGACGGTTTTGTCGCGCAAGTGCGCCAGACCCTGAGCAACATCGCCGCGATCCTCGCGGAGGCCGGTGCGCAGCCCGAGCATCTGGTGCGCCTGACCTGGTACGTCGTCGACATGGAGGAGTACCTGGCGAACCTGAAAGAGCTCGGCAAGGCCTACCGCACCATCTTCGGCGCGCACTATCCGGCGATGGCGCTGGTTCAGGTCGTCCGCCTCGTCGAGAAGGCGGCGCGCGTCGAAATCGAGGCCACCGCCGTCATCCCGCGCTGAACTGCGGTCCGTGCGTGCTCAGCTTGCCTTGGTCAGCTTGCCTTGGCGAGGTCATCGTCCTCGGGCGAGTTTAGATATATTCCTGACATGGTGTCGACCCAGCAGAGATGGTCATGCACCTTCTTCACGCCGTTGACGTTCTCCGCTGCGACGACGGCGGCCTGTCGCACGCGCTCCTCGGTGATGACGCCGCTGAGATGAACGATTCCGTCGCGGACGATGACGTTCAGCCCGAACGGGCACCAGTCGTTCTTCTCCATGGTATCGATGATGCGGCTGCGAATGTGATCGTCGTCCGCGGTCGGGTCGGGTACGTCTCGGGCGAGGTCCGCCACCGCCTGGAGCAGGTTCGCGCGCGACACGATGCCGACGATCTTGTCGCCGCGGATCACCGGTAGACGCTTCACATTGTTCCGTTCCATGAGATCGACGATCTCGGCAAGTGCCGTATCCTCGGTGAGGGTCACTGGTGAACGGGTCATCACCTCCGAGACCTTGCGGCCGTGCTCGTGGACGAAGTCGCTGGCCGATTTGCCGGATCCGAGAATGAACCGCAGCCAGCGCCCTCGCTTGCGTCCCGTGCCGATTTCGCTGCGGCGGATGAAGTCGCCTTCCGAGACCACGCCGACCAGCTTGCCGGCATCGTCGACGACGGTGAGACCGCTGACATGCCGCTTCAGCATGATGTTTGCCGCCTCCACGATGCTGGTGTCTGGGGTAACCGAGATGACCGACCGGGTCATGATCTGATGGGCGCGCATGCCGGACTCCGCTGGCTTGTCGAATATCGATGCGGGGAGCGTAGCTCTGGCGTCGTGCTGCGGCTTGACGCAGGTCAAAGGATGAATCGGGCTCTTCCCGGTTGAGCAATCGTGATCGATGCCCGGACTTGATGCAGCTCAACGCGCATCCGAAGCCTCGCCATATCCTGCTGCCACGCCGCCAAGAAGCGGGCAGGAACATTCAGCCATGAGCGTCGTGCAGATATTTCCAAGACCCGAAGAGCCGTCCGCGCAGGCTCTCTCCGTCAGTCCTGTTGTTGAGCCCGAAGCCTCTACGACGGCCCCCGAAGCCCTGGCTGGAAGGCCCGTCGCCGCCGATTCCCTGCCTGTATCGGAGCCATACCCTCTTGACCGCGCGTTTCACGCGATGCTGTCGCGGTTGACGGGCGGGATTTCGCCGCTGGCCTTGTCGCTCGCCTGGCTCGATTGGAGCTCTCATCTGGCTGCGGCACCGCAGCGTCAGGTGGAGATGTCGCGCAACATGCTTCGCGACATGGGCCAGTTTGTGGAAGCCGCCGCGCATGCGACGTCGCAAAAACCGTGGTCCGTGATTGCGCCGCAGGGGCGGGATCGTCGCTTCAGGGGGCCACAATGGGAAGCCGCACCGTTCAATCTGCTTGCGCAGGCGTTCCTGCTCGGAGAGCGCTGGTGGCACGATGCCGCGACAGGTGTACGTGGCGTGTCGCACGCAAATGAAGCCATCGTCGAATTCTCGATGCGCCAGATGCTCGACATGCTGGCGCCGTCGAACTTCGCGGCGACCAATCCGCAAGTGCTGGAGAAGGCGTTCCGGAGCGGCGGGGAGAATTTCGTGTTCGGCTGGCAGAACTGGTGCAGCGACCTGATGCGCCTGCTCTCCGCCTCTAGGCCCGCGGGTGACGAACAGTTCATCGTCGGCGAGACGGTCGCGGCTTCGCCGGGCAAGGTCGTTTATCGCAACGCGTTGATCGAGCTGATCCAGTACCAACCCACGACTGCGCAAGTGCGACCCGAGCCAATCCTGATCGTGCCCGCCTGGATCATGAAGTACTACATCCTCGATCTGTCGCCGCAGAATTCTCTGGTGAAGTATCTGACCGGTCAGGGCTTCACCGTATTCGCGATTTCCTGGCGAAATCCGGATGCCAAAGACCGGGATGTCGCCTTCGACGACTATCGCAAGCTGGGCGTCATGGCGGCGCTGGACATGATCGGCCGGATCCTGCCGGGCCGGAACACCCATGCGCTCGGCTACTGCCTGGGCGGCACATTGCTGTCGATCGCCGCGGCCGCGATGGCACGCGACGGCGACAAGCGACTGTGCACGATCACCCTGCTTGCCGCACAGACGGATTTCACCGAGGCCGGCGAGCTAACGCTCTTCGTCAACGAGAGCCAGGTCGCCTTTCTCGAGGACCTGATGTGGCAGCGGGGCTATCTGGACACGACGCAGATGGCCGGCGCGTTCCAGCTGTTGCGCTCCAACGAACTGATCTGGTCGCGGCTGTCGCATGACTATCTGATGGGCGAGGGTGCGCCACCGAGCGACCTGATGGCCTGGAACGCCGACGCCACGCGGCTGCCCTATCGCATGCACTCGGAGTATCTGCGAAAGCTATTCCTGGGCAACGATCTGGCCGAGGGCCGCTATCGTGTCGACGAGAAGAGTGTCTCGCTTTCCGACATCCATGCGCCGATGTTCGTGGTCGGCACGCTCGCCGATCACGTGGCGCCGTGGCGATCCGTCTACAAGATCCACTATCAGGTCGATGCCGACGTGACCTTTGTGTTGACCAGCGGCGGCCACAATGCCGGCGTCGTTGCGCCGCCGGACGAGCCCGGCCACAGCTATCAAGTGCTGATCAAGGCTGCCGATGCGCCCTATGTCGGCCCGGACGAATGGCTGAAGCTGGCACCGCAAGTCGAGGGATCGTGGTGGCCAGAATGGGCCGAACGGCTGGCCGCACACTCCGGGGCGCCCTGCGATCCGCCGCAGATCGGAGGCGGAGACCTTGACGGTCTGCCGGACGCGCCGGGAGACTACGTCCACACCTAGTCCTCAGGCTCCGCATTCGGCGCAAGGTCGGCGGAGCGGAACGGCTTGGCCTTGTCGAGTTTCCGGTAGGCGCGCGAGGCGGTCCGCAACAGTTTCTTTTCGCGCTTGCGATTGAGGAAGCGAATGCTCGCCTCGGGAACGGCCTCGTTCAATGACGCCGCCAAGGTTTGCCCTCGCGCATCGTCGTTCAATTGCCCGAGAGACTTTTGCGCCTTGCGCAATTGCTTGAGGATCGACTTCTGCTTCGTCAGCGACTCGTCGGCGAATAGGTCGTCCAGGGACTCGATCGAATAGGTCAGCCGTTTGTTGAGAAGCCGCAGCTTGTGCCGTTTCTCGACGTCGAGCTTGCGGAGCTTGCGCGCTTTCTTGAGCAGCGTTTTTTCCCATTCCGTGAGTTTCACTGTTGCGTGGTCGGCGAGCGTGCAGCGGCGTAGCCTAATAGCTTCCTTGCTGCGCCGGGTCGACCAGGGGCCGCTCTCGATCCAGGCTGAGGTCTGCTCGACGAGCCGGCGATACCGCGCGGATTGCAGCGCGCGCGCCAACTGGCGATGGCTCTCGGCGCGCTTTTCGTCCCAATGCTGGAGCTCGGCAATCACGGTCAACTCGCCTTCACTCTCGGCGATGACCCGCTCGATCGCCACGTCGAGGTCCCGGACCATGCCGAGCTGGCTGTTCAGCCATTTCAGTTCGGTCCAGACCTCCGGCCGAAGGGCATCATCGACCATCGGTGAGAAGAAGCGGATGGCGGTGCGCAGATGCGTCAGTGCAATCCGGATCTGGTGCAGTGCCTCGGGATCGCCGCGGCAGGTGCCGTCATGCTGGGCGAGAACGGCGGCGAGGTGACGGCGGGCGATGATCCGGAAGGCCGTGTCGCAGACCATGCCGGAGCTGAGGCGGCCGGGCAGGGCATTGCGCCTCGCCGCAGGCTTGACGCGCGCGGCCGTCGAACTCGTGCTGGGTCGCGCCATTTGCAGATTGCCTTACTTGCTCTCGGCGATCGCGTCCCGGCAGTTCTGGAGCGTCTGCTCTTGCGTCCCGGATGCATCGATGGTCGCCCAACCGATATGGCCGATATTATAGTGCTCTTGCCGCGCGGCAACCTCTTGCGTGGCGTCGGATGCGTCGCCCCGGCGGGCTCCGATCCGCGCCTGCCGGGTCGCGAGGTCCGCAACCAGAAATAGGCCGCTCAGCGGCACGTTGCGCTCGCGCGCCAGTGCGGCGACCGCGTCTCGTTCGTCCTCGCGGGCGAACACGCCGTCGATGATCGCTGAATGGCCTTGCGCCAGCACCCGCCCGGCGTGCCGAGCCAATATATCGTAAACGCGGGCCGTGACCTCCGGCGTGTATGCGGATGCCGGCAGGCGGTTCGTTTCCTTGACCCCTAACATCTGCTTGCGGACGAGGTCGCTGCGCAGCACGACGGCCCCCGGCTGCGGCGCAATGTCCGGCGCGAGCGCGCGTGCCAAAATCGTCTTTCCGGTGCCTGACAATCCGCCGACTGCAATCAGCCGGGGAGCGGGCGGTTGGATCAGCGCGCGGGCGAGGCCAAAATAGCGCCGTGCCCTGTCGAGAATGCTGGGATCACCGGAATGCGGCGGCTTCAGCCGTGCCAGCGCGACCTGGGCGCGGATCGCCGCCCGGATGGACATGAACAGCGGCAGTGCGGAGAGCGCGTCGAGATTTTCGACCGGAGTCCCGGCGAGATAACGGTTCAGCACGATGTTGGCCGCGCGTGGTTGATCGTGGTGCAACAGGTCCATCAATCCGAATGCGAGATCGTAGAGCACGTCGGTGGTTGCCATCTGCGCATCGAACTCGATGGCGTCGAACAGCACCGGCTGTTCGTCGATCGCCACGATGTTCGCAAGATGCAGGTCGCCATGGCAGCGGCGCACGAAGCCTTGACGGCCGCGCTCTTCGAGCAAAGGCCGAAGGTGGAGGAACGTTGCGTGCGAGTCTCTGCCGAGTTCTGCGATCTCTTCGGCTTCGAAATGATTGCCAGTCCGCAGGCCATTGCTGTTGCCATCGATCAGGCCGGGGATGGAGGAAACCCATGCACTGCCGTCGGCGCGAATAGCCTGCGCATGCGAAGCGGCGATCGCGTCGGCGACAGCCGAGGCAAAAGTGTCATCCAGCGCTCCGGCGTTGGCCAGATGATCCAGCGTCCGGCTTTCGTCGAAGCGCAACATCTCGACCGCATACTCGATCGGCCGGCCGCTTCCGTCGACCTTCACCGATCCATCGGGCTCTTCCGTGATCGCCACGACGCGGTGATAGATCTGCGGCGCCAGCGGCCGGTTGATCCTGATCTCCTCCTCACACGCCGCCTTGCGCTTCTCGAGCGTCGAATAATCGAGGAACGGAAACTGCACGGCGCGCTTGATTTTCAGAGCGCGTCTGCCTTCGAGAAAGACCGAAGCTGCGTGCGTATCGATCCGCCTTACGTTCGGATGACCCGCGGAATTGGTGAGCGCCGCAAAGATCCGGTCCTGGGTCGCAGAATCGTCTGTCATTCCAGCTGGTACGTCCAGATGCGTCGGAAGGCGGCTCGCCCCGCGATCAGGGTAATCCATAGAAGCAGATCACGGCCAGTCCTTGACTTCGGTCAACGCCTGTCTCCTTTCCGATCGGTCGGAGTTCTTGGGCTTGACGAGGATCAAGCGTCCCAACCAAAGCCGGCCTATTCTGGCGCCTGAGGAGAATCCCGATGCCGATCAAGGACGTCTTTCTGCCGCTCGTCGGCCAGTCACGCGGCCCGGCCCTTGCTGCGATCGAGAAATGCGTGGCCGTTGCCGCCGACCTCGGCGCCAGGATCACCGCGCTTGCGCTCGAAGAGGATGTTTTCGTGCGGCCGAAGGTGATGCTCCCCGATGATTCCGATGCGGCCGAGCCAAACGGCTCGCTTGGGGCGGGCGACAGTCAGGATCTCCTGGGTGCGTTCACCCGCGCAACCTCCCGCACCGGCATTCGCGCTCAAAGCCGGTCGGCCAAGGTGCCGGCAGACCAGATCGCGACAGTCCTGGCCGAGCACGGGCGCTTCAGCGATCTCACGCTGGTCCCCGTGAAGCCGCACGACAGCCGAACCGAGCACATCATCGAGACGCTCTTGTTCGAATCCGGACGGCCAGTGCTGCTCTGCCCGGAGCAGCATGTGGACGAACTGCGCCCGGAATTCGAGAACGTCATGATCGCCTGGGACCACTCCGCGCGTGCGGCGCGTGCGGTCGGCGACGCGCTGCCTATCCTTCAGGCAGCAGCCCTGGTCCGCGTGGTGACCGTGGCGGACGACAAGTCCGAGGCGATCGTGCAATCCGGGACGGCTCTCGTCGATCACTTGAGGGAACATGGGGTCTACGCCTCGTTTGAAACCGTGGCGGGCGGCGGCAGCTCGATTGGCAAGGTGCTCGGAAGCTGGGCGAATTCCCATGCCATCGATGCGATCGTAATGGGCGCCTACCATCATTCGCGCCTGAACGAGATCGTTTGGGGCGGTGTGACAAAGACCGTCATTGGCGAGCCACCGTGCTGGGTTATGATCTCGTACTAGGCGGGTGGCCAGTTTATCGGCCTGATCGTCAACCATCGGAACCGCCACCGACCGGGCGCATTTGCTTTCATGTCAACCTATCGTCTGAAGAACCTGCTGTCGCCGCGTTCGGTCGCGCTCGTCGGTGCGAGCGCCCGCCCGGTCTCCGTTGGACGCGCCGTTCTGGAGAACATTCGTAAGGCTGGATTCACGGGACAGTTCGGCCTCGTTAATCCGCGCCATGCGGAGATCGGCGGCGTCACGGCCGTGGACAGCCTCGATCTATTGCCGTTCGTGCCCGAGCTTGTGGTTATCACCGCGCCGGCGCGCGCGGTTCCGGGCATTGTCGATCAAGCCGGGCGGCGCGGCTCGGCGGGCGCCCTGATCGTCTCGGCCGGGCTCGGCCATGGACCGGGGTCCCTCCACGGGGCCGCCATCACTGCGGCCCGCAAATACGGCATGCGGCTGATCGGGCCGAACTGCCTGGGCATCATGATGCCCGCCGTGAGCCTCAATGCCAGTTTTGCTGCGCACATGCCGGGGCCGGGGAATCTCGCGCTGATCTCGCAATCAGGCGCGATCGCGGCCGGCATGGTCGATTGGGCCGCGCAGCGCGGCGTCGGCTTCTCCGGCATCGTCTCGATCGGCGATCAAATCGACGTCGATATTGCCGATCTGCTCGACTATTTCGCGATGGATCACAAGACCCGCGCGATCCTGCTCTATATCGAAGCCATCCAGGACGCGCGCAAGTTCATGTCGGCCGCGCGTGCCGCGGCGCGCGTGAAGCCCGTTGTCGTGGTGAAGTCCGGCCGAATGGCGCAGGGCGCGAAGGCGGCTGCCACCCATACCGGTGCGCTTGCGGGCGCCGACGCCGTCTATGACGCGGCGTTCCGCCGCGCGGGCGTCCTGCGGGTCTCCGATCTGCGCGAGCTGTTCGATTGCGCCGAGACGCTCGGCCGCGTCGAGTCGCCGGCGGGAAAGCGCCTCGCCATCCTGACCAATGGCGGCGGCATCGGTGTCCTCGCCATCGACCGGTTGGTCGAACTCGGCGGCATTCCGGCGAGCATCTCGGCGGACGCGCGCAAGAAGCTCGATGACGCGCTGCCGCCGACCTGGTCCGGCGCAAATCCCGTCGACATCGTGGGCGACGCCGATGCGTCGCGCTATGCGGCGGCGCTCGAGGTGCTGCTCGCCGATCCCGACAACGACGCGGTCCTCGTCCTCAACGTGCAGACCGCGATCGCCTCGGCTGCCGATATCGCAACGATGGTGACCGAACGCGTCAAGACATATCGCGAGAAGCACCGCAGTTGGGCCAAGCCCGTGCTCGCCTCGTGGATCGGAGCAGACCAGAACATCATCGAAACACTGTCCGGCGCGGGCATCCCGAACTATCCGACCGAGGATGACGCCGTGCGCGGCTTCATGTACCTCGTGAGGCATCGCGAAGTCGTGGAGGAGTTGAGCCAGGTTCCACCCGCAATGCCCGAGACTTTCGTGCCGGACGCACGTGCCGCAAAACAGATCGTCGCTGCCGCCATCGCAGACGGCCGGCAATGGCTCGAACCCGTCGAGATCAAGCACCTGCTCGAAGCCTACGATATCGCGATGGTGCCCACTTACGCCGCGGCCGATGTCGAGCAGGCGGTGGCCTACGCGGAAGACATCTTTGCGCAAGGCGCCACCGTCGTGCTGAAGATCATGTCGCGCGACATCGTCCACAAATCCGATGTCGGCGGCGTCGTGCTCAATCTGACGACGGTCGAGGCGGTGCGCGCCGCCGCCACCGACATTCTCGCCCGGGCGAGAAAGCTGCGTCCCGAAGCTCGCATCGAGGGCGTCATCGTGCAGGCGATGGTCGTCAAGGCGAAGGCGCGCGAGCTGATCCTGGGCCTCGCCGACGATCCGACCTTCGGGACCGTCGTGGTATTCGGCCGCGGCGGGACCGCGGTCGAGATCATCAACGACAAGGCGCTTGCGCTGCCGCCGCTCGATCTGCAACTGGCCCGCGACCTGATCGACCGCACGCGCGTGTCCCGGCTGCTTCGCGCTTACCGGGACGTGCCGGCGGTGAAGCCTGACGCTGTCGCCATGGTCCTGGTCAAGC
This sequence comes from Bradyrhizobium sp. WSM1253, assembly GCF_000244935.1. NCBI lineage: Bacteria > Pseudomonadati > Pseudomonadota > Alphaproteobacteria > Hyphomicrobiales > Nitrobacteraceae > Bradyrhizobium > Bradyrhizobium sp. WSM1253. The sequence goes on from NZ_JH600073.1 coordinate 6,853,591, forward strand.
TGGCGCAGATGGCCGCCGACATTCCCGAGATCCGCGAATTCGACATCAATCCGCTGCTGGCGGATGAAACCGGCGTGACCGCGGTCGACGCTCGCGTCGCGGTCGGGCCGCCGCAACCGAAGTTTGCCGGCTCCGGCGCCGCCAACTTCGCCGTTCGGGCCTATCCGTCCCAATGGGAGCGCCGCCTCAAGCTCAAGGAGGGCTGGCGGATCTTCGCGCGGCCCCTGCGTCCGGAGGACGAGCCGACCATCCACGCATTCCTGCGTCATGTCACGGCGCACGATCTTCGTCTGCGTTTCTTCGCGCCGATGAAGGAGTTCACCCACGAGTTCATCGCGCGCCTGACCCAGCTCGACTATGCGCGCGCGATGGCCTTTATCGCATTCGACGAGGCGAGCGGTGAGATGGTCGGCGTGGTCCGACTCCATTCGGACTCGATCTACGAGAGCGGCGAATATGCGATCCTGCTGCGGTCCGATCTCAAGGGCAAGGGGCTGGGATGGGCCCTGATGCAGCTGATCATCGACTACGCGAGATCGGAGGGGCTCAAGGCGATCTCGGGTGATGTTCTCAGGGAGAACACCACCATGCTGGAGATGTGCCGGCAGCTCGGCTTCGAGGTGAAGCCGGATCCCACTGAACCGGACATTTGCGACGTCAGGCTGAAACTCTGAGCGCGACCGCTATGAGCGCGCTTCAGCCGAATTTGCCGCGGGGGACTCCTTGGCCGTTCTCCGCAAAGTCTTGATCAGGACCGCAATCAGCGGCACCAGCACCGGCAAGATCGTGCTGAGCGGATGATGCACGGCGCCCGACATTTGGGCCTGGAATGTGCGTGCCTCGAGCTGAAGTGCTTCGATGGATGCGCCGTGAATCTCGTTGGCGAGTTCGATGTCGCGCCCCGAGGGAGGCCGGCCGGCAATCACAAAGAGAATGGCTGCGATGACAAAATTGACGGCGCCGAGGATGGCGGCCGCGCCAATGGCACTCCAGATCTGCACCAGTGCGAAATAGGCCGATAGCTCCAGCATCAGGAGGCCGAAGGCGGCGATCAGCGCCGCAAAGGCGCGCAGGCCGAGGCCGATCAGCAGGTGGCGCAGTCGGATGTCCGCGATGATCCTGTCGGTACGCCAGAGCACCCGCAGATGTTTGACGACATTTTCGGTGTTCACCTAGTGCCTCCGCAGCATGAAGCCGACGACCACGCCGAGCGCGAAGGCCGAGGCAAGTGGTGTGATCGGGCGGTCCGCAATGAGGCCCTGCAGCTGCTCCTGCTCCTCGTCGACGGTCTCGCCGAGCTCGGCGAGCGCGGCCCTGATCTGATCGGCAAGCGCCTCCGCGCGGTCCTTCGAACTGTCGAACATCTCCTCGCCGGCCGTGCTCAGCAAGCGTGTGACGTCAATCTTCAGCGTGCGCAGTTCATCGCTCATCCTGTCGCTGTCGAACATCGATCTGATTTCCCCGTTAATGGAAACAAACCTAGGACCCACTGGTCCGACCGCGCTTGATTTGCGTCAAGGAGGCAGACGCGTCGTGGTCTTGAGACAGGTCAAACCGGCTGCCACATGCTGGCCTAGAATGACCGGCTGAATGGGGACCGGGTTGTCCCGATGAGGTGGAAGCGTGAACTCCGAACCGCTGTTGCTGGCAACGCCCTCCGGCGAAGAGCTGAAATTGTGCCCGGAAGGGCCGTGGATTGCCGCGAACGTGTCGATGCTGGAGACATTGTCCCGGTCGGTCGGGGCGGACGTCGATCAATCCAGAGCCGTGACCTTGGACATGTCGGGCGTCAGCGCGCTCGACACGCTCGGCGCCTGGGTCCTGGAAAAGCTGTCGCGCAGGGCTTCATCGTCCGGTCGATCGACCGAATTTATCGGGGTCGCCGACCATTTCAGTGGCCTGATGGACGAGGTGCGTCAGGTCAACCGCCACACGCCGCTGCCGACGCCTGCACCCAACCCTGTTCTGCTCAGGCTGAGCGATCTCGGCAAGTCCACGGTCGGCGCGCGTGAAGACATCACGATCTTTCTTCAAATGCTGGGCGCGTTGTGCATGGCCGTGATCGGCGTGCTGCGCCGGCCGCGCTCGCTGCGACTGACATCGCTGATCTATCAGCTCTATCGCATCGGCTGGCAGGCCATCCCCATCGTCGTGCTGATCACCTTCCTGATCGGCGCCATCATCGCCCAGCAGGGATTTTTCCATTTCCGCAGGTTCGGCGCGGAGTCCTACACCGTCGACATGGTCGGCATCCTGGTGCTGCGCGAGCTCGGGGTGCTGATCGTTGCCATCATGGTCGCCGGCCGCTCGGGAAGCGCCTACACCGCCGAGCTCGGCTCGATGAAGATGCGCGAGGAGATTGATGCGCTCTCGACCATGGGCCTCGATCCCGTCCACGTCCTGATCCTGCCGCGGGTTGCGGCCCTGGTGATTGCGCTGCCGATCCTTGCTTTCATCGGATCGATTGCCGCACTCTATGGCGGCGGCCTGGTCGCGCAGTTCTACGGCGGCATGGCGCCGGCGATCTACATCGCGAGGCTGCACGAGGCGATCTCGGTCACCCATTTCGAGGTGGGCATCCTGAAGGCGCCGTTCATGGCGCTGGTGATCGGAGTAGTCGCCTGCAGCGAGGGCTTGCGCGTGAAGGGCAGCGCCGAGTCGCTGGGACGACAGACCACGACGTCGGTGGTCAAGTCGATCTTCCTGGTGATCGTGCTCGACGGAATGTTCGCGATCTTCTTCGCCTCGATCGGAATGTGATCATGGGCGAATCGCAAGAGCAGTTCGCGATCCGCGTCCGCGACCTCGTGGTCGGCTTCGGCCGGCAGACCGTGCTCGATCATCTGTCGCTCGACGTGCGCCGGGGTGAGATCCTCGGACTGGTGGGGGCGTCCGGTGGCGGCAAGTCGGTGCTGATGCGGACCATCATCGGCCTCATCCCGCGCCAAGGCGGGACCATCCAGGTTACGGGACGGCCAATCGGCGGCCGCACCGAAGGCGCGGCCACGACATGGGGGATTCTGTTCCAGCAGGGCGCGCTGTTCTCCTCGCTGACGGTCCGGCAGAACATCCAATTTCCGCTTCGTGAAAATCTCGTCCTGTCGCAGGAGCTGATGGACGAGATCGCGATCGCCAAGCTCGAAATGGTCGGGCTGCGGGCGCAGGATGCCGATAAATATCCGGCGGAGCTATCCGGCGGCATGACCAAGCGCGTCGCGCTGGCGCGCGCGCTCGCGCTCGATCCGCCGATCCTGTTCCTGGACGAGCCGACCTCGGGCCTCGATCCGATCGCGGCGGGTGATTTCGATGCGCTGATCGCGACCCTGCAAAAGACCCTCGGCTTCACCGTCTTCATGGTTACCCATGATCTGGCGAGCCTGACAACGGTCTGCGATCGGGTCGCTGCTCTTGCCGACGGCAAGATCGTGGCGATCGGTCCGATGCGCGACCTGCTGCAATCCGAGCATCCCTGGGTGCGCGCCTATTTCCATGGCAAGCGCTCGCAGATGCTGCAACACGAGATGAGATGAGACATGGAAACCCGCGCTCCCTACGTGCTGATCGGCAGTTTCGTCCTGGCCGCGATCCTCGCGGTGTTCGGCTTCGTCTATTGGCTGAACAACACCGGCGGCATCGGGCCGCGCACGAGCTATCACGTACAATTCCAGGGCCCGGTGCCCGGTCTTCTGGTCGGAGCCGGCGTACTGTTCAACGGCATCCGCGTCGGCGAGGTTACCCAGCTCGGGCTTGCGCCGGACAATCCACGCTTCGTCAATGCGACGATATCGGTTGCTTCAACCACGCCGGTGCGCGCCGACAGCAGGGTCGGGCTCGATTTCCAGGGGCTGACCGGCGTGCCGGTAGTGACGCTGGAGGGAGGCGTCATCGTCACCAAATCCGGCGAGACCCCGACCCCGACCTTGATTGCCGAGGCGGGTGCGGGCCAGAGCATGACGCAAGCCGCGCGTGATGCGTTGCGGCGGGTCGACACCGTGCTGGAGGACAATTCGGGTCCGCTGAAGGACACCATCGCCAATCTCAAGACCTTCTCGGACGGGCTTGCGCGCAACACCGGCAAAATCGACGGCATTTTGGCGGGCCTGGAGAAGATGACCGGCGGCGGAACGCCGGCGCAGAAAGTCACCTATGACCTGCGCACGCCGCAGAACCTCGGGCCGGCCGGCAAGACGCTCTCGACGTCACTGGCCATTCCCGAGCCGACGGCGGTCGCCATGCTCCAGACCCAGCGCATGCTGTTCGCCCCCGGCGGCGACAATCCGGGCTTTGCGGACTTCCTCTGGGCCGACAGCATTCCAAAACTGGTGCAGGCGCGGCTGATCGACAGTTTCGAGAACTACGACATCGCCCACGCGCCATTGCGAACGGCCGATCTGGGGCAAGCGGACTATCAGCTGCTGATCGACATCAGGCGCTTCCGCATCGCCACGGAGGGGGAGGCACGGGTCGAGATCGGACTGTCGGCGCGGATCGTCGACAAGAACGGCAAGGTGATCGCCTCGCGTCTCCTCGACACCAGCGAAAAGCTCGACAAGGTCGAACCGGCCGCGGCGGTCGCAGCGTTCGATGTGGCCTTCACACGCATCGCCAAGGAGCTGATCGGCTGGACGGTGCAGGCGGTGTGACGCCGGCTATTCCAGGGTCTTGAGGTAGGACAGGAGATCGTGGATCTGGTCCGGACTGAGCTCGAAGGCCGGCATGTCGGCGTGGCCGGTGTTGATGCCTTCGGCCAGCGCCTCCCCAAGGCTCTCGACGGGATAGCGTTGGTGCAGGGCGCGCAGCGGCGGTGCGATCTTGAGCGGACTGTTCGACGCACGGTCGATCGCGTGGCAGCGCGCGCAATTGGCTCGCGCAAAGGCCTTGCCGCGTTGTTCGGCGGTCGGGGCCGCCACAGCAGGCGTGATCAGAAGCAACCCAATCAACCCGTGACGCAGCGTTCCTTGCAGCATGTAAAGTGACCCCGATTATGTCCGGGAGAAGAATAGGGCGGGGATTCCCTCCAAAATTGATCTGGGTCAACCGGCCTTGGCGCAGTGCAGTAAAATGCAGCCGCGCGACGGAATGGGCCTGATGGCCACCCGGCGCTTGGAGCGGTCGATGAAGCCCATAGTCACGATTGAACCGAACTGGCAGCTCTGCACCGATTGCGCCGTCCGCGCATCAGCGGTTTGTTCGTCGCTGGATGCGGTCGAGCTTCGGGAATTCGAGCATCTCGGCCGGCGCGTCCATTTTTCCTCAGGCGAGACTGTGTTCTCCGAGGAGGACATCACGACCTCGTTCTACAATCTCCTCGAGGGCGTCATGCGGCTGTACAAGCTACTCGCCGACGGCCGCCGGCAGATCGTGGGCTTTGCCTTGCCCGGCGATTTCCTGGGGATGAATATTTCGGGCAGGCACAATTTTTCGGCCGATGCGATCGGCGCGGTGACGGTATGCCAGTTTGCGAAGGCACCCTTCGGCCGTTTCATCGAGGACCGGCTGCACCTCCTCAGGCGGATCAACGAGCTGGCAATTCGCGAGCTGAACCAGGCCCGGGACCACATGGTCCTGCTCGGCCGCCGTTCGGCGGACGAAAAGGTGGCGGCCTTTCTGCTCGGCTGGCGCGAGCGGCTGGTCTCGCTGAAGGGGGCATCGGACACGGTTCCGCTTCCGATGAGCCGCCAGGACATCGCCGACTACCTCGGCCTGACCATCGAGACCGTCAGCCGCACCTTCACCAAGCTGGAGCGCCACGGCGTGATCGAGATCATTCATGGCGGGATCAGCCTGCTCGATCCGGCGAAGGTCGAGGCCTTGGCCGCAGCCTGATTCCGACGCAGCGCGGCTCGATTTTGATCGGGATCAATGCATTCGGCCGCGTGCCCCGAATAATGCCTGAAACCACAGGGGAGGGCATCATGCCGGCTGACGCGTTGCTTATGAGCATCATTGTCGTGGCAATCTTTGTCACATTCGCCGGGGCTCTGGCCTGGGCAGACCGGCAAACCAGCGCGGGCCCGCTCAAGTCAGACGTCAAGCGTCGAAGCTCCTGAGATTAGGGTCGCATTTTGTGGCGCCCGCGGCGCGGGCTAGGCCGTGCGAACTCGGGACGATTGGCAGCGCCTCAACGCAAGGCGGCGTGCGGCGCTTGCAACTCTGCATCGACCGGGACGCATTGGCTCATCCTTCGGCTGCCGGCTTCGCCCCTGACCGCGGCATTTTCGCCGCGTTTGCCTCAAATCGAGAGCATGCTTTCCGGTTGAAAAACTGGGCTACACTGACTACGCAGGGACCCCAGTGCCTCGCAGTCTTAGGAGCCCAGTGGCGTGCCTCAGGACAAGACCGGCGACGACCCCCGACAAGCAGCGGGGAATAAATTATCGGTCCTGCGCAAGCACCCGATCTTTGCGGATCTGGAGCCGGAGGCGCTGGATCAGCTCTGCCGTTACGCCAAGCACACCACGGTGAAGCGCGGCGCGACGATCGCTGCCAAGGGCGATCCCGGCAACAATCTGTTCGCGGTGATCACAGGGACGGTGAAGATTTCCTCTTCGTCGCCCGACGGCCGTAACGCCATTCTCAATCTGATCGGTCCCGGAGAGATCTTCGGCGAAATCGCGGTGCTGGACGGCGCCCCCAGGTCGGCCGATGCGACCGCCAACACCAATTGCGAACTCTACATCATCGATCGCCGGGACTTCCTGCCGTTCGTGAAGAGCCAGCCGGCGCTCGCAATGAAATTCATCGAGCTGCTCTGCGCGCGCCTGCGCTGGACCAGCCAGCAGGTCGAGCAGGTGATCCTGCAAAATCTGCCGGGCCGGCTTGCGAGCGCGCTGCTCGGCCTCACCGAAGAGCGCAAGTTCGACTCCGGCAGCGGCACGCTCGCCATCACGCAGCAGGAGATCAGCGAGATGGTGGGGATGACGCGCGAGAGCATCAACAAGCAATTGCGCGCCTGGGCGGGCCGCAACTGGGTTCGCCTCGAGCACGGCGCCATCGTCGTGCTCGACATGGATGCCTTGCGCGAACTCGCCGAGAGCGGGCTCGACAGCTAGCTGTCGATGATCGCGACGGCGCGGGTCCAGCCTGCGGAGGCCCGCTCGATCTTCACCGGAAAGCACGAGACGGTGAACCCGGTCGAAGGCAGCTGGTCGAGATTGTGCAGCTTCTCGAGATGGCAATAGCCGATGTGCCGCCCCGCCTTGTGGCCCTCCCAGATCAGGCCGGCATCTTTCGTTTCGGCATATTTCTTCGCGGTGTGGACGAACGGCGCGTCCCAGCTCCAGCCGTCGGTGCCGGTCAGCCGCACGCCGCGTTCGAGCAGATACATGGTGGCCTCATAGCCCATGCCACAGCCTGAGCTGACATAGTCGGCTTGGCCGAACTTGGCGCCGGCGCCGGTGTTGACGACGACGATCTCCAGCGGCGACAGCGCATGCCGGATCCGCCTCAACTCCTTCTCGACGTCGTCGGCGCTCGCCACGTAGCCGTCGGGCAGATGTCGGAAGTCGAGCTTCACGCCGGGCTGAAAGCACCATTCCAGCGGCACCTCGTCGATCGTCCATGACCGCTCGCCGCGATTCATGGTTGGATGGAAGTGCCAGGGCGCATCGAGATGCGTGCCGTTATGGGTCGACAGCGAGACCTGCTCGACGGCCCAGCCCTGGCCGTCCGGCAGGTCCTGCGCCGTAAGGCCGTCGAAGAACTGCAGCATCCGCGGCAGGCCCTGCTGGTGATCGATGTACTGGATCGTCGGGTGATTGCCCGGCGGATCCGCCGTCACGTCGTTTCTGAGCGGCACGGAGATGTCGATCAGCTTCCGCGGCATGGGCATTCCTCGGGATGGTCCGTTTTGTTTCGCAGCATCTTGAGGGGGCCGCACCGGCGGCGTCAAGCAACGCGCATAAACGCTTCCCGCGGCAGACGGACAGATGATTTCGGAAAAAGCGGGCTACGAGCCGGTTGTCCGCCCAAAGGCGGCTTGATCCATCGATGCAACTCTAGCATTGATCGATGCCGGATTTGGCTTGGACAGAGAATGCCGCGCGCCCTAGGGACGACAATGGCGCTTGACTTCATACCGGAAGTGGAGCGACCCAAGGCGGCCCGCAGCATCTGCCCAACGACATAATCAACTCAGGAGGAAGCCCAGATGAAGATACTTACCGGCGTCATCACAGCCGCTCTGCTGGCGGTCTCAGCCCCCTTGGCGACCGCACGCGATTTCCGTTCCGCCGACATCCATCCCGCCGATTATCCGACCGTCGAGGCCGTCAAGTTCATGGGCAAGCAGCTCGCTGCGGCGAGCGGCGGCAAGCTCGGCGTGAAGGTGTTCCCCAACGGTGCCCTGGGCTCCGAGAAGGACACCATCGAGCAGCTCAAGATCGGCGCACTCGACATGATGCGGATCAACGCATCGCCCTTGAACAACTTCGTGCCGGAAACCATCGCGTTGTGCCTGCCCTTCATCTTCCGGGACACGCAGCACATGCGTACCGTCCTTGACGGGCCGATCGGCGACGAGATCCTGGCGGCCATGGCGCCCGCAGGCCTGATCGGCCTCGCCTATTACGACAGCGGCGCCCGGTCCATTTACACCGTCAAGGCACCGATCAAGTCGCTCGCGGATGTCAAGGGTCTGAAAATTCGCGTCCAGCAATCCGATCTGTGGGTCGGCATGATCCAGAGCCTTGGGGCCAATCCGACCCCGATGCCGTATGGCGAGGTCTATACCGCGCTCAAGACCGGTCTGGTGGACGCTGCCGAGAACAACTGGCCGTCTTACGAGTCCTCGCGCCATTTCGAGGCCGCCAAGTTCTATAACGTCACCGAGCACTCTCTGGCGCCCGAAGTTCTCGTGATGTCCAAGACGGTCTGGGACACGCTGAGCAAGGAAGACCAGGCGATGGTCCGCAAGGCGGCCAAGGAATCGGTGCCCGTCATGCGCAAGCTCTGGGACGAGCGCGAGCAGGCGTCCCGCAAGACCGTTGAGGCGGCTGGCGTTCAGGTCGTGACGATCGCCAACAAGGCGGAGTTCGTCGACGCGATGAAGCCCGTGTACGACAAGTTCGCGGGTGACGAGAAGCTGAAGAGCCTCGTCAAGCGTATCCAGGACACGAAGTAAGGCCATAGCGTCGGCCCGGCGTTGCCGATTGGCGACGCCGGACCGACGCAGTGGAGGCGCGCAAGGAGACTTGCAAGGAGACTTGGATGACAGACCCTCACGTCGCAGACCACGAACTGGACGTAGCCGGACGCCCGTCCACCGGCCTGCTGTCGCGGATCAATGCACCCGTCGCTCGGCTGGGCATGTATCTGTCGGTGACCGGGCTGCTCGTCATCGTCACCATCGTCTTCTACCAGGTGTTCGGACGCTACGTGCTCAATTCCAGCCCGACCTGGACGGAGAACCTTGCGTTGGTTCTGATCCTGTATGTCACGTTGATCGGCGCCGCCGTCGGCGTGCGCGATGCCGGGCATATCGGGATGGACAGTTTGCTGGTGATGCTGCCGGACAACGCGCGAGAGAAGATCGAGCTTGTCATCCACGTCCTGGTCGCCGGCTTCGGCGTCGCGATGGCCTATAACGGCTGGATCCTCGGAGCCTCGGTCGGAACGGTCAAGATCCCCAATCTCGGCCTGCCCGAGGTCATCCGCTACGTGCCGCTGATCGCCTCCGGCGTCCTGATCGTTTCCTTTTCAATCGAGCACATTATCGCTCTCCTGCGCGGCGAAGAGGTCGTCCCCTCATGGAACTGATCATCCTCGGCGCCACTTTTTTCGGTTTCCTGGTCCTCGGCGTCCCCGTCGCCTTCGCGATCGGCCTCTCGGCGATTTGCACGATCCTCTACGAAGGCCTGCCGGTCGCGGTCATCTTCCAGCAGATGATGTCGGGGATGAACATCTTCTCCTTCCTCGCCATCCCGTTCTTCGTCTTCAGCGGTGAGCTGATGCTGCATGGCGGCGTCGCCGACAAGATCGTGCAGCTCGCCAAGAATCTCGTCGGACACATCCGCGGCGGGCTCGGTATGTCGAACGTGGTCGCCTGCACATTGTTCGGCGGCGTGTCCGGCTCGCCTGTTGCCGACGTGTCGGCGATGGGGGCCGTGATGATCCCCATGATGAAGAAGGAAGGTTTCGACACCGACTACGCCGTCAACGTCACCACCCATGCGTCGCTGGTCGGAGCACTGATGCCGACCAGTCACAACATGATCATCTATGCGCTCGCCGCCGGCGGCAAGGTCTCGATCGGCGCGCTGATCGCCGCCGGCCTCCTGCCCGCGCTGGTGCTGATGGTGTGCATGCTGGTCGCCGCTTACGCGGTCGCGGTGAAGCGCGGCTATCCGGCCGGCAAGTTCCCGGGCTGGCCCGCGGTTTTTCGCTCGTTCGCCGCCGCTCTGCCCGGCCTTCTGATCGTCGGCATCATCCTGGCGGGCATCCTGTCCGGCGTGTTCACGGCAACCGAATCCGCGGCCGTCGCGGTCACCTATACGATCCTGCTGACGTTCTTCATCTACCGCACCATGACCTTGCCGAACTTCCTGCGCGCTGCGGCCAAGGCGGTGAAGACCACGGGCGTGGTGCTGCTGCTGATCGGCGTCTCCACCATGTTCCAGTACCTGATGGGGCTTTACGAGGTCGCCGACTTCGCCGGCGAGATGATGGGCAAGGTCTCGACGCAGCCCTGGGTCATCTTCCTGCTCATCAACGTCATCCTGTTCGTGCTGGGCACGTTCATGGACATGGCCGCGACCATCCTGATCTGCACGCCCATCTTCCTGCCGATCGCGATGAAGGCGGGCATGGATCCGGTGCAGTTCGGCATGCTGATGCTGATCAACTGCGCGCTCGGGCTGAACACCCCGCCGGTCGGAACGACGCAGTTCGTAGGCTGCGCGATCGGCGGCATCTCGGTGGGCGCGGTGATGCGCACCATCCTGCCGTTCTACGCCGCGCTGATCGCAGCTCTGATGTTCGTGACCTACGTCCCCGCGTTCTCGCTGTGGCTGCCCCGCCTGCTGATGGGCTACAAGGGATAGCAGCAACGCAGGGAGACTCTATCCGTGACTGACTATCGCAAGCTCTTCGATCTCACCGGCAAGACGGCCGTAGTGCTGGGCGCTGCCTCGGGCATCGGCAAGTCGTCGGCCGAGGCGCTGGCCGGGCTTGGCGCCCGCGTGATCTGCGCCGATCGTGCGCTTGACGCCGCCGAAACAACCGCCGCCGGCATTCGTGAGAAGGGCGGCTGGGCCGAGGCGGCTGCGTGCGACGCCGCGAGCGCTGCTGATGTCAATGCGCTGGCCAAGACCGTGATGCAGAAATTCTCACGGCTCGACATCGCGGTGACGACGCCCGGGCTCAACATCCGCAAGACCATCCTCGACTACACCGAGGAGGATCTCGACCGCGTCCTCAACCTCAACATCAAGGGCACGGTGTGGTTCTTCCAGGCTTTCGGCCGCATCATGGTCGAGCAGAAGGGCGGCAGCATCATTGCCTGCTCCTCGGTGCGGGCGGTGACCATCGAGCCGGGCCTCGGCGTCTACGGCTCGACCAAGGCGGCCATTGGCCTGCTGGTGAAGGGCTTTGCCTCCGAGGTCGGACGCTCCGGCGTGCGGGTCAACGCGATCGCGCCAAGCATCGCCGAGACCGCGCTGACCGGCCCGTTCAAGCAGCGTCCCGACATCTACAATCTCTACGCCGGCCACACCGTGTTCAACCGCTGGAGCAGCGCCGACGAGGTCGCGACAGCCGTCGCTTATCTCGCCTCGGACGCCGCGAGCTATGTCAGCGGCAGCACGCTGTTCGTCGATGGCGGCTGGACCGCCGTCGACGGTCCGCCGACCGGTCTCACCCAGTTGCACAAATAAAGCGGCTATCTAGCCGGTAAAGCCGGCGCGCTGGCGCAGATCCCTGCGGTCTGCGCCGGTCAGCAACGCGATCAGCGCGGCCGCCTCTTGCGGATGGGCGGCCCGCGTGGTCACGCCGGCCGTGTACATCGTCACGAGCTCGCAGCCCGGCGGCAGCGCTCCCGACAGCGCGATGCCGTCGGTTGCGATGATCTCGGTGGCCTGCGTGCAGCCGATCGGATGCGCGGCAGTGGACGCCGCAAGCTCCCGCATCGCGGTCGCGCCGTTGGGAAAGATCTTGAGGCGCGACGCGACCTCATAGGCGATGCCGAGCTGATCCAGCACCTTCGCGACGTGCTGTCCCGCCGTCGAGGCTTTCGTATCAGGGACGTAGATCGCGTCGGCGCTGCGCAGCACCTCGCGCAAATCAGCCTCAGTCTTCACGGTCACCTTGGGATCGCGGCTGCGGACCGCCAGCGCGGTCTCGACCCGCCCGACATCAGAGATCGAGGAGGGGATGACGAGCGTCTCTTCGGCAAGCCTTGCAAGCAGCGCCTGCGTCAGGATCACCAGATCGGCCGCCGTCCCCGCGCGCAGCTGGTCCGCCATGATGCCGACGGCGCCGAACTCACCGTCAATGCCGAAGCCGGTCTGCGTCTTGAAGGGATCGCTGAGGCCGCGCACCAGGCCTTGCGCCGCGCCTCCGCTCAAAATGCTCACTGTCGTCACGATGCCAGCTCCATGGCTGCAATGATCTTGTCGCGGGTGATCGGCAGGTCGCGCACGCGCACGCCGAGGCAATCGTAGACGGCGTTGGCGATCGCTGCCGTCATCGGGCCGTGGGCGGCCTCGCCGGCACCGACCGGTTCGATCTCCGGCCGCTGGACGATCTCGACGTCCACCGCCGGCACCTCACTGAAGGTCAGGATCGGATAGTCGGTCCAGGACGTCGATGTGATGCGCGTGCGGTCGAAGCGGACACGTTCCTTCAGCACCCAGCTCGTCGCCTGGATCGCGCCGCCCTCGATCTGGTTGATGACACCGTCCGGGTTGATGGCCTCGCCGACATCGACCGCAAGCGTCAGCCGCTTGACGCGGATGTCTTCGGTGCCCTCGATCTCCGCAATCGCGGCGCAATAGGCCCCGGTGTTCTTGTAGCGGGCGAAGCCGACGCCATGACCAATGCCGGACTTCCTTTGCGGTTTCCACTGCGCGCGTCGTGCCGCGGCCCGGATGACGTCCTTCGCGCGCTCGTCGCGCAGATGACGCAGGCGGAACGCGATCGGGTCTTCGCCGCGCAGGGCGGCGATCTCGTCGAGCAGGGACTCGACGGCGAACACATTGCCTTGCGCGCCGAGCGTCCGCAGCGCCGAGGTGCGCACCGGCATGGTCAGCAGCCGGTGGCTCGTGATCGTCCAGGCCTTGAGGTCGTAGAGCGGAACGGAGTTGCGGTCGCCGCCGCCGCCATTGGCCGCGGGCGGATTGGTCGAGATCATGCGCGGGTAGGGGGACGCAATCTCGGTTGCGGCGAGCAGCGCGGGCTGTGCCGCGCGCCCCGGCCGCGCCGCGTGGCCGTTGCTCCAGATCGCATGGCGCCAACTGACGATCTCGTTGTCCGCATCGAGATCGGCCTCGATCTCGATCGCCATCGCCGCGCCGAACGGCGCGTGGGACATCTCGTCGTGGCGCGACCACTGCACCCGCACCGGATGGCCGCCGGCAGCCTTCGCCAGCAGCACGGCATCGAGCGCGACGTCATCGGCCGCGTTGTGCCCGTAGCAGCCTGCGCCTTCCATGTGCTCGACGACGATGTTCTCGACCGGCAGCTTGAGCACGATCGCGAGGTCGGCGCGCAGCAGGTAGACGCCCTGGCTGTGCGTCCAGACATGGACACGATCGCCGTCCCATCGGGCCATCGCACAGGACGGAGCGATCGAGGCATGCGCGATGTAGGGACGGATGTATTGCCGGCGGAGGGTGCGAGCAGCTTTCTCTGTCGTTGCCGCAGTGGTCCTGGTGTCGATCACGGTGGTCTCGATCGGCTGGCTCTTCAGGAACCCGGCCAGATCAGCTTCATCGGGTAGCGGCTCACCGGCCGACCATGTCGCCCCCTTGCGCAAGGCTTTCAGCGCGGCTTCCGCCGCTACCTCGCTGTCGGCAATCACGCCGGCAAAGCCGCCGTCGCGGACGATCGCGACGAGGCCGGGAACGGCTCGCGTCGCCGTCTCGTCGAGCGCGATCAGCCTGGCGCCCGAGATGTCCGGCCGCAGCACGCGTCCGTGCAGCAAGTCCGGCAGCGGACAGTCATGGATAAAGCGCGGCCGTGCAAACACCTTGTCGGGAATGTCGACCCGCTGGACCGAATGTCCAGCCACAGTGCGCTTGGCGACCATCTTCGCCGTCGCGCCCGCATTGGCGCCGTGGTCGAGCGAGACGTCACCAGCCAACTCCCAATAGCTGGTCCTGACATTGCCGGGGCCCGAGATCGTGCCGTCATCGATCTCGAGCAGCGATGCATCGACGCCGAGACGTTCCGATGCCGCGGTGAGGAAGCGCTGGCGCACCTCGGCACAGGCGTGGCGCAGCGCGCGGCCGGATTGCTGGACCGAAAGGCTCCCCGAGGTGACGCCTTCGTTCGGGCTTGCCGCCGTGGAGGCGCGGATCATCTCGATGCGGTCAATATCGACGTCGAGCTCGTCGGCTGCGATCTGCGCCAGGGCCGTGACGATGCCCTGGCCGATCTCGACCTTGCCGGGCGAGATCGCCACACGGCCTTCGCCGATGAGCTTCACCCAGGATGACAGCTTGGGATTGGCCGCAAGGCTGACCGGCAGTGTCGGGGCAGGGGACGGCGCACTCATGATCCCGCCATCTCCGCGGCCGCCCGCAACACGGCCCGGACCATGCGGTTGTGCGATCCGCAGCGGCACAGATTGCGATCAAGCGCGGTTTTCACCTCCGCCTCCGTCGGCGACGGGTTGCGCTTCAGCAGCGCCGCCGCGCTGATCAGGATCCCGGATACGCAATAGCCGCACTGCATCGCCTGCTCGGAGATAAAGGCGCGTTGCAGCGGATGCGGTTGCTCCGCCGTGCCGAGACCTTCCACCGTGACGACGTCCTTGTCTGCGACCGACCACATCGGCATGTCGCAGGAGGCCATCGCGCGATCACCGACCATGACATAGCAGGCGCCGCACTCGCCGGCCCCGCAGCCGAAGTGCGGACTTGTGACGCCGAGCCGGCCGCGCAACACGTCGAGCAGCGTCTGATCCGGATCGGTATCCACGGCCACCGCCGTGCCGTTGAGCTGGAATTGAATGGTCGGCATTGTCGCTCTACGGCCTCAGGACTTGTCAAACTTCTTGACCACGTCGGCCCATTTCTCGATGTCGCCGCGCAGGAATTTGTCGAATTCCTCCGGTGTCATTGACATCGGCACCGCGCCCTGCGCAGTCCAGAGCTTGACGATGTCGGGCCGCTTCACCATCGCGTTCACGGCGGCATTGAGCTTGTCGATCACGGGCTTCGGCGTGCCGGCCGGCGCCATCAGGCCGAGCCAGATGGTGGCTTCATAACCTGGTACGCCCGCCTCGATCGCTGTCGGCACGCTCTGTAGCACCGCTGAGCGCTGCTTGCCGGTGGTCGCGAGCGCGCGGACCTGGTTCTCGCCGATGTTCGGCGCCATCGCCGGCACCGCGTCGATCATCATCTGCACCTGCCCGCCGATCACGCCGCTGCGTGCCTCGCCACTGTTGCGATAGGGGACGTGGACGAGGTCGATGCCGGCCATGGCTTTGAACAGCTCGCCGGCCATGTGATAGGGCGTGCCCTGGCCGGAGGAGGCGTAGTTCAACTTGCCCGGCTGCGACTTGGCGAGCGCGACGAACTCCTGCAGCGTCTTCGCGGAGACTTGCGGGTTCACAACGATAACGAGATCGGAAGCGTTCACCGGCGCGATCGGCGTGAGGTCGCGCATCAGCTCGTATTTGCGCTTGTCCGGCGTCAGCAGGGATTCGTTCGCGGTCTGGGTGTTGGACATCATCAACAGCGTGTAGCCGTCGGCGGGCGACTTCGCCGCTTCGACCGTGCCGATGACGCCGCCCGCGCCGGTGCGGTTCTCGATCACGAAGGGCTGGCCAAAACTCTCCTGGAGCGCATTGCCGATCTGCCGGGCCGCGACATCGGCCGGCCCACCGGCGCCGAAGGGCACGACGATCCGGACCGCATGGTTGGGATAGTCCTGCGCCAGGGATGGGCTTGCGGAGCATGCGCAGAGCAGGCCGGCGGCCAGCGCCAGCATGAATTGTCGGGCCGTCACACCCACCTCCCTGATGTCGTTCTTGTTGGTGGCACTGTAGCGGCAGGGGAGGCGGACTGTCGACGCCTCACAAGGCCGATGGTGCCTGGAATATCCTGCGGTTTTCGGTGTGGCGGCACCGCTCTTCGCGGTCGCGGCAGGAACCGGCGGCGCATGGTTTGAGCAAATCGCATGGGCCTTGCCGGATAAATACCCTCGGCTGAGGGGTATTTTGGTGTTACCAAATTGGACATGAACCAGCACGCCAAGATCGAAATCCGCCATTCGACCTGTCCGCATGATTGCCCCTCGGCCTGTGCCCTCGATATCGAGGTGGTCGAGGGACGCAGCATCGGCCGTGTCCGCGGTTCGAAAAAGCAGACCTATACGGCCGGCGTGGTTTGCGCCAAGGTCGCCCGTTATGCCGAGCGCATCCATCATCCTGAAAGGCTGATGTATCCGCTGCGCCGAACCGGTGCGAAGGGCTCCGGCCAATTCGCCCGGATCAGCTGGGACGAGGCGCTGGACGAGATCGGGCATCGCTTCAATCAGGCCGAGCGCGAATTCGGCGCGGAGTCAATCTGGCCCTATTATTACGCCGGCACGATGGGGCTGGTGATGCGCGATGGCCTCAACCGCCTCACGCATGTGAAGAAATATTCGCGGTTCTATCAGACCATCTGCGCCAATGTCGGGCGCATCGGGTTCGCGATCGGCACCGGCAAGATCGCCGGCGTCGATCCGCGCGAGATGGCGCTCTCCGATCTCGTGGTGATCTGGGGCACCAACCCCGTCAACACCCAGGTCAACGTGATGACGCACGCTGCCCGTGCGCGCAAGGAGCGCGGCGCCAAGATCGCGGCCGTCGACATCTACAACAACGAGACCATGAAGCAGGCGGATATCAAGATCATCCTGCGGCCCGGCACCGACGGCGCGTTCGCCTGCGGCGTCATGCACGTCCTGTTCCGCGACGGCTATGCCGACCGCGCCTATATGGACAAGTACACCGATTGCCCTGGCGAGCTCGAGGCGCATCTGAAGACGCGCAACCCCGAATGGGCGTCCGCGATCTCAGGCGTGCCGGTGGCGGAGATCGAGGCCTTTGCCAAATTGGTTGGCGAGACCAAGCGGTCTTTCTTCCGGCTCGGCTACGGCTTCACCCGATCGCGCAACGGCGCGGCGCAGATGCATGCCGCGAACTGCATTCCGGCGGTGACCGGCGCCTGGCAATATGAAGGCGGCGGCGCCTTCTTCAACAATTACGCGCTGTGGCACTTCAACGAATCCATCATCGAAGGCCACGACGCCATCGACCCAACTATCCGCGCGCTCGACCAGTCGCAGATCGGCCGCATTCTCACCGGCGATTCCAAAGCCTTGCACGGCAAAGGTCCGGTCAAGGCGATGCTGATCCAGAATACCAATCCGATGACGGTGGCGCCGGAGCAGGCGCGGGTAGCGCAGGGTTTTGCGCGCGAGGATCTGTTCGTCGCGGTGCACGAGCAGTTCATGACCGAGACCGCCGAGATGGCCGACATCGTGCTGCCGGCGACGATGTTCATGGAACATGACGATCTCTATTACGGCGGCGGCCACCAGCACATCTCGGTCGGGCCGAAGCTGATCGACCCGCCCGGCGAATGCCGCTCCAATCACGAGGTCCTGCAGGCGCTGGCGCCGCGGCTTGGCGCCAAGCATCCGGGGTTCGAGCTGACCCCGCGTGAATTGATCGACGCGACGCTGAAGCTCAGCGACCACGGCGACCTTGCCGGCCTCGAAGCCGATCTCTGGCGTGACCTGCAGCCGGACTTCCGCACGTCGCATTATCTCGACGGCTTCGCCCATGCCGACAGGAAATTCCATTTCAAAGCCGATTGGGCGCATCCGCCGTTCGGCCAGACGATGGGGGACTTCGACAAGATGCCGTCGCTGCCGGACCATTGGGCGGTGATCGAGCATCCCGACCAGGCCCATCCGTTCCGGCTTGCGACGAGCCCGTCGCGCAGCTTCCTCAACACCACGTTCAACGAGACGCCGTCCTCCCAAGCGCGTGAGGGCAAGGCCAGCGTGATGATCCATCCCCTGGATGCGGCCGCGCTCGACATCGCCCATGGCGATGCCGTGACGCTCGGCAACACCCGCGGCGAGACCACGCTGATCGCCACGCTGTTCGAGGGCGTGCGGCGCGGCGTGCTGATCGCGGAGTCCGTTCATCCCAACAAGAACCATATCGGTGACCGCGGCATCAACATGCTGACGGGCGCGGACACCATTGCGCCGATTGGCGGCGCCGCATTCCACGACAACAAGGTCTGGATCAGGAAAGCGGTCGCGGCCTGAGCCTGCGCTTCGATCGCCTTTCAAGTTTGTGTCGAGGCGCTAAAGCGGCGCCGTACCGCAGATTGCCCTTGCACCTTCGGCCCGAGCTGCCGCAAATGGGCCGCTAAACGGGAGCCCAAGGAAGCGAGCGTACCATGACCGACACCACAGCCGTGATCACCGAGAAGCGCGGCCAGGCGCTCTGGATCACCATCAACCGTCCCGAGAAACGAAACGCGCTGAATGGCGAGGTCATCGCCGGCATCGCGCGCGGCTATCGCGACGCGCATGACGACAAGGACGTCCGTGTCATCGTGCTGACGGGCGCGAGCGACAAGGCGTTCTGCGCCGGTGCGGACCTGCAGAACTCCGGCGCGGCTTTCGCGATGGATCATTCGAAGCCGAATGTCGACTATGCCGATCTGTTGCGCTTGTCGCAGAACGCGACCAAGCCCGCGATTGCGCGCGTTGGCGGGGTTTGCATGGCCGGCGGCATGGGCCTGCTCTGCATGACCGACATGGCCGTCGCCGCCGATCACGTCATCTTCGGTCTGCCGGAAGTCAAGGTCGGCGTGTTCCCGATGCAGGTGTTGAGCCTGTTGCAGTCCATCGCCCCGCCGCGCCTCGTCAACGAATGGGCGCTGACCGGCGAGCCGTTCGACGCGAAAGCGGCGCTGGCAGCGGGCTTGCTCAATTACATCGTGCCCGCGGCCGAACTGGATGCCAAGGTCGACTGGCTGATCGGTCGAATCGTCGATAAATCCCCGACCGCGATCCGGCGCGGCAAATACGCGATGCGTGCCATCGCCTCGATGTCGTTCGACGAGAGCATCGCCTACACCGAAAGCCAGATCGCGCTGCTCGCGATGACCGAGGACGCCAAGGAAGGGCTGAAAGCGTTCAGCGAGAAGCGCAAGCCGGTGTGGACGGGAAAATAGGCGATCCTTTCAGCGCATTCGTGGGCGCTGCCGTCGATCGACGCGCCTTTATTCCGAGGAGAGATTGGCGTTTAGCCGAATAAGAAGAGATCTTGTCCGCTCCTCGCGACGCTTTTTTGTGGCAATGATCAACTGCCTGCCAGTACGCTTGGCGTAGGTTGGCAGTTGGCGACTTGATCTATGACGGCCAGCGGCGCGCAACTCTGCATCCGTGAGATCGCTGTCGGCGCCTTCAGTAAATCCTCCGTGTCGGAAGGACCGAAAAGAAAGCTCCTGACGTAGGCCAGCCTCTGTGATAATGGTTTTTACCACACTACGTAGATAGCGAAGATCCTTGCGCGGGGTAATCCATGGTAGCGGGATTGCCGACTGACGATGCGCATGGTCGCGCCGGAATACCAGGCCGGAGAGGCCGGTCCTTTTGATCTCGTCAAGTTCCTCCATAAGTTCAGGGAAGAGAGGGGCGCCAGTTTCGTCCGTTAGGGGCCACCAGGCCTCCTCTCCATTCTTCGGATGCACGATTCTGACGCTGTTTGGCCGCTCGCTGGGGCGATAGTGCACGGCGCAAGTGACGGAGAATTTATACGACACTCCGACCGGACGCTTTTTGCTCGTGCCCCAAGGAGCGAAGCTGATCGGCAATTATGATAGCCAGGTTTCGTTCGGCCAGTCGCGAGTGCTGCTGGTCTGGACCCGGCTTATCATGCCGAACGGCCGCTCGATCGTTCTGGAGCGGCAGTCCGGTGCTGACAGCGCAGGCTACGCGGGGCTCGAAGACCAGGTCGACAATCATTGGGGTGAGCTATTCAAGGCTGCGGCACTATCGACGGTTCTTGCTGTAGGGACGGAATTGGGAGCTAGTTCGGACACCAATAGCAACGACAGTGCCATCATTCAGGCATTGCGGCACGGCGCCTCCGACTCACTAAACCAAACTGGACAGCAGGTGGTTCGGCGCAGCCTCAATATTCAACCAACGTTGACCATCCGCCCGGGCTTTCCGATCCGCGTCCTTGTCAATCGCGATCTCGTTCTCGAGCGATACAGAGAGTAAAGGCACCTATGGCTAAGCTTAGGATTGGAGCGCTACCTGACGACAAGCCCGTTAGGGTCAGCGTTGAGTTGCCGGCTTCTGTACATCGGGATCTGCTCGCCTATGCGAAAGCCGTTGCAAGCGAATCCGGTCAACCCATCAGCGAACCGGGTAAGCTTATCGCACCGATGCTGGCGCGGTTCATGGCTACGGATCGTGGCTTTGCAAAATTTCGACGCGCGGTTCACTCGCCGGAGGACAGCAAAGGGTAACGTTCAGCGAGGAGTTTGAGAAAACTATCCAAGGCTGGATTGTCGTTATCGGCTCGCCAATGTGCCGAAAAGTCAACCCGGGTCGGCCCCGTCCCATCTCGTAACTCGCGATAGACCAAACCAGCTAGGCTCGCGCCAACATCTGATTCCAGGACCAGGCTGATCCCGAGCTTCATGCTGACGAGACTCTTGATGATGCCGCGGCTGACGTCGTGGCGTTCGATCTTCGGTCGATCCGCAGGAGAAACAAGCTTTGATATCAAGAGATCCTCAAGCTCGCGTCCGGGATCGTGCTGGCTCAGCAGGACGGTCTCATTTCGGAGATCGGTCCAATGGACTACAGTTTCTGCTGCCAATGCGTGATTGTCCGGCAAAGAAACCAGGATACGCTCACTCCAAAGTGGGTGAACGCTATTGTCCGGCAGTCGCGCGCCCCCAGCCACGATGAGAACGTCCGCTGTGCCATTTCGCAGCGCTGTCCCGAGATGCGTCCGCGACCGCTCGACCGTCGCGAGTTCGACCCGAGGATGCCGGTTCTTGAATTCGCTAAGTGTTGCTCGCAGATTGCCTGCTGAAATGGAGGTGCAAAAGCCGATCGAAAGGCGGCCAACTTCGCCTCGGCTATTCGACTTTGCTGTTGCTACCAGCACATCGACCTGCTCCAAAATTAACCCAGCCATCCTCAGAACGCTTCGTCCAGCCGGCGTCGGCTTTACGCCCCCGCCCGAGCGCTCGAATATGGCAACGCCGATCAGATGTTCAAGCTGACGAATGGATCGGCTCAGGATTGAGTGTCGAACGGACAGCAACTCGGCGGCTTGCCGAATACTCCCATAGTCTGCGGCTGCTACCGCAAATCGAAGCTGCTGCAGGTCGACCGCGTGCCCCCGGGACGTCCGTGACTGATCCATTTTCTCGTTTTCGTAATTCGCGAAACTGACTGATTTCGTCGTGCTGCAGGCAGCAATTTCGTTTGAGAACTAACAGAACTCCTTGTCTCGCGATTGCAGGAAATCAGCATCGAGCTTCAGCGTGCGCCTGACGGCCGGCAATCAACCGGATGGTGGAGGCTTGCGACTGTTTGCTTGGCTGATACTGCATCAGGCTTGCGTCCGATGATTGCTCGGCACGTAATTTGCTTGACTATGCGGCGCGCCTGTCACAGCGTTGTTGGCCATGCGACGCGCAGACGTCCGCCATCGGAGAAACATTCGGGGAGGTAGGTCATGATTGCGCTGTTGGGCCGGTCGGATCCGGCAACCACGCAGGCCGTCCAGTTCGCAAGAGGGATTCTCGAGGGGGCTGCGACCGTGTTTTACGAGGTCGACAGTAACCTCAATCTCAACCGCTTCGTGCTCTCAAGCGGCGTCCCGTCGGGCTTTCACGACCAGTATCTGGCCGGGATGAACCGGCTCGATCCACTGCATCCGCGTTCCGCAACCAATCAGCCAATTGCGCGGCTCAGTGTCGTCATCGGTCGATGTGCCACAAAGGAAGCGCTGACCTTCCGCACCTTCGCCGGACAGTGTGGTATCGCCGACATAATCGAATTCTTCTTCCGCCGTAACGATCGGATCGTGGCGGGGATGAGCGTGCTTTGGGGATCCGGTTGCAGGATCCCCGACGGCGCGATGAACATCGCCGAGAAGATCCACGATTATCTCGAGTTCAATTTGACGCGTTGCCTGGCGCCTTCGCCAGACGAGCCCGCGCGCTATGGCCTGACCTCACGTGAGCTCGAGGTCATCGACCTGCTCTGCTGCGGCCGGACCAATCGCGAGATTGGCGAGTGCCTGAATATCGGCCTCGCCACCGTGAAGACGCACCTGATCCATATCTTCGAGAAGCTCGGTGTCGAGACCCGCTCGGCCGTCGTCGCCCTGATGTCGCGACCTCGCTGAGTCTTACCTCGCTGAGCCTTGCCTCACTGAGTCCTGCCTCCACGACCCCATCCACCATCCGGTTGATTGCTGCCTCATGCGCGGCGGGTTTAGATTTTCGAGATTGGCGTCGCTATTGAGGCCGATGCGGCCGCCGACATGACTTGTTTCCGGTGGTACGCAAGCTGTCCACCCAAGGGTTGATTGTTACCGTTCGGCACGTTCGCCAAGCTCGGTCTCAGGGAGCGCTTCATGGCGGACGTACCCGTTTGCAAGACGGAGCCTGGCAGCGTCATCGGTGTGACGGTGGTGGAGTCCGTCGATGCGGTGGACCATGCCGGCCGCTTCCACGGCTGGGACCTGCGGATAGACCAGGTGTCGTCCGGGCGTTTTGCCGGGCGGCTCGTGATGATCCGACTCGGCAGTCTCGAGATCATCAGGGAAACCATCTCGCAGGCGCTGATCAAGCAGGGCTCGGCTTGGCCGGATTCACTCGTCTTCAGCCTGCCGCTGGCGGCCTCCAACGAGGCGCATTTCAACGGTCGGCCCTTGGCC
This sequence comes from Bradyrhizobium sp. WSM1253, assembly GCF_000244935.1. Lineage (NCBI taxonomy): Bacteria > Pseudomonadati > Pseudomonadota > Alphaproteobacteria > Hyphomicrobiales > Nitrobacteraceae > Bradyrhizobium > Bradyrhizobium sp. WSM1253. The sequence goes on from NZ_JH600073.1 coordinate 6,876,737, forward strand.
TTTCCGAATGTATTGCTCAGCGACGGAGCGGACCTGCCGCCCTTGCTGACGCCGACGCAGCTCGATGTGGTGTCGATAGCTATTGTCCGCAGCCGCCTGACGTCGTTGCTCGAAACGCTCGGCGAGAGGCGGGCCGCCGACTTCGTCGCCAGTCGTCGCCAGCAGAATCATTGCTTCAGCGGATCGCCCGGCGGACTATCGACACTCCAGCATGGTTTTCGTGAGATCTGCGACCAGGGGGATCGACTTCAACGTGCGATCGGATTTGCCCGCGCGCAAGAGTCCCTCGAAGACACCGTCGTTGATGCTCTCGCTGACATCCTGTCGGAAAATGCCTGGCGCGATGTCAACGGCGTGACCGCGCAAAAGCGGATTGTGGATCGAATCAAGGAGTACGTGATCGCTCATGCCGATGATCCTCCGAGCATCGCCGACCTGTGCCGCCATGTCGGTGTCAGCCGCCGGACGCTGCAGGGCTGCTTTCGGGATGCGCTCGGGCTGACGCCGTTACAGTATCTGCGCATGCTGCGGCTGAACGCGGTGTGTCGCGAGCTGCGTGCGCTCGCCGCGGCGGGGCAACCGGTGTCGATCGGCGATGTTGCGGCGCGGTGGGGCTTTTGGCACTGGAGCCGCTTTACCGAAAACTATCGGCAGCTGTTTGGCGAGCTGCCCTCGCACACGGTGCGGCGTGTTCTGTCTGCATCAGTTTAGGAATTTCGCATCACTGCCTCCGCGTTTGCCGAATCCGGATAACGCCGGTCAGGGGCCCGTTCCAAGTTTCGCCCGCAACTGCTGCGCCGCGCACGATCGGTCGTCGATCGGAACGTGACCGACGCAGCGATAACGGGGATGGGGGCTACATGACGATCAACGGACGAATTGCTGCGGCGGCACTTGTCGCGATCAGCGCGGGCGCAACCAGCGCCAATGCATTCGAGTTTGGTTCCCCAGGCTTTGCGCAAAAGCCCGGGATCACTCTTGGTGGCGGGACGGCCGGCGCACCGCCGCCCGGTCTTTACAGCTTCAATCAGGTTTTCACCTATCACTCGAACCTTGTCGGTCCCGGCGCGCCGAATGTCGGTGGCGCGGCGACGCCTGCGCATTCCGCAGTCGAAACATCGGGTCTGTTGTGGGTGCCGGGCTGGACCTTATTCGGCGCGACCTATAATGCGGTCATCGTGCAGCCCTGGATCATGGCGGACGTCGGCTCACCCATCAACGTCCAACTAGCCGGCATGCATAACACCTTCATCGTGCCAGCGGAGTTGAGCTGGAAGCTCGGCGACAGCGGTTTCTTCGTCAAGACCGGTCTCGGCATCCATGTGCCGAACGGGTCGATCAGCGGGCCCGCCGGACTGAACAGCGTCGGCAATCCCTGGTGGACCTTTCAGCCTGAACTGGTGGTGTCCTATCTGAACGACGGCTGGAATTTGACGGCCAATCTGTTCCAGGAGATCAACACCGCGAACTCGATCACCGGCTATCGTTCCGGCGACATTTTCCATGCCGAATTCGCGGCCACCAAGACGATCGGCAATTGGACGTTCGGGCCAGTAGCCTATTATGCCGGCCAGGTTACCGACGACAAGTCGAGCGCGTTCTACGGCAACGCGATCAACGTCAACCGGTACAACAACTGGGCCGGCGGTGGTCTGGTCGGCTACAATTTCGGGCCGGCTGCGTTGACGGTCTGGGCCACGCATGAATTCTCCTCGACAGTGTCCGGCGGCACCGCCGGCCCGCCCGGCATCGACACCGCCGCGATCACCAAGGGTTATTCGGTGTTCGCCAATCTGAGCTTCCGACTGTGGGGACCAGATGCGCCCCCGCCGCCGGCCAAGCGGCCGACGTTCACGAAGTAAGATGCTCACCCAGTAAAGCGGGCAGCAACGCCGCCCGTTCTGCAGCGTGCAGTGGGTAGCCAGAAGGGAATCGCGTTGATCGCGGTTCCCTAACGGCCGCCTTTGGCTGTTCAAAACGTGCTCGGCCGGGAGCATCCACCGAATGGTGGATTATTCGTAACCGCGACTTGCCGAACTTTTCCTGCGGCGGGCCTGGCGCTAAACGACGACATATCTGAAGGGACACCGCGATGAAAAAGATCACTTACGCCACGGCTGCCGATCTCGCTAAGATGCTCGCGACAGGTCGGATCAGCGCCTGCGAGTTGTTGGATGAGAATCTTGCGCGAGTGCGGCAGCTCAATCCACAGATGAACGCCGTGGTGGCGCTGGACGAGGAGGGTGCGCGCAGATCGGCCAAGGAGGCGGACGCGGCGCGGGCCCGTGGCGCATCCCTCGGCCCGCTGCATGGCGTGTCGATGACGATCAAGGACACGTTCGCCGTCACCGGCATGACCGCGACCTGCGGGCTCGAACCGTTGCGCGACTATCGCCCCGCGATCGACGCGGCCGCGGTCGCGAAGCTGCGCGCGGCTGGCGCGATCATCTTCGGCAAGACCAATCTGCCCCCGGCGGCGGCCGACCACCAGTCCTGCAACTCCCTGTTCGGGCTGACGCGCAATCCCTGGAATGGCGACCGCACGGTTGGTGGCTCCTCCGGCGGTTCGGCGGCGGCGCTGGCGGCCGGCTTCACGCCGCTGGAGCTCGGCAGCGACATCGGCGGCTCGATCCGCGTGCCCTCGCATTTTTGCGGCGTCTATGGTCACAAGCCGAGCTACGGCATCGTGCCGGTCGACGGACATATCCCGCCGCCGCCCGGCCATTTGTCGGAGCCCGAGCTCGCTGTCGTCGGTCCGTTAGCACGCTCTGCGTTCGATCTCGAACTAATGCTCGATTTGCTCACCGACGCGCCGGAGCTGAAGCGGACGGCGTATCGCCTCGCCTTACCGCCGGCGCGGCACACGGACTTGCGCGAATTCCGGGTTGCTGTCTGGAATGACGCGAAGGCTTATGCACTGGATGGAGCCTATGCCGCCGCGATCGACGGGCTGGTCGAGGATGTCGCGCGACTTGGGGTGAAAGTCGACACCACCGCGCGGCCGGCGATTGATCCGACGGAGAGCTTCCGCGTCTACATGCAGACGTTATTCGGTATCATCGGCGTGGGTGTGCCGCCGCCGGCGCGCGATGAGATCATCGCAGGTGGCAAGGCGGCGCCGGAGGGCAGCTATCCGCGCATGGTGGCGGAGGCGATGGGCCAGAGCCTTGCGCAATTCGCCGATGCCGCTGAAGCGCGCGAAAGACTGTTCCGCGCCTGGCGCGAGTTTTTCACGCACTATGACGTCCTGTTGTGCCCAACCACGCCGACGGTCGCGTTTCCGCATGATGTCGCGCGGATGGATCTGGCTGCGCAGTTCGAGCGTCGAATCGTCGTGAACGGCCGGCCGTCGCCCTACATGGACAATCTGATGTGGCCCGGCCTGGTGACGGTAGCGAACCTGCCGGCCACCGCGATCCCGACCCGACGACTGGTAGAGGGGCTGCCGGCCGGCGTCCAGATCGTCGGTCCTTACCTCGAAGACCGCACGCCGCTGAAGTTCGCCCAGTTGCTCGAACGGGCGCTCGGGGGCTTCATCCCGCCGCCTTTGTGAGTATGCTTGCGACGGACGGTTGGACAGGGGATCGCGGACGTCGTGGCTCCGGAGCGGTGCTTGCCGCAGCGATCGTCATCATGCCGGCGTTGCATGCGGAGACCAGGGCGTCTCAACCGGCATCGGCGTCCCATCGATGGACGCCGTGACCGCACGCGAGATTGTTGCTGCCCTCGACCTGCTGCGCAGCGCGGATCTTCTGCACCGACCAGACCATGGCGCCGACTTCGCCTCGACAAGGACGGGACGACGGTCCGCTGCTCGAGCGGGCCATCGCCTGCGTCGCCTTAGGTGGCCACTGATAGGCCGGCGTCGATGCCTTGGACGATTGTCACCACGTCGACCGCCGAGAGGATCAGGGGAGGCGACAGGATGATATTGTTCCCGGAGACGCGGATCATCACCCCGGACTCGTAGATGCCGTCGGCGATCTTGTCGATCAGCCTCTTGTCGATCGGCTTCTTGCTGTCGCGGTCGGCGACCAGCTCGATCGCGGCCATCAATCCCTTGCAGCGGATGTCGCCGACCAGCGCATGCTTCGATTTCAGCCCTTCGAGGGCGGTGGCCAACTCCTTGCCTCGCGCGGCGGCATTCTCGTCGACTCTGAGGCGCTTCGTTTCGGCCAGCGCCGCAATGGCCGCCGCACAGCCGACCGGATGGCCCGAATAAGTGTAGCCGTGCCCGATCGAGCCGAAGCTGGTGGTGTCGGCCTCGAACGCTTCAGCCACCTTGTCGCCGATCAAGGTCGCACCGAGCGGGAAATAGCCCGAGGTGATGGCCTTGGCGATCGTCATCATATCCGGCTTCACGCCCCACAGCCGCGAGCCCGACCAGGCGCCGGTCCGGCCAAATCCGGTGACGACCTCGTCCGCGATCATCAGGATGCCGTGACGGTCGCAGATCTCGCGCACGAGCGTCATGAAGCCATCGGGCGGCACGATGACGCCGCCGGCGCCGAGCACGGGCTCCATGATGAAAGCAGCGATTGTGTCGGCACCCTGGAAGGCGATTTCATCCTCCATGTCCGCGGCGCAAAGCTGCGCGAGCTTTACCGGATCGGTTTCATTGAAGGGATTGCGGTAAGTCCAGGGCGCGGGGACGTGGAACACGCCGGGTAGCAGCGGCTCATAGTTACGGCGGAAATTGGCATTGCCATTGACCGAGGCGCCGCCGAAATGGGTGCCGTGATAGCCCTTCTTCAGCGCCAGGAATTTGGTGCGATCGCTTTGCCCCTTGATCTTCCAGTACTGCCGCGCCAGCCGTAGCGCGGTCTCCACCGAATCCGAGCCGCCTGACGTCAGGAAGGCGCGGACCATACCTTCCGGTTTGAACCATTCGGTGAGCTCGTAGGCGAGCTCGATCGACGGGCCGGTCGAGGTGCCGCGAAAGCCGGAATAGTAGGGCAGGGCACCGAGTTGGTCCGCGATCGCCTGCTTGATCGGATCGCAGCTGTAGCCGAGATTGACGTTCCAGAGGCCACCGACGGCGTCGATCACCCTGCGACCGTCGATGTCGGTGACATGCACGCCGTCGCCCTTCATAATGATGCGGGGCGGCTGCGCGCGCATCTCGGCGGGATGCGCCATCGGATGCCAGATTGGCTTGGCGTTGTTCTCGATCAGGAAATTCTTGTCGCGCATGTCCCTCTCGGCTCAGTCGAAGGTCAGTCCAAAATGCCGCAAGGCTTCGCCGTATGACGCGCGGGGATTCCTGACGTCGAACAGCACGGTTCGCATGTTGCAGGCGGCGGCGCCTGCGATGTTGCGGCGTTGGTCGTCGACGAAGACGCAATCCTCCGCGGCGAGCCCAAGCCGGCCGAGCACGTCGTGATAGGCGCGCGGATCGGGCTTCAGGATGCCGGTATGGGTCGCATCGACGATCACGGCGAAACGCGACAGGACCGGCAGCCGGTGCCGGAAGCTTGCGCCATAGAACAGGTCGAGCTCGTTCGAGAGGATGGCGAGCTTAAAGCCGGCGTCATCGACCATGCGGATGGCACGGCCCGCCTCGGGACGAATGACGGTTACGGGATCGGCGCCGCGAGCGCGCTGCACGAACGTCTCCATGGCCTGCCAGTCCTCGCCGAGCATGTGCCCGACCTCGCGGCTGCGCGTCAGCCAGTAGTCGCGCTCGGAAATATCTCCGCGCTGCATGGAGGCCCAGAGAGGATCAGTGTCAGGCGCAAAGGGCCCGAGCCATTTCAGCGTGCAGGGCGGCAGGCCCAGTGCCTGCTCGGTCAAATCATGAGTCTCGAACAGGGTCCTTGAGATGACCCCGCCGAAATCCAGCACCAGCGCGCGGGCGAGCGGCGGTTTCACGCGGCGGCCGTGGCCTGGCCGGCCGGCACGATGCCGGCCGCCACCCATCGATCGAAAATCTGCAGCACGCGCTCGGCGAAGGCGGGGTGGTTGATATGCTCCTTCAACTCGTGAAGTTCCACAGGGGAAGTGATGGCCGAGCGCATCTCAGAGACGAACGCCGTCAACCCTTCAGGATCGTGCAGGGACTCGCCCTCGCGGTCCCATTGCTGGATGCCGCCTGCCGGCAGCACGAACGCCACCGGCGCCTTGGCTTGCGCGAGCCTTTCGGCAATCGCGCGTGCGATCCGGCGGCGGTCGTCCGGACCCGACGTTGCCGAGGCGAGCAGGCGGTTGTGGGCGTGGAACGGACGATCGGCCAATTCCTTCGGCGTCGGCAGCCAGGCCGGAAAGTCCACCATGTCGATGGCGCCGGGCGCGACGATCTGCGGGATGCCGGCCTTGCCCGCATTCTCCAACCTATCAGGGCCGGAATTCACCACCGAGCCGGTGAGCTGGTTGGCGAGTTCCTGCAGGCTCAAATCCAGCACCGCGGCAAAGCCGCCATGCGCGGCGATCGATTCCATGGCGCGGCCGCCCATGCCCGTGGTGTGGAAGATCACGACCTCATAGCCGCGCCGTTCAAGCTGCGGCTTCAACTCCACCATGTAATTGAGACAGCTCTTGCCGAGCGAGGTGATGGCGACGACGGGTCGGTCCTTCTTCGGTCGGATCGCGCTGCGCGCTGCGCCGACGATGGCACCGCAGGCCTGCGCCAGCACCGATGTGCAGGTGCTGTTGAGGCCATAGAGGCCGCCGGCCCACAGGATCATCATCAGGTCGGCTGCGATCCGCTCCGGCGGGATCAAGTGCGAGAATGCGACCGTCGAGACCACGAGCTTAGGCATGCCGAGCGGTAACGCCAGCGCTACGTCGAGCGCGAGATCGGTCCCCATGGTGCCGCCGATGGCGATGACCGCATCGATTGCGTCGACCTCAGTGAGCTCTCGGGCAAGGATAGCGGCACCGCGTGCCATCGCTGACATCGCGGAGTTCTCGTCACCGCTGGCGAGGATCGCGGAGATGGTCGTCTGCGCGGCCGCGGCGACGGCATGCTTGTCGTGCTGCGGGCGGTAGGGCGGATCGCCGAGCACGCTGATGTCCATCATCACGGTCTCTCCGCCGGCCCGCGTGATACGTTCGCGCATGAAGACTAGCTCGTCGGCCTTGGTGTCGCCGGTGCCGATCAGCAGGATTCGGGGTTTCATGGTTTCGGGCATGACCTGGCAGCTCTCACCGACGGCTGTGGGTAGAATGGAACGACGTGCCTGCATCAGAAGGCAGGACATCAAGGCTTGGCCGCACGCTATAGGCGGCGGCCGCGGGACGACATCCACCCATCGGTTGATTGCCGCTCGGCCGTCGTTTTGGCGAGGATCAGACCATGCGAGCGGCGCACCTGACGCTGCTCATGCCAGTGGACAATTCACCCGACATGCAGCAAGTCCAGATCAATCAATTGAGGTCGGCGGTCATTCCGCCCCAGCAGCTCTTTCTCGGGGGCCAGCCGACGGATGCGCTCGGTGACGCGCGGCTCCACGTGCTCTCGCCGATCGATGGTCGGTGCCTGACCACCATTGCCGACGGTGACACCCGCGATGTCGATCTGGCCGTGAAACTAGCGCGACAGGCGTTCAGCCATGGCGGCTGGTCGCGGTCGGCGCCGGCGCATCGGAAGAAAGTGTTGCTGCGCCTTGCTGAGCTGATCGAGCAACATGCGCTCGAGATCGCTGTGCTCGGCGTCCGCGACAACGGCACCGAGATCGGCATGGCCTATAAGGCGGAGCCGCTGTCCGCTGCCGGCACCTTCCGCTACTATGCCGAGGCGATCGACAAGCTCTACGGCGAGATCGCGCCGACCGGCCGCGACGTGCTCGGCCTCGTCCATCGCGAGCCGCTCGGTCTCGTCGGCGTGATCGTGCCCTGGAATTTTCCGCTGATGATCGGCGCCTGGAAGATCGCGCCGGCGCTGGCGGCCGGCAATTCGGTCGTGGTGAAACCGCCGGAGATCGCCTCGCTCAGTTTGCTGTATCTCGCGCGGCTCGCCAGCGAGGCCGGTTTGCCCGACGGCGTGTTCAACGTCGTTACCGGCCGTGGCGCCTCGGCCGGGGAGGCGCTGGCCTTGCATATGGATGTCGATGCGCTGGCGTTCACCGGCTCGGGTGCGGTCGGGCGACGGCTGCTGGAGTCCTCGGCACGCTCCAACCTGAAGCGCGTCCATCTTGAGCTGGGCGGCAAGTCCCCGAACATCGTCTTCGCCGATGCGCCCGATATCAGTCACGCGGCAAAAGTGTCGGCGAATGGCATCTTCCGGAATTCAGGCCAGGTTTGTGTCGCCGGATCGCGGCTGCTGGTGCAATCATCGATCTATGACCGGTTCATGGATGAGCTGCTGAGCGCGACCGCGCGCCTTAGGGTCGGCGATCCCCTCGATCTGACCTCGGACATCGGCGCAATCTCCAGCACCTCGCAATTGCGCCGCAATCTCGATGCCGTCGCGCTGGCGCAGGAGCAGGGCGCCAAGCTACTGACCGGTGGCGAGCAGATCCTGGCGGATAGCGGCGGCCACTTCATGTCGCCGGCGATCTTGGCCGATGTCGCGCCACGGATGAATCTCTGGCGCGAGGAGGTGTTCGGTCCGGTTGTCGCCGTGACACAATTCGAATCCGAGGAGAATGCCGTGGCACTTGCAAACGAGTCCGCTTACGGACTCGCGTCCGCCGTGTGGACCGGCAGCCTCTCGCGCGCGCACCGCATGGTTCGCGCCATCCATGCCGGGGTCGTGCACGTGAACACCTATGGCGGGGCAGATATCACCGTGCCGCTGGGCGGGTTCAAACAATCCGGCTTCGGGCGCGACAAGTCGCTGCACGCGCTCGATGCCTATACCGACCTCAAGACCGCCTGGATCGCGCTATGAACATCACAACCGAAGACCGTGCCGGAGTCATCGATCGCCTGATCGATGCCGAGCAGGAGCGCTTCCGCAAGATGCACCCGCGCTCCGCGGGCGCCTGGCAGGAAGGCAAGCGGCACTTCCTTTACGGCGGCCCTTCGCACTGGATGCGGCGTTGGGCCGGCGGTTTCCCCGTTTATGTCGACGAGGCCAGCGGCGCACATATGCGTGACATCGACGGCCATGACTACATCGACTTCTGTCTCGGCGACTCCGGCGGCATGTGCGGCCACGCGCCTGAAGCGGTGACCGACGCGGCATTGCGTCAGCTCAAGCGCGGCGCGACGATGATGATGCCGACCGAGGACGGCCTGTGGGTCGGTGCCGAGCTGTCGCGCCGGTTTGGGCGGCGGCATTGGACGCTGACCACCTCGGCGACGGATGCCAATCGTGCGGCGATCCGGATCGCGCGGATGATCACCGACCGTCCCAGAGTGCTGGTGTTCTCGGGTTGCTATCACGGCGGCGTCGAGGAGGCGCATGTCGAAATCCGCGATGGCCGCGTCGGCTTGCGGAACATGATTCATCCGAACGGAATCGATCACGACACCGTCACACGCGTGGTGGAGTTTAATGATGTCGCGGCGCTTGAGGCGGCGCTTGCGCATGGCGACGTCGCCTGCGTGCTGGCCGAGCCGCTGATGACCAATTTCGGCATGATCCCGGTCGATCCGGGTTTTCATCGTGCATTGCGCGAACTGACGCGGCGGAGCGGCACGGTGCTCGTGATCGACGAGACCCACACGCTGTCCTGCGGCCCTCGCGGCTACACTGGCATCCACGCCCTGCAGCCCGACATCTTCGTCGCAGGCAAGGCGATCGCGGGCGGCATTCCGGCCGGCGTGTTCGGGCTGAACCAGGAAATCTCCGAACGTCTCTGGGCCATCGTGCCCCATGTCAATCCGCGCGAACGCCAATCCGCCCATTTCGGTTTCGGCGGAACGCTCGCCGGCAACGCACTGACGGTCGCAACCATGCGCGCCGTGCTGGAAAAGGTGCTGACCGACGAGAACTATGGCCGCATGATCGCGACCGCGACCCGGCTTGCCGACGAGATCCGTGGCTTGATCGAGGCCAATCGTTTGCCCTGGCATGTCACCCAGATCGGCGCGCGTGCGGAAATCATGTTCATGGCGCAGCAGCCGCGCAGCGGCGCCGATGTTATCGCCGGCCGGCAGGCCGGCCTCGAGACGCTGCTGCACGCGTTCTATATGAACGAGGGCATTTTGGTCACGCCGTTCCACACCATGCTGCTGATGTGTCCAGCGACGTCGGATGCGGACATTGCGCGGCACACCGCGGTCTTCGTCCGTTTCATCGATCTCCTGCGCAAGTCCGGAGTCATCTGACCATGCCGCGTCCCTTCGACCTCTCAGGCAGGATCGCCATCGTGACCGGCGGGGGCAGAGGCATTGGCGCGGCCATTGTCTCGCGCCTGGCGGAGGCCGGCGCCACCGTCGTGATCGCCAACCGCACGCGAGAGGTTGCGGAAGCCCTCGCGGCGGAGCTCGCGATCAATGGGTTGACGGCGCATTGCGTGCCGTTCGATGCCCTCGACCGTGCCAGCCTGCACGCCATGGTCGACCGCGTCGCGGGACGATATGGCCGTCTCGACATCGTCGTTCACAATGCTGGCGGCTGTCCGTGGTCGTCGCTGGAGGAACTGGACGAAGCCAAGCTGGAGGAAGCGCTGGCGCTGAACCTCAATGCCAGTTTCTGGCTGGCGCAGGCCGCGATCTCGCACATGCGCGCCAATCGCTTTGGGCGCATTCTCGTGACGTCCTCGGTGTCCGCGCGTGTTGCGATGGGTGGTGGCGCGCATTACTCGGCGGCGAAAGCCGGCGTCAACGCCTTCATCCGCGGCGCGGCGTTCGAACTGGCGCGCGACGGCATCACCGTCAATGGCGTCGAGGCAGGGTTCATCGCCAAGCCGGGCCGCGGCACGATGAGTGCGCCAGAGACGCGGGCGAAACTCGAGCGTTTCGTCCCGGTCGGTCGGATGGGGAGTGCCGACGATATCGGTTACGCGATGCTCTATCTGGCTTCCGTCGAAGCGGGATACATGACCGGGCAGACCATCGTCGTCGATGGCGGCAGCACGCTGCCGGAGACCGGCTTTGCGGTGGAGCGGCAATGGGGGCTTGGATGACGGCGCGGCTCGCGGGAAAAAACTGCTTTGATCACAGGAGCGGCGACCGGCATCGGTTGCGCGACCGCGCTGATGTTTGCGCGGAACGGTGCACTCGTCGTGTTGTTCGGCCTCGGTGATGCCGAACTTGACGCGGCCGCTGCAAAGGCGGGTGGAGAAGCGGTCCCGAGCGGACGGAGAGCGCCGATATCGTGCGGGCCGCACGGCTCCGATTCTATCCGCGCTAATGCTGTAGCGCCGGGCTGGGTGCGGACGCCGATGAGCACTTACGAGATGCAATTGCTGGCGGAGCAGAATGCCGCGACGGCCAATGCCGAAGTCCGGTCTGTCGAACGGCGGATCGCGCTGGGGCGTACGGCCGCGCCTGCCGAGATTGCTGCCAGCTGTCTGTTTTTAGGGTCGGACGGGGCTTCCTTTATCACCGGAGCTGTTCTCGTGGTGGACGGCGGTGGCCGCTCTCTCATACACAGACGCGCTATTTGATGCGGGTAATCAGGCGAGCATGGGAGAGGCGAGTTCGGCATGCGCTTGGCGGGCCGATCTCCTTCGCTATATGCGCGATCGCCGACCTTGCGGACGCCTGCAAGGTGTCGCGCGGCGCTCTACCATAGATCACTTTGGGCCGGTCTCCTGGTGAGGCGAGCTTGATCAAGAGGAGTTCTTGGATTACGGGCCCCGGGTCGCGGGGGCTAGACTGGGCGGTAATTCCAGCCATGGTCTTGAACCCGGTGCGCGCAAGGCCTCGCAAGATACATGTATGGCTATCGATACAAACTGGTCTTCGCCTATTGCCGAAGACTGAAGCCAGTTGAGGTGACCCGACCCGAGTAGTTGTGCGAGGCCGTGCCCTGCCGACCAAAGTATGCTGGTCAGGATTTCGAGAGGCGCCGCCGGCAACAGGCCGGCTGTTTGACAGGCTACGATTGTCCTGGCGAACTGGCCGAATGATGTGTCCAATGCCGTTCTGACATTCTCTAGCTCGGTCCAACGCTCCCGCATAGTGGGGTCGAACATGACAATGTAAGCCGCCCTGTTGGTTCGGGCGAAATTCACATAGACAAGCCCCGCCGCAATGAGCCGTTCCCAAGGGTCATCGCCGGCTAGATCCATTTCCCGACCCTGAATTTGGGCGAGTTCGGCAAAACCGCGGGCCGCGATATCGGCGAGCAGGGCGTCCTTGCTGGCGAAATGCCGGTACACGGCCGAGTGCCCCACGCCCGTCATCTTCGCGATCTCGCGGAGATTGAACGACGGAGTCTGCCGTTGCCGCAGGAGCGACATCGCGGCTGCTAACACGGCCTCGCGCAAATTGCCGTGGTGGTGGGCGTCGGGCGTCTTCTTTCGGATTTTCATCGTCGGTCCCGCTGTGAATAACCGTTTCTGCGATACTTGACAGCCACTGTCAAAACGGCAAGTCTTAGAAAGTGACCAATGGTCACTTAACCTTGAACCTTGAGAGAGGCCGATGCGAACCGTAATTCATGGAGGTGAAATCCTTACACTTGATGCGGCATCGCCCATGGCCGAAGCCATGGTGATCGATGGTGAAACCATTCTCGCGACCGGAGATCTAGGCTCGATGCTCACGGTCGCGGGCAAAGGGGCGGGGCGTTTGGACTTGCGCGGCTCGACCGCCATGCCCGGTATTATCGACACACATCCTCATTTCATTCACTTTGCAGCCGTCCTTGGCATGTGTGTCGATATTCTCGACGCCAAGAATCATGACGACATCGCCCAGCGTATCCGAGAACGTGCACGGACAGTGCCGGCAGGCGAATGGATTATTACCACCCCGGTCGGCGAGCCTCATTACTTCACCAGGAGGAGCTGGCGCGACCTCGCCGAGGGTTGCCTGCCGAACCGTACGCTACTCGACGCGATCGCGCCGAACCATCCGGTCATGATTGCCGCGTGGGGTCCGCGCATTCCCAATGTCTGTGCCATGAATACCGTGGCGATGCGCCGTTTAGGGATAACCGCTTCACTACCTTCCCGCGTAAGCGATGTCTGGATCGAAAAAGAGCCGGACGGAGAGCCCAGCGGCATTTTTCGCGGCAGCGTCACCAGCTACTACAATCCTGATCCCTTCTGGCTGTCCCTGACGGTCAACTTTCCCATGCCGACTGCTGATGATTGGAACCGTGGTGCGCGGCTGGGACAGCTCATTGCCAACAGCCGTGGTGTGACAGCAGCCTATGAGGGGCACGTCATGGCCCCGGAGCACATCGACGCGTATCGGCTTATGCGCGAAGCCGGTGAAAGCACGCTGCGCGTCATGAGCTCGCTTGAAGCAGCGCAGTACGGCTTCGATTATGGGCTGGGGTTGTCGGAAGAGGACTGTCGCTCCAACTTTGCTTTAGCGCTTCGCTCGAGGTCTGTGGAGGACGATCTCTTTCGCATCAACGGTCTTACGCTTTCGCGTGGAGGTCCGTGCTGGCCAGGGTTTCTTCGCGCGGACCAAACGATTCGAGATCCCTACGGTCGTGCAACGCGGGGACACACCTTCGTGCCTCAGAACATCGAGCGCGAGGCGATCGAGTTCTGCCTGAAGAACGATCTACGGCTGAACATGGTTCAAGGAGCATACCAGGACCATCGCGAGTTTCTGGAATCGCTCCAGCCCTTCCTGAGTTCTTACGACATTCCATCCAAAGGGTGGATCATGCAGCACAACATCCTCATCAGCCCGGAGACGATTCGGCGCTATGCGGAGCTTGGCTTCCATCTGTCGACGAGCATGAGTTTCACTTGGGGGAAGGGCGACCTCTTCGCTGAGCGAATTGGAAGAGACTGCTTGAGCGACCTCATCCCACTGGGTCGGATGATGGACTCCGGAGCAAACGTAACGCTCGGCAGTGATTGGGGGCCGGCAAGGCCTTTCGAGCATATCGCTTTCGCTGGGACGCACGAGTTTGCAGGTTCAGGCCATCGGAACCTTCAGCCTGGCATGGCGGTGTCGCGGCTCCAGGCTCTGAAAGCCTGGACCAGCTCGGGCGCGACGCTGATGAATTGGAGCGGGATCGGCGCATTGCGCGCAGGCTATAAGGCCGACATTGCGGTCGTCGATCGCAACCCGCTGACCTGTGACAACGATGCGCTTCCCAAAATCCGGGTGCTGAAGACGATGCTCAACGGCCGCGAAGTCTACGATACAGGCGATTTGTCCCTTGTCGCAAAGGTCGACCTTCCAGAAGAGAGGCGTTCGCCGCAGGTCGACACCTTCGCTCGCGCGGCAGGTCCGGCTGCCTGGAAACATATCTGCGGTCCGGCTTGTTCCCACAGCGCGCGAGCATCGGCGGGATCGATGTCAAGTCAAGAAGTGCAGTGAGGGTGAGGGGCGACATGAAGACAATTGAACGCGTGAACGGCGTCGGCATAGTTCTGCTGTTCGGCAGCTGCATGACCATCTTGGCATCCATCCTGGTGGTCCCTATCCTGGTCAAGTTCCAGGCGGCCTACGCCTCGGTCAAACACGTCGAATTGTTGGTGGCGTTGGCGCTGATGGCGCCTGCATTCGTCACGGCGATCGCTTCACCCGTCATCGGCACAGTCATTGACCGTTGGGGGAGCCGCAAATTGTTGGTGTGGGGCACAGCGCTATACGCCGTCTCCGGCGTCGCTCCGCTCTGGCTCGATGGCATAACTGAAATCGTCGTCTCTCGGTTCATTTTCGGTGCCGCTGAAGCCATCGTGATGACGTGCTGCACGTCCATCATCGGTACTCACTTCAGAGGACAGGAGCGCGAACGTTATCTTAATCTGCAAATGCGCTTTATCGGCGTTGCCGGCACAGTTCTCTTTTTTATCAGTGGTGCTCTCGGCGAAATGAACTGGCGGCTGCCGTTCGCGCTCTATGGTCTCGCGCTGCTCCTGATTCCCTTCCAACTGCGACTGCCCCCCCCACAATACGCGCCGCGCACCGATACGCTGGGGTTCGCAGCTACACGGCCGCCAAAGTCCGCGCTGCTTCCCCAGATTACAGTCATGCTGGTTGGCATGATCGCCGTCTACTTACCGCCGGTCCAGTACCCGTTTCTGCTCGCAGATCTGGGTATAACGTCGACACAAGCCATCGGAATGGGGGCCGCTTTCGGAATTCTTTCGGCTACCGCGGGAACGTTGCTGTGGCCCGTCTTACGGAGGCGGTTCAATACGCAATCGATCAACGTCTTGGTCTTTGCGCTGCTGGCAGTGGGGATTTGGTGGCTGTCGCGCATCACCAGCTATGCCGAGAGTTTCGTCGTCCTCGCAGTACATGGACTTGGTGCTGGGATGCTGGTTCCCAATGTCATGGCCTGGACGATGGCCGCCGCAAAACCCTGGCACATGGGCAAGGCAACCGGCCAGGTATACTTCGGTCTGTATTTCGGTCAGTTCTTGAGCCCACTGCTCGTTGCGCCGCTGGCCGCGTCGGTCGGCGGTCTTCGCCCCGCATTGGTCGTCGTCGCCGCCGCGATGGCATTGTTTGCCTTGATCGCCCTCGCCATCGCGCGCGAGTCGACCTTACGCGAGCGGCGAGATACCGCAGCCTCACTCAAATGGTAACTCGACTGCATAGCCATGAAGCATCATTGGCGTCGCGTCGGCGCGATGGACGGGCGTGGCGGTCCTCGCTCAAGATGGCTGTCACTTCGGCCGATCGGGCCGCCCCGGGAGCGCTCCGCGAACATGTGGAAGAGCGAACTGTCCGGGTGTTCTGCGCATACTTCAGGTCAAGCCGTCGTCTGCCACATCCTCAAGGGGCGAGTTTCGAGCTACCAGCTGTCGGGCGGGCCGGCTCAGAACGACCGCTGAGTGGCTGGCATCGCCCTCGAAGTCGGATCCGACAAATCCGCGTTCGGTCGGCCGCAGCGTGACAGATCGCCGTTTAGAAGCTCAGAGCCGTAGCAGGGCTTCGCAACAGGCAGGACCAGCTGTATTCGCATAAACGCCCTTCCGGCCCGGCCCATCACTAGGAAGCGGACAGGGATGTGATGATGCTTTCTACCTTTCTCGCCGCCGCGCCCCGATCACGTGTTCGGCCGCGCCGATCCGAAGCATGACACGCCCCTCTCTGAGGGGATGGCTACCTAGGTTTGATTCGTCGGCTGGGTCTAGTTGGTTACGCTGGAAAAGCAGTGGCGGCGGCATGATGATGATGCAGAATTCTCGGAACGGACCGTATTTTGCTGATCTCAAACTTCTGTTCGTC
Source organism: Bradyrhizobium sp. WSM1253 (assembly GCF_000244935.1). Classification (NCBI taxonomy): domain Bacteria; kingdom Pseudomonadati; phylum Pseudomonadota; class Alphaproteobacteria; order Hyphomicrobiales; family Nitrobacteraceae; genus Bradyrhizobium; species Bradyrhizobium sp. WSM1253. The sequence goes on from NZ_JH600073.1 coordinate 6,892,946, forward strand.
ACCTGTGCATGGGACAGACGCGAATCAAGTCCACTAGTAGTTTGGCTCTGAGACGGTCGCCGGTCGAAACTAACTGCCAAATTAGAAAGGCGGGCGTTAATGGATAATCATCTGTCGCTTGATCAGATCCGCGAACTCATCAAGCCGATTTCGGGACCCGACGGGCGAGGAACCAAAGATGCCGATGTCTTGGTCGTTGGTGCGGGTCCGATCGGCCTGACGGTCGCTAACATTCTCGGCTCGCTCGGGATTTCCACAATCTTGCTGGAGCGGAATGAACTGACGTCGGACTTGCCCAAAGCACTCGTGATCGACGACGAATATCTCCGTCTTCTTGATAGCCTGGATTTGCTCGACGACATGGAAGAGCACCTCTCGCCGCCTTTTGGAATTTTCTTTTATTCTATGCGGGGCAAGCCGGTGGTGAAGGTCAACCCCTTCTTGACGTCGAATGGATTTGGCAACCGCGCGGGATTGATGCAGCCAGTCTTCGAGAAGAAGCTGCTGCATGGCGCACGGCGCTATCCCTGCCTCGATCTGCAGTACCGGTCTACTGTCGCAGGCCTAGATCAGGATGAGAATGGCGTCAGGTTGAAGGTCGTTCGTGCCGGGCGAGAACATCTAGTGACTGGACGATTTGTACTCGCCTGTGATGGCGCGCGAAGTTTCATCCGCTCGGCTGTCAATATTTCTTTCGCCGGAAATCGCATTGATCAACCCCATTTAGTGGTCGACCTCGCCGAGTTTCCCGACCGGTCCCCCTTCTCGCGTTTTTTTTGCAATCCTGAGCGGCCGTTCAACAGCGTGCCTGCGCCATATGGCGGGCGAAGACTGGAGTTCATGCTCAACCCCGGCGAAGATCATCACAAGATTGCCACGGCGGACAGCATCCGTGATCTCGTGGACAGACATACTCCGTACAAAGGAACACCCCTCAAAATCATCCGGTCGGTGGTCTATGGATTTTCGGAGCGCATCGCCGAGCGAATGGGATCGAAACGGGTCTTCTTGCTCGGCGACGCAGCGCACGTCATGCCGCCGTTCGGCGCGCAGGCCATGAACACGGGCGCTCGCGATGCCAACAACATTTGCTGGAAGATTGCGGCGGTACTGCAAGGGAGGCTCAACCCCACGATCCTTGAGACCTACGAGACAGAAAGGAGGCCGCAGGTTGAGGCGATTATTCGATATTCGGTGATGATCGGAAGAATGGCAAACATTCGCAACCGCATTATTGCTGCGGCGAGGGACGCCTTCTTCCAGACATTGAACCTTATCCCCGCGATCCAGCGTTTCTTTGCCGAGATGCGCTATATGCCTCGACCATGGATTAAGGCCGGCTTCATGGTGCGGTCGAGGCGGCAGGAACTCGTTGTTGGACGGACATGTCCGCGTGTTTCGCTTTTCCTGGATGGTGGTAGCACGAAGTCAATTGATGCGATTTCGGACGGTTGGTTCCTGGTGGTAGGGATCGCTGTACCCACCAACGATTTGCTCTTGCTTGCCGATTCGCGAGTGTTGAGCCCGCGGTTTTTGTCTATTTGCTTCAATGAAATGCAGCGTGTGAAAGTTAGTGGTGTGCACCACGCTAGACCGGCCTCGCCGGAGGCGGAAGCGTTTTTGAGACCGCTTACCGGTCGGGTGCTGCTTGTGCGGCCTGATCGATATGTCGCGGCTGTGTCGACGCTAGATGGGATTGGTGCGGTCTTGGCAGAGCTTGAGAAATCGTTTGGCCCGCTGCGGGAAGACGTCAGTTCGTCACCTATTCGCTCGAGCTAACGGAGACGCAAGTCGCTTGCGGACTTCGCAAGCGGCGGAGCGGCGAGCGCGGCGCCTCTGGATCGCAAAGCTTTGGCCGCGCCATAGCGACAGTCGGATTTGCCGCCACTGCCGCTACGCGGATCACCGCCTGCTTCTCGCGGTTGATTACCAGCCGCACTGCGTCGGTGCGCGAATAGCGGCCGGCTGGATCCGCAGTGGATTTTGCAACCGCAAGCGCTCCGGGATGGAGATCGGCGTTGAGGATGCCTCTTGGTGGTCAGGAATACGCTCACAGAGTTTGCGGGCGTCCGGTCCATTAATCATTGAAAATCCCGCACCTGGTTTGGACGTGCGCGGATTGAGCTAAAAGGCTTTCTGCGGCGTATCCACGACCATGCCGAACATTTCCTGGCTCACGACGGCGCAGGCGGCGAGGACATAGCGTGACCCCTTCGACCGCGTAGCGAGCATTGAGCGAGGGACCCCGCCGGCATCACCTGACCGGAGCCGATGTAGGATCGAATTTCTTTGCAAGGTCGGTCCAGCACTCGGCGTAGTCGTCGTCTCTTTCCGCCAAGTCGGCCGCATATTGCGTCAGCTTTTGCGGAAAGCGCGACTCGAACATGAAGGCGAGTGTATTGGCGATCTTGTGCGGTTTCAGTTCGACGGTGCTCGCCTTCTCGAAGGCGACGGCGTCCGGTCCATGCGGAAGCATCATGTTGTGGAGGCTCATGCCGCCGGGCACGAAGCCCTCGGGCTTCGCGTCGTATACGCCGTAAACAAGGCCCATGAATTCGGACATAATGTTGCGGTGATACCAAGGCGGCCGAAACGTGTTCTCGGCGACCGCCCAGCGCTCCGGGAAGATGACGAAGTCGATATTGGCGGTGCCCGCACTTTCCGACGGCGAGGTCAGGACGGTGTATATTGATGGGTCCGGGTGGTCGAAGGCGATTGCGCCGACCGGCGAGAAGTGCCGTAGGTCGTACTTGTAGGGCGCGTAGTTGCCGTGCCAGGCGACGACGTCAAGCGGCGAATGCCCGATCTTGGTCGCGAACAGTTCGCCGCACCATTTGAAGGTCACGACGCTCGATGAATCAACGTCATCATAGGCTGCGACCGGCGTAAGGAAATCGCGGGAATTGGCCAGGCAGTTCGCGCCGATCGGCCCCCTTTCCGGAAGGGTGAACGACCCTGCGTAGTTTTCACATACATAGGCGCGAGCGGGCCCGTCCATAAGCTCCACGCGGAAGATGATTCCGCGCCGGATCACGCAGATCTCGCCGGGTGCGATTTCAATGATGCCGAACTCCGTACAGAAGCGCAACGCGCCATGCTGCGCCACGACGAGCAGTTCTCCGTCGCAGTCGCAGAAATACTCGTCCTTCATCGAGTGGGTGATGAAGGACAGATGGGCGGCCATGCCGCCTTGTGCTTCGGCATCGCCGGCAGTCGTCACCGTTCGCAGTCCGCTGACGAAGGTCAGTTCGTCGGCGGGGATGGCGACCGGCTGCCAGCGGTATTGCCCGATCGGCAGCTTCGATTGTCCCGTGTTGGGAGCGGTGCGGAGGAAGCCCGGCTCGACCGGCGTGAAGCGGCTGGTGTGCTTGACGCTGGGGCGGATACGGTAAAGCCACGATCGTTCGTTGGTGCCGCGCGGTGCCGTGAACGCCGAGCCACTCAACTGTTCGGCATATAGCCCGTAGGTGGCCCGCTGCGGCGAATTCCGCCCGACCGGCAGCGCGCCGGGGAGCGCCTCTGTTTCGAAGCTGTTGCCGAATCCAGACATGTATTGCGATGTGTTCATGTTCGAGGAACCTTGCTCGTTGCCTGGCGCGTGGCGCTGCCAATGGCACGAGCATAAGCCGCCCTGTCCGCGATCCTCGTCCCATCGGCGTGTGACATGGCCTCTCTTCCGGACGGCGGTGCCGTTCTGTCAATTCAACGCAACCCACGACGGCTCACGCCGCAGTTTGATGGAGTCCGCCAATTCCGGCAGCGCCTTCCAATACAGAACCTGCCGTTCGGCGTGTTCCGGCGCACCGACCCGGCCGAAGCTCCGCGAGGTGGCATCGCGATCGGCGACATGATCCTCGATGTAAGCACATGCGCCGCCAATTTCACTGGCCTCGGCCTGTATTGGAGGCCTGCCCAGTTCGTCACGCACCAGACGAGCAACAGATGCAATCTAGAGACCGGCGATCTGCTTGGATCCGGCACCGTCTCCGGAACGACGCTGGGTAGTCTCGGCAGCCCGCTCGAGATCACCGCGTGCGGCCACCAAGCCGTTTGATCTCGGCGGCGAGCCCCGATCGTTCCTGGCGGACGGCGACGAAGTTCGATGACGGGATAGTGCAATCGCGACGGCTTCGCCACGATCGGCTTTGGTGAATGCACGGGCAGGGTGACACCTGCGGTCTGAGGCTTCCCTGCGCGCAGGTTTAATCCATGACAAGGCGGAGCAATTCGTTCTGCGACGAGATGCTGAGGCGGGCATAGGCGCGCTTGCGATAGGTCAGCACCGTGTTGATGCCGATGTCGAGCCGCAGCGCAATGCCTTCCGAGGTCAACCCCTCCATGATGCCGGCACAGACGTCGGCTTCCCGCGTGGACAACACGGGCGCAACCCGCAGCAATCGCGCGCGAACGTCTTGGGCGGGGCCGCGCTGGGCCGCTCGGGCATCGCGGGCATGGCGCCCGATCAACGCCAAGAGCATGTCGGCGCCACGCGCGATCAAGGCCTCGTCGGAATCCGAAAACGAGTTCCCACCGGAACGGTACAGATTGATGCGGATGGTCCGGTTCGCCGGCGCGCCGGCGATGCAGATGCGGTCGCCCAGTCCGACCGACGTGTAGCAGGCGCTGCGATAGTCGGAATGCTTAATCTCGGAGGCGCGCGTGCGGATGCACCAGGTCGCGCTCCCCGATGTTGGCGTACCGGCCATCACCTGATTGGCCAGGTCGTGACGCCAGTAGGTGCTGCGGTAATGGTTCGCAACGTCTCTGGCCACCGGTCGTTGCCCGGCGTTCTCTGCGATCAGCACAAGTGGATCAGCATCGCGGTCGAATGCGAACGCCGTAAGGTGGCCGCAGCCGGTCATCGCATGAGCCATCTTGAACAACGTGCCGGGAAACGTTTCCGCGCCTGCGAGATCGATCAGTCCAATCAGCGCCGGCGTCATGTCGTAGACGCCGGTCGGATGGTCCACCTTGTAAGCCTTCATCCCGGAACCTCGGCCCGCGGCTCTCTGTCCGCTCGCCTGCCACTTAAAGGCAAATTCGGGGTGCAGGCAATCGGCGCTTCGGCTTGGATAGTGTCCCCTATTCATGTGACTGGGCGACCGGTGGCAGCGTGTTAGCCTCCCCCCGGATCAGCGCGTGACAAGCGCCTTGCGGCGTTGTCACCAATTCAGGGTGGAACCATCGATGAACGACGCCAAACCGCTGCGCGACCGGGTCGCCGTGATCACGGGCGGCAGCAACGGTATCGGCGCCGCCGCCGTGCGTGAAATCGCCATGCTCGGCGCCAACGTCGTGATCGGCTACCACAGCAGCGAAGAGCGGGCGCGAAAGCTACTGGAAACACTCCCGCCGGCCGACCACGCGGTAGCGCGCCTGGAACTGAAGGACGAGACCTCGTTCGCAGCCTTGGCGGATGAACTCGGAATCCGCTATGGAAAACTCGACATCCTGGTCAATTCCGCAGGCTTCACCCGTGCGATACCGCATGGCGATCTCGACACGCTGACGGACCAGCTGTTCGAGGACATCCTGATCGCGAACGTGTGCGGTCCGTACTCCGCTGTCCGGGCGCTCTGCCCCTTGCTACGCGCATCGGGTGACGCCGTCGTCATCAACGTCTCGTCCATCTCGGGCTTCACCGCGTCCGGCAGTAACGTCGCCTACTGCGCATCGAAGGCCGCCCTGGACAACATGACCGCCTCTTTGGCACGCGTGCTCGGCCCGGAAATAAGGCTACTGGCGGTTTCGCCCGGCGCCGTTGCAACCGACTTCGTTCCGGGTCGCGATCGCAGCGCCCTCGAGGCGGGCGCCAAGGCGACGCCGCTCAAGCGCGTCATCGAACCGGATGACGTGGCCGCCGCCATCGTTGCCTGCATCACCCATCTCAAGGCCAGCACCGGCACGCGCATCGTCATCGATGGAGGGCGTCACCTGTGATCGCCGCCCGATTGCAATCTCGTTCGCGTTGGCCTGTGCGTCGGCCCAGGACGCCCAGCAGACCAAGATCGTCGCTGGCTTCACGGGGGGCGCCGTCGCGGACGTTCTGGCGCCCATCTATGCGGATTCAAAGAGGTGTCTCAACAGCGTCACCATGTCGAGAACCGGCCGGGCGGTGTCCGGCATGGTCGCGGTCGCCGCGGTGTCCCTCTCGCGATTGCGGACAGCGCGTACTTGCTTGCCGCGCGCCAACAGGTGTTTTGCCGTTGCTCCGCCCACTTTTCCCGTAATTTCCAGTACCCATACATGCGTTTTTTCCTGATCCTGAGGGACACTACGATGCCCCGGTTGGTTCAGTGGATGAGTGGCATAATGGCGCGGATACCACAAAGATATCCAACACGTGGCCGAGCACTCGTGGGGAAAGACCAAGTCTCCGACCAATTCATTTAGGGCAAAGTAAATTGGAATATAGATGAGGTTAGCCGATCGATACGTCTCAATTACGGAACGGGGCATTCCAGTCGCGGAACTGGACGAGCAATATCGAAACGCTGTTGAGTAGGCCGCAAGCGACCTTCGGCGCCGGAAGCAAAGTTGGCAATGCCGGGCGACGCAGACGTGGCACCCCAGACACGCAGGAGGTGCGGAGATTCGAAAGCCGTCCTGGTGGTTGTATGAGTCTGATCCGGGGCTAGCTTCGGCGTTGAATTGTTGGAGACGAGAAATGGTTGGAGTTGAGCGCAGCGTGGAGCATATCGAGTTGGAAACACCTTTCGGCTGCCTGCGGGGCATCACGGTGGACGATGTTACCGCGTTTCATCGAGTGCCATACGCAGAGGCTCCGATCGGGCCGCGGCGTTTCGAGTTGGCGGGATCGGCTCCCCGATGGCGAGATACTCGCGACGCGACCGTACCTGGCCCAGTTCCCCCACAGTTACCCTCGCGGCTGGACAGCGTTATGGGTACCTACGAGGTCGAGCAAAGTGAAGACTGCCTTCATCTCGATATATGGACGACGCACCGGGCCGGCGACAATGCGCCGGTTCTGGTCTTCCTCCACGGAGGCGCCTTCATGACCGGTGGGGGGTCGCTCCCCTGCTATAATGGAAGTATTCTTGCAAGGGAAAATGGCCTTGTAGTCGTGAACATTACCTCTCGCCTTGGTCTTCTTGGCTTTTGGCCCGGACCTGATTTCGGCGAATTGAATCTGGGCCTCCACGATCAAGTTGCAGCTCTGCGTTGGATCAGGGAGGCGATCAGTTGCTTTGGAGGCGATCCCGCGCGCATCACACTTATTGGGCAGTCGGCTGGCGCCTTCAGCATCGCTGCATTTCTCGGGACTGATCTTGGCCGCGATCTCTTCAGCCGAGCGATCATCATGAGCGCGCCTGTTGGCGTAGAGCTGCGCACGGTCGAAACGGCGAGGCCGTTGGCCAAGGCACTTCTAGATGTTCTTGGATTGGCCGACCAAGAGGTCAATAGACTGCGGACGATGTCCGTTGACCAAATTCTTGGGTTACTACGTGGGTTGCAAAACAGATCTCCGGCGACACCGGGGGACATCAGCCCGCCGTTCATGCCCGTTCTGGATGGCAGCCTTATCCCGAGAGATCCAGTCGTATCCATTCAAAACGGTAGCGCACATTGGTGTGACATCATGATTGGTGTAACACGCGAGGAATACGCTGCGTTTTCGCTGTCTAATCCGACCTTGAACGACCTGTCTGAAAACGAATTGAATGTCATATTCAAGTTACAACTAGGAAGCGGCGCAGCGGATGCGATCATGAAGATCCGATCAGCGCGCGTTCCCGCGATTCCTCGGACGATAGTGGGAGATCTCTACACAGACACGATCTTCACGGACGCGAGCTTGGCTGTCGCAACTGCCCAAGCGAAGGCCGGCCGGAATGTGTTTTCCTATCGTTTCGATTGGCAGTCGCCAGTCCCAGGACTAGGCGCCTGCCACTGCATCGATCTTCCGTTTCTTTTCGGAAATATCGACGTCTGGCGGAACGCTCCGATGCTCAAGGGAGCAGACTGGCGAGAGGTGGAAGGGCTGAGCCGACGATTTAGAGGTGCGATTGCGGCATTTGCGAAGAGCGGCGAACCAAACGGGACCGATCTGTCGCATTGGCCCGCCTACACACACAACCGTGCGGTGCTCCACTTTGATAGGCGCATTCAGGCCTTTGCCTGGGTCGCCTGATACTCTCCAGCCCGTTGAGCCGCGCGGCCGAAGAAAGTCTGTTGCGCGCCGCTTGCCCAGTCACTTAAAGCGGGCTGTTGAAGGATGTTGCATTGCTTGAGCTTACAAGTTGTACGTCTGGAGCATTCCTGGGACAGAGCTTTGATCGTGTTCAGCTCGGCCCTGATCTTGCACGTTGGTAGATCAACGAGTTCATTTCAGTCGCCGCGAAGTTGGGTGGTCCACGTCGCAAACGTAGGCGCCGAGCCGATGCTTGAACTCGCCAATCCGGCCACTCAATCTTGATTTCTCTCGTCGTTCGGCTTGCGGCTGAAAGGCTGTCCCGCTCGTCTGCGCCGTTACCCGAACGTCGTCCATGAAACGCGCGAAATAGAATTATCGTCCCATTCTTGGAACGCGACCGTGCCAACTGCGGTGCTTTTGCTTACCCGCCCGCCGCTTATGCTGCCAACCGTTGGATTGTGGGGAATGGCCTGGGTACAGCGCTGTTCGGCTGGCTAGGCAAAACATTGGCGGGGGAAAATGAAGCGTCCAATTCAGATAATGCTAACAGTACTGCCCTTGGTTTCTTTTGGTAGCGCGGCAGGTCTGGCGAGAGATCTGCCGGTCAAGGCCCAGCCAGCGCCGCCCGATCTGCCATTCTTCCTGGTGATCGATGACCGTGTCACCTTTTCGTATATACCAAAAGCAGCAGACCCGGGTGTGTACTCTGTAAATCCGAACGGTTCGCTCAACAGCAACACCGCGGTGCAGGTCTATTCGTTCACGCATTTCGACGCCTGGCGATACGGCACGAATTTCCTGAACCTATCAATGTACAAGGCCGATCAAAACGATCCAGCCAGCCCTTGCACCAACGCCGGCAGTATCTTCAATCCTGGCACGCGTGTTACCACTCCTGCAAATTGCGCAGGTGCTATTTCTGGCGTGGGCCAGCTTCGCTCGACATTTGGCTGGAACGAAATCTTCGGGGCCAAGACTTTCACTGTCGGGCCGCTGCGCAACATCTCGTTCGAGATCGGCCTTGATGCGGCGGCCGCGAACTATTATCGGGCGTCCGCAGGGCAGGCCGTCTCGGCGGGCTTGCAGTTCCAGTTCGATCTTCCCTACAAGGGCTACGTAGATATTGCCCCTCTGGCGACCTGGGTCTACAGCTCCCACATGGGCTTCCTGCAGTGTGGCGGAGGGTTCGCTCCCAATACACCAGGCGTCGGCTGCCTTACCGACGGCAACAGACAATATCAGCCGACGTGGGCAATCGAAACCAACTACTACATGAATCTCGATTTCTTGCCCGAGAGCGTGCGCTACTTTTCTATCAGCGGTCGAGCGGCTTGGACTGGGACGATGGGGGCCGAGAATAGTCCACTTCCTTACAACCCTTTGCCACTAGCTAGCCCTGCCAACTCGATGACAGCGGTTCAGCTAAATTCCGAGCCGATCCGTCTGACCTTCGATGCATCGAAAGCGATGTGGGGGCCAAAGTATTCGCATTACGTCGACGTGTGGGTCGCCTATCGCTATTGGCAAAACAAATACGGACTGGATCACAACGTCAGTCGGCTTTGCAACCTCTCACCGGGTGTGAGCAACAATACCTGTACCGAATCAAGTCTGTACAGTGGCGTCACGATGAAGTTCTAGCTTCATTTACCTCCCGAAGGTCAACTCTGGCCGCATGCCCCGCGGCGCAGTTTTCGGATGCTTCCATGGCGGACAGTGCGCAAGCTTCTTCGAGGCTGCGTTGCTGGCCGCCTCTTCGTGGGCCATGAACTGAGAAGGAGAGGTTGCGATGAAGTTTGTGAAGCGGCTGGCGTACACGTGGATCATTGTGGGTCTGCTTGGAAGCTCAACATGGTCCGCTGCAGAGGCCCAGCCGGCGATAGCCGATACCATTTATGTTAATGGCAAAGTCTACACCGCTGATGTGAAGAACACCGTAGTGGAGGCGTTCGCGTTATCAGGCGATCGCTTTCTCGCCGTTGGCAGCAACGAGGAGATCAGGAAGCTCGCGTCCACCGGCACCCGTGTGTTCGACTTGAAGGGACATTTCGTTAGCCCTGGCCTTGCCGACGCGCATTTCCACAATGAAGGCGGCGGTACCGGTATTGATCTGTCTCACACCCGTAGTCTCGCCGAACTCATGTTGCAGGTAGCCAACGCCACCGCGGGGACCGCGCCGGGCGCGCTGCTCGTTTCGAACGGAGATTGGCACGAAGCGCAGTTGAGAGAACAGCGCCTGCCAACGGCGCGACAGTTGGACGAGGCCGCGCCGAACAATCCTGTGGTGCTTGTACGAGGCGGCCATTCCTACATCCTCAATGGACGAGCGCTGGCGCAGTTCAATATCACTAGCCAGACGCCGGTGCCGGCCGGGGGACAGATCAGTCGTGACGCAAATGGTGAACTGACCGGAGAGCTGTTCGACGCGGCCAAGGCGCTTGTGCCGCTACCCGCTCCAAAGCCGCTCGCGATGGAGGACATCCTCGCGACGCAGAGAGCGATCAATCCTTTCGGCCTCACGGCGGTTCGAATTCCGGGTGCCTACCGGGGCAACCTGGTGGAGGCGCTGAAGCTGATGCGGCAGGCCGACGCCGAGCACGCGCTCACCGTGCGCTATACCGTCTATATGCCGGGGTTCGGGTTCAGAACCCCGCAGCAGGTCGACGATGCGGTCGCCCAATGGGGGGTGACGCAGGACGAAGGCAGTGATTTCGTCCGCGTAGGCGGCATCAAGCTCGTGGTGGACGGTGGTTTCGAGGGGGCTCATCTCACGCGCGCATATCAAGAGCCATTCGGGAAGGGCGGAACCTATTCGGGTCTTACCCTTTCACCTCCCGAGGCCTACAATTCTGTCGTGCGCGAGATCAATCGCCTGGGTTGGCGCGCCGCGACGCATGCCGTAGGGGATGCGGCCGTGGACGAGGTTCTCACCGCCTACGAGATCGCCCACAAGGACAAGCCGTTGATTGGGAAGCGATGGGCCATCGAACATGCTTTCATCGCGCGGCCCGATCTCGTCAAACGCATGCAGAACCTGAAACTGATGGTGTCAGCGCAGGATCACCTTTATCTCGCCGCGCCAGTCTTGAAAGGATATTGGGGTTGGGATATCGCCAGCGAAGCGACGCCGCTCAAGAGCTATCTCGACGCCGGATTGCTGGTCGCCGGCGGCACCGACTCGCCGGTCGTTCCGTTCAACCCATTTTGGGAACTCTACCATTTTGCGAGCCGCGATACGATGTCCGACGGTGTTTACGGGGCCGACCAGAAGGTTACCTCGCGAGCACAACTGCTGCGATTGGTCACGATCAACTTTGCCGTGTTGATCGGAGAGGAGAATCGTCGCGGCTCGATCGAGCCAGGCAAGCTCGCCGACTTCGCGGTACTGACCGACGACTTCTTGACAGTGCCGCTCGACGCCATTCCCAAGATGAAGGCCCTATCGACCGTAGTTGGCGGGAAAGAAGTCTATCGCGATCCCAAAATGCCTTGACGATTGGAGCGGTCCTCCGCCCCATCGTCGGTAAGCATTCATCAACGGCGAACACCCACTTCTGGATCGATCCCAAGGCGAAGCTGGCTGCTCTCTTCATGACGCAGTTAGCGCCCTTGGGCGATCCGCGTATTATGTCGGACTTCGTCGAATTCGAGCGAGCTGTTTATGCCCTTGGATGATCTCTAGCCACCGCGTGAGCAGGTCGGCTTGCCCGTTAGGGCTTCGAGCACGTGCTGGTTGAACCGATTGACCGGTGAGGCACCAGGGCAACCTTGCTCCCACTCCTCATCAAGAAGTCAGCTACGCGGCAATTCCTTTTGCCAAAGTGGCTGTTGTCTTCGGAGCCAATGCGCGGAAGTGTTGGGGACCATTCGAATGCAAAGCATTCAAATTACCCCTTAGCCAGGAGCAGCGTATGAATCGCGGTGGAAACCGGCCTTTCACGGGCGCCGAATATCTTCAGTCTCTACGGGACGGCCGCGAGGTGTGGATCTATGGCGAGCGTGTCAAGGACGTTACAACTCATCCAGCGTTTCGCAACGCGGCGGTCTCAATAGCCAAGCTATATGATGCGCTGCACGACAAGTCCCTCAAGCAGGTTTTGACGACCGAGACCGACACGGGAAGCGGCGGCTTTACACATCGGTTTTTCCGCTACGCGCGGTCGCGCGAAGATCTGATCGCGCAGCGCGATGCAATCGCAGCCTGGGCGCGCCTGACATATGGATGGATGGGACGAACGCCCGACTACAAGGCAAGCTTCACGAACACCTTGGGGGCGAACGCAGACTTCTACGGCAAGTTCGCCGACAATGCGCGTGGCTGGTACAAGCATGCGCAGGAAACGGTGCCGTTTATCAATCACACGCTCGTCAACCCGCCGATCGACCGGAACAAGGCCGCAGACGACGTTAAGGATATCTACGTCCGCATCGAAAAGGAGACGGACGCAGGCATATTCGTCTCGGGTGCGAAAGTCGTCGCAACCTCGTCGGCGCTGACCCATTACAATTTTCTCGGCCAAAATATGGCTGCGGAAATCACGGATGACAGTATGGCGGTGATGTTCATGGTCGGCATGAACAGCCCCGGCATCAAGCTGATCTGCCGGAATTCCTATGAACTTGCGGCCGCAGCGACCGGCTCGCCGTTCGATTACCCGTTGACCAGTCGATTCGACGAAAACGACGCGATGTTCATTTTCGACAACGTGTTCGTTCCCTGGGAGAACGTCTTCGTTCACCGCGACATCAACATGTTGCGTACCTTCTATCCGAAGTCGGGCTTCCTCAACGGCTTCACCTTTCAGAGTTGCACCCGCCTCGCCGTGAAGCTCGATTTCATTATCGGCCTGCTGCAGAAGGCCCTGCGTGCCTGCGGCACCGATGAGTTTCGTGGCGTTCAGGTGCAACTCGGCGAGATCGTGGGTTGGCGAAACCTGTTCTGGTCGCTGACTGACGCGATGGCTGCCGCGCCAGATCGCTGGGTCAACGATGGCTTCCTGCCGAATATTCGCGCCTGTACTTCTTTCCGGATATTCGCCACGGAAGCCTATCCCGCTATCCGGTCCATTATTCAGCAGATCGTAGCGTCCGGCCTGATTTACCTCCCTTCGAGTGCCAGGGATTTGAAGGTGCCGGAGATCGAAAAGTACCTCGCGCGCTATGCACGTGGTTCGAACGGTATCGATCACATCGAGCGCATCAAAATCATGAAGGCGCTCTGGGATGCCGTCGGATCCGAGTTCGGCGCGCGTCACGAACTTTACGAGCGCAACTATGCCGGCAACCATGAGGCGATCCGACTTCAGGCGCTTATCCACGCCAAGGTGTCGGGTACCATGGGAGAAATGGAGGCTTTGGCGACGTCATGCCTCGCCGACTACGATGAGAACGGCTGGCGCGATCCCGCATATCACAACGGCGACGATGTCTCTGTGCTCGATTATCTCGCAAGGAGCCGCTGATGTCTGTCGATCGGGTTGCCTTTCGGGACATGATGTCCCGGTTCGGCGTCGCCGTTTCGGTGATCACAACCGATGGCGCCGCCGGCCAGTGTGGCTTTACCTGCACAGCCGTCTGTTCGGTCACGGATGAACCGCCGACGATCCTGGTCTGCCTCAATCGCAAGAGTCAGATGAACGCCGTTTTTCGACAAAACGGCGTCCTGTGCGTGAACGTCCTGAGCGCGGAACAGGAAGACCTTTCCGCAACGTTTGCCGGACGTCGTGACATCAGCATGGCCGATCGATTCGCCGTTTACCCTTGGGATCGGGTCGCCACCGGCGCCCCTGCGCTTCGAGACGCCCTCGGAGCAATCGACTGCGAGATCTCCGAAACGCAGGATTATGGCACGCATACGATCTTCTTCGGACGGGTGGTGGCGATAGCACTCAACCAAGCCCGCGACGCACTGCTTTACCTCAACCGCGAATATCGCGTCGTGCCCTTTCTGCCGCCGGCTGCGGTCGATCAAAGCGCAGCCCGTACGGGCTAACCTGGAGAAACCTATGAAACACGCGTTGGAGAATCCACCAATCAATCTCGACGATTGGATCGAAAAGAACAAGGCAACGCTCAAGCCCCCGATCGGTAATCGTCAAATTTGGAAGGGCTCTTGGGAGACGACCCTCGTTATGATGGTTGGTGGGCCGAATTACCGACCGGACTACCATGACGATCCAGGCGAAGAACTGTTCATTCAACTGCGCGGTGACGCCACGCTCAAGCTGATCGACCCCGCGTCGGGCGAACGCAGCGAGGTAATTGTGCGGGAAGGAGAGATGTATCTCCTGCCGTCGCACGTCCGCCATTCGCCGCAACGGCCTGAGGGGTGCATCGGGCTCGTCATCGAGCGCTACCGCCAGCCAGGGGAGGTCGACGCCTTGGAGTGGTATGACGAGAAGGGCTGTCTGGAATTTCGTGGCGAGTTCCTGGTAAAGAATATCGAGGAAGATCTCGCCAAAGTTCAGGCGGCCTGGAAGGCTTGGTCAATAAATCCGGATCGGCTGATCCCCACGACGTGGAGGGTTGGAATGCCGGTGCCAACTTAGTAGGCACCGTTAGCCAATAAGGGGACGAGCATGAAGCGCGATAAGGAACCCATCGAGGTGCCTAATCATGACCAGCCGACGCAGGTGCTTAACGTTCCTGCCTATTTCCTTTATGGAGAAAACTGGTCGGGCTCCATCTTCGGCTTCTTCCATATCGAAGAACTGTTCGTTCGCAACGCTCCGAACAAATGGCACATTGCGTTGCACCGGCATTTGGACTTTGACCAGCTTTCCATTCTTCTCAGTGGACACTGCTCATTTGAACACGACGGTGTCTCGCGGCGCGTCGAGGCGCCAAACTGCGTTTATACGCCAGCCAACGTTGTGCACCAATTTGACTATTCATCTGCGGCGGTCGGATTTGTCATCAGCGTATCACCAGACTTCGTCGTTGGTTTGCCTTCTGTCGAGGGAGCGACGAATACAGTTCTCCTGCGCTTGGCGGAAGAACGGGTCGTCGCCTTGGAAGGCGGCCAGGAGGTTGCGACGGTTCGAAAGTTACTCGAGTTGATCTCCGAGAAGGCAACCTCGCGCAGTCCCTATCGTCGCGACGCATTGCGATATCTCTTCGGAAACCTACTCCTCGAACTCGGTGGGACATTGATGTCCCCGTCTCAGAACAAGATGCCGCAAGCATCCACATTCGAACTCGATCTATTCAAACGCTATCGTGAGTTGATCGGCCTAACACTGAATGCAATTGGCTTCGCCGACGACCAGAGAACCAATCCTCTCACTGTCGAACTCTTCGCACAACGCCTCTCGGCCACTCCATATACGCTCAATCTCGCTTGCCAGCACATTTCCGGCATTCCAGCTCGCGACGTCTTGCAAGCTGCCGTCTTGGAGCAGGCAACGCGCCTGTTGTTGTACACGACAAAGCCCGTGAAGGAGATCTCGTTCCTTCTTGGTTATTCGCACGCCTCCCACTTCGCTCGGTTCTTCAAACAACGACGCGGGACGACGCCAGAAGCCTTCCGCAAGGCTTGCACCGACGGCTCGCTCGGCGAGGCCGCAATTAATTCAAACGTACATGGTTCGATCGCCAACTATGAGAAGGATGCCTGATGACACGGACGATCTTCAACAATCCCAACCTGCCACGGTCGAAGTCTCCGCATTCGAACGCGGTGAAAATTGGAAATCTGATCTTTGTCTCGGGCTTTCCGGGTTACGACGATAACGTGCAGATTCCGAAGGGTGATTTCGCAGCGCAAATGCGGCTTGCTCTCAAGCACGTCAAGGCGACGCTCGAATATGCCGGCAGCTCAATCGACAAGATCGGCAAGGTGAACATCTATCTCGATCGCAGAGCCGACTTCGATCAAATGAATGAGATCTATCAGGAGTTCTTCGGAACCGACCCCTCTGGTTGGCCTGCGCGCACCACCGTCGAAGCCAGGCTGCCACGGCCCGATTTTCTTCTCGAAATTGATTGCGTCGCGGAAGCATGAGCGCGATTCAGGCGGCCTAAGAGGCCGTTGGACCAATCTCGCGTGCGTGTCAGCCGCGCGCGCATCTTCATAGCTGCAGGAAAGTGCACATATGCTAACGGACGAACAGCGCCACCAGGCCGCAGACGTTCTCATGGAGGCCGAGGGTGTTCGTGAGCAGGCGGGGCAGCTCTCGACTGAGTGGCCGTCGATCGGCTTCGATGACGCGTATGCGATTTCGGCCGAGGTCAACAGGCGTCGCCTCGAAGCGGGCGCAAAGCTGATCGGCTATAAGGTTGGCTTGACCTCGAAAGCGATGCAGAGGTCCTCCCAGATCGACGAGCCTGATTACGGCTATCTCTATCAGCACATGATGATCGCGGACGGCGGAAAGACGCCTCGCGAAAAATATTGTGTCCCACGAGTTGAAGTCGAACTCGCTTTCGTGTTGGGCAAGCCTCTCAAGGGCCCCGGCGTCGGGATATTCGAAGCCCTGGATGCTTGCGATTATGTCTGTCCCGCGATCGAGATCGTTGATGCTCGCGTAAAGGATCCGCGAAAGATTTACGATACTATCTCCGACAATGGGGCGGCTGCAGGCCTTGTGCTTGGCGGACGACCCCTCCGACCCAGCGAAGTCGATCTGCGCTGGACCGGCTGCATCCTCTATCGCAACGCCGAGATCGAAGAAACGGGGCTCGCGGCCGGTGTGCTTGGCCACCCGGCCCTCGGCGTCTCGTGGTTGGCAAACAAGCTTGGTGCCCAGGGCATTACCATGGAGGCCGGTCATATCGTCCTTACTGGCTCATTTACCCGGGTGGTGTTCGCCCAGCAAGGTGACAGCTTTCACGCAGATTTCGGTGCGCTTGGCGGCGTTGCGGTTCAATTTAGCTAAGCGAAGTCGATGCTGAATCAGCCAGAACGATCGCGCTGGATCTTCTAGTAGCACTTGGCGCAAAGGAAACATGTTGGAAAATCCGAGGAACCGCGGGATTCCCTGGATCGAGTAGGCGGGATCTCACCGGCGCGGGTAAGTGGTTAGCGATTTTTCACAAATGGCTGTTGTGCAGACCTCACTCCACCTCTCTTATTTCGTCGGCCCGTTTGTTGCGATGTAACTCGAGGTCTTTAGGAAGTGTAACGAAAGGAGAAGAGGATGCTCGTCCGTCTCGTGGCGTCGCTGATGATGCTCGCCCTGTTAAGTTGCGCGGAGGCTTCCGCTCAAGTCCAAGCGAATTACAAGAAGGAGAGCTTCAACTACAGTGAATGGACCAAGGGGAAGTTCTCGGAGGTCGTGACTGTCACAAACGCGAACAAGTTCATCTTTCTTTCCGGGACGGGGGCAGAGCGCGAAGGAGACGGCGAGATTCTATTTCGCGACGACTTCATGGCGCAATGCACATATGCATACTCGAAGATCAAGAAGGCCCTGCAGGCTCAAGGCGCCACAATGAATGACGTGGTGCGGACCGTTACTTACACCACTGACGTAAGGTTCTTTCGGGATGCGCTAAAATGCAGAGCGGATGCCTTCGGGAGCGCTCCAATTCCCGCCTCGACCTTCTTAGTCGTCAGTCAGCTCGCGTGGCCGTTCATGACCATAGAGATCGACGTAACCGCCGCCCTTGGAAAATAGCGCCTCTTTCGGCGACTTGGTCGTTATCGACAGTCGGATTTGATCATCGTGACGACTGCGCCGCTGCCGTCTCGGTGATAGGTCCATCGACCGACGACGCGTTAGGATATCGCTCGCGCCACTGCGGTGTTCGCTCCTCGTGAACTTCTCCTAAACGTGGTCGACGCGTCGCGCCGCTGCTATTGGCGACTGGTTCGCGATTTTCCGGAAATGGTCATTGTCAGCTCGCGGACGCGACTTCAGCATGCAGGAGTAAGAACCCAAAGCGAACGCGGCACCTGGCCTCTCAAGGGATGGTGCGCAACCTGTGGGGGCCACGAGGGGCTATGTTCGTGGCGAGGAGAAGGGCTGCAGCGATGACGAAAACTCGTCGAATTCCAGAACTCGACATCGATCCGTTTTCAATGGAGTTCTTCGACGATCCATATCAAGCGCACGATCTTCTACGTGAAACCGGACCGGTCGTCCGGCTTTCAAAATGGAACGTCTACGCGGTTGCCCGTCATCGGGAGGTTCGAGCCATTCTACATGACCACGTCAGCTTTTGCTCGAGCCGCGGTGCCGGACTGAGCGATTTTGCAAAGGAAGCGCCGTGGCGGCCACCTAGCCTTATCCTTGAAGCAGATCCTCCGGAACATACCAGAATCCGCGCCGTCTTCGATCGAATACTGTCGCCGGCTCTCGTGAGAGACCTGCGGGAGCACTTCACAAGTATCGCTGAACTGAAGGCGGAGGAGGTGGTCTCAAAGGGCAATGTCGATGCTGTTTCCGATATTGCCGAGGCGTTCCCACTCTCAGTATTTCCTGATGCGGTTGGACTGAAAAAAGAGGGGCGGGAGCATCTTCTTCCGTATGCCGGGGTCGTATTCAATGCTTTTGGCCCCCCGAATGAGCTTCGCCAGCAGTCGCTGGAGCGGTCAATGCCTCATCAGGCTTATGTGCAAGAGCAGTGTCAACGGAAGAACCTCATGCCGGGAGGCTTGGGCGCGTCCATTTATTCTCGCGTTGAACTTGGCGAGATCAGCGATTTGGAAGCCCCATTGTTGGTGCGGTCACTGTTAAGCGCGGGCCTCGACACAACCGTCAATGCGTTAGGAGCAGCGTTGTATTGCCTGGCGCGCTTTCCGGACCAGTGGAGCCGGTTGAAGGGAGATCCCACACTGGCGCGCAAGGCGTTTCAGGAGGCAATCCGCTTCGAATCGCCAGTGCAAACCTTCTTCCGAACGACCACGCGCAAGGTCGAGATAGACGGCTTCGAAGTTCCAGCGGGCGAAAAGGTGCTGATGTTCTTGGGCGCCGCTAACCGCGATCGACGCAAATGGGATCGTCCGAATGAGTACGACATTTGTCGGCAAACGAGCGGGCACGTCGGCTTCGGTTCGGGAGTACACATGTGCAGCGGCCAATTCCTCGCACAGCTCGAGGGAGAAGTCATGCTGTCGGCTTTGGCGAGAAAAGTGAAATCAATCGAAATCTCGGGAGCGGTTCGGCGCCGCTACAATAACACGCTGCGCGGCCTAGACAGCCTTCCCGTTACCCTCAAAGCAATGGATTGACGCATGCCTTCCATAAAGTTCGTTCAGCCGCCCGGGAGCTCGGAACTTGTCCAGGCACGCGAGGGAGAGAGCGCAATGGAAGCGGCTACCCAGAACGCGATACCAGGCATTCTAGCTGAATGCGGCGGAAACGCCATGTGTGCGACGTGTCACGTATACGTCGATGATGAATGGCTCGATCGACTGCCATCAGTCTTAAAGCAAGAGGAAGCGCTGCTCACCGAAGTCGCGGCCGAACGCCGCCAGACGAGCCGGTTGTCGTGCCAGGTCCAGATGACGTCAGACCTCGACGGATTACTTCTCCACATTCCGAATAAGCAGATCTAAGGCCGAAGAAAGCCAGTCCCGCTATTGCTGAACCGAAGGGTAACGAGATGAGAATGCGCGTGCTTACTTTGCTCATCATGGCCGCATTCGCCGCGCCGCAGAT
The DNA here is from genome assembly GCF_000244935.1 of Bradyrhizobium sp. WSM1253. NCBI lineage: Bacteria > Pseudomonadati > Pseudomonadota > Alphaproteobacteria > Hyphomicrobiales > Nitrobacteraceae > Bradyrhizobium > Bradyrhizobium sp. WSM1253. The sequence goes on from NZ_JH600073.1 coordinate 6,912,704, forward strand.
GGCGAACGCCGAACTGTCGGACAAGGTCGTCCGCATCGGCGTGCTCACTGACATGTCTGGACTTTATCAGGACACAAATGGTTCGGGGTCGGTCGAGGCTGCCAGGATGGCAGCGGAGGACTTCGAGAGTGCTCATAAAGGTATAAAGGTCGAGGTGATCTTTGCAGACCATCAGAATAAAGCCGATGTGGCGTCAGCGATCGTACGAAGATGGCTTGATGTCGACCGGGTCGATGCAGTGGTCGATGTGCCAAATTCGGCAGTCGGACTGGCGGTGAACTCGCTGCTCCGCGGTACAAGGGCGACCTTTCTCGCTGCGTCGACAGCCACATCCGAGCTTACCGGCAAGGAGTGCTCTCCCAACACCATCCAATGGGTCAATGACGTCTGGGCGACTGCGCATGCGACCTCGGCGGCAATGATGGAGCGTGGAGGCAAGGACTGGTATTTCATAACCGTGAACTTCGCGCTCGGCCAAGGCCTCGAGTCAGAAGCGACGAACTATATCGAAAAGCACGGCGGCAAAGTGTATGGCTCCAGCAAGCACCCCATCGGCACGTCGGACTTCGCGTCGTTCCTTTTGCAAGCCCAGAGTTCCAAGGCCAAGGTCATCGGGCTCGCAAATGCCGGCGGCGATACGATCAACGCGATCAAGCAGGCGTCTGAATTCGGTATTCAGCAGGGCGGCCAGTCTATGGTCGCCTTCCTCCTCTTCATCAACGATGTTCACGGAATGGGTCTTAAGGTCGCGCAAGGTCTGCAATTGATCGAGGCGTTCTACTGGGACGCGGACGATGACACGCGAGCCTTCGCGAAGCGGTTCGCTGCGCGCGCCGGCATGAACGGAAAAATGCCGAGTGGAAACCAAGCTGGCGTCTATTCATCCACGCTGACGTTTCTCGACGCGGTTGCCGCCACGCAAAGCGACGATTCGAGCGCTGTGGTGCCGGAAATGAAGAAAGTGAATGGACGGGATAAGTTGTTCGGCGATATCAGAATTCGCGAGGACGGTCGCGTGATACATCCGATGCACTTGTTCGAGGTGAAGCGTCCGGAAGAATCGAGATATCCTTACGACTATTACAAGCGTCTCTCGACCATTCCTTCGGAACGGGCATTTCGTCCTTTGGAAGCCGGTGGGTGTCCCTTGGCGAAATGAGCCTTCGCTGCTTCCCCTTGCCCGACAATAGGACTGCTGGCGCCTGCCTTCGGCTGGGAATATGGTCAGGGCTGCCGCCGGCAAGGCACGCTGACCAGACGCCAAGGCGGCCGAGGTGATCGAATGGGGATCGTTGACGACCTTACACTTTTCGTGGAAACGGTCAGGGCCGGCAGCCTTTCTGCCGCAAGCCGTAAGACCGGCATTCCGAAGTCCAGCCTGAGCCGTCGTATCGGCGATCTCGAGAGCCAGCTTGGCGTGCACCTGCTCTACCGAGGGCCGAGAAATTTCTCCGCAACCGAAGTCGGAATTTCGATCTATGAACGGAGTGAGCGGATCAAGGAGGAGTTAGATGCCATTAAGGCGCTGGCGGAGAGCTTTTCAAATCATCCGTCAGGCAAGCTTCGCATCTCTTGCCCGGCCGTGCTGGCCGAAAGTCTGGTTTCCGAATTCGCGATCGGATTCTCGATCGTGCATACCGACGTTCGCATCACCCTGGATAGCGCGGTCGGTGCTTTCGATACCGCGATCGGCGACTATGACCTGATGATTCACCCGGCGCGCGGGGACACCATGGCCGACTCCGAGCTGGTCCGGCAAAAGCTTGCCGCCGCAAGCTACCGGCTCGTAGCCTCGCCTGGCTTCATGAAGCCACTCGGAATGATCAACGATCCATCGGAGCTTCAGGACCGGAACGGAATTGGCTGGGCGGCAGACGGCCATCTGGCACGCTGGACGCTCGTCAACCGAAACGCAAACACGACCGAATTGAACGTCAATCTGAAGTTCAGCGCGAACAACCTCAACGTGATCAGGCAGGCGGCGTTGAGCGGCGCCGGCTTGGCACGGTTGCCGCTAACGATGTGCGAAGCCGACCTCGTGGAAGGACGTCTGGTGCTTCCGCTGCCCGATTGGGCGCCGCCTTCTGTTACCGTTTATGCTCTTTACCCTTCGCGGCGGTCATTAACGCTTGCCGGCCGCCTGTTTGTGGCCGGATTGGCTCGTCATTTGCAGGACAGGATGCCGGCAGCCTAACCGAGTCGTGGCGAACAGCCCGCGGCCGACGAGACCTGATCCGCAATCATCCTGGGAACGCGGCTTGCAACTGCTTCGGCTGGCGATCAACGGACAAGAGGTTGGGAACTCCCGCGGCTATGCGATCTGCCCGTTGCGTCCTCCATCCCGCTGAGAGCCGCCTGTCCCGGATTCGGAATGCACGGTCCCATTCCTGGGCCTCGACAAGCCCCGAACGAAATCTTTTAACAAACGAATGCGCGAGACAACGTAGTCATCGGGGGATGAGCTTGACGAACAAGATGGATGTGATTGGAAGGGGCGATGCGGCAAGCGTCGCAAGCGCCTCTCCGGCTGTTTCCGAAAGTCTTCAGCCGTCCTTTCTCAAAACCTTGCTGTTGTGTTTCCTAGCGATATTGCTCGACGGCCTTGATACGGGCTCCATCGGAGTCGCCGGTCCGGCAATCGCGGCTCACTTCGGCGTGTCGACAGCGTCCTTGACACTGCCATTTATCATGACAAGCATCGGAGCCGTGTTAGGATATCTGGCTTCCGGCTATCTGGTGGCCCGATGGCGGGCCCGACGTGTGTTGATTTTCAGCGTGATTGGATTCGGGGTGCTCACCTTGGCAACACCCTTTGCGAGTTCGATTATTGTCCTGTCCATCCTCCGCCTTGTCACGGCCATAGGACTTGGCGCTGCACTTCCCTCGGCCGTGGCGATCGCGGTCTTGCAGGCACCCGTCACGCTGCGAGCTGCCGCCACGATCGTGGTCGGAACGGGACTTGCTGCGGGTGGGGCCCTGGGCGGTGCGCTTGGCGGCCTTCTGACCAGAAAGTATGGCTGGGAGTCACTGTTCTACTTCGGAGGCGCGCTTCCATTGTTGCTGTCACTTGTACTGTTGCGCTGGCTGCCTGCGTCAGATGAAGCCGATGCTGCGGCAACGGCGGCGGGCGACAAGCGTATGGCGGGAAATCTGAAGCTCATCTCAAGCATATTTGCCGGTTCGCTCGGCGGTCGAACCGCAGGTCTCTGGGTCTTTTCATTTCTCATCTTCGCCGACGCCTATGCACTCATCTTCTGGCTGCCCCCGCTGCTGATCGGGTTCGGCTTTCCGGCCGCGGACGGCCAGTTCGCGGTCGGCTTCTTCAGCGCTGGCGGCCTCATCGCCAATTTGATTGTCGTGCCGCTGGTGGGCCGCTTCGCCGTCACCAGCGTGATGAGGATTGCCGCGTCGACGGCTGGGCTATGCGTGACTGGAATCGCGCTTTGGGCGACGACGTCGTGGGTCTGGGCGCTGATTCTAGGTGCCGGCGCCGGGCTTATCGCCTGTTCGGTCGGCCAGTCGGCGCTGGCCGTCTCAATCTATCCCGCGCCATTGCGAACCAACGGCGTCGGCTTCTCTGCGGCAGCGGGGCGGATCGGTTCGATCGTCGGGCCTGCTTTCGTTGGTCTGCTGTTCTCGCTTGGCTGGTCTCCGAAATCCATCGTCTTGGCGGCGGCCGTGCCGATCCTGGCCGCGATTCTCGTGCTGTTGCTCCTCCCGCGATCGGTTCAGGGCAGTGAGCTTTGGGATGTTTCCGCAGGGAAGCGGGGCACCTGATCGCATTTCGCGAGGTGCACCAAAACAGGCATTGGTCATGCAATGTTCAGGCTGCGCCCTTCTTCTACATGCCCTTCGCCTCGCTGCCGATCGACCCGGGACTTGTCGAAGCAATAAGTGAGCGTAGAGCAAACGGAAGGTCTCAATGCGAAACGACGGCTCTGTAGCGCGAAAGTTTGAGCTTGCAGAAGCGGGCAGCATTCGAGACCCGGCCAATGCCCCTCTTATCCAACACCAGGGGTTGGGAGTTAAGCTGCCCCCCGGTAGGAGAACAGCGCCTCCACGGCGGTGGGTTTAGCAATGTGGCGGTCTAGTGACTCGATCCCCGACAGATCACGGCATAGTCTAATGCGCTTACCCTCGCAGGCCTCGGCTGCTCGGCCGCCAGTCCAAGATCCCAATGACGCGCCGAGCGCCGTTCTCCCTGACTGCCGCCGCAACGAAATCGCAACGATTGGACGAAACGAGCGTGAACAAAACGGGACGGAAAGGCCATCCAGATCAAGAAAAATCAACGACTTAGAAGTTGTTCGCTGCGTTCGGGACGCTGGGCTCGCTCAGTCAGATGGTAATGAACCGAATGTCGGTATCGGTGGCTGCGCCTCCGTGATCTGAAACCTGCGTGGATCGTGCGATCGCGGGGACTGCAATCGAGCGGACTGCTTCAACGACGAATGTCATTGTTGACAGTGCCCAGTTGGATCACGATTGCCCGAGTTAAATCAAACTTCCCCATGATGGACTGGAGCGAGAGCACGGGTTTTTCAACCGGTTAGATGGCGTCGTGTGCACCGGGAGATCAAGAAAAATCTATCGTCAGCAAGAGTGGGGTATTCACTCTCTGACTCTCTGAAGGGATGCTGGGTCTATAGCTGGGTGCTTGCGTGAAGGCGGCTGATGCCCGTTATCAACGAGAGCTCGGCTTGGCGTGTTGTCGCGACTATTTTGCGGTGAGGACAATCGTATTGGGGACGAGTCACGCCCTCTACCGTGGGCCACGATTTTGCGCGCCGGACTGCGATTTTATGCGATGTGTACCTTTGACGATCGCGGACGCTTCCAATAGTAGTAATTGCGTCGGCTTGGACCAAGGGTGAAGCCGTCGAGAGCTGACTGTTCTTGGCGAAGTCGCCTCGAATTCCGGCCACATGTGCAGAAGCGGTGGTTTTCCGACTACGTCGAGACGCCAAACAGCTTGCGCACTGCCGGCAGCCACTCGCCAGTCATCGTGAACTCAAGCCCGAGCCGCGCTCCGACGGCAATCGCCAGCATTGTGATCGGCGCCGAGAGAGCGAGCGTTGAGAATGCGGCCAATCCCTGCCCGATGGTGCAGCCCATCGACATGATGCCGCCAATACCCATCAGAAGCGCGCCGCTCATGTGACGCTTCAATTCACGGGCGTCGTCGCAAGCCTCCCAGCGAAAGCCGCGCCCGAGCATGGCGGCGGCAAACGAGCCGACGACGACGCCGGCGACCGAGCTGATGCCAAAATTCAACCGCGCGCCGGAGAAGGTGGCGATGTAGAGGATGGTGTCGCCAAGCGGGGCAACGAAGGTGAGCGAGGAGACGCGCGCGGGATCGAATTCGTCATCCGCGAGCCACCCCGTCGCGAACCATCCGAACGCAATAGCGGCGCCGACGGCAAGACCGGAGACCAATAGTCGCGGCGACCGGATCAGCCGGCCATCCGCGAGCGCCCAGAAAGTGAGCGCGGCGGCAATCGACACGACGAGGATTGCGCGCATCGTGCTGCCGGCCCCGAGCAGCGAAGTTAGCGTCTGATTGTTGCCGTCGGTGAGGCGCACCGACAATGGCTCGATCAGCTTCACGCGGAGCATGCCGGTGATGCCGCGCATGGTCGCGAGCGCGGACAGGCCGAGCACGAGAAAGACCACGATGGCGCGTAGATCGCCACCGCCGATGCGCACCAGCGTGCCGAAACCGCAGGTCCCGACCAGCGCCATTCCGACGCCGAACATCAGCCCGCCGATGATCGCGCCGCCGAGGCCGATCGATGCTGTGAGATAGATCGACCGCGACAGGTCTACGATGCCGAACTCGGCCAGCGCTTGGGTCATGAGCAGGGCGACCGCCGCTGCAAGTGCAAAGGATTTCAGCCGGCGAAAATCCGATCCGAAGAACGCATCCTCGAACATCGCCAGCGTGCAAAAACGTCCCGCGCGGCCGGCAACGCCGAGCACGGCGCCAGCGGCAAGCCCACATGCAAACGCTATGGTAGATGTGCTCAGCATTCCCCGGCATCTGTTGGTTCTGCCTCGCGGGTAGTCTGCGCCGGTGGGTCGCGAAAAGCCAGCGCGGAAAATTACCGGCGGCGCCGGCGCACCGGCTCGCAGAACACGTCGTAAACGGCAGTGAGAATCTTGCGGACGTCCTCGCTTGCGAGACTGTAGTAGATCGTCTTGCCGTCGCGGCGAGTCGTTACCAGCCGATCGAGCCTCAACCGCGCCAGCTGCTGCGAGACGGTCGATTGTCGCTCGCCCAGGAACTGCTCGAGCTCGGTCACGGATTTCTCGCCCTCGGCGAGGATGCAGAGCAGCAGCAATCGGGACTCGTGCGACAGCGCCTTGAGCATGTCGCTCGCCTCGCGCGCCTTCTCGATCATCTGCTCGAGTTCGACGGAGCCCTCGATCTCCTTCAGCTTTGGCAACGGCATCGCGTCAAATTCTCCTGAGCAAAACCCGCAAGAACGGTCACGACCCCTTAAGCTCCGATCCCGTGCTTGACAGGATTCGGTCCAGGAGGCCGAAGAAAAAGGCATCCCCAGGATAGCCGCGAATGCGCCCGATCTCTCGGCCTTCTTGTACCACGACGAAGGTCGGCGTGAAGGCACCCGGATCGATTCCAGCGAGATCGGCGGGAAGGGGACCGTTGAGGTCGACCCGGCGCAGGGGTGCGGCCCGGCTTTCCCCGGTCTTGGCGTAGATCGGCGCGATCTCGGCGTTGAAGCGCGCGCACCAGGCGCAGCCGGCCCGCTCGAACATGACGAGCTCGGCGGCGCGCGACGCCGTCACGGGCAGCGCGAGCCCGACCGCGATTGCGAGCAAAATGATGATTCTGGTCATGCTGCGTCACCGGCCTCGTGGACTTGCTTGTAAACGGCTTGCTTGTAACGTCCTCGGCGCTTTATATCATTAAATTCGTATATGTGCTAGGGATGGGGCGCAATGACCTTGGACGTCACGCTTGGCGCGGCCTTTGTCGCCGGCCTGTTGTCGTTTCTGTCGCCGTGCATTCTGCCCCTGGTACCGCCCTTCCTGTGCTACATGGCCGGCGTATCGGTCACCGATCTGTCCGGCGGCAGGCCGGATCTGCGGCCGCGCATCCTGATCTCCGCGCTGGCTTTCGTGGCGGGCTTCTCGCTGGTCTTCGTCGTGCTCGGCTCGACCGCGTCGATCGCGGGACGCTTCATCTCGGCGCATCTGTCAACGCTCGGCATCGTCGCCGGCGCCCTGATTATCGTCATGGGCCTGCATTTTGTGGGGCTATTCAGGATTCCGCTGCTCTATCGCAGTGCGACCGTGCAGGTCGACAACCGTCCGGCCGGCGTGGCGGGAGCCTTCGTCATGGGCCTGGCATTTGCGTTTGGCTGGACGCCCTGCGCGGGACCGATTCTCGCCGCCGTGCTGCTGATGGCCGGCTCCGAGGATACGACCGGACGGGGCGCGCTACTGCTCTTCGCCTATTCGATCGGGACCGGCATTCCCTTCCTGGTCGCGGCTGCCTTCACCGGTCGCTTCATGGCCGCGCTCGGCCGTGTGCGCCGGCATCTCGGCCTGATCGAGAAGACGATGGGCGTCTTCCTGGTCGCGACCGGCCTGATGTTCCTGACCGGATTGATGCCCACCGTCTCGGAATGGCTGCTGGAGCATTTTCCTGGATTGACCCGCATCGGCTAAAGCATGATCCGGAAAAGTGCGCAGCGATTTTCCCTCGCGACAAACGCGGAACGCGTTTGCGCGCAGATTATGCTTAAACAACAACCTAAAGCGCAATGACGATTCATCCTCATCGCATCTCGCTCTATCCGTAACGAAAGTCGAGCAACTGGGCAAAGGACTGCAGCTCGATGAGATAACGATGCACGAGGGACCCGTCGCCCGCCATCGCGGCATGAGCGATCTCTTGGCTGCTGGCGATTGCGCCATCGATCAGGCGACGGAATTCACCTTGGGCAGCGATCTCGCCATTTGCCCATTCGTTGCAGCGTATGAGCCGATCGCGGAATGCGCTCGCGGCGGCGACGGTCTCCTCGGCGTTCACCGGCGCCGGCCGTTCGCCGTGCCTGACAGCCGCGACACGCAAAGCCTCCATGGCGGGCGCGATCTCGAAGATGCAATCGCCGAGATCGTACAGGCCTGCGTGACGCCTGAGCTCGTGAAAAGCCTGCCGAAGCGCAAGTAATTCGCGGCCGGCGGCGACGTCTCCCCGCGGTCGAGTGCGCCCGTTGCCGTCACGAGCCGTTCGCGCCCCCGGTCGAGAAATCCTGACAGTTCGGCCGGCGCGTAAGCGGGCAGGGGATTGGAGCTGTCCGGCCCGAGCCGTTTCCACCTGGCGACCGCCTCATCGGTCTCGATCTGCGCCAGCGCGACGTTTCCGGTGCGCGCATAGCTCGCGGCGGTGCGCAGATTGGCCATGATCGGCGTCATCGCCGTCGCGAAATCCGCAAGTCTGTCGGCTCCTGCGCCGAGCGCGATTGCGTTCGACGCCAGCCATGCCAGCAGCACTATGGTGCAGCGCAAGATCGGAACTCCTTGTCACATTCGTGTATTCGAATATCATAATGAAAATGAGCAGCGCGCAAGATCGTCCAACGCAGGAAACCCCGACGTCGCTTCGCATGCCGACGCGGCGCGGCCTTCTCGCATTCGCATTTGGCGCGGCCTGGGCCGGCCGCGGCGTGGCGGCGGCTGAGCCCACGCCTGGAGAAGACGGGCTCTATCATGAGCCCTGGTTTCTGCAGAGCTTCCTCGATCTGCGCGAGGACCTGGAGAGTGCGGCCGCCGGCGGCAAGCGCCTCGCCATCATGTGGGAGCTGCGCGGCTGTCCCTATTGCCGCGAGACGCATCTGGTGAACTTCGCCGATGCCGGCATCGCGAGCTACATCCGCGACAATTTCGAGGTGTTGCAGCTCAATCTGATCGGCTCGCGCAAGGTGACCGACTTCGACCGCCAGGAATTATCCGAGAAAGAGCTCGCCCAGAAATACGGGATCCGGTACACGCCGACCTTTCAATTCTTTCCGCCATCCCCCGACGGTCTCGAAGCCAAGGACGCGATCGCGCGCGAAGTGGCGCGGGCGCCCGGCTATCTCAAGCCGCAGCACTTCCTTTCGATGTTTCGCTTCGTGCGGGAGCGCGCCTATGAGCGCGGCTCGTTCCGGGATTTCCTGGCCGGGAATGGCTGACCGGACGCGTCGTTCGGATTTCGCTTGACGCCGCCTTTCATATGATCATATCATAATACTTGAATTTGATGGTCCGTCAGTCCGTCGCCATCAAGAGCGGGCGTCACCCCGCGATCCCAAGGGTAGGAAACATGCGGCGCTCGCTTGCGGCTGCGTTTGCACTTTGCCTGTCGGCTGGCGGCGGTCTCGCCCAGCAGCCGATGCGAGAGCCGATCAAGGAGCCCATCAGGCTCGAAATCGTCGACGATTCCTTGCCGAAATCCCTGACCGGCGCCCCCGGCAATGCCGCCGCCGGCAAGAAGGTGTTTCTGACACGCACGCTCGGCAACTGCCTGGCCTGCCATCAGGTCACCAGCCTGAAGTCCGAGGAATTCCACGGCGAGTTCGGTCCGTCCCTGGACGGTGTCGCCGGCCGCTACACCGAGGCGCAATTGCGCCTCATCGTCGCCGACCCCAAGCGCATCTTCACCAACACGGTCATGCCGGCGTTCTTCAGGAACGAGGGCCTCAGCCGGGTGCGACCGGAATTCGCCGGCAAGTCCATTCTGACGGCCGCGCAGGTCGAGGACGTTATCGCTTATCTCAAGACGCTGAACTGACGGCGAGGAGGATCGGAATGAAAGCCATCAATCGACGGCAGGCATTTGCACTCGGGGGCGGCTTCATCATGCTGACGCTGATGCCGATGGCGGCCGATGCCGAAGTGACGAATGACGCGGCGAAGTGGATCGAGAAGTTCACCGGCGGCAAGCAGCCGGTCAAGGGCAAGATCGCGCTCGACCTGCCGGAGATCGCGGAGAACGGCAACACCGTGCCGCTGTCGATCAATATCGATAGCCCGATGACCGCGGAGTCCCACGTCACGGACGTTCTGATCATCGCGGACGGCAATCCGAATGCGGGCGTCGCGACGCTGTCGTTCACGCCGCTGTCCGGCAAGGCGGAAGCCTCGATCCGGATCCGGCTCGCGACCACGCAGAACGTGGTTGCGGTCGCGAAGATGAGCGACGGGTCGCTGTTCACGGAGCAGAAGACCGTCAAGGTCACCATCGGCGGCTGCGGCGGCTAAGAGCTTCAGGAGAGAAACAATGGCAGACAAACCGCGCATCAAGCTTCCGAAGGAAGCGGCCAAGGGCGAGGTCATCCAGATCAAGACCCTGGTCTCGCATCTGATGGAATCGGGCCAGCGCAAGGACGCGCAGGGCAAGACCATTCCGCGCAAGATCATCAACAAGTTCGCCTGCGAGTTCAACGGCAAGCCGGTGTTCTCCTGCGCACTCGAGCCGGCGATCTCGGCCAATCCCTACGTCCAGTTCGATGCCAGGATCGACGAATCCGGAACGTTCAAGTTCGCCTGGACCGACGACGACGGCTCGGTGATCACGGCCGAAGAGAAGATCGCGCTCAAGGCGTAACGCCGGAGAGGGAGAGGGCGGATGCTGTCGCGATATATTGGATTCGCCGTCGCGGTCGCCGCGGCCACATCGGTAGCGACATGTGCCTCCGCGCAGGAGGTCGAACGCAAGGGCATCCCGGCGCCCCCAGGACACGTCTTCAAGACCATCATCTCCGGCTACCAGTTCCGCAGCAAGGAAACGCGGGCGCTGCAGGACGACGATTTGGAGAACCCCGGCTTCCTCGCCGTCGAACGCGCGGCGGATGTCTGGAAGAAGGTCGAGGGCGGCGAGGGCAAGTCTTGCATGAGCTGCCACGGCGAGGCCGAGACCAGCATGAAGGGTGTCGGCGCGGCGATGCCGAAATGGGACGACAAGCTGAAGAAGCCGGTCAATCTCGAGCAGCGAATCAACATCTGCCGCAGCGAGCACATGAAGGCGGAGCCCTGGAAATTCAAATCCCAGGAGCTGACCGACATGACGACTTTCGTGCGCTATCAGTCGCACGGCATGAAGGTGTCGGTGAAGACCGACGGGCCGATGTCGCCCTGGTTCGAGCGCGGCAAGCAGATCTATTACACGCGCTATGGTCAGCTCGATCTCGCCTGCGAATCCTGCCACGAGCGCAACAACGGCAAGTTCATGCGCGCCGATTTCCTGAGCCAGGGCCAGACCAACGGCTTTCCGACCTATCGGCTGCGCGACCAGCGTGTGGTGCCGCTGCATGAGCGGTTCGAGGGCTGCATGTTCGACGTGCGGGCCGAGCCGTTTAAGCCGCTCTCGGACGAGTTCCTCGCGCTCGAGCTCTATGTGGCCTGGCGCGGCATCGGCTTGCCGGTCGAGACGCCGTCCGTCCGCAACTGAAACGATGAACCTGCAGGAGTATTGCGCATGATCTCTCGCCGCGAGTTCATTCAGGTTGCCGCTGCAACGGCGGCACTCTCGGCCGGCGCAGGTTCCGGCCTCAGCCGGGCGGTTGCCCAGCAGCGCCTGACCGAAAAGGACCTGCTGGTCTTCGAGCCGCTCGGCAACGTTACGCTGGTGCACGTGACCGATATCCACGGCCAGCTGATGCCGCTCTATTTCCGCGAGCCCTCGACCAATCTCGGGGTGGGCGAGGCTAAGGGCGTTCCGCCGCACGTCAGCGGCAAGGAGTTTCTCTCCCGTTTCGGCATCGCGCCCGGCTCGTCGGCGGCATATGCCCTGACCTCGGAGGATTTCGAGGCACTCGCCAGGAGCTATGGTCGGATCGGCGGCCTCGATCGCGCCGCGACCGTGATCAAGGCGATCCGCGCCGAGCGCGGCGACAAGGTCGCGCTGCTCGACGGCGGCGACACCTGGCAGGGCTCGTGGTCGTCGCTGAAGACGCGCGGCCAGGACATGATCGACTGCATGGCGCTGCTCAAGCCTGACGCCATGACCGGGCATTGGGAGTTCACCTACGGCACCGAGCGAGTCAGGCAGGCCATCGAAGGCCTCGGCTTTCCGTTCCTCGGCCTCAATATCCGCGACACCGAATGGAACGAGGCGGCTTTCGACGCCTCGACCACGATCGAGCGTGGCGGCGTCAAGATCGCGGTGCTCGGCCAGGCGTTCCCCTATACGCCGGTCGCCAATCCGCGCTGGATGATTCCGAACTGGTCGTTCGGCGTGCGCGAGGAGGACGTTCAGGCGCAGGTCGACAAGGCGCGCAGGGGCGGCGCGCAACTCGTCGTGCTGCTCTCCCACAATGGCTTTGACGTCGATCGTAAGCTTGCGAGCCGCGTCAAGGGCATCGACGTTATCCTGACCGGGCATACCCATGACGCGCTGCCCGAAGCCGTCAAGGTCGGCAAGACCCTGCTGATCGCGTCAGGCTCGTCCGGCAAGTTCGTATCGCGGCTCGATCTCGACGTTCGCGACGGCGAAGTCAAGGCTTACAGCTACAGGCTCATTCCGCTGTTCACCGATGTGATCGCGGCGGACGCCGAGATGGCCGCGAAGATCGCCGAGGTTCGCAAGCCCTTCGCGGCGGATCTGGCCAAAGTGCTCGGCAGGACCGACTCGCTGCTCTACCGGCGCGGCAATTTCAATGGCACCTTCGACGATCTGATCTGCCAGGCGCTGATGCAGGAGCGCGACGCCGAGATCGCGCTGTCGCCCGGCTTCCGTTGGGGCACCAGCGTGCTGCCGGGGCAGGACATCACCTTCGAGGACGTCACCAACGCAACCGCGATCACCTATCCCGCGGTCTATCGCATGGGCATGACGGGCGCACGGTTGAAGGAGATCATCGAGGACGTCGCCGACAATCTCTTCAATGTCGATCCCTATTATCAGCAAGGCGGCGACATGGTGCGGATCGGCGGACTGTCTTACGCGATCGACGTCACCAAGCCGCAAGGCGGCCGCATCTCGGACATGCAGGTTCTCAAGACCGGCGCGCCGATCGATCCCGCCAGGGAATACCAGGTTGCCGGCTGGGCCAGCGTCAACGAAGGAACTGAAGGGCCGCCGATCTGGGACGTCGTCGCGAACTATTTGACGCGACAGAAAACCGTTCGGCTCGAGCCCAACAGGGCCGTCAAAGTTACCGGAGCGTAAGAAGCGATGTCGAAGTTGGACACTCCCCGGCAATCCCGACGCAGTTTCCTGGCCGCTGGCGCCGGTGTTGCAGCGTCTGTGCTCGCCAAGCCTGCCGCGGCCGGCGCCGGCAATCCTGCCAACCAGCCGCCCAACGTCCCTGAATGGACCAAGTCGCTCGGCGAGGGCGTCGCCGTCCGCCCGTACGGCAAGCCGTCGAAATTCGAGAAGGACGTCGTGCGGCGCGATGTCGAATGGCTGACCGCCTCGCGCGAGTCCTCGGTGAGCTTCACGCCGCTGCACGAGCTCGAAGGCATCATAACCCCGAACGGACTCTGCTTCGAGCGGCATCACGGCGGCATCGCCGAGGTCGATCCGGCCGATCATCGCCTGATGATCCACGGGCTGGTCGAGCGTCCGCTCATTCTCACGCTGGACGAGCTGAAGCGCTATCCGCGCGTCAACCGCATCCACTTCATGGAATGCGCGGCGAATTCGGGCATGGAATGGCGCGGCGCCCAGCTCAATGGCTGCCAGTTCACCCACGGCATGATCCACTGCGTGCAGTACACCGGCGTCTCGCTGCGCACCTTGCTGGAAGAAGCCGGCGTCAAGACGAGCGGCAAGTGGCTGCTGGTCGAGGGTGCCGATGCGGCCGCGATGGATCGCAGCCTGCCGATCGAGAAGGCGCTCGACGACTGCATCATCGCCTACAAGATGAACGGCGAGGCGCTGTATCCCGAGCAGGGCTATCCGATGCGGCTCGTGGTGCCGGGCTGGCAGGGTAATCTCTGGGTCAAGTGGCTGCGCCGCATCAAGGTCGGTGACCAGCCCTGGCACACCCGCGAGGAGACGTCGAAATACACGGACCTGATGCCGAACGGCAAGGCGCGCCGCTTCACCTGGTCGATGGACGCCAAGTCGGTGATCACGTCTCCGAGCCCGCAGGCGCCGATCAGGCACGGCAAGGGCTTTACCATCGTCTCGGGTCTGGCCTGGAGCGGCAACGGCAAGGTCAAGCGCGTGGACGTCTCGCTCGACGGCGGCCGCAACTGGTGGCCGGCGCGGCTCGACGGGCCCGTTCTCGACAAGGCGCTGACCCGCTTCTACTACGAGTTCGACTGGAACGGCGAGCCGCTGCTGCTGCAATCGCGGGTGCAGGACGAAACCGGATACGTGCAACCGAGCAAGGCCGAACTGCGCAAGATTCGCGGCGTCAACTCCATCTATCACAACAATGGCATCCAGACCTGGCATGTGCAGGCCAATGGTGAGGTCGAGAATGTCGAAGTCGCTTAAGCTCATTGCAGCCGCGCTGACGACGGCCTGCGCGCTGAACGCGCCGGCGCTCGCGCAGCAGAAGGCGGACGCCAAGAGCGGTTCGCGCTATCACATCGGCCGCGCGCCAACGGCGGACGAGATCCGCGGCTGGGACATCGACGTTCGCCCCGACGGCCAGGGCCTGCCGGAAGGCAAGGGCACGGTCGCGCAGGGCGAAAAACTGTTCATGGACAATTGCGCGACCTGCCACGGCGAGTTCGGCGAGGGCAACGGCCGCTGGCCGGTTCTGGCCGGCGGCAAGGGTTCGTTGACCTCAGACAATCCGGTCAAGACCGTGGGCTCGTACTGGCCCTACGCGTCAACCGTGTTCGACTACATCAGGCACGCCATGCCTTATGGCAACACGGGGTCCTTGTCCGTCGATGAATATTATGCGCTGGTCGCCTACGTCCTCTATCTCAATGACGTCGTTACCGATCAGAACTTCGAGCTGAACAAAAAGAACCTTGCCGCGATCAAGATGCCGAACGAGCAGGGCTTCGTGATGGACGACCGCGCCACCAGTGAGAAGTCGTTCTGGCAGAAGGACCCCTGCATGAAGGATTGCATCGCGCCGGTGAAGATCACCGGGCGAGCTGCCGCCATCGACGTGACGCCCGAGGACGGCAAGGAGAAGAAGTCGCGGGGCGTGGAGTGAGAACAGGCCGGGCGAGCCGTCGCACGCTTCTGCATGCCGGACTCGCTGTTGGCTTGCTCATCGCGATCCGTCCGGCCGCGGCCCATGCGGCCAAACCTCATGGGCTCGCGCTGCAGATCAGTGACGACGACCCGCTCAAGATGCGCGCCGTCCTCGATGTTGCGGCCAACGTCTCGCGGCATTATTCCGGGCAGGGCGAGGACGTCGAAATCGCAGTGGTCGCCTTCAACGGCGGTCTCGACATGCTGCTCGAGGACCGCTCGCCGGTAAAGGAGCGCCTGGTGAACTTCCTGAAATCGATGCCCAATGTGAGCTTCATCGCCTGCGGCAACACCCTGGAGACGCTGGCGGCGAAGGAGGACAAGCGACCGCCGCTGATCGAGGGCGTCAGCGTCACACAGGTCGGGGTTGCCGCGCTGATCGAACTTGCGGAGAAGAACTGGACGATTGTCCGGCCCTGAGGAGAAAGCCGCCGATGCGATGGTTGATGGAACTGACGGTCTTGCTCGCGCTCGCGGCGCCTGCGAACGCTGCCGAGCAGGAGCTCGAACAGTCGGTCGCCGGCCGTACGACGTTCGCGACCTTGCGCACACCCGCTGCGATGACACCGGACACGCCGCTCGTCGTGATGACCCACGGCACGCTCGCACACAAGGACATGGAGGTCATTCAGGGCGTTGCCAAGGCACTGGAGCAGCGCGGCATCGCTTCGCTCGCCCATACGCTGTCGCTGGGGCTCGACCGCCGCAAGGGCATGTATGACTGCGCCGTGCGGCATGACTACGTCGTTGCGGATGCAGTTGCGGAGATCGGCGCCTGGGTCGCGCGGGCGGGGGGTATGTCCCGGCTCGTCTTCGCGTTCGGCCATTCGCGCGGCGGCAACCAGGTCGCGCGGTATCTCGCAAGTGAAACCCCGCTGGCGGGTGCGGTGCTGCTGGCGCCGGTGACCGCAAAAGCCGAGGCCGACTTGCGCGCGTCCTACGTGAAGACATATGGCAAGCCGCTCGAGCCATTTCTGGAGCTTGCGACCAAGGCGGTCGCGGCGGGCCACGGCGGGGAGTGGATGGACGTGCCCGGCTTCATCTATTGTCGCAATGCCGTGGTCACCGCGCGGGCCCTTGCGTCATTCTACGGACCCGATGCCGGCCAGGACACGGCCGCGCTGGTGGCGCGCATCAAGCTTCCGGTGCTGGTGCTCGCCGCGACCAAGGATAATGTCGTGCCCGACGTGGCAGACGCATTCGCTCCGCTTGCGGGTTCGAGCGGGGGCAGGGTCCAGCTCGACAAGATCGAGGATGCCGATCATTTCTTCCGCGACCTGTTCGCGGAAGACGTCGCCGACCGCATCGCCGGATTCATCAAGCAGACACGATAGGAGGGGGATCATGCAGCGTCGATCCATGCTTCGCGCGAGCCTTGCCGGACTATTTGGTGCCTTCGCGGTGCACCAGGCGTCCGCGGCGACGGAAGCGTCCGCGCGACAGCGCGTCGTCTATCATCTCGCCGATGCCGATCGTGTCGTCTTCGTTCTCGGCAATCTGCAGAACCATGTCGACGGCGTCGGCGGATCCGGGAAGGCCGACATCAGGCTGGTGGTGCACGGGCCGGCGCTGCGAGCCTTCCACGCGCTCGCGGCTCAGGACCACACGATTGCGATGATGACAAAGCTCGTCGACGCCGGCGTCGGTTTCGACGCTTGTGCCAACACGATGAAGGCGCAGGGCGTCGAGCTGGACGACCTCACGCCCGGCTTCGTGGTGGCCGAGAGGGGCGGCGTGGTGCGGCTCGCTGAGTTGCAGCAGCAGGGATATGCCTATCTACGGCCATGAGGCCGCTTCGCTCGGGCATCCTGAGGCATTGGCGCTTTGATCTGGCTCATGGGACGCGACGCCGAGATCGCTAGAATCGCATGCTCGCAGGAATAGCTGAGGCGGACGTGCTGACGCCGATCATCGATCTCTTGGGTGAAGACCGGCTGTCATGGCTCGGCGGGCTCCTGGTCGGAGGTCTGTTCGGGTTCTTCGCCCAGCGCAGCCGCTTCTGCCTGCGTGCCGCGGCGGTCGAATTCTCCCGTGGCGAGGGTGGACCGCGCCTTGCGGTCTGGCTCCTGACCTTTGCCGCGGCGCTGGTGGGCACGCAAGGCCTGGTCGCGCTCGGCTGGCTCGATGTATCCGAGGCGCGCCAGCTCGCTCAACAGGGCAGCATCTCTGGCGATCTCGTGGGCGGCCTGATGTTCGGTTGCGGGATGATTTTGGCGCGGGGCTGTGCCAGCCGGCTCTTGGTGCTTTCGGCCAACGGCAATCTCCGCGCATTATTGTCAGGGCTGGTGTTTGCGGTGACCGCGCGGGCCTCCTATCGCGGCCTGGTATCGCCTGCTCGCGAACGCAATCTGTGGCTGGTCGATGGCGGCCCGTCGCGCGACATCATGGCCATGTTCGGTGCTGGCACGCCGAGAAACTTGCCTTCTGCACCCCTATGGGACTTACCAGAAGGACGCGGTGCCCTGCTGAGACATCTGCGGCATCTCAGCGGTGAGCTGTCAGAACGTCTCGGTAATCT
>NZ_JH600073.1:6930499-6941785 GCF_000244935.1 Bradyrhizobium sp. WSM1253
TGCTGGCCAACTCAAGCCGCCCTCGCGCCACCAGTAATGCGCCGGCCGCCGCGTCGGCATCAGGACACCTCAGGCGCGCGCGCAGGTCTGGCGTCAGCCACGGCGTAATGGCATCCGCGAGCCCGCCTACCAGCGAGAGCCGGTCAATCCCTCTCGCCAGGAAAAGATCAAGCAGATCGCCAATGGCATCGGCCGCGCGTTCGACAATGCGACGGCCGACCGGATCGCCCTGGTTGGCATGCCGTATCACGATCGGCGCGAAGGCAGCGTAGTCTGTGGCCCTGGCTTCTTCCGACCAAGCCACCGCCTGATAAGGATCATGATCGAATGCGCCCAGCACCTCCGAAAGCAATGGGGTAAGCTCGCCGCGGCGATCCGCGGCCCGCAGCGCCAATCGAACAACCTGCAGGCCGATGTCGGCTCCACTGCCTTCGTCCGACACGGGAAAGCCATAACCCGCGACACGGATTTCGCGGCCGTCGATCAGACCGACACCCACCGAGCCTGTGCCGGCTACCACGATGGCGCCATCCGCGCCGCTATGGGCGCCGAGACAGGCCGCCAAACCGTCGCTGATGAAGATGACGGACGCAAAGGGATGCGCGATCTTCTTGAACTCTGCTTCCGCGCCCCGGCGGCCAAAACCAGCGAGACCAATTCCGGCGTGCATCCGCGCGAAATCCTCGCGCATCAGTCCGGCCTCTGCGGCAGCCGCTTCCGTGGCCTGCATGATGGAGCGCCAAGCCTTCTCGGAGCCAATCCGCGTGGTGGCGGGCCCCGAGATCGCTGCACCGAGCACCTTTCCATTTTCGTCCTCGATCCGGGCACGGCAGCCGGTTCCGCCGCCGTCAACGCCGAGATACGTGGTACCTTTTGTTCCCATGCAAAGTTAACGCGAAGGTTTCGCTTCGGGTCCCGCCGGAGCTAGTTGGTGTACATGTCCTGCACGGGGCTCCCCTCACGAGTCCGTGACTGCCATTGGTGGATGAATAGTGATGGGCCTCGCCGGTTCTCCCTCTCTCACGATTGCCGCGCAGCACATCTTCGATGGTGCCGACATGCGCGGCCCGGGGTCGGTCAGGATCTCGCAGGGGCGGATTGAGAGCGTCACCTTGGGCGAGGCTGAGACGCCCGCCTCAATCCAGCTTCCCGCAGACGCGATCCTTGCACCTGGATTCATCGACATCCAGGTGAACGGAGGCGGGGGCGTCCTTCTCAACGACCAGCCAACGGAAGCTGGCATTCGACGCATCGTTGAAGCGCACCGCGAGAAGGGGACCACCAGCTGCTTGCCGACTCTCATCACCGATCGTATCGAGGTCATCGAGCGATTGGCTGCTGTCGCCAAGGCTTGTCTAGAGATTCCGGGCGTTCTCGGCTTTCATCTGGAAGGACCCGCTCTCAACAGGTCTCGCAAGGGCATTCATCCGGAAGCCGAGATACGCGTCCCCGATCGGCGCGATCTCGCTGCGATCAAGAGTTTCGGTGTGCTTGGGCGCTCCGTTCTGACCTTGGCCCCAGAATGTGTGCCCGAGTCCATGATCGATGAATTGATCGGCGCTGGATTGCGTATCGCGGCCGGCCACAGCGACGCCACCGCAGCCGAAATCGGGCAGGCGGTCGATCGCGGTGTCTTGGGGGTCACCCATCTGTTCAATGCCATGTCGCAGTTGAACGCCCGGGAGCCGGGCCTGGTGGGCGCCGCGCTTTGGGATGACCGGCTGTTTGCAGGCATCATCTGCGACGGCATCCACGTTGACCCCACTAGTTTGCGTGTTGCCTTCCGTTGCAAGGGACGCGATCGATTGATGCTGGTCAGCGACGCCATGCCATTGGCGGGCACCGACGACCGGCAATTCATGCTGCACGGAAGGCCGATCACGTTGCACGAAAACCGCCTGACGGGCCCCGATGGCACGCTCGCTGGCGCTCACCTCACCATGATCGAGGCGGTGCGCAACGCTGTTGCGCTGCTCGAAATCTCCCTTATCGATGCTCTCATCATGGCCTCTCGGACGCCCGCGGCATTTCTCGGGCTTGAGTCCGAGCTTGGACGCATAGCGCCGGGATATCTCGCGGAGTTGGTCGCCTTCAATCGGAACTTTGAAATCGTCGGCACGTGGGTAGGCGGTGTCGGTTCGATGGGCAGACAACTTCACGCTGAGGATTGAAGGAGAGGACGCAAGTCGGCCGCCCGGTTCATAGCGGATCACCGACTCGCAACCGCGACACTGAAGCGGGCGATGTCGGCATCTCTTCCGCTGGTGCTTGGGACGTACCGCCGCACCGCCAGTGACAACCTGGTAAGGAGGGCTGTCAAAGAGCCCTGAGGGACCCGACAGAGCTGAGGCTGAGGACTACCTGGACCGTTCTGTGGTCTGCAAACACGCTCAGTCTCCCTTCTAAATAGGTATGAGCGTCGCCCTGCGTGCGCCTGCAAGCATCCGGAGTTTATTCCGATCTACTGCTTGAGTGAGCACAGGTGGTCACGAGCAGCATGGTCCGGGTGCATTGCCAATCGGTTCCCAACATCGGTTCATAGACTCCACGAGGAGTACCGATGGCCATAGTAGTACCAGCCGCCATCAAGACAACGACGGTCAGCGCGAGCATTCGATAGGTTGTCAATTTCCACTTCATTGCGCTTCCCTCCAGTGGAAGCGCACACGCTACGCTCGGTGATACTTGCCGCTTGTGAACTAGCTCACACAATGCGCATCACAGCCGTGTGCAGGAGGCGCGCCAGCGTGAACTGACGGGCCTCTGATCGTGTCGGCAATCAGATTCAGTTCATCGGCTGCCCCTTTGCACAACAATCACGGTTCGCCGAAGACGACGTCACTGACCTTCATCTTGATCGGCAAAAGTGGGTCTCCTCAGAAAGCGGAGCGGCGGACGTCATCGCCGGCGCTGCGGTACGGGGACATGGTGGTTATCGCGACGGGCAAGCTGCGGCGCTGCCGCCGGTTCCCTCATCGATGAGGTTGCGTCAGGTGAGATCTGGCAGAGCGCCGTTCACTGAGATGGTGTTGTTGGTCATCTGTGTTGGTTTCCGCTAATACCGGTTGCGGACGATGTGGTGGCGAGTTTTTCGTAACAGCAGTCTCCACGGGTCACGTGAAGGCGATGCCGACTCCCGGTCCAACCAGAGCTACAGGTTGGTCACGTTATACCGAGACATAGGTCCGCCATGACGTCGTCCAAGCGGCGTTTGAGGGCTCTCGGCATTCGCTGCTCCGGCCAGGCTGCTCACCGGTTGGATGACGCGCCGCGTATGACATCGTTCCGGCAACGCGGACTTTCCCGGTCGAGGCAGCCCAACTGACCCGTTTTCGAAGGCGCAAAGCGGAGGGAACGATAACGCGACAATATCTTTGACTCGGTGGACCACCGCCCGCCGTTTGAGAACGGCGCCTGTAGCGGATAACCAAGGGCTCAAAGGCCCGCTGCTCAAAAACATGCGCTCGCGCGGATAGCCAAAGGCGGTGGTCCCGTTCCGAGCGGTGAAAGAACCAGCTTGAAAAAGCCGGCAAAAACGCGCGAAGAACTCGACGCGGCGATCAAGCTGGAGATGGAAGACATCTGCGAGTTGCCCACGGATATCACCGTCTCGGTCGTCCCCTGTCAGGATACTTGGAAGGTCGCGATCATGACGGACGGACGGCGGGACGCGGGGCGGTCCGAGATGATCGAAACGATCGCAGACCGGCTGCGGACCGAATTCGACTTGAAAAGCTGAACAATCGGCTCTACCGCCCAGGTCATCCGGCACGTCGCCAAACTTGCTGATCACGGTTGCGTCTCCGAAGTTGCCCGTCGCCAGATCTCCGCTGCGGCTGAAGGCCAACCGCGCCGACAATGCCGAGCTTCCGCGAAAGCGCCTCAGCTTTCATAGGCGGCGTTCGGGTTGACGTATTCGACCGCCTCGCCGGCGGCAATGCCGTCGTCGGCGGCCACGAAGTGCAGGGCGACGTAGTAGGTGACCTCGGACACCCGATCGCGGTTGCTTTCCACCACGAAAATTTTGTATCGCACCATGCCAGTCCTACCCAAAGGGGCCGCTACCGTAATCCGATGGCGGTCTGACGTCGCGCAAAAGCGAAAGGGAGTGCAGTCGTGCGGAACCGTTGTACGTGCGGTTGAGCTCCAGGAGGAGTTGTTCTTGAGAGCTGCGGCAGGTTTGCACCTCGCGCGGACCGGGTCGTTCCCCTAGTCCGCCCCTAGCCGATCTGTAGAGCGCCGCAGAAAAAGCTGGATGTGGACCTCGAACGGACGATCAGCGGAAGCGTCTGACGCCGCGGTCCAACTTAAGAGGAATTTGCTACCGAATTGACGGCTTGGGCAATGACGGCAGGATCTGCATACGTCACCATATGTCCAGCATTCGAAACCAGATGAAGCAGGGAGCGATGCAGCGCCTGATGTAGATTTCGCGCCTGTGTGGGTTCTATCACTTGGTCCTCTGTTCCGTGGAATATGCGTACTGGGCAGCCGATGCGTGAATAGCAAGCTTGGAATTGCACTGCAGTTGGAACGAGGAGTGCACTTTCCTCCGCAGCCGCTCTCAGTTGTTTGGGCCTGAGCGTTAGAGAAGCTGGAAATTCATTCTTAAACGTTTGCGGGACAGAACGGGGCGCGAAAATTTGCGAATGGTCCCGGGCCAGATGGCCCACGAAATGATCGGTGCGACAGTGTAACTCACCAAGTCGCCCAACACCGGTACGGCCGAACCCGACATCAGCCATACGTCCCATCGCACGGTCGGGAAGTAGTACCCGGACGCAAGCACAAGTGCCCCGGATGGGACAATCCTTTCGCAGGCTGAGAGTGATCGCGACAAGAGCGCCTCAGGAATGGCCCAGCACCACAGGATCGCGAACCCCGAGTTGATTTAGCGCCTTCGCCAGCAAAGCGGCTTGAGCTGCTGCGGTCCAGACTCGGAGCCGCGGCCGTTGACTATGCCCGAAGCCTGGACGGTCGAAGCAGACCACATGATTGCCTTGCGCAAGAAGGTCGACAAGCCCGTTAGTCGTGAAATCCTGGATCATGGATCTGTTGCCATTGAACAGCACGACGCAAGGAGCCGCAGGATCACCCCGCTCGATATAGTGGAGACGCACACCCGCGCATTCGAGGAACTTGCCGACTGGCGGATTCTTCCACTCCGCCAGTTTGGAGAAGCCGACGGTACCGATGGCGAGAAGTACGAACAGCGAAGCCGCGATGAGCAATACGGTTTCCGCAGTAGTCATGACTGAGCCTTGATGACGCGGGTTCGGCAACATCGTGATGCCGAGCGGTGCCGGACCTATGAAGCCAATTCACAAAATAATTGGAAGTTGAAGCGCTCGTTCCTGCGCGTGATCCCGGAGCATGATTAAAGTTGCCTCGCCCCGGAACGGGCAAAAAGCGAGCACGTTTGCTTGCCTAGGATCGCACTTGTGACGGACACGCACAGGACCCGATCTCACCAACAATAACATCGATGGAGCAACAAAAATGGCCAATGCACGCCCGGAGGAAAAGCCTACTCAAAATGCTGAAGAGACAATCCGACGCGCTGGCGAAAGGAGCACTGAGCAAACCAGACGGATCGGATTAGCCGCGGCTGAGGCCGGCGAGGAGGTGGCTCAAGCTAGCAGCCATTTGCTGCAACAAAATGCCGAGATGCTGAAAAACACTTGGCGTCTTGGCGTCGACATGGCCACGGCGCTGTTGGGTCGCTCCACTGACCTGCTTGGCCGAACACTCGGTGTGACAGGTGACGAAGCGCAGCGGGCAACGGAACGCTCCGCCCGCAACGCCGAAGCCATCATGTACTCTGCCACAGCTGTCGCAAAAGGCGTGAATGGTGTCTCACGCGAGTACTTCGATTTCGTGCGACAGCAGATGGAACTGAGCATGGACCGCATGAATGAACTCTGGCGCTGCCGAACTCCTCACGATCTCGCAGTCGTGCACACCGATCTAGTGCGCGACACGATCAGTAGCGCCTTAGATACTAGCCGTCGGATTGCCGACATGTCCCTCAAGGTGGCTGACGACGCCGGAAACCATATAAGTCAGACCGTCGAACGCATGAAGCGTGCTGCCTAGCTGGAGCTGCCGCTTCGGTGGCGCGAGCGGCCGAGCCGCTCGCGCCTTGCAGAGAACCTGCCAATGGCAACGATACTGACATTTCAAAATGGCGCTGTTTTCATAAGAACAAAGACAGCTAGACGAGGTTAGAGAGCAAACCCGCGAGGTGAGATCATGCGCCGATCAGATATGGCTTCCATCCTGCTCCTGGTCTTTGGTTTGGTGCCCGTGGCTGCCTCTGCTCAGCAAACAGCACCAGATCCCAACGAAGTCCCGACCCAAGTCCGGCCGGAGCGACCATCACCACAGTCAGGCCAAGGCCAAACGCAAACGGCTCCCGTCCAGCCAGAGCGGACACCGCAGCAATCAGATCAAGCGCGCGACTCAGACCGTCAGAGCGCCGAGGACACACGGGTCAACCGAGATTGGACGGCCCGGCGGCAGCGTAGCGAGGATCGAATGGATATGGACCGTATGCGTCAGCGACAGATGGGCCGTATGATGGAGCAAGATGAGGATCATCGAACCACCGGCCGAAGCTGGCGTCGCAACGATGACGATATGGACCGCGATTCTAGATATGGGTCAGCGGACCGCAGCGAAGGCCGCTACTATAACGAAATGCGGCCTCATGCTCGCGTCAAGACCTGCATTGAATATGAAAACGGCGACGAGTTCTGCCGGTACCGAGATTGAGGCGGTACTTGGAACCTGCCGCGTGCTGCCGTCGGCGTTGCCCATACGGTCCGGTGTGATCTCCTCGGCATCTTGCGGCGCAACTTGAAGCTCGGCACAAGTGTAATTCAGCACACACCTGTCGTTCGCCGCACGATCGTGGTGCGGGAGCGCGTCCAGGGAGGTGCCGGCGACCGGATCCGCTGGATCGTCTGCTCCGGTTCGCCGTGATGGCCGTGTCGGCCATAAGACGGTTAATTTTTCCTGTCGCCGATTTTGGCGAGTTGAACCGCCCCTGCCAGAAATCGCGGTCCAGAGCTGCAACAGCAATTGAAGGCACTTAAAGTCGCGCTACCAATCGTCTTCCTCACTGGCTACGAAGATATTCCCGTGCGGGCCATAAAAGCGGGTGGCGATGACTTCCTCACCAAGCCGGTTACACCGGAGCAGTTGCTCGGCGCCATTGAACAGGCAGTGGCCCGCCACGCAATTATGTTTAACGCGCGACGCGGGCTGCAACAGATGCAGGCGCTGCTGGCGACACTGACTGCGCGTGAACGGCAGGTATTCGAGCTTGTCGTGCGCGGAAGACTCAACAAGCAGATCGCGTCTGAATTGGGAGCGACGGAGCGGACAATCAAGGCACATCGTCATCGAGTGACGGAGAAGATGAAAGTGCGGTCTCTGGCAGAGCTGGTCACGATAGCTCAGCGGCTCGGATTGCTTGCTTAACGAATGTGGCCGCGATGAACGTGCTCTTCCAACTTAGACACCGCAAGGTAGCAAAGGCCAAGAAAATCATAACCACAAAAAAGCCCCGGCGTGCCGGGGCTTTGGTTTGCGAAGATGAGGGGATCAGTATCTGGCCGCGACCGGTGCGCCGTATCCACCGAAGCGGTAGTTCAATCGAAGCGTGACCATATCCACATCTTGGCTGACCCCGCTGCCGGTGAGGACAAACCCTCCGGGAGTGACTACGCCTGCGAAGCCGGCATTATCACGCCCCATCCAGAGATGGTCGTATTCGATACCGAACGACCAGTTGGGCGTGAAGCCGTACTCCCAGCCCACGCCGAGGGCGCCGCCCCAGCGCGTGTGGCCAGCCGATGCCAGGCCGACCCCGGTGACGTTGTTGAATATATCGAACCGATTGCGCGTCACGGCGCCGCCGCCCTTCACGTAGAATAGCGAGGCGTTCCACGCCCAACCGAGTTGCGCCGTGAAGAGCCCGATGGCGTCAATCTTACCGGTTGTCGAAATCAGCGGGTCGATCAGACTGACGCGCGTGTTCTTGATTTCGGCCCAATCTCCTTGCGCTTCCAAACCGAGCACAAATTGATTGGTTTGC
This sequence comes from Bradyrhizobium sp. WSM1253, assembly GCF_000244935.1. Taxonomy (NCBI): domain Bacteria; kingdom Pseudomonadati; phylum Pseudomonadota; class Alphaproteobacteria; order Hyphomicrobiales; family Nitrobacteraceae; genus Bradyrhizobium; species Bradyrhizobium sp. WSM1253. The sequence goes on from NZ_JH600073.1 coordinate 6,938,601, forward strand.
CAGCGGTACCCGATCTGTCCGCCAGCGAGGCCCCCGGAGCGATCCGCGCAACCACCTGCGACTGTCCCTGCGGGCGTCACGAAATCCACACAACCGTGGCTTTGCCCCCAACCGCCGTTGGCGCCGATGTAGAAACCGGTCCAATCATAGATCGGCGCGACCACCGGGGGCGGGGCCTTGACGTAAGGCTTAGCCGCCAGATCAGCCGCTGATGCAGGTGCCGCCATGCTCACGGCCAGCAAAGCCACGCCACTTAACAAAATCTTCTTCATTACTTGCGCTCCATCCACGTTTCAGCCCAAACGACGCCGGTTCTTTTGCTGTCCGGAATTCCAGCCTTAAGCTAGCTGATTCAATCAGCAGGCGGTGTGCCTAGGCTGCAACAGCCGGGAAAATTCGGCAATACGCGCGCTTCAGTTGTGTCAGCGCTATTGACCGATCAAACTAAGGATCCAAGTCTTCGAGGCTGCGCCCGCGGTGTCGCCAGTTGGCCCAAACGCGAAGTGCACGATCTGCCCTAGTCGGATCGCGGGGGAAAAGCGGACGTTGCACAGAATTCGCGGCCGGTCTTACTGCGCTAGAAATCCGACTGCGACAACCAGTGCCACAATGCTTCCGAAAATTAGCAGTGCCGGGAGGGATTTTCGGGTCATTGGCCTCGTCGTATGGCGCGCAGCCGATTGACCGGGTTGAGGTCCAAGCGGTCTCTGGGACCGCACGAGTTTGCCCTCTGTCGTAGGCGTTCGAGCCTTTGGTTCCGGAGCCGCGCCTACGCGTCCCATCTCGCTGTAATAAGCGCTGTAGACCTCGCGAACGGCTAGAGCGGTGGACTCGGCCTCGCTCATTGTCTCGAGCCGAGTTTGATAATTTGTCGGAAAGCTTTGGGCGCTGGACGGCAGGTCGTCCACTCCTCCACATTCAAACGACTATCGCATTGAAGCTTCGTTCTAATTCTGGCTCGATAGTGAGTGCGCTACCGCCTACCTACGGTGCCAACCTACGGGTCATCGAAAAAACTGCCAAGACGCGCAGCATGGTGTGACAATAACGCATTTTTCTTATCGGCCTGCGACCGCGAATACCTGGAGCGATGTTGGTTCAATGCCAGCATTGGGCGAAGCTGGAGGCCGGAACGCTGGAGAGCGATGGGGTGTGAAAATGAAAGCTGCCCCGCCTCAATTGGCGTAGTTGCAATGTACCGAACAACGCTCGTCGGGCGGATCAGGCTGTATGTCGAAGAGAACTTACATAATGCTTGAAGAAGTGATCAAGCTTCACTGGTTCGCCGGTATCTCGCCAGAACAGTTTTTTACCGAGGCTGGCCGCCACCGCGAGGCGGTGGTGGCCGCCGATTAAAGTATGATCATCCGATGCTATGGCGATGACTTCGCCGTCTTCGTCCATGATTTTCATGTGCCGCCTCCAATTCAGCGCCCCGGTCAGCGCCGCCGCGATGGTGCGCAATGTATCTAACCTCTTGCGCGCTCTGGGCGTTCCAACCCATGAAGATCACAGCGGCGGCCATCTGCGGCTTTTGACGCCGGCCCTTATGCACGAGTGAACGCAGCCAGTGCGCCAGCCACTTCGCAACCCACGCCGGTGCGGCGCGCGGATGATGCGTCGGCTGGGAACAGTGTCAGGCGTAATCGCTTGGCAGTCATCAGTCCTTTCAACTCTTGCGAGCTACGATCACCGAGGTGGACGTTTTCGGCAGGGAGACTGCGACTGTAACCGACAACAATGCCGACCTTTCGAGGGAGTTTGCCACTCTTCGAAAGCATGGCGACCGCAGCAAGGCCCTGGCGGGGGTGCAGCAATGAGCGAGGTTGTCCAATTCCCCGGAGCCCAGCTGCCTGCCGCCGGGTATTCCGAAGAGCATATCGAAACTCCACTCGCTGGCGTTCCGTGATCTGGAAGGACGGATTTCCGACTGCGAGAGCATGGCCCAGATCGCCGCGCAACTGATGTGCAAGCACGCCAGCGGTTACGGCAAGCTCGTCTTCGCGGTGTGCAACACGGGACGAATGCTGAAGGCGCTCATGGCCGACTACTATGCCGCTTGGCACAACGAAAAGCCGATCGAGCCATGAAGCGCCGGCAGCGAATGATGACGCATCGCCGAAAGGGGAGGCGGTAACCCGGCGTCAACGAGTAGCGCGGTACGATCGATCATCGCGGACTGGTGACGAGTACCGCGGTACGCATGGGCATTGAGAACCCGTCGGCTACCGGAGCGGCTTTTTCATGTGTCAGATGTTTTTCAGAGCGGCCGCGGCAATCCATGGGTAACGCTCGGTCCAATCCGTGCCGTGCGCGATAGCAGCCGCACGCGTTTGTCCGCAGATACGTCCTGCTCTCTTGCGAGGTAGCAAAGGATGGGGAACGGCGGATGCGCTCGCTCCAAGGCACGCTGGCGATTTCAAAGCGTTCGGTCATTATCAAAAAATAAATAATCGGGAAACAAATTAAATGTTGAAAAATATTTAAAATAGAATTAATTTGAGGGTGCCTGGCGCCGGACGAACGCGTCTGGCTACCGAGAAACGGCTCCCGCATCCCGCCCCTGCTTACGCCATGAGATGTGAGGGGCCGTTTCTTGGCCGATGCTGAGGCGGATCATGCTACGCATGGCTGACTTGTTTCTCGTCCTATGACAGCAGCGGTGTTACTGGTTGAAATCGCAATTTTTATTGTTCTCGTGATGATTTAACTGACGCGAGAAACTGAAAGTAGATGAGAAGCGGCACGCGATCGCGCATGGTCGTCTCAGTCAGCTCGCCGCCCGTCGTACGGTCGGCGGGTTTTTATGTTGTGGAAGTGGAAAAATGACCCGCCGGTCACACCGGCCTTTTCGTCATTGCTCACGAGCTTGGGCCGCATGCCCGCCAGTTTCATGTAAGCAAGCCGTCGCCAGATCAGGTTCACAAGGGCTGTGAGTGCATTTAGCCGCTCGAGGCGGACTTCAGCGCGGGTGCAAAGCGTTCGGAGAATGTTGCGGCCTTGCCATCCCGGGCTGCAGAAAGGGCCGCCGAGATAATCGTTCAACACCCCACGAATGCGATCGGCAGTAAGGCCGCACCGAAAATAGTTTCCGCATATTACCCTCCTCGAGGTCAATGCCGTTCAGTTTTGGAGGGCGTTGTTTCAGCGTCATTCCGTGTGAGGCTCGAAACGGTTTCGTGCAC
>NZ_JH600073.1:6941885-6968886 GCF_000244935.1 Bradyrhizobium sp. WSM1253
CAAGCCGTCGCCAGATCAGGTTCACAAGGGCTGTGAGTGCATTTAGCCGCTCGAGGCGGACTTCAGCGCGGGTGCAAAGCGTTCGGAGAATGTTGCGGCCTTGCCATCCCGGGCTGCAGAAAGGGCCGCCGAGATAATCGTTGAACACCCCACGAATGCGATCGGCAGTAAGGCCGCACCGAAAATAGTTTCCGCATATTACCCTCCTCGAGAGGACGTCAATGCCGTTCAGTTTTGGAGGGCGTTGTTTCAGCGTCATTCCGTGTGAGGCTCGAAACGGTTTCGTGCACGCGGTCGTGACGCAAGCTGGAGTTACGGCGGCAGGACCTGCGTTGTGCGCCGCGCAACAACATATGCTCCGAAAAGACCGATGGCGGAGAGACGGCCCCGGCTTCAGGGTTGGCTCTGGAGGTACGCCGGGGCCGCACCGCCAGCTTGGGCAAGCTAGCGAGACAGCAACGGCGCCGTGAGGACACGGGTTCCTCGCCGCGCAGGTCAGGCGAGGTTTAATTGGCACAATGTAATCCGCCGCGCTTTATTTTCGTTTCTACCCTGCGGCAAGCCACAATGCCTCTGACACTGCGGATGATCGGCCTGGATGATTACGCGGTTCACGAGGACCGGCAGCTAGTCGGGCGCATCCGCTACGCCAACGAACGCTCCCCGGGGTTCTGGTTGTGGACGTGCATCGTGACGCTTCCCGGTCCGTCGTTCGGGGAAGCTGGCTCGCTCGATGAAGCGAAGGGGCGATTCATGGTCGCATGGGAGAATTTCAAGGCGAAGCATACGGCGGAAGAGTTGGGGAAGGCCTTCGCTGAGATGAACCGCGCCAACCGACAAGACCATTATCTGCGCTCAGTGCGTTAGCGCGTCGCATTTGATTGCAACAAAATTCGCCGGTTCACACTGACGGCCATTTCCAAGCCGACGAGTTCGTCCCGACTGTGTACGCGCCCAGCAGTGAGATTGCCCCGGCTTCAAGGGGGACTTTTGGGTGGCCGGAGCCGCTCCGCCAGCTCCGCGGGGAGTCGGCAAGATTCTCAAGCTCCCTATTGAGGTGTTCGTTCCCTGCTGGTCCATCGTTGGAAATTCACGGGAGGCGCCGGTTCACGTTGGCTGCCTTCCTCATGTGGGCAACATGACGCCTGTCCCAGTATAAGCGGTTATGCATCCAACTCGCATTTTAAACTAAGTCCTAAGTTGGCGGGCTTTTCGTTTTTATCAGCATCTGTCATGTTGCCACGGTCATTTTTCAGGAGAAACGCGCGTGGCAACAGGTATTGTGAAGTGGTTCAACGCGACCAAAGGCTATGGCTTCATTCAGCCCGACGACGGCGGGAAGGACGTCTTTGTCCACATATCAGCAGTGGAGAAGGCTGGCTTCAGTGGTTTGGCAGAAGGTGCAAAGGTGAGCTACGAGATCGTGAGCGATCGGGGCAAGCAGTCCGCAGGTAATCTGAGACTGTAGGCGTGGCTGGGACAGGGCCCGCCGGTTCGCGCCGGCGGGCCGGGCGCGTTGATCACGTGTATCGAAATTGAGTACACGCTTTGGTGCTGCGATCTTCGGCGCTTTCACCGCTCCAGTTCCTTGATGGCGTCCTTTAGCAGTTCGAGAAGCCGGATTTCACATGCCCCCATGACGAACTGATCGGCGTCGTCAGGCACGACAATCTGCCCCTGCACGTGTCCATCATGGGAGTGCATGATGAAGTCTCGGGCCTTGCACGCTTCGTTGCGGACGTTCGTTATCGCCTCAAGCGGACCCCATTCAATTCTGACAGCCATTGCTAACCCTCGTCTTAGGGGAAGGCGCGTGAGCTACTGCGGGTCATGAGAGTTGAGGAGCGGCAAAGCCGGCAGATCGATCGGCTCGCCTGGAGGTCGATCAACTCTGTTCGCTTTCTTTCCGCTGACGAGGACACCAATATAGCCGGCGCCCAGCAGCAGGGCCCACTGCGATCATCAGCCAGTGCGGGAATGCCAAGGACATGGTCGCTGGCCTCAAAAAGCGCTCACGGGCGCCGGTAGGACAAACCTATTCAACCATTTCGTGATTGAAGAAGTCAAATATTTAATTTATTTAATATATGCATTAACTATTTAATTGTGAAATATTAAGAGCGCGGGGTGCACGATGCCCTCGATAGAGTCTATGCACTTCAGCAGCACAGGGCCTTCCGACCAGCACCCCTATGATCGCGAGCCGGGCGCGCCTCCTGCGTGGCGTCCTTCGGCAAGAGGGCCAATCGACGCCGAGCCCGAGGCCGCAAATGACACCGCGGGCGAATGGCCTCTGCTACCGTTTCCTGATGGCTCGTGCGCCACCTGCTGAGCTGTGGCGCGGCGTCTCCACGCGCCATCGGAGTGACGGCCCCGGCTTGAGGGAGTTTGGGTACGCCGGGGCCGCTCCGCCAGCTTGGGCGAGCTAGCGCGAATTAAATATCCGCGCGCCTTTCTGTTCCTTCAAAGCGTCAACCCGTGGCTCACGTCTCTGCCGGCTGTGTGCAATGGCGCGAAAGGGCTTCGCCTTGCAATTGTGCCGATCGTCTGGTGTAATGCTCAGATTGTCGAGATGTTTTTGCGGTCTTATTATTTTGAGGTCGTGATGAGTATTTCTGATCGTATCCCCTATGCCGCTATCGCCTTGCATCAACGTGTCGCCTTTCTAGAACATCAGATTGCAGAATTGGGCGTGTTGCGACACCGATTAATGCAAGCTGAGTTGCGACGCTACCGGTTAAGGTCGAGCCGGCGAGCTTCCGAAAAATCGCACACTCGCCGTCACGGTAGATAACCTTCCGCCCTCAACCGACAAAGAGTTGCCGGCTCCCGCTTGTAAGCCCAGGCTATGGGAACACGTGAGTCGGGGGATTCATGGAACGGAAGCCGTTTGAGAGCATGTCGGTTGAAGAGCTGTGGCAACTCCACACAGTCGTTAATGACATTCTTGCCGTGAGGCTCGTGGCCAAGAAGCAAGAGCTGGAGCGACGGCTTGGCCTGCTCAGCCGAGAAGACAAGACTCCTCGCAGCTAAGCATTGAGAGAGAGATATAAGGAAGGTGCCCCTCAGTTGCGCCTTTCTGCCGGCGGATTCTTTTTTGTCGACGGATGAAGAGGCAAAAGATCGAGCAGAGAAATTCTAGATGCTCATCGGCCCGTCTCAGCAGCCCGATTTATTGTGATATGGCAGCCAACATCAGAGCGGCTTTGAGGCGAATTTCGTCCCGTGTAGCCCGCCAGGAAGGCTGCACCGAAGGTCTCGCCTTCGCCCTACTCCGCAGGAGAGGTGACGCCCTGCGCTATGAGCGGCGGCAACCGGCCGCAACCTTCGCTGTGGATCCAATGACGACAGATGCAGTCGGCTCACTGAGAGGACGCGCCCAATCAGCTGTGGCAGATTGAGTTCAACGGCCACATGCCCCTTGCCAGCGGGAGGCGTTGTCATCCACTGACCATGGTCGACGATCACTCGCGCTATGCTGTGTGTCTGAAGGCATGCGTCAACGAGCAGCGTTCCGCCGTGCGGGGACATCTGACCGATACCTTTCGCCGCAACGGCCTGCCGGAGACCTTCTACATCGACAATGGCTCCCCCTGGGGCGATACGTCCGGTGTTCGCTGCAGAGCGGGCTCGCTGTCGTTCAAACCGGCATTGGTCAGGCCGCCCCCGATATAGCTTGTCGCGTCGCACGGATGCGCATGCACGATGGGCCGGCGGTCGGCGGCAGTGCCGACGCTCGGTCCTCGTGCTGCGGATTCAGGTGCGGATCTCCTAGGCACGGGGCCGACTATCTGCGGGACGGCGCGAGAGACGGCCCCGGCTTCAGGGGGCTTTTGGGTCGGCCGGGGCCGCTCCGCCAGCTCAGGGCGGCGAGCCAGCAAATCTTCAAGCAACATCCCGTGCGGGGGCTTCTAAGGAGCGCGGTGCAACCCAAATTCCTAGCAGTCGTCGTCCAGGCATGACATGATGATCCATATTTGCGTTTCGGAGGGAAAGCCCGATGCGCCTTGTTTTGCCTTATCTCGGGATTTGTCTTTGCGCGTCACTCGCGGCGTGGTTGTCCTTCACGCTGCTCTATTGACCGAGCAAATCATCGCCAGGTGTCAGCAGTCGCACGTAGGTACCGCTCTCGTGCAGGTCGAGCCAGCCGCGTTCGACGGCATACTTGATGCCGGCACCGAACTCTGTGCCGCTTCTCTTGAGCATGTAGAGGAAAGGAGCCGCTTCTATTTTTTTTAGGAGCAATCCCATCTCTCGCGCCATCCGCTTCACCGATCCGGTATGCCGCCCGAGGACTGCCGCAATTTCCGACGCGGCGCGCCGACGTGCCATCGCGGCAAGCCTCTTTCGCTCTCGGTCCACTGCTTTGGCTTGGATGATTTCATTTCGAGATCATCCGGCTGGCTCGACGAAATCGATATTGGGAAATTTCCGGGTGGCAACCCTTGACGGCTTGGTGCAGGCCGGAGTCTGATCACCGGCATGGGGCGACATCAGCACGACATCAACGATCTCGCGCGCATGGAGCGCATCTGCCTGGATTTGGCGGAGGAGAGCAGGGTGCCCAGAGAGGCCGGCGCATTGCGCGAGATGGCGGAAAACTACGGTCGAGAGGCTGCGAAACTGATCGTGGCTAGGACCGTAGATTGCCCGCGACGGGAACGAAAAAAACGAGCGATTTCAGCAAGGTTGACAAGACACCCCTGGTCCCGAACGCGCCGAGGCGTCCAGCGCTTTGCCGACAACCTCAGGGTTGCTGCAGGGGTAATTTTGTCGGCACTGATAAGCTTTGGGCGCAAAGCTTATCAGTTGGAGACACTACGCTAAGCCGATGCGTCAAGGCGGCAGTTACGGTGACGATCACCTCGCGGCCGGCAACTCCTGCGTAAGCTAGCTGAATATCGCGCTGAGCGCTCTAGCGCGGATCGATGTCGGGCTTCGTAGGCGGATCGGAGGTTGTCGCGACCGACTTGGAAGTTCGTCGTGCGGGGACTTTACTCCAGCCGGTCGCGTGAACGCAACGCGGCACCTCGTGAGCGGGCCGTTTGGGCCGGCATCGTCGCCGACGCCTCAGCGGATCATGGTCTTCCGCTCCGCTCCGTCTCGCCTGGGTACCACTTCGAACGCCGAAGCCAAACGGCGCGGCTGGAGCAGGACAGCGAACTCTTCGAGCGGTAAGGGCCGAGAAAAAAGATAACCTTGCGCCATGGTCGCGCCGTTTTCGGCCGCGAACTGAAGGTCTTCGGCCGTTTCAACGCCTTCGACGACCGTTTCGAACCCCAATTCGTCCGCAAGTCCGAGCGCCAGACGAAGGATCGTCTGCTTTTCGCGGTCGTCGGCGACACCCGTTACGAGCGTACGATCGAGCTTCACGGCGTCGAAGGGGAGCCTCGCCATCGTCGAAAGATTCGAATAGCCGGCTCCGAAATCGTCCATTGCGAACCGTATGCCCAATTGCCTGAGCAGGCTTATTCTCTCGCGCACGACGTCAGGATTGCGCATCGCGACCGACTCTGTGATCTCGATCTCGAGCTTTGGCGGCGGGAAGTCGGCCTCGCGAACGGCCGTGATGATATCCCTGATGAACAGCGGGTCTTCGATTTCCGTCGCTGCGACATTTACGGCGAGCACGAGATTCGAGCCGGCTCGGATCAAGCCCCCGATTTCGGCGAGCGCGCGCCTCAGCACGAAGCGGTCGATCTCCATGATGAGGCCGATCTCTTCCGCGATCTTGATGAAGCGCGCAGGAGGAATGTCGCCCTCCTTCGGGTGATGCCAGCGCGCCAGCGCCTCCACCCCTAGGATGCGTCCATCCCTGCAGGACACCTTGGGCTGGTAATGGACGACGAGCTCTTCATTGCGGATCGCCAAAGCGAGGTCGGTTTCGAGCGCATGGCGCGCACGCGCGATCTCTGCGAGATCCGGAGTGAAGAACGCGCAGGTATTGCGTCCCGAACTCTTCGCGACGTACATCGCAAGGTCGGCACGGATCAGGAGATCGTCATAGGTTGTGCCGTGGGTAGGACAGATCGCAATGCCGATGCTGACGCCGATGGTCGCATGGTTGCTCTGGAGCTTGAAGGAAACCTGCAGCGTCTCGATCATCTCGCGGGCACTGAGGCTCGCGGCTGCGACCGTCTTCATACCAGCGATGATGGCGACGAACTCGTCGCCCCCGACCCGGGCGAGCAGACATTTGCCGGCAGCGCCTTTGGACGTCAGCAAATTGCTCAAGCGCTCGGCCACCATCCTGAGCAGTTCGTCGCCAGCCTTGTGCCCGAAAGTGTCGTTGATGGATTTGAAGCCATCCAGGTCGAGGAAGAACAGCGCTGCGCCCTCTTCCGCGTCGATGAGCGCCGGCGCATCGATGCGCATCTTCTCCCGATTGGGAATGCGGCTCACCGTGTCGTAGAAAGCGAGCTGACGAATTCTTCGCGTGCTGGCCCGCAAATGCGTCAGCATTTGCTCGAATGCGAGGCCAAGGCCGCGGACCTCGCCGAGGCCCGTTGCGCGGAATTGAACGTCGAGATTGCCACCCGCGATTTCCTGGGCGGTCTTGGCCAGCGCTGAAAGTCCTTTCGTGAGGTGCCTCACGGCGGCCAATAGCGCGACGACCAAGGCACCGAGCGCCAGCGCCGCGGATGCCAGGAACTGCCACATCAGCGAACGCGTGTGGGATGCGCCGATCTGGAACATCTGATCGCGTGTCGTCGTCACCAGCGATGCGCTCGCAAACGTGCACACCTTGAGCGTCGCCTCGTAATCGACACAGCGCGCGACGTAGTTGCCGTCATCCGAGCGCTGCAGCCCGGCCAAACGCGTCCTGGCGCCGCTGAATCTCGCCCCTTGAGGCCCCGCGGAAGACACGATCTCGCTGTCACCCGTGATAATGACCACGCCGGCATTGGCCAGCGAAGTGAAGTTCTCGAGAGTCCGTTCCGTGCGGCCGAGCGGTCGGATCGCGGCAAGCGCGCCGACGAGGTCGCCAAAGTCGTCAAACACGGGCTCGATCGCGGTGTGCGCGATGGTTTGGCGCTGCGGCAGTCCGAGCGCCGACAACTCACCCAATTTGAGCTCATAAGTGCCTTCCTCACCCTGCGGGTGCGAGCGGCTATTGTCCTTGAGGATCGGGTTGAGATTGATAGAGAGAGCGGTACCTTCGAACGCCTGGTTCAGCGCGAGTAGGTCGAGGGACGTGTTGGCGCCGATCACGCGACCGCTTCCGTCGAAGGCGATCAGCCTTTCGAAGCCGGAGGTCGAAGCTACGATGCTGAGCAGCTCGCGGATGGTCACATCGTTGTTCGAGGCGACGGCCTTGGCGACATCGGCGCGCTGAGCGATCTGACGCAGGCGAGATGCGGTTTCTGCGCCTAGGGCCTCGATTCGCGCTCGCGCCAACTGCGCCTCGCCGTCGAGGCGATGAGCGAGCTGGTCTTCCGAGAGTTCACCCAGTGCCGCAGCCTGGTGCCTCAGTTGCTGCTGCAGGCGTAGCGCCGTCGAGCCACCGATGAGGCCGAGCCCGAGGACGCCGGTCGCGAGCACGACGGCAACAAGGCGCATGGCGATAGACGAGGGGACGCCCGGAATTCCGGACGCAACGGCCCAACGACGCCAGCGGGGTGGCGCCCTCGACGCCTTTTCCGAATCCGTATCAATCGCCGCCACCGCCAGCACCCTGAACTTGCGGGGCCGGTCAATGTCGCTCGCTGAGGCCCCTGAGCGTGTTCCAGGGCGACATTAGGCGAGCGAAGCATTCAACATCGTCTATTTATCGGCTATTTGTGGTTGAGTAATTAACAATCGGTTTTTCGAAACCATCAAATTTTGCGCTTCTGTCCGCCACACTGATTCCGAATGGACGGCGTTGCGACAACAGATGGTTTAGGTTTCTTTGCGAGATTGCGCACCTCGTGGTTCGAAGGGGTCTGCCATGGCATTTTCGAAGATAACGGCGGCAATTCTGGGCCTCTGCCTTGCGGGGGTGAATGCCGCTGGCGCCGAAACACCCAGGCTCGACATCGTCGGGACTGGAGATGGCATCGATGTCCTGCGCGTCATCGCGACGAGCTTCATGCAGCAGGAAGGATCGGCACGGATCGAGGTCCCGCCGAGCATCGGTTCTGGCGGAGGCATCGCGGCCGTGGGGTCCGGCAAGGCGATCTTGGGGCGCGTCGCACGCCGCCTGACCGACGCCGAAGCGGCTTCCGGCATCGTCTACAAGGCGATCGCCCGCCTGCCATCGGCTTTCATCGTCCATCCCGCCTGTGGGGTGAGTGCCGTTACAAGCGATCAGCTCACTGCGATCTATTCGGGCCGCCTCGCGAATTGGAAGGAGCTGGGCGGCGCCGATTTGCGCATCCGCGTCGTGCGGCGCGAGGACCAGGACAGCACTCTCACCGTACTGCGGGCCAGCATGCCCGGCTGGCATGATCTCGAGATCACCGAGAAATCGAAGACGGCGACCACCACACAGGAAGCGATCGAGACGGTTCGCGATGTTCAAGGCGCGATCGGCTTCGGCCCGTTCTCGCGGCCGTTGGAACAAGGGCTCACAGTGCTTCGCGTGGATGGTCACTACCCGACCGACGCGGACTATCCCTCGAGCGTGGTGCTGGCGCTGATCTATTTGAGGACGTTGCAGGATCCGGACGCCTTGGCCTTTCTACGCTTTGCCGATACGCAGAAGGCGGCCGACCTCATCACCAGCCTCGGTAGTCTACCCGTCAAGCCGTGAGCCGCCGGCGCTGCTGAGCTCCGCGCCGGCTCACAGACCGGGGCGATGAGGCTGCTCCCGGCTTCGCCATAGACGGGTGACCTTGTCCATCAGCGATGAGGTTTGCGAGCTCGGCAGGAAGGGATCGGCGTAGCATTGCGCATTGGCCGAGCGCGCCTTGTTCTTCACGGTATCGACGAGACCAACGGGGCCGGCGACGTAGACCGTATCCTCCAGCCCGAGCAAGGGGAGGTAGTGCGACGGGCGCCCGGGCCTGATCGGCAGGGTGGATCCGATCTCCGTCGTCGCAATGACGTCGCGGACACCGTCGTCGATCAGCCACTGCAACGAGGGAAGCATATAGAGGTTATCGGCATCCCGGCTGCCGGCGACGACCACCATCTCGCGGTTGCGCTGGGTCGAGCGCGCCGAGCGGGCCAGCGCCCAGATCGGGGCCCAGCCTGCTCCGCCGGCGACCAGCACGAGCGGCCCCTGGCCCTGTCGCAGATAGGCTTGTCCGAACGGGCCTTGCACATGCGCCGCATGGCCGGGCCTGATGGCCTTGCCGAACTGCCCCGACACGGTGCCGTCAGGCTGGCGCCGGATGTGGAAGACGAGTTCGGCTTGCTTGAAGGAACCATCGAGTCTGAAGGTCGGGCTGAACTCGCGCGCAGGATAGCCGGAAAACTTGACGCGCACATATTGGCCCGGCCGAAACTCGAGGGGCGCTGAGGTCGTCAGCACGACTTCGGCGATCTCTGGCGAGAGCTCGTTGATCTCGGTCACGGCGCACGCCCGCTTCATCGGCAGCGGCAATTCTTCGAATTCGATCTCTGCATCGCCAACGACCGCGGCCTGGCAGGCGAGCACAGTACGGCCGTGGCCCGAGCCGCCGTCATCGACCGAACCCGACACTACCGTCACCCGGCAGCTCTGGCATTGTCCCGATCTGCAGTCGTGCGGAATCAGGATCGAGCCGCCGAGCGCCGCATCGATCAGGCTTTCGCCGGAGCGGGCTTCGACGAGCTTGCCGTTGAGGACGAGCCGACAATGCCTCGTCATCGCGAGGCCTCCGGGCGCCGCGAATTTCCGCGAGCGGACCGCTGCTCGCCGCGCCAGAATGCGATGCGAGGATGAGGGCGAAGCCATGCTTCAGCGCAGCGACGCCGTGGTGCCCTCCGGTTGAGCTCGCGGCCGCCCGTGAGGTGGCTATTTCTCCGTGACGACAAGCACCGGGCGGTTATGGGTCGCATGCCGCGTCTGTGCATGGTCGAAAACAGCGACCCACATGTAGAGATCGCGGGCTGGCACGAAGGCCTTGTCATATCTGCCATCGCTTTTCATGTTGCGCGTCAGCTCGAGCGTCCAATGTCCGTTGCTCCATTTTGAAACGCCGGTGACATTGGCCCGCTCTCCTTCGGTGTCGCCGGCAATAATCACGCCAGGCAAGATCGTGCCAACGGGAATCCTCGCGTCGGCCTCTGGAGCGTAGGGTTCGCTCTCCCGGTCGAACATGTACCAGCGGCCGTTTTCGTCGTCGCTGCTGTCGGGATTGAGATCGAATTTGCCGAGCGCTGCGACCTGCGCCGTCCAGTCCTTGGGAAGCCGCAGAACCGTCACGGGCCCCTTGTCGTCCCTGTGGATGAACTTGAAATTATACGAATAAAGAGAGCGACCTGGCTTGTTCCAATAGCCGCCTTGGTAGCGGGCATCATAATTTTGCTCGTCCAGGGTCGGGGCGTAGGGCGGGCCGATATATTGGCTATCGACACGGCCGAGCATGCCCCCGCGCGACGCCTTCCACTGCCACATGTCTATGTAGCTGCCATCCGTCGTGAAGTGGAAGCCCCGGCCGTTGATCGGCATCGGTTTGCCGGGCAGCGGGTTGGCGCCGAGATCCGTCGCGCCTGCGCCGCCGAGCGATGGGTTATCCGAGAAAATGATCGCCAGTTTGTCCTCGTAGAAGTCGACGGCGTCTTGCAGGCCCGCACGCTCGTCGAGGACGTGCCAGCCGTCCTCTTTCTTGATGATCGGAATGCGGCGCAGGGAGCGGGTGGGATCTTCCCAGCGGAAGGCGAAATAGATCTTCTGCCCGTCGTGCAGAGCGCGCACCTCCACGAGCGATTCGCCCGATCCGCTGAGATTGGCACCCTGCTGGGCGCGGATGAAGACCGGGCGCGCGCGCGACCAGGCGGGATCGCCCATGGCGCCATCCAGCTTGGGCGCGTCGCTCACACGCGCGATGACGAGCGTATCGCGCGTCGCCCAGTCGAGCCCGGCGACGCCGCACGCGATTGCCACCCCGATTGCCGCGGCAACGAGAAGAGGCCGCGGCCGCACGGCCTTCGTGATCGCGAGCGGGGTGGGCCGAAACACGCGGAAAATCTGCAGCCACCCGCCATAGAGATAATGCGCGGCGACATGCGCGAAGATATAGACGAGCGAGACGAAGGCGGCGGTCGAGTGGAGATAAGCCCACCAGCCGCCATAGCCGAGATACATCATGACGCCCGTCGTCGTGAGGAAGATCACGAGCGCATAGACGAACCAGTGCAGGATGACGTTGACGGCTCCCCATTTGAGGCGAGCCGGAGCGCGTATCGCGAGAATCCGCGTCTTCTTGGGGCTGTTGCGCTCGACGAGGCCGCTGCGCGCGAGGTAGGCGACGTAGGCCGACCCGCAGAAGAAGACGGCGAGTCCGGCGAGCAAATGCCAGGAGAGGATCTCGCCCTGCGGCAGGACGGGAGCGAGCCATTTCGAGAAGGGGGCGTGCAGCGCGTCCGCTGCGATGCGTAGGCCGGTAACGAGGCTGACGACGAACGCGAGGGCGGTCGCCCAATGGAGCGTTATCGTCCCGACATCCGTGCGTGGCGGGCCTTCGTGAGGCTTTGTTTGACCGAGGCTTCTCTCGGTCAAGGCGTCCGCGTCCGTTCGAGCGGTGTCATTTTTCATTGCGTAAAGCTTACCCTGGTCAACCGGCAGAGCCACAGCGTCCGCTTCTCGCTCTCCCGGAAAAGCGGACAGCTGCGAATAAACTACCTCCGCGATATCATAAGCAAGTTGTCAAGTCTGGCGAGATCGCTCTTTTGGCGACAATTCGTCGCCAGTTGGCCGTCCTCTGGACATTCGAGAAGGCGCGAGCATCGCGAGGTCCGTGGGATTTCTGGCGGGCAGTTTTGCTCCCCCTTGGGGACACCCTGCTGGCGAAGGCAATCAGGCGAAGCATTGGGGATTTGGCGAGATGGACGTGGTCGCCGAAGCAGCCAAGACGGCGGGTGGCTAGACCATGTCCATCATAGCCTCGGCAGAAACCGTTGACCTACACCAAGCCAGACGGAGAGACGTGGATGACCGCGACATGGGATGAAGCCA
Organism: Bradyrhizobium sp. WSM1253; assembly: GCF_000244935.1. Classification (NCBI taxonomy): domain Bacteria; kingdom Pseudomonadati; phylum Pseudomonadota; class Alphaproteobacteria; order Hyphomicrobiales; family Nitrobacteraceae; genus Bradyrhizobium; species Bradyrhizobium sp. WSM1253. The sequence continues at coordinate 6,953,971 of NZ_JH600073.1, forward strand.
AGGGCCTACAGCGTCCTCTTGCAGACGGTGCGCTGCGAATCGTGGCACGAGGGGTGAAAGAGGATCGAACTGCTGCATGAAACACACAGAGGCACGTCCCTACGCACGAGAACTCCTTGAACTCGCCGCAGGCGTGCAGCCGATCAACGACCGCATCCACATCGAGAAGATCAATTATCCCTTCCTCTATACACTCAAAGGAAAAGGTACCGGGTTCGGCGCCGGCATCAGGTGCGCTGTTGAAAAGGGTTGGCTCGAGCTGCACGAAAGTGGGACTTACGTGCGGCTGCTGACGGCTGTCGAACGGGCTGCTCAGTCAATAGATCAGCGTGAATGACAACCACGTCGCCAGTGACGCGCAGAGACCAATTCCGAGATAAGGCAATGCAAGGCGCATCGGGCTTTCCCTCCGAAACGCAATTAAGAATCATCATGTCATGCTTGGACGACGACTGCTAGGAATCTTTGGGTGCAGTCCGCGCGCCTTAGGACCCGGCGCCCGTGGAAAGTTTAATTTCGCTGGTTCGATTGAGCCGGCGGAGCGGCCCCGGCATTAACACCGGCGCCCAAGCCGGGGGCGGCAATGCCCACACATCACTCACGGGCGTTATGCTCAGGATGTAGAGGCCCTCATCCAAGGGTAACAAAGCGAGTTCACGAGCGCGGAAGAAAGTTGTCGATGTGACGATCCCGTCCGCTCTACCAACACGCTTTCGGCGCGATACCAACGGCCCTACCAAAAAAGTCACCGGATGGAGACCCCGGAGGGAGCAGCGCCTTGGCTTCGGCGTTTGCCTGCTCAACCATGCCGACTGTGACGCGCCGTCTCTTTCGGTCGAGGGATGAGTGTTGGCCGCGCGGCAACGCCCGATAGCGCTGCCCACCAACTAAGTCAGGTTCGCGCTCCTATCGCTAACCAAGGCGACCCGATATCTTCTCGGGGTGATTAAGTTTTGATCGACTTTTGAACCCTGCAAATTTAACCGCGCTTCCGGTGGGGAGCTTTGTTCATGCAAATCGATTTGAGGTCCGCCGAGCGCAGCCCGGCGAGGGATGCTGAGGTGGAGGACTGCCCCTCCGATATTACAACTGCGAGTAAACCCGCCGCGCGAAAGACAACGCCGAAAACACGCACTGGCCGCTCATTCCATTTCCTGACGGTTGGTACGCGACGTCGTGAAACGGTCGAGATCGGCGCCTTACGCGTTGGCGCGGGTCGGGTCGCGGCGGATCGACCGCGCCGATCCGTGCCGGCGTTAGTGGCGGTGATCAGGTATTTGTGGAGTTCGAGCGTCGCCAGAAGAACTGCCAGTCATGCCGAGCTTAGGAACACTTTTTGGTGCCGCGAGGTTTCCTTCCTCATCAGAGGCCTAGCATTGCGGAGTTCTCTTCCATGGATACCCAGATCGTGATGGACCACACAGGCGAAAGCAGACATTTCTTTGAACAAACTGATCCGAAGGGGCTCGCCGAGGCTGAACGGCGATTTAAGCAGCTCACCAATCAGGGGTTTACTGCCGCGACGCGAAAGGCGGGCAGTGAACTGAAGGTCACACGGTCGTTTGATCCCACCGCGGAAGAGACGCTATTCTATCCGCGTCTCGTCGGCGGCTAAGCTATCGCGATGCGACGATGTTTCTGTCCAGACGCAGCGACGCTAACAATACGCGCTTCCGCGCCCTCCGTGAGCTTTATCGGAGCTTCACCGAGCAAAATGGCCCGGAAGCGCGTTCGCGGCGTCTGCTGCGGGATTGGTTATCTCCAGAGCAGCGCGCGCAATTCGATGCCAACAACTATTTCGAAGTCACCGGTTCTCACACCGGCAGACGATATCGAGTTCAATATGGTACCCTGAGCAATGTTGTAGAGCTCGACGCATCAGGGCAGCCCGCGATCGGCTGGTGTTTCGTTCCCGAACGTCCTCTGGCGGCTGGCGATGTGATGCTCGCCCAGAAGATCGCGCTCGAAACCGACGAAGCCGCAGTGCTCGCGCTTGCCCACCGGTTTTCTCTGAGACTGCCGTCTCTGCCCCGAGTAGTGCGGCGTGCTTACTAGGTCGCCCAAGGATCTAGGGATGCACCGCCAGCGCCTGGTGGTCGACCTGAAGGCCTGGGAGGGCTTCGATTGCAGGCTGGCGATTGCCCAGATAGAGCAGGACATCGCGGCGATAGACACGGGCTGGAGGCGCTTTCGGGGTCTGAAGCCAGTTAGGCTAACGGGCCAACCCGGTGGCGGCGAGTGCGCAAGGAGGACAAGTGCTGCGATCTTTCATCATGACTGCCCTCGCACTGGGTTGGGGATCCTCGTCCGCGCTCAGCCTGACGTCGGAGGAGATCATCGCTAAGCTTCGCGCCGCCGGCTATTCGCACATCCAGGAACTACCAGCCGGAAAGATAAAGACCTACAAGGCCGTCAAGGAAGGCACCGCGCGCTGGCACAGGGATCGCGATCCAGCCAAGTCTAGACGCGCGGTGAAGGAGTATCTGGCGACCCTCAACGATACGGCGTGGGGCGCCGCCAGCGATGTCGTCCCGAAGTTTATTTCGCCATCCGATCCGGCAGCGCAATGGACCGGGGCTCACAAGGGGGCGGCATTCTTCGCGTACTCCGATAACTATCTGATCGACGTGAAGTTCGGTGTCATCGTTGACGTCGAGGCCTCCCGCGCCATTCGCCAGGCCGAGGTCCGCGCAGCAAAGACCATCGTCGAACGGACCGAGGAGCGCTTCGGTCTCAAGCCAGAACGGCTTATCGGAGATACCGCATACGGGGCTGCTCCGATGCTGAACTGGCTGGTCGAGGAGAAGGGCATCGGGCCGCATATCCCTGTGTTCGATAAGTCGAAGCGGGATGACGGTACCTTCTCGCCGAGCGACTTTCGATATGACCCGGCCGGCGACGTCTATCACTGCCCGGGTGGTAAGCGGCTTGGGACAAGCGGTACCGTGCATGAAGGCAAGACGCTGCTGTATCGAGCAAGCAAGCTCGACTGCGATGTATGCCCGCTTAAATCGCAGTGCTGTCCAAAAGAACCGTCGCGCAAGATCCCGCGCGACATCCATGAATACGCCCGAGACGTTGCCCGGTCGATTGCCGACACCGAAGACTTTGAGAAGTCACGACGTGAGCGCAAGAAGGTCGAGATGCGGTTCGCACATTTGAAGCGCATCCTGAAGCTCGGTAGGCTTCGACTGCGGGGACCAAAAGGCGCTCAGGACGAGTTTGTTCTTGCTGCCATCGCCCAGAACCTGCGGCGGCTCGCGTCGCTGGGCGCTCGTCCACCACCCGCTCGGGCTCTGTGCATTGCGTAGCGTTCGAGTTGCGTAGAGAGCGTCAGGGCCGGCGGATCAAAGCCGGTCGTCCTTAGAGAAATGGCCGAACGATCCATCGCTAACGGCCGACTTCTGCAACAAAATCGGCCAATACCGGAAGTAGCCAACCTGTTCGATCACCCAGTCGACGCGGACGCTGAACGTCGGTGGAAATTCGAGCGATGCCGCTCCGGGCATCAATCTTCCGCACGCTAGGTGACTACCTATCCAAATGCCGCGATTGCAAGCACAACGGCGGCGACGAGGATCGGACCTGCATCGGAGAAAAAGGGAATCATGTGGCTGACCTACGCACTGCCCGATGATCACGAACCTAGAAATATCGCCACGGACAAGCACGCGCAATCTGTGCGCTAGGAACTTTGTTCAATCTCATGATCGTTCTAACATTTGCACTGACGCAGACAGGACAGAAGAACCAAGACTCACTTGCGATTACCCTCGGACCCGGACTGGGATTGTAACCGCACATCGTTCGATGACATTGAAAACCGTCACAAGCATCATAACCCATGAATGCAATTTCAGGGGCGGGATAACCTGAACAATACACTTTCGTTCCAGTCCAGCATTTGCCACCGTTCCCTTTTGAATCACTCTTCACGTATGTCATTCCCAGATCAGTGCAGTCTGCTGGCGACCCATAGCAAAATGGGGCTGTCCCGATCCACATCCCTGACTCCGCAAATGCATCTCTGCTTACCAAGATAGCGGTTAGTGCGAAGACTATCCTGAATAGGATCATAGAAGCCTCCCTACCTGTAACAGATGTGGAGGGGGCACCAGGTGGATACCCTGAGACCCACCGCAGAAGATATTTGAGCAACCAGAGACGCCTGTAAAGAAAAGATCCGCATGTCGCACGACTTACCAGTGGTCAGTCGCACTGCGCGTCGCAAGGCCCAGTGATGACATCAGCGCCCGCAGACTTTCCGTGATCCAGATCAAGGGATTGGCCTACCCCTTGGGGGCCATATACGCCTAGGCAGGCTGGACATGGCTATGATGGCGCAGCGGACAGTTGTGGTCGTGATCGACGACGATGCGAGCCTTCTGAAGAGCGTGGCGCGGCTGTTGGCGTGCCACGGCATTGAGAGCCGGACGTTCGCCTCGGCCGAGGCGTTGCTTGAGAGCGACAGCGTGCAGACGGCAACCTGCTTGCTGCTTGACATTCACCTCGGGGGAATTTCGGGGATCGCGCTGCAGCGCCGGCTTGCGGCATCGGGATCGAAGTGGCCGGTCATCTTCATGACCGCGAGCGACGACGAGGCCACGCGCAATGAGGCGATGGACGCCGGATGCATCGCCTATTTGCGCAAGCCGTTCGCACAGGATGACTTGCTGAATGCCCTATCGAAAGCTCAGGCTTAGCAGGCGCAGCCAGAACAAGAACGTTCAGGGGCGCTACGTCGGTTTGGGGTCCAGAGGGGCGGTCCAACCTTGCGCTCTGCCGGGTCCGGTCTAACCCTGACACCCGACTTATCCACGGGCGGCGGGATGATATGATTATCTGCGGCTAAACGTCCGATGCGCAACGGAGTGTTCGATGGCGAAGGAGATCAAACAACTGCGGAAGCAAGCTGAAAAGGCCGCGCGCGCTGCAAAGGCAGTCGCAGATGCTGAGGTATCTCAGGAACTACAAGCCTTAGCACGCGCCTTCAAAAGCCAAGCCGACGTTCTGAAGTCAAAAAGGCGAGCAGGCAAGAAGAGACGGTGAACTTGATCCTTGAAGAACAGCTGTAGAATACTTGGCGATTGGTTGCGCAAGCAGGCTTCAGAGCGGCAGGTCCGATCCGCAACTAACAGATTGGACCACTTGGCCTTGGGGCCAACAGCGGCCATATCGCACCTGCTCACCTTCACCGGCGGCCTCTGGAAATTTCCAACTACTGCTGAGAATTTTCTCCCGCGCGGCCGGTAACGCGACGAGCCCCGCAAGCCGTTCGATCAGGCACGGTATGCTCATCGTTGAGAATCGCGCCGCAATGTTTTCTACTGTGATATTGTGCGCAATCCACGAGAGTTTCGTCGATACGGTGGGCCGGCGGAATTTTCACACCACCTCGACCGGCAGTCATTAATCATTAGGTCTTGGAACGGAAACGGAGTAGCGTCCTCGTAGCAGTCAAGCGGATTGCTTGCCTGACAGACTGCCAAAACGGCGACGCGCCGAACTCTCCGCCTCCATCTAAATGGCAGCCCAGTGCCGTCGGTAGGCAAAACTTTTTCAAAATTGCTGTTCCAAACACGTGAATGCACCCACGCGTGCGGACTGCTGACCGCGTCGCGCGCCGTAGACTACCTGTTAAGGGAGGAACAACATGAAAATTAGCAATGTAGTTCCCAGCGCATTATCTGTGGCAAAGCATACTTATGTCGCGGCGACCATATGGGTAGCTCCTTCTGCTCTCATCAAATCGGCGCATCTGTTTGAAAGGATTGGACTCGCTACGGTTGGAGGCTCGTGCGGCCTGTACGTGGCCGCAGCATTGATGCGCCTGGAAAACGAACTGTTTGGAAGCGGCTGGTTCATCTTGTTGATGATGCTCTACGGAGCTTTCAGCTTCTATATCGGCATCGATCTGCCTGGCCGTCCTGTTCAGGGAGCGACTTCGAGACTCCCGGAAGAGCGGAACCGTGGCACCGATGCGGCTCAGATCTTCAGTGCGGCAGGTACATTCGTTGCGGCGATTGCGGCGTTTCTGTCTGTCAGCATGATTGTCGTTGATCAGGTCGTTTCTGAAGGTTCGATCGTTCTGATCGCAGTCTGTTGGACGATTGGTTCTTCGCTTCAAATTGTGGCCGGCTCCATCGCTCGCAACGGCGTGCTCGAAGATGGTGGCGAGTAACTCCCGCTGCAATTGCTACTAACGCCGCTGGTCTCTTTTTGAGCGCGCGACAGCGAGACGGACAAGACGGAGCAAATAAAGAAAGACATTAGAATCAATAGTCAGCGTGGTGCCTATTCTCCTGGCAGCGGCGTGCCGTAACCAATGGGCGAGAATGACGATGACAGTCCGATCGCGACGTGAAACAGTGGTTTTCAAGCGTCCATTCCGGATCGCGAGTATCGAGCGGCTGTTACCGGCGGGCTCGTATGAAGTCATTACCGACGAAGAGTTGATGGAAGGCTCGTCAATGCCGCTCTATCGGTGCGTCGCTACCAGGATGATGCTGCCTGCCCCGCCACGTAGCTCTGTCGTCGAGATGGTAGCGATCAGTTCGACCGATCTATCCGCGGCTCGCGCGATGATGTGCGGGCGTCCCGAAAGTGATGTGCCTGTTGACATCGGCAAACATCGCGACATGCCCTCGCCAGACTTCCGCCGGATGCTGGCGGAGATCGAAAGCAAGGCGTTACGCGGTCAGCAGCCACTACTTGAATCCGAGCTGCCAGCGAATCCTGCGCAGTCATTGGCGGGCGCCCTCCCAGTGCTGAAAGGGTCTGGTCGGGACCTCCGCATCGATGCGTGCCGTGGTATCGCGCTATGGTGCATCTTTCTTGACCATGTCCCCAACAACATCGGAAGCTGGCTGACGCTGCGGAATTATGGTTTTAGTGATACCGCGGAAGTGTTCATGTTCCTCTCGGGTGTGACCTGCACGCTGGCTTACGGCAAGGCAAGTCGGTGCGATGGTTGGGCGAGTGTGGTCAGCCGTACGCTGTGGCGAAGCTGGGACATTTATGCGGCATTTCTGCTGCTCACTCTCGCTTGCGCCATCTTGGTTTACCTCGCCGGTGGCGGCACGATTGCCGACGAAAGCAACACGCGCATTCTGCTGGAGCAGCCGGGCGCGGCGCTCGCGCATGCAGCGATCCTGCAATACCGCCCAGTCAACTCCGATGTCTTGCCGCTCTTCGTGATTTATCATCTTCTATTCGCCCCGCTGCTGTGGCTGATGCTGCGAATGCCGAATGTAATGCTTGGCGCGTCACTGTTGCTTTATGCGCTAGTGCACGTCTTCGGTTGGTCCGTCCCGGCATGGCCCAATGACGTCTGGTTCTTCAATCCGCTGGCTTGGCAGTTGCTGGTTGTTCTTGGTGCCTGGTGTGTCATGGAGGGCAAGACGTTCTGGCCGTGGGTGACCTCGCGCACGGCGCTTGCAATTGCCATTCTCTATTTGGTTTTTGGCCTGACGATCGCATTCAGTTGGAGCATTAGACCCCTGGTCCCACAGATGCTGGCGGAGCTGGCTTACCTGCTGGACAAATCGAATCTCTCGCCCTTGCGGCTGCTGCATTTTGTTGCTCTCGCGATTCTGGTTGCGTGGGTCGTGCCTCGCGATTGGCGTTGGCTTACGACTCCGGTGATGCGTGGGGCGATCCGCTGTGGCGAGAACTCCCTGGCAATCTATTGCCTCGGCGTCCTGCTGGCGCTTGCCGGCCGCATAGTACTGATAGATATCTCGGATAGGCTTGCCATGCAGATCACACTGAGTCTCGCTGGCATCTTGGTCATGATTGCGGCCGCAACGTTCCTGAACTCGATCAGGATCAAACCGGCGGCAAGCACGATCGGCGGGAAGACCATGATCTCCTGAGAATGGTAATGGAAAAACGCGGTAACCTGATGAGAAATCGCCGCCGCTTACGACGTAGCGGATGGATGGCAGTTCGCTTGGAAGGGCGGGAGTCCGCCTTGGGTCAAGATGCGAAGAACTCAAGCTGAGCGAATCCCGTCCGCCGTGCCTCAATAAGCGGACCTCATCGAGGCGCGCCGCTAGTTCGGTGAAGGGCCAACAAGCGACGTCATTCGACAACTTGATCGGCGCGGACGAGCAGCATCGCGGGCAGTGCGAGCCCGAGCGCCTTCGCAGTCTTGAGATTGATACTCAGCTCGAATTTGGTCGGTCGGTAGAAGGGGATATCTCCGGGACTGCTGCCTTTAAGAACCTTGTCGACGAGGCTGGCGAGGCGCCGAAAGGTCTCTGGTAGGTCAATCGAATAAGCCATCAGTCCACCGAGTCGCACGTACTCGCCGTAAGCGTACATTGTGGGAATGCGGCCCGCCGCGGCTAGTTCAACAATAGCCGCGCCACTGGCGAGATGCTCGGCCTCATCTGACACCATGAGCGCATCTGCTCGTTCCATCGAACTGAAGATCCGCTGGTACTCTGTCTGGTAGAAGCCGCTGTCCAGCAGGGCGGCCTTCAGCGAAACACCCGCTCGTTGGGCTGCCTCGCGCGCTGCCGCACCTCTCATGTCTTCCCAGTACGATCGCGACACAAGGTAACCGAGAGTGGACAGTCCCGGCATCGCCTCGACCAGTAGCTCGATCCGCTTTCCAATGAGTTCCAATTCCGTCCCGATGGTGACGCCTGTGATGTTGCCGCCCGGCCGCGCGATGCTGGCCACAAGTCCCAAGGCAACCGGGTCGTTGACTATTGTCACAATCGGAATTGTCGTCGTCGCCATTTTAAAATCCAGCGATAGACGCGCGGCCACCGCTAAAATCAAGTCGGGATGTGTGTTGATCACATCCCGAACCAATTCGGAATAGCGTTCCGGTCGACCTTCTCCCGAGTAGCGATCAACCACGAGGTTTTGGCCCTCGACGTAGCCAAGGCGGCTCAGCTCCTCGAAAAAGGCACGGTATTGCGGCGGCTCAGGCCCATTTCGTTGACTTTGAGAGCCGGGCTAACGAAGGCGATCCGCTTTAGTCTCGCCGGTTGCCGCGCTCGCGCCGCGAGTGGCCACGTCGCCGCCGTGCAAGCGAAAAGCGTAATGAACTCGCGCCGTCGCATGTGCCCCCTCACGGGAAAACCTGACCGACCACGCAAAGCCTAGCACTTTACGACGGGACAGGAGCGAGAAAAGGTGGAAATCGAACCTCGGCACTCGCGGACCTATTTCAGCTCAGGGACAAAAAGCGACGGTCGAGGCACGCGCGGCTCGACGTCCGGATTACCGGCAAGAGTGGACGTTGCATTCACTTAAACGCCGTTCGGCTTAGCGGCCAGAAGCCGAAGTGCATGGAAATGAGACCGCCTCCGATCACGCCTTGAGTGGAGACGTGGAATATTCCTGCACAGGTTCGAGCAGAATTCATCTGGTAAGCGCGACATCCTTGAAAGAGGCGACTAGCGCCCTGTCCAGCTTTCCCCTCATACCGCAGATAATCTCGTACGCTGCCGCGCGCGGCATTGTCACCTTGTACGGCCGGTGTTCGATCAGCGCCGCAAAGATATCCGAAATGGTGAGAATGCGAACGATGTCGGTGATGCTCTTCGCGCGGAGGCGGTCAGGATAGCCGCTGCCATCGAGATACTCGTGATGGTGCCGCACCGCATCGAGGACTTCCGGTGAGATGTCCCCGTGCCCCTTCAGCACATCGTAACCCGTCGCCGGGTGAGTTTCGACGAACGCTCGCTCGTCGTCGTCGAGGCGTCCTGGCTTGTCCAGGATCGCCAAGGGCACCCTCGCTTTGCCTATGTCGTGGAACATGGCAGCGGTGGAGAGCCGTTCAAGGTCACTTTTACGAAAACCGAGACTGAGGCCGAAATCGACCGCGACGCCGGTCACGAGCAGGCAGTGCTGGAACGTTCCCTCGTGATGGCGCCGCACCGTGGCCAGCCATTCTGATAGCCCATGCTCGGAAATCCGGTTGGTGATCTTGCGGCCGGCATCTTTGGGACCAGCGACGTCGACCCGCTCCCCGAGGGTGATCGAAGTGAACATCGACGCAATCGCGGTTGCTGCGGCCTCAACCGCATTGTCAGACTTCGAGATGCCGCTCGTCGACCCAGTTCCGTGGGCGGCTGGATCGACCAAAGCGGCCAGGAGCTTGGCTGCCTCGATCTTGCCAGGCAACACCAACGTTGCGCCGAGCGCATAAGCTTGCGAGATGCAAAAGTGGGAGGTTTGCTCGACAAGGAAGATGCGCTTCTTTGCTATGGCGAACCGCGCAGCTCTTTTTTTCAGCGCGGCAATGTTTTCGACCGCCCGCAGGTCGGCACGAACGACGACCGCAGCAGCAGCGTGCGGAAGCTTTGCTTCTACATCGAGCCGCTCGCCGGCAACGGTGAACTGCCCTCCAAAAAGCGAGCAGAGTCCGAAGAGCTTCTCGGAAGTGTCGGCCAATACGTGCACGAGCATGACTGGTGCCTTCGTTCGTCGGGTGCCGGGCTGAATGGCCTTCGGTGGTCCAAGGTCATTGGCTCACTTCGACGAGACTGCTCGGCTCAAGTTGGTTTGTGCGCGCCTCTGTCGGTCGCTGTCGTTTGGGTCTTCTTGCCGTTTGCTTGGATAAAGTGGACGCCAGCCGTGGTTCCGTCGATCCAGACCAGCTCGCAGCGTCGATAGGCCAGTCCCGTCGACGACAGCAGCATGAAGAACTCCTTGGCCGAGAGAACATCGAGCGACCCTTCGACTTCGATCTTGGCGCCGGTGTTCGAGATATCGAGCAAGACGCAGCTTCGCCGCCAAGTGCCGTCGGAGCCCATCAAGTTCACGGGCTGTCTGTTGTCCATGCGCACCCGAGGCGCCTTGCGACCGTCGAATTTCATTGGTTTCCTGCCGGTCTTGCAGTGCGACCGTGGGCGCCCGCGGAGATTTCTCCCCAACGAACGGACCATTGGCTGGTCGAGAGATGAAGCGTTTCGAACAGCTCCTGAGCTCGTGCGCGCTCGCCTAGTGAAAGCCCCGCGCCGCGAGTGTTGAGGACGGCCAGCGTGGTCTGCCAATTCAAGCGCGATGCCCGGCACGCCATAACTGGGCCTTCGTAACCGGAGTCTGCCATAACCTGCTCGATGGCCTCAATCGGTGCTGCCGACAGCACCGACAACGCCGTGAACAGGTTGGCTGTCTCACGCCGGATCGCGAACCGATTGACAGTCGAGTCGCTCAGCTTTCCGCTCCGATTGAGCGATATGATCTCCGGCCTCGCAGCGGCGTACTCAGTGTCGTAAGGTCGCTTCGCTGTCGCTAATACTTGCGAGGACGCGTCTGCGTTGGAAGCCTTAATCGCCGGCCGTGGCGATGCCGACAGCAGCTCCCGAACCACCATGTCCGGGGTGTCTGGCCTCAGCGTCAGCGCTTTCGTGATCTCGTCGTCCTCCACAGCCCTACGGACCAAGTTGGCATAGGCCGCGCCTGAGAATTCAGCGCCCGGATTGCCGATGACGGCCAGACAAGTCTTGCTGTTGCCGCGCTGCAATATTGCCTCAGTCACGGGGCTTTCGATCCTGCGCCGGCCAGCAATGGCGCGAAGGTGATCCTCGCTGCCGGACGTCGCGATCGCCACCAGATCAGCCGGCGATAGAGCGGGAGATTTTAGAAGGATCGGGACTGCGATCGCCGGATCGCCGCACGAGGCGAGACGTCGCAGGGTGTTCATCGGAGCAGTACCCAGCTCGGCAAGCGTCGTGCTGAGCTCGGCGAGAGTCGCCGGCGCGATCCGCCGGGCTAAGCGAATTAGAACGTCGTCAAGCAGGCCGACCTGCGGCTCTTGCAATCGGTGATTACCCTCAACGAGCAGCTCGGTGGTGCGCCAGAGCATGCGCGCACAACGTTCGGATGAGCTCCTCGCGATGGTGGCATCCAACTCAGTAATGAGATCGGCCGCAGAAACTGCCCTCATTGGCTGGCCCCAAAATTCATTTTAATATCGTCACGTCAAATCAAACGTATTACGCGCTGAAGTTGTTAAGATTCCTTATATGCCAAACCGTGACATACGGGAGGCTATTATAATTCAACTGAACGGCGCTCCGTGGCGTATTAAAGTACCTGCTGTCCGATGCTGCGGCCGGCGCGTGGACGACTGCCCAACCTGTAACGCAGTCCTTAGGGTGATAGCTGGCACAACTTGCGTGATGGCGGTCCAGCTTTGGACAGCCGCTAAAGTTCGGCATTATGGCCTTAGGGCGAAGAAAGGCTAATGCGGGCGAGCGGTAGCGTCGTTCAGGGACATTGCGGCTGACTCGGCCAAGCAGACGCGCTCATCGCCAGTCGCGAACGTCCGCTACGGGGTCCACAAGCCGACATGCCTCGCATTCAGACGTTAGTCCGCTCTTCGGCAAAGGCCGACAAACCTCCGCCTGTGCATGCGAGACGCTGTCTTGCGACGGAGATCGTAGATTTCATCCGTAGCAATCCGGCTGAGCCGCAAAAGAACGAATGCCATCAAGGCGATTCGGAGGATGGAGTATCCTCGACGAAGTGCATGCTGTTGGGAGGGCCTCCAACACGGCGGCGACTCGCGCCGCGGATCGACCCGCGACAAGGAAGTACGCGCGGTGGCTGTCATTCGGCTTGCAATATTGCCCCCTTAAGCCGGGGGATCGGCGTCCAAAATTGGACGCCGATGAGGGGTCAAATTTGCAAACGATGACGTAACCTCCGTTATCGTTGAGCCCTCGCAATCAAATGATTCGAAGGAGCTCACCCATGAAGCAGTACGTCGGGCTGGACGTCTCACAGAGAGAAACCGCTGTGTGCGTTGTCAACGAGACTGGTCAAGTAATCTTCGAAGGGAAAGCCAAGTCTAATCCTGGTGCCTTGACTGACCTGCTTAACAAACATGCGCCTCATGCCGAGCGTATCGGCTTCGAGACCGGTGCGATGGCGAGTTGGCTATGGCATGAACTCCGCAGGGTTGAGCTTCCGGTGGTCTGCATCGACGCTCGGCATGCGCACGCAGCTCGCTTCCGATCGGCTTCGACGGTCGGCGCCTACCTCGGCCTTACGCCGAGGCGCAGCCAATCCGGCGAAACCGACACCAACGGAAAGATATCTCGATGGGGCGACCGGCTTCTCCGAACTTACTTGTTCGAGGCCGCCACTGTCCTTCTTTATCGAACCAAAAAGTGGTGTTCCCTAAAGGCCTGGGGCATAAAGCTCGCTAAGCGGATCGGCATGAAGAAGGCAAAGGTCGCCATCGCCCGAAAGATCGCCGTGATTCTCCACTGCATCTGGGTCGATGGCACGTCGTTCGACTGGGGCCAGCCGAAGCCAATCTGATATTTGCTCGCAAGTTCCTGGTCCGGTCCGCCGGACTGGCGATGTCCCACCAATGATCTATCCTCTCGGGGCATGAACCCAAGCGGCAGCCGGCGTTCAGGGCGTCGCCAAGGGTTGGGGAGGGCTGCGCCGGCCCCTGGAAGCCGAACATACGGTCCATGCCTGACAAGCGAGGCCGTCCGCGTCCTTGCGGGCATCTCGGGCTCGTTCGGCCAGGATACGCACCGTAGCCCCGAACAGATACTCTCGCGAATTCGTGCCCCATCGCGGATTGATTCTCCAAATGCCAACCTTGAGGTAAAGTGCTTCGGATGCGACACCCATCAGACCGTCGCGCTCGACATTGTCCGGCGGTCGAAGACCCAGATCCACGAGCTGGAGCGCTCCATGCGCCGTACGCGGCTTACTCCGGGGGTTGCAGACCAGGCGAGGTCACCCAATCGCTCAGATGCGCGCTCGTCGCAGCTAAGCGCGCCTTCCTGAGAAGCTGCTCGCGCTCAGCACCAGCGGGGAGCCGGGCAGCTTGTTCTTTGAGCTGGGTGGCGTGCTCGTCCCAAGCGTTCTTCAAGAGACCGGTTGTGCTTCACTCTGCGGCGTCGCTGAGACATGGAGCCATTCCTTGTGCCATGAACGCGAATCCAAAACCGAACAAGGTAAGTTCAGTTCCGGCCCCGGAACGAAGAAGTCCGACAACGAGGGGCGCTTCGTCTAGCGGCAGGCGCGCTGCCGATGTGCGACCCGACTTCAATTGCTCCGGGCTGCTGGTCGCCGCCATGTAATATCGATGACCGGGGCAAAGACGGCCCCGGCCGTGGGGGCTTTTGGGGATCGTGGGCCGGGGCCGCTGGAGGTGCTTGGACCTTGGGAGGCCAAGCGTTCGGAGCCTAGGAAAATTCGGCAATCAGATCTGTTCGCTTTCGCACATTGGCTATACGGTTTCCTTCGGGAGCGGAGTAGCTGCAATGAAAGACATGCAGGCTCAGTTCAAAGCTCCGCAAGGATGCGACAGAGTGCGCGCTGATCCGAGACCTGGCGACCGATCCCAAGAAGCGAGAACTATTCACCCGCCTGGCGGATCTCCGGCATCACCTATGTCGCGACCTGGACCGGCTTCGTCTACGTCGCCTTTGTGATCGACGCGTATGCCCGCAGGATCCTCAGCTGGCGGGCCTCCCGCACGGCGCACGCAGGCTTCGTAGCTTGATGAGCTGGAGCAGGCCCTGCACGATCGCCGGTCCATCGCGGCGGCCTCGTGCATCATAGCGTAGGGGCAGCCAATCCGCCCAATACGTCTCTATCAAATACACCGAACGCCTGGCTGAAGCTGGCGTCGAGCCTTCTGTCGGCAGCGTCGGAGATTCCTATGACAACGCTCTCGCCGAAACCATCAACGGCCTCTACAAGGCCGAGGTGATCCATCGGCGCAGACCATGGCGCAGCTTCCAGCCCGTCGAGTTCGCGACGCTGGAATGGGTGGACTGGTTCAACAACCGACGGCTCCTGGAGCCCATCGGCAACATCCCGCCAGCCGAAGCCGAGCAACGCTACTACGCCATGCTGGAACAACCGGCCATGGCGGCATAACTTAAACCAAACAGCCTCCGGCAAACCCGGGGCGGTTCA
>NZ_JH600073.1:6968986-7032726 GCF_000244935.1 Bradyrhizobium sp. WSM1253
AAAGCTCCGCAAGGATGCGACAGAGTGCGCGCTGATCCGAGACCTGGCGACCGATCCCAAGAAGCGAGAACTATTCACCCGCCTGGCGGATCTCCGGCATCACCTATGTCGCGACCTGGACCGGCTTCGTCTACGTCGCCTTTGTGATCGACGCGTATGCCCGCAGGATCCTCAGCTGGCGGGCCTCCCGCACGGCGCACGCAGGCTTCGTAGCTTGATGAGCTGGAGCAGGCCCTGCACGATCGCCGGTCCATCGCGGCGGCCTCGTGCATCATAGCGTAGGGGCAGCCAATCCGCCCAATACGTCTCTATCAAATACACCGAACGCCTGGCTGAAGCTGGCGTCGAGCCTTCTGTCGGCAGCGTCGGAGATTCCTATGACAACGCTCTCGCCGAAACCATCAACGGTCTCTACAAGGCCGAGGTGATCCATCGGCGCAGACCATGGCGCAGCTTCCAGCCCGTCGAGTTCGCGACGCTGGAATGGGTGGACTGGTTCAACAAGCGGCGGCTCCTGGCCCATTGGCAACATACCGCCGGCCGAAGCCGAGCAACGCTGCTACGCCATTCTGGAACAGCCGGCCATGGCGGCATAACTTAAACCGAATGGCCTCCGGCAAACCCGGGGCGGTTCAGGTTTTAACTCCAGCGACTCCCTTATCAGTGAAGCCCGCCGCGCGCATTTGCTTGCACAGCTTCGAAGCCAGCCGGAACATCGGGATCAAGTTGCCGGCATGATACTTACGCCGCTTCATGGAGGGGGCTCTCTCGTGGAGCTGCTACCATGGGTCGTGATACTGAGGCACACGGGGGCCGCGGGGCTATCTATTTCATCTGATAGGACAGCAGCACTGGCTTGATTAGCATCGTCGCCAGTGACACGTGGTAGTCCATCGGGGATACGTTGGCCCCGACATACAGGCAACGCATCGACTGCCTCATTCATGAAGGTTGTGCGTCCTGTGGGTGGCAGGCTTGGGCTACGTTCGAGCACCGCTCGGCGCGGCAAACCTCTACGCAAACGCAACGCAACGACACAAGCCGCTGAGGGAAACCTTGGCGGCTTTTGCGTGGAGGCACTATCAGCGGTCGTCTTCATGGCCCAACAGCTTGTGCGTCACGCGATTGATGAAATGGTTATTGCCGCAGGCTGGGCATTGCACGCACGAGGATGAAGGAGGCGCGTGCCGCATTCGACTCAGCGTCGAACTGGTGCTGAACGTACTCGCCGCTTGTCGGGCAACGAACGTGATCGTGTCCATCATAGCCCAGCACCGGCCATGGCACCGCCCGGCCCATGACCTAGGTCAATGCTTCCCGGTGCACTTACCGCCGCCGCGCTTGCCACGGATGATATCCTCCGCCTGTGCAGAGGCAGGTCCGGAGCCGCATCATGAGGTGATGGCGATCTGAGCCAAACCTCATCCGAGTTCGCGACAAAGAAAATGCATGGAACGGATCAATGAGCGCATCCAGAGTCTGGCCCTTCGGCCGCATCTGCGATCGCGCCATTACAACGAACTACCTCCGGCCGTTTTCAACGCAATCGGCCCTTTTGCGAAGTGGCCGCCGACACCGACTACGTCCGATCATCGGGACAGACCGGAAGTGCGCGGCAAAACCAAAACGGCGCTTTTGATCCGAGGCGGATTCCACCGGCCCGCTTCAGCCTTGTCGCGGCCACTGATTGCGGGCAGACTAGCAGTGGCATGAGAGGGCAAGAGCCATGCAACGTCGGCTTGCGGCCATTCTAGCGGCGGATGTGGTCGGCTACAGCCGACTCATGGGCGCCGACGAGGTGGGGACCCTCAATTCCCTCAAGTCGCACCGGCGGGAACTGGTCGACTGCGGCATTTCCGAGCACCACGGCCGCATCGTCAAAACCACCGGCGATGGGATGCTGGTGGAATTCGCCAGCGTCGTGGATGCGGTCGCCTGTGCTGTCAAGATTCAGCGCAGCATGGTGGGGCGCAACGCAGGGATCGCTGCGGAACGGCAGGTCGTGTTCCGGATCGGGATCAACGTCGGCGATATTATCATCGACGGCGACGATATCTTCGGCGACGGCGTCAACATCGCGGCACGCTTGGAAACGCTCTGCGAGCCCGGCGGCGTATGCATATCCAGGGCGGCGAACGACCAGATCCGGGACAAGCTGTCGATGGCGTTTGCTGATCTGGGCGAGCAGGCTGTGAAGAACATCTCGCGCGCGGTCGGCGTGTTCGGGCTCACTGCCAAGGACATCGAGGCAATTCCAGACGCCGCGATTCCCTCGTCTGCGGAAGACACGGTGGCGGAGTCAACCGTCCAACACAAGCAGGAAATTCACTTCTGCCAGACCGGGGACGGCGTGCAGCTGGCCTACGCCCGGATGGGCCAAGGGCATCCGCTGGTGAAGACAGGGCACTGGATGACTCACATCGAATTCGACTTCGAAAGTCCGATCTGGCGGCATCTCTACCAGGAATTTTCCCGCGAGCACCTTTTCATCCGATATGACGCAAGGGGAAATGGGCTTTCGGATCGTGACGTCCCGGACGTAACATTCGAGCGGTTCGTCGACGACCTCGATGCGGTGGTCGACGCCGCGGGCATCGAACGGTTCGCGCTGCTCGGCATATCCCAGGGGTGCGCCGTCTCGATTGCCTACGCGGTCCGCCATCCGGAGCGAGTGTCGCATCTGATTCTCTACGGAGGCTATGTCGTCGGGTGGAAGAAGCGCGCCAGGACCGAGGCGGAGAAGGCGGCCGGGGATGCGATGCTGACGCTGATGCGGCTGGGATGGGGTCAGGAAAACCCGGCCTTCAGGCAGATGTTCACGTCCCAGTTTATTCCGGACGCTAACAAGGAGCAGGCCGACTGGTTTAACGAGCTACAGCGTATCTCGAGCTCGGCCGAAGACGCAGCGCGCAATTTACTGGCAAATGGCGAAGTGGAAATCAGTTCACTACTGCCGCAGGTCAAGGTGCCGACCCTTGTCATGCATTGCCGCAACGACGCGAGGGTGCCGTTCGAGTCGGGCCGTCGGCTGGCCGCGGGGATTCCCGGTGCCCGCTTTGTCCCGCTCGAAGGCCGGAATCACATCATGCTGGAGGGCGAGCCGGCTTTGGCACGCTTTCTCGACGAGCTACGATCATTTCTTACCTCCGATACTCAACACTAAAGGTACTGGATACGGCGGCTCCGTTTTGCCGACCAATATACGCCACGGGTTTCCCCTTGATGTCTGTTCTTGGCCAAGCGAAGTGCACGATGTCCGCTATTTGGGTCGCTATCGGGGGAAAAGCGGACGTCGCACACAATCCGCGGGCGGTCTTATTGCGCTAACAATCCGAATGCGATAGTGCCACTATGCTTGCGAAAATCAGCAGTGCCGGGAGGGATTTTCTGTCGCTGGCGTCCGAGCCTTTGGTTCCGGCGCTGCGCCCTCGAGACAATGAGCGAGGGCCGAGTCCACGCCCCTAGCCGTTCGCGAGGTCTACAGCGGCCGAGTTCGATAGTTAGTCAGAAAGCTTTGGGCGCTGGACGGCAGGTCATCGAAACCACCGAGCTTGGCCATCATGAGCCAGGTGGCAAAATCCGCCTCAGCCTCCGTGGGCGCTTTCTTGGCGATACTGGCGATGGAGCTAGAGGACATGGTGGTCCGATTGGTTTCAACCCGGCCGCGAAGCTGTTCATCGACACCGTCCGCGCGGCGGGAAAGGCAATTGGCAATTCAATCACAGTAATGACGGCGCGGGAGAGTTCAAACGCGAACCCTACGCCTCCCATCTCGCTGTAATAACCTTACCAACTAGTCGGCTCCTGGTCAGGTTGAAGGGACTGAGCAGGCTAACTAGGTAGGGCTCACCTCTGCTGATCCCCAACGGCAGTAATTCTCATCGTCACTGACGGCAACATCGCGTGGACCATCAGCTTGAGTGTTTCGACGGCGCGAATACGAACGTCATCCCGAGGTCTCTGTAAAAATTTAGTACCTAGCCTTACAGACGCTTCTGATGGCGCGATGGATTCAGCCCGGCGCGTTTGAGGTTCCTAGATTATGAACCACGGAATTGCCGGGCTATCGGTCTTTCAGATGTAGCCGGGAAGACCGGCGGCTACTCAGGCTTCGTCAGCGGCTTGCTGTGAGCTGCTGGCGGTAGCGCTCCGCGTCCCAGTTCAGCAAATCATGCTCGCTCTCGGAGGAGAGATACACAATCTCGGCGTCGAGGGGGAGGCGGCTGGTCACGAGGGCGAGGCAGCTCAGCAGGGCTTCGGCGCCAGCGCTGGCGTCAGTGCGGATGAGACTGCCAAGTCCAGGGACGAGCAGAGCAACGGGCGGTGATTGCCCTGCAGCCTCGGCGCGCAAGCTCATATTTTGCAGGCTTTCGCCTTGCTCCAAGATCGGCAAGCCCGGCCCGAGAAAGACGACGTGATCGGGATACAGGGATCCGCTGGTGGCAATAACGCGGCAATAGCGATCGGTCGCGATGCCGTGACAGATCGGATCTTTGGGTAAGCGATAATCAGTACCTGCACAGGTAATGCAGAGCGCGTTCTGATCGCCTGACGCGGCACTGCGTGGCGGCAGCGCCAGACGCGCTTCGACTTCCATCACCAGGGCTTCCGCGCCCGCGCAAGTTTCGGCCCCCACGACCAAGCCGTGATTACCGAGGATCAGCACGTTGACGTGGACATGCGCGATCGCTTCGCTGACCGCTTGGGCCAACGGCAGGCCCGGATGGAAGTAGCCGAGCCGAAGCCAAGATAATCCGCGCAAGCGATGTTCGAACTCTTGGTGAGCGTCGGTGCGCACCGCCCATGCGATGGTGTTAACGGAATGGACGTGCAGTACGACAGGATGCGGCATCAACGCGTGCAGCGCAGTCTCAATCGAACCGCGTAGTTGAGTTATAGTATTTGGGGCCAACGGCACCCGATCATCGCCGCGCGCCAGAGCGGTGCGAGCGTCTGACAGCGCGACCGGCACGAAGATGTCCTTGTCTTCGGCGTCGGCGAGCCAAGTGCCTGAGGCTTTGACCCAGAGCACGTCGCCTTCTTTGACGGAAGAATTGCCCCCGGCGCCCTGCACCAGCAGGATGTTTTTGCCGACGCGGGCGGACATACGGCGAAGTTCGGACAAGGCGCGAGGCTGTTTCATGAAGCGATCCTCACCAACTGAGATGCTGCACAGTCCAGTGCGGCATCCGCGCATCCGCGCCGGCAACCTGCCGGATCGCGTGTGCGACATTGTGCGATCCTGCAAGTGTTTCCCGATGCGCGCCCGCGCCGACTAGCAAGGTCAGCATGCCCGCCGCACGCCCACCGGCGATGTCGTGATCGATGGAATCCCCAATGACGAGGATGCGGTCGGGCGAGGGATGGCCCAATCGTTCCAGTGCCGCGGCAAACATCGGCGCGTGTGGTTTGCCGATAAACGAAACCCTGCCGCCGAGCCGCTGATAAAAGGCCGCCAGCGCGCCCGGAGCCGGGATTAGCCCGGTCACCCCAAACATCACGAGGTCGGGATTGGCGCACAGCATCGGCAGTTTGCGGACGGCCGCCACCGTGAGGCGTTCGCGCCATGGCTCCGGTTCCGCAACGCTGTCGTCGAGGCCCGCGAGCAGGATGAAGTCGGCGGATGTGATATCTGGAACCAGGGCCAGGTCGAGCTCATCGACGATGGAGCGGTCGCCATCGCGCGAGATCAGGAAGCAGGCTTGGCCGAGGTCCGTGAAGGGCGTCTGCGCGCGTGCCTTCAGGCTCTGCCAGGTCACTTCGCCTGATGATAACACACCATCGTAAATGTCCGGCGATAAGCCCAGGGCGGCGAGGCGCCGCTGATTGCTGCTGGCGCGCTTGCCGGAATTGGAGAGGATCAGGATCCGTTTGCCAGCCTCGTGCAGGCGCCTCACGCAGTCATGGGCGGCGGGAAACACCGTCATGCCTTCATGCAGCGTGCCCCATTGATCGAGCAGCACGTGATCAAAGTGATCGGCGATAGTGCGAAGGCCGGTGATGGTCCTGGCAATGGTCATGGCGGACCACCGTTCAGCGCAAGCAGCGCCGCGCCAAAGCTCGCTTCGGTTTGCTCGGCGACCGTCACGGGCACGCCCAGCGTGCGCTGCCTGATTGCGGTCCAGTTGTTGTTCCGCGCGCCGCCGCCGATGCTGACGACCCGCCGCAACGCTGGCGCACCCAGTTTTGCGAGCTGCCGGTAGGCGAGCGCCTCTACCGACGCGATGCCTTCGAGCAAGCCCTGGAAGAACCGATGGTCTTCCGCCGGCCGTGGCGTGATCCGCGCCGTCAGCGTCGGATCTGCGATTGGAAAACGCTCACCGGGCTTTGGCAGGGGATAGTAATCGAGTCCGGTCGGTGCCTCCGGCTCAAGCTGAGGCGTCAAGCGCTCCATGTCGTCGGGCGAGAAGTGCATCAACAGCGCCGCACCGCCGGAATTGGAGGCACCACCGGTCAGCCAGCGATCGCCGAGCCGGTGTGCATAAACGCCCTGGCCGGCCGCGAAAATCGGCTGCGAGGCGAGCAGCTTCACCACCAGCGTGGTGCCGAGCGAAGTGACGGCATCGCCGACTGCGTCGGCCCGCGTGGCGATGAACGCGGCCACGCCGTCGGTGGTGCCTGCAGCGATCTTCGCTCGCGGAGAAAGACCGAGCATGCGCGCGATATTGCGATCGATGTCGGCGAAGGCCGTCCCCGGAATCGTGGTCTCGGGCAGAAGATGGCGGGGCACGCCGAGCTCATCGAGCCAGCCGGGCCATGTCCGCGTTACAGGATCGTAGCCGAGCTTCAGCGCATTGTTCTCGTCGCTGATGCCGTGACGGTCGGCGAGGCGGCCGGCGATCCAGTCGGCCTGGTGCACCGCGTAGCGCGCACGGCTGACGTCATCACGAGCGAGGAGATGCAAGAGCTTTGCGAGTGCGCTGCTGGCGCCATGCGCGCCGCTGTCTGTTGGAGCCACATCGGAAATGCGCGCGGCCTCGTCCTTTGCGCGGGCGTCGTTGTACATCAGGCCCGGCGTCAACGGCCGGCCGGCGTCATCGACGAGCAGCAAAGTTCCAGACGTTCCGTCAACGACGATCTGCTCGACCGCGCCGAGATCGACGTGCTCGCCGAGCTTACGGAGCGCGGCAAGCGTTGCCTGCCACCATAGCTCCGGCTGCTGATCGACGGCGTTGCCATTGACGCGCGGCGGCGGCAGTCCGGCCGACGCCTGGCCCCGGATGGCGGCCTGCGCGTCGATCGCGCAGGCGCGGACCCCGCTGGTGCCGACGTCAATGCCAAGGAACAAGCCTGCCATTCGACCTTACCGAAGCTTTTGCGGCCCGCTTTATCGCTGATGCGCCTGATCTTTCGGGGCTCGGGCGGGCTAACGATTGCGCTGCAGCACGTTTGGGGGATTGACGCCCCGCCCGACCTCTGCAATTTTTTGCAAGCCGTGAAGAAAATTGCAAGAGGCTTTTCCGCGCGTGACCGCATCCAGCGACAGACTGCCGATGATGGATGGCGAGGCCTCGCTCGCGACGCGTGCCGCCTGGCTGCATTTTGCTGGGGGACTGACTCAGTCGGAAGTGGCGGACCGACTCAACATCCAGAGCACGAAAGCTCACCGGCTGATCGCGCGGGCCAGTCGCGAAGGCATGATCCGCGTGTTCGTCGAGGGACCCATCGCCGAGTGCGTGGCGCTGGAAAACGTCCTGGCCGAGCGCTACGGCCTGTCCTACTGCCGCGTGGCGCCCGACCTCGGCGAAGGCGCTTTTCCGCTGAAGGCTCTGGCGCTGGAAGGCGCAAGCTTCCTGCGCCAGGCGCTTGAACGCGGCGAGCACAAAGTCATCGGCGTCGGCCACGGCCGTACGCTCGCCGCCGTGGTCGAGCAGCTGCCGCAGACGCCGGCGCGCGAGGTGCAGTTCGTCTCGCTGCTCGGCGGCCTGACGCGGAAATTCGCCGCCAATCCGTTTGACGTGATCCACCGGCTGGCTGAACGCACCGGCGCGGAAGCCTACCTGCTGCCGGTGCCGGTGTTTGCGAACTCCGTGGCCGATCGCGCCGTTCTGATGCAGCAATTCGGCATCGCCGATGTGTTCGCGCTGGCACGCAAGGCTTCGCTCCTGTTCGTCGGCATCGGCCAGATCCACAGCGATGGGTTTTTGGTGTCGAGTGGCATGATCAGACCTGATGAGGTCACGGAACTGAAGCGCGCAGGGGCCTGTGCCGACCTGCTCGGTCATTTCTTCAACGACGACGGGGCACTGCTCGATACCGACCTGTCGGCGCGCGCCACCTCGATGACCCGGGCGGATCTGAAAAAGCATCGCATCGTCGCCGTCGCCGGCGGCCTCGCCAAGTTGACGGCTTTGCGCGCGGTGTTGAAGAGCGGCCTTTTGCACGGGCTCATTATCGACGAAGCGACCGCGTCTGCGCTCACTGCTGACAAGCCGGAGGTCACATCCGGCAAAGGAAAAAAAGAAGGTCGGAAGGGAAGTAAACGCTAGAACAGGGAGGTTTAAGTGTACGATCGAGAGAAGAATCTATTCGAGTCCTACGCTGCCAAACGCATCAGCCGGCGTGACCTGCTGGATGGCGCCGCCAAGCTCGGGATCGCCGGGGCCGCCGCCAATGCCGCCTTCGCATCTTCGGTATCGCGGGCGATGGCAGCCGACTTCAATTGGAAGTCCCAGAGCGGCAAGACGATCAAGCTGCTGCTCAACAAGCACCCCTACGTTGACGCGATGATCGGGGACATTGAAGCCTTCAAGTCCCTGACGGGCATGAACCTGGCCTACGACATCTTTCCTGAGGACGTCTATTTCGACAAGGTGACGGCGGCGCTTTCGTCGAAGTCGGACCAGTACGACGCCTTCATGACCGGCGCCTACATGACGTGGACCTATGGTCCGGCCGGCTGGATCGAAGACCTCAACACCTACATCAACGATCCCGCCAAGACGAACCCATCCTTTGCTTGGGACGACGTCCTGCCGGGCCTGCGCGCCTCGACCGCATGGGATGGCGTCGCCGGCTCCGAACTCGGCTCCGGCAAGGCGAAGCAGTGGTGCATCCCCTGGGGTTATGAGCTCAACAACATCACCTACAACCGCAACATCTTCGACAAGGTTGGCGTCAAACCGCCGAAGAATCTTGACGAGATGCTCGAGGTCGCGGCCAAGATCACCAAGGATGCCGGCGGTCCCTACGGTATCGGCGTCCGCGGCTCGCGCTCCTGGGCGACGATCCATCCGGGCTTCCTGTCGGCCTATTCGAACTTCGGCCAGAAGGATTTCGTCATGGAAGGCGGCAAGCTGAAGGCCGCCATGAACACCAAGGCCTCGAAGGACTTCCACGAGAAGTGGGTCAAGATGATCCAGACCTCGGGTCCGAAGAACTGGTCGACCTACACCTGGTACCAGGTCGGCACCGACCTTGGCGCTGGCGCCTCCGGCATGATCTTCGATGCGGACATCCTCGGCTACTTCATGAACGGCGGCGAGAACAAGGAGCGGGGCCATCTCGGCTATGCGCCGTTCGCGGCGAACCCGGCGGCCAAGGCGCCGACGCCGAACGTCTGGATCTGGTCGCTGGCGATGTCGAGCTTCTCCAAGCAGAAGGACGCGGCCTGGCTGTTCATGCAATGGGCGGCCTCGACCGAGCATGACCTGTTCGGCGCGCGGAAGATGGATTTCGTCAACCCGGTGCGCGCGTCCGTGTGGAAAGACTCCGAATTCCGCGACCGGATCGGCAAATCCTATCCGGGCTATCTGGAGCAGCACGATGTCTCGGCGCCCGGCGCAAAGATCTACTTCACCGCGCAGCCCCTGTTCTTCGACCTGACCACGGAGTGGGCGGCGTCGCTGCAGAAGATGGTCGCCAAGGAGGTCAGCGTCGATGAGGGGCTCGACAAGCTCGCTGACAATATCAACCGCCAGCTCAAGCAGGCGGGTTTAGGTTGACGCATCGCGTGGTGGAGCTTCCTCCGCACCACGCCAACCCGCCGGTTGGGATCGAGGCCCTTTCCGAACCGGCGGTGTTCACGCCCACAGCTGATCCGTTATCATCATGAGCATGGCCCAACTCCTCCAGACCAGCGCGACGGCGCGCATCAAGCCGAGGCCGCGCGGCCGCTGGCTGCCTTACTTGCTGAGCCTGCCGGCCTTGCTGGTCTGTATCGCCATCCTGGTGCCCTTCGTCACCGCGGCGGTGTACTCGCTGCAGCGCTACCGGCTGAACCTGCCCTATCTGCGCGGCTTCATCGGCGTCGACAATTACATCGACTTTCTGTCCGACCCCGCCTTCTGGAATACGCTCAAGATATCATTGGTCTATACCGCAGTGACCGTTGTCGCGGAGTTGCTGTTTGGTCTAGGGATCGCGCTGTTGCTGAGGCGGCCGACCCGCTTCCACAACGCAGTGTCGATCATGCTGTTGCTGCCGCTGATGACGGCACCGGCGATCGCCGCCCTGATGTGGAAGCTGATGACCAATCCGAGCTTCGGCATCCTGTCCTATGCTGTGAGCCTGCTCGGCATCCATGATTTCAAATGGGCCTCTGATCCCTCGACGGCGCTGTTCACCGTGGTTCTGGTCGATGTCTGGGTCTACACGCCCTTCATGATGATCCTTCTGCTGGCAGGTCTGCGCTCGCTGCCGCGCCAGCCGTTCGAGGCCGCCGCGCTCGACGGCGTGCCAGCGAGCTTCGTGTTCTTCCGCATCACGCTGCCAATGCTGACCCCCTATATCATCACGGCCTCGCTGTTTCGCCTTCTGGACTCGATCCAGCAGTTCGACATCATCTATGCAATGACGCAAGGAGGACCCGGCGACCGGCTGATGGTGTTCCAGGTGCAGGCCTATCTCGAATTTTTCCAGTACACCAATGTCGGCCGCTCGGCGGCGCTATTGATGATCCTCTGGCTGATCACCAACATCCTCTCCAACATCTTCATCAAGAATTGGCTGCGGTTGCGCGAGCGCGCGCACGGCCACGCCTAGGCGATCAGGGGACCGCGATGGAGCACAGCAGTCTGGCAGGTCGAGTTTTTCGAGGCGTGGCGCTGGCGCTGGTGCTGGTGTTCTTCATGTTTCCGATCGTCTGGATATTCCTGATGTCGTTCCAGAGCAACGAGCAGATCCTGCGGATACCGCCGCGCATCTTGTTTGAGCCGACGCTTTTCAACTACCAGGCGCTGATCTCCGGCCAGCTGCGTACCACAGCCGGCAATCTCGAGATCTCCTTCATGCGCAACCTGATGAACAGCTTTGTGCTGTCGAGCGCGGCGGTGCTGCTCGCGCTGTTGCTCGGCGTGCCCGCCGCCTATGCCTTCGCCCGGTTCAAATTTCGTCTCGGCGAGACCATCGCCTTCACGCTCTTGTCGTTTCGCTTTGCGCCGCCTCTGCTGGTGCTGCTGCCGCTGTCGCTCTACTACCAGCAGCTCGGGCTCAACGACACCTATTTCGGGATCGTCTGGGTCTATCAGCTGATCGCGCTGCCGCTGATCCTGTGGATCGTGCGCGGCTATTTCGAGGATATCAGCCCGGATATCGAGCATGCCTATCGGCTAGCCGGCCACTCCTGGCGCGAGGCCTTTACGCGGATCGCGGTACCCCTCGCGGGTCCGGGCATTGCTGCGGCGGGGCTGTTGTCCTTCATCTTCTGCTGGAACAATTTCGTCTTTGCACTGATCCTGGCCTCGGCGGACAAGCAGCCGGTGACGGTCGGTGCACTGGCCTTCGTCACTGCTTCGGGCATCCAGTACGGCCAGATCGCCGCGGCGATCGTGCTCTCGGTGACACCGACCTTGCTGCTTGCGCTCTATGCGCAGCGCTATCTGGTCGAGGGCCTGTCGCTCGGCGCGGTGAAAGGCTAGGGCATGGCGCGTCTCGAACTCTCTTCCGTGGGTAAGGCATTCGGCGCTGTGAGCTGCGCCGCCGATCTCTCGCTGGCCGTCGAGCCGGGCGAGATCGTGGCCGTGTTCGGTCCGTCCGGGAGCGGCAAGACCGTGCTGCTGCGGATGATCGCTGGGATGTTCGAGCCGGACGAGGGCGACATCCTGGTTGGCGGCCACTCGATCGTCGGCGCGCCGCCCGAGCGGCGCGGCATCGGCATGGCGTTCCAGAACTTTGCGCTGTTTCCGCACATGACTGCCCGCGCCAATATCGCGAGCGGCTTGCGGGCGCGGGGCGCGGGCGCCGACGTGTCCGCAAAAGTCCAGTCGATCAGCCACTTGTTGAAGATCGAACATGTCCTTGATCATAGTCCGCGCGAACTGTCGAACGGACAGAAGCAGCGCACGGCACTGGCCCGCGCGCTGATCGGCAATCCCGAGGTGCTGCTGCTCGATGATCCCCTGCGCAATGTCGACGCCAAGTTGCGCTATGAGATGCGGCTCGAACTGCCGACCTTGCTGCGGCGCGGCTCGGCGTCCGTGCTCTATGTGACTCAGGATTATCGCGAGGCGATGGCGATTGCCGATCGCATCGCGGTGCTGATCGAGGGGCGCCTGGTGCAGGTCGCGCGTCCCGAGGAGATCTATGCCCGGCCGGCCACAGTTGCGGTGGCGCGGCTGTTCGGCGATCCCAGCATCAATCTCGCCGAGGTCGTGCCCGTCGCGGAGCGTGGCGTCTTGTTCGCAGATATCTCAGGAACGCGCGTGCGGCTCGATACGGCAGACCACCAGCCGATGGATCTGGGGGCGTGCTGGGTCGGGGTGCGGCCCGATGATCTCGTGATCTCGCAAGTAGCCAGCGGCGATGCCATCCCGGCGCGCGTCGTCGCGGTCACCCCGATGCATGAGAAGGCGGTGCTGCTGTTGCGCTTCACGGATGGTACTGAATGGCTGGCGGCGTTGCCGCCAAGCGCGACCGTGGCCGACGATGACGTTTTCGTCCGCTTCGCGCCGGAAGCATCATTGCTGTTCGATCGTGCGACCGGTGTTCGGATCGGGCTGCCGCACCGGCGCCAGGCGGCATAGGAGCGACGAGGGGCATGCTCGAGCTAGAGAATGTCGACAAGGTCTACCGCAGTCGCGGCAAGCCGCCGGTGCACGCCGTGCGCGCGCTCGACATGGAGGTGGGCAAGGGTGAGATCGTCGCGCTACTCGGCTCGTCCGGTTGCGGCAAGACCTCGACCTTGCGCATGATCGCGGGCTTCGAGGACGTCACTTCAGGCTCGATCGCGCTCGACAAGCGGCGGATCGAGGCGCTGCCCCCGGCGCGGCGCAAGGTGGCGATGGCTTTCGAGGGCTATTCGCTTTACCCGCCGCTGACAGTGCGCGAGAACATCGGCTTCGCCCTGAAGGCCCAGCAGCTGTCGCGCGGCGAGGTGACGCGGCGGGTCGATGCGATCGCGGGGCTGGTCGAAATCGAGGACATCTTGGACGCCTATCCGCGGGCGATCTCCGGTGGACAGCAGCAGCGGGTGTCGCTGGCGCGGGCGCTGGTGCGCGATGCAGATCTTTATCTACTCGACGAGCCGATGGGCCAGCTCGAGCCGCAGCTGCGCGCAGTGTTGCGCGGACGGATCAAGGGCCTACTGGCCGAGCGCGGCATGACCGCGATCTTCGTCACCCATGACCAGACCGAGGCGAGCGCGCTCGCCGACCGGATCGCGGTGATGGAAGACGGTATTCTGCAGCAATTCGCCAGCGAAAAGGAGCTGAAGAACCGGCCCGCCAACCTGTTCGTCGCCAGCTTCATCGGCGAACCACCGATGAATCTTCTGGAGACCGAGGTGGCGCGCGCCGATGGTGGTTTCCGCCTGTCGGTCGGCAGCGCCATGGCGTTTCTGATTCCGGGCGACAGGCTAGATTCCACCGCTCAACAGGCGCTGCAGCAGACGCCGCGCGTGCGCGTCGGCATCCGGCCGCAGAAGGTCGCGGTCGGCAGCGGAGACGTGCGCGTCCGCATCGTCTCTAATCAATGGCTCGGCGACCAGTCGCACGTCGCCGGCGAATGTGCCGGAAATTTCCTGATCGCCGTGACGGCGGGCAGGGTGGCGGCGCGACCGGGCGACGTCATTTCCTTCGGGCTGGAGCCGCGCCATCTGCACATTTTTGGCACTGAGGGCACCTGCATCCGTCATGCGGAGGTGCGCTGACGATGCTCAATCCGCAGCGCCGTGACGTGATCGTCGGCATCGATGCCGGTACCTCCCTGATCAAGACCGTGGCGTTCACGCGGGACGGCAAGCAGTTGGCTGAGTCCTCGCTGCCGAATACCTACGTCACGCTGCCCGGCGGGCGTGTCGAGCAGGACATGGCGCGGACCTGGACAGATACGGTCGCAGCGCTGCGCGGGCTGGCGGCGCTAGTGCCCGAGCTTGCCACGCGCGTGACGGCGATTGCGGTGACGGGGCAGGGCGACGGCACTTGGCTGATCGACGATGGCGGCGGCCCGGTGGCGCCAGCGTTGTTGTGGCTGGATTCACGCTCTGCCGAGATCGTTGACGATATCAGGGCCAGCGAGCGCAACATCGCGCTCCATCGGCGCACCGGCTCGGGGTTGAATGCCTGTCAGCAGGGTCCGCAACTGGCCTGGCTGCAGACGCATGCGCCGCAAACCCTGTCGCGCGCGGCGACGGCGTTCCATTGCAAGGACTGGCTCTACTTCAACCTCACCGGCGAGCGCGCCACTGATCCGTCGGAGGCCACATTCTCCTGCGGCGAATTCCACAAGCGCCGCTTCGATGCCGAAACGGCGCGGCTGATCGGCATCTCCGATTGCATGCGGCTGTTTCCCGAGGTCGTCGACGGCGTGACGACGACCCATCCGCTCAGCGCGACCGCGGCGGAAGAAGCCGGTCTGCCCGTCGATGTGCCTGTTACGCTCGGCTATGTCGATGTGATCTGCAATGCGCTCGGCGCGGGGCTTTACGATCCGGCACCCGATGTCGGCTGCACCATCATCGGCTCGACCGGCATGCATATGCGGCTGGCGTCGAGCGCGGGCGCAGTGACGCTGAACGCGGAAGCGACCGGCTACACCATGCCGTTCCCGGTGCCGTGCCACTACGCCCAGATGCAATCCAACATGGCAGCGACGCTGAACATCGACTGGCTGCTCGATCTCGCGCGCGATCTGCTCGCGGCCGAGGGCGTGGCGCGGACGCGCGCCGACATGATCCGGCGGCTGGACGATCGGGTGCTGGAGGCGAAGCCCGGCGAGCTGCTGTTTCACCCCTTCATCTCCGATGCCGGCGAGCGCGGTCCGTTCGTCGCGCATGAGGCCTGCGCGCAGTTCCTCGGCCTGCGCTCGCGCCATGGCTATTGGGACCTGATGCGCGCGGTGATAGAAGGGCTCGCCTTTGCCGCCCGCGATTGCTACGCCGCGATGGGAAGTCTGCCGCGCGACGTGCGGATCACGGGTGGCGCGGCGAGGAGCCGCGCGCTGGGGGTGATCTTGAGCGCTGCGCTCGATTGCAACGTTCGCGTCTGTAGCCGCGGCGAAGCCGGTGCTGCGGGAGCTGCGATGATCGCAGCCGTCGCGACCGGACTCTATTCCAACATGACTGATTGTGCCGAGGATTGGGTGAGACCTTATTTGAACGAACCGCAGGCGCCTGACGCGGCATTGGCCGCGCGCTATGCAAAGATGTTCCCGGCCTATCTCGATGCCCGGCTGGCGTCACATCCGGTCTGGAAGCAGCTCGCGGCGCTGCGCGCGGGAGCTGGTCATGTCTAAATCCATTGCCGTCATTGGGGATCGATTCATGCTTCCCTCGATCTTCGTCGAGAAGATCACGGCGGCCTGCGGCAACGGCATCGATATCCGCACCCTCGAGCAGCCATGGCCCGACGAGCCGATGGAGCACGGCTATGCCGGCTCCAAGCTCGACGGCCTGAAGGAGTTCATGGGCGATCCCGACGAAGTCGTGTCCTTCATCGGCGATGCGTCGCTGTTGGTCACGCATCTGGCGCCGGTCTCGCGGGCGATGCTGGAGCGGCTGCCGAACCTGAAGTTCATCGCGGTGTCGCGCGGCGGGCCGGTCAATATCGACATGCAGGCGGCGAGCGATCACAAGGTGCTGGTCGTCAACACGCCCGGCCGCAACGCCAGCGCCGTCGCTGAGTTCACCATTGGCGCGATCCTCGCGGAGACCCGGCTGATCCGCAGCGGGCATGAATCGCTACGCGGCGGCGAATGGCGCGGCGATCTCTATCGTGCCGATCGCACCGGGCGCGAACTCGGCGAGATGACGATCGGCATCGTCGGCTATGGCGCGATCGGCAGCCGCGTGGTGAAGCTGTTGAAAGCGTTCGGCTGCAAGATCCTTGTCGCAGACCCCTATGTGCAAATCAGCGCGCAGGACCGCAATGACGGTGTCGAGCATGTCGCGCTTGCCGACCTCCTGACGCGGGCCGATGTGGTGACGCTGCATGCGCGGGTGACGCCGGAGACTACGGGATTCATCGGCCACGACGCACTGGCCGCGATGAAGAAGGACGCATTCCTGATCAACACCGCGCGGGGCCCGCTGGTCGATTACAAGGCGCTACATGAGGCATTATCCGCAGGGCGGCTGGCCGGCGCCACGCTTGATACGTTCGCGGTCGAGCCGGTGCCGCCGGATTGGCCGTTACTGCAATTGCGCAATGTCACGTTGACGCCGCATATCGCCGGCGCCTCAGTGCGCACAGTAACCGTCGCCGCCGACCAAGCGGCCGAGGAGGTTCGCCGCTATCTCGCTGGCGAGCCGCCGCTCAATCCATGTTGACGACGAGAGGTATGTTGAGATGACCCGTGAGGAGCGCCAGTTACGCGAAGCGATCATTGCCAAGTGCCGATGGATGAACGCCTCCGGCCTCAACCAGGGCACCTCGGGCAATATCTCGGCGCGCTACAAGGACGTCATGCTGATCACGCCGTCGGCGACGCCCTATGATGCGATGAAGCCGGAGATGATCGCGGCGATGCCGCTCGAAGGCAAGCACGGCTCATGGTCGGGACCGCTCCAGCCCTCCACCGAATGGCGCTTCCATCTCGACATCATGCGCGGCCGGCCGGATGTCGGCGGCGTCGTACACACCCATTCGACCTACGCCACGGTGCTGGCGATCGCGCGCAAGCCGATCCCCGCCTGCCACTACATGATGGCGGCGTTTGGCGGCCACGACATCCGCTGCGCCGGCTATGCGCGCTACGGCACCGCCGAATTGTCGGAACTCGCGCTCGCCGCGCTCGAAGGACGCAACGGTTGCCTGCTTGCCAATCACGGCATGATCGCGGTTGGCGCCAACCTCGACAAGGCGATGTGGCTCGCAGTCGAGCTCGAGACCATCGCGCGGCAATATTATCTGTCGCTGGCGCTCGGTCAGCCGCACATTCTGAGCGAAGCCGAGATTGCCGACACCGCCAAAGGCTTCTCGACCTACGGCCTGCAGACGCCCAAAAAACCTGCCAAGGCCAAACCTGGCAAGGCAAAGAAGGCCGCCGCGCGCCTGGCGATTGAGATCAAGCGCAGCCGGACGTGATGTCAGCGACGGCGCCGGGGAGGGATCACGGGCTGGTCGATCTCGCCATCATCGGCGGGGGCATCAACGGCGCCGGGATCGCGCGTGATGCGGCAGGGCGCGGCCTGAAGGTTCTGCTGTGCGAGAAGGGCGATTTCGCCGAGGGCACCTCGTCGCGCTCCGGCAAGCTCGTCCATGGTGGCCTGCGCTATCTCGAATACTACGAGTTACGCCTGGTACGCAAGGCGCTGATCGAGCGCGAGGTGCTGCTCGCCTCGGCGCCGCATATTATCTGGCCGATGCGCTTCGTGCTCCCGCACTCGCCTGAGCAGCGGCCCGCCTGGCTGGTCCGCGCCGGGCTGTTGTTCTACGATCACCTCGGTGGCCGCAAGCAGCTGCCGGCAAGCCGCGGACTGGATTTCGCCAAGGCGCCCGAAGGCGCGCCGCTCAAGGCGGAGTTCCGGCGCGGCTTTGAATATTCCGACTGCTGGGTAGATGATGCGCGGCTGGTGGTCTTGAATCTGATCGCTGCCAGGGAGAAGGAGGCGATGATCCTGCCGCGCACGCGCGCCGTGAGTGCCAGGCGGGAGGGCGAGACCTGGCTGCTTGAGATGCTAAGCGAGGACGGACGCTCACAACGCGTGCGGGCGCGTGCACTGGTCAATGCAGCGGGGCCGTGGGTGCAGGATGTCGTCCAGGGAGTGGCAAAACTCAATTCGTCACACAATGTGCGTCTGGTGAAGGGCAGCCATATCGTGGTGCCGAAATTTTGGAGCGGGCCGCAAGCCTATCTGCTGCAAAACGAGGATCGCCGCGTCATCTTCGTCAATCCCTATGAGGATGACCTTGCGCTGATCGGCACCACGGACATTCCCTATGAGGGAAGCGCCGAGAATGTCGCGATCGACGGCGACGAGATCGCTTATCTGCTGCGCGTGCTGGCGCGCTACTTCAAGACGCCTCCAGCAGAGAGCGACATCGTCTATGCGTTTTCCGGCGTGCGGCCGCTTTACGACGACAATGCGAAAAATCCGTCGGCGGTGACTCGGGACTATGTGTTCGAGGTGCACGGCGCGCCCGAAGAGCCGCCTCTGTTGTCGATCTTCGGCGGCAAGATCACGACCTACCGTAGGCTGGCGGAGCAGGCGCTGGAGCGGCTGCAGCCGTGGTTTCCGAGTATGTCATCGGCATGGACCGCCGGCCGGCCACTGCCAGGCGGTCAGATCGGCGGTACGTTCCAGGAGTTCGTGGCGGCGATCGCGGCCGAATATCCCAATCTACCGCGCAAGTTGATCCAGCACTATGCACGCCTCTACGGTACCCGTGCGTGGGACCTCCTAGGCACCGTGCGGAGCATCCCGGAGCTCGGGCGGCACTTCGGCGGGCTGCTCTATGAACGCGAGGTCCACTATCTGCAGGAGGCAGAATGGGCGAGCAGGCCTGCAGATATCCTGGAGCGACGCACGAAGCACGCCCTGCATTTGAGCTGCGGAGAGCGGAAAGCATTCGAAGAGTTCATGCAGAATTCAGATGCCGGAACCGCCTGATGACTTCCCGAGGTTGAAGCAAATAGCCCGCCGCAACCCCGACTTCCTCATTGCAGTCGCTCTTCGCCGCGTTTCTACTTGGATTGTGGGTGGCTCGTCGGCGCTAGGAGAGCCGCCGGCTCGGCAGGAGCCTGGGCGTGTCCGTGCGATCGTCGCTCAAGGGCGCACGACGAAGATCGAGGCTGGCGCAAAGTCAGTACGGGGGGATCCATATGACCGGGCGCCGGGAGCAAGGCGTGATCCCACATATTGCGCCCACAAGTCTGCTTAGATTCTACGGCTCTGGCATGTGCAGCAGGAAAGCAACACTCCACAACACCTTGCGCGAGTGCGTGAATGTTAATTTGCACAGTCAGAACGATTCAGGCCAGCTCCCGCAACGAACCTTGTAGCTGTGGGGGACACAATGACTGTTACGCGTTGGATCGGCGCCGCCGCCCTGTTCCTGATCGCGGTGAGCTCTGAAGCTTATGCCGCGCGCCAGCACAGACCGGGAGAGCGGATTTCCTGTTCGGAAGTCCGATACTACGTTGCGAGGTATTCGGCGGCTGTGGCCGAGATGTATGCCCGCAATCAGGGAGCCACCAACAGCCAGATCGAGCGGGCTCGGCGTTGCTTGGCCTCAAACGAGACCGCCGAAACAGGTCCACAACGGTCCTACAGCGAATAAGCATGACGAACATTGAGCTGGGACGTGAAGCGACCGAGGCATATACGGTAGCGAGGTGCTGCTAAAGCCGCTCCACGCAATACGGGCCTTCGAAGCGGCCGCGCCCGCCTGCCCAGCTACAGCCTGAGCACGGAGTCGACGGCGAGGATCTAGCATGTGCAGGCGACGGATCCTGACCTAGGGCTTCACCGAGGTTCGGGCTACCACCGAAGCGCGGGCGTCGACAGTTGACGAAGCGCGATAGTGGCGGATTGGCTTCTGCCGTGTCATAGAGATTTGCAAATGGGGAACACCGGCTGCCGACCTACTTGACGTAGATCATTCGTTCCTTAGTGGCCCGCAGGCTGCGGATGTAATAGCCTTGTGCCTGAACGGCTGACTTGATTTCGTTGCTAACCTTGAGAACTCGTTTTCTGCTCTTTCGCCAGGTATGTGCAGAGTAAAGCGCAGGTACGGCCGAGCCTGTACTTAGAACGAGCAAGCCGTGCTTGTCATTGCGATAGACATCAAACATCGTTCGCCCCCGCCGACCATATCGAACTAAGAATGGAATATGTTTCGGTTGTCTCAATGGCCGAGCTTAGTATTTCAGTCCGCTGTGCGGGTTGTAAATCTGCAACGCCAGCGACTTTCCTTCGGTTCGTTCTGGATACGGAACGAACTGAAGGAAGCCCCGGCCGCCGTCAAATTGCTGCGTATGCAATTACTTCAGTCACGATGTGTTTCGGATGTTGTTGATTTGGGGGCGGAATCGAGCGGCAAGCGGCCGCCGCCGTCTTCACGGATTCGCCCCGTGTGGTTGCTCGTGCACGGCAACGCCGACACGTCGTCGTGGGCGGCGATGCACCTGGCCCGTAGGCGATGTAGCTACGTCTTTCGCTGACTGCCTGTTAAGGAAGAATAGCCGACTAGACCTGCTCGCGCTTCTGCTCTTCGCGTTTTGCCCAACAGCGCACCTCGCAACGGCTCGGCTGCACGTTCGCTTGAGTTCGACGCAACTTGGCGTCAGCCGATGTCGCCGTTGACCTCAAAACGGGCCCGTTTTGACCCTCACGTCTTACGAATTTTTGGGTGTCCTACTTTCTATCTTTGATAGTCGGTCGCACTAACGGGAAGCTACTCTCTTTCTTCGTCTTCTTCTTCTTCTTCTTCTTCTTCGGAGAGTGGGCATGAATCAGCATCCAAGTCGATCGAATTCCGGGGCGCGCATTGTGCGATTCAGGTCTGAACTGGTCAGGCAGGAGTCGGGACCTATGATGGTCCACCTGTTTGATTTGCCCAGATTACGACCACGAGGCTACGCCAAGTCCTCGCTAACTCATCGGGCGGTGGTGCTCGCCCTCGTAACGGAAGGCCGCCTCAGTCGGCCCTCTCCTTTTCGGCCCTCTTTCCTTTGGTCAATCCGCGCGCATGCGGAAGGGCGTCAGGTTCGAAGCTTTGGCACAACAACCTGCGGCCATCGCTCAGGGGGCGCAAACAGAGCGGCCCCAGCGGGGATGGGGGGCCAAGGGCTGGGGCCGCCATTCCGCACCGGACGTATTCGGCGGTAAGGGTCCGGTGGATCAAACCAAGTCAGTCCGGAACCGATGGTTCCAAAGGCTGTTCCGTCATCGCACATGAACCCTGGCACGCCGTGTGAATAGGGTATGGGGACTTTGCAATGCCCCTCCCGGGCTGGAAGTCGCCGGCCCGCGATCAATTAAGCCGACGGAGTTATGCTTCAGGAGCCTCAACCAGTTTGGTATCCAGGACAAGCGACAAGCTCCTCCACGTTCCCAGAGACCTATGACGAGCTGCCGCGGCGCGCGCAGCGGTATCGCTACGTTCGCAGAATTCGACGAGCGTCGCCGCCCAGAAGCTGGCGGGGTAGTCAAAGGGGTGCATCGACGCCCAGCGCCGCGATCGTCCGTCGGGTTAGGGCGCCGGACAATCACCGGACGAGCGCACGACTTGCTTACTGCGGCAAATTGGGCTGCGCCCCACTGCGAGATGTGATCAATACTGCCCTGAGCCCGTACAGAACAGGCCAAGACCGGATTACGATTTCCGGTCCTCCACTTGTTCTGAAATCACGACAGTCGCTCGCCCTGTCCTTGGCGGTCCACGAGCTTGCTACTAACGCGTTGAAGTACGGCGCTCTGAGCGTGACAAGCGGCCGCGTGTCGGTTGTGTGGTCATCCGAAGATCAAGCGGGTGATCAAAAGTTTGTCTTCGTCTGCCAAGAATTCGGAGGCCCATCTGTGTCGGAGCCGACCGTGAAAGGCTTTGGCTCACGCCTCATTTCGAGAACACTGGAAGAGGATTTCCGAGGGGCGGTTACTGTGTCCTACGGATCGAGCGGGCTCACTTGCCGTCTCACTGCCCCCGTTGCAAATCTAAAAACTTCACCGCAATAGCAGAAGTCTTTTACCCGAGCTACGTTGACCAACGCCAAGACGAGTAGCCCGCTCGCGGGTCCACCGTCATCGAGGCGGGGTTCGAGAGTGTTCGCGAGACAATCTAGAACGTGCGGTACGGCCCCAAGCCGAAGAGCGCCTCAGTCACCGTGATGTCCGCTGTCCAACCGATTTTAGCGATCCAATCGTTGACGGATGACTGACATGGGCTGGTGGCGGTATTGCCGGCCAGATCGGTGAGCTTATCGATGGAAACGGCGGCTTCGATACGGCGCAATACGCCAATCTAACCTTCACGACGGGTGGGGATCAGCGTTCGCCTTGCGGCAGGAACGGTGATTGGCGATGCCTCGAGCGGCGCCGGCTCCCCTATGACGTCGTTCGCTCTCCTCGAAAGCGTAACGAACCTACTCCGACGTCCCGTCCACCCCCGCATTTTCGTGCATGCAAGATGGTCCAAAAGCCGAGGTAAGTGTCCAGCGGAACAGCCGATTCTTGGCCCCGCTTTCCACGTTTTCAAACCCGGCCCGCTGCGCGAAGACGCGTCCGCTAGTGCGGCTTACTCGACCTTGCTGCTTATGGAAGCCTTGCAATCGACCGTAGACCGCGAGGCGAGTGCGGTCTAACCGCTGGCCGATCTCGCTTGCACTCATGCCACTGTCGAATAACGCAAGAAGTTGCGCTTCTTCCTCGGGAGACCACGAACGGATATCGACGTAGCTGGGGGGGCCGGGCGCCATCGTGATGAAGGGCCCGTGCTAATCGGCTTCATCCAAGAAGCATGATGTTACCAAGGCCACTCCGCCAATCTACCTCGACCGGCTCATACTTTGCTGCCGTGCAACAATTGGCGATACCGCCCGGGACCGAAGGGGTGATCCTCGCTAAGCAAACAATAGTACCCGTAAGTCCGTCATGGGTCACTCGCGTTCTGCGCCAAGCAATGGCCAACCCGGCCATGTCCATTGCTCGCCGAAAGCGGAAGTAAATCTGGAGCGTTAGCGGTTTTGCGGCCAACTGCGGCTTGATGGTATCGCTTTGGGCGTGATTCAAGCTCTCAAATCGGCCTCGAATCACGCGCTACGAACTCAGCGATTGTGAATGGACCGCGATATTCCGCCGGAACGAAATCGCAAAGACCCGATCTGCTTCAGTCCGTATCTCTATCGTGCGCGAAATCTCGTCGAAAGGTTCTTCAACAAGATCAAGCAATGTCGGCGGGTCGCGACCCGATACCACAAATTCTCAGTCAACTATCTGGCGTTTCATCAAGCTCGCATCAATCCGCATTTGGCTGCGCGCTAAATGAGTCCGCGCTCTACCCGAGCGCGAGGGTCGGGCCGCCGAGTGGAAGGTGATCGGCCGAACCTACTGTTCGAGCTCGACGCACTGACGAAGCCTGAAGACGATATCCGGCAAAGCGTGTCGCAGGCGTGCAGCGTCTTGGGACGTGGTCGAGAACGGTGCGAACGTGACCATCGCATTCCAAGGTCGACTTCCGTAGACGGTGATCGAGACTCCGGATCTCGAAAAGCCTTCAACTTTGCGAAGCTCACCAAGAACGAGGTCGGCGATCGCCACAGCGGGCAGTCGCGCTCGTTTTCCATCGGGGCCGCCGGCGGACAAGGGTGCGACCGGTTTTGCAGGCGACGCTGCCGCGGTCACGGGCTCCTCTTCGAGCGTTGGCGGCATCTCCGGCGCCGGAGGCGCGGGGGTGGGCGGCGCGGGCGGAGCAAAAATGCCGCTGATCAGCGCCATAAGGCCCGGATCTTTCGAGTCATTGCTCATCGCTCTCTCGCAGTTGAGCGTAGCCTAGCAACATTCGGAAAGGATGCCCACCACGCCTGGGCAAGTGGTCGCGGTTCCTGTGTTAGCGATCGAACATTCGGGCGTGCAAAGTTTCGCTAAGCTCCTCCTCAGCGAGGTACCGGGCTCACGGAGGGGCGTCGAAGGTGTTGGGCGGTGATGCGCTGGCGTATGCGCAATTGTTTGTTGATTTATCCATCAGGCAAAAATTCCGCTTCCGCGATCCGCGGGCGCTACATACTCGGCGAGGAGCGATTGACGTGCGATCGCTGCGCAGCGACTGACTCTGTGACTTTCTGGCGTTTCGAGGGGATAGCTCACCGCGCGTGGGCGATGAACAGTCGGACGGATACTTGCGTTCAGCGCTAGTTAGAACGGCGCGTTTCTGGGGGATTAACGAATGACAAATTGTGTGATCGTGCGGGCCTATGGACGGCAATTGGATCAGTTGCGCGGCGAGGCATCCCGCATTTCGCGGGCAAACAAAATCGATTGGTGGATTGAGCGCGCAGTCCAAGGCACACGATTTTGCTTTGAGGACGCTGAGGCGAAGAGGGCGTTCGTCTCAATCTGCGAAAACGTCGGTGTTTCGCATATTGATGGCGCACCGCCAGCGTGAACAGGCGGGACCGCGACTGGTTTGGTCCAGGCGTTCTCCGAACGCCTTGATGGCGGCAGCAGCCAACCGGCGCGTGAGCACCGACACTAGTCCCATGAGGTTCGGAGCGACCCAGGCTCAAGGCTGGGGAAAAGTTGAGCCCGGCCGTACGTCGGAATCGACGCAACAATAAAAGCGCGAGGAAACGGCTTGGTCTCTATCCGGCCAGTACGTCGCTCGCGCGACTGCAGCAGGCGTTTGGCCGCCGATGGCGTATCCGCGCGCGTCATCGGACGTCTTCGAAGCGAATGCGCCTTCCATGTCACGCGAATGATCAGACTGCGCGAGCCGAATCAGCATCGTGAGAAGTCGATCCTGGCTAGCGCTTCACCCGGGTTGTCGCCTTTGCCGCCGTCGTCGGACGGCTTGGGGGTGCAGTCCTTCCGCAGCTGGCAGCAGTCCTTTGAATGGCAGTCGTCGTCCTTGGCGTCTTTCCAGTCACCATCGCGCTTCGAGCCATCCCCCGTGGCGTCGCCGGGGCAGTCATCGGTCTCGGCCGATTTCGCACCTTCGGCAGCAAACCCGGTCACACCGACATCTTGCGCAGCCCCAGCTTCTCGTCTGAGGCTCGTCATTCCGACCCGAAACGGTCTGGCCGTCGCGGCAAGATGGATGATCATATCTGCTCCCTGGGTAATTTCGGGTCGGTGCGCTACGCTCACGCGCGTCATACTAAGGTGCCGGAGATTCGCATTGATTTCCTTCTCCTTCTGTGTGTCGAGATGCGCCGTGCCCTCGTCCAGAAACAGGATCTTTGGTCGGCGATAGAGCGCGCGCGCAAGCAGTACTCGCTGTTTCTGGCCACTGGATAACGAGCTTCCCATGTCGCCGATGAGGCTGTTGTAGCTCATCGGCATTGCCACGATGTCCTCGTGGATGCCGGCAATTCGCGCGCAATCGATCATGGCTTGTAGATCGAACGCTGTGTCAAAAAAGCAGATATTGTCGGCAATCGATCCCGACAGCAATTGATCCTCCTGCATCACCGCGCCGATTTGCTCGCGATAAGCGCGCGGTCCGATCTGGCCCAGCGGAAGGCCGTCGATCAGAACCTCACCGCTTGTTGGCTCGAGCAGCCCAAGCATAATCTTGACAAGAGTTGACTTGCCGCAGCCCGATGGTCCCATGATCGTCACGAATTGTCCGGGAGCAACGCACAGATTGACGTTGTTAAGAATCAGAGACTCTCCTTCTGCATACCGGAAGCACACGTTGCGCAGTTCGATCTCGCCGCGAATCTGTCGGATATATGACAGGTCTCGGTCGTGCCCGCGCTCGAGCGGGGTGAGCGCAATGTCGGCGAGACGTTCCAGGTGCAGCCCGAGAATGCGGACATCCACCAGCTTCTCGATCAGCAGCGCTGTCCGCTCAGCGAACTGCAACTTGTAGCTGACGAACGCGAATATCATGCCAACCGTGATGAGGTTGTCCAGTGCGAGGCGAGCGGCGAGGTAGATTGTGATCACGTTCTCCAAGCCGAATATCGTGTCGTTCATCGCTTTGAAGCTGATCCTCGCCCGACCTAGCCGCACGTTGGCTGTTATATACGCAGCATAGCGGTTCAGCCACTGGCTCTCCCGTTCGTTTTCTCGGTTGAGCAACTTTAGGCTTTGCACTGCTCGCACGGTTTCGATGAAAGTGGAGTTCTCATCTGCCTTGCCGTGAATGGCCGCTTCGCTCCGTTGCCGGAACATGCTGAAAAGAGCGAGCCGCAGGGTGGCATACAACGCGGACGCCAGCAGGACAACAACTCCGAGCTGGACGTTGTAGGTGAACATCAACGCCAGCATCAACACCGACATGAGACCGTCAATCAACCCCGTGATCAATCCCTCCGCGAGCACGTTGCGGATGGGCTCGATCGAGTTGAAACGAGACAGGATGTCGCCGATGTGCCGCTTTTCGAAGAATGAGAGTGGCAAGCGCACCAGATGATGAAACAGCCGCGCGCCGATCTGAAAACTCAACGTGTTCTGCAGAACAAGAATAATGAACGAGCGGGTCGCGGTCGACGCGACCCGTATCAGGAGAAGCAGAGCGAATCCGAGCCCGAGGACGACCAGGAGATCGACATCGCCTCTGGCGATGACCTCGTCAACGGTGAGCTGCATATAGAAAGGGGCGGCGAGGAGAAGAATTTCGATGACCACTGACAGAACTAATATTTGGGCGAGGGCACAAGTGTTCCCGTTCATTCCGCTCCAGAATACCGAGAACGGCAATCTCACTCTCTCGTCTGTGCGGCAGAACTCTTCAGTGGGCGAGAGCTCGAGCGCGACTCCGGTGAGATGTCTAGATGCTTCAGCGAGGGGAAACCATTTCTCGCCGGCTGCCGGATCGTGCACCACGATTCCCCTGTTCCTATATGCTTTCAGAACAACGAAATGAGCCATGTCCCAGTGCAGAATAGCCGGCAGACGCAATTGGCTGAGATGGCCGATCTCGATACGCAGTGGCCGACACGCCAGCCCGAGGCGAGCTGCTATTTCCATGAGGTCGCGGAGAGTGACCCCTTTTAGGGACACTGGATGCCGGCGCCGCAGGCTGTTCAAGTCAGTTCGATGACCATGATAGGATGCTACCATAGCAAGGCAAGCGAGCCCGCACTCCGTCGCCTCCGTCTGCCGGATGACCGGGAGGAATCTGCGGCCGCTGAAATTCAATAGTCCCTGCATGGGCTACATCCTTGGCTACATCCTTGCGCTTACCACCGGATCAAGCAGCCACCTCATCAGGGACCGCTGCTCAAGGATAACGTCGGCCCTGAGCAGCATGTCCGGCTGAAGCGGCATCTTACGGCCATAGGCGTCGATGTCGGGCCGCTCGAGAGCCGCAGTCACACGGTAAGCCGGTTCCTTGAGGGCGATCGGCCCGGTCGTTTCGTTGCCGGTCAGAATGGTGTGAGAGACGTTGGTCACGCTGCCGCGGTAGGTGCCGAATTTCTGATAAGGAAATGCTTCGTAAAGTATCCTAACCTGCTGGCCGGGGCGCACAAAACCAAACGCGCGTGTCGGAAAGAACAGCTCCGCCTGCAAGTGCGCATCAACGGGAATGATTTCGAGCTGCATATGCCGAGGATCAGCGATTTGGCCTATTGTCGCCTGCAGCGTGGATACGCGCCCACTCGTTGGCGCCTTGATAACGTAAGCCTGCCGCCCATTCACCTCGGCCAGGCGCTGTTCGATCGAGGAGAGTTCATTACGCAGTCCTCGGATCCTCTCTGCGGCGATGGTTGGGAGTTGCTCGAGTGTATGCCGAGCGTCCGTCAACTGGGTGTGTCGCGCGGTGATCTGTTGATCGAGCGACACCACACTCTGCTTTTGCTCAAGTGCGGCCTGCTCGCGGCGCTTGAGCTCAATCGTTGGCAGTGCGCCGCTCGCGGTTAGCTTAGCGCCCGTTGATACGAAGCTCTCGGAAAGTTTCAGTCGCTCGTTTTGGATGTTCCGCTGGTCCTCGAGTTGGAGAATCTCTCCTTCAATCCCCTTGATCGTCGAACCGAGGCGATCCCGTTCTGAGGCGGTTCGGCGATCTTCGGCATCGATCTGTCGCTCGACCACATTGCGTTGCTGCGTCAGCACCGCCAGTACGGTCGCATTGACGTCATCGCCATTAGCCGTGATTTGGGAAGTAACTATGGTCAGGAGCAGGTCACCCTCCGCAACCTCTTGCCCCTCCTTCACGTGTATCGCCTTGATGAAGCCCTGTTGTGATACGAAAATCTTAGCTGTGCCGGAGGTCGGCGTCAGATACCCGGAGACGGTCTCCTTGCGGGCGTATTGCGCGATGGAGAGAAAACACAAAATGAATACAACGAGCGCCGCAAGGCTCCAGCTAAGCAGTGTGCTCGACAGCGGCTGCAGCAATACGACCTCACCCCAGGTGTGGCGCTGATGCAAAAAGTCGACGGCTTCCTTGCGAAACAGAGTTGGTCGGTTCGCCATGGACGCACCTTGCTGAAGCGCTGCGCGGAGTATCTTTCCGCCAAAGCAAGACTGCGGATGGATACCGGAGAACCGCTTCCCCTGATGGAGAAGCGGTTCGCGCCGATGCATCCCGCCTTTACCCAATAAAGACTTGGGACTGCTTGGACAGCAGGCCAACCTGAACTTGGTTTCCGCTGAGCACATTGATGTCGCCAGTTCGGATCAGTGATCCGCCATCATGGCAGCCACCGCCACAACCGCCGGTGCCGGCGGCCACGAGGTCGAGCTCCTCATCAGACAGTTCGATAGGGTGAGCAAGATTGGTCATCTCT
The DNA here is from genome assembly GCF_000244935.1 of Bradyrhizobium sp. WSM1253. Lineage (NCBI taxonomy): Bacteria > Pseudomonadati > Pseudomonadota > Alphaproteobacteria > Hyphomicrobiales > Nitrobacteraceae > Bradyrhizobium > Bradyrhizobium sp. WSM1253. The sequence goes on from NZ_JH600073.1 coordinate 6,997,757, forward strand.
AGCATGTTGGTCTCCTTTCGGGTTAGGTGGCGGAACATTGATGTAACTGTTGCCACGTCATCACTAGGTGCAAGACGCCAATCTGGATGCACGGTCGCGCAAATTTTGTGAGCGGCAAGTGTTTCACGCTTGTCGTATCGTGATTGTTGCAAGTCGTATGCAGGGCGCTTTAAGTGGGACTCAGTGGCGGCTTCGTCAGAGTGAGTTGGATGTTCTGGTCTGCTGGATGTTCTGCGCGGCCGAGATGCGACATTGCGCCTTCCGAAGGAAAGCGCGTCGACGTGCCATGTGGCGAGCTCGGTCCGGGAAGCGCCTTAGCTTGTTTCGATGGCTCATCGCGAAAGGTGCGCAAGTCGACGCGTGTTTTGACATGGTGTGTTGAGAAGGTGCGTTGAATGTCCTTCGGTGGCATTACGCGGGAGTCGGACCCGATGCGTGCTCTGAAGTTATAAACGCGACTAGCGACGATGTTGACGTTGCCCATTTTCGAGGTTGTCTCGAAGACTTACGTTGCTGCTCGCAGCGGCTCACCTGGCCGGGAGCACGACCCGCCATGGTCCGCCTGCACCCCTGACGACCACGTTCGCCCTTTGGTGATCGGGGAAAAAAATTTTGAAAACTTCCGGGAACGAAGTCGCTGGTTGCTGACTTGAGTTCGCCGACAGCCGATTTCGTTTTTATTTAAAAGCGGTCATTTAAATAAATTGTAAATGCGCGGCATAAAATGCCGCAGTGCCTTACGAGGGGTGACTTCGAGCATGCCCCATCAGTGCCTCGATTTAACGAAGGCAAGGTCTCGCTCCGGCGCAGCGCGCCATGACAGCTGTCTCACTGGCGAGACGGCTCTTAATTACGAAACAGCTCTGCTTGAGTGCGCCTCCGGATCGCAGTCCGCCGTCGGCAGGATCTACGCGCGCGAGAAGGAGCAGTTGCGCGCGATGGCGCACCGTATCGTGCACGACAGATCGCGTTCCGAGGACGTCATCCACGACGCATTCGCGCAGATTCTCCGATATGCGAAAAACTTCGATCCTGCACGCGGATCCGCCCGGGGCTGGATCTACGCGATCGTCCGCAACACGGCGCTCAAGATGCGCCAGAACGCCAGGCGCGAACTCGCGCTGGAGGACGAAGCATTGAATGCCATCTGTGCGCGGGAACAGACGGTTCCGAACCCTGCGTGCTGTATCCCAGACAGCATGACGTTGCGAAGCATGCTCGATCAACTCGAGCCACAGCGCCGCGCGAGCCTTCTCTTGGCGATCGTCGACGGGCGCACGCACGAGGAGATTTCCGAATACCTCCAGGTTCCCGTCGGAACCGTCAAAGCGTGGATCCGGAGAGAGCTCGTGGCCATGCGCCGGCAGCTCGAATGAAGCGTGAAACTATTTTTCTCGCCGCTGCATCCATAGGTGTGCTTCGGCGACAGTAGGAGTGACGGCGTGGTGATCCGGGCAGGGCACGCGCGCGTGGCGCAGGTGCCTGTGACCGTCGCAAAGCTGAAGCGAGGAACGAAGCCATGTCTATCCTGAGCAGTGTGATGACCATTCTCGGACTGATAAAGCTCACGGGAACCGGCGTCCCAGCCGAGGAATGCACGTCAACCAAGCCGGACGACTGTGGCGACGGCAAGCAGTCAAAGTGGAATGACGATCACAGCGGTAACGACGAGTATTCGACCGGCGACGGCAAAGAAAATTACTCCAAGCTTAGCGGCATGGGCGCTTACCCGAAAGACGGCACCTACCCAGAGCACGATGGGGGCTGGAAGGATGCCAAGGACGGTGAATACCAGCCCAAGGACCATTGCGATCTCCAGCCGGCTGACGATGGCAGCAGGGGCGACACCGATCGCAGTCCTGGTGACGCGCTGGCCAAGTTCGACTTCTCCCACGGTGAGTTCGGGGGTGATTTCAGCTCGCACGGTCCAGATCATTCGGGTGACATACACGGCGCGCTCGCTTCGATGTCTTCCGACGATGCGCTCGAATACGCCATCGGTTTGATGGGCCCAATGGATCACTTCGACGTAGGGCATTTCGACACGGCGACGGATACGTCGCACGACACGGGCGCCTGACATGCCGAAGAGGCTCGTCTGGCGGTGGATGCTGCCGGGCGAGGGTGGTTTTTGAACAAGAAAGGCGGCGGTCATGCACCAGATAGAAAAGCGCGACTTGTTCGAACAAGAGCGGAAGATTTTCGAAGCCGGAGTGCAGCGTGCCGACAAGCGATCCGGCTCTTTCAGTTTCTTGACCCGGTCATTCTTTATTGCCCAGCTAGTTGCCTGCGAGGAGTTTCTTGCCGCCCCGTTCAAATCTGCGCTGGCCAGGCAAGAAGACGCGACAGCCGCTCAGGCAGGTGCGGGGCCGCAAGGAACAAACGACGAGCTGCCTGCGAGCGACCCCGCGCAACCGGGCTGGGAGGATGAGAGGCCCAAGGGGCCGGCCGCCTCGTCGGACACGCATGTGGCTCAGCTCGATCCGACCGGGCGCTTGGCGGAGCCGCATGAAGACGCGCCCAGACCGAGCACCGCTCGTGGCGAAGCAGTTGCTACTGCGAGCTCTGGGGGTGGGGGTGGCGACGATGTCGATTCTTGCAAGCACCATGGTCACATCTCAGCCGACCTTAGTTGCGTCAACTCGCTGTCAGCGGATTCCGACCTCGGAAGCATCGAATCCGTTCGGTCTAACTTGCTTAGCGACTCGTTTAGCCCGTCGATCATCAGCTCCTTTCCCCTGCTTGGAATGATCGGCGATGTGAGCAATGACGTGGTGGTAGGGATTGCGCCGGTTGCGGCGATGGTGCCGCCGGCGCTCGGGACGAGCGACACCGTCAGCACGCTATCCGATGACGAGGCCGGCGCGATCGCGCCGCTTGAGGCGGCGGTGCAGCCGACGCTATCAACTCTGGCCGACACCGTTGGCACGCTGCCCAACGATGTGGTTGGTACGATTACTTCAGTCGAGGCGGCTGTGATGCCGGCACTCGCCACGGCGACCGACAAAGTCAGCACGCTACCTAAGGACGTGGTTGGCGCCATTGCGCCGGCCGAGGCGGCGGTGCCGCCGGCACCCGCGACGGCAGCCGAAACTGTCAGCGCGCTGCCGAACGACGTGGTTGGCGCAATTGCGCCGGTCAAGGCGGCTGTGATGCCGGCACTCGCCACGGCGAGCGACACCGTCAGCGCGCTGCCCAACGACGTGGCCGGCGCGATCGCGCCGCTTGAGGCGGCGGCGCAGCCGATGCTAGCGACTCTGGCTGACACTGCGGGCACGCTACCCAACGAAGTCGCCGGCGCCATTGCGCCGGTTGAGGCGGCTGTAATGCCGGCACTCGCCTCGGCGCCCCTCAGCGCACTGCCGAACGACGTAGTTGGCGCAATTGCGCCGGCCGAGGCGGCGGTGCCGCCGGCACTCGCGACGGCAGCCGAAACTGTCAGCGCGCCGCCGAACAACGTGGTTGGCGCAATTGCGCCGGTCGAGGCGGCTGTGATGCCGGCACTCGCCGCGGCGAGCGACACCGTCAGCGCGCTGCCCAACGATGTGGCCGGCGCGATCGCGCCGGTTGAGGCGGCGGCGCAGCCGACGTTATCGACTCTGGCCGACACTGCAGGCACGCTACCCAACGACGTGGTCGGCGCAATTGCGCCGGTCGCGGCGACGGTGCCGCCAGCACTCGCGACGGCGACCGACGCCGTCAGTGTGCTGCCCAACGACGTGGCCGGCGCGATCACGCCGCTCGAGGCGGCGACGCAGCCGACGCTATCGACGCTGGCCGACACTGCGGGTACGCTGCCCGACGACATGGTTGGCGCGATCGCGCCGGTCGAGGCGACGGTGCCGCCTGCGCTCGCGACGGCTATCGACACCGTGAGCACGGTGAGCAACGAGGTGGTTGGCCAGACGAGGGGTCCAGACGCTCAGTCGAGCGCGTTGTCGCAAACGGTTGCATCGGACAGCACGGGAACTCACACCTTTGATAGTTCAGCACCCCCCCTTGAGATCGCGGAGTCGGCACTGACCACGGGTAACGGTGCGCCTGGTGATGTATCCCAGCCCACCGATGTGGCTGGCAATGCTCTTGCGAGTGGCGCGCCGGTCCTTGAGACGAGCGAGCATGTGCTCACCACAACAGCTGCCGCTTCGACCGATCCGCCGAGCCAGCTGTCGCATCCGGCCAATACGGCGAGTGTGACTGGCGACGCTTTGGCGGGTGCGGCGCCGGTGGCTGACATGACCGAGCCGGTGCTCACTGCGACAGCTGCGGCTCCGACCGATCCATCGAGCGAACTGTCGGATCCGGCCGACACGGCGAGTGTGGCTGGCGAGGCTTTGGCGAGTCCCGCACCACTGGCTGCCATGATTGAGCCGGTGCTCACCACAACAGCAGCGGCTCCGACCGATGCGCCGAGCGACGTGTCGCAGCAACCGGCCGACACGGGCAGCGTGGCTGGCGATGCTTTGGCAAGTGTGGCGCCGGTCGCGGACACGAACGAGCCGGTGCTCACCACAACAGCTGACGCGCTGACCGATCCGACCAGCGACGTGTCGAAACCCGCCGATACGGGCAGTGTGGCTGGCGATGCTCTGGCGAGTACGGCGCCGGTCGCGGACACGAGCGAGCCGGTGCTCACCACAACGGCTGCCGCGCTGACAGACCCGACCAGCGACGTCTCGCATCCGGCCGATACGGGCAGTGTGGCTGGCGATGCTCTGGCGAGTGCGGCGCCGGTCGCGGACACGAGCGAGCCGGTGCTCACCACAACAGGTGTCGCGCTGACCGACCCGACGAGCGACGTCTCGCATCCGGCCGATGCGGGCAGTGTGGCTGACGATGCTTTGGCGAGTGCGGCGCCGGTCGCGGACACGAGCGAGCCGGTGCTCACCACAACGGCTGCCGCGCTGACCGACCCGACGAGCGACGTCTCGCATCCGGCCGATACGGGCAGTGTGGCTGGCGATGCTCTGGCGAGTGCGGCGCCGGTCGCGGACACGAGCGAGCCGGTGCTCACCACAACAGCTGCCGCGCTGACCGATCCGACCAGCGAGGTGTCGCAACCGGCCGACACCGCCAGCGTGGCTGGCAATGCTTTGGCGGTTGCGGCACCGGCCGCTAACACGGCCGAGCCGGTGCTCACCAGCGCCGGAGACACGCTCAGCAACCCCGCGACCGAACCGGGAGAGCCGGCCGTGCCGGACACCAGCAGCGCTCAAACTCCTGGATCGGCCGAAACGCTTCTTGCGCTCGCCACCACCGCTGACGCACCGATCGAGAGTTCGGGATCCGCCACCACTGCCCCGGAGAACGTCATGACGGACAAATCAAATGCCGCGGCGACGACCGCCGTCGCGAACGATGTGATCGCGTTGAACGATGCGCCACCGCCTCCGGCAGATTCGCTGTTCAACGGAACCCAGTATACAGATTACGGCGTCACGCTCAGCAGCGACATCGCGCCCTCCCAGACTGCCGCGTCTCAGGGGGACGCCGCATCGGCTCAAGACGTTTCAGCGCCGGTGGCTGCCGACGTCCAAAAACCCGCGCCGCCGCCTCCCGACATCTTGGATAATACTTCGATTGATCATGTCGGGACTCATGATGCCATCCTCTAGTGGGAGGCAAACATGGCAGCTGTCGAGACACTGGACTGTCCGCCGCGCACCAACTCCGGGGCTCAACTTCGGGTCGCACCCGGCGGCGAGGCCCGCGACTACGTCGGACCTGTCAACGCGCTGGCCGCCTGGCGTTCGGTCGCGCGCATCAACCTCATAGCGGTCGCAGCATTTTCGGTCGTTGTGAATCTGCTGATGCTCACGTTGCCGATCTATCTCTTTCAAATATCCGATCGCGTGCTGACGAGCCGTAGTCTCGAGACACTGCTGATGCTCTCGGCTCTCGCGCTGACGTTCATCGGTATCCTCTCCATCGTGGACATTCTACGTCGACAGGTGCTGGGGCGTCTTGCGACCAAGATGGAAGCGGTGCTTGGCGGCGCAGTGCTGGCGAGCAGCATCAATAACGCCAGGGCCGGCGAGGGAGGAACCATCCAGGCGATCCGCAGCCTTCACCAGGTGCGGGGCTTCATCTCGAGCCCTATCATGCTTCTACTGATGGACGCGCCACTCTCGCCCCTCTACTTCGCAGTCATATTCCTCGTTCATCGACATCTTGGCTGGATCGCAGTCGTATCGGGCTTGGTCCTCGCACTGATTGCGCTGATCAACCAGAAAGCGACCTCGGAGCGTCTGAGCGAGGCAGGCCTGTATGCCGCCGAGGCCGATGCGGCGGCCGAGTCGCTGGCGCGAAATTCGCAGGTGATCAATGCGATGGGAATGCTGAGCGAAAGCATTCTCCACTGGGGGCGCCGGCAGGCGCCAGCACTGACGGTGCAGAGCCAGGCCCTTGACCGGAATTTCTGGATCAGCGGTGCGTCGAAATTCGTCCGGCTCGTCGCCCAGATCACGATCCTCGGCACCGGGGCCTATCTGGCCCTCCACGCCGAGATCACGGGGGGCATGATGATCGCGGCTTCGATCATTGCCGGCCGCGCCCTGCAGCCGCTCGAGGGCTTGATTGAGGGATGGCGCAGCTGCGTTCAGGCGCGATCGGCCTATGCCCACGTCAAGCAGGCGGTTGAGTCATTCCAGCGCGAGGGGCCTAAGCTGCGCTTGCCCAGACCGCAAGGGCGCCTGAGCGTTGATCGGGTCTTGTATTTGCCGCCCGGCTCGAAGGAGCCGGTGCTCAATGGTGTGTCGCTCGACCTCGCGCCCGGAGAGTCTTTGGCCATTGTCGGACCGTCCGGATCGGGCAAGTCGACCCTCGCGCGCATTCTGGTGGGTTGTCTGGTGCCGACAGCCGGCAAGGTCAGGCTGGACGGAACGGAGCTGCGCAACTGGGATCGCCGCCAGTTCGGGGAATATAGCGGTTACCTGCCCCAGGAGGTCGAGCTATTTCCCGGGACCATCAAGCAGAACATCTGCCGCATGCGCGACGACTTGCCCGACGAGCGCATCTATGAGGCGGCGATGTTGTCGGGAATTCACGACATGGTCTGCCAGTTGAAGCAAGGATACGAGACCGTGCTCGACCGCAGTGGCGGGCCGCTCTCGGGAGGACAGAAGCAGCGCATCGCGCTCGCCCGGGCTTTCTTCGGTAATCCGTCCCTTGTCGTGCTCGACGAGCCGAACTCGAATCTCGACGCGGCGGGGGAGCAGGCTCTGACCGAGACCCTGCAGCGCGCCAAAAGGCGGGGGGTCACGGCGGTGGTCGTAACCCTGCGCCCGGCGCTGCTGAACAGTGTTGACAAAGTGCTCATACTGCGGGCCGGACGCGCGGAAGCATTCGGCTCTCCGAGCGAGGTGTTGCATCGCCTGGTTCGGTCCCCCGGCAGGGCCGGCGTTGATGAGCCGGTGCAGCCGCAACGCATCGAATCCTCGGGCGGGTGACCAGCGCGGGAGGACAGCATGAGAGCGGTAAAGGACGACATCGGCGAGTGGTACCGCGGTGTTCCGCTGAGCGCCAAATGGCCCATCTTCACCGGCCTCGCCATCCTAGTTGTTTGGCTCGGCTGTTTCGGCGTTTGGGCTGCAGTCGCCCCACTCAACAGTGCGGTCGTGGCTTCGGGCACGTTCGTGGCTACCGGGCAGAACAAGTTAGTCCAGCACTTCGAGGGCGGCATCATCCGCGAGATTGCGGTCAAGGACGGAGATCTCGTCGAGGCCAACCAGGTCCTCGTTCGCATGGATGATACCCCTGCCAACGCCAAGCTGAAACGGCTGGTTTTGAAGAAGTGTCGACTGCTCGCCATGAAGGCGCGTCTTGAAGCTGAACTGAGCTCTTCGGATGCAATCGAAACTCCGGCCGAATTCAGCGAGAACGCTCGTGATCCAGAAATCAAAGCGATTCTTGAGCGGCAACGTGCCGAGCTTCAGGCGCGCCGGGCTAGTCGGGTGAGCGAGGAAAGCGTACTCTTGAAGCAAATCGCTGGGCTGGAGGAAAGCATCCGCGGATATCAGGCGCAAGTTCAGTCGACCAAAGAGCGTATTGCCTTGTTCGCCGAAGAACTGAAGGACAAGAATTCGCTTCTTGGCCAGCAGCTGGTCCGCAAGTCGGATGTGCTGGCGTTGCGACGCTCAGAGGCGAGTCTCGGGGGTGAGCTCGGCGAGTATCTTGGCCGCATCGCCGATTCGAAGGAGCGGATCGCTCAGGCGAACGAAAGAATAGCCCAGCTGCACGCGACGGCGCTCCGCGACGGGACCAAGGAGCTGCGCGAAACCGAGGCGGAGCTGGACGACGTTGACGAGCAAATACGTGCTGCGCAGGACGTGGTTGACCGGATCGATGTTCGTTCGCCAGTCCGAGGTATTGTGGTGAAGAACAACTTCCATACACCGGGCGGCGTCGTCTCTCCTGGTGCCGTGATCCTAGAGCTCCTCCCGATTGGCGACGAGCGCATCATCGAGGCGCATCTGAATCCCAAGGACATTTCGCATGTGAGCGTTGGCCAGGAGGCGCTGGTGCGGCTGTCGGCACTCAACCAGCGCATCACGCCGATGGTCGGTGCGAGCGTCATCTACGTGTCAGCGGACGCCTTGGCGGAGCAAGTGCAGGCGAAGACCGAAACCCGTACCGACGCTGACACGCGTCGCGAATTCTACGTCGTTCGGGTGCGCCTGGACCAGGATGATGTTCTCAGACGAATGCCTGAATTCATCCCGACGCCCGGGATGCCCGCGGACGTTTACATCAAGACCGGAGAGCGTACGTTTTTCGAGTACATCATGAAGCCTATCCTCGACAGCTTCTCCCGCGCGTTCCGCGAAACCTGAATGGAGCGAGCATTTTGGACGTCCATGCCGAGCACTCGCGAGTACGGTGATCTCAAGCCCTTCGGTCTAAGGTTTGTAAGTGCGCGATCATAAGATCGCCTGTCCTGCTTCCGGACAGAGAGCGCCATTTATGTCGACGAGACCCCGGGTACGCTCTCGGTCCAATTCCTGGAGCGTGTCTTCATGAAGAGCAAGACTGTCACTCGGCTTGAAATTTGGCTCTGACCCATATGTGGAACGGCCCGGGCTGCAAGATCTTTTTCTGGTTGAACAAGGGATGACGGTGCGGTCATATGTTCGGCCTGTGAACGCGGCGCCTGGCCGCTGGCCACGATGATATCCGCGGAAGCAATCGCCCAATCAATTTCTCGCGCTCGAAGCGCACTGGGTCAGGCGGTCTGATTGCTACCGGGAATGACGTCATTCGGAGGTCATCCAGATTTGCACCTTGCCTCCTCGGCAGCTTTCTTCTTCCGCCGGAGAGCTCTTGAGATTAGGATTTCAGCATTGTAGCCGGCGCCTGATAGTGCCGCCTCTGACCAGCAAGGCCCAGATCGGGCCCGCGAGGAAATCGAGAGGCTGCTCGCGCAGATCGAGACCGTGCTGAGCCCGCTCGTTCCGGGAGATGCCGCCGCCCTGAGCGAGGAATGATCGTGGCTCGTGTCGATCACAGCGTACTGAGATCGTCCGGCACCTCGCCGAACTTCCCGATCACCTTGGCGTCGCCAAAATCGCCGCTCGACGGGTCTCCGGTCCGCGAAAAAGGCGACCGCGCCGTCGCAGCCTGGCTCTTCCGGGAGAGCGCTTCGGCGCGCATGACCGCGGCGTTGGCGCTTAGGCCCTCCAAAGCTTCGCCGGCGCGACGCCGTCGTCGGCCATGACGAACGGAACGCCACGGGATAGGCGATGGCCATCGCGGTCACTCCCTGCGTTCGGATCCCGCTGCCGCGGACTCTGCCGCTCGAGTTCTTCGATGACCGTATCGCGGTCGCGGCAAACCGAAAAGGCCTCGAACTGTTATGTCGGTCATATCCTTAAATCAGTCGCTCTCGTCGGTCACACCAACCAAGGTGCTGCCCAGGTGAATATCCTTTCGAGGCCGCCGCACGCAGCTCGTGGGCCGCGGCGTCGAGAAAATCCATGGCGACCAACAACGCCTTGACCCTCCCGACGATCTCCGCCGCGGGGTTCAATGGCCTATTTGGCGGCGTGCTCGAGATCGCCCCGGCGAGTGCAGCAGGTTCGGACATAGAAACGGTCTTCTGTACGCGGTGAGCGTGGTGTGACTGGGAGCCTACCACAGATTGTCGGGCATCTTGACGTGAAATGGTCCACGGTGGCGCGGCGACCATAACAATTAAATAAGGATACAAGCCGTATTAAATCTAGCGATCTATTTAATGTTGGATTATAATTGAGCAATTGCGCCGGATGAACGCACAAGGATCGCGGAGAAGCGACTCCAGCATTCCTGCTTCGCCCCCCGAATGCGGGAGCCGTTTCTTCGAGTGCTTGAGCGGAGGGCATGCCCTGTACTCGCTGGACAAGACGCGCAGGCGAGATTTTTCGGAAGCCTGTGATTTTTCGAGCATCACAGACGGATTATTAACTTTATTATTGGATTATAATGTGATAATAAGTCTCAAATTTAATTGTGACATTTAATGTTTCGCGCCATTGTCGGCTCCGGCACTCCAATCTTTTGGAAAATCCTGCAGGGGACCATGTGGATCGGGAGGAGAGGACAATGACCCAACGCAACATCCGCCCTCCGAACGAACACGACATAGGCAAACTTGAAACCTTGGCCATGAAAGCCCCCAGCGCAGATATTGCTGCTCAGTTTGGTCCAAGTTCCGCAGCACCGAGGGTGGAGTTCCTAAAATTATTATTGACCGAGCCGGAAAAGTTAGAGCGCAATCATTGCGGTCGGGACCTTGGCCCATCAGGCTTTGATTGGCCGAATGATTAGAGCTTCGAAAAGAACGGAATCGGCGGATCGCCGGAGAGGCGCGTCAGGGGCACTGGTCGGCTCGAAGCAGCGCGTGCGCATCGACTTCACTGCCGCAGCAGCACTAAAAAAATGGCCTTCACTTGGAAACCAACGCGCAGCGGCATCGGTTAGTTCTTACCTTGTATTCGAGGGCACTTTGGACGCATGCATCCGAGCTTTCCTAGCGAAGCCTGCCAGCCAAGGTCATCTCTACGAGATACATACTGCTCCGCAAACGCAACTTGTTACGGCCGTGCTGTCCGCAGAACAGATAGCCGAAATCGCTCGGCTGCGAGATTTTCTTTGAGGAAAGCAAGCCCCTGCCGCTGCCGACAGGGCGTTGAAAGCGAATTGGCTAATCAAATTGTGAACCAACTCTTCGGTGAGATTGATGGGTACGCACTATCGCCGCCGAATCATTGCCCATGGATTTGCGCTCCTCGGACCTTGGAGGACACTATGGATGAGAAGAACCCTCATTCGAAACAAGTTACCAGACTAGGCTTGATCAGCTTCGGCCGTTCGAAAACAGATTGCACTATTCGCAGCATATCTGCGTTCGGTGCAGCCCTCGATCTTGCTGCAGACGAAAAAATTCCCGACGAATTTGCTCTGACTGTTATTCCCGACGGTGACCGGCGCCGCTGCGCGGTTGTCTGGCGTAAAGAGAAAAGAGTTGCTGTCGCGTTCTATTAATTAATGCGTCAGGGTCGCGGGCTGGAATGGCGGTCAAGGGCAACATGGATGTCGAGCTCGCCGTGGATGCCATGGAGCTCGCCGAGCATCTTGACCACTGACGCAATATCGAGTGAATACTGGGACATAGCGGCCTTCGTGAAGACTGATTGTCGGTGAAATTTGTGGCGATTGTCTGAAGTTAGACCATCCCGCCCTTATCGACGGCGCAGCGCCTTGTCGAAAGGAACCGGCCCGGCTGTCCATCTGAGGTCCCGATATTCTGCGCGGCCTCCAAATTTCACATCGCGTCCACCAACGTCCGAGAGGAACCAACTGGTGTCTTCCTCCCTTTTGCGGGAAGTGACCCGCCTGACGATCGCGGCTGTGAAACTCGAAGGTAGGAGCGTCGCCGAAACGGCAGTTCGGTACTGCATGTCGGAATCAAACGTGAAGATCACCATCCATCGCGGATTGAAGGCGCTGGCGGCGCTCATCGGCAGAGAGACGCGCAGGACCGAAGATCTGATGACGCTCTCGCACGCAATGCCCGACCAGTCGACCGGACGATGATTGGGCGCGGGTTCACTGCTGCCTTGCTCATCGGCGGAGCTTTCGCCGTCTGCATTGCGCTCGCTTTGCTCGGGATGCGCCCCGACCTCGCGACGTTGGCTGCCGTGGGTTTCCTAGCCGCCAAGCTGGTGTTCGCTGCCGCCGTCTTTGTGGTCGCGGCATTCTATCTGATGCGGGTCGCCCGGCCCGGAGGCGAGGCAAGGATATGCTTCCTGGCGATCAGCGACTGTCCGATGGCCCCGGCGGAAGTGGGCGCGCGGTTTTGTGTGCCACCTTTCAGCGCGCGAGTGATTTGATTCAAGCCGCAGAAGCTGACGCAATATTTTCTGTCGCTCAAATGCCAGAGCGGATAGCTACATGACTTTCGGACTCGTTTACACTGGGATGCGGGAAGGGTTCTTCGGTCGCCGTAGCAACGGAGCTCAGCGGGGGGGCTGCCCGATGGGTTCCCCTGTTTGGCGTCGACCAGCTGCAATCCGACATGCCGGCGTGTTGGCGCGGCGCCGGTAGGGCGCAGCCGCGCCGGCGGCGGAGGCGCTCCCGCTCTGTTGCGCGCAAGGTCCGACGCCAGGAGGAGCGCCGTCCTGAACGCGATGGATCGGCTAGCGAGCTGGCTTCCAGCCGAGAGCTTCGCGACCGCAAAATCGCGTAGTTATCTGAGCCGCTAACGGCCAGGCCGAGTGCCTACTGCCATTTTGCGATCGGCCCAGCTCTTGATATCGCCGACGGTCACCGCCTTGAGGAACGCGTTCGCGTTGACCAGCTTTTCGCGCGTGGTTCGACCCGTCATGTCAGCGGCGGCCATAACTAAAGCAGCATCGGCAGTTTCTGCACCGGAAAATAGCGCCACGGCTCCCGCCGGTCCCGCGAAATGGGCGAGGTAGAGAGAACCGGGCGTGACCGGCAGACCGCGCTTGGTCAGGATCGCGGCATGTTGCTCGACCAGCCGTGCGGCAACGTCGCGCGTAAGCTCGGCATCTCCGCGCAAGTCCAAGACTTCCTTGTCGCAGCGGCCCTTGATCAGATCGCGTCGGTGCCTTCGAACGGCTTCGATCCACGTATCATCGAGAAACTGGGCGGCGCCAGTGGCGCTCGACCGCTTGTTCCTTGCATTCGGGTCACCGTTGGACTCGGCTATGATAATTCGCTCGGCCAATGCCTTCGCAGCCGCCCTGTCGATCGATTTCCCCTTCAACTGAGCATCGCGAACCAGGACGAAACTTGCGACGAACGCCAGGCCGATTGCCAGTCCAACAACGAGCGTGATGGATTCCGCGGACAACCACTTCCGCGCGGCGACAACGGATCCACGCTCGTCGGGGCGAGGCGGTCGGATTTCCCCGGCACGGCGTATTTGCCCTGACACATGCGGCGGGAGCCGCGGGTCGGCTGTCGCTCCAACGCAGAGGTATCCGTGCGCTAGGTCTGGCATCGCGTCTGCAGGTTCAATGCTTTCAAGACGCCATCGAAGGCACCTGACAGGCACGGCTTCGCCTCCGCGACCGGTTTGGTGCGACTGGCGCCTGCGCTTGCCTTGGAAATTCCGTGCCGGGGCCGAGGTCTGGGCAGCATGATCGCGGATTTTCCGCTTGCGTTGCCCTTCTGCTCGATGATCTTCGAATGTGCTCGTGCAACGATCGGAATGTGGTCCGACGGATTCTTTAGTTCGCTCGAGGAAAGTGGCTGCGGTGGCGCTTCGAATCGCGGAATTTCGAGCCGGTCTGCCTTGGTCAGTGTATCGTGTGAGGGACGTAATCCGACGGTTGCCAGAGCCGGCGGCTCGTTCGCAGGCTCTGTGATGCGCGGCGGCGCCTCGAGCTCCATCACGGCGAGTGTACCGAGGCCAACTAGGAAGAGAGCCACCCTCATCTGATTTCACGCTCTCCGAACGAGAAACCTCACTCAAATCCTCTTAGAAATGAGCTTTCAGAAATCAAGAACGATTGCAAAGGTCCAATAAGGCCGCTTAGCGGCAGAGGTGAACCGGGAAGCGCTGCTATGGGAGAAGATCAAAGACAGGGTTAACGCGGGGCATGCGAACTGGCCGAGTGAAGGGATAGTCAACCCGATGGCAGCGGCGAGATGACCCGTCGAATTCGGTTCGCCTGGTCGATCTCGCAAAGGAAGCCGATGCGGTCCTGATGGGTCCCGGCCTCATCGACGAGGCACCCATAGCGGAATTGCGAGCCGAACTCATCGGTGGTGCCACCAGGCCGGCTTTCGTTCTCGATGCTTCCGCCTTCACGTCCCACGGAACACGATCGCTACTCCTCATTCGGGAGAGATGGCGAAGTTTCTGCGGATGGACAAGAAGGAAATCGAGGCCGATCCCGTCGCTGCGGCGTTATCCGCGGCGCGCATGCTCGATGCCGTCGTCGCCATGAAGGGAGGACGCACACACGTCGTTTCGCCCGAAGGAGAAGAACTCTGCCTCGAGCAAGGTCCCATTGCTCTCGGCACGTCCGGATCGGGAGACGTTTTGGCTGGAATCATCGCTGGCTTGGCTGCCCGCGGCGCCCCGCCCTTAGTGGCGGACGCGTGGGCCGTCTTGCTTCACGGCAAAGCCGGACGCAGGTGGGTGAAGCGTAACGGACAACTGGGACTACTCGCACGGGAGATCCCGGCTGATATTCCACGGCTAGTGCAGTCTGTCGGCGAGCTTTCCGTTCAGAGTCCGGGGGGGCGATCTATAAGCGAGTAAAGCTCCAGACAGCCTCCTGAGCTTTGGTGATGGCCCCCAGCCCTTGCCCCGGCGCTGCCGTCGCGCTTCAGGAGACCGCGATTTTCCTGGATCGATTGCTACGTATACCGAACGTTCAGCTATTGCGGGCGGCGACGTAATTGGAGTCCGCTGATCTCGAGCTTCGAGCTGCGGGGGCCCCAATTGGTACCTAGCGGTCCCGCGAGTTAGCTCGGGAGCCTGCCCGGGAGCCTTCTATCTCTCTTCGGACAAAACCGGCGAAGTGTCCCACCAAGAGCTTTGTCCGCTTTATCTGTGTCGAATGCGGCTGCAGGCCGGCTAGGAGGCTACTGCAGCAGAACCGGCAGATTGAGCGGACCGCGGAAACCGAATCCGTGCCAACGCACACTCACTGGATCAGGCAAGGTCATTTTAGGGAAGCGATCGAACAGCAGCGGTAGGAGGATGTCCCCCACAGTTCGCCGCGAGAGGTGCGCGCCCGCGCAATGATGCGGGCCATTCCCAAACGCCTGGTGAGGGTTGGGTTCGCGAAGGGCGTTATAGTTTTCACCGTCTTGGAAGACCTCCTCGTCCCGGTTGGCGGAGGCCTGGATTGTCATGACGGTTTCGCCCTTCGGGATGAAGTAGTCCCGAATCTCCGTGTCCTCCATTACAAGCCGTGAACTGGCCTGGATCGGCGCCACCCATCGGATTCCTTCCTCGAAGGCTGCGCGCCATTTGCCCTCTGCGCGCACGGCCTCAAGCTGATCGGGGTTGGTCAAAAGGCCGTAGAGGACCGTCAGCAGAGCGTCGCGCGGCTCGTTGATGCCGCCGCCAATCGCGATTTTCACGTTGGCGATCATCTGGCTTTCCGGAATCGGTTTCTTTGCATTCACCATGAAGGAAAGGGCGGAGGAGTCCGGCTCGGCTCGCACCCGTTCAGCATTGGCCCGGATGCATCTATCCATCTCCGCGTTGGCGATGTCGGTTGCTTGGAAAGGCCCGGGCGTCCAGCCGAAATTGCCGGCACCGTCAATCAGCATCTGCGACCACCGCTGCATGTCGTCATCGCTCGCATCCGGAACGCCCATAGCATGCGCCAGAATCCGTGCAGCAAGGGGCCCCGCGATCTCTGGAAACAGATCAACAACCTCGCCGCACGGCAAACGGTCGAGATACCCCTCCGCGAGGTCCGCATATAGCGCCGCCCAGACAGATTCAATTGTCTTCGGCATCAAGGCGGGCATCATAGCCATGCGTTCGCTCCGGTGCTCCTCGTGGTCCTTCCGCATCAGCGTATGCGCAAGAAAGGCGCGCCTCATGGGCGTGTTCGGATCATTGGAGCTGAACAAGATTGGATTGTCTTTGACGTACTTAGTGTCAGCGGCCTTGGTGAGAAACGTGCGGCCCACTGATTTGACCCGCAACACGGGCGCTTGGCGCCTCAAGCGCTTGTAGATTGGATAGGGATCGCGAACGAGGTCCGCGATGGTGATCGTCTCGTCCAAGGGGCTCGATCGGTCTGTCACGTAGGTCATCCGTCGTCCACTCCCTAGTATGAGCCGAGGCAGGGCAAGCGCAATGGGCTAAACTATCATCAGCGCGGATTCGTTCACGGACAACGGCAATCGATAGGCTTTTCTATCGAAAAAGGCCGAAGCGCTGAGGCGATTCCAAGAGGTGTGAGAGGCGCCTATCAAGCTGTGACACTGAGCTTGTTCCGCTAAAGGAGCGCTTCGGCGAACGGATGTCTGCGCACACTGCGAATCCGCGTCTGGATGCCTGTATCCGTCCTGTTTGCAATGCGCGATCGCTTCTGAGCACGTCGCTGCGGAGGCCGGCGAGGTGAACAGGAAGGCGACGAGAACAGCAGCTGTCGGTATTCGCATGAGGAGCAAATCCCGGCTGTGGCGCGATCGATGGCATCATAACCAGAGCGCCGGCGTCGCGGGAAATTCCTATTTTACCGGCGGGCGCAGCGGGCTATCCGCCACTTGCGGGCCGTCGGGTCCTGCAGCGGGTCGTCGGCGCAACTGGTGCAGACGTACCGCAGCTTCCGGTCGGCGAGTTCGTCGGGCACACCCTTCATCGGCCTGCCGCAAGCCGGGCACGCCTTCCGGACCGGATCGGACACTGGCATCTGGTTTTCCCTCGCGATGGCAGTCTACGTCCGCCGCCACCGCGATCTCAAGACGGTTGCGGAAAGTTGCATGCGCTTGCCGACGCTTCTTGACTCCAAGACCGCGGGTCACTCAACTCGAGGCAGTGATGTGCGTGATGGAGCAGGTGTTCTACCAAAGCCTCGCGCAGCGGGTCCGTGTCATCGCCGAAGGGCCGATCCGTTCACCCAACGTCGTCTGCTGGATCTCGCCAAGCGGTACGATGCCAAGGGCGGCCTTGGGCGAGCCGGAGCAACTGAACGACCACTGCCGGTTCCGCGCACCACGCCGCCGGCTTCCATTTTTTCCGGACCGGGCGAGGCCTGACTAGACCTCCCACCGGCAGGTCGCTCCGTCGCGTTAGGTCAAACCGGACTCCGGCGATTGTGAATTCAGGCCGCGCCCTATCTCCGCGTGAAGCTTGCCAGCGAATGCTCGAGGAAGAAACGCAGCATCTCCCTGGTCGCGTCCGGCCCGCGCGGATCCGTGTAGGACCCGGCAGGACTGCCTCCCGACCAGGCATGGGCGGCCCCGTGGACGCTCCCGTGCTCGGACATGTCCAAGCCATCTGCATCGGCGAGGATGGTGCGGGTATACGCGTGCCCATCAGGTACTCGCCCGCGAAGAATCTTCGTCTCGCCCGGCCCACGGAGGATCCGGTCAGCATTGCTCGGATGCACCGTGGTATCGTGATCGTCATGGAAGACGATGGTGGGCACCGACGCGCCAGCCGTCCCGATCGGTCCAGCGCTGCCCTGCCGCATAGCGGCCAGTGCGGACGGAAGGTCGCTGGCAGCCCCGCAGGCCAACCCGGAGTGAACGCCGACGGCGGCGTATAGGTCGGGATACGTCGCACCCATGAAGGCCGCGGCGGCCCCGCCGGCCGACAGGCCTGCGACGTAGACACGCTTGGGATCGATAGGATGCTCCCGCATGATCTGGCGGGTAATGCCGGCGATCAGCGAAGGCTCCCCGCCATCCCGCCGCTGGTCCCCCGTGCGAAACCAGTTCCAGCATTTCGCATGGTTGGCTCCGCGTGGCTGCTCCGGATAGACAACGAAGCAATTCCGCTCGTCCGCCAGAAAATTCATCCGGGTGCCGGCGGCGAAATCGTCCGGTGCAGCCATGAAGCATGACGATGAGGGGACGGGGTCCTCCATCAGTGCGGCTGGGGATGAACAGCTTGTAGGTCCGACTTCCCGCCGCGTTGCTGAAGGTGGCAGCGACGAACCTTGTGCCGTCCGGTGCAATATCCGCCTTGGACAGTGGAGCGCGCCCGACCGGACCTGGCAGGCTGAAGCCGGAAAGATCTTTCATGCCGCCAAGGGGCACGAGGCCTTTATGTCGTTTGGCAGGGGTGGCTTGCGTGGACAGCCCGCTCTCGCTCTCCTCGACCGCGTCGGCCTTCAGGTCGAGTGTCGGCGGCTCGAGCCTCGCACGCTAGACAGGCACAGCATTCCCCCTTGTCGCTGCGGGGGCACCACCGCCGCGCAGCATTCGCTGCAGCAGTGCAGTGGCTTCGACCAGTTGGCCGGCACGTGTGAGGCGAGTCGCTTCGCTGACCATGTCTGGATTCAGCATCGTTTCACCTCGTTCGGTCGGCGAGAGCGGCCTTGACCGCGGGACTGGCATGAAGGGCGCCGAGCACCGAAACCGAGGCGATTGTGGCGCGGGCCAGCTCGGGCGTGACGTCTTGATCGATGGTCGCCAGGCCGAGAACTTTGATGTGCAGCATCTCTTCCGCGCGCTGCGCTCGTTCGAGATCGACGCGGGCATAGTTGCGCAGCCCCAGGTCCAAACTGTTGCGGGCCGTCGACTGCTTGACGACCTCTGCGTGCCGCTCAAGCTGGTTGCGGATCGCCGTCCGGATGAAATCCGTGCGGTTCGAGTAGAACCCTTCCTGCACCATGAGATCGACCTGGCCGAGGTCCACATAGCCAAGGTTGATTGTGATCTTCTCCGTATCCGCGATCCGGGGTCCCAATTCGCGTACATTTGGAGGGTCGCAGCCAGGATTATGCGCGCCGAACCCCTTCTCGTCATCGTCCCATTTGGTCTCGACATGCCGCGCAAGCCCTTATCAGGCCGCGACAATTTGAGCGGACTTACCAATTGCTGCGATGGGTTAGGGAATCCCTCCTTTAATGACGTTCACTTTCGTTGGCGAACTCTGCCGCGACACAATAGTGCGCGTCGGCAGTTGCGACAGGAGGGAGATCAATGCAGCGGTGGCAACGAGCGGGCCGACTATTTCTGGCGTGCCGTAAGGCTCGATCAAAGTCAGATCGGGACAAGCTGGAGCCTTCGCCGCGGCAAAGATTCGGCGTCACGGCTGTGTGAGCTGGTTCACACCCTCCGATTGCGATATCGGTGTAGCGTAGTAGTCTTCGAAGATATCGTGGTTGTCCAGGCTGAACGGAGACGGCGAAGTGGCGCGCCTTCTCTCGCAGGTGCGCAGCCACCAACGCCTCTGCCGCAATCCCCGAAGGCTAGTCCAGAGGAGGACGCTATGGTTGATGATGTGCATCGCATTGAGCTGCGGGCGAAGAGCATCGAGCAACTCCGGTCGTTTCTCGATGGCGCCGATGTGGACCTCGGCTGCCGTCCCGTCGCCCGCAAGGTCGGCGGAGAATACGTCGCGGAAATTTATGCGCCGCTGCCCACGGTCGAGCGGCTTCGCAGTACGCGAAGCGCTGCCGGTATCACAATAAAAGTCGTCGAGAACGCGTCGGAGGTTGGCCGTGCCAGACAGGCAGAAGTCGGCTCGGGCAACCGCTTTGCCGCTCGGATTACGCCGCGTGGCCTCGGGATCAAGGAGTAGCAACATGGCCTACTTGAATATCGAGGAATTCGAGCCCGCACTCGAGGCGCTCGCGACGTCGCATCCTGGCGTGACCGAATTGATCCTTCTGCCCAACCAAACTTCGGAGGGCCGGCTGTCTCACGCGCTACGGGTCGGCCCGCTCGATACGCAGGGGGTCAACACCATCGTCTTTACTGGTGGGTTGCATGCACGCGAGTGGGTTCCGCCCGATGCACTCGTTAATCTCGCCGCCGACTTGCTTGAGGCGCATGCCCGCGGCACGGGCCTGCGCTATGGTCAGCAGCGTTTCTCAGCAGACGATATCCGCAGCGTGATCGAGGGATTGCAAGTCGTGCTGTTCCCCTGCGTCAATCCGGACGGACGGCATCATAGTCAGACCGCTGAGGCGATGTGGCGGAAGAATCGGCGGCGTGTGGTGCCAGGTTCCGACCCGGACTGTGTAGGCGTCGACATTAACCGCAATTTCGATGCCTTGTGGGACTTCCGCCGCCACTTCGCTCCGGATTCACACGTTAGCGCCTCTGCCGACCCTTGCGACCTGCAAGTGTATGTCGGGCCTGCCGCGACATCGGAATCGGAGACGCGCAACGTTGTGTGGCTGCTCGACCGTTACCCACGCGCCCGCTGGTTTGTCGACGTGCACAGCTACGTCCCCGCGGTCTTCTATAATTGGGGCTTCGACACGAACCAGACGTCAGATCCGACGATGAACTTTCGGGATCCGACCTTCGATGGTCGGCGAGGACGCGGCGGTGACGCCTACGGCGAATTCATTCCGGCCGATGACCTGCGGAGGCTCCAGGACCTCGGGAGCAAGGTGAATAGTGCAGTGGAAGCCGCGAGCGGACGCGCTTACGACCTCGAGCAATCGTTCACTCTTTACCCCACATCGGGGGCGAGCGACGACTACGCTTACAGCCGGCACTTTGTTCAAGCATCCAACAGCAAAATTCTGAGCTTTACTATCGAGTGCGGCCGCTCCTTCCAGCCGCCTTGGGCCGAAGCCGAAAACGTAATTCGCGAGGTATGTTCAGGCTTGACTGCCCTGTGCGTTGCAGTGACATCGCCAGGAGCCTGAGGCCCTACTTGCGATTGAGAGCGTATTTTTTCGATTTCAGCTTGTGGGTTTACGAACGAAGCCCTTGGGGCAGGAGGGAAAGATGCCGGACCAGTCAATTGCCAATAAAATGGCTGATGTGATCAATCGGTGGCGCGCCGCCGCGATTAACGTTGCCAGTCATTCACATCGGCGAGTAGCTGCTCACCCGGTTGCTTGGTGGTTTAACACCCAGAACGCCTCGACGCGAGAGTTCATGCAGGCCTTGGCTGGCGATCAACTCCTCGTCGTCCCGGGAGCGCCAGATCAGAGTGCGTTAGTCACGCAATTTCTTCAACCATCGCGCCCTATGGGCAACACGCTGGCTTCGGATGCGATTACTATCCGGGACTGGATCGCCGCGGCGTGTCCGCTCCCTCCTGCTGATCGGAAAGATTCCGGTGACGCAGGTGGCGCACCCCGAATGCCGACCACTGATGAGGAACGTGAAGCCTATTACAAGCTAAACAGTATAGAGAGCTTCCCCGAATTCCGTGAGACGGCTAGACAACTAGCGCGTGTTTATCTGGCGAACGCCGACTACACACAGCCATACCACAGTAAGTTTGATTATTCGGAGGATCGCCTCGATGAGCGCATGAAAGCAATTTACGATGCGTATGTCAAAAATGACATGTACAAGGTGCATCCGTATGATAATCCGATTATTGAGTATAGCGGCAAGAAATTTCGTGTTGGAAAGGCGTCAGACAAGGCCGTCATTGATAATCTGATTCAGAAAGCGCCCTTCAATTTCATTGACGGCGTTTGGCTCCAAGGAATCATGACAGCAAGACCTTCCGATGAGGTCGTGAACAAGCTGTTTGACATCTGGGCTGATGAAGCGGGAAATGGCGAAACCGCCCAGAACCACCCCAACGTTTACGATAGTCTTCTAAGGAGCAAGGGCGTTTACCTGCCTCCAATCAGTTCGCGGAAGTTTATCGAATATCCATTTACTCCGGGCTGTTGGCGTACAGCGGTTTTCCAACTTTGTGTTGGACTCTTCCCGCAAGAATTTTTTCCCGAGCTACTCGGAATGACTTTGTACCTCGAATACGAAGCCACGCCGACATTGACGCCAATCGTTAGGATGCTGAGGGGACGTCGAATCGATCCGCTTTTCTATCAACTGCACGTTGCCATCGATAACATCAGCAAGGGCCACGGAGCCATTGTGCTCGAAGCTGTCAAGACGTTCCTAAATCAGCAGCGACAGCAGGGTGGGGAAGAAGAGGTGCAAGAGAATTGGAATCGAATCTGGAACGGCTATGTGGGTTGGAAAACCATTGGATTTTTTGGAGTCGATGCTCTTATGCGCCGGCTGATCATCGACAAGAAGAGGATCAACATCGGTACTCCCGCGACGCCAAATTGCATTCCAGACCTTACTGCTTACTACAAGGAACAGATGCTTGCTCTGGTGAAGAGAAAGGCGCCAGTAGCCCGGCAAGTGCACGGCGGAGTGGCGATTGGCGGGGCGGCTCTGAATGGTCTATTCGACAAGCCGGAGAAACTGCTCGAAGTTCTGATCGAAGAGAAGTTGGTTGACCCCAAGCACCCGCGCGATAGCAAACTATTCGCGCTCATGCAATTTGAGGGGCCCATGTATCGAGTCTTCTCAGAAGATGAGCAATCGGTGATTATGGATTGGATCGAATCCCTGAAGTGTAACTCGTATGAGTGTGCAGATCCCTTGCCTGACGAGCCAAGAGATGATCCTGCCGCTAAAATGGCCGAAATGATCGTCAACCGTGCCAGTCAAGCGAAGACTGCTCACGCCGGAATCACGCTGACGACACAAAGCGGAGAACAAAAGGCTCTTGCTGAGCTATTCGATCAACCGGCCGAACTGATGGGCGCGCTGGTGGTGTCGGGCTGGGTTTGCCCGCGGGAGCCGACGCGCAGCTTTTTCCTGACTCGAATTTTGCAAAACGATGGTCCAATGGATGGAGTTCTCACGGCTGATGAGATCGCAACAGTTGAGGAATGGATACAGGCCGGTGCTGAAATGCCGCGCGATCTGGGTCGCCTCATGGCCAGGAAAACTGAGGACTTGTCGCCATCGGAGGCAGCCGCGCTCAAGTTAGGGCAGGACTTTGCACGCGAGCGACCGATGATCGG
This sequence comes from Bradyrhizobium sp. WSM1253, assembly GCF_000244935.1. Lineage (NCBI taxonomy): Bacteria > Pseudomonadati > Pseudomonadota > Alphaproteobacteria > Hyphomicrobiales > Nitrobacteraceae > Bradyrhizobium > Bradyrhizobium sp. WSM1253. The sequence goes on from NZ_JH600073.1 coordinate 7,020,712, forward strand.
AATGGGCTCCGTGCACTAGACTGCAATTTGACCGATTACGACATACAAGAGATCAGGCAATAAACGAATCCACCACCTCGTATCGAGTGCCCGAGAGCGCCCACGAGCGCTGGTGAGTCAGTTCGGATAGGCGCGAAGGCGCGCCTCGCGCAAAAAGGCGAGGAAAGTAGTAATGAGTACTCAGAACGACCGCGCGAACGTGACGCGCAGGCAGGTGATCAAAACCGCTGGCGCCACCGCAGCCATCGCCGGGATCGACATCCTGGTTGGCGCAAGCGAAGCGCAGCCTGGCAAGACGCCGCACGTGATTATCGTCGGCGCCGGCCTCGCCGGACTGTGTGCAGCTTTCTTGTTCCAGCGGAAGGATTGGACGTACACGATCCTGGAAGCCGAACGACATCACGTCGGGGGGCGCGTCCGGACCATGCCGATCGGTGATGGCTTGCACTGGGAAGCAGGCGCCATGCGCATTCCCGTAGAGCACAAGGTTGTACGCAAATATATCGACATGTTCAGCGAACTCGAGCTGCGACCGTTTGTGATGTACAGCGCGAAGACGTTCAAGTATGCGCGTGGAACAAAGTCGACTGACGAAGCAGAAATCAAGAAAAAGTTCAGATTAAAGGCAGCTGAAGAAAAACTGACAGCGGACGAGCTCTGGAATCTTACCGTCAAAGATGTCGCTCAGGGCAAGCACGGCCTCTCCCGTGACGAACTCGAACAACTGAGGACCGCGAATACGTTCACGTCCGAGAATCTGATCAGATTGGATCGCCAGTCGCTGCGGCAGCTCATTCACGACGCCAGGCCAAAGCAGGTGGGGGAAGTCCATCTCTCTGATGAAGCGATTGAATTCTTTTTGTTTGCGTATGGCAACCTGGACATCCAGCACTTTGCCTCGACCGAATTTCTGCGTGAGGAAAACATCGGCGTGTGGGATCCGGGATTCTCGGAGATCGTGGGGGGCACGTCTCGCTTTCCGAACGCATTTCTAAGCCGCCTCAGCAGCAAGCCGCAGATGGGTTGCGAGGTCGTTCGCATTGAGCAGGACGCAGCACGGGGACGGGTGCGTGCGGTCTATCGACTTGGCGGTCGCGACCATCAGGAAGACGGAGACTTCTTGCTCTGCACTATCCCGTTCCCCGTCCTGGCAAGGGTCGAAGCTGATCCACCGTTCTCGCATGAGAAACGGCGTGCGATCCTTGAGATGGGTTACGATTCCGGCACCAAGGTTGCGCTTCTGACGAAAGACCGCTTTTGGGAAAAGAACAACGGCATCTACGGCGGCGCTACGACCACGGACCTCGTCAGCGGGTCGGTGATCTATCCCTCGGATAACGCGGGCAATAAAGAAGGAACTAGGCCGCGCGATCCAGCCGTTTCCGATCGGCCGGGCGTCCTCATAGCCTCCTATTGCTGGGGACAAAACGCTCGCCGCCTCGGCGCGATGCCAGCGACGGAACGGGAGGAACTGGTGATCCAGCAAGTCTCGCAAATTCATCCTGAGCTGGCGTACCGCGATACGATCATTCAGCGAGCAAGTTGGGCCTGGGATACCTATCTTTGGTGCGGCGGTGCATTTGCCTTTTACCAACCGGGGCAGTTCACTCGTATGCACCAGCACGTCATCCGGCCGGAGGGCCGGGTTTATTTTGCGGGGGAACATTGCTCCCATAGTCACAGTTGGATGGAGGGAGCCCTGGAATCCGCGGAAAAGGCGGTCGATGCTCTGCTTGCCAGGGCAGGATGACGCGTTACTGGCAATTTAAAGGTGTGACGACATCGCCAGCGCTTTTATCGAATCGCCAACCGTAATTTCACCACCTTCGATCACGGTGCCGTACGCGCCGAAGTCGATGTTTCCGTAAGCGCGCATTAGAGCTCTTGGAATGTCGAGGTTGCGAACTCCGCTGTCGGGATCGACCTCAGTTGCGGCGCACCGTGTTATTCGCCGGGTGATCTTCACCCGCGCCGAGTCACCGATGGCAATCTCTTGGCCAAGGAGGTCGAACTCAAGCCAGGCGGGCCAGCCTGCGACATGAATATTACCGCGAAACCGAAGTGGATTGACCCTTGCCCCAACTGCCTGCTCGAGGGCCGCGACCGAGGCCACGTTGATGAATGAGATAACTTTGTCGGCTGTATCGGAAAAGCTGTGGCCGCGCGCATGCAGCAGCTTTGGCTGCCCGCGGAGCTCGTCACCGCAGTGGCCTGCAATGAAGTTTTCGATCGCGGCGCGACCCTCCGCCGTCCTCAGGCTCTCGCTGACCGCCTTGCTGCCCTCGACGTAAACCGTCAGGACATGCGTTGTCTCGTCGAAGCGCGTCTGCAGCGCACCGAGGCGATCGCTCTGCATCAACATGAGAAACCGCGACTTCGGCAAATGCGCCGGGGCGGCCGAATCGAAACCCGATGGCCCGTTCTCGATCGCGTAAGAGCGATCGCCCGGAAGGGGTTCTCCAGCGGAGAGCACAGTCCTCGCCCGGCTTTCAGGCGAAAGCCCTTTCACGGGATAGCGGTAGATGGCCTGGATCGTGGGACCTGAGTGGATCACGGCTTCCCCTAAGTCCGCTGAGCGGATCGGCGAAGGATTCGCGCAGTCAAGTGAATGAGATCGTTTCACATCACAGACTGTAACACCTGTGAACTGCTTCACAGGTCGTCTGCCGTAAGGTTGATATTCTTCCCGTCCTGACGGTTCCTGACTAGTGACGATCGTTCATTGGATTTGATCGCCCTACTAGCGTCGATTCGGCGGAAAGCCGAGGCAGGAATCTAACGATTACTGGCCGTTTTTCACAATTCGCCGATTCAGCCGATGGTGGGTCGATGACAGAGATTGCTGATACTGGCAACGAAGTCAGCGAGTGGCTGGACGGCCATGGCTTACCGCAATACAAGCCGGCATTCGCGCAAAACGCGATCACGTGGAAGCTGGTGTCGGAGCTCACGGATCAGGACTTGCGTGAGCTGGGCGTGTCAGCCCTCGGTCATCGCAAACAGCTGCTGAGAGCGATCAAGGTGCTGCGCCAGGATGTGCTCGGCGCATCTTCCGGGATTGGACCGGAGGCTTTTGTACCCCAGGTGCGCGGCGAGCGTCGTCAGATCACGGTACTGACGTGTGACCTGGTGAACTCTGTCTCGCTTTCGGCGCGCTTTGATCCGGAAGATCTCGCCGAAATTATCGCCGATTATCAATCCTGTTGTGAAGGCGTGGTGCGGCAGTACGAGGGCTATGTGGCGCGCTTTACGGGGGACGGCCTGAAGGCCTATTTCGGTTATCCCCAAGCGAGCGAGTACGATCCAGAACGTGCGGTACGTGCCGGGTTGGCCATCGTATCAGCTGCCAAGTGCCTGGAGCTTCCGTCGAGTCTCGTGCTGTCGACGCGTGTCGGCGTTGCCACCGGGGATGTCGTTGTCGGCGACGTCATCGGGGTGGGTGAGGCGCAGGAGCGCACCGTGGCGGGCGAAACGCCGAACCTGGCGGCGCGCCTTCAGCAGCTGGGAGAACCCGACTGTGTCGTCATCGCTGACACCACGAAACGTCTGATTGGACGCCTATTCGAGTATGGGGATCTGGGCCGCAACGCGCTGAAGGGTTTTGCGGAGCCTGTGCAGGCCTGGTGCGTGCTGACCGAAGGAAATGCTAGTCATTTTGAGGCGGTACGTACCGAGTTGAGCCTCACGCCGCTGATGGGCCGCAACGAAGAGCTGGCGCTGCTGCGCAATCACTGGCTCCAAGCAAAGGCTGGTGCGGGACAGACTATCCTGTTGACCGGTGAAGCCGGCGTCGGGAAATCGCGCCTCATCACAGCGCTGCGGCGAATGCTGGCCGTGGACTCATTCGGCAGCATGCATCACCATTGCTCACCTTATCACCAGAACAGCGCGCTGTATCCGGTCATCAAACAAATTGAACACGATGCGCAATTTTCCTGCGGCGAAACCCCGGAAGCAAGGCTCGACAAGCTTGAGAAATTGCTAGCTGAAGCCGGGTTCGACACCTCCTACGCAGTGCCGCTGTTCGCCTCGTTACTCTCGATCCCGACCAAATCAAGTTACCTGCCGTTGAGCTTCAGTCCGCGGCAGCAGAAGCGGCTCATTTTGAATGCGCTGGAGACGAGGCTCACCAAGCTGACAGAACAAGCGCCGTTGCTGGTCACGTTCGAGGACGTGCACTGGGTCGATCCGAGTACCCGGGAATTTCTCGATCGCCTGATGAAGCGGGCTCTGGAACTTCCGATTCTTCTCGTGATCACTTGCCGGCCGGAATTCAAGCCGACGTGGGAAAGTTACGTCAGGGTGACGACGCGGGTCCTGGATCGCCTGCCTCGACGCGAGAGTGAGCAGATCGTGAAGGCGCTGGATCCCACCTCTAGCCTGCCTCCAAAGACTCTAGATCAGATCCTGGAATATTCCGATGGTTTGCCGTTGTTCCTGGAGGAGTTGACCAAGGCGGCGCTGGAGGCCAGACACGAGGAGGATCAGCGCAGGGATATTCCGACGACGGCACCGGTATCCAACATACGTGTCCCGCGGACGCTGCATGATTCTCTTTTGGCGCGCCTGGACCGGCTCGGAGCGCAGAAGCAGGTCGCGCAGGTGGGCGCCGTCATCGGTCGGAGCTTCACATTCAAGCTGCTTTCCGCGCTGTTGCCTCAAGACAAGGTGGGGCTCGAGCAGGCATTGCAGGGACTGATAAAGGCAAATTTGATTATCGAGGACGGCAAGCCGCCGGAAGCCTCATACACCTTTACGCATGCCTTGCTTCAGGAAGCGGCGGTCGCATGTTTGCTTCACGCGGATAGGCGCACCATTCACCGGCGCATTGCCCAAACGCTGGAGAAGAGATTTCCCGAAACGGCCGAAGCCGAACCGGAGTTGCTGGCACTGCACTACGCGGGAGCCGGACTCGCCGAGCCCGCAAGCCGATGTTGGCAGACAGCTGCAGAAAAAGCGCTTGCACGATCCGCCAACGTCGAGGCAGCCAACCACTTCGTAAGGGCGCTGTCCGTCCTCGATGGCCTGCCGCCGCGCCAGGCGCGCGACGAACGGGAGCTGGAGCTGCAAACGAGGCTTGGAGCGACGTTGACGACCATCAAGGGCTTCGCAGCTCCAGAGGTCGCAGCCGCATATGAGCGCGCCCGAGTCCTGAGCCAGGGATCGCAAGCTCCCGGGCAGCGCTTCTCAGTCATGCGCGGTTTATGGGTGTACGACCTCGTGCGCGCCGATTGGCAGGCCGCCGGGGATCTCGCCAAGGAAATGCTCGCGCTCGCCCTCAGCCAGCACGACGTCGGATATGAGCTGGAATCGCACCGGGCGCTTGGAATGACCTTGCTGTGGTGCGGAAAGTTTGGCCCGGCGCGCGAACACTTGGAGGACGGCCGCCGCCTCTACGATCCGGAACAGCACCGGATCCACGCAGTCCGGTATGGAAACGATCCCGGTGTCGCTTGCATGGTTCATGAGGCATTCGCGCTCTGGGTGTTGGGGTATTCAGACCGGGCGCTCGCCACAAGCCGCGGTGCAGTAACGCTGGCACGTCACCTGGGTCATCCGTTCAGTCTCGTCCAGGCGCTCGTCTATTCCACTTTCATCCATCAATGCAGCGGGGAAGTGCATGTCATCAGGAAGCTGGCTGAAGAGGCCAGGTCACTCGCCGTCGAGCACGGATTTCCGTTCTGGCGGGCGGAAGCAAGCATGATGGTGGGATGGGCCATGGCTATGCAGGATGAAGGCAAGGAGGGACTCGTCGTCCTGCGCGAGGGGATGGCGGATTTCTTGGAGACAGGAGCGCGCATGGATCGCCCACGATGGCTCGCGACCTTGGCCGATGCCTACCGGATCAACGAGCAGCCGCTCGAAGGTCTGAAGGCGGTCGGGGAAGCATTGAAGATCGTTGACGAAACGAAAGAGTGCTTCTTTCAGGCCCGACTTTGCCAGCTTAAGGGTGAGCTTCTCCTGACCCAGGGCGGCCTGGAGAATACTATTCCCGCCGAAACGCTTTTCCGAGAGGCTTTAGAGATCGCTCGGAATCAGCGGGCCAAATCCTGGGAGCTTGCTGCGGCGACCAGCTTGGCGAGACTCTGGCGCACCCAGTCTAAGTGGCGCGAAGCCCGCGATCTCCTCGCGCCTGTCTACGACTGGTTCACCGAGGGATTCGACACGGTGGCTCTTAAGGAGGCGCGCGAATTGCTCGATAACCTCCGATAGTGCACGCAGTTGGCGGGTTACGGTAATGAGCCCAAAGTCCGATCTGACTTCCCAGAAGCTGGGTACTATGTCCAATTTGATGGTGTGAAACCTGACATACCGGCGTCACTCGCAGTACAAAATGAACTTGGGATTAGCTCTTGATTTCCTGACCGATCGGACCATGCCCGGATAGTCGATACGCTCACGGTCACGTAGCCCAGCCCTTCGGCTCAGGGCCATAAGGCGACATTCCGTGACTGCCGGGGCATGTAAGGCTGACCAGTTGAATTCGCCCCCTTGAAGCAGACATCAGGAGGCTCGCAGCGTTAGTCCGCAAAGGGCAAGGAAAGGAATCATGCATCGCGGGTCGAAGCCAGCGGAAGCCATGTCCGGTGTGAGCGCTAATACATACGCTACTGGCCACGCGCCTGCGATTGCCGAAAACAACAGCGCCGGGTAAAATTGATCGTGGATCAATACCGCTTGTGCTTGTCAGACTTCGATTATCAGTATCCGCGAGGTCCGAAAATAACCGACTGCTTTGCGTGGGGTGATCCGATGAGTTCCAGTGCAGATTTTTCGACAATTCTAAACCGCATTCTTGATACGGCGGCGGATAATCTCAGGATCGCGAAGATTCTCGTTCAAATGGGGCTTGATCCCAACAACATCACCTACGACGCACTGTTTGATCGGCTGCTGGAAATTGTGTTGGCCAACATCACGCTCGCCAACATGTTTGCCTTGGTCGGCGCAATCTTCTTTGTTGCTACCTTGCTGATGCAGAGAATGGTGCCGCTGCGGGTCGCGAATATGGTCGGCTGTGCATTCTTCGCAACGTCTGGCGCGCTTTCCGGAAGCGTCGCTACCTTTCTGCTTTATCTGCTGTTGCTGCCGGTCAATGCCGTTCGTCTCCGTCAACTGCTCAGGCTCGTTAAGAAGGCACGTAACGCGACGCAAGGTGACATGTCGATGGAGTGGATCAAGCCGTTCATGACCGAACGCAAATATCGCCGCGGCGATACCCTGTTCAAGATCCATGACACCGCCAACGAAATGTTCTTGACCGTGACGGGCAAATTCCTGGTCAAGGAGATCAACGTCGAGATCCCGCCGGGACGCCTCATGGGAGAACTTGGCTTCCTTACGCCCAATAACCGGCGAACCGGAACGGTCGAGTGCATAGAAGACGGACAAGTCCTGACTATAACTTATGAAGGGCTGCTTGAAATCTACTTTCAAAGTAATCAGCAATTCGGCTACTACATCCTCCTCCTCACCAGTCAGCGTCTGCTAGAAAACAACCAGCGCCTCCAGGAAAACATCTCGCGGCTGGAAGCAACTCTCGCACAAGAGAAAGCGGCGCGAGAGCCGGCAGCCGCGCATGGCATAGCTTAAAACCTTGGCCTTAACTGCTCCACCATTGGTGGCACGACTGTCAAGCAGTGCGGGTCTCACGAGGCAGAGATGTTCACTATGGGTCTTGGCTGTGTAAAATGGCCTTGAAGCGGCGTCGGTTTTCGAAGCCGGGCCGGGCCGGCTTCATGCCGCGATCGCGGCGATCAGCGGCTTGATCCCGAAGATGTTCATGACCCGTGTCAGATTGTAGGCCAGGACCGAGAGGGCCATCTCGGCGGCTAGGTGCCCCTCTATTGCCCTGCGGCAAACTGCGCAAGACAGATGGCAGCCTAACCACTTGTAGAACAAACCAGATCTGAGCAGCGACCATGGATATTGCAAACAGATGGTCGCAAGTGCCTCTCGCGGACTTCAGGTCGAGGGGGCCAAAGGGCACTTCCTGCTGCCCTCAGATGGTCCATGTGGTCGCGTCGAGCCTGCGGTCCCTATCGCGCGTGCTTTCGTGAATGGAAAAGTTGTAGCTCAAATAATCGAATTGCCCAGTACCCCGCGTCTCTCGGATCTAAACTGAACGGGGATGTCGATGTCCTTGGTCTTCTTATGGTTCAACTCAAGTGGGCCGCCTTTTCTTGATTTTGATGGGGTCGAGCTTAAGCGCAGCGAACCCACTGCTCAACAGGGACCGCGGCTTGATGGATCCCGGGCTCGCGACTTCGTTGCTCCTCGGGATGACGACCGTAACTCCCCTCCTGCGACCGTTCAGTTGGCGGCGCGGCGCAGGAAGGCCGGGATATCGAGAATAGCCTCATCGGGCGCATTGCGCGCAGCGGTGCGGCCGTAAGGATCGAGGGGCCGGTCGGCCGAGTGGCGCGCATATTCCGGAGCCGCCCTTGCCGGTTGCCCCACGGGCTGTCGCGCTTCGGAGCGGAGCGGCGGGCTTTCCACTTGCGGAAGGGGTGCACTGCGCTCGATGCGATCGGCGATGCGGCGGCCGTCGTTGCGCAGCCTGCCCGCGAGCTGGGCGATGGCGGTTTCCACCGGTTGCGCCTGAGACGCCGGGTCGAGATTATCGATTCCGGTCGCCACCACCGAGACGCGGACGATACCGTCGAGGCTATCGTCAAACGACGCGCCGACGATAATGTTGGCGTCCGGGTCGGCCTCGTCGCGAATGCGGGTCGCAGCTTCGTCGACTTCGTACAGCATGAGATCTTTGCCGCCGGTGATAGAGATGATGAGGCCACTGGCGCGCTTGATCGAGGGATTCTCGATCAATGGATTGGAAATCGCGGCCACAGCAGCGGCAAGCACGCGCTTCTCGCCGGAGGCCTCTCCCCGTCCCATCATGGCCTTGCCCTTCTCCTTCATGACGGAGAGGACGTCGGCAAAATCGAGATTGATTAGGCCTTCCTTGACGATCAGGTCGCTGATGCAGGCCACGCCGGAATAAAGCACCTGGTCGGCAAGGGCAAAGGCATCGGCGAACGTGGTCTTCTCGCTGGCCACCCGGAACAGGTTCTGGTTCGGGATGATCAGCAGGGTGTCGACCGTCTTCAGCAACTCCTCGATGCCGGCTTCGGCAAAGCGCATGCGGCGCTTTCCCTCGAAGTAGAATGGCTTGGTGACCACGCCGATCGTGAGAATGCCGAGCTCGCGCGCGATCCTGGCGACGATGGGGGCAGCGCCGGTGCCGGTGCCGCCGCCCATGCCAGCCGTCACGAACACCATGTGTGCGCCAGTCAATTGATCCCGGATCGTATCGATCGCCTCTTCGGCTGCGGCGCGTCCTAATTCCGGCTGCGAGCCGGCGCCGAGGCCTGCGGTCACCTTTGTGCCGAGCTGGATGAGGCGCCTCGCCTTCGACATGGCCAGCGCCTGCGCGTCGGTATTGGCGACCACGAACTCGACCCCTTGCAGCCCGGCCGTGATCATGTTGTTGACCGCATTGCCGCCGGCGCCGCCGACACCAAACACGACGATGCGGGCCTTCATTTCGTGGATATCGGTGGTGCCAGTCATTCTTCCCTCGTGATTGCTCCGGCAAGCCGGGGATGGAGATGAGGATCGAGTGCTACCTGCGACTCGCGCGGTCTGCTTCCACGATCGCAGCGGCCAGATGTCCCAATCGACGACGCGCGGCTTGTCCCGCGATCGCGCCGCCGGCGTGGCGACCGTTCCGCAGAACCGCCACTTCGTTTTCCAGTATTGCCGCCCCACGCATTGGCGGCCGTCGTCTCGGCGGCCGCTTGCGTCAACTCGACGGCGAGGCGATCGGCGCGCTCGCGCTCGCGCTCGAACACTGCTCTGTAGGCAGTTGCGACGGCCTCGAGCCGCGCGACCTCCGCCTTGAATGCCTCGATCTTGACTGCTTCGATCTGTGCCAGGGAGGCATCGATCGGGGCCCGGCGGGCGCGTCGTGGGCGGGGTGTGTACCGGAGCTCGGAGACATCAACGCTCACCAGGGCCTTGCCGTCCTCCGACTGCGAGCGCGGCAACCGGCGGCGTCTCGCAAGCGAACGCGCGGCCTCTCGGGAGATACTGAGTTGGGCGCCCAGATCGGCATACGTCAACAACTCAACGCACATCGGCGCTTCTCCTGGAGCGAACCGGGAAGGCATTTCGAGCTAATGATGGCTGGACGATTACCGCAGGCTAGGCCGCGTTGGTTAATGGACGGTTAACGTTACGAGTGCCGTCACCGCGCCGACTCCGGCAGCCGCAGCGACGTCCTGTCCGTCTTGCGCTGGCAGCGATAGAGCTTCAGGACGTTGGAGATGTTTTCGGAGCTCTCATTGCCGGTGCCGTCACAGCAGATGACGAGGTATTTGGGCTCGGGTTTCGGTGCGTGCTCCACGGGATGCGCCTCCGGGTGATGCTACCGCAGCGATTATAGCGGAAATGGATGGCGGCGAGGAGACAAAGGCGGCATCGCCGGCATGGTGCCCCGTGTATCATCTGTTGACATTAACCACTTGTTAACCATGCCGGCGGCTAATGTGGACGAGTGGGGGATCACCATGTCGGCCCATGTGACGCGACCGAAGTTGATGCCTGTTTCGGCCGATCCAGCCTTTCGGTCGCTCAACCGGCTGGCGGTTCGCGCCAAGGCCGTCCTACAGACCAAAACGGCTGTCCTACGGAGCAAAGCCATGTTCGGAAAGGACGATTTACTGGACAATCTCAGCCGCGATCTTGATCGCGCGCGCGGAAGACGCGATGCACTCGCATCCGAAGCCACGACCCTGACGGCCCAGATCGCCGAAATTGAAGCCCGCCTTTCGGAGGAGAAGTCCAGGCGGGAGCGTGATCGCGTTTTGGGCGAAATCGAAGCGATAAAATCCCGAATCAGGCAAGCCGCCGGCGCGTTTGCACCCGTCGTCGATGGTCTCTCCAAGGCGATCGAGTCGGCTGCAGCAGTTGTGCCCGAGGCTCGCGAGCTTAATAGTTTCCTCGTGTCGGTGGCGACCGAAATCGACAGTGTGCTCGATCCCCTGCTGCGCGAACTGGATCAGCGCGCGGATGCGGTGCGAGTCGGCCACGTAGCACTGGACCTCCCGAGTTCGTCCAATGAAGCTCCCATCGAGCTGCCGAAAGACGGCAACGAACGCCTGCTTCGCTTTCCAGCATGGCTGTCTCGCGACAAGGAGACGGACAAGGAAACAGCGGAGAGTCCGCGCAGCACGGCAGCGTGAACCTGGCGGGTGGCGTCCTTGCGGCGCATCCTTCGAGACGCCCCGCCCCAAAACTCACCGCTGCGCGACCGCGTCGCATCGTGCGAGGCGCGCTTGACGTCTGCTATGCCCTTAGTAGCGGCGCAAAACGCCATATGGCCGGAGGTCCGAGTCGGGCCAAGAAACGGAAGGGGAAATTTGTTCTTCGGCGATCTGACCGCGATATCCAACGTCAAAGCCCCGGCGTGATCCGGGGCGTTTTTGCTTTAGTATGGGGCGCAAGTCCGCTTGGGGTCGCTTCAATAATTCGCTCCATCATACGAAGGAATCAAGCTGTCCATTCGACGAGCACTGTTACCGAGAAGGGAAGCTAGGTTCTCGTGACCAAGGAACCCACGCCCAAGCAATGGAGCCAGCTTCTATCCGCACGGTCGAAGAGCCGACGCAGGCCGCCAACGGGACACCATACGGCGAAGACAAGCAAGCGCGTCGTAAGGAGGTCGGGAGGCAATCTCGACTTTTGAAGCAGCGCAATGCGGTGGCCACGGCGTAAGGCGTCGTCCGTGAACAAGGCTCTAAGCGATTGAGCAGGAGTCAGTTTTCCGGTTGCGGCGGCATTTGAGATTGCAGGGATTGGGGGCTTGAGGCCCCCAAATCTTGCAATTGTCGTTTGTGGATTCCCTTTCGCTGCGGGCCATGATTCTGTGGTGCATCGGAGGGGCCGATGCGACCGAAGAAGCACAGGACGACGGGATCGAACGATCTGTTCCGGGCGCGGCTGGACCAGATC
>NZ_JH600073.1:7032826-7042786 GCF_000244935.1 Bradyrhizobium sp. WSM1253
GAGGCATTCGCCCTCCCGCTTGGCCGGGCCGTGCAAATCCGCTCGCAGCAGCAGCGCCAACGCGGCTGGAGGCTTTATCCTTCCATGCCCCGGAGTGGAATGCATCGGCAAAGGCAAGGCCGCCGCGCCTTACGAGTTCGGCGTGAAGGCCTCCATCGTCACCAACAACCGCCGGGCGCTCGGTGGCCTGTTCGTACTGCACGCCAGGTCGCTGCCCGATAANCCCTACGACGGTCATACCCCTGCGGGACGTCATCGACCGCACCGAGGCGCTCACTGGCTGTCCGATCGAGCGGGCCTATGTCGACAAGGGATATCGCGGCCACGACACGCAAAATCCCCGTCGCGTCTTCATTTCGGGCCAGAAGCGCGGCGTGTTCGGCGCCATCAAGCGCGAGCTCCGGCGCCGCTCCGCCATCGAGCCCATCATCGGACATCTGAAGGCCGAAGGTCACCTTGGCCGCTGCTATCTCAAAGGCCGCGCCGGCGACGCCGCCAACGTCGTGCTCTCAGCAGTCGGCCACAACTTCCGCCGTATCCTCGCCTGGCTCAGAGAACTCTTGTGCCTCTTCCTGATCCAGCTATCGCATACGCTTGCCTGTCCGCTCCCGCTCAATTCGGCTTCTTAACGGACGACTAAGGCATTGAGGGATATGGTTTTATTTGGTCGTCGTGCTCGGCACGGAAAGCCGCAGAGCCTCTGCCAGATACAAACCAAAGAAATAGAGCGCTCTTACCTTGCTTTGCGCTCCATACTGAAAGCTCCATACTCAAACATGCAACTCAACCAGCGCTTCCAATGTCACCATTTACTACGCAGCTCGAAGCGAATGTCATAACGATGCAACTTCGCATAGACCGTACTCTTGGCAAGACCGAGAGCGGCCGCGGTGGCCGTCACGTTGCCGTTGCACGAGCGGAGCGTGCGCGCGATCAGGTCACGTTCGGACGCTTCGGCGAGAGACAGGCCCGGATTGTGCTCGCTTGTTCGTTCCGTTCCCCGGATGGCATCGGGAAGGTCCGAAGGTTCGATCAGCTCGCCGTTGCTGGTCAGCATGAGGCTCTCGACCAGATTGCGCAGCTCGCGGACATTGCCGGGCCAATCATGGCGCTGAAGCTGCGCAAGCGCCTCCGGCGCAAACCGGCGATCGGAAAGACCGTAGCGCGCCGCTGCCTGGGCGACGAAGTGATCGACCAGCAGCGGAATGTCCTCGCAGCGCTCGCGCAGCGGCGGTATGCCGACGGGGACGACAGCCAGCCGGTAGAATAGGTCCTTGCGGAAACGCTGGGCGTCCACCTCCGCCTGCAGGTCGCGATTGGTCGCGGCGACGAGGCGGAAGTCCACCTTGCGCACTGCGGTCTCGCCGATCCTGCTGATCTCGCCGTTCTCGAGCGCCCGCAGCAACATGGGCTGGAGGTCGAGCGGCAATTCGCCGATCTCGTCAAGGAACAGGGTGCCCCGCGCCGCGGCTTCGATCTTCCCCGCCACGCCGCCGCGCCGGGCGCCGGTGAATGCGCCGTCGACATAGCCGAAAAGCTCGCTGGCAAGCAGTTCGCGCGAGGCGCAGCCGCAATTGACGGCAATGAACGGGCCGTTCCGGCGCGGCGACACGGCATGGAGTCCGTGCGCGAACACCTCCTTGCCGACGCCGGTCTCGCCAAGCAGCAGGACCGGAGCAGCTGATATGCCGACGCGACGGCACGTCTCGACCACGTTGTGCATCTTCGGGCTGCTGTAGACGGTATTGGCAAAGGCCTGGGACTCGCCTCGCGCAGCTGACAACAGTTTGCCCGAAGGGGCCGGCTTCGGCGCCACCATCACGGTGCCGAGGTGTTCACCCCTTTGCACCACCGGCTTCAGCCATTCCTCCTTGATCCATGCCGGACGGGAGGCGCCAAAGAGCTGATCGTCGCGGCTGCCGAGATGGGGAAAGCCGGACTGACATCCCGGCGCGCCCAGGTCGCGCATGATCTGCGACATCTCTCCACTGGCCTTGAATGGACGTCCGGCGCTGTCGAACAGCACGGCATGATGCCGATCCGAAGGCGGCAGCATCCAGAAGCATTGGTCGAGCAGCCGGTAGCGGGCGTCCAGCTCCATCTGCAGCAGCTGAGCCTCGATGCGCGCGGCCGCCGAAATCGCCAATGCGAGGGCCGGCCGCCCATAAGACGAGGATAGTCCGGAGATGTCGATCACGCCGATCACAGCGCCGTCGATGGGATCGCGGATCACGCAGGCCGAGCAAGTCCAGCGGTGGATGCCGGAACAGAAATGCTCCGTGGCATGCACTTGGATGGGCTGCCCGGTTTGCAATGCAGTGCCGATCGCATTTGTCCCGCAGGTCGTCTCGCTCCAGTTGCTGCCGGGCAGCAGGTGGGTTTTTTCAACGGCATCGCGCAGCGCCAGCTTGGTGTCGCCCTCCAAGCGCAAAACAATGCCGTCGGCATCGGTCAGCACCATCACGGTGCCGGTTTCCAGCAGGTAGTCGCGCGCCAGCGCCATCGTCGAAGCACCGGCCTGAACGAGGCGGTTGCGCTTGTCGAGCAGGCGCTGCAGCCTGTCATCCCTGATCGGCATCGGAGCCTGGCCACGCCGGTAGTCGACGTCCGATTTCTGGCAGCGCTGCCACGAATCGGTAATAGCCGACCGCACGATCTGCTGACGCGTGCTGTTGCTTCCGGATAGGAAGCGTTCCCAGCTCGTCAGGACGTCGCGTTCGATAGATGGATTTGCGAAAGCATCCTCTGGCGCCTGACCCAACACGTTCCCTCCTTCGACGCGCTGAGTAGTCCGAAACGATCTGCCGGACCCCGAGCTTTTATCTCCTGATTGTGAGGCCATCCATGGAAACGCGCAATCGCGTATCCCGACCTTGGTGCCATTTGCCTCGCCTCCGACCGCACCGCAAAAAGAGTGAGATCGGAGGCGGAATGAAGGCATCGAGCCGGCAGAAGCTAGGCGACCCTGCGCTGGCTCAGGCTGTCGTAGAAGGCGGTTTCGAAACGCATATAGCCGGTGAACGAAGCGACGTCGGCAAAGGGCAGGATCTGGGTGGCCCAGTAGCCTCCGAAGCCATTCTGACGGTCGATCCAGTAGAACAGGTTCGCCAGACCAGCCCAGCCGAGCGCGCCCGCCGGGCGGCCGGTCGGCGCCTTCTCGTCATTGACCATGAAGGTGAACGCCCAGGATTTCGACAGACCCGGGAAGAACTCCGCGTCGTTCGACAGCGATTTGATGACGCCGGGCAGCGCCGTCACCTTGAGATCACCGAGCTGGTTCTTCTCGGCCATCGTAACGGTCTCCGGCTTCAGCACCCGGCCGTGCGGGCCGGCACCGTCGTTCAGCCACATGCGGATGAAGCGCATGTAGTCGCCGACCGTGCTGTAGAGGCCGTGGCCTCCCATATGGACCTCGGGATTGGCAGGCAATTCGAAGTCCATCGGGGTCAGCGAGCCGTCGGCGTTGCGCGCGTGCACGCCGGCAAGTTTGCCGCGCACCGCATCGTTGATCTCGAACGTCGTGTCGCTCATGCCGAGCGGCTTGAAGATGCGCTCGGCGAAAACTTCGCCAAGCCGCTTGCCGGTGATGCCCTCGACCACTTGCCCGGCCCAGTCGACGTTCGTGCCATACTCCCATTTCGAGCCGGGATCGAACAGCAGCGGCGTCATGAGGGCGGCCTTCGACGAAGTGATCACGCTCGGCTGTCCGTGGTCGGTCGCCAGCCGCAGATAGTTCTCGTTGAAGAAATCATAGCCGAATCCGCCGGTGTGCAGCAGCAGCATGCGCGTGGTCACCTCACCCTTCGGGGCACGAAGCCGGGGCTGGCCCTCGGCATCGAAGCCCTCGATCACCTGCAGCTTGCCGATGTCGGGGGCGTAGGTTCGTGCCGGGGCATCGAGGTCGAGCTTGCCTTCCTCGATCAGTTGCAGCGCGGCCGTGCCGGTGATTGCCTTGGTGGTCGAAAAAATGGCAAAACTGCTGTCGGCCGTCATCGGGGCCGGTTGGTCGATGCGCCGCTTGCCGGCGGCGCCCTCGTAGATGTTGCCAGTACGATCGGTCACCATCGCCACCACGCCCGGGACGCCTTGGCCCGTCGTGACCGTCTCTTTGAGAATGGCGTCAGCCGCCGACTTGAATTCCTTGGTCATGTGTTGCTCCGAATTGTTGTGATGATGCGGGTGCAGGGCCGCGCCACCAAAAATGGTTGCGCGGCCCCTTGTGTCGTTACTGCTTGGCAAAGCCGGGATAGGCCGAGGAGGCGACCTCATCGCACTTCTGGCGATAGGTTCCGACGCCGCCGATATAGGAGAGCAGACGGCGCGGCTTGCCCTCGACGTTGGAGCCCATGTACCAGGAGTTCGTCTTGGTCACGAGGGTCGTGTTCGCGACCTCATCGTGATGCGCGACCCAGGCATCCTGCGCATCCTTGCTCGGCTCGATGACGCTTAGGTGGTTCTTCTTGAGATAGGCGATGCAATCGCTGATCCACTCGACCTGTTGCTGAAGGCATGTCGTCATGTTGCAGAGCGCTGTCGACGGCGCCAGCGGCGCGCCTGTCGTGAAGAGGTTCGGGTAGCCGTGAACCTGAAGCCCCATCGTGGTCCTGATGTCGCGGCTCCACTCCTCCTTCAGCGAGCGACCGCCGCGGCCACGAATGTCGATGCGCGTCAAGGCACCGGAGCCGGCGTCAAAGCCGGTGGCCAGGATGATCACGTCCAGCTCATACGACGTTCCGTCCGCGAGCTCGATGCCTTGAGGCGTGATCCGCTTGATCGGGTTGTTCTTGACGCTGATCAGCTCGACGTTCGCCTGGTGGTAAGCCTCCAGATAGTTGCTCTCGAGCGGGACGCGATGCGTGCCGAAGCCATAGTCCGTCGGGATCAGCGTATCGCACAGCTTGGGATCTTTGAGGCGCTCGCGCATCTTCTTGCGGACGAACTCGGAGATCTCCTCGCTGACATCCTCCTCGAAGAACATCTCCACGAAGGAGGCGAGCCACAGCCGAAGCGAGCCTTCATCCCAGATCTTCTCCAGAACGGCATGACGCTGTTCCGGGCTGAGATCCTTCCACTTGCCGTTGGTGAAGTCGTATTCGAAGCCGGTGAACGAGTGGGGCAGGGTTTTGCGGAATTCGTCGAACCGCGCCTTGTAAGCCTCGACCTCCTTCGGCCCGTATTTCGGGTTCTTCATCGGGATGATGTATTGCGGCGTGCGCACGAACACCTTCATGCTGCCGACTTCGCCGGCGATGGTCTGGATCACCTGGATGCCGGTGGCGCCATTGCCGACGACACCAACGCGCTTGCCGGCGAGATCGAGCTTCTCCTTCGGATAGCGCCCGGTGTGGACCAGCGTGCCCTTGAAGGTGTCCTGTCCGGGAAACATCGACGTCAGCGGCGCCGACAGCATGCCGCAGCAGGTGATCAGGAACTGCGCGTCGATGGTGTCGCCCGCGTCGGTCGTGATGGTCCAGCGCTGGGTCGCCTCGTTGAAGACGGCGCTAGCGACCGTCGTGCTGAAGCGGATGTCCTTGCGCAGGTCGAGCTTGTCGGCGACGTAGTTGAGCCATTTTTCGATCTCAGGCTGACCGGGGAAGCGCTCGCTCCAGCTCCAGCCTTTGTAGAGCTCCTCGGAGAACAGGTACTGGTAGATATAGGCCTCGGAGTCGAACCGTGCGCCCGGATAGCGATTCCAGTACCAGGTGCCGCCTACGCCCGTGGCGGTATCGACGGCCTTGACCTTGAGGCCTTGCTCGTCGCGCAGCTTGTAGAGCTGGTAAAGGCCGGCAACCCCAGTGCCGATCACGATGGCGTCCAGGCTTTCATGTTTACGCGCGCCGTTGGTCTTGTGCTCACTCATGCATTCCCTCCCGTTGTGAAAGCTTTGTTCTGTCCTCCGCTACGAGGCGAGGGACGCAAGGGGAGCTACGCAGATTGCGTGCCAAAGCAGAGTTCTGGGCTTAAGCGGTTGCTGGGACTGGATTGTTGGTTGCGGGGGCATGCCGAAACTGTTCGAAATTCAAACCCGGCAAGCCTGATCGACCGAATTTCGATCGAAGTTCCTCTGCATTCCGGCGCCGAGGGCGCTAGGATATCTTGGATCCTTCAGCCGTTCGAACTCGGCGCCAGCCTACCAAGGCTGCGCCGGCACGAACGCCGGTAGCGCCGCCGTGCGGCTCGCGAATGATCTCGGGCGAACGCCTCCTAGGAAGGCCCTGTATTCGGGACCAAGAAACCCTTTGCTGCTCTCGCCCCAATGCCCAGTCCATATGGCGAGGAGACACTCGGGCGTCGATGCGTGCGCGCTCGTGCGCGAGATCACTTCGCCAATGCGGAGCAATCGATGACGGTCTAAGAATCTCTCTGTTCAAATGTCGGGCGAGCTGGCTAAAGCCATTGATATAGCTAAATTTTATTTGTTCGCAGAACATAGATTTTGGAATTTATTCCTAGCCGACCAGCTCATGAGGCACGGCAAACGCCAAAAGTTCCCAAGGATCGGCTTGGGACAAAGGGCAGGGGGCCCAGCTGGTCAGGAACTTTGGGCCATTTCGTTTATTTCGCTTGTTGCGTTTATTTCGAATATGGCCTATACAAAAGGCCGTACAGGGGAGAAGATACGATGACGATGCCAGCCTACGCTGAAGAGCTGGGAGGTACTCGCCTGCCTTCCGCGAGCGAGAAGGCGGCAGCCAACCAGCTTCGTCAGATACTCGCTTCGCATGCGACGGGAGATGCCAAACTGCGACTGCTCGACGATGCACAGCAGGCTGCTGAGATAACCTTGTCGCCGGCGCTATCGAGTCTTTTGATGGAATTGCTGCGGCATATCGGTCGCGGCGATGCGGTGACGCTTGTGCCTGTGCATGAGATGTTGACCACGCAGCAAGCTGCCGACATTCTGAATGTCTCGCGTCCGTTTCTGGTCTCGCTGCTCGAAAAGAACGAAATTCAGCACGTGACAGTGGGGCGTCATCGCAGGATTAGGGCAGAGGACCTATTCGCATATAAGCGCACGCGTGATGAGAAGCGGGGCAAAGCGCTTGCGAATCTCGCTGAGCAGGACGCGGAGCACCTGTAAGCTTGTTTGCAAACCGCTTCACCGCATTCGTCGATGCGTGCTCGCTTGCAAGCGCGCTCAAAAGGAACCTGCTTCTCTCATTGGCGGAGGCGGAATTTTTTCGTCTCCGCTGGTCAAGCCGCGTTCTGGATGAGACCGAAACAGCTATCGAGGAGATCCTGACGCCAAAGGCTTTGCCGATGCCGCGGCGCGTGCAGAGCGGGCGCGCGCCAGCATGGAAGCTGCCTTTGAAGATGCCATGGTTACGGATTTTGACAACTTCTTGTCCGTTGCGGCTGGGCTCCCCGATCCTGGCGATCATCACGTTGTTGCTGCGGCGGCCAAGACGCAGGCCGCAATGATCGTAACCGAAAACCTTAAGGACTTTCCCGCGGCAGTTCTTTCCGACCTGAACATGGAGGCGAAATCGGCCGACGCTTTCATTGCGGATACTATCGCACTCGACGAAGCTCGCGCTGTTGCAGCCATTCGGTGTATGCGCGAACGCTTCAAGAAACCGGAAATGACGCCGGCGGAGCTCTTGCTCGTGATGGAAGCTGCGGGGCTGATTGAGACGGTTGACGTGCTAAGGCCACACGTGGAATCCCTCTAGCTCAGTAACTAACCAGGCGGGCTTTCCGCAACACGATCTTGATGTAAACTCGACTTCGATATTCCATAATGAAGGATACCCGAACGATCGCGCGGCTTGGGAACGCAGACACGCTGATGCCTGCTGGCGTCGTCCGCCGGGAATATACAGGAGACCAACGCAGCAGCGCCGAAAATTGGCGGTAAACCGCAGCCGAGAATCGGTCTGCCGCTGCGCAGGACGGGCGCGGTCGTTCATCTCTGCGTGGGAGAAATTTTGAACCGATGTATTTCCATTTTCTGACCGATGCCCTTCAAGTTTTGGTAGTCGCGCGACGCCGGGCATCCTTTGACGATGTCACTGACTCCGGGAGCCTCCATCACCATCTCTGTCAGGCATATTTCGTTGACACCGGCTAGACCTTGCACACGGGCGGCGATATTCACGTCCTGTCCGAAGTAGTCGATCCGATCGTTGAGCCTTACGGCGATGGCCCTGCCTCTGTGCACGCCGATTTTGAGGCCGAGCGGCCGCGAAGCGGTTTTGTTGAATCGCGACAGCTCTTCGATCATCTCGACGGATGCAACAACGGCATCCTGTGGACGCTCGAAGCCAGCCATGACTGCATCGCCGATCGTCTTCACGATCGTGCCAGATCGATTCCTAATGATCTTATTCAAAATGTCGAAGTGCTGACGGACGAGAAAGTAGGCATTCACATCGCCGATGCTTTCGTACAGCGGAGTCGAATCCTTTAGATCAGTGAACAGATAAGTGATGTCGGAAACGGCTAGACTATCGCGCTCGTCCACCAATTGAGTCTTATAGAGTTCGGCGAAGCAGGGGGTGAGCAATAATCGCTTACCGGAAAGAAAAGGCTCATACTCGACCAGATGGGGCTGGAACTGGGAAGGATACTGGAGAAACCAGAAGCGGCCTCGATCCTTGGTGCGGTTCTCAATGTGGATGATGTGTTTGCCTGGGCTAAGATCGGCCGTCTGTCGAAACGCAAAGCGTCCGTCGCCAAGGATCATATTTCTCGGTCCAGTGGGCCGATCAGCAACTACGAACCGGCCCGATTCGAGCTGGACCAGCGTTTCTTGGCGTTCCGCCGGTTCACCGTTCGCGAAGAAAACCAGAAGAAGCTTATGGCTAAGATCGAGCACCTCGAATCGGCCGGCCGTTACGGCGAATTCAAAGTTCAACCGCTGACCCGCCTCGATATCGGCAAATCCCCGCGAGAGTGCCGCAACGAGTTGCTCGTGTGTCATTCCGTGCGGGGGCTTGAAGTCCTTGGAGAAGTTGTAACGGAGATAGTAGTCCTGGACGGACAGCATGTCCGGATGACGATATAGGATGTCGCGAACCGAACTCGAGACCGTAAAGGTGACTTGGATGTAGTCGTCAAGCGCCGCCTCATTGAGGGCGTTGCAGAATTCGCATTGGAAACGTGGATGAACCTGGTCTAGCTCACGAAAAGTGCCGGCGACCTGCGGGCAATAGGCGCAGATGAGCAGCCACTGCATCTCGAATAGGCCAACCTTAGCGGCGTGCACGAACAGCTCGATTCCTTCGGCGTCACTTAGGCCGTTGGCAGTCGCATATTGGATAGGATTGACTCGAAAGAGATCATAGTCGCCGGAGGCGCGAATAAAACCTTCGAGGTCCGAAAGGGTCTGCGGCGCCCAGCTCGCTATTGACCCGAGCTCTATGAGGCGCTGATTCAGGAGGCCTTCGTTGACTGGGGATGACCCTTGCATATCAGTATGATACCTCGCTCATGCCGGCAATACTGGTTGGTCGGCCATTCGACTAGCCACGCGACAATCGACGCGGTTCCTTTGTGTCCAACTGGTTTTAGTCGAACCGAGCCGGATAAGAAAAGCCAGCTCTATTGGCCTGTATCAGTCGGCAATGCGACACTTTGATCGATAGGCAGTGTCTGGTCTCGTCCATCATGTCCATGAGAGCGGTGCGTTGACTCGAGAGCGGGCCGTGCGCGCCACGTTATGAAATAAGCTCCGGATTCGTGCAGACGCCCCTCCCTCCCATTTCCGTCAACGTTGATCGCCATATGAGCTGGATACTTCGGAGGATCATGCGTCAATGGTGTATTCCTCCGGGGTGGGCCGCCTTGTTGAGTTGCAGGTATCCGACGAGGATCTAGCTTTAAGGCTAGCCTTAAGGTCGGTAGATGCGGGTAGAGGTCCTGGGCGGGGTTGAGCGTCGTCGTCGCTGGTCTCGCGACGATAAGATGCGGATCATCGAAGAGACGCTGGCGCCCGGCGCGGTTGTGACGGAGATCGCG
>NZ_JH600073.1:7042886-7053903 GCF_000244935.1 Bradyrhizobium sp. WSM1253
CATCATCGAAAAACGCCGCCAAGTGCTCGCTGCGACGATGAAGCCGAAAACCGAGGAGTCCGACGAGCTCTAACGGTTAACTGGAAAGATCAGCGCGCTGCGGCCTACCGCGTAGGGTTACTCAATGGTCAACCAAAGCCGTTTGAATGACGCGGATGAAAAGCGCGACGCTGTTGGTCGTTGGCTTCGTGTCTGCTGGCGTTTGGTAGCAGGGCGCCGCCATAGGTCAGACCTTAGTCGCTCCGCCGCTTCCGCTCGCTCCGCCATCGAGCGAACGGGAGCCGGCACTCCGGCCACCCCTAAGAATGCCTGGCCGACAACGGCGGCGGCCAAAGTATCGTCGCCACCGGCGCCGGCCAAGAATCCAAGGCCTTCGGCGAAGACCAATGGCGGGCCGTCATCGCGGACCGACGCTCTCCGGCCGGCAGCGTCGAACAAGGTTTTGTCTACACCATTGATCGGCGCGCCTGCGTCGGTCCTCAGCCCAGCCGGGGACTACGATGGCTTTAGCGTCGGCACGGTTGACGATAGTAAAACGTCAGGTTACGCGGCGCGAACCATGAAGTCCCGCGCAGCAAGACCTTCCTAGCCCAATTCGGGGGCAGACAACATCGCGGCACAGCACCTGGTTGAGCAAGTAGATGAGGTATTGCAGCGCAAGCTTACGATCTGCCGCGGCTGCAGGTAGGTAGTCGGCAATGACGGCAGGCGCTGTTGACCAATGCAAGCGCTTGTTGATTCTCGCATGGACCTATTGTCGGATGAAAACTATGGCATGTGGAGGTCGCGGAGCAACGTAAAAGCGTGCCTCACAGGCGAGGCATTCCAAGTGCTCCGCAATGTCAACCCGCAATCCAGATAACATCTTTTTTGACCAGCAATCCGGGCATTCTCTCTGGTTCAATGCGTCAAGAGCATCTGCGACAGTCATTTCGAGCTCGTGAAACTGGCGGCATCAGACACCGAAAGAGCGACTGATGTGTTTCGCCATCACGATAGCAACGTCCGTATAGCGGCCGTTCGACCAGAACTGATCGCAAACCAGCAAAAAGAACAGCGCACTAAGCGAAATCAGAATTCCCTTGCACATAGCGGACTTGTCCCTTGATGAGACTGCCAACCGAGCAGGTATGAACTGAGAGAGACGATATGCTTCTGAAGTCGCAGTTGCGACGATCTGCAATGATTCAGGCTGGCAAGAAGCCGTTACTAATCCGTTAACTGACGGATCCGAAAATCTCTGCGGAAGGTCGGCCTCTGGTCCGAAGCTGCTGATCTCGGAGAGGTCCGCTATTCGGGCTATCGTCTCGAACCCTCGCGTGCTCTCCCCTGGAGTCAACAACTATTCATTCGTGAGTCGGGCGACCGTGAACTCTGAGCTGAGAGCAAAGTGTGAATGTCTCAGGCGACTTGGTCAAACTCAGTCCTGGGTGCTCAAGGTGTAACAGTCACGCTCTTGAAGACGGTGCCGCCATTGTTGGACCGGCCGCTGAAGCGGACGGTCTGCGGGCCTCGCGAGGTGGCACTGAATTTCCAGATGGCGGAGCGCGTATCGGCCTCCGTTACAGTGCCAAGTGTGAGGCTGGCCGCATTTGAAAAATCCATCGCCACGCCATCCTCGCGGGTGGTCGAGACCCCGAGCAGGCTTAGACCGCTAGACCCCGCCGCCGCTGACACCTGAACCCCATATGCCTCGTAACTCGGGTTGAAAATGGTTGTCTTGATTGTGAAGGTCGAGCCGATCGCGGGAGACGTTGTGCTCGGCGTAGCCGTCATCGAAATCGCAGGCGTTGGATCGCCGCGAATGATTTTAGCTGCGATTGCCACCGGCAAGCCAAATGAGGGAGCTCTCCAGTTGATTGCTTTGAGCCGGAGAACGCCAGGAGGCGGATTGTCGATGATGAGATATTCGACGTTGTCGATATTAGACTGCGAGGCCCAGCCACCACATTGTCCAACTGCGTCCGGCGTGCAACTGGCGCCGGGATCGGCCCACAGGTCAACATCGTATGTCACCGCCTGTGATGCCCCTGCGCTCGCTTCGGGCTCGTCCCAAGTAAGCACAGCGACGACCCGCTTGGTACCCCGAGGCACGTCGATGTCGAAGAAGCCCCAAGACTTGTCGGTGATTGTCATCCACGCCCAATGGCCGCTCCAGCCGTTGGGGTCGAGGCGCGCCCAATGCGATTGATAATCGGAGACGCGTCCGAGCCCAAAATCATTGCGTCCGCCACCGGTGTTGTTCGCCGGACTGACCTCGTCCGAATGCAGCGTAGCGGAAGCCATGAGATGGGCACGCAGCAAGTGCGGTCGATCTCTGAAATCAGGATAGTGCTCCAGCAACGTCGTCGCGATGCCACTGACATGTGGCGTTGCCATGCTGCATCCGCTCTTATCCACATAACCATCCGTCGTTCCCGCCTGCGCGGAGGTCACGACAGCACCTGTTGCAACGAGGTCTGGCTTCATCCGATTATCGCCGGTCGGGCCGCGGCTGCTGCTGCCGGACAGTTCGCCAACCAAGCTCGATCCCGCGTCCTGCACGTTTCCGACCGTAAGAGCATTCTTGGCCACGCCGGGAGACCAGATCGATTGTGCGCCCGGGCCGTTATTGCCGGAGCACACGATGTAGGCCTGGCGTGTTTCCCAGACGCGGGCGTCGAGCTTGCGCGATTCGGAATCGGTTCCAGTCTGTCCCGATCCGCTCGCCCCACCGCTCAGATTGATGACAGAGGGGCGTGGCGCGTCGCAGCTGGTCGGGTCCGCCATGTAGTCGATTGCGTCCCGCAACCAAGAGTTTTGTCCAGTGTTGGTCGATTTCCAGATCTTTCCAACCCGGATGCGCTCACGCGAACCGACCGCAGTTGCGACGCCCCGGAACCGCGCTTTCGCAGCCCCAGTTCCGGAGATGGTTGCGAGGACGTGAGTGCCATGGCCATTCTGATCATTCCAAACGCCCGCAGCGTCGCTCGTGAAATTAATCCCGCAACCGTTCTTGTTGAGGTCTTGGTGCATGGTTGCCGCCGCGCTTCCCAACATGGCGCCGGTGTCGAGTAAGCCCAACACAGTTCCGGCACCCAGGAAGCCGGACGCTCGGATGTAATCGACGCCATTCGTAGCCATGCTCTGATCGTGTCCGCCGCCGCTGCGACGCTCGATTTCGATGAACAGGATGAAATCCAAACCGGAAAGAATGCGGATCTGTTCGGGTGTTGCGAGAGCCTCATAGCTCCGCAACACCGGGTCGTAGCGACCGACCTCCGCACCCGTAGCTTGGACCCGTTCGGCGAACGAAGTTTTGGGATCAGTTTCAAACAGGCTGATGACAATTGGAAATCGAACCACCTCGGCCCCGAAACGCTCGATGGCAGATCTCAGCTCCGGCGCTAATTTTTGGTCGGGCAAGGGGTAAGCCAGTGATCTAAACCCGGGCAATCTGGCAATACCCTCCAACGCCTGGGCTTGCAGGGGGACGCGGACCTTGAGTGCTGTCCCATGCAGCCCGAGCGATGCGACCCCGAACTCGCTCATCAGCGTGCGCTCCGTGGCCGCGTCCGGCAGGAAATCCATCAGCAGAAAGGCATAGGTCTCAGTCCGCTCCCCTGCGGCTAAATCCGATCGTATGCGCGGGTCGATCCCGGTGGCCGGTGTCGTCGTCCCTCCCGAGAACCCAAGCCGATAGGCCTCAAACGATCGGACATCCGACGCGCCGCGCGAAGGATAATTGGCCGGAGGCTTCGGGCGATCCTTTGGCGCAGAGAGCGGCCTGTTGGGCGCCTCCGTTTGGACTGTTGTCGCCTCAGTGCCCCGATGCGGAAGTGCATCGCGCGGCGGCTTGCGATCGACAGGGGGAACCAACCGATCCGCCACTGATTCGTCAGACTTGGTCGGCCCGAAGTCGCGGCGTTTGGTGTCATCCGCGCTCGTCGCACTAGGTAGCCCAACGCCCGCCCGGCGCAATCCGAAGTTTTTGACCCCGTCCTGGACGGCCTCGAGCGAAAGGGGGGCGCCCTCGTCGTCTCGATTGATGCGCATAGTGCTATTTTGGCCGCTCGACGCGCCTTCCGCGGGAGCAACGGTCTGCGCAGACGCAAGCGCGACAGGCGCAGCAACCAGTAAGGTCGCAACGAGTGTTCTCAACGGCACTGAACGACAGCAATAGGTTAAACGCTTGGGTAAGAAGGTTTCGTTCATTGGCTTCCTCCAAATGAACATTCTTACGCGGCGACTTTGATCCGACACCTGAATCGTCGGAATGGCACACACAAGCCGGCAGAATCAAATCTGCTTCGCGCGAACATCACGACGCGGTCGCGCTCGATCTTTTGCGTTGAGCATCCTGGCAAATCAATAAATGAATCCTAACAGCACAACGGAAGATTATGCAGTGATTTAGTTCACAAGATTGCTAATTCGATTCAAAATAGACAAGCTCGTGAAATCCAATCGGCCCGTCCTTCCATAACAACACATACGCAGGCCTGCAGGCCCAGCGCCGGCGTGGGCGTTTTGAGCCCAGGTCACCTATCTGAGCAGTGCCCGATACTGCGGCACTGCCATTGCTACGGCCTTACCAGCGCCGCCTCATCGGAAACGCGCCACGCTGCGACGCCAAAACACAGCGTAAGCATCAACGTGGTCAGCAATAGCAGGACTGAGAAAAAGTGGCTCACACGCGTCTCCGCAACAGAACGTCCCTGTACGGGCGCAGGTGGATGGTTCGAAAAATACAGCTGCGCTGACCTGGCTTCCTTTTCCACAGGTTGTAAAATGCTAGATCAACAGCTTTGAACAGCGGAGCGCATCGTCGATCGGTTCGCGCGGGGCCGGGCAACTTCGCGCCGCGCTGATCGTAGCTAAGCGTCACGGCAGGAGTTATGATCTTTCCTTCTCGCTCCGGTCATTCGCTTTCAAGGAGTCTGGCAGTGATAAAAATCTTACAAGGAATGCTCCTCGCGACCTCGGTTCTCACTGCTGCTAGTGCGGCGCACGCAGCGGGTGGCTGTGGCGAGGGCTGTCACAGGACAACCGGTGGCGCATGTGTCGTTGACGGCTGGGGCACGGGAGCCAAGGTTCGGAACGAATGCCCGGCGACCTCTCGCCCCCGTCCACCCTGCGGCGGCGGGGATTTCATCTGGGACCGCACCAAACAGGCGTGCTTTCAAAATAACCGCAGCTGGTTCTGATCTTAGTGCGTTGCCCCAGCGCCGGTGCGAACGAGTTCAGACAGGAGCAGCTTGGCCGTCATTTCTGGCGGCACCCCTCCCACGTGGGTTGCCTTACTTCCAAGCGCCGACTGCAGGTACACGATGGAGTTCTGGACGAAATATGTCCCGTGATGCGCAACACCGTCGATTGTGACCGTTAGGGTGCGAACTACAGCAGGCCTTCCCCTGTGAAGCCTCGCTCACGGCAGTCCTTTAAAGCTCACGCACTAAGTGCATGATTCAGGCTGGCGTAAAAACTTAAACCAGCGTGTCACTCTCTGAGGCGTTACTCGCGGCAGGCCCGGCGCACCGTGGCAGTCCTGCGTGGACTAGAGAACGATCGAGGGGCCGCCAGTAAGGCGGCCTCTTTCGCCGGTTCACGCTGGCCGGCCTAGCACTCCCGGCGCTCAAATCCGCAATTGGATGGGCAGCCGAGAGCATTAGGGGCGGGAAAGCAAGCCGTGCCATGTTCGCTCTAATGTGACAAGGCGCCACCGGTAGTTGTCCGGAGTCCATTTTCGGAACGGGGTGTTCTACTGTCGGAACACCGGCGAGATTTGAGACCAAGTTATTTGTAGTTGCCCGGGATGGCCGCAGTGGGGCTGGAACCACGCTGCGGCCTTTCCCTTGAGTGCACCTGAGGGGCAATGTTTTCTGCGGGGGGATTTGTGAGCATCCAAAGCATCGGGGCGACTATCTCGGAGCGCGAGCTGGCAGCGCGCGGCGTGCAATCATTGCGGCATTCCGATTGCATGGAGATCGTTGAAAATCTCCTCGTTCGCTTGAAGGCCCTGGACCAGGAATTGGCCGCACGAAACAAGAGCCAAGCTAAGCTCGAACGCGAGACGATCCCGGCTTGGGGGCCTGAGGGTTGATGCGGGGGCCGCTCCGCCAGCTCGAGGAAGAGAGCTAGCGAGACAGCAAGCCGGGCAGTGATGCTAGGTTCCTACGGCTTTCAGCAGCCGCACGTAGGTACCGCTCTCGTGCAGCTCCAGCCAGCCCTTCTCGACAGCGCGCCTGATGCCGGCGCCGAACTCCGCGCCGCTTCCCTGGAGCGTGTAGAGGGAGGAGTAGTTGATCTTCTCGATATGGATTCTGCCGTCCTGTATCGCCTCGATGCCCGAAGCCAGCTGGACGAGCTGGCGGCCTGCGGCTTTTGGATCTGCAAAAGGGCGTTCGGTGTCGTGCTTCATCGCTGGAATCAAAACCTCAAGCCTATGCTTGGCCTGACTTGCCCGCTGCTGTCATGCCAGTTCGGGACGATATGCACAGATCCTGCGGCGCCGCGGTCTGAGCAGACCAGGCGCAAGCCGACGCGCGACCACGGCTGATCCTGCGGGAGTGTCTCGAGCCGCACGTCCACCTTGCGATCGCAACAGCCGTTCAAGTATTCGATGTTGCAGGTCACATGGCGTCAGCCAGCCATTCCGCAGGACTGTGGGGCGGATAGTGGCCGGACCATTTCGTGTGCCGAGGAGCGCGCCTGCCGCCAGCAAAGCTGGCATCTTAGGTATCTCGCAAATTATCGATTCCTGGTGGCTCGGAACGCGCGAGCGACCGCTTGTTTTAGGTGGGGAAAAGTCGCCTGAACGTCCGCCGCGTCACGCTCGCAGGCGCTCCCCTGAGCCGACAAACGAAGATGAAGCCGCCGGGCAAACAATACCTTGTCCCGGCGGCCTGATATCCGTCCAGCCCCGGGAGAGGATTAGCAAAAATCCCGGATACTGATCAGTATAGGCGCGCGGTGTGGGGGTTCAGTTCGCTTTTAGAAAATATACCCCAAAGCCCGCCGGCTCACGCCAGCATTGCCATGCTACAATCCAAGGGCAGTCGAGGGTCTTTCTGCTCGCATTGATTGAGAGCGATGCCGAGGCAGGTGCCACTATTTTCTTGTAGCGATTTGATCGACGGCAGGTAGGAGTGCGCAGAATGATTAGGCCGCTTCCATTGCTCTGGCTTTGGTCGGAGGCGCTGCACAGGCTCAGCAGGGCGCGCCTCGCAACCCTCAGAAATTGGAAAAATGCCAGTAGCTTGCTACCGAACGTGGTTTTTCGAGTGCGGGCGAAAGAGGAGAGGGACAAGGTCGCGCAAAGCGGGAGTTCGTGATCTCCTGCATGCATGGGAAGCAAAGCTGACCAGGCGCTTTGTCGAGCGGCCATTTTCGGCCCGCCGGTCACGCTGGCGGCCATACGGCGAAGGCCGCAGCGGGTGGTTAAATCGCTGCGGCCCCGCGTGGTCAAATGAAGCCGGGTCAAAAGGACCAAGTGAAATATGCAGCCAGCCCCGGTGCAGAAAATTCTGCCCCAGCTTGGTCTCGTTGACAAATACAATTCGGTGGAACCGAAATCCTTGCAGTGGGCATTTTGTTCCAAGAACGGAACGATATTGCTATTCTCCCGCGAACCGGAGCTTGGCGCGTGCGAAACCACCAACCTAAGCAGTGGGACCGAGGGCGAGGTACAGACGCTGATCAAAATGATCAAGGGAGGGTCGAGATCGCGACCGAGCTTGGGAGGTATATCGCGTCCGTCAAACGTGTGGCCGCGGGTATGGCCTTTTGCTGCGAAGCGCAAGGAGCGCTGCACAAAGACGCAGACGTATCAGCCGCTTGTAGAATCGCACTATTCTGACTCAGCCAAACCTTACGGGGAAAGCAGGGAATGGTTAGGCCCGGCGCATCATACCGGACTAGGACGCGTCGGGCCGCGACTCCGCAATCGCGCACAACTACGGAAGGCACGTGGCAATAGCGAGAACGATATCGGCGCCGAAGTCTCCGGAATAAACCGAAATCAGAAATCCCGCGGCCAGAGCAGCTACAATCACTTTGAGTGTCAGCATTTGACATCTCCACTTAAGTCGCGCGGACAAAAGTCGGCTCGGTCTTTTTCCAGGGTGCTTCGCGGGTCCAGCAGACAGTTTCATTCACTGAGTTGTTATCCCGGGCGTGCCGCGGTCCAGCCTAGCGGCCCTCAAGCCAACCAGCCCCTGCCGGTGCACTCGACCGGGGCTGCGCAGGTGGATGGCGGGAGGCTCAGATGTGAGGTGTCGCCCACCGCCGACGTCCGGCCGCTGGCGAAGCGATGCATATTCCGAGGATGAGAAACATTGCGAGCACGCGCATTTTGGATTCTTCTGACCAGGACCCTTTAGCTCTTTGCTATCTCACGTGCATTTTCTCGACGATCGAATAGAGCAGCATGAAGATCGGCAAGAAGACGAAGAACCAAACGGCCTCCGGTTCGACCCGGGAAAATTCGCGGTTGGGATCTGTTTCAGTGCCGAACGGCACAGGTGCCACAGGCGGCTTTGGACGCCTGCGTTTCACCGCTCGGCTTAGCAGCCGTCGAGTCGCTGGTTCGTCGGACGGCGGATCGCTTGCGCGTCGGCTCTGGTTCGTCACGACTTTAGACCGCGAACATCAGCGGGTATTTGCGGACCAGTTCGAGGTCAACGTAGCCGGCGGCATTGATCCACTCGTGGGGACAGTAAACGAGCGAGCCAGGGTCGAGCTCTAGGCCATCCCGTTTTATTGCCTCGCGCGTCCCCAGTCGGCCGGCCCATTGTCTCCGTCCGTCTGGATCAGGGCGCATCGCGTCGAACACGGCGGTGTCGTTGTTCGTCATCGCAATTCCACAGGTGTTGAAACCAATCTTTACGAAATGACCTCAGCTTGACGCCGGTGTTCTCGCCGACAAGTGACATTCGCTTTTGCAGTTGCTCACCTCAAGCCCGCATCGGTCGTGCTGACCGTCTTCCCTGTCTCACTCTCGCCGTTGCAGGTTGCCGAAAGGGAGTTCGGCGAAGGGTGATCCAGAATTGACAGGTGCGGCCGGACCAGCCTCGGCACCCGCGGGCTGGAAGGTTGGCTAGCTGTCTGCTCCTCAGGGTGGGTGGGCCGCCAGCATTGGATCGCTCTCTTCGTCGCGTCAGCGCTTCTAGTGGCTTTAGGAGGAAGCCCACCACCCGTCGGGGAATGGCTCCAGCAAAGTCCAATCGACTTGGTTGTCGTTGTCAGGGGGCCTGAGAGCTCCTGCATTCCGGCTTAGTGGCGCGTGGCGACGGAGGCGAACAGACAAAGCGCCCGGTTCACGACGTCGAACGCGGCACGACGGAGGATGTGTCAAGCGTAATGGGGGCACGCCGCGGGCGCTTCGCTCAGCTTCTTCGACCAGATCTCGAAGATCTTCCAATTCTGAGAGCTGAGAAGTGAGTTCGCTAAGTCGTTCGGCGTAAAGGATTGCGCGAGAGCCTCGCATAAATGTCCTCCCCAGCACAAAAAAAAGCACTATCAGGATGGCGTCAGAGCAAAAAGCGCGAGTAGCAAAAGTGGAACACTACCATCGGTAAATAGCGGATTTCAACACGTCAGGCTAAGTGGCCAGCCTCAGGACTGCGTCCACTCCGATGCCAACCCGTCAACGATCGTGACCTATTTTGCCGAAAGCTGGGTTGGGCCCTGCAGTCAAAAGGGGGCAGGGTGTAGAAGCCAGCGTGGAAGTTGCGCCAGCCTCTCGGCTTGCATTAAGTTCATCCGATTGGATCCGAATTGTTTTTGTGGAGTAGCGTCGTGTCGAGTGCGATTGAGTTGATTGTGGACGGCTACGCGAGTCTGAAAGACCGCCAGTCGCTTGAGGAGCTGAGGATGCACCGCCGGCGCCTTGCCGGAGACCTGAAAGCCTGGGCCGGCTTTGACTGCAGGTTGTCGATTGCGCAGATCGAGCAGGACATCGAGGCAATCGAGGCGGGCCTGGAGACGTTGTCGGGGCCGGTCGGCGGTTAAGCTAAGGCGCCATCCGATGGCGGCGAGCGCGCAGGGAGGGCAAGTGCTGCGATCTTTCGTCAGGCTGCCCTCATGGTGGTTTGGTCATGTTCGTCCGCGCTCTGCCTGACGTCTGAGAAGATCATCGCTAAGCTTCGCGCCGCAGGCTACTCGCAGATCCAAGGAGGTGCCGACCGGAAAGATCAAGACCTACAAGGCCGTCAAGGAAAGCACCGCGCGCTCGCTAATCGTCGACAGCACCGGCCACATCGCAGAGGTGGCGAGATAGCTAGACGGGCAGACGAAGCCAAACGTCTTTACTGGACAGCGTGCCGGTTGGCGTCGCAATCTCCATATCGACGACGCGAAACGAGCCATGACTTTCGTAAACGTAGCGAAGGTGCCAGACCGGACCGAGTTCCGGCGAAAGGGCGAAGTCGTCCAACGCACGTGCGATGTTGTGAACGGCATCGCGTCGCCCGATCGGTGCGGAGAACATCGTCTCTATCAGCGCGGCCAGGCTCATGCCGCCGACCAGCATGGCTCGTGCAGCTTCGTCGCCGTGAGAAAGCCGGAGGGCGGTCAGGATCACGGCAATAGCGTCGGGGTTCTTCAGAGTCACAGCAGGTTCGCCTCGCCAGCAAAAACATAATGCCGGATGCCGCCCTTTTCATGCAAGCGACAACGAGCCGACGCCAACATATCTCAAGCGACAAACATGCCCACCGCGAGCCGCGCTTGCGGCATGCGGGCGCCGCCTTCAGGGTCTAGTCGTGTGGGTCATTTCCCTTCGGCTCCTGCAAGAATTTTGGCATGTGTCCACGCGCTTCACGATCACGCGGGGCGGGGCGTTCGGACGGGTCGCGGCCGAGTTTGGACTGCAGCTCGACGAGGTCGGTGAAGACGTCGGCCTGGCGGCGCAGCTCGTCGGCGATCATCGGCGGCTGGCTCGCGATCGTGGAAATCACGGTGACCCGCACGCCGCGGCGCTGAACGGCCTCGACCAGGGAGCGGAAGTCGCCGTCACCCGAGAACAGCACCATCTGGT
>NZ_JH600073.1:7054003-7058338 GCF_000244935.1 Bradyrhizobium sp. WSM1253
GTGCGGCCCTTCAAGCTCGCCACAATCGCATGACGATCAAGCCCGTTGCCCACGTCACGAGGGCCGCGTAACATTCATTCCCGCAACGTCGGCCCGACGTAGTTCAACAGCGATCGGGACATCCCCCGAACCCGCGGTGGAAGTTGTCGCAAGATATAGGATCAGTCACCGAGCACGGCTAGTCACATGCGGACTACCAAATTGCCGATCCGTTTGACCTAGTAAAGCGCGAGCTACTTCGTGCTGGGTGTGGGAAAGCGCGGTCGGGTCCACGATTAAATCAAGAAGAAGGAAAGATGCGTCGCGCTAATCTTTGACGTGTTTTAGATCGGGCACCATGCTCGGCGATGCGGGCCATAAACTGCCTTGCCAAGACAATGGACGGATCCGCTTTCGCACTCGAAGCATAGGCTGCTCGATCAATAGCGCCGAAAGTGTACCCATCAGGAGCGTGACCATGAAAGCGAAAAGGCCCTTGCTCCAGAAGCTTAAAGGCAGGTCTGACGTTAGGTGTTGTATTGGAAGAGCATAGAGATAGACGCCATACGAGATATCGAGCTTGGGCGCAGTCCACCGGGGCAGCGGGATAGTGTTTAGTACGACACAGACCGGTGCGATCGCCACGAGTGCAAAGGTTTCTTTATGGCCACACCACAGGAGCAACACCGCGATCGACGTAAAGCAGGCAACTGCAATCGTCTTCGTTAGGCAACGTTCTAACAGAGCAACGCCGACCCCACCGGCGAAAAGAATTGCGCATGTCAGGCCCCGCTCGCCGAGCCAGATCGGCAATAGCTCGCTCCAAATGCCGGAGATTGCAAAGCCGCCAAGAACAACAAAAACGGCGCCTCCAATGGCGCGGGCATCGAACCGGCAAACTAATGCAACGATGGCCAAACAGACATAGAGCTTTGCCTCCTGGGGAAGCGTCCAGAGCGGTGTTAGCACCTCAGTTGTGCCTAGGCTCGACTCGAAAACTCCCGGAAGCTTGTAATCCAACCCGAAGAAGAGAATCGAGTCCCGCCATAAGAACGAAAATGGCGTGTTTCGACCATTGAATCCCAAACCTGGCGGAGCAAAGTAATCGCTTAACGGGAGGGTTGTGACGACAGCACCCATCAGGACGCACAAAGAGACGCAAACGATCAGAGCAGGAAAAATTCGAAAGGCGCGACTGATGAGGAATTGCGCCGACGAACGCGATCGGACCACGCTTAGAGAATTCAAATAACCGCTAATCGCAAAGAAGGCGAAGACTGCAAATCCACCCAGCGAGCCAACCCACGGCACGGCGGGCTCAGGGAACCCTGTAATTTGATACTGGTGCGACCAAAACACAAGGGAAGCGGCGACGAGCCGCATCAGATCGAAATTCCCGGCCCGCGGATTCATTGCCGCAACTTATTCGAACGAAAAAAGCAGCGCAATGTACTGCATTGGCCGACACTGTCTGTGTGGCCCGGGCCATGGGCGGACTCCTAGACTTGACGGCGACCACCCGTGGGATCCTGAGCCGCCGCATGGGGCGAGATCAGCGCATCATCGACAAGCTACGGGCATTCGAGCTGTCATTCGGCCTGCAATATTGGCTCTGACGCAATTTTGGTGCAGCACTGGTCATGTGGCGCCGATTAGCCGAGCCTGTAGCAAGTCGAGCTTGGCGCGTCCGTACATTTGGCGTTTGACCAGTTTGAGCTTGGTGATCTGGCCCTCGGTCTGTCCGTTGGACCATGACGTCGCGATCGCTGCGCTGACAGCGGCCTTGTCCTTGATGACCCCATTGGCGAAGGACATGACGAGGCTTGCGCGCGCTCGTTCCAACCATGGTTCAAGCTCTACGTGAGCCTTCTTGCGGATCATCGCATGGAAAGCGGCTATGATCTCTCGAGCTTCCACCAAAAGAGGAACGCCTTGCTCGATCGCCGCAATGGTGACGGTTTCTGACTTTGATAGCGTATCGCGGCCATTGGTCATCAGGCGAGCGATCGTGGCGGATGGTACGCGCTGCAGGCTCTGAGCATCGGGCATTTCGGCACGTCGACGGCGTGTCGTCCATTCGGTAACGACCCGCAGCGAGCCTCTAAATCCCTGCGCCTTGAGGCAACGCCAAAGGTCGGCGCCATTACAACGGCCAGCAGTCCACTGAGCGTCGAGCCACGGCAGGTAGTGCTCGAGCGAGCTCTCGCGCACCCTGAACACGTCGGATCGCTGACCTCGCAATACCCTGCGGATGAGGCCCCGGCTATGGCCGGTGAGCCGTACGATCTCCTTTATGGAGATGCCCGTCTCAGCCTGTTTGAGGATTGCCGCGTTGGTGTCTTCTCGCCGAAGATAGCCCTCATATTGAATGCGCTCGGCGGCGGTCAACAAGCTGGGATTTATGGTGGCGGAGCCGACCGCGATGCGGACCTGGCGCATGGATTTGCGAACCGCATCCAGGAAGGCGTGGCTGGCGTTCTCCATGAGGTGCCAACGGTCGGCGACCTGGGTGGCGTGCGGGAGTGCCTTGACCGCAGCAAGGGCGTAACCACCGCCGCGGTCGCGCGCGACCACAGCGATCTGTGGCTGGCCCGCGAGCCAGGCCTGCGCAGTGGCTGGCTCTCTGTCGGGTAAGAGAGTGATCGGTCGTCGCCGCTCGAGGTCGCAGAT
This sequence comes from Bradyrhizobium sp. WSM1253, assembly GCF_000244935.1. Classification (NCBI taxonomy): domain Bacteria; kingdom Pseudomonadati; phylum Pseudomonadota; class Alphaproteobacteria; order Hyphomicrobiales; family Nitrobacteraceae; genus Bradyrhizobium; species Bradyrhizobium sp. WSM1253. The sequence goes on from NZ_JH600073.1 coordinate 7,056,653, forward strand.
GATCGTTCCGTACCTCTGATTGCGCCGCCAGGCCCAATCGTCGATTCCGATCACGCTCGGCGGAGCAAAGGGCGGACACCCGCGCCTTCTAACCACCCGAAGCAATGTGTCGTTGCTTACGGGCAGCATAAGTCGACGGGCAAAACTCGCCGCCGGGCGGCCCCCCAAAGCAAGGCCAAGGTGATGGACGATTAGATCGAGCCGGGTCGTTCGCCGCGCCCACGGTGCCAGAGCTCCGTCATCGAAGCGCTCGGTGAAAATGCGCCGATCGCACAAAACAGAAACGCAGCGAAAGCGGCGCGCCACGACCACCAGGCGAACCTGCCGCCCCGCCAGCGGCAGATCAGTGAGGCGCCGCTGATATCGGCTATGAATCCTCTCTGAACTGGTCCCGCAACCGGGACAGAGACTCGTCCTGCTCGTGGGATGTACGGTGATCACGGTTGTAGCGCCACTACAAAAGGCGCTTTCCACGTCAAATCCGCGAGGGACCAAGACCGACGGACGTAGGGCTCGCTGCATCATATTGATTCCTTTGTGAAACCAACGCGAGCCGGCGCCTGAACTTCATCAAAAGTGAGTCAGAGCCAATATTGCAGGCCGAATGACAGGAAAGCGCCTTAATCCCCGTAAGGCGGACCTTCAGGCCTGGCGAGAACGTTTTACTGGCGAACTTCGGCTTCGCGGGATCGCGGCGGAGGCAACGCCGCGGCGAACCCGCGGACGAGTTCGAAAGGCCGCGCGCGGGGCGGTCCTCGCTATGCGCAAGAGAAAGATCACGCCCGATGTTGATCGGCGTGCCCGCAACGAGGTGCTTTCGGAAATGAAGGGCGGAACGAGCGCCAAACACCCTTGGGACGAACAGATCAAGTCACGTCAGGATGTGATCCGGCGGCGATATCTTGATTATGCCGCCGAGCTGCAGCGCTCTGGAGTGGCAGCTGATCATGCGCTAGCCCGCGAGATACGGCAATTTGTAAACGATATGCCGGCTGTCGAAACTCGCTGGGAGGTGCTGAAGAAGGAGCTTTCGGAGCTGGCCAGTAGCCGGCGCCGAAACGCGAAGCAGGACCTTGATGCAGAGGGGCACGATCAAAGGGGAGGCGATGAGCGCACCAGATAGGCGTGCGCAGGAATCATAATCCTGGGGTCGGGGGTTCGAGTCCCTCTCCCGCTACCAACAATCCCTGTGTCCAGACCGGAGACATAGGTAACAGGTCGTACCTAAGACATGGGTGACAACCTCGTGCCGAACGGGTTGTCGAGGGGTTTCAAAGTCGTTTACTCCAAAAGTCGATCCAGTTTGAGGCCGCTGGTCAGCGATCTGCTGTGTTCCGGCGAGACGCATCCATGGCCTGGCCATTGTTGCTTGGCTCGCGCTGTCGCCGTCAACCCCGCGCGTGCCGCGCCCCTGTGGGCTTCGGGGGTTGACCGCGACAGCGGAGCAAGCAAAGGGCCTGCCATGCCAAGAATGCACGAGAGCGCGTCGCGCTCAGGGCGCTGCGGTGGCAACTGAGACATCGGTGACGGGCTTCGGGCCGAACGGGTTGTCGAGCGGCTGCAAGGTTTTCTGCTCCAGATCGAAGTAACCGAGATCGTAGTGCATGAAGCTGACGAGCCAAATGCCCTCGTCGACCTCCTTGATGCCGAGCTTCTGACCGGCCAGCACGGTTGAGATGTTGATCT
>NZ_JH600073.1:7058438-7198784 GCF_000244935.1 Bradyrhizobium sp. WSM1253
ACGGTGGCGCGGTCCGCCGCCGCGTTTGACCAGGCCGTGGCGATCGAGCACCGCATGAATGGTGCTTTTGGCCGGCACGCGAACATAGCCATCGATCTGGCGCACCAGCAACTCGCGGATCTTGCGCGCACCCCAATGCGGCTTCTCGGCCTTGAACTGGACAATCAGGGTCTCGATGTGGGCCGGCAATGGGTTGGCGTAGCGAACCGGCCGTCGGGAGCGGTCGTTCAGCGCCTCGAGCCCGTGTTCCTTGTAACGATCGAAAATCTTGTAGCCGGTCTTGCGGGAGATGCCGAACTCCCGGCACACATCCGTCATGGCTTCCCCGTCCAACAGCCGGGCGACAAAGCGAAGGCGCTCTTCCATTACCGAACTCGCTTTCCACGGCATCTACACCTCCCGCAGAACAAAAGCGGAAAGTGTAACCCATGTGTCCGGTACGAACTGTCACCTATGTCTCGGGTCGCTCACCCCGACATAGCCATATTCGGAAACAGTGCCGGATTGCCGCAGAGCGCGGCGAGGCGCCCCTTGATGTCGATCCGAACATTCCGATCATCCTCGGCGTTGGCTCTGGTTCCGGCACCGCCCGGCCGGCTCGGGCTGGCGTGCACGATGATAGCCGTCACCAGCTCGCGGACGGTCGCAAACTCGGTCGGCGTGCCGCGCTTTAGCTCATCAGCCAACTCCACCACGGCGTCCTTGTAGCGATCGAGCGCCTTGGGATGCAGGGCGATCACGTTGTCGGTTTCCTTGGCTCTTTCGAGCCCGGCCATGACCTTCGTCTTCTCGGCCTCAAGCTCCTGCATCCGGGCGACGAATTGTTCTGGCGGCATTCCCGTGACTACGATGGAGTCCACGATCCGCCTCATCTCGCGCTCGATCTCGCCGAGCCGCCGTTCGAGCCGGGCGCGTTCGGTGCTCGCTTCTTTCTTGAGGCGCTTGCGCTCGGCGTTGTAGGCATCGACAAATTCGGCGATCACCTCGGGGTGCGCGAGGTGCTGGCGCAATCCCTTGATCGCCAGCGCCTCGATGTCGCTGAGATAGATGCGTCTGCCGTTGTCGCACGATCCGCTTTCCCGGTGCGCTGAACACTGCAACCGCAAGCCCTTGCGATCACTTCCGATCGAAGACATGCCGCCGCCGCACGAGCCGCATCGGATCAATCCAGAAAACACCCGCTTCGGCGCCCGTGCCCTTTGTGCCGATGCCGGCGTCGCATCGCGCCGGCGCTCGGCCTTGATGCCTTGTGCGGCCTTGAAGGTTGCGTCGTCGATGATACGCAGATGCGGCGCCTCGACGATCCTGTATTGCTCCTTCGGATTGGGACGCGACAGGCGCTTACCCGTCGCCGGGTCCTTCACCATCCGGACCTTGTTCCAGACGATGCGGCCGGCATAGAGATCGTTCAAGATCATGCCGCCGCCGCGCGCGACGTTACCGTTGATGGTCGAGCCGTTCCATAGCCTGCCGCGAGGCGGGCGCACACTACGATTGTTGAGGTCATGTGCGATTTGGCGCGGCGTCTTACCGGCGACGTAGTCGGAAAATATCTGGCGAACGATCTCGGCCTCGTCCTCGACGATCTCTAACTCGCCAGGCTTGTCTTTGATGGCGCGGTATCCATAGGCGCGTCCGCCAGCGTGCCGGCCGTCGCGCAAAACACCTTCAAGGCCACGCCGAGTGTGCACTCGCAGGTTCTCGATGAACTGCTCGCTCATGAGTGCGCGCAGCGCGCCGTCGATTGTACCGATCTTGCCGGTTGCGGTGTGCAGCGTGATGCCGAGAAAGTCGAGCCGCTTGCGAACGTTGTGATAGTCGGCCTGATCGCGGAAAATGCGATCCATGTCCTCGGCCACAATGACATCAAACAATCGGCTCTCGGCCGCTTGCATCAGCGCTTGAAAGCCAGGGCGATTGACGGCGGCCGACCCGGAAATCGCACGGTCCTCGAAGGTCGAGATCACCGTCATGCCCTCGCGCGCACAAAGATCGCGACAGAGAGAAATCTGATCGGCGATCGAGCGATCTTTCTGCTGATCGGATGAAAAGCGGGCGTACAGCGCAGCGCGGGTCATGGGCTCTCCGCGATCGCGGAGTCTTGGCGGCCCGCGATCTCCGCCTCATGATCCTCGCGTGCGAGGCGTTTGGCAAGCTCTCGCACATAGCGGAGAACGGCCTCGTCGGGGCGATCCGGCGGTATTATAGGACTCGTGCCGCCATCAGACGAAACGGCTACCTGCGCCTGGAGGCTCTTCGGCGTCGACGACTCATCATGTTGATGATTGCGCTTCACCCGGAAGCATCAAGCAGAACAAATTGGTGGGCTCAACGTCCAGCGATGTCCTGCCAGGTCGTTCAACGACATGCAGTGACGTGCTGTTGCCGCTGCGCTGCCCGGAAGTTTTCAACCACCACGGCGAGTTTTCAAACGGAATGTGCAATCGCCCTTGTCCACAGGCAGCAAAAACCGTCTATTTAGTTAGCTCCATCGCGCGCGTTGTCTATTGCACGCGCGCCTCGTCTAGAACAGGAGCTGACATGCGCAAACCCAAACTGTTGCCCTTCTTCGATCTCCACGACCACGGCGTCCTGCTTGGTCGTCGGCAGATCGATCGTCTCGAAGCCGAAGGCAAGTTCCCGAAGCGTGTTCCGATCGGTGCCAACCGGGTGGGCTGGGTTGCCACCGAGATTGATGATTGGGTGAATGCCGCGATTGCACGGCGCGTGCGAACGATCGCGGTGCAGGAGTTGGCCGAGCGCGTCGCCTAGTCGCAGAAAAGGCGGCCCGCCAGCCGCCTCTGCATCCTCTTCTCACCGGATTTTCTCAGATGTCCCTCACGGATACCAGCGCGCCCGCATGCGCGCAAGCCAGCGGCACGGACTTGAAGGCCAACGGCACGGTCGACTTCCTGAAGGCGCCTCTCGCCCACACCACCGGCAACGCCTACGTCTGCTCGTTCACCAATGAGCGCGAGCTGGGCGCCGAGCGCCACGTCATCGGCCGCAACTTCGCGCAGGTCCAGGGCTTCATGGAGGAATGGGACATCCCTGGACGCGGCATGTTCGTCTGCGTCTCGACCCAGAAGGAGGGCACGCAGAAGCGCAACAAAGAGAATTGCAAAGAGACCAACGCCGCGCATTGCGACATCGATTTCAAGGGCGTCGATCTGCTCGGCAATGAGGATGCGCGCGGCTTTGTGCTGAAGCAGATCGCGCGGCTGAAGTATCAACCGAGCGCAATCATCTTCTCCGGCAATGGCGTGCATCTGTACTATTTCTTCAAAGAGTCGATCGATACCCAGGAGAACATGGCGCGCATCGAAGCGCTGTATGGTCAGCTCGCCGACGTGGTTGCCGGTGATCCGGCCGTCTGCGAGGTCGCGCGCGTGATGCGTCTGCCCGGCACCCACAATACCAAGAACGGCGAGAATACGCCGGTCGAGATCATCGAGCTGCACCCGGATCGTCGCTACGATCTGGAAGAGCTGGAGGAATGGCTGAGCGAGCAATCGCCAATCATGCTGCGCAAGGTGCGCGAGCACGCGCTGCCGGCCGGGGCCGGCGATGAGTTCGCCTTCTTCGAGGAATACGGCAAGCGCTTCAACTTGAAACCGCCGATCGACGTGCAGCAACGCCTGGAGGGCATGATCTTCATGGGCGGCGGCGAGAATTCGATCCATCAGACTCAGTTGCAGTGTAGCGCCGCGCTGCTGAACCAGGGTGTGCCGAAGGACGAGGTTGTCGCAACCATCCTGGCCTATACCCATCGTGCGGCCGGCGACTACGGCAAGCGTTGGAACTGGCGCATCGAGGAACGCAACATCGTCAAGATGTGCGACGACTGGATCAAGAAGCACCCGCCCGAGAAAAAGAAGGTCGAGCGCGAACGCGTCGGACTGAAGGCGGTCACGAACAACGGCAACAACATCGAGATCGAGCAGCAGGCAACCGGCACCGATGCCGGCGCCAGCAACGTGATCAAGATGCCCGTGATCACACCCGCACCGCCCAAGGGCGCCGAGCTGCACATTGCAGTCGGCAAGGCGGTCATCGCCCATTTCGAGAGCGAAGGCGAAGAGCTGATCAACAACGATGACGGCTCATGGTTCTACACTGGTGGTGTCTGGGAGCTGCGCACCGGAACCAAATGGCTCGACGTGCGGATCGAGCACAATTTCGAGCAGCTCGGCTACAAGACCGGCACCAAGCTGGTCAATGAGACCCGCAACTGGATTTTGCGTCGGCCCGAGCTGTGGCGCGAGGGCGAACTGCCCTGGGACCAGCACGGCAAGATTCCGACGCGGTCGGGTCTCGTCGACCCGCGTACGGGCGCGTTGGAGAAGGCGCGACCGGATCACTATTGCACGTGGCGCGTCGAGGTCGAGTATGATCCCGCCGCCAAGTGCCCGTGGTGGGAGACCATGATCGCCGACATGTTCGGCGATCGGAAGCCCAAGGAGCAGGCCGCACTCGTCGGCGTGGTGCAAGAGCTGCTGGGCGCCGCGTTGATCGACAAGAAGGCGCGCGGCCTGCGCAAAGCCTGCGTGTTCTGGGGCAATGAGAACCGCGCCAAGAGCGGCGTGCTCGACCTTGTCGCCGGCCTGTTCGGCAACAAGCCGATCACGGCGGGCATCGGCACCGTCGACGGGACGCATGGCCTGATGCCGTTCACGCGCCGCGCGCCGTGGGTGCTGCACGAGGCGTTCACCGGTCAGTGGCACATGTCGCAAACGGTCAAGGCCGTGGTGACCGGCGATCCCGTGCAGATCAACATCAAGAACGGCCCCATGATGCAACGAATCGTCCGCGCACCGATCTTCTGGGCGACCAATTTTCAACCGCAGTTCAAGGAGGCGACGCGCGCGATCGTCGACCGCATGATCGTGATCGAGGTCACGCGCAAGTTCGACGTGACGAAGCCGGTCGGCGTGGCGGCCGAAGCGATCCGGCGCGGCTTCGACAAGCCCGGCGAGTTCATCATCGCCACCGAGCTGCAGGGCGTTCTCAGTTGGGCCGTGGCGGGCCTGCGGCGGGCGCTGGAGAGGGGTTCGATCGCGAGCACGGAGAGCATCGCCGAAACCGCCAAGGCGATCCACCAAGATAGTAACCTCGTGGCCGGCTTCTTGGAGGACTGTGTCGAGTTCGATCCCATGGCCCGCATCAAGGTCACCGATTTCTGTCTGGCGCACTCGGCATGGTGGATGGAGCTGAAGGGCGAGGATCGCCGCCTGCCGACCAATGAGGCGATCGGCAAGGCGCTGAGGGCGATGGGCGACGCGCGCGTCTGCACGGACAGGGGCGACATGCGTGACGCCACTGGCCGCTACTACGGCGGCATCGCGCTCAATCGGGCCGGGCTCCAGTTTCACAAGCGAGCGTTCGAGAGCCGGCTGTTCGAGGGCAAGGTCGGTAACGCCACCGATCCGCAACGCGAAGTCAACAGCCTGATGCCGGCGTCCTGGGACACGCGCAAGAGCGTGACCGAGATGCGCGAACATCACGCGGATCGGGTCACGAATGACCAGAATGGTGATGTTGATGAAGTTCCGGGTCAGTGACCAGTGACCGGGAAAGTGCCGATGAGGCGCGACGTGTCATCGAGGCGGTCACTGACTCAAGTTGTTGGCTGCATTCGTTTTTCGAGCAGTAGTGACCGTAGTGACCAGTTTTAATCCTCTTGGTTGGAGAAATGAGAAAATGAAGGGAGGGAAGGCAAAAGGCAGGGAGAAAGTAGGTTTAGAGAGAAAGGGCGTTTTTCGGGTCAGGTCAGGTCATCGGTCATCGGGACGGCGTCGGGGGTCGCTGGGGGCTGCGTCTCAGGCTGGGGGGCTTGTCGGAATCCAAGACGCCGTGGTTCTGAACCGCACCGGCTGGTGCGTATGCGATGGGATCAAATTCCTAGAAGGGGGTTGCCATTTTGACGGCATTTAGCGCGGGAGGTCTACCGTGAAAACCACGGCGAAGGCGCACATTGCACCGACGGCCGCCGCCCAGCGCATGCGGGAACACCGCGCGCGCCAGGCGATCGGCGCTGTGCGAGTTGCGATCGATCTCGACGGGAACGACGTAGACTGGCTTCGCAGCCAGGGCGTGCTGCAGGAATGGAACGAGGCGGATCGGAAAGAACTCTCGAAAGCGTTGAAACTGGCGCTGCGGAAACTCGCAGGGTTACGGCGTAACGAGGGTTGAGATCGCGATCTGCTATTGAGAGGTCGAGATCAAACCATGTTGAGGGCAGGACAAATGGTCGTCCGGTTGACTGCGAGCGAGCTGGAATATGGGCGACGGTTCGCCGCAAAAAAAGCAGCGGGCCTTGTGGTTCGACTTCCGCCCGAAATCGACGATCTAATCCCTATTGCTCGGCTGGAAAAGCGCATCCGCCAACTGCTGTGGAATCGCGACCAGCCCGATAACGTTTTGGCTGCGCGCATACTGGTTCGAGAACAGTCGCGGTTGCAGCTCGCCTACGAAAGGCGGCATGGCAAGCCGGCAGACACGAAGGGCATGCCATGAACGGTCCAACTCCCGAAGAACGTCGCGCAGTGGAAGCCAGAGTGTCGCCTCAGCGGCGAGCCGAGATCGAAGGCCTCGTCAAATCGCTGGCACCAGTGATCGGCGATTTCGTGCTGGCAGCAATCACGCCGCTGAAAGAGCGGATCAAGGAACTCGAGTCGCGACCGACACTTCGGTACTCGGGCATTTGGGATGCATCGCGGACATATCCGCCGGGGACCTTCATCACGCACGGGGGAAGTGTCTGGCATTCCGACCTTGACTCGACGGGGGTCCGGCCTGGTGAAGGCGGAAACAGAATTTGGAAACTGGCAGTTAAGCGCGGAGGCTCGAAATGACGTTCGAAGAGGCACAGCAATTGTTTATCGATCGTCGGAACGAGGCATTGGTCAAGCATGGAAATTACCTACTGCTCGTCAAAGGCATGAGCGTTGATGATGCGGCATTTCGCAAATCGATGCTGCGCTATGCCGGTGATCTCGAAGAGTGGCGCATGTGGGCAACGCAGGAGGTCGCCATCCGCGCGTTCGGTGCGACGACGGCGCAATCGACGGAACGACACTAGATGCGTCCCTCGCACGTCGTCAGGAACGGCAGCAAAAGCACGAATGGATGGCGACGGTGGCGGCGGCGTCATCGGTTGCTGCGGCGGCTCTGACTCAGTGGCTTGTCCGGACAGCCAAATGGGATCGGGCTTTTGCTTGCTGTTCGCGCACAGCAACGGCGAAAACACGCAGCCCTGGCATGGAAAGTTGGTTGTTATCGTCTACAAAGCCACGGCGTCGAAGACCCTCAACAACCACCGGATCATCGTATCGCGTTGAGCCGCCGCCGAACAACTTGATCAGCAGCCTTTGTTCAAACCTATCCAAGTCGTCCCAGTTCGCATCGGCCATAATAGTCCGCCCTGTCCGTTGGGCTATCCACGCTGCGCGCGAGTCAATGCTTAGTAACGGGACGTGATTCGGGCGGCTTGGTGGCGGGGGCATCGTTTGTCCATTAGGCAAGGACGCACCGAGCGCACGGGGAGGCCCGCATAAGGTGAGATCAAAAACCGAAAAAGTGGCATCGATGACCTTCATTGCGGTTGCGAGGAGTCCAAGATCAGCGCCAGCAAGGGCCTCACAGCCTTCGGAAACGGGCCTTGCTTATTCCGCTGCCTCTAGTTCGCGCTCTTCTAGAGGCGAGGTGAACCGGACTGCCAAACTCAAGCCACGACTGCTTCCGGGGGACTGGGAGACATTCTCCGGCCGCGCCATCAGGGCAGGTTTTGACCCACAAGCGACATCGGCGAGCTGCCCATGATTTGGCCTCCGGGCCCCGAGGCGTCTTCCAACTATCGAGCTTTAACAGCTACACTGCCGTCTTCTGAACGTTTGGGGGGCGGACATGCAGCGACGCGAGTTCATCGCTCTTCTTGGGGGCGCGACAGCAAATTGGCCAGTACGAGCACTCGCCCAAAAGGCTCGTGTACGCATTGGATTTCTGGCCAGCGGCGCGGCGGGATCGGCAAATAGCACGGCTCAGGTCGAGAATCTTAAGCAAGGTCTGCGCGAGAATGGTTTAGTAGATGGGCGAGACTACGTCCTCGACGTGCAATTTGCGGCGGGCGACTATGAGCTGTTTCCGGATATGGCGCGTAAGTTAGTTCAAGCCGGTGCGCGCATGCTCTTGGTAAACACAATCGCCTCCACCCGCGCAGCACAGAATGTTAATCCGCCGGTACCTGTCGTGATGCTCACGATCAATGACCCGGTAGGAACCGGCCTTGTTGCGAGTCTCGCGCGGCCGGGCGGGTATACGACAGGCATGGCGACGTTGCATGAAGACCTGACACCGAAGACGCTTGAATTCCAACGTGAAGTCGTTCCGAAGGCGGCCGTTATCGCCGCCCTGTTCAATCCGGCCAATCCCACAAATCCACTTTTCGTTGCCAAACTCAGTGTAGCTGCGGGCGCGAAGGGGATGACAGTGCTGCCATTCGCGTTGAAATTGCCCAGCGAACTGGATGCCGTGTTCTCGGCGCTCGCGGAGCAGCGTCCGGACACGCTGCAATTCATAACCGATTCAGGCAATGTTGATCTGACTGACCGCATTGCAGCGCTGGCCATCAAACATCGGATTCCCACCTTTTCCAATTATTCGCAGTTCGCCGTTTTGGGCGGGCTTTTGACATATGGGACGACCGAGCGGGATCTATTTATCCGGGCGTCATCTTACGTGAGACGGATTCTGAATGGCGCTGCGCCGGGTGAACTTCCGGTGGAGCAACCGACGAAGATTGCGCTGGTCATCAACCTGAAAACCGCCAAGGCACTCGACCTCAGTCTTCCACCAACGCTGATTTCTCGGGCCGACGAGGTAATCGAATGAGCGCGGCCAGTTGAGCGCGGCGGGCCGGTGATGTTCGACCGGATTGGGATCATGCGCGCGCTCAACGCCGGGGAAGCCAAGCCCGAAGTCGGGCCGCGCCGTAAGGCGGCGAAGGTCTACCGGGTTGTGAGGTAGCCGCTGGCGGTCATTTTGCGTATCGGCAGTTGCAGCGATGCAACCGCCGAGCTGTCCGCCGCGACGGCAACCGTACCGTTTTAACGTGCATCCGGGAACAAGTCGGACTTAACCTGCATTGGGAAACTGGAAGGGTCCAATTCAGGGGATTGGCCATGGGCGCGGAACGGATGCACACCCCGAAGTACTGGCGGATGCGTGCCGAAGAATTTCGCACCAAGGCCGATAACTGCCAGTTCTCGCAGACCAAAGCGACGCTTCGTGAAGTTGCGAAGAACTATGACGAGCTGGCGCGGCGCGCCGAGCAAGTCGTCACCCTCGCGGAGTTGGACGAGCGCACCTCAGAAACCCGCCGAGTGGCACAGCAATACGCCGAAGGGTCCTCGCGCCGTGGCGCTGCGGTGAGCGCGGCGGGCCGCTGATGTTCGCCCGGCTACGGTCATGTGCCTGTGAGGGAAAGCGCCCTGGAGCGCAGGGGGGCTAAAGGAGCGCCCCAGGGCCGCCCACTCCATGCCGACGACGGCGTAAGGCCGGCATGATCGCCTACGGCGTTGCCCAAGGCACCGCCTATTGAAATGCCACTGCCTTAATCGTCATGATGGTGGTGGTGGTGGTCGTGGTCGTGGTGGTGATGCTCATGCGAGCTGCCCCCGCCAGACCGCGCAATGGCGTTAGACGTCAGCGATGTTGATAGCAGTAGCGTCATCGCTGGAGGCGTCACGACGGCAAACCTACCGCAGGTCTTTAAGAACTCGCGGCGGTCCTCGTCTTCTGTGGGGCTTGGCATGCTTCACCTCCGGTTGGTAGCGAGCGGACATTAAACCAAACGGAATTTAAATCCATTAAATAATGTTAAGTCCCTTTTATTATTTAAAAGGCCGCCAGCCGGCCTCGAGGAGGCCACAGGCCAGCACACGTTGCGGGGGCCGCGCCAAGGCCGCATCACATCACAAGGGGACACATGTGTGTTTCCCGCCTTGGAATCTTACGCCATACAGATGCTCGTCTCTCCAAACAACTTGGCACCTCAGAGTACTCTTGAACCCGTCAACCGACAGCTCAAGCTCATCGGCGAAAATGCGGACCGGAGAGCTAAGGCAGGCTCCTTCTTCGCTGAGATTTCTCACAACACATGGATGAACTCCACGAATGTCGCGAAAGCGTAGCAGCGCGGGTTGATTAACTGTAAGCCGCTTTGAGGCACGACGTTCTAACATCGGGATACTTCCCCGAGAGGGCCGTTCATCCTTTTCCTTCCGTCCTGATTTCGAGTGGCTTTCCGGAGTGACTGCGTTGTACTCGGCAAGCCGTCGCTGGTTCGTAACGGCATGTCACGGAACGGCAATCGGGGATGATGTTAAAGGCTCAGATAATAAGCGCTGGCGCTATCGTTCCGACTCACAACCACCCATGTATTTTCTCTCAAATGGGGTCGGCTACTTGCTACTTCTTCAGCAAGTCTTTGAGCTGCACGGAAGGCATCTATTTCATGCTCAAAGACGAGGCCGCCGGGATCATTGACGTTTTCTGTGCCGCAAAGGCCGAAGAAGAATCGCGCCATCTGAGCACCAAGCTAGCCGGAGGGTGCGTCTGGTGCTTTGGGACTCAAGCAGCCGTTGAGCAGGTGGGAAACTGCCGTCACAAGCTGCACGGGCGCGAACGGTTTCTGAAGCATTATGCTGTTTGGAACGCCCTGTACCCGCCATTCGTCAGCGGCCACCCCGGACATATAGACGACGGGGAAGCTCGGATCGACCTCACGTGCCGCGCGCGCAACCTCCCAGCCGTTGAACCTTCCCAGCAGATTGATGTCAGTCACGAGGCCACGGTATGTAGCGACGCCCCCTTTAAGGAGGGTCACGGCTTCCTCGCCGGTACTTGCGACAGCGGTCTCGAAGCCGCCCTCGTTCAGCGCATCCTCAACAAGGCTCTGGATCGCGTCGTCATCCTCGATGACAAGGATGGATGGCATTTCCGTCAAGGCTTCCCCCAGTACTCATACTTTCGCTGGATGTTACAAAGTGCACAGACGTAAAAGGTTCCATGGACCGGGAAAATTTGGCAATGGCGAGATGTTTGGCAGGCGCGATCTCTGTCGGATTAAGCTGGGGATTTCGTCGCCTTAGACTTTTGGCGAAGGAAGCTGACCTCCAATTCCTCGCCATTCACTCGGTCAAGCTGACACCGGCGATAGGCAAGTCCCGTCGAGGAGAGCAGAAGAAAGAATTCCTTCAACGCTAGCCCCTCAATCGTCGCTTCAACTTGAAGGGTAGCACCGACTTCAGACACATCTTTGAGGCTACACGAACGACGCCAGGTGCCATCGATCGCCATCATTTGCGCTGGCAAGCGGTGCTCAAACGTGACCCGTCGGCTTTCTTGTTCTTTGTCTTGACGCATGGGCAACTGAACCGTTGCATCGCACGGTACTGAGAAGCAACTAAGAACTCGTAATCACGTTCGGGAAAATTCGGCAAGTTGGTTCTAACGCGAGTCCAAGCAAGAGAAGCGAAAGATGAAGATATAGGGCAGCCAAGGGCCAGATTTTCCGTTGCGGCCGTCACGTCGCGGTCAGCGCCGACGCCTAGCCCGATGAGGTGCGGCTGTCCGACATCGAGCCGCGCTTCGTCTGCTCGGCTTGCGGCTTGCGCGGGGCGGACGTTCGGCCGAATTTCAATGGGGCCGGCCTGGCGGTCGCCGTCATGGGATGTCGATAACAAGACGGCCCCGGCCGTGGGGGCTTTTGGGGATTGTGGGCCGGGGCCGCTGGAGGTGCTTGGACCTTGGAGAAGGCTCAAGCTCCGTGAGCCTAGGACAAATCGGCAATCAGCACTGTTCGCTTTCGTACTTTGGCTAGAGGGTTCCATGCTGAGAAACAGAGTAACTGTAATGAAAGACATGCAGACTAACCGCGCTCCGTCGCCAATGGGAAGGCCAATCTCGGGTGTGTCGCCCTTGGGGAAGGGCATCGGGAAAACTTGGTAGTCGGCAAGAGTTCCCTCCCGTGTTCGGGAACCGTGATCTGACCGCCTGAGTTTAAAATGCGGGCGAACGTGGAGACATCCCATGTTGACGCTGGCGGTGCTTGCTGGAACCGTGTTGATGATGGTCGTCATCACTCTCGGTCTCTTTAAAGCCGCTGGGCTGAAGCGAGTGGAGGACTTTATCTCCACGCCGGAGAAGACGAATGACTGGGATCGTCTCCGAGAGAAACAAGGCCGCCTCAGTTGACGGCCTTTTCATTTGCCGTTACCCGCGCCACGATGTGCGGAGGCCTCGCACCAATCTGCTCAATGGCTGTGCCGCTTGCTGGAAATTAGAAGGGGTCGCCTTTCAGCGACCCCTTGCCGGTTGAAATCTTGTTCGGGATGAAATGCCAGCCCCGGCAAAATCACGATAACTGCACTGCGGCGCTGGGCGATATACCGGACAACTACCGCCAAATTCACATGGAAGCAGGCAAGCAAACGGCCCCAGCGGGGAAACGTTCGATTGCGCGGGCATCCTCTGCCGCACACAGGTCCCAACGGAACGATCGGTTGGCAGCGTGATTGCTCCTCTTGAGTAGGAGTTGCGTCATGCGTCATGCGCCGTCGATCGTGCCGCCGGATCGGCTGGACCGGACCATTTACCTGGTGCTTGAGGACTTCGGCGCCCGCGCTGGCTGCTCCTGGCGCGAGACCGACGAGCAGGACACCGACGTCGAGACCATCATCCGCGACCTGCTGTCTGGCCAGTATGCCTATCCGGTCCGCATCGTCGCCTTCAACGCGATCGAGGGCTGGTCTCGCGATGCGACCAGCGAGATCGCAGATGAGCTTTGCTCAGCGCGTCATGGGCCGCACCGAGATCACGCCGGCCTTGCAGGCCTTCATCGAGGCAAACGCGACCCGCACGTTCGGTATCCAATTGGCGCTGCCTCTCCGGGGAGCTGCCTGAGCATGGCCCGCCTGACGCCCGCCGAGCAGATCGATTTGGTTGATAGACCATGAGCCCGCCCCAACCGACCCGCTGCGGCTATGTATACTTTTGCACCGTCTCCCGGAACGCCAGTTAGCCCCAGCGCGTTGAAGATCGTTCTGGAGGGGTTGGGTGTGCCGTCCGCCGATTACTATCTGAAGCAAGCAGAGATCGCCTCCCGGCTTGCACTTGCCGAGCCTGATCCGGAGAAGGCGCGAGCCATGCACGTCCTGGCTCTTGAGCTGTTCGACAAGGTGGCGCGGACCCAACCATCACCTCCCGCTGAGCCGACTATGCCGTCCGATATCATCCAAAGGCAGTAAGGCCGCCTGAACTGGCGGCCCCTCTTTGCGAACACAAATGCAAGCGATGCACCGTTACCAAGCTTATGTCCTTGATCAGGGCGGACGTATCCAGATGCGAGTTGATCTGGTTTGCGAAGGCGTCGAGACCGCCAAAGAGAAGGCCAAGCAGTTGGTTGACGGTCACGACGTGGAGCTGTGGGACGGGGATCGGAAGGTAGCGACCTTCGCCCGCAAAGATTGAACCCGCCTCAGACTGGCGCTCTCTTCGGTCCTTGGCGCCCGCCACGCGCGGCGCGACCGGCCTCGTGCCTATCGGCGGAATGAACGCTCAATTTCCCGCAGAAGCGCGAGCGCCGCGTCAGTATAGCGCCCGTAGGATAATTGCTGGTCTGCGAGACTGGCCGCCGCCAGTACAAGAGCAGCTATGGCCATGCCCTTGATCATGGGTCCCTCGCTTCACTTTCGCTTTTGCGTCACCAGTCGCAGCGGAATGTTGTGCAGGTTGGCCCGGCCTCGCACGGCCGGTTCTGTCCTGCCGAGCGCGCGCGCGATCTCAGCGGGTCGGCGCCCAGCCGCCGCCATCGCCAGCAGTTGCTGATGCTCCTCCGGCGTCCACCTTCGCACCAACGGTAACCGTGACTGCGCCATCGCTCCGGGCCGCCCCTAACCTGTCAATACCGTCCCACCATCTTGACCTACAGTACGCTGAGTCGCGCCTTCACAAATGGGATCGGAACAACTGTATACTTGAGTATACTTTGGCACCTTGGTGACTTGCTCCGTGACGAGGCGGCGCCAGTGAACCGAGTAGGTTGCGCGAAGACATCCGGTCATTGGAGTGGGCTCGCTAGGCCAGCATCAAGTAAACGATTTCTCTATTTTGCCCGCGAATTGTGCCCCGACTTTCCGCGACAGCTTTATCGATCTGTAAGAAAAGCTGGCTTAAACCCGTCCCCATGGAAAAGCGAACCGCACGCCGTCAACGTGTATTTAAGTCGGCAATCATCGAGTTTCCCGGAGGCGCCTTCAGTTGCGTCGTCCGAAACTTCTCCGATGCGGGCGCCCATCTGGACGTGCCAAGCGCATCTGGCATTCCGCACGAGTTCACGCTGGTCATTCCGAGTGCGCAGTCGCAGCTTTCCTGTCGAGCGGTGTGGCGCTCGGAGCGACGGATCGGGGTTGCGTTTTCCTGATGATCACGCTGGTGCTCGCGCGGCCATGGCTGGGCGCGTCAGGGGCGGCGGCCTGCGACCTACTCGATCTCGATCATCCGCTCCTAGTGACCCGCAGTCTGCGGACGTAATACCCTTGTGCCTGAACGGCTGACTTGATTTCGTCGCTGACCTTGAGAACTCTTTTTCTGCTCTTGCGCCACTTATGTGCAGAGTAAAGCACCGGTACAGCAGAGCCTGTACTTAGAACGAGCAAGAAGCGTTTGTCATTGCGATAGACATCAAACATCTTTCGCCCCCAACTGATCATATTGAACTAGGAATGAAATATATTTTGGTCGTCTCAATGGACGAGCTTAGTATCTCGAATGGCTTTGCGGGTTGTAAATCTGCAACGGCCGGGATTTCTTCAGCGACGTTCCAGATTGGGAACGAACTTCGTGCAAGCTCGGCCGTGGCTATTGAATCAAGCTCTTGCGAGCGGTGGGGTGAAGAGCTGCTGAATTCCGCCACAACTGCGTGAGCAAATGCGCGGATGCTCGAAATCCCCCGCTGCGATCACTGCGAAGAAGAGTTCGCACCTGAAGAGCTGACGGTTCTTGCGCCCCCGGCCGGGGAGGGCGAGTTGATCTGCGCTCGGTGCATCGAAATCAAGCTCCGCCGAGCTATCGCGGTACTACCGCGCGGTGATAACTGATGTCCCGGATGCATCAGCTATGTCGGTCGCGGCTTCCGTGTTGCCAAAACTACTTTAGTCTCACGAAGCTCTGTTGAACGCTGGTCAAATCATAGATGAACCCGCGCCACCCAGCACGTCTCGCAGTCAGAGAAAGCGGTTTGCGCGGTTTGAACATTCTTGGGGCTTGCAAGTCTGCCGAGAGGTAGAAAATGGAGTACTGTTTCCCAGCAACAAGTACCAGAAAAAGCGGAAAGTAGATCGCGGCGGCCATTCGATCTCTTTGCGGCCCCCACGCCGCTCCCAGGACCGACCTTGGTACGGTGTCGGTGCTGCGCACGCTGGTCGCCTTCACTTGCGCCAGATAACCGCAAAAATTGCAAATGAGGTCAGCGCATTTGAAGTTGTTAGGAAGCCGCTTCAAGGTCTGGCTTCTTTTGCATTTGGGACATTGGCAATGCTTGGCAACGGTTAGCTCGCCGAAGCGACCTAAGACTTGCCTTTTTGTGGACATGCGTTCCTAGCCCCAATTAGTAGTTAGCGAGAGGACGCCCATCAGAGGCGTAGACGTGGGTGTTCACCATCCAGATAGGCGACGGCTGCTCCGTTCTGATTATAGTAGGTCAGCAACATTTGCGTCCCTTCTCAGTCACGGTAGTCGCGATCGGCTTGGGTCAAATTCAATCTCGATGATGTCCACTGCCTCGCCCCTTTGGTCTCTGCGCTTCCATGCAGTTCTTGCCTCATCCTCCGTATCATAGGTGCGGCTACTTGGATGAAACTCTCCGGCCAGCGGCCCAAGCGGGTCTGCTTCGAAAACTATGATCCACTGCTTTTTGAGGGGCATGCGTAGCTTATCTCTCCGCTTGAAAAAGCCTAAAGTCTAGGGCTCGTGCAGGAGCCGGGCAGATTCGGTGTGGTTGGGTAGAGGCTCACTCGATTTACGCTTTTCGCATTCACGCACTTTTAGGGGAAAAAAGTTGCACGCAGGAAGTGCAGCAACTGCCGCCACGCTCCGGTTAGCTAGGTATCAAAGCGTTCAATGTCTTGAATGCCGCCTCAAACCGATCTTTCGCGCCCTTGGGCAACGTCGACGAGAGCTTCCTAGAGTTCTCATTGAAGTATCGAGCCGGGCGATAATGACTGAACGTGCCGTCTTTCAGAGGATGCTCGACGAAATATCTCTCCAGCCGCTGCAAGATGCGCGGCTCCTTTGACTTTAACGCCTTCGCATCAATCTCACCGCTGAGCTGTGCGGAAAATTCGGCATTGACTAGGCCCACGTAAAACTCTGGGCCAAACATATCCTCGATATCGGCCTCTGACGTCTTAGTGAAATGGGCGAAGGTCAGGACATTGGCCTTCCTTAAGAGTTTTTCACGGTACAGCCCTTCAATCTTTTGCTGATCCGCCGATTGGCTATCGATCAGTGTAGCGATGACCATGCGCTTTTGAGCGCCCAGAAGCGCCACGAACGTTGGCACCTTAGCGGCCCCACCGACGGGGGTGATGGTCCAGCGTGGATCGAGACCGGTCCTCTTATCTTCCTGCAGAATGGCCGACATCGCTTGCAGAAAGAGCAAATCAGCTGCGCCCTCGACCACTAGCGAGTACGGTCCCACGAATAACGTTTGATGCAACTCGTATCCGAGAGCGCCTTGGAGCGGGAAAAGGCTATCAGCGCTCGCCGCAAAGACATCCTCCAGAACTCGCGTGCCCTCAGCGCCGCTAACGTCAAACGTCATTCGCAAGTGTTTATTTTGCGACCAGTATTTCAGCACCTGTCGGGTTAGATGATTGCTTGCACCTTCAAGTCTATTTTTCAACTCGATGGTGCTTGCAGGATTGATCAACTCCGGAAGCTTAAGACGCGCAAGTCTAATCAAGCCCAGCAGTGGGTGGTCGGACGGCTTCAGCTGGCTTGGGTTAGCAGCTTCGCGCGCGACAAGGGCTTCGATATTTTCGTGACCCGTCATTTGATAATATTCGTCGAAGTAGAGGTACTTCGGTCTGCGAGACAGGAGGATATGAGTGTAAATATAGCCGCTGATACCGCTTTTCTTCACCTCGGCAAGCACCGCTAAGAGCCTAGTGACCTCCGCCGTTTGCTCCTGTGCCTGCAAGATGGCGCTGAGCCCGTCTGCAGTACGCGGCGCGTCGGTGAGAGCTGCCCCAGCTTGCTCCGAAAGATCGGCCTTACTGATGAGATGCTCAAGGCCATTAGAGGTATCGGCACTGAGCGAGTAGGTCCGTTTGTTATCGTAGCTTTTTTCGAAGGTGATCTCCGGTTTCGTGACGCACGCCTCACCGAACATGTCAGCAATGGCTGCAATCTCGTCGGCATCCAGCGCATAGCAGGCCGTGATTGGTACGGCTGTTCCCCGTTTCCCGGATTCCACCGCGTGCCGATAATCCTCGACGTCCATCCGAGGGTAATCATTTGTGACGTCAAAATTTCCGTCGGCCGGTACGACGGGATTGAGCCTATATAGCGCCTTCAACAGAGCGCTCTTACCAGCTTCATTTTTGCCAACCAGACATGTGATCTCAGAAACAGGAATCCGGCCGGAATCGCGGACACTTTGGAAGTCACGGACGTGAAACCATTTCAGCTGCATGGCGCGAAAATCCCTCGAAAAACCTACTGAGACGCGAGTGGCTCAAAGGTGTCAATCAACGCGCGCATGTCAGGGCTGGGAACGCACAGCTTTTGTAAGGACGAGGGACAGGGACACAAACGAGGACACATCGGTCACATCGTATTGAATTACATCAATTTTTCCTGCTTGTTTCTTCCCCGCGCCGGGGAGGGCAGGGAGAAACTGGCTCCGCGCAGGGCTAAGAGACAGACACCATAAACTCACCAGGGAAATGTCGGGGTGAGCGACCCGAGACATAGGTGACAGTTCGTACCGGACACATGGGTTACACTTTCCGCTTTTGTTCTGCGGGAGGTGTAGATGCCGTGGAAAGCGAGTTCGGTAATGGAAGAGCGCCTTCGCTTTGTCGCCCGGCTGTTGGACGGGGAAGCCATGACGGATGTGTGCCGGGAGTTCGGCATCTCCCGCAAGACCGGCTACAAGATTTTCGATCGTTACAAGGAACACGGGCTCGAGGCGCTGAACGACCGCTCCCGACGGCCGGTTCGCTACGCCAACCAATTGCCGGCCCAGATCGAGACCCTGATTGTCCAGTTCAAGGCCGAGAAGCCGCATTGGGGTGCGCGCAAGATCCGCGAGTTGCTGGTGCGCCGGCTCGATGGCGATGTTCGCGTGCCGGCCAAAAGCACCATTCATGCGGTGCTCGATCGCCACGGCCTGGTCAAACGCGGCGGCGGACCGCGCCACCGTGCGCGCGGCACGCCGCTGTCGCAAGGGACGGCCCCCAATGATCTCTGGTGCGCCGACTTCAAGGGCGAGTTCAAGCTCGGCAATGGCCGCTACTGCTTTCCCTTGACGGTCAGCGATAACGCCTCGCGCTTCCTGTTGCTGAGCGAGGCGCTCGACTCGACGCGCGAAGACCCCGCCATAACCGCCTTCGAGCGCTTGTTCCACGAGCGCGGCCTGCCACTGGCCATTCGCTCCGACAACGGCGTGCCCTTTGCCAGCCCCAACGCCTTGTTCAATCTGTCGAAGCTTTCGGTCTGGTGGCTCCGGCTCGGCATTGCCATTGAGCGCATCAAGCCGGGCCGTCCGCAGCAGAACGGCCGGCACGAGCGCATGCACCTCACCCTCAAAAAGGAAGCGACCCGCCCACCAGGCTTCAACAGCCTGCAGCAGCAGGAACGCTTCGATGCCTTCGTGCACGAATTCAACACCGAGCGGCCCCATGAGGCACTCGGCATGAAGTGCCCCGCCGAGCTCTACACCGCTTCAACGCGCGTCTATGACGGCCTGCCCGAATTGACTTACCCCTTCCACGACCGCGACATTGTCGTCACCGCTTGCGGGCGGCTCTGCCTGCATCGCAAGAAGATCAACATCTCAACCGTGCTGGCCGGTCAGAAGCTCGGCATCAAGGAGGTCGACGAGGGCATTTGGCTCGTCAGCTTCATGCACTACGATCTCGGTTACTTCGATCTGGAGCAGAAAACCTTGCAGCCGCTCGACAACCCGTTCGGCCCGAAGCCCGTCACCGATGTCTCAGTTGCCACCGCAGCGCCCTGAGCGCGACGCGCTCTCGTGCATTCTTGGCATGGCAGGCCCTTTGCTTGCTCCGCTGTCGCGGTCAACCCCCGAAGCCCACAGGGGCGCGGCACGCGCGGGGTTGACGGCGACAGCGCGAGCCAAGCAACAATGGCCAGGCCATGGATGCGTCTCGCCGGAACACAGCAGATCGCTGACCAGCGGCCTCAAACTGGATCGACTTTTGGAGTAAACGACTTTGAAACCCCTCGACAACCCGTTCGGCACGAGGTTGTCACCCATGTCTTAGGTACGACCTGTTACCTATGTCTCCGGTCTGGACAGGGGGGAACGTGGGTAGCCCTCTAGGGACTCGAACCCCCGACAGGCGATCCTACGCGACGCACTCCATAACGTCTTGTGAAGCGCAGGAGCTCTGCGTGCGTGGACGATCACTATCCCGCGTTGGCCTTCAACCCCGCAGCCTGGATGCCCGCCACGGCACACGCCTCGTCATTGTCCGAGGTGTCGCCGGAGACGCCGACGGCGCCGAGCAGCGTCGTGCCGTCCATGATCAGCACGCCGCCGGGGACCGGCACCAGCGCGCCCTTGGCCATGGTGTTCATGGCGTCGATGAAATAGGCCTGCTCCTGCGCGCGCTGGAAGAGAGCGCGCGAGCCCATGCCCAATGCGAGCGCGCCATAGGCCTTGCCGTGCGCGATCTCGGC
This sequence comes from Bradyrhizobium sp. WSM1253, assembly GCF_000244935.1. Taxonomy (NCBI): domain Bacteria; kingdom Pseudomonadati; phylum Pseudomonadota; class Alphaproteobacteria; order Hyphomicrobiales; family Nitrobacteraceae; genus Bradyrhizobium; species Bradyrhizobium sp. WSM1253. The sequence goes on from NZ_JH600073.1 coordinate 7,078,428, forward strand.
GCGCATCAGGCTGGTGCCGTCCTGCGCCGCGGCGATCTTGAGCACCCCGCGTGCGTCGAGGATGGTGACGACGAGCGGCTTCAGCTTCAACTCGGTGGATTTCGCGAAGGCGGCGTCGAGGATCTTGCGGGCGGTGTCGAGGGTGAGGTCAGCCACGATTGGTTTCCTTTGCAATGGGAGGGGTTGTGGATTGGGTCTTCGCACGATCGAGGCTCATCGCGAGCACGCGCGCGACGTGAAGCGCCTCGCGCTGGGCGCCGTCGTGGATCTGGTGCCGGCAGGAGGTGCCGTCGGCAACAATCAGCGTCGCCTGATCCGCGCGCCGCACGGCGGGCAATAGCGACAGCTCGGCCATCTCCATCGAGGCATCGTAGGTGTCCGCGCCATAACCGAAGGCGCCGGCCATGCCGCAGCAGCTTGACTCGATGGTCTCGACCTCAAGGCGAGGGATGAGGCGCAGCACCTGCTCGACCGGCTTGAAGGCGCCGAAGGACTTTTGATGGCAATGGCCGTGCACCAGGGCTTTGTCGGCAAGGGGGCCGAGCGGCAGTTTCAGCCGGCCGGCCTCGGCCTCGCGCACCAGGAATTCCTCGAAGGTCAGCGCGTGGGCGCCAACCGCCTTGGCGTCATCGTCCTTGCGCAGCGAGGCGAGCTCGTCGCGCAAGGTCAAAAGGCAGCTTGGCTCAAGCCCGACGATCGGGACGCCGCGCCCGGCAAAGGGCGCGAATGCGGCGACGAGACGATCGAGTTCGGCTCTGGCTTCGTCGACGAGGCCAGCTGACAGGAACGTGCGGCCGCAGCACAGCGGACGGCTGCCGCTCGCGGGCTTCGGCAGATGCACGCGATAGCCGCCGGCTGCGAGCACGCGCAACGCGGCGTCGAGATTTTCGCGCTCATAGATGCGGTTGAAGGTATCGGCGAACAGCACGACCTCGCGGCCAGTCTCCGGCCCGACCGCTTCGGCAGGCGGCGCGAACACGTCGCTGCGGAAGGCGGGCAGCGCCCGCCGCGCGCTGATGCCGGCAAAGCGCTCGAACAGCTTTCGCAGCAGCGGGCTGCGGTTGCGCAAATTTACCAGCGCCGCGAAGCGTGAGGCGAGGCCCGCATAGCGCGGGAGATAGGCGACGAGCCGGTCGCGCAAGGTCAGACCGTGCGAGGCCGCGCGTGCGGCCAGCACCTCGATCTTCATCTTGGCCATGTCGACGCCGGTCGGACATTCGTGGCGGCAGGCCTTGCAGGACACGCAGAGCTTCAACGTCTCCATCATCTCGTCGGAGGAGAGTGCGCCCGCGCCAAGCTGGCCGGAGATTGCGAGGCGCAGCGTGTTGGCGCGGCCTCGCGTCACGTCCTTCTCGTTGCGCGTCGTCCGGTAGGACGGACACATCACGCCGCCCTCGAGCTTGCGGCAGGCGCCGTTGTTGTTGCACATCTCGACCGCGCCTTGGAAACCGCCGCCGGCCCCGGGATAAGCGGACCAGTCGAGTTTTGTCTTGAGCTCAGCGACGCGATAGTCCGGTTTGAAGCGAAACAGCGAGCGGTCGTCCATCCTGGGAGCGTCGACGATCTTGCCGGGATTGAGCACGCCATCGGGATCGAAGCGTTGCTTCACCTCGCGGAAGTCGGCGACGAGGCGCTCGCCGAACATGGTTGCGTGGAATTCGGAGCGCACCAGGCCATCTCCGTGCTCGCCGGAATGCGAGCCCTTGTACTCGCGCACCAGTTCGAAGGCTTCCTCGGCGATGGCCCGCATCGCCTTGACGTCCTTCTCCAGCTTCAAATTCAGCACGGGCCGCACATGCAGGCAGCCTTCGGAGGCGTGAGCATACATGGTGCCGCTGGTGCCGTGCTTGGCAAACACCTCGCCCAGCCGCGCGGTGTAGTCGGCGAGATGCGGCAGCTGCACGGCGCAGTCCTCGACGAAGGAGACGGGCTTTCCTTCCTGCTTCATCGACATCATGACGTTGAGGCCGGCGGCGCGGAAATCGGCGATCCCGCTCTGGAGTGCGGGCTCTGTGATTTCCACCACGCCGCCCCATTTGCGCTTGTCGTTATTCCAGTTGAAGCCGAGATCGCCCATCAGCTCGCCGAGCTGCTTCAGGCGCACGAAATTGTCCGCCTGGTCCTCCTCGGCGAACTCGACCACCAGCACCGCATCCGGATCACCCTTGATCGCGGCGGAGATGATGGGCCGGAACATCGCGATGTCACGGCCGAGCGCGAGCATGGTGCGGTCAACCAGCTCGACCGCGATCGGCTTCAGCTTGACCAGATGCTGAGCCGCATCCATCGCCTCGTAGAAGCTGCCGAAATGGCAGACGCCGAGGGCCTTGTTGCGGATCACGGGCCAGAGCTTCAGCTCGACCTTGGTGGTGAACGCCAGCGTGCCTTCGGAACCCACCAGCAGATGCGCCATGTTGTTGCGGGCGTTGCGCGGCACCAGCGCATCGAGATTGTAGCCGCCGACACGGCGCTGCACTTTTGGAAAGCGCGCGGCGATCTCCCCGGCCTCGCGGGCGCCGAGATCGAGCATGTCGCGGAATAGGGCACGGGCGCTGCCGTTCGCATCGAGATCGGAGAGATCGCGCGACACCTCGCCGTATTGGCTCAGCGTGCCGTCGGCAAGCGCGGCTTCCATCGACAGCGTGTTGTCGCGCATGGTGCCGTAGCGCAGGCTACGCCCGCCGCAGGAATTGTTGCCCGCCATGCCGCCGATGGTGGCGCGCGAGGCCGTGGAGACGTCGACCGGAAACCAGAGGCCATGCTTTTTCAGCTGGCGGTTGAGGTCGTCGAGCACGATGCCGGGCTCGACAACGCAGGTGCGCCCTTCGACGTCGAGCGACAGGATCCGGTTCAGGTGCTTCGAGAGATCGACCACGAGACCGTCATTGACGGTCTGGCCGCATTGCGAGGTGCCGCCGCCGCGCGGGGTCACCTTCAATCCCTCGTCGCGCGCGATCGCCAGCGCCCGCAAGGCCTCGTCCATGATGCGCGGCACCACTACGCCAGTGGGCACGATCTGATAGAAGGACGCGTCCGTGGCGTAGCGGCCCCGGCTGAAAGCGTCGAACAGGACGTCGCCGGTCACTTCCCGGGCCAGACGGGCCGCGATGCCGTCCTTTTTGGCCGATTCCTGTGATTTCCCGGGCACTTCCGCCGCCATGGTCCGCTCTTGCCTGTTCGCCGCCCCCGTCTTGCCTTCGGTCACGGCCCTTGGCAAGGCGAGCCCTGCTTCTTGTGCATTGACGGACCCCGCCGGGCGAGGGACAAGCCCGGCGAATAGTGATATTCGAGCGGCTTGCGCACCCCTTGAGGCCAAAGGGCTCGAAGTCAAGTTGAGCTCAAAGCCAAGACAGACGCAAAAGACAGACTCAAAGACCGGGAAGGACGCCGATGACCGTGCACACTGGAAGGCATTTTCTCCAGATTCCAGGACCGACCAACGTGCCCGACCGGGTGCTGCGGGCCATGGACATGCCGACGCTGGATCACCGCGGTCCGGAGTTCGCAGAGCTCGGTTTCGCCGTCCTCGCCGGCATGCAGCGGGTGTTCCGCACCAAGCAGCCCGTGATCATCTTCCCCTCGTCCGGCACCGGCGCTTGGGAAGCTGCGATGGTCAACGTGCTCGCCCCCGGCGACAAGGTGTTGATGTGCGAGACCGGCCAGTTCGCTGTGCTGTGGCGCGGCATCGCCGACAAGTTCAAGCTCGACGTCGACTTCATCCCGAGCGACTGGCGCCATGGTGCCGATCTCGCCGAGATCGAGAAGCGCCTTGCCGCCGACAAGCAGCACACGATCAAGGCGGTCTGCGTCGTCCACAATGAGACCTCGACCGGCTGCGTGACGCCGCCGCTGGAGGTGCGCAAGCTGCTCGACCGGGTCAAGCATCCGGCGCTGTTGATGGTCGACACCATCTCCGGCCTCGGCTCGATGGAGTACGAGCACGATGCCTGGGGCATCGACGTCTCGGTCGCCGGCTCACAGAAGGGCCTGATGCTGCCGCCGGGCCTCGGCTTCAACGCCGTCTCGGAGAAGGCGCTCGCGGTGGCCAAGGCCAACCCCGGCATGCGCTCCTATTGGGATTGGCAGGAGGTCATCGGCTTCAACAAGCTCGGCACCTTCCCCTATACGCCGGCCACCAATTTGCTCTACGGCCTGCGCGAGGCGATCAAGATGCTGGAAGAGGAGGGGCTCGAGAACGTCTGGACCCGCCACAAGCGCCACAGCGCGGCGACGCGCGCCGCGATCAAGGTCTGGGGCCTGGAGACGCAGTGCGCCGATCCTGCCGCGCATTCGCCGGCGCTGACCGGCGTGCGCGTGCCTGATGGCCATGACGCCGATGCCTTCCGCAAGGTGGTGCTGGAAAACTTCGACATGTCGCTCGGCACTGGCCTGAACAAGCTTAAGGGCAAGGTGTTCCGCATCGGCCATATCGGCCATTTCAACGACCTGATGCTGATGGGGACGCTCGCCGGCGTCGAGATGGGCCTCGATCTTGCAAAGATCCCGCACCGGAGCGGCGGCGTGTTGGCGGCCATGGACGTCCTGAAGGGACGCGACGCGGTGCCGATGACCAAAGCTCAGGTGGCCTGAAGGCCCAGGTTGCCTGAGCCAACTTCGAGAAAAGAGAGCGCGCGATGAACGCACCGACGACCGCCAACGAAGACCTGCTCTACTCCGTCACGGACGGCATCGCGCGGATCACCTTCAACCGCCCGCAGGCGCGCAACGCACTGACCTTCGCCATGTACGAGCGCATGGCGGAGATCTGCCAGGAGATCAACACCGACCGCTCGATCAAGGCGCTGATCCTGACCGGCACTGGCGACAAGGCGTTTGCCTCCGGCACCGACATTTCTCAATTCCGTGCGTTCAAAACCGCGCAGGACGCACTCGACTATGAAGCGAGGATCGACCGCGTGCTCGGCACGCTGGAGCAGTGCCGCGTGCCCGTGATCGCGGCGATCGCGGGGGCATGCACCGGTGGCGGCGCCGGAATTGCGGCCTGCTGCGACCTCCGCATCGGGACTGAAGCGACGCGCATCGGCTTTCCGATCGCCCGCACGCTCGGCAACTGCCTGTCGATGTCGAACATCAGCCGCGTCGTCTCGCTGGTCGGCCCCGCCCGCACCAAGGATCTGATCTTCAAGGCGCGCCTCGTCGAGGCGCCGGAAGCTCTGGCGCTCGGCCTCCTCAACGAGATCGTCTCTGATGTCGAGACGCTGCAGCGCCGCGCCGACGAAACCGCCAGGCTCGTGGCGAGCCACGCCCCGCTGACGCTTGAGGCGACCAAGGAGGCAGTGCGCCGCATCCGCCGCACGCTCTCGCGCGAAGAAGGCGAGGATCTGATCCTTAAGGCCTATATGAGCGAAGATTTCCGCGAGGGAATGGACGCCTTCCTCAACAAGCGCACGCCGAACTGGAAGGGCAAGTAGCGCGCGTCCTCTGCCGATTGCGCCGTGCAACTATTCAATTCAAGTGGTTCCGCCTGTCGGAATCACAATTGCCCGCTTCTCCCTTTATGCGAAGCCGGCATGCCGTTCTTGTTCGTCGACCAGCTGGACGTCCAGGTGCCGCAGACCACGTCGCTGAGTGATGTGGCAACCGGCCGCGTCAGGGTGATCTTGGGCGTCTCCGGCCAATGGCAGGCGGGAAGTAGGGGGCCTCGTCAACTCACGACGTCGGCTCACCAAGCGTATTTGAACACGCCCTTGCCGGCATAGCTGGTGACGTTGCCGGAGAACTCGCCGTCGAAGGTGCCGGCGATCGAGAAGCCGCTCAGCCATTTCATCTCGGCGCTGGCGCTGACCAGCGCGGAGTCGGAGTCGACCCGGGCGCCGTTCACGACGAAGCTGGTGCCCGGCAGGGTCTGGAATAGCGCGGTGACGGCGCGGCCCGGATTGTAATCGTGCGCCCAGGCGGCGCGACCGCGCAGCGTTAGCACGCCGTTCTGCATCGCGTACGATTTGTCGGTGCGCAGGCCGAGCTCGGAGCGGGGGTCAGTCAGCGATTGCGAGGCATAGTTCAACGCGAACAGCCCGCCGCCATTGAGGCTGACTTCGGAGTAGTTGGGCAGGTTGAAGTTCGTCACCTGTGCCGCCGCATAGGGGGTGAGGCCGATCATCTGCGTCGCGAAGCGGTAGCCGCCCTCGAAGCGGGACGAGAAGGTGTCGGCCTTGAAGCGGCCCTGCAGCTGGTCGAAGCCGCCGGGCGCCACGGTGCGGTTGGTGGTAACGTCGTGCCAGCCATAAGCGAGCGCGGCGGAGATATAGGCCGGCCCGAAATTGTGCCGGCCGTAGACGCCGGCCTGGAACAGGTCTGCCGAGCCCGAACCCATCGCGTTGGCGAGCGAGTAGCTCAGTCCACCGCCGCCGAGCGCGAAGCCGACCAGCGTGTCGACCGAAACCCTGTAGTCGGCACCGGCCGCGCCGCCCCAGGCCCGTGCGGTCAGGTCTTGCGAGCCGACCGGCGCATTGCCGCCGACTTGTGCCGAGCCGCCATAGCCGGCAGTCCAGAGGCTCCAGCGGCTGGCCGGCTGCGAGACGAGCAGCGGTGCCTTGGTCGCCATCGCATAAGCCTCGCGCTCGCGCGCGTTGGCCGGGCGCATGGACGCATAGGCGGCCGCGTCGTCGCTCGCGGCGAATTGCGCCACGCTGCCCGCCTTGGCGAAACCGCCCGAGCGGCCGATGACGGTCGGGTCGAGCATCAGATTGAGAAATTGCCCGTCGGCATTGATCGCGGACTGGATAATGCCGGTGCCGAGTTCGCCCGAGGCCGTGGTCAGTCCGGCCGGCGTCAGCGCAGCGAAGGCTGCCGGAATGCCGCCGGTCGAGTTGAAGAAGTTGGTCAGCGTGTTCGCAACGTTTTGCTGGTTGACGGTGAGGCCGCCCCCGCTCGGCGCGAAGTTGACGCCGATGTTGAGGAACACATTGTTGGTGCCGTAGCTCAGCGACGCGTTGATCGTCGGCATGTTGGAGAGGACGGCTGCGTTGAAGGAGGTGCCGCCAAAACCGCCGGTCGCGGACAGGATCGTGTACTGCTTCTTGATCGTGCCCGAGGCGAACATCGCGCTCACCGTCGCGTTGCCGAGCGTGGCCGCGCCGTTGACATTGGCGAGGCTGGCATTGCCGGAGGAGATCTGCACGAGATAGGTCGAGGCCGCCGTGAAGCTGAGGGGGCCGTTGATCGTTAGCAGTGCGAACGAGTTCGTGCTGCTGCCGGGCGCGAGCGTGCCGCCATTGATCGCGACGTTGCCGACGACGCCCTGGCCAGGCAGCGTACCGCCGCCGGCGAGTGTGCCGCCGGCATTGACGGTGATCGGGCTCAGGATCGAGCCGTCCACGACGAGTTTGCCGCCGTTGATCGTGGTGGCGCCGGTATAGGTGTTGGCGCCGGACAGTGCCTGCGTGCCACCGGTCAGCGTGAGGCCGCCACCCGCGCCGCCGTCGTCGATGACGCCCGCAAAATTGCCAATGCCGTTGGTGATCGTCAGTGTGTTGGCCCCGATGTTGACGTTACCGGAGCCCGCCAGCGACTTGATCGAGGTTCCCGTGCTCAGGGCCGAGATGTCGAAGATGCCGTTGGCGATGACATTGCTCGAGCTCGCGATGCTGCCATCGCTGCCGCCGAAATTGATGAGATCGAGCTCGCCGCCGCTCGCGATGGTCGTGGTGCCGGTATAGGTGTTGGTGCCGTAGAGCTGCTGGGTGGCGCCGTTGGCGATCACGACGTTGCCACCGGTGCCGCCCGCAATGCCGCCATCCTGAATGACGCCGCCGAAGAAGCTGCCACTGGTGATTGTCAGTGTCTTCGATCCAAGTGCGACGCTGCCGCCAGCGGTCAAGGAGAACAGAGCGTTCACCGACGTGCCGGAGGTTGTTTGCGAGATGTCGAACGTGCCGCCTGCGCCTGGCGTGAACGTGACGCTCGCCGAGTTCGCGATCGATCCGCCGCCTTTCAGCGCCAACGTCGCGCCGGCATCGATCTGTGTGGCATTGGCGTAAGTGTTCACACCGGAGAGGGTCTGCGTTCCGCCAGCGACGTCAAATCCACCGGTGGTGCCCTGGATCACGCCCGCGAACTCGGTCGAGCCGTTGGTGATGAACAGCCCGTTGCCGCCCATGTTGACGACGCCGCTCGAGCTGCCGGCGAGTGTCGTGATCGCGGCGGATGACGGGGTCACTGCCGAGATATCGAACGTCGCGTTCACCGTGACGATGCTGGAGCTCGCGATGCTGCCGAAGCCGGAGATCGCAAGCGTCCCCGCCGAGATCGTCGTCGCGCCGGTGTAGCTGTTGAGGCCGGTCAGCGTCATCGTGCCGGTGCCGACCTTGGTCAGTCCGCCGCCGATGCCGGAGATCACGCCGTCGACCTGGGTCGAGGTGTTGAGGCTGCCTGTGGTGAGGGTCTTGGCGCCAAGCACGTAATTGCCGGCGCCTTCGATCGAGCCCGCGGTCATCCCGCCGCTGGTCAGGCCGGAAATATCGACCGTGCCACCGGCATTGTTAACGAAACGCGCGCTGCCGCCCGTGCTGGAGCCGTCGAAGTTCACCGTTCCGTCGTTGGTGATGGTCGAAGTGGCGGCGGTCGTGGTGTTGTGGAAGTTCAGCGTCGCCGAAGTGAGGTTGTTGATCGTGGTGCTGCCGGCCGAAGCGCTGGTGAAGAAATCGATCTGGCCGCCGGCGTCGTTCGTGATGATGACGGCTCCAGCCCCGACGCCGCCGCGCGCGGTACTGCTGTTCTGGAACACCAGACTGTTGCCGGAGGTGACTTCGAAATTCTGCGTCGTCCCGGAATTGTTGACAATGCCTGCCGCGTTGACGGTGAACGGCTTGCCAATCGTGATGGAGTAGGCCTGGGCGATGCTCGTGAACTGGACCGTGCCAATGACAACGACACCGTTATTGTTGTCGACCGCTGTGCTTCCGGTGTTGGTGAACGTTGCGGTCCCGTCCGGCACGACCGGGTTGGATGACCAGTTCGTGCCATTCGTCCAGTCGCTGCTGCCGCCGGCCCAGGTGCCGTCGACGGCTCGCGCGGCGACCACGCCGAGCGCAGTGGTCGCCAGCAGGGTCGCCAAGGAGTGGCGCACGACGGATCGCAGCCCGTATCCGATCCGCCCACCTGCCATCGGTTCGGCCATCTAATCTTCTCAAATCAGCAATGAAATTATCGCGAGCATGCAACCCGGGCACGTACTGATGCCCCTATACCCTGCGACATGATCTCATGGCGCCGCAACAGCCTGCAATGAACGGCTATCCATTCGCGCCGGGTTCTGGCCTGTTCCGCTTTGCATTTTCAGCCATCGTGGCCATTAGGCAACATATCCATGTCGCTCGCCATGCGCTCACGCGGGGGAAGCTGCCGGTGAAGCGGTGCGCCATATCCGCCGCCCGCGGTCGCGCGCGAGGATGGCGAGGACCTGATCCTCGAGGCCCCTATAAGCGAAGATTTCCGCGTGGGAATGGACGCCTTCCTCAACTAGCGCACGCTGAACTGGAAGGGCAAGTAGCGAATCTCGGGCTTGGCTTCATCAGTCGAAAGTCAGTGACAGCGGATGCCTGTGTGCTTGAACTCGCCCGCATTAGTCCGCACAATGCATCGATAAATTCCTGGCAAACAAAGCCAACAATCCAGGGGACGAAACTCGTGCGAATCCTAATGAAAGCTGTTGGCGTCGCAGCAGTGCTATCGTTGAGCGCGCCGGCCTTGGCTGGGTGGGAGCCGACCAAACCGGTCGAGATCGTGGTGGCGGCAGGCGCGGGCGGCGCCTCCGACCAGATGGCGCGGATGATGCAGGCCGCCATCCAGAAGAACAATCTGATGAAGCAGCCGATCGTGGTCTCGCTCAAGGGCGGAGCTTCCGGCGCCGAAGCGCTGATGTACATGAAATCCAGTGAGGGCGACCCCAACAAGGTGCTGATCGCCTATTCGCTGATCTACATGCTGCCGCTGTCGGCAAAGATCCCGTTCAACTGGCGTGAGCTGACCCCGGTTTCGGTGATCGCGCTTGACCAGTTCGTGCTGTGGGACAACAGCGCGGGTCCCAAGACGGTGAAGGAGTTCGTCGCCGCGGCGAAGGCGGCGAGCGCGCCATTCAAGATGGGCGGCACCGGCTCGAAGCGCGAGGATCACGTGCTGACCGTGTTCCTCGAGCAGAAGACCGGCGCGAGATTCTCCTATTTGCCCTACAAGTCCGGCGGCGAGGCCGCGACCCAACTCGTCGGCAACCACACCGAATCCAACGTCAACAATCCATCCGAAAATCTCGAAGTCTGGCGCGCGGGCCAGGTGCGTCCGCTCTGCGTGTTCGACAAGGAGCGAATCTCCTACACCAGCAAAGTGACGGAGACGCAGTCCTGGGCCGACATCCCGACCTGCAAGGAGGAGGGCGTCGATGTGCAGTATCTGATGCTGCGTGCGATGTTCCTGCCCGGCAAGGTCACCGCTGAGCAGCAGGCGTTCTATGTCGAGCTGTTCCACAAGGTGACACAGACCGCGGAATACAAGGACTACATGGAAAAACAGGCGCTGAAGCCGATCTTCCTCACCGGCAAGGACATGGTGCAATTCCTCGAGGAGGACGATGCAGTCAACAAGTCGCTGATGACGGAAGCCGGGTTCGTCGCGAAGTAGCTTTGGCTTCTCCCTCTCCCCGCTTGCGGGAGCGCGACGAGCTTCGCTCGCGCTGGGAGGGTTGGGTGAGGGCTCTCTCCGCGAGTCCAGCTCTCGCCGTCCCCGTTGAGACTCCCCCTCACCCCAACCCTCTCTCCGCAAGCGGGGAGAGGGGGAACGCAGTTTGCACCTGATGGCTCATGCCCCAAACCGATCTTGAAATTGTCGTCGACGATCCGACCGCGCCCGAAGACGACTCGCCTTCCGTCGTCTCCTCCGGCACGATCGAGATATTCGTCTGTCTCCTGTTGCTCGCGCTGGCCGCCACGCTCGGCTACGACAATTGGCGCACCGGCGCCTCCTGGGATTCGACCGGGCCGGAGCCCGGCTATTTCCCGTTCTACCTCTCCGTCATTCTCGGTGGTGCCAGCCTCTACGGCCTGATCGTGGCGCTGGTCGCGCACCGCGCGGCACCCGAAACCTTCGTCACGCGCGCGCAAGCCCGCCGCGTGATGGCGGTGTTCCTGCCGACGCTGCTGTTCTGCCTGACGACGCAGTTTCTCGGCCTCTATGTCGCGAGCTTCCTGCTGATCGCCAGCTTCATGCGTCTCGTCGGCAAGATCGCGCTGTGGAAGTCGCTGCTCACCGCTGTCGTATTCACGGCGATCATGTTCGTCACCTTCGACATCGCCTTCGACGTTATCATGCCGAAAGGGCCGCTCGAAGCGGCCTTCGGCTACTAGGCGGGCCCGCGATGGAAGCTTTCGGTCTCTTGCTTCATGGCTTCGCCGTCCTGCTGACGTGGAAGACGCTCGTGCTGATGATGGTCGGGCTGGTGCTCGGCATCTTCGTCGGCGTGCTGCCGGGCCTTGGCGGCCCCAACGGCGTTGCGATCCTGCTGCCGCTCACCTTCACGATGGATCCGACCTCGGCGATCGTGATGCTGTCCTGCATCTACTGGGGCGCGCTGTTCGGCGGCGCGATCACCTCGATCCTGTTCAACATCCCGGGCGAGGCCTGGTCGGTCGCGACCACTTTCGACGGCTATCCGATGGCGCAGCAGGGCAGGGCGGCGGAGGCGCTGACGGCGGCGTTCACGTCCTCCTTCATCGGCTCGCTGGTCGCGGTGCTCCTGATCACCTTCCTCGCCCCGATGATCTCGTCCTTTGCGCTGAAGTTCGGCCCGCCCGAGTTCTTCGCGGTATATTTGCTGACCTTCTGCTCCTTCGTCGGTCTCGGGCGCGAGGCCAAGCACAAGACTGTCATCTCGATGTCGCTGGGGCTGTTGCTCGCCGGCATCGGCATGGACACGGTGTCGGGCAATCTGCGCATGACCTTCGGCTCGTCCGAACTTTTACGCGGCATCAACTTCCTCGTCGCCGTCATCGGCCTGTTCGGCATCAGCGAGATCCTGCTGACGATGGAGGAGCGCCTCGCGCTGCGCGGACACGCGGCGAGCATTTCGCTGCGCGTCGTGCTGAGCGTTTGGAAGGACCTGCCGAAATACTGGGTGACGCTGCTGCGCTCCTCCTTCATCGGCTGCTGGCTTGGCATTACCCCGGGCGGCGCGATCGCAGCCTCTTTCATGGGCTACAATCTGGCCAAGCGTTTCTCCAAGGACCCGGAGAGCTTCGGCAAGGGCCGGATCGAGGGCGTGTTCGCGCCGGAGACGGCGGCGCATGCCTCCGGCACCGCGGCGCTGCTGCCGATGCTGGCGCTCGGCATTCCCGGCTCCGGAACCGCCGCGATCCTGCTCGGCGGGTTGATGGTGTGGGGGCTCAATCCGGGACCGTTGCTGTTCGTCGAGCACAAAGACTTCGTCTGGGGCCTGATCGCCTCGATGTATCTCGGCAATGTCGTCGGCCTCGTGCTGGTGCTGACGACGGTGCCGATCTTCGCCTCGATCCTGCGCGTGCCGTTCGCCGCGGTGGCGCCGATGATCGTGGTGTCATGCGCGATCGGCGCCTATGCGATCCAGAACGCGATGTTCGACATCTGGCTGATGCTCGGCTTCGGCGTCGTTGGCTACGTCTTCAAGAAGATCGGCATTCCGCTCGCGCCGTTCACGCTGGCGCTCGTGCTCGGCAACCGCGCCGAGGATGCCTTCCGTCTGTCGATGATCGGCGCCGGCGGCGATCTCAAGGTGTTCTGGTCGAACGGACTGGTCGGCTCGATCACGACGTTGGCGATCGTGCTCCTGTTTTGGCCTGTGATTGACGGTTTGCTCGCCCGTGTCGGATTGACGCGGACGCCACGCCCGCGTCGCTCCAATTGAGTAAATCTTCAGTCAGCAGATGGCCTTAATTTTCAATTCTGAACGCGAGAGTTCCCGCGCTGCAAGATCATTCGCCAGTGTGAGATCGGCCTACACCCTCTAATCTGACTGCTTCGAGCCGAGAACAGAAATCGTAGTCAGTTGTTCCCTCTAGGCTTTCGGCAATGATTTCCGCCAGATTTAATGTGCCAATACCGCGGTCGGACGAAACCAGTGCTCCGGTACGGCGGGAGCTTCAGACAAAGATAAGTAGGCACACTATTGTGTTCTCCATTGCGCAAATACTTCGCCGCAAGCGATAGAGTGGAATTCTCCGGCTTGCGAGCCACGGCGGGCCGAATTGAACGAGCGTAAACAGAGCGGCACGTCAGACAGGCCACATGGCCATAGGAAAATGAGAAGTCGACGTGCCAATTCCTCACCGTAGCTTTGAAAGCGGACCGGCTTAGGTCGCCCCACCCAACGCTTTCGCTCGGCGCGCAGCTTATATAGGATAAAAACATCGCAGGAGGAGTCTCCACGAACGCACGGGTAGTTTCCCATGACTAAGAACGAGAAGAAATTCGCGGCTCATGCTTTGGCGGTCTTGGTCAGCCTTTTTGTTTCGTCATGCGTGAGCTCCCAGCAGACTTCCTCAGACAGGGCAGTTCGGACCAGCGCCCCATGGGCTCGCGACCTCAATGAGCCACCGCCCGCCCGAGAGCCGGTGGTGCGCCCTTCTTCAGCTGATCTAGGGGCTTCGGGCGAAAAAGCTCCACGATAGCCCGCAGGTCGCCGGACCGACCCATTCAGTCTGCCATCCCTCTCGGCCTTGCATGAAGCTCACACAACCCTCGCGGCCTTGAGAGCGACGATTTCTTCTCGAGAAAAACCGAACTCGGTGAGAACCTCGTCGGTCTGCTCGCCGAATTCCGGCGGCCGCGCCACCATCCTGCTCGGCGTGCGCGACAGCGTCACGGGCTGGCCGACCAGACGGATGTCGCGACCCTCGTCATTCGGCACCTCCTGCGCGATGCCGAGATGCTTGACCTGCTCGTCTTCGAACATCTGGTCGATGGCGTAGATCGGCCCGCAGGGCACGCCGGCCTCGTTGAGTTCACGGACCCAGGTCTCGGTGGACTTCGTCAAGGTACGCTTCTCGATCTCGGCATTGAGCGCGTCGCGATTCTTGGAGCGGGCCGGCGCGGTCAGATAGTCGGGATGGCTGTAGAGTTCCGGCGCGCCGATCGCCTGCGCGCAGCGCTCCCAGATCCGGCCGCCCGTAGTGGCGATGTTGATGTAGCCGTCCAAGGTCTTGAACACGCCGGTCGGAATGCTGGTCGGGTGGTTGTTGCCGGCCTGCTTTGCCACTTCCTTCTCCATCAGCCAGCGTGCGGCCTGGAAGTCGAGCATGAAGATCTGGGCCTGCAGCAGCGAGGTCTGCACCCACTGGCCCTTGCCCGAGACCTCGCGCTCCAGCAGTGCGGTGAGGATGCCCATGGCGCAGAATAGACCGGCGGTGAGGTCGGCGACCGGAATGCCGACCCGCATCGGCCCTTCGCCCGGCGCGCCGGTGATCGACATCAACCCGCCCATGCCTTGCGCGATCTGATCGAAGCCCGGACGCTTGTGGTAGGGCCCGTCCTGGCCGAAGCCGGAGATACTGCCGTAGACGATGCGCGGATTGATCCTGGCGAGGCCCTCATAATCGATTCCGAGCTTCTTCTTCACGTCCGGGCGGAAATTCTCCACGACAACGTCGGCCTTGGCGGCGAGGCCCTTGAACACGGCGAGCCCGCGCTCGTCCTTGAGGTTCAGCGTCATCGCCCGCTTGTTGCGATGCAAGTTCTGGAAGTCGGAGCCCCGCCGCGGTCCGCCCGGCTGCTCGCCGCCGGCATCCTCGGTGAGCGCGTCGATCTTGATCACGTTGGCGCCCCAGTCCGCGAGCTGCCGCACGCAGGTGGGCCCGGACCGGACGCGGGTCAGATCGAGCACGGTGAAGCGTGACAGGGCTTCCGAGGCATGCGGAAAGGGCATCTTGATGGGCTCCGGGACTGATTGCGGGCCTACCATAGTGCCGAAAGACCATGCAGCAAGACATCACGCGGCAGGTCAGGGCCGCGCGGATGCCGCCTGTCGAATGCAATGCCTGAGGGGTGCCGGCGAAGGATCAGCGCGCCAGCTGTTTCAGCTCGGCGCGCGCCCGCTCGGCCAGCGGGTCATCACGGTGGCGCGCAATGAACAGCTCGAACGCCTCCCGCGTTCCCAAGCGACGGGCCGATTCGTACTCCTCCGCGACCGCAGCGGAGGGGTCGCGGGCCAATGGAACGGAGGGGGCACGCCCCGCTGTGCCGCCTTCCTTGCCACTCTCATTTGCATTGGCTTTTCCGACCACGACAGGCAGTCCTCCGAAAGGCAGATGGCCCGGCCCGGCCAGCGTCATCAGGGCGCCGAACAGACCGGCCGAGAGGGAACATCGTTTCATGATTTCACTCGCAACACGGCAGTTAGCCGGAACCAGCATCCTTGTCCTGGCCCGTATGAATACGGGATTTGATGGCTAACACGGCCTTATGGAAGGAGTCCGGACCGGCTCGCCAAAATTAAACCAAACGTTTACTCCTCCAGCTAGAATCACCTGTCGCGCCCCGAATCGAACATGGGGTTTGCTGCTTCGGAGGTTCCCTTGGCCACCGCCGTCAACGTAAGTGCGACCAACAACTCAGATATCGACGGCTTGTTGTCGGGCTACAAATGGTCCGGCACGATCACCTACAGCTTTCCGGACGCTGCAAGCGACTACGCCAGTCCCTACAGCGGCGGCAGCAGTGAGCCAACGACGTCGGGTTTTGCCTCGGCGCCGAGTCAGATGCAGACGGCGATCAATTACGCGATCGGACTGATCCTCGGCTACACCAACGCCAACATCCAGTACGCCGGGACGAACGGCGCCGACATCATGGTCGCGCAGTCGCCGGCCGCCAATCCGACATCCTACGCCTATTACCCCGGCAATTACGCGGCCGGCGGCGATGTCTGGTTCGGAACTGCCTACAACTATTCGCAGGCTGCACTTGGCAATTACTATTTCACGACTGCGTTGCACGAGCTCGGACACGCCCTTGGCTTGAAGCACAGTCAGGAGGCAGGCGGCCCCGCCAATGTCGCGGTGCCGAGCGCGCATGACGACAGCGAATACACCGTCATGAGCTATCGCAGCTATGTCGGTGCTTCCACCACGAGCGGCTACACCAACGAAGCCTATGGGTATTCGCAGACCTATATGGCCAACGATATTCTCGCACTGCAGACGATGTACGGCGCGAACTTCTCGACCCACAGCGAAAACACGGTCTACTCCTGGAGTCCGACGACCGGTCAGGAATTTATCAACGGCGCGGCCCAACTCGCGCCGGGCAATGGCATTGGCGGATCGGCCGACCGCATCTTCGAGACGATCTGGGATGGCAACGGCATCGATACCTATGACCTGTCGAACTACGCAACGGCGGTCACGATCAACCTTAACCCGGGCGCATCGTCGATCACCTCGACGACTCAGCTCGCCTATCTCGGCAACGGCCACTATGCGCAGGGCAACATCTTCAACGCGTATTTGTACAACGGCGACGCGCGGTCCTATATCGACAACGCGAACGGCGGCTCGGGCAACGATACGCTCATCGGTAATGCAATCGCCAACGTGCTGAAGGGCGGACGTGGCACCGATACGCTGACCGGCGGAGGCGGCGCCGATACCTTTGTATTTGCGCTCAGCGACAGCCCGGCTGCTAGCGGACAACATGACCGCATCACCGACTTCACGTCGGGCACAGACAAGATCGACCTCCACGGAATCGACGCGATCAGCAGTACGGCCGGTTACGATCTTTTCCATTTCATCGGCCTTTCCGCTTTCGACGGATCTGCCGGTGAACTCAACTACAGCTACAACAGTTCGCTTGGCGTCACCACGCTGCAGGGCGACACCAATGGCGATCGCCTCGCCGACTTTGCGATCGATCTCACGGGCAATATCGCGATAAGCACGTCCGATCTGATCGGCGTTGCGGTCGTTCCTGTCGTCATCGAGTCGCTCGGTGCGACCACCCTGACGCTGCTCGGCAGCAACTATTACCTATATGCGAACGGTACTTCGTCGGGTCCCTCGCTCAAGACCTCCGGGGTGAACTTTGTGGCGGGTCAGTTCGGCAACTGGTTGCCGATCAGCGCGGAGCAGACGACGGGCGGATACGAGGTCGCGTGGAAGGTCACGGGGGCCGACATGTATTCGATCTGGACCACCGACAGCAGTGGCAACTTCATCTCATCGACGGCGGGTTTGCCGGGAGCCGACTATGCATTGCAAACGGCGGAGTCCAATTTTTCCCAGGACCTGAACGGCGATGGACATATCGGTCTGACCACCACGGTGATCGAAGCGAATGGATCAACCCATCTGACCGAGGGCGCCAACCACTTCTTCCTTTACGACAGCGCCGGGTTGGGCCCGTCGCTAAGAACCTCTGGAGCCGATTTTGTGGCGGGTCAGTTCGGCAACTGGTTGCCGATCAGCGCGGAGCAGACGACGGGCGGATACGAGGTCGCGTGGAAGGTCACGGGCTCCGACATGTATTCGATCTGGACCACCGACAGCAGCGGCAACTTCATCTCATCGACAGCAGTCTTATCCGGGGCCGACTATGCGTTGCAATCGGCCGAGCCGAGTTTTTTCCAGGACCTGAACGGCGACGGACATATCGGCCTGACCACCACGGTGATCGAGACGAATGGATCAACCCATCTGACCGGGGCCGGCAATCATTTCTTCCTCTACGACAGCGCTGGCTCGGGCCCGTCGCTTAAGGTCTCTGGTGCCGACTTTGTGGCGGGCCAGTTTGGCAGCTGGTTGCCGATCAGCGCGGAGCGGACGGCAAGCGGGTACGAGGTTGTCTGGAAGGTTACGGGCTCCGACATGTATTCGATTTGGACCACCGACAGCGGCGGCAACTTCATCTCATCGACAGTAGCCCTATCAGGAGCTGACTATGCGTTGCAATCGGCCGAGCCGAGTTCTTTCCAGGACCTGAACGGCGACGGACATATCGGCTTGACCGCCACGATGATCGCGAGCTCGAACGCCAACGAGGCCATGTCCAACAATGTTTACCTCGGCGACGCGAACAGCAAGTTGATGATCGGCACTGCCGGCCGCGACACATTTGTGTTCAGCCCGAACTTCGGCCAAGACACCATCGCCAAAATTGAACCGGGCGCCGATATTATTCAATTCACCCACACGGTATTTGCGGACGTCGCCTCCATTGTTTCCCACACGGCGGAAGATGGGCATGAAAACGCAGTCATTCAAAATATGACGACGGCTACCCTGCAGCTACATCTGAGCGATTTTCACATCCTCTGATCGATATGCGAAAAGGTCCTCGCTCGCTTAGCGCCACCCACAAAGGTGACGGCGGCCGTAAAGACTAGCTTGGCACGATGCCGCGGACCGCGGGCGCATCAAGCAGCAAAATGATGCGCCGCTAATTTCAATCTTGCTTGGAACTCGCTCAGGGTGGGAGGGACCACGGCTGAAAAGTGTCAACTAATAATGTGGCTTGCGCTCGGGGGACGCCTCGCTGTTTGCTGATGACCCAACGACTCTTGGTCAGACTAGAGAGCACGGATTGTGATGGGAGATTAGTCGTCGCGCGCCAAGAGCGCCGGGCGACGACTCTAGTCTTGTCTCGGGAAGCGGGGTCTGATATGCGCAATTCTTTTCGCCAGCGGGGTCGGCGTTGCCGCGTTGGTACGCGGCTGGCAAAGTAGACTGCGATCGCCTGTTTTCTTTCGATCGCATTTTTGCTGCTGTTGTGCGGGCATAGCGAGACGTTCGTTCTCGTGGTGATCGCGCCGGTCTGCGTCATCTTGATTGATCTCCCGCTGCCCCGCTGGACCGCGCCCAGACTCGATATTTCCTTTGACGTCTATCTGTATGCCCTTCCAATTCAACATCTGACATCGGGCCTGCCTCTCAGCTTCTGGAGCAAGGTCTCCTCGCTTTCGCTATTACGCTCGTGGTAGGCACGCTTACGGCACTGCTTGTCGAGCAGCCAATACTAAGAATACGAAAGCGGATCGGGCCGTTGACATGGCTAGACAAGGTGTGGCTCGAATTCCGGGCGATCGCAAAGTCAGAACGGTGGTTTTTGTCCGTATTTTACCGCGTGCAGCGCAATTCAGGCCACGCGATCAATTCCGGAGAGTGGGCCATTTCGGCTGGACCGTTGCGATCTAACCGCGCCTCTTTCCGACCGTGCGGCGGGGGCGGCTTGAAGCGATCGGCCGAGGGACGCTAATAGAGCGCCCGGGCTGCCAACTTGCCAACTCCCGGCGCCACCCAATCAGGACTAACGACCGGGCACGTTCGGTTTTGCGTCGACCAGCATCTGGGCCGGCTCCATGACGATCCGAACGCGAGAAGATCGAGGTTCCCCTCGCCCGGATGTGCTGCTCGGCGAGTTGATTCAGCAGGAGGGACCGGGCCCGTCGGTTGAAGGTTTGCCTCCTCATGAAGCGCGGAACTGGCGGTAGTGGCAGGTGGCGACGTCTGATATAGGGCATGCTGGTCCGTTGGATAAAGGCCGCCGACAGGCGCCCGCCGCAGTGAGTTAGGGATGCAGAGTTTCGTTGTGGGCGCCACCGGGATCGTCGGAGGCTACATCGTCGAGCATCTGGTCAGGTCCGGTGAAACGCCGCTGGCGTTGTCCCGGGCGCGGCACAACAATTGCGGAGCAGTGTGGCTCCAGGGTGATCTCGCTGCGCCCGAAACCTGGAAGCCGCCTTCGTTCGAGACCTTGTATTGCACGGTGGAGGTTGGCCTGTTGGCGGATGCGCTGCCGCACATCTATACGACGGCGCTGAAGCGCGTTGTCGCCTTCACCTCCACTAGCATCGTCACCAAGATAGACTCCGAGATCGCATCGGAGCGCGAACTGCTGCAGCGGCTTGCGGAGGGGGAGAGACGGCTGATCGCCACATGCGAGCGCTACAATGTCGGCTGGACCATCCTGCGCCCGACCATCATCTATGCGGAGGGCCGCGACGGCAACGTCTCGCGGCTGGCGCGGCTCTGTGGACGCTTCGGCGTGCTGCCGTTGATGGGCAAAGGTGCTGGGCTACGGCAGCCCGTGCACGCCGAAGACCTGGCGATCGGCGCCATTGCCGCGGCCGCAAGCGAGGCGGCAATCGGCAAAACCTATGCGCTGCCGGGCGGTGAGACGATTAGCTATCGTGAGATGGTCGGTCGGATTTTCGACGCACTCGGTAAACCGCGCCGGATCATATCCGCGCCGCCATTCGTTTGGCGGCTGGCATTTGCCCTGGCAAAGCCGTTCCTTCCGAATGCAAATGCCGCGATGGGCGCCCGGATGGCGAAGGACATGGTGTTCGATCCCGCGCCGGCGGTCCGCGATTTTGGCTGGAATCCGCGGGGTTTTCATCCGCGATTTGAAGAATAAGATGGATAGTCTAAGAGAAGCCGAGCTCCAGCGTCGCCGTGGTGATGGCTGTAAGAGGCTCAATCAGGAATCTTCCCAGTTGCCGTTAGCAAGCCCTAAAGTCGTCATTCTGCTCGCGACCAGAAACGGCGCCGCATTTATTCAGGAGCAAATCGACTCCTATAAGGCGCAAACCTATCGCAACTGGGAATTGCTGGTGTCCGACGACGGCTCAACGGATGATACGATTCAGATCATCCAGGAGTTTGCCAAGCAGGTTCCCCAGCGGGTGGTGGTGCGGCGAGGGCCGCAGATGGGTTTCTGGCAGAATTTCGCGTCGTTGGTCCGATCTGACGATATCGACGGCGAGCTGTTCGCCTACAGCGACCAAGACGACGTCTGGTTTCCGGAGAAACTTGCGAAGGCGGTGAGCTGGTTCGAAGCGCGTCCGAGCGATCGTCCGGCTCTGTATTTTACGCGAACCGAGTTGATCGAAGAGAGCGGTGCGCTGATCGGCTTCTCACCTCTCTTCTTACGCGAGCCAACGTTTCAGAATGCGCTGGTGCAGAACATCGGCGGCGGCAACACCATGGTGTTCAATCGGGCGGCGAAGCTGGCGCTTCAGGCCACGCCGATCGACGTTGCTCTGGTATCGCACGATTGGTGGACCTATCAGGTCGTGACAGGGATCGGCGGCACCGCGCATTATGACCCCTGGCCCAGCCTCCGATATAGGCAACATGGGCTCAATCTGGTTGGGGCGAATATCGGTCTGCGGGCGCGGCTTGTCCGACTGTCAGCATTCGCGTCCGGCCGCATGGTGATGTGGAACGACGTCAACCTGAACGCGCTGGGCAGGATGCGAGACCTGCTATCGCCGCACAATGCACTCGTCCTCGACCGTTACGCCAGGATCCGTCAGACCGCATGGCCGATGCGGCTGTGGTTGGTCTGGAAGTCCGGTGTCTACCGGCAAAGCTTCGTCGACAATCTTGGCCTTTTCGTCGGGGCGTTATTTGGCCGGCTATAGCGGTAGTTCACGCTACTGCGACGCGCTCTCTTTGCCTCTCCGCGTACCTTTCGAGGATCTCCTCGAGGGAACCTGCAGCTTTGATCATGCCCTGATCCATCCAGAGGGCCTTGTTGCAGAACTGGCGGCAGGTCTCGGCGCTGTGGGAAGCGAGCACTAGGATGCTCGCCTTCGCGACGAAATTGTCGATGCGATGCCTGGCCTTGGTGATGAAGCTGTCGTCGCCGGCCATGATCCACTCGTCCATCAACAGGATTTCGGGGGCAAAGCTGGTCGCCACCGCAAAAGTCAATCGCGTCATCATACCGGAAGAATAGGTGCGCACCGGGATGTCCAGATATTCGCCAAGCTCTGTGAAGTCGGAAATATCCTGCATTTTGCTGGCGATATCATCGGGCGTCATGCCGAGGATCAGGCCGCGCATGCGGATATTCTCGTAGCCGCTGATGTCCTGGTCGATGCCAAGACCGATGTCGAGCATCGGAGAGATCATCCCGCGAGTGCGGACCGTGCCGACAAGCGGCTCATAGATGCCGGCCATCACGCGCAGCAAGGTGGTCTTGCCGGCGCCGTTTGATCCGATCAGCGCGACCCTATCGCCGGCGGTGATATGCGTCGAGACGTTTCGCAGTGCTTCAACGACGACGCGGTGGTTAGCGTCGGTTGCCACATGGCCACCGGAACTACGGAATAGTAGGCTCTTCTTCAAGGACCGCGATCCGCCATGATAGATGGGAAACGACACGCTGACATTTTCCAGCGTCAGCTCTGACAGCATTTTGTCGTTTTTCATCGTCTTCAGATCCAGTAGGCGATACGCGATCGAAAGCGTGTGAAGACCAGTCCGGCAAGCCCGAGATTGACCGCCGTGATCAACAGCACTGCAAGGTAGTTCTTCAAGTCGGGCACATTTCCCAGCAACGGTGTCCGCGCGATCTCAATCAGATGGAAAAACGGATTGATGTCGGCGATGTAGGCCCGGCGCTGGAGCAATTCCGGCTTCCACATGATCGGCGTAACAAAAAATATTAGCTGCACGACGGAGGCGATGAGCGGCGGGATGTCGCGGAATCGGGCGGACAGGATGCCAATATAGACCGTCGCCAGCATGCCGTTCAACACCAGGAGGGTCAGTCCGGGAATGGCCAGTAGGGCCGTGGCGCCGGGCCAGATCCCAAAATAGATCAGTACCCCAATATAGATCACGAAGTTATGGGCGAAGATGATGATCTTGCTCCAGCTCGACCGATACACATAGATCGAATAGGGCAGCCGGACCTGCTTGATATAGGACTCGGCCGCCGTGAAGATCATGCCGCCTTCGCTGAGGAAGGTCGCGAGAAGATTCCAGACCAGCAGACCGGTGCAGAGAAAGGGCAGGAAATCGCGAATCGGGGTATTGAACAGTCCAGCGTAGAGGAATCCCAGCGCCACCACCATGATTGCCATGCTGGCGGTCAGCCAGAACGGTCCCAGCAGGGAGCGGCGATAGCGCTGAAGGATGTCGTTCCATCCCATCCGGCCCCACAGGCGCCAGGCGGCGAAACCGTCCCGAATGTCGGCAATGGCCATTTCGGCGGACTTTTGTCCGGCGCCCCAAGTAACGGTCCCCGGCGGACGTCTTTCGCCCGTTCGTGTTTCGACAGTCGCTAACATCGATCGATTTCAACTTTTGTGGTGGCTGCAGACGAATCTCGGATTTCGATCCGGAAAAGCGCAATGCTTTCAGTATCATGCCACCATCAAGGTGCACGATGCCGTCAGGCATGATGCAAGTTCCAGACAATGCCTTAGGCCATACAACGTCAGTCGCGTCTAGCGCGCAGACGCTTGAATAATTATAGATTGCGGCCGGTTTGGGAGCGAGCATCCACGTGACCAGTAGGTGCCAACGAGGCATGCAGCCAGAGGAACCTGGCGCGAAGCAGAATTCTGTTGATCATGTTCTTCCAATTGGGGCATGCAGACGCAAGCGGATACAAAAGACCAACATCCGAAAGTGGATATGAAAATTGAACGGCTCGAGATTCCAGACATTCTGCTGGTGACCGCGGCGAGGCATGGCGACCCCCGGGGATTTTTCTCGGAGACATTTCGTGCGGACGCGCTTCTTGCGAGTGGCGTCGAAGCGGCGTTCGTGCAGGACAATCACGTTTTATCGACGCAGAAAGGCGTGCTGCGCGGATTGCATTACCAGCTTCCGCCCCACGCGCAGGGTAAGTTGGTGCGGTGCTCGCGCGGAGCAATTCTCGATGTCGGCGTTGACATCAGGGCAGGCTCGCCGACCTTCGGCCGGCACGTTGCCGTCGAACTGTCGGCGGCGAACTGGTGTCAATTGTGGGTGCCGCCTGGCTTTGCTCATGGCTACGTCACACTGACCGACGATTGCGAAGTCATCTACAAGGTTACCGATTACTACGCGCCGGACTGCGATCGTGGTATCGCATGGGACGATCCTGACCTGGCCATCGATTGGCGGATTTCGCCAGGTGACGTGGTCTTATCGGACAAGGACCGGAAGCAGCCGCGTTTGAAAGATGTCCCTCCGGGCTTTCAATTCGGCGGTTGAGGAGGTGGCGCAATGCGGGTGATCGTGACTGGAGGAGCCGGTTTTATCGGATCGGCGGTATGTCGTCATTTCATCGCCGATCTCGGCCATCACGTCGTCGTGGTCGATAAATTGACGTATGCCGGCAACGTGGCATCGCTGGCGCTGGTTGCGTCCAGTCCGCATTTTGCGTTTGAAAAGCACGATATCTGCGACGGCGCCGCGATGGCTGCGATCTTCGAGAAATACCAGCCGGAGGCGATAGTTCATCTCGCCGCTGAGAGCCACGTCGATCGTTCGATATCCGGATCCGACCTGTTCTTAAAAACCAATGTGGTTGGTACCTTCACTCTGCTCGAGACGGCTCGCCGCTACATCGCATCGGCCAAGAAAAATGCGGATGATTTCCGTTTCGTGCACGTCTCGACGGACGAGGTTTACGGGTCGCTCGGAGAGGACGGGCTGTTCACAGAAGCCACGGCCTACGATCCCAGTTCTCCCTATTCGGCCACCAAAGCTGCTTCCGACCATCTGGCAAAGGCCTGGCACCGAACCTATGACGTGCCTGTCATAGTCTCCAATTGTTCCAACAATTACGGGCCCTATCATTTTCCCGAAAAGCTGATTCCGCTGGTTATCCTGAACGCACTGGATCGCAAGCCGCTTCCAGTCTATGGCGACGGATCCAACGTCCGCGATTGGCTGTTTGTCGACGACCACGCCCGGGCGCTTGGCATCATTCTCGCAACAGGCAGACCCGGCGAAACCTACAATATCGGCGGACGCAATGAGCGGACCAACATCGAAGTGGTCCGGCAGATCTGTTCGTGGATGGATCGCCTGCGCCCGAACGACGCCTCGCATCACGAGCTGATTTCGTTCGTTGCCGATCGCCCGGGGCACGATCAGCGTTACGCGATTGATGCCAGCAAGCTCGAAACCGATCTGGGATGGCGAGCGCGGGAAACGTTCGAAACCGGGATCGAAAAAACAGTGCAGTGGTATCTCGCGCGCGAAGATTGGTGGCAACCGTTGCGGAACAAGGTCTATGGCGGCGAACGTCTTGGTCTGGTGGGGGCGTGAATCCACAGATGCGGATCTATGTGATTGGCGGCGAGGGCCAGGTCGCGCGGTCGCTCCGGGAGGCTGCGGCCGCCGACAAGGAGATTGAGTTCGGCTTTGGCCAACGACCGGACGTCGATCTGCTGAACGCAGTCTCGATCGAGCGAGCCATTGCCGCTTTCCGTCCCGACGTGGTGGTCAATCCCGCGGCCTACACGGCGGTGGATAAGGCTGAGTCGGAACCCGATCTCGCATTTGCGCTCAATCGCAATGGCGCAGGCCTTGTAGCGGCGGCGGCCGCGGATCAAGGCATTCCGGTCATCCATCTGTCGACCGACTACGTCTTTGACGGGATGAAGACCGGCGCCTATGTTGAGAGCGATCCGGTCAACCCGCAAAGCGTCTATGGCCGCTCCAAGTTGGCGGGCGAGCTAGCTGTCGCCGCGGCGAACCCAAGGCACGTTATCTTGCGTACGTCATGGGTCTACGCGCCGTTTGGAGGTAATTTCGTGCGCACGATTCTTCGCCTTGCATCGGAACGTGACCGGCTGCGGGTAGTGAATGATCAGGTAGGTTGCCCCACATATGCGCCGGATATCGCCGACGCGATCCGCGCCATCGCCGGGCGGGTGGCGGGGGGCTGGCAGCCGCGTTATGCGGGTGTCACGCATCTTGCTGGGCCCGACCCGATGACTTGGTACGCCTTCGCGAAACAGGTCACCGATCTCGCGGCGTCCCGCGGCGGGCGGTCCGTATTGCTTGACCCGATCTCGACTTCCGATTATCCGACAGCTGCCGTCCGACCAGCAAATTCGCAGCTTTCGAGCGCGAAACTGGCGGCGGTGTTCGATGTGGGGCTGCCTCCGCTGAAGCAGTCTCTGACGGATTGCCTTGATCGTCTTCTTAGGATTTGAACGGGAGATCTGCTTTGAAGGGCATTATTCTTGCTGGCGGAAGCGGGACGCGCCTCTATCCGATGACGCTCGTGACCTCCAAGCAGTTGCTGCCCGTCTACGACAAGCCGATGGTCTATTATCCGCTGACCACGCTGATGTTGGCCGGCATCCGCGACATCCTGATCATTTCGACGCCGCAGGACTTGCCGTTGTTCGAGGCGTTGTTGGGAGACGGCAATCAGTGGGGGCTGTCGCTGTCTTACGCGGTGCAGCCCAAACCTGAAGGTCTGGCGCAGGCGTTCGTGATTGGCGCCGATTTCATTGGCGGCGACGCCTCGGCGCTCATTCTCGGCGACAACATCTTCTTTGGCCATGGCCTGCCGAATTTGCTCGCCAGCGCCACGTCGCGGACCACCGGCGCAACGGTGTTTGCCTATCACGTCGCCGATCCGGAACGATATGGCGTGGTCGCGTTCGACCGGAAGGGCAATGCGACCTCGATCGAGGAAAAGCCACTACAGCCGAAGTCGAACTTCGCCGTTACCGGACTCTATTTCTATGATAACCGAGTTGTCGATATTGCCGCCAACGTCAAGCCGTCAGCACGCGGCGAACTCGAAATCACCGATGTGAACCGGGCCTATCTTGAGCGCGGAGAGCTTGCGGTTGAGCTGATGGGTCGCGGCTTCGCCTGGCTGGACACCGGTACGCCGGACAGCCTGTTGGAAGCCGCCAACTTTGTCGCCACGCTCGAGCGGCGACAGGGATTTCGGATCGCCTGTCCCGAAGAGGTGGCTTTCGGCCAAGGATACATCGATCGCGATCAGTTGGCACGCCTGGGCGCGGCGCTGGGAAAGAGCGCCTATGCGCGCTACATCAGCGACCTGGCTGAAGCCCTGTGAGCCCCGTCTTTCCGATCATCGCCGGAGGTCTTCTAGTGCTTCGGTGATCCAGCAACAAGGACAACAACGTCGTGCCAGGCCAGGGTTCAACCTTCACCAGCGATCTCGCTGTTGTTTATCTGGCACGCTATGCCGAAGGAAAAGGACCGGTCACGAATTTCATTGAATCCTTCGAGCGTCATCCACCCGGGATTGCGCATGATTGCGTGGTGGTCCGAAAAGGCTTCCCGCCGGGGGAATCCACGCTCGACAAAGTCCTGAAGCGTGCATTCCCTCATTTCGTTTCAGTGTCGGATGATGGCTTCGACATCAACGCCTATGCCAAGGCTGCTGCGCAGCTGCCGCACCGGTACGTGGTCTTCCTCAACACGTTTTCTGAAATCGCGGCGGACGGCTGGCTTCGCAAGCTTCATTCGGCATTTGCGGATCAGTCCGTGGGTATCGCCGGAGGCACCGGTTCCTATGAAAGCCTTCTCAGCAGCATGAAGCACGTCCAAAAGGGATGGTGGCTATTTCAGAATGAGGGGATTCCAAAACCGGCGGGCCTCCGACGGTTGTTCCGAGCAATCAGGGCTCGCTTACCGAAGCGCCTGGCGACTAGAGTGGTGGCCGCCGCGATTTCCTATTTCGCCGTGCGCTCGTCAGGCCACGACAGCACACTGGACGACAAGTTTGAAACGTATTGGAACAACGAGATCGGGCCCGGCGGCGCGCTGGCGCGCCTGAACGAAATATCGCCTTTTCCGAACCCGCACATCAGAACGAATGCCTTCATGATCGAACGACAGGTCTTTCTCGATGTGCTGCCGGATTCGATCGAAACCAAGAACGATTCATACCTTTTCGAGAGCGGGCCGGACGGGCTCACGCAGCGAATCCTTCAGCGCGGCCTGCAAATCGTGGTGGTGGGTGCGGATGGACGCGTTTACGGGATGGAAGAATGGGCCGAAAGCGGCACATTTCGCCTTGGAGGCCAGCGCAATCTTCTCGTCAAGGACAACCAGACTCGGGCGTTCCAAAACATGAATGCGGCCGGGCAGCGTGCTTTCACGAGGATGACCTGGGGCGACGACCAAGGTACCATCTCCCGGTAGGTTATGAGCAGGGCAAATGCACCGGAATCCGATCGCCGCGGGAGGGGTGAGGGGAAGGGGAGAATTGCCAACTGCGGAGCGCGGTTAGATTGTGCTGCGTGGCATAGATTGTTACATAGGCCAGCGAAGGGTGGGCCTCGCGGGGACGAGAACGCGGGCACTTCCAACGGTTGAACCGAGATTCACAGTTCCTGGTGAAGAAGAATGGGCATTGTCGAGAAAATTTGCTGTGTCCGATTGCTGGATCCCACCGGTTTTTCCGTCCAGGATGTGACTGCGGTAGGATCGGCGTGCGTGGGTGGCATCCCAGGAAACGGGTGGCTTGAAAGGGCATCGCGGCTCTCTAGCTGCTGGTCAGATTTGCTTACTGAAGAAGCAGGGGCTCTGCGATCTGAAGCTGCAGCGGTTCTTGGTTGATGCAGGAGTTTTCGATTTCTCCGCTGAAAATGCTGGTGGACTTGTGGCGCAACCGCAGCCTGATACGCGCTCTGGTGCACCGGGAAGTGGTCGGACGCTATCGCGGATCCGTGCTCGGACTGTTCTGGTCATTCTTCAATCCGATTCTGATGCTAATTATCTACACACTAGTCTTCAGCGTGATTTTCAAGATGCGCTGGAATGTCGGGAGTGACTCGAAGACTGAGTTTGCGATGGTGCTGTTTCCCGGCCTGATCGTATTCACGCTTTTCTCGGAATGCTTGAACCGCGCGCCCAGCCTGATCCTGAGCAACGTGAACTACGTCAAAAAGGTGGTTTTTCCGCTAGAGATACTTCCTGCGGTTGCGCTGGGTTCGGCGATCTTTCATGGCGCGGTGAGCATGTGCGTTTGGTTTATTGCGTATCTGTTCTTGTTTGGAATGCCGCACCTCACCGTCGTGCTGATCCCCCTGGTTTTGCTGCCGCTGCTGCTTTTCATTCTGGGGGTGAGCTGGTTCCTGGCCTCACTTGGCGTCTATTTGCGCGACGTCGCGCAGTTCATGGGCATGATTACCACGATCCTGATGTTCCTATCGCCGATCTTCTATCCGGTGAATGCATTTCCGGAGAAATATCGCGGCCTGCTGTTCCTCAATCCGATCACGCCCGCGATCGAGCAGGCGCGGGATGTGTTGTTCTGGGGGAAGGTGCCGGACTCGTCGATGTACCTGATCTATCTTTTAGGCGGCGCCTTGGTCGCATGGTGTGGTTTTGCCTGGTTTCAGAAGACCCGCCGGGGGTTCGCCGATGTCCTCTAGGGAAACTGCAATCAAGGTACAGAGCCTCAGCAAGTGCTACCAGATCTACAACAAGCCGCACGATCGTCTAAAGCAGTCCTTGTTTCCGCGACTCGGAGCGCTGATCGGCAAGACGCGGCAGCAGTATTTTCGGGAGTTCTGGGCGCTCAGAGACGTTTCCTTTGAGGTAAAGAAGGGCGAAACCGTTGGCATTATCGGGCGCAACGGCAGTGGAAAATCGACCCTATTGCAGATGATCTGCGGAACTCTCAATCCGAGCGGTGGCGCGATCCAGGTTAACGGTCGCGTGGCAGCGCTGCTAGAGCTCGGGGCTGGTTTCAATCCGGAATTCACTGGCCGCGAGAATGTTTTTATGGCCGCCGCGCTCTACGGGCTGACCCAAGCGCAGATCGGCAGCCGTTTCGAGCGGATCGCTGCGTTCGCCGATATTGGCGCGTTCATCGAACAGCCGGTGAAGACCTATTCGAGCGGCATGTATGTCCGGCTGGCATTTGCGGTGATTGCGCATGTCGACGCCGATGTTCTGGTGGTCGACGAAGCGCTCGCGGTCGGGGATGCGGTGTTCACCCAAAAATGCATGCGCTTCATCCGAGAGTTTCAAAAGCACGGCACGTTGCTGTTTGTCAGCCACGATACCGCTGCCGTGCAGAACCTGTGTGAATCCGCGATCTGGCTGTCCCACGGCCAGATCCGGATGACCGGCACGTCGAGAGAGGTTTCTGAAAGCTACCTCCAGTTCACGCTTCAGGAAGTCTACGGCGAAGAAGCCAAGTTGATCTCGGTCACCTCAGACCGGCCGGCTGGCGGGCCGGCATCCGAAACATTGCCAATGGAGCCGCATGCGGCGCCGGCTGTGGATTACGGCGCCGTGGCCAGCGTACGGGACAATACCGCCGTCGCCACCGGCTGGAAGACCGGCCATGCCGAAATCCACTCCGTTTCTTTAACGAAATTGTCGGCCGGTCCGGAGGGGATTTACGAAGGCGGCGAGCGCGTTCGCATGACCGTCCGAGCCAAAGCACATGGTCCAGTCGACAAGCCGATCCTGGGATTTCTGATTCGCGATCGCTTGGGGCAGGATCTTTTTGGAGAGAATACGCTTCCGTTCACCGATCGGATGCCGATTCGCGTCAAGCCGGGCACGACATTCGAGGGCGTGTTCGAGTTCCGTCTGCCGATGCTTCCGAACGGGCAGTATGCCGTGATGGCGTCGGTCGCAGACGGCGATCGCTATCACAACATTCAGCATCATTGGATGCATGACGCACTGATCGTCAACGTCGCTTCAAGCAAGATTCGTTACGGACTCGTTGGCATTCCGTTCGAGCGGGTAGAGTTGCAGGTTACCAATGATTAAGCGAACGCTCCACGAGCTCTACGCCAACCACGCTGGAAAGATGTCCGACAAGTGGTCGCTCTATCTCGATGAATATGACCGCCTGTTCGCATCGATGTGGGATCGTCCGGTCCGGCTGCTCGAGATCGGTGTCCAGAACGGCGGTTCGCTCGAGCTCTGGTCGCAATTCTTTCCAAAGGCGCAAGCCATTATCGGCTGCGACATCAATCCGGATTGCGAGCGCCTGACATATGATGATCCGCGCATCGGTGTCGTTGTTGGCGATGCGAACGATCGGCAGACCCAGCAGCTAATACTGCAGCGCTCCGGACAGTTCGACATCGTGATCGATGACGGATCTCATCTGTCCAGCGACATCGTCAAGACTTTCGCGCTGTATTTTCCGCACCTTGCGGAAGGCGGAATCTTCATCGCCGAGGATCTGCATTGCAGCTACTGGGGTGCGTACGAAGGCGGTCTCTACTACCCCTATTCCTCGATCACGTTTTTCAAGCGCCTTGCGGATGTCATCAACCATGAGCATTGGGGGGTGCCCAAGGCCCGTGGCGAAATTCTGCGCGGCATCTTGGGCAAATATGGTTGCGAGCTGGCCGAAGAAAGTCTGGCGTTAGTTCATTCGGTCGAATTCATCAATTCGATGTGCGTGGTGAGGAAATCGCCCGCCGGCAAGAATGGCCTGGGTCTGCGCGTCCTTTCCGGCACCTTGGAGTTGGTGTTTCCGCTCAACAAGGAATGGGACGGTGTTTCGTACCAACCGGATGCGGCGTTCGACGAAAGCAAGAATATTTGGACCAATCGATCCGCGCCGCCCGACGAGTCGTTCATGGAGATAGAGCGCGACCTTGCCGCGTCAGCCGAGATCATTTTGGGTCTGAAGCAGAGAAACGACCAGCTAATTCGCGAGCTCGAGGGTCTGAAGCAGAGAAACGACCAGTTAATTCGCGAGCTCGACGACATTCGCAGATCGATCAGTTGGCGAATGATGGCGATCCCGCGGCTTGTAGTAATTCGCATGCGAAGTCTGGCGTCCGACGCGCCATGGACCGGCAATCTTCGTCGGATACTCAGCGCAGGCGTGAAGTCGCTCCGGCGCGCCTTTTCGAGGAGTAATTCGACGACCACCGAGCGTCTTCGTAAGTTCGTCTTGCGACACGGTATCGCTTTTTATCGACAGCACATGAGGCACACTCAATTGGGCCGCGCCATCGCGCAATATGTGCGTGATCGCGGGCTGATCAGTTCACTCGACCCGCATTCGAGCTTGCTCAGTTTAGAGATCGCCGCGTCCGAATCTGCGCCAGTCTCGGACGTCGAGGCTCTTTCGCAAGTGCCGGGCTACCACCTAAGTCTCCCGCTGAATTTCGAGGTGGCCGACGACCTCGCCGTTCGCCCCTCCGTCAATGTGCTGTTGCCAGGTCTCCGCCTCAAGCACATGTCCGGCGGTCCCAATACCGCCCTGCTGGTCGCGTCCATGCTGGCGGAGCGCGGCGAGCGCATCCGACTGATCGCCTGCGACGCGTCGCTGGAGGGTGAAGAGGCCGCGTTATTCCCCTACATGGAGCGGCTATTGAACCGGCCGATCGCCAGGGACTGCATTGAGATCGTCGATGGATTCGACCGCACCAGACCGATCCCGATCGGCATCTGCGATGTATTTTTCGCAACTGCCTGGTGGACCGCCCAGATCGCGAAATACGCGGTCGCCAATACTGCCAACAAGACCTTCGTTTACCTGATTCAGGATTTCGAGCCGATTCTTCACGAAGGCTCCACTTTTCAGGCCCGTGCACTCGAAACCTATGGACTGCCGCATATCCCAGTGATCAATACCCGACTTCTGCTCGACCATTTGGTCCGGGAAGGTGCTGGGCGCTTTGCAGACCCGGCATTTGCGGCCGATGCGCTATGGTTCAATCCCGCCCTGGATCGCGGCCATTATTTTCCCGTCCCCTCTCACTCCAAAAAGAAGGTGCTGCTGTTCTACGCTCGCCCCAACATCGCCCGCCGCAACCTGTTCGAACTTGGGCTGGTCGCGTTGCGTTGTGCAGTCGCCTCCGGCGCGATCGACAAGAACAATTGGGAAGTCTGGGCGATGGGCGAAAACATTCCGCCGATTGCACTCGGCGAAGGCGTCATGCTCAATCCGCTGCCATGGATGGGATTCGATGAATATGCTGGACGCGTGCGCACGGCCGATCTCATGCTGTCGCTGATGCTGTCACCGCATCCGAGCTATCCGCCGCTGGAAATGGCTGCGTCGGGCAAGCTGGTCGTCACCAACAGCTTCTCGGTAAAGACGGCGGAGCGCATGCGGGCGTTGTCCCCGAATATTATCGTTGCCGAGCCGAATGCCGAAAGCGTCGCGCAGGCTATCGAGAACGCAGCAGGGCGGATCAATTGCGGGCTGCCGAGTTACGATCCCTCGGGCGCGATCGCATTGCCCACGGACTGGGATCAGAGCCTCAATGGAATCGTCACGGAATTGCTTACGCGCCTAGAAGGGATGCGCGAGCCTGCGCTGGAAACCGCGCAGTCGGTGGCGCCGGGCCTGCCGTCGGTGGCGAAGAGCGACTACGAGGCCTACCGCAAGACGAGTCTCGCCCGTCGTCGCCGGGATGGAATGTACCATCAGACGCCCGGCCTGCTTTCCTTTGTAACCACCGCCTACAACACCGATCCCCGATTCCTCGAAGAGCTTGGCAACAGCGTTTTTCTTCAGGACGGGGGAATGCGTTTCGAATGGCTGATCCTCGACAACGGCTCCACAGAGGAGGGCACCCGCCGCACCCTTGTGAGGCTCGCACGACATCCGGGCGTGCGGCTCGAACGCGTCGAGAGCAATCTCGGTATCATCGGCGGAATGCGGTACTGCCTCGAACGGGCGTCCGGGCGTTATATTCTGCCGCTGGACTCCGACGATCTGATCGAGCCCGATTGCGTCCACGTTCTCACTCGCTTCATCGAGGATAACAATTATCCAGCGCTGCTCTTTACCGACGAAGACAAGCTGGACGCGGGACGGTTTCATTCGCCGTACTTTAAGCCGGACTGGGATCCGGTGCTGTTCGTGCACTCGTGTTACATAGCGCATCTTTGCGCCATCGATCGCGAACTGGCAATTCAGCTTGGCTTATACAGCGACAGCTCTGCCGAAGGCTGCCACGATTGGGACAGCTTTATCCGTTTCATGCTCGCCGGCAAAAGGCCAAAACATGTTCCGGAAGTGCTTTACAGTTGGCGCGTGCATACGGCATCGACGTCCGGAAACATCGAATCGAAGTCCTACATTACTGAGTCCCACCGGCGGACGCTGCAGAGATTTCTTGATCGCTCCGGCGCAACGAATATCGGGCTCATGAACAGCCCGCTGTTCAAATACAATGTTGACTGGTGGTTCCGGCGAGAGCGATCGCATGCGCAATCGATTCAGACGATCCTGATTGGCGCGGCGAATGGTACGGCTGACGCGTTCCCGGACGTAACTGCCATCGTGCTGGAGCGTGGAAACGTCGCCGATCTCGCCAATGCAGTCGACAGAATCGGCACCGATCTCGTCCATCTGCAATGGCACGGCGTTTTGCCGCTCGATGACGAGTGGCGCTGGGACGCCATGGGGCTGCTTGAATTGTTCGCCGATGCAGTGATGGTTGGCGGCATGCTGGATGACAGCTCCGCAATCGTGGATGGTCCGCGCGTGTTTGGCTACGGCGATGGCTGCGGTTGTCCGGATCAGGGGCGCGCGCTGACCGATCCTGGCTACGGCGCGCGGATGTGGAAGGCGCATACGGTTTCGGCGGTTTCGACGGCGCATTGCGTCGTCAGGACATCCTTTCTGAAGCAGTGTCTGGGTGAACTGCAGCGCGAAGCCGTCGCGATTGGAATGCTCGGCCCCTGGCTGGGGGCAATGGCGGCGGAGGCAGGTAAGAGGGTGCTCTATTCGCCGTTCATGCGCGCGCGTGTGGAGAGAGCCGACGCTGCGGTTGTTTCCGGGAGCGGGACGGCGCGTTGGTTGTCACGCTTCTGGTCACTGATCCCTGAGACGCGATTCTACTCACCACGACTCGGATTGACCCCCGAGACCGCCTACGCACCTGTTTCTGAACAGGAGCGCCTCAATCACCTGCGAGTCTTGCAGGCGCGCACGCTATCGTATCAAGACTGGCTGACAAGTGACTTAAGGTCCCGCCACGCGCGCTACCCGACGCCGGCCAGCCCGGCGACGATCTCAATCGTGACGCCAATTTACCATGGCAGTGACCTTGATTTACTCGACCAATTAGCGCGGGCGATCGGCCGGCAGACTCTGAAGCCTTCGCAATGGTTGCTGATCGTGAATGGCCAGATGACCGAGGCTGCGCTGACGACGATCCACCAGCGCGCCGAAAGCGATTGGGGCGGGCAAGTGCTTGTCGAGCCCGAAGCCATCGGGATTGTTGCGGCACTTCGCAGAGGCCTCGAGGCATCTACCGGCGACTACGTCGTTCCGGTCGATGCTGATGATCTGATCACAGATGATGCCATTCAGATCTTGGCGCACCAGATTGAGGTGAAGGGCCATCCCGACTTCCTGTTTTCGGATGAGGACACGCTCGTCGCCGGCCGTCCGGCCCAGCCTTATTTGCGGGGAGCCTACGATCCGTTGCTATCGCTAGACAATTCGACCATCTGGCATCTCTGCGCCATGAAACGCGAAGCCGCGATTGCGGCCGGGGTCTACAGCGACGCGGCGGCAAGCTGGTGCCAAGATTGGGATAGCGTGTCTCGCATCGCCGACAGGGGCGGCCGGATCGAACATATTCCCGAGATTCTGTATCATTGGCGGCAGCACAGCGGCTCGACCACCAATAATTCCGAAGGTGATGCGCGCCAGCTTGATTCGGTCAGACATATTCTTGCGAGACATATTGCGCGCTGCGCGAAGCCGCAGAATTTCGAGATTGCCGACTGGCCCGAGAGCCGCGGTGCGCGCGAGCTCTATATCGCGCGGCGACCACACGATCTGTCCGAGCTTATTTGGTATGGCGACGCGTTAGCAGACCGTCAGTTATCTTGTGGTCAGGATGCGATTATGGTGTTCGCCAGCAATGGCGTGTCCATTGACAGCCGAAGCGTCTTCATTGAAGCGACACGCCTGTTTGAACTGCACCCGGGCGTGGGCGTGCTTGGCGGCAATGTCGTCAACGCAGACAACGTCATCATTGACGGTTGCTACATGAGAAACGTGAACGGTGAACTGGAGGCGCCCTGGATGGGCCGCGCCGCCACCAACGGCGGGCCGTATGCGCTGGCATTGAAGACTCAAGGTGTCGACCTACCCGGCGCGGCTCTAGCGTTTTTCCGTGTTTCGGCCCTTAAACAGGTGGGACTGTGGCCGCTGACTACGGGAGCAAATCAGGCGTCGTTCGTGTGGCAGCTTTGCGAGAGACTTTCAGCGGCCGGCTGGACCGTCGGTTTCTCGCCCCTGATCCGTGGTCGCGCGCTGGCAGTGTTGCAGTGCACGGCGCGGCTGCCGGCAGAAAACTCAACCGCTCCCCGCGCGCTTGTCCGCTATGGCATGTCGCGTAATTTCGTTCTTTGATCGTCCGACGCATGTCGCTCGCTTGGAAGGTTGACCGGTCCAGAGCGACGCAGGTGGCAGCTCGACCGCTGCCCGATCTTCGCGCGAAAACCGGGCGCGGCTTAGATCCGGAACAGCTCTCAATTACGGGGACGAATGGATGACGGAAGCGTGTTTGGGTTCGCTTTACGCGGTAAGGTTGCCGCAAATTGCGGGTGAAAGTGGAAGCTGCTCATGTCATTGGGTGTTGCCGCCGCGGTCCAGCCGAAAATCGCTGTCGTGTACCTAGCGAGGTGCGCAGAAGGCGTCGCGCGGGTTAGCAAGTTCATCGATTCCTATAAGCGCCGCCCAGTCGGCATCGCCCATGACCTGGTGATTGTCTGGAAAGGCTTTCAATGAAGATCCCGCCGGTTCCCCGCAAAAAGCGATTTGCAAGCAGATTGAGCATCGATCGATCACCATGAGCGATGAAGGCTTCGACATCACAGCTTACAAGATGGCCGCAGAAGCGCTGCCGCACGATTATCTCTGCTTTTTGAACACTTTTTCCGAGATCGAATCAGACGGCTGGCTGCGAAAGCTCCATGATCACGCCTCGTGGGCCGATATCGGCATTGCCCGTGCAACTGCGTCACTGGAAAGCGTCCGTGAGAGCATGAAGAGCATGTCAAAGGCCGTCTGGCTTTGCGTGCAAGGTATCCCTTATGATCCGCTGATCGTCGAGCGATGGGGCCACGAGATCCTCAGGTTTGCTCCGCACTGGCTGGCACGACGGCCGCCATCGCTGTATAGGCGGGCCCGACGACCTGCCGGACGGGTGCTGGCGCTCAAGCTGTTCGCTCTAAGGCCGCCGAGCCGTCAGGAGGTCGAAGATCACTTCGAGATCGTATGCGCGAAGCGAGGCGCTATCTATGCTAAATTACCTTCATTTCCCAACCCCCACATTCGCACTAACGCCTTCATGATGCGACGGCCAGTGTTTCTGGAAGTGCTACCACCGACGCTTGGGACCAAGGAAGATTGCCTTGAATTCGAGAGCGGCCATACAAGCATGACGAACAGCATTGTGCAGCGGGGCCTGCATGCCGTTGTCGTTGGCGATGATGCTAGGGCATACCATTCCTCTGAGTGGTCGAGCAGCAAGACTTTCCGATCTGGCGCGCAAGAGAACATCCTTGTATCAGATAATCGAACGCGTGCTTTCGAGACGATGTTGCCAGCAGGTAAGAAGCTGTACGAGCATTGGACGTGGCACGGATCAGACAATCCCGCGTAATTTCGGTCGGACGGGCCGATGCGTGCCGCTCAATTGGACCGTTGACTGATGACCGGACAACAGACGCCCTTGGTATCGCCGAAGACACGCAATTCGCTGCTCATACTGCTCGCAGCCATTCCGGCGGTCTATCTGCTGTTGGCGATTCAGTATTCGGCGATTACGGTGCCTTTCTGGGATCATACCGAACTGATCCATTGGATTGCCGAGTGGCGAGAGGGCAACTTTCATTTCTCTAGTCTTTGGGCGCCTCACAATCACACCAGGCCGTTCGTCTATCGGCTGGTGATGCTAATCAACGCCGTCGCGACCGACTGGGATATCCGCTCTGAATACATCTACCTCTACCTGTCGATGTATGGGACGTTTGCCTGTTTCGTCTGGCTGGCGCGCCGGCTGGTTGGTGAGGCGAACGAGGTGTTTGCGGTCACGCTGCTGATCGTTTCGCTGATCGTGTTTTCGCCGGTCGGCCACAATAATCACTGGTGGTCGATGATGTTTCAGCTTGACGCCACCAACTTCTTCATTGCGCTCAGCTTCTTGATCGTGTTTACCCGACCGAAGATCTGGAGCGGTCACATCGTCGCCGCGGCCAGTTGCTGGTTGGCAGCCTTTACGCTGACCAACGGCTTCTTTGCCTTCATCGCCATCATCGTCACGTTCCAGCTCTCCGCAGCGAAGTTGATGCGGCCGGACCGATTCGCAGTTTTCTGGGTCGTCAATCTGCTGGTTGCGTCGGCTTGTTATTTGCCGGGCATAAAAATGGACAGCAGTCCAACGCATCCGAGCGTTTTGCAACTGCTGGAATTCTCTCTGGCTTATCTTGGCGCGCCGCTCAGCGGACTGCTCTGGTTTTCCTATCGCGATATGTTTCACCTCCCGCTGTCGATCGCGGCTAACGTGGTCTGCAGCTGCATCCTGCTGGCGACCGGCGCTGCGCTGAGCCTTGACGCGCTCCCGCGGCTGCGCAAGCGCAATCCGGCAGCGATGGTTCTGTTTGGCTTCGGAGGTTATGCAATACTGTCGGCCGTTGCGACCGGCTGGGCGCGAGCCGCTTTTGACGAATTCGGTG
Source organism: Bradyrhizobium sp. WSM1253 (assembly GCF_000244935.1). Classification (NCBI taxonomy): domain Bacteria; kingdom Pseudomonadati; phylum Pseudomonadota; class Alphaproteobacteria; order Hyphomicrobiales; family Nitrobacteraceae; genus Bradyrhizobium; species Bradyrhizobium sp. WSM1253. The sequence goes on from NZ_JH600073.1 coordinate 7,116,827, forward strand.
TGGCCAACGGCAATGCCAGCCGCTACACGATCTTTGGTACATATCTGATGCTCGGACAGGTCTACTACGTCGGCGCCGGTCTGGCGCACCGATGGTGGGACGAATGGGCTCATCCGATGCTTGCGCGCCGGATCGTCTTTACGCTGGCGGGAATTCTTATCGCCGCAGCATTTGTGAGCTACGGCCGGGCATGGCGGGTCTATGCTAACGCACACGACTTCAACCGGGAACTGGCGCAGGCCTATGTCTGGGGGCTCCATCCGGTTCCTGAGGATCGCTTCATACATCCTGATCCAGAAGCAGTAACCTATTTAAAACGCGAACTTCAGTTACTCGAACTGGGTCCCTACGGCAATCGGGCCTATGTCAAGGCGCAATCTCCGGTAGGCAACTTCGACAAGCCCGTCTATTTGTCGGCCCGGCGAACGGTCAAACAACGCTTCGTTGCAACCGACGATGGCCTAAAACGGCTCTCCTTCAAATTTGTCACGCCGAACGGCAAGGCCACAAAGGGCATCGTGACATGGGAACTGTCGGAAGTCGGAGGCCAGCAGCCGATCGCGCGTGGTGACGTCGATGCGGCTGGCGCGCGGGACTGGGCGACCGTGAGCCTAAAGCTCCCTTATGTCGCAGGCAGCAAGGGGCGTACATATGAATTGACCTTCTCGGGCGCTGGCGAGGACGTGGCCGCTCTTGGGTTGCCGCTCTATGAGCCTGTGGAGGGCAGCGGTCAGGCAGTGGTGCTATCAGACGATGACGATGCGCAGCGCGGACGTTTGGTCATGGAATTGACAACGGAGTATGCGAAGTGAACGACGATCGGCAGTTGCCGCGTATGACTATTGTCTGTCCTGTTTATAACGAGGAAAAGGTTGTTCCGCTATTCTTCGCGCGGGCGCTGCCGGTAATCGAGCTGCTGGCGGCGCGTTACCGCGTCGAGCTGCTGTTCCTCAACAACGCATCTGCCGACGGAACTTATGCCGAAATCGGCAAGCTGCGCGCGCAATATGATTTCGTCTATGTGATCACGTTGAGCGCCAATGTCGGCTACCAGCGCTCGCTGGAATGTGGACTGCGCAATGCGCACGGCGACGTCATCGCCTTCATCGACGTCGATTGTGAAGACCCGCCGGAAATGCTGCTGGATTTCGTCAGCTATTACGAGAAGGGCTTCGATATCGTTTATGGTGCGCGCGTGGATCGCGAGGAAGCGCGGCCAGTCAAGATGCTGCGCAAGTTGTTCTACCATGTCGTCCGATCGCTGGCGGACGAGGACATCATCCTGTACATGGCCGAGTTCTCGCTGCTTACTTCCGAAGTGCGCGATGCCATTGTAAACGACCACAGCTCGTTCCCGTTCATCCGTGCGTCGATCTCGCGGGTCGGCTTCAAGCGGATCGGCCTGCCTTACAAGCGGCAACGCCGCATCGCGGGGAAGACAAACTACAATTTCGTTGGAATGACGATTTTTGCGATCGCTGGCATCCTGTCGTCGACGACGCTGCCCCTGCGCCTGCCAATTTACGCGCTGCCATTGTGGCTGCTGCTCACGGCTGTATTGGGAGCTGCGTACATATTAGCCGAAAGCCCGTGGCTGCTGCTGCTGAACGTTCTGTGCGGTTGCACGTATTTCGGATTCACGGCGGCATTCACAGCGCTGTACGTGGCGCGGTCTTACAAGAATGGCCTCGGGCGGCCAAACTATGTAGTGAACCGCCGCTTCACGCACGCCCAGCGTGCCGTCTTGGTGTCGTAGCGAGAACGGGGCAGATCTTCTTGATTTCCGCTATGCGTGCCGGTATGGGATTTTGGACATGCTCCTGATAAAAGTGACGTTTCCTGGGGGGCAGTCGCTCTGAGGGTGCCCAAACCACCGGCGAGAATGATCGCTTTCATTTTGTCTCTCACTCAATTCGAGAACAGAATCACTGCTCCGGCCTCGGCCCGCTATTAGCGAAGAGTCCCACCTCGAGCCGAAGCCGATGATTGAGATCGGCGGTAAGCCAATTCTTTGGCACATCATGAAAATGTACTCGCATTACGGGATCGATGATTTCGTGATCTGCCTTGGCTACAAAGGCTACGTCATCAAGGAGTACTTCTCCAATTACTTCCCGCACATGTCCGATGTCACGTTTAGCATGCGTGAGAATAGCATGGAGATCCATGAGAAGTTCGCCGAGCCCTGGCGCGTGACGCTGGTTTGATACCGGCGTACTCACTATGACCGGCGGTCGGCTGAAGCGGGTCGCGCCGTATATCGGCGATGAATCATTCTGCTTCACCGATGGCGATGGCGATGGTGTCGTCGCTTGGCTCACAGCCCACGTCACCAATCTCGCACGTTTTGCATCCGCAACACCCAGCCACAAAAATTGAAAATCCCCCAAACCGACCCTATAAGATGCGCCAAGGCAATTGCGGTAGGTTCTACGCCATCGACCTTCAACATCAACTGAGCATGATGAATTTGATCTGGAAAATCAGAAATCTCTTACTGGGGGCGCCACTATCGGCTGCTTTAGGACAAGGAGCAGATGGAGGCTCGGGTGATGGCCGAGATTGCCTCCAAACAATAGACGACTTCCACAATAGACGGATTCAGAGGCGCATATTGCATCACGATCCCCCGCCGCGTCGGTGGGGAGATCGTAGTCGTCGAGAAAAAATTCGGAGGAGGGCGGCGCGAAGCTTGTTGACCGTATCACGAAGCCTTCAGGAAGACGGTCGGGGTTGATTTAGGCGGAAACGAAAGCCAATGGCTCAAGGAGATTTCCGACCTCAATGGGTCAGAGTAAAAAACGTTGCTGCAAGGAGGCGCCGAAGATATTTCGGCCATGCTACGCGACCCCGGATCAAATCATCTATTCTACGGGTTTGAAAGCATCCATGCGCGAGATTCGCCAAGCAATGAATTGTCGCATTGGCGCGAATGGTAGCATCGACTCTGCTACGACAATTTGCTCCATACTGCGCGGGCTCTGGGGATCAGGAGGCGAGTAGAGTACCCCGAGGCTGGCGTAGAATTGACGAGGCGCCAGACGTTGAAACGCTCCTGAACGAACTTGATGAAAGGTTGGGCTTCAAGATCGACTTCTCGAACCTCTATCGTGGCGAGATCGGGCTGAAGACTAGCCGCGGTGTTGCGAACTATAGGGCGATCCAAGCGTCGTATCAGGCGTGGCGTATCGTCGACAATCTCGACGAACTTCCAAGCAGCGCTTCAGTCCTTGAAATTGGCGCCGGTCTCGGCCGCACTGCCTATTACGTTATGAAGATGGGCGTTGGTCGTTATACCATTATCGACCTGCCTTTGACGAACGTGTCACCAGGTTGCTTCCTAGGCAGCACTCTCGGCGCTCACGCAGTGGCCCTGCACGGCGAGACACGAAGAACCGCTAGCGTGAAGATAAAAGGCCCGATCTGTTCGGCGATGACCCGCAGTATTCTCTTATTGTTGATGTCGACTCACTAACAGAAATGGACGCTACGACAGCAGGACAATAGTTGAGAGCCTCTCTCGCCAAGAGTCGGAAAGATACTTTCCATTAATCACGAGTTCAAGCACTTCACGGTTGGACAACTTTGCCGAACAATCGGACGCACTCACGTAAGGCGTACCCCTATTGGATGCGCCGCGGGTATGTCGAGGAGATCGTTTCGTGCGGGTAACCACGTCCGCTATCACCAGGGCCCCGGCATCGGCGGCACGCTGCGCCTGACGCGCGCGATCGGCAAGTCGAAAGCGATGGACCTCTGTCTCACCGGACGCCGCGCAGGCCGAACGCTCCGGCCTCGTCAGCCGCATCGTGCCCGCCGACAAACTGATGAAAGAGACGCCGTCGGCCGCCGAGAAGGCGCACGAGCCCCGCCACGGCCAGCACTCCGACGATCACCGCCGCCGTTTGCCAGGGAATGCCCGCGAAGGCGGTCACCAGCGCGGCGTTGCCCCGGCGGCGGCGCCGAAAGTCTTGGCGATGGGCGACCGCCGTAAATGTCAAACCTTTACTGCCTCCCCGGCAGAGCCGGGGGGCTCTTCTGGTTAGCTAGTACCTCGGCACAGTGATTGTGACTCTTTGGAACGTGACGGATAGGCTCGGCCCATTTTGGCGCGGGCTGGTTGTGAACATCCGTTTGATGGCGTGCGCATTTCGTTGTTTCTCCCATGCGGCGATTTCGCTGATGAGGCGCGTGGGGTCGTCGATTCTGCGATCCAGGCATTGGCCGCGGAGCACGCCGATCTTGATCTCGACCATGTTGAGCCAGCTGGCGGGGTGTAGTGGAACTCCAGGCGGCGCAGAATTCGCCGGGCTTCGGCGGGCGGGAATGCCTCATAGAGGGCGCCGGCCGAGTGCGTCGAAAGGTTGTCCTGTACGACCCGGATGCACGCGGCATCAGGATAGTGGACATCGACGAGCTCGCGCATCCAATGGGCGTAGTCTTCGGCCGTCCGCCGCTCGGTGACCTTGACCTTGCGCCAGGGCCAATGCACGTCGATGCAGACGAAGAGATTGACGGTACCGTTGCGGCGGTTTAGCGCTCGATCTGGCCCGGCTCGGCCGGGATCGGTTGGAGGACCTGCCGATCAGCTGCACCGGGCTCTCGTCGAAGCAGACCACCGGCCGCTTGGGATGGCGCGCTTCGGCATAGAGGTCGAGCACGCCTTCAATGCGGGCAACATATTCCCCGTTGATCCGAGGAATGCACCACATATCCTTGCCAGGCTTGAGACCGTTTTCGGCCGGCCGCCGGCGCACCTTCGCCCGACAGACTCTCGTGCCCGGTGAGCTTGACCATGGCATCGGCCAGCCTCTTTGATCCGAGCTGGCACGGGCTGTCGTAGTTCAACTTGCACACCAACTTGGACACCAAGAATCGAAGATTCGTCCGAGATCGTCTTGTTCCAGTTAACGTTCGCTGTCTTGAAGGTTCAGGCTGTCCGAACCGCTGATTTTCGCGATTGTCGTAGCGTCGTGAACGAGAACTGCGCCCCCCGGGGGCTCGTGAGTACCTCCCGTCGCGATTTCGCGCGGCGCCGGCCTCTGCCTCTCCTGGGGCGGCGAGGGTTTAAGGCCCAGATTTCCTTGATTTTCGCCAAGCCTGTCGGTATGGGGTTCTGAGCATTTTCCTGATAAAAGCGGGGGCTTTTCTGGTCCATGCATCCGGGCGCGCGTCGCTCTCGAGCTGCCGAGCCGAAAGGGCAATTCCGTTCTCGAATTGAGTGAGAGACAAGATGAAAGCGATCATTCTCGCCGGTGGTTTGGGCACCCGTATCAGCGAAGAGTCGCACCTTAAGCCGAAGCCGATGATTGAAATCGGCGGGAAGCCGATTCTTTGGCACATCATGAAAATGTACTCGCATCACGGGATCAATGATTTCGTGGTTTGTCTTGGCTACAAAGGCTACGTCATCAAAGAGTACTTCTCCAATTACTTCCTGCACATGTCCAATGTCACGTTTAGCATGCGTGAGAATAGCATGGAGATCCATGAGAAGTTCGCCGAGCCCTGGCGCGTGACGCTGGTTGATACCGGCGAACTTACCATGACCGGCGGTCGGCTGAAGCGGGTCGCGCCGTATATCGGCAATGAATCGTTCTGCTTCACCTATGGCGATGGTGTCGCGGACCTTGATATTTCGGCTCTCATCGCCAAGCATCGCGACGCTGGACGGCTGGCGACCGTGACCGCGATCCAGCCCCCCGGTCGCTACGGCGCGCTCCACATTGAGAACGAAGCGGTCCACCATTTCCAGGAAAAGCCGGCGGGCGACGGCGCCTGGATCAATGGCGGGTTTTTCGTGCTCGAGCCCGGCGTGCTGTCCTATCTCGACGGTGACGAGACGGTATGGGAGCAGAAGCCATTGCAGCGGCTGGCTGCCGAGGGCCAATTATCAGCCTATCGCCACAGTGGTTTCTGGCAGGCGATGGACACGCTTCGTGACAAGAGTCATCTTGAGGAATTGTGGTCGTCAGGGAAGGCCCCCTGGAAGTGTTGGTGACGATGTTCGGCGATATCTACAAGGGCCGCCATGTGCTGGTGACCGGACACACCGGCTTCAAGGGAAGCTGGCTGGCGCTATGGCTCAAGGCTTTGGGCGCGAAGGTGACGGGAATAGCGCTTCCGCCGGAGACCAATCCCCACCATTTCGGCCTGCTGAATCTAGACATCGAGTCCCACTTCATCGATATTCGCGACGAACAATTGCTGCGCGATCGGATCCGCAAGACAGATCCGGATGTTGTGTTCCACATGGCCGCCCAACCACTGGTACGGCGTTCCTACCGCAGTCCACTGGAGACCTGGGCCGTCAACGTGATGGGCACGGCCAATGTGCTCGACGCATGCCGCGAGGCGGAGCGCCTTGCTGCGATTGTCGTCGTGACCACCGACAAGTGCTACGAAAACAACGAGTGGGTCTGGGGCTATCGCGAGACGGACCGGCTGGGAGGACACGATCCCTACAGTGCGTCCAAAGCCGGCAGCGAGCTTGTTGCAGCAAGCTACCGGAATTCATTCTTCAACGCGCCCGACGCCCCACTGCTGGCCACGGCGCGCGCCGGTAATGTGATCGGCGGCGGCGACTGGTCCGAAGATCGTTTGATTCCGGATCTGGTGCGCTCGATCCGGCACGGCAGGCCGGTGGAGATCAGATCACCGACGGCGACGCGACCCTGGCAGCATGTTCTCGAATGCCTCTCGGGTTATCTCATGCTCGGACAAAAATTGATCGAACGCGATCCCACCTTTGCCGAGGCCTGGAATTTCGGGCCCGATCGGGAAGGCAACCGCCAGGTTCGGCAGGTCCTCGACGCGATCAAGCGGCAATGGCCGGCTGCGGAATGGTACGACGCTAGTCAGGTCCAGGCCCACGAAGCGCATCTGCTTCAGGTCGATAGCGACAAGGCCCGTCAGCGCATGCACTGGCAGCCGGTATGGACTTTCGACGAAGGAGTAACAGCCACCGCTGAGTGGTATCGGGTCTGGCTCGAACGAAGCGACGTTATCAGCCGTGAGCAACTCGATCGCTATGTTGCGCGCGCCAGTGCCCGCGAGTTGGCGTGGGCCGAGGGTTCGGCTTCATGAAGCTCGAGCAGACCGGCATCGAGGGTGTCTGGGTTGCGGAGAGCGCGGCCCACCAAGATCCGCGTGGGGCGTTCTCCCGTCTGTTCTGCTCGCGCGAGCAACAAGGCATCATCGGATCACGGTCGATCGTTCAGATCAATCATTCGATCACCCGTCGCGTCGGCGCGCTCAGGGGACTGCACTATCAAAATGCGCCACATGCTGAAATGAAGATCGTCCGCTGCCTCCGCGGTCGCGTGTTCGACGTGGCCGTCGATTTGCGCAAGGGATCGGCGACGTTCCGGAAATGGACGTCACTGGAACTCTCGCCGGACAATCGACGCGCCTTGGTCATCCCCGAAGGATGTGCGCATGGCTTCCAGGTGCTAGAGCCGGATTCCGAACTGCTCTATCTGCATACCGAGTTCTATGCCTCCAAAGCAGAAGGCGCTATCCGTTTTGATGATCCGATGATTGGCGTGGATTGGCCGTTGGGGCCGACCGATCTGTCCGACAGGGACCTCCAACATCGGCTTCTTGACAGGAATTTCGAAGGAATCGTCGTATGAAATGCCGTCATTGCCATCACGAGCTCGAACACGTTTTTCTCGATCTTGGTCACGCGCCGCCGTCGAACGCCTATCTGTCGGCTAGTCAACTGCGCGCGCCGGAAATGACGTTTCCGCTGCGGCTCTATGTTTGCGACAATTGCTGGCTAGTCCAGACCGAGGACTATGCGGCGGCCGACGAATTGTTTTCGCGCGATTATGCGTATTTTTCCTCAACCTCCCGCAGCTGGCTGCAGCACGCGGCGCATTACGTGCAGAAGATCACTGAAATCCTGAAGCTGAACCGTGACAGTTTCGTGATCGAGGTTGCCTCCAATGATGGCTATCTGCTGAAGAACTTCGTTGCGGCGGACATCCCATGCCTAGGGGTTGAGCCGACCAGCAGTACCGCCGACGCTGCAGAAAAAATCGGCGTGCCGGTGCTGCGCAAGTTCTTCGGAGAGGCGACCGCGACGGAGCTGGCGGAAGGGGGCAAGCGCGCCGACCTGATCTGCGGTAATAACGTCTACGCGCACGTGCCTGACATCAATGACTTCACGGACGGCCTTCGGATCGCGCTGAAGCAGGGGGGCACCATCAACCTCGAGTTCCCGCATCTGATGAACCTGATCAGGCTCAATCAATTCGATACGGTCTATCATGAGCATTTTTCTTATCTCTCGCTGACCGCCGTCGTCCACATATTTGCAAGGTCAGGACTGCGCATTTTCGATCTCGAAGAACTGCCGACGCACGGCGGAAGCCTGCGCATCTACGGATGCCACGAAAGCGATCCGCGAAAAAACCAGCCTGTTGTGATGGATATGCTGGAAAAAGAGAAGGCCTATGGCTTGCGTGACCTGGCCATCTACAAAGGATTTCAGCGTAAGGCGGACAAGGTCAAGGATGACTTCCTTGAATTTCTGATTACCCAAAAGCGCGCAGGCAAATCGGTGGCTGCGTATGGTGCCGCGGCGAAGGGCAATACGCTGATGAACTATGCGGGGGTCAAACATGATCTCGTGAGTTTCGTGTGCGATGCCGCGGCCTCCAAGCAGGGCAGCTATATGCCGGGCAATCACCTCGCGATCCTGCCGCCGTCCCAGCTTGCGAAGGTCAGGCCCGATTGGGTGGTCATCTTCCCCTGGAACATCGCCGACGAGGTCGTGCAGCAGCAGCAGCAGCTTCTGGCATCAGGCAGCAAGTTCGTCATAGCCGTTCCGGAACTCAAGGTTCTTCCATGAAGGTCTTGGTGACGGGCGCAACCGGGTTCGTTGGGCGGCACGTTGTCAGCGCGCTGTTGGCCCGAGGTCATTCCGTCGCCGCTGTCGCCCGCAATGCCGAAAAGGCGCGATCGCTACCGTGGTTCACGCAGGTCCACTTTATCTCGTGTGACCTTCATCGCGACTTCCGGCCGACGCTTTCGGGTGAATCTCAGCCGGATGCGCTGATCCATCTGGCCTGGCCCGGTCTGCCGAACTATCGCGACTTCTTTCACCTCGGCCGCAATCTTCCTGCTGACTTAGCGTTTCTGGAAGCAGCCGTGGATGCGGGTGTGTCGCAAATCATGGTGGCGGGAACCTGCCTTGAATATGGCATGCAGTATGGGCCGCTGACCGAACAAGGCGCGACCGCGCCGATCACGGCCTATGGTTTTGCTAAGGACTCTCTGCGGAAATCGCTGCAGTTCTTGCAGCAGCCAAAGCCGTTCACCCTGCAATGGATGCGGCTGTTCTATATGTATGGCGAGGGGCAAAACCCAAATAGCGTGCTCGCGCAGCTCGACCGCGCAATTGACGAAGACGCGGCATTTTTCAACATGTCGGCCGGCGACCAGCTGCGCGACTATCTACCAATCAACGCTGTCGCCGCGAACTTCGCATTGGCTCTTGAGAATCCACTGGTCTGCGACGGCGTGATCAATTGCTGCAGTGGGGCGCCGATATCGGTATTGGATCTTGTGTCGCAACATCGGATCTCGCGATCAAGCGAGATTGAACTCCGCCGCCGTCACTTTCCCTATCCCGATTACGAGCCGATGGCCTTCTGGGGCGTGCCGTCCAAGCTAAACACGTTGAAGCCGTCGTCGCGGTGACTATCCCGAGTGACCAGGTCTCGTCGTCCAGGCCATCCGCCGCTCCGCGGGCAGACCACGATTTCGTTAGCTTCGACGGCCGCGTCCGTGCGCGGGGGCAACTGCAGCAGCCTGACCGTTATCGCTATTGGCGGAGCGGCTTGGCGGAAACGCCGCGAATTTCGCGAGGCTCTGGGCTTTCTTATGCGGCGGCAAGCTTTCTGCAAGGTGGTTTGTCGGTCTCGCACCGATCGTTCGATCGAGTCACGGATTTCGATTCCGCACGCCACGTCGTTGAGGTCGAGACGGGCATCTCGCTGTTCGCGCTACACCGCTTCCTGTCTGCGCGCGGGCTTTATCTGCCCATCCAGCCGGGGCATGGCCGAATTTCGGTCGGAGGATGCATTGCCGCCGATGTCCATGGCAAGAACCAGAGTCGCGACGGCACGTTTATCAATCAGGTCGAGTTGATTACCTTGTTGCACCCGGCTCACGGGATGCTTGAGCTCTCGCCGCAGAAAGATCCGGACCTGTTTCGGCTGACCTGCGGTGGGTACGGTCTCACCGGACACATCATCCGGGCACGGCTGCGCGCCTCAACAGCGCCAACGGCGTGGGTCCAAATGCTCGCCGTGCCGTTTGCCGACGCCGCAGAAGGGTTCGATCGCCTGCGGCTCGCTACGCGCGACGCCGACTTCGCCTATACTTGGCATGATATGGCATCGTCAAAGCCCGGTTTTGGAAGCGGCTATATTTTTGAGGGCAGGTTCGTCGACGAGGGCGCATCGACTGCTTCGGATGCCGAGCCGCCGATGCTGTCGTCCAAGAACCGCGGGCGCTGGCCGGTTCCCCTGATGAATGCGTTCTCAGCACGTGCCCTCAACCTGGAGTTCCGGCGTCGGCAAAAGCAGCTATTGCAGGGGCAGGTCGTCTCGTTGCAGGATGCGCTGTTTCCGGCTCATAAGACGCAGTTGTATTTTCAACTGTTCGGCGCAAAGGGTTTTCGCGAGTATCAGGCGATCCTGCCCGACGACGCGATTGAGGACTACGTCGAGTCGGTCCGCACCTGCGTCCGTGCCCAGCCTCTGCCGATCACGCTGTCGTCAGCAAAGGCATTTGTCGGGACGCGGGAATTGCTGCGATTTACCGGGGCAGGCGTTTGCCTCGCTTTGAATATGTCGGCTGGTGCAGCCGCCGATCAGTTCATGGCTTTTCTCGATGAACGGGTGATGGCGCTTGGCGGCCTGCCCAACATCATCAAGGATTCGCGCTTGCCCCGCGCTGTGATCGATACCTGTTATGGCGGAGCCGATCGTTTCCGCGACACGCTCCATGCCTTCGATCCAAAACGCCTGTTTCGTTCCGATCTATCCGAAAGGCTAGGCCTGTGACGGCGCTCGTGATTGGTGCATCCGCGGGCGTGGGACGCGCGCTGTCCGAAGCACTTGCGGCGCGTGGCACGGCGCTGCTCCTAGTGGCAAGCGATGCACAGGACCTTGACGCGCTCGCCGCCCATCTTCGATTGGTCCACGGCGTCGAGGTGCGAACGGTCGTCACCGATGCCAGCGTCCCTCCCGTCTGTGTGGATCAGATCGCCGCGGCCGCTTCGGAGTTCGGCGAGATCAACGGGCTTTATTTTCCGATCGGAGCATCGCGGCGGGATGACCTCGGGCTTTTGAACACGCAGGACACGCTGAGAATAGTGAACTCCAACCTAACCGTCGTGATGGCAATCACGGCGCACTTCTTGCCGCGGCTTTTGCGACAAAAGCATGCACGCATTGTCGGTTTCGGTTCGATCGCCGCCGTTCGCGGCAGGAAGGCCAACGTGGTTTATTCCGCTGCGAAGCGGGGGTTGGAAAGCTACTTTGAAAGCCTGCGCCATCTCACCGTCGGTAGCGGCGTGCTGGTTCAGTTCTTTCGTCTTGGCTACGTCGAAACCCAACAATCGTTCGGCCAGCGTCTGCTGTTCCCAGTCGTATCGCCTGCGCGAGTTGCAAGTTATGTAGTGGCGAATACTCATAATGACCTTGGAGCGCGTTTCTTTCCGAGATTTTGGGCGGGAGTCGCCTTTGCGATTCACCGGCTACCTTGGTCCATCTTCAAAAAACTAAGTTTCTAATTTCTAACTCGTTGGCACAAAACATGAGCCCGCGCTGAGCTGATTTAGCGTCAAGCGATCGGCGTAGTTCGGCTATGGAGATCCACGGGTCATTCCCTTAGAGTCATCCTTTATGGCAAGCGCTGATAAGGTCACCTCTGACTGCGGCTGATAAGCCCAACTGTTGCCACCCTCAATCCGAAGAGCGACCGACTTCGCAATTTTGCCGGATCGCGAGGCAAAACCCGATGTTGTATCGATCGTTGGCGATAGCAGAAACCCGCTTCGACCGAGGGCTGGAACGATTTGGTATGAAGCGCGGGATCCATCCAAATACTTCAAGTCGACCATTACCTGCGGCGCCTTGTAGAAGAGCGACACCACATTTCCGAGCCAGCTTCGCTTCAAGTCAATCGTTGCCCACACCATTTCGCTTGGGTCGATCGGAATCGGCTCGCCGAAGGATACATTAGCCCGGTTGACTGGGCTAATCACAATGCGATCCGGCTCCGTCTTTCGATGATAGACGAGCAATCCGTTTCGCTTCATCTCAAAGCTATAGCGCGCCCAAATCTCTGGCCAGGACGGGCCATCATCGGTTGCAGGGTATCTGTTATTGACCCTTTCGGCCGAGTCGATCTCGAACAACAGCCATTCCGGCGCATCAGGTTTGCGCAGGAATTCCGCGTTCTGCCGCGACAGCTGTTCGGTGTGCGCGTTAAGAGAGAGAAAAGCGGGTCTCGGGTGATACACCAAGTGTGGATAGGCAATGATGATACCAGCTTTATGAGGATAGATGTCGGCCGTGCCGGAGATATTGTCGGGAAGGTCGGTGAGTTTACGAACATTAGCGTTGAAGGTCTGCATCCCGAGCATTTCGAAATCATACCTGCCAAGCAATGCGCGCTTCAGGTGCTCAATGTGTGATTGAATCAAAAGCGGACCTCGGCGGAAATCGAGCGCTGAAAAGCTCGTCACGGAAAGAACCGCGCTGCAGGCGACAACACAAAGCACCGCCGCAAGGCGAGCATAGCCGGCCGTTGCGACGCCGAACAAGAGGGCAGCAATGATAAGAACCATTGCGGATTGTTCGATCTGGTTGCCGCCGAAGGAATGCTGAATGTTCACAGCTGCTATGCCTGCCCCCATGGTACAGAGCAATATCTTACTCGACCGCTCCAGTCTTGACAGCAGCGGGGCGAGTACGAGCAGGGCCGCAGCAGCGTACATCAAGGTTACTACAGCGGGACTGTAGGGTATCCAGAATCCCTTTGACATTGCGTCGCTGTAGCCTCGGGATAGGTCGATCGATGATGCGAACCACGTCGGAAAGTTCGCTAGTTTCTGGCCGGCCAGCAGCCATGCTGCGAGTACGCTGGCGCCAAACCACAAACTCAGACCCGGGACACGTCGCTGCAGAATATCTTGCAGCGCCAATATGCCGAATATGCCGAGATAAATCGCCGTAAGGCTAAACTTCACCAGGGCGGCAGCCCCCAAAAGCGAGGTGGCGAAATAGACCAGCGCGTTGATTGGAAATGGTCGGTCCTCAACTGCCGTGAGTTGCAGGATGCCGATGGAGACCGCTGGGGCGATCCAAAGGGCCTCGTCCCAACCAATGAACCATAGGTATGCGTTGACCCCGAACAGCGCGATCGCGAGCAAGCGCTCGATCCAATGCTGAAGCGATCGCCAAACTATGACGCAGAGGAGGGCAGCGGTTGCGACGGCAAACAGAAGCCGAAAGGTCAGCAGAGGAGCTATCTGTGCTGGATAGAGTGGCGACGACGCCAGCAATTCGAGTGGACCATACGTGAAGACGACATCGGGGCCCCATTGCGCACGCTGATGCATCAAGGTTGGACCCGCGAGCATGAACGCGAGGTCGACGGACATGTCGCCGAGATTGGTAATGTTCCGTCCAAATGGCGGCCAAGGCGGTAGCGCAACAACACAAAATGAGGTGAAGATTAGCGCGGCGGCTGATGATGTGATGCGCTCGCTCAATGCGACGAACCTTGCTCGTGCGTCCGAGAGTACAAACAGCGTTTCCCCTGCTCTGGAATCGACCTATCGCATGCAACCCTGCTGACCGCAACAAAAGGCGGGGCTTCGCGACCTCTGCGTCCCAAGGTGTACGAATCCGGAACTGTCGCAAACCGCACGTGGTCAAAGCCGTGGGAGATCAATCGGATCCGCACGATAACCGCCGGTGGCTCCCGGAAATATTATCTGCGGGCGACCAACGCATGAAGGTGCCTAATAGGAGAGCAATCGCTAGGTCTCGAGGCCATAAAGTTCTTCCACGTAGCCCCTGCGTAGCCAATAGGGAGCCCGGTAACGGCGCGTGAAGCCCAGCTCCGACCCAAGAAGCCTCGATACATGAAGATGCTGCGCGCCACCTGTGATTGGGTGCTCGTCTTCGTGATTGATGCTCAGAAAATAATCCACCGTTATGCGCCTAATTTCACGGACATATTCGTCGAAGATGCGGCGATTGATTTCTGGAAATGAATCCTGGTTAGCAGCCAGACGAAAGCTTGCACCGGGCTCCTCCGCGCAGTTCCAGTTTGCTCTCACCTTGATCGCGTCGCTCTTCGGCGTCTCGCCTTCAAGGCACACTGCATCCTCGCCCAGCGCCTCGATCAAGAAGTGTCCGGAAAGTATGTTGACGATCGGGATGTCGAATAGCGTCACGTCAGGACGACCTAGCCGACTGAGATAGAGAGCCGCCAGACCGAGACCGCCGCCAAATTCGCAAATGCGATCGGTAGGAGAGGTTAGATCCCGGATGCGAACGGCCAAATAGAGCGCGTTAATGTGGCGGTAATGTAACAGTCCCTTCCGGACGCGAAGACCAGCAACGGGGATAATGCCTTCAGGTGGGAGGATGTTAATTCCCAGATGCGCTTCGATGGTGTCTACTATCTCGCTGGGGGACAATTGAATGTTTTTCCCCCAATTTCCTCCTGTTCCCTGCTCCGGGTTCTCCACCGATAGAACACCCAAGCCTTCGCCCAAACAGACCAGCTTGTCGAAATAGGTGTAAGCCACAGCCTCTTCGCTGGGATCCCAATGATTGTAGCCGTCGACGCCCGTCGTGATTCCGCCGAACCATGTATAATCCTTGCCGAAATTGACCAAGTAGCGCGACAGCCTTTCGGCGTCGCCGCTACGAACAAAACTCATCATCTCACCAAAGTTGTCCCGCGTTAGGGCGGACCATAGGTCATCGTCTGTGATCTGCTTCAGCTGAGATTGTTGTCCTACCGTTGCATTGTAGGCAGCAATCAAACGCCGAGAGGTAGCGACCTTGCCCGCGTTCCACTCGGCATCCATTTTGCCAAACGGAAGAATTGGAGTTTTTCCCCTTGCGGGGTGAACGATCGCGTAGTCGAAGATATTAATCATAGCAGAGTTACTAGCTCCCGCCCACGAGTGCCATAGTCGTGATGAACGCGATCAAATTACCTGAGCGAACCGGTCCCAAGTAGTTCCACATTGCAGCTTGACACAGGGGCCGCGACCTGCATTTTCTTCATTCCGAACCGTCATTGGCCGCTACGGGAAATCGGAGGCCGAGCGCGCCGGACAAGCAGCTTGATTTGTAGCTATTGGTAGGACACAGATTTGAACGACCTATTTGTGTGTCTCTTGCCTATGGGCATAGGCGTCTAGGTATCTATTGTACCCTCCTACGTTCATGGTCCAGATTGTCTTGAGACGCTCAAAGGACAAAAGTTCCCCGCGCGTTATTAACCGCAATTTTTCATAGTATAGAGCCAAATCGGGATCCTCAATCCGGTTGCTTCCACTGCGAAGGGATTCCCTCAATCCCTTAGGCTCTGGTTTGAACAAGTGGCCCTGACGCCAATTGCGCGCATATAAAACCGGCAGGCGAGCCATCAACGGTTCGACTTGGCCGTTTAAATCGTAGATGTGGCAATTCTTGGCGACGTAAAACCCAAAGTAGCCGGTTGGCATTATCATTCCTACGCAGGTTTGTTGCTCCGCACTTTGTTCGAACTCAGCGATAGCTTTACGAAAGGGCCACTCGGGCGTTTCGCGCGGCATAGGTGCAAAGCGACTTGCCAGCAGGAGACCAGAGTGTTGATACCAACTCGCGCGTTCGTCCGCTATTCCTCTCTGTTCCCATTCGGATGTAGGGCTGAGTCCCCGCAATTGCCCAAAGAGGCGGTCATTCAGGAACGGTGCGTGTGGGGACAGTAGCCCCATTACAATGATCAGACCTGCAGTCGAAACAGCCACAGGCAGATCGTTTAGAACCCGTGAATTTAGTAGAAGGATAACTGATGCAAAAAGGGGCACGCTAAAAAAGCGCCCGCTCATGTAATCCCCCCCTATGAACACAACATACAATAGATAGGCAAAAATCCCAAAGCTAAACACTCTTAATCTAACTCCAGCAGAAAATGCAGCCAGTGCAAGGGCAGAAAAGATTACTGTGAGCGTTACGGGATCTCGATTTATGGAATTCAAGTAGTAGTCGATTCCTGCTTTGACGTACTCCAGCAAGGGAAGATTGTTGAATCGCTTGGCATACGCCGCGTTCTGAAGAGGAAATCCAAAGTAGAACAGAGCAAAACAGTGCCACAGCAGAACCGGCGCGAGCAGAATGGAGACACCAAGGAATTTTTCGCGCGAAGGCAGCTTGGAGACGCTGAGCACGTAGAGAATCGGTGGTATATAGAACGCTGGCGTGTCCAAACGATTGAGCGCGGCAAGTGCAGCCAAAGCACAAAACAGTCGGAAGGATCCGCGTTGGTTTAAGTCGGCATTGAAAAAAAGATAGCTAAACCCAGCTAACAGAAAATAGCTAAGCGGATTTTCGAAGCCTGCGGCAGCAAAATCCGTAAACGCGACGGACATCCCCAAAGTGATATAGCAGACGAGAACTGCCGCAATGTGCCTTCTGTGCGGAAAAGCGATGGCCGCAACGGCCATAAGTGTCAGCGTTATCGACAAAAAAATCGAAGTGTAATAAATATTCCCTGTAAAATAATAAACGGTTGCTACCAAAAAGGTCCATAGAGTTGAAGTAAACGTCTGGACGCGCTCGTCCAAATTGTAACGCAGTCCGTTTCCGTTTACAAAATTGTCTACCAACCGCCAAGCAGCATACGCATCATCGGCTTGCCACGCGGTACGTGCCAAAAGAACGGCCAACAAGCCCGGAGAGCCTCATGCTCTGGTTTACCGTCCCATCCAGTTTTGTAGGAGCTTTGATAAGGTGTACTAATCACGGTCGGGCTCGGAGGTTCACCAGCCAGATACAAGTCGGCCAGAATATGATATGAAATGCGCTAATCCGAGAATCTCATTTGCGTGTTGCACGGAGAGTCGCCGTTGTGGGTCGAGCGCGGGCGATAGTCAAGGCTCGGGCGGAAAATTTGAAACCAAACCTAGGACTTGGCGAGTAGTGGGCTAGGTACGTTCATCCAATATTACCTTCCCGTCGTTTGGCACAGACCCAGTGCCGACCAATTCGGCACTTCCGCCGAGCTTTGTCACGGCGCGCTACGTCGCGGCAAGATCATCTCGAAGTGGCGAACTCGGAAATGCTGTTTCCGCCTTCAGCGTCATCAGGTCGCTCTCGCCGGCCCGCGTGACCAGGAGGCGCAGCCGTCCGAGTTCGGGATGGCGCTTGCCGATCTCGGCGATCTGTTCAGGACATACGAACATGCCCTAGACCTTGGTGGTCTGGTCGGCGCGGCCATCCAGCCCTTGATGCGCATGTTGGTGCGCCCCGCACGGGCTAGTCCCGGACAGAGCTGTCGTTAGATCGCCGAGCGCAAGCCGATCCAGGGGTGATGCGGGGCGAGTGAGGTGACGAATCGGCGACCGAAACGTCGGCCCTCATGCTCCTTCAAAATACCGGCCGTGAAGGTTGGCCGTGATGCTGTGCCATCTGGACGTAAATTCCTCGCCGCACGACTTCGGTGACTTGCGATGGCTCAGTCAATATTCGATTCCGGATATCACTCTCGCAGTTGCAGCGACAAGTCCAATGCTTTGCAGAAACGAAGGTTGACCCATCGGCCGACGCTAACCCACAATTCTGCCGCGATGAATTTTCAACGAAGGCACTGTTGATGGCACGCGTGATTTTGATCTCCTCCGGGCGGCTGCACGGCGCGTCAGAGTGCAAAGCTTGCGTAACCAGATCCTGCCAGGCATCGATCAGCTTTCTCCTTGGCTTGAGCCAGACCGAGCTGTTGCACGAAATCCTCACCTCCAAGGATTGTGCGCCGCCGCGGCCCTGGAAGGCGGGACGAAGTAGAAGAAAATTGGTAACAGTCCGCAAATGGAGCCCATCCTGCTCAAGATCGCCGACACTTGGCATCGCCGCACCGTGCTGGCCAAGCTTTTCAGCTTTGCCTCGATTGGGGTTGTGAACGTCGCGGTTGACGTCGGCGCTTTCACGGCAGCCTTTCATGTCCTCCATCTGCCGCTGATCTTGTCGAATATTGTTGCATGGCTAATTGCCGTCACAGGCTCTTACGCGATGAATAGCAAGATCACCTTCGGGCGTGAGACCGGCGGAGTTTTGAATCTTGGACAGTATCTTCGCTTTGCGTCGTCCGGCATCCTCGGCTTGACAGCTGCAACAACGGTGCTGGTCGTGCTCTCGCAGTATTCCAATGTTCCCAGTGCGAAGCTCGCCTCAATTATCGCGGCGTTCGGAGCAAATTTTTGTATCTCACATTTCCTCGTGTTCAAGAACTCTGAACCTGAAATAGGACGGATCCAGCCGATCTCGTGCGGAGGCGATTAATCTTGACCTTGCCACCAAGCTTTATCCAATTCTGAGTTCGCCCCGGTCGTTGGATTTGCCCGGTTGGCGGGATGGGAGCGACGGGAGCTGGCGCGGAGCCTTCGGCACAGCGCAGCACCAGATCCCGGCGCGGATGACAGGTGAAGGCGAACTCCGACGGGTCTTCACCCGAACTGCGAGTGCAGTCGTGCGTTGTTGTAATCGGCCCGCCAGCATCCAAGCGTGACGGGGACCTGGACCAGTGACGTGAACAGCGCCTCGTTCAACAATTCATGCCGCAGCAGGCCGTTGAAGCTCTCGATGAAGCCGTTCTGCATGGATTTATCCGCATCTGACTCGATGCATCGCAATGTAGACCGCTCAGACCTCGGCGGACCGCCTATTCCAGCAAGCATCGTTCCCACGCGCTCAAATGTCGTCCATGTTTCCGCAGAGAGATTTGATCACGTTGAAGTAGTTGGGCGCAAGATGCTGGTCCACAAAGCTTCCCGCCATCCAATTGTGCACGTATGCCGAATGCGGTTCTGGATGTCCGAGATGGTTTATCCTGTTGAGCGCTGGTACCAGTTGCGATTGAGGACCTCCGTTACCGTGCCGACCTGGACGATGAGATTATCCGGGAGATCTTCTGGTGCGACCTCTCCGCGTTTCTCTTGCCAAAGCGGCGGTCATTGGGATTGAACCTGATGAGGTGATTGGGCGCATCGGCGCCGTTTCTTTGAACTGTTGTCACCGATATCTCCTACGCAAAAACAAGCGGCGACACATGCCGCACTGCCGCAAGCCCCGCGTCCGCGAGGCTAGATACCGGCGCTACGATCGAAGGTGGCGCCCCCGGTCGAATCAGAACGCTCCAATCGCGGATGAAGGCCAGTTCTTTCTGCAGCAACAATCTTGCTCGTTTTTGGGTATGCTTCCGGTGAAGCTTTCAATTACCAACAAATTCTCCTCCGACCATGGCGCCCAGCGCGATGTCAGTGAGGCGTGACAGCCCGCGCCACATAACGGTATTGCCGGGCGGCGGATCGCTGGCGCGGGCGAGATAACCGCCGAGCCGGGCGATCTTGATGAGATAGTGCGAGAGCGTTTTCTGTCTTCCTTTTGGTTTGTCGTTGACGAGGCGATCGAGCACGCCGATTTCAGTCGCAGTCAACGCGAGGGTTGGCGGCGCGTCTGGGGCGGAACGGTTGAGCATCGTCATCCAGAAGACCCGCCAACTCAGGATGCAAAAGAGCGCGATCAGATTGGTCAGACGCTGGGCGGTCCTGAGCTTCGACTCCTCAGCTTTGCAGTCCGATTTGAGGATCTTGTGGAACACCTCGATCTTCCATCTCAAAGCATACCATTCGAGCTTCTCAATAGCGTCGGTGCGGGATCCAACAGGCAGGTCGGTGATCAGCTTCCAATCGATCTTCTTTCTGTTCTTCGGGGTCCCGCGCTCTTCGGCATGGATCACCGTCAGGGTCAGAGCGGGATAGCGCTTCTGCTTTCCGATCGGCGGCAGGACGCGAATCTTGCGATACCTGATCTCAAGAACGGCCTGGTCGGGATCGCCGTTGCTATCTCTGACTTCGATGCGATGCAGCCCTTTGACGGCGACTTCGTCCATTTCGTCGGCGATCGTATGATCCCCATCTCCAGCCAAGCGGTCGACGCAGGTCCTGATCAGGAAATGAGTTCCGATCTCCTGTGCTGCGCAGAAGAGCTCGTAGATGTCACTCTCGCGATCACCGATATGGATGCATCGTCCCGGATGATCCAAGAGCTGCGTAGAGTGCTTGAGATTTTCCAACCACCGGACGCTTTCCTTTTTCTCGATGGGAATCCGGGTCGGATTGATCTTCTTTTTAAGCGCTGCCGACCCTTTGAATTTCTTCCGGGTCCAGAACTTAACGGCCGCCAACCCCAGCGGCACCCCCTCGATTGTAACCGCGAGGCTCGAATGCATCAGGATGCCGCAAACCGTGTGCGATCTGAGGCGGCCCGCCTTATCCCGTCCACTGTTTATGCTCTTGGTGATGCCGATCGCTTCTGACTTCTCGCGTTGATAGCTGAACTCGGTTGTGTCGTGCAGCACAAGAACGAGACTTTCAGCGGCGGCGGCACGATCACGTGTCGATTGGAAGTGGCCGGCCAGAATGTCCGCTTCGCTGACCCGCTCATTGGAGAAGAAGCGATGGGCTGCCTTGGTATTTGCCCAATCCTGGCAGACGAGCGGAATGCTTTGTCCCATGGCGCTTCCAATCTGCGTGAGCAGTTTGCGGAATCTGCCGCCGAGCCGCGCTTCCCTAAAGTCGCATCCACTACTCTCTTGATCAATCCAACATTCACCTTCCAAGGACCGCGAACAGCCTTTTGCCGATCGATCCCTTAATATCACCCCCATAGAGCACCCCCTCGCGAATCAGGTGCTCAGAAAGGAATCACAAGTGATTTTTTCGATTCAAGATTTCGCCGATCAGCGGATCAGTCCGAGTGGTCAACGTTATGGGTAATTGAAAGCTTCGCCGGATGCGTACGTTTTTGGCGGCAGGAATGGCTCTTGTTCTCACGCGCTGAGGGCAAGGACGAGACGAGGCTGACCGGTATAAACCGATAAAAGGAAGCCAATTCACGCATGAAAAGCAAAGACCTGGATGCAAAAGGCGCGCTCGCCGAGAACGATGTTCTTCAGTCGCATGACATGTTGAATGAAGTCGTGATTGTCGGAAGATCGGCGGGTATCGCCTCCAACTTGGGCCTGTGAGATTTGAATTATCCGGCAGTATTCTTCGATCGTGATGGCGTCCTCAATAAGGACGATGGCTATGCTTTCGATCCGGGCAAGATCCGGTGGGTGGAAGGAGCCCAGCAGGCCGTCAAAGCAGTCAATGACGCCGGGTATCTCGCGTTTGTCGTGACCAACCAATCAGGAATTGCGAGGGGGCTTTACGAGGAGCGGCATGTCCGCAATCTGCACGAATGGATGTCGCGTGAACTTGCTATTGTTGGTGCCCGTATCGATGCGTTCGAATTTTGCCCGCATCACCCCGATGGTCTGATTGAGCGTTTCCGTGTCCTCTGCAACTGTCGTAAGCCACAGCCGGGGATGATCAGAGGCCTCCTTGAGCGGTACTCGGTGGATATCGATGCTAGCTTCATGATTGGCGACAAGCAGAGCGACCTTGCTGCGGCGCAGCCGGCCGGAATAGCAGCCTATCTGTTTGATGGATCAAACCTCCATACGTTCATTGCCCCGTTGTTGACGGATCGGTCGTATCCTCCGGATCAGTCACCGTCGCATCGCGGAGGAGCCGGAACCGAGGATTGACGTCGTTGTCTTCGCGGCAAACGGATTGCTCGATTTGCTAAGTAGAGAAATCAAGGAAGCAAGTTGGCGTCAAAACGACAAATGAAGCCAATCGCGCAAACGCAGCGAGGAGTACCGGGCCGCAAACAAGCGCAGCGTCGAACCGCAAAGCCTGTCGGGGCATGGCTTATCTCGTTGGGACGAGCCCGCTGGTTCTAGCTTCGATGCAGTCCTTGCGGAAGTCTTCAAGGGACGGACATGGAAGACGCACTTCAAAATCTGGCTCAAGCTAGGAGTCGCCAGGATCGTCTGCGAGCTCTTAGGTTAGTTCTGATCTTGGCGATGATTGAGGGCGCGGAACCAAAGCCAATGAGATATTTGTGGTCGTCAGTTGCACCCTTTTGATTTCCAGGGCTGCGAGAGTGCGGCACAGTCATGCGCCCTAACCCGCCAATTGCTCTCCGGCTAGTCAACTGCAGCTCATAGCGATACACGCCGCTCCCCCAGCCACGCCAGCCGCGGAGCAATGGCTGAAAGCAACGGGTCCAAAACCAGCACCGTTGACGGGCGGCGCTGATCGAACGGAGATACAAGAAAGCTCTGAGAAGCTTCCCGTAGTCCCTTCGGCTTTTCCGTTAAGCTTGGTTATCCGGCAGATCGGACAAAGCCTTGCATTCTTGGACATTTGGCTGGACTCCATTTGCGACTGGACCAGCACCCCATAAACCACTGTTTTGCCCGACGGCGCAAGCTAAATTCGGTTTTTTCGATGCGCCTGCGTATGGCGAGGGACACTTCTACGGCCAATCGTCTATCTCAGGCTCCAATCCGGCCAGTGAGGAACGTCATCGGCGCGGTGGAATAGACGTAAGTTCTGCCGCACCACAGCGTAGAGTACAAACAGGCCGATGGTGATCCCGACAGCCAGCAATGGGAAAATGTTGTTCATGTAGCCTCCAAGACTTTGAAATACTAGCAGCCCGTCCAATCGGCGCGACGCTCCCCGGCCTGAAACCCCCTACACTGCCAGTGGTCCTACCCAGCTTCTGGTTCTGATCGGGGATTCCGCTTCGCGTGTCTGAGCCCCCGCCGGTACCGCGAGAGGGCAGCCTTCTCACACCGTTCCAAGCTCGACTCCGCGATTTCTCGCGGCATTGCGGTGAGTTCTCGGCCTGCAAAGTGCGGACACGTAAGCTCTCGACGGGACGGATAAGCTGGCATAAGCAATGACAGATAAAGCCTCCTTGGAAGTAGCCGTTTTCGGTCGAGGAAGAGATGAAACGAGCGCTTGCCATTGTGATGATGCTATTTTTGACGTAGCTGAACGCCGAATCAACGATCGTGGGCGCTGCCTCGCAATCTTGTACCGCCTGGATGAATAGCAAGAAGAACTTAGTCGCAAAGGCAGCTTTTGAATCCTGGGTCGTGGGCTTCGTCAGCGGGCTAAACGTGAGTGCCGAAAGGGACATTGTCGGCGGCGGCGATTTCTCCGCGATTGTTGCTTGGATGGACCGGCGCTGCAAATCTAATTCTTCAGATCAAATTGGAGTCGCAGCTCTGGATCTAGCGATGGAATTGGCCGGCAACGCGGCGGAGCGCTGATCTGGTAGACCCGCGAGTTGACGCTGTGGCCACTACCAGGTCCTTAGACCGCCAGCCCTCCTGAGAGGCGACCAGCCATCCTGGCGCTAAGTGCGGAGTCCGCGCAGTTCGTGATAGCATGGAGCCGGCCTGAATCGCGGAGACAGATGTGGAGATCAAGCTACCCGAAACAGACCTCAAGTCAGTGCAAGCCCTTGGTAGTATTGAGCTCAAAGACGAAAGCGGCGGACACGTCGGCCAATACTTTTTCGGAAAGGGTCAGGGCCGGACCGTCTTCCTATTCGGGAAGTACAAGGGCACGTTTAAGACCCACGCTGAGTGTCAAGCTTTCATCGATGGCGTGACCGCTGTCGTTGATGACAACCGCAGGTCCCGAAGTGAAGCGAGTAGTTGACACGAGTTGAGCGATGGGAAGTTTGCCCTCAGCTCTTGGGGCCCAAGCGGACGTCCGCTGATTAAGTAACGACCCTACGGTATGCCTGCGGCGAAGATCCAGATGTTTGCTGCACTTATGAGGAGACGATCAGCTCTACCGCTCGTCCGCGATCACCTTGCCGTCGTTCGGCAGCGCGCCGGGTCTCACCAATTCAACGTCGCCTCCGAGTTTCGTCACGGCGCGCAAAGTGCCTGCAATCTCCTCGCGCAACGCATCGTTCGCGGCCGCCGTCTCCGCTTTCAGCGTCATTGCATCGGCCTCGCCTTGGCGTGTGACGACGAGGCGTAATCTTCCGAGCGCGGAATGGCGCTTGCCGATCTCGGCGACCTGCTCGGGGCGGACGAACATGCCCTTGACCTTGGTGGTCTGGTCGGCGCGGCCCATCCAGCCCTTGATGCGCATGTTGGTGCGCCCGCAGGGGCTGGTGCCCGGCAGTGCCGCGGTGAGGTCGCCGAGAGCGAGCCGGATCCAGGGATGGTGCGGGTCGAGCGAGGTCACGACGATCTCGCCGACGTCGCCGGGCGCCACTGCATCGCCGGTCCCGGGCTTGACGATCTCCATGATCAGATGCTCGTTCACGACCAAGCCGTCGCGCGCGCTGGTCTCGAAGGCGATGATGCCGAGATCGGCGGTGCCGAAGGCCTGGTAGGCTTCGATGCCGCGTGCCTTGATCTCGGCCTGGAGCGAGGGCGGGAAGGCTGCGCCCGAGACCAGCGCGCGCTTGATCGAGGAGACGTCGCGGCCCGAGCTTGCGGCAGCATCGAGCAAGATCTTAAGGAAGTCCGGCGTGCCGCTGTAGCCGACGGGACGGTAGGCCTCGATCAGCTCGAATTGCTGCTCCGTATTCCCTGGACCGGCCGGGATTACGGCGCAACCGAGCGCGCGGGCCGACGCATCGAAGATGAAGCCGCCGGGGGTGAGATGGTAGCTGAAGGTGTTGAGCACGATGTCGTCGGGCCGGAACTCGGCCGCGAACAGTGCCCGTGCGCCGCGCCAAGGGTCGGCCTGTCGCCCCTCCGGCTCGAAAATTGGCCCGGGGGAGGTGAAGAGGCGAGCGAACGAGCCGGGCGCCGCCGCGACGAACCCTCCGAAGGGCGTGGAGGCCTTGTGCAGGGCCGGCAGTTCCGACTTGCGCAGCACTGGGAGGCCCGCCAGTGCCGCCCTGGAGGTCACGGCAGCCGGATCCAGGCCTTTCAGCCGATCAGCATAGGCGGGCGCGGTCATCGCAGAGCGCAGCACGCCGGGCAGGCGGGCGAACAGATCGGCCTCGCGCGCGGCTTGCTCGCGTGTCTCGAGGGCGTCGTAATGGGCGGTCATGGCTGATCTTTCCGTGTTGGCATCCGTTGCGTGCCGCCGCCGGCATGGGTATCAGACGGCCATTGGCGAGGTTTGAAGAGGACGCGATGGCGGACGAGGGAATCAGTGCGGCGGACGAGGCGGCGGACGTCGTCGCGCGCCTGAAGCGCCGCACGATCGACGAGGCGCTGCCGCTGTGGTCGACAGTCGGCTGGGACCATGGCGCGGGTGGTTTCATCGATCGGCTGCACCGCGACGGCACGGCGGACGTGACCGCGCCGCGCCGGGTGTTCGTGCAGGCCCGCCAGATCTGGTGCTACGCCAAGGCTGCGCAGATGGGCTGGTACCCTGACGGGCGCGCCATCGCGCTGAAGGGGCTCGAGCATCTGCTCGCCAAAGCAAAGACGCCCGACGGCCGGCCCGGCTACGTGCACCGGCTGACGCCGGAGGGCGCGGTGCTGGACGGCCGGCGCGACGCCTACGACCACGCCTTCATCCTGTTTGCGCTCGCGGCCGTCTATGCGCTCGACCAGGACGCACAAATTCGCGCCGAGATCGATGCGCTGCTCGCCTTCCTCGATGGCCATCTGCGCTCGCCGCACGGCGGCGTCCACGAAGGCCTTCCGGTCTCGCTGCCGCGCCGGCAGAACCCGCATATGCATCTGTTCGAGGCGATGATCGCGTGCTTCGACGCGACCCACGATTTGTCGTTCCAGAACCGTGCCGGCGAGTTCTTCGCGCTGTTCCTCGCCAATCTCTACGACAAGCGGACGCGCGCGCTCGGCGAATATTTCGAAGAGGACTGGTCGAAGATCGCGCCGGTCAGCGTCGAGCCCGGCCACCAGGCGGAATGGGTCTGGTTGCTGAAGGGGTTCGAACGCATCACGGGCTGCCCGACCGGACAGCGGCGCGCGGAGCTGCTGGAAACCGCGCTGCGCTATCGCGACGAGGCCACCGGCTGCCTGATCGACGAGGGTGACGACGCCGGCAAGATTCGCCGCAACACGCGCCGGCTGTGGCCGCAGACCGAGATTGCGAAGGCGTGGATTGCGCAGGCCGAATCCGGCGAGGCGGGCGCGGCGGACGAGGCGCGCGTGGCGCTGGCGCGGCTCGAACGGCATTATCTCAGCCATCCCGTGCGGGGCGGCTGGTACGACCAGTTCGACCGCGACGGCAAATCGCTGATCGACACCATTCCTGCGTCGTCGTTCTATCATGTTCTCTGCGCAGTCACGGAAGCGGAACAGGTATTGGAAGGTTAAAGCCAGCGCTTGCGCCGCTTGAAGCTCTTGAGGTTCTTGAAGCTCTTGCGCTGGTCGCCGGCGCCGCCGAGGTAGAATTCCTTGACGTCCTCGTTGTCGCGCAATTCGTCCGCGGTGCCGTCGAGCACGACCTTGCCCTGCTCCATGATGTAGCCGTGGCTTGCCACCGACAGCGCAGCGCGGGCGTTCTGCTCGACCAGGAGAATGGTGACGCCGAGGTCACGGTTGATCTTCTGGATGATCGAGAACACCTCTTTGACCAGCAGCGGCGACAGACCCATCGAGGGTTCGTCCATCAGGATCATCTTCGGGCGCGCCATCAGCGCGCGGCCGATCGCGAGCATCTGCTGCTCGCCGCCGGAGAGATAACCGGCCAACCCGGTGCGCTCCTTCAGGCGCGGGAAATAGTTGAAGACCATATCGAGATCGGCGCCGACCTCGCGGTCCCTGCGAGTGAAGGCGCCGAGCTTGAGGTTTTCCAGCGAGGTCATGTCGGCCACGATGCGCCGGCCCTCCATTACCTGGAAGATGCCGCGGCGGACGATCTTGTCGGGATCGACGCCGTTGATGCGCTCGCCCTCGAACAGGATCTCGCCGCGCGTGACTTCGCCGTCCTCGGTCTTGAGCAGCCCGGAGATCGCCTTCAGCGTCGTCGACTTGCCGGCGCCGTTTGCGCCGAGCAGCGCCACGATCGCGCCCTTGGGCACGTCGAGACTGAGGCCGCGCAGCACCAGGATGACGTCGTCATATACGACCTCGATGTTGCGCACGCCAAGGAGAGGCGGCGCGGGTACCACGGTCGGCGAGGGGCGCTCGATGTGAGCCGCTTCACTCATGGTCAGTTACTCTCTCGATGTCGTCGCAGTTTCCTCCAGTCTTCCGGGCGGTCCGCAAGACCGAACCCGGAATCTCGAGGTTCCGGGTTCGATGGTGCGCATCGCACCGGAACGACGAACTGGCTACATGCTCACCAGCCCAGCAATTCCGGCTTGCGCGGCAGCTCGACGGTCTTGACCTTCTCGAGCTTGATCGCGCCCTTGGCCATGAGGTCGTTGAGGTCGCCGTCGGTCGCGCCCGCAATCTTGGTGCGGTAGAGGTCGACCTTCAGCGTGCCGCGGTGGTCCTTGTCGGTCCAGGTCGAGGGATTGCAGACGCCTTCCATGCCGGCCGGCACCCAGTCCTTCTTCTGGTAGAAGCCCTTGGCGACGTTCTCGCCGGTGGCGCCGCCGTTCTTGGCGGCCCAATCGATCGCCTCCTTCATGTAGAGCGCCGAGCAGACCGCCGCGATGTAGTGCACCGGGCGATAGACCTTGCCGGTGGGATCGGACATCTTGGAGATCTCCATCACCGTCTTCATGCCGGGCGCATCGCCGCCCCAGCTCACCGCGGTGCGCAGCGGGAAGATCACGCCGTCGGCGGCATCGCCCGCGGTCTTGGCGGCGTTCTCGTCCATGCCCCAGACATTGCCCATGAACTGGATGTCGACTCCGGCGGTCTTGCAGGCCTTCATCACCGAGATGTTGGACGCGGCGGTGTTGCCGAGATAGGCGTAGTTGGCGCCCGAGGATTTCAGGCTCAGGCACTGCGCGCTGTAGTCACCCGGCGCGAGCGCGAACACCAGCGGCGGCAGCACCTCGAAGCCGAGCTCCTGCGCCATGGCTTCGCCGGCGGCCTTCGGCGCGTTCGGGTACGGGTGGTTGGCCCCCATGTGGACGAATTTCGGCTTGCCGGACTTGCCCTTGGCCTTCCAGTCTTCGGCTGCCCACATCAGCATCGCGCGCAGCGAGTCCGAATAGCTCGGACCATAGAAGAAATTATAAGGCGCGGGCTTGGCCTTGCCGCTGACGCCTTCGGGATCGGTGAGGGCGGCGGCGTAGGAGCCGGAGAGATCGGGGATTTTATCTTGTGCGAGGAAGCCGGTCAGCGCTTCGGTGTCTGCCGTACCCCAGCCCATGATCGCCGCGACCTTGGAGTCCGGCGCCGACCACTTCTTGTAGAGCGCGATGGCGCGCGGCACCTGGTAGCCATAGTCGTTGGTGTCGACGTTAAGCTGCTTGCCGCCGACGCCACCGTTCTTGTTGACCCAGGCGAAGGTGTCGGCGACGGCCTGGCCGTAGGGCGTGCCGACATCGGACGTGCCGCCGGAATAATCGGCGAGATGCCCGATTGCGATCTGCGCCTGCGCGCCTGACGAGAATGCGGCGATCGCCAGTGCAAGCGATGCGGTGCTCAAAAAGGATTTTGTCTTCATTGGTTGCCTCCTCCTGTTTATTTGTTGGTTAGAGAGTTGCCCGCGCTCAATGGGAGAACGGGTAGAGTTTCCAATACGCCTTGATCTGTCGCCAGCGATGGGCGAGCCCGTCGGGCTCGAACATCAGGAACGCGATGATGATCACCCCGATCGCGATCTCGCGCAGGAAGGTGATGTTGTTGTTGAGCGACAGCGCCTTGTCGATCGCGCCGCCCTTCAACGTCACGCTGAGGAACTCCATCGTCTCGGGCAGCAGCACCACGAACGCAGTGCCCATCAGCGTGCCCATGATCGAACCGGTGCCGCCGATGATGATCATGGCGAGGAACAGGATCGAACGTTCGATGCCGAAACCCTCTTGCGACACCACGAGCTGGTAGTGCGCATAGAGCGCGCCGGCGATGCCGGCGAAGAACGCCGCGAGCCCAAATGACAGCGTGCGGTACTTGGTGAGATTGATGCCCATGATCTCCGCGGAGAGATAATGGTCGCGGATCGCCACCAGCGCGCGGCCATCGCGCGTGCGCATCAGATTGGTGACGAGGACGTAGCTTGCAACTACGTAGGCGAGTACGACGTAGAAATATTGCCTGTCGCCGCGCAGCGTGTAGCCGAGGATCGAGAACGGATTGGCGCTGGCCGGCACCGAGCCGCCGGTGAACCACTCCGCGCGGGAGAAGAAGTCGAGCAGGATATATTGCGCGGCGAGCGTGGCGATCACGAGGTAGAGCCCCTTCAGCCGCGCCGCCGGGATGCCGAAGATCAGCCCGATCAGCGCAGTGACGACGCCCGCGAGGGGTATCGCGAAGAACACCGGGATCGATGTGCTGTTCGAGATGTAGGCAGACGTGAAGGCGCCGAGCAGGAAGAACGCGGCATGGCCAATCGAAATTTGGCCTGTGAAGCCGACCAGGATGTTGAGGCCAAGCGCGGCGATCGAGAAGATGCCGATCTGGATCAGGATGCTGAGCCAGTATCCACCAAGGAATTGCGGCACGAGGCAGAGCAGCACCACGCCGACGATCGCAAAGTTGCGGCTGGTCGCGGTCGGGAAGATCGTGGTGTCAGCCGCGTAAGAGGTGCGGAAATCACCAGCAGGGATGAGGGCGGGGCCGGCCATGGGTCAGATCCGTTCGATGTCGTGGGTGCCGAACAGGCCGTAGGGCTTGATCATCAGCACGATGATGAGGACGTAGAACGGCGCGATCTCGTAGAGATTGCCCCAGTGAAGGTATTCGCTGTCGACATATTGCGCGATGTTCTCGAGTAATCCGATGATGATGCCGCCGAGCACGGCACCGCCGACGGAATCGAGCCCGCCGAGGATCGCAGCCGGAAACACTTTGATCCCATAGGCGGCAAGGCCCGAGGATACGCCGTTCACGACCGCGACCACGACGCCTGCAACCGCCGACACCGTTGCGGAGATCGCCCAGGCCATCGCGAACACGCTTTTCACGGAAATGCCGAGCGATTGCGCGACCTGTTGGTTGAACGCAGTGGCGCGCATCGCAAGGCCGTACTTTGACGCGCGGAAGAACCAGGCCATGCCAATCATCATCGCGATCGAGACGACGAGGCTCATGACATAGACGGTCTGGATCTGGAGCCCGAGCAGGCTGACGGACTGGCTCTCGAACACGCGCGGGAACGGCTGCGGATTGACGCCGAACATCCATTTCAGCGTGGCCTGCAGCACGGTGGAGAGGCCGATCGTCACCATGATGACCGAGATGATGGGTTCGCCGATCATCGGTCGCAGGATCAGGACCTGCACCGCGATGCCGAACACGAACATGAACACCAGCGTCAACGGCATGCCGATCCAGAACGGCACCTGGTATTTCGCGAGCAAGGTCCAGCACACCCAGGCGCCGACCAGCAAGAGCTCGCCCTGCGCGAAATTGACGACCTGCGAGGCCTTGTAGATCAGCACGAACGACATCGCGACCACGCCATAGAGCGTGCCGACCACGAGGCCATTGACCAGGAGCTGGATGAGGAAGGCGGTGTTCATGCCGATGTCCGCGTAAAATGCAGAAGCGATAACGGTGCACCGTCTCCCCTTGCGGAAGAGGGTGGCTTCGCGAAGCGAAGCCGGATGAGGGGTTGTCTCCGCAGCGACGGTGCGGAGACAGGACCCCTCACCCGAGTGGGGTCTTCGCTGACGGCGGAGATGCCCTCTCCCACAAGGGGATGGGGCGCATCGACTGGCAGCGTGCGCTCGTTTGAAAGCGTGTTCACTCCGCGGCCTCCGCCAAATGCCCCGGTCCGCCCAAATCCACCACTCGCAGCGTCGTCCGCACCCTTTGCGTGGTGCCGTCCTGGAACCGGATCACGGTGTCCACGGGGATCTCGGCCTGGCCGCCGTAGATCGCGTCGATGATGCCTTCGTATTTCTCGTTGATGACGCTGCGGCGCACTTTCCGCGTGCGGGTGAGCTCGCCGTCGTCGGCGTCGAGCTCCTTGTAGAGCAACAGGAAGCGCGAGATGCGCTGCGCCGGCGGCAGCGTGGCGTTGACGGTCTCAACCTCCTTGCGGAGTAGTGCGTAGACCTCGGGCCGCGAGGCCAGGTCACTGTAGGTCGTAAACGAGAGCCGGTTCTTCTCCGCCCATTTGGAGATGATGGAGTAGCGAATGCAGATCATTGCGGCGAGCGCGTCGCGTCCCGAGCCCAGCACCACGGCTTCGGCGATATAGGGGGAGAACTTCAGCTTGTTCTCGATGAATTGCGGCGAGAAGCGCTCGCCGCGCGAGGTCTCGGCGAGGTCTTTGATGCGGTCGATCACCACGAGCTGCTTGTCGTCGTTGAAATAGCCGGCGTCGCCCGACAGCATCCAGCCGTCCTTGATGTCGGCAACGCTCGCCTCCGGGTTCTTGTAGTAGCCGAGGAACATGTTGGGATGCCGCACCACGATCTCGCCGACGCCGTGGACGTCGGCATTGTCGATGCGGATTTCGACGCTGTCGGCCATCGGCACGCCCGTCGTGTCGGGATCGACCTTGCCCGCGGGATGCAGCGTGTAGGCCCCCAGTAGCTCGGTCTGGCCGTAGAGCGTGCGCAGCGGCACGCCCATGGCCTGGAAGAACTTGAAGGTCTCGGGCCCAAGTGCCGCGCCGCCGGTTGCGGCCGAACGCAGGCGGGTGAAGCCGAGGCGGTCGCGCAACGCGCGGAACAGGATCGCGTCGGCGAAGCCGGAACGCTCGCCCTGTTCGAGCGCGGCAAGTCCGCTCTTCATGCCGATGTCGAACAGGCGCTGCTTGAACGGCGTTGCGTCCATCACCCTGGCGCGGACGTCGGCGGCAATCGATTCCCAAACGCGCGGTGCAAACAGGACAAACGTCGGCGCGATCTCGCGCAGATCGTTCATCATGGTCTCGGGCTCCTCGACGAAGTTGATCTTCATCCGGCACAAGAGACCTTTGCCGAGTACATAGACCTGTTCCATGATCCAGGGCAGCGGCAGCACCGACACGTATTCGTCGTCCGGCCCTTTCGGATCGAAAGCGAGATAGGTCGCGCAGTGGCCGAGCACGCGGCCGGCCGCGAGCATCGCGAGCTTTGGATGCGAGGTGGTGCCTGATGTCGTGCAGAGGATCGCGACGTCCTCGCCCTTGGTCGTGTCCACCAGCCGGTCGTAAAGTTCCGGCTCGCGCGTAGCCCGCGCCCGGCCGAGTTCGGCAAACGTCTCCGCTGACATCAAGCGCGGATCGTCGTATTTCCGCATGCCGCGCGGATCGGAATAGATGATGTGCTTCAGCTTTGGGACGCGGTCGGCCAGCGTAAGCAGCTTGTCGACCTGCTCCTCGTCCTCGGCGAAAACGAGCTGCGCCTCGCCATAATTGAGGAGATACGAAGCTTCTTCGTCGAGCACGTCGCGGTAGAGCCCGAGGCTCAACCCTCCAACCGCATGAGTGGCGATTTCCGCCGCGACCCAGTCCGGCCGGTTGTCGCCGATGATGCCTATAACGTCTTGGCGCCCAAGGCCCAGTTCGATGAGGCCGAGCGCGAAATCGCGCACCCGCGTCTGGTAGGCGTTCCAGGTGAACGGGCGCCAGAGCCCGAGATCCTTCTCCCGGAGTGCGATCTCGTTGCCGTACTCCTTCGCATTGAGCCGGAGCATTTTCGGATAGGTGTCGGCCTGGGCGACGCGGCCTGCGTAATCCATCATGCCGCGCTCTCCTGCGCCGGCGGAGCATCGTCAGGATCGACCAGCACCTCGTCCTCTTCGCCGAGATAGGCGCGCCTGACGTGGGGATCGGCGAGCACGGCGGCCGGATCGCCCTCGGCGATCTTGCGGCCGAAATCAAGCACCATGACGCGGTGGGAGATGTCCATCACCACGCCCATGTCGTGCTCGATCATCACCACGGTCATGCCGAACTCCTCGTTGAGATCGACGATGTACCGGGCCATGTCCTCCTTCTCCTCGAAGTTCATGCCGGCCATCGGCTCGTCGAGGAGAATGAGGCGCGGCTCCAGCGCCATGGCGCGGGCGAGCTCGACGCGCTTGCGCAAGCCGTAGGAGAGGGTGCCGGCCGGCGCCTTTCGCACCGACTGGAGGTCGAGGAAATCAATGATTTCTTCTACCTTGCGGCGGTGCTCGAGCTCTTCCTTGCGCGCGCCGGTGAGCCAGTACAGCGAGCCCGTGAGAAAATTGTTCTTCAGGAGGTGATGGCGGCCGACCATGATGTTGTCGAGCACGCTCATATGGTGGAACAGCGCCAGGTTCTGGAAGGTGCGGCCGATGCCGAGCGAAGCGCGCGCGTTGGGCGTCAGGCCGGTGATGTCGCGGCCCTGGTAGAACAACTGGCCTTCGGTCGGCTTGTAGCGGCCGGAAATACAGTTCACGATCGAGGTCTTGCCGGCGCCGTTGGGGCCGATGATCGAGAACAGCTCGCCTTCCCTGATGGCGAAGCCGACATCGGTCAGCGCACGAACGCCGCCGAATCGCAAGGACACGCCGCGCACTTCAAGACTGGTAGCCACCAAACAGATCCCTCCCGGTGATGGCGCTTTCAGTGGCGCTCTTCGTCCGTTTCTGTCGTGCGATCCTAGTACGACCGTGCCGGTGAGGCCATGCAGCAGATGGTCTCGACCGGAGCCGCGCCGCTCCCTTCCCGTTTGGGATCAAAAGCCGCATCGCCCGAGGTGGTCCTCAATAGGGGAAAGCGCTATTTTGAAATGTCTCCCGCCTGACAATTCTGCGACAAAGTTTTTGGATGGGGGGATCATCCATCTTTCGTTGGATGGTGGTCGAAACGGTCATGCTGCGTTGCAGCAGAACAGGAGTGACGAACGGTGCGGCTGGCTTCGGGATCATGATTTCAGAGGATCAACTGAAGCGCGTCGCTGCCTGGTCGCGCGAGCTCACGCCAGCGGAGATCGAGGTCGCTCGTACCGGGATCACGGAGCGGTCCTACGGCACGGGCGAGACCGTTTTCATGCGCGGCGACACGTTCGACTATTGGGCCGGCATGGTCTTTGGGCTTGCCCGGATGGGCGGGGTCTCGCGCGACGGCAAGGAGACGAGTCTTGCCGGGCTGACGGCAGGGGCCTGGTTCGGCGAGGGCAGCGTGCTCAAGAACGAGCCGCGCCGCTATGACGTCGTCGCGCTTCGCGACAGTCGCGTCGCGCTAATGGAGCGCAGCGCCTTCATGTGGCTGTTCGAGAACAGCGTCGGCTTCAATCGTTTCCTGGTCCGCCAGCTCAACGAGCGGCTCGGCCAGTTCATCGGCATGCTCGAGGTCAACCGCACGCTGGATGCCACCGCGCGGCTTGCCCGCAGCATCGCCTCGCTGTTCAATCCGATCCTCTATCCGGAATCCACCGCGCATCTGGAGATCACCCAGGAAGAGATCGGCGCGCTTTCCGGCATGTCCCGCCAGAATGCCAACCGCGCGCTGAACCGGCTGGAGAAAGAGGGGCTGCTGCGGCTGGAGTACGGCGGCGTGACCATTTTGGATATCGAGCGGCTAAGGGGATACGGGGAGGAGTGAAGCCGCGTTCGCGGCCGCTATCACCGCTTGCTCTTCCGGCACGACGAGCCCATCCTTGCCGGGATCCTGGGCCCATCTGACCGGATCCAGCAGACTGCGCCATCGCGGCGCCCGCGGGGTCTCGACCCATGAACTGCTCCTGTTGCGGTTCCGAGGTTCAGAGCGGCTTTGCCTTCTGCCCGAAATGCGGCACGAAGCAGCCGAACGCCTGCCCCGGCTGCGGCTATGCGTGCGCACCGGATTTCGCGTACTGCCCGAAATGCGGCGCCCTCGTCAGTGAAGCCTCCAAGGCCGGCGGGCAGGCATCAATGCAGGCCAGCCGCGTGACAATCCCAACCAGGGCGTCCTCGCCACCGCTGGCGCCGACGGTCGACGCCCTATACGGGTTTCGATCGCAGCCGGACAAGATCGACAGCGAAGCCAACCGCCGCACCATTACCGTGCTGTTTGCCGACCTTAGCGGCTTCACCACGATGAGCGAGCGACTCGATCCTGAAGTCATGCAGGCGCTTCAGAACGAATTGTTCGAGGAGCTAACGGCGGCGGTGCAAAGCTTTGGCGGCTTCGTGGACAAATTCATCGGCGACGCGCTGCTTGCGCTATTCGGAGCGCCGGCCGCGCACGAAGACGACCCCGAGCGGGCCGTCCGCGCCGCGCTCGATATGATGGGCCGAACGGCGCAACTCAGCGAACGTGCAAAGGCGTATGCCGGGTCACCGCTCCTGCTTCATGTCGGCATCAACACCGGGCACGTGGTTGCTGGCGGACTGGGTGTTGGAGTTGCCAAATCCTACTCGGTCACGGGCGATACGGTGAATACGGCTCAACGATTGCAGTCGATGGCTTCCACGGGCGAGGTGCTGGTCGGGCCGCTGACCTACCGTCTTACGCGGCATGCATTCTCATATGAATCGCTTGGCGAGGTCTCGCTGAAGGGCAAGATGGGCAGCGTCCTGGTCCATCGCTTGAACGGAGCGCTCGACACGCCCCGTGCGGCACGCGGCCTCGATACGCTGGGCCTCAGTGCGCCGGTGATTGGGCGCGACGCCGAGCTCGCCCGTCTAGTCGACAATCTTGATCTCGCGTGTGGCGGCGCGGCGCAGCTGGTGCGGCTGGTCGGTGAAGCCGGCATCGGCAAAACGCGTCTGGTGGACGAATTCGTTGCCCACGCCCGCGATGAGGACCGTTTCGCCGGCGTGGCGATCCGGCGCGCTGTCTGCTCGCCGCTGGGCGAACAGTCCTATGGCACCCTTGCCGCTGTGCTGCGCAGCGCCTACGGCATCGCGCAGAAGGCGACCGTGGCGGAGGCCCAGGCCAAGCTGGCCACGGCACTGTCGGAGCTCGGCCTTGCGGTCGAAGAGGCCGATCGCCTGATGCCCCTTTATTTCCACGTTCTCGGCCTCGGCGATCCGGACGCCGCGCTGCAGCACGTCGAGCCCGAGCAGCTTCGGCGGCAGATATTCTTTGCGATTCGTACCGTGTTCGAACGGCGCCTGGTCCTGTCGCCGCTCCTGATCATTGTCGAGGATCTGCACTGGGCCGATGCTGTATCGCTTGAAGCGCTGCGATTCCTGATGGACCGGCTGGAGCGTACGCGGCTGATGCTGTTGTTTACGCATCGGCCCATGTTGGAACTGGATCAGTTCGGCTCGGGACGGATCAGCCATACAACCCTTCGATTGCTTCCACTTGGTGATGCAGACGGACAAAAGCTGCTCGCGGCCTACTTCAGCCACGGCTGGAGTGAACCGCCGGGCAATCTGTTCAGCCGAATCCTCGAGCGCGCGGGCGGCAATCCACTCTTCTTTGAGGAAATCATCCGCGGTCTCATCGAAGCTGGCGCCTTGGAGCGTGACGGCTCACGGTGGCGGATCAAGTCAGATGAAGCCGCCGCCGGTATACCGGCAAGCATTCAGGCCCTGTTACTGGCGCGCCTGGACCGGCTGCCGCATGAGGTGCGCCGCTTGGCCCAGGAGGCCGCGGTGATCGGCCCCCGTTTTGACGCGGCTCTTCTCGGTGCGATGGCATCTGAGAGGACGAAGGTGGAAGCGGGGCTCGAACTTCTGTGCGATGCCGAGATTGTCGAGGAGGTCGCGGGTGCGAACTCGATCTCGCTGCGATCTTATCGCTTTACGCAAACCATGCTTCAGGACGTGATCTATCAAAACCTGCTCTTGCAGCGTCGGATCGAGCTCCATGGACGGATTGGTGCCGCGCTGGAGCGGCTCTATGGCAATGAGCCCGAGCGCCTCGAGGACCTCATACTGCTCGGACACCATTTCAGCCTGAGCGCGAGCAAGCCGAAAGGTGCGCGCTATCTGCGCGCGGCCGGCGATCGCGCCCGCGCGACCTACGCCAATGACGATGCCATTCGCTTCTACCAACAGGCTCTCGCCGTGTTGTTGGCCGGCGGGGAACGGGAGCCCGAACGCCTGATCCTCTGCGAGCGGATCGCGGAGCTGTGTGCCGCGGCCGGCCGGAGGATCACGGCTGAGGAGCACTACCAGAGTGCGCTGGAAGGTCATCGCAATGCGGAGGACCGCATCGGCGAAGCGCGAATTCTCCGCAAGCTTGGCCGATTGTTGTGGGACGCCGGCAAGCGGATCAAGGCAGAGGCGCATTATGCCGAGGCGGCCGAACGGCTGGGAGGGACCGACGCGCCCATCGAGTGGGCGCACCTCCTGCAAGAGCGCGGCCGTCTTTCGTTTCGCACGGGCGATCACGTGGCCGCCGCGAGATGGGCGGACGAGGCGCTTGGCTACGCCCGAAGCGTACCGGCGGACGCCGACAGGCAAGTCGGATTCGAGGCGGCGCGCGCCATTGCAGAGTCGCTCAACACCAAGGGGGTGGCACTGGCGCGGCTTGGCCGACACCAGGAGGCGGTCCGCGAGGTGGAGCAAAGTGTCGCAGCAGCCGAGGCCGCCGGTCTCCTCAACGTGGCCTGCCGCGGTTACACCAATCTCGGTGTGCTCTACACGATTGTCGACCCTGCGAAAGCCGTGGAGATTTGCCGGCGCGGACTCGATGTCGCGCGTCGGATCGGCGATCTCGGGTTCCAGGCGCGCCTTCTCGCCAATTTTGCCGTTGCCTGTTGCACCTTCACCGACAAATGTACTGAGGAGGGGGTGCCGGCCGCCGAAAAGGCGATCGAAATCGACCGCGCGCTTGATCAGCGCGAGCATCTCTCCGTGCCGTTGATCGTGCTCGGGCAAATCCATCAATGCCATTTCCGGCCCGATCTGGCTGCTCGTTGCTACAATGAGGCAATCGAGGTGGCGAGCGAAACCGGCGAGCCGCAGCAGCTGTTTCCATGCTATGATGGTCTTGCGACGCTGAACCTTGATCGAGGCGACATGCCCGAAGCCGAGCGATATTTCACGCTGGCACAGGACGTCTGCACGCGGCACGGGCTTGATCCCGCAGGGCTGATCGTACTGCCGTTTCTTGACTAGATCATGTGAAGGAGTGCCATCATGTCTGAACGTCACGTCGAGGGACCACTTCAACCGGGCGATCGTGCACCGAACGTCGTGCTGGACGCGATCACACGCGACGGAAAGATCGCGCTCGAAGACTTTCGCGGACAAAGCCCGATATTGGTGGGCCTGTATCGGGGGCTGCATTGCCCGTTCTGCCGCCGCCATATCGCGGCACAGGCGCAACTTGATGCCGCCTTGCACGAGAAAGGCGTCGAAAGTCTCACGGTGGTCAACACGCCGATCGAGCGCGCGCGACTCTATTTCCGTTACCATCCGTTACCCAACCTGCTCGCTGCGTCCGATCCCGAGCGGATCTCGCACCGCGCGTTCGGCCTGCCCAATCTCGAGTTCACGGAGAACGAGACCGAGTGGCCGCACAAGGTCGGCATGAACGTGGTCATGAGCATGCAAGTCGACATGCCCGGCGAATTGCCCGGCCCGATGAACCGGCCCGCGGCCGCGGAGTACCTCAATAACAAGGACGGCTATGAGATAACGGAAGCCGATCAGCGCATGGCGGCAACCGGCCAGGGCCAGCTCTTCGGGCAGTTTCTGCTCGACCGCGAGGGGGTTGTGCGCTGGAGCTTTACCGAGGTGCCCGAAGGCGGCCATCGCATGTTTGCCGCGCCGAGCCCGCAGGAGCTGATGTCGGCCGCCTCGCAGATGGCAAGCTAGGCACCGCGTCTGGCGATCATTCCGCCACCTTCGGCCGCTTGTCCGCCAATGCTGCGGCCATCGCCGAGATCAGCGGGCGCATGAAATAGTGGTCTTCCACCGGCGAGATGTCCGTGCGCAAGCCGAGCGCTACGAGCTCGCCGGAGACGGCCGGCCCCACTGACGCGATCAGCGTCCGCTCGAATCCTGCGCGCAGGCGCGCCTCGCTGCCATGCGCCCTCGCAGCTTCGAGGAGACGGCGCACCTGGCCGAGATTGGTCAGTGCGATGGCGTCGATCCGCCCTTCCGCCATGTCGTCGATTGCGGTGACGATGCTGGCGTCCGCAGCCTTTGGATCGTAGACGTAAGGCAACACGGTATCGACCTCGGCACCTTGCGCGGCGAGCGCGCCGGTCAGCGCGCTGTGGTCCTTGTCGGGATAGAGCTGGAGGCCGAGGCGACGTCCGTTCAGGTCGAGCTTGCCCAGCATCTCGATCACACCCTCGGTGGTCGGCTTCTCCGTCATCTGCTGCTGCTCGAGCCCGATCTCGCGTAGCGCCTTGCCGGGCTTCGGGCCGCGGGTGAATTTTCGCGATCGGGCGAGGGAAGCAACCAAGGCCTGGTCGAGACCACGGGTTCGCGCGAGCTTCATGATCCGCCGCAGCCCTTCGCCGGTCATCAGCACGAGATCGTCGAAGGGCCTGTCGACGGCGCGGCGGATCCAGGCCTCGACCGGGGCGGGGTCCGGCGCATCTTGGATCGTGAACATCGGGCATTGCACGACCTCGGCGCCTTGCTCGGCCAGCAGCTTCGAAAACTGCGCCTCCTCGCGCGTTTCCAGGATCAGGATGCGGGTGCCGTTCAAGCGGTCGGCCATGAGCCTACTCCGGTCAGTCAAAGCAATGGTGCGTTCATCCTGACTCCACGGTCGGGATTGGCGCAAGGTGGGGTCGGTGATAGAGCAGGGCGCAAATCGCGGGGCGTTCCGCAGCCGCTGCCCAAACCTTCATCAAGGCCCATGCCAGATCATCAATATGTCCTGACCCTGTCCTGTCCGGATCGTCCCGGCATCGTCTCGGCGGTGTCGACCTTCCTGGCGAATTCCGGACAGAACATCCTCGACGCCCAACAGTTCGACGACACCGAGACCAATAAGTTCTTCATGCGGGTGGTGTTCACCGCCGCCGATCTAGCCGTGGAGCTGTCGGCGCTCCAGACCGGCTTTACCGCGATCGCCGAGCGTTTCGGCATGGAATGGCAGATGCGCGATCGCGCCGCGCATCGCAAGGTGATGCTGCTGGTGTCAAAGTCCGATCACTGCCTGGTCGACATCCTCTATCGCTGGCGCACCGGCGAGCTGCCGATGACTTTGGCCGCCATCGTCTCCAACCATCCGCGCGAGGTCTATGACGGGCTAGATTTCGGCGGGGTTCCGTTCCACTTTCTGCCTGTTACGAAAGAGACCAAGCGCGAGCAGGAGGCGCAGATCCTCGACCTCGTCGCCAAGACCGGCACGGATCTCGTCGTTCTCGCCCGCTATATGCAGATATTGTCGGACGATCTCTCGGCAAACCTGTCGGGACGCTGCATCAACATCCACCACTCGTTCCTGCCAGGTTTCAAGGGCGCAAAACCCTATCACCAGGCCCATGAGCGTGGCGTCAAGCTGATTGGCGCCACCGCGCACTACGTCACCCGCGACCTCGACGAGGGCCCGATCATTGATCAGGACGTCGAGCGCATCAGCCATCGCGACACGCCTGAGGATCTCGTCCGCAAGGGCCGCGACATCGAGCGCCGCGTGCTCGCGCGCGCGATCCGCTACCATCTCAACGACCGCGTCATTCTCAATGGCCGCAAGACCGTCGTGTTCGTGGATTGATTTGCGTCACCTCTCGCCGCAGGCGGCGAGGGGCACGACTTAACGCACCGCGGTGCCGGACGCTGAGCCCGTTGCGCCCTTCTGCGCCTGCTCTTCCTTTTCGCGATCCGCTGCCGGCATCAGCCGCTTGCGCTCGCGTTCCTTCATGTAGGCATCGTATTGCGGCGTCCCCGCCCGCGGCGGGGCGTCCGCCGGCAAGCCGCCGGCCCATTGCGGGACGTAGTCGCCCATGTCGGACGAGAGCTTTTCGTTGACGGTGCCGCAGCCGGACAGGCCCGCGGAGAGCGCGAGGAGGATCAGGAGGGAACGGGAGGGTCTGGGCATTGTACGGACGCGAGGTCAGTCGTGTTGGACGCCAGGTCAGGCTGTCGCCGGGAGAGTAGCCTTCAACAGGTAAAATAGACTTATTCGAGGTGGGTAATTTGATACCGGAGTGTGCCGACCCAGGCCCTGCCGATGTTCAAATTCTGCAAACAAAAGACGAAATCCTCCATCCACCCGGCTGACAGCGTTTCTAGACTGCGGCAAGAGCTCGCGACAAAGCGCCTTGATCGGGAGATAGGGCTTTTTCGTTGACAGGTCCATTTTGTTTGTACAATCGTACAAATGATAAGCGATTGCAATCGCGATGCCGGGTTTACTCGGACGTCACCCGATATCGCTTCTGCCGTCGGCAATCGGAACGCTCGGCTTGCGCGGAATGGTCGCCAAACGTCCGATTGACAATAAGGGCGCGAAAGACGCCATGTGGCGCGCGACATCACGCGTGCGTGAGCTAAACTTTAAGGCAAGGATCGGGCACTCGGTCCAGCGCACAAGAGATCAGGAATGAAGGGGAGGGACATCTGATGTTCGAACGCAAACAACTGTCTCGTAGGACTGTTTGGGCTGCAGCAGCTGCCGCCATCGCGGGCCTTGCGGCCATCGCACCGGCCAAGGCCGAGGATAGCGTCAAGGTCGGTCTGATCCTGCCGATGACCGGCGGCCAGGCCTCCACCGGCAAGCAGATCGAGAACGCGATCAAGCTCTACATGCAGCAGAAGGGCGACACCGTCGCCGGTAAGAAAATCGAGATCATCCTCAAGGACGATGCTGCGATTCCCGACAAGACCAAGACCGCCGCGCAGGAGTTGATCGTCAACGACAAGGTCAATTTCATCGCCGGTTTCGGCGTGACGCCGGCCGCGCTCGCGGCGGCGCCGCTGGCCACGCAAGCCAAGATCCCGGAGATCGTGATGGCGGCCGGCACCTCGATCATCACCGAGCGCTCGCCCTATATCGTGCGCACCAGCTTCACGCTGGCGCAGTCCTCCACCATCATCGCCGACTGGGCGGTGAAAAACGGCATCAAGAAGGTGGCGACCCTGACTTCGGACTACGCGCCGGGCAATGACGCGCTCAACTTCTTCAAGCAGAACTTCACCGCCGGTGGCGGCGAGGTGGTCGAAGAGGTGAAGACGCCGCTCGCCAATCCCGATTTCGCACCGTTCCTCCAACGCATGAAGGACGCCAAGCCTGACGCGATCTTCGTGTTCGTGCCGGCCGGCCAAGGCGGTAACTTCATGAAGCAGTATGCCGAACGCGGGCTCGACAAGGCCGGCATCAAGGTGATCGGACCGGGCGATGTGACCGACGACGACCTCCTCAACAACATGGGCGACGCCGTGCTGGGCACGGTCACCGCGCACCTCTATTCGGCGGCACATCCCTCGCAGATGAACAAGGATTTCGTCGCGGCCTACAAGAAGGCCTACGGAAACCGGCCGGGCTTCATGGCGGTGGGCGGCTATGACGGCATTCACCTGATCTACGAAGCGCTGAAGAAGACCAATGGCGACACCGACGGCACCAAGCTGGTCGAAGCCATGAAGGGCCAGAAATGGGAGAGCCCGCGCGGCCCGATCTCGATCGACCCCGAGACCCGCGACATCGTGCAGAACATCTACATCCGGAAGGTCGAGAAGGTCGACGGCGAGCTTTACAACGTCGAGTTCGCGACCTTCGAGGCCGTCAAGGATCTCGGCAAGACCAAGAAGTGACGCGCGAAAGCGCGTCATCCCGGAACTCTCACCTGTCCCGCTTGCGGGAGAGGTCGGCGCAAAGCGCCGGGTGAGGGTTCTCTCCTCTGGGGGAGTCTTCGTTGTTGAGGCACCCTCTCCCCAACCCTCTCCCGCAAGCGGGAGAGGGAGCGCAGCACACCCCTGGCTACACCTGAGATAACTTCCGGCCTTCAATGACCTCAATCCTCACCAACCTGTTCGATGGCGTTGCCTACGGCATGCTGCTGTTCGTGCTGGCTTGCGGGCTCGCGGTCACGCTCGGCTTGATGAACTTCGTCAACCTCGCCCATGGCGCCTTCGCCATGGCCGGCGGCTATGTCTGCATGGTGCTGGTCAACCGGATGGGCTGGCCATTCTTCGCGGCATTGCCGCTCGCCTTCGTCTCCTCCGCTGCGATCGGCATCGTGCTCGAGCGCACGCTGTACCGACACCTCTATGCGCGCAGCCATCTCGACCAGGTGCTGTTCACGATCGGCCTCACTTTCATGTCGGTCGCGGCCGTCGATTACATCCAGGGTTCGTCGCGGGTCTTCATCAACCTGCCGGCGGCGCTCCAGGGTCAGTTCGACCTGTTCGGCGTTGGCATCGGCCGCTACCGGCTGATGATCATCGTGATCTGCGGGCTGCTCACCATCGGTCTCCAGATGGTGCTGGCCAAGACGCGGTTCGGCAGCCGCCTGCGCGCTGCGGTCGACGATCCCCGCGCCGCGAGCGGCCTCGGAATCAACGTGCCGCAGGTGTTCGCCTTCACATTCGCTTTTGGCTGCGGCCTGGCCGGCCTCGGTGGCGCGCTGAGCGCCGAGATCCTCGGCCTCGACCCGTACTTTCCGCTGAAGTTCATGATCTACTTCCTGATCGTGGTCACCGTCGGCGGCTCGTCCTCGATCACCGGCCCGTTCCTGGCCTCGCTGCTGCTCGGCATCGGCGACGTCGCCGGCAAATATTACGTCCCGAAGATGGGACCTTTCGTGATCTACACCATGATGATCGTGATCCTGATCTGGCGCCCGAACGGTCTGTTCGGCCGCACGGCTGCGCGTTGAGTCGCCGATGAGCGCCTCCTCCGACGTCGGCTATCACGCCCAGCGCCAGGCACGCTGGCACTATGGCGAGGCCGCTTTCTGGCTGATCGT
Source organism: Bradyrhizobium sp. WSM1253 (assembly GCF_000244935.1). Classification (NCBI taxonomy): domain Bacteria; kingdom Pseudomonadati; phylum Pseudomonadota; class Alphaproteobacteria; order Hyphomicrobiales; family Nitrobacteraceae; genus Bradyrhizobium; species Bradyrhizobium sp. WSM1253. Next base: position 7,160,755 of record NZ_JH600073.1, read on the forward strand.
GCTGGCCTGCGGCTTCGTATTTCCCACGCGCTACCTGATCATGACGGACATCCTGCGGCTCGCGCTGTTTGCGATGTCGCTCGATCTGATCCTCGGCTACGCCGGCATCGTCTCGCTCGGCCATGCCGCCTTCTTCGGCGTCGGCGCTTACGCGGCGGGGCTTCTCGCGCTGCACGGGATCATCAACGAGCCCGTCCTTGCGCTTGTTGTCGCCGGCCTTGTCGCGATGGTGCTCGGCTTCGCCACCAGCTTCCTGGTGATCCGTGGCGTCGATCTCACGCGGCTGATGGTGACGCTCGGCATCGCGTTGCTGCTTGAGGCATTGGCCGAACGCTTCTCCAACATCACCGGTGGCACCGACGGCCTGCAGGGTATCGAGATGCAGCCGATCTTCGGCGAGATCCCGTTCGACATGTTCGGCAAGACCGGGTTCTTCTATTCGCTCGCCGTTCTGTTCTTGTTGTTCCTGTTCGCCCGCCGCGTCGCGCACTCGCCGTTCGGGCTGTCATTGCGCGCGATCAAGAACAATCCGCTGCGCGCGGCCGCCATCGGCATACCCGTCAACCGCCGCCTGATTGCGATCTACACGCTCGCGGCGTTCTATGCCGGCATCGCAGGCGCGCTGTTCACCCAGACCACCGCGATCGCCTCTCTCGATGTGTTCGCCTTCGAGCGCTCGGCGGACCTGATGCTGGTGCTCGTCATCGGCGGCACCGGCTATCTCTATGGCGGGCTGATCGGCGCAGTGCTGTTTCGCATGCTCCAGGAATTGTTCTCGACCATCACCCCGCAATACTGGCAGTTCTGGATCGGCCTCGTGCTGGTCGCGATCGTCCTGATCGGACGGCAGCGCCTGCATCGCTGGATGCTGTATGTGCCCAATCTGGTCATCAGGCAGATAGCCGGGCGCAAGGCCGTCGTCGCCGCGCCGGAGAGCGACGCATGACTATCGCGCTCGAAACGCAGAATCTCGAAAAGCAGTTCGGCGGTCTGCGCGTCACCCGCGATCTGTCCTTGAAAATCGAGCAGGGCGCCCGCCACGCGCTGATCGGCCCGAACGGCGCCGGCAAGACCACGGTCATCAACCAGCTCACCGGCGTGCTCAAGCCGAACTCGGGCCGCATCCTGCTCGAAGGGCAGGACATCACGGATCTGCCCGTGCACAAGCGCGTGTTGCGCGGCTTATCGCGTACCTTCCAAATCAACCAGCTCTATCCCGACCTGACCCCGCTCGAGACCATCGGTCTCGCTGTCTCTGAGCGCCTAGGCCATGGCGGCGACTGGTGGCGGCGGATGGGCACGCGCAGGGACGTCAACGGCGAGATCGCCGACCTCCTGACGCGTTTCCACCTGCTCGACGTCATGAACGAGCAGACCGTGACGCTGCCTTATGGCAAGCAGCGCCTGCTCGAGATCGCGGTCGCGATCGCCGCCAAGCCGCGCGTGCTGCTGCTGGACGAGCCCGCCGCCGGCGTGCCCGAGAGCGAGCGCCACGACATCCTCGCCGTCGTCGGCAGCCTGCCGCGCGATGTGACCGTGCTACTGATCGAGCACGACATGGACCTCGTGTTCTCTTTCGCCGACCGCATCTCTGTCCTGGTCTCCGGCGCGCTGCTCACCGAAGGCCCGCCCGAGCAGGTCGCGCGCGACCCGCAAGTGAAGGCGGTCTATCTCGGCGAGGAGGCGGTCAATGTCTGACCTGCTCGCGATCGACTCGCTTCGCGCCGGTTACGGCGAGGCCGTGGTGCTGCCGAACATGTCCCTGCGTCTCGCCGAAGGCCAGGTGCTGGCGCTGTTGGGGCGCAACGGCACCGGCAAGACCACGCTGATCAACTCGATCGTCGGCGTCACCCGTCGCTTCTCCGGCACTGTCGGGCTGGCCGGCACCGACGTCACGACCTTGCGGCCGGACCAGCGGGCGCGCGCCGGGATCGGCTGGGTGCCGCAGGAGCGCAACATCTTCCGCTCGCTCACGGTGGAGGAGAACATGTCCGCAGTGGCCCAGCCCGGCCCCTGGACCGTCGAGAGGGTCTACGAGATGTTCCCGCGGCTGAAGGAGCGGCGGAGCAATTTTGGCAACCAGCTCTCCGGCGGCGAGCAGCAGATGCTGGCGATCGGTCGCGCGCTGACCCTCAATCCGAAAGTGCTTCTCCTGGACGAGCCGACCGAGGGCCTTGCCCCCATCATCGTCGAGGAGCTCTTGAGAGCGATCGGGACCATCACGCGGGCGGGCGGCATCTGCTCGATCATCGTTGAGCAGAATGCCCAAAAGATTCTGGGGCTGGCCGACCGTGTTGTGATATTGGAGCGCGGAACGATCGTCCACGACGCCCCGAGCGCCGCGCTGAAGGCCGACCCGTCGGTCCTCGAGCGCCACCTCGGCGTCGCAGGGGCGGCGGCCCACTAAAAAATTCACGGGAGTTTAAGAATGCAGCGAACCAAAGCCCCCTTCCGCGCCGACGAGGTCGGCAGCCTCCTGCGCCCCGCCAAGATCAAGGAAGCCCGCGCCAGGCTGGAGAAGGGCGAGATCTCGGCCGACGACCTGCGCAAGATCGAGGACATGGAGATCGAGAAGGTCGTGCATAAGCAGGCTTCGCTTGGCCTGAAGCTCGCAACCGACGGCGAATTCCGCCGCTCCTGGTGGCATTTCGACTTCCTGGCAAAGCTCACCGGCTGCGAAATGTTCCACCCCGACACAGGCATCCAGTTCGCGGGCGTCGAGACGCGGCATGACGCGGTGCGCGTGATCGGCAAGCTCGATTTTCCCGACGGCCATCCGATGCTGGATCACTTCCGCTTCCTGAAGAAGGTCGCCGACCAGGCTCACGTCACCGCCAAGATGACGATCCCGTCGCCGGCGGTGCTGCACTTCCGCGGTGGCCGCAAGGCGATCTCCAAAGACGTCTATCCCGATCTCGACGCGTTCTACGAGGACCTCGGCAAGACCTACCGCAAGGCCGTGAAGGCGTTCTACGACGCCGGCTGCCGCTATCTCCAGTTCGACGACACCGTGTGGGCCTATCTCTGCTCGCCGGACGAATTGCAGAAGGCGCGCGAGCGGGGCGACAATCCCGAGGGTCTCCAGCAGATCTATGCGCGCGTCATCAACTACGCGTTGGCCGAGAAGCCCGCCGACATGGTGGTGACGACGCATGTCTGCCGCGGCAATTTCCGTTCGACCTGGATTTCGTCAGGCGGTTACGAGCCGGTTGCCGAGACCATGCTCGCCGGCACCAATTACGACGGCTATTTCCTCGAATACGACAGCGACCGTGCCGGTGGCTTCGAGCCGCTGCGCTTCCTGCCCAAGGGCAACAAGGTCGTCGTGGTCGGCGTCATCACCTCGAAGTTCGGTGAGCTCGAGAATAAGGACGCCATCAAGCGTCGTCTCGAAGAAGCTGCCAAGTTCGCCCCACTGGAGCAGCTCGCACTCTCCCCGCAGTGCGGTTTTGCCTCGACGGAGGAGGGCAACGTCCTCTCCGAAGAGGAGCAGTGGGCCAAGCTCAGCCTCGCCGTGGAGATCGCGAAGGAAGTGTGGGGCCAATAAGGCCCCACTCGCTCGCTGTCATTCCCCGCGCAGGCGGGGAATCCAGTACGCCGCGGCTTCTCGGAGAATCGCTGACTTCTCGGCGTACTGGATCGCCCGGTCAAGCCGGGCGATGACAGCTGAGGGTGAGGCACACGCCCTTCATTTCTCCGCCAGATAAACCTCGCCCAGTAGCGACGAGTTCGACCACGGCACCTGCTTGTTCTTCGTGGTCGAGACCACCTCGGCCCGCACCCGCGTCAGCATTTGCTGCACTTCCAGGCCGGGCGTGCCGAGATGGCGAGAGAGCGCGGCGGAGAACGGCGAGTTGGCGCCTTCGCCGTCGAGCGCGACCTGGCCCGGCGCAGTGGCGAAGGCGATCAGCGTGCCGGCGCCGAGCGTCGCGCCGGCGCCCAGGCTCGTTGGCGCTGCGAGGCCCGAGGCAGCTTCGATGGCGCGGTTGGTGCCGGCTGATGCGACCTGCTGTGCCATCGGATTATTGCGGCAGGCATCGAAGATCAAAATGTTGGTGCGGACCTGGTCGTCGAGGCCGGCCATGATCGTGTCCATGTCGATCATCGCGTCCGTCATCCTCGCGCCCGGCTTGAGTTCGACGTCGACCGGAATGAGATAGTTGCGGCCGTCGACCTGCACGCCGTGGCCAGCATAGTAGACCACCACGACCTGCGCCCGCGCCGCCTCCCGCAAGAAGTCACGCGTCATCTTCTGCATCGCCGAGCGGTCGAGGTCGACGCCTTCTGATACAGTGAAGCCGATATCGCGCAGGCTCTTCGCAACGGCGCGCGCGTCATTGGGCGGATTGGGCAGCGCCTTGACATGCGCATAGGCGCCGTTGCCGATGATCAGCGCCATGCGCGTGCCGCGCGCGGCCGGAGCAGGCGAGGGAGGCGCCGCGGCACCCGTCTGCTGGGGAGCCGGCGCCTTTGCCGGCTGCGTCGTCGGTGACGGCGCATCGCGCGGGATCGGTGCGCTTGCGTCGGTGATCAGCGACAGCCGCACCTTTGCGGTGGCTTGATTGGCCTTGCTGCCGGCATCGGACGCCGCGATCGCCAGAGTGGCCTTGTAGTCGTCGCTCGCGTGCGCGTAATCGCCTTTCGTCTCATAGGCCAGCGCGCGATGGGTGTAGCCCGAGATCAGCACGCTGTTCGGCGGCGTCATGATGTTGACGGGCGGCTTCTCCTTCGCGAGCCGAATCGCTTCGCTGCCGTCGGCAATCGCGCGATTGTAATCGCCTCTGACACGCCAGATCGCGGTCCGGTTGATCAGCGGCTGCGGCAACGTCGGGTCGAGCCGGATCGCCTGGTTGATGTCGGCCAGCGCGCCGTCGAGGTCGCCGAGCGCCTCCTTGGAGATGCCGCGGTTCTGGTACGAGAATGCCGATTTCGGATCGGCTTTGATCGACATATCGTAATCGGCAATGGCCTTGGCGTAATCGCCCTTGCCGCGCCAGGCATTGCCGCGATTATGGAAGATGGTACCATCAGGCGGGCCCAGGTTCAGCGCATCGTCGAAATCGGCGATCGCGATCTCGTACTCGCCTCTGTCATAGTAGGCCGATCCCCTGAGATTATAGACTGCCTGGCTCGGCTGGAGCCGGATCGCTTCCGTGGCGTCGGCGATGACCTTTAGGTATTCGCCCTTCTTGTTCCAGCCCACCGCGCGCCAGAAGTAGACCGTTGCGAGCTGCTCGCCCTTGAACACCTTCAGCGCAATGATCTTGCTGCAGGCATCGATCATCTGGTCCGCCGGCTTGGTGTCGGTGGTGCAGAGCGGCCCAAGCTGGCTGCGCGCCTGCGCAAAAGCGGGCGCCGACCACAGGGTTGCGGCGAGCAGGCAGAGCGCGACGAGCAGGCGACGCATTGGCGGTGGTCCCGTTGAGGAGAGGCGTCTGTTGGTTGCCCGGCAGGGGAAGGTGGTTCACGGCCTCGCTGTTGTGCACATGGCAAACGGGGGCGGCTCTATCCCTATTCCCTCAGTGGGCAGATTTTGCTACGAGGCATTACCCAACCCTTCTGCCCACCGCGTCCCACTCCATGAAGAATGACGAAATCCTGAGCCAAATCACCGAGTTCTGCCGTAAGGCGGACATGGCGGAGTCGACGTTCGGACGGCGCGCGGTGAACGATGGGAAGCTCGTGCACCGCCTGCGCGAGGGCAAGCGCATCACGATCGACACCCTGGACCGAATCCAGGCCTACATGGCCGCATCGATGGCCGGCGGCGTGCCGCCGCCGCGGGGACTTCAGGTGCCCCCGGAAAAGCGCGATCCGCGCGGCAATTTCCGCTTTTTCGAGAACCGCCAGAAATACCTGCTGTTCGTGCACACTTGCAGTGAGAAGCGGGTGGTCGCCGAGCGCGTGGCGCTGGAGCTTGCCAGCATCCATCCCCGGCCCCCGGCGCTGCGCGTGTTCGATGCCGGTGTTGGCGACGGCACGGTACTGGCGCGCGTGCTGCGCTCGATGCATCAGCGCTTTCCACACATGCCGTTCTATGTCGCCGGCAAGGAGCTCAGTCTCGAGGACCTCCGCCTGACGCTGGACAAGGTGCCGGATCGCATTTTCGAGCATCCGGCCTCGGTGTTCGTTTTTACCAACATGCTTTATGCGGAGGCGCCTTGGCTCACGCCTTCATCGCCCGCGGCGGCAGCCGCGACAGTCTGGCATGAAGTTCCCCTGCGGGGTGCTTCCTCGGGCGAGTTCGAGACGCAAATCGCGGAGTTGAAGCCGTTTTTGGAGCAGAACTGGCGCGCAGCGGTCAGCCCGCGCACGGGAATGCCGCTCTATGAGCGGCCTGTCGTGCTGGTGCTCTACCGTGAAGACCAGCGGTTTCTGCTCGATTCGACCATTCCGCGGCCGGGCCAGGCCGAGGCCAATTTCGATCTCGTTATTGCATCCCAGCCATACCGCGCGCTGTCCTCGGTCAATTTTCGGGCAAAACGGATCATTGCGCCCCTGGCCCGGGCCTTGCGGGCGGGCGGCCGCCTGATCGGAATTCACTCCCATGGCCAGGATCCGGGCATGGAGATGATCCAGGCGATCTGGCCCGGAGAAAACCCTTTCTCGGTGAGCCGTCATGAGCTATTGCGCGCGGTGAAGTATGAGCTCGGCTCGGTGGGCCGCGACTTAAATTTTAATGCTTACGCAGATAACCGCTCGATCTTCAGGTATGATATGGAAGCGCTGCCCAACGAGGTGACGGGCACTATCGGAACCTCGACGGCCTTTGCAGCCTGGAATGCGGCGGTGTATGTCGCTCAGATTGAGGACGACCGGTTGACGGAAATGACTCAAAACGGCCGCACTCTGGATGCCGCCAGGGACGTGCTGCGAAAGTACAATGGGCTCTGGTTTCTCGACGAATCCTACGTCATCTCGCGCCGGCGTGATTGACATCATTGAAAGCTAAACATCGCAAACGCCCGCCAGCTAGCGGCGGAACAAGGGGTTACTGATGCGCGCGTCCTATCTCTTCACCAGCGAGTCCGTGTCCGAAGGCCATCCGGACAAGGTGTGCGACCGGATCTCCGACGAGATCGTCGATCTGTTCTACCGCGAAGGACCGAAAGCCGGCATCGATCCCTGGCAAATTCGTGCCGCCTGCGAAACGCTCGCGACCACCAACAAGGTCGTGATCGCCGGTGAGACCCGCGGTCCCGCATCCGTCACCAACGAGCAGATCGAAGGCGTCGTGCGCGCCGCGATCAAGGACATCGGCTACGAGCAGGAAGGTTTCCACTGGCAGAAGGCGGACATCGAGATCCTGCTGCATCCGCAGTCCGCCGACATCGCGCAGGGCGTCGATGCGCTGCAGCCGGGCGAAGTCAAGGAAGAGGGCGCGGGCGACCAGGGCATCATGTTCGGCTACGCCACCAACGAGACGCCGGATCTGATGCCGGCGCCGATCTTCTACGCCCACAAGATTCTGCGCCTCATCTCGGAAGCGCGTCACTCCGGCCGCGAGAAGGTGCTGGGCCCGGACTCCAAGAGCCAGGTCACCGTGCAGTACGAGAACGGCAAGCCGGTCGGCGTGCGCGAGATCGTGGTCTCGCATCAGCATCTGGTCGAGGACATCTCGTCCAAGCAAATTCGCGACATCGTCGAGCCCTACGTGCGCGAGGCGCTGCCGAAGGAATGGATCACTGCGAAGACCATCTGGCACATCAACCCGACCGGCAAGTTCTACATCGGCGGTCCCGACGGCGATTCCGGCCTGACTGGCCGCAAGATTATCGTCGACACCTATGGTGGCGCGGCCCCGCACGGCGGCGGCGCGTTCTCCGGCAAGGATCCCACCAAGGTCGACCGCTCCGCGGCTTACGCTGCTCGCTACGTCGCCAAGAACATCGTCGCGGCCGGTCTTGCGGATCGCTGCACGCTGCAGCTCGCCTACGCCATCGGCGTGGCGCGTCCGCTGTCGATCTACATCGACACCCACGGCACCGGTAAGGTGTCGGAGGAACAGCTCGAGAAGGCCGCCGCCAAGGCGATGGATCTCACCCCGCGGGGCATCCGCAGCCATCTCGATCTCAACCGCCCGATCTACGCGCGCACCTCCGCCTACGGTCATTTCGGCCGTACCCCCGACAACGAGGGCGGCTTCTCCTGGGAGAAGACCGATCTCGTCGAAGCGCTCAAGCGCGCAGTCTAAACGCTCTTACCTCGCCCTGCTTGCGGGGAGAGGTCGCCGCGAAGCGGCGGGTGAGGGGGACTCTCCACTGGCTCAGTGCGCGGATGGAGCCCCTCACCCCAGCCCTTTCCCCGCAAGAACGGGGAGAGGGAGAAGACTGTGCCGCAAGGCGCTTCGTTTGCTTCGTTACTGACACGCCAGACCCACCACTAGGAAACAGACATGAACGCGAAGCCCGGCTTCACCGATTACATCGTCAAGGACATTTCGCTCGCCGATTTCGGCCGCAAGGAGCTCTCGCTCGCCGAGACCGAGATGCCCGGCCTGATGGCCACCCGCGAAGAATATGGCCCGAAGCAGCCGCTGAAGGGCGCACGCATCGCCGGCTCGCTGCACATGACGATCCAGACCGGCGTGCTGATCGAGACGCTGGCAGCGCTCGGCGCCGACATCCGCTGGGTCTCCTGCAACATCTATTCGACGCAGGACCACGCCGCGGCGGCGATCGCAGCCGCCGGCATTCCTGTGTTCGCCGTCAAGGGCGAGAGCCTTACCGAATACTGGGACTACACCGCCAAGCTGTTCGACTGGCACGGCGGCGGTCACCCGAACATGATCCTCGACGACGGCGGCGACGCCACCATGTACGTCCATCTCGGCCTGCGCGCCGAGAACGGCGACACCAAGTTCCTGGACAAGCCGGGTTCGGAAGAAGAGGAAGTCTTCTTCGCGCTTCTGAAGAAGCAGCTTAAGGAGAAGCCGAAGGGCTACTTCGCCGAGATCGCCAAGAGCATCAAGGGCGTTTCCGAAGAAACCACCACGGGCGTGCATCGTCTCTATGACATGCAGAAGGCCGGCACGCTGCTGTGGCCGGCCATCAACGTCAACGACAGCGTCACCAAGTCGAAGTTCGACAACCTCTACGGCTGCCGTGAATCGCTGGTCGACGGCATTCGCCGCGGCACCGACGTGATGATGTCCGGCAAGGTTGCGATGGTCGCGGGCTTCGGCGACGTCGGCAAGGGTTCGGCCGCCTCGCTGCGCCAGGCCGGCTGCCGCGTCATGGTCTCCGAAGTTGATCCGATCTGCGCGCTGCAGGCGGCGATGGAAGGCTATGAAGTCGTGACCATGGAAGACGCCGCGCCCCGCGCTGACATCTTCGTCACCGCGACCGGCAACAAGGACATCATCACGATCGAGCACATGCGCGCGATGAAGGATCGCGCCATCGTCTGCAACATCGGTCACTTCGACAACGAGATCCAGATCGCGGGTCTGCGTAACCTGAAGTGGACCAACATTAAGCCGCAGGTCGACGAGATCGAATTCCCCGACAAGCATCGCATCATCATGCTGTCGGAAGGCCGCCTCGTGAACCTCGGCAACGCGATGGGCCATCCGTCATTCGTGATGTCGGCCTCCTTCACCAACCAGACGCTGGCGCAGATCGAGCTTTTCGCCAACAACAAGGACGGCAAGTACAAGAAGGAAGTCTACGTGCTGCCGAAGTCGCTGGACGAGAAGGTGGCCCGGCTGCATCTCGCCAAGATCGGCGTCAAGCTGACCGAACTGCGCAAGGACCAGGCCGACTACATCGGCGTCAAGCAGGAAGGCCCGTACAAGTCGGACCATTACCGGTACTGATCGGCTGATCGCATCTACAATTGACGCAAAGCCCCGGAGCGATCCGGGGCTTTGTTGTTTTGAGCGCGACGCACGTGTCTCCTCGCGGTTGTGTCAGGGGGCGATTGCCGGTTGACGAGGGATCGTCCCGGTCAGACAATCGTTGACGGCGGAGGAAACAAATGTCGCAAGAACATTTCGACGTGCTGATCGTCGGTGCCGGCCTGTCCGGCGTCGGCGCGGGCTATCATCTTCAGACCAAATGCCCGGGCAAGAGCTACGTCATTCTCGAGGGGCGCGACTGCATCGGCGGCACCTGGGATCTGTTTCGCTATCCCGGCGTCCGCTCCGACAGCGACATGTTCACGCTCGGCTATTCCTTCAAGCCCTGGACCGATCCGAAGGCGATCGCCGACGGCGCGCAGATTCTCAATTATGTGCGCGAAACCGCTGCCGAGAACGGTATCGAGAAGCACATCCGCTTCCGCCATCGCGTCAAGCGTGCAGCGTGGTCGACGCCGGACGCACGTTGGACCATTGAGGCCGAGAGCATCACCGGCGAGGGCATGGCAGAAACCGTGCGCTTCACCTGCAATTTCCTGTTCATGTGCTCGGGCTATTACAAGTACGAGGCAGGCTACACGCCGGAGTTTCCGGGCGTCGCGGATTTCGCCGGCCGCGTCGTGCATCCGCAGAAATGGACCGACGACATCGATTGCGCCGGCAAGCGCGTCGTCGTGATCGGCTCGGGCGCGACCGCGGTGACGCTGGTGCCGGAGCTCGCCAAGACGGCCGCGCAGGTCACCATGCTGCAGCGCTCGCCGACTTACGTGGTGTCGCGCCCGGCGCAGGATCCCGTCGCCAACAAATTGCGGCGAAATCTGCCGACGCGACTTGCCTATCACCTGATCCGCTGGCGCAACGTGATGTGGGGGATGTTCTTCTTTCAGCTCAGTCGGCGCCGCCCTGCGAAGGTCAAGGAGCTGGTTCTCAAGGGCGTGCAGATGGCGCTCGGCCCCGACTACGATGTCGCGACCCATTTCACGCCGCGCTACAATCCCTGGGACCAGCGGCTCTGCCTTGTGCCGGATGGCGATCTGTTCAGGGCGATCCGCGAGCAGCGCGCCTCGGTGGTCACCAAAGAGATCGACACGTTCACGCACGACGGTATCCGCCTGAAGGACGGCAGCGAGCTTGCGGCGGACATCATCGTGACCGCGACGGGACTGGTGCTCCAGGTCGTCGGCGGGCTTGAGGTTAGCGTCGACGGCCGCATCGTCGATTTCGCCAATACGCTGACCTACAAAGGCATGATGTATGCCGACGTGCCCAACATGGCTTCTGCGTTCGGCTACACCAACGCATCATGGACGCTGAAATGCGACCTCACCTGCGAGTATGTCTGTCGGCTCATCAACTACATGGGCCGGCACAATTTCCGGCAGTGCATGCCGCATAATGACGATCCTACTATTACCGCGCAGCCGTCGCTCGATTTCACCTCGGGCTATGTTCAGCGCTCGGTCGCAAAGATGCCGAAGCAGGGCTCGAAGCAACCGTGGCGGCTCTACCAGAATTACGCGCTCGACATCGTCTCCTTGCGGTTCGGCCGGATCGACGACGGCGTGATGCGTTACTCCTGATCACAACGACCTCGGCATTCGATGCCTTGCGCGTGGTAAGCGGCAGCGCAAGATCAATCGCGAGTGCGAGCACGACGGCGCCTGTGAAGAAATGCCCGATGTCGAACCCGACCGCTGACGCGGTCGGGGTGGACTTGCTGCTTGGCGTCTGCGTCCGTCATGTCGTCCTCGTGCGCGCGAAGGCGCTAGCGTTCAGTGGCCGGCGCTCTGGCCGCCGTCGACATGCAGGATCTCGCCGGTGACGAAGGAGGCGCCCTCGAGATAGAGCACCGCATCGACGATGTCGGACATCTCGCCCATATGGCCGACGGGATGCAGCGCATCGAGCTGGGCGTGCGTCGCAAAGGGGTGCATCGGCGACTTGATGATGCCGGGCGACACCGCGTTCACGCGGATACCGCGCCTGGCGTATTCGATCGCGAGCGACTTGGTCGCGGCGCTCAACCCGCCCTTGCTCAGCGAGGCCAGCACCGAGGGCACGTTCGAATTGGCCTGGTCGACCAGCGTGGTCGTGATCTGGACGACATGGCCCGACCCCTGCTTCTCCATCTCGGCGATGGCGAGCTGCGTGACGTGGAAGAAGCCTGCGACGTTGGTGCCCATCACCGCCGCATAGTCCTCCGCCGTGTACTGCGTGAACGGCTTTGCGACGAAAATGCCGGCGTTGTTGACCAGCGTGTCGACACGGCCGAAGCGGGAGATGGCTTGGGAGACCACGCGCTCGGCCGTAGCCCTCTCGGAGATGTCGCCGGGAACAGCGAGGACATCGTCATCGCCCGACGGCTTGATGGAGCGCGCCGTCGCGACGACACGATAGTTGCGATCGCGAAAACCCTGGACAATGGCGGCACCGATGCCCTGCGAAGCACCGGTGATGATGGCAACCTTCTGTTCGATACCCATGACGGGCTCCTGTTGTTGGCGTTCATAATCTGCGCCAGCCGCGGCTGGCTTAGCGATTGAAGTACGCCGCAGCGGGCCGGCTGCGAATATGCGCTGTCCGGCAGACACTCTTTCGCGGCGCGAACGAATGCCGGACCGGCGCCCGGCGGTGGTTGTCGCAGCGGGAGCGAACGCCTAGCTTGGAGTCGGAGCTCGATGGGCTGGCGGGAAACGTATGGATCGTCTGGATGCGATGAAGGTGTTCGTCCTTGCGGTGGACGAGGGTAGCCTCGCAGCCGCGGGCCGCAAGCTCGGCCGCTCGCCGGCGGCAGTGAGCCGCGCCATTGCTTTCCTGGAGCAGCGGGTCGGTGCCGAGCTGCTGCACCGGACCACACGTTCGATCAAGCTGAGCGAGGAGGGCGAGCGCCATGTCGCGGTCTGTCGCCGCGTGCTCACCGAATTGGAGCAGGCCGACGACATTGCGGCCGGGCCCCGCACGGCGCCCCGTGGCTCGCTCACGATCACTGCGCCCGTGGCGTCGGGTGAGATGGTGCTGCGGCCGATCCTCGATGCTTTTCTCGATGCCTTTCCGACCGTGTCGGCAAAACTCCTGCTGTTCGATCGTGCGGTCAATCTGATCGAGGAGGGGGTCGACGTCGCGCTCCGCATCGGCCATCTCGCGGATTCGGCAATGGTCGCGATGCGGGTCGGCGAGATCAGCCGCGTCGTGGTGGCATCCCCACGCTATCTGAAGCAGCACCCGCGCATCACCGAGCCCGGCGATCTCGCCAAGCACCAGATCGTCGCGATGGCCCACCTTCCCAATTCCTGGACCTTTGCGCCGCAGGCCGGCTCGTCGGCTGCCCGCACGGTGCAGTTCACGCCGCGGCTCGTCGTCAACAGCACCTACGCGGCGGTGGCCTCGGCCGTCGCCGGCCGCGGTGTGGCGCGAATGTATTCGTACCAGGTGGGCGAGCAGGTCGCGCGCGGCGAGCTCGAGATCGTGCTGGCCGGCGACGAGGATCCCGAGATCCCTGCGCATTTGATCTGTCCGCAGGGCCGGCTCTCGGTGCCGAAGGTGCGGACCTTCACGGACTTTGCGGTGCCACGGCTGAAGAAGCAGTTTGCTCAGCTCAAGAACAGCATCACCGCGCGGTGAGCCGCTGCGTGCACCGGCAATGCGTTGTTTTGCGTATACGGCCGCTCGGGTGAATCGGCCATGTTGCCCGAACGGTTAACGCCGGATTAACCGCGGAGTCCTAGCCTGTCTCGGCCGGGGTTACTTGCAAGGCCGAGGTGAGCCCAATGGAAGCCCAGAGAATCGCGGTCGACGCCGTCGTCGCGTTGACCGATTGCGACCGCGACGCCGTGATCACGTTCATTCGCCGCCTGTATCTCGCCGGCGTCACCGACCCGAAGCGCCTGACCTTCAAGGGTCTCCAGGCCCTGTCACGGGCGTGACCAGGGTCCCGTACAATCTGTTTACTAGACGGTCGGATCGCTGATCCGGATTGACGTGACGCGGTCCGCCTGCACTTCGAATGAGAAGGGCCATGGGTGATAGGTCCAGAGCTCGGTCTTCTCCAGCCCGCTCGGCCCGACATGGAAGGGGCCGCCGAACTGCGCCACCAGTTTCTCGGTGCTGTCGCCGAGATTGATGTGGTTGAAGCTGTAGCCGGGGGCAGGTGCCGGCCCGCTGACCTGAAGCGCGATCACGCGGTTCGCCTTCACGGTTGAGGCGAGATAAGGAGACTGATCGGCCTTGCCGAGGAAGTACACATAGTTCGTTGCGTTGTTCGCCGGCGGCAGCTTGCGGTGCGGTTCGCCGAGCGCGGCCTTCAGTGACGCCTCCGAGATGCCGACGCCCAGCGCGCCCATGCGCTGGCAGGCGAAGCTGAGTAAATCAGGATCCGGCGGGGCGGCGCCCTTCTTGGTTTCGACGCGGCAGGCGAATGTCTGCCCTTGCCGCAGCCATTGGCCCCGCAGCGCCGGATCTGGCGTCTTGCCCTGCTGTGGCCGCGGCTGAACGCCTTGGCTATTCGCGGGTACGGATATTCCAAGCAGAGACAGCGCGAGCGCGAAGCCCGCCAACGACCGCCATATCCCCAAGACGCAACTCCAGATTCCCAACCTGTGGAACCCAAGATACCACGCGACCGAAAGCGGCTGCAACGCCGGTATTGAGGTGGACGCGGCTTTGATTTGTCCTTGTGCGCCGCCCCGCCCAGGGCCGTGCCAATCACAACCTGCGGAGCAGCCTCAGGATGCATGTCGATATCTTGCCACTCGGGCCGCGTCGGGATAGATCACGTCCCCGGTTAAATCACCGGGAACTGGGGAGATGTTAAAACTGCTTTTTGCGCCGCAACTCGTCGTTCTCTATGTGCTGGCGGCATCGACCATCTACGTTCATTTCCGCGGCAAGCAGCGGCTGCGCTTCGCGCGCCGGCTTGGCGACCACTCCACCTATCTCGCGCCCTACAATGTGCTGATGTATGCGGGCTCGGCGGTGCCGAACAAGCCGGTGATCCCGGTCGATCAGTTTCCCGAGCTGAAAGCCCTCAGCGAAAATTGGGAGACCATTCGCGATGAGGCCGTTCGCCTGTTCGACGAAGGCTTCATTCGCGCGGCGGCGAAGAATAACGATTGGGGCTTCTACTCGTTCTTCAAGAGCGGCTGGAAACGCTTTTACCTGAAATGGTACGATGACTTCCTGCCCTCGGCGCGCACGCTGTGCCCGAAGACGGTGGAGCTGCTCAACTCCATTCCGAGCGTGCATGGTGCGATGTTTGCGATGCTGCCGCCCGGCGGCAAGCTCGGCGCCCACCGCGATCCCTTTGCCGGTTCGCTGCGCTACCACCGCGGCCTCGTCACGCCGAACTCGAACAGGTGCCGGATCCTGGTCGATGGCGTCGAATGCATCTGGCGCGACGGTGAGGCCTTCATGTTCGACGAGACCTTCATCCACAGCGCCGAGAATGCCACCGACGTCAATCGCATCATCCTGTTCTGCGACGTCGAGCGTCCGATGAAATACGGCTTCATGACCGCAATCAACCGCTGGGTCAGCCACCACATCGTCAAGGCCTCTGCAACCCAGAACGTCGACGGCGAGAGCGTCGGCGTGCTCAACAAGGTATTCGGCAAGCTCTACGAGATCCATCTCGCGAGCCGCAAGGTCAAGCAATGGAATCGCAACGTCTACTACACGCTCAAATATTCGCTGACGGCGCTGATCCTCGGCCTCATCGTGCTGTCGGCATTGCGGTGATCGCGTTTAGTGACGGTGCTTGTGTTCTTCAGAGCCATCAGGGCGTTGGTAACCGCGCAGCTCCGCGTATCGCTGCATTTGGCTCCGGTCGAGCAAGGCAGTTGTCGATAGATGGTATTTGAGGTGGCTTTCGCGGAGCAGTGCCTGGGTTTCCGAAATGGCAATGAGGGCCGCCTTGAGTGATTCCGATGTCACGACGCGGGCGGAGAAGAGGCGGTCCAACTCCGTTTCCTGCTCGACCAGCTTGTTACCCAGCGGGAGCGCCTCTTGCTTCATGGCATCCAAGAGGCGCTGAACCTGGATGCGCTGATCCGCGGTCAAATCAAGTCGATCACCGAACTCGAGAACATGGCTCGGACCGGGATATCCATTGAGCTCGGCGGCAAGCGCCAGACCCATACCACGTCCGGCTCGAAGATCCTCGATCTGCTGGTGCGAGAGTGCCTTGATGGGCCGATGCTCAAGGCCAGCATAGGGCTGACCAGACTGCGCGCCGACAACGTTGCACGAGACGATAAGCGTGGCCGCAAGCAGGAGAAGGCGTCTCATGAGTCTGCTCCATGAAATCGGCCCGGTTCGTGGATCGATCTCCACCGGTGCTCTCCACATATCTTGCTGGACGGTTCGCCTCATGGCAACAAAGATTGCCGCGATTGAGTTGCCGAACATGGAGCAGGCGATGGCCTCCTTGCCGACCGCGAATACCGAGATCACGCAGTTCTTTCGCCACTGGCTGGAGACCTTCGCGGGCTATGTCCGCGAGGTCGACTATGCTTCGGCGCGGCCGCTCTTCCATCCGGATGTGCTGGCGTTCGGCACGCACAACGACGTCATTCCCGGCCTCGACCAATGGGTCACCACGCAATGGGACAACGTCTGGCCGAAGACGTCCGACTTCCGTTTCGTCATCGACCAGGCCTCGATCCTGGCATCGTCCGATGGCACAATGGCGACAGTGATCGTGCCGTGGACGAGCACGGGCTATCATCCCGACGGCAGCGCGTTTCCACGCCCCGGCCGGGCCACGATGGTGTTTTCAAGACATGGCGATAGCTGGCTCTGCGTGCATTCGCACATGTCGCTCAATCGCGGTGTGCCGCAGACAAGCCACGCCAATCGGCCGGTGAAGGCTTGGTAGTGCCCCCCTCGCGGGGCTTATCGACCGACTAAAGTTTTAGCCTCCCATTTCACGCCGGTTGGAACTCTTGGAACCCAACGTCGTTTTTTCGGCAACAATAACAGGTGAAAACACGCAAGCGGGGGCCAATCTGAGGATGCGCTCCCATGGCAACACTCGATCTCGACGCCACCCGGCTTTCTGCCCCCGAGCATCAGCGCCAGCTTCGCCGCGCCGTGATCGCCTCCACAATCGGGACCGCGATCGAGTGGTATGACTTCTTTCTTTACAGCACCGTCACGGGTCTGGTTTTCGCAAAGCTCTTCTTTCCTCACTCCGATCCCTGGGTCGGCACGCTGGAGGCGTTTGCGATCTACGCGGTCGGATTCGCCGCGCGGCCCGTCGGCGCGGCAATCTTTGGCCACTATGGCGACCGCATCGGACGTAAATCCACGCTGATCGCGACGCTGCTCTTGATGGGACTGGCGACCGCTGCCGTGGCCGTGGTGCCGACCTATGCCAGCATCGGTATCTGGGGCGCCGTGATCCTGACCGTGCTGCGGTTCATTCAGGGCGTCGGCGTCGGCGGTGAGTGGGGCGGCTCGGTACTGATGTCGATGGAATGGGCGCGCAACGACCGATCCCGTGGATTGATCGCATCATGGCCGCAGTTCGGTGTGCCCTGCGGGCTTTTCCTGGCCAATCTTGCCGTGCTGGTGTTCAGCCAGATGGCGGGTGATCAGTTCCTGGCATGGGGCTGGCGTATTCCCTTCGCGCTCAGCATCATCCTGGTCGGCGTGGGCCTCTATATCAGGCTCGGCATTCTCGAAACCCCGGTGTTCTCCAAGCTCGTGGCCGAACGCCAGGTCGATCGCACGCCGATGCTCACGGTGATCCGGGAATATCCGAAGGAGATTCTACTGTCTGCGCTTGCGCGCATGTCGGAGCAGGCCCCGTTCTACATCTTCACGGCCTTCGTGTTCTCCTATGGCATCGGCACCCTGCACGTATCACGCGACTTCCTGCTGACCGCGGTGCTCTCGGCCTCGGTGCTGTCATTCGTGTCGATCCCGCTGTGCGGACATATCTCCGATCAGATCGGCCGCAAGAACATGTATATGCTCGGCGCTGCCGTGACGGGCATCTTCGGCTTCGTCTATTTCGCCATGCTCAATACGGGGTCGCTGACCATCATCTTCCTCGCGATCATCCTGTCGCTGATTCCGCACGACATGCAGTATGGACCGCAAGCCGCCTTGATCGCCGAGAGCTTCACCGGACGCCTGCGCTACAGCGGCTCCTCACTCGGCTATCAGCTCGCATCCGTGATCGCCGGCGGCCCCGCGCCGCTGATCGCCACCTGGCTGTACGGCACCTTCCACTCGGCGACCGCGATCGCGGTCTACATCGCGATCTGCGCGGTCGTGACGCTGGTCGCGACGGCGATGATGACCGATTACACCGGAAAGGACATCAACGCGGCAGGGGCGTACGAGCGACGAACTTGAATCCGCAAAAAAGCCCCGGACGCGATGCCCGGGGCTTTGCTGTCCCGTGATCTCGAGCTCAGCCTTATTCCGGCTGATCGATGCTCACCTTCAGCGTACCGACGCCGTCGACGCCGCATTCGAGCTTGTCGCCGGGCTGGAGCTGCGACACGCCGGCCGGCGTGCCCGTCATGATGATGTCGCCGGCGGCGAGCTTCACCTGCTGCGAGAGCTGCCAGATGATCTCGGGCACGTTCCAGATCAGCTCGGTGAGGTCACCCTTCTGCGCTTCCTTGCCGTTGACCGTGAGCCAGATCTTGCCCTTGGCAGGGTGGCCGATCTTCGATGCCGGCTGCACCGCGGAGCAAGGCGCCGAATAGTCGAACGACTTGCCGACCTCCCACGGACGCTCCTTCTTGCGCGAAGCGATCTGCAGGTCGCGGCGGGTCAAATCGATGCCGACGGCATAGCCGTAGACAT
The DNA here is from genome assembly GCF_000244935.1 of Bradyrhizobium sp. WSM1253. Lineage (NCBI taxonomy): Bacteria > Pseudomonadati > Pseudomonadota > Alphaproteobacteria > Hyphomicrobiales > Nitrobacteraceae > Bradyrhizobium > Bradyrhizobium sp. WSM1253. Next base: position 7,179,431 of record NZ_JH600073.1, read on the forward strand.
GGTCGAGCGCCTTCTCGGCGGGAATGTTGAGGCCGCCGCTCTTCATTGCGACGATCAGTTCGACCTCGTGATGGAGATCCTTGGTCAGCGGCGGATAGGGAATGGTGGCGCCGTCCGGCACCAGCATGTCGGCGTGCTTGGCGAAGAAGAACGGCGGGGCGCGCTCGTCATTGCCCATCTCGCGGATGTGCTCGAGATAGTTGCGACCAACGCACCAGATGCGGCGCACGGGATAACGGCCGCTTTCCCCGACGACGGGAAGCGAAGCCTGGGTCGGAAGCGGGATGACGTAGGAGGCGGCGTTCATGGTGCGATCTCGCTGCTCTTGAGGTGAAAGGAACTCTATGCGGTTGCGCTGATCGGCGCCAGAGCGCCGGCGTCGTGATGTTGCAGGCGGAAGAACGAGGCGTAGCGCCCGCCGCGGCGGAGCAGCTCGTCATGCCGGCCCTGCTCGACGATCTCGCCGCCCTCGACCACCAGGATCGCATCGGCGTGCATGATGGTGTGCAGGCGATGCGCGATCACGATTGTGGTGCGGTTCTGGCAAAGATGCTCGATCGCCTCCTGCACCTGCCGCTCGGACTCGGAATCGAGCGCGGCGGTTGCTTCGTCGAGCAGGATGATTGGCGCGTTCTTGATCAGCGCGCGCGCGACCGCGATGCGCTGGCGCTGGCCGCCGGACAGTTGCGTGCCGTGCTCGCCGACGGGCGTGTCGTAGCCGAGCGGGAAGCCCATGATGAAATCATGCGCGCAGGCTGCTTTCGCAGCATCGATAATTTGTTCTTCGGTCGCGCCCGCGCGGCCGAAGGCGATGTTGCTGCGGATGGTGTCGCGGAACAGGTAGACGTCCTGGCCGACATAGGCGGTCTGGGCCCGCAGCGATTTTCGCGAGACGGCGCCGATCGACTGGCCGTCGATCACGATCTCGCCTTGCGTCACCTCGTAGAAGCGCAGCAGCAACCCCAGCACGGTTGATTTGCCGCCGCCGGAGGGGCCGACCAGCGCAGTGACCTTGCCGGGCTCGGCAACAAAGCTCATGCGGTTGAGGACGGTCTCACCGTTGCGATAGGAGAAGCTGACCTCACGCAGCTCGATGCGTGCAGTCGATAGTTTCAGCGCCGGCTTGTCGTCGTCGGAATGCTCGCTCGCGGGGCTGTCGACGACTTCGAGCAGCATGCGAGCGCCGACGAGCTGGCTGTTGAGGTCGATGTTGAGCCGCGCCAGCCGCTTGGCCGGCTCGGTCGCCATCAGGAAAGCGGTCATGAAGGAAAAGAACGCGCCGGGCGTGGCGTTGAGGGCGACCACGCTATAGCCGCCATAGAGCAGGCAGCCGGCGACTGCGAAGCCGCCGAGCATCTCCATCAGCGGATTGGAGCGGTTGGCGACGCGGGCCATCTTGTTGGCGTTGCGCTCGACGATCGCGATGTTCTCGTCGATGCGGTTCTGCATGGTGTCTTCGAGCGTGAACGCTTTCACCGTGCGGATGCCCTGCAGCGATTCCTGCATCGTCTCCAGGATGTCGGCGGTGCCGGTGAACTGGTTGTAGGCGAGCCCCTTGATGCGCTTGACCAGCTTGCGCAGCACCAGCATGGCCGGCGGCACGGCGACGAGGCCGATGAACGACATCACCGGATCCTGCCACACCATCACGCCGATCATGGCGAGCAGCATCATGAGGTCGCGCCCGACCGCATTGACCAGCATGTTGAGGACATCGGTGATGGACTTTGCGCCGGCGGTCAGCCGCGCCAGGAATTCCGACGAATGCCGCTCGGAAAAGAATCCGACGCTCTCGCGCATCAGCTTGGCGAACAGCTGGCGCTGGTTGGTGGCGAGGATCGCGTTGGAGATCTTGGTCAGGATCACCATATGACCGTAGGTCGCTACGCCCTTGATGAAGAGCAGGATCACGGTAATGCCCGAGAACATCGCGATGCCCGGGATGTTCTTGTCGACATAGGCCTGGTTGATGACCTGGCCGAGCACGTAGGTCGCGCCCGCGGTCGATCCGGCGGCAAGCGCCATCAGCGCGAAGGCGACGAGGTAGCGCCGCCAGTAGAGGATCCCCTGTTCCGTGACCAGGCGGCGAATCAGCACTGCTGCCGCATAGGGATCGTCGGTGATTTTCTTTGGAAACTGAGCCATCCGCAGTCCATTGACGGCACAGGAATAAGCCTGCCCGCGCGTCAGGGATCGAACGGCCTCTGTGCCCGCTAAGCCAGCGCTTTTCAAGCCCAATTAAGGGCTTGCGCCCGGATTGAATCTAGGCCGAGGCGGCGTGGCGGAGCTCGCCGTGACGCTCGCGGAACAGCTTGTCCTCCCAGGCCAGCGCATGGGCTGCGATGGTCTCGAGATCGTCGTATTGCGGCTTCCAGTCGAGCAGGCCGCGGATGCGGCTGGTGTCGGCGACCATGGTCATGATGTCGCCGGGCCGGCGCGGGGCGTATTGCACGGCGAAGCTGCGGCCCGAGACGCGGCGCACTGCGTCGATGGTCTCCAGCACCGAGTAGCCGCGGCCATAGCCGCAATTGAGCGTCGTCGAGGCGCCGCCGTTGCGCAGATAAGCGAGCGCCGCGCGATGCGCCTGCGACAGGTCCGTGACATGGATGAAGTCGCGAATGCAGCTGCCGTCCGGGGTCGGATAGTCGGTGCCGAACACGTCGATCTTGGCGCGCTGGCCGGTCGCGGCTTCCACCGCGATCTTGAGCAGGTGCGTGGCGCCGACGGTGGCAAGGCCGATGCGGGCCTGCGGATCGGCGCCCGCAACGTTGAAATAGCGCAGGGTCACGTATTGCATGCCGTAGGCGGCGGCGACATCGTGCAGCATGATCTCGGTCATCAGCTTCGACGACCCGTAGGGCGACAGCGGCCGTGTCGGCGCATGCTCGGGCACCGGCACCTGGTCCGGATCGCCGTAGACCGCCGCGGTCGAGGAGAAGATGAAGCGGTCGATGCCGCGCTTGACTGCGACATTGAGCAGGTTGCGAGCGGTCGTGAAATTGTTGCGGTAATAGCCGAGCGGATCGCGCATCGAATCCGGCACGACCACCGAGCCCGCGAAATGGATGATGCTCTCGATGTTGTGCTGGGCGATCACGCCTTCGAGCAGGTTCTCGTCGCCGGCATCGCCAATGAACAGCGGCACGCCTTCGGGCAGATAGGCCGAGAAACCGGTGGAGAGATCGTCGATCACGACGACGTCCTCGCCGGCTTCCGCCAGCGCCAGAACCGTGTGGCTTCCGATATAGCCGGCACCGCCGGTGACAAGCACAGTCATGATCTCACCCGTCTTCGATCAATGCTCCAAGCTAACGTTTACGTGGTGAAGAGTGGGTATCGGCGCGGCTGAACTGGTCACTATGCTTAATGTTGCGTATAGGGACTTTCGAAACGGAGCGTGGCGTGGCGAATTCCCCAGGCGATCTCGAAGTGATCGTGCCAAATCTGCACAGGCGCTATTCCGGGGTCACCGCGACCAACCGGATGGTGGCGCCGCGGCTGGCAAAGCTGTTTCGCGCCGCGTGGTTCGGCTCCGACGCGCCGGAGGGGATCGCGCGCCTGAATGGTGGCGATCTCCTGAAGTTATGGCGCCGCAAGGCCCCGGTGATCTGGCACGCGCGCCGCAACAACGAGATGATCGCGGGCGTGCTGTTGCGCGCGCTCGGTTGGCCGCTCAAGCTCGTCTTCACCTCGGCGGCACAGCGCCATCATAGCTGGATCACGCGCTGGCTGATCCGGCGCATGGACGCGATCATCGCGACATCGGATCTTTCGGCCTCGTTCCTGAAAGTGAAGGCGACGGTGATTCCGCATGGCGTAGACACCGAAATCTATGCGCCGCCGCTCGACCGCACGGCTACTTTCGCGGAAGCCGCGCTGTCGGGCCGCTACGCGATCGGCTGTTTCGGCCGCGTGCGCGCGCAGAAGGGCACCGATGTGTTTGTCGATGCGATGTGCCGCCTGCTGCCGCGCTATCCGGATTTCACCGCAATCATCGTCGGTCAGGTCACAGCCGAGCAAACCGCTTTTGCAAACGACCTGAAGAAGCGGATCGAGGCCGCCGGTCTGGAATCGCGCATCGTCATCACCGGCGAACTCCCGATCGAAGACGTGCAGCGCTGGTATCAGCGGCTGACGATCTACGCTTTCACCTCGCGCAACGAAGGTTTTGGCCTGACGCTGATCGAGGCGATGGCGGCCGGCAGCGCGCTGGTCGCCGCGCGCGCGGGCGCGGCCGAACTCGTGGTCGAGGATGGCGTGACAGGCGTGCTGATCCCCACCGGTGATGTGGATGCGTTGGCCGCAGCGCTGGAGCCGCTGATGCGCGATGTGGCTGCCGCAACCGCGATGGGCGAACGCGGGCGGGCACGGGTGCTCGAACGGTTCAGCCTCGATGCCGAGGCGACCCGGATCGGTGAGGTCTATCGGCCATTGCTCTGAGCGAGCGGAGAAAACATTTCCCGGCACAGTAGCTGGGGCAGCGGAATCAATGGCTTCGCGGCCCATACAATGCAAATGCGAATTTTACGAGCTTGTTTGAGCCGTCGGACGAGACACCTAAGGTCAGTAGGGGACATTGCAGGTTGTGCGCGGCCTCCGGGGATGCGCTCCGGCACGGGACCCGTTGACGTTCTTTCTCCACTCATTGTCCCGCCGGATCGCCGCAATCTAAGGTCGCTTGGTCCGGGCGAGCACCTCGGTCACGAACGCGTCGAGATCACCGCCTGGAAAGAGAAAGCTCGGCAGTCCGAGCGCCTTGCCGGCCTCGACGTCCCGGGCCTGATCTCCGATTACGAAGCTGCCGTCGAGTTGCACCGGCCAGTGCTGGACGAGATCGCGCAACATACCAGGTGCCGGCTTGCGCCAATCATGCTCTCCGATGTAGCCGGCGACCGTTCCTTGCGGATGGTATGGACAGAAGCGGATGTCGTCGATCCGTGCGCTGTCACGGGCGAGTTCGTCACGCATCCAGCCGTGCAGCCGGTTCACATCGACTTCGGTGAAGAAGCCGCGCGCGACGCCGGACTGGTTGGTGAAGACGAACACCCAATAGCCGGCCTCGTTGAGGCGGCGAATGGCCCCGGCAACGTTGGGCATCCAGCGGATGCGGTCTTGCGTCCCGATATAGCCATCGTCATGGTTGATGACGCCGTCGCGATCGAGGAATGCGGCGGGCTTCGCCGCGCGGCCGTCAAACATTTCCAAGTCCCTGCGTCCTCACAAGCACGTCTCTCGCGATCTCGACCACCTCCTGCGCCGCGATATCTCGCATGCAGCGGTGGTCGTTCATCTTGCAGATCGTGCTCTGGCATGGCTGGCAGGAGAGCACGCTCTTGCCCTGGACCACTGTCGCGGCCAGGCCGTTGAGGGGGGCCCAGAGATAGGGGCTGGTCGGGCCGAAGATGCCCATTGTCGGCGTGCCGAGGGCGGCTGCGATGTGCATCAGGCCGGAATCGTTGGAGATCGCGACGCCGGCCGCGGCCATGGCCAGCGCGCCGTTGCGCAGATCATTGCCGGTAAGGTCCCGCACCCCGGCGCCGCCAGCCGCGACGATCTCCTGCGCCAGGCCCTTTTCCCCGGGGCCGCCGACAACCCAGACCTCAAGGCCGCGCTCGGCGAGCAAGCGGGCGGCCTCGGGATAATAGGTCCAGCGTTTTGACACCCCGACCGAGCCGGGGGCGAGCGCTACGGCAGCGCCGGCGCTGAGGCCATTGGCCTGCCGCCAGCGAACGACGTCCTCGGCCGGGACCCGCAATTGAGGCACCGGCCATTCCGCCGGCAGCGGGGCGCCATCGGGCTGGGCGAGGGCGGCGTTCTTGTCGATGAAGCGGGGCAGCTTCTTTTCGCCCCAGCGCCAGCGATTGAGCAGGCCGAATCGGAACTCGCCGACGAAGCCGACCCTTTCCGGAATCCCGGCCAAAGCGGGCGCAATTGCGGCCTTCCAGGTCCGGGGTAGCACCAAGGCGGTGCCGTAGTTCCGCTCGCGCAGGAGCTTCGCCAGGCCGAGCTGGCGGCCCACGGCGAGCCGGCCGCGCGGCAGGTCCCAGACGATCGCTTCGCGCACGCCCGGCATGTAATCGACCAAGGGCGCGCATAGAGAGGTCGTGAGCAGATCGACCGGCCGGTTCGGCCAGCGCTTGTTCAGAACCCGCACGACGGTGTGATTCCGGACGAAATCGCCGATCCACATGTAGGGGACGATCAGGATCGGGCGCGTGTCGCTCCGATCTACATGTCCACTAAGCTGCGAATCTTGGTTCATTAGTTATAGGGCCGTAGGTGCGCTGATGTGGCGGTTTCGGTTAGCCGCTCCGGACCGGCAGGTAAAGCCGGCCGAGCGGCAATCCCAAAACCGCTTACACTTTGGCGGATCATGCGCTAGGGCAGAACCGGGCCGCAAAACTTCGGGCAGGCAAAATCTGGCAGGGAAGTTGGAATGTTGCTGGTGACCGGCGGGGCCGGTTTTATCGGATCGAATGTCGTCGCCGCGCTGAACGAGGCCGGCCGCAGCGACGTCGTGGTCTGCGATCTCCTTGGCAACGAGGGCAAATGGCGCAACCTCGCCAAGCGGCAGCTTGTGGACATCGTGCCGCCGGCTGAGCTGCCGGACTGGCTGAAGGGCCGCAAGCTCGATGCGGTGATCCATCTCGGGGCGATTTCCGCAACCACTGCGACCGACGGCGACCTGGTGTTCGAGACCAACTTCCGCCTATCGATGCGCCTCCTGGACTGGTGCACGGCGAATGCCGTGCCGTTGATCTACGCCTCCTCGGCGGCGACCTATGGCGACGGCGAGGCAGGATTTGACGACGACAGCTCCGTGCCTGCGCTAAAAAAACTGCGGCCGATGAATCTCTACGGCTGGAGCAAGCACCTGTTCGATCTCGCCGTCGCCGAGCGCGCAGCGAACGGCGAGAAGCTGCCGCCGCAATGGGCCGGGCTGAAATTCTTCAACGTGTTCGGCCCCAACGAATACCACAAGGGCTCGATGATGAGCGTGCTGGCGCGCCGCTTCGACGACGTCAAAGCCGGCCGCGTCGTGCAATTGTTCAAGTCGCATCGCGAGGGCATTGCCGATGGCGATCAGCGCCGCGATTTCATCTATGTCGACGACGTCGTGCGCGTGATCATGTGGCTGCTGGCGACGCCCTCGGTGTCCGGCATCTTCAATGTCGGCACCGGCAAAGCGCGCAGCTTCAAGGATTTGATGCTGGCGGCTTATACCGCGCTCGGCGCCAGCCCCAACATCGAATACATCGACATGCCCGAGCAGATCCGCGGCAGCTACCAGTACTTCACCCAGAGCGAGGTCGATCGCCTCCACCGCGCCGGCTATAATGGCGGTTTCACGACGCTCGAGGACGCGGTGAAGGCCTATGTCGGGGATTATCTCGACCGGCCCGACCGCTTCCGCTGAGGCCCATCACCATGCCGACGCCCATTCTCGATTTCGATGCCCTCGCACAAGCCATCTCGGGCCGCAGGGTGCTGTGCATCGGCGACATCATGCTGGACGAGTTCGTCTATGGCGAGGTATCGCGGATCTCGCCGGAAGCGCCGGCGCCTGTCATCGCGGCACAGCGCAGCGAGATCCATATCGGCGGCGCCGGCAATGTCGCGCGCAACGTCGCCGCGCTCGGCGCGCGCTGCATCTTCGTCGGCCTCGTCGGTGACGACGAGGCGGGCAGGCAGCTCGCCTCGACGCTTGCGGAGCAGGGCGCGATCGAAAGCGTGCTGGTGTGCGATCCCTCGCGTCCGACCACGCGAAAAGTCCGTTTCGTCTCTGAGCATTTTTCCACGCACATGCTGCGTGCGGATTGGGAGCAGGCACAGCCTGCTTCCGATCCGATCGAGACCAAGCTGATCGAGGCGATCCTGCCGCAGATCGCGCGCGCCGACATCGTGCTGCTATCCGATTACGCCAAGGGCGTGCTGACTGCCCGCGTCATCCGCCACACCATCGATGCCGCGCGAAAACTCGGCAAGCCCGTAATCGTCGATCCCAAAAGCCTGAACTGGGCGATCTATCGCGGCGCGACGTTGCTCACGCCCAATCGCAAGGAATTTTCGGAAGCGACCCGAAGCCGCGCCGACACGCCGCAGAGCATCGTCGATGCCAGCGAGGACGTGATGCGGCTCGCCGATTGCGAGGCGATCCTGGTCACCCAAGGCGAGCACGGCATGACGCTGGTGCCGCGCAATGGCGAGGCCGTTCACGTTCCGGCGTTTCCGGTCAAGGTGCGCGACGTCTCCGGCGCCGGCGACACCGTTGCCGCCGCGCTCGCGGTGTCGCTCGCCGCCGGCGCAGACTGGGACACGGCGCTTCGCATGGCCAGTGCCGCGGCCGCCGTCGCCGTCGGCAAGCAGGGCACCGCCAGCGTGAGTGTGGCCGAGCTGAAGCGAAAGATATTGCCGCATGCCTATCTCGCGGCCGAAGAGAAGATCGTGCTCGAGCCCGGTGCGATCGACGCGCAGCTCGCGGAATGGAAGAAGCAAGGCCAGCGCGTCGGCTTCACCAATGGCTGCTTCGACATCCTGCATCCCGGCCACGTCAAGGTGCTGACAGCGGCGCGCTCCGCCTGCGACCGCCTGATCGTGGGCCTCAACAGCGACGCCTCGGTGCGGCGGCTGAAGGGCGCCGACCGCCCTGTTCAGGACGAGCGAGCGCGTGCGGAAGTGCTGGCGGCGCTCGAAGCGGTCGATCTCGTCGTTATTTTCGATGAGGATACGCCGATCGACCTGATCACCCGCATCAAGCCGAGCGCGCTGATCAAAGGGGGCGATTACACCCGCGAGCAGGTGGTCGGCCATGAGGTCGTCGAGGCCGCGGGCGGAACGGTCGTGCTGGTCGACATCCTCCAGGGCTTCAGTACGACCGCGTTGGTGCATCGCGCCCGGGGAGGGGACAAGTGACAGCGCTCGCACGCGAGACGATGGGCGAGATGGTGCTTCGCCGGCTGCGCAGCCCCATGGCCTGGCGCGAGACCGTTGATATATTTGCGGTCCTGACCGCGGCTTCCCTGCCCTGGTCGACCTCGCTTGCGGGGATCTTCAACGCGCTGATGCTGCTGTGCATGGTGCCGTTCCTCGACGTCCGCGCGTTCCTGCAATCGCTGAAGCGGCCGATCTGCATCGCGCCGATCGCGCTGGTGCTGATCGCGCTGGTGGGGACACTCTGGTCGGATGCGACCTGGGGCGCGCGATTCTATGCGGTCAATCCGACCATCAAGCTGCTGGTGCTACCCGTCCTGCTCTACCATTTCGAGCGCTCGCCACGCGGGCACTGGATTTTCATCGCCTTTTTGGCATCCTGCGCCTTGTTGTCGATGATGTCCTGGCTGGTGGCCTTCTACCCGGACCTCGCGCTCAAGACCGATGCGCCCGAACGCGGCATCTTCGTTAAGAACTACATCGACCAGAGCCAGGAATTCACCCTCTGCGCGGTCGCGCTCGCCTATCCGATCGTGACGCTGCTGCGCAAAAAGCGATACTGGTTAGCCGGGGTGCTCACGGCGGTTGCGCTGAGCTTCTTCGTCAATATGATCTTCGTGGTGGTGTCGCGCACCGCACTCGTCACCATTCCGATCATGTTCGGCGTGTTTGCGCTGGTTCATCTCAAATGGCGCAACATTGCGATCGTCGCCGCTGCGCTGCTCGCCGGCGCTTTTTTGGCCTGGCAGGCTTCGCCGCATTTGCGCCAGACGGCTGAGAGGTTTACCGACGATTACACGCGCTATGTGGAAAGGGGCGAGCCCACCTCGCTGGGCCTACGGCTCGAATTCTGGCGGAAGTCGCTCGGCTTCTTCGCGGAGGCGCCCATCAAAGGACACGGCACGGGCTCGACGCGCGGATTGTTCGAGCGGGTCGCAACGCCCAAAGGCCAGTACTTGGCATCCGCCGAGGTGATCGGCAATCCGCATAATCAGACGCTGAACGTTGCCGTGCAATGGGGCGTCATCGGGATCGTCGTCCTCTACGCTATCTGGATGCTGCATCTGCGGCTGTTTCGCGGCAGCGGACTTGCCAACTGTATCGGATTGCTAGTCGTAGTGCAGAACGTCTTCACCTCGTTGTTCAACTCCCACCTGTTCGACTTCCACGAGGGCTGGATGTACGTCATTGGCGTCGGCGTAGCCGGCGGAATGGTGATTCGGGCACATCAGGTCGAGGCCAAGATGAGGGAAGCCAGTTCCTGAGCGTCGCGCGGCTGGCAAGTCTGGTTCAGATGGGCTATCAGCGCGTCAGATTGCAATCTAACTGGGTTTCATTGGTCGGCGGATGACGCATCTTTCGCATCTCACCTCGCGCAATTTCCTGATCGCGCTCCACGACTTGCTAGCGACCGCGGCGGCGCTCTTTGCCGCCTTCTATTTGCGCTTTGAAGGTGGCGACGGCTTCTTCGAACGCTTGCCGCTATTGTTGCAGATGCTGCCCTACTTCCTCGCCTTCAGCGTGGTTGTGTTCTTCACCTTAAACCTGACTACGACGAAATGGCGCTTCATCTCGCTGCCGGATGCGCTGAACATCATCCGCGCCGCGACCGTGCTGACGGTGGCCCTGCTCGTGCTGGACTACATCTTCGTTGCACCAAACGTCCGTGGCAGCTTCTTTGTCGGCAAGGTGACCATCGTCCTCTACTGGTTCCTGGAGATCGCATTCCTCAGCGCGCTGCGGATGACCTACCGCTACTTCCGATACGCGCGGGTGCGGCGACATGCCCGCATCAATGACACCGCGCCGACGCTGCTGATCGGGCGGACTGCGGATGCCGAGGTTTTGCTCCGCGGCATCGAGAGCGGAGCGATCAAGCGGATCTGGCCGGTCGGCATATTGTCGCCGTCGCGTGCCGATCTGGGCCAGCTCATCCGCAACGTGCCGGTGCTGGGCAGCATCGATGACGTCGAAGACGTCATTAGTGATTTTGCCAAGCGCAATAAGGCGATCGCCCGTGTCGTGATGACGCCTTCGGCCTTCGAACCGGAAGCCCATCCGGAATCGATCCTGATGCGGGCACGCAAGCTAGGCGTGATCGTGAGCCGCATGCCATCGCTCGAAGGCGGCGAGGCGCCGCGGCTCACCGCGGTCGCGGTCGAAGACCTCCTGCTGCGGCCGAGCGAGACGATCGACTATGCACGCCTTGAAGCACTGATCAACGGAAAGGCAGTGATCGTCACCGGGGGCGGCGGCTCGATTGGTTCAGAGATCTGCGAGCGCGTCGTCGCGTTTGGCGCCGCGCGGCTCCTAATCGTGGAAAACTCCGAGCCGGCGCTGTACGCGATCACGGAAGCGCTTGCTGCGCATCGTGCGGCAGCTGAGATCGAAGGCCGGATCGCCGACATTCGCGACCGCGAGCGCATCATGCGCCTCATGACGGAGTTCAAGCCGGACATCGTGTTCCACGCCGCGGCGCTCAAGCACGTTCCCATTCTCGAGCGCGACTGGAGCGAAGGCGTGAAGACCAACATCTTCGGCACGATCAACGTTGCGGATGCCGCCGTGGCGGCCGGTGCTGAGGAGATGGTGATGATCTCGACCGACAAGGCGATCGAACCGGTGTCAATGCTCGGCCTGACCAAACGTTTTGCGGAAATGTACTGCCAGGCGCTCGATCACGACCTTGCCGCAGGCAGCGGCAGCGCCAAGCCGCCAATGCGGCTGATCTCGGTCCGGTTCGGCAACGTTCTGGCCTCGAACGGTTCGGTGGTTCCGAAGTTCAAGGCCCAGATTGAGGCAGGCGGCCCGGTGACGGTCACGCATCCCGACATGGTTCGCTACTTCATGACCATCCGCGAGGCCTGCGATCTCGTCATCACGGCGGCAACGCATGCGCTCGGAACGCGGCGTTCGGACGTGTCGGTCTACGTGCTCAACATGGGCCAGCCGGTGAAGATCGTCGATCTCGCCGAGCGCATGATCCGTCTCTCGGGCCTGCAACCCGGTTACGACATCGAAATCGTGTTCACGGGCATGCGACCGGGCGAGCGCCTGCACGAAATCCTGTTCGCCTCCGCGGAGCCGACTCGCGAGATCGGAGTTGCTGGGATCATGGCGGCGCAGCCGAACGAGCCGCCGATGCAGACGCTGCGCAAATGGATTGCGACGCTTGAGCAAGCGATCGTGCGCGACGATCGCGCCGCCATCCGAACCATCCTGAAGGATGCAGTTCCGGAATTTGGCTCGACCGCGGCTTGATGTCCTTCAAGACGCCGGACGGCGCGAGAAGCGCCGCAGCACGACGCCGATCGCGATTGCGCCCCCCAGCAGTGCGATCGGCGTGATCGTCACCGAGCCGGCGCGAGCGGTGACGATGGCAAGCCCCGCGAGCACGAGATTGAGTGCGAACACCTCCCCGATCACGCGGGAGACCGTGAAGCCGTGATCGGTGGCGCGCTGGTAGAAATGCGAGCGATGCGCCGACCAGAATTGCTCGCGCCTTGCGATGCGCCGGAACAGCGTGATGGTCGAATCCACGAGGTAATAGGCCGGCAGCAACAGCGCCGCGGCGGGCTGCCCGCGCCAGGCGAGCTCGAGCAGGCACCAGCCGAGCAAAAGGCCGATCGGCAGGCTGCCGACGTCGCCCAGGAAGACTTTTGCGACCGGCTTGTTGAACGGCGCAAAGCCGAGCACGGCGCCGCATAGCGCCGCGGCGATCAGCGCGGCCGGCCACGACAAATCGCCGAGCAGTCCCAGCAGCAGCAGCGCCGCGCTGACGGGCACGACTTCCGCCACCGTCATCAGATCGAGCCCGTCCATAAAGTTGACGAGGTTCAAGAACCACACGCCCGCCAGCAGGATGAGTCCGCGCTCCAGCGCGAGCGGCAGCGCCGGCACGATGCGCGCGGTCTCGGGCGTGGTGAACACGACGGCGCCGACCGCTGCGGCCTGCAGCACGAGACGCACGAGCACCGGCAGCGACTTGACGTCGTCGGCAAATCCGACCGCGGCAATCAACACCGTCGCAGCGATCAGCGCCGGCGGAATCGCGACGTTCGCCCAGGCTGCCCAGGCTGATGCGACCAGCAGCGTCGCTGATATCACCGCGATGCCCGCACCCTGCGGGGTCGGGATACGGTGAGAGGACCGCGCGTTGGGCCGTGCCAATGCGTAACGCTGGAGCAGGGGGCGGCTGGTCCAGGTGATGACGCCCGACACCAGCGCGGCAATCGCAACGGCAAGCAGCGATGGTATCGCGCCGAGCGCGTCGACGGACCCGTTCACTCCGGCACCCCGAGCGGCGCCGATCCCTGCGCGGCTTTCTCGGCGCTCAGGATCCAGACCAAGCCGCCGATCGCGCCGACGATGAAGTACACGGCGCCGAACAGCAGCGAGACGTTGACGCCCTCGTTGGCGGCCAGCCCCGCGAAGCCGAACGCGAGGCTCATGGTGGCTTCACGCACGCCCCAGCCGGCGATCGAGATCGGCATCATCGTGATCAGCATCACCGGCGGCACCAGCATAAAGACGTCGCTGAAGCCGACCGGCGCCGCGATCGACTGCACGACGCACCAGGCGACCACGACGGCCAGCACATGCACGGCGAGCGACAGGATCACGACGGCCGGTCCGCGCGAGCGGCTGAAGATCACTCGGTTGGCGATCACCGCACAGGCGTGAATGTGATGCGTGGCCCACCAGGTTTTCAGCCAGCGCCATTGCAGCGCGCCGAAGACCAGGAAGCCGAGACCACCCGCAAGCGCGGCGAAGTCGACGAGCAGCAGGGCGGAGCGCCCGTGCGGATCGGAGATGAGGGCGTAGCTCCACGGCAAGCTTGCCACGATCATGATCGCGAGCGCGATCAAACCGATCGCGCGGTCGACAAAGATCGAGTAGGTCGCAGCGCGCCAGCCGGCGCCGGCGCGCGCGACGAGCCACAGCCGGACCGCATCGCCGCCGATCGCCGAGGGCAGGGTCTGGTTGAAGAACGATCCGATCACGTTGTAGCGCATGGCGCGGCTGAGCTCGAGCGGGGCGCCGCATGCGGCGCTGATCTCGCGCCAGCGCAACACGCCGACGAAGATTTGCAGGAACGTGACGGCGATCGCCAGGCCGATCCAGAACAGGCTGGTCACGGTGAAACGCGAAAACAGTTCGGACAGATCGACCTTGCGCAGCGCCAGGTACAGCAGCGCCCCGGAAATCAGGATCTTGGCCGTCGACAGCAGGATTCGGCGCATTTCGCCCGCATGAACAAGGGTTTTGAAGCAACCCGACGCAAGGCGCCGAATTCGGCCGCTTTGGTATGGTTTTGGCGCCGATCTTGCAATAGCGGTGATCGGGAGCCCTCATGCAGGGCGGTGGGGCTGTTGCGACCCGGTCGACGCGGCGGCTAAAGAGGCGCCTCGGGCGAAAGATCGAGCGACAGATCGGGCCAAGCAGTCCTTGGGAACAGGATGGCGGATCATGCGATTTTGGTCACGTGTGCCGCCGATTTCATCGGCTTGGTGCCCGCGGATGACCCGGCTGCCGCAAATGCGCCGTCTAGGGTCTACAATGTCGGCAACCACCATCCGGAAGAGCTGACGCACGTCGGAGTTCTGGAGCAGGAGCTGGGTCGGACGGCGATCAAAGAATTGCTGCCGATCCAGCCGGAAAACCTTTTGGAAACGTTCACGGATGTCGATGATCTGATGCGCGACGCCGGCGTTGCACCGTCAACGCCGATCGCGCACGGAGTTCATAATTTTGTCACCCGGTATCGGGACGAGTTCAAGGTTTGAAATGACGATGGACAAACGCATTATCCCCCTGATCATGTGCGGCGGTGCCGGAACGCGGCTGTGGCCGGCTTCGCGCGAGGTACGCCCCAAGCAGTTCCTGCCGCTGTTCGGCGCGCGCTCGACCTTCCAGGACACGCTGTTGCGCGTCTCAGAGGCTTCGCTGTTCGATCGCCCGATCGTCATCACCAATGCCTCCTACCGCTTCATGGTGCTGGAGCAGCTGGCCGAAATCGGCATCGAGGCCGACGTGATCCTCGAGCCGATGCGGCGCGATTCCGGCCCGGCGATCGCCGCCGGCGCGGTGTTCGCACAGAACCGTTCGAGTGAGGCGATCGTGCTCGCGCTCGCCGCCGACCACGTGGTGCAGGACAATGCCGCGTTCGTCGCGGCGTGCCGCCAAGGGCTTACCGCCGCAAGCGTCGGGCGCATCGTCACGTTCGGCGTCAAGCCGGAGCGGCCGGCGACCGAATACGGCTATATCAGCCCGGGCGAGGTCATCTCCGGCGAGGTGCACGCGGTCGCGCGCTTCGTCGAGAAGCCGGATGCGGTGAAGGCGGCCGACTACCTCAATTCCGGCTATCTCTGGAACAGCGGCAATTTCATGTTCCCGGCCAGCGTCCTGCTCGACGAATACCGCAAGGTCGATGCGGCAAGCGTGGAGGCGATTTCCAATGCTGTCAGTAACGCCGGCCGCGATCTCGGCTTCGTGACGCTGGAGCCCGAGGCGTTCGGCGCGGCCAAGGCGATCTCGATCGACTATGCGGTGATGGAGAAGACCGCGCGCGCCGCGGTGGTGCCGGTGTCGTGCGGCTGGTCCGACGTCGGCTCCTGGCACGCGGTGTGGGAATTGTCCGACAAGGACGCGCAAGGCAATGCTTCCCATGGCAGTGCGGTTTTCGAGGATTCCCGCAACTGCAACGTCACCACAGACTCTGCGCTGGTCGCACTCGAAGGCGTCGATGATCTCATCGTGGTTGCGACTGCCGATGCGGTTCTCGTCTCGCGCCAGAAGGATGCCAACGGGCTCAAGCGGCTGGTCACAAAACTCAAGGCGGTCGCGCCGAAGGTCACCGAGGAGCATCTCAAAGTGCATCGGCCCTGGGGCAGCTACCAATCGGTCGACAATGGCGAGCGCCACCAGGTCAAGCGCATCGTGGTCAAGCCGGGCGGACGTCTGTCGCTGCAGAAGCACCATCATCGCGCCGAGCACTGGATCGTCGTCCGCGGCACGGCCCGCGTCACCGTCAACGAGACCGTCAAAAGCGTGCACGAGAACGAGTCGATCTACATCCCGATGGGCGCGGTGCACCGGATGGAGAACCCCGGTAAAATCATGCTGGAGCTGATCGAGGTCCAGACGGGAAGCTATCTCGGGGAAGACGACATCATCCGGATTGAAGACGACTATCAAAGGTCGTAACCAGCACACTCCGAATCACGCGACCCGGGCCAAAAGGATGGTCTCTTTCAGAGGCTTAAGGCCCGGGAAACGTGTAACTTTTTGAATCAAATCGTGTCCGGACCGCTAGCTCCGCATTCGCCACAAATGTGGCGTCCGTGCTAGAAGCGCCCTGGGGATTTGCGTTGAATCGGGGTTTGCTCAAATGAGTTCCACAGGATCTGCACCGGCAAAGGCCGGCTTGCGCGTCGGCGTCATTGGTGCCGGCGTGATGGGCAGCAACCACGCGCGCGTGCTTGCGGGTCTTCCCGGCGTCAGCCTCGTCGGCGTCGTCGATCCTTCGCCGGCACATCGCACGCGGGCGATGGAGCTTGCCAATTGCGCGAGCTTCGAGACGCTCGACCAGCTGCTGGCCGAAGGCGTCGATGCCGTCACTATCGCGGCGCCGACCCATCTGCATCACGAGGTCTCGCTCGCCTGCATCGCCAAGAACATCCACGTGCTGGTCGAGAAGCCGATTGCGTCCACGGTCGCGGAAGGCCGCGAGATCGTCACTGCTGCGCAAATGGCCGGCGTGACGCTGATGGTCGGCCATGTCGAGCGCTTCAATCCGGCTGTGGCCGCCGTCAAGCAGGCGATCGCCGGCGAGGATATTCTGTCGATCGCGATCACGCGCGTCGGCCCGTTCCCGCCGCGCATGTCCAATGTCGGCGTCGTCATCGATCTCGCCGTGCACGACATCGATCTGATCCGCTGGTTCACCGAATCCGACATCGTCGAGGTGCAGCCGCAATTGTCGAGCGCGGTCGCCGAGCGCGAGGACATCGCGCTCTTGCAGTTCCGCACTGCCAACGGCGTGCTCGCGCACATCAATACCAACTGGCTGACGCCGTTCAAGGCACGCAGCGTCACGGTCGCGACCCGCGGCAAATACGTGATGGGCGATCTCCTGACGCGCCAGGTCACCGAATGCTTCGGCTTCAAGCCTGACGGCAGCTATTCGATGCGGCATCTGCCGGTCGGCCATGACGAGCCGCTCCGCGCCGAGCTGATCGCGTTCCTCAAGGCCGTGCGCAACGGCGAGACGCCGGCGGTCACCGGCGACGAAGGTGTCGCCAGCCTCGAGATCGCGACGCAGTGCTTGGAAACGCCGTCGCGGCCCGCGGCCACGTCGTCGGCCCGCAAGGGTCCGCGCCGCGTCGCGGGTTGATTCCTCATCCATGCCGACCACTCAAGAAGGCGCCAAGAACCAGGCCATGAACCAGCATCTGCGTTCCGAACCCATTCCATTCATCGATGTCGCCTCGCAGCGCCGCCGGCTCGGCGACTCGCTCGATGCCGCCGTGAAGCGCGTTCTCGATCATTGTCAGTTCGTCAACGGCCCCGAAGTTGCCGAGCTCGAGAAGCAGCTTGCGGTCTATTCCGGCGCCAAGCACGTCATCGGCTGCGCCAGCGGCACCGACGCGATCCTGATGGTGATGATGGCGAAGAATGTCGGGCCTGGCGACGCCGTGCTGTGTCCGTCCTTCACGTTCATCGCGACGGCTTCGCCCGTGGCGCGGACCGGCGCGACGCCGGTTTATGTCGACGTCGACGAAGCGACTTTCAACATGAGCCCGGAATCGCTCAAGCGCGGTATCGCAACCGCCCGCAAAGCCGGCCTCAAGCCGGTCGCGATCATTCCGGTCGATTTGTTCGGCCAGCCGGCCGATCACGACGCCATCGCCGAGATCGCCGAGGCCGAAGGCCTGTTCGTACTCGACGACGCCGCGCAAGGTTTTGGCGCGAGCTACAAGGGCCGCAAGCTCGGCACCTTTGGGCTCGCCACCGCGACCAGCTTCTTCCCCGCAAAGCCGCTCGGCTGCTTCGGCGACGGCGGCGCGATCTTCACCGATGACGACGAGCTCGCGGCGACGCTGCGCAGTATCCGCGTGCACGGGCAAGGCGTCGACAAATACGACAACGTTCGCCTCGGCCTGACCGGCCGGCTCGACACCATGCAGGCCGCGATCCTGATCGAGAAGCTGAAGATCTTCGACGACGAGATCGCCGCCCGCAACAAGGTCGCCGAGCGCTACGCGCGCGGTCTCTCCAACGTCGTCACCGTGCCGCGTCTGGCGCCCGGCAACAGTTCGGTCTGGGCGCAGTACACGATCCGCCTTCCTGAGGGCACCGACCGCGACCGCTTTGCCGCCGCGCTGAAGGCCCAGGGCGTGCCGACCGCGATCTATTACGGCAAGTCGATGCATCAGCAGACGGCCTACAAGCAGCACCCGGTCGCCGAGGGCGGCCTGCCGGGCTGCGAGAGCCTGTCGCAGGACGTCATCAGCCTGCCGATGCATGCCTATCTGACCGAAGCCGATCAGGAGCGAATCATCGCGGCCGTGCGGGGCGCGCTTTCAACCTGATTTCGCCGTGCTCACCCTCTCCCCTTGCGGGAGAGGGTGGCTCGCCGCGATAGCGGCGAGACGGGTGAGGGGTCTCTCTCCGAATCGAAAGCTGGGAGAGAGACCCCCCACCCCAATGAGCTTGTGTCTACTTGCGGCGCTGCCCTCTCCCACAAGGGGCTTGTTGCGTAATCCGTCAATTGTGATTCTCTAAGGCAAAGCCTTGGAGGAATGACGATGGCGGTGAAGCAGACGGGGCAGCCGAGTTTTATTGAGGCTTGGCTCCCGAAGGGAGCAGGTGCCAATGCAGCGCTGGATCGGCTGCGGGGTTAGTCAAGTGGTACCGGTTCGAGAAGCTGATCGGCCATTTGCGGGATGAAGGGAGCCCCGGTCGTCCAGGCTATCCGGTGCTGGTGTTGTTTCGCGCCCTGCTATTGCAGTCGCTCTATGGTCTGTCGGAACGCGAGCTCGAAGAGGCGCTGGGCGACCGGTTGTCGTTCAAGCGCTTCGTCGGTCTAAGCCTCGAAGATGCGACACCCGACCACACGGTTCTGAACCGTTTTCGGAACCAGCTGGTTGAAGAAGGTCTGTTGGAGAAGCTGTTTGGCGAACTGGATCGTCAGCTTGAGAATGCCGGCGTCATCCTCAAGCGCGGCACGATGCTGGACGCAACCTTGATCCAGGCGGTGTCGGCTCCTCCCAAGGAGGATCGTCCCTCAAACGATCCCGACGCCCGTTTTGCCAAGCGGCAGGGCAAGAGCGGTTCGACCTTCGGTTACAAGGCCCATGTGGGTGTTGATGAAGGATCCGACTTGATCCGCGCGGTGCTGACGACGCCCGCCAATGTCAAC
>NZ_JH600073.1:7198884-7609532 GCF_000244935.1 Bradyrhizobium sp. WSM1253
GTCCCAACCGCCATCACCCAGAGTTGCCACCGAGGCTCAAACGCTACAACCTACTCATCTCTCGACGACGGGCGACGGTGGAGACCACCTTCGCTACCCTCAAACGCCGGATGCGGCTGACCTACATCCGTTACGTCGGTCTCATGAAGGCAAGCGGACAAATCCTGCTCGCCTCCATCGCATTCAACATGAGGAAATGGGCCGCGATCGCGGCCTGAGCCGCCCGCCGAGGGCGACAATCACAGTCTTGGCCGGAGCCTGTCGCGACCCAGACCTTCTCTCTCGACGTCTTCAGCCTCAAAAGCCAATAGCGCAACAGGCCCACAAGGGGAGAGGGCACAGCAATGCGCATCGCAAGATGCAATCGACCTCTGTTCGATAAGTCTCTAAAACAGACGCATGCTCGGACGTATCTTCACGGTTGGTGGTTACACGCTGCTCTCGCGGCTGACGGGATTTGCCCGCGACATCATGCTCGCGGCGATTCTCGGCGCCGGCCCCGTGGCCGACGCCTTCTTCGTGGCGCTGCGGCTGCCCAACCATTTCCGTGCGATCTTTGCCGAGGGGGCCTTCAACGCGGCCTGGGTGCCGGCCTATGCGCACGTCCACGGCGAGCGAGGGGAGGGGGCGGCAAGGTTGTTCGCCGACCGCATCTTCACGCTGCTGCTGGCCTCGCAGGTGGTGCTGCTGATCGTCGCCTGGCTGTTCATGCCGCAGGCCATGAGCATTTTGGCGCCCGGCTTTTCCGAGGACGCCGAACAGCGCAAGCTCGCGATCGAACTGACCCGGATCACCTTTCCCTACCTGCTGCTGATCACGCTGGTGACGCTCTATGGCGGCATGCTCAACGTGATGCAGCGCTTCGCGAGCGCCGCAGCCGCGTCGATCTTCCTCAACATCTCGATGATGATGACGCTGGCGCTCGCCGCCTGGTTTCCCAGTGCGGGCCACGCCGCCGCCTGGGGCGTCCTGATCTCGGGCTTCCTGCAATATGTCCTGCTCGCCGGCGATCTCGCCCGCCATGGCGGCCTGCCGCGCTTTGCGCCGCTCAAGCTCGACGAAGACGTCCGCGCATTCTTTAGGGCGTTGGGACCCGCGACGCTGGGCTCGATGGGCACGCAGCTCGCGCTCTTTGCAGACACCATCATCGCGACCTTCCTGCCCGCCGGCGCGTTGTCGGCGCTCTATTACGCCGACCGCCTCAATCAGCTCCCGATCGGCGTCATCGGTATTGCTATCGGCACGGTGCTGCTGCCGGAGATGTCGCGGCGGATCACGGCCAACGACCATGACGGCGCGATGAAGGCGCAGCGCCGTGCGTTCGATTTCACGCTGCTGTTCTCGGTGCCGTTTGTCGCCGCCTTCCTCACCGTGCCCGACGCGATCATGCGCGCGCTTTTCGCCCGCGGTGCGTTCTCGAAGGCCGACGCCGCCGCTGCCGGCGCCACGCTCGCGGCCTATGCCATTGGCCTGATCCCCTTCGTGCTGATCCGCAGCGCGGTCGCGACGTTCTACGCGCGCAAGGACACGGCGACGCCGGTACGGGCGTCGCTGACCGGCATCGCGGTCAACGTCGCCTTGAAAATTGCCTTAATGGGATCGCTGGCCCAGATCGGCCTTGCGCTGGCAACCGCCGTCGGCGTCTGGACCAACCTGCTGCTGGTGCTGTTCTTCGCCGTGCGGCGAGGCTTTCTCGTGCTGGACCGCGCCTGGCTGTTGTCGCTCGCCAAATTCCTGCTGACCGGGCTCATCCTGGCCACTGCCTTCTGGCTCATCGCGCGCTTCGGCGGTCCTTCGCTGGGCGCGATGCACTTCCGGGACGAATTGACGCTGCTTCTGCTGGCCGTCGGGGGCACGATCGTCTATGCGCTCGCCATCCTCGCGCTGTTCGGCCGCCGCTGGCTGGTCTCGCTGGTGCGGGGTTAACTTTTTCATATTTTCTACGCATTGACGGCTCGACCTTGTCGGCACGGGCCAGTCTCGATCGTCCTTGGATGGACACATCTCGGAAGTGCGGTGGATGGACCCTGCACAATTGACGTGATGCCGTCATCTCGAGCCGGCAAAATCGAACCAGGAGCACTGTTTATGAGGATCACCGTCGAAACCAACGTAGCAGCCCCCATCGATCAGGTCTGGCGCGCTTATACGACGCCGGCCGACGTCATGAAGTGGAACGCCGCGTCCGACGACTGGCATACGACCAAGGCGACCGTCGACCTGCGAGAAGGCGGTGTCTTCTCGTCGCGCATGGAGGCCAAGGACGGCAGCATGGGCTTTGACTTCGCCGGGACCTACACGAAAATCATCGAGCACAAGCGGATCGAATACGCGTTCGGCGAGCGAAAAGCTGAAGTCGAGTTTGTGCCCGGCCCGAAGGGCGTTCTCGTCCGCGTGGTCTTCGATGGCGAATCGACGCATTCGGTCGAGCAGCAGCAAGGCGGTTGGCAGGCAATCCTCGACAGCTTCGCACGATACGTGGAAGCGAAACAGAAGAAGTCGTGAAGGGCGTTGACGGGCGTCGTCGGCTTCGGCGCCCGGCACCCTCAGGTAGGGACTCGCCTCCAGGATGCAGCGAACCTCCACACATCTCTTGATTTTGGGCGATTGCTGTGGTAATCGCAGCGCATGATCAAATCAGTGCGCAAACTCAACTGCATTCACATGACCCGCTTCGGCTGGGCCGTGGAAGGAGTCGCGCGCTAAGAATTCGACGACGACATCTTTCCACCAGGCCCCGCCGGCATCGGACGGGGCCTTTTGTTTGGCCACGCTCCCTGCCGGCACAACAGCAGGAGCATGCGATGCCACCCCAACAGACGAACATCCCATCCGAGGCCGAGGGGCTTCCCCTCGAACTTGCATCGACGCGGAGCACCCTAGGCTCGCTCGCGCAATACTGGCGTGCGCTCCAGGACTGGCGTGGGCGGCAGGGTCCACAAATCGCCTTGCAGGACCTGAGTGACAGGGAGCTGATGGATATCGGCCTAACGCGTGGCGAGATTGACTACATCTCGCCGGAACGGGCTGTCGATAGGCTGAGAGACAATGCGAGGACCCTGTGGGGCCGCGGTGGGATGTGACAGACCAGCGGTCCTGCCGACATTCGCAGCGACTAGGAGAGGAGGCGACGATGATGTCGCATGCGCCGGGTGCCCCGGCGGACTTGGAAATCCGCCGATTGACTGTCGATGATCTCGACCTCTTTCGTGACATTCGCGCGGAGGCGCTTCGGACGCACCCTCAAACGTTTGGTTCTGCCGAAGAGGACGAGGGCGGAGAGGCGATGCTGACTGCCTATCGGCATTGGCTCAGCGGAGCGATCCTTGGCGCCTTCTGGCGGGGAAATCTGATCGGAGTCGCGGGCTTCTACGTGTCGCCAGCTCTTCGGTCGCAGCCCAGGGGTCACATCTTCACGGTTTACGTGAGGGAAGATGGCCAAGGTAAAGGAATCCGAAATCGACTCGTCAAGGAGCTTCTTGACCATGCCGAGGCACGCGTCGAGCAGGTACATCTTGAGGTCCTGCTCGAAGCAACCGTTGCGATCAGGACCTACAAGCGCAATGGATTCGAGGTCTACGGCACGGATCCCGCTGCAGTCCGCATAGGTCATATCACGTATGACAAATATCTTATGGTCAGGAAATTCGGCCATTGAGGGGCAGCTGCGCGTCAGGGTTGCCCGAAGGCCCGAGGGCGGTTCGAATCATCGGCCTTGACAGGCGTGGCCCGCCGAAACCCGTTTGCCTTGCCAGTTTTTCCACGGCAATATGCCGGCAAAACAACCATGAGAAACGGGACGAGAAAATGGCGGCTCCCATCAAGTTCGGCGTTGGCCAAAGTGTGTTGCGCAAGGAGGATGACGCGCTGATCCGCGGCAAGGGCCGCTATACCGACGATTATGCGCCGCAGGCCGCTTTGCGCTGCCTGATGCTGCGCTCGCCGCATGCGCATGCCAAATACACTATCGATGCGAGCCGCGCCCGCGGCTTGCCCGGCGTTGCGCTGATCCTGACCGCGGCCGACGTCGCCGATCTCGGTGACCTGCCGTGCCTGTTCAATCTCGAGACCGACCCGTTCAAGGGCCCGCCTTACCCGATCCTCGCCAAGGACGAGGTGCGTCATGTCGGTGATTCCATCGCCTTCGTGGTCGCCGAGACCATCGACCAGGCCCGCGACGCGATCGAGGCGATCGACGTCAAATGGAGCCCGCTGCCGGCGGTGACCGGGGTCGTCAACGCCGTGAAGAAGGGCGCAGCGTTGGTCTGGCCGGACAAGCCCGGCAACGTGCTGTTCGACGTCTCGATCGGTGACAAGAAAGCGACCGAAGCGGCGTTTGCCAAAGCGCATACGGTGGCCGAGATCTCGATCGTCAATCCGCGCGTGGTCGCGAACTTCATGGAAACGCGCGCGGCAGTGTGCGAATACGACGCCAAGCGCGACCATCTGACGCTGACGGTCGGCAGTCAGGGCAGCCATCGCCTGCGCGATATCCTCTGCCAGAACGTGCTCAACATCCCGACCGACAAGATGCGGGTGATCTGCCCCGACGTCGGCGGCGGCTTCGGCACGAAGCTGTTTCCCTATCGGGAATACGCCCTCCTGGCGGTCGCCGCGCGAAAGCTGAAGAAGGCGGTGAAATGGGCGGCCGACCGCACCGAGCATTTCATGGGCGACGCGCAGGGCCGCGACAACGTCACCACCGCGAAAATGGCGCTGGCCGAGGACGGCAAATTCCTCGCGATGGATTGCGACCTCATGGGCGACATGGGCGCGTATCTGTCGACCTTCGGGCCCTATATCCCGCATGGCGGCGCCGGCATGCTGCCGGGCCTCTACGACATCCAGGCGTTCCACTGCCGTGTGCGCACCATCTTCACCAACAGCGTGCCGGTCGATGCCTATCGCGGCGCCGGGCGGCCCGAGGCTGCTTACGTCATCGAACGTCTGGTGGACGCCTGCGCGCGAAAACTCGACATGACGCCGGATGCCATCCGCCGCAAGAATTTCATTCAGCCGAAGGCGCTGCCCTACAAGACCGCGACCGGAAAGGTCTACGATTCCGGCGACTTCGCTGCGCATCTGAAGCGCGCGATGGAGATCGCCGAGTGGAAGGAGTTTGGCAAGCGCGCCAAGGCGGCCAAGAAGAACGGCCTGATCCGTGGCATCGGACTTGCGAGCTATGTCGAGGTGTGCGGCACCATGGGCGAGGAGACCGCCAATGTGCGGATGGACCCCAATGGCGATATCACCATCCTGATCGGCACCCAGTCGAGCGGGCAGGGCCATCAGACCGCCTATGCGCAGATCGTCGCCGAGCAGTTCGGCGTCGCGCCCGAGCGCGTGCACGTCCACCAGGGCGATACCGACATGATCGCCACCGGTCTCGGCACCGGCGGCTCGGCTTCGATTCCGTCAGGCGGTGTCAGCGTTGAACGTGCGACCCGCGAGCTCGGCGCGCGGCTCAAGGAGATCGCGGCGCAGGCATTGGAAGCCAGCGCCGGCGACCTCGAGATCACCGATGGCCTGGTGCGCATCGCCGGCACCGACCGTTCGATCTCGTTCGCCGATCTTGCCAAGCGTCCCGGCGTCGATCCATCGAAGCTCAATGCGAGCGCGACCTTTGCCAGCGCCGATGGCACCTATCCGAACGGCACCCATGTCGCGGAGGTCGAGATCGATCCGGCCACTGGCATCATCAAAATCGTCAACTACGTGATCGTCGACGATTTCGGCATGACGCTCAATCCGCTGCTGCTGGCGGGCCAGGTCCATGGCGGCGCGATGCAGGGCATCGGCCAGGCGCTGATGGAACAGGTGGTCTATGGCGCGGGCGACGGCCAGCTCGTCACCGCGACCTTCATGGACTATGCGCTGCCGCGCGCGGCGGACGGGCCGGACTTCGTGTTCGAGACGGCCAACGTCCCCTGCAAGACCAATCCGCTGGGGGTGAAGGGCGCGGGCGAGGCCGGTGCCATCGGGTCCTGCCCGGCCGTCGTCAATGCCATCGTCGACGGGCTCTGGCGCGAATACAAGATCGACCACATCGATATGCCGGCGACCCCGGAGCGGGTGTGGATCGCCGTCAACGAGCACCATCGCCGTCACAGCCTGTGACAATTTTTCACGGAATGAAATCTGCGGAGCGGTGTTGGCCCCATTGAGGGGTCGGCACGATCGTGCAGCACGGCGATCCTGCATCAAGGCAATCCTGCATCAAGGAAAGGGACTTTGCGAATGAAGCGAGTGTTGGTTGTTGGGGGCGCGCTCCTGCTCGGCATGGGCGCGGTTTGGGCACAACAGGACTCCGTCAAGGAGGTCCAGACCCTGATGAAGGGCAACGGCAAGAACGCCGGCGCAGTGGCGGCGATGGTCAAGGGCGAGAAGCCCTACGACCAGGCCACGGTGGACAGCGCGCTGGCACAGTTCGAGGACACCGCCAAGAAGTTGCCGAATCTGTTTCCCGCGAGCGCAAAGGGCATGAAGCCCGAGGGCGACTATAGCGCCTCGCCGAAGGTCTGGGAGGACAAGGCCGGATTCGATGCCAAGGTCGCGAGCTTCGCCAAGGTCGTTGGCGAGGCCAAGGGCAAGATCAAGGATTTGGACTCGCTCAAGGCGAATTTCCCCGCGGTCGGCAAGGAATGCGGCGGCTGCCACGAGACGTTTCGCGTGAAGAACGGTTGACGGAAGGAAAAGATTTGTAGCCCGGATGGAGCGCAGCGCAATCCGGGAATCCACACGAGCTGACAGACTGCCCCGGATTGCGCTTCGCTCCATCCGGGCTACTGGGAATCAAGAAGGGCGGCCCTGCGAAAGCAGCCGCCCTTTTTATTGCGTCGCGTGTCGCCGCTGGAAATTCTATCCGCAAGGCCTGACGGATCGCTGCCGAAGCAGTTATCTTTGCTCCAACCGCCGCGGCATTGGCGTGAGCTTTTGACGCCGACGCATCCCGCGACTCATTCAGGACATCAGGAGTTCCAACCCGCGGCGAGCACCTCAATCAGCAACAGCGAGACAAGCCATGGTCAAACCGTTCCCGTCGAAGACGCACATCGGCAACCATATGCTGCATCCGGAAACGCTGATGCTGACCTATGGCTACGATCCGCAATTGTCGGAAGGCGCGGTCAAGCCGCCGGTGTTCCTGACCTCGACCTTCGTGTTCAAGACGGCCGAGGACGGGCAGGACTTCTTCGATTTCGTCTCCGGCCGGCGCGAGCCGCCGGAAGGGATGGGCGCGGGCCTAGTCTATTCGCGCTTCAATCATCCCAACAGTGAAATCGTCGAGGACAGGCTCGCGATCTACGAGCGCACCGAGAGCTGTGCGCTGTTCTCATCCGGCATGGCGGCCATCGCGACCACGATCCTGGCGTTCGTCCGCCCCGGCGATGTCATTCTGCATTCCCAGCCGCTCTATGGCGGGACCGAAACCCTGCTGACGAATACGCTTGCGCGTCTGTCGATCGGCGCCGTCGGCTTCGCCGATGGCGTTGACGAAGCTGTGGTCAGCCAGGCCGCGGAGGAGGCCATGCGCAAGGGCCGGGTTTCGATGATTCTGATCGAAACTCCGGCCAACCCCACCAACGGGCTGGTCGACATCGCGATGATGCGGCGTGTCGCCGAGACCATCGGAAAGACCCAAGGACACGTTCCGATCATTGCCTGCGACAATACGCTGCTCGGACCGGTGTTTCAGCGGCCGATCGAGCACGGCGCGGATATTTCGCTGTACTCGCTCACGAAATATGTCGGCGGACATTCAGATCTGATCGCGGGCGCCGCGCTCGGCGCGAAGGCGGTGGTGAAAGGCATCAAGGCGCTCCGGGGCGCCATCGGCACCCAGCTCGATCCGCATTCCTGCTGGATGATCAACCGCTCGCTCGAGACGCTGAGCCTGCGCATGGAAAAGGCGGATGCGAATGCGCGCCTCGTGGCGGACTATCTGCGCGATCATCCAAAAGTGGCCAAGGTGCACTATCTCGGTCATCACGAGGCGGCGTCGCCGGATGGACTTGTGTTTGCGCGGCAATGCACAGGGGCGGGGTCCACGTTCTCGTTCGACATCGTCGGCGGCAAGGCCGCCGCCATGAAATTCCTCAATGCGCTGCAGATCCTCAAGCTGGCGGTGAGCCTCGGTGGAACGGAGTCGCTTGCGAGCCTGCCCGCCACCATGACCCACTCCGGCGTTCCCGCCGACATCCGCCGGAAAATCGGTGTGCTCGATTCCACGATCCGGCTGTCGATCGGCATCGAACACCCGTCGGATTTGATCGCCGACCTCGCGCAGGCGCTGAACGCAGCCGAACCTGAGGTGTGATGTCTGCGCCAGGGTTACGGGGAATCGAAAAGGGCGGCTGCTATGGCAGCCGCCCTTTTGCTGGTCTGTGCGAAGTTTACTTCGTCACCTGACCGCGGATCTCGCCGCCTGGATTGGCCGCGGTGTGGATGTTGACGTAGAGCTTGCCGCCGAGCAGATCGGCGGCCTGCGCGTCGGTCAGTGTCGCCGAGCCCTCGGCCGGGCTGGTGGCAGCGCCGGGAATCGGGATCGCGACGCCGGCGTTCTTGCCGGGCTCGGCGGGTCCGTGGAAGTGCGCAGCGGTGGCGGGGCCGGACAGGCCGGAATAGGTGACTTTCCAGGACAGCTTCTTGCTGGCGGCGTCGTAGTCCAGATCAGCCGTTCCGGTGCCGCTGCTGGTCGTTGCGGGGACCTCGGACTTGGCGTCGAGCGTTGCTTTCAGCTTTTCCGCGCTGGCCGAACCCGCAAAAGCAACGGCGCCAAGCACTGACATGGCGATGACGATCTTGTTCATGGTTTTTCTCCCTGCTGAACCCGTTTGGGCTGCCAAACTTCCAACAGCCGGCATTTCAGTTTATTCCCGTTTCAGGCCGCGGTGGGCTAAATTCTTCGTGGCTGGAGCCGCGAGGGCATCGGTCATAAGCTTCGCCGCGACGACGAAAGGACCGCATGTTGCGACGAACAATCTCCGTGGCGCTGCTCGCCGCACTCGCTGCAGCGGGCGTCTATTGGTGGCTCAGCGCGCCGGTGGTGGCGGCCGCCGGCACCGCGCCTGCCCGCGTGCCTGATCTTGCCAATGGCCAGGTGATGTTCAACGCCGGCGGCTGCGCCTCATGCCATGCCGTCCCCGACCAGCCCGATCGTCTCAGGCTCGGCGGCGGCGTCGCGATCAAGTCGCCGTTCGGAACGTTCTACGCGCCGAATATCTCGTCCGATCCGACGGACGGCATCGGCAAATGGAGCGAGGCCGAATTCGTCAACGCGGTGATGCACGGGGTCGGGCCGGACGGGCGGCATTATTTTCCGGCCTTTCCCTACACGTCCTATCAGCACGCCAGGCGCGAGGACGTGCTCGATCTCTTTGCCTATCTGAAAACGCTGCCGGCCGTTGCAGGCAAGGTGCGCGACCACGACGTGCGCTTTCCGTTCAACATCCGGCGCAACGTCGGCATCTGGAAATTCTTATTTCTGGACGGCAAGCCCTTCGTCGCCAACAGCGCGAAGTCGCCGCAGTGGAATCGCGGCGCTTATCTCGTCAACAGTTTTGGCCATTGCGCGGAATGCCACAGCCCGCGCAATGCGCTTGGCGGCATCATCGCCGGACAACGCTTCGCTGGCGGTCCCAATCCGGAAGGCGAGGGATGGGTGCCCAACATCACCCAGAAGGGCCTCGGCGAGTGGAGCGCGAAGGATATTGCCTATTTCCTGAAGACCGGCGAATTGCCCGACGGCGACAGCGTCGGCGGCGCGATGACGCGGGTGATCAAGAACACCTCGCAATTGCCGGAGGACGATCTCGCGGCGATGGCGGATTATCTCAAATCGCTGCCGCCGGTGGACGGTCCGCCGCGTCCCAAGCGCAAGGAGGGCGGCGCCTGATCAGGCCCGCCCTTTTCCGGACGGTCAACTCGCGCCAAACGCCTTGAAGGTGATGATGGTGAGGGTGTCCTGGATGCCGGGCAGCACCTGCACCTTCTCGTTGACGAAGTGGCCGATATCGGTGTCGTTGTCGACGTAGAACTTCACCAGCAGGTCGTATTGACCGGCCGTGGAATAGATCTCGGAGGCGATCTCGGCTTCGGCAAGCGCATTGGCGACCACATAGGATTGGCCGAGCTTGCATTTGATCTGGACGAAAAAGGGAACCATCGCGGTCACTCCGAAAGCATATCTGGCGGCTAATAGGCCAAACCCGGCCGGATTTAGCAAGCGAACTTGCTGGGTTGAGGCAGGCGCGCTAGGACGGGCCATGGCTTCGAAAACGCGGAAAATCGCCCCATGACGACGCCCGTCGCGCTGACCATTGCCGGCTCCGATTCGAGCGGCGGCGCCGGCATCCAGGCCGACCTGAAGACCTTTGCTGCGCTTGGCGTCTTTGGCGCTTCCGCCATCACGGCGCTGACCGCGCAGAACACCCGCGGCGTCACCGGCATTCACGCGGTGCCCGCCGAATTCGTCACCGCGCAGATCGACGCGGTGTTTTCCGATCTCGAGGTCGGCGCGGTCAAGATCGGGATGGTGGCGCAAGCGGCCAGCATCGATGCGATCGCGGCCGCGCTGTCGCGCTGGGCACCCCGGCATGTCGTGCTCGATCCCGTGATGGTGGCGACATCGGGTGATCGCCTGCTCGCCTCCGAAGCCGTCGACGCGCTGCGCATCAAACTGATGCCGCTGGCCTCGGTGATCACACCCAATCTGCCCGAGGCCGCGGCTCTGCTCGACGAACCGGTCGCGGCCAGCGAGGCTGAGATCGAGAGCCAGGGGCGCCGACTGCTGGCGCTCGGTTGCCGGGCAGTCCTGATCAAGGGCGGGCACGGCGAGGGCGCCGAGAGCATCGACTATCTCGTCGATGCCAGCACCACGATCGCGCTCGCCGCGCCGCGCGTTGCCACTCGCAACACCCATGGCACCGGCTGCTCGCTGTCCTCGGCGGTCGCCGCCGGGCTCGCCAGGGGCGAGGATCTCGAGCACGCCGTGCGCAACGCCAAGACCTGGATCAGCGCGGCGATCGCGGCCGCCGACCGCTTCAGCGTCGGTCACGGCCACGGCCCGATCCATCATTTCCACAAATTTTACTGACGCCGCTCGCGAGCGCGCCGCAGTTCCGGGTTCTTGCGGAGGGCGCTGAGGCGCCATGTCGCCTGATTGTCGCATGCGACTGATATTCGCGGGGTGGGCGAGGCAAGCGCGATTCGTATCCGAAGGTGCCTCAAAGGTTCAATTGGTCATCCCCCTGTCACGGGACATTGTTACAGGCTGGCGCATGGGAAGTTACGATGTGAGTGACGAGAGCCCGGAGCGGCGCTTTCGCACGTTGTTCATCTCCGACGTTCATCTCGGAGCCCGCGGTTCTCAAGCCGACCTTCTGCTCGACTTCCTGCGTTTCCATGATGCCGACACGATCTATCTCGTCGGCGACATCGTCGACGGCTGGGCGCTGAAATCGAGCTGGCATTGGCCGCAATCGCATAACGACCTGGTCCAGAAGCTTTTGCGCAAGGCGCGCAAGGGCGCCAAGGTGATCTACATCCCCGGCAATCACGACGAGTTCCTGCGCAACTATTACGGCACGCATTTCGGCGGCATCGACGTGGTCGAGAACACCGTCCACACCGGTGCGGACGGCAAGCGCTATCTCGTCATCCACGGCGACATCTTCGACCTCGTGGTGCAGAACGCACGCTGGCTCGCCCATCTCGGCGACAAGGCCTACGACTTCGCGATCCAGCTCAATCGCTTTGTCAACTTCTTCCGGCGCATGTTCAAGGTGCCCTATTGGTCGCTGTCGCAATGGGCGAAGCAGAAAGTCAAGAACGCCGTCAACTATATCGGCGCGTTCGAGCAGGCGCTCGCCGCCGAGGCGCGGCGCCACGATGCCGACGGCGTGATCTGCGGCCACATCCATTACGCGGTGATCCGCGACGAGGGCGGTATCCGCTACATGAACTGCGGTGACTGGGTCGAGAGCTGCACGGCGCTGGTCGAGCACGACGACGGCCATTTCGAGATCATCACCTGGGCGGACCAGGCCGAGAAGCCGGCACAGGTCCCGCAGGTTGCAGCCAGAGCTGCATGACAAGGGCAGCCTGATGCGCATCCTGGTCGCGACCGACGCCTGGCACCCGCAAGTCAACGGTGTGGTTCGGACGCTGACCAAGCTTGCCGACGCCGCCAAAAGTCTCGACGTCGAATTCTCGTTCCTGACGCCGCAATCGTTCCGCACCTTTGCGATGCCGAGCTATCGTGACGTGCGGCTGGCCATGCCGCGCCCGGGCAGAATCGCGAAGCTGATCGAAGAGGCGCATCCGGACAGCATCCACATCGCGACCGAGGGGCCGATCGGCCTGATGGTCCGCCGCTATTGCCGCCAGCGCAAGCTACCCTTCACGACCAGCTTCCACACCCGCTTTCCCGAATATGTCCGCGCCCGCGTGCCGGTGCCGGGCTCGCTGATCTGGCGGGCGCTGCGCCGATTCCACAGCCCCAGCCGCGCCGTGATGGCGGCAACGCCGGCGCTTGCCTGCGAGCTGACCGAGCGCGGCTTCGACAACGTCGTGCTGTGGCCGCGCGGCGTCGACACCCATTTGTTCCATCCCCGCGCGATTGATCTGTGCCTGCCGGCACCGGTGTTCCTCTCGGTCGGCAGGGTGGCGGTGGAGAAGAATCTCGAGGCGTTCCTCGATCTCGACCTGCCCGGCACCAAGGTAATCGTCGGCGATGGTCCGGCGCGTGTCGCGCTGGAAGAGGCCTATCCGGACGCGATCTTTCTCGGCGAAAAGCACGGCGAGGAGCTGGCGGACATCTACGCGGCCGCCGATGTCTTCGTGTTTCCGAGCAAGACCGACACGTTCGGCCTGGTCCTGCTCGAAGCGCTGGCGAGCGGCCTGCCGGTTGCGGCGTTTCCGGTGAAGGGGCCCCGCGACGTGATCGGCGATGCGCCGGTCGGCGCGCTCGATCACGATCTGCGCAGCGCCTGCTTTGCCGCGCTGGACATCTCCCGGCAGGACTGCGTGGAATTCGCCGCCAACTACACCTGGGAGGCCTCGGCCCGGGCTTTTATCGACAGCATTTTGGCGGTCGGCGCGGTGCTGCCGGGCCGGAACGGGGCGGAGCCGGC
This sequence comes from Bradyrhizobium sp. WSM1253, assembly GCF_000244935.1. Taxonomy (NCBI): domain Bacteria; kingdom Pseudomonadati; phylum Pseudomonadota; class Alphaproteobacteria; order Hyphomicrobiales; family Nitrobacteraceae; genus Bradyrhizobium; species Bradyrhizobium sp. WSM1253. The sequence continues at coordinate 7,212,018 of NZ_JH600073.1, forward strand.
GCGATTCGTCGCCTGAGGCCCCAGAATGCTCGCGCGGAGATGCCTTGCCCGCGCCTCATCCGCCGCGATAACATCGGGCATGACAGAACAGCTCCTCCCGATCGGCCCTGCCGATATCGATGCCGCAGCCCGCGTGATCGCACCCTTCGCCGTCCGCACCCCGCTGTTGTCCTTTCCCGTGCTCAACGAACGCGTCGGCGCAAAGGTCTATCTCAAGCCGGAGATGCTCCAGCGCACCGGCTCGTTCAAGTTCCGCGGTGCCTTCAACAAGGTCGCCTCGATCCCGCAGGACAAGCGCGCCGGCGGCGTGGTCGCGTTCTCCTCTGGAAACCATGCCCAGGGCGTGGCGGCGGCGGCCAAGATCCTCGACATGCAGGCGACCATCGTGATGCCCGCGGATGCGCCGTTGTCGAAGCGCGAGCGCACCAAATCCTACGGTGCCGAGGTCGTGCTGTACGACCGCGACCGCGACGACCGCGAGGCGATCTCGCGCGGCATCGCCGAGAAGCGCGGCGCGACGCTGGTCAGGCCCTATGACGATCCCTTCGTGATCGCCGGCCAAGGCACCGCCGGCCGCGAGATCGCCGAGGACATGGCGGCGCTCGGCCTCGCGCCTGACATCGTGGTGGCGCCGGCCTCCGGCGGCGGCCTGATCGCGGGCGTCGCGACGGCCGTGAAGGCGCGCTATCCGCTGGCGCAAATCGTCGTCGCCGAACCCGAGGCTTTCGACGATCACGGCCTGTCCCTGACCGCAGGTCATCGCGAGCCGCACGGGCCGGCAGGCCGCACCATCTGCGATGCGCTGATGGCCCTGATCCCCGGCGAGATGACGTTCGCGATCAACAGCAAGCTGCTCGCGCGCGGCGTGACCGCGTCGGACAAGGAAGTCGGCGCGGCCGTCGCGTTTGCCTATCGCGAGCTGAAGCTCGTGGTCGAACCGGGCGGAGCGGTCGGCCTGGCCGCGCTGCTTGCGGGGCGACTTGATGTTGCCGGCAAGAATGTCGTCATCGTGCTCTCCGGCGGCAATGTCGACGCTGATTTGTTTGCGGAGCTGGTGGCCTGATACTCTAAATCTTCTGACATGAAGAAGGGCAGAGCGTCACCGCTCTGCCCTTTGTCGTGTGTGGCCGACCGCGATCAGTGCATGAAGCCGCGGTGGTTGTTGCCGCCGTTGCCACCCTGGCTCTGGTTCATCGACTGCCGAAAGTTGTTGCCGCCATTGTTGACCATGCGATTGGTCTCGTTGAACTGCGGGTGGTTGTTGTTCTGCACCTGCACCTTGTTCACGGGGTTGTCGCTGATCTTGGCGCCGTTGTTGATGCGGATCGGGTTGTTCTGCGTCTGAACGTTGACGGGCTTCGTGTCGATGGTCGTGCCGCCCTTGCCGACATTCACCGGCATGCTCACGATCTTGCCTGGATTGCCACTGATTGTGCCGTTGCCAGTACCGTTCGGCGTCTTGTTGGTCGCAGGCAGCGTCACGATCTTGCCGATGCCGCCATTGTTGTTGGTGGTGTTGGTCGGCGCGGGCAGGGTGACGATCTTGCCCGGGGTCTGCGACGGCGTGCCGTTCTGCTGGTTGGGCTGGTTGTTGCCCGCCGGCAGGTTGACGATCTGGCCGCCATTGCCGAGCTTGCCGATGCCGTTGTTGTCGCCCGACTTCTGCACGATCGGCAAATTGCCGTTCACTTGCGCACCGCCATTACCCTGCTGCAGCGGCATGTATTTGGGCTGGCCGAGATTGCCAATCTTGAAGGTCGGGGCGATATTCTGCGGCGCCAGGAACTTGGTCGCCTGCATCAAGGGGATCTGCTTCGGCTGCATCTGGAGCTTGAGCGCGACCTGCGCATAGGGCGTGTTGCCGTAGCTGTCGTAGAAATTCTTGTATCCGAGCGGCGAGTTCGCGAGCACCGCCTTGTGCCAGGCCTGCGTGAGCAGCAGGTTGTTGAGCAGCCAGCGGACGTGGTCGCACAGCGGGTCGTGCGGATACATCGTGATGAACTCCTGATAGTACTCGGGCCGAGCTTCCGACACGACGTAGTCATAGGCCTGGCGGGTCGAGCGGCTCGGCAGGTTGGAGGCCATCTGCACGACAGGCGCATTCACGGGCGCGCGGTTGGCGGCGACAGCGGTGTCGCCGAAGAAGGTGAAGTCCGACGTCAGCGACGAGCTCTCCCACGGGATCTGCGCGCCGCTGGTGGTCTGGTTCACTTCGAGGCGCACGCGCTTGAACAGTTGCTCGATCGGCACGTTGGGCTCGCGCGCGACGTTCAGGAAGGCCTGCGTGTAGGGGCTGTGACCGCCGGTGCCGTCCTGCGCTTCCGCGCCCGGCGCGGTCGAGTAACCGACGATCGAACCGTTCGGCGCATCGACGATCGCCAAGCCGCGGCCGGCATCGTTCACGTTCGGAAACGGGTTGTTGCGGCAGGCATCGAGGATGACGATGCGCATGCGGCTCGGGATCGTCTCCAGCGTCGACATCACGTCGACCAGACGGACGGAGTTGTTGACGAGCTCGGTCTGGCTCGAGACCTTGGCGTCGACGGGAACGAGGTAGTTCTCGCCGGCGAGCTGCACGCCGTGACCGGCGTAGTAGACCATCGCCACCGTGTTCGGACCGCGCGCCGACACTTTGGCGGAGAAATCCTGCACCACGCGAAGCATGTCGTTCTGGGTCAGGTCGGTCGCGGCGACCACTTCGAACCCGGCCGAATTCAGGAACTTCGCCATCGAGTCCGCGTCATTGTCGGGGTTGGCGAGCTGCGGCGCGTTCTGGTAGTTCGAATTGCCGATCACCAACGCGACGCGCTGTTCCGGGCCTTGCAGCGCGGTGGGGGCCGGCTCGACCGGGGCGACTTGCGCGGAAACAGGGCCGGAGGCGAAGCCGAACAGGCTTCCCAAAAGGCCTGCAGTCATTAGGAAAGATTTTAGGCGGAACATGGCGTGCTCCTTTGGCACTGATCTCGATACGAGATTGGTTGCCGGCAAGCTTGGCCGCGTTCGACTTTGAGGTCCGTGATCGCCATCACCATGGTAGGCTGCGTGATCTGAATCACGCTTGGAACCCGCCAAGGTGGGTGCACGATGGGAGGACAGTCCGTCACATGCTGAAATCGATCGATCCGATCCTCACGCCAGATCTGCTCTGGCTGCTGGCGTCCATGGGCCATGGCGACGATCTCGCTTTCGTCGATGCCAATCACCCCTCTGCGCGCATCGCGCAGAGCACGCATTCGCAGCGCCTGATCCAGTTGCCGGGCATCAGCATGCAGACCGCGATTCGCGCCATCATGTCGGTCTATCCGCTCGACGATTTCGATCCCGATCCGGTCCGCGTGATGATGCCGGTCGACGATCCCAGCCGCGTCCCCGACGTGCAGCGCACGGTGCTCGCGGAGATCGAGCGTGCCGCCGACCGGCCCGTCACGCCCGGAAAACTCTCGCGGCCGGATTTTTATCGCGCGGCGGCGGCGAGCTTTGGCGTCGTACAGGTCGGCGACAGCAGCAGTTACGGATGCTTCCTGATCAGGAAGGGTGTGATCAGCTAGCAGCGCGCGATCGAATGATGCGGGACGGCGTCACGCGTGCTCGAATGGTCCGACCTCGCGGATCACCTTGCAGATCTGCAGGAAGCCGCTGGCGTAGAACTCGGCATGTCCCCGCTTCATCGTCTCGACATGTTCGGGGTGAGTGCGCCAGGCTTCGAGCGCTTCCTCCGAGGCAAAACGGAACACGGTGAGCTCCTCGCCGTCGTCGGCCTTAAACGACTTGACCGACACAAAGCCGGGAAGACGGCTGACGATGTCGTACATGCGCGCGCCGAGCCGGTCGTGTTCGTCGACAGAGGCGCCGTCACGCAATTGCAGATCGCCAATGACAATCACTTCGCCAATCATGTTTCCTTGACCCTCGGTGATGGATTTCCGTTCCCGATCTCTTCGGTTTCGCGATGGGCTTTGTTACATCGCCCACCCGAATTTTGAATGGCCTGCCGGCATCCGACTGTCTATGGTCGGTCCATGTCGCGCTTTATGTGTCTATCTGTCGCTATCGTCCTATCGCTGCTGCCGGCTGTCGCGCCGGCTGCTTCAATCCAAAAGCGTCCCAAGCAAGCCTGGCATGGCTACGGCTTCCTGCCGGGCTATCGCCAGCCGCTGAGCAACAGCATTCCGCTCTATAAGCAGAAGGAAGCGATGCGGCGGATGTCGCCTAGCGACCGACGCCATTGGTACATCGATCCAGTTCCGCAATATTACGGCTGGGATGGTGAGTGGCGCTATTTCGGCCGGCCCGGCTTCGGCGGCGGCCGCTACAATGGCGGCAGTTTTGGCCCGTGCTGGACGCGGACGCCGATTGGCGCGGTGTGGAATTGCGGATGAGGGGCTGAGCGCGCAGCGGCTAGGGGAAGCTGCGGACGACCTCGATCAGGCCGACGATTGCGGTATTGAAGGCATCGAGGTCCTCGGCCGGAATCCAGTACTCCAGATGTGAGCGGCCGCCCGCCTCCTGCACGTCGTACTTCGCGATGAAGCTGCGCTCGACCTCGAAACGTGTCACAAAGCCGAGCCGCTCGCCGGGACATTCCAATTGCGCGCGATCTTGATGGCGTAGTCTTCCGTCAGCACCGGATAGTAGATCGGCTGGTCCGGCAGGCGCGGCGGAAACGCGCGCATGCCGGATTGCTGGATCAGCTCCAGGTCTTTCGGTCCGACGGGACGCCAGAGGTTGAGGGTGTCTTCCACGGAGGACATAGCTGCGCCGCCTTACGAGAAGAACGCGATCTTCTCGGCCTGGGTCATGCGGCGGATTGGCGCCATGGGGTCGTTTGCGGCGGCGCGGGGCTTTTGCAGGATGCCGCTGGCGAGGATGGTGGCGCCAAGTGAGGCTTCCGGAACCGGCGACGTCATCGGCAGCGTCGTGGCCTGCGCCGCGCCGAATGTCGCGGTGGCCGCCATGACCGGCGCCGGCTGCTCCATCACTTCGGCGGCGGCTTCCGCAATGGCGTTGGTGAGGCGCGCCAGCGATTCCATCGCGATCGGCGCTTCCTCCACCGGCTCCTCCACCACCGCTGCGGCGGAGACTGGCTCGGCTGCGGCCGGCTCCGGTGCGATCGGCTCCGGTATCTCGGCTGCGATGGGCGCTGCGGCCTCCGCAACCACCGGTTCCGGAACGGTCGCTTCCATCTCGACCGGTTCGATGATCTCGTCGAATTCCGGATCGGGTGCGGCCATCTCCAGGGCGATCGCGTCGAGTATGGCTTCGTCCTCGGCTTCCGCTGCGGCATCGAGCGAAAATTCGTCCGTCACCTCCACGAAGGCCTCAGTGGCCGGCTCTTCAAAAGCGGCGGCTTCAGGTGCGATCAGGTTCTCGCCGACGGTCTCCGGCTTGAGCGCGGCGTCCATCGCCTGCTCCGCAACCGAGAATGCCTCGGCGACGCCGGCCGCTTCCACGGCGGCTTCGGGCTTGATCGCCTCTGCGATGTCCTGCGGCGCCTCCGTAAAAGCCACGGCTGCTTCGCTGGCCATCGCCGCAGGCGCGGCCTCCGCCAGCGGAGCTTCCGCAACAGGCGACGGTGTCTCCTGCACCGGAGCCGGCGAGGGGCGCGCGGCCTGCGGCGTTGCGTCAGCGTCGGTCTGGTCGATCCGGTCCTTGAGCAGGTCGAATGCGGCCTTGAGGTCGGCGCGGGGGTCGATGGTCGAAACCTGCGCGCAGGCCGCCTCGATGGAGGCGAGCTGCGAATCAATCAGGTCGCAGATTCGCCCGTCGGCGCCGATCTCGCGCCAGCGCCAGGAGATCTCCTTGATGATGCGCAGGCCGCGCGGGATCGGTGCGAGGCTCGCCTCGATCGCCCCCGGATCGAACGCCGCGATTGCGATCGTCTCGGCTTCGCGGATCGCGTGCCGGATCGCGACCAGCGCCTCGGGCAGCCGGTCCTCGACGACGGGTTGGCGCTGTGCCGCAAGGGTTTCTTCGATTTTCGCGACAGCGTCGAGCACCATGCGGGTGTCGGCATTGCGGTTGCGCTTGGCGTATTCACCAAGGAACCAGCGGCCGCGCGCGGTCTCCAGGAAGGCTTCGCGGATCGCGTCGTAATCCTGCTCGTTCGGCTCGGCCGCACGGGCAGACATAGGCGAGAGGGCGAATGCTTCGTTGGCCATGTCAATCTCGTCGCGCAAATCACCGCGCGTTACAGTAACGATCACCACGATATCGACCGAATCGCAATTGGTTTGATGGCAGGCGAATCACAAATCCCCATCGCAGCAGCTCGGAAGCGGCGATTCGCCATGAGCCTCGCGCTGTTCTACTCGGCCGTGTTCGCGGTCTCGGGGACGCATCTGCCGTTCTTTCCGGTCTGGCTGAAGGCGATCGGCATCGACGCGGCCTGGATCGGCCTCATCAACGCGCTGCCGGCGATCACGCGCTTCACCACGCTGCCGCAGATCACCGCCTTTGCCGAAAAGCGACATGCGATTCGCGCCGGCATGATGATCTCCGTGCTGGCGACGGCGATCGGGTTCACGGCGGTCGGCTTGCAGCAGCAGCCGTTGGCGCTGTTCCTGATCTATGCGCTGACCTGCATGATGTGGACGCCGACCATGCCGCTGACCGACGCCTATGCGCTGCGTGGCGTCGCCCGCTACGGGCTCGATTACGGGCCGGTGCGGCTGTGGGGTTCGGCAGCCTTCGCGGCCGGCTCGCTCGCCTGCGGCTATCTCGTAGACCACATCGCGGCGCGCGATCTGATCTGGATCATCGTCGCCTGGGCCGTGATTGCGGTCGCCGCCGGCATGCTGCTCCAGCCGCTCGACGATGTCAGGCGAAGGACGACAGCGGCGCACGCTGGCAAGGCGCTGCTGCGCGATGCCGGCTTCTGGGCCATCATCGTTTCGGCTGCGCTGATCCAGGGCAGTCACGTCGCGTATTATACATTCTCGGCCATCAACTGGCAGGCCCAGGGCCTCGGCGGGCTGACGATCGCGGGCCTCTGGACGTTAGGGGTGATCGCCGAGATTGTCATCTTTGCGCTGTCGCCGCGCTTCTCGCTGCATCCGTCCTCGCTGATGGCGATCGGGGGCGCGAGCGCGGTCGTGCGCTGGGTCGTCACCGCGCACGATCCGCCGCTCGCGCTATTGGCGATCGTGCAGCTCGGCCACGGCCTGAGCTTCGGGATGACCATTCTCGGCACGATGAGTCTGCTGGTGCAGCGCGTGCCGTCGCATCAGATCGCGCGGGGGCAGGGCTACTACGCCGCGTGCAACGGCCTGTTGGGTGCGACCACCTCGATCGCGTCAGGCGCGATCTACGCCCGCATCGGCGATGGCCTCTATTACGTGATGGCCGCGATGGCCGCTGCCGGCGCGCTTCTGATCTGGTCGACGCGGCACCGGCTGAAAGCTCATCCCCACAGCGAGGCATCAGGCGGATAGATCAGGCTGTCGTCGTAACGAAGGCCATGATCGCGATCGTGCGCCAGCAGCAGCGGACCGTCGAGATCGACGAAGCGCGCCTGCGGCGTCACCAGCATCGCCGGGGCCATCGAGAGCGAGGTCGCGACCATGCAGCCGATCATGATTTCGAAGCCGAGCGCCTGAGCGGCATCGGCCATCGCCAGCGCCTCGGTGAGGCCACCGGTCTTGTCGAGCTTGATGTTCACGGCATCGTAGCGCTCGCGCAAGGGAGCGAGCGAGTTGCGGTCGTGCACGCTCTCGTCGGCGCAGACCACGAGCGGCCGCTTGATCCGCGCCAGTGCGTCGTCTTTGCCCGCGGGCAGCGGTTGCTCGACCAGGGTGACGCCGACAGCCTCACAGGCCGCAAGATTGTGCTCCAGATTGGCCTCGGTCCAGGCCTCGTTGGCATCGACGATCAGTTCGGATTCGGGAGCGGCCTTGCGCACCGCGGCGATCCGCTCCCCGTCGCCGTTGCCGCCGAGCTTGATCTTGAGCAGCGGCCGGTGCGCCGCTTTGGCGGTCGCCGCCGCCATGGCCTCGGGCGTTCCCAGCGAGATCGTGTAGGCCGTGGTGCGCTCGCCCGGCAACGGGCGGTCGAGCAGGCTCCAGGCCCGCAAGCCCGCCGCCTTGGCTTCCAGATCGATCAGGGCACAATCCAGGGCGTTGCGGGCCGCCCCGGGCGGCATGGCGGCTTGCAGGGCCTGGCGGGTGAGGCCGCGGGCCACGGCCTCCTGCATGGCCTGGATGGCGGCAAGGGTCGCCTCGGGCGTCTCGCCATAGCGGGAATAGGGCACGCATTCGCCGCGGCCCGTCAGGGCGTCCCGGCTGACCTCGGCCACGACGGTGACGGCCTCGGTTTTGGCGCCCCGGCTGATGGTGAAACTGCCTGCGATGGGAAAGCGCTCGATTCGCGCGCCGAGAACCGGAACTTTGCTGGAAGTCATTTTGAACTCTGGCGAAATCTGAACCTGCTGGTTACCTCTAGCAACTAAGGTCAACCAGTTGGGGATACCTTCTCCGGGTAAGGGCGCGTGCGCAACCATCTGATTTTAACCGTTTCTCGCGCCCCGGCACGGGAGCGGACGTCTTGAACGGCGATCCGAAGCTGGAACGGATTGCGAAGGGCAATGCGCTGGCACTCTGCGCCACCGGAACCTGGACCGCGAGCTTCGCGCCGGTCCTGGAGCGGATGGTGGCTGACGCCGAGAAGCTTGCCGGCGGCCCGCAAAGCATCTTCATCGACGTGTCCGAGGTCACCAAGCTCGACACCTTCGGCGCCTGGCTGATCGAGCGGCTGCGCCGCAGCCTGACGCAGGGCGCCGTCGAGGCGCAGATCGCCGGCCTTTCCGCCAATTATTCGAGCCTCGTGGACGAGGTGCGACGGGTCAGGGCGACGCCCGTCGTCGACACCAGCACGATCACCATCACCGGCATGCTGGAGCAGATCGGCCGGACCGTGGCCGGGGTTGCCGGCACCGTCGCAGGCCTGATCGATATGCTCGGCGCGGTGCTCGCGGCGGTCGCGCGCACCCTGATTCACCCGCGCTCGTTCCGCCTGACCTCGACCGTGCACCATCTCGAGCAGGTCTGCTGGCGCGCGGTGCCGATCGTGGTGCTGATCACCTTCCTGATCGGCTGCATCATCGCCCAGCAGGGCATTTTCCATTTCCGCAGGTTCGGCGCCGACATCTTCGTCGTCGACATGCTCGGGGTGCTGGTGTTGCGCGAGATCGGCGTGCTGCTGGTCGCGATCATGGTCGCCGGCCGCTCGGGCAGCGCCTACACGGCCGAGCTCGGCTCGATGAAGATGCGCGAGGAGATCGACGCGCTGCGCACCATGGGGTTCGATCCCATCGAGGTGTTGGTGCTGCCGCGCATGCTGGCGCTGGTGCTAGCGCTGCCGATCCTGGCGTTCCTCGGCGCGATGGCCGCGCTCTATGGCGGCGGTCTCGTCGCTTGGCTCTACGGCGGCGTCGATCCCGAAGCCTTCCTGCTGCGCCTGCGCGACGCCATCTCGATCGACCATTTCATCGTCGGCATCGTCAAGGCGCCGGTGATGGCCGCGGTGATCGGCATCGTCGCCTGCGTCGAGGGCCTCGCCGTGCAGGGCAGTGCGGAATCGCTCGGACAACACACGACGGCCTCGGTGGTGAAGGGCATCTTCTTCGTCATCGTCATGGATGGCGTGTTCGCCATCTTCTTCGCCTCGATCGGGATGTGACGATGGCAGGCGAGATCCAGAACCCCATCATCCGCGTCCGCGACATCACCGTGCAGTTCGGCGCGACGCGCGTGCTCGACGGGCTCGACCTCGATGTCAAGCGCGGCGAGATTTTGGGCTTCGTCGGTCCTTCCGGCGCGGGCAAGTCCGTGCTGACACGCACCATCATCGGCCTCGTGCCCAAGGTCGCAGGCAGCATCGAGGTGTTCGGCGTCGATCTGGATGCCTCCAATACGTCGCAGCGTCGCAACGTGGAGCGGCGCTGGGGCGTGCTGTTTCAGCAGGGCGCGCTGTTCTCCTCGCTCACGGTGCGGCAGAACATCCAGTTTCCGATGCGCGAATATCTGCGGGTGTCGCAGCGGCTGATGGACGAGATCACCATCGCCAAGCTCACCATGGTGGGTCTCAAGCCCGAAGTGGCCGATCGCTTTCCCTCGGAACTATCGGGCGGCATGGTCAAGCGCGTGGCGCTGGCGCGCGCGCTGTCTCTCGACCCGGATCTCGTCTTCCTGGACGAGCCGACCTCGGGCCTGGATCCGATCGGCGCCGGCGACTTCGACGAGCTGGTCAGGACGTTGCAGCGGACTTTGGGGCTGACCGTTTTCATGGTAACCCACGACCTCGATAGCCTTTACACAGCATGTGACCGCATCGCCGTTTTAGGCAACGGTAAGATCATTGCGGCAGGGTCGATCGCCGACATGCAGGCCTCGCAGCATCCCTGGCTGAGGCAATATTTCCATGGCAAGCGCGCTCGCGCGGTGATGGGCTGAGGTGCCGGAGTAGCTGATGGAAACGCGCGCAAATTACGTGCTGATCGGGTCGTTCACGCTGGCGGTGATCGCCGCCGCGATCGGCTTCGTGCTGTGGTTTCAGTCGCTGCACACCACCAAGCAGCGCAGCCCCCTGCGCGTCGTGTTCGAGGGCCCGGCCGCGGGCCTGCGCAACGGTGGCAGCGTCAATTTTAACGGTATCAGGGTGGGCGAGGTGGTCTCGGTGAAGCTCGACAACCCGCGGCGGGTTGTCGCACTCGCCATGGTCGAGAACAACGCCCCGATCCGCAAGGACACCCTGGTCGGCCTCGAATTCCAGGGCCTGACCGGCGTCGCCGCGATCTCGCTCAAGGGCGGCGAGGAGGCAGCGCCTGCGCCGCCGCTCGACGAGGACGGCATCCCCACGCTGACGGCCGATCCCAACAAGCTCCAGGACGTCACCGAGGCGATCCGCGGCACGCTGCAGAACATCAACAAGATCGTCGCCGACAATCAGGAATCGGTGAAGAACTCGCTGAAGAATCTCGAGACCTTCACCAACTCGCTCGCCCGCAACTCGGAGAAGATCGACGGCGTGATGGCCAAGGTCGACGGCGTCATGCTCAAGGCCGACAGCCTCATGCTCGGCCTCAACACGCTCGCCGGCGGCAAGGACGGCGGCGAGCTGTTTCTGGCGGTGAAGTCGATCCGCGAACTGGCCGACGATTTCGACAAGCGCTCCGGCGCATTGATGATCGACGGCCGCCGCACGCTCGGCGACATCAGCCGCGCGGTCAACAATTTCGACCGCAACCCGACCCGCGTCCTGTTCGGCGCCAGCAACAGCGCGCCGCCGGCGGCTGCGCCGCCGCCGCCCGAGCCGCCGAAGCCCGCTGTGCCGGAGCGCAGGCGGCAGTAGGCGTCCCAGATGTCGTCCTGGCGAAAGCCAGGACCCATACCGCGAGGTCCATCGATTGCGGTCGATGGCAGTACCGTACGACTGGTCTTCGCCAAACTCCTCCCTGGGATAATGGGTCCTGGCGTTCGCCAGGACGACACCGAGTGCTTGGTCGAACGCGTCGTTCCTAATGACGCCCAAACCTAATGACGCCCAAAACAAAACGGAGGCCGTGAGGCCTCCGTTTTCATTCGTCATGCGTCTTGGCGACCGACCGCTTATCCCAGCCGGCCCGCTGCGTGAGCAAGCAGCGTGTACACCAGGCCCGTCTCGGAGGTCAGGTGGTTGCGCAGCTCCTGCGGGCCGCGGCCGTCGCGGGCGACTTCGTCGAGCAGGCGTTCGAACTCGGCGACATAGCGGTCGACCGTCGCCTTGAAGTTGCGGTCGGATCGATACTTGCGGGCGACCTCGTCAAAGGCCTTCTGGCCCGCGGGCGTGTAGAGGCGCTTGGTGAAGGCCTTGTTCTCGCCGCGCTGGTAGCGGTCCCACATCTCGGACGCGAGGTTGCGGTCCATCAGCCGGCCGATGTCGAGCGACAAGGATTCCAGCGGATTGCCGCCACCTTGCGGGGCCTGCGGCTGCGGCGCCGGTGCAGCCTGGCGGCCGCGCTGGGGCTCACGTCCGGTGGGCGCACCCTGGTTGGCGTCCGTGCGGCTCAAGAGGTCCGACAGCCAGCCGTCACGGCCCTGGTCGTTGCCGGCCGGTGCAACCGGCGGCGCTTCGGTGCGGCGCGAGGAGGCGGGCATGCCGAGGTCCGGCGGCGGCAGCGTCGAGGCGCTGGCGCTCTCGCGCATGCGCGTCTCGGTGCTGCGCGCGCCGACGGCCGCCAGCATCGGCTCTTCCTGGCGCTGCACGCTGGCGCGGCCCGTCGTGGAGACGTCGAGGCCACGGCCGTGCTGGGCCACGATGCGGTTGAGCTCGGCGAGGGCCTCGATCTGGTCGACGATCACCTTGCGCATCTGCGCAGTGCTCTCGGCGGCCTCCTGCGGCATCTCGAGCACGCCGCGGCGCAGCTCGTTGCGGGTGGCTTCGAGCTCGTTGTGCATCTCGAACGCCATCTGCTTCATGCTGGAGACGAGGTTGGTGAACTTCTCCGTCGACTGCTTGAACATCGCATCCGCCTCGTCGGTGGTCTGGCGGTAGATGTCATGCATGGCCTCGACGGTCTGCCGGTGCTCCTCTTCGGAGGCCGACCGCACCGCTTCGAACTGGCGGGTGATCGCGGCGGAACCGGCGCCGGCGGTCTCCGCGACGACGCGGGCGATGTCGCGGGCACGCTCTTCGGCGGCCGCCAGCGATTCGTCGAGCAGGCCGGTGAAGCGCGACAGGCGCTGGTCGAGATCGGCGGTGCGCAGGTCGATCGTGGTGACGAGCGATTCCAGCGCCTCCTTGCGTTCGGCGAGCGAGGCGGTGGTATTCTTGTTGCTCTGCTCGACGACCTGCGCGGCCTCGACCAGTGCCTTGCCGTGCGCGTCGAACTGGGTCGACAGCTCGCCGAGATCCTGGAGCGCCCGCGTGGTCTTGCTGTTGAAGACGTTGAGCTGGTCTTCCAGGTTCTGCGTCGCAGCGCCGTTGCGCGAGGTGACGTCGTTCATCGCCGAGACGAAGTCGGCGACGCGCGTCACCAGCGCCCGCTCGAGCGAGTTGAGGTTGTCGTGCGCACCGGTCAGCACCTCCTGGAGCAGGATGTTGCCTTCGCGCAGGCGCTCGAACAGGGCGACCGTGTCGGTTCGCAGGATCTTGCTGGTCTCCTGCATCTCGGTGACAGCCGCGATCGAGACCTGGCGCGACTGGTCGATTGCCGCGCGGGAGGCCTGCTCGAGGTCCTTGAGCGACTTGTTGACGGCACCCGTCGCCATCTCGCTCGCCGAGTTGATGGTTCGCGCCACTTCGGAGCCGTTGCCCATCATGGTCTGCGAGAACGCGTGGCCGCGCGTTTCGATCGACTTCAGCGCGTCGGACGTGACGCGGTCGATGTCGAGCGTGAGCTGGCTGGTCTTCGAGCCGATCGCGTCCACGAGCGAGCCGCGCTTGGCGTCGATCATGTTGGCGAGACGGTCGGACTGCTGCTGCACATAGGTGACGATCTCGTCGGTCTTGCCGGTCATGGCCTGGCCGAAGCTGCTGCTGGCGGCGAGCACCGAGCGCTCGACGTCCGCCGAGCTCGATTTCACCCGCGAGCTCGCCTCGTTGGAGGCGTTGATCAACGCGTTCTGGGCGTTGAGCGCGCTGGTCTGGATGTCGTTGGTCGCGTTCGCGGTGGCCGTGCTCAGCGTACGCTCGATCTCGCTCGAGATCGTGCGGATCTGGCTTGCGGCATCCGCCGAGGTCGAGGTCAGCGAGGTCTGCGCCTCACGCGCGCTGTTGAGGATGGTCGAGGCGGTGTCGGCGCCGACCGAGGTCAGCGTGCGCTCGATGTCTATGGTCAGCGACTTGATCTGGCCTGCTGCGTCCGTCGAGGCGGAGATCAGCGTGCCCTGGGCTTCGCGCACGCCGCTGGTGAGCGCCTCGATGGTGGCGCCGCCGGCGGTCGCCAGCGCGCGCTGCATCTCGGCCGCCAGCGAACGAACCTGGCCGGTCTGTTCGGCGGAGACCGCCAGCAGGGTGCTCTGGGCATCGCGGGCGCTGGTCGTGATCGTCTCGGCGGTCGATTGGCCGACCTGCGAGAGCGAGCGATGCACTTCGGCGGCAAGGGACTTGACCTGGCTCGCCGCATCCGAGGACGCGTTGACGAGCGTGCTCTGAGCTTCGCGGGCGCCGGTCATGATGGTCTCTGCCGTCGCGGTTCCCGCCATCGAGAGCGAGCGCTGCACGTCGGAGGACAGCGCCTTGATCTGGTTGGCGGTCTCGCTCGAGGCCGCGATCAGCGCGCTCTGCGCATCGCGGGCGCCGGCGGTGATCGATTCCGCCGTGGTCGTGCCGGCCATCGACAGCGAGCGCTGCACGTCGGCGGTGAGGGTCTTGACGTGGTTGGCCGCGTCCGAGGACGCCGTGACAAGCGTGGTCTGCACCTCGCGGGCACCGGCCAGGATCGAGGCGGCGGTCGCCGAGCCTGCCGACGACAGCGTGCGTTCGACGTCGGCCGCGAGCCCCTTGATCTGGTTGGAGGCATCGCCGGATGCCGCGACCAGCGTCGACTGCGCTTCGCGGGCGCTGGTCAGGATGGAGTTCGCTGCACCGGTGCCGACAGCGGTCAGCGCGCGCTCGACCTCGGCGGAGGTCATCTTGAGCTGGGCGTTGACGTCGGAGGAAACCGTCATCAGCGACTGCTGCGCGGTGCGCGCACCGGTCTGGATGGTCTCGCTGGTGTTGACGACGAGGTTGGTGAGCGAGCGCTCGGCGTCCTCGACGTGCGAGCGGATCGCGGTCGAGATCATCTCGGCGCGGGACATCATGTCCTCGCTGGCCTGGCGTCCGCTGCTCTCGATGCGGCCGGCGACGGCCTCGACGCGTGAGCCGAGCAGGTCCTCGAACTGCGCCACGCGCACGTCGATGTCGCTAGCGACCGAGCCGACCTTGGTCTCGATGGCCTGCTGGATGTCCTGGAAGCGCGCCGTGACCGTGTCGGTCAGGTGCATGCTGCGGCCGTCGATGATCTCGGTGACGCCGGTGATGCGGCGGTCGACCGCCTCGATCGCCTGCGCGGTGCCGTCGGTGAGCGTCGAGGTCAGGAGGGTGAGACGGGTATCGATCGACTGCACCGCCTGCGAGGCGCCGTTCGTCACCGCGGTGGTCAGGTAGGTGAGGCGCGTGTCGATTGATTCGAGCGCCTGCGACGCGCCGCCGGTGAGGGTGGTCGTCAGATGCGTGAGGCGCGTGTCGATCGTCTGGATGGTCTGCGATGCGCCATCCGTCAGCGAGGTCGTGAGGTGGTTGAGACGGTTGTCGATCGTCTCGATCGCCTGCGATGCGCCATCGGTCAGCGACGTCGTGAGATGGGTGAGGCGGGAGTCGATCGACTGGATCGCCTGCGCGGCACCGTCAGTCAGCGACGAGGCGAGCGTGTTGAGCCGTCCGTCGATGGTCTCGGTGACCGACTTCGCACGGGTATCGAACGACTGTTCGAGCGCGGCGACGCGGCCGACGAGCTGCTCGTCGAAGGTCTTGATGTGACCATCGATCGTCGAGTCGAGACCCGAGATCTTGCCGTTCAGCGAGGCGTCGAGGTTGCTGACGCGCTCGCCAACCGTGGTCTCGAACTGCACCAGGCGCTGGTCGAGCACAGCCGTGATCGCGCCGCCGTTGGAGGTGAAGCGGGTGTCGAAATTGTCGACATAGGTCTTCAGCGATTCATGGATGTCCTGGGTGCGCTGGCCCATCCGATCGACGATCTCGCCGCCGAAGGTTTTCACGGTGCGGTCGAACTCGGAGATGTGGCGGGTGATCAGGGCGCCCAGCGTGCCGGAGTCGCGTGCGAACTTCTCGACCAGCTCGGTGCCTTGATTCTTCACCAGCTCGTCGAAGGCGCTCATCTGCAGCGACAGCGAGTCGTGCGCGGTCTCGGTCTGACTGACGACCTTGGCGACCAGCGTGTTGACGGTGGCGTCGAGCGCTTCGCTCGCCTTGTCGCCGGAGGTCATGATGTGGCCGGCGAGGCGGTTGCCGGCGTCGTCGATCTTGGCGGAGAGGTCGTTGGAACGCAGCTCGAGCTCGAGCAGCAGCGAGTCCGACGAATTCTTCAGGCTGTCATGCACCTGCTCGGTTCGCTCGGAGATACCGTCGACGATCGCGGCGGAGCGCTGCTCGAACTCGCCTGTGATGCGGTCGATGCGCTCGTTCAGCATTTCGTGGACGCGGTCGGCGAGGTCGACGAACTCGTCGTGGACATGGCCGGTCTTGAAATTGAGGCTGGTGGTCAGTCGCTCGCTGGCGTCGAGCACGGCGCGCGTGGTCTCGTTGCTGGCCTCCTCGAGGCGGTCGAGCAGGTCGCCGCCGCGCTCGCCGAGGGCGAGGATCATGTTGTCGCCGGCGTTGCTGAGCGCACCGGTGATGTGGGCGCCGCGCTCTTCGAGCGCGCCGGTGATGGACTTGGCGACCTCGTCGACGCGCGAGGCGATCGCGTCCGAAATCAGCGCGATGTCGTGGCGCAAATCGATCTGCACGCCGGAGATGGCGCTGCGGACCTGCTCGGCCTGGCCGACCAGATTGTCACGCTGATGCGCGATGTCCTGGAGCAGGGCGCGGATGCGCACTTCGTTGTCGGAATAGGCGCGTTCGAGAGCTGCGACCTCGTTGGCAACCAGCGTCTCGAGTTCGCCGGCGCGCGCGATGGCGCGCTCGATGCCGTCGCCCATCGCCGCGACCTCGCGGCGGATGGCCTGGCCGACGGTCACCATCGAATCCGAAGCCGAGCCTTCCGGCTCGGAGAAGCGGATCGCAACCTGGGCCATCGCCTGCGCGACCGAGCTCATTTGCTGGCCGCGCCAGACGAGGCTCGCCAGGAAGAAGAACAGCATGATCGGCGCGAAGAACATCGTGACGAGGCCGGCAATGGCCAACACGCCGCCGCTCTGGCCCATCGCCGCCTGGATCGAAGGCAGGAAACCGACCGTCAGCGCGGCGCAGGCCGCCAGCCAGATGACGGTGAAGATGGTCGCGCCGGTGTAGATGTTGCGGGCCGGGCGTCCCGTCTGCAACGTCTGCAAGAGCTGGCCGATGGTCGCACGGTCGTCATTGGCGGCGCGGCGCGAGGAGCGCGGCTCCTCGATCTGGTCGAACATCGCGCGTTCGTTCGCGGCAGGACGCGCGTCGAAGCTCGGTTCGTCGAACATCGGGGGAGCCGGTGGCGCGACCGGAGGCGGCGTTTCGCTGCGCATCGAGGCGTTGCGGCTGGTGTCCGCAGCCGTGTCGCTGATGTTCAGGGCTTCCTGGATTGCAGAAAGCGCATCTTCTGTGGGGTCTTTGACCTTTTTCGGAGTGTTTGCCATGTTCAGTCCGAGCCCTCGTTACTTGTACGCGTCCCCCCGCGAGCTCTGCGCGCTACGCAAGCCCACAGTCCGGATCATGCCGCTTGCGCGGATCTCCGAGCCATCCCCACCCGGACGGCTTGTCCGCCAATTTCTCCAACATCCTATTGGCAGAGCGTCGCGAATGAAATGCCCGCGATTAAGACATTCTTAATCATCGTTAACAGGATCGCGCCGTAAGGCCTTATCAATAAATGCAATTCTCCACTGGACTCGCCGGATTGCGGCAACTTTTCGTCAATAAGCAGGCAGATTTGCGCAAAACGGCCGGAACATTTCGTTAACCATTTCCATGCTTGGGTGGATGGAACTTGACCGCCGGACCGGCGGACATCGCGCGATGCCGGGGCCTGCGCCATGACTCCTGAACTGCAACGGATGGACTGGATGCCCTCGCCCCCGCTTGCACCCATCGACAGCCCGCTCGACCTCGATCATCTCTCCCGCATGACGCTCGGCGATTCCGAGCTGGAACAGGAAGTGCTGGCGATGTTTGCCGAGCAAGCGGTGCGCCTGATCGCGGCGATGGCAGCGCTGCCGGCCGAGGCGGGCGCACTCGCCCACAAGCTCAAGGGATCGGCGCGCGGGATCGGCGCCTTTGCGGTGGCGGATGCCGCCGCCAGCCTGGAGACCGCGATCCAGACCGGCCAGGGCCGGCTTCACGCCTTTGCCGCGCTGAAAGAGGCGGTGACCGAGGCTCGCGCCGCCATCGAGGCGATCCTCAACCCTTAGGCCGACAGGGCCAGAACCGTCCTCTAGTCTTTTGTTTTGACGGGTTTTCTTCCCGCGAAACGGTATTCACGACTTATCAAAACGCTATGGCGCCGGGCTGACCGACCCGTTATAGGACAGCCCGGACCCTCCTTCATTCCCTAGATCGCGGCAGCACGAGCACACATGGCCAAAATTCACTTTGTCGATCACAAGGGCGAAACCCGTACGGTGGACGTCGAGAACGGCGCGACTGTGATGGAAGCCGCCATCCGCAACAGCATTCCCGGCATCGAGGCCGAATGCGGCGGCGCCTGCGCCTGCGCCACCTGCCATGTCTATGTCGACGAAGCGTGGCGTGAGAAGGTCGGCAGCCCGACGCCGATGGAAGAGGACATGCTCGACTTCGGCTTCGACGTGCGCCCGAACTCGCGCCTGTCCTGCCAGATCAAGGTCTCCGACGATCTCGACGGCCTCGTGGTGGCGACGCCGGAACGCCAGGCCTAACGCTGTTAGCTATTCATGTGCTCGGCGGCGCGACCTCAATGCCGCGCTTGTGCCAGGGCCTGAGCTTCTCGAGCACTTCCGCGATCAGTGGCGTTGGCCGGCGCGACGCTTCGTCGATCATCACGGCGACCGATGTCGCCGATGCAATGCACTTCCCTTCCGAAAACACCACCTGCTCGAACGTCACCGACGTTCGTCCAAGCTTCGCGACGCCGAGGCCGAGCTCGATCGTGTTCGGCCAGTGCAACTCGGCGCGGAAATGGATGTCGAGCCGTACCATGATCCAGGCAAGTCCCGGCGGCGTCAGGCCGTATTCCGGAAGCTTCATCAGCGTGACACGGCCGGTCTCGAAATAGGTGGCGTAGACCGCGTTGTTGACGTGCTGGTTAGGGTCGAGATCGCCGAAGCGGACATTGTCGCTGAGGCGAAAAGGGTAGTCCTCCAGGCGCGGCGTCGTATCGAGGCGGCTTGGTGCGTTCACCGATTGATCTCCGTCATATCGTTGCCCGTTACAGCCCAGCTAGCCTGACCCGGCAAGTGGGCGCGGCTGCGGGGCGCTCCCGCTTTTATGCCTTCCCTGATCCATCCCCGTTGGCTAGACAGGCAGGGACACCTCGGCCCACAGGGCGCCGTCCCACCGAACGACCGATAAAGAGACGACATGAGCGACGCGATCAAAACCGATGTGCTGATTATTGGCGCCGGCCCCTGCGGTCTGTTCGCCGCTTTCGAGCTGGGCCTTCTCGACATGAAGACGCATTTCGTCGACATCCTCGACAAGGTCGGCGGCCAGTGCGCAGAACTCTATCCGGAAAAGCCGATCTACGACATTCCCGGCATTCCGCAGGTTTCGGGGCAGGGCCTCACCGACGCGCTGATGGAGCAGATCAAGCCGTTCCATCCGACTTTCCATCTCGGCGAGATGATCGAGACCGTGGAGAAGATCGGCGATCCCCTGTTCCGCTGCACGACGGACGCTGGCAAGGTGTTCGAATGCAAGGTGCTGGTGATCGCTGCCGGCGGCGGCTCGTTCCAGCCCAAGCGTCCACCGGTGCCGGGGATCGAAGCCTATGAAGGAAGTTCGGTGCACTACGCCGTGCGCAAGATGGAGACGTTCCGCGACAAGAACGTGCTGATCGTGGGCGGCGGCGATTCCGCGCTCGACTGGACGCTCAATCTGCATCCGATCGCCAAGCGCATCACGCTCTTGCACCGTCGCGACGATTTTCGCGCCGCCCCCCACAGCGTCGAGCAGATGCGCGCGCTGGTCGCGGCCGGCAAGATGGATCTGCGCCTCGGCCAGGTCACCGCGCTGTCAGGCAACGAGGGCAGGCTGAGCGGCGCCACTGTCAAGGCTAACGACAACAGCGTCAGCGAAATTACCTGCGACACCATGCTGCCGTTCTTCGGGCTGACCATGAAGCTCGGTCCGGTCGCGAACTGGGGCATCGCGCTGGAGAACAATCTGGTGCCGGTCGAGACATCCGCGTTCGAGACCAACGTGCCAGGCATCTTCGCGATCGGCGACATCAACACCTATCCCGGCAAGATCAAGCTGATCCTGTGCGGTTTCCACGAGGGCGCGCTGATGTCGCAAAAAGCCCATCGCTACGTCTATCCGGAGAAGCGGCTCGTGTTCCAGTACACGACCTCGTCCTCCAGCCTGCAAAAGAAGCTCGGCGTCAACTGACGGCGGCGGGCGATGCCCCATGTTTCTGGTGCTGGAACAGTTCGCGAAATCGCCGTAGTCTGCGGCCATTGCAGTTGGCGGCTTAGCAAGGCGATTGGCTCAGCAAGGTGATGATAATGCGGACTCTCTTTTCCAGCTTTCGGCTGTTCTCGATCCTCGCGCTCGCGATGTCGCTCGGTGCGGTGAGCCCGGTTGCGGCGCAAGTGCAGCAGCCGACCGCCGCGGGTCTCTGGCAGAAGGTCGAGGACGGCAAGACGGTGGGATGGTTTCTCTTCATCGACCACGGCGGCATCTTCGAAGGCGTTATCGCAAAAACCTTTCCGCGGCCTGGCGACGACCCGAACGAGATCTGCGCGAAATGCACGGACGATCGCAAGAACGCGCCGGTGCTCGGGCTTTCCTTTATCCGCGACATGAAGCGCGACGGTTTGAAGTATGACGGCGGCAACGTGGTCAATCCGCGCGACGGCAACATCTGGAAGGCCAAGATGACGGTCAGCCCGGATGGGCAGACGCTGACGATGCGCGGTTTCCTCGGCATCTCTCTGTTCGGCAAGGACGAGACTTGGACGCGTCTTCCCGACGCCAATATTGCGCAGGTCGATCCCGCCATCGTCGCGAAATATCTCCCGGCGCAAGCGACCGCCGCGACCAAACCCGCGCCCGTGCCCGCGGCGAAGAAGGGCGGCGCGATGATGGCGCCGGCGCCGAAGCAGTAGGGTCTACGTCGGGGCGCCATGGCGCCCGAACTTCCATAGCTCCACACAGCGCTGTCATTGCCCGCCAAGGCGGGGACTCCGGTACGCCGCAGCCTCTCCGCGTTCTTGCGCGGTGTCACCGTGCGCAATCGCGCATGCGGCCGGCTGAGACAGCGGAGATCTTGGCGCGCGAGTAGCGGTCATACCCCTCGAAAGACGAACGCCTGCCGGACCCGCGCCAGTAGTTCCCCGGAATGCGCGGTGGCGCCGGATTTGCATAGCTATCCGCAAAGCTGCTGGGGGAATGAGTCGCCGTCCCTGACGCCTTCGCCGAGTCGCGGAAGGCGAACGGCAACTATCGCCCCGCGGCGATGACCTCGATCCGCGGAGACGACATGAGACGTGCAATATCGTGTGCCGCCATGCTGCTGGTCCTGACCGTGCTGCTGACCGCTCCGACGATGGCGCGTGACGACGGCCGCTACGCCAACTCGCCGTTAAAGCTCTGGTTCGAGAGCCTGCACAGCGAATACGGCCAATGCTGCTCGGATGCCGACGGCTACGTGGTCGCCGATGTCGACTGGGAATCCGACAAAGGCCGCTATCGCGTGCATCTCGAGGGCGAATGGGTGGTCGTGCCCGACGGCGCCGTCATCACCGAGCCGAATAAGATCGGCCGCACCATGGTGTGGAAGCACTATATCGACGGCCATCCGCGCGTGCGCTGTTTCATGCCGGGCAGCATGACCTAGACTGAAGCGTCATCCCGGGCGACGCGTGGCGTCGAAACGAGACTCTCGCACCAATACATCCGCGCGGCGAGGCAGCGTCCGCGCGCGGCGCTCAGGTCACCGGCGCCGGATTGAACAGCGTCAAATCGTTGTGGATGCCCCAGCGATCCGACCAGGGTTGCGTGCGGCCGCTGGCGACGTCGAGGATCAGGCGGAACAGGTCCCAGCCGGTCTCCTCAATGGTCTTCTCGCCGGTCGCGATGCCGCCGGCATCGAAATCGATCAGGTCCTTCCAGCGTCGCGCGAGCTCGCTGCGGGTCGCGACCTTGATCACGGGCGCAGCCGCAAGGCCGTAAGGCGTGCCGCGGCCGGTGGTGAACACTTGCAGCGTCATGCCGGAGGCGAGCTGGAGCGTGCCGCAGATGAAGTCGGATGCCGGCGTCGCCGCAAACAGCATGCCCTTCTGCGTCGCCTTCTCGCCGGGCGAGAGTACGCCGGTGATTGCGCTTGATCCGGACTTGACGATCGAGCCCAATGATTTCTCGACGATATTCGCCAAGCCGCCCTTCTTGTTGCCCGGCGTGGTGTTGGCGCTGCGGTCCGCGCCGCCGCGGGCGAGATAGGAATCGTACCAGGCCATCTCGCGGACCAGCGCGCGGCCGACGTCCTCGTTGATGGCGCGTCGCGTGAGCAGCTGGATCGCGTCGCGCACTTCGGTGACTTCCGAGAACATCACGGTGGCGCCGGCGCGCACCAGCAGGTCGGCGGCGAAGCCGACCGCAGGGTTCGCGGTGACGCCGGAGAAGGCGTCGCTACCACCGCATTGCAGGCCGATGACGAGATCGGCGGCCGGGCAGGTCTCGCGGGTGCGCTTGTTGAGGATCTTCAGGCGGGCTTCGGCCTGGGTCATGATGGCGTCGACGATGGCGCCAAAACCGTCGAAGGCTTCGTCCTGCATGCGCACGATGGCATTGCTGACGCCTTCCGGCACCAGACGCTCGGGCGCGAGCTTTTCGCATCCCAAGCTGATGACCAGGATCTCGCCGCCGAAATTCGGGTTCTGCGCGATGTTTTGCAGCGTGCGGATCGGAATCACTGCATCAGGCGCGTTGATAGCGACGCCACAGCCATAGGCGTGCGTCAGCGGCACGACGTCGTCGACATTCGGATATTTCGGCAGCAGCTCGGCGCGGATGCGCTTCACCGCGTATTCCATCGTGCCCTTGACGCATTGCACGGAGGAGGAGATGCCGAGGATGTTCTTGGTGCCGACCGAGCCGTCGGAATTGCGAAAGCCTTCGAACGTGAAACCATCGAGCGGCGGCAACGGCGCGGGGACGGCGGTCGAGATTTCCAGCTTGTCGAGGGCAGGGGCCTCCGGCATGCGGATGCGCGCTTCGTCCACCCATTCGCCGGCCAGGATCGGCGCGAGCGCATGGCCGATCACCTCGCCGTAGCGGATGATCGGGGCGTCCTGCGGGATGTCGACCAGCGCCGTCTTGTGCCCCTGCGGCACGAAGGCGCGCAGCGTCAGCCCGCTGGCGAAGCGGGAGCCGGCGGGAAGGCCGAAATCATTGACCACGATCGCGACGTTGTCGCGATCGTTGAGCTTGATGTAGCGGGGCTGCTCTTTCGCTGCGACTGACTGGTCCATCTGCGCTTTGCCTCCGTAGTCGTAGGGTGGGCAAAGGCGCAACGCGCCGTGCCCACCATCTTCACACCGAACGTAAGTGGTGGGCACGCTTCGCTTTGCCCACCCTACGAATCTTCCCCGTGGCTAGCCGGGGAAGGTATAAGCCGTCTTCACCGTGGTGTAGAACTCGCGCGCGTAAGAGCCCTGCTCGCGGGCGCCGTAGCTCGAACCCTTCCGGCCGCCGAACGGCACGTGATAATCGACGCCGGCGGTCGGCAGATTGACCATCACCATGCCGGACTCGCTGTTGCGCTTGTAGTGCGAGGCGTATTTCAGGCTGGTGGTGCAGATGCCGGAGGCAAGGCCGAACTCGGTGTCGTTGGAGATCGCCAGCGCCTCCTCGTAGTTTTTGGCGCGAATGACGGTCGCGACCGGCCCGAAGATTTCTTCGCGCGCGATCCGCATGTTGTTGTTGGCTTCCGTGAACAGCGCCGGCTGCAGGTAGTGACCGGGCGTTTCGCGCTTGAGCAGCTCGCCACCCCAGGCGAGCTTGGCACCCTCGTCCTGGCCGATCTTGATGTAGCGCAGGTCCTGGTCGAGCTGGCTCTGGTCGACCACGGGGCCGATATGCACGCCGGCCTTGAGCGCGTCGTCGACCGTCAGGCCTTTCAGGCGCTCGGTCATCGCCGCAACGAAACGGTCGTGAATACCTTCGGTGACGATCAGGCGCGAGGACGCGGTGCAGCGCTGGCCGGTGGAGAAATAAGCGCCATTGACGGCGACTTCGACCGCGGTCTTGAGATCGGCGTCGTCGAGCACCACCAACGGGTTCTTGCCGCCCATCTCGAGCTGGAATTTCTTCATGTTGCTCGAGGTCACGCAGGCCTGCGCGATCTTGCGGCCCGTCTGCACCGAGCCGGTGAAGGTGATCGCGGCGACGTCGGGATGCTCGATCAGGGTCTGGCCGACCACGGAGCCCGAGCCGACAACGAGGTTGAACACGCCGGCCGGGATGCCGGAACGGGTGATGATCTCGGACAGCGCATGCGCCGAGCCCGGCACCAATTCAGCCGGCTTGAACACCACGGTGTTGCCATAGCAGAGCGCCGGGGCGATCTTCCAGGCGGGGATCGCGATCGGGAAATTCCAGGGCGTGATCATGCCGACGACGCCCATCGGCTCACGGGTGAGCTCGACGTCGATGCCGGGGCGCACCGAGGCGCCCTTTTCGCCGATCATGCGCAGCGCCTCGCCGGCGAAGAATGCGAAGATCTGGCCGGCGCGGGCGACCTCGCCGATGCCTTCGGGGAGGGTCTTGCCTTCCTCGCGCGCGAGCAGGCGGCCGAGCTCTTCCTTGCGGGCGATGATCTCGAGCGAAATCTTGTTCAACGCGTCATAACGCGCCTGCGGTGTCGATTGCGCCCAGGCGGGGAAGGCGGCCTTGGCTGCTGCGATCGCCTTCTCGGTCTGCGTCTTGTCGGCCTTGGCGTATTCGCCGACGAGATCATTGGTGTTGGAGGGATTGATGTTCTTGGTGACGGCGGAGCCATCGACCCATTCGCCGCCGATGAAGTTCTTCAGGATCGCAGTCATAGCTTCCTCCAGAGTTTTTAACGAACCAGGCAGGGACGCTTGTCGTCGAAGGTCCAGCCGGGGATCAAGTCCTGCATGGCAATAGCGTCATCGCGGGCGCCGAGTCCATGCTGCTTGTAAAGGTCATGCGCGGCGTCGATGGCGGCCCTGTCGATTTCGATACCCAGGCCCGGCCTCTCAGGCACGACGATCTTGCCGCCCTTGATCTGGAGCGGCTCCTTCGTCAGGGCCTGGCCGTCCTGCCAGATCCAGTGCGTGTCGATTGCGGTGACCCTGCCGGGGGCGGCGGCGCCGACATGGGTGAACATGGCGAGCGAGATGTCGAAATGGTTGTTGGAGTGCGAACCCCAGGTCAGGCCGTTGTCGCGGCAGGTCTGTGCCACGCGCACCGAGCCCTGCATGGTCCAGAAATGGGGATCGGCGAGCGGAATGTCCACCGCACCGAGGCGCAGCGCATGCGACAATTGCCGCCAATCGGTCGCGATCATGTTGGTCGCGGTCGGCAGGCCCGTTGCGCGGCGGAACTCGGCCATGATCTCACGGCCGGAGAAGCCGCCTTCGGCGCCGCAGGGGTCCTCGGCATAGGCGAGGATGCCGTGCATGTCCTTGCAGAGGCCGACAGCCTCGTCGAGCGACCATGCGCCGTTCGGGTCCAGGGTCACCCGCGCATTCGGAAAGCGCTTGGCGATCGCAGTGACGGCCTCGATCTCCTGCTCGCCGCGCAGCACGCCGCCCTTGAGCTTGAAATCGGCGAAGCCGTAATGGTCGTGGGTGGCTTCCGCGAGCCGCACCACGGTTTCCGGCGTCATCGCCTGCTGATGGCGGAGGTTGAACCATTCGGGCTTGCCGGTCTCGCCGCTGACGTAGTCGAGCTTGCTTTTGCTGATGTCGCCGACGAAGAAGAGATAGCCCAGCGTCTCGACGCTGGTGCGCTGCTGTCCCTCGCCGAGCAGGGCTGCGACCGGCAGGTCGAGATGCTTGCCGAGCAAATCGAGCAACGCCGATTCCACGGCCGTGACGGCATGGATCATGACGCGGAGATCGAAAGTCTGCTTGCCGCGGCCGCCGGCATCGCGATCGGCGAAGGCGGTTCTGATATCGGCGAGGATGTTGTTCATCGCGCCGACGGTCTTGCCGATCACGAGATCACGGGCGTCCTGCAGCGTCTGCCAGATCTTTTGGCCGCCGGGCACCTCGCCGACGCCGGTGTGACCGGCATTGTCAGTGAGGATGACGATGTTGCGGGTGAAGAACGGCGCATGCGCACCGCTCAGATTAAGGAGCATGCTGTCACGGCCTGCGACCGGGATCACCTGCATCGCGGTGACGACCGGTGCGCCAGTGATCTCGGTTTTGGCCATCGCAGGCTCCTCCCTGTGTCGCTTGTTATTCTGCAGCCTGTTGTGACGATCGGATGGCGGGCAGATTCTTCACCAGCGCTGTCACCTCCGCGATCTCCTGCTCGGTGAGATCGGTCAGCGGCGGGCGGACCGGGCCGGAATCGCGGCCGATCACCTTCATGCCGGCCTTGATGATCGAGACCGCATAGCCCTTCTTGCGGTTGCGGATCGCGATCAGCGGCAGGATGAAATCCTTCAGGCCGGCGTGGATCGTCGCATGGTCGCGCTTGCGCACGGCGGCGTAGAAGTTGGTGGCGAATTCCGGAACGAAGTTGAATACCGCCGAAGAGTAGGTCGTCACGCCCATGTCGAGATAGGGCAGTGCGAAGGTCTCTGCGGTCGGCAGGCCGCCGATATAGGTCAGGCGGTCGCCGAGCTTGGTGTAGACGCGGGTCATCAGCTCGATGTCGCCGATGCCGTCCTTGTAGCCGACGAGGTTCGGGCAGCGCTCGGCGAGGCGGGCGAGCGTATCGGGCTGGAGGATGGCGTTGTCGCGGTTGTAGACGATGACGCCGATCTTCACGGAGGCGCAGATCGCTTCCACGTGGGCGGCAAGTCCGTCCTGCTCGGCATGGGTGAGATAGGGCGGCAGCAGCAACAGGCCGTCGGCGCCGGCCTTCTCCGCGCCGATCGCGATCTCGCGCGCGGTGGCGGTGCCGTAGCCGGTGCCGGCGAGCACGGGCACGCGGCCCTTGGTCTCGTCCACGGCGATCTTCACGACCTGCGGAACCTCGGCGGCCGTCAGCGAGAAGAACTCGCCGGTGCCGCCTGCGGCGAACAGGCCTGCTACGTCATAGCCGCACAGCCAGTCCATGTTGGCGCGGTAGGTCGCCTCGTCGAAGGAGTAATCCGCCTTGAACGGCGTGACGGGGAAAGACAGCAGGCCGGATCCGATCTTCTGGGCCATTTCCTGCGGGGTCATCTTGCTCATGGGCGCTGCTCCCTGGTCTCGTGTTGTGGAGGACGCAAAGGCTGCGCGTCCATGCGCCGTGGTTTAGGAGACCGTTCGATGCGGGTCCAAGCCAAACCCTATATCGACCGATGCGAATTCAGCATCAATCTTCCATCACCTCCGCCGAGGACAATTCGCTCGCGATTTTGACGAGCGCCGACAGCAGTGGATTCTCGTCGTCGCGGCGCCAGACCATGAACAGCTCGACCGGAACGCGGGTGCGCAGCTTCAGCGGCCGCAGGCGGACGTCCGCGATCTTCAGGCTCGCCGCCGCCGCCGGCACGATGGCGAGGCCGAGGCCG
Source organism: Bradyrhizobium sp. WSM1253 (assembly GCF_000244935.1). Lineage (NCBI taxonomy): Bacteria > Pseudomonadati > Pseudomonadota > Alphaproteobacteria > Hyphomicrobiales > Nitrobacteraceae > Bradyrhizobium > Bradyrhizobium sp. WSM1253. The sequence goes on from NZ_JH600073.1 coordinate 7,239,583, forward strand.
GCGCGTACCATGGCAAGGATGGAGTGGATCTGGCTGAGATGCTGGACATAGCGCGGCAGAATGTCGGCGCGGGTGAACAGCGCCACCAGCACGTCGTGAAAGTAGCGGCTCTCATAGGGCGAATACATCACGAAGGGCTGGTTGTCGAAATCCTTGATCGTGACGCTCTCGGCATTCGCCAGCGGATGCTTTTTCGGGATCGCGGCGAGCAGGGGTTCGGCGACGACGCGGCGGCTGGCGATTTCCGGGCGCGCGATCGGTGGCCTGAGCAGGCCGGCATCGATCTGGCCCGAGGTCAGCGCCTCGAACTGGTCGCCCGACACCATCTCCTTCAGCGAGAAGTCCACCTCGGGCAGCTTGGCGCGGCAGGCGGCGACGAGCTCGGGGAGGAAGCCATAGGCGGCGGCCGCGGTGAAGCCGATTTTGAGCGAGCCGGACTTGCCGAGCGCGATACGGCGGGCGACCTGCGAGGCGCTTTCCGCAAGCTTCAGGATGCGCCGCGCTTCCGGCAGGAAGCTGCGCCCGGCCGGCGTCAGGCGCACCGAGCGGCTGGTACGCTCCAGCAGCGGCGCATCGATGATGTGCTCCAGCACCTGGATCTGCCGGGACAGCGGCGGCTGGGTCATGTTCAGTCGCGCGGCGGCGCGGCCGAAATGCAGTTCTTCCGCCACCGTGACGAAACAGCGGAGCTGATTGAGGTCGAACATCGATACATGCCTTAGATGGATAAGGCGTTTCCCCGGCGCTTCTAGCATCGATTACTCCCAAAACAAAGACGGCGGCCGTGAAGCCGCCGTTAAGTTGCCTGGTCAAGCTCCCATGGGAGCCCTCAGGAGGAACGTTTGAGCACTACGCGCTCGATCTTGCCGACGACCACGAGATAGGCGAATGCGGCCACCAGCGCATTGGCGCCGACGAATATCAGCGCCCCGTTGAACGAACCGGTCGCGGCCAGGATGTAGCCGATCACGATCGGGGTGCTGATCGAGGAGAGGTTGCCGAAGGTGTTGAACAGGCCGCCCGAGACGCCGCCGGCTTCCTTCGGCGACGTGTCGGAGACGACAGCCCAGCCGAGCGCGCCGATGCCCTTGCCGAAGAAGGCGAGCGCCATGAAGCCGACCACCAGCGCCTGGCCGTCGACATAGTTGCAGGCGATGATCGACATCGACAGCAGCATGCCGCCGACGATCGGGATCTTGCGCGCCATCGTCAACGAGCCGGTCTTGCGCAGGATCGCGTCGGAGATGACGCCGCCAAGCACGCCGCCGATGAAGCCGCACAGCGCCGGCAGCGTCGCGACGAAGCCGGCTTGCAGGATCGACAGGCCGCGCTCCTTGACGAGGTAGACCGGGAACCAGGTCAGGAAGAAGTAGGTCAGCGTGTTGATGCAGTACTGGCCGAGATAGACGCCGAGCATCATACGGTTGGAAAGCAGCTGGCGGATGTGATCCCACCCGGAGCCGGCCTCGGGCGTGCGCTCTTGCTTCAGATCGTCTTTGGGCGCGTCGAGATCGACCAGCGCGCCGCCGTCCTTGATGTAATCGAATTCGGCCTCGTTGATGCCGGGGTGCTCTTTCGGCCCGTAGACTGTCTTGATCCAGACCAGGCCCATGATGATGCCGAGCGCGCCCATCACGAAGAACACGTAGCGCCAGCCGTAATCGTGCGCGATCCAGCCCATCAGCGGTGCGAAGATAACGGTGGCGAAATACTGCCCGGAATTGAAGAAGGCCGACGCGGTGCCGCGCTCATTGCCGGGAAACCAGGCCGCAACGATGCGGGCGTTGGCGGGGAAAGACGGCGCTTCGGCGATGCCGACGAGGAAGCGCAGGCCGAACAGCACGGTGATCGCGGTGCCGGCGCTGAAGAAGCCGACCCAGCCCTGCAGCGTCGTGAACAGCGACCAGACGATGATGCTGAAGGCATAGACGAGGCGGGAGCCGTAGCGGTCGAGCAGCCAGCCACCCGGCACCTGCGCGATCACATAGGACCATCCGAACGCCGAGAAGATGTAGCCCATCGCGACGGGATCGAGATGCAGCTCCTTGGAAAGCGCGGGGCCCGCGATCGACAGCGTGGCGCGGTCGGCATAATTGACGGTCGTGACCAGGAACAACATGGTCACGATGAACAGCCTAACGCGAGACCTTCTCACGTCCGCTGCGGACATCACTGCGCTCATTGCGCGCCTCCTTAGAACTCGAAACGTTTCCCCACTGCGACTCCTAGAGGTGCGCGCGGCAAAGTGTCCAAGTTCAAGGCAGTATCGATCGATGCCGTTTTTGGATGGATGGAACGGCAGGGGGGAGGAACGATTGAGGTGATGGCGAACGCGCTCACCACGTACTCAACTGTCATTTCCCGCGAAAGCGGGGAATCCAGTACGCCGCGGCATCTCGATTCAATCACGTCTGTCACGGCGCACTGGATCGCCCGGTCAAGCCGGGCGATGACACCGAGAGTGGAGTGAGCGCTCGCCTTTGCTACTACTGCCGCGCGCCTGGCAGCAGCGGCGCGAGCAGCCCGCGTGTCACGCCCGGCGGTGCCGCATCGAGTCCCAGCACGGCGCTTGCGGCCGGCAGCGCCGCGTCCGCCATCGCGGCGTGCCCTTCGGCGCTCGGATGCACGGCGCCGCCATAGACGGCGGAGAGCACGCCCCAGGTCGCGTCATGGATGTCGGTCGGCTGGCTTGCTGCCGGCAAGCCTTGCGGATAGGTCATCGCCGCGAAATAGCTGTCATTGGCGTCGCGGATCCAGCGCGCGCGCGGCAAATAGGCGCGGAATTCGGAGGCGCCGCGGCCGCACAGCATCGGCTGGCTCGCTGCGCTCACGATGTCAGGATTGAAGCTCTGGCCGTTCTCGGCAAAGCAGGTGCGGTCGAATTCGGGATCGTTGCCCGAATGCGCGCAGAAGCCATGATCGGCGAACGCTGCCTGATGTGAATCCACGAAGGTCATGCGGTCGGCCTCGGGATCGCGGCACAGCGCGCCGCGGGTGCAGGTGGCGAGCCCCTTCAGTTGCGGCAGGAATTCGGTGTCGACGAAGGTCGAGACGCGGGCGAGGCGCTGCGGGTCGGCGTTGAAGGACGGATGAATGTCGAAGCCGGCGCGGCCGCCGCGGCAGGGCACCCCACCATCGGCGAGCGCCGGGTTGGCGTAGGAGACGTAGACCACGTGCGAGAGGTCGCCGCCGACCAGCGGCTTGAGCGCCTCGCGCAGCTTGACGAAATTCTGCGGCAGCTCGCGCGCCAGCGCATCGCGGGAATCATCGACGCTCGCCATCACCCCGGAGCGCCGGAATATCGCGCGCTCGGTTGCGGTCTCGACGATCACGTCGGCGACGAGGCCGGAGAAATAGACGTCGTTGGCGCCGACCGAGAGCAGCACGAGGTCGAGCGTGCGCTCGGGTTGGCGTTTCCGGGCCGCGGTCAGCGCCTCGCGCAGCTCGGCGACCTGCGCGTTCACGCTGATGTTGCAGACGCCGGTCTTGCCGGGCGGGCATTCGCGGGCGCGCTGCGAGCCGAGCAGCCCGTCGCTGATGCTGGCGCCGGTGCAGGCGAGCGGCAGAAAGGTCACGGCGACGTGGGTGTAGCGTACGGCGAGCGCCAGCGCGGTGCGGGCCTGGTAGCTGTAGAGCGATCGGTGGCAGGGCGAGTTGAACCAGAGCGCGCTGTAGCGCTGCCAGTTAGCAAGCGTATCGGGCGCTTCGCAGGCGCGGCCGCCCTTGAAGCCGGCGCGGCTCGGCCGATAATACTGCGCGCCGGCGGTGCCGAGATAGGAGCGGAAGCAAAAACCTTCGTCCGACAGCGCCAGCGGCCGGTCCGGATTGCCTTCGCCCGAGGCGATGCTGTCTCCGAGGCCAGCGACGAAGATGTCGCGGACCTGGATCTCGGTCTGGACCCGCTGGGTCGGATCGGAGCCGGAGGAGACATCGACGCTCGCGACCGTCTGCTTGCCGTAACGGACCCGCAGATTGACCGGCTCGGCGCAGTCGAAGGTGGATTGTTGCGGCCCGTCGCCGTCGTCGAACGACCAGGCGCAAGTCGCGCCGACCGGCACCGCGCCGGCGAGGCGCACAGTGACGGGATGGTCGAGGGGAGTGAGGTAGTTTTCCTTCGTGTTGTCGCGGGTGCAGGGCTGGTTGACCCGGCCCTGGAGGTCGATGCAGAGCCGGTTGACCATGTTGCGGGCCCAGCCGCGGCCCTCGCTCTGGAGCTCCAGCGATTGCTCTGCGGCGAGGATGCTGCGGTTACGCGCGTTCTCGACATGGAGCAGGAAGTCGCGCTCCTCGCGGAACAGCCGGAAGCGGTTGCGCACCTCCCAGCTGATCTGCATGGCGCCGGCGTCCTGCGCGGCCGCCCGCTCCGGCGGCAAGGCGGTGAGGAGCTCGGCGAGCAGCAGGGCACCGGCGAGGAAACGGCGAAGGAATACAGGGATCATGGCCCGCGTTTTCAACGGCAAAGTTGAGGCGGAAATAAGAGAGCTGCTCTCCGCCTGCAACATTGGTCTGAAGGTTTTACCGGCCGCCGTCTAGCGGACTATCGACGGAGCATGATCTTTTCGGAGAGCCGCTTCGCACTTTTCCGGATCATGCTCAGCGTTTGCTGGCCTGCCGCAGCGACCGCTCGCGCTCCATCGCTGCCACCTGCTTGGGCAGGTTGGCCTGCGCGCAGGCCTCCGCCAGCCGTCGACGCTCCTGCCAGGGCTCCACCACATTCATCCAGAGCTCGCGTGTGCCCATGATGGAGATGGCAAGACCGAACGGGATCACGAAATAGAGGATGCGGAAGACGAGGAGCGTGGCCAGAAGCTGCTCGCGGCCAAATTCGGGCAGCGCCACCAGCATGGCGGCGTCGAACACGCCGAGCGAGCCGGGGGCGTGGCTGGCGAAGCCGAGCAATGTCGCCAGAATGAACACCACGGAGAGCGACAGGAAGTCGATCTGCGGAGTGGCCGGCACCAGAAGGTACATCGCCAGCGCGCAGAATCCGAGATCGACGACGCCGATCAGGATCTGCACCAGCGTCAGCGGCGCTGACGGCAGCACCACCTTCCAGCCCTTCTGGCCGAGCTCGCGGCGCTTCTCGCCCATGCACAGCCAGACCAGATAGGCGCCGATCGAGGCGAGGCCGCCGATCGCAATCAGCCGGTTGATCGACGACGGCAGCTGATCCATGTAGGAGGCGGCATCCGGATGGATGGTCATGCCGATCGAGAGCACGAAGATGTTACCGAGCCAGAAGGTCAGGCCCGACAGGAAGCAGATTTTGGCGACGTCGATCGCATTCAGCCCGTAATCCGAATAGATCCGGAAGCGGATCGCGCCGCCGGTGAAGACTGTGGCGCCGATATTGTGGCCGATCGAATAGGACGTGAAGCTGGAGAGCGCTGCGATGCGATAGGGCACGTGCTTCTTGCCGATCGTTCGCAGTGCAAAAAAGTCGTAGAAGGTCAGCGTACAGAACGCGAAGCATACGCAAATCGCCGCCAGCCCGATGTTTTCGCGGGGGATCTCGGTCAACGCGGTCAGGATGACCCCGGTGTCGATGCCCTTGAGGGTGCGCACCAGCGTGGTGATCGCGAACGCGATGATAAAGACGCTCGCCGCAACGCCGAGTCGCCGCCAGCCGATCCATCTCTTGAAGCCGCGCTTCAGCGCGGTCAGCAGTCCGTGCATTCATCCTCCCGGCGGGGGGCAAGACCGACCAGGCCAGACATTGGCCGGTCGGATGCGATCAGTGCCCGATGTGGGCTTGGATCGCTAGACATGATGTAGCTCATTTAAGGCAAAAACAGTGACTTGTGCAGCCCTTGACAAGGATAGGTTCTGTCTTGGACCAGCCACTTTGTCATACGCAGTTCACATCGGACGCGCGTTAAGCATATGAGTCGTAGGACCGGTCGCGTCCGTCCGTGACATGATTTCAGATCCTGCACGGCCGGCATTGTTCCAGCGCAAGGGATGCGGGCTTTTTTGGAACGACGATGCCGTGCGCTGGTTAGTGCCGCATCAGCAATCGAACATGGCGGAATAACCGGCTTCTCCTGAAAGCCGGTGCCTCCGTGTTCCCACAACCCGAGAGGATCGGACCGATGGGATTGTTCACAAAAGACATCAAAACCATGAACGACCTGTTCGTGCATCAGCTCCAGGACATCTATTACGCCGAGCAGCAGCTCACCAAGGCACTGCCGAAAATGGCGGATAAGGCGACCGATCCGCAGCTGAAGCAGGGCTTTTTGACGCACCTCGAAGAAACCAGGGAGCACGTCAAGCGGCTCGAGGAAGTGTTCAAGATGCACGGTGCGCAGGTGAAGGCGGTCGATTGCCCCGCGATCGACGGCATCATCGAGGAAGCCGACGAGACGGCCGGCGAAGTCGCCGACAAGGCGGTGCTCGACGCCGCGCTGATCAACGCGGCGCAGGCGGCGGAGCATTACGAGATCGTCCGCTACGGCAGCCTGATCGCCTGGGCCAAGCAACTCGGCCGCAACGACTGCGCCAGCATGCTCGCCAAGACGCTCGAGGAGGAGAAGGCCACCGACAAGAAGCTGACCACGATCGCCGAGAGCAAGGTGAATCTGCGCGCTGCAAGCTGAGGCCAGGCTTAGCCAGGATAGAGCGTCGCGCGGTCATCCGCGCGACGCTCGCACGTTACGCATCCATTACGCATGCATCATTCGATCGTTGTCGTAACATGACGGCGAGCGGGAAGTGTATCGTTCGCATGGGGCTGCAACCGAGATGGCAGCATGCGAGTAAGCACCGCCAGATACGAAGCCTTCGAAGCCGGCGCGCCGCATTCCGGCTCCCGCCTTGCGACGTCTCTCACCCTTGCCGCGATGAGCCTTGGTTATGGCGTGGTGCAGCTTGACGTCACCATCGTCAACACCGCGCTCGACGCCATGGGCAGGACGCTCGGCGGCGGCGTCGCCGAGCTGCAATGGGTGGTCAGCGCCTACACCATTGCGTTTGCCGCCTTCATCCTGACGGCCGGCGCACTCGGCGACCGCATCGGCGCCAAGCGCGTCTTCATGGCGGGCTTCGCAATCTTCACCGCGGCCTCGCTCGCCTGTGCGTTGTCGCCCAATGCGACCGTGCTGATTGGGGCGCGGCTGGTCCAGGGGCTGGCGGCGGCGATCCTGGTGCCGAATTCTCTTGCCCTGCTCAATCATGCCTATCCGGATGACCGCGAGCGCGGCCGCGCCGTCGCGATCTGGGCGGCCGGTGCGAGCCTCGCGCTCACCGCGGGCCCCTTCGTCGGCGGCGCGCTGATCACAGTGGTCGGCTGGCGCGCGATCTTTCTCGTCAACCTTCCGATCGGCCTCATCGGCCTTTGGCTGAGCTGGCGCTATGCGACCGAGACCACGCGCGCGCCCTCACGCGAGATCGATCTGCCCGGCCAGCTCGCGGCGATTGGTGCGCTGGGGGCGCTCGCCGGCGCGATCATCGAGGGGGGCGCGCTTGGCTGGCAGCATCCGGCTGTGCTCGCGGCGTTCGCTTCAGCCGCTCTCCTGGCGGTGCTGTTCGTCTGGCGCGAGAGCCGCGCGACGCAGCCGATGCTGCCCCTGTCCCTGTTCGATCACCGGCTGTTCAGCCTGACCGCACTCGTCGGCCTGCTCGTGAACGTCGCGATCTACGGGCTGATCTTCGTGCTCAGCCTGTACTTCCAGAGGATCAACGGCCTGTCGGCGTGGTGGACCGGTCTCGCCTTCGTGCCGATGATGGCGGTGGTGCTTCCAGTCAATCTGCTGGCGCCTCGTCTCGCCGAGCGTATCGGGGCGTGCCCGACCATCGTCGTCGGCGCCTGCGTCTCGGCGCTCGGTTGCGTCGGCCTGCTCTGGATCGAAGCCGGCACGAGCTATTGGGCGATTTTTGCACAGATGATCGCGATCAGCAGCGGACTTGGGCTGCTGGTGCCGCCGCTGACCTCGACCTTGTTGGGCAGCGTCGAGAAGGCGCGCTCCGGCATCGCGGCGGGCGTCCTGAACGCGACGCGGCAGACAGGCAGCGTGCTCGGCGTTGCGCTATTCGGTTCGCTAGTGGCCTCGGAAGGCGCGTTCATGACCGGCCTGCACGCATCGCTGGCGGTCTCGGCCACCGTCCTCGTGCTCGCTGCCGCCGTGATCGGGATCGGCGCGCGTTCGCGCGGGTGAACTGTGTGGAGGAATCAGCCGCGGCGCAGTGCGAAATGCGCGCCGCAGAACGCCATCGCGGCACCGAGGCCCAGCGCGGCAATCCCGGCCAGCACGCCCGAGACCGTCGGGACCGGGCTCGGCGCCGAGGCCACCTGGCCCGCACCCGCAAGCAGCAGCACGCCGACCGCGATCAGGAATTGCCGCATCCGTTGCGGGATCTGGCCCGAGACGGCGCTCTGCATCAATGTCGCCGTGAAATAACCGCCGGAGAAGCCGACGGAGGCGATCAGCCACCAGGCGATCGCCGCGCCCGCCGGTATGAACTCGTGCGTGTCCGAGTGCCAGAGGCCGCCGAGGTCGAGCCCGTAGCGGGCGCCCAGCATGTGCACGGCGAGCGCGAGCAGCACGCCGGAGATCACGGCGGCGCCGAGAATCAGGCGGCGCGGAAAAAAAATCGTCTCAGCCATGTCCCGCTTGTAGGATGGGGCAGGGCGCCCACGCAAGCGGATCGCAGATGGGATCGCCCGGATTGGATTGTTTGTGAAGATGCAGGATTCGGGAGCCGAGGCGGCTGCGGGCGCGAGCTACGCCTACAAGGCGTCGCTGATCGGCTCGGCGCATCGCTTCGAGCTGACGGAGGAGGGGCTGTCCTGGCACATCGGCGGCCGTTCGGGCCTGTGGCGTTATGACGAGATCAGTGCAATCCGGTTGTCGTTCCGCCCCGTCTCGATGCAGCAGCATCGCTTTCGCGCCGATGTCAGCCATGCCAGTGGCGGCCGCATCAGGATTCTGTCGACGAGTTGGCAGACGGCGGCGCTGATGGCGCCGCAGGACAATGGTTTTCGCAATTTCATCGTCGCGTTGCACGCGCGCATGGCGCAGGCCGGCAGCCAAGCCGAGTTGACCGCGGGCCTTGGCCGCAGGACCTACGCGACAATGCTGGCTTTTCTTGCGGTGCTTGCAGTGGCGATGACGGCGCTCCTGGTCCGGGCGCTTGCGATCAGCGAATTCGCCGGCGCGCTGTTCATCATCGGTTTTGCCGCGCTGTTCGCTTGGCAGATCGGCGGCTTCGTGCGGCGTAACCAGCCGCGGAGCTACAGCTTCGATCGCGTGCCGAGCGCTTTGCTGCCCTAATGGCCGTGTTGCCTTGGGTGCAATGGGCCGCAACCAAACGTGACTTCGCGCCGTTGCCCCGGTGTCGCATCGTGCTGCCATGTCAACCATGGACCGCGGCATGCGTAGGCCTTCGGCGGATGAGATCTCCGAGATCAACCGCGCCCATCTGATCGATACGCCGCTGCAGCCGGCGGACCTCCTGTTTATGTTCGGCACCCGAGAGGACGTCACGCTGCGGGCCGATACGGCGGGGCGACTATGGCGCCAGGGCTATTTCCGCTGGTCGGTTGTCAGCGGCGGCGTGACGGCGGGCTCGGAGCAATCCGAGTGCACGATTATCAAGGCGGCGATGGTCGCGGCCGGCATTCCAGCTGACCGAATTCTCGAGGAACATCATGCCCAAAACACAGGCGAGAACGTGATCCTTTCGCTGCCGATCATTGACGCGGCGCTCGGGCTGCACAATGTCCGCACCGTGATCTGCCTCGGCAACACCTGGACCGCGCGGCGCTATCCAATGACGCTGCACCGGCACTGGCCGGAGGTCGAGAAAATGCTGCTCACGGTCGACAGCTTTGCGACGCCGCGGACGCTCTGGCACACCGATCCCGAATTTCGTCGCCGCATGCTGCATGAATGGGACAAGATCGAGCCTTACAAGGCGAAGGGCTTCATCGCGGAATGGCCGGAGGCCTGAACGGGGGAGCGCATCAGATTATTGCTTGACGTGTTTTCTTGACGCGAACCGGTACCCACTTCGCTCGAAAACGCTTTAGCTACTCCGTCGAGTCGAAATCCTCTTCCTTGGTGCCGAGCAGCGATGCGATCGTGCGCAGGCCGGAATCGAGCTGCTCGAAGGAAGGCGGGGCGAGCGCGAGCCGCACTGCGTTCGGTGCGTGGCCATGGGCGATCGCGAAGGTCGAGGACGGTGTCAGCGCGATGCCGCGCCGGGCTGCTGCGGCGACGAAGGTCTGCGAGCGCCAGTGTGCCGGCAGCGTGAGCCAGAGATGATAGGAGCGCGGATCGGCGGCGAGCTGGTAGCCGGCGAGCAGCCTTGCCGCGGTTTGCTGGCGGCGCGTAGCGTCGATGCGTTTCAGCCGCGTCAGCTCGGCGACGGTGCCGTCGGCCATCAGCCGCTGCCCGGACGCCAGCGCATGGCCGGACGCAATCCAGCCGCCGGTGCGGACCGCGCTCATCACGCTCTCACGCAATCGCGGCGGCGCGACGAGGATGCCGAGCGCAAGGCCCGGCGCGACCTTCTTGGACAGGCTGTCGATCACGATGCAGCGGTCCGGGTTGAGTGCGGCCAGCGGCGTGTCGTCGGCGAGGAAGCCATAGACGGCGTCCTCGATGATGGTGAGATCGAGCTTCTCGGCGACGCGCATGATGTCGGCGCGCCGTGTCGCGTTCATGGTGACGCCGAGCGGGTTCTGGATGATGGGCTGGAGATACAGCGCCGACAGATGTGCCTCGCGATGCGCCTTCTGGATGGCGTCGGGGCGTGCGCCAAATTCGTCGATCGGTATCGGGACCAGCGTCACGCCGAGCCGCGCGGCGATGCTCTTGACGTACGGATAGGTCAGCGCCTCGACGCCGCAGCGGCCGCCGGTGGGAACGAGGGCTGCGAGGGCGGCCGCGAGCGACTGCTTGCCGTTCGCGGTGAAGACGATCTGCTCGGCCTGCGGTGCAAAATCCTTGCGCGCGAGATAGGCGGCGGCCGCATTGCGCGCGCTCTTGGTGCCGGTGCTGGTGGAGACGCGCAGCGCGGATTCGAGCGCGTCAACGCGTTCGAGGCCCGCAAGGCTCTTGGCGATCATCGCCCATTGCTGCGGCAGCAGCGGATAATTGACCTCGAAATCGATCCGCGCGTCGCGCGGCTCGCTCAGCGCCTCGACCTCGCGCCTGATGTCGCCGGAGATGAAGGTGCCGCGGCCGACCTCGCCAACGACGAGGCCGCGGCGGAGCAACTCCGTATAAACCCGGCTCGCGGTCGAGACCGCGATGCCACGGTCATAGGCAAAATTGCGCTGCGGCGGCAGCCGGTCGCCCGGCCTTAACGTGCCGTTAGAGATATCGAGAGCAATGGCATCGGCAAGCTTCACGTATTCGAACTTGGACATTATTGCACCGAGAGCAATGTTTCACTTGCTCCGAGTAGTGTACTGGAGCATTTAAGTTCCATCAAGCTTCACGATTGAGCCGAGGAGAGCGAGAGCAATCCGACGGCAAATGAGGTGCAGGCGCTCGGGCGCTTGCGCCAACGGCATCCGCATCGCCGCGTGGACAACAGGCCGGAGAAGGACAATGACCACGATCTCGCAGACCGCCGGGCGGAGTTTACGCTCATCCTCGTCAGACGGATTTTTTCGCAAGCTCGCCCACGGCGCCTATGCGCTGTTCGACGCCCTGGAGCGCCGCTCCGCCGTCAAGACGCTGAACGACCTCGATGACCGCGCCTTGCGCGACATCGGTATCACGCGCAGCCAGATCGAGGATGCGGTCTACGGTCAGGCCAAAGCAGAGCTGACGCGGTTTCTGTAAGCGCTTCGCTCTTGTCCCGGACGCGCTGCGTCCGGGGCACCAGACTGAGTTTTCAGGCGCATCTGCTTCGATATCGTCATTGCGAGCGCAGCGAAGCAATCCAGAAACCCACCGTGGAAAGACTCTGGATTGCTTCCGCCTTCGCTAAAGCTTCGGCGGACAAGTCGCTGCGCTCGCAATGAAGGCGTTGGTGGGTAGCACTGTCGTTCCTTTAACTCGTACTTTTATCGTAGACACAGCTTCGCATCCTCGCGGCTTGTTTCGCCCGAGCTTTGCTTCGTCGCCTCACCCTCTAACGAAAGAGGGCGCAGGGAAGACCGGGCGCCGGCTGGCACCCGCGGTCCACTGTGCGAAATTGCAGTAAGAAAATCTGCACAGTGGCATACAGGTGAAGCCTGAACATCCGGCCTTCCCTGCGCAGTGGCTTTACGGCTTATGTCGCGCTCTCCCCGGGGACGATGCACTATTGCCCCCGTCGCCTTGCGGATGGCTGATGCGGATGCCCGGTCGGGCAACCCACATCACCGCAACACTTGGCGCACAGACCCCGGGCGCCAGGACCACACGATTTCGCCGTACGCCGATCACACCGGTCGAGTGCGCGGCGCCTTCGCTCACGGTTGCCCGCCCTGCAAAGCCGTTTGCGCCGATGTGGCCAACGTCCACCGCCGTCCGGCCCGCGTTCGTGACGATCGCGATACGCCCCTCTTCCTTGGGCCGGAGTGAGGCGGAATATACGCAATTCCGAATTTCGGTAAAGTGGAATATTTTTCGCGGCGCGCGTTGACCGAGAGCTTGGGTGTTTTGCCGGACGGGCAATGCAAGGGCTAGTAGCCCGGATGAGCGAAGCGCTATCCGGGAATCGTGACACGAGCTGTCCCGGGTATCGCTTCGCTCACCCGGGCCACGAGCTTGTATATGGTTCAGGCGAAGGCGGCCTGGCCCCAAAAACCGCCGAGAGCTCGATCGCCTTTGGAGCGCTCGGGCTTTCGGCGAGGTCGTGTCGCTGCGCCGCGTTGGCGCCGATGCCGGACATCCCGGCGCGGCAAATGTGCAGCGACGTTGCCCGCGAACCTGGCGATACGTGCGGCAGCCTGTTTAACGACGAACTGCATCGTCGTGACGCGGCTGAGCACGCCGAGCAGGATCAGCACCGAAAAGATGTCGATATAGGCGAGGAAGTCGCCGACCAGCATCAATTCCGGCGGGATTGGGATCCCGTGGTAGTAAGCCAGTATGAGGATCACGACGGGGATGAAGGCGATCACCTTCCGCACCGTCAGCCTGTCCAGCAGTGCGGCCAGTTGCACGACCAGCACCTCCCATAAAGCATCGCCGATCGCGAGCGGGATCTCGTACGTCCATCTCCGCCACCATTGCTTCACGACATTGCTCCGAGCTCAGTGCCTCACCACCAACACAGAGCATTTTGCGTAGCGCACGACATGCCCGGCATTGGAGCCGAGGAAATAGGTGCGCATCGCCGGCCGGTGCGAGGTCATCACGATCAGCTCGGCCTTCATGTGCACGGCTTCCTCCAGGATCTCGTGATAGATGCCGCCCTGGCGCACCACGCTAGAGATGCGGGAAGGCTCGATGCCGGACTCGCGTGCGACGATGGCGAGGGCTTCTTCCGAGGTCTGGCGCTGCTGTTCGTCGAAATCGGCCGGCACGTATTCGGCCAGCATCACCGGCGTCATCGGCAGCACGTTGAGCAGGCGCACCACCCCGCTCCAGGTCTGCGACAGCGTTGCCGCGGTCGCGATCGCCGGCTTGGCCAGGTCGGTGTCGGCGAGGTCGATGGGCACGAGGATGGACTTGAACATCTGCGCCTCCAAATCTTTCAGTCAGGACGTCTTGCCGGCACGTCACGCGATCAACCCGATCGAAGCAGCCTTAACTTCGAAGCAGCTTTGGACTGACGAACAACACCAGCTTGCCGAGGCGGTAAGCCACGTCACCCCAATCCTTGACGTCAAAGTCGAAGATCGCAAGCCCCGACGTGGGCAGGTTGTCGGCGAGCGCCTTGGCGGCGGCCGGATCGCCGCCGCCCGTCAGCATCAGGGCGATCTCGTGCATGCCCGGATTGTGGCCGACCAGCAGCAATTGCCTCGGATCAGCCGGAATGGTTGCAGTGCGAATGGATTCCAGGATCTGGGCGGGATCGGCGGCGTAGAGTTCCGGCAGGACCTCGACCTGCGGCGCGGCGACGCGGTCCTTCATGGTCTCCCAAGCAATGTCCCAAGTCTGCCGGGCCCGGACAGCATGCGATACCAGTACGGCCTCGGGAAAGGGGGGATGGCGGGCCATCCAGTCGCCGATCTCGGCGGCATCCTTGTGGCCGCGGTCGTCGAGGCGGCGATCCTGGTCACGGCCGCTCGGCGCGTCGGTCTCGGTCTTGGCGTGACGCAGCAGCATCAAACGGCGCATGGCACTCTCGAATCGTTACGCGTCCAGAATAATCTACAGGTGCCGCTTGAGGGCAAGGTGACAAGGGCCTGCACAGTCCTCTAAAGCGCGATGAGATTAGGACAAATCCCCATCGCGCTTTAAATTTTTGTTATGAGCATGATCTTTTCGGAAAACCGCTGCACACTTTTCCGGATCATGTTCTAAGAAACGACATGAGCGAGACTTTCACAAGCGTGTCCCAGGAAGAAGCCGGCTTTCGTGAACGCGCGCGACTGTCGTTCGATCTCGACGCCGACATCTGCGTGATCGGGGCGGGGCTTGCAGGGCTCTCCATTGCGCTCGAGGCGGCCCGGCTGGGGGCCAGCGTCGCGGTGCTCGAGGGCCGCCACATCGGCTGGAACGCTTCCGGCAATCAACTCGGCACCGTGATGCCGGGCTTCGCGCTGCCGCTCGCCGAGCTGATCGAGCGCATCGGCTTCGAGGACGCGCGGGAATTGTGGACGCTGTCGAAAGAGGGCGCCGAGTTTGTCCGGGCCAACGCCACGGAAGAGAACATGCCCGGGATCGGCCCGACCGACGGCGTGCTCGAGGTCTCCAACGTCGATGCCGGCGACCGGCTGATCAGCCGCTTGCAGATGCTAAACGAGGATTTCGACACCGAGGCCGAGGGCTGGCAGGTCGATCGCGTCCGCGCGGCACTCAAGACGGATCACTACTTCCACGGCGTGTATTATCCGAGAGCGTTCCAGGTCGACGGGCGCAAATATGTGCATGGCCTTGCGGCGCTGGCGCGGCGCGCAGGCGCCCGTATCTTCGAGGATACGCCAGTCGTCAGCATAGATCATTCCGGCATCCGCAAGCGGATCGTCACGCCCTCGGCGCGGCTGCGCGCCACCCACATTGTGCTCGCCGGCAACATCCATCTCGGTGCGCCGTTGCGGCGCCTGTCGGAGACGCTGCTGCCGGTCTGGCGCTATGCCGGCATCACCGCGCCGCTCGGCGAGCGCGTGCACGAGATCATCGCCTTCAAGGAATCGGTGATGGATTCCGACGGCGTCGATCACTTCCGGATCGTCGATGGCGACCGCCTGATGTGGGAAAGTCCGGAGACCACCTGGGCGGCGCACCCGCAACGCTTTGCGGGCGCCGTCAGGCGGCGGATCCGGTCGATCTTCCCGCTGCTCGGCAATGTCGAGATCACCGACATGTTCGGCGGCGCCACCGGCCAGACCGTGCACGGCATGCCGCAGATCGGCCAGTTGCGCAAAGGCCTCTGGGTCGCAAGCGGCTTCGGCCGCCAGGGCATGAACACTTCGGCCATGGCCGGGCAGATGATCGCGCGCAGCATCCTGTGGGGCGACGAGCGCTGGAAGCTGTTCTCGCCGTTCGAGCTGGTCTGGGCGGGTGGAACGACGGGGCGCGTCGCCGGGCAACTGGTCGGAATCTGGGGCAGGGCGAGTTCCGCCGCCGCAGGCTCGCTTGCCCGCTATCGCGAGCGTGCCAGGGTCAAGGACCGGGAACGCGAGGCGCGGCTGGCCGAAGCCAACCGGGCCGCCGGGACCGGTCCGCGCCGTCCGCTGCCCGGGGTTCGGCCCCGGCCGGCCCCACCGCCGAAGCCTGTGGCGGAAGCCGTGGAACCGGTCCCGCAGGACGACGGCGCCTCGCGATAAGGTGAGAAAAACTCCGCCCGGAAGTGTAACGTCGGCCGTGAGAGCCCGTATCTCAGGGCGTAGACGCTCCCGCATGGAGAATGAGATGTTTGACCGCCGCATCCTGTTGACGACTGTCGCCGGCCTGTTCGGCCTTGCGGCCTTCCGCTGGCTCAGAGCATCGCCCGCGGAGGCTGGAGAGAAAGCCGCGCAGAAATTCGAGATCGACAAGACGGACGCCGAATGGCGTGCCCAGCTCACGCCGCAGCAATATGAGATCCTGCGCAAGGAAGGCACCGAGCGGCCGGGCTCCAGCCCGCTGCTCAAGGAGCATCGCAAGGGCATCTTCGCCTGCGCCGGCTGCGACCTGCCGCTGTTTGCGTCCGACACCAAATTCGAGAGCGGCACGGGATGGCCGAGCTTTTACCAGCCGATCGAGGGCAATGTCGGCAAGACCGAGGATCGCACATTTGGCATGCTCCGCACCGAGGTGCATTGCCGGCGCTGCGGCGGCCATCTCGGGCACGTCTTCGACGATGGTCCGAAGCCGACCGGATTGCGCTACTGCATCGACGGTTTCGGGCTGGTCTTCCATCCCGCGGCTGCGTCGGCGACGTAAGGCGTCGCTGGAGCATTCCGGAGCGATGCATGAGCATCGAATTATGGTGCGCAATTGCGCACCTGAGAATCTCGAGATTCCGGGTTCGGTCTTGTGGACCGCCCCGGAATGACAGGCAAGTACCGGCAATTGTTGCCGGTCCCGGCAATTGTGCCCCGGTCATCAGACCGGGGCTTTTTCATTAAGCCATTGATTTTTTGAGAAAACCCGCATTGGCATAGCCCTTGCGACAGTCTCCTCCGACTGCGGCCATGGTCGACCGGCCGCCGAGATCGGATCTGGAGACAAAGTTATGGGTATCTTCGATGCAATGAACACCTCGGTGGGGGGCCTGCAGGCGCAGTCCTACGCGCTGCAGAACATTTCCGGCAACATCGCGAACTCATCCACCACCGCCTACAAGGGCATCGGCACCAGCTTCGTCGATCTCATTCCCGACTCATCGGTCCCGAGCAAGCAGGTCGCGGGCGGCGTGACCGCCAACGCCAAGGCCACCATCACCACGCAGGGGACGATCTCGGGCTCCAGCGTCGCCACCAACATGGCGATCACCGGCGACGGCTTCTTCTCGATCCAGAAGGCGACGGGCGTCGTCGACAACGCGCCGGTGTTCAGCGGCGTCACTTATTACACCCGCCGCGGCGACTTCCAGCTCAATGCCAACGGCAATCTGGTCAACGGCGCCGGCTACTATTTGATGGGCGTCACGGTCGACCCGAAGACGGGCAACCCGCAAGGCAACGTCGCGACAGTCCTGAAATTCCAGAACAACTTCATCCCGGCGCAGGCGACCACCTCGATCCAGTACGCGGCGAACCTGCCGACCCAGCCGAACACCGTGGCGAGCACGACGGCGGCAACCAAGACGCTGCTGGCGGCCGGCGGACTGAACCCGTCGGACTTCGCGGCCAACCCGCTGCCGGTCGGCACGCCGCCTCCGCCGTATGCAAACGCGACAACGTCCGGGGCTGCTGCAACCGGCAATATCCGTTCACCCTACTCGTCGACCACCGCGACGGGCGCAGTTGCGCTCCAAAACAACTCCTCCGCCGTGGCATCCACGAACACGTCTTTGAATAGCGCCGCCGGCACCCATCTCGCCTCCACCACTCTCACCCAGCTGGTCGGCCAGACACTGGTCGTCAACGGTCACAATATCGTCTTCGATGGCAGCTTGACCAGCACGCCCGACGGCCTTGGCGGTACCGCGATTGGTCTCGGCGTGGGTACGACCACAAAGGTGTCCGACATCATCACCGCTATCCAGTTGGCCGGCGGCCCCGGCGTTAGCGCCTCGCTCAACGCCAGCGGCAACATCGTGATCTCCAGCGGCACCAGCACCGACGTACCGGTTGGTAGCGGCCAGGCGGCCACGGCGCTTGGCATCAGCAGCGTAACGCGCGGCGGCAACGTGCTGTCCTCGCCCGCGATCTCGGGCGCCACCGTGCTGAGCGGCGCGGCGGCGGCCGGCGGCGCCGAGGTGCTCACATCGGGCTTCCAGGCGGGGTCAGTAGGTCCGCCCGTGGTTCCTCCCGACACGATCACTGTCAACGGTCAGACGCTGACATTCATGGCCTCCGGCGCATCAGGCCCGAACCAGATCAATATCACGGATAACATCACGATGCTGCTCGGCAAGATCGACGCTCTCGCCGGTGCAACGGGGTCGTCGGTCAGCAGTGGCGGCGTGATCACGCTGAACACCGGCACAGCTTCCAACCTCTCGGTGGCGAGCTCCAACAGCGCAGCCTTCGCCGCGCTCGGCTTCACCTCGACCATCGCCAAGAATCGTGACGGTGGTGGCGTTGCCGGTACCGGCGGCGTGATCGGCAATGACATCGCCACCTTCACCAAGGAATCGATCAGCGGTGGCGCGGTGACCGCCTACAACGCGGCCGGCACGCCGGTGAACCTGCAATTGCGCTGGGCCAAGACCGACAGCGCCTCGCTGGGCGCGGGCCATGCCGATAGCTGGAACATGTTCTACCAGACCGACCCGAATGCGACCGGCACGACCGTCGGCTGGGTCAATACCGGCCAGGCCTTCACCTTTGCCGCCGACGGCTCGCTGACCTCGCCGAGCGGCTCGGGTATCACCATCAACAACGTCAGCGTCAGCGGCCAATCGCTGGGCTCGGTCTCTTTCAATATCTCCTCGGGCGGACTGACGCAATATGCCAGCACCAGCGGCGCGGTCACCATCAACACCATCACCCAGAACGGCTATGCCGCCGGTCAGCTTCGCTCGGTCGCCGTCAACAACAACGGCCTCGTGGTCGGGACTTTCTCCAACGGCCAAAACCTCGACCTCGCACAGGTCTCGTTGTCGCACTTCAACGGCACCAACTACCTGAAGGCGCAGGACGGCGGCGCTTACTCAGCGACCGAACAGTCCGGCGCCGCGATCGATGGCGCTTCCGGTTCGATCAGCGGCTCGTCGCTGGAAGGCTCGAACACCGACATCGCCGACGAATTCACCAAGCTGATCGTGACCCAGCAGGCCTATTCGGCCAACACGAAGGTGATCACGACGGCGAATACGATGGTGCAGGACCTCTTGAACGTGTTGCGCTGATTGGGGCGTGACGTAACCAAAGGCGGCAAGTCAACATGGGTTTGAGTTCAGCCCTCGCCAGTGCGATGAGCGGTCTGCGTGCCAATCAGGCTGCGCTCTCGATCGTTTCCTCGAACGTCGCCAACTCGCAGACGCCGGGTTACGTCGTCCAGACGCCGAACCAGATCGAGGTCACCACCGGCGACTTCGGCTCGACGGTGACGACGACCGGCGTCAGCCGCGAGCTCGACACCTATGTGCAGAAGCAGCTGCGCACCGAGACCGGCGGCGGCGGCTACGCCGACCAGATGGCCAACATTCTGAAGCAGCTTCAGAATGTCTATGGCACGCCCGGCAACAGCGGTACGCTCGAAACCGCGCTGAACAGTTTCACCACGGCGCTGCAGGCGTTGTCGACCAACGCGGGCTCGTCGTCGGCGCAAACGGTTGCGCTCGGCGCCGCGCAGACGCTGGCGCAGCAGCTCAACCTCACCACCAAGGGCATCCAGTCGCTGCGCTCCAACGTCGAGCAGGATCTCAGCACCTCGGCGATAGCTGCCAACGCGGCGATGCAGCAAGTCGCCGACATCAACTCCAGACTCCAGGGCCTGTCGGAACACGACCCCTCGGCTGCGACGTTGATGGACCAGCGCGACCAGGCCATCAATAACCTGTCGAAATATGTCGACGTCCACGTCACCGTCGACGGGTCCAATCAGGCCAACATTTACACCACCACCGGTATCCAGCTGGTCGGCGCCGGGCTGGCCTCGCAATTCACCTTTGCGTCCGCCGGTGCGCTGTCGGCGACTTCGCTCTACAACATCGATCCGGCCAAATCCGGCGTCGGCGCGTTCAACATCAAGCTCCCGAACGGATCCTCGGTCGACGTCGTCGCCAACAGCGTGGTGTCTTCGGGCCAGATCGCGGCCGATCTGAAGCTGCGCGACCAGACGCTGGTGCAGGCGCAGAACCAGATCGACCAGTTCGCCGCAACGATGTCGAGCGCGTTGTCGGACAAGACCACGGCCGGCAGCACGGTCACCGGCCCGCCGGCCGGCTTCGATCTCGACCTTGCCGGGGCGGCGCCGGGCAACAGCGTCAACTTCAGCTACACCGACACGACCACCAACACGAAGCGACAGGTCACGCTGGTCAACGTGACTGATCCGGCGGCGCTGCCGCTGCAGAACCCCACCAACGCCAATCCGATGCAGATCGGGGTGAACTTCTCCGGCGGCATGAGCGCGATCGCCTCGGCGCTCAACACCGCGCTTGCCGGCTCGCATCTGTCGTTCGCCGCCGCCCCGTCGCCGGCGACGGCCACCACATTGCGGGTGACCGACGACAACAGCGGCCTCGCCAAGGTCAATTCGGCCTCGATCACCAAGACGATCTCGTCGCTGACCTCGGGCAATCCGCAACTGCCGCTGTTCACCGATGGCGGGCAGGCGCTCTACACCGGCGCGATCACGGCATCGGGTTCGCAGATGACCGGCCTTGCCGGACGCATCGCCGTGAATACGCAGCTCGCCACCGACCCGACCAGGCTGTCGGTCTACAACACCTCGCCGGTGACGCCCACCGGCGACACCACGCGCTCGGACTATCTCTATTCGCAGCTCACCTCGGCGGTGTTCTCCTATTCGCCGCAATCCGGTCTGGGCTCGGCGAGCCAGCCCTTCACCGGGAGCGTCTCGAACTACCTCCAGCAGTTCCTGAGCGTTCAGGGCAACGCTGCGACCCAGGCGACCGCGCTCCAGCAGGGCCAGAGCGTCGTGGTCTCGACGCTGCAGGCCAAGTTCAACTCGACCTCCAGCGTCAACCTGGACTCGGAGATGTCGAACCTGATCCAGCTGCAGAATGCCTATGCCGCCAACGCCCACGTGATGTCGGTGGTGCAGAGCATGATGAATACGCTGCTCCAGGCTCAAGTGTAACAAGTAACAGGGCTCTGAAACATGTCGATCAGCAGCATCAACTATTCCTCGTCGGTTCTCGGCTCGCAGATCCGCAACATCAACCAGCAGCTCACCGACCTGTCGACGCAGCTCTCGACCGGGAAGCTGTCGCAGAACTATTCCGGGATGGGCACCAACGAGGGCTTTGCGATCGCCGGGCGCGCGCAGATCTCCAACATCGCCGCCTATACCGACACGATGACCAACGTCAACGTCAGCATCAACCTCGCCAATACGGCTTTGCAGTCGCTGACCACGATTCGCAACACGGTGCAGACGGGCTCGGCCAACACCGCGCAGGATCTCAACGTCAACGGCCAGACGGTTGCGCAGAACACTGCGGCTGCGCAATTCGGCTCGATGGTCGGCGTTCTCAACACGCAGTCGGGCAACCGCTATCTGTTCTCCGGAACCGCCTTCAACACGCCGTCGGTCGCGAATGCCGGCGACATCATCAACGGCACCACGACGCAGGCGGGCTTCAAGACCGTCATGGCAGAGCGCCAGGCCGCTGACCTCGGCGCCAACGGCATGGGCCGGCTGGTGCTGGCGGCGCCACAACCGACGCCGAGCTCGGTGAAGGTCTCTGAGGACGCCGCCGTATCGCCATTCGGCCTGAAGATCGCCGCAGTCTCCTCGACGCTGACCGGCGCGACGGTCACCGGCCCGAGCGGCTCGCCGGTGTCGTTCTCGGTCGACCTCAACGGCGTCAACCCGAAAAATGGCGACAAGCTCAGCGTGCAGTTCACGCTGCCCGATGGCTCGACCGAGCAGATCGACCTGACGGCGTCGACCGCGACGCCGACGCCTGTCGGCAGCTTTGCCATCGATGCAAGTGTCCCGGTCAATCCGAACAACACGGCGACCAACCTCAACACCGCGCTGAACACCGCGATCAAGAAGCTTGCCGGCACCTCGCTGGTGGCGGCGTCCGCTGTCACGGCCGGTGACAATTTCTTCAATACGGCGGGATCCGCCACCGCGAATGTGGCGGCCACCGGCAATCTGCGCTCCTATACCTCCACGACCGGGACGGGCTCGGTCGCGTTGCAGGACAGCGCATTGGCGGTTGCGTCTACGACCACGTCGCTCGATTCTTCGGCGACACCCCATCTCAACGGGACCATTCTCAACGCGCTCGCCAACGTTCCGACCGGTACCACCCTGACCATCACCGGCGCGAGCGGCGCCCACACGATCACCTTCGACCCTAATGTCACCACTGTCACGACGGCTAGCGGCAATACCACGATCGGATTGGCTTCGGGCAGCGCCGCGAACGTGTCTGATATCTTGAATGCGATCGCGACGGCCGCCGGCATCCCCGCCGCTAACGTGACTCTGAGCGCCAGCGGCAATATCCAGATCGCGACCGGCACGGGCACCGACGTGGCGATCACCGGCGGCTCGGCGGCCACAGCGCTCGGTCTCAGCAGCGTGACGCGCGGCAACGTGCCGTCGACGCCTCCAATCACCGGTTCAACTGTGCTGAGCGGCACTGCGACCGCTGGCGGCCCGGAGGTCCTCTCAGCGGCGTTCCAGGCGGGGTCGGCGGGTCCGCCTGCTGTTAACCCCGATACGATCACGGTGAACGGTCAGACACTGACCTTTGTCGCCTCGGGCGCCGCCGGCCCAAACCAGATCAACATTACCGACAACATCACAACTCTGCTTGGCAAGATCGATCAGATCACCGGCACCACGAAGCCGTCGACCATCCATGGCGGCGTGATCACGATCAACACGGACGATCCCGGGAGCCTCAACATCACGAGCTCGAACAGCACGGCATTCTCGGCGCTCGGCTTCACGACCTCCCCGGTCACGGCGGCAAAGGCTCCGCTGCGCGTCGGCTCTTCCCCCCTCGGCTCGGCGACGACGCTGGTGAACGGCTCGGCCACCACCGTGCAATGGTACCTGGGCAATGACGGCCCCGGCTCGCCGCGCTCCACCGCAATGGCCCGGGTCGACGATTCCGTCACGGTGCAGTATGGCGCGCAGGCGAACGAGGACGCGATCCGCAAGGAGCTGCAGGCGGTCGCCGTGTTCGGGACGTTCTCGACCTCGCCGACCGGGCAGTATTCAGGCGGGCAGGTCGCCGCGCTGAGCGTGCGGGTGACGCAGGCCCTGACCAAGCAGCCCGGCCAGCAGAGCATCGAGGACATCCAGACCGACCTCGCGATGGCCCAAAACACGATGAAGGACGCAGGCACGCGCCAGACCCAGGCCAAGGCGCAGCTCCAGACCATCATCGACCAGGCGGAATCGGCCTCGCCGGACCAGGTCGCGAGCGAGATCCTGTCGCTCCAGAACGCGCTGCAGGCGTCCTACCAGGTGACCTCGAACCTCTCGCAGCTCTCGCTCGTCAAGTTCCTGTAAGGATGCGTTAAGGCGCCGTTAACCATGCCTCTTTACCTCTTGGTGAGGATTGGAGCGAGGCGGAGCCGTCAATGTCGGACACGATGCAGCTGGTGGTGGCGACGCCCTGCTTTGGCGGGCAGGTGTCGAGCATCTATGCGAGTTCGATCTTCGCGCTCCAGCGCGCCGTGCATGGCGTGCCCAATCTCGAGCTCAAGGTGCTGCTGCGCGACGGTGACGCGCTGATCACCCGCGCGCGGGCCAATCTAGCCGCGATGTTTCTGGACGATCCCAAGGCGACCCATTTCCTGTTCATCGATGCAGATATCGGGTTCAAGCCCGAGCAGGTGTTCCGGCTGATCGAGTGCGGCGCGGACGTCGTCGCGGGCTGCTATCCGATCAAGCGGGTCAACTGGGACAAGGCGAAGCGGGCATTCGAGGCCGGCCGCACCGACGTGCCGGCCGCCTCGCTCGACTACGTACTCGAAATCGAAGACCCCGACCGCATTGTCGTGGTCAACGGCTTTACGCCCGTGCGCTACGCCGGCACCGGCTTCCTGATGATCCGGCGCCACGTGCTGGAAACGATGTGCCGCCATCCGGACTATGCGGCCCTGCAATTCTTCCGCGAGCATTCGCACGATACCCTGGCGGGGAGCCAGAACCGGTTTGCCTTGTTCGAATGCACGATCGATGCGGCGACCGGCACCTATCTGTCCGAGGACTTCGCCTTCTGCAAGCGCTGGACGAACATCGGCGGCGAGATTTGGGCCGATATCGAGAGCTCGCTCGATCACGTCGGACCGTCGGTGTTCCACGGCGACATCACCTCGCAATTCGCAGCGGCGCCCGCGGCGGCGGCCGATGCGGCGTGAGCCTTTCGGGATGAGCGCCGGCGCATCCCGTCTGTCAGCCACCGAGCGCGCGTCCGACGGCGGCTCGCGCTATCGCCTGCGCGACCTCTTCACACCGCTGGATACGCTGCTCGCCTCCGGCGGAGATCCGCGGCTGGCGCTCGATCCGAACGACCGTGTCAACGCCTATGGTTGCGCGGCTTCGCCGGAGCCGGAGCTCTGGAATTTTGCTTCCTCGACTGCGTCGACGATCTCGCAGATGGCCTACGACTGCGCTGCGCTGGCGCGCGAAGAGCTGATGCACAAATGTTTGTTCGACGAGGTCGAAATCGCCTTCGACGCCCGCTGCGAGGACATGCGCGAGGAGCTACGCGGCCACCTTGCGCTCTCGTCGCGCATCGACGTCGTGTTCTCGCCGTCCGGCACGGACTCCCAGCTTCACGCCCTGTTCGTGGCCCGCGCGGTGCTCGGCGCGGCGCCGGTGACGATCGTGGTCGGCGCCGACCAGACCGGCAGCGGAACGCCGCATACTGCACGCGGCCACCATTTCAGCACGATGACAGCAGGCGGCATTGTCGTGCGCAAGGACGGCGCGGTGACGGGGCTGGCCGGCGATAGCATTGCGGTGCCGCTGATCGACATGGTGGCCGGCATTGCGATGCGTACCGATGCCGATGCCGCGGTGCTGCGCGCGGTCGAGACCAGCCTCGCGCAAGGCCGCCGCGTTTTGTTGCAGATCATGGATTCGTCAAAACTCGGTTGGCGCGCCCCAAGCGAGGCCTGTCTCGATGAGATCGCGCGGCGCTGGCCGCGCAAGGTTCAAATCGTCGTCGATGCCTGTCAGGCGCGCATCGGCCGCCGGCGGCTGCGCGCCTATCTCGACCGCGGTTACATGGTGCTGATCACCGGCTCGAAATTCTTCGGCGGACCTGCCTTCAGCGGTGCGCTGCTGCTGCCGAAAGGCCTGTCGCGGTCGATCGACCGGATTGGCGGGATCGCGCCTGGCATCTTCGACTATGCCGGCCGCTGCGACTGGCCGGTGGCGTGGACGACGCTACGCTCGCGCTTCGAGCGCCGGCCGAATTTCGGTCAATGGTTGCGCTGGGAGGCCGCGTTGGCCGAGATCGGCAGCTACTACGCCGTGCCCGGGGCTTTCCGCGCCAGAATGCTGGCCGAGCTTGCAGTCGGCATCGACAGCATGATCGCGTTGTCGCCGTCGCTTCGTGCCGTTCCCGCTGCGATCGAGAAGTCCGTCGCGGACGACGAAGAATTCGCGCAAGCCACGATCTTTCCGTTCACGCTGCTGCGCGGCGGCAAGCCGGTCTCGATCGCCGAGACCAGCGCCGTGCATCGGGCGCTGGCGCGCGACATGGCCGAGGAGATCAGCGGCAGCGCGGCGGATCGGCAAGTAGCCGCCCAGCGCTGTCTCGTCGGCCAGCCGGTCCGACTGGAGCGGCAGGACGGCGCGCCGCAGGCCGTGTTGCGCCTCTGCGTCGGCGCACGATTGGTGACCGAGGCATGGACGCCGGATACGATGCAGGCGCAACGCAATCTGCAACACGTTCTCGATCGCATCGCCCATGTGCTGGTGAAGATCGAGTTATTGCTTGACCGTGGCGCGGTCGTGGCCGCGCCGGCAAAGTCTGCGTTCGAGGTGTGAGATGCAACATCCAGTTTCCGCGCCGAGCGGCGTGACCGCGCCGAACCATGCCGATCGCATCGGCTTTGCCCAGTTGACGCGCCGCGCCTTCGAGGGCGGCGACCTGCATCCGTTGCGCGAGCGGCTGCTGGCGCGGATCGAGGAGGGGACGGCCGAGGCCGGCGAAGGCCTCGATCTCTCGCTGATTGCCCAGCTTCTCGGCGAGAAGGAGGCCGGGCTGGTGATCCAGACCGAGGTGCTCTCCTTCCACCAATTGTTTCGTACGCCTTGCGCTGCTCCAAAACCCCGGCTGCGCGTGCTCGCGCTCGCCGCTGATATCGACATGGGCGGCAACACGCCGATCGATTTCCTGCTTGAAGACTCCGACATCGAGCTGTTGACGCTCTACGTGGTCAAGGGCATCGGCCTGCCGGAGACTCTGCCCGAGCACGACGTCGCTATTGTGATCGCATCCGATTCCGAGGAGTGCCGAGAGGCGCTCGCGCTGATCGAGAAGGCCGCGCCACACTGGCCGCGACCGCTGCTCAATCGTCCCGATCTCATCGGCAATCTCGATCGCGACAAGCTGTATCGTCTGCTGGCAGGCGTGCCCGGCCTCGACATTTCCGTGACCGCGCCCGCGACGCGCGCGCAATTGTCGGAGCTTTCGCAAGGCAAGATCGTTTGCGAGGAGATCACGGGCGAACTGCGCTTTCCGATGATCGTGCGGCCGCGCGGTACGCATGCCGGCGTCGGTCTCGCGAAGCTCGACGATGCTGGGGCGCTCGCTGCCTATCTCGCCGAGCGACAGGAGCAGGACTTCTTCGTCGCACGTTTCGTCGACTATGCGAGTCCGGACGGGCTCTACCGCAAATACCGTCTCGCCATGGTCGACGGCAAACCCTATGCCTGTCACATGGCGATCGCCGATCGCTGGGACATCTGGTATCTCAACGCCTTCATGGCGTTCAGCGAGGAGAAGCGGGCCGAGGAAGCCGCCTTCATGCTTGAATTCGACCATGCATTCGCGGCGCGCCACAAAATCGCGCTCGACGAAATGAGCAGGCGCGTCGGTCTCGATTACTTCATCGTCGATTGCGCCGAGAACCAGAAGCGCGAGCTGCTGGTGTTCGAAGCCGACAACACCGCCGTCGTGCACAACATGGATCCGCCGGCCGTGTTTCCGTACAAGCCGCCGCAGATGCGCAAGATCTTCGCGGCATTCACGGCGATGTTGTCGCGGCACGCAAGAGCGGGTGAGGAGAGTGCAGCATGAACGAGATCATCCGCAACACCCAAAGCTCTGTCACGCACACTTCGCTCGATCCGCAGGACTGGAGCGAATTTCGCGCGCTCGCCCATCGCATGCTTGACGAGACGATCGATGGCATCGCCAACATTCGCGCGCGTCCGGTGTGGCAGCCGATCCCCGACGGCGTTCGCGCGGCATTCAAGGCCGACGTGCCGCGGGAGGCAAGCGATCTCGCCGACGTCTATCGCGACTTCTCCGAACATGTTGCGCCCTATGCGACCGGCAACGTCCATGCCGGTTTCATGGGCTGGGTGCATGGCGGCGGCACCGCGGTCGGCGTGGTCGCGGAAATGCTCGCGGCAGGCCTCAACGCCAATCTCGGCGGCCGCGACCACATGCCGATCGAGGTGGAGCGCCAGGTCGTCGACTGGATGCGCCGCCTGTTCGCCTTCCCGGAAAGCGCGAGCGGCATCTTCGTCACGGGCACGTCGATGGCGAATCTGATGGCAGTGCTGGTGGCACGTACGAGCGCGCTCGGCACGCTGGCGCGGCAGTACGGCATCGGCAATGACGGTGCGCTTCTCACCGCCTATACATCGCAGGCCGCGCATGGCTGCGTCTCGAGGGCGATGGACATCGCCGGGCTCGGCACCGATGCACTGCGCAAGGTCGGCGTCGATGCCGATCATCGCATGGACGTTGCCGCGCTGCGTGCGCAGATCGCGATCGATCGCGATGTCGGCTTCAAGCCCTTCCTCGTCGTTGCCTCCGCAGGTACGGTCGACATCGGCGCGGTCGACGATCTCAAGGCGATCGCAGAACTGTGCCGCGAAGAAGGAATTTGGTTTCACGTCGACGGCGCCTTCGGTGCGCTCGCGATCTTCTCGCCCGAGCTTGCGCCGCTGCTCGGCGGCATCGAGCTTGCGGATTCCATTGCGCTCGACTTCCACAAATGGGGGCAGGTGCCTTACGACGCCGGCTTCCTGCTGGTGCGGGACGGCGAGCAGCACCGGCAGGCCTTTGCGCAGCCGGCGGCCTATCTGCGCCGCGAGGCGAGGGGGCTTGCGGCGGGCGCGGTCTGGCCCTGCGATCTCGGCCCCGATCTGTCGCGTGGCTTCCGCGCGCTGAAGACATGGTTCACGCTGAAGACGTTCGGCACAAATCGGCTCGGTGCGGTGATCGCGCGAAGCTGCGCGCTGGCGAAATATCTGGAGACGCGCGTTCTCGCCGAGCCGCGGCTGGAGTTGCTGGCACCGGTCAATCTCAACATCGTCTGCTTCCGCTACCGCGCTGCCGACGAGGTCAATCGCGAGATCGTCGCCGACATCCAGGAGTCCGGTATCGCGGCGCCATCGAGCACGACGCTGGACGGCAGGTTTGCGATCCGCGCCGCGATCGTCAATCACCGCACCGAAGAGACCGACATCGATGCGCTGATCGCAGCGGTGCTGGAATTCGGCGGACGACGGAGCGGGGGAGTGATCGAGGTTGAAGCGCCGCCGCTCGCGGCACAGTGATAGCGGATCCTTCAAAACAAAACCGCCCCGGACCTGGTCCGGGGCGGTTTTGTTTTGGGTGTCGCGAAGTGCTCAGGCGGCCGAGCTGACGTCGCTCTTGGGATGACTGGCTTCGTACTGGTCGCGCAGCTTGTCTTCATAAGCGATCAGCTTGCGAGCCTCCTTGAGCGCCCGGTAGAGGTCGCCGCTCATGATGTTGTTGTTGATGCCCTCGATGATCGGCCAGGAGCTCGGCACCGCGGTGACAATGTCACGCACGAGGTTGAAATAGGTGCCGTGCTGGGTCTGCGGGTCCGGCGAGATGTACATGAGCTGCACCGCCAGATAGACGAGCTTGGCCGGCGTATCGGCGGTCTCCGGCGTGAGGATGTCGCGCTCGCGCAGAATCGGCACATTCTCGCCGTCGATCAGGAGCCGCGCGCGCTGGTCCGTGTTGGTGATCACGGAATTGCCGACGATGATGCGTTCGTGTGGTTTGAGCTCGACCTTGAGAGCCATGCCTGTTCTCCATCAACCCTTTTGTAACGAGCCTCGTGCGTGCCCCCGCTGACGGCTGCCGGCTCTGATTTGGGTCCGATCCTTGCTCAATGTGGTTAACGGGTTGTAAACGCCGGCCGTCGTCGCGGGAACATGAATGATTTCAATGCGTTGATTCCATCGAAATTTCGGACTGGGGATTTCGGACCGGGCTTCGAAGGCGCGACGCAGACAAACCCGGAGTTTCATTTCACGGATTGTTAGAGGCTTGGACGCAACCGTCCGCCGGTCGTTTGATCAATTTCGGTCAGACAGGACGCGTAGCTACCAGAAAGGTAACAGTATGTCCGGTATCGTTCTCTCCTCCTCGGTTCGCCAGAACCTGCTCTCCCTCCAGTCCACCGCCGATCTGCTCGCCACCACCCAGTCCCGTTTGTCGACTGGCAAGAAGGTGAACTCGGCGCTCGACAACCCCACCAACTTCTTCACGGCGCAGTCGCTCGACAACCGCGCCAGCGACATCAACAATCTGCTCGATGGTATTGCCAACGGCGTGCAGGTGCTGCAGGCCGCCAACACCGGCATCACCTCGCTCCAGAAGCTGCTGGACTCTGCCAAGTCGATCGCCAACCAGGCGCTCCAGACAACGGTCGGCTATTCGACCAAGTCGAACGTCTCGACCACGATCGCGGGCGCGACTTCTTCCGACCTGCGCGGTACCACGACCTACACCAGCGCGACCGCGCAATCCAACGTGCTGTTCTCCGGCGCTGCCGGCGGCGTCACGGCGGCAACCGGTACGACCACGCTTGGCGGTACGGCCGCTGCCTATATCGGAACCGCTGCGGTCAACGACAACAACGGCGGCGGTGCGGCGGCCATCACCACGAGCACGCTGCTCTACGGCGACGGTTCGACTGCTGCAAAGAGCGGTCTGGGCCTGATTGGCGTCACCCAGTTCACCGACGGCACGACCCTCACCGTCGACGGCCACTCCATCACCTTCAAGTCCGGCGATGCGCCGGGCGTCACGGGGTCCACCAATAGCCTGCCGACCGGCTACGGCGTGGATAGCGGTGGTACCGGCAGCGTCGCGACTGACGGCAGTGGCAACTCGATTATCTATCTCGGCAGCGATACGACCAACTCGACCGCGACGGTCGGCGACATCCTGAAGGCGGTCGACCTTGCGGCGGGCACCCGCGGTGCCACGATCGCGGCCGGCGTTGCCACCATCAACGCCAACAACACCAGCCAGACCGCGGCTTCCATCACCGCCGGCAAGATCACGCTGGACAGCTCGACCGGCGCCGATCTCAGCGTCACCGGCAAGGCGGACGTGTTGAAGGCGCTCGGTCTGACCACCGCGACCGGCTCCGGCAACACCACCATCGGTGCGGCCCGCACAACCGTCTCGACCGGCCTTGGTTCGCTGATCACCGACGGTTCGACCCTGAACGTCAACGGCAAGACCATCACGTTCAAGAACGGCGGTACGCCGGCTGCGGCCAACGTGCCGACCGGCTCTGGCGTCACCGGCAACGTCGTCACCGACGGCAGCGGCAACTCGACCGTGTACCTCAACAAGGGCACCGTCGCCGACATCCTGACCGCGGTCGACCTCGCCACCGGCGTGCAGAGCGCGGCCAACGCCAGCGGTGCGGCGACGCTGACCACCGCAGCCGGCCAGACCGCGTCCTCCCTGGTCGCCGGTTCGCTGCACGTCTCGACCGGCGCCAACTCGGACCTGTCGATCACCGGCACGGGCAATGCGCTGTCCTCGCTCGGCCTGACCGGTGCGACCGGCACCGGCACCGCCTTCACGGCAAGCCGTTCTGCGGCGTCGGGCGGCGTTTCGGGCAAGACCTTGACCTTCTCCGCCTTCAACGGCGGCACGGCGGTCAACGTCACCTTCGGCGACGGCACTGGCGGCACGGTCAAGACGCTCGATCAGCTCAACACGGCTCTTCAGGCCAACAACCTGTCGGCCACGATCGACGCCAACGGTAGGCTGACGGTTTCGGCGACCAACGACTTTGCGTCGTCGACGATCGGATCTGCCGCTGCTGGCGGTACCATCGGCGGCACGCTCACCACGGCGCTGACCTTCTCGAACGCGACTGCGCCGGTTGCGGATGCTGTTGCCCAGGCCACCCGTACCAACCTGGTGTCCCAGTACAACAACATCCTGACGCAGATCGACACGACCTCGCTGGACGCTTCGTTCAACGGCGTCAACCTGCTCAACGGCGACCAGCTCAAGCTGGTGTTCGACGAGACCGGCAAGTCCAACCTCAACATCACCGGCGTGACCTTCAACTCGAAGGGCCTGGGTCTGGCCGGCCTGGTGCAGGGAACCGACTTCATCGACAACTCCGCGACCAACAAGGTGCTCACCAATCTGAACTCGGCCTCGAGCACTCTGCGGTCGGAAGCTTCGACCCTCGGTTCGAACCTCTCCATCGTGCAGGTGCGTCAGGACTTCAACAAGAACCTGATCAACGTGCTGCAGACCGGTTCGTCCAACCTGACGCTGGCCGACACCAACGAGGAAGCGGCCAACAGCCAGGCGCTGTCGACCCGTCAGTCGATCGCGGTCTCCGCGCTGTCGCTGGCCAACCAGTCGCAGCAGAGCGTGCTCCAGCTGCTCCGCTAATAGCGGCTGACATCGCAATCAAGTCATGGCGGCGGGGCTTCGGCCCCGCCGTTTTCTTTTGCGCGGTCCGATCGAGCAGTGGTCCGGCCGCACTGAAAAAGTAACTGTTGGTTATGGTTAACGGGGAGCAAACGCCGCAAAAAGGCGAGGAGTTTCAGATCGATCGTCGCCGATCTCGGCGTGCGTCCGCAGCCTTATGGTGAACCGGCGCTTACGCTGCGGGAACGGGTTTCACCTTTTGTTAGCCATGTCCCCTCAGGCTGTGCGCGTCACTCGATCCGAAGCGATCGAACGAAGACGCGTAAACCAGAAGGGTAAGAGTTATGTCCGGTATTGTTCTCTCTGCGTCGGTTCGCCAGAACCTGCTCTCGCTCCAGTCCACCGCCGACCTCCTCGCCACCACCCAGTCCCGCCTCTCGACTGGCAAGAAGGTGAACTCGGCGCTCGACAACCCCACCAACTTCTTCACGGCACAGTCGCTCGACAACCGCGCCAGCGACATCAACAATCTGCTCGATGGCATTGCCAACGGCGTGCAGGTGCTCCAGGCCGCCAACACCGGCATCACCTCGCTGTCGAAGTTGCTCGACTCCGCCAAGTCGATCGCTAACCAGGCGCTGCAGACCACCGTCGGCTACTCCAGCAAGTCGAACGTCTCGACCACGATTGCGGGTGCGACCGCTTCCGATCTGCGCGGCACCACGACCTACACCAGTGCGACCGCGCAATCCAACGTGCTGTTCTCCGGCGCTGCCGGCGGCGCCACGGCGGCAACCGGTACGACCACGCTCGGCGGTACGGCCGCTGCCTATGTCGGAACCACCGCGGTCAACGACAACAACGGCGGCGGTGCGGCGGCCATCACCACGAGCACGCTGCTCTACGGTGACGGTTCGACTGCTGCAAAGAGCGGTCTGGGCCTGATTGGCGTCACCCAGTTCACCGACGGCACGACCCTCACCGTCGACGGCCACTCCATCACCTTCAAGTCCGGTGATGCGCCGGGCGTCACGGGGTCCACCAACAGCCTGCCGACCGGCTACGGCTTGGATAGCGGTGGTACCAGCAGCGTCGCGACTGACGGCAGTGGCAACTCGATTATCTATCTAGGCAGCAATGCGACGAACTCGACCGCGACGGTCGGCGACGTCCTGAAGGCGATCGATCTTGCGGCAGGCACCCGCGGTGCCACGATCGCGGCCGGCGTTGCCACCATCAACGCCAACAACACCAGCCAGACCGCGGCTTCCATCACCGCCGGCAAGATCACGCTGGACAGCTCGACCGGCGCCGATCTCAGCGTCATCGGCAAGGCTGACCTGTTGAAGGCGCTCGGGCTGACCACCGCGACCGGCTCCGGCAACGCGACCCTGACGGCCGCCCGAACAACCATCTCGACCAGCCTTGGTTCGCTGATCACCGACGGATCGACCCTGAACGTCAACGGCAAGACCATCACGTTCAAGAACGGCGGCACGCCGCTTGCGGCCAACGTGCCGACGGGATCCGGCGTCACCGGTAACGTCGTCACCGACGGCAGCGGCAACTCGATCGTTTACCTGAACAAGGGCACCGTCGCCGACATCCTGAGCGCGGTCGATCTCGCCACCGGCGTGCAGGCAGCAACCATCGCTTCGGGTGCCGCGACCTTGGCGACGGCCAGTGGCCAGACCGCGTCCTCGCTTGTTGCCGGTTCGCTCCACATCTCGACTGGCGCGAACTCGGATCTGTCGATCACCGGCTCGGGCAATGCCTTGTCCGTGCTCGGCCTCACCGGCTCCACCGGCACCGGCACGGCCTTCTCGGCGAGCCGCTCGGCGTCGGCCGGCGGCGTCTCGGGCAAGACCTTGACCTTCGCCTCCTTCAACGGCGGCACGGCGGTCAACGTCACCTTCGGCGACGGCACCGGTGGCACGGTCAAGACGCTCGATCAGCTCAACACGGCGCTTCAGGCCGACAACCTGGCCGCCACGATCGACGCCAACGGCCTGCTCACGGTCTCCGCGATCAACGACTACGCATCCTCGACGATCGGATCGGCTGTCGCTGGCGGCGCAATCGGCGGCACGATCACGACGGCCCTGACCTGGACCAACGCGACCGCGCCGACGGTCGATGCTGTTGCCCAGGCGAGCCGTTCCAACCTGGTGTCGCAGTACAACAACATCCTGTCGCAGATCGACACGACCTCGGTCGACTCGTCCTTCAACGGCGTGAACCTGCTGAACGGCGATCAGCTCAAGCTGGTGTTCGACGAGACCGCGAAGTCGAGCCTGAGCATCACCGGTGTGACCTTCAACTCGAAGGGGCTGGGTCTGGCCTCGCTGGTACGGGGCACCGACTTCATCGACAACGCGGCGACCAACCGGGTGCTCACCAGTCTCAACGCGGCCTCGAGCACGCTACGCTCGCAAGCCTCGACCCTCGGTTCGAATCTGTCGGTGGTGCAGGTGCGTCAGGACTTCAACAAGAACCTGATCAACGTGCTCCAGACCGGCTCGTCCAACCTGACGCTGGCCGACACCAACGAGGAAGCGGCCAACAGCCAGGCGTTGTCGACCCGCCAGTCGATCGCGGTCTCCGCGCTGTCGCTGGCCAACACCTCGCAGCAGAGCGTGCTTCAGCTGCTCCGTTAATAAGCAACTGAAATCACAAGATAAATATG
Source organism: Bradyrhizobium sp. WSM1253 (assembly GCF_000244935.1). Classification (NCBI taxonomy): domain Bacteria; kingdom Pseudomonadati; phylum Pseudomonadota; class Alphaproteobacteria; order Hyphomicrobiales; family Nitrobacteraceae; genus Bradyrhizobium; species Bradyrhizobium sp. WSM1253. Next base: position 7,273,991 of record NZ_JH600073.1, read on the forward strand.
GCGGCGGGGCTTCGGCTCCGCCGCTTTTTTGCGTGTGCGGAGACCGTGCAGAACGTGCAGCCGGGGCCGGGGAGGGGGCGCTAACTCGGCATTAACCGTATCCCTTAAACCGTCGTTAACCATACTTTAAAGGACAGCCCCTAAAAGTGGACAAAAGCCCGCTTTCCAGATCGCGAGCCCCGATTCGTACCCGGTTCAAGAGGAAGACCAGCCAATGTCCAACATCGTTCTCTCGGCGTCCGTTCGCCAGAACCTGTTGTCACTGCAGTCGACGGCCGACCTGCTGGCCACGACACAGCAGCGCCTCTCAACCGGCAAGAAGGTCAACACGGCGCTCGACAACCCCACCAACTTCTTCACCGCGCAAGGGTTGGACAACCGGGCGAGCGACATCAGCAACCTGCTCGACGGCATCAACAACGGTGTGCAGGTGCTGCAGGCCGCCAACACCGGCATCACCTCGCTGCAAAAGCTGATCGACAGCGCCAAGTCGATCGCGAACCAGGCGCTGCAGACCACGGTCGGCTATTCGACCAAGTCGAACATCACGACGACGATTCCGGGCGCGACGCCGGCGGATCTGCGCGGCACCACGAGCTACACCTACGCCACCGCAACCGGCAACGTCGTCACCGACGGTACTGCTGGCGGTACGACTCCGATTACGGGCACGACCACGCTCGGCGGCATTTCGCAATCCCTGACGGGGCTTGCCGCTCCCGACGGTGTCCCCACTCCGGCAAGCCTTGCTGCAAACCTCACCCTTCTCGGTCCGTCCAGCGCGAGCACCATTGCGGCCAATGGTGCACCGACGGACGGCGATGTCGTGATCGTCGACGGCAAGACCATCACCTTCAGGGCCGGCGCTGCACCTGCGGCGGCCAGCGTTCCCGCCGGTTCCGGCAGGAACAACAACGTTGTCACCGACGGCAATGGCAATTCCACCGTTTACCTCGGGACAAGCGCCGTCCCGGCTGCAAAAGTCCAGGACGTGATGGACGCGATCGATCTCGCGACCGGCGTGCAAAAGGCAGCCATCACCGGCGGCACCGCGACATTATCGCTCTCGTCGGGCGCCGTCGCCTCCATCGCCGGCGGCCAGCTTACCCTCACCACCGGCACGGGCGCCGACCTCAGCATCACCGGCAAGGCCGACTTCCTCAAGGCGCTTGGCCTTACGACCGCGACCGGCTCCGGCAATGTCAATGTGAGCAAGGCGCGTCTGACGAGCCCCACGACGCTGGGCACGCTCATCAATGACGGCTCCACGCTGAACGTTGATGGCAAGACCGTCTCGTTCAAGAACGCTGCGGTTCCTGCTGCCGCTCCGACGGGCTCCACCAAGATCGGCAACATCGTAACCGACAACAACGGCAACTCCGTCGTCTATCTCCAGGGCGCCAGCGTTCAGGATTCGCTGAACGCGATCGACCTGGCGTCGGGTGCCGGCATCGTCAGCGGCGCCGCCGTGGTTGCGGCCAGCGGTTCGTCTCTGTCCACCGTCGTCAACGGCGCGCTCAAGCTCAGCACCGGCACCACGGCGGATCTGTCGATCACGGGAACCGGCAATGCGTTGTCCTCGTTCGGACTGACCGGTCCGACCGGCACCGGCACGGCCTTCACCGCGGGCCGCGCGCCCGGAGCGGGCAGCATCTCGGGCAAGACCTTGACCTTTACCTCGTTCAACGGCGGCACGCCGGTCAACGTGACCTTTGGCGATGGCACCAACGGGACTGTCAAGACGCTTGATCAACTGAACTCTCAGCTGCAGGCGAACCACCTGACGGCGACGATCGACGCCAACGGCGTGCTCACGATCACCACCGTCAACGAGTATGCCTCTTCGACGCTGGGCTCGATAACTGCCGGGGGCGCGGTCGCCGGCACCATCACGGGTGTGATCGCTTTCACGACCGCCCAGCCGCCGATCCAGGATCCGGTCGCGCAGACGGCGCGCTCAAACCTGGTCAACCAGTTCAACAACATCCTGGCGCAGATCGATACGACGTCGCAGGATGCCTCATTCAACGGCGTGAACCTGCTCAACGGCGACACGCTGAAGCTGATCTTCAACGAGACCGGCAGCTCCACGCTCGGCATCAACGGCGTGGTCTTCAACGCGGCGGGCCTCGGCCTCAGCAACCTCGTCAACGGTATCGACTTCATCGACAACGGCGCCACCAACAGGGTGCTGACCAGCCTGAACGCGGCCTCGAGTACGCTGCGCTCGGAAGGTTCTGCGCTCGGCTCCAACCTGTCGATCGTGCAGGTGCGTCAGGACTTCTCCAAGAACCTGATCAACGTTCTGCAGACCGGCTCGTCCAACCTGACGCTCGCCGACACCAACGAGGAAGCGGCCAACAGCCAGGCGCTGTCGACCCGCCAGTCGATCGCGGTGTCCGCGCTGTCGCTGGCCAATCAGTCGCAACAGAGCGTGCTGCAGCTGCTCCGCTAATTTCGCGGCGCAAGCTCGCTCATCGATTTCGCGGCGGGGCTAAGGCTCCGCCGTTCATTTTACGGAGATCGCTAAGGCAGGATTAGCTGAGATCGACGCACACCGCGCGTGACGTGTTTACAGCGTGCACATGCGCGTCTAGCTTCACGATGACGAAGAACTCCGAGACCCGTAATAATCCGGAGTGCTTCCAAGCACACATGTAAGCAAATCTTAAGCGGTGCTGCCTAGGGTCGGGAAAGAAATCCTTAAGCGCGTTCAACGGGCTAGGTAACCTCCAGGGTGTGATTGATGTCGAATTCCGCTGCCTCGGCCTACGCGCGTGTTGCAACGACCACCGCATCTCCTCGCGACATCGAAGCGCAGACCCTGCTCAAGGCCGCGAACAAGCTTCAGGATGCGATCAACAGCGCCGAGCCGTTCAGCGAGCAGACCACGCAGGCCCTGATGTTCAATCGCAAGCTCTGGACGATCTTTCTGGGCGAGGCCATGCGCGAGAACAATCCGCAGCCGATCGAGGTCCGGCAGAAGATCGCCAACATCAGCGTGTTCGTGCTGAGCCAGACCGCCGCGCTGCAGATGAGCCCGCAGTTCGATCACTTCCGTCCTCTGATCGAGATCAACCGCAATATCGCCGCTGGTCTGTCCGGCCGTCCGTGATCAAGGACGGTCGTTTAGCCTCGGCAATACTAAGTTCATGCTGATGGATAGCGGCAAGGCGCAGATCAACAACGTCGTCACCGGTCCACCGACCGGTTCGAGCGATCTCGATGTTGCCGTTGCGAGGCTCGACGCCTGATGGTCAGGCGCTGCGGTCCGTGCTGGCCGGACGCGAGGGCTCGGATTTCAAATCCTGCGCATGGAAATAGGCCCGCCGGCGCAGCATTGCTTCGTCGGGGAACTGGTTCACCACCGCGTCGGTCCTGTCGTTGACGACCTGGAAGACGAACGACGCCGCCGCCTGGTCGAACACGACCTGGCGTGAGATGTTCTCGTTGCTTCGCAAATCATTGCGTGCAGGCGCGCTCGCATCGCCAGCGGCCACTGTCTGGCTCACGGGCAGATCGGTTTGCACGGCCTCGTTCGCCGCCGCATTCGACGTCGTTACGATCTGCACGGCAACCGGTATCCCCACCGGCCTGATGCTGAAATCTGTACTCATGGCAGCCTCCTGGTTGCCTCACGTGAGTCAAATCCCAACCCCTCTCAATACGCAACCATGGAACACCGGGATTGAACATCCGGTAAGGAAACGTGCCTAACCGCGCGACGATGTTGCCCCGCGGTTTTTCGTAAAATTGTCATTTGTTATTGCGCGCGCTCAGAGCGAGCGGCTGACCGCGAGCGGCGTGATGTGGCGCGGGCCCGGCGTGGCGCGGCGTCCCGCGGCCGTGTAGGTGTTCGGCACGTTGCGCTTCTGGATCTCGGCGTTGACGCCGCGCACGACGCTCTCCGACACCGCGTGAGCGGTTGCGAGCACGGTGAGGTTGACCTGGAGCATCGCGCGGAATGCATCATGGTGCCGATGCAGCGTCGAGAGCAGCTCGGGCGCGGATTTGGCGAGCTGGGCCTGGTTCGCCTTCAACTGGGTGACGGCGCCGACATAGTTTCGCGACAGTTCCTGCTTCTTGCTCTCGAGGGTCATCGCCTCGCGGACTTGGCCGGCACGTACCAGCTCGGTCTCGCGCTCGATCAGGCCGAGCAGGGCACTCATCGCATCCATCAACTGCTCGGCGATCTTGCGCGCCTCGGCGCTGCCGGATGCGGTGTTCGGGCGCTGCGCTTGCACCGGCTGACGCGAGGCGTTGAAGTGGTTCATCTCGTTTGACCTTATGCCGTGCGGATCGTTTTTGCCTGCTGCATGATCAGGGTGCGATAGACGTCGGTGGCGATGCCGACGCCGCCGGCGTTGGCGAAGTTCTTGGAATATTGCTCGGTCAGCATTGAGCGCCACACGCCGGTGCCAGGGGTGTCGCCGAACGGGCCTTCGCCCTTCAGACCCGAGGTCATCTGCGAGAACATGCTGTTGAGGAACATCGCCTCGAAGTCGGTGGCGATCTTCTGCGCCTTGACCTGCTGCTTCGGCGAGACCTTCTGCAGTGCCGCGGCGAGATCGAAGTCCGGGCGGCCGTTGCGGCTCTCCACCGAGAAGGCGGAGCTGGCGACGCGTGCGGTGTTGACCATGCCGGCCTGCATCACATCACCTCGATGTCGGCTTCGATCGCACCGGCGGCCTTGATCGCCTGCAGGATGCTGATGAGATCGCGCGGGCCGATGCCGAGGCCGTTGAGGCCGTCGACGAGCTGCTGAAGCGAGACGCCGTCCTTGACGACGGCGAACTTCTTGCCGTCCTCGGTGACGCTGACGCTGCTGCGCGGCGCGACCACGGTCCGCCCCCGCGACAGCGGGTTGGGCTGGCTGACCTGCGGGCTCTCGGAGATCGTGACGGTGAGGTTGCCCTGTGCGACCGCAACGGTGGCGACGCGGACGTCGCGGCCCATCACGATGATGCCGCTGCGTTCGTCGATGATGATCTTGGCGGCGAGATCCGGATCGACCTGGAGCTGCTCGATCTCGGTGAGAAAGGCGACGACGTTGCCCTTGAACTCCGGTGGGATCGCAAGCTGCACGGTCGATGGGTCGATCGGCTCGGCGGTCTTGACGCCGAGATAGTCGTTGATCGCGGCGGCGATCCGCTTGGCCGTGGTGAAGTCGGCATTGCGCAGCGCAAGACGGACGTTCGGCAGGCGATTGAGCGCGAACTCGATCTCCCGCTCGATGATGGCACCGTTGACGATGCGTCCGACGGTCGGCACGCCACGCACGATTTTCGCCGCCTCACCCTCGGCCTGGAAGCCGGATATCGCGAGCGAGCCCTGTGCGACCGAATAGACGTTGCCGTCGGCACCGAGGAGTGGGGTGACGAGCAGGGTGCCGCCCTGGAGATTCTTGGCGTCGCCGAGCGCGGAGACGGTGACGTCCATGCGCGTGCCCTGGGTGGCGAAGGCCGGCAGATTGCCTGTCACCATCACGGCGGCGACGTTGCCGGTGCGGATGGTGGCGCCGCGGATGTTGACGCCCATGCGCTCGAGCATCGCTTGCAGCGACTGCTTGGTGAAGGGGATGTTGTTGAGGGTGTCGCCGGTGCCGTTGAGGCCGACGACGAGGCCATAGCCGATGAGCTGGTTCTGCCGCACGCCTTCGATGTTGGCGAGATCCTTGATGCGCGATGTCGCGCTTGCAGAATTGACCGAGAGCACCAGCGCTGACAGCGCGGCGCAGGCCACTCCCACAAGTCTCACCCAACGAACGCTTGGCATCCTCTGCTCCCCGAGGCTCCTCAAATCAAAGAACCATCGCGACACTCCCATGACGAGCTGGTCCGACGCTGTCCTTGCGAGCGCTGTGCCAAGTCGGGGCAGCGGGGGTAGGTAGCTGAATAGGTTGAATAAATCTGTTTCGAGCGACCTCAGCCTGTGTTGTCTCTGAGGAGCGAAACTGCCGCCTGTCGGCAGATTTTGCCGGGCTGTTTACGGGCCGTTAACCATAAAACGGCGAATGTGGCACATCGATCACCCGGATTGCTTCCGATGCGCATCTACGGACCGAACGGCACCACGCTTGGAACGCCGGCCAGCCAGGCCAGGCGGACGAGCTCCGGCACCTTCGTGTTGCCCGACACCTCGTCGGCGCCGGAGACGCGGGGCGCCGCGGCGCCGAAGGCCGCCGCCAACATCGACGGGCTGCTGGCGCTGCAAGGCATCGAGGAGGATCCGGTCGAGCGTCGCAAGCGCTCGGTCGTGCGTGGAAAGACCGCGCTCGACGTGCTCGACGATCTCAAGATGGGACTTCTCTCCGGCAAGCTCGACGCCTCGACCGTGATGCGGCTGCGTGACGCTGCGGCGAACCTGAAATCGTCCTCCGGCGATCCCGGCCTGGATTCGGTGCTGTCCGAGATCGAGCTGCGCGTCGAGGTCGAGCTCGCCAAGGCCGGGCAGGCGTAGCGTCTTACGCCGCTTCATCCTTCAACTGCGAATCGTAGCGGCGCTGGGCGGCCAGCACGTCTTTCAGATTCTGTTCGGCCCAATCGCGCAGCGGATCGACGGCTGCGGCGAGCGTCACGCCGAGTTGCGTGATCGAGTATTCCACGGTTACCGGCACGGTTGCGATGGCGTGACGCTTGAGCAATCCATCGCGCTCGAGCGACTTGAGAACCTGGCTCAGCATCTTCTGCGAAATGCCTTCAATCGTCCGGCGCAACTGATTGAAGCGCATCGGCTCCTCGCGCAGCAGCAGCAGGATCAGCACCGCCCATTTATCACCGACGCGGTCGAGGATCTGTCGCGTGGGGCAGTTCGCTGCATAGACGTCTGGCTTCATCGTCGGGTCCTCACGATCCATTCCGCTCATTTGCCGGCCGCCGCCGGTTACTCCTGCGTAATCAGGTAAGCACAAAGTGCTCTCTTAACACCAACACTCTTTGCGATATCTAGTTACCTGTAGTTACCACAGAAGCAAAGGAGCCTTCCATGAAAATCGCAGTTGCCGGCGCCTCGGGCCGGGCCGGGTCGGAGATCACCAAGGAACTGTCCCGCCGCGGCCACACGGTTACGGCCATCGCCCGCAACCCTGAGCAGATCGCCGCCCTGCCGAACGTCACCCCCACCAAGGGGGACGTGCTCGACCACCCAGGCCTTGCCAAGCTGTGGGCCGGGCACGACGTCGCCGTGAGTTCCGTGCACTTCCTGGCCAGTGACGCGCTCAAGCTGATCGGTGCGGCCAAGGACTCCAAGGTCGGTCGTTACCTCGTCGTCGGCGGAGCCGGCAGCCTGGAGGTCGCTCCGGGCGTCAAACTGGTGACAACTCCCGGCTTTCCGGCTCAGTACAAGGCCGAGGCGGAGGCGGGTTCGGCCTTTCTCGACCTGCTACGGCGGGAAAAGGAGCTGAACTGGACCTTCATCTCGCCGTCGGCCCTGTTCATCGAGGGGGAGCGCACCGGCAAGTTCCGGCTTGGGACCGATCAGCTTCTCGCAGATGCGAACGGGAAGAGCTGGATCACCTTCGCGGATTACGCCATCGCGCTCGCCGACGAGATCGAGCGGCCGGCCCATGAAAGGCAGCGTTTCACGGTCGGCTACTAGGCTGTCGGCTGCTCCCGGGCCCTTCAGGATAAACCTTTCCTGTGCAAGGGCTTGGGGGCGCCGGTCGGGCGATCAGGGAAACATTGTCTGTCACAGGAGGCCGCTATATAACGCCCCGCTCAGCGGACCCCGTTCCGCGTACGAGTCGTTGCTTAGACAGATAGGCCGCCCTTGGAAAAGTTGAAAAACTACCGACCGACCGAAAAAGAGCCTTTCATGAACGACAGGCAGAAGGAGTACTTCCGATTGAAGCTCCTCGCCTGGAAGGATGAGATCCTCAAAGAGTCCAAGCTCACCCTGCAAGCCCTGCAGGAGGAGAACGTGAACCACCCCGATCTCGCCGATCGGGCATCGTCCGAAACCGACCGCGCCATCGAACTCCGTGCCCGCGACCGCCAGCGCAAGTTGATCGCCAAGATCGACGCCGCGCTCCAGCGTATCGAGGACAACACCTACGGCTATTGCGAGGACACCGGCGAGCCGATCTCGTTGAAGCGGCTCGAGGCCCGTCCCATCGCGACGCTCTCGGTGGAGGCGCAGGAGCGCCACGAGAAACGCGAGAAGGTCTATCGCGACGAATAGATTCCGAGCCGCAGCGATGCGGCTCTTTGTTTTTGAACGCAAGGCGCGCCTTTTCGCGCCGTGATCAGCATTTTGCCTGTCGCTTGCAACCGCGCCCTTCGGCGCGCGAGCGCAATCGCGAAAAGTGAATCGCGATCAATGGGCTAGACTCAACTCCTCCGAGCTCACGTGAGTTCGGATGAGAAACAGCCTTCACTTCAGGTGCGGGAGGTTTTGCGAGTCGCATCAAGGATATCGACCCGAATGCTGAGGCGCTGATCCAGCAGCTTCACGCATTGCTGCAATCAGGCCTGATGCGACGCTGCAAGGCGTGCATCCCCATAAAGCCCGGACCAGCTCAATATTTCCTTAAACGCCGGCGCAGCCCGTGCGGCTTGCCATGATGTGGCCGATCAGCGTCCGCAGCTTATTCCAGCTCGGGCTGGCAGTGACGTGCGGCCGCACGGCCCCCTGCGCTTGTCACGCCCCGGCGGGGATGCTGAAGTACCGCCCTCGATTGTGGTGTGTAGGAGCCGGCGCCGATGGACACAATTCTCGCAGCCGCAAAGGCGATCGCGCTGGCGCGCCGCAACCATGCACCCCTCGCAGTGCTCGAAGTTCCTCCCGCCGATGAAGCCGAGGGCTATCAGGTCCAGCGCGCGCTGCACGATCTGCTGCTGCCGCATGTCGGCCCGCTGGTCGGCTACAAGATCGGCTGCACCAGCCAGGTGATGCAGGATTACATCGGCATTCCACACCCATGCGGCGGCGGCGTGTTCCAGAAGGGCGTGCACGACAGCGGCGTGCAGCTCGCGGCTGCCGACTATGTCCGCGTCGGCGTCGAATGCGAGATCGCGGTGCGGCTGAAGCGCAATCTCGCCGCCGGCGAGGCGCCGTTCACGGCCGAATGGGTCGGCGAAGCCGTCGAGGCCTATCATCCCGCGATCGAGATCGTCGACGACCGCTACGTGAAGTGGGAAACGATGGGGGCGCCGACGCTGATCGCCGACGATTTCTTCGCCGCCGGCTGCGTGCTGGGTGAGGTCGTGCCGCGCTCGTCGGTGCCGGACCTGAAGGCCGTCAAAGGCCGCGCCATCGTCAACGGCGAAGAGGTCAGCCACGGCACCGGCGCCGACGTGCTCGGCCATCCCCACAACGCACTCGCCTGGCTCGCCAACCATCTCGCCGCCGAGGGCAAGGGTCTGCACGCGGGACAGCTCGTGCTGACGGGGAGCCTGGTCAAGACGCTGTGGCTGAAAGCCGGCGACAAGGTGCGGATGGAACTGGACGGGCTGGGTGTGGTGGAGGCGGAGTTTACGTGAGGGCGCCGCGGGCACTGCGTCGTCATTCCCCGCGAAGGCGGGGAATCCAGTACGCCGCGGCTTCTCGGTTCATCACCGACGTCTCGAAATACTGGATCGCCCGCCTTCGCGGGCGATGACAGTTGAGAGGGCGGACAGGGGGAGCGGCGTCGCTGCAATCGCGCGTGCCCGACGCGCTGTACGCAGCCGCACCATCGCCAAAATACATGCGGCCCTCGCCAGGGGAGCTAGCGAGGGCCGCGTCGTACATCGTCGTCCGCGCCTAGGTTCGCGAACACGATGTGGGAGCTCGGGAGAAGCTAGAAGGGTAGCAGCACGTCCATGACTTGCTGGCCGTAGCGCGGTTGCTGCACGTCCATGATCTGGCCGCGGCCGCCGTAGGCGATGCGGGCCTGCGCGATCTTGGTGGAATCGATCGTGTTGTCGCTCTGGATGTCTTCGGGACGGACGATGCCGGCGACGATGAGCTCGCGGATTTCGTAGTTGACGCGGATCTCCTGCTTGCCTTCGACCACGAGGTTGCCGTTGGGCAGGACCTGGGTGACGACGGCCGCGACGTTGGTCTGCAACGCTTCCTTGCGGTCCACGCTTCCTTTGCCCTCGCTGGACGCGGTCGAGTCGGCGGTGAGGATGCGGCCGGGCAACACCTTCTGCGCTTGGGCGCCCAATGTCTTGGCGCCGATGAAGTCGGTGATTCCGGAATCTTCCTTGTTGGTGCGGCTGCGCTGGGTGTCATTTTCGATATTTGCCTTGTCGGTGATGTTCACGGCCACCGTCAGGAGATCGCCGACCTGATGGGCGCGCTGGTCCTTGAAGAAGGCACGGCTGCCGTTGCGCCACAGCGAGTTCGGATTGTAGGAGGCGACTTCCGGCTTCGGCATCGGCATCTGCACCGGCTTGTAGCCGGGCTGCGTCGTCGGATTGTCGATCGCCGACAATTTCGGCTGCTCGCCGATCTGCGACAAACGGTCGATCGAGGAGCAGCCGCTCGCCAACGCGCAAGTCGCCAGCAGCAGGGCGGAGATCGCGATGCGACGAAGAGGAAAAGCCGAACTGAACGTGGACATGACTTACTCTGACTTGGCTGGAGCTTGCGAGACGCGAACTTGCGGGATCTGGGCTTGTGCGATCTGGGCCGGGGATGCCGGGGTCTGGACCAGGTTCCGGACGAGGGCTGCGGTATCGACGGGGGCGGGCGCCTCGTCGCGCTTGAGCGAGGAGGTCTGCTCGACCGCGGCCGGCATTGGCGCGGCCTGGCTGGCGCCCTGGACTGTCACCTGGCCGCGGCCGGTGACGACGCCGCTCAGCGTGCGCTTGGTCTGCAGATTGAGCACGCTGATGGTGTCGCCCTCGGCGCCGCTCTCGATCGCCTTGCCGCGCGTGGTGAGGTAGATTCCGGGGACCTGGTAGATGACGGTGACGTTCTGGTCGCGCTGCACGAAGTCGGGCTTGACGATGTCGGCGACGCGGATGGGAGTGCCCGCCCGCATCGGCCGGCGGAGTTGCATGCCGAGCGTGCGATCGCGCGAGGCGGCCTCACCGGTGACCTCGGCCTTCGGCCGGCGCTCCATGGCGACGTCGGACGCCTTCAGGAGATCGACGCGATCGATATCGCGCGTCAGCACGGCCACTTCCACCGTCTCGATCGCGGTGCCGGTGAAACGCAGCTTGGTCGGTGCCGGATTGTTGTCGTTGTTGATCTCGAAGGCGATGTCGAAACGCCCGCTGCGGGCGTCGTAGCGGGTTGCCACCGGCTGCAGCACGCCGGTATTGGAGGCATCCAACCGCATGTCGGCAATGCCGCGGTCGAACGTGACGGTGATGTTGGCAGCATCGCCAAGTCCAAAGCGGCGCTCGAGCGCTGAGGCGACCGCGGTTTCGAGGTCCTTGTTCACGAGCGTGCGGGCGAGACGGGTGACCTGGACCTCCTTGATGTCGCCGGTCATCACGCCGATCACCTGCTTTGCGCGCAACACCGCCAGCACCTGGGCGACCGGCAGCGCACCAGTGGTGCCGAGATCGGGCGAGCGGTAGACCGGGATCAGCGCGGCCGAGCCGGCATTGTCGATGAGATCGCCGACCCGCACCACGTCCGAGGTCACGGTGATGCTCGCGCGCAGCGTCGGCGTCGCGATGAAATCGTCGGCGGCCCGTGCGGGCAGCGCCAGCACGAGGAGAGCGGAGATCGTGGCGAGGGTGGTGCGGATCATCGTCATCACCTCAGCGGAACAACGCCGTGGTCGACTGCATCATCTGGTCGGCGGCGCTGATCACCTTGGCGTTCATCTCGTAGGCGCGCTGGGCGGCGATCAGGTCGCTCATCTCCGAGACGACGTCGACATTGGCTTGCTCGAGGCTGCTCTGCGTGATGTTGCCGAAACCTTCGGAGCTCGCGGTACCGTCCTGCGGCGGGCCGGAGGAGGGCGTCTCGGTGAACTGATTGTTGCCGACCGGCTGGAGGCCCGCCTTGTTGATGAATCGGGTCAGGCCGATCTGGCCCTGGACGGCCGAGGTCGAGGAACCTGGCAGCGTCACGGAGACCTGGCCCTGCACGTTGATGGTGAGGCCCGAAGCGTTGTTCGGGATCGTGATCGTCGGTTGTACCGGGTTGCCCTGCGCGGTGACGATGCGCCCCTGATTGTCCATCTGGAAGGTGCCGTCGCGGGTGTACTGGTAGCTGCCGTCGGGCATCAGGATCTTGAAGAAGCCTTCGCCCGTGATGGCCATGTCGAGGTCGTTGCCGGTCTGCGACAGCGTGCCCTGGGTCATGCTGCGCGGCGTGCCGACGGTCTTGACGCCGCCGCCGATGTCGACGCCGACCGGCAGGATGGTGCCCTGGTCGGACGATTGGGCGCCGACGCGGCGGACGTGTTCGTAGATCAGGTCCTGGAACGCCGCGGTCTGCTTCTTGAAGCCGGTGGTGCGCAGGTTCGCGATGTTGTTGGAGATCACCTGAACGTTGAGTTCCTGTGCCGCCATTCCGGTTGCTGCGGTGTGAAGCGCCTGCATGTCAGTTCTCCCTCAATCAGGCCGGAACGTCGGCGAGCTTCTCGATCGCCGACTTGTGCATGTCACTCTGCTGCTGGAGCAGGTTGGCGATGGCGGTGTAGCTGCGCATGACTTCGACCATGCGGCTCATCTCACCGACCGAGTTCACGTTCGACTTCTCGACGTAGCCCTGCTGCACGGTCGACTTGGTGTCGGCCTGCGGAGCCGCGGAGCCGATGTTGTAAAGGTTGGCGCCGAGCTTGGTCAGCTTGGCCGGATCGTCGAACGAGGCCATGCGGATCTTGCCGCGGATCGAGTCGTTCTTGGCCGTGCCCTCGAGCACCGTGACGGTGCCGTCCGGCGCGACGTTGATGTCGTGGTCGGTCGGCTGGAAGGTGATCGGGCCGCTGGTGCCCAGCACGAGGTTGCCGTCGGAGGTGACGAGCTGGCCGGTGTTGTTGAGCGAGAATTTGCCGTCGCGGGTGTAGCGCTCGGCGCCATTGGCCTGAACCGCGAAATAGGCGTTGCCGCTGATCGCCATGTCGAGCGGATTCTTGGTCGGCTCCATCGGCCCCTGGCCGACGTCGCGGAAGGTGCCGCGGTCCTGCACATAGGAGACCCGGCGGTCGGAGGCGACGAAATTGTCCTCACGCGCGTTCGAGTTGAGGTACTCCTCGAACAGCGAATGGTCGGCCTTGAAGCCGTTGGTGTTGGCGTTGGCGACGTTGTTGGCGATGACATCCATCTGCCGTTCCAACGTCATCTGTCGCGACAAGCCGATCAGAAGCGCGTTCTGCATCGGAAATCTCCCCTGAGTGAGATCTGCCAGCTCGCTCTCCCAAGCGTCTTGGCCGATCCCGTGAACGAGACCTCGGGTTCTCCCAAACCCTGGGTCTCGATCCTTTCTCAGCGAAACTCGTGCCAAGCTGGAAAATTGTGTTGTTTCAGTCTCTTGTCTGTTTTTCGAGGGCGCGGGGAGGCGGCAGAAAGGGTCTGTTAGCCATGTTTGCCCGGCAGATTTTTCCTAGTGAAGGCCCAATCGAAAGGTTCCGTTAACCATTATTACCGTAGCGTTTGCGCGTAAGAGGAGCACTGCGCTGGGGCATTTGTATCGCGTCACTGTCTGCCAGGAGCTTCGCTCTTTCGACCCATTTGAGAGATGAGCGAGCGCGGCGATCATGGCAGAGAATGAAGCGGAAGGCGGCGGAGCCGCTGAGGGCGCGGAAGCCGCTCCGCCCAAGAACAAGTTCAAGCTGATGATCATGGTGGTGGGCCTGCTCGCCGTTCTCGGCGGCGGCGCCGCGACCTGGTTCTTCTTTTTCCGTCACGGCGACGACGAGCATCACGCCGAGGCGGCGCCTCCGCCGAAGCCGCCGGCTTTTGTTGAGGTTCCCGACATCATGGTCAACCTCGCCGGCGCACCGGGCGAGCGCGTGCAATATCTGAAGCTCAAGATCGTGCTGGAGCTGAAGGAAGAGAAGCAGGTCGAGGCGATCAAGCCGACGATGCCGCGCATCACCGACATCTTCCAGACCTATGCGCGCGAGCTGCGCTCCTCTGACCTCAACGGTTCCGCCGGCATCTTCCGCCTCAAGGAAGAGTTGACCAAGCGCGTCAACGCGGCGGTCGCTCCGGTCCAGGTCAGCGCGGTGCTGTTCAAGGAAGTCGTGATCCAGTGAGCATGACGGGCTAGGGATCATGGCAGGCACCGACCAACCAGACCAGGATGCAATTGCCGCCCAATGGGAGGCCTCGCTCGATTCCGAGGATCCCGCCGAGGCCGCGAAGGCTGCTGCCGAAAACGAACTGTCCGAGACCATGGCCCTGCAATGGGCGGCCATGGTCGAGGATGGCAGCCGCGATCTCGGCGCCGGCAAGAATTCCGGCGAACGGGTGCTGTCGCAGGAGGAGATCGACAACCTCCTCGGCTTCGCGGTCGGCGACGTCACGCTCGACGACCATTCCGGCATTCGCGCCATCATCGATTCGGCGATGGTCTCCTACGAGCGTCTGCCGATGCTCGAAATCGTCTTCGACCGCCTGGTGCGGTTGCTGACGACCTCGTTACGCAATTTCACCTCCGACAACGTCGAAGTCTCGCTCGACCGCATCACCTCGGTGCGCTTCGGCGACTACATGAATTCGATTCCGCTGCCCGCCGTCCTCACCGTCTTCAAGGCCGAAGAGTGGGACAATTTCGGCATGGCCGTGGTCGATTCCAGCCTGATCTACTCGATGATCGACGTGCTGCTCGGCGGCCGCCGCGGCTCGAGCCAGCTGCGCATCGAGGGCCGGCCCTACACCACGATCGAGACGGAGTTGGTCAAGCGGCTGGTCGAAGTCGTCATGACCGATGCCGAACAGGCGTTCCGGCCGCTGTCGCCGGTGACCTTCACCATCGACCGGCTCGAGACCAACCCGCGTTTCGCCGCGATCAGCCGTCCTGCCAACGCCGCGATCCTGGTGCGCCTGCGCATCGACATGGAAGATCGCGGCGGCAACATCGAGCTGTTGCTGCCTTACGCGACCATCGAGCCGATCCGGGGCGTCCTGCTCCAGATGTTCATGGGCGAAAAGTTCGGCCGCGACCAGATCTGGGAAGGCCATTTCGCCACCGAGATCGTCCAGGCTGAGATCTCCGTCGACGCCGTGCTCTACGAAGCCGACATTCCGCTCAAGCAGTTGATGCGGCTGAAGGTCGGCGACACGCTGCCGCTGGACATGCGCGCGGATGCCAACGTCACCGTTCGCTGCGGCGACGTCACCATCACCGAAGGACGCATGGGCCGGGTCGGCGATCGCGTCGCGATACGGGTGACGAAACCCTTGCGCAAGCCAAGTACGACACTTGCGATGTTCGAAAAGGTCGACGAGCAGAACAAGATGATGGAGGCCCCATGAACCACTCCCTAGGAATGGCGATCGAGACGCTGGTGGCTATCCTGCTGATGCTGACCATCGTCTACTGCGTCACGCTCAACAAGCGGCTGACGCGGCTGAAGGCGGACGAGCATTCGCTGAAGGCGGTCATCGGGGAGCTGATCACCGCAACCGAGATCGCCGAGCGCGCGATCGGCGGGCTGAAGCTCGCCGTGCGCGACGTCAACGAGAACCTCGGCAGCCAGCTCGCTGCGGCGACCCAGATGTCCGAGCAGCTCTACAAGCAGCTCGGCGAAGCCGACAACGTGGTGCGGCGCCTGTCCAAGATCGCAATCGCCGCGCGCCCCGTGACGAACGCGGAAATGGTCGCCGCGCCCGCAGCCAAGCCCTCGTCGGCGAAGGCGGTGGCGGCTGCGGCCGAAGCCTTCTCCGAGCGCCGACGATCCAACGGTCTTGCCGCATAAAGTCAGGGTATGAAGTCTTTTCGCAACATCCGCGTCATTCCGATCGTGCTGGTTGCCGTTGCTGGCCTCGCCACGCTGAAGGTCACGGGTCTTGTGATCAATGGCGGCTATGTCTTCGACTACAAGCCGAACCAGGTCAAAAAATCCTGGGCGCAGGAGAATCTGAACTTCCCGGCCAGCCGCGAGGATCCCGATATCACCGGCTCGACCCATGGCGCGCCGAAGGAGGCGCCGAAGCCGGCCGCACCCGACACCAAGTCCGAAGGCGCCGCCGTCAAGGAGGAAGCCCAGTCGCAGATCTCCGCCTCGGAGCGCGCGATCCTGGAACGCTTGCAGTCGCGCCGCCAGGAGATCGAGGCCCGCCAGCGCGAGATCGACATCCGCGAGAGCCTGTTGAAATCCGCCGAGAAGCGCATCGAAAACAAGGTCGAGGAGATGAAGGCGGTAGAAACCCGTATCTCCGCGACACAGGCCGAGCAGAAGGCCGCCGAAGCCCAGCGCATGAAGGGCCTCGTGACCATGTATGAGGGCATGAAGCCCAAGGACGCCGCGCGGGTCTTTGACCGGCTCGAGATGGGCGTGCTGATCGAGATCGCCTCGCAGATCGCGCCGCGAAAAATGTCGGACATCATGGGATTGATGTCCCCGGAGGCCGCCGAGCGGCTGACGGTCGAGATGGCCCGCCGGGCCAATGGCGGCGGCGATCAGTCCGCTTCGGCCGGCGAGCTGCCCAAGATCGACGGCAAGCCGACGCAAAAGCCGAATTGAGGGCTCATACTTAAGAAGTCCTTAATTGCCAAAATCTACAGTCTGGGGCAGGGGCCGGCACCAATGCCGGCGTGGACCGTCGAACCGGAAGAAATGCCGCCAATGGCGCGAGAGGCTGCCGCTGGATTTGTGTCGCGAGCCCGCGCCCTGGCGCGGAGGCTGTCGCGTCATGTCCGCGCGGCGCCGCTGCTGGCAGCCAGCCTGCTGATCGGCTTCACGGCGCCTGTCCGGGCGGCCGATGCTGTCAGGGGCGAGGCGACTTTCTCGGCCAGCGGCGGCTTTGCCCGTCTCGTGATCAAGCTCGGGGAGGACGTCCCCTCCGAGGTGACGACGGCCGGCTCCATTCTCGTCATCCGCTTCGACCGGGCGGTCGACGTGCCCGTCGACCGCATCCCGGAAGGCGCGCCCGACTACGTCAACTCCGCCCGCCGCGATCCCGATGGCGGCGCCATCCGCCTGTCGCTGGCGCGGCGCGTTACCGTCAACACCATGAATGCCGGCGAACGAACCTTCATCGACCTCTTGCCGGAGGGGTGGAAGGGGCCACCGCCGAGCCTGCCGATGGACGTGGTCAAGGAGCTCGCCGAACGCGCGCGCGTTGCCGAACGGGCGCTGCGCGCCCAACGCGCCGCGGCGGAGAGCAAGAAGCGTCCGCAGATCCGCGTGCGCGCCTCGGTGCAGCCGACCTTCGTCCGCTTCGTGTTCGAGATGCCGGACGGCGTCGGCGTATCCTCCGTGCTCAACGAGCAGAAGCTCACGCTCGCCTTCAACGCCAACCTGAATTTCGATCTCGCGGACGCGGTCGTCGCGGCGCCGCCGAACGTCGCCTCGATCAAGCAGAAGGCCGACATCGACCAGACCAGTGTCGAGATCGCGCTGATCGGCGATTCCGACGTGCATTCGTTCCGCGACGAGAAGAACTACGTCGTCGACATCTCCTTCCAGCCTGACAAGAGCAAGATGGCCAATTCGGCCGAGGCTGCGATCGCGCAGGCCAAGCCCGCCGCTCATGGACCGGCGCCTGGGCCCGAAAAACCGGCGGCCGAGAAGCCGAAGGACGCGCAGCGCGAGATCGCGCCGCCGACCTCCGAGGCGATCGCGCGCGAAGCCAGGATCGACGTCAAGCCCGAGGTGAAGGCGGAAGCGCCCGCCGCCATGTCGCCCGCTGAAGCGCCGAAATCGGTGCCGGCTCCTGCGGCCGAAGTTGCACAAGCGCCCAAAGAAATGTCGAAGCCTGCGCCCCCTGCTGCGGAAACTGCGGTCGCCCCTGCCAAGCCGGTCATGGCCGAAGCGCCTCAAGAGGTCGTGAAGGAAGCTGCCAGGGAGCCCGTCAAGGAGCCCGTCAAGGAGCCGGTCAAGGAAGCCGCCAAGGCTGCGTCGGCAGAAGCGCCCGCCGCGCCGCAGCCGACTGGTGCCAGCGTCGATGTGCGCCGCGACAGCGACGGCCTGCGGGTGACCTTCCCGCTTCAGGTCGCAACGCCTGCGGCAGCGTTTCGCCGCGGCGACACCGTCTGGCTGGTGTTCGATACGGCGAAGCCGATCGACGTCGAGGCGATCCGCACCAAGGGCGGTGCGATGATCGGCGAGGTCGGCCGCGTCCCGCTCGAGAAGGGACAGGCGGTGCGCATCCGTCTCACCCGGCCCCTGGTCTATTCGCTGACGAGCGAGGAGGTCGGCAAGCAGACCAACTGGCTCTTGACCCTCGCCGACAAAATCCAGGCGACGCCGCTGCCGCTAATGATCTCGCGCAACATTACCGATCCGGCGCTCGCCAACATCGCGATTCCTTTTGCCAATCCGGGCCTCCTGCACAAGCTTACCGATCCCGATGCCGGCGACACGCTCTATGTCGTCACCGCGCAGCGGCCGGTGCGCGGCTTCATCAAGCGACAGGACCTCGTTGACCTCGCGCTGCTGGAGTCCGCACATGGCATCGCGATCCGGCCGAATTCCGACGAGGTCGGCGTCGAGGTGGGAGCCGACAAGGTCATCCTCGGCAAGAAGGGCGGGCTGACGCTGTCGCCGGTCGACATCTCGGCCGAGCGCGCGCCGACCGCAGTGCGGCCGGTCTTCAGCCCCGAAGCCTGGCGCAAGGGCCAGTCGGAGAACTTCATAGCGCGCCAGAACGAGCTGATCACGGCGATCTCCAACGTCGAGCCGGCGATGCGTTCGCTGCCGCGGCTCGACCTCGCGCAATTCTACATGTCGCGCGCGATGTATCACGAAGCCAAGGCCGTCACCGAATTGATGCTGGCCGATCCCCTCAACAAGGAGGAGAGCGGTGCGCTGATCATGCATGCGATCGCGAGCATCCTGATCGGCCGGCCGGCACAGGGCCTGAAGGACCTCGCCAACCCCGTGATCGGCAACAGTCACGATTCTCAGCTTTGGAAGGCGCTCGCCTATGCGCGCCAGGGCAAATGGGCGGACGCGCGCGAGAAGTTCAAGAACGTCGAATTCGCCATCGCCTCGCTGCCGCTCGACATCCAGCGCATCGTAACGATGGAGGCGATGCGCGCTTCGCTCGAGGTGAAGGATTATGCCGGTGCCTCCAAGCGCCGCAGCGAGCTCGAGGTGGTCGGCGTCTCGCCCGAGGCAGCGCCCGGCTTCGCGGTGCTGCGCGGCCGGCTCGCCGAAGCGCTCGGCCACGACAAGGACGCGCTCGACGACTACAAATTCGCGGTCGGCTCGTCCGACCGGCCGGCCGCGGCCGAGGCCAAGCAGCTCGAAGTCGCGCTGCGGCAGAAGCGCGACGAGATCGGCAAGGAAGACGCGCTGCGCGAGCTCGAAACGCTCGCGATGACCTGGCGCGGCGACTCGATCGAGGTCAAGACGCTCCAGATGTTGTCCCAGATGTTTGCCGAGAACGGGCGCTACCGGGATGCGCTCACCGCGGCGCGTACCGCGACAAAGCTGCAGCCGAACGCGGAAGCCTCGCGCCAGGCGCAGGACCTCGCCTCCGACCTGTTCACGCAGATCTTCCTGGGACCCAAGGGCGACGAGCTGCCGCCGATCGAAGCGCTGGGGATGTTCTACGAGTTCCGCGAGCTGACGCCGATCGGCCGTCGCGGCGACGAACTGATCCGGCGCCTCTCGGACCGGCTCGCCTCGATCGATCTGCTCGACCAGGCCGCCGAGCTCCTGCAATACCAGGTCGACCACCGCCTCGAAGGCGCGGCGCGTGCGCAAGTCGCCGCGCGCCTTTCCATGATCTATCTCGCCAACCGCAGACCCGACATGGCGATCACGGCGTTGCGCGCGAGCCGTATCAGCGACCTCTCGGGCGAGCTCAGGCAGCAACGGCTGCTGCTGGAGGCGCGTGCGCAGAGCGACGTCGGCCGCCACGATCTCGCGCTCGACATCGTCTCCAACGTTACAGGACGCGAGGTGCTGCGGCTGCGCTCGGACATCTTCTGGGCGGCGCGGCGCTGGCGTGAATCCGCCGAGCAGATCGAGCTTTATTACGGCGAGCGCTTCCGTGACTTCAAGCCGCTCAACAGTGTGGAGAAAAGCGACATCATCCGCGCGGCTGTCGGTTATGCGCTCGCCGACGACTCGATCGGCATGTCGCGCTTCCGCGAGAAATATGCGCCGCTGATGAGCGAGAGCGCCGATCGGCTCGCCTTCGACATCGCGAGCAAACCGACCGGCGCCTCCAGCGCAGAGTTTGCCGATATCGCGAAGCTGGCTGCCAGTGTCGACACGCTCGACGGCTTCCTGCGCGAGATGAAGCAGCGCTTCCCCGACGCCACCGCCCGCGCGCCGGCCTCTCCGCAGGCCAAGGACGAGTCCGACCACACCGGCTCGTTGCCCACGATTCCCGTCGTGCGGCAGATCAAGATGACGCGGTAGTTTGCAAGATCGTTAGCCAGCAGCACAGCGGATCCGCCACGGCGTCGGTTCTTTGCGCTTTTCAAAATCTCAAAAATGAGATAATGTCGATCCGTGTCCTGGCGGGTTGAAATTCTCGATGAGGCCGCCGCCGCAGAGATTGCGGCTCTGCCGGCCGATATGCAGGCACGTTTTCTGCGGCTCGCAGAGCGCATCGCTTCAGCAGGCTGGAGAGCCTTAGCGAGCCACACGTGAAACATCTAGAGGGGAAGCTCTGGGAACTGCGCTTGGCCGGTCGCTATGGAATTGCCCGCGCATTATACGTTACTGCGATCGGACGCAGAGTGATCGTTGTGCGCGCGTTTGTGAAAAAGACACAGAAGACGCCGCGTTCCGAGATCGAGCTGCGAAGAGCAAAGGACGTCTCATGTCGATCGCTTTTGAGAAGCTGAAGGCGCGTCTGCTCGCCAACCCGAAGGTGAAGGCGGAGTATGACGCGCTGGCGCCCGAGTTCGAGATCGCTGCCGAACTGCTCAGGGCCCGCTTGCGTGCTGGTCTTTCGCAAGCGGAACTCGCGGCTCGGATGGGCACCAGTCAATCTACGATTGCCCGGCTCGAAAATGGCCAGACCCTGCCCAGCACCAAAACGCTTCTGCGCTTCGCGGAGGCGACAGGCAGCAAGATGCATGTGAGGCTTTCGGCAGCGTGATGCAGGTCAATGCGACCTCACCGCATGCTGGTGCTGATTGGCGATCAGTTCAGCAAGCAGCACGACGTGTAGGGGGAGGGCGGGCGCTGCCGTATCGCGCGAAGCGCTGCTGGTCGCCCCATTCTCCGTCATCGCGAGCGCAGCGAAGCAATCCAGCGTCTGTCCGCGGCGGCAGCCTGGATTGCTTCGTCGCAAGAGCTCCTCGCAATGACGGGGAGATAGCGGGGCCAAGTCGAGTGCGGGAGGGATGCAAGGCGGGCTCCGCAGTTCGCCCCTGGGCACGCGCCCGCTAACCTCCGTAACTCTGTACCAGACTCCCTGCCACCAGCGACCAGCCGTCGACGAGCACGAAGAAGATCAGCTTGAACGGCAGCGAGATGGTTGCGGGCGGCAGCATCATCATGCCCATCGACATCAGCACGGACGCGACGACGAGGTCGATGATCAGGAAGGGAAGGAACAGCAGAAAGCCGATCTCGAAGGCACGTTTCAGCTCCGAGATCATGAAGGCGGGGACGAGGATGCGTAAGCCGAGCTCGTCGGGTGTTGCCGGCGGCGGCTCGCCGGAGAGATCCAGGAAGAGCTTGAGGTCCTTCTCGCGCACGTTCTTCTGCATGAAGCCGCGCAGGGGGACGGAGGCGCGCTGAAGCGCGTCTTCGACGCCGAGCTGATTGGCGACCAGCGGACGGATGCCTTCGTCGTAGGATTTTTGCAGGACGGGTCCCATCACGAAGAAGGTGAGGAACATCGCCAGCGCGATGATCACCGAGTTCGGCGGGGCGGTCGCGGTGCCCATCGCTGTGCGCAGCAGCGACAGCACGACTACGATACGCGTGAACGACGTCATCATGATCAGGATCGACGGTGCGATCGAAAGCACCGTCAGCAGCGCGATCAGCTGGATCGCGCGCTCGGTGACGCCGCCACCGCCAGCGCCTCCTCCGCCGAGATTGATGCTGATATCCTGCGCATGCGCCGGCATCGCGAGCGAAGCCGCGCCGATCAGGACAGAAAGAAGAAAAACTCTACGCGGGAGGGCCGGCAGCCTCACGAAGACGGCTTCGGACGGCCGAGCAACGAGGCCATCTCGTCTTCGAGATTTTCAAAGCTGGTCTTTTCCGGAGCCGGCTTTGCGGGAGGGGCCGGGGGAGCCGGCGGCTCGCTGCGGGCCACACGCGGAGGAGCGGCCGGGGGCTCCGGGGCGACCGGAGGGGCAAGCGTCTCGCCGGCGGGGCGGCGGAGTGCTGCTTCGAGTCGCTGCGCCATCTCCGCGAGATTTTGCTCGGCGCTCGATGGCGCCGCAGGAGCGGGCGCCGGCGGCGGAACGGGCGGAGCCTGCGGCACGGGCGGAGGTGGTGCGGCGACGCGCTCGGCGCGCACTGGCGGCGCCTTCACCGGCTCGCTCTGGCGCGGCGGACGCGGCATCAGAGGGGGTTCGTTGCGCGCAACGCGCGGCGGAACAGGTTCGGGACGAAGCTCGCGCTCGGGGCGCGGCGCGATCGGCTCGGAGGTGAAGCCGGCCAGTGGCGGCTCGTTGCGGCGTTCGGCCAGCGCAGGAGCGGGCCGGCGCACTTCGTCGGCAAAGGAGGGGCGCGCGGGCCGCGGTGGCGGCTCGGGCATTTGCGGCTCGGGATGATCGAGCAGCTCGGGCCGCGGTACTTCGTCGGCCCAGCTGCTGCTATCAGGCATCGGCGCGAGACGCGGCGGCTCGGCAGCATTGGAGCGCTGCGGGAGCTGGTCGCGGCCGGGCGCTGCGCGCACGATGTTGGGTTCGACGACGATGTCCGTGGGGCCGCCGATCATCAGAAGATGCTCGACATTGTCACGCCGGACCAGCACCAGACGGCGGCGGCCGTCGACTGCGGCGGCATCGATCACGGCGAGCCGGGGCATCCGGCCGCGCTGGGTGTTGGCGCCGAGCCGGCTGGTGGCGAATCGGCGAACCAGCCATGCAGCGACGCCGATCAACGCCAGAACGACGATGAACGCGACGATGAAGGTGATAGGACTGCCTTGCATACTTGTCCCCGACAAATGGCGCTTGTCTCGGGCCCGTGGTCAGATGCGCCAACCACTGGCTTACGTTGCCCCAAACTGCGATTTCTTAACGTCCCACGGCAAGTTTTGCCGTCCCCAACTCTTAATAACCCATGAATCGCTCGATCCAAAACGACTTCTTGGCCTGTGCATGCGCCGCCAAGCGGTTGGGTTAATGCCGCTTTTGGAGGGGTAGAATCACGGGGCGTGCGCATTCGTGTCCCGGCGGGGGACAACTGCCTGCGACCTCCTTAACCAGCTGTTAACCATACAGGCGGCAAATTCTGCCTAGCTTCGGACCCATGGGTCCTGCGAGGCGGAAGGAGCCGCAACGATGTCCATCAACGATCTTCCGGTGCTATCGGCGCTTCGCACCAAGATGCAATGGCACCAGGAGCGCCAGCGCGTCCTTTCCGAGAACGTCTCCAATTCCGACACCCCCAAATTCCGGCCGCGCGACCTGGTCGAGCCGAAGCTGGACAAGAGCGGTGCCGTCACGGGTTCGATGGGCCCCTTGGCGCTCACCCGCACCAGCGGTTCCCACATGGCGCCGTCAGGCGCGGCCTCCGGATTCGACCAGAACAAGAATGCGGGTTTTGAGACCCGCCCCGCGGGCAACGCCGTCAATCTCGAAGAGGAGATGATGAAGGCCGCCAGCAACCAGATGGATTATGCGGCGGTGACCTCGCTCTATTCGAAGAGCCTGCATCTGCTCAAGACCGCGATCGGCAAAGGCTAGAGCTAGAGGAAGCGCATCATGGCGAATGACAGCAGCGACTTTGCCCGCTCGATGGCGATCGCGACCTCCGGTCTGCGGGCGCAGGCCGGGCGCATGCGGGTGATCTCGGAGAACATCGCAAATGCGGATTCGACGTCGCAGACCGCCGGCGGCGATCCTTACCGGCGCAAGGTGCCGACCTTCTCCTCGGCGCTCGACCGTACACTCGACGCGCAGGTCGTCACCCTCGGCAGGATCAAGCCCGACCAGTCCAATTTCCGCACCAAATACGAGCCGAACAATCCGGCGGCGGATGCGACCGGTAACGTCAAATATCCGAACGTAAACTCGGTGGTCGAGATGACCGACATGCGCGACGCGCAGCGGTCGTACGAGGCCAATCTCAACATCATCAGCGCGACACGCCGGATGATCCAGCGCACCCTCGACATCCTCAAGAGCTGAACAGGACATTTGAACCATGGCAACACCGACAATTGCCGCCAACGCCTATGCAAACCTCGCTCGCGTGCTGGAGAACAGCGGTGCCGGCAAGGGCAACGAGCCGAGCGGGCAGTCCTTCGCCTCTCTTCTGAAAGACACTGTCGGCAGCGTCCTGGAGTCTGGTCGAAAATCCGATGCGCAGACGGTGGCGATGGCTGCCGGCAAGGCCAATGTGATGGACGTGGTGACGGCGGTCGCAGACACCGACGTCGCCGTGTCGACGCTGGTCTCGGTCCGCGACCGTGTGATCGCGGCCTATGAAGACATCATGAAGATGCCGATCTGATTTTTGGCGCTCGCGCCCGCCCCAACCGTCATTGCGAGCGCAGCGAAGCAATCCAGAGTCTTTCCGAAGCGGCAGTCTGGATTGCTTCGCTACGCTCGCAATGACGGGGGGATAGGCCTTCGCATCGCTCGCAAGAGCGGTGGGAGGCGAGGAATAAGACAAAGGAATTGTGCAATGACCGGACCGGAAACCCTCGACGTCGCGCGTGATGCGATCTGGACCATCGTGATCGTGTCGTCGCCCCTGATGTTGGTCGGCCTCGTGGTCGGCGTCGTCGTGTCGCTGTTCCAGGCGCTGACGCAGATCCAGGAGCAGACACTGATCTACGTGCCGAAGATCCTGGCCATCTTTGCCACAATGCTGTTGGCCTTGCCGTTCATGGCCGACGCACTGCATTCCCACATGCTGCGGATATCGTCGCGAATCATCGGCGGCTGAGGCACTATGCGCCCATCATGCGCATCGACGTCTCGCTGCTGCCGGCGCTTGCCGCCTCCTTCATGCTCGCCTTTGCCCGGGTCGGCGCGATGGTGATGCTGTTGCCGGGCCTGGGCGAGACCAATATCCCGACACGGATCAAATTGTCGATCGCGCTGCTGCTCACGCTGATCATCCTGCCGCTGCATCGCAACGCCTATCAGGTCGACATGGGTTCGATCGCGCCGCTGCTGGTCCTGATGCTGCATGAGATCGTGATCGGCATCGTGCTGGGGGCGACCGCGCGGGTGACGTTGTCGGCGCTGCAGGTTGCCGGTGCCGTGATCGCGCAGCAGATGGGGCTCGGCTTCGTCACCTCGGTCGATCCGACGCAGGGACAGCAGGGCGTGCTGGTCGGCAACTTCCTGACGATATTGGGGGTCACGCTGCTGTTCGCCACCGACAGTCATCATCTGGTGATCGCGGCACTGAACGACAGCTACACGATCTTCGCGCCGGGCGAGACCGTGTCGAGCGGCGATGTCGCCGCGCTGGCGACGCGCGCCTTTGCCGCCGCGTTCCGCCTGGGCTTGCAACTTTCCGGCCCGTTCCTGGTGTTCGGCCTCGTCTTCAACATCGGGCTCGGCGTGCTGGCGCGGCTGATGCCGCAGATGCAAGTTTATTTCGTCGGCGTGCCGCTCTCGATCTTCGCCGGCTTCCTGGTGCTCGCCGTGGTGCTCACGGCGATGATGGGTACCTATCTCGACTATTTCATCGGTGTCATGCACCAGATGATGCCACTCAAGTGACCGGGTGATCGATGGCGGAAGACAACGATCCAGAGAGTCAAACAGAAGACCCGACGCAAAAACGTCTCGAAGAGGCGCTCGAACGCGGTGACGTCGCCAAGAGCCAGGAGATCAACACCTGGTTCATGATTGCGGGCGCCACGCTGGTGGTCTCGAGCTTCTCAGGATCGGTCGGTAGCGGGCTATTGGCGCCGATGCGCAACCTGCTCGCCAATTCCTGGATGATCAAGACCGACGGCAGGGCGCTGCTCGCCCTGATGCAGCAGATCGAAGTCGCTGTGCTCGCGGCGGTGGGCGTGCCGCTGCTGATGCTGGTGCTGGCTGCAATTGCCGGCAACGTGCTGCAGCACCGCCTGGTCTGGTCGGCCGAATCTCTCAAGCCCAAGTTCAGCAAGCTGTCGCCGGCCGAGGGCCTCAAGCGCATCTTCGGCAAGCAAGCGGCGGCGAACTTCCTCAAGGGTCTCGGCAAGCTGATCGTGCTCGGCGCGGTCATGACCATGATCCTGTGGCCGGAGCGGCATCGCATGGAAGCGATGGTCAGGCTCGATCCGGCCGCCCTGCTCGGCGCCTCCACCAGCCTGACCATTCACCTGCTCGGCGCGGTGGTCGCGGCGCTCGCGATCATCGCCATCGGCGACTATTTCTTCCAGTATCGCAGCTGGTTCCAGCGGCAGAAGATGTCGCTCCAGGAGATCAAGGAAGAGTTCAAGCAGTCCGAAGGCGACCCGCACATCAAGGGCAAGCTCAGGCAGCTGCGCCAGCAGCGCTCGAAGAAGCGCATGATGGCGGCGGTTCCCAAGGCTTCCGTGATCATCACCAACCCGACCCACTACTCGATCGCGCTGTCCTACGAGCGCGGCATGTCGGCGCCGATCTGCGTCGCCAAGGGCGTCGACAACCTCGCTTTCAAGATCCGGGAGATCGCGCGCGAGCACGACATCCCGATCGTCGAGAACGTGCCGCTGGCCCGCGCGCTCTACGCCACCGTCGAGATCGACGAGGAAATCCCGACCGAGCACTACCATGCGGTCGCCGAAGTGATCGGCTACGTCATGCGTCTGAAGAGCGGATTCGGTGCCAGCCGGCAATAATACCCCTGAAAAGTACTGGAAATGGCCGTAATCTGGGAATCAGCGTACCTTTCGCCCCTGCCGCCCTTGCGCCTGCGGGTCCGATTCAGGCAGGGAGGACCCTGCGCGCCCTGTAGCGCGTTGATTCTCTGCCGACAGGCTGTGCCAGCTTGAGATGACTGCTGAGACCGACCACGACCTCACACGCGAGCCCGTTGCGGCGCACGAGCCGTCGCCGCGCTCGGGCAGCATTGCGCTGGTGCTGCTGGTGGCCGCCGGCCTCGTCGCCGTTGCCGTCGGGTTGATGACGCTTGGGCGCGCGCAGGCCCAGCCCTATATCCTCGGCATCCTCGCCGTGCTGGCGATGGTCGGCCTGTTCAACCTGTTCGCCTTCGCCGCCGGCATCATCCGCTTCGTCGATCGCAATCTCGACGATCCCGTGATGGGGCGCATCGCCGACCACGCCTTTGACGGCCTCGCCGTGACCGACCCGCGCGGCCATGTGGTCTATTCCAATGCGGCCTATCTGACGCTGACCGGCGCCGCCGGGCCACAGGACGTGCGCCCCGTGGAACGCGTCTTCATCGGCAATCCCGACGTCTCCGAGGCGGTGTTCCGCCTGTTGAAAGCCGCGCGCGAAGGCAAGCGGCAGCAGGAAGAGGTGCGCATCTCCGGCCACGACGGCAGCCAGGGCCGCTGGCTGCGCATGCGGGTGCGGCCCCTCGGCACCGGCAAGCGCGAGACGAGATACGCGGTGTGGTCGATCGCCGACATCACCCGCGACCGCGAGCGCCAGGAGGACGTGTTCCAGGAACTCCAGCACGCGATCGAATATCTCGATCACGCGCCCTGCGGTTTTTTCTCGGTCAATCCGGCCGGCGAGCTCGCTTATGTCAACGCGACGCTGGCAAACTGGCTCGACTACGACCTCGCCGAGATCGGCTCGGGCGGGCTGAAGCTCACCGACATCGTCTCCGGCGACGGCGCTTCACTGCTGACCGCGATCGTGGCGGTGCCGGGCGAGGTGAAGACCGAGGTCTTCGACATCGACCTGCGCATGCGTCCCGGCAAGACCATGCCGGTGCGGCTGTATCACAAGCTCGCCTTCGGCGCCGACGGCGCGCCGGGCCCGTCGCGCACGCTGGTGATCAGCCGTGCCCGCGACGAGCGCAGTGACCCGGACCGTGCCGCCGAAGTGCGCTTCATGCGCTTCTTCGACCATACCCCGATGGCGATCGCCACCGTCGACCGCGGCGGCAACGTCGTGCGCGCCAATGCGCGCTACGCCAAGCTCGGGCAGGCGCTAGGGCTCGACAGCGCCAGCAAGTCGATCTTCCGCGCGGTCAATTCGCGCGACCGGCATCTTTTGATCGCGGCCATCAACCAGGCCGCGGAGGGCCAGGCCGACGTCGCGCCGGTCGAAGTGGCGCTCGAAGGAACCAGAGAGCGCTGGGGCCAGTTCTTCGTCACGCCCGTGGACGCGGCCGAGAACGACGCCGAAGTCGCCATCGTGCACATGCTCGAGACCACCGAGCGGCGCGCGCTGGAGAACCAGATCAATCAGTCGCAGAAGATGGAGACCGTCGGCCAGCTCGCCGGTGGCATCGCCCACGACTTCAACAACGTGCTCTCCGCCATCATGATGGCGAACGACTTCCTGCTGAACGCGCACAAGCCGACCGACCCGTCGTTCCAGGATATCATGCAGATCAAGCAGAACGCGACGCGGGCCGCCACGCTGGTGCGGCAGTTGCTGGCGTTCTCGCGGCGGCAGACACTGCGGCCGCAGGTGCTCGACCTCGGCGATGCGCTCTCTGATCTCGCCATGCTGCTGCGTCGCCTGATCGGCGAGAAGGTCAAGCACGAGACCATCCACGGCCGCGATCTCTGGCCGGTCAAGGTCGACGTCTCCCAGTTCGAGCAGGTCATCGTCAACCTCGCGGTCAACGCGCGCGATGCCATGCCCGACGGCGGCAAGCTGATCATCCGCACCGCCAACGTCACCACCGAGGAAGCGGCCAGGCTGGCCTACAAGGGCATGCCGGCAGCGGACTACGTGCGGATCGAGGTCGCCGACACCGGTACCGGCATCCCCGCCGATATCCGCGACAAGATCTTCGAGCCGTTCTTCTCGACCAAGGAAGTCGGCAAGGGCACCGGCCTCGGGCTCTCCACCGTCTATGGCATCGTCAAGCAGACCGGTGGCTTCATTTATGTGGACTCCGAGCCGGGGCAGGGCACCTCGTTCCAGATCTTCCTGCCGCGCCATCATGCCGAGCCGGAGGTGCAGGTCGAGCAGCCGGCGCCGGTCGTTGGCGCCAGCAATGGTGCCGCGAAGGAAGCCGGGTCCGTGACGGACGCCAAGCCCCGCACCGATCTCACCGGACAGGGCACCATCCTCCTGGTCGAGGACGAAGAGGGCCTGCGCGCGCTCAACGCGCGCGGTCTGCGCTCGCGCGGCTACACAGTGGTCGAGGCCGAGAACGGTGTCGAGGCGCTGGAGGTACTGGAAGAGCAGAGCGGCGGAATCGATCTCGTCGTGTCCGACGTCGTGATGCCGGAGATGGACGGCCCGACACTGCTCAAGGCGATGCGCGAGAAGAATCCCGACATCAAGTTCATCTTCGTCTCCGGCTACGCGGAAGACGCATTCGAGAAGAGCCTGCCCGAAGGCCAGCAGTTCGACTTCCTGCCCAAGCCGTTCACGCTCAGCCAGCTCGTGGCGGCCGTGAAGGAGACGATGGCGAAGGCGGGGTGAGGGCCTCGACGCCATGACGACGGGAAACCGGAACTCCCGTCGCACAAGTGACCGGTAACCCGCGACCGCGGCTCCTTCGCACGCCCGGCCAAGCTGCCGCCAAAGATGGGCTTTTGCCACATCCCCGCGACTGAGGGCCGCAGCCATAAGTTCCGATAGTGGCTTCCTTTTTACGGAAGGCTGCCCATCTTAGGGGCACGTCCCCATGCCGGGGATCTGGGAAACCAACATGAATTTCTCGCAACGCTCCCGCAGCCTCTTCAAGACGATTGCCGTCGTGCTGGCGCTTGCGCTGCCGACTGCGCTGGCGATCTCGTCCGCCGACGCGCGCGTCGGTGGCGGCATGTCGTCTGGTTCGCGCGGTTCGCGCACCTATTCGGCCCCGCCATCAACCACGACCGCGCCGGGCTCGACCTCGCAGTTCAATCGGACCTACACCCAGCCGGGCGCAGGCATGAATTCGGCTGCCGCCGCACCCGCGCGTGGCGGCCTGTTCGGCCGCGGTGGCGGTTTCCTGGGCGGCCTTGCGGCCGGGTTCCTCGGCGCCGGCCTGCTCGGCATGCTGTTCGGCGGTGGCCTGTTCGGCGGCCTCGGCGGCCTGTCGTCGATCATCGGCCTGATCATCCAGATCGTGCTCGTGGTGCTCGTGGTTCGGCTGGCGATGTCCTGGTGGCAGCGCCGGCACACCCCGCAGGCGGCCTATGCCAACGCTGACGCCGGTGCCGGTCCGGGACCGCAGGCGAATAACCGTGGTGGTCTTGGCGGCGGTCTTGGCGGCGGCTTCGGATTCGGCGCCAACAACGCCCCGCTCGAGATCAAGCCGGACGACTATGAAGCGTTCGAGCGCCTGCTCGGCGATGTCCAGACCGCGTGGTCGAATGAGGACGTGGCCAAGCTGCACACGCTGGCGACGCCGGAAATGGTCTCCTATTTCGAGCAGGACCTCGGCCAGAACCGCGCGCGCAATGTCGTCAACAAGGTCAGCGGCGTGAAGCTGTTGCAGGGCGACCTCGCGGAATCCTGGCGCGAAGGCGAGACCGATTACGCGACGGTGGCGCTGCGCTTCGCGCTCACCGACAAGACGCTCGACCGCAATACCGGCGCAATCGTCGCCGGCAGCGAGCAGCCGGGCGAGGCCACCGAAGTCTGGACCTTTGCCCGACGTCCGGGCGGCGCCTGGGAATTGTCGGCAATCCAGCAGACCAACTGATCGCGCGTATAGCGACAAACGAGGGCGTCGTGCTTCGGCACGGCGCCCTTTTTGTTTGAGCTGCGCGTTTCGGTCAGGCGGCCATTTGGGCGAAGCACTTAATTGCTTGTTGGCCGCGCAGAGCTGCCGCAATTTCGCGCCTGCCGGTTGGATGAGGAGATATTCCGTGAGCCAGTGTGTCGCGCGCCTCAGGACAAACTACGAAGGCATTGCCAGGAGTTCGTCCCTGCTGCTGGAGGCGATCGGAACGGCGTATGACCGGATCGAGGCCGAGCGCGACCGCAATTGCTGGATCTATCTTCGCCCACGGCAGGAGGCACTCGAAGAATGCCATAAGCTGGTGGCGCGCGCGCGGACGGGCGAAAATCTTCCGCTGCTCGGCATTCCCTTTGGTGTGAAGGACAATATCGACGTTGCGGGAATGCCGACCACTGCCGCATGTCCGGCGTTCAGCTACACGCCCTGGCATTCCGCGCATAGCGTCGAACGCCTCACCGCAGCCGGCGCAATTTGCCTCGGAAAGACCAATCTCGATCAGTTCGCCACAGGCCTGTCCGGCGTGCGCTCGCCCCATGGCCCCTGCGCGTCGGTTGCCGATGCCCGCTATGTTGCGGGCGGTTCCAGTTCCGGCTCCGCGGTCGCCGTGGCGGCGGGGCACGTCGCCTTTGCGCTCGGCACCGATACCGGCGGCTCGGGGCGCATACCTGCCGGGTTCAACAACATCGTCGGAATCAAGCCGACCGTTGGGCTGGTGTCATCACGTGGCCTGGTGCCGAATTGTCCGACGATCGATTGCGTGTCGGTATTCTGCAATACCGTCAGCGACGGCGAAGCAATCCTCGACATCATCGAAGGGTTTGATTTCGAAGATCCCTACAGCCGCCTGCCCAGAACCTTTTTCTCCGCCAACGGGGCGGCGGCATCATTCCGGTTCGGCCGCGTTGCGCCAGCAGATCTCGAATGCTTCGGCATGTCGGAATGCGGCGAACTCTACGAGAGCGCCTGCGAACGTCTTGCTCATATCGGAGGAACGGCGATCGAGGTGGACTTCGCCCCATTCCGCCAAGCGGGGGAGTTGATGTTCAGCGGTCCCTGGGTCGCTGAGCGGCGCTCCGCCATCGCTTCTCTCATCGATGTCGAATCCGGCTCCTTGCTTGATGTCACGAGGACCGTGCTGGGCTCAGCCGCCGGCTATTCGGCGATCGACACGTTTGGCGCCATTCACCGGCTGCACCGGCTTCGCCGCGACGCCGAAGCAATCTTTGCCGGCATCGATGCCCTGGTGGTTCCGACTGCACCGCGGCCGTTCACACTGGAGGAGATGCATCGTGATCCGATCACCCTCAACAATCGTCTGGGCTACTACTCGTACTTTGCCAATCTACTCGATCTCTGCGGCGTCGCCGTTCCGAATGCGAAATTGTCAAACGGCATGCCCATGGGCGTGACCCTGCTAGCGCCGGCCTGGCACGATCGCGCGCTGATCGGACTGGCGCGGCGGTTCGAGGCAGGCGCAGACGGATCGGCGTTCGAATTGAAGTCTGGCGGCTAAAGGGCGGACATTATCCCATCGCCTGCCCGAGCGTAGAAATATCCAGGATCGAAATCACGGATCTTTCGTATCTGATCACGCCTTCGTCCTGGAGCCGCGCGAGTTGCACGGTCACCCATTGGCGGGTGGATCCGATGAGGTTGGCGAGATCCCCGTGGGTGAACGGCATGCCGACGAAGACCTCGTTGTCGCGCTTCACGCCGTAGACGTGCGACAGGAAGATCAGCAGGCTGTGCAGCCGCTCGGTCACCGAGCGCGTCCCAAGCATCTGGGCCATCGCCGAATAGCATCGCGCCTTGAATGCGAGGGCATCCAGCAAGGCGACGGCAATCGTCGGCGATTCCAGCGCAAGCCGCCGCAGCGCCGGTCCGGGCATGAACGTCAACCGGCTGCGCTCGGCTGCAACCGATGTCCACATGTGCGGGCCCGTCCCGAATATGTCGGGCCCGCCGACGAAGTTGCCGGGAAACCAATAGGCGAGCGTGACTTCGCGCCCCGACGGTGCAGCATAGTAGCTGCGTATGCGTCCCTCGCTGATCAGGTAGATCCCGGCCTGTGCGTCGCCCTGAGACCAAACCAGTTGGCCGGCTTCCAGGATCTTTTCGCGTCCGATCGCACGCAAGCGATTGCA
Organism: Bradyrhizobium sp. WSM1253; assembly: GCF_000244935.1. Classification (NCBI taxonomy): domain Bacteria; kingdom Pseudomonadati; phylum Pseudomonadota; class Alphaproteobacteria; order Hyphomicrobiales; family Nitrobacteraceae; genus Bradyrhizobium; species Bradyrhizobium sp. WSM1253. Next base: position 7,307,102 of record NZ_JH600073.1, read on the forward strand.
ATCAGCCCGGTTGAGACCATCCAGCAAGCCGGGCAGCGGTCTGACGAGATCGTCCGACTCCGCGAGCATCACACCTGCCGCTATCGCGCTGTTCGCCCTGTGCATGGCCGGCTCCGCATGTGAGACCCGGCATCGAATATTCAAGAACCATGCCAGCCCGCTGCGTCCGCCTCAGACCCGCGGGCTCCGCGTCATCAGTCCGCGTCCGACTGATTGAACGCCCGCAACCCTTCTGCGCGGATGACGTCGAGACAATCCTTCTTGAGCGACAGATAAGCTGGCTCGACCATGACAGAACTCGACCGTGGGCGCGGCAGCTTGACCGCGACTTCGCGCAGGATGCGGCCGGGTCCCGCGCTCATGATGAGAACGCGGTCGGCCAGCACGATGGCTTCATCGATATCATGCGTCACGAATACGATTGTCGCCTTGATCCGGTCGCGCAGCGCCAGCAGATTGTCCTGCATCACCGCGCGGGTCTGCGCGTCGAGCGCCCCGAAGGGCTCGTCCATCAGCAGCACACGGGGCTGATTGGCCAGCGCTCGCGCGATCGCCACGCGCTGTTGCATGCCGCCGGACAGCGTGTTCGGATAAGCGTCGGCGAAACGCTTGAGGCCAACCATCGCGATCAGATCGTCGGCGATGGCATACGCTTCCGTCTTGGACTTCCCGAGCATCCGGGGGCCGTGGGCGATGTTGCTGCGGACGGACTTCCAGGGAAAGAGATGCGGCTGCTGGAACACCATGCCGACATCGGGACGCGGACTGTAGACGGGCGCGCCCTCGACCAGGATCTCGCCTTCGAACGGCACTTCCAGCCCGGCGATCGTATTGAGCACCGTCGACTTGCCGCAGCCGGAGGGCCCGGCGATGCAAACGAACTCGCCAGGCGCCACGTCAAACGAAACGCGATCGACCGCAATCATTTGCCCGCGCTTGGTGTCGAAGACGATGCTCAGGTTCGAGACTTGAATGGCCGGTTGTTTTCGGGCCGATTCGACGGAGGCAGGCGAACTTGCCAGCGCCAGTTTCATGCCCGATCGAGATCCCGACATCAGCGCCACCAGACGATACGTTCGGCAAGAGCCGCAAACAGCCGGTCGGCGATGAACGACATCAACCCGAGCGCTGCGAGCCCGCCCATGACCTGGCCCGTTTGCAAATTCTGCTGCGCAATCTCGATCCTGTAGACGATGCCGGCGAAAGCGCCGGCCAGTTCAGCCGCGACAAGCGTATAGAAGGAGATGCTGACGGCGGTGCGCAACCCGACCACAATGTAGGGAAGCGCGCCCAGCAGCACGATCTCCTGCAGCATCTGCCGTCGGGGCGTGCCGAGCATCAACGCCGCCCGAATTAGACCACGGTCGACCTTCTGCACGCCGATGTGAGTCGAAAGCCATACCGTGAAGAATACGCCCCATACGACGAGGAACAATTTTCCCGCCTCCGACAGGCCGAACCAGAGGATGACGATCGGCACGAACGCAATCGGCGGAATAGGCCGCAAGATATGGAATAGCGGGGACAGCAAGCTCGAGATAACGGGGAATTGGCCGGTGAGAACACCGAGCAGGATGCCGAGCGCGCCGCCTATGATGAATCCCGTGGTGACGCGAAAGAGGCTGGCCAACAGATCGCTAAAGAACTGTCCGCTTCGTATCCACTCAAGCACGGCCGCAGCAACCACCGTCGGCGGTGGAAACAGCACCATGTTGACGGTCCCCGAACGGGAGATCAGTTCCCAGAGCCCAATGAACAAGGGAAGCGAAAGCGCCCCGACCAGAATATTGAGGCGGCGAAGCCGAACTGAATTCGGCCGCCGAGCGCGACCGCCAGCGCGGATGGCAATATCGCGTCCCGCTGAAGTGGCTTCCTGCATGGCCGCGCGGGTGCCTATTTCCACGACAGGGTGACGCGTGCGGGGTCGACCTTTTTCAGTGACTCGGTGACGATGATCTTGCTGAAGTCGGGCATCGCCGCTCCCGGAGGATGGTTGCCGCTCTCGAGGCGCCATGCGGAATGGGTCTTCAGAATCTCGATCAGCCGGTCATCGAGACGCACCCGGTAAACATAGTCGGCCCAGATGGGCGCGAGTTCGTCCCGCTTCATTCCAACCGCGTCCGCCACTGTCGTGATCGCTTCATCCGGGTGTTCCTTCATCCAGACCTCGGCATCGATCAGTGCGGCGATGAACTTCTCGACCAGCACGGGGTTGGCGTCCAGATAGGACTTCATGACGACGATATTGAACGTCTCGGAGTAGGTGCCCTTTGTATCGACCTCAGTGACGGCTTCGCCCAGGGCCTTCTTCGCGTTGGCGACGTGGGGCTCCCAGGTGTCGAACGCGTCGATGCTTCCGGCTGCAAGTGCCGGCAGCATCTCCTGCGGCCGCAGATTGACGAGGGTGACATCCTTGGGCGTCAATCCCACCGACTTCAGCAAGGTCGCCGTGTAAACCTCGCTGCCGGTGCCGGCAGTGAAGGCGATTCGCTTGCCGCGAAGATCTTCCTTGGTCTTGATGCCGGCCTTGGCCGCGACCAGCGTCTTGAGATCGGAATATTCCATGCCGGCGACGAACGCGATGGGCTGGTTTGCCATCGCCGAAGCGGTGACCGGCGCCTCGGCCGTCGTCGCGATGTCGGCGCCGCCCCCGATCACCGTGTCCAGGCACTGCTTGCCGGACGTGAAGTTCGAGACTGTGATGTCCAGTCCGTTCTTTTCGAAGATTCCCTTCGATTTGGCGACGATCGCAATGCCGGAGATCGGTCCGAGGTTTTGCGCAAGTCGGGCTTTGAGCAGTTCCGCGGCCAAGGCGCAGTTCGGACCGATGGCAAGACCGATGGCAAGGCAGCAAAGGGTGGCACGGCCGGCAATTGTCGTGATTGGGCGGATGGTGGTCCGGTGCATGACGATCTCCCCCTTGCGCCGCGCCCTGCGCAGCCCCGATGTGATCGCGGATACCGCCCTGAACGGTCCCGCCACAGTCCCCGCGTCCTCCCCTGGACGATCACTTGAGGATCGGCCCATTTGGTATGCTCGCCCGGCACCCTTGTCCCGGGAAGCAATTAATCGACATGGCAGTCGGGAAGCGGCTGGGAATCGTCGGCGATCCCGCTGACCAACTGATCGCAGACGACATGAAAAACCAGGGCGTCTCGCATCGCGGCATTGGAATAAGCGGGCCGGCGTCGGGTTGAAATCTGGCGGCCAACAAAAACACAAAGGGAGGACAGGATGATCCGTATCGAGAGATCCGCGACGATTACAGGCCTCGCGCTCGCTGCGGCCTTGCTTGCGGCGCCATCGGCGCGAGCGCAGTCGGCCGACATGACGTTCTTCGTGACGTCCAATGGTCCTGGCAGAGGCGCCGATCTCGGCGGCCTGGAGGGGGCCGATGCGCAGTGCCAGAAGCTGGGCCAGGCCGGCGGCGCCGGCAGTAAGACCTGGCGCGCCTATCTCTCCACGCAGGCCGCCGACGGCAAGCCGGCCGTCAACGCGCGCGACCGCATCGGCAAGGGACCGTGGCAGAACGCCAAGGGCGCTGCAATCGCCAAGGACGTTGCCGACCTGCACGGGGCGGCCAACAACCTCACCAGGCAGACCGCGCTCAGCGAGAAGGGCGAGGTCATCAACGGCCGCGGCGACACGCCGAACCGGCACGACATCCTCACGGGATCGCAAGCCGACGGCAGCGCATTTCCCGCGGGTGACGACAAGACCTGCAAGAACTGGACGTCGAGCACGCAAGGCGCGGCGGTCGTCGGCCACGCCGACCGTCAAGGCCTGCGCGATGACGAGCCGTCGAAATCGTGGAACAGCTCGCATCCCTCGCGCGGTCCCGACGGCGGCTGCTCGCAGGCCGATCTGAAGAGCACCGGCGGCGACGGGCTGCTGTATTGCTTCGCATCGAATTGAGGCTGCCGTCATTGCGAGGAGCGCAGCGACGAAGCAATCCAGAGTCGCTCCAGGGTGACAGTCTGGATTGCTTCGCTGCGCTCGCAATGACGGAGCGTGTGGTGCCGCCGTTCAGCCTCATCCTTACGGAACCTTGTCGCGCGTGATAAATTGGTCCTGTCGCTTCCACGCTCACGGACCCCTTCCATGAAATACGAGCTCTATTATTGGCCCGAGATCCAGGGCCGCGGTGAATATGTGCGGCTGGCGCTGGAGGAGGCGGGCGCGGCATACGTCGACGCGGCGCGTGGCCCACGCGGCACAGCTGCGATGATGAAGATGATGGAGGCGCACAAGGGCACGCCGCCCTTTGCGCCGCCGTTCCTCAAAGCCGGCAAGCTCGTCATCGGCCAGACCGCGAACATCCTGCTCTATATCGGCGCCCGCCACGCGCTCGCCCCGAAGTCGGAGGCGGGGCAACTCTGGGTGCATCAGCTCCAGCTGACGATCACCGATTTCGTGGTCGAGATTCACGACACCCATCACCCGCTCGGGCCCTCGCTCTACTACGAAGATCAGAAACCGCCGGCAAAGAAGCGCACCGCCGACTTCTGGGGCGAGCGCGTGCCGAAATATCTCGGCTATTTCGAGCAGCTCCTCGAGGACAATGGCGCCGCCTATGTCACCGGCCGCAAGCTGACCTATGTCGATCTCTCGCTGTTCCAGCTCGTCGCGGGGCTGCGCTATGCGTTTCCGAAGCGGATGGAGGCGTTCGAGACAGAGATACCGGCCCTCGTCGGCCTGCACGACCGCGTCGCCGCGCGGCCGAACATCAAGGCTTATCTCGATAGCGAGCGCCGCATTCCCTTCAACGAGCAGGGCATCTTCCGCCGCTACCGCGAATTGGATGGTTAAAGCACAGCGGAGTGACGCGCGCGCTCACCACACGCCAGGCAGCAGCCGATAGCGCACGCGCGTCACATAGTCGGCATACCCCGGCAGGCCCTCGCGTAGCGTGCGCTCCTCGATGCGAATGCGGACCGCAAATAATGCGATGAACAGCGGCGCCATCAGAAGTCCCCACCATGAACCCAGAAGCAGCGGCACGCCGGCGAAGAACAGGATCATGCCGCTGTACATGGGATGACGCACATGGGCATAAGGCCCCGTCGAGATCACGCGCTGCGCGCGCTCGGCTTGCAGCTTCACCACGGGCGCCGCGAACGAGTTCTCGCGGAAGACCCAGAGGATGAACAGCGTCGAAAGCAGGAACAGGGCGAGGCCGAGCATCTGCAGCGCCATCGGCATGTCGGAGGACAGCGTACGCCGGTCGAGCCCCATCGCCGCCAGCCAGACCAGCATCGCGACGACGAAGACGGTCATGAACACCTTGTCGGCAGCGGGCTGGTCCTTTTGCAGGACCGGCCGCAGACGTTCGGCGAGCAGTGCGGGGTCGACCCGGTAAAGCCACCAGCCGCCGAGCGGGCCGAGCAGGGCGGAGGTCGCGAGGAACACCCAGGCCGACGGCCAATGCAGGGTTCCGGCGGACACGAACAGCAGCGCGCCCATGGCGGCGGTGGTGATCGTGCTCTGTAACAGCAGTCTTGCGATCATGCGCAGGTCTCAGGTAGCCGCGCACGATATTGGTCCTGCTATCCGGCGAAGATGCGGCCGGACACGCGAAAAGCCCGATCGACCGGATCGGGCATTTCATCTTCGACGCGGTTGATCAGGCGAGCTGATCGATCCGCGTACCCTGACCCGGCGGCAGCGGTGCAGGCGGCGGCGGCTTATAGGTCGGGTCGTTGTCCTTGGTCTTGATCTGATCGTCCTGCTGCTTGGTCGAGTCGTAGCTCGGCACCACGATCGCGATCGGCGGCGGCGAAACGGTGGAAACGCTCATCCAGAAATCCTCGCACATGGAAACATTGACACTGCGCCGCGAGGAGCGAAATTTCCTTCAAGCCAATCGTTAAAATGCGAGGGATCTGGTGCGGTGGGATGTGCTCTCGGACCTCTCCTCGTCATTGCGAGCGCAGCGAAGCAATCCAGTCTGTCTCCGCGGAGGGATTCTGGATTGCTTCGCTGCGCTCGCAATGACGGAGTCTGTAGTGGGCGGTGTGCTGTCAGACGCACACCGCGCGGGAGCCGCCTATTCGTCTTTGCCGCGCGTGATCGCGATGGACGCATCCGTCTTGGTGCGGGTGCATTCCATGTTGAGACGCCGATAACGCATGCTGATCTTGTCGCCGCGCAAGAGCCCCATCCGCTTCAGGCAGCGTGTCGCGCCCGTCGTCGTATCGTCCTTGGTCACGGTGAAGACGATCGCCGCCATCGACCCCACCAGCGCAAAGAACTCCGGTTTCGGCTTGCGATCGCCCTTGGCATAGAGCTCGATCGAATATTTGTCGCCACGGCAAGCCACGGACAATTCCTTGGCCGCGGGATGCGTCAGGTAGACGACATTCGCGGCGCGGAAATTCACCTTGAGGCGATCGACCTGGTTCGCCAGCTCCTTGGCGCTGTCATCGCAGCGGTCCGCGCGCGCGGGTGCGGCGAGGGTCACAAGGCCGGTGATGGCGGCGGCGACCAGGATCGCGCCGCGGACGTGCAAGTTCAATGTCATGATGAAAAGCCCCTTAGCGGGCGCATTCAACCGTCGTCCCGCGCGTAGCGCAAGGGGTGCATCAGGGTCTTCACTGGCGTCATGAGGGCCTGGTGTCCGCCGACAGCCGCCGAAAATAGCTCGCCATGCGCCGAATCGGGATGCCCCGACCGCACCAGAGCGCCTTCCCTTTGCGGCAAAAAAGCTTAGAACGCTTCTATGAAAGGGGCCCACGCGAGGGCTCCAAAACCCCGAGATTCCAGCCCATGAACGCTCCCACCGCCTTCCCCGACCCCGCAAAGCCCGTTCCGCCTTACAGGCACACGCCGCTGTTTCCGCTGGGCAAGGACGAGACGCCCTACAAGAAGATCACAGCCGAGGGCGTGCGGGTCGAGAAGGTGCTGGGGAAAGACATGCTGGTGGTGTCGCGCGAGGCGCTGCGGGCACTGTCGGAAGCCGCCTTTGGCGACATCAACCACTATTTGCGGCCGGGTCATCTGAAGCAGCTCCGCGCGATCCTCGAGGATGGCGAGGCGAGCCCGAACGACAAGTTCGTCGCGCTGGACTTTCTCAAGAACGCCAACATCGCCGCCGGCGGCGTGCTGCCGATGTGCCAGGACACCGGCACCGCGATCATCATGGGCAAGAAGGGCTGCAACGTCATCACGGACGGTGACGACGAGGCGGCACTGTCGGAGGGCGCGCGCGATGCTTACCTGCGCCGCAATCTGCGCTACTCGCAGGTCGCGCCCTTGTCGATGTACGAGGAGAAGAACACCGCCAACAACATGCCGGCGCAGTGCGAGATCTATGCCGAAGGCGATGACGCCTACAAGTTCATGTTCATGGCGAAGGGCGGCGGCTCCGCCAATAAGAGCTTTCTGTTCCAGGCCACGCCCTCGGTGCTGAGCAAGGACCGGCTGCTCGCCTTCCTCAAGGAGAAAGTGTTGACGCTGGGCACTGCGGCGTGCCCGCCTTATCACCTCGCCATCGTGATCGGCGGCACCTCGGCCGAGCTCTGCATGAAGACGGTGAAGCTGGCGTCGGCTCGCTATCTCGACGCGCTGCCGACCCACGGCTCGCCCGACGGCAACGCGTTTCGCGATCTCGAGATGGAGCAGGAAATCCTGAAGATGACGCAGTCGCTCGGCGTCGGCGCGCAGTTCGGCGGAAAATATTTCTGCCACGACGTGCGCGTGATCCGCATGCCGCGTCACGGTGCCTCGCTGCCGATCGGGCTGGGCGTGTCATGCTCGGCCGATCGCCAGGTGCTCGGCAAGATCACCAAGGACGGCGTCTATCTCGAAGAGCTCGAGCACAACCCGGCGCAGTATTTGCCTGAGGTCGAGCAGTCGCTGGGCGGCGAGGTCGTCAAGATCGATCTCAACCAGCCGATGAAGGATATCCTGGCCACCTTCTCGAAGTACCCGACCAAGACGCGGGTCTCGATGACCGGCACCATGATCGTCGCGCGCGATTCCGCGCATGCCAAGCTGCGCGAGCGGCTCGACAAGGGCGAGCCGCTGCCGGACTATTTCAAGAACCATCCCGTCTATTACGCCGGCCCCGCCAAGACGCCCGAGGGCTACGCCTCCGGTGCGTTCGGCCCCACCACCGCTGGCCGCATGGATTCCTTCGTCGATCAGTTTCAGGCCGCCGGCGGCTCGATGGTGATGGTCGCCAAGGGCAACCGGGCGCCGGCCGTGCGCGAGGCCTGCAAGAAATATGGCGGCTTCTATCTCGGCTCTATCGGCGGTGCCGCGGCGAATCTTGCCGAGCACTGCATCAAGAAAGTCGAGGTGCTCGAATATCCCGAGCTCGGCATGGAAGCGATCTGGCGCATCGAGGTCGTCGACTTCCCGGCGTTCATCATCATCGACGATAAGGGCAACGACTTCTTCAAGGAGCTGAATCTGGGCTAGCTCTTCGCCTCGCTCCGGAGTGCCGGAAGAGCTCGGCCTGCATGGTTCGAGACGCCCGCTTTGGCGGGCTCCTCACCATGAGGGTCTGATATCTCGCCGCGAAACATGACCTCATCCTGAGGGCCCGCCGGAGGCGGGCGTCTCGAAGGATGGGCCGCAGGCTAACTGCAATTCGTGACCTGGTTGGAGCACAGCCCGCGCCACCAGCCGCGGACGCCGTCCTGGCTCTCGACGAGGCCCCAGAGGCCGCTGCAAGCAAAGATGTGCTTCGGCCCGCCATCGGTGTCGATCGGACCGCCGAGCTCGCGCTGGGCCGGCATCCATTTCGCATCGACGAAGGGCGCCTGGAACAGGCCGCCCATGCGGGTCGCGCCATTGGCGTAGGCCGCGCCGACCTTGTTGGAGGCGACCCAGCCGCGTCCGGCATAGGGCTTTGGCGCGCTGCGCGGATATTTCTTGTCGTCCTCGTAGTCCTTGCCCGGCGGCTTGGCGCCTTCGATCAGAAACCAGCCGTTCTTGAAGCCGATGATGCGGAATTCGGTGAGCCAGCCGCCATCCGGCGTGTTCTCGCTGCCGCCGAGCTTGAGCAGGTAGGGCGGCGGAAGCGTGCCGAGCACACGCGCCTTGGTCGATGGTTCGGCACGCACGTTGAGGCCATCAGGATCCTTGTCGACGGACCATGCGCCGAAATCGCAGGGCTCGGTACCGTCGGGAAGCGTCGAGCGCTTGGCGGCGAGATCGGCATGCAGCTTTGCGAATTCGGTGTCGTCGTTGTCAGGATCCGGCCCGCTACGCGGCTTCAATGCGGCCGAGACTGCGCGCGTCGCATCCGACGTCAGCGCGACCACAAGAGCCTGGCGCGCGCCGAAAACGCTTGCAGGCGACTTCGGATCGTTCGACGAGATCGGATAGACGGCGAGGTAGCCCGTCGAACCTTCGGTTCGATAGGCCGTGCCGGCGACATAGCCTGCCGGTAGCATGGCGAGCGCGCTTGCCTGCCACGCCGGTTTGGCGTCGTCCGCGCGCGCCGCTTGTGTCGCGACACACAGGATCGTCGCCGCGATGAGACCGAGCGCGCGCACGGTTGCCGCGCGGCTTAGGCGCGCGTGCCGGTGAACGGGAAGCTGCCCATCGGGCCGATGCCCATCTCACCGCTCATGCTGTCGCCCGAGACGGTTCCGATGAATTCGAGCGTCAACGGCATCGGATTGGTGATCGAGACCTTCCAGTTGACGGCATCGCCGCTGACGGTGCCGTCGAATATCTCGGCTGTATCGCCTTCCGCACCCTGCGTCCCTGTGAGCGTGCCGCCGGCAGCCGTCAGGCTCAGCGTCGCCTTGCGCTCGCCCATGGGGGTTGTCAGGGTCAGAGTCCAGTTGCCGTCGACGGCCATTCGCATCTCCCAAGATCCCGGCGGACCGCGACGATCCGCGGGCCAGTCCCGGCCGAGCGTATAGCGCAACTCGCCGCCCGCGCCTAACGCTCCGTCGGAGGCATTTAGGCGCGGGCGGCGGCGCGCCGTCGGCTGGTGACGATGAGACGGAGCACGACATATTGCACGGCGAAAGCGAGGATCTTGGCGCCGCCCGCGACGACCGTGATGTAGAACGCCCACAGCTTCAGATCGCCTGTGGAGGCGACGGCGATCATGCCGGCGCCGATCACGAACATCAGCGCAGCCCAGGCATAACCTGCAGCCGTCACATATTCCGGAACGGTCTCTACGACGATCGCCGGCATGTAGCGCAGCATCCAGCCGCGCTTGAGCATGATGGCGCCGATCGCGAAATGCGCGATCGAGGGCTTTGCGAGCATGAAGCGGGGATCGTTGGTCAGCAGCGTGATCGTGCCGAGCACGACGACGAGCGCGACGCTCGCATAGGTCATGTAATTGACCTGCTGCCCCTTGACGCGCGCGTAGATCACCTGCGCGATCGCTCCGGCAATCGCCACCGACGTTGCCAGGACGACGTTGTCGGTCACGAGGTAGATGACCAGGAAGACGATGGCGGAGAAGAGGTCGGAGGCGAGGCGGGCGAATACGTCCTTCATCGTCGATCCTTCAGCGGGAGTTGGGCAATGCGCTGGCCGGCGGACCGTACTTGATCTGCCGATATTCGGGATACCATTTTGTGAAGTACATCGCGCTGTTGCGGGCGGCGAAGGCGACCGCAAGGCTCGACCAGAGCGGCAGGCCGGGGACATAGAGCAGCACGAGATTGGCGGCCGCCATCAGCAGCGCAGCCGCAGTCCATGCGCCGGTGATGACGTAATTGGCATAGAGAAAGCCAGGCATTGCCGCGGTCGCGGCCGGCACGGCCTCCAGCGCGTATTGCAGCGTGAATGGACGGCGGACCAGCATCGAGCCGAGCGAGATGACGAAGATGCCGATGTCGACCGACAGCTTGACACCGAGTGTGCCGAGCGCCGGATCGAACAGCGCGAGGTGGATGCCGATTGCGGCGAATAGCAGCGCCGAGCTCATCGCCAGGATCTTCACCGATCGACCGCGCACGACATCGATCGCGACGGTGGCGAGACAGATTGCCGAGGCCACGAATACGCTGATCGTGGCCGATGTCATCAGCATCAGGAAGGTGAAGGCGCCGTAGGGCGCGAGGATCAGGAAAATCGCCATGGTCCGCCTCGGTCAGGCCTTATCTTTACGATGTAAAGATCAATAAGTCACGGGCGGAGCGGGGTCAAGCAAAATCTTTACAGTGTCAAAATGACGTAAGCGACTTCCAAAAATTGAATTGCTGCAACGGCTTGGTCGGCCATTTCGTCGATGAATCCGGCCCAGGGCAGGTAGGACAGCGCAGGTAACGCACAGGCGACCGAGAGGACGAGGGCGAGCAAGATACCGCCGTTGAAGACGGCTTGGCCGCTCCGCCGCGGCTGGATCACCTGAAGTGTGAGGGCGGCGCAGATCAGGACCAGGACGACGAGATAGTCCGCAGTGATCGATGGCATGTGCATCAGAGACCTCTTTGGTGGCATCCGCGATGATGAGGAACAGCTACCGCGCGCCGACCCAATTGCCGTGAAAACCGTCGGGCACGCGATGGCCGAGCTGCACCAGCGCCACGGGGCCGGCCTCGATATCTCCAGCGTTGAACACGGCGAGGTCGCTCCGGTTCTCGCGCGCGCGCCAGACCACCGCCAGCAGCCAGCCATCGCCTTCTGCCGCATCTTTCGACCGCTGGACGAAGACCGGTTCAGAAATGGTGTCGCCGGCCGGCAGCAGATAATGGCCGAGGCGCTTGCCCTTGCCATCGACATGGACGACGCCGGACAACGCGCCGAACATCGGCAGCGTCGGATTGGCGCAGGCGTACCAGCCGTGACCGCTCTTCAATCCGGCGCGGCGGTCGTCGATGCGCGGGAATTCGCCGGTGAGATCGTCGAGATAGGTCTGCTGGAAGCGGTCGGTATTCCCGGCAAGATCAAACGTCCAGCGGCAATGGCGGGCGAAGGATTTCTCGGGATTGGTGGGCGTGCCGTCGGGATGCGTGAACAGTGGTGCTTCCTCGAACTGCATGACGTCGGCGATGATGCGGTCACCTTCCTCCCACGCATTCATGACGTGGAAGACGTAGCAGGCCTCAGCGCGAAACCAGACGATGTCCTTCGCGCTGCCCTTGCGCTTGATCACGCCGACATAGGCGCCCTTGTCCGGCTCCCAGGCATAGGGCGGCCGCCCGCTCATCGCGCGCTCCATGCTGCCGGTGAGGGGCAGGATCGGAAACAGCAGGTGGTTTTCCGTGACGATGAAGTCGTGCACCATGCTGGCATAGGGCGCCTCGAAACGTTCGAAGCGCGTCGCCTTGCCGGACGCATCGATCGACCCGTAGGAGAGGGCAGGCGTCAGCGGTCCCGCCGCATTGTAGCCGAAGAACACCAGCTCGCCGGTGACGGGATCGATCTTCGGGTGCGCGGTGAAGGTGCCGGCGATGCGGCCTTGATAATTGTGATAGCCGCGCGTCGCGAGCGTACCGGGCTCGATCTCGGTCGGCAGATGCAACTCCTCCAACGCAAGCAGCTTGCCGGCATGGAAGATGATGTTGGTATTCGCAACGCCGCCGTCGGTCAGGTTCGCCGGGGCATCCGGCAGCTTGCGGCCAAAGCCGCCGAACAACGCGCGGCCGGCATCGTGCTCGGCCAGCCATTTCGACGTGCGGATCCAGCGGTTGCGATGGCTGGCGCGCCCGTTCTCGAGATGAAAGGCGTGCAGCATGCCGTCGCCGACGAACCAGTGCGCGCCGGGCGACTCGAACTGCGGATTGGGGCCGTTGCGATAGAGCGTGCCGTTCAGCTCGCGCGGTAATTCACCGATGATTTTCAGGAAGGGCGCGTCGGCCTCGAACGGAATCGGACCGAGATTGTGGCGGCGTTCGGCAACGGCGTCCTGCTGCACGGCGTATCCTCCCTCATCTTTACATCGTAAAGATCAAATAGTCGTACGAGGAGTTCTGGTCAAGTGAAATCTTTACACTGTAAATATTGCGTCTTATAGCTGGCCTATGGGCAAGAGCGAAATCAGGACAGCAGCCGCGCGCGGTGCGGGCACCCCAAAGAAGGCCAGCGCCCCGGCGCGCCTCGCGCGACGGACGGCGAGCGTCAAGTCCGAGGCGCCCTATCACCACGGCGCGCTGCGCGAGGCGCTGCTCCAGGCCGCCGAACGGGTGCTGGAGCGTGACGGGCTCGCCGGCCTGACATTGCGCGCCGTGGCGCGCGAGGCGGGCGTCTCGCATGCCGCGCCCACCCATCATTTCGGCGACCTCACCGGGCTTCTCAGTGAGCTCGCGGCGGTTGGCTTCCGCCAGTTCAATGCGGCGATGGCGTCGTCCTCCGACTCCGCCACCACCCCGCTCGAGCGCGCGCTGGCGCGGCCGAAAGCCTATGTTGCCTATGCCCAGGCTCATCCCGGCATGTACGGCATCATGTTCCGCACCGAGCGCCTCGACTATTCCAGGCCGTCGCTGCACGAGGCCGCCGAGGCGTCCTTTGCCGGGCTCGCCAATGCCGTCGGCATGATGCGGCAGGAGCAGATCAGCGGCGACGCGCTGACGCTCAATCAGGGCGCCGCGATCGCGCGCGCCTGGTCGATGGTGCACGGTTTTACCATGCTGCTGCTCGATGGGCGGCTTGAGGATATTCTGGGACGCCTGCCCGAGGGGACGACTCCCGAACGCCTGCTCGAGGCCATGCTGATGTCCCCCGTGACGGGGAAGCCGCCGGGCCCCTGATTCGGTCGGGACGAACGCAACCCGTGCGACGGTCGCGCCAAGACGATGGCCTAGCGCATCGTCGCGAGCTCGACGGCTCGGCCGCGCGCGCCGATGATCTTCACCTCGTCCTTGCCGCACGTGAAACTGCGGGCGAACTCGTCCGCGGCCTTGCGCGCCAGCTCATTGGCGTTCGGGTTGGCGATCGCCTCGACATAGGCGACGTGGCACACGGGGCCGGGCGGCAGTCGGGTCACGATGAGCATGGCTTTGGTGTTCGGCCGCCCCTCCTTGTCGGGATCGGTGCCATCGGCAATGTGCCAGCGCTGGATCATCGCAAACGGCTTGGCGGCCGCGGTGCGCCATTCGACGGTGGTCTCGGACGAGTTGAACGGGGCGAACCAGACTTTTGCCGCCGGTTCCTCGGCCGCGGCCCTGCGATTGCGGCCGATGGAGACGATTTCGCGAAGATCTTCCTCGGCGATCAGGACCACGAGGCCACCCTTGCCCTTGCAGACCCGCGCGGTGCTGCCGTCGAGCTCGCTGGGCTTGCCGATCTGGCGGCAATCCTTCGGGGCCGTCGAGGTATATTGGCTGCCCACGGATTGGGCGTTGGCGCGGTCGAGACCGCTGCACATCAGCAACATGGCCAGGAGCAATATGGCCAAGGCTGCGGTGGTGATGCGGAACATGACGACGCCTTTGATCGAGCGGGAACTCCGTACCATCAGACGTCTTGATTGTGGGCAAGGTTCAAACAGGGTCGACAGACACCTGACAGCGGCACGGAATCGTTCTAGAAGAGCGGCTTCGCTTGGGCTCTTTCAGCCTCGTTCGCGTCCTCGTTTTTCGTGATCATGCCAGCCACCTCCTCGAACAAACCTTATCGCGTCGGCCGCTCGAAAACCGGGCTCGGCCTCTTCGCCACCAAGCCGATCAAGAAGGGTACCCGGATCATCCGTTATTACGGACCGATCCTGGACTCCCGGATTCCCGAGCACGACGACATCGAGAACAAATATTTGTTCGAGCTCAACGGCCGCTGGACCATCGACGGTTCGGTGCGCAAGAACCTCGCGCGCTACATCAACCACTCGTGCCGGCCCAACGCCGAATCCGACGTCCGGCCGCGCGAGCGCAAGGTCTTCATCCGCGCTATCAAGAACATCGAGCCGGGCGACGAGATCAATTACGACTACGGCACTGATTATTTCAAAGCCTATCTGAAGCCGATCGGCTGCAAGTGCGAATCTTGCGAGAAGAAGCGCAAGAAGCTGCGCGCCGAAGCGCGGACCGAGCGCGCCAAGGTGAGGGCGCGCGCGGAGCGTAAAGCGCAGAAGGCGGGGGCAAAGCCCGCCAAAAAGAAGAAGCTCAACGGCGTCGCTGTTGGCAAAGCCAACGGGCGCGCGCGGGCGTAGCCTGAGTTCGAGCTTCTGGCACAACTGTCATGCCCCGCGAAAGCGGGGCATCCAGTACGCCGCGGCCTTTTCGTATGCGACGACTGCCTCTGGAATACTGGGTCGCCCGGTCAAGCCGGGCGACGACAGCGAGTGATGCGGCCTCACGCAGCCAGCATACTCCCGCTCCTGCGCAATCCCACATATTGCAGTTCGGCAAACACGCCGGTCGCGATCGCCTGCGCCACGACCATGAGCTCGCCGGCAAGATTCGGCGACACCGCGCCCGAGAGCAGCAGCGCGATGCTGCCGACCGTCCAGGCCGCGTTGCCGACTACGACCAGCAGCACGAGCGGCTTTGCCACGGAGCCGCGCGAGGCGAGCCAGCCGACGAGCGCGGTGTAGGCGATCAGGAACAGGCCGGTCTCGCGCAGCAGCGCTTCGGGCAGGTTGAACAGCGACGCGAACGCGCTGGCGCCGAAAGTGAAACCGAGAGCGGCGACGCCGCTGAAGATCGCGTCGGCAAGAAGCGCGCGGCGAAGCAAGGTGGATGCGTCAATCATCGTGGTCTCCATGGTTGGGTTGGGCTCGAGGTGAAAGTCAGTGCAATCCGCGCCACCAGGCGCGGAGCAGGCGGGCGAGGCGGAACGGGCAAAGGCTCCTGCCGACGCCGTGCTCGAAGGCTGTGACCTGCGCGACGACATAGTCGCCAGTCGAATGCACCAGCGGCTCCGGCATGTTGAGGCCGCGCGCCAGCATCCGGGTTGCGAGTGCCATGGCCCAGGGAACAAGGTGGTCTGCGACGGTCCGGTAGAGCAGCAGTGCGATCATGGTCGTCTCCTGTTGCGACCCAAGATGCGCCGGCCCGAGGCCCAATTCGATTACCTCCGACGTAATGGAAGGGCCGAAATCTGCGTGCTAGGTTTTCGACCATGAACGCACATGCATCCACGGCACAGGCCGAACGCTGCCAACCGGTCCATATCGGCGACCATCTGCGCGAATGGCGGCAGCGCCGGCGCATGAGTCAGCTCGATCTCGCCGGCGAGGCCGAAATCTCGGCGCGGCATTTGAGCTTCGTCGAGACCGGCCGTGCCGCACCCTCGCGCGACATGGTGCTCAGATTAGCCGAGCGCCTCGACGTGCCGTTGCGCGAACGCAACGTGCTGCTGGTCGCCGCCGGCTACGCCCCGGCCTTTCCGCAGCGCCCGCTGGAGGATCCCGCCTTGAAATCAGCCCGCCAGGCGATCGACCTCGTCCTTAGGGCGCATGAGCCCAATCCGGCGCTGGCTTATGACCGCCACTGGAATCTGGTCTCCGCCAACCGCATGCTGGCGCCGCTGCTCGCCGGCATTCCGCAGCGACTGCTCGGTCAGCCCTTCAACGTGCTGAGGCTTGCCTTCCATCCCGAGGCTCTGGCACCGCGCACGGTCAATCTCGCGGAATGGTGCGGGCATCTCCTGGAGCGGTTGCACCGGCAATGCGAGGCGACCGCCGATCCCGAGCTGATCAAGCTGTACAACGACCTGAAGAGCTATCCGATCCCGGCGCGTGCGGCGCCGCTGTCGAGCGACAATGTCGCGATCCCCTTCAAGCTGCGCCACGACGGGGAGATACTAAGTTTCTTCTCCACCACCATGGTGTTCGGTACGCCGGTCGACATCACGCTATCGGAGCTGGCTCTGGAAACCTTCTTCCCGGCCGACGAGCGCACTGCCGAGCGGCTCCGACAAATGGCAGCAGCCATGAGCTAGCGGCCTTGCCTCGGAATGGGTTCGGCTTATCTTTGGGCACAACCCGCAACGCCCGAAGGAGGCGCTCATGAGCACCCTAAAGCCGCTCCAGATTGACGTCGTCTCCGACGTGGTATGCCCCTGGTGCTATATCGGCAAGCACCGGATCGAGAGCGCGCTGGCGCTGGTGCCCGACGTTCCGGTCAAGCTCAATTTCCGTCCCTTCTTCCTCAATCCCTGGGTGCCGTCCGAGGGCATCAGCCGGGAGGAGTATCTCACCAAGAAGTTCGGCTCGGTCGAGGCCTATAAGGGCATTGCGCGACGCGTCGTTGCGGCCGCGGGCGAAGAGGGGCTCGTCTATCGGCCAGAGCTGGTCGCGCGTCAGCCCAACACCACCGACTGCCACCGCCTGATCCTCTGGGCCGAGGCGATCGGCAAGGCGCCCGAGATGAAGCAGCGCCTGATGGAGCTCTACTTCCGCGACGGCGGCGACCTCACCGATGTGAACGTGCTTGTGCAGGCGGCTGCCGATGTCGGCCTCGATCCCGACGACGTGCGCAAGCGCCTCGCCACCGACGAGGACGTCGCGCGCGTATCGGCGGACGCGCAGGAAGCCGCCGAGAAGGGCATCTCCGGCGTGCCGACCTACGTGTTCGCGCAAAAATACGCCGTCTCCGGTGCGCAGGATCCCAACATGCTCGCGCGCGCCATCCGCGAGGTCTCGGCGGAGATCAACGCCCAGGCGGCTGAGTAGGAGCTATCCTATTTACGAAGCAGGCGAACTGCGCGGCGCGCCGCCGCGTAGGCGATGCCGTGCGCCGCGAGCGCTCCGTGAACGAGCGCGACGATGGGGTCGTTCCGCCGCAACGGTATCAGCACGTCGCCGACGGCGAAGCGCCCGCGCCAGATCGGGTTGATCATGGGGTGATCGGCGCTCGCGGTGGAATCCGCGCTGGCAATGGCCGGATCGGCGCAGAGGCGGCGGGTGAGCTCGAGCGTAAGCTGCACGCCCGGCGAATATCTTGCGAAGCCCTCGTCGATGCCGAGCTTGAAGAAGAAGGCGCGGTCCTGATGGCGCAGTACGATGCCGGCGGCCACCGGCGTCGCGCCGGCGCGAAGGGTGACGATCTCGCATTGCGCGGTTTCTGCCAGCGCGGGAACGGCGCGGCGGATGAAGGTTGCATCGCCGGCATGCTGGACCAGCGCGGTTCCGCGCTTGCCCTTCCAGCCACTGGCTTCGAGCTGCAAAAATGTCTCGAGCGCCGGCCTGATCTCGTCGGGGCTGCGCGCGACGTCGAACACGGCCGCGCCGTGTTCTTCGAGACGATGGCGCTGGCGGCGTAGCTCCTTGAGCTTTTTGGTGCCGAGCGCATCGCGAAGCAGCGTCTCACCGTCCTGGGTCGCGTCGAGGCTGGCGCGGATGTAGGAGTTGAGGAGGCGCGGCTTCAGGCCGTCGCGATTCAGAACCTGGTTGAGGGCGGTCATTGCGGCCCCATCGAGCGCGACATCGTTCAGCACGAGCGCATGCGCTCCGGCCGCGCGGGCCTGCTGCAACAGGCGCGCCGCTGCCTCGATCGGGGCATCGCGGTCGATCAGCGGGCTGCACAGCGTACCATAGGGATGCGCGCTCACCAGCGCGGGCAGGGGGATCTTCCATGCCCCCCAGAGCGAGATCACCGGCATCAGCCCGATCAGCCGCGATCCATCGCATGCGGAAAGCGCCGAGGCATCGGTGCGGCCGCGCGCGGTTGCGCTGACAGCGAGCTCCCAGCCCGGCAGGTAATATCCGTTCGGCTCGATCGCGCGCTGAGCGAGTGCGCGCCACTGGCTGGGTTCGATCGCCGTAAGCGGGACACGCGCGCGCGCCGCCGCGGCATGCTTTGCCGATGCCGGATTGATCGCAGCCTGGTGCGCGATATCGACCACGTCCCGTCGTCCCCGTTCAGGAGGCCATGCTTAGCGCAAAGATTGGAAAATACCGTTGGGACGCCGCTTCAATTCGAGTGGTAATATTAACGTCCCGTTGAGCATGCGGCCACGAGCCGCCGCATGGCGATTGCATAGGGTGGCAGAAGGCTGCCGGACGACCTCGGCCTGCATGGTTCGAGACGCCCGCTTGGGCGGGCTCCTCACCATGAGGGTCTGAAATCTCGTCGCAAACCGCGACCTCATCCTGAGGGCCCGCCCCAGGCGGGCGTCTCGAAGGATGGCCGCAAGCAAGCTTTCCGCCGCATCTTTCAGCTGCGATAGGCCTGGCATGCAGCGGGAGACAGCTGGCTATCGGTCACCCGGCACGAAATGGTCGCGCGCGCTTGCTCGTCCGCCGCCGGCAGTGTCGGTGATCCCGATGTCGATGTCGCGCGAGGTCTGCGGCAGCTGCGTCGGGCCGACCTGCACCGACAGCCGGACCTCGCGGGTCTGATCCTGCCCGACCTCGACGACGGGCTTGCCGTCAGCTCCAACCTCGATGCCGGCGACGCGAATTGTCGCGCCCGGCAGGCCGGAGACCTCGAGCGCAAACGACCGCTGCTCGCCCTTGTTGAGGATGCGCAGGGTGTAGTCGTTGCGGACGCCGCCACCGGCGAGCTGAACGAAGAGTGGATTGCGCTCGTGTAGCACGTTGACGTCCATCGTCGCACGCGTGGCGAGCGCGTAGAGCATGATGCCGCCAGCGATGGCAATGGCCGCGGTATAGATCAGGGTGCGCGCGCGGATGATGCGGTAAATCGGCGCCTTGCCCTCGCTCCGGCGCTGCATGTTGATGTCGGTATCGTAGCCGATCAGGCCGGCGGGCCGGCCGATCTCCCGCATCACGTTGTCGCAGGCGTCGATGCACAGGCCGCATTGGATGCAGCCGAGCTGGATGCCGTGCCGGATGTCGACGCCGGTCGGGCAGACATTGATGCACTGGTGGCAGTCGATGCAGTCGCCCGCGATGTCGCCATGGGTGCGGGCGACCTGCGCCTTCTTCACCGACATGCGTGGCTCGCCACGGTCGCGGCGATACGTGACGTTGAGCGCCCATTCGTCGGTCAGCGCCGCCTGGATGCGCGGCCAGGGACACATGTAGATGCACATCTGCTCGCGGGCGTGACCTGCAAAGGCGTAGGTCGTTGCGGTCAGGATGCCAATCCAGAGATAGGCGATGAACGGCGCCTGGAAGGTGGCGAGCTCCTTCACCAGCGTCGGCGCGTCGGCGAAATAGAGCACCCAGGCGCCGCCGGTCCACCAGGCGATCATGATCCAGAGAAAGTGCTTGGTTGCGACCTTCCGGATGTGACCAAAGGTCCAGTAGCGCTTGTCGCCCAGCATGCGCTCGCGCCGGTCGCCCTCGACCCAGCGTTCCACTGCATAGAACAAATCGGTCCATAACGTCTGTGGGCACATGTAGCCGCACCAGATACGACCGGCCACCGCGTTCATCAGGAACAGCACCATGGCGGCAATGATGAGCAGGCCCGTGAAGTAATAGACCTCCTGCGGCCACAGTTCGATGAAGAAGAAATAGAACCGGCGATGCGGCAAGTCGACCAGGACAGCCTGGTTCGGCAGGCCGGGTCCGCGGTTCCAGCGAATGAAGGGCAGCAGATAGTAGGTCCCGAGCGTGACGCAGAGGATCGCCCATTTGATGCGACGGAACGGCCCGTGGACCGATTGCGGGTAGACCTTCTTCCGCTTCTCGTAGAGCGGTCCCTCGATGATGGTGTCGTCGGTCATCCTGCGCTCCTCGCGTCTAGCGCAAGCGAGAGGCCTATCCGGGAGTGCAGAAGAGGCGGTACAGCGTCTCCAGCAACGCGCGGACTTCCTGGCTCGCGATACTGTAGTATATCGTCTGACCATCCCTTCTGGGTTTGACCAGGCTCAATGCGCGCATCTTGCCGAGATGCTGAGATAGTGCGGCCGACGACAGGCCCGCGATGTCGGCGAGTTCGCCGACCGACTTCTCGCCGTCCAGCATGTTGCAGAGGACCAGCAGTCGCTTCGGATTGCCCATGGCCGTGAGGAGGCGGGAAGCCTCCTCGGCCTTCTCCTCAAGCGCGACCAACTCTTGATTGCGGAGCTTGCGTTTCATGGCCGACATATATTAGTATATTCGAAAATACGAAAGAACTAAAGTAAAGGTATCCGCCCGCGCCGGGCGTGCTCGATCCGGAGGTCGCATGGTCTCGACATCATTTACGCCAATCGCCTCCCTTGTTGGCGGTGCGCTGATCGGCTTGTCTGCCGTTCTGCTGATGTGGGCGACGGGGCGGATCGCCGGCGTCAGCGGCATCGCGGCGCGGCTGTTTCCCCCTTACGAGGACCGCCAATTTCCTGGCCGGCTTGCCTTCATCGCAGGCCTCGTCGCCGCGCCCGTGCTCGTGCTGCTCGTCACCGGAAGCCTGCCGGCGCAGACAATCGAGGCGAATCCGGTCGTTTTGATTGTCGGCGGCTTGCTTACGGGCTTCGGTTCGGTCTGGGGCAGTGGCTGCACCTCCGGCCACGGCGTCTGCGGCCTGTCGCGGCTCTCGGCGCGCTCGCTGGTCGCGACCATGACCTTTATGGCGACCGGCATGGCGACGGTCCTCGTGATGCGGCACTGGAACTGATGGCGATGGCTATACCGGTTCAATTCTTGATCGGCGTGATTTTCGGCCTGGGCCTGATCGTCTCGGGCATGGCGAATCCGGCGAAGGTCCTGAACTTCCTCGACGTCGGCGGCATCCCGGCGGGGACGTGGGATGCGAGCCTTGCCTTCGTGATGGCCGGCGCGGTGGCCGTGACTTTCACCGGCTTCAAACGTGTCCTGAAGCTCGCGCGGCCCTACTTCGCCGAACGATTTTATCTTCCGAGGCGCAACGACATCGATCCCAGGATCATCGCAGGCCCCGCGATCTTCGGTGTGGGTTGGGGACTGGCGGGCTTCTGTCCGGGGCCGGCGCTGACCGCGCTCGGATTTGGCTCCGTGTCTGCCGTCATCTTAGTCGTTGCGATGAGTGCCGGCATGGCGCTCGCCCGCTTCGTCGCTCACCTGCCGTCATTGACGCGCTTCGTCACGCCGGCCGATCCGTTCGACACCTAGAGTAAACGCAGAGAGTAAGTCATGGACAAGAATTACCCCGAGATCACCCGCCAAATCTCCGCCAACATGCGCAAGCTGCGCAGCGACATTCCCGACACCATGAAGGGATTTTCCGCGCTTGCACAGGCCGCCACGCGCGACGGCGCGCTGGACAAGAAGACCAAGGAAATGATTGCGCTCGCGCTCGGCGTTGCCGCGCATTGCGATGGCTGCATCGGCTTCCATACCGAAGCTCTGGTCAAGCTCGGTGCAACGCGCGAGGAGGTCGAGGAGACGCTCGGCATGGCCGTCTACATGGGCGGCGGGCCGTCGCTGATGTATGCCGCGGATGCGATCGCGGCCTACGAGCAGTTCCAGCAGCAGACAGTTGCCGCCTGACGTCTGCGACACGAATCGCATGGGCGGGACCGGACGAGTTGTCTCGTTCGGTCCCGCCTGTCATGTCATCATTGATTACCAGCGGTCCCCGCCGACACCGACGCCAACACTGACGCCGGGCGCGCGGATACCGACGCCGCCGCGCGGACCATCGTCCCAGTCGCGATAGGTGCGGCGCTCATAGTAGCGGTCGCGCGGCATGGTCGCATAGGAGTCGCGCACGATCACGCGCGAGCCGCCGCGGGTGCGATAGCAATTGCCGGAATCGTCGCAGACCAGCCGCACTTGCTGGACGAGATCGGGGCTGGTGTATTCGCTGGTCGTATAGACGTCGGCGGCCTTCGCGCCGCTCACCGCTGCCAAGGCTCCGACACCAGCCAGCAATGCAATCGTGAATGTCCTCATCATGTCCTCCTCGAAACTGCCCTCGGCGGTAACAAGAAGGGGAGGCCATGATCGTTCCGGCAAAATTACAGGTTTTTCCCGGAACCGGATCGGATGTCGGCTTGATCTGCTTCCTAGATCGGCTCGTAGCTTTCCGACCCGCAGATGTCGTCCGCTTCGGCGCGGCGGCGATCGACCACCTTTCCGCCCGATATGGTCACGATGTAGGTCTGTGGCCCGAGCGGCGATCCGGTCGCCGAGGTGAGCTGGGCGCGGACGCAAGCTGTCCAGCCCGGTCCCCGCACCTCACGATGGGGTGAGGCGACATGCACCTCACGCGGATAGGCCGTGCTGAGGAAGACGAATTCGATCTGCTCGCGCACGACGCGTTTGACGTCGGGGGCCGCTTCGGGCGGCGGCTGCTCGGCCTCCTTCATGCGCATGAACTCGGGCACCGGTGCGCGGCTGTCGGCAAAGCCGCAGGCCCCGAGCGCGAGCGCGCTGGCCAGCAGCGCGGCGTGAGCAATAATCCGTAACATCCGTGAAGGTCCCCTGCGGGCCAAAATATAGGCACGAATGCGATCCGACGAAGACCCGGCCAATCAAGATTTGCTGAAGCCAGGATTTCTTGAAGCCAAGATTTCCTGGAGCAAGATTCCTGGAGCAAGATTTCCTGGAGCCAGAATTTCCTGAAGCCCTGGACCCCGCGGCATTGGCTATTCCATAATTGCCGGCTAGTTTGTACCCCAGACGAGGGGGATTGCGCCCATGAGGATTTTGGTCATAGCGGCCGCCGTGCTGGCGCTGGCGGTTGCCTCCGCGCAGGCGCAGATGGGCGGCGGCAGGCGTCAGCCTAACGAGGGCGGCCAGAAGGCGGACAACAAGCCCAAGGTCGACGAGAAGGCCTACAAGGCCGCGCTCGAGCGCATTCCCGAATCCAAGGAGAAGTACGACCCTTGGAGCGGGGCGCGTCCGCCTGAACCCGCCAAGAAGCCGAAATAGGTGAGGCGGGCGCTGGCGACCCGCCCCCGGTATTTGGCAGCTCTCATCACGCTCCTCTTGTTTTCGGCGCGGCCAGGCCTCGCCTGGGAGAGCTGGGGTGGCGATCCCGGTGGCTCGCGCTTCTCGCCATTGCGAGAGATCACGCCCGACAATGTCGGCAACCTGGTTCGGGCCTTCGAATTCCAGACGGGCGATCTCGCGGCGCGGCCGCCCGGAGTGATGCGGCGAACCAAATTCCAGGCGACGCCGCTGTTCGTCGAGGACAGCCTGGTCTTCTGCTCGCCTTTCAACGAGGTGATTGCGCTCGATCCCGGCACGGGCGCGCAGAAATGGCGCTACGATCCGAAGATCGCAATCAACCAGCGTCCCGCCAACCGCTACGTCTGCCGCGGCGTCACCTACTGGATCGACGACGAGGCGCCTGCGGATGCCGCATGTCGATCGCGCATCTTCATGGGCACGAACGATGTGCGCCTGATCGCGCTCGATGCGAAGACGGGCATCCCCTGTGCCGGCTTCGGGGAGGGCGGTGAGGTCAGGCCCGATATCGGCATGAAGCTGGAATGGCCCGGCGAATTCCAGATCACGTCGCCGCCGGCGGTCGGCCGCGGGGTCGTCGTGGTCGGCTCCGCGATCGGCGACAACCGCCGCGTCGACGCGCCGAGCGGTGTGGTGCGCGCGTTCGATGCGCGTAGCGGTCAGCCGCGCTGGACGTTCGAGCCGCTCAAGCGCGACGGCATCGAAGCCGGTCACGCCAATGTCTGGGCGCCGATGTCGGTCGACGCGGCGCGCGGACTGGTATTCCTGCCGACGTCCTCGCCGTCGCCGGATTTTTGGGGCGGCAAGCGGCCGGGCAACAACGAGCATGCCAATTCGGTGGTCGCGCTGCGCATTGAGACCGGCGAACTCGTATGGGCATTCCAGACCGTGCATCACGACGTCTGGGATTACGATCTGCCGGCGCAACCGACGCTCACGCGCATCGACAGCGGAGACGGTCAGCGCGATGTCGTGATCCAGCCGACCAAGCAGGGTTTTGTCTTCGTGCTCGATCGCGATACCGGCAAGCCGGTGTGGCCGGTCGAGGAGCGCAGCGTCCCGCAGGGGGCCGCGGAAGGCGAACGGCTGTCGCCCACGCAGCCATTCCCGACGCATGTGCCGCCGCTGATGTCGCAAAAAATCTCGACTGAGGATGCGCTCTCGCTCGTTCCTGGCCTGCGCCGCTCAGCTTGCGAGACGCAGTTTGCGGAGGCACGCAACGAGGGCCTGTACACGCCACCCTCAACGCAAGGCACGCTGGAGTTTCCCTTCACCGGCGGCGGCGTCAACTGGGGCAGCGCAGCCTTCGATCCCGTCAACCAGGTCCTCTATGCCAACACCAGCCGGGCCGTTCATCTCATCAAGCTGATTCCGCGGGCGGAGGCGGCCGGATTCGATCCTCCGCCCGGTCATGATTTCGGCCAGCAGAATGGTGCGCCGTTTGCGATGTCGCGTGCGGTGGCAATGTCGCCGCTCGGGTTTCTTTGCAACAAGCCGCCCTGGGGCGAGATGGTCGCGGTCGATCTGAAGGCCGGTAAGATCCTCTGGCGTTCGACGGTCGGCACCACCGAGGATCTGGCCCCGCTCGGCGTGCCGCTGCCGTGGGGTGCGCCGCTCGTCAACGGGCTCGCTGTCACGGCAGGCGGGCTCGTCTTCACCGGAGCGATGGACGCCTATTTGCGCGCCTTCGACGCGCGCAGCGGCAGGGAACTGTGGCAGGGTCGGCTGCCCGTGCCAGGCGTCGCCAATCCGATGACCTATTTCTGGAAGGGCGAGCAGTATGTCGCGATCGGCGCCGGCGGCCACTCCGAGGCAGGCACCTCGATCGGCGACAGCGTCGTTGCGTTTCGCCTGGCACGGCCCGGCGAGGGGCCGTCGTTATGGTCGCGTACCATCGATCGTCCCGGTGGGCGATTTTTTGCGGCATCATCGGCGATCGCGCTCGCGATTATCGCGCTCGTGGTTGCAGGACTGCGCTGGCGGCGCCGAGGTCGTATCGCGCGAACATGACGCAGCATCGCGCGCGATGCGAACCATCATTCACATCATATGCACTACTGTACGAAAGCGAGGCCGATGCGCCTCTCGCTGCGCCAATTACGTTGAACTAAATTCAATACTGGCGCTACTTGCACAGCGCTTCAGATTTCGTTTACGACGTCGAACCGGAAGTCACTCCGCCGATTTTCCCCCAAGCCGTTCCTTTGTGGCGCTACGCGCCGATGGAGATATTGATGAAGACCACGTTTTCGCTTCTGTTCGCCGCAGCGCTCTCGCTGTCGTCCATGCCCGCCCACGCCACCAAGCTCGATCTCGCGACCATGAGCTGCAAGCAGTTCTTGGAGAGCGGCGACGACACCATCAAGATGGTGCTGACCTGGATGGACGGCTGGTACAAGGGCGACGAAGAGAACGCGATCATCGACACCGACGTGTTCGTCGAGAACGCCAAGCAGTTCGGCAGCTATTGCGGAAAAAATCCGAACGTCAGCATCGTCACGGCGGCTGACGAAGTGCTCGGCAAGTAACGTCTCCCGCGTGACGGCGCGAAGCGCGATCGCGCTTCCTGTCTCGACATGACGCCATCGAGAGCCGCGGTGCGCTTTGCGCTCACGCGGCTTTCCTCTTTTCGGCTGATACTCACCCCGGCAGCATCGCGAACGCGCTCGACACCATCGCCACCGGCTTGTTGTCGGTGGCCGAGAGCAGCGTGACCCGGCCAAAGCTCATGCTGCGTCCGAGCCGCACCACGCGGGCGTCGGCCAGCACGTCCGACGAGGAGACCGCGCGCATGAAATGCGTGGTCTGGTCGACCGTCGTCATCGGTCGATAGCCGCGGTTGGCGGCGAGGTTCGCGATCACCATCGCGGTGTCGGCGAGCGCCATCAGCGCTTGGCCGCAGACCACGCCGCCGTTGCGGCACAGGCGCTCCGAGAACGGCATGCGCAGGAGCGCTGCCGGCTGCCAGTCCGGCACGTCCGGCGGCGGCAGGTGCTCGATGCGCTCGACCGACAGGTTGAGATCCTGGACCCAGGGCGCAAAGACCTCGCCGAGGATGCGTCGGGCCTCAGTGATGCCGAACTCGGCTTCTGGCTGCGATGGCATTGCTGTCGTTCCCTCCGTATTGTCGGATGTTCGGCAATCCGAGCAGACCGGCGCGGCAAAGTCACCCGGCCTGCCGCGGGTCCCGGTCGGCTTGAAAATGCCTGACTTCGCCCGGTATGATGCCACGGAGTGGGTATGGGGTGGGTGATGTTGCGTCGGTATGTCCTCGTGTTTTGTCTGGCCGGGCTCGGCCTGTTGCTGAACGGGTGCACCAAGTGCGGCCCGATCTGGGACGACTGGCTCCACGCGCCGAAATCGTGCAAATCGGACCGGCTCTAGCGGGCCGAGCGGCCCCTGCGGTTGTGACAGGGGCGACAAGGCGCGGGCGACCCGCGCCGCATGGATGATCAAGGAGCCAATGATGAAGCTTTTCCGTATGGCCGCGGTGCTGGCTGTTCTGGCGGGACCGACCGTGCTGGCGGGACCGGTCTATGCGCAAATGCCCAATCTCAATTTGCTGCAGGAGGGGCCTGGCAAGACCCCCGAGGAGAAGGCCGCGGAAGCCGAGCGCGACAAGGCCTACAAGGAAACGCTGAAGAAGATTCCGGATTCCAAGGCTTCCAACGATCCCTGGGGCGGCATGCGCTCCGATCCGCCGAAGCAGGCGGCGGCGCCAAAGGCGTCGGCCGCGACCGGTGCGCCGAAGAAGAAGTCCGGCACGTCTGCCAATTGACCATCTGCCCGATCGGAGGCGGTTGATGCCTCCGGCCGGGACTCCTCTTCGGTCGGCCTGCTTCCTACATTGCGCGAGAGCGTATTGCGTAAAGGAGGCGGAACATGGCCGATCGTCCGCGGGATCTCGCCGAGCGGATGGCGCGCCGGCGCACGATCGGCGGCAAGCCCGGCGCGACGGCCGGCGACGGCTATCTGCGCGAGACCTTCACGCTGCCGCGCGCGGCGGCGCGGGAGAGGGCGCAGGCCTTCTTCGCCCGCTACCCCAAGGCCGGCTATATGAGCGCGGTCGAGACTTGGCGCGAGCTGCCCGGCGGCGACATCGAATTCACCATGCGACGGCTGCCCAGCGCGGATTAGGGCCGGCCCCTATTCGAAGGTCTCGGATGTGATGCGGATCCGGAACACGGGCTCCTTGGCCTCGTCCAGCAGCTCCATGTTCCATTCGGAATTTTCCTGGAGCTTGCGGGCGATGCCGGCGGCCATGTCGGCGCAGACGTTGGTCATCTCCTTCCAGGCCAAATCGCGATCGGCAAATTCCGACGCCTGGTCGGCGCAGCCGGAATAGCGGCCGTTCCGGATGCGAAAGAAGTAGAGCGGCATGGTTCGTACCGATCGCGCCTGATGGCTCCGTCCCCACGGCCAAATTCGCGGGCAGTCCAATCCCAAACCATCGGCAGATCAATTCCGGGCGGCTACGGAATAGCCCCATGGACGCGGCTGCGCCCCTGCAAGCCATGCTGCCGACGATCTCGGTCCGGCCGCTCAGGTCGCGTTGCGCCCGATCGCCTTCAGCTCCCGATCGATGCGCAGCTGCACCCGCCGGATCGCCAACAGATCGATCTTGGTCTCGGTCCTGCCGGTCTTGATCTGCTCGCCGATCCGGAACTGCCACTGCCAGATGCCGGGAAGTGCCGTCTTGGCGACGGTGAACTCGATGCCCCTGTGATTCATGGCCTTCTCCCACGATTCACTCCCAACCCTGAGAACATGCCGGGCGGCATAATATTCCAGGGAAAGCCAAATCTGTCGGTAAGCCCCGGATAGCGCATGGCTATCCCGCAAACGCACGCGCTGCCGCCCAGCGGCGGCGCGAGGCCTCTCCGTGGTTCTCCGGCCAAGAACAGAGTTCCTGGGATGGGTCAGGGCGCCTTCCCGAACGCGGCGGCATGTGCCTTGCTTGGCCCGATGACGGTCAGCAACATGGGCGCGTCATGCCGGGCATTCCCCGCCGCTATTCTCATTTCGTGTTCGGAATCATCCAGTCCGGACTGACCTCGCTGATCGCCGCGGGCATCGCCAGCCTTCCCGCAGGGAACGCGCTGGACTTCCTGGCGCACTGGCTGGTGTCGTGGCTGATCGCATGGGCGGCGATGCTGCCGATCGTGCTGCTCGCAGCGCCGGCGATCCGCGCCTTCTCGCTGCGCCTGACGCAGGAGGAGGGCGGCTCGCAAACCGGCCGGCCGGCATGAAAATCAGCATGAAAAAACCCCGCTTGGGAGAGCCAAGCGGGGAGAAGGTTATTGGAGGCTGAGGTGCTGGGCTGCAACACCATAGCCAGGCGACTCTAGCCGGCTCAGCTTACGACAGCCTGACAAGGCCCGGCGATGACAGCGAAAGCCGGAGCTCGGGGGCCGCAGACTGGCCCCGCACCGGTCCCAATTTCGACATCCGTTCGCACAACTCAGGACACAACCGCAGGCGAGATTTCGCAGCGACGGTGCTGCCATGGGGGAAACGTGGCGCACCGGCAACGGGGTGGCATCATGGACAACGTAGAGCGGTCATTCGCCGCCGCGACGGCGGCTGGCTTCGTAGTGCTGGTGATCGGCATCGGATTGCTGGTTCTGCTGTAGGCGGGGTTGGGTGCCGGGAGACGGCTCCGGGGTGGAAAGGCCCATGCGCGCCTTTCAAAAACGCGAAAACAACCCCATGCACAGTAGCCCGCCCACAAATTCCGTCGTGCCATCAATGGCTTACTGGTAGTATTTAGATACCATATGGGCACGGACTCGCCTCCATGGCCGTCCGAATCCCGATTCCCGTGCCGATTCCCTGAGATCAAAGGGCGCTGCTCCGGGATCGTCGCCAGCGCGTTGCCGCTGGCAAACACCGACGCCTGCCGAGTCGGCAAGCGGGTCTCGGTCAGCTCCTAAGCGCTCGTCCTCGCGGCCTAATGAACCTTGATCGCGTCCAGCGGCAAATGGAGCTCGGCGGCGCGCTCTTCGCGATCCTTCTTGCGGAACTCATTCTCCTTGCGCTCGAACTTGATCATCTCCTCCCGCGCCGCCTCCAGCAGCGGATTGCGCCGGTTCGTACCGTGATGCGTGTTGTTCGTCATGACTGAGGTCCCCAGAGTTGCGGTCCCGTCCAAGAGTCCGATGCAAGACTCCCATGCAAGAGTCCCATCCCAGAGAAGGCCGCAGACCGCGAAAAGGTTCGGTGCCGCAGGATTACGGAATTCTGACGGCGCGCAGGGCATCCGTCTTTGATGCGCGTCAGGCCAGCACCAAAATCCGCAAAAGAACATATTGCGAACCTAGAACAAATAGGGTACATTGATTTTATCGCCGCGCCGCCCCGCCAGCCGTTTGTCCCTCTAGCGAATCCTCGCCATAAGGAGCACGACCCAATGTCCACCACTGCCCTGCGTATCGTCGAAGGATCTTCCATGGACAAGAGTAAAGCTCTGGCCGCCGCGCTCTCCCAGATCGAGCGGCAGTTCGGCAAGGGCTCGGTGATGAAGCTCGGCAAGAACGACCGCTCGATGGATGTCGAGGCGGTCTCTTCGGGCTCGTTGGGGCTCGATATCGCGCTCGGGATCGGGGGCCTGCCGAAGGGGCGCGTCGTGGAGATCTACGGGCCGGAATCCTCGGGCAAGACCACGCTGGCGCTGCACACGGTGGCGGAAGGGCAGAAGAAGGGCGGCATCTGCGCCTTCATCGACGCCGAGCACGCGCTCGACCCGGTCTATGCGCGCAAGCTGGGTGTCAATATCGACGAGCTCCTGATCTCGCAGCCGGACACCGGCGAGCAGGCGCTGGAAATCTGCGACACGCTGGTGCGCTCCGGCGCGGTCGACGTGCTGGTGATCGATTCGGTCGCGGCCCTGGTGCCGAAGGCCGAGCTCGAGGGCGAGATGGGCGATGCTCTGCCGGGTCTGCAGGCTCGTCTGATGAGCCAGGCGCTGCGCAAGCTGACGGCGTCCATCAACAAGTCCAATACCATGGTGATCTTCATCAACCAGATCCGCATGAAGATCGGTGTGATGTACGGCTCGCCGGAAACCACCACCGGCGGCAACGCCCTGAAATTCTATGCCTCGGTTCGCCTCGACATCCGCCGCATCGGCGCGATCAAGGAGCGCGACGAAGTGGTCGGCAACACCACCCGCGTCAAGGTCGTCAAGAACAAGCTGGCGCCGCCGTTCAAGCAGGTCGAGTTCGACATCATGTACGGCGAGGGCGTTTCCAAGATGGGCGAGATCCTCGATCTCGGCGTCAAGGCCGGCATCGTCGAGAAATCCGGCGCATGGTTCTCCTATGACAGCCAGCGTCTTGGCCAGGGTCGCGAGAATTCGAAGGCGTTTCTGAAGGCCAACCCCGACATCACCGCCAAGATCGAGACCTCGATCCGCCAGAACTCCGGCCTGATCGCCGAACAGATTCTCGCCGGCAGCCCCGAGCGTGACGCCGACGGCGAGGAGCCGGGCGACGAGTAAGCTTCAACAGTAAAGTTTTTCGCGAGGAGCGGGCGCTGAGGACGTTGAGTTGCCGACGTCTTCGGCGCCTGTTTCGTTTGGGTTTGGTCGTGCTCGGGGGGCGCGATGAAGCGTCTGATCTTGACCAGTTCGTCCGGAAGCGAGC
Source organism: Bradyrhizobium sp. WSM1253 (assembly GCF_000244935.1). Lineage (NCBI taxonomy): Bacteria > Pseudomonadati > Pseudomonadota > Alphaproteobacteria > Hyphomicrobiales > Nitrobacteraceae > Bradyrhizobium > Bradyrhizobium sp. WSM1253. The sequence goes on from NZ_JH600073.1 coordinate 7,338,389, forward strand.
TCGCACGATCGGGGTTGGCGGAGCTTGTCATCTCATCCTCGTTTCACTTTGAGTGGGGACCTCTGCCCTCGCCCGAGAAGCTCGTAGCCTATTTCGCGGCGCGTTCGGCGAATCTCGGGCCCGGTGATCATTGGTCTGATTGGGCCATCCGGTGGCCCAAGAGCATCAAGGACCGCAAAGACTTGTCCCTTGCGGACTTCTGCGAGCAATATGACGTGGTTGAACTTTGGTTCGATCCAGCTCCCCGGGATCAATTGCAGCTCGTCTGCCTGCTGGACCACCTCAGCTCCTGCTCCTCGCTGGTGCCAAAGCTTAGACTTCGACTCGTCTCATCCGAGCTGACGACAGCACACGGTGAGGATCTCGCTGCATCCGAGCCGCACATTCATGTCGTGCCTATTAGGGCCCAGGAATTCGAGACTGCCCGGTTGGCGTGGTCGGCCTACCGCGCGATGACCCCTGAGGCGTGCGTCGATCTCCTTCACCAGGATCTCAGTGCATTGCTGATGCTGCGCCCGGCCTTGCTCGATCTCTTGGCAGAACTCCCGTCGCCTTCGACCGGACTCGGTGCGACCGAGATGCGGTTCTTGGAGATGCTTGCCAGAGGGTTTGCGAACACGGGTTCGTTGTTTCACCTGCGCTCGCATCGGCGCACGTTCGTGTTTGGAGAGACTGAGTTGGGTCGGTTGCTCGACGGGCTCGCGCTCGGCCCCAGGCCCGCAGTGGCCGGATTGGACGACGAACTGCGGACAATCGATCGCGAGAATCACAGGGATCGCCACGCCGCATATGTACGCAGCCGACTGTCACTGACGGAGTTCGGGGAGGCTGTCCTGGCCCACCAGGAGGATTTCAGTCGCCACACTCCGATCGACCGCTGGTGGGGCGGCACGCATCTGACCAATGATCGGCTGTGGCGTTACGGCCATGTTTGACGAAACCTTGAGGCTGCGAGCATGACACGGCTCGTTATCACGACTGACTCGTCCATCGCCGGCGCCATTCAACGGGCGGGCTTTGCCGACCTCGTGATTGCGATCGAGCGCCGAATGGTCTGGGGACCGTGGGCCTTAGATAAATAAAATCGTCTGCCGTAGGCTGTAGGATGGGTAGAGCGAAGCGAAACCCATCGCACTTTCCATCCTTAGAACGGAATGCAGTGATGGGTTTCGCTGCGCTCTACCCATCCTACGCAGCGTCTTACTCCGCCGCCTCCGCGTAATCGCTCACCGGCGGGCACGAGCACACCAGATTGCGGTCGCCATAGACATTGTCGACGCGCCCGACCGGGGACCAGTATTTGTCGTTGCGCGAGGTGCCCGCGGGGAAGCAGCCTTCGGCGCGGGTGTAGGCGCGCTTCCAATCGTCGTCAGCGATGTCGTGCACGGTGTGCGGGGCGTGACGGAGCGGCGAGGCCTCGATCTTGAAGCGGCCGCCTTCGACCTCGGCGATTTCCTTGCGGATCGCGATCATGGCATCGCAGAAGCGATCGAGCTCCGCCTTGGATTCCGATTCGGTCGGCTCGATCATCAGCGTGCCCGGCACCGGGAAGCTCATGGTCGGCGCGTGGAAGCCGTAGTCGATCAGGCGCTTTGCGATGTCGTCGACGGTGACGCCTGAGGTCGTCTTCAGCGCGCGGGGATCGACGATGCACTCATGCGCGACGCGGCCCTTTTCGTTCCTGTAGAGAACCGGGAAGTGCGCATCGAGCCTTGCTGCGACGTAGTTGGCGTTGAGGATCGCGATCTCGGTGGCGCGCTTGAGGCCTTCGCCGCCCATCATCAGGATGTAGATGTAGGAGATGGTCAGGATCGAGGCTGAGCCGAACGGCGCTGCCGAGACTGGGCCGACCGGCGCATCCCCGTTCGCCGCTGGATGCCCCGGCAGGAACGGGGCGAGGTGCGCCTTGACGCCGATCGGGCCCATGCCCGGGCCGCCGCCGCCATGCGGGATGCAGAAGGTCTTGTGCAGGTTGAGATGGCTGACATCGGCGCCGTAATCGCCGGGCCTGCTCAGGCCGACCTGCGCGTTGAGGTTGGCGCCGTCGAGATAAACCTGCCCGCCATGGCCATGCACGATGTCGCAGATCTCGCGGATATGTTCCTCGAACACGCCATGGGTCGAGGGATAGGTGATCATGACGGCGGCGAGGTCGTTCGAATGCTTCTCGGCCTTGGCGCGGAGATCGTTGACGTCGACGTCGCCGTTCTTCTCGCATGCGACCACCACCACGTCCATGCCGACCATCGCGGCCGAGGCCGGGTTGGTGCCGTGGGCGGAGGAGGGGATCAGGCAGATCTTGCGATGCGTCTCGCCACGCGCCGCGTGATAGCCGCGGATGGCCAAAAGCCCGGCATATTCGCCTTGCGCGCCCGAATTCGGCTGCAGCGAGATCGCGTCATAGCCGGTGATGTCGCACAGCCACTTCTCCAGGCGCGCGAACAGCGCGTGGTAGCCCTTGGCCTGCTCGCGCGGGGCGAAGGGATGCAACGAGCCGAACTCGGGCCAAGTCAGCGGCATCATCTCGGTGGTCGCGTTCAGCTTCATGGTGCACGAGCCGAGCGGGATCATCGCGCGGTCGAGCGCGAGGTCGCGATCGCTGAGCTTGCGCATGTAGCGCAGCATCTCGGTCTCCGAGCGATGCGCATGGAAGACGGGGTGGGTGAGGAAGGAGGTCGCGCGCTTGAGCGCCTCCGGCAGCGCCTCACGCGTGGTCGCGTCGATCTCGGCGTAGGCAAGCTGGCCGCCGAAGGCGCGCCAGACCGCTTCCACCGTCGCGGGCGTGGTGGTCTCGTCCAGCGCGATGCGCAAGCTGTCGTCGCCGACACCGAGATTGATTTTCTCGGCCGCCGCGCGCGCGACGATCTCGGCACGCTTCGCGCCTGTAACCACGCTGAGCGTGTCGAAGAAGCTGTCGGACTGCAGCGCAAAGCCGAGCTTGCGCAGGCCCGCGGCGAGCACCGCCGTGCGGCGATGCACATTGCGCGCGATCTGCGTCAGGCCTTCGGGGCCGTGATAGACCGCATACATCGAGGCGATCACGGCGAGCAGCACCTGCGCGGTGCAGATGTTGGAGGTCGCCTTCTCGCGGCGGATGTGCTGCTCACGGGTCTGCAGTGCGAGGCGATAGGCAGGCATCCCGCGCGAGTCCACGGAGAGGCCGACGATGCGGCCGGGCAGCGAACGCTTCAGCGCATCGCGCACCGCCATATAGGCCGCGTGCGGCCCGCCATACCCCATCGGCACGCCAAAACGTTGCGCCGAGCCGATGGCGATGTCGGCGCCGAGCTCGCCGGGCGAGGCGAGCACTGTCAGCGCCAGCAGATCGGCAGCGATGATCGCAAGCGCGCCCTTGGCCTTCAGGCTGGCGATCGCGGGCCTGAGGTCGCGCACAGCGCCTGACGAGCCCGGGTATTGCAGCAGCGCGCCAAGCACGTCCGTCTTGTCGAGATCGGTGAGGGGATCACCGACGACCAGGGTCCAGCCCAGCGGCTCCGCGCGGGTGCGCATCACGGCGAGTGTCTGCGGATGCACGTCCTTGTCGACGAAAAAGGCCTTTGCTTCGACCCGCGAGTGCCGCTCCGCGAGCGCCATCGCTTCGGCGGCCGCGGTGGCTTCGTCGAGCAGCGAGGCGTTCGCGACGTCGAGCCCGGTGAGGTCGCAGATCATGGTCTGGAAGTTGAGCAGCGCCTCGAGCCGGCCCTGGCTGATCTCGGGCTGGTAGGGCGTGTACGCCGTGTACCAGGCCGGGTTCTCCAAGATGTTGCGCTGGATCACCGCAGGCAAGATCGTGCCGGAATAGCCCTGGCCAATCAACGAAGTGAAGACCTGGTTCTGGGCGGCGAGTTCGGCCATATGCGCGATCGCCTCGGTCTCGCTGAGCGGCTTGCCGAGATCGAGTGGGGCGGCCTGCCGGATCGAAGCGGGAAGCGTCTGCGCCATCAGCGCATCGACGCTGTTCGCGCCGACGGCCTCGAGCATCGCGGTGACGTCGCGCGTGGAGGGGCCGATGTGGCGGCGAACGAAGCTGCTGGTGTCGCCGTTGGATTTGCGGTGTGCGGTCATCATGGGTCCTCGCTTCAGATGTTCTTGTCGCCGTCATGCCCCGCCTAGTGCGCACTTGCGCACGGGGGCGGGGCATCCAGTAAACGCAGCCGCTTCGGCTAGGGCCGATGGGCCGCGGCGTACTGGATCGTCCGCCTTCGCGGACGATGACACCGAATATGAGGTCAGAGTTCGCATCATCTCACGCCGTGTGGGCCTTGTACGCCGCTTCGTCCATCAGACCGCCGAGCTCGCTCTTGTCGGCCATCTTGATCTTGAAGAACCACGCCTTGCCCTGCGCGTCCGAGTTTACCAGCGCCGGCTCGCTCGCGAGCTCGGGGTTGGTCTCGAGCACCTCACCGCTAACAGGCGCGTAGACGTCCGATGCGGCCTTGACGGACTCCACGACGGCGGCGGGTTCGGCCTTCTTCAGCGTGCGGCCGAGCTTGGGCAATTCGATGAACACGACGTCGCCGAGCTGCGATTGCGCGTAGTCGGTGATGCCGACGGTGGCGACATCGCCGTCGATCGCGAGCCATTCGTGGTCGGTGGTGTACAGCGTCGTGGTCATTTTCTCAGTCCTCAGCGTTTGTAGGTGTTTTTCACGAAGGGCATGGCGGCGATTTGCACGGCCAGGCGTTGGCCGCGCACCTCGGCGAAGAGTTTTGTGTCGAGCGCGCTCAGGCTCGTGGGCACATAGCCCATCGCGACCGGCGCATTCAGGCTCGGGCCGAAGCCGCCCGAGGTGACCTTTCCGATCGGCTCGCTGGAGGTTGCGTCCGCAAACAGCAGCGCGCCCTCGCGCACCGGCGCGCGGCCCTCGGTGCGCAGGCCGACACGGCGGCGGGATGCGCCGTGATCGAAATGAGCGAGAATCTTTTCCGCGCCGGGGAAGCCGCCGGCACGCGCGCCGCCGGTGCGGCGACTCTTCTGCACCGACCATTCCAGTGCGGCCTCGACCGGCGTGGTCGCGGTATCGATGTCGTGGCCGTAAAGACAAAGCCCGCCTTCGAGCCGCAGGCTGTCACGGGCGCCGAGCCCGATCGGCATGACGTCCGGATTGTCCAGCAGGGCCCTGGCGAGCCGCTCGGCGCCGCCGGCAGGAACCGAAATCTCGAATCCGTCTTCGCCGGTATAGCCGGAGCGCGAGACGAAGCAGTCGAGGCCGGCGACCTTGTGCGGGCCCGAATCCATGAACTTCATGGCGGGCGCCTCTGCACATAATTTCGCCAGCACGGATTCCGCCTTCGGCCCTTGCAGCGCGATCAGCGCGCGGTCGGCCAGCGAATCGATGACGCAGGCGTCGGACAGATTCGCGCGCAGATGCGCCTCGTCCTCGGCCTTGCAGGCGGCGTTGACGACCAGGAACAGGTGATCGCCGAAATTGGCGACCATCAGATCGTCCAGAATCCCGCCCTCGGCATTGGTGAACTGGGCGTAGCGCTGCCGGCCCGGCGCGATCGCCAAAATATCCTGCGGCACCAGCCGTTCCAGCGCGCGGGCGGCGTCCTCGACCTTGCCCGATCTCGGCCTGAGTGCGATCTGGCCCATGTGAGAGACGTCGAACAGGCCGGCTGCGTTGCGGGTATGAAGGTGCTCTTTCAGGACTCCGGCCGGATATTGCACCGGCATGTCATAGCCCGCGAACGGCACCATCTTGCCGCCGAGCGAGACATGCAGGTCGTAAAGAGGGGTGCGTTTCAGGGAGTCTTTGTCGTCACGCGCAAGCATCGGGGGGCCCTCGGCGGTTCCCCGGGAACGATTTCCCGTGGACACCAGTCGAAGCCCCATCTGTCGCTGTGCCTGAGAGTATTATCCCGTCGGCGGACGCCATCCGGGTTAAGCCGGTCGGCGCCTCTTTCCAGATGCTGTCAAAGCCACGCGGTCCTTTTGCCTGAGAGTTTCCGGGGCGGTTGCTCCTTCGGCGCCGGCACCAGGTGCCGGTCTCTCCCGACGTGGCCGTACGATACAGATAGGTAAAGACCACAGGCCGGCCAAGCCTGTCAACGCGGCATCGGCGGCTTTCCAACGGGATTGCGCATCTGCGGCAACGCCTTGATCTGTCTGCACAGTTTCTGGACAGCGAAGCTGGCCTTGTCTAAAAGCGCTTGACCCGCAGATATCAGCCTAAACTCGCGGTTTGGATGGCTGGAAGGCGGGTACAAGCACACCCGATTGGATGAACATGAGCGGCGTCAACGAGATCAGGTCGACCTTTCTGAACTTCTTTGCCGAGAACGGCCACGAGATCGTGTCGTCCTCGCCATTGGTGCCGCGCAACGATCCGACGTTGATGTTCACCAATGCCGGCATGGTGCAGTTCAAGAACGTCTTCACCGGCGTCGAGAAGCGGCCCTATCAGCGCGCCACCACCTCGCAGAAATGCGTGCGCGCCGGCGGCAAGCACAACGACCTCGACAATGTCGGCTACACCGCGCGCCATCTCACCTTCTTCGAGATGCTCGGCAACTTCTCGTTCGGCGACTATTTCAAGGAGCGCGCGATCGAGCTGGCCTGGAAGCTGATCACCAAGGAATACGGGCTCAAGAAGGACAAGCTGCTCGTCACGGTCTATCACACCGACGACGAGGCGGCCGGACTGTGGAAGAAGATCGCCGGCTTCTCCGAGGATCGCATTATCCGCATCCCGACCTCGGACAATTTCTGGGCGATGGGCGACACCGGCCCGTGCGGCCCGTGCTCGGAGATCTTCATCGATCGCGGCGAGCACATCTGGGGCGGGCCTCCGGGCTCGCCGGAGGAGGACGGCGATCGCTTCCTCGAATTCTGGAATCTGGTGTTCATGCAGTACGAGCAGGTGACGAAGGAGGAGCGCGTGCCGCTGCCGCGTCCCTCGATCGACACCGGCATGGGGCTGGAGCGCATGGCCTGCATCATGCAGGGCGTCGACAGCGTGTTCGAGACCGACCTGTTCCGTCATTTGATCGACGCGACCGCGTCGGCTCTCGGAAGCGGACCGGACAAGAAGACCGTGGCCTCGTTCCGCGTCATCGCCGACCATCTGCGTTCGTCGGCCTTCCTGGTCGCCGACGGCGTGCTGCCCTCGAACGAGGGCCGCGGCTATGTGCTGCGCCGGATCATGCGCCGCGCGATGCGCCATGCGCAGCTGCTCGGTGCGCAAGAACCGCTGATGCATCGCCTGGTCTGGGCGCTGGTGCGCGAGATGGGCCAGGCCTATCCCGATCTGATGCGCGCGGAAAATTTGATCGAGGAAACGCTGCGGCTGGAAGAGACCCGCTTCCGCAAGACGCTGACGCGCGGCCTCGCCATTCTCGACGAGAAGAGCGCTTCCTTAAAGAAGGGCGACATGTTCGACGGCGACGTCGCCTTCACGCTGTACGACACCTATGGCTTCCCGCTCGATTTGACGCAGGACGCGCTGAAGTCGCGCGGCATCAGCGTCGACCAGGCCTCCTTCACCGACGCGATGGAGCGTCAGAAGGCCAAGGCGCGCGAATCCTGGAAGGGGTCTGGCGAAGCGGCTTCCGAGGCGATCTGGTTCCCGCTGCGTGAGAAGCTCGGCGCAACCGAATTCCTGGGTTACGAGACCGAGAGCGCCGAAGGCGTGGTGACCGCGCTGGTCAAGGACGGCAAGGAAGCCACGAGTCTCAAGGCCGGCGACACCGGCGCGATCGTGCTGAACCAGACGCCGTTCTACGCGGAGTCGGGCGGCCAGGTCGGCGACACCGGCGTATTGACGGGCGAGGGCGGCATCAAATTCCGCGTCACCGATACGCAGAAGAAGCTCGGCGATTTCTTCGTTCACGTCGGCACGGTCGAGAGCGGCGAGCTGAAGCTCGGCACCCCCCTGCAGCTCGAAGTGGATCACGGCAGGCGCTTTTCGATCCGCGCGCATCACTCGGCCACGCATCTCATCCACGAGGCGCTGCGCCAGGTGCTCGGCGATCACATCGCCCAGCGCGGCTCGATGGTCGCGCCGGATCGGCTGCGTTTCGACTTCGTGCATCCGAAGCCGATCACGGCGGAAGAGCTCGCGCGCGTCGAGGACATCGCCAACGAGGTGGTGCTGGAGAATGACGAAGTCTCGACCCGCGTCATGGGCGTGGACGAGGCCCGCGAGGCCGGCGCACGCGCGCTGTTCGGCGAGAAATATGGCGACGAGGTTCGCGTCGTCTCGATGGGCCGGACCGCGCGCGAGCGCGGCGCCAACGCGCTCGGCTGGTCGGTCGAACTCTGCGGCGGCACGCATGTCAGGCGCACCGGCGATATCGGCCTGATCACGCTGACCGGCGAGAGCGCGGTTGCCTCCGGCGTGCGCCGCATCGAGGCGCTGACCGGCAACTACGCGCGCAAGCACGCCAACGAGACCATGGCGCTGGCGAAGACGGCGGCCAACGAACTGCGCACCTCGATCGACGACGTCCCGGCGCGCATCAGTGCCCTGATGGAGGAGCGCAAGAAGCTCGAGCGCGAACTCTCCGACGCCCGCAAGAAACTCGCGATGGGCGGCGGTGCGGCTGCGAGCAACGGCGCGGCCTCCGGCGTGCGCGAGGTCGGCGACGTCAAGCTGATGGCGCGCGCGGTCGAGGGCATCGAGATGAAGGATCTCAAGAGCCTTGCCGACGACGGCAAGAAGCAGATCGGCTCCGGCGTCGTCGCCATCGTCGGCGTGACCGAGGACGGCAAGGCCGGCGTCGTGGTCGGCGTCACCGCGGATCTCACCTCGCGCTTCAATGCGGTCAATCTGGTGAAGGTCGCCTCCGAAGCGCTCGGCGGCAAGGGCGGCGGCGGCCGGCCCGACATGGCCCAGGCCGGCGGCCCCGATGGCGCGAATGCGGCCGCGGCGCTCACGGCGATCGAAAAAGCCATGACTGAACAAAAATCGGCCGGCGCGTAGCCAGGTGCGCCCCGTTCCGCGAGGGCGTGGCTCAACTGATCCCAATCTGAGGGATCGCCTCTACGAATTGCTGGAGCACGATCCGCTGGCCTACTCGGTCGGGTCGCGCTTCATCCAGCTGGTCATCGGCGTCATCGTGCTGGACGTCGCTGCGATGATCCTTGCCTCGGTGCCGGAGCTGGATGCGCAGTTCGGCGCGCTATTCGCGGGCATCTCCATCCTCTCCGTGATCGTATTCGCGCTGGAATATGCCGCGCGGCTGTGGACGGTGGCGGGCCATACCCAGCGCACGGCGTCCGCGCTGTCCGACCGGCTCGGCTATGTGTTCTCCGCACTCGGCATCATCGATCTGCTCGCGTTCCTGCCGGCTGCGGTCGTGCTCGCTACGGGCCGGCATGCGACGCTGGCAGCCCTCGGCGTGCTGCCGTTCTTCAAGCTGGTGCGGTACTCGCCGGCGATGCGTTCGCTGCTCGCGGCCGTGCACGCCGAGCGGCGGGCGCTGATCGGCTGCATCGTCATCCTGATCGGCGCGGTTCTGACGTTTGCCTCGCTGCTCTACGCCATCGAGCGCGACGTGCAGCCCGACAAGCTCGGCACCATTCCGCAGGCGATGTGGTGGGCGATCGTGACGCTCGGCACCGTCGGCTATGGCGACGTCGTGCCGGTGACGGCGCTCGGAAAGTTCATCTCCGTCTTTACCATCATCAGCGGCTTTGCCATGATCGCGCTGCCGGTCGCGATCATCTCGACGGCCTTTGCGGAAGAGGTGAAACGGCGCGACTTCGTGGTCACCTGGGGCATGCTGGCGCGGGTGCCGCTGTTCTCGCATCTCAGCGCATCCGAGATCGCCGACATCATGCGGCTGCTGCGGGCGCGCACCATCGAGCAGGGCGAGATATTGGTGCGGCGGGGCGATGCGGCTTCGTCGATGTACTTCATCACCGCCGGCGAGGTCGAGATCGCGCTGCCGAACCAGCAGGTGCGGCTCGCGGATGGCACCTTCTTCGGCGAGATCGCGCTGCTGCATAAAACAAAACGCAGCGGCACGGTGACGGCGACACGCAAGACCCGGCTGCTGGTGCTCGACGCCCAGGACTTTCACGCCCTGATCGAACGCATGCCGACGCTCGCCGCGCACGTCCACAACACGGCGAAGGCGCGGCTGGAGGGCAGCGGCGACCTTGCCGTGGCGGAGCTGGCGCAGGCGGAGCGCGAAGGCGCCGACCGCTGAGGGCTCAACCCTTCTTCAGGAAGACGTAGTCGGCCGAGTAGGGCACACTTTGAAAGTTGCCGGCTTTTTCGCAAGGGCCGTCGTCCAACCAGCCGCCGTGCGTATGAATACGCTGGACCGTCGTGACATCGCCGAGGACGCCGCTGCCGCGGCGGGAGGTCACCTCCAATTTGAGCCACGGGATGTCCGTGGTCTTGCCCGACGCGTTGCCGATCGCCAGTCTGCCGGTCATCTTGCCCACCACGGCGCTGCCGTCGGCGTGCTCCCAGTTCGGCCCGGCATAGTGCCGGCCAACCGTCTTGCCCTCGGACAGCAGCGTCGCGATCGGCTCGCGGAAGGCCCAGGCGAGCTTGCCGTCGGTGCCGGCCTTGCACTCGTAGACCTGCGCGCCCTCGGCGTGGACGCTGAGCACGACTGTCTCGCCGGGCGCGGCGATAGCGTCGGGGAGCGGGTCGGCGGCGAATGCGGGCGTGCTGGTCAGCACGAGAACTGCAAACGCAAGACTCTTGAGTGTCGTCATGGTGCTTCCTCAGGCAAAAGTCTCGTCATTGCGAGGAGCTCTTGCGACGAAGCAATCCAGTATCTCTCCGCAGCGACAGTCTGGATTGCTTCGCTTCGCTCGCAATGACGGGGTGGAGGCAGCTTACGCCGCCAGCGCCTTCCCGAGGTTCTCGGCGACCTTGTCGAGGAAGCCGGTGGTCGAGAGCCAGCGCTGGTCGGCGCCGACCAGGAGCGCGAGGTCCTTGGTCATGTAGCCTTCCTCGACTGTGTCGACGCAGACCTTCTCCAGGGTGTTCGCGAACTTGGCGAGCTCGGCATTGTTGTCGAGCTTGGCGCGGTGCGACAGGCCGCGGGTCCAGGCGAAGATCGACGCGATCGAGTTGGTCGAGGTCTCCTTGCCCTTCTGGTGCTCGCGGTAGTGGCGGGTCACCGTGCCGTGGGCGGCCTCGGCTTCCACCGTCTTGCCGTCGGGGGTGAGGAGGACCGAGGTCATCAGCCCGAGCGAGCCGTAGCCCTGTGCCACGGTGTCGGACTGCACGTCGCCGTCGTAGTTCTTGCAGGCCCAGACATAGCCGCCGGACCATTTCAGCGCCGAGGCCACCATGTCGTCGATCAGGCGGTGCTCGTAGGTCAGGCCCTTGGCCTCGAATTCCTTCTTGAACTCGCGGTCGTAGATGTCCTGGAAGATGTCCTTGAAGCGGCCGTCATAGACCTTGAGGATGGTGTTCTTGGTCGAGAGATAGACCGGGTAGTTGCGCAGCAGGCCGTAATTGAGCGAGGCGCGGGCGAAGTCGATGATGGAATCGTCGAGATTGTACATCTGCATGGCGACGCCGGCGCCGGGCGCCTTGAACACTTCCCGCTCGATCACGGTGCCGTCCTCGCCGACGAACTTCATCGACAGCGTGCCCTTGCCCGGGAACTTGATGTCGGTGGCGCGGTACTGGTCGCCATAGGCGTGGCGACCGATGATGATCGGCTTGCTCCAGCCCGGAACGAGGCGCGGCACGTTCTTGCAGATGATCGGCTCGCGGAAGATCACGCCGCCGAGGATGTTGCGGATGGTGCCGTTCGGCGACTTCCACATCTGCTTGAGGTTGAATTCCTTCACCCGGGCCTCGTCCGGGGTGATCGTGGCGCACTTGACGCCGACGCCGACCTTCTTGATGGCCTCGGCGGCGTCGATCGTCACCTGATCGTTGGTCTCGTCACGGTACTCCATCCCCAGGTCGAAATAGAGCAGCTCGACATCCAGGAATGGGTTAATCAGCTTGTCCTTGATGTACTGCCAGATGATCCGGGTCATCTCGTCGCCATCGAGTTCGACGACGGGGTTGGACACCTTGATTTTTGCCATGATCGGGGAAGCCTCTTGGGAACGGCGCTTTGGCGCGCCACGGGAATATCCGCCGCCTCTTAGCACCTGATAGCAGCGGGCGAAAGCCAAGGGATTATGCACTTTTAGCTCATCCAGCCCCCGCAGATGGGGGTTCGAGGAGCCCCGTCGCGAGGGCAGGGCTGAAGTTTCAGGCGAGATTCAAAAGTCGAATCCAACCCGTTATTTCCCTTGAGAATTTTGTCAGGACAGGCAAACGACAGGCGAACGGGCAGCCGGCCCGAGAGCAGGTCAAGACCGGGTCGAGACCAGGTCAGGACCGGCCTTGAATCATTTCATCAAGAGGGCCTGTCCAAGGCCTTGAGAACCAGTGTGAAAGCGAAGCGAGATGTCGGGGACTGACAAGAGCAAGGCGGGCCTTTCCCTCGACGGTCCCATCGTCATCCTGGTCGAGCCGCAGCTGGGCGAAAACATCGGCATGGCCGCGCGCGCCATGGGTAACTTCGCACTGAGCCGATTGCGCATCGTCAATCCGCGCGACGGCTGGCCGAACATCGCCGCCCAGCGCGCCGCGGCCGGGGCCGACTATATTCTGGACAAGGTCGAATTGTTCGACACGGTCGGTGAGGCCGTCGCCGACCTCGACTTGCTGTTCGCCACCACCGCGCGCCCCCACGACCAGGCCAAGCCGGTGGTGGGGCCGGAAGCCGCAGCTAGTGAGATTTCCGGGCACGTCGCCGCCGGCGGAAAGGCCGGTATCCTGTTCGGCCGGGAGCGCTGGGGCCTGACCAATGAGGAGGTCGGGCTCGCCAACCGCATCATTACCTTCCCGGTCAATCCGGGCTTTGCCTCGCTCAACCTCGCCCAGGCTGTGCTCCTGGTCGGCTACGAATGGTTCAAGCGGGCGACCTCCGGCCAGCTGCCGCACGCGATGCCGGAGCGCTCCGAGCGCGCCTCGCAGCACCAGATGCAGGCCTTCTTCGACAATTTGATCCGCGAGCTCGACCGGGTCGAATTTTTGCGCCCGGCCGAGAAGCGCGACACCATGCTGGTGAACCTGCGCAACATCTTCACTCGGATGGAGCCGACCAAGCAGGACATGCACACCCTGCACGGGGTGGTGATGGCCATTGCCGAGGGACGCAAGGGCCCGGCCAAGGGCGGCGTGCTCGACGGCGAGCAGGCCACGCGGCTGCGCGCGCTTTTGGCCGAGCACGGGCAGGGCGGCGGGGTGCCCGACAGCGGCTCCACCGTGCGCGGCCTCGCCCGCCTGCTCCGCCGCAACCCGACCGACGCCGAGCGCCTGCTGTGGCAGGCGCTCACACGCGACCGCCGTTTCGCAGGCGGGTTCAAGCGCCAGACCCCTGTGGGGCGGCATATCCCCGACTTCGTCTCGTTCCCGCACCGGATCGCGATCGAGCTGGTGAACGCGGGTGAGAACGAGGCGATCGTCGCGGATCGTGCGTCGCGGCGGGCGTGGCTGGAGGCGCGCGATTATCGGGTGCTGGAGATTCGGGCGGCGGATGTGGAGCGCGATATCGAGGCGGAGCTGGAGCGGCTGCAGGGAATGATACAGCAGAGCGCTTAAATTTCGTCGGAAAGCAAAGCGGATTGTCGGTCTCGCTCACCTGGGCCAATCAGCGCCGGTTCAGCGCTGGAAGACAACCTTGCCGCCAACCAGGGTCAGGTCCACCTTGATCTCCTTGATCTGCTCCTCCGGCACGGTCGCGTAGTCGGCGGAGAGCACCACGATGTCCGCCAGCTTTCCGGGTTCAATGGTCCCTTTGCGCGCTTCATCGAACGTGTAGCGTGAAGCCGCGCTGCTGTAGAGACGGAGGGCCTGCTCGCGGGTGATGGCTTCTGCCAAGCCGTAGACGTTTCCGTTGGGGTCCTTCCTGGTCACCATGATGTACATGTTGAGGAAGGGGTTGATCGGGTTGACCGGAAAATCCGTCCCGGCGCCGAGGCTGTTGAGCCCCATTTTTTCGATCAACGTCCTGGTCGGCACGGCGCGGTCGGCGGTCGCTTTCCCGAGAAATCGTTCGACGGTCGCTGCCTTATCCCACATGAAAACGTTCTGGAAATCGATGCGGATTCCGAGTCTTTGCGCACGCTCCATCTGTTCTGGCCGGATCAGGCTGGCGTGGATGAGGACGAAGCGACGATCGCGGATCGATTTTTCTTTATCCGCTGCCTCGAAGGCATCGAGCACCTGGTCAACACCCAGGTCGCCCACCACGTGGACACCGACACGCCAGTCATAACGGTTGCTGACGGCGATGAGTTGCTTCAGCCGCTCGGGAGTCTGCTGCGTGATGCCGTGATAGGTGTCGTGTGAATCGGGATACACGTCACGCATGAGCGCCGTCTTCAGCGTCATGCCGCCGTCGTAAAAGATCTTGATGCCGGCGAACTTGAGCCAATCGTCACCGAACCCTGATGAGGCGCCATTGCCTGACATGATCGCTTCCCATGCAGTCAGATCAGCTGGGGGCTCCGGTCGAAACATCACGCCGGTGCGCAAAGTGGCCTTCCCGGCTGCGACAAGCTTCTGCAGCGTGCGGACGTCGCGTGGCTCTGTTGCGCCTTCGATCACACTGGTGATGCCAAAACTGTTCAGCACACCTTCGGCAATGGTGAATTGCCGCATTTCGTCGTCTTCTGTCCAGGGTGGTACGGCCTTCTCGACCCGATCGATCGCCGTCTCCACGAGCACGCTGGTCAATTCACCGGCTGCGTCGCGTTCAAACTTTCCACCACTCGGATCCGCGGTGGTCTTGTCGACACCGACCACTTGTAGAGCCATGGTGTTCGCCATCGAGAAATGCCCGACGGTGCGAAGATAGACCGGGTTGTCTGGAGCAACGCTATCGATCTCCTGCCTCGTCAGATAGCGCTTCTCGGCCAATTGTGAGGGTGGATGCCACGCGCCACCTACAATCCACTCACCCGGCTTTTTCTTCGTGGCGAATGATTTGATGGCCTCGAGCGCGTCCGCAACGGTCTTGGCTCGGCCCAGGCTTACGACATAGTCGCCCAGACCAGCGGCTTTGAAGTGAGCGTGTGTATCGATCAATCCGGGGATGACGGTCTTGCCAGACACATCGAGCACGCGGGTCCGGGCGCCTGCAAGCGCCTTGATCGAAGCACTGGTTCCGGTCGCGATGATCTTTCCATCCGCGACGGCGACTGCCTCCGTGACGGTCGATCGGTCGTCTAACGTCAGAACCTTGCCATTAACGAGGACCAGGTCAGGCGCATTAAGCTCCGGCTGCTGTGCCTCGGCATTTGCGACGCCAGCGATGAACGTGCCCGTAGCAAGGATTGCAAATGCCGTTAACTTGCGGATCATCGCGTACCCCCTTGGATCTTTTTTGCGTTGGCGACAGCTGCAAGGGTATCTTTGATCAAATAGGGGTTCAATGCTTCTCGACGCTTGGCAGCGTCGCACGGTGGGCAAGGTGGAGTGCTCTCTTGGCTAGCCGAAAGCTGGCTGGCTCCGTACCGGGCGCCCATGTCCCCTCTACGAAAGGCGCCCGAGCTGCACCTCGCGCTCCACCGCAATCCATGTCGTGCGCGCCACCGCGAGCAATTTCCCGGCTCCATCATGCACCGCGGCGTCGGCCATGCGCTTGCGGCCGTCGCGGGCGGTTGGCCAGGCCGTGATGATGCAGCGGTCTCCCGGGCGCGGGCGGGCGTCGATGTGAGCCGACATCCGCCCGAGCAGGAGCGGGGTCTTTTCGAAGCCGCCGCTCTGCTGATCGTAATTGCAGGCAAAGCCGGTGGGGCAATCGAGCGCCGACCAGAGGAATTCGGGTGCGACCAGGCCGTCCTCGGCGGCGAGGTTCGAATCTGGTGCCCAGGTCGCCGCGAGGACAGGAATCTGCGCATGACGGCTGAGCGGCCCGGCGAAGATGCGCAGGCCGTCGCCTTTCGCACGCGCGGGACCGCAAACGAAGCAATTCGGCAGCGGATGCTCGTGCGGCTGGACTAGCGCCAGCAATTCGGCGGCGCGTGCTTTCTCCAGGCTCGCTGTCTCCAGCCGCGCAAGCTCGACGCTTGCCGGCCGCCCGGTCGCGACGACCTTGTCGCCGTCGCGAAGCTCCCATGTGCCGTCGTTCGTCGCGACCGCATCAAGCGGCGTGTCCAGCGGCGGCGGTGCGCGCAGCGTCACCTCCGCAGCCCCCGGGATGTGGCGGGCCAGCCGCCCACAGACATAGCCGCCGTTGCCGGAGTTGGGAGGACCGCAAAAGCGTTTGTCGATGATGATCTGTGTCATCGGTTTTGTTCTCTCTTCCCCGTGCACTTTACCTGATCTTGAGGACAATTCGCCCCTGAACCGTTCGGTTGGCCACGGCACGCATGGCTTCGCCGGCCTCCTCCAAAGGGAGGACGCGATCGATATGCGGGCGGATTTTTCCGCCGGCCAGCAATTGCATCAGCGTGGCATTCATACGCGCGGCGTCCGCGGGAAATTTCTCCGCCCAGGCGCCGACGAAGACTCCGAGGATGGAATAGTTCTTCAGCAGCGGAAGGTTCATCGGGAGCTGGGGAATCTCGCCGCTGGTGAAGCCGATGGGCATCAGCCGTCCGCCCCACTTCATCGAGCGGGCCATCTGCTCGAATATCGCGCCACCGACAGTGTCGAAGCCGATATCGATGCCGTCTGCCGTGATCGCCTTGATCCGGCCGCGCAGATCTTCGCTGCGATAGTTGACGACTTCGCTGGCGCCGTAACTCTGGACCAGGGCTGCCTTGTCGTCGGAGCCGACACCGGCGACGACACGCAGTCCCAGATGGCGGCCGAGGTCGACGGCGGCAAGGCCAACTCCGCCAGCAGCACCGGTGACGAACAGCGTTTCGCCGCGCTGCGCCCGGGCCCGTTCGACCAGCGCATAATAGGCCGTGCCGTAATTATGCAGGACCGTCGCCGCGGCTTCGAACGCGACGCCTTCAGGCAGACGCACGCACTTTGAGTCCTTCGCTATCATCCGCTCGGCGTAGCCGCCGGTCCAGGCGCTGCACGCCACGCGGTCGCCAGGCGCGAATCCCGTGACCTCGTCGCCGACCGCGACGACGACACCGGATGCTTCCGTGCCAGGCACGAAGGGCGTCGGCGGCCGCATCTGATAGAGCCCCGAGACCACCAACTGGTCCATGAAACTGACTGAAGCCGCGTGGACGTCGATCAGGATCTCGTCGCCGGCCGGCTTCGGCTCGTCGATCTCGCCGAGGCGCAAATCGCCGGGTCCGGTGAACGATGTGCACAGAATCGCTTTCATCGGGGCGCTCCGAAAGGACGCGGCAGCAGCATGGGAACGCGTCGGCGATAGTCCTGATAGGTCGCGCCGAATTCGGCGATCAGGTCGCGCTCCTCGAACTGAAGCGCGGCCAGGATGTAGGCGGTGTTTGCGAGCGCAAACAGAAGGTGGCCAATGGTCATCTCGGGCGTGGCCCAGAACGCGAGCAGGAAGCCGAGCATGATGGGATGCCGCACGATCTTGTAGAGCAGCGGCGTCCTGAACGATTGACCTGGTATCGCGCTCCCGCGGAACGCAACGAAGGCCTGGCGCAGGCCGAACAGATCGAAATGATCGATCATGTGGGTCGAGGCGAACGCGATCAGCCAGCCGAGCCAATGTACGCCGATCAGCAACCAGGCCGCTGTTCCGCTGGTTTGCCAGACCGGCGTGGGGATCGGACGCCACTGCCAAAACAGCAGCAGCAAGATCAGGCTGGAGAGCAGCACATAGGTGCTGCGCTGGCAGGCTGCGGGGAGGAATTTGACCAGCCATCGCTTGAAGCCCGGGCGCGCCATGACGCTGTGCTGGATTGCAAACAGGCTCATCAGCAGCAAGTTGACGACGATGGCCACGCTCAGGTCCGTCGGGCTGCCGACGCCGATCGGCATGTCGATCGACTTATCAATCGACTTGGGCACGACATAATTGCCGACGAAACCGAGCGCATAGAGAAATGAGACCGTGAAGATGACGTAGCTCACGATGGCGTAGAGCAGGATCAGGAGGCGCGAGATCATGTTTTTTCCTATTGTGCCTGATGCAGCCGTGCCGCATGCAGGAGCCTGAGTTGCTCGCCGGCGAGCAGGCTCGATCTGCCCCGACTGCTATCGCTGGACCGTCCCCTGTGCGTCCCCCGGGGGCGCCGCGAGGGGAGGGAGGACTTTCATGACGGTTTTCTCGCTGGGGACGTTCGGGTTCCCGGAGGTCCACGCCGACGGCCGCCCGATCAAGTTGGCCCTGCGCAAGGGCCTCGCGCTGCTGGTCTATCTCGCGGAAGCCAAGGGCGCTGCGGCCCGCGACGTGGTGGCCACGCAGCTGTGGCCCGAGGCCGACCGCGAGACCGGCCTTGCGCGATTGCGGCGGCTGCTTCACCGCATCGAGCTGACGCTGGGTCAGCAGGTGTTCGAGACCGATCGGACTAGTCTGCGATGGTCTCCGGCAGTCGCGCTGCAGGTCGATGCACATCTGTTCGAGAGCGCCTGCGATCGCGGTGACTTTGACGAGGCCTGCCATATTTATCGGGGAGATTTCCTCGCAGGCTTCTCGCCGGAGGACTGTCCGGAATTCGACGACTGGGCGTTCTTTCGCCGCGAGGCGCTGCGCGGACGTCTCGTTCACGCGCTGGAGCGTCTGGTGCAGGACAAGACTGCTGCCGGAGACTACTTTGCCGCGACCGCACATGCGACCCGTCTGGCCGAGCTCGATCCTTTGAGCGAGGTCTACGGCCGGCATCTGATCCGCAGCCTGCTGCTGGCGGGCGACCGCAGCGCGGCAGAGCGGCACCACGCGGCACTGACGCAGCGGCTGCGTGACGAGCTTGGTGTTGCGCCCGAAGCCGAGACCGAGGCGCTAATGAGTCCTGCGGCGGCACATGCGATTCCAGCGACGCGCTATGTCAAGGGCGCCGGCGTGCATCTGGCATATCAGACCTATGGCAGCGGTCCGGTCGACATCCTGGTCATGCCGGGCTTCGTGTCGCATGTGGAACGCGCCTGGGAGCATCCCGCGAGCCGGAGGTTTCTGGCCTCACTGATGAAGCTTGGGCGCCTGATCGTGTTCGATCGTCGCGGCATCGGGCTGTCGGACCGGGTTGGATCGGCCCCCGGTATCGATGTCACCGCGGAGGATATCGGTACCGTGTTGCGGGCGACGGATTCGCGCCGTGTCGTGCTGTTCGGCGCATCCGAGTGCGGGCCAGCCTGCATCAAATTTGCGGTCGATGAGCCGCGTCTCGTGGCCGGACTCATTCTGTTCGGTGCATTGGCCAAGGGCTGCTGGTCGCAGGACTATCCGCACGCGTTGCGCGCCAGCCAGTACGACGCCTGGAGCAAGCACCTCATTGCGCAATGGGGAGGACCGGTAGAGATTGAAACCTTCGCGCCCAGCCTTGCCGGCGATCCCCAGGCCCGCGCCTGGTGGGCGGGGCTATTGCGCGCGGCCTCCAGTCCCGGCGGCATCTCGGCCGTGCTCGAGGCGTTTCGCGACGCCGACGTGCGGCAGCTTTTGCCGCAGATTGCCATGCCGACATTGGTGCTGCATCGTCGGGACGACAAGGCCGTACGGATTGCGGCCGGCCGCGATCTCGCGAGCCGGATCAAAGGTGCGCAATTCGTCGAGCTCGACGGCCATGATCACTGGTTCTTTGCAGGCGATCAGGGACCGGTGCTGGGGGCGATCAGGCGGTTCATTGCTGCGTTACCGCGCGAGCGGCTGCGAGTGCTGTAGCCCGGATGAGCGACGCGACATCCGGGGACGCTCGTCCCGCATGTCGCGTCGCTCATGCGGGCTACGGGATGGGAGCGATCACACCGCCTCGAGCTGATCCGCCGCGCGCTTCTTCTTTGCCTTGGACTGGCTGAGCAGGGGACCTGCCGTCAGCGCCGCCGTATCCGCCACACCCGGATCGCGCGACACCATCGCCGCGACGATCGCGCCGTCGATCAACAGGCCGAGCTGGTGCGCGAGCACGATGGGTTCGTTCGATCCGAGCTCGCCGGCGAGCTTCTCGATATGGCCGAGCACGATCTTCTTGTGCTTCAGCGCGATGTTGCGGAACTGCTTGGCGTCCTTGTCGTGCTCGCCGACCGCGTTGATGAAGGGGCAGCCGTAGAAGCGCTCTTCGGCGAACCAGCTCTTCAGGGCCGGGAAGATGCGCGTGAGTTTGGCTTGCGCATCGCCGCCGCCTTCCTCCATGGCGCCGATGAACCATTCGCGCCACTGCTTGCCTTCGCTCTCCAGCACCGCGTTGACGAGATTGGTCTTGGAGCCGAACAATTTATAGAGCGTGGTCTTCGCGGTGCCGGCTTCCGCGATGATCGCGTCGATGCCAGTGGCGTTGATACCGTTCTTGCAGAACAGATGCGTCGCCGCGTTGAGCAGGCGCCCGCGCGCGGACTCGTCTTCGCTGGTGCCGCCGTGCGGCGAATGAGGCTTCTGCTTAGACGTCTTGTTCGGTGAGGGCTTGGCCATGAGTCCAAACTTACCCGCAGCCGCGCTGCATCAGCAAGCCGCATCTGTCCGCGCTGAAAAGATTCGCACGGGAAAGCCGGTCTGCATCGCCTTTGAGCAAACGGCGGCTGATCAATCCGCAGGCAGCGTTCGCTAAGCGGCTCCAATGCTTCGCCTTTTGATTTTGGCCTGGTCTGGCACGCTCCATGCATGGAAACAGACCGTTCGGTATCCTGCCGATTTCCACTTCTGCCAGGGAGAAGATGATGACTGCCGTCGTTCAGAAGACAGTGCTGACGGGTTGCCTCGCGCCCATCGACAAGAATGGCCTCGAGCAACTGATCGCCAACGGCAAGGCCAATCCGAAGGTCATCAAGACCTTGAAGTGCAAGACGGTCGCGGAAGGAAAATTCCGCCATGCCAACTACATCCGCAATTTGCCGCCCTACATCGTCGACGAGCCGCCGGGGCTTCTGGGCGACGACACTGCGCCCAATCCGTCCGAAGCCTCGCTGGCCGCGCTCGGCTCCTGCCTTGCCGTCGGCCTGCACGCCAACGCCGTGCATCGCGGCTGGATCGTCAACAAGCTCGAGCTCGAGCTCGAGGGTGACCTCAACATTACCGCGGTGTGGGGCACCGGCGACATGTCGGACAAGCCGGTCGGCTTCACCGACGTCCGCGTCAAGGTCGACATGGAATGTGAGGGGATCTCGCCGGACGAGATCAATGCGCTGGTGGCCCATGTGAAGCAATGGTCGCCGGTCGCCAACACCTTCACCCGCCCGGTCAATCTCGAGGTCGGCATCTGAGCTGACGGCAACAGGACAAGGTGCGGAGACGATCATGGGTTCACTGGCTTTATCACGGACCGAAGTTTTGGATCAGCCCGCACCGTCCATTGCAGGAGAGGTGGCGCGAATCGCGCGGGAGCAGCTCGCGCCGCTCGCCGCCGGCATCGACGACGGCTCGGTCTATCCGGCCGAAGTGCTGCGCAAACTTGGCGAGGTCGGTGCCTGGGGCAGTCACATGCCCCACGAAGGTCCCGCCGATTTGCGCTGTGCCATCCAGGCGATGTCGGCGATCGGCGAGGTCTGCGGCAGCACCGCCTTCATGGCGTGGTGCCAGAACACGCTGGTCTGGTACGCCGCCAACTCGACCAACATGAAGCTGGCAAAGCGCTTCGGCGATGCGTTCTCGACCGGCCGCGTGCTCGGCGGCACCGGGCTCTCCAATCCGATGAAGAGCTTTTTCGGCATCGAAAAGCTCAAGCTGAAGGGGCGCAAGGTCGACGGCGGCTACATCGTGCGCGGCGCGCTGCCCTGGGTCTCCAATCTCGGACCCGACCATTATTTCGGTACCATCTTCGAGCGCGAGGACGAGCCGGGCACTGTCATGTTCCTGGCCGACTGCGCCGATCCCGCGATCTCGCTGACGCCATGCAAGCCGTTCCTCGCCATGGACGGCACCGGCACCTATGGCGTGCAGTTCCGTGACGCCTTCGTGCCTGACGAGCTGATCCTGGCCGATCCCGCCGCGCCGTTCGTCAAGAAGATCCGCGCCGGGTTCATCCTGCTGCAGGCCGGCATGGCGCTCGGGCTCATCAAGGACTGCATCAACATCATGGACGAGGTCGACAACCCGCTCGGCCACATCAACCGCTATTTGCCGCAACAGCCGGTGCACTTCCGCGATCTCGCCGCCGAGCTCGAGGCCGAGACCATGGCGCTGGCGCGCGATCCCTACAATGAAGAGGAGACCTACTGGCGCAAGGTGATCGCGCTCAGGCTTCGCGCCGGCGAGGCCAGCGTCGCGGCGGCGCATGCGGCGATGCTGCATTGTGGCGCGCGCGGCTACCTCAAGTCCCACCGCGCGCAGCGCCGCCTGCGCGAGGCCTATTTCGTCGCGATCGTCACGCCTGCCACCAAGCAGTTGCGCAAGATGCTTGCCGATTCCTGAGTTTTACGAGCCCACCCACCATCTAACCTCAACGGAGAGGCTGCCAATGACGGACGTTCTGATCTCTGCCAGCGAACTTGCCGATCTCTTGAAGACCGAGCCCTGTGTCGTAATCGACACCCGCAACCCCGACGCCTATGGCGCCGGGCACCTTCCCAACGCCGTGAACGTGCATGAGATATTCACGTTTCTTGCGACCTCGACGCCGGAGGGCATGGCCGAGCTGAAGACCAAGTTCGCCGACGCCTTTGGCGGCGCGGGCCTGTCCGGCAAGGAGACCGCCGTGATCTACGAGCAGTCGATGAACTCCGGCTTCGGCCAGTCCTGCCGCGGCTACTACCTGCTCACCATGCTCGGCTATCCCAAGATCAAGGTGCTGCATGGCGGCTTCGATGCCTGGGCGGCCGCAGGTCTTCCGGTGACGAAGGATGTGCCGGCGCCGGCGAAGGCGTCGTTCGGAATCGTGCCTGAAGCGGGCGATATCCTGATCGACGCCAAGACCATGCTGGCGGCGGTCGGCAAGCCGGGCGTCGCCATTCTCGACGTGCGCGACGTCGACGAATGGATCGGCGACAGCTCGTCTCCGTATGGGAAGGATTACTGCCCGCGCAAGGGTCGCATCCCCGGCGCGGTGTGGCTGGAATGGTATCGCATGATGAAACCGACCGCTGAGGGCCCGCGCTTCAAGTCCAAGGACGAGATCCTGGCGGAATGCGCCACTGTCGGCATCTCGCCCTCCACGCCGGTCTATCTCTACTGCTTCAAGGGAGCGCGCGCCTCGAACACATTCCTGGCGCTGAAAAACGCCGGCGTGAAGGACGTGCGGATGTATTTCGGCTCCTGGAACGAATGGTCGCGCGATCCGTCGCTGCCGATCGAGCAGGGATTGCCGATCGCATCGGAGGTGACAACCAAGGCGGCGTGATCGCCGCTAACCGAGGGCACGCGGACGGGGCGCGATTCCCAGCGCCTTGATCCGCGAGGCCAGCGTGGTCGGCTTGATGTCCAGCATCTCGGCCGCGCCACCGGGGCCGAACACTTTTCCGGCGCAGCCCTCGAGCGCGGCCAGGATGTTGGCGCGCTCGTGGTCGCGCATTTCGGATGACGTCATCACAGCGGGCCGTGCGTCAGCCTTCTGCCGCGCGGCGCCGGCCGGGGCCTGCGTGCCCGAGGGGTCGGGCAGATCGATCCGCAAACGGCCGTTCTGCGACAGGATCGCGGCGCGCTCGATCACGTTCTGTAGTTCGCGGACATTGCCAGGCCAGTCATAGCGCGTCAGCCGACGCGCATCGCCTTCCGACAGGCGCAGATTCGATTTCAGCGCCTTGCTCTCGCGGGTGAGGAAATGCTGAGCGAGCAGCGCAATGTCCTCGCGCCGTTCGCGTAAGGGCACCGTCTCGATCGGAAACACGTTGAGCCGGAAATAGAGGTCCTCGCGAAAACGGCCGCGCTGCACCTCCTGCTTGAGGTCGCGGTTGGTCGCGGCGATGACGCGGACGTCGACCGCGCGGGTGCGCTCCTGGCCGACGCGCTCGAAATTGCCCTCCTGCAGCACGCGCAGCAGCTTGCCTTGCAATTCGAGTGGAATCTCGCCGACCTCGTCGAGGAACAGCGTGCCGCCATCGGCGAGCTCGAAGCGGCCGATGCGGTCGCGCGTCGCGCCGGTGAAGGCGCCGCGGACATGGCCGAAGAATTCGCTTTCGAACAATTCGCGCGGGATCGCGGCGCAATTGACGCGGATCAGCGGCCGGTCGCTGCGGGTGGAATCCTCGTGAATGGCGCGCGCGATCAGCTCCTTGCCGGTGCCGGATTCCCCGGTGATCATTACCGCCGCGCTGGTCGGCGCCACCAGCTTGACCTGGCGCAGCGTCGTCTGGATCGCCTCGCTGCCACCGATGATGCCGCGCGGATTGGTCTCGATGCGGATTTCTTCCTGGAGATAGGCGTTTTCGAGCTCGAGACGTTCGCGCAGGCGATCGACTTCGGCGAGCGCGGCGTGCAGCTTCTCGTCGGCCTCGCGGCGCTGGCTGACGTCGCGAAAGACCACGACGGCACCGACCACCACGCCGCGATCGCGGATCGGCGTGGAGGTGTATTCGACCCAGGCCGGCGAGCCGTCCTTGCGCCAGAATACCTCGCCATCGACCTGGTGCACGGCGCCGTCGCGGAACGCCGCGTAGATCGGGCAATCATGGTTGTGATAGTGCCGCCCGTCATGGTGGGTGTGGTGCATGATGGGATGGATTTCCTTGCCGACCAGCTCCTCGGCAGTCCAGCCCAGCATCCGCTCGGCGGCGGGGTTCACGAAGGTGGTCTTTCCTTCCGCGTTGACGCCGTAAATGCCTTCGCCGGCGGCGCGCAGGATCAGTTGGTTCTCGCGCTCGATGTCCTGGAACACGCGCTCGACCCGCTGCCAGGTCGAGATGCCGCTGCGCATGTGGTCTTCAGCGGCGGCATCGACATTGCGGCGGCGGCGTGCTTCGAGATCGGTCAGGGTGAGCTGGACCAGCGTGCGCCCGTCATGGGGCAGGACGCAGCCGGCATATTCGAGCCGGAGATTCTGCCCGGTGGCATGGCGCGGGTTCAGCGCCGTGGTCCAGTAGGCGCCCTTGTGCAGCACGGCCTGGGTGAACACGGTCAGCGCCGGAAGTTCGCCGGCATGCAGCGTGCTCGGCCTGGTCTGGCGCAGCAGCGCGCGGTCGTAGCCGAGCAGGGCGCAGGCGGCGGGATTGGCATCGACGATCAGGTCGCCGAAGGGGTCGATCAGCAGCGTCGCTTCGACCGAGGATTCGAAAGCCGCGACGCGCGGATCGATGGTCGGGGCCACGTCGTCGTGGGCGAGCATTGGCGTCGTTGCCATTACGAAATCTCGTTATTCAACTACGAGATCTCGTTTATCACGAATTTTCGTAATGACCAAGTGCAGGCGAAAGTGCTGCGTCATCAAGGCACTGGTGGGCGCGAAGGTGGTGGCATGCTCCTTGCGTAATTCTCCTCGCAACGACGCGCAGGAGGTCCGATGTCCACTTTCGACAATCCGTTTGATCCCAATCGCAACCTGCGAGCCGGCTGTGCCTGTGGTCAGCATCAATCCGCGGCGGAGCATGAGCAGGCCACCGCGTTGCGCTGTGATCCCGTCGAGAGCGAGGAGAAGCGCTACGAGGGCGTGGTCGCCTCTGCCGTGATGCGCGCGATGTTTCCGCAGGACGTGGCGCGGCGAGCATTCCTGAAGTCGGTCGGGGCCTCCACCGCGCTGGCCGCGCTGTCGCAGTTCTTCCCGCTTCAGACCGCGACCGAGGTTTTTGCGCAGGCCGGCACGCCGGAAAAGAAGGATCTCAAGGTCGGCTTCATCCCGATCACCTGCGCCACGCCAATCATCATGGCGGCGCCGCTGGGCTTCTATGCCAAGCACGGCCTCAACGTCGACGTGGTCAAGACCGCCGGCTGGGCCGTGATCCGCGACAAGACCATCAACAAGGAATACGACGCCGCGCACATGCTGGCGCCGATGCCGCTCGCGATCTCGCTTGGCCTAGGTGCCAACGCGATTCCGTTTGCCGTGCCCGCGATCGAGAACATCAACGGGCAGGGCATCGTGCTGGCGAGCAAGCACAAGGACAAGCGCGACCCGAAGGATTGGAAGGGCATGAAATTCGCCATCCCCTTCGACTATTCCATGCACAATTATCTGCTGCGCTACTATCTCGCCGAACACGGGATCGACCCCGACACCGATGTGCAGCTGCGTTCGGTACCGCCGCCGGAAATGGTGGCAAACCTGCGCGCCGACAACATCGACGGCTTCCTCGCGCCCGACAATATCTGCCAGCGCGCGATCTATGACGGCGTCGGCTTCATGCATCTCTTGTCCAAGGAAATCTGGGACGGCCATCCCTGCTGCAGCTTCGCGGCCAGCCGCGAGTTCATCACGACGGCGCCGAACAGCTTTGCCGCGCTGACGCGCGCGATCGTCGATGCCACGGCCTATGCGTCGAAGGCGGAGAACCGCAAGCAGATCGCGGAAGCCATCGCGCCGGCGAACTACATCAACGCGCCGGTCACGGTGCTGGAACAGGTCTTGACCGGCACCTATGCCGACGGCCTCGGCGGCGTGAAGACGGATGAAAAGCGCGTCGATTTCGACCCGTTCCCCTGGCAGTCCTTCGCGGTGTGGATGCTGACGCAGATGAAGCGCTGGGGCCAGATCAAGGGCGACGTCGACTACAAGGCGATCGCCGAGCAGGTCTATCTCGCAACCGACACCAGGAAGCTGATGACCGAGATGGGCCTGGCGCCGCCAGCCGGCAGCTACAAATCGTTTGCGGTGATGGGCAAGAGTTTCGATCCGGCCAAGCCCGAGGATTATTTGGCGGGCTTCAAGATCAGGAAGGCGTCGTGAGCGGCCGCGCTCTCTTTTCACCTCGCCCCGCTTGCGGGGAGAGGTCGGATTGCATCGTTAGATGCAATCCGGGTGAGGGGGACTCTCCGCGAGTTCGTCGCTCACCGAATATGCGGAAGCATGCCCCTCACCCCGACCCTCTCCCCGTAAGAACGGGGAGAGGGAGATGACCACCGCCTCCCTCCGTCTCCGCGCCGGCCTGGTCTCGATCGTGCTGCTCGTCGCGTTCCTGGGCGTCTGGCATCTCGCCGTGCGCTCGACGGCGCCGGTGGCCACGATGAGCGCGGAATACGCCAAGCTGATGGGCCTGACCGCGACCCAGGGCAAATCTGCCATGCCCGGGCCGCTCGATGTCGGCGCAAAACTCTGGGAGCATGTGAGGAGGCCGTTCTACGACAACGGGCCGAACGACAAGGGGCTCGGCATCCAGCTCGGCTACTCGATCGCGCGCGTCGGCACCGGCTATCTGCTTGCCGTGCTCGTCGCCATCCCGCTCGGCTTCCTGATCGGCATGTCGCCGCTGCTCAGTCAGGCGCTCGATCCCTTCATCCAGGTGCTGAAGCCGATCTCCCCGCTCGCGTGGATGCCGCTCGCGCTCTACACCATCAAGGATTCCTCGATCTCGGCGATCTTCGTGATCTTCATCTGCTCGATTTGGCCGATGCTGCTCAACACCGTGTTCGGGGTCGCGAGCGTACGCAAGGAATGGATCAACGTCGCGCAAACGCTCGAGGTCGGAACGCTCAGGCGCGCTTTCACCGTGATCCTGCCGGCGGCAGCACCGACAATCCTGACCGGCATGCGCATCTCGATCGGCATTGCGTGGCTGGTGATCGTTGCGGCCGAAATGCTCGTCGGCGGCACCGGCATCGGCTATTTCGTCTGGAACGAGTGGAACAACCTCTCGATCACCAACGTCATCATCGCGATCCTGCTGATCGGGGTCGTCGGCATGCTGCTCGACCAGATCCTCGCGCGTTTCACGCGCATGGTCACGTTTCCGGAGTAGGGCAGTGACCGAGAAATTCGTCTCCATCGAAGGCATCGCCAAGCGCTATCCGGGCGCGAGTGGTGCGACGACGACCGTGTTCGAGAATCTGTGGCTGTCGATGGCGCGGGGCGAGTTCTGCTGCGTGATCGGCCATTCCGGCTGCGGCAAGACCACGGTGCTCAACATCCTCGCCGGCCTCGATGCGCCGAGCGAAGGCGCGGTCATCGTCGACGGACAGGCCATTTCAGGCACCAGCCTCGATCGCGCCGTGATCTTCCAGAGCCATGCGCTGCTGCCCTGGCGCACCGTGCTCGGCAACGTTGCCTACGCCGTGAGCTCGAAATGGCGGAGCTGGGATCGCGCCAAGGTGAAGGCGCATGCGCAGACTTTTATCGATCTCGTCGGCCTGACGGGTTCGGAACACAAGCGACCTTCCGAGCTTTCCGGCGGCATGAAGCAGCGCGTCGGCATCGCGCGTGCGCTCTCCATTACGCCAAAGATGATGCTGATGGACGAGCCGTTCTCGGCACTCGACGCGCTGACGCGCGGCACGCTGCAGGACGAGGTGCGGCGCATCTGTCTGGAGACCGGGCAGACCGCGTTCATGATTACCCATGACGTCGACGAGGCGATCTATCTCGCCGACAAGATATTCCTGATGACCAACGGACCCGGCGCGGTGCTGGCCGAAGTGGTCGAGAACCCGTTGCCGAGGGACCGCGGCCGCACCGATCTGCACCGCCATCCGCTGTACTACGCGCTGCGCAACCACATCGTCGATTTCCTGGTGACGCGCAGCAAGACCTTTGCCGTCGAGACGCCCGCTCACGATCCGCGCAATGTGCCGGTGGTGCATATCGGCAAGCCCGGACTGACCGTCGCGTCCGGTGGCGACGAGCAACGACAGACCTGGATACCCGGGACGAGTCCCGGGCTGACTGCTTGAAAAAGGAGACCCTCACATGAAACGCGAAGACCTCACCGAGAAGCTGCTCGACATCAAGCGCGAGAAGGGCTGGACCTGGAAATACATCTGCGAGCAGATCGGCGGTTATTCCGAGGTGCTGATTACGGGCGCGATCCTCGGCCAGATGAAATTGACCAAGCCGCAGGCCGCGAACGCCGCTGAACTGTTCGGCCTGACGAAGACCGAGACCACGATGTTGAACGAGACGCCGATGCGCGGCATGCCGATGCCGCCGACCGATCCCTTGATCTATCGCTTCTACGAACTGGTCATGGTCAACGGTCCGGCCTGGAAGGCGCTGATCGAGGAGGAGTACGGCGACGGCATCATGTCGGCGATCGATTTCGACATGGTGATGGAGCGCCTGCCCAATCCGAAGGGCGACCGCGTCAAGATCACCATGAGCGGCAAATTCCTGCCGTATAAATATTACGGCGCCAGTGGCAACGTGCCGGAGTATGGATTCAAGGAGGGGTGATCGATCCCTCCGTCATTCCGGACGCCGCGATAGCGGCGATCCGGAATCTCGAGATTCCGGGTTCGGTCCTGCGGACCGCCCCAGAATGACAGTGCGTGCGGATGCCGCTTTCGCCTTATTTCCCGGCCTTCACCTCGGCCGCCGCCACCGCGATCAACTCGTTCATCTTGGCCCGAATCGCCTGTTCGGTGATGGCGACGTTCTTCGCGGCGAAATCGGCCATGACCTTGCGCAGGACGTCGGCGTCACCGGCTTCCTCGAAATCGGCCGCGACCACCTCCTTGGCATAGGCCGTGGCGGCATCGCCGGTAATGCCGAGCTTTTCGGCCGCCCACAGCCCGAGCAGGCGGTTGCGGCGGGCTTCCGCCTTGAATTTCTGCTCCTCGTCGAGGGCGAACTTCTTCTCGAAGCCTTC
This sequence comes from Bradyrhizobium sp. WSM1253, assembly GCF_000244935.1. Taxonomy (NCBI): domain Bacteria; kingdom Pseudomonadati; phylum Pseudomonadota; class Alphaproteobacteria; order Hyphomicrobiales; family Nitrobacteraceae; genus Bradyrhizobium; species Bradyrhizobium sp. WSM1253. The sequence continues at coordinate 7,368,057 of NZ_JH600073.1, forward strand.
CTCGCGCTTGTCCAACGTGCTCATGCCTTTTCCAATTCCCTGCTGACTGGACCCGGCCGGCCCTCGTTGCGAGAGCCCCGGTGCATGCCTAGATAGGGGGCACGAATCGGCAAAACAACGAGCCGTTAAGCCGCAGGCAAGACGGTATAAGTTTGATGCCGGACGGCCGGATCGATTGTGCTGGGACAGCCAATCGGATAGGTTGCCTAAGGCTGGGTTCCCGTTCTGTTTCTAGGGGTTCCGGGCCGTTCACGGCAGCTCCGCTGTGGGTCGTAGTCTCGTCAACCGGAGCACACCAGATACATGGATTTCAACAAAACACGGTACATCCCCATGAGCCGTCGGCGTCGCATTTATGAAGGCAAGGCAAAGGTTCTTTACGAAGGCCCGGAGCCCGGTACCCTGATCCAGCACTTCAAGGACGACGCCACCGCGTTCAATGCGAAAAAGCATCAGGTGATCGAGGGCAAGGGTGTCCTCAACAACCGGATCTCGGAGTACCTGTTTCAGCACCTCAACGACATCGGGGTGCCGACCCATTTCATCCGCCGCCTCAACATGCGCGAGCAGTTGATTCGCGAAGTCGAGATCGTGCCGCTCGAAGTGGTGGTGCGGAACGTTGCCGCCGGTTCGCTGTCGCAGCGCCTCGGCATCGAGGAGGGCACGCAGCTGCCCCGTTCGATCATCGAGTTCTACTACAAGAACGACCAGCTCAACGACCCCATGGTGTCGGAAGAGCACATCACTGCTTTCGGCTGGGCGACACCGCAGGAGATCGACGACATCATGGCGCTTGCCATCCGTGTCAACGACTTCCTCACCGGTCTCTTCCTCGGCATCGGCATCCGCCTCGTCGACTTCAAGATGGAGTGCGGCCGACTGTTCGAGAACGACATGATGCGGATCATCGTCGCCGACGAGATCTCGCCGGATAGCTGCCGTCTGTGGGACATCAAGTCGAACGAGAAGCTCGACAAGGACCGTTTCCGCAGGGATCTCGGTGGGCTGCTCGAGGCCTATACCGAAGTCGCCAAGCGTCTCGGCATTCTCATGGAGAACGAGCGTCCGGCGGGCTCCGGCCCGGTGCTGGTGAAGAGCTAAGAGGGATCTGACGTGAAGGCACGTGTTACCGTGACGTTGAAAACGGGCATCCTCGATCCGCAGGGCAAGGCGATCGAGGGTGCGTTGAAGTCGCTCGGCGTCGACGGCGTCGCCAGCGTTCGCCAGGGCAAGGTGTTCGATATCGAGCTTGCGGGCGCGGACAAGGCCAAGGCGGAGGCGGCGTTGAAGGACGCCGCCGACAAGCTGCTGGCGAACACCGTGATCGAGAATTATCGGGTCGAGCTGATCGGGTGAACGGGATGGCTCACAGCCACCCGACCCGACGAAAACGCCAGTACAGCGCCCCGCACGAGACCAGCATCACGCCGAGCAGCATGTAGTAGCCGTACTCCCAGTCCAGCTCCGGCATGTGCTTGAAGTTCATGCCGTAGATGCCGGCAAGTGCGGTCGGGATCGCGATGATCGCGAGCCAGGAGGCAAGTTTCTTGGAGACCGCCGTCTCCTGGGCCTGGCCGACCAGCAGGCTCGCTTCGAAGGCGAAGGCCAGCACCTCGCGCATCGAATCGATCCGCTCCTGGATGTTCCTGACGTGGTCGGTGACGTCGCGGAACAGCGGCTGCATCGTCGCGCGCACCATCGCCAGCTCGTCATGCTCGAGCCGGCGGCAGACCTCGACCAGAGGGCCGATCGCGGTCCGGAGCCGCAAGAGGTCGCGGCGCAGCATATAGAGCCGCTCGATCTGCGCCTTGCTGATCGCCTTGGAGAGCACGTCATCCTCGATGCTCTCGACCTCTTCGTGAATGCTCTCGAGCACGGGCGAGTAGTTGTCGACGATGAAATCGAGAATGGCGTAGAGGATGTAGTCCTCGCCGCGCGCGAGCGCTCGCGGGCAGCTTTCGCAGCGTTCGCGCACCGGCGTGTAGGACGTCGACGCACCGTGGCGCACCGAGACCAGATAGCCTTCGCCGACGAAGATGTGCGTCTCGCCGAAGGCGATCCGGCCCTCGATCAGTTGCGCCGTGCGCGCCACGATGAACAGGGCCTCACCATATTGCTCGATCTTCGGTCGCTGATGGGCATGGTTGGCGTCCTCGATGGCGAGCTCGTGCAGGTCGAACTGCTTCTGCACCGCGCTGAGCAGCGCCATGTCGGGCTCGTGCAGCCCGATCCAGACCACGTGGCCGGGCTTCGCCCGCCAGCTCGAGGCTTCGCTGATGGCGATATTGGCGACGCGCCGGCCGTCGACATAGGCACCGGCGGCGATGACGCCCTCGGTGGACACCGGCTCGGAGAGGGATGCGGGCAGCGAGGGGACATTCATGGCTTTGATCCCGGGCGAATCGATCGGCCGAATGGCGGGCTATGGCCTGTGCACAACGCTCGCGGGCAAGGCTAGCACTGGTAAAATCCCCGTCAAATGGTTATGTCTGCTGCCGATTTGGCAGCCGTGCCAGCCCCATTCAATCCTCGTTCGGAACCTCTGCCATGAAAGCCGCCATCCTCGTCTTTCCCGGAATCAACCGCGAGCGCGACATGGCGCGTGCCTTGAGGCTGATCTCGGGCAGCGAGCCCACAATGGTCTGGCATGCCGAGACGTCGCTGCCTGATGGTACCGACCTCGTGGTCGTTCCCGGCGGGTTCTCCTATGGTGATTACCTGCGCTGCGGCGCGATTGCGGCGCGGGCGCCGGTGATGGACGCGGTGCGCGACTATGCGGCCAAGGGCGGTCTCGTGCTCGGCGTCTGCAATGGCTTTCAGATCCTCTGCGAGTCCGGCCTCTTGCCTGGCGTCCTGATGCGCAATGCGCGGCTGAAATTCATCTGCCACGACGTGCATCTGCGCGTCGAGCGCTCCGACACGCCGTTCACGCGCGGCTACAATGCCGGGCAGGTGATCCGCGTGCCCATCGCGCATGGCGAGGGCAATTATGCAGCGGATGCCGAGACCATCAAGCGGCTCGAAGGCGAGGGTCGCGTGCTCTACCGCTATTGCTCGGCCGACGGCGCGATCGACGATATCAGCAACATCAATGGCGCCGCGCAATCCATCGCCGGCATCGTCAACGACAAGGGCAACGTGCTCGGCATGATGCCGCATCCGGAAAACCACGTCGAAGACATCATGGGCTGCACCGACGGCCGCGGCCTGTTCGCTGGCATCACCGCGCATCTGGAAAAAGCCGCGTGATTGCGTTCGTGCTGAAGCGGCTGCCGGCCGCTGTCGCCGTGGTTGCGTTCGCGACAGCCGCGCTCGCGCAGGATTTCCCCAAGCGTCCCGTCACCATGATCGTGCCGTTCGCGGCTGGCGGCACCTCCGACGTGATCGCGCGCACCGTTGCCGAGCAGATGGGCATCGCGCTCGGCCAGACCATCGTGATCGAGAACGTCGCCGGCGCCGGCGGATCGACCGCACTGGCGCGTGCCTCCCGCGCCGAGCCTGACGGCTACACCATTGCGATCGGCAATGCCGGCACCAACGCCGCGACCTATACGATTTATCCCAAACTGCCGTTCACGCCGGACTCCTTCGTGCCGATCGCCATGGTGGCGAAAACGTTCGGCATCATCGCCGTGCGCAAAGATTTTCCGGCAAAGGACCTGAAGGAGTTCATCGCCTACGCCAAGGCCAATCCGGGCAAGATCAATCTCGGCCATGCCGGCGTCGGCTCTTCGAATTACCTGATCTGCAAGAGCTTCGTCACAGCCGCCGGGATCGACGCGACGCTGGTCGGCTATCGCGGCGCCGCGCCCGCGCTCACCGACGCGATCGGCGGCCAGATCGACGGCGTCTGCGATGCGGCAGCCTCGGTCTCGCAGTCGATCAACGAGAAGCTGGCGCGCGGGCTCGTGGTCGGCTCGACCGTCCGGCTCGCCACAGTGCCCGACCTGCCGACGTCAGCCGAAGCCGGCCTGCCCGAATTCGAGGCGCAGGGCTGGAACGGCCTGTTCGCGCCCAAGGGCACCCCGCCGGCGATCATCGCCAGGCTGAATGCCGCCGCGCGTACGGCCGTGGAAACCGACGCGGTGAAGAAACGGTTCGCCGATCTTTCGACCGTGGCACCCGATCCCGACGAGCACACGCCCGAGGTGCTGCAAAAGCTCGTGACGCGCGACGTCGAGAAGTATCGGAAGATGCTGGCTGACGACGCCAAGTAATAGCTAGCGTCGTTTCAGCCGTTCCGTCGGCACCGTCATCGCGGCGACGCCCGCCATGACCAGCACCAGGCCCAGCGCCAGGTTCGAGGGCACGATCTCGCCGAGCAGCAGCACGGAGAGGCCGACGCCGATCGGGATGCGCAAATAGCCTTGCGCGTTGGTCGTCAGCGTGCCGAGCCGTCCCAGGCACATGTAGAACAGCATCAGCCCCAGGGCGCTGGAGACGATGCCCATGACGATGGTGGCTATGATCGCCGTCGGCGTCGGGTGCAGCGTCCAGGGCTGGTCGATGATCAGCGAAGGCGGCAGCAGCACGAGGCCGCCGAACAGCAGCGAGCCGGCTGCCACCACCATCGGATCGTATTCGGACAGCCGCAGCCCGAAGATGGTTGCGCAGGCGAACGAGATGGTGGCGAGCAGGATGGCGATCTCCGCCACGATCTCGCTGCCGACGCCGCGCAGCGCATCCAGGCCGACGATGACGATTGTGCCGGCAAGGCCGAGGAGCGCGCCCAACAGCTTCAACAGCGTTGCTGGCTCGTGACGCGTGATCAGGGAGGTGATCAGGAAGGCGAAGATCGGCGTGGTCGAGGCCAGCACCACCGTGTTCGACGCCGGCACATATTGCTGAGACCAGGTGATGATCAGGAACGGAAAGGTCGAGTTGATCAATTGCTGGGTCGCGAACAGCTTCCAGGCCTTCGCATCGGTCGGAATCCTGACGCCGCGCATCCACAGGATCGCGAACAGGAAGGCGGCCGCGATCAGCGAGCGCGCCGAGATGAAGGTCACAGGCGGGATCGTATCCAGCGCGAGCTTGGCCAGCGGATAGGTTGAGCTCCAGCAGCAGGCCAGCGCGACCAGCAGCGCATAGTCACGCCAGTTGCGCGCGCTGGTGGCGGGCATGGACGGCAGCGGCGAGGCCGAGGCGCGACCCGTCGGCGGTGTGCTCTGCGGCACCTTGGTGTTGCTCCCGGCGCGACAGCGCTGGACCCAAGTCTGGGCGACGGGGCGCCAAAAGGGAAGGCGGCGAGCTATGCGTTTGGCTGTGGTGCCGGCTTCCGCTTCACCCGCTTGATCGTGCCGGAGAAGGTGAACAGGGGCCGCCCGCCTGACGTCAGCTTGCCGCGCAGGAAGATCAACGAGCCGCCGGCGCGGGAGACCTCGCCGACGCATTCGATCAGCTCGCCTTCGCGTGCCGCGTCGAGGAAGTCGCAGGCGAAATTGGTGGTCACGGCCGGCCCATCCAGCTCGTGGGTGGCGATCGCGAACAGGCAATAGTCGGAGAATGCCATGAAGCAGCCGCCATGGACGTTTCCGGAGCCGTTGAGGTGCTTCTTCTCGACCCGGAACGCCGAGCGGACGCTGCCGTCGTCCTCGATCCTGTGCCAGAACGGGCCGATATGGCTCTCAAAACTGTCGCGAATCCAGGTTCGCCAGCCCTGGAATTCCCCATCGGTGGCGACGTGGAGGTCGGGGCGGCGGGGCGGGGGCGCTTTGGTCAATTCGTGCAAGGAAATGGGCCTTCAATTGCGAGTCGTTTGCCCTTAAATCCGATCTGTCCACGCTGTGCAATTCCTGTTCCCGCAGCCCCCGGCCGCAAAACGTGGGACAGCGGGAAAATGCGCCATAAAGGGCTTTTCCAAGCCGTCCGATGTTCCTAAGAACGGCCCACCGCCGTCGAAAGCCTCGAATCCATGAAGAACGAACCCAAGATCACTCCCGAGCTTATTGCCGCCCACGGGCTCAAGCCGGACGAGTATGAGCGCATTCTGAAGCTGATCGGGCGGGAGCCAACTTTCACCGAGCTCGGCATCTTCTCGGCGATGTGGAACGAGCACTGCTCGTACAAATCCTCGCGCCTCCATCTGAAGGGCCTGCCGACCAAGGCGCCCTGGGTGATCCAGGGCCCGGGCGAGAATGCCGGCGTGATCGACATCGGCGACGGCCAGGCCGTGGTCTTCAAGATGGAGAGCCACAACCACCCGAGCTACATCGAGCCGTACCAGGGCGCGACCACCGGTGTCGGTGGCATCTTGCGCGACGTCTTCACCATGGGCGCGCGGCCGATCGCCTGCCTCAATGCGCTGAGCTTTGGCGCACCGGAGCATGCCAGGACGCGGCATCTCGTCTCCGGCGTCGTCGCCGGGGTCGGCGGCTATGGCAATTCCTTCGGCGTGCCGACGGTCGGTGGTCAGGTCCGCTTCCACACCCGCTATGACGGCAACATTCTCGTCAACGCGATGGCGGTCGGCCTCGCCGATACCGACAAGATCTTTTATGCGGCCGCCTCCGGCGTGAACATGCCGATCGTCTATCTCGGCTCCAAGACCGGGCGCGACGGTATCCACGGCGCCTCGATGGCCTCGGCCGAGTTCGACGACAAGTCCGAAGAGAAGCGTCCGACCGTGCAGGTCGGCGATCCCTTCGCCGAAAAGCTGCTGCTCGAGGCCTGCCTCGAGATCATGGAGAAGGGCTGCGTCATCGCGATCCAGGACATGGGCGCGGCGGGTCTGACCTGTTCGGCGGTCGAGATGGGCGCCAAGGGCGATCTCGGCGTCGATCTCGATCTCGATGCGGTGCCGACGCGCGAGATCGGAATGAGCGCCTACGAGATGATGCTCTCGGAGAGCCAGGAGCGCATGCTCATGGTGCTCAAGCCCGAGAAGGAGAAAGAGGCCGAGGCGATCTTCAAGAAGTGGGGCCTCGATTTCGCCGTGGTCGGCTACACCACGCCGAGCAAGCGCTTTGTGGTCAAGCATGGCGGTGACGTCATGGCCGATTTGCCGATCAAGGAACTCGGCGACGAGGCGCCGCTCTATGACCGCCCGCATGTCCCCTCCGCCGCTTTGCCTGTCGTGCACGCGCGCGAAGTGGCGGCGCCGATGAATCTCGGTGCCGCGCTCGAAAAGCTGATCGGCACGCCCGACATGTGCAGCAAGCGCTGGGTCTGGGAGCAGTACGACCACGTCATTCTCGGCAACACCATGCAACGTCCCGGCGGCGATGCCGCCGTGGTGCGCGTGCAGGACGGCCCGAAGGGCCTGGCGCTGACCGTCGACGTGACGCCGCGCTATTGCGAGGCCGATCCTTATCAAGGCGGCATGCAGGCCGTGGCGGAAGCCTGGCGCAACATCACCGCCGTCGGCGGCAAGCCGCTCGCGATCACCGACAATCTCAATTTCGGCAATCCCGAGCGGCCCGAGATCATGGGCCAGTTCGTCGGCTGCCTGAAGGGCATCTCGGAGGCCTGCCGCACGCTCGACTTCCCGGTCGTCTCCGGCAATGTCTCGCTCTACAACGAGACCAACGGCCGCGCGATCCTGCCGACGCCCTCGATCGGCGGCGTCGGCCTGCTCGACGACTTCACCAAGTCGGCCTCGCTCGCCTTCAAGGCCGAAGGCGAGGCGATCCTCCTGATCGGCGAAACTCACGGCTGGCTCGGCCAGTCGGTTTACCTGCGCGACATCTGCGGTCGCGAGGAGGGCGCGCCGCCGCCGGTCGATCTCGCGGCCGAGAAGCGCAACGGCGACTGCGTGCGCGGCATGATCCATGCGGGCACCGCGACCGCCGTGCACGATCTCTCCGACGGCGGTCTTCTGATCGCGCTGGCCGAGATGGCGATGGCGAGCGGCATCGGCGCCAAACTGCTCGCGGCGCCGACCGCGCTGGTGCCTCAGGCCTACTGGTTCGGCGAGGACCAGGCGCGCTATCTTGTCACCGTGCCTGAAACGGAAGCCGGCCGCGTGCTCGCCAAGATGCGCGGCTGCGAGGTGCCCTGCGTGCGGATCGGCACCACCGGCGGCGACGCCGTCGCGATCGCCGGCGAGGCGCCTGTTGCGATCGACACGCTCAGGGCATCGTTCGAGCGCTGGCTGCCGGAGTATATGGGCGGGAAAGCGGCCTGAGGCGCTGAACCGGTAGCCCGGATGAGCGAAGCGACATCCGGGTCTTTGTCGTGATGTTTCCCGGATATCGCTACGCTCATCCGGGCTACGGTATCGTGCCTCACAACACGTGCGAGGCCCCCGGGATCTTCCGCAACCCCGCCGTCAGTCCCCAGCTCAGGATCACCGTGAGCACGAAGCCGATCGTGGCTTTCGCGATCGCAGGCCAGCTGTAATCGAACAGCGCGTACTGGATCCACAGCGCGATCGGGTAGTGCACCAGGAAGATGCCGTAGGCATCCGCCTGCATGCGGTCGAGCAGGTTCGGGCCCGGCGACTTCTGGTGCAGGAAGAAGGCGAGGATCGCGAGCAGGATCGAGCCTGAGAACAGCACGAAGAACGTGCCGTAGATCGCCTGATACCAGTGCGGCTGCGGGTCTGGATTGCCCAGAACTTCGCGCTTGATGTAGATCATGCCCCACATCAGGCAGTAGGGGATCAGCGTGGCGATCACCCAGAGCCAGCGTTGTTTCGGCAACTGGCCGCCGGCGCTGAGGATGCCGCGATCGAAGTTCGCCGCTCCAACGCTGACGCCGATGAAGAAATAGGCGAAGTAGAGCAGGATGCGGCTCGCCTGCACCGAGAACGGCCCGAGCTCGAACCATTTGCTGCCGCCGAAATAGAGCAGCGCCGGCACGTAGGCGATTGTCGTCACGACGACGAGCAGCAGCCAGAATACGGCCGGCTGGTCGAATCCGCGTAGCGACACGCGGTTGCCCGGGTCGACCAGATGCGCGGAGACCCGGTAGAGCAAGCTCGCGGTCAGGTCGAACGCCAGCAGCACCCACACGAACCAGATCGGGCCGCTCGGCCACGGGCCAACCGTGATCGTCTTCCACCAGAACGCCGTGAAGCTCAGCCCGGGATCGTGCCGCAGCGCGATCGCGTAATAGGCGAGGGGAATCACGGTGAACGCCGCGATCGCGAACGGCAGCCCGAGCCGCAACAGGCGGTCGCGGAGAAAAACTGACGGCGCCTTGCGCGCGATGCCCGGCCAGGTGAACAGTCCTGACAGGAAGAAGAACATCGCCATGAAGAAGCTGTCGGTGGCCAGCACGACGATGTCGAAGCCGATCCAGGACGCCGGATCGGTGTGCCCGAAATAGGTGTAGGGAATGACGGCGTGGTGCAGCAGCACCACCAGCGTGAGGAAGGTGCGGGCGCGATCGAGCGACAGATTGCGCGCCTTGGCCTTCGGCACCGCGTGCGCCTCTGCTCCGATCGTCGCTGAATGTGACATCGTCATCGTGGCCGCCCCGGTCGCGCTTTCCGTCCCGGCCGGACTTTGCCGCCGGGAACCGGATTCAGCAAGGGTCGTTTGGGACGCCCGCAGGTCTCGAGACCGCTAGGAACCAGTTCCCTGCGACGAAGTTAGCGTTCGCCAAAAGGGCTTGGGACCGCGGCAAGCGGTACAATTTCGGAGCTGGCGATGACGATCCTGAAATGGGCGCTGATCTTCCTACTTGTCTCGATCGTGGCCGGCGTGCTCGGCTTCACCGGCATCTCGGCCGCTTCCGCCGACATCGCCCGCTTCCTGTTCTACGTGTTCGTCGCGATTTTCCTGGTGCTGCTGATACTCGGGCTCACGATATTCAGGGCGTAGCGGGGCTCGCGTCAGCATTCCCAGTCGTCGTGCCCGGGCTTGTCCCGGGCATCCACGTCCTTTGTATCCGCGGCAGCCAAGAACGTGGATGGCCGGGACAAGCCCGGCCATGACAGCAGGCCCTATGTGGGCTTACCCCACTTCCTCGATCTTCACCTTGTCCGGATAGAAGGCGAGATGGCCCGAAATCTCGGTCATCGCGGGGAAGGGCGCCTCATAGGTCCAGATCGCGTTGTCCAGCGTCTTGCCGTCGGCCCTGACGCTGTAATAGCTCGCATCCCCTTTGTAGGGGCAATGGGTGACACGGTCGGTGCGCTCCAGCAGCGCCATATTGGCGTCCTGTCGCGGCACATATTGCACCGCCGGATATTTCGCCTCTTTCAGCGTCAGCGCCTTGGTGGTCTCGGCGATCACGATATCGCCGGCCGTGACGCGGACGCGCCGGGGATTTGGGGTAATGGTGATGGGGTGGTCGGGCCCTGGAAGCTTCATGATTCACGCCTTTTTCGATCACTCTGCCGCGCGCGGCACTTTGTCGTGGCTTTATCCAGATCGGATCACCGATATAGTGCCGGAAGGCGTGACGTAGAAGACCGTTCACGCTAAGTTTGGGCCCGCCGGCAAGTTTGGCTTTGCAGATCCGGACCCCGGCAGCGATTCGACGACAAGGCTGATTGCAGCCGAGACAGGAGCACGACCCGAATGCCAATGGACGCCCACGATATCGAGGCGATGATCAAGGCGGCGATCCCCGATGCCGAGGTGACCATCCGTGACCTCGCCGGGGACGGCGATCACTATGCCGCGACCGTGATCTCGGAAACCTTCCGCGGCAAGTCCCGCGTCCAGCAGCACCAGATCGTCTATCAGTCCCTGCGCGGCCAGATGGGCGGCGTGCTGCATGCGCTGGCGCTGCAAACCGGTGTGCCGGGCGCCTGATCTGCTCGTGACGGGGGGATGACGATGGCTGCGGACAATCCGCGCGGCGCGATGTTTCGCGTCATCCTGCCAAACCAGCACAGCCGCGTCACCAATGCCGAGCTGTTCTTCGACCTCGTCTTCGTCTTCGCGATCACGCAGGTCTCGCACACATTGCTGCACCATTTCACGCCGCTCGGTGCGGTGCATGTCGCGGTGCTGTTTCTCGCGGTATGGTGGGTGTGGGTCTACACCGCCTGGGTCACCAACTGGCTCGATCCCGAACTGACGCCGGTCCGGATCCTGATCTTCCTGATGATGCTGGGCGGTCTCGTGCTGTCCACGACGATCCCGACCGCGTTCGAGGGGCGGGGCCTGTGGTTCGCGATCGCCTACGCAACGATGCAGGTCGGGCGCACAGCCTTCTGGATGTTTGCAACGCCGCGGCATCGAACTGCGGTCCGGCACAATGCGATCCGCATCCTGACGTGGCTCTCGGTCTCCGCGATCTTCTGGATTCTCGGCGGCCTCGCCCATGACGAGGCGCGACTATGGTTCTGGATCGTGGCGCTGACGATCGAATACATCTCGCCGGCGGTCCGCTTCTGGGTGCCGAAGCTGGGCTTCTCGTCGGTCGAGGCCTGGGCAGTCGAGGGCGGCCATATGGCCGAGCGCTGCTCGCTGTTCGTCATCATCGCGCTTGGCGAGGCCGTCGTCGTCAACGGCGCGACCTTTGCCGAGCTGGACTGGACCGCGGACAACATTCTGGCCTTCGTCTCCGCACTGGTCGGCAGCATTGCGATGTGGTGGGTCTATTTCCACAAGGGCGCCGAGGCCGGCGCCGAGCGCATCTCGAAATCCGCCGAATCCGGCCGGTTGGCGCGGCTCGCCTACACCTATCTGCACATGCCGATCGTCGCTGGCATCATCCTGACCGCGGTCTCCGACGAGCTCGTGCTGAAGCATCCGGTCGGGCATTCAGATATCAGGACCATCGTCAGCACGATCGGCGGTCCCTTGCTGTTCCTGGTCGGCACCATCCTGTTCAAGCACGCGATCCGCGGCTTCCTCCAGCTCTCGCACGGGATCGGCATCATCGCGCTCGCGGCGCTGTCGTGGTTCGCCGCCGAGCTGTCCCCGCTATGGCTGTCGGTCGCCGCGACGGTGATCATGATCGTTGTTGCGGTATGGGAGTCGGTCTCGCTGGGATCGACGCCGGAAGAAGCCGAGGAGCATCAGAGCACGGACCGCGGTAGCGCCTGACTTGAACGCCTCGTCCTTCGAGACGACCGCTCCGCGGTCTCCTCAGGATGAGGCTAATCAGCGCCGGTGCCCGTCGAAACTGCTGCCACGGATACCGTCCTCATCCTGAGGAGCCCGCCTAAGGCGGGCGTCTCGAAGGATGCGCCGCAGGAAACGCAGGAATTTCTACTCCGCCGCCTCCAGCGCGTGCACCGAGAACATCTTCGCGGCATCGGTCCAGCTCTCACGCACACGCCAGCCCGCGCCCTGCGCCAGCGCGGCAAAACGCTCGAGGCTGTATTTGTAGCTGTTCTCGGTGTGGATGCTCTCGCCCGCGCGGAACGAAAAGCTGGTGCCGAGCAGGCGCACGGTCTGGCTCTTCTTGCTGATCAGGTGCATCTCGATGCGGTGCCGCTCGCGATTGTAGATCGCGCGATGGGTGAAGGCGGAGAGATCGAAATTTCCCCCGAGCTCGCGGTTGATCCGCACCAGCACATTGAGGTTGAAGCGCGCGGTGACGCCGGCGGCGTCGTTATAGGCGTCGTGGAGCAGGCGCTCCTCCTTCTCGAGGTCGGCGCCGATGATCATCTGCGCACCCCGGCCCAGGATGGCGCGCGCGCTCTTCAGGAAGGCCTGCGCTTCATGCGGCTCGAAATTGCCGATCGTCGAGCCCGGGAAGAACCCGACCTTGGGCATGGTCGCCACCGCCTTGGGCAGCTCGAACGGCGTGGTGAAGTCGGCCGCCACCGGGTAGATTCCGAGTGACGGAAAATCCCGCTTCAGGCCGTTTGCCTGCGCCGTCAGGAAGTCGCCGGAGATGTCGACGGGCACATAGGCCGCGAACTTGCACTGGTTGAGCAGCAGGCGGACCTTTGTGGTCGCGCCTGCGCCGAATTCGACGAGGGCGGCGTGCTCCGGAATGATTTTCGCGATTTCGCTGCCGCGCTCCTTCAGGATCGCCAGCTCGGTGCGCGTCGGGTAATATTCCGGCAGCCGTGTGATCGCTTCGAACAATTCCGATCCGGCTGCATCATAGAAATACTTCGGCGACAGCTTTTTGGGCTGCTGCGAGAGGTCCTCGATGGCCTCGCGCGCAAAGGCGGTGGTTTGTTCGTCGGGAAGATGGGCTTCGGCCAAAGCGCTAGCGTGCACATTCATGATACTCTCCTGAACGCGCTGTCCGGCGCGCATTTGTCGTCGGATGAGAATTTTACTCGTAGTCGGCGAGCCGCAGTCCCGTGAATTGCCAGCGGTGGTGCGGATAAAAGAAGTTGCGATAGGTAATACGGCTGTGCCCCTCCGGGGTTGCAAGCGAAGAGCCGCGCAGCACCAGCTGGTTGACCATGAACTTGCCGTTGTATTCGCCGAGCGCGCCTTCGATGGCGCGATAGCCGGGGTAAGGCGAGTAGGACGATCGCGTCCACTGCCAGACGATGCCGAAGGCATCGTTGAGCTGGCCCGCGCGGGCCGCGACCTCCCACTCCATCTCGGTCGGCAGATGTTTTCCGGCCCAGCGCGCAAAGGCGTCAGCCTCGTAATAGCTGACGTGGCAGACGGGCGCGTCAGGATCGACCGGCTTGAGGCCGGCCAGCGTCATCACATGCCATTGGCCGTCGATCTCGCGCCAATGGCCGGGGGCGTCCCAGCCTTCGTTGTTGACGGCTGCAAAACCGTCCATCAGCCACAGCGTTGCGGTCCGGTAGCCGCCGTCGCGCATGAAGGCGAGCCATTCGCCATTGGTGACGAGATTGCGTGCGAGCTTGACCGGGCCGACGAGGGCGCGATGCGCCGGCTTCTCGTTGTCGAAATGAAAACTGTCATCGACGTGACCGACGGTATGGATGCCTTCGTTCAGCGTCAGCCAATCCTCACTGGCTGGCGTCGCGGTCGGGAAGCGCCAGTCCGGATCATAGGCCGGCGGAATCGGGTTCTGCGCAAAGGCGTGCAGGATGTCGGTGAACATTAATTCCTGATGCTGCTGCTCGTGATTGAGGCCGACCTCGACCAGCGGCGCGATCTCGCGAAGCTTGTCCTCGCCGGCGTCGCGGAAGAATTTCACGACGGCAGCGTCGACATATTTTCGATAGGCGCCGACCTGATCGGCGCTCGGGCGGGTGATGTCGCCGCGGTGATTGCGGGAATGGCGCGGGCCGGCGCTGACGTAATAGGAATTGAACAGGAAGGCGAAGTCAGGGTGAAAGGGCCGGTAGCCCGCACAGTGGACGCCGAGCACGAACTGCTCCCAGAACCAGGTGGTGTGCGCCCGGTGCCATTTCGTCGGGCTCGCGTCCGGCATGGACTGGATCTGCTGGTCCTCCGGCGACAGCGGTGCGGCCCGGCGCTCGGTCTCGTCGCGGACGGCGAGAAACGCGTCTTCCAGCCTCTGGGCAAGACCGCCCAAATCGACCGACGGTGACGGAGCGGAGGCCGTAGCGGAGGCTTGTTTCGTCACGTTTTTCTCCAGACAGGACAAGAGAACGTTGTTGGCGTGGACGGGTTCCAAAGCGCCGGGTTCGTCCTAGATAGGGGCTCCGTGACGGTATGAAAGTCCTCCCTGACGATGATATTCGTGGCATCATGCAATGGGCCGGTGGTGCCGAGAGCGGTCCCCCAGGAGCCGCTCGCCGCCATTTTACTTTGGATGCACAACGGTTTGGGCTACATATATACCCAGGTATCGGGTTAGATCGGTGGAGCCAGCCCGAAGCGATTGGAGTGGGCTCCGCCCCATAAGGACACGGATATGAGCATCGAGGAATTCATCGCCAACGAAGTGAAGTCGAACGACGTGGTTCTGTTCATGAAGGGTACACCGCAATTTCCGCAATGCGGGTTCTCCGGCCAGGTCGTCCAGATTCTCGACCACATCGGCGTCGGCTATAAGGGCCTCAACGTTCTCGAATCCGCCGAACTGCGCAACGGCATCAAGGACTATTCGAACTGGCCGACCATTCCGCAGCTCTATGTGAAGGGCGAGTTCGTCGGCGGCTGCGACATTGTCCGCGAGATGTTCCAGGCTGGTGAATTGCAGCAGCTCTTCTCCGAAAAGGGCGTCGCTGTCGCGGCCTGATACATGACCCAGCTGACGCGCCGGATCGGCGGCGCGGAGCTCAAGGTCATCGTTGCTGACATCACCACGCTGAGCGTTGACGCCATCGTCAACGCGGCCAACACGTCGCTCCTGGGTGGGGGCGGCGTGGATGGCGCGATCCATCGGGCGGCCGGGCCCGAGCTTCTAGCCGAGTGCCGGAAGCTCGGAGGATGCCCGACCGGCGATGCCAAGATCACCAAGGGTTACCTTCTTCCTGCGCGCCATGTGATCCATGCGGTCGGCCCGGTCTGGCACGGGGGCACTCGCGGCGAGGCAGAGGCGCTGGGCTCCTGTTATCGCCGTGCGCTCGAGCTCTGTGAGGCCAATCAGCTGAGGTCCGTGGCGTTCTCCGCGATTTCGACCGGGGTTTACGGCTTTCCGGCCGACCAGGCCGCGAAGATTGCGGTCCATGCGACCATTGAAGCCCTGCAGGCCGCGCCGCTGGTCGCCGACGTCATATTTTGTTGTTTCTCGGAAAAGAGCGCGGCTCTGCACGCGGACGTTTTGGCGCAGTACGGCGGCCCTTGTGCCTGATGACGTGGTCGGTACACTCCGCCGGGCCATGTTCCGGGGAGGGGATATGATTTCACAGTCTGGACTGCGCGCGCTGGTCTGCGCCGCGCTTGTGCCGTTGGGTGCGATGTCGTTTGCGCGGGCGGAGGGCACCTACGAGATTCCGGCCGGCGCGCATTTCAACCAGGACAAGCTCGCCAAAGTCACCGAGTTCTTCAAGAACGAGGTCGCGACCGGCAAGATCGCCGGCGCAAATGTGCTCATCAAGCAACATGGCAAGCCGGTCTACCACGAAGTCTTCGGCGTGCAGGACGCGGTCAGCAAGGCGCCGATCACCGACAAGACGATCTTCCGCCTGTTCTCGATGAGCAAGGCGATCACTTCCGTCGTCGCAGTGAAGTTGATCGAGGAAGGTACGATCAAGCTCGACGATCCCGTCTCGAAATACATTCCGTCCTTTGCCAATGTGAAAGTCGGCGTCGAGAAGAAAGCCGAGGACGGCACCAAGTCGCTCGAGCTCGTGCCGCCGAACCGGCCGATGACGGTGCACGATTTGATGACGCACACCTCGGGCGTCACCTACGGCTTCTACGGCGACAGCCTGGTCCGCAAGGCCTATCGCGAAGCCAACATCTATGCCGGCGATTTCGACCTCGCCGAGTTCGCCGAGCGCATCGCAAAACTTCCGCTGCACAACCAGCCGGGCGCGCTGTGGCAATACGGCCATTCCACCGACATCCTGGCGCGGGTCATGGAAGTCGCGGCCGGCAAGCCGCTCATCGAGATCGAGCGGGAGAAGCTGCTCGACCCGCTCGGCATGGTCGACACCGGCTTCTTCGTCACCGATCCCGAGAAGCAGAAGCTGCTGGCGCAGCCGGTGCCGAACGACAGTGATTTCCGGGTCGGGCGGATCAATGATCCGACGGTCGTCAAAAAGATCCAGTTCGCCAGCGGCGGTATGGTTACGACCATGGCGGATTATGAGCGCTTTACGCAGATGTTGCTCAACGGCGGCAGCCTCGACGGCAAGACCATTCTCAAACCCGAGACGTTCAAGCTGATGGCCACCGACCAGATTGGCCCCAAGTCGGGCGTCGATCGCGATTATTTCTACTTCCCCGGCGATGGCTTCGGCTTCGGTCTCGGACTTGCGGTCCGCACCGATCCCGGCAACGCAAAACCGCCGCCGCCCGGCGATCTCGGCGAATTGAAATGGGACGGCGCCTCCGGCTGCTATTTCGTGATCGATCCCAAGCAGGACATGTTCTTCGTGCTGCTGGAGCAGACCCCGACCGAGCGCCAGCGTGTGCAGCGGACATTGAAGCAGCTGGTCTATGAAGCGATGGAGAATTGACATGTTCGGGCGCCGCGCATTGATCGCGGCGCTCGTTCTTCTCGCCGGCGGCATCGTTGCGAAGGCGGGCTCCGAGAGACCTGCGGTCCGCACGCTCTCGCCCGCGGGGCTGGCGAAGGTTTCCGACTACATCCGCAACGAGGTCGCCACCGGCAAGATCCCCGGCGCCATCCTGCTGCTTCAGCAGCACGGCAAGCCGGTGTATTACCAGAATTTCGGCGTCCGCGACGTCGCGACCGAACTCTCGATGAGCGCGGACACGATCTTCCGCCTCTACTCGATGTCGAAGCCGGTCACTTCCGTGATGGCGATGATGCTGGTCGAGGAGGGCAGACTTTCGCTCGACGATCCCGTCTCGAAATACATTCCGGCCTTCGCCGGCATGAAGGTCGGCATCGAGAAGAAGGCCGAGGACGGCAAAGTCGCCCTGGCGATGGAGCCGCTGGAGCGACCCATCACAATCACGGATCTGCTGCGCCACACCTCAGGGCTGCCTTACGGCTATTACGGCGGCGGCATGGTGCGCGAGCTCTATGCGGACGCCAATCTCTTCAACAGCAATCTGACCAACGCCGAATTCGCCGCCAAGGTCGCCACGCTGCCCCTGGTCGAGCAGCCGGGCACGGTGTGGGACTATGGCTATTCCACCGACGTGCTCGGCCGCGTCGTCGAAATCATCGCGGGAAAGACGCTGCTGCAATTCGAGAAGGAGCGGCTGCTCGATCCGCTGGGCATGACCGAGACGGCTTTCTTCGTCGCAGATCCCGCCAAATTCCCGCGCATCGCCGAGCCGATGCCGGAGGATCGCTACATCAATCCGACGACGCAGCTCCGCGACATCAGGCGGCCCGCGACCTGGGAATCGGGCGGCGGCGGCATGGTCGGCACGGTAGGCGACTACGCCCGCTTCGCACAGATGCTGCTCAACGGCGGCACTTATGAGGGCCGACGCTATCTCAAGCCGGAGGCCATCGCGCTGATGGCGTCGGATCATATCGGTCCGGAGACGAAGATCGCGCGCGACCAGAACTATTATCCGGGCGGATCTTCCGGCTTCGGACTCGGCTTCGCCGTACGCACCTCGGTGCCCCCTGGAACGGCGTGGCCGCTCGGAGAATATCGCTGGGACGGCGTCGGCGGCACGTTCTTCTTCATCGATCCCGAGGACGATCTGTTCGGGATCTTCATGGTGCAGACCCCGACGCAGCGTGGCCGGATTCAACTGGCGCTGAAGACGTTGATCTACCAGGCGATGGGGCGGTGAACCGCCGTTGTTTTGCTGTCGGATAAGAGCAGTAGCCCGGATGAGCGCAGCGACATCCGGGGTCTCTGCGAGTGAAGTCCCGGGTATCGCTTCGCTCACCCGGGCTACAGGACTGCTCGGCTTACACCCCGCGCACGATCTCGCGGATATATCCGATCGTCTCCTCGATCTGACTCGCATTGACGTCGAGATGGGTGCAGGCGCGGATGCGGCCGTCCATCATCGCAAGCGTGACGCCGCGCTGGCGCAGCGCCGCGACCATCTTGTCGCCGGGAATACCGGCACCATCGGGCTTGAAGAACACCAGGTTGGTTTCGGGCTCCTGCACCTCGACGCCTGCGATCTGCGACAGTCCGCGGGCGAGCGCGCGCGCATTGGCGTGATCGTCGGCAAGCCGCTCGACGTGATGGTCGAGCGCGTAGATGCAGGCCGCCGCGCAGATTCCGGCCTGTCGCATCGAGCCGCCGAGCCGCTGCTTCCACTGCCAGACCGCATCGATGAAGGCGCGCGAGCCCGCCAGCACGCCGCCGAGCGGCGCGCCCAAGCCTTTCGAGAAGTCGATCCAGGCCGAATCCCAGCCCGCGGTCATGTCGCGCGGCGAGATGCCGCTCGCGACAGTGGCGTTGAGCAGGCGCGCGCCGTCCATGTGGGTGACGAGGCCATATTGTTTCGCGATCGCGACGATCTCGTCGAGAGCGGCCTTCTTCCAGATCGTGCCGCCGCCGATATTGGCGGTCTGCTCGACGCTGACCACGGTCTGCGGCGGTTGGTAGCGGGTGCGCGGATGCAGCGCTTTGCGGAACGTCTCCGGCGTGAACTGGCCGTCGGGTCCCTTCAATTGCGTGACCTGGAAGCCGCCGATCGCGGCATGCGCCCCGCCTTCGCGCGCGATGATGTGCGCGCTTTCATGCGCGAGGATCTCGTCGCCGGGGCGGCAATGCACCAGCGTCGCGGTGACGTTGCACATGGTGCCTGACGGCATGTACACCGCGGCTTCCTTGCCGAGCAGCTCGGCGACGCGCGCGCACAGGGCGTTCACGGTCGGATCGTCGCCGACCTGCTCGTCGCCGACCTCCGCCCGCGCCATCGCCTCGCGCATCGCAGGTGTCGGCTTGGTCTGTGTGTCCGAGAGCAAATTGATGCGCACCGGCGGCGCCTTGGGATCGATCGGGGAAGGGGTGTAGAGCATCAACTTGCTCCCTAAGGGAATGGTACCCACTCGCGGTCAGCGAGTTCTGGGTGGACGGCGAGCGGCGTGACGAAACCGCATAATAACGATTTCCGTCACAGTCACACGATAGTCTATCAGATACGGATAAGGATTGACCGGCAAGCGACGGACGTATGCACGAGTGGTCGGTCGTCCTGCATAAGGGTGAGCCTGGAGCAGCGCGATGAGAGCAGCAATGCGGTCGCGCGCGTGGCTCGCTCCCTGGAGCGATCGCGCCTCGATATAGGTCAGAACTTCGTCGATCTGGGCGAGTGCTCGCTTTGTGTAACGGACATTCAGAGCCCGTGCTTTGTCCACATCGCTCGAACTTCGTCAGCGCTGGCCAGTTCGCCACGGGCGATTTCAGCTTCGGCCTCGGCGAGATCGGCCTCTTCCGCCGCCGTCAGCTGGATCGGAGGCTGATCGACCCCGGCGAGCTCAAGCAGCGTCCGCGCCAGCTCGTCCTGCTCTGAATCGGGCAGCGCGGAAACCGTGTTAAAGGCCTCTTCCAGAAGACGCGTCATCATGTAGCTCCATTACTTGCAATCATAGCACAAGTGGATCGAGACATGGGAATGGCTGGCCCAAACAAAAAGGCCCCGGAAACCGGGGCCTTTGAACTTTGATCTGCCTAGCTATCAGCGCGAATAGAATTCGACGACCAGATGCGGCTCCATCTGCACCGGGAACGGCACGTCCGAGAGGTGCGGGATGCGAATGTATTTCGCGGTCATCTTGCCGTGGTCGACTTCGAGATAGTCGGGGGTGTCACGCTCGGAGAGCTGGCTGGCTTCGAGGACGTGGGCGAGCTGTTTCGAGGATTCTTTGACCTCGATCACGTCGCCGAGCTTGACCAGATAGCTCGAGATGTTGACCTTGCGGCCGTTCACCTTGACGTGGCCGTGATTGATGAACTGGCGCGCGGCGAAGATCGTCGAGACGAACTTGGCGCGGTACACGACCGCGTCGAGACGGCGCTCGAGCAGGCCGATCAGGTTCTCGCCGGTGTCACCCTTGAGGCGGCTGGCCTCGACATAGATGCTGTGGAACTGACGCTCGGAGATGTTGGCGTAATAGCCCTTCAGCTTCTGCTTGGCGCGCAGCTGCACGCCGAAGTCGGAGAGCTTGCCCTTGCGGCGCTGGCCGTGCTGGCCGGGGCCGTATTCGCGGCGGTTCACGGGGCTCTTCGGGCGGCCCCAGATGTTCTGGCCCATACGGCGATCGAGTTTGTACTTCGCCTCACTGCGCTTAGTCATCGCGTCCTCTTCAGGTACTTGGTTTGAGGAAACGCGCCCTCCTGTGTGACGGGCTAGCCCGGCACTGACAGGTCCGATCCCCAAAGCTTAAGGGACAGGACCACGGGTCGCGAAACGCTTCGCGGGCCGAAATCGGCCCGCGAGCAAGCGGCTTTTAGGGGGATTTGGGGCTCGCTGTCAATGCGAATGGCCTGGAATCACGTTCCGACCGCCCGGATCGGCTTTGACCCGGCCGCCCGCAATTCGGCAGCGATTTCAGTGTTCAGGACCTGTTCCAGCCTCGTCAGGACCCGGGCGATGGGGGCGGCGTCGGTGACCCGGTGATCCCAACGAATCACGACATGGATGGTCTGGTCAGGCCCGACCACCCCATAGCTGACGATGAAGGGTCCGGGCGTGATGGGGTGAAGCTCGCCACCGCCATAGGCGGCCACCGAGCTCACCGCGAAGCTGCCGAACCAGTTGCCGCGCTGCCGGCCGAAATTCAGTCCTATCGCCCAGGACAGCCGCCGCAGCGGCAGCGGCAGGCGGGTCGCCTGCATGATCTTGCGGAACATGGGAATTTCGTCGATCGGGGCGGTCTTGGCGTGCCGGATCTCGGCATCGACCGCAGCCAGCGTCATGGCCTCGGGAGCCGCGATTCGCTGCGGGATCACGCATTCCTCGCCGCCCTCGACCCGGGCAATGGCCACCGACGCCACGCTCTTCGGCAGTTCGTAAAGCGACGGCCAGGGCCATTTGGCATAGACGGTACGCAGGACCGGCTCGTCCCTGGCGACGAGGGCAAAAGCCTTGACGAACATGGCCGCCCAGCCGGCTGGTGCCATCGCGCCCGCGCGGGCCTCTAGCAGAGGGCCGATATCGAGCGAACGGGACAGGGACACGAAGGGCACGCCCATCGAGGCGTGCATGAGGTCGACAATCAGGCGACGCGGCAGCGAAATGGTCTTGGGCGTCCCGCGCATCGCTCTTTGGTTTCCCCTGATTAAAGTTTGTGCAGCGAGCGGGGTTCCCGCTCGCCGCCTGCTCTAGCACGAACCAACCCGCGTGGGGCCGGTCGGTTCGCCGCATCAGGGTGCCGGCGAGGCCAGCGGCTTGGTCTTATCGACGATGTAAACCCCAAGCACTTTCATAGCCTTATCGCCGTGGGCTTTGGCGTCATGCACGACGCCTGCCGGGATCTGGTAGGAATCGCCAGCTTTCAGCGTCTTTTCCGGCTGCCCGTCGATAAGGAGATTGAGTTCGCCTTCGAGCACGTAACCGGTCTCGATGCCCGGATGGGTATGGCGACCGGCCGCGCCGCCCGCCGGGACCTCCGCGACGGCCGTGATGGTGTTGTAGCCATCCGGAAATTCGACCTTCTGGAGCGGGGTGCGTTTGATGCCGGGCTGCTGGGCGAAGGCCGCAACAGCGAGGCCGGTGAAGGCGAGAGCGAGCAAAGTCTTTTTGAACATGGTTTTTTCCTCCCTGGAACGACTGAGCCTAGCAGCGCAGCAGTTCCCGGCAAGGTGGCAATCGGCTTTGCCGTCAGCGCTTGATCCCCTCGAACGCCGCAATGATGCCGCGCTGGAATAGCGACCAGTCGAAGCCGAGCGCGATCGCGCGGTAGCCGCGGTCGACCAAGGCGTTGGCCTGGTCTGCGGTCCGCGCCACGCCGCCGATCGGCACGCCGCTTCTGAGGATGCCGGCCTCGGCCCGCGCCACCAGTTCCAGCAATTCCGGATCGTCCATCTGGCCGCGCTTGTTGATGGAGGTGGCGAGATCGCCGGGGCCGATTACGGCGACGTCGATGCCGGGCGTGGCCATGATCTCGTCGATGCGGTTGACGGCGTCGACGTGCTCGATCGTGATCATGCAGATCATCTCGTCGTCGGCGCTGGCCATGTAGTCCGGCATCGACTGGCCCCAGCGGAATGGCGCATGGAACGGACCCCAGAGCCGATCGCCGCGTGGCGGATAGCGCACGCTGCGCACCGCTTTCTCGGCTTCAGTGCGATTGGTAATCATCGGGAAATTGATGCCGAAGGCGCCGATGTCCATCGGTGCCTTCGCAAGCCATGGCTCGTTCGCCGCGATCCGCACCAGCGGTGTGCACGGTGTGCCGGTGGTGGCCGCGATCATCGCATGTGCTTCGGTCAATCCAATCGGCCCATGCTCGAGATCGACGATGATCCAGTCGAGTGAGCGCGCCATGATCTGCACGGTCTGCACGCTCGGGATCGTCGCGATCGCGCCGAAGGCGGGACGACCCTCGCGCCAGAGCTGGCGAAGACGGTTGAGCGGCGTGGTCGGGACGGACATGGGAAAGAACCTGCAGGAAACGACGACGGCGGAGCCTAGCAGCGCGCCGTCGAGGCGCAAGGTCAGGCCGGAATGCGGCCGCCGAAGAACGGCGTCAGCATGGCCGAAAGGCCATGCGCTCGGTTCGAGGTGAAGATCATCTCAGCGCCGGATTGCGCGATGCCGCCGGTGTGCGGGCCGAGCAGATCCGAGACGCGGCGAGCGATCGCGGGCGCCGGATCGATCCAGTCGACCGGCCAGGGCGCGAGCTGTTTCAGCCGGTCGAGCAGCAGCGGGTAATGGGTGCAGGCGAGCACCACCGTGTCGGTGCGTGCGCCTGCGTCCCCGGCATCGCCGACGAAGCACGGGGCGAGCTCGGCGAGGATGGCGTCGTCGCTGACGGGAGAGCCGCTGAGCTCTGCTTCGGCCAGCGCGGCCAGCTCGGGCGAGCCGACCAGCGTCACCTCGCAGCCTTGCGCGAAATCGCGGATCAGCGCCTTGGTGTATTCGCGCTTCACCGTGCCTTTGGTGCCGAGCACCGACACCCGCCGGCTTCTCGACTGCGCGCAGGCCGGCTTGATCGCCGGCACCGTGCCGACGAAGGGCAAGGAATAAGCGGCGCGTAAGTGCGATAGGACCAGGGTAGACGCCGTGTTGCAGGCGATGACGACGAGGTCAGGATCGTGCGTGCCGATCAATTCCCCCATCAACGGCACCACGCGGGCGATGATCGCGTCCTCGCTGTGGTGGCCATAGGGGAAGAAGGCGTCGTCCGCGACGTAGACGTAATGCGCGTCGGAGCGCGCGGCCACGACCTCACGCAGGACCGTGAGCCCGCCAAGGCCGGAATCGAACACCAGAATCGTCGGAGAATTGGTCACGTGATCACTCTAGCCGGACATGGTTACCATTCGGTTTTTGGGGCGGTTTTGCGGCAGGGGCGCTGAGGGCTAACCTGGAACGATTCAATTTCGCGATTGCCGCATGGTCCCGGTATCAGCTGCCGTACTGCGGTGCGGATAGGGACAGGCCCGCAAAACTCCGGAGAGCCGACATGATCAGAAATACCAGCAACGGCTGGGGCAGCATTTCCCGATGGCTGCACTGGAGTCTGGCGCTGACCATCATCGGCATGATCGGCTTCGGGTGGTGGATGAACCACATGCCGGCACGTCCCGACCGCTTCTTCTACCGTTCGATCCACGCCGATATCGGCTATGTGATCCTGCTGCTCACCGTGCTGCGCCTGGTCTGGCGCCTCATCAACCCGACGCCCGCCATGCCGGCCGAGACCTCGCGCTGGCAGAAGGTCGCGGCCCATGTCAGTCACGGCGCGCTCTACCTCGCCGTCATCGTCGTCACCATACTCGGTTGGGCGCATTCCGGTGCGCACGCACCTGATTATTCGGACTTCTTCGGCCTGTTTCACGTGCCGCAATTCACCGCTCCCGACCGCGCGGCGGCGGGCGCCTATGAGGACCGCCACATCCTCTTTGCCTATGTGCTGCTCGCCTTGATCGCGGTTCACGTGATCGCCGCCCTGTGGCACCATTTCATCCGCCGCGACCGCGTCGTGGCGCGGATGGTGACGGACGAGGCCTAGTCGCAACCACACCTATGCGTTCTCGGGGCACATCCCACGTTCTGCTTCATGTCTTCAGGAGGCCTCATGCTCACCGTCCATCATCTCGGCAAGTCGCAGTCCGAGCGAATCGTCTGGCTGTGCGAGGAGCTGGGGATTCCCTACGAGTTGAAGCGCTATGCGCGCGATCCCGTCACCATGCTGGCTCCGGCCGAGTACAAGGCACTGCATCCGGCTGGCACGGCGCCTGTGATCACCGACGGCGAGCTGGTGCTCGCGGAATCCGGCGCCGTCGTCGACTACATCGTTGCAAAATATGGCAATGGCCGACTCGTGCTCGGTCCCACTGATCCCGCGTTCGCGCAGTTTCTGTATTGGCTTCATTTCGCCAACGGCACCCTGCAACCCGGCATGGGACGGATGATGATCCTGAACCGGCTGGATCTCGCGAAGGACAATCCGACCCTGCTCGCGATGAAGGGGCGTCTCGATCGGGCCTATGATCTTCTCGACGCAAGGCTTCGCGAGGCCGAATATCTTGCGGGCAGCGCCTTCACGACCGCCGACATCATGACAGTTTTCTCGCTCACCACGATGCGCTACTTCCAGCCCTATGACCTCCAGCGCTGTCCGAACGTGGTCAAATATCTCGGCCGCATCAGCGCGCGGGCGGGCTATCGGAGTGCGATGGAGAAGAGCGATCCGGGCATGGCGTTGCTCTTGAACTGAGCGGCCGCCCAATCGATCATGCGATCCTGTTCGTGGTGGCCGCCCGCTCCGTCGCCAGCTGATTCTGCAACCGATCGATATTTTGCAGCAGGCGCTGGCTGGTCAGCACCAGGAAGTAATAGCCGAACTGCGGATCTTGGAAGTAGATCTCGAGCAACCGGTCATAGGTAATCGTCAACACCTGCCCGTCTTCGATGCATTCGATCGTTCCGGTGCGCCGGTTGCCCGGCGTGAGGAAGCCGAGCTCGCCCATCAGCGCGCCCGGCATGATCTCGATATTGATCTCCTTGACCAGGAACTTGCCGGTGACCGTGAGGAGCATCTCCTTGGCTGGATCGCCGAGTTTGAACAGCGTGTCGCCGTGGCGATATTTGCGTTCGGTCATGAACGGCTTGAGCCATTCGATCGACATGTCGCCTTCGGCCGCATGGCGCGCCTTCTTGACCAGCTTGAGCATCTGCCGCAGGCGCAAGGCGTTGATCGGAAGCAGCAGGAGATAGAGCAGGAAGGTCGAGACGTTGGCGGAGAGCGCGCCGAACACGGCGAAGAACGCGCAGCCGACCATGTTGGCGACGCGCAGCGGCACCATCGTTCGCATCAGGAGGGTGGCGACGAAGAAGCCGGCCCCGACCGCGGCGAACATGTTGGCCAGCGTGATGTTCTGGACGAAGATCTCCAGCATCCGATTGAAGATCGAGTCATAGGTGACGTTGTTCGGATCGAGGCCCATCTGGACCAGGATCTTCGCGATCCTGAGGTTATCCGTCGCCGCCTCGAGAATGCGGTCGAGGATCGACGAAATGTCTGCGCTGCCGGACGGCATGGTACTATCCCCGCGTAAGGCCTTCAGTCACGGTCGGCATTCTCGACATCTATAGCCGAAATCGAACGACGACCGCTTGAATGAAGCTTTCGGCCGCCGTGCCGCAAGAGGCAAATTTTAGCCTGATCGGGCGTTTCGGCAATTGCCTGTTTGACGGTGCGTATGGCCGTGGCGGGCCCGCGATTCGGGGGCCACCGGGTACGAGCCTCGGTGTGGTAGACCTCGGCTGCCGACCGTGGCGGGACCAGGCGTGGGCGTGGGGCGATCCCCCGCCTTAGGGCTTGGCGGGCGGCACGACCTGCTGCTCGACCAGGCTGAGGTGCCCGGGCAGCGAGCCGGCGCGCAGCAGCATGGCGACGCTGTTTGCTTCCTCCATGGTGAAATTGCCGGAGATCTGGCCCGTCCCGCCGGTGATGGGCTCGCGGATCACGGGGGCGGAGATCACCTTGCCGTCGAGCACGATGGCGAAGGGCTTTGCGATATTCTCCTCGGTGATGTGGGCAAAGCGCCGCGTGCCGCGGCCGTTGAAGCGGAATGAGGCGATCGGCTCTTTCGTGGCGCTCGCAAACCCCGGGCCCGCATAGCTGATGTCGTCGCCGTCGAGCACGCTGTCCTTGGCGACCAGATAAAGGCTCTTGTCCTTGAAGCCGGGCAGGACTTCCGTGCCTGCCGGCGGCGTGCCGGATTGCGCCTGCTCAGGCGGCATGGAGAGGTCGATCAGGCGGAAGCCGACCTTGACCCTTCGGGCGAAGACCGCGGTGACGCGCTCGAGCTCCATCACACCGGGCAGGAAGATTCGGATGCGGTCGGTGCCATCGGGCTGGACGCTGGCGAGCTGGACGCCGGCCTCCTTCAGACGCTGCTCGATCATGGCGATGGCATCTTCGACGAGTTCGTGCAACCGCGCGGCGGATGCCGCATTGGTCGGCGCGAGCCTGACCAGTCCGTCGCCGCCGTCGGTCACGGCGAGTGCATGCGACGGCAATCCTTCCGCGGCCGACGCGAGCTTGCGTGCGAGTTGCTCGCGGCCCTTGACATCGGCAATCTTCAACTCGACGCCGCCGTCGCGGATCGCAAGACCGGAGAAGGCGATCTTGCCCTCACGCAGGTTCTTGTAGACGTCGTCGCGCAAATCCGTGACGACGCTCTCGCGCAGGCCATCGGTGTCCACCTTGTAGACGATACGAGACCCGCCGAGCTTCTCCATCTTGCCGCCGATGAAGGCCGAGATCTTGGCGCGCATCTTGTCGAGCTGGCTGTCCTCGGCGAGTGCCGCGCGGGTCGGCGCGAGCACGGCCATTATGGCGAGTGCGACGATCAGCCGTGTGGCGCGGTCCCGCAGGGGCGTCGTCATAATTACCTCGAGTCTTGCGGCGGGGCGCTGGCAGGCGAATCCGATGCATGTTCTTGGTCCCCGGACAGGACGCGGAGGTTCAAAGGCCTCTTATCCGAATGCGACTGCCGTAGCCTTAAGTCATGGACGAACGCCAAATCATCCATCATTCTGTCCGTGCTCGGCCGGCCATCGGTCGGGGCCCCGCCAACCCAAAAAGTCAAAAGACAGGGCGCTGGGACATGCATCTGAGGGAGGACGGAATTCCATGGCGGGCATCCACGCGCTCGATCGGCTCATCGGCGACGACTATCCGGACCTGGCGACGGACGCCGAGGTTCGAGCCTTCGAGCAGGTCCCTTACGCCGATCGCGTCGCGCCCGAGAGCACTTACGACGCCATCAAACTGGGTGCGGTCCGCAACCCCGATGGGCCGGCGATCCAGTTCCTGCAAAATGCCGATCCCGCCGACACGCCGGTCGTGGTCACGTACCGCGACTTCATCGCGCGCGTCACTCAGGCCGCCAACATGTTTCATGCGCTCGGCGTCGAGAAGGGCGACGTCGTCAGCTTCATGCTGCCGCTGGTGCCGGACGCCTTCGTAACGCTGTTCGGCGCGGAGGCCGCCGGCATCGCCAACCCCGTCAACCCCCTGCTGGAGCCGCACCAGATCGCGGAGATTCTGGAAGCGGCGAACACAAAAGTCCTGGTGGCGCTCGGGCCGGTGCCGGGCACCGACATCTGGCAGAAAGTCGAGCAGATCAGGCCGCAACTCAAGCACCTCAAGGCGGTCGTGCAGGTGTTCGGTGGCGGTGACCCGGGGAAGGGAGTCTTTGCCTTCAGCGACCTGATCAAGCAGCAGCCTTCTGAGCGCCTTATCAGCGGCCGCAAGATTCTGGGCAGCGACATCGCCGCCTATTTCCACACCGGCGGCACCACCGGCACGCCAAAGCTGGTGCGGCACACGCATGTCAACCAAGTCTATCAGGCCTGGGCTCTCAACCTGCTGCTGAAGTCGAAACCCGAGCGCCAACATGATGTTCGGCATGCCGCTGTTTCACGTCGGGGGCTCGTTGACGCAAGTGCTGACGACGTTATCGGCCGGCGGTTCGCTGGTCGTGCTGTCGCCGAGCGGATGGCGCAATCCGAATGCGGTGAAGAACATCTGGCAACTGGTCGAGCGCTTCAAGCCGGAGGCGCTGTCGAGCGTCCCGACGGTACTCGCCGCGACGCTCGCGGTGCCGCCTGGCAATGCCGACATCTCCAGCCTGAAATATGCAGCCGGTGGCGGCTCCGCGATCCCGGTCGCGGTCGGGTCTGCGATCCAGGACAAGCTCAAGCTGCCGGTTGTCGAGGTCTATGGCATGACCGAGACCTCGAGCGTTCATACGTTGGCCTATCGGTCGCGGCCGATCCGGCTCGGTTCGGTCGGTCTTGCCATGCCCTACGCACGGGTCCGCATCGTCCAGCTCGATGCCGAGGGCAAGCTGATCCGCGACTGCGCGCCGGACGAGATCGGCGTCGTCATCATGGCCGGGCCCGGCGTGTTCGGCGGCTATCTCAACGACGAGCACAACAAGGGTGCCTTCGTCGACGAGGTCTGGGTCAATTCCGGCGATCTTGGTCGGCTCGATGCCGACGGCTATCTCTGGATCACCGGCCGCGCCAAGGATCTCGTGATCCGCGGCGGCCACAACATCGATCCGGCGCCGATCGAGGAGATCATGTTCCGCCATCCCGCCGTCGGCTTCGCCGCGGTGGTGGGCCAGCCTGACGCCTATGCCGGCGAACTGCCGGTGGGGTACGTGCAGCTGAAGCCGGGCGCGACCGTCGAGCCGGGCGAACTCGAGACATGGGTGCGCGAGCGCACGCCGGAGCGCGCGGCTGTCCCGGTGCAGGTCATCCCGATCGATCCGATGCCTGTGACGGGCGTCGGCAAAGTGTTCAAGCCGCAGCTGCGCTGGGACGCAGCCCAGCGCGTGTTCACGAAGGTGCTGACGCCGCTCACTGAGCGTGGCATCGACTGCAAGGTCCGGGTCGGCGCTCACGGCAGCCACGGCTCGATCGCCACCGTAACGCTGGCGGGCCTGCCGGCGGATCAGCGCGAGGCGGTTGCAAGCGAGGTGCACGCACTGCTTGCGCCGTTCGTGATGCGCCACGAGGTGGTGCAAATGTAACGGACTCAACAGAGGCTTTGGCTCAGCCCGAAGGCAGGGCGACGCTTCGCCGCATTATCCATACCCCTGAGAGAGCCTCTTATGTGACAAATATCACATAGGAAGAATTGGTAATTGAGCGATGGTCCGAATAGTCTCGTGGAATTGCATCCGGGGGGACGCAAGTGATTCCGTTTCGGCTATTTGCTTTGTTGATTTTGGCCATTGGCCTCGCCTGCGGACCGGCCCATGCGGACCGGCGGGTTGCGCTTGTCATCGGCAATTCCGCCTACAAGAGCGCGCCCAAGCTCGGCAACCCTGTCAACGATGCCACTCTGGTCGGCGGCATGTTCAAGAAGGCCGGCTTCGATTCCGTCGACGTCAGGCTGGATCTCAGTGCGAGCGAGATGCGGCGCATGTTGCGTGAGTTCGCCGGCAGGACCCGCGATGCCGACATGGCGGTGATCTATTACGCCGGTCACGGCATCGAGCTGGAAGGCACCAACTATCTTATTCCGATCGACGCGACGCTGGAGACGGACGGCGACGTGCTCGACGAAACCATCCCGGTCGAGCGCGCGCTGTTCGCAGTCGAGCCGGCCAAGCAGCTGCGCCTGATCATCCTGGATGCCTGCCGCGACAATCCATTTTCCAAGACCATGAAGCGGACGCTGGCCTCGCGCGCGATCGGTCGCGGGCTTGCCAAGGTCGAGCCGACCAGCCCCAACACCATGATCGCCTTCGCCGCAAAGGCCGGATCGACGGCGTCTGACGGTGACTCCAGGAACAGCCCGTTCGCCGTCGCTTTGGTCGAGCACTTGCCAAAGCCCGGCCTCGATTTGCGCAAGGCGTTCGGCTTCGTGCGCGACGACGTGCTCAAGAGCACGGGCTACAAGCAGGAGCCCTATGTCTATGGCTCGCTTGGCGGCGACGATGTGCCGCTGGTCGCGACCAAGCCGGCAGCGACCGGTCCGCAGGCCAATCCGCAGGATTCTATTCGCAGGGATTACGAGCTCGCGCTGCAGCTTGCCACGCGCGACGGTTGGGAAGCGTTCCTGGCGCAATATCCCGAGGGGTTCTACGCGAATCTCGCCAAGGGCCAGATGAACAAGATAGCCGCCGAAGAGACGCGCGCCTCGGCCGAGCAAAAAGCGAACGCGGCCGAGCAGCAGAAGGCAAGGCTCATTGCCGAACGCGCCCAGAAGGCCGAGCAGGACAAGGCGGCCGCGGCGGCCAAGGCGGCCGAAGAGGCCCGGATCGCGGCGGAGAAACAGAAGCAGATCGAGCAGGCAAGAGCGGACGCGGCGGAGCACCAGCGCAAGCTGGCCGAAGCTGCCGCCGCGAAAGTGCAAGCCGAGAAGCAGGCGGCGGAGAAGGCCAAGGCCGAGCTGGCCGCCAAGCAGGCCGCCGAGAACGCGGAGCAGGCGGCAAAACCTGTGGCCGATCGGCAGATGCCTGAGGTCGAGCAAAAAGTTGCAGCTCTTTCGCCGGCACCGGCATCCACATTGTCGGCGCCTGATCTGACGAAATCCTTGCAGAGCGAATTGCGCCGCGTCGGCTGCCTGTCCACGACTGCGGACGGCGATTGGAGCGCTGCATCGCAGCGTTCGCTGACGCTCTTCAACAAATATGCCGGCACCCAGTTCGACGCCAAGCTTGCAAGCGTCGACGCGCTCGACGCACTGAAAGCGAGGCCGGGACGGGTCTGCCCGCTCATTTGCAATTTCGGCTCCAAGGCCGACGGTGATCAATGCGTGAAGATCACCTGCCGCGCCGGCTATCGCGTCGGTGACGACAACGAGTGTGAAAAGATTCAGGAGAAGAAGCCGGTCGCCACGCGCGAAGATTCGAGGAGGCGGGATGCGGACCGGAAGGCCTCGGAATCGGCGCCCTCAAAGCCCGAAGCCAGTGGGCAGATTTTTTGCAGTTCGTCTGGCTGTCGTCCGGTGCAGAAAGGATGCAGACTGGTGGCCGGGGCTACGCCTGGAAGATATAACGCCTCCGTAGGAAGCGGCAATTATGAGGTCTGCAACTGATCCTGCAGTCGATCCAAACCGCGGATGAATTGCGTGAACATCGCTCGCTATCTCTTCCTATTCATATTTGTGACTCTTTGCACCTGCACGCCGGCCCTCGCCGACAAGCGCGTTGCGCTCGTCATCGGCAATTCTGCCTACAAGAACGCGCCGCGGCTCGCGAACCCGGTGAACGACGCCGGGCTGGTCGGCGGCATGTTCAGGAATGCGGGCTTCGATACGGTCGAGATCAGGCTGGACCTCAATGCCAGCGAAATGCGGCGATCGCTACGCGAGTTCGCGGCCAGGACGCGCGATGCCGACATGGCGGTGATCTACTATGCGGGCCACGGCATCGAGCTGGACGGCAACAACTACCTCGTTCCAACCGATGCCATGCTGGAAACCGACGGCGACGTCCTCGACGAGACCGTCGCGCTGGATCGCGCGCTCTATGCGGTCGAACCGGCCAAACAACTCCGTCTCGTCATCCTCGATGCCTGTCGTGACAATCCTTTTGCCAAGACGATGAAGCGCACCCTGGCCTCGCGCGCGATTGGTGGCGGACTTGCCAAGGTCGAGCCAACCAGTCCGAACACGATGATCGCGTTTGCGGCCAAGGCGGGATCGACGGCGTCGGATGGCGACTCCCGCAATAGCCCGTTCGCGGTCGCGTTGACCGATCATCTGCCGAAGCCCGGGCTCGATTTGCGCAAGGCGTTCGGGTTTGTCCGTGACGACGTCTTGAAGAAAACCGGCAATAAGCAGGAGCCGTATGTCTATGGCTCTCTGGGTGGCAGCGATGTGCCGCTGGTGCCGGCAAGGCCGGCCGCCGCAGCCGGTCCGCAGGCAAATCCGCAGGATGGTGTGCGCAAAGACTACGAGCTTGCCCTTCAGGCCGGCCTGCGCGAGGCCTGGGAAGCATTCCTCCAGACCTATCCGGACGGCTTTTACGCCAACCTCGCCCGCGTGCAGTTGAAGAAGATTGCCGCCGAGGAGGATCGCACGGCGGCGACGGAGAAGGCGCGTCTGGCCGAACAGGAGAAGGCGAGGCTCGCGACCGAACGAGCCCAGAAGGCCGAGCAGGAGAAAGCGGCCGCTGCTGCGAAAGCCGCGGAAGAGGCGCGGATCGCGGCCGAGAAAGCCAAGCAAATCGAGCAGGCCAAGGCGGAGGCGGCCGAACGAGATCGCAAGGCGGCGGAAGCTGCCGCGGCCAAGTCGCTCGCAGAGAAGCGGGCGATGGAGAAGGCAGCAGCTGAGGCGGCAGCGAAGCAGGCAGCGGACAAGCAGGCGGCTGATGCCGAAAGCAGGAAGGTCGCGGCGCTGTCGCCGCCGTCAAGCTCCCCGCCGTCCGGCGATCTCACGAAGTCTGTTCAGAACGAACTGCGCCGCGTCGGCTGTCTGTCGGCCGCCGCCGACGGCGACTGGAACGCCGCAACGCAGCGCTCGCTGACGCTGTTCAACAAATATGCTGGCACCCAGTTCGACGCGAAGCTTGCGAGTGTCGACGCGCTCGATGCGCTGAAGGCAAAGCCGGGACGGGTCTGCCCGCTCGTATGCAATTTCGGCTTCAAAGCCGACGGCGATCAATGCGCGAAGATCACCTGCCGGGCCGGCTATCATGTCGGCGACGACAATGAATGCGAGAAGGTACCGGAGAAGAAGCCGGTGGCGACGCGCGAGGATTCGAAGCGGCGGGACACGGATCGGAAAGAAGCGGAATCTGCTGCCCCAAAGTCGCAAGCCTCAGGACAGATAATTTGCACGAGTGCTGGATGCAGGCCGGTTGCGAAAGGGTGTCGCATTGTGCGAGATCCAAGGCCGGGTAGCGCGGGCATGTCACAAGCGGAAGTGTGCAATTAGTCGTGCATCGCTGAGCACTGCATCCTCGTCTCGAGCTCTTGCAAATTGCTCGAGTGCTTGGACCATCCGGCGCATTCAATGCGCGCCGGGAAGGTGAGCATGCACTGATGCCCTCGGCGCTCATCAGGGGCGTGAACTTCTCAGCTTGCATGCCTTGCCGCGAGCGAGCATCATCCTCAAAAAAGGGGGAAACCGATGCCACAACTCTCTCGCCGCAGCCACCTTCAGCAATTGTCGGCCGTGCTCGGATCCGCCGCGCTGCCTGGGTGGTCGAGGTCCGCATCGGCTTCGGAGGCAGACATTCCCCCCGAGGGCATCGGCAAGGGCATCAAGCACATCTCCTATAGCGACATCGGCGGACGCCCCGACAGTGTGCAGGTGATGTTCAACCGGCAGCACGTCTATGTCGGACACATGTTCAGCGACGGCGTGACGATCCTGGACGCATCCGATCCGCGTGCGCTGAAGCCGGTCAATTTCTTCACCGCAGGGCAATACACCCGCACCCATCATTTACAGGTGGCGGAAGATTTGCTGCTGCTTGCGAACGGCGCCAACATCGTCGCGATGCAGTCCTACGACAACATGCGCGGTTATTTCGAGAACACGCTGGTCGACAGCATCACCAAAGCCAAGAAATTCCGCTGCGGCCTCTCGATCCACGACATCTCGAAACCGGGCGAGATGCGCGAGATCGCGTTCCTCGAAATGCCCGGCTTCGGTATCAACCGTCTGTGGTGGCCGGGTGGCCGCTATGCCTATGTGTCGGCGCATCTCGACGGCTTCACCGACCACATCCTCTGCGTGGTCGATCTCAAGACCATCACCAAGCCGGAGATCGTCGCGAAATGGTGGCTGCCGGGTATGAACCGCGCGGCCGGCGAGCCGGCGACGCCGAAGGGCAAACGCTTTGCGCTGCATCACATGATCACGGCGGGTGATCGCGGCTATGCCGCCTGGCGCGATGGCGGCTTCACCATTCATGACATCAGCGATCCCACCAATCCAAAGCTGCTGTCCCACATCAACTGGTCGCCGCCCTTCGCGGGCGGCACGCATACGCCGCTGCCGCTGCCCAAGCGACAGCTTGCGATCGTCGCGGACGAAGCCAATGCGGACAATTGCGCCAAGGGCCTGTTCCATACATTCGTCCTCGACGTGCGCGCGCCTGGAAACCCGGTGCCGATCGCAACCCTGCCGACCCCGCGCGACCGCGATTTCTGCACGAACGGCACCTTCGGGCCGCATAATCTGCACGAGAACCGCCCGGGCTCGTTCCAGAGCGAGGAGACGATCTTCGCGACCTACAACAATGCCGGCGTCAGGGTGTTCGACGTCAGGGACGCCTTCGCACCGAAGGAGATCGCGTATTGGGTGCCGCCGACACCGAAAAAGCTCATCGACCCGCGCCCGAACGTCGCGCTCGCGGCCAAGACCTGTGATGCGTATGTCCGGCCGGACGGGCTGATGTTCGTCTCCGACTGGAACGCCGGCATGCACGTGCTGAAATATCAGGGATGAGCGTGCAGGTTGTAGGGTGGGCAAAGGCGCGAAGCGCCGTGCCCACCATTCGCAGAGGAGAAGGCTCTGGTGGGCACGCTTTCGCTTTGCCCACCATACGAGACCTGCGCTAACCCGCGGGCATCCGCGTCTCCACCAGGCGCGCCCAATAGGATGCGCCGTGGCCGAGAATGTTGTCGTTGAAGACGTAGGCCGGGTGGTGGCACTCGTTGCCGTCGCCCATGCCGACCAGAATCATCGCGCCGGGGCGCGCTTCCAGCATGAAGGAAAAGTCTTCGGCGCCCATCATCGGAATGAACTTGTCGTTGACGCGCTCGGCACCGACGATATCGCGGGCGACGTCGGCGGCAAGGCCGGCCTCGCGCGCATGGTTCATCGTCACCGGATACATGCGCGTGTACTTCGTCTCGGCCGAGCCGCCATAGGCGCGGGCGACGCTGTCGGCGACTTCGCCGATGCGGCGCTCGACCAGATCGCGCACCTCAGGGTCGAGCGTGCGCACGGTGCCGCCGAGCTCGGCGATCTCCGGAATAATGTTGAAGGCCGTGCCGGAGTGAAATTGCGTGATCGAGATGACGGCGGATTTCAGCGGATCGACATTGCGCGCGACGATCGATTGCAGCGCGTTGACGATCTGCGCGCCGATCAGCACGCTGTCGATCGACTTGTGCGGACCCGCGCCGGCGTGGCCGCCCTTGCCGTGGACCGTGATCTGGATGTTGTCGGAGGAGGCGAGCATCGCGCCGGGCGTGGTGGCGAAATGGCCTTCGGGCAGGCCCGGCATGTTGTGCATGCCATAGACCTCCTGGATGTTCCAGCGCGTCATCAGCCCGTCCTCGACCATCGCCTTGCCACCGCCGCCGCCTTCTTCCGCGGGCTGGAAGATCACCACGGCCGTGCCGTCGAAGTTGCGCGTCTCGGCGAGATATTTGGCGGCGCCGAGCAGCATGGCGGTGTGGCCGTCATGACCGCAGGCGTGCATCTTGCCGGGGACCTTGGAGGCATAGGGCACGCCCGACGTCTCCATGATCGGCAGCGCGTCCATGTCGGCGCGCAGGCCAATGGTCTTGCCGGAGGCGGATTTGCGGCCGCGGATCACACCGACGACGCCGGTGCGCCCGATGCCCGTCACCACCTCGTCGCAACCGAACTCGCGCAAGCGATCGGCGACGATGCCGGCAGTGCGGTGGACGTCGTATTGCAGTTCCGGGTTCTCGTGGAAGTCATGGCGCCAGGCGGCCATTTCGTCGGAGAGGGCGGCAACGCGGTTGACGATGGGCATGAGGAAGGTCCGCCTTGATTTGTAGCCCGGATGAGCGAAGCGAAATCCGGGATCTTTGTGGGAGAAGTCCCGGGTGTCGCTGCGCTCACCCGGGCCACCAATGACGCTCAGCTCTCGCCGAACACGCGCTTGAAGATCGTGTCGACGTGCTTGAAGTGATAGCCGAGGTCGAACTGCTCCTCGATCTCGGCGTCGGTGAGATACTTCTTCACGTCAGCGTCCTTCTTCAGGAGCTGGAGGAAGTCGCCTTCGCCGCGCCAGACCGGCATGGCGTTGCGCTGCACGAGCTTGTAGGCGTCCTCGCGGCTTGCGCCCTTCTGCGTCAGCGCCAGCAGAACGCGCTGCGAATGCACGAGGCCGCCGAGGCGGTCGAGGTTCTTCTGCATATTGGCGGGGTACACCAGCAGCTTGTCGATCAGGCCGGCGAGGCGGACCAGCGCGAAGTCGAGCGTCACGGTCGCGTCGGGGCCCATCATGCGCTCGGCAGAGGAGTGCGAGATGTCGCGCTCGTGCCAGAGCACGACGTTCTCCAGCGCCGGCGTCACATAGGCGCGCACCATGCGCGACAGCCCGGTGAGGTTTTCCGAGAGCACCGGATTGCGCTTGTGCGGCATCGCGGACGAACCCTTCTGCCCTTCGGAGAAGAACTCCTCGGCTTCGAGCACTTCGGTGCGTTGCATGTGGCGGATCTCCACCGCGAAACGCTCGACCGAGGACGCGATCACGCCGAGCGTCGAGAAATACATCGCGTGGCGGTCGCGGGGGATCACCTGCGTCGAGATCGGCTCGGGTACGAGGCCCATGGCCTTGGCAACATGCTGTTCGACGCGCGGGTCGATCTGGGCAAAAGTGCCGACCGCGCCGGAGATGGCGCAGGTCGCGACTTCCTTCCGCGCCGCGATCAGGCGCTCCCTGGCGCGCGAGAATTCCGCATAGGCATAGGCGAGCTTGAGGCCGAAGGTCACGGGTTCGGCGTGGATGCCGTGGCTGCGGCCGATGGTTGGCGTCATCTTGTGCTCGAGGGCGCGCTTCTTCAGCGCCGCCAGCACCTTGTCGAGGTCGGCGAGCAGCAGGTCGGCGGCGCGGGTGAGCTGGACGTTGAGGCAGGTGTCGAGCACGTCGGAAGAGGTCATGCCCTGATGCACGAAGCGCGCTTCGGGGCCGACGATCTCGGCGAGGTGGGTGAGGAAGGCGATGACATCGTGCTTGGTCTCGCGCTCGATCTCGTCGATGCGGGCGACGTCGAAAGTGGCGTCCTTGGCCTTGGCCCAGACCGTCTTGGCGGCCTCCTTGGGAATCGTGCCGAGCTCGGCAAGGGCGTCCGCCGCATGCGCCTCGATCTCGAACCAGATCTTGAACCGGGTCTGCGGCTCCCAGATCGAGGCCATTTCCGGGCGGGTATAGCGGGGGATCATTGGACTGCTCCAGGAAGGTGGGCGGGCGACCCAAAGGGCGACACCGGCCAGAATGTTTTTTACGCCGTGATCTAGCAGAGCGGGGAGGGCGAAACAAACGGCGTCGGCAAGGTAGCGGGGGATGATTGGGCTGGGCGAGGTTCATCGCCCCGGACGTGGCGGGCGACGGGCCAGCCCGGCGCCCCGGAGCTGCAGAAATTAACTGTCAATCACGAACCATTGACTGACAGATATTGAAATCTGTCAGCGAGACGTGTATATCCGTTCTCGGACGCTCCAATTGGGCGTCTGGCGGCATCCCGGGAGCCCGACGTCCCAAGCAAATGGGGGATTGAGGGCCGCAATTGAACAACGGGGACCGCCAATTGATTGGAGACTTACGACAATGACGACCGAAATCATCAATTTGACCGGGACGATTGGGCACTGGCTCAATTTACTGGTGGCGCGCCAAATCGCGGCGCAGGCTGCAAAACTGCCTCATTAGGGCGAGAGCTTTCCGAAACGACCGGCACGGGCGCTTCGGAAGCAGCTCCGTCGCCGGGTAACTGAGCCCTCAACGGGAACATGGTGCTGGCATGAACGAAGCCGTTATCTTGACGCCGGAGCGGATCCTCGAAGTCACCGAGGACGTGCTGCGGCGTTACGGACTCGCCAAGGCCACCGTGGTCGACGTCGCCCGCGCGCTTGATGTGAGCCACGGCAGCGTCTACCGCCATTTCCCGAGCAAGGCCTCGCTGCGCGAGGCTGTCGCCAAACGCTGGCTGGACCGCATCGACGCCCCCTTACGCCAACTCGCCGAAGAGCAGGGCCCGGCGCCGGCGCGGCTCGACCGCTGGCTGCGCACCCTGTTCGCCGCCAAGCGTTCGCGCGTGCTCGACGACCCCGAGATGTTCGAGACCTATCTGACTCTGGCGCGCGAGGCCTGTGCAGCCGTCAAGTGTCACAAGGACACCATGATCGACCAGATCGCGGCGATCCTGACCGACGGCGTGAAGCAGGGCGTGTTCGAGGTGGGCGACGTCAAGGCCACCGCACGCGCCATCTTCGATGCGACCGTCCGGTTCCACCATCCGGCCCACGCCGACGAGTGGAAGGACGCCGATCTTTCGGCGCGTGTCGATGCGACGCTGGCGCTGGTATTGCGCGGGCTGAAGGCGGCGTGAGGTTGCGGAGCCAACGCGTATCGCAGCTTGGCGCTTGATCCGCTCCTGCTCATGCCTTTGGCAGGATGACGGGCTTGGCCTCGACGCTTCTCTCGTGACCACCATCCCATCATCCTGCTTGGCTGTGAGCCGTCAGATGACGAAGTCCGTTGGATGCAGGGCCGCCGTGTGCACGCCGTCCAACGTGATCGTATCGTTGGTGGTGAGGTGGATCACGGCATCGCCGGCGCTATTGTCGCCGATGAGGCTGGAGACGGCTGCCCAGTCTGCGAAGCCGTAGTCATGCAGGTTGATCAGGTCATGTTCGGTGGTGGTGCTGCCGACAGCCTGGTTGCCTTGATTGAAGTCGTTGATGATGTCCTGGCCGGAGCCCGTGTTGAAGACGAACGTGTCGTTGTTGGGCCCGCCCCACAGGAGATCATTGCCGGCGCCACCGTTGAGGGTATCCGTGCCTCCGGTGATCGAGCCGGGTGAGGAAGGAGCGTAGCTCATCGCATCGCCCGCCAGGCGATCGGGGCTCGATCCGCCGGTGAGGATGTCGTTCCCGCCGTGAGCATTGCCCGACATCGTGGGAGCGTCACCGTACAATGTCGTGCTGAAAGCAGCTCGCTCGCCATCGACGACGGCGGTGAGGATATCGTTCCCGCCCTGGGCATTGTCGGACATGGACGTTCCCGAATCCCCCGACAGGCTTCCTCCCCCGAGCTGGGCGTCGCTGCTCGCCGCAAAGGTCAGGATGTCGTTTCCGCCAACCGCATTGTCGGTCATGGCGCCAATGGCATCGCCGCTGAGTGCGTCGCCGCCGCCATTTATCCCATAATCCGTCGCGCTCAGCGTATCATTTCCGCCGTGCGCATTGCCGCTCATGGCACCACCAGCGTCCCCGCTGAGCGACCCGAACGATCTCCATCCGGTCGACGCCGTCAATGTGTCATTTCCGCCTCCCGCGTTGCCCGACATGTCGCCTTGGACATCGCCATAGAGATAAACATTGGTGTAGAGCGAGTTGTGGGCATCGACATTGAGGGTGTCGTTACCGCCCTGGGTGTTGTCCGCCATGGATTGGGCATCGCCAACGGCGACGGCACTATCCCAGCCGCCATCCACGCTCACCACGAGACTGTCGTTTCCTCCGTGAGAATTGCCATGCATAGCCGCCAGGTCTTCCCCAACGAGCGTCACGTTCGAGTTGAGACTCGATATGGCTGCCGTCAGCGCATCGTTGCCGCCCCAGTCGTCGGTTGCCAACCCGGGATCTCCGAGCACGGTCATGGACTGCCCGAAGTCCGGCAGTGTGACTGCGATTGTGTCGTTTGGCAGTTGGTGCATGTCGCTTCACTCCGATTTCATTTCAGTCGCGGGGCCTGAAAGCAGCGGAGCTCTTTGCGAGACGCGCTGTGGCCGCGCTTGACGTCGAATCTGCTCGGAGTTGATGGCGGAGATTTGCTTTGGGTTGGATTTCATTGCGACCAAAGGAACTTCGGCGCGGGGTGGCGGAACTCGGCGGACGCTAGAAATTCGTCAGCCCGCAAGCCGCTGCGAGCCGCACGAGCTGCGCATCCGTACGCGCGCCGGTCTTCGTCTTGATCAGATAGTGATAGTTCTGCACCGTCTTGACGCTCACGCTGGTATTGCGCGGGCTGAAGGCGTAGGCCAACTTCCTTCACGCGTTCCGAAGCCGTCACACCTGACGTGACCTGTCGCGGTTCTATCTCAGACCTTATGGGCAACGCCATTGCCCAGCGAGCGCGGATGATGGGTCTTTTTTCGCGCGCGTAGGGCGGCGTTGGCCGATGGCACGACCGACGGGCTTTCCGGATAGGTATTGACTTCGATTTCGACCACGTCCTTTGACCGCTTTCGAAGGCGGTAGAACGCAAGTTCCTGTTCGAGAATGGGGCAGTGGAATTGGATCGTCGCTGTGTCTGGCAGACGGCAGAGTTCATCGATGAGCTCGCCGACAGTGATGATCGGGGGATGATGGATGGCTTCGCGGATAGCCTTACTCATGGCGCAACTCCCTCACTCCGCTACTAACCACGGCGCGACGGCGTCAGTTCCAATTCTATCCGGCCACACGTGATCTAAAGGTGCGAGCCGCGCGCCAGCGCCCTAAAGCGCGGGTGCCAACCGCGAGCTGCGCAACCGCAATATGCCGAACGGGTCTTCGCGCCCCGCGAGTTTGCGATAGGTCGCAAGGTCGTCAAGCGTCGGACCTTCCCCGCGTCTGACATTCACGCCCGCAACCGTTGCAACCGGAATCGACGTGCCGAGGCCTGCGTAGAGATAGTTGTCGCCGAACGCCGTCTTGAGCGCGGCAAAAGTCGGCTCACCGGTGCAATGTCCCGGGGCTACGCTGTCGACCTTGAATCTGTCCTTCAGGGCGGTAACGACTTTCGCGATAGCTTCGTCAGGTGCGACGACCAGATGAAATCCTCCCGCGATGAGATGAATCCTGGGATTGATACCCGTCGCCGCTTCGACGATGCGCTCGATCCCGGGGTGCGAGCAACCGACCAGAAGAACCAAGCCGTCGGTCGTGTTGACGGCCAAGGACAGCTCCTTGAGTTCTCTCGTCCCCGGTGCGTCGGAAATCAGCGAGATAAGTGTGATACCGGGAGCGATCTCGGTGGTCTGATCGATCAGTTCGAAGTTCGCGTGGGCCCATGCCGTGCCGAACTTCATCGTCGCGGGAGGTTTGCCGG
Organism: Bradyrhizobium sp. WSM1253; assembly: GCF_000244935.1. NCBI lineage: Bacteria > Pseudomonadati > Pseudomonadota > Alphaproteobacteria > Hyphomicrobiales > Nitrobacteraceae > Bradyrhizobium > Bradyrhizobium sp. WSM1253. Next base: position 7,409,542 of record NZ_JH600073.1, read on the forward strand.
CATAGTACCGCATCTCTGGCGGCAAGGCCTCGTCTTTGCGGTAGAAGCTGGACGGCAAGGACGAGCCGTAGATGCCAAATCCCTCCTTTGGCGCGTAGATCTTGACGGTTGGATTGATGCTCAGGAGGTAGGACAAGCCCGCCATGTGATCGGAGTGGCGGTGCGAAAGAACGACAAAGTCGAGGTCCGAGAGATCAACTCCCTTGGCCTTCACGTTCGCCGCGAATATTTCGGGATCGTTACCCGTATCGAACAGGATGCGTTTTCCCGCGATTTCGACAAGGGCGGAGAAACCCCAGTCCTTTGTCATCGCGTCATTGGTGCCGAAGGCGTCATAGAGAATGGTGATCTGGTCTTTCGCCTCAGCTGCCGCGCTTTCCGTAAGCCCGGTCGCGAAAACGCTGGAGGCGATCAGTGCTGCAAGAAGACTGTCCCTGATGTTCATGAAAGCGTCTCCTGTTGTCGTGCAAGACATACAACGGGAACGAGGGCGGCTTCGAGAGCCGTCCAAATTGGCTCCAGTCGAAAGATCGGAGCCGGACACACATCCACTGGCCGCTTGATGCTGGATGCCGTGCCTGTGGTGGAGCGTAGCACAATCTAAGAGAGACTTGGAGACCTTCGTTGGGGGTGGCCAGTCGGGGACCAGATATTCTGGTCGCAGCGAACGGCACGCCGTCACCCTCTAGATCTTCGTCAGTCCGCAATTCGCCGCCAATCGTACGAGCTGCGCATCCGTGCGCGCGCCGGTCTTGGTCTTGATCAGATAGTGATAGTTCTGCACCGTCTTGACGCTGAGATTGAGATGCGTTGCGATCTGTTCGGTCGTGGCGCCGCCGGCGAATTGGCGCAGAATCTCGATCTCGCGTTCTCCCAGTTGATCCAGCGCAGAGCCCGCCGACAGGCTGTCCTCGGCCAGGATGTGCGCGATGTCGTCGCTCATGGCGCGTTCGCCGCGCGCCACGCTGCGGATCGCGGACACGACCGCGGAAGGCTCGCTACTTTTGGTGACGAAGCCGCTGGCGCCGGCACTGAAGGCTGCCTTCACCAGCACGGCCTCGTTGTGCATGGTGAAAACGAGGATCCGCGCCCGCGGGCTGCGCGCGCGGATGTTGCGGATGGCTTCCAGCCCGCTCGCGCCGGGCATGGAGATATCCAGCAAGACCACATCGGGATCGCGCGCCTTGAAGGCGCTGTAGGCATCCGCGGCGTTGTCGGCTTCCGCCACGACATGCAGATCGCCCTGGCTCTCCAGCACGCGCCGATAGCCCTGCCGCACGATCGGATGGTCGTCGACCAACAGCACGGAGATGCCTGTTGCCATAATCTCGTTCATGCCGGCCTCATGCGGCGAGCGGGATGGTGGCGGCGACGCTGAGTCCGCCTCGGGCGGGCAGGATGGAGAATGAACCGCCGGCCGCTGCGACGCGCTCGCGGATGCCCGTGAGGCCGAAACCGGCCGACTGCTTGACGCGTGCTGCGTCGCCGCCGCCATCGTCGTCGACACGGATCAGCAATGCATCGTCGTCGCCCGCGCTCCGTTCCACGCTGAGCGAAATCTCGCGTGCCGCGCCGTGGCGCAGCGCGTTGGTCAGGCATTCCTGCGCGACGCGATAGGCGGTGGTGGCGGCCGGGCCGCTGATGTCGGTGAGGTCGCCCCTGAGATCGAGCTGAATCGTCGGCCGCACCGAGCTCTGCGAGCGCCAGCTATCCACCAAATTCACGAGGCTCGCCTCCAGTCCAAGCTCGGCGGGCAGGGGATTGCGCAGGCGCTTCAGCGCGTCGCGCAGCGAGGCCATCAGATGATGCGTGGCCTGCGAGATCATCCGCGCGTCCTGCACGATGTCGTTGCGCTTGTCTGCCTTCGTGCTCGCCGTCTCGATGGTGTTGGCGAAGGCGAGGATGGCCGAGAGATTTTGTCCGAACTCGTCGTGCAACTCGCGGGCGAGCGCGCGGCGTTCGTCGTCGCGGATCTCGATCAGGCGCCGCGTCAGCGCCGCGCGCTGTTCGGTCGCTTCCTCCAACCGGCCGCCGAGCTCGTCGACGGCGCTGCCGATCATCGCCAGCTCCATCGAGCGGAAGCGCGGCAGTTTCGTCCGATACTGACCGCGGGCCATGCGCTGCAAGGCGGTCACGATCGTGCGCGCCGGCGCCAGCGCATGCGCAATCGCGAGCGAAGCCAGGAGCGCGATCGCCGCCGCCATCAAAAGCGCCACGTCGATCACGTTGAGGATGTACTCCCAGGCGAGCGAGATGGCGGCCGCTTCATCCGGCGTCGCGACCACCGTTCCGGCGGTCGCCGCGCGGGGACTGACCGGCCGTATCACTTCGGCATGGCTGCCAAGGAAGGTCGGCACAATCGACGCGAACCAGCGCGGCGGCGCCTTGCCGAGCCCCTCACTCTGGCCGCAGAGCGGCTTTTCGAATGCGATGGCAGGTTGGAATTCGACGCAGACGCCAGGGGAGATCAGCTTCATCGTCTCCAGCGTGCGCCACTCCGGAACCGGCAGAAGCTGCTCGCGTGTTCTGCTGCTACGCAACAAGAATTCGTGCCAATACAGGGCCTGAAGCGCCTGGGCGACCCGCTGCGCCGAGGCCGCGGTCGCCCGGTCGACGCTGCGATAGGCGTCGAACGTGGCCCAGATGGTCGCCGCACCAAGGCAGAGCACGACGATGAGAAACAGACGGGCGACAAGCTGAAGCACAAGGCGCATGCGATCACCCCAAAGTTTGCTAAGGTCAGCCTAACAACGCCGCCGCGCCTTGCCAATTGCGGGGATCGGCAGGATGGCAGCTCGGGCAAATTTCCCAAGCCGGATTGGGCATGGCTCTTTGGACCGGGCGCGGCGGCTTTGATCTAATGGGCGGTATTCACGGCCAGGAGCGGTGCAGCATGAGTTCGATGACGATTGGGCCGATCGCGGGGCCTGCTGCCGACCCATCCGAGCGCAGTGCGCTCCTGTTCTGGATGATCTTCACCGGGCTTTCGATCTTCGCCGTCGTGCTGCTGTGGCGGTTCGGCCTGATCCGCCTGATGCTGACCTCGGACCGGACCTACATTTCCAGCTTGATCGCGCTGCTCTATGTCGTCACTTGCGGTCACTGCTTCCTGCGTACGCGGGCCATTGCCCGTGAGGGCGCGGCAGCCCGGCGCTGCCGCGCGGTGCTCGCGGCGCTCGAGGGCGGCAGGGCGCTCGAGGCCGGCGGCGCAGCCGCGCTGCCACGCGGGCTGGTGCGGGACCACATCGAGAGTCTCGTGACCAAGGCCGCGGCGCAGGATTACCGCCCGGTGGACCAGACGCTATTGCTGCGCACGCTCGCCGACCGGCTGCGCGGCTCCAACGGCTTCGGCGCCTTTGTCTCGGACACGCTGATGAAGCTCGGCCTGCTCGGCACCATCGTCGGCTTCATCATCATGCTGGCGCCGATCGCGGGGCTGGATGCCGCTGACAAGGTCGCGATGCGATCCTCGATGGGGTTGATGAGCGACGGCATGGCGGTCGCGATGTACACGACGCTGGCGGGTCTCGTCGGCTCGATTCTGGTCCGCATCCAGTATTACATGCTGGATGCCGCGACCCAGAAGGTGTTCTCGGATGCAGTGGTGCTGACCGAGACCTATGTGACGCCGGTGCTGGAGCGCAAGGGTTCTGGAATCAAGGGTGCTGGAATCGCGACATGATGGATGATTTCGGTCTCTATCCGCGCGAGGAGCCGTTCGATCCCTTGGGCGTGATGCTGTTCAAGGCGCTCCAGGTGATCGCTTTCCTGTTCTTCCTCGCGCTGCTCGCGGTCTCGCCGGACGCCAAGGACGGCAAGATCGATTCCAAGGCCGAGTTCATGATCACGCTGGACTGGCCGGACAGCCACCCCGACGATCTCGACCTGTTCGTGCAGGATCCCGCCGGCAACATCGCCTGGTATCGCCACCGCGAGGCCGGCTTCCTCACGCTCGACCGCGACGACCGCGGCGGAGCCAACGACTTCATCATGGTCAACGGCAAGAAGATTGCTTCGCCGATCCGCGAGGAGATCGTCACGGTGCGCGGCATCGTCGCCGGCGAATACACCGTCAATGTCTCACATTTCGTGGCCACCACCGGCGAGCCCGTGACGGCCAATGTGAAGGTGCAAAAACTCAATCCGACGGCGCAGGTGATCTTCGATAACAAGTTCACGGTCGATCACACCGGCGACGAGAAGACAGCGGTGCGGTTCCGGCTCGATGCCGAAGGCAAGGTCGTCAATGTGGACCAGCGGCCGAAATCGCTGCTGGAGACGTTCCGCAGCGGCTGGCGCAACGGCGCCGATCTCGACCCGAACACCGGTGTGAGCAGGAACGCTGTGAGGGTGCGCCGTGACTAGCTTGCAGACGGTCATCCTCACGCTATCGGTAGCCTACGCCGTGATCGGCGCGCTGCTGCTGGTCGTGCTCGTCTATGCGCGGCTGCACTGGTCGTTCAAGGCGGTCGCGGTGGTCGTGACCAGCGCCTTCTATGTCGTCAGCTTCACGGAAATGCGCGGGCTGCTCGGCTGGGCCAGCGCCGACCGGCTGCCGGTCTCCTTCAAGCTGCTGAAGGCCCGCATCGTCGAGCCGCATTCGCTCGAGGGCGATCCCGGCTCGATCTATCTCTGGGTCGAGCAGCTCGACGAGGACAATCGGCCGAGCGGCATCCCGCGCGCCTTTCGTGTGCCCTACAATGACAGGCTGGCCGACAAGACCCACGCGGCGGAGAACGAGATCGCGCTGGGACATCCGCAAGGCGGCCGGGCCGCCGATTTCGGCGGCGGCGATGGCAGCCTGATCGACATGGTCAGAGAGTATGTGACGCCCAAGACCATCATGGAGACGAGCGGAGGCGATTCCTCGACCGGCGAATTCCTGGCCCCACCGGCCGGCGCGCAGGGCGCTGTGTTCACCCCGATTCCGCCGCCCCGGATGCCGCCGAAGGACGAGCAATAGGCTCTTCACCATCGCAACAGGGCACCGCTGGCAAACCGCGCGCCGCTGGCGCATGTTCTTGACCTCCCTCAATTTGGCCTTATCGGCTCCCAATAAGGTTCGAGGGTTGGAGGGTGCGTGCTTCTCGCTGTCTTCTCGGATATCCACGGCAACCGGCAGGCGTTCGAGGCGTGCCTGAAGGTCGCGCGGGCGCGCGGCGCCGAGCGGTTCATCCTGCTTGGCGACTTTGTCGGCTATGGCGCCGATCCGGAATGGGTGGTGGATACCGCGATGGAGCTGGTCGCCCAGGGCGCCGTCGCCGTGCGCGGCAATCATGACCAGGCGGTGAATTCCTCGGCCGAGACCATGAATGCCGAGGCGCAGGTCGCGATCGAATGGACCCGCGGCCGGCTCGACGCCGCGCAGCGGCGGTTCCTGGCGGAATTGCCGATGCTGGTGGAGGACGGCGATCGCCTGTTCGTGCATTCGGAAGCCTCCAGCCCCCGGAGCTGGCACTATGTCCGATCGACCGCCGACGCCGCCAAAAGCCTGATCGCGACGCCAGCTCATGTCACGTTCTGCGGCCACATCCACCGCCCGGCGATCTATTCGATGTCGGTGACGGCGAAGATGTCGGGACTCGTGCCCAAGACCGACGTCTCCGTACCGCTGCTGCGCGGGCGGCAATGGCTTGCTGTGCTCGGCTCGGTCGGCCAGCCGCGCGATAGCGATCCATCCGCGGCTTTCGCGCTGTTCGACACGGTCTCGTGCCAGATCACCTATTGCCGCGCGCCCTACGACGTCGAGACGGCCGCGAACCGGATCCGTGAGAACGGCCTGCCGCATTGGCTCGCCGACCGGCTGTCGCAGGGGCGCTAGAGGCCGATGCCGAAACCCCTCGTCAAATCAGGCGCAGCGATCGACGGCTACACGATCGGCGAATGCGTCCATGCCGGCGGAATGGCGACGCTGTGGACCGTCACCCGTCCCGGCCTCGACGTGCCGCTGCTGATGAAAATTCCGCGGGTGTCGGAGGGCGAGGACCCTGCCGCGATCGTCTCCTTCGAGATGGAGATGATGATCCTGCCGCGGCTGGCCGGGCCGCACGTGCCCTCATGTTTCGGCACCGGCGATTTCGCCCACCAGGCCTATGTCGTGATCGAGCGCATCTCCGGGACCACGCTTTACAAGCGGTTGCCCGACCTGCCGCTGCCGTATGACGAGGCGCGGCAGCTCGTCGCCAGGATCGCGACGGGGCTCGCGGATTTGCACCGGCAGAACGTGATCCATCACGACATCAAGCCGAGCAGCATCATGTTCCGCGAGAGCGGCGAGGCGGTGCTGATCGACTATGGCCTGTCGCATCACAACCATCTGCCGGACCTGTTGCAGGAGGAATTCCGCCTGCCTTACGGCACCGCGCCCTATATGGCGCCGGAACGGCTGTCAGGGGTGCGCGACGATCCGCGCAGCGATCTGTTCTCGCTGGGCGTGCTGCTCTATTTCTTCACGACCGGCGAGCGGCCGTTCGGCGAGGGCGAGACGCTGCGTGCGATGCGGCGCCGGCTATGGCGCGATCCGCACCCGCCGCGCTCGCTTCGCGCCGACTATCCGCCCTGGCTCCAGGAGGTGGCGCTGCGATGCCTCGAGATCGAGCCGGTGCGGCGCTATCCGACGGCGTCGCAACTCGCCTTCGATCTGACCCATCCGGACCAAATCAGGCTCACGATGCGCTCGGAGCGAATGAAGCGCGATCCGCTCAGCGTCGCATGGCGCCGCCGGTTCAACCAGGGTGTCATGGCGCCCCGCGCAAAATCGGATGTCGCAGCCCAAATCGCATCGAGCCCGATCGTTGCGGTCGCGCTCGATACGGCGGAAGGCGAGCCGGAGTTGAACGAGGCTCTGCGCATGACGACGGAACGCATTCTCGCCACGCTGCCGTCGGCGCGGCTCGCATGTCTCAACGTGCTGAAGCTCAACCGCATCGCGATTGACAGGACGCTGGATGAGCAGGGCTCCAACAAGCATATCGACCGGTTGGTGGCGCTCAGGCACTGGGCCACTCCGCTCAAGCTCGATGAGAGCCGGCTGTCGGCTCACGTGCTGGAAGCCGTCGATCCCGCGGCGGCCATCCTGGAGTTTTGCGAGGTCAACCACGTCGACCACGTCATCATCGGCGCGCGGCAGGGCTCGTTCAGGCGCACGCTGCTCGGCAGCGTCTCGGCCAAGGTGGCCTCGGAAGCGGCCTGCACCGTCACCGTGGTGCGGCCGCCGCGAATGGCTGCGGATGCGGGCGAGGAGGTCGGATAGGGCCGCGCTCTGGATCGTGGAGGTTCAGGCCGCGTGAGCGGTGTGGACGGAGCGCTTGCGGCGGATCGGCCAGGAGAATTGCGGCCCCGGCTCGCCGTGATCCGCGCTGCCGCCGAAGAACTGGATGATCTCGCGGCAGGGCTCGCAGTTGAACAGGTTACGCGACGCGGATGCCTTGGTCATTTCCTTCAGGCAGTTCGGGCAATGCGGCTTCATGAGCTTGGTCCAGAAAAGAATTCATTGCCGGCGCGGTGACCTGAGCGGGTGATCCAGGTCCATCTCGGGCCCGGTGTCGTCGCGCATCTCGCCTTCGGTACGTTCGAGCCGACCGAAGAAAAAATCGAGGTCAGGATGCGGGCGCCGCGGGATGCGGCACCGGCGCTTCGGCTGACGCTTCACGAGCGCGATCTGCATGGGGTCAGGCCCGATACCAGTCGCGACGAGCGATGCGGGTCGAGCGAGCCGAGACCTTCACCGGTCCGGCCGATGGACCAAACACAACAAACGCACAAAAACCAAGCCACAACGCCACGCCAGTCCAAACCAGGGTCGTCGTCATGATGTGCTCCCGCGAAAACAGGCAAGAATCACTAGCGGTGATTTGCGCGAATCAGGGAAGCCCGGAGGAGTACGGATCAAGGTTGCAAATTTAGGCATTGCGCGCCGCAGCACCCGTAGAAGCCGCACGTCTGCGGAGCCGAGCGGGCCCTCAGATCGCCTCGCCGCGTGCAGCCGCGGCGGCGTTGCGGATCGCGGCGATGTTGGTCTTGTAGGCGTCCTGCGTGCCGCCCCTGAACACGGACGTGCCGGCGACGAAGGCGTTGGCCCCGGCCGCGGCCAGGGGACCTGCGACGTCGGCGCCGACGCCGCCATCGACCTCGATGTCGATCGGGCGGCCCGCTGTCATTGCGCGGATGTCGCGGATCTTGCCGATCGCGGAGGGGATGAAGGCCTGGCCGCCGAAGCCGGGATTGACCGACATCACCAGCACGAGGTCGACCAGGTCCAGGACGTATTCGAGTGCGCTGATCGGCGTGCCCGGATTGAGCGAAACGCCGGCCTTCTTGCCGAGTGCGCGGATCGCCTGAAGCGAGCGGTGCAGATGAGGACCGGCCTCGGCATGCACGGTGATGTGGTCGCAGCCGGCTTTCGCGAAGGCCTCGAGATAGGGGTCGCAGGGCGAGATCATCAGATGCGCGTCGAAGATCTTCTTGGTGTGCGGACGCATCGCCTTGATGACGTCGGGGCCATACGAGATGTTGGGAACGAAGTGCCCGTCCATGACGTCGAGATGGATCCAGTCGGCTCCGGCGGCGTCCACGGCGCGCACCTCCTCGCCGAGCCTGGAGAAATCCGAAGCCAGGATCGAGGGCGCGATTGCCAGGGGGCGGGGAGCGAAGGCTTGGGTCATGGCGGTTTCCCGTGGCGGCCGTGAAAGATGGACTCGCCTAACATGGGCCTCTCAGCCGGGCAATGCAGGGGCGGCGTGCTTCCTGTGGGCGGAAATTTCTGCCGCGCCCGGCATGAATTGCCGGTGTTCCCGGCCGTGCAAAGTGCGGTGAAAGCGGATTTCATTGAGCTTTTTGCGCTGGCACGGCGCTTGCTGACTTCACCTGAACAGAACATTGGCCGCGGCATGCCGCATCGGTTGGAGTTGTGCAATGTTGTTCGCTCTTGGGGCCGTATCGAGCGCGCTCGACGCGATCCAGTCGCTGACAAATTCGAAATCGTCCACGTCGACGCAGAAGACGGGGTCCTCGCAAAAGCCTGCGACCAATCCGTTCGCGATCGACAGCGGCAGCAACAGCACGACCGGCGCGACCTCATCGGTCAATGCGGGCAAAACCCCGCAGATCTCGCCGGAGACGATGAACGCGCTGTTCGCCGCGCAGAGCCAATCCTCGGACAGTACGAGCAGCACTGCCGGCTCGACCTCGTCGAGTTCGACGTCCTCGTCCTCGTCCTCGACGCGCCGCGACGCCGCCCTGAAGGATCTGTTCTCGCAGATCGATGGCGATGGCGACGGCAAGATCACCAAATTGGAATTCGAGAATGCGCTCGGTGCCGGCGGCACCAACCTCGCGCAGGCCGACGACGTTTTCTCGAAGCTGGATTCGAACACGGACGGCAGCGTCAGCCTCGATGAGATGTCGAAGGCGCTGAAGAGCGGCCATCGCGGCCACCATCACGCGCAAGGTGCGGGCGATGCGTCCGGCAGCGGCTCGGATTCCTCCTCGCAGGCCAAGGGCGGCTCGACCTCGACCTCGACGACCGGCGCCGACGGATCGACCACCACCACCGTCACCTACGCCGACGGCTTCAAGATGTCGACGACGGTCCCGGGCGCCTCCAGCTCTCGTAATTCGGCGTACGATCTGTTCGCGCAGTTGATGCAGCGGCAGGGCGGGCAGGGACAAGGCGCCTCAGCGACTGCAGGTTCATCGATGTCGATGAGCGTGTAACCCTGCTCACGGCTAGCCCGCATATTCGTGAGTGATGTCACGGTAGACATACCGATCGCGGATCTCTTGATTGAAGAAGGTACCCTTTGAGCGCGCGGCCTTGAATGCGGCGGCGACCTCGGGCGGGACGTCCTCGTAGACATAGAGGCGTCCGCTGACGAAAGTCACTTTCAGTTCGCGCGTCGCGGGCGCATAGCGGACAAACCGGATCACGGAAGACGGCATGGCGGTGCGCCTCGTTCCCTCGGGGTAACGCCGTTTCCGCCATTTCGTTTCTAGCCGAACCGATCCTTCCACGCCGGCAGTGCGCCGGCAAACGGCAGGGCCGTCGCATTATAGACGCCGCGAGCGATCGCGCGTGCGACCACGTTGGCGGCGACGGTTCCGAGCTCGGTGAGGCCAACCAGCGGCTCGATCGGCTTCTCGCCCGTTGCGGCGGCGAACAGCACGTCGCCATCGGTTGGAGCATGCACCGGATAAATCGCACGGGCGAACCCGGTATGCGCGATCATCGCAAGCCGCTTGGCCTGGGCCTTGGTCAGCATGGCATCGGTAACGACGAGGCCGATCGTGGTGTTCTCACGCGCGCTCGCGGCGGGTCCGCCCTTGATGCGCATCGCCAGCATGTCCGGCGTGAACGCGGACGGCAGACCGCGCCCGCCGAACTCGCCGTTCTCCTCGAACGGCGCAGCCCAGAACCAAGGCCCTTCGCCAACGGTTGTGCTGCCGACCGCGTTGACGACCATGATCGCTGCGACCTTGATACCATTGGCCAGGACCGCGGAGGCCGACCCCAGTCCGCCCTTGAAGATTGCGGTGGTGGCTCCAAGGCCGGCGCCGACGCTGCCCAGTGCGAAATCGTCGCGGGCGGCCAACGCTGCGGCGTAGCCGAGATCGCGATAGGGCGCGAAGCGTCCCCAAGCCTTGTTGCCACCGTTGAGCAGGTCGAAAACGATCGCGCCCGGCACGATCGGAATCACCGCTTCGCGAATCCGAAGGCCGCGGCCTTGTTCGGCGAGCCAGGCCTGGATGCCGCCGCCGGCGTCGATTCCAAAGGCGGAGCCGCCGGACAGCGCAATCGCGTCAACGCGATCGACGGTGCTGGCGAGGTCGAGCAACGCGTCTTCGCGCGTGCCGGGTCCGCCGCCGCGAACATCGATGGCCGCAACCGCGGGGGCGTCGAAGATGATTGCGGTCGTGCCAGTGGCGATTTTCGCATCCTCGGCATGGCCGACGCGGACGCCGGCGATATCGGTGAGAAGGTTTTTCAAGGCGGCTCCGAAGGCTGAAAGGCGCTCGCTTCAGCGATATCGCAGGGATGCCGCAGGCTCAACCCGCGAGCGCGGTCCGCAGCATCTTGGCGAGTTCGGACTTGCGGTAGGGCTTCGCCAGCAGCAGCACGCCGGAATCGAGCCGCCCGTGATGGACGATAGCGTTCTCGGTGTAGCCCGAGGTGAACAGCGTCTTCAAATCGGGGCGGCGGCGAGCCGCCTCGTCGGCGAGCTGGCGGCCGTTCATGTTGCCGGGCATGATGACGTCCGTGAACAGCAGGTCGATGTTCTTGTCGGCGTCGATGATGACGAGGGCCTCGGCCGCGTTGGCGGCTTCGAGGGCAGTATAGCCGAGGCTCTTGATCTGAGTCACGACATATTGCCGTACCAGCGCGTCGTCCTCGACGATCAGGATCTTTTCGCGGCCGCCGGTGACGGGTGCGTTCTGGAGCGCCTCGAATTCGGTCTCCTGCACGCCGCTCGAGCGCGGCAGGTAGATCTTCACGCTCGTGCCGTGGCCTTCCTCGCTGTAGATCTTGATGTGTCCGCCGGACTGCTTGACGAAGCCGAACACCATGCTGAGCCCGAGGCCGGTGCCCTTGCCGACCTCCTTCGTGGTGAAGAAGGGATCGAACACCCGGTCCATCAACTCCGGCGGGATTCCGGAGCCGGTATCGCTGACGGCGATCATGACGTAATTGCCGGCCACCACGTCGGGATTCATGCTGGCATAGCCGTCGTCGAGGAAGATGTTGCGGGTCTCCAGCACCAGCGTGCCGCCGTCGGGCATGGCATCGCGCGCGTTCAGCGCGAGATTGAGGATCGCGGTGGAAAGCTGACCCGGGTCGATCAGTGCCGGCCACGCATCTTCGGTGAGCTGCGGCATGATGGTGATCTGCTCGCCAAGCGTGGGATGCAGGAGCTTTGCGGCCTCGAGCGTCAATGCGTTGACGTCGATTTCGCGCGGCTGGAGCGGCTGCTTGCGGGCGAAGGCGAGCAGATGCTTGGTCAGTTGCGCGCCGCGCTCGGCGGCGTCGTCGATCAGCTTGGTGATGGCGGCGAGCTCGGGACGGTCAGCGACCGCGTCCGCCAAAATTCCGATGGTGCCGGTGATGACGGTCAGCACATTGTTGAAGTCGTGCGCGACACCGCCGGTCAGTTGACCGATGGAATCCATCTTCTGGACGTGCCTGAACTGCGCCTCGGCTGCCTGCTTCTCGGTGAGGTCGCGGCCGATGAAGAAATGGCGCTTGACCGGCTCGGACCAGGTGCCCATCCAGTTCAGCGTGACCTCGTGACCGTCGTAATGGTAGTAGCGTGCCTCGAAGCTGCGCTTGACCGCGCCACGCCGCGCCGCGCGCATCTCGTCGCGCGTCTTCTGGAGGTCATCGGGATGAATGAACTCGGTGGCGCTGTGCCCGATCATGTCTTCCGGATTCAAGCCGAGAATGGTCTTCACGCTCGGGCTGACCTGGATGAAATTGCCAAAACCGTCGGTGACCAGGATCAGGTCCTGTGAGGTCTCGAAGATCCGCTCCCGCTCCTCGACCTCGCGGCGCAGTTTTTCTCGTGCCTGCTTCTCTTCCGTGATGTCGTGGGCGATCTTGGAGGCGCCGATGATCTCTCCGCTGGCTGTTTTGAGCGGAGAAACATTGAGGACGACATCGACGCGCCGGCCGTCCTTGCGGATGCGGACCGTCTCGTGCTGGGCGATCGTTTCGTTGCCGCCGACCCGGTTCAGGATACCCCTGACCTCGGCCTTGCGGTCCTCCGGCACGATGATGTCGATGGGCTGCCCGATGGCCTCCGCGGCGGCATAGCCGAACAGATGTTCGGCGGCCTTGTTCCAGCCCGTGATGACACCGTCGAGCGTCTTCGTGATGATGGCATCATTGGCGGATTCGACGACGGCGCCGTACAGGGCAAGGCGCTTGCCGTAGTAATCGCGATCCAATGCCGACTGCTGGCGCAGCCTGCCGACGAGGCCCAGCGTGTGCGCCTGGAGGCGGACATTTTCGATCAGGAGCACCGCAAGCACGAAGGTCGCCGCGCAAAGGCCGTAGACACGACCGGCGTAGAAGCCGAGATCGAAGCGCGCGACGTTGACGATCGCCGACAGCGCGATGTCGAACAGCCATGCGCACATCACCACCATGAGCCAGACATCGATGACCGAATGCGGACGGCGGAACCACAGCGAGACCAGCGCGGCGAAGCTCAAGGACCAGACAAAGGACACCACGCCGATCATGATCTGCGTGTAACGGCCATCGCGCAGCAGGACCGGAAGCAGGTCGTGCTGGGCAATGACGGCCCAGGTCAAGACGATCATGACCGCGACGACGCCGACCACGCTGGCGTAGATCGCCTTGCTTGCCGAGCCCGCGATCCTGGCGCCGCCCTCGGCCTCCTTCAGCCAGGCATAGGCCAGCACACAGAGTGGGAAGCCGCCGTGCCAGATCATGTAGAGCCAGACCGTGGTCTGCTGGTTGGCCCCCAGCAACCCGGTCGGCGAAAAGAGTCCGGGGAAGGTGAGGGCGTGGACCACGGCGGCGGCGGCGGTGAACAGATAGCCGGCCGCGAGCACGAGCAGCGCGCGGGTCCTGAGCACCGCAAACTGCGACAACAGCAGGACCGCCGTCACGATGTCCGCGACGACGAGAGCGGATTGATAGCTCGCGACGAAGGCTGGCACAGGCAGCAGCGGGATACCTGCGAAGGGCACGGCCATTGCGAACAGGATCGAGGAGACGCCCACGATCGTCAATGCTGCGGTGCGGTCTTTCGGGGTCGCCGGCAGCGTCGAAAGGAATGTGTTCCGATCGGTCGGCGCGGACACGTGCAGCTCTCGCAGATCGGTCTTGAGCATTTTTGCCAATCTCGTTTGGCTTAATCAGTTTCTGTCCATGGTAGCTAGTTCTGGGCACGCATCATGACAAAACCCACCGCGACTCAACCGAAGGTTACAGCTTACTTAATTTTAGGGGGAACGCGCACGGGGGATCGGTAAGATGCGCTTTACTGGACGGTGCTATAATGCTCTCCCGCTGCTACGGGTTCCAGGTTTGAATCAGGCATTTTGATTTCACGATCCGGGAGTTGTTCCTATGCCCCGCGTTCTCAACATCGACGACCAGAAGGACGTCCGGGCGATGGTCGCGATCGTGCTGCGCGTCAACCGTTACGACGTCGTTGAGGCCGATAGCGGCGCAGCCGGGGTAAAAGCCTTCACCGACGCCCGCTTCGATGCGGCAATCGTGGACATTTTCCTCGGCGATACCAGCGGCGTCGAGGTCATCGCGACCCTGCGCGAGCTTGCACCGACCCTCCCGGTCGTTGCCGTGTCGGGGATGACGGCGCTGGATTTCATGGAACAATCGCCTCACCTTGCCAACGTGGTCTGCCTGCAAAAGCCGTTTCGGCCGAACGATCTTCTTCAAGCGCTAAGGAAGGCCCAAGTCGCGGCGGACGGCGCGCTGCCCGCAGCCGTCTGTTCCTGACGCAGGAAGAAACGCCCCGGGGCAAGCCGGGGCGCGATGATGATTTGATGAGGCCTTCAGGCCCCGGCAACCGTGCTTAGGTGCCGTTGCCGCTGATCGCGGCGTAGCCGCCCTTGGCGTCCCATTTGTAGACGACGTAGTCGAGCTGCTTGATGTCGCCCTTGGCGTCATACTCGATCGGCCCGATCACGGTGTCCCACTTGCCGGCCTTGATGGCCGCCATGACCTTCTTGGCATCTGTGGTGCCGGCCTTCTTGGCCGCCTGCGACCAGACCTGCATCGCCGCGTAGGTGTAGAGCGTGTAGCCCTCGGGATCGATGTTCTTGGCCTTGAAGGCCTCGACGATCTTCTTCGCGGTCGGCTTGTTGCGCGGATCGGGGCCGAAGGTGAACAGCGTGCCTTCGCCGGCCGGGCCGGTGATGGAGGCGTATTCCTTGTCAGCGAGCGCGTCGCCGGCCATCAGCACGGTCTTGAGGCCCTGGTCGCGCATCTGGCGCAAGATCAGGCCGCTCTCCTGATGGTAGCCCCCGACATAGACGAGATCGATGTTGTCGCGCTTCAGTCGCGAGACGATCGCGTTGAAGTCCTTGTCGCCCTTATTGTAGGACTCGTACATCTTCTCGGTGACGCCCGCCTTGTTGAGCGCCTTCTTGGTCTCGTCCGCAAGACCCTTGCCGTAGGTGGTCTTGTCGTTGAGGATGGCGATGTTCTTGCCCTTGTAGTTCTTGGCGATGTACTGGGCGGCGACCAGGCCCTGCTGGTCGTCGCGGCCGCAGACGCGCGCCACGTTCCACAGTCCGCTATCGGTGAACTTCGGATTGGTGGAGGCGGGAGTAATCTGGAGCACGTTGCCGTCGGCATAGGCTTCCGACGCCGGGATCGACGACGACGAGCAATAATGCCCGGCCACGAAGGGGATCTTCGCGCCGGCGATCTTCTCGGCGATCGAGCGCGCCTGCTTCGGATCGCAGGCGTCGTCCTCGACGGACAGCGCGAGCTTCTTGCCATTGAGACCGCCGGCGGCGTTGATGTCGGCTACGGCCATCTCGGCGCCGTTCTTCATCTGGCGGCCGAAAGCGGACTCGCCGCCGGTCATCGGACCTGCGACTGCGACGGTGACATCCTGCGCGAATGCTGCGCTCGACAGCGCGATCGATGCGCCGAATGCCAGACCGATGAGCTTCAGTGATTTCATGAGATACCTCGAGGGTGGTCGCCTGTGGAAGTTACCGGGCATACCCGGTTCAAACCGGCGCCATTCTTGAATGAATTCGAGGAGAAGTCACCGGCAAAATACGGGCATGGGCAGAGATATCTCGCCACATTCGGCAGCACGGGTTCGCCTTGGGCGGCCTCAACCGTGCCGGCCGCCTTCCAGGTAGGCGGCGCGAATCTCGGGGCGCTGCAACAACTCGGCGCCGGTCCCGGCCAGCGTGATCAGGCCATTGACCATGACATAGCCGCGATGGGCGAGCTTGAGCGCATGGTTGGCGTTCTGCTCGACGATCAGCACGGTCAGGCCATCCTGCCGGTTCAGGGTGCGGATCGCATCGAAAATCTGGCGCGCGATCAGCGGCGCCAGACCGAGCGAGGGCTCGTCGAGCAGGAGCAGGCGAGGACGGCTCATCAAGGCGCGGCCGATGGCCAGCATCTGCTGCTCGCCGCCGGACAGGGTTCCGCCACGCTGGCCGTAGCGTTCCTTCAGCCGCGGAAACAGCGTGAACACGCGTTGTAGCGTCGTCTCGCGTTCCGCGTCGGTGCATTCGGTGGCGTCCGCCCCCATCTGGAGATTTTCCGCCACGCTCATGCGCGGGAAGATGCGGCGGCCTTCCGGCGATTGCGCGATGCGCAAATGCGCGATCTCGTGGGTGGGCACTTCGGTGATGTCACGGCCTTCGTACAGGATCTGGCCGGCGCGGGCGCGCGGCTTGCCGAAGATCGTCATCATTAGTGTCGATTTGCCGGCACCATTGGCGCCGATCAGCGCCACGATCTCGCCGGCATTGATATCGAGGTCGACGCCTTTCAGCGCCTCGATCTTGCCGTAGGAGGCGCGAAGGCCGTGGACCGCGAGCAGGGCAGTGGGCGATGTCACGACCCGCTCTCCATCACGGCCACCGCCTCTTCCTCATCGGTGCCGAGATAAGCGGCGATCACCTTTGGATCGTCGCGAACCTCGCGCGGGGAGCCTTCAGAGATCTTCACACCGTGGTCCATCACCACGATGTGGTCGGAGATCTCCATCACCACAGACATGTCGTGCTCGATCAGCAGGATCGAGGTGCCGAGCTCGTTGCGGATCGACAGCAGCAGTTCGCTCAGGGCGGCACTCTCGCGCGCATTGAGCCCGGCGGCGGGTTCGTCCAGGCACAAGAGCGCGGGTTCGGTGCACATCGCGCGTGCGATCTCGAGCCGTCGCTGGTCGCCATAGGCAAAATTACCGGCGGCATCGTCGGCGCGATCGAGCAAATTGACCCGCTTGAGCCAGTCGGTGGCGAGATCGATCGCGCGTTTCTCGGCGCCGCGGTAGACGGGCGCGCCAATGAGCCCGAGCAAGGTGAAGCCGGAGGCGCGCATCAGCGCGTTGTGCTGCGCCACCATCAGGTTTTCCAGCGCGGTCATGCCGGGAAACAGGCGGATATTCTGGAAGGTGCGGGCGACCTTGGCCTGCTTGGCGATGCGGAAATCGTTCAGCCGTTCCAGCGCGATCACCTTGCCGTCGTCATGGCTGAGGCGGATGGCGCCGCCGCTCGGCTTGTAGAACCCGGTGATGCAGTTGAAGACCGTCGTCTTACCGGCACCGTTGGGTCCGATCAGCGCGGTGATCTTGTTCCGCTCTGCAGCAAACGACAGGTCCTGGACTGCGACGATGCCGCCGAAGCGCATGGTGAGCCGGTCGACCTCGAGAATCTGGTCGCGGCTCATCCGTGCCCCTCCTTGACGAGGTCGGATGAGATCGCGTGGGCCTTGGTCAGGTACACGGTCGGTGCGCGATGGCCGATCAGGCCGCGCGGCCGCCAGATCATGATCAGCACCATGGCCATGCCGAACACCAGCATGCGGTAGCTCTCGAGGCTGCGGAACAGCTCGAAACCGCCGATCATGGCGAGTGCGGAGAGCGCCACGCCAAGCTGCGAGCCCATGCCGCCGAGCACGACGATGGCGAGCACCAGCGCCGATTCCTGGAAGGTGAAGGATTCGGGGCTGATGAAGCCCTGGCGGGTCGCGAAGAACGCGCCGGCAAAGCCGCCGAACATCGCACCGGTCGCGAATGCCGTGAGCTTGGTGGTCGTGGTGTTGATGCCGAGCGCACGGCAGGCGACCTCGTCCTCGCGCAGGGCTTCCCAGGCGCGGCCGATCGGCAGGCGGCGCAGCCGGATCGTCACCCAGTTGGTGAGCAGCGCGAGCGCCAGGATCAGGTAGAACAGGAAGACGATGCGGTGGGTCGGCGAATATTCGATGCCGAGCCTGGCGGCGAGCCCGTTGTCGCTGTTGTCGAGGGGGATACCGAAGAAGGAGGGGCGGGGAATGCTGGAGACGCCGTTGGGCCCGCCTGTCAGATCCTGCCAATTGATGATGACGAGGCGGATGATCTCGCCGAAGGCGAGCGTCACGATGGCGAGATAGTCGCCGCGCAGGCGCAGCACGGGGAAGCCGAGCAGCACGCCCCAGAATGCGGCGAGGACGCCCGCTAGCGGCAGGCAGATCCAGAATGACCAGCCGAAATTGGTCGCGAGCAGCGCGTAAGAATAGGCGCCGACCGCATAGAAGGCGACGTAGCCGAGATCGAGCAGGCCGGCCAGCCCGACCACGACGTTCAGCCCCCAGCCAAGCATCACATAGGTGAGCACGAGGATGGCGAGATCGAGGATGTAGCGCTGGTCATAGAAGATCACGGGCACCAGCAGCGTGAAGATCAGGAGCGCCGGTGCGAGATAGCGGCCGAGGAACGACATTCCGCTCTGCACCGCCGGCGGCACCAGCTTCTCGGCGCCCGTTGGACCGATCCATTGCTTGAGCAGCTCGAGCACGATCGAACCGCCGAATACCGCGGCAACGAGGGAGGCGACCTCGCCGAAGCGCGTCCAATAGGTGAGCTGGCCGTCGGAACCAGCTTCGGTGCGGACGCCGACCATCAGCGAGAACAGCACCAGCGCGATCAGCGCGTTGACGCAGGCGGTCTTCAGGAGAGCGGGGATGCCCGATGCAGTTTTGGCCGTATTGATCGAGGGAGTTTTCACGCGCGCGACCGTCAGACTTTTTCGACTTCGGGGCGGCCGAGCAGGCCGGTCGGCATGAAGATCAGCACGACGATCAGGATCGAGAACGCGGCGACGTCCTTGTATTCGACCGAGAAATAGGCCGACCAGAACGTCTCGATCAGCCCGATCGCCAGCCCCCCGAGCATGGCGCCGGGCAGCGAGCCGATGCCGCCGAGTACGGCCGCGGTGAACGCCTTGATGCCGGCGACGAAGCCCATGAAGAAATCGACCAAGCCGTAATAGAGCAGGTACATCAGGCCGGCCACTGCGGCGAGCGCAGCGCCGATCACGAAAGTCATGGAGATGGTTCGGTCGACGTTGACGCCGAGCAGCGCCGCCATGGTCTGGTCCTGCTCGCAGGCGCGCATGTCGCGCCCGAGCCGGGTGCGCGACACCAGCCAGGTGAAGATCGCCAGCAGCACGATGGTGGTGATGACCACCACGATCTGGATGTTGGAGAGCTGGATGACGAAGCCATCGGCGCTCTCGTGCAGCGTATAGCCGCCGGTGATCACTGGCGGCACTGGCTTTACCCGCGCGCCTTGCGCCACCTGCGAATAGTTGGTCAGCACGAACGACATGCCGATCGCCGACAGCATCGGCGCGAGGCGGAAGGAGTGGCGCAGCGGACGGTAGGCGATGCGCTCGATGGTCCAGCCATACAGGGCGGTGACCGCCATCGAGACCAGAATCACGATCAAGAGGATCACCGGGACCGCAGTCAGGCCGGTCGAGACCAGGAGCAGGAAGGTGATCAGCGCGATGAAGCCGCCGATCATGAAGACATCGCCATGGGCGAAGTTGATCATGCCGACGATGCCGTAGACCATCGTGTAGCCGATCGCGATCAGCCCGTAGATCGAGCCGAGCACGAGGCCGTTGATGAGCTGCTGGGCGAAATAATCCATAGGCTGCCGTACCCAAATCTGACGCGGCTCAAAGGGAGCTCTTCGAGAGAGAGTGCTGGTTTCTTCTCGGGCCCCGGCAGCCCTTAAGCATTCTCGTTTTGTAACAGGAGGGAACTGGCGGCTGCAACCGGCCCCGCCTCTGCATCAAGGCTTTTACAGAGATCATTTGGCGCTCTGGTTCCCCCCGCAATGGGCGGAACCGGTTCCCCCGGTGCCCCAATTGCAAGCCTGTGGGTGCCAGTAAGGTAAACAAAGGGTTTAAATTGCCACCACAGTCTGATGCGAGTTAGCTCCCGGCAAAGCCTTCCATCGAAGGCGCGGACCAAACGAAGCGGGAAGCGGCATGTTCGGAAACTGGCGGATCGGTTCGGTCAACGGCGCACTTCTGGCGGCCTATTTCATCCCGGCCTGGACCCTCGTCGCCTTCAACATCATGGTGGCGCCGGTGCACGGCCTCTATGAGCGGCCGAGCGTCGCAGTGGCGCTTTTCCTCAGCGACCATCTCCAGATGGCGGGGATGGACACGGTGCGCGCCGCCTGGCTGCTGGCACTGGGGCGACTGACGGTGGTGGCGTTCTTTGCGATCTACCTTGCGCTGCTCTGCATTCCCCGCATCCGCAAGAACGGGGGTAGCGACGAAGCGCTCGGCATTGCGCTTGCGATCGGCAGCCTGATCTCGTTTGCGAGCATGATCATGGCTTCGAAGGTCGGCGAGATGGCCGCGCTGCGGCTGCACGCCACCGAGCTCCTGCTCTTGCTCGGTGCCGCCATCGTGGTGGTGATCGAACGGCCCGAGGCGGCGCCCAAGATCGTTCAGAAGACCGTAGAGGCCACTCCGCCGCTAGGTCTTGAGCAGGCCGAGCTCCTGCACAATCGCTGAGGCTTCCTTGACGGCGTGGTTCGCCGCCGGCACGCCGCAATAGATCGCCTGCTGCAGCAGGATTTCCTTGATGTCGTCGGGCGTGAAGCCGCCCTCGGCGAGGGCCGCGCGCACATGCAGGCGGAATTCGTCCCATTGGCCAAGCGCAACCATGGTGCCGATCACCAGCACCCGCCGCGTGCGCTCGTCGAAATGCGGCCGCGTCCAGGTCTCGCCCCAGGCGTAGCGGGTGATCATGTCCTGGAAATCGGTGTTGAATGCATTGCGACCCGCGATCGACTTGTCGACCCAGGCATTGCCCAGCACTTTTCGGCGCACGTTCATGCCGGCATCGCGGCGTTTCTGGTCGTCCATTCTCTATCCTCCTCTCCGTCATTGCGAGGTAGCGAAGCAATCCAGTCTGTCACCGCGGAGGGATTTCTGGATTGCTTCGCTGCGCTCGCAATCACGGTTGTGACTAACGTTGCGTCAAAAAGCCCACCACCGCGTCGGTGAACGCGTGCGGCTGCTCGACATTGGAAATGTGGGCGGCGTCGATGATGGTCATGCTCGCGCCGGGAATGCTTGAGCGGATCAATTCACCCGCCGAAATCGGCGTCGCCATGTCGTGGCGGCCGGCGATCACCAGTGTCGGGCTCTTGATCTTCGGCAGCAGCGCGCGCTGGTCGAGCGTCGACAGCGCCTCGCAGCAGGCGAGATAGCCTTCGACCGGCGAGGCCAGCAGCATCGCCTTCATCCTGGCGGTGATGTCGGGCGCGCGCTCGCGGAAATCCTGGGTGAGCCAGCCGGCGATAACGGCATCGGCGACGGAAGCGATGCCGCCCTTCTTCACGGCGTCGATGCGCTCGAGCCATTTGGTTGGCTCGGCATAGTAGCAGGAGGTGTTGGCGAGGATGAGCTTGCCGAAGCGCTCCGGCGCGTTCGCGCCCAGCCATTGCCCGACCATGCCGCCCATCGACAGGCCGCACCAGTGCACTTTCTCGATATTGAGGTCGTCGAGGATGGCCAGCACGTCGCGGCCGAAGCGCTCCATCGTATAGGGGCCAGGCGGAACGTTGGACTTGCCGTGGCCGCGGCGGTCGTAGCGGATGACGCGGAATATCTGCGTCAGTGCCTTCATCTGCGGCTCCCACATCTGCAGCGTGCAGCCGAGCGAGTTTGACAGCATCAGCGTCGGCCCGCCGTCGCGGCCCTCGACGGAGACGTTGATCAGGCAACCGTCGGCATCGATCATGGGCATGCGGGCGTCTCCGTTTATTTGCGATCAGGACTGTTTTATTCGCGTTCGAGGCTGTCGAGCAGACGGTCGATCAGGGCTTGGGAAGCGCCTTGATAGGCCATCGGCTCGAACAACGCCGCAATTTTTTCCGGCGAAAGATGCGCAGTGACCTGCGAATCGGCTGCGAGCACCTCGCGCAGATGCTTCTTCTCGACGACCGCGCGCTTGCTCGCGGCTTCGACGAGATGATGCGCATCGCTCTTGCCGATCGTCTCGGCCAGGGCGAAGGTGACCGCTTCCGCCATGATCAGGCCGTGGGTCGCATCGAGATTGCTGCGCATGCGCGCTGCATCGACATCGAGTCCTTCCGCGATGTCGACTATGGCTGCGAGGGCACCGGAGGTGACCAGCATCAATTGCGGCAGCGTCGGCCATTCCGCGTGCCACGGGCCAGCGCTGCGCTCATGGTCCTGCACCTGGGCCGCGAAAATCGTCGCGGCGAGCTGCGGCGCCATGGTTGCGCAGCCGAGCGCACTTGCGGCCGCGACCGGGTTGCGCTTGTGCGGCATGGTCGAGGAGCCGCCGCGGCCTTCCCCTGCCGGCTCGAACGCCTCGGCAACGTCGGTCTGCATCAGCAGCGAGACGTCGCGCGCAATCTTGCCGCAGCTGCCGGCAAGAATCGCAAAGGCTGATGCGACTTCCGCGATGCGGTCGCGGTGGGTGTGCCAGGGGGCTTCGGGCAGCGGCAGGTTCAGCTCTTGCGCGAGCCGTTCGGAAACGACGAGCCCCTTGTCGCCAAGGGCTGCAAGCGTGCCGGCCGCACCGCCGAATTGCAGTGCGAGGCCCTCGCGGGAGAGCCGCCTGAGGCGGCAGCGGGCGCGGGCGAGGCTTGCGGCATATTCGGCGGCCTTCAGGCCGAACGGCATCGGCAGGGCGTGCTGGAGCCAGGTTCGCGCCACCATTGCCGTGTTGCGGTGGGCCCGCGCCAGTGCGGCAAAGCCCTTGATGGCGCGGCTGAGATCGGCGTCCAATGCATCGATGCCGGCGCGAAGCGTGAGCATGGTCGCGGTGTCGATGACGTCCTGGCTGGTCGCGCCCCAATGCACGTAGCGGGCGGCCTCTGCGTCGGCCCTGCCGACATTGGCGGTCAGAATCTTGACCAGGGGGATCGCGAGATTGCCGGATCGAGTGGCGGCCTCGGCCAGCGCGGCCATGTCAAAGACATCGGCCTTGCACGCGGTTTCGATCGGGCCCACCGCGGACGTGGGAATCACACCCGTGGCCGCCTCGGCTCGGGCCAGTGCTGCCTCGAAATCGAGCATGTTCTGGAGGGTCGACCGGTCGTCGCAGACCGTACGCATGGCCACGCTCGACAGCATCGGCGCGAGCAGGGGGGAGAGGGATGTGCTCATATTGTGCGGGACCTAACCACCATGGCCCGCCTGTGCCAATCCCAAACCGGCGGCGCAAGCTTTTTGCAGTTGCGAATATGCATTGCACGTGACCGAGGCCACCCTTTCTTTTGCCGCCTCCGTGCGGTACTTGAGCTGCCTTATAGTTTAGTTGCGCGATCCATCCCGGGAGGCACCCAATGGCCATGACGATGAACGGCGAAGTCCAGCTTGCGGCGCCGCGCGAGGCCGTGTGGGCCAAGCTCAACGATGCCGAGGTGCTAAAGGCCTGCATCCCCGGCTGCGAGGAGCTGGAGAAGACCGAGGATGGCGGCTTTCGTGCGACGGCGAAAATGAAGGTCGGCCCGGTGTCGGCGCGCTTCAAGGGCAAGGTCACGCTGTCCGATCTCGATCCGCCGAACGGCTACAAGATCTCCGGCGAAGGCGAGGGCGGGGTGGCTGGGTTCGCCAAGGGAGGCGCCGTGGTCAAGCTTGCGGAGAAGGACGGCGGTACGCTTTTGTCCTACGAGGTCGAGGCGCAGATCGGCGGCAAGTTGGCGCAGCTCGGCCAGCGCCTGATCAACGGCGCCGCCAAGAAACTGGCCGACGAATTTTTCGCGAACTTCGCCAAGGCGGTACAGGGCTGAGGGCCGATGCCTCAAGCATTGCGCCTTCCGGCATATCGCGTTTTGTCATGGCGCCTTGCATTCCCGGTGATGTTGCCCCGGGGCATAATGGCCCATATGATGGGTCGGAATAATTATAAGAACCGCTTCGACGGGACCCGTCGGGGCGCTGATAGAGAGTGCTTATGGCAAAAATCTCCCTCATCGTGAACGGCAATCCTGTCACGGCCAACGTCGATCCCCGCACCCTGCTGGTGCAGTTCCTGCGCGAGAATCTGCGGCTCACCGGCACCCATGTCGGCTGCGACACCTCGCAGTGCGGCGCCTGCGTCGTGCATCTGGACGGCAAGGCCGTGAAGTCCTGCACCACGCTCGCCGTGATGGCCGATGGCCACGAGGTCAAGACGATCGAGGGGTTGGCCGCCGACGGCGCGCCGCTGCATCCGATGCAGGAGGCCTTCCGCGAACACCATGGACTGCAGTGCGGCTTCTGCACGCCCGGCATGATCATGACCGCGATCGACATCGTCCATCGCAAGGGCAACGAGCTCGACGACCACACCATCCGCGAGGAGCTGGAAGGCAATCTCTGCCGCTGCACCGGCTACCAGAACATCGTCACCTCGATCTCCGCCGGCGCCAAGGCGATGGCGAAATCCGATCTCGCGTAAACCGCGCGCACTCTGCGATCAGGACATTCAGATGTACGACTTCAAATACCATCGCCCCGGGACAGTTCGGCAGGCCGCCAACCTCCTGGTGAAGAACGAAGACGCCAAGGTGATCGCCGGCGGCCACACGCTGATTCCCGTCATGAAGCAGCGCCTCGCCAGCCCGCCGCATCTGGTCGACCTCTCCCATATCGATGGGCTCAACACGATCGAGATGAAGGGCCGCGCGCTCGTGATCGGTGCCACCGCCAGGCATGCCGAGGTCGCAACCTCGGCTATCGTCGGCGAGGCGATCCCGGCGCTCGCGAACCTTGCCGGCCAGATCGGCGATCCCGCCGTGCGCCACAAGGGCACGATCGGCGGCTCGCTCGCCAACAACGATCCGACTGCCGACTATCCGGCTGCCGTGTTGGCGCTGGGCGCCACCATCGTCACCAACAAGCGCCGCCTCAAGGCAGAGGAGTATTTCCAAGGCCTGTTCACGACGGCGCTCGAAGCCGACGAGATCATCACCAAGGTGATGTTCCCGCTGCCGAAGAAGGCGGCCTATATCAAGTTCCGCAACCAGGCCTCGCGTTACGCGCTGGTCGGCGTGTTCGTGGCGCGGCGTCCCTCCGACGTGCGCGTCGCGGTCACCGGCGCCGGCTCCGAAGGCGTGTTCCGTGTCACCGCGTTCGAGGAAGCCCTGAAAAAGCGCTTCGCCGCGAAAGCGCTTGACGGCATCGAGGTGCCGGCGGACGGCCTCAACAGCGACATCCATGGCAGCGCCGAATACCGCGCGCACCTCATCGGCGTGCTGACGCGGCGTGCCCTCGACGCCGCCAACGCCAAGGAGTGAGTGATCCTCACGCCTCGGCCCAAACTTGTCCCGGTGAGGGCGTAGCGAGACTGGCTTTTTCATGACCTCAGTGGCCAACACGTCCGGTGCCTTGCCGGCATCGGTCGATTCGATGCTCGAACTCCTGACGTCGCGCGGCTATCTCGCCGAGCGATCGCTGGCCACGGTGACCTATCTGTCGCTGCGCATGGGTCGGCCGCTGTTTCTGGAAGGCGAGGCCGGCGTCGGCAAGACCGAGATCGCAAAAGTGCTGTCGGCGGCACTGGGGCGGAAGCTGATCCGCCTGCAGTGTTACGAAGGCCTCGACGTCTCCTCGGCGGTCTACGAGTGGAATAGCGCCGCGCAGATGATCGCGATCCGGATGGCCGAGGCCGCCGGCGACACCGATCGCGATCAATTGTCGTCCGACATCTTCGCCGATCACTACATGATCAAGCGACCGCTGCTCCAGGCGCTTGAGCCTGACGTCGCCGGGCCGCCGGTCCTTCTGATCGACGAGCTCGACCGCGCCGACGAGGCGTTCGAGGCGTATCTGCTCGAAATCCTCAGCGACTTCCAGGTGACGATTCCCGAATTCGGCACCGTGAAGGCGCCGAGCCCGCCGATTGTCATCATCACCTCCAACCGCACCCGCGAGATCCACGACGCGCTGAAGCGGCGCTGTCTCTATCACTGGGTCGATTATCCCGACGCCGATCGCGAGCTCGCGATCGTCAAGTCGCGCGTGCCGGGCATCTCCGCAAAATTGTCGCAGCAGGTCGTGCGCTTCGTCCAGGCACTACGCAATCAGGATTTCTACAAATCGCCGGGCGTCGCCGAGACCATCGACTGGGCCACCGCACTGTCGGAGCTCGACGCCCGCTCGCTGACCCCGCAAGTGGTCGGCGACACGCTGGGCGCGCTGCTCAAATACCAGGACGACATCACGCGGATGCAGGGCGACACCTTGCAGAAGGTGCTGAAGGAAGCGACGAGCGACTAACTTGTCATTCCGGGTGCGACGAAGTCGCGAGCCCGGAATCCATTGTGCGGCGGGGATTATGGATAAATGGATTCCGGGTTCACGCTTCGCGTGCCCCGGAATGACGGCAGAGACAGCAGACTATGGCCATCAATCACCTGGCGCCTGAGCAGACCGAGCAGTTCGCCGACAACATCGTGGGCTTCGCCCGCGCGCTGCGTTCGGCCGGCATGCCGGTCGGGCCGGGTGCGGTCATCGATGCCATGAGCGCGCTTGAGGTGATCGACATCGGCAACCGCGCCGACGTCTTCACCACGCTTGAGGCGATCTTCGTCAAGCGCCACGAGCATGCGCTGATTTTCAAGCAGGCCTTCAACCTATTCTTCCGCGCCTCGGAAGAGTGGAAGCACATGCTGGATTCGGTGCCGTTGCCGGAGCAGGCCAAGAAGAAGCCGCAGGCAGGCTCGCGCCGTGTGCAGGAAGCGATGTCGCAGCCGCGCATGACGGAGACGCCACAGCACCAGGAGCAGGATTTGCGCCTGTCGGTTTCGGACAAGGAAATCCTTCAGAAAAAGGATTTTGCGCAGATGAGCGCGGCCGAGATCACCGAAGCGCTCCGCGCCGTCGAGCGAATGCGGTTGCCGCAGGCCGAGCTTCTGACGCGTCGGCACCGGCCCGATCCCCGCGGCCTGCGCCTCGATCTCCGCCGCACGCTGCGTGCCTCGTTGCGCACTGGCGGCGACATCATCGACATCCATCGCCTCGGGCGGATCGAGAAACCGGCGCCGATCGTGGCGCTGCTCGACATCTCGGGCTCGATGAGCGAGTACACCCGACTGTTCCTGCATTTCCTGCATGCCATAGGGGACGCGCGAAAACGTGTCTCGGTGTTCCTGTTCGGCACTCGCCTCACCAACGTGACCCGGGCGCTGCGCCAGCGCGACCCCGACGAGGCGCTGGCGAGCTGCTCGGCCTCCGTCGAGGACTGGGCCGGCGGCACCCGGATCTCGGCGTCCCTGCACAATTTCAACAAATTGTGGGCCCGGCGCGTGCTGAGCCAGGGCGCCATCGTGCTGCTGATCTCCGACGGGCTCGAGCGGGAGGCCGATTCCAAGCTGGCCTTCGAGATGGACCGGCTGCACCGCTCCTGCCGGCGGCTGATCTGGCTCAACCCGCTGCTGCGGTTCGGCGGCTTCGAGGCCAAGGCGCAGGGCATCAAAATGATGCTCCCGCACGTTGACGAATTCCGTCCGGTACATAATTTGAGCTCGATCCAGGAGCTGATCATCACGCTCTCCGGGCCGCTGCCGCCGCATCACCGCAGCCTGATCCGCTCCGCAGCCTGAGAGGTAGCCATGCTCGATCGCGACGAGGATATTCTGAAGGCGGCGGAGGACTGGCAGAAGGCCGGCCGTGGCGTCGCGCTCGCCACCGTGGTGGAGACCTGGGGCTCGGCACCGCGTCCGGCGGGCTCGAGCCTCGTCATCAATGACGAGGGCACGTTCCTGGGGTCCGTCTCCGGCGGCTGCGTCGAGGGCGCCGTGGTCACCGAGGCCATGGATGTGATCCAGAGCGGCAAGC
Organism: Bradyrhizobium sp. WSM1253; assembly: GCF_000244935.1. Classification (NCBI taxonomy): domain Bacteria; kingdom Pseudomonadati; phylum Pseudomonadota; class Alphaproteobacteria; order Hyphomicrobiales; family Nitrobacteraceae; genus Bradyrhizobium; species Bradyrhizobium sp. WSM1253. The sequence goes on from NZ_JH600073.1 coordinate 7,437,364, forward strand.
CCAGGATGCTGGAGTTTGGCGTTGCCGACGAGACTGCCTGGAATGTCGGGCTGTCCTGCGGCGGCACCATCCGCGTCTTCGTCGAGAAGGTCGGCTAGCCGTGAAGATCGCAATCCTGCACGAACTCAATGCCGAACGCGCCGCGCGCCGCCCGGTGATCCTGGTGACCGACACCGAGAGCGGCGAGCAACGCCTGGTGAAGGCCGAGGACTTCAGTAAGGATCCCCTGCGCGCCGAGCTCGACAAGCAGCTTCGCATGGGCAAGAGCGCCAGTGTCGAAGCCGGCGGCAAGAAGCTCTTCCTCAACGTCTATGCCCCGACCGCCAAGCTCGTCATCGTCGGCGCCGTCCATATCAGCCAGGCCCTGGCACCGCTGGCGCGCTCGCTCGGCTACGACGTCACCGTGGTCGATCCGCGCACGGCCTTTGCGAGCCCCGAGCGCTTCCCCGACGTTCCACTGGTCGCGGAATGGCCCGACACGGCGCTGCCGCCGCTCAACGTCGATGCCTACACGGCCTTCGTCGCGGTGACGCACGATCCCAAGATCGACGACCCCGCGCTGCTGCACGCCTTCGAGCGCAACTGCTTCTATATCGGCGCACTCGGCTCGCGGAAGACGCATGCCAAGCGCGGCGACCGGCTGCGGGCGCAGGGCGCCAAGGAGGCTGACATCGCGCGCATCCACGCGCCGATCGGGCTTGCGATCGGCGCGGTCTCGCCATCCGAGATCGCGGTGTCGATCATGGCCGAGATCACGGCGGTGCTTCGCCTGCCGCCCAAGGAAAAAGAAGAAGCCGCATGAAGTTCGGCCCGGCGAGCCCCAGGGATGCGATCGGCGGGGTGACCGTCCACACCCTGCGCCAGGGACCGCTGGTGCTGAAGAAGGGCACGACGATCGGGCCCACCGAGGTCGAGGCGCTGGAGCGCGCCGGCATCAAGGACGTCGTGGTGGTGCGGATGGAGGAGGGCGATGTCTCCGAGGACATCGCGGCTGCCAGCATCGCGCTCGCCGTCGGTGGCGACGGCATTCATGTCGAGCGGGCCTTCACCGGTCGTGCCAATCTGTTCGCCGCGCGCCCCGGCGTGCTGGTGATCGATCGCGCCGCGGTGGATCGCATCAACAATATCGACGAGGCCATTACCTTTGCCACGCTCTCGGCCTTCAAGCCGGTGGTCGAGGGCGAGATGGTCGGCACCGTCAAGATCATCCCGTTCGGCGTCGAAGGAAACTTGCGTGATGCCGCGGTAAAGGCCGCGGGTCGCGACGTTCTGAAGATCGCGCCTTACGTCATCAAGCGTGTCGGCGTGGTCTCGACGCTGCTGCCCGGCCTGTCCTCCAAGGTGATCGACAAGACGTTGCGCGTCACCGCCGAGCGGCTGGCGCCGGCCGGCGCCGGCATCATCGCCGAGCGGCGGGTCCCGCATGAGGAGCAGGCGCTTTCGGCTGCGATCAAGGAATTACTGGGACTTGGCGCCGAGCTCGTGATCGTGTTCGGGGCATCTGCGATCGCCGACCGCCGCGACGTGATCCCTGCGGCCGTGACCGGCATCGGCGGCGAGATCGAGCATTTCGGCATGCCGGTCGATCCCGGCAATCTGCTGCTGATTGCCCGGGCCGGCACCGTGCCAGTGCTGGGCGCGCCCGGCTGCGCGCGCTCGCCGGTCGAGAACGGGTTCGATTGGGTACTGATGCGGCTGCTGGCCGGCATCAAGGTGACGCGGTCCGAGCTGATGGGCATGGGCGTCGGCGGCCTCCTGATGGAGATCGTCACGCGCCCGCAGCCGCGCGCAAAACCGGAGATCGAGGGCAACAACCAAGTCGCGGTCATCGTGCTCGCAGCTGGCCGTTCGACCCGGATGGGTGGGCCGAACAAGCTACTGGCCGAGCTCGACGGCAAGAAGCTGGTGCGAATCGCGACCGAGCAGGCGCTAGCCTCCAAGGCGTCCGAGGTGATCGTCGTCACCGGCCATCAGACCGAGCTGATCGAGCAAGCCTTGCAGGGTCTGAAGGTGCGTTTCGTCAAAAATCCGGATTTTGCTGGCGGCATCGCAAGCTCGGTCAAGGCCGGCATTGTGGCCGTGCCCGAGACGTCCGACGGCGCTGTGGTGTGCCTCGGCGACATGCCGCTGATCGATGCCGGTCTGATCGACCGTCTCATCGACGCGTTCGCACCGGACCGCGGCAATCTCATCGTCGTGCCCGTCAGCGAAGGCCGCCGCGGCAATCCCGTGCTGTGGTCGCGCCGCTTCTTCAAGGAGTTGATGACGCTCGACGGCGATGTCGGCGCGCGTCACCTGATCGCGAAGCACACCGAGGCGGTCGCCGAAGTGCCGGTCGACGGCGAGAGCGCCTTTCTCGACATCGACACGCCGCAGGCATTGGAAGCGGCACGGCGGGGCTGACGCTGCCGTAGAAGTGGGCAAAGGCGCACAGCGCCGATGTCCGCGGCTCGCCTACTTCTTCGTATTCGATAGCTTCTCGACCCCGGCCTTCAGCTCGACACCGCTCTTCGTCAACAGGGTCTTGTCGCCGGTGTTGAACGTAAACGTGTCGGCGCCCGCGCTGATGCCGTTCCACGCGACGGCTTCTGCGATGGACAGATACCACAATCCCTGGAATCCCGATGAATTGTTCAATTGTCCGGTCCACACGGTGGTCGATCCGCAGCCAAGGAAGTTCACCGAGAAACTGATCGCGGTGCCAGTGCTACCGTAGGCCAGCCAACCCGTCACGCCTTGCGGCTTGCCTTCGTCGCAGCTGTTCGCAGCATTGTTGGTATAGGTCCCCGTGATGGCACCTGTCGTCGTGTTGACGTTGGTGATGGCCAGGGTCGAGCCATACTGGTTGGTCCAGGTCCAGTTCACCGACTGCGCATATGCGGGCAAGGGTCCGACGAGACAGGCCGACGCGAGCATTCCGAACAGCATTGCATTGATGTGGCGCATGGTCGCTTCCTCCGGCTCTCTGAGCTTCACGACCTTAAATAACGCGATTGAAAAATACAACTATAAAGTGCATATTCATGCCGCTATTCCGGCGCGGCTTTTCAACCACGCGTTCACCAAGTGGAAACGACCGACGCTTAGAGTCGCCTTCGCCTGCCTTGGGGGGAGGGGTTTTTCATGGCTTCGAACGTCGTCGCGCGCCGTTGCGCGATGTTTTTCTTTGCGCTGTCCGTCTGCGTCGCGGGCGCTCGCCATATCACGGATGCGCACGCCGCCGGAGCATTTGCGGTCGGCAAGTGCGGCGCCTATGGCCAGGCCTTTGATTATGGCGCCGAGCACGATGCGCGTGCGGCGGCGCAGAAGCAGTGCAAGGGCGATTGCACGACCGTGACGATGAAGCGCGCCTGCGCCGCGATGTCGGTCGATCTTTCCAATCCCTGCGGCGCCTATGGCTATGCCGTCAAGCCGAAGATCTCGGCCACGCTCAATGCCGCCACGCGCGAATGCTACAAATACGGCGGCAAGGAATGCGTGATCCGCGCCTGGGCCTGCGACGCGAAGGGTTGATTCCTGTTGCCGTCATTCCGATGTTGCGTAGCGTCGAATCCGGAATGACAGTCGAGGAGTTGCATGCAGTTCGATACCAAGATCGCCGTCGTGATCCGCACCGATCTTCAGGCCTGGCAGAAGCTCAACGTCGCGGCCTTCCTTACCAGCGGCATTGCCGCGGCCTTTCCGGAATGCATCGGCGAGCCCTATGAGGACGCGTCGGGTACGAAATATCACGCGCTGATCGGTCAGCCGATCCTGATCTATGGCGCCGACGGTCCCGCATTGACGCGTGCGCTCGATCGGGCGCTGACGCGCAGCGTCAAGCCGGCGGTCTATACCGAGGACATGTTTAAGACCACGCACGATGCTGCCAACCGCGAAGCGGTGAGGGCGGTGGCGCGGACCGATCTCAACCTCGTCGGTCTCGCCGTGCGCGCCGAGCGCAAGGTGATCGACAAGATCGTCGATGGGCTGAGGTTTCATAGTTGAGGCGGGTGCTTGTTGTTTCACCTCTCCCGCTTGCGGGAGAGGTCGCGCCAAAGGCGCGGGTGAGGGCTCTCTCCGCTTGGGGATTGTCCCGTTGCGGTGGCACCCTCTCCCCAACCCTCCCCCGCAAGCGGGGGGAGGGAGCGCACCGTTTGCGCGGCAGCTATCCCCCCAGCGGCATGCCTGCGAACTTCGGCAGGTCGGGATCGAGGCGATCCCAGGCATGTCCGCGCGCGGCATAAGTCACCACTTGCGGCTCGTAGCGGGCGGGTTCGTCGAGGCTTGCGGCGCGGATGGTGAAGATGTCGGGCATGGCCGCGAAGGTCAGGTAAACAGGCAAGCCGCACTGGGCGCAGAAACCGCGCGTCTTCAAATTGCCGCTGTCGCCAACCATGTCCCAATGCTTCGCTTCGCCCGTCACGGTGACGCCGGCGCGCGCGAACGTCATGTACGAGCCGTGGCCGCTGCCGCTTTCGCGCTGGCAGTCCCGGCATTGGCAGTGATTGCTGAACAGGGGCTCACTGGCGATCGAATAGCGGATTGCGCCGCAGGCGCAGCCGCCGGTAAACGGTTTGGTCATTGCGATAACTCCTTACCTGTCTTCGCCGCTGATCTCGTCGAGCTGGCGGACGACCTTCTTCCAGCCGCCGCTCATGCCCGTGTAGGCGGATTCGTTCCTGGGTATGACGAAGCCCGCATGGACCAGGCGGATCCGCGTGCCGGCCTCGACCGGGGTGAGGGACCACGTCACGACAGTGTCGAGCGGCGCACCGTAGCCGGTGTTGCGCTCATTCCCGCCCTTCCAGGCGTAGACGAGGCGCCGGTTCGGCATGACTTCAAGGACGCGGCAATGGATGACGCCATCCCAGGCGCCGCCCGGCGTGGTCTGATAGGTGAAGGTGTTGCCTTCGACAGCCTCGAAACCGCTCGGCGGCATCAGCCAGCGCGCGATCAGTTGGGCGCTGGTCAGCGCCTTCCAGATCGTCTCCGGCGCGTGTGGGAGCACCTCGTCGATGACGATGTCCTTTATTTCGGCTTTCAATTCGGCAGCACTCACGGATCGATCTCCTTCAAGAGGTCACGCAGGTTCTGGAAGCGCTCGCGCCAGAACACGCCGTAATGGTCCATCCAGGAGACCAGCGGTTCGAGGCCTTGCGGCGCGGCACGGTAATAGACGTTGCGGCCCTCGGCACGCTCGGCGACGAGGCCGGCCTGCTTGAGGGACTTCAAATGTTGCGAGATCGCGCCTTGCGTCACGCCGCTTCCCCGCGTGAGCTCGGCGACGCTGATCTCCTTGCTCTCGAACACGCGCTCGAACACGGCGCGGCGGGTCGGATCGGCAAGGGCGCGCATCACGGTGGTCATGGGATTTGGGGCGGCTTCAATCATGAGTGTTAGATTAGTGCATGCTAATGAATTAGTCAAGACTAATTTGTTGGTCAGATTGGGTCTGCCGTGTTGTCTTGACTATGACTGACCGGTCAGTCATATCGTGTAGATGGCCAGAAAGCCCACCAAAGCCGCCACGCCGCCCGCAGTTCGCGCCAACGCAAAGGACTCTGCGCACGCTGGCAACGATGCGGTGCCCGCGTCGAGCCGCGCCACGCGTGCGGCGGAACGGCGTGCGGCGATCGTGGACGCCGCGATGGAGGAATTCATCGCGCGCGGCTTTGCCGCCACGCGGCTCGACGACATCGCCAAGCGCGCGGGTGTCGCCAAGGGCACCATCTACCTGCACTTCAAGGACAAGGAATCGATGTTCGAGGAGCTGGTGCGGACGGTGATCGTGCCTGTCGTGACGCGGTTGACGGCATTGCCGCCGCCCGCGGGCTCGGTGCGCGATCTCGTCGAGACGTTTGCCAGCAACTTCCTGAAGGAGGTGATCGGCACCAGACGCGGCGACCTCGTGCGTCTGATCGTGGCCGAGGGGCCGCGGTTTCCCTCCGTGGCCGATTTCTACTACCGCGAGGTGGTTTCTCGCGGCATCGCCGCCATGCGCTCCCTGATCGAGCTCGGCATCGCCCGCGGCGAGATCCGCCAGAAGAACCTGGCGCATTACCCGCAGATCCTGGTCGCCCCCGCGATGATCGCGGTGATCTGGCAGAGCCTGTTTGCACGGCACGCGCCGCTCGACGCGCAGGACATGCTGCGCGTCCATCTCGATTTGATTTTTGGCGAACGGAGCACGACATGAGGTCGTCCCAAAACATCCCTCACCTCATCCTGAGGAGCGCGGCATGCGCGTCCCGAAGGATGAAGGCCCGGCTTTGGCCCTTCGCCCTTCGAGACGCCGCTTCGCGGCTCCTCAGGGTGAGGGATCGACGACCGTGGCTGCCGCCAAGCGCGATCCAGTTTTTGCCGCGCCTCTGTTCGATCGCGGTTCTGGTCCTCGCGACCGGGCTTGCCGGGTGCAAGGACAAGCGTGAGCCCGGCTTCCAGGGCTGGGTCGAGGCCGACATGATCTTCGTCAGTCCGGACGAGGCGGGCCGCGTGATCAAGCTCAACGTCCGCGAGGGCGACGAGGTCAAGGTCGGCGATCACCTCTATTCCGTCGACGACGATCTCCAGCTTGCCGATCTCAACCAGAACAAGGCGACACTTGCCAATGCGCAGCAGACCTATGACCGCGCGGCCTCGCTGAGCAAAACCGGCTCGGGCACGCAAGCCAATCTCGACTCGGCCGTCTCCGCCCTGCGCGTTGCTGAGGCGCGGGTGGCGACCTCGGAGACGCGGATGGCGCGGCGCAAGGGCTTTGCGCCCGTGGCCGGCACCATCCAGCAGATCTATTTTCGCGAAGGCGAGATGGTGGCGGCGCAGCGGCCGGTGCTCTCGATCATGCCGCCCGGCAACATGAAGCTGCGCTTCTTCGTGCCGGAGACCGAGCTGCCGAAGCTTGCGATCGGCGATACCGTGCGGATCGCATGCGACAATTGCGCCGCCGATCTCACCGCGAAGATCTATTTCATCGCAACTTCGGCCGAATACACACCGCCCGTCATCTACAGCCTCGAGGAGCGCAACAAGCTCGTCTATCTGATCCAGGCGCGGCCATCGCGCCCCGATGCGCTGCGTGTCGGACAACCCATCGACGTCCATCTCAATCCAAAGACTCCGGTGGCGGACAAGCGATGAACGGCGGCAATGGCATCGCGATCGACGTCAAGGGCCTGACCAAGTCGTTCGGCGGCCGCGAGGTCGTGCACGATTTGTCGATGCAGGTGAAGCGCGGTTCGATCTACGGCTTCCTCGGCCCGAACGGCTCGGGCAAAACGACGACCATCCGCATCCTCTGCGGCCTGCTCACGCCCGACAGCGGCGAGGGCACCTGCCTCGGCTACGACATCAGGCGCGATGCCGAAAAGATCAAGCGCCAGGTCGGCTACATGACCCAGCGGTTCAGCCTCTATCAGGATCTCTCTGTCCGCGAAAACCTCGAATTCGTCGCGCGGCTGTACGGCCTTCGCGATGCACGCGGCGCCGCGCGCGACATGATCAAGCGGATCGGGCTCTCGGGGCGCGAGGAACAGCTCGCCGGCGAACTCTCCGGCGGCTGGAAGCAGCGGCTGGCGCTAGGTGCCTGCACATTGCCCAGTCCGAAGCTGCTGCTGCTTGACGAGCCGACCGCCGGCGTCGATCCAAAAGCGCGGCGCGATTTCTGGAACGAGATTCATGCACTCGCGGCCGACGGTCTCACCGTGCTGGTCTCGACCCACTACATGGACGAGGCCGAGCGCTGTCACGAGATCGCTTATATCGCCTATGGCCATCTGCTCGTGCACGGCACCGTGGACGAGGTGATCGCGAAATCCGCGCTGACGACCTACACCGTGACGGGCGAGGACCTGAACGAGCTCACGGCTGCGCTCACCGGCAAGCCGGGAATCGACATGGTGGCGCCGTTCGGCACGTCGCTGCACGTCTCCGGCCGCGACGTCGCCGCGCTCGAAGCCAGCATCGCGCCGTGGCGCGAAAAAAGCGGACTGCACTGGCACAAATCATCGCCGTCACTGGAAGACGTGTTCATCGAATTGATGAGTCGTTCCAAGGACAATTTCCAATGAGCGCGGTCGATCGTCACGAACCCCAGCACGCGATCCGGGAGCGCTTCGGCTTCTGGAGGCGCTCCTATGCGATGCTGATCAAGGAGTTCATCCAGCTCAAGCGGGACCGTGTGTCATTTGCGATGATCGTGATGCTGCCGGTGATGCAGCTGCTCTTGTTCGGCTACGCCATCAACACCACGCCGCACAATCTGCCGAGCGCGGTGCTGCTTCAGGAGGATTCCGATCTCGCACGCTCGATCCTGAAGGCGCTGGAGAACACCGCCTATTTCCGCTTCCTCTATGAAGTCCACGACGTCGAGGATTTCGATAATCTCCTGAAATCCGGCAAGGTTCTGTTCGGGGTCGAGATCCCGCGCGGCTTCGAGCGGGCGGTGCGGCGCGGCGATAAGCCGGCGCTGCTGGTCGCGGCCGACGCCACCGATCCAGTGGCGGCGAGCGCGGCGATCGGCTCGCTCGGCATGGTCGTGCAGACCGCGCTCAAGCACGATCTCTACATCGGAGATCCCCCGGAGATGCCGTTCGAGATCCGCGCGCACGCCCGCTACAACCCCGCCGCCGCGTCGAGCCTCAACATCGTGCCGGGCTTGGTCGGTACCATCCTCACCATGACCATGCTGATCTTCACCGCGCTTTCGGTCACGCGGGAAGTCGAGCGCGGTACCATGGAGGCTCTGCTGTCGATGCCGATCAGGCCGGTCGAGGTGATGTTCGGCAAGATCATTCCCTACGTGCTGGTCGGGTTCGTGCAGGCGTTCCTCATCATCGGCATCGGCGTCGGCCTGTTCGGCGTGCCCGTGCTCGGCAATCTGTTCCTGCTGGCGCTGCTTTCGACGCTGTTCATCACGACCAATCTGGCGATCGGGTATACGATCTCGACGCTGGTGCAGAACCAGCTCCAGGCGATGCAGATGTCGATGATGTTCTTCCTGCCGAGCATCTTGCTGTCCGGCTTCATGTTCCCGTTTGCCGGGATGCCGGCCTGGGCGCAATATGTCGGTGAGTGCCTGCCGCTGACGCATTATTTGCGCATCGTCCGCGCCATCATGCTGAAGGGCGCGAGCATGCAAAATTTGCGTTTCGACGCGTTGGCGCTGGCGGTGCTGATGCTGCTCGCCATGACCATCGCCGTGACGCGCTTCCGCCGCACGCTGGATTGAGGCAAGATGCCCCTGGAATCAAGGGGGCGGAATGGTCAGCTTTGCGAGCAGGAAGGCCCGGCAGCATGCCGTGATGTCCGAAGACTTCGAGCGCGAGCTGACGCGGGAGGTGCTGCGGACCGAGCTGTTGCGGGTGAGGGCGTTGATCATCACGGGCTGCGTCATGATCCTGTTTCTCACCGCAACCTATCTGATCGACCCCGCCATCGTGAACCGGGTCTGGCGCGGGACGGAGGGCCTGGTCCGCGAATACGGTCTCTTGGCAGGCTTCGTCCTCTTCGAAGTCTGGGTCCACAGCCAGATCAGGCGATACCTCAAGCTCGATCGCGACCTTCCGGTGATAAGGCGCTATATCGGCGCAACAATCGAAACGTCGCTGCCAACGATCATCCTGATCCTGCAGATTCACAGCATGGGCGCGAGCCAGGCGCTCGGGTTCGTGCTGCCACTGGCCTATTTCATCTTCATCATTCTTTCGACGCTGCGGCTTGATTTCTGGCTGTCCACCTTCACGGGATTTGTGGCCGCAGCCGAACTCCTGGCTGTCGCGCTGTATTACAACTCGGTCAGCGAGTCCGGTGAACCCCTGATCTACTTTCACGCGGTCCGCAGCACCATCATCCTGATTTGCGGCGTGCTGGCGGGCGCCGTCGGCGCGCGATTGCGGCGGCAATTTGCGGCGAGCATTGCGGCAGCCACTGCGCGCGACCGGGTGACCAACCTGTTCGGCCAGCACGTCTCGCCGCAGGTTGTGGAGCGGCTGATGACGGAGGGGACGGGTGCCGCCGGCGACCTCCGCCGAGTCGCCGTGATGTTCGTCGACTTCCGCGGCTTCACCGCCGGCGCGCAGTCGCGTACTCCCCAGGAGGTGGTCGACCGGCTCGACGGCGCCTTCGCCGTGCTGGTCGACATTCTCGACCGCGAGGGTGGCATCGTGAACAAGTTTCTGGGCGACGGCTTTCTCGCCCTGTTCGGTGCGCCGCTCGAGGCCTCCGACGCCGCGCATCGCGCAGTCGCCGCGGGCCGCGAGATGCTGACCGCGATGGAGCGCATCAACGCGCAGACGAGCTGGCCCCTCAAGATCGGCATCGGCATCCATTTCGGCGAGGTCGTCGCCGGCAATATCGGCTCGCCCCGGCGCAAGGAGTACACTGTGATCGGCGACACCGTGAACTTCGCCTCACGGCTAGAGGCGCTCAACAAGGAGTTCGGCTCGCAGCTCCTGATCTCCGCGTCTGTCCGCGACGCGCTGGGCGCCGACGGCGACGATGCGGTCTCGCTCGGCGAGGTCGAGGTGCGCGGCTACGAGCAGAAGGTGGCGGTGTTTCAACTGGGGTGAGGGCCGCCTCCTGCGCCTTCACTTGTGAGTCGCGTTTCGTTGAAGCGGCTCGCGTTTCGTTGAAGGCGCGTGATGAAATATCCTTGGTAGCTTTTGGGTCTTGCACGGTGGAAGCCGAAAATCTCAGCTTCCCTTTGTCACCCGGAGAAAGCCAATGACTCGATCGATCCCTGTTGCAGCCGCCCTGATCGCCGCTGCTGTCACCCAAAGCCAGGCCGCATCGGCGCGGGACAGCGTGCCGCGCCGCGCCGCAACTCACGTGGCGACCGACTGCGTCAGGGCTCCCGCAGCAGGCGCGTATGCCTCTGCGCCTTACACGCAGCCGCCTTGCCTCCCCAATACGGCGTCCGCGTACTAACTCGCTGCAGAGACGAAGCCGGGCCGGTGAAGTCCGCCAGCCCGGCGTTGCGAACGCTGATGGCGGACTCCGCGGGATCTCGCGCTGGAGGTAGCCGAGTAGATTCGGCGCCGTATCGCAACGGCGCGGCCGGCGAAGATTTTGCGAAGACGGCCTACCCGCTGCTGCGCAACGCGTACGGCCTTGATCGACTGCTCTGGGGCAGCGACTGGCCGCACACGCAGTTCGAGAAGGCGCAAAGCTACGCGAAGAACCTGCGATTTATCGATGGGCTGATCGTCGATCAGAGTGAACGCGCGCAAGTGCTAGCATCGCCACGTTCGCTCTGCCGCTTTTGATCCGTCTTCCGCGATTGCTCCGATTGCACTCTATTTTGGGGCATGACGGGCGATGTCGCCGGCTTGTAGAGTGCCGGCGATGCAGCCGACCGCGGCTGCGCTTGCGTGAAGAGGAAGCGAAAGATGCAGCGCCGCTACATCACCATCGACGTGTTCACCGACCGCGCCTTCGGCGGCAACCAGCTCGCCGTGGTGCTCGATGCCGGCGGGCTCTCCACACAGCAGATGCAGGCGATCGCGACCGAGTTCAACTATTCGGAGACCACCTTCGTGCTGCCGCCGCGCGACAGGGGCAACGACGCCGAGGTGCGCATCTTCACACCGGTGAGGGAAATGCCGTTCGCCGGCCATCCCAATATCGGCACCTCCTTCGTGCTGGCGAGCCTCGCGAAAGAGCCGAAGCCGCGCCTTTTGTTCGAGGAGAAGGCGGGGGTGGTGCCGGTCGATATTTTTCGGGAGCAGGGAAGGGTCATCAGCACCGAACTCACCGCGCCGCAGCCGCTGTCGCGATTGGCGCAGGTTTCCGCCGCTGACGTTGCGGCCTGCATCTCCTTGACCGCTGATGACATCAGGATCGATCACCACGCGCCGCAGGTCGTCGGCGTCGGAACGCCGTTCCTGGTGGCGGAGGTGCATTCGCGCGATGCGCTGAAACGGGCCAGGCCCGACGCGGCCGCGTTCGGCAGGGTCTTGCCGCGCGACGACGCCCGCTCGGTGTGGTTCTATACACGCGACGTGCCCGCGGCGGAGGCGCCGTGCGAACGGCAGGCGCGCATGTTCATGCGCGGCGCCAGCGGCCTCACCGAGGATCCCGCCACCGGCAGCGCCACGGTTGCAGCCGCCGCGCTGTTTGCCGAGCTCGATGCCACGCGAGATGGCGAATTGAAGCTCACGGTCGGCCAGGGCTTTGACATGGGTCGGCCGAGCCTCCTGCTGACGCGCGTGCGCAAGCAGGACGGCAAGATCGTCTCAGCCCATGTCGGCGGGTGCTGCGTGCAGATGATGGAAGGAACGTTCAGGCTCGCGGGGGAGGGGTAATGGTCATTCCGGGGCGCGCGTGGCGCGAGCCCGGAATCCATTCATCCACCAACTCTGCGGCCCGATGGATTCCGGGCTCGCGCCAAGAGGCGCGCCCCGGAATGACGGGCGGAGGTTAGATCTGCCGTCCCGCCAAATTCTTCACCGTCACGCCGTTACGCTCCTCGATGATCTCAGCGATCATCTGGCGATGGCAGTGGGTGTGATCGCGTTCATAGCAAAGCAGACAGACCGGACCTGCTTTCTTCACCAACGCGGAGAGCTCGTCCATCTGCTCCCGGGCCTCCGGCGTCTTCAGGTGCTTTGAGAAAATCTTCTCCAGCACATCGTATTGCCCGCTGCGGGCGGCGAGGCGGCCTTCCTTCGGCGTTCCGAGCGCGGCGAGGTGGACATAGGCGATGCCGCGTTCGTCGAGGCCCGCGGACAACTGCTTCTTGGAAAAGCCGGGCCGGCGCGACGACGTCACCGCGCGCACATCGACGACCAGCTTGACTCCGGATTGCTCCAGCTCGTCCAGTACGGCCTTCGGCGGCGTCTGCTCATAGCCGATGGTGAAAAGTTTTTTCAGCTTTGCCATGACAGACCTTTAGCGAAACACCTCAGCTCACCCGCGCGATCAGTTCCATGGCGCCGGCCGGCGCGCGCACCTTGCCTTCGTGGATGACATAGGCGAACACGTCGCGCGGCTCCTTCTTCGGCTTGGACTTGTCGACCTTCGGCAGGTCGTCGGGTTCGCTTCCCTCGGCCCAGTCCTGAAAACGCCTGGCCCAGGCATCGAGTTGCTTCGGCGGATAGCAGGTCTTGATCTCGTCATTGCCTTTCTGAAGCCGGGCATAGACGAAATCGCCGGCGACGTCGGCAATCGCCGGATATTTGCCGTGCTCGGCGAACACGACAGGCGTCTCGAATTCGCGGATCAGCGCGACGAAATCCGGCGTGCAGAAACTGTCGTGACGGACCTCGATGACATGGCGCAGCGCGCGTCCCTCGAGCTTGCGTGGCAACAGCTCGAGGAACTTGCCGAAATCGGCGCCGTCGAATTTTTTGGTCGGCGCGAACTGCCACAGCACCGGCCCAAGATGATGGCCGAGTTCCAGCACGCCGGAATCATAGAAACGCTTGATGGAATCGCCGGCCTCGGCCAGCACGCGCCGGTTGGTGGCGAATCGCGGCCCCTTGACCGAGAACACGAAGCCATCAGGCACCTCGCTCGCCCATTTGCGAAAGCTCTCCGGTTTCTGCGAGCCGTAATAGGTGCCGTTGATCTCGATCGAGGTCAGCTTCGAGGCGGCGTAGGACAGCTCCTTGGCTTGCGTGAGCTTCTCCGGATAGAACACCCCACGCCATGGTTCGAAGGTCCAGCCGCCGATGCCGATGTAGATGTTGCCGGATTTTTTAGACGCGGTTTTTGCTTTGGCCACGGGAGGATCTCGGATGCGGGAGGAGGGCCTCCATCCTAATCAAACCAGTTGTGATTGGCCAGTTGCGACGTCCCGTCTAAGCTCGCGACGGGATCTGCGAAAAAAGGAGAACAAGATGCGGATGCTGGTGGTGGGAGCGGCGCTCGTCATGATGACATCTGCTGCCATGATATCTTCAGTCATGGCCGACGATGACGATGCCAAGGGTGCGCAGAAGCTCGCCATGCAGGGCCGCGACGATTATTGGCATTGCCTGGCGCGGGAATATTCGCGCGACGGCAATCAGGGCCTGTCGGAACAGGACTTTGGCCGCTCCGTCGCCGGAGCCTGTCCGTCAGAGCGACAATACTACCGGGTGGCACTGCTCGATTATCTCACCACGCAATATCCGGGTATCGATGCCGGCGCTCATCTCGCGACCGCGAACAGAGCGGTGGAGGCGGCGCAGAAGGACATCGTGACGGCCTTCGTCAAGCACAAGCCGCCGCAGAAATAGCCCATCGACCCGTGCGTCCGGCAAGCCCTTCCGGCAGCGCGCTCATCCATGGTATCACTGGGCGCATCTGGAACAGGAATGGGTTTCCATGTCGTCTGAGTCGGTGGGGGGCATTTTGGGCGCGATCGTCGCGGCGATCGTGCTTGCGGTCGCCGTCGTCTTCGGGCCGATCGGCCAGTACGGCAAGCCGCCCAAGCCTGCGAAGGCCGATCCGGCCGCCATTACGGCGCCGGCGGCCCCTGCCGCGCCCGTGCCGCGAGGGCCGGTGATCAAGGAAGTCCCCAACCAGTAAGGGCATGAAAAAGGGCCTCTTTCGCTCCTTGCAAAGCGGCTTTGTCGTTCCTATTTAGCTTCTAACGGCGACGTTGAGCGAAAACTCCGGCGCTGGAACGACCTTGGAATAGCACAGGCTGCGCCGGATGTACGCGCCGCCCGCCGTTCCGGGGTCGTTGGCATTTTAGGGCCCCTTTTGGGCCGCCCCCCAGAGAAACCCCGGCTTGCCAGCGCAAGTTCTTGGCAGCACAAGTTCTTGGCAGCACAAGTTCTTGGCAGCACAGGACGCGGCGGATATACGCTGCCGTCATGAATCAAGCGATCAGACCGGGCTCCGATACCCCACAGGCGGCTTCGCCGGCGCCGGAATTGTCGGTCGTCGTCCCGACCTTCAACGAGCGCGACAATGTCACGGTGCTGTACCGGCGGCTGGAGGCCGTGCTGGCCGGCATCGCCTGGGAGGTCGTGTTCGTCGACGATAATTCGCCTGATGGCACCTGGGATGTCGTGCGCGCGCTGGCACAGCGCGACAGCCGCGTGCGCTGTGTCCGCCGTATTGGCCGCCGCGGCCTGTCGGGGGCCTGCATCGAGGGCATCCTGGCTTCCAGCGCGCCCTATGCGGCCGTGATCGACGCCGATCTTCAGCACGACGAGACGCAACTGCCGAAGATGCTGTCGCTGCTCGCGAGCGGGCAGGCCGAACTCGTGGTCGGCAGCCGCTACATCGAGGGCTACAAGAGCGAAGGCTTCAACAAGCAGCGCGCCGGCGCCAGCGCGCTGGCAACGGAACTCGCCAGGAAAGCGCTGCGGGTCGAGATCGCCGATCCCATGAGCGGCTTCTTCATGGTTCGCCGCGACCGCTTCGAGCAGCTGGCGCCGAAACTTTCCGTGCACGGCTTCAAGATCCTGCTCGACCTCGTCGCCAGCGCCAACGGCACCTTGCGCGCCATCGAAATTCCCTACACGTTCGGCGAGCGCCAGCACGGCGAAAGCAAGCTCGATTCGATGGTCGCGCTGGATTTTCTCGGCCTGGTGCTGGCGAAGTTCACCAACGATGCTGTCTCGTTACGTTTCCTGCTGTTCGCGATGGTCGGCGGGATCGGCCTCGTGGTGCATCTCACCACCTTGTTCATATCGCTCGAGCTGTTCAAGGAGCCGTTCGCGGAAGCGCAGGCCTCCGGCGCCATCGTCGCGATGACCAGCAATTTCGTTCTCAACAACTTCCTCACCTATCGCGACCAGCGGCTGAAGGGCTTTGCACTGCTGCGCGGGCTGATCGCGTTCTACATCGTGTGCAGCGTCGGCCTGCTCGCCAATGTCGGCGTCGCCTTTTCGGTCTACGACCAGGAGCCGATCTGGTGGCTTGCCGGTGCGGCCGGGGCGCTGATGGGCGTGGTGTGGAACTACGCGATGTCCGGACTGTTCGTCTGGCGCAAGAAATAGCTCACGATGGGCGGGACTGACGCGCGGATCGTCCGCAATACGGCGTTGGTAATCATTGCGCTGGTCGGCTTGCGGCTCGTCGCGGCCGCCGTCACGCCGATCACCTTCGACGAAGCCTATTACTGGATGTGGTCGCAGAACCTCGCCGGGGGATATTACGACCACCCGCCGATGGTTGCCTACGTCATCCGCGCCGGCACCCTCATCGCCGGCGACACCGAACTCGGCGTCCGCCTGGTCTCGATCCTGCTCGCGCTGCCGATGAGTTACGCGATCTATCGCTCCGCTGCGATCCTGTTCGGCGGTGCGCGGGTAGCGGCGACCAGCGCCATCCTGCTCAACGTGACGCTGCTGGCCTCGGTCGGCACGCTGATCGTCACGCCCGATGCGCCGCTTCTGGTTGCCTCCAGCTTCGTGCTGTTCTTTCTCGCCAAGGTGCTGGAGAGCGGCCGCGGCGTCTGGTGGCTCGCGGTCGGCGCAGCCGTCGGCGCGGCGCTCCTGTCGAAATACACCGCTATGTTCTTCGGGCTGGCGATCCTGATCTGGATCGCGGCCGTGCCGAAACTGCGGCACTGGTTTCTCTCGCCCTGGCCGTATCTCGGCGGTTTCGTTGCGCTCGCGCTGTTCTCGCCGGTGATCCTCTGGAATGCCGATCATCAATGGGTCTCGTTCGCCAAGCAGCTCGGGCGCGCCAGGATCGAGGATTTTCGTCCGGTCTTCATTGCCGAACTGATCCCGACCCAGATCGCGTTCGCAACCCCGCTGGTGTTCATCCTCGGCGCGATGGGGCTGCACGCGCTGACCTGGCGCCGGGCCGGCGCGCTGGCCTCGCGCGTGCTGATCGAGACGATGTTCTGGACCATCGTCGCCTATTTCGTCTGGCATTCGCTGCATGCCCGCGTCGAGGCCAACTGGTTCGCGCCGGTCTATCCGCCTTTCGTCGTCGCCGCGGCCGCCGCCGCCAATCTCGTGCAGTGGAAGCCGCGCCAGCGGCGCCTCGCGGATTTCTGCCTGCGCTGGGCCGCACCCACCGGCATCGTGATGTTTGCCGCGCTGATCGTGCAGGCCAATACTGGCTGGCTGTCCGGCTATCGCCGCGATGCGACCGTGCGCAGCGTCGGCGTCGGCTGGCGCGAGCTCGCTGCCGAAATCGAAGCGGTGCGCGTCCGCAATGGCGCGACCTGCGTGCTTGCGCCGGACTACGGCACGACAGGCTGGCTCGCCTTCTATCTGCCGCGCGGCAGCTGCGTGGCGCAGCAGAACCAGCGCATCCGCTGGGCCAACATGCCCGAGCCGGATCCAAAGCTGCTTGCGGGCAAGCTGATCTATGTCGACGAGCTGCGCTCTGACGGCCATCCCGCCGTCCACGACCTCTTTGGGAAGGTGACGCAGGTCGCGCAATTGCAGCGCAAGCGCGGCCCGCTCGTGATCGAGACTTACAGCATGGATCTGCTCGAAGGCGCCAAGGGCGACGTCCTGGACCGCTCGCCACCGCCGGAAGCGCGGTAGCTCTTCCTCGGAACGACGACGAAGGTTCAGTCGATCATCTCGGCCTTGGTCGCGGCCTGGTTCGGCCTGTCCTGGTCGCGCCAGAACCAGACGGTCACGACGCCGGAGCGGCCGCGGACCTGCGTGAGCAGGGGGCCCGACAGAACGCCGTCGGGACCGCTCTGAAAGTCGGCCGCATCCAGCAGCGTATCGCTGAGCGCGAGCCGCGCGCCGTTCTGGGCGGCGACCTCCATCAACCGGCTCGCCACGTTGACGGTGTCGCCTGTCGCCGTGATGTGCTGATGACTTTCGCCGAGGCGGGAGGCGACGATCGGGCCGAAATGCGCGCCGATCTTGAAGCCGAGCTGATTCCTGATCGCGGGCGGCAACGATGCGATCCAGCGTTCAACGCCGCGGTGCAGGTCGATCGCGCATTTCAGCGCGCGTGCGGCGTCGTCGGGCATTGCGCCGGGCAGGCCGAACAGGATCATGGCGCCGTCGCCGAGAAAGCCGCTGATCATGCCGCCGCAATCGATCGCGGTCTTCTCGATCAGCGCGTGAAACGCCTTTAGAATGTCCTGGAGCTCGCTTGGATCAATCCGCTCGCTCAACGCCGTGAAGCTGGAGAGATCGATGAAGACCATTGCTGCGTCCTGCCGGACGGGTGTCGACAGGAAATTCGGATCGCGCGCCAACCACTCCTGCACGGCCGGCGCCTGGAATTGCGCGAGCGACCGGCTCTTGGCTGCGAAATATTGCGTGCGGCGGCCTCCCGCCCACAATTGCACGCCGGCAAAGACCGCAACCGGCGGCACTGCTGCGGCGAGCGTGGTCGCGGCGTTCAGCCAGGCGCCGTGCGTGAACGCGAACAGATTGAAGCCGGCCCAGGCGATCATCACCGCGGCCGCGGTGACGATGCCAAGCGCGCTGCGCCGCCAGGCGAGCAGGCCTACCAGCAGCATCGGCAACAGGATCGCGATGAGCGCGTCGGCGATGTGGACCTTGCGGTCGCGCACGATGCTGTCGCCGGCGACGAGATGGGTGATCGCGGTGGAGACCACTTCGACGCCGGGCATCAGGGAATCGAACGGCGTTGGGTAGAAATCACCGCCGCCGGCGACCGAGGCCCCGATCACGACGATCCGGTTCTCGATCGCCGCGCGACTTAACGTGCCGTCGAAGATGCTCTGTGCGCTGACGGTGCGGATGGTCCGGCGCGGGCCGTAATAGGTGATCGGCAGCGCGAAATCGGTATCGGTCGGCACCGCGCGGTCGCCGAGCATCAGATGGTCCGGCGCGATCGTCAGAGACCTGTCGAGCGCGCGCGCCGCGACCCGCAACGGAAAGGACAGCTCGACCTTGTCGCTCGTCCGGAACAGCATCGGCACCGAGAGCGGCGAGCCCGATTGTCCGGTCGCAACGTTGACGACGCCGACCTCGGCATGATCGGCGAACGCCGGCAGAGGCAGCAGGAAGCGCTCGGCCTGCGGCAGGGCGGCGAGGGGGCCTTGGCCGCTGGTCTCCACGGTCTCGCTGGCGGACGGGAAAATCGCTGCGGCGGCAAGGACGATGGGACCCGTAGCCAGCGTATTTGCCAGCGTAGCGTCGCCGATCGCAGCGCTGCGGTCGACCAGCAGCAGGTCGATCGCGACGACCTTCGGCTTGAACTGCACGATGGTGTCCACGACGCGGGCGAGATCGGCGCGCGGCAGCGGATAGCTGCCGCCGCGCTTCACGACGGTGTCGTCGATCGCGACGATGGTGACGAGATCGGGCGGAACCCGCACGCCGCGGACCTGCGTCCGCCAATCCGTCAGCGTCGCCTCGAGGCGATCGAGAAAGCGCAGATGACCGTTGGCATGGCCGGCATAGATGCTCGCGCCCCACAGCGCGGTGAGGACGAGTGCCACGAGGATCTGAACGCGTCGGCTACTCATGTGGTCGTGTTGCAATTCTCTCTATCGTCCAAATGCTGTTGGCCGAGCCACGGTGACCCGAACTTATCGGCCTAGTCTATTGACCTAGTCTTGTCATCAACGCGTCGACGCGCGGCTGACCCCATGTCTTCACCGTCAACGGGCCTGTCGCTTCCACGTCGACGCCTTCGCCGCGGCCTAGTACCACGCCGCGCCCGCCGCTCCTGCGGCTCACGCCGACACGACCGTCAGCCACGAAGACGGAGGTCTTGGCCTCTGCGACATCGACCGCCCATTTCGTGCCGCGCACCGCGGCGATCGCTTGCGGCGTCAGCACCTTGAAGGGATTGCCGCCGGGCTTCCTGGGCATCTCGACCAGCAGCGCTTTGCTGCTCAACTCCACCGAGTCTATATGTCCGTCGCGGTTGGCGTCCTTAAGTTCAAATCTGGCGCCGTTTTCCGCAACGATGGTGATGCCGTTATCGCAGCGCCAGGTCTGCGTACCGGCAGCGGATGGCGATGCCGTGCAGCCAACATTGGCAGCGGGCTGGGCAATCGCATGTCCGGTCAACAGAAGCGACCCCGCCAGAGCGAAAAACCCCGCGCGCGCGAACTCTCTCATGCCAGCCTCCGTTTGCGTGCCAGGCACAGTTCAAAGCGATGTTGATACGGTACCGTATCACACGCAGAGGCTGCTGAAAAGTGCCGATATCGCAGCTATTTTCTCGGCACCGGCTTTGCCAGACCGGCTCGATCAACTTTCGGTCAGGGCGCCGTGCCGTGCGAGGGCCCTGTGCGATGCGTAAGCGGCGTGCCACGAGAGGTGGAAGCGGGCTATTGCACACCAGCCTCGCGCAATGATTCCCCGTTAACGTCCGGGTATTGAAGACCACGAAAAGGACTTGGTTGGTGCGTCTAGAGAGGCGGCCAAAGACGTTCGCCGACCGCAGCGATCCGGCCGAGAATTATAGTTAACAGACGCGCCTAAGTCCGTAGTCCTGCGGGCGTTTTCCCAAAATGGGACGACCCGAACGGGTTGCCCCACATCCGCCCGAACTTAATCCGCATTTAACTAAAAGTGGCCTTAATGACGCTCCGACCCTCTGCGAGATGCTGTTCCCGGATCGTGACCAGCGGCGCTTCGAAGGGGGACTGAGTGACACCGTTCTGGACGCAAGGCGAATGAGTACGAGTATCGCTGCGCAAGGTATCGCGGCACGGAAGTCCAAAGGGTTCTCGAGCAATTCCTATCGGAAGCCTTCCCGGAAAATGACCACGCAAAACGTGCTTGGCGCCGCCGTGATCGGCTGCGTCGTGCTTGGCGCCGGCTGGACCATCTACAGCAACATCTTTGCCGCCAGCGTCTATCCGACCGTCGGCAGCAGCGGCTACGACGAGCCCGTGATCAAGCGCGCGCCCAGGGTCGCGTTGCGCGAGGCCGGTGAGGCCGTCAAGGAAGCCTTTGCGCTCTTGCCCGACCGGTTGCAGGTGGCAGCGCCGATCTCACGCGAAATGTTCAACGATCGCTTTGCCGCGGCTGCGACCCAAGGCGTGACATCGAATGCGGCGAGCGCCGCGCCCGCAGCCAAGATCGCGGAAGCCAAGGACGCGCCGAAGCTGAGCGTGATCGCGAGGGTCGCGGAGGTCCTGAAGCCAAGTCCCGCCAAGATCGCTGACGCTGCGAAGTCCAAGCGCGGCGCCGACGCGCCGGTGCAACTTGCCTCGGCAGATCCGGCCGAGATCGTGCCGGCGCCTGAGGCGAAGCCAAAATCGATAGCCGATCGCGCCAAGGCTGCAGTGATGTCGATCACCGGGCCGCGTCAGTCGATGGTGGAAAAGCTCTGGGGTAAGCGTGAGCCCTCCGGCGGACTGCTCGCCTATGCCTCGGCCGACGCCAGCGTGACCGCTTCCATCGCGCCGAAGGAGCAGAATCCCATGCTCGGCGGTTCGGCGCCCTACGACCGCTCCACCGCGGTTTACGACATCAGCGCGAAGACGGTGTATCTGCCTGACGGCACCAAGCTCGAGGCACATTCCGGCCTCGGCTCCAATCTGGACGATCCCCGTTCCTCGCGCATCCGCATGCGTGGCGTGACGCCGCCGCACATCTACGACCTGAAGCCGCGCGAAGCGCTGTTCCACGGCGTGCCCGCGCTGCGCCTGACCCCGATCGGCGGCGAGAGCGCGATCTACGGCCGCGACGGCCTGCTCGCGCACACCTTCATGCTCGGGCCCAATGGCGATTCCAACGGCTGCGTGTCCTTCAAGGATTATTACGCGTTCCTCGACGCCTACCGCAACAAGGGCATCCGCAAACTCGCGGTGCTGGCGCGGGTGGAGTGAGGCGCAATGCGCCTCACCGCTTTTTGCACAATCAGCGCTTGACGAAGACCAGGCCGCAGGCGCGCGCCTCGTTGCGCTTGCCGGTGCCTCGGGTGCGATCGAACTGCGCATCGACCGTAAAGGCGTAGGGCGAGCCGGGCGCGAGATTGTTGAGGGTATAGGTGCTCGCCCCCGTCGTTCCGCGCGCGCTCAAAGTCGTCTTGCCGTCCGCGGGGATCTGTCCATCGATCTCCAGGCGATTGACGGCGCCCTGGCTCTGAGCGTCAGCGTGAAACACGCCGTTCGCAACCGTGGCAGACAGAGCCCGGGTGAAGCCCTGCGCCTTGCCGGTAGGCGGGCAGTTCAACGTCACGTCCCAATTGCCGTCGAAGTCCTTCGCGGTACGGGCGTTGCCGGTTGCCGGCGCGAGCGCCACCTTCTGCTTCAGGCCCTCGATCCGAGCTTTGGCGAGCGTGGCGAAGATGCAATTCGGAAATCTCGCGAGGTGATCCTCGAAAGCGCCGAGCGTGCCGATGCCGTCCGCGGCCTTCCAGTGCGCTTCTGCTGCCGCGCAAGGGTCAGCCCGGGGTGCGGCTTGCGGCGCCGCCGGGGCCACCGTGACCGACACCGGTCCGTTCAGGTAGAACTTGCCGATGATCGACAGCGACAGTTCCGGCAACTGGGTCTTGCCGCTGGAATCGTAGACGTCGCTGCTGATGTCGCGAAAAACTTCGCCGATCTCCTGCGGCTCCTCGATGTGCTTCAGGAACGCCGTCGTGTAGGGGCTGTTGCGGCCGCTGCCATCGGCCGCGGTTTGCCCGGACTGGGTTGAGAACGACACGATCGTGCCGCGCGGTGCTTCGACTTTCGACAGGCCTCGACCGATCGAGGCGCCGCGCGTCAGGCCGGCGGAGCGTTTCAAGCTTTCGGCCAGCGGATTGTCGCGGCAGGAATCCAAGATGAGGATGCGCAGGTTCTTGGCCTGCTGCAGGTCGTTCACGATATCGTCGACCCGCACGAAGCGCTTCAGGTCGGCTTCGTCGCTCAGCACGGCGTCGACAGGCATCAGATAGTTCACGCCGTTGTACTGCATCGCATGGCCGCTGTAATAGAACATGGCGACGTCGGCTTTGCTCGCGGCGCGCGCGAAGCGGATGGTGAGGTCCTGCATGTCGGCCTGGCGCAGGTCGATGCCCTGGAGCACCTCGAAGCCGCTGCGCTTGAGCGAAGCGGCGACGTCTTCGGCGTCGTGAGCCGGATTGGGAAGCTGCGCCGTACTGGCATAGGCGCCGTTGCCGATCACCAGCGCGACCCGCGTTTCCGCCGATGCAGGCTCGGGGCATAGCCACCAGGCGAAGAGGGCGACGCAAAGTTTGGCGAGGCAAAAACTGGAAAGAGCACGCATGAATGCCTTCCAAGGAAATGTCGAAAAATATCCCTCCAGATTAGCGCATGCCGCGCCGACATCAATGCCCTGCCGGAGACAACGCTCAGGTTTCGCGGCCGTGACATCCTGTCACGCCGGGCTCGCCGCCATCGTCTTGCGCACCGCCATTTCGGTCGCAATCGCATCCCGCACGGTGGGCCGGGCCTGCATGCGCGCGAGATAGGCCGATAACGATGGCCATTGCGCGATGTCGACGCCTGCGGGACGGAGCAGCAGCAAAGCCCAGGTGAGGTGGGCATCTGCCACGGTGAAGCTGTTGCCGACGAGGAATTCGCGGTCCGCCAGATGCGTGGCAGGGATCGATAAGCTCTGCGCTATCCTTGTACGCGGCTTGGCAAGCGAGGCGTCGTCCTTGTACCAGAAGGTCGGAAACAGGAACGCCTTGTGGATCTCGGCCCCGATGAAGCTCAGCCATTCCTGGAGCCGATAGCGGTCGGGATCGCCGAACGCGGGTGCAAGGCCCACCTGCGGCTTCAGATCGGCGATGTATTGCAGCACCGCCGCGCTTTCGGTCAGCCGCTCGCCGTTTTCCAGCACCAGGACCGGCACCGCGCCCTTCGGCGAAACGCCGAGGAAGTCGCTGCCGTCGTCCACGACCTGCTTGGTCTGGAGATGGACCGGATGATAGCGGGCCTCGAGGCCCGCTTCCATCAGCGCGATGCGGCTCGCAAGCGAGCAGGCCATGGGGGAGAAGTAGAGTTGCAGCATCGCCCACGCTCCTTCAGGTCAACGTCTCGGTTTGCGCGATGATCGCAAACCGGTCCGACAATTCGGCCAGGGCGACCTCGTGAATGGTCTTCGCGGAGAGCGCTCCGCCGCGGCCGTCGGGAAGATCGCGTGTCGCACAGGCATCGGCTGCGATCGTCGTGCGCAGGCCGAGGTCGAGCGCGGCGCGGGCGGTCGAGCTGATGCACATATGGGTCATGAAACCGGCCAGCACGATGTTCGTGCGTCCGGTTGCGGCCAGCCGGACCTGCAGGTCGGTGCCGGCAAAAGCGTTCGGCAGCGCCTTTTCGATTACAGCTTCGCTGGCGAGCGGCGCCAGGTGCCTGACGATCGCACCGCGCGCGGCCTCGCGGTCGAACAGGCTGCCGGCACGTCCCTTGTGCGCGATATGGAAGATCGCAGCGCCGCTCGCCCTCGCGCGGGCGAGCAGGCGCGCGGCGGCGGCGATCGCGGGCTCCGCATCCGGCAAGGCAAGCGGGCCGGCGCAATATTCGTTCTGGATGTCGATCAGCACGAGGCAGGAATCGCCGAGCCCGGGCGGAGTGAGATCGGCGCCGGACAATTCAAGCAGAGTTTTGGGGGCGGTCATGCGGGTCGGGCCTTCCTAAGGAATATCGGATGGTGCGACACTAGCGCGGTGGCGGCCTGCTAATGTGCAGGACTATTGCAGCATATGGCTGCAAATTTGCAGGAGCCGACCGTGCCTGCTAGGCTCATCGCCATGAACTGGGACGATCTGCGCATCATCGCCGCCGTCAGGGACGAGGGCACCTATGCCGGCGCCAGCGCACGGCTGCGCATCGACGAGACCACCGTCGGCCGCAGACTCGCACGCATCCAGCGCGATCTCGGCGTACCGCTGTTCGATGCGGTGGACGGCCAGCGCCGGCCGACGCGGAGTTGCGAGGCGGTTCTGGCGCATGTCGAGGCGATGGCCGCACATGCCGCCGAGATCGGTCGCGTCGGCGAGAGTCTGGCAGGCCCGGTGGGACGCCTGCGTATCGCCTCCACCAACACGGTCGCCGAGGAGGTTCTATCGCCGCGCGCGAGCGACTTCCTGCGCACCAATCCCGGCCTGACGCTGCAATTCCTCACCTCGAGCGAGAACGTCAAGTTCTCGCGCTGGGAAGCCGATCTCGCGATCCGGCTGCGCAAGCCCGACAAGGGCGACTTCGCGATCTCCAGGCTCGGTGACGTCAAGCTCTATTATTTCGAGCCTGTTACGACGGAGGGCGAGCCGATGCTGTGCGCCTATCCGGACGAACTCGGTGCCATTCCCGAGATGCAATTCCTGCGCGCGAAGAAAGCCCGCGCGCGCTGCGTCACCGACAATGTTCGGGTCATCCGTAACCTGATCCGCGCGCATCAGGCCGCCGGCGTGTTGCCCGAGCATGTCTGCGCGGACTTGCTCGGTGACCGCCGTTTGCGCGCCACACTGCTGCCGGGGCGCCGCGACGTCTGGCTGCTGGTGCAGAACCACCTCAAGCGGGATCCGGCGACGCGGCTCACCATCGAATGGATCCGCCGCTGCTTCAGCGATCTCGCGCGCGGCTGATTGCGGGCGTGAACGCGATCCGCGGGCGGCGCGACCAAGTTATGGGATTGCGCGCGCGCAAAGGTTGCGTAGTCTCGCAACGAGCACGGGCTTGATCAGGGCAGGCGCATGACCACTCTTCAGGAAACCATCCACCCGCAGGCCAAAGTGCGGGAATGGAAGGCGATCGTCATCCTGATCCTCCTGATCCCGGTGCTGTGGTCGCCGCCGTTCCTGTTTCGCATCTTCCTGTTTCAGCCGTTCAACATCCCGTCCGGCTCGATGACGCCGACGCTGGTCGTCGGCGATTACGTCTTTGCCGCAAAATATGCCTATGGCTATGGCCGCTATTCGTTTCCCTTCGCGCCGTCATGGATATCCGGGCGTTTCCGGGCCGCCGAGCCCGAGTATGGCGACGTCGTCGTGTTCCGGACGCCAAAGGACACCTCGGTCGACTATGTCAAGCGCGTGGTCGGGCTGCCCGGTGATCGCATCCAGATGCGGCAGGGCCAGCTCGTCCTCAACGACCGCCCGGTGACGCGCGTCGCTCTGAAGCAGGTATTCGCCGGCTCCAGCTGCGGCGTGGACGCCGCTGCGAAGGCCAAGCGCTGGCGCGAGACGCTGCCGAACGGCGCGTCCTACGTCACGCAGGACTGCGTCGACAACGGCTACTACGACAACACCGACGTCTACACCGTGCCGCCGGGCCATTTCTTCGTGCTCGGTGATAACAGAGACAACTCGAGCGACAGCCGCGTGATGTCGTCGATCGGATTCGTGCCGATGGACAATCTGGTCGGCAAGGTGACGCGGATAGTCTGGTCGCTCGACCAAGAGGGCGAGCCGCACATGGAGCGACTGGGGAAGGTGTGGTGAGGCCGCTCCGCCATTCCCGGGGCAGTGCGCGGCGCCTGCATGAATTGAGTTCGTAGCCTGGATGGAGCGCAGCGTAATCCAGGAGACTGCTCGCGCCGGATACGGTGCCCCGGATTGCGCTCCGCTCCTTCCAGGCTAGGGACTATGATCGCGGGGCGCGTGAAGCGATCCTCCAAAAACAAAACCCCGGCATCGCTGCCGGGGTTTCGCATTTTGTCGTTTGCCGGAATGGCTGGATCAGAAATCCATGCCGCCCATGCCGCCGCCCGGGGGCATCGCCGGACCGGCGCCGCCCTTCTTGGGCAGCTCGGCGACCATGGCTTCCGTGGTGATCAAGAGAGCCGCAACCGAGGCTGCGTTCTGGATCGCGGTACGGACCACCTTGGTCGGGTCGATGATGCCCTTCTTGACGAGGTCGACATATTCGCCGGTCTGGGAGTCGAAGCCGTAGGCGTACGACTTGTTCTCGAGGACCTTGCCGACGATCACGGAGCCGTCTTCACCGGCATTGATCGCGATCTGGCGAGCGGGCGCGGAGAGCGCCTTGCGCACGATCTCGACGCCGGTCTTCTGGTCGTCGTTCTTGGTGCGCAGGCCCTTGAGCTGCTCGGAGGCACGGAGCAGGGCGACGCCGCCGCCCGGGACGATGCCTTCCTCGACAGCGGCGCGGGTCGCATGCATCGCGTCATCAACGCGATCCTTGCGCTCCTTCACCTCGACCTCGGTCGCGCCGCCGACGCGGATCACTGCGACGCCGCCAGCGAGCTTGGCAAGACGCTCCTGGAGCTTCTCACGGTCGTAGTCCGAGGTGGTTTCCTCGATCTGCGCCTTGATCTGAGCCACGCGCGCTTCGATGTCGGCCTTCTTGCCGGCGCCGTTGACGATCGTGGTGTTCTCCTTGTCGATCATCACCTTCTTGGCGCGACCGAGCATGTTGAGCGTGACGTTCTCGAGCTTGATGCCGAGATCTTCCGAGATCGCCTGGCCGCCGGTCAGGATCGCGATGTCCTGCAGCATGGCCTTGCGGCGATCGCCGAAGCCCGGAGCCTTGACGGCCGCAACCTTGAGGCCGCCACGGAGACGGTTCACGACCAGGGTCGCAAGCGCTTCGCCTTCGACGTCCTCGGCGACGATGACCAGCGGCTTGCCGGTCTGCACCACGGCCTCGAGCAGCGGCAGCAGCTCGTTCAGCGAGGAGAGCTTCTTCTCGTTGATGAGGATGTAGGCGTCGTCCATCTCAACGCGCATCTTGTCGGCGTTGGTGACGAAGTAGGGCGAGATGTAGCCGCGGTCGAACTGCATGCCCTCGACGACGTCGAGCTCGGTCTCGAGCGACTTGGCTTCCTCGACGGTGATGACACCCTCGTTGCCGACCTTCTTCATGGCGTCGGCGAGGAACTTGCCGATCTCCGCGTCACCGTTGGCCGAGATGGTGCCGACCTGGGCGATCTCGTCGTTCGAGGTAACCTTCTTGGAGTTCTTGACGAGGTCCGCAACGACGGCTTCGACCGCGAGGTCGATACCGCGCTTCAGGTCCATCGGGTTCATGCCGGCGGCAACCGACTTGGCGCCTTCGCGCACGATCGCCTGGGCCAGCACAGTGGCGGTGGTGGTGCCGTCGCCGGCCGCGTCAGCGGACTTCGAAGCGACTTCGCGCACCATCTGCGCGCCCATGTTCTCGAACTTGTCCTCGAGCTCGATCTCCTTGGCGACGGTGACGCCGTCCTTGGTGATGCGGGGAGCGCCGAACGACTTGTCGAGCACGACGTTGCGGCCCTTCGGACCGAGCGTGACCTTCACCGCATTGGCGAGAATGTCGACGCCGCGGAGCATCTTGTCGCGCGCATCAACGGAGAATTTAACTTCTTTTGCTGCCATCTGGATTTTTTCCTTAGGTGTTTAGCTGGATAAGAGAGGGGCTCTTAGGCCGCCTTCTTCTTGGAAGCGGGGACGTCGAGGACGCCCATGATGTCGCTTTCCTTCATGATCAGCAGATCGATGTTGTCGATCTTGACCTCAGTGCCGGACCACTTGCCGAACAGCACGCGGTCGCCGACCTTCAGGTCGATCGGGATCAGCTTGCCTGCTTCGTCGCGGCCACCCGGGCCCACGGCGACGATCTCGCCCTGCGAGGGCTTTTCCTTGGCCGTGTCGGGAATGATGATGCCGCCAGCGGTCTTCTCTTCTGCGTCGATGCGCTTGACCACGACGCGGTCGTGAAGCGGACGGAATTTCATGCAGTTCTCCTAAGCTTTTGCACGAGTTGGGAATTTTGGGTTGTTAGCAGTCTGCGCCCGCGAGTGCTAGCACAGGCACAGCTGAGATAAGGCAGGATTTTGGCGGGAGCAAGGGCTTGTAGCAGAAAAATAGCACTCGGAAGCGCCGCCTGCCAAAATCTCTTTCCATCGTTAATCGTGCTCGGCGCCCGTATTAGCACGGAGCCACATCTGCTGCTAACGCATTGAATTTCAACAGCTTGTTAAACTTTTGGGCTTGAGATGGATTGTCAGTTTGCGTCACATTTCACTCATGTGAGCGCATCTCCGCCGGGTGGCTCGTAGGGCGCGTACCGGAAAGCCATCCCTTGAATATGCGCTCCTGCAAAGGAGGTTGGCATGGTCTCGCGAGTTGGGGTTGTTTCCGACGACTTCCGGAAACAGGTGCTGGGTTACGGGCTGACGACGGCCGAAATTCTCTACCGGATGCCGGATCATCGCTCGCTGCTCCAGACCTATGTCTGGCAGAACTACGACATGTTTCCGAAATTTCCCGCGCTGACGGATTTCCTGGCGTTCTGGCAGAAGAAGCTCGACGGGCCGCTATTCTCGGTCACGGTAGCGCATTCCAAGCTGATCAAGCCGGCCGAGCTGCGCGCGGTGGACGGCGTGTTCCGGCTGCATTGAAGTCGGAGCTGTAGGGTGGGTTAGCGTCAGCGTAACCCACCATGCTTCAACGGTTGCGGAACGAAGTGGTGGGTTACGCTGACGCTAACCCACCCTACGATTTCGCATTCTGTGCTAGCCTCTCCCCATAACAACAGGGGAGGCCGCTCATGGCCAAGAAAGCAAAATCGCGTAGCGCATCGCAGGCGGCGGTGAAGAAGCAAAGCGGGGCCAAACCCGCAGCACGATCCACGGCGCGCAAGGCGGTGAAGGCAAAAGCCCCCACGACAACGGCCAAGTCATCCGTCAAGAAAACCGCGCGGCCCAAGCAGCGCATCGCGATCAGCCATCACCGCGAGGAAGACTTCAAGGCCGACGGTCTGCGCACCTACGCGAAGTATCGCGATCTCGGCATCGCCGCCGCGAGCCACGGCCTCGCGCAAGCGCACGTGATCCGGCTGCAAGGCCCCTGCAATCCGGACGAGGTGTCGAAGCTGCACTTCCACGACGTCGAATTCCAGATGGTCTACGTGCTCAAGGGCTGGGTGAAGACCTATATGGACGGAGAGGGCGAGACGCTGATGAAAGAAGGCAGCGCCTGGACCCAGCCGCCGAAGATCAAGCACATGATCCTCGACTATTCGGACGACGTCGAACTGCTGGAGGTGATCCTGCCGGCGGAGTTCAGGACGGTGGAGTTGAAGGCGTAGGCGACGCGCAGATCAGCCGCCGTCGTTGCAATAGCGTTTCCACATCGCGCGATAGGCATCGTCCACCGCTTGCGCGTATGAGACGGGGTTGCCGGCGGCGGCAGCCTTGATTTGTCCGGGCAGTTCGCCGCGCAACTTATCGAGCTCGCTGATCTGCGACCCACGGCTCGCTGCGATTTCGACATACGCCTCATCGCTATCCGCGACCCAGTCCGGCAGGCCCAGCGCGGCAAGGATGGAGGCGGCAGCACGGCTCGGCAGGCTATGACCGAGCTTCGCCACCACCGGCACGCCCATCTGCAAGGCTTCCCAAGTGCTGACGCCGCCATTCTGCGGGAATGGGTCGAGACCAATATCGACCCGATTGAACGTTGCCAGATGTTCGTCGCGCGACGTGGCTCCGAGCAGATCGACGCGTTCGGCCGGCAATCGGCAAGCGGCAAACCGCGCCAGCAGGTTGTCGCGGACCAGCTGAGCGTCCAGCGCGGTATCCTTGATCAGCAGTCGCGAACCCGGCACCCGCTCGAGAATCCTGGACCAGACTTCCACTGCCTCGTTCGAAATCTTGCTGATGCGGTTGAAGACACCGAACGTGACGAAGCCGTTCGCAATCGCCGGCGTCGGCGCCCGCGCAATCCCCGCCGGCAGCGGCGCCAGCGTCACAAAGCACGGCAGGTCAACGATGGTCTCCGCAAACAGATGCCGAACCGCGACAGGAATCGCGACCGGATCCGAGAATAGATAATCGATCGTTGGCAGCCCGGTGCCGGTACCGTGGCCCCAGCCATGCACCTGAACAGGTGCCGGCTTGCGCGCAAACACACCGAGGCGGTTTCCGCTGGTATGGCCGGACAGATCGATCAGGATATCGACGCCATCGGCGCGGATCTGAGCGGCGAGGCGATCGTCGGACCATTGCGAGGCGTCGCGCCAGCGATCGGCGATCCCCTGAAATTCGCGGGTCGTCGCATCCGTTTTTGATGAACACGCGTAGCACACGATCTCGAACTGTGCCTGATCATGGTGCTGCAGGACCGGCTTGAAAACGAACGCCGCCGAATGTGCGTGAAAATCCGACGAGACATAACCCAGCACCAGACGGCGATCCGGATCGCGGCTGTTATCATGCGGTCCCGCCGCCGCTGAGGCGATCTTCGCACCGATCTGCTCCCACCATACATGTCGCGCTTGCTGATGCTGCGCAACGCTGGCGTCGGCCATGAAATCGAGGGTGAATATCTTGCTGGAGATCGTGCTCTGATCAGGCTCAATGTCGAGGGCTCTGTCGAAACTGGCGAGGGCTTCGTCAACCCGGCCAAGTGCCGCGAGACATTGGCCGAGCAGGCTGTGGGCCTGAGAGAAGCCGGGATCGGTCGCGAGAGCCATCTCGCAATCGGCCAATGCTTCAGCAACTTGCCGGGTCAGGAGCAGGATGCTGGCCCGCCGGAGCCACCCATTCGCGTCATCGGGTGCCAGGGCGATTGCTCGATTGCAATCCGCCATGGCTTCGTCAAATCGCTGAAGTTCCCGCAATGCAACGGCGCGGGTCGACAGCGCCGAGGCATAGTCAGGCTTGATCGATAGCGCGCGGTTTAAGCTTGCGATAGCCTCGTCATAGGCGCGCAGACGGCAGAGCGCCCAACCCCGGCCGTTATGGGCTTCGGAAAGTTTTCCGTCGATTGCGAGCGCCTTGTCGTAGCTCTCGAGCGCTTCCTGGTAAAGTTCAAGGGCCGCGCTCGCGTTCCCGAGATTGGACAGGGCTAAGGCGTAGTTGGGTCGGAAGGCGAGGGCCTTTCGATAGCTCTCGCGGGCCTCATTGTGACGTTTGAGCCCGTTGAGCGCGACGCCCAGGCTCATATGAGCTTCGGCAGATCGCGGATCCACGGCAACCGCTCGGCTCAGCAGAACTTGCGCTTGCTGATAGTTTTTGGCTTCAGACTCCAAGACGCCCAGCAAATGAAGCGCGATGAATTGGTTGGGCGCGAGCTCCAGGAGTTCGCGATAGGCCGCCTTGGCCTCGCGGAGAAGTCCCGCTTTGTGCAGCTGGAGGGCGCGCGCGAGCAACGGCGTCACCTCGGCTTTTTGCCGTTTCTGAAGCCGGGCATTTTGAAATGCCCGCTGGCCTGCGCTGTTGCTCATGAATCAATTCCACCCGAATCTCCTGAAGAGATTAACATGGAAGGATTGTCCGGATTGCGCTGCGCTCTATCGGAGCTGCGACGGCACCAGCCTCACACAAGCTTCACGCCGGATCGACCCACTACCGCTCGAGATAGCCCAATTCCGCGCTCATGACCTTGCGAGCATATTCGCTGAAGGCATCAATCAACCGGGCGCGCGCGGCATAAGGCGGATAGAGCAATGCGATCGTAACGGGGACAGCCGGGTTGAAGGGGCGCGTGACCAGATCCGCGCCAGAGCTTTCGTCATGCGCGGCAATCGGGTTGATAATGCTGATGCCGAGGCCCGCCGCGACCAGGGCACAGACCGACGCGCCCAGATCGGTCTCCGCAACAATGCGGCGCGCGACGCCCGCCTGCGCGAAGATCGTATCGATGCGATCGTAGAGTGGGCTCCCCGTGGCGAAGGAAATGAAGGCCTCGTCGGCGAAATCGGCGGGACGCAACGTCTTCTTCTGCGCAAGACGATGCGCCTTCGGCATGATCGCGACGCAACGGGTCTTGAGCACCGGCTCGACATGCACCCCGGCAACCTCGCCGTAGAGCATCGCCAATCCGGTGTCGCAAAGCCCGGAACTGACCCAGTCGTGCACGGCGCTCGCCGTGCCGGATCGGATCGAGATCATCACATGCGGATAGTCCACCTTGAAGCGTGCCGCGATGCGCGTCAGCAGGCCGCCGGCCAGGCGCGGCATCGCCGCAACGCTTAACCGACCCATACCGAACGAGCGGATGCTGGCTGCGCTGGCCTCCAGTCCTGCCAAGGCGATGAAAGTCTTCTCGACCTCCTGGAAAAAGCGCGATCCGTCCACCGTCGGGCGGAGGCGGCCGCCACTGCGGTCGAACAGCGGGAATTGTGTGATCGCTTCCAGCTGTCCGATCAAGCGGCTGATCTGGGGTTGCGAGGTATGCATGCGCTGAGCCGCCTGCGTCATCGATCCCGTCACGAAGACCGCCCGAAAAGCCTCCACATGCTTCAGGCCCATGCGTCTGGTGGCCATATCAAATCCGTATAGGAGAGTATGAAACTGGAATTTCATCAGATCGGGCTTTTCGACGATAGTCCAGAGCATGAAGCCCGTTCGTACGGAGCTGTCCTGTGGTTGCTCACCCGCCGTGGAGGGCGTCACCGACATTCGCGACAAGAGGGGACATATGAAAGCGACAATGATCAAGGCACTGGCCGCGGCGACCGTCGCTGGTGTTCTTCTTTCCAGCGAGGCCATGGCCCAGGGTGCGAGCAGGCTCGACAAGATCCGTGAGAGCGGCTCGATCACATTGGGGTACCCCGAGATCTCGGTGCCCTTCGCCTATCTCGACGGTAACCAGAAGCCGATCGGTTACACCGTGGAAATCTGTGAACAGGTGGTGCAGGCGATCAAGACGGCCCTCAAGCTCCCGAAGCTCGAGATTCGCTATAACCCCATAACCTCGGCGACACGGATTCAGCTGCTCGCCAACGGGACGATCGATCTCGAATGCGGCAACACGACCAACAATGTCGAGCGGCATAAACTCGTTGCCTTTGCTCCCACCACCTTCGTTGCGCAGGTTGTCCTCGTCGCGCGCAAGGATGGGGGGGTCGATGTCAACGAGCCGGCTTCGTTTCGCGGCAAGGCCATCGCCGCCCAAGCCGGCGGCCAGACTTTCAAGGTGATTACGCTGATCAACGCCAGGGACAATCTCGGCATCACGGTGGTGCCAGCCAAGGACACCGCCGAGACCTTCTTGTTGGTGTCGACGGGCCGTGTGGCCGGCACCGCCAACGATGACGGTCTCGCCTATGCCACGGTCGCATCGTCCAGAACGCCGGATGACTTCCTGATCGGTAGCAAGAGTCTCGAGACGGCGCCCTATGGTATCGTCCAACCCAAGGATGACCCTGCTTTCAAGAAGATGGTCGACGATGCCGTGATCGATCTGATGAAGAGCGGGCAGGTTGCGGCGCTCTACGACAAATATTTCAATTCACCGATCCCGCCGCATGGCCTCAACCTGAAATTTCCGATGAGCGCCGCCCTGAAGCGGGCGCTGGCCAACCCGACGGATTCCGGCGACCCGGCAGTCTACGAATGACGCGACAAGCGCTCTAGAGGTCTCGCAATGGCACATCAACACGACACGAGTCCGGCGGGCGCCGGGTTGCCACCCATCGACCTGCGCAGCGATACTGTCACCAAGCCGACCGAGGCGATGTATGGCCGCATGGCCTCTGCGCCGCTCGGCGATGACGGGCTGGACGGTGACCCGACGGTGCAAGAGCTGGAGGCCGTCACAGCTGCGGCGTTGGGCAAGGACGCCGGCCTGTTTGTGCCGAGCTGCACCATGGCCAATCTGCTGGCGACGCTGGCGCAGTCGCA
Source organism: Bradyrhizobium sp. WSM1253 (assembly GCF_000244935.1). Taxonomy (NCBI): domain Bacteria; kingdom Pseudomonadati; phylum Pseudomonadota; class Alphaproteobacteria; order Hyphomicrobiales; family Nitrobacteraceae; genus Bradyrhizobium; species Bradyrhizobium sp. WSM1253. Next base: position 7,471,716 of record NZ_JH600073.1, read on the forward strand.
GCGCAGCGAACAGATCGTGCTGGAATCGAATGCCCATATGTACACCTCGGAACGAGGGGCGGCGACGTTTACCGGGCAGTTCTATCTTGCAATAGCCGGCACCGCCGGAGCTATGGACCTGAATTTGTTGGAGGACGCCCTGCAGGGCGAAGGGCTCAAGCTCGGGACCGCTCTTGTCGCAATGGAAACCTCGCACAACAACGCGAGCGGCGCCGTATTGCCGCTGGATCATATGCAGGCCGTGCACGCCATGGCCTCAGCCCGCGGTGTGCCGGTGCATCTCGACGGCGCGCGGCTGTTCAACGCCGCCGTCGCCCTTGAAACGACGCCGGCCGAGGTTGCGAGACATTGCGACACGGTGTCTCTGTGTCTGTCGAAGGGCCTGAGCGCACCCGCCGGTGCCGTGCTCGCCGGGCCGCGCGCGGTGATCGACAGCAGTCGCAGGTTTCGCCGCATGCTCGGAGGCACGCAGCGCCAGATCGGCGTCCTCGCCGCGGCCGGCCTGGAGGCGGTTCAGGTCATGGGGCCGCGTCTGGCGGAGGATCACCGGCGTGCGCGAGCCCTGAGTGATGCGTTGAACGCGATGCATCCAAACATCAGCGCGACAATCCCGCAGACGAACATCGTGCAGGTTGATGTCTCTCTCTCCGGGCGCGACAGCGCCGTGTGGTCGGGGGCTCTCGAAAAGGCGGGCCTGCGGGCGAGGCCTTGGGGCAAGCATCGCTTGCGTTGTGTGACCCATCGCCATATCGATGATGCGGATATTGATCGTGCGGTCATGGCATTTCGCACCGTGGCTGCGGCTTTGGTTTAGACATCTGCCGATGTGAATCGGGTCTCTTGTAGCCCGGATGGAGCGAAGCGAAATCCGGGGCCGCTGCTTGCGACCGATAGGCTTTCCCGGATTGCGCTGCGCTCCATCCGGACTACGAGATCGTTACTACGTCAGCACGCCCACCACCGCCCCCATCAGACACGTCGTCAGCGTCCCCGACACGATCGACTTCAGCCCGAGCGCGTTGATTTCCTCGCGCCGTTCCGGCGCCATCACGCCGAGACCGCCGATCATGATGCCGAGGCTGGCGAAATTGGCGAAGCCGCACATCGCATACAGCATGATCAGGCGCGAGCGCGGATCGAACGTGCCGGGCGGCAGCTTCGAGAAGTCGACATAGGCGATCAGCTCGTTCAGCACGGTTTTCGTGCCCATCAGGCTACCGGCGGTGATCGCCTGGTCCCACGGCAATCCCATCAGCCAGCACACCGGCGCCATCACGAGGCCGAGCAGGCGCTGCAACGAGATCGCGGCGCCGCCGATATCCGGCAGCAGGCCGAGGATCGCATTGACGAGGTAGACCAGCGCCACCAGCACCAGCAGCATGGCGACGATGTTGATCAGCAGCTCGATCCCCGCGCCGGTCCCTTTCACGATCGCATCCATCGTGCCGGAGACTTCCATGTCGGGATCTTCCAGTGCGCCGCCGGTGCGCTTGTCGGATGTCTCGGGCACCATGATCAGGCTGACCAGGATCGCGGCCGGCGCACCCAGCACCGAGGCGATGACGAAATGCGCGGCTGCATCGGGAATGAGGGGAGCAAGGAGCGTCGCATACAGCACCAGCACCGTGCCGGCGATGCCGGCCATGCCGCCGGTCATTACAAGGAATAACTCGCTGCGGGTCATCTGCGCGAGATAAGGTCGCACGAACAGCGGCGCCTCGACCATGCCGAGAAAGATGTTGGCGGCGGTCGAGAGCCCGACCGCGCCGCCGACGCCGAGCGTCCGCTCGAGCAGCCAGGCCATGCCGCGCACCACCGGCGGCAGCACGCGCCAATAGAACAAGAGCGTCGTCAGCACGCTCATGACCAGCACGATCGGCAGCGCCTGGAACGCCAGGACGAAATCGGCACCCGGTGCTTTCAGGTCGAAGGGCAGGGGACCGCCGCCGACATAGCCGAACACGAAGGAGGAGCCGGCGCGCGAGGCCGCCGAGATCGCGCCCACGGCGTCGTTGATGGTACCGAAGGCGCGCGCGACGACGGGCACCTTCAGGAGAACGATCGCGGTGACGAAGGTAGCGATGAGGCCGATCGCCGCCTGGCGCAGCGAGGCCGCGCGGCGATTCTCGCTCAGGACCAAGGCGATCAACAGCAATGCGAAAATGCCGAGTGCCGATTGCAGCCGCAGCATGATGTCCCCAAACCCCGATGATTATGGCCACCCCTGCATTGCAAACGCAATGCCGGAAAATTGTCGGAGCGTCCCGCTGTTGACAAGCAGGTCCGCGTCAGCCACCCGGAGCACGTCGCCATCAGGAGCCGGATAGTCCGAACGTGACCGAAGAGGCGATGCCAAGCCAGCCAATATCGGGAAACCCGCCGGTCAGCGCCCGCGCGCTCCTCTCCCATCGCGCCTTCCTGTTCTTTCAGCTCTCGCGCAGCTTGTCGCGTTTCTCCAGCCAGATCGCGGCGGTCGCGATCGGCTGGCAGATTTACGATCTCACGGGCTCGGCCTTCGATCTCGGCATGGTCGGCCTCGTGCAATTCCTGCCCACCGCGCTGCTGGTGTTCGTCGCCGGCCATGCCGCCGACCGCTACGAGCGCAAGCGCGTGGTCCAGCTCTGCCAGCTCGTGGAAGCCGCGACCGCGCTCTATCTCGGCGTCATCACCTATCTCGGCTTGGTCAGCGAACTTCAGATTTTCGTGGCAACCTTCGTGCTCGGCATTGCCGGAGCCTTCGAAAGTCCGACCACTGCCGCGCTGCTGCCGGCGATCGCGCCGCAGGGCTCGCTCCAGCGCGCCACCGCCGTCTCCAGCGGTGCGGCGCAGGTCGCGACCATTACAGGGCCGGCGCTCGGCGGTTTTGCCTACGCGGTTGCGCCGCATCTCGCCTACGCGGTGATGGTGCTGTTCTGGATCTTCGGGATGATCCTGACCGGCTTCATCCGGCCGCGCCCGCAGGCGATCGCCAAGGATATGGCGGGAGCCGACGATATCTTCGCCGGCGTCCGCTTCATCCGCAGCAATCCGGCGATCCTCGGCACCATCTCGCTCGATCTGTTCGCGGTGCTGTTCGGCGGCGTCACCGCGCTGTTGCCGATCTATGCCCGAGATATCCTCCAGACCGGTCCGATGGGGCTCGGGATCCTGCGCGCCGCGCCCGCGGTCGGCGCGCTGCTGATGACCGTGGTGCTGGCCCGACACGCCATTTCGCGGCATGTGGGCCTGCGCATGTTTCAGGCCGTGATCGTGTTCGGCGTCGCAACGATCGTGTTCGCACTGTCGTCCTGGATGTGGCTGTCGGTGCTCGCGCTCGCCGTTCTCGGCGCGGCCGATACGATCAGCGTCGTGATCCGCTTCTCGCTTGTGCAGCTCGCGACCCCCGACGAGATGCGCGGCCGGGTCGGTGCGGTGAACTTCCTCTTCATCAACGCCTCGAACCAGCTCGGCCAGTTCGAGAGCGGGGTTGCCGCCGCACTGTTCGGCGCCATGCCAGCTGCCGTGCTGGGCGGCGTCTGCACGGTCGCGGTGGCGCTGTTGTGGATGAAGCTGTTTCCGAGCCTGCGGCAGGTGGAGAGTTTGGAGTAGGGGAAGGCCTCGTGTCCCGGACGCGGTGCGGCACGAAGTGACGCGCCGCAGAGCCGGGACCCAGAACGCCAAGAACGAGGTCGCGGATGCGTGGGCCCCGGCTCAGCAGCGCGTCATTGCATGCCGCGCTGCGTCCGCGGGGCACGAGAGCGGCGTTCAACCCCGCCCGACGAACGGCATCTTGGTTGCCATGACGGTCATGGTCAGCACGTTGGCATCGAGCGGCAGGCCGGCCATGTAGGCGACGGCATCGCCGACCGCTTTCGCGTCCATGCGCGGCTCCTGCTTCGACGTGCCGTCGGGCTGCAGCACGCCGGGACCGTTGACCATGCGATCGGTCATGGGAGTCGCGGCATTGCCGATGTCAACCTGGCCGACTGCGATGTCGTACATGCGGCCGTCGAGGTTGGACGCCTTGGTGAGGCCGGTGATGGCGTGCTTGGTCGAGGTATAGGCCGCCGAGAACGGCCGCGGCGCATGCGCCGAGATCGAGCCGTTGTTGATGATGCGGCCGCCGCGCGGGCTCTGGTCCTTCATGATGCGGAAGGCGTGCTGGGTGCACAGGAACGGGCCTGTGAGGTTGGTGTTCACTACCGCCTGCCACTGCTCGAGGCTGAGATCCTCGAAATTCACCGGCGGTGCGCCCATGCCGGCATTGTTGAAGAGCACGTCGAGCCGGCCATAGGTGGCCTTCACCTTGTCGAACAGCGCGGCGATCGAGTCCGGCTTGGTCATGTCGGCGGTGACGCAGAGGCTTTTTCCCGCAGGACCGAGCTTGGCCGTCTCCTCGAGCATGTCGGGCCGGCGCCCGACCAGCACCACGGTGAAGCCGGTGTTCATCAGCGCCAGTGACGCCGCGCGCCCGACTCCAGTGCCGGCGCCCGTCACCACCGCGATCTTTTTCGCTTCACTCATCGTTTCCTGCCTTTTCTCTTGATCTGTCAGGTTTTGGATTCTTTTTCGTTCTTGTAGGGCGGCCGCGGAATGTTCTGATGTGCGGCGCGCAAGGCCGCCGACCAGCGCGAGCGCAAATCGTGGAAATAGGGCTCCCCCGCCTCGATGCGGTGGTTGAGATCGGCCTCGCAGGCGTCGGCGCGCACGACCAGTACGTCGATCGGCAGGCCGACGCCGAGATTCGAGCGCATGGTCGAATCCATCGAGATCAGCCCGGTCTTCAGTGCCTCGTAGAGCTCGACGTCGTAATGCATGGCGCGGTCGAGCACCGGCTTGCCGTATTTGTGCTCGCCGATCTGCAGATAGGGTGTGTCGGTGGTGCATTCGATGAAATTGCCGGCGGTGTAGACCATGAACAGGCGCATGCGCGCGCCGCTAATCTGGCCGCCGAACAGGAAGGAGACGTCGAACGACACGTCCTCGGATCTCAGCGCCGGGCCCTCGGTCGCGTGCACGGCCCGGATCGCCCGGCCAATGCGCTGGGCGGCCTGGAACATGGTCGGCGCGTTCATCAGGGTCTCGATCTCACCCGTGTTGGGGTCTTCGAGGCCCTCGGTCAGCGTCGAGAGCACCGACTGGCTGACGGCGAGGTTGCCGGCGCTGGCGATCGCCATGATGCGGTCGCCGGGCTTGGAGAAGATGTGGAGCTTACGGAAGGTCGAGACGTTGTCGAGGCCCGCATTGGTGCGGGTGTCGGCGATCATCACCAGACCGTCCCGAACCAGAATTCCGCAACAATAGGTCATTTCCAGTCCCCGAACGCGTTTGCGCGGAATTACTAGCCAATTTCAAGGGCCGCTCCAACCCCCGATTGCCGCGGGGCGGCAGGGTGGAAACCGACTGTGGGTGAGGGGCGCGCGCGGCGCGGCTCAGCTCTGCCGCTGGGACTGCGATTGCGACTGGCCGCCGCGGCCGGCCTGCTCGACCTTGACCGCCACCGACAGCGTCTCCGCGCCGCCGCCATAGCGGGTGCCGCGCACGGGGGCTGCGCCGAGATAATCCAGCCCGATCGCGACGCGGACATGGGCGTCGGTGGCGCAGATGCTGTTGGCGGGGTCGAAGCCGACCCAGCCGAGACCGTCGACATAGGCCTCCGCCCAGGCATGGCCCGCGTCCTGATGCACCGTGCCGTCTGAGCGCAGGAAGTGGCCGGAGACAAAGCGCGCCGGCACGCCCCCGCTGCGCGCGCAGGCGATGAAGATGTGCGCGTAGTCCTGGCAGACGCCGCGCTTGAGCGTGAACGCTTCCGCCGCCGACGTGCCGCTGTTGGTGGGGTCCTCGTCGAACGTCATGTGATCGCTGATTTGCGTCATCAGCGTGTGCAGGAAGCCGAGCGTGTCGCTCTCGGCCTCGCTGCGCAGCTGGCGCGCGACCGCATTCATCGCCGGATTGACCGCGGTGAGGTCGGTGGCGCGCAAGAACATGCCGGCCGGAAAGCGCTCGTCGGCGCCGCGAAGAACGCCGCCGGTGTCGTGGGTCTCGATCAGGCCCTCGGCGGTGATCTTGATGTCGCCGACGGGTCCGCAGGACAGCACATGGGTGACGTTGCCGAACGCGTCCTCGTGGGTGTCGAGCTTGGTGTCGGTCGACACGTCGATCTGCCACTCCGCCACATATTGCCCGTCATGGCTGCCCGGCGTCATGCGCAGGATCTGGATCACGCTCGTAGCCTGCGGCTCGTAGCGATAGGTCGTGGTGTGCAGGATTCGCAGGCGCATGGTGGACCGTGATTTCTAAATGGTCATTCCGGGGCGATGCGTCAGCATCGAACCCGGAATCTCGAGATTCCGGGTCTGGTCCTACGGACCATCCCGGAATGACAGAAGGTCAGATCAAATACTGCTTCGTGATGATTTCGCCCAGCCTGGAATTGTCCGAGATGAATTCCTGAATGAATTCATGCACGCCATGCTGGAAAATGTCGTTCATATTGCTGTGTTCCAGCCGGTTGCGGATGCCGCGGGCATGGCGCTGGGCCGGGCCCTGGCGGCCATAGGCGACCCCGATCTGATCGAGATTGCGCACGAGGTTGCCGTAGCAGCTCGCCAGTGACCGCGGCAGCGTGTCGTTGAGGATCAGGAGGTCCGCGATTAGCCAGGGTTTCAGCGTCTCGCGATAGACCCAGTGGTAGGCCGTCAGCGCCGAAACCGAGCGCAGGATCGAGGTCCACTGGTAGAAATCGAGAGGGCCGCCGACATGCTCCTCCTCGGGCAGCAGCACATGGTATTTCACGTCGAGAATACGCGCGGTGTTGTCGGCGCGTTCGAGATGCAGGCCCATCCGCGAAAACCAGTACGCGTCGTTGCGCAACATGGTCCGGTAGGCCGAGCCGTCGAAACGCAGCGAGGTCTCCTGCACGAAGCGCAGGAACTTTGCGAGATCCTCGCGCGTGGAGGTCCCTCTGCTCCAGACCTCCTGCAGTTCGATCCAGGCCGAGTTGATGGTGTCCCACATCTCGCTCGTCAGCGCTGTGCGAACCGAGCGCGAATTCAGCCGCGCCGCCTCGATGCAGTTCCTGATCGAGGACGGATTGTCCGCGGAGAACGAGAGATAGTCGACGACGTTGTGCTCGTTGGCTTCTTCATACTGCTGATAGAAGCTCGCGGCGACGCCGGCGGTCAAAAGCGCCGAGTCCCATTCGTTGGTCTTGCCGATATAGGCGGCGGGAAGCGCGGTGACGCGCAGCGTCGCATCGATGGTGCGCGCGAGGTACTCGGCCCGTTCGACGTAACGGGCGAGCCAATAGAGGTTTTCGGCGGTACGCGACAGCATCTCTCTACTCGTCCAGGATCCAGGTATCTTTGGTGCCGCCGCCCTGGCTCGAATTCACCACTAGGGAGCCTTCCTTCAGGGCAACGCGTGTCAACCCGCCGGGCACGATCGTGGTGCTCTTGCTGCCGGTGAGCACGAATGGTCGCAGGTCCACGTGGCGCGGCGCAAGGCCGGATGCCGTGCAGGTCGGGCAGGTCGAGAGCGCCAGCGTCGGCTGCGCGATGAAGCCTTCGGGCTCGCGCTTGAGCTTTTCGCGGAAGGCTTCAATCGTCGCCTTGGTCGCGGCAGGTCCGATCAGCATGCCGTAGCCGCCGGAGCCGTGCACCTCCTTCACGACGAGTTCGTTCAAATTGTCCAGCACATAGGCGAGATCCTTCGGCTCGCGGCAGCGCCAGGTCTGCACGTTCTTCAGAATCGGCTCCTCGCCGAGATAGAATTTCACGATCTCCGGCATGTAGGAGTAGATCGCCTTGTCGTCGGCGATGCCGGTGCCGACGGCGTTGGCGAGCGTGATGTTGCCGGCCGCGTAGGCCGACATCAGCCCGGGCACGCCGAGCGCCGAGTCGGGGCGGAATGTGAGGGGGTCGAGGTAGTCGTCGTCGACGCGGCGGTAGATCACGTCAACACGCTTCACCCCTTCCGTCGTGCGCATGAACACTTCGTTGTTCTTGACGATGAGGTCGCGGCCCTCGACGAGTTCGATGCCGAGCTTGTCGGCGAGGAAGGAGTGCTCGTAATAGGCCGAGTTGTAGACGCCCGGCGTGAGGAGCGCGACGGTCGGCTCGCCGGAGGCGCTTTGCGGCGCCACCGAGCGCAAGGCGGACAGCAGCTCGTCCGGATAGCGTTCGACCGGCGCCACCCTGTGACGGGCGAACAGATCCGGAAACAGCCGCATCATGATCTCGCGGTTTTCCAGCATGTAGGACACGCCCGAAGGCGTGCGCGCATTGTCCTCCAGCACGATGAAGTCCTCGGCATCGACCCTGATGATATCGATGCCGGCGATGTGCACGTAGACGTCGTGCGGCACCTGCTGGCCATTCATCTCGGGACGGAACACCGGGTTCTGGAAGATCAGATCGGCGGGCACGATCTCGGCGCGCAGGATATCGCGGCCGTGATAGATGTCGCGCAGGAACATGTTGAGCGCGCGCACGCGCTGCTTCAGGCCCTTCTCCAGCAGCGACCATTCCTTGCCGGACATGATCCGCGGGATCACGTCGAAGGGGATCAGGCGCTCCGTGGATTCGGAGTCCCCGTAGACCGCGAAGGTAATGCCGATGCGGCGGAAGAGGAGCTCGGCCTCCTGGCGCCGATATTCGAGCGCCTCGGGAGGCGTCTCCTTGAGCCAGCGCGCCAGCTCCTGATAGGCGGGGCGAAGGTCCCCACCGGGAATGTTCATTTCATCAAACGCGACTGCCATAGATCCCGACTTGTCTCCGCAAGGCGTTGCGCCATTCGACAGGCCGCCAGGCCTTGGTGAAGACCGCAACGTCCTGGCCATGCGGCAAGAGTGCATGACTTTCATGCGGTAGCAAGGGCCGGGCCAGCGCGATAAGCATGGGGAGAGGACATTTGCCGGGGATGGCCGGCGGCTTGCCTGAAAAAATGGCTGAGGACTGCTTATTTCGGCAGCAAAACCGCGTGACTTCAACGCGTTACCTCGGCAAAGTCGCGCCGATAGGTGAGGGACTTGAGGTATGAGCGAGATCGTCACGGCGGGTATTCTGGTCATTGGGGACGAAATCCTGTCCGGCCGGACTAAGGACAAGAACATCGGCTTCATCGCCGAATACCTGACCAATATCGGCATCGACCTGAAGGAGGTCCGGGTCGTCTCCGACGACGAGCCCGACATCATTGCCGCGTTGGATGCATTGCGGCATCGCTACACCTATGTCTTCACCACAGGTGGCATCGGGCCGACCCATGACGACATCACCGCCGACAGCGTCGCCAAGGCGTTCGGCGTCGGCATCGACCATCACCCGGAGGTGGTCGCCCGTTTCCGCGAGCGCTGGAGCGAGCAGGATCTCAACGAGGCCCGCCTGCGCATGGCCCGGATTCCTGATGGTGCCGAGTTGATCCAGAGCGCGACCATCCTCGCCCCCGGCTTCAAGATCGGCAATGTCATCGTGATGGCGGGCGTGCCCTCGATCATGCAGGCGATGATGGACATTGTCTCGCCCAAGCTGAAATCGGGCGTGCGCATGCTCTCCGAATCGGTCCGCGCCAATGCGCGGGAAGGCGACATCGGCGGCCCGCTGCGGGCGATTGCCGCCGAACATCCCGACACCATCATCGGCAGCTATCCCTTCACGGATGAAGAGCAGAAGCCCAACACCAATCTGGTGGTGCGCTCGCGCGATGCGGACAAGTTGGCGGCGGCGATGGCCGCGGTGAAGGCAATGCTGGCGGGATTGAATATCACCCGCTAACAACCAAGCTGCCGGCAGACGAAGGAGACGACAATGGCTGGTGAAGCACCGGAACTGAGTGCGGAAGAACGGGCGGGCCGCCCCTTTCCGGTCTCGTGGGACCAGTTCCACCGGGATTGCCGGGCGCTGACCTGGCGGCTCAACGAGGTTGGTCCGTTTCATGCGGTGATCGCGATCACCCGGGGCGGGCTTGTGCCAGCTGCGATCGTGGCCCGCGAGCTCGGCGTGCGCGTGATCGATACGGTCTGCATCGCCAGCTACGACCACGACAAACAGGGCGACCTCAAAGTGCTGAAGGGCATCTCCGAAGACGTGATGAAGCTCGGCGGCGGCACCGGCAAGGGGCTCCTGATCGTCGACGACCTCGTCGATACCGGCAAGACCGGCAAGCTGGTGCGCGCGATGCTCCCCGATGCGCATTTCGCCACCGTCTACGCCAAGCCGAAGGGACGTCCGCTGGTCGATACCTTCATCACCGAAGTCTCGCAGGACACATGGATATTCTTCCCCTGGGACACCGCGCTGTCCTACCACCCGCCGCTTCGCGACGGGGCGGCGTGAGTATCACCGTCATTGCGAGCGCAGCGAAGCAATCCAGAAATGTGTCCGCGGAAATAGTCTGGATTGCTTCGTCGCTTCGCTCCTCGCAATGACGGGCAGAAGCGACCATGCCCCTGCAAAACCGCGTCACGCCGACCGGCGAGATCATTGCCACGCCACATCGCGGCCTATTCACCGGTAACCGCGGCATCATCCATGATCCCGCGACCAAGACGCTGCTGAAAAAGCGCTGGTCGTCGCCGGCCTGGATCACCTGCCTATGTGAATTCCGCGGCTGGCGGCGGCCGGTGATGGCGCGGCGGAGTTGGACCGAACTGTTCTTCCTGGACGAGGCCACCGCCTTTGCCGCAGGCCACCGTCCCTGCTTCTTCTGCCGCCGTGACGATGCGAAGCGCTTTCGCAATGCATGGGAAGCAGGGAATGATGCAAGCGGCATCAGCGCCAAGGCGATGGATGCCGTACTGCATCGGGAACGACTCGAGCGCGGCAAGAAACGGCTGCATGCGCTGCCGAGGCCGCTCGCGGAATTGCCGGACGGCGCGATGGTGCAGCAGGGGGATGACTGCTTCCTCGTCGCGCAGGGCAAAGCGCTGCTGTGGTCATTCGCGGGCTACGCCGCGTATCCGAGCGCCCTCGATCATCCGATGCTGTTGACGCCGCCTTCCACACTCCGCGCGATCAACTCCGGATATCAGCCTGTGCTGCATCCGACCGCGCGCCGCTAGCGCAGCGGATTGCCGTCTTCATCCACTGTCGTGCGCGCATCGCGCAGCGCCCATTCGCGGATCACTTGACGGCACCGGATCAGTTCGACTTCGTTGGCGGCGTTCGCCTCCCTCGATGCTCGCTCCACCATCGCCTTGCAGGTGAGGAGCACCGAGCGATCCTCACCGCGCGCCGGCAGTGCGATCGCCGCAAGCGTCGCAACAACGAAAGCGGATCGGACCACCGCCTTAACCCAGCTTCTCGCGTGCCAGCGCAGCACCGGCCCCAAGCGCCATCAGCTTGGCTTCGGCGATCTCGCGCCGCATCGGCGCCATGCCGCAATTGGTGGTGGCGATGATGTTGCTCTTGGGCACGAATTTCGACACCGCGTCGATCACCTGCACGACGTCATCGGCCGTCTCCACCGTGTCGCTGGCGACGTCGATCACGCCGGCCTGCACGATCTTGGTCTTGAGCAGGGCAAGCAGGTCGAGCGGCACCTTCGAGTTGCGGCATTCGATCGCGACCTGCTGGATCGGGCTGGCGTCGATCGCGGGAAAGATCTGCTCGTACTGCCGCCATTGCGCGCCGAGCGTTTCCTTCCAGTCGGTGTTGGCCTTGATGCCGTAGCCGTAGCAGATGTGAACGGCGGTGGCGCAGGTCAGGCCCTGCGCGGCGCGCTCCAGCGCCTTGATGCCCCAGTCGTTGACCTCGTCCATGTAGACGTTGAAGGCGGGCTCGTCGAACTGCACGAGATCGACGCCGTCGGCCTGGAGCGCCTTGGCTTCCTCGTTCAGGAGCTCGGCGAACGCAAAGGCCATCTTGACGCGGTCGCCATAGTAGCGATCGGCAATGGTGTCGATGATGGTCATCGGGCCGGGCAGGGTGAACTTGAGCTTCTTCCTCGTGTGCGCGCGGGCGACGCGCGCCTCGTCGGCGTGGACGCGGCTCTTCAGCCGGAGCGGGGCGACGACCTGCGGCACCATCGCCTTGTAGCGATCCTTGCGGATGCCCATCTCGACCTTGTGGGCGAAATCGATGCCCTCGATCTTCTCCAGGAAACCGTGGACGAAATGTTGCCGGGCCTGCTCGCCCTCGGTGACGATGTCGATCCCGGCATCCTCCTGGACCTTGACGGCAAGCATCGTCGCATCGCGCTTGGCGCGGACGAGCTCGTCGCCTTGCGACTTCCAGGGCGCCCAGAGCATGTTGGGTTCGGCGAGCCATTCCGGCTTCGGCAAGGAGCCGGCGATCGTGGTTGGAAACAGCATGGCGGCCCTCTCGGCGAGTTGTGATTGCGCCCCTTCCTGCCATGTCTTAACGTCGAGGTACAGAACAACAAAAGTCGCCTTGAAACCGGCGGCGTCGGACCGGAAACGCCATGATCGAATTCTTCTTCGACTGTTCCAGCCCCTGGACCTATCTCGCCTTCCACAACATCCAGCCGCTGGCCAGGGAGGTTGGCGCGGAGATCGTCTGGCGGCCGATCCCGGTGGGCGGCATCTTCAATACGGTCAACCCAAGTGTCTATGCGCAACGTGAGACACCGGTGCCGCTGAAGGCGCGCTACATGAAAAAGGACCTTGCGGACTGGTCGCGCTCGGCCGGCCTGGCGATCAAGATGCCGCCGACGGTATTCCCGGTCAACAGCGTGAAAGCGATGCGCGGCTGCATCTGGCTCGGGCAGGAAACGGTGCCTTTCGCCACGGCGGTGTTCGAGACCTATTGGGGCGAGGACAAGGACATCTCGCAGGATTCAGTGCTCGCCGAGATCTGCAGAAAGGTCGGCGTTGACGAGCAGAAATTCTTCGCAGGCATTTCCGGGCAGGGGATCAAGGATCAGCTCAAGGCCAACACCGAAGAGGTCGTCGCCCGCGGCGGCTTTGGCTCGCCGACGATCTTTGTCGGCAAGACCGACATGTATTTCGGCAATGACCGCCTGCCCTTGATCCGCGAGGCGCTGCTGCGCGGCAAGGCGAGCGCGGCCTGATGGTGCGGGCTGTCGTCTGCCGCACGCTCGGCGCGCCCGAAAAATTGCAGATCGAAAAGTTTCCGTCGCGCGCCCTGAAGCCGGGCGAAGTGCGCGTCGCGATCCGTGCGGCTGGGTTGAATTTTCCAGACGTGCTGATGGCGGCCGGCGAGTACCAGCTCAAGCCGGAGCTGCCGTTTACGCCGGGAATGGAGGCGGCCGGCGACGTGACCGAGGTCGGCGCAGAGGCGAGCGGCGTCGCCGTCGGCGACAAGGTCATCGTCAAGATGCGGCACGGCGCCTTCGCCGATGAAGCAGTGGTGATGCCGTCGCAGCTCACGCCGATGCCATCGACGTTCGACTATGCGGAAGCCGCGACCTATCTCGCCGGGCACGGCACCGCCTATCACGCGCTGATCGACCGCGGCCGGGTTGCGCCGGGCGAGGTGCTGCTGGTGCACGGCGCCGGCGGGGGCGTGGGCCTTGCTGCCGTCGAGATCGGGAAGATGCTGGGCGCGACCGTGATTGCGACGGCCTCCAGCGACGAAAAGCTCGCGATTGCCAGGACGCGGGGCGCCGATCATCTCGTGCGCTACGACCGCGAGCCGTTTCGTGATGCCGTCAAACGTATCACCGACGGTCGCGGTGCCGACGTCGTGTTCGATCCCGTCGGCGGCGAAGTGTTCGAGAATTCGATGCGTTGCATCGCCTGGGGCGCACGGCTGCTGGTGATCGGCTTCACCGGCGGCATCGGCTCGGCGAAAACCAATCTCTTGCTGATCAAAGGCGCCAGCGTGCTCGGCGTGCGAGCGGGCGAAGCGGTACGCAAAAATCCCGCGCTCGGCGAGGTCCGGCTCAAGGCGCTGCTCCAATGGGCCGAGGAGGGCAAGCTGCGGCCCCACGTCTCGCACCGCCTGCCGCTGGAGGAGGTTGCGAAGGCGATGCGGTTGCTGATCGACCGCAAGGCGATCGGGCGCGTGGCGTTGGTGATGGAGTGACAGTGCCGTAGGATGGGCAAAGGCGCGTGAGCGCCGTGCCCACCATTTATCGGCAACCGTGACAAGAATGGTGGGCACGCTTCGCTTTGCCCACCCTACGATGCCCTACTTGTATTCCCGCTCTGTCCACCACGGGAAATAATCCGGCATGTCGCTCGATACCTTGTTCTTGAACTGCGCAGGGCGCTTTTCCAGGAACGACACCACGCCTTCCTTCACATCGTCCGAGCGGCCGCGGGCGTAGATGCCACGGCTGTCGACCTTGTGGGCCTCCATCGGATCGTCGGCGCCCATCATGCGCCACATCATCTGGCGGATCAGCGCCACTGACACGGGCGCCGTCTTCGACGCGAATTCCTTGGCGAGCGCGCGGGCGGTCGGCAGCAGATCATCGGGCGCTACGACCTTGCTGACGAGGCGACCGGCGAGGGCTTCCTGCGCCGGGAAGACGCGGCCGGAATAGCACCATTCCAGCGCCTGCGAGATGCCGACGATGCGCGGCAGGAACCAGCTCGAGGCAGCTTCCGGCACGATGCCGCGCTGGGAGAACACGAAGCCGAACCGCGCGGCATCGGACGCGATGCGGATGTCCATAGCGAGCTGCATGGTGACGCCGATGCCGACCGCGGGTCCGTTCACCGCGGCAATCACCGGCTTCAGGCACTTGAAGATGCGCAGCGTCACCTGGCCACCGCCGTCGCGCACCTGGGAATCACTGTAGTCGACCTTTCCGTCGGCGAAACGCTTCACCGGCCCGCGCCGTGCGTCGCGATCAAAGGTGTCGGCACCAGACGAAAGGTCTGCGCCCGCGCAAAATCCGCGGCCGGCGCCTGTGACGATGATGGCGCGGACGTCGTCGTCCTTGTCGGCGGCGTCGAACGCGTCGATCAGTTCGGCTTGCATCTGCGCGTTGAAGGCGTTGAGCTTGTCGGGCCGGTTCAGCGTGATGGTGAGGATCTGCTCGGCGATTTCGTATTTAATCGTCTCATACGCCATGGTGGTTTCCTTCCCTGTCCTGAATTCTGTCTCGAAGAGACGTCATGCATGGCTGCCAGCGTCCGTCTTGCGCGGACTGGGCGTGTGGTGGCCAAGCTCTACTTCGCCGGCGGGCTGGGCCAGGGCTTCTGCGGGCCGCGCAGGCTCTCGAACGCCTTGGCCATGCCGAGCACGCCGATATCGTCGAAGCGGCGGCCGACGATCTGCACGCCGATGGGAAAACCCTTGGCGTCGAAGCCGCCGTTGATGGAGATCGCCGGATTTTCCGACATATTCCACGGAACGGTATAGGCGATATGCTCGAAAGGCTTCATGGGATCGTTGGTCGGCGAGGCCCACTCCGCCGGATAGTTCACGTTCGGCGCGGTCGGCGAGATCACATAGTCGAGTTCGCAGAACAGCTTCGATGCCGCGGCGCGGATTGCCATAGTCTGGTTGAAGCCACGGATAACGTCGACACCCGAGAGCTTCGCGCCAGACTCGCCCCACTTGAAAATGTAGGGCAGTACCTTTGCCTGTTCGGCGGGCGTCAGCTTCGACAGATCATCCCACATCCGTGCGCGCCAAAAGTTGTCGAGGCCGTCGAGCATCTCGCGCGTGAGGATGCCGTCGACCTCGGTGACGACGGCGGCTGCGGATTCGAACCCTTTCGCCGCCTTCACCGCGACCTCGCGCACCGGTTTCTCCAGCGCCAGGCCAACGCCGGGATCGAGCATCAGTCCGATGCGGAGTTTGCGCGGGGATTTCTCCAGCCCCTTCCAGTTGAGGGGCTCCGCGGGCAGGCTCGTGCCGTCGCGCCGGTCGGGTTTCGCGATCGCGCTCATCATCAGCGCGCAATCGTCGACGGTGCGGGTCATGGGACCGGCGACGCGGCCGACATAGGCGGGATCGATCGGCACGCGTCCAAAGCTCGGCTTCAGTCCGACGAGGCCGCACCAGCCCGCGGGCAGGCGGACCGAGCCGCCGATATCGGTCCCGAGATGCAGCGGGCCATAGCCGGCTGCCGCAGCTGCGCCCGCGCCAGCGCTGGAGCCGCCGGGATTTTTGGAGAGGTCCCAGGGATTACGCGCGAGCGCATGGAAAGAGGACAGCCCCGAGGACAGCATGCCGTAATCGGGCATCGTGGTCTTGGCGAAGATGATCGCACCGGCCTCGCGCAGGCGCGCGGCGGGCGGCGCGTCCTTCTCGGCCGGGACCAGCTTGACGCTGGCCGCGCCCAGCGGCACCGGCACGCCCTTGGTCGCGATGTTGTCCTTCACCGTCACCGGCACGCCGTCGAGCGCTCCGGACGGCTCGCCCCCGGTCCAGCGTGCGGTCGAGGCCTTCGCGGCCTCGCGCGCGCCGTCGGGATCGAATGCATAGAGCGCCTTGAGGTGCGGCTCCCAAGCTGCGACGTGCGCGAGCACGTCTTCCAGCACCTCGCTCGGCGAGAACTGCTTGGCGCGATAGCCCGCGATTAGATCGACCGCGGAGAGATCGTGCAGCGAGGTGACTTCCTCTTCGACGCTCTTTTTATGCATGGGCACCCACCGGCATCCGGGTCTCGATGATCCGGGCGAACATGCTGGCACCGATCGGCAGGATCTTGTCGTCGAGCACGAAGCCGGGATTGTGCACGGGCACCGAGCCGTCGTGGCCGACCCAGAAATAGGCGCCGGGAATGGTTTGCAGCATGTCGGCAAAATCCTCGCTGCCCATCTTCGGCTGGGCGCGGGTGATCACGTTGGCGGGGTCGACGATGGTGCGCGCGACGTCTTCGACCACCTTGGACTGCTCGACCTGGTTGACCAGCACATCGAAGGTGTCGCGGATGTCGACGTCGATCACGCACTGATAGGCGCTCGCGATGCCGGCGCAGATCGTGCGAATGCGTTCGCTGATCAGGGTGCGGACTTCTTTCGAGAAAGTGCGGATGGTGCCGCAAAGATGCGCTTCGCCGGGGATGACGTTGTACGCCGAGCCGGCGTGGATCTGCGTGATCGAGACAACTGCGGCCTGCAGCGGCTCGACGTTGCGGCTGACGATGGTCTGGATCGCCTGCGCCAGCGTGGTCGCGATGATCACAGCGTCCTTGGAGCGTTCGGGCATCGCGCCGTGCGCGCCGTAGCCGGTGATGCGGAGGTCGAAGAAGTCGGCGCTGGCCATCGCAGGGCCGGGCAGGATCGCGATCTCGCCGTGGTTGAGGTCCGGCGCATTGTGCAGGCCGTAGAGCTCGTCGCAGGGAAACTTCTCGAACAGCCCGTCCTTGATCATCGCGCGGGCGCCGCCGAGGCCTTCCTCGGCCGGCTGGAAGATCAGGTGTACGGTACCGTCGAAGTTCTTGGTCTCGGCGAGGTAGCGCGCGGTGCCGAGCAGCATGGTGGTGTGGCCGTCATGGCCACAGCCGTGGAAGCGGCCCGGGATTTTCGAACTCCATTTCAGATTGGTGTTCTCCTCCATTGGCAGCGCGTCCATGTCGGCGCGAAGCCCGATGCGCTTGCCGCTCGACCCCTTGCCCTTGATGATTCCGATCACGCCGGTGCCGCCGAGACCGCGATGCACCTCGATGCCCCAGCTCTTCAGCTTGTCGGCGACGATGCCGGAGGTGCGCACTTCCTCGAAGCCGATTTCCGGATGGGCGTGGAGGTCGCGCCTGATGGCGGTGAGTTCGTCGGCATAGCCGTCGATGCGGTCAATCGTGGGCATGTGTTCTGTCCAGTTAGCGTGAGGAGGGAGTGAAAACCGGGCCGTTCGGCTTGATGCGGATGCCCGGCCGCAGGCGTGTCCATGGCAGCGTGGCTGTGTCGGCCGGCATCGCGCCGGGGGCAGCGCAGATCATCAGCTTTTCCGCGATCGGCTCGAAATCCGCGCGGAAGTGCACCGAGCTCTTGTTGACCAAAATCTTCTCTTCGGTCGGCTCGATGCCGACATAGCGGTACATGGCCTGATCGGCGAGCTGCGCCTTGTGCGAGGAGACGACGATTCGGACGTCGCCGATGCGAAGGCAGGCGGACGCGCCCATCTCCATCTCGCGGCCGCCATAGTAGGGCCCGGGCGCGATGAAGCGGCCATCGGAGAGCTTTTCAACGACGAAGGTCTCACGATAGGGCTCATCGCCGGGAATGCCGGACTTGCCGCCGAGCGACAGCGTCACGGTGGCGCCGACGCCGGCTGCATGCGCGGCCTTGGCCGATTCCGGATCGTAGATCGCACCGGTCGCGGCGCTGGCCTTGTTGCGGACCAGCGCTCGTAGCATTCCGGTGGTGTCGGAATCGCCGCCGGCGCCGGGATTGTCCTGGGTGTCGGCGATGATGATCGGCTTGCTCGCGCCCTTCGAGAGTTCCATCGCGTGGCGCACGCCGTCATCGGGTGACCAGATCTTGCCGTCGAAATCGTCCTCGTGGCTTTCGATCAGCTTCACGATCGCATCCGCCGCGCGATCGGCATCGGCTTGCGTCTTGCCAAAGGCGAACACGCTCGGCCCGCAATCGCGGAAATCGGCGGCGGGGAAGCCGGGTGCGAAGGACAATGTCGGAACCGCATCGCTCTCCAGCGCGGCAAGCTTTTCGTAGATGCCCTTGGTGGGCTGGTCGTTGGTGCACTGCCAGCTGATCGGGATCAGGAACGGCAATTGCCGGAAGGCTTTTGCGAAACGCTGCTTTGTCTTCAGCAGCAATGCGAGATGTTGCGCGCAGGCGCGGCCGGTCTCGGCCATGTCGACATGGGGATAGGTGCGGTAGGCGATCAGCGCGTCCGCATGCTCCATCATCTCGGGGGTGACGTTGGCGTGGAGATCCAGGCTAGTGACCAGCGGAATGTCCTTGCCGATGACGCGGCGCACGCGCGCCAGGATCTCGCCTTCGCCGTCGTCGAGATGTTCCGTGACCATCGCGCCGTGCAGATCGAGATAGACGGCGTCGGTCGGGCCGGCGGCTGCGATTCCGTCGAGCATCGCTTTGACGATGCGCTCGAAGGCGTCCCTGGTGACGTGCGCCGAGGGGCTCGCGCCGCAGGCAATTGTCGGAACGAGTTCCCAGCCGTTGGCCTCGGCGCTGTCGACGAAACCGGCTAGGCCGACATTGATTCGGCGCATCACCTTCAGCACGTCGGGACCTTGCGTCATTGCCGGCCAGCCGCCGCCGTGCTGGAAGTCCGCGAAGGTCGCCTTCGTCGGAGCGAAGGTGTTGGTCTCGTGCAGGAAGCCGCCGACGGCGATACGTGTCATCAACTCAAGTCCAGCAATTGAAAGTGCGCGACGTTAGCCCTGTGCTTGCGGCGAGAGCAAGCCGGGAAGCAATCGCGCCATGCATGGCGTCAGGCCGTTTTGGGAATGCTTGTCGCAACCGCTGTCATTGCGAGCGAAGCGAAGCAATCCAGAATCCCTCCGCGGGGACAGTCTGGATTGCTTCGCTGCGCTCGCAATGACGAGGAGAGTGACTAGGCGCTAGCCGCCACGCCCTCGACCACCGGCCGGAAGTTCGCGAAATCCCAGCCGCGGCCCGGTGCTGCCTCGAGTAAGGCTCTGGTGTAGGCTTCCTTCGGATGCGTCAGCACTTCGGCGGCCGGACCCTGCTCGACGACGCGGCCGTGCTGCATCACCACGACCTCGTCGCAGATCTGCGCTGCGACGCGCAGATCGTGAGTGATGAACAGGATGGCGATGCCGAGCCGCGTCTGGATCTCGTCGAACAGGTCCAGCACCTGCGCCTGCACGGACACGTCGAGGGCGGAGACCGCCTCGTCCGCGACCAGCACGTCGGGATCGAGCGCGAGCGCGCGGGCGATCGCAATGCGCTGACGCTGGCCGCCGGAGAACTGGTGCGGATAGCGCGCGACCGCATCGGCGGGCAGGCCGACCAGCTCGAGCAATTCGCGCGCACGCTTCATTGCGTCGGCATGCGACACGCCGTAATTGATCGGGCCTTCCGCGATGCTTTCGCCGACAGTGACGCGCGGGTTGAGCGAGCGGTAGGGGTCCTGGAATACGATCTGGATCTTCTTCCGATGCGGCTGCAACAGCCGCCGCGAGATGTCCGAGATCTCGCGGCCGGAGAGGCGCACGCCGCCGGAGGTCGGGTCGATCAGGCGGACGATGCAGCGCGCCACGGTCGATTTGCCGGAGCCGCTCTCGCCGACGATGCCGAGCGTGCGGCCCTTGCGCAGCGTCAGCGTGACCTTGTCGGCGGCGACGACTTCGCGGCCTTTACCGAAGAACGCGCGCTCGCGATAGACCTTGCCGAGTTCGTTGGCCTCCAGCACCACCGGTTCCCTGGTCTCAGGCCGCGCCGCGCGCGGCACCAGGCTCGGCACCGCGGAGAGCAGGTTGCGGGTGTATTCCATGGTCGGATTGCGCAGGATGGAATCCAGCGTTCCGGTCTCCACCAGTCGGCCCTGCCGCATCACCGCGACGCGGTCCGCGATTTCGGCGACCACGCCCATGTCATGGGTAATGAACAGCACGGCGGTTCCGTGATCGCGCTGGAGGTCGCGGATCAGGGTCAAAATCTGCTTCTGCGTTGTGACGTCGAGCGCGGTGGTCGGTTCGTCCGCGATGAGCAGCTTCGGTTCGAGCACGAGTGCCATCGCGATCATGATGCGCTGGCGCTGACCGCCGGAGAGTCGGTGAGGGTAGGAGGAAAAGATACGCTCGACCTGGGGCAGGCGCACCTGCTCCATCATGTCGAGGATACGCTTCTTGCGCGCCTTCGCATCGAGTTTGGTGTGCGCGCGCAGGACTTCGTCGATCTGGCGGCCAACCGGCATCACCGGATTGAGTGCCGTCATCGGCTCCTGGAAGATCATCGCCATCCGGGTCGCGCGGAGCTGCCGCAGGCGGCGGTCGGTCGCGGTGAGAATCTCCTCGCCGACCAGCTTGACGCTGCCGCCGGTCGGAATCAGCGTGCCCTTCGGCAGCAGACCCATCGTGGTCAGCGAGGTCACCGACTTGCCCGAGCCGCTTTCGCCGACGAGGCACAGCGTCTCGCGCTCGTGCACCTGGATCGAGATGCCGTCGATGATGTTTGCGGCATTCGGCTTCTTGCCGACGGAGACGACGAGGTTGTTGATGTCGAGGATCGGGCTGGTCATCACTTGATCGGTCATCATTTGCCTTCCCGCTGCTTCATGCGCGGATCGAGTGCGTCGCGGGCGGCATCGCCGATCAAATTAATGCTGAGGATCGCGATCGAGAGCAGCAGGCCCGGCCAGAAGATCAGCGTCGGCTTGAGCTGGAAGTACTGACGACCCTCGGCCATGATGTTGCCCCAGGTCGGCGTTTCCGGCGAGATGCCGGCGCCGAGGAAGGAGAGGATGGCCTCGGTGAGGATCGCGGACGCGCAGACATAACTACCCTGCACGATCAGAGGCGCGATCGTGTTCGGCATCAAATGCCGCCACATGATCTTTGGCAGGGATGAGCCGACCGAGATCGCCGCTTCAACATAGGGCTCTTCGCGCGCCGACAGCACGACCGAGCGCACCAGGCGTGCCACGCGCGGAACTTCAGGGATCGTGATTGCGATCAGCACGGTCCAGAGGCTGGCGCCGGACAGCGACACCACGGCGATTGCCAGCAGGATGCTCGGCATTGCCATCAGGCCGTCCATGATCCGCATCATGACGGAATCGACCAGCTTGAAGAAACCGGAGACCAGGCCGATCGCCAACCCAATGACGATCGACATGATCGCCGAGCCGATGCCGATCAGAAGCGAGATGCGTCCGCCATACATGACGCGCGACAGCAGGTCGCGGCCATAGGCGTCGGTGCCGAGCAGGAATTGCGCCGAAGAGGGCTTCAGCCGCTGCGAGGGCGCAAGCTGGATCGGATCATACGGCGCGATCAAGGGCGCCAGGATCGAGATCAGCACAACCAACGCCAGGCAGATGGTCGCCGCCGCGATGATCGGCGTCGAGGTCAGGAATCCGAAGCGCGGCCGCAGCGGCGACGTGATCGGGATGGACGACTGGGGAAGGGTATCGACCGACATTTTTCGTTGTTATCCTTAGCCCTAGTACCGGATCCGGGGATCGAGCAGCGTGTAGGCGACGTCGATCAGAAGATTGACGACGACATAGATCAAGGACGTCAGCAAAATCATCGCCTGGATCACCGGATAGTCGCGCGCCAGCACCGCATCCACCGTGAGGCGGCCGATGCCGGGGATGTTGAACACGCTCTCGGTGACGACGACCCCGGAGATCAAAAGCGCAAAGCCGGTACCGATCACCGTGATCACGGGCACGGCGGCGTTGCGCAGCGCATGGCGCATCATCACGGCGACTTCGTTGATGCCTTTTGCGCGCGCGGTGCGGACGTAGTCCTCGCCGAGCACGTCGAGCATCGCCGCGCGCGTCATGCGCGCGATCAAAGCGATGTAGATGAAGGACAGCGCACAGGTTGGCAGGATGATGCGCTCGAAGAACGGCCCAAACCCGTTCGAGATGCTGCGGAAGCCCTGGACCGGCACCCAGCGCAGGTCGATCGCGAAGACCTCGATCAGGATGTAGCCGACCACGAACACCGGCACCGAGAAGCCGAGCACGGACAGGCCCATCACGAAGCGGTCGATCCAGGTGCCGTGCTTCCAGGCAGCGATTACACCGAGGGGAACCGCGACGATGACCGCGAGGATGATGGTCGACAACGCGATCGAGATCGACGGCTCGACCCGCTGGCCGATCATCTTCATCACCGGAAGGTTGGAGATGAGCGACGTTCCGAGATCGCCATGCAGCAGCTTGTTCAGCCAGGTGATGAACTGCACGATCAGCGGCTCGTTGAGACCGAGCGAGGTGCGGATGCGCTCGAGCCGCTCCGGCGTGGCGTTGTCGCCGGCAAGAATCGCGGCGGGATCGCCGGGGGTGAGGCGGAGCAGGAGGAAGACGAACAGCGCCACCACGCCCATCACGGGCACGGCGGCGAGAATTCGGCGAAGGAGATATCCGAGCAAGTTGGATCCCGTCAGATTAGAGTCAAATCAGAGACAGCGGCTGAAGGCTGCGTTCTGCCACCAGCCTAACATTTCAGCAATTCCCATGCCATCCGGGCCACGGTTTTTGCAGTGCGGTCAACTTGTTTCGGGAGACCTGGCCCGCTTTTGGTGCCGTGGCTCGCGCCTTACTCCAAGGTCGCGAGCAGCCCCGCCATCAGCCGGCCGCGTTCGACCAGACTTTCGACCTCGATATACTCTTCGAGCGTGTGGCCGTTGCCGCCACGCACGCCCAGGCCGTCGAGAGTCGGGATGCCCATTGCGCCGGTGAAATTGCCGTCGGAGCCGCCGCCGGCGCTCGCATGCGGCAGTTCTGCGCCGAGCGATTTGGCGATCCCGCGCGCCTTTTCGTAAAGCGCCATGGTGCCGGCATCGGGCTCCCAGACCGGACGTGTCACGCCGCGCGTCACCTTGAAGGTGACATCATTGGTTGTACCGGAGAGCGCCAGCATCCTCTCGACGCCGCGCTCGAGGTCGGCCTGGCGCTTGGCCATCGAAAGCGCTTCGCCGGTGGCGGTCGTGGCAACGCAATTGACCCATTGCCCCCCGTGCACCACGCCGACCGAAAACGTGCAGTCTTCGCCCGTCATCGCGTCGATGGCGAGGATTTGCCGCGCCATCTCGCGGATAGCAGAGCGGCCCGCCGACAAGGTCGCGCCGGCGTGGCTGGGCCGGCCGGTCGCCTCGAGATTGAAACGCGCAATGGCGTAACGTCCGGTGGTGACGCCGTTGTCAGCGCGGCCGGGCTCGGGGACCAGCACGTATTTGTTGCGCGCGGCTTCCGCCTCGATGATATCGCGCGTGGAGGGTGTGCCGACTTCCTCGTCGGGCGTGAACAGCACGGTGATCGGCAGCGGCGTCGTGAACGAGGCGCGGGCCAGTTGGCGGATCGCTTCCAGCGAAAGATAATTGCCGCCCTTCATGTCATAGATGCCGGGTCCGTAGCACTTGCTGCCCTCGCGCCGCCATTTCAGCTTCTCGATGGTGCCCGTGGGGTGGACGGTATCCATGTGTCCGGCAATCAGGATGCCGGGCTCGCCTTGCTTCGGATGCCGAAAGCGGGCGCGGATCACGCCGCCGAAGCCCTGGCGACCGGCGATGCGCTCGATCGTCGCACCCATGATCGCCATCTCCCGCGCTGCGATATCGAGCATGCGATTCACGGCGCTCGCGTCCCAGGTCGGGCTTTCGCATTCCACCCAGCCGCGCAGACCCTGGAGCATCGCTTCGGAATCGAAGGGAAGATTGGCTGGATTCATCTCAATGTCTCTCCAATGTCTCTTGGGCTTCGGAACATGGAACGCGCATTGCATTGGCGCGGGGCAGGGCAGGCGGAGAGCGTTGTAGAGCCAAACCGATCCGTGTGGAGCCCGTGCGCGCGCTGCTTGGGCTTGCAGCGAAACCGGATTGACGCGCTCGGCACTGTCTGCAAGTCTCGAAAAGATAAAGGCATTGCATGAGGTTAGTTCGCCTAAAGAACGAACCGGATGCTCAATCAATAACCTGCCTTTGAACAGTTTCACGTCAGGAGAACTTTTTATGTTTAAGTTGATGCGCCGGGGGCCTCGCGCGTTCGCCTCCAAACTTGCGCTGTCGGTCGTCGCGCTTTCGACCGCACTGGCCTCGCCGGTGCTTGCGGCCGGCAAGACCATCACGGCGGTGATGCATTCGGATCTGCGCATCATCGATCCGATCTTCACCACGGCCTACATCACGCGCGACCATGGCTACATGATCTACGACACGCTCGTGGCGCCCGATTCGAACTTCAAGATCCAGCCGCAGATGGCGGACTGGAAGATCTCCGACGACAAGCTCACCTATACGTTCACGCTGCGCGACGGCCTAAAGTGGCATGACGGTGCGCCGGTGACGGCGGAGGACTGCGTTGCCTCGCTCAAGCGCTGGGGCGCAGTCGACGGCATGGGCCAGAAACTTTTCGACTTCACCGCGAGCATCGAGGCGACCGATGCCAAGACCATCACGCTGAAGCTGAAGGAGCCCTACGGCCTCGTGCTCGACTCGATCGGCAAGCCGTCCTCCCGCGTTGCCTTCATGATGCCGAAGCGCCTCGCCGAGACGCCGCCGGACAAGCAGATCCCCGAGCAGATCGGCTCGGGTCCTTTCAAGTTCGTGCAGTCGGAATTCCAGCCGGGCGTGAAGGCGGTCTACGTCAAGAACACCGACTACGTGCCGCGCAAGGAGCCGTCGAGCTGGACCTCCGGCGGCAAGGTGGTGAAGGTCGACCGCGTCGAGTGGATCACCATGCCGGACTCGCAGACCGCGGTGAACGCGTTGCAGTCGGGCGACATCGACTTTGTGGAAAATCTGCCTTACGACATGCTCCCGTTGCTGGAAGCGAACAAGGAGATCACGATCGAGGTCTCGAACAAGTTCGGTTTCCAGACGCTCGGCCGGATGAACTTCCTTTATCCGCCGTTCGATAATGTCAAAGTGCGCCGTGCTGCCTTTCTGGCGATAAACCAGAAGGACGTTCTCGACGCGCTCGTCGGCAACGCCAAATATCAGAAGATCTGTGGCGCCTTCTTCGTGTGCGATACGCCGTTCGCGACCGAGGCCGGTGCCGAGACCCTCGTGAAGGGCAATGGCATGGCCGAAGCCAAGAAGGCGCTCGCCGAATCCGGCTATGACGGCACCCCGATCGTGATCATGGCCCCCGGCGATGTCACGACCCTGAAGGCACAGCCGATCGTTGCGGCCCAGTTGCTGCGCGAGGCCGGCTTCAAGGTCGACCTGCAAGCGACCGATTGGCAGACGGTGGTGAGCCGCCGCGCCAGCCAGAAGCCTCCGAAGGAGGGCGGCTGGAACATGTTCTTCACCAACTGGGTCGCGGCCGACGTCTCCAACCCGATCGCCAATCTCTCGATCGGCGGTCAGGGCAAGAAGGGCTGGTTTGGCTGGGCCGAGAACGCCAAGATCGAAAAGCTCAAGGACGACTTCGTTCGCGCCGCCTCGCTCGACGATCAGAAGAAGATCGCCGCTGACATCCAGAAGGAAGCCTATGAGCAGGTGATTTACATCCCGCTGGGGCAGTATCTCCTGCCGAGCGGCTGGCGCAAATCGCTGACCGGCGTGCTCGACGGTCCCGCGACCCCGCTGTTCTGGAACGTCGACAAGTCGGAGTAGGGCGAAGGCTCTTCCTTTCGTCCGGATCATCCTGCGGCGCCGCTGTCATCAGCGGCGCCGTTGTCGTTTGTCGATCTTGGCTCTTTTGTCGACCTTGCGCCGGCTGAGAAGGCGGACGTTTTCAAACTTTTCCAGTTTCCATTCATTGCTATTTGTTTCCGTCCTGAACTAGATGTGCCGTCCTTGCGCATCACCTTCCTTCCTCCATTTGATTCCAGTGCCGATCGATTTTGCATTCCAGGCGATGGCCGAACGGTCCGATCGCACGCCGGCACGATGGCGCCGGCCATTCCTGCGTTGGCTCGATGGCGTCGAGACGGGCTGGGCGGTGCCGCTTCTCATCGCGGGCTTCGTCGCGATCTGGACACTTTATCTAGCGGTCGCCTATGCCGGCGGCGGTCTGCACCCCGATACGCTGGAGGCCTGGACGCTGGGGCGGCATTTCGCGTGGGGCTATCCCAAGCATCCGCCCTTGACCGGCTGGGTTGCCGCGAGCTGGAGCGCCATTTTTCCGCTCACTGACTGGTCGCTGCAATTGATGGCGATGGCCAATGCCGGGCTTGCGCTGGTCTTCGTCGACCGGATCGCGCGGCAATTCGTGACGGGGCACAAGCGCGTCCTGGTGCTGTTGCTCCTGATGCTGACGCCGGCCTATCAGTTCCATGCCCAGCGCTTCAATGCCAATGCGGTGCTGCTGGCCGTCTGGCCGCTGGCGACTTGGTGCTTCGTCCGCGCATTCGAGACCCGCGCGGCGTCGTGGGCGATCGCCGTGGGATTCACGACGGCGCTGGCCATGGCCGGCAAATATTATTCGATCTTCCTTGTCGCGAGCTTCACGTTTGCCGCGCTGGCGCATCCGGCGCGTCGCGCCTATTTCACTTCCGCCTCGCCCTGGATCTCGGTCGTCGTCGGGCTTGCGGCGCTGTCACCGCATGTTCACTGGCTCGCCACGACCGGGGCGCCGACCTTCACCTACGCGCTGAACCATGCCAACGGCACTGCGGCGAGCTCGCTCGGGGAGGCCAGGAACTTCCTTCTGGGGCTGTTGGCGGCCATCAGTGTGTCATCCGTCACCTGGATGTTGATCGCCGGCACGCGGCTGAAGCAGTTTCCGGACGATTTCGCGGCGATGAATCCGGGCCTGCGGCTCCTCTTTTACGTTGCCGTCGGCACGATTGCGCTGCCGGTTCTGATCTCGCTCGTGATCGGCACCGATCTGCCGTCGCTGTGGGCGTTGCAGGGGTTGTTCCTGTTCGCCATTCTCGTGGTCTGCGGCACAAATTACCCGATCGAGCGCTTTTACACCGTCAACCTCACCTTGGTCGTGGCCGGCGTCGCGCTCACGGCCGTCCTCGTCGCCGCGCCGATCCATGCCCTCTATCGCAACGATCACGGTTACGAAGAGGGGCGCAATTTCTACGCGCAGGCCGCCAGCGAATTGACTCGCGAGTGGCGCGAACTGACGGGCGAGCTGCTCGCCGCCGTTAGCGGCGACGATGCGCTGGCCTTCGCGATGGCCTTCTACAGCCCGGACCACCCGCACTACGCCCAGCCGTTCGAGGATCAATCTCCCGGAGGCTTGCCGCGCAAGACGACGCTGGACCGCGGCTGGGCCGCGCTCTGTTTCCGCGATCAGGATGATTGCAGCCGGTGGATGGACGGGGTGGCCGGGCGGGCCGGGCACTTCGTCAGGCGGGAATTTATCGTACAGGCGCAGCTATGGGGCCGGCCCGGTCTCACGCGGGACGTGGTTGTGCTGATGGTGCCGCCCCGTGAAGGCCGCGCGGCACCCGAGGGCGTTGCGGACGATTTCAGCGCCAACAGGCGCGCAACGGAATAGACGTGTTGCTCAACAGTGGCTGTCGCGGACCCGCTCGAGCCCTTCACTCGCGAATGGCACGGTGACGGCGGTCTTTTCAACGCTCGACGGCGTGCGTTCCGTCTTCGCCCGCTCCGTGGCGTCGTGGTCTTTACGGGGTTTCGGTTCCATTGAAGCGCCTTTTCAGATTGTTGCAGTACAACATCGAGAGCGCCGCGAAGTTCCTCACCCGATGGCGCGATGATGCGGCTTGAACAGCCGTCCTCTCTCCACCACCAGCACGATCGCGAGCGCGGCGAGTGACGACACGAAGAAGCCGACCGAGAACGGCAGCAGCGTGCCGTCGAAGCTTTGTCCGATCGCCATGCCGACGACGATGCCGATAAGCGTGGTGATCGAGCCGTAGAGCGAGGACGCCGTGCCGGCGATGTGGCCCTGCGGCTCCATGGCGAGTGCGGTGAAGTTGGCGACCATCATGCCGAACGAGAACATCATCAGCGCCGAGAGCACCATGAACAGGGGAAGCGGCAACGCGCCGAGGCTTTCGGTCAGCAGCATCACGCCGGCCACCGCGGTGTAGAGCGTCAGCGCGCCGTGCGAGATCACGCGCATGCCGAGGGTCCCGACGAATCGCGCATTGAGAAAGCCGGCAATGGCGGTGCCGGCTGCGATCGCGGCGAAGGCGAGCGGAAAATAATGGCCGAGGTGATAGATGCCGACAAAAACCTGCTGGGCCGAAAACACGTAGGCGAACAGCGCACCCATGACGCTTCCGGCGGCGAGCGCGTAGCCGAGGGTTTGGCGATGGGTCACGGTCTGCCAGTAGGCCGTGAGCACGTCGGCCGGCGCGAGCGACCTGCGTTCGCTCTCAGGCAGGGTCTCTGGAAGCCGCAGCACGGACCACGCAAGCGCGAGCAGGCCGTAGAGCATCAGCACGACGAAGATGCCGCGCCATTGCGTCACCAGCAGCACCGCCTGTCCGAACGAGGGGGCGATCACGGGGACGGCGATGAAGATCATCATCGCAAGCGACATCACGCTCGCCATGCGGCGGCCGACGTAACAGTCGCGCACGATCGAGGTCGCGATCACGCGCGTCGCCGAGGTGCCGAAGCCCTGCAGTGCGCGCGCCAGCAGCAGCGTCTCGAACGACGGCGCGGCGATCGCCAGCACGCTCGCCACCGCATAGACCGCCATCCCGCCGAGCAGCACCGGGCGGCGGCCGAAACGATCCGACAGCGGACCCATGACGAACTGCCCCGCGCCAAAGCCGATCAGGAAGGTCGACAGCACCAGCTGAAGATGGTTGGCGACGGGGATATTGAAGGCCGACCCGATGTTGGGCAGCGCCGGGAGCATCATGTCCATCGCAAGCGGATTCAGCGCCATGATCGACGCGATCACGATGACGAATTCGGGGAAACCCATCGGCCGGTGTCCCGAGGACACCCAATCGTCGGCATTGACGTCGGACAAGCAGCTCACCTCTGATTTGAGGCCCCTGTCTATCTTCAATGCTGCGTTGCACAAGCGACGTTTCGGGATAGCTGGCAGGCGGTGCAGGAGCGGACAACATTGACGAGGTATCAGCGCTCGGGGCCGCGGCGATCGGCGGGATCGTCCGCGCGTCTCTCGTGGTGCGGGCAGCCGGGGTCGAACCGGCACAGCGCTTGCGCACCGAGGGATTTTAAGTCCCTTGCGTCTACCAATTCCGCCATGCCCGCTTGATCCAACGAGATCAATCACTTAAGTCCCTTGCCGGCCGTCTGGAATTGGCGTTTGCAGGCCGGAGGGGCGGTTCTTCCTTAGGCGAGCCGGCCGCACAAGGCAAAGCCTCAATCCGGACATCTGTTGTTGCTTTAGGCATTCTCAATCCACGGGGACTATTCATCCGGCATGGCTGCTTTGATCCGATATCGCCTGCGCACGTGCTGCGTGGCCGTCGCGCTGCTCGCGGCCGGCTTCGCACTGTCCGGCTGCGCAGGCATCAGCGAGACGGTCGCTCCGGCCTTTGCCGATCCTGCCAGGTACGAATTGTACGATTGCAAGCTGCTCGAAGCCGAGCGCAAGGGGCTCGCTAACCGCACCGCTGATTTACAGAGGCTGATGGACAAGGCACAGACCGGCGCGGGCGGCGCCGTCGTGTCGGAGCTTGCCTATCGCAATGACTACGTCGCGGTGCGCGGGCACGCGCAGATGGCCGATGACGCTTGGCGCCGCAACAAGTGCCGGGAAACGCCCCCCGAGGCGACGCCCGCCGCTGCGCCGGCGCCCGCAGCCAATCCTGGCCCGATCAAGCCTGCCCCGAAATCGACAAGAGCAGTGCGCTGAAACCGGCGCCTCGCATCAGGGTCGCCAGCCGTAAATCCAGTCCTGCCGTGCCAGCATGCGTTCCGGGCCGAGGGCGCGCACCGCAAGATCGCGCGCGAACGCGAGCGGCCCAGTGAAATGATAGATGCGGCCCTGCTGCCGCGCGGTCCGCTGCACCCGCCGGACGCGCGCCTGGCGCGTACGGCCGTATTGTCTCAGCGCAGCTGTGATGCCCGCGGTGCTCTCGGCGACCTCAAGGCTCAAATGCAGCGCGAGCACCGCGGCGTCCTCGATCGCCATGCCGGCGCCCTGGGCTGCAAACGGCAGCATCGCATGCACGGCGTCGCCGAGCAGCGCGACCGGGCCGTTGCTCCAGGGGCAGTCGTCAGGCACGCCGAACAGCGCCCATTTCCGCCAGCTATCGACCGTGGCGAGCATCATGCGCGCCGCTGGCGGCCAGCGCGGCGCGGCGAAGGCGTCCATCACCTCGCGCGGATCGCCGGGCGTGCTCCAGCCCGGTCTATTCCAGGTGCCCGGCAGCACCGCGACCACGTTGATCTGGCGTCCCCCCGCGATCGGGTAGGCGACGAGATGGGCATTCGGGCCCATCCAGAGCTGGACCCGGCGCGCGGTGTAGTCCTTCGGCAGTTGCGTGGCGTCGAGCGTGCCGCGCCAGGCAATCAGCCCGGAGAAGCGCGGCTGCACCTCGGGAAACAGATGCTGGCGCACCGTCGACCAGATGCCGTCCGCGCCGATCAGCGCACTGGCGAGATCGCTGCGCCGGATCGTGCCGC
Organism: Bradyrhizobium sp. WSM1253; assembly: GCF_000244935.1. Taxonomy (NCBI): domain Bacteria; kingdom Pseudomonadati; phylum Pseudomonadota; class Alphaproteobacteria; order Hyphomicrobiales; family Nitrobacteraceae; genus Bradyrhizobium; species Bradyrhizobium sp. WSM1253. Next base: position 7,502,737 of record NZ_JH600073.1, read on the forward strand.
TGCGATGGACGACCGTCAGCCCCTTGGCGTGAGGCGCGACGTCTTCGAAGGTCGCGCCGAGTTTCAGGTCGATATCGGGATGGTCGGAGACTGCGCCGGCGAGTGCGGATTGCAAATCGGCGCGGTGCACCACCCAATAGGGGGCGCCGGCGCGCGCGGCGGCGGCTTCTCCCAGCGGCATGCGCAACAGCTCGCCGCCGGCCCGCGCGCTCATGATCGAGACCGTCTCCGGGATCACGGCGCGCAGCTTGAGGCGCTCGGTAAGGCCGAGCTCGACCAGCACGCGGCTGGCATTGGGAGAAAGTTGCAGACCGGCGCCGACTTCCTCGAGCCGCTCGGCCTTTTCCAGCACGACGATGCGGAAGCCGCGTGCCGCGAGCGCAAGCGCAGCCGTCAGTCCACCTATGCCGGCACCGGCGATGACAATCGTTCGGGAGAGCGCCACCCCTGGCCGATGGAAGCGGTCAGGCCACCTTGTCCTTCAGGACGCATTCCGGCGGACGGGCTTCGCCCGCCTTCAGGTCGGCGGCGAAACGGTACAGCGTCGAGCAGTAGGGGCAGATGATCTCGTTGTCGTTGCCGAGGTCGAGGAAGACGTGCGGATGATCGAACGGAGGGTTGGCGCCCACGCACATGAACTCTTGCGAGCCGATCTCGATGACGGGGACACCGGCATCGTTGTGGAAGTGCGGGACGACATGGTCGGACATCGTACTCATCCTGGAGTGGCAATGGCGGCAGACACAATCACGACTGACGCGGCATTATTAAGGCGCCGCGGACCATACTGGCGGGTGTGGATGATTGCTAGTCCAGCGGAACCGAAAGCTCCGCAATGCCCCATGCTCATTTGCTCATGCAAATTCGACACAATCTTGCGGCCTGAGAGAAGCCCTTCTTTCGTCGGGGACGTTGTGTCGCAATTTTGGCATACTATGTCTGTGGGCGAGCGTAATTGCGACGAAAGACCAACTGTTAGGCGTCAACGATCTCAGGACCGTCCAGGCTCTCCGCATGAAGTGGTTGCGAATCAGCACAGCGTTGACCGGTATCGTGGCTTGCGGCTTCATGCTCGCGCAGGTAGCACCGCCTGCCCGCGAGGCCGGGGCGATTCTGGCCGCCCAGGACGATCCCGCCGCGCTCTCCGAGATCAAGCTCGACGCGCTGCTGCGGCACAATGACCGCATGATTCAGGACAACATCGAGGCCGCGCTCGCGTCGGGCGATGCCGATCTCGCCGACAGTTTTGTCGCGCTGGCGCGCGACCGCAACATCGCGCTGCCTGACGACCTCCTGAGCCGTGTCAGCGACGCGGTCAAAGCCGAAAATTCCACCTCGCATGTCGCAAAACGGTTTGCCACGGGTCTCGTCACCGGCAACGCGGACGATGTTGCGAGCCTGTCGGGGACCGTGGCCGGCGATCTCTTCGTCATCGGCGACATCAGGGATGTCGTGCGCGAGGGCAAGCACCTCGCCATGGGCGAGGAGACCGATCGCCTGGTGCTGGGCCTCGCGGCCGCGGGTCTCGCGGTCACGGCCGTGACCTACGTCTCCGTCGGCGGTGCCGCGCCGGTTCGCGCCGGGCTGACGCTGGTGAAGGACGCGCGGAAGGTGGGCCGGCTCGGCGAGGGACTGGCGGCATGGGCCGGCCGGTCCGCGCGCGAGGTCGTCGATACGCCGATGCTCCAGAACGCGGTTGCCTCCGGCTCGGTGCTGAGGCCGGGCCAGACCTTGAGCGCGATCAAGGCCGCGTTCCGCGCCGAGAAGGCCGGCGCGCTGGTTCGGCTCGGCAAGGATGTCACGCGCGTCGTCGAGAAGACCGGCACGCGCGGTGCGATGGATAGCTTGCGCATCGCCGAAGGTCCGAAGGACGTCGCACGCGCGGCGCGGCTCGCGGAAGCGCAGGGCGGCAAGACGCGCGCGATCCTGAAGCTGCTCGGCCGCGGCGCGCTGCTGCTGATCGGCGGGGCGTTCAATCTCGCACTCTGGCTGTTCGGTGCGGCCTTGACGCTGTTCGGCCTGTTGTCCTCGATCAAGGCGACCACGGAGCGCCTGACCCAGGCCTGGTGCGATCGCAGGCGGGCGCGGCGACTTCGCCAGGCCCGGATCGCCGCCGAAGCCGTTCTGGCAAGCGCTGCCGTCACCGCCTAAGATACCTCTTCCCCTCAAGATTGCGGAACTGATGATGCCGAGCTTTCACAACGGCGCCGTTGAAATTGCCTATCTCGACGAAGGCGAGGGCGATCCGATCATCCTGGTGCACGGCTTTGCCTCCAGCAAGAACGTGAACTGGGTCTATCCGACCTGGGTCTCGGAGCTGCGCAAGAACGGCCGCCGCGTCATTGCGCTCGACAATCGCGGCCATGGCGAAAGCGCCAAGCTCTACGAGCCCGCGCAGTACTCGATCCCGACCATGGCCGGCGACGTGCTCGCGCTGATGGATCACCTCGCCATCCCGCAGGCCGATCTCATGGGCTATTCGATGGGCGGACGGATGACGGCCTGGCTCTCCCTCAACGAGCCGCAGCGCCTGCGTTCGGCAATTCTCGGCGGCATCGGCATCGGCGGCCTGATCGAGGGCACCGGGCCGGGCGAGAACGTTGCGAAGGCGCTGGAAGCGCCCTCGCTCGACGACGTCTCCGATCCCGTCGGACGCACTTTTCGTGCTTTTGCAGACCAAACCCGTTCCGACCACAAGGCGCTGGCCGCCTGCCTGCGCGGCACGCGCGATCTCATGACGAAGGACGAAGCCGCACGCATCGACGTGCCCGTGCTGATCGCGGTCGGCTCGACCGACGACGTCGCGGGATCGGCCAGCGCGCTCGGCGCCATCATCCCGGGTTCGGAAGTGCTCGACATTCCGAACCGCGATCACATGCGCGCAGTCGGCGACAAGGTCTACAAGACCGGCGTGCTGGATTTCCTCTCACGCAGGAGCTGAGGCGATGAGGCGGTTTCAGCTATCCTGAAATGTCTCGTTACAATGGGCCATCCACTCCCTTCGGGGCAACCGTCCATTCCTCTACGCAGGCACCGGGGTTCGCTAAGCGCGCATATGAGACTCAGCTCAAAGCCACAGCCTTATCCAGGTCAATCGGATACTTGCAATTCCGATCCGTCCAACTGCGCACGGCCTCCGTCGGCGCGTCGCGCAGCCCGGTAACGGCCGGGCGACTGACCAATGTGCCGGTGAAACAACTTCGAAAACGCCGCTGCAGTCTCGTAACCGACCCGGTTGGCAATCCGTGCGATCGGCTCGTCGCTGGTTTCGAGCAGGAACGCCGCCTCCGTCATCCGGCGTTCGATCACATAACGTTGCATGGGCTGGCCCACGAGCCTGGTGAAGCGCGCCGAAAATGCCGAGCGGCCGAGCCCGACGCGACGGCCAAGGTCGCTCAGCGTCCAAAGCTGCTCCGGACTTTCGTGAATCAGCTTCAGCGCGGGTCCGATATGGGGGTCAGAAATGGCCCCGATCCAGCCGCCTTGTCCGGGGCTGAGAGACGCGATCCAGCTTCGCAGCACCTCGACGAAGAGCACTTCCGTCAGTCGTGAAAGCGCGACGCCTTGGCCAGGACGCTCGAGCGCGGACTCGCTCATCATGCGGCGCAGGATGGCTTCAAGCCAACCACGGTCCGACGTCGGCTTCAGCAAGAGCACGGGTGGAAGCAACTCCAGCACGCTGCCAAACGTCGGCCGCGACACCGTGAAATTGCCGCAGAGCATGGTCGAGAGCGGCTTTGCACGGCTGCCGTGGCGAAGGAAGCCGAGGCGTGGCGACGACCGTTCGATATCCACGATGCGCAAAGGCTCGGCCCGGCGATCCGAATAAAACACATGGGGCTCGCCACGTGTGATGACGACAAAATCGCCCCCGGTGATCTGGATTTCCTCTCCCTGTTCGAGCGCGAGGGTCGCTGAACCTTGGCTGAGATAGTGAAACAGGGCGTAGGGGCGCGCCGGCAACTCAAGATGCCAGGGATGGCCGAGCTCGAAGTGAAAGAGCAGCGTCCCGCCGAGACGAACCCGATCGAGCACCTGGGTAAGTATATCCATCCACCGAGACTAGATCCATGGACGATCGGACACAAGACGCGGACGATTGGTCCCTATCGTCCGATGAGGTCCATGGAATACGTCATGCCACGGCGGGCCGACGTGACGTGCGGCAACCATTTCGCCAACGGCAGATGGAAGAACCGCGACCTTGCTGGAAACGCCTGTCCATTCCCCCGGACTGTGTTCGTCCGACATACCAACAGGAACAATCAATGCTAAATTTCCTACTTTCAGCAGCCGCCGTACTCCTGGCCGGATCGACAATGGTCGGGCCCGCCCGTTCCGCCGAACTGCCCAAGGGGGCAGCCCACAATATCGTGCTCGTGCACGGCGCCTTTGTAGACCAGACGAGCTGGCAGCCGGTTGCCGATATTCTCACGAAGAAAGGCTACAACGTCACGCTCGTCGAAAATCCACTCACTTCGCTCGCCGCCGACGTCGATGCGACCAAACAGGCGCTCGCGAAGCAAGCCGGCAGGACCGTTCTGGTCGGCCACTCATGGGGCGGCGTGGTGATCACGCAAGCCGGCAACGATCCCAAGATTTCGGCGCTGGTTTATGTGTCCGCCTTTGCGCCGGAGATCGGTGAATCCCTGGCGTCGCTGACGAAGGCCGGTCCGCCGACCGAAGGCGGCAAGGCGATCCACCCCGATGCGAAGGGCAATCTGTACATCGATCCAAAGGTGTTTCCGTCAGCCGTCGCGGCTGACCTTCCTCCGGAGATCGCCGCGCACCTGGCCAACTCGCAGCTTCCGCTGAACCACGTTGCGTTCGAAGCTCCGGTCGACGTTGCGGCCTGGCATGACAAGCCGAATTTCTACGTCATCAGCACGAAGGACAAAGTCCTCGCGCCCGAGGCCCAGAAGTCGTTCGCAGCCAGGATCCATGCTCAGACGACGGAAGTCGCCGGCAGCCATGCCTCGCTCGTCGTCCATGCGAAGCAGGTCGCTGAGGTGATCGAAAAAGCGGCCCTCGCGAAGTGACGGTGCCGCTCCCGGCGCTTTGGCGCCGGGAGCCCGCACGCTTCCGCTCGACCATTTTGAGCCAGGCATCCGGAGAATGACATTGCCCAACTCGACATGGCGACTGGATGCACAGCTTGCAGCAGTTACGGAGGACCAATGACAATCGCTAAAGTCGAGGTCGAGCGTTTCAGCCTTAGGGGCTCGAAGCCATTCGACGTTGTCGTGGCAGCGTTCAAGTCGGCAGTCGGGCAACCCGACATGGTCGAATTTTCAAGCAGACGAGGGCGACGAATTCGTTCCAAGAACTGGAGCGCGATAGCGCTTCACCCCAATCTCATCGCGCCTTGCTGTCCTCGCCAAACCGTCGCGCCAGCGCCATCAGCACCACGAAGGTCGCGACCCACGCCATCCGCGCGCCGTAGCGGTCGTGCGGGCCGGAGATCACGCCGCAGATGAAGGCGTTGCCGAGCAGCGCCAGCGTGACGGTTGCCGCCAGCAGCGTCAGGTCGTCAAGCCGGCGGATCGCGAGAGCATGCGCAAGCAGCACGACAAGCGCCAGCATCGAGGCCAGCGCAACGGGCACGTGCAGCCAGTTGACGTAGGCGAAATCGAGACCCCAGTGCTGCTGGCGCGCCGCCCGCATCGGCGCGGCCTGTGAGGGGATATAGCGCTCGATGATGCCGCGGGTGTGCGGGATCCAGCCATTGGTGCCTTCGCCGGTCGCGACATGCAGCAATTGCCGACCCAGCGCCCGCAACGCCGCGCCGGCTTGCCAGGCCGGATAGTCGGCGAGCGAACCCACGACGATCGCGCCCATCTCGTCGTTCATGCCCTCGAACCGGCCGAGCGTGTTGAACATGCTCTTGCCCCACAGGAATTCGTCGGCGGTCGCCGGCAATTGGTCGCGATAGGGGCAGAGCTTGAGTTTTTCGCGCGGGCAATGGTCGTTGAGATAACGCGCAACGATGCCGTCCTGCATCATGCGGCCGAAGGCAACGCCGGTGCCGCCGGGCGTCCAGGCCCATTTGCCTGACAGCGCATGGTTCGCTGACACCAGCATCAGCCCGCCCACGACGATGGTCAGGCTCGCCTGCGCCAGTCCTGCGACGGGCAGACGCGCGCGCAGGAACGGCCGCATCATCCAGCCGGCAACGCAGAGCCCGAGCAGCACGCCGAGCGTGGCGCTATGGGTCGCGGCGGCAAAGGCGGTGAAGACGAACAGCGAGATTTTTTCGAGCGTTGATGTCCGCTGGCTGCCGACGACCAGCAGAAACAGCGACAGCACCGAGAGCCCTGCGAAGATGTCCGTGAGCAGCATGCTGGCGAGCCAGGGCAGCGCGGTCGACAGGATCAGGAGCAGACTGATCGCGACGAAGAGGAACGTCTGCATCATCGAGAGCACGCGCAAGGTGAGCTGGAGCAGCCACAATGTCGCCAGCGATTGGATCGCGAGGTTGATCCAGAAGCCAAAACTCTCGCCATAGTGCAGATAGAGGCCGAACACGGTGGAGCGGCTCGGAACGAGATAGCCCTCGTACCAGCGCGCCAGATAGCCGCCGGTATCCCATTGCAACAGCGGGTAGCCGTTCCAGAGCGCCGGCGCGATCATCAGGAGAGGCAGGGCGACCGCGGCGAGCCGCAGCCAGAGGGTATCAGCGGCGCCCGCGCGCAAATGATCGGTGGTGATGGTCAAATCCGCTCCGTCCTCACTCGGACCATGCCCGCAATCACGGTTGAGGCGGAATTCACCAATAGTTTGACGCCGCCCGGCTTGAATTTGGCGAAACCCTGACCATTTTGAGCCGACCTTGCCGCCGGGGGTGTCGGAAGAAATTGTTGTGATTCAACGTGTTGGCATGCCCCCGCTGGGCAACGCACTGTTCACTCTCAGGCAAGCCCGTCAGGACTTTGTCGCTTAGACTGTGTTATAGAACCATCGAAACGAGCCAATTCGAAAGAGCAGATCTCATGGCAGTGCATCAGGTCAATCCGGGAGGAAAGCTCGCAACGCTTGATCCGATCTGGGATCGGATCCGCGGCGAAGCGGAGGACATCGTCCATCGCGAGCCGGAGCTTGCGACCTTCATCTATTCGACGGTGCTGCATCACAGCCGCCTGGAAGATGCTGTCATCCATCGTGTCGCCGATCGGCTCGATCATTCCGCGCTGTCGGGCGATCTCGTGCGCCAGACCTACGACGAGGCGCTACGCGATGATCCCGATCTCGGCAACGCGTTCCGCGCCGATCTCGTCGCCGTTTACGACCGCGACCCCGCGACGTCGCGCTTCATCGACCCGTTGCTCTATTTCAAGGGCTTTCACGCCATCCAGACCCACCGCCTCGCGCATTGGCTCTATCTGAAGGGCCGCAAGGATTTTGCGTATTATCTGCAGAGCCGGGCGTCTGCGGTATTCCAGACCGACATCAATCCCGCCGCGCGCATCGGCCGCGGCATCTTCCTCGACCACGCCACCGGTTTCGTCTGCGGTGAGACTGCGCTGATCGAGGACGACGTCTCGATCCTGCACGGCGTCACGCTCGGCGGCACCGGCAAGGAGAACGAGGACCGCCATCCGAAAATCCGTCACGGGGTCCTGATCGGCGCGGGCGCAAAGATCCTCGGCAATATCGAGATCGGTCATTGCGCGCGCATCGCGGCGGGCTCGGTCGTGGTCAAACCGGTGCCGCACAACGTGACGGTCGCAGGCGTGCCCGCCAAGGTCGTCGGCGAAGCCGGCTGCGCCGAGCCGTCGCGCACCATGGATCAGATGATCAACGCCATGGGACTTTGAGGCGGGACTCTGAGGCGGACTTCGAGCTTGTCGGAAGGGCGGGATTTCCCGCCCCTTTCGGTCCCCAAATTCTTTGGCAATTCATGCTGGCGGTTGGTCGCGTCTCGTCCTAAAACCCGCGCCAACCTAGATTTCGATTGGAGACTTGCCGTGGACGTCAAGGAAGTTAGGAAGCTCGACGCGTACCTGAAACGCGTATTCGGCAATCCCAAGATCCGCGTCGTGCCGCGGCCTAAGAAGGATGATTCCGCCGAAGTCTATATCGGCGAGGAATTCATCGGTGTGCTCTTCGTCGACGACGAGGACGATGATCGCTCGTTCCAGTTCCAGATGGCGATCCTCGAGGACGATCTGGTCGACCAGGAGTGATGCGACACGACTGGTGAGGCGGAACTTCCCGCCCTCACCATTTGGTGTCTGACGCGGCGGTGCGATCGGCCGCCGCTTTTCCCATATTCCTTCCATGCGAACAGTTCTGATCTCCGGGGCGGGGATTGCAGGGCCGACGCTCGCCTATTGGCTCAAGGCGGCGGGCTACGCGCCGACGCTGGTCGAGCGCGCGAGCGCACTTCGTCGCGGCGGCTACGTGATCGATTTCTGGGGACTCGGCTACGACATCGCCGAACGGATGGGGCTGCTGCCGGCGATCGAGAACGCCGGCTATCGCGCCAGGGAAATGCGGATCGTCGACGATCATGGCCGGCGTATCGCCGGATTTGGCACGGACGTCCTCGACGATCTCACAGGCGGCCGCTACGTCACTCTGGCACGAAGCGATCTGTCGCGCCTGCTGTACGGTACGGTCCGCGACGGTGTTGAAACGATCTTCGATGAGGAGATCGTTGGCCTGGAGCAGCAGCCTGAATGGGTCGACGTCCAGTTGCGGCGCGGCGGGAGCCGACGTTTCGATCTCGTCGTCGGTGCTGACGGCTTGCATTCGCAGGTGCGCAGCCTTGCGTTCGGCTCGATCGGGACGTTCGAAAGAAATCTCGGCTATGGCGTCGCGGCATTCGAAACCCGCGGCTATCGTCGTCGCGACGAGAATGTGTATCTGATGCACAACCGGCCGGGCCGGATGATTGGCCGTTTCGCGCTGTGCAATGATCGCACCTTGTTCCTCTTCGTGTTTCGCGGCGATGCAGGCGGGCCTGCCGCAAAGGCACAGCTGCGTGATCTCTATCGCGACGCCCGCTGGGAATGCCCAGACATTCTGAACGAACTCGAGCGCACCGATGATTTGTATTGCGACCGGGTCAGCCAGATCAGGATGGACGGCTGGTCGCGGGGCCGCGTCGTGCTGATTGGAGACGCTGCCTTCTGCGTGTCGCTCGTCGCCGGGCAGGGCTCGGCTCTGGCCATGATCTCTGCCTATGTGCTTGCGGGAGAACTCGCACGCGCCGACGGGCGCCACGAGCAAGCATTCAGCGCCTATGAGACCCGCCTTCGCAGCTATATCGGCGCCAAGCAGCGCGGAGCGGAGCGCTTCGCCGCGGCATTTGCGCCGCGGACGTCATGGGGATTGTGGTTTCGCAATCAGGTCGTGAAGGCGTTCTCGTTTCCCGGTGCGGCGAGACTCGCCATCGGTCGAGACCTTGCCGACAAGCTGGATCTGCCGACTTATCGCTGGAGCGGCCACAAGGAGATCGGCGTTTGAATTGCCTGCGGCTTTGAATCTTTTTCGAAAAGACGAATTCTCGGGAGGGGCCGAATTTTTTGCAGGCTGGCTTCGAAAATACGAAGTCATGCCAGGCACTTGGCTACTGTGCATGGGGTTGTTTTCGCAGTTTTTGTTTTGGAGGCTCGGGGCGCAGAGGCTGCGCTCAGCCCTTCGGGCCGCGCAGTTGCGCCGTCAGCTTCTCCATCGCTTCCGCCGCATCGCGCCACTGCGATAGCCAGCTGCGCGGAAAGCGGAAGGTGAGGTCGGCGCCGCCGACGCGGCGTTCGGCGAGGCACATGCCGGGCGTCGCCGCATCCCGCGTGCAGCGCGCGGTCAGTGCAGGACTCGCGGCAGAGTAGAGATCCTCGTTGCCGTAGGGCGTATCGGCGCGGAACATCCGCATTGTTAGCCCGTCCTGGGGCGTTGCCGCGGCCTGGTCGAGATAGCGCGGATAGATCGTGGCGGTGCGCTGCTCGGGCGAGAGCGCATCGCGATGCGCGGCGATCGACAGGAAGATGCGGTCGATCGGCTGCATCGCCGCATCCACACTATCGGCGGTGACGTGCTTCGGCGCGCCCGGCGGCTCGAGCGAGGGATACAGGAAGTCGAGATCGATCCGCTCCTGCGGCCCGGAGTGGCGCTGGATCTTCATGCGGATCGCATTGGTCGGCAGGTTGAACAGCGTGCCGCCGACGCTCACCGGCAGCTTGTCCGGGGCGCTCGCGCCGCTCGGGCCCCAGGTTGGCCACAACAAATAGGCGACGAGCGCGACGGCGCACATCGCGGCAGTGCCGCCGAGCACGATCGGCACCACATGGGCCCGGGTGTGCGCTCGGGGAGATTGAGGGGAAATTGCCGAAAACACCGTCATGAGCCGCGCGAATGAGCCGGAAGTCGGCCGATGGCCGACGAATCAGCAGCGAATATGCCACGCGGCTGCGATTTCGCGGAGCGTTCGCCGGCTGCAGGGAAGGGAGACAGGCCTGCGTGGAACGGCCGGCGGCGTTAACCTTCCCTTAAGGATAATGTAGCGTTAACCGGCACTCTTTGTCACAGGAAGTCACCTCGCGTTGCGTAAGGGCGGACCGTTCCGATGACACCTGAAGCTCTCAATACATTCTTCTCGATCGGCATCGGTTTCGCGCTCGCGGGAGCGCTCGTCAGCGGATACCAGACGGTCGCACAGCGGCCCGCCGGCTTCGGTCTGTTGCAGGACGGCGTGGCGCCGAAGACCTTCGCGGCGGTTCCGTTCCTGGTGTTCGCGGCGCCTTTCATCATCATGCGCAACACCCTGCGCGGCAGGCAGGTGGAGAGCCGCCGCGTCGAATTCGTGATGATGGCCACCGTCATCGCCGGCTTCTGGAGTATGATGAGCGGCACCTTCTTCCTGATGACGCTCCGCGCGGCCGGCGTTCTGGTCTGATACGGGCGCTGTAGGGCTGCCTGCGCGGCGGGCCTTTGCGTCAAGGCTGCCGTTTCGCTATGGCTGGGGTTGACCCGACAGGAGACCCTCATGGCGATCTACGAGCTCGACGGGCAGGCGCCCGACCTTCCCGCCGACGGCAATTACTTCATCGCTGAGACCGCCACCGTGATCGGCCGCGTGCGCCTGAAGCCGGGCGCGAGCGTCTGGTTCGGCGCGGTGCTGCGCGGCGACAATGAGTGGATCGAGATCGGCGAGGGATCCAACGTGCAGGACGGCTCGACCTGCCACACCGATCTCGGTTTTCCGCTTCACATCGGCAGAAACTGTACGGTCGGCCACAACGTCATCCTGCACGGCTGCACCATCGAGGAGGGCGCACTCGTCGGCATGGGCTCCATCGTGATGAACGGCGCCAGGATCGGCCGCAACAGCATCGTCGGCGCCGGCTCTGTCATCACCGAGGGCAAGGAATTCCCCGAACGGTCCCTGATCATCGGTTCGCCGGCGCGGGTGATCCGCACGCTCGACGACGCCCAGGTGCAGAAGATGGGCAGCGCGGCGAAGTTCTACGTCGCGAACGGCCCGCGCTTCACGAAGGGCCTAAAGCGGATCGACTGAGATGCACGCAGGCCGTGTGCGGCCGGCATCTGGTTCCGTACCGTAAAAACACCCGCCGGTATTTTAATCCTCCGCTAGCGCCATCATGCCTATCCTGGAGCGTTTTCAACCAGGAGGAGTGGCGCCATCTGCGGCGCTGGGATCCGGACTCGGCGCCGGAACCAAATTTGTGAAAAAGCTCGTTCGTTTCGCTCGCGGCGCGGATACCCTGAGCGTTGCGGAGAAAGTCTACAGCATTGCCGGCTTTCTCGCGATCGTCACCACCTTCCTGCTCGTGATGTCGATCCAGACCGTCCGCCTGCAGACGACCTACCGCCACATGCACGCCTCTTCGGCGGAGGCGGCGATCAATGTCGGGCGTATCAACACGCTGATCTACGCCGTCGTCATGGAATCGCGCGGCATCTAGATGTCCGCCGATCGCGGCGCGATGAAGCAGTTCGCCGACGGTCTGGTGCGCCGTAACCGCGAACTCGCCGAGGCGGTGAAGAGCATGGAGCGGACCGTCGCCGCCGACGATGCTGCGCAAGTCTCGAGCTTCCGCCAGCGCATCGCGCAGTTCATCGAATTTCGCCAGGAACTTGTTCGGCGCGGGCTGGAGATCAGTCCGGCCGCAGCGCGCGAATGGGGCGATAACGACGCCAACCGGACGCTACGCAACAAGCTCAATCTCGATCTGGAGACGCTGGAACGGATCTACGGGCAGCGCGCCCGCGAGGCGGACGAACTTGCCAACGAGAACCGCTATGCCGCGGCTTATTTGTTCGTGCTCGGGCTCGTGGCGCTCGTTTTCGCGGGGCTGAACGTCGTTGTGATGCGGGGCTCGGTGGTCGGGGCGCTGGCTGAGATCACGCAAGCGACCGACCGCATTGCCGGCGGTGACGTCAAGAGCGAGGTGCCGCATCTCGGCCGTCACGACGAGATCGGTCGTCTTGCGCGAGCCGTACAGAACTTCCGCGATGCGGTGGCGCGGATCTTCGAGCTCGAGGAGATCGAACGCGGCACAGCGCAGGCGCGCGACGCGGCCATGACCGAGCGCGACAAGTTCAACGACAAGTACCAGGCCAAGAAGTGGCAGCTTTCGGCAGCTATCAAAAGCATGCCGCAGGGCCTGGTTATGCTCGACGGCAAGGCCAATGTGGTCGCGATGAACACCAACTACCGGGGGATCTACAATCTACCCGAGACGATCCAGGCCGGGTCGACGCTCGAGGAAATTCTCCAGCACAGAGTCAGGAGCGGGTTGTTCAGCGGTAACGTCGCGAAATATGTCGCGGCGGTCCTCGACCGGATCACCAAGCGCGAGCCGGCGGTCTACGAGGTCGCCCTGAATGACGGCCGCATCATCAAGATCTACGAGCGTCCGATGGACGGTGGCGGCTGGGTGTCGGTGCAGGAAGACGTCACCGAGCAGCGTCAGCGCGAGCGCATTCTCGAGCGGATGGAGCGCTTCCTCGCCACCATCATCGAGAACGTGGCCGAGGGCATCATCGCCAAGGACGCGCGCAATTTGCGTTACGTCTTCGTCAACAAGGCGGCCGAGAACATGATCGGCATGTCGCGCGGCGAGATCATCGGCAAGACCGCGCGGGAGTTGTTCTCCGCGGAGGCAGCCGAATTGATCGAGCAGCGCGACCAACAGCTTCTGGCGCAGAAACAGCAGCTCGAGCCGATCGTCGATACCATCGACAATGCCGCGCGCGGGCGCCGCGTGATCTCCGCCCGCCGTGTCCAGATCGGCGGCGCAGGGGAAGAGTCCCACATGTTCGTGACCATGGTCGAGGACCGGACCGAGGGGATGGTGGCGGCCGCGTAGTTCAACGGCGCGCGCCATTCGAAGCGGCGCCTCAGCTTCCCTCGGATTCGCGCGCTTCGATCGCACCCGCGACCCTCTCGTGACCGGCAGCCCACAACGCGTGTTCGTCGCTGCCGTCCGAGTAAGGATTGGCTTCTGCCGGAATGTTTTCGCGCGCGGCGCGTTCGCCCTCCGCAAAAGGATCGCGATCCGTCATCCTGATTTCGCCTCTCTGGTTTGCAGCGTCGAACGCGATCGGCTTTCGCATGATCGTGGCTCTCCCCCTTTCAAGCTGAACTGACGGCAATTGTTCCGGAACCGGTCATCGATGCGGCGGTTGATCGGTAAAGGAGCATTCGAATGGCAACATCGTCCGCAACCTGTTCAATCAAGACCATGATTGTCATCTTCGCCCTTGCCGCGATGCCGGCCGTAGCGTTCGCGCAAGCGAGCGGCGGCGCAGCGGGATCGGCCGGAGGTGTCGCCAATTCTCCGGCTCCGCCGCCCGGGACCAACAGCCTGGGTACGGCGCAATCATCGGGAGCGAATGCCACCTCCGGAACCACCACCGGGACCGGCGCAGGTGGATCCACCGACGCCGCCGTCAACGCCGAGAACCGGCTGCTCGACAAGAAGCTCAAGAGCATCTGCCGCGGCTGCTGACGCTCGCGCGGAAGTGAGGCAGCGTGGCTGTCCGGAATGCCCAGGGAACGCTAGCTTGATCCTGCTTTGAGCGTGGAGCATGTCCACGCGGAGGATCGAGTGGATGTTACGCAAGATGATGATGGCGGCGCTGGCGGTCGCGATAGTCGGGCTGTCAGCCCCACAGGCCGCCCAGGCGCGGGGCGGTTTCGGCCACGGTGGTGGCGGCTGGGGCCACGGTGGCGGCTGGGGTCACGGCGGCCACTGGCATGGCGGTGGCTTCTGGCCGGGAATCGCCATCGGGGCGGGTATCGCCGGCGCGGGTTATTACGGCGGCTATTACGGCTACGGCCAACCGTATTACGGCGATCCCTATTACTATGGTACCGGCTACGACGATGGTGGCTATGGCGGCTGCTACGTCGTGCGCAAGCGCGTCATGACGCCGTCGGGCTGGCGCATCCGCTCCGTGGATGTCTGCCAATAGGCGGCGGTACCCGTTAAAAAACAAGGCCGTTGACGCAATATACCGTCAACGACCTTGCCAGCCCCGGACATTGAAATCGGCTCACGCCATCCGGTGACGGCGAGCATCGCTCGGAATCATACGGGCGAATGTGATCCAGTTCACAAGTCCAAAAATTTAGGCGGCGCCGGCTGCTCAGCCGCGCGAGCGCTTGCGTGCACTGGCATGGACACGATGCCGCGCCGGTTTCCTGCGGGAAACCGAGGGAGTCTCCGCCTCGGTCGCCCGGGCGCTCGCAAAGGATTGCCGCAGGCCGTCGATGGACTCGTTGAGTGTCGTGACCTGCTCGGACAGACGCTTGGTGTCGGCCTGCTGGAATGCGAGCAAGCGCTTCATACTCTGGAGCTGGTCCTGCACGACCTGAAGCTGGTCGATCGATTCCTGCTGGGTTGCCTCCAGCCCCTTGGTCTTCTCGACCAGCTGCTCGGATGCCTGTGCGGTCCGAGCCTGAAGCTGCCGCGACGCCACCACCCGGTCGGTCTCAGGGGCTGAGCCGGTATAGGCGCGCCAGATCGCGATCGAGGTCACACCGGCGATCAGCAGGAGGAGGGCGGCGGCGGTCAGCGCGATGGGCTGGGCGCCGAGGCGAAGAAGCGGGTTGGACGGTGCGTCCTCTGCGAGATCGATCATCGCTGACAAAACCCAAATTGAAACTTGGTGAGTGGCGAAGACCGGCAACCCTGAGGCCACCGGGTGTCCCGAAAGCGTTACGTTTCGGCAAGGAATGGGACCAAAAAGAGGCTAAGAGCAAAAAAACCAGCAATCAGGATGCCTTAGGGCATCCAAGCGCCCGTCAGAGGCAGAGATCAGGGCTGAAACGGCGAAAACGGACCTGAATAGGTCTTCGATCGGGGCGCCGCATAGGGTCCGAGCCGGGAGGTTTTCAGTCCCAATCGCACCAGTGATTCCGCCAAGGTCACCGCGGCCGCGACGCCGTCGATCACGGGCAGGCCGTGCGTGGCGGCGAGTTCATTGGCGAGATCGGCCATGCCGGCGCAACCGAGCACGATGGCCTCTGCGCGGTCGTCGCGGATCGCGGCCGTGATTTCCGTAGAGATTTTTGCGAGCGCATCGGTGTTGCGCTCCTCGAGTGCGAGCACCGGCACCTCGGCAGCGCGGACGCGGGTGCAGCGGTCGGTGAGGCCGTATTTCCGCAAATTATGTTCGATCGGCACGATGGAAACACCGAGCGTCGTCACCACGGCGAAGCGCGCGGCGATCAGGCTCGCCATGTGGAAGCCGGCCTCGCCAATGCCGATCACGGGCGTCTTTGCCGCGGCGCGCGCGGCGTCGAGACCGGTGTCGTCGAAGCAGGCGATGATGTGCGCATCCGCGCCGTCGCGGTCGGCCTCGCGGATGCAGCCGAGCATGCCGGGCACCGCGAACGCCTCGTCGTAAAATCCCTCGATCGAGACCGGGCCCATCGTGGGCTGGCGCGCATCGATCATCGTGTCGGGCAGGGCGACGCTTCGCGCGGCAGCGGCGATCTTCACCGTCATGGTCGCAGTGGTGTTGGGATTGACGACGTGAAGCCGCATCAGATCAGACAAGCCCCTTTTCAGACAAGCCCCTTGCCGGCGTCCGAGCCTTTGGCCGCCTGTCGCTTGTTCAGCATGTGGATGGTGCCAAGCGCAAGCGCGATCACCGTGAACGACACCGCCGAGATCACGGTGCCGAGCGCATAGATGTCGGGGTTTGTCACGGTGGTGGTGAGGCCCTGGAGATCGAGAGGTAGCGTGTTCACGGCCCCGATCGCCTGGCTGGAGCGCGCGAGCTCGTCCCAGGACAGGGTGAAGCCGAACAGGCCGATACCGATCACCGAGGGCAGGATGATCGGCAGCACGACATGACGGAACGCCTGCCACGGCGTCGCACCGAGATCGCGCGCGGCTTCCTCGAGCCTGGGATCGAAGCGGTTGAAGATCGCGAACATGATGAGCAGGCCGAACGGCAGCGTCCAGGTCAAATGCGCGCCGAGGCCGGAAGTGAGCAGGCCCATCGAGGTCTCGAAATTCTCGTTGAAGGTGCCCTTGATCACATCGTCGATGATGCGGAATTCAAGCGAGATGCCGAGCGAGGTGATGATCGAGGGCACGATGAGGCTCGCGATCGCCGAGTAGAACAGGATGCTTTGCGCCTTGAACTTGCGGCGAAACGCCATGCCCGCGGCGACCGACAGCACGACGGTGACGATCATCACGATAATGCCGAGCAGCAGCGAACGGCGAAAGGCCGCGCCGAGATCGACGATGCCGGTACCCTGGAACAGTTTTGCGATCCAGAAAGTCGACACACCGTTCATCGGGAAGGTGAGGCCACCCTGCGGCCCCTGGAACGACAGCACGTAGATCGCGATCATCGGGCCGTAGAGAAACAGCGTGTAGGCTGCGAAGAAGATCGCGAGCACGTAGAAAGAGCGCGGGCGTCCTTCCTTCATGCTCTAGAGCTCCTTCTTGATGTCGACGATGCGCGACATCATGGTGATGATCAGGAAGGTGATGACGAGCAGGATCACGGCGTTGGCCGCTGCTGCCGGGAATTGCAGCGCGTTCACCCGCGTCTCGATGATCTTGCCGGCGGCCGCGATCTGCTGCCCGCCCATCACGCCGATGGTGATGAAATCGCCCATCACGATGGTGATGACGAAGATCGAGCCGATCACGATGCCAGGTTTTGCCAGGGGAATGATGACGTTGACGAGGGTCTGGAAACCGGTCGCGCCGGCGTCATAGGCGGCCTCGATCAGCGATTTGTCGATGCGAACCATCGAGTTGAAGATCGGCACCACCATGAAGAAGGTGAAGAGGTGCACAAGTGCCAGCACCACGGAGAATTCGGAGAACAGCAGCCATTCAACGGGATGGTTGATCAGCCCCGTCTTCACCAAGCCTGAGTTGACAAGGCCGTTGCGTCCGAGCAGCGGAATCCAGGCGATCATGCGGATCACGTTGGAGGTCCAGAACGGGATCGTGCAGAGCAGCGACAGTCCCATCTGCCAGGTCTTCGACTTGACGTGGAAGGCGAGGAAGTAGGCGACCCAAAAGCCAATGAAAAGTGTGATGACCCACACGAGGAAGCACAGCTTCAGCGTCTTCAGATAAGTCTTGGCGATCGTGCAGAGATCGGGGAGCTGCGCGATGCAGCCTTCGAACGTGTCGGTGTAACCGCGGCCCGAGAAGGCCGGCAGCAACTGGTATTCGTTGTAGTCCCAGAACGAGACGATGACGACGAAGACGAGGGGGATCAGGAAGAAGGCGAGGAACACCAGCATCATCGGCCCGGCCTGAAGCCAGGAGATGAAGGAGGGTGACAGCCGCGCCGCTTTGCTGCGGCGCGCCGTCTCCGATCCCCGGACCAGGTCCGGGGATGCCTGTTGCAAAATGTCCTCCGACGTGTCCATCAGATTACGCTGCGATGAACTCGTTCCACTTGCGCACCATGTAGTCGTTCTCGTCCATCACGGCGTTCCAGCACGCAACGCCGCCCATGCGGTCCTCGTAGGAGCCGCCGTCGCGCACGGCGCCGGCCTTCTCGAGCAGCGAGCCGTCGGGCGCCTTGATGTCCTTCTCTGCCGCCTTGCCTTCCATCCAGTAGGCCCACTCGTACGGCTCCATATGCGCCTTCGCGGTGGAGAGCACGGCGGAGTAGTAGCCCTGGCGGTTGAGATAAGCGCCGGCATAGCCGGAAAGGAACCAGTTGACGAACTCGTAGGCCCATTCGAGCTTCGCACCCGAGACGCCCTTGGAGACACAGAAGCCGGACGCCCAGGAGCGATAGCCTTCCTTGAGCGGCTGGAAGGTGCAGGCAATCCCCATCGAGCGGACCTTCGTCACCGCCGGCGACCACATCGACTGGATGACGGTCTCGCCCGAGGCCATCAGGTTGACGCTCTCGTTGAAGTCTTTCCAGAAGGCGCGGAACTGACCGGCCTTCTTGGCTTCGGTCATCACCTTCATCGTAAGATCGATCTCTTCCTTGGTCATGTTGCCCTTGTCGGCATATTTGTACTTGCCGGTGGCTTCCACGACCATCGCGGCATCCATGATGCCGATCGAGGGGATGTTGAGGATCGAGGCCTTGCCCTTGAACTCGGGATTGAGCAATTCGGCCCACGAGCTGATCGGACGCTTGATGATGTCGGGGCGGATACCGAGCGTGTCGGCGTTGTAGACGGTCGGGATGAGCGTGACGAACTCGGTTGCCGAGGTCGCGAACTTCTTGGAGTCCTTGCCTTCGAGATAGAGCACCTTCCAGGGCGCGGTGCCCTGGCCGCCGATCTTCTTGCCGCCGGGAGTGACGCCCTTGGTGAAGACGGGCGTGATGTTGTCGAATTCCTTGATCTTCCTGGCATCGAGGGCAAGGATGTTGCCCGACGGCACGATCTTCTTCAGCGCGAAATATTCGGTGTCGAGCACGTCGAAGGAGTTCGGCTGGGTCATCACGCGCTTGGTGACGTCGTCGGTGGTCGCGGTGATGTATTCGATCTTGATGCCGGTGTCCTTCAGGCACTGCTTGGAGATCTCGTCGCCCTCGTTAACCGCGGTGCCGAGATAGCGCAGCACCTTCGGCTCGGCCGACATGACGTAGGGAAATCCGGTGATGGCGCCGGAGCCGGCGGCAAGGCCGGCGAGACCCGCGGTGCTCTTCAGTAGCGTGCGGCGGCTAAGGCCCTTCTTCCTGGTCGTTTCGGTCATATCACTGACTCCTCTGTTGCGCATTCCGGTGATTGATCGGCGCTATTGCAGACGTTGCGCCTTGGCGGGATCCCAGGTGGCCAGCACGCGATCGCCCGGCCGGAACTGGTGGACGTCGAAGGCGGCCTCGGGAAGGTGGGAGAACAGGGCGGTCCCGTCTTCGAGCGTGAGCGAGACGGCGATGTAGGAGCCCTGGTACTCGGTCTGGGTCAGCAGCGCCGGCGCGCCGACCGCGCCGTCGGCGATCGGCACGATGCCGAGCTGATCGGCGCGCACGGCGATGAGTTTGCCTGCGTCGCTGAGGACGTTGTGGCCGCCGATGAAGCGCGCCACGAATTCGGTGCGGGGATGATGGAAGATGTCGCGGGCGCTTCCCTGCTGCTCGATCCTGCCCTGGTTCATCACGACGATGTGGTCGGCCAGCGCCATCGCCTCTTCCTGGCCGTGCGTGACCTGAACGAAGCTGATGCCGAGCTCGCGCTGCAGCCGCTTCAGTTCGCCCCGCATCTTCACCCGCAGGAACGGGTCGAGCGCCGAGAGCGGCTCGTCGAGTAACAGGATCTGCGGCTCGGTGATCAGCGCGCGCGGGCCAGCGCGACGCGCTGCTGCTGGCCGCCGGAGAGCTGTGCGGGGAGGCGGGCCGCGTAGGGCGTCATCGCCACCAGCTCGAGCAGCTCGCCGGCGCGCTTGTGCCGCGTCGCCCGGTCGATGCCGCGCATTTTCAGGGCAAACGCCACGTTGTCGATCACGGTGAGGTGTGGAAACAGCGCGTAGGACTGGAACATCATCGCCGTACCGCGCTTGGCGGGTTCGAGATCGGTGACGTTCTGCGGGCCCAGGATGATGTCGCCCTCACTGACGGCCTCGTGGCCGGCGATCATGCGCAAGGTCGAGGTTTTGCCGCAGCCGGAGGGGCCGAGCAGGCAGCAATAGGTGCCGGCCGGGATCTTCAAATTGACGGTGTCGACCGCCAGCGTCGTGTCGTAGCGCTTGGTGACGGCGACCAGTTCGAGGGCGGCGGGAGTGGCCATGGCGTGTCCGGGGCGAGGGCGATGCTGCGCCTCTCTCCGCAAGGTCCATGCCAATCGCGCTTGAATCGTTCTCGGCCGGCCGAATTCCAAAACAATGCAGCGGAGTCAGATCGTTAGATCGAATCCCTCGGGCGTGGGCGGCTCGTTGCCTTCGCAGCTGCGTGCACACAAAACAGGCGCGGATTGTATAAAGTTTCGCCTGTGATTGGATACAGCTGGTCGATTAGGATTCGACGCCATCTTCGACGATCGAGTCCTCACCCCATGGCCGCCAAGTCCCGATCGAAATCCGACGCGCCAGATGCGAGCGATCGCGTCAGCCGCATCCGGGAAGGCGTGACCGCGGCGATCCTCGAGCATCGCCTGCTGCCCGGCACGAAACTCGGCGAGGATGAGATCGGCGAGATCTACGGCGCGAGCCGAACGCTGGTTCGCACCGCGCTTCAACAGCTCGCGCATGAGGGCATCGTCAACATCGAGAAGAACCGCGGCGCCTTCGTCGCGCGGCCGACGCCTGCGGACGCCCGCGAAGTGTTCGAGGCGCGCCGCCTGATCGAGCCGACGATCGTCGACCACGCCGTTGACGCGGTGTCGCCGGCCTGGATCGGGCGTCTCCAGCGCCATCTTGCCGAGGAACGCGAGGCGGAGCTGCGTGGCGATGCGCGTGCTTCGGTCCGCCTCTCCGGCGATTTCCATCGACTCGTCGCCGAGATGAGTGGCCACAGCATCTATCTCGGTTTTCTCAAGGAGCTGATCGCGCGCTCGTCGCTCATCATCCTGCTCTACCGCCGGCACGACACGCCGGCCTGCGGCACCGATCATCACGCCGGCATCGTCGCTGCGATTCGCAAATGCGACAGGGAAGCCGCGCGCGCGCAGATGTTGTCGCATCTGAACGAGATCGAGGCCGAGCTGTTCCTGAAGGATCCAGCCGACGAGTTGCGGCTCGCGGACGTGCTGGGCGCGTGAGCAAGCTGCGCCGGCGGCTTATGGCGACGGAGATCCTTCGTTTCGCCTGACTATCTTCAGCACCAGCAAACCTGCGCCAAGAACCAGGAAGAGAACGCCGAAGAAAGTCGTGCCGCCGGATTCGAAGGTTACACCGACCGCGGTCAGCAGGCATCCGAGGATGATTGCGAAGAGCCCGCCGAGCTTCTTGACCAGCAGGACATATCCGTCACTCGTTTGTGCTACCATGTTGCGCCTCGTTCACTTGATGTAGGGCTGTCCTCGCGTCTCCCTTCGCCCATGACCCTCTCGCGTAGCCCGTGGCCGATCGTATTCCAGCGCACGGGTATTGCAATCTCGCGTTGAGAGTTGCTCTTCGCTCTTTTGATTTGAGTTCGATGCAAGCGCGACAGTAGCGCTTACACACGTGCCGAAAATTCCCGGCGTTTTGTGCAGTCATCCATGTCTCATAGAGTCGTATGGCTGAAATGCAAAATCGCCTTATGGTTGTAAATTGACTCGCGGCGATGATGGGAATCAACTGAAGCGTGAGCGTCGAGTTCTAGAACGGAGCCGACATCAGGTGAATCCGTTCTGCGGAGTGCTGCCATGGCGCGAGCTCTGGCTGACGAACGAGAGATTGCCTACGTTTCGACCGGCCACTTGTCCGCTCCCGAGATTGTGCAAGCGCTGGTGAACGAGGCGCAGCGGCGGTTTCAATCAATCGCGACGGAACAAACTCGCAGGTCTACCCTGCGCTCGCCCGCGTTCCGAGCGAGCTGTTCGGGGTCTGCGTCGTCGGAACCAGCGGACAGGTCTAGGCGCCGGCGAGGTCTCATCATCCTCACCGGCTTTCCGCTCACGGGGCTCTGGGTCCTGGGATTGCTGCTCGGCATTGACCTGTTGTCCCACGGCATCGGATGGCTGAGCCTTGCATGGCGGCCTGCAGCTGCCGCTGCCTAGCGCGCGCACCGGATGCGGAGAGCGAAGATGCGGGGTTTGGGTTCGCGAGCTGGACTCGCGAGAGCTGCCGTTCTGCTGACGTTGGGGACGATGAGCATCTTCAGCCCGTCGCCTGCAATGGCCCAGCAGGACTCCGCCGTTCTGTTCCGCAGCGTGCGGATATTCGACGGAAAGAACGGCGCGCTCTCTGCCTCATCCAATGTTCTCGTCAGGAACAAGACGATCGAGAAGATCTCGGCCACGGACATCACGGCAGAAGCCAAGGTGATCGACGGCGGCGGCCGCGTGCTGATGCCGGGGCTGATCGACGCGCATTGGCACGCGATGCTGGTACGGCCGACCCCGATGGCCGTGCTTGCAGGTGACGTCGGCTACAACAATCTGCTCGCTGCCACTGAGGCAGCGGCCACGCTGATGCGCGGCTTCACCACCGTGCGTGACATGGGAGGACCTTCGTTCGGATTGAAGCAGGCCATCGACGAGGACCTCGTTGCGGGTCCACGCATCTATCCCTCCGGCGCCATGATCACCATTACTGCCGGCCATGGCGACTTCCGCCAGCTTGCCGATCTGCCGCGAACGATCGGCGGCATGCTCAGCCGCATGGAGCGGATTGGCGGCAGCATGGTCGCCGACAGTCCCGACGAAGTCCGTGTGCGGGCGCGCGAACAGCTGATGCAGGGGGCTTCGCAGGTCAAGCTCACGGCGGGCGGCGGTGTCGCGTCGCCGTTCAGCCCACTTGATGTCTCCACCTTCACCGAGCCCGAGCTGCGCGCCGCCGTCGAGGCCGCCGACAATTGGGGCACCTATGTCGCCACCCACGCTTACACGCCGGTCGCGATCCAGCGCTCGATCGCGGCCGGCGTGAAATGTATCGAGCATGCCCACCTCATCGACGAGGCGAGTGCACGGCTGATGGCGGAAAAGGGGATCTGGTTGAGCACGCAGCCATTCCTGGATATCTCCGGCGCCGCCGCGCTGGGACCAGCGGAGCAGGACAAGATGCGGCAGGTGGTTGCCGGCACCGACCGCGTCTACGGGCTGGCGAAAAAGTACGGCATCAAGACAGCGTTCGGGACCGACGTCCTGTTCTCGCAGGCGCTGGCGGACAAGCAGGGCGCGATGCTGGCCGCGCTGACGCGCTGGTATACGCCGGCCGAGGCGCTGACCATGGCGACATCGACCAATGCCGAATTGCTGGGATTGTCGGGCCTGCGCAATCCCTATCCCGGAAAGCTCGGTGTGGTCGAGGAGGGCGCGCTGGCCGATCTCCTGCTCGTCGACGGCAATCCGCTCGAAGACATCGCCCTGGTCAAGGATCCCGCCAAGAACTTTGTGCTGATCATGAAGGGCGGCAGGATTTACAAGAACAGTCTCGCGCAGTGAGGAGCCGCCCCGAATCTATTGTGGCTCCAATCCGAGAGTCTTGATCGACTCGAGCCAGATCGGCCCTTCTTTTTCGTAGAGAGCAATCGAGGATGCGCGATCCATGGCCGGCTGGTCGACGCCGAAGGCATCGAGCAGCTTCTGCACGCGCTCCGTCTTGCCGCCTTCGACCATCAGCTTGGCCAGCATGTCGATCCGGTCTGCAGGCATCGCAGCAGGCGCCACCAGCGCGGTAAAGCTGATGAGCTGGAAGACATTGCCGGTGACCCCTTGCTCGGCAAATGTCTTGGTCTCGGGCAGCTTCTTCATGCGCACCGGTGTCGGCACGGCAATTGGGCGGCCGATGCCGGTATCGAGCACCGGCAGCGCGGCCTGATAGCTTCCGACCGCCGCCTGGATCACCCCGGCGGCAAGATCCTGCCACATCGGCGCTTCGCCGCGATAATGCACGATGGAAATGTCGAGACCGAATTGTCGGTTGAGCTCGGCGATCGCAATGTGCGCGAACGAGCCGATCCCGTACGAGCCAGCCGTGACCTTGTTGCTACGTGCGTACGCGACGAACTCTTCGATCGTCTTTGCATTGGTGGCGGAATGGACCACCAACGGCAGATGCCCCGAAGGCGTCACCGCGACGATCGTGAAATCCTTGTCCGGATCATAGGCCAGCGATTTCAGCAGCAGCCGGTTACCGAGCAAGGTGGACGAGATCGTGTACATCAGCGTGTAACCGTCGGCCGGGGAATCCTTCACCGACTGTGCCGCCAGCGCACCGCTGGCTCCGGTCTTGTTTTCGACAATGACCGGCTGGCCAAGCTTCTGCGAGATATAGTCGCCATAGGCGCGGGCGAAGGCATCGGTGATGCCGCCTGCCGGCGTGGAGACGACGATCTTGATTGCCCGGGTCGGCCAGGCTTCGGCCCAAGCCGTTTCAGAAGCGGCCATCGTCAGGCATGCAATCGCGGCAGCCCAAATTCTCGCGGATGTCCGCACTTCGGCCTCCCCTTTTCCCTGTGTCATTGGGCAGCCGGCAGCCGCCGCAACGAGGTGTCACATGGGCAAGGAGGAGGGTCAAGAAATCAAAATATCGTTTCACTGTGTGAAATGGTCACGGCCGACCTGCAGGAGAGCCTGGCGCAGCAAGCTTGGCGCCGAGCGCCTCGGCAAGTGCGGAAGCGACCTTCTTCATCGGAGGTACGAAGCGGCGTATGCCTTCCTCCGGACTGACCGCTTCGCGGAGCATCATCACGTTCATGCTGCCGAACAGCCGGTTTTGAAGCGCGACGGGAACGCCAAGCGCCCAGACTGCGCCGCCGAAGATACTGCGGCTGTAGCTGTCGTCCATCACCGCGAACCCGGCTTTGCGGATCGTGCGCAGCGCCTTGGTGAGCTTGTCGGGATTGCGCGCCAGATCGTTCCAGGGCTCGGGACCGAGGGCAAGCCGCGCGGCAATGCGCTCCTGCTCGGCAGGCTCGCAGAAGGCGAGATAGGCGCGTCCCATCGAGGTGCCGAGGACGGGAAAGCGAAAACCCGGCGGGCGGCTGAACAGCAGCGATCCGTCCACCCGCGTCGTGTGGGCGATGACCATGGACTCCTGATCGAGCACCGCGATGTCTGACGGCCAGTGGATCTGCTTGCGGAATTTGTTGAGGATGGGTTCGGCGATGCCGCCAATCCAGGTCGGCTCGTCATAGCCTGCGCTGAGCAGCAGCGCGCGTCCCGTCGGCGCGTAGCTGGCCGGCTCGGTACGGCGCACCACATAACCTTCATGCTCCAGCGTCTCGAGCATCCGGACGATCGTCGCCTTGTTGAGCCCCGTCGCCTTGTGCAGCGAGCCGACGGTCGACCGCCGTTCCTGGTTGATCACCCGCAGGACTTCGAGGCCCCTGGACAACGCGATGACGGGACGGAACGACGTCATGGCAGCTCCTTGTGATTGCCGTGCCGGTAGCCGATGAAGCAACCCGGAGGGACAGGGCAGCGCGCTCGACGCCATCGCCACCGATTGCGGGAAGGCTGGCATGAGTCAAGCTCGCTGACGCGTTCATCTCGGTTTCGAGCAGAGCGGAATTCGCAGTCAATTCGATCGCTTGCAGCGCCCGGCGGCAATTTAGTTCCTGTGGTCAAGCCGCTCGCGGCCTCGTGTGGACGGTGGGGTACTGCGACGTAAGGTGACTATTCCTCGCGGGCGGCAGCGGCTATACGCTGTCGCTCTGTCATTGAACTGTCATGTTACCTCAAATGCTGAAGTCAGACGCAACGCCGGTCCGCAAGCATCCGAGCGCGCGGGATGGGAGTCCTGTTGCGAAGGACAACAAGAGAACGCAAGCCGTCGCCGGCTTCCTCAGGCAACGCGAACCCGCCGCGGAACCTGTGATCGTCGAGGGCGCTGTGATCGATCAGACGCCATCGCAAGACGCGGAACCGGCAACGGAACCACTCCGGTCGAGTGCTGCCGCGCATGGCGCCGGTGAGATCGAACTCAAGCTTCTCGTCGATGCCGATCGCATGGCGCATTTCAACGCTGCGCCTGTGATCGCGACGAACGCGCGCAACAAGGGCACGCGCAAACATCTCAAGTCCGTCTATTACGACACGCCGGAGCGGACACTTCGGCGCAACGGCTTGAGCCTGCGCGTTCGTCAGAGCGGTGCGCGCTTCGTTCAAACCGTGAAGACCGATGCGGTGGACGATCCACTCCGCCGTGGCGAGTGGGAGGCGAGCGTGCCTTCGCTTGCGCCCGACCTCGCTTTGGCAATGCCCTTCATTCCTGAGAAGCTTCGCGGCCACCTGGAAGCGCAGCCGCTCGAAGCGGTCTTCACCGCCGATGTCCATCGCCATGCGCGGCTGATCGAGCTGCCGTCAGGCGCGGTCGAGATCGCCTTCGACCGGGGTGAGTTGACGGCCGGCGACCGTTCACTGCCGGTGAACGAGATCGAGCTGGAGCTCAAGAGCGGCAGCGCGGGCGCGATCTACGAGATCGCGCTGCGGCTCGCGGAGCACGGTGACGTAAAGCCGTCGATCCGCACCAAATCGGCACGGGGGTTCGATCTTGCCGCCGACAAGCCGCCCTCGGCGCTTCGTCCGCGAAAACTTCGCCTCGATCCGTCAGTGACATTGGACGAGGCGTTCGCGACGATCCTGCGCTCCTGCTTCCTCCATCTGCTTCAGTCGCTGCCGGCTGCCGAGGACGGCCGCAATCCGGAAGGAATCCATCAGTTGCGCGTCTCGCTGCGCCGGCTGCGGTCGGTGCTGGATCTGATGCATTCGGCGGGCGTGTCGAGCAACGTCGACACGCTGCGAACCGAAGCCAGATGGCTGGCGCAGGATTTGTCCGCCGCGCGCGACTGGGATGTGTTCCGGCTCGATACTTTGCCGACGATCGCAACAGCCTGTCCGTCGGTCGCGGGCTTTGACGCGCTGGGCCAGGTTGCGGCCGAATGCCAGTCGGATGCCTATCGCAAGGCGCACGATGCGCTCGACGATCGCCGCTGCGCGATGTTCCTGATCAGCCTCGGCGGGTGGATCGAGACGCGGGGCTGGCGCAACGACATCGCCGCGCAGGATCTCGGCCAGCTCGCCGACCCCGCCGTCGACTTCGCGCAGCGCATTCTGTCGGAGCAATATGCGAAGGTGCTCAGGCGCGGCCGCCGCTTCAAGTCGCTTCCCGCCGAAGGTCTGCACCGCGTACGGCTCGCGACCAAGCGGCTGCGCTATCTCAGCGAGTTTCTGCTGCCGCTGTTCGCAGACCGCAAATCCGCGCGAAAATTCTCGCGCAGGCTCGCCGGCTTGCAGGAGCAGCTCGGCGCCTTCAACGACATGGTGGTGACGGCATCGTTGCTCGACCGGCTTGGTGCCGAGCCCGAGGGTGCCATTGCCGCGGCGGCGATCGCCGGCTGGCAGGCGCGCGCGTCGGTCGGGGTGCAGCCCGCCCTGCAAAGCACATGGCGCGATTTCACCGCCGCGCGCGTGCCCTGGTCGCGGCAGACGCCGCAGAACTAAGCGAAGTACATCTTTAAAAAAGTTGCGCCCAGCCATTGGGGGATGGCTGGGCGCGCGCGAACCGGTCTGGGACGGGGAGGGGTGGGGATGTGACCGGTCGCGTATCTCTTTCGTTTGTCTCTACTGATCTGCTACTGGTCCCTTGCGCTGGCGGTGGAGACCGCCGGCTTGGTGTCGCCGAGCGAGATCCAGACATTCGGATCGCTCTGCGACTGGCGCTTGACGAAGCGGTAGCCGGTCTCCGTCCAGGCAACGACGTTCTCGTTCTGATTGTCGAGAACGAACTCGCCCTTGTCGGTCTTCACCGTCAGCACCGCGTGTCCTTCGCCCTTCTTGTCGCGCACGACGGTGATAAGCAGGGCCTCGCGCGGCCATCCGGCATCGATCAGCATCTTGCGCTTCAACAGCACGTAGTCTTCACAGTCGCCGTAGCCGTCCGACGGCAGCGACCACTTTTCGATCACGCCCCAGTGCTCCTGGTCGGTCAAAGGCTTGACGGTCTCGTTGACCCAGCGATTGACCTTGACGAGGTCGCGCCATGCAGCCTGCGACATCACGATGTCGCGCGGTCGCGTCGGTGCGCCCTGGCACTGAGCGGCATTGTCCGCACAGAACTCGACCCAGCCGATCGGCGCACGCGTGGTGTCGCCGAGGCTTGCGTAGAGCAGACGGCCTTCGCCGGCCTGCGCTGCCGCGCTCATTCCGAAGAGCATGGCGGCCAGCGCCATTCTCTTCCCCTGTCCCCTGAAATCAAACATTGCGGCCCCCGTTTCTTGTTGGGACCACATTGCGCAGGGAGCTTTTGAGTTGCCGCTAAGTCAGTCAAGTCAAGTCGAGACGAATACAAGTAAAACGCGCGGCGAATTCGATCTATACTTGACTCAAACTTGAATAAAATTCGATATGACTGCAATTGATTCAAATTTTATCGATTAACGCGGAAACGCTGGCGAAACCGTTGTTTGCACGCACCCGCGACCTCCGCGTTAACCCGCGCGAGGCCCGTCACGACCATGAAAAAGGCGGCGTCCGCATCGCGGAGGCCGCCTTCAGTACTGGAAATGCAGTGGTTTTGGTGCCTTCGCGCTTTACCGCGCGGTAACGCTCTCTTCGAGAGTTTCAATCGGCTGCGAATGCATGAACTCGAGCGCGAAGCCGTCTTCGAGGTTTCGGACCACGCGACCCTGCACCCGGCCGAGCAGAACCGTCGATTTCAGCGGGGGACGGTTTTCCGCGGCGATGGCTGCGCCCGACAGCGAGAGGTCGATGATGCGGCAGGTCATCTTGGTGCCGTCCTCGAGTGTCAGCACCGCGATCGGGTTGCGCGGCACGATACGATCGTGGCGGCGGTCTTCCGGCAAATTGAGGATGTCGCGGTTGGCGAGCCAGGTCAGCTGTGCCGCAAGCTTGTCGCGCTTTCGCGGCGTCGCACCGACCGTCATGGCGAAGCCATTGTCGATGATGCGGGTGATCTTGCCCTCGACGCGGCCGATATGGTCGAGATAGGCGACCACGCGGTCGCCGACATTGCCGATGCCGGGGGCCAGCAGCGCCAGCCCGCCCGGCGACATGTTGATCACCTGGCAGGGGAATTCACGGCGGTCCGGCAACATGTAGCGGCCGAGCAGGTGAACCTTCACCCGCTGGAAACGCCGACGTTCCTCGGCGGCCGGAAGAAATTTTTTGTGCGCCAACGCCATTTTCACAACCCGCCCCCCCGCCTGGCGGAGTCCGGGACCACCCTAAGGTGCACAGGGTTAATGCTACGTTAGGATCGGGCGCGGCGATGACGAACAGACACGATGCGTTCGAAAAGCCACATCAGGGGCGGGCAGGCCAGCACCGTCAGCGCGCCGAGGTCGAGCGCGACGGCGGCAGTGCCGGCCGATTTGGCGAGCCGACCCGCCACCGCCGGCCCCAGCATCATCGCGGCATAGAAGAGAGTGTAGAACACGCCCATCCCGACCGCTCGTGTCTCCGGCGCGAGTACGCGGGCGGCCAGGCTCATGATCGGGCCGGCGGGAAGGCCGCCGATCAAGCCGCCCAGGACGAGGATCGCGATCACAGCGTCGGACCGGGTCAGCCAGGCCAGCAGGGCGGCCACCACGAGGCTCGCCGCGATCGCCACGACAAAGGGGCGCTTGGTGCGATCGGCGAGATATCCGCCTGATGGCACCGAGATCACCGACAGCCACATCACGAGGCTGATCGCCGAGCCTGCCGCCGCAATGCTCCAGCCGCGCTCGACGAGCAATGAGGGGCCGAACGAGAAAATCATGGCGAAGCCGATATTATAAAGGCCCCAGATCGCACCCGCGACGATCACCGCCAGAAGCGCGAGCGGATCAAGCAGCCTGGAGCCGGCCGCGCTGGCGGTTGCTCCCGGCGGCGATTGGTAGAAAATGATCAGCACGATGCCGATCGCGGTCAGCGCGCCGGCCACGAGGAACACGGCGCCGGCGCCATACGCCGTGCCGATCGCCGGCAGCACCAGCAGCGAGATCGCAACGCCGGCCGGCCAGGAGTTGACGAAGATCGCCATCGCGGTGGCGATCTCCTTCCCCGCAAACCAGTCGGTGCCCATCTTGGTGAGTTGCACCGTCAGCAGCACGCCGCCGGCGCCGGAGGCGAGCCGGCCCGCCATTTGCCAGCCCCAGACGTCGGTGGTGGCCATGACGAGGCTGCCCGCCGTCATCAGCAGCAGCGCCACGATCGTGGTGGGCTTGTCGCCGAGGGTGCGGCCGATCGCGCCGCCCGGCAGCGCCAGCACGATGCCCGGTGTGAAATAGAGTCCGATCAGGATGCCGATATCGGCGAGTCCGACGCCGAAGCTCTGCTGCAGCAGCGGCGCGACCGCGGCCACGCTCTGGAATTGGAACGCGATGGTGAGGCGAACGACGAACAGGATCGCAAGTATGCCCCAGCGATTGCGCAACGCTTCATCTCCCCAAACCCTATATCGAGCGTGCGGTGGGGAGACGCCGGAGTCAACCGCAAGCTCTGAGCTTACGACTTCCTCGTCGCACGCCGATAGAGGAGACATAGCAGCGCCAGCAGCACCGCGGCCGAGAGCCCGAGCGACCAGTGAATGCCGATCGCCGCACCGAACAGGCCGACCGTGATGCCGCTGAAGGCTCGCATCCCGAGCCCGGCCATGTTGTAGAGGCCGACGACGCGGCCGCGAATATCGGACGGCGCGTTCAACTGCACCAGCGCCAGCGCCATTGTGTTGAACGACAGCTCGAAGAAGCCTGCAAAGAACAGCAGCACGATCGCGACCGGATAGATCCGCACCGAGGCGAAGCCGAGCAGCGCCACGCTCCACAGCATGGCGAGCAAGATCGCGGTGCGCGGCGTGCCCTTGAGCCGTCCCCATGATTCCAGCGCGATGCCGGCGAGCAGCGCGCCGGCAGCATCGGCCGCGAGCAGCACGCTATAGGAGATGCCGGGATCGCCGTGGCCGAGATCGCCGGCAAAGCCGGGCATCTGTGCGTGATAGGCGTTGCCGATCATGAACGAGGTGAGGCCGGCAAGCCATGTCATCGCCGTCAGCACCGGCTGCGTGCCGATGGCACGGATCGTCAGCATGATGTCGGCAAGGCCGCGCACGGCGAAGCGCCGCACAGCGACACTCTTGTCCCGCACCGGCGCCCAGAACAGCCACAGCAGCATCGGCAGATAGAACAGCGTGTTGAAGATGATGCCATGCGAGGTGCCGAGCGTCAGCATGATGATGCCGCCGACGGCAGGTCCGACCAAAATGCCGAGATAGCGCGCCATCGCATTCAGCCGCACCGCGCTCGGAAGATCGGCGGGGCCGACGAGATCATAGAGCAGCAGCTGGTTCGGCGTCTGCCACAACACGCCGGCGCAGCCATGGATCACCAACAGCAGCATGGCGTGCCACATCTCGATGGTGTCGGTGATGAAGAAGAAACCCCATCCGGCCGAAGCAACGATGAACAGCAGCATGCCGCATTGAATGATGCGGCGCGGATCGACCCGGTCGGCGAGCCCGCCAACCGCGACCGAGAACAGCAGGAACGGCAGCCAGTGCGACAGCACCGCAAAGCCCGCCAGCGCCGGCGAATGGAATTTCTGGAACACCACCCAATAACTGATCACATGCTCAATATTATCCGCCATCATCGCCAGCACGTAAGCGATGAACTGGAGCCGGTACGGCACCGACTTCATCGCCGCGAACGAGCCGGACGCGACGACAGGATTTTGAGGGAGGGGGTTCAAGCGGGCACCTGGGGTGGGACTTTTCGCGCCGTGCCTACACGTTCGCCGTCGAGCGCTCAAGACACTTGGGTGTGTGAGGACAGCGGTCCCGTAGCCCGGATGAGCGAAGCGATATCCGGGAACGCCGGCCCCGCGTGTCGCTTCGCTCATGCGGGCTACGAGGCCGCGGCTTGGCACGACCGTGCATCTCACATACGCTGCTCGTCAGCTCGCACCAATCAGCCATAATAAAAGCGGGCATCGAGGAAACCTCTATGGACCAGATCCGCGTCTGCACCCACGCAGGGCCGGGCAGCGAACCCGTCATCCGCTCCGTGCCGTGGCCGAAGGTCGGCCGGAAGGCGGCGCTGATCAAGGTCGGTGCGTGCGGCGTCTGCGGCACGGACCTGCACATTTTGAAGGGGCACTGGCCGAAGCCGCTGCCGTGGCCGTTCACGCTCGGCCACGAGCTCGGCGGAATCATTATCGAATGCGGCGACGAATTCACCGAGGACTTCATGAGCAAGCCGCTGAAGGTCGGATCAAAGGTGATGATCCCGCCGCTGATGCCCTGCGGCCGTTGCTATTACTGCATCCATTTTCCGCAAGTCGCCAACAAGTGCCTGACGCCGGTCTATTACGGCCGCTATCTCGGCTTCGACAAGGCGCCTCACATGTGGGGCGGCTGGGCCGAATATGTCTATGTCGATCTCGGTATGCTGCCGGGCACCAAGATCTACAAATTGCCTGACGACATGTCGCTGCGGCTGGGGGCGCTGTCGGAGCCGCTGACCTCCTGCATCCGCGCCTTCAATCGCGCCAGCCGCGCCGGTGGTTTCACCTGGGGCGACACGGTGGTGATCCAGGGCTCGGGCCCGATCGGCATTCTCGCGGTTGCCGCCGCGCAGGAGATGGGAGCAGGGCGCGTCATCTGCGTCGGTGCGCCGGAGGAGCCGCGGCTCAAGCTCGCGCGTGAGTTCGGCGCCGAGGCAACGGTGAACATCGACGAACTGAAATCGCCCGAGGCACGCATCGCCCGCGTGCGCGACATCGTCGGCGGCTTCGGCGCCGATCTGGTGATGGATTGCTCGGGCCACCCCTCCGCCGGCCCCGAAGGCATCGAGATGCTGCGCGACGGCGGCACCTATGTCGAGATGGGCCAGTTCACCGACGCCGGCTCGATCGAGACCTCCTGGCACCGCATCTGCACCAAGGATCTCAACGTACTCGGCTCCTGGGGTTTTACCGGCAACGATCTGCCGCTCGGCGTCGACATGCTCTATCGCACGGCGGACAAATATCCCTGGCTGAAGATGCAGACGATCTATCCGTTCACGGAAGAAGGCGTCGCGCAGGCGGTCAGGGACGCGATGGCGATGAAGACGGTGAAGTCGACCATCGTGCCGTGGCCGGAATTGGTGGAATGAAGAGCACGCTATCGCGAAAAAAAATCGTATCCCGCGACTTCCATTTGACGTTGAACCAGCTAGCCTGCGCACCTCGCAAGGCCGGCAGGTGTCATGAACATTTCATCCGAATTTCCCGACGTTTCCTTCGCATCCCTTATCCCCGACATCGACCGACTTGCCGCTGACGCGATGGCGGTCTGGAAGGTGCCGGGCGCAGCGCTCGCCATCGTGCAGGACGGCAAGGTGGTGCTCACGCGCGCCTACGGCCAGCGCGACGTCGAGGCCGATCTGCCGGTCACGCCGCGTACACAATTCGTGATCTGCTCGATCACGAAATCCTTCACCGCGACCGCGATTGCATTGCTGCATAACGGGGGGCTGCTCGACTGGACCAAGCCGGTCCGCGACTATCTGCCGGAGTTTCGCCTCTCGGATGCGGTCGCGACCGAACGCGTCACCGTTCGCGACCTGCTCAGCCATCAGTCGGGGTTACCGCGACACGACTGGCTTCACCTGCCCGGAGACCTCGCGCCGGCCGAGATGCTGCCGCTGATGCGGCATCTCGAACTGAGCCGGGACATCCGCGCCGCCTGGCAATACTGCAACCTCTGCTATAACGCCGCCGGTCTCCTCATCGAGCGCGTAACCGGCCAGAGCTATGAGGCTTTCGTCCGCGAGCGTCTGACAAACCGGCTCGGCATGACGGCCAGTTTCTCGCTCGATGAACTCGAAGCTGCACAGGAGCCGGCGCGGCCCTACAAGATCGACGTCGACACGCGGTCGCCAGCGCTGCGGCTGCCGATCCGCACCACGGCCGCAGGCGCCATCAACACGTCGGTGGCCGATCTTGCCAACTGGATGCGGCTGCATCTCGGCAGGGGCGAATTCGAGGGCGAACGCCTGCTGCCGGCATCGCTGGTGGACCAGCTGCACGCGCCGCTCGCGCCTGTTGGCAACTCGGAATTTTCCGAGTTCGGCCACTGGCACTATGGATTGGGGCTTCAGTCGAACACGTATCAGGGCGAGCGCGTAGTATTGCACAGCGGCGGCTGGAACGGCTGGGGCTCGCTGATGACGCTGGTGCCGGACGCCGGCATCGGCGTGGCCGTGCTGACGAACCGCAGTCGAAACGAGGTCACATCGATCCTGACGTGGTACATCATCGACCGGCTGCGCGGCCGGGAGCCGGTCGACTGGCTCTCACGCTTCCGCAAGATGCGCGACGACATCATCGCTCACATTCCTGCCAACAAGGAGGTGCGCGAGAAAGCGCGTCACAGGGACACAAGGCCGGCGCATGCTTTGTCCACTTATGCGGCGGACTATGCCCATCCCGCCTATGGTGTCATATCGATCCGCGAGCGGGACGACGCGCTGCACTGGTCGTGGCGCGGCATGGGCGCGCCGCTATCGCACTGGCATTTCGAGACGTTCGTCACGCCGGAGATCATCGACCAACTCCACCCGGACAATCTGCCGATCACCTTCCAAACCGACCGCGACGGCAATATCGTGCACCTGTCGGCGCCCCTGGAGCCGATGGTGAAGGACATCGTGTTCGCACGCCGTGCCGCCGGCCATTGTATGGATCCTGCGTTTCGCGAGCGATGCGCCGGGCATTTCAAGAGCGGTGGCGTGAACCACAACGTGAGTCTCGACGCCGAAGGCCGGCTGATCTTGAAGTCCGATTTCCAGCCGGCCTATCGTCTCGAGCCGCAGCAGGGCCGCCGGTTTCGCATCGTCGAGCTGGACGGTTTTGCCGTCGAATTTCGCGGAGAAGACGATCGGGTTGACCAGATCGTCCTTCACCAGCCGAACGGCATCTTCGTCGCGGACCGCGTCGCGGAATAGGAGGGAGACCACCCATGGAGCCGCCTTTAGGTGACCCGAGCTCGCCCTTCCGCGCTATCCGCGCGATCGACTACACCGTCATCTTCGTACGCGATATGGTGGCGATGCGCCGCTTCTACGAGGAGGTTCTCGCATTTCCGGTGCTGCGGGAGTTGTCGGCGAACTGGATCGAGTACGGCCTGGGCCCTAACACGTTGGCTCTCGCAAAGCCGGGCCGGACTGCGACTGACGCGCCTGTGCCGCACAGGAGCGCCTCGCTGCAACTGGCCTTCAAGGTGTCCGCGGCCGAAGTCGATGCATGTGCCGACGAACTCGCACGCCACAGCGTGGCGCTGCTGTCACCGCCGACGAACCAGTCGTTCGGGCACCGGACGCTGTTCTTCCGCGACCCTGACGGCAATCTCTTGGAGGTCTATGCGGAGATCTGAACCGCGCAGCTGCGGGGCTGTGCACGAAAAGTTCCACAGAAAATCCGCGAGTTATTCACGCCGGGGTGAAACTTAGGCCCGGGTTTCGGCTTTCAGTTCACGGGAGAGTTCATCGTGAAGCGGATCCTGAAACCCGTCACTTACATCCTGGCCGCCATCTACTTCCTGGTGGATGCGGTCTTCATGGCTGTGGCGAGGCCAATCTCGCGCTGGACCGGGCGGCATCTCCAATTGAAGCGATTGCGCGCCTGGATCAGATCGCTGTCGCCTTATTGCTCGCTCGCCCTGTTTTCCGTGCCCGTCATCATCCTGGAGCCGGTCAAGCCCGTGGCAGCCTATCTCGCGGCAACCGGCCAGGTCCTGAGCGGGGCCGCGACTTTTATCGTCGGCGAGCTGCTCAAGCTCGTGCTGGTCGAGCGCCTGTTCCATCTCACGCGTGACAAGCTGATGCGGATTCCGGCATTTGCCTGGACGTACGGCAAGTACTCCGAGGTGAAGGCGTGGCTGCAGGCAACCGACGCCTGGCGCGCCATCCGCGCACTGAGCCGCGCGGCCAGGGACACTCTTGTGCGGGCAAGAGCTAGACTGGTCGGCGGCTTCAGCAGCCTGGTGACCTCCAGGGATTAGGGCTGCAGGCATAGAGCTGCGCTGGGCGAGTTGCCCTCTATGCGAGCTTGCGGGCCCCGGCGGTGGCTTTGTCGCCCGTATTCGGCGTGCCGGTCGGCTCGATCAGCAGGAGATGAACCTCCTCGCGCGCGACCAATCGATGCTCAACACCTTTGGGCACGACATAGAGTTCGCCCGGACCGAGCGTCACCGTGCGATCCCGCAATTCGATGTCCAGACTGCCTTTCAGGACGAGAAAGAAATCGTCGGTGTCGTCGTGCTTGTGCCAGGTGAATTCTCCCTTCACCTTCACCACCATCACGTCGCAATCGTTGAAGGTCGTGATCGTGCGTGGCGACCAGAAATCCCCAAAAGTCGCGAGTTTGTCGGCAAGCGAAATGCCGTCGGCCATGTGTTCTCCCGTTCTTCCGTGCGGCACGATTTGGGTCGAGCGATGCCAGCAGCTATTTGACATATCCCGACGATATGGCCCGCGCCCATTTCGGGTGGTCGTTGGCGAGGGCACGGGACGATGCGGCGTCCCAATCGTATTCGAGGGCCAAGAGTTCGGCCTGCCAGCCCCTTTGTCGCTTCGTGAGGATTGCATATCGCGCGTGCGGCGAGCGGTATTCCAGGTTTGCGGCAACGGGAATGTCTGCGAAGACCGGGCAACCAACGCTCCCTGGATTGAGAACCAGACAGTCATGAGGTCCGTGAACGACGGCCTGGCGGTGGCTATGACCACACAGCACCACACGCGCCGTCGGCTCACTCGCGAGGCGCATTGCCAGCACGTCGCGGCGTGCCGGTACGAAGCGGCCGTCGTCGAGCGTTTCTTCCAGCAGGCATGTCGTATCGTTGTCGGGCGTGCCGTGGCAGGCCAGGATACCATCGTCCAGCCGTATTTGGGAAGGCAGGCTGTGGAGTGCGAGACGTTGCTCCGCAGTCAATGCGTTGCGCGCAAACAGGCCTGCGGACGAGAGCTTGTCGTCCGGAAACTCCTCAATCCAGCGATCATGGTTTCCGCGTACGGTCGGCAACGACAGCGCCTCGAGAGCTTCGAAAGTCTCTTTCGGCCACAACGGACTGGTGACGCAATCGCCCAGGTTGACCGTACGATCGACGCCACGCGCCTTGATGTCGGCCAGCACCGCCTCCAGCGCGGCAAGGTTGCCGTGGATATCGGAAATGACTGCCAATCGCATCGTCGTGCTCCCTAGTCCAATCGGCCTGAGCTTAGCCCTGTTGTGCGTCTCCGGCAGCTCCAACCGCGCATAATTTAAGCGAGGTGGCCGTGAAAATCTGCAGCCTCGCCCCAAAATCCCGCTATATGCAGCAAAACGGCTCGAAAACGCTGGATGTAGTGGGTCGAGCTGGCCAGTAAGCTTATTCTCGGCATCGCCAAAGCCATGCGTCATAGGCATGGTGATTTGCCCGCACTTGGCGTAAAGAGCGTCCAAATCAAATCACCACGCGTGCGGCTGGACCATTTGCCGCCTACGCAGCTTCAGGTCGCGCGGCTCGACGTTCCGCGCCTGGACCAACCAAGGTTTATCCCGTGTCTTTTCCGACCATGAGTGCGC
This sequence comes from Bradyrhizobium sp. WSM1253, assembly GCF_000244935.1. Lineage (NCBI taxonomy): Bacteria > Pseudomonadati > Pseudomonadota > Alphaproteobacteria > Hyphomicrobiales > Nitrobacteraceae > Bradyrhizobium > Bradyrhizobium sp. WSM1253. The sequence goes on from NZ_JH600073.1 coordinate 7,540,343, forward strand.
CGCTCGCCCGAGCTTTGGCCGAGCGCAACTACGACCGTCCGACCCCCGTTCAGCTCGCAGTGCTCACGGACGAGGCCGCTGACCGCGACCTCTTGGTTTCGGCCCAGACCGGCTCCGGCAAGACGCTGGCCTATGGGCTGGCCATGGCCAAGGACCTGCTGGGTGACGCCGAGCGGTTCGAGCGGGCGGGTGCACCGCTCGCCCTGATCGTGGCGCCGACCCGCGAGCTCGCGTTGCAGGTCCATCGCGAGCTGGCGTGGCTGTACGAGCATGCGAGCGGGCGCGTCGTCTCCTGCGTCGGCGGCATGGACCCCAGGCGCGAGCAGCGCGAGCTTGCGGCCGGCGCTCATATCGTCGTCGGCACGCCCGGCCGGTTGTGCGATCATTTGCGCCGCGGCCGTCTCGACATCTCGGAATTGAAAGTGGTCGTGCTCGACGAGGCCGACGAGATGCTCAATCTCGGCTTTCGCGAGGACATGGAGTTCATCCTCAAGACCACGCCGGACACCCGCCGCACCCTGATGTTCTCGGCGACATTCCCGCGCGGCATCGTCGCGCTGGCCAAGCAGTATCAGCAGCGGGCGTTCCGGATCGAGGTCGCCGGCGACGAAGGCGGTCATGCCGATATCGAGTACCGTGCGATCCGGATCGCGCCCGGCGATGCCGAGCACGCCGTCGTCAACGTGTTGCGCTTCTACGAGGCGCCGAGCGCGCTGGTATTCTGCAGCACGCGCGATGGCGTCCGGCATTTGCAGGCGGCGCTGCTGGAGCGCGGCTTCTCCGTGGTCGCCCTGTCGGGCGAATTGACGCAGAACGAACGAACCACGGCGCTGCAGTCGCTGCGGGACGGACGCTCGCGCGTTTGCGTGGCGACCGACGTCGCCGCCCGCGGCATCGATCTGCCGAGCCTCGATCTCGTCATTCATGCCGACCTGCCCAACGACGCCGAGGTCATGCAGCATCGCTCCGGCCGCACCGGCCGCGCGGGCCGCAAGGGGACGAGCGTCATGCTGGTGCCGCCCGTGCGGCGGCGGCGTGCGGAAATGCTGCTGAACGTCTCGGGCATCGACGCGGTCTGGGGGACGGCGCCGCAGCCGGATGAGATCCGCAAGCTCGATCATGAGCGCATGAAGGACGTGCTGTTCACGGAGGAGACGACCGCCGACGATCTGGCGCTGGCGCAGGCGCTATTGGCCGAGCGGTCGGCCGAGGAGATCGCCGCGTCTCTCGCACGGCTCTATCGCGCGCGGCTGCCGTCGCCCGAAGACATCATGGATCCCGGCGAGCGAGCTGGCCGGCCGCGCGAGGATCGCGGTCGCAACGATACGCGCGCACCGCGCGACGATGTCCGCGCTTCGCGTGGCGATGACCGCCCCGAAAGGGCTCGACCCAAATCGGGGAAATCGTCGAAACATGGCATGGCCGATGGCAGCGTCTGGTTTCGGGCCAACATCGGACGAAAAAAGAATGCGGAAGCGCGCTGGCTGTTGCCGATGATCTGCCGCCGTGGCGGTATCGACAAGAACGATATCGGCGCGATCAAGATCATGGACACCACGACCGAGTTCGAGATTTCCGAGCGGGTCGTGGAATCTTTCGCCGCCAAGATCAAGCGTCCGGACAAGGAAGACAACATTCGCATCGAGTCCATGGCGGATGCGCCGCAACGGCAGGCATCTTCGGAAGAGCGGTCCCACGCGCCGCGGCGCGAGAGCAGCGACAGCGACCATCGTGAACGCCGCGACGATCGCCCGCGCGAGCCGGGCGGGTTCAAACCGCAAGGCAAGCCACACGGCAAGACACACGGCAAATCGCACGAAAAGCCATACGGCGAGCGTACGCCGAAATTCGACGATGCTCCTTCCTTCGCAAAAAAGAAGAAGCACAAGAACAAGCCGGGCTATGCTGAGCCCTCGGTCACGTCGTGGTCTGAGAAGGGCGCTCCCGGGAAAAAGCCGAAGACGAAAAAGAAGTATCGCGCCTGACTGCAGCTGCACGGCGCGGACGGCAATGATGCTGCCGGATTTCACCGGCGGCATTATCTCGGAAATCAAGTCTGAGCAGCGAGGTCGCGCAGCATGTATGTTGCGCTGTCGCTGTAGGTCGCGAGCTTTGCCCGCAGCTTCGCATCAGTCGTGACGGACCGAAAGCCGAGACGCTCCCACAGCGGCCGCGTGGCGTAGACCGACACCAATGCGAGCGTCGCAATCGCTGACGCGCGCGCGAGCTGTTCGATTGCCAGCACATAATCGCGCACGACACCGCCGCGAAAATCAGGCAGCACCGCGACGTCGTGCAAATAGAGGCAATCCGCATCGTCGGGCAATTGCTCGAGCAACCCGTCGAGCGGGGGAATCCGGTGCTGCATCCAGGGATGCGCGAGACCGTAGCCGACGATCCCGTCGTCCGCGACGAGCACGCGGCAGCCGTCGGGATAGAGCCGCATTTTTTCCGCGAGCACCTCGGGGCGTTCAGGCAGATCAGGATGGATCCGCACTGCGATCGTGCTGATCGCCGGCAGATCGGAGGCGCGCCCGGGACGCCAATGCGGCTTGCTCATGTCGATCCGTCGTTCCGTCTCAATCATTTCCAGTTTATTCCGATGCGAGGATGCGTGCAGCGAAAAATATCTTTGCCGCCATCTCAGGAATACGACGGCTCGCGCGGCGTCCTATCGATGCAAGCCCATTGCATGACAGGAGAGACCATGACCACAACCTCGATCCGCCTCGCGCTCACGCTCGCAATATCGCTGGCGCTGGTTCCCACTGCTTTCGCGGCACCGCCGGCCGAGACCGGCAAAGGCAACGTGCTCACCGATGCCAAGGGCATGTCGCTCTATACTTTCGACAAGGATGCTGACGGCAAGTCGGCCTGCAATGGTCCGTGTGCGACCAACTGGCCGGTGCTGAAAGCCGAGGCCAGCGATGCCGCCGCCGACGGCTACACCGTCATCACGCGCGACGACGGCTCGAAGCAGTGGGCCTACAAGCGCAAGCCGCTCTACACCTTCGCCAAGGACACCAAGCCCGGCGACGTCACCGGCGACGGCTTCCTGAACGGCGCCTGGCATCTGGCGATGCCGTGAGCAGGGTGCACTGCTAGCGCAGCCCCTCATATACCATCAGCCCGCGTGCGATCTGCAGCTTGCGGACCGCGCGTGGCAGCAGTTTTTCCGGCTGATGCAGATAGCGCCAGGAGGTGAGGGCGAAAGGGCCAAGGGCGCCGCATTCGTCGTCGAACGGCGCGAGCACGCCTGTCACGCTCACCGGTGTATGCGGGCGGGCGTTGAACGGCAGCAGCAGCAGCTCGAGATGCGCCTTGCTGCCGTCCTCGCGCGCGGCGGTGACGCCGGCGATTGCGCCGAGGCTCTCGTCGGCGACGATGGTCGTGATCTCCTCGATCTCGCGGCGGCTAGCCTCGTTGAACAGCGCCGCAAAACTCGAGTCCTTGAGGTCGCGCCCTGCGAGCGCGCAAACGCGCGTGCCGGCGACGCGGAACGGGAAGCCGAGATGGGGCTCGCAGGACAGCACGAAGATGTCTCCGAGCAGGCCGCGCACGGCAGCCGGATCGATATCGGCCCGGTCTGGCGCCCGCGCAGTGCCGCGCTTTTCGTTCCAATATGCGAAGAATTCGCGGCTTGACGGATGTTTCATGACTGAACGCTTACCCCGGGGCGCAACCTCGCGGGACAAACCTGTCCCGCTTCAGTGCAGCCGCGATCCCTGTGTTGTTGTGCAGGAGGGGCTTTGCAGCGTCCATGCCGCAGCGGCGTTTTCGGCGTCCCTGGCGCTGCCTTTGCGTCGTTAACGTTAAGTTAACTATGCGCTTTCCGCGCGCCACGCCGCTGCTATGGTGATCGCGGTCGCAAGCTTCGCCGCTTTTCTCCAGGTTCTCGGCGAGGCCTGTACACAGGCGTCAAACAGTTTGGTCACCGGCCGCGGGGAGGGGTGGGGATATTCCCGTCTCTCTGGGTACCGGAAGTCCGACACGGATAGGCAGGGCTTTCCCAGGGCCCTGCCTTTTCCTTTTGTGCACTTGCGCAGGGCGGGCAAAGGCGACTATCTCCAAGGCCTGTCGATCGCGCCTGAAAGCGAAGCCGCCTTGGATTCCCCGCCAAATTCTCCGCCGCAAGATCCTCCGTCGCAAGATGCTTCGCTGGCAGTGCCGGCCGTCGTTGAGGAGGCTCCGCGCGAGCCGATCCTGACGCTGCCGTTCGCGCTGACGGCCTATATCCTCTTGCTCGCGGTGATCCATCTGCGGGTGCTGCTGCCGCCGGAGCTCGAGAACTGGACCATCGACGTCTTCGGTTTCATCCCCAAGCGTTACGATTCCTCGCTGCTGAATCTGGAGATCCCCGGCGGGGCCGGCGCCAAGGTCTGGACCTTCGTCACCTATTCGCTGCTCCACGCCAATCTCACCCATATCGGCTTCAACGTGTTGTGGCTGTTGCCATTCGGCAGCGCGCTGGCGCGGCGCTTTGGCGCCATCAGGTTCTTCCTGTTCCTCGCGGTGACGGCGGCGGCCGGCGCACTCGCCCATCTCGTCACCCACGAGCACGCGGTGGCGCCGATGATCGGCGCCTCGGCCTCGGTGTCGGGCGCGATGGCGGCGGCGATCCGCTTCGCCTTCGTTCGCGGCAGCTTCCTGTCATTCAGCCGATCGGATGCCGATACCGCCGCAAGAGTTCCGGCGCTGCCGCTGTCGCGCGCGTTGCGCGACGGGCGGGTGCTCGGCTTCCTCGCGGTGTGGTTCGGCGTCAACATCGTCTTCGGCGTCGGCGCGATCGGCGTCGATAGCGAGACCACGAGCGTTGCCTGGCAGGCGCATATCGGCGGCTTCCTTGCCGGCCTGTTGCTGTTCACGCTGTTCGATCCCGTGCCGCGCGTGCGAAGCGATGCTGCGGATGCGTCATCGCAGGACATTTCGGGCCGTATTTGAACCGGCGCTTGCGGCGCCGCCCGAATTCATCCATCATTCCCGAGAAGAATGTTCCGAAGCGACAGGCCGCTAGAGGCGATGCTTCGCAAAGCGCCTGAGCGTGAAACCGGCGCTGAAACTGTTAGTTGAAGACTCGAAGAACAAGTCCGGACCGCGAACAGCGGACGGTTCCGATTCAGGGAGGCGACAATGACGGTACGTTCGATTCTCAACACCAAGGGCCACCAGATCATGAGCGTCGAGCCGGACGCGAAGCTGGCGGCCGCGGTCAAACTGCTCGGCGAGAAGAAGATCGGCGCGGTGCTGGTGATGAACCAGAGCCGGCTGGAAGGCATCCTGTCGGAGCGCGACATCGTGCGGGTGATCGGCGAGCGCGGCGCCGGCGCGCTCGACGAGCCGGTCGCTCAGGTCATGACCCGCAAGGTCGTCACCTGCAAGGAGACCGACACGGTCGCCGAGCTCATGGAGATGATGACCACCGGAAAGTTCCGCCATCTGCCCGTGGTCGACAATGGCAAGGTGGTCGGCCTGATCTCGATCGGCGACATCGTCAAGCGCCGGGTGCAGGAATACGAGTCCGAGCAGGAAGCTCTGCGCGACTACATCAAGACCGCCTGATCAGGCCTGCTGGTCGGCTTTGGGCGCGGTGCCCTCGGGCGCCGGCGCCAGCTCGTGGATGGCCTCCTGGATGGACTCCAGCGCACGCTCGGCAGCGCGGGTGCCCAGGGCAATGAGATCCTCGGAGCGGTGGAAATCGAACCAGCCGAATTGGCCGATCCGCGGTGTGATCAGCATATCGGGCGGATCGCCGGCGAGGCGGGCGCGGGTGATGCGGTCCTGCATGATGTTGAAGGCGTCGACCATCACCGAGGAGAGGCCGGGCCGGGCGCTGCCGCCGCCGAAGAACTCGCGCTTCACCGTCTTCTCGGGCGAGAAGAATCTCGGGAAGCGCCGCTTTGACGGCGGCTCTTCGGCCGCGGGGATCACCGGTTCAGGCATCGCGCCGTGCGAATAGACCGTCGTCGAATAGGTGAAGATGTCGCTGGAAAGATTTGCGGCGATGACGATTTCCGCGCCGAGCGCGCGGGCCGCCGAGACCGGCACCGGGTTCACCAATGCGCCGTCGACCAGCCAGCGATCGCCGATCAGGACCGGAGAGAAGATGCCCGGCAGCGCGTAGGAGGCGCGCATCGCGTCGACCACGCGGCCGCGCGTCAGCCAGATCTCGTGGCCGGTGCGGACCTCGGTCGCGACGGCGGCGAACTTGACCGGGAGGTCCTCGATCTGGCTCTGGCCGCAGGCGGCCTCGAGCCGGGTCGCCAGCTTCTCGCCGCCGATCAGGCCGGAGCCGTTGAGGCGGATGTCGAGGTAGCCGAGGATGTTGCGCATCCCTTGCAGGCTGCGGCCCCATTCTTCCAGCGTATCGAGCCGGCCGGCCGCATAGAGGCCGCCGACCACCGCGCCGATCGAGGTGCCGACCACGACGTCGGGCACGATTCCGTTGGCGAGCAGGGTCCGGATAATGCCGATATGAGCGAAGCCGCGCGCCGCGCCGCCGCCAAGCGCAAGGCCGATGACCGGCCGGCGGATGCTGCCCAGGCCGACTTTCTCGGTGACCTTATCGCTGTTCGAACCCCGACCCTTCAATATGTCCAGCACCGAAACTCTCCTACGCCGGGACCCGCCATCAGACTAGGCACCGTACTCGCGCTCCGCCAGAACCGGGCCGAAGCATGGTTTATGCCGGTTTGGGAAGCGCGCGGGGCAGGAGTATGGCGAGGCGCGGCTGCCTCTCGGGTAATCACGCAGGCGTCAACCGGGTTCCAAAACCTGTCGGGCCGTATTTCTCAGGGGGACAGAGGCTTGAATTTGCCGCGTTTTCGGTGAAAAGCAGGTGGCATGACTCTCGGGGGTGACGGCATCATCGGATGGCGGCGCAGCGCATCGCTGCTGCCGGCCTTGGTCCTTGCTGCCTGCCTCTATACCCTTGGCCAAAATGCTGCGCAGGCGCAGCTTTTCTCCGATCGTCCGCCGCCGGTACCGCCGGCTTCAGTGCCCGATCCCGGCGGTGCCGTCAGCCTGGCGCCGCCCTCCGGCCCGGGTGCCGGACCACCGAGCCTGCCGCCGACCCTGTTGCAGCCGACCACGCCCAGCATGCCGCCGCCCGCGGTCACGACCGTGCCGTCCGCCCCGCCGCTCAACGCGGCCGTGCCCGGACAGGGCGTGCTGTCGCTGACGGCCAAATACGGCAAGGACACCCCGCCGATCACCAGCGGCCTGGTCTGGCGCGTGTTTGCCGATCGTCCCGACGAAAACGGCACCTTCAAGCTGATCCGCGAGGACCGCAATGCCACGCCGAACATCGTGCTGCCGCCCGGCAATTACGTCGTGCACGTCGCCTTTGGCCTGGTCAGCGCGGTGCGCACCGTCAGCCTGAAGGCCGAAACCGACCGGGAATCCTTCGTGCTGCCCGCCGGCGGCTTGCGCATCGAGGGCCGCGTCGGCACCAGCCGCATTCCGCAGAACCAGATCTCGTTCGCGATCTACAAGGGCAGCCAGTTCGAATCCGGCGAGCGCGCCTCCCTGGTGCCGAACGTCGCCGCAGGTGACGTCGTGCTCCTGCCGGAGGGCACCTACTACATCATCTCGAATTACGGCGACGCCAATTCGGTGGTGCGCTCGGACATCCGCGTCCAGGCCAGCAAGCTCACCGACGTCACCATCACCCACCGCGCCGCCGTCATCACGCTCAAGCTCGTCAGCGACAGGGGCGGCGAAGCGCTCGCCAACACTGCCTGGTCGGTGCTGACCCCGGGGGGCGACGTCATCAAGGAATCGATCGGCGCCTTTCCGCGCGTCGTGCTCTCCGAAGGCGAATACCGCGCCATCGCCAAGAACGAGGGCAAGGTCTACGAGCGCGGTTTCAACGTCGTCAACGGCGTCGACGGCGAGGTGGAAGTCGTCGCGCGGTAGTGCTTGAGCGGTGATACCGCATGCGGCCTGACGCTGATCTCCGTGTCTGGTGAACGCTTCTCATTCAGCGCACGGATCCCCCATATCTCATTACCGCCAGTCCCGTGTGCAAAGCAGATGCTCTCCGCTGCTCCGTTTGGTGTTGCGATTTGAGTAGCTTTGTCAGCGCTACCAAGCAGGACCGATCAACACCGGCACCGCCGGCTTATTCCGGCGGCGCCGCGACTTCCTCACAGCCGGTGCAAGATACCTATTTCCGATAATCAATTTTATTCGCTTTCCATCCTGCCGCGTTATATGTCGGGCATCACTCCAACGGGGGAGGCCGGAGCAAGCTCGTGCGTCTGCGAGACCGGCAAGGAGCAGGGGCCAAGCTCGTCGGCATGTTCGAAGTGATCCTCACCAGGCGTAAGCGGTTCGGCTGGCGGTGGCAGGTGTGCGACCAATCCGGCAAGAAATTTGCCGATGGCTTCGAGCGCACCCGGCCGTCCGCCAAATATCATGGCGAGCGCGCATTGTTCTTCCTGTTGTCGCAGGCCCATCTGCGCAATCGCTTGGCGACGTCCAGCGAGGACTAGTCGCGACTCGCGTGCAGTCCGGTAGGTCTCGTAGCCCGGGTGAGCGAAGCGATACCCGGGGGCGCTCGCGGAGACATCCCGGATGTCGCTTCGCTCATCCGGGCTACAAGATATCGCGTTGCCCGTCGGGCAAAACACCCAAGCTGCCGGTCAACCCGCGTGGCTTAAAATATTCCACTTTACCGAATTTCGGAATTGCGTATATTTCGCCTCACTCCGGCCCAAGGAAGAGGGGCGTATCGCGATCGTCACGAACGCGGGCCGGACGGCGGTGGACGTTAGTCACATCGGCGCGAAGGGTTTCGCAGGGCGGGCAACCGTGAGCGAAAGTGTCGCGCACACGACCGGTGTGATCGGCGTACGGCGAAATCGTGTGGTCCTGGCGCCCGGGGTCTGTGCGCCAAGTGTTGCGGTGATGTGGGTTGCCCGACCGGGCACACGCATCAGCCATCCGCAAGGCGACGGGGGCAATAGTGCATCGCTCCCCGGGGAGAGCGCGACATAAGCCGTAAAGCCACTGCGCAGGGAAGGCCGGATGTTCAGGCTTCACCTGTATGCCGCTGTGCATTGTTCTTACGACAATTTCGCACAGTGGACCGCGGGTGCCAGCCGGCACCCGGTCTTCCCTGCGCCCTCTTTTCATTTGAGGGTGAGGCATCGAAGCAAAGCTCGGGCGAATGCGCCGCGAGGATGCGAAGGTGCGTCTGGGATCGAAAATGTGAATGGAAGCGTGACGCTGCCGCCCAGAGACTCCGTCATTGCGAGCGCAGCGAAGCAATCCAGTCTGCCGCCGCGGAGAGATTCTGGATTGCGTCGCTGCGCTCGCAATGACGATGCTGATGCAGCGGTGCGCCAAAGCTTCGGTCTCACGCGCCTCCTACGCAACGCCTTCGCACAACCGTCACAGTCTCTAACGCCCACTAACCAACGCCCGACTTTAAACTGTCATAATCGCCGAACGGAACCCGCGCTCGTGCGCTCTTTACACGCCGTTAAGCGCGGCTGCATTGGATGCAGCGGAAAGTGCGTTGGGGACTGCCATGAGTGCCGTGAAGAAAGTGTCGGGAAAACCGGCCGCCGAAATGTTCGACGACATCCCGGTGCTTCAGCGCAAATGGCGTGCCGCGTTGAAGCCGGGCGAACGGCTGCCGCGCTACGAGGACGTGATGCTCGGCAGCCTGGGACGGCTCGCCGACCACATCGCGCTGCTCAAGGGCGACGGCGCGCTCGAACTGTCGCGCAGCGGACGCTACGTGCAGAAATGGCTCGGCGAAGAGCGCTGGGACATCCCGGTTGCCGCGCTCTCGCCCGATTGCGCTACCGCGCTGTTGGAAGCCGCGGCGAGCGCGCTCGCCAACGGGCGGCCACACCTGGCCAGCGCCCATTGCGTGCGCGACGGCATGGTCAGGACGTTTGATGTGCTGGCGCTTCCGACCGCATCGCGCTGGGGCGCGACGCTGGTCGGCGCCTACATCAACGAACGCGGCGCGCAATACAATCTCCTGGACGCGATCTTCGCTTCGACCGACGACGCGGTGGTCTCGCTGGCGACCCTGCGAGACGCGGGTGGCAAGCCGTTCGATCTCCAGGTCGTGCACCACAACAAGAGTGCGGCGCGGCTGCTGAAGGCCGAAGGGGCGAGCCTGCTGTGGCGCCGCATCGGCGAGGGCGACACGCTGCTGGCCTCGCTTGAAGTCATGGACTTCCTGCTCAAGGCCGTCTCCGGCGGTCGCGGCGAGCAGCTCGAGATCGAGAGCGACGGACGCCATCTCCGGCTGAGCGCCACCGCGTTTGCCGACGTGGTCTCGCTGACGATCTCGGATGTCACTGTGTTGAAGCGGCGCGACGCCTCTTTCCGCCTGCTGTTCGACAACAACCCGATGCCGATGTGGGTGTTCGACGCCGCGAGCAAGCAGTTTCTCAGCGTCAACGACGCGGCGGTCCAGCATTACGGCTACAGCCGCGCCACCTTCCTGCGCATGAAATTGCACGAAATCTGGCCGCAGGACGAATGGGGCAGCCACGCCGAGGCGCTCGAACGCGTCGGCGACGCCTATCACTCCTCGCGCAACTGGCGGCATCTGCGCGCCGACGGCAGCGAGATCGAGGTGCTGACCTTCGGCCGCCGCGTCGCCTTCGACGATCGCGACGGATATCTGGTCGCGGTGGTCGACATCACCGAACGGCGCAAGGCCGAGGCGCGGATCGCCCACATGGCGCACCATGACGGGCTCACCGATCTGCCGAACCGCGAATATTTCCAGGAGCGCTTGAAGCAGGCGCTCGACCAGGCCAGCGAAAAGCGAGTCGGCGTGCTCTACCTCGATCTCGACCTGTTCAAGAACGTCAACGATTCCTTCGGCCATCCGGTGGGCGACCGCCTGTTGAAGGAGGTTGCCACCCGTCTGAGCACCGCGGTCCGCGGCGCCAATCTCGCGGCCCGGCTCGGCGGTGACGAGTTCGCGGTGATCCTGGCGGCCGACGTCACGCCCAACGAGGCCAGCGCCTGCGCGGGCTTGCTGATCGACCTGCTGAAGGCGCCCTACGAGATCGACGGTCAGGAGATGGTGATCGGCGCCAGCATCGGCATCGCGCTATCGCCGGGCGACGGTACGACGTCGGAAGAGTTGATGCGCAACGCCGATATGGCGCTGTACCGGGCGAAATCCGACGGCGGCGGCGTGCATCATTTCTTTGAGCGCGAGATGGATCTGCAGGCGCAGAAGCGCCGTGACATGGAGCTCGATCTGCGCCGCGCGTTTGCCAATGGCGAGTTCGAGCTGCACTACCAGCCGCTGGTCTCGATCGCCTCCGACCGCATCTCCGGCTTCGAGTCGCTGCTGCGCTGGCATCACCCCGACAAGGGCATGATCTCGCCGGCGGAGTTCATTCCGGTCGCCGAGGACATCGGCCTGATCACCCAGCTTGGTGAGTGGGTGCTGCGCGTAGCTTGCTCCGAGGCGGTGAAATGGCCCGTCGACGTCAAGGTCGCGGTCAATCTGTCGCCGGCGCAGTTCCGAAGCCGCAATCTGGTTCAGGTCGTGATCTCGGCACTGGCGCAGTCCGGCCTGTCGCCGAAGCGGCTCGAGCTGGAGATCACTGAGTCGATCTTCCTGGCCGAGACCGACGCCAATCTCGCCATCCTGCATCAGTTGCGCGAGCTCGGCGTCAGCATCTCCATGGATGATTTCGGCACCGGCTATTCCAGCCTCAGCTATCTCCGCAGCTTCCCCTTCGACAAGATCAAGATCGACCGCTCCTTCGTCAAGGATCTGGCAGGGCGGCCCGATTGCGTCGCGATCGTTCGCGCGATCTCGGGGCTTGGCCGCAGCCTCAACATCACCACGACCGCGGAAGGCGTCGAGACCGAGGATCAGCTCGCGTGGTTGCGCGCCGAAGGCTGCAACGAAGTGCAGGGCTTCTTGTTCAGCGCTGCGCGGCCCGCGGCCGAGATCGCAAAGCTGCTCGCCGATTTCGGCCAGCGTGCTTCACGGGCGGCGTAACTCGGACGGATAACAATCATAGACCAGCGCTTTGAAGGCGGGCGTGATGCGGCTGCGTTCGTTCTGGGTCTGCTGCATCAGCAGGTAGACCATGTCGAGCTTGGGATCGACGCCGAAATAGGTGCCGCTGCCACTGTCCCATTTCAACTCGCCGAGCGAGCCCGGCGGCGGCGGTCTGGCGTTGCCGGGATCGGTCCGCACCGCGAGGCCATAGCCATAGCCGAAGCCGTCGCCCGGAAAATAGAAGTAATCGCGTCCGACGCCCGAGCCCGGCCCGACGTGATCGGTCGTCATGGCCTTGAACGCGGCGGGGCTCAGATAGCGTTTGCCGTCGAACTCGCCGCCATTGAGCAGCATCTGCGCGAAGCGCTGATAGTCGGTGATGGTCGAGAGCAGCCCGCCGCCGCCGGACTGCCATTCGGGATGGTCGAGGCGCTCGCGCTCGGCGGCGAGCAGGATGTTGTCGTTCGGCAGCGGCCGCGCCATCCGCGCGAGCTCGTCCTCGGTCGCCAGCGCGAACTTGGTGCTGCTCATGCCGAGCGGATCGAAGATGCGCTGCTTGAGGAATGCGTACAGCGTCTGGCCCGAGATGATCTCGATGACGCTGCCGAGCACGTCGGTGGAATGACCGTAGCGCCACAGGGTCCCCGGCTGCCGCGCCAGCGGCAGCTTCGCGATGCGTTGGGCGAATTCCCTGTTGTCGAATTGACCTTCGAAGATATTGGCGGCCTTGTAGGCCTGCTCGACCCATTTGCCCCCGATGTAGTCGTAGCTGATGCCGGAGGTGTGCCGCAGCAGATCCTCGATGTTGACGGGACGGATCGGCGCCACGAGATCCAGATGCAACGTGCCGTCGGGATTGGTGACCTCAAGTCCCACCTTGGTATCGGCAAAGAGGGGAACGTATTTCGACACCGGGTCGGTGAGCGCGAGCTTACCCTCGTCGATCAGCATCATCGCGCCAAGGCACGTGACCGGCTTGGTCATCGAGTGGATGGCGAAGATCGTATCGGGCGTCATCGCGAGGCCCGTCCTGGTGTCGCGCACGCCGAAAGTCTTCAGATAGACCGGCTTGCCGTGCTGCTGGACCAGGACCACGGCGCCCGGCAGCCGGCCGCTCGTCACCTCGTTGTCAAAGTACGCGGTGATGCGGTCGAGCCCCTCGGACGACGGAGCGGGGATGTCGGCGGCGCGGGCCCGCGCCATCGTGCCGGCCAGCAGCGCGGCTCCGACCAGAAATTCACGACGCTTCATCCGGGCTTCCTCCCTTGCCGGGATCAAAGCCGCAAGACGTCGAAGGCGTCAACACGCCTTCGATTAAAATCGCGTCACGATTTCGGAAAGGACCGGTCGCGGACGGTCCTCGCTCGGCCTGGTCGGCTTGCCGATATGGACGAAGCCGGCGAGTTTCTCGTCCGGTTTGAGGCCGAGGCCATCCAGCACGTCGCGATCGAACGCGAACCAGCCGGTCAGCCAGCACGCGCCGTAGCCGAGCGCGGTCGCGGCCGTGACGATGTTCATGACGCTGGCGCCGGCCGACAATTCCTGCTCGAAGGCCGGCACCTTCGGATGCGGCTTGGTGAAGCTGACGATGCCGATCACCAGCGGCGCATCCGTGAGGCGCTTGCGCTCGGTCTCGACATCGGCCGCCGCCGCGCCGGGATTCTTCCGGGCAAACACCTTCGCGATCACCTCGCCGGCGCGCTGGCGCGCATCGCCCTCGAAGATGATGAAGCGCCAGGGCGCGAGCTTGCCATGGTCGGGCACGCGCGCGCCGATGGTGAGGATGGTCTCGAGCTCGGCCGGGGAGGGGCCGGGTCCGGACATCTCGCGCGGCTTGACCGAGCGGCGGGTCTTCAGGAGTTCGATGGCATCGGGCACTGCGGTTTCCTCTTCGGCTGGTCGTCGGGCGTGCAGTCCCCACATAGGAATGCACGCCCGCAACCGAAAGCGAGTTTAGACCGATTTCAGATGTCAGGCCGCGCCGCGGCTCCGCTTCACATCCGGCGGGGTCGCCTCGTCGACGAGGGCGGCGATGGCCTCCGCCGTCGTCGTCACTTGCTGACCGTCGCTGCCGAGCCGGCGGATCGAGACCGACTGCGTCTCGGCCTCTTTCTTGCCGACCACGAGCAGTGCCGGAATCTTGGCCAGCGAATGCTCGCGGACCTTGTAGTTGATCTTTTCGTTGCGCAGGTCGATCTCGGCCCGAAGTCCCGCACGCCGGACTTGCTCCAACACCTGCTTGGCGTACTCGTCGGCTTCCGACGTGATGGTGGTGACCACCACCTGCACCGGCGACAGCCAGAGCGGGAAGTTGCCGGCATAGTGCTCGATCAGGATGCCGATGAAGCGCTCCATCGAACCGCAGATCGCGCGGTGCACCATGACCGGCGGCTTCTTGCCGCTGTCGTGGTCGATGTAGAACGCACCGAACCGTTCCGGCAGGTTGAAGTCGACTTGCGTGGTGCCGCACTGCCAGTCGCGGCCGATGGCGTCGCGCAGCACATATTCGAACTTCGGCCCATAGAAGGCGCCTTCGCCGGGATTGATCTCGGTCTTGATGTGATTGTTCTGCGACTGGATCTCGCGCAGCACCGTCGCCATCACGCGCTCGGCGTGATCCCACATCGCGTCGGTGCCGACGCGTTTCTCCGGCCGGGTCGACAGCTTCACCGTGAGATCGCCGGTGAAGCCGAAATCGGCGTAGGTCGACAGGATCAGCTCGTTGATCTTCAGGCACTCGTCGGCGAGCTGATCCTCCATGCAGAAGATGTGCGCGTCGTCCTGGGTGAAACCGCGCACGCGCATCAATCCGTGCATCGCGCCGGACGGTTCGTAGCGGTGCACCACGCCGAACTCGGCGAGCCGCAGCGGCAGGTCGCGGTAGCTCTTCAGGCCATGCTTGAAGATCTGCACGTGGCCGGGGCAGTTCATCGGCTTCAGCGCGAACCAGCGCTTGTCCTCGGCCTCCTCGCCGGCCGACTGCGCCGCGAACATGTTTTCGCGGTACCAGCCCCAATGGCCGGAGGTCTCCCACAACGACTTGTCGAGGATCTGCGGGGCGTTGACCTCGCTGTAGTCGCCGGCGAGGCGTCGCCGCATATAGGCGATCAGCTGCTGGAAGATGGTCCAGCCCTTGGCGTGCCAGAACACGACGCCCGGGCCTTCCTCCTGGAAGTGGAAGAGGTCGAGCTCGCGTCCGAGCTTACGATGGTCGCGCTTCTCCGCTTCCTCGATCTGCTTCAGATAAGCGTCGAGGTCCTCCTGCTTGGCGAATGCCGTGCCGTAGATGCGGGTCAGCATCGGGTTGTTGCTGTCGCCGCGCCAATAGGCGCCGGCCACCTTCATCAGCTTGAAGGCGTTGCCGACCTTGCCGGTCGAGGTCATGTGCGGGCCGCGGCAGAGATCGAACCAGTCGCCCTGGTAATAGATTTTGATCGGCTCGTTGCCGGGAATGGCGTCGACCAGCTCGACCTTGAACGCCTCGCCCTTGTCGCGGAACACCTGTTTGGTCTTTTCGCGATCCCAAACCTCCTTCGTAAAAGGCTTGTCGCGCGCGATGAGCTCGCGCATCTTTTTCTCGATCGCGGCAAAGTCTTCCGGCGTGAACGGCTCGTTGCGGAAGAAATCGTAATAAAAGCCGTTCTCGATCACGGGGCCGATGGTGACCTGCGTGCCCGGCCACAGCGTCTGCACGGCTTCGGCAAGCACGTGGGCGCAGTCATGGCGGATCAGCTCGAGCGCGCGCGGATCGTCGCGGTTGATCAGCTCGATCCTGGCATCGGCTTCGATGGGATCGTCGAGGTCGGAGACCACGCCGTCGAGCGCCATCGCGACCGTGCGCTTGGCCAGCGACGGCGAAATACCCTTGGCGAGTTCGAGACCGGTGATGCTCTTGGCGTATTCGCGCCGGGCGCCGTCGGGGAAGGTGAGGGTGATTTTTTCCGGCGGGGTCACGGGTCTCAAATTGCTGAGGCTGTACTGAAAGCCGGATTCGGATTTGGGCTGCTCGGACTTGGATTGGTCCTTGGATTGGTCCGTGGGCTGGTCGGTCATGGCATGTCTCCTGAGGCTCACTCCTGCGAACGAGCGCAGGTAAGCGGGAACGAGCGATATATCAGGCGATTCGGCCTGCGCAATCCGGCATTTCCAAGAAAACGGCGCGCAAAAGCGGGGGCGCTGCACGAACTATTCCGGGCAATGCCCTTTAACTGGTTGCAAGGCGGTTCTACATGCGTTTGCATGGAAAATGCACGCGCCGGCCGTTTCGCGCCAACCGCCCTGATGCTCGGCAATCTCGTCACCGGCTGCTCGGTCTTGGCACCGGCCGGCATGCTGCCGGAATTGGCGACGGGGCTCGACGTCAGCATCCATGCGGCCGCGCTCCTGATCACCTTCGGGGCTGTCATCCTGTGCATCGGCTCGCCGCTGACGGCCTGGCTCACCAGCCGCATCGAGCGCCGGGCGCTGCTCACCACGACGCTGGCGGTGCTCGCCTTTGGCAACCTCGCTTCGGCCTTTGCGCCCGACTATGCAAGCCTCCTCGTCATCCGCCTGGTGATGCTCGCGGTCGGCGCGCTTTACACGCCGCAGGCCGCCGGCACGGCGGCGCTGATCGTGCCGGTGGAGCGTCGCGGCAGCACGATTGCCTACATCTTTCTCGGCTGGTCGCTCGCTGCCGCCGTCGGCCTGCCGCTGATCACCTTCATCGCCAGCCGCTATGGCTGGCGCGCGGCCTATGGCGGGATCGGCGCGCTCGGTTGCGTCAGCCTGCTGCTGTTGCTGATGCGGCTGCCGGCGGGCTTGAAGGGGTCGCCGGTGGATTTGAAGACCTGGAGCGCGGTCGGTCGCAACAGAACCATCCTGCTGCTGCTTGCGATCACGATGTTGCAGATGTCCGGGCAGTTCGTGGTGTTCACCTTCATGGGGCCGCTGCTCAACAAGCTGACCGGCGCAGGGCCCGATGCGATCGGCCTGGTGTTCGCTCTCTATGGCGTCTGTGGCTTCCTCGGCGTTGTCATCGCGACCCGCATCGTCGACACATCAGGGCCCTATCGCACCTCGCTGTTGTTCACCTGCCTGCTGCTTGCGGGGATCACGGGCTGGGCGCTCGGCGCCGGCACGCTCGCGTTGATGGCGGGTGCGGTCGCGATCTGGGGCCTCGGCTTTGCCTCGACCAATTCGATGCAGCAGGTGCGGCTGGTCTCGGCCGCACCGTCGCTGGCATCCGCGACCGTCGCACTCAACACCTCCGTCCTCTATATCGGCCAGGCGGTCGGCTCTGCCGTCGGCGGACTGTTGTTCGCCCGCGGGCTCCTGCATACGCTCGGCTTCGTCGCGGTCGGTTTCGTCGTGGTCGCGCTGATCCTGGTGGTCCTGACCCGGCCCCGGCCGGCAACTGCCGCCCCGGCCTGAACGGAAGCGTGTCCGTGTGCGCAAGGTGCTTGGCAAATCGCGCGCGGGAGCGCTAGAAGGCGAGGCATGGGGACCAAAGAGGGTTGACTGAAATGAGGATGATTCTGGCGGTTGTCGCGGTGCTCTATTCAGCCTCCGCGTTTGCACAAGCCGACAAGCCACCACCGATGGTCGGGGACAAGCCGCTGGTTCAGGTCAAGCCCAAGGGCACCAAGGCGGGGACCAAGGAGGCGGCGGCCAAGCCGGCCGCCGCGCCGAAGGGCAAGCCACAATCGATCGCGGCGCGGCTCCAGGCTTGCCTCGACCTCGATGACGGCACCAAGGACCGGCTCAATTGCTACGACGCCGTGATCGCGCCGACGCCGAAACCGAAGCCGCCGAAGGCCAAGGGCTACGCCGATTGCCGTTTCTTCAAGGAAGAGGACGAACGGCTGGCCTGCTTCAATGGGTTTGCCGAGAGCATTCCGAAGCTGCCAAAGAGCTGAGCGACAGACGTAGGCTTAGCGAGTCACGTCCAATCAGCGACTCGATGCGGATGACGCCGTAGCTGCGACGCGCGTCAGCGCCAGTGCCGGCGTCGCTGACATCTTCACCAGCACGTCCTTGAGCGGATATTGCGTCCAGGCGCGATTGACATAGTCACGATGGGTGATGCCGTCCCCGGTTTCGACGAACACCACGCTGCCCGGACGCAAGGGGCCGTCCATGTCTTCGGAGACGGTGATGCCCTTCTGCCGCAGCGTGCTCATCAGTTCGCGGTCGCGCCGCGCGGTGTAGCGGGTGTAGGAGCTGACGAAGAAGCCGGAGCGGTGGCTCTCGATCCATGAGGCGAACTTGTCCATCTCGCCATAGACGGCGTCGAGCAACACGACGCCGCGGACGCGGTCGCTGATGCCACCAACCT
Source organism: Bradyrhizobium sp. WSM1253 (assembly GCF_000244935.1). Lineage (NCBI taxonomy): Bacteria > Pseudomonadati > Pseudomonadota > Alphaproteobacteria > Hyphomicrobiales > Nitrobacteraceae > Bradyrhizobium > Bradyrhizobium sp. WSM1253. The sequence continues at coordinate 7,558,657 of NZ_JH600073.1, forward strand.
CGAGACTCCAGGCGGTCGGCAGGAAGCCGCCGCTGTAGCCGACGATCACGATCGGCATGTTGGCGAAGGCGCGGGCGCTGTTGGGATCGCCCGTGAGCCGGGCGAGATGGTTCGCCGACTCGTCGATGAAGCGCTTGAGGCCGCCGGCCTGCCAGAATTTTCCTGCGCTGGAATCGGCGGCGTCGACCGCCATCTGCGGTGCGAGCAGGATGGCATTGGCGCCGGAATCGGTGATCTGTTGCGGCACCAGCTGGCGGTCGCGCACGTCGCGCTCCAGCGTCGCGCCATTGCCGTGGAAGAACACCACGATCACGCCTGGCTTCCGCACGTCGAAATGTTCGGGCACGTGCATCAAGACGCGGTTGTCGTTGTAAGTCTCGTCCTGCCAGAACACGCGCCCGGAATAGCTGCGGTGGCCGCGGCGGTCGCCCTTGGAGATGTTGAGGAATGGCGCGTCGGAGGCAGGGTTGTTGCCGAAATAGGGGAAAGCTGACGATTTCATGCTGACGAGCGTCGTCAGGTCCTCGCGTGGCGGACGCTGGTAGGGGGCCTGCGGCGCGAGCGAAGCGACCTTGTAGGGCGCCTGCTCCGGCTGCTGCTGCACGGCGCGCTTGGGTGAGAAGTCGGACATCTGCCGTTGCAGAAAACCCTCGCTCGCGGATGGGAAGCGCTCCTTGAACTGGGGGGCCGGGAAGCGATCCTCGAACGTGTCGCCGCTTGCGACTTGCTGGCTTGTCTTCGCGACGACCTGGACGTTGGCTGGGACGTTGCCTTGGACATTGGCCTGCGAGTTCGCCGCGAGCGCTGCCGGATTGGGCGCCTTGCCGCATTGAACCAGCGTCAGCGACAACGGCACCAAGGCTGAGATCAGAGCGGTCCGGAGCGCACGACCGCGTGCGCCGGACGTGGTCCGGTCGGCGCGGATGTCAGCTCTCGGTTTCGGAACGGCCCCGACCATTCACCCATGACCCCAAGTCATGACCACAAGTCCATCGGCAATCATTAAGGCAATTGAGCCGATGGGCGTTTAGGCGACGTTAAGTGTCCGGAGAAACTTCCCCACATCCGGAACGCTCAAAGGGACCACGCAATCGTGTCGTGATTGTGGGGGAGGGAAGCGGGATGTCCCGGTGTTTACGAAGCTTTATTGTCCGGATCGTGCATTAATGGTGCTGCAGTACCGATTTGGCCTCGCCTCATTTAACCCTTGTTAACCCTGCTTGAATTGACTGGACCGAACTGCACGATGCTTCCCACGAGGCGTGACGCCTGAGGTTGAGGACGGCGATGACGGCATCAGATGCGGGTACTGCACCCTGGACCGGCCGGCTGACCGGACGCGGGTCGGGGGTCTCCGTTCTGGTCGCAACCGCCATCGTCGTGGCCGACATGATCGGGGTCGGCGTCTTCACCAGTCTCGGCTTCCAGGTCAAGGACATCCCCTCAGGCTTCTCGATCCTCTTGCTGTGGACCGTAGGCGGCATCGTCGCGCTATGCGGGGTATTCTCCTACAGCGAGCTCGGCGCGATGTTTCCGCGCTCGAGCGGCGAATACAATTTCCTCGGCCGTGCCTACCATCCCGCCTTCGGCTTTCTCGCCGGCTGGGTGTCGGCGACCGTTGGCTTTGCAGCACCCGTCGCGCTCGCCGCGATGGCCTTCGGCGAATACGCCAAATCGGTCGTGCCCGGTGTGCCGCCGATCCCGCTTGCCATCGCCGTGGTGTGGCTGGTCTCGCTCGTGCAACTGACCGGGGTCAGGCACTCCTCGACCTTCCAGTTGATCTCGACCATCCTGAAGGTCGTGCTGATCGTTGCCTTCCTGGTTGCAGGATTCATTGTCGGCGTGCCGCAGCCGATCGCCTTCACGCCGCAGGCGGGCGATCTCGCGCATATCGTCAGCGCGCCCTTCGCGATCGGGCTCGTCTTCGTGATGTATTCTTTCTCGGGCTGGAATGCCGCAACCTACATCATCGGCGAGATGAACATGCCGCAGCGGGACCTGCCGCGCGCGCTGCTCGCGGGCACGCTGATCGTGCTCGTGCTGTACGTCGCGCTGAATGCGGTGTTTCTCCATTCGACGCCGGTCGGCGCGCTCGCGGGTCAGCTCGACGTCGCCAGCGTCGCCGGCAGCGCGATTTTCGGCAATCTCGGCGGCCGGATCGTCGGCGCGATGATCTGTTTCGGCCTGATCTCCTCGATCAGCGCGATGATGTGGATCGGCCCGCGCGTGATGATGACGATGGGGGAGGACATTCCGGCGCTGCGCGTGTTCTCGCAGAGATCGGTGCGCGGCGCGCCGGCCTATGCGATCCTGTTTCAGCTCGCCGTCGCCAATCTGCTGTTGTTCACGCGCAGCTTCGAGGCCGTGCTCGACTTCATCCAGTTCGCGCTGCTGTTCTGCTCGTTTTTCACGGTCGCCGGCGTCATCAAGCTGCGCATCACGGATCCCGATTTGCCGCGGCCCTATCGTGCCTGGGGATACCCGTTCACGCCGCTCGTTTTCCTGCTCGTGACCGGGTTCATGATGTACTATTTGTTGACCGAGCGGCTCGTGCAATCGCTGTCGGGGATGCTCGTCATGCTCTCGGGCCTGTTGATTTATGCTGTTTTCCGCAGGCGGCCGGTCGCCGCTGGCACGTCACACAATCGCGAATAGACATGTTTCGACCCATGAGAATTGCGGCCGTGGCTCTCGCCTTGCTGGCTGCGGCCGTCCCGTCCGCACGTGCTGCCGAGGCAACCTTCGACGACACCGCGCGCTTCCTCGCGGGCATGCAGCCTTCGGCGGATTCGCCGCTGGTGCCGCTCACAAAGGACCCGGGCTGGCAGCGCCACGCGAGATTCTTCGACGGCGCCTTCGCCCAGCTTGAGGAGCGCCAGCTCTCGAAGATCCGCAACTGGGCCGACGTCAATCTGGCGGCGCCCAGACCGACCATGTTTTATTTGTTCAGCGGCCCCGACTTCCTCTACGCCAACGCCTTCTATTCGAAGGCCAGCACTTACGTGCTCGGCGCGCTGGAGCCGGTCGGTGCGGTGGCTGACCTGACGCGATTGCCACGCGGTTCGGTCGGCGCCGCGCTCTACAATGTCGAGCGCTCGCTCGGCTCGATCCTGAGTTTTTCCTTCTTCATCACCAAGCAAATGAAGGTCGACCTGCACACCAACCAGGTCAACGGCACCTTGCCGATCCTCTACGTCTTCCTCGTCCGCTCCGGCAAGACCATCCGCAATGTCGAAATGGTTGCACTCGACGACAAGGGCGGGATGCATGTCGGCAACGACAACCCCGGACCGAACGCGACGCGCGGCGCCCGCATCACCTTTGCGGGCCCCGACGGCGAGGCGCGCACGCTATATTATTTCTCGACCGATCTCTCCAATTCAGGTGCACGCGCAGCCGGCTTCCTGAAGTTCTGCGAGACGCTCGGCCCCGGCAACAGCTTGATCAAGAGTGCGTCTTATCTGCTGCACTCCGGCAACTTCACCGTCGCCCGCGACTGGTTGCTCGCCAACAGCGCGACCATCGTCCAGGACGATTCCGGCATTCCGCTTTCGAACTACAATTCGCGGCAATGGCGCTTCTTCCCGTTCGGCCGCTATCTCGGACCCATCAGCGAATTTCCCGGTCGCTACCAGGAACGTTACGCCGCGCTGTTCACGCGCGCCCGGCCGATCGATTTCGGCGTCGGCTACCGCTGGCGGATGCATGAATCGAACTTGCTGCTGGCGGTGAAGGTGCCGGGAAGCGAGACAGCGCCCGGCGCGGAGACCACCTCGTCCGCCGAGCCCTCGCCGAAACCACCGCGTCCGAAGCGGCCACGTCCGCCCGAGCCGGTCCCGCCGCCACCCGGGCGCTTTTTCTGGTCCCGCTAAACCTGGTGCTCGGCCGGCGTTACGCCGCCGGGCTCTGGGCGACCACAACCAGGACCTCCGCCTTCTGTCGGCCGAGGCTCCTGACCTCATGCGGTGTCTCGCCTGAAAAATATAGGCAATCGCCCTTGCCGAGGACGAGTTCTTCGCCGTCGAGCTTGATCGCGATCTTGCCGTTGATGACAAACAGCAACTCCTCGCCCGCATGCGAGGCGCGCGTCGCCGATTTGTGCGGCGGGCTCAGGAGGAACGGCTCCATCATCTTGCGGGTGCGGCCGGTTGCCAGTGGCACCACGCCAAAGGTGTCCTGAAACAGCGGCACGCTGCCGCCTTCACGGCGGAACAGCGTGTAGCGCGGCGCGGGCTCGGCGTTCGGGTCGAAGAAGGTCGCGACGTTGACCTCGAGCGCGGCTGCCATCCGTAGCAGGGCGGCGAGCGAAGGGATCTTCAGGTTGCGCTCGACCAGCGAGATATAGCCGCGCGTGAGATCACTCTGTTTGGCAAGCTGGTCCAGTGTCAGGCCCTTGGCGATCCGCGCCTGGCGAATGTTGGCCCCGACGGCTGCCGCTTTGCTGACGTCAAGCACGCATGAGTCTCCCGAATTGCTGACGTCTCTTTTGCAACAGATGCCGCTCGACTGCCAGTCCGGCGGGTGCGCGCTGTCCCTTCCGTGTACGCGCCAGCTGTATTCCAAAGGAAAACATATGCGCAGAAATTTAGAGCAAGGTCGCAGATATTGTAAGCAAAGACTCTGGTTTATCGCCTAAACAGCTCATTTAAAGGGCAATAAGCGTGCTTTGCCGCTCCGGACGGCATTTGCCGCGTTCCGCGCCGTTGATTTCCAACAGTAAACATGATCGATTTTTACCGTCCGGGCTGCCGATGGGCTCCGCGGACAGAACCAACTGCTTTCCCTGGCGCCGGTACTTTTTGGAGACATCGATGACCGTAGCAGACGACGTAACCCTGAACGTAGCCCCGGACGAGGCGGCGAGCTTGCGGCGGATCGTGTGGTCGAGCGTGATCGGCACCGCGGTCGAATGGTACGACTTCCTCATCTACGGCACGGCGACCGCGCTGGTCTTCAACAAGGTCTTCTTCGCTGCCGGCAACCCCGCGCTCGCCACGATCGCGGCCTTCGGCACTTATGCGGTCGGCTTTCTGGCGCGACCGCTTGGCGCCGCGATCTTCGGTCACTACGGCGACAGAGTGGGCCGCAAGGCGATGCTCGCGATCACGATCATGGTGATGGGCATCGGCACCTTTCTGATCGGCTTGCTTCCGACCTATCAGCAGATCGGGATCGCCGCGCCGCTGCTCTTGATCGGCCTGCGATTCCTCCAGGGCATTGGCCTCGGCGGCGAATGGGGTGGTGCGGTGCTGATGGTGGTGGAGAATTGTCCGACGCACCGCCGCGGCCTGCTCGGCAGCATGGTGCAGGTCGGCAATCCCATCGGCAATCTCGCCGCGATCGGCGTGTTTGCGCTGGTGGCGAGCCTGCCAGAAAGTGAGTTCATGTCCTATGGCTGGCGCATTCCGTTCCTGATCTCGATCTTGCTGGTCGGCGTCGGTCTCTACATCCGCCTCAACATGGAAGAGACCGTGGCCTTCCGCCAGGTCCAGGCCAAAAAGGAGGTCGCAAGTCTGCCGCTGGTCGAGATCTTCAGGCATCACCGCCGTCCTTTCTTTACCGCGGTCGGACTGAAGATCTCGGAGATCGCCTATGCCAGCATCGGCGGCGTGTTCGTGATGTCCTACGCCACCGCGAATCTTGGCTTATCTCGTACGGTGGTGTTGAACGGCGCCTTCGCGGCATCGCTGGTCGCGCTGCTCGCCATTCCGCTGTTCGGCTGGCTGTCCGACATCGTCGGCCGCAAAAAGATGTTCTATGCAAGCTGTCTGTTTTCGGCGCTGTTTGCCTTTCCGCTGTTCTGGCTGCTCAACACCCGCGATCCCACCATCGTCATCTGGACCATCGTGGTGGCGATTACTTTCGGGCAGATGGTGATGTTCGGCATCGGCGCGCCCTGGTACTCCGAGCTGTTTTCCGCGCGGCTGCGCTATAGCGGCGCCTCGCTCGGGTTCCAGGTCGGGGCCGCCATCAGTGGCGGATTGACGCCGCTGATTGCGGCGGCTCTGATGGGCTGGAGTGGCGGCGCCACCTGGCCGGTTTCGCTGCTGCTGATTGGCTGCGCCGCCATCACGGCGACCGCGACCACGTTCGCGCCGGAAATGGCGAACAAGGAACTGACCTGATCCCGCGGCGCGCCGCTGCCGGCGGCGCGCCGTCGCTTCTCACAAGGATTTTGTCATGCTCGATGAGATAGACGCCGGCTCGGCCGATAGCACAGCACGCCTCGGCTGGACTGGCTTGGTCCGCTTCCTCCATCTCGCTCCACGCGCGTTCCTGCCAATGCGCGCGATGGAGCACCTCGTTCTCGTCGCCGGCCAAGGGATAGAAGGCGACCGCTACATGATCGGGCGCGAGGAAGGATTTTATTCGCACAAGCCCGAAGAGGGCAGGCAGGTCACCTTGTTCGAGCTCGAAACCTTGGTTGCGCTCAAGCGCGACGCGGGAATCGAACTCGGTCCCGAGGAGCATCGCCGCAACGTGACGGTCGAGGGCGTGCCGTTGAACCATCTGGTCGGCCGCCGCTTCTGGTTAGGTGAGACCTTGCTGGAAGCGACCCGATTATCGATCCCATGCCGGCATATCGAGGAGATCACCGGCAAGGCGATCTTCGATCCGCTCATCAACCGCTCGGGCCTCAACTGCAGGATATTGCAAGGCGGCATCGTCAGGGTCGGCGACACCGTGCGGAACATGGCATGAGCGCACGGCCGATAACGACGATCAAGACGGTTGTCGCCGGCATCGAAGAGGCCGGTGCGGGGATCAAGGTGTTCACGTTGGCCGATCCCGACCGTTGGGACCTGCCGCCGTTCAAGCCCGGCGCCCACATCGACCTGCATCTGCCGAACGGTCTCGTGCGGACCTATTCGCTGTGCAACGAGCCCGCCGACAACTCGCGTTACGTCATCGCGGTCAAACGCGAGGCCGATGGGCGCGGCGGTTCGCGCGCGCTTCACGACGAGGTTGGCATAGGCGACGTCATCGGCGTGTCACTGCCGCGCGGCGGGCTGGAGCCGGGTGCGGACATTGCGCATCATGTGTTCGTCGCCGGTGGCATCGGTGTAACGCCGTTCTTGTCGATGGCCCGTCACCTCCTGCAGATTGGCAATACAGGCTTTGTGCTGCACCTCATCGTGCGCGAGGAGGTGCCGCTTGCCGCACACCTCGCGCCGCTGATCGATGAGGGGCGTGTCGTCGTGCACCGCACGTCCTGCGCCGGGCGTCCGAATCTCGCTTCGCTGGTCGGCGAAGTTGGGGGGCAGACGATGGTCGCCTGCTGCGGGCCGGAAGGCATGACCGACGAGTTCGAGCGCCTGACCGCAGCCTGGCCCGCAGCCAATGTTCACATCGAGCGTTTCGTCGCGCCGCCACCGGTGATCGACCCTGACGCAAAGCCCTTCACGCTGTTGCTGGCGCGTACGGGGACCGAAATCCCGGTTCGCGCCGGCCAGACCATGCTGGCGGCCTTGCAGGAAGGAGGAATCGATATATCGACGTCCTGCTGCGGCGGTATCTGTGGCGCCTGTAGGGTCGGCTGGATCGAGGGCAAGCCCGTGCACCGCGACCGCGTCCTGTCGCCGTATGAGCGCGAACGCTTTCTCATGATCTGCGTCGCCGGATCGGATGCCGACCGGCTGGTGCTGGACCTCTAAAGTCTAGCTCTACCAGTGCACGCTCTGGCTCGGCACGATGAACGCCGTCGTACTGGGCGGCGTGGCAGTGCTCGTGGCCAGATACCAGCCGGAGCCGACCGCGAGCATCAAGAGGACGATGATGGCGAGCATGTCGAGGGTTCTGGGATCGTGGCCTCGCGAACCAATCCGCGAATCCGGTCCAGACCTGAAGTGAAAATGAGGGCTGATTTTCCAGCGCATTGTTTTTCCTCCCGCGGGAGCGTCACATCAACGCGAGGGGAGAATTTCGGTTCCACTCAAGGTAGCGACGCGTGAGGCGCCGCGCCGTGCTTAGGATGCATTGACACCGCGCCAGCGGCCGTAGCGCCAGGGCGAGTACCAGCGCGCGCCCTGTGGCGCGGTGAGGGGCACGTTGTCGATGCCCGAGGTGCCGAAGGGGTTGCAACGGAGCAGGCGCGCCAGCGTCATCCAGCCGCCGGCCCACAGCCCGAACCTTTCGATCGCCTCGTCGCCATAGGCGGAGCAGGTCGGCAGGTGCCGGCAGTTGTAGCCAACCAAGGGCGAGAGCGTGTGGCGGTAGATCCAGATCAGCGCGCGGCCGAATCTGCGCGGAAGCCGGAGCGCGCCCGCGACGGAATTGGAACAGTGCTCGCAGGCTGATTGCTTCATGGGCGCTTTGCTGAGATCGTAGGCGAGGTTTTGCGTGGTTCCGATGCAGGGAACTGTAAGCTGTTGTTTGCACGCCATATTTTGCGTGCTTTTTGGGAGCAGTGCAGCAAGTACCTATGGACGATCTGTATTCCCCCGGATACCATTTTTGTGACGCCCATGTGAGACTCATGGAACGTCAGAACGGGGCTTGCCTGAATCGGCTTTGGCTTATTGCTTTGGGCTTGGGGAAGGGACCAGTTTGAAACTTCTGAAGTCGCTCAAACTTCGCGGCTGGTTGCTGGTAGGAACCGCTGCTTGTGGAGTCGTGCTGGCTGGCGCCGTCGCGACGCTCGGGTCGTCGGCCCGGGCCGGTGCTGCCCTCGAAGAGCGCAAGCTGCCGATGAAGTTCAATTGGGTCGCCTGCGAGCCGAATTGCCGCGGGTGGGTCAGTGCGGTCGGCATCATCACCGCCGATACGCCCAAGGACTTCGAAGAGTTTTCCCGCGGGCGCCAGCTCGGCGGCGCCACCGTGGTGCTCGATTCCAGTGGCGGTTCCGTCAACGACGCGATCACGCTCGGCCGGCGCTTTCGCAATCTCGGACTTTTGACCACGGTCGGTATCAGCGTTCAGACCCGCGGCGGGCAGACGGTTCGGCCGGCGGTCGCGCCCGAGGCCTATTGCGAATCCATGTGCGTGTTCCTGCTGCTGGCGGGCAAGAAGCGCTACGTGCCGGAAGCGGCCCATGTGCGGGTCCATCAGATTTGGATGGGTGATCGCGCCGACGATGCCAAGGCCGCGAGCTACAGCGCGCAGGACCTGATGATCGTGGAGCGCGATATCGGCCGGCTCGCCAAATACACGTTCGACATGGGCGGTGCCGGCGACCTGCTGTCGCTCGCGCTCAGCGTCCCGCCGTGGGAAGATTTGCACGAGCTCGATGCGGGCGAGCTCAAGCTTACCAATCTCGTGACGACGGATCTCGTGGCCGACGTGTTGCCGCATGTCGATATCTCCGCGCCGGCAATGGCGGAGCTTGCACCGAAGACCCAGGCGAGGTTCGGTGCGGAACCGGAGCAGCCTGCCAAGTCGACCAAGACGGCGGAAGCCCTGGTGCCGACGGGCCGCGTGGCCACGCCGGTCGCGGCATCGCAGAAGTAGCCTCGGAATCTCTGATCTATATCCGGGCCCAGCGACGAGCCCGGGATCAACCTCCGCCGGAATCAGCCTTGCGCCGCAGCCGGCTGCTTCGCCTTCGCCTCGATCTGGCCGATGGCATCGACCACGGCATCGAAGGTCAGGAGCGTCGAGGCGTGGCGCGCCTTGTAGTCGCGGACCGGCTCGAGGAACTTGATCTCTTCCCATTTGCCTTCAGGAGGCGCGCCGTTCTCCTTCAGCATCTTGCGAACAGTTTCGCGTAACTCACGGAGTTCGCTCGCAGTCGATCCGACGATCTGACTTGCCATGATGGATGAAGAAGCCTGTCCCAGCGCGCAGGCCTTCACGTCGTGGGCAAAGTCAGTGACCTTCTCGCCCTCCATCTTGAGGTCGACCTTGACGGTCGAGCCGCACAGCTTGGAATGGGCGGTGGCGGTGGCATCGGGATCCGGCAACCGCCCGAGCCGCGGAATATTCCCGGCCAGTTCGATGATCCGCTTGTTATAAATGTCGTTCAGCATGTGATGGAGTCCAGCAGGATCGGCCTTGGCGTGCGCCGTCCACGGCCTTATATAGGGTCGGAACTGGCGGAAAAACAGTCCAGCGCTGCAGCAGTGGTGTGATGCAGAACCCTGCTGCCGGCGTTACAGCTTGCAGATTTTTTCGCCGAAACTGTTCTCTCAGGCGTCCGGCGGCGTGCCGCCCCGTCTGCCGGTGACACTCCGGCCGCAAGGCCGTCGAACGGAGTCGACATGGACGCTACCATCAAATCCATCCGCCCCAACAAGCCCTCCGACCGGCAGCCCGAGAGCCGTCCGGCGGAGCTTGATCCTTCCGAATTCCTCGCCGCTGCCGTCCGGGCCGACCAGCCGCGCCCCGCGCGCGCCGAGGCCGAGCAGGCAGTGAAGACGCTGCTCGCCTATATCGGCGAGAACACCAACCGCGAGGGCCTGCTCGACACGCCGCGCCGCGTGGTCGAGGCTTTCGACGAACTCTATCAGGGCTATCACCAGTGCCCGGCCGAGGTGCTCGATCGCACCTTCGGCGAGACCGCCGGCTATGATGATTTCGTGCTTGTGCGCGACATCGAGTTCACCTCGCAATGCGAGCATCACATGATGCCGTTCTACGGCAAGGCGCACATCGCCTACACGCCGGTGGAACGCGTGGTCGGGCTGTCGAAGCTTGCGCGCCTCACCGACATCTTCGCCCGCAGGCTCCAGACCCAGGAGCACATGACCGCGCAGATCGCGGCGGCGATCGACGAGATCCTCAAGCCGCGCGGCGTCGCCGTGCTGATCGAGGCCGAGCATACCTGCATGTCGGTGCGCGGCGTCGCCAAGCATGGCGCTTCCACCTTCACCAGCCGCTTCACCGGCATGTTCCGCGACAATCCGGCGGAGCAGGCCCGTTTTCTGTCCCTGGTGCGAGGTCTGCAGCGCTGACCTCGCGAATAGACCGGCGAGGGCGTTGTGTCTGCTCACTCCCATGAAACCGAGGAAGGTCTCGCCTTCCTTCCCAGGTTCGACGCGGCCGGCCTCGTGACCGTCGTCGCGACCGACGTCGCCACTGGCGACGTGCTGATGGTCGCGCACATGAATGACGAGGCGCTGCGCAAGACCATCGCGACCGGCGAGGTTTGGTACTTCAGCCGCTCGCGCAATGCCTTGTGGCGAAAAGGTGAGACCTCAGGTCAGACCCAGCGCGTGGTCGAGATCCGCACCGATTGCGATCAGGATGCGGTCTGGCTCCGTGTCGAGCAGATCGGCGCGGCGTGTCACACTGGCCGCCGGTCCTGCTTCTACCGCAAGGTCGAGGCCGAAGACGGCGGCGCCAGGCTCGTCTTCGTCGATGCGGAGAGGCTGTTCGATCCGGACGCGGTGTACAAGAAGTAGTCCTGCCGTCATTGAGGGTAGGGCTGACGGCCGAATTAACCCCGCATTAACCATACCTGTCCCACGATGAGACGACAGGGCGCCGAATTGCCGGCGCCACTCAACGCCGTGCGGTGCGGGCACTTCATTATGTCGGTCGACAACTCCAGTGCCTCTCAGACGGCGGTTCTCGATCCGTCGCGGGCACGCGTCGCCGGTGCGATCAATCAGGTCTCCAACCGGACCGGCATCAGCTTCCAGTACATGCTGACCACCGCCAAGATGGAATCGGATTTCGATCCCACGGCGGGGGCGACTACGTCATCCGCGCACGGGCTCTACCAGTTCATCGACCAGACCTGGCTCGGCACGGTGAAGGAAGCCGGCACCCAGCTCGGCTATGGCAATTATTCCGACGCCATCACCAGGACGTCGTCGGGCACCTACACCGTCGATGATCCCGCGATGAAGCGGTCGATTATGAAACTGCGCGACGATCCGGAGGCCGCCTCCAGCATGGCGGCCGCGCTGACGCAGTCGAACAGCTTCAAGCTCACCGGCCTGCTCGGCCGCAGGCCGTCTGACAGCGAACTCTACATGGCGCATTTCATGGGCGTCGGCGGCGCCGCGAAACTGATCGCCAATGCCGAGGACAATCCGCAAGCGGTCGGCGCGCGTTTGTTTCCCAACGCGGCGTCCGCCAATCGCTCGATCTTCTACGCCAAGGACGGCCGCGCGCGCAGCGTTTCCGAGGTCTATTCGGTGCTGGATGCACGCTACGCCGGCGCGGCAAATTCGAAAACCACCCGCAGCGCGATGGCGATGTATGGCGGCACGCCGTCGACCACGCAGGTCGCGAGCGCCAACGGCGTACAGCCTGCCGCGCCGCTGATCGACAATGCCGCGTATCTCCAGTCCTTTCCGAACACACGCGCGGTGACGCCGGTCAGCGCGACGGCGCCGACGACGGTCGCGGACAATGCACCGAGCACGCCGGTGTTTCGCTCGATCTATCAGCCCGGCGACACCACCCAGCCGGTCTCGACGACCGTGCAGAAATTGTGGGGCAACAATGCCTCGCTCACTTCGGTCGCACCCGCGACCTCGGCCGCGTCGGCAACGCCCGACGTCCGGCCGCCGCAGCCTCTTGATCTCTTCAGCGATCGCAGCGGCACGTTCTCAAGCTAATTCGCGCGCCCGTGTCTCGGATACGTCGCAGCGTGAACGCTGCGCGCAGGTCCCGGCGCGTGAACGGGCCGCCTTTGTTCCCTTAACAAAACGTCAATAAAACCAGCCAGTTATGGTGAACGCTTTGTTAAGCGTCGTGGTTTATTTTGTGTTGCAGGTGACAAGCCGTCACCGCTTCGTCTTCGTTGCGTAAGCCGGAAGCACCATGATTGTTCGGCAGTTCATCAATTGGATCAGGACGGCGCCCGCTGGCGAGCGGGCCGAGGCAACGCGGGCGCTGGCCCGGGCCTGGCTGATCTCAGACCTTTCCCATGATGACCGTGTTGCCGCTGAGGGCGCGCTTCTGATGCTGCTCGACGATCCCTCGCCGCTGGTGCGGCAGGCGATGGCCGAGGCGTTTGCGCGCAGTACCGAGGCGCCCGCGTCGATCGTGCGGGCGCTGTCGGGGGACCAGCCGACCGTCGCGTTGCCCGTGCTCGAACATTCTCCGCTGCTGATCGACGCCGATCTCGTCGACATCGTCGCGACCGGCAACGACGAGGTGCAGTGCGCGGTCGCGCGCCGCATCGCGCTGCCGGTATCGGTCTGCGCCGCCATTGCTGAAGTCGGCTGCGCGGCGGCAGCGCTCGAGCTGATCGAAAATCCTCATGCCGAGCTTGCGCCGTTCTCCTGGGATCGCATCGTCGAGCGTCACGGCCATCTCGCCGCGATCCGCGAGGCGATGCTGGTGCTGGAGGATCTGCCGTCCGCAACGCGCGCCGCGCTGGTGGCAAAACTCTCGGAGACGCTGGCTCAATTCGTCGTCGCCCGGAACTGGCTGACTGCCGACCGCGCCGAGCGCATCGCGACCGAGGCCCGCGATCGCTCCACCATGAACATCGCGGCGCGCTCGCGCGGCGAAGACATGGAAGGGCTTGTTCGGCACCTGCGCATCACCGGCCAGCTCACCGCGGGTCTCATTCTGCGCGCGCTGCTGTCGAGCAATCTGGATCTCTTCGATGCGGCGCTGGCTGAGCTCGCCGAGCTGCCGCTGGCGCGCGTGTCCGCGCTGCTGCACGATCGCGGCGGCAATAGCCTGCACGCGCTGCTCCGCCGCGCCGGGCTTCCCGAGGCGACGTTTGCGGCCTTCCAGGTCGCCCTCGATGCCTCCCACGAGCAGGGCTTCGTCGACAGCCACGACAATGCAGCGCGGCTGCGCCGCCGCATGGTCGAGCGCGTGCTCACCCATTGCGAGACCGACCGCGGCGCGACCGAGCCGCTGATGGTCCTGCTGCGCCGCTTCGCCACCGAATCCGCACGCGAAGAGGCAAGGCTGTTCTGCGACGAGCTGGTCGCGGAGGAGATGGTTGATCCGGTGTATGGCGAGCTGATTGCAGCGTAACGAGACGACGTAGGGTGGGCAAAGGCGCATTGCGCCGTGCCCACCGTCTCTCCGCACAATTCATGGCGACTGGTGGGCACGCTTCGCTTTGCCCACCCTACCACACCTCGCGAACGGCGAAGCTACCCCGCCGGCGCGATGCTCGGCGCCAGGATCACCTCGAGATGCTCGGGGCGATCGCGGTTGGCGTCGGCGAGATAATCGTCGGCGACCTTGCGCAGGCGCCGGCTGAGCTCGGCGGAGACGCTGATGCTGTCGAGCTTGGTGTTCTCGTGCACGATGGCGAGGATGGCGTTGATGTGGTGCGTGAACAGCTCGGCCGGCACCTTTTCGAGATCGGGCGCGTGCTCGATGACGCGGCACAGGCTCTCGGCTACGCCCGCCGCCACCGGATAGCCGAAAGTCGCGGCATCGCCCTTGATGTCGTGCGCGGCGCGAAACAACTCGTCGCGCCTGTCCTTGGTGAAGCCGTCGTGCCGGATGGCGACGTAGGCCGCCGACAGCCGGTTGATCTCGGTCGCCATCCAGTCCTTGAACTCGCCGGCAAGGCCCGCGAGCGCCTGTTCGGCGCGGCCGACCGGATCGTCCATGTCCTTGTCTTCGACGCGGCGCAGGACCGACCGCAGCGGGTTGGGCTGCGTGATGATTTGATGCGTGGCGAAGGCCGTGATCTCGATGTCTCTTGCGCTGTTCTTCGCCATGATATCGGCCTCGATCGTGAGAGACGTTGCGCTAGATGGTGGAGCGGGCCTTGTCGAGCAGCGAGGGCTGCTGCAGCACCTCGTGCTTTTCGCCGACGCGGCGCTCGGGGCCCATATAGGCGGAGTTGATGTTGCGGCGCCGGTCCGGGCCGAAATAGGTCTTGGTTTTGATGAAGGGGCGGGGACTGGCGACCACGTTGAGGATGCGCTGGTAGAGTCCCTTGGCCGAGATCGGCTTGGCCAGGAATTCGGTGACGCCGGCATCGCGCGCCACCGTGACGCGGCGCTTCTCGGAATGGCCGGTCAGCATGATGATCGGCGCGTAGGGATTGCCCTTGGATTCCGGCTGCCGGATCATCTGCGCCAGCTCGAGCCCGTCGAAGATCGGCATCGCCCAGTCGGTGATGACGATGTCGGGCACGTAATGGCTGTACATTTCCAGCGCCGTGGCGCCGTCCTCGGCCTCGTAGACTTCGCGCGCGCCAAAGGAATGCAGCAGCGTCCGCAGGATGCGGCGCATGTGCGGATTGTCGTCGCAGACGAGGAAACGCAGCTTGTTGAAATCGATGCGGAACATGGAGCCCGGGCCGGAGCGGTCAACTTTCGTTAACCATATCTCGCCGGGGTTAATGAAGGGTTGCGATCGGCAGTCCGGCGAGGCGGCTCAGGACCCGAACTGCTCGCGCAAAATGCGCTCTTCCAGGCTGTGACCGGGGTCGAACAGCATGCGCATCGAGATGGTCCTGTCGGACAGCACCTCGACGCGGCGAACGTCGCGGACCTCGTCGTGGTCGGCGACCGCCGCCACGGGGCGCTTGTCGCCCTCCAGCACCTCGATCACGACATAAGCCGTGTTCGGCAGCAGCGCGCCGCGCCAGCGTCGCGGGCGGAAGGCGCTGATCGGCGTCAGCGCCAGGAGTGCGGCGTTGATCGGCAGGATCGGTCCCTGGGCGGACAGATTGTAGGCGGTCGAGCCGGCCGGCGTTGCCACCATGATGCCGTCGGCGATCAGCTCGGACATGCGCTCGCGCTCGTCGATCAGGATCCGCAGGCGCGCCGCCTGGTAGGTCTGCCGGAACAGGGCGACCTCGTTGATGGCGTGATGCAGGTGGACGCGGTCGTTGGCGTCGGTCGCGCGCATCAGGAGGGGGTGGATTTCGGATTCCTGCGCCGCCTCGAGACGGGCTCGAAGATCGACGGTCGAGTACTCGTTCATCAGGAAGCCGACGGTGCCGCGGTGCATGCCGTAGATCGGCTTGCCCGTATGCATGTGCTGATGCAGCGTCTGGAGCATGAGCCCGTCGCCGCCGAGTGCGACCACGATGTCGGCGTCCTTCGGATCGCAATTGCCGAAGTCCCTGGTGAGCTGGCCGAAGGCGGCTTG
Organism: Bradyrhizobium sp. WSM1253; assembly: GCF_000244935.1. NCBI lineage: Bacteria > Pseudomonadati > Pseudomonadota > Alphaproteobacteria > Hyphomicrobiales > Nitrobacteraceae > Bradyrhizobium > Bradyrhizobium sp. WSM1253. The sequence goes on from NZ_JH600073.1 coordinate 7,574,629, forward strand.
CGCCTCGCTGCTCGGGCTGGCGACGAAGGCGATCCGGTCGTATCGCGCTGGCTTGGTCATGGCTTCCGGGCAGGGCCGCTGGCTGGAGAAAGTTCCGCCGGGCTCGTCTAACGATCTCGCCCCCGATTGTCGAGGATGACCGCCCTTCACAGCAGACCGGCAACTGCCGATTCCGATTTGAGCACGAAACCGGGTCGGTTTGTGCCCAACCGGGCTCTTCAGGCACCACCGGAGCCATGATCCCCCAAACCGTCGCAATTCCGCGCTAGCCTTACGATCCGCACCGGCGGTCGTCGCCGGACAGGGAGAACGATCATGGCCACGAATATGCCGGCGCTCCGCCGCGCGACCCTGGTGCTGGCGGTGTCGGCCTTCGCGCTCGCAGGATTGGCGCGCGCCGACGATCCGCCGCAGCCGCGCGCCGAGGCGGCGGCACCAGCCGGACAGAAGGGCGGACGCGGCGGTGCACAAGGCGCATCGCAAAATTCATCGTCATCCGCCGAGCCGCACCGTCTTCCGTCGGATTCGACCACGAAGCAGACGCTCGATCTTCCCGGCCGCACCCTCAATTTCGCAGCGACCGCCGGATCGATCCGCGTGTTCGACGGCAAGGGCGAGCCTGTGGCCGACATCACCTATACGTCCTATGAGCTCGACGGCGCCGACCGTGCGACGCGCCCCGTGACGTTCCTGTTCAACGGCGGGCCCGGTGCGTCCTCGGCATGGCTCCAGTTCGGCGCGGCCGGGCCTTGGCGGCTGCCGCTCGATGGCGAAGCGCTGTCGCCGTCCGCCTCGCCCGAGGTGAAGCCGAACGCGGAGACCTGGCTCGACTTCACCGATCTCGTCTTCATCGATCCCGTCAGCACTGGCTATAGCCGGTTCGTCGCGACCGGCGATGACGCGCGCAAATCGTTCTACTCCGTTGATGGTGACGTCAATTCGATCGCGCTCGTGATCCGCCGCTGGCTCGAGAAGCACGACCGGCTGACCTCGCCCAAATACGTCGCCGGCGAAAGCTATGGCGGCATTCGCGGGCCGAAGGTGGTGCGCCAGTTGCAGCTCCAGCACGGCGTCGGGGTCAGGGGATTGATTCTGGTGTCGCCGCTCCTGGACTTCCGTGAGTTCACCGGCACCAGCCTCCTGCAATATGTCGCGACGCTGCCGAGCTATGTCGCGGTGGCGCGTGAGGCGAAAGGTCCGGTCAAACGCGCCGATCTCGCCGACGCAGAGGCTTACGCGCGCGGCGAATTCCTGGCCGACCTCGTCAAGGGTGAGGCGGACAAGGAAGCGACCAATCGTCTTGCCGACAAGGTCGCCGAGCTCACCGGCATCGACCAGTCGGTGAGCCGTCGGCTTGCGGGCCGCTTCGACGTCGGCGAATTCCGCCGCGAATTCGACCGCAAGAACGGCAAGGTGACGGGGCGCTACGACGCCTCGGTGCGCGGCTTCGATCCCTATCCGGATTCCAGCAGCTCGCGGTTCGGTGATCCCTCCGGCGATGCGCTGCAGGCGCCGCTAACGAGTGCTGCGGTTGACCTGTTGACGCACAAGCTCAACTGGCGGCCCGATGGCTCCTACGAGGTGTTGAACGGCGCCATCGAAGGCCACTGGGATTTCGGCCGCGGCATCAACCCGCCGCAGTCGGTCTCCGAGCTGCGCCAGATCCTCGCCACGGATGCGAAGCTGAACGTGCTGGTCGCGCACGGCCTGTTCGATCTCGCCACGCCCTATTTCGGATCGAAGCGGGTGCTCGACCAGTTGCCGGCCTTCGCAACGCAGCGGGTCAAGTTCGTGGTTTATCCCGGCGGCCACATGTTCTATTCGCGAGACGGCTCGCGGCAGGCCCTTCGGAGCGAGGTCGAGACTCTCATTCGGGAGTAGGCGGGCGCTTGCGCGGCTTGTATCTCCGCGCGATCTCGCGGGCGACGGCGGCCGCAGGCTTGATGTTGGCGCCAGCGATCCAGACGTCACTAACCTTGCCGCGCTTGTCGCGGACGCGGCGCACCGGCTCGCTGTGGCTGGAGTAGCCGGCGGCCCAGGCGAGCTTGCCGGTGTCGCGGCCGGTGACCTCGATCTCGCCGGCATCCATGAACGGGTTGTTGAACTGAGGATTGGCGACCAGCACGCGGTTGCCCACGGGTACCAGATCGGTCGCGCCCCAGATCGTCCACCAGCGGCCGGTCCAGTCGCTCACGCGGCGGTCGGGTGCGCCACGGGTCTGGAAAACGCGCAGGATCTGCATCGCGCCGTCCATCCAGAACGGCGCTGCGCCGTCGATGGAGTTGCTGATGATGCTGATCGCGAGTTCGCAGGCGGGAATGGCGCAGGTCCGCGAGATATAGCCCTGGAAATGGCCGCCGTGGCCAAACCAGTCCCAGCCGTCGAGCCTGCCGGCGCCGATACCCAAGCCGTAATAGGCCTCGAAACTCTGCGGGATGCGCCAATGATGTCGCGTCATCTCGCGGCGGCTTGCGACCGACAGCAGGCTCTTTCTTGCGTTGGGCGCGAGCTGCGCGAAGAAGCGGGCGGTGTCGGCGGCGGTAGCGGCAAAGCCCGTGGCGGAAGCCATCGCGTGGGTGGGATTGTCGCCGGGGATCACGCATCGCTCTCCGTAGGGCACCCTTCGTGTGTGGCCGCGCGCGAACGGCGCCCCCTTGGGAAGCGGCGCGTCCGGCTCGGTCTCGCGCAGGCCCGCAGGTTCGATGATCTCGCGCTTCATCCAAACCCGGTAGGGCTCCTTCGTCACGGCCTCGATGATGAGACCAATCAGCCCAAAGCCGTGATTGGAATATTTGAAGCGTGTGCCCGGCTCGATTACGGTCGGCAGCTTCAATTCCGCGAGCAGCTCGCTCGCGTCGAGATAGGGACGGCTGTCGATGAACTGACCGGAATCGGCGCCGTCGCGCGTCAGTCCCGCGCTGTGCGACAGCACTTGCGCAATCGTCGTTTCCGCGACGCGCGGATGCAGGCCGGCGACATATTGGCCAATGGGATCGTCGAGCCGGAGCTTGCGCTGCTCGCGCAGCTTCATGATGCCGGCCGAGGTAAAGCTCTTCGAGTGCGAGGCGATGCGGAAACGGTGGCGCGGGGTGAGCTTCTCGCCGGTGTCGAGATTGGCGAGGCCGAACGCGTGCTCGGCGACGATTTCGCCGCGATGGGCGAATGCGATGACGACGCCGGGCTGCTGGATTGTGGTGTGCTGGAATTCGATCCAGAAGCCGATGTAGTCGATCGCGGATCGCAGCCAATTGTCCATTGCGCACCGGTTTGCGAGGGGAGGTTTGGTGGGCAAGCTAGCCGAGAACGCAGAACGGGCACAACCCTGCGGTTGTGCCCGTTCGCCTCGTGCGAAGATGCGATGCGTTTAATAGACGAGGGTCGCCCCGGTCGGCTTGTCGAGCGCGGCGGCGAGCGAGCGATATTCGGAGCTGTCGGTGCCGGCGAGCGAGGCGAGCTTGTTCAGGTGATACTGCGCCTGCTCGCGATTGCCCTGCTCGAGCTGCCAGAGGCCATAATACTGCCAGGTGCGGACGTGGTTCGGATCGTCCTTCAGTGCCAGCTCGTAATAGATCTTCGACGACTGGTAATCGCCGAGCTTACGATAGGAGTAGCCGATCAGATTGGCGACGTCGGCGACGTCGTCGCGCTTGAGCGACTTCAGCTGGCCGATCGCGCCGGTGTAGTCGTGATTGTCATAGATCTTGGTGTAGGCGGTGCGATAGGCAGCAAGGAATTTCGGATCGCTGATGGAGGAGCTCTTCTTCTTGCCCTTCTTGGTCGAGGTGTCCGACGATGGCGGCGACGAGGGGGTGTCGCCACCTGCGGCATAAGCGCTGGTCAGAGCCGGCCCGGCCGCCAATGTCATGGCGACAAGTCCCGGCACAAGAAGCGTTGAGAGTTTGCGCATCTAAGTTCTCCGGTATGGAACGTGGCGATCCTACACGATTGCCCAAAGACCGGAACACCCATCAGGCAAAAACATTCCCGGCATCCTGGCCTATTCGCCCTGCGGGCGGATGACAAACTTGTCATCCAGATGAACGGAAGCCTGCTGCGGGCTTCAGATTGGGTTCAGTGCGTGCCCCCTAGGCTCCAACCTACGATCGAAGGGTTGGCGAGAGGGCGCCCGCCTCAAGATCCTTCCAAGAGGAGACCAACCATGTTGAAGACCATTTCCGCAGCCTTGCTCGCAGCTTCCGTGATCGCAGCCCCGGCCTTCGCAGCCGAGGCCGGCAAGACCACCACGACCACGCCGGTGATCAAGGCAGACCAGAGCCAGACCAAGGTGTCCACCACCGCCGCGAAACCCGATGCCGGCCTCAAGCCCGATGCCAAGGCTTCAAACGTCAAGGCTTCGGACGTCAAGGCGGACGCCAAGGTGGACACCAAGTCGAAGGCGATGAACGCCAACGCCGCGGTCACTCCCGACGAGCACAAGACCGTGCGCACGCATCGCCACCACCACAAGCATCTCTCAGCGAAGAAGTCGCTGAAGACGCAGCCGGACGTGACCAAGCCGGCGACGATGGAGAAGCGCAGCTAACGACTGATCCTGCGCGGCGGCGTCCTAGCATTGCCCCAACCGCCGCGTGAGGAATTCAGGACCGGCCCGTTCGTCACGCCTTGGGCGAAAGCTCGAGGTGCTGGCGGCGGGCCGGTACGACCATGCTGAAGCCCGCAAGCAACGTCCCAGGTTTGGCGGCCGCAAACAAAACCTCGAAAAACAACCCCATGCACAGTAGCGGGTCGTAGATAAATCAATGGTTTGACGGGTGGCTCATCTGCGGATTTTACGAAGCCGTTTGACTCGTCGGGCAAAACACCTGTAGACATGCATCATTGCAACCTTGGGGCTGGAACGTCTCCGAGACTGATCGAGCGGAGAGCGTAAGCGGTGCGGCGACTAGCGGAACGCGCAGTGAGCTTGGCGTTGATGCTGGCACTGCCGCTGGCGCTCACGGGATGTTTCGGCAGCGATGGTGACCGTCCAACTCTGATGGACGGGACTCAGGCCGGAGGTCCACAACCGTTCCCGGATAATTTCCGTGGCGACACGCTGGCCTTGATGCGCAGCTATTTGAACAATCCTGTCGGCGTGCGTGACGCCAGCATGGCTGAGCCGGTGCAGCGCGAGGTCGGAGGCCGGCAGTTCTATGTCAGTTGCCTGCACTTCACCCCACGCGAGACCGACGGCTCCTACAAGGCCATGAGGGAGCGCGCCGTGATCTTCGTCAACGGTCGGGCGGACCGCGTCGTTGATCGTGCCAGCGAGCTGTGCGCGGGCGCGGTTTACGTACCCTTTCCGGAACTTGAAAAGATGACGCGGTAGCGCAAAGCCCACCTTCATCGCTTGGTGATAGGACAGAGCCCGCCGGAGCTGCCGGATCACATTTCGGGGAGCTTTGAACGGAGTGGTTTTGCGTTGCGACTAATCGTTACGGCGGGTTCTGCTTCCGACGGAAAAAAACCGTCGGCACGCGCCTGCGGGACGGAACAAAATCGCGTTGTTGCCGCTCCGTCACAGTCACGAACGATCAACGTTCCGGCATCGCCTCGAAGCAACCCAATTCACGCCACGTTGTTTCCTGAGTGTCGAATTTGAAAGAACGGGGATGATCATGAAAAGGATTTTGCTGGGTGCAGTTGCCCTGCTTGCGCTGGCCGCGCCGGCTGCAGCAGCCGACATGCAGGCGCGCACCTACACCAAGGCTCCGGCCTACACGCCGCCGCAGGTGATCTACAACTGGACCGGCTTCTACATCGGCGGCCATGTCGGCGGCGCCTTTGCGGGCGACAGCAGCTTCCAGTCGAGCGACGCGCGCTTCCTCGGCGGTGTCCAGGGCGGCTTCGACTACCAGTTCGCGCCCAATTGGGTCATGGGTGTCGAGGCCCAGTACTCCTGGCTGCCGACCAACAACGGCGGTGCCACGTTCCCGCTGGGCACGCAGGTGACCTCCAATACCGACCAGCTCGGCTCGGTGACCGGCCGCATCGGCTACACCTGGGGTCCGGCGCTGCTTTACGCCAAGGGCGGTTATGCCTGGCGCAATGGCGGCCTCGGCGTCAATATTGCCGGGGTGCCGCAGTCCTTCACCGCCACCGGCAACAGCAAGGATGGCTATACCGTTGGCGCTGGCCTCGAATACATGTTCGCGCCGAACTGGTCCGCCAAGGCCGAGTACCAGTATTACAACTTCGGCAGCACGACGATCACCTCCGGTCCGGTCGACGTTGTCGGCGTCCGCGGCCGGGAGGACGAGCATACCGTCAAGGTCGGCGTGAACTACCGCTTTGGCTGGGGCGGTCCGGCAGCCTCGCGCTACTGACGCGCCACCAACAACCACGATCTGACAAAGGCCGGCTCCCGCCGGCCTTTCGTTTGCCGGGCTCTGGTTGTCAGCCTCCTGTCGTTTGCATTGCGTCAACCATCTGGCGCGTCATTTGCAAGCAAACGTTTTGGCGCGCGCTTTCTCACGCGCGTCATGGAGCTCGGGTAAAGCAAAAATAATTTTTGCAGCTTACGGAACTCGCGCGCCGGAACGCGTTATATGAGAATTACCGGGCTGGTGGGACGACGGACATGCGTATCTTGGTGTCGGCTGTGGTGCTCTCGTGCTTCGTCAGTTTGCCGTGCGCTGCCCAAACAATCCTCAAATCCGAGCCTCTGATGCTGGCACCCTATGAGGTGGCCTTCGTCAAGGAGGCCTCCTGCTCCTCCGGCAAGGTGCTGAAGGTCACCGGCGCGATCCGTGGACTGCATCGCCGGAAAGCCTGCGTGGCCCTGGCGGGCGAGCAGGCCTCGCTGGCCACCGCGACGCCGTGAGATTCACCAGGGCTCTGACTTTTGGGCTCTGACTTTCCAGCTTCCGGCCGGACCTTACGAATTCAGCTCGAGCTCCATCCTCGCCTGGCGATCGGCCTCCGCCTTGTTCCGGGCCGGGTCCTCGCCCTGTGCGGCCCGGCAGGGCTTGATCTCGTAATCGTTGTCGAGCACCCGGCGTGGCCCGGGGCGGTTGTCATCTGCGGATACGTCCACGACGAGGCCACTTCGCTGCGCGAGCCTCCAGACGTCGGACTCATCAGGATAGGCCTTGCTGATCTGGGCGTCGTTGCAGAACAGGGCGTAGGGCATTCTTCCCGCTCCCGGAAAGCGCATTAACGACTTTGCGGAGGAGGGGTTCCATTGGGCCGCTCGGTCACGCGGCCGTGATCGGGGTCGCCGGGGCCTGAGTCCTTAACGAGTCCTGAATCCCGAAAAAAAGAATCCCCGGGACTCATTTGGCGGAATCAGCGGATGTTTTCGGCCATGACGACGGACCTGAAAACCTCTTGCGGGCGCATGCTGCTGCCCCTCACGCTGGCCCTGTTCGGCGCCTGCGCGGCCAATCTCTGGCTGGTGTGGTCCTGGCTTTAGGCCAGCGACGGGAGATCCGGCTTCACTGGTCAGCCGGTGGACGGGAGGAGGGGTCGCGGATGGCGGCGCGCAGTTTGGTCAGGGTGGCCGCGCAATATTCCTCGCGCTCGCGCTCGAACCGCTCCTGATGCTTGCGGAAATTGGCGATGCGAGCATGCATCTCGGTGCGGACGTCGTGGCTCGCCGCGCGCTGCGGCGGGAGAGGCAAGGGTTGGGGCGGAGCGGCCTGAAGTGGCTCGGTCTCGACGACGGTGTTGGCGGGGACGATCTGCACCGACGCGGCCACTGTCGCCATCGGGATCTCCGGTGGATGCAAGCCATCCTTTTTGCCGGTGACCGATTGGACGAAGGCCATTGTCTGCGCGATCAGCGCGTCGCGTTCCGTGATCCACTTCATGGTGCACCCCTGTCGGGGCTATTCCAGCAAAGCTGGCCGGCCGAATCAAGAAGCTGTTGCGTGGGGGATTGCATATTTTTCCCGGCCGCCCGACAGTGGGGAATGGATGCCAAAGCAGACCATTCAGCCGAAGCCGAGGGCTTGAGGCTCGTCCGCGCGTTCCTCTCGCTGCCGCCCGACAAACGGGCGGAGGTGATCGCGTTCGTTGAGGAGTTGGCCCGCGCCAAACGCCGTCCCGAGGAAGGCGCCGACGTCTCGCCGGGGTGAGGGCTAGCGCTCCCGCGGATTGAGGTTGGGCCGGAACGGAGCCCCGACCACCCGAACCGGCGTCGAAGCGGGCACGTCGATCGCCGCCGTTTCAGCCTGCCGCTTTGCCGGAGCCGGTTCGAACAGCGCAATTGCCGCGGCCAAGGCGCTACAGCACAGCGTCACGGTGGCCAGCAGAAACATGTTTCGGTTTTCTTCCCTGATCCGCATGGGCCGACAACGGAGGACACCGGCGACCGGTTCCGGCATTCCACGCCCGGCTCGCGCCCCGGAATAGGCCGAAGCTTACGCGAAGCTTACGGCGGAAGCCAAAATAGTTAGTTTTCCGTAAGACTACCCGGGACATTTGGCATTAAATCTTAACGTCAGCTGGTTCCAATGCACGGTGCTGGGAATATGCATCGGCAGAAAATCACTGGGGCGGCTGCAATGAGCGTTTTGAACAATCTGAAAATCGTGTGAAAGTCGCGCTGATCGTCGCCGTGATGGGCTTTGCCATGGTCGCCGTCGCCGGCTTCGGCACGCGCGAACTCTCGGCAACTGTCGACGGCTTCGCCGAGCTTTCCGCCGCGCAATCCTCGGCGCTCAACCTGACGCGGGCCCAGCGCCGCGCCGAGACCTATCATGCCGCGCTCTATGCGGTCTTCACCGAGGCGACGGAGGCGGGCAACGCCAACCGCCTCAAGACCGCGACCCAGAACCGCGACGAGATCCGCCAATACCTCGAGGCAGCCGAACAGGACGATCCCGCGCGCGCGAGCCAGATCAAGAGTATCGGCGACCAATTGAAAGCCGTGTTCGCCGGCTGCGATCTGGTGCTGAAGGCAGGCTCGCTCGCGAGCAGCCCGGAAGAGAATGCCAAGGCGGCCGAGCGTGCGCACAAGGAGTGCGATCCGGTGATGGATGCGGCCTTGGGGCGCGTTGCCAAGTTCGTGGGCGAGACCGCAGAGGCGGTCGCCAAGAGCAAGGACGCCATCAACCGCGACGCCAGATCCGCGACCTGGACGGTGATCGGCGTCAGCGCCGGCGGCCTGATCATGGGTATCGCGATCGCGCTGTTCATTGGCCTCAATGCGATGTCACGGCCGATTGCCCGCCTCAAGCTCGCCATGGAGGGCCTTGCCCGCAACGATCTCAAGACCGAAGTGCCCGAGAAGGACCGCCGCGACGAGATCGGCGACATGGCCAGGACGGTCGAAATCTTCAAGACCAACGGGATCGAGGTCGAGCGCCTCAAATCTGCGCAGGTCGAAGTGGAGAAGCAGGCCGCCGATCAGCGCAAGCGCGACATGGTCAACCTTGCCGACGGTTTTGAGCGCGCGGTCGGCGAGATCATCGAGACGGTGGGCTCGGCGTCCACCGAGCTCGAAGCGTCGTCCTCGACGTTGGCCACTACGGCGCAGCGTGCGCAGGAACTGACCTCGGTCGTCGCGGTTGCCTCGGGCGAAGCCACCAGCAACGTGCAGTCGGTCGCGACCGCCACGGAGGAGCTGTCCTCCTCGGTCAACGAGATCAGCCGGCAGGTGCAGGAATCCGCGCGGATGGCGGGCGAGGCCGTCACCCAGGCCCGCACCACGACGGTGCGCGTCAGCGAGCTCTCGGTTGCGGCGACGCGCATCGGCGACGTCGTCGAGCTGATCAACACCATTGCCGGCCAGACCAACCTCCTGGCGCTCAACGCCACGATCGAGGCGGCACGTGCCGGCGAGGCCGGCCGCGGCTTCGCCGTCGTCGCCGCCGAGGTGAAGACGCTGGCCGAGCAGACCGCGAAAGCGACCGGCGAGATCAGCCAGCAGATTTCCGGTATCCAGACCGCGACCCAGGAATCCGTCAACGCGATCCGCGACATCTCCGCGACGATCGAGCGGCTCTCGGAAGTGTCGTCGACCATTGCCGCGGCCGTCGAGGAGCAGGGCGCCGCGACCCAGGAGATCTCGCGCAACGTGCAGCAGGCCGCCCACGGCACCCAGCAGGTCTCCACCAACATCGCCGACGTGCAGCGCGGTGCAGCCGAGACCGGCTCGGCCTCCTCGCAGGTGCTTTCCACCGCCAAGATGCTGGCGACCGACAGCAACCGGCTGAAGGATGAGGTCGGGAAATTCCTCCACACGGTGCGCGCCGCCTGAGTCCGGCGCGGCGGCTTCGTCCGCCGCGCTGCGCACTCATCGCGCCAGCAGAAATCCCATTGCGAATGCGAACAGCACGGCCGTCATGACGACGGCCGCCGTCGCGCCGGCGGCGATCCTGGCCTTCTCTTTGACGGTGGGGCGCATCGGTCCTGCAATCTACCTCATGTTGAACTCTGATCCAATCTATGGTCAGTAGCCGCGCCCGCGACACGCGCGGCCAACATGCATTCCGGAAGGTCGATCCATGAACGAGGATGTCAGCGACGGCTGGGCCGCGTCCGCGGTCGCCTGGATCGTCGAGCAGGGCGAGGACGGCGACTATGGCCGACGCTTCGTGCTGGACGCGCCGATGCGGGCGCGGATCGAAGGGCGAGGCTTCCGCAATGCGCTCGACGTCGGCTGCGGCGAGGGGCGCTTCTGTCGCATCATGCAGCGCGCCGGTATCCGCACCACTGGCGTCGATCCAACCGAAGCGCTGCTCGCGCGTGCCATGGAGTTAGACCCGCAGGGCGACTATCGGCTCGGCCGAGCCGAGACGATGGATTTCGGCGCGGAGTTCGATCTGGTCGTCAGCTATCTCAGTTTGATAGACATGCCCGATCTCGCTGGATCTGTCGCGAGGATGGTGGCGGCGCTGCGGCCGGGCGGTACGCTCTTGATCGCCAACCTGACCAGCTTCAACACCGCCGGTCCGTCCGAGGGCTGGACACGTGACGGCGAGGGCGTCTTGCGCTTCGTCATCGATCATTACATGGACGAGCGGCCGACCTGGGTGACATGGCGCGGCATTCGCGTCCAGAACTGGCATCGTCCGCTCTCCACCTACATGACGCTGCTGCTCGATCACGGACTCCAGTTGCGCCTGTTCGTTGAGCCGCAGCCTACGGGCGGTGATCCCGACAGAATTGCCCGTCATCGCCGGGTGCCCTTTTTCCACATCATGGAGTGGCAGAAGCCGGCTTGAGGGACGAGGCCTGCGATTTCGGACGCGCAGTTGAACTGCTAGTGTGTTCGCGACGGAATCTTGATTTGAGGTCCGCCCGATGACCGCCAATCGTCCACCCGTGCTCGCCCATGAGCGGTTCGCCGCCGACCGCGACAATTTCGCGGGCCTCGGCCTCGCCGCGCGGTTCGAGCGGATCGAGCAGACCAACCTGTGGGGCGCGGCTAGTTCGGTGTCGGGCCTCGGCTCGGAGGACCCCGCGACCGCAGCGGTCCGCGAGGTGCTTCCTCCACTGCTGCAACGGCTCGGCGCGCGCTCGCTGCTCGATGCGCCCTGCGGGGACGCGGGCTGGATCGGCCGCGTGAGGCTGGATCTCGACTACACCGGCATCGACATCGTTCCGTCGCTGATCGCGGCCAATCGCCAGCGCGTGGCGGGCGGCGAGTTGTCCGGCCGGTTTCTCGTTGCCGACATCACGCGCGATGCACTGCCGCGCGCGGATGTCGTTCTGTGCCGGGACTGCCTGGTGCATTTGAGTTTCGGCAATATCGCCCGCGCCGTCTCGAACTTTCGCGCCAGCGGCGCGCGTTTCCTGCTGGTCACGACGTTTCCCGAATGGGACGACAATCGCGATTGCGAGGACGGCGACTGGCGCGCGCTGAACATGGAGAAGGCGCCGTTCGACTGGCCGGCACCGCGCGAGCTGATCAAGGAGCATTGCGAGGAGGGCGGTGGCGGCTGGCGCGACAAGAGCCTCGGGCTGTGGCGGCTCGATCAATTGTAGCCCGGATTGCGCTGCGCTCCCTCCGAACTAGAGGACCAACGCAGGTGGAGTGAATCCCGATGATCGATGCCCAATGCAGGTGCGGCGCTCTCGCGCTGTCGCTTCCAGGACCTTCCAGCCTCGTCGTTGCCTGCCACTGCATTGACTGCCAGCGTCGAACCGGCGCGCCGTTCGGTGTCGGTGCCTTCTATCCCACGGAGGTTATTACGATCTCGGGAACGTCGAAGGAGTACGTCCGGACAGCCGCAAGCGGCGGCAAAGTCCGCAGCTATTTTTGTCCCGAGTGCGGTTCGACGGTCTATTGGAAGGCGGACAATCTGCCTGCGATGATCGGCGTTGCCGTGGGCGCGATCGCGGATCCGGACTACCCGGCGCCCATCCGCTCGGTTTTCGAGCAGTCGAAACATGCCTGGATGGAAATATCAGGCGCTGAGCACTTCGAGCAAGGCAGCGCACCTAAGCATTCGAAGTGAGCCTTGCGCTCAAAAGCTGGTGCCGGCTGAGGGGATTGAACCCCCGACCTTCGGTTTACAAAACCGCTGCTCTACCGCTGAGCTAAGCCGGCGACGCCTGGAGAAGCGGGCAGGGACCAGCATACGCCGGAGCCGTCCGCCCGTGCGCGCCGCAATACCAGACTTGACCGGAAAGTGCCAGAACCCGCGATGCCCGATGCAGACACGAATCAGGCGGCCCGAAGGCCGCCTGATCTGTCGCGTTCGGTTAAATCGCCTTATTGGCAGATGTGCCGGCGGCCGTCTTCGCCCTTGAACCAGGTGCCGGGCGTGCAGACGAAGCCGTTGCGCTGGGCGTAGGTGCGGGTGTCCCAACCGCGATTGTCCCAGCCGCGGTTATCCCAGCCATTGTCGTAGGCGTAGGCGTCGTTCGTGGCACGGAACGGGGCGGTTGCGATTGCGCCTGCAGTCCCGATGGCTGCGCCGGCCACGCCCGCGGCTGTTCCGACCGCGCCGGCGGCGACGTCGGTCGGCCAGAAGCCGGTGCGGCTCCTGTTCCAGTCGTTATTCCAGTCGCCGTTGTTGGTCTGGCGATAGGACACGCGACGATGCCGATAGCCGCTGTCGGTGTACGGATTTCCCGGTCCGACGTTCTGGCAGTTGGCGTTGGGGAATTGCGCCGCGCAGCGGCCGGGATTGGTGATCACGGCCTGCGCCATGGCAGAGCCCGTCACGAGGGTCGCCGCAATCGCCGTGGCTCCGAGAAGTTTGACGTTCATGATTGTTTGGCTCCCGTTTTGTTGACGGGGGCTAAACGCCGAAGACGCCGGACGTTCCGCTGAAACCGGCGGATTTTCGTGAGCGGCAGTCAAACGGAAGTGAGCACGCCCGATGGTTCCGGACTGCGGGGGCCGGCGGCGTTAACGCTTCGCTAGTTCGCTTTGGCGCATTTGAGCGGCGCGCAATCCTTACACATTAGCCTTACCGGCAATTGGAGAGAGGGCCTTAACCCTCTCTGCGTCGCCATCGGGTAGGTTGTCGCCGGATAAATGGGATCCTCTCATGCGCGCATCTGCGCTCGCCGCCTTTCTGATCGGACTGCCCGCGTCGGCGTTTGCCGGCGGCGGCTTCGATATCGTCGTTCCCGGTCGCCCCGGCGTGCCCATCATCATCAACAACATCGACGCGTCCTATGCCGTGGTCGAGGGGACCTGGGGCTTGGGGAAGAACGTGCAGGTGCAGCCCACGATCTATGGCGGACGCTATGTCGCCGAGCGCCAGCCTACCGACGTCGGCCATTACTACCCGACACTGGGCCTGCGGCCCGGCTATGGCCGGCTCGAGGTCGAGCCGCCCGCTAACCGCAAATTGCCCAAGCCCGCCGAGAGCTATCACCAAAGCTGGGGCGCGCAATCGGCGCCGCTGCCGCCGCAGATGGACGTGCCCGTCAATCCGCCGCCGGTGATCCTCGCGCCTGAGATCAACGACTATCCGCGGCGTCCTCGGCCGCGGCCGCGTGCAGAGATGCCCGGCAGACCGCCGGGTTAAGAAACGACAAAATCCAAAAAACGGAAATCAACAGGAGAGAGTAATGCGTCAGATGATTTCGGGACTGGTCGCGGCGGCTGCCGTGATGTTCATCGGGGCTGCGCCCGCCGCGGCCTGCGGCTTCGATCCGTGCCAGCCGGTTGCGCCGGTCTATTCCGGCTGCAACACCGGCTGCGGCGGTTATGGGGCCGGTTATGGCTACGGCTATGGCGCCTATGAGCGTCTCGCCGAGCCCACCACGCAATATTATCACGTCAACCAGGGCCCGACCTACACTGGCCCGGGCGCCTTCGCGCCGTATCCGACCTACCGTGAAGACGCGGTGGTTGCGCCCGCCAATTACGGCTACGGCCGTGGCTATGGGCACGGCTATGGCTATCGCGCCGCCGCGGTCGAAGCCCCGGCCGCCTATCCCTACCGCCGCCCGTATTACCGTCCGTATCGCTACGGCTACGGCCCGCGCGCCGGCTATCTGCCGCGCACGCATTACGGCTACGGTCCGCGCTACGGCTACGCCCCGCGCCATGTGCCGTACTACGGCGGCCACCGCGTGCTGCGTCGCTATTACTGATCGCTTGATCGGTTAAACCAACGAGACGCCCGTCCGCGATGCGGACGGGCGTTTTGTTTTGTTACCGCTTCATCAGCCCGAGCCGGCTGGCGCCGACATAGAGCGAGAGCACGGCGGCATTCGAGACGTTGAGGCTCTTGATCTCGCCGGGCATGTCGAGCCGCGCCACGACGCTGCAGGTCTCGCGCGTCAATTGCCGCAGGCCCTTGCCTTCGGCACCCAGCACCAGGGCGAGCGGCTCGCGCAGGGTGACCTCGGAGAGATCCGCGCTGCCTTCACTGTCCAGTCCGACGGTCTGGAAGCCGAGCTCGTTCAGCGTGGTCAGTGCGCGGGCGAGGTTTTGCACCGTCACCATCGGCACCAGCTCCAGCGCGCCGGAGGCGGCCTTGGCCAGCACGCCGGTCGCTTCCGGACTGTGGCGCGCGGTGGTGACGATCGCCTTCACGGCGAACGCCGCAGCCGAGCGCAGGATGGCGCCGACATTGTGCGGATCGGTGATCTGGTCGAGCACCAGCACGATGCCGTCCTGCTCCAAATCCTCGATGTCGGGAGAGGGCAGGGGATCGGCCTCGGCGAGCAGGCCCTGGTGCACGGCGTCGGGCGACAGCAGGCGGTCGATCTCCTGGGGCCGGACGATCTCGGGCGTGATGCGGGTTGCGATGTTCTCGTCCGCCAGACGCCTTGCGGCATTCTCGGTCAGCGTCAGCTTGCGGATCTGCCGCTGGGGGTTGGCGAGCGCCAAGGTGACGGTGTGCCAGCCATAGAGGATGACGGGACCGTCGGTGTCCAAATCGCGATCGCGCCGGGCCGGGCGACCGGCCGATTTTCCGGGCCTGTTGAAGGGCTTAGACCCGCCGCGGGGGCCCCTCGGGTTGAATTTTCGATCCTTCATGGGCTCGCTTGTGTCACGGGTCCCGGAATATGGCAATTTGGGTGGTGTCGGGGGCGATTTTAGCTGTTCGCCTCGGTTGACTTTACCCCATCGCTTCGCCGATAACCGCGCCCGGTCGCGCCCCCATCCGGGCTGTCGCGGCCTTCACGTTCCATGGCCGTCTTCGGTCGCCGGCAAGGTCCGGCCCGATTGTGCTGCCGTCGAGCGGGGGAGTGTCCCGAGTGGCAAAGGGAGCTGACTGTAAATCAGCCGCCTCATGGCTTCGCAGGTTCGAGTCCTGCCTCCCCCACCAGTGAAATCAACGGCTTAGGCCGACGTCCCAAGGACCCGATTTCGCCCCCGATCGGGCCGGGGGGCAGATTCCGTCCAACATTCCGACGTTGCCTCTTGCCGGTGCCGGAGCGATCGTCCCGGCATGAAAATCTTCATCGCATCCGACCTGCACGGCGAGGCATGGTCTCACGGCTACAACGTCCCCGAAGGACTCGATTTCGACGTCGCGGTTTTCGCCGGCGACGTCCACAACGCCTATCGGGCGGTGAGCTGGCTGACCAATCAGCGCGCGCTGTGGGGCAAGGAGGTGCTCTTCGTAGCCGGCAACCACGAGTATTACGGATCCATCCTGGAAGACGCCGCGGCCGAGATCCGCGACCGGGCGCGCCGGACCAACGTGAGGTTTTTGGATGCGACCGAAGTGCCGGTGATCGACGGCGTCCGCTTCCTCGGCTGCACGATGTGGACCGACTACCGCTTCGATGCCGAGAGCCAGGCGCACGGCCTCCACGCCGGACGCTACATGAACGACAACAAATTCATCAGGACTTCGGACGGCGCCGAATTCCCCAAGCCCTTCACGCCCGTCGAGGCCCTCAAGCGCCACTTGGCCGAGCGGCGCTGGCTGACCGACTGCCTTTCGGAGGAGCACGACGGCCCGACCGTGTGCATCACGCACCACGCCCCGCACCCCGGATCGCTGCACCCGCGCTATGAGGAGGAGCCCCTCAACGCGTCGTTCATCAGCGATCTCTCCGACATCATCGTGGAGCACCAGCCGGCGCTCTGGATCCACGGGCATGTCCATGACAGTCACGACTACATCGTGGGAAGCGACGGGGTCGTGAGCGGCGCCGGCGGCGACGGGACTCGCATAGTCTGCAATCCGGCTGGTTATGCCTGGGAGCCGAATACCGGCTTCATTCCCGACTTGGTCGTCGAGATCCCGGAGTGGGCGCCGCGCCCGCGCTTCCGTTAGTCATTGCGCTTCGGCACCCGTCGCCCGCGCAGGAATCCGTGCGAGGCCTTCGCGTAGACGTCGGCGAGCTCCTGTTCGAGCGCGGTGTTCAACACGATCAGCGCGCGCACAGCGTCGACCGGATCGCCGCCGCAGGCCTCGATGGCGTCGCGGACGGCAGCCTCCAGCTCGGCGGCCTGGTCGACGGGTTGCTGCTCGGCGGGGTCGGCCATCGAAGGATTCCTGGATGTGATTTTCGGATGAAGAACCGTCGCGTCATTCATCCGAAAATCACGGCGGTTGACTGTGAAACCATCTTGTTCTCTATTCGTTCTCCGGTCAATTGGAGGCTCGCGTATGGCCGGAAGAAGGTGTGCAGACTGGCGATTTCCCACAGCGAAGCAGCAGCGCGCGGAGGAGACGGCGCGGCGCCTGGCCGAGCTGCAGCGGCGCCGCGCCGGCGTCACCGACGAGGCCGCCTGGTGGGCCTCGGTGCTGGCCGATCCGCGCGCAACGACGTCGCGGCCGCGCGCCGATCGCACGCTCGCCGAGATCAGGTCCGAGGACCTGCGCGTCGAATGCCTGAAGTGCTTCCGGACGGTCGAGATAACGCGGGCGGAGGCGCTGCAGCTCTTCGATCCCGGCTCACTGTGGAAGGCGGTCGCGTTGCGACTCCTCGCCGACGGCTGCATGCACCGGACCGGGCGTCACGAGGAGGACGGGTGCTGGCCGGACTTGCGCTGACGGTCGAATGAACATCGAGCCACGGAATCGATCAGCGCAAATGCACCAGCGCAGGCAAACACGGAGACGATGAAGATGCCGACAATCGCGTCCATCACGTGCGCTCCGCCTGATTGTACGGATCGATGTAGCTGTAGAGCTCGCGAACGGGCCCGTAGTCACCGCGGCGGATGATCTCGGTGCGCAGCTGACCTTCGAGGCTGGTCGTGAAGCGGTACGTCGTGTCGCCGATCTTGACGATGGCTTCTCCGTCGACGTTTAGCCTGTCCAAGATCTCCTCAATCTTGGTGCGCGGCTTGGCCCGCCGTTCCGCCATAAGTGCGGCCAGCTCGTGGAGCGCCTTCTCGATCGCAGGATAAGACCGAGGCTCCGGCATGAATCCTTCGTCCACGTTGCACGTCATGGCGTCGATCTCCGCGGCGGGCGGCGGCGTCATCGAGCTGCTGTCGAACAGGCGGCGGTCGGCCATGGTCTCAAATTCCTTATCGAGGTCTCAAATCTCTTAGATTCAGGGGGCGAGGTCCCAGATTCATTACCCGGCCATTTCGCTCTCGACGATCTGGCACAGGAAGTCGCACGCCGGAGCGACTGGATTCGTGGTCGGCTGATCAGCCGGGATCTCGTCGATGAAGCGCCGTTCTCCATCGATCTTGCAGAGGCGCACGTTCAATCGCCTGGAGAGTTCGACCATCCGCTCGAATTCGGCCGGGAACTGCCTGCGCACCAACGCCCAGTAGGCCGGGCTCTGCGCCTTCACGCAGGGAATGCAGTTGTTGTTGTGGAATCCTAAGCCGTACATCGCCGGAAGCTCGATGCCAGCGTTCTGGATCATGGCCAGCGTACCGGCCTTCGTGATGCCGCGGTCGATCAGCGGCGTGCGCACAACCATCTCGGGGTAGTTCAGTCGCATGGCGTCTGCTCGGCGCTTGTCGCCTGCGTCCGCCGTGTAGCCGAAGACGTGAGCGTCGGTCGGCTTCTGAAACACCAGCCTGGGCTCGAATTTTAGGGCGCGAGTGCAGGGCGCTCCGCTGATGCCCGCGAGGTAGCGCTCCTTCTCCCATACGTGCCAGGTGTCCTGGAATTCCATGGAGGACATCTGCATGACCGGCCGATTGAACCAGCGCTGGCAGTCCTGCATGAAGCGCTCGTTGTCCGGATGTTCGGAGCGCGTCGCGCAGTAGGCGACGATGGCGTCCGGATGCTGCTCCAGCGTCAGCTTCGCGGCCACCGCCGATGCAGCCCCGCAGGAGAACCAAACTACGATGCGGCTCATCGCGATCCCACCATCTGCTTTCCGGTCTCGGTCTGGAGCATCTTCGCCATCATCCAGCAACTCCCGGCGGTCGTGCTCGCGATGTAGACGACGGCGGCTGCGGCGATGAGGCCGTAGCTGCCGGTCTCAATCGCTCTCCAAACGCTCGAATAGATCAGGATCTGCGTCACGAACCAGACGCCGTTGCTGGCGACAGACCACTTCGCGTGATGCGCCACATCGCCTGAGTTGCGCGAGCGGCTGACTGCGGTGAACGCCGCGTTCTGGATGAAGCTGACCGCGGCGAGTCCGGCGAGGATGATGACGGTGTTCATGCGTAGAGCATCCCCGACGCCCCGGCGAAACGGAAGCGCCGCGTGAGGCGGGCATGGAAGAATTTTAGGAAGGCGGTCGCAAGCGAGCTATGGCACCGTGCGACAGGGTGCGATAGCTCGGAGCGAGCGCGCGAAGACCCGCGCCTTTTGGATACCTAAGGCGTTTTAGCTTCCCTCTCCAGCCACCAGAGCCCGTCCTCGCACAGCGCCCAGCGGAGGCCGGCGTCGATCCAGAGGATCACATCCGTCCGGATCACGCCCTTGCGGCTCTCCGGGCTTCCGATGATCACCGCTTCGGGTAGCGAGAACGAAGGCGCGAAGGACCAGGCGTAGATCCTCCGCTGCCGGACGCGCATGTCGATCTCGTCTGGCGTCGGCCGCCATCCGGTCTGCAGGCGCTCCAGCAGTCGCGCCACATGCTCTTCGTCGCCGCTCATAGCTCGACCCCGTCGATCGGAATCTCGGTGCCCTCCGGCTCGCCGAGATTCCAGAGCCGCGTCAACGTCCGCGCCCACCGCCCCTTGCGGTCGAGCCAAACGATCTCGCCGGTGGTAGTCGGCTTTCCATCCGGAACGCGTGGATGTCCGAACGGGAGTCCACACAGCGTCAGGGCATACCCGCCGTCAGGCGCCCTCGTTATCCCAGGTGCCCATTGCTCGAGCCTTGGCGCGGCCGCGAGCACATCGGCCGCCGGCTGCTCGCCGCGCAGGTAGCTCTCGACGTCGTTCCGCAGCAGCTTCTCTTCCAATGACATCAGTGCCTCCGTGCGCACATGTCGCGCGCCTCCAGGGTCGCGCCGACCAGGCGCTGCAGCTTTCGCATGCTGAAGCGCTCCGGCGCCCAGGCCCTGCCGATGATCTCCAGCTCGTCCGCGGCGAGCGGCTCGTCGTGTGCGCGCGCATCGTCCTCGGCCGCGAGGTCGCGCATCACCAGCGCCGCCAGCCGCGGCAGGTGCGCCAGCGTGGGCGCCGGGATCTTGATGGCCCGGAATCGGTCGCGCAGCTGCGAGGGCAGGCGCTCGACCGAGTTGGCCGTGGCCAGGTGGATCACGTAGGACAGGTCGAGTTCGGCGTCGATGCCGCTCTCCGGGTGCCTGCGCGACGTCTCGCGCTCCAGGAACGGCGTCATCGCCGACCATAGATTGCCGTTGTGCGTGCTCTCCGACGCCTTCTCGATCTCGTCGACCAACGCGATCGGGTTCGCGGTCCGCGACGCCAGCACGGCGCGCGCCGGTACGGACGCCTGGGCGCTAGTCCAGCCCTTCGGCGTTCCGCCGTACATGCCATCGAAAGCGCTCGCTGCATCAAAGCGGCTGACGTACATCTGCGGAGAAATCAGCTCGGCGAGCCTCCGGATCAGGCGCGTCTTGCCGGTGCCCGGCTGCGACAACAACAAGCTCGGCTTGATCCTCGCCGGCTCGCCGCTGCGCAGGTCCTGCGTCAGCATCGCCACCTCGCGCCACGCGTGCGGATATTCGTCCTGCAGGCGCTGGCGCACCTCGGCGGCGTCGCGGCAGACGACGAGCGGCAGCGGTTCGTCGCGCAGATCCTTCCACGCCTGCGGCAGGCCTTTTTCCTCGGCGCGGTCCTTGGGCATCACGATGACGGTCGGTGCGGCCGTCGCCGGTTCTGTCAACTCGGGCTGTTCGTCGGCGTCCTCCTGCGTTCGGTGACGGTCATGGATCTCGTCCTTATCCGCCAGCCGGGCGGTGATCGCGAAAATCGAGTCCTTGTGGTCGCCCCACTTTCCGGCGGCGGCCTCCCACCACAGGTGCAGGCGGGCGCGCAGGAGGTTTTCCTCCGCCGGGTTCGTGATGACGGAGCGGTGCCGCAGCGACCAGGCGAGCTGGGGCAGCACGGCGTTGAACGTGTCCGGACGGCGCGGGTCGCACAGCATCATCTGCCACGCCAGCGCCAGCTCACCGCACCGTTCGCGCTCCTGGGCGAACAGCAGGTCCACGTAGCCTCGGATCACGGCAGCTTGCTTCTTGCGGTCGTCGTGCTTCGGCGGATGGCCGATCCCGAGCCGGGCGCACTGAGCCGCCGTCTCGCGGCAGAGCCACTCGAACGCGTCGTCCCAGCGATCGGACTCGAGCAGCTCGACGCATGGCGGCACCGCCGGGACGACACGGTCCAGTTCGTCACTTCGGGTCATCGCTCGTCCTCCTCGGGCCGCGGCGGTGGCGGCGGCGCGCTCTCGGCGCGGTCCTCCTCGACGGTCCGGCGCCAGTAATCTGCCGTAGACGAATCCTTGGTAGGAGCGTATGCCATCGTGTACCAACCTGCCATCATTGGGTCGGTCTGTAGACCACGACGTGTATCATTGCAATGAAAGGTTCCGATCATGGCTAAGGATTCGAAAACAGGTAGCTTCCTCGGGCACGGCCGCCTGCCGCCGCGCCCCTCCGCCGAGGCGCAGAGCGAGGCAAAAGCGAACCGACTCACCCTAAGGATGCATCCGGACATTTTGGAAATTTTGAGCATCCGTGCGGCCGAGCGCGGGGTCTCGCGGTCCCACCTGGTCGAGCAGATATTGGTCGGCATGATGAAGGCCGACCCCCGCAATCCGCGGATGGATGCCGTGGGCAGGATCATCTCGGATGCCGAGACACCGCTCGCGCTTCGCGAGAGGAGCCCCGTGCAACTTGCTGACCGCTGGAGGAAATTCGCGACCGCTCACGAGATCGTGATCGGAGCGCCACCGGCGCAGGATTGGCTCGATGATCCTCGCACCTACTGGAATGGGGTCCCTTATGCCGACCGTGGGCCGGTCGAGCAGGACGAGACCCCCGAGGCGGCGCGCGGCTACGTCCGTCGAAGGCGCAACCTCGACTGAGCCGACAATTCTAGTTTCGTAATCTCGTTTGCAACGATATCAATGACTTAACCGTCAAGCTCTGCAGATCTGACAATTCGAGTCTAGAATTGTCCGAGGCCCGGACGTCGGGGCGACAATTCTAGACTCGAATTGTTGGAACCCGGTGCGGAGCGGCTCAGAGGCTCCCGGGCACACTACGGTGCCGGCTGTGTATTTCGAGTCCTTGCCTGTTGCGCGCGTAGCGGCTATCGTCCAGCCTGGATCGACAGCATGCACACCGCCCAGACCAGCCAGGACCAAGGACTCGCGCCCGCCATCTGCGGTGGCGGCGAAGCGTCGTGCGCCTACTCGCTCGAGGTCCAGGCCATGCTGCAGCCCGAACCGGGCACGCTGGAGCTGCTCGCGCGCGTGGAGGCGAGGCTGGCCGAGATGGCGGATGCCGAACCTGTGCCCGCCGACTGGACCCCGAGCTGGTCATGGAAACGTGGCGAAGAGTGGCAAGGATTCCCCTGGGAGCAGGAGGCGCGCCGTCGCGAGGAGATCGCGCCGACGATCGACCATACGCCGATCGTCACACTCTGGGATAACTTCGGCACCAATGCGCGCACCATGACAGCGCCATTGCGCCCCGAGGAGATCTGGCAGCCCGGCCCCGATCTCCCGGAAACGCGGAGGTCTGCCTGGGTGAAGTGGGACGCCGACTACAAAACCGCCGTGGCCCGCAATATCCTGGCGGCTCAGATCGCGGCCGACGAGCCGCCGAAGCCGAAGAAGGTCAAGAAGGTCAAGAAGGCACCTGCTGGCGGCACGATCAATCATCTGTCGCCTGAGCAGATGGCCGACAAGGCGCACAAGGATTTTGTCGCCGCCGAGTACGCAGCGATCGGCGCGGACAAGAAGAAGCACGCCGAACGCCGGGCGCGGGCGCGCCGCGGCCGGCGCCGCGCCTATGTCGCCCCGACGGAGCACATCCACGCGGACAGGCGCTACGGTCCGATCGACGAGTCCTTCCTCGGCGAAGACGGCGTCAAATATGGCTATCGGACCGACCTCGGTATCGTGGGATTCAAGCTCTGGAGCTCGCGCGTCGCCCAGAACGCGCTCGTTGGCCGCAACAAGCGCGCGGTATTCAGGGCCAAAGAGGCGGGTCTGACGCCGAGCGAGCTGCGCGACTGCTCCCACGTCACCTCCAATGGTGAAGCGGTGCTGTCTCAACTCGTCGTCGACCTCGACCCCGAGGAGGGCTGGCCTACCCTCGAGGCGCTGGGCAGGGACCTGCTTCGGCTGCTCGGTCCGACGCTCTTCCCGACGAAGGTCATCTATCGGTGCGACAAGCGCGGCTGGATCGAGGGGGCGCATGTGCTGTGGCTCCTGCCGCCCGGATCCGAGGTCGGCGTGCGCGGCCGGAGCAAGGACCGGCCCGTCCACTATTTCCGCACGATCCAGAGTGCCCTGATCTGCCATCTGATGCCGCTCGGCGCCGATCCCGGTCACAAAAACTCAGACAAGACCAAGTCGCCGTTGGATCCGCATTTCAGCGTGGCCTGCTGCGAGAATTTTCCGGTCCTCAAGGATTTCAGCGACGGCCTGCCGACGGTCAGCGCCGACCCCCGCGAGATGCGCCGCCGCCAGGCCAAGCGGCAGGGCAAGGACGAGGATGAGCGTAGCGCGTCGGGGAAGCTCTTCGGCGACGTTCTCGAGGTCATCCAGGCCGAGTACCAGATCGCATTCCGCTCCCGCTCGCAGAAATTCCTGAACTCGCTGGCGTCGGCTGATCTGCACGCATCATGGCTCAGAGAGACCGTGACGAAGCGCGTCATGGCGTCCGTCGCTGGCGACAGGAAGGCGGTCGAGCGCGAGCTGGCGAAACAAATCAAGTGGCGCGCCAACAATCCGCCGTCGATGAACTCGCGTCAGTATTGGGGCGAGAACCGCTACCGGGATTCGCTGGCCCACGAGGAAGAGGGCCTCGTCGGCGCCGAGAGTCCAGGGGAGCGCAAGGCTCAGGGCGAGGAACGCCAGCGGTTCGCCGGCACGATCACCCGTACGCTGCAGGGGGCGGGCTCGCGGTTGATCATCCGCGAGCAGGTGGAGCTGTTCGCACGCATCGGTGGCGACATCTCCGACGACGAGGCCGTCGTGCGTTTCGTCATGCTCTCTGGGAAGCGCCAAAAAACGTGCGTGAACAAGTGGTTGCCCGTGATCTTGGCGGATTTTCGCGATGCTTCTGGATATATAGCCAACCCGGATACCGGATCAATCGACCCGACTTCCGTCGCCTCCCAGGCCATCGAGGTCGCCATCGTGCCGGCTCCGGCCACCGTGCTCGTGTCCGATGCCACCGTCGCCAGCGCAGCGGTCGCCACCGGCAACACCGGCCAGCCCCTCGCTGATCCTTCCTGTCGTCCTGCGGAGCCATCGTCGTCGACGCATGCGTGCCGTCGTCTGCCACACCACGTCGGTAGTCCACCCTCGCATTCGTCGACATGGATGCATTGGGGTGGTCGTCGCATCGACATCGACGGCGACGGTGTGGTGCACGCCGACCACGAGACCGTGCAGTAGGCCGACAGCCGCGCGGCCTGACGTCTCCCGACGCGCAGCCATCGCCGGCAATCCCGGCCACTCCTAGAATCTTCTCTCCTCGATGTCTCCCGTAGCGCCGCCGGCTGGTGTCATCGATAGCGCAGCACGCTGTGGGGTCGAACGCACCGCCTGCGGCGCCGTCGTCGCGGAGCCTCCGGCCACATCGTCGTCGCTTCGTCTTTGCAGGCGCAGCCCGTAGAATCCCCATCAGGTGGCCGGGTCAGCCGGCTGACATGTTGTGGAGGCAACGATGACGACCAGAAAGCTCACCCCGGAGGATGTCGACAAGATCGCGGAGCTCGACGACGTGCGTCGCACGCACTTCTTCCGTGACCCCATGCGGCCGGACCCCCGGTTCGTCCGGACGCACCGCCGGGTGACCCCGGAGGAGCGCAAGGCCAAAGGACGGCTCCGGACGGCGCGCTGGCGCTCATCGATGGACCAGCGCAAAGCGCCGACGGCCGAGCAGGTGGCCATGGCCATGGTCGTGGCGCTGACGACCATGCCGAACGTCGGACTCCTCAGCGAAGAGGACGTCGCCATCGTGCGGCGTGCGTTCGCCTATCTGAGGGCGAACGGATTCGACGTCGAGGAGGCGAAGTCGACTCTGCGTCGCATGAGAACTCGTCTCGTTGACCCGCTCGACCGTCAGGGTGAAGAATCAGAATTCTGCGGCCCGCCGATCCGGCCGGACGCGTGGGGGCCGGCGCTGTTCTAGAGTCGATTGGCCCCTAGTCATACTGCCGTTGACTGGCCGGGACGTCGGCGACCATGATCGCTCTCAGGCAGCCGCAAGAAGCCCCGGCTGGATGGGTTGACAAACTGGGCCCGGGAGACCGGGCCTAGTTTTTTGTCGGCCGCACGCGAAGCCGGTGTTGACCTTCGCCGGGGCCGGCGCGATCGTCCAATTGCTGCATGTCGGTCCAACTCGCTCCGCGAGGACAAGCCGCACCTGAAGCCCCGCAGCACTCACCCCCAGTGAGATCCCTGCGGGGCTTCTCGCGTTCTAGGTCTCCGTGGACTCGCACTAGTTCCGCCGCATCGTCACGCGTAACGAATCCGTCATGGCTGAGAGCAGGGCGATGACCGGAGGAGAGCGCGCGCGGAGATTCCGCGAGAAGCGCAGCGTCGTCGCCGCCCCGACGAACGCACAGTTCGACCGTGAGCTGCGGCTCGTCGTGATCGAACACGTCGCCAACGAATCCATGACGCCGGCGAAGGCGTTGGTGCTCGTGCGCGAACGCCTGGCCAAGCGCTTCTCCGTCGAAGGCATCAACCGGGTCATCGCCGCCTACGGAGACCGGTCATGAGCATGATCCGGATCGAGCTCGACAAGGGCGTCGACGGCAAGATGGACAAGATCGGCAAGTCGATCAACAAAGCCCTGGTGCTGACGCTGACGGACGCCGCCGTCTTCCCGAACGAACAGTTCATCCATGCTCTGAAGACCGAATGATCGCCCGGCGCCTTTCACCGTCCGCGAGTCCGGCTAGGGCGTCCGGATCGCGAAGTTCAACGATCCGAAGCCGTTCTCCGAAGCCTACATCCGGCCCAAGCAGTCCGCCTACCTGCAGTTCATCGTCGACAAGAAGACCGAAGGTCAGCGCGGCGTGCGCTACATCGGCGACGCCGGCGCATCCGACAAGCACGTCTGGACGCCCGGCACCCGACCGGGCACGACGCTCGGAGCCGACTACAGCGTCAAGCCGTACCGGTCCAGCTTCGGCGGCATCCCGGATTCGTGGAGCTCGAAGCTTTATCGGGCTTGGAAGACCGGCGTCGCGGCCTCCGGAGGTCTGCCGAAGTCCTCCCGCGGCGGAGTCTTCCTCAGCAACGGGACGGGGAAGACCAAGGGCCTGCCGCTCGGATTCATGGCCAGGCCGAAGCGAACGCCGGCGCTCGACCCCCGCATGCAGCAGCGCGAAGAGCAGCGTCGCCAGTTCAGCCTGGCGCTGCGCCAGCGTGGTCCGGACGGCCGCTTCATCGACACGAAGCGCGGCAGCTTCGAGGGCGACCCCTACTACGTCAAGAAGAAGACCAACAAGAACGGCGTCCGCGGCGGCGGCGAATGGCGCTCGCTGCGCTTCGGCGACCGGCGCGTCCAGAACCGGGGCGTGCCCATGATCCTGCTCGCCTACGAGACCAAGACCCATCACACATGGACTGTGCACCACGAGGTCGTCGACCGCACCAGGGCCATGAACAAGGGCTTCGAGCTCTCGGCCGACGGCTTCGAAGCCCGTTACAACCGGCTGATGGGGCACTGATCATGACGCTCACACCCCGAACCCCCATGACCGCGCTCGACGCGCAGGTCTACGGCCGCATCGGCGCCGTCTCGATGTCGCCCGGCAGCTCGGACAAGCGCTTCCGCCGCCAGCTCAAGGAGCGCGACGTCGTCGCCGGCCTGACCGACGGCGAGCGCCGCATGCTGCACCGGCTGGCCCACAAGTATCGTCGGCAGATCGGCCGCCCGTACGGCGAGATCAAGCCCGAGCCCATCTGGTCCGGCGACCGCCCGACCGAACCCCTGCTGCACGAGGAGACCTGACCATGGACGCACCGAAGATCAGCAACGAGCGCATGCTCGAACTCTTCAAGGCCAAAGACCGCTGGGATGAGCAGAATGGCAACGTCGGACCGCACGGTGCTGCCGTCGCATTCAAGCCCGAGCCGCGCGTGCGCAAGAACCACATGTCGATCCGGCTCGACCGCGACGGCAAGCAGCGCTGGTTTCACGCGACCAAGGGCTGGCGCGGCCTGGTGTTCGCATGATGCCGACACCGTTCCTGATGTGGTCGCGCGCGTCCATCACCGGATGGCTGATGCTCGTCATGGTGACGTTCGACCCGGTGTTCGACAGCATCGAGACCGAGCTGGAGAAGAGAGGAGTCGAGCTGTGACCGAGGCAGAACGCAAAGCACGTGAGACCATCGCCATGCTGTACCGGGCAACCGCGAGAGCGTGCGCGTGATCTCCTGATCGAGGAGAAGGGCGCACCAGCTCGGCTCCCACATCTGCGGCATGGATGGCTCGCCGGCGACGCGCCGAGATGTACGCGCGACACCTGCAGGGCGGATGTCTGCAGCGCCTCAGCGAGCGCATTCGCCAACCTAGCTGTCGTCGGCCGAAACGTGCCGTGGAGCGGCCGGCCCGCCCGCACCACCGAGTTTCGGGGGCGACGAGACGAGCGGAGCGTGAGGCCGGAATGAAAGTCGGACCTGCCATCATTGCCGTCGGAGCATGGAACGCGGCTTAGCTTCACATGAGGCGCACGGCTGCGTGACGGTCACTTCCCGATCGATCAGCTACGATAGATCCGCGGCTTTTCGCGCTATGCTGTTGACCTTCGCCGAACGCGAGGCGATCGTCATACAAGCCTGGGCTTCAAAGCGCGCCGAGGAGCAACGAAGAGGTTTTTATGAAGGCGGTTTTGATTGATCCGACAACCAAGGCGATCAGTGTCATCGATCTGCGCTCGGTCAACTGGGCGACGAACATGTTTTTCGGCGAGAGGCCCACGCCCGCCCTCAAGCTTCCGAGGAGCGAGATCCTGCTCGCTGCTAAATCGAGGGGAGGAGATGCCTTCGTCCTCGGAGGATCCCGGCCCATCGGCGGGCCTGGGCTGATCGTCGGTCGCAAGCTCGAAGCGGGCGAGCGCGCGCCCGCTCTTGTCGATCCAGATCAGGTCGCGCAGATGGTCCGCTGGACGTCCATCGAAGAGCCGGACACAGCAGAGACCCGCACTACGGTGCGAGCGATCGAGATCGACCCGGAGCGGCGCTCGATCGAAGAGTTTTCGATCGCTCCGACGATGCATGCCGTGCTGAGTCGGATGGGCGGCGAGATTAGGCTCCAATTCCGCGCTCCGGGAGGAGATGCTGTATTCGCCGCCGCAGATGCTGCGAGGAACTTTCCGGAGTGGCGGAAGGACGACGCTACGTTCACTGGCCGCTGCATCATCGTTGGCCATGGCTCACGCTCTGGACGCCTCGTGGACGTCGCAGCATCATTGACCAATTTGCGAGAGAGCGTCACGTTTCGAAGTTCAGCCGACAACAGTTGGACCAGCTATGAGTGCGCATCCGAAAACTCGACAGCAGGGCGATCGGATTAGGCTTAAAGATTCAGACAACGATTGTGCGTCCATGAGCCGAGGGCTCGCCACAAGCAGGAGCATACGGTGCTGGGAAGTGATTCCTTTTGCTCGCCGCAGCATCAAGAAGCTTGGATCAGATTCGCAGCTCCTATTGGATGGCTAGAGCGAGAGTCCGTTCAGCATTCGCTTCGCAGGAGGGTCGTCGTTCCTTGCTGACGACGTCGCGCCGGTGTGGACTGCGGGAGCTGGCCAGTGCGCGGAGGATGAAATCACCCCCTGCTTCACGGATGAGACATCGGGTAGCCCGTCGACCACTGAAACGACCACTTCTTTGACCAAGTTCTGATCCCCGCCTGCGTGAGCGAGGCCTTCAGCGAGGGTCGGGGCGCGTTGCGGTAAGCAACCGATGTACCCAGAACCGCGGCCGGTGACGGCGGGATTATCTACGCGAGCGCGACACCGATAAGGGAGGCTGAAGATTTTCCAATCAGGAAGCAAGTGCGCCTCTGTGGGAGTAAGGCCGATCTTGAGAGATGACGACTGAGGGCAGGTGGCGCAGAAAGTGGGAATCTCTCCCCCCATGCCGGAAATGCACGAAAACCCGCAGAAAACAAGGATTCCTAAAAAGCCAGGTCGGATTTGTGACCACCGCTGTGTACCACTTGCACGGCCGATTCGGCCGTCGATTTCGGGCGATTTCGTGGCATTTGAAGACGAGCCGGCGCTCTGACCGGCGACTGGATGTCATTCGGCCTGCAATATAAAATTGGACGCCGATGAGGGGGCAAATTTGCAAACGATGAGGTAATTGCGGTCGGCGCCCGCGGCTCGAAATGTCCGCTATCTTCAAGCCTTCCCGCAATCCCGCGAATCGGAGGGGCTATGAAGCAGGACGCGCGCTGTGGATCGTGGTGCTGCTCAACGCCGGATACGGGCTGATCGAGATCGTGGGAGGCGTCGTCGCCGCTTCGCAATCAGTCAGGGCGGACGCGCTCGACTTTATCGGGGACGGCGTGATCTCGCTCCTCGGGCTGATCGCGATCGGATGGGGATTGTCGGCTCGGGGCAAGGCGGCCCTGCTGCAGGGCATCTTCCTGGGTCTGCTCGGGGCCGGAGTTCTCGTCGCGACGGCCTACCGCGCGCTCGTCCATCAGCAGCCCGAAGCCGATCTGATGGGCATCCTCGGCGCGATCGGTCTCGTCATCAACGTCGCCTCGGCCGTGGTCCTGCTACCCCACAGGGAAGGCGATGCGAACGTCCGTGCGGTCTGGCTGTTCAGCCGCAACGACGCCATCGGCAACGTCCCCGTCGTGATCGCGGCGCTCCTGGTGGCCTGGACGCGAACGCCGTGGCCGGATCTCGTCGTGGCGGTGGTGGTCGCCGGGCTGTTCCTACAGTCCTCCTTTTCCATCATCAGGGACGCACGTGGCGATCTTCGCAGAGCGGCGTGAGACCTCGATAATCGAGCCTGCAGACATTCAAGCGGTGGACTGGGCGACCTGCGTCAGACGCTCCGCCGCGTCCCCCCCGCAGCGCTGCGCCATGCCCAACATAGAACGACAAAACTAGTATTGTGGTTGGGTCGTCTTGGTTTTTGCGGTATGCGTGGGCATGAACCGCAAGCTCGCCGCCCGTTGTCTTGCCGAATTGGGCAATTTGACCCGGCTCGGTATCTATCGGCTGCTGGTCCGGGCGGGCCCGCCTGGCCTGAACATCTCGGAAATCCAGCTCCGGCTCGACATACCGGCCTCTACGCTCGCGTTCCATCTGCGCGGGCTAGTCGGTGCAGGACTCGTCTCTCAGGAAAGGATTGGACGGTCCGTGATCTGTCGCCGTACGTCATGCCATCGTCGATCTCATCCTGCGGCCGCCGCCTCAACGGTGTCCATACTGCCGAGAACAAATCCTTGAAAAATACCGGCGAAAATAGATTCTGCCAAAGTAGTGCTAGACGACATATCGGTCCCACGACCCATAGTGCTCTGTGCTTCTCCTTCCGCGTCGGAGGCTGAGACCGATAATGGCAAGCCCAGCTACGACGTCGTTCCAAGACGAGGCGGGCCCGGCGCCACCGAGCAGCCACGGCGCCACGATCAACCACGGCCCAAACAACAGATTCAGGAACCGCAACGGCCGCGCCACCTCGGCCATAGCACAGACCGCCATCGTGATGATCAATGCACCGATCAGATGATCGTTGTTTGCGATGGTTCCCCCAGTGCCGAATATCAGGCGCGAAAACATAAGCCACGCGCCGACGAGGCAGCTCACGGCCAGTGTCCAGGGTACCGTGACGCCGCGGACCGCGGCGACAGATTGCGTCATAAGCCCGGCAGAGAAGCCCGGATCGCACTTGTCTGCGCTTCCATTCGACTGAGGCCCGCCTTGGAAAAAAGTGCGCCAGAAAGGTCGGCCCTCTCGGACGCTTCGCTGCATGTATTGGCCCATCGCGACCACTTCATCGAGCGCCAATGGGATCATGATCAGCATGGCGAGCGCGGCAAGCAGGCACAGCGTGCAATAGGTGCCGATCACGATCGGCTGAATGATGATGAAAAAGATCGAGACACCGCCGAGGGGCACGACCAAGATGAAGAAAAAGGTCACCATCCACGGCATCGTCCGCCAACGCGTGGCGGTGCCCATCGCGCCCATCAGCGCTTCGATCATATAGGCTGCAGCGCCAAGCCCGGCATCGGGAATCGGCCAGGCGCGGGACACCGCGGACGTTATGATGAACTCGGCGCCGTTTCTCCCATCACCTCCGGAGAAGAACGGGTCCCAGACGTCATTTATCTGCCCCAGCTGGTAGGCGGTAAGATAGCGGGCGATAAGAAACCCGAAGAAGCCGAGCGCGATCATCGGAAGACGTTGCAGCCATGACGACGGCGAATAAGTCCAGCCAGGCGGAACGGTGCTCTGATCCATCATACCTTCGTGGCTCATGCCCGGCATCATCGGAACGAGCACCGAGAAGGCGATTGCCAGCGCGCCGACGATCGTGTCGTTCGTGGTGGCGGCGACGCTCGGCGTCCAGAAGAAAAGGGGGGCGAACAGAAGCCAGAGACCGACGGCCGTCGAGCCCCATTGCGCCCAGGAAAAACGCCGCGACAGTGCAAGCGAGCCAAAGAGCACAAGCAGCAAGCCCGATATGATGTCGCTCCACCCCGTAAGCGCATTGCGCAATACGGGCTCCCACAGTCCGCGCTCCTGCGTGATATCGTGCACTGCGCGGGCCGCCGCCAGATCGAAAAGAGCAAACTGAAGCGGACTGGTGAGAAGCCAGATACCGAGAGTGAGCACCAAAAAATGAGCCCACAGCATCCGTGGGCTCATCCCCGCCATGTCGACCATGCGCCCTGACTCCATCTTTTCATGATTGGCATGATGCGCCTCGGATCGCTTACGCGCCTCGGCTCCCTCGCCAGCCACCTTGGCGGCATTGAGCTTGTTTGCCTGATACCAGCCAGCGGGGTCTGCCTTGAGCGCCTCGATCATTTGCGGCAACGTCTCGCGCAATGAATGCACCGGTTCCCAGCCGAGGAGATGACGGGCGCGATTGATATCGATGGCATAGTGGTCATCGGCAAGATCGACCATCCAGGCCCGAATGAAGGAATCTTCGCCGAGAAGATCCTGTTGCACCCAGGTGCCTGCCTTGGCGAGCGCCTTAGGAATTTCGCGGGTGTCCCAACGCTCACCACGGATCAGCCGTCCGATCGCAGCCTGAAGATCGCCGTAACCAACAACGTCAGGCTCGCCAAGAAGCAGCGCCACCTCCGGGGGAAGCACCTTGCGCCGTTCGACCAGGCGCGCCATCGCCTCGGTCAGATCGTCCAGATGAAGGAAGGATTGCCCGGTGCTCAGGTCACCGGGATAAACATGTCCCGTCGGATTGTTCTCGTAAATCCGCGCAATCTGGTTGGCGAGAAAAGCGTTGTGGCAAAGGCTGTCGTAGATGCCGGCCGGCCGGATATACACAACCGGGATCGACCCGTGCTGCTCGCGTATCACGCGCTCTGCCTCGATTTTTGAAGCCCGGTACGGCAAGTTCGCTTCCAGCGGCGAGTCCTCTCTGATCACATCGCCCGGCCGTCCCGCTTTGTGCGCCAGCATCGAGCTCGCAAAGACGAATTGTTCGACCTCGAACGACTGAAGTGCGCGCAGCAGGTTTACGGTGCCGCGAACCGTTATCTCATCGTAAAGCGGGTTCGGCTCGCCGGTGAGATCGAAATAAGCTGCAAGGTGAATCACTGATGCGATGCGGGTGCCATAAACCGTCCGTACACGTTGCAGACCGGCTGCGATCGCATCTTCCGATGTCAGGTCGATGCAAATGCATTCGGCGGCCGGCGGCGGTTGGCGGGTGGCCGCCCGATCCAGTCCGACGAGGGCGAATCGCCCACCGAGTTTCTGGACGACGGCCGAACCGATGAAGCCCGTACTGCCGGTGATAATGACCGTATCCTTACGCTCTGCCACTCGACTTTCAAGCTCCTCGTGTGGGGTCGGTAGGTTCTGCTCCTCCACCGTCCCTGCCCACTCGGGCAGTCAGGAATCTGCCGCGGAGCTTAAATCGGAGCGAGCCTTTACGACCCTTGCCGACGCCACCTGCACCGATCATGACGTGTTTCCCCTGATGAGGGGAGCACTCCACATCACGCCGCACTGACTCTCTAATGCCGTGTGGTTATGAATACGATTATCCGCCGTCCGCCCGGGTGTTGGCGTGGTATCGCGTGCGCCTGCCGCGGCCAGGGCGCGCCTAGCTTGTGGCGCTGCCAGCAAGTCTCACTTTGAGTCTCAGTGACGCGCTGCATGCGCTGACGAGAAGTGAACAAGTCGGCTTTCTCTTGCGGTGCACTATGTGAGCGTGACCCGGTGAAGCCGTGGTCGCTTGTCCCCCGCCTGCTCTCGATGTTTGCGGTCTTTGAGCCTTTTGATTGCGCCGACGGTTGGTCTGTCGTCTGCGAGGACGATGGGGGCTGCCCAGATGGCGACGACATCCGAAATGGCGTCTATGTCGGACAGCATGCCTTGTTGTTCGAGTGAGAAACCTGCGCAGCCGGATTGTTCGAAATCCTGCCCGCTGGCCGTTCTATGCACGGCCAGTTGTCTTCCCGGTTCTCTACCGGCATCAGCTTTCATTCCCGCTCGGTTCGCCGTGACCAGCGTGAAGGAGCCGAGCGATCATCTGTGGAGCGACGGCCTGATCGACCCGCCACCACCCCGACCTCCCCGAGCCTGAATTCATCGGCGGCTCCTTGTGAGCCGCATCATGCCGCATGACCGAGTTCATGCGGCGAAGCCACGTGATCCGCCATATATGAGTTCCAGCTCGTCCAGAGCGAAGTGAAGAAGGGTGACAGTGCCGTCGTGACTGTTCGCCTGGT
Source organism: Bradyrhizobium sp. WSM1253 (assembly GCF_000244935.1). NCBI lineage: Bacteria > Pseudomonadati > Pseudomonadota > Alphaproteobacteria > Hyphomicrobiales > Nitrobacteraceae > Bradyrhizobium > Bradyrhizobium sp. WSM1253. Next base: position 7,608,483 of record NZ_JH600073.1, read on the forward strand.
CGACAAGCGTTCCGGCAAGCCTGTGCCGGACGCGGTGATCATCGCCAAACGTGTCGATATGGCGCCAGACGGCATGGCCGAGATGGCCGAGCTGATCGAGCAACTGCCGTCAACGGAGCCCGGCGTCTATCGCTTTAAAGCGGCTCTCGTGATGCCGGCCGTTTAGAACGGCTCCAATTGAAGCCCCTGATCGACAGCGCTACAGAGGCCTCCTGTGAGATGAGTGGCTGCTTGTGACTGTACGTTCCTGGTCTTTCCGCATCGCTACCTTGATCGTGCTGGTCTTCGTCTTCGGCGCCGCCAAGGCGGAGACGAGCGACGTGGAGACGACATGGCGCCTGCTTGACTACATCGCGGTCGACTATGCCGGCGCGGTATCTCAGGGTCAGGTCTCGAGCCCTGCGGAATACGCCGAGCAGAACGAGTTCGCCGCGACCGTCGCCGAAAAGCTCAAGGCGCTGCCCGCGAAGCCCGAACGGCAAGCCCTGCTCACCGAGGCCGGCCGGCTTCAGCAGGCCATCGGCCAGAAGGCCGAGCCTGAGCAGGTCGCGGGAATAGCTCATCAACTGGCAGCCGCTCTTCTCGCCGCCTATCCGGTGCCGCTTGCACCGAAGAAGGTCCCCGATCTCGCGCGAGGCGCCGCTTTGTATGGCCAGAACTGCGCGGGATGCCATGGCGAGGCCGGCGACGGGCGTGGGCCGGATGCGGCCAAACTTGACCCGCCGCCCGTTGCGTTCACCGAGGCGGAACGCGGCCGGCAACGCAGCGTGTTCGCGCTCTACCAGGTCGTCACGCAAGGTCTCGACGGCACGGCGATGGCGAGCTTCGAGGCCCTGCCGCCCGACGATCGCTGGGCTCTGGCGTTCTACGCCGGTCGTTTCGCCTTCCCCGGATGAGGCTGCCGCGGAAGGAGAGCGGCTCTGGAAGAAGGACGCGTCCCTCCATGGGCTCCTTCCGGACCTGAAGGCGCTGATCGGAACGACCCCTGCGGCGCTCGCGGCCAAGATCGGGCAGGACAGGGCGGACGCCGTCATGGCGTATCTCCGCCGC
>NZ_JH600073.1:7609632-7646083 GCF_000244935.1 Bradyrhizobium sp. WSM1253
TGTGACTATGCGTTCCTGGTCTTTCCGCATCGCTACCTTGATCGTGCTGGTCTTCGCCCTCGGCGCTGCCAAGGCGGAGACGGGCGACGTCGAGACGACATGGCGCCTGCTTGACTACATCGCGGTCGACTATGCCGGCGCGGTATCTCAGGGTCAGGTCTCGAGCCCTGCGGAATACGCCGAGCAGAACGAGTTCGCCGCGACCGTCGCCGAAAAGCTCAAGGCGCTGCCCGCGAAGCCCGAACGGCAAGCCCTGCTCACCGAGGCCGGCCGGCTTCAGCAGGCCATCGGCCAGAAGGCCGAGCCTGAGCAGGTCGCGGGAATAGCTCATCAACTGGCAGCCGCTCTTCTCGCCGCCTATCCGGTGCCGCTTGCACCGAAGAAGGTCCCCGATCTCGCGCGAGGCGCCGCTTTGTATGGCCAGAACTGCGCGGGATGCCATGGCGAGGCCGGCGACGGGCGTGGGCCGGATGCGGCCAAACTAGACCCGCCGCCCGTTGCGTTCACCGAGGCGGAACGCGGGCGGCAACGCAGCGTGTTCGCGCTCTACCAGGTCGTCACGCAAGGTCTCGACGGCACGGCGATGGCGAGCTTCGAGGCCCTGCCGCCCGACGATCGCTGGGCTCTGGCGTTCTACGCCGGTCGTTTCGCCTTCCCGGATGAGGCTGCCGCGGAAGGAGAGCGGCTCTGGAAGAAGGACGCGTCCCTCCATGGGCTCCTTCCGGACCTGAAGGCGCTGATCGGAACGACCCCTGCGGCGCTCGCGGCCAAGATCGGGCAGGACAGGGCGGACGCCGTCATGGCGTATCTCCGCCGCCACCCCGATGCCGTCGTGCGACAGGACGGCTCTTTGTCCCTGGTGCGCAGCCACCTCTCACAAAGCGTCGATGCGGTCCGAGCAGGCGACCGCGGGCGCGCCGGCGCGTTGGCGTTGTCGGCCTACCTCGATGGGTTCGAGCCGATCGAACCTGCCCTGGGCATCAGGGACCGCACGCTGCTGGAGCGCATCGAGGGGTTGATGGGCGAGTATCGCGCGGCCGTGCAGGGTGGCGAGGGTGCCGAACGGCTGTCCGCTCGCGTGCAGGTCATCGGCGAGGTTCTCGACGATGCCGAGGCCGCGCTTTCGCCGAACGCCGGCAGCGCTGCCACGACCTTCCTCGGCGCGGCGACCATTCTGCTGCGCGAAGGCTTGGAGGCACTGTTGATCGTGGTGGCCATGATCGCGTTCGTTCGCAAATCGGAGCGGATGGAGGTCATGCCCTACGTTCATGCAGGATGGGTTGCCGCGCTTGCTGCCGGCCTGATTACTTGGGCCCTCGCAACGTGGGTGATCGGCATCAGCGGCGCCAGCCGGGAGCTGACGGAAGGATTCGGCTCGGTGTTCGCGGCCGTGGTGCTGCTTTCGGTGGGCATCTGGATGCACGGGAAGGCGCAGGCGGACGAGTGGCAGCGCTACATCCGCGGGAAGATGTCGAAGGCTTTGTCCGGTCGCTCGGCCTGGTTTCTGTTTGGGCTCGCGTTCATTGTCGTCTATCGGGAGGTGTTCGAGACCATCCTGTTCTACGCCGCGCTCTGGAATCAAGGTAACGGGTGGCCCATCGTGGCCGGTGGCCTCAGCGCGTGCCTGGCGCTGGCCGTGATCGCGTGGGCGATGCTGCGCTTCAGCCGCACGCTGCCGATCGGCAAGTTCTTCGCCTACAGTTCGTGGCTGATGGCGGTCTTGACCGTGGTGCTGGCCGGAAAGGGGATCTCCGCTCTGCAGGAGGCGGGCATTGTCGGCATCGTGCCGGTGCACTCTGTCCCGCGGTTCTCGGTGCTTGGTCTGTTTCCGACGGCCCAAACCATCGCGGCGCAGCTGACGATGCTCGCGGCGCTCGTCATCGGGTTTGCTGCTAACCGACGGAGGGCTTAGTCGCTTGCCCGGCCGGCCGGCCGGCTTGCACATGCGACCCGTACCCGTCCTCGCGCTCGAGCACCCGCGTTGCTGTTGCCCTGCCGTCGTGATACCCGGTCGGGAATACGATGGGAGCAGTCGAAAGGTGGTGCTTTTGCAACTCGAATCCAAACTGCGCTGTCCTGATTGCGGCCATGAGCGGGTGGACACATGCCGCAGGACGCGTGCCAGTTCTTCTACGACTGCACAGGCTGCGGGACGAGGTTGAAGCCGAACGCCGGCGACCGCTGCGTATTCTGTAGCTACGGGTCGGTGCCCTGTCCACCGATACAAGCGGAGCAGGCCGGCGAAGCCGGTGCCGGACCCTGCTGCAGCTAGGCGTCATTTCCGGAATGTGAACTGCGGGCTTCTTGCGCAGCAAACCAGCTCCGAGTTCAGTGCACCATGCTCCGGCCCGCGTCCTCGCAGGCGTTCATGCAGCGACGGCAGGACTCGGCGCAGATCCGGCAGTGTTCGTGCATCTTGGCGTGCTTCTCACATTCTTCGCCGCACAGCCGGCAAGCCGCGGCGCAGGTGTCCAGCATCCTTCGGATCATCTCCTCGTCCGACCCCGTCCGGCGGGTTGATATTCTGCCGGTGATGTTGCAGATGTCGGCGCAGTCCAGGTTCAGCCGGATGCACTGGGTGAGCGACTTCACGTTGTTTTCGGCGAGACAAGCGTCGGCGCAGGACGTGCAGGTCTGCGCGCAGGAGTAGCACTCCTCGATGCAGCGGATAAGCGCATCGTTGGTCTGTCCACGGACTTGCGGGTGCGTGCTGATCATTTCTTGCGCGTGCATTGAAATCTCCGTCGGTTGCAGCTCCAGCCCGCGGTCCAATCCTTGTCCGAGCGAAAGGTTTCTACGCGCAGGAACAGTTCCCCGCATAGGTAGTTGCGGCTTCATGATCGGGGCGACGGCTAGGGCGCAAGATGATTGCTGACGGCTACACCATTCTCGTCACCTGGCCGCAGGTTTCCGGCGATCGGCACAATCAGGACGTCTGGTTCGCCTACCTGTCCGATCAGGCGGAAGCCGTGATCGCGGTTCAGAACGCTTGCGGTGCGATGAACGATGCCAAGGTCGAGATCCACAGTCACATGATGGCCGACGGGCTGCGGGAGCACGGCGTGCCAAAAGGAGCCGTGAAGAAGGGTGACCCTCTACCCGGCTCCTAGCTGCAGGTGCGCGCTGGTCGTCAGTGCAGTACGTTCAGACCCGCGTCGTTCTCAGTCGTAGCGCGTTTCCGACCACGCTGACGGAAGATAGTGCCATCGCCGCCGCCGCTACGATGGGCGACAGAAGCAGCCCGAAAGTCGGATACAGAACGCCGGCCGCGATCGGAATTCCGGCCGCGTTGTAGGCGAAGGCGAAGAACAGATTCTGCCGGATGTTGCTCATGGTCGCCCGCGACAGCCGCCGGGCCCGAACGATGCCGGTGAGATCGCCCTTGAGAAGGGTGATCCCGGCGCTTTCCATCGCGACGTCGGTGCCCGTACCCATCGCGATCCCCACTTCAGCTGCGGCCAAGGCGGGCGCATCGTTCACGCCGTCGCCTGCCATCGCGACGATCCGGCCCTGCTTCTGCAGTTTGGCGACGACTGCGCTCTTCTGATCGGGCAGGACCTCCGCTTCCACATCTGCGATCCCGAGCCGCCGAGCCACGGCCTGGGCCGTGGTCCGGTTGTCTCCGGTCAGCATGATGACCTTGACGCCTTCGGACGCGAGGTCGCGCAGCGCCTCCGGCGTGGACTGCTTGACGGGGTCGGCGATGGCCACGATGCCCGCGAGCTTGCCGTCGACCGCCATGTTGATGACGGTCGCGCCTTCGCCGCGCTGTCGCTCGGCTTCGGCTTCCATGGCTGATGTGTCCACGCCCTGCGAGCGCATGAAGGCTGCGTTGCCGAGCAGCACCTTCTTGCCCTCGACGGTTCCGAGCGCGCCCTTGCCGACGGGCGAGTCGAAGTCCTGGACTTCGCTGGTCTGGATGGCGCGCTCCTTGGCTTCGTTCACGATCGCGTCGGCGAGCGGATGTTCGCTGGCGCGTTCGACGCTCGCGGCGAGCCGCAGCACCTCGGAGTCCGAATAGCCGGCGACGGGCGCCACCGCCACGACCTTCGGCTTGCCCTCCGTGAGGGTGCCCGTCTTGTCGACGACCAGCGTGTCGATGCGCTCCATGCGCTCCAGCGCCTCGGCGTTCTTGATGAGGACGCCGGCGTGAGCGCCTCGTCCGACGCCCACCATGATCGACATCGGAGTGGCGAGGCCGAGCGCGCAGGGACAGGCGATGATCAGGACGCTGACCGCAGCGACCAGGCCGAAGGCCAGACGAGGCTCGGGACCGTACGCCGCCCAAACCGCGAAGGCTGCGATTGCGACCACGATCACCGCGGGTACGAACCACCCTGCGACCTGGTCGGCGAGACGTTGGATCGGGGCGCGGGAGCGCTGGGCTTGCGCGACCATCTGCACGATTTGGGACAGCATCGTGTCGCTGCCGACCTTCTCGGCGCGCATTACGAAGCCGCCCGAACGGTTCAGCGTGCCCGCGATGACCTTGGCCCCGACTTCCTTGCTGACCGGCATGGATTCGCCGGTCACCATGGATTCGTCCAGCGAGGACCTTCCCTCGGAAATCTCGCCGTCGACCGGCACCTTCTCGCCGGGACGGACGCGAAGCCGATCGCCGACCTGCAGCGCCGCGATCTCGACCTCTTCGTCGCCGCCGTCCGCCCGGATGCGGCGGGCCGTCTTCGGCGCTAGGTCGAGCAGGGCCTTGATCGCGCCCGAAGTCGCCTCGCGCGCCCGGAGCTCGAGCACCTGACCGAGGAGCACCAGCACGGTGATTACCGCGGCCGCCTCGAAGTAGACGGCGACGGCACCGTCGTGACCTCTGAAATTGGCCGGGAAGGCGCCGGGCGAGACGGTCGCAACAATGCTGTAGACCCATGCCACGCCGGTGCCCATCGCGATCAGCGTGAACATGTTCAGATTGCGGGTCACGACCGATTGCCAGCCGCGCACGAAGAACGGCCACCCGGCCCAGAGAACGACGGGCGTCGCGAGGACCAATTGGATCCAGTTCGAAAGCGTCTGGTCGATCCACTCATGACCGCCGAGGAGGTGACCGCCCATCTCCAGAACCACGACCGGAACGGATAGCGCGAGCCCCACCCAGAAACGGCGGGTCATGTCGATCAGCTCGGGATTGGGGCCGGTGTCGGCCGTCGCGAGTTCGGGTTCGAGCGCCATGCCGCAGATGGGGCAATTGCCTGGGCCGACCTGACGGATCTGTGGATGCATGGGGCAGGTGTAGATCGCGCCTTCCGGCACGTCGGCCGGCTGCACCTGGTGCGTCTTGCCGTGCACATACTTCGCCGGATCGGCTTCGAACTTGCTCCGACAGCGGTCTGAGCAGAAATAGAAGCATTGGCCGCCGTGCTCGAGTTTGTGGCGAGCGGTCGCGGGATCGACCTTCATGCCGCAGACGGGGTCCACCGTGGTCCCGGCATGATCGTGGTGGTGAGCGTGTCCGGAGTGATCGGGGGCAGAATGCGAATGCCCGCAGCAGCTTCCGCGGGTTGCTCCGGATTTGCTGGTGTCCTGCACGGCCATTCGCGGCTCCCTGTCTTGCGGTAAGTACCCTAGGGGGGTATATACGGACCATGAGAAACGAGATCAAGGCTTCGTGCCAGAAACGCCTGAACCGCATCGAAGGCCAGGTTCGCGGGCTCGCGAAAATGGTCGACGAGGACCGGTACTGCATCGACATCGTTACCCAGATCTCGGCGGTGCGGTCCGCGCTCCGCCGGGTTGAAGAAGAAATCCTTAGGGATCACGTGGCTCACTGCGTGGAACACGCGATCAGCAGCGGCGACAAGACCGACCAACGCCGCAAGATCGCGGAATTGATGGCGGTAATAGCTCGAGCTGACCGATAGTGCATTCTTCTCGAAGATTAAGCATGATGTCAGGCAGCAAGGGCGACGCTCCGGCTTCGCACTTATCCTCTTCCGCTGTTTTGCATTTTCACGCCACACCAGTGCAGTGCGCATATCGATTGATCTCGGGATCGGGAGTTCCCGTCGTTCACCCGACCCGCGATTTCCAACGCCCAACGGCAATTACCTGAAAATTCGACCGTTCAATGGTAGTCCACGCCCGAGTATACTCGCCTAATGTTTGTGCAGCTTCGCTTGTAACCGGATAATCATTCGCTCCGAATACACGCATAAGAGATATGATTCGTGGCGCCGACCGAGGCCGAGCTTAAGGATCTGATGCTGGCCAGCCTCGGGGGCGACGCGGCTGCGCATCGCAGGCTGCTTGATTTGCTGAGCGGGCGCCTGCGCGCCTACTACAAGACAAAGCTTATCGGCTTCGGGCGCAGCGCCACGGCAGCGGAGGATCTCGTGCAGGAAGCGCTGCTCGCCATCCATATGCAGCGCCATACCTATAACCCGGCGGAGCCGTTGACGCCCTGGGTGCATGCGATCGCGCGCTACAAGTTGATCGACCACCTGCGCGCGACCCGCGCTTCGCAAGTGAACGTGCCGATCGAGAACGCCGAAGAAGTCATGGCGCAAGACGATCATGTCGCGGCGGAAAGCGCTTATGATCTCCATAATCTGCTCAGCCGTCTGCCGCAGAAGATGCGGCGCGCAATCGAGTGCGTCAAACTCGACGGGCTGAGCGTCAGCGAAGCGGCGGATGCATGCGACATGTCGGAGTCCGCAATAAAGGTGAATGTTCATCGGGGACTGCGCGCTCTCGCCGCAGCCATCACGCGGGAGAGGCAAGCGCGTGAAAACCGATGATCTGATCAAATTACTCGGTACGCAGGTCGAGCCTGTCGATCCGCGAAGGACTCTTCGCACGGTAGCTGTTGCGATCGCGGCTGGCGCGGTCCTTGCCCTTGTTGCCATGCTGGCTTTGTTTGGCATTCGCGCCGACCTCGGCGCCGGGTGGACTTGGGTCTCTTGCCTGATCAAGCTTGCGTTCACGCTCGCACTCGTTATCCCAGCCGGGCTTTACCTGACCAGAATCGCGCGCCCCGGCGGTGAACGCAGAACCCCGGCTCTGCTTGTTGTGGCTCCCTTCGTTGCAATCATGCTGATTGGCGGAGTTAGCCTCGCAATCGCGCCTCAGTCCCATTGGGACGAGATGGTCATGGGAGAGCACTGGCTCGCATGTTTACTCTCCATTCCGATCATCGCCATCGTGCCGTTCGCGGTAATCATATGGGGCTTGAGACGGGCGGCACCGACGGACCTTGTTCGGGCCGGAGCTTTCGGCGGGCTCCTGGCTGGTGCGATCAGCGCCAGCGGATATGCTCTGCATTGTATGGACGATTCTTTTGTCTTCATTGCGCTCTGGTACGGCGGAACGATAGCGTTGTGCACACTCGCGGGCGCCTTGTTGGGGCCGCGGCTACTGCGCTGGTAGCCGATTTCGGAACTTCGTCTCACGTGAGCGTGAGGTAACCGGCCGGCGATTTTCTCCGAAGTCATCATAAGAAGCGCATCACGCGCTTCCAGCTATGATGGAGCCGGACCATGTCATTGAAACGCCTTCTCACCATTTCGCTCGTATTGCCATTGACGGCAATATCTGCAACCGCCTACGCGGGCTCGACGATCTCGGATAAAAGCTATTGGCCGAGCGAGACGAGGCAGGCCGCGCGCACTGCTGTCGGTGTGCCACGCGAAACCAGTTCCGCTTTCGCGTATGACGCTCCTCTATCGCCACTCTCCTCTGCGATCGGAAGCGGTGCAGCGCCCGCCTGGCGTTACCAGGGCGGCCCGAAATCCCACTGATCAGCAAGAAAGCGCGACGAGCGCACATCCAGTGTTCGCCGCGCCTTCGAACCCGGAATTCTCGAACTGTGAGGATCAAAATGACATTCATTGGTTCCAGAATGCTGAGGTTTGAACCGGCCGAGCGGCCGCGTAGCGCAGCAATCAGCCTCCTTGTCCGCTATCGAGCCTTCGTGTTTCTGCTTGCGGGCGCGATCGTTGTGGCCGGATTGGCCTTGCAGTGGCATTGGACAACGTCGCTCGGGCTGCTCCGGATATTGGCGTTCCTGCCGTGCATCCTGATGATGTTCAGGTGCATGAACTGCGGCATGCGGTGGAACGAAAACCGGAACGCTTCATCATCAGATAGCGCCTCTGGCCCGCGGTCACCTTAGCGACGACGACCTCACCCGGTGCTTTGGCGGACGTTCTCACTCAGAAGGCGATTGCGTCGAAACCAACAAGGAGTCGGTCATGATGAATGACATGCCTGGAATGATGTGGGGCATGGGCTTTTTGTGGCTGCTGATCATTGTCGTCTTGATCCTTTCAGCGGCGGCGCTGATCAAATACCTGCGCTCCGGAACGGGGGCAGGGCGTGAATGAGTGCGCGTAGCTGCTGCGCGTGTTTTGACAGAAGATGATCATGTTTTTCCAGATCGGAGACCACCTGGCTGGTGCAGTGATCGGCGTCGCAACAGCCGTGATCATTCGCGGCGTCATCTCACCGGGACTCGATATGGTGCTGGCGATGCTCATCGGCATGGGCATTGGTACGATCGTATCGCTGATACTCGCATACATGCTTTCACCAATGCTCGGTATCGTTGAGACGATGGTGCCGGGATCCCTGATCGGGATGTATGGCGGGATGCTGTTCGCCATGCGCGATTCCATGGCGGCCGGCTCGCGTACCATGCCCGCCGTGATCACTGTTGGCGCGATATTCGGGATTGTGATGACTATCGCGGTGAAGTTGTACAACTACGTTTTGAGAGGGGCTGTTGTCGAGGTGGGCGATTGATGGAGTCGCGAATGGACGTTCGGACGCAAAACAAATGGGATCGTGCAAGCCGGACCTACGATTTCTTTGCCGCGGTCGATAACAGACGCCTCGGAGGCGAAAAGCAAAGACTTCTGGCCAGGGTCCAGGGCAAAACGTTGCATGTGGCCGCCGGAACTGGGAACGACTTCAAATTCCTTCCGCCGGGAGCAGATATCGTCTCGATCGATATCAGCCCCAAGATGCTGGAACGCGCCAAACTGAAGGCCGCGAACTATGAAGGATCAATCGAGCTTCGCGAAGCCGACGTTTGTAGCCTGGACTACCCCGAGGCGACATTCGATACGGTTGCAACTGTCTTCACCTTTTGCTCGGTACCAAAGCCAATCGCGGGATTGCGAGAACTTTACCGCGTGCTGAAACCGGGTGGGCAAATTCTGATGATGGAGCACGTCCGCGGTTCCGCCATCGGACCCGTAGGCGTCATGCTGGATTTGATGACACCGCTCACGCGCAAGTTTGGCCCGGAGCTCAATCGAGAAACAGTGGGCAACGTCCAGAAGGCGGGATTCCGATTGCGCCGGGTCGAGAACATCTATCTCGATGTCGTTAAGACCATCGAAGCCATAAAGGATCGCTCTTGATCCTGGTGTGCCGGAGGAAGCTAAGCGTGGCCCCTGTCACGAACTCGTGAGAATGCAACACAAAGACGCCGTGAGGTCCCAACACCTAGCAATGACCTCGTTCAATTGGTATCCTACCGGCATGTCGCTTCAGAAGATACGTCAGAAGATACGGCGGATACCAGCATTCTTGATGGCCCTCGCTTTGGCCGTGGGACTGGTTCTGCACGGCTTCGATGGTGTCGGTATGATGGCTAAATCGGCCATGACCGCGAGCGATGGTTCGATGTCGCACGCGAGGATGGCTACGTCGGGCGACAGGCAGGGCTCGGGTACTCTGCCGGGCAAGTGCAACGGCTGTGCTGGCGATGAAAAGGGCATGGTCGCGGCATGTTCCGCTTTTTGCGGCGTGATGGCGATGCCGTCGCCGTCCCTGATTGTATACTCGGTTCTGGTCGAAAGACTGAGTCCGACGACCGCGCCGGACTTGGTCGGCCGCTCCGATCCTCCCGATCCTTACCCTCCTAGACCTACCGTCCTGAGCTGAGACCCATCGCTTTACGGCGATCGGACCTCGACGCGCCTATGACGCTAGGGCGTCATAGGCGCGATTCCGGCACACGTCGCACCCGACTCGAACGTCGGGGCGCAGTGCCCACGCACAGGATGGCCCGACATGTCCGCCTTTCGGACGATCACTCGACGCTCGCTTCTTGCCGGCAGCGCAAGTGTTGCAGCAGGAGCAGCGCTGCCGTTTGCAGTGCGCGCCGTCGCCAATTCGATCAACCAGCTCGAGCTTACAGCCGCGCCTGGCCGCGCCCGAATGGTCGGTCGCAATTACCCGACGACGGATGTGTGGTGTTACGGAGACCGCATCCCCGGACCCCAGATTCGCGTCCGGCAGGGCGAGCGGGTCCGGATCGTTGTGTATAACCAGTTGCCTGAGGAGACCACTGTGCACTGGCACGGGATCCGGCTGCCAAATGCCATGGACGGAGTGCCGGGTCTCACTCAGCCGCCGATCAAGCCGGGCGAGCAGTTCACCTACGAGTTCACACCACCAGACGCCGGAACGTTCTGGTATCACCCGCATGCGGACAGCCTGCAGCAACTTGGGCGAGGGCTCGCAGGCGTATTGATCGTGGAAGAGGCGGAGCGCGTCGCCGTCGATCGAGACCTACTTTGGGTGATCTCGGATTGGCGCCTCACGTCGGGCGCACAGATCGCGGCCGGCTTCGGCAACGCGATGGAGGCCGCAATGTCCGGCCGGGTCGGCAACACGGTAACCATCAACGGCGGCATCTCCGAAGAAGTGTCCGTGCGCGCCGGCGAGCGCATCCGCCTGCGGCTCGTCAACGCCGCGCTGGCGCGCATCATGGCACTTCGCTTCGAGGGCCATCGTCCGGTAATCGTCGCCATCGACGGCCAGCCCTGCGAGCCACACGAACCGGCGGGAGGCCGACTTCTTCTTGGCCCTGCCATGCGCGTCGACGTCGTGCTCGACATGCAAGGCGAGCCCGGACGGCGATACCGGGTGATCGACGACTTCTATCAGGACCTTTCCTATTGGCTCACGCGCTTGGCGTACGATGAGACGCCGCCGATCCGCTCGCATCCGCCGGATGGCGCACCCGCGCTCCCCCGCAATCCTTTGCCCGAGCCGGACATCGCATCAGCCGAACGGCACGAGCTGCGGCTGCAAGGCGGCATGATGGGCGGCGGTGCGATGATGGGGTTGGGCGGAACGGAGGGCATCGGACGCGGCGCGAGCTGGGCCATCAACGGGACCTCGATGGTCTGCAACGGAAGCCCCGACATGCCACCCTCTCTCGTCGTGCTGCGTGGGCGGAGCTGCGTCCTGACATTTCGCAACGAAACCGCTTGGTGGCACCCGATGCACCTGCACGGCTTGAGCTTTCGGGTCGTGAGCCGCAACGGCACACCGGTCCCGCATCGCCAATGGGCCGATACTGTTCTGGTGGCGCCGAAGGAAGTGGTCGAAGTTGCCTTTGTTGCCGACAATCCCGGTGACTGGATGCTGCATTGCCATGTCACGGACCACCAGGTGTCGGGGCTGATGACCGTGCTCCGCATCATTTAACTCGTAGGACTAAGAATCTGCACTTCACAAGGAGACCCACATGAATAGACGGACGTTCTTCCTCGGTAGCTCGATTGCGATTTTCGTGCTCCCGTTGCCCGCCATCGCGGGGCCAACCAAAGCAACCCTGTACAAAAACCCTCAATGCACCTGCTGCGAAGGCTATGCTGCCTATCTGCGGAAGAACGGGTTCGAAGTCGAGGTGAAGCCGACCAACGATCTCGCCGAGATCAGCCAAAAGGCCGGCGTTCCTGAGAAATATCAGGGCTGCCACACGATGTTTGTCGATGGTTACGTCGTCGACGGTCACGTACCGGTGGAGATTGTCCGCAAGCTCCTCAAGGAGCGCCCCGCAATTGCCGGCATCACGCTGCCCGGCATGCCGGCGGGATCGCCCGGGATGAACGGTCAAAAAACGCAGGCTTTCTCGATCTACGCGGTGACCAAGGACGGCAAACCACCAACGCTTTACGCCACCGTGTGACAACGCTGAACGTACCGCGCGTTCGAGATTGGAACGGGCGGATACCGAGCACGAGGCCAAGATGAATACAGAAACCGTCGTAATTTCGTCCGCGCCAAAACGGCGGTCGACTGCCCGACTGCGCTATGGTTTGCCGATCATCGTCTTTGCGGCGTTGGCGCTCATGCTCGCCTGGGCCCTCAATCGTGATCCGCACAGGATTCCCTCGGCTCTGATCGGACAGTCGGTGTCCCAATTCACGCTGCCGCCGGTCAAAGGCCGCATGCTCGGGTTATCAAGTACCGACCTGAAGGGCGAAGTCTCTCTGGTGAACGTCTTCGCGTCGTGGTGCGTCGAATGCAGAGCCGAACATCCCTTGCTGTTGCGGATGAAAAATGAGGCCCTCGTCCCGATCCATGGCCTCAACTACAAAGACGCGCCCGATGACGCCGCCAAGTGGCTCGATACATTCGGCGATCCCTATACCCGCACCGGCGCCGACCTCAATGGCCGCGCCGCCATTGATTGGGGCGTCTATGGCGTGCCCGAGACTTTCGTGATCAGCAGGCAGGGGCGCATCGCCTACAAGCAGATTGGGCCACTTACTCAAGCGGTGTTGGAAAGCGAGATTATTCCACTGATCCGGAGGCTTCAGCAGCCATGAGTCGCATCGCGGGCACACAATCTCTCGGTTTCGTAACATTGCTGTTCGCGACAATACTTGTTGCGACGTTACGCGTGGCAAGTGCGGCGGAGCCGCCGAAGAATTTTGTCCTTCTCGACGAGCCGACTCCGATCGCGACGACCAGCTTCAACGATTCCGACGGGCATGTGCGCAACCTTGCCGATTTCGGAGGCAAGGTCTTGCTGCTCAACATCTGGGCGACCTGGTGCGTGCCGTGTCGAAAGGAAATGCCGGCGCTCGATCGCTTGCAAGCTGAGTTAGGTGGCGCGGACTTCCAGGTGATCCCGGTCTCCATCGATCGGGGCGGAATGGAAGCGATCGGCAAATTCTACGGCGAAATCGGCGTCCACAATCTTCCAATGTATTCCGATTCTTCCGGCCAAGTGCTTCATCAAGTCCGAGCAGTCGGCCTGCCGACGACACTACTCGTCAATCGTGCCGGACAGGAGATCGGCCGCATCGTGGGCCCAGCCGAATGGGACGCGCCCGAGATTGCCGAATTCCTCAAGCCCTACATTGCGGATCAAGCCGTCCCCATTAATCAAGCCGATCGAGGCAGTTCGCAATCACCGTCGGATGTTCCGGATAGATCAGGTCCGTTCATGCGTGGCGTCCATTGGCTGAAGGCGCTTCTGACCAGATGAAAAATGCGGAGAGACAGATGAATAGATCTCAACCGACCAGTTCGTTAGATGCGATGGCGGGTGCCGTAAGCCGGATGGCAGTTCGGCGCTATGTCACGAACAAATGGTTTCTGCTCGCGGTCGCTGGCTTGGCGCTGGTCGGCATTGCCGCCGCCAGTTGGAGTTGGCTCGTTGCAGCAGGAATTGCATCGGTTCTCCTGAGCGTGTTGCCTTGTCTTGTCATGTGTGGCCTCGGCCTGTGCATGCACAGGTTTATCGGCGGCTCCGGCAAGCCTCAGGCGCCGGGAGTGCCGGCGGCCGACTCCTCGATGGTTTCAGCCCAAGCAACAGCGGACGGGATGCCTGCACAGGCTTCGAACTGCTGCGGACGAGGCCCTGGAGTTCAAGCGAATGCGATTGCAGAAAGCTCCGACACTCAATCGAAGGAGAGCACCCATGCGTAAGTCGACACTGCTGCTTGCCGCTATCTCCTTTGCGTTCGTGGCCCTCTCCGCGGCGGTCTACGCTCGCGACCCTGACGACGGGCCCAGCTCGATGATGGGAAGCGGGATGATGGGCGGCAGGGGCATGGTGGGCGGACGAATGATAGGTCGGATGAGCGGCATGATGGACCGCTGTGGCGCGATGATGCGAGGCAGTCATTCCAGTGGCCGGCCCAACGATCAATGGCGCAATCCGCCATCGCGTGAAGACGGCAGCAAGGAATAAGGCGAACAGCTCATTGCTCGATCAATGCGGCTGATGGATCCGAACTCGGTGACTTCCAATGAAGATACGAATCGGCAGACCTTTGATCCTCGCTCTCGCGTTTGCGGCCGTCGGCGCGCTGGCAACAGCCGGAGCATTGCTTGTCGCCCCTCCACCGCCAAAGAGCATCACTACCGGTACCGCAAGTATTGGCGGGCCATTTACCCTGGTGAGCACTGACGGAAAGAGCGTCAGCGACCAAACCTATCGCGGCAAGTGGCTGCTGATTTTCTTTGGCTACACCTTCTGTCCGGACGCATGCCCAACCGCGCTCACCAACATTACCGCGGCGCTGGAAAAGCTCGGCCCGGATGCGAGCAAGCTCCAGCCGCTCTTTGTGACCGTCGACCCCCAGCGCGACACTCCGCAGGTCATGGCGGAATACCTGAAATCCTTCGACGCACGAATTACTGGATTAAGCGGAACACAGGCGCAGATCGACAGCGTGCTCAAGGAGTACCGGATTTATGTCGAGCGGCCAAAATCCGAAGCCGAGGACGGCAATTATCTCGTCTCGCACAGCGCGTACGTCTACCTGATGAATCCGCAGGGCCGATTCGTTGATGTCGCTCAAGGAAGCGAGTCGGGAGAGGAGATCGCGGCGTGGGTACGCAAGAAAATGGCTAACGTGAACGGATAAAGGAACAATGAAACGAGCAATCAAGTTGATACTATGTATCGTCGCTTTTGGGGCCGCCATTCAGGCGCATGCGCAAACTCCTGGCTCGAGCGCGATCGTGGTCGAGCACCCCTGGGCACGAGCGACGCCGGGCGGGGCGAAGACCGGCGCGGCCTATCTGACCCTGATCAACAACGAGGACTCGGCTGATCAGCTTCTCGGCGCCTCAACGCCAGTTGCCGACAAGGTACAATTTCACAGCACGACCGAAGAGAACGGCGTGTCTCACATGCGCGAAATGCCCGCCGTCGACCTGTCGCCTCGAGCGAAAGTCACGTTCGATCCGGGCAGTTTGCATATCATGCTGGTGGGTCTCAAGCAGCCGCTGAAGGAAGGCCAAAGTTTCCCGCTGACCCTGTCATTCGCTAAGGCCGGCAAAGTCGACATCGCTGTCCCCGTCGCGAAGGTCGGCGCCATGCAGCCCGGCGGTATGGCTCCGATGATGCACGGCCACGATGAAATGATGAAGAAGTGAAGTCGACCCGGATTGAACTGGTAAATGGCGACAATGAATCCTTTGCAACGTAAGAACTTGAAAGTCGTGCTGCCGTGCATTGCCGTCATCGGCATTATGCTCGTCCTCGTGGCGTATTCTCCGACGCTTTACCGGCTCTTTTGCGCCGCAACTGGATTTGCTGGTACGACCCAGAGGGCGGACTCTGATTCTGGCTCGGTTTCCAAGCGAACGATCTCCGTCCAGTTCGACAGCAATGTTGCACCGGAACTCCCGTGGCGATTTGAGCCGGTGCAGCGCGACGTCAAGGTGCATCTTGGCGAGCAGAAGCTTGTGTTCTTCACAGCCGAGAACCTCTCCGATCAGGTCGTTGTCGGACACGCATCTTTTAATGTGACGCCGCAAACCGCCGGCATCTATTTCAATAAGATCCAGTGCTTCTGCTTTGACGACGAGCGCCTCAATGCGCATGAGAAGGTCGACATGCCCGTGGTTTTCTTTGTCGATCCGGCGCTGGCGAGCGATCCAGAAACCCTTGGTGTTGGTACGATTACGCTCTCGTATACATTCTTTCGCGCTGCCCATCCCGAGAATCCCAAGGATCTCTCGCGGTTCACGGCGGCCGCCGAGCCTGACCCGGCGCGTGGGCAGTTGCTGTTCGAGCAACGTTGTGCCGCCTGTCACGGACTTGAGGTCAACCAGGCGGGCCCCATGCTTGGCGGGGTGTTCGGCCGCAAGGCCGGTTCGGCTGACGGATACAATTATTCGTCCGCACTACGCGAGGTCGATGTGCGCTGGACCGGCGATAATCTCGAACGATGGCTCACTGATCCCCGCAAGTTCAAGCCGGGCACGAGAATGCCCGTTCGCGTGATCGAGCCTTCTGCCCGGCGCGACATTATTGCTTACCTGCAGCAGGAGAGCCGGATAACCAATACTGGCGCGCAGGCACGGTCAGTTACGCAAAGTCCAGCCGATAGCAATCGCAAAACGGGCGCCTCGCTGGAAGTGCCGATACGCCCCGATGTACGCCTAGTGGGCCAGGTGCCGCAGTAGAACTTAAAGACCAACGGTCCCGAGTGGACCCAATCAGGAGGACAAAGCAAATGCGTAACATCAGCGCTATTTTTGCCGCCGCCGCTGGCCTCGCTTTAGTCATGAGTTCTGTCGGCGTCGCGCATGCACAAGGTATGGAGAAGAGCATGGAGCCCGGCATGATGCCCGAGGCTTCGGAGCACGATCAGTGCATGGGCATGATGCGTGGCAGCATGAGCAACATGGGTTCCGGTACGATGGGCCAGCACATGCGTGGCGGGATGATGGGCGGCGGCATGGGCTCGAAGCGCGAGGGCATGACGGGCGGCGGAATGATGGGCGGTGGGATGATGGGCTCGGGCATGATGGGAGGAGGCGGCGCGAGGTCTGGTATGGGCGAGCTATTCGGCTCCCGCGTCACGCCCGTCATGAATTTATCGGTCGATGACGTTCGCGGTTATCTCGACGCGCAACTAACCCGGCTCAACAACAAGCGGCTGAAGATCGGAGATGTAAAAAGCGATGATGCCACCATCACCGCTGATATCGTTACTGTCGACAACTCGCTTGTACAGCGACTGAAGGTCGACCGGCACACCGGTGCAATCGAGTACGAGGGCTAAGCGGCAAGCTATAGAATTCAGCCTGCCGGCGCCGTGTGCAGAAAGTCTACGCGAGCAAGCAATTCTGAAGAATGAGGGAGGGACGTATGGTCGACAGACCAATGGTACGACGCATCATGATTTGGGCCATACTGCCAGCTTTCATTCTTGGCCTTGGCGGCGCGCACTTTCCAAACTCTGTGAAGCTGCTTCTGGGAAATCCCGCCGCCGCGGCAGACATGTCGCAGGACGAATTCGAGCAGCGTACAAGGAACTATCTGCTTGCACATCCGGAGGTGGTCGGCGAAGCGCTCGGTCGGCTGGAGGCAAAGCAAGGCGAGCAAGATGCTGCCCGGGGAAAGGCAGCGTTAAAGGCTCACGCCGCCGACATATTTCAGGATCCCGGCAGCCCCGTTGGCGGAAATCCCAACGGTGATGTCACGCTGGTCGAATTCTTCGACTACAATTGCCCCTATTGCAAAATGATGGCGCCGTTGATGGCAAAAGCAACTGAGGCCGACCCCAAGCTGCGTGTCGTCTACAAGGAATTTCCGATTCTCGGCGAGGGCTCTGTGTATGCCGCTAAGGCGGCACTCGCAGCCAACAAGCAGGGCAAGTATGAGGCCCTGCACCGTGCGCTCTATCAGGTTCGGGGCGCGGTTGTGGAGGCCAAGGTGCTCGAGGCGGCGCGCGCCGTCGGCCTGGATGTCGATCGGCTGAAGGCGGACATGCAAGACAAAGCCATCGAAAGCATGCTGGACCAGAACGTCAAGCTCGGGGAAGCGCTGCACATCACCGGAACGCCCGGTTTCGTGGCTGGCCAACAGGTCTCGACCGGCGCCAGAGACCTTAGCAACCTGCAGGCATTCATCGCCCAAGCGAGAAACGAGTCTCAGGCGGTGAAATGAGCATATTACCAACGTGGCGAGCACGGCTCGCTCCGTCGCATGTGATGGTTGAGAACTGATGGCGGGCCGGAGAAATGCGCAACGAAGGAGAATTGCTATGAACCGACGAAAGACCGTCATGCTCGCCATCGCAGGCGTGGTCGGCATAGTCACTGGGTCAAGGCGAGCGCGGGCCGAATTGAACTCACACGGGGACGGGCGGATGGCTATGGCAAGCGACGAGATGTCTGGGGTGAGCAACGCGACGCATGGGTCGGCGGCACAACTGCGCGACCTGAAGGCAGTCGGACCAGAGGCCCAAGTGACTGCCATTCAGCACCGCGGCGATACCTTTGAAGTCACAACGGCAGACGGTAGAACGACAGTCTTCCGACAGACCAACCTGAGGATCAAGATAGATGCGAGCGATCGTGGCCCATTTGCCGGCAAGCCCGTGATGTTACCTGGCGGAATGATGGGCGACCGCGTAACGGTTTTCTTTGCGTTACCTGCGGACGTTGCCGCGCTGATTGCATTTGCAAGCTGACATCCTGGTCTGACCGGCTTGGAGAACGATCCACTCAACGAGCGACATTTGACGGCAGAAGATTGCCGGCTGCGCGTTTTGTGATGGCGGCGCGCGCTCACGAATCCGATGTTGCGCCAAATACCGGAGAGAACGATGCGCTGGATCCTCTTCTTGACGTCCATGGCTTTCGGCGCATCGAGCGCGCTATCACCCGCGCTTGCCGCACAGGGCAACGTTGACCGCGGCCAGCGCGTTTTTGGCGCGTGCGCGGCATGCCATTCGCTAGAGCCGGATCGGGGCATGACCGGACCGAGCCTGGCACAGCTTTGGAATCGAAAGGCTGGAAGCCTCTCGAGCTTCCCCCGTTACTCGTCTGCCCTAAAATCCTCGGGCATTGTCTGGAACGACAAGACCCTCGACGACTGGCTCAAAGATCCGCAGCATGTTGTTCCCGGGAATGCCATGACGTTCGAGGGTATCAAGAACGATCAGCAACGCACGGATCTGTTGGCGTTTCTCCAGCACGCAACCCAACCGGGACATGCGGCGGCGCAAATGGGCGCGATGGGGGGCATGGGCGGCATGACGGGCGGCGGCGTTCCCAATCTGAAGAAACCCGATCCGGAAGCTCGCGTGCAGGCAATCACTTACTGTGGGGATACCTATCGGGTGACGACCGGCGACGGCAAGATGCATGCGTTTTGGGAACGCAATCTGCGGCTCAAAACCGACAGCAGCGGCGACGGCCCGGAGAAAGGCTCACCTGCTCTGCTGGGCGCGGGCATGATGGGTGATCGCGCTGACGTCATTTTCGCTGCACCGGGCGAGATTAGTGGGTTCATCAAGCAGGAATGCGAATCTCGGTAAATCGATCTCTCCCGCAGCTGGAGGGCAGAAGACTATCCGACCCGAAAGCGACTGTCGATTTGGTCTCGTGCCAGTCACGCACTGGCGGTCGCACGAGGCTCTGCGCTGAAAACAGGCGTTGCTATCGAGACACGTCGCTGCACGTTATCAGCTATTACTTGTATCCAGCGTTTCAGCCTGCGTGACGGTGTCGCCCGGACCTGACCTCAGTCCAATGCCTCACGTCGAGTTTACCACCATCGGCCGCCCGGACCTTGTGCCGTTCTCGCGCCCCTAGCCGGTAATTGATATCGTCTTGCTATGACAGCGGGTGCTCTTGTTCGACTTTCGGCGGTCCTGCTGACCCTCTCGCTTGTGTTGGGGCCGGTAGGGACCAGCATGCGCGCTGCGTCGATGATCTCGAAAGCAGTCCCAGCTGCAATGAATGGGATGCAGGCACCGGGTAATTCCATAGGCTGCTCTGGAAAGAAGAGCGGCCCTCTCGCCAAGGCCTGTTCCCTGGATTGTGCAGGCATGATTGCCGTAGCATCCGACATGACGACGAATGACCCTGTCACCGCCCAGCCACGTCCATATCGTGCGCTCGGCCTTTTGGTGGGCGTTCGCGTTTCCCCAGATCCTCATCCTCCCAAACGTCTCGTCCTCAGTTGATCGCTTCCTTTGAGCGGCGATCTGCTCTGTAATGAGCTTCCAATAAACGCTTCTGCCTGGAAGGCTGCTGCCGGCGATTCAGTTCCGGGGCGCTAACGAGCAAGTATGTCTATGCCTGTTCCTTGGCGCCCTGCATCGCGAATTCGCCATGCTGTCTGGGGATTTGCGTTTGGAAGACCGGCTGCAAAGCTAAGTCTCGTATGATGTACGAAAGCCCAACAAGATCCCGCATCCAATGGAGCTTTGCGACGGAGATAGATCAGGGAGGTCATAATCCTATGGACGAATCCGATCTAGCTTGGGGATTAGGTTTGGTCGCGGTTACTGCCGCAGGCGTGCTGGTCGTGTTGATCCTGGTGATTGGACTCGTGCTGCTGTTTCGGCGCCTCTTTTGGCGCCGGGAGCGGATCGCCACTGGCCAGGCGCTAGTTGCCGATATGCGCTCACCGGCAGAAACTCCCGCAACCGCAACTTATTCCCGAGGGTCCGTTTGGCGTGAGCAAATTCCGAGGCAACACGTGCGTTGACGCCCCGCCGGCAACCTCGACACGCCATCGTGCTGAAGCTCGCGCATTTCGTCTTCATGCTGGCGTTCGCCGCCGTCAATCGGCTCCGGTTGACGCCTCAGCTCGCCACTTCGGTGGGGAGCGAGGCCCAATCCGAGGCGCTTCATCACCTCACGCGCAATAGCGCCATCGAGATCGTCTTGGGCTTCGCAATCGTCGCGCTTGTCGGGATGCTCGGCGCGCTGCATCCCGCCATCCATCTCACAATCTTGCAACAGCGAACTCTCTGATGTCGCTGACGGATAAGGTTTACGCGTGGATGGCGCGCTCCGTCGCTAACGTCCCGCGTTTCCGCGCCGTGTAAGCCCCCTTTTGGCAAAAACGCGTGCAGTGCACTGGCTTCGGCAACGTTCCCGATCTTGCTGCCTCCTCGGTGCCAATTTTGCTGGTGCGCAGCCGGACTTCCCTGCTATTCTGTCGGCATGCAAGTCAGGGCCTGCTCATTGTCCTTGCTATTCCTGATCGTGGCATTGATGCTGCCTACGATTGTACAGGCGAACGCGCGCGCCGAGACATCGATTTCGACCCCAGCCGCCTTCGGACAATACGCGACCTCATATAATTCAGGTCGAATGGCGACACCCTGCGATCGCTGCTTGGGGAATGCCTGCAATGCATGTGCTGTTACTTGCAGTAGTCCGAGTGCTCTCGCGCCGCTTATTATTGTTCTGACTCCAATCACCCTGCCGGCCGCATGGCCGTCCTTTTTCAAGACTGCCCGCGATCACGGCAACTCGCCTGATCCGCATCCCCCCAGAGCGATCTCGATCGGTTGAAGTGGCCGCATCTGCGGCCATTACGGATACGTGCCTATCAGCTGAACGGTAGGCACCTGAACGCATTCCGCAAAAGCGATCGTCCGGCCATCAATCGTTGCGACCCGCTGCCCGGCGATAATCTCGATGCCTGATGCGCTCTAAATCGGCGGTCAACAGCCGGGTCCGTATCCGCGATGATGTCGATCTGCTGGGAGAACGAAATGATAGCCTCACAAACTTTGGCTGCTATCGCAGGCACAGCCGTTCTGCTTCCGGTTGTATTAACCGAGCTGCCCTCCGTCTTCAGTTCGCGATCATCAATTGGCCCCAATGCTGCCCCGCGCAGCGTGACCGAAATCAATCATCGTCAAATCGTCGATGCGCGCTTATCGCCCTATTCAGCGATCGGAAAATTAAGGGGCGCATTGACGTGCACGGCGGCGATCGTTCTGAATCCTAGGATCATCGTTACCGCAGCTCATTGCGTCACCGAAAGAGATGGCACCACCAAACACTCCAGTGTTTTCCAGCTGAGCTATCAATCAGGAGCTGATCTTGGACGCTTTCAAGCAATTGTCTGGGCCATTGGCTCGAAACAGGACTTCACGCATGAGACGGTCCGGGAGGTTTCGGGAGATTGGGCGATACTTGTTCTTGATCGCGCGCCAGCGGAAGTTCGCCCGCTTCTCTTGAGCCATTTCTCGTTGAAGGAACTAGCGTCGCTTAAGCCCCAAATACAGTTGCCGGCCTATTCGAACGACGTCGTCAACGCCGAAGTCATCAGCGTCGATCCGAGTTGCTCTGTTCGCGAGTTGTCCTCGGGCACGCTGGTCCACACTTGCGTGGCACGACCCGGCTCGTCTGGAGCACCGCTATTGCTACCAGACGGGTCGGACTTTGCCATAATCGGTATCCACACCGCTTCGATTTTTGCGAGCGATAGGAATGGCCATGTTGGAAGATTCGTCGGCAACGAGGCCGTCGATTCCTCAGCATTCTCGGAAGCGGTTCTCAGGCTCTCCGGGCAACTGGACGGTCTCTCGGTGCAAGCTGTCAACGCCGGGGACTACTGATCTTGGCGATCCGACACAGTTTCAGCTTGAACATGTCGGTCGGAGCGTTGGCTTGTGCGTTGCCTTGTGTTGGTGGTGCGCTTCCATCCATTGCGCTTTGGTACGGCTTTCCAACCTGGATCTGCGCTGCCGTCGGGGCGAAGCTCGGTCCGAGCCTGTTACGGTGGTGATTGTGCTCACCGACCCTATGCGAAAGCTCGCATCGTCGTTCAACGATTTTTCGACGGACGTTCACGATGTCGCGGAATAGGGGCAGGCCAACTCACGACGCGAGGACGCGCTTAGCGCCACCGAAGAGGAATGGTAGTCAAGCTGTCGACCAAATACGTTCGCCAGGACTGCTACTCCGCTGCCGGCTTTGGGCGGCAAAAATTGTTTATGATCTTTCGTTCGCCCTCCTGGTCCGCGACGCAAGCTGGCAGGATGATCTGTTCGCGTCTCTCGCACCGAAGTCAGGCGATCGAATACTGGGTTTTGGGCCAGGCAGTTCGTCCTCTGCAATTTCGCTCGCGCGCCGCTATCCCGAGGCGACGTTCGTCATTGTGGACTCAAAGTGGAAAGCTGCTGAAAGGATGCGGCTCAGGGCTCTTCGAAAGCAGGTCGCGAACGTAGCGGTCATTCAGGCCTCCCTTGCCGGAAAGCTTCCGGTGAACGCGAGTTCGTTCGACGCGGTCATATGCATGTTTGCGCTTCACCATAGCGCGCCGGATCAGAAGCTCGACATCGTGAAGGAGATGACCAGGGTCCTCCGGCACGGTGGGACCTTGCGCGTGATAGAGTTTGACAAACCGGAAAATCCGGGCGAGCGTCGAATTCTTGAGCTTGCCAGGCGCCTCTCTGGATCTCCTGCCGTGGCGCCGCATTTCAACGGAAGTTGGGTTGACAGTCTTGCGAGGGTTGGCCTGTCCGGTACGGTGAGGCACTCAACTCACTCCGTCGGGGTCGGGCGAATTTCAATCGTAAAGGCACGAAAGCGTTAAGCCGCCCTTGTGGGCCCGCTCTTTGAGGAACGAAAGTTGGAACGACTGTCCATCAGGCGTTCGTCCGATGCACTGGCTACCCGATGCGAGTAGCCAAGCTGCACCATAGTTCCTCAGCACGCATACTGCTGGGCCGTAGTCTGAAAACCCGGCTAAGTTAATGATTTCTGAGTGATTTCGGATGCAAAGTCCTTGCTGGCGAACTTGTGAAGGGAGGTCCCTTTGCAAGCCGCGGAACCCATGCGATGTAGGGTCATGGATTTCGGCCGATTCATAAGCCGTGTGCTCGCGATCTTGGTGATCGCTGGACTGGTATCGCAGCCGCTGGTGAGCCCAGCCGTCGCGAAGCATCGGCCTGTCGCTGACATGGCCGGCATGTCGGAGATGGCTGGCATGTCCGGAATGTCCGCCGATATGCCTTGTTGCCCGGACGAGCATAAAAATAGCGGCTGCCAGGAATGTCCGCTGGCGATGTGCTCCTTGATCGTCACGCAGGCTGAGCCGTCTTCCAACGGAATCCAAGTCTCCTTCCAAATCCGCAAGCTGTCTTTTGCGCTTGTCGACTTGATTGCCGATGGTCTCATCGGCGATCCGCCGGACCATCCTCCCCGAATCTTGACCTGATCGGCGTCAGTACGCCATCTGCTACTGCGTGGTCCAAAGCCGCGCGGATAAACGCATGCCGCCGTTCGCGGCACATCAGGATATCGAGGAATCCAAATGAAGAACTACACTTGCGCGCGTGCCCTCCAGGCCGCGCTGATCGGCATTGCTGTGACCGGGTCAGCCACGTTCGCGCGCGCCGACATCAAAGACTACGAATTCCAACTGGTCGACAAGACTGTGAAGAAGGGCGATGCAATCATCTCCGTCCGCCTCGTGCATAAGCCCGACGGCAAGCCAGTCGCGAATGCTGTGATCTTCGCCAAGAGACTGGACATGGCGCCGGACGGCATGGAGGAGATGAAGACAAAAATCGACGCGATGCCCAGTACAGAGCCTGGAATCTATAAGTTCAAGGCTGCGGTGACGATGGAAGGTGGCTGGCAATTATCGCTGGGCGCCAAGGTCCAGGGCGAAACCGGGACGGTCGAGAACAAGCTCGTCCTAAAGGCGACGCCGTGATCCGTTCGACCGAAGGCATTCGGCACATCGCGATTGGAGCGACCACAGCCTTGCTGTGGTTGTCTCCGGGATCCGCAGCCGATCGAACCGTTTCGGGCGACGGCGGAAAGTGCTTTTGCAGTTGCAAGGCGAGCTGCAGGCAAATACGCCGAGATCGCACCCTGGCAGGAGGTACGCGATGACCGGAAGGCATTGGGCGGCTTCACGTCAGCGCGAGCGTGTAACCGTCCGGCGATTTGCTCCGAACTCACTGGAGTGGAGGGGGTGCAACACGCCAATCAAACGCAAGCTCCCGATTTCACTGATGCTGCTCATTGCGGTGCGAGGTTCGCCATGAAAAGATCGATTAGCACGCTCCTGATGGTGTTCGCGGTCTTGGCGGCGGCGACCCTCGGATTGGCAGTAGGGCGATCGAACGCTCCGCTTCCAGGATGGCTGCCTGGCATGCTCGCGGTTACAGCGAAACCAAGCACTGGTTTGCCCAAGCCCACTGGACCGATCGTCTACTATCGCGATCCTGACGCTTTGCCGAACTACTCGGAGACGCCGAAGAAAACGCCCTCTGGCCAGGAATATATTGCTGTTCGCGCCAGCGAGGACATCCGTTTCGATGAGCCCGATGAGGCGGCATCCGAGGGCAAAACCGCTGAGGTAAACACTGAACGCAAGATCAAATACTACCGCAACCCGATGGGACTGCCGGACACTTCGCCCATGCCGAAGAAGGATTCGATGGGCATGGATTATATCCCCGTCTACGAGGGGGAAGACAGTGACGATGGCTCGATAAAACTCTCTCCCGGCAAGATTCAGCGCACCGGCGCCAGGTCCGAACCGGTTGTCCGGCAACCGATCCGCTCCCTGATCAGGGCGCCTGGCACCATTCAGGAGGACGAGCGCCGCGTCTCGGTCGTCGCACTGCGATTCGAGGGTTTTGTCGAAAGTGTCGCCAACGTCACGACTGGCGACCACGTTCACAAGGGACAAGTCCTGATGAACGTCTACAGCCCGGCGCTTTCCAGCGCCGCCGCCGAATATCTC
Organism: Bradyrhizobium sp. WSM1253; assembly: GCF_000244935.1. Lineage (NCBI taxonomy): Bacteria > Pseudomonadati > Pseudomonadota > Alphaproteobacteria > Hyphomicrobiales > Nitrobacteraceae > Bradyrhizobium > Bradyrhizobium sp. WSM1253. Next base: position 7,634,873 of record NZ_JH600073.1, read on the forward strand.
TCCGCTCTCAACATCGGCGCAACCGGAAGGGACCTGAAAGGTGCGCGGCGCAGATTAGAGAACCTCGCAGCGCCCGAATCGGCCATCAAGGAGCTCGAACGCAACCGCGACATATCGCTGTCCATTCCTTGGATCGCTCCACAGGATGGCGAAATCCTCGAGCGCAACGCCGTGAACGGGATGCGTGCGGGTCCAGGCGACGTACTGTTCCGGATCGCCGACCATCGCATGGTGTGGGTCGTCGTCGATGTCGCAGAGCGCGACATGTCGCAAGTCGAGGTCGGAACGAAGGTCACGATCAGGCCACGGGCCCTGCAAGGTAAGACTTTCAGCGGCACAGTCGCGCTGATTTACCCGCATCTCAATACGCAAACCCGAACGGCGCGTATCCGCATCGAGGTGCCCAATCAGGATGAATTGTTGCGGCCGGAAATGTATGTCGATGCGGAAATCGAATCCGGTACGCCGGAACCGGTGCTGGCGGTGCCGGATAGCGCCGTGCTCGACAGTGGCAGCCGGCAGGCTGTGCTGATTGATAAAGGGGAGGGGAAGTTCGAACCGCGCGAGGTCAAGCTTGGCCGGCGCGGCGGCGGCTACGTTGAGGTCAAGAAAGGCGTGAGCGAAGGCGATGCCGTTGTCACTTCCGCCAACTTCCTGATCGATGCCGAAAGCAACTTGAAAGCGGCGCTCAAGGGGTTTGCGGAAGCAGATAGCGCGCCGATCCCAAGGCGAGAAGCCGACAACGGAGGCCGCCAATGATCGCTCGCCTCATCGCCTGGTCGGCCCGCAATCTGCTTCTGGTGTTGTTCGGCACCGGCTTTGCGGCGGCCGCCGGAATCTATGCACTGATCCACCTACCGCTTGATGCAATTCCGGATCTCTCCGACACCCAGGTGATCGTCTATACCGAATATCCAGGCCAGGCGCCGCAGGTGATCGAGGATCAGGTCACCTATCCTCTGACGACCGCGATGCTCACCGTCCCGAGATCGAAGGTGGTTCGCGGGTTTTCGTTTTTCGGCGTGTCCTTCGTCTACATTATCTTCGAGGACGGCACCGACATCTACTGGGCACGTTCGCGCGTGCTCGAATTCCTCAACAGCGCGGCATCGCGGCTGCCTGCGGGGGTGGCGCCGACCATCGGTCCCGACGCGACTGGCGTGGGGTGGGTCTATCAATACGCGATCATGTCGAAGGAGCTGAACCTCGCCGATACGCGGACCATCCAGGACTGGAACCTGAAGTTCGCGCTTGCCAAGGCGGAGGGCGTCGCAGAGGTCGCAAGCGTCGGCGGATTCGTGAAGCAGTACAACGTCGTGCTCGATCCGCAGCGCATGCGCGACCTGGGCATTACCATGCAGAAGATGCGCGACGCGATCCGCGCCAGCAATGCCGACGTCGGTGGTCGTACGGTCGAGCTTTCGGAGTTCGAGTATGTGATTCGGGGCAAAGGCTACCTCAGAGACATCAACGACCTCGGCAACATTGTACTCAAGACCAATAACGGTACGCCGGTGCTGCTGCGCGACGTCGCGCGAGTCGAGCTCGGACCGGACGAGCGGCGCGGAATCACCGAACTCAACGGAGAGGGCGAGGTCGCCAGCGGGATCGTGCTGCAGCGCTTCGGCGTCAACGCGCTCGACGTCATCGAGAACGTCAAGAAGCGCTTCAAGGAGATCGCCTCTAGCCTGCCGAAATCGGTCGAGATCGTGCCGGTCTACGACCGCTCCAATCTGATCTACGCCGCCATCGACACGCTCAAGCACACGCTGTTCGAGGAAAGCGTCGTGGTCGCACTGGTCTGCATCGTGTTCCTGCTGCATTTCCGCAGCGCTCTGGTTGCGATTTTGATGCTACCGGTCGGAATCCTGATGGCGTTCGGCGCGATGAAGCTCTTGAATCTCGGCTCCAACATCATGAGTCTTGGCGGCATCGCTATCGCGATCGGCGCCATGATCGACGCCGCGATCGTGATGATCGAGAACGCGCACAAGCACCTGGAGCGGGCCGAGCCCGGCCGCTCACGCGTCGATATCCTCATCACGGCGGCTTCCGAGGTCGGGCCGGCCCTGTTCTTCAGCCTCTTGATCATCACCGTGTCGTTCATGCCGATCTTCACGCTGGAATCGCAGGAAGGGCGGCTGTTCAGCCCGCTGGCATTCACCAAGACGTTTTCGATGGCGGCGGCGGCCCTATTGTCGGTCACGCTGGTACCCGCGCTGATGGTGATTTTTGTGCGCGGCCGCATCGTTCCGGAGCACAAAAATCCGATCAACCGTTTCCTGATCTGGATCTATCGTCCTGTGATCAAGGGTGTGATGCGCGCCAAGACGCTGGTGATCGTGCTGGCGCTCGCCGTGCTCGCGGTGAGCGTCTGGCCTGCGCGCCAGCTCGGCACCGAATTCATGCCCAACCTGAACGAAGGCACCCTGCTTTTCATGCCAACCACGCTGCCCGGCATTTCCGTGACGAAGGCCGCTGAACTCATGCAAACACAGGACCGGATCATCCGCTCGTTTCCGGAAGTAGCCTCGGTCTACGGCAAGGCAGGGCGGGCCTCGACGGCAACAGATCCCGCACCATCGGAGATGTTCGAGACCGTCGTGAATCTGAAGCCCAAAGAACAATGGCGTCCGGGTCTGACCATCGACGGTCTGATCGCCGAGATGGATAAGGCACTGCAGCTTCCTGGCGTGTCCAACGCATGGACCATGCCCATCAAGGCCCGCATCGACATGCTGTCGACCGGCATTCGCACGCCGGTTGGCGTCAAGGTGATGGGAACCGATCTCGTCGAAATCGACAAGCTTGCCAAGCAAATCGAGCAGGTGCTCAAAGCCGTACCTGGCACGTCATCCGCATACGCGGAACGTGCCATTGGCGGCTACTACCTCGAAATCACTCCGGATCGGGCTGCTCTTTCGCGCTACGGCATCATGGTTCAGGACGTTCAGGATACCATCGCCACTGCGCTTGGCGGTCAAGCGGTGACGACCACGGTCGAGGGCCGGCAGCGCTTTACCGTTAACATGCGGTACCCGCGCGACCTTCGAGACGATCCGAAGGCGATCGCAAGCGACATCCTGGTTCCGATGCCCGCGGGAGGAGCCGTGCCGCTTGGAGAGGTCGCTAACGTCGTTCCGGCCCGCGGGCCGAGCTCAATCAGAACAGAGAACGGCCAGTTGGCCACTTACATCTATGTCGACATCCGCGACCGCGACCTCGGCGGCTACGTCGCCGATGCGCAACGGGCGGTTCAGGCCAGCATCCAGTTTCCACCGGGTTACTACGTCGTCTGGAGCGGACAGTACGAATACCTTGAACGCGCGGCAGCGCGCCTGAAGATCGTCGTACCAGTCACTCTGGTGATCATCTTCTTGCTGCTGTATCTGAACTTCCGTTCTGTCACCGAAACCATGATCGTGATGTTGTCTCTGCCGTTCGCTCTCGTCGGCGGGCTCTGGCTGATGTGGTGGCTCGGCTTCAACCTGTCGGTTGCCGTTGCAGTCGGCTTCATCGCGCTCGCCGGCGTTGCCGCCGAAACCGGCGTGGTGATGCTGATCTACCTCAATCAGGCGCTCGCCGAGATCAAGTTTCGGCGCGAGATTGAAGGGCGGACGCTGACCCGTGCTGATCTCTACGACGCCATTATGGAGGGCGCGGTCGAGCGGGTGCGCCCGAAGATGATGACGGTGGTCGCGATCATGGCGGGTTTATTGCCGATCATGTGGAGCACCGGCACGGGGTCTGAGATCATGCAGCGCATCGCCGTGCCCATGATCGGCGGCATGATCTCCTCGACACTGCTGACGCTGATCGTGATCCCGGCGATCTTCGGACTTGTTAAGGGCTTCCGATTGCCCAGCGATGACCGCACGCGTCCGCCGCGTCTAAGCAAGCCGATAAAGCGGCAGCAACGCGTTCCCGAGCCCGCCGAATGAGGTGATCCGCACCTCGAGGAAGACCTCGCATGCGTAAACTCGTTCTCGGAACCATCGCTGCAATTGCGCCGAGGGGAACAGTTGAGTTTCGCACTTGCTTGCTGGAAGGGCGTGATCATTTGCGCCGCATGGGAGCTGCCGACGATGGAAACAATCCTGCGCGCTCGGCACGGTCTTTGCGATGGAGGGCCTCATGGCCGTCTAATCCCTGGCTTCATGCTCTGGCGTCGTCCGGGCGGGGCGGTTCGCTCGCGTGAAGAGCTTGTTCGCGATCATGTTCGATTCTCCGGTTGCGGGAGCTTCACAATGATCTCCGAGGAAAATTCCGCTTTGAGGGATCTCAAGGAATGAGCGGTTCGGGTCGGCCCTGACTTCCGACTTCGTTGACCTCGATCAACCCGCCCGGGTGCACAATCGTCACAATCGCTCTGCACAGGAAGTCTCAGGAGAACCACGATGCGACGCCCGACCGTTGCCGCAACACTGCTGCTCACGATGCTCGCCGGCCCCTCGCTCGCGCAATCGGCTGCCGAGCACCAGGGCCATTATCCGGAGCAAAAGGAGGCGCCCACCGCCACGCCGGCCACGCCTGCGGAGGCGCCCGGCGGCACCGGCTCATCTCAGGGGATGGTGGGCCGCGGCATGATGAACATGATGGGCGGCGACATGTCGACGTCGGACATGATGAGGATGATGGGCATGATGCGCCGGTCCGGCGGCGACGGAATAGGCGGCATGGACACCATCGGTCACGTGGAGGGCCGCATCGCTTTCTTGCGGACCGAGCTCAAGATCACGGACGCTCAAACGTCCGCCTGGAACGCGTTCGCCGACGCGTTGCGCACCAACGCCAAGGCCCTCGGCGAACTCCGCACGTCGATGATGTCCCAAGGCTCCGGATCGGAGAGCCTGGTGGACCGCCTGACCTTGCAGGAGAAATGGCTTTCGGTGCGGCTGGAGGGCATCCGGGCGATGAAATCGGCACTGACCAACCTCGCCGGCAGCTTTTCCGACGAGCAGAAAAAGACGGCCGACGAACTGCTCGCGCCGCAGATGGGCATGATGCCGATGATGATGGGCATGATGCCGACGATGCAGGGCGGTCGGATGGGGGCCATGCCGATGCAAGGCAAGTGAGGACTAGCTTTTCCACCTGTTCCATCGCACAATCCCAAGCCGCTGTGCTGCTTTACCCCTGCAAGGGCGGTGGGTGAGAATCGAGGCTGGCCCTTGGGACGCCCGTTGCGGGATGGCGCCGGCAGGTGAATCTTGCTAACGGAACATCATGACCGGGCGCACCAAGTCACACGGAAGTCCGAAGAGCCGCCTCCGGCAGGCGCTGCTGGTGCTTTTGGCCGCGGTCTACGTCCTGGTCGGATTCGGCGGAGAGATCGCCTGCGCGGAGGAGGCGCTTGAGGCCGCCCCGTACTCGACTGCGGACGCGAGCGTGGGCTCCGATAAGTCGGATGTCGACGGCAAGAAGACCCCGACTGTGGTCGACCACTGCTATAGCTGCGTTCCGCTGACCATCCCGGCAGCCGCGAGCGTGTGCGCACCGGCGACCCTCTCCGGAATCGTGTCTTTCCGCTGCAGCACGGTCGTCGCGCTTGAGGTGAGGCTCCTGGACACCCCGCCGCCCAAAGCGCAGATCTGAGAGCGCAAGAACCGCGGCTGACACCCGCGCATTCCTTCTCCAGGTCCGGTCCATGTGCAGATTCGACTTTGCCGCAGGCGTTCGCTGCGAACTGCCGACCTACCTCGGGGCCTCGCTTGCCGCTGAGCGGACGTCGATCACGCCGCCGGGGCGCGGCATCGGCACAGCGAGCGGCGTCCTCTCGGGTCTGGCCGGCGACCGGTTTTCGCCCGCACGCGAGAATTCAAGATGATCGGCGCAATGCTCAGATTCCTGTCCTTCGCCCTGGTCGCAGCGGTCCTGGTGTACGGCGGTTACCGCATGCTCAGCCCGGCGACCACCAAGCCGGCGCCGACCGAAAGCGCGGAGAAGGAGGAGCACTCAGACAGCGTCGCGTTCAGTGAGGCGAAGATCGCGACCGCGGGAATCGAACTCGCCCAGGCCGCGCCCGCCGTCCTGCACGACAGCCTTCTGCTGAACGGGGCGGTGCAGCCGAACCACGAAGCACTACTTCAGGTCACGCCCCGCTTCCCTGGGGTCGTGCGCGATGTCCGAAAGCGAATTGGCGATCGGGTCCAGAAGGGCGACGTTTTGGCCATCGTCGAAAGCAACCAGAGCCTGACGCCCTATGAACTGAAGGCGGCGCTCGGCGGGACCGTGATCGACCGCCAGACCACCTTGGGCGAGTACGTCTCCGAGCAGAAGTCGGCGTTCGTCATCGCCGATCTCTCCACCGTCTGGGTGGATTTCTCGGTCTATCGGCGCGACCTCGCTCGCGTCGCCGTCGGCGATCAGGTCCTGATCGATCCCACCGACGGCAAGCCGGGCATCGAAGCGAAGATCTCCTACGTCTCGCCTGTCGGCAGCAGCGACACGCAGAGCGCGGTCGCAAGAGCGACAGTGCCGAATCCCGAACAGCGCCTGCGACCGGGCCTGTTCGTCACGGGCAAGCTGATCCTGTCGGCGAGGCAGGTGCCGTTAGCGGTGAAGGTTTCTGCGCTGCAGACCATCGAGAACCGCACGGTCGTCTTCGTCCGGAGCGGCGACAAGTTCGAAGCGCGCGACGTCGAGATCGGACAGCGCGATCCGGAGTTCGTCGAGATCACCTTCGGCGTTCTGGACGGCGACATGTACGCGGCCAGGAACAGCTTCATCGTCAAGGCGGAGATGGCGAAGGGAGGAGCGGACAATGATTGACGCCATCCTGTCGTTTTCCATCCGCCAGCGCTGGCTGGTGATGATCGGCGTGCTCGCCATGGCGGGCCTCGGCGCCTGGAATTTCACCCGGCTGCCCATCGACGCCGTTCCGGACATCACCAACGTTCAGGTCCAGATCAACAGCCGCGCACCGGGCTACTCTCCGCTGGAGGTCGAGCAGCGCATCACGTTCCCCATCGAGACCGCGATGGGCGGGCTCCCGAACCTCGAAAGCACCAGATCGCTGTCGCGCTACGGTCTCAGCCAGGTCACCGTGATCTTCAAGGATGGGACGGACATCTACTTCGCCCGCCAATTGGTCAACGAGCGCGTCCAGCAGGTGCGGGACCAATTGCCGCCCGGAATCGAGACGGCGATGGGTCCGATATCGACGGGGCTAGGCGAGATCTACATGTTCACGGTGGAGGCCAAACCGGACGCCCGGAAGGCCACCGGCGAGGCCTACAGCGCGACCGACCTCCGCACCGTCCAGGACTGGATCATCAGGCCGCAATTGCGGACCGTGGCGGGCGTGAGCGAGGTCAATACGGTCGGCGGGTTCGAGAAGCAGTTTCACGTGCTTCCGGATCCCGCGCAACTGATGGCCTACAAGATCGGCTTCCGGGACGTCATGACGGCTTTGACCACTAACAATGCGAACGTCGGCGCCGGGTACATCGAGCGCAACGGCGAGCAGTATCTGGTCCGCACCCCGGGACAGGTCGGGAGCATCGATGAGATCAAGGCGATCGTGATCGGTTCGCGCAACGGCAACCCTGTGCGCGTGTCAGACGTCGCCGAGGTGAAGCAAGGGACCGATCTGCGCAATGGGGCTGCCACGTTGAACGGCAACGAAGTCGTGCTGGGCACGGCGATGCTGCTGATCGGCGAAAACAGCCGCACAGTCGCGCAGCGGGTTGCTAAGAAGCTGAGGGACATCGCGCGCTCCCTGCCGGAGGGCGTCGTGGCCCGTACCGTCTACGACCGCAGCCGGCTTGTGGAGGCGACGATCACCACGGTCGCCCGCAATCTGGCGGAGGGCGCGCTGCTGGTCATCGTCGTGCTGTTCCTGACGCTCGGAAACTTCAAGGCGGCGGTCGCCACCGCCTGCGTCATTCCGCTTTCGATGCTGTTCGCCGTCACCGGCATGGTGAGCAACCGGGTGAGCGCCAATCTGATGAGCCTCGGCGCTATCGACTTCGGCATCATCATCGATGGCGCGGTCATCATAGTCGAGAACTGCCTCCGCCTCTTGGCCGCCGAGCAGCATCGGCTCGGCCGCGTGCTCGACCGCCGGGAGCGGTTCGACACCATTCTGGCGGGCTCGCGGGAGGTGATCCGGCCGAGCCTGTTCGGCACCTTCATCATCGCCGTGGTCTACCTGCCGATCCTGACCCTCTCGGGCGTCGAGGGAAAGATGTTTACCCCGATGGCGCTGACCGTGCTGATGGCTCTCGCGGGGGCCAGCATCCTGTCGATGACTTTCGTGCCCGCCGCCGTGGCGCTGCTGGTTACGGGCAGGGTTTCCGAGCAGGAGAACCTGTTCATGCGCGCGGCCCGCCGGGTCTATGCGCCGCTGCTGCGCGCCTCGATTCGCGACAGGTACGGGGTAGCGGTGCTCGCGACGCTTTTCGTCGCCATCTGCGGAATCGCTGCGACTCGCATGGGCGGCGAGTTCATTCCCGGCCTCGACGAAGGCGACGCCTCGGCCGAGGTGGTGCGCATCCCGGGCACCAGCCTCACGCAGTCGCTGGCGATCGAGGCGATGCTGGAGAAGCGGCTGCTCAAGGTGCCTGAAGTGAAGGAGGTGTTCGCCCGGACCGGGACGGCGGAGGTGGCCACGGATCCGATGCCGCAGTCGACATCGGACAACTACATCATGCTGAAGCCCAAGAAGGAATGGCCCGATCCGGACAAACCGAAGACGGCAGTGGTCGCGGACATCCAGAAGGCGGCCGAAGAGGTGCCGGGGAGTGCGTACGGCTTCTCGCAGCCCATCCAGCAGCGCATGAACGAACTCATCTCCGGCATCCGCAGCGACGTCGCCGTGAAGATATTCGGGGACGACCTCGACGAGCTGGTACAGGGCGCCGCGCGGGTCCAGGCGGTGCTGCAGAAGGTGGCCGGAGCGGCGGACGTGAAGACGGAGCAGGCCTCCGGTCTGCCGGTCCTCACGGTCAAGCTGAACCGGCAGGCGCTGTCGCGCTACGGGATCAACGTCGCCGACGTGCAGAACCTGGTCGAGATCGCCGTCGGCGGCAAAAGCGCCGGCCGCGTGTTCGAGGGCGACCGGCGTTTCGAGCTCGTGATGCGGCTGCCGGAGCAGCTTCGGTCGGATATCGAGGCGATCAGGTCGCTGCCGGTGCCGCTGCCGCCGCTCGTCGAGGGCCAGGCCAAGCCCGCGCCCGCCTTGTGGGCCGGCTCGCCCCTCGCTCAGATCCGCTACGTGCCGCTGTCGGAGCTTGCCGAAATCGATGCAGCTCCCGGGCCCAATCTGATCACCCGCGAGGACGGCAAACGGCGTATTGTGGTCACCGCTAACGTGCGCGGGCGCGATCTCGGATCGTTCGTCGCCGACGCCCAGGCGCAGGTGGAGACCAAGGTGAAGCTTCCGGCCGGCTATTGGATCGGTTGGGGCGGACAATTCGAGCAACTCGTCTCGGCGACGCAGCGGCTGACCATCGTCGTGCCGCTCGCCCTGTTTCTGATCTTCCTGCTGCTGTTCATCAGCCTCGGGTCGGTTCCGGACGCTCTGCTGGTGTTCAGCGGCGTGCCGCTCGCGCTGACCGGCGGCATCGTGGCCCTCCTGCTGCGCGGGATTCCGCTTTCCATCAGCGCCGGGATCGGCTTCATCGCGCTCTCCGGCGTCGCCGTGCTGAATGGCCTCGTCATCATCACCTTCATCGAGCGGCTGCGCCGGGAAGGACGTCCGCTGGTGGAAGCGGTGAGCGAAGGCGCCCTGACCCGGCTGCGGCCCGTTCTGATGACCGCGCTGGTCGCCTCGCTCGGCTTCGTCCCGATGGCCATCGCCACCGGCGCCGGCTCCGAGGTGCAGCGCCCGCTGGCGACCGTGGTCATCGGCGGCATCATCTCGTCCACCATCCTCACTCTGCTGGTGCTGCCCGCCCTCTACGTCCTGTTCCGACGCGAGACCGCGAACGTAAGCCAACCCATAGGAGAACCCCGATGAGAGCGACCACCTGGATCCTCGCCGCCCTGCTGCTCGCCACCCCAGCCGCGGCTGAAGACTATGAAAAGGGCCCGAACGGCGGGTTGATGCTCGACGTCGCCGGCATCGATGCTGAGCTGCTGACCGCCGGCAACACGATCACGATCAATGTCTTCGAGCCGTTCAAGGCGAAGCCGGTCTCGACCAAGGGCTACGTCGGAGCCGTGCTGGTCTCCGGAGGCTCCGCCCGCGAGACGGTCACGCTGGCGCCCCAGGGCGAGAACTCACTGAAGGGTGAGGCGAAGAATCCAATTCCCGCCGGAGCGACGATCACGCTGACGATCAAGACCGCTGAAGGGAAATCGGGCCAGGCCAAGTTCAAGAAGTAGCCGGATTGAGACGGAGCGGATGCGGTCATCGGAAGCATTCCCTGTCTTGGGTGGCCGGAACGCCCGGCGCCTGGCGCTCGTCTGCGGGCTATCGGCATTGTCGACGGCTGCAGCTGGTGCGGGCGAGGACGGCCGCACGGCTCGGATCGTGGGGCTCGGAGCCGCCACTTGCCGGCAGTTCGCGGCGGATGCGGCTGCCGATCCACAGGTGCGGAAGGACTATCTGGCGTGGGCCCAGGGATTCATGAGCGGTATCATCTTGAGCAGGCCGCCCGGCGTCGACGTCGGTCTCGACCTCAAACCGCCTACGTTCGGCCTCATGGCGCAACTGCGCTTCCTCGAGGAGCACTGCGCGGTCGATGAAAGCCTCGATTTCTCGACTGCGGTCGAAGCGCTTTACAAGCGGCTTCGCGCGGAAGGACGGACCTGAAGGAATACCGGAGCGTAGATGGACGAGGTCCGGCTTGACGGGGATGAACCGCGCGTCCGGCGCCGCGAACATCCTCAGACGCTGCGCCGTCGGTACCAGGCGTGAACGATCTCTCCCCGGGAGCATCGATGTTCGCCCGCAGATCAGCGGAGGGGCAGCGCGTCCCGGGTTGCGCAGGCGAGATTCGCGCCTCGACAAGGCGGTTTACGGCATCCGTTTAGAAGGGCTCCAATTGAAGCCAGTTACCGGCGGAGCTACAGAGGCGTCTCGTCAGATGATCGGTTCCTTGTGACTATGCGTTCCTGGTCTTTCCGCATCGCTACCTTGATCGTGCTGGTCTTCGCCCTCGGCGCTGCCAAGGCGGAGACGGGCGACGTCGAGACGACATGGCGCCTGCTTGACTACATCGCGGTCGACTATGCCGGCGCGGTATCTCAGGGTCAGGTCTCGAG
>NZ_JH600073.1:7646183-7747981 GCF_000244935.1 Bradyrhizobium sp. WSM1253
AGCCACCTCTCACAAAGCGTCGATGCGGTCCGAGCAGGCGACCGCGGGCGCGCCGGCGCGTTGGCGTTGTCGGCCTACCTCGATGGGTTCGAGCCGATCGAACCTGCCCTGGGCATCAGGGACCGCACGCTGCTGGAGCGCATCGAGGGGTTGATGGGCGAGTATCGCGCGGCCGTGCAGGGTGGCGAGGGTGCCGAACGGCTGTCCGCTCGCGTGCAGGTCATCGGCGAGGTTCTCGACGATGCCGAGGCCGCGCTTTCGCCGAACGCCGGCAGCGCCGCCACGACCTTCCTCGGCGCCGCGACCATTCTGCTGCGCGAAGGCTTGGAAGCACTGTTGATCGTGGTGGCCATGATCGCGTTCGTTCGCAAATCGGAGCGGATGGAGGTCATGCCCTACGTTCATGCAGGGTGGTTTGCCGCGCTTGCCGCCGGCCTGATTACCTGGGCGCTCGCGACGTGGGTGATCGGCATCAGCGGCGCCAGCCGGGAGCTGACGGAAGGATTCGGCTCGGTGTTCGCCGCCGTGGTGCTGCTTTCGGTGGGCATCTGGATGCACGGCAAGGCGCAAGCCGATGAGTGGCAGCGCTACATCCGCGCGAAGATGTCGAAGGCTTTGTCCGGTCGATCGGCCTGGTTTCTGTTCGGGCTCGCGTTCATCGTCGTCTATCGGGAGGTGTTCGAGACCATTCTGTTCTACGCCGCACTCTGGAATCAAGGTAACGGGTGGCCCATCGTGGCCGGTGGCCTCAGCGCGTGCGTGGCGCTGGCGGTGATCGCGTGGGCGATGCTGCGCTTCAGCCGCTCGCTCCCGATCGGCAAGTTCTTCGCCTACAGTTCGTGGCTGATGGCGGTGTTGACGGTAGTGCTGGCCGGAAAAGGGATCTCCGCTCTGCAGGAGGCCGGTATCATCGGCATTGCGCCAATGCCGTCGGTGCCCCGCTTCTCGGTGCTTGGCCTATTCCCGACCGCTCAGACCATTGCGGCGCAATTGATCATGCTCGCGGCCCTCGCCGTCGGCTTTGCGCTCAACCGGCGGCGGGCCTAGCGACTCGGCGAACCGGTGACCCACTAGCGGCAGAGTTAGCTCTCTACCGCATGCCCCACACGATAGTGCCCGCGAGGCACAAGCTTTCCACATCCGGATGGAACTTGGAGGCCTGTAACATTGTTGCTGGTCGACATGTCGACGGGGGGCGTGGTACTCGGTGGACGATGCACGGAGCGGAAGACCGAGTGACCTTCTCGACCTTCAGATTTGGCCACAAATTGCCGCGCGCCCTGCGCCGCGCAATGGCCATGCTCGTGGTCGGGATGTACCTGGTCGCCGGCGTGCTGCACGGCGTCTGCGATCTGGACGTCACTAATCCGTCATCGAACGTGCTCATCTCCATGGACGGCAAGAGCACCGGCCACTCCGAGAAGGGCTCTGTTGCGGATCATCACTGTCATGGCTGCTTTTCCGTGTCCGTGCCGTCACCCGCTGTCTTCGCGGTTGCCATCATGCCCGCGGTCGAGGTCGTGGCCCTTGTGGAAGTCGCACGCCGCGGACTGCCGCCGGGAATCGATCCCCCGCCGCCGAAGTCTCTGACCTGAAGATGATCGCTGGGCGCTTCGCGTCCTGAATCCGTCTCTCGTCAGGTTTTCATCATGTTTTCGAAATCCGCCTCGCGCCTCGCGTGCGCGACGGCATTGCTCATCAGCCCGTGGCTGACCGGAGCGTCGCATTCGCAGACCCTCACGCTGGGAAGCGCGCTGCAGCGCGCTCTCGCCGCCAGCCCGCGCTTGACCGCAGCCGAGCGCGACATCGGGATCGCCACCGGCCAGCGCATCCAGGCCGGCGCGCTGCTCAATCCGGAACTGTCCTACGAACAGGACAATTCCTTCGGGTCCGGCAGCTACCGCGGCACAAGGTCGGCGGAGACGACGCTGCAGATCAGCCAGCTCTTCGAGCTCTTCGGCAAGCGCGAGGCGCGGATCGCCGCCGGCCAAGCCGGCGTGCAGGGAGCATCGATCGAACGCAAGGCGGTGCGCCTGCAGATCTTGTCCGAGACCGCAATCGCCTTTCTCAACGTGCTCGGGCTGCAGCGGCGGATCCAGATCCTTGATGAGCAGGTCGCGGCCATCGAGCGTCTGACGCCCTTGCTCCAGCGCAGGGTCGAGGCCGGCGCCTCGTCGCCCGCTGAGACCGGCCGCGCCGAAGTCGCGGCCGCGCTGGTGAAGGCCGATCGCGAGCGCACCAAGGCCAATCAGTCGAGTGGGCGCCGCGAGTTGGCGGTGCTGTTGGGAGACACGTCTCCTAAGTTCGCGAGCGTCTCCGGACGGCTCGACGTAACCAGTCGGCCGCCATCATTCCAGGCCGTGATCGCCGCCATCGACGCGAACCCGCAACTGGTGCGGTGGAATGCGGTCTACGCGCAGCGGAATGCCGAGCTCCTGCTGGCGCGCCTGAAGCCGTACCCGGACGTTCGCCTGGCCGCCGGCTGGCGCCACTTCAACGAGACCAACGACGATGCGGTGCGGCTCAGCCTATCGGTGCCGATCCCAGTGTTCGATCAGAACCAGGGCAACATCCTGTCGGCCCAGGAAAGCCTCGCCAAGACGCGAGCCGAGCGTGAGGCCAACCGCAACACCTTGCTGGTCGTCGCTGGACGTGCCTACGACAATGTCCAAGGGTCCTTGCGCGAACTCGCAATCCTGCGGGAGTCCGCAATCCCGAAAGCGCAGGCTGCGGCGAGCGAGATCGAACAGGGTTACGGCGCCGGCCGCTTCAGCCTTCTCGAAGTCCTGGACGCGCAGGCCAACGTCACCCAGGCGCGTCTGCGCGAGCAGGAGGCGCTGCAGAACTACCACGTCGCCGTGGCGACGATCGAAGGGCTGGTCGGCAATCCGTTCTCCCTGGCACGGGAGGGCGCACGATGAGAACGTCGAGCGCAATCGTCCTCGCACTGGTCGCGGCCTCCGCCGGCGCTTTCGGCTATCGTTGGCTGGCGCCGATGAGCGCGCCCGCAGCGACCGCGACCGCCGAGAAGCACGGCGAACACGGCGGCAAGGAGGAGAAGGGGAGCAAGGAGGAAAAGGCCGGCAACGAGCACGTCGAACAGGATGAACACGGTGCCGACAGGATCAGGATCAGCGACGTCAAGCTGGCGGCCGCCGGCGCGACCTTCGCCGAGGCCGGCCCGGCGACCCTGACCGAGACGCTGTCGTTCAACGGCGCGCTGCGCGCCAACCAGGAGACGGTGATCCAGGTCACCCCGCGTTTTCCGGGCATCGCGCGCGGGATCAAGAAGCGGATCGGCGACGTCGTCGGTAAGGACGAGGTTCTGGCGGCCATCGAAAGCAATCAGAGCCTCACGGTCTACGATCTGAAGGCGCCGATCGCCGGGACCATCATCGATCGTCAGATCTCGCTTGGCGAGTACGTCTCCGAGCAGAAGCCGGCCTTCGTCGTGGCGGACCTGTCGACGATCTGGGTCGATCTGTCGATCTACCGGCAGGATCTCAGGCGCGTGCGGATCGGCGACGAGGTTCTGATCGATCCGGACGACGGCGCCGGCGACATCAAGGGTTCGATCTCCTATCTGGCGCCGGTCGGCGCGAGCGAGACGCAGACCGCGATCGCGCGGGTGATCCTGAAGAATCCCGATGGCAGGCTGCGACCGGGGCTGTTCGTGACCGCGCGCCTGATCCTGGCGGAGCGGAAGGTGGCGGTCGCGGTGCATGCAGGCGCGATTCAGACATTCGAGAACAAGACGGTCGTGTTCGTCCGCGAGGGCGAGGACAAGCTGGAAGCGCGGCCGGTCGAGCTCGGGGACTCGGACCAGAAGTTCATCGAGATCCGCGCCGGAATCTCGGCGGGAGAGAAGTACGTCGCCGAGAACTCGTTCGTCGTGAAGGCGGAGATGGGCAAAGGGGAGGCCGAGCATGATTGAGCGGCTCATCGCATTCTCGATCCGCCAGCGCTGGCTGGTGTTGCTGTTCGTGCTCGGGCTCACGGCGTTCGGCGGTTGGAATTTCACCCGCCTTCCGATCGACGCCGTGCCTGATATCACGAACGTCCAGGTGCAGATCAACACGCAGGCGCCGGGCTATTCGCCCCTCGAGACCGAGCAGCGCATCACGTTCCCGGTCGAGACCGCGATGGGCGGGCTGCCGAAGCTCGAATACACCCGGTCGCTGTCGCGCTACGGCCTCAGCCAGGTCACGGTCGTCTTCCACGACGGCACCGACATCTATTTCGCCCGGCAGCTCGTCAACGAGCGCATCCAGCAGGTCAAGGACCAGCTTCCCCCCGGCGTCGAGATCGCCATGGGTCCGATCGCTACCGGGCTTGGCGAAATCTTCCTGTACACGGTCGAAGCCAAGGAGGGAGCCAAGGCGCCCGGCGGCAAGGAGTACAGCGCAAGCGATCTGCGAACGGTTCAGGACTGGATCATCAAGCCGCAGCTCCGCAACGTGCCGGGCGTGATCGAGGTCAACACGATCGGCGGTTTCGAGCGGCAATTCCACGTGCTGCCGGATCCCGGCAAACTGATGGCCTACAAGCTCGCTTTCCGCGACGTCATGATGGCTTTGGCTGCCAACAACGCCAATGTCGGCGCCGGCTACATCGAAAAGAACGGCGAGCAATATCTGGTCCGCACCCCGGGCCAGGTGGCAAACATCGCCGAGATCGAGGACATCGTGATCGGTTCGCGCGGCGGCGTGCCGGTCCGGATCAGGGACGTCGCGCAGGTTGCCGAGGGCAAGGATCTGCGCACCGGCGCCGCGACGCTCGGCGGCAAGGAGACGGTGCTCGGGACCGCCATGCTGCTGATCGGCGAGAACAGCCGCGCGGTGGCCCAACGGGTCTCGGCCAAGCTGCATGACATCGCCAAGTCGCTTCCCGAAGGCGTGGCCGCCCGCACGGTGTACGACCGCACGCACCTGGTCGAGGCGACGGTCAAGACGGTGGAGAAGAATCTGGTCGAGGGCGCGATCCTCGTCATCGTCGTGCTGTTCCTGATTCTCGGCAACTTCCGCGCGGCCCTGGTCACCGCCTGCGTCATCCCTCTGTCCATGGCGATGACCGTCACCGGGATGGTCGAGACCAAGGTCAGCGCCAACCTGATGAGCCTAGGTGCGATCGACTTCGGCATCATCGTGGATGGCGCGGTCATCATCGTCGAGAACTGTCTGCGCCTTCTGGCCGAAGCGCAGCACGGCAAGGGCCGGCTGCTGACCTTGAAGGAGCGCCTGGACACGATCCGCCGCGGCTCCGCCGAGGTCATCAAACCCAGCCTGTTCGGAACGCTCATCATCGCGGTGGTGTACCTGCCGGTGCTGACGCTCACGGGCGTGGAAGGCAAGATGTTCACGCCGATGGCGCTCACCGTGCTGATGGCGCTCGCCGCTGCGGCACTGTTCTCGATCACGTTCGTGCCTGCGGCCGTCGCCATCGTCGTCACCGGCAAGGTCTCGGAAAAGGAGAACCTCTTCATGCGCGCCGCCAAGCGCGTCTACCTGCCGCTTCTCGACCGGGCGATCGCCTTCCGCGGCGTCGTGGCGGTCGGGGCGGTCGTCATCGTGGGCGCCAGCGTGTTCGCGGCGAGCCGCATGGGCGGCGAGTTCATCCCGAGCCTGGACGAGGGCGACGTCGCTCTGGCCGCCATCCGGATTCCAGGAACGAGCCTGACCCAGTCGCTCGACCTGCAGATGGCGCTCGAGAAACGGCTTCAGCAACTGCCCGAGGTGAAGGAGTTCTTCGCACGTACGGGCACCGCCGAAGTCGCCACCGATCCGATGCCCCCGTCGATTTCCGACGGCTACATCATGCTCAAGCCCCGCAGCGAGTGGCCTGACCCTGAGAAACCGAAATCGGAGCTGGTCGAGGAGATCGAGAAGGCGGCCAACGACGTTCCGGGCAGCAACTACGAAGTCTCCCAGCCGATCCAGTTGCGCGTCAACGAGCTGATCTCGGGCGTGCGCAGTGACGTGGGCGTCAAGATCTTCGGAGACGATCTCGACGTCCTGCAGGGCGCCGCCAAGCAGGTGCAATCCGTGGTCCAGGGGATCCGGGGGGCGACGGACGTCAAGACCGAGCAGGTCGCCGGCCTGCCGATCCTCACGGTCAAACTCGACCGCCGGGCGCTCTCGCGCTACGGCCTGAGCGTCGGCGACGTCCAGAACATCGTCGAGATCGCCGTGGGCTGAAAGAGCGTCGGCAAGCTGTTCGAGGGCGATCGGCGGTTCGACATCGTCGTGCGCCTTCCGGAGCGGCTGCGCGGCAACATCGAAGCGATCCGGGCGATCCCGATTCCGCTGCCGGCGGAGGAGCCCGGCGCCTCCCCGGTCACGAAGACCGCATGGTCCGGAACGCTCGCGGCGCAGCCGCGCTACGTGCCGCTCTCGTCGGTGGCGACGGTGGATTCCGCGCCGGGCCCGAACCAGATCAGCCGCGAGAACGGCAAACGCCGCATCGTGGTGACGGCGAACGTGCGCGAGCGGGATCTCGGCTCGTTCGTGTCCGAAGCGCAGGACGCCGTCGCGCAGAAGGTCAAGCTCCCGGCCGGCTACTGGATCGGATGGGGAGGCCAGTTCGAGCAACTGGTCTCGGCGACCAAGCGGCTCACCATCGTGGTGCCGGTGGCGCTGCTGCTGGTGCTGCTGCTGCTCTTCATGAGCTTGGGATCGGTAGCCGACGCGCTTCTGGTGTTCAGCGGCGTGCCTCTGGCGCTCACCGGCGGTGTGGCGGCGCTGATCCTTCGCGGGATTCCGCTGTCGATCAGCGCAGGCGTCGGCTTTATCGCGCTCTCGGGCGTCGCGGTGCTCAACGGCCTGGTCATCATCGCCTTCATCGAGCGGCTCAGGCAGGAAGGCAAGCCCGTGCTCGAGGCCGTACACGAAGGTGCGGTGACGAGACTGCGGCCCGTATTGATGACCGCATTGGTCGCCTCGCTCGGCTTCGTCCCGATGGCGATCGCGACCGGCGCCGGCGCCGAGGTGCAGCGTCCGCTGGCCACCGTCGTGATCGGCGGCATCATCTCCTCGACGATCCTCACGCTGCTGGTGCTGCCGGCCCTGTACGTGCTGTTTCGGAAGGATTCCCCGCCGGCGCCGACGACGGAGGAGGCGGCATGATCGGCCCCATGAAGGATAGCGTGATGAAGGACAGGGATGGGACTGATCATGACGGGGCGACGGCGGTCACCACGCGCCTTCAGGTTCAGGGAATGGACTGCGCAGGCTGCGCGCTCAAGGTCGAGAACGCGCTCACCCGGATGCCGGGCGTGCGGACCGTCGACGTTTCCGTCGCACGCGGCTCGGTCACGGTCCGGCACGACCAGGCAGAGCGAAGTGAGATGGCGAGCAGGATCTCGGCTCTCGGATACACGGTCGCTGACGAAGAAAAGGCCGAGGCCGATCGCACCCGGACGGGCGAAGACCACGCCGGCCACTCCCACGTCCACGCCCAGCCCGATGCCGGCACGCGATGGTGGCAGACCGGCAAGGCCCGGCTGACGATCGCGTCCGGCCTGGCGCTGGCGGTGGCCTTCGCGGTCGGCAAAAGCGCCCCTGGAGCCGAGCGGTGGGCGTTTCTGCTGGCGATGCTGGTCGGCCTCGTCCCGATAGCCAGGCGGGCCCTTTCCGCCGCCGTGGCGGGCACGCCGTTCTCCATCGAGATGCTGATGACGATCGCGGCCGTCGGTGCCGTCTTGATCGGCGCGACCGAAGAGGCGGCGACGGTGGTCCTGCTGTTTCTGATCGGCGAACTGCTCGAAGGTGTGGCGGCCAGCCGGGCGCGCGCCAGCATCCAGAACCTGACGAAGCTTGTGCCCAAGACCGCGCGGCTCGAGAAGGGCGATGGTCAAGTGCGCGAGGTCGAGGCCGGCGCACTGGCGGTCGGCGACCTGATCCAGGTTCGTCCCGGAGACCGCGTCCCGGCGGACGGGGTGGTCGTCTCCGGAGACAGTTCGGTCGACGAGGCGCCCGTGACCGGCGAAAGCATTCCCGTCCGGAAGGAGCGGGACGACACCGTTTTCGCCGGCACCGTGAACGGGGACGGCCTCATCAGGGTTCGCGTGAAGGCCGCTGCGGCCGACAACACCATCGCCCGCGTGGTGAAGCTGGTCGAAGAGGCGCAGGAATCCAAGGCGCCGACCGAGCGCTTCATCGACCGTTTCTCCCGGTACTACACGCCTGGTGTGGTCGTGGTCGCCGCGCTGGTGGCGCTCGTCCCGCCGCTGCTGTTCGGCGGCGACTGGAGCGGCTGGATCTACAAGGGGCTCGCCATCCTGCTGATCGGCTGCCCGTGCGCTCTCGTCATCTCGACGCCGGCGGCCATCGCCGCCAGTCTCGCCGCCGGCGCCCGACGGGGGCTGCTCCTGAAAGGGGGCGCGGTGCTCGAGAAGATCGGTAGGGTCACGGCGGTCGCCCTCGACAAGACCGGCACGCTCACCTCCGGCAAGCCCCAGGTCACGGACATCATCGGCTTCGGCCGCAGCGAGGACGAGGTGCTGCGCTTCGCAGCCGCGCTCGAGTCCGGCTCGAGCCATCCGCTCGCCGCCGCAATTCTGTCCAAGGCAACCGAGCGACAGATGACGATTCCGCCGGCCTCCGAGGCTTCGGCCATCGGCGGCAAGGGCGTCCGGGCCACGGTGGAAGGAATGAAGGTATTCCTCGGATCGCCCAAGGCCGCGGCCGAATTGGCGGCGGTCACGGACGCGCAGCGAGGAAGGATTGCGGCTCTCAACGACGAGGGCAAGACGGTGTCCCTGCTGGTCCTGGACGACAAGCTCGCCGGTGCGCTTGCCATGCGCGACGAGCCGCGTCCGGACGCGGAAAGGGGTCTGGAGCTGCTGTCCGATGCCGGCATCCGTACCGTGATGCTGACCGGCGACAACCGGCGGACCGCCGACGCGATAGGCAACAGTCTCGGCATCGAGGTCGAAGCCGAGCTTCTTCCGGAAGACAAGCAGCGCATCGTCACGGAGCTGCAGAAGCAGGGCTTCGTGGTCGCGAAGGTCGGCGACGGCATCAACGATGCGCCGGCGCTTGCCGCGGCCGACGTGGGCATCGCCATGGGCGGCGGCACGGATGTGGCGCTCGAGACCGCCGATGCCGCCGTGCTGCACGGCCGCGTGTCGGACATCGCCGCGATGATCGACCTGTCCAAGCGCACCATGACCAACATCCGGCAGAACATCGCCGTGGCGCTCGGGCTGAAGGCGCTCTTCCTCGTCACCACCGTGGCCGGCATCACCGGCCTCTGGCCTGCCATCCTCGCCGACACGGGTGCGACCGTCCTCGTCACCCTGAACGCGCTGCGCCTCCTCAAGCCGAGGGGAGAAGCGCCATGACACGGCCGCGCATCCTGGCAAGCCTCACTGCAGCCCTGCTGCTGGCGGCGCTGACCAGCGCAGAGGTGCGGTCCCGCGGCAGCTCGGCCACCGAACGACCGTGGGCAGCCGAGCACGTCGAGGGACTGCCGGACGACATCCGGCGCGACATAGAAGGGCACGCGAAGGCCTGCGGCAATGCGCCCGCAGCGGCTCACTATTTTTCGGTGTCGATCGAAGCATCCGGACTGCGATTTCGCGCGCAGCACTTCGAGGACTTCGCCTGCGCGAGACGCTCCGCGGTGTGCCGCCCCGAGGGTTGCCTGCATGAAGTCTTCGTCGACGACGGGCGCCGCCAGCGGCTCGTCTTCGGCGTCTACGCTCGCGACCTCAAGCTGACCAACGACGGCGGCGTTGCGGGCATCGAGGTGGTCGAGGCCGGGGGCATCAAAGCCTTCCAGTGGAACGGGCGGCGCTTTGCTCCATTGGGTCCTGGTCGGGCACGGTAAGCTTCGTTCCGGACGCTCGTCGTCCACCCAGGAGATCTAGAATGCATGGAGGCGGAACGTACGGCACGGCAGCGGCGCAGCACTCCGGCAGGCTGGCCTGGGCCCTCGGCCTGACCGCGACCTACATGCTTGCCGAGGTCGTCGGTGGTCTCGTCACCGGCAGCCTGGCGCTGCTCGCCGACGCCGCGCACATGCTGACGGACGTCGCGGGGCTCGCGCTCGCGCTCGTCGCGATCCGCTTCGCCGCCCGCGAGGCGACGTCCAGGCTCACCTACGGCTATCTCCGGATGGAGGTCCTCGCCGCTCTGACCAACGCGGTGGTGCTGCTCCTTCTCACGATCTACATCATCTACGAAGCGTACCTGCGGCTCGTCGATCCTCCGGAGGTCGTGAGCGGACCGATGCTCGCCGTTGCGGTGGTCGGGCTCGTCGTCAATCTCATCAGCATGCGGCTGCTCGCCGGCGGCTCGTCGGAAAGTCTCAACGTCAAGGGCGCCTACTTCGAAGTGCTGAGCGACATGCTGGGATCGCTGGGCGTGATCGTCGCGGCGGTTCTGATCATGTGGAAGGGCTGGCGGCTGGCCGATCCGATCATCGGCGCCGGCATCGGCATCTTCATCATTCCGCGTACCTTCATCCTCCTCAAGCAGGTCGCCAACATCCTGATGGAGGGCACGCCCGAACACATCGACGTCGACGACATGCAGCGACGCCTGCTCGCGATTCCCGGTGTCAGCGCCGTGCACGACCTTCACGTCTGGACCATCACCTCCGGCATGGACGCCATGAGCTGTCATCTCGTCGTCGACGATCTCTCGCAAGGTCCGAGCCGTCTGCGTCAGGCTCGAGCGCTGCTGAAGAAGGATTTCGGCATCGACCACGTCACCATTCAGGTCGAGGACGAAGCGTTGAGGTCGGAAGAGGTGACGCTGCATGTCTGAGCAGCGGGGAGCGCGCCGCACCCATGTGCTGAAGAACGAAGACAGTCGGCGATCCCGCAGTCCGAACCATCCACACTGCGTGTCAAGGATTCGCAAATGCCAGCGCGGTGTCGGAACCCTCCCGCGTCATCGCGCCACATCGCAGCCCGCGCCAACAGTCGCTCTGCGCGGAACGCGAAGGCTGCTCAAGGCTTGTATCCGGACTGGAGAAAGGGAGCACTATGAAGAAAGTTTGTTTGTTGGTCGCAGGTTTGGCTGTTGCGTTTGCGGTGCCTGCCGCCGCCGAGACGGTCGTCGTCAAGAGAGGACACGGCGGGCATGAGAGGGGCGCGCGCGCCGAGATGGGCCATGGACACGGCATGGGAATGCATCACGGCATGAGGTCGCATCATAATCATCGTCCGGCCGTCGTTATCAAGCGAAGGCACCACATGCACTGATCGCGAACAGCTTCCCAGCCGGGCGGTTGTCCTCCCCAATCACATCCGTCCGATTGTTTCGATTCCTGGTCGGGAGCCTTTGGGGCTTCGGCACGGAAACGAAAAGTGGAGCGGGCCGCCCCCAGCGGGGCGGCCTTTTCGCGTGCTGCGATTTACCTGCCACAGACGGGCACTAGCATCGGGTGCTCGCCGTCGACGGGAGGTGGGTATCCCCCGGCGATGGCGATACGGCAGTAGCCAACAGTGCCGAAACAGCGATCTCGGCAGGACCCAGCTTTTAAGCTCGCTCAGCTCTTCCGCTTGGCGGCCTTCTTTGCAGACTTCGCCTTCGGTGCGCAGCAGGCTACCGCGTCCTCGGCAACCAGGTTGCAGAGCTCCGGATGTCCGTCGCAGCAGTCGTTGACCAGGAAAGCGATCACGGACCGCATGCCTTCGACGTCGGACCGATAGATGATGGTACGGCCCTCGCGGGACGAACGAAGCAGCCCGGCGCGCACCAAAATGGCCAGATGCGAGGACAGCGTATTGTGCGGTGCGCCGATCGTCTCGGCGATCACGCCGGCGGTAATGCCGACCGGTTCGTGCTTCACCAGCAGGCGGAAGATCGCAAGCCGGGTCGGCTGGGCGAGCGCTGCGAGGGCCGAAATCGCGTGCGCCTCGCTCAAAGCGCCGGCTGGCACTGCGTTCGCGTGGCTGGCCGCCGCGAGCGTGGATTTCGGCATAGAAAGGTCCCCGGATTGCAGCATCGAGTCGCGCGCCTTTCTAGCCCAAACGGCTGATGACAAGCCAGATCGATTCGACTATTGGTTATGTCGAGACGTCTCGACATATCGTACAGACATACTTTGAAGATTGAATGACAACGATCGAGCGCTCCGGCCCGTAGGCGTACCGGCCGCCCATCCGAGGAAACCAGGCGTCGGTAGGCGTACCGGCGCACCTAGGAGTGTTTGCCATGTCGCAGCGTTGCGATCGTATGGTCGATGTCGGCCGCCGAAAATTCATGAGCGGAGCCGGCATGGCCGCCGCCGGTGTCGCAGTCACCGCAGTCGTCACCACCCCAGAAGCCAAGGCCGCTCCCGCAGCGGCTCGGGTCAACTTTCCGGCCAACCGGCTCGCCAACATCGCCGACCTCAAGGTCAACGAGCCCATGAACGTAAGCTACCCCGACGGTGATGCACCTGGTGTGCTGCTGAAGTTGGGCAAGAAGGTCCCGGGCGGCGTCGGCGCCGATGGCGACGTGGTGGGCTTCTCGACCACCTGTCCCCACAAGGGCTTCCCGCTGACCTACAACTCCGGGGACCGGACCATGAACTGCCCCGGCCACTACTCGCGGTTCGACTGCGAGGCCGGTGGGCAGCAGGTGTGGGGCCAGGCCACACAGAACCTTCCGCAGTACGCGCTGCGCGTCGACGCCAAGGGAGACATCTACGCCGAAGGCGTGGACGAACTGCTCTACGGCCGTCTGTCGAACGTACTGTAAGGGGGGAGAACACCATGACCTACAAGCGCCAGATCGATCGCCTGCCGATCATTCCGAAGGACGCCAAGGAATTCAACGTCACCTGCCACTACTGCATCGTCGGTTGCGGCTACAAGGCCTACACGTGGGCCGCCAACAAGCAGGGTGGTACCGCGCCTGCCGAGAACAAGTTCAACGCCGACCTCTCCAAGCAGCAGCCGGCCGAGACCGACGCTTGGTACGCGCCCTCGATGTACAACATCGTCAGCCAGAACGGGCAGGACGTGCATATCGTCATCAAGCCGGACCGCGATTGCGTCGTGAACTCCGGACTCGGTTCGGTCCGCGGCGCCCGCATGGCCGAGATGAGCTACTCGCAGCAGCGCAACACCGAGTTGCAGCGCCTCACCGATCCGATGGTCTGGCGCTACGGACAGATGCAGCCGACGAGCTGGGCCGATGCTCTCGACCTGGTCGCGCGCGTCACGGTGGCCGTCATCAACGACATGGGCGAGGACGGGCTGTTCGTTTCGGCGTTCGATCACGGCGGTGCCGGCGGCGGCTACGAAAACACCTGGGGCACCGGCAAGCTCTACTTCGGCGCCATGAAGGTCAAGAACATCCGGATCCACAACCGGCCCGCCTACAACTCCGAGGTCCACGCCACGCGCGACATGGGCGTGGGCGAGCTCAACAACTGCTACGAAGACGCCGAACTCGCCGACACCATCGTCGCGGTCGGCACCAACGCGCTCGAGACCCAGACCAACTATTTCCTCAACCACTGGGTCCCGAACCTGCGCGGCTCGTCGCTCGACAAGAAGAAGGCGCAGTTCGGCTCAGAGGCCGTGGACAAGGGACGTGTCATCGTCGTCGATCCGCGCCGTACCGTGACGGTCAACGCCTGCGAGGTCGAGGCCGGCAAGGACAACGTGATGCATCTGGCGCTGAACTCCGGGACCGATCTCGTCCTGTTCAACGCCTGGATGACCTACATCGCGGACAAGGGCTGGCTCGACAAGCCGTTCATCGACGCCTCGACCAGCGACTTCGACAAGATGCGAGCCGCCAACAAGGTCTCGCTCGAAGACGCGGCCAAGATCACCGGTTTGTCCGTGGATCAGATCCGGAAGTCGGCGGAATGGATCGCGCAGCCGAAGTCCGGCAACGCGCGCCGGCGCACGATGTTCGCCTATGAGAAGGGCCTGATCTGGGGCAACGACAACTACCGCACCAACGCCGCGCTGGTGAACGTCGCGCTCGCCACCGGCAACATCGGCCGGCCCGGCGGCGGCTGCGTCCGGATGGGCGGCCATCAGGAAGGTTACTCGCGCCCGTCGGACGCCCACGTGGGCAAGCCGGCGGCGTACGTCGACAAGCTGCTGATGGAAGGCAAGGGCGGCGTGCACCACATCTGGGGCTGCGACCACTACAAGACGACGCTGAATGCGTTCAAGTTCAAGCAGAACTACAAGAAGCGGACCGACATCGTGAAGGACGCGATGATGACCGCGCCCTACGGCGACCGCGATGCCATGGTCAAGGCTATCGTCTACGCGATCAAGAAGGGTGGCCTGTTCGCCGTCGACGTCGACATCGTGCCGACCAAGATCGGCGAGGCCTGTCACGTCTGGCTGCCGGCGGCGACGTCGGGAGAGGCCAACCTCACCTCGATGAACGGCGAGCGCCGGATGCGCCTCACCGAGAAGTACATGGATCCGCCCGGCCAGGCGATGCCGGACTGCCTGATCGCCGCGCGGATCGCCAACAACATGGAGCGGGTGCTGCGCGAGCAGGGCAAGAACGACTACGCCGACAAGTTCAAGGGCTTCGACTGGAAGACCGAGGAAGACGCCTTCATGGACGGCTATCACCAGCATGAAAAGGGCGGCGAATTCGTCACCTATGCTCGCTTGCGGGCGATGGGGACGAACGGCTTCCAGGAGCCGGCCGTGGGCCTCGAATCCATCGGCGCCGTGGCGGCAGGCACGTCCACCGGCGGACCGGGTGAGGTGCTCAAAGGGCCGGCCATCGAAGGTGCGCGTGGCAAGGAGCCGGTCCTGAAGACCGGAGCCGCCGAATCCGCGGCGGTGTCGCCCGCGAGTGGAGGAGCGGAGCGGATCATCGGCACCAAGCGCCTCTACGCCGATGGCAAGTTCAACAGCAAGGACGGCAAGGCCAAGTTCATGGAGACGCAGTGGCGCGGCCTGCAGGCGGCCGGCAAGGAGGAGGAATCCAAGAAGTGGCCGTTCCTGATCAACAACGGCCGCACCAACGTCGTCTGGCAGAGCGCATACCTCGATCAGGACAACGAGTTCGTCATGGACCGTTTCCCCTATCCGTTCATCCAGATGAATCCGAAGGACATGGACGAGCTCAAGCTGAAGCAGGGCGATCTGGTCGAGGTCTACAACGACAACGGCTCGACTCAGGCGATGGCCTATCCGACGCCGACGGCGAAGCCGAAGCAGACCTTCATGCTGTTCGCCTATCCGACCGGCGTGCAGGGCAACGTCGTCTCCGGAGGCGTCAACGAGTTCGTCATCCCCAACTACAAGCAGACTTGGGGGGCGATCCGGAAGATCGCCGACGCTCCGGAAGGGGTGAAGCATCTCAGCTTCAAGTCCATCGAGTACACCGGCTAAGGCGCAGCGGGCTCCGGGATCATCCGGGGCCCGCGTCATCACATGCTGGCAAAACAGGACATCTGCTCGGGCCCCGATCTGCTGGGCATCGACGAAGCCCTCATGGCGGCGCTGGCCGCCGTGAGGCCGGTGGCTGATGTCGAAACGGTGCGGAGCGGCCGCAGCGCCGGCCGCATCGCCGCCGGCGACGTCGCCGCCTCCATTCCGCTGCCACCGTTCGACCAGAGCGCCGTCGACGGGTACGGCATCCGCAGCGACGATCTCGACGCTGCTCCGGACACAGCCTTCCGCCAGGCCGGCGTCACGTTCGCCGGTGCACCGTGGTCTGTGCATCCGGAGCGCGGAGAGGTCGTGCGGTTGCTCACCGGAGCTCCTGTGCCGGCCGACATCGACGCGGTGGTGATGGAGGAAAAGGTTCGGATCGCCGGCGGGCGGGTCGCCTTCTCCCGGCCTCCGGAGCCCGGCATGAACATCCGTCGGCGCGGAGAAGACGTCGGCGCCGGCTCCACGATCCTGGCTGCGGGTACCGTGATCGATGCGCGTCACGTCGCGATCCTCGCCGCCAGCGGCGTTTCGAACATCAAGGTCCGCCGCCGGATCGAGGTCGGCATCCTCTCGACGGGCAGCGAACTCGTCCCCGCGAGCCGTCCGCTCGGACAGCATCAGATCCACGACAGCAACGGCCCGATGCTCGCCGCTTTGCTCGCCGGGCCGGCGTTGCGCGTGACGCCGCTAGGCCGTTGCAGGGACGACCGGGGACGGCTCGCCCGGCGGCTGACGCAGATGGCGCGCTCCTACGACCTGCTCGTCTGCTCCGGAGGGGTCTCCGGAAGCGACGCGGACCACATGGTCGCGGCGGTCCATGACGCCGGAGGCGCCTGCGCCAAGCTGGCATTGGCCCTGAAGCCCGGGAAGCCGCTTGCCGTCGGCGCAATCGGCCCTATGGCGGTCCTCGCGCTGCCGGGCAACCCGTTCGCCTCGCTGGTAGGCGCACTCCTGTTCGCCCGTCCCATGCTGCAGACGCTCGCCGGCAGCTATCAGGGCCGACGCCCGCCGCTGGCGGCCCGAACCGCCGAGACCTTCGCTCATCGAAGGGGCCGCATGGAGTTCGTCCCGGTGCGGGTCGCAGCGCGTGACGAGCGTGGGGCCCCGCTGCTGGAGAAACTCGGCCGCGGCGGCTCGGCCCGCCTGCTGCCGCTCATCCTGGCCGACGGATTGGCGTGCATCCCGTCCGGCTCGGACGACCTTCCTCCGGACGCGCCGATCGACTACTTCCCGTTCGACGCAGCGTTCAGGCTTTGAGGGCGGGAGGCTCGACGATCTCGCCGTCTTCCTTCACGAAGCGCCCGATCGCGGGGTTCGGCAGGATCGCGAGCACCGCTTCGGAGGGCCGGCAGAGCTTGACGCCCTTCGGGGTCACCACGATCGGACGATTGATCAGGATCGGATGCGCCAGCATCTGATCGATGAGCTGTTCGTCCGTCCACTTCGGGTCGTAGAGACCGAGCTCCTTGTAGGGCGTGCCTTTCTCGCGCAGAAGGGCGCGGACTGGGATGCCCATGGCGGCGATCAGCTCCTTCAGTCGCTCGCGGCTCGGCGGCGTCTTCAGGTATTCGATCACCGTGGGCTCCTCGCCGCTCTGCCGGATCATGGCGAGCGTGTTGCGGGACGTGCCGCAGTCGGGATTGTGATAGATCGTGACGCTCATCGAGATGTCTCCGCGATCGGTACCGGCCCGCGCACTTCCGGGCGCCCAAGCAGCCAGTTCATCAACAACATGCCGAGCAATGCCCCGCAGAGCTCCGCGACGATAAAGCCGGGCAGGTCTATGGGACGGATGCCCGCGAAAGTGTTCGTCAGCGAACGCGCGATGGCGACCGCCGGATTGGCGAAGGAGGTGGAGGCCGTAAACCAGTAGGCCGCCGTGATGTAGAGCCCGACCAGCCAGGGAACGGCGCTGCGCTGGAAGCGGATGCCGGCCAGGATCGTGGCGACCAGGCCGAACGCTGCGACGGCTTCCGCGAACCACTGCGCGCCGCCGGTGCGGACCTTCATCGAGAAGTCGACCAGCGGAAGCCCGAACATCAGATGGGCGGCCATGGTGCCGGCGATACCGCCTGCGATCTGCGCGATGACGTAGAGCAGCGCTTCCTGCGGCGGCAGCTCGCGCTTGCCGGTGAAGACCAGCGTCACCGCGGGGTTGAAGTGCGCGCCCGAGATGGGCCCGAGCACAGTGATCAGCACGACGAGGATGGCGCCCGTCGGCAGCGTGTTGCAGAGCAGGGCGAGGGCGACGTCCTTGGTCAGCGTCTCCGCCATGATGCCCGAGCCGACGACCGTGGCGACCAGGATGCCGGTCCCCAGTGCTTCCGCGGCGAGGCGCCGCGAGAGGTCGAAGCTATCCATCAGCCGGCCTTGGGGTGAGGGGTGGTGGCGCCGTCGAGGCGCCCGATCTCGCGCAGTTTAGTCCCCAGGGACAGCTTGTCGATGCCGCGCAGCGGGAGGCTGGTGAAAACGGCGATGCGGTTCTTCAGGTAGCGGAAGGCCGCAACGAAAGCCGCCTCCTTCTCGATGTCGGTCCCTTCGACGGCGGCCGGGTCCTCGATGCCCCAGTGAGCCGTCATCGGCTGGCCGGGCCACACCGGACAGCTCTCGCCGGCGGCGCTGTCGCAGACGGTGAACACGAAATCCATCACCGGCGCATCCGCAGCGGCGAATTCCTGCCAGCTCTTGGAGCGCATACCGTCCGTCGGGTAGTTCAGGCTTTCGAGCACCTTGAGCGCGAACGGGTTCACTCGTCCTTTCGGCTGGCTACCGGCCGAGAAGGCGCGGAAGCGGCCTTGGCCGTCCTTGCGCATGATGGATTCGGCGAGGATCGACCGGGCGGTGTTGCCGGTGCAGAGGAAAAGGACGTTGTAGATGCGGTCGGTCATGGCGCTTCCCACATTGCTTCGACCTGTCCAGACTTATCGAACTATTTTCCGACGGTCAACGAAATCGGCGCCTGTAATTCGAAGATTCCGGAATTACAGTATGACGGTTTGTAACAAAACCGTCATGACACTGACATGAAACCCGATGCTGCGGCGGTCTGGAAGGTTTGGGCAAGCCGACCCGGCTCAAGATCCATCGCTGGTCCGTAGTGGGAGCCCCGGGACGTCCGGCCACTGATCAGGGATAGCTGTCACGTTGGCACGGGCCTTGAGCGGCCATCCGAGGCCAGACGCATTCCGCTGTGGCAATTCAGTTTCTAGATTTTGCGAACGGTGCGGTCGCTCGTTCAGCTCTTCGGCTTTGACGGAAATCCCGCGCTGGTGGTCGCATTCGTCAGATCCTTGACCTCTGCCCGCGCGTTGTCGAACACGACGACTGCCGTTTTCTCCTTGAACGAAACCGTAACTTTCGAGACGCCGGAGACCTTCTCGATGGTTTTTTTCACCATGTATGGACAGGCTTCGCAGTACATGTTCTCAACCGCCAAGGTAACGGTTCGCTCCGCAGCCGTGGCTCCGCCGGAGGGAATGATAAGCACCCCGAGCGCCAGTAAAGTGGAAAACCTCGTCATCGATCTCTCCATCATGAAGTGAGCAACGGCCAAAGGAGGTTGAACGCGATTGCAGCGACGACAAACAACGTCCCGACGACGAGCGCGGGATTTACGAATTTGCTCGCCGACCTGGTCGAGCATGCCGCCGCGCATTGCTGGTTCGATGAACGATGCGACAGCCAGTACCCGCATCCTAGGCACGCGACAGCGACTGCAATGATGTAGGGCTGATAAGGGGCGAGCCGCACCAGCGTCCCGATCCATGGACCACTGGCTCCTAGGGCAAACAGAAGCAGCGGCAGCATGCAGCATGACGACGCCGCGACTGCGCTTAAGAGACCGCCGGCCGCGGCGGCATTTTGCAAGCGCGACCCGTCGGAAGGATTATCGGCGTTTCTACTAACCATCATGTCAGCTGTCAGACCGCAAGTTCGGGAATCCAAATGAACACCGCATTCAACATGTAGAAGCCCATCGCGATCAGGAGAAGCCCGCCGCCAATCTCGAAACCTTGTCGGTATCGGGCGAAGTGCTTGAGGTTTTCAAGCCAACCGACGGTAAAGGCGCCGAGCGCGACCGGCACGGCGCGGCCGAGCGCGAACGCAAGAAGCAGAACCACCCCGAGCCAAACCGATCCTATGCCGGCCGTGACGCCGAGCAACACCACCAAGGTCGGCGTACACACCGGACATACCGCTATTGCGAACGGAATGCCGAGCAGGAATGCGCCCCATGCGGCGGCCGGTCGGCTCGCGCGGAAGCCAAACGACGGCAGCGGTATCCGCAGCCAGCCGGCCCACATGAGACCCAGGATGATCAACAGCGGTCCGAGAAAAAGTCCCCAGCCTCTTCCGGCAAGATCCGCGGCCCATTTTCCGCCCAATCCCGCAATCAGGCCGAGAACGACGTGTGCCGCGATCATGCCGGCGATGAACATCGCGCCGAAGAGCAGCGCCTGGCCCTTGTCGCGCCCTCTGGTGACGTAGGCGAGCGAAACCGGGATGGAAGCCAGGGCAACCGGATTGAAGCTGAAGAGAAGTCCGGTCAAAAATGCGACGCCCGCAGCGGCGAACCCGGCATGTTCGACGGCTTGCCGAAGCGCGTCTGCATCCATCACGCCCTCGCTCCGGTCCGGTTCAGCAAAGCTTCGCGGAGTTGCATAACCGTCGGCATCGACGTGAAAACAAGTTCTCCATCGACGGCAATCGACGGCAGCGTCAGAACGCCAAGTTCGACCGCATAGTCGACGTCGTCGAGCACGTTCAGTTCGCGCCATTCCAGATTCGTCACCGTTTCCTGCGCGGCCCTTCGGAGCTTTGCGTGCGCAGCACTGCATTCGGAGCAGCCCGGGGTATAGAAGATCTCGACCTTCATGGTCGCTGCGCCCGCGTCGGAGCGGCCGCCTGTTCCAGGGCCGCTATAATGGTGCACTCGTTCACGGGCTGCGTTTCGTTCGCGCACTCCGCGATCAACTGATCGAGCGCTTTCGACATCGTCTTCATCGCGCGGATCTTGCCTTCGATCTGCAGCTTCTTCTCGACGGCGCGGGTGCGAACGTCGCCGCAGCACGCTTTGTGGCGCCCCCGCAAAGCCAGCAGTTCGCGGATCTCGGCGAGCGTGAAGCCGCAGTTCTGGGCATGTCTGACGAAGCGGATGCGCCGCGCCGAATCCGCGTCGTACAAGCGATAGCCGGCAGGGCTTTTGCCCGCAGGCTCAATGAGGCCCTCCTGCTCATAGTAGCGCAGCGTGTCGTTGCTGACGCTTGTGAGAGAAGCCAATTTGCCGATGGTGAACATCAAGTCGTCTCCAGCCCGCGTTCTAACCCCTGGAGTATACTCCAAGGTCAAGCTGATCGTGAGGGATGGGCCGCCTGCCGCGGCCCCGGCGCCAGGCCGTCAGAACACGGCTTCGTTACCGGCTGCCGGTATTTGCTGGCGCGGGAACCTCCGAACGAAACAGCCACAAGGAGAGCAACGCCAGGATCAATTCGACCCCCACGAACAGGCCCAAGGCCACTCCGAAGCTGAAGCGAAGCAGTTCGCCGAAGACAAGGCTTCCAAGTCCAAAGCCGACGAAGAGCGTGAACACGTTCAACCCCATCGCCTGTCCGGCACGTTTTCCGCCCAGTGAGGTCACAATCCCCGCGAAAAGCGGTTGGGTCATGTCGTAACCCAACGACAACACCATCGCGACGACGGGGGCGAGGAGCATTGGGAAGTCCAACAGCAGAGCTGCCGCCGCTAAAGCGCCAAGGAACAGTCCGAGGGGGATCAGTCTCGCTCGGCCCCAGCGATCTGCGGTCCGGCCGATCACCGGCCCGAACGCAAAGCCCGGCACGCCGTAACCAAGAAGTGCCAGACCGATGCCGACGGCTCCCAAGTGGTATTTTTGCTCGAAATACACCCCGAGCCACGTAAACACGCCCGAATGAAACATCGAATTGACGAGCACAAAACCGTACGTGCGCTGCCCGCGTGGGCTTCCGAGCAGGTCCGCATAGCCTCGCAGCAGATCACGAAGCGTGCCTGTCACCGGCTGAACGGTGGCGGCGATAACGGCGCGATAGGGCAGAAGGACGAGAAGGAGTGCAGCGCCGGCCACACCGACGACAACGAAGAGGCCTTGCCAGCCGACGAGGGGCACGATCATCGCGCCTAGCGGCGAACCGAAGGCCATACCGCCGGCCATCGCGCCGAACAGCCAGCCGAGCGGGCGTCCCCGCTGTTCGTAGGGATACAGCCGGCCCACTAGCGCCAACGCGAGCGGAACAACGCCGCTTGCGCCGATCCCCGTCGCCATCCGCCACAGCGCGAGTTGTTCGACCGACTGCGCGGTCGCCGTTAGAACAGTGAGGGCCGAGAAGGCCGCCAAAGACGCGAACATTATGCGATGGATGCCGATCCGGTCCGCCAGAATGCCGTATGCGAGGGTCGCGATCCCGTAAGGGATAAGGTACGCCGGCACGATAAGGCCGACAGTTTGGGCAGAGCTCCCAAAGATGCTCGACAGCGTCGGAATGATCGGCGCCACCATATAGCCTTGGAAGAAGATGATGAAGGTCGCGGCGGCAAGCATCTTGAGGAGACGCTCGCGCCGGCTTTCGCTGATTTCTTGTTGCACGTGTTCAGGCCTTTGCGTTCAAATAGCTCGTGTGGACGTCGCGGGAATGGGCTGACCCACGCTGCGGATGGCGTCGAAAAACAGCCGCGGGCTGCCCCACAGCGAGTTGATGAAGATCGCCGTGACGCTCACCGCCATCGCAACCATCGCCCAAACCGGGTGAATGAGCCCGGTCGCAGCCAGCGGAATTCCCAAGCCGTTGAAGAGAAAGGCAAGAACAACGTTCTGAACCATCTTCGCGTAGCTCCGACGGCTGATGTCGCGGGCAATGAGGAGGGCGCTCAAACGGTTCGACAGGATAATGATGTCCGCCGCTTCGATCGCGATATCCGTGCCGCCGCCCATCGCAATTCCTATATCGGCCTGCATGAGAGCGGGCGCGTCGTTGATGCCGTCGCCGACCATGGCGACCCGAGCACCGGCCTGAAGATCGCGAATGATCGCAGCCTTGTCCCGCGGCAAGACGCCGGCATGCACCTCGTCGATCCCGAGATCGCCGGCGACGCGCCGCGCCGCAGGCTCGTTATCACCGGTGACGAGGATCGTCTTGAGACCGGCTTTGCGCAGCGCGACGATGGCCGAAATGGCATCCGATCGGAGCGTATCGCCCAAGGCGACCAGACCCAGCGCCCGCCCCTCGCGCGCGACGGTGATCACGGTGCGCCCCGCCGCTTCGAGCCCATCGACACGGTCGCGAAGGCGCGCGAGATCGATCTTCCGCTCGGCAAAAAATCGCGGGCTGCCGACCAGAACCTCACCAGTGGTGATGCGAGCGACGACGCCCTTTCCGGGAAACGCCTCGAATGACTGGACATCCGGAGGCGTTGCGCGGCGCTCGAAGGCGGCCTTGACCACGGCCTGGGCGAGCGGATGCTCTGAGGATGCTTCGGCGGCGGCGGCAATCGCGAGAAGCTCCTGCTCGCTCACGTCGAGGGTGTCGATTTCACGCACCACCGGTCGGCCTTCAGTGAGTGTGCCCGTCTTGTCGAGGACGATCTGTTTCACGGTGCGGAAGCCCTGGAAGGCTTCACCGGTGCGCATCAGAATGCCATGTTCAGCGGCCTGGCCGGCTCCGCGGACGATCGAAAGCGGTGCAGAGATGCCGACCGCGCAGGGATAGCCCATGACCAATACGCTCAAACCGGCGAAAACAGCGCGTTCGACATCGACATGGCCGGTGGCGAGCCAGGAACCGACGAGCCAGCCGACCACAGCAGGCGCGGCGATCCCGAGAACGGTCGGCGTGTAAACGCGAAGCACGCGGTCGACCAAATGGAGGATACCAGGCTTCAGTGCGCGGGCGTCCTCGACGTGGCGGATCACCTGGTTGAGGAAGCTGCCTTCTCCAATCGCGGTGATCTTCACCAGGAGCGTGCCCGTCGTATTGATCGAGCCTCCGATGACTGAATCACCTACCGCCCTCTCGACAGGAAACGACTCTCCGGTCACCAGGGATTGATCGACACCCGAGTGGCCCTCGATCACCGTGCCATCGGCGGGAATCCGCTCGCCGGGGCGTATCCGCACGAGATCGCCGGGCTTCACCTGTTCGATTGGCAATTCCAGTTCCTGTGAGCCGCGAAGGACGCGCGCGGTCTCCGGTTGCAGGTCCAGGAGCCGCTTGACGGCTTGGGAGCTCCGCGTCTTGACGATGAGCGACAGCCACTCCGAAAAAATGTGATAGGTGCCGACCATCACCGCCACGGCGAAGAAGGCCGCGGTCGGATAGCCGGGCCGATTGAGGATGAGTCCAATGATCCCGCCGACGATGCCCGCGAACGCTCCGATCTCGAGCAGGACATGCTGGTTGAGGATGCCCCGCCGCAGCGCCTGAAAGGCCATGAGCAGAATGTGCCCTCCAACTCCGAAGACGAGAACAAACGCCAGCGCGCCCGCGAGCCATGGCGCGACACCCGCCAGATATCCTGCCAGATTGAGGTAGAGCAGCGAGAGCGCCATGACGACGAGGCCGCAGAAGGCGCCCATGGCCACCCAGAATCCGGTCGAGCGCAGGACCAGGAAGACGAACCCGCCCAGGCTTAAGCATACCAATGCCGGCAGGAAGCCGATCCAGCCGACCTGGGGATCGGCGATGATCGGGATGGAAGCAACGCTGAGGACGACGGCGAGCACGAAGCGCCGGGCTTCGTGCACCAGGTCGCGCTCTTCCTCTTCGAAGGCCCTGAGCTTGCGGGGGTCGGAGATCGTATAGCCGATGTCGCGCAAGGTTTGCAGTAACTGCTCCGGACGCGCGACGGCCGGATCATATTCGACCAGCGCCTGTTCGTGCGTCAGGCTCACCGCGACCTTGTCGACGCCGGGCATTCGGCCGAGCGCCTTCTCGATGGTACCGGTGCAGAGCGAGCAATGAAGTCCCCCGATCCGGGCGCGGATCTTCCGGCGATCGGGTCTCGCAGAGGGCTCTTCGCTCCAAAGGCCGAATGTTGAAACAGTTGCTGTTGAAGTGGTCATCGGAATCTCCGGAAGCTGTAGCCTACGTTATGCAAAGAGAGTGACGTGAGCCGGTCACTTCAGCTCTTCGCGCCCTACGACCCGAAAGCCGGGCTTTTGAATCGCGTTGACAAGGTGCTCTTCCTCGATCGATTTCGGATCGAAGAGTACGCGGGCTTGCCGGTCGCTGTATGAGACAGCCGCCATTTGCACTCCCGGCTCCTTTTCAACGAGGGTCTTGATCGTGTTGGCGCAGGCGTCGCAGTTCATGCCTTCGATCTTGAATACGGTGGTTTTCATTTGATGCCCGTTTCGCGGACGGTCGCAGCCGTGATTTTTCGGGATTGAAGCCGAACCAACGCTAACCCCTGGAGGTAGCTCCAGGGTCAAGCGGTTGTGCGGGCGAAACCGCGCAAAAGTCGCAAATGGGTCATTCTCGACGGGGTCGAGCCAGCAGCAAGTTCGGCCGTGTCCGACAATGCTGTCGCTTACC
Organism: Bradyrhizobium sp. WSM1253; assembly: GCF_000244935.1. Classification (NCBI taxonomy): domain Bacteria; kingdom Pseudomonadati; phylum Pseudomonadota; class Alphaproteobacteria; order Hyphomicrobiales; family Nitrobacteraceae; genus Bradyrhizobium; species Bradyrhizobium sp. WSM1253. The sequence continues at coordinate 7,671,111 of NZ_JH600073.1, forward strand.
CAATCGTCGAGACGGTATTTCGCTTATGCTAGAACTAACGATTGACGGACGCCGCGAAGAGTGGCACCCTTCGATCATGAAACTAGATGACGCCGCCGCCCATCTCGAAGCACTCGGAAATCCCACCCGTCTCAAGATATACCGGGCGCTTGTGCGGGCTGGTGCCGCCGGATTGCCCGTGGGGCGTCTGCAGGACAAATTGAAGATCGCTCCTTCAACCCTTTCGCATCACATCAAGACCTTGGTGACGGCAGGTTTGGTCAGCCAAGTGCGAGAAGCCACAACGCTAATCTGCCATGCCAACTACGACGTCATGCGCGGCCTGGTGGATTTTCTGGTGGCCGAGTGCTGCGCCGACGAATGCAAGGATACCAGCGCGGCCGCGTAGGCTTTCCGCGCTCGGAATTTCGATATTTCTAGTTTGATGGGAGAAGAAGCATGAGCGAAGCGAAGACGGTGGCGATCATCGGAGCCGGCCCGGTCGGACTTGCCGCAGCGGCCCACATCCTGGAGCGCGGCATGACGCCGGTCGTTCTGGAGGCAGGACCCGAGCCGGCCCACTCGGTGCGGCAGTGGCAGCATGTGCAGTTGTTCTCCCCCTGGGAGTACAACGTCGACAAGGCGGCGGAGAGCCTGCTGGCGCCGACAGGGTGGAATTCACCCGACCCGCAAGTCTATCCGACCGGCGCCGAGCTGCTCGAACGCTATCTGGATCCGCTCGCATCCAGGACTCCCTTGAAGGACGTGATCCGGACGTCCAGCCGGGTGACCGCCGTAAGCCGCCTCGGGTTCGACAAGGCGAAGAGCCGCGGCCGCGAGGCGGCTCCGTTCGAGATCCGCTATCAAAACGGCAAGGGGCCGGAGTCGCTGCGCGCCGACGCGGTGATCGACGCGTCCGGCACATGGCACTCGCCCAATCCGGCCGGCGCCAACGGACTTCCGGCGATCGGCGAGCGTGAGGCGCAGTCGAAAATCGCGTACGCGATGCCCGACGTTCTCGGCAGGGATCGCGCCCGCTACGCGGGCAAGACGGTCGCCGTGCTAGGGGCAGGGCACTCCGCCATCGGCACGCTGACGGACCTGACGAGGCTGGCCGGCCAGGCACCGGGAACGGAAGTGATCTGGCTTTTGCGCGGCAACGACCCGGCCAAGGCCTTCGGTGGCGGAGCGAACGACAAGCTCGTCGCCCGCGGCGAGCTCGGCGCGCACTTCGCATCGCTCGTCGCCTCGGGCCTCGTCAGGGTGGAAGCGGGCTTCCCCGTGTCGCACGTGACTATAGCGGGCGAGCGACTCCGGGTCGCCAGCGGATCGGCATGCTGTGGACGGCATGTGCTCGTCGACGAGCTCATCGTGGCGACCGGCTTCCGACCCGATCTGTCCTTCCTCAGCGAAGTTCGCCTCCGTCTCGATCCCGCCATCGAGGCGCCGGTCGCGTTGGCTCCCCTGATCGACCCGAACGAGCACAGTTGCGGCACGGTGCGTCCGCATGGCGCCCGAGAGCTCGCCCAGGACGATCGCGGCCTGTACCTCGCAGGCATCAAGAGCTACGGACGCGCGCCGACCTTCCTCATGATCACGGGTTACGAACAGGTCCGGTCGATCGCCGCCGACATCGCAGGCGATCGCGAGGCGGCCGAGCGCGTCGAGCTTGAGCTTCCGGAGACGGGCGTCTGCACGCGCGGCGGCGTCGAAGCAGGCGCGGCCGCAGGCGGATGCTGCGGAGGTCCGGCGCCTGCCGCGGTCGACGCCTGCTGCGCGCAGGATGCCGAAGCCAAGGCGGTCGGCAAGACCGGCTGCGGGTGTTCCTGAGGTGAGATCCGATCAGCTCCGCGTCGTCCTTTCCTTGGGGACGACGCAGACCCTCGCCTGGGCTTCGAGCTACTACCTTCCGGCCATCTTCGCCGATCCGATTGCCCGAGATCTGGGCATCTCCAGCAACTGGTTCTTCGCCGCGTTCTCGGGATCGCTGGTGATATCCGGATTGCTCGGACCTCGGGTGGGACGTCAGATCGACCGCGTCCGCGGCAGGCAGGTGCTCGCGGCGTCCAACGTCATCCTCGCGGCGGGTCTCGCTCTGCTCGGAGCGACCACGTCGGTGTCGACGTTGATCGGCGCATGGCTGCTTCTTGGCGTCGGGATGGGACTTGGCCTCTACGATGCGGCGTTCGGGGCGCTGGGCCGCATCTACGGCGACAATGCGAGGAAAGCGATCACCGGCATCACGCTGATCGCCGGTTTCGCCAGCACCGTCGGCTGGCCGCTCAGTTCGTTCGGGATCGACGCGATCGGCTGGCGAGGCACGTGTTTCGCCTGGGCCGCAGCCCATGTGCTGCTCGGTCTGCCTCTGAACATGTTTTTCCTGCCGAAGACCGTGCCGGCGCGCCAGACCTCCGGTCCGGTGATCAAACCGCACATTCCGATCGACCGGACGATGGTCCTGTTGTCGTTCGCGTTCGCGGCCGCCTGGACGGTGACTTCGGCCATGGCTGCGCATCTGCCGCGTATCGTGGAGGCGTTCGGCGCCACTCCCGCCCAGGCCGTCTTCGCCGGCATGATGATCGGCCCGGCTCAGGTCGCGGCCCGCGTCCTCGAGGCCAGCACGCTCAGTCGCTTCCACCCGCTGTTCTCGACCAGGCTCGCCTGCATCACGCATCCGATCGGGGCCTGCGTCATCGGCCTGTTCGGCGGAGGCGCAGCGGCCGCCTTCGCACTGCTGCACGGGGCCGGCAACGGCATCCTGACCATCGCGCGCGGAACGCTGCCGCTCGCGATCTTCGGGCCGGAGAACTACGCCTATCGCCTGGGCTTGATCGGCGCGCCTTCGCGGATCTGCCAAGCGCTGGCGCCGGTCGCGTTCGGGCTGCTGATCGAGCCGATCGGAGGCAGCGTCTTGATCGTTTCCTCGCTCCTCAGTCTCGCCGCCCTCGGAGCGTTGATGCTGCGTCCGGCACGATCACACGCAAAGGCCGAGAGTGCGGCAGCAGAAGCCGGTTGATAAACCATGGAGCGCCTTGTCTCCCCACCAATTATCCATATGTCTGGATAGATGGAAAAATCTGACGCGATCTCGGCCTTGGGTGCTTTGGGACAGGACACGCGCCTGGAGGCTTTCAGACTCCTGGTGAAGTCCGAGCCGGAAGGGCTGCCCGCGGGCGAATTGGCGCGTTCCTTGAATGTGCCCCAGAACACGCTGTCGGCGCATCTCTCGGTCCTCGCGCGAGCCGGTCTCGTCGTCAGTGAGCGTCGGAGCCGCTCCATCATCTACCGTGCCGATCTAGAAACCTTCCGGACCCTGACGCTGTTTTTGGTCCAGGATTGCTGCGGTAACAACGATCACTTCAAGGCGAGCCTTTTCGAAGCCCCGCCCACGCGAAACAAAAGGAAGTCTCTTGGAAGATAATACGCATCAGATCACATCGGACATTCCCAACGTGGATTCCGATCTGTTCCGGACCCCGGATCTCGCGGCACTCTCGCAGGTCAAGGCCGTGGCGCATCGGCCGCGAATTCTGCTGCTCTACGGCTCGCTCCGCGAGCGCTCGTTCAGTCGGTTCGCGACGGAAGAGGCGGCGCGTCTGCTGAGGGCATTCGGAGCGGAGACCAAGATCTTCAATCCTTCGGGCCTGCCGTTGCCGGATGACCAGCCGTCCGACCATCCGAAGGTGCGGGAGCTTCGCGACCTGTCGGCCTGGTCGGAAGGCCAGGTTTGGTGCAGCCCCGAACGTCACGGCGCCATGACCGGCATCATGAAGGCTCAGATCGATTGGATCCCGCTCTCGATCGGTGCCGTCCGCCCCACGCAAGGCAAGGCCCTGGCGGTGATGCAGGTCAGCGGGGGCTCGCAGTCGTTCAACGCGGTGAACCAGCTGCGCGTGCTCGGCCGCTGGATGCGCATGCTCACCATCCCGAATCAGTCGTCGGTCGCGAAGGCCTACGAACAGTTCGACGAGCACGGACGGATGAAGCCGTCGGCGTACTACGACCGCATCGTCGACGTGATGGAAGAGTTGGTGAAGTTCACTTTGTTGACGCGTGGCGCGTCGTCCTACCTGACGGACCGCTACAGCGAACGGAAAGAAGCCGCCGAAAAGCTCGCGCAACGCATGCGGCTGGACAAGGCGATCTGAACCGTTTTGATTGTCCGGCGCCACGGCGCGGCCGGAGGACGGGAGGGGAGCATTCGGAAGCTGGACGGAAAATCGCTGATCGCGGCGATGTGCGTCGGGCAGATCGGCAACCTGCTGCCTCACGTCGTTCTGTCCGCCAACCTCGCCCAGCATCTCATGCCGGCTTGGGGATTGAGTGCCGCGGAGGGCGGGCTTTTGGCGAGCGGCTACGCCTTCGGCTACATGCTGGCCGTGCCGGTCCTGACCACGCTGACGGATCGCATCGATGCCCGCGTGGTGCTGCTCTTCGGCTCCATCGTCAGCGGCCTGGCCACGATCGCGTTCGGCGTGTTCGCGGACGGCTTCTGGTCGGGAGCGGCGATCTGGTCGCTGGCTGGTCTCGGCTTCGCCGGCGCGTATATGCCGGGCCTGAAGGCCTTGACGGATCGGTTGCCGACCGGGGACACCTCGCGCGCGGTCACGCTTTACACATCGAGCTTCTCGCTGGGCGTGGGGATTTCCTTCCTGGTCGCCCAGGTCGTCGCGGATCGATGGGGCTGGAGAGCTGCGTTCGTGCTCACCGGCATCGGGCCCGTGGTGATGGCTATCGTATGTTTTTTGATGGACCGCCGGAGACCCGAGCACCGAGCCGGGCCGCTACTCGATTTCAAGCCGGTGTTCGCGAACCGCGAGGCGCTCGGCTACATCCTTGGATATGGCGCTCACTGCTTCGAGCTCTATGGGATCAGGACTTGGCTGGTCGGGTTCTGGACCTACGTCATCGCGCATCAGGGTTCTCCCGGCTGGCTCTCGCCCGTAGTCGTGAGCTTCGTGTTCGCCATTGTTTCTATGCCCGCCAGCATTCTGGGCAATGAAGCCGCCATTAAGTTCGGCCGCCACCGCGCCATCACGGTCGCGATGATCGCCTCGGCCGCAGTGGCGGTGATCATCGGCTTGAACGTGAGCGCGCCTGCATAGGCGCTCGCCGTCCTGCTTCTCGTCTATGGTGTCACCGTCCCTGCCGATTCCGGAGCGCTCACGTCCGGAATGTCGGCGGCCGCCACGCGCGAACACCGGGGCGCAACGCTCGCGCTTCACTCCACCGTCGGTTTTGGACTGTCGGCCACCGGCGCATGGGGGACGGGGGTCGCTCTCGATTCTGCCGGCGGGCCACAAAGCCCGGCAGGATGGCTGCTGGTCTTCATCGTACTCGCAGTCGGGATCTCGATGGGGCCGCTGGCGCTCATGTGGGCCCGTGCAGGCGAGGCGAGATTGACCAGACCCGCTGAATGAAGAGCACGAGGCCTGCACCGCCCACTTCGTGAGGTGGTGTGGGCTGCCGTGGTCTGGGCCGGCCAGGATCGCGCCGGAGCCAAAATGTGACACAGGGCTGTCTGGGGCGCCGAATCCTCCCTGGAGAGGCCAAAATGACCGGCTGAGCTATGTCGCTGCGGATCCTCGGCTGGCGAACATGTGAAGGTGCCGACTTCCAACGTCGAAAAGGCCTCCGCGGTGCATGCCGCTCTTGTCCGGCAAGGCAAACCCGCCGCTGGTAATCGAGACGGGTGTAGGCCGTCTGCAGCAGCTTACGGCGGCACTCCAGACAGCCCAGTCGCGGCCGAAATGACTGCGGACCGCGGAGCCCCGGCAATCTTACCGATCTGGCGACGATCTCGCCAGTCGTGGTCAGCGCGGGGTGGTTTCCAGCTACCGCAGGAGGGATGACGACGTCGGGACGGCCGCAGCATCATGTCCCACCAAAGAGATCGGCCGCCGAGGGGTCTCCGGACGCGAAAGCATCTTTATCCTCGATCTTCACCATCAAGCTGCAGGTTCTATAATTTAGCTAGAAATACAGGTACTTAGCTCGCATCACCGAGCTTCGTAACTGTCACCGGTTAGGGTGCGGCGAAAGCCGCCGACCATCTCGAAGGCGGCCCATGAGCGGCGCTCTGAGGGGCTTGGATGAGGCGGCCTTAAGGAAGCTAATTCGGCTTAGCTTCCAAAAACTCCCAGGTCGCTCTCCAGATGGCGATCGACGGAGGGCCGATGGGCTTGTCGACAAACATGATGCACCGAGCCGGTCCCGAAACGATAATCGCACTTAGATCGAAAGCCGCCCCGTCGGCGCGGGACGTATCCATCGTTGAATTTTGCGGACCGACCGCGGCCTGGTAGGATTCCCGGCGGGAGCAGGGGACGCAATCAGGTGGACGTCGAGGGCGCAGCGCCGGGGGCTAAGGGGACCGACTGGACGGCAGAGCAGGCCGCCATTGTGGTCGCAAACTATTTCCAGATGCTCGGGCGGGAGCGCGCTGGCGACAAGGTCAACAAGGCAGGCTTCTACCGGCGCCTCGCAACGGAGCTGGGACGCTCCGAGAAGTCGATCGAGTGGAAGCTCCGCAACGTGTCGGCGGTGCTCGAGGAGCTCGGGATCGCCTGGATCCCGGGGCTGCTGCCGGCCCACAACTACCAGGACAGCTTGGTCGAGGCGGTCGAAGCCCAGTTGGGATTGCATCCGAAGGTCCTGATCGACCCGGTGTCGGTGAGACCGCAATTCACGTCGGCGGGAGGACCGGTGCTGGTGCCTCCGCCTGCGTTTTTGAACTCGGACCCGCAGGACCGCCAGCCGGCGCTGCGGCGGCTGGTCGGCAAGTACGATCCGGCTGCCAGGGACGAGCTCAATCGGTTCCTGGGGCACGCCGGCGAGGAGATGGTGTTCAGGTTCGAATTCGATCGGCTCTGCCAAGCCGGGCGCCGCGACCTGGCTAAGGCGATGGATTGGCCTGCCGATCGCGGCGAAGACCATATGGGCTATGACGTTCGGTCCTTCGAGTCGGACGGCGAGGAGAGGCTCCTCGAGATCAAGACCACCAATGGGCACGCACGGACCCCGTTCTGGCTGTCCCGCACCCAGTACGAAGTCGCCGCTAGAAGTCCGTCGACCTACCGCGTCCGGAGGGTCTTCCACTTCCAGAACGGTGCCGAGATGTTCGACATTAAGCCGCCGCTCGACGCCGGCCTGCGGCTCATCCCGGAAAAGTACGTGGCCGTGCCCAGGTGACGCGGTTCAGGCGGGGCGGGGTGTCTCACAGGCGGTCTGGAATGCGCATGGGGCGGAGGAGCCCCGGTCCCACCGTCCAGAATCCGACTCGAAGTGGGAGCGATCGAACGCACTTCCCCGCCGATAACCGATGGGAATGGTTAGGCTTTCGGCCAACTAAAGAATTAGCCGATTGAACTTGCGAGGCGGTTCAACCCATGCGACGATTCTGCGGCTTTCGTAGGCACGACTCGGTTAGAGTTTCGCCGCGGGAGCAATCAATGCGGGTCGGTGCCAGCCTTCGATAACATCTCCCAGTCACCCGCTTCGGGCTGACTGACAGGGAAGACATCACGCTTCCCCGCAGCTTTTCTGCGGAGGAGTTCGAAGAGCGGTGGCCGGCCGTAGGCTGGGGCAGGGTATGGAAACGTCAGAGACACCCGACGGGTTGGAGCCGCGCGCGCCTATCGGGCGTGTTGCTGCGTCGGGATCGACGATGGCCGCCTTTGCCGGGAGGGCCATCTGAAGTGCCGAGCTATCTCGAATTTTTCGCGGGCGGTGGGATGGTGCGCGCTGGCCTCGGCGGCCGGTGGAAGTGCCATTTCGCGAACGATTTCGATCCGCTGAAGGTCCAGGTGTACGCGGAAAACTGGGGCGAAGAGGAAATCCTGGAGGACGACATCCACAAGCTGGAGGCGGAGGATCTCGGGAAGCGTGCCGACCTTGCCTGGGCCTCTTTCCCTTGCCAGGATCTGTCCACCGCGGGCAACGGGCTCGGGATCGGCCAGTCGAGCGGATCCAACCGAACGCGATCCGGGACGTTTTGGGCGTTCATCGACCTGATGAAGGATCTGAAGGCGAAAGGCCGCCTGCCGCGGATCGTCGTGCTGGAGAACGTCGTCGGCCTTCTGACCATCAACGGCGGCGAGGAATTCAAGGCAGTCGTCGCGGCGCTCGACCGGCTAGGCATGCGCGCCGGCGCGGTCGTGGTCGACGCGCGCCATTTCGTTCCGCAGTCGAGGCAGCGCGTCTTCATCGTTGCCGTTTCGAAGTCGGCCAAGATCGCGACCGAGCTTATTCGCGAGGAGCCGCATACTACCTGGCATCCAGATCCGCTGGTGAAGGCTGTTGAAAAGCTGTCGCCACAGTGCCGCGAGCAATGGATGTGGTTCAATCTCGGCGCCGCTCCGGAACTGAAGAAGACGCTGAACAAAATCGTGAAGGATAAGCCGGTAGGCGTCGATTGGCACACGCCCGCCGAGACCAGACGTCTGATCGGCATGATGTCCGCCATTCACAAGCAGAAGCTCTCTGAAGCCAAGAAATCTGGCAAGCGTATCGTAGGCACGCTGTCCCTACGCATGCGGCCATCGAACGGAAAGACGGTGCAGCGGACCGAGATCTGCTTCCGTGGCCTCGCTGGGTGTCTTCGGACCCCAAAAGGGGGAGGGTCGAGGCCGCGCATCATCGTCGTGAACGGCTCGGACGTCCGGACGCGCCTTCTTTCGCCGGCCGAGGCTGCCTCGCTCATGGGGCTGAAGGCCAGCTACAAGCTCCCGGAGGTGTACGAATTCGCCTTCAGAGTGATCGGCGACGGAGTCGCGGTGCCCGTCGTCTCGTTCCTGCGCGGAAAGCTTCTGACGCCGCTGCTGCGGTCGATCAAGAAATCACGCGGGACCGCTGCATCGAGGCCCAAGCGCTCCGCAGGCGGATCCGCCGAAAGGAGCCGGCGCGGCCAGCTCGAACTCAGGATGTGAGATGCGCGCCGAATTGCCGACCAACTTGCCCCAGTGGGAAGAAGCGCTGACGCGGCGTTTCCTGACGGCAGCGGGCGAGGGCGTCGGTCCGATCAGGTCCTTCGATATCAGTCCCGAAACGCTTGCGATGGCGGCAGGATCGGACGCCTTCGCGGGAGCTCAAGCGGTTTCGTCGTTCAAAAAAGCGCTGCTGACGAACAAGTGGACGCTCTACTCCGCCCTGGAGGATGGAAGCTTCAATAGAAAGCTTGCTCCCGATTGCCCCGGCTGCTTCGCTTACCTCGCGCTGACGATTTTTGTCGACAGCCAGCGGGACGGCGATGGCGCCTCCGACCAGTTCAGGCCGAAGCTCGCCTCGTTCCTCGGCGTAGACAGATCCTTCTCGAAGCTGGCAGGCATCGCGACCATGTGGAGGTCGTTGCGGGACTGGCTCTTGCGCCAGGCGAAGGCAGGGAAGCCGTTCCGCAGGCTCGTCCTGCCCGATGACGACGGCTGGAACCAGATCGGCCACACCGTGCGGCTGTCGTTTCCCTCCCGGCGTGACCGCACGTTCCTCGGACATTTTTTCGACCAGCATGCGGGAATTGCGTCCGACGAAAAAACGCTGCTCGCGACGCTGCGCAACCTTGTCGACCGGTCGAACGCGTCGAAAGGCCTGCATGACGCCTTCGACGAATTCTATGCCGCTTATCAGAGCGAGCAGCGCGCGCTCGCCGAACACCGGTTCTGGAAGTTCGTGCTGTCGGTCGCCGAGGCGCGAAACGTCGAGATGTCGTCGGATGTCGCGCTTGAGGTTTACCCCGACGAAGACGGGCTCCTTCACTTCAAGATCGACGTCGCCAACAAATCGGACCGCGCGAGCGTGCACTCCACACTGCAGTCTGCCGTCGCGGCAGTCGGCAGGCTTGGCCCCTCGAACCTGCGAAAGGTGACGGAGGCGGGATACATCGTCTTCAAGCGCGTCGGCACGTCCCGTTGGTCCGCAGTGCCTCGATTTTCCGATTGTCGCGGCGAGGTCAAGGTCGGGCTGAGCAACCGACTGACGGCGGCGGTCGGCACGAAGCTCGGAAGGCTTCGGCTCAGCGGCGACTGGAGTCTGACAAACGATCCGGTCTCGATTGCGCGGGCCGAGGACGCGTTGCGCCGGCTGCTCGCGAAGGGAGAACCCACGCTGACCATCTCCGGCGTGACGGTGACGGGTGGCGTCCGGACGGACCACCATTGGCTCGGGCGACGGTCGGTTCTTCCCAGGATCGAGACCGATCTCGGATTGCCGACGATCGTCGCCGAGGGGGACAATCACGCCCCGGCTCTTGGCTGCAAGGAGATCGAGCCGAACCTGTACGCGATCAGGTCGCGACGTCCGGTGGCCGGGGTATTCGAACTCAGGAGCTCCGCGAGCACCGGGGCGAGGCTTCATTTCGTCGCCGATGCGTTCGTCCGCGACGGACAGAGGCCGGCCAACCTAGTCGACGCGCCGGAGTGGAACGATACCGTTAGGATGCTTTCGCGGACGGCCGAGCCTCCGCAGGGTTGGGATGCCGTCCCGGAGGCGCTGGACGACCTTCTCGAAGCGATCTACGCAGGCGGGCGCCGGGGCTGGAGTGAGGCCGATCTGATCCCGCTGCTGGAGAGGGTCCTTCCCGGAGAGATCAGCCCTTGGGACTTCCTACGCAGCCTGCAGGATGCGACCGTGCTGACGCCACTTCTGAGAGCGCGTCACCGCGGACGTACGTGGATATTGGGCCACGTCGCGCTGGTGCCGCTGCGGTCGCGCGCTCAGGATCTCATATTGGTCGACGGGTCCGTTCCCGCGCTTCAGCGCCGCGACTTCGAGCAAGCAGTCAAGGCGCTTGGCGGGAGCGCGTTCAGGCGACTGGCGTTGCCATGGAGCGTTCCTTTGACGGGCGCCACGGGCGTGGCGATTGAGAAGCTGCAGGAACGGCTCGGATGGTTGACAAAATCGCCTACGATACCGGGACGCCGCGCTGCGGCATTCGACGATGACCCGCAGCGCCGATTGGAAGCCTACCGGCGGGAATACGTCTGGTCGTGGGACGCGGGGCGCTTCACGTTCGACGGTTCCCCGTCGCGCGTTTGCCTCACCCGTTGGATTCATCTGGGTGAGCGCGATCACGACGTCTACGTCGTTTCCGGGGCCGGCCCGGAGCGGATGTTCGTGTCGCGATGCAGCGCGATCGCCGAGGCGCACATGCAGGCGGGCAGGGCGATGTATCGATTTGAGGCGGATCGTCTGGTTCGGATAGGCCGTGACGGCTTCCTGCCCGATCGCATCGCACATTGGCTTCGATATGAAAACTTGGCCAACCCGCAACTTCTGCCGTCCGGTGGTTACGGGTATCAGGCGAGTCGAGATCAGGCGACGACCGTCGCGAGGCTGCTGCCTCGCGCGATAGAGGCTGGCGTGACGCTTCGCGCTTCCTGGGACGCCGTCGCGTCCGCGCGGCGCAGCGGGTTTGCCGAACGATTGGTCTTCACCGGCGGGCGCATTGTTTCAGGCAGGGCGCCTCTCGACGCGACGCAGCGGAGCAACTCATGAGTGCGATCAATACATTCGTAATCGGTCAATGCACGCGCGTGAAAGACTCAGTTTTCATGAAGGCGCGCGCCCAGTCCGTCGACGGCGTGATGCGGGACCTGACCCATACATCGCAAACGGAGTTCCCGCCGGAGGGCGAGATCGAGCTTCGCGGCGCGCGCGCTTTTCTGAAGCAGGACGATTGGGCAATCGCGAAGCCCGTTCTGGACGGGCCGCCTCGGCGCCAGCGCTGGGTTTCGCCGACTGCCAAGAAACTGCTCCCTTTCGAGGATCTCAGCGGCCTGTCCGGATCGGAAGCGGCGCGCAGGCTTCTGGTCGAAACCGGGCTGCAGGACACCTACGTCGGCGAAAAGGTTTGTCGCATCGGCCTCGACGAAATGATCGTTGTCAAAATGGCTAAATCCGAGGACGGCAGGAGCCGCGCGACGGCGGCCGACATGGCGCGGCTGCCCGTATTCAGCTTCGACGCCACGAAGATCCTTGCCATCCCCACGCCGGGCGGCTCGATCTCGCTGATGGAAAAGAACCATCAGTCCCCCGAGATTAAGCTCGCGAACTGGACGAGCGATGCGAAATACGTCGAGCAGATTGTTCGGGCGGCGCTGGCGGGCGAAGATGACGAACAGAAGGCAAGAGCGGCGATGGCCGCGACGCTTCTCGCGCACGCAGGCAGGCTTGAGGGCCTGCTTTCCGGCGCAGGCGAGCCGGATCTGAACATAGCCCAAGAAATTTCACGGTCACGGCGCCTCGGCGAGATCGTGACGTCGCGACCGGCGCTGGTCACGGACTTCATGCAGGCGCTGCGGCGCGACCCGGCCATTGCAGCGCGCATCGAGCAGGAGATCGCGCGGCTGACAGCAGACGCCGTCGAGGCGAAGCGTGCTGCGCTCACCGCAGAATTGACGACTTCCATGGAGGCGGAGTTCGCCACGGTGAGGCGTGCACGCGGCGAGAAACTCAAGGCGGAGCTGGACGACCTCGAAACGTCGAGCCTGCAGGATCTTCAGGCGAAGTTGGACGCCGAGGAGAATGCGGCCCTATCGGCAATCGAGGTCAGGAAGTCGGGTCTCGAGAAGGCCGTCGAAGAACTGCAGAAGTCGCGTGACGCGCTGAAAGAAAGCAATCGCGCCAAGGCCGGCGAAATCGAGGCGCTTGACGCCGACATCACGCGGCTTTCGTTGGAGGCCGTCGACCGGAAAGCCGACGTCGATCGCCTGCTTGGCATGGAGCAGGTGCTGCAAGACGCCGGCGACCGCGCCAAGACTTCCCAGGCAAGCCCGCTGATGCCGCTCGCGAACCCGTCGCCTTCTGCAAGCCCGCTGCCAATCGGCGAGATCTCCGATTGGCTGAAGGCCTCCCAATTGCTCACCGAAGCGGGCCGACGGGGCGTGGCGCGGGTGGCCACCCTTGTCCTGAGCGGCGGCGTGCCGATCATCGAAGGTCCTGAGGCGGACGACGTGCTCGACGTTCTGTCGTCGATGCTGGCCGGCGGCGCCATCACCACGCTCGACTGCGACCCGACGATTATCAGCTACGACGATCTGTGGCGCCGCCCCGGGCACGGCGAGCCGACGGCGCTTGGGCTGGCTTTGGCCGACGTGCAGGACAGATCCATCGTCCGACTTTGCGCGATCCGCCGCGCCGACCTCGCGCCCTCGCAGTTCTGGATCGATACGTTGGCGCGCGCAGGCAAGCAACGGTCCCTGCCGAGAGAATTCCTGCTGTGCGTCACGCGCGGCGGCGAAGGGGACGGCGAGGCGACGAGCTCTCCATCGACGTTCCGCGCTGAGGGGTGGATCGAACGCACAGCGGGCGTCGCAGCCTTGGCGTCGATCGGCAACGACACGTTGCAGCGCGTCGTCGAATTATCGAGCGTCGGATCGGACCCCGCTGCGGCCTTGGCGTTGATCGGCTCCGCTCGGTTGCCAATCACCGACGCCCGCTGGCTGGCCACGTTCGCTCCGACGGCGAAAGCGGTTCTGAAGGGCGAGGCGGGCGGGTTCTCGAAGGAAGTCCTTGATTCTATCTCTGGAGACGCGAAGCCGAACCTAAAGCTGATCGACAACGGAGGACCGTCGCGTGCTTGATCCGATCGGCGGCTTCGAACGCATCAAGGACTTCTTCATTTCGTACGTCGAGACGGCGTTCCGCATCTCGAACGAGGAGACGGCGAACGGCCGCCGCGAACTCTTGGAAACCGACGGCGCTCTCGCGACTGCCCCGTTCATCGAGCCTGTGCTGCGATACCAGCAGTACAAGGACCCGCTGGAGAAGCTCGTTTCCGACGCGCGGTTGAGCCACTTGTCGGAAGACGGCCGGAGCGCCTTTGTCGAGCTGGCGCTTTCCGGACTGTTCGACGGTGAGCCGGCCCAAGGATCGATCAAGCGGAAGTCGGCTTACAACCCGTACACCCATCAAGTCGAGATGCTGTTTCGCGGCGCGCGCCGCGGAAAGCCCGGCATCGTCACGTCGGGCACCGGCTCCGGCAAGACCGAAAGCTTCATGCTGCCAGTGCTCGCGGCGCTTGCGAACGAGGCCGTGAACTGGCCCGCCCCGCGCACCGGATTCCTGCAGGACAACTGGTGGGCCGGTGGCGACCCGTTCGTCCATATGCGCCGCCATGAGGATCCGGGCCGCCCGAAGGCGTTGAGGGCAATCATCCTCTATCCGATGAACGCGCTGGTTGACGACCAGATGGTCCGGCTCCGCAGAACGCTGGACTCGGAAGAGGCGCGCGCAGTCATGGACGAGCGCTTCTCCGGCAACCGGATATTCTTCGGACAGTACACGAGCTCGACGCCGGTCACGGGATACGAAATCCATCCCCGCCGGTCCAAGGACAAGGGCGAGCGGTCCCGGAGAACCCGCCGCGGCAACGTTCTTCGCGAGGAGATGCGGAGGTTCGAAAGCGACCAGGACGCGGCGCGCCAGCACGACGCAGCGGCGCGCCAGGCTGCGGCCGCCGCCGGTGAGAAGGCCGAGCCGACGAGGTTCATTTTCCCGTCGGTCGATGGCGGCGAGATGGTCAGCCGTTGGGACATGCACCGCGCGCCACCGGACATCCTCGTCACCAACGCATCGATGCTCGGGACCATGCTGTCGCGCGAGGTGGAGGACAAGGTCTTCGAATCCACGCGGGATTGGCTGGCGAGTGATCCGGAATCCTATCTGTTTCTCATCATCGATGAATTGCATCTTGTCCGCGGCTCGGCCGGCACCGAAGTGTCTTTCCTGATCAAGTCGCTACTGCAGCGCCTGGGGCTCGACAAGCCCGAGTTGATCCACAAGCTGCGGATACTAGCATCGAGCGCGTCGCTTCCTCTCGACGGCGAGAACGAAGAGCACAGCCTGCGATATCTGCGCGATCTATTCGCGCCCTACGGGACGAGCGAAGGACCGAACGATCCCGGCACCAAAAAGCTGGATTTCTGGCGCGATTGCGTCGTGCCGGGGACGCCCCATCTTGATCGGGTCGCACTGAGCAAACTCCCGACCGAACCGTTCACCGACTTAGTAGCGGCGGCAGATCCGAAGGGGGAAGGGCTCGTTCGCGACGTGCCGAAATCGAAGCCCGTCGAACTCGCGCTCGGGAAAATCGCCGTCGCCTTCGGACTGAATCCGCAGGACGCCGCCTTCGTCCAAAGCCTTTCGCGTCGAGCGGCCGAGGTGCTGACGACCGCCTGCTTCGACGGCGAGAACGTGAGGGCTACCTCTATCGATAGGCTCGCCCAGGTCATCTTCGGTAGCGCCGACGCTACCCGAGCGCTGAGGGGCTTGATGCTCGCCCGCGCGCTTCCGGAAAGCGCAGGCCACAAGGCGTCCACGCCGCAGGGGCTGCCTTCGTTCCGCTTCCATGGCTTCATCCGGAACGTCGAGGGTCTTTTCGGCTCGGTCGACGTCGGCAATGACGGCATCAGAATCGGCGATCTTACCATCGAGCGCGGCACCTCCCATGGAAAACGCACGGGCGATTCCGCACGCGGACGGCGGCTCTTCGAGCTCCTGTACTGCGAGGCCTGCGGGGAGATCCTGCTCGGCGGGCAGCGCGGATCCGGTGCTGGCACTACCAACGTGACCGAGCTTCTGCCATCGGCAGCGGACCTCGAGGGGATTCCGGAAAAAGCCGGGTCGGAATATTACGACAAGATGACCTGGCAGCAGTTCGCCGTCTTCTGGCCCAGGTCGGCCGCGCCCCGCATGTCAGAGCGCAACTACGACCGATGGACGAAGTCCTCGCTCGATCCAACCACCGGCGCCGTCACCGAGCGCGACGAGGTGCCCGCAGGCCACATCGGCGGCCACCTATACTTTCAGACGGACGATGCGATACAAAACCAAAGGGGACAGCAAGTGCGCCTAAGGATGGCGCAACCGTTCTGCTGCCCGAAGTGCGGGACGGACTATTCGTTCCGGCCGCGGACAGGCCGGGCGAGCTCCCCGATCCGCGCGTTCCGCACCGGCGTCGGCAAGGCGTCCCAGATGGTCGCGACCGAGCTCTTCGAACTGCTGCATGCCATCGGCGCGCAGGCCAAGAGCATCGTCTTTTCAGACAGCCGGCAAGACGCTGCGAACCAATCGCTGGAGATCGAAAGACTCCATCTAAGGGACCTCCGCCGCGAAATCCTCGTCACCGCGGCGAGGGAATGCCTCGCGGATGCGCAGGCGAGGCACCTCAGCCAGGAAGAGCGGGCGCGAATACTTGCCGGCTTGGGTGGCGACATGAACGCCGTCGTTGCGCAGGTCACCGCTTGGAACAAGATGGACGGCGAGTTGAAGGGAATCGACATCGAATCGAAGAAGATCCGTCTCGACTACCTTCTTCAATACGGCAGCAGTGGCCGCGCGCTGTCCCGGATCACCTCCGAGTTCGTCGGCCTCGGCATCCATCCTTACGACGAAGTGGGGCGAGCCAAGTTCGACGACAAACCCTGGTGGGACGCATTCGTCCGGACGCAAGGCGTGAACCAATTCTCTCCGCAGTTGCCGGCAGACCGGCAGCTAGACCTCGAGCGCCGGATCATGACCAACCAGTACGAACTGGTCGAGGACGTGATCTTCGCCAACACGTTCTTCGCCCTCGAGGAAACGGGGTTGGCCTATCCGTCACTCTCGGCCGACGCGACCGACGAAATCCGCAAGCTGGATGCTTGGCTGCGCGTGTTCGCCAGCGCGTCAAGAGTGAGAGAGGGCAAGTATTTCGACCGCAATAACTTCGTGACGTGGGACCGGCCCCAGGCGGTGCCGAGAAACAACCGGGTGCGCAGGTTCGCCGACAAGGCGTTCGGGGCGGGCGTGGACAACGGCTTGAAAGGCGTTCTCGATGCGCTCGCGGTGATTGGTCACAACGGGGGCGTGGTCGAGGTGGGCAAACTGCACCTGCGCGTCGCCGAGGCGGGCGATCATTATTGGCGGTGCGAGTCCTGCGAGCGCGTCCATCTGCACCGCGGCGAGCAAATCTGCACCCGCTGCTACAATCCACTGCCCGACAACCCGACCGGCGTCGTCGAGGAGCTTTGGAGCCGGAATTTCCTCGGACGGCGCATCGTCCGCGGGCACGATCAGGGTATCAAGCGCTTCCGCCTCAAATGCGAGGAATTGAGCGGACAGACCGAGGACTTCTCGGATCGGCTACGCCGGTTCAAGGACATCTTCGTCGGCCAGACGAACGAAGTCGGTCGCCTCGCCGAAGAGATCGACATGCTCTCCGTGACGACCACCATGGAAGTCGGCATCGACATCGGCTCGCTGCAGACAGTGTACCAAGCCAACATGCCGCCTCAGCGGTTCAACTATCAACAGCGCGTCGGACGGGCCGGGCGCCGCGGCCAGGCGTTCTCGTTCGTGGCGACCTTCTGCAGAGGCCGCAGCCATGACGCCTTCTACTTCCGTCATCCGGAGTCCATCACCGGAGACGCGCCGCCGCCGCCGTTCCTCGCGGTCGACCACGATCCGATACCCCTTAGGCTTCTCCGGAAGGTGTGGCTGCGCTCCGCCTTCGCCGTCGTGCGGGACAAATGCATAGGGCGCGGGGACATCTATCCTGGCGACGACCTCATGCCGCCTGACGTGCACGGGGAATATGTGCCGACCGGCGATTTCTACGACACAGGATCGCCGTGGCCCGACCGGTTGCTTGCGGCCCTGAAGCAGACGCAAAGCGTGCGCGACGCGTTCGTCGCCTCGGCCGTTCTGGACGAGGAGCAACAAGCGCGTCTGCTCGCGGCGTCCGCTCCCGAAATGCTGCTCGGAGAGATCATGGAAAGGCGGGACGCGGCGCCCCGCGACAACGCCGGGCTGGCCCAGTTCCTGGCCGAGCAAGGCCTCCTGCCGATGTACGGAATGCCCACGCGCGTGCGCAACATGTACCTCGGCATGGACCGGACGGGACGCGGCTCGGATGAGGAGTTGTCTTGGCTCTCCATGGACCGCGACCTCGAGATGGCCATCTTCGAATTCGCGCCAGGCAGTCTGCTCGTCAAGGACAAGGAGAAGCACAAGGCGATCGGCTTCACGGGAAGGCTCCTGGATCCCGAGCGGCGCGGCAAGAACATTCTGGTGCAGCCACCGATGTCCAATTGGATCAGCGAATACGGCTTCGTCGGGTGGTGCGACGCCTGTGGCGCGGCCAAGCATGAGCGCGAACGGCCGGGCGGCGGCGTTCGATGCGACGACTGCCGTGCGGACATGCAGGCCGCGGAATTCCGGCACTACATCTCGCCCGCGGCGTTCAGAACCGATTTCCGTCCCGAGGACGGCGACTTGGACGAGGTCGGCGTGATGTCGACCCGTACCGTTGCAACGGTGGCGCGAGAGGGCAAGGCGGAAGACGTCGGAAGCATTCGGATCCATGCGGGTGCCGGGACCACGATCATGCAGCTGAACGATGGCCGCCCGGACGATCTCGGCGAGCAGCAACTGTTCGAAGTCGAAATGATGACCGACCAGGACGTCGCGACGTTCCCTCGGGGCGTCCAATTGGCCGATCAAGCCATCGACACCGAGGTGTCCATTAAGGACAAGGCGAAACGGTTTCAGCGCACGGGCGACGGTATCGGTAAGTTCGGCCTGTTCGCCCGGAAGGCGACGGACGCCGTCTTCGTCGAAGCGATCCGATTCAACGAGCGGCTGAACATCGACCTCGTGGCTAAAAGCGGCGAACGCACACACATCGCTGCCCGTGCCGCCGCAATCAGCGCCACCCATCTGCTGGTGCAGAAGGCGGCGCTCGAGCTCGACGTCGCGCCCGACGAGTTCGAGGCGCTCGAGCCGCGCCTGCGGCATGACCGGCCCATGCTGCAGATCGCCGACACGCTTATCAACGGCTCCGGACTGTGCCGCCGGCTATGCCAGCCGGGCACCGACGGACGTCCCGACATCGCCCGCCTCATCGAGGAGATTCTGACGGCGTACGACAAGTGGCCTCTTCTCGACTTCGTGGACGAGGAGCACGAAAGCAAATGCTCGACTTCGTGCTACATGTGCATCCAGCAGTACCAGAACAGGCGCTACCACCCGTTGCTGGATTGGCGGCTCGGGCTTGCATACTTGCGGTCTATGATCGACCCATCGTTCCAGTGCGGCCTCGACGGCGACTTCGATTCCTTCCCGGAGTTGAGGGGGTGGCTCGCAAAAGCGCACGCCCTCGCCGAGGAGGTGGCTTCGATGCGGCCGAGGTTCTGGCGGACGGAGCGGGTAGGGTCGATGGGACTGCCGTGCCTTGTCGAGACGGACGGGCAGCAGCGAGTGAGCCGGAAGCTGGTCGTCATTCATCCGCTGTGGCGGGCCGATGGTACGCTTCTTAGCGACCTTGGCGCATCGAACCAGGGCGCGCGCACGATACCGATCGACACCTTCGATCTCGAGAGGCGACCGCTTCGCGCGCTCGAGGTGGCGGGGGATAGGGCCCTGGCACCGGTTTTCAGGGTGACCGCGGCCGACTAGCGCCGGGAGGCGTAGCGAACAGGCGCCGCAAGGTTCTGTCCAACTTTGCGGGGTCCTTGGCCTGGCACTCCCAAATTACGGCACATCGCCATCCGGCTTTTCTCAGGCGCCTTAGGGTCGCCTTGTCACGCAGCGCATTGCGCTGGAGCTTCTTCGCCCAATAATCGACGTTCGTCTTCGGCAGTCGGGCCCGTTGGCAATGATGCCGGTGCCAGAAGCATCCGTGGACGAAGAGGGCTGTTTTCCACCGTCGGAAAACGAGATCGGGTTTACCGGCAAGTTCGGCTTCATGAAGCCGAAAACGCAGTCCTAGCTTGTGCGCGGCGCGCCTCACGTTGAGTTCGGGCGTGGTGTTCCTCGACCCGACTTGCGCCATGGTCCACGAACGATGGGAAGGATACCTCTCCCGCGGCCGGCTCAGCGCCTCCGCGCAGAGCGGCTTGCCAGTTGTCGGCCGCTTTGCGCGTGTTCGCGGTGGTCTAAGGCGGACTGCCATGCCCGTCTGTATAACGAGCGGCAAAGGCGCTTTCGAGACCGATTGGCTATATCGTCTAGGCCAGCGGCCGAAGCCAGATGCTACTTGCCTAGGACGCGAACGGATCACGCGGGAAGCAGTCAAGAAAGTCTATCAGCATGTCAGCTCGCTCAAGGACATTGCGTTCCTAGCGCAGCGCGTTGCGCTGGCAGAGCCGTTCCGACGTCAGTATGGGAGCGAACAGTGGGATGGTTCGAATGCGCTACCCATCCTGATCCCCTCGGACCCCAGCACGACGAGCGCGGGCTGAAGGCTTACGGGAGGATCCAGCCTTGGGGCGATCTTAAATTTCAGCGCCGCTGAAATAACCCGCACTCTCTCGTCGGAGGAAACGGGGGCCTGGGGCGGCTTTGCGGTCTCGCGCGGATGAAGAGCCATCCCCAGGTTATCCCGGCGCACCGGAACCGTGCCTTCCCGGTCGTCGTTCGGGGGCAGGACCAGCAGCGAAAAAAGCTTAGCTTCCCATTTGATTTGCGATCGCAAAATGCGGGCTTTGACCGGCAGATGGCCCCCTCAGACGCCTCGAGTTGGGGGCCTGTGAGCGCCACAGCAGAAAACGTACGCCTAGGTTCAGGGGGGCCGCGGTGCCGCCGGTGGGGAACGGCACGATGCGAATCTGGCGTCGTCCGCCTGGGCGGCGATGGGACGTAGCGAAAGGGGCCACAACATCGCGGCAGGGCGCCGCGGCGCCCCTTGTCCACGACCACTTCCGAGGGGGCCCTGGACCATGTCGCCCAGATCGCACGGTAGGAAACCGTGCGATCTGGGCTGTAGAAAAATTAGCTTCCCAATGCCGGTCCCGAAGCCGGCGGCTTGCACACCGAAGTATGCAGGCGGCCCCGTTCCGATCCACGACGCGCAAACGAGGCGCCGAGCGGCTCTACTAGCGTTCGCAATCAGTCTGCCGTTGGCGGCGAAAAGCGAATTCGGCTGAAGGAGATGAACTGTGCCCGTCGCCGCAAAGCAGACGCGGACTCACAGTTCGAGTGCCTCTAAAACAGTGGACTCACAATTCGTGGGTCTGAGACTCGGAATAGGTGAATAGGACTGCCTGATTTCGCTGGATATTCCGACTGCTTGAGAATTCGGAGTGCGAAAAACGCGCATTTTAGAGCTCGCTGGCGAGTTTTCTCAGGTATTCTGAGTCTGTGCGGACCTTCAGTCCGTGCGGGCAACGCCGCAAACCGGTGTTTGGTCCCTTCGAAAGGCGGCTCAACTGATCAAGAGCGTAGCTTCTTGACCAGCATGTCCCCGATCTTTTCGACGCGCTCAAGCCCCCGTGTCCGACCTCAATACATATGGAATGCCGTCGCCGCGAAAGACGGAGACGTGAAGCCCTTCGGGCGCCGGTAACTGGCCTACGACGACAAGCACGAAGGCCAGCATGGCGTGGAGCGATCTGCGCACGGTATCGTCGAGGCTGGAGACGTCGGGATGGGAGGGGCTCGGGATCCTTTCGGGATGGGTGTGCCAATCTCCGACGAAATGAAGACCGCGACCGAAGCGGTCGTCGATCTCGCGCTGCTCGGCACGCCTGTCCGGGATGTACGACGTTCTGGTTCGTCGATCAGTCCGTCCCGGGCCGGTCGCCTCTACGACTTCGATCCTCGAGCCGTGGAAACGACCGAACAGTTGGCCGCCGGCCTCGCGCTGCCAGAAGCGCAGTTGTCTGTTCTTCGAGAAGGTTTCGACGACCGGATCCGTGAACACCAGCGTCTGACCAGAAAGTCCGACGGGGTACGCGATCATTCGGCCGCCTCGGCGGCGGTCATAACCGCGGCGGAACCATCCGCCCACGGAAGTTGGGTCACGAATCCTCCTTCGTCGCGGAAGCCTACGGTGGATCGCCAACGTGGGTCCCAGTCGCCGCCTGCCGCTCTCAACGGTTCGGACCGACCGATCCAGAGACCGTGCGTAGATGCCGTCACCGGGCAATCGAGAGCGCGAAGAACCACCTCAGCAATCATGCCGACAGTGAAGGACAATTCGACGGCCCCGTAGGGCTGGAAGACCGCGCCGCACGCCGGTTCACGCAGCGTCGTGGGTCCGGACCACTCCGTCACCTGCAGATGGGGCTTGCCGCAGGCGTCGAAGCCTTCCCGGAACCTCCGGCCGTTCTTGGCGATCGCGACCGCATGTCCGGCGGCCGCATGGGCTTCGGTCCAGCCGTAGACCACCGGCCCCTCGAGCTTAGAGCCGACGTGCCAGACGTCGAGGAATGCTTCGGTGGCCCACGAACCGGTCGCCGAGACGACGAGATCGCAATCGGCGAGGGGATCGGGCCCGTCCATGATGACGCTCTCGATGTCGCGCGCGATCGCATCTACGGAGGCAACGTGAGGGAAGTCGCTCCGGATCTTCCGGGCAAGCCCGATGCATTTGTGCGTTCCGACGTAGGGAGCGCCCAGCGGATGCCGGCCGACGTTCGCCCAGGCGAGTCGTTCCGGATCGATGAGCACGAAACGGCCGATACCCGACTGGGCGAGCAGAACGGCGATGGCGGCGCCGACCGAGCCGCATCCGATGATTGCAACCTTCGCGCCACGGAAACGATCGAATCTCGGGTTCACACCTCGTCCGTGAATCCAGGACGCATCGGCCCGATCGACGCTCGCGCGCTTGATTGGGCTACCGCCGAAATAGCGCCCGAGTGCGATCTGGGCCGGCACCATTTTGTTCCTGAAGCCGTCACCGAGGGTCGACCGCCCGCGCCGGGTGGGATGGGGGACCCAAGTCGAGGCGAGGGCGGGCCCGGCGGGCGTGTCGATCCCCAGCAGCAGGGTGGCGCCGCTGGCATCCTGCGTCACCAGTTCGCAGAGCTGCTCGTCGGTAAATCCGGCTTCCGCAGCGAGTCGGCGAACAGTGGCGCCGCTGTTAGGGAAGGCCGCGGGCAGCGGTGGCGGATCCAGCCAGATGAGCGCTCCCGACTGGGTCTTGATGTCGACCGAGCCGAAGCGGTTCTTCAACCACGCTGCGATCGCCTCGTCATCGTCCGCGACGAGCACAAACCGCTTGCCGCGCCAGACCCGCACCAACCTCGACGGGCCGTTCGGCGGCAACAGGCTGTAGATCGGAACGCCCTCGTCGTTCGAAGCCTGGCCCCAATAGGAGAGAAATTCGTCGACGAAGTCGCCGCCCCGTTCGCCGCGCTCGCACTCGCCGATGAGCCGACAGGCGGACGCGATGCGGTCGGCCACCACGGCGCCGGGCCGCTCGACATCGAATCCCTCGCCATCGAGACAAAGGACGCTGTCCCTCTCGAAATGGGCCCACTTCAGGAACATCGACGGGCCGACGAAGGCCACCCAAGGAAGGGCGAAGGGGAACTGCCTGGGCACGATGACGTCGAGGCGCCGGTCTCCTTCCGGCGTCGGTATCGTCAGCCGCCATCCGGCCGCCGGCCGCCGGGCCGCGTACTTGCCGAGAGCCCGCCGATCGAGTCGCTCGAAGCCGCCCAGCCTCCGCCGGATGCGGTCCTCGACCATGAGGAGCGCATCCTCGAAGGAGGGAGGCCGCGACACACGATCAGGCATACCGGCCGCCACCATCCTTCCGGACGGCCGCCTCCGGCTCCCGTCCGGAGAACAGCCCCGCGAGCGCAGGGGCCGCGACGCTGCTCGAGGCCTTGCTGACCGGCTTGTAGCAGTCGCTGAAGAACTCAGTGGCGTATACCTTGTCCCAGCACTTCAGCGCCTTCTGACTGTCGCAGTCGCTGTCGAAGAGCGGTGCGAGGTTCGCCAAGGCCTCGTCCAGCTTCTCGCGCAGGAATTTGGCCTTGGGATCCTCGTTGCCCTTGGTGATGGTGTCGCCCGGTGTCACGGGGTGCTGCACCACCAGATTCCACTTCAGACGGTCGCGGATGGCCTTCATGGTGTCGTGCAGCGCCTTGTCCTCGCGATCGGCGACGCCATGAAAGCACTCGGTGACGAGCTTGGTGATGCCGAAGCCGCTCAGGATCTGGGCCTTCCAGCTCGACCGGCTTCTGGCGTACTTCTTGATCTCGCGCACGACGCGCCGAAGCTGACGGCCGTTTTCGGTGTCCGGGCTCTGCGCGTCGTTTTCCTTGTCGAACCACGCGGTCACGTCTCGCGCATCCGACCGCTTCCAGTCGGTGCTGGCGAGCTCGTAGAAGTGAGACTCGTTGCCGAAGGCGTCCTTGGCCGTGACCCGGCGGTAGACGGGCAGGTCGACGTGGTATCCCGCCTTATAGTAGACGCGCACGCAGTTGTTGCGTACTTCCGGCGGCGTCTTGAAGCCCCCATCGTCGACGGCGTCGCGCACCATCTGACGCGCCTGAAGAGCGATCATCTCGGCGCCGCGCTCGCCCACCAGATCCTCTTTGGCGAAATAGACGCCGTCGTCGATATCGTAGTCGTTGTCGGGATGCTGCGTCATCGTCCTCATGGCGTAGCTGCCCTGCGACTTGAACTGGAGCGGCGCAGGCTTCTTGGCCTCGGACAGGCCTTTGGTCAAACGCTCACGGTTGGCGTCTCGCCGCTTCCTCATCGCGGTGCGCTCCGCGCCCGGGAGCGTCACCTCGTCGTCGTGGTATGCGAGAACGTCGTCGGAACAATCGTACATGGTCACCTCGATAGGCTGGCGGCCGCGGCATCGATATCCCTCGATCGCCGAGCGGCCGGCGGCTCTTCAAGGGGAGGGGCGGTTTCGAACAGCGAGCAGATCAGCTCGGCCTCCGGATCGGTGTCGCGGTAGGCGCATTTGCTGTTCGTCATGTCGGCGTCGGTCCGCGCCTGGGTGATCAGCGCGTTCATCGCCTCCTCGCGCGTGTCGTCGAGCGAGAGGTAGGGCACCAGCGTCGCCGGCACCTTGTCGTGCGGGAAGCGCACGATGCTGCACTTGCGGTTGACGTGCTTGGTCAGTTTTCGCGCCATGTGGTCGAATGCGAACTCTTGCGCGTCGACGGACAGGCTCGCGGCGTTTCCGCCGAACTTCCATTCCGGGAGGCCGCGGTGCCGGTCGCCTCTCGGTATTTGCTCGCCCTGCGGCACGGGGCACGTTCCGAGCGAGAATATCTGGATCTCGCGACCGGCCTCGGCCACGTCGAGGGCTTCGATCAGGCCCAGGAGGACCGGATTGTTGGCCCACAGTCCGCCGTCGGCGAACACGTTGAACGGGTTGCCGTCGCCGCCGTCCGGCTGATCGATGGCGGCCAGCGAGCGATAGAGCGGTGCGGCCGAGGACGCGAGGCAGACGTCGGCAAGGCGGTAGTTGTCGTCGCGATGGTTGGTGGCGGCGAAATGGGGCGTCTTGAAAACCCATGCTCGATGCTGGCTCATCTCCACGGCGGAAAACGCCAGCGCGATGCCGCGCCGTTCGTAGACCTCGGCTATGGTCTCCTCGCCGATGGTGCCGACGAGCGCGCCGAGCAGCTCGGCCTCCCCGGCCTCGAGAGCCCTTTTCCGCAGAAGCAGGTCCGGAGCTACGCTGACCAGGCTTGAGGGGAGTTTTTTCGAGAAGATTTTCGGACCGTGCTTGCGATAGAGGGCGACAACCTCTGAAAGCGGCCTGCCGACGGCGAGGGCACAGCCGATGATCGCGCCGGTGCTGGTGCCGACGATCAGGTCGAACCCCTTGCCTATATCCAGAGAATCGAGCTTCCTGCGCCGCGCGAACGCCGTCGCGACGCGATCGAGGTAAGTCGCCGTGTACGTGCCGCGCATGCCGCCGCCGTCCAGGCTCAGGACGCGGAAAGGGCGACCATCGGTCATGCGCCCTCCGACCGGTCCTTGGGACCGCTGAATTGGCGCGCCGGCGCGCGCGAGTTTTCGTTCGCGACCCGCATAAGGCCCCCCAAGGCCGAAACCGCTGCCCGTATTTCGGGCACATATCCCAGTCAGGTGGGATGGGTCCCCCAATTCTTCAAGATGTTGATAGTCGAAATTTTTGAGCCGCTAGATATTGACACCCAACGAATCGCACGCGCTTCATAGACAACTTCAACCTGCAGTAGGCCGATTTTGCCATGAGCGATGAGGTATCGGTTGAGAATCCGCCCCTAAGGGGGCGCAATATCTTGATTTTCTCCGATGGCACGGGCCAGGCTGGCGGCCTGCGTCCGGACGAAAATCGGTCCAACATCTACAAGCTGTACCGCGCGAGCCGCTGCGGCCCCGACACGGACATCGACCCTGCGGACCAGTTGGCGTTCTACGATGCCGGTCTTGGCTCCCAGCCGCCCGGAGGCGCAATCTTTGCCACGCGGGCCTACCGATGGCTCCACAATGTCGCGAGCCAGGCGACCGGGCTCGGGATCACGACGAACATCGTCGATTGCTACGCAGCCATCATCCGCATGTGGAGGCCCGGAGACCGGATCTTCCTGTTCGGCTTCAGTCGAGGCGCCTACACGGTGAGATGCCTGGCGGCGGTGATCGGGCTCTGCGGCGTGCCGACCAGGATGCCCTATGGGTCGCCGCTGCGTCGCGAAGAGTGGAGGTGGGCTGCAGTCGCGTTTGCCACGGAAGCCAGCGTCTACCGTGCTGTGGCGATCGCGGCCAGCGGCTCGACGATTGTCTCTAGGCAGACTCAAAATGGCTGAAAACAGACTCTGATTAAGAGAGAAGCTTCAGCAACCAAGGGCCATACGCCGAGCGCACGAAGTTCGCATAAGGCTTCTTATGCGAATTTCGGATCAGCTAAAACTTTTAAACGATAGCCATTCCAGTTCGACATCTGGAGCAACGGAATGGCCACGCTGGAAAACGGGACGAAGAATCCTTCGCGATCACGCGGACTGTCGGCCGAATCAGACCGTAGTCCAGCAATGCGGCCAGCCCCGAGGGGTTCCTGACCTCGGGCGAAGCTTACCGCGAGTGAGGGCGCTGCCGCCGCGGTCAAGCGTGCCTGTGAGCCGCTGATGCTGTCGCCCGGTGGACGATCCCGCCGTGCCTGGCCGTCGCCGTCCTGCTGCGCCTCTCGGCGCTCCTGGTCCGCGAGCTGAAGGCGATGATCCCGGAGGGCTTTTCACTGACGGCTCCGCATGCGCCGGCGCCGGATTTGGATCGAGAGATCAAGCGGCTGCTCGACGGCGAACGCTAGTCGACCTGCCATCATTGGATCTGCCGAGGGCTCCGAGATGTAAGAAAGCCGGGGCACAAATCGATTCATGCCCCGGCTTTCTTACATTCGGCGCCCGGCCGACGAGCAGGGAACTCACCCTTAGCTTCCCATTCGATGCATCAGCTTGCAGGCTAGTTGCGAGTCTATCGCACCGTATCTCACCGTATCTCACCGCGTCGCACCGTGCGCTGAATCGGAAGCGTCACCGGTGATGCTGTCACCAGTGATGGGCAAATTGACGACGCCCCACGTTACTCACGCCCTAAGGACGCGAATGACTCCGCTGTTTCTCCACTTTCGCCGCAATCCCATTCGCAGCCAGCCAAGCCCGACCGGCGGCGGAAATCCGCCAGTCGAATTTGTCGATAGGCTCGACGAGCGCGAGCCTGGTCAGCGTGTTGGCGGCACGCGCGTGAACTGACACCTCGGAATCGAGTTCGTCGCCTGGGCCCGGCGGCCTGACCAGAATGAACGGATAATCGCTACGGTAGCGCCTGAGCACGGCGCCGCGGGCGATCGAGACCAGGAGGTGCAAGGGCCCGGGCGTCAGGCGAGGGGTCAAGCAGCGACCTCGGCAGCTTCGCGCATCCGGCGCTCGCCGAACACCCACCACGTCCGGCCGCCGCCCCGCTTGGTGCCGTCGACCAGGTGGTTGCGGAAGCGATAGACCGTGTCCGGCGTCGATAACTCGGGCGAGACCACGTCGTTGAGCGTGTCGGCGGATTCTGCGTGCCGCGGCGTAAATCCTGCGCGTCCACCCCAGCCCGTTCCGGTCAGCCGGTAGGTGCCGCAACTGGTCAGCAGGCGGTACGGCGCATCGAGCGGTAGCGGCATCGGGTCGAGCATGGCCATGAAGACCGGGTCGTGCATGCAGTCCATGCCGGTCTTTCCCATCGGCTTGTAGCGCTCGATGAGACCTTCGAAAAATTCGTCCGGCGGTCTGCAGCCCGGAGTGATGTAGACCGACAGGCGCTCGCCGCGGTCGTCTACCGTCGGCGGCAGCGGATCACTCGGCTGCCAGTTCGACTTGGCGGCGATACTCTCGATCGACTCCCGCTGGCCCTTCGACAAGCTGCCGCGATTATAGAGATCCATCGCTACGGAGATCAGGAATCCCTGCGTGCCGATCTGGATCGGACGGCTCTGCAGGAAGCGGACGGCGAGCGCGTTGCGCGGGTCCAACGTATAGCTGTTGATCTTCATCCTACTCCTCCATCACCAGGGAATGTCGTCGGCCGTCAGCGTGGGCTGGGTCGGCTTTGCCTGGGGCCGCATCTGCTGCCGCGGCGGGGGAGCCGGCGGCTTGAGGGCCGCGATCACCGGCTTGGCTGCGGCAGCGACGACGGGCGCGCGCGGCAGCGACGTCGGAGCCGCGGGCCTCGGCGGGGGCGCCGGCCGAGGCGGGACGACGGGTGCGGGGAGCGGTGTCGCCCTCGGTCCGTCGCGCCACGACTGCGCTGTCGCCGGCGCGACCGGAGCGGGGGACGCGGGAGCAGGGGCCGCTGGCGTCTTGGGTTTTGGCGCCGGGCGGGGCGGCATGGATCCGAAATGCACTACGCTGCCTCCCGTCCGGGCATGCTGACCTCGAGCAGACGATCGACCAGATCATCGTGCTCGACGATCTCCGCCAGCTCGATCTCAGCGAGGCGCTCGCGGCTGGCGAGCTGGAACGCCGCCACGTCGGCGGCGGCGGCATCGGCCTTGGCTTTCAGAGCGTCGGCGCGGTCGCGCAGCTTGGCGAGGACGAGGTCTTCGATGTACTCCGCCGCCTCCGCTTCGGCGTAGTCGAGCATTCGCAGCTCGCCGGGCCTCAGCCCGAACAGCTTTTCGCCGCGATCCAGTCCCCGCGGCCCGAAGGCCTTGCGCAGTGCCGCTTCGATCCGTTCTCGAAATTTGCTCACAGCAGGTCTCCTCCGGTGGCCGGGGTCTTCCACGCGTTGGCGGCGTCACGCCGTCCGACGGACCTCCCATCGAGCCACGTCATGATCAGGTCGGGGATCAGCGCCTCGGGAAATCCAATCATCCGCACGAACAACATCTTGTCGTTGGAGTCGCGCACCGAGAACCATCCGCGACCCGTCGTGCCGCGCAGGGGCCGGACCACGTAGTCAGATCCGAGCACCGTGATGACCTTCTCGGTCTTCACGAGGTTACACCCGACGTCGCCGGGATCGCGCCGGGAGTCGAGATCGATGATTTCGGCCATCATGCGCACTCCAGATATTCGCGGGACCTCTTGCAGGTGGGGCAGACGCGGTTCTCGAAGCCCTCGCTCCAAAAATCGCGACCGCACTGGCGGATGCAGCGCCGCATCTTGGCGTTGACGCCGCGCTTCGTGAACGCGAGACCCATCCGGGAGGCTTGGCACGCGACGTTGCTGTAGCTGCGGCCGAGCGCGCGGGCGATGGCGGCGACGTCCGGCATGTTGCCCTCGAGATACAGCGCGGCCAGCCGCTCCTTGTCGCGCGCGGTCCAGGGCCTCTGCATGCTTCCGCTCGCGGGTGGGGCGACCGGGCGCCACGAGAACAGGTCCGGCTGCATCTCAAGCTGCATCGCGCGTGCCTCCACGCTTGGCCTTGGCCGCGAACGCGACGACGCGGTTGCGGAGCTGCGTGAGCATGACGCCGCGCTCCGCGGCCGCGTCGCGCTCGATGAGGTCGACGAGCCGGTTGTCGATGTCGATGGCGCTGCGCTTGCCGTCGCCGCGCAGCATCGCCCAGAGCGTCATGCGCGAGATGCCGAGCGCTGCCGCCAGGCGCGCGCGCCAGTTGGCGCCGTAAACTCCGACGCCGGTCATCGTCAGCAGGTCGGGAAGGGTCGGGTTCCTATTCACTCTCGGGCACTCCGATCGTCCACCACTCATGGACAACATACGTAAATCAGCCGCATACGTCAATCCGGTCCGAATCCTTGGCCGTTTTGCGCCTTGCAGCCGCGTCGGCCATAGTCTCCCGCGCAACTACGGAGGTGACCACGATGCTTCGATCCATCTTTTCCGCCATCAAGTCCGCGCTCGGACGGCTCTTCGGGGGTCCGTTCGCGTTCCTCTGGGAGCTGGTGCTGATGCCCGCCAGGCTCGCCGATCGTGTGATCGGCGGCGGCGTGCCGGCCCCGCCGATCGGCGACGGACCCAACGCCCGCGCGCTCAAGGACGCGATCGCCTCGGAGGTTTCCATGGCGACCAACCACGACAAGGTGTCGCGCGCGGTGCTCACCTGGGCGGCGGACTCGATCCTCGCCGATCGGCCGGCGCCGGTGCCGCTCTGGCTGCCGCGGGACGTGAAGTCGTGGCTGCCCGGTCTGTCGCGGACCGAGTGCGAAACGCTGATTTCCTCGGACAAACCGGCGATTTCCGCGCACGTCAGGAATATCTACCAGCTCAAGGGCGTGCGGCGGGTGCAGCCGCTGCAGGCCGAGACGTGGCCCCCGGTGCCGCTCTACGTCGAGCCGACACCGGGGTTCGCGCACTACGCCGCCTCGTTGCCGCCGCGGCCGATCAAGACGCGCCGGCGCGCGGCCTGATGCTTCGCCTGCTCGAGGCGGAGCTCCTCGACCTCGCGACCGGCGCGCTCGAGCTTGAACTCGGTCAGCTCGAGGATCGCTTCGAGCTCGGCGCGCCGGAACGCCTCCCAGCGGGACGCGCGTTGGGAGGCGGCGTTCCGCAGGCCGGCGCCGAGAGCGCTCGCCAACATGCACGCGCCTCCGAGCGCTCCGCACGCGAAGCTGTTGGGGTTGAAGTCGGTGTGACCTTTGCTCATTCGGGGTCTCCTTCTTGACCGTTAGTGGACTACGATGTCCAATACATATTGACATACGCAGTACACGACGGTTGTTGACGGCTGGTAAGATCGGCGGCTCGCTTTTTAAGGATCTGGCCGATTTCGAGTCCTAGAACGGGAGAGGCACCCATGACGGATACCGAGAACCTGGCCGCCGGAGCGCTGTCCGCCGGCATCGACCTGATCGTTCCGCCGCCGACGATGTCGGACATCAAGGCGACCGCCGCCGAGCTGCTGGCGCACATCGAAGACATCCACATGTCGACGGAGGGAAGCCTCTGGCTGAAGAACGCGCGCGCCAACGTCAGGGCCGTGCTGCTTTGCATCGATAGCCACCTCGCTGAGTTCGAGGAGAAGGCGAAGGCCGAGGTCGCCAAGATCGAGGCCAAGCTCGACGAGCCGCCGTCGAAGGCGGACGCGGTCGCTCTCGGCTCGCTCATGCTCGGCGCGCTGATCATCTAGCGAGCTACCGGCGCCGCCATTGCCGGGGGCGGGCGGCGCCGGATCGTGGGGGCCTTCAAGAGGGCAGGGACTGGGAATGGGTGTCGCTGAGGAAATCGCACGCAAGCGCGCCGAGCTGGCCGGGTTCATCACCGCCAGCGCTGCCGCCGTGCTGTCGGAGCAAATGACGGAAGCAGAGCGCGGCGTCGTCGCGGTCGACCTTCTCCGTCTGATGATGGCCTCGGGGCTGCAGGCCCCGTCCGCGCCGATGATCGACGTCACGCCGGCGCCGGTGGCGCGGGTCGCGCCGCCCGTCGTCCGGCCGGTCGCGCAGCCGACCGCGGAGGCCCTGGTGGCGGCACTCACGCCGCCGAAGCGCCGCGGCGGAAACCGCAGGACGCGCCGGTTCACCGACGAGCAGCTGCTGGCCGCCATCGAGAAGCACGGCCGCGACAGCGCCGCGATCGCGGAAGAGCTCGGCGTGTCGAAAGCCTGGATCATCGTCGAGCGGCGCCGCCTCGGAGTGTCGGCGCCGGCGGGCGGCATTCCTCGTCCGGGCTCGGCGAAGCACGCCGTCCACGACTGGCCCATGGTCGACCTGCGCTGGACCGACGACAACGTCGCCAAGCTGCGCGAGATGGCCATGCGCATGCCGCGCACGCCGACCGCGGACATCGCCCGAGAGTTCGGCACGAGCGTCAACGCGATCCAGACCGCCATGTCGCGGTTCTCGATCACGAGGAATTCCGGCAACGAGCCCAATGATCTGTCCGCGATGAAGCCGCGCAAGTGCATGACGTGCCAGAAGCCGTTCGCGTCGGAAGGCATCCACAATCGCCGCTGCAACTCGTGCAAGTCGAACGACCACAGGATCGCCGCATGACCGGCAGCCCGCACGATCCGCTCTACGGGGTCACGCGCATCGACGAGAACGGCGCGCGCGACGTCATCGTGCGGTGGTCGGAGATGACGCCGGCGGAGCAGGCCGCCGCATGGCGCGACTACGAGAAGGCGTTCGGCCCGCCGGCGGACAAGAAGGATTCGAAGTGATGACCGATCAGAAGTTCTTCCTGACCGCGCAGCTCACGGGCAGCCTTGGTCCCGGCCGCATCGAAGGCATGGAAAAGCTGGAGCAACTCGGAGGCCTCTGCGCTGCACCGCCGGTGCTGTCTCGCGACGAACTGGCAGACCGGCTTTGCCTCCTCGGCGCCCATGACCACGCAGCGGCCGTTCGCCTGATGGATGAGGACGCCAAGTTCAGGCTCATCAGCGAGGGCCCCTACATTCTCGGGGACGACTGGGAGGGTGTGTCGTGAGGTTCCTCCTAGACCCCAGCCTGGATCGCGGCCGCGTCGTGATCAGCAAGGACCAGACCGTCATCGCCCTGGCGCCGACGGTCCAGGCGCTCGCGATCGTCTCGCGCGCCGTCGTCGTCGGCCACGAACTGCGCGCGCATCCCGACACGATGCCGCACGTGCGCCGGTGGATCATCGCCGACGCAAAGAGGAGGGCAGGCCTGTGAAGCTGCTAACGAACCCCGACATCCCGGCGGGCCGGGTCATGATCGCCCAGGACGGGAAGGATTCATCTGCCGCATCTCGGCGCTTATCTACGAGCCCGGCGAGGGCGACGACGACGTGCAGATCGTCGTGAACCCCGTCGATCTCGAGGTCGCAAAGGCGATGTGGTTCGAGGACAAGGGGAGGGTGCAGTGAGCGATCAGGCAAAGAATAGCTACGACGACGCGACCGGGATCATGTCGTTGCTCTTGGGCGGCCTCATTCTGATTGCGGTCGGCGTCGTTGGGGTCGTGGGTATGGCGGCGCAGGCTATCCACGAAGCTTACGGCCCGCTGCCGCTTCTCTGCATCAGCGTCGTCGCCGGTATCGGACTGGTCGCCCTCGGCAAGCGCGAGATCAGGAAGAGGCAGTAATGAGCGAGTTCAAGCTTCGGAACTGCGAGCTGTTTTTCCAGCCGGCTGACTCGGAGGAACTGGTCAGCCTCGGATCGTGCGATCCGAAAGACGTGCTGATGACCACCACCTTCGACTTCGGCGGAAAGAAGATCGCACAAAGCTTCCGGCCCGGTGACGACGTTTCCGTGAAAATGGCGACGAACGAGCTCGCCGCCCTGGTGATTGGACGGCGCGACCCGATGCTGATCACCGAGCATGGCGTCGACGAGCACGGGCGCTGGTACGCCAAGGCAGAGCCGAAGGCGCCGTGCCCTGAAGAGGAGAACTAGATGACCCCCACCCACACCGTCCCCGAGCGCCTGGCCATGCTGGTCTGCGCGCTCCTCTCCCTCGCCGTCGCCGCGTTCGTGCCGGCGCGCGTCTACCCGGTCCGGCATCTGCTCACGAAGGTCGAGGCCCAGTCCGCCATCGGGCTACTGCTCTCGGCGGCGCTGCTCATGCTCGGCGTCGCGCTGGTCGTCGACTGGCGGCGGAAGCGGAGGGACTGGCAGGCGTTCGAGCGAGAGTACGATGAGCGGATCGCAGAGTGGTGTCGGCTTCCCGCACTCGAGATTCCTAAGTCGATCGAGGAGGCGCTGGCTACACGGTGGTCGCCCGTCGAAGGCACCGGTCTGATTGTCCATGAGGACGGACGCACCGAAAGCAGGCTACCCGGGCGCTCGGACGACGAGCAGGTGGGCGAGTGCTACAGCGACTCTGAAATCTCTTCGCTGAGGCTGCAGCTGCAAGCAAGTAGCGAAGACGCGCTTGCGGCCGCCAAAAAGCACGGGGTTACCCTGATGCCGGCTATCGAGCTGCAGCGCCACCTGACCGCCGCGCTCGCCGTCCTGCTGCGCGAGCCGGCCCTGACCATCGATGCCTCGACGATGCGCATGCTCGCGAAGCACAAGGAAAGGCGGCCGGTGAAGAGGGACGAGAAGGGCCGCTGGAGGCGGGTGCAGTGATGCAGCTCCAGATGTTCGATCCACGCGTCACGCCGACGGCGACGAGGGAGATGCTGTCGGACGTTGGCCTGTGCGAGGCTATCGCCAACATGCGATACGACGCCGATTTTTCGCATGTCGACGTCGATGAGTCCGACTGGCCGTACGTCGAGCGCGTCGCCGAGATCGAGGGAAATCCTGTGTGGGCAGTCGACGACCATGGCCTGCGCTACGTCGTCATTCGCGGGCTTGTGTGGGGCGTCGCGGATCTGGCGCTCGCCGAGGCCGGCATCAGAACGGCGGCGCATAAGGCGTTCGCGCGGCTCGATGACGTTAACCATCATGGGGCCTGTGCAAAACGTGGAGAACCGGTGGACGCCGGCGCGCCGGCACATACCTAGCCGTCTCCACGGGGAGAGTTGCGTGAGCGGGGTCTACTACAATGAGCACGACGAAGACGCAGCGGGCTGGCTCGAGCGGCTTATCGCAGCTGGAGCTCTGCCTGCCGGCGACGTCGACCGGCGAGACGTCCAGGAAGTCCGTCCGGACGATCTCAAAGGATACGTATCAGCGCATTTCTTCGCCGGCATCGGGGGCTGGCCGCTCGCGCTGCGGAGCGTCGGATGGCGCGACGATCGACCTGTTTGGACCGCGTCCGTACCCTGTCAAGGATTCTCCCGTGCCGGAAAGCGTCTCGGCTTTGAAGATCCGCGACATCTGTGGCCTAAGTTCGCCCCGCTCGTCGAGGAGTGCCGCCCTGCAGTCCTCTTTGGAGAGCAGTCTACGGACTATCCTGCGTGGCTCCGACTTGTGCGAAGTGACCTGGAAGCCGTGGAATACGCCGTGGGGGCAATCCCTCTCGAAGCCAGTTGCGCGGGCGCGGAGCACGGACGGCCGCGATATTACTTTGTGGCCGACGCCGACGACGAGCAGAGGCGGTCCGAACAACAACAGCAAAAGCGTGCGCCTGAACGGGCATGGGACGAACACCGTTGGAGCGGTAAAGGCCTCGTTTTGGGGCACGCCGCGGGCATCGGCGGGCAGGAGCACGGCGAGCACGAAGGATCGCTCGCGCCTGGAGGACCAAGTGCTGGTGACGGCCTTCGATGGGTCGCAGACCGGCACGGCAAAGTGCGGCGCGCTCCACCCGGAATTCGCGGCCTGGCTCCTGATGTATCCGGACGCGTGGCTGTGGACGGCCCCGAAGGCAAAACGCTGATCTCTCGCGTCGCCGCGATCAAAGGATTCGGCAACGCGCTCGACCAGCGCGCGGCCCGTGCGTTCGTTGCAAGCTGCATGGACTTTTTGATACCGCTCTTCGGCCTGATTGGCATGGGGGCTATCGCCGCGGCCATCGCCATCGCGAGCTCCCCAGGCATCGGCTAGTCCTCCGCCAGCCCCTTGAAGCTCGGGTGCCGCAGGTACCCGTCGGCGGTGATGTCGCGATACTCGACGTGGGCGACGAGCGTCGGCTCGACGGCGCGGATGTGCCTCTTGGCGAACAGCTTCGCCTTCGGCGGCGGCAGCGCGTCCAGGCGCCGGCGCAGGTCGGCCGATACCTTCATCGAAAATCCGGTGCCGACCTTGCCGACGTAGGTCAGCTTCTTGCCCTCGCGGCGGGCGACGTGCAGGGCCGCGATGCCGCCCATGGCCGGCACGTAGCCGACGATCGGGAAGGCTTCCTTCTTCGACGTCTTGATCTTCTGCCAGCTGTCGCTGCGGTCGCCGCTGCGGTACGGCGCATCCGCCCGCTTCGACACGATGCCTTCCCAGTTCAGCTTCGCGGCCCCTTCGAACATCGCGGCGCCGTCGTCCATGTGATCGCTGAACAGGATCGGCGGCCCGAGACCGGGCCGCTCGATCAGCTCCCGCAGCAGCCGCTTGCGCTCCCGCAGCGCGACGCCGCGCAGGTCGTGGCCGTCGAGGTGCAGCAGGTCGAACGCGTAGTAGACCATGCGGTCGTGCCGGCCGGCGGCCAGGTCGGCCTGCAGCGCGCCGAAATCGGTCCTTTCGCCGACCACGACCACGATCTCGCCGTCGATCACGGCCTGGTCGATGCCGGCGCCGGCCAGCTCGGCGGCGACGGTCGGGAAGCGCTTCGTCCAGTCCAGGCCGGACCGCGTGAAGATGCGGGTGCCGTCGGCGGAAACGTGGGCCTGGGCGCGGTAGCCGTCTAACTTGATCTCGTGGAGCCAGGCGGCGCCCGTGGGCGGCTTCGGCTTCAACGTGGCGAGCTGGGGCGGGATGAATCCAGGCATGGCCGACGGCGCGGCGCCCTCGACTTTACGCAATACCGGGACTGTCGGGGAACGCCTACGCTTCACCATCGGAGTCCCGATATAGGACTCTAACCCACTGAATCCGAGTCGTTTTCGACTGATAACTGGGGGAAATCCTTGGGCCGAATCCTTGCCGGGCGGAACCGCGATCGTCATCCTGCCGGGTAGCTGATTCGCAACCCAAGGTACCGCATGGCCGCCGATGATCCGGATTTCGCGAGCTGGCTCCCCGTGATCGGGAAGAGCCTGGCGTATCTGTGCATGGCCGACGCCATCAAGCACGACCCCGACCGCTTCAAGGAGACGCTGCCCAGAGTGGACTTCCTGGAAGCGCTCGGTCTCTCGCACGAAGACGCATCGAAGGCAGCCGGATCCACCCCGGGCTCCGTCCGCGTCCTGAAGTTCAACCGCGACAAGAAGGCGAAGAATGGCAAAAAAGGCAGCAAGAAAGCGCGCGCCAGCCGCTGAGGGCGCGGAAGACAAGTCGTCGCCGGCGCTCGACAAGATCGCGGGGCTGCTGGCGCTGATCGCGACCAAGGAGCTGGACACGGATACGGCGGCGCTGAAGCTCGTGGCCTGCGGGTTCTCCGCGCGCGAGATCTCCGGCCTGCTCGACGTCGGCCCGAACTACGTCAACGTCGCCCGCCACCGCAAGAAGAACAAATAGCGTGGCACGCATCAACCCGCAGCTGATCGAGCGCCTCGCCACCAGGCTAGGAATCACGCCTAAGGCCGTCTACCGGCATGTCCAGGGCGTCGTGAACGAGACCGGTCTGGAGCGGCACCTGGCCGCCCTGCTGCTGGCGATGCGCAACAAGGACATCAACGTGACCCGGCTGTCGACGGCCGACGAGCGCGCGGCGGTGAGCGGCTGGCTCGGCGGCGGCCACCGGCGCCGGGATCCGGAAGAGCCGCGACCGGCCGAGCCGGCACGACGTGCGGCGGCGCCGGCGAAGAAGTCCAAGCAGCGGCCCACCCGGGGCAAGACGATCTTCGTGGTGCACGGCCGCGACCAGGCGCTGCGCGACTCCATGTTCGGCTTCCTCCGCGCCGCCGGCCTGGAGCCGATTGAGTGGGAGGAGGCCGTGCGGCGCGCCCGCCGTGGCGCCAATCCGTTCGTCGGCGATCTGATCGAGCGCGTCATGGATCAGGCGCAAGCGGTCTTGGTGATGTT
Organism: Bradyrhizobium sp. WSM1253; assembly: GCF_000244935.1. Taxonomy (NCBI): domain Bacteria; kingdom Pseudomonadati; phylum Pseudomonadota; class Alphaproteobacteria; order Hyphomicrobiales; family Nitrobacteraceae; genus Bradyrhizobium; species Bradyrhizobium sp. WSM1253. Next base: position 7,708,704 of record NZ_JH600073.1, read on the forward strand.
CTCTCCGGACGACATGGTGCAGCTGCGCGACGTCTTCGTCGACCGGCACGAACGCAACACCGAGGGCAAGCTGCAGGGGCAGGCGAGACCAAACGTTCTGTTCGAGGCCGGCCTAGCGATGGGAGCGCACGCAGAGAAGACGGTGCTCGTGCAGGTCGGGCACGTGAAGCAATTTTCCGACATCGGCGGACGGCACATGTTGCGCTTCAACGGCTCCGCCGCCAGCCGGCACGATCTCATCGGACGCTTGCGGATGCTCCGCTGCGATCTCGAGGTCGAGGGCCGCCGCGATTGGCTCGAGGTCGGCACGTTCGCGCCCACCGAGCGTAAGCCCGCAAAAAAATCGAAGCGCTGATTGCAGGGCATATCCTGCAATCCCGTCGTTCGATCGGATTTTGCAGGGTATAGCAGGCAAATTAACCATCTAAGGGAAGCTAACTTTTCTTCGCGCGCGTGATTCACGCTGACGTGAATCAAATGCCGCTTGCGCCTTTCTCCAATCTGTAGGCAGAATGACTACATGAGACGGAGCGATGTCGCGACGTCGAGAGGAGATCAGACCCATGGCCGATCGCGACCAGTCCATCAACAACATCGAGAACCTCTATGGCTGCCCCGGGGCTAACTACAGCACAGATAATGGGGAGCGCCTCTTGATCGAACTGTTCGAGGAGCATGGCGGTCTGTCGCTGCTGAGCGACGAAGCGGTCGCAAAGCTGGCTGAACTGCACCTGCGCGAGGACGCGCGCACGGCGAGCCGATACGAACGCCGCGCATAACGCTACTCACATCGACCTCGCGCCCGGCGGCCTAGCGGCCCACCGGGCTCGCGGCCGTAGAAGCGCCGCCGGCGTGGCGCGAGAGGAGGAAACAGTATGGCTTCTCGGGTTCACTACAATCTGACGAACGTCGAAACCGGCGAGGTCCTCGTCGACGGCACCCCGGCCGACCTGAACGTCGTCTGCGAACGCCTCGGGATCACGGTCGGCGACATGTACGACGCCCTCGACGACGGGCAGGTGACCGGGTCTGTGACGATCAAGGGCGACGTGGTCGAGACGTGGCCCAAGGCCGTCTGACAGCCATCCACATCGACCTCACGCCCGGCGCCGAAAGGCTACCGGGCTCGGGGCGTCAGGAGCGCCGCCGTCGCGGCGCCGAGCAGGAGAGCAGACATGAACCATCGCAAGCGCGGCGACGATATCTCCCATGAAAGCATGGAGGCCGTCGTGGACACGGTTTTCGGCGTTGCGACCGAACCAGTCGCCAAGATCCTGGACGCAGAGCTGAGTGCCGGAATTCGCGATCGCATCAGGGCGGTGGCGGTCGCCGAATTCAACCGCGAGTTCGACGACTTCAAGTGGCTCCAGAAGGTGTTCGCGCGCTGCCGGGCGGACTTCGTTCCTGCGTCCGAGTAGGCAACCAGCATCGACCTCACGCCCGGCGGCCGGCGACGGCCCACCGGGCTCGGGGCCGTAGAGGAGAACGGTCATGGACGCGATTCAGATTTGCCTGGGAATGCTGGCGGGATTGCTCGCCTTGATCTCGGTTTCGGTCATGGCGTTCGAGTTCTCGAACCTCGTCGCCGACTACGCCGCGCTGCGGCACTACGACCGCGAACACAAGGAGGGCAGGAAGAAGTGGTGAAGCAGACGAGGGCGGACCGCATCAAGGCAGCGTCCGAGCTGGCGTTCGGCCCGCGCGGCCTGACGAAGATGGCGGCTGCGGCGGGGGTCTCGAAGCAGTTGATGGCGTTCATCGTCGCCGGCGACCGCGATGTCACCGACGATGTCTACAGCCGCGTCGCCGACGCACTGCGCACGGAAGCTGGCCGCATGACGAAGGCGGCCGGAAAGATCGAAGCAATGGCGTCCGCGATGGTCGCCGAACTGAAGGAGTAGGGACCATGACTGAGAAGATGCTGCTCACCGACGCGATCGGGGCCATCGACGACGCCGGTTTCGGGCGTGACAGCGAGCTGGGCGAGGTCGTCTACAAGATCGATCAGAGCGAAGGCGGACGATCGCTGTTCGTGAGCGTGCGCTCAGCCGACGATCCCGAGACCGAGTGGATGTCGTTCGGCGTGGACGCTCGCGGGCGCCTGACCGTACTCACGGCGGAGGAATTTCACGCCCGGCTCGAGAAGATGGTCGATCGATTGCGCAAGGCCAAGGATTCCGCTCCGAGCATGTGAGCCACACGGCAGGGACGCCGAAGCCCCGGATCACTCCGGGGCTTTTTCTTTGGTGGCGTAGCGGCGGCGCCTGATCTCGGCGGCCATCAGATCGCGGTCGAGGAGGGTGCGGTCCTCCTTGATGGCTTCGGCGGTCCGCTCCTCGCACCACTTGATCCACAAATTCATCATCTCGCGCTTGCGGGCGATCTGCGGGTCGCTGCTGTAGAATTGACTGGTGACGTTGTCGGGCTCGGTGCCCTCAAGGTGATCCAGGATGATGCCGGCTTCACCGGCCGCGAAACCAAGCTTTGCTTCGCCGAACGTAGCAAACGCATATCGCACGCCGTGCGGCGACCAATTAACGCCGGGCATCGCGTCGAGGTAGTCGTTGAACAGACCGGCCTCGGCATGCGGCCGATCGGAGCGGTTCGTCTTGCCCGCGGGGAACAGCCAGTTCGTGTCGTCGGCTTTCGCAAGCTGTTCGAGCCGAGCGACGGCCGTCGCGGTGAATCCTATGCAGGGCACCAGGTGCGCGCGGCTTCCTCTTTTGGTCCCGGATTTTCTGAAGTATGGCGGCACAAGCCACATCGCCTCGTCGCCGACAGCTTCCAAGTCGTCGGCGCTCGCGCCTGTCACCGTGCGCCGGCGCTGCGCGGTTCCGATCAGCAGCTCCAGCCCCAGTCCGATGCGCTCCGGCAGGCAGCCGCAGCGGGCGATGGCGAGCGCGCGGCCGATCTCGACCGGGGGCGGCGGGGCGGTGTTCTTCGCTTTCTGCTCGGGGGGCTTGGCCTCCGGCCTGGCCCGCTTCGGCTCGCCGACCTCGACCCGGGTGGCGTCCTGGGCGGAGAGCCTCACCATGACGCCGTCGGGGACCGAGGTGTCGTCCTGCCGCACGGGCTCCGAAAGCCAATTCCACATGCGCTTGACGACGCGGACCATGCCCTTGGCCATCGTCTCGGCGCCGCGCGCATGGACGGCGGAGATCGCCTTGGCCATCTCGTTGCGCGTGATCTCGCTGACCAGGCGCCCGCTGAAGCGGTCCAGCTCGGTCGGCTGCAATTTCCCACGGTAGTCCCGGTGCGTGTCTTCGCGGCGCGTCCGCAGCACCTCCGCCAGGAAGTTCGTCTTCGCGACCTCCCAGGTCCACGACGGCGGCTTCGGCGGCTCCGGCTTGGCCGCCTCGGCCCTCTCGGCTGCGATCTTGAGATGCGTCTCGATCGACACGCCGGTCGCGAGCGCCGCGAGGTAGTGCTCCGGGTTGATGTTGTTGCGCGCCATCTGCCGGACCTGGCCGGCGCGGGCGCGGGCGGTGTCGAGGGAGAGGCCGCCTACGTCGTCCTGGCCGGCGACGGCGGGCCCGAGGTCGAACCGTGTGCGCTTGCCGTGCAGCATCGTCCGCATCGACCAGTTGACCCCTAAGGGCCGCACGCGCAGCTCCAGGCCGGCTACGCGGCCATCCGAGACGTCGTAGGACCGCTTGCGCCGGTCCTTGAGCGCCTGTTCGATCGTCTTCTGCGTGATGTATTCCGCCACCCGACCCCCCCCCTTGCCCCCGCCCGAAAACCGGGGGCAGACAGGGGGCAAAATGCCCGATCGGGGCAAGGAGTCAACGGACCCGCTCCTGGCTTCAACAACTGCGCGATTCAGGGTTAACCCGCTGGGATCGCGAATGCATTCCTGACGCCTTAGCTTCCCACTAATCCTTCCAAAGGTAGCTGATCTTTCAAACCCTCGTTGACTGTAAATCAGCCGCCTTATGGCTTCGCAGGTTCGAGTCCTGCCTCCCCCACCACGCTTCGCCCTTCGGGCTTCGCGTGGCGCAGCCAACGTGATGCGCGAAGGACGGAGCGTGGTGTCCGGCGAAGCCCGTAGGGCGAAGACGGACTGAGCGGATCCGATCGCCTTACCCCATCATCTCGCGCACCATCGGCACCACCTTCCGGCCGTAGAGCTCAATGCTCTTCATCAGCTTCCCATGCGGCAGCGGGCCCGCTGAATACTTCAGCTGAAACCGCGAAATGCCGAGTGCCTTGGCGGTCTTGGCGATCTTGCGCGCGACCGTCTCCGGCGAGCCGACATAGAGCGAACCGTGCTCGGCCTCATTGACGAACTCGTCGCGGCCCATCGGTGGCCAGCCGCGTTCCTTGCCGATGCGGTCGCGCATCGCCTTGTAGTCGGGCCACAGCTCCTCGCGCGCCTGTTCGTCGGTCTCGGCGACATAGCCGGGCGAATGCACGCCGATCGGCTGGGCCGGGCGGCCGAACTCCCTGAACGCGCGGTGAAAGAGATCGACGAAGGGCGCGAAGCGCGCGGGATCGCCGCCGATGATCGCGAGCATCAAGGGCAGGTCGTAATGCGCGGCGCGCACCACCGATTGCGGACTGCCGCCGACGCCGATCCAGGTCCTGAGCGTGCCGTTCGCGACCGGGGGATAGACCAGCTGTCCCTTGAGCGGCGGACGCAGCTTGCCTTCCCAGGTCACCGGCTTCTGCGACAGCAGCGCTGCGAACAGATCGAGCTTCTCTTCGAACAGCGCTTCGTAAGCCCGCAGGTCGAAACCGAACAGCGGAAAGGATTCGGTGAATGAGCCGCGGCCGAGGATCACCTCGGCGCGCCCGTTCGAGAGCGCGTCCAGCGTGGCAAAGCGCTGGAAGACGCGGATCGGATCATCCGAGCTCAGCACCGTCACGGCCGAACCGAGATGGATGCGCCTGGTCCGCGACGCGATGGCGGCCAGCACGGTCTCAGGGGAGGAGATCGCGAAGTCGGCGCGGTGATGTTCGCCGAGGCCGATGAAGTCGAGGCCGAGCTCGTCGGCCAGCACCGCTTCGTCGACGACGTTGCGGATCACCTGCGCGTGCGGAAGCATCGCGCCGGAGGTATCTGTGGTGACGTCGCCAAAGGTGTCCAGTCCGAATTCAAGCGGTGCGGTCATTGATGAGGTCTCTGCGGGCGCGGCTTGCGCGCCTGTCACTGGGGGAGGGGATTGGTTTGGTTGGAGCTAAGCAGCCGGGTCTGATGCGCAATGCTGCTTCGAGAAACCCATTGTTTCCCTTTCTTCTTGGTGTCGGGGGGGGGGCCGCGGCTTCAGTCGGACCTGGCGAACATCTCGACCAGGGTCTCGCGCAGCCAGCGCTGCGCCGGCACGGTGTCGTTGCGCTGGTGCCAGAACAGGCTGACGATGCGCGGCGGCGCCTTGAGCGGAAGCGGCATGGCGTGCAGGAACGGCGCGTGCCGGGATTGCGAGCGCAAATCGCTCGGCAGCACCGCAATCAGGTCGGACTGGCGCACCACCTCGTAGGCGGCGCTGTAGTGATTGACGGTCGCGACCAGGTTGCGCGATAGCCCGCGCGAGGCGAGGAAGAGGTCGTAGGACGGCAAGGTCTTGCCGGCGAGGCTCACATCGACATGCCCCGCGTTGAGGAAGCTGCGCGTGCTCAGCCGCTTCATCGCCGCGAGCGGATGGCCGCGCCGCATGAAACAGGCGTAGTCGACGGTCCACAGCGAGCGCGAGCGGATGGCGGCCGGCTGCTGCGCCTCGTTGACATAGACGCTGAGCACGCAATCAACGCGATTGTCTTCGAGCTGGTCGGCGATCTCCACGACGGTGTTGGGAACGGTGTGGATTCGCGCCTTGGGCGCGACCTTGCCGAAATGGTTCAGCAGGTTCGGCATCACCAGCGAGGCGACGTAATCCGACATCGACAGGCTGAACTCTGTCTGCGCACGGTGCGGGTCGAACACCTGCTCGTCGAGCGCGCCGCGGACGGTTTCGAGCGCTTCGCCGATCGGCTCCCACAGCACCACGGCGCGCTGGGTCGGACGGATGCCGGTGCCGGACCTGACGAACAGGGGATCGCCGAGCGCGTCCCGCAGGCGTGCGAGCGCGTTGCTGACCGCCGGCTGCGTCATCAGAAGCGCGTTGGCGGCGCGCGTGACGCTGCCCTCGGTCATCAGGGCCTCGAAGACTTTCAGCAGGTTGAGGTCGAGCGTTCGGAACGACAGAACATTCACCACAGTGATGTACTAGATCATGATTATAAATTATGACGATAATATCTCCTTGTCTATGGTTCCCCAGGGATGAGCGGAGTGCCGGGCCGCCAGACAGAGGGGACTTTCATGTCGATGATTTCGGCGCGCATCGAGCGCCTTCCATTCGCGCGCTTCCACACACATCTGCTGCTGATGGGCGGGCTCGGCTACGCGTTCGACGCGATGGATGCAGCGGTGCTGGCGTTCATCCTGCCGGTGTTGCGCACGACCTGGAATCTGTCGAGCGTGCAGATCGGCGTGCTCGGCAGCAGCACCTATATCGGCTTCCTGTTCGGCGCGCTGCTGGCGGGCACGCTGGGTGACCTGATCGGCCGTCGTGCTGTGATGATGTCGGCGCTGGCGCTCTATTGCGTCGCATCCATCGTCAGCGCGGCGGTGAACGACTGGTCGTCCTTCTTCGCCGCCCGGGTCGTCGCGGGCATGGGCACCGGCGCGGAGAGCGCGATCATCGCACCTTATCTCGCAGAGTTCGTGGCGCGCCGCTACCGCGGCAGTTTCACGGGCGCGCTGGCCGGATTCTTCTCCTTCGGTTTCGTCGCGGCCGCCTTCCTCGGCTATTTCATCGTGCCCGCCTATGAGAACGGATGGCGCATCGTTCTGGTGATCACCGCGGTGCCGGTCGTCATGCTGCTGTGGTGGCGCAGGGCGCTGCCGGAATCGCCGCGCTGGCTGGAAAGCCGGGGCCGTGAGAAGGAAGCCGCAGCCGTGCTCGACAGGATTGAGGCCGGCTTTGCGAGCCAAGGCCATGTCCTGCCGCAACCGGTCGTCGAAGCCGCGGCGCCTGCCGTGACTGGTGGGACGCTGCTTGCCAATTTCGCCGCGCTCCTCGCCGGCCGCCAGGCGCGCATCACCATCATGACCTGGATCATGTGGCTTGCGATCACGTTCAGCTACTATTCCTTCTTCGTCTGGATCCCCGGCCTTCTGGTCCAGAACGGCATGAGCATCACCAAGAGCTTCGCCTATTCGATCGCGATCTATTGCGCGCAGATTCCCGGCTATTTCAGTGCCGCGTATTTCAACGAGCGCATCGGCCGGCAGGCGACCATCGCCTCCTACATGGTGCTTGGCGGCGCAAGCGCGCTCGGCCTCGCCTTCGCGCAGAGCGACCAGCACATCATGGTGGCGGGAATTCTACTGTCCTTCTTCATGAACGGCACCTATGCGGGCGTCTATGCCTATACCGCCGAGGTATTTCCGACGGCGGTCAGAACCACCGGCGCCGGGCTCGCTTCCGCGATCGGCCGCATCGGTGCGATCGTCTCGCCGATCCTGGTCGGCTATCTCTATCCCAATTTCGGCTTCGCCGGCGTCTTCGGCCTCACCACAAGCGTGCTGCTGTTAGGCGCGCTCACCGTGGTGCTGATGGGGGTGCCGACGCGCGGCCGTTCGCTGGAAGAGATTGCGGCGGGTGAAGTCGCATGAGGGAAACAAAACGCCGGTCCGATCCGCTGCTCTGCGCCGTGGCGGCCGCGCAGGGCAGGGCGGATCAGCCGGATGCCCTGTACTCGGCGCTGGACGACGCCTTGAAATCGGCGATCGGCCACAAGCTGTTCACGATCCTGACCTACGACGACGACACAAACGAAGCAGCGCGGGTGTATTCCAATCTTCCCGGACCTTACCCCGCGGGCGGACGTAAACGCCTGGCGGCGGGGCCGTGGACCGAGGCCGTGCTCGACCGCGGCGAGGCCTATATTGGCCGCACCGGCGACGATCTGCGCGAGGTGTTTTCCGATCACGAGCTGATTGCTTCGCTCGGCTGCGCGAGCGTGCTCAACATGCCCGTGCGCTGGCGCGGGCGCACGCTCGGCTCGCTCAATCTGCTCCATGAGGCAGCCTGGTACGGCGAGGACGATGTCTCTGCGTGTCTTCCATTCGCCCAGCTCGCTCTGCCCGCGCTGCTCATCCAGTCCTGATAAGACAGGAAGTCGTCATGTCCCGTGTGCTCTTCAAGAACGCCGCTCTGCTCGATCCGCTTCAGCCGGACCTCCTGGAGGATCATCATGTGCTGGTCGAGGACAGTCTGATCAAGGAGGTCTCCGATCGGCCGCTCCAGGTGGAAGCCGACCGCACCGTCGATCTGAAGGGCAAGACGCTAATGCCCGGCCTGATCGACCTGCATGTGCATGCGATCGCCGTCGAGCTCAATCTGGCGCAGCAGGTGCACATGCCGAACGTGCTGGTGACGCTGCGTTCGACACTGCTGCTGCGCGGCATGCTGCGGCGGGGCTTCACCACCGTGCGCGATGCCGGCGGTGCCGGCCATGCGCTGAAGCAGGCGATCGAGACCGGTCTCACCGACGGTCCGCGGCTGTTCGTCTCGGGACGTGCGCTCAGCCAGACCGGCGGCCACGGCGACATGCGGGCCCGCTCGGACTACCTCGCCAGCGACGCACCGTGCCCGTGCTGCGTGCGTGTCGGCGCACTGGCGCGCGTTGCCGATGGTGTCGATGGCGTGCGCAGGGCGGCGCGCGAGGAGCTCCAGATGGGCGCCGACCAGATCAAGATCATGGCCTCGGGCGGCGTCGCCTCACCGACCGACCCGGTCGGCGCCTTCGGCTACTCCGAGGACGAGATCCGCGCCATCGTCGAGGAGGCGCGCGGGCGTCAGACCTATGTGCTCGCCCACGCCTACACCGCTGCTGCGATCGAACGCGCCATTCGCTGCGGCGTGCGCACCATCGAGCACGGCAATCTGGTCGATGCTCCGACCGCGCAACTGATGGCCGAGAAGGGCGCCTATGTGGTGCCGACGCTCGTCACCTACGAGGCGCTGGCCAACGAGGGCGCCCAATACGGCCTGCCGCCCGAAAGCGTGGCCAAGATCGCCGATGTCCGCGACGCCGGCCTGCGTTCGCTCACGATCTATCGCGATGCCGGCGTGAAGATGGGGTTCGGCAGCGACCTGCTCGGACCGTCGCAGCGTCTGCAGAGCGACGAATTCCGCATCCGCGCCGAGATTCTCGGTCCGCGCGCCGTCATCGCCAGCGCGACATTGGTCGGCGCCGAGGTGCTCGGCATGGAAGGCAAGCTCGGGCGCATCATGCCCGAAGCCATTGCGGACCTGCTGGTGGTCGACGGCAATCCGCTGCGCGATGTTGCCTGCCTGCTCGGCCAGGGCGAGCACATCCCGATGGTGATGAAGGCAGGCAAGGTCCAGTTCGACCGGCTGGGCGCGTAGCCGGCGTTACCGCCACATTCCGCGCATTCGAGCGCCGATGTCGACCTTCGGGCCTTGCGCGGCGGTGCGCGCTGCGCTTGCCCCGGCCTTCGGCCAGGCAGTGCGCTCGAACAGATAGACCAGCTGCTCCGGGATGAAGCGGGTGCGCGAGGCGTAGACATGGCGGTCGCCCTTGGCGGCCTGGCCGTGGGTGAAGAAGCGCTGCGGCACCACAAGGTGCAGATCGTCCTTGGCACGCGTCATCGCGACATAGAGCAGGCGGCGTTCCTCCTCGAGCTCGGCGCTGGTGCCGGCGCCGAGATCCGACGGCATGCAGCCGTCGACGACGTTGAGCACGAACACCGATTTCCACTCCTGGCCCTTGGCGGAGTGGATGGTGGAGAGGATCAGATAATCCTCGTCGCGCAAGGGTGGCCCGGATTTGTCGCTGGTCGCATCCGGTGGATCGAGCGTGAGCTCCGTCAGGAATTTCTCGCGCGAGGCATAGCCGCTCGCGATCTGCTCGAGCTGCATCAGATCGGCGCGGCGCGTCTCGGAATCCTCGTGCAGGCGATCGAGATGCGGTTCGTACCAGAGCCGCACGCGTTCGAGGTCAGCCGGCCATTCCGAATAGCGCAAATTTTCGATGGTGCGGACGAAGCCGGTCCAGTCCGCGCCGGTGCGCGGCGGCACCGGGAGCTGGCCGAGCGCGGCGAGCGGATCGGAGCTCTCCGCCATCTGGTCGAGCACACGCTGCGCCGTCGCAGGTCCGATGCCCGGCAACAGATGCAGGATGCGAAAGCCGGCGACGCGGTCGCGCGGATTCTCAGCGAAGCGCAGCAGTGCCAGCACGTCCTTGACATGCGCGGCATCGAGAAACTTGAGCCCTCCGAACTTGACGAAGGGAATGTTGCGGCGGGTGAGCTCGATCTCCAGCGGGCCCGAATGCGAGGACGTTCGGAACAGCACCGCCTGGTGCTTCAACAGCGCGCCTTGCTCGCGAGTGGCCAGCACTTGCTCGACGATGTAGCGGGCCTGGTCGGCCTCGTCGTGCACGGTGACGAGCTGTGGTTTTTGCGTGCCGGCGCGGTCGGTCCAGAGGTTCTTTGTAAAGCGCTCGCGCGCCAGGCCAATGACGCCGTTGGCCGCTGCCAGCACGGGTTGCGTCGAGCGGTAATTGCGGTCGAGCGTGATCATCTCGGCGCGCGGCGAGAAGCTCTGCGGAAAATCCAGGATGTTGCGGACAGTGGCGGCGCGGAACGAATAGATCGACTGCGCGTCGTCGCCGACGACGGTGAGGCCGCGCCCGTCCGGCTTCAGCGCCAGCAGGATCGAGGATTGCAGGCGGTTGGTGTCCTGATATTCGTCGACCAAGACGTGATCGAAGCGGCCGCCGATTTCTTCCGCGATCGTCGCATCGCTCATCATCTGCGACCAGTAGAGCAGGAGGTCGTCGTAATCGAGCACGTGCTGGGCCTGCTTGGCCTCGACATAGGCCGCGAACAGGCCCTTCAGCTCGGCCGCCCAGCCTGCGCACCAGGGATAGTGCGCCCCCAACACCTTCTCGATCTCCATCTCGGCATTGACGCAGCGCGAGTAGATCGACAGGCAGGTGCCTTTGGCGGGAAAGCGGCTCTCCGTCTTCGACAATCCGCGCTCGTGCCGGACCAGATTCATCAGGTCGGCGGAATCCTCGCGGTCGTGGATGGTGAAGGCAGGATCGACGCCGATCCGCTCGGCATATTCGCGCAGCAACCGTGCACCGATGCCGTGGAACGTGCCGGCCCAGCTGAGCGCGTCGCGCATGATCGCGGCATTGTTCTCGCCGAGCACTTTCCGGGCGATGCGCTCGACCCGGCCGGCCATCTCGGCCGCGGCGCGCCGCGAGAACGTCATCAGGAGGATGCGGCGCGGATCGCTGCCCGCGACGGTCAGGTGCGCGACGCGATGGGCCAGCGTGTTGGTTTTGCCGGAGCCTGCACCGGCGATGACGAGCAGGGGCGCGCCCACGGTCGCACCATCGGCCACACCATGCTCCACGGCGCGGCGCTGCTCCGCATTGAGCGTGTCCAGATATGTCGCCACGAATCGCCCCGGTGAAACAGCCAGACTCGGCGATCCCGCTGCGAATCGCAATGCGTCTGGACGGGACCGATGTTAAGACCTAGGGACAAGACGGCCCAAGGTTCCATTCCGAAAAGCGCCACCCGGCATGACCGAGCTCAAATCCGACCAGTTCGAGATGCGACGGCTGGAATCGCTCAGCAACACCATTTTTGGCGTTGCCATGACGCTGCTCGCCTACGATCTGCCCAGGGCCGCGGTCTTCACAAGCGCGCCCGACTGGAACGATCTGGCCCGGGTCTATTCCGGCAAGCTCGCGGGTCTTGCGCTCAGCTTCATCATCGCCGGCGTGTTCTGGATCAGCCATCACCGCCGGCTGGCGCGCCAGCCCGTCGGCAGCCGCGGCGCGGTGATCCTCAATCTGTTTTTCCTGCTGTCGATCGTGCTGCTGCCGGTGACCAACGGCCTCTACACCAACTACCCCACGAGCAGTGCGGTCGCCGTGCTCTACGGCCTGCACCTGACCACCATCGCCGGCCTCAATGCCTGGCTGTGGTGGAGGATCCTGGGCGGCTGGCGCCACGAGATCATGGCCTCGCTGTTTCCGCTGCTGGTGTTTATTCCGGGCACGGTCGTTGCGGCGTTCGCGCCGCAGGTCGCGCCGTTCGTGTGGTTCATCGCCTTCGGCGGCCTGCTGATCCAGCGCTTCTATGTCGGGCCGACCGGGACGGACGCGTAGGGCCGCGGCTCAGCCTTGCGTCGTGCCGAACCCGTCGGCCGGCACGTAAAGCTTGACCGGGCGAATTTCGTAGACCGCTGACGGATTGACCTGACGCAGCGTCCGCGCGGCCGCGATCGCCTCCTCGTCCGTGTCGTATTCGACGAGGTGGAAGCCCAGAAGCTGCTCCTTGGTTTCGGCAAATGGGCCGTCCAGCACGACGCCCGCGCCGGGGCCACGCAAGGTGCGGGCCTTTCGGGTCTCATCCAGGCGGGCGGCCGGGCCAAAATGCCCGCTTGCCCGCAGCGGTGCCTGAACCTCGATGACTTTGGCCACGACCGCGGCGTCCTTCTCGGGCGTCCAGGACAAGATCTCGTCTTCCACGTGATAGGCCAGGATGGCGTAAAGCATCGTCACCTCGTTGATTTTCGCTGCGCGCGTCCGAAGGACGTATCACCACCGTCGCAGCCGACAATGGGGGCTGCGGAAAATATTGCGTCGCGGGGTGCGGCGACGAAACCTTCCCGAAACCCGATTGCGGCCGAAAGGTGTGAACGCCGCTCGAAATCGGCGCGACTGATGGCCACTAAGAACACTTCGGAGGCGGCCATGTCGACCATCAAGATCATCTGCAAGATCATCTGCGACGCGCGTCGGGCAGGAAAGTCGGACGCTGCGGATCTGCACGACCAGAGCGGCCACCACCGCTGTTACGGCAGCTCGGCCGAGAGCGGCGGCGAGCGCATCGTCGAAAGCCGGCGCGGCAAGCGCCCGCGCGCAATGAGCGTTTGCGGCTTCTAAGCCGCCGCGGTAGCGGTGAGGGGGCGGCCTCGCTCGAACTGACCGCGTCACATCCCGCTCAGCACCTGCTTGATCAGGGTTTCACGCAACCGGGCGAGTTCGCCGGTCGCCTCCATCTGCTCGATCATCCTTCCGACCTTCGGCACGAGATCGCGATGCCGTTCATGCAGATGGTGGTAGATGCTGATGCGCTCGAGAGGCGGTGAGAGCGGATGGATGGCCTGGAGATTGAGCTTCCTCACCGCGGCCAACCCGCTGAAGAGGTCGGTGACCATCACGTCGAAGCGGTCGGCATCGAGCATCTTGACCATGTTGTCGAGGCTTGTCGTCGCCGTGACCCGGGTCATGCCGCGCGTACCGGCTTCCGACGAGCCGACGCCGCGTACGATGCCGATGCTGTAGTCCCTGATTGAATTCCAGCCGGCGACGTCGAACTGCAGTTTCGTGGTGAAGACAGCGGGCTCGATGTAATTGATCGCAGGTGTCACCTGGATCAGCGTCGGGTAGTCGCGAGAGAGAGTTCCGATCCGCTGGACCTCGCCGTCGACCTGGCCGGTGCTCGACAGCGCGAGCGCGCGCTTGCCGGGGACATCCTCGAATTCGAGCTTGATGTTCAGCCTGGCATAGACCGCGCGGAGCATCTCGCCGCCGACATATTGATCGGGAATATCGGCGATGCGTGCGAGCCGGATGACTTCTTGCGCCTGCGACGGGCCTGCCGCGAGCAGCAACAGGCAGACCACGACTATCCGCCTCATGACGCATCTCCCTGGCCATGCCTTTTGGGCGTGCCCTGCTAACATCGGATTCCGGGGCCGCGCGATCTACCGGAGATGGCAGCTGCGCCGGTCCGCAACGTTGACAGCACGTTCGCGCTGTGCGGGCGGCTCCGGGCTTTCACCGATGTCATTCTAGCACGCGAGGTGGTACTTTGCCCGGGAATCCTGCTGCTGGGCGCAAGATATGACCCCGTCGAACTCAGGCCGCCCAAGGGCCGACAGGATCAAGGGCCGATAGGATCATCGGCCGACAGGATCGCCACGCGCACCGCGTGCTGAGGCAGGGCCTCAACCGTTCACTTTGCTCGCGGTTGCGGTCGGCAGGCTGAGCAGGTGCCGCCATTTTCGGGGACGTGGTGCATGGGCAACGCAGGTGACGATGATACCAAGCGCCGCCGCGCCATTGCGCCGGTGGCTGCGAAGCAGGATTTGACCGGCATCGGCGCCGCGCTCGCGCCTCCGATGTTCGCGGTGCTCGTGTCGCGGATCTTCAACTGGTCGCGCAGCGGCGTCGGGCCCCGGCTGCTTGCCGCCGTGCTGCTGTTCTCATCGGTCGTGACGCTGACCCTGACTGCGCTCCAGCTCTATCTGGATTACAATCGTGAGGTCGGACTGATCGAGACGCGGCTGGACGAGATCGGCCGCAGCACCACGGGCAGCCTCGGAGAGAGCCTATGGAATCTCGACCAGAACCAGCTCAAGCTCCAGCTCGATGGCATTCTGCGGCTGCCTGACATCCGTGCGGCGGAGGTCCGCGAGATCGTCGATCGGCCCAATCCGATCCGTGTCGAAGTCGGCGAGCGAAACACCCGTTCGATCATGACCCGGGAATTTCCGCTGAGCACCATGGTGCAGGGGACCTCGCGCGCCATCGGCACGCTGCGGGTCGAGGCGACGCTGACCGACGTCTATCAGCAATTGCTGAACAGGGCCCTCGTCATTCTGGCCAGCCAGGCGGCAAAGACGTTCCTCGTCTCGTTGTTCATCATCTACATGTTTCATCTGCTGGTGACCCGGCATCTCGTCGCCATCGCCGAGTACGTCGGCAAATACAGCCTCGGACGGCCGCCGCCACCGTTGCGCCTGGAGCGCCGGTCGCCTTACGAGGCCGACGAGCTGGACAAGGTGGTCGTTGCTTTCAACGCCATGTGCGCCAACCTCGAACATGCCTATGGCGAGCTGCGCGAGGCCAATGGGAATCTCGAGCGCGACCTGAAGATCCGGCAGCGCGCCGAGGAGAACGCCCGCGCGAGCGAGCAGCGCTTCCGTGATTATGCCGAGACCGCATCCGACTGGTTCTGGGAGACCGGCCCGGATCACGTGTTCACCTACATTTCAGATCGGGCCGATGCTTTCGGCATGGACCACAAGGCGCTGATCGGGAGGCGCCGTTCAGACGCCGCCTTCGACCGCGATGCCGAGCCCCAGAAATGGCGCGCTCACTTGGCGACGCTGGATCGCCACGAGCCGTTCCGGAAGTTCGAATATCGCGGCCGCGATGCGGCTGGCCGCGCGCGCCATTTCAGCGTCAACGGCCGGCCGGTGTTCAGCGCCGACGGACGCTTCATGGGGTATCGTGGTTCGGCCACCGATCTGACCGAGCAGCACGAGACCGAGGAGCGGCTTCGCCAGTCGCAGAAGATGGATGCGATCGGCCAGCTCACCGGCGGCGTCGCGCATGACTTCAACAACGTGCTCACTGTCATCACCGGCACCATCGAGATCATCCGTGAGGGGCTGGCGGACAAGCCCGACCTCGCCGCGATCGCCCAGCTCATCGACGATGCGGCGGCGCGAGGCGCGGAGATCACCTCACAGCTCCTGACCTTTGCGCGTCGCCAGCCGCTGGAGCCGCGCGAGATTGACGTCAACGGCCTCGTGCTCGAGACGGCGAAGCTGTTGAAGCCGATCCTGGGCGGAAACGTCGAAATCGTCACCCGCCTCGCGGACGACGCCTGGGCGGCGATGGCCGATCCGTCGCAGCTGTCGTCGGCGATCATCAATCTCGCCGTCAATGCGCGCGATGCGATGGCTGGCGGCGGCACGCTGACGCTCGAGACGGCAAACCGCGAATTGGATGGTGCTGGTGACGGCGAAGCTACGTGCGGCGCCTTCGTCATGGTCGCGGTGGCCGACACCGGTCATGGCATCCCCGCCGACCTCCGCGACCGCGTGTTCGAGCCGTTCTTTACCACCAAAGGGGTCGGTCGCGGCACCGGGCTCGGCCTCAGCATGGTCTACGGCTTCGCCAAGCAGAGCGGCGGCAGCGTTGCGATCGAGAGTGAGGAAGGCCGAGGCACCGTGATTCGGCTGTTTCTGCCGCGATCTGCGGGCGGAGCGCAGACCAGGACCGGGCCACTGCAGGCGCCCGCGGCGGCACGCGGGCACGAGACGATTCTCGTCGTCGAGGACGATCCGCTGGTGCAGGGCTATGTCATCGCCCAGCTCGGCAGCCTCGGCTATCGCACCCTCGCAGCCGGCGACGGCGCAACCGCGCTTGCGCTGGTGCAGCAGGGCGCCCAATTCGATCTGCTGTTCACCGACATCATCATGCCCGGCGGCATGAACGGGCAGGAATTGGCCGAGGCCGTGCGGCGCCTCCGCCCGGGGATGAGGGTGCTCTATACGTCCGGCTATACCGACAACGCCCTCGACCACGAGGGTCATCTCGGTTCCGGCGTTGCGTTGCTGAGGAAGCCGTACCGGAAGGCGGACCTGTCACTGAGGGTCCGCGAGGTGCTCGCCGGCGAGCCGCCCGCCGGAGCAGCAGGCGCGTGACCTACGAAAAAGGCGCGGCGGGGAGGCCCCCGTCGCGCCCGATTTCTTGCTCGCTGGTCCAGGGCTGAGAGCGCCCCGATGCCAAGCCTTTATTCAAAGCTTAGCGGGCGATCCCAGCGAGGTGACAGCGCTTGGTAAGAGACACTGGATCACCTCCTTTCGTTGGTTGCGGAAGATTTCAATATAGGCAGCAATTCCGGTGTTGTTAAGGGGAGGCGGGTCGGGAGGAACCAGCGGCTGTTCGCAGGGCCGGGAAGGCGCTGGAAAGCCGACTCTTGGGCAGTTGATCTTGTGTTGGGCCGTTGATCCTGGGCAGTTGAGACCGCCGCCCGGCCGTGTTAGGGAGCCCCTGTCGCGGGTGTAGCTCAATGGTAGAGCAGCAGCCTTCCAAGCTGAATACGAGGGTTCGATTCCCTTCACCCGCTCCATCCCAACAATTGTTGCATCTCGATGGACCGACCCTCTCCGGGGGCAGGTCAGTCCAAATGTCGGCTGGAGCTTGGCATTTCGACAGGACGGCCGGTGACGGTGTGGGCGGCATTGCGATAACCGGTATCGGCGTTGCGGGGATCGGGGATCACTGAGTTCAAATTGCGTTGCGTTTTTCGAGGGCACGAGCTCGCGACGACATGGCGGATGCCTGCGTGCATCTGATGCAAATCGTCGGTTAGCCCGGGGAAGCATGCATCCGCGGCGTATCAGGCGGCGCGCCGGTGACTGCGCAAGCGTAGGAACCTTCACCGCCAGCATGAGTTGGCCGTCGGGCGGGGCGAAAGTCACACGAGGTCAATCGTGCAAGACAATTTGCGTGTGCGCTCGACCGCGCAAATCGCAGGCCATCCGATTCATCCGATGCTGGTGCCGATCCCGATCGCGTGCTTCATCGGGGCGCTGCTGACCGACATCGCCTATGTCGTCAGTGCCGAGATCATGTGGGCGGATTTTTCGGCCTGGCTTCTGGTCGTCGGCGTCATCTTCGGCGTGCTGGCCGCCATCGCCGGCCTGACCGATTTCCTCGGCAACCGCCTGGTGCGGGCACAGGCGCCAGCCTGGCCGCATCTGATCGGCAACGCGCTGGCGCTGGTCCTGGCGACCATCAATGCGTTGATCCACACGCGCGATGCCTGGACCTCGGTGTGGCCGACCGGCCTCGTTCTGTCAGCCATCACCGTATTGATCCTGCCGGTCACCGGCTGGCTCGGCTGGGCCATGGTGTATCGCCACGGTGTAGGAGTTGCGCGATGAACTCCGCAATCGCTAGGGCGCTGTTGTGCGCGTCGCTGCTGTGTCTCGCCGGCTGCAATGACGGCAGCGGCGATCCCAAGGCGCAAACCGGCGCCAACCCGACGCTGCCCGACATCCAGCAATATTGGCTGCCCCCGATGCACATCGCCCGCATCGTCGGCTGGAAGAAGGACGAGACCCCGGCCGTTGCGCAGGGCTTGCAGGCCAAGGCCTTCGCGACCGGCTTGCAGCACCCCCGATTTCTCTACGTGCTTCCCAACGGCGACGTGCTGGTGGTGGAATCCAAGGCGCCGAAGGGTGCTCCGATCAAGCGGCCCAAGGAAATCGTGATGGGATATGTCGAGTCCTGGGCGACATCAGGCGGCGACACCGGCGAGAGCAACCGCATCACGCTGCTGCGCGACAGCAACGGCGACGGCGTCCCGGACACGCAAAGCGTCTTCCTCGACCATCTCAACTCGCCGTTCGGCGTCGCGCTGGTCGGCAACGATCTCTATGTCGCCAACACCGATGCGATCGTCAGATATCCCTACACCGAAGGCGATACCAAGATCACCGCGCCGGGCACGGTACTGACGCCGCTGCCGGGCGGACCGATCGACCATCACTGGACCAAGAGCCTGGTCGCGAGCCCCGACGGTTCAAAGTTGTATGCCGGCGTCGGCTCCAACAGCAACATTACCGAGAACGGCATGGAGGCCGAGCACAATCGCGCCGCGATCCTCGAGGTCGATCGTGCCAGCGGCCGCTGGCGCATCTTCGCAAGCGGCTTGCGCAATCCCAACGGCCTCAGCTTCGAGCCGCAGACGGGGGCGCTGTGGACGGTGGTGAACGAGCGCGACGAACTCGGTCCCGATCTCGTTCCGGACTACATGACGTCGGTGAAGGACGGCGGCTTTTATGGCTGGCCCTACAGCTATTACGGCCAGCACGTCGATCCTCGCGTCAAGCCGGAGCGGCCCGACCTCGTCGCCAAGGCGATCGTGCCTGACTACGCGCTGAGCTCGCATGTCGCGCCGCTTGGAATGGCCTTCAACACAAGCGCGAGTTTGCCGCCCGCCTATCGCGGCGGCGCCTTCGTCGGCGAGCACGGCAGTTGGAACAGGCAGATCTTGAACGGCTACAAGGTGGTGTTCGTGCCGTTCACGGACGGCAAGCCGAGCGGCCCGCCGCAGGATGTCGTCACCGGCTTCCTCAACAGCGACAATTACGCGCGCGGGCGGCCCGTCGGCGTCGCCATCGACAAGACCGGCGCGCTGCTGGTCGCCGACGACAGCGGCAACACGGTGTGGCGGGTGACGGCGGCGCACCCGCAGCTCACGCAGCGATAGATCTCGAGGAGTTACACCATGGGCCTTGCTCAATACACGATCGTGCCGGTGCAGGACGAATGGGGCGTGCTGCACGACGGCGATGTCAGGAACAGATATTCCACCAAGGAGGCGGCCTTCGAGTCGGCGGTTGCCGCAGCATCGTTGGCGCTTCGCGAGGGACACGAAGTCCATGTCAGCGTGCCCGGCCGCGAAGCCGGCGAGAACGCGCTGGGAATTTGACGGGACACTCCGAGCAGAACACTTCAGGAGGCTGCGATGACCAAGCCCCGTGAGCCGAACGGCATTGAACCCTCCCGCTCCGAAGACGACATTCAGCGCGACCAGCTCGGGCCGCGTGGCGTGCCGGATGCGCCGGATCCGGCCAGGATGACGCCCCAACGCGACAAGAAAACGCCGAAGCACGTCGATCCCGGCCATACAGCCTGACGGGTGCCCCGCGGCTTTTCTGTTCGGCCGGTAAGTCGCCGCCCCGGCAGTCGTCGACTTACGCCGCTGCAACGATATCCGTCTTGGCAAAGTCGTCGCCGACGTAAAGAAGTGCGCAGCCATGCTCCTTGGCGACATCGTAGGCGAAGCAGTCACCAAAGTTGAGACCGGCAGGACGAATGCCTTTGCCCCAACGCGAGTAGATCTGCGCCACGCGTTCGGCCGATGCTTGGGTCACCGAGATCACGTTCAAACCGAGATCGTTGATCAGCTTGTTCATTTCTTCGTCGACGCCCCGCCGTGCCGCGACGATCAGGCTTTCTGCAATGGAGGCCGCCGAGATCAGGATTTCGTCGGCGGTTTCCAGCGCGGTGATGCAAGCATCGGCCTGCGGTTCGTCGAGCACGATCGCCATCAGCGCGGAGGTATCGAGCGCGATCATTCCGGCAGTCCGTCATCGCCGAAAAGAAAGTCCTGACTGCGCGCGGCGCTCGGTCCGGGGATAGCTTTGGCCCCGCCGGTCCTTCGCGCCGCCTCGAGCACGGTCCGGCGGGCGGCGCGGTCCGGCGGAAGCCTGACCGGGACGAGCCGCACCGCGGGATGTCCATGCCGCGTCAGGATCACCTCGTCGCCGGCCTCTGCGCGGCGGACAAGATCGGTCAATTGTCCTTTTGCGTCGGTGACGGAGACCCGCATCTCATTGTCCTTCCTCACGTTTCATAAAATGGACCATGCAATGGTCCAATGTCAACCGCCTCACCCGCTGTTCTGCGAAGGGCGCTCCACACCATTCGGAACCGACATTCCTCTATTCTGCGATTTGCAGCTAAGAGGACCTTAGAGGCGTGATCTGCGCCTGGCGCGCAAATAACATCACGTTAGGTTTGTCGCATAACTGGGTAATTGTGTTAGCCCGGCGAAAGCCTATCGTCGCCACCAAGCAGACACCCATCGGCCATGACAAGCGCTCGCGAAACTCCGCAGAGCGGCCGGAGAGTGCTGCCCAATTTTGAGCGAAGCCCGTCAACGGGACGTCAGTAAAAACCCAAGGGAGGAATCTTGAGATGACCGCGATCCATCAGATGAGTCAGTCCAGGAAAGCCGCTGCCAGCGGCTGGATCGGGTCGGCTCTCGAATATTATGACTTCTTCATCTACGCGACCGCCGCGTCGCTGATCTTCCCGCAAATCTTCTTCCCGTCGGAGAATCCGACTGTCGCGATCGTCGCCTCGCTGGCGACCTATGGCGTCGGGTACGTGGCTCGGCCGATTGGCGCCTTCGTGCTCGGACATTGGGGCGACACCCATGGCCGCAAGACGGTTCTCATCATCTGCATGTTCCTGATGGGCATCTCGACGATGGCCGTGGGTATCTTGCCGACCTACCAGCAGGTTGGCATCCTGGCGCCAATTCTGCTCGTCATTCTGCGCCTCGTGCAGGGATTTGCCGTTGCCGGCGAAATCTCAGGCGCAAGCTCGATGATCTTGGAGCACGCGCCGTTCGGTCGGCGGGGCTTCTATGCCAGCTTCGCCCTCCAGGGGGTGCAGGCTGGACAGATCCTCGCCGCAGCAATCTTCCTGCCGTTGGCGGCCTATATGCCGACCGAGGCCTTCAACAGCTGGGGCTGGCGGATTCCCTTTCTGCTCAGCTTCTTCGTCATCGTCGCGGGCTACATCATTCGTCGTGAAGTCGACGAGACCCCTGCTTTTGCCCGCGAGGGCGAGCGGGGAGAAGCTCCGCGCGTGCCCATCGTCCAGGCCATCAAGCTGAGCTGGCGCGACATGCTCAGGGTCATCTGCATGGCGCTGATGAATGTCATTCCTGTCGTTGCGACCATCTTCGGCGCGGCCTATGCGGTGCAGCCGGCCTACGGGATCGGTTTTGCCAAGGACGTCTATCTTTGGATCCCGGTCCTCGGAAACATGCTGGCCGTGTTCGTCATTCCCTTCGTCGGCAATCTCTCCGACAAGGTCGGCCGCAAGCCTCCGATCATCGTAGGCGCGCTTCTCTCCGGTTTGCTCGCCTTTTGTTATCTCTATGCCATCAGCATCAGGAATGTGCCGCTCGCAATATTGGTGTCGCTGCTGATGTGGGGCGTCGTCTATCAGGGCTACAACGCGATTTTCCCGAGCTTCTACCCCGAACTGTTTCCGACCCGCACCCGCGTGTCGGCCATGGCGATCTCGCAGAACATCGGCACGACAATCACTGCATTGCTTCCCGCCCTGTTTGCGACCGTCGCGCCTCCCGGCTCGACCAACATTCCGTTGACGGTGGGGGCGATTGCCTTCGCTATCACGATCATCGCCGCGCTGGCGGCCCTGACCGCGCGGGAAACCTATCGGATCAGGATCGACGATCTCGGCAATCCCAATGCGGTTCCGATGCCGCGGGCAGATTATGACCGTCAGCGCGCCGGCGATGCGGTGAGCGGGGCTGCCACGGTTCGGACCTGACGCGTATGATAGAGGCAACTGCCGCCGCGATCGATGATGTTCGCGGCGGCAGGGCCTCACTGCATAGTCAGGCTGCCGATCCGAATTTGTGCGCGTGAGCGCAATCAATATGAGGTTGCAAGATGAACCCTGCTGTCATTGCCGTCGCAATCACCGGCTCCGTTCCGCGCAAGAAGGACAATCCCGCCGTCCCGATCCTGCCGTCCGAGCAGATCGAGTCGACGCACCAGGCGTTCGAAGCCGGTGCCACGCTCGCCCATATCCATGTTCGCAACGATGACGAGACGCCGTCCTCCGATCCCGAGCGTTTCGCCCTGGTGCAGGCGGGGATCAAAAAGCACTGTCCTGGGATGATCGTTCAGTTCTCGACCGGCGGGCGGGGCCGCGATCCCTCGGCGCGCGGATCGTCGCTCTACCTGAAGCCGGACATGGCCTCGCTGTCCACGGGATCGGTGAACTTTCCGACCATCGTCTACGAGAACAGTGCCGCGCTGGTCGAGACTCTCGCCACCGGGATGAAGGCGAATGGCATCCGGCCGGAAATCGAGATCTTCGATTTGTCGCATCTGCATGGCGCCCGCCGCCTGATCGAGGCGGGGTTGATCGATTCCAGTCCGCACGTGCAGTTCGTCATGGGCGTCAAGAACGCCATGCCCGCGGACGAGCATGTCCTCGACATCCTGCTGGGAGAACTCAGGCGGCTGATCCCGAAGGCGACGTGGACGGCAGCCGGGATCGGACGCCACCAGGCCGAGGTCATGGGCTGGGCGCTCGCGCGGGGCGCCGATGCGGTTCGCACCGGACTCGAGGACAATATCAGGATCGACAAGGCACGCCTTGCGGCCAGCAACGCGGAGCTCGTGGCCATCGCCGGTGAGGCTGTCGCGCGCCACGGCAGGCGCGTGGCGACTGCGGCCGAGGCGCGATCCCTGCTCGGGCTCGCGGGGCAGGGAGCTCCTGCCGCCTCCTGACATGCTCCCGGCCGCCTGCTGCCATTCGTCGGCCGGCGTTTCCGTGCGCTGAGTCTCCGGGTAAGACTGCCGTCACAGGCGTGATCTGCGCCTGCCGGGCAGGCGACAATTGGAATGCGGTTTCTGAAATCTGACAGCAGGCTCATGCGGGTCCTGCTGGTGCTCGCGGTCTCCCAGCTTGTCGGGTGGGGGACGATCGGCCTTCCCGCCATTGTCGGACGCGATCTCGCGGCCGATCTCGGCATGAGCCTGCCGGCGGTGTTCGCCGGGACGTCCGTTCTTTATGTGTCGATGGGGCTATGCGCGCCCTGGCTCGCCAAGTCGTTTGCGCGGCACGGCGCACGAAAGGTGATGATCTCAGGTACGGTCCTCACCGTGCCGGGCTTCATCCTGCTGTCCCTCGCGCGCGAGCCGATGCTGTATTTCGCGGCCTGGATCGTCCTTGGCATCGCCGGCAGCGCCACGCTTTCGACCGGTGCCTATATCATGCTGAACGAGGTCGCCGGGCGGCAGGCCAAGAACGCGATCGGCGCGCTCATGCTGGTGACGGGCCTGTCGAGCAGCATCTTCTGGCCGACGACGTCGTTCCTCAGCGGTCTGCTCGGCTGGCGCGGCACGTGCCTCGTCTACGCGGTGATGATGATCGTCATCAACCTTCCGCTCTATGCATTCTTTGCACCGCGCCGGAAAATCGCCGGTGATCATGGCGGTGAGCCGGTGAAATCCTCGCCGCCGCCTGCGATTCCCAGGAGCACCTTCAGCCTCGTCGCCGCCGCGATCACACTGAACGCCTTCGTCAATTTCGGCATCGGCGCCATCATGATCGAGTTGCTCCGGGCGGAGGGGCTTCCCCCGGCGCAGGCGCTTGCGTTCGGCTCGATGCTGGGCGTGATCCAGGTCAGCGCCCGCGGGCTCGATTTTCTCGGCGGAGGGCGATGGGATGGAATCACGACGGGGCTCGTTGCCGGTACGGCGCTCCCGGTCGCCATGCTGCTGCTGATGACGAGCGAGGGCGCGACTTGGGCGGTTGCGGCCTTCATCCTGCTCTATGGCGCCGGCAGCGGTGCAATGGCGGTGGCGCGGGCGACGATCCCGCTCGTGTTCTACGATCAGACCGAATTCGCCAAGGCGATGTCGATGATCGCGCTGCCGCTCAATCTCGCCTCCGCGGTCTCGCCGCCGCTCCTTGTCGGCCTGCTCACCCAGTTCGGCAGCCGCGGCGCGCTCGGTCTCACCTTGGTCTGCTCCTGCGCCACGGTGCTGATCCTGGTCCTGCTCGGCCGCCGACGGCCGCAGGTGGCCGCAGCGGCCGTGACCTGAGAATATTCGCGCGGCGGAAATTCACCGGGCGGATGACCTGCGCCGGGCGGGCGGGCGGATGGCCGTATGCCCACAGTGCAGTGCTCGGGCCGCCAAAATGGTGTATCCGCAGGGAGCGCGGCCCGCGATCTCGCGGCCGCGCCAAGATCCAGTTCCCGGAGGAATTCGACATGTCGGCCCTGCCGCTCTCAGGCATCAAGATCCTTGACCTCACCCGCGTGCTTGCCGGGCCTTTGTCGGCCCAGATGCTGGGCGATTTGGGCGCGGAGGTGATCAAGATCGAGCGGCCGGGCACCGGCGACGACGCGCGCGCCTTCGGCCCGCCCTATCTGACCGACCCTGATGGCGGAGCCAACAACAACAACTCGTTTTACCTCTGCGCCAACCGCAACAAGAAGTCGGTCACGGTCAACATCGCCAAGCCCGAGGGGCAGGCGATCATCCGTGAGCTCGCCAAGGACGTCGACGTCTTCATGGAGAACTACAAGGTCGGCGATCTCAAGCGCTACGGCCTCGACTACGAGACCATCAAGGCGATCAATCCCGGCATTATCTATTGCTCGGTGACCGGCTTCGGCCAGACCGGCCCCTATGCGCCGCGCGCCGGCTACGACGCCATCCTGCAGGCGATGGGCGGCCTGATGAGCGTCACCGGCCATATCGACGGCGAGCCCGGCGAGGGCCCGATGAAGGTCGGCCCCTCGATCGTCGACTACATGACCGGCATGAACACCTCGATCGGGATTCTCTCGGCGCTCTATCATCGCGACGCCAATGACGGCGTGGGACAGCATATCGACGTCTGCCTGTTCGACACCGTCATCGCATCGTTGTCGCACTGGCTGCAGATCTACCTCGTCAACGGCAAGACGCCGCCGCGCCGCGGTACCTGGGGCAATGGCGGCATGCCGGCCGGCGTGTTCCGCTGCACCGACGGCGAGCTGATGCTGGTGGTCGGCAATGACGGCCAGTTCCAGCGCACCTGCGCCGTGCTCGGCGAGCCCGAGCTCGCCAACGACAAGCGCTTCCTCAAGAACAACGACCGTGTCGTTCACGGCAAGGAGATCATGGCGATCTTCGCCGGCCTGTTCCTGAAGCAGCCGGTCGCCTACTGGCTGGAGAAGCTGGAGGAGGCCGGCGTGCCCTCGGGCCCGATCAACAATTTCGAGCAGGTGTTTTCGGATCCGCACGTCCAGTCGCGCGGCATGCGGGTGAAGGTCGACCATCCCTTCCAGCCCGATCTCTCGCTGATCCGCAACGCCCTGACGCTCTCGGAAACCCCGATCAAGGATTACCGCGCCCCGCCGCTGCTGGGTGAGCACACCCAGGAGGTGCTCGCCGGCAAGCTCGGCTACGATGCCGGCAAGATCGAGGCACTGAAGCAGCAGGGCATTATCTAGCTTCGGCGAAGCGGCCCTCGCAGTTTGGCCTGATCGCCATTGGATAAAAAAGTGACGTCAGCATGACGCGCCTGCGGCCTTGTGCGAGCCTTGCGCGCAATCCCTAGATAATCCCGGTCCGTACTCACACAGGCTTCCGCTTGGCGCGCGACTCAGATTCGATCGGTCCACTCAGTCCGGGAGGGAACGCATGTCCTACACGATCGGGTTTCAGGCCAAGAACCAGAAGGCAATTCTGGCGACCGAGGCGGCAACGGCCAACCAAGCCGTCGCGATCGTTGCCGCATTGCGGCAAAGCGCCGACGAAATAAAGTTCATCCGCTCGCCGCAGGAAGGCGACATGGGCATCGAGATGCTGCTGCTGCTCGCCAAGGAAGAGGCCGAGGAGATGCCGCAGCACGCCTAGGCGGCTCGGCGGGCAAACTTCGATCAGAAGCGAAGCATGACGGCTGCATGATGATGTAGCAAGCCGTCATCTCGCTTGCACCGAAGGTGACCGCCCATGAATCTCGAAATTAAACGCGAAGCGCTCCGCGTCGACCCGATCTCGACGTTCCTCGACCGCTGGAAAGCCCCGGTCTCGCCGGTCACGCGCGCCGGCAACATGATCTTCGTCGCCGGCCTGCCGCCATTCGACCCCGAGACGGGCGAGATCGCGGACGTGCCGATCGAGCGGCAGAGCGAACTGATCATGGAGCAGATGAAGCTGTGCCTTCAGACGGCGGGCGCGAGCCTCGACAATGTCATGAAGTGCAACGTCTACTGCACCTCGACCAAACACTTCGCCGCGTTCAACGCCGTCTATGCGCGCTATTTCCCGCGCGATCCGCCGGCGCGGATCTTCGTCTGCACGCCGGAATGGTTCGGCCCCTTCGACGTCGAGATCGACTGCATCGCGATGATGTGACCGCGCTTACTTACCTCGCCCCGCTCGCGGGGAGAGGTCGGATCGCGTCAGCGATCCGGGTGAGGGGGTGCAGGTCCCTCGACGATCTCATGCGCGGAGAGAGGCCCCTCACCCCAACCCTCTCCCCGTAAGAACGGGGCGAGGGAGCGCACCGTTAGTGCGGCAACGAGTTGTGCTAGCGCGCCGCCACCTTTGGCGGCGCCTTCGCCTCTGTCCGTCCCGCCGTCAGCGCCATCGTCGCCACGCTGACCACGCGCGCGACCACGTCCTCGACGTCGTCGAGATCGCATTTGCCTTCCGATAATTTCGTTAGCCGCTCGCCCTCGCGGATGGTGTGGTGCGCCATGGCGAGCGCGAAATTCAGACCCCAGTAGATATCGATGTCGCTGCGGTCGGGCAGGGACCTTCGCATCGCGCCGGCGAACTTGCGCAAATGGTCGATCTCGCGGTTCTTGATGCGGCGGATCGGCGGCACGGATTCGATCGAGGCGCGGATCATGAAGCGCGCCGCGGTCGAGCGCTGGTTCTCGGGGCCAAGGCAGCCGCGCAGCGTCGGGCCGACCAGGGCATGCAGGATCACCTCGATCGGCGCGCGGCCGCCGCCTTGTTCTTCCGCCGCCTTCAATTCGCGCAGGCGCTCGCGGTTGGTGGCGATCGAGCGTGTCACGAACAGCTCCGCGATCAACTCGTCCTTCGAGCCGAAATGATAATTCACCGCCGCGAGGTTGACGTTGGCCTCCGCGACGATGTCGCGCAGCGTCACGTCGCCGAACCCGCGGTCGGCATAGAGCCGTTCGGCGGCGGCGAGGATGGCAGTCCGGGTATGATCGCTGGCCATGGGAGCCCCTCGGGGAGGGAGTTGCAATTCAAACAGTTGTATGAAACTATCGTTTGAAGGCGGGCAAAGTCAATCCGCAATCGGGACTCGTTCGCAAATGCGCGAGTGGGTTCCGGAGCATCCGCAAGCCGCGCATTCGCACTTGCGGGTCGCACAATGCGGGTGGACAGTCCGGCGCAAAACAAGTTCGCCAAAACAAGTTGGCAAAGACGAGGAGCGTCCCATGGATTTCGATCTGTCGCCGAAGCAGAAGGAATGGCTCGACCGCGTGCGGTCTTTTATGACCAAGCACGTGCGCCCGGCGGTGCCGGTCTATGATGAGCAGGATCGCACGGGCGAACGCTGGAAGGTGATCCCGGTTCTCGAGGATCTCAAGAAGAAGGCGAAGGCCGAAGGCCTCTGGAACATGTTCATGCCGCCGAACGAGCATGAGGACGACGAATTCCGCGGCGCGGGACTGACCAATCTTGAATACGCGCTGCTCTCGGAGCAGATGGGCCACATCTCCTGGGCTTCGGAAGTCTTCAACTGTTCCGCGCCCGACACCGGCAACATGGAAGTGTTCATGCGCTACGGCTCCAAGGAGCAGAAGCGCAAATGGCTGCGTCCGCTGATGGACGGCGAAATCCGCTCCGCCTTCCTGATGACGGAGCCGGCCGTGGCCTCGTCTGACGCCACCAACATCGAGACCAGCATCGCGCGCGACGGCGACCACTACGTCATCAACGGCCGCAAATGGTGGTCGTCCGGCGTCGGCGATCCCCGCTGCAAGATCGCGATCCTGATGGGCAAGACCGATTTCAAGGCGGCCAAGCACCAGCAGCAGTCGCAAATTCTGGTTCCGCTCGACACCCCCGGCATCAAGGTCGAGAAGATGCTGCCCGTGTTCGGCTTCGACGACGCGCCGCATGGCCACGCCCAGGTGCTGCTCGAGAACGTGCGGGTGCCGAAGGAGAACATCCTGCTCGGCGAGGGCCGCGGCTTCGAGATCGCACAGGGCCGCCTCGGTCCCGGCCGCATCCATCACTGCATGCGCACCATCGGCAAGGCCGAGGAGGCGCTGGAGAAGATGGTGAAGCGGCTCACCTCGCGCACCGCTTTCGGCAAGCGGATCGTCGACCATTCGGTGTGGGAGCAGCGCATCGGCGAGGCCCGCACCAATATCGAGATGACGCGGCTGTTGTGCCTCAAGGCCGCCGACATGATGGACAAGGTCGGCAACAAGACCGCGCAGGCCGAGATCGCCATGATCAAGGTCGCAGCCCCCAACATGGCGCTGAAGATCATCGACGAGGCGATCCAGGCCTTTGGCGGTGCAGGCGTCTCGGACGAAGCCGGCCTTGCCAAGGACTACGCCCACATCCGCACGCTCCGTCTCGCCGACGGCCCGGA
Source organism: Bradyrhizobium sp. WSM1253 (assembly GCF_000244935.1). NCBI lineage: Bacteria > Pseudomonadati > Pseudomonadota > Alphaproteobacteria > Hyphomicrobiales > Nitrobacteraceae > Bradyrhizobium > Bradyrhizobium sp. WSM1253. The sequence continues at coordinate 7,737,528 of NZ_JH600073.1, forward strand.
CGAGGTGCACAATCGCGCCATTGCCAGGCTCGAGGTTCGGAAGTATGCAAACTCTTCCAGTCATTAAGCGGGAGAGCATGCTGGCGCTCCCGATTTGAAGAAACGACAGGGCATGATCCGTGATCGGATGACCGCTTGACGCAAGTGCGCTGGGGGTTACCGATTAGGATCATGTCCGGACTGAAGAGGGAGCGTCATCGTGGCTGACGGCGTCAGGAAAGACGAAGAATTCTCGGGTACCAAGCCCGTCGAGGAGCGTCATCGTATCGACGAGATGCGGCTCGAAGCCTGGATGCGCGACAACGTCGAAGGCTATGAGGGACCGCTGGTCGTCCTCCAGTTTAGGGGTGGCCAGTCCAACCCGACCTACCGGCTCGACACGCCGAACCGCTCCTATGTGATGCGCAGAAAACCGTTCGGCAAATTGTTGCCGTCGGCGCATGCGGTCGATCGCGAATATCGGGTGATCGCGGCGCTGGGAAAGCAGGGCTTTCCGGTCGCGAAGGCCTATGCGCTGTGCCAGGACGACAGCATCATCGGTTCGGCCTTCTACATCATGTCGATGGAAGACGGCCGGGTGTTCTGGGATCCGACGCTGCCGAGCCAGACGCCGGAAGATCGTCGAAAAATCTTTGCCAGCAAGATCGAGACGCTGGCCAAGCTCCATATGTTCGATCCCGTCGCAATCGGTCTTGGCGACTTCGGCAAGCCCGGCAATTATTTCGCGCGCCAGATCGATCGCTGGACCAAGCAGTATCGCGCGTCCGAGACCCAGACCATCCCGGAGTTCGAGAAGGTCGCCGAATGGTTGCCGAAGACCGTGCCGGAGCAGGCCCGTGTCTCCATCGTCCACGGCGACTATCGCCTCGACAACATGATTTTCCATGCGACGGAACCGCGCGTGCAGGCCGTGCTCGATTGGGAATTGTCGACCCTCGGCGATCCCATGGCCGACTTCACCTATCTGCTGATGCAGTGGGTCATGCCCGGCCTGGACGGCGCCGACCTCAAGGCGCTCAACATTCCGAGCGTGGATGAGGCCGCGCAGATCTATTGCAACGTCACCAAGATGACGGTGCCTGATCTCAACTGGTATTTTGCTTACAACCTGTTCCGCCTCGCCGGCATCACGCAAGGAATCGCCGGCCGGGTCCGCGACGGCACCGCCGCGAACGCCAAGGCGCTGGAGTCAGCCAAGCGCACCGTGCCGCTGTCGAAGTCGTCATGGGAATACGCGCAGAAGGCGGGCGCAGTTTAAGGAATCCGAAGGGGCGCGGCTGATGGCCGCGCCTTTGCTTGCGTTCCTCTCGTGTCCGGGACACGGGACAGAATGACGAGAGAGCTGCCCGCATGATTGATCACGCCACCCTCATCACCTACATCCTCATCGTCCTCGGCTTCGTCTTCATTCCCGGACCGGCGACACTCCTCACCATGGCGCGTGCCGCGAGCTCGGGCACCAGGGTCGGCATCGCGACGGGCGCGGGAATTGCGGCCGGTGACGTGGTCCACACCACCATGGCAATCGTCGGCCTCTCTGCGATCTTCGCAACGTCAGCGCTCCTGTTCAGCGTCGTCAAATACGCGGGCGCAGGCTTTCTGATCTACCTCGGCATTCGCGCCATGCTCGACAAGACGCCGCTCGAGGTGAATGGCGGCGCGCCCGCGATTAGCGCGGCGCGGGCATTCCGGCAGGCCGTGCTGACCGAGGTGCTCAATCCGAAGACCGCGTTGTTCTTCCTTGCGTTCCTGCCACAGTTCGTTCGTCCCGAACATGGTTCGACGACGCTGCAGCTAGCGCTGCTCGGCGCTGTGTTCGTGTTGCTTGGCCTCGTCAGCACGGTGGTGTTCGCCGTCGGCGCCGGCCGCCTCGGCAATTTGCTACGCCGCCATCCAGCCGTGGTTAAGTGGCAGGGCAAGGTGGTCGGGACCATCTACTGCGCGATTGGCGTGCGGCTGGCGTTGCAGGAGCGATGAGGCGCACCGCTCACGTGGGATACGCGCTGCCCCACATACTCCCGTCATTGCGAGGAGCTCTTGCGACGAAGCAAATCCAGACTGCCCCCGCGGAACCATTCTGGATTGCTTCGCTTCGCTCGCAATGACGAGGAGAAGCTTTACCCCTTCGCGCAATGCGCGATCAGCTTCTCCACGAAGCCTGCGCATTTCTCCAGCTCCGCGATTTCCACGAACTCGTCCGGTGTATGAGCCTGTGCGATCGAACCGGGACCGATCACGACGGACGGGATATCGGCCATGCTGGCGAACAGGCTTGCCTCCGTGCCGAACGCGACCTTGGCGTGGTCGTTGCGCCCCGCAAGGCTCTTGGCCAGCGTGACGATGGTCGCATCGGCCGCCGTGTCGAGCGCGGGGTAGTCGAGGATCTCCTCGAAATCGATGCCGCACTCCGGATTCTGCTTTTTCATCGCCGGCTCTATCTCCGCCTTGGCCCAGGCGACGATCGCATCCGTGACCTCCCGCGACTCGGCGATGCCGATGCCGCGGCATTCAAAATCCACCGTGCAGCTATCCGGCACGATGTTCAGCGCGGCGCCGCCATGGACGATGCTGGTGAGCAGCGTCGAGTGCGGAACGTCGTAGAGGCTGTTCGTTGCTTTCGTGCTTGCGAGTTGCAGCGCGCGGCGGCGGATTTCGACGATCAGCTCGGCCGCATATTCAATCGCATTCACGCCCTCAGGCGCGATCGAGGAGTGGCGGGCGAGGCCCTTGAAGGTCGCGCGCACGCCGTGCTTGCCCTTGTGGCCGATGATGACCTTCATCTCGGTCGGCTCGCCGATGAAGGCGCCGAGCGGTTTGATCCGTTTTTTTGCGACCTCGCGCAGCATCGGCCGCACGCCGACGCAGCCGATCTCCTCGTCATAGGAAATGGCGAGATGAATCGGCGTCGCAAGCTTTGCCTCCAGCATCTCGGGCACCATGGCAAGGCACACCGCGACGAATCCCTTCATGTCGGTGGTGCCGCGGCCATAGAGCCTGCCGTCGCGCTCGACCAGCTTGAACGGATCGTGGCTCCAGTCCTGGCCGATCACGGGCACCACGTCGGTATGGCCCGACAGCACCAGGCCGGGGCGGTCCTCGGGTCCAATGGTGACCCATAGCGAGGCTTTCTGTCCGGTCTCGTCGACGATGCGCTCACCCTTGACGCCATGCGCGGCGAGATAGCTTTCAATATGCGCGATCAGGGGCAGGTTGGAGCGATCGCTGATCGTGTCGAAGCCGACGAGGTCGGCGAGCAGCTTGCGAATACGGTCGGGTCTTGAGCTCGGCATTTTCACGTTCTTGTCAGGGGGATGGAAGCTGAGATGCTTGCACGAACCATACCAACGTCGTGCTCCTGTGAGCAAATCAACATGTCGGTCCCGTAGCCCGGGTGAGCGAAGCGATACCCGCGACAGCTCGTGGTCGGAATCCCGGATGTCGCTTCGCTCATCCGGGCTACGAGACGTTGTATTGCCCGTCGGGCAAAACTCCCTAATTGTCGGTCAACGCTGGGCGGCCGCGGAAAGACTCTGGATTGCTTCGCTGCGCCGCTGCGCTCGCAATGACGGTGCTGAAGCAGTTGCGCGACAAAACTCCTGTCTCGTGCCGCGGACGCTGCGCAACGCCAAGAACGTTGCGGCGCGTCCGCGACGCGAGAGCGCGTGAACTAAACCGGCTTTCCCGTATAGGGCATCGACGCCGTCAGTCCGCCGTCCACCGGGAAGGCCTGGCCATTGACATACGACGCCTCGTCGCTGGCCAGAAACAATCCCATCGCGGCGAGCTCGTGCGGCTGGCCGGGACGCTTGAGCGGATTGAGCTGGCCGATTTTGTCGGCGGTGCCGCGCTCCTTGGCGCGATCGAAGATCGGCTTGGTCATGCCGGTCTCGATCAGTCCGGGGCACACCGCGTTGATGCGCACACCGGTGCCGGTGAGCGAATAGGCGGTGGTCTGCACCAGGGAGATGACGCCGGCCTTGCTCGCGGCATAGGGATGTCCGCTGGCGCCGGCCTTGAGGCCCGCGACGGACGCGGTCAGCACGATCGCGCCGGACTGCTGCTTTACCATATGCGGCATCGCATGCTTCACCGCGAGAAACGGCCCGATCAGATTGATGCGCAAGACCTCCTGCCATTGCTCGACGGTCTGCTCGCCGAGCGGGACGAGTCCGCCGGAGACGCCGGCATTGGCCCAGATCACGTCGAGCCGGCCGTGCGTCTTCACCGCCTTGTCGATCACGGCCATGACGTCCTGTTCGGAACCTGCATCCGCGATCATCGCTTCCGCGACACCGCCGGCCATCTTCACCTCGTCGACGGTCTCCTTCACCGCCTCGGTGCGATCGACCGCGATCAGCTTGGCGCCTTCTCTGGTGAACAGCAGCGCGGCCGCGCGGCCGATGCCGCTGCCGGCACCGGTGATGATGACGGATTTGCCTTGCAGACGGCCCATGCGGTTTCTCCCTTTGGTTCGCACGCGACGCTTGCCGCGCGACAGAATTTCAAACAAGATTTCAAACGGTAAAGTGTCTTGAGACACGTTCGCTACTGACGTACAGCGACATCAAACGGGATGGAAGGGTTTCGATGGCAGGTGCAGACAAGCCCAAAGTGGTGACGACACGCTGGTGGTGGGTCCGTCACGCGCCCGTGCGCAATGACGGCGGCAACATCTACGGTCAGTCTGATCTCGCCTGCGACACCAGCGATACCTACGTCTTCAATGCTGTTGCCAAGGTGCTGCCACGCAAGGCGGTCTGGTATTCGAGCAATCTGATGCGCACGCATCAGACCGCCGAAGCCATCTGGGCGGCCGGCTTCCCGAGGCCTGCGGCGATGACATGGGAAGCGGACCTCGCCGAACAAAATCTCGGGCGATGGCAGGGCATGAATCGCGCCGAGTTCATCGCCAGCCGTCCCGTTGGATCGAGCTGGTTTGCCGACATCAACGAGCCCGCGCCCGGCGGTGAGAGCTTCATGGATCTCTACAACCGGGCCCGCCGCGTCATCGATCGGATCAATCTCGAGGCAGCCGGGCAGGACGTGATCGCCGTCGCACATGGCGGCACCATCAAGGCGGCGTTGGGGCTGGCGCTCGACAATCAGCCCGAGCGGGGACTCGCATTCGATATCGACAATTGCTCGGTGACGCGGCTCGACTATTTCGCAAGCCCTGAACGCAGTGTCTGGCGGCTGCCGATGGTGAACCAGCAGCCGTGGATCGCGGACGACGCGCACGCAGCGATGCATCAACCCGCGGGACCGGAAGTCAAGAAGCTCGCCTGACTGAGCAGTCATTCCGGGTTCGGCTTCGCCGCCCCGGAATGACAATGAACATGAAGATCAATCTGGGAGAGAAACATGACCTTGTTCGACATGAAGGGGAAAGTCGCCGTCATCACCGGCTCGACGCGCGGCATCGGGCTTGCGATCGCCGAGCGTATGGCCGAGCACGGCGCCAAGGTGGTGATCTCCTCGCGCAAGGCTGACGTCTGCGACCAGGTCGCGAAGGGCATCAACGACAAGTTCGGCAAGGGCACGGGAGTGGCGATCGCCGCCAACATCTCGTCGAAGGAAAACCTGCAAAACCTCATCGACGAGAGCAACCGCGCCTTCGGCAAGATCGACGTGCTGGTCTGCAACGCCGCGTCGAACCCGTATTACGGCCCGCTCGCCGGCATCTCCGACGATCAGTTCAGGAAGATTCTGGACAACAACATCGTCGCCAACAACTGGCTGATCTCGATGGTGGTGCCGCAGATGATCGAGCGGAAAGATGGCTCGATCATCATCGTCTCCTCGATCGGCGGCCTGAAAGGCTCGACCATCCTCGGCGCCTACGCGATCTCGAAAGCCGCCGACATGCAGCTCGCGCGCAATTTGGCTTGCGAATACGGCCCGCACAACATCCGCGTGAACTGCATCGCGCCCGGCTTGATCAAGACCGATTTCGCGAAAGCGTTGTGGGACAATCCGGAGAATCTGAAAGCCTCGACCGCGCGTTCGCCGCTGCTGCGCATCGGCATCCCCGACGAGATCGCGGGCGCTGCGGTGTTCCTGGGCTCGAAGGCCGGCGACTTCATGACCGGCCAGACCATGGTGATCGACGGCGGCGCGACGATCAGCTGAGGCCCCAGTAGGTGTCATCGCGCGCGAAGGCGGGCGATCCAGCACTCCGCGGCCTGCGTTGGAGAGCTCGCTCTCACCACATCCGACACGGAGTACCGGATGCCCCGCCTTCGCGGGGCATGACAGAGAGTGTGGAGGTGCGACGCTGCGATCAGGCGAAGCCCTCAATCCACCGCCGCGTACACCAGATACCGCACCAGCGTCCGCGTAAAATCGCGCTGTCCCGGGCCTTGGCTCATGAACACGACGAACAGATCCTCCTTCGGATCGATCCAGAAGAACGTCCCCGCAATTCCGCTCCAGAAAAACTGGCCGACGCTGCCGGGGAAGGGCGCGATGCCGGCTTCGCGGCGCACCGCGAAGCCGAGGCCGAAGCCGTGGCCGGGCGACAGCAGAGTGCCGTTGGTCACGACGTGAGGCCCGAGATGATCGGAGGCCATCAGCTCCAGCGTCTTGCGGCCGATGATCCTGTTGCCGTCGAGCGTGCCACCATTGCGCAGCATCAGCGCGAAACGGGCATAGTCCATGGTGGTGGAGACGAGGCCGCCGCCGCCGGACTCCATGATTGGCTGCTCGAGCATGTTGAACAGCGCGACCTTGTCGCCGGTCCAGGGATCGGCCGCGAACGGCTCGGCGAGCCGGCCGACATTGGCCTCCGCTGTCGCAAAACCGGTCTCGGCCATCTGCAAGGGCGCGAGAATGCGCTCGGAGAGGTAGGTGCCGAGCGACTTGCCGCTGACGATTTCGATGATGCGACCGAGGATGTCGGTGGAGCATGTAGTTGAACTCGTCGCCGGGATGGCAGACCAGCGGGAAGCTCGCCACCAGGGTGGCGTGCTCGGCATTGGTGATCTTGCGGCTGCGCACCCGCGACTCCTGGTAGATCTTGTGCACGGGGCCGTCGCCCTGGTGCTCGTAGGTCAGGCCAGAGGTGTGGCGGAGAAGATCCTGCACCGACATCGGGCGTTTCGGCGGAACCAGTTCCAGCTTGCCGCCGCTGACCACGCCGACCTTTTGATCGGCGAACTCCGGAATGAATTTCGCGACGGGGTCGGCAAGAATCAGGTGGCCGTCCTCGACCAGCGTCATGATGCCGACCGACACGATCGGCTTGGTCATCGAGAATATGCGGAAGATCGAATCATGCGCCATCGGCCCCGAGCCCGTCGGGCTCTGCCGGCCGAGCGCCTCGAACCAGCCGACCTGGCCGTGCCGTGCCACCAGCACGGTGACGCCCGGCACGGTTCCATTGTCGATCTCGCGCTTGAAGGCGTCCGACATGGCCTGGAGGCGGGTGCGCGACAGCCCCAGCGTCTCAGGGCGGGATTCCGGCAGAGGCGGGGTCTTCGGCGAGGTCGAGGGGCGGTGGGCGGCTGTCGGGGACGCTTGGGCGGTCGCAAAGGCTTGGGCAGTCATGGGCACTCCCAGTTACTTATTATTGTTCGGAGCGGACTGTGGCCCAGAAGGCGCGGCACAAACAAGCGAGGCCAGCGCGCTTCACCCTTGCAATCCGGCCGCCCCCTGTGCTTCAAAGCGGCCTGATCCGGGCGGCAACGCAGGGTCCGTAGGAGTGTAGCTCAATTGGTAGAGCACCGGTCTCCAAAACCGGGGGTCGCAGGTTCGAGCCCTGCCACTCCTGCCAGATATTTCAATGGCTTAAGCGGTTGTTTGCCTCGAACAGACGCTGAACTGGACCCAAGCTGGACCCAAGCGGCTTAGGACCCAAGAATTCCGGCAGAGATGGCGTTGATGACTGTCGCGACCGAGGTGTCGGCCGTCTGCTTGCGCTTGCGCTTCGCATAGTTCCTGAGGAGGACCGCCGGATCGTCGCCGATGCGCTCGGCCACGGTGTGCACCGGCATGCCCTTGTCCAGGAGCAAGGTAGCGTGTGTGCCGCGCAGGTGGTGAAACTCGAACCCGACGAAGCCGAGCGCGTCTGCACCGCGGCGAAACGACTTCGAGAACGCACTTGGATCCCGTGGCTTGGCGAAGTCGAAGCTCTCGCCGGGGCCCGGCGCACCCGGGAAGATCAGAGCGTCATCCGGCAGCCGGACGAGGCTCAGGTCGACGACGGCGCCGTCAGGGATGCCCGCCAACACGCGCTGGTGCTTCTCCCGCTCCGCCGTAAGCAGCGCGGCCGTTCCATCGTCCAGGGCGATCGTGCGCTTGCCCCGCCATGTCTTGGGCACCTTATACCGAACCCCGAACTTCTTGGTCACCTCCAGCGCACGCTCGACCCTGAGCGTCTTCGCCTGGGCGTCAAAGTCCGTCCAACGAAAGGCGAGCAATTCGTTGCGCCGGACACCCGTAGAGGCGTCGACCGCGATCGGGACATACATCGTCGCCGACGGCTTGAAGCCGCTCACCAGCGATTTGAGGATCTCCTCCAGACCGTTCGCTTGTCGCTTCGTGAGATTGCGAAGTACGGAAAGCGGGGGGCACAATGAAGCGCCGGCGCAGGATCCACCGAAAGCGAGACCGGCAGCGGCTGATGACGCACCGTCGGCGGTTGAAGCGGTAACCTGACGTCAATGGGTACCGCTTTACGATGTACCATCGCGGATTGGTGACGAGTACCGCGGTACGCATGGGCATTGAGAACCCGTCGGCTACCGGAGCCGGCGGGTTTTTCTGTTCGGAATGAGTTAGCGCCGCACTCACTTGCTACCTGTGCCGGGGCAACGCCCTTGTCTCTCGTTGGAGGCGGCCGGTTCGTTCGGATGCCTACAGGAAAGACTCGCCGATCCATTTGCTCTGGAATACGTTGCTCGAGCTACGCGCATTTCGCGTGGCGAATTTTGAACAACGTATATTGGGAGCAGCAAATGTCGATTATGAGAGCTTTTGCCCTGTTCGTAATTCTTGCATTCGGAGGCGCCGTGATCGCCGCCGGGTTCATGACATCGCCGGCATCGGCTAACAAAATGGATGGTAAGCCTGGGGGCTATGGCTCTCGTACCACAGCGAATTATGGTACCCCGAAGAGCGGCACAGCGAAACCGCCAACCGCGACGAAGAAGCCTCCGCAGTAAGCCGTACGGCCCGCCGGTTCGCTGGCGGGCCTCTCTCCCAGGGCGAACTAGTGCTATAATGTGAGGATCGATTCTTCGGCAATCGGTTGGATGAGTCAATGTGCATCCATGTCCTTATGTGGGCAGGTTCGTTGACCCTCTGCGGTCTCCTCATCTCAGCTTGCGCGCATTCAACTGATTCCAACTCGCCGTCAGCTATTCGCGCTGGGGCACCATGGGCGCGAGACCTCAACGAGCCGCCGCCAAGTAGAGAACCCGCTGGTGCGGCAATGCCGCAGATAAAGGCCGATCTAGATGCTGCGCGTGTGAAAGCTTCTCGCTAGCTAAAATGCCAGCGTAAGTGGCCGGCCGGTTCACCTGGCGGCCCCGCTGTTCTCCGGGCGAGAACAGATCGTGATAATAATAAACCTTCGTTTGTTCCCACCGCGTGTATTTATAAGCGGAACACCCAGAAGCCGCCTCAGTTGGCGGCATGGTCAGATCAACGCCAATTTGCGTCAATCGACTGGCTGGTCGAGCGGATATTTCCTGGCCAAGCGATTAAGAGGCTTGTGTGCCTCAGTATCAGTGAGCTCGCGGACTGCGAGGGCTCGATCCTCTGATCGTTTGCGGTAAATTTCGCTGTGGTCTCGCCAGATCTCAGCAGTCGGACCGCGCAAACCGCGAAGCCACACTAAGTAAGCCATCGTTCAACTCGACTTCAGCTAAACAGGAACGTCCCTACTTGCCGGCCTAGCGCTATTCGTTGCGCTCTATCTTCCTGGGTAGTGCAATTTAAACTCGCCCAAGTTCGCGCTCGAATACTGCTGTTGCTCGCAGTTTTCCAGAATGACGGACAATCGCAAGTCCTTGTAACCCTCATCGAAGAACACGGAATACGTTGGGCGTGGCTTGTCGGGCAACGGGTTCGCCTCTCGCAGGCAGACAAAGTAATCTCCTGGCCCGTGGTCAGCCTTCCGTAGGGCTGAGACCTCAAGCGGCATAGCTAGCTTTGCTGCTTTGGCGGCAATCTGAACGCCCTTTTCTATCGTTTCTTGGTTGGGTGCTTGCACCGGCTGTAACTCTGGCACGGGCCCCGACGTATCGGCCCAAATTGAAGAGCAGGCAGTCAGGAGCAAGCATAACAAAGGGCTGTAACGCATTAACAATCGAACCCGGTGGATGTCCCGGGTCCTGTTGAATTTCTGAAGAGGTCGGCGTTGCCCGCCTTGAGCCGGTAGGCTCGGGGTGCTGATTCCACAAAGGAGAGCAACGCCATGACGAGAGATATCACACCGGCTGGTCCGCCGGCGA
>NZ_JH600073.1:7748081-7858361 GCF_000244935.1 Bradyrhizobium sp. WSM1253
CGAGGTTTATCGCGATAGTTGGTGCTGCTGTACGATGAATACCTGATCATAATGACGCCTTTGGTTTAGGCAGTCACGAGAAATAAAATCAGAAAAAATGCTCGCGTTTATCAAAGTATTTCCGCGAAACGACAACGACGCAACAAAGGTCGCGCGTTAAGCTTGATGTCCATGCCGGAGGTTAATTCTGGAACTTTCAATTCGCCAAGAGCGCCGCAGACACGATAGGTCTCTGCAACATGACATACACCGTCACGACCCTCTGCACGATCACCGCGGTGCGGCTCCAGTAGCGCCCAAACAGCTAAGCATCAGATGGAGTCGTCCAGCGCTCCAACAGGCGCAAAGCAACGATGGCGAGAAATATCCCTAGCAAGCCGCCAATGATCTTTTCGGAGGCATCCAGCAATTTGCCATGACGATCTGGCGTCAGGGTTTGCAAAAATTCGAGCGCGACTGCGCTACTCGGCACGACGCTGCATACAAATTTCAATCGCTTCCGATAGGCGGTACAAAATGCGAAGCCTAAAAACGCAAAGGCGGCGACGTGTTCGATGTCGGCCGAATTGCTCAGTTGAGGCCTATCGCCGATGGGAGACAGAGTCGCGTAACTGATGAATGCAAGAGAGGTCCAGGCCACGGCGGCAGAGAGTTTGTGCGGCATGATGGTTCCTGAAAATTCTCGTGGCCTGGAGCCTCGGAAACTGCTGGCGCATTGTGGCGAACAATTGAGCGGTTCGAGTTGATAATCACTGACGTGTGGTCAGTTCGTCGCAGCAAGAGGAGGCAGCACACTGCTCGCCGTCCTCACAAGCTTTCGACTTCCGTTCACCTCGACGAACGTAACAGTCACTTCGACCAAGCTACGCCGCTGGTCTGAAGCCTCCTGAGTCTGGATCAGCAGTACCAGATTGCCCATTCCATTATTGTCTTCGTAGCCTTGTCCATCATCCACCCCGAAGGACTTTGCGGGCGGCACGACGGGGAGATAGGAGTTTCCAATCTCAACGTAGGATATGAGAGCGTCCACGGGCTTGCCGATCTGAACTGATGAAATTCTAACCCGGTAGGGGAGCTGTGATGTAAATTCCAATCTGCCGAGCCTCATTTTCTGTGGATTGAGACTGTCAAACATCTGAAGCGTCACGTTTAGCGCTTTGGCGTCTTCGTTCTCCCAGCGGACGCCTTGGCGTCTATATGCAAGGACGGCAAACAAGAGCGAAGTCAGAGACACCGTTAAGACGATTAGGCTGAGGATCGGCCCGACAAACGGCTTGGACAGAAAATCCCTGATCATCTCGAACGCTGTTGGCCCTGTGCTCATGCTCGTGTCCCGGAAGGTCTGATTCGACCGCGTTACTGAGGATGACACGTCAAGCGAGCGCCGGGGGGGTATTGCTCGCTTGTCCGGCTTATTCACAGGGCAGACGCCGAGCCGCCCCCAAAAGAGGATGGGGGCTTCTGTAAGGTCGTGAAGGTCGTGCTCGCAGTTATCGACGGTGCACGCACGCCTGCACGTACTCCCTAATGGCGGGATCCCCCTTGCTCACACTGAGACGGCAATCAGCTTTCGGATAATGTCTAAATGAATGGTCTTCGCCACGACATCTCTCCTCGCCTTGATCTCGACGACGCCGCAGATGCTCGGGCAACTGCAAGTCGCGCGCAAGCGTTTGTCAAGGGATGGCGAGTCGCAGGGCGTCCTGGCCAGCGGTCGTGATCCGATAGGTCCCGCTCTCGTTTCCGAGTTCAAGCCATCCCTTCGCAACCAACTTGACGATCGTGCGATGCCCTGTCGGAGCGAGGGCGTCCAGTTTCTAAGACGCGCGGCTTGCAACCGAAGATTCCTAGCACTCTCCGTCCAAACATGACATGGTGATCCATATTCGCGTTTCGGAGGGAAAGCCCGATGCGCCTTGCATTGCCTTATCTCGGGATTTGTCTTTGCGCGTCACTCGCGGCGTGGTTGTCCTTCACGCTGCTCTATTGACCGAGCAAACCATCGCCAGGTGTCAGCAGCCGCACGTAGGTACCGCTCTCGTGCAGGTCGAGCCAGCCGCGCTCGACGGCATACTTGATGCCGGCACCGAACTCTGTGCCGCTTCTCTTGAGCGTGTAGAGGAAAGGAGCCGCTTCTATTTTTTAGGAGCAATCCCATCTCTCGCGCCATCCGCTTCACCGATCCGGTATGCCGCCCGAGGACTGCCGCAATTTCCGACGCGGCGCGCCGACGTGCCATCGCGGCAAGCCTCTTTCGCTCGCTCTCGGTCCACTGCTTTGGCTTGGATGATTTCATTTCGAGATCATCCGGCTGGCTCGACGAAATCGATACTGGGAAATTTCCGGGTGGCAACCCTTGACGGCTTGGTGCAGGCCGGAGTCTGATCACCGGCATGGGGCGACATCAGCACGACATCGATGATCTCGCGCGCATGGAGCGCATCTGCCTGGATTTGGCGGAGGAGAGCAGGGTGCCCAGAGAGGCCGGCGCATTGCGCGAGATGGCGGAAAACTACGGTCGAGAGGCTGCGAAACTGATCGTGGCTAGGACCGTAGATTGCCCGCGACGGGAACGAAAAAAACGAGCGATTTCAGCAAGGTTGACAAGACACCCCTGGTGCTGGATTGCCGGCACCAGATAGTGCGCAGTTTCTTGGGTGGAGACCGGTAGGAGTCTAGGAGCCGAACAGGCCACTCTTCGGTGGCGTTTTTTGTGCTTTCCTCGGTCGCAAAGGTGCAACCGCGCGGCTCGCGAGTCGCTCCCGCAGGCTTGTAGGCTTGTAGAAGGAAAGCAGACCCTGACCGCGGTCATCAGTGCGGGTTGTTGACCGCGGCAACGTCCGCCGTTCGCATCCAGGTATAACCATCTGTACTCCGGCCGCTGTGCGCTCGACTTCAGACATTTTGCTCCCTTTTGACTCGTTACCTGGAAGAAGAACTTAATCTCCAACCCCCATTCCGGCGCCCACCGCTTTGTTTACTCTCATAGGCGGTTGAGGGTGCTGGAAGCGACCCGTTCAATCTTGCTACCTAAATTGCTACCCAACTAGGTAGCACGAACGAAAACGGGCAGGGACGAACAGATACCTCCTCCCCAACATTCGCGCCGAATTAGTAATTGCCTGAGGTGGCAAGGTACTAGCTGTTATGAAAGTTCGAGAACTGCAAAACCGTTTATACCCGTTCGGCATCAGCGGCAGCGAAGGAAACCGGTTGCCTCGCACTCTAGGAGATCGAGAAGGCGCGATCGGGGCCAGCCCCGTCTAGGTGAGAGCAATGTAGGAGCTGAACAAACCATTTTTCGGGAGTGACTTTTGTCCTCTGCTCGGCCGCAGGGGTGCGTCTGCGCGGCTCTCAAGCTTCTCGCGCAAGCTCGGCGGCTTGTAAAAGTGAAGCAGGCCCTGACCGATCTCGTCAACGCGGCTTGTAGACTTCGGCAAGGTCCGCCGCTCGCATCCAGGAATAATCATCTGGAGTCCGGCGGAGGTGCGTTCGACGTCAGACATGTTGCGACTCCAATTATTCAAAAGGCCCGTTCAGAGGGGTAACTGGCTCTCTCCCCCGCCGGAAGGATAAACGGCCCGCTCAAACGAAGGAACGGAAGGCGGTTCGGTCCCAATGCGTGTTCCACACTTTCGTGGTGACTGCTGGGGGCTGCCGTTTACAACGCGATGGGCCCGCTCACTTGGCTAAGTGGTTGAAGAAGCAAGAGCGGCGGCCTCGCCGCTATGTCTGTTCACCGTCCCACTTGCTGTCTCACTAATTAGTGAGCTGACTCGGCTGGTTCCCACGAGCTCCATAAGCGGACCATTAGGGTCGCTTCTGCTCGTTGTCGGGTCTTTCTGCAGTTACTCAGCTCCGCTCCGAGAAGGATCTCCTTTGGGATGTTTGCCTCGCCAAAGATCGTATTTCTCCTTCATGCACTTACCGCACGGTCTGTAGCCAGCAGCGATCGCTGTGGCTTCATCGGCAAAGAAAACTCGGTGTTTTTGGTAGGTGCTGCCGGCCGCAACTGCTCTCATGGCAGAAGCGCAGTCTAAGCGCCCGTAGATCTTCATCCGGCCGTTCCCGCCGAAGGAGCCCTGGATGCTGCTTAGGTGCACCTGCCTGTCTGCGCCAAGCAAGCGATACATCTTTGACATGCTTTGCCGTTCTTCAGGGCGGGCCAGACCCAGAACAGCTCCTAGCCAGCCCACCGCGGTTGCCGTCTCATTGTTCCAAGTACTGTTTCATCAATTGGTAAGCTGACTCGATAGGTCTTTAAACCCCCGACTATGACGGCAGCGCCTTGCCATGACGTCGGTGCACTCGCTCGCCGTGGCAGATCTGCCTGCCAGCAAGATTGGGTTGGATCGTCCAAGTGTCTCTAGCTTGTGTGTAAGAGCGGCAGCACCCAGGCGAGCCCAGCTGCTTTGAGGATGGAGGAGTGCTTCCTCAGCCTGCGGCAGGTGGAGGGCTTCGGCGAGGCGAGTATCGATCGTCTGCCGGCTTTGCGCGAGTTGCTCGAGCGTTGCCGAGTGCGCACCTGCTCAGGGGCATCGTGCGGATGAACAGCAGTCCGGCAGACGGCGGCGCCTGTCGCGGAGGTTTGCCTGACGACCGGTTGCATACCAGGCTGCAAGGGCTTTGCCGAAAAGTGCGACAATGCCTCGGGTTTCCCCGGGTTTGCGAGGGTCCGATTTTGGCGCTGGCGCTGTCGCACCCATTGAAATCATTGGGCCGTGGTTGCCCTGCCACTCCTGCCAGCGAAATCAAACGCTTAGCTAGGATGTGGCGATCAGCGATCGGCTGGATATTGCTAGATGGCGTGAGCCCTAGGCGATGACCTGCCGTTTCCAGATCGCCTCCGCAAGGGCGATATCGGCCACAGACTCTGCGCCGGAAGCCAGCGGCGTCCTCCGTTCCACGATATCGGCGACGAATGCATCGGCTTGACGCCGAAACGCCCAGCTCGTGTCGCGCCGCAATTGCGTGCGTTGTCCTTGCTGATCGAGGATGACCTCCGCCTCCTGCTCGGCAAAAGGCGGGGGCAATTCGATGGTCAGCGCGCCCCGCTCGAACGCGATGCTCAGCCCCTCGCGCCAGACGCCTTCGGATCCGTTCGCGAGTTGCAGCGCGCAGGCGACGCCGTCGAAGTCGAGCGTCACGGTCGCCGCGCCCGAGCTCTCGATGGTGCTTTCCGCGACTGTCGGTGACGATCCGAGCATGTAACGCGCGAGGTTGATGATATGGCTGAACACATTCAAAAAATTGTCGTAGCCGGGTAGCATCACGCCCGGCATCCAGTCTGGGCTGTCCTGCCAGAGCTCGAGCCCGTCCGGCCGCACTTCGCCGGTCATGACGAAATTGTCCTGCGACCGGCCAGTGCTGCCGCCGAAGCACCAGCCTCGCGCGCCGACAATGCGTCCAAGCGACTGATCCGTTCGCAGGCGCGCCAACTCGGCCAGCGCGCGCGCCACGCCGGCGTCGTGACGCTTCATGTAGCCGATGCTGTAGACGAGGTTGTGCCGCCGCGCCGCCTCGGCCAGCGCAACGGCCTGAGCCGCGGTGTAGGCCATCGGCTTTTCCGACAGCACATGGCGGCCGCTGTTCAACGCATCCAGCACGATCGGGCCGGTGGCGCGACGCTTCGTAACGACGACGACGGCCGACACCTCGCTATCCGCCAGCAATTCCCGGTGCGTGCCGTAGACCCGCGCGATGTCGAATTTCTGCGCCGCTGCGGCGGCGAGATCAGGCCGGAGATCCGCGATCGCGACAACGCGGCAGGCGGGGTTCGCGGCGAAATTGGCGAGGTGGCACATCTGGCCGACCATGCCCGTTCCGATGATGCCAATGCCCGGCCTCACTTGCTAGGACCCTCGAAGCGTTTCCGGAGAACGAGGAAATGCGCCGGCTGTCCCCAGGTGTTGATGAACGCCCGGTCTGACTGGGTGAGGGCGGTGACTGTGGACGCATCCCGTCGCCCGATCGCGTCAAAGATGCGATGGAAGCTGTCGAGGGTCGCGATGATGGCGTCGATGTCGGACGCATCGTCGGCAAGAATGTCCGTCGCCGGTATCGTCTCGCGCAGTGACGCGAGGTTCGCGATCACACGGGGCAGGCTGGCGCCGAAGGGATCGTCGATCATCGCATCGACATCGAGAACCAGTGTCTCGATCGAAGCCGAGATCGCCTCGACCGCTTCGGTCTTGCCGGCCAGATAGAGCTTCCGTCCGCCGAGAAAGCTCAGACGGCTGCGACCGAGGTGGCGCGTCGCGCGGCGCAGCTTCTCGTCGTCGGAGAGGACCTTCTTGTGCCAGTAGACGTCCAGGCTGTCGCGATAGACGGGCCACCCCGAACAGATATCGAACCCCTGCTCGTGCGCCGCCGTGCACAAGGCCCCCGCGTCGAGGAAGTAGCGGTGCCGGACGAAAGGGTTCTCGAGCACGTCCATCAGCCAGGATTCGAAGCTGCGCGTGTGCGGAATGCTGTTCCATTTCGCGTCGAACAGCAGCTTCGCCGTCTCGAGCCCGGGACGGCCCGTCAGTGCCTTGCCGGCCGCATGAATCGCCTTGAGCGCGAGCTCGAAGAAGCCGCCGTAGCGCTCGTAGTAGGAAACGACGGCGTAACCGTCCGGATTGAGCAGCCGGTGAAAGATGCCGAGCCAATTTTCAGTCGGCTGCACCGTGTAGATGAATCCTTCGGCATCGATAATGTCGAAACGACGATCGCTACGAAATCCTTCGACGTCGAACGACACGAGTTCGCGGAGACGTTGGGCTTGGCTGAAATGCGCGAAGTAAGCCTGGATTTTTGCGTGCGCATGCCGGTTCGGCTCGGCGAGCGTCATGTTCGCGCCCCAGCTCGCAAACACGAGCGCGTTCTCGCCGGAATCAGGGCCGAATTCGAGCATGTCGGCGTCGCGGAACAACCGCGGCGGCAGCACCAGCTTGTCCGAAAACAACTCGCGCCGCAGGCCGGCATAGGCTTCGAGTTCGGCGGCGGATTTGAAATTCCCGAACGTCGGTAGGACGTCCTGACGTTCGTAATAGTTGAAGAGCTTGTCCTCAGCCATGCCGCGACCCTGCGGCCGCCTCGAGACGATCGAGCTCGCTCCAGATGTCGGAGGGCGCGAAGATCGAAACGATGTGGAGCGGACGCTTCACGTTTTCACGCAGCCGGCTGCCGACCTTGTCTTCGTTCTCCTGGTTCACGGCCAGAAGACAGACGAGCGGCTCCGACTTGCCGGCGAGGTCCTCCGGCGGGCGGATCGGAATGCCGGTGCCGGGCAGGAACAAGCCCTGGCGCTCCTTCTGGTCGTCGACCGAGAGGTCGACAAGATCCGCAAATTCATGGGCATTGGTGAAGGTGCAGGCGCGGCAGCCGGCGCCGTAGATGGCAATCTCGGTGCCGTCGGCGCGGGCCTTGGCGAGGATCGGGCGAAGACGCGCGCCGTACTCCCTGGCGCGCCGACCGAATTTCTCGCCGACGCCGGACGGCGCGGCCGGCGTCGTCACGTCGCGCGTCGCGCGTCGCGCTGCAATCGCGAGGCTGCCGCCGCTGAAATTGTACTTCTTCACCGACACCGCCTCGAAGCCGTGGCGCGCCAGCAGCGACAGCAGCGTCGGCTCGGTGAAATAGCTGACGTGCTCCTCCCACAGGACGGAGAGGTCGCCCGCCGTCGAGCCGGGCGCGAAATCAGGCACATCGATGAACAGCAGCCCGTCGTCGCGTAGCGCGATTTTCACGCAGTCGAAAAAGTTCTCGAAATCGACGATGTGCTCCAGCACCTGGCGCGACACGACGAGGTCGAACTTGCCGGCCTCGGCAACCGCGTCGTGAGACAGCGCCGGGCTGATCATGTCGGCATAGACCTTGACGCCACGCTCGCGGGCGATCTTGCCGGACACCGGGTTGGGCTCGACGCCCACCAAAACCTTCGCGCCGCGTTCGCGAAGCCTGTCCATGAACAGGCCGTCGTTGCATCCGATCTCGAACACGGATTGGTGGCTCGAGAATTTGGCGATGGTGTCGAGTTCGTCGACCTGGTGCGGCTCCGGCTTCCAGCTGCTGAAATTGTAGTTGAACTGCCGATACAGAATGTCGGGATCGATCGGCTTCACGATCTGGGGCAGGCCGCACTCGCCGCAGGCGAACACCTCGAACGGATACCGTTCGTCCTGTTCGTCGCGGCTGTGCCGAAGCCGATGCGCAATCGGCATCTGTCCGAGGTCGATGACCGGGCGCAAATTGGTCGAATGGCAGAGGCGGCAATGATTAGTCATCGGTAGCAACCTCTGCTGGAATGGCTCGTGAAGTATGGCGATGGGCCAGATGCTTCGCGGCGAGCGCACCGGTCCTAGTGACATAGTCCTGCACTTCCGCGGCATCGCCGCCATCCGGAGCCCAGTCGGGAAACGCCGTGCGGGAGGGATCGAACGGACCGGCGGTGGTTTCGTGAAACACCAGCCACTCCGAGGTGATCAGGATCGAGTGAAGCACCTGCTCGGGCATCCGGTAGTAGCAGAGCGCGCCCCGACCGTACGGCGCCATCTCTAGCACGTCGCGAATGTGGCCGTCGTCCTCGAAGATCACGACCTGCGCGGTACCCTCGATCAAATGAAACGACTCAGGTTTGCCAAAATGCTTGTGAGGCCGCACATAGGCCTCGCGATGATGCACGATCAGCATCTCGTGTAGGCCGGACGAGGGATCGGGATGCATGCACAGCCGGCTGCGCAGACGCGGATTGCCTGCGGCGATGCGCTTCAGTTCCGCGATCGTGGCGTCGTCCGCCGTGACGATGGCGTCGTCCGAATAATACACTTCAAGATTTTGCGCTCGCAGCGAGGCCGGCCGGCGCAGGCCCGTTGCTTCATTCGAAGAAGATGAACCCATGGTCGCCCCGGTAGCCGCATTTGTCGTAGATCCAGGCCCAGGTTTTCGGACCATGGAAACTCAGGCAGGTGAGCTGCCAGTAGAGCAGGTTCGCCTTCTCGCGCTCGTCGCGGAACGATTCCACCATCAGATATTTCGAGGTGCCGCGTCCAACGCGCTCGATCTCCGACACGGCGCGGAAGACGTCCTCGAGCGGAAGATTGTGGAGCACGCCGAGCGACACCACGAGATCGAAGCTGTGGTCGGGGTAGGGGAGCTCGACGGCGCTGCCGACCTTCAATTGCGGTCGCACCTCTTCCTTGGCATTGGCGATGCCATAGTCGGAGATGTCGATGCCGGCGATGGTGAGGCCAGGGACGAGTTGGGTGAATTCGTAGAGCAAATAGCCCTTGCCGCAGCCGACATCGAGCACGCTCATCCCGGGCTTGATGCCGTAGCGGTCGATCAGGGTCTGGGCGAGCGGCCGCCACCGTCCGTCGTAGCTATAACCGCCATAGCCATAGCGGCGGTCGCCGTCCCAGTAGTCGCGTCCCCATTGCCGCGCGACAGTGGCAGATTCCGCCTTGTCGTGCTCGACGACCCGCTGAACGTAGTGCCGCTTGGTCGATGCGTGCATTGGCTGGAGCAGGTTGATCTCGGTCATTGTTTTCAACCGGTCCGCGGCATCGTCACAGGATGGTCGCGAATTTGTTGACGAGCAGGATGTCCTCGACCGCCTGAATGTTGTCGCGCGAGGACAGCGTGATCTCCTCGACGGCCGCGTGCAGGTCGCAGCCCTCGCTCAGCACGCGGTCATAGATCTTCCGCCGCCTTGCCTCGTCGGGCGGCAGCATGAAGATGCTGTAGAGAATCAAGCCGCGCAATCGAGGCAACTCGTCCAGGATGTCCTCGAGCACCATGTAGCTGCCGGGCATAGTGTGCTCGGCGGCGCTGAGCAGATAATGCAGGTTCTTCCGCCGCGCGTAGTCGCGGATCACGATGTTCTGGACGTGCTGCGGGGTGCGGCTGCCGTTCAGCGGCCGGGCGCCGATATAGCCGCGATGGCCGGCTCGCTCAGCCATGGAAGCCTCCCGGGAGCTTGTATTGCATGCCGACGCGGGTCGCCGGACGTAGCAGGATCGGTTCGAAGAATTCGCCGAATCGCTTGTCCGCATAGGGCGACATGATGCTCTTGAAGCGGCAGTTCATGCTCCAACGCGAGCCGGCTTCCTCGTTGACGCGATTGCCGTGCATCAGGGTCTGGTTGAACAGCATCACGTGACCGTAGGGAATCTCGATGAAGGTCGCGTGCGGCTTGATGGTCTGGTAGAGTTCCTCGGCGCTGCGCAGGCTGGCCATCCGGTCCTGCATGTCGCCGTTCAGGGATGGCGGCAGCAGATACATCGATTTGGTGCGGTGGACGTCGACCAGCGGTACCCACACCACGACCTCGAACGGCGAGTCGCCCGACCAGACGTCGGAATGGGTGGCGAGGAGCGACGAATCGTCTCCGGGCAGCTGGATGCTGAGATTGACGCGGCGCTGCATGCAGAGTTCGTTGCCGACGATGGTCTCGATCGTCGAGCGCGCCAGACGGAAATAGGTCGGCCGGAACCAGGGTTCTGCATTGAGGCCGTTGAAGACGTGCAGCCGCAGGCCGTTGAGATCATCGACGCTCACCCGCGTGTGGATGGTGTCGAGCATCGCGTAGGGGTCGTTGCCGTGTGGCAGCTTCAAAAAGTCCGCCGCGAGCTCGGCGGCGCGCCGCTGGATCCGGTCGAGCCCGGCGCGATCGTCGGCCGGCGTGGTGACGAAGCCGTCATCGATGAAACGTTGCGCCAATGCCTGCTCATCGGCCTCGAGGAAAGCCGTGTCCGTCATGCAAAGTACTCCCGGGCGGTCGCGCAAATATAGTTGATGTCCGAGGTCGAGAGGAACTGGTTGATGGGGAGCGTGAGGATCTGATCTGCCTGCCGCTCGGTCGCCGGGAACGCGCCGCGACCGTGGCCAAGATGCGCAGCCGCCTCCTGGAGGTGGATCGGTACCGGATAGTGGATCGCGGTCTCGATACCTTTGTCGGCAAGATATTTTTGGAAGCTATCGCGACGGTCCGTCTGCACGACGAAGGTGTGGAAGGTGTTGAACTCGATGTTGCGACAAAGCGGGATGAACAGGGGAAGGCCGGCGAGCTCGGCGCGGTATTGCGCGGCGTTGCGGCGCCGGCGTTCGATGACAGAGGGCAGGTGACGCAAGCGAATCCGGAGCACCTCGGCCTGGACCGTGTCGAGGCGTGACACGATGCCCCATTCCTGGACGTCACTGCGATTGATCAGGCCATGATTGCGCAGGCGGCGAATTCTCGCGGCAAGCTCGGCGTCGGCGGTGACGACGAAGCCGGCGTCGCCCGCGGCATTGAGGTTCTTCAGCGGGTGGGCGGAGAAGCAGCCGAACGTTCCGATGGTCCCGCTCATCCGCCCGTCATAGGTCGAGCCGACGGCCTGCGCGCTGTCCTCGATCACGGCGAGAGCGTGCTTGGCCGCGATCGCCATCAGCGGGTTCATGTCCGCCATGCGTCCGGTCAGGTGCACCGGCATGATCGCTTTGGTGCGCGAGGTGACGGCGGCCTCAACTGCGGCGGGATCGATATTCTGGTCCGGCAGCACGTCCGCAAACACGGGCTTGGCGCCGACGGCAATGATGGCCGCGGTCGATGCCACGAACGAATTGGGTGGGGTAATCACCTCGTCCCCGGGACCAATGTTGAGCGCCCTCAAGGACAGGATCAGCGCATCGGTGCCGGAATTCAGCGTCACCACATGCGGCGAGCCGACATAAGTGGTGAGCTCCTCTTCGAACTTGGCAATGGCCGCGCCGCCGATGAAATCGCCGCGCCGGAATACGCCCTCGACCGCCTGCATGATCTCAACGCGCTCTTCCTCGAATTGGGCGGGAAGATTGACGTAACCGATGCGCCGGCGGCCGGTGTCAGCGTCCATGGCAGAACGCCCGAACGATCTCGATGACGCGGTCCTGCTGCGCCCGTGTCAGATGCTGGTCGACGGGGAAGCTGATGACTTCCCGGGCATGGCGGTCGGAGACCGGGAAGGTGCCTGGCGCGTAGCCGAGGTGTTTGAGGCCTTCCTGCTGATACAGCGGGATGGGATAGTGGATCTTCGCTTCGATGCCGTTGTCCAGGCAGTGTTTGTAGAGCTCGTCGCGGCGCTCGGCGAACACCATGTAGAGATGGTAGACGTGCTTCACGTTAGGCCGGCGCGGCGGAATGCGCAGGCCGGGCAGGCACGCGAGGCCTGCATCGTAATAGGCCGCGTTCTCGATTCGACGGCGCGTGATCTCGCTGGTCTGGCCGATCAGCCAGTTGCCGACGACCGCCTGGAGGGAATCGAGCCGCGAATTGCAGCCGAGAATCGCGATTTCGTCGCGATTCTTCATGCCGTGGTTGCGGATCAGGCGAAGCCGCTCGTTCATCCCGTCGTCGTTGGTGACGACGACGCCGGCATCGCCCCAGACGTTGAGGTTCTTCAGCGGATGCAGGGAGAAGCCGGCCGCGATACCGTGGGTGCCGGACCGCTTTCCCGCGAATTCCGACAGGATGCCCTGGCAGGAATCCTCGACCACGGGGATGTTGTGACGCTGGGCGATCGCCATCAGCCTGCCCATGTCGGTGACCTCGCCGGTCAATTGAACCGGCATGATCGCCTTGGTTTTCTCCGTGATCGCGGCTTCGACGTAGTCGACGTTCATGCAGAAGGAGTCGTCGCAGTCGACCAGCACCGGGGTCGCGCCGGTCTCGGCGATGGCGCCGACGGTGGCGATGAAGGTGTTGGCGGCCGTGATGACCTCGTCCCCATGGCCGATGCCGAGCGCCTTGAGCGGCAGCTTGAGCGCATCGGTGCCCGATCCGACGCCGATGGCGTGACGCACGCCGATCAGCTCGGCAAAGCGCCGTTCGAATTCCGCGACCGGCTTGCCCAGAGTGAAGTCACCCGTCGCCACCAGTCGGCCGATCTCGGCCAGGATCGGTGCTGGGTCGGAGAATTGCTCGAGCAGATAGGAATATCGAACGTCGTGCATGGGACCCGTCAGGTGGAATGAAGTTGCGGAGAGGAGGTGTATGAGGCGGGAAGCGCGCGCGCGATCGAGGTCGCAATGGCGTCGGCGGAAAGTCCGTGCTTCTTCAGCAGCGAGTCCTGCGATCCGTAATTGTGCATGAACCGGTCCGGCAACGACAACCGCAGCATCGCGGGCAGGCCAGAGCCGAGCTTGTCGATCAGCGTCTCCGCGACCGCGCTGCCCAGGCCGCCCGAGGGCACGTGCTCCTCCAGCGTCGCCACTAGCCTGATACCCCGGATCGCTTGCAGCAGCGCCTTGGTGTCGAGCGGCTTGACCGTGTGCATGTGCAGGATGCCGGCGCGAATGCCTTGCGCGGCCAGCAGGTCGGCCGCAGCGAGTGCCCGCTGGAGCATGATGCCTGTCGTGATCATGACGACGTCGCCTGGCGGCCGCATCAGGATGGCCTTGCCGATCTCGAAGCCGTGCTCGGCCTTTGAGACTACGGCGTCGCCACCTTTGCCGAGCCGGATGTAGATCGGCCCGGTCCAGTCGAGCGTTTGCCCCATCAGCCGCGCCGCTTCGTCGGCGTCGCACGGGCAGACCACCGTCATGTTCGGCAGCGCCCGCATGATGGCGATATCCTCGATCGCCTGGTGGGTGGGGCCGAGCGGGGCGTAGACGAGCCCGCCGCCATTGGCGATCAACCGCACCGGCAGATTGTGCAGGCACAGATCGACCGCGACCTGCTCGTAGCAGCGGCGGGTCAGAAACGTGGCGATGGTGTTGACGTAGGGCACGAAGCCTTCCATCGCGAGACCTGCCGACATGCCGATGATGTGCGCTTCCGAAATGCCTTCGATCAGGTGGCGCTTGGGAAACTCCTTGCTCATCGCGCGCAAGGTACCTGCGCCGGGATCGGAGCCGATGTAGAGCACACGCTCGTCGCGCGCGGCGAGCTTGTGGACCATGTTCATCGCGGTGTTGCGCATGAGAAGCCGATCAAAAATCCCCGACGGCGACGCGGATGGCGTCGAGCTCGCTGTCGGTGAGCTTGTTCTTGTGATGCCAATCCGCGTTGGATTCCGCGGCCGGCAGACCCTTGCCCTTGACGGTATGGCAGATGATCGCTGTGGGTTTTCCCGGAACGGCCGGGACCTGCTTCAGGACAGTGCGCAGGGCGCCGACGTCGTGGCCGTTGAGCTCCTGCACGGCAAAGCCGAAGCTGCGCCATTTGTCCGCGAGCGGCTCCAGCGGCAGGACGTAATCGGTGGGCCCGTAGCTCTGCAGCTTGTTGTAGTCGATCAGCGCGACAAGATTGTCGAGCCCGTGCTTGGCCGCGCCCATGGCAGCTTCCCACACCGATCCCTCGTTGATCTCGCCGTCGCCGAGAAGGACGAAGGTACGGTAGGTCCGCTCGCGCATGCGCGCGGCGAGCGCCAGGCCGACACCGATCGACAGTCCGTGTCCGAGCGCGCCGGTCGAGGCCTCGACCCCCGGCACCATTCCGTATTCGGGATGTCCGCCCAAAATGCTGTCGGGGCCGCAGAAACCGTCCAGCTCCGACAGCGGAAAGAATCCGCGATCGGCCAAGAGCGCATAGAGTGCCAGACACCCGTGTCCCTTGCTGAGGATCGCGCGGTCGCGGGTCGGATCGCGCGGATTGCTCGGATCGATCCGCAGCACGTCGTCGTAGAGCACGCGGACCATCTCGATCAGCGACAATGCCGGACCGACATGTCCGCGTCCCGCAGAGCGGACAGAACCGAGCACCAGGCGGCGCAGATAGAGGCTGCGCTCATCCAGCGTGCAGGCGAGGGCGGTTTCAGCGTGGGGTGAGATCCGGGTCACTTCGGTAAATCGGTTGGGCGAATCGTCTGGTGAAGTCGGCGGGCTTTGTCGAGCTGACCGGCGAGGCGGATCCTAACATCGCCACCTTGCGCAGGCATTGCGCGCCGGGAGCGGCTGTCCGGCAAATACGCGTTCAGGACAATCAGGCACCAGATTCCCTTGAACACAGGATATAGTACGTCAAGGCGGATCGCAAACGCGTCATCGCTCGCCTCGAAGGCGCGCGACAGCCGTTCGATCAAGCGATTCGCGCTCGCTTCCGGCAGGTCGCTGCCGGGGTGAATGGCGGTGTCGGACACGAGCTTGACCGGATCGTCCCAGCCAAAATATTCGAGGTCGATGAATCGCAAGCGCCCGTCTTCGGCGCGCAGCGCGTTGTGCAGTCCGAAGTCGGACGGACTCAGCGCGCGATGGGTGGGCGCAAGGTCCACCGAGGGACCCCGGCCCAGTTCCGCGTAGCGCCGGCGGAGCTGCCGAATCGCGACGGCAGTGCTGGGAACGAGGCTGCCTTCGATAAACGTGCGCAGGTCCGGATGATCATCCAATGCCCGCCTCAATGCGTCCAGGCGCTGCTCGTACTGGGCGATGGCCGCTTCTGGCGAAAAGATGCTGGCTGAGGCGTTGCGCAAATGCTGCGCGCCTTCGGCGTCGCGCAGCTTCTGCAGCCCGATGAGGAAATCGGCGAGTTGATCGGCATCGTCGCCCTGGGGGCGCAGCACCGCAGGTTCGCCGTCGAACCATTGGTATAGCGCGCAGAACGCATCCGCGTCCTTCGCGACCGGCCGTGGTGTCGACGTGATGCCGTGGCGCGCCAGGAACGAGAGTGCATCATACTCCTGTCCCAGGCGATCGCGTCCGTCGGACCGATAATGCTTGAGGGCGAGGGGCGGTCCCTCCGCCATCTCCAGCCGAAAAACCCTGTTGTTGCCGCCGGACCGTGCCGGCTGGGCGTCTGCGACACGCGCACCGGCCAGGCGGCTGCCGATTGCCATCGCATCCGGCGCGGTGATGTCGGTCTCGCTCATGCTGCAAACACCTCGCGGCGGATATCGGCCCATGTCGCGATCGGCTTGCAGTGTTCGGGGTGAGGAGGCTCCGACCGCGTGAACAGGATCGATCGCGTGGTTTTCGGAAAATGCGGTTGCTCGAAGACGTCGACCAGATCGTCGATGAAGACGTCCAGCTTCAGGCTCGCGAGCCTCTCGACCTTGGCGGCCAGTGTGTGCTCGAAATAGACGTCGTCGACGGCCAGCGCCGCATCCGCAGCGTCGATCAGGCCGGCTCCCCGCAGCCAGCCGCGCGCCGCGTCGCGCAGGTCGGTGCGGTCGGGGTCCTGATGACCGAATCGGGTCTTGTGGCTGACGATGCAGACCTTCGAGCCGGCCCGCTTGCACGCCACCAGGAATTCCCGCACGCCCGGATAGATTTCGGCGCCGCCAATTCCCTTGCCGTAGACGAAGCCTTGCAGTCCTTGCCAGGCGAGCTCGCCGCCCGCGCTGGACCGGAGATGATCCCGTAGGTCGGTCTTCAGCCCCTCCCACCCTTCCGGCACCAGCCCACGCTGAAGTGCGACGGCGGCAAAGACCTTGTCGTAGCAGATGATCGTGTTGTCGAAATCGATGCCGATCCGCACGCCGCTCACTTCAGGCTGATGTTCTGCATCATCTTGATGTTGAAGTACCGGGGGTCGTTAAGCGAGTTCGGCAGGTGGCCCGCCTTGAAAGCGTCAACGAGGCCGGACACGGCCTGCTCGATCGTATGGGACGGCGCAAAGCCGAGCTCGCGCCGGATCTTCTCCGAAGAAACGTGGTAGGAGCGGAGATCGTCGGTCGGCTCGACGACGACATCGACATTGCTGCCGACCACCGACTTGACGATGTCGGCGATCTTCATCAGCGAGTGGTTCTCGTAGCCGATATTGTACGTCTTGCCGTCGATCTTTGCGTCATCCAGCTGGAGCAGGAACAGATAAGCGGCTGACATGTCCTGGATGTGCAAATTGGGCCGGCGCTGCGTTCCGCCGAACACGCGGATGCGGCCGGTGTTAACCGCGAGATTAGTCAGGATGTTGACGACGACGTCGAGCCGCTGTCGCGGTGCGTAGCCGCAGACGGTGGCGGGGCGAACCGTGCAGGCGACGAACCCGGACGCGGCCTCGTCGGCTAGGTCGGTCTCGCACATCGCCTTGAACTTCGAGTAGTCCGTGAGCGGCTCGCAGGACAGGTCCTCGGTCACCTCGGCTTCGTCCTTGATTCCGTAGACGCTGGACGAGGAGGCATAGATGAAGCGCTTGATGCCAGCCTTCTTGGCGGCGCGCACCATCGGCCGGAAGCAGTCGTAGTTGATGGACTTGCCGAGCCCCGGGTCCAGCTCGAACGACGGGTCGTTGGAGATGCAGGCGAGGTGGATTACGGCGTTGTTGCCGCGCAGGGCCTCGTTGATCGCGGCTTCGTCACGGATGTCACCCTTGATCAGGCGCAAATTGGGATTGTCGCGGACGGCATCGAACACGTCCTCGCCATACATGAACAGGTCGAGCACGGTGACCTTGTGGCCCGCAGCGAGCAACTGGGGAACCAGCACGCTACCGACATAGCCGGCACCACCGGTGACCATCACATTCCATTTTCGACCAATCACTGTCGTTCTCCAGTATCTGCCGTCGCGCTACTTCAACAGCGCGGTGACGAACTTGACCAGCGGCACCTTTTCGACCGAGCTGCGGTGGCCGACGATCCCGACCTTGATCGCGCCGGCTGCGTTCCCGATGAAGGCGACGTCCTCGATATTGCCGCCGGCGGCAACCAGCGGCGCGGTGATCGTTAGGAAGGCGTCGCCCGCGCCGACGGTATCGACGACGGTCTTGGTGAAGGCGGGGACGCGCGTGACGCCGGTTTTCGACGAGAAGGGGTAGCAGCCGAAGGAGCCGTGCGTGATGATCATGTTGTCGCAGTCGATCTTGCCGTGCAAGCCGGCCTCGATCACGGACGCGATGTCGCTGAACTTGTCGCTTGCAGCCAGACGCGCCTCCGGCGCGTCGATGCAGATGTAGTCGGCCCGCGGATACCTCGTGATCAGGTTGTAGCCGTGATTGCCGCTGTTGCTCTGGGCATTGACCGCCAGGAATCTGGAGTTGGCGATCAGGGTGTCGATCGTGCTCGACGCGATCATGCCGTGACCGAAATCGGTGGCGATCACCACGTCCGCGCCACGGACGCGCTCCGTCGTGATACGGTCGATCTCCTTCCGATCGGCCTCGTCGAGCGGCGTGTCGTCCATGGTGTAGACTTCGAAGAGCTTGTGCAGATATCCGAGCTCGACGTACCGCGATTTGCGGGTCGTCGGACGGCCCTGAAGGCGGATCGGCGTCAACGTGACGTTCGGGCGGACATGCGCCCGAATGAACTCCTCAGGGTAGTCGTTGCCACCAAGCGTCGTGACGACCTCCACCGACTTGCAGAAGCTCGCGACATGGTTCGCCGCGGCAATGACGCCGCCCGCAAATTGCTCGCCGCTCTTGAACAGCGTGGCGACGATGTTTTCCTTCGAGGCCTTTCCGAGCGCCGTGACGTACTGGTATTCGTCGATGATGGTGTCGCCGACCAGCACGACGTGCATGTCCTGCACCTTGTCGATCAGCTTCAGCAGGCGATCGGCGCCGCCACCTTCACGGACTTTTTGCAGGTAGTCGCGGAGGGGAGGATCGTAGATGTCGAAATACCGGTTCACCAGCGACGAGGAGCTGAATGTCACGTCGCGCGTGAACACGATGCGCCCGCCGTGACGCTCGACGGCGTCGCGCTCGGTCCGGATCTTGCCGGTGACGTCGTCTTCGGGGTTTTCATAGTCAGACCCCTTCACATAGATGTCCGGCCGCACCGTATCCAGGATCGGCTCGGCGCTGGAAGTGTGATTGATGCCGACCCAATCGACGGTCGCGAGCGAGGCCAGCATCTCGGCCCGCATGTTTTCGGGGAAGATCGGCCGACCGGGTCCCTTGTTGACGTAACGGTCGGCGGTGATCGTGACCATGACGACGTCGCCGTCGTTGCGCGCCGCCTGGATGTGTCTGATATGGCCGAGATGCACGAGGTCGAAGACGCCATGGCAGAGTGCAACCTTCCGGCCCCGCGCTTGCGCGGAGCGCGCGATCTCGCCCAGTTCCTCGATTGTCCTGATCTTTTCGTGCTCCGCCAGTTGGTCGTTCAACGCGGGATTGTCGGTCGGAATATAGCCCATGTGAATTACCTAAAGCGCCGGCCGGCCTCAGCCGGGCGGCCCGGAATTGATCGATTCGCGGCAACGATACCCGGCGAACCTGTTCACTGGCTTGCCTTCTGCGGCGCGCCGGATGGCGCGTCGTTGTTGTCTGCGAGATATTTGAACCAGTCCTTCGTGGCGTCCGCGATCTTGTCCACTGTCCACAGGGGAGCGTCCTTGTACTGATCCATCGAATTCAGCATCGTCGCGACCCCGTCCTCAAATCTTACCTTCGGCGTCCATTTCAGGATCCGCTTGATCTTGGTGATGTCGGCATAGGTGCAATCGGGCTCGCCGGGACGCTTGGGAATGTGGACCTTGTCGCCGCCGAGAAGCTCAACCAGCCGGTTGACACTGTAGGTGTTGTCGGAGCCGACGTTGAAAATCTCGTTCGAGACCTCGGAGCGCGCGGCGGTCACGAAAGCATCGGCGACATCGCTGACGAAGGTGAAGTCGCGGGTCTGTTCGCCATCGCCGACCACCGTGAAGGGCTTGCCGGCGAGCTTCTGCGCCATGAACACGCCGAACACGGCGCCGTAGGTGCCCGTGGTGCGATGGCGCGGCCCGTACACGTTGAACAGGCGCAGCGCGACCGCGGGCAGCTTGTAGACCTGGCACCAGTGCATGACGCACTGCTCGCCGAGATTCTTGGTGAGGGCATAAGGATACATCGGTCGGATCTCAGCGCTCTCCGGCGTCGGATAGACATCGGGAATTCCGTAGCAGGAGGACGACGCAGCATAAACGAAGCGGCTGACGCCGGCCTGCCGGGCAGCCTCGAGAACGTTGATCGTGCCGTCGACATTGGCGCGGTGATACGGGATCGGGGACTCGATCGAGGGGACGATGTCGGCCAGCGCGGCGAGATGAAACACCCAGTCGATGCCGTCGAAATGCGGCTTGATCGATTCGAGTTCGGTGACGTCGGCCCGCACGATCTTCAGTCGACCAGAATCGACACGCGAGGCCAGATTTTCGGGGCGTCCGATCACGAAATTGTCGAGCGCGACGACCTCATGGTCGTCGTCGAGGAGGCGGTCGACGAGGTGACTGCCGATGAAGCCCGCGCCACCGGTAACGATGCATTTCATAGGAACATCCGTGATGCGAATGCCCAGCGAAACAGGCCCGCCAATGTTGAGTGAAGGTGGAAACCGAATCGGCTGTTGGTCGACTTCGATGGTAATATAGCTTTGCAATCGCTGGTGATAGCCGGTATCAGGGGCGCCATGTTGCCGTCGAGCTGCCAACCCATGCCTGTGGAGCCCATCAATCCCGATCACAAGGCCTTCCTCGACGATTATGTGGGGCGCCTCCATCGCGCGACGGCGGTTGACGACGGGGTTTTCGCCAGGATTTCCGCCACCCGCACGGCTTGGTTGCGCGCGCGCGAGCAGGGCGGCCGAGTCATCTTCATCGGCAATGGAGGCTCGGCCGGCATCGCCTCCCATCTCGCGATCGATCTGGCGAAGAACGCATCGGTGCCCGCACTCTGCTTCAGCGATGCCAGCATGATGTCGTGTCTTGCCAATGATTACGGTTTCGAGCACTGGCTTGCGCATGCTGTGCGGCTGAGCGCCCGCGCCTGCGATTGCCTCGTCGCGATCAGCTCGTCGGGACGCTCGAAGAATATTCTCAATGCGGTCGCGCAGGCGCGGGCGATGAAGCTCGATGTGATCACGCTGTCGGGCATGAACGCCGAGAATCCGCTGCGCAATCTCGGCGACGTCAATTATTACGTCGACAGCCGCAGCTACAACATCGTCGAGACCACGCATCAGTTCTGGATGATGGCCGCGATCGACCTCATCATCGGTGGCGCGGAATATCCGGCGTCCTGAGGCGGTGCCGTCGATCTGATCACCACGGGGTGAGATTGCCTCACCCGCTCGCATGTCTCCGTTTTACGGTCCTACGATGAAAAACCTGTTTTACGTCCGCCATACCTGCCGCCTCTGTCATTCGGACAAGCAAGAGCTTGTCGTCCCGATGGCGGGCATGCCCATCGGCACCCCGAACTTCCAGGTGCCGGATGCAAGCGCCGACGATTCTGTCTTTCGGGCCGCGGTGCCGATGGCGCTGCACCTGTGCGCAGACTGCGGCCACCTGCAGATTCTCCACGTCGGCAATCCGGAGATCCAGTACCGCAACTACGTCTATACCACCTCGCTCTCGCTTGGCCTGCG
Source organism: Bradyrhizobium sp. WSM1253 (assembly GCF_000244935.1). Lineage (NCBI taxonomy): Bacteria > Pseudomonadati > Pseudomonadota > Alphaproteobacteria > Hyphomicrobiales > Nitrobacteraceae > Bradyrhizobium > Bradyrhizobium sp. WSM1253. Next base: position 7,769,306 of record NZ_JH600073.1, read on the forward strand.
GGAGCACTTCGCAGGCTATGCCAACGACGTCGTCAGCCGGTTCGCCGTCGCGCCGGGCTCGCTGGTCGTCGAGCTCGGCAGCAACGACGGATCGCTGCTCGGTTTCTTCAGGGAGCGCGGCATGCGGGTGCTGGGTGTCGATCCCGCCGTCGACATCGCGCGGCGTGCGACGGAAGCAGGAATCGAGACCATCGGCGATTTCTTCACCGATGCCATCGGTCGCCGCATCCTGCAAAGCCACGGCGCGGCCAGCGTCGTGATCGCCAACAACATGATCGCAAATGTCGACAATCTCGACCCGCTGGTGATCGGGGTTCGCGACGTGCTTGCGCCGGACGGGCTGTTCGTTTTCGAAACGCAGTATGGCCTCGACGTCACCGAGAAGAACCTTCTCGACACCGTCTATCACGAGCATCTGTCGTATTTTAACATCAAGCCGCTGACGCGCTTCTTCGCGCGGCTCGGCATGGAAGTGATCGACGTCCAGCACATCGAGACCAAGGGCGGCTCGATCCGGGTGACGGTGCAGCGTGCCGGCGGCGCGAAGAAGCCGTCCGCTGAGGTCGCGCGCTTCATCGCCGAGGAAGATCGGCTCGGCGTCGACCAGCCGGGCTACTATGTGCCCTATGCGAAGAGGATCGCCGCCATCCGCGACGAGTTGGTCGCGATGGCCGATGCCGCCCATGCGCGCGGTCAACTCGTGGCCGGCTACGGCGTCTCGGTCGGGACCACGACCCTGCTGCCGCAGTTCGGCCTGGAGAACAAGATCGACTTCCTGGTGGACGACGATCCCAAGAAGGCGAACGTGATGGCCGGCCCGGGATACGACATCCCCATCCTGCCGCCCGCCGCCCTTTACGAGCGCAAGCCAGCGTTCGTCGTCGTCTTCGCCTGGCGCTACGTGGACCCGATCCGGGCCAAGCATGCCGGCTATTTCGCCGAGGGCGGAAAGTTCGTTGTGCCGTTGCCGGGCATTTCGACGATCGACCGGGCCGACTGACCTTGAGGAGGCGCTAATGGGGCGGCAGATGACGGGCCCGGTGGTCTCGTCCTGCCAGGAACCGGCTGCGCCCCTTGGGACGGCGGATTGCAGGCGGCAGATAAGCCCTTGATTGGCCTGATCTCTGGTCGGTCGCCTGTGGAGGTCGTTTTGCTCGCGCCAGCCCTCCCTGTCTTGACCTTTGGCCCCATCCGCAGTAGATACCGCGCACTCGCAGCCGGCCCGTTAGACGCGGATCTCCGGCGCGGCTTTGAAATCCCCGAACAATCGAGCCCGGATTCCGGCTCATCCTTCGAGACAGAGGGCTGGGCCAACGGCGGCTGTTCGGATCCCTGAAATTCATTCGCGTCTGTCGACGGACGTTGGACATCAAACGATGGCAGTCAGCCCGTTCAAGTTCTTGCAGGAAGTGCGCTCGGAGACCGCCAAGGTCACCTGGCCGACCCGCCGCGAGACCACGATCACCACCATCATGGTGTTCGTGATGGTCGCCGTGGCCTCGATCTTCTTCTTCGCCGCCGACCAGATCATCCGCGTCCTCATCACCTTCCTTCTGGGCATTCACTGATGGCAACAGCAACGGCTCAATTGTCTGACAAGCGCTGGTACATCGTCCACGCCTATTCGAACTTCGAGAAGAAGGTCGCCGAATCGATCCGCGAGCAGGCCAAGCAGCGCGGGCTCGAGGAGCTGTTCGAGCTGGTGCTGGTCCCGACCGAGAAGGTCACGGAAGTGCGCCGCGGCCGCAAGATCGATGCCGAGCGCAAGTTTTTCCCGGGCTACGTGCTGGTGAAGATGAAGCTGACCGATGAGGCGTTCCATCTAATCAAGAACACGCCGAAGGTGACCGGCTTCCTCGGCGCGGAAAACAAGCCGATGCCGATCTCGGAAGCCGAGGCCATGCGCATCCTGCACCAGGTGCAGGAGGGCGTGGAGCGGCCGAAGGCGTCGGTGTCGTTCGAGATCGGCGAGAACGTCCGCGTGGCCGATGGCCCGTTTGCCTCGTTCTCGGGTGTGGTCGAGGAAATCGACGAGGCGCGCTCGCGCGTGAAGGTCGCGGTGTCGATCTTCGGCCGCGCCACGCCGGTCGAACTGGAATTCGGTCAGGTCGAGAAGGTCTGATCGGGTAGGCGCGAGACTTCGGTCTCGCGCAACAAGAGGCCGTGGGAGGGAGAGGGCGGTTGCCAGCCGCATCCGACCCAGACCACGAACCTGAAACCGCCGGCCCAGGCCGGCCCAACAGGAGTGATACATGGCAAAGAAAGTGACCGGATACCTGAAGCTTCAGGTCCCGGCCGGTGCGGCGAATCCTTCGCCCCCGATCGGTCCCGCGCTCGGTCAGCGCGGTCTCAACATCATGGAGTTCTGCAAGGCGTTCAACGCCCAGACCCAGAAGGAAGAGAAGAACACCCCGATCCCAGTGGTCATCACCATCTATGCGGACCGTTCCTTCACGTTCGAGATGAAGACGCCGCCGATGTCCTTCTTCCTCAAACAGGCTGCCAAGATCCAGTCCGGCTCCAAGGCGCCGGGCCGTGACAAGGCCGGCGCGGTGACCAAGGCGCAGGTGCGCGAGATCGCCGAGAAGAAGATGAAGGATCTCAATTGCGATTCCATCGAATCGGCCATGAAGATGGTCGAGGGCTCTGCCCGCTCGATGGGTCTGGAAGTGGCGGGGTAAGGGCTCATGGCAATCGGAAAACGTTTGAACAAAGCCCGCGAAGGTATTGATCGCGAAAAGCTTTACCCGCTCGCGGACGCCATCAAGATGGTCAAGGAACGCGCGAAAGCGAAGTTCGACGAGACCATCGAGGTCGCGATCAATCTCGGCGTCGATCCGCGTCACGCTGACCAGATGGTCCGCGGTGTCGTGACCCTGCCGAACGGCACCGGCCGTACGCTTCGCGTCGGCGTGTTCGCCCGCGGCGCCAAGGCCGACGAGGCCAAGGCTGCGGGAGCCGACGTCGTCGGCGCCGAGGACCTGGTCGAGAAGGTGCAGAACGGCACGATCGATTTCGATCGTTGTATTGCGACCCCCGACATGATGCCGCTGGTCGGCCGCCTCGGTAAGGTGCTCGGCCCGCGCGGCCTGATGCCGAACCCGAAGATCGGCACCGTGACCATGGATGTCACCGGTGCGGTGAAGGGCGCCAAGGGCGGCTCGGTCGAGTTCCGCGTCGAGAAGGCTGGCATCCTGCAGGCTGGCGTCGGCAAGGCCTCGTTCACCGAGGAAAAACTGGTCGAGAACATCAAGGCTCTGGCGGACGCAGTCTCCAAGGCCAAGCCGGCCGGTTCCAAGGGCACCTACATCCAGCGCGTTGCGGTGTCCTCGTCGATGGGCCCCGGCGTGAAGGTCGAGCCGGGTACTATTCTCGGCTGAGGTTTGGAAATGACATGAGGCGAGGGGCGGAATTGGGCAACCGATTCCGCCCCTCGTCGTTTGTGACGGCGTTCACCGGAAACAAGAACAATGACTGACAAGGTCCTGATCTACTCGCGCTTTCCCAAGACGATGATGGCGCGCTTCGCCGAGCGGTTCGAGCTGCTCGACACCGGCGGCAGGCCGGCGCGGGAGGTGTTTTCGGCCGACGCGCTCGGCGGCATCCGCGCGGTGCTCACCGCGGGTGGCACGCCAATGGGTGCGGAGGCGATGGACCTGTTTCCGAAGCTCGGCGCCATCGTCTGCTACGGCACTGGCTATGACGGTGTTGACCTGAAGGCCGCTGCTGCCCGCAACGTCGCAGTCGGACACAGCCCGGGCGCCAATGCGGCCTCGGTCGCCGACATCGCGATGACCCTGATGCTCGCGGCGACGCGGCGAATCCTGGTGGCCGACCAGTACGTCCGAAGCGGCGATTGGGCCGCGTCAAAGCCCTCGCCGATGATGCGCCCGCAGGCCGGGATGCCGGGCCGCCGCATCGGCGTCTACGGCATGGGCGAGATCGGCCGCAAGATCGCAGCGCGCTGCGCATCCTTCGAGAGCGAAATCGGCTATTTCAGCCGCAGCAAATACGATCTGCCCTATCAATATTTTCCGACGCTGGAGGCGCTCGCCGACTGGTGTAGCGTGCTGATGATCGCGGTCCGGGCAGGGGCCGAGACCCAGCATGCCGTTGGCGCCGATATCCTCAAGCGCCTCGGGGCGGACGGCTATATCGTCAACATCTCCCGCGGCTCGGTGATCGACGAGAAAGCCCTGGTGGTGGCGCTCACCGAAAAGACCATCGCCGGCGCCGGTCTCGACGTCTACGACCAGGAACCGCACGCCCCGGACGCGCTGACGGCGCTCCCAAATGTCGTGTTCGCCCCCCATATCGGCGGCCACACCCTCGAATCGCACGTAGCCATGCAGAACTGCGTGCTGGCGAACCTGACCGCGTTTTTCGAAGGCAGGCCGCTGCCTTATGAGGTCAAATGAGCGGAAACCGGCCCTTGTCGGCCATGGTTAAGCGCGAGCGGCAACGGATTGGAACTGGTGTGAATTTTGCTCTTGGCAAGCAGGCCCCGGGCGGTTAAAGAACCTCTTCCGGACGTGCCGGCCTCGGCTGGCGCGTTCGTGCACGCATTCCGAAAACAAGCGATGGAGATCATTCCTTTTCAGGACGTCCGTGAGGATTGGCTGGAAAAGGAGGGAAATTCGTCGGGTGTGGGATGCGGGCAGAGGTCGGGCGGTTCGCCGGCTGACCTTGTCCTGTCCAAGACTGCAGGCGCCCGCGGGGAATTTCGATTTCTCAACGGCTTAATCGCATGGCCTGCATAGACGGGTGAAGACCGGATTTCACTTCGTGGCCACCTTAGGGTCGGTTGCGGAATGGGTTTGGTTCGGACCTCGACACGCCGTGGGCCCTAACGGGCTCCCGGAGGGCAGGCTTTGAATTGTCGTCTTGCCCGGCGTGTCCGATGGGTTTGGCCCTGAGGTTCAGGTTTGGGCGGGACGATGGGTGCAACCCGGCGGTCCCGCTTTCGCGATGACCGCCAACCGGAAAGAGCTTGCTGTGGAACGAGCGGCAAAAAAGGAAGCGGTCGAACAGCTCAATGGGGTCTTCAAGACCACGAGCGTCGCGGTCGTTGCCCAATATTCCGGCCTGACCGTTGCCCAGATGCAGAAGCTGCGCATGCAGATGAAGCAGGCTGGCGCCTCGGTGAAGGTCTCGAAGAACCGTCTCGCCAAAATTGCTCTTGAAGGCACTGACGTCGTTGCCATCGGCCCCATGCTGAAGGGACCGACCGTGATCGCCACCTCGGACGATCCGGTAGCGGCGCCAAAGGTCGCCGTCGAATTCGCCAAGGCGAACGAAAAGTTCGTCATCATTGGCGGCTCGATGGGAAAGACCGTCCTGAATGTCGACGGCGTGAAGGCACTTGCCTCGCTGCCGTCGCTTGACGAACTGCGCGCCAAGATCGTCGGCCTGCTTGTGGCCCCGGCGACCAAGATCGCTCAGCTCGCCAACGCGCCCGCGGGCAAGCTCGCGCGCGTCATCCAGGCTTATGCCTCAAAGGGCGAAGCGGCCTGACGCCCTTCGCAAAACTCAAACCCGAACCAGACTTACATTCAAGGAAACTGAACAATGGCTGACCTGCAGAAGATCGTTGACGACCTCTCGAGCCTCACCGTGCTCGAAGCTGCCGAACTCGCGAAGCTCCTCGAAGAGAAGTGGGGCGTTTCGGCTGCCGCGGCTGTCGCCGTGGCCGGCCCGGCTGGTGGTGGCGCTGCCGCCGCTCCGGCCGAAGAGAAGACCGAGTTCACGGTCGTTCTTGCCGCCGCCGGCGACAAGAAGATCGAGGTCATCAAGGAAGTCCGCGCCATCACCGGCCTGGGCCTGAAGGAAGCAAAGGACCTCGTCGAGGGCGCGCCCAAGCCTGTCAAGGAAGGCGTGAACAAGGACGAAGCCGAGAAGCTCAAGGCCCAGCTCGAGAAGGCTGGCGCGAAGGTCGAGCTCAAGTAAGCAACGCTTACTGGCACGAGATCCCGGTGCGCATCATCGCAACCGGGGTCTCGGTCCACTCCCCGAAAGGGTGGGCTGGATGCAAAAGGCGTGCGACGGAACGACCCGACGCAGGCCGAACACGAAAAAGTGTGGGGATTTGAGGGTTTGTCCCTCGAATCTGCACTAATGTCGCCCCATATCGGGTCGGCAGCACGAAAGCGCGGTGGGCAGGGATGCCGCATTCCCTGTAAGCCGTTGGGAGAGCAAGCTATTTCGGGCTTTTGCAGTCCGTGAAGAGGATGGTTGTGACGGGCGGGCGCGCTCCTGCGCCCCGCGCGTCGTTTTGCGTTTTGAAGGTCTGAAGAACAGATTCAGGACATTCCTGCCTGAAACTGAGTCTCCGGCCCCCAAGACGGGTTCGAAAAATTCAACCCGGGGAGCGGCGGTCGCCGCGTTCCGGAGGGCGCGCCCAAATCGGGCGACGAAAATGAGAGGCCACGATGGCGCAGCAGACATTCACCGGTCGCAAACGCGTTCGCAAGTTCTTCGGACACATCAAGGAAGTGGCCGAGATGCCGAACCTCATCGAGGTTCAGAAGGCGTCCTATGACCAGTTCCTGATGGTCGACGAGCCCCAGGGCGGACGGTCGGACGAGGGCTTGCAGGCGGTGTTCCGCTCGGTGTTCCCGATCTCCGACTTCTCGGGCACCTCGATGCTGGAATTCGTCCGCTACGAGTTCGAGCCGCCGAAATACGACGTCGACGAGTGCCGCCAGCGCGGCATGACCTTCGCGGCTCCCCTCAAGGTGACGCTGCGCCTCATCGTGTTCGATATCGACGAGGAAACCGGCGCGAAGTCGGTCAAGGACATCAAGGAGCAGGACGTCTACATGGGCGATATCCCGCTCATGACGATGAACGGCACCTTCATCGTCAACGGCACCGAGCGCGTCATCGTCTCGCAGATGCACCGTTCGCCGGGCGTGTTCTTCGACCACGACAAGGGCAAGACCCATTCGTCGGGCAAGCTGCTGTTCGCCGCCCGCGTGATCCCGTATCGCGGCTCCTGGCTCGACATCGAGTTCGACGCCAAGGACATCGTCTATGCGCGTATCGACCGTCGCCGCAAGCTTCCGGTGACGTCGCTGATGTTCGCGCTCGGTCTCGACGGCGAGGCGATCCTCAGCACCTTCTACAAGAAGATCCAGTACAAGCGGATCAAGGAAGGCTGGCGCGTTCCGTTCGACGCCAATCGTTTCCGCGGCTACTCGACCATCAACGACCTGATCGACGCCGATACCGGCAAGGTCGTGCTCGAAGCCGGCAAGAAGCTCACCGTGCGCGGTGCGCGTCAGATGCAGGAGAAGGGTCTGAAGGCGCTGCGCCTGTCGGATGCGGAGCTCGTCGGCAACTACATCGCCGAGGACCTCGTCAATCCCAAGACCGGCGAGATCCACGCGGAAGCCGGTGAAGAGATCACCGACAAGTCGATGAAGGCTCTCAACGAGCAGGGTTACAAGGAACTGCCGCTGCTCGACATCGACCACGTCAATGTCGGCGCCTACATCCGCAACACGCTCTCGGCCGACAAGAACATGACGCGTGAGGACGCGCTGTTCGACATCTACCGCGTCATGCGTCCCGGCGAGCCGCCGACGCTGGATTCGGCGCAGGCGATGTTCCAGTCGCTGTTCTTCGACGCCGAGCGCTACGACCTCTCGGCCGTCGGCCGCGTCAAGATGAACATGCGCCTCGACCTCGATGCGCCCGACACCCAGCGCACGCTGCGCAAGGAAGACATCCTCTCCGTCATCAAGACGCTGGTGGACTTGCGCGACGGCAAGGGCGAGATCGACGACATCGACCATCTCGGCAACCGCCGTGTGCGCTCGGTCGGCGAGCTCATGGAGAACCAGTACCGCATCGGCTTGCTCCGCATGGAGCGTGCGATCAAGGAGCGCATGTCTTCGGTCGACATCGACACGGTCATGCCGCAGGACCTGATCAACGCGAAGCCGGCGGCCGCTGCCGTGCGCGAGTTCTTCGGCTCCTCGCAGCTCTCGCAGTTCATGGACCAGACCAACCCTCTGTCGGAGATCACCCACAAGCGCCGCCTGTCGGCGCTTGGACCGGGCGGTCTGACCCGCGAGCGCGCCGGCTTCGAGGTGCGCGACGTGCATCCGACGCATTACGGCCGCATCTGCCCGATCGAGACGCCGGAAGGTCCGAACATCGGCCTGATCAACTCGCTCGCGACCTTCGCGCGCGTGAACAAGTACGGCTTCGTTGAGACCCCGTATCGCAAGGTCAAGGACGGCCGCGTCACCGACGAGGTCGTGTACCTCTCGGCAATGGAAGAGGGCCGCTACACGGTCGCGCAGGCCAACGTGCCGCTCGATCCGAAGGGCCGCTTCACCGAAGACCTCGTGGTCTGCCGTCACGCCGGCGAAGTCTTGCCGGTGACCCCGGACAAGGTCGACTACATGGACGTGTCGCCGAAGCAGCTCGTTTCGGTCGCAGCCGCGCTGATCCCGTTCCTCGAGAACGACGACGCCAACCGTGCGCTGATGGGCTCGAACATGCAGCGCCAGGCGGTGCCGCTGGTTCGCGCCGAAGCGCCGTTCGTCGGCACCGGCATGGAAGGCGTGGTTGCGCGTGACTCGGGTGCTGCGATCGCGGCGCGCCGTTCGGGCGTGATCGACCAGATCGACGCGACCCGCGTCGTCATCCGCGCCACCGAAGATCTCGATCCGACCAAGTCGGGCGTCGATATCTACCGGCTGATGAAGTACCAGCGCTCCAACCAGTCGACCTGCATCAACCAGCGTCCGCTGGTGAAGGTCGGCGACATCGTCAAGAAGGGCGACATCATCGCCGACGGTCCGTCGACCGATCTCGGCGAGCTCGCGCTCGGCCGGAACGTGCTCGTCGCGTTCATGCCGTGGAACGGCTACAACTTCGAAGACTCGATCCTGCTCTCCGAGCGGATCGTGAAGGAAGACGTGTTTACCTCGATTCATATCGAAGAATTCGAGGTGATGGCCCGCGACACCAAGCTCGGACCCGAGGAAATCACCCGCGACATTCCGAACGTCTCGGAAGAAGCGCTGAAGAACCTCGACGAAGCCGGCATCGTGTACATCGGCGCGGAAGTGCGCGCCGGCGACATCCTGGTCGGCAAGATCACGCCGAAGGGCGAAAGCCCGATGACGCCGGAAGAAAAGCTCCTGCGCGCCATCTTCGGCGAGAAGGCTTCCGACGTCCGCGACACCTCGCTGCGCGTTCCTCCGGGCGTGCAGGGCACCATCGTCGAAGTGCGCGTGTTCAACCGGCACGGCGTCGACAAGGACGAGCGTGCGCTGGCGATCGAGCGGGAAGAGATCGAGCGTCTGGCCAAGGACCGCGACGACGAGCAGGCGATCCTGGACCGCAACGTCTACAACCGCCTTGCCGAGCTGCTCGAAGGACGGCAGGGCATCGCCGGTCCGAAAGGCTTCAAGAAGGACACCAAGATCACCCGTGCGGTGCTCGAGGAGTACCCGAAGTCGCAGTGGTGGCTGTTCGCTTCGCCGAACGACAAGCTGATGGCCGAGATCGAGGCCATGCGGAAGCAGTACGACGAGTCGAAGAAGGGGCTTGAACAGCGCTTCCTCGACAAGGTCGAAAAGCTTCAGCGCGGTGACGAATTGCCGCCCGGTGTGATGAAGATGGTCAAGGTCTTCGTCGCGGTGAAGCGCAAGATCCAGCCCGGCGACAAGATGGCCGGCCGCCACGGCAACAAGGGCGTGGTGTCGAAGATCGTGCCGATCGAGGACATGCCGTTCCTCGAAGACGGTACGCATGCCGACATCGTGCTCAATCCGCTCGGCGTGCCCTCGCGCATGAACGTCGGACAGATCCTCGAGACCCATCTCGGCTGGGCATGTGCCGGCCTCGGCAAGCGTATCGGCCAGACGGTCGATGCCTATTTGTCGAAGCAGGACATCAGGCCGCTGAAGGAAACCTTGAAGAAGGTCTACGGCGAGGACGAGACGATCAAGTCGCTCAACGACAACGAGTTGATCGAGCTCGGCCACAATCTGAGCCGCGGCGTTCCGATCGCGACGCCGGTGTTCGACGGCGCCAAGGAAGCCGACATCGAGGAGATGCTGAAGCTTGCCGGTCTCGACGCTTCGGGCCAGTCGACCGTCTATGACGGCCGCACCGGCGATGCCTTCGACCGCAAGGTGACGGTGGGCTACATCTACATGCTCAAGCTGCACCATCTCGTCGACGACAAGATCCACGCGCGTTCGATCGGTCCGTACTCGCTCGTTACCCAGCAGCCGCTGGGCGGCAAGGCGCAGTTCGGCGGCCAGCGCTTCGGCGAAATGGAAGTGTGGGCGCTCGAGGCTTACGGCGCGGCGTACACGCTCCAGGAGATGCTGACCGTGAAGTCGGACGACGTCGCTGGCCGTACCAAGGTGTACGAGGCGATCGTGCGTGGCGACGACACCTTCGAGGCCGGTATTCCGGAATCGTTCAACGTGCTGGTCAAGGAAATGCGCTCGCTCGGCCTCAACGTCGACTTGCACAATTCCAAGGTCGGACCGGGGACGGCGGAAGCGGCCGAGTAATACGACCCTCATGCCCGGCCTGAATGGCCGGGCATCGGCGCCCAGTCCTCGAATCGCGAGGGCAGGGCGCCCCGCATAGTGATTTTCGAATTTGCTGCCGGAGGCGACCGGCACGCGAGGAGAAGACGATGAACCAAGAAATTATGAATCTCTTTAATCCGACGACGCCGGCTCAGGTCTTCGACCAGATCCGGATCTCGATCGCGAGCCCCGAGAAGATTCTGTCCTGGTCGTACGGCGAGATCAAGAAGCCGGAAACCATCAACTACCGTACCTTCAAGCCCGAGCGCGATGGCCTGTTCTGCGCCCGCATCTTTGGGCCCATCAAGGACTACGAGTGCTTGTGCGGCAAGTACAAGCGCATGAAGTACAAGGGCATCATCTGCGAGAAGTGCTCGGTCGAAGTCACGCTGTCGCGCGTCCGGCGCGAGCGCATGGGCCATATCGAGCTCGCAGCCCCCGTCGCCCACATCTGGTTCCTGAAGTCGCTGCCCTCGCGCATCGGCCTCCTGCTCGACATGACGTTGAAGGATCTCGAGCGGATCCTCTATTTCGAATATTACGTGGTGCTCGAGCCGGGCCTCACCGCGCTGAAGGACCGTCAGCTCTTGTCCGAAGACGAGTATCTGAAGGCGCAGGACGAATACGGCCAGGATTCCTTCACCGCCATGATCGGCGCGGAAGCGATCCGCGAGCTGCTCAAGGGCATGGATCTCGAGAAGCTCGAGCTGACCTTGCGCGCAGAGATGCAGGAGACCGACTCCGACATCAAGCACAAGAAGCTCGCCAAGCGCCTGAAGATCGTGGAAGCGTTCCGCCACTCCGGCAACAAGCCGGAATGGATGATCATGACCGTGGTCCCGGTGATTCCGCCGGACCTGCGTCCGCTGGTGCCGCTGGATGGCGGCCGCTTCGCGACCTCGGACCTCAACGACCTGTACCGCCGCGTCATCAACCGCAACAACCGCTTGAAGCGGCTGATGGAGCTGCGCGCGCCGGACATCATCATCCGCAACGAGAAGCGCATGCTTCAGGAGGCCGTCGACGCGCTGTTCGACAACGGCCGCCGCGGCCGCGTCATCACCGGCGCCAACAAGCGTCCGCTGAAGTCGCTCGCCGACATGCTCAAGGGCAAGCAGGGCCGGTTCCGTCAGAACCTGCTCGGCAAGCGCGTCGACTATTCGGGCCGTTCGGTGATCGTGGTCGGTCCCGAGCTGCGCCTGCATCAGTGCGGCCTGCCGAAGAAGATGGCGCTCGAGCTGTTCAAGCCGTTCATCTACTCGCGGCTTGACGCCAAGGGCCTGTCCACCACCGTGAAGCAGGCCAAGAAGCTGGTCGAGAAGGAGCGGCCCGAGGTCTGGGACATCCTGGACGAGGTCATCCGCGAGCATCCCGTGCTGCTCAACCGCGCACCGACGCTGCATCGCCTCGGCATCCAGGCGTTCGAGCCCGTGCTGATCGAGGGCAAGGCGATCCAGCTCCACCCGCTGGTCTGCGCCGCGTTCAACGCCGACTTCGACGGCGACCAGATGGCCGTGCACGTCCCGCTGTCGCTCGAAGCGCAGCTGGAAGCGCGCGTCCTGATGATGTCGACCAACAACATCCTGCATCCGGCGAACGGCCAGCCGATCATCGTGCCGTCGCAGGACATCGTGCTCGGTCTCTACTACGTCTCCATCATGCGCGAAGGCCTGCCCGGCGAGGGCAAGATCTTCGGCGAGATGGCGGAGCTCGAGCACGCGCTGCACGCGAAGGTCATCCACCTCCACACCAAGATCAAGTACCGGTGGGAAGGCATCGACGAGACCGGCAAGATCTCCAAGCGCTGGATCGAGACCACCGCTGGCCGCGTCATGCTGGGCAATTTGCTGCCGAAGAACCCGCGCGTTCCGTACGAGATCATCAACAAGCTGATGACCAAGCGCGAGATCTCCGGCGTCATCGACCAGGTCTACCGCCACTGCGGTCAGAAGGAGACGGTGATCTTCTGCGACCGCATCATGGCGCTCGGCTTCTACAACGCGTTCAAGGCCGGCATCTCGTTCGGCAAGGACGACATGGTCGTGCCGCACTCCAAGTGGAAGATCGTCGACACCACACGTACGCTGGCGAAGGATTTCGAGCAGCAGTACAACGACGGTCTGATCACCCATGGCGAGAAGTACAACAAGGTCGTCGACGCCTGGTCGAAGGCCACGGAAGAAATCGCCAAGGCGATGATGAAGGAGATTTCCTCGACCAAGAAGACGGCGAGCGGGGCGGATGCCGACATCAACTCGATCTACATGATGGCTCACTCCGGTGCCCGCGGTTCGCCGGCCCAGATGCGCCAGCTCGCCGGCATGCGCGGCCTGATGGCCAAGCCGTCTGGCGAGATCATCGAGACGCCGATCATCTCGAACTTCAAGGAAGGCCTCTCGGTGCTCGAGTACTTCAACTCGACCCACGGCGCCCGCAAGGGCCTCGCGGACACCGCGTTGAAGACTGCGAACTCCGGCTACCTGACCCGTCGTCTCGTCGACGTCGCGCAGGATTGCATCATCACGCAGGACGATTGCGGCACCAAGCTCGGCATCAAGATGCGCGCCATCGTCGATGCCGGCACCGTGGTCGCTTCGCTCGGCTCGCGCATCCTCGGACGCACGGCCTGCGAAGACGTGCGTGACAGCACGGGCAAGGTGATCTTCAAGCGCGGTACGCTGATGGAAGAGAGCCATCTGGATGCCATTCATCAGGGCGGCGTCCAGGAGGTGAAGATCCGCTCGGCGCTGACCTGCGAGCTCGTCAACGGCATCTGCGGCAAGTGCTACGGCCGCGATCTCGCTCGCGGCACGCCGGTCAACCACGGCGAAGCGGTCGGGGTCATCGCGGCCCAGTCGATCGGCGAGCCGGGCACCCAGCTCACCATGCGTACCTTCCACATCGGCGGTGCGGCGCAGCTGAACGAGCAATCTTTCGTCGAATCCAACTTCGACGGCAAGATCGTGATCAGGAATAAGGCCATCGCCCGCAACAGCGACGGCCACCTGGTTGCGATGGTTCGCAACATGGTGATCGCGATCGTCGATGCCGACGGCACCGAGCGTGCGACGCACCGTATTCAGTACGGTTCGCGCCTGCACGTCGACGAGGGCGACATGGTCAAGCGCGGCCAGCGTATCGTCGAATGGGATCCCTACACCCGTCCGCTCCTCACCGAGGTCGAAGGCACCATCGGCTTCGAGGATCTGGTCGAGGGACAGTCGATCTCGGAAACGCTCGACGAGGCCACCGGCATTGCCAAGCGCGTGGTCATCGACTGGCGCTCGATGCGCGGCGGCGGGGACCTGCGTCCCGCCATCGTGATCAAGGGCAAGGACGGCAAGGTGCTCAAGCTCGCCCGTGGCGGCGATGCTCGCTACATGCTGTCGGTCGACGGCATTCTGTCGGTCGATGTCGGAGCCAAGGTCCAGGCGGGCGACATTCTCGCCCGTGTCTCGACCGAAAGCGCCAAGACGCGCGACATCACCGGCGGTCTGCCGCGGGTGGCGGAACTGTTCGAGGCTCGGCGTCCGAAGGATGCGGCGATCATCGCCGAAATCGCGGGCACCATCCGGTTTGGGCGCGACTACAAGAACAAGCGTCGCATCTCGATCGAGCCGATGGACAAGACCGACGAGGCGCGCGAGTACCTGATCCCGAAGGGCAAGCACATCCACCTTCAGGACGGCGACGTCGTCGAAAAGGGCGACTTCATCGTGGAAGGCAACCCGGCGCCGCACGACATTCTGGCGGTCAAGGGCATCGAGGAACTCGCGGCCTATCTGGTCAACGAGATCCAGGAGGTCTACCGGCTCCAGGGCGTGCTCATCAACGACAAGCACATCGAGGTGATCGTCCGGCAGATGCTCCAGAAGGTGGAAGTCACCGACCAGGGCGACACGGACATGATCTCGGGTGAGCAGATCGACAAGATCGAGTTCGACCAGATCAACGCGAAGGCCAAGGAAGAGGGCAAGAAGATCGCCACGGGGACGCCGGTTCTGCTCGGCATCACCAAGGCCAGCCTTCAGACCCGCTCCTTCTTCTCGGCGGCCTCGTTCCAGGAGACCACCCGCGTCCTCACGGAAGCGGCGGTCAACGGCAAGGTCGATCCGCTCGAAGGCCTCAAGGAGAACGTCATCGTCGGTCGGCTGATTCCGGCAGGCACCGGCGCCTCCATGGCGAAGATCCGCGAAGTCGCGGTGAAGCGCGACAAGATGATCCTCGACGAGCGCGAGAAGCAGGCGGCCGTCGTGCCGCCGGCGCCGGAAGTGGAGCCGATGGCGCTGCCACCTGCGGAATGATCATTCATCCGTAGGAATACCGAGGACACTGAAAAGGCCGGCGCAAGCCGGCCTTTTTGCTGCTTTGTTTCCCTGTTGCGGTGCAGGATCAACCTTTGTTCATCTTTCCTTCAGGCGCAAAAGCGCTTCTGCTAGGAGAGCTTAGACCGGTGGTCCCGTGAAGGGGCGGGCCGGAGACCACGGAATTCTCATGCTTGATCTCGCAATCGTAGGCGGCGGCCCCGGTGGGCTGATGAGCGCTTGGTATTTGAAGCGCAAGCTCGGCGACCTCTGCCGCGTCACCATCTACGAGGCATCCGACCGGCTCGGCGGCAAGATCGTCACGCGCAAATTCGATTCCGCGCCCGCGATGTACGAGGCCGGCGTTGCCGAGATCTACGACTACTCGATGACCGGGCCGGATCCGTTGCGCGAGTTGATCCAGCATTTCGGCTTGCAGACCATTCCGATGGATGCCGAGCAGGTGCAGTTCGGCGGCGAGCTCCTCAACGACGTCGCGGGCATGCGTCGCAAATATGGTGCCAAGACCGCGGCTGCGATTGAGGCGTTCCGTAAGCGCTGCGCCGAGGCGATGACGCCGATCGAGTATTACGAGGGCGTCGGCGCGCACGACAACGAGAATCCCTGGGCCTACAAGACCGCCGAACAGGTGCTCGACGAGGAGGTCGAGGACGAGACCGCAAAACGATTCTTCAAGGTGATGGCGCGTTCGGACCTCGCGACCGAGAGCCACAACACCAACGGTCTCAACGCGCTCAAGAACTACCTGATGGATGTCGACGGCTATATCGGCCTCTATTCCATCCAGAACGGTAACGAGCAGCTCATCGAGTGCCTCCAGTCGGAGGTCAATGCCGACATCCAGCTCAATCACCGAATCCTCACGGTCGGCAAGGCGCCGACCGGTCGCTATCAACTCAAGATGATGAACGGCAAGGGGCCAGAGACGCGCGACTTCGACCTTGTGCTGGTCTGTCTGCCGCATTCCTGGCTCGGAACCGTCGGCTGGGAGGGCGAACAGCTCCGCAAGTCGATGGTCAAGCACGTCTCGTACTTCGACCGTCCTGCGCACTATTTGCGGGTCTCGATTCTGTTCGACACGCCGTTCTGGGGCGACAAGATCGCCGGCGCCTGGTTCATGTCGGAGGCCTTTGGCGGTTGCTGCGTCTATAACGAGGGCGCGCGCCATGATGTGGGCAAGCACGGCGTGCTGAACTGGCTGATTCCGGGCTCCGACGCGCTGGCGTTCGCGAATCTCTCCGACCAGGAGCTGATCGATGCCGCGCTGAAATCGCTGCCGGCATCGCTCGGCGATGCACGCGCGCATTTCATGGAAGGCAAGATCCACCGCTGGTTGTCGTCAGTGAACGCGATTCCGGGCGGCTTGCCCGTGCGCGACGTCATGACCAATCACCGCCCCGAGCCGAAGGAACATCCCGGAATCGTGGTGGTCGGCGACTATCTGTTCGACTCGACGCTGAACGGCCTGCTCGATTCCTCGGACGCGGCGACCGACATCATCTTGACCGAGATGATGCGCCTGCGCCGCGAGCGTTCGCAGGACGACAAGCCGCTCTCGGACAAGATCGATCGCGATTATTTTGACAATTATCGCGGCCAGGGTCCTTACAGCGAAGTGTGGCAACACTTCACCGATCCCGACTATCTCACAAAACTGATCGGCATCGTCTGGGGCAAAACCAAAGGCACGAAGCTCTTGATCGCGGGCTCGGCCAGCGGCGAGCTTGTCGGCGCGCTGCGCGACCGCGGTATCGATGCCTTCGGCATCGAGAACAACCGCACCATTCACGCCAGAACGCCGAAGGCGCTGAAGAAGTACAACAAGCTCGGTTCGATCACCGCCATGCCGTTCAAAGACGGTGCGTTCGACTTCGTGTTCGAGACCAGCCTCTGCCATGTTTCCCCGAAGCAGGTGGTCCGTGCGATCAGGGAGCTGAACCGTGTGGTCAAGACCGGGCTCGTGTTCGGCTCGATCACCTCGGACATGGCGCCGGCACTGATCGACCGCTACGACCTTCTGCGCGGCGTCAAGAAGCTCGGCACCTGGTGGGAATGGTCCGAACTGTTCTTCGGCAACGGCTTCGAGCTGTCGATGCACCGCAAGGACTGCACCGACGCGCTCTGGGAGACGACGCTCGCCGCCAACAAGGGCCCGGGCCAGTGGTACGCCGACGCCGATTCGTTGCGCTATTCCTTTTTCGACAAGGTCGAGGACGAGGAAGACGACTAGCCGCCTGAAGCGGACGCCTTCGCCAATTGTTTTGCCGAATTCATCCTGATCGCATAGAATCGATGCAATAGCGGTTTCCGCTATTTCCTTCTTTCTCTGCGGTCATGCCGGCCGTCAGCATCGGTTGGTTTCATGGCGTCCAAGCCCCTCCCGCCCGACAAACAGAAGCTCGCCGCGGAAGAGGCGGCCGAGCTCGACGATAAGCTCGTCCCTATCGCCAAGCCGGACCTCGAAGACGACGAGGACGATGAAGACGAGGAGGATGGCGGGCTGGAGCTCGATGACGACGATGAGGACGAGGACCTCGTCGTCTTTACCGCGCGCGAGGCCGCCGGCGCGCTCGCGACTATCCTGGGCTTCGTCAAACCCTTCCTGGTCAATTACAAGCAGATGCTGTCCTTCGTGGCGTTTGGCGTCTTCGTCGAGACGCTATTCAACGTCATCATGCCGCTCAGCCTGAAGTACCTGATCGACGACGCGCTCGGCGAGGAGGATTTCCAGGCGCTGTACAAGATCCTCGGCGTGCTCGCGGTCGCGGGCATCTTCACCTCGATCGTCGCGGTCTGGTACGAGCGCTGGGATGCGCGGCTCGCGGCGTGCATCATCTCCGACGTCCGCAAACGGCTGTTCGAGCACGTCCAGGACCTGCCGGCGGCCTATTTCGGCCGCACCAAGCGCGGCGAGATCCTGTCGCGCTTCTCCGTTGACCTCGCGGCCTTCGAGGGCTCGGTCAAGACCTTCGCCAACAGCGCGGCATTGCCGTTCCTGGAGTTGATCGCGGGAATCATCCTCATGGTGTTCCTGAACTGGCAGCTCGCGGCGGTTGCGCTGCTGGTGTTCCCGATCACGCTGATCGGTCCCCGCATGCTGACGCCGAAGGCCGTTCAGGCGAATTACGAGCAGAAGCTCAATGAGTCCGCGCTGCTTGGCATGGTGCAGGAGAACGTGGCGGCGCAGGCCGTGATCAAGGCGTTCAGCCTGCAACGCCGGATGCTCGGCTTCTTCACCTTTCGCAACGACGAGACGCGAAACAGGATGGCCTCGGCGGCGTTCCTGTCGACCATGGTAGAGCGGACGGTCACCATCTCGGTGCTGCTCTTGCATCTCGTCGTGCTCGCGATCGGCGCATATCTGGCGACAAAGGGTCAGATCACCATCGGCACCTTCGTCACCTTCGAGAGCGCGTTCTGGGAGGTGTCCTACAACATCGCCCATGTGATGCACTTCATCCCCGTGTCGATCTCCTCGGCAGCCGCGATTCGTCACATGCAGGAGCTGCTCGACGAGCCCACGCGCAGCGCCGATCGTGCCGGCGCGCCCGATCTGCCCCGCATCACCAACGACATCACCTTCGACCACGTGACGTTCCAGTACGAAGGCAGCCAGACGCCGGTGCTGGACAATCTCAGCCTCAAGCTCAATGTCGGCAAGCGCATTGCCGTCGTCGGTCCCTCGGGCTCCGGCAAAAGCACGCTGCTGAATCTGATCCTGCGGCTCTATGTGCCGGACGAGGGGCGGGTCACCATCGACGGCGTCGACGTCCGCAAGGTGACGCTGGATTCGCTGCGCCGGAGCATGGCGGTGGTGTTCCAGGAGAACATGCTGTTCAACATGTCGATCCGGGAGAACATACGGCTCGGCAAGGAGGGCGCGACCGACGAGGAGGTGGAGGAGGCGGCCAAGAAGGCCGAGATCCACCGCTACATCATGAGCCTGCCGCAGCGATACGACACGCCGGTGGGCGAGCGCGGCGATACCTTGTCGGGCGGCCAGCGCCAGCGCATTGCGATCGCGCGCGCGGTCATCCGTAATCCCTCCGTGCTGCTGCTGGACGAAGCCACTTCGGCGCTCGACCAGACCACGGAAGCCGCAATCAACCGCACGCTGCTGAAGGTTGCCAAGGGCCGCACCATGATCTGGTCGACCCACCGCCTGACCTCGGTGGTCGAGATGGACGAGATCATCGTGATTTCAGGGGGCAGGGCGATCGAGCGCGGCTCGCATGCCGAGCTGCTCGCCAAAAACGGCACCTATCGCAAGCTGTGGAACGACCAGATCCATCAACCGCATGGCGCGCCGGCTCACGTCGACGAGGACAGCGACGATGACGACGAGGATGAAGACGACCTCGACGAGGACGATGAGGAGGAGTGACCGAGGACGTTCGGCTCCAGATCGAAGGCTCCTCCAAGCGGCCGCAATAGCCCCTGAACCGACCAGGCAATGAAGCGTCCCCAGCGCTGCGCCGTCCAATAGGGGCTCGTCGCAATCGAGACCGAGCGGAAGTCGAACGCCTTCGCCGCCGACCAATCGTCGCACGCCCGCTTGACCGGATCTGCGTAGAAGGTGGCGATCTTGCTTGTATCCATCCCGTCGGAGGCCAGCCACTGCGGGATGTAGAGGTTGCAGAGCCGCTCGACGTCGGTGAAGACCTTGTCGCAGCCGGTGCCGGCGGCAGGGCAGGAGGTCGAGAAGGCATCGCCCACCAGCACGAGGCCGGGTTGGCCGCTGGCATCGTTCACATAGAGATCGACCGGGCGGATTTTCAGCTCACCGGGAATGTCGAATCGTCCGGTGATGCGCTTGAGCCGTGGCAGCGCGGCGTTCAACGTCTCGGCGGGCGCGCGGCGCAGCTCAACCAGCCAGGGATCGTCGAAGCTGCGGTAGACGAACAGATTGGCGCGCATCCGCGTCCCGATCGGAAAAAGCGTGAGATAGGGGATGCGGTCGCTCGGCCGTTCCGAGAAATAGGTCAGCGCCGGGAAGTCGAACGAGTCCCGTCCCGCGGGCACCACGTCGAACCCGATCGAAATCGAATGGCAGGCACTGACGACTTTTCGGGCGATTCCCAGCTGGTGGCGCAGGCCGACATTGAGTCCGTTGGCGAGCACGACCAGTCGGGCGGAGACCATCTCGTCGTTGGACAGAGTGACCTTCTGCCGCTCCGTACTTGTCTCGACCGAGACGGCCTTGGCGCAGACGCGCTCGACACCGGCAGGAATTTCGTCGCGGACAGCGTTGACGAGGGAATCGTAGAGGATGTTGAACTGCCGGCTTGGCGCCTTGTCGAGAAGGCGGCCAAAGCGCGCGATCCAGTTCTCACCCACAAAGGTCGCGCGGCGCAGCACCGATTCGGCGATTCCCGTCTGCAAGAATCGCCCGACCTGCACGTGGCCGCTGAGTTTTTCGACTCGAAAGTCCGCAGAATAGCTCTCATGCGGATCGATCAGGATGGTCGAAATGCCGCTACGGCCGAGCATCGCGGCGGCGGTCGAGCCGGACAATCCCCCGCCGATAATGGCAATGTCGGTGTACCGCATGGTGCCAATCCCTGCCCAAGGCGGTACATTGGCGCCCCAACAGGAAAGAAAGCCTTAGCCAAAGGTCATAAAAGTATATTTAACCCGGGTATAAATTGGATTCGAGGTGGCGGAACGCGCTCTTCATTTCCATGTCGCGAAGGCGCAGCGAGCGGCCCAGGAAGCGATTTCGGCAGGCGCGGGAAGCGCTTCTGACTGACGTTTCGCCTTGACTTGACCGACTCCCACTTATAGAACCCCCTCACTTAACGACAGGCGGTGAGCATCGCCAACGTCGGAACGGGCCACCTGTTTGATCCCCTGGGATCACCAAGACAGGCACCAACCTCGACGAATGCCGCTCAAACGCTGTCGATCATAGCTAGGCAATGCCAGTGCGATTTTAGGTCTCGTGAGCATGTTCTCTCGAGATCGAATTCGGATGCATGACCTCGGTGCGCGGACCGCAGCTTCAAGCTGACCGGTTCAACTACTGCGGTCCTCTGTGGCGTCGAAGCGCTTTCCGCCCGTTAATGGGTGGTTGGCGCGATTTCGCTTTGTGCGGATTGTTCCGCGCAAGGTGGCCTCGTCGGGCGGGTAGCTCGAAAGAATTTGCGGACCCGGTGACGGGCCGCGGCAGAACACAAAGGGTAATGCCAGGATGCCGACGATCAACCAGCTGATCGCTCAACCGCGGGAAGTGCAGAAGTCGCGCAAGAAGGTGCCGGCGCTGCAGCAGTCGCCGCAGAAGCGCGGTGTTTGCACGCGCGTTTACACCACGACCCCGAAGAAGCCGAACTCGGCGCTTCGTAAGGTTGCCAAGGTGCGCCTGACCAACGGCTTCGAGGTGATCGGCTACATCCCCGGTGAGGGCCATAACCTCCAGGAGCACTCGGTGGTCATGATCCGCGGCGGTCGCGTCAAGGACTTGCCCGGCGTGCGCTACCACATCCTCCGCGGCGTTCTGGATACCCAGGGCGTCAAGAACCGTAAGCAGCGTCGTTCGAAGTACGGCGCCAAGCGTCCGAAGTAAGCGGGAACCAGGTCCATGTCTCGTCGCCATTCTGCCGAAAAGCGCGAAGTCCTTCCCGATCCGAAGTTCGGGAATATCATCGTTACGAAGTTCATGAATTCGGTGATGTACGCCGGAAAGAAGTCGGTCGCCGAAGGCATCGTCTACGGCGCGTTCGGCCTCATCGAAAGCAAGACCAAGCAGAACCCGCTCGGCGTGTTCGAGCAGGCACTCGAGAACGTCATGCCGACGATCGAAGTGCGCTCCCGCCGCGTCGGCGGCGCGACCTATCAGGTTCCGGTCGAAGTTCGCTCGGTGCGCCGTCAGGCGCTGGGCATTCGCTGGTTGATCTCGGCTGCGCGTGACCGCAACGAGAAGACGATGACCGAGCGGCTCTCTGCGGAGCTCCTGGACGCGTCGAACAACCGGGGTAACGCCGTCAAGAAGCGCGAAGACGTGCACCGGATGGCGGAAGCCAACCGCGCCTTCTCGCACTATCGCTGGTAACGGCGACACACGGAATCTAAGGAACACTCCATGCCCCGCGTTCATGCCATAGAGAACTACCGTAACTTCGGTATCATGGCGCATATCGATGCCGGCAAGACCACGACCACCGAGCGCATCCTCTATTATACCGGCAAGAGCCACAAAATCGGCGAAGTGCACGAAGGTGCCGCGACGATGGACTGGATGGAGCAGGAGCAGGAGCGCGGCATTACGATTACGTCGGCCGCGACCACCGCGTTCTGGGAAGGCAAGCGTCTCAACATCATCGACACTCCCGGCCACGTCGACTTCACCATCGAAGTCGAGCGCAGCCTGCGCGTGCTCGACGGCGCCGTGTGCGTGCTCGACTCGAACCAGGGCGTCGAGCCCCAGACCGAGACGGTCTGGCGCCAGGGCGACAAGTACAAAGTTCCGCGCATCGTCTTCGCCAACAAGATGGATAAGACCGGCGCCGACTTCTACAAGTGCATGCAGGACATTATCGATCGTCTCGGCGCAAAGCCGATCGCGATCCAACTTCCGATCGGTTCCGAGAACAACTTCAAGGGTCTGGTCGATCTCGTTCGCATGAAGGGCGTGATCTGGGAAGAAGAGAAGCTCGACGCCAAGTTCGTGGACATCGATATTCCCGAGGACATGGTCGAGAAGGCCAAGGAATATCGCGAGAAGCTGCTGGAAGCCGCCGTCGAGCTCGACGACGAAGTTCTCGCCGCTTACCTCGACGGCAAGGAGCCCGATGAGGCGACGTTGAAGCGCTTGATCCGCAAGGCCGTGCTGACTGGCGCGTTCTTCCCGGTGTTGTGCGGCTCGGCGTTCAAGAACAAGGGCGTGCAGCCTTTGCTCGACGCGGTCGTGGATTATCTGCCGTCGCCGGTTGACGTGCCCGCCATCAAGGGCGTCGATGAAGACGGCAACGAGGTCGTTCGCCTGCCGGACGACAAGGAGCCGCTGGCTCTGTTGGCCTTCAAGATCATGGACGACCCGTTCGTCGGCACCATCACCTTCTGCCGCATCTATTCCGGCACGCTGCTGTCGGGTACCGGCGTCATCAATTCGACGCGCGACCGCAAGGAGCGCATTGGTCGCATGTTGCTGATGCATGCGAACAACCGCGAAGACATCAAGGAAGCCTATGCCGGCGACATCGTTGCGCTGGCTGGCCTGAAGGAAGCGCGCACCGGTGACACGCTGTGCGATCCCGACAAGGCGGTGATCCTCGAAAAGATGGAATTCCCCGAGCCGGTCATCGAGATCGCGATCGAGCCCAAGTCCAAGGCCGACCAGGAAAAGCTCGGTGTGGCGCTGGCGAAGCTCGCTGCGGAGGATCCGTCGTTCCGCGTGTCGACCGACCAGGAGTCCGGCCAGACCATCCTCAAGGGAATGGGCGAGCTCCATCTCGACATCAAGGTCGACATTCTCCGCCGCACCTACAAGGTCGATGCCAACATCGGCGCGCCGCAAGTGGCGTTCCGTGAGCGCGTCACCAAGAGGGCCGAGGTCAAGTACACCCACAAGAAGCAGACCGGCGGTACCGGTCAGTTCGCGGAAGTGTCGATCGTGGTCGAGCCGAACGAGCCCGGCAAGGGTTACGAGTTCGAGTCCAAGATCGTCGGCGGTGCGGTTCCGAAGGAATACATCCCCGGCGTCGAAAAGGGCCTCAACAGCGTGATGGGCTCTGGTGTCGTCGCGGGCTTCCCCGTGGTCGACGTCAAGGTTCAGCTCGTCGACGGCAAGTATCACGACGTCGACTCGTCGGCGCTCGCCTTCGAAATCGCATCGCGTGCTGCATTCCGCGAAGCCTTGCAGAAGGGCAAGTCCGTCCTGCTCGAGCCGATCATGAAGGTCGAAGTGGTGACCCCGGAAGATTACACCGGCTCCGTCATCGGCGACCTGAATTCCCGGCGCGGTCAGATCCAGGGTCAGGACATGCGCGGCAACGCCAACGTCATCAACGCGATGGTGCCGCTCATGAACATGTTCGGTTACGTGAATAACCTGCGCTCGATGAGCCAGGGTCGCGCAACCTTCACCATGCAGTTCGACCACTACGCAGAAGCGCCGGCCAACGTGTCGGCAGAAGTCCAGAAGAAGTTTGCCTGATTGTCGTCGGTCTCGAACTGACGATTGAACGGAGAGTCAAATGGCCAAAGCAAAGTTTGAACGTAACAAGCCGCACTGCAATATCGGCACCATCGGTCACGTCGACCATGGCAAGACGTCGCTGACCGCGGCGATCACCAAGGTCCTCGCCGAAGCCGGCGGTGCGACGTTCACGGCGTACGACCAGATCGACAAGGCGCCGGAAGAGAAGGCGCGCGGCATCACGATCTCGACGGCGCACGTCGAATACGAGACCAAGAACCGCCACTACGCGCACGTCGACTGCCCCGGCCACGCCGACTACGTGAAGAACATGATCACCGGCGCTGCCCAGATGGACGGTGCGATCCTGGTCGTGTCGGCCGCTGACGGTCCGATGCCGCAGACCCGCGAGCACATCCTGCTCGCCCGCCAGGTCGGCGTTCCCGCGCTGGTCGTGTTCCTCAACAAGTGCGACATGGTCGACGATCCGGAACTGCTCGAGCTGGTCGAGCTCGAGGTTCGCGAGCTGCTCTCGAAGTACGAATTCCCGGGCGACACCATCCCGATCATCAAGGGCTCGGCGCTCGCCGCCCTCGAAGATTCCGACAAGACGCTCGGCCATGAGGCCATCCTCGAGCTGATGAAGCAGGTCGACGCTTACATTCCGCAGCCGGAGCGTCCGGTCGACCTTCCGTTCCTGATGCCGGTTGAAGACGTGTTCTCGATCTCGGGCCGCGGCACCGTCGTGACCGGCCGTGTCGAGCGCGGTATCGTCAAGGTCGGCGAGGAAATCGAGATCGTCGGTCTGCGCGCCACGCAGAAGACCACGGTTACCGGCGTCGAAATGTTCCGCAAGCTGCTCGATCAGGGCCAGGCCGGCGACAACATCGGTGCGCTGCTTCGTGGTACCAAGCGCGAGGACGTCGAGCGCGGCCAGGTGCTGTGCAAGCCGGGTTCGGTCAAGCCGCACACCAAGTTCAAGGCTGAGGCCTACATCCTCACCAAGGAAGAGGGCGGCCGCCACACCCCGTTCTTCACCAACTACCGTCCGCAGTTCTACTTCCGCACCACCGACGTGACCGGTGTCGTGCATCTGCCGGAGGGTACCGAGATGGTGATGCCGGGCGACAACATCGCGATGGAAGTGCACCTGATCGTGCCGATCGCGATGGAAGAGAAGCTCCGCTTCGCGATCCGCGAAGGCGGCCGCACCGTCGGCGCCGGCGTCGTGGCCTCGATCATCGAGTAATTACGAGAATAGGGATCGGCGAATAGCGAATGTGACATTCGCTATTCGCTATTCGCCACCCCACTGAAGAAAGACCACGGCAATGAACGGCCAAAATATTCGCATCCGTCTCAAGGCGTTCGACCATCGTATCCTCGATACGTCGACCCGCGAGATCGTGAACACGGCGAAGCGCACCGGCGCGCAGGTCCGCGGACCCATTCCGCTGCCCACCCGCATCGAGAAGTTCACCGTCAACCGTTCGCCGCACGTCGACAAGAAGAGCCGCGAGCAGTTCGAGATGCGCACTCACAAGCGCCTGCTCGACATCGTCGACCCGACCCCGCAGACCGTCGATGCTTTGATGAAGCTCGACCTGGCCGCCGGTGTCGACGTCGAGATCAAGCTCTAAGATTTTTGGATCACGTTCGCCACTAGCGGACAGAAAGAACAGGAAGCACGCCGATGCGCTCCGGAGTGATCGCACAAAAGGTCGGGATGACGCGGGTCTTTACAGAGGCCGGCGAACATATCCCCGTGACCGTGCTGAAGCTCGGCAATTGCCAGGTCGTAGGCCACCGCACCGAAGAGAAAAACGGTTATGTCGCGCTCCAGCTTGGTTCTGGCAGCCGCAAGACCGTGTACATGCCCAAGGCGGAGCGCGGCCAGTTCGCGGTCGCCAAGGTCGAGCCGAAGCGGCAGGTCGAGGAATTCCGCGTCTCCGCGGATCAGATGATCCCCGTCGGTGCCGAGATCCTGGCCGACCACTTTGTCGTCGGTCAGTTCGTCGACGTCACCGGTACTTCGGTCGGTAAGGGTTTTGCCGGCGGTATGAAGCGCTGGAACTTCGGCGGTCTGCGCGCCACTCACGGCGTCTCGGTCTCGCACCGTTCGATCGGTTCGACCGGTGGCCGTCAGGATCCGGGCAAGACCTGGAAGAACAAGAAGATGCCCGGTCACATGGGCGTCGACCGCATCACCACGCTCAACCTTCGGGTCGTTCAGCTCGATGTCGAGCGCGGTCTGATCCTCGTCGAAGGCGCCGTTCCCGGTTCCAAGGGCGGCTGGATCCGCGTGCGCGACGCCGTCAAGAAGCCGCTGCCGAAGGAAGCTCCGAAGCCCGGCAAGTTCAAGGTTGCTGGCGAAGCGGACGCTGCTCCGGCTGCGCAGGAGGCGTGAGATGGAATTGAAGGTCACGACCCTCGAAGGTAAGGAAGCCGGCTCGGTCCAGCTTTCCGACACCATTTTCGGCCTCGAGCCGCGCCAGGACATCATTGCACGTTGCGTGCAGTGGCAGCTCAACAAGCGCCAGGCCGGTACGCACAAGGCCAAGGGCCGCGCCGAGATCTGGCGCACCGGCAAGAAGATGTACAAGCAGAAGGGCACCGGTGGTGCTCGTCACGGCTCGGCTCGCGTGCCGCAGTTCCGCGGCGGTGGCCGTGCCTTCGGTCCGGTGGTGCGTTCGCACGCCACCGACCTGCCGAAGAAGGTCCGTGCGCTCGCCCTCAAGCATGCGCTCTCGGCCAAGGCCAAGGACGGCGATCTCATCGTGATCGACAAGGCAGCGCTGGAAGCTGCCAAGACCAAGGCGCTGCTCGGTCATTTCTCCGGTCTGGGTTTGACCAACGCGCTGATCATCGACGGCGCCGAGCTCAACAACGGCTTCGCCGCTGCAGCCCGCAACATCCCGAACATGGACGTGCTGCCGATCCAGGGCATCAACGTCTATGATATCCTGCGCCGTCGGAAGCTTGTTCTGACCAAGGCCGCCATCGATGCGCTGGAGGCGCGCTTCAAATGACGAAGAACATCGAGCCTCGCCACTACGACGTGATCCTGTCGCCGGTCGTGACCGAAAAGGCCACGATCGCCTCGGAGCACAACAAGGTGCTGTTCAAGGTGGCCGCAAAGGCGACCAAGCCGCAGATCAAGGAAGCGATCGAGAAGCTGTTCGACGTCAAGGTCAAGAGTGTCAACACGCTGGTCCGCAAGGGCAAGACCAAGATCTTCCGCGGCAATCTCGGCTCGCAGTCGAACTCCAAGCGCGCGATCGTGACTCTCGAAGAGGGTCACCGGATCGACGTGACCACCGGTCTGTAAGGTCGTACGACGATGGCACTGAAGACATTCAATCCCACGACGCCGGGCCAGCGCCAGCTGGTCATGGTCGATCGTTCGGCCCTCTACAAGGGCAAGCCGGTCAAGGCGCTCACCGAAGGTAAGCACTCCTCTGGCGGCCGCAACAACACCGGTCGCATCACCGTGCGCTTCCGCGGCGGCGGTCATAAGCGGACGTTGCGTACGGTCGATTTCAAGCGTGACAAGGTCGATGCGCCCGCGACGGTCGAGCGGCTGGAATACGATCCGAACCGCACCGCCTTCATCGCGCTGGTCAAGTACGAAGACGGCACCCAGGCCTATATCCTGGCGCCGCAGCGTTTGGCCGTCGGTGATTCCGTCGTCGCCGGCAACTACGTCGACGTGAAGCCGGGCAATGTCATGCCGCTCGGCAACATGCCGGTCGGCACGATCATCCACAACATCGAGGTCAAGATCGGGAAGGGCGGCCAGCTCGCCCGTTCCGCGGGCACCTACGCCCAGCTCGTCGGTCGCGACCAGGACTACGTGATCGTCCGCCTGAACTCGGGCGAACAGCGCCTGGTGCACGGCCGTTGCCGCGCCACGATTGGCGCGGTGTCGAACCCGGATCACATGAACACGTCGATCGGCAAGGCCGGCCGCAACCGTTGGCTGGGCCGCAAGCCGCACAACCGCGGCGTTTCCATGAACCCGATCGACCATCCGCACGGCGGTGGTGAAGGTCGTACCTCGGGCGGTCGCCACCCGGTTACTCCGTGGGGCAAGCCGACCAAGGGCAAGAAGACCCGCTCGAACAAGTCGACCAACAAATTCATTCTCCTAAGCCGCCACAAGCGGAAGAAGTAAGGAACGCCGGACATGGTTCGTTCAGTCTGGAAAGGCCCGTTCGTCGAGGGTTCTCTGCTCAAGAAGGCAGATGCCGCGCGCTCGTCCGGCCGTCACGACGTCATCAAGATCTGGAGCCGTCGCTCGACGATCCTGCCGCAATTCGTCGGCCTGACCTTCGGCGTCTACAACGGTCAGAAGCACGTGCCGGTGGCCGTCAACGAGGAAATGGTCGGTCACAAGTTCGGCGAGTTCTCGCCGACCCGTACCTTCCATGGCCACTCCGGGGACAAGAAAGCCAAGAAGGCTTGAGGATTAAACGATGAGCAAACCTAAGCGCGAACGGAGCCTCGCCGAGAACGAGGCCAAGGCGGTCGCCCGGATGCTGCGGGTGAGCCCGCAGAAGCTCAACCTGGTCGCCCAGCTCATTCGCGGCCGGAAGGCGGCTGCTGCGCTCGCCGACCTGCAGTTTTCGCGCAAGCGGATCGCGGTTGACGTGAAGAAGTGCCTGGAATCGGCTATTGCCAACGCCGAGAACAACCACGACCTCGACGTCGACGATCTCGTCGTGGCGCAGGCCTTCGTCGGCAATGGCCTCGTGATGAAGCGCTTTGCCGCCCGCGGCCGTGGCCGCTCGGGCCGTGTCTACAAACCATTTTCACAGCTGACGATCATCGTTCGTCAGGTCGAAGCCGCAGCAGCGGCTTAAGGGACGCAGGAGAACACGATGGGTCAAAAGATCAATCCGATCGGTCTGCGTCTCGGCATCAACCGGACCTGGGATTCCCGCTGGTACGCCGGCAAGCAGGAATACGGCAAGCTGCTGCACGAGGACGTCAAGATCCGCGAGATCCTGCACAAGGAGCTCAAGCAGGCGGCCGTCGCCCGCATCGTGATCGAGCGTCCGCACAAGAAGTGCCGCGTCACCATCCACTCGGCTCGTCCGGGCGTGGTGATCGGCAAGAAGGGCGCCGACATCGACAAGCTGCGCAAGAAGGTCGCGGACATCACCGCGTCCGACGTCGTCATCAACATCGTCGAAATCCGCAAGCCGGAGCTCGATGCGACGCTGGTGGCCGAGTCGATCGCGCAGCAGCTGGAGCGCCGCGTGGCGTTCCGCCGCGCCATGAAGCGCGCCGTCCAGTCGGCGATGCGTCTCGGCGCGGAAGGCATCCGCATCAACTGCTCGGGACGTCTGGGCGGTGCGGAAATCGCGCGCATGGAGTGGTACCGCGAAGGTCGCGTGCCGCTGCACACGCTGCGCGCAGACATCGACTACGGCGTTGCGACCGCGTTCACGACCTTCGGCACCTGCGGTGTCAAGGTCTGGATCTTCAAAGGCGAGATCCTCGAGCACGATCCGATGGCCCAGGACAAGAGAATGGCCGAAGGTGAGACTGGTGGCGGCGGCGATCGCGGCGGCCGGCAGCGCCGTGACAACGCTGCAGCCTGACGCCAGCACAGAGAATTTGAGGGCTTGAAGCCATGATGCAACCTAAGAAAACGAAGTTCCGGAAGGCGCATAAGGGCCGTATCCACGGCGTTGCGTCTTCGGGCGCGACGTTGGCGTTCGGCCAGTTCGGTCTGAAGGCGACCGAGCCTGAGCGCGTCACCGCGCGCCAGATCGAAGCCGCTCGCCGCGCGCTGACCCGCCACATGAAGCGCGCCGGCCGCGTCTGGATCCGCATATTCCCCGACGTTCCCGTGTCGAAGAAGCCTGCCGAAGTCCGCATGGGTTCCGGCAAGGGCGCGCCGGAATTGTGGGTCGCGCGCGTCAAGCCGGGCCGGGTACTGTTCGAGATCGACGGCGTCAACACCCAGACAGCGCGTGAAGCGCTGACCCTGGCGGCAGCCAAGCTGCCGATCAAGACGCGCTTCGTCGAGCGCATTGCGGAGTAATGGCCATGGCCCAGATGAAAATCGAAGACATCCGCGCGTTGAGCCCCGATCAGCAGGATGACGCCATCCTGAACCTGAAGAAGGAGCGCTTCAACCTGCGCTTCCAGCGCGCCACCGGGCAGCTCGAGAACACCTCGCGCCTGCGCGAGGCCCGCCGTGACATCGCCCGGATCAAGACCGTCGCCGCGCAGACGCGCGCGAAGAAGAAGTAAGAGGCTTACGAAGATGCCGAAACGTACTTTGCAGGGCGTGGTCGTCAGCGACAAGCAAGCCAAGACCATCGTGGTGCGCGTCGATCGCCGCTTTACGCACCCGATCTACAAGAAGACGATCCGCCGTTCGAAGAACTACCACGCGCACGACGAGAGCAACGAGTTCAAGCCGGGCGACATGGTGTGGATCGAGGAATCGAAGCCGATTTCGAAGTTGAAGCGCTGGGTCGTGATCCGGGGCGAACACAAGAAAAGCGCCTGATCTGTTGGCTTTAGCCGACTGACTTCAGGTAAATGTTGAGCGCCGGCTGGGCTGGCGCAAAGAGAAGAGGACGAGGTGCATCAATGATTCAGATGCAGACCAACCTCGACGTGGCCGATAATTCTGGCGCACGCCGTGTCATGTGTATCAAGGTGCTCGGGGGCTCCAAGCGCCGCTACGCCACGATCGGCGACATCATCGTTGTCTCGATCAAGGAAGCGATTCCGCGTGGCAAGGTGAAGAAGGGCGACGTGATGAAGGCCGTCGTGGTGCGCGTCCGCAAGGACATCCGCCGCGCCGACGGTTCGGTCATCCGCTTCGACCGCAACGCCGCCGTTCTGATCAACAATCAGTCCGAGCCGGTCGGTACCCGTATCTTCGGGCCCGTGCCGCGCGAGCTGCGCGCCAAGAACCACATGAAGATCATCTCGCTCGCGCCGGAGGTGCTGTGATGGCTGCGAAGATCCGCAAGGGCGACAAGGTCGTCGTGCTGACCGGCCGCGACAAGGGCCGCACCGGCGAGGTGTTCGAAGTGCGTCCCGACGCCGGTACGGCGCTGGTGCGCGGCATCAACATGGTCAAGCGTCACCAGAAGCAGACGCAGGCCCAGGAGGGCGGCATCATCTCGAAAGAGTCGCCGATCCAACTGTCCAACATCGCGTATGTCGGCAAGGACGGGAAGCCGACCCGCGTCGGATTCAAGATTCTGGCGGACGGCAAGAAGGTCCGCATCGCCAAGAGCTCGGGAGCTGAGATCGATGGCTGAGGCCGCTTACACGCCGCGCCTGCGCGCGGAATACGACGCGAAGATCCGGACGGAAATGACCGAGAAGTTCGGTTATGAGAACGTCATGCAGGTTCCGCGGCTGGACAAGGTCGTGCTGAACATGGGCGTTGGCGATTCCGTCAACGACCGCAAGAAGGCCGAGAACGCCGCTGCGGAATTGACCCAGATCGCCGGCCAGAAGGCGATCGTGACCTATTCGCGCATCGCAATCGCGACCTTCAAGTTGCGTGAGAACCAGCCGATCGGCTGCAAGGTCACGCTGCGCAAGGCCCGCATGTACGAGTTCATCGATCGCCTGGTGACGGTCGCGCTGCCGCGCGTCCGCGACTTCCGCGGCTTGAACCCGAAGAGCTTCGACGGTCGCGGCAACTACTCGCTCGGCCTCAAGGAACACATCATTTTCCCCGAGATCGACTTCGACAAGGTCACGGAATCCCGTGGTATGGACATCACCGTCTGCACCACGGCCAAGACCGACGACGAGGCGAGGGCCTTGTTGACCGCTTTCAATTTCCCGTTCCGGCAGTGAGACGCTGACCTAAAGCCTCTCAAACGCGGATACCCAGGAGCCAAGCATGGCAAAGAAGAGTTCAGTCGAGAAGAACAACCGGCGCAAGCGGATGGCGAAGAACGCCGCTCCGAAGCGCGAGCGGTTGAAGGCGATCATCGCCGACAAGTCGCTGCCGATGGAGGAGCGGTTCGCCGCGACCCTGAAGCTGGCGGAAATGCCGCGCAACTCGTCGACGACCCGCATCCGTCTGCGTTGCGAGCTGTCGGGCCGTTCGCGCTCGAACTATCGCTTGACCAAACTGTCCCGCATCGCAATGCGGGATCTTGGCTCCAGGGGCATGGTCCCGGGCCTCGTAAAGTCCAGCTGGTAAGGAGGGTCGTTTAGATGTCTACGCACGATCCAATCAGCGATCTGATCACCCGCATCCGTAACGCGCAGATGCGTTCCAAGAACAAGGTCTCCACGCCTGGCTCGAAGATGCGTGAGAACGTCCTCGAGGTGCTCAAGAGCGAGGGCTACATCCGCGGTTACGCCACGCTCGAGCACTCCTCGGGCCGCAGCGAGATCGAGATCGAGCTGAAGTATTTCGATGGCGAGCCCGTTATCCGCGAGATCGAGCGTGTCTCCAAGCCCGGGCGTCGCGTTTACGCCTCGGTGAAGAACCTGCCGCGGGTCAATAACGGACTCGGCATTTCGGTGTTGTCGACGCCGAAGGGAATCATGGCTGACCACAGTGCGCGTGAAGCGAACGTGGGCGGTGAAGTTCTCTTCACGGTGTTCTGAGAAGGATTTTTGATCCATGTCACGTGTTGGCAAAAGGCCGGTAGCGGTGCCGTCGGGTGTGACCGCGACCGTCGACGGGCAGACCGTCAAGATGAAGGGGCCGAAGGGCCAGCTTCAGTTCGTCGTCCATAACGACGTCGAGGTGAAGCTCGACAACGGGCAGGTCAAGGTGAACCCCCGGGTCGAGACCAACCGCGCGCGGGCCCTGTACGGGACCGCTCGCGCCCAGGTCGCGAATCTGGTCGAAGGCGTCACCAAGGGTTTCGAGAAGAAGCTCGAAATCACCGGCGTCGGTTACCGCGCCGCGCTGCAGGGCAAGAACCTGCAGCTCGCGCTCGGCTACAGCCACGATGTGGTCTACGCGATCCCGGAAGGGATCACGATCACCGTGCCGAAGCCGACCGAGATCACGGTGACCGGCAGCGACATTCAGCGCGTCGGCCAGGTCGCCGCCGAGATTCGCTCCTATCGTCCGCCGGAGCCCTACAAGGGCAAGGGCGTGAAGTATGTTGGCGAATTCATCTTCCGCAAGGAAGGCAAGAAGAAGTAACGGAGCCGGTCATGTCGAAAGCCAAGGTTACGAATGCCCGGCGCAAGCGCAGTGTACGTCTGAAGCTGCGCCGCTCGGGTGGCGGCCGTCCGCGCCTGTCGGTGTTCCGCTCGTCCAAGCACATCTACGCCCAGGTCATCGACGACCTGAAGGGCGAGACGCTGGCCTCTGCCTCGTCGCTCGAGAAGTCGATGCGCGATGGCGGCAAGACCGGCGCCGATATCGATGCGGCGAAGGCGGTCGGCAAGCTCCTGGCCGAGCGCGCCGCCGAGAAGGGTGTCAAGGAAGTCGTGTTCGATCGCGGCAGCTATCTCTATCACGGGCGCGTCAAGGCTCTTGCCGACGCGGCGCGTGAGAGCGGGCTGAGCTTCTAACAGAATTTGAGGATTGAGGCGTAAGCCTCTGAAGGACTGGAAAAACCATGGCAGAACGCGAACAACGTGGTGGACGCGATCAACGCGGCGGCGGACGTGAACGCAGGGAAGAGCGCGACAGCGAGTTCGTCGACAAGCTCGTCCACATCAATCGCGTCGCCAAGGTCGTCAAGGGCGGCAAGCGCTTCGGTTTCGCAGCGCTGGTCGTGATCGGCGACCAGAAGGGCCGCGCCGGCTTCGGTCACGGCAAGGCGCGCGAAGTGCCCGAGGCGATCCGCAAGGCAACCGAATCCGCCAAGCGCAACCTGACCCGCGTGTCGTTGCGCGAGGGCCGCACGCTGCATCACGACATCGCCGGCCGTCATGGCGCGGGCCGTGTTTACCTGCGCGCAGCTCCGGCCGGTACCGGCATCATCGCCGGCGGCCCGATGCGCGCCGTGTTCGAGACGCTCGGCGTCCAGGACGTGGTTGCGAAGTCGATCGGCTCGTCGAACCCGTACAACATGGTTCGCGCGACCTTCGATGCGCTGAAGCATCAGGATTCGCCGCGCTCGGTCGCTGCCCGCCGCAATATCAAGGTGTCCACCCTCCAGTCCCGCCGTATCGGTGGTGACGCCGAGGCGGTTGCCGAATAACGCAAGCTTTTCGGAGTAGACGCCCATGGCCAAGAGTGCCGTTACGACCGCAAAGACGATCAAGATCGAGCAGACCGGCAGCGCGATCCGCCGCCATCACTCGCAGCGCTCGACGCTGATCGGGCTCAAGCTCAACAAGATCGGCCGCACCAGCGAACTGCCGGACACCCCGGCGGTCCGTGGCATGATCTTGAAAGTTCACCATCTCGTTCGCATCGTCGACGAGAAGTAAGCAAAGGCGCACGATCCCGGAGCGGGACCCGTTTTCGGTGAAGGTCATGCGCAAGAAACAAGGAGCAGGGCGATGAAGCTCAGCGATATCGCCGACAATGCCGGCTCGCGCAAGAAGCGTATGCGCGTCGGCCGCGGCATTGGTTCGGGCAAGGGCAAGCAGGCCGGCCGCGGTGGCAAGGGCCAGACCGCGCGTTCGGGCGTGCGCATCAAGGGTTTCGAAGGCGGCCAGATGCCCTTGCATCGTCGTCTGCCTAAGCGCGGCTTCAACAACATCTTCCGTGTGGAGTTCGCCGAGATCAATCTCGACCGGCTCCAGGACGCGGTCGATGCCAAGAAGATCGACACCGGCAGCGTCGTGAACGTCGAATCCCTGGTCAAGGCCGGCGTGCTGCGCCGCGCCAAGGGTGGCCTGCGGCTGCTCGGCCGTGGCGAGTTCAAGGCCAAGCTCAACATCGAAGTGCACGGCGCCTCGAAGACCGCGATTGCGGCAGTCGAGAAGGCCGGCGGTTCGGTGAAGATCCTCGCGCCTGCCAAGGAAGAAGGCGAGGCGGCGTAACAACTGCGTCATCGGCCCGCGGCTCGCGGGCCTTTACGCATGCGGGACGATGGACTTATCGAAGCCGTAGCCCCAGATAATGTCCGGTGTCCGGTATAATGTAGCCCGGCCGCGGGCATAACGGCGCAATAAGCGGCGGGAGAAAGTCCAAGATGGCCTCTGCAGCGGAACAACTGGCAGCCAATCTCAATTTCGGTGCGTTTGCCAAGGCCGACGAACTGAAGAAGCGCATCTGGTTTACCCTGGGTGCGCTGCTCGTTTATCGGCTCGGGACCTACATCCCGCTCCCCGGCATCGATCCCAACATCTGGGAGCAGGTGTTCCGCTCCCAGGCGGGCGGCATCCTCGGCATGTTCAACATGTTCGCCGGCGGCGGCATTCACCGCATGGCGATCTTTGCGCTGAACATCATGCCGTACATCTCGGCCTCCATCATCATCCAGCTCCTGACCACCGTCTCGCCGCAGCTCGAGGCGCTGAAGAAGGAAGGCGAGTCCGGCCGCAAGCTGCTGAACCAGTACACCCGTTATCTCACGGTGATCCTGGCCGCGTTCCAGTCCTACGGCATCGCAGTGGGCCTCGAAGGCGCCGGCAACGTCGTCAGCGACCCCGGCATGTTCTTCCGCCTGTCGACGGCGATCACGCTGACCGGCGGCACCATGTTCCTGATGTGGCTGGGCGAGCAGATCACCTCGCGCGGCATCGGCAACGGCATTTCTCTGATCATTCTCTCCGGCATCGTCGCCGAGCTGCCCGCGGCGCTCGCCAACATGCTCGAACTCGGCCGTCAGGGTGCGATGTCGACCGGCCTGATTCTGGTCGTCATCGTCATGGCGGTGGCCGTGATCGCCTTCATCGTGTTCGTGGAGCGCGCCCAGCGCCGGCTCTTGATCCAGTATCCGAAGCGCCAAGTCGGCAACAAGATGT
The DNA here is from genome assembly GCF_000244935.1 of Bradyrhizobium sp. WSM1253. Classification (NCBI taxonomy): domain Bacteria; kingdom Pseudomonadati; phylum Pseudomonadota; class Alphaproteobacteria; order Hyphomicrobiales; family Nitrobacteraceae; genus Bradyrhizobium; species Bradyrhizobium sp. WSM1253. Next base: position 7,805,212 of record NZ_JH600073.1, read on the forward strand.
TCGAGGGGCAGTCCTCGCATCTGCCGCTCAAGCTCAACACCTCGGGCGTGATCCCGCCGATCTTCGCGTCCTCACTGCTGCTGCTGCCGACCACGGTTGCGAACTTCAATGCGGGCAGCGGGCCGGAATGGTTCCAGTGGATCACCACCCAGCTCGGCCACGGCCGTCCGCTGTTCCTGATCATGTATCTGGCGCTGATCGTGTTCTTCGCCTTCTTTTACACCGCGATCGTGTTCAATCCGACCGAGACTGCGGACAATCTGAAGAAGCACGGCGGCTTCATTCCGGGTATCCGCCCGGGCGAGCGTACCGCGGAATATATCGACTACGTGCTGTCGCGCATCACCGTGCTCGGCGCGGTCTATCTCGCGATCGTCTGCTTGATTCCAGAAATCCTGATCTCCTACGCGTCGGTGCCGTTCTACTTTGGCGGCACTTCGCTGCTGATCGTCGTCAGCGTCACCATGGACACGGTGGCACAGGTGCAGGGCTATCTCCTGGCGCATCAGTACGAAGGCCTGATCCGGAAGTCGAAGCTGCGCGGCCGCCGCCGTTAAGCGCGGCGTCCTCTCGGGCGGCGCAATTGCCGCCGCCGATTCGCCGCGCGTGCAACGCGCGCGGACGGCGAGCCGGCCATTCGGTCGCCTCGGCAAAGCCGCTCTTACTGTCGTGCAAGCACTTATCTCCAAGCACTGGTCTCAAAGGCTTCTTGGCGTCCGGCCATCTGCTCCCCTATGATATGGGTAGCGGTGCGGCGCTGATTATGATTTGCACTGTAACTGGACTTCAAAACACAGGTGCACGACGTATCGCGCACCAATCGGGGGGCGTACGCCGATGAGAATCATACTTCTGGGGCCGCCGGGATCGGGCAAGGGCACCCAGGCGCAGCTGCTGGTGCAGCGCTATGGCATCGTCCAGCTCTCGACCGGCGAGATGTTGCGTGCAGCGGTGGCGGCCGGAACGCCGGTCGGTCTCAAGGCCAAGGAGATCATGGCCAGCGGCGGCCTCGTGCCAGACGATGTCGTGGTCGGAATCATCTCCGATCGGATCGATCAGCCGGATGCCAAGAACGGTTTTATCCTCGACGGTTTCCCGCGGACCGTGCCGCAGGCCGAGGCGCTGGATGAGCTGCTCAAGCACAAGCACCTCAAGCTCGATGCCGTGATCGAGCTCCGCGTCAACGAGAGCGCGCTCCTGAACCGTGTCGAGACTCGCGTCGCCCAGATGCGCGAGCGCGGGGAGGAGGTCCGGCTCGACGACACTCCGGAAGTCCTCACCAAGCGACTCGCCAGCTACCGCAACCAGACGGAGCCGCTGATTCACTACTATTCCGAGCGGCGGAAGCTCTCGACCATCGACGGCATGATGGCCATCGACGAGGTCACCCGCGCCATCCATCGCCAGCTCCTGGCGCTCGGGGCGGTCGAGCCCAAGACACATGGCAAGACCCGCGCCCGGAGCGCGGCCAAGGCGGCCCCGGCCAGAAAGGCCAAGACTGCTAAGAAATCGGCCAAAACGCCCGTGAAAGCGGCCAAAAAGGCTGCGAAATCCAAGAAGGCGGCCAAGAAGGCGACGAAGGCAGGCAAGAGAATCGTCAAGAAAGCCGCCAAGAAGGTAGGAAAGAAGAAGGCAGCCAAAAAGACCGCCAGGAAGGCTGTCAAGAAAGGTGCCAAAAAGGCCGCAAAAAAGGTCACGAAAAGGCGAGCTAAGCGCTAGCAGCGGTTGACGAAAGCCCCCTGAATCCCCTAATAAGCCCCGCATCCAAGTCGGATAGTTTCAAACGATGCCGGGCCCCAGGAAGACCAGGGGTGGGCGTCGTGTTCGCGTTTGTGAACACCTGCCCGAGAAACCAAGCACTTAAAGCCCGATTCCTGACGAGGGATTGGCGACAGGAGAGAAGGCCGTGGCCCGTATTGCCGGCGTGAACATCCCGACCAACAAGCGCGTGCTGATCGCGCTCCAGTACATCCATGGCATCGGTCAGAAGATCGCCGGTGAGATCATGGAGAAGGTGAAGATCCCAGACGATCGTCGGGTCAATCAGCTCAGCGACGCCGAAGTGCTTCAGATCCGCGAAGTGATCGACCGCGACTATCTCGTCGAGGGCGATTTGCGTCGTGAGGTCGGCATCAACATCAAGCGTCTGATGGATCTCGGCTGCTACCGCGGCCTGCGCCATCGTCGCGGTCTGCCGGTGCGTGGCCAGCGTACCCACACCAATGCGCGTACGCGCAAGGGTCCGGCCAAGGCCATCGCCGGCAAGAAGAAGTAAGTTTTCGCATCCAATCACGGCGTGTGGCGACCCGGGGATGACCCGTTCGCCACGCGCCTTTCGTTCCACAGGTGTAGCCGCTGGCATTACGGCGGCGTTTGAGATCTTCAGGAAAGGTAGTCTATGGGCAAGGAAGCCACCCGCGTTCGTCGTCGTGAGCGCAAGAACATCGCCTCCGGCGTCGCGCACGTGAACTCGTCGTTCAACAACACGACCATCACCATCACCGACGCGCAGGGCAACACGATTGCCTGGTCCTCCGCCGGCACGATGGGCTTCAAGGGCTCGCGCAAGTCGACCCCGTATGCCGCACAGGTTGCCGCCGAGGACGTGTCGAAGAAGGCGCAAGAGCACGGCATGCGCACGCTGGAAGTCGAAGTCGCCGGTCCCGGTTCGGGCCGCGAATCGGCGCTCCGGGCGCTGCAGGCCGCGGGCTTCACCGTCACCTCGATCCGCGACGTGACCACGATCCCGCACAACGGTTGCCGTCCCCGTAAGCGTCGGCGCGTTTGATACCAGATTGCGGGCGCATCGGCGCCCGCGATGACTTTTTGCAAAGCCGTGGAAATGATCTGCGGCCTTTCTCCAACGCCAGTGCCTGCAACAGCAGTCTGACTGGCCTGTATGGGTGAAACAGTGACGATCCAGAAAAATTGGCAAGAACTGATTCGGCCGAACAAGCTGCAGGTACAGCCCGGCAGCGATCCGACCCGTTTCGCGACCATCGTCGCCGAACCGCTCGAGCGCGGCTTCGGCCAGACGCTCGGCAACGCGCTGCGCCGCATCCTGCTGTCCTCGCTCCAGGGCGCGGCAGTGCAGTCGGTGCACATCGACGGCGTGCTGCACGAGTTCTCCTCGATCGCGGGCGTCCGTGAGGACGTCACCGACATCGTGCTCAACATCAAGGACATCTCGATCAAGATGCAGGGCGAAGGCCCCAAGCGCATGGTCGTCAAGAAGTCCGGCCCGGGCGTCGTCACCGCCGGCGACATCCAGACCGTGGGCGACGTCGTCGTGCTCAATCCCGACCTGCAGATCTGCACGCTCGACGAGGGCGCCGAGATCCGCATGGAGTTCACGGTCGCAACCGGCAAGGGCTACGTTCCCGCCGAGCGCAACCGCCCCGAGGACGCACCGATCGGCCTGATCCCGGTCGATAGCCTGTACTCGCCGGTCCGCAAGGTCTCCTACAAGGTCGAGAACACCCGCGAGGGCCAGATCCTCGACTACGACAAGCTGACCATGACGATCGAGACCAACGGCGCGCTGACGCCTGATGATTCCGTCGCCTACGCTGCGCGCATCCTGCAAGATCAGCTCAACGTGTTCGTCAACTTCGAAGAGCCGCGCAAGGAAGTCGCCCAAGAGATCATCCCGGACCTCGCCTTCAACCCGGCCTTCCTCAAGAAGGTGGACGAGCTCGAGCTGTCGGTGCGTTCGGCCAACTGCTTGAAGAACGACAACATCGTCTACATCGGCGACCTCGTGCAGAAGTCCGAAGCCGAAATGCTCCGCACTCCGAACTTCGGCCGCAAGTCGCTGAACGAGATCAAGGAAGTGTTGGCCCAGATGGGTCTGCACCTCGGCATGGAAGTGCCGGGCTGGCCGCCGGAGAACATCGACGAGCTCGCCAAGCGCTTCGAGGATCACTACTGATCCGAACGACGACAGGCTGAGGCGCGAATTCATCGCGCCTTAGCGGGCGAACGCAGGCAGCCCACCTGAGCAACTGGTCCGACGAACCGTCGCGACGAATGAAATTCAAGGAATAGATAAATGCGTCACGGCAAGGTTCATCGTAAGCTCAACCGCACCGCCGAGCATCGCCGCGCGATGTTCGCCAACATGTGCGCCGCGCTGATCAAGCACGAGCAGATCGTCACCACGCTGCCGAAGGCGAAGGAATTGCGTCCGATCGTCGAGAAGCTGATTACCCTCGGCAAGAAGGGCGGGCTGGCCATGCGCCGCCAGGCCATCTCCGAAATGCGCGACAAGGATCAGGTCAGGAAGCTGTTTGACACCCTCGCGCCCCGCTACAAGGATCGCCAGGGTGGCTACACCCGCATCATCAAGGCCGGCTTCCGCTACGGCGACAACGCCCCGATGGCCGTGATCGAGTTCGTCGACCGCGACGTCGATGCCAAGGGCCAGGACTCCGGTCCGGTGCAGGAGAAGGAAGCCGAGGCGGCGTAAGCCGACCGGCAGAGAGTTTTCAGAAAGCGGCGCCTTCGGGCGCCGCTTTTTTATTGGCCGTCCTCGTTGGTTGCGTCCTGCTCTCACGCGTCGGTGAGTGCCGATTGCTATCGTGCCGGCAGCGCCCAATATCTCCGCCAGCATCAACGGAGATCACGCATGAACATCGACCTTTCCGGAAAGACCGCCCTCGTGACCGGCTCGACCGCTGGTATCGGCCACGCCATCGCCAAGGGCCTTGCCGGCTCGGGTGCGAGCGTCGTGATCAACGGACGCGGCCAGGACAAGGTCGATGCCGCCGTGCGCAAGCTGGAAGGTGTGGGCGGGAAGGTCCGCGGCATCGCTGCCGATGTCTCGACCGCTGCCGGCTGCAAGGCGCTGGCCGCGGCGCTGCCAGACGTCGATATCCTCATCAACAATGCCGGCATCTTCGAGCCGAAGGACTTTTTCGACATTCCGGACGAGGACTGGAGCCGCTTCTTCGAGGTCAACGTCATGAGCGGCGTGCGTCTCTCGCGCGCGTATATGAAGGGCATGCTCAAGCGCAACTGGGGCCGCATCGTCTTCATCTCCTCGGAGTCCGGGCTCAACATTCCCGTCGAGATGATCCACTATGGAATGAGCAAGACGGCGCAGCTCTCGGTCGCGCGGGGCCTGGCGCAGCTCACCCGCGGCACCGGCGTCACCGTCAATTCCGTGCTGCCGGGCCCGACAATGTCGGAGGGCGTCGAGACGTTCGTGAAGGATCTTGCCAAGCAGAACGGCCAGTCGGTCGATGAGGCCGCGGCCAATTTCGTCAAGCAGCATCGCCCGAGCTCGCTGATCCAGCGCTTCGCCAGCGTCGACGAGATCGCCAACATGGTGGTCTATGTCGCCTCGAAGGAAGCGTCCGCGACCAACGGTGCGGCGCTGCGTGCCGAGGGCGGCATCGTCAACACGATTGCCTGAGGCCTGCGCATGCCGGCCTACGTGATCTCCGAGGTCGAGGTGCGCGACAGAGCCGCGATGGAAGCCTATCGCACGTTGGCCGCGGCAACCATCGCGCAATATGGCGGCCGCTATCTCGTGCGTGGCGGCGCCACTGAGGTGGTGGAGGGCGGCCCGCCGCCCAAGACCATCATCATCGTGGAGTTCCCATCGATGGCGCGGGCGCAGGAATGGTACGCGTCAGTGGAATATGCCGAAGCGCTAAAGCTGCGGCAAACGGCGCTGGAGCGACGGTTGATGTTCGTCGAAGGCGTGGTTCCAGTCTAGCTGGTCTGCTCGCTTGCCCCTTCAATTCGCGACGTGACCGGCTAAAACGGCTCATGCTCTGGCCCCTGTCGACCCGCCATAAACGCCTGTTCAGGCTGACATCCGCGCGATGGCAGCGGCGGGCGATCTTCGTGCTCGGTGGGATCGGGGTTGGCGCCGCGGCGGTGGTGCTGGCCCAGCTCGCCGATCTCGCCCAGCACGCCTTTGCGCTGCTGTTGGCTCAGTCGCGCTACGTCGTACTCGCGGTGACACCTCTCGGCTTCATGCTCTCGGCCTATCTGACCACCCGGCTGTTCCCGAACGCACAGGGCAGCGGCATTCCCCAGGCGATCGCCGCGCGGCATCTGACCGACCAGGCGGCGCGCGAGAGCCTGGTCTCGATCCGAATCGCGATCGGAAAAGTGATCCTCACCTTGTTCGGCCTGCTATGCGGCGGCTCCGTCGGCCGGGAAGGACCGAGCGTTCAAGTCGGCGCTTCCATCATGTTCGCCCTCGGCCGCGTCTCGCCACGCCGCCAGCCCGGATTGATCCTAGCCGGCGCGGCCGCCGGCGTCGCGGCCGCCTTCAACACACCGCTGGCGGGAATCGTCTTCGGCATCGAGGAGATGAGCCGTGCTTTCGAGACACGTACCAGCAGCCTCATCATTGCGGCGGTGATCGCGGCCGGCCTGACCTCGCTCGCGCTGATGGGCAACTACGCCTATTTCGGCAGCAGTGCGATGTCGCTGGCCCCCGGCGTCGACTGGCTGGCGGTTCCGGTGTGCGGCGTGGTCGGCGGTTTGGCTGGCGGCATCTTCAGCCGTATCGTCATCATTATGGCGCGCGGCTTGGCCCATCCGTTCGGACGCGCGGTGAAGGGCCACCCTCTGTGGTTCGCGCTTGCGTGCGGATTGGCGGTCGCGATCTGCGGCCTTGTCTCCGGCGATACGATCTATGGCACAGGCTACCAGCAGGTAAAGACGGCCCTGGAGCAGGGCGGACCGCTGCCGCAGGACTTCGGCATCCTCAAGCTTCTCGCCACCACCTTCGCGGCAATCAGTGGCATACCCGGCGGAATTTTTTCGCCGTCACTCGCCGTTGGAGCCGGCCTCGGCAGCAATATCGCGTCCTTCTTCCACGACGCTCCGGTCGGCGCGATCATGCTGCTTGGCATGGTGTCGTATTTTGCAGGTGTAGTGCAGGCGCCGATCACCGCTTTTGTCATCGTGACCGAGATGACCGACAACCACGCCATGGTGGTGCCGTTGATGGCCGCCGCCCTGATTGCACATGCCACATCGCGGATGATCTGCGAGGAAGGGATCTACCACGCGCTCGCCAAGGGCTTTATCGAGCGGGCGACGCGTCCGCCGGAGACGAATGCGGCGCCCGGTTCGAGCTAGGACCTACCACCCCTCCAGCACGATCTTGCCGCGCGACTTGCCACTCTCGAGCAGTGCATGCGCGCGCTTGAGATTGATCGCGTTGATCGTGCCAAAGGTCTGGTCGAGCGTCGTGCGCAGCACGCCCTTGTCGATGAGGTCGGCGACATCGTTGAGCAGATGATGCTGCGCGATCATGTCGGCGGTCTGGAACGAGGAGCGCGTGAACATCGATTCCCAGTGCACCGAGATCGCCTTGCCCTTGAACGCGCTCACGGTGAATTCCGGGGGATCGTCGATCAGGCCGAACTTGCCCTGCGGTGCCATGAATTCGGCGATGCTCTTGTAGTGCTGGTCGGTGAAGGTGAGGCTCGCCACCAGCGCGACCGGCGGCAGCTTGAGCTTCTCGATCTGCTCCTTCATCGGCTTGCCGTGGTCGATCACCGCATGCGCGCCGAGATCGAGGCACCATTTTTGCGACTCCGTTCGCGTCGCGGTCGCGACAACCGTAAGGCCGGTGAGGCGGCGTGCAAGCTGGATCAGGATGGAGCCGACACCGCCGGCGCCGCCCGTGATCAAGAGCGTGCGCGGATCAACACTCTTGCCGGGCACCGCACCGAGCCGATCGAATAACAGCTCCCAGGCGGTGATGGAGGTGAGGGGTAGGGCGGCGGCCTGCGCAAACGACAGGCTCTTCGGCTTGTTGCCGACGATGCGCTCGTCGACGAGATGGAATTCGGAATTGGTACCCTGGCGCAGGATCGAGCCGGCGTAAAACACCTCATCGCCCGGCTTGAACAGCGTGACGTCCGGACCGACGGCGTCGACCACGCCGGCCGCGTCATAGCCCAGAATCTTCGTCTCGCCCTCTGGCGGGGCTGCGCGCTTGCGCACTTGTAATCGACCGGATTGGCCGAGATCGCCTTCACGGCCACGCGGATATCACGGCCCTTCGGTTCGGGCTTTGCGGTCTCGAAATCGATCAGCGCGTCCTGATCCTCGATCGGAAGCGACTTCCTGTAGCCGACGGCCTTCATGGCGTGTCTCCTTCAGATAGCGTTGCAGATGCTGGGTCCCGGGTTCGCATTTTGGCGCCCCGGGACGACAGGCGAGACCTAGAACGCGAACTGCGTCCGCATCGCGACCGCATCGAATTTCGAGCCGACATCGGCGGTCGAGACCGGCGAGGCCTGCCTCGACACCGTGCCATGCAGATAGTCCAGCATGAAACGGACGTTGCCGTTGACGTACCAGTTCAGCGCCGCCGTGTAGACGGTCTGCCGGCCGCCTGCGACGCCGGTGGCGGTTCCGAGCTGATCGTTGAGGTCGACCGTGGAGAACCGTCCCGCGATTTCCCACGCGCCCCAGCCACCGCCCTCGAGCGAGAACGGGTGCGCTGGCTTAACGCCGCCATAGGCCGCATTCGCCGCATTGTAACTGCGGCTCTCGCCCGTCAGCACGTAGCCGGCCTGCGCGTAGCCGCCCTGGAATTTGAGGCTCGGCGCACCCAGCGGCGGCAGGCCGGTATTGGCGCTGCGATCGATGTTGTACCAGAAATACTCGCCTTGCAGGATCAGCGGTCCATAGGTGGCGGCCGCTTCGACGCTGTAGACCTGCGCGCCGGAGGCATTGGCGATTGCGCTGGTCGTAGCCAGTGCCGTGGGATCGATGCGCAGTTCCGGACGATCGCTCAGCGTCACCGTCTGTGCACCCGTCACCAGATTGCGCGTCGGCTGGATCAGCCATTCGGCATTGCCGCCGAGATGGACTGAGTAGTCTTTGCCGCTGACGACCTGGCCGGCGACACGGGCGACCGCGCCGTATTGTTCCGTGGTGCCGTTCGGCGCAACGCTCGAGGCTGAGTGGATCGCACCGGTAGCGGGACCGGTAACATAGCCGCCCGCCCAGAACACGTCGTTGTACCAGCGCGTGCCGACAGCCGAGCGGAAGTCGCCTGCGGCGATGCTGGTGGCAACGATGCCCGCCGAGGCGCGCTCCATGAACATGATGTCGTTGGAGCTCGTGGCCTCATCGAGCGTGTAGGGCAGGTCCATGATGCCGCCTTCGATGGCCATCTTGCCGCCGAATGGCTTCAAGCCGGTGTAGCTGAGATAGGCGTTCTCGACGCCGGAGACGCCGCCGCCGGGCAGCGAACCCGGAGCTGCGCCGCCAAATCCGTCGGAGGAGCCGCCGAAGTCGTAGATCAGCGCGAAATTCCAGTCATTGAAGAACTTGCCGGCGAGACCGATGCGCGCGCGGCGGACGTTCTCGCCGCTGTCGAGCTTTTGCGGCACGGTCGCCCCCGTGTTGGGCCGATAGTCATAGCCGCCGACATCCCAATGCACGCGGCCTGTGATTCCGACGCAGTTTGCTCCATCGGCAGTGCAGATAGTGGGCCGGTTGTTCGGCATCGTCACGACGACGCCGGATGCGGGCGCTGGTCCCTTGAGCGGGATCGCCGCGTTGGCGTTGGCGACGACGGCCTTCGCTTCGGACCGCGCTTCGGCTTTCGCCTCCGCCTTCGCCTCAAGCCTGGCCTTCGCCGTCGCCGCGGTATTCGCGGCGGTCTGGCTCTGGAGCTTGTCGAGCTTCTGCTCCAGCATCTTCAACTGCTGCTTCAGGAGCGCGATCTCCTGGTCGCTGCTGCTCGCCGATTGGGCCTGGGCCTGCGAAGCTGCCAGTGCGGCGGCGAGACCAATCGCCGTGGCTGCAATTCTTGTCCTGCTCACGTCATGACTCCATCGTTTGACGAACTTCCCCAAGTCGCTGGCGGAGAGCCTAGGTGTGATCGATGACTGCCCCGCGACGCTGCGCCCGGTTGCGCGGTTCCCACTGGTGTAAATTCGCCGCAACCGAATCCGCCTTGCACCACCATGCAAGATGACGCACATCATGCCAATCCACAGCCCCGGCAAATTGCCATTTCGCACGCACAGCTTGCAGGCCGGACACACCAAAAAGGGGGGCGAATATGGCGCCGGGCGCCCTTCTATTGGGGGGCGAACGCGCCTATATTCCGGCGTCTTTTCCAAGAGGTAGGAATGTTTCGATCGACCTGGACCGCCGTCGTCACGGCACTGTGCATAGCCTTTTCGGCCAACTTCAATCCGGCCGCCGCGCAGGACCGCCGAGTGCCGTCCTCGCCCGCCGAACTGCGGCTGTCCTATGCGCCGATCGTGCAGCGGGTGCAGCCGGCGGTCGTCAACGTCTATGCCGCCAAGGTGGTGCAGAACCGCAACCCGCTGCTCGACGACCCGATCTTCCGCCGCTTCTTCGGCGTGCCTGGCCAGCAGCAGGAGCAGGTGCAGCGCTCGCTCGGTTCGGGCGTGATCGTCGATGCGTCCGGGCTCGTCGTCACCAACGTCCATGTCATCGAAGGCGCCGACCAGGTCAAGGTGTCGCTGTCGGACAAGCGTGAGTTCGAGGCCGAGATCGTGCTGAAGGACTCTCGCAGCGATCTCGCGGTGCTGCGTCTGAAGGACACCAAGGAGAAGTTTCCGGCTCTCGAATTCACCAATTCGGACGAGCTGCTGGTCGGCGACGTCGTGATGGCGATCGGCAATCCCTTCGGCGTCGGCCAGACCGTGACTCACGGCATCATCTCGGCCTTGGCGCGCACGCAGGTCGGTATCACCGACTACCAGTTCTTCATCCAGACCGACGCGGCGATCAATCCCGGCAATTCCGGCGGCGCGTTGGTCGACATGAACGGCAGGCTCGCGGGCATCAACACCGCGATCTATTCGCGCTCCGGCGGCTCGCAGGGCATCGGCTTCGCCATCCCCGCCAACATGGTGCGCGTCGTCGTCGCCTCCGCCAAGGGCGGGGGCAAGGCGGTGAAGCGGCCCTGGTTAGGGGCGAAATTGCAGGCGGTGACGCCGGAGATCGCCGAGAGCCTCGGGCTGCGTTCGCCGACCGGTGCGCTGGTCGCAAGCGTCGTTCCGAACGGACCGGCGGCGAAGGCCGGGCTGAAATCCTCCGACCTGATCGTCTCGATCGACGGCCAGACCGTGGATGATCCCAACGCCTTCGACTATCGTTTCGCCACACGGCCGCTCGGCGGCACGGCGCAGATCGACGTGCAGCGCGGCGGCAAGCCGATTAAGCTGACGGTGGCGCTGGACGCCGCGCCCGATGCCGGCCGCAACGAGCTCGTCATTACCGCGCGCTCGCCTCTCCAAGGCGCGAAGGTCTCGACCATCACCCCGGCGCTCGCCGACGAGCTGCATTTGGATGCCGACACCGAAGGCGTCGTGGTCACCGATCTCGGCGGCGACAGCGCGGCCGCGAATGTCGGCTTCCAGAAGGGCGACGTCATCCTGGCGGTCAACAACCAAAAGATCAGCAAGACCAGCGATCTCGAAAAGGCGGCGGCCGAGCGCCAGCGCATCTGGCGCATCACGCTGGTGCGCGGCGGCCAGCAGATCAACGTCACGCTGGGCGGATGAGTCCGAAACGACCACAGGAGACGCCAACTCTCTTCGCCGCGGCGGGGCTCGATCACGAGGCTCCGCATCCGCTGCCGGATCGGCTGCGGCCGCGCGCGCTCTCGGAGGTCGTCGGCCAGGATCACATCCTGGGTCCCGACGGCGCGCTGACGCGCATGCTGGAGACGCGCACGCTGGGCTCGCTGGTGTTCTGGGGCCCGCCCGGCACCGGCAAGACCACGGTGGCGCGGCTGCTCGCGGACGCCACCGATCTGCATTTCGAGCAGATCTCCGCGGTGTTCTCCGGCGTCGCCGATTTGAAGAAGGCCTTTGAGGCGGCGCGTGCACGCCGCGAGATGGGCAAGGGCACGCTGCTGTTCGTCGACGAGGTGCATCGCTTCAACCGCGCCCAGCAGGATTCGTTTCTGCCCGTCATGGAAGATGGCACAGTGGTGATGGTCGGCGCTACCACCGAAAATCCGTCATTCGAGCTCAACGCGGCGCTTCTGTCCCGGGCGCGCGTGCTGGTGTTTCGCTCGCTCGACGCGGCCGCGATCGAAAAGCTGTTTGCGCATGCCGAGGAGGTCGAGGGCCGCAAGCTGCCCCTCGACGAGGAAGCGCGCGCCGTGCTGGTGCGCATGGCCGATGGCGACGGCCGCGCGTCGCTGACGCTCGTCGAGGAAGTCTGGCGCGCCGCGCGCAAGGACGAGATTTTCGACGCCGCGCAGTTGCAGGAGATTTTGCAGCGCCGCGCGCCGATCTACGACAAGTCGGCCGACGGCCATTACAATTTGATCTCGGCGCTGCATAAGTCGGTGCGGGGCTCCGATCCCGATGCCGCGCTGTATTATCTCGCGCGCATGCTCGATGCCGGCGAGGATCCGCTGTTTCTGGCCCGCCGCGTCGTGCGCATGGCTGTCGAGGATATAGGGCTTGCCGATCCGCAGGCGCTGGTCATCGCCAACGCCGCCAAGGATGCCTTCGACTTCCTCGGTCATCCCGAGGGCGAGCTCGCGATCGCGCAGGCGGTGGTCTATCTCGCCACCGCACCGAAATCGAATGCCGTCTACACCGCCTTCGGCAAGGCGATGCAGGTCGCAAAGCAGGCCGGCTCGCTGCTGCCGCCGAAACACATCCTCAACTCGCCGACCAAGCTGATGAAGTCGGAAGGCTACGGCGCATCTTACGAATACGACCATGACGCCCCCGACGCCTTCTCCGGCCAGGATTACTTCCCGGATGCGCTGGGCCGCCAGACCTTTTACGACCCGCCCGACCGCGGGTTCGAGCGGGAGATCAGGAAGCGGCTGGATTATTGGGCGAAGTTGCGGAAGGAGCGGGGTGGGGCCTAACCCTTTCGGGCTTGCTGCAGGGTTCGATTTACGGTTTACGTAACGCGTAATTCACGCTAGTCCGGCCAAGAAATCGCCATGCCCCGCACGCCCATACATCCCGGTGAACACCTTGCCGAAGAACTGCGACAACTCGGCATCTCCGCCGCAGAACTCGCGCGTCAGGTCGATGTACCCGTGAACCGGATCACCGGCATCATCAATGGACAGCGCGGAATCACGGCCGATACGGCGTTGCGTCTTGGTCACTGGTTCGACACCAGCCCGCAGTTCTGGATGGACCTGCAGCAGCAATATGAGCTGCGCCTCGCGGAAGAAGAGGTGGGGGCGCAGGTTGCGTCGCTGCCGCGCCGCGCGACGGTGCAGTCGACACGAAAGCTTGGAAAAACCGCATGAGCCGCCGCATCAAGAGAATGAACCCGAAACCTCGCGAGCGCGACGAGCGCAAGGAGGCGCGTCCGTTCAAGGCGCGCAGCGCCAAGGCGGCGGGGCCGCGGCCTGGGGCGAAGCCAGGCGGGAAGCCGCCGCGATTTGCGGCCGAGCGCAACGAACGGCGCGCGCCCAAAGCTGTTGTGCAGGAAACGCCGGTTGCTGCAAAGCCCGTCGAGGCATTGCTGCCGACCAAGGTGCAGACCGTCAAGGTGACAGCCGACGAGAACAACATGCGCGTCGATCGCTTCCTTGAAGCGCACTTTCCCGGCCTCTCATTCTCCCACATCCAGCGCGTCGTTCGCAAAGGCGAGCTGCGCGTCGACGGCAAGCGCGTCGACAGCAAGGACCGCCTGGAGGAGGGTCAGAGCGTCCGCATTCCGCCGTTGAAGCTCGACACGCCGAAGGCACCCAACCCGCAGTCGGAGGCGGCGCAAAAGACGCTTGCCGCGCTGAAGGAGATGACGATCTATGAGGACGACGACGTTCTCGTCCTGAACAAACCGGCCGGTCTCGCCGTGCAGGGCGGCTCGGGCATGACGCGACACATCGACCAGATGCTGGAGGTGATGCGCGATTCCAAGGGCCAGAAGCCGCGCCTCGTGCATCGCATCGACAGGGAGACGTCGGGCTGTCTCCTGGTCGCCAAGACGCGCTTTGCCGCCTCGCATCTGACCGGCGCGTTCCGTTCGCGGTCGGCGCGAAAAACCTATTGGGCGCTGGTGCCGGGGCTACCGAAGCCGAAGCAGGGCCGCATCTCGACATTCCTTGCCAAGGAAGAGAGCGAGGACGACACCATCATGCGCATCGCCCAGCATGGCGACGAGGGCGCAAGCCACGCTGTGACATACTATGCGGTGGTCGAGACCGCCGGCAACAAGCTGACCTGGGTGTCGCTGAAGCCGGTGACGGGGCGCACCCACCAGCTGCGCGCCCACATGGAACATATCGGCCACCCCATCGTCGGCGATCCCAAATATTTCAACATCGAGAACTGGCAGCTGCCGGGCGGCCTGCAAAACCGGCTGCACCTGCTGGCACGCCGCATCGTCATCCCGCATCCGCGCGGCGGCTTCATCGATGCCACCGCGCCGCTGCCGCAGCACATGCAGCAGTCGTGGAACCTGCTCGGACTCGACGCAAGCCGGTTTGATCCGATCGAGAACGCGCCTGAAGAGTAGTTGAACGGGGGCGGTTGAAGGGTTGGTGACTGGGCAGGGACCGAAACACGATGCGCGAATTGTTCGATGAAGCTGCGGGGCGATCCCCGCTCGATCCGCAGGAGTTGGTCCGCCAGGCCACGCGCGTGCCGTTGCGCAAGCGTTTCTACAAGGAGGCAGGGGTAACCGAGGCCGAGGACGGCTTCGCCATCACCCTCGATGGCAAGGCGATCCGAACGCCCTCCGGGCGCCAGGTGGTGATCCCCTCGCGCGCGCTGGCCGACGCAGTGGCTGCCGAGTGGGCGGATCAGAACGAGACGATCAAGCCCATGACCATGCCGCTGACGCGGATCGCCAACAGCGTGGTCGAGGGCGTCGTCGACCGCGTCGATCTCGTCACGGACGACCTCGCAAAATACCTCCAGTCCGATCTGCTGTTTTATCGCGCCGGCCATCCCGAGGGACTTGTCGCCCGGGAGGCCGCGCATTGGGACCCCGTGCTGTTCTGGGCCGCGGAGACGCTCGGCGCGCATTTCATCCTGTCCGAAGGCGTCATGCATGTGACGCAGCCGGAGGAGGCGCTCCAGGCCGCGCGTGCGGCGCTGCCGGGGGATGCCTGGTCGGTCGCCGCGCTCCACGTGATCACCACGCTCACCGGCTCGGCCCTGCTGGCGCTGGCACTAGCCCATGGCGTACGCGACGCCGATCAGGTCTGGGCGGCGGCTTATGTCGACGAGGACTGGAATGCCGAGAAATGGGGCGTGGACGAGGAGGCGGCGGGCCGCCGCGCAGCCCGCCTGCGGGATTTCGAGGCTGCCGTGGCGGTTTTGGCCGCTGTGAAGCCGCCTGCGGCCAAAGGTCCTTAACGAGAGGTTTACGACGCAGGCGTTAGGGTGGCCCGTGCTCCAGGGCCCCTCGCGATGCCGACGCCGATAAGCTCGATTCTTCCCGTCAGTGCCGCCAGCCCTGTTGCTGACGCGGCGACGCCCGATCTTGTGCTGCAGGCCGGCAGCGTGGTCGACGCCAGAGTGGTCAGCGTGCTCGCCGATAATCTGGTGCGGATCGCGATCGCCAACCTCTCGATGGATGTGATGTCCGAGGTGTCGCTGACACCGGGACAAAATCTCCAGCTTGCGGTGTCGCAGAACGGCGGCACCATCCGGCTCGCCGTCATGGGCGGCGCCGGCGAGGCGACCGCCGATCAGGTCACGCTGACGCCGGCTGCGGCCTCGCTGGTTGACAGCCCCTCGCTTGCTCCGTCGGCGAGCGCGGGACGCAACGTGCTGACGCCATCGGAGCAGGTCGCCGTTACCGCAGCTTCGGCCGAGGCGGTCACAAAGCAGGGCAGCCAGGCGCCGCTGTTCGCCAATCTGGCCGCGGTCGTCACCGGCAGCGACCTTCCGGCGGGGCTGAAGCAGGCGATGCTGGGCGTGCTGGCGCAGCAGACGCCGCTCAACACCGGGCTCGATGGCGGCGATATCGAATCCGCCTTCCAGAAGTCCGGGCTGCTCCTCGAGGCCTCGCTCGCCGCAGGCGTGACGCCGTCCTCCGGAACGATGCCGGATTTGAAAGCCGCGCTGCTGGTGCTGCGGCAGACTCTGACAACGCTCGAGACGGCGCCACAGGCGCAAGGTGCCGCCCTTCCAGCTGATACCGTGGCGGCACCGCAGGTCGCTGTCGCGCAGACGCAGGCTGCACAGGCCGCATTGACCGCAACCGAACCTGAGATCGCCCAATCACCGCAAATGCCGCGCAGCGCCAATCTCGTAGCCTCTGTGTTGGCGGACATCGCTGGCGGTGCGCCGCAGGCCTCGATGCCGCGGACCATGACCGCAGGCCTTGCCGCCAGTCTCCTGCAAGAGATCACGCAAAACCTGCCGCGCATGATGGGGAACGTGCCGGGCTCGAACAAGGCCGTGCCCGACGGACATATTTTCGAGGCCGCCGCGCGCGCGACGCCACCACCGGTTCGCGGCGCGCTGCCGTCGCCGCAATCCATCGCCTCGCCGTCACTCGTACCGGATACGCCGCTCGCTGCCACCGTGCATCGCCTGCTCGACGACACCGATGCAGCGATCGCGCGCCAGACCTTGCTGCAGGTTGCTTCGCTCCCCGATCGCACCGACGCCGGCGGTCACAGGATCGATCCGACCGTGCCGCAGTGGAATTTCGAGATTCCATTCGCAACGCCGCAGGGCACGGCAATGGCGCAGTTCGAGATCTCGCGCGACGGCGGCAATGAATCCGCCGATCCCGCCAAGCGCGCCTGGCGCGCGCGCTTCACGCTCAATGTCGAGCCGGCCGGCCCCGTGCACGCTTTGATTACTCTGAACGGTGACAAGACCTTCGTGCGGATGTGGGCGGAGCGGCCGGCGACCGCACAGCAGCTCCGCGCCGGAATCGGCGAGCTCAACCAGGCCCTGACCAGGGCCGAGCTCAAGCCCGGCGACATCCTGGTCCGCGATGGCACCCCGCCGCAGCCCACACCGGCCCGTGCCGGCCACTTCCTGGATCGCGCCACATGAGCGACCCGTCGAAGCTTGCGATTGCGCTCCATTACGAGAAGGGCAGCAACGCGCCTGTCGTCGTCGCCAAGGGCAAGGGCACGATCGGCGAAAAAATCGTCGAGATCGCCAAGGCCAACGACATCCCGATCGAGGAGAACGAGATCCTGGCCGGCGCGCTCTCCAAGGTCGAACTCGGCGAGGAGATCCCGCCCGACCTCTACAAGGCCGTCGCCGAAGTACTGGTGTTCGTGCTGCGGCTGTCGGGCAGGCGGTAGCTGTCATCGTTTCACCACGATAACGGCTTCATGGTCGGGTCCATTTTATCGTTCAACGGACATCGCTCTTGCTCACCCGCCGTTCGACTCTCGGTCTTCTCGCCGCAGCCGCGATCCTGCCATCGCGCGCACTCGCTCACGTCGCGCCGCCGCGCAACGAGATCCGTGACAGCCTTGCAAAGCGCTTCACCGACCTCAACACGGCCGGGACGTCGTCGGCTACAAGGTCGAGGACTATCTGATCGTCGCCAGCGACAAGGAACGTTCGGGCGAGGCGAAGCTGCCGGCTTCGACCTTCAAGATTCCGAACTCGCTGATCGCGCTCGAAACTGGCGTCGTCACTGACCCCGACAAGGACGTATTTCCCTGGGATGGCGTGAAGCGTCCGATCGAGGCCTGGAACAAGGACCACACGCTGCGCAGCGCGATTCTCGTGAGCGCGGTGCCGGTCTATCAGGAGATCGCGCGCCGGATCGGGCAAGAGCGCATGCAGAAATACGTCGATCTGTTCGACTACGGCAATCGCGACATCGGCGGCGGCATCGACCAATTCTGGCTCACCGGCGCCTTGCGCATCGATCCGGTCGAGCAGGTCGATTTCGTCGACCGGCTGCGCCGTCGCGCGCTGCCGATCTCGAAACGCAGCCAGGATCTCGTCGCTGACATCCTGCCGGTGACCAAGGTCGGCGATAGCGTCATTCGCGCCAAGTCCGGGCTGCTTGGTGCAGAGCGCGGCGAGCCGTCGCTTGGCTGGATGGTGGGCTGGGCCGAGAAGGGCGAAGCGCACACCGTGTTCGCGCTCAATATGGACTGCAAGGAGCCGCGTCTGGTCGGTGAGCGCATGCCGCTGACGCAAGCCTGCCTTGCCGAGATCGGCGCGATCTAGCGCTACCGCGCGAGCGCCGCTCGACTAGCATCCTCCGGGTCAAGAAAAAACCGGGAGGACACAACATGAACTCAACGCCGCTCTGGCTGTCGTCGCTGACGCTTGCTGCCGCGGGCGGCTGGCTCGCCGCTACGATGTTTGCCGCTCCCGCCACCAGCAGGGAGCCGCGCTTTCCGCAGCTCACGATGGACCAGCTCGACGCCAAGCAGAAGCCGCTCGGCGAGCAGATCATGAAGGTCTCGAGCGTGGGCATCGGCGGGCCCTACAATCCGATGATCCGCAGCCCGGTGCTCGGCCAGCGTCTGTTTGACCTGTTCCACTATCTGCGCTGGGAGACCTCGGTCCCGACAAAACTCAACGAGTTCGCGATCCTGATCATCGGGCGGCAATGGCGCTCGCAGGTCGAATGGTACGCCCATGCGCCGCTCGCGGCGAAGGCGGGCCTGTCGCCCGACGTCATCGCGGAGCTGATGGCCAATAAGCGGCCTGCGAACATGGCCGAGGACGAGGCCGTGGTCTACGATTTCGTCACTGAGCTCACCACGACGAAGAAGATCGGCGACGAAACCTTTGCGCGCGCGAAGAAGGTGTTCGATGACCAGCAGATCGTCGACCTTACCGCGGTCGCCGGCAATTACGTGATGGTCGCGATGCTGCTGGCAATGGCGGAGGAGACCGTGCCGCCGGACAAGCAGGAGCCGTTCAAGCCGGGCGAGCCGTAAGAGCGCGTCATTGCGAGGAGCGAAGCGACGAAGCAATCCAGACTGCCGCTGCGGAAAGATTCTGGATTGCTTCGCTGCGTTCGCAATGACGGAGTATGTCGCGCTGGCCTAACCCAGCTTGAACAGCGCCTGCAAAAACTCCACCACGGCCTTGCGCGACTCGGCGGCAGTCGCGGGATTGCCGCCGACATGCGGATTGAGCTCGACGCAGGAATCCTTGTACGTGAATGGCGCTTTCGTATCGGCGTTCATCAGCACGCCGCCATCGCCTTCCTTGATCTGGCAGCTGCGTACCGTCTGCGCGCCCGTGGACACGGCAACCGTATTGACGCCGAGCAGCCCACTGTCAAAACCATGCGCGCTGTCGGGGTATTCGGTCAGCACCACGTCGCGGCCGGCCGTCTTGAGCCGCTCAACGAAAGCCTTGCAGCTCTTGACGGGATTGTAGTCGTCGGGCGTGCCGTGAAAGATGCGGATCGGGCGCACGGCGACGTCCGTGTCGTTCTGATAGGTCGTCGAGCAGTCGGGGTAGAACGGAATGTAGGCGGCGAACTGGATGCCGGACTTGTTCCAGAGCTTGTGGAAGCGCTCGAGGCTCGCATAGAGCGTCGCCTGTCCGCCGCGTGAAAAGCCCATCAGCACGATGCGATCAGGATCGACGCGGGGATGTTTTGCGAGGATCTCCAGCGAGCGGTAGATGTCGATGACGAGGTTGAGCCGGCCGAGCAGAGCCTGGTTCGGCCCCACCACCGTCAGCCCGCGGCCGGTAAAGCCGTCGATCACGAAGGTCGAGATGCCCATGGCGTTGAACGCGTGCACCCAGGCTTCGGTGGTGGTGCCGACGCCGCTCGAGCCGTGCATCAGCACCACGACGGGGAGTTTTCCGCTGCCTTGCGCCACGCGGAGTTCGCCTGCGACCGTCACCGGCTTGCCGGCCGCGGCGTCGCCGCTCAGGAATTGCTGGTCGGAGAGGGTGAGCGAGGGGATCGGGTAGATCTCGGCGCGGGTGGCGACTTCCCTGGGAAGCGATTGCGCGTTGGCGCAAATGCCGACGAACAGCGTTGAAATGCAGAGCGCCATGGCGACGCGGAATGCCGTCGGCATCGGATCCTCCCCCGTGATTTTCAGTGAGTAGAACAACAGGCCTGCGCGCTGTCAAATTGACGCAAGCCGGCGGTTCGCCTCAGGCGGGATCGACCTTCTTCACCGTCAGCGCCTGGTCGATCGCAAAACCGCCAATCTCGCTCATCGCCTGCGAGATCACGTCGCCCTTGCGGGCAAAGCCGGCGAAGAGGAAATCGAACTGGGTGCGCGCCAGCCGCAGCACCTCGATCGGCACGGAGATTGCGGTCTCGTTGAAGCTGTCGACCGAGGCGTGCAGCGTTTCCAGCTCGCTTGTGAGCTGGCCGATATGGCTCTCGGCGTGCTGCATCAGGCCGACAAGCTTGCCGCGCTCGGCATCGAATGCCGCGCGCTCGGCCGCCGCGGCCGAGGTGACCTCGGCAAGCTGGCTGCGCAGCCCGTCGATTTGCTTGACCATGGCGTCGGACGCCATCTCACCGGCCTCGCGCAGCTCGCTGTTGCGCGTGTTCTCTTCGTGCTCCCGGTGATAGAGGCGTTCCGCCGACATCGCCCGTTGCGTCAGCGACTCGATCAGCGCGGCCGCGCGCAGCAGCATCTCGCCGTTCCGCCCCGACACCATGCTGGCCATGCGCCGCAGGAAGTCCGTGGTTTCGGACGATGGGTTCGGCGGCAGGGGAACGACCGTCGCGGACATGGGGTGATGCTTGCAGCCGGAAATGATGACCGCCGCCGTACCGACTGAGCTCACGCAACATTCGGCGCCTGATCGTAAGCCTGGAGCAAGCCTGAATCGCCGGGCCCGGTCAACCGGGCGGGGCCAGATTTGCAACTGCGTCAGTGGTTCTTCTGCCGGCCGATCCGGCCGAGATGAGTGAAGCCGAACCCGGCCGAATATTTCAGGCCATAGCCGAGCGCCCGGTCGAGGCCGATATGGGCGAGCCAGATCAAGGCGATGGACAGGGTGAGCGGTGAGGCGAGGCCGAAACCTAACGTCAGCAGCGCGACCGGCGCCATGTAGCTGTGGGCGGCGTTGTAGACCATCGCGCCGAATTTGGCGTCCGACAGGTATGCCAGGAAGCTGAGATCGGGGACGAAGAACAGCAGTGCGAACACCAGCCATGAGCCGTCCCAGGCCCAGTAGAGCATCACCATCCCCACAAACAGGGTCAGGCCCTCCAGCCGCAGCAGGATGTTGACGCCGCCCGTCGCCGCGCCGGTCTCAGCCGTTCCTTCGGTCATGCTCGTCTCCCAGGCAAAACTTTATAATTCCTTGCGCTTTCCCGCTGCGGCAAGGCAGCCCTGCGGGACCGAAAGCCGCTTCCCGGCCCGCAAAATGCCGTGTTAGAACCCCGGCAATCGCATTTAGGCTAAGAACTGGCGGGAGCAAATGAAGAATATCCTGGACGCCCTTGAAGACCGTCGCGCCGGCGCAAAGCTCGGCGGCGGTGAGAAGCGCATCGAGGCGCAGCACGCCCGCGGCAAGCTGACCGCGCGTGAGCGTATCGAGCTCTTGCTCGACAAGGGATCGTTCGAGGAATTCGATATGTTCGTCGAGCACCGCTCCACCGAGTTCGGCATGGAGAAGAACAAGGTGCCCGGCGACGGCGTGGTCACCGGCTGGGGCACCGTCAACGGCCGCAAGACTTTTGTGTTCGCCAAGGACTTTACGGTGTTCGGCGGCTCGCTCTCGGAAACGCACGCGCTGAAGATCACGAAACTCCAGGACATGGCGATGAAGGCGCGTGCGCCCATCATCGGCCTCTATGATGCGGGGGGCGCCCGCATCCAGGAAGGCGTCGCAGCGCTCGCCGGCTATTCCTACGTGTTCCGCCGCAACGTGCTCGCCTCCGGCGTGATCCCGCAGATCTCCGTCATCATGGGCCCCTGCGCCGGCGGCGACGTCTATTCGCCTGCGATGACCGACTTCATCTTCATGGTGAAGAACACCAGCTACATGTTCGTCACCGGCCCGGACGTGGTGAAGACCGTCACCAACGAGGTCGTCACGGCGGAAGAGCTCGGCGGCGCCTCGGTCCATGCCACGCGCTCCTCGATAGCCGACGGCGCCTTCGAGAACGACGTCGAGACGCTGTTGCAGATGCGGCGCCTGATCGACTTCCTGCCGTCCAACAACACCGACGGCGTGCCGGAATGGCCGAGCTTCGACGACATCGGCCGCGTCGACATGTCGCTCGACACGCTGATCCCCGACAATCCGAACAAGCCCTACGACATGAAGGAGCTGATCCTGAAGGTCGTGGACGAGGGCGACTTCTTCGAGATCGCGGACGCTTTTGCCAAGAACATCGTCACCGGCTTCGGCCGCATCGCGGGCCGGACGGTAGGCTTCGTCGCCAACCAGCCGATGGTGCTCGCCGGCGTGCTCGACTCTGACGCCTCACGCAAGGCGGCGCGCTTCGTGCGCTTCTGCGATGCCTTCAACATCCCGATCGTCACCTTCGTCGACGTGCCGGGCTTCCTGCCGGGCACCGCGCAGGAATATGGCGGCCTGATCAAGCACGGCGCCAAGCTCTTGTTCGCGTACTCGCAGTGCACCGTGCCGCTGGTCACCATCATCACCCGCAAGGCCTATGGCGGCGCCTTCGACGTCATGGCCTCCAAGGAGATCGGCGCCGACATGAACTATGCCTGGCCGACCGCCCAGATCGCGGTGATGGGCGCCAAGGGCGCGGTCGAGATCATCTTCCGCGCCGACATCGGCGACCCCGACAAGATCGCCGCGCGCACCAAGGAATACGAAGACCGCTTCCTATCTCCGTTCATTGCCGCAGAACGTGGCTACATCGACGACGTCATCATGCCGCACTCGACGCGGAAACGGATCGCAAGGGCGCTGTCGATGCTGAAGGACAAGAAGGTGGAAACGCCGGCGAAGAAGCACGACAATTTGCCGTTGTAGAGCGCACTTGTAGCCCGGATGAGCGTAGCGACATCCGGGTTTTCTATCCAAGTCCCGCATGTCGCTTCGCTCATGCGGGCTACTGATTCTGTTTCTGAGTTGGCATCCTCGATCCAAATCCAATGACCGACAGCGATCCGACCGACGCCATTTCCGACATCGAAGCGCGTATCGAGGCTTTGGCCGAGGTCGCCGAGCGATGCCGGAAGTACATCCTGGTATCCAAGCTCGCGATCGGTGGCGGGGCTGCGCTGTTGCTGATCACGATCCTCGGCTTGTTCGGGATGGGTCAGACCGCCGCGCTCGGATCGATCGCTCTGGTGCTCGGCGGGATCGTCTCGCTCGGTTCGAACGTCAGCACGCTGCGGCAGACGGAGGGTGCGATCGGTGATGCGGAGGCGCTTCGGTCTCAACTGATCAGCCGCATCGACCTTCGCGTGGTCGCGGATGCGCCGATGAAGCTCGTGTAACCGAGCAGCCTTACGCCGCAACCCTGCGCGACAGCACCTGCAGCTCCTCGCGGCATTCGGCTGCGAACGCCTGAAGCTGCTCCGCGGTTTGCCGGTCGAGGATCGCTTTTGCCAGTCTTTCGGCGCGGGCAAGCTGGTCTCTGAGATATGCGATGCGGGCCATGTGTCACCTTCCGCAGGGTTGATTTGATGGCCGAGCCTACGGCCGCCGTCGGGTTAGTTATGTGCGGAGCATCACGTTCGGTGCGTAGGGTGGATTAGCGACAGCGTAATCCACCAAGGTTCATCGGATAGGGAAGTGGCGGATTACGCTTCGCTAATCCGCCCTACGAACTACGAACGCGCCGCGTCCGCCGCCGCGAAATGCGCCATCTGGTCCGCGTGGGCTTTTGCGAACGCTGGGCGGCTGGTGGCGCGTGCAACATAGGCGCGGCAGGCGGGACTGTCCGCGAGCCCACCGAACTGATCGACGACGCGCAGCACGTCGGCCATCAGGATGTCGGCGACGGAGAACGTGCCTGCCAGCCATTCGCGGTTGGCCAGCACCGCCTCCATGTGCTTGAGGCGGAGTTTGAGGAAGTCGTCCATGAATTTCCACGCCGCCGTATCGGTCGGATGTCCCATGAACTTCGACATCCCCCAGGGCAGGCTCGCCATCTCCACCGAATTGAGCGCGGCGAACAGCCATTCCGTGGCCTCGTTGCGGCCGCGCGGATCTGATGGCATCAGCTTCGCGCTGAGGCCGCCGAGATGTAGCAGGATCGCGCCGCTCTCGAAGATCGAGAGATCGCCGTCGGTCAGCCATGGCACCTGCCCGAACGGCTGGTGCGCAAGATGCTCGGCGCCGCGCCCGTCGAACGGCGCGCTCGCGACGCGATAGGGCAATGCGGCCTCCTCGAGCGCCCAGCGCACCCGTAGGTCGCGCACGAAACCGCGCGGGGGCGGGGGAACCCAGTCGAAGGTGGTGAGGGTGAGGTCGGGCATGTGGTGTCTCCGTCTGCTGTTCAGGCATAGGACGGGCGAGAGATGCGCGTTCCGACACCGGTGCCGTCCTTTTTTGTCGTCGCCGACGTGACCGGCTAGTCTCACCCAAGCAACAGGAGGAAACCCGATGCCGTCAGCCTTCTTCGTCGTTCGCGCCACCGTCACCGAAGCCGGCAGGCGCGCCGCCTTCGATAGATGGTACGAGACGGAACATCTGCCCGACGCGGTGAAGGTGTTCGGTGTGGCTAAGGCCTGGCGGTTCTGGAGCCTCGACGATCCGTCACTGCATCAGGCGATGTTTCAGTTCGAGAGCGAGGCTGCGCTGCACGCCATGTTGAAGGGCGATGCGCTGACGCAGCTGGTGGCCGATTTCAACCGCGATTGGCCCGACGTGACGCGCACGCGCGAGTTGCTGGTGCTGGCGCAGGAGTTTGGGAAATAGAGCACCGGGCTACGGCGCTGCGAATCCTCTCTGTCACCTGCGCAACGAAGCTGAACGCGCGATTCAGCTTCGGTTCATGTCGTCGCCGCGACACTTCCTCTGCATCACTGGCACGACCATCCAAGAGGAAAGAAGTCATGGAGCGCCGGAACTTTTTAAAATTTGCAATCGGTGTCGCGGCCGGAGCTGCCGCGTTCACCACTGCCGCACAGGCCGCGCCGCTGGCGCCGCAGCCGCTCGGTGATGGCAGGATGCCGCAAGGTAATCCCGACGCTCATCCCGCAGTCACCAGCAGCGAAGAGGCCGCGCAGTTGAAGCCGGAGCAGGTGCACTGGCACGGCCGTCACCGTCATTGGGGTTGGCGCCGCCGTCACTGGGGCTGGCATCGCCGGCGCTGGCACCGCCGCCATTGGTAAGCTTCGCGCGAGCGAGGTTGAGCCGGGGACCGCGATCGCGGTCCCCGTTTTGATTCGAAGTCGTCCGCTGCGACTTCAGGCGCTCAAAAAGAAAATGGCCGCGCAGGCTTTCGCCGCGCGGCCATTTCGCTATGCGAAAAAAACGAGATCAGAACGGGCGGCAGCGGCCGGCGTACCAGCGGAAGCCGTAGGGGCACACGCGCGCGCGCGGCACGACCACGACAGGGGCCGGCGCAACCACGATCGGACCCGGACGGACAACGACCGGACCACGCATCGGGCGGCAGCCGCCATAGGCGCCGCGATACCAGCCGGGGCCGCAACCGCCGGCGGCGCTGGCCGCCTCGCTGAAACCAACGACCGCGCTGGCGAGCATCACGGCGGCAAACAGGTATTTCATTTGATCTTCCTTCTCGTCCTTGGGGAGGTTTTGCGGGCAGGATTGGGGCAGCTTCTAGGAGGGCTTGGCGCTTTCGGCGCACCATGAATCAAAAGACACGATTCGACACGTTAAAGTTCGCAACATGCCGACACGACGCGAGCCAAATCTGCCAATCATGACCTGAATGCGGCATGAACATTCCCCGCACGCGGCTCCGGACGACAGCAATGTCGCTAGCGGCCGAGAAAGCCCAGGACCAGCTCCTTGTACTTCTCCGGTGATTCCAGGAAGACGAGATGGCCGGTGTCCGGGATCACCTCGGCTCGCGCATTGGGCATCTTCGCGGCGAGTGCCTTCGCGAGCTCGGCGTTCTCTCCCATTTTCGCGCGCAGCGACTCCGGCGCGTTCGGCCGGCCCGGTGCGTTGTGGTCGTCGGCACCCATGATGAACAGCGTCGGCTCGGTGATCAGTGCGATCTCGTGCGCCACCGGCTCGCGATAGATCATCTGGCCGGAACTGACGAAGGCGCGCAGCCAGCGCGAATAGTCCGGGCTGCCCTTGATGTTGAAGCGGGCGTCGATGAACGGCGTGATCGCCTCCGGCGGCAGCTTGATGGCATAATTAGTCTGGAGCTGCTTGCGATAGCCATCGGCCGTGAGCTTGTCTTCGGTCTCGATGATCTTGTCAGTCGGCGTCGGCGGTACATAGAGACGGTAGTCTTCCAGCCCGATCGGGGCCGTCAGAACAAGGTGAGCGACGCGGTCGGGATAGGCGCGGGCGATGCGGACGCCCAGCATGCCGCCGAGCGAATGGGCGACGATCTCGGCCTTGTCGATCTTGAGGTGATCGAGCAGCGCGATGGTGTTGCGCGCCAGATTGTCGAAATGCAGCTCGCCCGTCGGCTTGGAGGATTTGCCGAAGCCGATCTGGTCCGGCACCACGACGCGGAAGCCGGCCTCGCTCAGCATCTTGATAACAGGCGCCCAGTAGCTCGACGGGAAGTTGCGCCCGTGCAGCAGCACGACAGTGCGGCCGTTCGGCTGCGCAGGCGGCACGTCCATATAGGCCATGCTGAGCTGCTCCCCGTCATTGGTCAGAGGCAGCAGGTGTACGGGGTAGGGATAGGCAAAGCCTTCGAGCGCGACGCCGTAAGGCTCGCGCGGCGCGGTGTCGGCGGCGTGCGCGGAGGTGAGCGGAGAGGCGATGAGGACTGCGACGAGCGCGGCCGAAGCGAAGCGGATCATGGGGGTCTCTGAGCGTTACGGAACGATCGTTCGCATAAAGACCTGGTTGGCCGGGTCAAGCCTGGCTCCGACGACGGCACCCGTTCACACGCGATTGTGCTATCGCACGCGTTTCGCGTGATCAGTCCCGCCCGTCACCGAACAACGCGGCAAACTGCTTCTCGCCGGTTCGGGTGAAATTCACCACGCGGCTGCCGGGCGTAGCGTCGCGCGCGGCCCATTTCAGCTCGGCAAAACGCTGCATCATGGCGGCGCCCAGCGTGCCGGCGAGATGGTGGCGCCGCTCGCTCCAGTCGAGACAGGCCTTGCACACGGGGCGGCGGGGATGGGTGAGCATGTCGGGCGAGATCTGCAGATGCTTCGCCAGGAAGCGCTCGCCATCCGCCGTCAGCTCGATCTCCTGCTTCCTCTGCTTGACCAGGTTTTTCGCGCGCAGGGTGTCGAGCATCTGCACGCCGAGATCGCCGGCGAGATGGTCGTAGCAGATCCGCGCTCGCCGCAACGCCGGATCCTTCGGCCCGGTGCGCACGCGCATGTGGCCGGTCCGCGCGGCAAGGCCCGCAAGGCCCTCCAGCACGCCGGCGACGTCGTCGTCGGTGAGGCGATAGTAGCGGTGGCGGCCTTGCTTCTCCGGCTCGATCAGGCCGCCGGCCTCGAGCTTGGAAAGATGCGAACTCGCGGTCTGCGGCGTGATGCCGGCCTCCTGCGCCAGCTCGCTCGCGGTGAGCGCGCGGCCGTTCATCAGCGCCGTCAGCATGTTGGCGCGTGCGGGATCGCCGACGAGCGAGGCGATCATGGCGATGTCTGGACCTGATTTCATGCTTCGATGGTAGCCGAAGCATCGCGGTCGGGCAAGCGCGTAGCTTGGGGTTGCTCGTCATTGCGAGGAGCCCGTGACAAAATTGCGAAGCAATTTTGCACTGGCGACGAAACAATCCAGGCTGCCTCCGCAGAGGGATTCCTGGATTGCTTCGCTGCGCTCGCAATGACGGTTTGGAACCAGAGGAGCCCATCATGTCCGTCACCGTCTTCATCCGCTACCAGCTCGATCCCTTCAAGCGTGCGCAGTTCGAGGAGTATTCGAAGCGCTGGCTCACCATCATCCCGAAATGCGGCGGCGATCTGATCGGTTATTTCATGCCGCACGAGGGCACCAACAACATCGCGTTTGCGCTGATCACCTTCGAGAGTCTCGCTGCGTATGAGGCCTACCGCGCCCGGCTGCGTCAGGATACGGAAGGCATGGCGAACTTCCACTTCGCCGAGGAGCACAAATTCATCCTCGCGGAAGAGCGCACGTTTCTGCGCCAAGTGGTCTTGTAAGTGATATTGTAGGCCATCAACGACAGGAGAGACGCCCATGATCGCCGTGATCTTCGAGGTCTGGCCGAAGCCGGAACACCGCCAGGATTATTTCGACCTCGCGGCCGACCTCAAGCCGATCCTGCAAACCATCGACGGCTTCATCTCGGTCGAGCGTTTCGAGAGCCTGACCGACAAGGGCAAAATCTTGTCGGTGTCGTTCTGGCGGGACGAGGCGGCCGTGCAAGCCTGGCGCAACACGATGGAGCACCGCCGCACCCAGGCCAAAGGCCGCGCGAAAATCTTCGCCGATTATCATTTGCGTATCGCCAGCGTCATCCGCGACTACAGCATGAATGATCGCGAGCAGGCGCCGAAGGATAGCCGCGCGGTGCACGATGCGCACTAGCGCGCGCCGCGGCACGTCCCCATCTCTGCGCGGCCAACAAGGGAGAGAAACATGCACGTGACAACTGCTGACAAGCGCGCGACCTTCAGGAAGATGCACGAGAGCGGCTGCTTCATCCTGCCCAATCCGGTCGACGTCGGCAGCGCGAAAGCGTTGCAGCACCTCGGTTTCAAGGCACTCGCGTCGTCGAGTGCGGGCTTTGCCTGGACCATCGGCAAGGCCGACAACCACGTCTCCGTCGAGGACGTATGTCAGCATCTGGCGGCATTGAGCACGTCCGTCGACATCCCGGTGAACGCGGATTTCGAAGGCGGCTTTGCAGTCGAGCCGGACAAGGTCGCGGACAATGTCGAGCGCTGTGTGCGCACCGGCGTTGCCGGCCTGTCGATCGAGGATTCCACCGGCGACAAGGACAAGCCGATCTACGAGCGCGCGCTCGCAGTCGAGCGCATCAAGGCGTCGCGCAAGGCGATCGGCGATAGCGGCGCGCTGCTGGTTGGTCGCTGCGAGGCTTATCTGTGGGGCGTGACCGACCTCAAGCTCGTCATCGACCGGCTCACCGCTTACGCCGATGCCGGCGCCGATTGCCTCTACGCGCCGGGCCTGAAGAGCCGCGAGGACATCGCGCGGTGGTGAAGGCTGTCGCACCCAAACCATTCAACCTGCTGATCGGCGGCTCCGGGCTGTCACTGCAGGAAGCTGCCGATCTCGGCGTGCGCCGGATCAGCGTCGGCGGTTCGCTCGCTCGCGCCGCCTGGGGCGGCTTCATGCGGGCCGCGAAAGAAATGGCGGAGAAGGGCACCTTCGCGGAGCTCGCGAGCGGCTATCCCGGCGGCGAGCTCAACAAGATGTTCAGCTAAAGACAAACGAAAGCGGCAGGATCTGAAATCCCGCCGCTGTCGCATATTGTTGCAAATCGTTACTTCGCGCCGTCGGCCGGTGCGGGCGTATCCGGGGTCGGCTTGCTCGGCGCGGCGCCCGTGGTCACGCCCGGCCCGGTGTTGGTGCGCGGCGTCACGTCGCGCATGCCGGGAGGTGCAGCCGGATTGGTAGCCGGCGCCTGCTGGGCGGTCTGCGTCGCCGGCGTGGTGCTCGCCTGGTTGCTGGTGCCGGTGTTGTTCAGGCCGTAGAACACGGCACCCAGCACCAAGGCGATGGCCACGGCGAACAGGGCTACTTTGCCGCTGGAGGCGGGGCCTTCGCCAAGCTCCGGGTCGACCTGGAGCTGGGCATCCCGTCGCGCCGCATTGCGATACTCATCATCGGCGAGATTCGGGCGGTACGGATCGTTGATAAAACGGTCGTCAGCCATCGATTGGTTCTCCTCGATTATTGCGGCGGGACAACCCGTGGATGCGAGATTCTGTTCCGCCCTCCTTAATGCTTTCGTCGCATGTTGCGCCCGCGGCGGGAATCGGGAACCTGTTCGCTGGGGAACCTGAAGCGTAAGCTCCGCTGACGGAAGGGAACAAAGCGATGTGGAGCTTGCCGCCGAGCGATAGCGTGCTGCATCTGTTGTCGCTGGTCGCGGTCGCGGCGCAAGGCATGACGGCCGCGCTCGCTGCCGGCCGCCGCAGCATGGATTGGCTCGGCGTCTGCTTCCTCGGCTGCATCACGGCGCTCGGCGGCGGCACCTTGCGCGATCTCTTTCTCGGTCATTATCCGCTGGCCTGGGTGCAAAATCCCATCTACCTCGCGCTGGCCGGCGGCGCAGCCTTCCTCACCATCCTGATGGCGCGGCTGGTGCACCGGCTGAAACTGGCCTTCATCGTGCTCGATGCTATCGGCCTCGTCGTCTTCACCATGACCGGCTGCGACATCGCCTGGCAGATGGATGCCACGCTGCCGATCGTCATCGTCTCCGGCATGGTGACCGGTTGCGCCGGCGGCGTCTTGCGGGACGTGCTCTGCAATGACGTGCCGTTGCTGTTCCGCTCCGAGCTCTATGCCAGTGTCTCGGTGGTGACGGGACTGTTCTATGCGACCGCCTTTGGCCTCAAGCTGAACGCCGAGCTCTGGACCATTTTGACGTTCGTCCTCGGCATCAGTTTTCGCCTGCTGGCGGTGCGCTACAAATGGGAAATGCCGAAATTCGTGTTCACGGAAGAGGAGGAGCGGTAGGTCTTCTTTCTTACCTCGCCCCGCTTGCGGGGAGAGGTCGACGCGCGAAGCGTGGCGGGTGAGGGGGGCTCTCCGCGAGTCCAAGTGTCACGATTGTCGCCGAAGCAGCCCCTCACCCCAACCCTCTCCCCGCAAGAACGGGGCGAGGGAGCGTACCGTCGCGGCCGCGCGAGGTTCGTTCGTTACGGCTCCTGCTTCCGCGCCTTGGCGACCTGCGCCGGCGTCACCAGCGGAGCGGCGTTGCCCCAGGAGTTGCGGATGTAGTTCGTCACCGCCGCGACCTCTTGGTCGGAGAGCTGGTTGGAATAGGCCGGCATCTCCCCGGTGTTGGGCGCGCGCGGCGTGGTCACGGTGTGGGCGCCGTCGAGGATGATCCGCAAGGTCGAGGACGGATTGACCGATTGCAGCAGCGCGTTGGCAGGCAGCGGCGGATAGATGCGCGGTGCGCCGGATCCGTCGGCCTCATGGCAGGCGATGCAGAGCTTGGCGTAGACGGCTTGGCCGGCCTTCATCTCGGGATCGTCAGGCGGCGTCACGATCGTCTCACGCCGCGCCGGCGGCAGGTCCTTGAGGTAAACCGCGATCGCGCGCACGTCGGCATCGCTCATCTTCGAAGTCGAGTTGACGACCACCTCTGCCATCAGCCCGCTGGCATGGCTCCTGGCGTTGCGCCCGCTCTGAAGATATTCCGTGACGTCCTCGACGCTCCACGATTTCAGCCCGGTGCGGGCGGCGCCATCGAGCCGTGGCGCGTACCAGCCGCCGACCTCGTTGCCCGCGAGTGCCTGCGCCTGCTTGTCCGCGCCAAAATAGTTCTTCGGCGTGTGGCAGGCGCCGCAATGGCCGAGCCCGGTGACGAGATAGCCGCCCCGATTCCACACCGCGCTCTGGCTCTGGTCCGGCTCGAACAGCCCGGGCTTGAAATACACCATGTTCCAGATCCGCATCAGGCCGCGATGGCTAAACGGCCAGCGTAGCTCCGGCGGCTTGTTGCGGCTCGTGACAGCCGCGAGCGTTCCGAGATAGGCGCGGATTGCTAGTGTGTCGTCCTTCGTCATCCGCGTGAAATAGGGGTAGGGGAACGCCGGGTAATAGTTGGAGCCATCGGGCGCGACGCCGGTGCGCACGGCGCGGGTAAAGTCGGCGTCGGTCCAGGCGCCGATGCCGGTGTCGCGGTCCGGCGTCAGGTTCGGCGCGTAGATCGCGCCGAACGGCGTGTCGATGCGCTTTCCGCCCGCGAACGGTTTGGCGGGATCGGCGGTGTGGCAGCCGGCACAGTCGCCGGCCTCCACCAGCGCCTTGCCGGTGGCGATCAGCTCCGGTGAAGGCTCGGCAGCGACGGCCGCGCTCGCAACCGCACTGCACAACGCCAGACCCACGAGAGCCAGGCCAGCCAGAATCGTCCGCATCGAAAGCCTCTCCTGCGCCCCATCGACGCCGTCCCGGATGACCGGGCGTCAATTCGTTGCGCGACGGCGGGGGTATGGTGACACAAAATGAAAATCGCGGATGCCAATGCAGCCACGAAATTGCGATTTTTACCCGGCGCTGCCTTTGGTCCAGAATTGTGATGCGGAGCGTGAAATATCCGACATAGAGTGGCGGAAATGGTCGGCGCGCCCTAGCTAAAAACAACGGGCAGGCAACGGCTTAAGCAGCCAAGCGCTCAAAAGGGCGGAAGAGGACATAATGGGCATCAACCAGGGTCCGATCAGTCTCGATCAGAAATACACCCAGGACACCGGACATATTTTCACGACCGGCATTCAGGCCCTGGTCCGCCTGCCGATGGCCCAGATCCGGCGCGACCGTGCCGCGGGGCTGAACACCGCGGGCTTCATCTCCGGCTATCGCGGCTCGCCGCTCGGCGGCTACGACCAGCAGCTCTTCGCCGCGCGCAAGCATCTCGAGCAGTACAACATCAAGTTCCAGCCCGGCGTGAACGAAGATCTGGCCGCGACCGCGGTCTGGGGCTCGCAGCAGCTCAACCTCTCGCCCGGCGCCAAGTATGACGGCGTGGTCGGCATCTGGTACGGCAAGGGCCCCGGCGTCGATCGCTGCGGCGACGTCTTCCGCCACGGCAATGCCGCGGGCTCCGCCAAGAACGGTGGCGTCTTGTGTCTCGCCGGCGACGACCACGGTGCAAAATCCTCGACGGTCCCGCATCAATCAGACCACGCCTTCATGTCGGCGCTGATGCCCTATCTCTACCCGTCGAGCGTCCACGAGATGATCGAGATGGGCCTTCTCGGTATCGCGATGTCGCGCTATTCGGGCTGCTGGGTCGGCATGAAGGTGATCACCGAGACGGTGGAGACCACCGCCGAGATCGACCTCACCGACGAGATGACGCCGTTCGTGATCCCGACCGATTTCGAGATGCCCGAAGGCGGCCTCAATCTGCGCTGGCCCGACGACCGCTTCGCCCAGGACCGCCGCCTGCAGGATTACAAGGGCTTTGCCGCGATCGCCTTTGCGCGCGCCAACAAGGTCAATCGTGTCACGATGGATTCGCCGAATGCCCGCTACGGCATCATGGCGTCCGGCAAGAGCTACGAGGATATCCGTCAGGCGCTGCGCGAGCTCGGTATCACGCCCGAGGTCGCCGCCAAGATCGGACTTCGATTGTACAAGATCGGCATGCCCTGGCCTCTGGAGCCGGAAGGCGTCAGGCAATTCGCCGTGGGCCTCGAGGAAATCTTCATCATCGAAGAGCGCCGCGAGATCGTCGAAAATCAAGTGAAGCAGGAGCTGTTCAACTGGCGCGACGACGTCCGTCCCCGGATCATCGGAAAGATGGACGACCACGACAAGCGCTTCCTCCCCTTTGCCGAAGAACTCAGCGTCGCCTCACTGGCCAGCTCGCTCACCGAGCGTCTGCTTCGACTTGATCTCAATCCCGAAATTGCAACGATGCTGCGCGCCAAGGCCGATTGGTTCAACGGCCGCCAGGCGTCGCAAATGCAGGCGACCGCGCCTGTCGCCCGCACCCCGTATTTCTGCTCCGGCTGCCCGCACAACACATCGACCAAGGTGCCCGAAGGCAGTCGCGCCTTTGCCGGCATCGGTTGCCACTTCATGGCCCTGTGGATGGATCGCTCGACCGAGACCTTCACACACATGGGCGGCGAGGGTGTGCCGTGGGTCGGCGTTGCCCCCTTCACCAAGGAAGAGCACGTGTTCGCCAATCTCGGCGACGGCACGTATTTCCACTCCGGCAGCCTCGCGATCCGCCAGGCGATCGCCTCCGGCGCCAACATCACCTACAAGATCCTCTATAACGACGCGACCGCGATGACCGGCGGCCAGCATGTCGACGGCGAATTGTCGCCGCAGCAGATCACCTTCCAGCTTCACAGCGAAGGCATCCGCGAGATCTATCTGGTCTCGGAAAACCCCGACGCCTATCCGGCGAACGAGATCGCGCCCGGCGTCAAGACCGCGCATCGTGACGAGCTCGATGCGGTCCAGAAAACCCTGCGCAAGGTCAAGGGCGCGTCCGCCATCGTCTTCGTGCAGACTTGCGCCGCCGAGAAGCGCCGCCGCCGCAAGCGTGGCACGATGGAGGATCCTGCGCGCCGTGTGCTCATCAATCCCGCGGTGTGTGAAGGCTGCGGCGATTGCTCGGTGCAATCGAACTGCATTTCGGTCGAGCCGCTGGAGACCGAGTTCGGCCGCAAGCGCGCGATCAACCAGTCGACCTGCAACAAGGATTATTCCTGCGTCAAAGGCTTTTGCCCGTCCTTCGTCACCGTCGACGGCGGCAAGATGCGCAAGCGCGCGCCGGCGGGCGTCGGCGATATCGGCGTGCTGCCCGAGCCGGCATCGCGCCCGAACCTGGACAAGCCCTACAACATCGCCGTCGGCGGCGTCGGCGGGACCGGCGTGCTGACCATCGGCGCGCTGCTCGGCATGGCCGCCCATATCGAGGGCAAGGCCTCGATGATCCTCGACATGTCGGGTCTTGCGCAAAAGGGTGGGGCGGTGCTGAGCCACGTCCGCCTGTCTGATCATCCGGCCGAGGTGACCTGCTCGCGCATCGTCACCGGCACGGCCGATGTCGTGCTCGCAGCCGACGAGGTGGTCGCGGTTGCCAAGGACACCATCTCGCTCTGCGATAGCAGCCGCACCCGCGGCATCATCAACAGCCACGTCATTCCGACCGCGGACTTCGTTCTCAACCGCGATTTCAACTTCCAGACCCGCAAGCTGAACGGGTTGCTGGAGACTGCGCTGCACAAGGACTCGGTATTCTTCGACTTCACCAAGCCGGCCGAACAGCTGCTCGGCGACAGCATCGCCACCAACATGATGATGATGGGCTACGCCTATCAGAAGGGCCTCTTGCCGTTGTCGGCGGAGTCGATCGAGCAGGCGATCGAGGTCAACGGCGTCTCGATCAAGATGAACAAGGAAGCCTTCCGCCTCGGCCGCCTCGCGGTCGCCGACCCCCAGCGCCTCGCCGATATGCTGAAGGGAACGGACGAGGCCGTTGCGCCCAGGACCCTGGACGCCATGACGCTCGACGAACTCGTCGAGCACCGCGCCAAGCATCTCACCGCCTATCAGAACGGCCGGCTGGCCAAGCGCTACCGCAAGCTGGTGGATCAGGTCAGCGACGCCGCCAGGCAGGGCGGCTATGACGAGGCGCTGACGCGCGCCGTTGCGGTCAACTACGCGAAACTGCTGGCCTACAAGGACGAATACGAGGTTGCGCGCCTCTACACCGATGGCGCGTTCGAAAAGCAGCTCCGCGACCAGTTCGAGGGCGACTTCAAGTTCAACTTCAACCTGGCACCACCTATTCTCAGCAGGGGCGTCGATGCGCTCGGCCGCCCGAAAAAGCGCGCCTTCGGCCCGTGGATGCTTCCGGTGTTTCGTGTGCTGGCAAAATTCAAGTTCCTGCGCGGTACGCCGCTCGACATCTTCGGTCGCAGCGCCGACCGCAAGCTCGAACGCGATCTGATCACCGGCTACGAGAAGGACGTCGCCACCGTGCTCGGCCTGCTGTCGCCGCTCACGATCGACACCGCGGTGGAGCTGCTGTCGTTGCCCGACCGCATCCGCGGCTACGGCCCGGTGAAGGAGAAGGCCGTAGCGGATGCCAAGGCCCGCTACGCCCAGCTCGCCGCCGACCTCGCGAACCCGCCGCCGGCTCCGCGGCAGATCGCGGCGGAGTAGAATTTTCGTGGGTGGACTCGCTAATCCACCCACCAAATTCCTGTTTTAAATCAACCACCGGTCTACTGTGCATGGGGTTGTTTTCGCAGAAAAGTGTGTTCCGATAAAACGAAACCGCTTGTGCTGTCGGGCAAAACACCTTTAGGGTTCTGCCCGTCGTTCCCGTCATTGCGAGCGTAGCGAAGCAATCCAGAAATGCGTCCGCGGAAAGATTCCTGGATTGCTTCGCTGCGCTCGCGTGACGATTCCGGAAGCAGAGGCCCTCCCACCGCACCTCGGCCATTTGCGCGAACCCGCTGCTCTCTCGCCCGGCGGAATATTTCCGCGCTTGCCAACAGGGCAGCAGCGGTTCAGAAAAAACTGGAAGTGAGAAACGCCAGCGGAGACCTTATTTGACCATCAAGGGCAAAGCCTACATTGCCGGGATCTACGAACACCCGACCCGGCATGCGCCGGACAAATCCACCGCCCAGCTCCATGCCGAGGTCGCCAAGGGCGCGATCGAGGATGCCGGGCTCAGCAAGGACGATGTCGACGGCTATTTCTGCGCGGGCGACGCCCCGGGCGGCGCCTGGCCGATGGTCGATTATCTCGGCCTGAACACCAAGAAACTCCGCCATGTCGATTCCACCGAGACCGGCGGCTGCTCCTACATCATCCATCTCGGCCACGCCGCCGAAGCGATCGCCGCGGGCAAGTGCTCGGTCGCGCTGATCACGCTGGCCGGCAAGCCGCGTACCGGCGCGATGCCGCCGCGCGCGGCCGGCGCCGAGGCCGATTTCGAGACGGCTTACGGCGCGACCACGCACAATGCCTACGGCATGTGTGCCATGCGTCACATGCACGACTACGGCACCACCAGCGAGCAGCTCGCCTGGATCAAGGTCGCGGCCTCGCACCACGCGCAATACAATCCGCATGCGATGCTCAAGGACGTCGTCACCGTCGAGGACGTCCTGAACTCGCCGATGATCTCCGATCCCTTGCATCGCATGGATTGCTGCGTCGTCTCCGACGGCGGTGGCGCGCTGATCGTGACCACGCCCGAGATCGCAAAAAGTCTGAAGAAGCCGCTGGTCAGACTGATTGGCCACGGCGAGGCGATGAAGGGCCCGCGCGGCGGCAAGGATCTCGACCTCACTTACTCCGCCGGCATCTGGTCCGGCCCGCGTGCCTTCGAGGAAGCCGGCATCACGCCGAAGGACATCAAATACGCCTCGATCTACGACAGCTTCACCATCACCGTCTTGATGCAGCTCGAAGACCTCGGCTTCTGCAAGAAAGGCGAGGGCGGCAAGTTCGTCGCCGACGGCAATCTGATCTCGGGCGTCGGCAAGCTGCCGTTCAACACCGACGGCGGTGGCCTCTGCAGCAACCATCCCGTCAACCGCGGCGGCATGACCAAGATCCTCGAGGCCGTGCGGCAGCTGCGCGGCGAGGCGCATCCGAAGGTGCAGGTCAAGAATTGCGATCTCGCCATCGCCCACGGCACCGGCGGGCTTCTCGGTGTCCGCCACGCCGCCTCGACTGCGATTCTGGAGCGCGTGTGATGAGCGAAGCCAAGAAATATCCGGCCCCGGTGACGAACCCTGAGACAGCGGCGTTCTGGGACGCGGCCAAAGAGGGCAAGTTCATGATCAAGCGCTGCACCGCCTGCGGCGAAGCGCATTACTTCCCCCGCGCGATCTGCCCGTTCTGCTACTCCGACAAGACGGTGTGGGAGGAGTCTTCGGGCGAAGGCACGATCTACACTTACAGCTTGATGCGGAAGTCGCCGACCGGTCCTTACGCGATCGGCTATGTCACGCTGAAGGAAGGACCATCGCTCCAGACCAATTTCGTCGATTGCGATCTGACGACGTTGAAGATCGGCCAGAAGGTGAAGGTGGTGTTCAAGCCGACGGACGGGGCGCCGCTGCCGTTCTTCACGCCGGCGTAGTAGGCGCGGCGAGTTCTTCCCTTCTCCCCTTGTGGGGGAAGGTGGCGCGAAGCGCCGGATGAGGGGTATCTCTCCACAGAGAGATTGTTCGATGAGGAGCGAACCCCTCACCCAAACGAGTTTGTTGCGGGCACCTTGTAGCCCTCTCCCACAAGGGGAGAGGGCGCAACAATGGGCGCCGCTCAGCTGAAGCTGCCGGGAGGAAACAACAAAAATGTCCGCCAGATACGACGAACTCAAAGGCCTCAAGAACCTCGGCCAGAAATATGCCTACACCGACCGCGAAGTGATGCTCTATGCCTACGGTATCGGCCTCGGCGCCGATCCGATGGACGAAAACGAGCTCGCCTTCGTCAACGAGGGCACGCTGACGCCGCGACCGCTCAAGGTGGTGCCGACCTTTGCGTCCGTTGCGGCGTGGGGCGCGGGTCCGGGCGAGATGAACCTCAACCGCGTGATGGTGGTCGACGGCGAGCGCGACATCACCTTCCACCAGCCGCTGCCGGTCGCCGCGCACATCACCGCCGATTCCTCCGTTGTCGAAGTCTACGATAAAGGCAAGGACAAGGGCGTCGTCATCAGCCACCAGACCGTGCTCAAGAACGAGAAGGGCGAGAAGCTGGCAACGCTGGTCGCCTCGCGCTTCGCCCGCGGCGACGGCGGCTTTGGCGGGCCGAACCTGACCCAGCCGGATCCGCACAAGATCCCGTCGCGCGCACCCGACACGACGATCGACATCGTCACGCGTCCCGACCAGGCGCTGGTCTATCGTCTCTGCGGCGACCGCAACCCGCTGCACTCCGACCCTGAGTTCGCGAAGAAAGCCGGCTTCCCGCGTCCGATCCTGCACGGCATGTGCACCTACGGCATCACCTGCCGCGGCGTGCTCCAGACCTATGCCGACTACGATGCCTCCGCCTTCCGCCAGCACGTCGCGCGGTTCTCCTCGCCTGTCTATCCCGGTGAGACCGTGACCATGGACCTCTGGAAGGACGGCAGCGTGATCTCGTTCGAAGCCAAGGTGAAGTCGCGCGGCGTCACCGTGATCAAGAACGGCAAGACGGTGTTGGGTTAGCAACACGCGACGGCCGTCGTCTCCCTCGCCCCGCACTTGCGGGGAGAGGGCGGGTGAGGGGCTCTCACCACGAGCCGAGACGGTATTGAGACCTGTACCCCCTCACCCGGATCGCAAGGGCGATCCGACCTCTCCCCGCAAGCCGGGCGAGGTAAGAAAAACAAAACCAGGGAGAGCCACCATGGGACTACTCGACGGGAAGGTTGCGCTGATCACCGGCGCGGGCGGGGGGCTCGGTGAGGCCTACGCGAAGCTGTTCGCGCGGGAAGGGGCCTCCGTCGTCGTCAACGACCTCGGCGGGCCCCGTGACGGCTCCGGCGCCGACACATCGATGGCGCAGCTCGTGGTGGATGCGATCAAGGCCGAAGGCGGCAAGGCCGTTGCCAATCGCGCCGACATCTCCACGATGGAAGGCGGCCAGTCGGTGTTCGACGACGCCATCAAGCATTTCGGCCGCGCCGACATCCTCGTCAACAATGCCGGCATTCTGCGCGACCAGACCTTCGCCAAGGCCTCTGAGTCCGACTGGGACAAGGTCATTAAGGTGCATCTGAAGGGCACCTTTTGTTGCACCATGCCGGTGTTTCGCTGGATGCGGGAAAACGGCGGTGGTGTCATCGTCAACACCTCCTCGACCTCGGGCCTGATCGGCAATTTCGGCCAGAGCAATTACGGCGCGGCCAAAGGGGGCATCTGGGGCCTGTCCAACGTGCTGGCGATCGAGGGGCGCAAATACAACATCCGGATCTGGACGCTTGCGCCGGGCGCGCTGACCCGCATGACCGCAGACCTGCCCCGCTATAAGGAGAACCCCGGTGCGGCGCTGGGGCCGGACGGCATCGCGCCGGCCGTGCTATACATGGTCAGCGATTTGTCGGGCGACCAGACCGGCAAGGTGCTGGGCGTGTCCGGGCCCCGCGGCGTGCGCGAAATGCGGATGATGGAAATGGACGGCTGGAAGCCGCCGCACACGGGCTGGAACGCCCAGGACATCGCCGATCATGCCAAGGAGATCTTCTTCTCCGAAGAGCAGATCAAGATGGGGGCGCGGCGGTTTTAGGCATCGACAGAGAGAAACAAGGACAACGATGAAGCTCACCGCCGACGCCAAGGGCACCTTCGCAATCGCGCCGACGCCGTTCCACGATGACGGCCGGATCGACGAGCGCTCGATCGACCGCCTGACCGATTTCTACGAGGAGGTCGGCTGCGACGGCGTCACGGTGCTGGGGATCCTCGGTGAGGCGCCGAAGCTCGATGCCGCCGAGGCCGAGCAGGTGGCGGTACGCTTCGTCAAGCGAGCCAAGAAGATGCAGGTGATCGTCGGCGTCTCCGCGCCGGGTTTTGCCACCATGCGCTCGCTGGCGAAGGCCTCGATGGAGGCCGGTGCAGCCGGTGTGATGATCGCGCCGCCGCCGTCGTTGCGGACCGACGACCAGATCATCGGCTATTACAAGCAGGCGGCCGATGCCATCGGCCCCGACGTGCCCTGGGTGCTCCAGGACTATCCGCTGACCTTGTCGGTGGTGTTCACCCCCGCCGTGATCCGCAAGATCGTCACCGACAATCCGAACTGCGTCATGCTCAAGCACGAGGACTGGCCGGGGCTGGAAAAGATCTCGACGCTGCGCAATTTCCAGAAGGACGGCTCGCTGCGGCCGCTCTCGATCCTCTGCGGCAATGGCGGGCTCTTTCTGGACTTCGAGATGGAGCGCGGCGCCGACGGCGCCATGACCGGCTATGCCTTCCCCGAGCTTCTGATCGACGTCGTGCGACTTTCGAAGGAAGGCAAGCGCGACGCCGCGCATGATCTGTTCGACGCGCATCTGCCGCTGATCCGCTATGAACAGCAGCCCGGCGCGGGCCTTGCCGTGCGCAAATACGTGCTGCAGAAACGCGGCATCATCGCCTCCAGCGCCCAGCGCAAGCCCGGCGCCACCATCACGCCGACGGCGAAGGCAGAGGTCGAGTACCTGCTGTCGCGAGTCGCCCGCGTCGACAAGCGCGCAAATCTCGGCTCGCAATCCAGCGCGGCAGGTTAATCGAATGGCCGAGGCATCAGCATCACGCCCTGCGTCGACGATCCTCCTGCTGCGCGACGGCGCGAAGGTCGACGGCAAGAGCCGCGACGAAATTGAAGTCTTCATGATGGTCCGCCATCATCAGATCGAGTTCAATTCGGGCGCGCTGGTGTTTCCCGGCGGCAGCGTCGATGCCGGCGATCAGGAGATCGTCGCCCGCTCCGATCTGTATTCGGGCGGCGAGGGACTGAGTGAAGCGGACCGCGGATTTCGGATCGCCGCGATCCGCGAGACCTTTGAGGAAAGCGGCATCCTGCTGGCGCGCTCGAAGGACTCGGGCACGCCTGTTGACGCCAAGCGCGCCGGCGAAATCGCGGATGCGCATCGCGTGGCGCTCAACGAGCACAAGATCAGCTTCCTGAGCATTCTGGCCGATAACGGCCTCCAGCTCGCGCTCGATACGCTGGTGCCTTACGCGCACTGGATCACGCCCGAGGGGATGCCAAAACGTTTCGATACCTGGTTCTTCCTTGCGGCGGCACCGCCCGACCAGCTCGGCGCGCATGATGGCCGGGAGTCGACCGACTCGATCTGGGTCTCGCCGCGCGAGGCGGTGGAGGGAGGCGAGAGCGGCCGCTTCAAGCTGCCGTTCCCGACCACGCGCAATCTGATCCGGCTCGCCAAGCAGGGAAGCGTGAGCGCGGCGCTGGAGCACGCCCGCGGCATGTCCGTCGTGACGGTGATGCCTGTCATGACCAAGACCGAAACCGGCCGTCAGCTCCGCATTCCCCGCGAGGCCGGCTATGACGGTGAGGTGTTCGAGGTCGGGGCGCTCGGCTAGAACACTTCGACACACAACGAAGTATCGGCGAGGGCAGACGCGCTAGGTTCCGTCCCTGACAACGGGATCGAGCGCGCGACATGGACAACCGACAGGACAACAACATTGCCGTCGAGCTGGCGTTGCTGCTCGCGCTGGCGACGCTGTGGGGCGGCTCCTACACCTTCATCAAGCTCGGCGTCGCCACCATTCCGCCGATCACGCTGATCGCGGCGCGCACCACGATTGCGGGCCTCCTGCTGCTCGCGATCATGTGGGCGCGAGGCATCAGGATGCCGACGGATGCCGCGACCTGGCAACGCTTCGCCTTCCAGGCCGTGCTCAACAGCGTGATCCCCTGGACGTTGATCGCCTGGGGCGAGCGGCACGTCGATGCCGCGCTCGCGACCATCCTCAACTCGGCCGGCCCGATCTTCACCTTCCTGCTCACGGCCCTAGTGACGCGTCACGAGGCGACGACACCGCGAAAGCTGGTTGGCGTGGTTGCCGGTATGGCCGGCATCCTGCTGATCGTCGGCGTCGACGCCGTCCATGATGTCGGAAGCGGCCTCGTCGCGGAGGCCGCTATCGTTGCCGCCACCATCTGCTACGCCTGCGCCGCGATCTTCGGCCGCAGCTTCAAGGGCCTCGATCCCATGGCGCCCGCGGCCGGCTCGCTGCTGGCGGGGGCGGCGGCGCTGGTCCCGGCCTCGCTCATCGTCGAGCAGCCCTGGACACTGTCGCCCTCGCTGAGTTCCGTGCTGGCGCTGCTCGCGCTGGCGACATTCTCGACCGCCGCGGCCTTCGTGATCTATTTCCGCCTGATCCAGATCCTGGGCTCGGTCGGCACCACGGCGCAGGCTTATCTCCGCGTGCCGATCGGGGTTGCCATCAGCGTCGCCTTCCTCGGCGAGAGCCTGAGCCGGACCGCCTGGATCGGCCTTGCCTGCGTTGTTCTCGGCGTCGCCGCCATGACCATCCCGGCCCGGCGGCCGGCCGACGTCAAAACGTCATAAAAGCCGAGGCGGCGGGGGTCCGGCAGGGCTGCAATATTAAGGATATTCGGCGGCGAGACGCATGTTCCCCCGGGACCGCAATACGTCGTATATTGGAGCTCCAATAGCCGGGTCCTCACATCACCAATGTCCGCCGAATTGACGCCGACCCCTGAGAAAAAGCGAACATTCTCGCTCTCCATCGGCCAGCTCACGTTCGGCAGCTTCCTTCTGGTGCTGGCGGTGATCATCGTCACCTCGACCGCGAGCGTGATCGCGATCCGGCACATCGACACGACCTTTGCCGAGCTGCAGCGGCTGCAGAGCGTCGGCGACCTCGCCGAGGACATCGACCGCCGCATGAACGAGCTGCGGCTCGCCGCGCGCGACTTCGTCACCGATCCCGGCGCCGGCATCCAGTTCAAGCAGGTGGGCGAGGCGGCCTCGACGCTCAGCGACATCCTGAAGAAGACCCGCATCGAGCTCGTGCCCGAGCAGCAGGACATGATCGACGGCGTCAGCGAGCGGCTTGCGACCTATCGCAGCGGGCTGGAGCGGATCTCGACGCTGATCGACCGCCGCGCCCAGCTGCTTGCCGGCCTGCCGCCGCTCCGTGACCAGTTCGACGCGGCTGTCTCTGGCACTGCGGACCGAGAGCTGGCGTCCCGCTTGTCGGAAGCGCAGAGCCGGATCGCGCTCGGGTTGCTTGCGCGCAACCCGTCTGCGGCTGAGCAGGCGGCGCAGAGCATGCGAGCGATGGGCGTCACTGATCCCAAGCTCAGATCGGCGGTCAACGACTACGCCGAGGCGATCATCGCGGTCGCTGTCCGTGAACGGCAGATCGCCGACATCGATCGCGAGGTGCTGGGAACCGAGGGCCGGCTGATCGGCCGCGTCACCGAATTGCTGCGCGAGGTCAGCGCCCGGCGCGGTCACGTGCTGTCGCGCGACTTTGCCCGTACGCTGACGGAGGCGCGCTGGCAGAGCATCGTGCTCGGTACCATCGGTGTGCTGATCGGTATTCTCGCGGCCGGCTTCGTGGTGCGGCGGACAGTCCGTCCGCTCGCCCAGATCGCGCGGTCGATCCGCGCGCTCGCAGCCGGCGAGAAGAACACCTCGATCCCGTCCGCCGATCTCGACAATGAGATTGGCGACATCGCGCGGGCGGCCGAAGTGTTCCGCCGCGCGCTGGAGGAGGCCGACACGGCGCGCGAGGCGGCGGTGCGCGCACTGACCGAGCAGCGCCTCGCCGAAGAGAGCTACCGGAAACTGTTCGAGGGCTCGGTCGATGGCATCTATGTCACGACGCCGGCCGGCGACCTCCTCAATGCCAATCCGGCGCTGGCGCGGATGATGGGCTACGACAGCCCGCAGCAGCTGATCGACAGCATCAACGACATCGCCCACACAATCTACGTCAATCCCGAGGCGCGCGTCGAATATCAGCGGCTGATGGCACGCGACGGCATGGTGCGCGAGTTTGAGTACCAGGTGCGCCAGCGCGGCGGCGACATCCTGTGGCTGTCCGACAGTGCCACCGGCGTCCGCGACGAGGCGGGCAAGATCGTCCGCTACGAGGGCACGCTGCGCGACATCACCGACCAGAAGCGCGCGGAAGACGCCATCGCCGAAGG
Source organism: Bradyrhizobium sp. WSM1253 (assembly GCF_000244935.1). Classification (NCBI taxonomy): domain Bacteria; kingdom Pseudomonadati; phylum Pseudomonadota; class Alphaproteobacteria; order Hyphomicrobiales; family Nitrobacteraceae; genus Bradyrhizobium; species Bradyrhizobium sp. WSM1253. Next base: position 7,849,491 of record NZ_JH600073.1, read on the forward strand.
ACGGCGCCTGCTCCAGCAGGTCATCGACACCGTGCCCGCGGTGATCAACGTCAAGGACCGCGACCTGCGCTACGTGCTGATGAACCGCTACATGGCCGGCATCTTCGGCATCGAGCCCGGCGATGCGCTCGGCCGCACCACGGCCGACCTGATGTCTCGCTATGGCGCTGCCAAGTCCGACGAGAGCGACAAGCGCGTGCTGACGCTGCGAAAAGGTCTCGGCTTCTACGAAGAGGAGTACATCGATGCTTCCGGCCACATGCGGCAATGGCTCGTCAACAAGCTGCCGCTGCTCGATGCCGAAGGCGAGATCGAGCGGATCGTGACCGTGGCGCTCGACATCGGCGAGCGCAAGCGCGGCGAGCAGGAGATGCGGAAGGCTAAGGAATCCGCCGAGACCGCGCTGCGCAATCTGCGCGAGACCCAGGCCTCGCTGATCGAGGCGGAGAAGCTGGCGGCGCTCGGGCGCCTCGTCGCCGGCGTCGCGCACGAAGTCAACAATCCCGTCGGCATCAGCCTCACGGTCGCCTCCGCGCTGGAGCGCAAGACCGCGATGTTCACCGCCGAGGTCGAGCGTGGCGAGCTGCGCCGCTCCACGCTCAACGACTTTCTCCATACCAGCCGCGACGCGTCCTCGCAGCTCGTCTCCAATCTCAACCGCGCCGCCGAGCTGATCCAGTCGTTCAAGCAGGTTGCCGCCGACCGCAACTATTCGGACCAGCGCAGCTTCGATCTCGGTGACCTCACCGAGCAGGTGGTGATGAGTCTGCGTCCGGGCCTGCGTAAGCACAATCTGACGCTCAACGTCGAGTGCCAGCCTGATCTGACCATGAACAGCTATCCCGGACCCTACGGCCAGGTGCTGACCAATCTGTTTCTCAACGCGGTGGCGCACGCCTTCCCGGACGGTCGGCCGGGGACCATCGACATCCAGGTGCGCGAGTCCGGCAAGGACAATGTCGAGATCATCTTCTCCGACAATGGCTGCGGCATGTCGCTCGACGTCCGCCGCCGTGCCTTCGATCCGTTCTTCACGACGCGGCGCGACCAGGGCGGCACCGGTCTCGGGCTGCACATCGTCTACAGCATTGTCACGAACAGGCTCGGCGGACGGCTCGATCTGGATTCCGAACCGGGCAGCGGCACACGTATCCAGATCATCCTGCCGCGCGTGGCGCCGCTCGAGCAGGCCGCGGAATAGCTCGAACGTTTTCGAGCGAAGTAGATGCCGGTCCGCGTGAAGAAAACGCGTCGAAACAACAATCCAGAGCTTCGGTCGATTCAATTAAAACCCGAAGTTCTAGTCGGCCTCCGCAAGCTTGTGCAGCGTTGCGCCGAAAATCTGGCTGGCCTTGCCGACCAGCGCGGTGCCCGTCATGTCCCCGCGCGTCTCCGTGAAGGTGCCGCTGACGCCGATGCCGACCGCGGCAGGCCCGCCGAACAGCGGATTGTCGTCGCCCCGCGGCGAGGTGTGACGCTGGACCAGCACCTCACCCTTGAAGGTGTTGTCCTTCACCGTGTAGCTGCCGGTGTAATAGAGGTAGGCATCGCCGCCAAGAATCTTGCCGTCGCGAAAAAGAATCACGCCGCTGCCCTTGCCGACCCGACCATCGAGCAGGTTCACGTGAATCGAATAGAGGCCGTTCTTCATAACGTCCCGAGGCCGGCCGCCATCGCCCAATGGCGTAACCGGTAGGCATTTATGCCAAAGGGCATGCGGCCACGCAACGCGGGAGTTTGGCTGCCGGCCTTGCGAGCCTGTCCGTGAGCCGTAGTTGTCCCGGCTTGTCTATGACACCGCCATGACGGTCTGATCATGAAGCGAGGCCAGTCGTTGCGAATCAAGTTGGCCCGCGAAATGCATAACCATTGTTGCACTGGCCGCGGGGTGCTGGAGCAAGACAAACGTGAGCAACTGGATCGATTCCGGCGGCGAGGAGCCGCGTCTGTACAGTGTGCGTCCCACGATTTGCGAAACACGACAACGGCGGATTGGCGGCGCGGTACGCTGGCGAACCGTGGCGAGCCTCGCTTGCGCCCTGGCCCTGATCGCACTCGCAGCCCCCTTCGGGCACGCGCGCGACCGCGGCCAGTTCGTCAACACCAATGCCGAATTGAAGGCCTGGTTCGACGGACTGCGAAGCGGCAAGGGGCCTTGCTGCTCCGATGCAGACGGCTCGGCACTCTCGGACACCGACTGGGACAGCAAGGACGGGCACTATCGGGTCCGCGTCCCGCGCTATGGCTACGTGATCGACGGCCGACCGCAGGAGCTCGTCTGGGTCGATGTGCCAGAGGAGGCTGTGATCTCGGAGCCGAACCGGGTGGGACGCACCATGGTCTGGCCGATCTACGGCTACATGGGCGTGGCCATCCGCTGCTTCATGCCCGGCAGCATGACTTAGGCGCGCGGGGCCCCACGTCGCCCGGTGCGCCGATGCGGCGCGCGCCGTGTCAGGTATATTTCTTGTCGCGCTCGAGCAGCTCGATGGAGATGCCTTCGGGGCCGCGGATGAAGCAGATCCGCACGCCGGGGCGGATCGTGGTCGGTTCGCGCGTGAAGGTGACGCCCTTGGCCTTGATCTCGGCGGCGACGGCGTCGATGTCCTTCACCGTGAGACCGAAATGGTCGAGCCCCTGATGCGGGTGGGGCGGCGGCGGGTTGACCGCGTTGTCGCCCTCGAGTGGCGCAATGAAGATCCTTGCGCCTCCAAGATTCACGTCGATCCGTCCGGGAGCTTGCACGATCTCGCCACCAAGGATGTCCCGCAGCCAGGCCGCCGTGGCCTCCGGATCGGGGCTGCGCAGATGGACGTGATCCCAAGTGACGACTGGCATTTCATGTTCTCCCGACGGGTCTTGACGTTGCAGCGCATGTTAGCGGCCTCGGCCGGTGACCGCCACCGCTCTTGCCGACTCGCCAGTGCGCGGGAACCTTAGTTCGTCTTCCGGATTAAGGTAAGCAGTGGCGGAATCCGTTGTCGAACGTGCTTCCGCCGCGATCGGTGAGGCAACCATGAACGCTGGGTTTGACCGCATCGGGTTAGGGCGTTTCGCCGGGCCCGGCGAACGACTGGCGCGGGCGGTGACGATCGCGAGCGTTTCAGTTGGGCGAGGCCTGCTATGGCTGTTGGCGGCCATCATCGTCGGTTGCGGCGTCTGGATGCTGCTCCCTGTTTCCAGAGGCAACAGTGCCGAACCGGTGAGGTCTGACGTGGCAGCGGTCGAGACGGCGCCTTTGGGCGATGCGGCCGCCCCGTCGTCGCCTTCCGAAGCTCAGATTCCGACAATGGCAGAACTCGGTCGGATCAGGATTTCATCTCAGACCTGGCGCCGCGGCGGCCTTGGCTCGAAGGCGCTGGTGACGCTCACGCTCCGCAACGACAATGACTATGCCGTAAAGGATGTCGAGATCGTCTGCGCTTTTGCGCGGCGCGATGGCAGTCATCTCACCGACCGCAGCCGCGTTCTGGCTGATACGGTCGGCATGAAGAGCCGCAAGACTTTTGCGCGCATTCCTGTCGGCTTCGTCAACGTGAATGCCGATCAGGCGAAGTGTTCGCTTGTGGCAGCACGCCGGACCTAAGGCCGGCATTTTCCGGTAGCGGAAAAGTTACTGTCCTGGGGGCTTGGGCAAAAAACTTGGCGTCGCCATTTGAACCGAACGGCTGGGCCAGGAACCAATTAAATGATCGCCCGTTAAGGCGGAGAGCCCACGCGGGGATGCGACGGGCGGAGCGTGGCCAAATGCCCATTTTTCGGTATTTCTTCTTTGTCGGTGGAGCCTTGCTCGCACTGCTGTTCGCGGCGAACTCCGTTCTGCCGACTTCGCCTGTGACGCAGGCTGTCGCAACCGCAAGCAACGAACAGCCTTTGATCCGGATCCGGTCCGATCGCCACCTGCCGGAGCGCGTCGTTCTCGACACCAGTCAGCCGACGCTTGCCGCCCCTGCGGTGAAGATCGCCGCCGTCGCGGCTCCCCAGCCGCCCGTGGAGAGCATGTCTCCGGCTTTGGCCGAGATTTCAGCCAAGGCACGGGTCCGCGAGACGTTCGCCCAATTCACGCCGGCCGCGAAGGCCAATACCGCTGCCGCCAAGAGGACCGAAGCCAAGACGCAAATTCAGCCGCAAGTTCAGGCGCAGGCCCAGCTTCCTCAGGCCCAGCCCCCTCGGACCCCGGCGCAGCAGCCCAAGCGCAAGGTCGCCAGAACGCGTCCGATGCCGCAGCAAGGTGGGCCGATGATGGTGATGGCGCAGCAGCCGCATTTCGGCTTCTTCAACAGCACTTGGTAAGAGCGGGTCCGACCCTTCTCGAATCCGGCGGGAAGGGCTTTTTATTGGCCGGCCTCTCTGCTAATTCGAACCCATCCGAACGTCGTCCGGCCTGCTGGCTCGCCAGCAGCGATCTGGGGCGTCTCGGTTACGGCCCAAGATCTGGGCCAGGGCGCTCGTAGCTCAGCTGGATAGAGCATCGGATTTCGATTCCGAGGGTCGGGAGTTCGAATCTCTCCGAGCGCGCCAATTCCGGATATGTTCCGAAGAGGCGTTGACAACAACGACCGTCGCAGCGGCCTGGCCCGTCAGCCTGCCGTCGGACCTGCTTGCCGGCCTCGTGCCAGCGTGTCGGACGGGGTTTCGTGGAAGGTTGCGCGGTAAGCTGCGGAAAACTCGCCCAAATGGTGAAAGCCCTGGGCGCGCGCGCATGTGGCGACGGTGGCGCCGCCGCCCTTGAGAAGGCGAGACCGCGTCGCCCACAATTTTTTGAGGCGAATGTACTGGTGCAGGCTCATGCCACACACCTTGCTGACGGCGCCGCCGAGCGTCCGGATCGAGACGCCAAACTCGCCGGCGAGATCGGCGGTATAGATCGGAGCAGTCTGATGTGCAGCGACGTAATCGTCGATCCGCTGCACGAGTTTGATCGACCGCTCGCCCTGGACGGAGGCACTCCGGTCTGAGAGTGGATCGATGCGAAACAGATCGTCGAGCGCGAGCAGCAAGCCTTCCTGGAGATGGGCGGCGACCTCAGTCGTTTCGAACAAGGCCGGCTGCACCGACGCGGTTCGCAGAATGTCGAGAAGGAGTTGCCGTGCGTGGAGCAAAGCGGGGCGGTTCGCGCCGTGGGCCCGCAAATCGTCCGCCTGATCGAACCAGCCCCGGTCACTCAGGCCGGGTGAGAAGATGATCATCGCATGATGATTGGTCCGACGCTCGACGAAATGGCATTCATCGCTGCCGCGGAGCGCGATGAAGAAACGCGCGTCCAGATCCATGCCCTTGGAATTGACCTGAAGGTCGTCCGTCATGGGCAGGATCACCATCCCGCCGGGCATCCGATAGGTGGCGTCGAGGATGCGTGCGAACGAGCGCATCATGACGATGCGGCAGCCGGGCAGGGAGACGACAGCGCGAGCCGCCGCGAAATTCCGGACGTCGAGCGGAATGCTTCTCGCATCCTCCATCGACTCGATCGGCCGAAACGCATCGACGTCGGCAAAGCCGATCAATCGAAGCGCGGATGATGGGGCGAGGGCGTCGAACAACATGCGTGTGGCCGGCTGCCGCATATGACAATCAAATGAACGTCAGAACATCGCCATCAATGGCGAAACATCGCGTTTCAGTAAACCGGATTCCGGGCCGTAGTATTGCGGACATCATGGCATGCAGCCCGGCGGATCGATGTCGTCGTCAACGGTCTCGCGTCATCGGCTGGCCGGAGGCGAGGTCGATGAAATGCAGCCGCGTGCAGGCGGGACAGGCAAAGGAGGCGAAGCTCTGTGCCTCCTGTCTCTGTTGCTTCTCAAGATGTGTCTGCACATTCATGCCCGTCTGGGGACATCGAAAAACGATCAAATCGACCATCGTCGGAGAATGACGGCGTGGCGGATTTCGTCTTTGATCTAGATCAGTTTTGGAATGACTCCAGACCAACATCCTTGATCTCGCAAAAGCGAAGGGGCCCCGGAGGGCCCCTTTAGAATCACCAGCGGCGATAACGTGGTCCGTAGTAGCGCGGGCCACCATAATAGCGCGGCGCATATCGGGGACCGTAATAGGGGGCCGGGGCACCGTAGTATCCATAGTAGTTCGGGCGCCAGAAACAACGTCCCCAGGCGTCACAGACCATGCGGACCTGCTCGACGTCCGAGACCCGCGGCGTCGCAGGAGCTGGCGCGATGGGCATGGCAGACGCCGCCGGCGATGCGGCCAAGGCACCCAACAGGGACGCGGCGACGAGGCCAATTCTAAGCTTCATGATGTCTTTCTCCGCTTACGCAATACAGGGATATCGAAGTTTGTTCTGATCAAATTGTGGCGGGAGCGAAATGTAATGCTGATGAACAGGTCTTCAGCCAGCCCGCCGCAGGCCTGACAGCTCCGCCAGACTATCCCAGGTTCGTGCTCTTGACCAATGCTGCGCTTGCGTTGCGCTCCGCGGGAAATCGCCGCCATCCTTGATCCCGCGCAATCCAACTGTGCAGCTTCGCCCCTAAGCTTGGCGTCGTGGCCAGCCTTTCGAGCATTTCGAAGAGCCGGCTCGCGAGGTCGCTTTGGAGCTGTGCAATGGACAAAATGAGAATCGACAAGGGTGACTGGCTGGTCGTGTGCGACGGGCGCAAGGCGCTCATTCTGGAAAACCTCGGCGACGAGATGTTTCCGAACCTCCACACCAGGGAGGTGCACGAACAGCCCAATCCCTCGACCGGTGCGCAAGGGACCGACGCGCCGGGCAGGCTCCATGGCGCGGCCGGCAGCGCGCGCAGCTCGGTAGAGCAGACTGATTGGCACGACGAGGCCGAGCGCGCCTTCCTGCGCGGCCTGGCCGGACGGCTCGATGCCGCCGTTAGCTCAGGCGAGACCTCGGCCTTGACCCTGGTGGCCTCGCCGCGTGCGCTTGGGATGATCCGCGCCGATTATTCGGACGTGGTGCGCAAGGCTCTCCAGGGCGAGGTCGGCAAGGACCTCGTCAAACTGCCGGTCTACGAGATCGAGAAGCAATTGCTGCTGTCGGGCGCCGCCAAATAGTCGTCCGTTAAGAAGCCGAATTGAGCGGGAGCGGACAGGCAAGCGTATGCGATAGCTGGATCAGGAAGAGGCACAAGAGTTCTCTGAGCCAGGCGAGGATACGGCGGAAGTTGTGGCCGACTGCTGAGAGCACGACGTTGGCGGCGTCGCCGGCGCGGCCTTTGAGATAGCAGCGGCCAAGGTGACCTTCGGCCTTCAGATGTCCGATGATGGGCTCGATGGCGGAGCGGCGCCGGAGCTCGCGCTTGATGGCGCCGAACACGCCGCGCTTCTGGCCCGAAATGAAGACGCGACGGGGATTTTGCGTGTCGTGGCCGCGATATCCCTTGTCGACATAGGCCCGCTCGATCGGACAGCCAGTGAGCGCCTCGGTGCGGTCGATGACGTCCCGCAGGGTATGACCGTCGTAGGGATTATCGGGCAGCGACCTGGCGTGCAGTACGAACAGGCCACCGGGCGCCCGGCGGTTGTTGGTGACGATGGAGGCCTTCACGCCGAACTCGTAAGGCGCGGCGGCCTTGCCTTTGCCGATGCATTCCACCTCCGGGGCATGGAAGGAATAAAGCTTCCAGCCGCGTTGGCGCTGCTGCTGCGAGCGGATTTGCACGGCCCGGCCAAGCGGGAGGGCGAATGCCTCCTCCAATGCCGGCTGGCCCTCGATCTTGCGGCGGATGTCGCGGATGATGCGGCCGAGCCGGCTGCGCAGAATGCGCAACTGCCGCTGATGCCGGCTGAACTGTTTGGCATGGGCGTAGCGGCCCGCCATCATCGCGGCGGTCTTGGCCACACGAGAATAGGATTGCCGCAGCCTGACGGCGTGCCTTCTCGCCAGGCGGTTGAGCCCCTTGATAGCCGCATGGAGCAGCTTGGCATCGGTCGGAAAGGTGATGGCCTTCGGCTGCACCGTGGTGTCGACGGTGACGCGCTTGAGGTCCTGGCCGCGTAACGCGCCGGCCTCGTGCGCCACCCGCAGGCCCTCCGCCAGCAGCAGCGCCGAGCCGCTTGCGCCAATGGCTCAGGTCCGAGCGCTCGTGCGGGAAGGCATGCTGAAAGAACTCTTGCCCGGTGAAGAACTGGAAATACGGGTCGTGAACCCAGCGCTCGCAAGCGCCCTCGTCGGACAGCCCCGTAAGTGTGCTTGAGCAACAGCAGCCCGATCATGAACCGGGTCTCGATCCCGGGCCGGCCATTCTCGCTCTAGAGCGGCCGGCCAGCTCGTGCTTCATGTTGGTGATCTGGTCCAGCCGCGCCCGGAACAGATCGTTCGATCCCGTCGTCCTGTGCTTCTTCGGTCGCATCGACCCCTCCGATGCACCACAGAATCATGGTCCGCAGCGAAAGGGAATCCACAAACGAAAATTGCAAGGTTTGGGGGCCTCAAGCCCCCAATCCCTGCAATGTCAAATGCCGCCGCAACCGGAAAACTGACTCCTGCTCAATCGCTTAGAGCCTTGTTCACGGACGACCAAATAGCGGCCCCCGCAGAGGACGCGCCTGCGCTCCTCAGAAGCAGGGGTGCCGGCGGCGGTCCTGGCCGACATAGGCGGCTGCGCTCTGGTAGCAATGGTTGGTCGACGGGCCGTCGTACAAGGCGAACGTCCCTGGCGTGATGCCGGGCCCGTAATTGTGCAGATAGCTGATCGGGTAGGGCAATGGGTTCGCGTAGTGGCGGTGGTACCGGTGATGTCCCCGCGCCTCTGCGAGGCCGGGGGCAAGGATTGCGGCCGACAGGGCTGCAATCGCGGCTACAAGCTTCAACTTGCTCATCTCGAATCTCCGGAACCCGCACGAATAGGTCAGCCGTTTATAACCAGTTCGGGCGGCCGGAGCACCCGTCTGCCG
>NZ_JH600073.1:7858461-7978327 GCF_000244935.1 Bradyrhizobium sp. WSM1253
AACTGTGCAGCTTCGCCCCTAAGCTTGGCGTCGTGGCCAGCCTTTCGAGCATTTCGAAGAGCCGGCTCGCGAGGTCGCTTTGGAGCTGTGCAATGGACAAAATGAGAATCGACAAGGGTGACTGGCTGGTCGTGTGCGACGGGCGCAAGGCGCTCATTCTGGAAAACCTCGGCGACGAGATGTTTCCGAACCTCCACACCAGGGAGGTGCACGAACAGCCCAATCCCTCGACCGGTGCGCAAGGGACCGACGCGCCGGGCAGGCTCCATGGCGCGGCCGGCAGCGCGCGCAGCTCGGTAGAGCAGACTGATTGGCACGACGAGGCCGAGCGCGCCTTCCTGCGCGGCCTGGCCGGACGGCTCGATGCCGCCGTTAGCTCAGGCGAGACCTCGGCCTTGACCCTGGTGGCCTCGCCGCGTGCGCTTGGGATGATCCGCGCCGATTATTCGGACGTGGTGCGCAAGGCTCTCCAGGGCGAGGTCGGCAAGGACCTCGTCAAACTGCCGGTCTACGAGATCGAGAAGCAATTGCTGCTGTCGGGCGCCGCCAAATAGTCGTCCGTTAAGAAGCCGAATTGAGCGGGAGCGGACAGGCAAGCGTATGCGATAGCTGGATCAGGAAGAGGCACAAGAGTTCTCTGAGCCAGGCGAGGATACGGCGGAAGTTGTGGCCGACTGCTGAGAGCACGACGTTGGCGGCGTCGCCGGCGCGGCCTTTGAGATAGCAGCGGCCAAGGTGACCTTCGGCCTTCAGATGTCCGATGATGGGCTCGATGGCGGAGCGGCGCCGGAGCTCGCGCTTGATGGCGCCGAACACGCCGCGCTTCTGGCCCGAAATGAAGACGCGACGGGGATTTTGCGTGTCGTGGCCGCGATATCCCTTGTCGACATAGGCCCGCTCGATCGGACAGCCAGTGAGCGCCTCGGTGCGGTCGATGACGTCCCGCAGGGTATGACCGTCGTAGGGATTATCGGGCAGCGACCTGGCGTGCAGTACGAACAGGCCACCGGGCGCCCGGCGGTTGTTGGTGACGATGGAGGCCTTCACGCCGAACTCGTAAGGCGCGGCGGCCTTGCCTTTGCCGATGCATTCCACCTCCGGGGCATGGAAGGAATAAAGCTTCCAGCCGCGTTGGCGCTGCTGCTGCGAGCGGATTTGCACGGCCCGGCCAAGCGGGAGGGCGAATGCCTCCTCCAATGCCGGCTGGCCCTCGATCTTGCGGCGGATGTCGCGGATGATGCGGCCGAGCCGGCTGCGCAGAATGCGCAACTGCCGCTGATGCCGGCTGAACTGTTTGGCATGGGCGTAGCGGCCCGCCATCATCGCGGCGGTCTTGGCCACACGAGAATAGGATTGCCGCAGCCTGACGGCGTGCCTTCTCGCCAGGCGGTTGAGCCCCTTGATAGCCGCATGGAGCAGCTTGGCATCGGTCGGAAAGGTGATGGCCTTCGGCTGCACCGTGGTGTCGACGGTGACGCGCTTGAGGTCCTGGCCGCGTAACGCGCCGGCCTCGTGCGCCACCCGCAGGCTCTCCGCCAGCAGCAGCTCCAACTTGTCGCCGAGCCGCTTGCGCCAATGGCTCAGGTCCGAGCGCTCGTGCGGGAAGGCATGCTGAAAGAACTCTTGCCCGGTGAAGAACTGGAAATACGGGTCGTGAACCCAGCGCTCGCAAACGCCCTCATCGGACAGCCCGTAAGTGTGCTTGAGCAACAGCAGCCCGATCATGAACCGGGTCTCGATCCCGGGCCGGCCATTCTCGCTGTAGAGCGGCGCGACCTCGCCGTCGATCCAGTCCCAATCGATCTTGCCGGCGAGCTGAACCAGCTCGTGCTTCATGTTGATGATCTGGTCCAGCCGCGCCCGGAACAGATCGTTCGATCCCGTCGTCCTGTGCTTCTTCGGTCGCATCGGCCCCTCCGATGCACCACAGAATCATGGCCCGCAGCGAAAGGGAATCCACAAACGACAATTGCAAGATTTGGGGGCCTCAAGCCCCCAATCCCTGCAATCTCAAATGCCGCCGCAACCGGAAAACTGACTCCTGCTCAATCGCTTAGAGCCTTGTTCACGGACGACCAAATAGCGGCCCCCGCAGAGGACGCGCCTGCGCTCCTCAGAAGCAGGGGTGCCGGCGGCGGTCCTGGCCGACATAGGCGGCTGCGCTCTGGTAGCAATGGTTGGTCGACGGGCCGTCGTACAAGGCGAACGTCCCTGGCGTGATGCCGGGCCCGTAATTGTGCAGATAGCTGATCGGGTAGGGCAATGGGTTCGCGTAGTGGCGGTGGTACCGGTGATGTCCCCGCGCCTCTGCGAGGCCGGGGGCAAGGATTGCGGCCGACAGGGCTGCAATCGCGGCTACAAGCTTCAACTTGCTCATCTCGAATCTCCGGAACCCGCACGAATAGGTCAGCCGTTTATAACCAGTTCGGGCGGCCGGAGCACCCGTCTGCCGCCCGAAAACCGGGGCCAATCCCGCAGATTCCCGGGTGGGTGTGACAGAATTGCCGGTTCTATGGTCCAGACCTGCCCATTTTTGGCCTTTTCGAGATGCTTAACGAATTCCCCACACAAGTGTGACCAAAGAGAATTAGCTCAAGACTCCTGTTGCCGGCTTTTTGGGGTCCATAGGCCGGTCCATTCCTGAAGGCTTTCGCCGTCACCTCGCCATGCGCATCACGCTTCTGAGCCTGCTGTTGCTCTCGGTCGTCGCCGCCACGCCGGCGCGCGCCGAACTGCACATCACCCGCGACCACGGCGGCTATGTCGAGGAGTACAAGGCCAAGTACAAGCGCGTCCGCGAGAAGGGCGAGCGCGTCATCATCGACGGCATCTGCAACTCGGCCTGCACCCTGGTGCTCGGCATCGTGCCGATGAACAAGATCTGCGTGACGCCGCGCGCCAGCCTCGGCTTCCACCAGGCCTACTACGACAAAGCCTTCACCTTCGGCATCAAGGTCACCAGCGCGGAGGGGACGTCCGACCTGATGGCCTATTACCCCGACACGGTGAAGGACTGGATCCGCCGCAATGGCGGGCTCACCACCGATATGAAAAAGATCAAGAACGGCGTCGAGCTCTGGAAGATCATCGATCCCTGTCCGGACGAATGGTGAGCGGCTGAGCAGCCGCTTCCGTCGCAGCGCAGCATCGTCTGAACGGAATTGGCCGAAATTCGCATTGCCGCATTGGCCCCCGGTGGGGCAATGAGGGCGGCAATGAACCAAAATCAAGAAGCCCTGACCGCCCGTGCCGCGCCGATCCTGTTCGTCCTGCTTTGGAGCACGGGCTTCATCGGCACCAAATACGTCGTCAACAATGCCGATCCCTTGACCTACCTCGCGATCCGCATGGCGTTCGTGGTCGGTCTGATGGCGATCATCGCCACCGTTGCGCGACCGAAATGGCCGGACCGTATCGGCATCGCGCACAGCGCGGTCGCGGGCATTCTCGTCCATGGCTTCTATCTCGGCGGCACCGCAATCGCGATCGCGCACTCGATTCCGGCCGGGCTCTCCGCGCTCATTCCGGGCCTTCAGCCGATCCTGACCTCGACCATCGCCAACCGCTGGCTCGGGGAGAAGGTGACGCCGGTGCAATGGGCGGGGCTCGTGCTTGGCCTCGGCGGCGTGGTGCTGATCCTGCACGGCCGTCCCATGACCGGCGAAGCCGGGCTCGGCTGGCTCGCCTCCGTGGTCTCGCTGATCAGCATCACCCTCGGCACGCTCTATCAGCGCCGCTACTGCAGCCACATCGACTGGCGGGCCGGCAATCTCGTGCAGTACGTGTCCGTCACGATCTTCTTCGCGATCGGCGCCTTCCTGTTCGAGGACCGCGTGGTGCACTGGACGCGCGAGTTCATGCTCGCGCTGGCCTGGCTCGCCGTGGCGCTCTCGATCGGGTCGATCGGGCTGCTGTACTGGCTGATCCGCCACGCCGCCGCCACGTCTGTTGCAAGCCTGTTCTATCTGGTGCCAGCCGTGACGGCGCTGATGGCTTATCTGCTGTTCGGAGAAAAGCTCGATGCGCTGGCGATCGCGGGCATGATGATGTGCGCGGCCGCGGTGTTCGTGGTCAACCGACGCTTCTAGGGCCGGTGGGCCGGATCGCCGGAATACATCCCTGACGTGCGCGGCAAGTTCGTGCTAAGGTCGGCGCATTTCAGTGCCCCTTTCACAGGTGATTTTCCATGAAGAAAGCGAGACGCGCATTGCTTGGCAGGTCGCTGAAGCCGGTCCGGATTGCCTGCCTCAACTACGCGGAGCCGATGATCAGCGGCCGCAAGATGGCCAGGCTCACAGCGGCGCTCCAGAAATGCTACGACAAGCACTTCCTGCCGGTGTGGGGCTATCCGGTCGACCTCTATGTCACCGAAAAGCCGAAGCCGGGCGACTGGCAGCTGGTCTATTTTGACAAGGCGTCCCACAAGAACATGCTCGGCCGCCATGAGCTGACGCATCGCCGCCAGCCGATCTCAAAGATCTTCGTCAAGGCGCTGGGCGACGAGCCGGTCAGCGTGGCAGCCTCGCACGAGCTGTTCGAGATGGTGCTCGATCCCATGGCCAATCTCTGGGCCGACAAAAACCCGAACACCCAATACGCCTATGAGGTCTGTGACGCCGTGGAAGAGGACACCTTCTTCGTGGCCGGCTTTGAGATGTCGAACTTCGTCTATCCGTCCTGGTTCGAACCGTTCAAGCACCGCCCGGGCACCAAGTTCGACCACAAGGGAACGCTGAAAGAGCCGTTCGCGATGACCAAGGGCGGCTACGTCATCAAGAAGGTCAACGGCAGGAAGGTGATCAAGGCGTTCGGCTCGCCCGAGAAGCGGCGGCGCTTCAACGCCGAGGACCGGCGAGGTCATCGCAGCGAATTCCGAGATCCGCAAGGCGTCCATCACCCGGGCCGGCGTGCAGCCAAGCGGCGAGGGTAGGGTATCCTGGAGCCGTCTCCGGGCGCGTCCACACCCGGAGACCTCGGCCTTTGCGATCAGCGCTTGGCCTTCTTGGCCTTCTTTTTCGACTTGGCAGCTTTCTTGGTGGCCTTCTTTGCCGTTTTCTTTGCTTTCTTGGCCGCCTTCTTCGACGACTTCTTTGCAGCTTTCTTCGAAGTCTTCTTGGCGGCCTTTTTCGAAGTTTTCTTCGCAGCCTTCTTGGCTTTCTTCTTGGAAGCCTTCTTCGGCGCTACTTTCTTTGCAGCCTTCTTGGCGGCTTTCCTGACCTTCTTCACCGCAGTGACAGCGGCGTCCTTGGTCGCTTCCACGGCGGTGGTGATCGTATCCATCGCCTGTTCAGTCATTGGCTTGTCGTCGTCCATATCGTCCCCCACGGTTTGCATGGAGCGATGACGATAGCGCGTTTCATAATTGTGTCAAAGCAACGCTCAACCTTTGCGGATCTTTGCGTAGGCGGCGAGCGCGCGCTCACGTCCCTTGGCATGATCGACGATCGGCTGCGGATAGCTCTTGCCGAGCGTGACGCCGGCGCTCGCAAGCTCGATCGGCGTGGCCGCCCAGGGCTGATGGATCAGCTTGGCCGGGACGTCGATCAGGAGGTGCTTGACCAGGAACGAGGCGACCACCTCGCACCCGGTTGTGCATCACGCCAGTGTGCCAGAGTTCGCGCAGGCCGGCGTCGACGATGGGATAGCCGGTGCGGCCACGCTGCCAGGCTGCGAGCGCCTTGGCGTCGGGCTTCCATGGGAAGCCATCGAAGTTTGCTTGCAGGTTTTCGGTGGCAAGGTTGGGATGGTCGTGCAGCAGGTGCCGGCAGAACTCACGCCAGCCAAGCTCGCTCAGGAACTTGTCGACGCCGGGACCGATCGCGGAGTTTTCCGCCGCGGCAAACCGCGCGGCGTGCCAGACCTGGCGCGGGCTGAGCTCGCCGAACCTCAAATGCGGTAACAGATGTGAGGTCCCCTCCCGGTCCGGGCGGTTGCAGCGACTGCTCCAGCCACCAGCGCGCCGCGGCGCCCGGCGCTCGCCCGGCCGCGTCATCGAGCACATAGAGGCAGATCACCGGCGCGCCGGTCGTCGCAGCGGCCTTGGCGGCAGCGTGGAGGGCGGGGTGATCGGACAGGCGGAGGTCATCGCGAAACCAGAGGATGATGGGCAGAGCGCTTGGCGTAGTCCTTAGCGTAGTTCTGGGCGTGGTCAGGGGTATCCTCGTTAACGATTTGGAAAGCATGTCGCGATGGGAACCGCGTTAATGCGGCCGTAAGCCGATTGCACGAATATGCAGGAATTACAGGAGTCATTCCATTCATGTACGGACGAGCAACGGCGAAGTTTCTGCCGCAATTCAAACTTGGCACCAAGGCGCTCCTGTGCGCGGTGCTGCTGATCGCCATGAATACGGCGCTCGTGGTCGGCGCCGGCTATTGGTCGCTCAGCTCCGCTTTCAATGATCGTGCGCTGCGCGATATCGAGGTGAGTTTGCGCACGCTGGCGCTGGCCTTTGCCGAAATCGTTCCCGACGCCAAGATCACGATGAAGGATGGCGCGGTCGTGCGCGCCGAGATTCCCAAGATGCCGGACTTCAGGGATCACGCCATCGTCGATCGCGCGGTGTCCTATGTCGGCGGCAACGCGACACTGTTCGTGTTCGACGAGGCGAGCGGGCAGTTCGTGCGGCGCTCGACCAACGTGAAGAAGGAAAATGGCGACCGCGCCGTCGGGACCCAGCTTGCCGCCGATCACCCGGCGCAGGCGCTGCTGCGTCGTGGCGAGGCCTACAAGGGCCCGGCCACCTTGTTCGGCAAGACCTTCATGACCGCCTATTTCCCGATCGCCGACGCCAGCGGCAAGGTCGCCGGCATCCTCTATGTCGGCATCCCGATGGCCCAATTCGAGAGCATGCTAGCCCACACCATCGAAAGCATGGCGGCCGCCGCCGGGCTCGCCGCGCTGCTGGTGCTGGTCCTGACCTTGCTGGTCGTCCGCCGTGTCACCAAGCCGCTCACCTCGGTGACGCGCTCGCTGACCGCGCTCGCCGAAGGGAAAAGCGACGTCGAGATCGATTGCGAGGATCGCGCCGACGAGATCGGCGAGATCGCCCGCACGGTCGCGGTGTTCAGGAGCAATTCGCAGGAGCGGGCGCGGATGCGCAGCGAGCAGGCGGCGGCTTCGGCTGCAGCCGCCGATCAGCGCAAATCCGACCTGCGCAATTTCGTCGAGGAGTTCCGTGGCGGTGTCGGCGGCATTCTCGACAAGGTGCTGACATCGTCAGGCGAATTCGAGCGCGCGGCGCGGCAGCTCACCGACACCGCGCGCTCCACCGCCGATCTGTCCGCGCGGTCGGCCGGAGCTTCCGAAAACGCCTCCGAGCACGTGCGTTCGGCGGCGTCGGCCTCGGACGAGCTGTCTCAATCGATCTCCGAAATCACCCGGCGGGTGCAGGAATCGAATGTCATTTCCGCTGAGGCGGTGCGGCAGGCCGAGGCGACCGATCAGCGCATCGCGCAGCTCTCCGAGGCGGGCGCGCGCATCGGCGATGTCGTCAAGCTGATCACCTCGATCGCCGAGCAGACCAATCTCCTGGCGCTGAACGCGACCATCGAGGCCGCGCGCGCGGGCGATGCCGGCCGCGGTTTTGCGGTGGTGGCCCAGGAGGTCAAGACGCTGGCCGGCCAGACCGCCAAGGCGACCGACGAGATCTCGAACCAGATCGCCAGCATGCAGCTTGCGACGGAGGAATCGGTTGTCGCCATCAAGGCGATCAGCCAGACCATCGAGCGCATCAGCGGCATCGCGGGGTCGATCTCGGCTGCGGTCGAGCAGCAGAAGAGCGCGACCCAAAACATCGTCGCCAGCGTTCGCGCGGCGGTATCGGGCACGGCCGATGTCGCCGTCAACGTCCGTCAGGCCGCCGAGGGTGCGAACGAGACGGGTGAGACGTCCAGCCGGATGTTTGCCTCCGCCCAGGCGTTGTCGGGCGAGAGCCTGCATCTGAAGGCCGAGGTCGAGGGCTTCCTCGAACGCGTACGCGCGGCGTAAGAGCTAACATCGTCATCCCGGGCGGCGCTGACGCATCGCCCGGAATGACAGTTCCGTTATTTCGGCTGCGGCACGATCCGGATGTAGGGCTTCGGCTCCTTCCAGCCCTGCGGGTAGATCGTCTTGGCCTCGTCATTGGAGACCGAGCCCGCGATGATGACGTCGTCACCCTGCGACCAGTCGGCCGGGGTCGCGACGCGGTGCTTGGCGGTGAGCTGGAGCGAGTCGATGACGCGGAGGATCTCCTGGAAGTTCCGGCCCGTCGTCATCGGATAGACCAGCACCAGCTTGATCTTCTTGTCCGGCCCGATGATGAAGACGTTGCGGACGGTCTGGTTGTCTGCGGCGGTGCGGGTGAGGGGATCGCCCGAGATCGCGGCCGGGAGCATGCCGTACAGCTTGGAGACGTTGTAATCGGTGTCGCCGATCATCGGATAGTTCGGGGCCGCGCCTTGCGTCTCCTTGATGTCCTCCGACCATTTGGCGTGGCGGTCGACCGGATCAACCGAGAGGCCCATCAGCTTGACGCCGCGCTTGTCGAATTCCGGCTTCAGCTTGGCGAGCGCGCCGAGCTCGGTCGTGCAAACCGGCGTGAAGTCCTTGGGGTGCGAGAACAGCAGCGCCCAGCTATTGCCGATCCAGTCGTGGAACTTGATCTTCCCTTCGGTGGTCTCGGCTTCGAAGTCGGGGGCGGTGGCGCCGATCGGAAGTGTCATGGTTCTACCTCATGTTATTGAATTTACTTGCGAATTCATCTTGGACCGTGGTGACCATTATAGGGGCTCCACGATCCCAAGTGAACGCTAACTGAACTGCTTCAAGTAAAATGTGAATTCCTTCTTTGAAGGCCTGATTTCCTAGCACCTTTTTGTTACAGCCGCGCCTGCGGCGAAACATCTCCACCGGGGCTATACGGGCGCGATTGCCCCGAGAAAGCCTTTTATGACTTCCATCACGCTCGCCCGTCGCTTCCCAGAACCGAAATGGTCCTGACAGCGACCAATTGGCAACCATCTCAAAAAGTCGCGACCCCCGTACCGAATCATTAACCACCCCTTTACGCCGGCATGAAAATGCTGGCCGATCAGAAGAAATCTGGAAGTGAACTATGTCTGCCGCTGCGCATAAGTCTATTGAGTCGCCGTCCCTCGAACCGTCCTGCCGCGATACCTCGGCCCATGCACTGACCATCGTGCGCGACGGCGTGATCACGGGCGAAGGTCCGACCACCAAGGGAAGGGTGCATTTCTCCCGCTCGCTCGATGCCGATGACACCGCCTGGTGCGCCCGCATCCTGACCGCCACGGCCGTCAACGACCAGCCGATCAGCCGCACTGAGGCCGAAGTGCTGTTCGAGATCAACGAAGCTGCGACCGAGCGTACCGATGGCGGCCGGTTCGACGACCTGCTGGCCAAGGCGGTGGCCCATTATGCCGCCAGCGCCTCCGGCCTGAAGGTACCGCCGCGCAGCGTCGCGCTGTCGGCCGAGTCCGATATCGAGGGCTGGGCGCCGTCCTATGCCTCCAAGGTCAACAGCGAAATGCTGGAGTGGATCGCCGGCCAGATGCGCGGCAAGCGCCACAACAACCGTCGCCTGATGGCGATGGTGGCGACCTTCCTGGGCGCCACCGCGCTGCCTCTGGCGGGCCAATTGCCGAACGTGTTCGACATCGGCATGTAAATTCTGCGCCTCTCACGAGGACGCATTTGAGCGGCGGGGTTATTTCCCCGCCGTTTTTTGTTTGCCGGTATCCGGCTCCAGCCCGAGCGTGCGGCCCGGGAAGCCGGCAGTGTCGAAATAGCGCTGGCTGCCGACGCGCTGGAAGTTCAGCACGGTCTGCAGGCCGTTCTCGGACTTCTTCGACTTCTCGCCCCCTTTGTACGCCTTCGGCATGATGCCGTTGGGCAGGGCCTCCGACATCACGCGGCCGACGAGGCCGCCGTTCTGCGAACTGCGCAGGCCGAGGAGCTGGGCGGCCGTCATGCCGACGTCGGCATTGCTCACCGGGATCTCGCTGACATAGCCGGCTTTGAAGTCCGGGCCAATGGCGGCCATGAAGTTCATGGTGTCGCCGCGGCTGAAGCTGCCATGCATGCCCTGGCCCTGGCGCAGCACGGTGTCGGCGACCTGCACCGAGCAGTTGGTCGGCGCCTCGCCGCAATCGCTGGCATAGGAGCGGAAGTTGACGACGATCGCCGGCGTCGGCGTCGCCGCCTTGCCGCGCAGGTTGATGCTCGACAGCGGCAGGGTGCCGGGGAAGCGGCCGAGCGAGTCGTCGACAAACAGGCCGGAGACGTAATCCTGCTCAAGCAGCGTCTTGATGGTCCTGGCCGCCAGCTTCTTGTCCTTGTTCGGCAAATAGATCAGGTCGGAGCCGCCATTGGTGGCGACGACGAGATCGGGCTTTTCCGGATCCTTGCCGAGCACGCCGTTGCCGGCCTTGGGATGCTTGTTGCCCTCGACTTTGGCGTTCTTGTCGTTGGGATCGAACAGCGGCAGTTCGAGCGCCTTGGCGAGGTCGAGCGCCAGAAAGCCCATCGGCAAAAAGTCCTTCGGCGTGTCGTCATAGCTGAGCTTGGCCGAGGGGCTGGTCTTGCTTTCCTTGGAGATGGTCGAGAAGCCATGGTCAGCCTGGACCATGATGTTGGTGTTTGCTGCAAGGCCGAGCTCGTCCAGCGCCTTGCGGAGCTGGGCGAGGTTGTTGTCGGCATTCTTGATGCCGGCCATCGAGGTCGGCCCGTTGATGCCGGGCATGATCTGGTTGAGGCTGTCGCCGGTGTTGTGCTGACTGCCGTCGGGGTCGCGCGACCAGAACACCAGCACGAACGGCTTGTTGCGGGCCTTGAACATCGGCAGCACGACCTTGGCCGCGACGTCGGCGAAATAGGCCTGCTGCGCGACGTTGGCCACCGTGGTGCCGGGCGTCTTGGCATCGCCCGCCTTGGAGTTGTCGCCGCGCGGCGGCGTTGCGAGGGGCAGGCCGGCCTTGGTGAGAGCGGCCTTGACCTCGTCTGACAGCGCCACGCCATTTTTGCCGCCGGTGGCATCGTCGAACACGACCGAATGCAGGCCGGTCTTTTCGGGCTTGTCGGTGTGGTCGAACTGATAGGTCGGGCCGTGCTTGCCGAGCGCGGCCGTGCTGTAGCCTTTGTCCCGAGCCAATTTCAGGATCGTGTCCTCGTTGAGATAATCGCCCTTGAAATGCTCGTCGATGTCGCCGAGCACGGCGTCATTCTCGATGAAGGGGACGACGGTGTCGCCGGCGGGCACCGAGGTGTAGTTGGTCCAGATCGTGTTGGAGAACACGCCGGTGTCGCCGAGATAATGGCCGGTCGACATCGCCGAGCCGTTGGCCATGGTGAAGGTCGGGAACAGCGAGTGCGAATTCTTGAAATTGACGCCCTTGTCGCGGATTTCGGCCATTGCGGGGGCGGTCTCGGGTGTGACCTTCAGCGCCCGCAGGCCGTCCGGAATGAACAGGATCAGGTTACGGGGCGTGTTGTTCTCGGCGGAGGCAGATCCGGTCGAGAGTCCGGCGGACAACACTGTCAGTCCGGCTGACAGCAACACCAGTGAACGGCGCATCAAAATCTCTCCCTGCGAGGCGGCTTGGCCGCCAACCGCGGCCCCCGGCTTCGTTTAGTTTCGCTGCATGACGGTTTTGTTACAAGAGCGGAGCGGCATGCAAAGAAGGGGAGGGGCCCCGCTCTGCGCGGCGTCCGGGGCACGAGATCGCGGTGTCGGCAGGCAACTGCTTCAGCACCGTCATTGCGAGCGCAGCGAAGCAATCCAGAATCTTTCCGCGGCGGCAGTCTGGATTGCTTCGCTGCGCTCGCAATGACGGAGTCTTTGGGTGGCAGCGTCACGCTTCCATTCACATTTTCGATCGCAGACGCACCTTCGCATCCTCGCGGCGCATTCGCCCGAGCTTTGCTTCGTCGCCTCACCCTCGATTGAAAGAGGGCGCAGGGAAGACCGGGTGCCGGCTGGCACCCGCGGTCCACTGTGCGAGATTGTCGTAAGAACAATGCACAGCGGCATACAGGTGAAGCCAAAACATCCGGCCTTCCCTGCGCAGTGGTTTTACGGCTTATGTCGCGCTCTCCCCGGGGAGCGATGCACTATTGCCCCCGTCGCCTTGCGGATGGCTGATCCGTGTGCCCGGTTGGGCACCCCACATCACCGCAACGCTTGGCGCACAGACCCCGGGCGCCAGGACCACACGATTTCGCCGTACGCCGATCACACCGGTCGTGTGCGCGAAGCCTTCACTCACGGTTGCCCGCCCTGCGAAGCCGTTCGCGCCGATGTGGCCCACGTCCACCGCCGTCCGGCCCGCGTTCGTGACGATCGCGATACGCCCCTCTTCCTTGGGTCGGAGTGAGAAAATTCCTAACAAAAATCCGAATTCTAATAAAGAGAAATATTTTGTCGCCGGTCCGTTGACCCCGGATTTGGGTGTTTCGTCTGAGACGACGCAAGAGATTGTGGCCGGAGCGGTCAATCCGGCGCGGTCGGCACCGGCGTATTCTGCGCGACCGCCTTAGCCGGCGCTGCCGCCGTGGAATTGCGGCCGCCATTGGCCAGGTTGCGGCGAAGCGATGGCGGCGCCGCCTGCAGGGCAAAGATGATCGCGATCTGGGTCCGGTTCTGGAGGCGGTATTTGCGCATGATGTTGCCGATATGCGCCCGCACCGTGTTCTCCGAGATTTTGAGCTCGTACGCAATGTTCTTGTTCTGCATTCCGCGTGCGATCAGCATCATCAGGTCCCGCTCGCGTGGCGTTGGTGTGATCGGATGTTTCGAATCCGGACTCATGACTGCTCCTCCGTGGCCTCTGGTCGACGCGAACACCCCAGCATGTTCTCACTCCGTCTTGAGTGCCTCGATCGGACTGAGCTTGGATGCCTTGTGGGCGGGATAAAAACCGAAGATCAGGCCGGTCGCGATCGAGAAGGCGAGGGCAAGGCCGATCGCCTGGCCATCAATCGAGGTGATCCATCCTGCCATGCGAGCGACCGTCATCGAGAGCGTGACGCCGGCACCGACGCCGATCGCCCCGCCGAGCAGACAGAGCACGAGCGCCTCGCAGAGAAACTGAAGCCGGATGTCCCGCATCCGCCCGCCAAGCGCGCGGCGGATTCCGATTTCGCGCGTGCGCTCGGTGACCGACACGATCATGACATTCATGATGCTGATGCCGCCAACCAGCAGCGAGACCGAGGCGATGGCGACGAGCAGGAGCGCGACGGTGCGGATCGCTCCCTGCTGCGCTTCCATGGCGGCGGCCGGATCCTGGACCTTGAAGTCGTCCTCCTGGCCGGCGGGAATACGGTGCCGCTGCCGCAGCAGGTTTTCGATCTCCGTTCGCGCCCCCGCCATCTGTCCGTCCGCAGCCACCTTGGCGATGATGTAGGCGACCGAATCCCGGTTGATGTTGCTTGCGCTGCCGAGGAAGCGCAGCTTGGCGGTGGTGAGCGGCACGAAGGCAACGTCGTCCTGCGCCGGTCCCTTGCGATCGAGGACGCCGACCACTTCGAGCGGCACCTTCATGATCCTGATCTGTGCGCCGATCGGGTCCTCGCCGGGCGCGAACAGCTCATGCGCCACCGTGCTGCCGAGGATCACGACCTTGCCGGCGCCTGCCTCCTCGCTGCCGGAAAAATAGCGCCCGGTCGCAAGCTGCCAGTCGCGCACCATGAAGTGCCCGGTCGTCGTCCCGTTGATGGTCGTGTTCCAGTTCTTGCTCTCGTGAATGACCTGCGCCGTTCCTGCAATCGAACCGGCCGCGGCCTGGATCTCGGGGATCTGCTCGAGAATCGCCTGCACGTCGCTCTCGGTCATGGTCAGCTTGCTGCCATTCTTGAGACGCACGCCGCCCTGGTAGACCGCGCCGGGGTTGATCATCAGCACGTTGGCGCCGATCGAGCGAATCTGCTCCTGCAGGCGAAGCTGCGCGCCGGACCCGATCGCAAACACGGTCACGATGGAGGCAACGCCGATCACGATGCCGAGCATGGTGAGGATGCTGCGCAACGGATTGAGGCGCAAGGCGTGCAACGCGATCTGAAAGCCCTGGAGCATCGTCATGGCGCAGAACTCCGTTTCGGCAGGATCGGAGCCAGCGTTTCGTCAGCAACGAGCGCGCCGTCATGCAGGCGGATCGTGCGCCGGCACTGGGTCGCGATCCCAGGATCATGCGTGATCATCACGATGGTCTGGCCGGTCCGGTTGAGCGCGGCGAACAGGGCCAGTATCTCGGCGCCGGTACGGCTGTCGAGCGCGCCGGTCGGTTCGTCGGCGAGCACGATCAGCGGTGAGGCGATCAGAGCGCGCGCGATCGCGACGCGCTGCTGCTCACCGCCCGAGAGCTGCCGTGGGAAGTAGTGGGCCCGGTGCACCATGCCGACAGCCTCCAGGCTCTGCTCGGCGCGGGCCAGACGCTCCTTGCGGCTGATGCCGCAATAGACCAGCGGCAGCGCGACGTTCTCAATCGCATTGTGGCGCGCGAGCAGATTGTAGGACTGGAATACGAAGCCGATGCTGCGGGCGCGCAGGGACGACCGGTGGTCTTCCGAGAGATCGGCGACGTCGGCTCCCTCGAGATAGAGCGCACCCTCGCTCGGCAGGTCGAGCAGCCCGATCATGTTCATCAGCGTCGATTTTCCCGAGCCGGACGGTCCCATCACCGCGACGATCTCGCCTCGTTCGATGTCGAAGCTGACATTGCGCACCGCAGCCACCGCTACTCCGTCGGCGCGATAGGTCCTGGAGACCGACTGCAAGCTGATGAGGGGCTGGGGGGCCGTCATGATCCGAACCTGATGCCGAGAAACTCCATGCCGGCTGGCCGGATGGCCTGACCCACGGCGACCTGGCTGCCCTCGACGAGGTCTCCGCTCCTGAGCGCGACCTGTTCGGTGCCGGCCGCGCCGACAGTCACGGGAATACGCCGGAGTGAGCCGCTTGCGGTGCGCGCCCACACCCCGCTGCGCGCCGCGGCATCCGGCTGCGTGCCGGAGGGCTGGAAGCGCAACGCGGCAAGCGGCACTTTCAGCACGTCATCCTGCCGCTCGATCACGATCTTCACCAGGGCCGTCATGCCGGGCAGCAACGCGCCGTCGAGATTGGAGGTCGCCAGGACGACGGTGTAGGTCACGACGTGCTGCTGGTTCTGCGGTGCCTTGCGCACCTGCCGCACCACCGCCTCGAAGCGGCGGTCCGGGTAGGCATCCACCGTGAAATGGGCGCGCTGGTCGGGGGCGATACGCCCGATATCGGCTTCGTCGACCTGCGCGTGAATTTCCATGTCCTCCAGTCGGTGCGCGACCACGAACGTGGTGCGCGATTCCAGTCCGACCGCGAGCGTCTGACCCTCGTTGACGAACCTGCCAACGACGACGCCATCGATCGGCGAGCGGATCACGGTGCGGTCGAGATCGGCCTGGGCGGCAGCGAGAACGGCCGCCTTCTCCGGCACGGCCATGCGTGCCTGCTGCAATTCCGCCTCGATCCGGCGGATATCGGCCTGCGCGCCGTCGACTGAGTAGGCGTTCAGGGACATGAGGACTTCGGCTTCGCGCTCTTGGGCAAGCCTCGCGGTGAACTCCGTCTGGGCGTCATCCACCGCCGTTACCGCCACGACGTTTTGTGACTGTAGAGCCAGCTTGCGCTGCAAGGTCTTCTGCGCCGACGCCTTGACCGCCTGCGCGCTGTCGAGCTTGGCTACGAGGACGTCTCTGCTGCCCCTGGCGTTTTGCAGATCGATCCTGGCGCGGTCGAGCTTGGCCCGCTCGATGTCGACAAAGGAGTTCGCCACCGCCACCGCCGCCCTGGCTTCGTCGACCTTGGCCGCAAAGCTGCGCGGATCGATCAGGGCGAGCGGTTGATCCTTGGTGACGGTGTCGTTGAAATCGACATAGACCCGGGCGAGCTGCCCGGACAACTGGGAACCCACCTCGATCGTCTTGACCGGCTGCAGGGCGCCGGTGACGGTGATGGTCTGCTCGATGCTGCCGCGCTGGATCGAGGCATAGCGGAATACGGGGGCGTCCGATCCGAAGCTCCGTGCGTCCCGCCCGACGGGTTTGAGCAGCCGCTGGGTCGATTCATAGGCGCGGGCCGCCTTCTCCGCGGCGCTCCCGGCCGCGTCGCTGATCACGGCTGGCCGGGCGGCGTAGACCGCGGCGAGGCCACATGCAGTTCCGAGCAAGGCAATAACTGGCACAAATCGCATATCAAAAACCCGCCTCTTGAAATGGCGTCGTTGGCGGCAAGGACAAATATCGCGCTATGGTTGTAAACGCGCTATGGTTGTAAATCTCAGAAAACGCAGTCGATCGTCAGTGTGTCGCCGCTGTAGGGGCGACGGTCGGGCGCGCTTGATGATCCAGAAGTAAAGTCCGCGGGGTGCTGTCTTTCGTGACTTGCCGGAAATGCATACGGAGCGTATCGATATGACGCGCGCGGTATCGAACTCGACAAGCTGACTGAACGTCCCGTCTGTTCTGGCCGAAGCGGCCAGCGCTGGGCGTTCAAGTCGGCACGTGGGTGGCGACGCCATGACGCAGTCGGCGATACCGAAGTTCCGACGCCAGATCGTCGCATTCCCGGTCGTTGCGCTCCCGATTGTCGCATTGTCGATATTGCGCCTCGCCATGATGCCGCAGGTCGCGAGGGCGAATCCCCCCAATCACGAAACCCGATATGTGAACGCCTTCACTCGTCTTGAACGGGTGTTGGCCCTAAGACGTCGAAGCGGCGGATCGGAGCGACTCGCTCGATCCCCGCGAATTCATCCAAGCACCTTGATCTCGCTTGCAAGAAGAATGGATGGCTCGTTGCTTGTTCATCGAGCCCCAAGCCGGGGAGCCCGTTGCCATGAGTTCAGGTCAAGCTACAGTTTATATTATTGACGACGAAATTCAGATTCGAACTGCGATTGGAAATCTCTGCGAGGAGACCGGGCACCAGGTGAAATTGTTTGCGTCGACCGACGAGTTTCTCGGGGAGAGTATTTCCGGCGGACCTTCATGCCTCGTGCTCGACGTCCGCTTTCCCGGCACGGCGCCGACCGGCCTCGAGCTTCAGCGCCGGCTCGCCGAGACCGGCGTGCTCATCCCGATCGTCTTCATCAGCGGCCATTCCGACGTCCGCGTCTCGGTTGAGGCCATGAAGCGCGGCGCAGTCGAGTTTCTTCCAAAACCCTTTCGCGAGCAGGAGATCCTCGACGCGATCAGGCATGGCATCGAGCGCGACCGCAGGCGGCTCGAACGCGAAGATAGCGTGCGCGAAGCTCGCCAGCGCGTCGAGACGCTGACGGCGAGGGAGCGCGAGATCTTGCTGTTGATGGCGGAAGGTCTCGTCGCCAAGCAGATCGCAGCGAGACTCGGGGTGAGCGAAGTGACGGCCAAGGTCCATCGCACCAGGATGATGCGAAAGCTGGAGCTTCGTTCGCCGATCGAGGTGGTGCGGTTGGTCGACAGCATGGGACGCGAAGAAGAGACGTCACGAATCGGCACGGGACAACCTTACAGCTAGTGCCGCTGGCACCAAGCCGCCGTGCAACGTCTAGTCCGTAGCGATTAGCATGAACTGCAGTCTGTCGCACGCAGCACGATCGGTTCAAAGTCTGTCCTGCGATGTCGGCCTCCTCCAAGACGGCATCCGAACCCAGTCAGAGAACTTAGCCAGAAAGGATATTCCATGCGCAAATTGTTTTTTGCTTCCGTTGCCGTGCTCGCCCTGTCCTCCGCCGCGCAGGCCGCCAACACTTCGACCACCGTGCAAGTGGGCGCCGTGAACGGTTCCAGCGTCTCGCAGCAGGGCCTCACCAACGACACCTCGTCGACCAGCCAGCTCGGCATCATCAACAGTGCGACCACGATGCAGGGCACCAGCGCGGTCTCGCTCAACAACGGCAGCACGGTGAACCAGATCGGCGTGCAGAACTCGGCGACGACCGGCCAGGTGGCGTTGGGCAACAACGGCAGCGCGATCACCCAGAACTCGTTCGGGCCTGCCGCGCTCCAGAACAACGCCGCCGCCGTCGGACAGCTCAGCGTGTTCGGCATCAACGGCAGCACCGTCTCGCAGACGGCGCACTAAGCCAGCCCCGTTTGGCCGGACGCGTCAACTGCGGCGCGTCCGTGCCATCCTTGAAAGCACCGCCTCGGGCGGGACGACTCGGTAAGAGCTTGTCCGCCGACTTTCGCGGAGGAAATGTCATGCATCAAAAATATCTCGTTGCCACGATCGTCGCGTTCAGCCTGCTGACCGCCGTCGATGCCCAGGCCGGCAACTCGGCCAGCGTGCTGCAATTCGGCACCACCAACAACTCCTTCATCTCGCAGAGTGGCGGCACCAACAACAGCGCCACCACGATGCAATTCGGCGCCACCAATACTGCGACCACGTTGCAGATGGGTTCGCTCCTGACCGTCAACACCTCAGTAATCGGGCAGGGCGGCACCACCGCGACGGCGTCCAACACCGCGTTACTCGGCCAGGCCGGTGGCTCCAATTCGAGCCTGATCGGCCAGATCGGCGCGAACAACGCGGCGGCCGTCGGACAGCTCGGAATTCTGAACGGCTCGACGATTTTGCAGCAGACTCCTTGATCGCAAATCTTTTTCGATAGCGAGGCATGTCATGAGGCATTTTTCAGGCGCCGCCTGTGGCGCATTTCTCACCTTGTGTTGCGTGGGCGCCGGCTCGGCCGGTGCCCAGACCGCGGACATCAAGACCATCGTGTCGCTCGGCGGCCCGCCGGTCGTGCTGAACCAGAACAGCCAGCTCAACATGGCCGGCGTGTTCATGATCGGCGGCAGCACCAGCGCGACCGTCACTCAGAACGGGACGAACAACGCGACCGGAATCCTGCAATTCGGCGGGACGACGTCGGCATCGGTCGGGCAGGCGGGCGTGAATAATATCGCGTTCGTCGGCCAGGCCGGCCAGTCCACCAGCAGTTTCCTGTCCCAGTTCGGTGCGTTCAACTCGGCGACTGTTGTCCAGAATAGCCATTGAGCCGGCGCGGCCTCGTCGTCAGAAATGGAATGGGGGCAAGCGATGAAATGCGCTAGGCTACTCCTGGCATTGGCGGCATTGTTCGCCGTCAGCGTCGCGTCCGAGGCATCCGCCGGATCCGTCCAGCGCGGCGTGACAAACCGGAACGTAAGCATCGAAACGATCGTGCAATTCGGCAACGATGTCCAGCCGGTCACGATCGAAGAGAACAGCCGCATCAATATTGCGCGTGTCATCCAGATCGGTGGTACGGGAACAGTCGATGCGACGATCATCCAGAACGGCACGCGCAATTATGTCGATGTGATCCAGGTGGGTGGCACCACCAATGTGGCGATCGGTCAGTCGGGCGTGAGCAATATTGCCGAAATCACTCAGGTCGGCAATTCCACCAACGCCCTCCTGCTCCAGATCGGAGATATGAACACGGGAACGGTGCGACAATTCGGGCGCTTCAACTGGCTGTCGATATTTCAGTTCAGCCGGTGATCGCGAAGGTGAGGTGCAACATGAGGTTCATCGTACTTGCAGCAGGAATGAGCATCATGACGGCGATGACAGCCGGGCCGGCCGGAGCTGGCGAGTCGGGTGACGGCCATACCACAATTGTTCAGGACGAGAATGGCACGTCCGTCATTACCCAGAGCGGCGATCCGGCGCAGGCCGAGGTCAAGATCGAGAAGGAGCCTGGGCGCACGACGGTCTATCGCCGCAGCGGCGGCAACACCGCCATCGTGTCGCAGGGCACCGGAAATCCGCAGGATATGCTGGACTGGCTGCGCAAGCAGCAGGGCCGCTGACGCACGAAGGCCCATCGTCCGTGATGGACGATGGGCCACGTCGTGAGCGAGCGCTACCAGCTGCGATAGACGCCGGTCACGGTGCCGTTGTTGTTGCCCTCCGGGCCGACATCGCCCTGCGTCGAGCTCGGCGCCGGATGGTTGGTGCCGTTGAGCGCACCGTAAGGTCCGGCGACATCCGGATAGTACGCGCGTGGCTGAACCGGTTGGTAAGCGGGAGCGGTGCGGTCCCATCCCGCGCGCGGTCCGTTCCAATCATAGCCCTGGGCCGAGGCGGCCGCCGTGCCCGCGACGAGTGAAGCCGTGATCAGGCAGAGGAGTTTCGATTTGTTCTGCATTGGAGATGCTCCTTGCTGGTGTCGGGAGCCAACGACCGCAGTGCGGGAGCGTTCCGGGCGTTGTCGGCCGAAGCGATCAACTCCGATCAACTGGTTATGAAGTCCGTTTTCCCGGAACACGAGCCACATCAGTCGGGATTCCCGGGCGTCTTGCCGCAGTCTGTTCCCTGTTAATCCCGTGCCTTAACCAATAATTAATTATACGTTTGCGGGTGGGCGACAGCCCGGCCTAGCGTGTCGCGGGGAGCCGCTATCCGCGAAGCCAAACGAGTTGGTGCGTATCATGATGTCCAGATCATTTGGGGCGTTGCTCGCCTCGCTCAGCGCAGCCGCGCTGCTCCTTGCCCCCAGCGACAGTTTTGCCAGGCCCGGTGGCGCCGTCGCACATGCCGCCACGCCTTCCGGTCCGGCGGTGCGTCCGCCGATTGCGCCGGGCGCCAGGTTCCGTGGCCGCAACACGCCCTGGGTCTACTGGCCGGGCGGCGGCGGGTTCTACTATGACAATGCAGGCTACGGTCAGCCTTTCGCCGAGACCGCCCAGCCCGTCTCCAGCGACGTTCGCTACACCTATACGTACGACGTTCCCTGGGATTGGACGCATCGCTTCCCGCCGAACGTGGTGCCGTCCGACCGGCCTTACGTGCCGAGCTGTCCGACGGAGCAGGTGACTGTGCCCGGCCGCGGCGGCGGCGAGCACACCGTCAACATCATGCGCTGCTACTGAGCTAGCCCAGCTCAAAACTGGTCACGCCGAAGACGCGGTCGATCCGCAGCCGCGCGATCGGTCCTGTGTACATCCGCGCCGTCTCGAACACCGGCTTCAGCCCGAGCTTTTCCGCGAGCGCAATCGCCTCGCGATTGACGGCGGGGACGTCGAGGAAGATCTCGCCGCCGTTTGTGCTCGCCAGCAAGGCCTGCACGATTGCGTCCGCCGCCGCGCGATCGTCGGCGACGAGCGGGCCGATCTTACGGCCGGCCCGGCACGGTCGGATCACGCCCCATGCGGCGAGCTTGCCGTCGCGCAGCAGCGCGCGACCGACATGTCCTGATGTGCCGATCCAGGCACGCAGGAAGGCGCCGCGCGGAGCCGGGAACACCGTGGCATCGTCGGCTTCAACGAACGTAAACGGGATCGTGTCGAGCGCAACGACATCGGCGGGCGGCCTCGGTGGCGCGGCGACGAAGCCGCCATAGCGGACATTGGCGTAGGCAAGCTGGAAGCCGGACTTTCTGTAATTGTCCTGCTGCGCCACCACGCCGTCGAGGCCGATCACGCGAGCGCCCGCATGCGCGATCGCCGCGTTCCAGATGCGCAGGCCGTGGCCTCTGTCGCGAAAACCCGATCGCACGATGTAGAATCCGAGAAATGCAAAGCGATCGTCGTAGTTGACGCAGGAGACGGTCGCGACCGGCTCGCCGTCGATCTCGCCGACGAAGAAGCCCCTCGCGTCCGGGATCGCGAAACAGGCGGCATCGGAGAGGCCCGGATTCCAGCCTTCCGCCGCGGCCCAGTCGACCGCGATGGCGATCTCCTCGGGCCGCAAATTGCGGATCTGCAAATCGCTCATCTTTCAGGTCGCTTTCGACGGTGGACCTTCCGGCTGGTCCGGCGGTAGAAGGCCTCATGATAGGCCGAGCCCGCGGCTCGCCTCCACGATATCATAGAGGATGATCGGTCATGGCAGCAGAGATGGCAGCAGAGAAGGTCGCACTCGTGACCGCCGGCGGCAGCGGCATGGGGGCAGGGGCCGCGCGCCGGCTCGCAGCCGACGGCTTTCGCATCGCCATCCTGTCTTCTTCCGGCAAGGGCGAGGCGCTGGCAACCGAGCTCGGCGGGCTGGGGGTCACCGGCTCCAACAAGTCGAACGACGATCTGAAGCGGCTGGTCGATGGCGCGATGGCCAAATGGGGACGCATCGACGTGCTCGTCAACAGCGCGGGCCATGGGCCCCGGGCGGCGATCACGGAGATTACCGACGAGCAATGGCACACCGGCCTCGACACCTATCTGCTCAACGTGATCCGTCCGACCCGGCTGGTGATGCCGATCATGCAGACGCAGAAGGCCGGCGCCATCATCAACATCTCGACCGCCTGGGCATTCGAGCCGAGTGCGATGTTTCCGACCTCGGCGGTGTTCCGCGCCGGCCTCGCCGCCTTCACGAAGATCTTCACCGACACCCATGGCGCCGACAACATTCGCATGAACAACGTGCTGCCGGGCTGGATCGACAGCCTGCCGCAGGTAGATGCGCGCCGCGACAGCGTGCCGATGCGGCGCTACGGCAAGGTCGAGGAGATCGCCGCGACGATCTCGTTCCTGGCATCCGACGGCGCGGCCTACATCACCGGACAGAATATCCGCGTCGACGGCGGACTGACGCGTTCGGTCTGAGACGCGGGGATTCGAATCGCGTTTAGCGCCCTTGTCGCGATGCGACACGGCCGTGCGTCCTGCGCCGCGGATGAGGGATAACTCGTGGCCCCTCGGTCACACCCGTCGCGCGTTCGCGCGCCGCACGGCCCGCACTACGTCACAGTCCCTATGAACTTCGCCGCAGCCCAAGACGGCAAGCAGTCCACGCCCTATGCCCGATCTGCGCCGGACAACTTCCGCCCGCGCGCATTCGAAACGCGAGATCAATCGCGTGAGGCAAGGAGACTGGAATGAAGAAGTTTTTGCTGGCGGCTGCCGGGGTTGTCTTGGGCTCCGCATCCTTGCAGGCTGCCGACCTCGCGGCGCACTATACCAAAGCGCCGATGATGGCGACGGCCTATAACTGGACCGGCTTTTACGTCGGCGGCAATGTCGGCGGACAATGGGGCAGCGCCGATCCGGCCACCTCGACTGCGTTCGATCCCGCCGCCTATTTCGCGAGCTCTAGTGTTTCCGCGATTGCGGCAGTCGGCGCCCAGCGCGTCAACAGCTCCAGCGTCACGGGCGGTTTTACCGCCGGCTACAACTGGCAACTCAATAACGCCGTGCTCGGCCTCGAAGGCGACATCAACTATTTCGGCTTCAAGGGCAGCGCGACGGGTTCGGCGCTCTATCCCTGCTGCGCCCCGACCGGCTTCACCGTGTCCTCGCAGGTCTCGGCCGACTGGCTCGCCACGATCCGCGGCCGCATCGGCTTCCTCGCGGCTCCGACCTGGCTGCTTTATGCCACCGGCGGCGCGGCCATCGCCGAGGTGAAGGGCAATTTCAACTTCACCGACACGTTCGCCGCGGCGGCGGAGTCGACCGCATTCCGCGACACACGCCTCGGCTGGACCGCGGGCGTCGGCACCGAATACGCCGTCGGCGGCGGTTGGTCGCTCAAGGCGGAATATCTCTACGTCGATCTTGGACGCAGCACCGTGACCAGCACCAATCTGCTTGGCGGCGCATTTCCGACCAACCTCTTCACCCACTCGGTCGATCTCAAGTCGAACATCGTGCGCGTCGGCGTGAACTACAAATTCGGCGGACCGGTCGTCGCCAGATACTGAGCATCCCGTTCCATCCCTGGCTGGAAAGCCCCGGCCTGGGGCCGGGGCTTTCCAGTTTTCGCGGGCCGGGGGTTCAGTGCGAAGCCACGAGGCGCGCCAACGCCGGCAGGATCCTGTAGCGCGCGATCTCGTGGGGATATTCGCCCCGATTGGCGAGCAGCACGATCCCGATCCGCTGCGCCGGCACGAGGCCGATATAGCCGGAGGCGTTGTTGAGCCCACCCGGCTTATCGACGACGGTGGCGCCTGGAAGACGCACCGTCTCCCAGGCCATTCCCTGTCCGAACTTCTCGTCGACGCGGAAGATCTCGTGCTGTGTCATCCGCAATGCCTCGCGCAAGTGAGGATCGATCGACCGCCCGTCGACGCAGGCCGCAACGAATGTCGCGAGATCCCGCGGCGAGGAAAACATCTGGCCCGTGCCGGGAAAATCAAAATAACTCTGCTGGTTGCCGATGGGGCCGATCGCCATGCCCTGATCCGAGTAGCCCTGGACCGCGCGCTGCATCCAGGCCGCGTCCATGACGGCACGGCCGTCTTCGCCGCGTTCGGGCACGGAGGTCGCATTCATGCCGATCGGCTTGAGGATACGTTGTTCGAGCAGGGTCGCGATCGGAGCGCCGTAACAGCACTCGAGCACGAGCTGAAGCAGTACATAGCCGGCGTGGCTGTAGACGCGCTGCTTGCCCGGCACCTCGCCGGCTTGCGGTCGCCAGCTGTTGAACATGTCGATGAGCTGCGCGCGGGAAAACGTGTCGCTCGGCCAGGGCGGATGGTCGGTCGGCAGCAGCATGCCTGAGGTGTGCGTCACGAGCTCGCCAACGGTGACGCGGCGGACATAGTCGCCGGTGAGCTCCGGGAGATATTTCGCCAGACGATCGTCGAGCCGCAGCTCGCCGCGGAGGGTGCCGAGCGCGACCAGCGTCGCCTCGAACGGCTTACGCAGGGAACCGAGGTTGAACAGCGTATCCGGCGTGACCGGCCTTTGCGTGGCGTCGTCGGCAAAGCCGTAGTTGAAGAACTCGACATGGCTGCCGGCATAAAGCGCGGCGGCGAGACCGCCCGGCTGGTCCGGTGTTGCGGTCGGCGCCAGCTCGTTCGCGACGATGTCGCGCATCTGCGCGATCATGTCGGAATCCGCGGCGGCGCCGCGCGGCCAGGCAAGCGCGAGCGGAACGAGCGCAGCCCGGGCCAGGGCCCGTCGGGTGAGATACGATGAGGTGACAACAGACGGCACGGCTCTGGCGCAGGATTCGATGCGCCCCCGGTCTCTTGTAGCGGGAAGGACCGTGCCTCCCTATTCACGATTGCGCGTGGTGGGTTCCGCGCGAATGGTTCGTAGCCTGGATGGAGCGAAGCGCAATCCGGGTTATCGCCTCACGGAGAGATTCCTGGATTACGCTTCGCTCCACCCAGGTTACCCGTCGGCAAAATTTAACTTAGCTAATTGGCTAACAATTATTGACGCCGGATGGCGGCAGCCCTATAGTTAGCTCCATGGCTAACCAATTATCCCGACTCGATCAGGTTTTCGCGGCCCTTGCCGATCCCACCCGGCGGGCGATCGTGATGCGGCTCTGCGCCGGCGAGGCGTCGGTCGGCGAGCTTGCCGATCCCTTCGAGATGGCGCTGCCGAGCTTCATGAAACACATCCACGTGCTGGAGACGAGCGGGCTCGTCCTGTCGGAGAAATCCGGCCGCGTGCGCACCTGCCGCCTCAGTCCTGACGCACTCCTCACTGCGGAAGACTGGTTCCAGCACCAGCGTGCGATCTGGGAGGCGCGGCTCGATCGCTTCGAAGCCTATGTGATGAAGCTGAAGAAAGAGCGGACGGCTGCCAAGCGGCCGTCCAAGACAAGTAACAAGACGATCAAACGGAAAGGTTCCTGATGATGACGAATTCTGCCAATCCCGCCCTGTCGCAATGGTCGCTCGACCGCGAGATCGTGATGTCGCGCGTGATCGACGCGCCGCGCGATCTGGTGTTCGAGGCCTGGTCTGACCCCAAGCATTTGCCGCAATGGTTCGGGCCGAAGGATTTCAAGCTCGAGACCTTCGAGATCGACGTGCGGGTTGGCGGCGTCTGGCGCTTCAACATGATCGGCCCGGACGGCACGGTCTACCCGAACCGCATGCGCTTCCGCCGCATCGAACGGCCGTCGCTGATGGAGATGGACCATGGCGCCGACCAGGACGACGATCCCGGCCTGTTCCGTTTCACCATCACTTTCGCCGAACAGAGCAATGGCAAGACGGTTCTGATGATGCGGCAGCTGGCGTCGAGCACGGTGCAGCGCGACGGTATGATCAGCTTCGGTGCCGTCGAATACGGCTACCAGACGCTCGACAAGCTCGCGGCCTATGTGGGCGGAATGAAGAGGTAGCGCCAACGCTCGTCCGGAGGCTCGACGAGGGCCTCCGGAATATCGCCGCAACGACGAATATGACAGCGCGCAGGTCAATTATGACAGCGCGATAACGAAGTTTTTGTCGCTTGGAACGACGGATTTATGACAGAATTGCTACCTTGGATGTCAAATTTGACTACAGCGGAGCGATTCATGTTGCAGTGGCAGGCGCGGACAAATCCCCTCGCATGGTGGTGGGGGTCCCTGACGCTGGTCAGTGCTGCCAACATTCTCGTCTGGTTCATGCTGTACCGCGAATTCTACCCGACGCCCGCCGGCAGCCTCAGTGGCGGCTCCGACATCGGGCTGATGTTCCTGCTCTGCGCCGGCTATGTCTTCGGCTGTGCGTTCCGCTCGTTCCTGCCGCGCGCCGACGTGCAGCGGATCTGTCTGTTCGACACCTGGCTCTCCAGCGTCTTCGTCGGCCGCACGGTCGCGACCGTGGCCGAACTGTGCTTCGCCGCGCAATGGGCGGTCATCCTGCATCAACTCGGGACCATGACGGGCGCCGAGACGGTCGTGAACATCGCGTGGGTGATCGTGCCCATCATCATCATCGCGGAGTGCTTCTCCTGGTATGCGGTGGTGACGACCAACTTCCTCTTCAACGCGATCGAGAACTCGCTGTGGGCGGTGACATTCTTCCTCGCGGGCATCGCGCTGTGCCGACTGATGCCGGAATTCCAGGGACCGGTGCGGTGGGCGCTGATTGCCGGCATCATCGGCATCGCCTGCTTCCTGGCCTTCCTCGTCACCGTCGACGTGCCGATGTATCTCAGCCGCTGGCGGGCAGGGCACGAAGAGGGCAACAGGTTGCTCGGCTTCCTCGAAGGCCTGCATGACGTCTCGACGCGCTGGGTCGTGACCCACGACATCGCGCACTGGAAGGGCGAGCTGACCTGGATGTTCCTGTATTTCACCGCCGCCGTGTGGTCGAGCCTCGCGCTCTGTGCGCTCTACGCGATGGAAGGCTATCTCACGCGCTATCTGGCCTGAGCGATCAGGCCTCGCCGAGATCGACCTCCGTCAAGATGCCCTGACGCAGCGCCAGCCGGACTAGCTCGATGTCGGATCCGACGCCGAGCTTGTCCTTGATCAGGGAATGCAGGTTCGCCACCGTCTTCGGGCTGACATGGAGCGTCTCGGCGATCTCCTCTGTCGTGTTCTCGGCGAGCAGCAGCCGCAGCACCTCGAACTCGCGCGGCGTGAGGACGTCGGCGGCAGAGCTTTCCCCGGCGAGCCGGCTCAGCGCGAGCTCATGATCGATGTCGGGACTAATCGCGATCTTGCCGGCGAGCACGTCCATCACGGCGCGCACCAGCGTCTCCGGGGGACTGGTCTTGGTGACATAGCCCCTGGCACCGGCGCGGATCGCCTGCACGGCAAAGCCGGCATTTTCATGCATGGTGAAGACGAGGATTCTCGCGCTCTTGTCCCACTGCCTGATGCGCCTGACCGCCTCGATGCCGCCGATGCCGGGCATGCTCAGATCCATGATGACGAGGTCGGGCGCCTCCGATTTGTAGAGACGATAGGCCTCCGCGCCGTCGGCGGCTTCGGCGATGACGCGAAGTCCCGGCTGCTTCTGGAGCACGGAACGATAGCCTTCGCGGACGACGGAATGGTCGTCGACCAGCAGAATGGTGGCATCGGCCGCGCTCATGCGGCATGCTCCAGCGGCGGCCGATCGGCGGCTGCGAGCGGAATGACCACGCGCAGTGCGGAGCCGCCGTTCGGCGCGGCCTCGAAGCTCAATTGGCCGCGCAAGGCCGCGACGCGCTCGCGCATGCCGAGCAGGCCCATTCCGGATTTCGCGACGGGATCGCTCGCGCGTCCGTCATCGTCGATCGCCAGCGCGATCTCGCTGGCCCCCATCGTCAATTCCAGGCTGACCCGCGTGGCGACGGCATGCTTGGCGGCATTGGTGAGCGCCTCCTGCACGATCCGGTAGAGGCTGGCGCTGATCGTGGCCGGCAGGGTCTCGAATGCGCCGTCGAACCGGATCGAGAAGCGCGTCTCGCCGCGGCTGCGTCCGTTCCAGCCCGCGACGAGGCCTTCGAGGCTGGCGACGAGCCCGAGTTCCTCGACATCGGGCGGCCGCAGCCGGAACAGCGTGCCGCGCAACGTCTCCATCATGCCGGTTGCGGTCCGCGCGATGCCGTCGCATTCGCCAAGCAGGGAAGGGCAGTCCTGCGCGGCGGTCTGCCGGGCGGAGGAGGCGAGCGCGCGGATGGCCGCGAGCGACTGGCCGAACTCGTCAT
Organism: Bradyrhizobium sp. WSM1253; assembly: GCF_000244935.1. Taxonomy (NCBI): domain Bacteria; kingdom Pseudomonadati; phylum Pseudomonadota; class Alphaproteobacteria; order Hyphomicrobiales; family Nitrobacteraceae; genus Bradyrhizobium; species Bradyrhizobium sp. WSM1253. Next base: position 7,886,777 of record NZ_JH600073.1, read on the forward strand.
GCAGCTCGCGCGCGAGATGGCGGCGCTCTTCGTCCTGGAGCGCGATCAGCTTCCGCGTCAGCTCGCTGCGTTCGGCAAGCGCGGTCTCGAGGCTTTCGGCGAGATGGTTGAAGCCGTCGCGGATCGCGGAGAGTTCGGCAAGGTCGAACGGCGGCAACCGCGTGGTGAGGTCGTTGGCGGCAATCCGCTCGAGGCCGGTGCGGATCATGCGGGTGGGGCGCAGCGCGCGTGCCAGCGCGGCGTAAACCAGCGCGCAGAGCAGCGGCAGCGCGATCGCGAGCGCCAGCATCAGGCGGCCGGCCTCGTGCCAGGCCTCCGCCGTCTGCACGGTCGGCTCGACCGAGACGACGGCGTCGCCGAGCTTCGCTCCGCGCACGATCACAGGCCGTGCGGCTTCGCGGCCGGGGTCGAACAGGCTGCGATAGAAGGCCGTGAAGGCTTGCGGCGGCGGGTTTGCCGGGGCGGGCGCGCCGCTGCAGAAACGCTGGAGGATGTCGCCGCTCGTGCCGCGGAACGCCAGGCACAGGCCGGGCGTCATCACATAAGCCGAAACGGGGTCGAGGTTGGGAAAGTCCGAGCGGGGGCTCGCCACCCACTGGATCTTGCCCTGCTGCAGCTCCAGCGTCTTGGCCACGATCGCGGCGATATCGTCGAGGCGCGCATGCGCCGCGCGGTCGGCCGTAATCAGGAAATAGGCGGAGATGGCGGCGAAGCAGGCGGCCGATATCGCGGCCACGCGCAACGTCAGACGGACTTTGAGATCGAACCTCGAGCGGTTCCACATCGGCGGGCACCTGGTGCGAACGGGTTGTCGCGACCGCATTAAACGGCAGAACGCATCCGGCGGAAAGCCGCCAGGCGCCAGTGCGCTGCACCGTCGTGAAATTTTCCCGGTCATCGCCGGGACCGGCGCCGCTGCATGGCCTGATTGCGCCGTCCAAATTGGCGCGCCGCTCCGTCACACACGAGGCCCTTGTATGCACCTGCGCCGGTTGATCCTCTCAGCCTGTCTCCTCGTCGTCCTCCCGGTGTCTTATGCGCTCGCGGGCGCCGAGACCGCTATCGGCGTCGCCATGGACGATTTCAGTTATACCGATACGTCGGCTGAACCCGCCAACCAGACCGCCGCCCACGAGCGACGGCTGGCGGCCTTCATGGCCGCGCTCCGGCAAGACATCGGCGGAGACCGGCGCTACCGGCTGGTGCCCTCGGCCCAGGACGGCGCCGCGTTCAAGGTGATCGGCGGCATCCAGAAGACGAGCACGCTGGTGCAATGGGCCAAGGTCGCCGTGATCGACGTCGGCGCCAAAAAGGTCGTGATGGACAAGCTCTACACCTTCCGCGGCGACAATGATGAATCATGGGAGCGCGCCGAGATGTTCGTATCCCGCGAGATCATGGCCGCACTCGCCACGCCTGCGCCGATTGCGATGGCCGTGTTCGAATTCGAGCTTGACGACAACACCGCGGCGCCGGCCGCCGGCCTCGCGGCCGCTGATGCATCCTATCTGGCCGACGTGACCGGCAGCGTCCGCGGCGCCCTCGGCCGATCCGGCCGCTACCGCGTCGTCGATGTCGGCAGGGCCAACGAGGAGGCGGTGAAGGCGCGCGCTCTACGCGACTGCGGCGGCTGTGAGGCTGCCATTGCGCAAGGGCTCGGTGCGGATCAGTCTCTCATTGGTGTGGTGCGGCGGGTCAGCCGCACCGAATACACGCTGGGCTTCCAGGTGCGCGACGCCAGAACCGGCGCCGTGCTGGCACGCGGCGACAGCGGCCTGCGCCTGGGCGCGGACTATTCGTGGAAGCGGGGCGCGGTGCGGCTGGTCAGCGACCGGTTGATCGAGAGCCACTAGCTCAGAACGTCAGCTGCACCTTCATCGACTGCGAGCGGTCGCTGGCGAGCTCGAACGCCGCGACCGCGTTCTCGAATGGCATGGTTGCCGTAATCAGCGGCTTGACGTCGATCAGACCTTCGCCCATCAGCCGCACCGCCAGCTCGAATTCGGGATCGAAGCGGAAGGTGCCGCGGAGCTGCAATTCCTTGGCGACGATGGAGTTGATCGGCAGCGTCATCTCGCCGCCGAGCCCGAGCTGCACGAGCGTGGCGCCGGGCCTGAGCACATCGAGCGCGGTCCGGAGCGCGGCCTGATTGCCGGAGGCTTCGAACAGCGTGTCGAACACGCCCTTGCCGGCGCGCCAGGGATCGAGCGCGGCGGCATCGGCCGCGACGTTGATGGCGTGAGTGGCGCCGAGCTTCCTGGCGACCGCAAGCGGCGCCTCCGCGACATCGGTGACCACGATCTCGGCCGCGCCGCCGAAGCGCGACACCAAAATCATCAGCGCACCGATCGGGCCGCAGCCGGTGATCAGCACGCGCTTGCCGAGCAGGGGCCCGGCCTGCTTGCCGGCATGCAGGCACACCGCGAGTGGCTCGGCGACCGCGGCTTCCGCCAGCGACAGCTTGTCGGCGATCGGAACGGCCTGCGCCGCATCGACCGTGATGAATTCGCGAAACCCGCCCTGCACATGGGGAAAGCGCATCGCGCTGCCGAGGAAGCGCATGTCGAGGCACTGGTTGCGCATGCCTTCCTGGCAATGCAGGCACTGGCCGCACGGCTTGCTCGGATTGACCGCGACGCGGGTGCCCGGCTTCACGTTCGTGACGCCGTCACCGACGGCTGCGACGACGCCCGCGATCTCGTGCCCGAGCGCCATCGGCTGCTGGATGCGCACGACGCCGAAGCCGCCGTGATGATAGTAGTGCAGATCGGACCCGCAGATGCCGCCGTTCGCGATCTTGACGCGGACTTCACCCGGACCGGGCGCTGCATCCGGATAGAGATCGATCCGCAGATCTTTCGGTGCGTGGATCACGACGGCGCGCATGGTTGGCTCCCTTCAGCGTTTCGCGGCTCACATCGCAGCGATCATGCCGCCATCGACGTAGATGATCTGGCCGTTGACATAGGTCGAAGCATCCGACGCCAGGAAGATCGCCGCGCCCACCAGCTCGTCAGGTCGGCCCCAGCGCTTGGAGGGAACGCGGCCCATCAGCCAGTTGTTGAAGTCGGTGTTGTTGACCAGCGCCTCGTTCATGTCGGTCAGCATGTAGCCGGGGCCGATCGCGTTGGCCTGGATGCCGTGCTGGGCCCATTCCACCGCCATCGAGCGGGTCAGGTTCTTGATGCCGCCCTTGGCGGCGGTGTAGGGCGCAATCGTCGGACGCGCGAGCTCGCTGCCGAGCGAGCCGATATTGATGATCTTGCCGTGCTTGCGCGGGATCATGCGCTTGGCCGCCTCGCGGCCGATCACGAAGGCGCTGGTGAGGTTGGTCTCGATCACCTTGCGCCACTCGTCGGTGGTGAACTCTACCAGCGGCTTGCGGTGCTGGATGCCGGCATTGTTGACGAGGATGTCGACCGCGATGCCCTTGTCGTCGAAGTCGTTGAAGGCGGCGACGATCGCAGGCTCGTCGGTGACGTTGAACGCGGCGCCTTCCGCGAGGTAGCCGGCGGCGCGAAACTCGGCGACGGCCTGCTCGACGCGCTTGGGATCGACGCCGTTGACGATGATCCTGGCGCCGGCCTTGGCCATGCCCTCGGCAATGGCGCGGCCGAGGCCGCGGGAGGAGCCGGTCACGAGCGCGGTGCGGCCGGAAAGGTCGAAGAGGGCGGTGCTCATCTCAGAATATCCTCAGACGTTGGAACGGCGCACGGTCAAATCGGAGCGGTCGAATACGGCGGGCAGAAGGTCGACGCCGAGGCCGGGGCCTTCCATCGGATAGACGAAACCATCCTTGATCGTGGGCATGGTGGTGACGAGCTCATTGTACCAGCCCTTGTAGAAGGCGCGCACCGATTCCTGGATCAGCGTGTTGGGCTGGCTGAACGACATGTGGATGGCGGCGATGAAGCCGATCGGGCCGATGCAGTCGTGCGGTGCGAAGGGCCGATGATAGGTCTCGGCCATCGCCGCGATCTTGCGGCCCTCGGTGAGGCCGCCGGTCCAGCACAGATCCGCCATCACCACATGCATGGCGTCGCGGTCGAGCATGTCCTTGTAGGGGAAGCGCGAGCCCAGCGTCTCGCTGGCGCAGACCCAGACGTCGGTGCAGCGGGCGTATTCGGCCAGGGCCTGCGGCGAGTTCATCCGGATCGGGTCTTCGTACCAGGTCGGCTTGTAGGGCTCGAGCGCGCGCGCGATCTGTTTCGCGGTCGGCAGGTTCCAGAGCGAATGAAGCTCGACCATGATCTCCATCTTGTCGCCGACCGCTTTTCGGATCTTCTCGAACGGCTCGATCGCCTGCTTCATCTGCGCGGCGGAGATGTAGAGACCCTTGTTCTCCTGTGCCGCCGGATCGAACGGCCAGATCTTCATCGCCGAGATGCCGCTTTCCAGCAGGTTTTCGGCGAGCGCATCGGCGTTGTTCATGAAGCCGTCCAGGTCTTCGTAGGGGCCCTTGGAGCCACCGAGATTCCAATTCGCGACCGGGCTGATATTGGTGGAGCGGACATATTGGGTGCCGGCGCAGGTGTTGTAGATGCGCTGCTTGTCGCGGCAGAGGCCGCCGAGCATCTGGTGCACCGGCTGATTGCAGACTTTGCCGAACAGGTCCCATAGCGCGATGTCGATCGCCGAAGCCGCGCGATATTCGACGCCGGTGGACGACTGCGCCATCGGCAGGTTCAGCATGTCGCGGTGGATCGCTTCGATGTGCAGCGGATTGCGGCCGAGCAGGCGGCCGGCAAAGGTGTCGTGGATCTGGGCCTCGACTGCGCCGGCGCCATAGAAGGTTTCACCGAGACCGATCATGCCCGTGTCGGTGTGGACGCGCACCCAGATGACGTTGGAGAATTCTTCGGTGCGCAGCGTCTCGATCGACGTGATCTTCACGGCAATACTCCTCCCATCGCAGGCGCGCAGCGCCGTCTTGTTGTCATTCTGCACCGCAGCATGGTGCGGGCACGGGCGGAGTCTTACGCTCGCTTGTAATATATCACAACATGTTTTAGGGATATCACCAACAAGGCGCCGCCCTGCAACGACGGCGCGGGCTGAGGGGAGAGACGACATGGCAACGCGCAAGCGCGCGCTCGAGGTGGTGAGGAATGACGACGGCGAGGGCAAGCCCTCCCGGCGCAACCGTCTCAACTTCTTCGAACTGGCCTATCAGAGGATCGAAGAGCTGCTCGTCCATTGCGAGCTCAAGCCCGGCCAGTTCATGACGATGCTGGAATTGCAGCACATCACCGGCTTCGGCCGTACGCCAGTTCATCACGCCGTCAATCGTCTCTCCGCCGATACATTGATCATCATCCGTCCGCGCCACGGTCTGCGCATTGCGCCGATCGATCTGGCACGCGAGCGCATGCTGCTGGCCTTGCGCCGCGACATGGAGCGCTTCGTGATCCGGCTCGCGGCCGATCGCGCCAGCCTCTCGCACCGCAATCAGGCGCTGCACATCGAGCGCTTTCTGCGCGAACGCCGCGCCAGTCTGACCCTCGATGAGTTCAACCATATCGACCGCCGCATCGACGCGCTGGTGCTGGAGGCGGCAGGCGAGCCCTTTCTGGTGCACACGCTGCGGCCGTTGCACACGCTGTACCGGCGCATCGGCTACATCCACCACCGGTTCATGCCGGGACAGGCCGAGCTGTCAGGCACGATCGATCATCACCTCGCCATTCTCGCTGCCGTCGCCAGCCGCCGCGTCGAGGACGCAGTGAAGGCGAGCGATGCACTGATCGACTACATGGGCGAGATGTTCACCGGCATGGAGGTCGGGATCGACCCGCGCCTGCTCGATTGCAGCATCGAGCCGCTGCTTGGCACATGATCCGGAAAAGTGTGCAGCGGTTTTCCGAAGAGATCGTGCTCAAACAATTAGGCCAAAGCGCGGTGACGATCCTGATCTCATCGCGCTTTAGAAAGTTTTGAAGAGAGGACCAAAGATGTCGACGATGGCGATGCCACAACCGACCGCGAGCGAAGCCGCGGTCCGCTACCTCATCACGAACTACAGCCCCAAGGGCAACAAGGTCGGCTGGCTGATGATGGCCTCGATCCTGGTCGAGGCCTGGGATCTCTATTCGATCGCCTTCGTGCTGATCTTCATCAAGGAGCAGTACAATCCCGATCCGCTGATGCTGGGCCTGGCCGCGGCCGGTACGCAAGGCGGCGCCATGATCGGTGCGCTGCTCGGCGGCTGGCTCTCCGACAAGATCGGCCGCCGCGTCATGTTCCTGGTGACGATGGTGATGTTCATCGTGCTGGCGCTGGCGCAGGCCTTCGTGCCCAGCGTCGGCTGGCTCGTCGTGATCCGCTTCCTGCTCGGCGTTCCGCTCGGCTCGGATATTTCGACCGGCTACACCTACATCATGGAATCCATGGCCAAGGGCGAGCGCGAGGTCATGGGCAACCGCTGGCAGTTCATGTTCGCGGTCGGTGAAGTCCTCACCATCGGCGTCATCGTGATCTTCCTGCTGATCGACATGCAGCACGAGATGTTGTGGCGCGTGACGCTCGGCCTCGGGGCGCTGCCGGCGCTGATCATCCTGGTGATGCGCCACGACGTGCCTGAGACGGCGGTGTGGCTGGTGCAGAAGGGACGCTACCGCGAGGCCAAGCAGGTCGCGCGCGAGATGTTCAACGACGATCTCGCCATGCTGCCGGACCATGACGTGGAGGTGCCCAAGGTCTCGACCCGCGCGTTCCTCGCCGACCTTAAGAAGGATCCGATCCGCTGGCGCGCCACGATCTACGGCTGGATCGCCTGCTTCGCGCAGGCCAGCGAGTTCTCGACCTTCGCGTTCTACCTGCCGGTGCTCTTTGTGATGGTCGGCGTGTCGAGCGTGCTCGGCATCAATCTGGTGACGATGGCGCTGTTCTCCTTCGCCGCCGTGTCGGGCTGGGTCGGTCCGCTGCTGACGCCGAAGATCGGCCATCGCGGCATCTCGATCGCGGGCTTCTCGATCGTGCTGGCCTCGCTGCTGGTTGCCGCCTTCGCGCTCTACACCGACAACAAGATCCTGCTGCCGTTCGCGGCTGCCGCCATGCTGTGGGGCCATTATTGGGACGCGTCGAACTGCATGACGATCCCGACCATGGTCGCCAAGCCGAAATACCGCGGCACCGCCAGCGGCTTCGCCTACATGTTCGTGAAGTTGCCGTCGTTCCTCGCGATCTTCCTGTTCCCGACGGTGTTCGCTGCAATCGGGCAGGCGAATGCCACGCTGATGGTCGCGATCTTCCCGCTGATCGGATTGCTCGCCGCGATCTTCATCCTGCCGGAAGTCTACGGCTACGAGAACGATTGATCTCGCAAGCTACCTGATCGCGGCCGCCAAGGCCGCGATCAGGGCCGGTGGCGTCACCAGCAGTCCGAGCTTGAGGAACGGCCAGGCGCCGACCTCGATCTTCTCCCGCCGCAGCGCCACCAGCCACAGGATGGTGGCGAGCGAACCGGTCACCGACAGATTGGGCCCGAGATCGACGCCGATCAGGATGGCGCTGACGACCGGCGCGGGTAAATGATGGCTGGCGGCGACCGAGCCGGCAACGAGGCCAACGGGAAGATTGTTGGCGATGTTGTCGGCGACCGCGGTGGCGATGCCGACGCTCCAGGCCGCCTTCGTCACGGATTGCCCGACAGCTTCATGCAGCAGCGCGCTGAGTTGCCCGATCACGCCGGTCTTGATCAGCGCTTCCACCATCACGAACAGCCCGCCGACCAGCGGCAGCACGCTCCAGGAGACGCCGCCCAGCACAGGTACCGGCGATTGCCGGCTGACCAGCAGCACGATTGCGGCCGTCACCACGCCGCAGACGAAGGTCGGCAGGCCCAATTGCTTGTCCAGCGCGGAGGCCGTGACCAGCACGATTCCGATCGCCGCGATGCCGATGGCCGTCAGCTTGCCGCCGCGGCCGAGTTTTGGATGCGGCACGCTGCGCGCGATCGTCTCTTCCTTCAGGGCGCGGTGCTGGGTCAGGCGCAGCACGACATAGGTCAGCAGGATCGAGGCCGCCGAGGGCAGGGCGAACAGGCGCAGCCATTCGGTGAGCGCAGGGATGTGGGCCCCGAACACGACGAGATTGGCCGGGTTGGAGATCGGCAGCACGAAGCTTGCTGCGTTGGCGATGAAGGCGCAGACGAAGAGATAAGGCAGCGGCTTGGCGCCGGCTGCGCGCGTCGCGGCATAGACGGCGGGCGTCAGCACGATCGCGGTGGCGTCGTTCGAGAGCAGGACGGTGACGAGCGTGCCGACGATGTAGATCAGCAGGAACAGCCGCTGCGGCGAGCCGCCGGCATATTCCACGGCGAGCGCCGCGAGATAGTCGAACAGGCCCTCGAGCCGCGCCAGCTCGGCGATCAGCATCATGCCGATCAGGAAGAGATAGACATCGACGCCTTTCTCGATGCCGGTGAGCGCATCCTGCCACGGCAGCAGGCCGAGCAGCACCAGCGCGCCGGCGCCGATGACGGCCCAGATCGCCTCCGGCAGGCGAAAGGGCCGGATGATGACGCCCGCGGTCGCGGCGACGATGATGCTCCAGGCCAGGATGGCGTCAGACGGCACGGTCAGTCCTCGAAGTGGGAAGGCTTCATTCGGGAGCGATAGCGGAAGCCGATGCCGATGTCTTCCCCCGCGGGCGCGGACGGCTATCTGCGATTTGCCGCGTCTCGGCCCGAGCTTCAGTCCACAATGTTGCTCAAAAGCCTGTGGGGTTAGGGCGCCGCGATAGCGCCGTCGTTGCGAGCGGAGCGAAGCAATCCAGACTGTCTCCGCGGAGCGAGTTCTGGATTGCTTCGTCGCAAGAGCTCCTCGCAATGACGGAATCTGTGGAGGCGTCTCGCGATGTTCACTCTCACCGCGCCATCGACAGCTTTGCCGTGATCGCCTTGCGCAAGATGCGCGACAGCGCTTCGACCGAATACGGCTTCTGGATCAGCTCGAAACCGCGATCGGCGTTCTCGGCGAGAACGTTGCTGTAACCAGAGGTGAGCACGACGGGCAGGCCCGGATAGCGTTCGCGGATGATGCCGGCGAGCTCGACGCCGTTCATGCCGGGCATGATGACGTCGGAGAAGACGAGATCGACGGCGAACTCGTTCTCGCCGAGGATGGCGAGCGCCGCATTGGCGTTGGCGGCGCGGCGGACGACATAACCGAGGTCTTCCAGCAGCTCCGTGGAGAACCGGCCGACCTCGTCGTCGTCTTCCACTACGAGCACGCGATAGCCGCGCCCGGTGGACGCGGCCTCATAGGTCAGCGCCGCGGCTTCCTGATCCGTCGCGGGGCTTTGCGCCCGCGGCAGATAGATGGTGAAGGTCGCGCCTTCACCATGCTTGCTCGTCACGGCGATGTCGCCCTCGGACTGCTTTGCGAAGCCGAAGGCCTGGCTCAGGCCGAGGCCGGTGCCCTTGCCGACCTCCTTGGTGGTGAAGAACGGTTCGAAGATGGCTTCCATGTTTTCAGGCGCGATGCCGCTTCCGGTGTCGGCGACCGAGATCGCGACATAGTCGCCGCCGCGCGCCGGTTGCGCGCGCAGGTTAGGGATGCCCTGAACCTTCCGGACCGCGATGGTGAGGCGGCCTTCGCCGTCCATGGCGTCGCGCGCGTTGATCGCGAGGTTGATCAGCGCGGTCTCGAATTGCGCGATATCGGCGACCGTGAAGCAGTCGCCATCGTGAACCTCCACCGCGATTTCGATGCGAGCACCGACCAGCGGCCGGACCAGTTGCGCGACGCCTTCAACCTGGCTGGCGACGTTGAAGATCTGCGGTTTGAGCGGCTGCCGGCGCGCAAACGCCAGCAACTGGGCGGTCAGCTTGGAGGCACGCTCGACCGTGTCGGAGATGGCATCGACATAGCGGCGGCGGCGTTCCTCCGGCAGCTCGCGGCGGCGCAGGAAATCGGTGGCCGAGCGGATGATGGTGAGCAGATTGTTGAAGTCGTGCGCGACGCCGCCGGTGAGCTGGCCGATCGCCTCCATCTTCTGCGATTGCCGCAACGCTTCCTCGCCGCGGCGGCGCTCGGTGATGTCGACAGCCTCGGGCACCGCGCCGGTGATGTTGCCGTGGCGGTCGAGCACCGGGCGCATGCCGAACTCGAAATCGCGCTCGCCGATGGGAAGGCGCAGGCGCATCTCCAGCCGCACGGCTTCGCCCTTGAGCACGGTGTCGAAGGCCTCGCACACCCGCGCGCTCATGCCGTCCGTCGTGCTGAACCAGGGCGTCTGCCACAATGGCTTTCCGATCACGTCCGCGGGGCTCGCCTTGATGGCGTCGAGCACGGTCGTATTGGCGTAAAGCAGCTCGCCCCTGAGATTGACGAGGCCCTGATATTGGTTGCTGGTCTCCAGGATCGCGCGCAGCCGCGCCTCGTTGGACTCGAGCTCGGCGGTGCGCTCGACGATGCGTTCTTCCAGCGTCTCGTTGAGCTGCCGGAGCTCGATTTCGGCCTGCTTGGCCACCGTGATGTCGTGGGCAACCCCGATGAAGCCGATATGCCTGCCGGTCGGGTCCCAGCGCGGCTGCGATTCCGAACGCAGCCAGCGCCACTCGCCGGCGGAATTCTTGTAGCGGGCTTCCAGCACGAACGGTTTGAGCGATGCTTCACCCTGGACGGACTGCTGCAGCACATGCGGCAGGTCGTCCGGATGCAGCACCTTGCGCCAGTCGAAGGAGATGGCCTGGTCGTAGGGCAGGCCGACGAAATCGACATAGGCCTGATTGGCGAAGGACCGTGTGCGGTCGAGCTTGGTGACCCAGATCGGCACCGGCGCGCTGTCGGCGATCAGCCGGAAGCGCTCCTCGCTCTCGCGCAGGGTCTCGCGCACCAGCATCTGGTCGGTGACGTCGATATGGGCGCCTACGAGGCGGAGGGCACGGCCGTCACGATCGCGCTCGATCTTGGCGACGACTCGGATCCAGCGGGTCTCGCCGTCGCTGGGACGGATGATGCGGTATTCGGCGGTGTAGTCCTCGCTCGTGCCGGACAGCGCATCGATGAAGTGCTTTACCGCAGCGTCGCGGTCGTCGGGATGAACGCGATTGATCCAATCCTCGTGCGACTCGCCGGCAGCTTCCGGCGGCAGGCCGTGGAGCATCAGATATTCCGGCGAACGGCGGTTCTTGAAGCCTTCGCGGAAGTCGACTTCGAGACCGCCGACCTTGCCGATGCGCTGGATGCGCGCAAGCTCGGCTTCGCGTTCCTGGAGCGCGCGATAGGCGTTGTCACGCTCGCGCGCGACATCTTCCAGGTGCTGGCGCAGCCTTTCGGCGGCGATGGTCTCGGGCAAAGGATCGTTCAAGGCGTTGGCCGTTGTGATGCGGGAGCGCACGTGGCCGACCGATATTCACACAGACGACGCGTGATGGCCATTGCTCAAAAGGAATATGGAAAGAAAGGCGTCGCCGAATGCAGTATGGTGGGCATCAACGAACGCCAAGTCTGGCTATTTGTTCCGAACCTTGGAACGATGAGCCCTCCGGGCGCGTATCTCCGGGGCGCCACAACTTTCATTGCCAAAAGCTCCCTTTCCGAAGAGGCTAAATCTTGAAGCTTTTTGTCTGCCAGGCCTGCGGCAACGTCCTCTATTTCGAGAACCGCGCCTGCGAACGCTGCGGCCATCGGGTCGCCTTCCTGCCGGAGAAGGAGACGATGTCGGCGATCGAGCCCGACGGAGAGGCCTGGAAGACGCTGGCGACCAAGGGCGAAAGTCGCATGCTGTGCAGCAATGCCGAGCACGATTCGTGCAACTGGCTGACGGATGCAGGTGATACCACCGGCTATTGCCGCGCCTGCCGCCATAACGGCGTCGTGCCGGACCTGTCGGATCAGGCGCAACTCGCCGGCTGGCGTGAGCTGGAGATGGCGAAGCACCGGCTGTTCTATTCCCTGATCCGCTGGAAGCTGCCGCTCCAGACCCGGCAGGACGATCCCGAACATGGCCTGATCTTCAATTTCCTCGCCGACGATCCGCAGAGCGGGCAGAAGGTCCTGACCGGCCACGACAACGGCCTGATCACGATCGCGCTGACCGAGGCCGACGACATCGAGCGCGAGCGGCGCAGGCTGGAGATGGGCGAGCCCTACCGGACGCTGCTCGGGCATTTCCGCCACGAGGTCGGGCACTATTTCTGGGACGTGCTGGTGCGCGACGGCGGCAAGCTGGACGAATGCCGCGCCGTCTTCGGCGACGATTCCGCCGATTACGGCCAGTCCTTGCAGCGCCACTATGCCGAAGGCGCCCCGCCGGACTGGCAGCAGAACTACGTCTCGGCCTACGCGACCACGCATCCGTGGGAAGATTTCGCCGAGACCTGGGCGCACTATCTTCACATCGTCGACACCCTGGAGATGGCTAGCGAGTTCGGCATGGAGGTGCGGCCCAAGGTGGATCGCGACGGGGAGTTGACGACGCGCATCCGCTTCAACCCTTACGAAGCGAGGGACGTCGAGGCGATCGTCAACGCATGGCTGCCCTTCACCTTCGCCATGAACAGCGTCAACCGCGCCATGGGCATGCGCGACCTCTATCCGTTCATCCTCTCGCCGGTCGTCGTCGACAAGCTCGGCTTCATTCACGGCCTGGTCCGGAACGTGGGCAAGGCCGGGAAGCCGTAGGCCGTCCGGGAGCCTGCAAAGCCCGTTTCGGTCTTGCTTCGGTCTTGCGCTGGTACGCCAGAGGGGCCGGATTTTGACCGTTGCCTCCGGCCTATTTTGATGTACCACGGGAGCCACACGGCCCATCCCATAGGCTCCAACGGCCAGGGAAGGGTCCCGCCCCAAGGTCGAGACTCAAGAAAAGCATGTTCAAACGCATTCTGATCGCCAATCGCGGCGAAATCGCCTGGCGGGTCATCAAGACCGCTCGCCGCATGGGAGTTCAGACGGTCGCGGTCTATTCTGAGGCCGACCGCGACGCTCTCCATGTCGAGATGGCCGACGAGGCCGTGCTGATCGGGCCGCCAGCTGCGGCCGAGAGTTATCTGGTGATCGAGAAGATCGTGGAGGCCTGCCGCAAGATGGGCGCCGAGGCGGTGCATCCCGGTTACGGCTTCCTGTCCGAGCGCGAGGCGTTTCCGCGCGCGCTGGAGGCGGCCGGCATCGTCTTCATCGGCCCTAACCCGGGCGCGATCGCGGCGATGGGCGACAAGATCGAATCCAAGAGGGCTGCCGCGAAGGCAAAAGTCTCGACCGTGCCCGGCTATCTCGGCGTCATCGAGGACGCCACGCACGCGGTCAAGATCGCCGACGAGATCGGCTATCCCGTGATGATCAAGGCCTCCGCCGGCGGCGGCGGCAAGGGCATGCGCATCGCGCATTCGACCTCCGAGGTCGCCGAGGGCTTCAACCTCGCCAAGGCCGAGGCCAAGGCCTCGTTCGGCGACGACCGGGTCTTCATCGAGAAGTTCATTGTCGATCCCCGCCATATCGAGATCCAGCTGCTCGGCGACAAGCACGGCAACGTGATCTATCTCGGCGAGCGCGAATGCTCGATCCAGCGCCGCAACCAGAAGGTCATCGAGGAAGCGCCGTCGCCGCTGCTCGACGAAGCCACCCGCCGCAAGATGGGCGAGCAGGCGGTCGCACTCGCTAAGGCGGTGAATTACGACTCCGCCGGCACCGTCGAATTCGTCGCGGGGCAGGACAAGAGCTTCTACTTCCTCGAGATGAACACGCGCCTCCAGGTCGAGCATCCCGTTACCGAGCTCGTCACCGGCGTCGACCTCGTCGAGCAGATGCTCCGCGTCGCCGCCGGCGAGAAGCTCGCCATTGCGCAGAAGGACGTCACGCTGACCGGCTGGGCAGTGGAGTCGCGCCTCTACGCCGAGGACCCGTTCCGCAACTTCCTGCCCTCGATCGGTCGCCTGGTGAAATACCGTCCGCCGGCGGAAGCGAGCCAGGACGGCATCACCGTGCGCAACGACACCGGCGTGCAGGAGGGCGGCGAGATCTCGATCCATTACGATCCGATGATCGCCAAGCTCGTCACCCACGCGCCGTCGCGCGCGGCCGCGATCGAGGCGCAGGCCACCGCGCTGGACTCGTTCTACGTGGACGGTATCCGTCACAACATCCCGTTCCTGTCGGCGCTGATGCATCATCCGCGCTGGCGCGAAGGCCGGCTCTCCACCGGCTTCATCGCCGAGGAATTCCCCAAGGGCTTTGCCGTGCGCGTGCCGGAAGGCGAGGTCGCACGGCGGCTTGCCGCGGTCGGCGCCGCCATCGATCACGTGCTCGGCGAGCGTAAGCGGCAGATCTCGGGTCAGATGGGCGGCCGCATCGTGCAGCGCGAGCGTCGCCGTGCGGTCTGGCTCGACCGTCAGGAGATCCTGCTGGAGATCGCGCGCGAGGGCGAGGCGGTCGCGGTGCGTTTCCTCGATGCCGACGGCAAGGCCGGCAATGCGCATCTGTTGCAATCGCCGTGGAAGCCGGGCGATCCGGTCTGGCAGGGCACCATCGACGGGCACGTGGTCGTAGTGCAGGTGCGTCCGATCGCGAACGGCATCCGCCTCGCGCATCAGGGCGTCGAGGTGCCGGTCTATGTCTGGACCGAAGCGGAAGCAGCCTCGGCGCGGCTGATGCCGGTGACCACGGCTGCCGACACCGGCAAGAAGCTGCTTTGTCCAATGCCCGGTCTCGTGGTCTCGATCGCGGTGACCGAAGGGCAGGAGGTCAAGGCCGGCGAGACGCTCGCGGTGGTCGAAGCCATGAAGATGCAGAACGTGCTGCGCGCCGAGCAGGATGGTACCGTGAAGAAGATCCACGCCACCGCCGGCGCGACGCTCGCGGTGGACGCGCTGATTTTGGAGTTTGCGTAGGGTTTGGGGGGACTCTTGCGAGGGGTCCACTGACTTCGTCATTGCGAGCGCAGCGAAGCAATCCAGACTGCCTCCGCTGAAAGATTCTGGATTGCTTCGCTGCGCTCGCAATGACGGTGTATGTTGCGGCTGCGTCGCAACAGTTGAGAGGGCACCATGACCTTTCGTTCCCGCCGCGAAAAACTGCGATCGATCCTGTCGGGCGGGACGTGCGTCCATCCCGGCTCGGTCTACGACGCCATCTCGATCCGCATCGCCGAGGATCTCGGTTTCCCGCTCGGCATGTTCGGCGGCTCGGTGGCTTCGCTCGCGGTGCTCGGCGACCCCGACATCACGCTGATCACGCTCACCGAGCTTGCCGAGCAGATGCGGCGGATGTCGCGTGCGGCAGCACTTCCGGTGCTGGTCGATGCCGATCACGGCTATGGCAACGCGCTCAACGTGCGCCGCACGGTGCAGGAGCTGGAAACGGCGGGCGCCGCCGGCCTCACCATCGAGGACACGCTGCTGCCGGCTGGCTTCGGCGAAGCGAAGACGCAGCTGATCTCGCTGGAGGAGGGCGTCGGCAAGATGAAGGCGGCACTCGACGGCCGCGGCGATCCTTCGCTCGTCATCATGGGGCGCACCGGTGCGGCCTCGATCACCTCGATCGAGGATGCGATCCGCCGCGCCAGGGCTTATGAGGCTACCGGCGTCGATGCGCTGTTCTTCACCGGCATCAAGTCGCGCGCCGAGCTCGAGGCCATCGCATCTGCGACGCGCCTGCCGATCGTGCTCGGCGGCGCGTCGGAGGAGTTGAACGTGCTCGAATACCTCGCTGGCCAGCGCGTGCGCATCGCGCTTCAGGGCCACGCGCCGATCGCGGCCGCAACGCAGGCCGTCTACGAGACGCAGAAGGCGCTGCGCGACGGCACTGCGCCGAAGAATCTCAAAGGCCTTCCGTCGTCGGACTTGACCAGCCGCGTCACGCGCGAGGCCGAGGTCAAGGCGCGCAGCGCCCTTATCCTCGGACTGAAACAATGAGCCGGGCGATCCTCCAGGTCATGATCCGCGGCCGCGTGCAGGGCGTCGGCTACCGGGCCTGGCTCGAATATCAGGCGACGACGTGCGGCCTCGAAGGCTGGGTCCGCAACCGCCGTGACGGCAGCGTCGAAGCGCTGTTCGCGGGGCCGCCGAAGCACGTCGCCGACATGGTGGCGCTGTGCCGCCACGGCCCGCCGTCCTCGCGCGTCGACAGTGTCACCAGCGAGACGGCCGATGTCGATGAGCTGAACTTGCGCCGGGCGGGGGAGGCGTTTTCGGTGTTGCCGACGGTGTAGCTGAAGAATTACCGCGGCAGCTTGGCGATCGCTTCGCTCAATTCGTGGATCTCGTAGGGCTTGCGCAGGATCGGGAAATCGCCGCGCACGCCGGCGGCGACTTCGCTGTAGCCGGTGGCGAGCAGGATCGGCAGGCCGGGGCGGATCTGGCGGAGGTGATGGGCGAGGCTGAGTCCGTCCATCTTGCCGGGCATGACGATATCCGAGAACACGAAGTCGACGCCGTTCTTCTCTATCTCGCTCAAAGCGGCTTCGGCGTCCGCGACCCGGCGCACCTGATAGCCGAGCTGCTCCAGAAGGCCGATGCTGACGGCGGCGACGTCCGGATTGTCCTCGACCAGCAGCACCGTGCCGCTGCCTTGGAACGCCGGTTCTCCCGCCGCCTCGCGCGACGGTTCGTCTTCTCCGCGCGGCAGGAGAATGGTGAAGGTCGTGCCCTTGCCGAGCGCGCTCGCGACCCGCACCGTGCCGCCGGCCTGATGGGCGAAGCCGTGCACCTGCGAGAGACCGAGGCCGGTGCCCTTTCCGATCGGCTTGGTTGTGAAGAACGGCTCGAAGATCTTGTCGAGAACGTCGGAGGGAATGCCGAGGCCGGTATCGCTGACGTCGATCGCGATGAATTGGCCCACGAGGGGGTCCTCGTCGAGCACGAGATTGCGCGCTGCGATCGTCACCGTGCCTCCGTCGGGCATCGCGTCGCGGGCATTGATGACGAGGTTGAGCAGCGCGGTCTCGAGCTCGGAAACGTCGGTCCTGATCGGCCAGACGTCGCCGCGGACGTCGAAGGCCAGGCGCACGGAGCTGCCGACGCCGGCATCGAGCACCTCGCGGATCGCCGCGATGCGGTCGGCGAAGTCGATCGCCTGCGGATTGACGCTCTGCCGCCGTGCGAAGGTGAGGAGCTGGTTGGTCAGCGCCGCGCCGCGCCTGGTGGCGGTCTCGATCGCCGAGATCGCGCGCAGCAGCTTGGCTTCGTCGTTGGCCCCTCGCTTCAGCATGTGCAGGCTGCCGCTGATGATCATCAGGAGGTTGTTGAAGTCGTGGGCGACCCCGCCGGTGAGCTGGCCGAGCGCATCGAATTTCTGGGATTCGGCGAGCTGCTTCTGCATCGCCTCGAGCTTGAGCTGGGTGTTGCGGCGCTCGGTGATGTCGCGCGTGATCTTGGCGAAGCCGACCAGCTCGCCGGCCTCGTAGATCGGATCGATCACGACGCTCGCCCAGAAGAAGGTGCCATCCTTGCGGACGCGCCAGCCTTCCTCCTCATAGCGGCCCTTTTCCCGCGCGATGCCGAGTGCACGGGCGGGCTTGCCGTTGGCGCGGTCGGTCTCGGTGTAGAAACGGGAAAAGTGCTGGCCGAGGATCTCCCCAGGCGAATAGCCCTTGATGCGCTCGCCGCCGATGTTCCAGCTGGTGATTCTCCCGGTGGGATCCAGCATGTAGAGCGCGTAGTCCGCAACTCCTTCAACTAACAGGCGGAAACTGCGTTCGCTTTCGAACAAGTCCCTCTGCTGACTAGACTTCTCGACCATTCCCGGACCCTGCCTCAACGGGGGCAAACGCAGCACGTGGCGGATTGTTCCCGGAGGTTGAAACATTTTTAGGCAACATTGCGAGCCCGTATGCAGGACGCAAACCAGCAGACGCTCGCAGCGTTAGAGGCGATCTTGTAAACGGGGTCAGACCGCCGCCACGCTCCGAAACGTCGCCGCCACCGCGCGCAATGCCGCGAGCTTGGCGGGATCGCTGACCTTCGAATGGAGCATCACCTTCGAGCTGCCGAGTTTTGGCAGCTTGTTGGCGAGGCCGACATCGACCAATCCGGGAGGTGCGATCCGCCGCGCCAGCGGTGCGATTGCAAGTCCGGCAAGTGCGGCCGCGACCACCGCCGTGACGCCGCCGCCGACAAAACGCTCGCGCCAGGCGAGGCCGGCCTTGTCGAGCGCGCGCACGGCGATGGCGCGGACCCCGCAGGGCGGGGCGAGCGTCGCGAGCGGCAAAGGCTGCCCCTTTGGCACGGTGAAGCGTCTCGATGCGAACCAGCCGAATTCGTCCTCGGCCAGCTTCTCTCCGCCGCGTCGGCTGCCTTCCTGGCGCACGATCACCGCATCCAGTTGGCCAGCATCATAGGCCTCCTGCATCTCGCGCGAGAAGCCGATGGTGACGGCGAGCGTGAGGTTCGACGACATCGCATGCAGGCGTTCAAGCAGCGGTACCAGCTCCGGCCCCGCAGCATGGTCGGAGATGCCGAGCGAGAGCGACTGCGCGACTGAGGCCTCGCCCGATAGCGCGCGATCATGCGCCGCGATCAGCGCGCGGGCGCGATCGAGGAACGTCGCGCCGTCTGCCGTGAGCCGGACCGCGCGTGGCGAGCGCTCGACGAGACGTTTTCCCAGCAGTGTCTCCAGCCGCTGCAGCTTGAGGCTGACGGCCGCCTGAGTCGTGCCAAGCGCTTCGGCGGTCCGCGTAAAACTCTGGAGGTCGGCGACCAGCAGGAAGGCCTGGACGGTGGCGATATCGAGCGTTGCTGTCATTATGACATCTTATCACTGGTATCAACAGAGATAAGATACCAAAATGTCGATGGCGGGTCTAGCTTCTCCCCAACGCCGCGCAACACCTGCGCGACATCCGAGGAGAACGACCATGCCGCTGATCACCGTGTCCTACACCACCTCCCGCCAGTCGCCCTCCCTGAAGGCCGACATCGCGAGCGCCGTGTCCGAGCTCACCGCCAAAATCCTGCACAAGGATCCTGAGGTCACCGCCATCATCGTGAAGTCGGTGGAGGCGGGCGACTGGTTCGCCGGCGGCAAGTCGCTCGCGGAGCAAAAGCTCGCGAGCTACTGGATCGACATCCACGTCAGCGAAGGCACCAACACCAAGGACGAGAAGGCCGCCTATCTCGCCGCGATGTTCCAGCGCATGGCCGGGATCCTGGGCCCGCTGCATCACGAGACCTATCTGCATGTCGACGAGGTCAAGGGCGACGCCTATGGCTTTGGCGGCCTGACCCAGGAGCGGCGCTACATCGCCGGCAAGCTCGAGGTTTCGCCGGAGAAGGCATGAGGAGCGAGGCCGCGGGTGAACAACCGCACCCGCGGCCTCAACCGGCTGCCAGGGATCGTCAGCTCGCTATGCGAAACTGAACTTCGTCCTTGTTCAGGAAACAGGTCTTGTCGAACAGCTTCAAATCGAGCGGGTTCGGCAGCCTGACATCGTCCAGGTCAGGGCAGGATTTGAGCGAGGGATCATAGGAACGGTCGATCTGCGAGATGAAGACAACGATCAATCCCTTGTCGCGCGCGAATGATTTCAACGCGCGCACCTGAACGGTGAGGTCGGGATTTTCCCGCCGCTGATCGAGCAGTTGCAGATAGTCGATCACCACGACCGTGCCGCGCGGTGCTGCGGCCATCTGCTTGACGACGTAATCGGCACTGATGACGTCGGAGCAATCGACCTCGAAGAGTTTTTCGAATTGCGCTGGATCCGCGCCGATCGCCCGAAAACGATCCAGAACGTCTTTCTCGGTGTATTCGAGCGAGAAGAACGCGGCGCGGTGGCCCGACCGCATCGCCTCCACGGCAAGCCCGAGGCTCATCAGGGTCTTGCCCTGGCCGGGGCGCGCGCCGACCAGCACCAGGTCACCCGGTTGGAATTGCGGAAAAAGCCTGTTGGCCGGCGTCGCTGCGGCAGCTTTCGCCGCGAGCATGCTCCAGGCGGAAAATCCTTCCGTCGCGGCGATACGGTCGAGCGCATCGTGCAGCGGAATGCCTTCCCCGCGGGACAGGCGCTTCGCTCTTCGCTTCAGATGATAGATGGGTGCAGACAGTCTCATCGCTAAACCTCCCATTGCGAGCTGAAACGCAACCCCTCCTTATGCCTGGCGCTCGAACAGTCGGTCCGATGATCAATTCGCCCGGTATGAAATGTACTTTCCCGGCGGAGGGGGGAGGCGTGGGCGACACCGGAATCGAGCGTAGCTGATTCCGGGTTTGCGGAGAATGAGAGAGACCAGAAGTTAGGCCGCCGCTTCCGGCACAAGCGCCCGGGTCGGCCCGAACAGCTCCTCGAAGGCCTGCCGGAGCGCGACGTCGACATCGGCCATCGTCACGAGCTGGCCGAGATCGACCAGCGAGGTGACGCCGTAGCGGGGATCGGCGACGCCGCAGGGCACGATGCCGGCGAAATGCGACAGCTCCGGCTCGACATTGATGGCGATGCCATGAAACGAGACCCAGCGCTTCAGCCGGACGCCGATGGCCGCGATCTTGTCCTCGTGCTCGGGTCCCTTGTCGGGCCGCTTCACCCAGACACCGACCCGGTCCTCGCGCCGCTCGCCACGGATGTTGAAGGCGGCGAGTGTCCGCAGAATCAGCTCCTCCAGGCTCGCGACATAGGCCCGGACGTCCGGGCGCCGGCGCTTCAGGTCGAGCATGACATAGGCCACGCGCTGGCCGGGCCCGTGATAGGTGAGCTGACCGCCGCGCCCGGTGGCAAAGGTCGGGAATCGGGCATCGAGCAGGTCGGTGGCCTTGCCCGAGGTGCCGGAGGTGTAGAGCGGGGGGTGCTCCAGCAGCCAGACCAGCTCCGGGGCTTCACCGGCCGCGATCGCCGTGACGCGCGCCTCCATGTCAGCCACGGCCTCCGGATAGGGCACGGGCGCGTCCGAAATCCGCCACTCCACGGGCTCGCCGGAGGAGGCGGAAAACGACGTCAAATCGAGCTCTTGACGCTGGTTTTGGCGGGGGTTTCGAGGTGAATTAACCATTGGCTAACCATAACCAGGTGATGATCGCAGGCGCAAATTCCAAGTCCCTAGTCCTAGTCCCAAGTTGCGGTGGTCCTGAAGTGCCTACTCTCGACAAAGTCACCGTGGATCTCATGGTCGTCCTCGGGACGACCACCATGCCGATCCATCAGGTATTGCGTCTTTCCCGCGGCGCCATCATCGAGCTGGACGCAACCGAGGCCGACGAGGTCAAGGTTTTGGCCAATAATCTGCCGGTCGCCTCCGGCGTCGTGCTGGTCGACCGCAACCGCATCGCGGTCGAGGTCAAGCAGATGCTGCCACGTATCCCGGGCACGCGGTAGCGGCCCGGGCACGCAGTAGCGGCCCGAGCAGGCGGAAAAGGCCGATCCCGGCGCAAGGAGCCGGAACTTTCCTGCCAAGCTTGTGGAATTCAGGGCCTTTGGAGGCTTGTACCCCTCTGACGGATTTGTTAGATCGGCGCCGTTGATCCGGTTGGCCTTCAAGCCTCAAGCCGGCATCCCCAAAAGCGCTCGTGGCGGAATTGGTAGACGCGCTGCCTTGAGGTGGCAGTGAGTAAAATCGTGGGGGTTCGAGTCCCTCCGAGCGCACCAAGCAAACAGACACGCGAAGGATCTTTTCGCGATCTTCAGTGCCCGCCCGGTTCGCGCTGCGAAGCCTGGAATGGGGTCTCCAGAAGTCTCCGATTTTTGATCTCCCGGCCGAGGGTTCGCTCCGTCGGCGCGGTCCTCGTTCGCGACCCGTCATCACTGCGGCAAGGTCAGCAGGAGCCACGTGCCCGCGGCCACACAGGCGATGCCGGCAGCGCGCGCGATCCAGCGTCCGACCGGCGTGACTTTCTCCAAAAGTACAAGCAACGACAAAAGCGCGATCCAGAGTACGTTCATCACGCCGCCCACGAACAACAGCGCCATCAAAACCCAGCAGCAGCCGACACAATAACCGCCATGCCGAAAACCAAGCAGCACGCATCCTCGCAGCTCGCTGCGAAAGCCGCCGTGGCGCATCAGGAATAGAAACGGCGACTGGCATTGGGCGAGACAGACGTCTTTGAGCCGCGTCCATTGATAGATGCCCGCCGCGATCAGCACGATGGCGCCAAGCACGTTGCTCGCGATCGCCATCCGGGAATTCAGCAGGGCGGCCCGCTCGATCGCCCATTGGAGCAAGGTGGCTGCCAGCGAAAAGCCGCACCAGGCGAAAAGATAACCGGCGGCAAACCAGCCGGTCGCGGCGAATGGCTTGCCTTGCGCTTTGCCCTGTCGGCCTACGCGGGCGTACATCAGGATCATGGGCGCGGCCGAGGGAGCCATCATTCCGATCATCATCACCGCCCACATCAGGAACACATAGGCGAACTCGATCGTTCGCCACGGCGCGTTGGCCGGCAGCATGATTCCGGTCCCGGCCGGGATCATCCGGAACTCGGTCATGTCCATGCCGCCCATGTCCATGTCGTTGGCGAGCCAGAGCACATAGCTCCATGCCAGCGCGACAATGACGCCGATCGCGCCGCCGACGATCCAGCGATCGCGCCGCAGCACGGCTTCCATGGGGCTGTCCGTCATTTGCGATCGATGTTGTGCGATCGATGTCGCCGGCCGCCGATGCAGGCCGGTATCGGGAGTTACATCACACCTGGTTCGACCAGCGGATCGGCGCATAGAGGCCGTTTCTGCCGGAATTATCCCAGCGCATGCCATGATCGCTGAAGGTATTGCCGGCGGCGCCAACGGCCATCACCATTGCGTCGGGGCTGACCGGATGGCCGATGTTCGTCCACATCTCGCCGCTCGGATGCATGGTCGGTAGCGGATTGACCGACATGTGCAGGATGCCGGGGATTTCCGCGGACCGCGTCTTGCCGTCGATCCGGAACGTGATCGGGACCTTGCGCACCCCGAGGTTCTTGCTGATCAGCGGCGCGAACGCAGCCATGGGACCACCGGCGCCGCCGGTGAAGATTGCAGCCAAGGCCTCGGTCTGGTCATCGTTGGCGCGCTGATCGATATAGGCGGCGACCGACCAGTCTCCGTCCGCCATCACCCCAGGTGCGTGGAGGATGACGAGCACATTCAGCTCATCGAGCGCGATATCGCCATAGCGGCCGGTCTCGATGTGGAAGATCAGCGGTACGTTGCAGAAGCCCTCAGTCGGTCGCGCGGTCAACGGGGGCGCCGCCGACACCAGGCAGGGACACACGATGCTGCAACTGCAATTCTCGAAATAGTCACCGGAAAGGTGCCATGGGACATCCGCCATTGCTGTCTCCCGCTTGGCCGAACCCGATAGATGCTTTCGAATGAGCTACGTAGAGTTGAAAATTACGCTTGGTTGGGAAGCGGCGCAAGCCGATTCCACCACGCCGGGCTTCTCTGGATTGGTCTGCGTCGGCAAGGACTTCCTCCGGAGCGGATGACCGGGGAACGATGGCCGTCGGAATCGCATTGCAGTCGGTGAGCTCGCTGCGGAAATGCCGGCTCCCGGCGCGCGGCCATGTTCCTGATGGTGAAAGACGATGAGAGACAGCG
Organism: Bradyrhizobium sp. WSM1253; assembly: GCF_000244935.1. Taxonomy (NCBI): domain Bacteria; kingdom Pseudomonadati; phylum Pseudomonadota; class Alphaproteobacteria; order Hyphomicrobiales; family Nitrobacteraceae; genus Bradyrhizobium; species Bradyrhizobium sp. WSM1253. The sequence continues at coordinate 7,910,228 of NZ_JH600073.1, forward strand.
CGTCGGAAGTGACCGACATCAGCGACGCCGTTCACTTGTGCATCGACATGCAGAACATTTTCGCTCCTGGCGGTCTCTGGGAGACGCCATGGATGGCGAGGGTCTTGCCGACGATCGCCTCGATCGTTTCGCGCCATCAGGCCAGAACGATCTTCACGCGATTCATCACGCCCGAGGACCCGGAAGATCGGCCCGGACAGTGGCAGCGCTATTTTCGTCGCTGGCGCGAAGCGACCCGCAAACATCTGCCGCCATCCGGTCTCGAACTCGTGCCGGCCCTGAGCCGCTTCGTTCCGCCGGCTGTCGTCATCGACAAGCCGGCCTATTCGGCATTCAGCAATCCCGGCCTCGCGAGCCTGCTCGTCGAGAAGAACGTCGGCACAGTCGTGATCACGGGCGCAGAGACTGACGTCTGCGTGCTCTCGACGGTCTTGAGCGCCGTCGATCTCGGCTTTCGGGTCGTCATCATCGAGGATGCGCTGTGCAGCTCGTCCGACGTCGGCCATGATGCGCTCATGACGATGTACCGCACCCGCTTTCACGGCCAGGTCGATCTGATGACCGCCGAGGAATTGGCGGAGTTCTGGCGGGAGTAGGGGACGATCCGCTCAATTGACATTGTCGCCGAGCATATTGTGGAAGGCGCTGGCGACGGCGGCAATGCCGCTGGCACCGTGCATTAGCGCGATCTCGCCCTGCTGCTCGTGGCGGATGGCGTGGGCCATCACACGCAGGCGCAGATCGCCGGCGCTCTCCCACATCTGGTCGGCCATTCTGACCGCGCCGGCATGATGCTTGCTCATCGTTTCGACGAACAGCGTGTCGAATTGATCCGTCGGCGCGGCCTTGACCTGCCGCATCTCGGCCTGTGTCAGGAAGCCCGGCATGGCGGCACGTTCGTCCGAGCTGCAATCGGGCATCTCGGTGTCGAACCAGCTCAGCCACCACGTTTCGAAAATCCGGTTCTCGCCGGTCTGGCTTGCGACCATCAGCATCGCCAGCTTTCGCAGATGCGGGTCCTGTGCGCGCTCTGCGGCAATCCGCGCCAGCGCGATGCCCTGGGCGTGATGCGCGGTCATGTGACGGATGTAAGTCTGGTCGGCGTCCCTGTCGCGGCCCATCCACGGCGGCTCGTAACCATGGCTGCCGAACAACGCGGCCGCGCCGAGCAGTGCGATCAAAGCCAGCGCGCCGGTGATCCAGGCGTTGGTGAAGCGAACATCGCGCGCGGGTGCCGCGCCTCGTCTCCAGCGCAACCGGGCGAACAGGGGGTACATCACCGCCGAGGAGCTGTGGACGAGCAGGCCGATCCAGTAGGGCTGCTGCAGCGTGAACAGCGGCTGCCAGAACGGAAACAGCGGCACCAGCACGAACCATTCCATGCTTGACGAGAACACGGCCCAGGGCAGCGCGAGCAGCAGGATCGTGAGCGGCCGCAGGTCGGCGGTCCAGCGCCCGAGCACACCGAAGAACACCAGCGCCCAGGAGAAATCCGCCCATTGGTGGAAGGCGATCCCTGCAAGGATCGCGCTCCACGACGGCTCTGCGCTGATCGCCCAATCGCGTGCGGGGATGGCGGCCACCGTCAGCCAGTCGACGGCGGCATCGCGTCCGATGCGCGCGGCGAAGAGCTGGCTGACGATGGTCGAGAAGGTGCTGCTGATCAGGCCGAGTTCGGCAGCGGCGACCCAGCGCGAGCGTCGCCGTGAGGCGCCTTTATCACCGGTGCGAATTGAATTGGAAATGGTCGACGGCGCGGCGGCGTTCACGTCAGCTGATTGAGTTTCTTCAACGGATTGAGTTCGCTCGGCTTGCTCTGTTCGTCCCGGCCGCGCTCCGCTTGCTCCTTGCCTTCCTCATGGAGATCCTGATCGCCGACGATCTCGCCGACGGCCTGTTTCGCCTTGCCAGCGATCCGCTGACCGAGGCCCTTGGTCTTGCTCATGGTCTGCCTCCAGGCTCACGCCGCCACCCCGGCGCTTGAAGGGGGATGAGCGCCAGGGCCGCGGTTTCGTCTGTTCGGCCTCCGGCAGGGGGGACGTCGGAAGCGTTGAGTGAGACGCTCTGACGCGCTGATGGTTCCTCGGCCGTCATCGTGCGTCGAGTGCAATGATCACGCCTTCATTGCCGCGGAGCAGGATGGAGGCGTCCGGCAACGGCTCGGACGGCCGGTCGAGGTGCGTGGACATCAGCAGGCGGCCGCGACCTTGCCAGTGCCATTTCCGCGGCTCGGCGGCGATGTTGAGCGCGACCAGAATGTCGTTGCCGCCATCCGTCCGCCTGTAGGCAAGAACGTCGTTCTGCGCGCGTAGCGGCTCGTATCCGCCGTGGCGCAGGCACGCGTGCTCGCGCCGCAGCGTCATCAGCGCGCGAAACAGCGCCAGGATCGAACGTGGGTCGCGCTGCTGCGTGGCCACGTTGGCCGCGCCGTCGGGCGGCTCGAGCGGCAGCCATGGATCGCCGGTTGTAAAGCCGCCGTTGCTGCTGTCATCCCATCGCATCGGCGCGCGTTCGGGATCGCGGCAAAGGCCATACCCCGGCACGAGCTTCTCGAAGGGATCGTGGACGCGGTCGGGCGGAATGGGAACGCGCTTGCGGCCGATCTCGTCGCCCATGAAGAAGAACGGCGTTCCCCGCAGTGTCATCAACAGCATCGCCAGCACGCGCATTTGCGGCTCGCCGATCGTGCTCGCGATTCGCTGCTTGTCGTGGCCACCGATCACCCAGACCGGCCATGCACGATCCGGGATAGCGTTGAAATACGCGTCGATCGTTGCTTGCAGGGACAGCGCGTCCCATTGCGAGTCCAGCAGCGCGAAATTGAGCGGTAGATGCAGGCGCGGTCGGTCGTTGCCGTAGAAGTGGCCGATGCGGTCGGTCTTGCCCTGGACTTCGCCGCACAACATTCGTCCCGGATACCCGTCGATCACCTCGCGGATGAATTCGATGCAATCCATCGTCTCCGGCCGATCGTCGGTAAAGACGGGCGTCTGGCGCTGCGGCGGCGGTTTGCCTTTCGCTCGCGGGTTATGCGGATTGTCGCGCAGCAGCGCGTCCTTGATCAGGACCGCGCTGGCGTCGACGCGGAAGCCGTCGACGCCGCGATCGAGCCAGAAGCGCATGACATCGGCGATCGCGGCGCGCAGCTGCGGGTTGCGCCAGTTCAGATCGGGCTGCTCGACCAGGAAGGAATGGTAGTAATATTGCCGTCGCGCCTCGCACCATTCCCAACCGCTGCCGCCGAAGCGGCTCAGCCAATTGTTGGGCGGGCCGCCATTCTCGGCCGCGTCGGCCCAGATGTACCAATCGGCCTTCGCGCTGTTCCGTGAGCTGCTGCTCTCGACGAACCACGCGTGATCGTTCGCGGTATGATTGGGCACGAGATCCAGGATCACGCGGATCCCCGCCGCGTGCAGGGCCTTGAGCAGGCGGTCGAACGCCTCGAGGTTGCCGAAGGCAGGCTCGATGGAGCAGTAGTCCGAGATGTCGTAGCCGAGGTCGCGGAACGGGCTCTTGGAGATCGGCGTCAGCCACACCGCGTCGACGCCGAGCCATTTCAGATAGTCGATCCGCGAGGTCAGGCCGGCGAGGTCGCCCTTGCCGTCGCCGTCCGAGTCCTGGAACGAGATTAGTGCGATTTCGTAGATGACGGCGGATTCCCACCACGCACCTTCGTTACGGGACGCCTCGCTCATTGCCTTGCATTACCTCGTCGTGTTTCCTCAGGTCCGTCCCGCGGTGGCGTGCGATGCGATCTGCTTGGCAGCGGTTCGGGCGCTTTCGATGCCCTTGGGATAGCCGCTGCGGTTCGGATACAGCTTTCGCCGTGCGTCGCGCGGCGGCCGCTGCGGCTTGGTGTCCTGCGCTGCGCGGTAGTCGAGCAGCGCGATGCCGCCGACCATCAGCAGCGCCAGCGCGATATTGCCCTTTTTGGGATTGTCCGCGGTCAGCCCCGAGAGCAGCGCGGCGGCATCGAGGCCGTCGCCGCCGACGCGAGCCCACAGGCCGGCGTTCTTCTCGACCGAGAGCGTCGTGATCCCGGCCAGGATCTCGCGCACGCCGAAGGCACGGACCAGCGTCTCATGGCCTTCCATGCCCAGCGTTTCCGTGACGCGCCGCGGCGCGAAGAATTCGACGACGCCGAGGCCGATGCTGAACCAGCCGAGCGCACGCGCGAGCTGGTCTTCGGTCCGCTTCAGGCTCGGGCCGCCGGCGACGATCTTGGGGTCGCCCTTGGTGCGAACGATGTTGGAGAAATGGAACATGGATATTGCTCCTCAGGGCTTCAGCACGACCTTGACGCAGGAGTCGCGCTTGTCGCGAAACACCTGATACATCTCGGGGCCTTGGCTGAGCGGGACGGTGTGGGTGATGACGAAGGACGGATCGATCTGGCCTTCCTCGATGCGATGGAGCAGGTCGTCGGTCCAGCGGTTGACGTGAGTCTGGCCGGTGCGCATCGTCAGGCCCTTGTTCATGAAGGCGCCCATCGGAAGCATGTCGGAGAATCCGCTGTACACGCCCGGCACCGAAATGATGCCGCCGGGCCGGCACACATAGATCATCTCGCGAAGAACATGCGGCCGGTCGCTCTCCACCATCACCATCTGCTTGGCGCGGTCGAGCAGCGTGTCGGGCAGGGAGGCCATCACATGCGACTCCATCCCGACGCAATCAATACACTTCTCAGGGCCTCTGCCGTCGGTGAGCTCCTCGAGCCGTTCCAGAACGCTCTCGTTTTCGAAGTTGATGGTGGTGGCGCCGCCGGCTTCGGCCATGCTGAGCCGCTCGGGCAGGCAGTCGATCGCGATCACCTGGTTGGCGCCGAGCAGGATGGCGCTGCGGATCGCCATCTGTCCCACGGGCCCGCAGCCCCAGGTCGCGACCGTGTCGGTCGGCTCGATGTCGCATTGCACGGCTGCCTGCCAGCCGGTCGGGAAGATGTCGCTGAGAAACAGCAGCTGCTCGTCGGGAATGCCGGCGGGCACCTTGATATGGGTGGCATCGGCGAACGGCACGCGCAGATATTCGGCCTGACCGCCCGGATAGCCGCCGGTCAGATGCGTATAGCCGAACAGGCCGGCGCCCGAATGACCAAACGCCTTTTCCGCGAGATGACTCTTGCGATTGGTGGTTTCGCAGACCGAGAAATTGCCGCGCTTGCACTGGTCGCATTCGCCGCAAATGATGGTGAAGGGAACGACGACGCGGTCGCCCTTCTTCAGCTTGCCGTCGACGCCGGAGCCGACCTCGACCACTTCGCCCATGGTCTCGTGGCCCATGATGTCGCCGGGCAGCATGCCCGGAATGTAATTGTGAAAGAGGTGCAGGTCCGAGCCGCAGATGGCGCAGCTCGTGACTTTGATGATGGCATCACGCGGATCCTGAATCTCAGGATCGGTGACGGTGTCGCAGCGAATGTCTTCCTTGCCGTGCCAAACCAGCGCCTTCATCTCTGTCCTCCCGCGAGCTACGAGGCATCCAAGTCGAACAACGAACGATGGTTGCTATCGCACGTGGAAAATCTTCGCACCGCACAGTCTCGGCGGGAGGTTTGCTTCGGCGGGAGGTTTGGCCTGGATAGGAACGAGAGGCGGTTGCAGCTATTGGAGCGTCATCAACGTCATCGCGAGAATACGAGAAGGATACGCTCATGCCCGCCAATCAACTTGCCGTCGTCACCGGCGCCTCCACCGGCATCGGCCTGGAACTCGCAAGATGCTGTGCCCAGGCAGGTTTCAACCTTGTCATCGCGGCGGATGAGCCCGAGATCGAGAGGGTGGCCGTCGATCTCCGCAGGCTCGGCGCCAGCGTCGAGCCAGTCGAGGCCGATCTCGCTACCACCGACGGCGTCGACAAGCTCTGCGCCGCGGTCGGCGACCGGCCGATCGACGCGCTGCTGGCCAATGCCGGCGTCGGCCTCGGCAAGGCATTCCTCGATCAGGATTTTGCCAGGATCAAGCACGTCGTCGACACCAACATCACCGGCACGCTCTATCTGATCCATCGCGCCGGCAACGAGATGCTCCGCCGCAATTCGGGCCGTATCCTGATCACCGGCTCGGTTGCCGGATTCACGCCGGGCAGTTTTCAGGCGGTCTACAACGCCAGCAAGGCGTTTCTCGATTCATTCTCTTTCGCGCTCCGCGAGGAGCTGCGCGACAGCGGCGTCACCGTTACCTGTCTGATGCCGGGCGCCACCGAAACGGAGTTCTTCCGCCGCGCCGACATGATGGACACCAAGGTCGGCACCGAGCAGAAGGATAGTGCCTACGACGTCGCGAAGGCCGGCTTCGACGCCATGTTGCGCGGCGAATCCGACATCGTGACGGGAATGAAGAACAAGATCCAGACCACAATCGCCAACGTCACGCCGAACGAGATGTTGGCCAAGCAACATCGCAAGATGGCGGAGCCGGGCACGGCGAAGTCGTAGAACGAGGCTCTCGCAATCTCTGCTGGGCGGTGCGGCCGATCCCGCAGACAGACACAAAGGAGCACGCCGATTCACATAGCCTAATGCGCAAAGCTCCCCGAGCCCTCAGACTGGTTCGGCTGGAAAAAGGGGGCTGCGATGCCGATGGATCGCGTCGAACAGGCCTTTGTCGCAACGGCAATCACGGGTTTTCTGGTGATGATGGCGGCGATCGTCTGGATGATGATGGGCTGATACCGGGGAGGGCTGCTGTTTGCGGATCGCATTGCCCTATGCTGCGGTGCTTTTGTGCCTGGCGGTGACCGCTTGGCTCGCTTTCGCGCATCTGTTCTGATCGCCGTCCGGCTCAACCGTTCGGATCGGAGATGAGCGCCGCCAGCCGCTGCGCCATCGCAGGCAGATCGATCGGTTTCTCCAGGATGGGCACGTCGTGGAATTCCGGACTGATCGTGACCTTGTCGTATCCGGTCGTAAAAATGAAAGGTATGTTCCTTGCCTTCAGTTCGCGCGCCACAGGAAAGATCATTTCACTGCGGATGTTCACGTCGAGCACAGCGGCATCCAGGATGCCGCCGTCACGCAGGATACTGAGCGCGTCATCGAGATCACCGACCGGCCCCGCGACCTCTGCACCGAGCGCCTGACATGCCTTGCCGATGTCATCGGCGAGAAAATATTCGTCCTCGACAATGAAGATGCGCCGCCCGCTGAGCGGCGACCGTGGACCTGACGATCCAGCCGAAATCGCCATGGTACCTTCCATCCCTTGCCTTCCATAGGAACATTGGGCGGTGACCCGCCTTGGTATAACGATACAACCGATAGTGGGTTCCATGAGCAACCGCGACATCATCGTCATAGGTGGCTCGGCCGGCGCGACCGCGCCGCTGAAGCAGATCCTCGGCCGTCTCCCGCCCGATCTGCCCGCGGCGGTGTTCATCGTGCTGCACATCCCGGCGCAGGGCATCGGCATTCTCTCGACGGTCGCCAGCAGCGCCGGCCCGCTCCCGGTCCGGCAGGCCGAAAATGGCATGAAGATCGAGCCCGGCCAGGTTTATCTGGCCGCACCGGACCATCATCTGCTGCTATCCGAGGATCACGTGTTCCTCGGGCGCGGTCCGCGCGAGAACATGGTCCGGCCGGCCATCGACGCCCTGTTCCGCTCGGCCGCCATCAACTACGGCCCGCGCGTCATCGGTGTGCTCCTCAGCGGCCTGTTGTCCGACGGTGCGGCCGGTCTCAACGCCATCAAGCGTTGCGGCGGAATCTCGGTGGTTCAGGACCCCTCGGACGCCATCGCCGATGAAATGCCAAGAAGCGCCCTGGAGGCGACCATCATCGATCTTTGCGTCCCTGGCGCCGGCATGGGCGACGTTCTGTCGGATCTCGCCAGGGAGGTTGCGGGTGCCGCGCTGCCGATCCCGCCCGAGATCCGGCTCGAGGTCGAGATCGCGGCGGGCGAACGGATCGGCAGTGACAAGCTCCTCTCGGTGGCTGATCCGGTTGCACTGACCTGTCCGGCCTGCGGAGGCGTGCTGTCCGAGATCAAGGAATCGCACCCGATGCGCTTCCGTTGCCAGGTCGGTCACGCCTTCGCCGCCGACATCCTCGCAAAAGAGCAGGAGGGGCAAGTGGATGAAGCCCTGCGGGTCGCACTGCGCATCATTGAGGAGCGGGCTGAGTTGGTGCAGCGCATGGCCTTGGACGGACGGCGCAACGGCCGGCCTGCGGTTGCCGAGATGTACCAGGCGCGGGCTGCCGAATATCGCGAATATGCCGACATGATCCGGAGGGTCGTGCTAAAGTCGCTCGATCCTCCGGTTCGCAAGCGGGAGGCCTGAGGAGGTCGCCATGACCATTTCCCTCGCCGAATGGACCGAGCAGCTCGATACCGAGCGCCGCCATCTGATCAAGGCCGATCGGGATATCGAGGAGGGTTCGCAGCGCATCCTCGATCAGGAGGCGCGCATCCGCGAACTCAGTGCCGGCGGCCACGACGCGGACCAGGCGGAACGGTTGGTCGAGGCGCTGAAGCAGACCTTGACGGAATGGCTGCGCCATCGTGTCCTGATCGAGCAGCGGATTGCCTATCTTCGGCAGCAAGTCGGCCCGGAGTGATCCGGGGGCGTTGGCAGGCCGCCCAAGTTCAATGCCGAACACCCAATGCTCGCTGTACGGAACGCAGCGTGACGTTTCCGCCTTGCACCTGTTGGGATAATATCAATTCTGCTATTTCCGGCGAGCGGGCGTCCTCTGGTTCCCGTCACTGAATGAGGCTATCGAGACCATGCATGAAATCGGCGACCAGCCGGTCGAAAGAGAGCGCCAGACCAGGTCTCCGCTGATCATCGGGGTGGGCGCCGCGCCGACAGCTCTGGATAGTGTCGAGCGGTTCTTTTCCAGGCTGACCGTAAGCGCCGACCAGGCCGTCGTGCTCGCGTTCCAGCATCATGAGGCCCTCGACGAGCCGCGGCTGCGCCAGATCGTGCGAAATTCCCACGGTGGCAAGATTTCCGACGTCGGCAACGACCAGACCATCGAGGGTGGCACGATTTATCTGTGCCCGCCCGCGATGATCACGACGATCCACGGCGGTCGCTTCGGCGTCCGCCCGGCCGAGCAGGCGCCCGGCGAGCGGGCCACGATCGACAGCTTCCTGGTGTCGTTGGCGGAAGAACGCGCCGAGCAATCGATCGGCGTGATCCTGTCCGGCATCGGCGGCGATGGCACACTGGGTACCGCGACACTGAAGGACCACGGTGGCCTTGCCATCGCCGAAAAAGGCGCGAGCGACGAGGCGGATCATCTGAAGGACGCCGATACGCCGGCCGCGATCGCCGACTACGTGCTGACCGCCGAAGACATCGCCGAGCACATCCAGGTCTATGCCCGTCATCTGCGCCGGCTGGAGGAGAAGCAGGGGTTCGACGAGGTGCTGGCCGCTGCAGCGACCTCGCTGTCGCGCATCGCCGACATCCTGCGCAGCAAGACCGGCAATGATTTCCACGGCTACAAGCAGAACACCTTCCTGCGTCGCGTGCAGCGGCGGATGCAGGTGGTCCAGATCGGCGACATTTCCGCTTATGTCGATTTCCTGCGCAACGACCAGGACGAGGCGCAGCACCTCTTCAACGACCTCTTGATCGGCGTCACCGAATTCTTCCGCGACAACCGCGAATTCGAGGTGCTGGAGAGCCAGATCGTCCCGAGGCTCTTCGAAGGCAAGGACGCGAGCCAGCAGGTTCGCGTCTGGGTGCTCGGCTGTGCCACCGGGGAGGAGGCCTATTCGATCGCTATCCTCCTGCGCGAGTACATGGCCAAAATGGACTCGCCACCGCAGGTTCAGATCTTCGCGACCGACATCGACGGACGGGCGCTGGCGGCTGCGCGCGTCGGCCGCTATCGCACCAAGATCGAAGCGGAGATGACCGGCGAGCGCCTGGCGCGCTGGTTCGTGCGCGAGGGTGATACCTATTGCGTGGTCAAGGAGCTGCGCGAGATGTGCATCTTCTCGCAGCACAACGTCATCAAGGACGCACCGTTCTCGAAGCTCGATCTCGTCTCCTGCCGCAACCTGCTGATCTATCTGAATGCCGAATTGCAGAACCGGGTGATCCCGCTATTCCACTTCGCACTTCTGCCGGATCGGTTCCTGTTCCTCGGCAATTCCGAGAACGTCACGCGGCATCCAAAACTGTTCGTACCGGTCGACCGCCGCGCCCGCATCTTCAAGAAGCTCGAGACCGGAACCCGGCTGCCGCCGGAATTTCCGATCACGACCGCCGCGGGGAGGGCAAACCTCGAGATAGCGCCGGCGCGCTCCTTCCGCCCTGATATCGGGCTGGAGCGTCGCGCGCAGCGGATCGCGGAGCGCTATGCGCCCGCCTATGTCATCGCCGACAGCAACTTTCAGGTCCTGCACTTTTCCGGGCGCACCGGACGCTACATCGAGCCGACGGCAGGCGCCGCCACGCTCGATCTGCTCCAACTCGTCCATCGCGATCTCCGCCTGGACCTGCGCGCGGTGCTCAGCCGCGCGGCGGAGAGCAACGAGCCCGCCCATGCCGAGCAGGTTCAGCTCGGCGCCAACGGCCAGCACATTCCCGTCGACATCACGGTGGAGCCGATCCAGGAGGGCGGCAGCGGCGATCGCAATTTCGTCGTCCTGTTCAAGGACGGCCCGGTGCGCGCCATCGGTGCCGACGAAGGCAAGCCCAATGCGTTGGTGCAGACCGAGCATGTCGAGCGTATCGAAGGCGAGCTGCGGGCGACGCGGGAGCGCCTTCAGGCAACCATCGAAGAGCTCGAAAGCACCAACGAGGAGCTGAAGTCCTCGAACGAGGAATATCAGTCGCTCAATGAAGAGCTTCAGTCCGCGAACGAAGAGCTCGAAACGTCACGCGAGGAACTGCAGTCGGTCAACGAGGAATTGACCACCGTGAACGGCGAGCTGGCTCACCGCGTCCAGGAATTGACGCGCGCCACCAGCGACCTCGAGAATTTCCTGGAGAGCACGCAGATCGCGACCGTGTTCCTCGACAACGATTTGCGCGTGATGAACTTCACGCCGGCGATTACGCAGGTCCTGCATCTCGTCGAAACCGACAGAGGCCGCCCCATCGCGCACATCAAGGCGCGCATCCCGATCGAGGACCTCTATGACGACATTCGCGGCGTGCTGCGGACGCTCGTTATCGCCGAGCGCGAGCTGAGGGCGCCGGACAGCGGCACGCGCTACATCGTGCGCATCCTGCCCTATCGCAGCATCGACAACTTCATCGCCGGTGTCGTCATCACCTTCGTCGACGTCACTGCCATTACCCGCGCCGAGGAGCGGCAGCGCCTGCTGCTGGCCGAGCTCCAGCATCGGGTCCGTAACACGCTCGGCGTGGTGCGCTCGATCGCTCGTCGCACGGCCGATACGAGCTCGACGGTCGAGGAGTTTGCCTCCCATCTCGATGGCCGGCTCAACGCTTTCGCCCGAACCCAGGCACTGGTGACCCGCGATCCCGAGGGCGGAGTAGATCTCGAATACCTCGCCGTCGAGGAGCTGCTGGCCTATAATGCCAGGGAAGGCGAGCAGGTACGTGTCAGCGGCCCCACGGTGCGTTTTCATTCGAAGGCCGCGGAAACCTTTGCGCTCGCCATTCACGAGCTCGCAACCAACGCGCTGAAATACGGCGCCCTGAGCCGGCCGACAGGTCGCATCGAGATTTCCTGGCGCCTCGAGCAGGGCACCGACCCGGCGGAGCTGGTGTTCGAGTGGCGGGAGCGCGGCGGGCCGCCGGTTGCGCCGCCACCGCACAAAGGATTTGGGGCCGAGCTTCTGGAGCGCACACTCGCGTTCGAGTTCAAGGGGCAGACCAGGTTGGCATTCAATCCGAGGGGACTGGAATGCACGATCACCATGCCCCTCAGCAAGCGGGCGTTTCATACACCGGCGGTGGCCAACTGATGCCCTTGTCGACGCTAGATCGCAGCCAGGTGGACCCGGTCATTCGCCGGCTAAACGTGCTGAGGCCGTTGTCGATGGAGGCCCGCACCTCGCTCGAATACGCAATGCTGGAGGGAATCCAGCGTGCAGGGGCGGGCGAGGATCTGATCTCGGAGGGCGATCCGGTCGACAGCGTGCGCCTCGTGCTGTCGGGCTGGCTCTGCCGCTACAAGACGCTGGAGGACGGCCGGCGCCAGATCGTCAATTTTCTCTTCCCCGGCGAAAGTTGCGACGCGCACGCGTTCCTGTTGTCGGTGATGGATCATTCCATCGCGGCGATGACGCCGGTCGTCTACACCGAAATCAAGCGCGCGCGGTTCGAAGGTCTCGTGGCGGCCGACCGCGCGCTGGCGGAAGCATTCTGGTGCGAGACGCTCGTCAACAACGCGATCCAGCGCGAATGGGCCATCAATCTCGGCCGCCGGGTGGCCTTTGAACGCGTGGCCCATCTGTTCTGCGAGATCATCGAGCGGCTGCGTCCTGTCGGGATGGTCGAGGGCAATTCCTGCGTGATGCCGGTGACGCAGATGGATCTTGCGGACGCCACCGGCCTGTCGGTGGTCCATCTCAACCGCACGGTTCAGGAGCTGCGTGCCTCCGGCCTGATCGTGCTGCGCGATCGCACGCTGACCATCACCGACCTCGATGCGCTCAAGGACGCGGCGCTGTTCTCGCCGAGCTATTTGCAACTCTATCGACGGGCCTAAGCGTCTTCTCGGCTGTTCCGAGATACTTGATCCAGGTTAGCGTTCGCGGATGTTTTTTGAGCGGATGGCTGGTTTTGAGTAATTGACGTAACTTACGTGAAGGCGGTTTCATCCCGAATCTTCTATCGTCGTTCGATGAACGACGTCCTGCTTGCCCGCGCTGAGCGCGCGATCGAAGCGAGCCGCGCCCTCCGGGCGCAGCGCAGAGCGGTCGCGGATCAGCTTGATGACGCCACGCGCGAGGTGCGCCGGGTGGTGATGGAAAGCGCGATGTTGCGCTCGGAGCTCAAGGCCCTTCGCGACAACCGGGAACAGCAGGATCTCAGACACCGCGTGCCGTCGGAATAGGAGCCGACGACATCAAACGCTAGCATGCGCCGGGATGGGTGCCTCGCTCAGCGCCGCTTCGCTGCTTTGGATCGCCTGTTGTAAGGCGAGCGGTTGACGGGCTTGAGCGAAATGCCTTCGCGCTGCGCCTTGCTGCGAATGGCCGCGACCGGGTGATGCTTCGCCGTTTCGTTTCGCATCGGCAAAATCACGCACCGTTAACTTATTGAAATGCCGGAACCTGCGGTTGCGGCCGAAGCTGTGAACGCTGCCGGGCTGGGCCGCCCCGACCGGCACGAAACTCTGGCCCCGGCGCCGACCTCCCGCCGGGGCCAATTCCTCCCAATTCCTTCCATCTGAAGGGCTTTGTGAAAGTACAATGACCGCGAAACGCAACCGCAGGAAACAGACCCAATCGCTCCAGGAGCGGTTGGTGGCATTCGCCGAAGCCGCTCGCGAGCGCGCGCGCAGCCTGCCGCCCGGCAAGGAGCGTGACATGCTGCTTCGGCGCGCCAAGCAGAACGAGGTGACCTCCAACCTGACGGACTGGCTGAGCGAACCCGTATACCCGAGACGGGGAGGGTGACGATGCGGAGCATCAAGCACTACCGCGCGTTCCAGATCGATCCGGACGGGCATGTGTTTGGATGCATCAACCTGGTCTGCGACAATGATGAGCAGGCCAAGCGCGAGGCCGCCTCGCTCGTGCTGGTGCACCGCATCGAACTGTGGCGGCTGGACCAGCGCATCGCGCAGTTCGATGTGCCGCCGGAAGTTGTCCGCCAGTAGGGCGACGAGAGGAGAGCGAGAAGGAACCGCGCGCTGCGCCCCGGGTTGGTCGGACTGTACCGACCTCGCGAGGAGCCAGCATGACGGAAGCCGACATTCGCAAGGGGATGCCGCCCGTCAAGCTCTCGCGCGAGGCCTTCGAGCGCCGCTACCGGAGCCGGTTCGTCGATCCCGCCTTTGCACCGCTCCAGCGCGAGCTCGACGCCATCGTCGGCGCGGCCTGGGATGCCTACAGCAATTCACGCAAGGCCCCGCTGACGCGAAAGGCGGGCGCAGGATTCTCCGATCCCGATTACGACATCGCCGTCGACTGGCTCGATGCGCGCGCGAAGATCCTGGCGGCGCAGCGACGCCATGACGACGCGGACGAGACGCCGCGCATCCTCATCATCAACGGCTCGGCCCGTAGCGAGCACACCTGTCCCGGCGAGATGTCCAAGACCTGGCGTCTGGTCGAGCTCGCCGAGCCGGTCTTTGCCGAGCTTGGGCTTGCCGTCGACGTCCTCGATCTATCGCGCCTGGCTTCGGAGTTCGGCAAGACGATCCATCCCTGCAAATCCTGCGTCGGAACCGCGATGCCGCTCTGCCACTGGCCGTGCAGCTGTTATCCGAACTATTCGCTGGGGCAGACCGACGACTGGATGAACGATATCTATCCGCTCTGGGTCGCGGCCCACGGCATCCTGATCGTGACCCCGGTGAACTGGTATCACGTGCCCGCCGGGCTCAAGGCGATGATGGATCGCATGGTCTGCGCCGACGGCGGCAATCCCGATCCGACCTCGACCCACGGCAAGAAGGCTGCCGAAGCCAAGGCGCTGGAGCTGAAAGGCTGGTCTTATCCGCGCCATCTCGCCGGCCGTCATTTTGGCCTCGTCGTTCACGGCGATGCGGTCGGTGCCGAGGGCGTGCGCCGCGCTTTGTCGGATTGGTTGACCGACATGCAGCTGATCTCGGCGGGCCGCTTCGCCGAGCTCGATGGCTATGTCGGCTACATGGAGCCATACGCCACCTCGCACCGCGACCTCGATGACGACAGGGCATTCCAGACGGAGGTGAAGAACGTCGCGCGCGCGCTCGGTAATGCGGTCCGGCTGGCGCGGAGCGGACAGCTTCGCGCGCCCGGTGCGGGCCTGTCGGATCCAAACCCCAAATGACGGCGAATGATCAGCCGTATGATTGCCTGATCGTCGGCGGCGGCCCCGCCGGGCTGATGGCCGCGATCTATCTCGCGCGATTTCGGCGCCGCGTCTGTGTCGTGGACGCGGGCGCGAGCCGGGCGGCGCTGATCCCGCGCAGTCACAATGTGCCGGGCTTCGTCCACGGCCTGTCCGGCACCGACCTGCTCGCGCGCATGTCCGCGCAACTGGGCGAGCTCGCGGTCACGCGGGTGGCCGCCGAAGTCACCGCCTTGCGGCGAGACGACCAGGGTTTTCAGGCGATCTGGAACGGCGGCGCGGATACGGCTGCTACCGTCATCCTTGCCAGCGGCATCGTCGACGCCCATCCGCCGTTCGACGAATGGCGCGCGGCGGTCGCAGACGGGCTGTTGCGCTACTGCCCCGTTTGCGACGCCTACGAGGCGATCGGCCGTCGCATCGGCATCGTCGGTCCGCTTCACCGTGCCGCCGGCAAGGCGCTCTTCATGCGCGGCTACTCGCGCGACGTGACGTTGCTGGCAACGGGCGAGGATGACGGGAAGGCCGCGGCACCGGAGCTGAATGAATCGGGTGTCGAGATCGTCGTCGCGCCCGGCCTGCGCCTGAGGCGGAGAGACCACGGGGTCGAAGCCGTCTTCGCCAACGGCCGGACGGCGCAATTCGAGATGGTCTACCCGGTGATGGGTGCGGAGGTGCGCTCGCATCTCGCGATGAATCTGGGGGCCCAACATACCGGGGAGGGTTACCTGAAAGTCGACGATCATCAGCGCAGCTCGGTCGACGGCCTCTACGGCATCGGCGACGTCGTCACCGACCTGCACCAGATCTCGGTCGCGTTCGGCCACGCCGCGGTCGCCGCCTGCACGATCCACCACAGCCTGCCGCGGCGGCTGGCATGAGGAGCGGGGTATCGGACATTGGCAACAGAATCATCCTCGAAGACCGCGGTCTATGCGGCGCTCTTCGGCAATGTCCTGGTCGCGGTCACGAAGATCGGCGCCGCCGCGTGGACGGGAAGTTCGGCCATGACGAGCGAGGCGGTGCATTCGCTCGTCGACACCACCAACGAGATCCTGCTGCTCTACGGCTACCGGCGCGCGAGCCGTTCGCCCGACGAATCCCATCCGCTCGGCTATGGGCGCGAGCTGTATTTCTGGAGCTTCATCGTTGCGCTGCTGATCTTCGCGCTGGGCGCCGGTGTCTCGCTGTATCAGGGCATTCTGCATGTCGCCGCACCCGAGCCGATCGAAAGTCCGATCGTCAGCTTCGTGGTGCTTGGGCTGTCGTTCCTGTTTGAAGGCGGCTCCTGGCTGGTTGCCCTGCGGCGCTTCGGCTCCGACGGCCAGCGGTTCGGATATTATCAGGCCTTCGTTCGCAGCAAGGATCCTCCGGCATTCATGGTGCTGCTCGAGGACAGCGCGGCGCTGGTCGGCATCGCCATTGCTGCGGCGGCCACTGCGGCCGCCGTAGTGCTGAGCCAGCCGGTCTGGGACGGGATCGGTTCGATCCTGATCGGGATATTGCTGGCGATCGTGTCGATCGGTCTCGCGCGCGAGAGCAAGAGCCTGCTGATCGGCGAGCCTGCCGATCCGGAGCTTGCGCGATCGGTCCTCGACATCGCAAGGCGTTCGCCCGGCGTGCTCAGGGCCAACGGCCTTCTGACGGTGCAGCTGTCGCCGGTCGAGGTCGTTGCGGCCCTCAGCATCGAATTTGCGGATGACAAGCGCGCCGACGACATCGAGCGATGCGTCGTCGCGATAGAGACCGAGATACGCAAACGCCATCCAAGCGTGGCGGCGCTGTTCATCAAGCCGCAGACCGATGCTCGCTACCGGGCGGTGCGCGCGAGGCGCTACGGCTAGTTTTGCGAGGTTCCCTGGGCGTCACAATCGGCACGACGGAAGGAACGATCACAACATCCCCCTGGTTGACCGGGGCAGGGGGCGAGCACTGGAGAAACCGGATGGCTCAATCCGAAGACATGACGCGCTGCATCGCGCTCTGCATGAGCTGCTACCAGACCTGCCTCGGCACCGCGATGAACCATTGCCTCCAGACCGGCGGCAAGCACGTCGAGCCCAAGCATTTCCGCCTGATGATGGCGTGCGCCGAAATGTGCCGGACGGCGGCGCATTTCATGCTGATCAACACGCCGCATCACCGGCATACGTGCGGCGAATGCGCGGAAATCTGTAGCGAATGCGCCGAGGATTGCGAGCGGGTCGGCGGCATGGACGAGTGCGTCGCCATGTGCCGCTCCTGCGCGCAATCCTGTCGTGCGATGGCGGCCTGAGGACGAAGCCCATGCTGGAAGAGAAACTCACGGATGCCATCGTCGAGGAGCTGCAGCGGCAGGCGGCCAACCGGCCGCAATTGCTGAAGGTCGAACGCGCGGACGATGCGAAAGCCTCGGAGGAGCTGATCGTCAACGGAAAGATCGACTTGGCCGCGCTGGTCATGGTGATCGCGGGATCGGTCGCCGGCGGGCCTTAAGTCCGGCCGTCAACGGCGCCCTCAGCCATATTCCTCGCCGATGCCGTATTCCCGGTAGATCTCCAGCGGATCGAGGTCGGGAAACAGCCGGCATTTGGCCTGGGCGAGATGCAGGCTCACCGCCGCCGGCTCCTTGCCGTTCGAGAGCATCTTGCGGATGTCGTCCATATGCGCGCTCGGCTGGTGCTTGGTGTCGAGCTGCTCCAGCGCGACCAGCGCGGTCGCCAGCGCCTCGGTCAGAACCCAGTCGTCGTGGCCGGTGATTCCCTTCTTCGGCATCGGCAGACCCCATATGTGGCGGCGCCAGTCTATCGGGACTTCCGCCAAATCTCCATGGAGCCGTTGCAGCCAGCAGGCACGCGGAGGGCCCGGCGGCCGTCCTGCGGCTTGCATTATGGCCGGGCGTGGCTAAAAGGCGGCATTGCCGGGGCAATAGTATCTTTGGTGAAACAAAGTTGGCGTAGACCGGCCTGCATGGCATTCGGGCCGGCTATTCCGGTCTGGCCCCCTGATCCCCGCATTCGCAACACGGTCCGGTTGCACTACCCTTCAAGGCTTGAGCCCGCATGGTCTTTCTAAGCTTCGTCTACCGCTTCGTGACCAACTTCGCATTCATGGCGATGGTCTATTTCAGCCTGAATTTAATGGAGAAATACCAGAACCGGGCGATCATCGCGATCCTGGTGCTGATCTATACCGGCATGCGCGCAGCTTCGACGCTGCGGGCCTTCTACTTCTACCAGAAGATCGAGCGGCTGGAGGCCGAGACCAAGCGGCTGCAGGGCCCGATCAATGACGGCGCGGGCGGAACGAACGCGCGCAGGCAGGTCGTGGTTGACGTCGCCCGGCTGCGGCGCGACGGCGAGGTCAAGTCCTATATGGACCTGTTCTTCCTGGCGCTGATCGTGTTGCTCTGCGTCGCCAACATCATGCGACAGTAGGCTCTACTGCGCGCGCTTCTTCAGGCTCGCCACACGGGTCGGGCGCGGCGCAGTGCTCTTTGGCGCGGCGCTCTTGGGCGCAGTGCTCTTGGGGGCAGTGCCCTTGGGGGCAGTGCCCTCGGTCTCTGCGGCATGCTTCGGTGTGCCATGAGCAGCGCGCGCGGTGCGGGCAGCGCGCGCCTTGCCGGCTTTGCCCTTGGCCGCACGGGGCGTCTCGGCCGCCATTGCCAGGCGCGTCGCGACGCGCCGCGACAACGTCGTCGACAGCAGCACCTCGACAGAGCCCTCGGGGATCGCAAAGAGATCGCGGGCGGGCACGGGCAGGGTGGCGGCGACATCGGCGAGCGCCATGGTCTTGCGCGGCAGCAGCGGCTGATGCGCGGTCTGCGCGTTGAGGTCGGCCAGCGAGGGCGCCGGAAGCGTCTTGGTCTGCGCGAACACGAAGTTCGGCACGGCGGGCCAGCGCGCGATCGGTGTGGTCTCGGTCGGCGGATGCAGCAGCCATTCCACCGGCGTTGTCGGCGTCGCTGGCTGCTCGGCGGTCGCGGGCACCACGTGCACGATGCGATAGCCGCGCGCCTTGAGGTCGCGGATGATCTTCGGCAGGGCCGCCACCGTGCGGGCCTGGATGTCATGCAGCAGCAGGATGCCCTTGCCCTTGGCCTCGAGCCGCTGGATCGCGAGCTGATAGACGCGATCGGAGGACACATGGCGCCAGTCGTCGGCCGGGAAATCGGCGCTCCAGACCTGGATGCCGCGCGAGATCAGAAGGTTCTCGACGCCGTCGGCGCGCATCAGGCCGGGAATGCGGAAGAACGGCGCGAGCTTGGACGGATCGGTCATTGCGGCCGATGTCCACTCGATGCCGCCATTGATTTGCGCCTCGGCCTTGTCGAGCGGCATCCGGTCCATTGTGAGCGGATGCGTCATGCTGTGGGTGCCGACGGTATGGCCCGCGGCGACCAGCTTGCGCACGCCTTCCGGGTTCGCCTTGGCCTGTTCGCCGATGATGAAGAAGGTCGCCTTGATGCACTCGTCGGCGAGGATCTGCAGCACCTGGTTGGAATATTTCGGCAACGGACCGTCGTCGAAGGTCAGGACGACTTCATGATCCTTCAGCGGCAGCGTCTCGCGGTACTGCATGGTGCCGATGCGGGGATGCTCGTGCGGATCGACCACGAGAGTGCGAGACGTGCCGAGTGCGTCCGGACGGCCGGGGCAGTCGGCCGCAATGGCCGGCGAGCCGATGGTCAGGACACCCAAAAATCCGCCTAGGAATCCGCCAAGGCAAAGGACGATCCACGATCGCGTCCGAGCAACAACGCTACTTCCGATCATGAACCCGGTCTGCCCTCTTACGCGATTGCCGCCATAGTAGGTCGGAGACATCTGCAAACGGTTCAGGCGCAAGGAACCGCTACCCAGGACTCTGCCGCGACAAGTCCCCTTGATACTTGCATGGCGTAGCATGAACAGACTGTTAATAGGGCCAAAATCACCCCATTTTGCGCCGGCGTGACATTCCGGCATCAACGGGCGTCGGCGCTCTTCTGTGATGTGCCCGCCGGCACGATGTGAACCACCCGATACCCGTTCTCCCTCAGATACCGCAGGAAGGCCGGCATGATCGCGGCCGTGCGCGCCTTGGGATCGTGGAACAGGATGATACCCTTGCCGGCGGCGGCGAGGCGCTCGGTGACGAGCTTCAATTCCTGCTCCGGCGTCATTTCGTTCCAGTCGCTGGCCCACAGGTCAGCCCCGAACGCCACGATGCCGCGGGACTGGAATAGGTCGAGCTCGGCTTGCGTGGCTTCGAAATAGGGGAAGCGGAAGAACGGGGTCGCGGGCGTCGTTGTCGAGGTGCCGTGCAGAGCCAGCTCGACGGCGGCAATGCCGCGATCGATCTCGCTCTTCGCCTTGTCGAACGGGATCCGCGCCATGAACGGATGCGAGAAAGTGTGGTGACCGATGCTATGGCCCTCGCGGGCGATGCGCTTGACCATGTCGGGGTGTTCGGAGGCGTGCAGGCCGATCAGGAAGAAAGTCGCGCGCACGCATTCCTGCGCCAGTGCCGCCAATACCTTCGACGTCGTCGGCGGATGCGGTCCGTCGTCGAAGGTCAGCACGACCTCGTGATCGGCGAGCGGCAACGTCTGCGGAAAGCTCTTCAAGCCCACGCGCGGCGTGGTCTTGGCGTCGACGCTCAGAATGCGGGAGGTGCCGAGCGCGTCCTTGCGCGGGCACTCGGCGGCTTCAGTCGAGGCGGTGCCGGCGAGGGCGGCGAGCGCTGCGCCTGCCGACATCGAGGTCCACCTCAATCGAAGCATCTTTGTCATTGCGCTCAGAGTTGCCTTGTGGGTATTGCCTGAACCGTCAGCTCAGACCACTCGTTTCAACCTGTCGAACGGCGAGGCGCGCCATGGATGAACATCTGGACGGTGCCGCGTCTGCTGCGGAATCGGTACTCGACCACGTGCCGATGCGCAATGAAGACGGCGAGATTCGTCACGAATTCGTCGCGGAAATTGCCCATGCGATCGAGGCCGGCGACAGCGCCGCGCTGCGCGCCTGCGTTGCCGAACTGCACGAGGCCGATCTCGGCGATCTCATCGGGGCTCTCGAGCCTGACGATCGGGTCCGCCTGGTCGAACTGACGGGGCGCGATTTCGACTTCTCCGCGCTGAACGAGCTCGACGAGGGCGTGCGCGAGGAGATCCTCGAGGAACTGCCGCCGCAGACGGTCGCGGAAGGTGTGCTCGAGCTCGAATCCGACGACGCGGTCGAGCTGCTGGAAACGCTCGATCAGGCCGATCAGGAGGAGATCCTCGAGAAGTTGCCGCTCAAGGAGCGCGTCGTGCTCGAGCGCAGCCTGCTTTATCCGGAAAACTCCGCCGGCCGCCGGATGCAGACCGAGTTCATCGCCGTGCCCCAGGATTTTACCGTGGGGCAGGCGATCGACTACATGCGCGAGACGCCGGATTTGCCTGACCGCTTCTACGAGATCTACGTCGTCGACAAGGAGCAGCATTGGCAGGGCGCGGTCTCGCTCGACGTGCTGCTGCGCGCCCGCCGCCCGGTGGCGCTTGCCGAGCTGACCGACGAGGATCGCCGCCGCGTCTCCGTCCTGGAGGACCAGGAGGAGGTGGCGCGCATGTTCGGCAAGTACAATCTCGTCGCAGCCCCGGTGCTCGACACCCAGGACCGCCTCGTCGGCGTCATCACCGTCGACGACGTCGTCGACGTCATCGAGGAAGAGGCGGACGAGGACCTCAAGGCGCTCGGCGGCGTCAACAGCGACGAAGAGCTGTCCGACACCGTGTTCACCATTGCACGCGCACGGTTCAACTGGCTGCTGGTCAATCTCGCCACCGCCTTCTTGGCGTCCTCCGTGCTCGGCCTGTTCGAGGGGCAGCTCGAGAAGATGGTAGCGCTCGCCGTGCTGGCGCCGATCGTCGCGAGCCAGGGCGGCAATGCCGCGACCCAGACCATGACGGTCGCGGTGCGGGCGCTGGCGACGCGCGAGCTCGGCTCCTCCAATGCCTGGCGCGTGGTGGTGCGCGAGGGCCTGGTCGGCCTCGTCAACGGTCTCGCCTTTGCCGTGATCACGGGAATCGCGGCGGTGGCCTGGTTCAGGATCCCGGGCCTCGGCATGGTCATCGGGCTCGCCATCATCGTGAACCTCTTCGCCGGCGCGCTCGGAGGCATCCTGATCCCGATGGCGCTCGAACGTGTGCGAGCCGATCCGGCGGTGGCGTCAGGGACGTTCGTGACAACGGTCACCGACGTCGTCGGCTTCTTCTCCTTCCTCGGCATCGCGACCTTATGGTTCGGGCTGAGGTAGGAGCTGTTGAAATCCGTAGCCTGGATGGAGCGAAGCGTAATCCAGGGCCGCTGCGTCGGCTCGAGAGATGCCCCGGATCGCGCTGCGCTCCATCCGGGCTACTGGCCATCATCTTTAATCCGAACTTAAGCGAGCTGCCGCATCATCGTTCCCGCTTGGGGGAATGAGCATGCGTGTGCGGCTGAAGGCGGACGGACGGATCGTCGAGTTGCGGGATGGGCAGGAGTTTCCGGTCCAGCCGTTTCCAATCCAGCCCTTTCCGATCCAGCCCTTGCCAATCCAGCCTGCGGCCAGCGCAGCGCCGGCCGAAGCCAGCTCGCTCGCCGTGCGCGATTTGCGTCGCCGCGCCTGCCTGACCCAGATGGAGTTCGCGGCTAAACTCGGCGTTCCCGTCGAGACCATCCGCAACTGGGAGCAGGGCAAGCGCGCCCCGCGGGGACCCGCCCGCGCGCTGCTCGCCGTGATCGCGCATGCGCCCGAGACCGTGTTCCAGGCGCTCGCCAAAGCCTGAGCTGAAGGCCTGTCGTCGAGGCTTGGCGTCAAGGTCTGGCGCGAACCTCCCGTTAGCATTGCGCGCAAGATCCGGCCCGGCGGTCGGTGCCGCCCGTTGGCAGCGTTGCCAGCCGGGTTCATAGTGACGCCTGGATCATGATTTGGGGCGACCGCGACAGAGAGGATTCCTCATGCTGTTCGTCGAGACCAATGGCGCAAGAATACCGGCCATCGGGCTGGGAACCTGGGAGCTGAGCGGGCGCATGTGCGCGCGTGTGGTCGAGCAGGCACTGCGGCTCGGCTATCGCCACATCGATACCGCACAGGTCTACGACAATGAGCGCGAGGTCGGCGACGGCTTGCGCGCCTCCGGCGTGCGCCGCGACGACATCTTCCTGACGACGAAGGTCTGGACCAACCATTTCGCGCCCCACGATCTCGAACGCTCGGTCAAGGAGAGTCTGGTGCGCATGCGGCTTCCCTCTGTCGATCTCTTGCTGCTGCACTGGCCCAATTCGCACGTGCCGCTGGAGGAGACGCTGGGCGCGCTGTCGCATGCCAAGCGCATGGGCCTGACCCGCCACATCGGCGTCTCCAATTTCACTGTCGCGCTGATCGAGCAGGCGGTGGCGTTGTCGCCGGAGCCGCTGGCCTGCAACCAGGTCGAATACCACCCTTATCTCGACCAGGCGAAGGTGAGGGCGGCCTGCGATCAGCACGGGCTCGCGCTGGTCGCCTACAGCCCGATCGCCAGGGGGCGGATCAAGACCGACCAGACGCTCGCCGAGATCGGACGTCTGCATCACAAGACGCCGGCGCAGGTCTGCCTGCGCTGGCTGGTGCAACAGAATGTCGCTGCGATCCCGCGCACCTCGCGCGTCGAACGCCTGTCGGAAAACATCGAGATCTTCGATTTCGAGCTTTCGGATGACGAGATGGCCCAGATCGCTGCGCTGGCCAGTCCCAGGGGCCGCCTGACCGATTTCGGCTTCGCGCCAAAATGGGATTGAGAGGGGGCTGCCGTATGCTAGGACCAGCTTGGCAACCTGAAGTCAGGCGATGGAACTGCGGAAGATCATACGGACGGACATTGCAGCGTCGGCGATCGCCCATCTGACGCTGGTCGCGCTGATCATCGTGATCAGCGAAGTCCATCCGTTTCACGCCAACCCGCCCGAATCGGTTTCCGTCAGCATCGTGACGCCGGAGCAGGTGAAGCAGGAGGAGGCCAAGGCCGAGGAGAAGGCCGAAGAAAAACTCAAGGCGAAGCCGCCGGAGCCGATCCCTGACCTGAAACTACCGAAACTGGATTTCACCGACAAGGACAAGGCGGCAACCGCGCCAAAGCCCGAGGCGAAGCAGCAGGCCGCGGCACAATCCTCGAAGCAGCAAGCCTCAAAGCAGCAGGCCTCGCCTGAACCGCCGCAGCAGAAACAGCCGCAGCCACAGCCTTCACAGACGCCGCAGCAGCAGCGCGAGGCGAATGCGCAGACGCAACCGCAGCCTCAACAGCCACAGCCTCAGCCATCGCAGTCGCCGCCGCCTCAGGCGACTCCGCAGCCACCTCAGCCCCCGGCGCCACAGCTCCTGCCACAAGCGATGCAGCAGCCAGAGGCCGCGCCGCCCCCGGCCTATCAGGCGCCGGAGCCCGACGTCACCGTCAAGTACGGCGTCATGCTGGGCCTGCCGCCGGAATTGCCGACGGAGCTGTCGAAAGACGCCCCCAAGGACGATGGCGGCGATGCCAAGGATTCAATCGCGGCCAAGCTGCCGGCCGAAATCATCGCCGAGCTGCGTCGTCACTTGCGAAGCTGCGCCAAGCTGCCGGCTGGGGTCGCGCCGACCGACACCGTCAACATCAAGCTGCGCACCGTGCTCGCGACCGACGGCACGCTGGCGCGCGAGCCGATCCTGATCGAAGCGCCGCCATCCGCAAAGGGCGTGGCGCTCGTGAAGTCCGCCATGAGCGCGCTTCAGGCCTGCCAGCCCTACAAGATGCTGCCGGCCGACAAATACGGGGAATGGAAGGTGATGGACCTGCCGTTCAGCCCGCGGGATTTCGGCGGATAGCAGGTAGTCAAGTAGCCTGGATGGAGCCAACGGGTCGGCGCGAAGCGCCGCCCGATGACAGGCTCCGCGCAATCCAGGGCCGCTCGCGCTGCGTTTCGCACCTTCCCGGATTACGCTGCGCTCCATCCGGGCTACGCGACCGCGCCTGTGTCGCTCCTCTGTCAATCCGCTCACGCAAATATATTCCGCTTTACCGAAATTCGGTTTTGGCGTATGTGTCGCGCATCCCGGCTCATCCTTGAGGGGCGATCTCGTTGTCGTCTTGATTGCGAGCCGGGCTTGCGGTGGACGCGGCAGCGTCGGCATGAGAGGTGCGGGCAGGGCGGGTAGTCCCTGTGAGCCCGCAACCGCCTGCGGACGAGCGGCGCTGTGAAGTTCGTCTCGTCGGTATTTCGATGGTCACGTGCACGAGGCCGTCGAACCCTGCGGCGAAATGGCGAATGCGCGTACGGCAAAACCGTGTGGTCCTGGCCGTCGTTGCTACGGTCAAGCTTTCGCGGAGATGTGTGCGAGCCCAACCGGGCAGACAGCATCATCCAATTCGCGAGGCGAGGGAGGCCAGAAGGAAAGTTCGGCTCCCGGGAGAGCACGGCATAAGCCGTCCAACCATCGCGCAGGGAAGGCCGAGTGATTGGCACCACCTGTATGCTGCTGTGCGGTTTTTCTGCGTGTGCTTTTCGCGCAGCGGACCGCGGGTGCGAGGTCAGCACCCGGCCTTCCCTGCGCCCTCTTGGCTTTGAGGGTGGAGCGACGAAGCAAAGCTCGGGCGAAACGCGCCGCGAGGATGCAAAGGCGTGTCTACAATTCAAGATGCGAGCTGGAAGAGTGGCGCTACCGCCTCATACTCCGTCATTGCGAGCGCAGCGAAGCAATCCAGAGTCTTACCGCCGAGGGATTCTGGATTGCTTCGCTGCGCTCGCAATGACGATGTGGAGAGAACGTGCGCCACACTCCGCTCTCGTGCCCCGGACTCAGCGCAGCAGCGCGTGCGGGACACGCGCGAGTCAACGACCGCGCTTCATCTCATCACCATCCGCCACCTCCGGCGCCATCGCCTCCCACGCGCTCGAGGCGAATTGCCGCCGCCAGGTCACGATCACCACGGCTGCCGTGGTGACGAACAACACCCAGGGGCTGACGAACCAGCCGAGATAGCCGAGTGCGAAGAAGAAGGCGCGCTGGCCGCGGTTGAAATGGCGGCCGGCGGATTCGAACAGGCGCGAGGTACGGATCACATGAGCTTCGGCCTCCGGCGTGTCACGCTGCGAGGCCGCCGGCATGCCGCCGAACAGGATCGCGACATAGTTGAACAGGCGGTACGACCAAGCGAATTTGAAGAAGGCATAGACGCAGATCAGGACAAGGCCGACGCATTTCAGCTCCCACATGGCGGGCGAGGTGCTGAGATCGATCGGCAGCTTGCTCAAGATCGTGATCGCGTCGTTGGTCGCGTGCAGCAGCGCCAGCGCGCCGCCGAGCGCGATCAGGCTGGTGGAGGCAAAGAAGGCGGTGCCGTTCTGCAGCGAGGCCATGATCTGCATGTCGACCATGCGCGCGTCGCGGTCGAGCAGCCGGCGCACCCACACCTCGCGGTAGCGGTTCATGCGCGCCGACAGGCTGTCGCGGCCGTAGGCCGAATGCTCCAGCGTCAGGGCGTAGACCAGCCATTCGATGATGAAGAAGCCGACGGCTGTGATGTCGACCCAATGCCTGCTCATGTCAGTCTCCTGGAGAGGATCGCAACGCTTGCCACGCATGGCGAGGTGCAGCAACGATTGATTGGCGGCAGGCGATGGCGTTAAAAGCGGCTCGCTTCAAGGCGTATCGGGAAGGACTGATGACATGGCTGCGCTGAAACTCGCAATCGGCAACAAGAATTACTCGTCATGGTCGATGCGGCCCTGGCTCGCGCTCCGCGCCAACGACATCCCGTTCGTGGAGACTCTTATCCCGCTCTACACCGACAATCCCGCGGACAAGGAGCAGATCATCTCGTTCAGCCGCGCCGGAAAGGTCCCGGTGCTGGTCGACGGCGACATCACGGTGTGGGATTCACTCAGCATCATCGAATATATCGCCGAGCGCTATCCGGAAGTGAAGCTGTGGCCGGACGCCGCCGCCGCCCGCGCCCATGCCCGTTCGGTGTGCGCCGAGATGCATTCCGGCTTCATGGCCCTTCGCAACGAATGCGGCATGAACCTGCACCGCCCGGTGCGCCCCGTGACGCTGTCGGCCGACGCCGAGGCCAATATCGCGCGCGTGCAGGAGATCTGGCGCGAATGCCGGGCCCGGTATGGCGCCAACGGACCGTTCCTGTTCGGGCGCTTCGGCGCAGCGGATGCGATGTATGCCCCGGTCGTGCACCGCTTCCGCACCTACGCAATCGAGGTCACGCCGGAGACCAAGGCCTACATGGACACGATGCTGGCGCTGCCGGCGTTCCAGGAATGGACCCGGGACGCGCTCGCCGAAACGCTTGTCATCGAAAAGTTCGAGAACTTGTAGTCGCGAATGTGATTGAGCGCGGCTTGACGGCACGGCACATGGCGGCGCTCAATCGCGGCGGAGCTGCGGGCAAGGAGAGGGGACATCATGGGAATCCTGGACTCGCTGGAGAACAATCCGGCGCTGCGGAACGCGCTCGGCCAGCTCGGGGCAGCCGTGTTGCCGGCTGTGCTGAGCGAGGTGCTCGGCAGCAACAATCAGGGCGGCCTCGGCGCGATCGTCGCAAAGCTCCAGCAGGCGGGGTTCGGTGACCAGGTCAAATCCTGGCTCGGCAACGGCCAGAACCTGCCGATCTCAGCCGACCAACTCCGCACCGTGCTCGGCAGCGATACCGTCCGCCAATTGGCTGCGCGCTACAACATCCCGGTGGACCAGCTGGGCCAGATTCTGGCCCTGGAACTGCCCAAAGCCGTGGATCACGCAAGCCCCGACGGCCATTTGCCCCATAGCGCCTGAGGAACCGGTTCCAGCGGTATCACCGGCTGGCAGCATCACTCTGAAATAACTGCAAAATTTGCAGGTTTGCCATGTCGCATACTGCTGGCCAAAAAAGCCCGCCGCATGCTATATAGCGGCCGGGTTTCCGGCCGGCCGACGCAGTGGGACCACGGGCGTGGCAGGCGTTGTTTGAGTGATGGAGAGGGTGTTGAAGCACAAATTCCCTATTGGATCGCGCGTGTTGTTCACGGCCAGCAATGTCGCACGCCCTGCTGCCAGCGGCTCGTATGAGATCATCCGCTTGCTGCCGACGGATGGTGACGACTGCCAGTACCGGATCAAGAGCTCGACCGAGGCTTTTGAACGCGTCGCCAAGGAAAGCCAGCTCGCGCTGTCCTGAAGACCGACGCTACCCGCGCATTGGCGCGTCCCCGGGAATTTGTATTCTGCCGCCGTCAAAAGGCCCGCTTCACCTTCAAAAGGTGGGCCGGGGGCAGCTGCCGACTCTCGGTGCTCGCTTTGACCATTCGCTCTCTGCTCGCGTGAGGGGACGTCGCGCATGAACTGGGCATGGGCCTCGTCGCTCGACCAAATCTGGCGCTCGCCGGCCTTTCCAATGTGGATGATGCTGGCGGCTGCCGGCTTCTTCGGACTGATCCTCCTGGTCACGCTGCAGCGCGCCGAGCGGTCGGTCGCCAACGGCGCGCTGACCGTTGTTACGCTGCTCGCCATCACCATCGCGATGGCTGCTGTTGTGCGCGTCGATGGACCGGCAGGGCAGACCACCCCGACCGAGGCGCGCGCGCAGGCCGCGATGACCGCGAGCCTGCCGGCGTTGTCCTGTCTCGACGATCTCGCCGGCGATGCCGTGGCCATCGGCTGCGAGAAGGCGCTGTTCGGCGCGCCGGACGTGGCCGCTGCGGCCGTCTCCACGACCGCGGCCAGGATCGACCGGCTGATGGCGCTCGGCGATGCCGCGACCGCCGAGAAGAGCCTGACGCCCGACATCAAGGTGCTGCGCAAATCGCTGGAACGTGATCGCTATGGCTTGGTCGCGCAGGTGCTGGTCGTGCGCGACGGTTGCACGCAGTTCGACTGTGCGGCCTTCCGCTCGCTGACCGACCAGCAGCAGGTCGCCGCCAACATGGATTCCCATCTCTACGACACGCTGGTCGCGCGCTACGCCCCGACCTGGAATGCGCCTGCAGCAGCGCAATCGTTGCCCGCCACTGCCGCCCTTGCCGGACTGCCGCCGTCGATGCCGACGGGCAAGCCGACCAGTGCGGAGTTCCCGAGTGCCTCGTCGACGCCGCCGGTCAGCATCATGAATCCGGAGCCGCCGACGCGTCAGGCGGCGCCCACCGCGAACGCGGCGGCTCCGCGCCCCCCGGCAGCGGCCTCGGCACAGGCCGCAGCTCCCGCCGCGAAGAAGCCGCCTGCGCCGAAGGCTGCGCGGGCACCAGCGGCAGCACCGGTTCCGCTCACGCCGCCGGCCGCGGCTCCCCCGGCTGCGGATAACGAGTAGATCGGCATTCCAAATGCGCGGCTGCCCGGCTAATGCTGGGGCATGCCACTACATCTGATCAAGCTCGCCGTCGGCTGCGAATCCGTCAAGGAATTGAAGGAGTGGACGGCCGAACGGATGCAGACCGCCAAGAAGAAGGGTCTGCCGCAACATCACATCCACATCACCCGCATGGTGCCCAAGCGCGACGCCGAGATCCTGTCGGGGGGCTCGCTCTATTGGGTGATCAAGGGCGAGGTCGCCGCGCGCGAAAAGATCATCGGCATCGAGCCGTTCCGCGACAAGGACGGCATCGGACGCTGCCGGATCGTGATGCAGCCGAAGGTGATTCCGGTGTCGCCGCGGCCGATGCGCCCGTTCCAGGGCTGGCGCTACCTTGCCGACGATTCCGTGCCGCCCGATCTCGGCAAGTCCGCCGCCGGCTCGATCGCGGCGATGCCGGAGCCGATGCGGCGCGAGCTGCGCGATCTCGGGCTGCTCTAAACCGCGATATTGTCGATCAGCCGGGTCGTGCCGAGCTTGGCCGCGACCAGGATGCGCAACGGCCCGTCCTTGCGCGAGGCGACAGGCGCCAAAGTCGCTGCATGGCGGACCTCGAAATAGTCGAGCTCAAAGCCGGCCGCGGTGATCATCGCGGCTCCGCGCGCCATTGCGGCTGCGACCGCTTGGCCGGCGCGGATGCGCCCGGCGCTCTCCTTCATGGCGCGGTACAGCGTCGTTGCGGTCTGCCGCTCCCGTGGCGACAAATAGACGTTGCGCGAGGACATCGCGAGCCCGTCGCGCTCGCGCACGGTGCGGGAACCGATCACTTTGACGCCGAGGTCGAGGTCGCGGGCCATCTGCGCCACCACCCGCAACTGCTGAAAATCCTTCTCGCCGAAGATCGCGACATCCGGCCAGCACTGCGTGAACAGCTTGCCGACGACGGTGGCGACGCCGCCGAAGAAATGCGGGCGGAAGCGGTCCTCGAGGCCGGCCAGCGCCGGTCCCTCCGGTACGATGCGGGTGGCAAAGCCCTGCGGATACATGGCCTCGGCGCCGGGGTACCAGACGATGTCGACGTCCTCGGCGGCGAGCTTGGCGATGTCGGATTTCCAGGTGCGCGGGTAGGCGCCAAAGTCCTCGGTCGGGGCGAACTGGGTCGGATTGACGAAGATCGACACCACGACGCGGCTCGCGCGCCGCTTGGCCAGGCGCACCAGCGACACATGACCGTCATGGAGCGCTCCCATGGTCGGGACCAGCGCGATCGTGGCCTTTCGCTTGCGAAGATTGTCGACGGCGCGTCGCAAGGTGGGGACCGTGCGGGCAATCAAGGGGCTGCGTGACATCAGAACTCGACGGGGTTTGGAATCGGCGGGCGCGTCCCGGCGCCCGGCAGGCTAACCTTAACAAGCGGCGACCATGGACGCCACGCATCCGGATGCGGCACAGCATCCCGCGCAAAGCCGCGCAAGAGGTCGCGACATTGTGGGCTGGATCACAGACGCGAAGCGGCGCGGCGATTCATGACGAAGGAAGGCGCGCCGCGATTTGTATTGCCTGTCACGCATTTCACTTGACCGCAGACGCGGCCAACTCGAAGATATTCGTTAGGGGTGTTGAGGATCGCGATGCTTGTGCAAGCTAGCCAAGGCCAGTCCGGCTCGGCGCATGTGGTCGTGCTCGGCAACGAGAAGGGCGGCTCCGGCAAGTCGACCACCGCCCTGCACATCGCAGTCGCGCTTCTGAAAGCCGGCCAGCGCGTCGCCACCATCGACCTCGACTGCCGTCAGCAGAGCTTTACTCACTACATCAACAACCGTTCCGCCTGGGCGCGTCGCACCAAGCTCGACCTCGAACTGCCGCTGCATCGCTGCATCAAGCTCGGCGAGACCATGCAGGTCGCCGAGAACGAGAATTCGGAGTTCCTTCAGTTCATGGAGGCGGTCTCGGCGGTCGAGAGCAGTTTCGACTTCATCGTCATCGATACGCCCGGCACCGACAGCTATTTGATGCGGCTTGCGCACTCGATGGCCGACACGCTGGTGACCCCGATCAACGACAGCTTCCTCGATTTCGATGTGCTCGGCACCGTCGATCCCGCCAATTACGCGGTGACAGGCGAAAGCCACTACGCCGAGATGGTGCGGGATGTCAGGCGCAAGCGCCGCCAGCTCGACGGCGCGACCACCGACTGGATCGTGGTGCGCAACCGGCTGTCGATGCTCGGCTCCCGCAACAAGCAGCTCGTTGCCGAGGGGTTGAAGGATTTGTCGCTACGGCTCGGCTTCCGCTACGTCGACGGCTTCGCCGAACGCGTCGTCTATCGCGAGTTCTTCCCGCGCGGCCTGACCGCGCTGGACGAGATCGACGAGGCGACGCTGGGCATGCGGCCCAATCTCGGCCATCTCACCGCACGGGAGGAGGTGACGAGCCTGCTCCGCCAGCTCAAGCTTCCGCTCGACGAGCGCGGACGCCGCCGCGCGGCCAACCGCGCTGAGTGGTTCAATCAGGTCGACAAGCCGCTCGAGGTCCACGACATCCTCGGCGCCTAGGCGTCGGTATATAGCTACTTCCAGTCGATCCAGCGGCCGGTTCCCACGGGAACCGAGGCCGCACTCAACCGTTTTCACCCCGCGTTTACTGCAAAATTGAACCCGATCGAGACAGGTTGCGTCGGAAGGTGACGTGCACCCTGACGTAGCCGTATGAGAACCGGGTGCCCAAGAAACGTGTGCGCCGCACAATGAAAGGGCTGATGGTTCACAATATTTAGCCTTCCTGTCACGCGGCTGTGACATATATTAGGGAATAGGCGACTAGGGGCCGAAGAGCTCCGGAAGAACACGATTTTCAACAGGGATTCAGGCCGCAAGAGCCTGAGGCTGAGGACGAAAATGAAGCGTGGAATTGCCGTTCTGGTTTCGGTCAGTGCCCTCTGTGGCGTCGCCTATTTCACGGCGAGCAAGTGGGCAATCAGGCACGAGACCATCACCTTCTACGATGCCTCGCGCGACAACCGTGCGGTGCCCGTCGATATCGCGATCCGTCGTGACAAGGAAATGCAGGCTAATGCCGGCATGATCACGATGCCGGTCGCCGTGATCAACCACGGCAACACCGTCAAGAACACCGAGTACGGCTTCCTCGCCAACATTTTCGCCGCGCGCGGCTACCTCGTCGTCAGCCCGCAGCATGATTTGCCGACCGATCCTCCGATGGTGACCAAGCCCGGTGAGATCTATGTTGGCCGGCTGCCGCAGATCCTGCGCGGCGTCGCCAACATCCATCTCGCCATGCAGGAGATGAAGAAGGTTCAGCCCAACGCCGACTACGAAAAGGTGACGATGGTCGGCCACTCCATGGGCGGCGACATCACGATGTATTTCGCCAAGCAGTATCCGGATGAGGTCAAGAAGGTCGTCACGCTCGACAATCTTCGCGTGCCCTTCGTCACCGCCGGCAAGTTCAAGATCCTGTCGTTCCGCTCCACCGATCCGCAGTTCAAGGCCGATGCGGGCGTGATCCCGACCGACGAGGAATGCGAGAAGGCCGGCATCCAGGTCGTGAAGACCGAATTCCAGCACAACGACATGCGCGACACCGGTCCGGACGCGGCCAAGAACTCGATCCAGGGCATGCTCGACAAGTTCCTGAGCGCGACCGACAGCGAAGTGGCGCCGGTCGATACGCAATCGTCCCCGCCCAAGATTCTCGAGCCCGGGCCGGTCGCTTTGATGGCGCCTGCCAAGAGCTGACGCCTTCCTCGTCGTCGATAGCGATTTTCAAAGCCTCCGCCGGCTGCCGCCTGCGGGAGCTTTGCACATTGACCTGGCTGCATGCGCTGACCACATTAGCCGCTCACGCAAGGGTCAAGGAATGTCCGGCGAGCCCATCAAACCGCGCGGCCGCGATGCCGTCTCGGCACAACCAGATGGCGCTGTGCCGCAGGCGGGGACCTCGACATCTGAGGACATTGCCGCCTTCGTCGCCAACGCGCGCGCGCTGTCACCGCATGCGCCCGGTGCGAAAGGGCGGCTGATCTTCGCGCTGGATGCGACGATGAGCCGGCAGCCGACCTGGGACATGGCCTGCGCGCTTCAGGCCGACATGTTCCGTGAGACCGCCGCGCTCGGCAGTCTCGACATCCGGCTCGTCTACTATCGCGGCTTCAACGAGTGCCGCGCCACGGGATGGATCTCCGACAGCGCCAGGCTTGCGACGCTGATGGGCAAGATCGATTGCCGTGGCGGCGACACCCAGATCGGCAAGGTGCTGAGCGAGTCGCGGCGCGAGGCGGTCGCATCCGGCGTGCGCGCCGTTGTCTTCGTCGGCGACGCCATGGAGGAGAACGTCGACGAGCTCTGCGCCAAGGCAGGCGAGCTCGGCATGCTCAAGGTGCCTGTGTTCGTATTTCAGGAAGGCCATGACTCAGTGGCCGAGCAGGCCTTTCGCGAGATCGCGCGTCTGACAGGTGGTGCCTGGTGCCGGTTCGATCCGGGCGCGGCGGCGCAGTTGCGCGAGCTGTTGCGCGCAGCCGCCGCCTACGCGGCCGGCGGACGCGAGGCGCTGTTGCAATTGGCGAAGACCGCAAGTGGCGCGGCCAGGCTGATCGGCCAGATGAAGTAGCGCTGGCGCGCGGTCGGCGGGGGCGCAAGGACACGATGCTTTTTGGCGGTAGGCCGACTATATTCCGGCCATGACCCTGATTGCCGGCGCTATCGCTGTTATTACCCTTTATCTGCTGCTCCAGATGTTCCGTTCGGCCAACCCAGCGGTGCTGGCACGCGCGATCAGGTTCGGTGGCGGCGTGGTCGCGCTGGCTGTCGCAGCGTTCACTGGCTTGAAGGGCGAGCTGGTGGTGGCGATCCCGCTCGGGATATTCGGTGCCGGGCTCCTGGGTTGGACACCGATGGCAAACGCCGGCTTCGGCAATATCGGCGGGCTGTTCGGCGGGGGCGCGACGCGCCCGGCCGGTCAGGCCTCGCGCGTGCGCTCGCAATTCCTGGATATGCGGCTCGATCACGATTCCGGCCAGCTCGGAGGCCGGATCGTCGCCGGGCCTCACGCCGGGCGCGATCTCGATGAGTTCGATCTCGCGGCCCTGCTGGCAATGGTCCCGGCGTTCGACGCCGAGAGCGTGGCCCTACTTGAAAGCTATCTGGACCGCCGGTTTCCCGCTTGGCGTCAGAACGCGCAGGGCGACGCGGCAGGGGGGCAGCGCCGCACGGTGGCGACCGGCAAAATGACGACGGAGGAGGCCTATCAGATCCTTGGCCTGCAGCCGGGGGCGGGGCGTGACGACATCAGCCGGGCTCACAAGTCCCTGATGAAGAAACTGCATCCCGACCAGGGGGGCTCGACGTATCTCGCTGCCCGTGTAAACGAGGCCAAGGATACTCTGCTTCGCACGCATAACGGCTAACTCCGGCACCACGCTACAAACGCTCGTCCCGTGTGAGCTCTGCTTGCTCTGTTTGCCGTCGCCCCGATGCCCGCCATTGTCGGCGTGGTCGATCCCTTGCGTAAAGTTTTAACCGTAAATCCTTGACGAGAGGTTGTCGTGGAACAGCCTCGTCGGCCACCGCGTCCCGAAAATGAAAATGCCCGCGCAAGGCGCGGGCATTTTCATTGGAGCGGTGCGAAAGATCAGTTGCGGACGGTCATGCAGGAGATATCGGCGCGCTTCAGGGTGCGGCAGACGGCTTCGGCCTGGTCGCGGTCGAGCCCGGCGAAGCGGGCGCGGTAGAGCTTGCGATTGTCTTTCGCGACGACCGGCTCGGTGAACGGGTCGGCCTTGCTGAGCAGGCCACGGGCCGAGCTGCGCGCCGCGTCGATGCGCTGCTGGGCTTCGTTCTCGCTCTCGAGCGCGCCGACCTGGACGATCCAGCCGCTGTGGGTGACGACCGGCTTCGTGGTGGCGCTCATGATCGGCTGCAGCGCCGGGTCGGCTGACGCGAGCTTCGCAGCAGCCGGGGCGGGTGCGGCGGCGGTTGCGGCCGGTAAGACGCCGAGGACGCCGTTGCCGGTGCCGAAGCCCGCTGGCTGCCGCGGTAGCTCGGTACGGGCGATCTCGGCCCTCGGAGCTTCCGGTTGGCTGGCGACCTCGGGCTTGTTGATGAGGTCTGCCCGGGCCACGACGGCGCCGGAGGTTTCGGCGACGTCGGAACGGGACGCGATCGTGCTCGTGACCTGCGGTGCGATCTGAGCCGGGGCGGCGGAGGCGACCTTCACGGCGCCGGCCTTGACCTGGACGGTCTTGACCCTGACCGGCTTCATCGGCTCGGACGAGCCGGGGATGATCGAGAGCGGCTGGCTCGAGATCACGCCATTCGTGAGCGGCGCAGGCTCGATCCTGGATTCTGTCGGCCGAACTTCAGGCCTGTTGGCTTCAGATCTGGGCAGAGCCGGCGGCACCGCGGCAGTCGCAGCCGCAAGCGTCGACAGGCGCGCGGCGAGACGCGACGGGGCTGCTTCGGGGGCAGCCGCAGCCTGGACCTGCGGAGCGGAGCGGGTCGGGGTATCCGACGCATCGGCGACTTCGGCAGCGGCATCGGAACCGTTGCGCTCGGTGACCGCGGCGACGGTGTGGGTGGTCGCGGCCTTATCGAGGTTCTCCGCGAGCAGGTTGCGCATGATGGCGTCGCGCGAGCCGCCGCTGCGGCCGCCCAGCACCACGCCGATCAGGTGGCGGTTGCCGCGGCGCATCGAGGTCACGAGATTGAAGCCGGAGGCGCGAGTATAGCCGGTCTTGATGCCGTCCACGCCCTCGACATTCCCGAGCAGATGATTGTGGTTCCGGATCGACTGTCCGCGCCAGTTGAAGGTCGAGGTCGCGAAATAGCGATAGTAGCGCGGAAAGCGCTCCTGGATGGCGCGGCCGAGCGTGGCCTGGTCGCGCGCGGTCGTGACCTGCTCGTCGTTGGGAAGGCCGTTGGCGTTGCGGTAAACCGTCCTGGACATGCCGAGCGAACGCGCCTTGCGCGTCATCATCTGGGCGAAGTCGTCCTCGTCGCCGCCAATCGCTTCCGCGATCACAACGGCTGCGTCGTTGGCGGAGCGGGTGACGAGACCCTTGATCGCGTCCTCGACGCGGATGGTCTGGCCGGCACGCAGGTTCAGCTTGGTCGGATCCTGATCGGCGGCGTGCTGTGAGACCGGCATCTCGGTGTCGAGCTTCATCTTCCCGGACTCGAGACGCTCGAACAGCAGATAGAGCGTCATGATCTTGGTCAGCGAGGCCGGATGGCGGATCCCGTCGGGGCTCGTTGCCTGAAGCACGGAGCCGGAATTGCCGTCGACGATGATCGATGCGAATTTCGGGCTGGAACTCTCGGACACATCGCGCTGCACGCGGTGTTGCGCATAGTGACGCCGGTGGCGCCGCGCCTCGGCAGCATCTGTGGTGAAGATGACCGCACTGGTAACCGCAAGAAGCCCAAAAACGCCAACCCGCGCCAAGCGCGAGGAAGACAAGTTTTTACGAAGCATGAAACCCCGTCCCCGTTTCTGACTTGATCACCGGCTCGTGAGGCGAAATTGTGCCCATGGGACCCTGGATCATTACCTGCTCAGGCTGTCCTCCGCAGGTGTTGGCCGCGGGTGACGTTGGGCCTGAGCCGCTGTTCTGGCTAAGGTGATGTTCTCCAACGGCTTTTGGCCGCTTGTGGAAGTAGAACACGTCCAGGGAATCAAGGTAGGGCGCTGCGGTTTCCAAAAGCTTAAGGAACCATTGCGGGAAACCCCGGGAATCGCGGCGAATTTTGTACGTAATTTGTGCGACGCACAAAATTCTTGACTTTTTTGTGCGTTGCACTAATTGTGAGCAGAGTCAGGGAGCCGGGGCTTCCCGACGAGAGCTAGGGAAAAGGATTCCGAATGTTCAAGGTTGAAGACTTTCAAGGCTACGGGAAAGAGCACTTCGAGCAGTACGTCGCCTCCGCGACCTCGATGCAGCACGGCCTTCAGGCGATCGCCAGCGCCTACGGCGACTACACCAAGAAGTCGTTCGAAGACACCAAGTCCTTCGTCGAGAAGCTTTCCGGCGTGAAGTCGCTGGACAAGGCCGTCGAAGCGCAGACCGAATTCGCCCGTTCCGCCTACGAGTCCTTCGTCGCGGAATCGCAGAAGATCGCAGGCCTTTACAGCGACCTCGCCAAGCAGGCGTTCAAGCCGGTCGAGACCATTGTGTCGAAGTTCACTCCGGCCGCCAGCTAACGTTTCCTGACGTCCTGGAATCAAAAGCCCGGCTGCAACAGCCGGGCTTTTTTTGTGTCGCGGCGTGTCGATCTCAGCGCGCCACGCGCAGCTTGGACAGCGACGTGCCGATGTCCTTGAACACCGAGACGGTCTGATCTGCCTTCGTCACCAGATAGAACTTGTCGGTGCCGCTCGCGCAATATTGCAGTACGCTGGACGTCGGATCGCTCCCGGTGTTCACTTGCACCGTATAGATCGTGATGTTCGCCGCCTTGGCGTTGTCGCACAGTTTCTTCTGCCGCGCGTCGATTTGCCAAGCGTTGCCGTACCAGCGGTTCTGCGTGTTGAGACCGTCGGAGAGCAGCACGATCGCGTCCTTGTAGGTGTAGTTGGCGTCTTTGGCCGGCGCGTTCATGGGATCGCCGGTCGACAGCGTCATCCAGCCCCAGGCGAGGCCAATGCCCTGGTTGGTGTTACCGGTGGGCTTCATGGCGTCGATCCGGCTCTTGAGTGAACTCCAGTCGTAGCTCAGCGGCATGATTGGCTGCAGATAGGACGAACTGCCGGTGTCGCAGTAGGAGTACTGTTCAGCCGGGAACTGCGTTCCCGCGTTGCCGCCCGTGGGCGTCGTGTTCTTGGTGTCGTAGTCCTGGTCGCGGTCGACCACGCATCCCGTCCATGTGTTGTGGTTGGCGGACCTGGTACCGCGGGCCGCGTCCCAATCGGTGAAATCGACCCAGTACTTGCTGTAGTTGCTGGCACCGACGTTGACGTCCTTGGCAAACGGAACAATCGAGATGTAGACGTCGCCATCGGTCTTAGCGAGCGGGCTGAGCTGGTCGACGAGGCTCTTCGCGGCGGTCTGCATCGCCGCCATCTTGCCGTCGTCCGCCATCGACCCCGTGTTGTCGAGCACCAAGGCCACGCGCATGCGCACCAGACCCCAGGCGCTGGTGGAATCGGCGCCGACGTCGAGTGTCGGGAAACCTGCGACCTTCATGAAGGTGGTCGTGTAGGTGCCGGTGCCGGTGACCTGGATGGTGGAGCCCATGCTGGTGCTTGCGGTGTAAGTGGCCGCGATGCTGACCGACGGCAGGGCGTTGGTGGCGGTGAACAGGGCGTTGAAATAAGCCTGCGCTTTGGTGCTGATCTGCGACGCTGTGATGGTGCCGGACGACAGATCCTTGGAGACCATCAGCGAGGTCGAATCGAGGGCCGCCTGCATTGCGGAACGAGCCTGGGCCGCGCGACTGTAATCGATTGCAGCTCCGACGAAGCCTAGAACCGGGAGCAGCGCGATAGCGAAGATCACGGCGATATTGCCTTGTTCGGCCGCTGCAAACCGGGAGAGGTGTCGACCAACAATACGGCTGACAAGGGGCAGGCGAGACATGACGATTCCCGGAAATCTGTGACTTTGCCCGTTTTCGCGCCACGCCATTGAAGGCAGGGTAAATGGATCCGTAGAAAACCGGAGATAACCCGCGCGAAGCCGCCGCAGCCGCGTTACCGGCCGGGTTCCTGGTCAACATCTTCTAAACGGGCGGGGCGGAAGCTTTTGTCAAATCAGTCCGGATTGATTAACCTTGGTGAGGATCGCCCGGACCGGGAATCGGGACCGCCATGGCCGCATCGGCCGAGCTGTCGCACGCTTGCGGCGAGCCGGGGGCAGGCCCATATTCGGTGAAGCCGATCCGGCTTGGACCGGACCGGCTGGAAGCGGCGACCCAACAAGGCGGTGCGCCTGTGCGAAGCTCCGAAGGCCGGGGCTGCGCGGCGAACCGCCATACGCTTCTGTGGGGAATTTGAACGCCTGAGCCATGCCGCAACTGTCTTCCAGACCAGATCCGTCCGCGGCCGCCGCCGCCCACGCCCACGCTCCGCTGATGAGCAACGACGAGAACCGTTCGGGCGGTCCCTCCGCGCCAAACACGTCCGTCATCACCAAGGTCAAGCCGAAGACGAAGCGGCCGAACCTGTACCGTGTGCTGATCCTGAACGACGACTACACGCCGATGGAATTCGTCGTTCATGTGCTGGAGAAATTCTTCCAGAAGGACGCCGAGGCCGCAACCAAGATCATGCTGCACGTACATCATCACGGGATCGGGGAGTGTGGCGTGTTCACCTACGAGATCGCCGAGACCAAGGTGACGCAGGTGATGGATTTCGCTCGCAAGCACCAGCATCCGCTGCAATGCGTGATGGAAAAGAAGTAAGACACGGCGCGTTTGAAGGCGGTTCTTGTGCATGTCGCAGTGTGATTGCCGCGTGATGTCTGCGCGCGATGTTCGTTGCAGACGGCAAAACTACGGAATTTCGGACCGGTGCCGATCGTGCCCAAACCGGAACGGGTTTTGCATCGAAAAATACCGCAGCTGTGCAGCCGCCTGAGTCGCGGAACCGGTCTTTCGCCGCGATCTTGTATAACTATATGTGACAAAGGTTGTTGTTGCCTGACCGGGCGATGGCGATCATGATGGTGGGGGCCATAGAGGACGCGAATGCCGACTTTTTCCCAAAGCCTTGAACAATCCCTGCATCGTGCACTGGCGATCGCAAACGAGCGTCATCACCAATACGCGACGCTCGAGCATCTTTTGCTCTCCCTGATCGACGACTCCGATGCAGCCGCCGTCATGCGCGCCTGTAGCGTCGACCTCG
The DNA here is from genome assembly GCF_000244935.1 of Bradyrhizobium sp. WSM1253. Classification (NCBI taxonomy): domain Bacteria; kingdom Pseudomonadati; phylum Pseudomonadota; class Alphaproteobacteria; order Hyphomicrobiales; family Nitrobacteraceae; genus Bradyrhizobium; species Bradyrhizobium sp. WSM1253. The sequence goes on from NZ_JH600073.1 coordinate 7,950,291, forward strand.
ACAAGCTCCGTACGAGCCTCGTCAATTATCTTGAGACCGAATTCGAGAACCTGGTGACGGACGGCGCCGACGACGCCAAGCCGACCGCAGGTTTCCAGCGCGTGATCCAGCGCGCGGTGATCCACGTTCAGTCGTCCGGTCGCGAAGAGGTGACCGGCGCCAACGTGCTGATCGCGATCTTTGCCGAGCGCGAGAGTCATGCCGCGTATTTCCTGCAAGAGCAGGACATGACGCGCTACGACGCCGTCAACTACATCAGCCACGGCATCGCGAAGCGACCGGGCGTCTCCGAGGCACGCCCCGTGCGCGGCGTCGACGAAGAGACCGAGACCAAGGGCAGCGACGACGCCAAGAAGAAGGGCGAGGCGCTCGAGACCTATTGCGTCAACCTCAACAAGAAGGCGCGCGACGGCAAGATCGATCCGGTGATCGGACGCAATTCCGAGATCAACCGCGCGATCCAGGTGCTGTGCCGCCGGCAGAAGAACAATCCGCTGTTCGTGGGCGAGGCCGGCGTCGGCAAGACCGCGATCGCGGAGGGCCTGGCCAAGCGCATCGTCGACAGTGAAGTGCCGGAGGTGCTGGCGGCTGCGACCGTGTTCTCGCTCGACATGGGCACGCTGCTCGCCGGTACGCGCTATCGCGGCGACTTCGAGGAACGCCTGAAGCAGGTGCTGAAGGAACTCGAGGCGCATCCCAACGCCATCCTGTTCATCGATGAGATCCACACCGTGATCGGTGCGGGCGCGACGTCGGGCGGGGCGATGGATGCCTCGAACCTGCTCAAGCCCGCGCTCGCTTCCGGCACCATCCGCTGCATGGGCTCGACCACTTACAAGGAATACCGCCAGCACTTCGAGAAGGACCGCGCGCTGGTGCGGCGCTTCCAGAAGATCGACGTCAACGAGCCGACGGTCGAGGACGCGATCGCAATCCTCAAGGGACTCAAGCCGTACTTCGAAGACTACCACCGGCTGAAATACACCAATGAGGCGATCGAGGCTGCGGTGCAGCTCTCTTCGCGCTACATCCACGACCGCAAGCTGCCGGACAAGGCGATCGACGTGATCGACGAATCCGGCGCGGCGCAGATGCTGGTCGCCGAGAACAAGCGCAAGAAGACCATCGGCATCAAGGAGATCGAGACCACGATCGCTTCGATGGCGCGGATCCCGCCGAAGAGCGTGTCGAAGGACGATGCCGAGGTGCTCAAGCATCTCGAGCAGACCCTGAAGCGCACCGTGTTCGGTCAGGACAAGGCGATCGAATCGCTCGCCGCTTCGATCAAGCTGGCGCGAGCCGGCCTGCGCGAGCCGGAGAAGCCGATCGGCTGCTATCTGTTCTCGGGTCCGACCGGCGTCGGCAAGACCGAGGTCGCAAAGCAACTCGCGGCGTCGCTCGGCGTCGAGCTGTTGCGCTTCGACATGTCCGAATACATGGAGCGGCACACCGTGTCGCGCCTGATCGGCGCGCCTCCCGGCTATGTCGGCTTCGATCAGGGCGGCCTGCTCACCGACGGCGTCGACCAGCATCCGCATTGCGTGGTGCTGCTCGACGAGATCGAGAAGGCGCATCCCGATCTCTATAACGTGCTGCTCCAGATCATGGATCACGGCCGGCTCACCGACCACAACGGCAAGCAGGTCAACTTCCGCAACGTGATCCTGATCATGACCACGAATGCGGGCGCGTCCGATCTCGCCAAGCAGGCGTTCGGCTTCACGCGTTCGAAGCGGGAAGGCGACGACCACGAGGCGATCAACCGGCAGTTTGCTCCGGAATTCCGCAACCGTCTTGATGCCGTCGTGTCGTTCGGCCATCTCAGCGTCGAGGTGATCGGTACGGTGGTCGAGAAGTTCGTGCTTCAGCTCGAAGCGCAACTCGGCGATCGCGACGTCACCATCGAGCTGTCCGAGCCCGCCAAGACCTGGCTGGTGAAGCATGGTTACGACGAGCAGATGGGCGCACGTCCCATGGCTCGCGTGATCCAGGAGCACATCAAGAAGCCGCTGGCCGACGAGGTGCTGTTCGGCAAGCTCAAGGGTGGCGGCCATGTCCGCGTCGTTCTGATCAAGGACGAGGCCGACGAGAGCAAGGACAAGATCGGCTTCGAGTTCGTCGAGGGTCCGGTCACGCCGAAGCAGGAGAAGCTCCCGGGTGCCCGCAAGCGCCCGCCGGGCAAGTCCAAGCCCGGTGGCCCCGGCGGCTCGAAGGGGCCGACCAAGAGCCCGCTGGTCAAGGTTTGATCTGCCACGCGATGAATTGAAAAGGCCGGCTGCAGAGCCGGCCTTTTTGTTTGGCGCTGGATGTTGCCTCGTGGCGGGGCCGGGCAGGAACTAGGCTCAGGTAGCCGATCCCGTCGTGCCGACCTTACGTCCCAGCCTCCGGCGCGCGGGGCGGCCGAGGCTTTTTCGGAGCGCGCGGCGCTGCGTGCGGGACAGAGGGCTGCATGGTTACGATAACCGGATTCGGCTTGTGATCGGTTGCCGCCCCGGTCGCTGCATCGACGCCCATGCCGACGACGCCGCCGAGCAAGAGATTGCCCGCAAAGCCGGCGGCTCCGCCGGTCTGTATGTCTCGGCTGAGCGGAACGACCTGCGGTTCATAGCCTTCCTTCTGGAAGGCAATCGAGATGTCGGCGCTGCGTTTGACGACCACTGAGCAGGGCGTGGTGCAGGTGGTTGAAACTTCCATTCCGCTGACAATTGCTTCCACGCCTGACGGTGTTGATGAGATGCTGATATTTTCGGTCGTGCCGCGCGTGACAGACGCGCAGCCGCCCAGCATGACGCTGAGCGCCACAATTCCAAATGATCGCATGAAGTGCCCCTTATTCCCCGACGCCATTGAAGCGCAACCACAGCGGGAGGGCAATACGTCATTGGTTCAGATAGTTAAGCTACGCACCGGTTGTGTATAGGAAGGGTGGTAGCGTGCGCGTGGGCTCGGCTAGTCACCGCGCAGGCGCTGGTCGTCCTGCACACGAACATGCTCGGCGCCGCGCGCGCCCGCGGGCGACAGCCGCAACATGCTCAGCGCCGCGCCGCAGAGCGCGAAGCCGACGCCGGTCAGCAACGCGATCCTGGTTCCCTCGATCGGATAGCGGCCGAGGAACAGCGCGACCAGCGCTGCGCCGGTGGTCTGCCCAAGCAGCCGCGCCGTCCCCAGCATGCCGCTGGCGCCGCCGGCACGCTCGCGCGGGGCGGCTGCGATCATGGTGCGGTTGTTGGGGGTCTGGAACAGGCCGAAGCCGGCGCCGGCCAGCGCCATCCGCCAGATCACGTCGAGCGGCGTGGGCGCCGCCGGCAGCAAGGCGAGCGCAGCGAGGCCGCAGGCGAACAGCGTGAGGCCGATGCCGCCGAGCAGGCCTGCCGGATAATGCTCGACCAGGCGACCGGCGAGGGGTGCTGCGAACGCGACCGCGATCGGCCAAGGCGTGATCAGGAGCCCCATATGCACCGCCGAATAGCCGAAGCGGCTTTGGAGGTAGAAGGGGATCGCGACGAAGGCCAGCATTTGCCCGCAGAACGAGGCGATCGAGGTTGCAATCGACAGCGCGAACACCGGGATGCGCAACAGGTCGATCGGCAGCAGCGGCGAGGCCATGTGGGTCTCGCGGTAGATCAGCAGTGCGCCGGCGACGAGCGCGATTGCGAACTGCACGAGGCAGGTGATCGCCGCTTCGCCATGACCGACGCTATCGACGGCCGCGATGCCGACGCCGAAAGTGATCGCGGACAACCCCGCGCTCTGCCAGTCGAAGGAATGGCTCGCAGGCCTGGTGTGCGGCAGGCTGCGCAGGCCAAGCACCAATGTCACCACGCCGAGCGGGACGTTGATGGCGAACAGCCAGGGCCAGCTGCCGAACGCGAGGATGCCGGCGGCGAGCGTCGGGCCGACCGCGGCCGAGAAGGCGACGACGAGGGCGTTGAGCCCGATGCCGCGGCCGAGTTGGCTGCGGGGGTAAGTGAAGCGCACCAGCGCCGCGTTGACGCTCATGATGCCGGCCGCGCCGAACCCCTGCACGATGCGTGCAATCGTGAGGAGCGGCAGCGTGTGCGCCAGCGCGCAGAATGCGGAGGCAAGCGTGAACAGCACCAGCCCGACCAGATAGACGCGGCGATAGCCGACGATCTCGCCGAGCGAAGCCAGCGGCAGCAGCGAGATCGTGATCGCGAGCTGGTAGCCGTTGACGATCCAGATCGAGAACGCCGGGCTTGCATCGAGGTCGGCCGCGATCGTCGGCAGCGCGACGTTGGCGATGGCGCTGTCGACCACTGCCATGATGATGCCGAGCGCAATCGTCAGGACCGCCTGGCCACGCTGCGGCTGCGGCAGGCCGTCGGCGTGCTCCATGGGGGCTGGCGACATGATGGCGGCGGGCTTGATTCGAGCCGTGGTTCGTCTCCGGACTAGGAAATTGCGAGATGCATCGCAACCCGGCAGGATACGGGCGGTTCCTGCGCCCGGCGCGGGTCTCCCGGCACCGCGGGCATGGGTCGGAACGGCCTTCGCGGGCTCACCAGCGCGAGATCGACTTCCCGAAAACATAGAGCGCGACGAGCCCAACCGTCACCGCGGTCGAGACGATCCGGATGGTGCGGTCCCAATCGATCCCGCTCCGCTCGGCGCGGTTGAGATTGAGAGCGGTGAACAGAGCCTTCATGGCAAATCGGCGCATCGGGCGGCCTCGCGGGAGCGCACGATGCCACTGTCGGCGCGGGCCGGATTGATGCAGCTCAAGCCGGACTGCGCCGCGCGCGCGCGGTCGCTACACCGGCGGCGGGTTGCGGTCGGTGAAGGCCGTGCGCTGGTGCCAGTAAGGATAGGGCAGCGTCACCTTGCTCGCCGTATCGAGCTTGGCGATCTGGTCCTTGGTCAACGACCAGCCGACCGCGCCGAGATTTTCGCGCAGCTGCCCGTGCGTCAATGCCGCGACTGGCTCTGCCGGAAATCGCGCGGTGACATCCCGAAATGCTCGCGGAAGACGCGGCCAAAATGCGAGAGGTCGTTGAAGCCCCATGCGAAGGCGATCTCGCTGATGTGGCGGTGAGCGAGCACGGGGGAGACGAGATCGCGTCTGCATTGAGCGAGGCGCTCACCGAGGACGTAGCGCTGGAACGAGGTTTCCTCGTCGGCGAGGAGATCGTTGACATAGCGGGACGAAATGCCGAGCGCCGCTGCGGTCTCGGACAGCGAGAGGTCGGGATCGGCAAGATGAGCCCGGATATGCGCCTTCAATCGGTAGAGCAGGGCGGAGCGATGGGTCGAGGACGGCAGCGGCGTCTTGCCTAGCCGCTCGCCCAGCGCCATCGCCAGGACATCGACGGCCTGTTCCGACAGCGCGGCGGCGTGGTGCGGATCGATCTGATCCGCGCTCTGGCAAAGCCGGTAGATGAAATCGTAGGCGATCCTCTGCAGTGCCGAGTCTGGTCCGAAAGCGCTGGCGGTTAGGGTTTCGGTCGCGCTGAGCCGGCGCTGCAGCATCTCGCGCGGCACCTTGAAGATGGTCTGCGTGAAGATGCCGTCGAATTTCAGCTCGTAGGGCCGGGTGGTGTCATAGAGCGCAAACTCTCCCGGGTGCACCACGGCCTCGCGGCCGTCCTGCACCACGCCGCCGGTGCCGCGATTGCCGAGCGCGATCAGGATGAAATCCTGATCCGAGCGCGCGATGCGCGAGGGCGTGCGCAACACGTGCTGACGGTCGGAACAGACCTCGGAGCATTCCGCCTTGCCCAGTGGCGCCCGGGTGACCGAGCCGCGAAAGGCGTTGCCAAGATCGGACTTGCAGTCGAGCCCGACAAAGACGTCGCAGACAATATCCTGCCAGAGCGCAAGGCGGCGGTGGCCTGGGCTGTCGTCTGTGGTGAACTGGATCGGCATCTGCAAAGCCTCCCTTTCACATCCCGCAATATCGCGTGTCGGCGCAGGTCCCGCCTGAAAGGCAAATCCCGTACCGGGTCGGCGAATCCCGTCCGGTCGAGTTTTTGTTCCGCCGCGGTCGAGCGCCCGCCGTCCCGGCTTGGTCAAATAGACTGCATCGGACCTGGCTTCCGATCAACCGGCAAGGGAGGTGGGAATGGGCATCGAACATCCGAAATACAAGGTCGCGGTGGTGCAGGCGGCGCCTGCCTGGCTCGATCTCGACGCCTCGATCGACAAGTCGATCGCCCTGATCAGGGACGCCGCCGAGAAGGGCGCAAAGCTGATCGCCTTTCCGGAAGCCTTCATCCCCGGCTACCCCTGGCACATCTGGATGGATTCCCCGGCCTGGGCGATCGGCCGCGGCTTCGTGCAGCGCTATTTCGACAATTCGTTGTCTTATGACAGTCCGCAGGCCGAGCGGCTGCGCGACGCCGTGCACAAGGCCAAGCTCACTGCCGTGCTCGGCCTGTCCGAGCGCGACGGCGGCAGTCTTTATCTGGCGCAATGGCTGATCGGGCCGGATGGCGAGACCATCGCAAAGCGCCGCAAGCTGCGGCCGACCCATGCCGAGCGCACGGTCTATGGCGAGGGCGACGGCAGCGATCTCGCCGTGCATGCGCGGCCCGACATCGGCCGCATCGGCGCACTGTGCTGCTGGGAGCATCTCCAGCCGCTGTCGAAATACGCGATGTATGCCCAGAACGAGCAGGTCCATGTCGCGGCCTGGCCGAGCTTTTCGCTCTACGATCCGTTCGCGCCGGCGCTCGGCGCCGAGGTGAATAACGCCGCCTCGCGCGTCTATGCCGTGGAGGGCTCCTGCTTCGTGCTTGCCCCTTGCGCAACGGTCTCGCAAGCGATGATCGACGAGCTGTGTGATCGACCGGACAAGCATGCGCTGTTGCATGCCGGCGGTGGCTTCGCTGCGATCTATGGTCCCGACGGCAGCCAGATCGGCGATAAGCTCGCGCCGGACCAGGAGGGCCTCTTGATCGCCGAGATCGATCTTGGCGCCATCGGTGTCGCCAAGAACGCCGCTGATCCAGCCGGGCATTATTCGCGCCCCGACGTGACGCGGCTCCTGCTCAACAAGAAGCGCTACCAGCGCGTCGAGCAGTTTGCGCTGCCGGTCGACACCGTCGAGCCCACGGACATCGCCGCGGCGGCGAGCTGATCGCCGGAATCGAGGGAGGCACGCTCATGGAATCCGCAATTCCTCTGCATCTCGAGACCCCGCGCACGCGCCACAAGCGCGTGCCGGACGATTACCAGCCGCCATACCCGTCCTTCGTGGCGCGCTATAAGCCTGCGGTGAACCGGGTCGTGATGGCCTATTTCGGCCTTCAATATCGCGGCACGGCGCCGGCGGCTGCGACCGACGCGCTCGCCGACATCGCGGAACGGTTTGCCGCGGAAGGCGGGCCCTCGCATTGGGACCGCGCGCAATACGTTGATCAGGCCGGTTACGAGAACGTCGTCTCCGTGGCCTATTGGGACGACATTGCGCGGTTCGACAAATGGTTTGCACCGGCGCGCGAGGCCTGGACCGGAACGCAGCGCGAGGGCATCGGCACTTTCATCGAGGTGCTGCGCCCCACGGTGGCGCGGCACGAGACGCTGTTTTCCTCGCTCGGCCGGCCGGAGGGCGTCGCCGCTATCGCCGGCGGCATGAGCGGCGAGGTGCAGGAGCACGCCTATTGGGGCGGCATGCGTGATCGCATCCCGCTGTCGCAGACTGATCCAATGTCGCCGGGCGGCAATCCCGAATTGATCCGCGACGGCGCGCGGCTGCGCGTGCAGGCGCACGACAATCTCTGCCTGATCCGATCAGGCCAGGATTGGAGCGATACCGAGACCTCGGAGCGAAAGCTCTATCTCGACGACGTCGAACCGGTGTTGCGCGAGGGCATGGATTTCCTGCGCGATGAGGGCCTCGGCATCGGCTGCTACGCCAACCGTTACATGGGCGTGCTGGCAGCCGACGGGAGCGCGAGTGAAAAGTCCTATGGTCAAAGCTGGTGGAAGAGCCTGGCAGCGCTGGAGCGGTGGGCGGAATCGCATCCGACCCACGTCAGGATATTCGGCGCCGCGATGAAGTACCTGTCGACGCTCGGCCCTTCAGCAAAACTGCGGCTCTATCACGAGGTCACTGTGGCGGCTGCAGACGAGCAGTTCTTCGAGTATCTGAACTGTCACGCCAGGACCGGCATGCTGGCGGCGATAGAGACCGTCAGCGCTTGATCGGCTAGATCACGCAATGACCGAGCAGCTCCGAATGCGCGGCGCAGATGTGATGCGCGCCGGCGTCCCGCAGCTCGGCCTCGCTGCCGTAGCCATAGAGCACGCCGATCGCGGTCATGCCGTTGGTGCGGGCGCCGACCACGTCATGGCTGCGGTCGCCGATCATGATCGCGCTGGCGGGATCGACCCTGGCTTCGTCGAGCGCGTAGCGCAGCAGGTCGCGCTTGTCGACGCGCGTGCCGTCGAGCTCGGAACCGAACACGCGCTCGAAATACGGTTTCAGGCCAAAATGCTCGACGATACGGGTGGCGTAGACCGCGGGCTTGCTGGTCGCCACGAACATGCGCGGTGTTGTCGCGGCAAGCGTTGTCAGCGTGTCCACGATGCCTGCATAGGCTTCGTTCTCGAACAGGCCGACATCGCTGAAGCGCTCGCGATAGAGCAGCAGCGCCCGGTCGGCGAGTTCCGCGCTGCCCGTGAGCTTTTGCAGGCTGGCATGCAGCGGCGGGCCGATGCACCAGGTCAGCTCCTCCGCGCTCGGCACCGCGACGTTGAGCCGCTCCAGGGCGTACTGGATCGAGCGCGTGATCCCGGGCTTCGGGTCGGTCAGCGTGCCGTCGAGATCGAAATAGATTGTAACCATGTCGCCACGCCTGTGTTGATACCGCCGCCTATTGCTTGACCTAAACGAGGCCACGGACCAAGGCAAACGCGCAACCATTGTCAGGCCGAAAATCGCCTTCTTGATACCGCGTATCCCTTAAAGCTCGCTATTCGCGGGAGGGAAGCGTAGAGTCGCGCCATCACCGCCTTCCATTGGCATCGACCGGTGACTGAGGGTCACCAGCGCTCCCGCCGACTAAGCAGGAGCGTGTATGACTCGATTTCGTCTGGTCGACTGGATCCGCCGGAGAGCGCTTCTCGTCGCATTGATGCTTGCCATATTGATACTTGGCACACTGTCGCAAGGCGCTGTCGCGGCAGGGCCGGACTGCCGGGCGATCGAAAGCACGAGCGGACGTCTCGCCTGCTACGATGCTGCGTTTCCTCCAAAGGAAAGAAAGCCCGCTGCTGCGGAGAACGATGGGTCCCGTGCTGCCTACAAGGACCCGTTCGTTGCGGAAGAGGCCAGAACCGCAGCGAAGCTGAAGAACATCTGCCGCGGCTGTTGAGGGTTGCTCGTTCGCCGCGTCTTGTTAATGGCGAATCCGGACGAGAGATCGGGACGATTTTTTTCAGGAGAGGCCGGATGAGCGAGCGACTTGAAACTCTGAAGAAGGCCCGTGATCGCATGATCGAGGACAGGGATGCGCATGCGAAAGTGCTGGCCGCTCCGTTTGTGCGCGACACGGCCGAGCGAGCGCGCAACAAGTTCATCGAGATCCAGGCGCTGATCGATGCCCTCGACCGCGCCATCCGGGGCGAAATCCCGGGTCCGGTCAAGAACTAGGGCGGTAGGCAGCGACACCGGCAGGACGTTGATTGCAGATTCCGCTACCGCTCCCTCATTGCTGTCTCGCCCATTCGACGATTGCGGTCGCCTCCGCGCCTGCCCGGGTTCCCCAGGCGGCGATCGCGTCCTTTGCTGCCTTCCGCAGCTCCGTGACAAGGAACGCGGGCGCCGGCTCGGCGATATGGACGCCATTGTCGCGCATGCGCGCATAGTTCTCGATGGTGCGGTGGGTCAGTAGCGCGAGCTGGCTCTGTTCTGTCTCGGCCGCCGCGGCCAGCACCTCGCGCTGCATCGGTTCGGACAGTTCGGCAAAGGCGTCGCTGCGGACGAAGGCGATCGAGATCGGCATCGCGTAGTTGATGGCCGTGAAATGCGGCAGAAAGTCCCACAATTTGCGCCCCGCACCGCCGTCGCCGGAGGTGAGGAAGGCATTCAGCCGGTGTTCCCTCAGTCCGGCGAGCGCCGCGTCCATCGGCAGGAATTGCGCGTTCGCGCCGGCCGCGCGCATGACCTCGGTGGAATTGGCATCATAGGTTCGCAAGTTCAGTTTCGGCAGGTCGTCGGCACCTTCGAGCCACCGTTCCGACCACAGGCCCGTGGCCGGCCAGATCGTCACATAGAGCAGCTTGAGGCCGCGCGCAGCGAGTGCTTTTTCGTAGAGCGGGCGCGCCCGCAGATTGGTGGCGCGGGCGATGTCGACCGATTGCACGAGAAAGGGCAGGGTGGACAATCCGAACACAGGGTCGAGGCCCGAGAGCGCGCCCGCGAAGGCATCGCCGCCCGCGATCCGGCCGTCCAGCGCCGCGCGCGGCATCTCGCCCGAGTTGATCTTGAGTTGGTTATCGAAGGCGTTCGTCACGGTCACGAAACCGTGGGTACGGTCGGAGACGCGGCTTGCGAAGGTCGCGAGTCCAATCCCGGAGATGTTATTCTCAGGGTATTCCGTGGTCATCCGCCAATTGACTTGAGAGGTGACTTGGGACGTCACCTGCGCGGCGGCTGGCGCGACGCCCAGGATGAATGCGGCGAGGACAAGGATCGCGCGGATCCGTTTGGCGGGGTAACGCATTGGGAGAAGCAGGTCAGGCAGCATATATTGGCAACTCGTCGAACCATGGCACGATGCCACAACATGGCAGATCACACTGTCGCATGCCGCGCCGAGGCGCGCCACCGTCATGCCTGCACGCGATGGGTGCAGATTGCGATGTGCATCATCCCCGCGCTGCTTGTCTCGGCGACACAGGTTGTTGCGTGGGACAGTTCGCCCGCCAAAACCGACGTCGCCGTCCCCAGCGTCGAAGAACTCGCTGTGCAGCCGGCGAAGCCCGCGGATGCGCGCGAGAGCGATACGCGGGAATCGATCTGCCTGATCGTCGAGGCCGCGGCGCGCGATGCCAATCTGCCGCTGGAGTTCTTCGCCCGCGTGATCTGGCAGGAGAGCCGCTTCCAGGCCGATGCGGTGGGGCCCATGACGCGCAGCGGCGAACACGCGCAGGGGATCGCGCAATTCATGCCGGGCACCGCGAGCGAGCGCGGGCTGCTCAATCCCTTCAATCCGGTGCAGGCGCTGCCGAAGTCGGCGGAATTCCTGAACGAGCTGCGCAACCAGTTCGGCAATCTCGGCCTGGCGGCGGCCGCCTACAATGCCGGGCCGCGCCGGGTGCAGGAATGGCTCGCCGGCACCGGCAGCATGCCGGAGCAGACCCGCAATTACGTTCTTGCCATCACTGGCACCAGCATCGATGCCTGGGCCAAGGCAGGCGCAACGGGCAAGGGTCCGCCGAGCGCGCCACCGACGAGCTGCCGCGATCTGATGGCGCTTTTGAAGCGCGCGCCAAATGCTTTCGTCGCCGAGCTCGAACAGCATGTGGAGCTGGCGGCCGCAAAAATCTGGGGCGTGCAGCTCGCCGCGGGCTTTGACCGCAACCGGGCACTGGCTATGTATTCCCGCGCGGTCACGCGGCTGGGCGCCGTGATCGGCGAACGTGATCCGAGCCTGCTGAGCTCAGTGATGCGCAGCCGAGGCACGCGCGCCTTCTACCAGGTGCGCATCGGCGCCGATACGCGGAGCGAGGCGGATGAACTCTGCGGTCGCATCCGCAAGGCGGGCGGGGCATGCTTCGTGCTGAAGAACCGCGGTGTGAGCGGGTAGGGGACGCGCCCCGAATGGCAACCACGCGTGCATGCCAGCCCCGCCGCGCGCTTTCTTGACGCCCGCCGCCGTATTGCCCGTTATGCAGGCACGATTCCTCACCCGGCCAAGACTCCCGTGGCGCTTCCTCCGCTCGATTCACCTCAATGGCAAAGTCCCTGGCGCGCCTTTGCGTGGGGACTGCGCTCGATCACGCAGACGATCCTCACCCTCGTCCTGTTCGCGACCTATCTCGGCATTGGCGCGCTCGCCCACGACACCCATTTCAGCCTGCTCTGGGCGCTCTGCTCGACGCTGTTCGTCTGGGCAGGTCCGGCGCAGATCATCCTGATCACCACGCTCGGCTCCGGCGCGACGGTCATCCAGTCGGCGATCGCGGTCACCGTCAGCGCCATTCGCCTGTTTCCGATGGTGGTCTCGGTGCTGCCGCTGATGCGCACGCCGACGACGAAACGGCGCGAGCTGTTTTTCGCGGCGCATCTCACTGCAGTGACACTGTGGGTCGAATGCCATCGCTTCCTGCCGCAGGTGCCGCGTGAACGCCGGATCGCCTTCGTCAACGGACTTGGCTTCGGTCTTGTCTCGGTGTGTCTCACCGCCAACACGGTCGGCTATTTCCTTGCTGCGAATCTGACCCAGACGCTTGGGGCGGCGATCCTTTTGCTGACGCCGCTGTCCTTCCTGTTCTCGACCGCACGCAACAGCCGCGAGGTCGCCGATGTCGTCGCACTTGCGCTAGGGGTTCTGCTGTATCCGCTGGCCGCGAAAATGAACTCCGGACTCGACATCCTCGTCAGCGGCCTCGTGGCCGGCACCATCGCCTATGGCGTGCATTGGTGGCGGGAGGTGCGTGCATGAGTTTTGCGCAGCTCATTGGCGACTGGCACGCGCTGGCGGTGCTGTTCGTCGCCGGCGTTGTTCCCAACCAGATATGGCGCATGCTGGGCCTGTGGTTCGGCGGCGGCATCGACGAAGGCTCCGAGCTTCTGGTCTGGGTACGGGCGGTCGCCACCGCGATCCTGGCCGGCGTCATCGCCCAGATCGTGGTCGAGCCGCCCGGTGCGCTTGCGAGCGTGCCGGACGCCTTGCGCTACGGTGCGGTCGGCGCCGGCCTCGTCGTCTTCCTGCTGACCCGCCGCTCGATCTTCGCGGGCGTGGTCGCGGGCGAAGTCTTCATGCTGGCCGGCAAGTGGTGGTTGGGCTAAAACTGCCGGCGAACAGCAGGGATTTGGAAATATGGTTCGCGAAAACGAGCTCCGCGAGGGTGAAGTCTCCATCGAGCTGCCGCCGACGCAGGATGCCGGCCTCGTCTTTATCGGCCGCATCCGCACGCCCTGGAGCTCGCGGCTGGAGACCCCGCGGCAGGGCCGGCATGACGGCCCGATATGCCGGCTCGAGGTCTTCGAGCCATTCGTGCCGGCGATCAAAGGTGTCGATTTCTACAGCAATCTCGAAGTGCTCTACTGGCTCGACAAGTCGCGCCGCGACATCGTCCTGCAAAGCCCGAAGAACAACGAAAAGACCCGCGGCACGTTTTCGCTGCGCTCGCCGGTGCGCCCCAATCCGATCGGGACGTCGATCGTGAAGCTGGTCGGCATCGAGGGCAACGCGATTCTGGTGCGCGGGCTCGATTGCCTCGACAACACGCCGCTGATCGACATCAAACCGGATCGCTGCGAGTTCACGCCACTGGCCGCGCCGCAGCCGGGGGATTTCCAGACGGAGTAAGAGGCGGTCATCGTAGCCCGCATGGAGCGAAGCGGAATGCGGGAACGGTCCCGGATTGCGCTTCGCTCCATCCGGGCTACGGGAGCTGAGACTCAAACCGCCTTCAACGCCGCGATCAGCTTGGTCGCGTTCTCTTCCAGCACTTTGACGTCTTCCTTGCGGCTGGCGGGCGGAAGCATCGCCACGCCGTCGTGGCGCGGCATCACGTGCATGTGGAGATGAAACACCACCTGTCCGCCGGCCGCCTCGTTGAACTGCTGCACGGTGATGCCGTCGGCCTTGAACGCCGTCATCGCTGCGGCAGCGATCTTGTGCGCGCCGCGGGCGACATGGGCGTAGTCGTCCGGCTTGATGTCGAGGATGTTGCGGGCAGGTGCTTTTGGAATCACCAGCGTGTGGCCAGGTACCCGCGGCATGATGTCGAGGAACGCGAGCACGTGCTCATCCTCGTAAACCTTGTGGCAGGAGAATTCACCGCGCAGGATCTTTGCGAAAATGTTGTTGGGGTCGTAGGCGGTCATGGCGGCGGCTCCCTAGAATTTGCGCTTACTGTCACCAGCCGCAACGAACCGTCAAGGCGCCTCGTCGGCGCCTTTGCGGAACGGGCCGAGCTCGGCTAGCTCACGTCCGGCTTCCGCGACATAGGCGCGCTCGCGCTTGAGGTAATCGTCGATGGCGCGGCGCAAGCCCGGATCGGCGATGAAGTGAGCGGAGTGGGTGGTCCGCGGCAGGTAGCCGCGTGCGATCTTGTGCTCGCCCTGCGCACCGGCTTCGACATTCGCCAGCCCGCGTTTGATGGCGAAGTCGATCGCCTGATAATAGCAGACTTCGAAATGCAGGAAGGGATGATGCTCGACCGCACCCCAGTTGCGGCCGAACAGCGTGTCCGAGCCGATGAAGTTGATCGCGCCCGCGATCCAGCGATCGTTGCGACGGGCCATCACCAGCAGCACGTCATCGCTCATGGTCTCGCCGATCAGCGAGAAGAATTCCCGCGTCAGATAAGGCCGGCCCCATTTGCGCGAGCCGGTCTCCATGTAGAACATGAAAAACGCATCCCATGCGTCTTCCGTAATGTCCTTGCCCGTGAGCCAGTGGATCGTGACCCCGGCGGCCAGTGCATCGCGCCGCTCGCGCTTGATCGATTTGCGGTGGCGTGAGTTCAGCGTCGCCAGGAAATCGTCGAAACTCGCAAAACCTTCGTTGTGCCAATGGAACTGCTGGTCGGTGCGCTGGAGGAAGCCGTGCTTGGCGAGCAGCTTCCACTCCGCTTCGCGGGCGAAAGTGACGTGCACCGAGGAAGCCTTGCTGACGCCGCACAGCGCCACCAGCCCGCTCGCCAGTGCCTCCGTGATGCGCTCGTGGTCGACGCCTTCGCGAACCAGCAGCCGCGGTCCCGTGGCCGGCGTGAAGGGAACCGAAACCTGCAGCTTCGGATAGTACCGCCCGCCGGCGCGCTCATAGGCATCGGCCCAGCCGCGGTCGAAGACATATTCGCCTTGCGAGTGCGATTTCAGGTAGCAGGGCACGACGCCGGCGACGCGACCGTCGATCTTGGCCACGAGATGCCGCGGCCCCCAGCCGGTGCGGATCGTGGCCGAACCCGATTTCTCAACGGCCGATAAAAACGCGTGGGAGACGAAGGGGTTATAGGCAGGCTTTGAGAGGCCGAGAGAATCGCCTGGAAGCCCGGATGAGGTTCCCTTGCCATGCCCATTACAAGACTTGCCGGGACTAGCGCAGGCGTCCCAGTCGTCCGGCGATACTTCGCCAATGGAAGGTACGGCCTCAAGGGTGATTTCGGATGGTGCCATCATGCCCAAGATCGTGCATTGCAGCAGCGACTTCAAGAGTGGGAAACATCAAGCCTACGGTACGAAGCCCTCGAAGATCATCTGATCCGCATGTTGTGCGACCCGCGTCCGCTGCTCGGTCGTACGCACGGTCCAGCCGAGCAGGGCGCAGCCGAACACATTGCGGGCGATCCAGGGGGCGGGGGCGGGCAGGTCGTCGACCCTGAAGGCGACGAAATGCGGCTGGGTCTGGAAGCCGTGGCGCAGGTACAGCATGCTGTCGCGCTGCTCCCGGGTCAGGTAAGCCCAGTATTCGTCCTGATAGCTCCGCTGCGCGACGATGCCGCGGGGGCGGGAGGGCAACAGCTCGCGCAGCGCCAGCACCTGGTCCGGGTCGAAGGACATGCCGACGGCGGGGCCGTCATAGGATGCCAGCACCTCGGCCATCCGCTTCACCAGCTTGCGGTCGCCGTCAAAATGGCTCTTGACCTCGATCACCAGCGGCACGCGGCCGGCGACCAGGCCGCAGAGGTCGCTGAGCGACATCATCCGCTCGGCCGTGTCCTTGAACGTGAGCGCCTTCAGTTCAGTGGCGGTTTTCTCGACCAGCGGGCCGGTGGCCTCGGTAAGGCGGCCGAGCGCATGGTCGTGATGCACCATGGCCTCGCCGTCGGCGGAGAGCTGGATGTCGACCTCGATCGAGAAATTGCCCGCAATCGCAGCCTGCACCGCGCCCGGCATGTTCTCGACGATGCCGCGGGAAATGTCGTGCAGGCCGCGATGGGCGACCGGGCGGGCTGTCAACCAATCAGGAGCGCGCATTCGCCTCAGGCGACCTCGAACACGCCTTCGACCTCGACCGCCGCATCCGCGGGCAGGGAGGCGACGCCGACGGTGGTGCGGGCATGACGGCCCTTGTCACCGAAGGCGGCGACCATCAGATCGGAGGCGCCGTTGAGGACCTTCGGCCCGTCCAGGAAGTCCGGCGCCGAGTTGATGAAGCCGCCGAGGCGCACCACGCGAACGACCTTGTCGAGGTCGCCGAGCGCCGCCTTGACCTGGGCCAGCAGGTTGACGGCGCAGCCGCGGGCGGCCGCCGCGCCCTCTTCGATGGTCACGCCGGCGCCGAGCTTGCCCTTGGCGATCAGCTTGCCGGCGGGATCGAAGCAAACCTGGCCCGAGACGAACAGCAGATTACCGGTGCGCACGAACGGCACGTAATTGGCCACGGGGGTGGGAGCCTCGTGCAGCTTGATACCCTGTTCCGCCAGCTTCTGCTCGACCGTGCCCGCCATGTCCGACCTCGTTGTCCAAAAATCCATCCGCCGGGCAGATCCGTCGCAGCCCGGCGGGCCCTGTTTCGCCCATCGTGCCGCCACATGCAAGCAACCCTCGGGGGTGGCATTTTGTTGAGGCAGGGCAGGAGGTTCAACGCAAAGGCCGCAACTTTACGTGAAACGGCCTCAGTTGCGACGCAATGGAACGTTCATTAAAATGTCGAATCTGCGCTTTCCCCAGGGACCAGACATGCTGCACCTTTTCCGGACTTCGCTCGGTGTGACGGCGCTCGCGGCGGCCGCTCTCGGCCCCGGAGGCGGGGCGCTGGCCGCGAACGGTCCGTTCCTCGCGCATCAGGCGCTCTATGATTTGAGCCTGGTGAAATCGCGCTCCAATTCGATCAACAGCGCGCGCGGGCGCATCCTCTACAATTTCACCGGAAGTTCGTGCGAGGGCTACACCTCCGAATTCCGCCAGGTCTCCGAGCTCGACAGCGGCGAGGGCAAGGTCACGCTCAGCGACCTGCGCTCCAATTCCTGGGAGGACGCCGGCGGCAAAAGCTACCGCTTTAAGATCGAGACGCGGATGAACGAGGCGGATGCCGGCCGGGTCGACGGCTCGGCGGAGCGCGACGGCGACCACATCAACGTCAAGCTGAAGCTGCCGGCGCCGAAGAACTTTACGCTCGACGGCAAGATCGTGTTTCCGACCGAACAGATCCAGCGCATCATTGCCGCCGCAAAGGAGGGCAAGTCGCTGCTCGAGCTCTCCGTCTATGACGGCTCCGACGATGGCCAGAAGGTCTACAACACGCTGACCGTGATCGGCCAGCCGATCCCGGCCGAGCGCGAAGGTTCGCCCGATCCGTCGACGTCAGATGAGCACATGAAGTCGCTCAAGCGCTGGCCCGTCACCGTCAGCTATTTCGACCGCGAGGCCCAGCAGAAGGAAGGCGAGCAGACGCCGGTCTATGCGATGGCGTTCGAGCTCTACGAGAACGGCGTCTCGCGCCAGCTCGTGCTCGATTACAACGATTTTGTGATTTCGGGCGCGATGGGCAAGTTCGACGCGAAGGACAGCAAGCCCTGCAATTGAGGGCTGGCCTGCAACGCGGTCTCTGGCTAGGCTCCCTCCCAACCACAAACATCCGGGAGGCATCATGCCCAAGCTCGATCATCTCCGCCCCAGCGGCCTGCATCACAATCCCGCTTATTCGCATGTCGTCACTGCCACGGGGGCGCGGACGATCTACATCTCCGGCCAGGTATCGGTGGACGAGGAAGGGCGGATCGTCGGCGAGGGCGATCTCGCCGCGCAGACCACGCAGGTGATGCAGAATCTCGGGCACGCGCTGAAAGCAGCCGGCGCGAGCTACGCCAACATCGTGAAGATCACGACCTTCGTCGTGAACTACAAGCCGGAGCTGCGCCCGATCATCGGCAAGGCCCGCTCGGCGTTCTTCGAAGGCATGGAGCCGCCGGCCTCGACGCTCGTCGGCGTCTCGGCGCTCGCCGCGCCGGAATGGATGATCGAGATCGAGGCGGTGGCGGTCGCGGATTGAGATCTTTCCCGTAGCCCGGATGGAGCGAAGCGTAATCCGGGAAGCTGTGTCTGCAGATGCGTCGTCCCGGATTGCGCTGCGCTCCATCCGGGCTACGAGTGCGTAGCCTTGGATATATCTTGCAGAAGAACCATCGCGTCGTCTGCCCTGTCAGCCGGCACAAAAAGATGATCGTGGTGGAACGCCGAAACGGCGTTCACGCTGATGCCGGCTGCGGCGAGACGTGCCGTGATCGCCGCCAGGAAACCGACCGCATCGAGTGCGGAGTGAACCGTCAGGGTGATCAGGCACGATGCAAATGCGTGGCGTAGTCCCGCCGCTTCGGCCTGTTCGCGTGGGATCACGAGCGTCGTTCCTTCCTGCTCGCGGAACGTCAGCAAGGGGCTGAGCGCTGCGGGAATCGACTGGTCTGTCGGGATCGTGCAGAACACGAAGATTTCCGGCCGCATCTCCGGCTTCATGTCTCTCAACAGTGCGCCGAGATTGCGTTCGCCTGTCATCACTCCTGCGCCTTCTCCGGTCCCTCGTATGCGATGCCGCGGATCACCGCGGCGCTGCCGAATTTCTTGCGCAAGCTGTCCACCGCGCGCTCGGCGTGGGCGGCACGGCGGTCGAGCATGTCGGTGTCGTCGGCGACTGAACCCTCGCGTAGCGCGCTGACGCCGGCGCCCATCAGGCGGAAGGCGGTGCCGTCGATCTCTTTCGCCAGCATCTCGCGGCAGATCGAAAAGATCTTCGCGGCAAGCTGCGTCGGGGCCGTGATCGACTGCGAGCGGGTCCGCTGGCGGAAATCCGCGGTCTTCAGCTTCAGCGTGACGGTCAGGCCGGCGAGCTCGCTGCTCTTGAGGCGAGACGACGTCTTCTCGCAGAGGCGCCACAGTATCTTCTCCAGCGTCGCGAAATCGCGGATGTCGGTCTCGAACGTCGTCTCGCTCGAAATCGTCTTGGCGCCCCGATCGGGCTCGACGCGGCGGTCGTCGATGCCGCGCGCGAGCCGCCACAGCCTGCGGCCGTCGCTCGGAAACTGCCGCATCATCTCGATCTCGTCGGCCTTCTGCAGGTCGGCGATGATGCGGAAGCCGCGTTGCACCAGACGCTCCTGCGTCGCGGGTCCAACGCCGAAGATGAAACCGACGGGCTTCTCCGCAAGCATCAAGCGCGCTTCCTCCTGGTCGAGCGCGGCAAACCCGCGAGGCTTGTCGAGGTCGGAGGCGATCTTGGCCAGGAACTTGTTGCAGGAGAGGCCGACCGAGACGCTGATGCCGATGTCGCGCTCGATGTTGCGTGCGAACCGCGCCAGCACCTTGGCGGGGATCATGCCGTGCACCCGCTCGGTGCCGGAGAGATCGAGGAACGCCTCGTCGATCGAGAGCGGCTCGACCAGCGGCGTCAGCGCCTGCATGGCCTGGCGCACCTCGCGCCCGACCCGGACATATTTCGCCATGTCCGGCGGGATGACGGCCGCATGCGGGCAGGCTTCCAGCGCCTTGTACATCGGCATGGCCGAGCGCACGCCGTAGGTGCGCGCGATATAGCAGGCGGCCGACACCACGCCGCGCTTGCCCCCGCCGATGATGACGGGTCTGTCGGCGATGTCGGGGTTGTCGCGCTTCTCGACTGTCGCGTAGAAGGCGTCGCAGTCGATATGGGCGATGGTCAGGCTTGCGAGTGCGCGGTGGCGGGCGAGGCGGGGGGAACCGCAGGCGGAACAACGCCGAACGCCGATATCCAGATCGGCCGAACAATCCCGGCAGAAGCAGCGGGGCCCGGCCGTCTCCAGGGAGGTCACGGCACGTCGCGCTCCCAATTGGGGTCGCCGAGCGCGTCGCCGAGAACCTGCCGCGCTGCGGCAACGTTGGTCGGATGCAGTTCCGCAGCGCTGGCAAAGGCCTTCACGGTGGCGTCATCCCGCATCACGAAATCGAGCACGCTGAGCAGGAAATTGGGGTCCGAGGCGGCATTGCGCAGCGTCTCCGGGCCGACCCCTGTCTCGGCCAGGAACAGGCCCAGCCGCTCGGGTTCGCCCGCGACGAAAGACAGCGCCTGAAGCGCAACGATTTCAGCGACTTCGCGCGGGTTGTGAACAGGCTTTTTCACGTGGCCGGTTTGCCTTTCCGTTAACTTTCGGTGTCTACTTTGGGGTCACCATGCCCGAGTCTCGTTCCTGAGTCTTGTGACCCCCGACAAGCAACTGGAAACCACATCGCAGAAAGTCGGCCCTCGGGTTTAACGAAACTCAAGCGAATTCGAGGCTAGTTTGAATCCAGTTTTCGAAGCGCCGGCGACCGGCGCCTGAGGCGTCACATGCATCGGTCTGCGGACCAATCAGGAGGGCGGGATGGCTAAGACCGTCCTGATCGTGGAAGACAACGAGCTCAACATGAAGCTCTTCCGCGACCTGTTGGAGGCGCACGGCTACCAGACCACCGGCACCAGCAACGGCTACGAGGCGCTCGACCTCGTTCGCAAGATGCGGCCCGACCTCGTGCTGATGGATATCCAATTGCCGCAGGTCTCGGGCCTGGAGGTGACGCGCTGGATCAAGGACGATCCGGAGCTGCGCAGTATTCCCGTCGTCGCCGTCACGGCGTTCGCGATGAAGGGCGACGAAGAGCGCATCCGCGAGGGCGGCTGCGAAGCCTATTTGTCCAAGCCGATCTCGGTCGGCAAATTTATTGAGACGGTCCGACGTTTCATCGGATAGGAAGTGAGTTCACAGTGTCCGCGCGTATCCTCGTCGTCGATGACGTCCCTGCCAACGTCAAGCTGCTCGAAGCTCGCCTGTCCGCCGAATATTTCGACGTGATGACCGCCGCGAACGGCACCGAGGCGCTGGCGATCTGCGCCCGCGCCGAATGCGACATCATCCTGCTCGACGTCATGATGCCGGACATGGACGGTTTCGAGGTCTGCCGCCGCCTCAAGACCGATCCGGCCACGCACCACATTCCCGTCGTGATGGTCACCGCGCTCGACAGCCCGGCCGACCGCAACCGCGGGCTGGAAGCCGGCGCCGACGATTTCCTGACAAAACCCGTCTCCGATGTCGTGCTGATCGCGCGCGTGCGCTCGCTGACCCGGCTGAAGATGATGACCGACGAGCTGCGCATGCGCGCCATCACCTCGCTCGAGATCGGCATGCAGGCGCCAGAGCGCAGTGCAATCTCCGACACCGGCAAGGGCGGCCGCATCCTGCTGGTCGACGACCGCCAGTCCTCCTATGAGCGGCTGGCGACGATCCTCGCCGCCGAGCACACCATCGACGTCGAGCCGAACCCGACGGAAGCGCTGTTCCACGCCGCCGAGGGCAATTACGATCTGCTGATCGTCTCGCTCGACCTCAACAATTTCGACGGCCTTCGGCTGTGCAGCCAGGCGCGCTCGCTGGAGCGCACGCGGCATGTGCCGATCCTGGCGATCGCCGACCCCGAGAACGCCACGCGGCTGCTGCGTGGGCTCGAGATCGGGGTCAACGACTATCTGCTGCGTCCCATCGACAAGATCGAGCTGCTGGCGCGTGCCCGCACCCAGATCCGCCGCCGCCGTTACACCGACCATCTGCGCGACAACGTGCAGAACTCGATCGAGATGGCGATCACCGATGCGCTCACCGGGCTGCACAATCGCCGCTACATGGAGAGCCATCTCGCGACGCTCGCCGAACAGGCCGCGACCCGCGGCAAGCCGCTGGCGCTGATGATCCTGGACATCGACTACTTCAAGTCGATCAACGACAATTACGGCCACGACGCCGGCGACGACGTGCTGCGCGAATTCGCCGTGCGGGTGCGCAAGTCGATCCGCGGCATCGACCTTGCCTGTCGCTACGGCGGCGAGGAATTCGTCATCGTGATGCCGGAGACCGATCTCCACGTCGCCGGCATGGTCGCCGAGCGCCTGCGCCGCTCGATCGCCGGCGAGCCCTTTGCAATTCACAAGGGCACCAAGCGCATCGAGGTCACGATCTCGATCGGCCTGACCACGCTGGAGCAGAAGGGCGAGGCGGTTGGCGACGTCCTCAAGCGCGCCGACACTGCGCTGTACCGCGCCAAGCACGACGGCCGCAACCGTGTGGTGTCGCACGCGGCGTGAGGCCGCTCGCACAGGCCGGCGCAAAAAAAAACGCGAAAACAACCCCATGCACAGTAGCCGACGCTAGTCGGATCAATGGCTTACGTCGGCCGCAAAACGGCTGATGCTGGACCGCAATGCCGTTTGACTCGTCGGGCAAAACAGGAGCATGCTGCTAGCACTCCGAAAATCCCACGAACTCTGCTGTCATTCCCCGCGCAGGCGGGGAATCCAGTACGCCGCGGCGTCTCGGCTCAAGCGATGGAATCCATGTGGACCGAAAGTCCGGGTTACTTCTGATCGACGTTGCTGGTCCCCGAACCTGGCGTACCGATCGGCAAGCCGTTCGCCGCATGACCGACGCCAACGCCCGGCGCACTGACGGCTCCTGGAGTTTGATCTTGCGGAAGCGTCTTGATCCCCGTCCTTGCTTGCTCAGCGGGGCTCATCTGGTCCCTGTTATCGCTGTTGGCACCATTGGTCGCCGTGATGCCGGACCCGTCGCTCCCGTTTGGCGTGCCGGTCTGTGTCGATCCGGTCGCGGTGCTGCCCGCGCCCGAGCTGCCCGGTGCGGCCGGTGTGCTCGCGGTGTTGCCGTTCGGCGTCGGGGGCTGAACGTTCGGGTTGGTTGGAGAGTTATTGGTGTGAGCGCCGGTTGAGGTTGCGTTTGTGCCCATGCCGGATGGGGCCGAGGGACCTCCATTGGCGGCGCCAGACGTGCCAGTGCCTGCACCTGAGCTCGCGGATGATCCGGACGCGCCGCCGCTCGCGGCCGCGCCACCCGCGCCACCACCACCTCCGCCGCCTTGTGCGAGGACCGGTGCGGCAACAGCGAAGGACAGTGCGGCTGTAAGAAGAAGCGATTTTCGATTCATGACCTTCTCCGGTGTAAAGAAGGTCAACTACGCCGAAATGGCGATTGTTCCTTTCAGTTCGGTCATTCAGGTGACCGCTCCCGGATTTCCGAGAGAGGCTGTTTCATATGGCGCGTCAGGCAGCCTTTTCCTTGAGTTCGAAGTCCATGGTCCACGTCGATTTTCCCGGCCGCGTGCGGAATATCCATGTCGTCACGCTCGAACCGGGCGGGATGACGATGCTGTCCCTTAGTGCATCGTGAACTGCCGGATGTTGCTTTCGGTCGCCCAGATCGAATGAGAATAAACATCCTTGTCGCTGGTCTTTGTGCAGCTCAGAACTCCTCCGTTCATAACGGCGCGGGTGGCGGTCTGGCTGACGGACGAGTCCATGTGGATGGTAGTCATCGTGGCAATCTCCAAAAGATGAAAAAAAACGCCAGATGCTCCCTTGGGTTGTCGTGACGTGTCAAGCATGCCGCAAAACGCTCGCACCACTCCTCTTGTGCTGCATCCACTCCCTTCAGGGCAGCTAGTTAGAGCAGCCCGTGCCGTTCTCTTGAACCGGCGGACAGGGAACGGTGCCGAAGGAACAGAACACGCAGCAGTCGCCGGGGAGCGGCTTCAGACGCTCGCCGCAGCGTTTGCAGTCATAAAAGAACTGGCAAGCGTCGGTCGGCATGACCTCGGCAGCAGCGTGACCGCACTTGGGACACGTGATCGTGGAGTTCAGGATCATTTACCAGGCGCGTGGCAGACACCGAGCAAGGATTGCCGGCGAGCCTTCTTCTGATCGGTCACCAGTTTTATCTTCTCTCTCAAAACGAGGATTTCGGAATATTCCTTTTGGATCTCTCGGGGGCTGCGAAGTGCTTCAAGCTGCCGGGCGGTCAGTTTTAATATCGCGGCAATATGCGTACTCTGGATGTGGTGCATAGGATCAAATCCCTTCGTCGGGTCAGCGCTGGGAGAGGCTTTAGGGGGAAGCCCACCATCCGTCGGGGAATGGCTCCAGCAAAGTCTGATCGACTTGGTTGTCGTTGTCAGGGGGGCTGATAGCTCCTGCATTCCAGCTTGGTGGCGCGAGGCGACGGAGGCGGACAGACAGGGCGCCTGGTTTACGACTTCGAAGGCGGCGCGAAGCAGGATGTGTCAAGCGTAATGGAGGCACAGCGTGGGCGCTTCGCTCTGCTTCTTCGACCAGACCTCGAAGATATTCCAATTCTGAGAGCTGAGAAGTGAGTTCGCTAAGTTGTTGGGCATAAAGGATTGCGCGAGAGCTTCGCATGGATGTTCTCCCCAGCACAAAAAGAACTATCGGGAAAAAATGGCAATCTACCATAGGTAAACATCGGATTTCAATACGTCAGGCTCACTGCTTCAGGATCGCGGCTTCGGCCAGCGCGTCCATGACGCGCTGAAGAAGATCCGGCCAGGCGGGAGGCAATTGAGACAGCAAAAGGAACCCCAGCTTCAGGGCGGTGAAGCTGGGGCTGTTGAGCTGCCTTGGCGAAGCAGCTGCCCCCTTGGGGAGGGCCACGGGAAAACTTGGCAATCGGCAAGTCGTTCCTAGCCGAACAAAAATGAGCCCCAGCTCCGGGGGCAATGGGAAGAGCTGGGGCCCGACTGGACTGCATTACCGATATAGGAATGGGCGTCGGAAAAATTGGTGACCGGCGAGCCGTTTCAACTGCGGTGCAGCCGAAAAATGTTTAGCGGCCTCTGTCGTCCTTGCCGTTGGGGCTGCCATCGCCGCCGCCGTTACCCCAGCCATTGTTGCCGTGGTGGTGATGGACCGCGCTCGCACCCGATTTAGCAATTGCATCGGACGTGAGGGAGGTGGAGAGCAGCAGCGTTATAGTTGGAGGTGTCACGGCTGCGAACTTTCCGCAGGTCTTTAGAAATTCGCGGCGGTCGTCCTGGTCAGGCATGGGTTCTCTCCGGG
Source organism: Bradyrhizobium sp. WSM1253 (assembly GCF_000244935.1). Taxonomy (NCBI): domain Bacteria; kingdom Pseudomonadati; phylum Pseudomonadota; class Alphaproteobacteria; order Hyphomicrobiales; family Nitrobacteraceae; genus Bradyrhizobium; species Bradyrhizobium sp. WSM1253. The sequence continues at coordinate 7,975,292 of NZ_JH600073.1, forward strand.
GCTGGCGGAAATATTAAATACGATAAATCAAATTAAATCAATTTAACTATGTTAATAGGCTCGGTCACGAAGTGCGGCCATAAGTTGCGGCACCAGCTGTTCGCTCTTCGCTACTCCCTCAGGGATACCGGCGCGCTCCCTTCAAGAGATCGAAATCAAGCTCGGCCAACGGGTTGGCCGCTGGAGTGCGTGCTGGCCTGCCCGGCCTTCTTGCGGCGGGCGGATCGGGTTCTGATCTCGTAGCTACTTCAGGGATGCCGGGCCGGCCGTTTGCCTCGCTTCACCGCAGTCTCATCTCCCACATCCACCCCCGCATTTCGCAATAACACCGTCGCCGCCTCCTTCGCGGCACGCGCCATTGCGGGGTCGTCGCGGACGAGGTCCTGTGCGATGGAGCCGTCGACCAGCAGCACGAGCTGCGTTGCGAGCGCCTCCGCGTTCGCAACGCCAAGCTCGTTGAGGCGGTCGCGAAACCAGACGCGGCGGCTTTCCTTGAAGGCGATGGCGATCTTCTTCACGGCGCGGTCGGCCCGGCCAAGCTCGGCGACCGCATTCACGAACGGGCAGCCGCGAAAGTCTTTTGCGGCGAAGCGGCGCTGCAGCGAATCGAACGTGGCGAGGATCTGCTCGGCCGGGGGCTTGTCCGAGGGGCGGGGCTGCACGAAGCGGCGCTCCAGATAGGCCGCGATCAACGCGTCCTTGGAGGGGAAGTGGTTGTAGAGCGTGCGCTTGGAGATGCCGATCTCGGCCGCGATGGTGTCGACGCCGATGGCGCGAATGCCCTGCAGATAGAACAGCTTGTCGGCGGTCTCGAGGATCCGCTCTTTCATCGTCTGTGGGGCGGGCGGGGGAGCCATGCGGCGGTGAATGTCCTGTTGGCTTGACAGCGCGCGCTAACCATAGCCTAAGTACACAGGTCTGTGTAACCAAAATCAACCGATATTGCAGACGACGGCGCTCGCGCGGCGCCGATGAGGGAGACGAAAATGCCCCTGTTGCAGGTCCTGCGCCCGACATTGCCCATCCTGATCGGCGCCTCGATCATGCTGACGCTGAGCATGGGGCTGCGGCAGAGCCTCGGCATCTTCATGCAGCCGCTGACCCACGACATCCATCTGTCGATCTCCGACTTCACGCTGGCGCTGGCCGTGCAGAACCTCGCCTGGGGCTTTCTCCAGCCGCTCGCCGGCGCGATGACCACGCGCTACGGCTTCCGTCCGATCATGATCGTGGGCTCGTTCATGTACATCGCGGGCCTGGTGCTGATGGCAACCGCGAACGGTCTCGTCGCCATCATGATCGGCGCCGGAGTGCTGATCGGCACCTCGCTCGCCTGCACCGCCGCTGCGATCGCGATGTCGGTGGCGGCGCGCGCGGTGCCCGCAATGGTGCGTTCCACCGTGCTTGGCATCGTCTCGGGCGCGGGCTCGCTCGGCGCGCTGCTGTCGGCGCCAATCGGGCAGATGCTCAACGAGGGATTCGGGTGGCGCGTCGGGCTCGCCGGCTTCGTGGTGATGTCGGTGCTGATGATCCCCGCGGCCTGGTATGCCGGGCGTGTCGACGCGGTCCCGCTGCCGAAGCCCGCGACTGACGAGATCGTCGATGCCACGGCCATGATCGCGGCGAAGACCGCCTTCGGCAACGCCTCCTTCGTGGTGATGACCTGCGCCTATCTCGTCTGCGGCATGCAGCTCGTGTTCCTCACCACGCACTTGCCGTCCTATCTCGCGATCTGCGGCCTCGATCCGATGCTGAGCGCGCAGACGCTGGGCATGATCGGCGGCTTCAACGTGCTTGGCTCGCTGTTCTTCGGCTGGGCCGGCCAGCGCTGGAACAAGCTCGCACTGCTCGGCGGCATCTACGTCTTCCGCTCACTCGCGCTCGCCTGGTACTTTACGCTGCCGGCGACGCCTGCCTCGACCTTGCTGTTCGGCGCGATCATGGGCTTCCTGTGGATGGGTGTCGGCCCGCTGGTGGCGGGCGCGGTCGCCGAGATGTTCGGCCTGCGCTGGCAGGCGATGATCCAGGGCCTCGCCTTCATGAGCCACCAGATCGGCAGCTTCCTCGGCGCGTATGGGGGAGGGGTGCTCTACGACGCGCTCGGCTCGTATACGATGGCCTGGCGCATCGGCGTCGCGCTGGGGTTGGCCGGCGGCATCATCCAGATCGCGTTTGCGCTGATCCGGCCGTCGCAACCGCCGGCGCCGGTGTTGCGGACAGCGTAGGGGGGCGTGGGCTCATGAACGTCCGCTTTGGAGTTTGATTGTGTTGCAAAACTCGTTTCTGACTTGGGGGCGAGCTTGGCTTTGGAGTTTCGGCGGTTTTTTTGGTACGGCGTGTCGGCGGTTTCCATTTTGCTGGTGGATTTCAGCACGGGACTGCCAGTTGTGGCGGGAGACGGCAGATTAGCTTGGCCAGCCGCCTCAGGTTCTGCGCGGTGGCTGTGAGCAGCACTTCGTCCCTGACGCCATTCAGGCCCCGCAACCGAAGCCGGTCGAGCCTGAGAATGCGTTTCATATGAGCAAACCGCATCTCGACCTTTTTGCGCTCGCGGTGCGATTGCTCGAAGGCTTCCGTATTCGCCAGCGCACGGACATGATCGCGCACATCTTCGTTGACGTCACGGGTAATTTTGCGCACGACCGCTGTCGTGCATTTGGGCTTCAAGGCGCAGCCAGAGCAATCGCTCTTGCTGGCCCTGTAGTAAACGATGTGACCTTGATCGATATTGCCGGTGCTGGTCAGTTCCGCGCCACCCGGGCAAACATAGACATTGCGCTTTTTGTCGAAGACGAAGTCCGCTCGGCTAAAGGTGCCATCGGGGCGTGCCGACTTGTCCCACACCGGAACGTGCGGCGTGATCTTGCGATCCACTAGCCATTTGAGCAATCTGACCGCGCCGTAAGCCGTGTCGCCTGCCAATCTCTTGGGGCGCAGATCGAAGCGACGCTCAACACGGTCCACCATGATCTGGGTGACAGCAATCTCAACTGCACGGTTCGCGCGCGTGCCTACCGCATCGAGGATGATCCCGGC
>NZ_JH600073.1:7978427-8024667 GCF_000244935.1 Bradyrhizobium sp. WSM1253
GGCTTTGGTGATGCCGCCTCGCTTGACTTGGTCGCCAGTCGAGTTTTCCGTGGGCACCAGACCCAGATAGCCCATCAACTCGCGCGGATTTTGAAAGCGGGATAGATCACCGATCTCAGCCAGCACCCCCACAGCCGCAATGAGATCAATCCCACGCGGAGCAATATGAGCGGCCATGCCATTGGTGGCAACGATACGGTCATCAACAGCAGCGGGCAAGGTGATTGCACATTCTATGGCGATGCGGGCGGCAGCCTGTCGGACCACGCGCATGGTGGCAATGACAACTTCATCGCAGGCAATGATGGCCGTCTATTCTTCTATGGGGACGCGGGCGGCAACCTCGGCGACCAGGCCGTTGGCGGCGACGACACATTCAGCGGGGCTGCCGATTCCACCGCTCTAATCTATGGCGATGCATCGACAATGTCCGGCAACGCTCGCGGCGGCAACGACACATTGGTTATCGGTCAATCCGGCGGAAGCAGTCTAGGTGTAGGCGACGCACAAAGCATGTCTGGCAATGCTCAGGGCGGGAATGACCTGTTAACTGCCGCACCTCCCTCTTTTGCTCAAGCACATGGCACGATCGTGTTCGTTGGCGACGGCCAAACTATGTCGGACAGTGCTTACGGGGGCTGCGACATTCTTACAGGGTTGAATGTGACGGCTGCACAGGCAATCGGGACGTTTAACAGCACCCTGTTCGGGGATGCCCAGACCATGGCGGACAATGCATGTGGCGGCAATGATAAGCTAATTAGCGGCACCGGAAACGACGACATGTGGGGTGACGCTCAGGTGATGCTAGGCGACGCCAACGGAGGCAACGATGCTTTCGTGTTCAACTTCAATAATGGACACGACAAGATCGAGGACTTCGGCCAGGGTCTCTCGAATTTGGGAGCCGACCACATCGATGTATCTACGCTTGGCATCGAGGACTTCAGTGGAGTTACCATCTCAGCGTTTGATCCCACGACACATGAAAGCACGATCACGCTCAGCTCAGGCAATGACCTTGTGGTGCATAGCGAGGAAGCACTCAGGCCTCAGGATTTCATTTTCGCGCCGCATGACCTCTTGATCTAGGCGTCGCGCGAGCGGCTACGATCCAGTGGGAATCGACCAAGATCGAAACCGAGCTAGAATTACATTCTTCAGTTCGCTTTCTAAGTTCAATGCACTTTCGCGTTCGACTGCGAAGATGGTCTTCAGCGAATAACTTGTTCTATCGCCGCCAAGCGTCCTGGCGTTTTCACACAGCCAAGACCCATAGCCGACCTGCCACAAGCAACCGGTCCAGGACCGCTTATGGCCCGTAGCTGACCTGCCGCGCCCAGCCGGTGGAGGACCGTTTGTGACCCATAGCAGTCGTCAAGCTAATGGCTAGTTTTCTTGATGCAAACTGGCTCACTGTTGGGGACGCTCTTGCAATCCCAATCTGGGCCGAAGCCAGACGCCTGATGAACGGACGGATATCGAACAAGAACGACAGTACAGACACATATCAGAACAACGGCAAAGAGGACGACGAAGACGTCACTGTGCGTGAACTGCCACCTGAGCCATCTCATCGTTCGTTCCCGGGTTAACTACCATTCTCGCAATTAGCCTCGCCTCGTTAAAGATCCAGTCGACCAAGTTCGGAGAAATTGAGCAATTGGCGCGAGGCGAGCTTTTGGCCTTAAGCCGAAGAACGCCCGAGCCGCCGCGAAGTCCGGTCTCGCCGGTCATCCGGACGCCGACCTGAACCTGCATCGGCGGCGGCTTGTGACCCATGGCGGTCAGACGAAGTCGGGGATAGAACAGCGTTCAAACTGGACCTAAGACCCATGGCTTTTTGGACAGCGGCGCGGTTGGGTTGTTGATGGCCTATCTCCTCGGCTCGGTCCCCACGGGCTATCTGGCGGGGAAACTGCTCAGGGGTATCGACATCCGAAGGCATGGCTCCAGGTCCACCGGGGCAACGAATGTCTTGCGCACTCTCGGCAAATGGCCTGCCTTGTTCGTGCTCGTCGGCGATGTGCTGAAGGGCGTGGGTGCCATTATCGTCGCGCGTTCGTTCTGTCCTTGGCTGTACGCGGAATTATCCCCGCCGGCGACAGCGTCTGATCTGCAGGTCTGGGTGCCATGGGCTGTTTTGTCTGGCTGGAATTGCCGTGCTGTTGGGACATAGCCGATCGATCTGGCTGAACTTCACGGGCGGCAAGTCGGCCGCGGCCGGGCTCGGTGTGTTGCTGGCGATGTCGTGGCCCATGGGATTGGGGGCTGCAGCCGCCTTTGGCTTCGTGCTGGCTATGACCCGGATCGTTTCCTTGAACTCGATGCTCGCGGCGTTGACGGCAATTGTTCTTGTCTGCGCGGTCGAGCACCCATTGCCGTATCGGTTGCTGGTGATCGGAGGCGGCCTCTACGTGATCATCCGCCATCGTGCCAACATCCAAAGGCTTTTGGCGGGAACGGAGCCGCGTCTGGTTCGAAATGGCCAGGGTACGAAAGCGGAAGCGCAGGTTTAGCACAGGACTCATCGGCGGCCGCTTATTGAGGTGCCGCAACGCCCGGTCGTCGAACGGGCCTGAACGCTGTGCGGGTGACTTGCGCGTCGCAGCGCGCCCGGGACACCAGAGCGCACAAAACGGGGCCCACCGGGCCCCGTCGAAAGTCCGTAGTCTATCCCGCGATCCTGTTTGTCTTGGCTTCACTGAATCCGACGTGCCCGCGCGCGACCAGCTGGCAGCATGGACTAACGCGTGCGTCCTGACCGCTTGAGATCGGCGACCTTGAACCTGTTGCCGGCCTGCAGGCTGCTGCAAAACCAGTGAGCTCTGTTTCGAAACTCGCCCAGGAACACCTTCGTCTCGACGCAATTCTCGTAGGATGTATGGGTGATGGTGTCTCGGCACGTTGGCGAGAAAGGTCCATAGTTCACGTTACCGCCCGACTCGCTGCATCCAATCCAGGGCTCGTTGCCGTGCCGGAAGCTTGATGCACAGCCGCCGTTGCAGCTGCTGGCGACTTTCTCCAGGCTGGCAATCCTCCCCATCACAGAACCCGGCGCATAGGAAGGCGTGCGCGCGGTTGGCGTTCGAGCTGTTGATACAGTCCGACGCGGCGCAATTGTGTTTACTCCCCGCTCCGACAGATGCGGCCTTGCCACCTGTTTCGGCGCGTCGACCGTGACGGGGGGAATCGTGGCGGCGGAGCCGGTTGGGATTTGCGACGCTGCCGGCGCGCACAGCAAGACGGTCGACAAGGCAGCGACGGCTGAAGGCACGACAAGGCTTGATGAGAATCTCATGACCATGTCCTTCCAAAGCCGGGACGGACATTCCGCCCGGCAAGTGCACGGTAACATACATTTGGAGGCGGGCAACCGAGGGTTGATAGAATAACTGGCGATGACTCGCGCGCCGAGCTCAGCTCTCGTGCCCCGGTCGCAGCGCAGCGTCACGTCCACGGGGCGCTGCTGCGCGTCCGGGACACGAGAGAGGGGCCAAAATAAAACGGGGCCCGAAAGGGCCCCGCAAAAGTCTTCTACGTTCCGCGATCTTACTTGATCTTCTTACTTGATCTTGGCTTCGCGGAATTCGACGTGCTTGCGCGCGACGGGATCGTACTTCTTCTTGACCAGCTTGTCGGTCATGGTGCGCGAATTCTTCTTGGCGACGTAGTAGAAGCCGGTGTCGGCCGAGGACACGAGCTTGACCTTGATGGTGACCGCTTTGGCCATGTTCAGTACCTCAGGAATGAAGGGAATCTGGAGCCGGCCAAATGGCCCGCGTTGGCCGGCAACCTAGCCAGAAACCGCCTGATGTCAAGATTTTAGGGCTCGAAAAGCACTCAAATCGCGCCAATCAGGCCTCGAAGAACCGGTTTTTCGGCCGCGGCAGGCCCAGATTCTCTCTCAAAGTGGGCCCTTCGTACTCTTTCCGGAAAATCCCGCGGCGCTGCAGCTCCGGGACCACCTTGTCGACGAAATCGTCGAGGCCGGCGGGCAGGAACGGGAACATGATGTTGAAGCCGTCGGAGCCGCGCCCGACCAGCCATTCCTCCATCTGGTCGGCGATGGTTTTGGCCGTGCCGACGAAGGATAGCCCGCCATAGCCGCCGACGCGTTGGGCGAGCTGGCGCACCGTGAGCTTGTCGCGAGCGGCGAGGTCAACCATGCGCTGGCGGCCGCTCTTGCTGGCGTTGGTCTCGGGAATTTCGGGAAGCGGTCCATCGGGATCGAAGCCGGAGGTATCGGTGCCGAGGATGACCGAGAGCGAGGCGATGGCGCTGTCGTAATGCACGCGGCTGTCGAGCAGCGCGCGCTTCTCCCTGGCCTCGTCGACGCTGTCGCCGACCACGACGAAGGCGCCGGGCAGGATCTTGAGGTGTTCGGGATCGCGGCCGACCTTCTCCATGCGGCCCTTGATGTCGGCATAGAGTTTCTGGCTGTCGGCAAGACTGCCGCCGCCGGTGAAGACGGCTTCCGCGGTCTCGGCGGCGAGCTGCCTGCCATCCTCGGAGGCGCCGGCCTGCACGATCACCGGCCAGCCCTGGACGGGGCGGGCGATGTTGAGGGGACCGCGCACTTTCAGATATTTGCCGTGATGGTCGAGCACATGCATCTTGGCGGGATCGACGAACACGCCGCTGTCGACATCGCGGACGAAGGCGTCGTCGGCAAAGGAATCCCACAGGCCGGTGACAACGTCGTAGAACTCGCGGGCGCGCTTGTAGCGCTCGGCGTGCTCCATGTGGTCGTCGAGGCCGAAATTCAGCGCCGCATCCGGGTTCGAGGTGGTGACGATGTTCCAGCCCGCACGCCCGCCGCTGAGATGGTCGAGCGAGGCGAAGCGCCGCGCGACGTGATAGGGCTCGTCGAACGTGGTCGAGCCCGTCGCGATCAGGCCGATCCGCTCGGTGACGGCGGAGAGCGCCGACAACAGCGTGAACGGTTCGAACGAGGTGACCGTGTGGCTGCGCTTCAGCGCATTGACCGGCATGTTCAGCACGGCGAGGTGATCGGCCATGAAGAAGGCGTCGAACTTGCCGGCCTCGAGCTTCTGGATCAGCGTCTTGATGTGGCCGAAGTTGAAATTGGCGTCCGGCCAGGCCCCGGGATAGCGCCAGGCGCCGGTGTGGATGCTGATCGGGCGCATGAACGCGCCAAGCTTGAGTTGCCGTTGTGCCATCGCCCGGTGTCCGTTCTTGGTGTCGTTCCGGAAGACATAGGCATGCCCAGGAACTCCGCCATCGGGGGAGGCGGGAAGATTATTTTGTTTTTCGATGCGCGCTCAGCACATTCGCGTCATTCCGGGGCGCCGCGTAGCGGCGAACGCGGAATCCATCGAGCAGCAAGGACGGTGTTGAATGGATTCCGGGTTCGCCGCTACGCGCGTCCCGGAATGACGGAGGAGAGACGTGGGCCCGCGCGGCCAGTCAGCTCAAAATATCCTTCTGCATCTTGCCGCCGTAGAAATGGAAGAACGGCACCGGCGCATCATGGCGGAGCGGGCCGGCGGCAAGGCGCGCGTCGAGCTCGTTGAGCACATTGCGCGTCATCGGATGCAGATCGGCGAGCGGCTTTGAGCCGAGCTCGACCCAGACCAATTCGACAAGCTCGGCATCGGCATGGATCACGCCGTCGACGCGATGGGTGATCGCGGAGGCGTCCGCCGTGAAGAAGCGCGTGTCGAACCGCTTGACGCGGCCGGGCGGGGTGATCGCGCGCGCGATCAGGAACAGGCTAGAGGGATCGGGCAACAGGCCCGCATCCGCGAACGGCTTCCAGGCGCCTTCCAGTTTCGCCTTGCCCTCGGCCTTGCGTCCCAGGCAGAGGCCGGTTTCCTCGCAGGCCTCGCGGATCGCGGCAATCGCCAGCGACTTGGCGCGCGAGGCCGGCGTCTTCGGACTGCCCTTGGCGAGATTGGCTTCGAGCTCGGCGGTTACAGGCGCCGCGCACGGCACGCGAAAATCGTCCTTGTCGACGCGGCCGCCGGGGAAAACGAATTTTCCGGGCATGAACACCACCTTGTCGTGGCGCTTGCCGACCAGGACCTTTGGAATGGCTCCGCTGCGGTCGACCAGGATCAGTGTCGCCGCATCCCGCGGGCGGAAATAGGGATGATGGTCGGCTTCCTTGCCCTCGTGGATCTTCGCCTTTTCCGCCTGCGCCGTATCCGTCATGTCCTCACCCAAACCACTTTTGCTTATTTTGCTTACACCGGCGGAATACCATCCGTCGGGTTCTCGTCAAACCCGTGCATGCGCAGGGCCCATTGCAATCCGACCACGGCTCCCTTCACCGGCTGCAGCAGCGCCAGCGAGGCGACGAAGGTGAAGGGCAGATAGGCCGCGAAGCTGATCCAGACCGGCGTGGTGTAATTGGTCTCGATCCAGAGGATGCTGGGCACCACGATATGGCCGACGATGACAATGACGAGATAGGCGGGCAGATCGTCGGCCCGGTGCGGCGTAAAATCGAGGCCGCAGACCGCGCAATTGTCTGCGGTCTTCAGGAAGGCGCGGAACAGCTTTCCTTCGCCGCAGCGCGGGCAGCGGCCGCGAAAGCCGCGCCTTATCGCAGCAAAGACGTCGCGCTTCTCGACGAGGCCGGTCTCGCGGGTCCAGATCTTCGGGGCTGTGCTCACCATGCCTTGCCCTTCTGACCCTTGCCCTTGCTTTTTCCCTTTGTCTTTTTCCCTTTGCCGGGCTTCGGCTTGTCCGGCTTGCGCTTCTTGTCGGGACTGCGCCCCGGATGCGCCTTGAACGAGGGGCGGCGTTGCGGACCGGAGGACCTGCGGTGCCGCGGCGCGGTCTCACCCGTCGATGACAGCAGCTCGAAGCGCAGCGCGCCTGCGATGGGAGCTGCTTCGATCAGGCGGACGTCGACGACGTCACCGAGCTGATGCATGGTGCCGCTGCGCGTGCCGACGAGGGCGTGGCGGCCCTCGTCATAGTTGAAATATTCCGTGCCGAGGGATCGGATCGGGATCAGGCCGTCGGCGCCGGTCTCAGCGAGCTTGACGAACAGGCCGGCGCGCGTGACGCCGGAGACGCGACCCTGGAAGCTCGAACCGATGCGGTCGGCGAGGTGATGGGCGATCAGGCGGTCGACGGTCTCGCGCTCCGCTTTCATCGCGCGCCGCTCGGTGACCGAGATGTGGGCTGCGACTTCGCTCAACGTTTCCGGCGTCTCGGTGTCGGGCAGCGCGCCTTCGCCGAGACCGAGCGCGCGAACCAGCGCACGGTGCACGACGAGGTCGGCATAGCGGCGGATCGGCGAGGTGAAATGCGCATAACGGCGCAGGTTCAGGCCGAAATGACCGTAATTCTCCGAGGAGTATTCGGCCTGTGCCTGGGCGCGCAGCACGACCTCGCTGACCAGCGGAAAATGGTCGTGGCCTTCGAGCTGCGCCAGCACGCGGTTGAACAGAGCGGGGCGCAACGCGCCTGATTTCGCGAAGGGAACGTCCAGCGTCTCCAGGAATTCCGCGAGCGCGTGGACCTTTTCCAGGGTCGGCTCGTCATGCACGCGGTAGATCAGCGGCAGCGATTTCTTCTCGAGCATCTCGGCTGCCGCGACATTGGCGAGGATCATGAACTCCTCGATCAGCTTGTGCGCGTCGAGCCTGTCGGGCACGACGACGCGGTCGACCGTGCCGTCGCTCTTCAACAGGATCTTGCGCTCGGGCAGATCGAGATTGAGCGGATCGCGCTCGTCTCGCGCGCGCTTGACGCAGGCATAGGCGGCATAAAGCGGCCGCAGGATCGGATCGAGCAGGGGGCCGGTGGTGTCGTCCGGCCTCCCATCGATCGCGGCCTGCGCCTGGGCGTAGCTCAGCTTGGCTGCGGAGCGCATCAGGATGCGGTGGAAGCTGTGCGAGCGTTTGCGCCCGTCGGGCGCAATGATCATCCGCACCGCGAGTGCGCCGCGCGGCTCGCCCGGCACCAGCGAGCACAGATCGTTGGAGATGCGCTCGGGCAGCATCGGCACGACGCGGTCGGGGAAATAGACCGAGTTGCCGCGGTCGAGCGCGTCGCGGTCGAGCGCGGTGCCCGGTCGCACGTAGAAGCTCACATCGGCGATGGCGACATCGACGATGAAGCCGCCCTTGTTGTTGGGATCAGGATCCGGCTGCGCGTGCACCGCGTCGTCGTGATCCTTGGCATCCGGCGGATCGATGGTGACGAGTGGGACGTCGCGCCAGTCCTCGCGCCCCTTCAAATTGGCCGGCTCCGCCGCTTCGGCTTCGCGCTCTGCCGCGGGGCGGAATTGCAGCGGGATGTCGTGGGCGTAGATCGCGATCAGGCTGATCGCCTTCTCCGACTTGACCGAGCCGAGCTTCTCCTTGACGCGGCCCGACGCCAGCCCAAAGCCGCGCGAGCGGATGATGTCGACGCTGACGAGATCGCCGTCCTGCGCGCCGTGCGTCTCGGTCGCGGCGATGTTCAGCTCGCGGTCGGCGGACTTCTTGTCGACGGGGATGATTCGCCCGCCGCCTTCGGGCAGGCTGCGGAAGACGCCGAGGATGCGGCTCTTGGTCTTGTCGAAGACCTTGATGATGTGGCCGCGATAGGCCGGGCCTTCGGTTTCGTCGGAGCGCTCGACCCGTAGCAGCGCGCGATCGCCAACGCCGGCCGCGGTGCCGGGCTTCGGCCGGCGCGGCATCGTGATGAGGATCTTTGGCGGTTCGCCGCTTTCGACTTCGTCCCATTCGGTGGGGGAGGCGACCAGCTCGCCGTCGGCGTCGCGGCCGGTGATGTCGGCGACCAGCGTCGGCGGCAGGCTGTCCGGCTCTGAAATCGTATGGCGCTTTTTCTTGACGAGCCCGTCGTCGGCGAGCTCGCGCAGCATGCGCTTGAGCTCGATGCGGTCGGCGTTCTTCAGGCCGAACTCGCGCGCAATTTCGCGGGTTCCGACCTTTCCGGGATTTGCCTTGATGAAGGCGACGATGGCTGCCCTGTCGGGAAAGCCACGGTCATTCTTGCGTTTCACTTAACCTCTATTTGGTGCCGGCACTTTTCTTGGCCGGAGCTTTGGCGCCAGCTGCCTTGGTCGGCGACGTTTTGGCCGTCGACGACACGGCGGCGCGCGCCTTGCTGGTGGATTCGGATTTGGGTTTGGCCGCCTTCTTCGCGGCCGGCTTTTTGGTTTTTGGCGCGGCGTCATCGCCGTCGGCGGCCTTCGCCGCAGCCTTCTTGGCCTTGGCGGGCTTGGCCGCCTTCTTCGGCTTCTTGCCGCCGCCCTTGGCCGCGCGCTCGTCGATCAGCGCGATCGCCTGCGGCAGCGTGATGGCGTCTTTCTCGATGTCGCTCGGGATCGTCGCGTTGACGCCGCCCGCCGTGACATAGGCGCCGTAGCGGCCGCCCTTCACCGTGACGGTGCCGAGGCTGGGATGATCGCCGATCGCCTTGCCGGGATCGGCGCCGAAGCGGCGGCTCGGGCCCTTGGCGATCTTCTCCGCGATCAGCGTCACCGCCCGGTTGATGCCGATGTCGAACACTTCGTCGCCGGCCTCGAGGCTGGCATAGGTCTTCTCGTGCTTCACGAACGGCCCGAAGCGGCCGAGACCCGCGGTGATGGGCTCACCCGTTTCCGGGTGCTTGCCGATCTCGCGTGGCAGCGACAGCAGCTTGAGCGCAAGGTCGAGCTCGACATCTCCAGGGGAAGTCCCCTTCGGAATGCCGGCGCGCTTCGGCTTCTCGCCCTCCGCATAATCCTTCTGTTCGCCGAGCTGGATGTAGGGACCGAACCGGCCGGCCTTGACCCAGACATCGCGACCCGTATCAGGGTCCTGGCCGAGCGAACGATCGGCCGTGGCCTCGCCGTCGGCGGCGAGCTGACGGGTGTAACGGCATTCCGGATAGTTCGAGCAGCCGACGAAGGCGCCGAACTTGCCGGCCTTCAGATTCAGCCGTCCGTTGCCGCAGCTCGGGCATTGCCTGATGTCGCCGCCATCGGTGCGCGCCGGATAGATGTGCTGGCCTAGCATCTCGTCGAGCACGTCGAGCACCTGGGCTACGCGCAGATCCTTGATCTCGTCGACCGCGCCGATGAAGCCGGTCCAGAAATCCTTCAGCACCTGCTGCCAGGAAATCTCGTTGTTGGAGACGCGGTCGAGCTGCTCTTCCAGATTGGCGGTGAAGTCGTATTCGACGTAGCGGGCAAAGAAGCTTTCGAGGAACGCGACCACGACGCGGCCCTTGTCCTCGCCATGCAGGCGCTTCTTCTCGAGCTTGACGTAGCCGCGGTCCTTGAGGACCTGGAGAATCGAGGCATAGGTCGAGGGTCGGCCGATGCCGAGCTCTTCCATGCGCTTGACCAGCGAGGCCTCGGAGAAGCGCGGCGGCGGCTCGGTGAAGTGCTGGGTGACGGCGAGCGACTGCCGTTTCAGCGCGTCGTTGGGGCTCATCGCGGGCAGGCGGCGGGAGTCCTCGTCCTCCTCGTCGTCGCGGCCTTCCTGATAGAGCGCAAGGAAGCCGTCGAACTTGACGACCTGGCCGGTGGCGCGCAGGTCCAGCGTGCGGCCGCCGACCTTCGCCGTGATGTCGACCGTGGTGCGTTCCAGCTCGGCCGATTCCATCTGGCTCGCGATGGTGCGCTTCCAGATCAGTTCATAGAGTCTCGCCTGGTCGGATTCGAGCTTGCGGCTCATGCTGTCGGGACGGCGGGACATGTCGGTCGGCCGGATCGCTTCGTGGGCTTCCTGGGCGTTCTTGGCCTTGGCCTGGTACTGGCGCGGCGAGTCCGGCACATAGGCGTTGCCGTAATCCTCGCCGATCACCTTGCGGGCCTGGGTGATCGCGGACGGATCGATCTGCACGCCGTCGGTACGCATATAAGTAATGAGTCCGGTGGTCTCGCCGCCGATGTCGATGCCTTCATAGAGCCGCTGCGCGATGCGCATGGTATGCGCCGGCGCAAACCCGTATTTGCGGCTGGCTTCCTGCTGCAGCGTCGAGGTGGTGAAGGGCGCCTGCGGATTGCGCCGGGCCGGCTTGGCATCGACCGTGGTCACGGCGTAGCTGGCGGCTTCCAGCGCCTTCTTGAAGTCTTCGGCTTCCGCGCCGGTGCCGATGTCGAGCCGCTGGATCTTCTTGCCGTCGGCGCCGACCAGACGTGCCTCGAAGGCGTCGCCGCGCGGCGTCAGCAGGGTCGCGATCAGCGACCAGTATTCGCGCGCAACGAACTTTTCGATCTCGAGCTCGCGGTCGCAGACCAGCCGCAGCGCCACCGACTGCACGCGGCCCGCCGAGCGGGCGCCCGGCAGCTTGCGCCACAGCACGGGGGAGAGGGTGAAGCCGACCAGATAGTCCAGCGCGCGGCGCGCCATATAGGCGTCGACCAGCGCACCGTCGATCTGGCGCGGATGCTTCATGGCGTCCGTGACCGCCTGCTTGGTGATGGCGTTGAACACCACGCGCTCGATCTTGTGGTCCTTGAGCGCGCGCTTCTCTTTCAAGACCTCCAGCACGTGCCAGGAGATGGCCTCGCCCTCGCGATCAGGGTCGGTGGCGAGAATCAGGCGATCGGCGTTCTTGAGGGACTTGGCAATGTCGTTGAGCCGGCCGGCCGCCTTGGGATCGATCTCCCAGATCATCTTGAAATTGGCGTCGGGATCGACGGAGCCGTTCTTCGCCGGCAAGTCCCGGACATGGCCGAACGAGGCCAGAACCTCGTAGGACGAGCCCAAATACTTGTTGATCGTCTTGGCTTTCGCCGGCGACTCCACAATGACGATATTCATGTAGTTCCAGTAACTTATGGGGAAATTTGGGGCCGAATTCGATGAGATTCGGGTCGGCCCTTTCGTCCCGAACATGGGTGGTGAGGCCCTCGCTGTCAAATCGAGGGGTGTTGAAAGCTATCCCGATGGGAAAAGTTTCATATCGAGAAAGTTGCAAAATACCACCTTTGAGTTGCGGCCGATGTCGGCGTAATGTTTCTAGGGGGCATGGATTCGGGTGGGGGCTGGTGACTAAGCCAGGAAAGAAACGGGCCGGCGCCGCATCGCGCGCGGCGGGAGGCTCGCGTCACGAGGAACCGGGGGAGGGCGGCGTCGAGGAGGCGGTCGCCTTCATCGCCGAGCAGGTCGGGGCGCTGCGCAAGCTGGCCGAGCGGCACAAGCTCGACGTGCTGCACTATCTCCTGGGAATGACCAAGCTCGAGGCCGACGAGCATCTGCGGCTGCGGAGCAAGCGCAAGCTGTCGTGAGGGGGGATGCCGAGCGGAATCGATTACGCTGTCTCTCTCCCTCCGGAGTCGTCCTGGCGAAAGCCAGGACCCATACCGCGAGGTCTATCGACCTGAGTGCGGTGCGAATTCCGGGTGACGAGTCTTCGCCAAACTCCTGCTTGGGATAATGGGTCCTGGCTTTCGCCAGGACGACGTTGGAGAGATGGCGCGCACCCGCTGACCGCCGCCGCGGCGGCGGCCGCGGCTTCAGCGTGGTATCCGCGTCGGGAAGCTACCACGGACCTTTTCCGTCAGCACATGCGCCTGATAGGCGCTACGCTCGCAATGACGGGTGAGGTTAGCCGTTGCGGCTTGCCATTTTGGCCAATCGCTGACCGAGATATTCGGCCGTGCTGAGGTCGGTCTGAGGCAAGGCGCTGTCGACCAGATGCGTCGCAAGGCCAAGCTGGCTGCCCAAACGATTGCGGCCACTCGGATCCTCCCCACCGGGAATATCCAGCCCGCACCAGAGCATGCCGTGCTGCGCGGCCAGAATGGAAAAGTAGGTCAGTGTGTGGAGTTGATCGCCGCCAGCGCATGCGCCCGTCGTGAATCCGGCTGCGATCTTGTTGGCCCATTGTTGCCGGCTCCATCGATCACTTGAAGCATCGGCAAACGCTTTGAACTGAGCGGCTGGTCCGCCCATATAGGTCGGGCTGCCAAACGCAACTGCGTCGGCGCGGTCGATCGTCTCCAGTAACCTCTCATTCTGGAAGCGGCCTGACACGATGTCGCCGCCGGTGATGCGACATAGCGAGACCCGCGCCCTGCCATCCGCTCCGCGCGCAACCGCATGCGCCAGCTTCTCGGTGGTGCCTGAGATGGAAAAATAGACGATGGCGAGCAGGGGCATGGTGGTGCCACTTTGGTGGGACCTCGCCATCTTTGACGCTGTCGATGTCTTGTACAAGTCCCGCCACGCCGTCATTGCGAGCGCAGCGAAGCAATCCAGAGTCTTTCCGCGGTGGCAGTCTGGATTGCTTCGCTGCGCTCGCAATGACGGGCTGGTGGCAGTTCGACGTTACTAGGCCGACCGCCGTCGCGGCGCGGGCCGCGGCTTCAGCGTGGTATCGGCTTGCGTGAGCAATCGCCCGTCCACTGCGCGCAGCTCCAGCTTGCGCACCGGGCGGCCTTTCTCGCGATCGACCAGGATGGTCGCGATCTCCGACGGGCGATCGTCGAATTCCTCGCTCCATTGGCGCAGCGCTACCAACACCGGGAAGACGCCGCGGCCCTTCGGCGTCAGCACATATTCCTGATAGGCGCTGCCGTCGGACGCCGGGGCGGTTGCTAAAATGCCGTGGTCCACGAGTGAGCCCAGCCGGGCCGACAAGATGTTCTTGGCCATGCCCAGCTTACTCTGAAACTCGCCGAAGCGGCGCAGGCCGAACAGCGCCTCGCGGATGATCAGCAGGGACCACCGGTCGCCGATCGCTTCCAGCGAGCGTGCAATCGGGCAGGCGTCGCCCTCGAAGCTCGTTCGTTTCACCATGGTCGGGTCCTTTCGCGATCGCACGGTCCAGTCGCCGTTCACGCGCTCGTGTGGTTGCATATTAAAACCAGATAGCCTAGATGGCAATCATAGTTTTATGATGCAACCACTGGAGGCGAACGTGAGACTGAAGAACAAGACGGCCCTGATCACCGGCGGCAATAGCGGCATTGGACTGGCAACGGCAAAGCTGTTCGTGGCCGAGGGCGCCAAAGTGGTGATCACCGGGCGCAACAAGGAGACGCTCGAGGCGGCCGCGAACGAACTCGGGCCGAACGCGCTCGCGCTGACCGCCGACGCCACCGACATTGCCGCGACCGAAGCTGCGATCAAGAAGGGCGCCGGAAAGTTCGGCAAGTTCGACATCGTGTTCGCCAATGCCGGCATCGCCGGCGGTACGCCGCTGGGGTCGGCCACGCTGGAGGTCTTCGAGAAGGTCATCAGCACCAATCTGACCGGCGTGTTCTTCACCGTGCAGTCCGCGCTGCCTTATCTCAACGACAACGCTTCGATCATCCTCAGCGGGTCGGTGATCTCCGTGCTCGGCATTCCCGGCTATTCGGCGTATGGCGCCGCCAAGGCCGGCGTGCGGGCGATGGCGCGGATCATGGCATCTGAACTGTCGCCGCGCGGCATTCGCGTCAACGTGGTCGCGCCGGGTGCGATCCGCACACCGATCTGGGGACCTGCGACCGCAACACCGGAAGCCGAGAAGGCGTTCGAGAAGCGGATCGCACTGACGACGCCGCTGGGGCGCATTGGTGAAACAGATCACGTCGCGAAGACCGTGCTGTTCCTCGCCTCCGACGATTCCGCCCATGTGCAGGGCGAGGAAATCTTCGTCGACGGCGGCGCGGTTGCCTCGCCGAGCGGCGCGCCGATCTATCGCGGCTGATCAATCTTGGTGCAAATTGAATCGGTCGGCGCAGCGGCGAGTGGTTGCGCCGGCCGGTTCCCACGTCTCGCGAGCTGTATTTTCTGAACCTTGCGTGAGGCGTTGAACCTTCGCTTGCGCTGCCAAGACACTTTTACGGGCAGGGGGTCACGAAGACTCATTTTCAAGGGAGCCCGATATGCCAAAGGCAGCTCGTATTACTTCCCCGATTTCAGCACCGCGTATTTACACCGAAAACTCCACCATTCCCGCCAAGCGTTCCGACACCTCCGAGTTCATCGGGGTCGCTCTTTTCTCAGGCATCGGCCTGTTCGTTTCCCTCGTCGCCGTCATCCTCGGCATTCAGGGCTCCTGGTTTTAGCTTCGCCGATCGCGCACCGGTCGATCAGCCGCCGCAGGCAATGTTGCGGCGGCTGATGATGTGGGCGTTGCCTCAGGCCGCGCGCAGGCTGGTTGCCGCCTCAAGCGCGCTTGCGAGCGACTTCTCGCGATGCTCCGGCCCGACCTGGATGCCGTCGGCGGTGATGAATTCGGGATGATGGATGCCCATGAAACCGAACACGCCGCGCAGATAGCTTTCGAGGTGCTCCAGCGATGCGGCGGGCGTGCCCGCGCCGTAATAGCCCCCGCGCGAGATCGCGAAGATCACGCGCTTGCCGCCGGCAAGGCCCTGTGGGCCATTGGCGCCGTAGCTGAACGTCTTCCCCGCCACCAGGACCCGGTCGATCCAGGCCTTGAGCTGGCTCGGAATGGTGAAATTGTACATGGGCGCGCCGATCACGACGATGTCCGCCGCAAGAAACTCGTCCAGCGCGGCCTTGCTGGCGGCGAGGTCGGGGCCGAGTTCCGCCGGCGCAGGCGCGCCTTGCGCGGCCGCCAGATGCGAGCCGGAGAGATGGGCGAGCGGGCTCTGCGTCAGGTCGCGATACACGAGGTCGAGCGATGGCGTCGCCTGCCTGAGACGGTCGACGATGGCGGCGGAGACCTGCCGGGAAACGGAGTGGGGGCCGAGCACGCTGGAGTCGAGATGGAGGAGTTTCATTCGGGATCACCCTGGTATAAATTTGTAACCAGAGCTACATGAGTGACTATCGAAATCCCCGCAAGAACGCACCTTTTTGAGCCATGGGCACATCTTTGAAACCTGCGCACATCGATTTGCCTGCCACGCCGATGCCGGATCGCGACCACGCCGACTGCCGTGGCGTCGCCTCGATCCTCGCGCGCGTCGGCGACAAATGGAGCGTGTTCGTGATCATGATGCTGAGTGACGGGCCCAAGCGCTTCAACGAGCTCAAGCGCATGATCAACGGCATTTCGCAGCGGATGCTGACCCTGACGCTGCGCGGGCTCGAACGTGACGGCCTGGTCACACGCACGATCTTCCCGACCATTCCGCCGCGGGTGGATTACGAGCTGACCGATCTCGGCCGCGGATTGCAACAGCCGGTGAGGGCACTTGGCGAATGGGCGATCGCGCATCAGCAGCAGATCGCCTCGGCGCGCACGCGCTTCGACGAGCGGAACTCTCCTTAAAGCAGCGAGACCAAGCCACCGCCGTGGCGTTCGAGCCGGCCGGCGAGCTCGAGCTCCAAGAGCACGGTGCGCACGATGGCAGGCGAGGCGCCGGACATCCGCACGAGATCGTCGATCGTGACAGGGGCAGGGCCGAGCAGGCCGGTGATCTGGTCGCGGTCGTGTCCTTGCGGATCGCTTTCGAACGGCTCGCTGTCGGGCTCGTTCGCGGTGCGCATCAGCGGCCGCTCCATGATCGGTGCGACGGCGTTGACGACGTCGGCGGCTTCGGTGACGAGCGTCGCGCCCTGCTTGATCAGATCATTGGTGCCGGCGGCGCGCGGATCGAGCGGCGAGCCGGGCACCGCGAACACTTCGCGGCCCTGTTCGGCGGCCATGCGCGCGGTGATCAGCGAGCCCGAGCGGTGCGCCGCCTCCACCACGACCACGCCGAGCGCGGCGCCCGAGATCAGCCGGTTGCGGCGGGGGAAGTCGCGGGCGCGCGGCTCATGGCCGAGCGGCATCTCGGAGATCGCAGCACCCTTGCGATCGAGGATCGCTGCGAGCAGATCGCCATGCTCGGGCGGATAGATGCAATCATGTCCGCCGGCGAGCACGGCGATGGTGCCGCTCTCGACACTGGCGCGGTGCGCGGCCTGGTCGACGCCGCGGGCAAGGCCGGAGATGACGACAAAGCCGGCCTCGCCGAGCTCGCGGGCGAGCTGACCGGCGAATTTCAAGCCTGCACCAGAGGCGTTGCGCGAGCCGACGATCGCGATCATCGGCCGCATCAGCGTGGCATTGTCGCCGCGCACGGCGAGCAGCGGCGGCGCATCGTCGAGCGTTGCCAGCCGCGCCGGATAGCCGTCCTCGCCGGGCGCGAGCCAGGCAATTCCGAACTTGCGGCTTGCCGCGAGCTCCGCCTTCGCCTCGTCAGCGCTGCAGATGCGCGCCGATTGCCGCGCACCACCGCGGCGTGCCAGATCCGGCAGCCGGTCCAGCGCCGCGCGCGCCGTGCCGAAATGATCGACCAGCGACCGGAAAGTGCGCGGCCCGACATTGTCGGACCGGATCAGCCGCAGGCGGTCGATCCTGTCAGCCTCGGTCAGCTCTACGCTGGGATTGATGGCGTCCACGGCAGCTCCTTGCAGGCGCAGCATGGAACAACCTGAGGGCGTGGGCAACAGCTGCGTACGCTTGCGCGACCTTGCCCCGATGCTAAAAGCGATCCCAATAAGAAGGGTAATGCCATGATCTCACTTGCCGATCTCCAGCGCCGCATCGAAGCAGGCGAGCTTTCGCCTGAGGCCGCCATCGCGCAATCGCATGCGGCCATCGAGGCGCGGGAGAAGGACGTTCACGCCTTTGTCCGTCACGACAAATCCGCGAAGGCGCAAGGCGCCGGGCCGCTGCGCGGCATCGCGGTCGGGATCAAGGACATCATCGACACCGCCGATTTTCCGACCGAGATGGGATCATCGATCTATCGCGGCTGGCAGCCGCGCGCGGACGCGCCTGTGGTGATGATGCTGAAGCGGGCAGGCGCCACAATCATCGGCAAGACCACGACCACGGCGTTCGCCTCGCGCGATCCGACCCCGACGCTCAATCCGCACAATCTCGGGCATACGCCGGGCGGCTCGTCCTCGGGCTCGGCCGCGGCCGTCGGTGCCGGCATGATCCCGCTGGCGCTGGGCACCCAGACCGGCGGCTCGGTGATCCGGCCCGCCGCCTATTGCGGCACCGCCGCGATCAAGCCGTCGTTCCGGATGCTGCCGACGGTCGGCGTCAAATGCTATTCGTGGGCGCTCGACACGGTCGGCCTGTTCGGCGCGCGCGCGGAAGATCTCGCGCGCGGACTGCTGGCGATGACCGGCCGCACCGAATTCGCCGGCATCGTCCCGGCGAAGGCGCCGCGCATCGGCGTTATCAGGCAGGAGTTCGCTGGCGACGTGGAGCCGGCCGCCGAGGAGGGGCTGCAAGCCGCGATCAAGGCGGCGACGCGGGCCGGCGCCAGCGTGCAGACTATCGATCTGCCGGAAGCGGTGCAGGAGGCCTGGCGCATCCATCCGATTATTCAGGACTTCGAGGCGCATCGCGCGCTCGCCTGGGAATTTTCCGAACGGCACGACGAGATCGCGCCGATGCTGCGCGCCAGTCTCGATGCGACGGTCGGTCTCACACCCAAGGACTATGACGACGCACGCCGGGTCAGCCGCCGCGGTCGCCGCGAGCTTGGCGAGTTGTTCGAGGGGTTCGACGTGCTGCTGACCTATTCGGCGCCGGGCACGCCGCCGGCCAAGGAGCTCGCGAGCACCGGCGACCCCCGCTACAACCGGCTCTGGACGCTGATGGGCAACCCTTGCGTCAACGTGCCGGTGCTCAAGGCCAATGGCCTGCCGATCGGCGTGCAGGTGATCGCGCGCTTCGGCAACGACGCGCATGCGCTGGCGACGGCGTGGTTCCTGGAGCAGGCGCTGGCGAGATCAGGCTAGGCAGGTTCGAGGGCAACGATGCGCTGGCCGGATGCGGCCGGCGCTGCGCTGTGGTCGGTACCTTGCTTGAGCCAGCGCCCGGCGGCCTCGCGGCCGCTGCGGTGAAGCGCGCGAATGAAACCGCGGCCGAGATCGGTGGACGAGCGCTGCGCCAGGCCGTCGACGAAATCTTCCGCGGCCAGCCTGGAGAGCCGCAGCGACGATGCGGCCTGCGATTGCGCCCATTCGATCGCCGCGATCTCGGCATTGAGGGCGGCGTTGGCCGCGATCTGATCCAGCCTGCGGTCGATCGCCGCGAGCGTGATCGGCACGTAGCTGTCGCGCGCCGGCGTGACCTGGACCAGCAGGATTTCGGCGCTCGTCGTGTCCTGCACGAGCCGCAGCAGGGGCGGATTGCCGCCGAGGCCGCCGTCCCAATAAGCCTCGCCGTCGATCTCCACCGCGCAATGAACCAAGGGTGGGCAGGTCGAGGCCAGCGCGACGTCGGCCGTGATGGCGTCATTGCGGAAGATCTGCTGCTGCCCGTCGCGGATCCGGGTCGCCGCGATCAGAAGCTTAGGGCAGCGGGGGTCGCGCAAGGCGGAAAAGTTGATGTCGCGCGACAGCGCCTGCCGCAGCGGATCCAGATCGAACGGATCGAACTGGCCGGAGCGTAGCGTCGGGCCGAACGCGACCGAGCTTCCCGCCGGCGAGAAACCGCCGATCAGCATCAGCGATCGGAACGAGGCCTCGTGCATCAGCCGGATCCAGAACCGGTTCAGCCGCGCGCGCGCGCCTTCGCGGCCGCCCTCGGCGAAACCGGAAGCGAGCAGCAGCGCGTTGATCGCGCCGGCACTGGCGCCGCTGATGGTGTCGATCGCGATCGATGGCTCTTCCAGCAGCCGCTCCAGCACGCCCCAGGTGAAAGCGGCGAAGGTGCCGCCGCCCTGGAGCGCCAGCGACAATTTTTGCGGCGGCCATGGGTTGGCGCGGGGCCGCGCGGACGCAACTGGCGCCGCGGCGGTCACGGCCTCGACAGTCAGAGGAGCTTGCGCGATGCGAGCAGGCTGCGGCGTCGGTGGCGAAACGGGCACAGGCTTGGGAGCAGGAACCGGCGAGGGCGCACTAGACCAGATATCCGTCGTCGAGAGCAGCCGGCTTGCCGCGGTGCAGGTAGCACCTCGCAAATCGCCATCCTCTTGCGCGCTGACAATCTTCTCGCTCATTCTGAGCAACCGCGTAGAGCCATGCCCACGATCAGGGCCAAGGCCTGGAACCCGTTCGTCCATACAGCCGTGATTCGGCTGCAAGTTGCGAACACCATTTGCGATATAATGCAGAAGGGGTGCCGCGGTATCCGTGGTTTCCCGGCTTATGCCTTCTCGCCGATCCGGCTTTCCTTGCCCGATTGCAGCCGCTTGATGTTCTCGCGATGAGCGTAGAACAGCAGCAGCGTCAGCACCGCCGCCAGTGCGGCGAGTGCGGGCTGGCCGAACCACAACAGGAACAGCGGGGTGATGAACGAGGCCACCAGGGCCGAGAGCGAGGAATAGCGGGCGGTAAAGGCGGTCGCCAACCAGAGCAGGCAGAACACCAGTGCGGCCGGCCAGAACAGCCCGAGCATGATGCCGATATAGACGGCGACACCCTTGCCGCCGCGGAATTTGAGCCAGACCGGGAAGAGATGGCCGAGGAAGGCACCGAGCCCGGCCAGCATCGCGGCATTGGGACCGGCGATGTAGCCGGCGATTACCACCGCCACGGTGCCCTTGAGCGCATCGAACAGCAGGGTCGCGGCGGCAAGGCCCTTGCGCCCCGTGCGCAGCACGTTGGTGGCGCCGATGCTGCCGGAGCCGATCGAGCGGATATCCTGTGTGCCGCCGAGTTTCGTCAGGATCAACCCGAACGGAATCGAGCCGAGCAGGTAGCCAATGACGAAAGCCACCGGCAGGAACAATTCAAGCGTCATGTCTGCAAATTCCCTGGCTGCAGCTCCGCACGTCAGACATGCTCGTACACGGTCCGTCCGCCGACAATGGTGCGCACCACGCGGCCTGTAAAGCGGGCCTCGTCGAAAGGCGTGTTCTTGCAGGGCGATTTGAGATCGGCGGGATCGACCACCCAGGGCACATCGGGGTCGATCACGATGACGTCGGCGGGGCTGCCTGTGCGCAGGGTTCCGCCAGGCAATCCCAAAATCTCGGCCGGCCGGGTCGACATCGCCCGGATCAGCGTCTTGAGGTCCAACTCGTCATTGTGCACGAGGCGCAGGCCCGCCGGGAGCATGGTCTCGAGCCCGATGGCGCCGGGGGCTGCTTCCGCGAAAGGCAGGCGCTTGACCTCGACGTCCTGTGGATTGTGGTCGGACATGATGACGTCGACGAGGCCGGAGGCGACGGCGGCGACCAGCGCGCGGCGGTCGTCCTCGGTGCGCAGCGGCGGCGACAGCTTCAGGAACGAACGGTAAGGGCCGATGTCGTTCTCGTTCAGCGCAAGGTGGTTGATCGAGGCCGAGGCGGTCACGGCGAGGCCGGCGTCGCGGGCGCGCTTGAGCACGTCGAGCGACTCGATGCAGGTCAGCGAGGCCGCGTGATAGCGGCCGCCTGTCAGCGCGACCAGGCGCATGTCGCGCTCCAGCATCACGGCCTCCGCCGCGTTCGGGATGCCCATCAGGCCGAGCCGCGAGGCGAACTCGCCCTCGTTCATCACGCCTTCGCCGACGAGATCGCGATCCTCGGTGTAGTGCACGATCAGCGCGTCGAAATCGCGCGCGTAGGTCAAGGCGCGGCGCATCACCTGCGCATTGATCACGCTTTTGTCGCAGTCGCTGAAGGCGATCGCGCCGGCTGCCTTGAGGAGGCCGAACTCGGTCATCTCCTCGCCGTGCATGCCCTTCGTCAGCGCCGCCATCGGCTGGATGTTGACGATCGCGGTGTCACGGGCGCGACGCATCACGAAGTCGACGGTCGCCGAGTTGTCGATCACCGGCAAGGTATCAGGCTGGCAGATGATGGTGGTGATGCCGCCGGTCGCAGCCGCCTGGCTCGCGGAGGCAAAGGTCTCGCGATGGCTGAAGCCGGGCTCTCCGACGAAGGCGCGCATGTCGATCAGGCCGGGTGCGACGATCTTGCCGGCGCAGTTGACGACGTCGGTGCCCTCGGGGACGCCGGCAGCGCCAATGCCGCGGCGGGTCTCCCGGATGATGCCGTCGGCGATCAGGACATCGCCGGGGCCATCGAAATCCCGGGAGGGGTCGACGACGCGGGCATTGGCGAGCAGGATGGGTCGGCGGTCGGTCAACATGAGCATCACGCGTTCGGCAGGTTGCGGGCGAGCGCTTCCAGCACCGCCATGCGCACGGCCACGCCCATTTCCACCTGTTCGCGGATCAGGGACTGCGCGCCGTCAGCGACCGCAGTGTCGATCTCGACGCCGCGGTTCATGGGGCCGGGATGCATGACGAGGGCGTCTGGCTTGGCGTAGGCGAGCTTCTTCTGGTCCAGCCCGAAATAATGGAAATACTCGGAGGTCGACGGCACGAAGGAGCCGTTCATGCGCTCGCGCTGGAGCCGCAACATCATGACGATGTCGGCGCCGTTGAGCCCCTCGCGCATGTCGCGCGCGACCTCGACGCCCATCCGCTCGATGCCCGGCGGCAGCAGCGTGGAGGGTCCGACGACGCGGACGCGGGCGCCCATCGCGTTGAGCAGGATGATGTTGGAGCGGGCGACGCGCGAATGCAGCACGTCGCCGCAGATTGCGACCACGAGGCCCTCGAGCCGGCCCTTGTTGCGGCGGATGGTCAGCGCGTCGAGCAGGGCTTGTGTCGGATGCTCATGCGCGCCGTCGCCGGCATTGATCACGGAACCGTCGACCTTGCGGGCCAGCAGTTCCACCGCGCCGGAGGCGTGATGGCGCACCACCAGGATATCGGGGTGCATGGCGTTGAGCGTCATGGCGGTGTCGACCAGCGTCTCGCCCTTTTTGATGGACGAGGATGACACCGACATGTTCATGACGTCGGCGCCCAGCCGTTTGCCGGCGAGCTCGAACGAGGATTGGGTCCGGGTGGAGGCCTCGAAGAAGAGGTTTACCTGCGTCCGTCCACGCAGGACGGTGCGCTTCTTGTCAACCTGGCGGTTGAGCTCGACATATTCTTCGGACAGGTCCAGGAGGCCGGTGATGTCGGCCGCGGAAAGGCCCTCGATGCCCAGCAAATGCCGGTGGCCGAGGACGAAGGTCGATTTCGATGTCATTAAAGCGAGAGCTATAGGCGGGGATGGCCGGGGGGGCAAGGGCCAATGCCGGGGCGGGGAGTTATCCCCCGATCTGTACCTCGTCGTCAGTCCAAGGCGAGGCGAAGCAAGAGCAGCGCAATCGGCAAATCCGGAGTGCCATCGCACGCCGGTGACCTGCCGAGGCAGTTATGGCCCAAGCAGGATGGCCCTGTATTTCGATCCTGAGGCCCTACATCTTTTGGCTTTCTCGGATATGTTCAGCAATCCAAAAGCGAGCTGGATACGCAATCAATGACGTCCGACGATATCCGCAACGAACACCTCAAGCTCATTTGCCAACTGGCTCAATACATTGGCTGCAGCCATCATGACGGCCGGAACCTTCGTGCCCGCGGCTCAGTTCATCTTCAACATTCTGCCGCCAGGCACGGACAACGGTCTATTGATTGGGATCGGTGCGGTTTGCGTCGTGTTCGGTTTCGCCGTACACTTGGCTGGACACGTTTTCCTGGGAGGTCTCCGATGACCACCAACCAAGTGATCGCCTTGCTTTTCCCGGTAGGGGTCACGGTAGGTGCCGTGCTTACGGGATGGCTGGCGAAGAAACTCTGGGTGGATCGCAAGCCGGAGATCGTCGGTTCAACCCACGTTGACGAGGACATTCTCTCGGCCCTGGGCGAGGCGGAGCGTGCGATCCAGAAAGCCGAGAAAGGCATGCGGGTAAAGGCTTCAGAACCTCTACCGAGGCATCTCTCGCCGCAGCCGTAGGCCAGATCGAGCGAAACGCAGCGTGGTTCGCCGAATTGGTCAAGTTTCATCGGTTCAATGACGCCAGCGTTCGCGCGATCGAGCCACGTGACTTCGAGTTCGCTCTTGTGCTCGCGTCCGAGACTGGGGGAGTTCGAACGCTTTTGGCCAAATCGATTCTGACTGCGCTTGTTGCAATTCTGTCGACCTCATACGTTCACGCCCAATCGCTCCCGGGCGGTTTCGTCTATTTGCACGACATCGATCCCAGCATCATCCAGGACATCCGCTACGCCACCTCGAACAATTTCGTCGGCCGTCCGCTCGCCGGCTACGGGGCCGGCGAATGCGTGGTGAAGCGGGAGGTTGGCCTGCGGCTGAAAGCGGTGCAGCAGGAACTGGCGGCGCAAAATCTCTCCCTGAAGATGTTCGACTGCTACCGGCCGGCGCGGGCCTCGCTCGACATGGTCAGGTGGTCGCAGAACGGCCACGAGACGGCCGCCGAGCGGCGCTACAATCCCAAAATTCCCAAGACCGAGCTGTTCCGCCTCGGCTACATCGCAAGCCGCTCGCAGCATTCGACGGGGGCGGCGCTCGATCTCACGCTGGTCGATCTCAAGGCGGACAATTCAGGCAAATACGACCCGTCAAAGGCCTACGCTGATTGCACGGCGCCGGTCGAGGCGCGACTGCCGGAGGGCAGCGTCGACATGGGCACCGGCTATGACTGCACCGACGTGAAAGGGCACACCGCCGGACCGACGATCAGTCCGGATCAGCGCGCCTGGCGCAAGCGGCTCGTGGCTGCGATGGCGAGGCAAGGCTTTGTGAACTATGCGAAGGAGTGGTGGCACTTTTCACTGCCGGGGGCGGGAGGGGCGGCCTATGATTTCCCGATCCAGCCGCGGCGGAACTGATTCCGCGCCGAGGACACGAGATGACCCAGCCCAGCTTCGCGACCCACGAGGTCTTCAACCAGTCACCGCCGTTCGAGGACGTCGATCTGTTCGCCGCGGACCAGCCGCTGGTCGCGGCGGTCAGGACCAATGGCGGTGCGGCCGCGGAACGGGAGCTCTCGGAGTTCGGCAAGCATTGGGGCTCGGCAGCGATGGCCGATCGGGGGCGCGTCGCGAACGAGAACACGCCGAAGCTGCGCACCTTCGATGCCAAGGGCAATCGGCGCGACCAGGTCGAGTTTCATCCGGCCTATCATGAACTGATGGCCCACAGCGCCCGTGCCGGCGTGCACAATTCGACTTGGACCGCGGATGGAAGACCCGCGGGCGATGCCGCGGAGGTCATCCGCGCGGCAAAATTCTACATGGCCGCGCAGGTCGAGACCGGCCATCTCTGCCCGATCACGATGACGCGCGCCTCCGTGGCGGCGCTGGCGATGCAGCCTGATCTGCTCGCCAGGGTGATGCCGGTGCTGTCGACGAAAAGCTTCGATCCCAGCTTTGCGCCGTGGTGGGAGAAGCGCGGTATGACGCTCGGCATGGGCATGACCGAGAAGCAGGGCGGCACCGACGTGCGCGCCAACATGACGCGCGCGGTGCGCGACGGAGGCGCCTACCGCATCACCGGCCACAAATGGTTCATGTCGGCGCCGATGTGCGACGCCTTCCTGGTGCTGGCCCAGGCAGACCAGGGACTGACCTGTTTCTTCATGCCGCGCTTCGCGCCGGATGGGTCGGTGAACGCGATCCAGTTCCAGCGGCTGAAGGACAAGCTCGGCAACCGCTCCAATGCGTCGTCCGAAGTCGAGTTCGTCGGTGCCTATGCGGAAGCCGTCGGCGACGAGGGCAAGGGCATCCGCACCATCATCCAGATGGTGCAACTGACGCGGCAGGATTGCGCGATCGCCTCGGTCGGCTTGATGCGCTCGGGGCTCGCCCACGCGTTGCATCACGCCCGGCACCGCAGCGTGTTCCAGAAACGTCTCGCCGATCAGCCGCTGATGCAAGCGGTACTCTCGGACATGGCGCTGCATGTGGAGGCGAGCACGGCGGTGGTGATGCGGCTCTGTCGCGCCTTCGATCGGACGCCGCACGATCCGGCGGAGGCCGCCTACATGCGGCTGCTGACGCCTGCGATCAAATACTGGACCTGCAAGAGCGCGCCGCCGTTCCTCTACGAAGCCATGGAATGCCTCGGCGGCAACGGCTATGTCGAGGACGGCATTCTGGCGCGCCACTACCGGGAGGCTCCCGTCAACGCCATCTGGGAGGGCTCGGGCAACGTGATGTGCCTCGACGTGCTGCGCGCGCTGTTGCGCGAGCCGGAGGCGGCGATGGCGGTGCTGCAAGCGCTTGCTGCCGAAACGAACGGTCTGCCAGGGGCAGGTGATGCCGTCTCGTTCATCGGCAAGACCTTCCGGCGCGCGGACGGCGAGCGCGTTGCCCGCCTTGCGGTCGAGAAGCTGGCGCTGCTTGCGGCCGCCGCCGCGCTCAACGGCGTGTCGCCGCGCCAAGCCGAACTGTTCTCCGCCACACGCCTCGCCGCCAATCACGCCAGCATGTACGGCGCGGTCGAGCTCGAGAGCGGCGATGTGCGCGCGCTGCTGGAGCGGGCGCTGCCGTGAGCCTCTCAAACGAAAGCGCTTTAATGGACTCCCTCAATCCCGATCATCCTCCGCTCATCGAGACGCCGGCGCCGCGGGTCTGGAAATTCTGGGGCACGGCGCTGTGGGGCATCGCTATCTTCGCAGCCATGTTCGTCGGGCAGATCGGGGCCATCGTCTATCTGGTCTGGGTCGCCCGCGACCCTATCGACCTCGCATCACTGCAGCACGTCGGTGGCGAGCCGGCGTCGCTCGCGTTTTCGGTCACGATGGGCCTGCCGGCGACGCTGGCCGCCGTGTGGCTGGCCATCCGCATCAAGAAGGCGTCCTTCGTCGACTATCTCGCGTTGTATTGGCCGTCATGGAAGCAACTCCTGTTCGGCGCCGTCGGGCTGATTCTGATCGTGGTGGCCTGGGAGACGATGTCGCGGAGTCTCGGCCGCGATGCGACGCCGGGCTTCATGACCGATCTGTTGAAATCCGGCCGTGACAAGGGCGCCGCCGTGATGCTGCTGTTCGCCTTCAGCGTGGCGGCGCCGATGTCCGAAGAGGTTTTGGCGCGCGGCTTCCTCTACCGCGGCTGGTCGGCGAGCTTCCTGCGCGTCCCCGGCGCGATCATCCTGTCGTCGCTGCTGTGGACCGTCGTGCACCT
The DNA here is from genome assembly GCF_000244935.1 of Bradyrhizobium sp. WSM1253. Lineage (NCBI taxonomy): Bacteria > Pseudomonadati > Pseudomonadota > Alphaproteobacteria > Hyphomicrobiales > Nitrobacteraceae > Bradyrhizobium > Bradyrhizobium sp. WSM1253. The sequence goes on from NZ_JH600073.1 coordinate 8,005,230, forward strand.
GCAATACGACCTATACTTCCTCGCCGAGGTCTTCTCCATCGGCCTCTGGTTCGGCTACATGCGCTATCGCAGCAACTCACTGTGGCTCACGATCGTGCTGCATGCGCTGAACAATCTGACGGCGGTGGTGCTGACGATGTGGTTGGGGAGTTAGGCCACCAGCGCGATCGCGATCGGCATCGTGATCGCCGCCAAAATCGTCTGCAGCGTGATGATCTGCGCCAGTAGCGGGGCATCGCCGCCCATCTGGCGGGCCAGCACATAGGCGCTGGTCGAGGTCGGCACCGCGGCGCAGATCGCGACGATCGCGAGACTGTCGCCGGACAGTCCGAACCAGACGGCGAGCCCCAGCGCGATCACGGGCATCAGCACCAGCTTGAACACCACGCCGATAGCGGCGCCCGTGCTGGGGCGGAGCAGGCCTTCAAGATGCAGGCCGGCGCCGGTGACGAGCAGGCCGATGGCGAGCGAGGAGCGGCCAAGTGCATCTGCCACCTCATGCCAGATCTTCGGCAACGGCAGATGGACGACGTTGATGACGAGGCCGATCACGCAGGCCCAAATCAGGGGATTGCGAACAACCGTCATGACAACGGTGCGCGCGGATTGCTTCTTCGGCGCTGCGTAGTGGGCGAGCACCGCGACGCTGAGGACGTTGACCAGCGGAATGATCGCCACCATCGCGACGGAGGCGAGCGCCAGCCCGACCTCGCCGAACATATTGGCGGAGACGGACAGCGCCACATAGGTCTGCCAGCGGATCGCGCCCTGGAAGATCGAGGTGAAGGCGGGGCCGTCGATATCGAGCCGCGACAGGGCCGGGCGGAGCGCGAGGCAGAGCAGCGACATCGCGAGCGCCGAGAGCAGCAGCGCGCCGCCGACGCCTGCGACCGGGACCTTGGACAGGTCGGCCTTCACCAGCGTCTGGATCAGCAGCATCGGAAACAGCACGAAATAGGTCAGCCGCTCCAGCCCGTTCCATTGAGTATCGAGCCGCATCAGCGTGCGCTTCAGCACCACGCCGAGCACGATCAGGATAAAGACGGGGAGGAGCGCCGCGATCACGACGGCCATGGATCAGTCAGGCCCCGGGGCTGCGCGCAGATTGGCGAGGCGGTCGAGCGCGCCTTGCAGGATGAAGATCGCGGCGTGCTCGTCGATCACTTCGGCGCGCTTGGCGCGGCTGACGTCCATGCCGATCAATTCGCGCTCGACCGCGGCAGTCGATAGACGCTCATCCCAGAGGCCGATGGGCAGCGCGGTCAGGCCGGCGAGGTTGCGGGCAAACGCCCGGGTCGATTGCGCGCGCGGGCCCTCGCTGCCGTCCATGTTGATGGGCAGGCCGAGCACGAAGCCGACGGCCTTGCGTTCACTGGCAATCGCGAGCAGCCGGGCGGCGTCCTGCTTGAACGCCTTGCGCTGGATCGTCTCGACGCCGGTCGCCAACCGGCGGTCCGGATTGGACACAGCAACGCCAATGGTCTTGGTACCTAGATCAAGGCCGACCAACCCGCCGCGTTCGGGCCAGTGGGTTGCGGCATCGACGAGAGGCAGGATGAGAGCCGGCATGGGACTAGCGCATATCACGCGTCGCGCTGCGGTGCTATAACATGGAAAAGCCGCACGAAAGGCGGCTCAGACGGCGACGATGCGCCCCTTAATTGCGAATAGATCGGGCGGCTCATAGCGCCTGAATTGCTCTGCAACCTCCAAGCCCGGCGGCGGCTCACCAATCACCGAGCTCTCTTCCCGTATCTGGAATCCTGCCTCGCGGAATAGTCGCAAGTAGTCGCTGTGGCGCAGCCGATTGACGTACTGCTTGCCACTGTTGAACGGTCGCCACTGTTCATCCGAATAGCGGAGGAAGTTCAGTCTCGAAACTGACTTGTCCGACCTGGCATAATGGTCGCTATAGTCGATTGAATGCGTCGTGAGGCCATTGGTGACGGCGCGCAATCCCTTGAGAAGGGTTACAAGCTGGTCTGCCGGCACGTGCTCCAGAACCTCGTTCGAGCAGGAGCAATCCACTTTCGTTCCGTCATCGTTCACATAGTAAGGGGCCCGATACTCAATCCCCGACCGCGCAAGGTCATCCCAAGTCTCGAACTTGCCGCCGAGCCTGCTTCCTGCATGCCGGATCAGATCTAGCTTCGCCAGCCGCTCGACGTCGCATGCGATGATCTTCGGCACGCCAAGCGCCCTGAGGGCGATAGGAACGGCCAGATCGCGTCCGGCGCCGATTTCCAAGACCGATCCAGGAAGCGCATCGCTCACGGCACTGTAGTCCGCTACAACGCGCCGGGCGATTCCGGCAAGAGCATCAAGCGTAGCATCTCGGCGAGGCCAGTTCCGCGTGACGTGGCGCTGCAAGAAGTAGTGCGCCTGAGCCCCGCCGGGGAGATCGAGCGCACGGAACGCAAGTGCTTTAAGCCGCCAATCCATGGCCTTGCCCTACTATGGGTCGAACGAATTGTCGAGGAGACCGAGTTGCGGGGGCTGCCGGGATCGCATGTTCGCCGTGACGGCGATGCTGGTCCCTGGAACACCGCAGCCAATGGTTCGTGGTGCTGTTCGCCATGTCCTGCGTGCCCGGTTCGGCTTAAGGCTTCCTGCAAGGGGCCTAGCCGTTCGACGTGGTCGAGGCGATCTGGGCCACTGCGGCGCTGGGGTCTCAGGCCGCGATGAATTCGTCGTCCTGCTTCAGGCAGGCGGAAAACCCGTTCAGCGCGCTGGTTTGATGTCCGGCACGACGCTGGATGAAGAGCGTCTCGACCTGCGCGTGCGAATGGCTCAGCGCGTGCATCGACACGCTGCCATTGATCGCGCTGCGTTCGACCACGGCGCGCGGCAGCAGCGTCACACCCATATCGGCGGCGACACAGCCGATCATGCCGTCGAGCGTGCCGAGCTCGAAGCGTGCGGCTGACGGCCAGCCGAACTCGACAAAGATCTGTTCCAGCCGCTGCCGGTAGGTGCAGCCAGTGCGGAACGTCAGCGCGGTCGGGCCGGATTCCGGCGTGCCGGCACGCAGGTCGGCGAGCGTGGCCCAGCGCCGCGCACTGACCAGCACCAGCTCTTCGCGGAACGCGCTCGTCGCGGTGAGATCGGCATGCGCGATCGGACCTGCGACGAAGGCGCCGTCGAGCGTGCCTTCGAGCACGCAAGCGACGAGGTCGGCGGTGGGCGCGGTGCGCAGGCTCAGCCGGACGGCGGGAAAGCGGCGATGAAAATCGGCCAGCAGCGGCGGCAGCCGCACCGCCGCGGTCGTTTCCATCGATCCAATCGCGAGCGGTCCCTTGGGCTCGCCGTCGTCGCAGGCCGCGAGCACGGCCTCGCGCGCGAGTGCGGACATCCGTTGCGCGTAAGGCAACAGCCTTTTGCCCGCGCCGGTCAGGGTCATGCCGCGGCTATGGCGTTCGAACAGCGGTGTACCGATCTCCGCCTCCAGCGCCTTCACGCGCTGGGTCACGTTCGACTGCACCGTGTTGAGCTCTTCGGCCGCGCGGGTGATGCCGCCGGTGCGGGCGACGGCAGCGAAGGTCTGGATGTCGCTGAGTTCCATAATATCGTTTCTCTTTTGAGATGGTAGCGTTCGTTAGAATTCAATTTTAGAGAATGGTATTCTGGACTAATGTTCGTGTCGAGAGCGGAGGAGCCATGCCGATCATCACGCCGGTGACCCAGCTCCTGGGGATCAAACATCCGATCCTGCTGGCTCCAATGGACACGGTCGCCGGCAGCCGGCTGACGCGGGCGGTCAGCGAGGCCGGCGGCTTCGGGATCCTGGGTGGTGGCTACGGCGATCAGGAGCGGCTCGAGGCCGAGACCAGGCAACTGAGCGGCTTTGCTTCGTTCGGTATCGGCTTCATCACCTGGAGCCTCGCAAAAAAACCAAGACTTCTCGACATCGCACTCGACGCCAATCCGCAAGCGATCATGCTGTCATTCGGCGATCCCGCGCCATTTGCAGCGCGCATCAGGACGTGCGGGGTGCGCTTGATCTGCCAGGTGCAGAGCGAGGACATGGCGAAGCAGGCGCTCGACGCCGGTGCGGACATCCTGATCGCGCAGGGTACCGAGGCCGGCGGCCACGGCGCATCGCGCACCACCGTCGATATCGTACCTGCGATCGTCGATCTCGCGGCCGGGCGGGTGCCGGTGGTTGCCGCCGGCGGAATTGCCGATGGTCGCGGGCTGGCCGCAATGATGATGCTGGGCGCCTCCGGCGTGCTGATCGGCACGCGCTTCTATGCCAGCGTGGAGGCCAATGGCGCGGAGGAAGCCAAGCAGCGCATTCGCGACGCTGATCCCAATGACACGGTGCGCGGCGTCATCGTCGACTGGTCGCGCAGCCTGTTCTGGCCGGCCCCGTTCACCGCGCGAACGCTGGTCAACGATCATATCAGGCGCTGGACGGGCCGCGAGATCGAGCTGATGCAGCGCGCCGCCGAGGTGACCGTCGAATATGCCGCGGCAAAGGCCGCGGGCAATTTCGAGGTCGCCGCGGTCTTTGCCGGCGAGGCTGTCGGCCTGATCCATGATATTCCGTCCGCCGCCGAAATCGTCGAACGGATTGCGACCGAGGCCGAGCAACTGCTAACCGGCCGGCGAAATTCCAGCGTGTCCGCCTAAACTGCGAGAGAACAACCATGTGGCCGAACCGTCGACTGATCGATCTCTTCAAGACCGAATTCCCGATCGTGCTGGCGCCGATGGCTGGCGTGATGGACGCGGAGCTGGTGATCGCCGTTGCGCAAGGCGGGGGGCTCGGCTCGCTACCGAGCGCGATGCTGTCGCCCGAGAAGGCGCGCGAGCAGGTCAACATCATCCGCCAGCGCGTCTCCGCGCCGGTGAACATGAATTTCTTCTGCCACACACCGGTCGAGCTCACGGCCGAGGCCGAGGAGCGCTGGAAGCAGCGCCTCGCGGGCTACTACCGCGAGCAAGGCCTCGATCCCGCCGCACCCATCAATGCCGCAAACCGCGCGCCGTTCGACGCCGGCTTCTGCGAGGTCGTGGAGGAGCTGAAGCCCGAGATCGTCAGCTTCCACTTCGGCCTGCCGGAGGCCGAGCTGCTCAAGCGGGTCAAGGCGGCCGGATGTCTCGTCATCTCCTCGGCGACCACGGTGAGGGAAGCGGTCTGGCTCGAGCAGCACGGCGCTGACGCGGTAATCGCACAGGGCGCGGAGGCTGGCGGCCATCGCGGCATGTTCCTGACCGACAAGATCTCGGAACAGCCCGGCACCTTCGCGCTGGTGCCGCAGGTGGTCGACGCGGTGAAGGTCCCGGTGATTGCGGCCGGCGGCGTTGCGGATGGCCGCGGCATTGCAGCCGCCTTCGCGCTCGGCGCGGCCGGCGTGCAGATCGGGAGTGCCTATCTGCGCTGTCCGGAATCCAAAGTCAGTGCAGCGGCACGCGCGGCGCTCGCCGAGGGGCGGGATGATTCCACCGTTATCACCAATGTCATGACGGGGCGGCCGGCGCGCGGCGTCCAGAACCGCCTGATGCGCGAGGCCGGCCCGATTTCGTCGGACGCGCCGCCATTTCCCCATGCCGCAACCGCGCTCGGACCGCTGAAGGCGGCTGCCGAAAAGCAGGGCAGGGTAGATTTCACCAATCTCTGGGCCGGACAGGCGATCGCCCTCGGCCGCGAGGTCCCGGCAGCCGAATTGACCCGGGATCTCGCCAAAACGGCCCTGGCTCGCATGAAAGCTCTCGCCGGATAGGTCCCCGCCGCCGGTTGCGGCGCAAAAGCGGCCTCTGCTATACGGCACATAGGTTTTTGCCGTGAGAGGCCTTATATAATGTCCGTCGACGCCGCTACCGTCCGCCGCATCGCACATCTGGCGCGCATTGCGGTTTCCGAGGGCGAGGTTCCGCATCTGCAGGGCGAGCTCAACGCCATGCTCGCCTTTGTCGAGCAGCTCTCGGAGGTCAATGTCGAGGGTGTGGAGCCCATGACCTCGGTCACCCCGATGCAGATGAAGAAGCGGCAGGATTTGGTCAATGACGGCGAGATCGCCGACGATATCGTTGCCAACGCGCCCGCGACCGAAGGTCACTTCTTTCTTGTACCAAAGGTCGTCGAGTAACTTGCATAGCGTTTTCGAGCGAAGTGGAAGCCGGTTCGCGTAAAGAAAACGCGTCAAACTAAAGAGTCTTAGGACGTGGTCCGATGTGCATGCTTTGCGACGACGAGAAGGCCTATCAGGCCTATATGAACTATCTCGACAAGATGGAGCGGCAGGGCAAGGCCGCCGACCCCAATGTCGCCGTCAATGCCGTGCTCGACGAGATCGAGGCGGCGGCCAAAGCGTCCGCCAAAAAAGACGACCCGGCCAACGACAAGTCCCTGTCTCCGTTCTTCTGCAGCCCGATCAATAAATGACCGATTTGACATCGCTGACGCTCGCCGAGGCCCGCAAGGGCCTCGCGGCCAAGACTTTCACGTCCCTCGAGCTGACCGACGCGCATCTGAACGCGATCGAAGCCGCGCGCGTGCTCAATGCTTTCGTCATGGAGACGCCGGACCAGGCGCGAACCATGGCACGCGAGGCGGACGCCAGGATCGGGAAGGGCGATGCGGGGCCGCTCGCCGGCATTCCGCTCGGCATCAAGGACCTGTTCGCGACGAAGGGCGTGCGCACCACGGCGTGCTCGAAAATCCTCGGCAATTTCGTGCCGACTTACGAGTCCACCATCACCTCGCAGCTGTGGCGCGACGGCGCGGTGATGCTGGGCAAGCTCAACAATGACGAGTTCGCCATGGGCTCGTCGAACGAGACCTCGTGCTTCGGCCCGGTCGGCAATCCCTGGCGGCGTGATGGCTCCAACACGACGCTGGTGCCGGGCGGCTCGTCTGGCGGCTCGGCGTCTGCGGTGGCCGCTCTGCTCTGCATGGGCGCGACCGCGACCGACACCGGCGGCTCGATCCGCCAGCCCGCGGCGTTCACCGCAACGGTCGGCATCAAGCCGACCTATGGCCGCTGCTCGCGCTGGGGCATCGTCGCCTTTGCCTCCTCGCTCGACCAGGCCGGTCCGATCGCGCGCAGCACGCGCGATGCCGCGATGCTGTTGCGCTCGATGGCCGGCCACGATCCGAAGGACACGACCTCGGTCGACATGGCTGTGCCGGACTACGAGGCCGCGATCGGCAAGTCCGTGAAGGGCATGAAGATCGGCATTCCCAAGGAATACCGGCTCGACGGCATGCCGGCCGAGATCGAAAAGCTTTGGGAGGCGGGCGCGGCCTGGCTGAAAGCGGCAGGCGCCGAACTCGTCGAAGTGTCGCTGCCACACACCAAATACGCGTTGCCGGCTTATTACATCGTGGCGCCGGCGGAGGCGTCCTCCAACCTCGCGCGCTACGACGGCGTGCGTTACGGCCTGCGCGAGCAGGGCCGGAACATCAACGAGCTCTACGAGAACACCCGCGCAGATGGTTTTGGCGCCGAGGTGAAGCGCCGCGTCATGATCGGCACCTATGTGCTCTCGGCCGGCTATTACGACGCTTACTATTTGCGCGCCCAGAAGGTGCGCACGCTGATCAAGAAGGACTTTGAGGATTGCTTCGCCAAGGGCGTCGACGCGATCCTGACGCCGGCGACGCCATCGGCGGCCTTCGGCATCGGCGAGAAGGGCGGCGCGGACCCGGTCGAGATGTACCTCAACGACATCTTCACGGTGACCGTGAACATGGCGGGCCTGCCGGGCATCGCCGTGCCCGCCGGCAAGGACGCGCAGGGCCTGCCGCTCGGCCTGCAGCTGATCGGCCGTCCCTTCGACGAGGAGACGCTGTTCTCGCTCGGCGAGGTGATCGAGCAGGCCGCCGGCCGCTTCACGCCGGCGAAATGGTGGTGAACATGGCGGCGTATATCGCCAGCCTCGACGGCGTCGCGCCGCCGCCGGATCTCAGCGCGCCGCTCGCCGCACTGTGGTGGGCCGCCAAAGGCGACTGGGACCAGGCGCACAAGATCGTCCAGGACGAGAGCAGCCGCGAGGCCGCCTGGGTGCACGCCTATCTGCACCGGGTCGAGGGCGACCTCGGCAATGCCGGCTATTGGTACCGCCAGGCTGGCCAGCCCGTGGCCACGGATTCGCTTGAAGCAGAATGGCAGCGCATCGCCGATACGCTGGGTGGGAGTGCATCCGCATGAGCGAGCCTGGTTTCACGGGTCCGAAAGCGAAGCCGGAGGATTTATTCGGCCGTTTCCGCGAGATCGTTTCCGATCCGCTCAACCTCCTGATCGAACGCGTCCCGATGGCAGGCCTCGTCGAAGGCGACCAGGTCTATCTGCATAACGGCCTGAAGGTTCCGGGGATCGGGCCCGGAGTCTATTACGGACCTTTCAGCAGTGTGCTCATCATCAATCGCGGCGTCCACGAGCCGCTGGAAGAATATGTCTTCCAGGAATTGCTGAAGCGGCTGGGCGAGGCGCCCTCGATGATCGAGCTCGGCGCCTATTGGGGCCACTATTCGATGTGGCTCAAGAAGGCGCGGCCCAAGGCAGAGGTCATCCTGGTCGAGCCGGATCCCGCTTGCCTGAAGACCGGTCAGGATAATTTCGCGCGCAACGGACTGCGGGCCGAATTCGTCAAGGCCTTCGTCGGCAAGGGCAAATTCGAGGTCGACGCCTTCTTCAGGGACAGGAAGATTAAGCATCTCGACATCTTGCATGCCGATATCCAGGCCTTCGAGGTCGAGATGCTGCAAGGCGCGGAGAGCGTGCTCGCCAAGCGCCGCGTCGATTATCTCTTCATCGCAACCCATTCGCAGGCCCTCCATGACGAGGTCGTCGATCGTCTCAAGGCGCACGGCTACCGCGTTGAGATCTCCAGCGATTTCGAGGAGCAGAGCACGTCGTTCGACGGCTTCGTGTTCGCCTCCTCGCCGGAGGTCGACGCGCTGTTCGGAGAGATTGAGGTGATGGGCCGCCGCGAGATCGCGTTGCGCCAGCCGGTCGATGTGCTTCGGTCGCTCAACGGGCTTCTCGAAGCCGGTGAAGCGCGAGCGGTCAAGGGACCAGTAAAGGAACCAGTCAAGCCATGAACGCACCTGCCGCACCCCACAAGCTTCTCAAGGGCTCAACCGGTGACTGGGAGATGGTCATCGGCCTGGAGGTCCACGCTCAGGTGACGTCGAACGCGAAGCTGTTCTCCGGCGCCTCCACCGCGTTCGGCGGCGAACCGAACTCGCATGTGTCGCTGGTCGACGCGGCGATGCCGGGTATGCTGCCCGTCATCAACGAGGAATGCGTCAGGCAGGCTGTCCGGACCGGACTCGGGCTGAACGCGCAGATCAATCTGCGCTCGGTGTTCGACCGCAAGAACTATTTCTATCCAGACTCGCCGCAGGGCTACCAGATCAGCCAGTACAAGTCGCCGATCGTCGGCGAAGGCGAGGTCGTGGTCGAACTGGACGGCGGCAAGACCGCCACCATCGGCATCGAGCGACTGCATCTGGAGCAGGACGCCGGCAAATTGCTGCACGATCAGTCGCCGACCATGTCCTATGTCGACCTCAACCGCTGCGGCGTGGCGCTGATGGAGATCGTTTCCAAGCCCGACATCCGCGATGCCGAGCAGGCCAAGGCCTATGTGACCAAGCTGCGCTCGATCCTGCGCTATCTCGGCACCTGCGACGGCGACATGGAGAAGGGATCCTTGCGCGCCGACGTCAACGTCTCCGTGCGCAAGCCGGGCGCGCCGCTCGGCACCCGCTGCGAGATCAAGAACATGAACTCGATCACCTTCATCGGCCAGGCGATCGAATACGAGGCCAGGCGCCAGATCGAAATCCTCGAGGACGGCGGCGCGATCGACCAGGAGACCCGGCTCTACGACCCCAACAAGGGCGAGACGCGGTCGATGCGGTCCAAGGAAGAGGCGCACGACTATCGCTACTTCCCCGATCCCGACCTGCTGCCGCTGGAATTTTCGCAAAGCTTCGTCGACGAGCTGAAGGCTGAGCTGCCCGAGCTGCCAGACCAGAAGAAGACGCGCTTCGTCGCGGATCTCGGCCTGTCGGCCTACGACGCCAGCGTGCTGGTCGCCGAGCGCGAGAGCGCGGTGTTCTACGAGACCGTGCTGGAGAAGCTCGCCAACCGCGCGCGCGATGGCAAGGTCGCCGCGAACTGGGTGATCAACGAGTTGTTCGGTCGTCTCAACAAGGAAGGCCGGGATATTACGGACTCTCCGGTCGATGCCGCACAGCTCTCAGGGATCATCGACCTGATCGGCGAGGGCACGATCTCCGGCAAGATCGCCAAGGATCTGTTCGAGATCGTCTGGCAGGAGGGCGGCGATCCCCGCGCGCTGGTCGAAAGCCGCGGCATGAAGCAGGTCACGGATCTTTCGGCGATCGAAAAGGTTGTCGACGACATCATCGCGGCCAATCCCGACAAGGCGGCGCAGGTCAAGGACAAGCCGCAGTCACTCGGCTGGTTCGTCGGCCAGGTGATGAAGGCATCCGGCGGCAAGGCCAACCCGCAGAGCGTCAACGAGCTGCTCAAGTCGAAGCTCGGCATCTGACCTCGCGCGTTCGAACGAGGTGACGGACAGGCGTCGTCACCTCGCTTTCGGTTCGCGATGCGACGCTCGCGCGCATCCTCGGCGACGAACTTCATCCCGATCGAACGCGATACGCCGACCGAATCGCCGTCACGCGATTCGCGCAAAACGGCGACTTGCACGCGCTCTGACGAGCGTTCGCGCCGTTAATCATGAAAATATTTTCGTTGCCAAAAGTCGCGACTCAGAGTCCGCGAAGCGCCTTCGCGAGGCGCTCGCGCGATCGGCAGGATGCGTCATTGCAACGATCGCGCGCGATGCGCGCGCGCAAAAAAATACTTTCTGCATAGCGTTTTTCTGCAATCGCATCTCTCGCAAAGGTCGATGCTGCGGGCACTCTCAGCGATCGCAAGCACACGTCATGCAGACCGCTTGCATCGCCTTCGCCAAGCGCAGGCGCGTTGCGTCGTCAACACTTCTTTAAGCGAGACGCTGTTTTTTTCGTTGTGTTGGTGTATTCGGGATGAGTGTGCACTCGATCCCCGACTGCATGCAGCGATTAAGCCATCTCACACATCGGAGGGCAACATGGCCAAGAAAGCTAAGAAGGCAAAGAAGGCGAAGAAGGCGAAGAGCGCAGTGAAGAAGACTGCGAAGAAGACCCGCAAGGTCGCCAAGAAGAAGTAACTTCGCTTTTTGAAGTTGCCGGCTCCTAGAGAGCCGGCACGTCATCAGCGCCTCTCAAAAGGTTCTGGTCGACGATAGAGGGTGTCGGCGAGACATCAGGTCAACGGTCGGATCGTTCTCTTTCGCGGGTTCGCTCGCCAAAGGCCGGTCCGGCAGAAGAAACAAGTTTTCTTCGTTCGTGCGGTTCTCCGTAAGGGGCTCCGCAATTTCACAAGTGGCCTTCGGGCCAACGTGGAAGCTGGTCCTGACGTGTTCGCCGACGCCCTCGTTCTCATGAGGCCGGGGTATTGCCGGCATTCCCTTATCCCGACATCGTTGATCTGACCGCGACGTGGCTGTTCTGTCTTGAGCAGGCAGGGCTATCGCATATGAGATCTCAGCGGCGCCTGAGCGAGCGCCTCGTCCTTCGAGACGACCGCTTCGCGGCCTCCTCAGGATGAGGCTCAGCTGGATCCGTCTGCGTTGAAATGCTGCCGCATCCTCATCCCTCATCCTGAGGGTCCGCCGCAGGCGGGCGTCTCGAAGGATGGCCGCAGTCGAGCTTCCAGCCATATGTTTCTTCATATGCGCGCCCTGCTCGAGCAGGGAGGCTGCGGCGCAATTGCTCGCTGTTCGCGCGCCGCTGGTCCATTCGCGGCGTCATCGCCCGGCTCCGATCGGGCGATCCAGGACGCCGCAGCTTCCCGTGGGACCATTGCTGTCTCTGGAATACTGGTGACGACAGCGGGCGGGGACGCCGCAGAACCGACGTCACAGTGTGCAATGGTTATCGTTCTCCCAAAATCCCAAGGTAAACCGAATCTGACGAATTGCAGAAGTGCCTGCAAAACTGGGACTTCTTGCATTTGTCGCACGCCCCTGGGGCGGACGCGTTTACGTCTGCTTCATCGCGATGTTTAAACTGCCATTCAAATTTGCCCGCCATCATTACCTCCAACAAGCCGGCAAACGGCACGGGCAAGAAGCCTCGGGGATGAGTTGAACAGTTGATTGGACGGGAGCCGCGCTCGGGGGACGGGACGGCACAAAAAAAGGGGATGCGTTATGTTTCAGGGTACTTTCGATCTGGAGACCGCGACGCCGATCGACGCAGACGCGCTGTCGGACGTGCTGTTCGAGCGCGGCCTCTATTGGGCGAGCGGACGCTCCGGTCTCGTCGATCTCGTCGCCGCGCACAAATGGTTCAACCTCGCCGCGCTCAAGGGCCGCAAGGACGCCGTGACGCTGCGCCAGGAAGTCGCCGGGCAGATGTCGGACGCCGATATCTCGGCCGCCCAGCGCGAGGCGAGGGCATGGGTTTCCGCCCACTGAGTGGAGATCACGTCCTGGCCGTCGTTTCGCAGGTGAAAGCTGATTTTCGCTGAATCAGGTTCCCTCGTGCTCCGCCAACCGGATTCGGGGCGGCATGAGGCCACCGTCGCGTGTCAGGTGAAGGAACGCACAGATCTCGGATTCTGCCGCGGGGTGGCGGAGAGGGAGGGATTCGAACCCTCGATACAGCTTGAGACCGTATGACGCTTTAGCAAAGCGTTGCCTTCAGCCACTCGGCCACCTCTCCGGTGCGAGCCTTATGCATCTAATTACTTGGGCTGGTCAATTTGGAAGCGTGTGTTTTTGCTCGAATATTCCCAGCGAATTCCGAAACCAAGCGGCGGGTGGGCTTGAGCGGGGGACAATTGCCTTTGTCACCGACCGATTCTCTCAAGTGATCGACCTGCAAGCGATTGATTTGGTTGAATCTTTCCGCGATTTGCCCCAAGCTATGGAGCGGTGATCGCTCTCCGATTGGCGACAGGGTCCCGTGTCAGGTTGCGGGACAGGCGCTCTTATTAGTTTAGTCGGGATAACTCGCTCGCCGGCCCAGGAGCCGCTCCGCCGCGCCAGGCGTCGCCGTAATCAGCGAAGGCCGGGCTGGAACGCTCGCTCATCCCTCGACGGCCGCGCGACGCCGCTACGGTCTCATCTTGCAATGTCGGGGGCGATGATATGATTGACCGACGTCCCGAGGGAGGAATGGACTTGGCGGGTGAACTGCAGACCAAATTTCGACGTGCTGTCGAAGCCTTTCACGCCCATGATCTGGTCAAAGCGGAAAGAATACTGCAGCAGATCGCAAAATCCTCCAGGAACATCTTCGAAGTCGAACATCTCCTGGGCGTGGTGAAGCTCGTACAAGGCCGGTTTGCCGAGGCCGAGATCCATCTCAGGGCGGCCGTGGCCCTGAACGGAAGCAGCGACGAGGCCCTCAGCAATTATGGATATGCGCTCAAAGCGCTGAACCGGCCTCAGGAAGCTCTGGCCTATTTCACGCGCGCATTGGCGGTGAATCCGCGCAATCCCCTTTCATATCACAACAGAGGTACGATCCTTGCCGAGTTCGCGAGAAGCTATGGCGAAGCGATCGAGCAATTCGACAAGGGGCGACATTCTACAATCCGAACTTTGCCGATGCCTATGCAAGCAAGGGCGGCTGCCTTGAAAAGCTCAGGCGCTACGAGGATGCGCTCGTGGCCTACGACAAGGCGTTGTCGATCAGGCCTGACCTGGAGACTGCATGGCTTGGTCGAGGCAATGCACTCCGGAATCTCAGGCGGTACGACGACGCATTTGCCACGTACGAGAAGGCGCTGTCGGCCCGGCCGGATTTCCCGAGTGCATGGGTTGGCCGGGGTGAAGTTTTCACCGATCTCAAGCGCCACGACGAGGCGCTTGCCGCGTACGACAAGTCGATCTCGATCAAGCCTGATCTCGAGAGCGCATGGGTTGCCCGAGGCCATCTTTTCTGGAGCCTGAGGCGTTACGACGAAGCCTCGGCAGCCTACGACAGGGCGCTCTCGATCAAGCCCGACCTCGAGAACGCGTGGCTTGGTCGGGGCAACGTGTCCTTCGATCTCAAACGCCTTGACGAGGCGTTGGCTGCCTATGACAGGGCGTTGTCGATCCGGCCTGATCTGGCGGAAGCCTGGCTTGGCCGCGGCAATGTTCTCACCGAGCTCAAGCGCCGTGACGATGCACTCGCTGCGTACGACCGAGCGCTGTCGATCAAGCCTGATCTCGCCGAGGCGTGGCTCGGTCGCGGCAATGTGGCGTGGGGGCTGAAGCGTTACGAGGAGGCTCTTGCCGCGTATGACAAGGCGCTCGCGATCAAGGCCGACATCGAGGGGGCCTGGATCGGCCGTGGCAACGTCTTTACCGAGCTCGGGCGCTATGACGAAGCCTTCATCGCCTTCGACAAGGCGGTGTCGATCAGGCCTGACCTCGAGGGTATCGAGGGTTTGCGTCTTCTTGCGAAGATGAACCTGTGCAATTGGGACAATCTGGACGAAGAGATCGGCCGGTTGACGGCAGCAATACGGCTCGGGAAGGCCAATAGCTCTCCCTTTGCTTTGCTGTCCCTGACGGATTCTCCCGATGATCAGCTCGGCTGCGCCAGGACCTGGGTCAGGGCAAAGCTCCCGCATGTCTCCAAAACGAGGTCAGGGGGTGAAGTCCGTCGCCACGACAAGATCCGGGTCGGATATGTTTCACCTGATTTTCGCAAGCATCCGGTCGGGTATCTCACTGCCGAGATCTTCGAGAATCACGATGCCGACCGCTTCGAGACCTACGCGTTTTCAATCGGTCCTGACGACAACAGCGATCTGCGCAGGCGGCTCGAAAAGTCATTTCATCGCTTTGTCGATTGCGAGCACAAGCTCGACCGTGAAGTCCTGAAAGCGATCGACGATGCGCAGATCGATATTCTTGTCGATCTTGCTGGCCATACGCACAATGCCAGGCTGTCGTTGTTTGCGTCCAGCCCGGCTCCGATCGTCGTCAACTATCTTGGCTTCGCGGGAACGCTGGGGAGCAGGGAGCTCTTCCACTACATCATTGCCGATCCAATCGTGCTGCCAGATCAAAACAGCCAGTTCTTCGACGAGAAGGTCGTTCGTCTGCCCGGCAGCTTCATGCCGCGTGATAATCACGTCGCGACGATCGACGATGCTGCGCCCAATCGGGCCGATCACGATTTGCGGCAGGAATGGACGGTGTTTTGCTGCTTCAACAACGCCTACAAGATCAATCCGGCTGTCTTTGGCTCCTGGATGAAGATCTTGAAGAGCGTGGATCAGTCGGTCTTGTGGCTGTCCGACGTGGGCGAGATCGCAAAATCGAATCTGCGGAAGGAGGCCAAGGGCCGGGGCGTCGACCCGGATCGACTGGTGTTTGCAAGGCGCGTTGCGTCTTCATCCGAACATCTGGCGCGCCATCGCCTCGCAGACCTCTTCCTCGACACGCTGCCCTACAACGCACATACGACGGCCAGCGATGCGTTGTGGGCCGGTCTGCCGGTGGTGACCCATATCGGGAATAGTTTCGCCGGCCGCGTGGCCGCGAGCTTGCTGAGCGCTGTCGGCCTACCTGAGCTGATCACAACAACGCCTGCGGATTATGAAGCGCTCGCGATCGAGCTGGCGCTCGATAAACAGAAGCTGGCGGATATTCGCGGACGGCTGCAAGGGAACCACCTGACCGCATCACTGTTTGATGCGGCGCTCTACGCCAGGCGGCTCGAGACGGCTTACGAGGCTATGTATCAACGACATCAGGCCGGCTTGCCGCCGGATCATATCGACATTCAAGCGCGCGGATGAGGACGGCCGTCGCGGCCGCCTACTAATCAGGGCAGCCAGTTCCCGAGGGTTTGGTCCGTGCCGGGTCCTTGGTTGATTCCACGATTCGGACGCCTCTGCCCCACGACAGAGCATCTCCGCTCATGTGGGGCCCGTGCCGGAACTTTGGACGCCAAATGAAACCCGTTGAAAAAATCCAGCAAGTTCAAGGTGTTACAAGGCCGCTCTGATCACATCTGCGTGTTATTTGTGCAACACCCGTCGGAAAACACGCTGCATCGGCCGGTTCTGAAGCGTTCTGTTGTTGTGTGTGCAAGGGCGTTCGGTAATTGTGACTGAGCGACGGAGGGGGGCATCCCGAGGTCGTCCCGTCTTAGGTGGTTCGCTTAAGTAGACCATCGATACGAGGATGCGTTGATTTCCAACGTCTTTTCGCGGGTAGCTCAAACGGCTTTGTACGAGGAATTGTACGGGGCTTCAACTTGGAGGTTTAACATGAAGTTCAAGGGCCTTTTGCTCGGTTCCGCGGCAGCTTTGCTCGCCGTTGGTGGGGCACAAGCGGCTGATCTTCCCGTAAAGGCCAAAGCGGTCGAGTACGTGAAGATCTGTTCGCTCTACGGCGCGGGTTTCTACTACATCCCGGGCACCGACACCTGCATCAAGCTGGGTGGTTATCTGCGCGCTGAAGTCGCGCTGAACACGAACAGCGACATCAACTGGCAGACCACCGGTAACAACGGCGCGCGTAACCGCCTGACGAACTACTACACGGCGCGCGCTCGTGAAGACCTGAACATCGACACCCGCACCGCGACTGAATACGGCGTTGTCCGTACCTTCTTCGACGGCGTGTTCTCGTGGACGACCGGTAACTACAACGGCACCGGCAGCGCGACTGGCACGACCGCCTACAGCAGCACGCTGGCCCTCAACACCTCGGGTGCAGCGCCGGCCCTCGTTGGCTCGTCGATCAACCCGACCGACGGCGGCACCTCGGGCGGTTCGCTCGGCGTGTACTACGCCTTCATCCAGTTCGCTGGCTTCACGATGGGTAAGGCCGTGTCGCAGTTCGACGCGCCCTGGACCAACTATCCCGGCAACAACTTCGACGGTCTCGCCGGCGGTAGCGGCACGGTCACCGGTATCAACCAGTTCAGCTACACTGCTGACTTCGGCCAGGGCGTCACGGCGGCGTTCTCGGCGGAAGATCCGACGGCTTACATGCAAGCCGGCAACCTCAACCTGAGCGGTGCGGCGGGCCTCGCCGGCGTGACTGGCGCCGCTTATGGTTCGAATGCCATCGGTGGCTCGCGTTCGCCGAACCTCGTGGGTATGGTCCGTGTCGACCAGGCTTGGGGTCTCTTCCAGGCGTCGGTGGCTGCGCATGACAACCACGTTGCCTACTACGGCGCGACCGAACCCACCGGTCATCCCGATGACAAGTGGGGTTGGGCGGTTCAGCTTGCTCTGTCGATCAAGAACATCCCGACCGGTGCGGGTGACGTGATCAACATCCAGGGCGTCTACACCGACGGTGCCACCCGCTACAACTTCCAGAACCTCGCGGGTAGCTCGTTCGCGCTTTACGGTAGCTCAAACGTTGCCTACGCCAGCGTGGGCGCGGCGAATGCTCCGGACACCGTGTTCGTCACGGGCGGTCAGCAGGAAACCATCAAGACTTGGGGCTTCCGTGGTGCGTACACCCATAACTGGGATGCGTACTGGAACACGGCGATCTACGGTTCGTACGCTCAGGCTCAGTTCGGCAGCGGTGCGAAGACCTTCCTCTGCGGACCCGCGGGCATCATCTCGGGTGTTGCCGGCGTGACGTCCTGCAATCCGGACTTTGCGCTTGGCACGGTGGGTCTCATCACCCGCTGGACGCCCGTCAAGAACCTGACGTTCTCGGCGGACGTCTCCTGGACCCGCCTTGACCAGAAGTATGCTGGCGTCGTGACCACCACGGCTATCAACGGCGTCGCGGCCAAGCCAATCGCGACCTATGAGCTGAGGGACCAAGACTCGGTCGTTATGCTCCTGCGCGCTCAGCGCAACTGGTAAGTTCGGTCTAACGACCTAACCTCCAAGAGCCCTCGGCAGGAAACTGCCGGGGGTTTTTTGCATTTGGCGCCTCAGGAGCAATAGCGGTCCGAGAGCTCGACAGCGGATCGTATGGGCCTACCCTCCCGAGACATTCACCTGAGACACAAATACCGTCTCAATAGGGTTGACATTTTAATTTCGAAACATCAATGTCTCATGGTCTAAAGCCCTAATGAGACAGGACTGGCGAATGACCATCATCGGGTACGCCCGCGTGAGCACCACCGATCAACACCTCGACCTCCAAGAGAACGCATTGCGCGCGGCAGGCTGCGACCTGATCCGCTCTGAGAAGCGCAGCGGCACCAGCACCGCTGGGCGGGAGGAGCTTCGCACCGTGCTCGATTTCCTTCGCGCTGGGGACGTGCTGATGGTGACGCGCATTGACCGCCTCGCGCGCAGCATCGGTGATCTTCAGGACATCGTGCGCACGGTGAAGGCCCGTGGGGGTTCCCTGCGAGCCACAGAGCAGCCCATCGATACGAGCACAGCGGCGGGGAAATGCTTCCTCGACATGCTCGGTGTATTCGCTGAGTTTGAGACCAACCTACGGCGCGAGCGCCAACTGGAAGGCATAGCGGACGCTAAGGCCCGTGGGGTCTACAAGGGTCGCAAGCCCTCGGTGGATGTTGCGAAGGTGAAGGCAATGCACGAGGAAGGCAAAGGGCCGTCAGCCATCGCGAAGGAGCTTGGCATAGGCCGTGCGTCGGTCTATCGCGCTCTGGAAGGCAAAGAGGGCTGAGCCCATGCGGAAGATCATCGGCTCCCTCGCTAGCGCTGCCGCCTAGCTAATCGGCAGCTAAGGGACTCCGGCTCCCGGTGGGGCCCTAGGCCATCGTTGCCGGGGCCCCGCCTTCAAAAAGCTCGGGCTAAAGCCCTTGGCCTGTGCTCGGCTGACATGAGCGGCGTGCTTTGCCAGAAGTACCGGGTCGGACCCAACAGGCCGGGGCTCAATGGGAACAGGCGCCCCGCAGGGGCACTCTGGCGCCGATGCCCCTAGGAGATTCAGCGGAGTCCTCTGGTGGGCGCTACAGCGAGCCGCCGGTCTTCCTGGGCATAGCGTCAAAGGCGCCCACGGGCTTCCTAGAGTCCCACAGGGGCATTTGCAGGGATGCCCCTTATCCACCCGAAGCTAGTACAGCGGCCTATTGCACATATACGGGCCGCTTGGCCCCAAACATTCGTTCCACGATATGGTAGGGTCCTGCGCTGGGGTAACAGGGGTAGATACACCATAGCCAATACCAGCAAATTATAGCTAGTAATAATAGATAGTTAGCTGAAGCCTATGTTGGCTGCGGAATCCGAGGCAAAGCGGCCACCGATTCCGACGGAAGGCGGCCAGCGATTCCGATCGAAAGCGGCCACCCAATCCGAACGAAGGCGGCCACCCTGTTGATAGGGTGAGACGGGGGGCGTTGTCGGCAATCTGAACGGGGCAAGGTCCCTCCTTTTGCGGTTCACGCAATGGGAGGTCCGATGCCCGCCGAGAGATTGCCGATGCGGAAGATTCGAGAAGTTCT
>NZ_JH600073.1:8024767-8198421 GCF_000244935.1 Bradyrhizobium sp. WSM1253
GCTCGATCTCCAATTGCTCAGGCTTCATTTGCCCGTGGCCGGGGAAGGACTGCGCAGCGTCGAAGCCGAACTCCTTCACCCATTTGCGCAGCACGTTCTCATGAACGCCCAGGTCTCGGCCAGCTTGCGCCACAGATACCCCGCGCTCCCTGACGAGCTTGACCGCCTCGATCTTGAACTCTCGACTGAACTTCCGTCTCTGCATGACCCACCTCTGGCTCGATAAAACACCCAATCTTGGTGTCCATCAAACCGGCAGCAGCTCAGCTGCACTTTCTCGGTGTTTGGCGTCTTGCGCGATGGTTTGGTTAGCTGCACCAGCTCTGAAGGCATCACCTCGTCGAATTGGAAACATTGCCGCACGTTCGCTGGTGTAACCCCATGAGCTTCGCACGCAGCGAGGAGCGACGACGTGGCCCTGTACCTCGTGAGCTTCCCCACCATAGGTCCCGGATTTTCGAACTGATACGACCCCGGATAACCTGGCTTGTGCTCCACTAGCCCGGCCTCAGTGAATGCTTGGCGCACCGCGTCGAACATCCGCCACTTGACGTATTGGCCGGTGTACGCCTCTTTGTTGAGCGAGCATCTCAACCAGCCTTCACTTTGATCCGTTTCACTTGCGGCCAGCAGATCAGCGATGAACGCCCCCACTGCGTGGGCATAGTCGGCCAAGGTCTTGTCTCGGGCGTATGCCTTGCCCTTTGCTGCCTGAGGCCTCGGGTAACGCTTCGCCAAGTCGCTCATAAGTCGGAGAGCTGAGAGACTATCCGGCGTTGCCCGCAGGGTTGCCAAGGGTGCCTTGTCGAGTGCCTCGCGTTCCTCCTTTGGAGTCTTCGGCTCCCATGCGGGGCGTTCGATCAGCGTCCAATCGTCGGTGTTGTCCGTCATAGTTTCGGTCTCAGCTTTGCGGCGCTGCCGCTACTTCGGAGTAGGGCGAGATCAATCTAGCCTGTATCTCGGGAACTTCTTGAGGGCTTCGGCGAGGTCCTCAGGAAGCGGTTTCGTGTATGCTCGTCCTATTGTCGCCGGCGAATGCCCGGTGATCGCGTCGCTGTAACGTTCATCAATGCTTACACGAGCTGCCATGGCCTTGAACGTGTGGCGCCATGCGTGATTGGGGCTTATCTCTGGATCGGTTATGCCAAGTGAGCGGACCCAAGTGCCAACCTGAGACCTCATTCGCTCAGCGGGGCTCTGCCGAGGCTTATCTTCAACCTTTGCGACCGGGCGCTGCTTTGCAGGGTAAAACAGTGGCTGGCCTTGGGCTCGCTCAACAAAATCGAGAAATCCTTGTTCGATGAGGTGCTCGTGGAGAGGCACCGTTCGAGCCTTCCGTGTTTTTATCTTACCGGCGGATGGTGTCAGCTTAGCGAAGTGCATTCCATTGCGCTGCTGAATGTCGGTTGCTCGCAATTGAGTAATCTCGCCAGCGCGGGCACCCGTATACGCGCAAATCCAGGGCACCCACCGAAATGCGCGCTCTCGGTATGACTTGGTGTCGTCGCAGCGTAGCGCGGCGGCCAAGATAATCTTGATTTCGGTGTCATCAAAGGCTTTCGTTTCGCGCTCGGTGTTCTTCCGAGGCACGCTGATACGCACCTCGGGAAACGGATTGTTGTCGATCATCTTTTCTGCGACACCCCAACCAAAGACCGTCTTTAGAGCTGTGCGCCATGCGGCAGCAACGGTTGCGGCTGATCGCTCTTCATTGATTAGCCCATTCATCCATGTCTTGGCCTTGTCGAAGCTGATGTTCCTGACATCGGGAAAATGTCGG
Organism: Bradyrhizobium sp. WSM1253; assembly: GCF_000244935.1. Taxonomy (NCBI): domain Bacteria; kingdom Pseudomonadati; phylum Pseudomonadota; class Alphaproteobacteria; order Hyphomicrobiales; family Nitrobacteraceae; genus Bradyrhizobium; species Bradyrhizobium sp. WSM1253. The sequence continues at coordinate 8,026,548 of NZ_JH600073.1, forward strand.
TCAGCTTCCTTGAACACAGTGGTCCATCGGTAGACCGTGCCTTCAGCCGGCTGCACAGCTTTCGTCCAGGCCTCGAACAGCGCCATTGCTTTCACAGGGGGACTTCCGCTGACCTCTTGGAATTGAGGGAACACCTGCCGATGGACATCCGGCGAGTAGTCGCCACGCGCAACTGCTTCCAACCGTTGGAATGCGGGCAATAGGTTGTCGCTAACGGCATCCAAGAAGAGGTTGGTGGCATCTGGGGTTAAGCTGAGACCCTGCTCCAAGAGGAAGGCAGCAGTCTGGGCTTCAGCCGCTATGGCAGGACGGACCTCCTCTCTGACCCGCGGATCGGCTTGCCAATCCCAGTGCGGATCAGCCTGCGGATGCTCTTCGTATTCATCCGGTGCGTGCGGGCGTATCACGTCCCAGACCAAGGTATCCGCCAATGCTCTCCAATGAGCGGGGGTGCGAAGGTCTTTTTCATTTTTGGCGATGAACCAAGCATACCAGCGCCCGGCCAAGGCGTAAGCGTTCTGCCGGGTAAGGGGTTGTGGCCCGTTTTTCTTCGCAGCTCTCAGGCTTCCGATGCGAGTCTCGATGTCGGCCAGCCATTCTCCATATCGGGCGCGGGCTTCATGGGCTGAAGCTCCTCCGTCCAAACGGAATTTCTCTTCCCAAGCATTGCCATACTTGGCCGCGTAGGCAGCTCGGATGTCCTTGGGAATGACCTTGCGAGCGGAGTAGGCCCCAGTCGAAGTCTTGCTCAGTTCCGGCATTAACAGCAGCGTCATTTGTACGGTGCCTTGTAGTTACAGGCATCCGAATATCGTTGGCAATCAGTAAGTTACTGATTTTTACAGCTCTCGCTCACCGAAACTTCGGATCGCTTAAGTCCCTCGCGTTCAGCGGGTGTGTCCGAAGGCGCGAAGCGACTAAGCGGTGAATTTAAGGGACAAGGGAACCAACCTTAGGGTGTCTTCACCCAGCGGATCCGGAACCTTCCCTATGGCAAACTTGGAGGTTTAACATGAAGTTGGTTAAGAGCCTTTTGCTCGGTTCCGCAGCGGGTCTGATCGCTGTTGGCGGAGCGCAGGCAGCCGATCTCCCCGTGAAGGCCAAAGCGGTCGAATACGTGAAGATCTGCTCCCTGTACGGTGCGGGTTTCTATTACATCCCCGGCACCGACACTTGCATCAAGCTGGGTGGTTACTTGCGCGCTGAAGTCGCGCTGGGCACCAACTCGGATTTCGGCGGCAATCTGAACACGACGACCCAGGGCGCCAACGGTTCCCGCAACCGTCTGACGAACTACTACACCATGCGCGCTCGTGAAGATCTCAACATCGACACGCGCACCGCGACCGAGTACGGCGTTGTCCGTACCTTCTTCGACGGCGTGTTCTCCTGGACCTCCGGCAACTACGTCGGCACCGGTTCGGCCACCGGCACCACCGCATACAGCAGCACGCTGGCTACCGCCACCACTCCTGGTGCGACCACCACGTCGCTCTTTGGATCGGGCGGCGGCTCGGTCAACGGCACCGACGGCGCCACCTCGGGCGGTTCGCTCGGCGTGTACTACGCCTTCATCCAGTTCGCCGGCTTCACCATGGGTAAGGCCGTGTCGCAGTTCGACGCGCCCTGGACCAACTACCCGGGCAACAACTTCGACAGCCTCGTCGGCGGTTCCGGCACGGTCACTGGTGTCAACCAGTTCACCTACACCGCTGACTTCGGTCAGGGCGTGACGGCGTCGTTCTCGGCTGAAGACGTCTCGGCGTACTACCAGGCCGGCAACCTGAACATGTCCGGCGCCACTGCGGCCGGCACACTCGGTGCTGCTTACGGCTCCAACGCCATCGGCGGCACCCGTTCGCCGAACCTCGTTGGTATGGTGCGTGTCGACCAGGCTTGGGGTCTCTTCCAGGCGTCGGTGGCTGCGCATGACAACCACGTCGGTTACTACGGCGCGTCCGAACCGACTGGTCATCCCGACGACAAGTGGGGCTGGGCAGTTCAGCTGGCTCTGTCGATCAAGAACATCCCGACTGGTGCGGGTGACGTGATCAACATTTCGGGCGTCTACACCGACGGTGCGACCCGCTACAACTTCCAGAACCTCGCGGGTAGCTCCTACACGATGTGGGGCGGCTCGAACGTTGCCTACGGCAGCCTCGGCATCGCCTCGGCTCCCGACACCGTGTACGTCACGGGCAGCCAGCAGGAAACGATCAAGACCTGGGGCTTCCGCGGTGCCTACACCCATAACTGGGATCCATACTGGAACACCGCGATCTACGGTGCCTACGCTCAGGCCCAGTTCGGCAGCTTGGCTAAGACCACGCTCTGCGGCGCTGGTGGTGCTGGTGGTGGCATCATCGGTGGTGGGTTTGCCGGCGTGACCTCGTGTAACCCGGACTTCGCGATCGGCCAGGTGGGTCTCATCACCCGCTGGACCCCGGTCAAGAACCTGACGTTCTCGGCTGACGTTGCCTGGACCCACCTCGACCAGAAGTACGCTGGCATCGTGACCCCGGCCGCTGTCGTGGCGATCCCCGCCAAGCCGGTCGCGACCTACGAGCTCAAGGATCAGGACTCGGTCGTTCTGCTCCTCCGCGCTCAGCGCAACTGGTAAGTACGGTCTAACGACCTAACGGAAAGCCCCGGCGGGAAACCGCCGGGGCTTTTGTTTGAGATGATCCTTGGCTGGGTGGTGCGCGGGAGCTAGCCGTCTGTCACAGGGCCGCACGCGGACTCTGCCATATCCAATTTGCGCTGTGGCTTCCCTCAATCCATTCATCTATTTTCGGCCATCGGGTCATGGCTGAACTTGCTACTTGCCTAAGCCGCACAATGGCGTACAGTTCTACTCTCAGGCGACCAGTTTTGGAGCCACAATGTGACGGTGAGAGCCGCGCTTGCTGCTGCGAAAAGCGAGCGCTCAGTCCCAGCACAGCGACGCAGAGTTATTTCTGCAGCCATCCTGACGTCCACTCTATTGCTTTCTGCGCAGTCTGCCTTGGCCGACGAAAACGGCATCAGTTTCTGGATCCCCGGCCTTTTCGGTAGCCTCGCGGCCACGCCGCAGCAGCCGGGTTGGTCCATGGCGAATATCTACTACCACACCTCCGTATCCGCTGGTGCCGACGTCGCGCGGGCGCGTGAATTCACGCTCGGCAGGATTCCGGCCAATCTTGCCGTGAACGCAAATCTGAATCTGAATGTGAACGCCACCGGCGATCTTGGCCTTGTGCTTCCGAGCTATGTATTTGCAACGCCGGTGCTCGGCGGCCAGGCGTCAGTATCCCTTCTGGCAGCCTATGGCGTCGTCGGCACCAGCTTGGCGGGGACCTTGTCCGGTGTGATCACGACGCCGTTCGGCAATGTTCCCTTCGCGCGGTCCGACACCATTAGCGACACGACGTGGGGCTTTGGGGATCTGGCGCCGCAATTCGCATTGCGCTGGAACGCCGGCGTCCACAACTACATGACCTATATCACCGGCGATATCCCGGTTGGCGCTTACCAATCCGATCGCTTGTCGAACTTGGGCATTGGACACGGCGCGATCGATGCCGGCGGTGGCTACACTTATTTCAATCCGCAGACCGGACACGAATTGTCCGGTGTGCTTGGCTTCACTTACAATTTCAAAAATACTGCCACGCAGTATCAAAACGGCGTCGACATGCACTTCGACTGGGGTGCATCCCAATTTCTGTCGAAGCAGGTCATGGTTGGTCTGGTGGGCTATGTATACAAGGGGCTCGGCTGTGACAGCGGTTCAGGTGACCGTGTCGGCTGCTTCCAGTCCCAGGTAGTCGGCATCGGCCCGCAAATCGGTTTCTTATTTCCGGTTGGCGACATGCAGGGCTATCTGAATTTCAAGGCCTATGGAGAGTTCGCTGCCGAAAACCGGCCATCGGGCTGGAATACCTGGGTTACCTTCTCGATCTCTCCGCCCGCGCCTGGAGCGCCTCCGACAACTAAGCCCATCGTCAGAAAATACTAAGACCAGCAAACCCGCCGGCTTACCGGCTCTCGAACAGCAATCGTGTCTCAAATCAGTGGCGTGAGCACGACTGCTGGCCGTCTATGTCTCGCCGGGCGCGATTGGAATCGTGATCCGACATCTTTTACCTACCTCGGCCATCTTTGATTTAGATCAAACGCGGAAGTGCCGCTTCCTTTTCTGTAAGCCCGACGTCCTTCAAAGAACCCACTACCGAAACTGAATACGTCGCACCATGCTCGTATGAAGCTGGTCGCGGCTTCAAACTAGTTTCGACAGTACGAGATTCTTCTCGCTGCGAATGGTCGTGCATTTTTACGCCGTTTGCAGAGCAAATGGAGTCGCGTGTGAAGCCAACCATTGGATCTTTTCACCTGGATCGGCGCGCCCTTCTTTCTTCCCTGACGGTGCTTCCGCTGCTTTCAGCCTCGCTACACTCCAGGTCGGCGCTGGCGCAATCTCAGCGCGATCCGTTGCCTTCCTGGAATGACGGTTCGGCGAAGACATCTATCGTCGACTTCGTTAGGCGCGTCACGGACCAGGGCGGCCCATTTTTCGTGCCGCCCCAACAGCGGATCGCAACCTTCGACAATGACGGCACGCTGTGGATCGAACAACCGATGTATGTGCAGCTTGCCTTTGTGCTCGATCGCGTGAAAGGCATGGCTCCGATGCACCCGGAATGGAAGGGCAAACAGCCCTTCGCGGCGGTGCTGGATGGCGACCTGAATGCACTCGCTGCTTCCGGCGAAAAGGGCGTTGCCGAACTTGTCGCGGTCACCCACGCCGGTATGTCCACGGCAGAGTTTGAGACGATCGTTACGGACTGGCTTGTCACGGCGCGCGACAGACGCTTCAAACGACCTTACACCGAGTTGGTGTATCAGCCGATGTTGGAATTGCTCGCCTACCTTAGGGCGAACGGTTTCAAGACTGTCATCGTTTCAGGCGGCGGTGTTGAGTTCATGCGGCCATGGACGGATGCCATCTACGGCATCCCTCCAGAGCAGGTGGTCGGATCTTCGATCAAGACCCGGTTTGAGATGCGCGACAGTATCCCGGTCCTGTTCCGGCTGCCTGAGGTCAATTTCATTGACGACAAGGCCGGCAAGCCGATCGGAATCAATGAACATATCGGCCGCCGCCCCATCGCCGCATTTGGCAACTCGGATGGCGATCTTGAAATGCTCCAATGGGCGACGCTCGCCCCCGGCGCGCGGTTCGGGTTGCTCGTCCACCATACCGATTCCGAGCGCGAATATGCGTACGACCGCCAATCCCACTTCGGGAAATTGGACACGGCCCTCGACGCCGCAGCGGTGAATCGATGGACGGTGGTCGACATGAAGAATGACTGGAAGCGGATCTTCGCCTTTGACTAAGGATGAGATCCATTGGAGATCCGTGAAGCCGGGGCGTGATGCAATGAATTTCACAGGAGCGAAATCCTTCTCCGGGCAAACGGCTGAGGGGACGGCGGACCGGGAGATGGTCTATATCCCCGGCGGGACCTTTCGGATGGGATCCGAGCAACACTATCCAGAGGAGGCGCCGGTCCACCGCGTCACAGTGGACGGATTTTGGATAGACCGAACGCCAATCACCAATCGCCAATTCCGCGACTTCGTCAACGCCACTGGTTACGTCACATTCGCGGAACTGATACCCGACGCGAAGGACTATCCCGGCGCGCTACCGCGCATGCTCAAGGCCGGATCCCTCGTCTTTACACCGCCGCAGCAGGCTGTGGACCTGCGCAATTGGGGCGAATGGTGGACGTTCAAGTTTGGCGCCAACTGGCGTCGTCCCTATGGGCCACACAGTAACTTGCGCGGGCTCGAGAACCATCCCGTCGTGCACGTCGCCTACCGAGATGTCGAAGCCTATGCGAAATGGGCCGGCAAGGAATTACCGACCGAGGCTGAATGGGAGTTCGCTTCGCGTGGAGGACTGGACGGTGCCGAATTCGCCTGGGGGCACGAACTCGAACCCGGCGGCCAACATATGGCGAACATTTGGCAGGGTAATTTCCCCCACGAGAATCTCGCGACCGACGGGTTCGAGCGCACCTCGCCGGTCACAGCTTTCTCGACCAACGGTTACGAGTTGTATGACATGATCGGCAATGTCTGGGAATGGACCTCTGATTGGTACTCGCCGATGCACGAGGCCGATGCGCCGAAGGCGTGCTGCATTCCGCAAAACCCGCGGGGTGGACTTGAAAATGCGAGCTACGATCCCCGAAATCCGAAGATCAGAATTCCGCGCAAGGTGCTTAAGGGCGGCTCGCATCTTTGCGCGCCTAACTATTGCCGCCGCTACCGTCCGGCCGCGCGTCATGCCGAGCCGATCGACACCTCAGCAAGCCATGTCGGCTTCAGGTGCATCACCAGGAAGAGGATCGCGTCATGAGTAACGATAGGATTCCGAAAAAGCCTGAGATGAGCGCGGGACCAAACGGCGGAATGAAACGCCGCGATCTCTTGTTGAGTGGTAGTTCTCTCGCCGCCGCGTCGGCGCTTTCGGCCATCGGATTGACGAGCCCTGCACAAGCGCAGCAACCAGCCGCGGCGCCGGCGCCCGCTGCGCCCGGGCAACGGCCGAACATCGTCGTCATCATGGGTGACGACATCGGCATCTGGAATATCGGCGCCTACCACCGCGGGATGATGGCCGGGCGGACGCCAAACCTCGACAAGATCGCCGCCGAAGGCATGCTGTTCACCGATTACTATGCCGAGGCGAGTTGCACGGCGGGCCGCGCCAACTTCATCACCGGCGAGCTGCCGATCCGCACCGGCATGACCACAGTCGGCCAGGCCGGCGCTCCCACCGGCTTGCCGGCGGAGGCCGTGACCATTGCTGCGGCGCTGAAAGGTATGGGCTACGCCACCGGCCAGTTCGGCAAGAACCACCTTGGCGACAAAAACGAGTTTCTACCGACGGTGCATGGCTTCGACGAGTTCTTTGGCTACCTGTATCACCTCGACGCGATGGAAGATCCGGCCCACCCCGCTTATCCGCAGGAGCTGTTGAACACAGTCGGTCCGCGCAACATGGTCCACTCGTGGGCGACCAATGTGGACGACGCCGCCGTGGATCCGCGCTGGGGCAAGGTCGGCAAGCAGAGGATCGAGGACGCCGGAACGCTCTATCCCAAGCGGATGGAAACCGTGGACGATGAAATCCGCGACCTCGCGCTCAATTTCATCGACAGGGCCAAGGCCGACAACAAGCCATTCTTCCTGTGGCTCAATCCGACCCGCATGCACATCGTTACGCACCTGTCGCCGAAGTACCAGGCGATGCGCAACTCCAAGAATGGTTGGTCCATCCATGAAGCCGGCATGGCGCAGCTCGACGACGATGTTGGCATCGTGATGCAGAAGCTGAAGGATATGGGCGTCGATGACAACACCATCGTGGTATTCACGACCGACAACGGCACCGAGGTCTTCACCTGGCCCGATGGCGGACAGACGCCATTCGCGCAGAGCAAAGGCACGATCATGGAGGGCGGCTTCCGCGCGCCGGCGATGATCCGCTGGCCGGGCAAGGTGCCGGCCGGCAAGGTCGAGAACGGCATCATGTCCGGACTGGACTGGTTCCCGACCTTCCTGGCCGCTGCAGGCAATCCCAACATCGTCGACGAGCTCAAAAAGGGTAAACACATCGGTGACCGCACCTACAAGTGCCATCTGGATGGTTACAACCAGCTGGACATGATCACTGGCAAGGGGCCGTCAAATCGGCACGAAATCTTTTATTTCGGCGAAAGCGAGCTGGGGGCCGTGCGCATCGACGACTACAAGTATCGTTTCATCGACCAGCCCGGAGGCTGGCTGGGTGATAAAAGCAAGGTTGACGTGCCCTATTTGACCAACCTTCGCCTCGATCCTTTCGAGCGCACGGGCTGGCCCGATAGCGGGACCAAATACGGGGCCCAGCAATACTTCGACTGGTTCAAATACGAATTCTGGCGCTTTGTCTTTGTCCAGCAGCAGGTTGAGAAGCTGGCGATGACGGCGATCGAATTTCCGCCCATGCAGAAGGGCGCGAGCTTCAATCTCGATGCCGTGAAGGCGAAGATCGCAGCCGCGCAAGCTGCAATCGCCAAGTAGCGTAGCTTCCAGCCTCAAGACGTCGTCCCGAACTCCCGGGGCGGCGTCTTTCGCGCGTGCCCGCCGCCACGTTTCGATCGCGACCGGCGCGCATCGAGCGGCATACGGCGAATTACTCCGCGTGGACCGCGTGGGAGTTCAGGCGTGATTCGACCAGCGCAGAAGAGCCGACCGATAGGGCGGGTAGGGGTCGTCATCCAGTTCGTCGGGAATCGCGCAGGAGCCGAATTCCTGTCTGATCCGCTCGATCTCGGCGATGCGCTCGTGCAGCCGCTGCAAATGCTCCTGCGATTTCGCCCGCCAGAACCGGAAAGTGTCGGCCGTAAGCGGCAGGAACGCTGTTCCGAACAGCGTCGGTTCGGGAACGATGGTCCGTCCCAGCAGCAGGAACTTATCGGCACCGGACACAACGAGGGTCGCGTAACCGCGGTTTCCGATTCTCTTGATGCCGTTCAGCGACCATTCGGCGAGCTTGCTGAAATAAGGCTCCTCGCGCCAGCGATCGGGGCAATGGTCATCGACGGTGACGTTGACCGCATCCTGGCTGAAATGCACGATGATGCCCGATTTCGCTGGAAACCAGTCGTCGTCGAGGTGACCTTGCAACCAGGCGCAGACAAAGGACCGGCACATCTGCGGACGGCGGTCGTAGATGGTGCATCCCGTGCCCGTCTGCCAATGCCTGCACAGCTGGTTCACGGGCTTGTCGACGGCGGCCACCTCGAGGATATCGCAGCAGGCATTGCACGATCCGCACTGCCGGGCTGCCTTCGGCAGACTGGTCGACCTAAACCCCTGGCCGTCTCGAACCAGGAGCTGCTGCTTCTCTAGGGCATTCAACGCACGTTCGATTTTGAGACGAGATAGTCCGGTGGCGTCGATCACGCCCTTCATCGTCGTCGCGCCTGCCTGTACCGCACGGACGACGCTCAACATTGTCTGATCCATTTTCGTCTCTTATTATTGCGCGCCCTATCTGCGCTGCATGCGTGGATGCTTTGTCACCGGAGTCGTTAGGGACACGCAGTTATTCCACGCTACCGGTGCCGCGGCGCAAATCGGCCTCGATTTGCAACCGCGTGCCGCCGCCGAAGCGGGCGCGGTAGACCTGAAGGTTCTCCATGATCCGCTGCACGTAATTGCGTGTCTCGGAGAACGGGATCAGTTCGACCCAGTCGACGGCATCGACCTTGGGGTCGCGCGGATCGCCGTAGCGATCGATCCATTTCTTCACACTGCCGCGGCCGGCATTGTAGGCGGCAAAGGTCATGATGTAGGAGCCGCGATAGTCCTCGAGCAGCCCACCGAGCTCGGCCGAGCCGAGTGTGGCGTTGTAGGCCGAATCGTTCTTCAGACGCCCCAGATCGTAGGTCCCGCCGTGGCGCTTGCAGACATAGCGCGCGGCGTCCGGCGTCACCTGCATCAGCCCATAGGCCTGCGCCGGCGAGACGACCGAGGGATTGAAGGCGCTCTCCTGCCGCGCGATGGCGTAGATGATGCTGCGCTCGACCTCGGGGCCAATCGGCGTGAACTGCGGAATGCCGTTGACGGGATAGGCATAGAAATCGAACGGCAGCCCGCGATTGAGCGCGGCCTTGCCGAGCAGTAGCATGCCGCGCGCGTCGTTGTGGCGCTGGGTGAGCTCGCCGAGGCCGGCTAGCGCTTCGGGATCGCCGTTCTCGCCCATGTCGGCGAGCATCGGTATCGCCATCTCGCGCTCGTCGAGCTCGTAGAGCAGCTGCGCGGCGCGCACGATCTCCAGCCGTTCGGCACCGCGGCTGCGCGGCTGAGCGTTGAGCTCGATCTGCGGCAGGCCGAGCTTGGCACGTGCGAGCTGGCCGTAATAGCTGGTGGATTGCTCGGCGGCCCGCGCGTAGGCGTTGCGCGCCTCCTGCTGGCGGCCTGCAGCTTCGGCGGCGCGGCCCTGCCAATAGCCGGCGCGCGCCAGCGTGGTCGGATTGACGCTGCCGATCCCGATGCGGGCAAAATGCTGAGTCGCGGCCGCGGGATCGTTGAGGAAGCGCAGCGCGATCCAGCCGGCGGTGAACTCCTGCTCGGTCTTGTAGATGTCGCGCGAGGGCAGGGCGGCATCGCGCGCGATCAGATAGGCGCTGCGGAATTCCTCGGTGTCGATCATCTTGCGCGCCAGGAGGCGCCGCTCGATCCACCATTCGTCGAGATTGTAGAGACGGCCCGGATCCTTCGGTGCCGACAGCATGAGCTGGGCGGCTTCCGCAAATTTCTCCTCGCGGCGCAGCAGCTGGATCTTGCTGAAGATGAAGCCGGGATCGCCGTGCAGCTCGTGCGGCACGGCTTCGAGCAACGCACGTGCGTTCGGGGCTTTCTTGAGGGAGGCGATTCGGGCCTTGGCGAGTGCGACATAGCCGGCCCCGAGGCGCTTCGCGGCACGCAATGCAGCCTCGTTCTCGCTGCCATAGAGCAGCGTGTCCATCCGCGCCTTTTGATCGCCGGGCGTCAGCAGCGCGCCGAACTGGTCGAGTGCGTTGTTCTCGGTCTCTTCCGACATCGGGTCGCTGCGCCAGGCGTCGCGCACCAGACGTTCGGCGTTGGCGCGGTCGCCGCGCGCCAGCATTGCCTTGGCAAGCGTGAAGCGGCCCTTGGCGGACACGGGGGATTCGTTCTCGAACCACGACCACGCGACCTGGTCGTCACGCCTGTCGTCCCACATCGCGGCCTCCAGGCGCCGGCGCAGGAAGGTCTGCGACGGCCAGCTCGGATTGGCGGAGAGGAAGGCGCGGTAGCGCTCCACAGTTGCGCCATTGTCCTCGCTGCGAAGGATGATCCATTCCGCGAGCTTTCGCGCCACGGGATCCGAGATCGTGGCCGCGGCATTGGTCGCGTCGCCCGCCTTGCGCTTGCGCACAAGCTCGATCACGGCCTCCAGCGTGTCCTTGTCGGCTTGCGACGTCGAGGAGGTCGCGGCAACCGCAGCCGGTGTGACCGGCTTGCGCGGGGCGGCATGCTGGCGGGTCGCCGGAGCCAGGACAGGAGCCGCGACGGGCTTGGCGGGGGCCGGAGCGGTGGGTCTGACGGTGGCCGTCGCAGCCGGCGCGGGTGCGGTTTTCGGGACAGAGCCGCCAGCGGTCGGCGTTGACTTTGGCGCGGCAGCCGCAGGCTTCAGCTTGTCCTTCGCAGGTTCCTTGCCTGCGTTCTTGCCAGCATCCCTGCCAGGCTTCTTCGCGGCATCCTTGGCGGGGGGACTGGTCGCGCCCTTGCTTGCCCCCTTGGCGGCGTCCTTCGAAGGTTCCTTGCCGGTTCCCTTGGACGCGCCCTTCGCAGTGTCCTTGGCGGCTGGCTTGGCTGCGGGTTTCGCGGTTTCCTTGGCGGTCTCCGCGGTTGTCTCATTGGATTTGGCCCAGGCGGCGCAGCCCGCGGACAGCCCTGCCATCAGGCACACGATCAGACCGGTGGATCGCCATGCGGCGCGCGGAAAGGAGATCACGGCGTTTCGTCGCCCCGAATCAGTCAATTGGCTCAAGACCTAGCTGTACAAGATCTGGCTGTATTTGATTGAATATGCGGACAAAATACCAACAGCCGCTTACCTTTGCCGGGTTTGCACCACCACCGCGGCAAAATCGCGGCCTAAACCCGTGCGTCACACCGAAGCGGGTCTTTTACCGGCGGGATAGACCCGATATGAATGCGGCTTGCTCGAGATCGCCGCGTACGGAGGAAGTCCATGGCAGCCAAGACGAAATTCCGGGGATCGTTCACCGCCTTGGTCACGCCGTTCAAGAACGGCTCGCTGGACGAGGCGGCGTTTCGCTCCCTGGTCAACTGGCAGATCTCAGAGGGCACCAACGGCCTGGTCCCGGTCGGCACCACCGGCGAGAGCCCGACGCTGAGCCATGACGAGCACAAGAAGGTCGTTGAATGGTGCATCGAGGAAGCAAAAGGCCGCGTGCCCGTGGTCGCCGGCGCCGGGTCCAACTCGACAAAAGAGGCGATCGAGCTCGCCCAGCACGCCGAGAAGGCGGGGGCGAACGCGGTTCTGGTCGTGACGCCCTACTATAACAAGCCGACCCAGGAAGGAATGTACCAGCACTTCAAGGCGATCAACGACGCGATCGGGATTCCGATCATTATCTACAACATCCCGCCGCGCTCGGTGATCGACATGTCGGTCGACACCATGGCGCGGCTGTGGGAGCTGAAGAACATCGCCGGCGTCAAGGACGCCACCGCCAGCATGGTCCGCGTCTCACAGCAGCGCGCGGCGATGGGCGAGGACTTCAACCAGCTCTCGGGCGAGGATGCGACCATCCTCGGTTACATGGCCCATGGCGGCCATGGCTGCATCTCGGTGACCTCGAACGTCGCGCCGCGGCTGTGCTCGGAGTTCCAGGCCGCCTGGGCGAAAGGCGACCATGCCACCGCACTGAAGCTGCACGACAAGCTGATGCCGCTGCACAACAACCTCTTCATCGAGAGCAATCCGGCGCCGATCAAGTACGCGCTGTCGCTGCTCGGCAAGCTGGACGAGACGCTGCGGCTGCCGATGGTGCCGGTCACCGAGCCGACCCGCGTTGCGGTGCGCAGCGCGATGGTTCATGCCGGCCTCATCAACTGACGCGCTAGCCGATCGGGGAGCTTTCATGGCGATCGACGAAAGAGGCACGCGGATGCTCAGAGAGTTCCGCGAGTTCGCCATGAAGGGCAACGTCGTCGATCTCGCGGTCGGCGTCATCATCGGCGCGGCCTTCGGCGCCATCGTGACATCGCTGGTCGCCGACGTGATCATGCCGATCATCGGTGCGGCCACCGGCGGTCTAGACTTCTCGAACTACTTCACGCCGCTTTCGAGCAAGGTCACCGCCGCAAATCTCGCGGACGCGAAAAAGCAGGGCGCCGTCTTGGCTTGGGGCAACTTCCTCACGCTGACGATCAACTTCATCATCATTGCCTTCGTGCTGTTCCTGGTGATCCGTGCCATGAACAAGTTGAAGCGCAAGGACGAGGCGCAGCCTGCCGCTCCACCAAAGCCGTCGGCCGAGGTCGAGCTGCTGACCGAGATCCGCGATCTCCTCAAGAAGTCTTGACGCGCTCGCTTCATCCAAACTGTTAGCGTCCTCGCGCATCTCGATCAGGTTTGTCTTCCATGGCCGACAAGAACGAACGTCCGATCAAGGTCATGGCGGAAAACCGCAAGGCCCGCTTCAACTATGCGATCGAGGATACGATCGAGGTCGGCATTGCGTTGACCGGCACCGAGGTCAAGTCGATCCGCAACGGCAAGAGCACGATCGCGGAATCCTACGCCGATTCCAAGGACGGCGAGATCTGGCTGATCAACGCCACCATTCCGGAATATCTCCAGGGCAACCGCTTCAATCACGAGCCCAAGCGGCCGCGAAAACTGCTGCTGCATCGCAAGCAGATCAACAAGTTGATGGGCGCGGTCGACCGCGAAGGCATGACGCTGATCCCGCTCAAGCTTTACTTCAACGAGCGGGGTCGCGCCAAATTACAGCTCGCGGTTGCAAAGGGCAAGAAGCTGCACGACAAGCGCGAGTCCGAGAAGAAGCGCGACTGGAGCCGGGAGAAGGGCCGCCTGATGCGGGCGAGGGGATAGCGGGATGACTCAGAGAAACCTGCTCGAGGTCGATTGGACCCGGATTCCCGCCCCGGCGGATGACGGCGGCGCCGCGCACCTCCAAGGCATGACGCTGCCGCCGGTCAGTCTGCTCGCCACTGACGACACGTCAGTCGCGCTGTCGGCGCTGCGTGGCCGGACCGTGGTGTTCGCCTATCCGCGCACCGGCGAGCCCGGCAAGATCGCGCTGGTCGACGATTGGGACATGATCCCGGGCGCGCGCGGCTGCACGCCGCAGACCTGCGCGTTTCGCGATCTGTTCGCCGAGCTGAAGGCCGCCGGTGCCGCGCAGGTGTACGGTCTCTCGACGCAAAGCAACGCGTACCAGACCGAGATGGCCTCGCGGCTGCATCTGCCGTTCCCGGTGCTCTCGGACGACAAGCTGGCGCTTACGCGCGCCCTGAATTTGCCGACCATGGAGGTCGCGGGCCTGACGCTGATCAAGCGCCTTGCGCTGATCGTCGACGACGCCAGGATCACGCATGTGTTCTATCCGGTGTTTCCGCCCGACCGGAACGCCGGCGATGTCCTGGACTGGCTGAAGGCCAACCCGGCCAAGGGCTCGTCTAAGGATTAATCGAGGTCGCTCTTCACCTTCGCGAACACGGAGCGGAACATGTCCGGCGTCAGCACGCGGGTGTTCGTATTGTAGCGGGAGCAGTGATAGCTGTCGTAGAGCCTGAAAGCGCCAGCCTGATGCACGGCGCCGTGGCCGAAGGGGGCTTGCGATCCCTTCAGGTTCAGCGGCTTGAGCACGGTGTCGTGCGCAATACGCCCGAGGGCGACGATCGCGCGCAGGTTCGGCATCGTTGCGAGATTAGCCGCGAGGAACTGCCGGCAGGTGTTGATCTCGACCGGCAGCGGCTTGTTCTGCGGCGGCACGCAATGCACCGCATTGGCGATCCGACAGTCGACCAGCTTCAGGCCGTCGTCGGGACGCGCCTGATATTGGCCCTTGGCGAAGCCGTATTCGAGCAGCGTGGCGTAGAGCAGATCGCCGGCATAATCGCCGGTGAAGGGACGGCCGGTGCGGTTGGCGCCCTGCATCCCCGGCGCGAGGCCGACGATCAGCAGGCGCGCCTTGATGTCGCCGAAAGGCGCAACCGGTGCATTGTGCCACAATGGCTCGCGCGCGCGGTTCGCCTCGCGAAAGGCGACCAGGCGCGGACAGAGCGGACAGTCACGGTCGGGGACGAGGCTGAGAGGCTGGCGGCTTGACCGGGCCGCCTCACTCCTCGAAGTCGTCATCGCCCCTCGCCGGCGCCATCGTGGTTGCGCGCTGGAGGAACTGCGGAGCGTGGTGGCGCGCCTCGCGGTCGCCGCGGTCACGCGGTGCGGGGCGTTCGGACGGGTCGCGGCCGAGCTTGGACTGCAGCTCGACGAGGTCGGTGAAGACGTCCGCCTGGCGGCGCAGCTCGTCGGCGATCATCGGCGGCTGGCTGGCGATCGTGGAAATCACGGTGACCCGCACGCCGCGGCGCTGAACGGCCTCGACCAGGGAGCGGAAGTCGCCGTCGCCCGAGAACAGCACCATCTGGTCGATGTGCTCGGCGAGCTCCATGGCGTTCACGGCGAGCTCGATGTCCATGTTGCCCTTGACCTTGCGGCGGCCGGAGGCGTCGATGAACTCCTTGGTCGCCTTGGTGACGACCGTGTAGCCGTTGTAGTCGAGCCAGTCGATCAGCGGCCGGATCGAGGAGTACTCCTGATCCTCGATGATCGCGGTGTAGTAGAACGCCCTAAGCAGCGTCCCGCGGCTCTGAAACTCCTTCAGCAGGCGCTTGTAATCGATGTCGAAGCCCAGAGTTTTCGCCGTCGCGTAGAGATTGGCTCCATCGATGAAGAGCGCGATCTTGTCGGTAGAGGAAGGTGACATTCAGTTTGCTCGCGTAGAGTTCGTGATTGATCGTTTTTTGTTGGCGCGGCGACAGCAAGCCGCGCACTTCTAAAGTCCCGCCGAAACCCGTCGAAACCGCAAATCCGGAGAAGTCGGTGCAATCAAGGTATAGTTATGGCCAACTCGCACACTCCCGGCGCCGCCGTCGCCGGCAGCCCGGGAAACCACCCATCCCAGCCCCAATGTGGGGGTAGCAGAGCCGTTTGGCGAGGCCAAATCACAAATTGGCCTTGCGAAACCCTCCCGGCACCTATAACTACCGGCATTCATCCACATATTTCGTCCCACCCACAACGGAGCGACAGTCGATGGCTCGCGTCACCGTAGAAGATTGTATCGACAAGGTCGACAACCGGTTTGACCTGGTCCTGCTGGCCGCCCACCGTGCCCGCATGATTTCGTCTGGTTCACAACTAACGGTTGACCGCGATAACGACAAGAACCCTGTTGTGTCTTTGCGCGAAATTGCAGAGACCACCATTTCGCCGGAGGACCTCCGCGAGGAACTGGTGCACTCGCTGCAGAAGTTCGTCGAGGTCGACGAGCCCGAGCCGGACACTGTGCCGCTGATCGGTTCCGCCGGTGCAAGCGTGGATGCAGACGATACCGAAGTCGCGGTTGAGCGCATGACCGAAGAAGAGCTCCTGAAGGGTCTCGAAGGCCTCGCGCCTCCCGAGGAGCAGCCCGAGGAGGACGAGTAAATCGTCCCGTCGCGCTCATCGACTTCTTTGTGATCTGATCAAAGGCCCGAACCGTTGTTCGGGCCTTTGCTTTTGTTTGCGTTTTCGTGGTTACCATAGCGTCGTCGGTTAGCGCCTGCCCCTGTCACTGAATTGATCGGACACGCGCGCGATCGGAGCTAAGATGTATACAACGGGCTCTGTCGTGGTCCGTTTGAAGGCAGGACGGCATGGTATATCGACGCCGCACACCAACGCAGATGCAGGCCGCAACCGAATCGGTTGCTGTGGCCCCGACTGCGCCGGTGGCGCGCCCGGCGAAGCCTCGCGCACGCATGATGCGTCAATATGACCTCGTCGAGCGCGTCAGGTCCTACAATCCCAACACCGACGAAGATCTGCTGAACCGCGCCTATGTTTACGCCATGAAGGCGCATGGCTCGCAGACCCGCGCCTCGGGCGACCCGTACTTCTCCCATCCGCTCGAAGTGGCGGCGATTCTCACCGACCTGAAGCTCGACGACGCCACCATCGTGGCTGCGCTGCTCCACGACACGATCGAGGACACCGAAGCGACGCGGGCCGAGATCGACCAGATCTTCGGGCCCGAGATCGGCGCGCTGGTCGAGGGCCTGACCAAGCTGAAGCGGCTGGAACTGGTATCGCGGGAGGCCAAGCAGGCCGAGAATCTGCGCAAATTGTTGCTGGCCATTGCCGACGATGTCCGCGTGCTCCTGGTGAAGCTCGCCGATCGCCTGCACAACATGCGCACGCTGGACTTCGTGCCGACGGAATCGCGACGGCGCATTGCCGAGGAGACGCTCGACATCTATGCGCCGCTGGCCGGACGCATGGGCATGCAGGAGATGCGCGAGGAGCTGGAGGACCTGTCGTTCCGGACCCTCGACCCGGAAGCCTATTCGGTGGTGATGCAGCGGCTCGATGCGCTGGCCGAGCGCAACCGCAATCTGATCGGCGAAATCGAGGACCAGCTCTCGAACAATCTGCGCCACCGGGGCCTGGGGGCGCGGGTCTATGGCCGCCGGAAGAAGCCATTCTCGATCTGGACCAAGATGGAGCGCAAGTCGGTCGGCTTCGAGCAATTGTCCGACATCTTCGGTTTCCGCGTCGTCGTCAACGACATCGAGGCCTGCTACCGCGCGCTCGGCATCGTCCACACCAACTGGCCGGTCGTGCCCGGCCGGTTCAAGGACTACATCTCGACGCCGAAGCAGAACGACTACCGCTCGATCCACACCACCGTGATCGGCCCCGGCAACCAGCGCGTCGAGTTGCAGATCCGCACCGAGGCGATGGACCAAATCGCCGAGCGCGGCATCGCCGCGCACGTGTTCTACAAGGAAGGCGTGGGCTCGCCGACCGAATTCCTCAAGCGCGAGTCCAATGCGTTCGCCTGGTTGCGCCACACCATCGGCATTCTCTCGGAGAGCGCCAACCCCGAGGAATTCCTCGAGCACACCAAGCTCGAGCTGTTCCACGACCAGGTGTTCTGCTTCACCCCGAAGGGCAAGCTGATCGCGCTGCCGCGCCATGCCAACGTGATCGACTTCGCTTATGCCGTACACACCGACGTCGGCAACAGCGCAGTGGGCTGCAAGATCAACGGCCAGTTTGCGCCGCTGTCCTCGGAGCTCCAGAACGGCGACGAGGTCGAGGTGCTGACCTCGGAAGCGCAAGCGGCGCCGCCGTCGGCCTGGGAAACGCTCGCGGTCACCGGCAAGGCACGCGCTGCGATCCGCCGCGCCACCAGGACTGCGGTGCGCGATCAATATGTCGGTCTCGGCCGGCGCATCGTCGAGCGCCTGTTCGAGCGCGCCAAGATCGAATACGCCGACGACAAGCTCAAGGGCGCGCTGCCGCGACTGGCACGAACCTCGATCGAGGACGTCATGGCGGCTGTGGGACGCGGCGAGATCAAGGCCTCCCACGTCGCGCGTGCGATGTATCCCGACTACAAGGAGGAGCGCATCGCGCGCTACGGCGTCAAGAAGGGGCTTCCCGGCAAGCTCAAGGAGAAGTCGTCCGAACCGCCGCGCAGCCCGGTCGCGATCCCGATCCGCGGCATCAATTCCGACCTGCCGGTGAAGTTCGCGCCGAACGGCGGCGCGGTGCCCGGTGATCGCATCGTCGGCATCGTCACGCCGGGCGAGGGCATCACCATCTACCCGATCCAGGCGCCGGCCCTGAAGGATTTCGAGGAAGAGCCGGAGCGTTGGCTCGACGTGCGCTGGGACATCGAGGACTCCGCGCCGCAGCGCTTTCCGGCCCGTATCAAGGTCGAGAACGTCAACGAGCCCGGCGCGCTGGCGCAGATCGCGACCGTGATCGCCGAGCACGACGGCAACATCGACAACATCAGCATGCAGCGCCGCTCACCGGACTTCACGGAGACGACGATCGATCTCGAAGTCTACGATCTCAAGCATTTGAGCGCGATCCTGGCCCAGCTGCGCGCGAAGGCGGTCGTCGCCCGCGCCGAACGTGTTAATGGATAGACGCCTTCCGTCCTGGTCTGTCCCTATGATTCCGTGAGTCCTGAAATGCCTGCACCTCCGCTCCGCCTCGGCGTCAATGTCGATCATGTCGCGACCCTGCGTAACGCGCGCGGCGGCCGCAATCCCGATCCGGTGCGCGCGGCGCTGCTGGCGATCGAGGCCGGCGCCGACGGCATCACCGCTCATTTGCGCGAGGATCGCCGGCACATCCGCGACGAGGACATGGCGCGGCTGAAAGCCGAGATCTCCAAGCCGCTCAATTTCGAGATGGCGGCCACCGACGACATGATGCGCATTTCGCTCGCCACCAGGCCGCACGCGGTGTGCCTCGTGCCGGAGCGGCGCCAGGAGGTGACGACCGAAGGCGGGCTCGACGTCGTCGGACAGCACAATGCGCTGGCGCCTTGTATCGCGCGGCTGAACGATGCCGGCATCCGGGTGTCGCTGTTCATCGCGGCCGATCCCGCCCAGATCGAGATGGCGGCGCGGCTGCGCGCGCCCGTGATCGAGATCCACACCGGCGCCTGGTGCGACGCCGTCGTCGACGGTCACGCCGACAAGGCCGAGGCCGAATGGCGGCGAATCGTGGCAGGGGCGAAGCTGGCGAACGAAGCGGGGCTGGAGGTTCACGCCGGACACGGGCTGGACTACGCGACGGCGGAGACGATCGCCGGCTTGCCTGAGATCATGGAGCTCAACATCGGCTACTACATGATCGGCGAAGCCCTGTTCGTCGGTCTCGCCGAGACGGTGCGCAGCATGCGCGCGGCGATGGACCGCGGCCGGAGCCGGGCATGATCATCGGCATCGGCTCCGACCTGATCGACATCACCCGTGTCGGCAAGGTGATCGACCGCCATGGCGAGCGCTTCCTCGACCGCATCTTCACCGCGGCCGAGCGGGCCAAGGCGGAACGGCGCGCCAAGAACGAGAAGATGGTGGTGGCAACCTACGCCAAACGCTTCGCCGCCAAGGAGGCCTGTTCCAAGGCGCTCGGCACCGGCATCAGGCGCGGCGTCTGGTGGCGTGACATGGGGGTGGTCAACCTGCCGGGAGGGCGGCCAACCATGCAATTGACGGGCGGGGCGCTGGCCCGGCTCCAGGCCCTGACGCCGGAGGGGTTCGCGGCGCAGATCGACCTGTCGATCACCGATGACTGGCCGTTGGCACAGGCCTTCGTCATCATTTCCGCCGTGCCGCTGGACAAACCCTGATTGGGCACCGATCATTTTATAATTCGCATTCAAAATCAAATGCTTATGCAGTTTTGATGCGATCCTTGATTGCGTGGCCTCCGACAACCGTCTAAAAGTCCGCGGACGCAAATCAGGCTGGGCGAATTCGGCTTTACGCCGGAATTGGCCCTCATTATCAGAATCAGGACAATCTCCTTGGGCCGCGAGCGATGGGCTGTTCGCGGGAGGAGGGCGCGCTGTGACCGCCCGCCGGAATTGAGAGAGCAATGAGCGTGACTTCAGGAACGAAAACTGAGAGCGGCGTCGGCGAAACGATCCGGGTCGTGATCCACGCTCTCCTGATCGCGCTGGTGATCCGCACCTTCCTGTTTCAGCCGTTCAACATCCCATCCGGCTCGATGAAGGCCACGTTGCTGGTCGGCGACTATCTGTTCGTCTCGAAATATTCCTACGGCTACAGCCACTATTCGATCCCGTTCTCACCGCCGTTGTTCTCGGGGCGGATCTGGGGCTCGGACCCGAACCGCGGCGACATCGTCGTATTCCGCCTGCCGAAGGACGATTCCACCGACTACATCAAGCGCGTGATCGGCCTGCCCGGCGACCGCATCCAGATGCGGGACGGGCTGCTCTACATCAACGACACGCCGGTCGAGCGGCAGCGCATGAGCGAATTTGTCGGCGAGGATCCCTGCGGCGCCGAAGGCAGCGGCGTCTCCCGGGTGAAGCGCTGGAAGGAAACGCTGCCGAACGGCGTGTCCTACGAGACGCTGGACTGCGCCGACAACGGCTACGTCGACAACACCAACGTCTACACCGTGCCGACCGGCCACTTCTTCATGATGGGCGACAACCGCGACAACTCCACCGACAGCCGCTTTCTCGGCCAGGTCGGCTACGTGCCGCAGGAGAATTTGATCGGGCGCGCCCAGATGATCTTCTTCTCGATCGCCGAAGGCGAGCATGCATGGATGTTCTGGCGCTGGCCGTGGGCGGTGCGCTGGAATCGCTTCTTCAAAATCGTCCGATGAAAGACGAAGCCAAGGACATCGCGACCCTGCCGACCGAGGCGCAAGCGGGCCCCGACGGCGAAGCTGCGACCAAGAGCCTTGAGGGCAAGACGCCTGAAAACAAGACGCCCGCAAAGAAGAAGCGGGTGCGGAGCAGCAAGGCCAGGGGCTCGGATGCGAACGCGGGGCTCGAGGCACGCATCGGCTACAGCTTTGCCGATCCGAACCTTTTGATGCAAGGCATCACGCATGTCTCCGCGTTGAAGTCCGGGCGCAAGCGCGGCGACAGCTATCAGCGCCTGGAATTCCTCGGCGACCACGTGCTCGGGCTCGTCGTCTCCGACATGCTCTATCACGCCTTCCCGAACGCTGACGAAGGCGAGATGTCCAAGCGACTTGCCGAACTTGTGCGCAAGGAGAGCTGCGCCGATGTCGCCAAGTCGCTCGGTCTGCTGGACGACATCAAGCTCGGCTCGGTCGGCTCCAGCGCCGACGCGCGCCTGCGCAAGAGCGTGCTCGGCGACATCTGCGAGGCCGTGATCGGCGCCGTCTTCCTCGACGGCGGCTACGCGGCGGCGGCCGATTTCGTCAAGCGCAACTGGACCGAGCGCATGCACAAGCCGCGGCGTCCGTTGCGCGATCCCAAGACCGTTCTCCAGGAATGGGCGCAGGGCAAGGGATTGCCGACGCCTGTTTATCGCGAGGTCGAGCGCACCGGCCCGCATCATGATCCGCAATTCCGCGTCGCGGTCGATCTTCCGGGACTCGCTCCGGCGGAAGGCATCGGCGGCAGCAAGCGTGCGGCAGAGAAAGTGGCAGCTTCAGTGATGATCGAACGTGAAGGCGTTGGCGGCGGCAATGACGGTTGAAGCAAGCGGCGAGGCACCCACCGCGACGCGCTGCGGCTTCGTCGCGCTGATCGGCGCGCCGAACGTCGGCAAATCCACGCTGGTCAATGCGCTGGTCGGGGCCAAGGTCACGATCGTCTCGCGCAAGGTGCAGACCACGCGCGCGCTGATCCGCGGCATCGTGATCGAGAACAATTCGCAGATCATCCTGGTCGATACGCCCGGCATCTTCCTGCCCAAGCGCCGGCTCGACCGCGCCATGGTCTCGACCGCCTGGAGCGGCGCGCATGACGCCGACCTCGTGTGCGTGCTGCTGGATGCCAAGGCCGGCATCGACGAGGAAGCCGAGGCGATCCTCACCAAGGTCGCCAGCGTCAAGCACGAGAAGATTTTGGTCATCAACAAGGTCGACCTGGTCCAGCGCGAGAAGCTGCTGGCGCTGGCGCAGGCCGCCAACGAGCGCATGGCCTTCGCACAGACGTTTATGATCGCGGCGATCTCCGGCGACGGTGTCGACGACCTCAGGCATACACTGGCCGAGATCGTGCCGCCGGGGCCGTTCCTCTATCCCGAAGACCAGATGTCGGACGCGCCGATGCGGCAGCTTGCGGCCGAGATCACCCGCGAGAAGATCTTTCGCAAGCTGCACCAGGAATTGCCCTACCAGTCCACCGTCGAGACCGACAAGTGGGATGAGCGCAAGGACAAGTCGGTGCGCATCGAGCAGACGATCTTCGTCGAGCGCGAAAGCCAGCGCAAGATCGTGCTCGGCGCGGGCGGCGCCACCATCAAGTCGATCGGCGCGGACTCGCGCAAGGAGATCGGCGAGATCCTGGGCGTGCCGGTGCACCTGTTCCTGTTCGTCAAGGTGCGCGAGAACTGGAGCGACGATCCCGATCGCTACCGCGAGATGGGCCTGGAATTTCCCAAAGAATAACCAAGAAAAGATCGGTCGGCGATGAGCGTACCCAGCAACGTACGGCGCTTCGAAGCGTTGCTCTATGCATCGTTGATGCTGGATGCCTTGTCGGTGGCGGTGCAGGACCGCACGCCGACTGCCGAGATGACCGAACAGATGATCATGACGTCGTCGCTGCTTGCCGGCGGCATGATCCTGCTGCTGGTTTATTTCGTCCGGCTGGCCGCGCGCGGGCGCAAGAACTGGCCGCGCTGGGTGCTGGCGGCAGCACTCGTACTGTCGGTGATCTCGCTCGGCCAGATCATCGGCGAGAAGGGCATGGAACTCGACAGCGCCATCGAGATCGTCTCCTGCGTGCTGACGGCGATGGGATTGTATTTCTCGTTCCGCGGCGACGCGCAGGGCTGGTTCAACGCGTGAGGCCGCGTCGGGTGGATTGGCGGCGCTTCACTTTCCGGCCTCCCGCCAATCCGCCCTACGATTGAAGACCGGAATCCGCTAGACTTCACCGATGGAATGGACCGACGAAGGCATCGTGCTGGGGGTGCGGCGGCATGGCGAGAGCAGCGCCATCGTCGAGCTGCTGACCCGTGCGCACGGCCGCCATCTCGGTCTCGTCCGCGGCGGCGCCGGCTCGCGGATGCGGCCGCTGCTGCAGCCCGGCAACAGCCTCAGCGTGGTGTGGCGGGCGCGGCTCGACGAGCATCTCGGCACCTATGCCATCGAGGGCCTCAAGCTGCGGGCGGCGACGCTGCTGGGATCATCCCACGGAGTCTACGGCATCACCCACCTCGCTTCGATCGCACGGTTGCTGCCGGAGCGCGATCCGCACGAAAACCTCCTGGCGCTGCTCGAACATTCGCTGGACGATTTCGACGACATCGGCAGCGCCGCCGTACACGTGATCCATTTCGAACTGGCAATGCTCACCGAGCTCGGCTTCGGGCTGGCGCTGGAAAACTGCGCCGTAACCGGAGAGACCACCGACCTGATCTACGTCTCGCCCAAATCCGGCGGCGCGGTGTCGCGCGGGGCGGGCGAACCGTGGCGCGACCGGCTATTGCGGCTGCCGCCGTTCCTGCGCCAGGGCGAGGTGCAGGGCGACCTCACCGACGAGGATCTTCAGGACGGCTTTCGACTGACCGGCCTTTTCCTGTTGCGCCACGTGCTGGAGCCGCGCGGGCAAGGCCATTCCGACGCGCGGGCAGGCTTCATCAGCGCGTTGACGCGGCAGCAGGCAAAGGCCGCGATTCCCGCGCCATGAGTCAAACGCGGCTCTGCATTGTCGCAATATGTCGGCCCGCCGTGGAACGAAATCGGGTTTCCCTGACTTGCCCCCGGGGTTCCAACCGGGGATATCCTGATGCTGATCAAGGGACTTGTGATATCGGCAGCGCTGATGGCGCTGGCGCCGGACGCCCTCGCGGGTGAGCAGCCGGGCGTCTTTCGCCGTGCCTCCTGTACCGTCGTCAGATTCTATGTGGCCAAATATTCTGCTGCAGCCGCAGAGGCATGGGCGCGGTCCAAGGGCGCGACGGAGGCCGAGATCGAGACGGCCCGGCGGTGCCTGACCAATGCCCCGGCCACCACGCAGGCCAAAAACGCCCAACCCACCCAGACCTTCACCGCAGGCTGGGCCGGCCAGTAGGCCGCCCACAGGGAACCAATCGATCCTTGCCCGATTCGCTTCCACGGTTTAACCGGGCGGCATGGGAAAACGATTGATTCCGCCGGAGGAACCGGCCGAAATTCACGAGGTGCCGCTGCGTGAGGCGCTGGAAGAGCGCTATCTTGCGTACGCGCTCTCCACCATCATGCACCGCGCACTGCCCGATGCCCGCGACGGCCTGAAGCCGGTGCATAGGCGCATCCTCTATGGCATGCGCCTGCTCCGGCTCGATCCGGGCACGGCTTTCAAGAAGTCCGCCAAAATCGTCGGCGACGTGATGGGCTCGTTCCATCCGCACGGCGACCAGGCGATCTACGACGCCATGGTGCGTCTCGCTCAGGATTTCTCCTCGCGCTACCCGCTCGTCGACGGCCAGGGCAATTTCGGCAATATCGACGGCGATAATCCCGCCGCCTATCGCTACACCGAAGCGCGCATGACCGACGTCGCGCGGCTTCTGCTCGACGGCATCGATGAGGACGGGGTCGAATTCCGTCCCAATTACGATGGCCAGTCGAAAGAGCCGATCGTGCTGCCCGGCGGCTTCCCGAACCTGCTCGCCAACGGTGCGCAGGGTATCGCGGTCGGCATGGCGACCTCGATCCCGCCGCACAACGCCGCCGAGCTCTGCGACGCCGCGCTGCATCTGATCGAGAAACCGGACGCGAAATCCAAAGCGCTGCTGAAATGGGTCAAGGGTCCGGATTTCCCGACCGGCGGCATCTGCGTCGATTCCAAGCAGGCGATCGCTGAAGCCTACACCACCGGCCGCGGCTCGTTCCGCGTCCGCTCCCGATGGGAGCAGGAAGAGGGCGCGCGTGGCACCTGGGTCGTTGTCGTCACCGAGATACCCTTTCTGGTGCAGAAGTCGCGGTTGATCGAGAAGATCGCCGAGCTGCTCGACCAGAAGAAGCTGCCGCTGGTCGGCGACATCAGGGACGAGTCGGCCGAAGACGTTCGCATCGTGATCGAGCCGAAGTCGAAGAACGTCGATCCCGCGCTGATGATGGAATCGCTGTTCCGGCTGACCGAGCTCGAAAACAAGATTCCGCTGAACCTGAACGTGCTGATCAAGGGCCGCGTCCCCAAGGTGGTGGGGCTCGCTGAGTGCCTGCGCGAATGGCTCGACCATCTGCGCGACGTGCTGATCCGCCGGACCAACCATCGCAAGGCCGAGATCGAGCGCCGGCTGGAGATTCTCGGCGGCTTGCTGATTGCCTATCTGAACATCGACGAGGTGATCAGGATCATCCGCAACGAGGACGAGCCGAAGCCGGCGCTGATCAAGGCGTTCAAGCTCACCGAGGTGCAGGCCGAAGCCATCCTCAACATGCGGCTGCGCAGCCTGCGCAAGCTCGAGGAGATGGAGATCCGCACCGAGGACAAGGATCTGCGCAAGGAGCTGAAGGGGATCGAGGGACTGCTGGCGTCCGAGCCCGAGCAGTGGAAGAAGGTCAGTGAGCAGGTCGCCAAGGTCCGCGACATGTTCGGGCCGAAGACGCCGCTCGGCAAGCGCCGCACCACTTTTGCCGATGCGCCCGAGCACGATCTCGCCGCCATCGAGGAGGCCTTGGTCGAGCGCGAGCCGGTGACCGTCGTCGTCTCGGACAAGGGCTGGATCCGCACCTTGAAGGGCCATGTCGAGGATCTCTCGGGGCTTGCCTTCAAGCAGGACGACAAGCTCGGCTTTGCCTTCTTCGCCGAGACCACGTCCAAGCTGCTGCTGTTCGCCACCAACGGCAAATTCTACTCGCTCGATGTCGCAAAGCTGCCGGGCGGTCGCGGTCATGGCGAGCCGATCCGCCAGTTCATCGACCTGGAGCCGGAGGCCGCTCCCGTCGTGCTGTTCGTCAACAAGGGCGGACGCAAATTCCTGGTCGCGAGCCACGAGGGCCAGGGCTTTGTCGTCAACGAGGACGACTGCGTCGGCACCACCAAGAAGGGCAAGCAGGTCCTCAACGTCGACATGCCGAACGAGGCGCGCACGGTTACCGAGGTGCTCGGCGATACCGTCGCCGTCATCGGCGAGAACCGCAAGATGCTGCTTTTCCCGCTCGACCAGGTGCAGGAGATGCCGCGTGGCCGCGGTGCGCGCCTGCAGAAATACAAGGACGGCGGTCTTTCCGACGTCGCCGTGTTCGACGCCAAGGCGGGCCTGACCTGGAAAGACTCCGCAGGCCGCGAATTCTCCGCGACCATGAAGGAGCTCGCCGAGTGGAAAGGCAACCGCGGTGACGCTGGCCGCCTCGCGCCGAAGGGATTCCCGAAGTCGAACAAGTTCGGCAGGGTGATCGGGTAGGGCTCGCCGTCGCCATATCGACAGTGTCATGCCCCGCGCAGGCGGGGCATCCAGTACGCCGCGACCTCTCGGCTCAATCATAGCTTTCTCTGGAATACTGGATCGCCCGGTCAAGCCGGGCGATGACAGCCAGGGTGTAGCGCGCAAACGCGCGGCAGATAGCCGTGAGCGCATGAGTGCCTTCCTCGAACGGGCACGAACATTGCCTTTTCCTGGCGACAGCAAACAGCTGGTCAAAAGGCAAAAGGCACCAATGTCCAAACTGAAGGCTTTCATTCCAGCGCTGTTCGCGTTGGCGCTGACCGCGCCGCCGGCGCATGCGGCGGGTAATCTCGTCGCGGTGCTCGAGGCGGAGATCGTCACGCTCGATCCGCATTTCTCCACGGCCTACATTACGCGCACTTTCGGCTACATGGTGTTCGACACGCTGTTTGCGAAGGATTCCAAAGGCGAGATCAAGCCGCAGATGGTGCAGGACTGGAATGTCTCGGCCGATGGCCTGACCTACAGTTTCACGCTGCGCGACGGCCTGAAATGGAATGACGGCCAGCCGGTCACGGCCGCCGATTGCGTCGCTTCGCTACGCCGCTGGGGCACCCGCAGTGCGCTCGGCCGCCGCATCTTCGCGATCACGACCTCGCTCGAGCCCACCGACGCAAAAACCTTCGTGCTGACGCTGAAGGAGCCATCTGGTCTCGTCATCGACGCGCTCGGCAATCCCGTCAGTCCGGTCGCCTTCATGATGCCCGAGCGCATTGCCAAAACGCCCGGCGACCAGCGCATCACCGAGATCGTCGGCTCTGGCCCGTTCGTCTACAGCAAGGCCGATCACCGCACCGGCGACCGCATGGTCCTGAAGAAATTCGCCGACTATGTGCCGCGTCCCGAGCCTGCCGACTTCCTCGCCGGCGGCAAGCGCGTCAACATCGACACGCTCGAGATCCGCGTCATTCCAGATGGTGCGACCGCAGCCTCCGCGCTGCAGGCCGGCGAAGTCGATTTCATGCAGTATGCGCCGTTCGATCTGCTGCCGACGCTTGAGAAGAACTCTCGCGTGAAACTCGTCAATTTCACCGGCGGCAACATGTTCGCGGGCGCCTATCGCCTCAACGCCGCATCGAAGCCGTTCGACGATCCCGCCATCAGGCGCGTGCTGTGGAAGCTGGTCGATCAGCGCGAGGTGCTGGACGCACTCGGCCTGGACGCCAAATACGCGGCCCCTTGCGCGACATACTTCACCTGCGGCACCACCTATGACAGCAAGGCCGGCACCGAGGCCGCGGTGAGCCCGTCGATCGAGGCGGCGAGGGCGGCACTGAAGGCGACGAAATATGCCGGCGAGCCTGTTATCGTGATGGAGGCGAACGATCTCGAAGCCCCGCGCGTCTCGGCGCAGGTGCTGGCCGAGCGGCTGAAGCAGGCCGGTTTCACCGTCGATCTCCAAGTGATGGACTGGGCGAGCGTGCTGGCACGCCGCGCCAAGAAGGAGGGCTGGAGCGTCTATGGCGTCCACGCCGGCGGTTTCGATCTCGGCTCGCCCTTGACCAACGTCATGGTCGCCTTCAACTGCGCCGACTTCACCGGCTGGCAGTGTGACGCGCGCATCACGCCGCTGATGGAGGCCTTTGCCAAGGCGCCCGCCGAGGAGGATCGCAAGAAGATCGCAGGCGAGATCCAGGCCGTCATGTACGATCAGGCACCCGCAATACCGTGGGGCCAATTCGCCCAGCCTGCCGCCTCTCGCGCCAGTTTGCGCGGTCTGATACCGTCAGCCATCCCGGTGTTCTGGAACGTTGAGAAGTAGCCCGATGTACGATGTCATTGTTGTCGGCGGCGGCTCCGCCGGCGCCGCCGTTGCGGCGCGGCTCTCGGAAGATCCCGCGCGGCGCGTCCTGCTGCTCGAGGCGGGTCTGGACTGGCGCGCCGACGAGGCGCCCTGGGAAGTGATGACGCCAAATCCCATCCCGATCATCCACAAGCGCGAGTACCAGGAGAAATGGCAATGGCCGGATCTTCTGACGCGCCGTGTGGCCGGCCAGGAGCCGCGCTTCTACTGGCGCGGCAAGGGGCTCGGCGGCTCGTCGATGATGAACGGCCAGATCGCCATCCGCGGCGTCGCCGCTGCGTTCGACGAATGGGCCGCCAATGGCTGCACCGGCTGGTCGGCGAAGGACGTGATGCCGTTGTTCTCGGTGATCGAGGATGATCTGGAATTCGGCGACGCCGCCGGCCACGGACGCGGCGGACCGCTGCCGGTCTATCGCGCGCTGCCGGACAAATGGGGACCGATCGATCGCGGCTTGCGCGATGCGGCGCTGGCGAGCGGCCATCCCTGGTGCGCCGACGTCAACGGCCCGGACGGCGAGGGCGTCGCCTGCTATCCCATAAATAGCCGCGACAGCCGCCGCATCACGACTAATGAGGGTTATCTGGAGCCCGCGCGCGGCCGCGCCAATCTCGAGATTCGCGGGCATGCACTGGTCGACCGGGTCCTGATCAGCGACGGAAGGGCGACCGGCCTCCGCGTTCACATCGAGGGGCAGGGCACCAGCGAGATCAGCGCGCGCCAGATCGTGCTGTGCGCCGGCGCCATCCACAGTCCGGCGATCCTGCTGCGCTCGGGCATTGGACCCGCGCATGAGCTGAAGGCGATGGGGATCGCGGTCGAGCGCGACCTGCCGGTCGGCCGGCACTTCTTCGACCACCCGCTGTTTCGCGCCACGATCCAGCTCCACGAAAACCTGCGGCCGACCGATCCGGACACCCGCCATACCAATTGCTGCGTGACTTATTCGTCGGGCCTCGCCGACGGCGGCAAGCGCGACATGATCATGATCGCTTTCAATCATCGCGGCATCGGCGTGCCGGGGGCCATCGGCGCCGGGCTGTTCAACGCGTATTCGCGTGGAACGCTCAAGCTGGCCTCGACCGATCCTGCGATCGATCCTGTCGTCGAGGAAAACATGCTGGCCGATCCCCGCGACATGCTGCGCATGAAGGATGCGGTGAAGCGGCTGGCCGTGATCACCACCCACCCGGCGCTATCAGGCATCGCGGACTGGATCCGGCTCGCCGACACGGATTTGAGCTTGCCCCAGGCTGCGGCCTTGCCCGATCACGAACTCGACACGCTGCTGCGCCGTGAGACCGGCGATATCCAGCACGCTGCCGGCAGTTGCCGGATGACTGGTGTCAACGACGCCGACGGCGTGGTCAATCCTGATGGTACGGTGAAGGGTATTACGGGCCTGCGCGTCGCCGACGCCTCGATCATGCCGTCGGATTGCCGGGCCAACACCCACTTCACGACGGTGGTGATCGGGGAAGCGATTGCGCGGATGATGATGCGGTAGAGCGAAAACGACAGTGTCATGCTCCGCGAAGGCGGGCATCCAGTACTCCGAGGCGCCGCTGGGTTCGCACAATGCCGCCGTTGAATACTGGATCGCCCGCCTTCGCGGACGATGACACGGAGAGTGGGCTAGACTAGTCGTCGCGCCGATACACGTTTCAAACAACGGACGAGCGTTCGCCCTCTCGCGGCGCGTTCCGCCCGAGTTTTGCGTCGGCGCATTGCCCTCGTTGAGACAAGGGCGCAGGGAAGACCGGGCGCCGGCTGGCACCCGCAGATCCGTGGGCGATAGAAATGCACACGGGGTGGATCACAGGTTCGCCGGATCGCCCGGCCTTCCCTGCGCGATGGTTTTAACGTGTCCTTCGTGCTCTCCCCGGGGAGCGATGCACTATTGCCCCCGTCGCCATGCAGATGACTGATGCGCGCGCCCGGTCGGGCCGCCACATCACCGCAGGACTTGACGCACAGACCCCGGGCGTCAGGACCACACGACTTGTTCGTCCGCGCACGTCTTCGCTGGAACTTCGAGTGCTGGCGTGTGCTCACACCCGAGGCCATGCGAAAACGCTTTCGGCGTCGTGTCGTAGGCACGAAAGCCATTGCTCACAGCCGAAGCCGCCCTGCAATGCCGATCGTACTCGACGCCGTCGCGTCCATCGCTACCCAACCCGCGGTTCGTGACGATCGCGATCCGCCCCTCGTCTCGGGCCAGGGTGTGTCGCTTGTACGTCAAATCCGAATTTCGGTAAAGCGGAATATTTTGCGAGGTGGGCTTGACAGGAAGTGTGGCGGAAGTGGTCGGCTGTTTTGCCCGACGGGCATGCGGAGGCGAGGGTGACGGCTTTCGCCCGAGGCGCGTGCCGAGAGACGCTAGCTTTTGAGGGCAGAGCGGAAGTCGTTCGGCTCGGTCAACGAAAGTGTTGAAGTTTGTAGCTAGATCCATCTGCCCACCTCGATGGATCAGCCGGCGGGCTTGCAAAGCCGCTGGGAACTTTGCCAAGGCCTCGTCGTTCCCGTGAGCGGGGCGAACGCAGGCAGAAGCTATGAAATGGATGCTGGTGGTTTTGGTAAGCGGCGTCTCGCCCGTCAACACCGATCTTGTGTTCGACAAGTTCAGTGATTGTCTCGCCGCAGAAGAGCAAATGCGACAGCACTACGCTGATGCCTTCGAGGCGTGGGATCGCATGGCTGCGGCAAGGATCGACCGGCGCAGGGACTACAAGAAAGCTCGCGATGTCGAAGCCAAACGACTGCTGAGCAACGTTGGGACGTGTGTCCCGCATGGTGGCGGCGATCAGCAGCCGGTCAATGCTCAGCAGCAGCAACCCCCCGCTACGTCATCGCAGCAGCCGGAAACGAAACCGTCGCCACCGCAGCCGGGGCCACGGAGTTAGCGGCAGCGATGCCGGCTTGTGGTCGATAGCAGCCGCCATGCAACTCTGACGGCTTAGTGACGCCTTCCATTGGCAAACCGGACGCGACGTACCAATGACTCCGCGTCCTAAATCACCCCCGCCAGCCGCAGCGCCACACCAGCCGCGCAGCTGCCGGCCAGCACCGTCAACATCCCCAGCTTGAATCGGAAGATCGCGGTTGCGGCCGCGATCGACAGCACGAGCGCAGGGATATCGACGCTGGTCAGGACCGGCATGTCGAAGGCAAACGGGAAGGTGTGCACCGGCACGGTGTCGCGGAACAGCGTGTGCAGCGCGAACCAGATCGAGAGGTTGAGGATCACGCCGACGACGGCAGCGGTGATGGCACTGAGCGCACCGCCGAGGCCCTTGTTGCCGCGCAGCCGTTCGACGTAAGGGGCGCCTACGAAAATCCAGAGGAAGCAGGGCGTGAAGGTGACCCAGGTCGCGAGCAATCCGCCGAGCGTGGCCGCGAGCATCGGCGACAGGCCGCTGGCGTCGCGGTAGGCGGCCATGAAGCCCACGAACTGAAGCACCATGATCAGCGGGCCCGGCGTGGTCTCGGCCATGCCGAGACCGTCGAGCATCTCGTGCGGCTTGAGCCAGTGATAATGCTCGACCGCCTGCTGGGCGACATAGGCCAGCACTGCGTAGGCGCCGCCGAAGGTGACCAGCGCCATCTTCGAGAAGAACAGCGCGATGTGACTGAAGACATTGTCTTGTCCAACAGCGAGCAACAGCGCGATCACCGGCACCAGCCAGAGCGCAAGCCAGAGCGCGCCGACGCGAATCGCGCGCGCGGTGTTGGGGCGTACATGTTCGGGCACAGCGTCGCCGAGCATGCTGTCGATCACGGCGCTGCTGCCGGCAGAGCCGTGACCGGCCGGCGCGAATTCCGGGCGGCCCTGTTTGGCGCCGATATATCCGATGATGCCGGCGGCGATGATGATGACCGGGAAGGGGATCGCGAAGAAGAAAATCGCGACGAAGGCGATCGCGGCGAGCGCGATCATGATGCGGTTCTTCAATGCGCGCTTGCCGACCCGCACCACGGCCTCGACGACGATGGCGAGCACGGCGGCTTTCAAGCCGAAGAACAGCGCCTCCACGAAGCTGACATTGCCGTAGGCGGCGTAGACGTAGCTCAGGCCCATGATGGCGATGATGCCGGGCAGAATGAACAGACCGCCAGCCATCAGCCCGCCGGCGGTGCGATGCATCAGCCAGCCGACATAGGTCGCGAGCTGCTGCGCCTCCGGGCCCGGCAGCAGCATGCAGTAATTGAGCGCGTGGAGGAAACGGGCTTCCGAGATCCAGTTCTTCTCCTCGACCAGGATGCGGTGCATGACCGCGATCTGGCCCGCGGGCCCGCCAAAACTCAGGCAGGCGACACGGAGCCAGACGCGAAACGCTTCACTGAAGCTGACGCCGTGACCGGCATCAGCTCCTGCTTCGATCGTACGCGTATCCATCAAGCCTTCGCCTTGTTGGTCGGCCAGTTGTGGGTCTCAGACGTAGCGTCACGGCACCAGCGATAGAAGGCGTCGTAGAGCAGCATGCCGGCTTCGAGCTGTTCGAGGTCGTCATCATACATCCGCGACAGCCCGAGCGAAGCTGCGAGCAGGCCGGGTGCCTCCGGCGCAAGGTCGGGCCGCCCGGTGTCGGCGCCGCGCACCAGCGTTGCCAGCCGGAGCAGCGCCGGCGCGGCAATCCCGAACTCCTCGATCATCACGTCGAAGGTGCAGAGCTCGCCACGGTGGCTCCAAAACACGTTCTCGATGTCAAAGGGGGCTGCGTTGAAGCGTTGCCCGACGGCCGCCACTTCCGAAGGCGCCACGAACAGGAACACGGCCGTAGGGTCGACGAAGCGGCGGATCAGCCAGGGGCAGGCAATGCGGTCGACCTTGGGCCGCGCCCGCGTGACCCAGACGGTTCGCCCCTTGGCGTCGCGCGGCGGCAGCTTGCGGGTGTCGACCAGCGGCAGTTTTGCCGCCTTCCAGCCTTCGAAGCCGCCCTCCAGCGTCTCGGCTTGCACGCCGAGCTGCCTGAGCCAGGCCGCCGTGCCCTGCGCGAGCTTTTCGCCGCGCAGGCACGAGACGATCGCGGAACGGCCGGCGAAGTTGGCGCCCCAGTCGGGAACATTTTCGTGGCTGAGCTTGATCGAGCCGGGGATCAGCCGCCGGTCGGCGGCAAAATCCTCGTCGGTGCGCACGTCGATCAGGACAGGGGCATTCGCCGTGCCGATCAGCCGTGCCATTTTTTCAGATGATATCGTCGTGTAGGAAGACATGATGCGCCCTCGTAAGAAGAAACGGGACGCGATACTTGGGCATGTCGCCTCGTGGGGAGATCGCTCAAATCCCCATGGCCTTCATTACACCGAAACGGCACCGACCTGTCAATCGGCTCATTCCGGCGATTTTGCCCAGAAGACTCGCAGGTCTATATTAGGGGTCAACGGCCCGGACCTTTCGGAGACTTTGCGATGCATTCCCATTCCATCGAACAATGGACCCATGACCACGCCTTTCTGGGCGACAAGCACGACGAGAACGAGCGGCGCACCTGGCTCGTGGTCGTGCTGACGCTGGTCATGATGGTCGGCGAGATCGTCGCCGGCTCGCTGTTCGGCTCGATGGCGCTGCTCGCCGACGGCTGGCACATGGGCACGCATGCGGCGGCGCTGGGGATTGCCGCATTCGCGTATCGCTTTGCGCGGCGGCACCTGGGGAGCTCGCATTTCAGCTTTGGCACCGGCAAATTCGGCGATCTCGCCGCCTTCGCCAGCGCGGTCATCCTCGGCCTGATCGCGGTCGAGATCGCCTATGAGAGCGTGCTGCGGCTGTTCACGCCGGTGTCGATCGTCTATGGCGAGGCCATCGCGGTCGCTGCCCTCGGCCTGTGCGTTAACCTCGCCAGTGCCTGGCTGCTCCGCGGCAGCCACGATCACCACCATCACGGTCATGCGCATGATGATCACAATGATCATGATGATCATCATCACCACCACGACAACAATCTCCGCGCGGCCTATGTCCACGTCATGGCGGACGCAGCGACCTCGGTGCTGGCGATCGCCGCGCTCGTGGTCGCCATGTATTCGGGATGGGCCTGGGCCGATCCGGCGGTCGGCCTGATCGGCAGTGTCGTGATCGCAAGCTGGGCGTTCGGCCTGATCAAGGCATCAGGCGCGGTGCTGCTCGACGTGCGCGCCGACGAGAAGCTCGAGCGTGTGATCCGGGCGCGCATGGAGGTCGGCGACGATCGCGTCACCGATTTGCATCTGTGGCAGGTCGGCCCCGGCCATTGCGCCGTGCTGGTGTCGGTGGTCTCGGACAAGCCGAAGCAGCCGGCGGTCTACAAGAAGCGGCTCGCCGGGCTGAAGGGCCTCAGCCATATCACCGTCGAGGTCGAGACCTGCCCGCATTGAAGCGGTCTGCGGGAATTCTGCGAACTGGCCGGGGTTGACCCTCGGTCACAGCCGACAATGGCTGCAAGGGAGGAACGAATGACGCCAAGGATCATGCTCGCTCTCGCCGTCGCCGCGCTCGCTCTGTCCGGCCATGCGGCGCTGGCGCAATCGGAAAAGACCGGTGTCGAAAAGCTCTACGTGCTCAATTGCGGGGAGGGCACCGCCGGCGACATCTCGCGGTGGACGCCCGGCCTCAACGAAGGCAAGACGATGGACTTCGTCGACAGCTGCTATCTCGTCAAGCACGCCAAGGGCTGGTTCCTGTGGGACACCGGCATCGCCGACGCAGTCGCCGCGATGCCGAATGGTCTTGCGCCCGCGGATCCCAAGGCGGTGACCTGGCGGCGGCCGAAGACGCTTGCCGCCCAGCTCGAACAGCTCGGCCTCAAGCCCGGTGACGTCAAGATGATGGCCGTCTCGCACACCCATCCCGACCACACCGGCAATGTCGAGCTATTCCCTCAAGCCACGCTCTACGTGCAGAAGGCCGAGTATGACTGGCCCGGTGCCAACAACGAGCCGCGATTCAAGCCGTCGCATCCGGTCGAGCTGCTTGCGGGCGACAAGGACGTATTCGGCGACGGCAGCGTGACCATCCTGTCGACGCCCGGCCATACGCCGGGACACCAGTCGCTGCTGGTGAAGCTGCCGAAGACCGGCGCCGTGGTGCTGTCGGGCGATGCGGTGCACTTCAAAGACAACTGGGACAACCGCCGTGTGCCCAGCATGAACGCCAACAAGGACCAGAGCGCGGCCTCGATGCAGAAGATCGCCGACACCCTCGGCAAGGAGAAGGCGCAGCTCTGGATCAACCACGACAAGATCCAGCGCGACAGCCAGAAGATGTCGCCGGAGTTTTACGACTGACGCGGCTAACCTTTCGGTGCAGTCACGGCGGGCGGGCTCGCGTCCAGCGTCTTCTTCGGCTTCAGCGAGCCGGCGTAGAAGGAGACCAGCCAGACCAGGATGATGGCGAGGAGATAGACACCCTAGGCCTGTGGCGGCGTGGTCGCCCAGCGCAAGAGGCCTTTGAATGTGCGGGGCGGGCGGGTGTCTTCGGTCATGCTCCGCTTGTGCGCGAAAGCTCCCGCCGGGTCAATCCGGCCGCGGTTGTGCGCGGATCATGAACAGCGCGGCCAACGCCGAGAGGCTGAGCGCAGAGGAGACGATCAGCACCTTCGCCCCCATGACGTCGATGAGCAGGCCGAAGGCCAGCGGCGCCACGGCCTGCGCCATCCGTGCCGGCGCGCCGATGATGCCGAGGCGATAGCCGAAATCCTTGGGGCCGAAGATCGACAGCGGCAGCGTGCCGCGCGCGATGGTCAGGATGCCGTTGCCGGAGCCGTGGAACAGCGCAAACGCACTGGCCGCGGCGCCGCCGAAGATCGCCACGACCACGGCGCCGATCGGGTGGGTGAGGCAGGCGAGCCGCGTCGACCACAGCGGATGAAAGCGGCTGAGGAAGCCCGCTTCCAGAACCCGCGCCGCGACTTGCGCGGGGCCGATCAGCGCACCGGCCGCGATCGCCTCGACCGGCGTCGCGCCGGTGGTCTCCAGGATGCGCGGGAAATGCGCGGCCATCGCGCCGGTGACAGTCCAGACTGCGGCGAAGACGAACGCGAGCAGGATCATGGTGCGGTCGAGCGGCAGATGCGGCTTCTCTGCCGCCGCCTTAGCTTGCTTGGCGCCCTTGATCGTCGGCAGCACAAAGAAATTCAGGGGCAGGCCGATCAGGATGTTGGCGGCGGCCCAGGCGAAGCAGGTCTCGCGCCAGCCGATATGGGCAAGGCCCCAGGCGGTGAGCGGCCAGCCGACGGTCGATGCGAAGCCCGCCATCAGCGTGATGCCGGTGATCGGCCTGCGCGCCTCGGTGCCGTAGATGCGGCCGAGCGCGGCGAAGGCGGCGTCGTAAAGCCCCATCGCCATGCCGATGCCGAGCACGAGCCAGGCCATCGCCATCACCGCCACCGATTGCGAGAGGCCGAGCAGAACGAGACCGGCAGCGATCGTCAGGTTCGACACCGAGAGGACCTGCCGGCCGCCGACCAGATCGATCTGTCGCCCGATGCGTGGCCCGAGCAGCGCAGAGATCACCAGCGAGGCCGAGAACGCGCCAAAGACCCAGTTGGAGGAGATGCCGAGATCGCGCGCCATGGGATCGGCAAGCAGCGCCGGCAGATAGTAGCTCGAGGCCCAGGCCAGGGTCTGCGTGGTACCGAGCGCCAGGATGATCGGAAGCTGGCGCTGGCTCATATCCCCGTATTTCTGATCGGCCGTGTCATCATTCGCATTTGCGCCCGAGGCGGGGGGACGTCAACAGCGTCCGCGACATATGCGACCTGCCGCCGGTGGGAGCCTTGCCCGTGAGCGGAGCTTTGGCGGCGCAAGCTCCGCGCGCCGCCTTTCGCTCGTCACGAATGCACGGCATAATGGCGCATGCAATTGACCTCGCGCCTTGCGCTGATGAACTGGTTGGCCGGCCAGGGGCTCACCGGCCTGCCCGAACCCGAACTGCTGCGGGGCTTCTGCGAGCGCTGCCGCGCCGAGGGGCTGGAACTCTCGCGTGGGCTTGTCGTCATCGATACGCTGCACCCGATCTACGAGGGACGCGCCTTCCGCTGGAGCGATACGCCGACCAACGAGAGCGACGTGGTCGAATACGGCTCGACGGCCGAGGGCGACGCGGCCAACAATTGGCGCCGGTCGGTGTTCTATCATTTGCTCGAGCATGGTCACGACGAGATGGTGATCGATCTCGCCGACGCGCCCTCGCTCGATTTCTCGCAGATCGGCGAGCTCGCTGAAACGGGTCACCGCCATTTCCTGGCCTTTGTGCATCGCTTCGGGGAGACCGGAGCGCTCGGGCAGATGGATTGCCTCTACTCCTCCTGGACAACGCGACGCGACAGCGGCTTCGCCGAAGGCGAGCTCGCCGCGCTGCGCGATCTCGTGCCGGTGCTGGGGCTCGCGATCAAGTCGGCGCAGCAGGTCGACATCGCGCGCACGCTCGGCCGCGTCTATCTCGGACGCGATGCGTCAGAGCAGGTCTTGAGCGGACGTATCTCGCGCGGCGTCACGGAGCGCATCAACGCCGTGCTGTGGTATTCGGATCTGCGCGGCTCGACCGGAATCAGCGAGAGCATCGGCCCCGACGAGATCATCCCGTTCCTGAACGACTATGCGCAGGCCGTGATCGACGCGATCCACGACGCCGGCGGCGACGTGCTGAAGCTGATCGGCGACGGCGTGCTCGCGATGTTCACCGGCGAAGACATGGCGCATGCTCGGCGCGCGGCGCTGCGCGCCGAGCATCTATTCCGCAAGAACGTTGCAGCGCTCAATCTGCGGCGGGGCGCCGAGGGCCGTCCCACCACGTCCGCCTATATCGGCCTGCATGTCGGCGAGGTCTTCTACGGCAATATCGGCAGCGAGGACCGGCTCGACTTCACCGTGGTCGGTCCGACCGTGAACGAGGTCAGTCGCATCGCCTCGATGAGCCGTTCGGTCGATCGCGAGCTGCTGGCCTCGGCGGAGTTCTACAAGGGCCTCGATGCCGCCGGCCGCCGCTATCTCGTCTCCACCGGCCGCTACGCGTTGCGCGGCATCGGCCGCGCGCAGGATCTCTACACGCTCGATCCCGAGGTGGATGCGAGCGAGCCGGTGACGGGGAGCTACGAGCGGTATCTGGCGAATTAAATTCCGCGGTGCCCCCCAATGTCGTCCTGGCGAAAGCCAGGACCCATAACCACCGCCTGCAGTTTTGCGAAGACTCATAGTTGGCGATTTTTGCCAAACTTCTCCCTGGGGTAATGGATCCTGGCTTTCGCCAGGACGACGGCGGAGGAACTGCCTAACACCGCGCCACCGCCTCATCGCCCACCATGTCGGGCTGCCGGTCCAGGGCCACCGCGGGCGAGAGCCAGATCACCAGCGCCTGCACGCCGAACACGGCGGCGGCGAGATAGAGGCACGCTTCCGCGCTCCAGAGGCCGCCGACGATCGCACCCAGCGCCGAGCCGACCGGGCGGGCGCCGTAGCTCATGATGTTGATGGCGGAAACGCGGCCGAGCAGGCGAGGCGGCGTCACCGACTGGCGCAGCGTTGTGGTCGAGATCACCCACAGGATCGGCCCGACGCCGAGCAGGAAGAAGCTCAAGGCGGCAAGCCAGGGGGAGGGGACCAGCACCGTCAGCGCCATCACCATTGCGGCGACGAAGCCGGTGACGGGGCCAAGGCCGACCACCGTGCCGAACGCGACGCGCTTCATCACGCGCGTGGCGAACAGCGCGCCGATCACCATGCCGACACCGTACATCGTCAGCACGGTGCCGACGCCGACCGCGTTTAGGCCGAGGTGACGTACGGCGTAGGGCACGAACACCGCGATCTGCAGGAACCATCCGGTGTTGAAGATGAACTGGGTGATGAAGACCGGCCGCAGCAGCGGATGATGAAACACGAAGGCCGCGCCCTCGCGGATGTCCTGGAGCGGATGCCGCCGTGGCGCCGGCGTGCGGGCGGGCTCGTAGATGCCGGAGAGCAGCACGACGGCGATAGCCGAGAGCGCGGCCGCGAAGCCGAAGGCCGGGCTCGCGCCCCACCACCCCACCAGCGCGCCACCAAGCGCAGGCCCGCTGGCGAAGGCGATGGTGCGTGCGAGCTCGATCCGCGCATTGGCCGCCGGCAACAGGTCCGAACTCACCAGCGAGGGCACCAGCGCCGGCGCGGCCACGCTGTAGACGACGGTACCGCACACGGCGGCAAAGCCGAGTAGCGCAAGCAGCGGCAGGTTGAGCGCGCCGAGCGCGAGCAGCAGCACGATCGCTGCAAGGGCCGCGGCACGCAGCGCCTCGGCGCCCGCCATCAGCGAACGGCGGGAGATGCGGTCGGCCAGCAGGCCGGCCGGGATGGCGAAGAGGACGAAGGGCAGGGTCAGCGCGGTCTGGAGCAGGCCGGTCTGGCCTTCGGCGACGCCGAGCGTCAGCACCGCGACGATGGGGGCCGCGGCCAGCGCGATCTGTTCGGCCGACTGTGCCGCCAGGTTCGACCAGGCGAGGCGGTTGAATGTCTCGGGGAGGCGAAGCGGATTTGACATGGCTCATTTCCTGCAAAGTCGGGTTGGCGCCGAGTATCTGCCTCGGAAGGCCGCCAAACCCACCCGCTTCCCGACAGGGGCGGCACATAGCGGCCGCCGAGGGACCGATGCGGCTAGATGCAGTTGCAAATGAGTTGCAATAAGGCTCGACTTCGGTATTCTCGCCCCATGGATGCTCGCTCTCCCGATCTGACCCGAGACGCCGCCGGCTGGCGCAATGATGCGCCTGCGACCAAGAGCCTAGCGGAGGTGAATGCCTCGGTCGCCCTCCCCATCGCGGGGGTGTGGTGGCGGCGCCTGCTCGCCTTTGTCGGCCCGGGCTATCTGGTCTCGGTCGGCTACATGGACCCCGGAAATTGGGCGACCGACCTCGCAGGCGGGTCCAAGTTCGGTTACACGCTGCTCTCGGTCATTCTGCTCTCGAATTTGATGGCGATCCTGCTCCAGTCGCTGGCAGCGCGGCTCGGCATCGTCACCGACCGAGATCTCGCGCAGGCCTGCCGTGCGACCTATTCGCCGGCCGTGAATTTCCTGCTCTGGATCGCCTGCGAGGCGGCGATCATCGCCTGCGATCTCGCCGAGGTGATCGGCACGGCAATTGCGCTAAAACTCCTGTTCGGCATTCCCCTGATCGGCGGCGCGCTGATCGCTGCGCTGGATGCTTTTTTGCTGCTCATCCTGATGAACCGTGGCTTCCGCTTCCTCGAAGCCTTCGTCATCGCATTGCTTGTCGTGATCGCAGTCTGCTTCACGGTCCAGCTTGCCGCGGCAGCACCGCCGGTGGCCGAGATGCTGAAGGGATTTGTGCCGAAGACCGAGATCTTCACCAACCCCGAGATGCTCTACATCGCGATCGGCATCATCGGCGCCACCGTGATGCCGCATAATCTCTATCTGCACTCCTCGATCGTGCAGACGCGCGCCTATGAGCGCAACGATACCGGCCGGCGCGAGGCGATCAAATGGGCGACCACGGACTCGACCGTCGCCCTGATGCTTGCGCTGTTCATCAATGCCGCGATCCTCGTCGTGGCTGCCGCAACTTTCCACAAGAGCGGCCATTCCGACGTCGCCGAGATCGGCCAGGCCTTCGAGCTGCTGTCTCCGCTGCTTGGCCTCGGCATCGCCTCGACGCTGTTCGCGGTGGCGCTGCTCGCCTCGGGCCTGAATTCAACGGTGACGGCGACGCTCGCCGGACAGATCGTGATGGAAGGCTTTCTCGACCTGCGCCTGCCGAGCTGGGCGCGCCGGTTGCTGACGCGCGGCATCGCGATCGTTCCCGTGATTGTCGTCACCGCGATCTACGGCGAGCGCGGCACGGCTGATCTGCTGGTGTTCAGCCAGGTCGTGCTGTCGATGCAATTGCCGTTCGCCGTCATCCCGCTGGTCCGCTTCGTCTCCGACCGCCGCAAGATGGGCAAGTTCGTCATCCCGGCGTGGGTCGCGGCGATCGCGTGGATCGTTGCCGGCATCATCGTGGTTTTGAACTTGAAGCTGCTGGCGGATACGCTGTTCGGGTGAACACATCGCGGCTGTCGTCGTCCGGCTCGACCGGACGACCCAGTATTCCAGAGACGGTTGTGATTGACCCGAGAAGCCGCGGCGTACTGGATGCCCCGATTTCGCGGCACGACGGAGAGCTAATCCTGCGGCTCGGATGCCGCGTCGCCTTGCGCGTCGATGCGCAGCCAGCCTGACGGCGCGAGGCGCTGCTGCGGCAGGAAGCGGGCCTTGTAGTCCATCTTCTTCGAGCCTTCGATCCAGTAGCCGAGATAGACGTAAGGCAGTCCTTGCCGGCGGGCGCGGGCGATGTGGTCGAGGATCATGAAGGTGCCCATCGAGCGGCTGACTTCGCCCGGCTCGAAGAACGAATAGACCATCGACAGGCCGTCGCTGAGCACGTCGGTCAGCGCGACCGCGATCAGCTCCTCGCCGCGGCCGGTGATGCCGCTGTCGGGACCACGCTTGCGGTACTCGATGATGCGGGTCTCGACATGGCTGTCCTCGACCATCATGGCATAGTCGAGCACGGTCATGTCGGCCATGCCGCCGTGGCGGTGACGGGAATCGAGATAGGCGCGGAACACCGAATATTGCTCGGAGGTCGGCACCGCGCTGCGCTGCTCACCGATGATGTCGGCGTTGCGCGCGATCACCTTGCGGAAGTTGCGGGAGGGGCGGAACTCGTTGGCGATCACCCGGACCGAGACGCAGGCGCGACACTGGTCGCAGGCCGGACGGTAGGCGATGGATTGGCTACGACGGAAGCCGCCATGGGTCAGGAGGTCGTTGAGGTCACCGGCGCGCTCACCTACGAGGTGCGTAAACACCTTGCGCTCGTGTCGGCCCGGCAGATAGGGGCAGGGGGACGGCGCCGTGAGGTAAAATTGTGGGGTGTCGCGCGAGTGCTGGGTCAAGGGACGTCGTGGGCCTCCAAAATGTGCATCAGCATCGCGCTACAAAAGCCCCCGGTCAATCGGTCTACTCGGCAGGTCAGATCGGTCAGCATAGCGGGTCCAGGTTGATAGGTTCTTGATCCGGGTTGGTTGATCAGTAGGTCCTTTGATCAGTAGGTTCTGGCGCCCTGAGGCACCGGCGCACGAACGGAATTGTTGATCACGACCGTTCCCAGCACGAAATCCTGCAGCAAGCGCCTGCGGCCGTTGAACAGCCCGACCAGCACCACGAAGGGCGACAGGAACGAAACGGTCACCCAGAACAGCACGGCGTGGGTGGCGCCGAGCACGAAATAGCCGGGCGCGCCGTACCAGGTGCGGAGCTCCAGATCCATCACGCGCATGCCGATGGTCGCGGACGACGGACCGCCGATGCA
This sequence comes from Bradyrhizobium sp. WSM1253, assembly GCF_000244935.1. Lineage (NCBI taxonomy): Bacteria > Pseudomonadati > Pseudomonadota > Alphaproteobacteria > Hyphomicrobiales > Nitrobacteraceae > Bradyrhizobium > Bradyrhizobium sp. WSM1253. The sequence goes on from NZ_JH600073.1 coordinate 8,069,487, forward strand.
GGCGCCGTAATAGACGATGGCCCAGATCACGGAGGCCGGCCAGGCTAGCCAGAACAGCGCCCAGCCGATGCCGAGCGTAACCACGCCGAACACCGCGATGCAGAGGTAGCCGAGGATCACCGGCACCGAGATCACGACCATGTCGATCAGGAAGGCGAACACCCGCCGCGTCGCAACGCCGCGGAACAGTTCTGGGTGCAGATAGGGATCATAGGCATGCGGCTGCGCCCCGCCGTCATTGCGCCAGGCATTGCCCGAGTCCGAATACGACATGACCGTTCTCCCGAGGGAAACTCCCGTGGCAGGACTCCCGTGGAAGGACATGGGAACAGGTCGTCCGCGCGCCAAGGGTGCCGACATTAACAAGCCGAAATATTCCGGCGATTCGGGGGCGGCGGTAGCCGGGAGAGCGGGAGCTGGCGCCACACCCCTCAGTGTCGTCCTGGCGAAAGCCAGGACCCATTACCCCAGGGAGAAGTTTGGCGAAGGCTGGAGGTTGGTACGTTCGCCGGTGTCGATACCGCGTGCTCTTGATAGATCACGCGGTATGGGTCTTGGCTTTCGCCAGGACGACGATAAGAGACAGGGGCGCCCGGCCTTCGCCGGGACGACATTGGGGCTTACCCCTGTGCCCGCAGCTTCTCCGCCGCCTTCGGTGCGAAATAACTCAGCACGCCGTCGGCGCCGGCGCGCTTGAAGGCGAGCAGGCTCTCCATCATGGCGCGGTCGCCGTCGAGCCAGCCGTTGTTGGCGGCGGCCGCGATCATCGCGTATTCGCCGGACACTTGGTAGGCGAAGGTCGGCATCGCGAACGTGTCCTTCACGCGGCGGACGACGTCGAGATAGGGCATGCCGGGCTTGACCATCACCATGTCGGCGCCCTCGGCGATGTCGAGCTCGACCTCGCGCAACGCCTCGTCGGTGTTGGCGCTGTCCATCTGGTAGGTGCGCTTGTCGCCGGTGAGCGTCTTGGCCGAGCCGATGGCATCGCGGAACGGGCCGTAGAAGGCGGAGGCGTACTTTGCGGCATAGGCCATGATCTGCACGTCAAGCAGACCGGTGCGATCCAGGCCCTCGCGGATCGCGGCGACGCGGCCGTCCATCATGTCGGAGGGCGCGATGATGTCGCAGCCGGCTTCGGCCTGCACCAGGGCCTGACGCACCAGCACGGCGACCGTCTCGTCGTTCAGGATCTTGCCGTCGGAGATCAGGCCGTCATGGCCGTGGCTGGTGAAGGGATCGAGCGCGACGTCGCAGAGAATGCCGATCTCCGGAAACTCCTTCTTGATCGCGCGGACCGCCTGGCAGACCAGATTGTTCGGGTTGGTGGCTTCCGAGCCCTCCTCGTCGCGCAGAGACGGCTCGGTATAGGGAAACAGCGCGAGGCAGGGGATGGTGAGCTTCATCGCGCGCTCGGCGTCGCGCACGGCCTGGTCGACGCTGAGACGCTCGACGCCCGGCATCGAGGCGATCTGCTCGCGCTTGTTGTTGCCGTCGATCAGGAACAGCGGCCAGATCAGATCGTCGGTCGTGAGCACGTTCTCGCGCACCATGCGCCGGGCCCATTCGGCCTTGCGGTTGCGGCGCGGGCGGACGGTCAGATCGAGGGCAGGGGAGGCCCCAGTGCCATCCCGGCGCGAGACCTCGCGCAATTCGATCGGACGTCCGTATTTGATCGCCATCACTCTTCCTCCGGCTGGAATTATTCTTATACCAGCTCGCATGGTTCCCGTCACCGCGGCTTGACGTGCCGCAAAAGATGGCAGCCGATTGATTTTGCGGGGCAAAGCAGCCAGAAGGGGGCATGTCCGAGATCTCCACCCGCGATGCGGCCCGCGACAGTGCCAGGGACGCCGTTCGAGACAATGCCAGAGACAGCGCAATGTCGGTGGCGGCGATCTCGTCGGAGCGGGCTGAATCCGACGATAATGTCTGGACGCGCCGGCTCGTGCTGTTCCTGCGGGTGATGGCGCTGCTCTCGATCCTCAAGGGCCTCTATCATTGGGCGCAGGTGACGGGCTTCGTCGGCGGCGAGGACGAGGCCTTCGAGAACCAGTCGATGGCGTGGCAGGCCTCGACCATCTACTTCGCTGTGATCGAACTCGTTGCAGCGGTTGGCCTCTGGCTCGCCACACCCTGGGGCGCGGTGGTGTGGCTCACGACCGTGGTGTCGATGGCGGTGATCGAGCTGATGTTCCCGGGCATCTACGGCGGCAGCCTGGTCGTGGTCGGGGTCGAAGCCTTCATGCTGGCTGCCTATCTCGCACTGGCCTGGATGGCCGCACGCGAACGGCCGCCATAGCAAACTCTCGTGCCCCGGCTCTGCGCGCCGCTTCGCTGTGCTGGTCCGGGACACGAGAATGTCGCGCTTGGTTGACGGTTGGTTGCGTAAAATTCGACGTAAGTTTTCGCTAACCAGCATGTTCCGCCACAGCTCTTACGCGGCCGTTTCGAAACGGGGCGGGGCTGTTCTGGAATGCGACAATCGGGGCGGACGGAGGGTGAACAGGACCTTGCGAGAGTCAACAGACTATTGCGAAAAGTGCTTGTGGCACAGGCTTAATCCGCAATTCACTGTCTTAAATTCATGATCTCTTTATTCTCTTATTTAAGCCGATCTTCAAACGAGCCCCTTAAGTTGCACCTATCAGACGGGACACAAGTTTCGTCGAATGAGTGTCGATAAAAACGACAACAGGGGAAGTGTCATGATGAAAGCCGTCGCAACTGCGGCAGATACCGCAGAGCGCGTCTCCGGCCAGCAGGGTTCGGTGCAGACGCTCTATCTGGAAGCTTTGACTCTGGTGGAGCGGCTGCATCGCCGGCTGCTCGACGTCATCAAGGACGAGTTCGATCGCCGCGGTCGTGCGGACATCAACTCGGTTCAGGCGCTGCTGCTCTACAACATCGGCGACAAGGAGCTGACCGCGGGCGAACTGCGCACGCGCGGTTATTACCTCGGCTCCAACGTCTCCTACAATCTGAAGAAGCTCGTCGAGCTCGGCTTCCTTGACCATCAGCGCTCGCGCGTTGATCGCCGCTCGGTGCGCATCCGCCTGACGCCGCAGGGCCAGGAAGTCCGCCGCATCGTCGACTCGCTCTACCAGAAGCACGTCAAGACGGTCGAGCAGGTCGGCGGCATCTCGGGCGAGGAGTTCTCGACCCTGAACAAGTCGCTGCACCGCCTCGAGCGGTTCTGGACCGACCAGATCCTGTATCGTCTCTGAGCTCTTTCGACGGGATTTGGCCAAGCCGGCCCACAACAAGACCGGCAAGCCTCCCGAACGTGCCTGAGCTTCCCCAAGCGCGCCGGCCCGGCCGTGTCCGGACCGGTGCGTTTTTATTTCGCGGTTGCGAAAAAATTCCCCGACACCAGGGAACGAGTTCCCGGTTCGATGCTTATCTCCTCCGGATCGGAGGCTGACGATGCTGGTCGAGCGTGGCGTTGGGGTGATGAACGTGGAACTCGTGAGCGAGGCCTACGCGATCGCCGCGAACTATCTTCGCCGCTCCGGCGCGATCCGGGACACCCTCGTCACCGACCAACGCCTGCTCGAGATCGTCATCAAGCTGCTCCAGCTCGGCGAATTCAACAAGATCAGGTTGGCCAACAAGGCCATCGTGAGGTTCGAGGCGCAGTCCGAGGCCAAAGCGGTTGCCTGATCTCAACTCCCAAACGCGGCAAGAACCAGAGGGTGCCATGGAAGCTGCCATCGACCGGATCATGCATACCTATGACCTGCTCGCCAACCGCACGTCTGCGGCGAGCGCGGAGGCGCGGGAAAAGGTGACGAACTACCTCAACACGTTGATGGAAGCCGGCGAGAAGGACACCCACAGGTTGACGGTTTGCGGCCTGACCTATCTGCGGCAGCTCGACGGCAGCGTGGACCCCGTGAAGGCGGGGTATACCGGGCTTTAGAGGCCGGCCGGACGGTCAAGCCGGTCGCACCGCGCGGCGTTTCGAGCCCAAAGCGGGCCTTCCCGGACCTTTCGGGAGCATTGGACGACCGGATGCCGGCCGGTCGTCCAAATTTCCAATCCCACCATATCTTGCATAAATCACAGGCCCGACCCGCAAACCCTTGGCCTGTTGCGGGCAATGTGGTAGATCGCGCACGCCGCTTCCGATCGCCACACCAGACCCGCCCGTAGCCCGCCAAAAGGCTGCGGCGGTGGAGATATTCGCAAGATGACCTTCGCCAAAACCGCCTCCGCGCCCGATTCGTTTTTCACCGCCTCGCTCGAGCAGGCTGACCCGGAAATCGCAGCCGCCATCAAGGGCGAGCTCGGCCGCCAGCGTCACGAGGTCGAGCTGATCGCCTCCGAGAACATCGTCAGCCGTGCCGTGCTGGAAGCGCAGGGTTCGGTGATGACCAACAAATATGCGGAAGGCTATCCGGGCGCGCGTTACTACGGCGGTTGTGAGTGGGTCGACGTCGCCGAGAACCTTGCGATCGATCGCGCCAAGAAGCTGTTCGGCGCCAACTTTGCCAACGTGCAGCCGAACTCCGGCAGCCAGATGAACCAGGCGGTGTTTCTGGCGCTGCTCCAGCCCGGCGACACCTTCATGGGCCTCGATCTTGCGGCCGGCGGCCATCTCACCCACGGCTCCCCCGTCAACATGAGTGGCAAGTGGTTCAAGGCCGCGCACTACACCGTGCGCCGCGAGGACCAGATCATCGACATGGACGCGGTCGCCAAGCAGGCGGAGGAGGTCAAGCCGAAGCTGATCGTGGCCGGCGGCTCGGCTTATTCGCGCGCCTGGGACTTCAAGCGCTTCCGCGAGATCGCGGACAGCGTCGGCGCGTACCTGCTGGTCGACATGGCGCACTTCGCTGGTCTCGTCGCCGGCGGCGTGCATGCCTCGCCGGTGCCTCACGCGCACATCACCACCACCACGACCCACAAATCGCTGCGCGGTCCGCGCGGCGGCCTGATGCTGTGGAATGACGAGGCGCTGACCAAGAAATTCAACTCGGCGATCTTCCCGGGCCTGCAGGGCGGCCCCCTGATGCATGTGATCGCGGCGAAGGCAGTCGCCTTTGCCGAGGCGCTGCGGCCGGACTTCAAGGTCTATGCCAAGAACGTCGTCGAGAACGCCAAGGCGCTGGCCGAAGCGATGAAGAGCCACGGGTTCGACATTGTCTCAGGCGGCACCGATAACCATCTGATGCTCGTCGACCTCAGGCCGAAGGGCCTGAAGGGCAACGCCTCGGAGAAGGCGCTGGTTCGCGCCGCCATCACCTGCAACAAGAACGGCATTCCTTTCGACCCCGAGTCGCCGTTTGTCACCTCCGGTATTCGTCTGGGGACGCCAGCGGCGACCACCCGCGGTTTCGGCGTCGCTGAATTCCAGCAGGTCGCCAGCATGATCGCTGAAGTCCTCAACGCGATCGCGCAATCTTCCGACGGCAAGGCGCCGCTGGTGGAAGCCGCGATCAAGGAACGGGTCAAGGCGCTCACCGACCGTTTCCCGATCTATCAGTAAGGCTCAAGAAAACCGGTCAAGGTCAACGGATGCGCTGCCCGAACTGCAACAGTCTCGATACGCAGGTGAAGGACTCGCGTCCGACCGAGGACTCTTCCGTGATCCGCAGGCGGCGCGTGTGCGTCGCCTGCAATTTCCGCTTCACCACCTTCGAGCGCGTGCAGCTGCGCGAGCTCACGGTGATCAAGCGCAACGGCCGCCGCGTTCCGTTCGACCGCGACAAGCTGATGCGCTCGGTGTCGATCAGCTTGCGCAAGCGGCAGGTCGAGCCGGAAAGGGTGGAGAAGATGGTCTCCACCATCGTGCGCGAGCTCGAGACCGGGGGCGAAGCCGAAATCTCCTCCGAAGTGATCGGCGAGACCGTGATGGAGCATCTGCGCACGCTCGACGACGTCGCCTATGTCCGCTTCGCCTCGGTCTACCGCAATTTCCGCGAAGCCAAGGATTTCGCCGACGTGCTCGGTGAGCTCTCCGGTGAGGAGGAAGCGCGGCTCGCCGCGATCCGCAAATGATCTTCCGCATCCTGGAGGATCAATTCGCGCAGAAGGCGCGCGAGTCCAGGGATGCCGACCGGCGCTTCATGGAGCTTGCGCTGGCGCTCGGCAGGCGCGGGCAGGGACGTACCTGGCCCAATCCCGCCGTCGGCGCCGTCATCGTCAAGGACGGCGTGATTGTCGGCCGCGGCTGGACCCAACCAGGGGGACGACCGCATGGCGAGCCTGAAGCGCTGCGGCGCGCGGGCGAGGGCGCGCGCGGCGCCACGCTCTACGTCACGCTGGAGCCGTGCTCGCATTTCGGCAAGTCGCCACCGTGCGCCGACGCAGTGATCGCCGCCGGCATCAAGCGGGTGGTGGCCGCGATCGAGGATCCCAATCCGGAGGTCGCCGGTCAGGGCCATGCTCGGTTACGCGCGGCCGGCATCACGGTGGATGTGGGTCTGTGCGCGCGCGAAGCCGCCCTCGATCATGCCGGGCATTTCCGTCGCGTCAGGGATCACCGCCCGCATGTGATCCTGAAGCTCGCGGTCTCGCCCGACGGCAAGATCGGCGCGGCCGGCGGCAAGCCGGTCGCGATCACCGGCGAGGCGGCGCGCAACCGGGTGCATCTCCTGCGCGCCTCGAGCGACGCCATCCTGGTCGGCATCGGCACGGTGCTGGCGGACGATCCGCTACTCGACTGCCGCCTGCCGGGCATGGCAGCGCGCTCACCGGTGCGCGTGGTGCTCGATCAGAGCCTGCGCATTCCCGGCGCAAGCAAGCTCGTGGGCTCCGCGCGCGAGATTCCGCTGTGGGTGGTGGGTTCTGAACTGGCGGAGGCCGCGGCCGCCACGCGGCTCGGTGCTGCCGGCGCCCAGGTGATCCGCGTGCCGCCCGGCAACGCCTCGGGACTCGATCTTGCGGCGGTGCTGCATGCATTGGCCGGGATGGGCATCACGCGGCTGATGGTCGAGGGCGGCAGCCGCGTCGCGGCGTCCTTTATCGCCGCCGACCTGGTTGACGAGATCTGGCTGTTCCGCGGTGCGGAGGCGGTGGGCGTCGACGGGGTGGATGCGCTCGCTGCATTGCCCCTGTCGAAAATCACGCAGTCGCAAGCCTACAAGGTTCATGCTAGCGAGACCTTCGACAAGGATACTCTCACCATCTACGAGCGCGCGTAATGTTCACCGGCATTGTCACCGATATCGGCGAGATCGTCGGCTTTACGCCGACGGCGCAGGGCCAGTTGCACCGGCTGCGCATCGCCTGTCGCTACGACCAGACCACCATTGCGGACGGCGCCTCGATCGCCTGCAACGGCGTCTGCCTGACGGTGGTTGCGTCCGGCGTCGAAGGCGGCAAAGACTCTGCTCAAAGAACCTGGTTCGACGTCGATGCCGCGGCCGAGACGCTGGCGCTGACGACCGCCAAGCACTGGAGGGTCGGCACCAGGCTTAATCTCGAGCGTGCGCTCAAGATCGGCGACGAGCTTGGCGGGCATATTGTCGCCGGCCACGCCGATGGCATCGCGACCCTCGTGAGCCGCGAGGACCTGCCCGACATGGCGCGGTTCGAGCTCTCCACGACGCGGGAGCTGGCGCGGTTCATCGCGACCAAGGGCTCGATCACGCTCGACGGCGTCTCGCTGACGGTAAATACGGTGAAGGACGTGAGCTTTTCGGTGCTGATCATCCCGCACACCCTGACGGTCACGACGATCGGCGGCTGGAAGGCGGGGAATGCGGTCAATATCGAGGTCGATCTGATGGCCCGCTATGCGGCGCGGCTGACGGAAATGACTGCGTAGCCGTCATTCCGGGATGGTCCGCAGGACCAGACCCGGAATCTCGAGATTCCGGGTTCGATGCTTCGCATCGCGCCGGAATGACAGTTTAAAACTTGGCTTGCCGGCTTGCGGCGACTACAAAACGGCCGACCCAAAATAGACGGATTGAGCAATGGCAGACGCGCGGCGCGCACCCCTGAAGGACCAGACCGACATCTCCGGCGCGCGCGCGCTGATTGTCGAGGCGCGGTTCTACGACGATCTCCAGGACGCGATGCTGGAAGGCGCGGTGGCCGAGCTGAAGGCGGCCGGTCTGACCCACGACGTCATCACGGTTCCCGGCGCACTGGAGATTCCTGCGGCGATCGCCATCGCGATCGATTCCGCGGCCGCCAATGGCAAGCCGTATGACGCCGCGATCGCGCTCGGCTGCGTGATCCGTGGCGACACCATCCATTTCGAGATCGTCTCGCAGGAATCCTCGCGCGCGCTGATGGACCTGGCGGTGGCGCGCAAGCTGCCGCTCGGCAACGGCATCCTCACCGTCAACACCGAGGCGCAGGCCTGGGCGCGGGCGCGCGCCAGCGAGCTGAACAAGGGCGGCGACGCCGCGCGGGCCGCGATTACGATGCTGCGCATAAAGCGCCGGCTGGCGCGGGCTTGATCATGGCCGATAACAACAAGAAGCCGCCGGTTGGCACGGAGAAGAAGGCGAATCGGCGCGGTGCGGCGCGGCTCGCAGCCGTCCAGGCGCTGTACCAGATGGATATCGGCGGTGCCGGCATCAACGACATTTTTGCGGAGTTCGAGAGCCACTGGCTCGGCAACGAGGTCGAGGGCGACACATATCTCCCTGCGGAAGCGGCGTTCTTCCGCGACGTCGTCTCCGGCGTCGTGCGCGACCAGAAGAAGCTCGATCCGCTGATCGACGAGGCGCTGTCGAAGGGCTGGCCGTTGAAGCGCATCGAAGCGATCCTGCGCGCGGTGCTGCGGGCAGGGGCCTACGAATTGGAACACCGCAAGGACGTGCCGGGCCGCGTCGTCGTCTCCGAATATGTCGACGTCGCCAATGCCTTCGTCGACCGCGAGGAGACCGGCATGGTCAACGCGGTGCTCGACCAGATCGGCCGCCAGTTTCGCGGTGACGAGTTCGGGCGGGGGTAGATTGAGGCGCAGGGCGGTGATTTGATGCGATGTGGCTGCCCCATATTCCGCTGTCATCACCCGCGAAGGCGGGTGCTCCAGTACGCCGCGGCGGTGGTGCTTGAGCAGAGGCGGCTCGGCGTACTGGATCGCCCGGTCAAGCCGGGCGATGACAGCGATGTATGTGGCGGACGCTAATGACCAGCCCGCACAATCCCTCCGCCGAAGACTCCCTCATCGCGCGCTATTTCAAGCCGCTGGCGACTGATCCCGGCGCGTTGGGGCTGGTGGACGATGCCGCCATCCTGCAGGCGCTCGGCAGCGATATCGTCGTCACCACCGACGCGGTGGTGGAGGGCGTGCATTATCTTGCCACCGATCCGCCCGATACCATCGCGCGCAAGGCGCTGCGGGTGAACCTGTCCGATCTCGCTGCCAAGGGGGCCGCGCCGGCCGGCTTCGTGCTGACACTGGCGCTGCGCAGCAAGGAAGACGCCTGGCTCAGGCCGTTCGTGGACGCGCTCGGCGAGGATGCGAAAGCCTTCGCCTGTCCGCTGCTCGGCGGCGACACGGTGTCGACGCCGGGGCCGCAGATGATCTCGATCACCGCCTTTGGCCGCGTGCCGCAGGGGCGGATGGTCGGCCGCACCGGCGCCCAACCGGGCGACCGTATTCTGGTGACGGGAACGATCGGCGACGCCGCGCTTGGCCTCGATGTGCTCAAGGGCGGCGCGGTGGCGAATGCGCTGGCCTCCGATTCGCACGCGCGCGAGACTCTGATCTCGCGCTATCGCGTGCCGCAGCCCCGCAATGCTCTCGCGCAAGGCGTGCGTGAGCATGCGACGGCTGCGATGGATGTCTCCGACGGGCTGGCCGGAGATCTGACCAAGCTCTGTGCGGCGTCAGGCGTCTCGGCCACGATCGACGTGACCAGCGTGCCGCTCTCGGCAGCAGCCGCCGCCCTGATCGCGGGCAAGGTCGTTGGCGTCGAGACGCTGCTGGCCGGGGGTGACGATTACGAGGTGCTGTGCACCGTTCCGCCGGCGCAAGGTGACGCACTGATTGCCTTGGGGCGGGCGGCAGGCCTTGCCGTCACGGCGATCGGCACGATCGTCGCGGGCCATGAGCGGCCGCGCTTCCTGGACGGGCAGGGCCAGGAGCTGGTCTTGAAGCGACTGTCCTACAGCCACTTCTAGGAAATGCTCCAAACCGGCGTCCGGGCTGCCAAGACCGGCTAAATACCTGCCGAGATCGGCTTTTCGGACTTATCTGGCGTTGCACCCTCAATTTGATTTTGGCAAGGTCGTGACCGACTAAGGCCGCGCCTTCGGGCAAGGGGCGGCCTTTTTCAAATCAAGGCGCCGCACCGCACGACGGAAAACAAAAGGCGCTGGGGGTACGTTCATCAAGGATCTGAGGCAAAAAATCACATGACAGCATTATGGTTGATTGTGCTCTGCGGAGTGCTTTCCGTCGTCTACGCGATCTGGGCGACGTCTTCGGTGTTGAGCGCGGATGCGGGGTCTCCGCGCATGCAGGAAATCGCGGCAGCGGTGCGCGAAGGCGCACAGGCCTACCTGCGGCGTCAATACACCACGATCGGAATGGTCGGCATCGTCATCTTCGTGCTGCTTGCCTATTTCCTGGGGCTCTATGTCGCGATCGGTTTTGCCATCGGCGCGATCCTGTCGGGGGCGGCCGGGTTCATCGGCATGAACGTCTCGGTCCGCGCCAATGTGCGCACCGCCCAGGCGGCGACGACGTCGCTCGCGGGTGGTCTCGAGCTTGCCTTCAAGGCGGGCGCCATCACCGGCATGCTGGTGGCGGGTCTCGCGCTGCTCGGCGTGACCCTCTATTTCGGCTTCCTGGTCCATTCGCTGAAGCTTGCGCCTGACAGCCGCGTCGTCATCGACGCCATGGTGGCGCTCGGCTTCGGCGCCTCGCTGATCTCGATCTTCGCCCGTCTCGGCGGCGGCATCTTCACCAAGGGTGCGGACGTCGGCGGCGACCTCGTCGGAAAGGTCGAGGCCGGCATTCCCGAGGACGATCCGCGCAACCCGGCCACCATCGCCGACAACGTCGGCGACAATGTCGGCGACTGCGCCGGCATGGCCGCCGACCTGTTCGAAACCTATGCGGTGACCGCGGTCGCCACCATGGTCCTGGCGGCGATCTTCTTCGCCAAGACGCCGATCCTCGCCGACATGATGACGCTGCCGCTCGCCATCGGCGGCATCTGCATCATCACCTCGATCATCGGCACCTTCTTCGTGAAGCTCGGGCCGAGCCAGTCGATCATGGGCGCGCTTTACAAGAGCCTGATCGCAACCGGCGTCCTGTCGCTGGTCGGCATTGCCGGCGTGATCTATTACCTGATCGGCTTCGGCAAGCTCGCCGGCGTCGACTATACCGGCATGGCGCTGTTCGAGTGCGGCGTGGTCGGCCTCGCCGTCACCGCGCTGATCATCTGGATCACCGAATACTACACCGGCACCGACTATCGTCCGGTGAAGTCGATCGCCCAGGCCTCCGTGACCGGCCACGGCACCAACGTGATCCAGGGCCTCGCCATCTCGATGGAATCGACCGCGCTACCCGCGCTCGTGATCATCGCCGGCATCCTGGTCACCCACAGCCTCGCCGGCCTGTTCGGCATCGCGATCGCGACCGCCACGATGCTGGCGCTCGCCGGCATGGTCGTCGCGCTCGACGCGTTCGGTCCGGTCACCGACAACGCCGGCGGCATTGCCGAGATGGCAGGCCTGCCGAAGGAGGTTCGCAAATCGACCGACGCGCTCGACGCGGTCGGCAACACCACCAAGGCGGTGACCAAGGGCTACGCGATCGGCTCCGCCGGTCTCGGCGCCCTGGTGCTGTTCGCGGCCTACAACGAGGATCTCAAGTTCTTCATTGCGGACTCCGCGCACCACGCCTACTTCGCCGGCGTCAAACCGGACTTCTCGCTCAACAACCCCTACGTCGTGGTGGGCCTGTTGTTCGGCGGGCTCTTGCCGTATCTGTTCGGCGCGATGGGCATGACCGCCGTGGGCCGCGCGGCGAGCGCGATCGTCGAGGAGGTCCGCCGACAATTCCGCGAGAAGCCGGGCATTATGCAAGGCACCGACAAGCCGGATTACGGCAAGGCGGTCGACCTTTTGACCAAGGCGGCGATCAAGGAAATGATCATCCCCTCGCTGCTTCCGGTGCTGTCACCGATCTTCGTCTACTTCGTGATCTATGCGATCGCGGGGGGCGGGGCGGCCGGCAAGTCGGCGGCGTTCTCGGCCGTGGGCGCGATGCTGCTCGGCGTGATCGTGACGGGCCTGTTCGTCGCGATCTCCATGACCTCGGGCGGCGGCGCCTGGGACAACGCCAAGAAGTACATCGAGGACGGTCATTTCGGCGGCAAGGGCAGTGACGCCCACAAGGCGGCCGTGACCGGCGACACCGTCGGCGATCCCTACAAGGACACGGCCGGCCCGGCGGTGAACCCGATGATCAAGATCACGAACATCGTTGCCTTGCTGCTGCTGGCGATCCTGGCGCACTGAGGTACACATTGCTGAACAAAGACCCCGCGGCGCAGGCCTGCGGGGTCTTTCTTTGCGTGCGTGCCGGGGCCGCCGCATCATCTGAAGGGCCAACGAGACGTGGAACTGCAACAATCCGGTCATCAGAGCCATCCATCGATGCCGAGAGCGTAAGCCGCCCGAAAATGTGCATCCTACGCGTGCGCCACATTTAAGGTTGCTTAACCGGCCGAGCTCTAGAAATACGCGAGATTGTCGGCGGCATTTTAGCGAGTTCCGCAGCACGCGTGGAGATGCTCCGCGCGAGGCGCGCTCTCGGTATGTTCAGGGGTTCGCTGCTTGCCGCCCGCACGAGGGAGGTTTCCATTGCCTGCACGGCCTGTGAACGAGATTGAACGGGCATTGATGGCGCATCCGGGCGTGGCGGATGCTTTCTTCAGCGCCGAGCCTGGCCACGGCGGCCAGTCCGAGGTCGCTTTCATCGCAATTGACCCCGATCATCTGAGCGCCGGCAAGGCGAAGCGTCTTCAGGCCGAGACAGATCGCAGAGTTGCGCAATGGCGTCGCGCTTTCGATCAAGCGTATCGCCATGATGCCGATGGTGTTGTGCCGTCATTCGTCGGTTGGACCAGCAACTTCACCAACAGGCCCATTCCCGAACCCGACATGGTCGATTGGCTGGATCATACGGTCCTGCAAATTCGTGCTCTTGGTGCAAGGCGGGTATTGGAGATCGGATGCGGCGTCGGCTTGCTCGTCGAAAAGCTCGCGCCCGGCTGTGACGTATATTGCGGCACCGACCTCTCGCCGGTAGCGGTTCAGCGGCTGCGTGCGTTCGCACAGTCGAAGCCCGAGCTTCGGCATGTCGAATTTCTCGAGCGGGAAGCCACCGATTTGAGCGGCTTGTCGCTGAATTCGTTCGATGCAGTGGTGCTCAACTCGGTCGTGCAATACTTTCCCGGCATCGAATACCTGCACGCAGTCTTGGAGCAAGCCGCGGGCCTGGTGGCTCCTGGGGGGCACATCTTCGTCGGCGACGTTCGTAACCTCGAGCTCCTGCCGGTGTTCCATCGCGAAGTTCAATCCGCGAAAGTTTCGAGTGCCACCGATGCCGCACTCGCGCGAAAGATCTTCCTGTCGATCGCCCAGGAGCGCGAGTTGGTGATCCATCCCCACTATTTTCAGGGCATTTCCCGATCCATCCCGCGGATATCGGGTACGGAAATCCTGCTCAAGCGCGGATCAAGCTACGAGCTGACCCGCTATCGCTATGACGTGGTGCTGCGTGTCGATCGCGAAGCTGCTTCAGCTGGCAGCGAGAACAGCAGCCTCGTGCCCGATATGAACCAGGGAGCAAGTGAGGGCAGGCCGCTGGCGACCGATCCGATGGCCGCCGCGTTCCTTCAGCATCTCGGCATGGAGTTCGGGGGCGTGTTGCAGGCCCAGTTTACGGAGGCGAAATTGCCCGCGGCCGTGATCGCGCTCAACCAGCGAGATTTTGCCGAGATCGTGCAGGCCTCGTCGAACGCGCCGGGCGATCCCGGCGACAATGAAATGATCGAGGCGTCGGTATGACCGCCCATAATCTGGCGCTGCATTTCGAAGAGGTCGTTGCGTCCTCGCCGGACGCCGTCGCCCTGTACTGCGAAGGCGATAGCTTTGCCTTTTCGGAGCTCAACCAGTTGGCAAACCGGTCGGCGCGCTGGTTGACATCGCGGGGCGTCAACAAGGGCGCCGTGGTGTGCCTTGAATTGCCGAAAATCGCCGAGGCCTATGCGCTCGCGATCGCCTGCATCAAGATCGGAGCACCCTATGCGTTCCTCGATCCCGCGGCCCCGGAGGAACGTGCCCGGCTGATGCTGGAGCGATGCCGGCCCGCGCTGATCGTCAGCGTGCGCGAGGGTGCTGGACCGCGGACATTGATCGGCGATGCAAGTGCCCGGGCTGCCTTGCATCATGCCCTGTCGCAGCTTGAAGACGACAATCTGTCGCTGACGTCCTTGATCACCGGGGCCGATCCGGCCTATGTCATGTTCACCTCGGGATCGACGGGCGAACCGAAGGGCGCGGTCATCCCCCATCAAGGGGTGCTTCACCTGGTCGCCTGGGCGAAGAACGATCTTGGAATTGGACCCGGTGACCGGCTGACGAATGTCAACCCGATCTATTTCGACAATTCGGTCTTCGACATCTATGCCGGCTTGCTGAACGGAGCGGCGGTTGTCGCGCTGGACGCGCTGAAGGGGCGGCCCCCCGCAGAGCTGGTGTCGGAGATCACCAAGCATCAGTGCACGTTCTTCTTCGCCGTGCCGACCCTCTTCATGTTCCTGGACTCCATGCACCTTCTGAGCCCGGATTGGCTGCCGAGCATCAGCCGGTTCATGTTCGGCGGTGAGGGGTTTCCGCTGGCCCGGCTTCGTCGGTTCCACGACGCGTTTGCCGGCAAGGCGAAGCTGATCAATTGCTACGGGCCGACCGAGACGAGCTGTATTTGCAGTGGTTTCGAGATCGTCGAATCCGTTTTCGAGACCACGGACGGGCTGGCTCCTCTGGGACGGCTCAATCCCAATTTCAGCTACCGGATTCTGGACGAAGAGATGAAGCCGGTGCCCGGGGGCACCGCCGGCGAGTTGTGGCTGGGAGGCCCTGGGGTAGGGCTCGGCTACATCAACAACCCGCAAGAGACGGCCCGCCGTTTCTGTCAGGACCCTCTAATCGACGGCTATCGGTCGATCCTCTATCGGAGCGGCGACCTCGTGGAGGCCGACGTTGAAACCGGCGTCCTGCGCTTCCGCGGTCGCGCGGATAATCAGGTCAAGCTTCGGGGGTATCGGGTCGAGCTGGAGGAGATCGACCACGCGCTGATGGCGTGCAGGGGAATAACCCGTGCGCTTGCCGTGGTGCAGCGCGACGCCAGTGGTGCCAGTCGGCTGCTGGCCGCGTATTCGGGTGCAAGAATGGCGGAAAGCGATCTGCGCCAGCACTGCGCGGCGCACCTTCCCGCCTACATGGTGCCGGGCCGATTCATCTGGATGGAAGACATTCCCATCAACGCCAATGGCAAGGCGGACCGGCGCTCCGTGGTGTCACTGCTTGGCGAAGCTGTTGCAAGGGCCTCTTAGATGCAACAGCTCGTCGTGATCGCGCGCGTTGTCCGATGAGTGTTGAAAGCCAGTCCTACGGCTACGCGCCGTCGGGTCCTCATGGGAAGCCGTCGTGGCGGTTGATCCCGAAGATCGATCGGAACCCGAGGCTCGTGGCGGGGGTCCAGGACATCGGTGGCCGCGTGCTGCTCTGCTGCGCGGTCGGACTGCTCGTGGTTTTGTTTCGGCAGATAGGTATCGATTTTTCAGCGGCGGGATTCGCGCTGGTGTGCGCCTATGCCGGCCGGTACCGGCGCGTCCTGATCCTGCTCGCAACCTTGCTGCTGCTCTATCGCAGCGGCTTCCTGATCGACCGAGGTTTTCTCGAACGGCTGGCGATCGACGAAGGCGTTGGCGACCGGATCCATCAGCCGCTGCTGGAAGCGGTCATGGTGGCCGTCGTGTTTGCGCTGTTCGCGGGGTTGCTGATCATGCAGGGCGCAGGGACGGTGGTCTTCCGCCGCCCGACGCTCAGCCTGTTGCTGGCGTTCCTGGCACTCGTCGCGCTGACACAGGCCACGATGATGGCCGGCCTGCCGCGCGTTCTGCTGTGGTCATTTCTGATGACGTTCCAGCCCTATTTGTGGTTTCTTGCCTATGGTCTGGCCGATGCGGGCAGGAAGCGATCTCCGGTGTGGCGGCATCTGAGCGTTTTCCACCCCTTCTGGGGATCGTCGCTGACGCCGTTCGGGAAGGGGCTGTCGTATCTCGACCGCTTCGAGGCCAAGACACCCGAAGAGCTTGCGGTGACGCAGCTCAAGGGCTTCAAGCTTGCGGTCTGGATCCTTGTGCTCGCCATCATCAGGATCTGTCTCGTCGAGCTCGTCCACGGGCGTTTGCAGCTTCCAATGTTCGACGACAACCTGCCGCAATATCTCGCGGGCCATCCCTGGTCGCGTTTCGTCGGATGGGCGAGCCTCGTCAGCTTCTTCGTCGAGGACCTGCTGAGCATGACCGTGTTCGGCGGCGTCATCATCGCCACGGCGCGGCTTGCCGGCTTTCGCCTGCTGCGCAACACCTACCGGCCTCTGGAGTCAACGACGCTCGCGGAATTCTGGAACCGCTACTACTTCTACTACAAGGAACTGCTCGTCGATCATTTCTTCTACCCCACCTTTGTTCGCTGCCTCCGCGGCCATCGCCGGCTTCGCATGTTCTTCGCCACCTTTGCCGCGGCCTGTGTCGGCAACCTGCTGTTTCACTTCATTCGCGATATTCATTTCGTCGGCGAAATGGGCCTTTGGCGGGCCGTGGTCGGTCAGCAATCCCACGCGTTCTACACGTTTGTCCTGGCCGTCAGCGTCGGGCTCTCGCAGATGCGCCGCGCCCCACAACAGGCGCCGCGAGGATGGCTGCGTGGCCGCTTGCTGCCTTGCCTGTGGGTGTCGAGCTTCTTTTGTCTCATTCACATCTTCGATGCGCCGCTCGACCGCGAGCATTCGCTCGGGCAACGCGCCGAATTCCTGTTCTATCTCCTGGGAGTCTCGACATGACCACGAAAGCCGGCCCTGAAGTCAGATCGCAGATGCGACGCTACATCGTGCAGCGGCTGCTGATGAAGGGCGACAGCGCGCCGCTAGGTGACGACGATCTGCTGTTCACCAGCGGCCGCCTCGATTCGCTCGACGCGGTCGAGCTGATCATGAGCATTGAGACCGACCACGGGATCAACTTCTCCGACATCGGCTTCGATTTGACGCGCCTGGACTCGATTTCGGCGATTGCTGCTTTGGTGGGACAGCCGTCGGCCGAGCTTGCATAGCAACCGATGTGTCGCCACGCGCTCAACCCGAAAACACGGGCCGGCGATGCATGTTGGGCCGTGTCCGCGGATGCGAAGGCTACTGCACGTCCATCTGCAGCCCTTCCTTCTGGATGATGCCGGCGAACTTCTTCGTCTCGGCGTCCACGAAGGCGGCAAACTGGTCGGGCGTGCCGTAGTCGGCGCGGGCGCCCATGGCGACGATGTTCTTCTTGATGTCGTCGCGCTCGAGCATCGCCTTCACTTGAAGGTTGAGCGCTTCGACAACGGCAGGCTGCACACCTTTCGGCAGGAACACCGAGAACCACGACGAGACGTCGAAAGCCGCAAGCTCCGGCGCGCTCTCGCGCATGGTCGGCAGGTTCGGCGCGAGGTCGCTGCGCTCGGTCGTGGTGACGCAGAGGCCGGTGAGGGTGCCGTTCTGCACCTGCGGCAGGCTCGGATAGAGGTTGTCGAACAGGATCTGGATGTCGCCGGCGAGCGCCGCCTGGAGCGCGGGACCGGCGCCGCGGAACGGGATGTGCGTCATCTTCAGGCCGGTGAGCTGCAGGAACCAGGCGCCGGTGAGATGAGGGCTCTGGCCGACACCGGAGGAGGCGTAGCTGAGCTTGTCCGGATTGGCCTTGAGATAGGCGACCAGCTCGGCGATCGACTTGATGCCGGTCTTGGGATGCGCCGAGACGATGTTCGGGATCCGGATCATATTGGAGACCGGCTGGAGCTGGTCCGGCTTGTAGGTGAGGTTCTTGAAGATGCTGTAGGCGATCGCGTTCGGGCCGGGATTGCCGATCAGGATGGTGTGGCCGTCCGGCTTGGCGCGGACCACCTCGGCCGTGCCGATCGTCCCGCCGCCGCCGGAGCGGTTTTCCACCACGGCCGATTGGCCCCAGGCGGTCTGCAGATGCGCGGCCAGAAGCCGACCCATCACGTCGGTCGAGCCGCCGGCGGCCGCCGGCACGACGAGGCGGACGTTTTCGGTGGGCTTCCAGTCCGCCAGGCTCGATCGCGGCAGGATCGCTGCGGCCGAGAGGGCGGCAGCACCGGTGAGCACACGACGGCGGGACAGCAATTGATTGGGCACGAATCCACTCCCTGGGTCTTGTTTTGCGGGGAGCGTATGGAACCGGACGCGCAACGGCAAGCCGCACGAGGCCGCAGGCTGAAGGCTCAGTTAAAGCTGAGCAGTTTGAAGATCGGCGTAAGGTAGCTCATCTCCTGGCCCGACGTCGGCGTTGTGCGGCTGACGAAGTCGAAGATCTTGCCGTCCTGCAGGCCGTAATTCGCAAGCCGGCGCACGCGCCGGTTCTTGTCGAAATAGACCGCGATGACGCGCTGATCGACCACCTTCTGGTTCATGAAGGCGACCATGCGCTCGGAGCGCTGCGAGATGTAATAGAACACCTCGCCGTCGAGGGTTGCGACGGTGGAGGGGGTGCCCATCACGATCAGCACCTGATCCTGGCTCGCGCCGATCGGGATCTGCTCCAGCGCGTTGGGCGGCAGGATGTAACCCTTCTGGAACTGCTCGCCGGTGCAGCCCGCAAGCGCAGCGCCCACCAGGGCCGCGGCCGCGAACAGGCGCAAGCCGCGCCAACGTGCTTGAAGGCCGCGCCGCTTGTCTGCACGCAGGCTGGTCTGGTTCGTTATCGTCATAGCGGAACTGATTCCGTCCCCTTGCGTCGCGCGAGGCGCTGAAGTACCGGGCGGAGGCTCTGAATGCAACACGCGCGCGCCCGCTTGCGGAAACCACAATGCTTTGGCCGTTCAATCACTTCAGGAAACCCCGCCTAGCCTCGCCGGGCACCATTGAAGCCATCTATGGCATGATCGTGACGCAGGCGCGAGAACCCATATTTTACCGAGACTTGGGCGTGCCGGATAGCGTTAACGGGCGTTTCGATCTGTTGCTGCTGCACCTCTGGCTGCTGCTGCGCCGTCTGCGCACGGTTCAGGGCGCCACCGAGCTGTCGCAGGCGCTGTTCGACCGCTTCTGCGAGGACATGGACGACAATCTGCGCGAGATGGGGATAGGCGACCAGACCGTGCCGAAGCGGATGCGGGCCTTCGGCGAGGCATTTTACGGCCGGGTCCAGGCCTACGATCAGGCCATGGAAAGCGGCGGCGAGGCGCTGGCATCGGCGATCTGCAAGAATATCTTGAATGGGGCCGGCATGGACCAGGCGCAGCGGCTCGCGGCCTATGCCAGGGCTGCCGAGGCCGAGCTCGGCCGGACCGGCGAGGCCGCACTGCTGGGTGCGTCCTTCAAGTTTCCTCCAGCGCTTCCTGAGGATGTCACGCCATGACCCGACCGATACCAGCATCCGGGCCCGATCCCTGGCGGGTGCCCGTCATCGTTGCCCAGATCCCGGATACCGGCCTGCATCGCAAGCTCGAGGCCTCGGCCGCCGAGCGGCAGGCCATGGCCGAGACGGCAGGCTTGCGCGAGGTTGTCTCGGTCCAGGCCGACTTCGATGTCGTGCCGAAAAGCGGCAACCGGATCCAGGTTACGGGCCACGTTCGTGCTCGGATCGGCCAGACCTGTGTGGTCACGCTTGACCCGATGGAGAGCGAGATCGACGAGGAGGTGGACCTGATATTTGCCCCCGAGGCCGAGGTCCGCCGCCTGGCCGACCTGATGGAGGAGGGGCAGGACGATCAGGAGCAGGTCGCCGACCCCCCGGAGGCGATCGTCAATGGCATCATCGACCTCGGCCGGCTCGCCACCGACGCCCTGTTTCTGGCGGTCGATCCCTATCCGCGGAAACCGGGGGTGGTGTTTGAGCCCGAGGTCATCGCCCCCGATCCGGAGGACCATCCCTTTGCGGTCCTGAAGGCACTCCAGGACAAGAAGAAAGACCAATAGGTGCCGTCTCCCCCAGAGGACCGCTTTGCTACGGGGCGCGAGGTGTTTGCGATGGTGGTTTGAAAGGTCGAATTATCTGTTTGATTTTGATGCGTTTCTTGTGAATTAGTCCGTCCGCGGCCCGATGCTCCCGAATCCAAAAGGCTGGGGGCAAGAGGTTGTTTCGGGATAACAAAACGCTATTGTCGCGCCCCGGTCGGGGTGCAGCGTGGCGCTTGACCGACCGCCATGTTCGTGGCGGACCCATTTGCGGCCCCGCTCGTTCAAGACCGCACCAGACCAGGTTTCCAGGACTTTTATGCCAAGCAAGGTTCGCATCGCGCTTGACGCCATGGGGGGCGACGCCGGCGCCGCCGTGGTCATTCCAGGCGCCGCCATCTCGCTTGATAGGCATCGCGAGATCGAATTCCTGCTGATCGGGGACCGCGCCAAGATCGAGCCCGAGCTCGAGCGCCACCCCGCGCTGAAGGCGGCGTCGAAGATTATCCACACCGATGTCGCGGTCAGCGGGTCGGACAAGCCGAGCCAGGCGCTGCGGCGCGGCCGCCGGACTTCCTCCATGTGGCTTGCCATCGATGCGGTGAAAAAGGGCGAGGCGGATGTTGCGGTCTCGGCCGGGAATACCGGCGCGCTGATGGCGATGTCGCGCTTCCACCTGCGCACGCTGCCCGGCGTCGACCGTCCGGCCATCGCCGGCATGTGGCCGACCAGGCGCGGCGATTCCGTGGTCCTCGACCTCGGCGCCAGCATCGGCGGCGATACCCACCATCTGGTGTCGCTCGCCATCATGGGCGCGGCGATGGCCAGCGTGTTGTTCAACAAGAAACGACCCACGGTCGGCCTGCTCAATATCGGGGTGGAGGAGATCAAGGGGCACGAGGAGATCCGCGAGGCCGGCGAAATCTTGCGCGCCAGGAACCTGCCTGAGCTCGACTATCTCGGCTTCGTCGAGGGTGACGGCATCGGCAAGGGGGTGGCGGACGTCATCGTCACCGAGGGCTACAGCGGCAACATCGCGCTGAAGGCTGCGGAGGGAACCGCACGGCAGATGGCGGAATTGCTCAGGGACGAGATGAAGCGGAACTGGCTGTCAAAGCTCGGCTATCTCTTTGCGCGCAACGCCTTCCAGGCCCTGCGCAACAAGATGGATCCGAACAAATCCAACGGCGGCGTGTTGCTGGGATTGAACGGGATCGTGGTCAAGAGCCATGGCGGAATCGCTGCCGAAGGCTTTGCCTATGCGATTGATGTTGGCTATGAGATGGTCAAATTCGATCTCCTCAACAAGATCAATCAGATGCTCAACCGCGAAGGTGGTGCACTCAATTCCGTGCAGGCCGCGCAGGAGGCTGTTTCGTGACTCAAATTCGTTCGGTCGTGCTGGGCTGCGGCTCTTATTTGCCGGAGCAGGTGGTGACCAACGCCCAATTGGCGGCGCGCATCGACACGTCCGACGAGTGGATCGTGCAGCGCACCGGCATTCGCGAGCGGCATATCGCGGCCGAGGGCGAGTTCACCTCGCATCTGGCGCTGAAGGCGGCACAGGCCGCGCTCGCCGATGCCGGCCTGGACGCGCAGTCGATCGACCTGATCGTGCTCGCGACCTCGACGCCTGACAACACCTTCCCCGCCAGCGCGGTCGCCGTGCAGCACGGGCTCGGCATCAACCATGGCGCCGCCTTCGACCTTCAGGCGGTGTGCTCGGGCTTCGTGTTCGGGCTCGCCACCGCCGATAATTTCCTGCGCACGGGCGCCTTCAAGCGCGCGCTGGTGATCGGAGCGGAAACCTTCTCGCGCATCCTCGACTGGACCGATCGCGGTACCTGCGTGCTGTTCGGCGACGGCGCCGGCGCGGTAGTGCTGGAGGCGCAGGAGCAGCCGGGCAATGCCGCCACCGACCGCGGGATCGTGACGACGCATCTGCGCTCCGACGGTCGCCACAAGGCCAAGCTGTTCGTCGACGGCGGCCCGTCCTCGACCCAGACTGTCGGCCATCTGCGCATGGAGGGCCGCGAGGTCTTCAAGCACGCGGTGGGCATGATCACCGACGTGATCGTCGACGCCTTCGAGGCGACCGGGCTCAATGCCGACAGCATCGACTGGTTCGTGCCGCACCAGGCCAACAAGCGAATCATCGACGCGTCCGCGCATAAGCTTCATATCGCGCCGGAGAAGGTGGTGCTGACGGTGGACCTTCACGGCAACACCTCGGCGGCTTCGATCCCGCTGGCGCTGTCGGTGGCGCGCAAGGACGGCCGCATCAAGCGCGGCGACCTGGTTCTGCTGGAAGCCATGGGCGGCGGCTTCACCTGGGGCTCCGCGCTGGTGCGCTGGTAAGCCACAGTCGATAAAATTTTGCCCGAATCAGATCGGATTATCGATGCGCCTGCATTGATGAGGGCTGTTGACCGCCGTATCGTAAGCTCATAATTTCAGACAACAATTGTTCGCCGTGATGTGGGGCAGGGCGATGACCGATCAAAGTAAAACCGTAACGCGTGTCGATCTGTGCGAAGCCGTCTACCAGAAGGTAGGGCTGTCGCGCACGGAATCGTCCGCCTTCGTGGAACTCGTGCTGAAGGAGATCACCGATTGCCTTGAGAAAGGCGAGACGGTGAAGCTGTCCTCGTTCGGCTCCTTCATGGTCCGCAAGAAGGGTCAGCGCATCGGTCGCAACCCCAAGACCGGCACCGAGGTGCCGATCTCGCCCCGCCGGGTCATGGTGTTCAAGCCGTCGGCGATCCTGAAGCAGCGGATCAACGCCCAGCACCGCACCAATGGCGACGCCAGCAAGGCGCAACCCGAGGCGTAATCCGCCTTCCGGATAAGGATTTGGCATTTGGACAAGGCGCCGGATGCGTTCCGAACCATCAGCGAAGTAGCGCAGGAACTCGACATTCCGCAGCACGTGCTGCGGTTCTGGGAGACGCGTTTCTCCCAGATCAAGCCGATGAAGCGCAGCGGCGGCCGCCGCTATTACCGCCCTGACGACGTCGACCTGCTCAAGGGCATCCGCCGTCTGCTCTACGGCGAGGGCTACACCATCCGCGGCGTGCAGCGGATCCTGAAAGAACACGGCATCAAATCGGTGCAGGGCCTCGCCGACGGTGCGGCCGCGGTCTCGTTCGGCGCCATCGAAGACGCCGTCGGCGCGAGCCTGATGGAGCCCGAGGAGGAGACCGGCGTCCGCGGCGCCCGCGACAGCGACGATGACGACTACCAGGGCGAGGAGGAGGAGGGCATCGACTTCCGCTTCTCCGAGACCGACGACGAGGAAATCCTCACCACCTTCCGCAAAGGCGGCACCCCCGCCGCGCCCGCAGGCCCCAGCGCCATCGACCGGGAGCGCCTCGGACGGGTGCTCGCCGAGCTGATCGCCTGCCGCGAAATGCTGGATCAGGCGCTCAAGGACGCCTGACGCCGGACACCCTCGGCTTTGGGCCAGTTCCGGTGCCTTTCGGCAGAGGCAGCAAAATGGTGTGACCTCGCCTTGCGCAAACCGGCGATCCTAGCTAATGGAACGACGTTCGGAGCGTGGCGCAGCCCGGTTAGCGCACTAGTCTGGGAGACTAGGGGTCGGAGGTTCAAATCCTCTCGCTCCGACCAATTGTTCGTAGGCTTGGCTGAGCACACGCGCGAAAAGCATCGCAACGGATGCATTGTCTGTTCGCGATCAGGCCTAGGGCTCGCCCGGCGACAATGAGAGCATCAGAAGTGCCCGACGAGCCGATGACCCTCAAGTTCCGCTGTCCGCCGGGTCTTGAAGACAAATTGCCGCCGCCGGTCCCTGCGAGTTTAGGCCTGCCTGCCTGGCTGAAGGCGATGCCGACGCAGGCCTTCAACGCGATCAATCAGCGCGAGGAGGATACGGTCAAGCGATGCCCTCCGGTCGTCGACGCCATGACGAGCGGCTTCCTGATCCCATTGATGTGCGATGTCAGGTTTGAGAATGGGGAAATTTCCTGGGACAATGACCTGCCAGCCGGTGGTGAGCTTGATTTCCCGCGCTCTCCCGTTGGATTTCACGACTCCAGTCAGGTCACGGGATCGCCGTTGTTCGAGCCGGACCGGCTTCTCATCAAGTTTCGTAACCCATGGCTGATCGAAGCGCCGGAAGGCTATTCGGTTCTGTTCATGCATCCGATCAATCGGTTTGATTTGCCCTTCACGACGCTGACTGGCCTCGTCGATTGCGATCGATATCGTGACAGCTGGATCCATTTCCCGGTGCATTGGCACGACGTGAATTTCAACGGCGTGCTGCAGAAGGGGACACCGATCGCGCAATGCATGGCGGTGAAGCGGGAAACCTGGGTCGCTCAGACCGCGCCACTGACTGCAGAGGAGATGCGGCGGGTGTTCGAGGTAACGAAGTCGGTCGCGCAGGAGCCTGGCACTTATCGACGGCAGTTCCGTGCGTGAGCCGCATCACGGGATGTCATTTTGCAGAAACTTCTTGAGCGCGCTCGGGCGGAAGAAGAAGCGGCCGCGCGATGAATGGACGAGCGTGTAGGCGGCTTGTGCCAGCATCCGGGGCCGGCCGCGTACCGCCGAACGAAGGCTCGCCTCGCCCTCTTCGCGCTGACCCAACTCGAACAGGCAGGCTGCGAGGTTGGCTCGTGCCATGGCATCGTCAGGGCGCAGCGCCAGCGCGAGCCGGTACATTTCTGCGGCCGTGGCATAATCACCATCCTGGCGCAGCACGCGTGCAAGTAGGGTCGAGATATCGGGACGCCCGGGCGCGGCCTCGTTGGCCTTGACGAGAATCGCGCGCGCCTCACCGCGCGTATTGCGCTCGAGATGCAGGCGCGCAAGATCCAGTTGTAGGTCGATGCTTTCCGGCGCGAGCGCGAGAGCGGTGCCGATCACCGCGATGGCCTCATCGAGGCGCCGATCCTTGGCAAGCTGGCCGGCGAGTTCCTGGAACGCCGGCAGGAAAGGTGGGCGACGCGCCGCGGTCCGGCGCAATTGTTCGACGGCTTCCGTGCGACGTCCGGATTCGCCCAAGGCCGCGCCAAGCAGAGTTTCAATGCCCGGATCGCTCGTGCGGCGCGCCGCCTTGTCCAAGGGCAGGATGGCCTCCGCTGCGCGGTTCTGAGCGAGCAAGGCGCGGCCGAGAACCCATGTCGCGACGATATCGTTCCGGCTCGTCCTCAAGGCTTCGGCTGCAAGCCGCTCCGCCTCGGCGAAATTCTGCATTCGCAGCGCGAGCGTGGCGCGCTCGCGCAAATCGGTTTGATGAGGTCCGCGGCTGGGGGGAGGAACAGGGCGCTTCGACACGGGGCTCGCGATCGACGACAATCGAGGCGCGAAGTATGGCCTCGGCTCCGGCCTCGGGCAACCGCTATTCGCCTTCGCGCGCTGACGCCGGATGGACGGCGTACGCGTGCGATCATCTTGCGAGCAGTGGCTTAAGGAGAAGGTGTGATTGTCACAAAACGCGCCCCGCAATGGGGTCTTGTACTTCCTGCCTCGCTGCTAGGCTGCTAATATATCCTCGCGGATTGCCGTTTTCTTTAAACTCCGTCGGATACCCCCAAAGCCGGCCGAGCTGTATCCCGTGCCGAATCTGGGGGACACTTGCGCGACCTCAAAGCCGCCGCCCCCCGCCCACGAGAGCATCTCGGTAATCCCGCCCGGGTCCGTGCCACTAACTACATGTTGGAGTCGTGGCAGCAAGAAGTCTCGAACTGTTTGAAAATTTCGTTCCGTTATTAGCCAACGACGCCGCATCTTATGGGCAACGGCCGCAGTGGTTCCGCTTCCGCCAAACAAATCGACGACCAAGTCTGATGGGTTCGTGGCGATAGACCCGTCCAATGGTATTTGTCTTTCGCTTCTTGTGGATCGCGCGTTTGAAAATGGTCACCTCCTAATTGATGACGATCTTATTGTTCGCATCGATGGGGATCGGGTGGGCGATGACGATGTGCTAAGAAGCAATCTTGAGCCATACAATGGAAAAAAAATTCAGGCTCCTAAAATCGGAAAACCAAAACTTGATTATCTTCAGCGCAGACGTGCGCTGATAAAATCTTTTCCGTAGTGTGGCATCGCCCGCTCGCAGATATACACAAGTCGGTCTGTCGCACTCATGGCTATCTGGCTTCTCCGGCAGCGCCTTTGCTTCGCTGAGGCGCTCGTGGTCATTCCAATCGTCAAAAGCTACATCCCTATAAGGGAAAGTTAGTCGATACGCAGAGGAGCTGCGCTGAGATTCGCGCGTGACCGCTGCATTCCAATCTCAGCGGTGATGATCGCCAGTCTTTTAGCCTAGTGAGGTGGGCACGACAGCACACTTCGGCGCCGGTTACATAGCATATTTGGACAGTGTCGAGCTTGCTCATTGGGCGAGCCGGTCGAGCTGCATCTACTCTGTGGACAGCCGCACCACTATGCGCTGATGCCGACGCCGAAGGGGCGACAGGCCTGTGCGATCATTTTGTGTGCGGTGGCCTGAAAGGAAGGTGTGATCGTTGTCACAAAGCTCGCCGCCGCAATGGGGCTGGCGCTGTCGATGCCCGCGCGGACAGGCCATGCGGCGCCCGGGGCGTTTCCTCGTCGTCGTCTTGGTATCAGTAGTTTTGCGGGGCCTCAGGCGTGGCCCTTGATCTCGTAGCGACCCGGAACGCATTTGTAGCGATCGAGCCGCCAGTTGGCGTGGTAGATCGGATGCTCGCCCATCCATTTCGCCAAGGGGGCCTGTGCGCCGATCGCACACTGCATCATCGACATCTCGGGCGTCATGTTGCTGTCGGTCACGATTTCCTCGATGCAACTGCCTGAGCTGGCTGCACTTAGCCGGCAGAGCACGGCAACGACGGTCACGAACATTCCAGTCACCTCATCGGTAGTTTCTGACCACGAAGAGGATGCAAGCGGAGTGCCAGAGCCTGTGACGCAAACAACACGCTGGCCTGGCCGACTCGACCCAGCGTCCGGACTCCATTTAGCGATTCGGATTGTAAAAAAATTGCTCGTAAACCGAAGCCGGGCAAATACGGGGGAACCGGCCGGGCTGAGTCGCAGCGATGATCGATTGTGGGGGCAGCGCCGCGCCGGCGGCGCTTCACAGGCCGCGCGCAGCCGCTAGGCTTTCAGGACCGTGGCCACCCGCCAAAAGAGCGGGGCTGCCACAAGGGATATGAAACGCGAGGGCACACCATGAAGACACGACCGACCGGCGTGATTCCGCCGATGACGACGCCGTTCAGGAAGGATGGCGAAATCGACTACACCCTTGTGGCAGCCCAGGTCGACTGGATGATCGGCGCTGGCGCGCATGGTGTCGCGGCCGGCGGTTCGACCGGCGAGGGGCACACGCTCGATCACGAGGAATATCGCGACCTGATGGAGGCGACGGTTGCGGCGGTGAAGGGGCGCATTCCCGTGATCGCAGGCATTATCGTCGATTCCACGCGCGATGCGATCCGCCGCGGCAAGCTCGTGCGCGACATGAATGTCGCGGCGCTCCAGGTCACGCCGGTGCATTATCTGTTCAGGCCGGACGACGAGGCGATGGTGGCGCATTTCCGCGCCATGGCGGACGAGACCGGCATGCCCATCATCATCTACAACGTGGTGCCGTGGTCGTATCTTTCGCCGGCGCTGCTGACGCGGATCATGACCGAGGTGCCGCTGGTGGTCGGCGTCAAGCAGAGCGCGGGGGATCTGAAGCTGTTCGCGGACCTCATGATGATGGCCCCGGACAAGCTGATCTACAGCGCGGTCGATGCCCTGATGTATCCGTCCTACACATTGGGGGCCCAGGGCTCGATCGCCGCGATCCTCACCGCGGCGCCGCATGCCTCCGTCGCGCTGTGGGATGCCGTGAAGGCGGGTGACCATCCGCGCGCGCTCGACCTGCACAAGAAGCTGCTGACGCTGTGGAACGCCGTCATTGCCGACAATCTGCCGGCCTGCACGCGCTATGCGCAGACGCTGCAGGGCCTGCCCAGGACTTATCCGCGCGCGCCGATGCCGGAGCCCTCAAGCGCGCAGCAGGCGGCAATCCGCAAGGCGCTCGACGGGCTCGGCGCGTTGAACGAGCGGCGCGTCGAGGCGGCCGAATAGTCCACGCCCCGAAATTAGTGGTGACGATGGCAGCGCCGATCCGCTTTTACCTGCGGATGCGGCGCTGCTACATTTTGCGCGCGCTCCGATGCGCGGCGTAGCGATGAAGAAACATACCGACAAGGGAGGGCCGAAAGTCCCATGAAGGATTTTGCAGGAAAGACCGCCGTCATCACCGGCGGCGGCACGGGAATGGGACGCGAGCTCGCGCGGCAGCTCGTCGCCGAGGGCTGCAATGTCGCGATGTGCGACGTCTCGGAAGCCGCGATGGCCGAGACCAAGCGGCTGTGCGAAGTCGAGAAGCTGCCGCAGGGCTTGCGCATCACGACCCATGTCGCCGACGTCTCGATCGAGGATCATCTCAAGCGATTCCGCGACGAGCTCGCCGAGCAGCAGAAGACCGACCGGATCCACCTTCTGTTCAACAACGCCGGCATCGGCGGCGGCGGCAGCCTGTTCACCAACACGCGCGAGCAGTGGGAGCGCACCTTCAACATCTGCTGGGGCGGGGTCTATCTCGGCGTTCGCACCTTCCTGCCGATGCTGGTCGCGGCCGACGAGGCCCACATCGTCAACACCGCGAGCGTCAACGGCTTCTGGGCCTCGATCGGCATGACCCAGTCACACACCGCCTACAGCTCGGCGAAGTTCGCCGTGAAGGGATTTACCGAAGCGCTGATCACCGACCTCCGCCTGCACGCGCCGCACGTCAAATGCTCGGTGGTGATGCCCGGCCATATCGGCACCTCGATCGTCTCCAATTCGCGCAAGGTGCAGAGCGCCGACGGTTCGGAGCGGCTCAACGGCGACGAGGTCGCGCTGACCCGCAAGCGCATGGTCGCGGCCGGCGTGCCGGATGCCGACAAGATGTCGGACGAGGACATCCAGGCGGCGTTCGCCGAGCGCGCCCGCAGCTTCCTCGAGGATGCGCCGACGACGGCGGCACAGGCCGCCAGGATCATCCTCGACGGGGTCAAGGCGGAGCAATGGCGCATTCTCGTGGGCGAGGATGCAAAGCGCCTTGACGAGCGCGTTCGTGCTACGCCGGAGCAGGCCTACGACCGCGCCTTCTACGAAAGTTTTACGCAGGAGGTCGGCTGGCGGCTCGGCTGAGGCAGGCGACGAGCGCGCGCCGATATAGGTATGATGTGCATCATGGCAAGAGGCGCGCAGGCAATTTCATGTGCCACCTTTTGCCAGTGTGCTGCCGGCGTTTCTTGCAAGCGTTCGGCCACTCATGACGCATTGGAATGTCACGCATGCGACACGTCCCTGCGTTCAAGCGATGGTGATCGCTAACGGCTCCCATTGGGCGCACGGCAGCTTGGTCAGGGAACCAAAATAGTTTATTCAATCATGTGTAAGGCGATGACCAGAGCGTAGCTCCCGATGATACCCGCATGCCTCTCCGACGACTGGATTCTTTGCCCGGAGCGAGAGGACATCTCCGCTGAGTTCACGCGGCTCCTCACCGCGGCCCAGGAGGGCGGCGCCACGATCGCGGAATGCCTGATGATCGCGCGGCAGCTGAAGCGGGGCGACGACCAGTCCTGGCATCGCGAGTGGAAGAAACTGGCGCAGGCCAATCGGCATCGTGCCGAGGCCGCATTCGCGGAAGGTCACAGGGCGACCGCGCAGCGCAACTGGCTCCGCGCCATGAATTACTACAGCGCGGCCGCAATGCCGCTCGATCAGGCGGACGAGCGCCGCTGGGTCGCGGTCCTCGCGATGCAGGATTGCGCCCGCCGCTTCCTCGTCGCGCGCGAGCCTGCCGGGGAGGTCGTGACGATCCCTTGGCTCGACGGACATTCGTTGCAGGGCTATTTCCTGCCCGCGCCGTCGGGACGCGTGCGAGCCCCGACCGTGATCTGCATCGGCGAGCCCGGCCACCGCAAGGAGGAATTTCTGTTCAAGCTCGTGCCGCATGCGCGCGAGCGCGGCTTCTCGCTGCTGGCGCTGGACCTGCTCGGCGACCAGCGCGACGACTATCTCGACGCGCTGTTGCGGCGCCGGGATCTCGAGAGTGCGATTCCGTGCGTCATGGACTATCTGGAGACGTGCAGCGAGGTTGATTTCGAGCGCGTCGCGATCGTCGCCGATGGCTGGGGCTCTTCCTTCGTGGCCCGCGCGGTGTTGCAGGAGCCGCGGCTTGCGGCCGCCGTCTGCGATGGCGGCCTGTGGGATCTGCACGAGCGGGCCTTCTTTGCCAGCCGATTCGCGATGAGCGACGTCAGCATCGTTCCGGTGCCGCATGCGCCGCTGATGGCCTCCAGCGCCGATTGTCCGGTGCTGATCACGCTCGGCGAGGACGGCTGGCTCAAGGCCGATCGGGCCCGTCAGATCGTCCAGACGTCCCGGCTCGGCAGTTCGGATGTCATGTTGAAGGTGTTCACCGCGGCCGAAACCGGCGCGGCACAGGCCCATGCGGACAATCCGAGCCTTGCCAATGAATACATCTTCGATTGGCTCGAATCGCGGCTCGGCGCCGCGGGGCGCATCTAGGGACGTTACCTCAGAAGTCGAGGGTCAGGCGGACGCAGGCCTTTTCGAGGCGGGTCTTGAGCATCGCGAGCTTGGTCGTGAATTCCGTCAGTTCCTTCTCGTCGAACTCCTGGAAGACGAATTCCTTGATCGTCTTGTACTGCTCGTTGAGGCTCGCCAGGTGCTTCTGCGTCTTCTCGGTCAGGGACAGCCGGACCACCCTTGCGTCGGTCGGCGAGGGGCGACGGCGCAACAAGCCCTTCTTCTCGAGCAGCTTGGACTGGGTGGTGACGAACGACGGATCGACGTGGAGGAGTTTCGAGACGACGTTGACCGGAATGCCGTCGTCCTTGTCGAGGTCGGAGATCGCCATCAGGATCAGCCATTGCGGACCGCTGATGCCAAGCGTTCTCGCCCAGAACTGACGCAGCTCCTCCAGATACATGTTGATCGACGATATCTCCCAGGTGAAGCGCCTGATGATATCCAGATTGCCGATGGAGCGGAGGCGCGCCCCTTCTTTCCTCGTCGCTGACACAGCGTCACTCCCGTGATCTGATTTGTATGCGGCCGGTGTCGTGCAAGCCATAGTCCACGCAAGCCTGCTCTGACGCAAGTGCAGGGCAGGGTAATTTCGTCACTAAAACTACAAAGATGATCAGCTCATGGAATCGCCTCACTGCGGTGTTGCGTACAGGGCACAGTTTTAGCGAAATAACAAACTTTATTAAATAAGGTATTTTGATTAGTGAACGGCGCAGGCATATTGCGTCGTGACGGTGGGGGGTACTCGATCGTCCCGTTGCCAGGTGGTTTGCTCACGTCCCTCGCTTCGAAAGAGGGTGTGTCCGAAGCGCAAAGCGGCCGAGCGGATTTTGAAAGACGGGGATCTGGGGGGCCTCACGGTCCGGTCTTCGTAACATGAGCAACTTGGAGGTTTTAATATGAAAGTGGTGAAGAGCCTTTTGCTCGGCACTGCGGCGGGTCTGATCGCCGTCGGTGGAGCTCAGGCGGCTGATCTTCCGGTCAAGGCCAAGGCGGTCGAGTACGTGAAGGTCTGCTCGCTCTACGGCGCGGGTTTCTACTACATCCCGGGCAGCGACACCTGCATCAAGCTGGGCGGCTATCTGCGTGCCGAAGTGGCGCTCAATGCCGGCGGCAATTACAGCGCCCAGTACAACAACGTTTTCGCGGCCAACAACCGCCTGACGAACTATTATTCGATGCGCGCTCGTGAAGATCTCAACATCGACACGCGCACCGCGACCGAGTACGGCGTTGTCCGCACCTATTTCGATGCGGTCTTCACCTGGACGACCGGCAACTATGTCGGCGCCGGCTCGGGAACGGGTGCCACCCAGTACAGCAGTACGCTCGGCCTCAATGCCGCGGGCACGGGCCTGATCGGGTCCAGCGGCGGCGCCATCAACGGCACCGACGGCGGCATTTCGGGCGGCGCGCTCGGTGTCTACTACGCCTTCATCCAGTTCGCCGGCTTCACCATGGGTAAGGCCGTGTCGCAGTTCGACGCGCCCTGGATCAACTATCCCGGCAACAACTTCGACCAGCTCGTGGGCGGCAGCGGCACCACCAACGGTGTTGCCCAGTTCACCTACACCGCCGATCTCGGCCAGGGCGTGACGGCGATCGTCTCGGCGCAGGACCAGACGCAGGTCTTCCAGACCGCCCTCTGGAACACGGCCGGCATGTCCACCGCCGGCGTCCTCGGCGGTGCGTACGGCTCCAACGATCTCGGCGGCACCCGCGCCCCCGATCTCGTCGGCACGCTCCGCGTCGACCAGGCCTGGGGCCTGTTCCAGGCCTCGGTCGCGGCGCACGACAACCACGTCGCCTATTACGGCGCGAGCGAAGCCACCGGTCATCCCGAAGACAAGTGGGGCTGGGCCGTCCAGCTGGCTCTGTCGATCAAGAACATCCCGACCGGTGCAGGCGACGTGATCAATATCTCGGGCGTCTACACCGACGGCGCGAGCCGCTACAACTTCCAGGAGCTGGCGGCGACCAGCTACTCGATGTTCGGCGGTTCGGGCGGCGCGTATCAGAGCATCGGCTTCGCCGGCGTGTCTGACGCGGTGTTCGCACCCGGCAGCGGCCTCGAGCTGACCAAGACCTACGGCTTCCGTGGTGCCTACACCCACAACTGGAGCCCGTACTGGAACTCGGCGCTGTATGGTGCGTGGGCTGCCGTCAACTACAGCGGCACGGCCAAGGGCATGATCTGCGGCAGCGCCGCGTTCGCGACCCTGACCGGCACCTGCAACCCGGACTTCAACATCGGCCAGATCGGTGTCATCACCCGCTGGACTCCGGTCAAGAACCTGACCTTCTCGGCTGACTTCACCTACAGCCATCTTGACCAGAAGTACTCGGGCGTGATCACGACGCCGGCGCTCACCAGCGTTGCCAAGCCTGCAGCGACCTATGAGCTGAAGGACCAGGACACCTACAGCCTGTTGGTTCGCGCCCAGCGCAACTGGTAAGCCTTGATCTTCGGATATGACGCAGCCCCGGCGGGACACCGCCGGGGCTTTTTTTATGAGATGAGCTTCTTTACGAAGATGGCTTTCGGAAATCCGGCAGCCTGTGCGGGCGACGAAGACGAGCCATGCGATTCGATCGGCCCCAAATTTATTTACTTACCTGAGTTACTAAGCTATATAACTCGAAGCCGATGACGAAAGTTGCGGCTCTGACTTGATGCTAAACCTCCAGAAACCTCCGGCAATGCCCTGCCGGAGGTTTTTCGTTTGAGGACACGGCTCTAGGATATGGTTCTAAGCGCGCATGACGCGCGCGCGGGAATTCGGCCGGTAGGCGAGGCGGCTGTGGCCGGCGCAATAGGACTGGCCGTCGGGCGCGGAGTTGCCGCAGAAGCAGAAATCGTCGGCGCCGGGCGTCGAGATCGGCCAACGGCAGCGGTTCTCGGCAAGTTCGAGTAGCGAGCAGCGATTGGCGTCGTCGATCGGAGCGGCGACCATCGGCGCGCTGGTCTCGCCATAGATCGTGGCGAGCATCTCGTATTGCAGCCGCGGCACGGTCCGCGGCGTGCGCGAAGGCGCCAAGCCCCTGTCCTGAACCTTGCGGTCGTCGATGGTCCGGCCGCGCGTCAGATTGAGGCGAGACAGCTTGCCGATCACGGCATTGCGGCTGACGCCGATGTCGGCGGCGATCTCGCGGCAGGAGAGGCCGGCCTCGAAATGCTGCTTCAAAAGTTCAAGTCGTTCGTCGGTCCAGGTTGGTGAGAGAACAGGCATTGGTGCGGTCCCAGGTTGCAGATGTCGGCCATCCGCCTCTCGAGATCCGTCCGCCTCACGTTCGGCGCGCGCTCACGTCCTGCCATTGTCGCGGATCGACAAAAGCCCGTCCTTGATGGCGAGACGGATGCCTTCCTCGATCAAGGTACGTGCGACGCCGGGAACGCTGGTGCCGTGGGTGCCCTGTCTCACCAGCTTCTCCAGATAGGTGATGGTCGAGAGCGCCAAGGTTACGGGAATGCGGTCAGTCTCGGCTTTTTCGGTGGCCATGGACGAACGCTAGCCTCATACGCGGGTACATAAAAGTTACGATTAAGACTCTATTTAGGTTTAGAGGCAGAAGTCAAATGCAGGCTGCGGCCCGTGTTCAGCCTGTTGGAATCGCGAGGGAAATTAGGCATGACAAGGCACGCCGCGCGGCAGGCAGGCGGCGGCGTAGCTTCGACCGGTCAGGCGTGGGCGGGTCGGCTCAGCCGTGCACGATCGTCTTTTCGATCATGCAATGGATGCCTTTGGAGCCGTTGACGGTTTGGGTCACCCGCAGATCGGCCGCCAGGCTGCACAGCGTATAGGCGTCCTCGCGCGACAAATTGCGCCTTTCGCCGAGCAGCACGATCATGTCGCGCAGCGCCCGCACCACGCACTGGTCGAGGTCGGGGTCCATGGCCATGGTCATGTAATGCGTCGCCGTCTCGCCACGGGGATAGTCGAGCCTGAGGTCCTTGCGCAGCGTCAGACGGAAGCGGCCCTGGAGCGCGGTCTCGATCGCGGTGACGCAGACCTCGCCGTCGCCCTGCACGCCATGGCCGTCGCCGCAGGAGAACAGCGCGCCCGGGACGAACACCGGCAGGTACAGCGTCGCCCCGGCGCCAAGCTCCTTGTTGTCGAGATTGCCGCCCATGGCGCGCGGGACCAGCGAGGAGATGCGGCCCCAGGCGGGAGGCGGTGAAACGCCCATGACGCCGAAGAACGGCTTGAGCGGCAGGTCGAGTCCCCACGGCATGCGGGCGACCATCCGCGACCGGTCGAGCGGGATGTTCAGGATGCGCGTCTCGTGGAAATCGTCGGGCAGGGTGCCGGACAGCGGCTTGATCGTGTTCCAGCCCCAATCCTGCCGGAGCTGAACGTCGAGGATCTCGACCGCGAGCACGTCGCCAGGCTCGGCCCCCTCGACCGCGATCGGGCCGGTGAGGATATGGCCGGGGAGCATGCGCTCGTTTTCGGCATGAACCTCGTGCATCTCGGGCGGAATGTGAAACTTGCTGCGGTCGGGCAGCATATCCGGACCGCCGCTGATGGTGTCGACCGTGACCTCGTCGCCGCTCGCGATGGTGAGGACGGGCTTGAGCGCAGCCTCGAAGAAGCCCCAATGACAGGTCTCGGGGCTGGAATGCAGGTGGTGATGGGTCATGTGGCGTCCGTCCGTTTCACAGGCCCGGGCTTGACCAGGCAATCGATCCTCTTCCAAGAAGCTTTCTGAAGATCGACGGGCGGGTCAAGCCCGCGCGCAACAGGCACGACCATTCCAGCGAGGCTCCCCTGCTTTTTGTCCTGTCCAAGACCCTCGGCGCCGCGGTGCTGCCGATCAACTTGATGATCGAGCTCGGAATCGTCTCGGTCGTCCTGATGGCGACGCGCTTTGCCGCCTTCGGCCGCAAGCTCGCCGCGGCCACGCTGATCATGCTGGCGCTCGCCGCGTTTTCGCCGCTCGGCAACCTCTTGCTCTATCCGCTGGAGTCGCGTTTTCCGCCGTGGGATCCGTCGCGCGGTGCGCCCGACGGCATCATCGTGCTCGGCGGCTCGGTCGACACCGATCTGTCGGCGGCACACCGCACGCCGGTCGTGGCGCACGCGGCCGATCGCCTGTTTGCGCCGGCCGAGCTCGCGCGCCGCTATCCGAACACGCGCGTTGTTTTCACCGGGGGCACCGCGAACCTGGTTTCGACGGACTCCCGGGAGGCCGACTACTCCGCGCCGATCCTGGAGAATCTGGGCATCGCGAAGCAGCGCCTGATCCTCGAGCGGGACTCTCGCAACACCTACGAGAATGCGATCTTCACCAGGCAATTGGTATCACCGAAACCGGGCGAACGCTGGCTCCTGGTCACCTCGGCTTTTCACATGCCGCGTTCGATGGGGATCTTTCGCAAGGCGGGATTTGACGTCGAAGCCTATCCCGTGGACTGGCGAATGGGCGGCCGTGACGATCTCTTCTCTTTCACCAATGTCGGCACGGACGGGCTCGGCCGAACCGAGGTCGCCGTGCGCGAATGGATCGGGCTCGTCGCCTACCGCCTGATGGGCCGGACTGGCGAGTTGCTCCCGGGACCGGCGAAGGACTAGAACCGTTCAACAAGCAATAACAGCGCCGGCGCGCGACGGCCGGCCGGGAGGACGCCATGCAACAGCAGAGTGCAGACAGCATCGATCTTGCCGGCCTCGTCACCGATCTCAACAGCCTGTTGCGGCTGAAGACTACGGTGATCGGCATGAAGCTGTTCGCGCGGACAGCGGACATGGAGGCAATCCCGAAAATCCGGCGGCCGAACGCGGTCCACACCACCGACCAGATCGTCAGCATGGCGGCGCGTCTGGGCTGGACCGTCGGCATCACCGCCGACGATCTCGTCGGCGCGCAATGCCGCGCCGTGATCGGTCTTGCACCGCAGGATGAGAAATGGCTCGCCGGCGAAAACTATGTCGGGGTCTGGCACGGCACGGCCGAGGACGCGCGCAAGCGCCAGGAGGCGCTGGACGTGGTTCCGTTCGGGCAATATCAGGCGCTCGCGGTCAGTCCGCTGGCGAGCGGCCGGCTCGATCCGCCGGACATCTGTCTCGTCTATGCGACGCCGGGGCAGATGATCATCCTGATCAACGGGCTGCAATATACCGGCTACAAGAAGTTCGAATGGGGCGTGGTTGGCGAGACCGCCTGCGCCGATTCCTGGGGCAGGGCGCTCAAGAGCGGTGAGCCCAGCCTGTCCTTGCCATGCTATGCCGAACGGCGCTATGGCGGCGTGCCGGACGAGGAGATGCTGATGGCCTTGAAGCCGGAACATCTCGCCAAGGCGGTTGTGGGCATGAAGGCGTTGGCCAAGAACGGACTGCGTTATCCGATCCCGCCCTATGGTATCCAAAGCGACGTCCGTGCCGGCATGGGCGTGAGCTACGCGAAGAAGTAAAGTAAAGGCCGACCATGAGCTCTGCGAAATTCGACATCGTCGTCTATGGCGCGACCGGTTTTACCGGCCAGCTCGTCGCCGAATACCTGACCCAGCATTACAAGAGCGACCATTCGCTCAAATGGGCGATGGCGGGCCGCAGCCTCGGCAAGCTGAAATCGGTCCGCGATGCGATCGGCGCGCCCGGGAATACAGAGCTTATTGTCGCGGATGCGTCGGATGCGGCCTCGCTGAAGGCGATGGCGGAACGGACGATGTCGGTGATCACCACCGTCGGGCCGTATCAGCTCTACGGTGAGGAACTGCTCGCGGCCTGCGTGGCCACGGGCACGGATTATTTCGATCTCTGCGGCGAGCCGATCTGGATGCGCCAGATGATCGACAAGTACGAGGCGGCTGCAAAAGAGAGCGGCGCGCGGATCGTGTTTTCCTGCGGCTACGATTCCGTGCCGTTCGAGCTCGGCACGTTCTTCGTCCAGGAAGAAGCCAAACGTGTGTTCGGCGCGCCGGCCTCGCGGGTGAAAGGGCGTGTGCGCGACATGCGCGGCACGCTCTCGGGCGGCACCGCCGCGAGCGCGAAGGCGACCTTCGATGCGGTGGCCAAGGATCTCAGCCTTGTCGCCATTCTCAACGATCATTTTGCGCTGACGCCCGGCTTCACCGGCCCGAAGCAGCCGAAAGGCAACAGGGCCGCCTTCGAGGAGGACCTGCAATCCTGGGCGGCGCCGTTCATGATGGCGCTGATCAACACGCGCAACGTTCACCGCTCCAACATGCTGATGGGATTTCCCTACGGCCAGGACTTCGTCTACGACGAGATGGTCCTGACCGGTCCCGGCGAGAAGGGCGAGGCCAACGCCAAGCTCGTGATGGCTGCCAATGCGGGCAAGACCGGCCCCGACGCACCGAAGCCCGGCGAGGGGCCGTCGAAAGAAGAGCGCGACAACGGTCTGTTCGATCTGCTCTATATCGCGATCGCGCCCGATGGCCGCATGGTTCGCGCCGGCGTCACCGGCGACCGCGATCCCGGCTACGGGTCGACCTCGAAGATGATCTCCGAATGCGCGATCTGCATGCTGCGTGACACGACCGACGTCGCAGCCGGCTTCTGGACCCCGGGCGCGGCGATGCAGCACAAGCTGATCAAGCGGCTGCAGGAGAATGCTGGGCTGACCTTCGCTGTGGAAGCTTAAAGCCCACGATCCCAGGAAGCCGATCCGTGTCCGCAAAATTCGACATCGTCGTCTACGGCGCAACCGGATATACTGGCCAGCTCGTCGCCGAGTACCTGGCCGCGCATTACGTCGGTGACGGCGCGCCGACATGGGCGATGGCGGGTCGCAGCAGTGACAAGCTCGCATTGGTCCGCGATGCGATCGGCGCGCCTGCCGACACGCCGCTCATCGTTGCGGACGCAGCCGATTCTACGTCATTGCGGGCGATGGTCGATCAGGCGAAGCTGGTCGTCACCACGGTCGGTCCATACCAGCTCTATGGCTCCGATCTGCTTGCCGCCTGCGTCGCGTCGGGCACCGACTACATGGATCTCTGCGGCGAGCCGATCTGGCTGAAGCAGATGATCGACAAGCATGAAGCCGCAGCGAAAGCGAGCGCCGCCCGGATCCTGTTCTCCTGCGGATTCGACTCGGTGCCGTTCGAGCTCGGTGCGTTCTTCGTGCAAGAGCAGGCCAAGCGCGCGTTCGGCGCACCGGCACCGCGCGTCAAGGGCCGCGTCCGCGACCTCAGCTGGAAATTCTCCGGCGGCACTTCGGCAAGTGCAAGGGTCACCTTTGAGGCGGTGGCGCAGGACCTCAGCCTGGTGTCGATCCTCAAAGACCCATTTGCCTTCACGCCGGGCTTCGAGGGACCGAAACAGCCGCGCGGCAACAGGCCCATCTTCGAGGAGGACCTGCAATCCTGGTCCGCACCGTTCGCGATGGCGATCCTCAACACGCGCAATGTCCATCGCTCCAACTTGCTGATGGGATTCCCGTATGGCCGGGATTTTGTCTACGACGAAATGGTGCTGACGGGGGCGGGGGAGGAAGGGCAGGCCAACGCCAAGCGCGTCATGGCCGCTAACAGCGAAAAGACCGGTCCTGAAGCGCTCAAGCCCGGCGAGGGCCCCTCAAAGGAGGAGCGCGACAACGGTCATTACGACCTGCTCTATGTCGCGATTGCTTCCGATGGCCGTCAGGTTCGCGCGGCAGTCAAGGGCGATCTCGATCCGGGTTATGCGTCGACGGCGAAGATCATCTCCGAATGCGCAATCTGCCTGTTGCGCGACACGCCGAACGTAGAGGCCGGCCTCTGGACTCCGGGAGCAGCGATGCAGCACAGGCTGATCAAGCGGCTGCAGGAGAATGCAGGGCTGACGTTCACGGTGGAGAAGTAGCTGTCACCTTCCCTTCTCCCAGGCGGCGAAACCGACCTTTCATCCTCAAGCCGTCTCGCGTGTTGAGCACGAGCAAGGTGATGTTCACAGCCCCTGCGGCAAGCTCGACAGCCTGCACCGCATAGAAGACTGCATCAAACTCGGCGGCGCTCGCCTTATGTGCGAGGAACAGTGCGGCGGGGACGAGGACCAGGACGCCATTGCCGGCGATCAGCGGCATTCGCTTGATCTTGGCGCCGACCAGGCCGGCTCGCCGACCCCGTGCCAGCGTAAGGCCCGTGCCCCCCGCCGCCGCCAGCGCCGGGACCAGCAAAAGAAAGCCCCATGGTATGGCGGTCTTGACGGCGGTGATGACGGCTTGGGATGCGAAAAGCTCGCTGAGTGCGGTCGACAACCAAAATGTCGAGATGGTCAGAAGCGCGATTGCGCCAGCAATGGGATGGATCACCTTGATCATGATTGGGTTCCCTTGACCGAAGACGGCCAGCCTGTTCAATGTGACATGATGATGTCGATATTTATGCTACAGAGAGCCATATTGACATTATGATGTCAACTAAGGTCATGGTAACAATATGCGCGCTACCAAGCGATCCCCGGCCGGTGATGCTTTGACTGAGCTCATTCTCGATCTGTTCAGGGTCAACAACCTGACCGTGACGTGGGGCGACCGGCTGGTCGCTCCGCTCGGCCTGACCAGCGCGCGCTGGCAAATTCTGGGGGCAATCGTAGCCGCGGACCGCGCCCAGCCGGTCGCCTGGCTCGCCCGCGACCTCGGAGCGAACCGCCAGAACGTTCAGCGCATCGTCAATGACCTGGCCCAGGAAGGGCTCGTTACGTTCGAGCCCAATCCACATCACCGTCGCGCGCACCTTGTGGTGCTGACGGACAAGGGACGGAAGACTTACGACGCTGCCATCCGCCTGTATGACCCCAGAGTCAACTCCCTGGTGCAAGGTCTCCCGATGGAAGACCTCAGGATCGCCGGTCGCCTCATGAAGGCGCTGCGCAAGAAGCTTGAAGACGAGGAGAGTGCTACAGGCGCCTGAGCGAATCCTCGTGCCGACGTCCGCTCACGTGGAGCCGAATGATCGGGGATTCGAAGATTGAGCAGGTCTATGGTCGGAAGACAATCCGGTGGTCATCCGCAGCGTCGTTCCAGGCCTCGGCTATCGCCGTGAGGGGCAACGTCTTCACCGGGGTGTCAAAACCGCCGGCTGGCAGAGCCGCCAAAAGTTCTCCGGCCCCCGAGATCAGTTCCGAAATCGAGAGACTGCCGATCCCGCTGCCAAGAATCTCCAGGCCAGAGCTGCGCAGCGCATGCGCCGAAAGTGGGATTGTTTCTCCAGCGATTGAGCCGAGCTGGACGTAACGAATGGCAGGTTCTCCACTGCGAGATCCGCGTCCGTCCGTTGCCGCAGCGATGACTCTGGTTGCGGGCTCCCCCCAGAGATAGTCGAGAACTACATCGATCTTTCCGGAGAACGCGCGTTGCAGCGAAGCGTCCACATTTTCGTCCAGTCGGATTGTCTCGACCGTCTTGGGGAACGCGGCGAGCTTGGTTGCATTTCGCCCGGTCACGATGATCCTGCTGGCGCCCAGATAGGAGGCGATCTGAACCGCCAGGCTTCCCGCCGACCCGGTCGCACCGTTAATCAGCACGGCCTCGCTCCGCACGAACTTCGCACGGCGCGTGAGAGCAACCCACGAAGAGAGCCCGCTGGTTACGACGGCAGCCGCCCGCGCGTCGTCAATACCATCGGGCACAGGCACGGTCGCGCTCGATGCGACCAGCGACTTCTCCGCCATGGAGCCGAACGGGGACTTGGGAAATATGAAATACACCCGTTCACCGGTGGAATTCATCCCAACCCCATCGACACCAGGCACGAAGCCAGCGCTGCCCGAACTGGTATTGCTCGTGTAGTGCTTGCCCGCGGCGAGACTTTTCACGATCGGGCTCAGCGGCGCGGCGAGAACGTCGATGACCGTTTCGCCAGCCTCCGCGCAAGGCTCTGCAAACTCGCCAAAGGTCGGTGAAGAACCAAACGAATGAACAATTGCAGCTCGCATTGACTATCCCTTCACGGCGACAGGCGGTGGCGCTTGGAGGGCCACCGCTGCAAGTGCATCGGAGACCGCCGCACGCAACGGCGTCGTCGGACGACCAATAAGGTCGCTCAAGTCGCGCCGATCGTCGAACAGATCGCCCTTTGCCGCTGCGATGTCGAACCCGACGAGCATGCGCGCCACCGGCTCGGGAAGGTCCGCGCCAATGAGCGCCTCACCAAACCCTGCTTCCGACATGTTCCTGTAGACGATTGGTTTGCCTGTCTGGCGCGCAACTTCGGCCGCCAGTTCGGCAAGCGTGTAGGGCTCGTCGCCCGCCAATTCGTAAACCTTGCCCGATTGATCCTCCCGCGACGTCAGGACTGCGGCGGCGGCATCCGCGTAGTCGAGGCGGCTCGCCGACGCGATGCGCGCTTCGCCGGCGCAGCCGACAAACGCACCATGCGCAAGCGCCATTGGCAACGCGCCGAGATAGTTTTCGGTGTACCAGCCGTTGCGCAGCAACACATATGGCACGCCGCTCGCCTTCAGCAGCGTCTCGGTCGCCCGATGATCGGCGGCAAGCTCCAGTGTCGAAATGTCTGCATGCAGCAAGCTGGTATAGGCGATTAGCTCAACCCCAGATTCCTTCGCCGCGGTGATCGCGTTCTCATGCTGGCGAACCCGCTTGCCGGGCTCGCCGGCCGAGATCAGCAACAGCTTCCTTACGCCGGCGAAAGCACGTTCCAGGCCCGTGGGATCGTCGTAGTCGCCTGGGCGGACGGCAGCACCTTCAGCCTTGAAGGCCTCTGCTTTGGCTGGATCTCGGACGACGGCTGTAATCTGCTGTGCTGGCACAGCCTTCAACAAGGAAGGGATGACAAGCCGGCCGAGTTGGCCAGTGGCACCGGTCACTGCAATCATGGGATGGTCTTTCCAATATGGTTATGCAGCTTATGGATGTGACATTGGTTATAATGACTATGTTTCAACGCTCTGCGACTGGTTCTTCTTGCGCCGTCCATGACGCGGCCGAGTACGGTTCGACCTGATGCGCTTACACCGCCCGCGCGTCGTACGCGTACATGAACTCCATGCTCTTTGCGCCCAGGGGCAGCAGCCACTTCATCACTTGATTTCGCATCCACGCGCCGGTGGCGCTGAACTCGCGCTTGCTGTTGCCGTTGCGGCGGGCCATGGCGACGATCTTTTCCGTGCGAGGGCGTCGTTCGGCCTCGAAGGCCTGGAAGGTGACGCCGAGCTCCTGGCCTTGCTGCATCAACCGGGCGAGGCGCATCGCATCTTCCAGCGCGAGCGAGGCGCCCTGGCCGGCGTGCGGGCTGGTCGCATGGGCGGCATCGCCGATCAGCAGCGAGCGCTTGCGCGACCAGGTCGGCAGGGTGGCGACGTCGAGCGTGTCGGTGACCACGATGTTCTCGGCTGCATCGATGATGCCAGGGATCGGGTCGTGCCAGCCGTGGTGGAAGCCGCGCAGGTGCTGCTTCAGCGTTGCATCGTCGAGCGCGCGAAACATCGCCGCGTCCATGCCGTGCGCCGGCTGCGTGCTCCACCACATCACGCCGTCGTTCGGATCGGGACTGCAATAGCCATAGCCGAAGAAGCCGCTCTGCCCGAACGTGGTCTCGACGTGCCGACCGATCGGTCGGCCACCGAGGACGGCGTGCGGCACGAAGCCGCCGAAGCCGATCAGCCCGGTGTCGAACGGTTGCGGCCCGTCCGGCACCACTTGGCGGCGCGTCACTGAGTGCACGCCGTCGGCGCCGATCAGGAAGTCGCCTTCGGCCGTGGTGCCGTCGGCGAAGTAGGCGATGATCGGCTGGTCGCCGCGATCCTCGATCTTGATCAGGCGCTTCTCGAAATAGAGTGAAACGCAGGCGCACCAGGCCTTGTCGATCAGCATCTCGTTCAGCGTGGCGCGGCAGACATTGACCGCGGGCTGGCCGAAACGCCGCGCCATGTCGCGATTGATCGAGCCGAGCCTCTCTCCGGCTTGCGAATAGAAGTCGAACGATTCCGCGATCGAGCCGCGGCTGATCAGCTCGTTCGAAAGGCCGATCTCGTCCATGATCTGCATGCCGTTCGGTGCGATCTGAAGGCCGCCGCCGATGCCTTTCGAATAGGGCCAGGCCTCGTAGATCGCGGACTCGATGCCGGCGCGGCGCAGCAGGATGGCTGCCACTGGCCCGGCGATGCCGGCGCCGATGATCAGGGCCTTGCGGGGAGGATAGGACATGGCTTGCTCCCGACGTTTCCGTGGTGCTAGGAGAATTATGGTCGCTAAATATCTTAGTGACTAAGATATATATTGACTAAGATACGAGGTCTGCCTTGTCAAGGACGAAGGCGCGCGCTGCGCTGCTGCAGGAACTCGAGGAGGCGATGCGCAGATCGTCCGCGCAGGGCGTGCTCTATGGCCAGACCGTTGCGAACGTTGCCGGAATTGCCAATTCCGACCTCGAATGCATGGACATCCTGTATCTGGAAGGCCGTGTCACCGCCGGCCGGCTCGCCGAAGTCACGGGCCTGACGACGGGGGCCATTACCGGCGTGGTCGACCGGCTCGAAAAGGCAGGCCTGGTCCGTCGTGAGCGCGACGATGCCGACCGTCGCAAGGTCTTCATTGCCGTCGTGCCGGAGGCGATAGAAAGGCTCGGCCAGTTCTACGTGCCGATGCAGCAGGCGATGGAGAGGGTTTTTGGCGGCTATTCCGACCAGGAATTGCGCCTGCTGCTGCGCTTCGCCAATGAGGGCTACAAGGGCGTGCTGGCGGCGACTGCGGCGCTGAAGGGCCTGCTCGATACGCCGCCGGAGAAACGCCCCGATCTCAAGCTGAAGAAGCTTCGTCGCCAGCCC
This sequence comes from Bradyrhizobium sp. WSM1253, assembly GCF_000244935.1. Taxonomy (NCBI): domain Bacteria; kingdom Pseudomonadati; phylum Pseudomonadota; class Alphaproteobacteria; order Hyphomicrobiales; family Nitrobacteraceae; genus Bradyrhizobium; species Bradyrhizobium sp. WSM1253. Next base: position 8,114,010 of record NZ_JH600073.1, read on the forward strand.
TAGCCTTGTAGATCTGCGCGGCCGCGATCATGCCCCACATCGCGCCCAGCATCATCCAGAAGTGCCGCCAGTGGTCGGTGTCGATCACGAAGCTTTCGCCGACGGTGCCGACGAAGGCCGAGAACACCGCAAGATAAGCGCGCTGCCACGGCACAGGCACGAAGATGTGCCTGACACCCATGATGACAGTCGTGAAGACCAGCGCGGGATAGCAGATGCCGGACAGCCAGCCGCCGGACATGAAGGCGTTGAGATAGGAGTTGTGGGTGTCCTCGGGGAAGAAGCGGTGAAATTGCAGAGGGCCGATCCCGAACGGCAGGTCGAGCGCCATCTCCGCTCCCAGGATGTGCCGGCCGAACCGGCCGAACCTGCCTTCGTCATAGCTCTGGTCGAAGCTCGCGCGCTGCTTGAACATCTCGGCGGTGGAATCGAACGACATCAACACCGCGATCAGCGCGAGGCCCAGCACCGCGGCGAGGATCGCCATGACGATGATGCGCGAGCGCTGCGCGTTGGTGCGGCTGGTCAGCACCATCAGCGCCAGCATGAAGGCGGATGTCAGCACCAGCCCGCCCCAGGCGGCGCGGGAGAACGCGAGCAGGATCGCCAGCGACATGATGCCGAAGGCGATGACGTTGCGAAACGCCTTGCCGGCCTTGTCGGAAACCACGCTCTGCAGCGAGAACAGTGCCGGCAGGATCAGGAAGGCGCCGAGCACGTTCGGATCCTTGAAGGTGCCGCGCGCGCGTCCATACAGCGTGAGGAGATCGTCGCCGCCGGGAACCAGGTGGAAGTAGCCGGCGACGGCCGAGAGCGAGGCGACCATCGCGCCGACCACGAGCCCGCGGCGGAGCATGTCAAGCCGGGCCGCGGTGTCCTCCGACGTGACCATGGCGAAGAACACGACTGTCACCGCCATGTACCAGGAGGTCGCAATCCAGCTCACCACCTCGGACTGCTCGAACAGCGGGATCGCGCTGATCGTGTAGCCGACATTGAGCAGGATCAGCATCAGCACCAGCGGCATCAAAGCGAGCCGCAGACGCAGGCCGGTGGCGAAGAAGGTGACGGTGGCCAGCAGCGTCACGATCTCGTAGGGGCTCGGCTCGATGAAGACGATCGCGCCGGAGGCGCCGACCAGCCATACCAGCGCGCGCTGGAGCGCCAGCACGCCGGGCGCAGCGCGAACGGCTGCATTCATCTCCCCGGCTGTTGCCGCATACGCCATCACATGCTCACGCTATTCTTACCACACAACTTCCGCCGTCATGCCCCGCGAAGGCGGGGCATCCAGTACTCCGAGCCGTTGGTGGCAGTTTCCGCTGCCGGTGATTACTGGATCGCCCGGTCAAGCCGGGCGATGACAGCGTAGCTCGGGCACGACAAACTCAATACGCGTTCTCGTTCTTGGTCAGCAGCGAGATCGGCGTCTTTAGCAGAATGACAAGATCGAACAGCACCGACCAGTTCTCGATGTAATAGAGATCGAACTCGACGCGTTTCTGGATCTTCTCTTCATTGTCGATCTCGCCGCGCCAGCCGTTGATCTGGGCCCAGCCGGTGATGCCGGGCTTGACCCGGTGCCGGGCGAAATAGCCGTCGACGGCTTCGTCGAACAGGCGGCTCTGCAGCTTGCCCTGCACCGCATGTGGACGCGGGCCGACCAAAGAGAGATCGCCGGAGAAGACCACGTTGAAGAGCTGCGGCAACTCGTCGAGGCTGGTCTTGCGGATGAAGCGGCCGACGCGGGTGACGCGCGAGTCGTTCTTGGTCACGACCTTCGAGGCCGTCGGATCAGCCTGGTGATGGTACATCGAGCGAAACTTGTAGACGTCGATGCGCTCGTTGTTGAAGCCGAAGCGCTTTTGTCGGAACAGCACGGGGCCGGGGCTGTCGAGCTTCACGGCCAGCGCCACCAATCCCATCACCGGCAAGGCCACGAGCAGCGCGAGGGTGCCGACCACGCGGTCGAACAGCCATTTCATCACCAGGTCCCAGTCGGTGATCGGCGCCTCGAACACGTCCAGCGTCGGCACCTCGCCGATATAGGAATAGGAGCGGGGGCGGAAGCGCAGCTTGTTGGTGTGTGCGGAGAGGCGGATATCCACCGGCAGCACCCAGAGTTTCTTCAGCATCTCCAGGATGCGCGTCTCGGCGGAGATCGGCAGCGCGAACAGCACGAGATCGACGCGGGTGCGGCGGGCGAACTCGACGATGTCGTCGACCTTGCCGAGCTTGCGCGCGCCGGCACAGGTGTCGAGCGCGCGGCTGTCGTTGCGGTCGTCGAACACGCCGAGCACGTGGATGTCGGAATCCTCCTGCCCTTTCAGGGCCTCGACCAATTGTTCGCCGTTGCGGTCGGAGCCGACGATGATAGTGCGTCGGTCGAGCCGGCCCTCGCGCCCCCAGGCGCGCACCAGCGAGCGCAGCACCAGACGCTCGCAGAGGAGCGCGGCAAGCCCGAGGACGTAAAAGGCGGCAAGCCACAGCCGCGATATTTCGCTGCCGAACTTGGCGAAGAAGGAGATGCCGATGAACAGCAGGAAGACGAACGACCAGGACGAGATCATCCGCGTCATCTGCCGGAGCTGACCACGGAACAGCTGCACCTGATAGATGTCGGCGGCCTGGAAGCAGACCACGGCGGAGATCGCGACGGCGATGATCTGCGCGGGATAGATCCAACTGAAGGAGCCGGCGTGCGGCATGACATAGCCGAGATAGAGTACGATGCCGACGAGGCTCAGCAGCGCGAAATCGGCGAGGCGTACGAAGCCGGTGATCACGATCGGCGAATAGGCGCGGGCGACCTTCTGGTTGACGACGTCAAGCGCGGCGAGCGAGAGCCGCTGGCGGCGCTCCACAAAGGGCTGGTCAGCCGGCTTCGCCGCGGCGCTGGTCGCGGCATCGAGCATCGAGCGTGCGTTGAGCGGTTCCACGGGAGTCCACGTCCATTCCAAAAACCCGCGGGCCGCGTCCTTGCGCCCCGGGCGAGCATCCCCTGGGCCTTGGATTATCGGACAAATCGGAAGATTCTCTAAAGCGGGTCTTAAGAATGGTTAGTGATTGGTAAATGCGTCGCGATAGCCCGCGAGCACGCCCTCGACCATCGCCTGCTGGGAGAAATGCGCGGAGATGCGCTCGCGAAGCGACGAGGCGCGCTGCGCTGTTCCCAGCGGATTATCGAGCGCGGCGGCAATCGCTTCCGCCATGGCCTCCGCGTTGCTCGGCGCAAACAGCGCCGGGTTCTCCGCGCCGAAAATCTCGGGAATGCCGCCGATCTTGGACGCGATCATCGGAATGCCGGCGGCACCGGCCTCGATCACGACATAGGGCATGGAATCGCCACGCGAGGGAACGACCAGCAGCCGCCCCTTGGAGAAGCCGTAGCGTGCCTTGACGTGACCGATGAAGCGGATGGCGCTGGAGAGGCCGAGCCGCTCGACTTGCGCTTTCAGCGCCGCGGTCTCCTCACCATCGCCGCCGAGCGTCAGTGTGACCTTCTTGCCGCCCTCGTGCAGGCGCGCCACCGCTTCGACCAGCAGATCGGCGCCCTTGATGTGCCTGAACTCACCGACATAAGCGAGGTCGGTGGCGTCGTCGGCCATGACGACAGGTTCGAATTCCTCCGGCGTCACGCCATTGAAGACGCAATGCACCACGCCCTTCGGCTTGCCGACGATGCGCTGATAGGTGTCGCGGGCAAACGCGCTTTCGAACAGGAACAGGTCGGTCGCGTCCATCAGCGCACGCTCGAGCCGCGCGTAAAACTCGCCCTTGAAAGTGTTGAGGGGATAATGCAGTGAGCCGCCATGCGGGGTGTAGATGCGGATGGTGTCGTCGGATCGCCTCCGCATGCGGATGAAAGCGCCGGCCTTGGCGCCGTGGCCATGCATCACGTCGGGCTTGAGCGTGGCGATCAGGCGCCGCAAGCGGAACCAGACCAGGACATCGTCGGGCGAGGGTTCGCGGCGGATCGCCATCCGGTGCACACCGAGTTTCAGCCGCGGTGCGAGCTCGGCAAGGGCCTTCTCGGCGCGTTCACCGCCGGTGAGACTGTCGGCGAGGATGCCGACATGATGGCCACGATCGACCTGGCCGTTGGCGACGTCGAGGATGTGGCGGAAGATGCCGCCGACCGGAGCGCGCACAGCGTGCAGGATGCGAAGCGGCTGGTCGGGAGAGGGGGGCATGATCAAAACCAGCGCTCGACGGCGAATGCTCGAACAATCTGACGAAATATCGAGACGAATTAAGAGCCCTCGTGGTTAACAAACGGTGACGGACGTGCACGCGCGAGCTGCCGCACGCCACGATTAACCCAGCGGCAACCTTAATGGAGTGTAATCGCCCTGGTTGAGGTAGGTTCGTGGCGTTGCGCCTGCGGGAGTGTTCGATGCGTTTAGCGTTCTGGCGTGCCGGCAAGGACAAGGCGGTGGTCGAGCGGGCTGTCGCGAAGGCCGCAGCCAAGCGGGCCGAGCTCGAGCCCCGGATTGAAGCAAAGCCTGCGCCCATCGCACCGAGGCCGGCGCCAGTCGAGTCCGGCGACATCGACCTGCACGCGCTCGGCGCGGCATTGGCGCGCAAGCGCGGCTGGATCATCGTGCCGACGGTGCTGGCACTCGTCACGTCCGTCGCGATCGTCAATCTCATCACGCCGCGCTACAAGTCGGAATCCCGTATCCTGATCGACGGCCGCGAGAACGTGTTTCTGCGCCCCAACAGCGATCGCGCCGAGGAACGGCAGGCGCTCGACGCCGAAGCCGTCACCAGCCAGGTGCAGCTCGTGCTGTCGCGCGATCTCGCGCGCGAGATCATCAAGAAGAACAAGCTTGCGGAGCGGCCCGAGTTCGATCCGGTGCTGCAAGGCATTTCGCCACTGAAGTCGCTTGCGGCGCTGATCGGCATCGGCCGCGATCCGTTCTCGATGACGCCGGAAGAGCGCGTGCTGGACGCCTATTACGAGCGCCTCCAGGCCTACGCCGTCGACAAGTCGCGCGTGATCGTGATCGAATTCCAGTCTGCCGATCCCGATCTCGCCGTGCGCGTCGCCAATTCGATCGCCGACGGCTATCTCGTGCTCCAGCAGGATGCGCGCCAGGATCAGGCCCGAAACGCCAGCCAGTGGTATGCCGGCAGGATCGACGAGCTGCGAAGGAACGTCTCCGAGGCCGAAGCGAAGGCCGAGGACTTCCGCTCCAAGTCGAGCCTGTTCGTCGGCACCAACAACACGACTCTGTCGAACCAGCAGATGGGCGAGGTCAACACCCAGCTCAACAATGCGCGCGCGCTCAAGGCCGATGCCGAGTCCAAGGCGCGCCTGATCCGCGAGATGATCCAGAGCGGCAAGCCGATCGAATCGTCGGAAGTGCTGAACTCGGAATCGATGCGCACGCCCTCCCAGCAGCGCGTGGCGTTGCGGGCCCAGCTGGCCGAGCAATCCTCGACGCTGCTCGGCAACCATCCGCGCATCAAGGAATTGAAGGCGCAGCTCGCCGACCTCGACACCCAGATCCGCGACGAGGCCGCCAAGCTCGCCCGCACGCTCGAAAACGATGCGCGGGCCGCCAGCGGGCGCGTCCAGGAATTATCCGCAAGCCTGGAGCAGCTCAAGAAGCAGGCGACGGCCACCAACGGCCAGGACGTGCAGCTCCGCGCCCTCGAGCGTGAGGCGAAGGCCCAGCGCGACCTGCTCGAAACCTATCTGGCGAAGTACCGTGAAGCCAACACCCGCGAGACCATCGACACCGCGCCGACAGATGGCCGCATCATCTCGCGCGCCATCGTCTCGAACACGCCGGCCTATCCGAAGAAGCTGCCGATCGTGCTGATCGCGACGATCGCGACACTGCTGCTTTCGTCCGGCGTCGTCGTCACCGGAGAGTTGTTGCGCCAGACTGCGCCCCGGGCGGTCGCGGTGTTCGCGCCAACGCTGACGCGGGCGTCGGCTCGCCAGGAACAAATCGTCCAGCCGGCGGTCGTCGAGCCCTTCGTCGAGCCGGTCGTCGATCCAGTCATGGCAGAACCCGCGCCGCTCCAGCCGGAGATGACGGCCGATGCCGATGTCACCGCATTCGCGGAGATCGAGCATCTGGCCGACAGCCTCCGCGCCGCCGGAGCCATGGCGAAGAAGGTTACGGTACTCGGCACTGCCAGCGGCGAAGCCATCACGCTGTCGACGCTGACCTTGGCCCGGCACCTGGCGCGCGATGCGCGGGTCGTCGTGGTCGATCTTGCCGCGTCCTCGCCGACCATGGCCGCCGTGTCCGTCGATGCCTCGGCCCCCGGTCTTGCCGAACTGATGCAGGGCGAGGCGTCGTTCGCGCAGATCATCACCCGGGACAAGCTTTCGCGGCTGCATCTGGTCATGGCCGGCCGTCCCGGCTTCGATCGCAGCCTGTTGCAGTCGCCGCGCGTGACGCTCGCGATCGACGCGCTGCTGCGCGCCTACGACCACGTGCTGCTCGATGCCGGCAGTGCCTCCGACCTTCCGGCTGAGCTCCTGACGGCGAATGCCCGCGCCGTCGTGGTGCCCGACGCGTCGATGGCGCCGGATGCGCGCGCGCTGATGCGCGAGCAGCTCAGCGCCGTCGGCTTCAGCGAAGTGACGATGCTGAGCAGGCCGGTGCAGCCGTCGGATGCGAGGGATGCGCCGCGGGTCGTGGCGGCGTGATGTCCTTGCCTCTCCGTGGGGACCGAGCGAGCGCCTCGTCCTTCGAGACGACCGCTTCGCGGTCTCCTCAGGATGAGGCTTGGCTAAATCGGAATCCGTTGAAGCTGCTGCCGCGAACTCTGTCCTCGTCCTGAGGGCCCGCCAGAGGCGGGCGTCTCGAAGGATGGGCCGCAGGGGAGCGTTTCCCAACCGCAGAATTTCTTACCCGAACGCTCGCCGCAGCCGCTGCGCCAGGTCGAACAGCATCTGGTTCTGTTTCACCAGCCGCTTGCCGTGGCTCAGCGAGGACATCGCCATTGCCGCGAGTTTTCCACGTGACGTTAGCGGAACAAAACTGTCGAAGATGTCCTGGTCGTCCTTGCAGAACATCCGCTTGTACTCGTCCGAGCCGATGCCGAGGTCGAGCGAGCGGTGGCCGCGCTCGGCGCAGCGGTCGATGATGTAGCGCATCAGGATCAGCCCGGGGCTGTAGCGGGCGTGCTCGGACATCGTGTAGGTGTTGAACATCATCGAGAAGCGCTGGCCGTCGGCGACGCCGGCGAAGATCGCAATCACCTCGTCGTCGCATTCGAGCGCATGGATGTCGATGACGCGGCCGTCACCGCGTGACGCAAGGCAGGCGCTGCGGACGAATTGCTCGACGCCGGGTTCGGCGAAGACATTGGGAAGCTTCTGCTCGGCCATCCGCGCCGGCTTGACGCGGAAGAACCAGTCGAGCAGGCGGGTGATGTCCGCGTCGGTGGTCGCCAAATGATAGCGATAGCCGGCGAGCGCCTGGAGCTTCTTCTCCTTGCTCTTGAGGCGGCGGCGGAAGGAGTTGCTGATCCGCGATGCCGGGGGGCCGCCCGGTTCCATCGTGAGCAGTGGGCAGCCGTTGATCGCGCTCTGGCGCGGCAAATGCGCGAACGGGTTCTGCTGGTCGTTCCAGCGCAGAGGCTGCTGCGTCAATGCGAGCACGTCGGCATGCTCGCCAAGCGGCGCAAACAGCGCGTCGAGATCGCCGATGCCGACCTGCGCTGCAAATTCGGCGTTCCACAGGCCCATGTTGAAGGTCGTATGCTTGCCGCCCATGAAGCAGGCCGTGCGCACGCCGTGGTTCTGGCGCAGCGAGAGCGGCAGCAGCAGCAGCGGCTGATGCTCGGCGTCGCGGGCAATGACGATGAAAGGGCGGGCGCGTTCGTGCTCCCCGACCAGACGCTGCCAGGGACTGAGCAGATCAAACCGCTGATAGGGCGTGAAGAGGTGACCGGGTTGCTCGAAGGCGCGCCAGACGGCCTCGGCCGCGCCGAGATCGGTCACGATATCGACATGCGCGATACGGCCCGCTTTCGACCGCGCTGGCAATTCCGCCGTCCGGCTTTGCATCGCCGCAGCCATGGTCATTCGCGAACCTGTCGAGAAAAAATATGCGTAATTCGGCCTGTGGCCGACCTTTGCAAAGAAATGTCAACAAAGGGTAATGACTATAAGAGGGGGAACGGTCGCCGACGGGCGCGAGGTGGGACATTGGCATCCGACGACAGATGGCTGGAACGGCTGCGCCTTGAGCTGACCTGGTTCACAGGCCAGGCTGCGCTGCGCAGTCGTGGTGCCGGCGCCATCCTGCGCTTTGCGCATGTGCGGCCGCGGCGGCGCGGCGGCTTTCAGCCGTCGCGCGAGAACGAGATCACGCCGCATTTCCTCGATCGCGCCATTCGCGCGCTGAAGCGGTGGAAGTATGATTTTATCGGCATGGACGAGGTCTGCCGGCGCGCGGTGACGCTGTCGGAACACCGCCGCTTCGTGGCGCTCACTTTCGACGGCGCCGGCAAGGATCTGATCGACTTTGCCTATCCGGTGCTGGCGCGCCACGCCGTGCCCTTCACGATCTACGTGCCCACGGCGTTTCCCGATGGCGTCGGCGGGGCCTGGTGGCTCGGCCTCGAACAGGTGATCGCGCGCGAGAGCCGTGTCAGCCTGATGATGGGCGAGAAGGAGCAGCGCTTCACTGTCGCTGATAACGCCGGGAAGCAGGCGCTGTTTTCGTTCGTCGAGGCCTGGCTGCACTCGCTGCCGCCGGCGGATGTGTCGGCTGCGATCGCAGATCTCTGCACGCGCTACCGGGTCGACCTTGCCGCGCTCTCACGCGAGGCATCGATGAATTGGGAGGATCTGGCGAGGCTTGCGGCCGATCCGCTGGTGACGATCGGCAGCGCGACCGTGAACTATCCCGTTCTCGCCAACATGAAGGATGCGGCCGCGCTGCGCGAGATGACGATGGGCAAGGCGGTGGCGGAGGCGGCCTTCGCTCGCGACATCCGGCATCTCGCCTTTCCGTTCGGCGATCGCGCCTCGTTCCGGCGCAGCCATGTCATCATGGCGGAGGAGGCCGGCTTTGCCAGTGCTGTGACGACGATCCCGGGCGTCGTGGACGCGGAGGGCCGCACCAATCTGCGCGCGTTGCCGCGCATTTGCTGGGATGGCCGGGTGCGCTCGCTGCGCATGATGCGGGTGCTGGTGTCGGGCACGGCCTTTGTGCCGGTGAAGCCGACGGGCACTGCGACACCCTAAAAGCGCTACGAACTGGAAGCGCTACGAGCTCGACTTGGCCCGGTCGGGCCGCTGCATCCAGCTCACGATCGGCATCGCCGGCAGCACCCAGCCCATGCCGACCACCACGTAGTAGATTGCCTGCCGCCAGCCGGACTCGGCGATCCACGGCATCTGCGCCAGCGCCATGCCGAGCAGCGCCCAGACGGTGGCGAGCACCAGGAGCAGGATGGTGCCGAGGAACTTGCGGGTGCGGATCGTCATGACGGAATGTCGCGGCTTTCGCGTAACTTGCGCTGCGGGAGCGGGGGACTATAAGGGGCACGCAGTCCCGTTCAAGCTCTGGTTTTGCCTCGAATGACGACGATTTCCGCCCCGTCCGAGCCGCATCGCGCCGTGCGCTGGTGGCTGATCTCAGTGGCTGCGCTGATTGCGCTGATGGTGCTGGTCGGCGGTGCGACGCGGCTGACGGAATCCGGGCTCTCGATCGTCGAATGGAAGCCGGTCACGGGCAGCGTGCCGCCACTCTCGGAAACGCAGTGGACGGCGGCCTTCGAGGCCTACAAGACGATCCCGCAATATCGCGAACTCAACGCCGGCATGAGCCTGTCCGAGTTCAAGGAGATCTTCTGGTGGGAATGGAGCCACCGGTTGCTCGGCCGTTTCATCGGCGTCGCCTATCTGTTGCCGTTCCTGTTCTTCCTCTGGCGCGGCGGCCTGTCCGGTGATTTGAAGCGGCGGCTGTGGCTGTTGTTCGGGCTCGGCGGGCTCCAGGGCGCGGTCGGCTGGTGGATGGTGGCCTCGGGGCTGTCTGAACGCGTCGAGGTGTCGCAATATCGGCTGGCGACGCATCTTGTGCTCGCGCTCATCATCTTCGCCGGCATCGTCTGGACGGTGCGGCGGCTCGCAGAACGGCCGCAGATCGCGGCATCGTCGCGGCTGCGCTTCACGAGCGGCTTGCTCCTCGTCGTGACCTTTATCCAGATCTATTTCGGTGCGCTGGTTGCGGGCCTGCGCGCCGGTCGCGCCTACAACACCTGGCCGCAGATCGACGGCGCGTTCATTCCCTCAGGCGAGCGGCTGTGGTTCGAGACGCCGTGGTGGCGCAACATGTTCGACAATGTGCTGACGGTGCAGTTCGAGCACCGCATGACGGCCTATGCGCTGTTGGCGCTGGCGGCGTTGCACGCGTTCGATGCGGTGCGTTCACGCGCGGGATCCGCGGCGCGCGGCGCGCTCTTGCTGCTGGGCGCGATAAGCCTGCAAGCATTGCTCGGCATCCTCACGCTGCTCAACCAGGTGCCGATTGATCTCGCGCTCGCACATCAGGCGGTCGCGATCGTGGTGCTGACGCTTGCGGTGACGCAGATGGAGCGGCTCGCTCCACGGCATTCAACCGAAGCGCAGCCGCGCGCGGTTCCCGTCGGTCAGGCCGGCTGATCGGATCTGCTCTTCAGCAATAGCCGTAGATGCCGCACGAGTAGGGCAGGCGCCAGAAATAATCGACCTGCTTCCCGCCGTAATACGAGCCTTGGTAATCGTAGTCCCAGGGGCGTCCGTAATAGCCCGGCAGCGTGTGCGAGCCCGGCAGCAGTGGTGTACCCGGCAAATTGCGGATGTAGCTGCCGATGCCGTAGGCCGGCGAGATCAGCGCATCCGGATCGGTCTCGACATAGACCTGCGGCGGCTCCTGCGGCGGAGCGGCAGCCCGTCGCCTCGGCGTGGCCGGCAAATCGGCGGCAATCGCAGCTGAGACCGTCAGCATCGCCGCAAGGGCAGGCACCATCCAGCGCAGCATCGTCGGCTCCGAATCAAAAGGGGCGATCCAGTGACGATGTATGCGGCAGATATGGTTAATGACTGTTAACGGCGATCGTCATTCCGGGGCGGTGCGAAGCACCGAACCCCGAATCCAGAGCTTATGATGCGACGTCGAGATTCCGGGTTCGCGCGCGCGCCCCGGAATGACGGTGATGCTACGCGCCCAGCGCCTGTTCCAGATCGGCGATCAAGTCTTCCTTGTCCTCGATGCCGATCGAAAGCCGCACCACGTCGGGGCCGGCGCCGGACTTGATCTTGGCAGCGTCGTCGAGCTGGCTGTGCGTGGTCGAGGCCGGATGGATGACGAGCGAGCGGGTGTCACCGACATTGGCCAGATGCGAGAACAGCTGCAACTTCGACACCAGGCTGACGCCGGCATCGTAGCCGCCCTTCAGGCTGAAGGTGAACACGGCGCCGGCGCCCTTCGGTGCGTATTTGCGCGCGAGCTGGTTGTACTTGTCGCTTGCAAGCCCCGCATAGTTCACCGCGGCCACCGCCGGATGGCCGGCGAGGAATTCGGCGACCGCTTTGGCATTGTCGCAGTGCTTCTGCATGCGCAGCGGCAATGTCTCGATGCCGGTGAGGATCATGAAGGCGTTGAACGGCGACAGCGCGGGTCCGAGGTCGCGCAGGCCGAGTACGCGGCAGGCGATCGCGAAGGCGAAATTGCCAAACGTCTCCTGCAGCCGGATGCCGTGATATTCGGGCCGCGGCTCGGAGAGCATCGGATATTTGCCGCCGGTCGACCAGTCGAAGGTGCCGGCATCGACGATGATGCCGCCGATCGAATTGCCGTGGCCGCCGAGAAACTTCGTCAGCGAGTGCACGACGATGTCGGCACCATGATCGATGGGACGGATCAGATAGGGCGAGGCCAGCGTGTTGTCGACGATCAGCGGGACGCCTGCCTTGCGCGCCACCGTCGAGATCGCCTCGATGTCGGTGATGCTGCCGGCGGGATTGGCGATGGACTCGATGAAGATTGCTTTCGTGCGCGGCGTGACCGCGCGCTCGAAGCTCGTGATGTCGTCGGGATCGGCCCACACCACGTTCCAGCCGAAGCTCTTGAACGCGTGCGTGAACTGGTTGATCGAGCCGCCATAGAGCTTTCGCGCGGCGATGAACTCGTCGCCGGGCTGGAGCAATTGCTGCAGCACCACGACCTGCGCGGCATGGCCCGAGGCCACCGCAAGCGCGGCAGTGCCGCCTTCGAGGGCCGCGACGCGCTCTTCCAGCACCGCATTGGTGGGATTGCCGATGCGGGTATAGATGTTGCCGAACGCCTGCAGGCCGAACAGCGAAGCGGCATGGTCGGCGTCGTTGAAGACGAATGACGTCGTTTGATAGATCGGAGTCGCGCGCGCACCGGTGGTGGGATCGGGCTGTGCACCGGCATGCACGGCGAGGGTCGAAAATCCCGGAAGGCGATCGCTCATTGAGGGCGTCCTGTTCTCGTGGTCTGAAATCGCGCGGCATGCTGATTGGCGCCGCGGCTGCCGTCAAGGCGGGGCTTCACATCGGAACGATCGTGCTACGCATTGTCGCGTTCGCGAAATGAAACCTTCGCAACTGCGTCAGCTTTGCTCAGTCTTGTTTTTGGCGGCGCGGTCCGAGGCCGCGGTTTCGCCGCCGCCAACACTCATCCGATTGAGGGATAGCCGCATGCCCTGCGTCGGCGCCGGCGCGCGCTTGGAGCTCAGCGTGCGCGAATTGACGCCCATCCAGGAGATCTCCGAGGACAGGCGGCCATATTCGATCTTGGGGCAGCGGTTCATCACCACCTTGATACCAACCGATTCCGCCTTCAGCGCCGCCGCATCGTCGCGCGCCCCCAACTGCATCCAGATCACCATCGGCAGCGGATCAAGCGTGAGGGCTTCCTCGACCACCGGCATGATGTGACTGGAGTTGCGGAAAATGTCGATCATATCGACGGGACGGCCAATGTCGGACAGCGAGGCGACGAAGGGTTTTCCGAGCAGCTCCTTTCCGACATGGCCGGGATTAACCGGAATCATGTCGTAGCCGCGCTGGGCCAGATATTTGAACGCGAAATAGCTCGGCCGCACGTTGGCCGGTGAGGCACCGACCATCGCGATCGATTTCACGTTGTTGAGGATGCCCCGGATGTAATTGTCGGGATAGGCGTCGTGGTTCATCTTCTTCTTTCTCTGACCTCATGGTGAGGAGCGCGGCACGCGCGTCTCGAACCATGAAGCCGCAGTCGGGCCTCTATCCTTCGAGACGCCGCGTTCCGCGGCTCCTCAGGATGAGGAGTTGACTATTCATCCCGCCATGTCGGCGTACGCTTCTCGATGAAGGCGCCGATGCCTTCCTCGGCGTCTCGCGCCATCATGTTCTCGGTCATCACCTCTGCCGCATAGCGATAGGCGTCTGCAAGGCTCATCTCGGCCTGGCGGTAGAACGCCTCCTTGCCGAGCTTGACGGTATAGGCGGATTTCAGCGCGACCTGTTCGGCGAGCGCAATGGCGGCGGCGCGCTCGGTGCCGGCGGCGACGACACGATTGACGAGGCCGATCTCGCGGGCGCGTACGGCCGGGATCGGCTCGCCCGTCAGCAACATCTCCATCGCCTGCTTGCGCGGCACGTTGCGCGACAGCGCCACCATCGGCGTCGAGCAGAACAGGCCGATGTCGACGCCGGGGGTAGCGAAGTGTGCTGCTTCCGAGGCGATCGCGAGATCGCAGCTTGCCACGAGCTGACAGCCCGCGGCGGTCGCGATGCCCTGGACGGATGCGACCACGGGCTTGGGCAGGTGCACGATCGCCTGCATCATCGCGCTGCAGGCGGTCATCATCTCGGCGAAGAAGGCACGGCCGCGATCCGGGTCGGCGCGGCGCGCGGTCAGCTCCTTCATGTCGTGGCCGGCGGAGAAGGCGGGACCGTTGGCCGCGATTACGACGCCGCGGATGGCCTTGTCGTCGCGGATCTCGTTGAGCGCGGCGTGCAGGCTTGCGATCATCGTCGCCGACAGGCTGTTGCGGGCGGCCGGGCGGTTGAGGGTCAGGACCGCGATGGGGCCCACGGTCTCGCGCAGCAGGATAGGTGGTTGCGGGGAAGGGGCGCGGGCGGCCTGGACGGACATCAAAGCGTTTCCGGTTGGATGACGCAGATAACTTAATGTAACAGGGGACGTGAAGCGAGGGTGAGGGGTAGCATGGCGTTAGCGAAAATGAGCGTGGCGGAGCTCGAGCAGTTCCTCCGCAACGAGTTTCCCCAGGCCTTCAGCGGCGACGACATCACGATCGAGAGCGCGGACGGTCAGGCCTGCCTTTTGCGTCAGCGCTATAGCGAAAAGATGCTGCGGCCAGGCGGAACCGTGTCCGGCCCGACATTGATGGCGCTCGCCGACTTCGCGATGTACGTGGTGCTGTTGTCCGCGATCGGGCCGATCGGGCTCGCCGTGACCACCAATCTCAACATCAACTTCCTGCGCAAGGGGCAGCCCGGGCAGGACGTGCTGGCGGAGGCGCGGCTGCTCAAGCTCGGCAAGCGCCTCGCGGTCGGCGAGGTGAAGCTGTTGTCCGGTACCTCGCCCGATCCGATTGCGCATGTCACCTCGACTTATTCCATTCCAAACGTTTGAGCTTTTTGCGGGTATCCTGATACCTTAATTATAAGCAATTGATATTGCACATGTAAATTACAGCTTTGGGCATTGACCGCGGCGCCCCTGTTCTCTAGAAAACCGCCAGTCCGGTGCGGTGTTCGCGCCGATGCTCCCCGTCCACGGAAACTCTGACATGAAAACCTTTTCGGCAAAGCCGGCTGAGGTGACGAAGAAGTGGGTACTGATCGACGCCAAGGGTCTGGTCGTCGGCCGTCTCGCCACCATCGTCGCCATGCGCCTGCGCGGCAAGCACCTCCCGACCTACACCCCGCACGTTGATTGCGGCGACAACATCATCATCATCAACGCGCAGTATGCGGTTCTCACCGGCCGCAAGCGCGAGCAGAAGACCTATTACAAGCACACCGGTTACGTCGGCCACATCAAGGAGCGCACCGCGCGCCAGATCCTCGAGGGCAAGCATCCCGAGCGCGTGCTCGAGAAGGCCGTCGAGCGCATGATCCCGCGTGGTCCGCTCGGTCGGGTCCAGATGGGCAACCTCCGCGTCTATGGCGGCGCCGATCATCCGCACGAGGCCCAGACGCCCGAGAAGATCGACATCGCCAAGTTGAACCGCAAGAACACGAGGGCCGCATAACATGGCCGAATCCATTCAGTCGCTCGACCAGCTCTCGCAGCTCAAGACGGCGGCCGCGCCCGACGCGCCCAAGCACGAGAAGAAGGTCGACAAGTTCAACCGCGCCTACGCCACCGGCAAGCGCAAGGACGCGGTCGCCCGCGTCTGGATCAAGCCGGGCGCCGGCAAGGTCACGGTCAACGCGCGCGAGGTCGAGGTCTATTTCGCCCGTCCCGTGCTGCGCATGATGATCGAGCAGCCGTTCTCCGTGGCCGCGCGGTCCGGCCAGTATGACGTGATCTGCACCGTCGCCGGCGGCGGTCTGTCCGGCCAGGCCGGTGCCGTCCGTCACGGCATCTCGAAGGCGCTGACCTATTTCGAGCCGGAGCTGCGCACCGTGCTCAAGAAGGGCGGCTTCCTCACCCGCGACTCCCGCGTGGTCGAGCGCAAGAAGTACGGCAAGGCCAAGGCCCGCCGGTCCTTCCAGTTCTCGAAGCGTTAATCGCTTCGGTCGCATTCGCCGCGAAAGCGGCTTCAATGAGATGCAAAAGGGCGCTGATTTCAGCGCCCTTTTTGCTGTTCGTTTGTATGCAAATTGATGGCGTGTTTCCTGAAAACTTGGGCCCGCATGAAAACCTGAATGGAACCCGCTGGACATAGCGTCGCATTTGGAAGGGCGCGCAAATCGGCTGAGCCGATCGCGTAACTGCTATGTCTAAGAGGGGGCCGACATGATGTCGCTCGATAGCATCACGCTCTATTTGGTCGCCACCATGGTCGCCGCACTGCTCGGCGCCATGATGGTATTTTTCGGAAGGCAGGAGAACAGCCCTGCGCTGAAATGGTGGGGCACCGCGTATCTGCTCGGCGCCGCATCGGTCGCGCTCTGGACGGCGGCCGGGGACAGATTGGGGCCGCATCTTTACCTTGCGCTGAACGCGGTCGGCTTCGTCGCCTGCGGAATGGTGTGGAATGCGGCGCGCGTCTTCCACGGCCGCAAGCCGAACTGGCCGGGACTCCTGGTCGGCGCGCTCGCCTGGGCCGCTGCCGCCACGCTGCTCGATCCCACCGCGTCCATGCTGCGCATGATCGTCGGCGCCGGCATCGTCTCGGTCTATGCGGCGCTGACCGCGAGCGAACTCTGGGTCGAGCGGCGCAAGAGCCTGCAACGGCGCTGGCCGGCCTTCGTGGTCCCGGTGATGCACGGCTGCGTCTTGATGCTGCCGATCGTGCTCGGCAGCTTCCTGCGCCCGAACGATGCGGGCTTCTCCACCAGCATCTGGGTCACCGTGTTCGCGGTCGAGCTCGTGCTCTATGCCGTCGGCACCGTGTTCGTGATCTTCATGCTGGTGTCCGAGCGCACGGTCACCGCGCACCGGACCGCCGCCTCCACTGATCCCCTGACCGGCATGCTCAACCGCCGCGGCTTCTCGGAAGCCTGCGGACGCGTGATCGAGCGCGAGGCCAAGGCCGGCCGTCCCGTGACCGTGATGATCTTCGACATCGATCATTTCAAGTCGATCAACGACCGCTTCGGCCATCCCGCCGGCGACGAGATGCTGAAACTGTTCTCGACCGTCGTCGTCAGCAATCTGCGCATCAGCGACATGTCGGGTCGCATCGGCGGCGAGGAGTTCGCCGCTCTGCTGCCCTGCTCGCTGGAGGAGGGCGTGCTGGTCGCCGAGCGCGTGCGTGAGGCCTTCGAGACCTCCGGCGTCGTCGTCGACGAGGGCCCGGTCGACACCACCGTCAGCATCGGCGTCGCCGGCGGTCCGGCCGGCACCGAGCTCGAAGTGCTGCTGGCCTCGGCCGACACCGCGCTCTACCAAGCCAAGCGCGGCGGCCGAAACCGCGTCGAATCGGCGGAGGAGCTGCCCCTGTCGCTGGAGAACTGGCGCCGCCAGAGCGCCGCTCGGATCGGCGTGCACAACACGCAATCCAAGACACAACCGGCGACGGCCTAGGCAAAGGAGGCCTCGCGGTAATCCCCTGTTTACCATTCGATCCCTACCATTGCGGTCATGGAATCGATCCGTCGACAGAATCCGCAGACCGCCCTGATGTCGCTCGAAGCCGCGGCGACTTCGGCACGCGGCGGCTTCGCCTGCCTGTTTTCGACCGCGGACGAATACGAGAGCGCGCTGATCACCGAGCGCCGCGCCCAGGGGCGTTACACGCAAGGCCGCAATTACTGGCCGCTCGCGCTGTTCGCCGGTTGTGCGCTGACAGTGGCGGGCACCGTTCTGCTGCTTGCCTGAGTGATCTGCATTTCTGGACCGGGCAGGCGCCGTTTCGGCGCCTTTTTCTTTGTCGCGGGCTGCGGTAGACACGCCCATCAAACAAAATGGGTGGAAACAGATGATCACCGAGATCGCGCAAATCGACGTCAAGCCGGGCAGCGAGAAGGACTTTGAGGCCGCCGTCGCCAAGGCCAAGGCCGCTTTCGGCCGCTCCAAGGGTTTTCACGGTTTCGAGCTGCACAAGTCGATCGAGAAGCCGCAGCGCTATCGTCTGATGGTGAAGTGGGAGACGCTCGAGAGTCATACCGTCGATTTCCGCGGCTCCGAGAATTTCACCGAATGGCGCGGCCTCGTCGGCCAGTATTTTGCGGCACCCCCCGAGGTCGAGCACACCGAAACCGTGCTCACCACCTGAGGCGGCTCAGGCCGCCTCCGCCAGAGGCGGCGCTTCATACGTCTTGAAATGGTCGATCATCACCTTGGCGATGGCGACCAGCGGCAGCGCCAGCGCCAGGCCCCAGATTCCGAACACGACGCCGAGCAGGATCTGGAACGCGAACAGCGTGGCCGGCGGAATGTCCAGTGCCTGCCGCTGAAGGATCGGCGTCAGCACATAGCTCTCCATGGCGTGCACGCCCATGAAGAGGAGAAAGGCCGACAGCGCCGGAATCCATCCTGAGGCGAGGCTCGCCAGCACGACCACGACGCCGGCTATGATGGCGCCCACCGTCGGAATGAAGGCGAGCAGGCCTGCCTGAATCCCCAGGATGAACGAGCCGGGAATGCCGATGAGGACGAGCCCGATCCAGGTCACCACGCCGACCGCAAGCATCACGATGATCTGCGCGATCAGCCAGCGCTCCAGCGTCTCGCCGATACCGTCGATGATCAGGGTGATGCGGGCGCGATGCCTGGCCGGCGCGAGAAACAACAGGCCGTCATGATAGACCGCGGGCTGGGCGGCGAAGGCGAGCCCCAGGAACAGCACGATGAAGATGTTGCCGACCGCGCTGATGGTGCCGAGCAGCAGCTTGAAAGTCTGGCTCACGATCGCGCCGCCGCTCGAGGCCAGCGCGCCTGCGCCCGGCAATCCGCCGTGCGAGCCCGAGTTCGGCGCGGGCGCCGGCGTCGCATCCGTGGAGGCGGCGGGCGCGGCGTTGCCGAGATCGAAGAAGCTGGTGTCGATCCCATGGTTTTCGAGGAAGGACCGGACGTTGGTGATCTGCGACTTGATTGTCTTGCTCAGCAGCGAGGCCTGCTCGGCAATGGTGGCGCCGCCGAGATAAGCAACGCCTGCGAGCATTACCGCCAGCGCGGCACAGACGATCGCGAGCCGGACCGCGTGGGGCAGGTGCACGCGGCGGCCAAGCGCGTTGGTCAGCGCGTTGAGGCCGACGCCCAGCAGCATGCCGGTGAAGATCAGGAGCAGGGTAGCTGCAAAATACCAGGTGAAGACCAGCATTGCCGCGAACAGCACGATTCCGATGCCCCCGACCGAGATCGCCCAGGCCAGATCGGTGCGGGTCCGGGGCCGTTCATCTGCGGGAATGGTCACATCGGCTCCTATGCGAAGGCGGCAGGCGGGTACTCTTTCGCGAAATCCCGCCTCGGATCAAGCCAGGCTCTGGCGCGATTGACGCGTCCTTGGCCCTGCGGGCCACGGACGCCGGCGAGAGAGGGGGCCATGCCCGTCCTCCGCCCGGCCATTTGCGCGAAAATAGCATTGCCGTCCCGCGTACCCTTCTGTTGAATTTGTTCCATCCCAGGGGCATGTTTGGAGAATCGTCTTCGGCGAAAGGTCTGAACGGGAGATGAGAAAGCCGGTCGTCGGCGTGATCGGGAACGCCCATCGCGTTGAAAATCGATTTCAGGTCCAGATGGTCGGCGAGCGTAATCTGCGCGCCGTGGCCGAGGTGTCCGGCGGCCTGCCGGTGATGTTCGCGGGCTCGCCCGATATCACCGATATCGGCGCGCTGCTCGACACTGTCGACGGCATCGTGCTCACCGGTGCTCGCGCCAATGTCCACCCAACCCGTTTCAACGTCGATCCGTGTGAGGCGCACGAGCCCTACGACATCCACCGCGACGAGGTGGCGCTGGCGCTCTCGGTCGCATGCGTTGCCCGCGGCATCCCGCTGTTCGGCATCTGCCGGGGCCTCCAGGAGATGAACGTCGCCTTCGGCGGCTCGCTGCATCCCGAGATCCGCGAAATCCCGGGCCGCATGAACCACCGCATGCCGAGGCTCGAGAACGGCGAGATCCATCCCGATCCGACCGTGGTGTTCGCCGATCGTCACGACGTCGATCTGACGCCGGGCGGCGCGTTCGCAGAATTGCTCGGCTGTAACAAGATCAGGGTCAATTCGCTGCACGGCCAGGGCATCCTCGATCCCGGCAAGCGCGTGCTGATCGAGGGCATCGCCGAGGACGGCACCATCGAGGCAATCCGCATCGCGGAAGCCAAGGCCTTTGCACTCGGGGTGCAATGGCACGCCGAATACGACCCGCAGCACAATCCGATCAACCGAAAACTGTTCGAGGCGTTCGGTGAGGCGATGGTGGCGAAGCAGCGCGCGGCGGCGTAGCTGCGGAGCGCGCCGAGGCCTATAACCATCGTCATCGTGAGCGCAGCGAAGCAAATCCAGTCGCTGTCGGGTGACGGCGTGAAGGCGGCCTCGATCTCTCGGGCGTAATAAACCAGTTATCAAGAAATGGTGCGCGCCGGTTTTCTCGATTCCGATTCGTTCTTTGAGAACGAAGTGGAGTCAGACACAGAACGAAAGTCGAGGACCACAAACAAAAAAGGCGCCCCGAGGGGCGCCTTTCGTGTGTCGCGGTCGTTCGGGCCCCTTAGCCCGAATAGTACATTTCGAACTCGACCGGATGCGGTGTCATCTCGAAGCGGGCGACTTCGGTCATCTTCAGCTCGATATAGGCGTCGATGAAGTCGTCGTCGAACACGCCGCCGTTCTTCAGGAAGCCGCGGTCCTTGTCGAGATTTTCGAGTGCCTCGCGCAAGCTGCCGCACACCGTCGGGATCTGCTTCAGCTCTTCCTTCGGCAGATCGTAGAGGTCCTTGTCCATCGCCGGACCCGGATCGATCTTGTTCTTGATACCGTCGAGGCCGGCCATCAGCATCGCGGCGAAGCCGAGATAGGGATTGGCGAGCGGATCTGGGAAACGCACCTCGACGCGCTTGGCCTTCGGCGAAGCGGTGTAGGGGATGCGGCAGGAGGCCGAGCGGTTGCGCGCGGAATAGGCGAGCAGCACGGGAGCCTCGTAGCCCGGGACCAGACGCTTGTAGGAGTTGGTCGACGGGTTGGTGAAGGCGTTGATCGCCTTGGCGTGCTTGATGATGCCGCCGATGTAATGGAGGCAGGTCTCCGACAGGTCGGCGTATTTGTTGCCGGCGAACACCGGCTTGCCGTCCTTCCAGATCGACTGGTGCACGTGCATGCCCGAGCCGTTGTCGCCGAAGACCGGCTTCGGCATGAAGGTGGCGGTCTTGCCGTAGATGTGCGCAACCTGGTGGATGCAGTATTTGTAGATCTGCATGTGGTCGGCCATCAAGGTCAGCGTGTCGAACTTCATGCCGAGCTCGTGCTGGGCGGAAGCGACTTCGTGATGATGCTTCTCGACCTTCACGCCCATCTTGGCCATGGCGCCGAGCATCTCCGAGCGCATGTCCTGCACGGAATCCTGCGGCGGTACCGGGAAGTAGCCGCCCTTGGTGCGGACGCGGTGGCCGAGGTTGCCGCCTTCATATTCGGTGTCGGAGTTGGTCGGCAGCTCCGAGGAGTCGAGACGGAAGCCGGTGCTGTAGGGGTTGGCGGAGAAGCGCACGTCGTCGAACACGAAGAACTCGGCTTCGGGGCCGACGAACACGGTGTCGCCGACGCCCATCGACTTCACCATCGCCTCGGCCTTCTTGGCGATGCCGCGGGGGTCGCGGTTGTAGGGCTCGCCGGTGGTCGGCTCGAGCACGTCGCAGGTGATGACCATGGTGGTCTCGGCGAAGAACGGATCGATCGTCGCGGTCACCGGATCGGGCATCAGGCACATGTCGGACTCGTTGATCGCCTTCCAGCCGGCGATCGAGGAGCCGTCGAACATCGTTCCTTCGGCGAAAATGTCTTCATCGATCATGCTGATGTCGAAGGTGACGTGCTGCCACTTGCCGCGCGGATCGGTGAAGCGCAGGTCGACGTATTTGACGTCGTTGTCCTTGATCGATTTCAGGACGTCTTTGGCGGTCTTCATGCATACCCCTTTTGGCTCTGCGGGTCGGTTTCCAAGCTTCAAGCGACCGTGTTCACGCTTCTTGAGGCGCGCGAGGCACAAACAAAATGAGGCCGCCGAAGCAGCCTATTTCTTGTCAGAATGTCGCAAAATGCGGGATAGCACCCGGCTCAGATAGCGTCCAGCCCGGATTCGCCGGTTCGGATGCGGATCGCCTCTTCGATGTTGGAGACGAAAATCTTGCCATCGCCGATGCGCCCGGTTTGCGCTGCGCGGCGGATTGCGTCGATGGCGCGCTCGACCAGATCGTCGCCGATCACGATCTCGATCTTCACCTTGGGCAGGAAGTCGACGATGTATTCTGCGCCGCGGTACAGCTCGGCGTGACCCTTCTGCCGGCCGAAGCCCTTGGCTTCGGTGACGGTGATGCCCTGAAGGCCGACTTCCTGAAGCGCTTCCTTCACCTCGTCGAGCTTGAATGGCTTGATGATGGCTTCGATCTTCTTCACTGCGCGCCTCCCGGCCTTTCGAACAAATAGCAACGTCTTCGTCAGGATGCGCTTTTCTTAACGCACGATCTTGTCTTCGCTATGCCGGGATCCCTGACCAGTCCGGCAACAACGGCCGGCCACACCCTGATAAATGCCAGTGAGCACGACGAACCGAAGCGACTTCCGCGAAAGCAGGGTCTATGCCAAGTTGCAAATGCCCTGATTATTGGAGCGTTATCAGCCTTTTAACGTGCAGCTCTGATAGGTGGCGCCGACCCGCACAAAATACCGCAGACTACGGAATAGGCAAATGGTCCAATATTTGTGCAGATCGTTGTTCCGTCGGATCGCCCGACGCAGAACGTGCCTCTTGAAAAGGCTTTTGGACAGGGAAGTGGCATGGAAGTTCTGACCAACGCCGAAATGCAGCGTGCCGACCAGCTCAGCATTGCGGCAGGCACCCCCGGCTTCAAGCTGATGCTCAGTGCTGGCCAGGCGGTCGCCGAGGCCGCCAACGCGCTGGTGGAGGAGGGGCCGATCCTGATCGTGGCCGGCCCCGGCAACAACGGTGGGGACGGTTTTGTCGCAGCCGCCGAGCTCGCCGCGCAAGGCCGCGAGGTCTCGGTCATCCTGATGTGCGAGCGGGACCAGCTCCAGGGCGATGCGGCCTCGGCGGCACGGGGCTGGAAACACCCGGTGCTCCCGTTCAACCCGCAGGCGATCGGGCGACCGGCGCTGATCATCGATGCGCTGTTCGGCGCGGGCCTCAGCCGTCCGGTCGACGGCGAGGCACGTGAGGTGATCGAGGCGATCAACGCCAACGGTGCGCCGGTGCTCGCGGTCGATCTGCCAAGCGGCATCAACGGCACCAGCGCGGCCGTGCTGGGCGTGGCGGTGAACGCCACCGAGACCGTCACCTTCTTCCGCAAGAAGCCGGCGCATCTGCTGCTGCCGGGGCGCATGCATTGCGGCCACGTCCGCGTCGCCGACATCGGCATCGAGGCGCAGGTGCTGGACGAGATCGCGCCGCAGATTTTCGAGAACGATCCGGACTTCTGGGGCGCAGCCTTTCCGGTGCCGCGCATCGACGGCCATAAATACGCGCGAGGCCATGTGCTGGCGGTCTCGGGCGATGCGGCCGCGACCGGTGCGGCGCGGCTCGCCGCGCGCGGGGCGTTGCGCGCCGGGGCGGGCCTGGTGACTCTGGCTACGCCGCGTGATGCGCTGGCGATCAATGCAGCTGCGCTCACCGCGGTGATGGTTCGCCCCGTCGATACCGCCATCGAGTTCGGCGAGCTGCTCGGTGACAAGCGCTACAACACCTGCATGATCGGCCCCGGCGCGGGGGTCGGCGAGCGCACCTGCGATCTCGTCCACACGGCGCTTAACGCGCAGCGGCGCCTGGTGCTCGACGCGGATGCGCTGACGAGCTTTGCCGCCAATCCCGAGCGCCTGTTCGAATCGATCAAGACGTCGCAGGACAAGGCGGTAGTGCTGACGCCGCACGAGGGCGAGTTCCCGCGGCTGTTCTCCGACCTCAGCAATAAACATCCGGGGCGCTCGAAGATCGAGCGCGTGCGCGCCGCCGCCGAACGCTCCGGCGCGGTCGTGCTGCTGAAGGGCGCGGACACCACGATTGCCGCGCCCGACGGCCGCGCCACCATCGCCGCCAACGCACCGCCCTGGCTCGCCACCGCGGGTGCCGGCGACGTGCTCGCCGGCATCATCGCAGGGCTGCTGGCGCAAGGCGTCCCGGCGTTCGAAGCCGCCAGCATCGCCGTCTGGATGCATGGCGAAGCGGGCAGCGAGGCGGGGCCGGGCCTGATCGCGGAGGATCTCACCGAGACGCTGCCCGCCGTGCACCGGCGGATCTATGGTGCCCTGGGGATCGAGTACTAATGCTCAGGCAGCTCGCGCTCACCGATATGGGCGCGGCGGCGCAGGTTCACCGGGCTGCATTCAACCATGCGATGCCCTGGCTCGCTGGGCTGCATACGCCGGACGAGGATCACTGGTTCTACCGCGAGCATGTGTTCGCGACGTGCCGCGTGTGGGGACGCTTCAACGGCGATGTACTGAGCGGGATCATCGCTTTCCGTGACGGCTGGATCGAGCAGCTTTACGTGCTTCCTGCTGTTCAAGGGCGGGGGACTGGCGCCGAACTTCTCGACGTCGCCAAGCATGCCAACGAACGGCTGGAGCTCTGGACCTTCCAGTGCAATGCGCGCGCAAGGCGCTTCTATGAAGCGCGCCAGTTTACGTTGATCGAGCAGACCAACGGGACCCGAAACGAGGAGAAAGAACCCGACGCTCGGTACCTCTGGATGCGTAGACCACTTCATTTGTGAACATTGTAGTCTAGAAACTACATGTGATTGAAAGCAGACTGAGACGTTTCGGAAGTGGCGATCACGTCTCAAGGATGAGCGTGCCAGAGCGCTGATTGCTTCGCGATTGGATCGGTTGGCTCATGGGCACGCAGGCGAAGTCGAACCGGTGGGCGACCGTGTGAGCGAGCTGCGTATTCATCACGGGCCCGGATATCGCATCTATTTTCGGAAGCGGGGCAACGCGACCATCGTTTTGCTGTGCGGGGGCGACAAGAGCACGCAGGTGAAAGACATCAAGGCGGCGAAGCGCCTTGCCGAGATGTGGAGCGAATGAGATGGGCGAGAAGCTGACGACCTATGACCCGGCCGAAGACCTGCAGTCCGACGAGGCCATTGCCGTGTTCATGGAAGAGGCGTTCAAGACCGAGGATGCGGCCTATATCGCCCATGCACTTGGGGTCGTCGCCCGCGCCAAGGGGATGACGCAGATCGCCAAAGAGACTGGTCTTTCTCGCGAGCAGCTCTATCGCTCGTTCAGCACCAACGGCAATCCGACGCTGAAAACGACTATTGCGGTGATGAAGGCGCTCGGGATCGAACTCACAGCCAAGCCGCACGCCTAGTCGGAGC
Organism: Bradyrhizobium sp. WSM1253; assembly: GCF_000244935.1. Taxonomy (NCBI): domain Bacteria; kingdom Pseudomonadati; phylum Pseudomonadota; class Alphaproteobacteria; order Hyphomicrobiales; family Nitrobacteraceae; genus Bradyrhizobium; species Bradyrhizobium sp. WSM1253. Next base: position 8,139,171 of record NZ_JH600073.1, read on the forward strand.
CCCTCACTCCACCCCGCACCAGCGCACCAGCCGCGGGGCGGCCCATTCGGTTACGACGGTTTCGATCAGCCACCGCCCGGCGGAGGCCGCAGCGAACGCGATGCGCTGAGTCTGGCCGGGTTCGATCGCGAGCGTGTCGAGCCAATAGGGCTTCCAGCCGTCGTCGAGCTTGTCGAGCAGGCGGAAATGGTGGCCGTGCAGATGGACGACGATGGCGACGGGTGCGGGGTTCTTGAGCGCCAGCACGACGGTGCGGCCGGCCTTGGTGCGAAAGGCGGGGGCGGAGAACGTCGAGAAATTTGCGGGCCGTACCCACCCGGCGTCGGCTGCCCCGAGCGCGACATCGAACCGCAGGGCGCCTTTCAGATCGAGTCGCTCGGGCAGGTCATTCGGAGGGAGCGGCTGCGGCGGCAACAGCGGCGCGCGCCGCTCAAGCTTGCCGGAGACCGTCAGGCGGCCGACCTGGCGCGCCTCATTGCCGTCATGCAGCAGGAATGGGGCCGATGTGGCCGCATCCACGAAGGCGTCGGCGCGTGCGCCGGGAGCCAGCACCAGGGCGCCGTTGCGAGCCGGGAACGGCTCAGCCGGCTGTCCGTCCAGGGCCAGCACCTGGACCTCGTGACTTTCCAATTTGATCGCCAGAACAGAACGTTGCGAGCCGTTGATAAAGCGCAGCCGCAGCCGCTCATTCGCCGAAGCTGAGAGTTCGAATGAAGTCGTTCCGTTGATTGTATAGAGCGGGGACGTGTCCTTCGGGTCCCGGCCCGGGAGAAGCGCGGTCCCATCCGGCCGCAGCCGCCATTCCTCGATCAAGAGGACCACGTCGCGATCGGCGGCGACCGCGTTGGTCTCGGTGGCGATGATCGGAAGCGGGCGCGCGGGCTGCTTCAGGCTGTCCTCGAACAGGCGAAAGTCGGCCAGCAGGGTTCCTGCGTTTGGCACTGAAATAATTGATGTTTCCGTCGCGTCCGGGGCCGTCGGGCTGCGTCCTCGAAGCGGGTCGGCCGCGTCCGGGCCATTGAGGCCGTACCAGACTGGTGCAAGCGGTACGGGCAGGCCGTTGCGAAAGACCACCTCGCAGCGGTCGCCACGTTTGAGACGGACATCCCCGAGGTGGCTTACGGCAGCCAGCTCCCAGATGGGTGTAGCCGGCTGACCCGGCCTCAGAGCCAGCGTCGCCGGCCTCGCTTGAAGGGCGAGCTGGGCGGTCATGGCCGGGACTGCGCCGCCCGCCATCAGCCCGGCCGCAGAGGCTCCAACGCCGACTCCAAGTACGGCCAAAACCTCGCGCCTCGTCGGGTCGAAAATCCGCGTCTTCATGGCCGATCCCGACCACGCCGTGCTGGATAAGTCCAGCCGTCGTGCCTAGTTGAAGCCCTGCCTCTATCGGGCCATTTTTTTGCTGCGAACAGGCGGGCACATGCTATAAGCCCGCCGCCCGCGGCATCGCGGCCGGTCTTGATGCAAATTTACGCGGGCGTGGCGGAACTGGTAGACGCGCTGGATTTAGGTTCCAGTGACGAAAGTTGTGGGGGTTCGAGTCCCTCCGCCCGCACCAAGCGCTTTCAGCGTTTGCACGGATTACGCGATCTGCTCCCGCGCGGATGTTTGTCCGCCGGAAGTCGGTCCGATGAACCACCGGCGTTGAGGCGTTCGCCTCGCGCCGGATCGATTAATGACAGCGTCCCGACGCATGCGCGCCGGGACCGAACGAGAAGAAGATTGGACACCATGCAGGTCACAGAAACCCTCTCGGAAGGTTTGAAGCGCGAGTTCAAGATCAGCGTTCCCGCGTCTGATCTCGACGCCAAGGCCGGTGCCAAGCTCGTCGACCTCAAGGACAAGGTTCGCATCAACGGCTTCCGTCCCGGCAAGGTGCCGGTCACGCACCTCAAGAAGGTCTATGGCCGCTCGGTGATGGCCGAGACCATCGACCAGACCATTCGTGACACCAATACGCAGCTGTTCTCCGAGCGCGGCTTCCGCCTTGCGACCGAACCCAAGATCACCATGCCGACCGAGCAGGCTGAGGTCGAGGAGCTGCTCAACGGCAAAACCGATCTGACCTACACGGTTGCGATCGAGGTGGTGCCGTCGATCGCGCTCGCCGACTTCAAGACCTTCGAGGTCGAGAAGCCCGTCGCCGAAGTCACCGACGCCGACGTCGACGAGGCGATCAAGCGCATCGCCGATTCGAACCGTGGCTATGCCGCGAAGGGCGAGGGCGCCAAGGCCGAGTCGGGCGATCGCGTCACCGTCGCCTTCAAGGGCGCCATCAACGGCGAGCCCTTCGAGGGCGGCGCCGGCGAGGGTATCCAGGTCGTGATCGGATCCAACACCTTCATCCCCGGCTTCGAAGAGCAGCTCATCGGCATCGGCGCGGGCGAGACCCGTACGCTGAAGGTGGCGTTCCCCAAGAACTACATGAACGACAAGCTCGCTGGCCAGCCGGCCGAGTTCGAGACCACTGCGACGCTGATCGAGGCGCCGCAGGATCTCGCGATCGACGACGAGTTCGCCAAGACACTCGGCCTCGAATCGCTGGACAAGCTGAAGGAAGCGGCGCGCGAGCGGCTGGTCGCCGAGTTCGCGACCGCGACGCGCCAGCGCGTCAAGCGCGCGCTGCTCGACCGCCTCGACGAGGCCCATCGCTTCGAAGCTCCGCCCTCGCTGGTCGACGAGGAGTTCAATCTGATGTGGAACTCGGTGAAGGCCGAGATGGACTCCGCCGGCAAGACCTTCGCCGACGAGGACACCACTGAAGACGCCGCCAAGGAAGAGTACCGTAAGATCGCCGACCGCCGCGTGCGGCTCGGCCTCGTGCTCTCCGAGATCGGCGAGAAGAACAAGATCTCCGTAACCGACGACGAGGTCGGCCGCGCCGTGATCGAGCGGGCGCGCTCGATGCCGGGCCGCGAGAAGGAGGTCTGGGACTATTACCGCAGCAACGCCCAAGCGTTGGCCCAGCTTCGTGCACCGATCTATGAGGACAAGGTCGTCGACTTCATCCTCGAGCTTGCCAAGGTGACTGAGAAGAAGGTCTCGCGCGACGATCTCTACAAGGACGACGAGGCGGAAAAGACCGCCGCCTGAGGGCTCCAGAAGAGCCTTTAGGAGAGCCTTTGGGATAGCCTTGCATTAAGGATGATCAGCGAAGAGGTCGAGCTAGCCAGGTGGCCGGCTGGGCCTCTTTGTACGAATCAGCTTCAACTGCCTCACGGATTAAGCCTTAATTCGCTCCGCACTTGTCAGGCGCGAATTGGGCTATATCTGTCGCTACGCCTTCTGCTTCTACCAAGTTCTTCTACCAAGTTCCTGCATCACGGGACGTCCATCGGCCTTCCGGCAGATCCAGCCCCGACTGGCAGCCGGGCCTGGCGATGTCCGCCTCTTCAAAACCCTAGGTGACTCATGCGCGATCCGGTTGAAACCTACATGAACCTCGTGCCCATGGTGGTCGAGCAGACCAACCGTGGCGAGCGCGCCTACGACATTTTCTCGCGCCTTCTGAAAGAGCGCATCATCTTCCTGACCGGGCCGGTCGAGGACGGCATGTCGACGCTGATCGTCGCGCAGCTGTTGTTCCTTGAGGCGGAAAATCCGAAGAAGGAAATCTCGATGTACATCAACTCGCCGGGCGGCGTGGTGACGTCGGGCCTCGCGATCTACGACACCATGCAGTTCATTCGTCCGCCGGTCTCGACGCTGTGCACCGGCCAGGCCGCCTCGATGGGCTCGCTGCTGCTCTGCGCCGGCGAGAAGGACATGCGCTTCTCGCTGCCGAACGCGCGCATCATGGTGCATCAACCTTCCGGCGGCTTCCAGGGCCAGGCCACCGACATCATGCTGCACGCACAGGAAATCCTGAACCTGAAGAAGCGGCTCAACGAGATCTACGTGAAGCACACCGGCCAGACCTACAAGGCGATCGAGGACGCGCTGGAACGCGACAAGTTCCTGACCGCGAGCGACGCCAAGGAGTTCGGTTTGGTCGACAGGGTCATCGACAAGCGTGCCGAGGAAACCGCGGCGCCGAAGACTCCGTAGCACTACTGTGACGGCGAACCCTCCGGGATCGCCGGCACCGTCAGGGAGCGTTCACGTTAAGGACACGTGCGCGCGTCGCAAAACGCAGTTTTGCGCCCTGCGACAGGCAGAAAGTTCCGCTTTCGTGCTTGTTTTTCGTGGCAATCCAGCAACGCCGGGGTGATTTCGATCACTTCGCCCGTGCCAAGACCGGAAATCACGGTATTGTCACGGGTAGCCGGCGCCCCCCGATTAGCGAATTCTTGATAGTCGGGTGACAGCATGGTTCGCTACGACTGATCGGCTATGATCGCGGAGAATCGAGTGACCGTGATTCGCACGGCATGCAACGCGTAGGGTCTTTTTTGGTACGGAATTTGCTCTATTTGAAGGACTGTACCGGCTGTCGTGCCGGAATAGGGCGATCGAGCGGACGGGATCGAACCGCGGACGGAGACATGAATGAGTAAGGTCGGCACGAGCGACTCCAAGAACACGCTGTATTGCTCGTTCTGCGGCAAGAGCCAGCACGAAGTTCGCAAACTGATCGCGGGTCCCACGGTCTTCATTTGCGACGAGTGCGTCGAGCTCTGCATGGACATCATTCGCGAGGAGAACAAATCCTCGCTGGTGAAGTCGCGCGACGGGATTCCGACGCCGAAGGAAATCTGCAAGGTGCTGGACGATTACGTAATCGGACAGAACCATGCGAAGAAGGTCCTCTCGGTCGCGGTGCACAATCACTACAAGCGCCTCAACCACCAGACCAAGCACAACGACGTCGAGCTTGCGAAGTCGAACATCCTGCTGATCGGTCCGACCGGTTCGGGCAAGACGCTGCTCGCGCAGACGCTCGCCCGCATCCTGGACGTGCCGTTCACGATGGCGGATGCGACGACGCTGACCGAAGCCGGCTACGTCGGCGAGGACGTCGAGAACATCATCCTGAAGCTGCTCCAGGCCGCCGACTACAACGTCGAGCGTGCCCAGCGCGGCATCGTCTATATCGACGAAATCGACAAGATCAGCCGCAAGTCCGACAATCCCTCGATCACGCGCGACGTGTCGGGTGAGGGCGTGCAGCAGGCACTGCTCAAGATCATGGAAGGCACGGTGGCTTCGGTCCCGCCGCAGGGCGGCCGCAAGCATCCGCAGCAGGAGTTCCTGCAGGTGGACACTACCAATATCCTGTTCATCTGCGGTGGTGCGTTCTCGGGCCTCGAAAAGATCATCTCGGCACGCGGACGGTCGACCTCGATCGGTTTCGCCGCCCAGGTGCTCGCGCCGGAAGACCGCCGCACCGGCGAAATCTTCCGTCACGTCGAGCCGGAGGATCTCCTGAAGTATGGCCTGATCCCGGAATTCGTCGGCCGTCTGCCCGTCGTGGCGACGCTGGAGGATCTGGACGAGGCTTCGCTCAAGAAGATCTTGGTCGAGCCGAAGAACGCGCTGGTGAAGCAGTACCAGCGGCTGTTCGAGATGGAGAACATCGAGCTGACCTTCGCCGACGAGGCGCTTGGCGCGGTGGCCCGTAGGGCGATCGAGCGCAAGACCGGTGCGCGCGGGCTGCGTTCGATCCTCGAGGCGATCCTGCTCGAGACCATGTTCGACCTGCCGGGCCTCGAAGGTGTGGAAGAAGTCGTGATTTCCCGCGAAGTTGTGGAAGGAACGGCGCGTCCGCTCTACATCTATGCCGATCGGTCCGATCGCGCCGTCGAGAACGCCAGCGCCTGATTTTACGGCGCTGGAACGCTCCAATCGTCTCCCCAAGTAAGGGCTGCGGAAAATATCTCCGCAGCCGGTGTTGTGTCGCTTGTTCGCGTGCGTAAGCGCCTGATGGCGCGCGTCTTTCAATGACTTGACACCCCCCGGGTCGATAGCCACCTAATGTCGGCGGCGAGCAAAAATTCTCTTCAAGATTCGCCTCAGTTCCGATCCGGCAGGCCGGTCCAACCTCAGAAGGACCGACCGGTTTTGCGGATCACCTCGGCACCTTGTGGCGGTTGCGCATGAGCATGGCGGGCTGCGTGCAAGGGGGCAAAGCAAAAGGAAAAGGCCATGACCAATCCAAAACCCAGGCCAACCATCGTTCATGGCGAAACGCACGCCTATCCCGTGCTGCCGCTGCGCGACATCGTCGTCTTCCCGCACATGATCGTTCCGCTCTTCGTCGGCCGCGAGAAGTCGATCCGCGCGCTCGAAGAGGTGATGAAGAACGACGCGCTGATCATGCTCGCGACGCAGAAGAACGCGTCCGACGATGATCCGGCACCCGATTCCATTTACGAGACCGGTACGCTTGCCAGCGTGCTCCAGCTCTTGAAGCTTCCCGACGGCACCGTGAAGGTGCTGGTCGAAGGGCTCGAGCGGGCGCGCGTGCAGAAGTACACCGATCGCGCCGACTATTACGAAGCGACCGCGATTGCGCTCGCCGACACCGATGCGAAGTCGGTCGAGGCCGAGGCCATGGCGCGCTCGGTCGTGTCCGACTTCGAGAGCTATGTGAAGCTCAACAAGAAAATCTCGGCCGAGGTCGTCGGCGTCGTGCAGGCGATCACCGATTTCGCCAAGCTCGCCGACACCGTCGCCTCGCATCTCGCCGTCAAGATCGCGGATCGCCAGGGCATCCTGGAGACGCTGTCGGTCACGCAGCGCCTCGAGAAGGTGCTGGGCCTGATGGAGAGCGAGATCTCGGTGCTCCAGGTCGAGAAGCGCATCCGCTCGCGCGTCAAGCGCCAGATGGAGAAGACCCAGCGCGAGTACTATCTCAACGAGCAGATGAAGGCGATCCAGAAGGAGCTCGGCGACGACGACGGTCGCGACGAGCTCGCCGATCTCGAAGAGAAGATCTCCAAGACCAAGCTCTCCAAGGAAGCGCGCGAGAAGGCGCAGCATGAATTGAAGAAGCTGCGCCAGATGTCGCCGATGTCCGCGGAAGCGACCGTCGTGCGCAACTATCTGGATTGGCTGCTGTCGATTCCGTGGAACAAGAAGTCCAAGGTGAAGAAGGATCTGGAAGCCGCGCAGGCGGTTCTGGATGCCGATCACTACGGGCTGGAGAAGGTCAAGGACCGCATCGTCGAGTATCTCGCCGTGCAGTCGCGTGCCAACAAGCTGACCGGCCCGATCCTGTGCCTCGTCGGCCCTCCTGGTGTCGGCAAGACCTCGCTCGGCAAGTCGATCGCGAAGGCGACGGGGCGCGAATTCGTGCGCGTGTCGCTCGGCGGCGTGCGCGACGAGGCCGAGATCCGCGGTCACCGCCGCACCTATATCGGTTCGATGCCCGGCAAGATCATCCAGTCGATGCGGAAGGCGAAGTCGTCCAATCCGCTGTTCCTGCTGGACGAGATCGACAAGATGGGCGCCGATTTCCGCGGCGATCCGTCCTCGGCTTTGCTCGAGGTCCTCGACCCCGAGCAGAACGCGACCTTCAACGACCACTATCTCGAGGTCGACTACGATCTCTCCAACGTGATGTTCATCACGACCGCGAATACGCTCAATATTCCCGGGCCGCTGATGGACCGCATGGAGATCATCCGGATCGCGGGCTACACCGAGAACGAGAAGGTCGAGATCGCGCGCAAGCACCTGATCCCGAACGCGGTGTCCAAGCACGGCCTGGACTCCAAGGAGTTCTCGATCGACGACGACGCGCTGCTGCTTCTGATCCGCCGCTACACCCGCGAAGCGGGCGTGCGCAATTTGGAGCGTGAGCTCTCCACACTCGCCCGCAAGGCGGTGAAGGAGCTGATGATCTCTAAGAAGAAGTCGGTCAAGGTCACCGAGAAGACTCTGGAAGAGCTGCTCGGCGTGCCGAAGTACCGCTACGGCGAGATCGAGAGCGAGCCGCAGGTCGGCATCGTCACCGGCCTTGCCTGGACCGATGTCGGCGGCGAGTTGCTGACGATCGAAGGCGTCATGATGCCTGGCAAGGGCAAGATGACGGTCACGGGCAATCTGCGTGACGTCATGAAGGAATCGATCTCGGCGGCGGCGTCCTACGTCCGCTCGCGCGCGATCGTCTACGGCATCGAGCCGCCACTGTTCGACCGCCGCGACATCCACGTGCACGTGCCGGAAGGCGCGACGCCGAAGGACGGTCCGTCGGCGGGCGTGGCGATGGCCACCGCGATCATCTCGGTCATGACCGGCATCCCGGTCCGCCACGATGTCGCGATGACCGGCGAAATTACGTTGCGCGGCCGCGTGCTGCCGATCGGCGGCCTGAAGGAGAAGCTGCTGGCCGCTGCCCGCGGTGGCATCAAGACGGTGCTGATCCCCGAGGACAACGCCAAGGATCTCACGGAGATTTCCGATGCGATCAAGGGCGGCATGGAGATCATCCCGGTCTCGCGCCTCGACGACGTCGTTGCCAAGGCGCTGGTCAAGAAGCCGGTGCCGATCGTCTGGGAAGAGGACACCAAGGTGACGGTGAAGCCGGACGGCGACGAAGCCGCCGGTGGCCTGACCGCTCACTGAGATCGCAGCTCGAAAAGATGATAAAACGGCGCCTTCGGGCGCCGTTTTTGCTGTGGGGCAGCGGATGACGACAATGCACATCGACGGGCAATGCCATTGCGGCCAGATTACCTTTGAAGCCGAGATCGACCCCGAGACGGTGTCGGTCTGCCACTGCCGGGACTGCCAGACCCTAACGGGATCGCCGTTCCGGGTGACGGCGATCTGCACCAAGGCCGACGTCAAGCTGACGGCCGGTACGCCCAGGATCTACGGCAAGCGCGGCGACAACGGCCGGATGCGCTTCCAGCACTTCTGTGCCGACTGCGGTTCCCCGCTATTCACGAGCGGCGAGGGCGACCAGGAGGACGATTGGGGCATCCGCTGGGGCAGCATCCGCCAGCGCGACAAATTGCGGCCCGTCAGGCAGATCTGGTGTCAGTCGGCGGCAGTGTGGATCGACGCGGTGCCACTGCTGGCGGGCCGGCCACAGGATTGAGGGCCAGGAATTGGCGTTCCGCGCTTGCCCGTTCGGGGCAGGTGGGGATAAAGAAGCGGCGTGGGGCGGTTAGCTCAGCTGGTTAGAGCATCTCGTTTACACCGAGAGGGTCGGGAGTTCGAATCTCTCACCGCCCACCAGCCTTTGCTCGCTTCGCGAGCTTCGGCTCGGCGAGCCAGCCTCACACTTTATTGGCGCGAAGCGAACGAAGGCTGCCGCGCCGAAGCCAATAGGCGCAGGCGGGCGATACCGAGCCACAGAGGCCCCAATGGAACACCCTAGCGGACACGAGCAGAACGCCGATCAGATCGCTTATTGGAATGGCCCCAGCGGGCAGCGCTGGGCCGATCGCCATGCGGCGCAGGAAAGCCTGCTCGGCCCCATCGCCGATGTGCTGATCGAGCGCGCCAGGCCGACGCCGGGCGAGCGCATCCTCGATGTCGGCTGCGGCTCCGGTGCGACGACGTTCGCGTTCGCGAAGGCTGTCGCGCCTGATGGCTTTGCGCTCGGGCTCGACGTCTCCGAGCCGATGCTGTCGCAGGCGCGCGCGTTTGCGCCAAAGGGCCTGCCGCTCGATTTCGTGCTGGCGGATGCGACGGTGCATCCGTTCGAGCCGGCGAGTTTTGACCTGCTGGCCTCGCGGTTCGGCGTGATGTTCTTCGCTGACCCTATCGCCTCTTTCACTAATCTCCGCCGCGCGCTGAAGCCGACGGGGCGGCTGGCGTTTGCCTGCTGGCGCGAGCCGAAGGAAAATCCCTGGATGATGGCGCCGCTGATGGCGGTCTACAAACATGTGCCCAAGATGCCGCCGGTCGGGCCGGAAGAGCCTGGCCCGTTCGCCTTTGCCTCCGAAGAGCGCGTGACGCGCATCCTGAAGGGCGCGGGCTTCGTCGACGTCGCCATGGAGCCGCACAATCTCGCGATGGATGTCGCGATCGGTGGCGGGCTCGATGCCGCGGTCGAGGGCTCGCTCCAGATCGGCCCCGCCAGCCGCGCTCTGCAGGGCCATCCTCCGGAGACATATGCCGCGGCAAAAGCCTCGATCCGCGAGATGCTCGCGCCGTTCCTCAAGGGGCAGTCAGTGGCGTTGCAGGGCGCGATCTGGATCGTCACGGCGAAGGCGGCGTAGGCGCCGCTCTGTCCCCGTCATTGCGAGCGCAGCGAAGTAATCCAGACTGTTCTCCGCGGAGGCAGTCTGGATTGCTTCGTCGCTTCGCTCCTCGCAATGACGACGGGGACGCAGCCGCGCAGCTCCTCACACCACATCATCCGGCGCCAGCGCGCAGCCATTGTCGGGATGAGTCTCGACCTGAAGGGTGGTGTGGCCGATGCGGTGGGAGCTCTTCAGCATCTGCGCGGTCTCCATCAGGAATGCATCGCCGGCGGCGCCGGTGGGCATGACGAGGTGGCAGGTCAGCGCTGTCTCGGTGGTCGAGATCGGCCAGATGTGGAGATCGTGGATCGCAGTTACACCGGGCCTCCCCAGCAGAAGGATCTTGATCGCGGCAATGTCGGTGCCCTTGGGCGCAGCCGCCATCGACATGTCGATGGAGCCGCGGAGCAGGCTGGTGGTGCTCCAGAGGATCGTGACGCAGATGACGAGGCTGGTGACGGGATCGAGCCAGAGCCAGCCGGTCCAGATGATCAGCGCCGCCGAAATGACGACGCCGAGCGAGACCGCGGCATCGGCCGCCATGTGCAGATAGGCGCCTTCGATATTGATGTCGTCCTTGCGTCCGCGCGCGAACAGCATGGCCGTGAAACCGTTGACGACGATGCCGATGCCGGCGACCACCATCACGGTGATCCCGGCGACCGGCTCCGGTTCGCGCAGGCGCAAAAACGCTTCCCAGCCGATCGCGCCGGTTGCGACCAGCAGGAACACCGCGTTCGCCAGCGCCGCCAGGATGGTGGAGGCGCGCAGGCCATAGGTGAAGCGGCCGCTGGGCGCGCGCCGCGCCGCGATCGACGCGCACCAGGCCACGACCAGGCCGAGCACGTCGCTAAGATTATGGCCGGCGTCGGCGAGCAGGGCCGTAGAGTTGCCGATGTAGCCGTACACGGCCTCGGCCACGACCAGCGCGGTGTTGAGCGAAATGCCGATCGCGAACGCCTTGCCGAAACTGGCGGGTGCGTGGACGTGCGCATGGCCAGCGCCATGATCGTGACCATGATCGGCACTGTCGTCATGGTGATGATGACCGTGATGGTCGTGGTTGCCCACCTCTAGCGCTCCCCGGAAGCTGCCAAATCAGGCGCCATTGTAGGCCTTTCGGCGCCCCCGTCACCGCGGAACAGCACATAGAGCGCCGGCAGCACCAGCAGCGTCAGCACGGTCGAGGAGATGATGCCGCCAATCACCACGGTCGCGAGCGGCCGCTGCACCTCGGCACCGGCGCCGGTCGCAAGGGCCATCGGCACGAAGCCGAGGGACGCCACCAGCGCCGTCATCAGCACCGGACGCAGGCGTGTCAGCGCGCCCTCCCGCACGGCATCGGCAACGGGGTGGCCCTGGCTGCGCAGCCGCTCGATGAAGGCGATGATGACGAGGCCGTTGAGCACGGCCACGCCCGACAGCGCGATGAAGCCGACGCCGGCGCTGATGGATAAGGGGATGCCGCGCAGCAGCAGCGCGGCAACGCCGCCAGTCAGCGCCAGCGGCACGCCGGAGAACACGAGCGCCGCATCCGCCGCCGATCCCATGCCCATGAACAGCAACAGGAACACCAGCAGCAGCGCCACCGGCACCACGAGCGTCAGCCGCTTGGTGGCGGAGACCAGTTGCTCGAACTGTCCGCCCCAGCCGATCCAGTAGCCTGGTGGCAGTTTGACCTTCTCCGCGACGGCTGCCTCCGCCTCGGTGACGAAGGAGCCGAGATCGCGCGCGCGGACATTGGCGGTGACGACGATGCGCCGCTTGCCGTTCTCGCGGCTGATCTGGTTCGGGCCGGGCGTCGCATCGACGGCGGCAACCGACGACAGCGGCACATAGCGCATCTGAGCAAGAGGAGGGGCGGGCAATGCCGTCCGGATTGGCGCACCGATTGCCGCTTCCTCACCCGGCGGCAGCGGGATCGGGATCGCCTTGATGGCCTCGAGATTGCCGCGCAGATGTTCCGGCAGGCGCACGACGATGTCGAAGCGGCGGTCGCCCTCGAACAGCTTGCCGGCCGACTTGCCGCCCACGGCGATCTCGACAATGCCCTGCACCTCGCTGATGCTGAGCCCGTACCGGGCGAGCGCCTGGCGGTCGAGGCGGACGGTGAGGATCGGCAGGCCCGAGACCTGCTCGATCTTGACGTCGCTGGCGCCGCGAATACGGCGGATCGCGGCCTCCACCTGTTTTGCCGCGCCTTGCAGGATGTCGAGGTCGTCGCCGAAGATCTTGACGCCGACGTCGCTGCGCACGCCGGAGATCAGCTCGTTGACACGGAACTGGATCGGCTGGGAGATTTCATAGGCGCTGCCGGGGATGTCGTCGGCGGCACGGTCGATGGCCTCGATCACGTCGGACTTGGGCCTGCCCGGGTCGGGCCATTCGGCGCGCGGCTTCAGCATGACGTAGCCGTCGGTCTGTGCCGGCGACATCGGGTCGGTTGCGATCTCCGCGGTGCCGATGCGGGTGAAGAATTCCTTCACCTCCGGAATCTGCGTGATGCGTTTTTCCAGCGCCTTTTGCAGGTCCAGCGACTGGGTCAGGCTGGTGCCGGGAATCCGGATCGAGGCGAGCGCGACGTCGCCTTCATCCAGACTCGGAATGAACTCACCGCCCATGCGCGCGGCGGCAACGCAGCTTGCGACCACGATGATGGCGGCCATGATTGCGACGCTGAGGCGATGGTCGATCGCCAGCCGGAGCAGGGGGAGATAGGCGCGCTTCGCCAGCCGCATGAACAGGTTTTCGTGTTCCGACACCTTGCCGGTGACGAAGATGGCGACCGCGGCCGGCACGAAGGTGATGGAGAACAGCACCGCGGCGCCCAGCGCCATCAGCACCGTCAGCGCCATCGGGGTGAACATCTTGCCTTCGACGCCGGTCAGCGTCAGCACCGGCAGGTAGACCACCGCGATGATCAGCGTTCCGAACAGGCTCGGCTTGATCACCTCGCTCGAACCGCGCCGGATCGCACGCAGCCGTTCGGAGGTCGTGAGCAGGCCGCCTTTCTCGCGCTGGGCCTCGGCCAGCATGCGCAGGCAGTTCTCGACAATGATCACGGCGCCGTCGACGATGATGCCGAAATCGATCGCGCCGAGGCTCATCAGGTTCGCACTGACCCTGGTCTCGACCATGCCGGTGACCGTCATGGCCATGGACAGCGGAATGACGCAGGCCACTACCAGCGCTGCGCGGATGTTGCCGAGGATCAGGAACAGCACGGCCACGACCAGGGCCGCGCCTTCCACCAAATTGTTCTCGACGGTGCGGATGGTGGCTTCGACCAGATCAGTGCGGTCGTAGACGGTCCGCGTCACGACGCCGTCGGGCAGCGATTTGGCGATCTCCTCGAGCCGGGCCGCGACACGGCGCGCCACGGTGCGGCTGTTTTCGCCGATCAACAGCATGGCGGTGCCGAGCACGGTTTCCTCGCCATCGCGCGTTGCGGCCCCCGTGCGCAAATCGCGGCCTTCGGTGACGGTCGCGATGTCCCTGATCCTGACGGGATTGCCGCCGCGCGAGCCGATGACGATGTCCCTGAGTTCGCCGACATTGCCGACCTGGCCCGGCGAGCGAACCAGATATTGCTCGCCGTTGCGCTCGATATAACCGGCGCCGACGTTGGCATTATTTGCGGCGAGCGCCGTCATGACGTCGTGGAAGCCAAGCCGGTAGGCCATCAGCTTGCCGGGATCGGGGAGCACGTGGAATTGCCGCTCGAAGCCGCCGATGGTGTTGACCTCGATCACCCCCGGCACGTTGCGAAGCTGCGGCTTGATGATCCAGTCCTGCACCGTGCGCAAATCGGTCAGCGAATAGTCGTGACCGCCTTGCGTCTTCGCGCCAGCCTTGGCCTCGACGGTGTACATGAAGATCTCGCCGAGCCCGGTCGAGACCGGTCCCATCGCGACCTCGACGCCGGCCGGAAGCTGGTCCTTCACCTGCTGGATCCGTTCGCCGACGAGCTGGCGGGCAAAATAGATGTCGGTGCCGTCCTTGAAGACGACCGTCACCTGGCTCAGGCCGTAGCGCGAGAGCGAGCGGGTGTAGTCGAGTTTCGGCAGCCCGCCCATGGCGGTCTCGACCGGGAAGGTGATGCGTTGCTCGGTCTCCAGCGGCGAATAGCCGGGGGCGCGGGTGTTGATCTGGACCTGGACGTTGGTGATATCAGGCACGGCGTCGATCGGCAGGCGCTGGAAATTCCACACTCCGAGGGCGACGGCGCCGAGCGCGAGCAGCAGGACCAACCAGCGCTGCTGCAGCGAGACCGCGATGAGACGCTCAATCATGCTCGGCCTCGCCCTTGCCCATCTCCGCCTTCACGACGAAGCTGTTTTCCGCGACGTAATGCTCGCCGGCCGATAGTCCGGCCCTGATCTCGACATGGCGGGAATCGGAATCGCCAAGCTCCACCGGGCGCGCCTCGATCTTGTCGCCGTCCTCGCGGACGAAAACGATGGTCCTGTTCTCCAGCGTCTGGATCGCGCTTTTGCGCACGGCGACCGCGACGTCGCGCGCGGCGAGGATCAGCCGTGCCGTGACGAACAGGCCGGGACGCAAGCGCCCGTCGGGATTTGGCAGCACCACGCGCGCCAGCGCGGTCTGGGTGTCGCTCGAGCCGATCGGGGCCATGTAGGAGACGGTGCCCTTGATCTCGCCGCGGCCGTCGTCGGGATCGATCAGCACCTCGTCGTTGAGGCGGACGCGCCGCAGGTCCTGCCGGTAGATCGACAGGTCGACCCGGATGGTCGAGAGATCGGCGACGACGAAGGCCGGCTTCTGCTCGGAGGCATATTCGCCGAGCGAGATCTGCCGCTCGATGATGGTGCCGGCAAGCGGCGCCTTGAGCTCGTAGACGGTGAGGCTCTGGTTGCTCTCGATTGCGGCGAGCAGATCGTCTTTGCCGACCCTATCGCCGATGCGCTTCTGGATCGATTTGGCGACGCCGGGAAAGCGCGGCGTCACCTGCACCACGGCTTCCTGGTTGGCGCGCAGGATGCCGTTGAAGGCGAGCGTGTCGGTCAGCGTGACGCTCGCGGCTTCCGCCAACGTCACGCCGGCGGCTGCGAGCTTGACGTCGGAGATGCGGATCCGGTCGGCGCCGTGCTCGTCCTGCTCGACATGGTCGTTCGGCTTCTCCGGCTTCTTGTCTGCGGCGTGTTCGGCATGCTCGACCCTGGCCGGGCCGAGCAGGGAATAGCCGTAAGCGCCAAGTGCGGTGCCAAGCGCGGCGGCAACGAATGCGACGAGGATGGTGGAGGACGTCTTCATCGTGCGCTCTCCCGCGCCAGCGTGAAGGGGTTGCCGACGAGGCCTTCGATGGTCGCCACCCCCGCGTGGAAATTCTGCAGCGCCTCCTGCTCGCGCAGCCGCGCCTGGGTGACGCTGGCCTGGGCGTCGAGCACTTCGAGCAGACTGAAACGGCCCTGGCCGTAGCCTTGAGCAATGGCGTCAGACGCTTCGGTGGCCTTGGGAATGGCGCTCTCGCGCAGCACCGCAAGCTCGCGCAGCGAGCCCTGGAGCGAGTCGTAGGCGCGGCCGGCGACCACGATCAGCGTGTTGCGGTTGGCCTCGCGCTCGGCCTTGGTCTTGGCGAGGCTTTCCTGCGCCGAGAGGATATTGCCCTGGTTCTGGTCGAACACGGGGATCGGCACCGAGACGGTGAGGCGCGCCGCGTCGTCATTGGTCTCGTTGAAATGGCGCCAGCCGGCGGCGATCCGCACGTCGGGATAGGGCCGCAGCCGCGCCAGCAACAGCTCGGCATTGCGCTGGGCATAGATCGCGGTCCAGCGCACCAACTGCGGATTGGCATCGATCGCGGCGACGACGGACTGGAATGTCGGCGGCCGTCCCATCGTGTCGAGCCGTCCGGAGACCTCGCCGAATTTCGGTGCCGCGTCGCCCATCAGTACCGCCAGCTCGCGCCGGGCGCTGGCCAGCGTCGCCTTGAAGCGCTCGCGGTCGGCCCTCACCAGGGCGGATGCCACTTCCGCACGGCCGGTCTCGGCCGGCGAGGAGGCGCCGGCCTCGACGCGGCGGCGCAAGAGCGGCGTCAGCCGATCGATGGCGGTGATCTGCTCGTCGAGGATCTGGATGCGCCGCTGCGCGCCGAGTACGCTAAGGAAGGCAATCGCGGTCTCCGACAGCACCTCCAGCCTGACGGCCTTGCGCTGGATCGCGGCCACCTCGATGCCGGCGACACCCGCCGCAATCCGCGCGTCGCGTTTGCCGAACAGCTCGAAGGCCTGGCTGATCTGAAGCGTGGTCTCGGCCGATCGCGTGCCGCGATAGATGCCGGACCCGAACGAATTGTCCTGTTCGTAGGTCAGCTCCGGATTGAGAAGCGCACCTGCCTGGATGCGCTGGCCCGTGGCGATGCCGACATCGCGCTCCGCCGCAGTCAGCCGCGGGCTCGTGGCCAGCGCGCGCGAGAGCGCGCTCCGCATCGTCAGAGTCTGGGCGTGAGACGGCGCAAGCGCCAATCCGGCAATCAGACACGCTGCCGCGCACGCCAGGCGCGCGGCCATTCCCCTGCAAAACATGAAACCGACCTGTGAAGGATGACCGAATGGGCGCGCGCGGCGCCCGACCAATCCGTTCAGGCCATATGTTTGGGAGGCGGGGAGTCGGTGTCGGGAACAATTCCGGCGAGCCGGGGTGCGCGTTGTGGGCGCGATACGGACACGAGCCCGATCGATGCGGCCGGTGGCGCCGGCTGCGCCACCGTCACCGAGAAGCAGCCATGGCAATGATGTCCGCCGATGGCCTTGTGGTCGTTGTGATCTGCGGAGCCGTCAAGGACCGCGCTGATCTCCGAGCCGCCACCGGGCGTGGTGACGTCGATGTCATGCAGGCCATGCAGCGCTCCCGCGAGCAGGTAGACAACCGCGATCAGCACAGACAGCAGCCCGCGCCAGTTGCGCGGCCGGCATGATCCTGAGGGCTGGCGGTTCGCGAGCACGATTTCACTCTGGTTGCGGTCTGCGTCCGGCCTAGCATGGGGGCGGGAACAGTGTCGACCCGCAACATTGTTACGTCCCTGGAACAATTGCCGCAGCGGTCGCGAAGACGGCAGCTCTTCATCATTGGCGCGTGATCAGGCTGAGCTGAGCATCGGCTGCCGCTCCGCGTGCTGCTTCCGGCACATCGCTGGTGTCGCCGTCTTCGACGGTGACGACGGCGTGACAGCCCGCTTCCATGGCCCGTTCCAGCCATTTGATGGCTTCGTCGATCCACTGGTCGTGGTGCTCGGGATCGGCGATTGCCTTTTCCCGGAATGCATCTGCCTGATGAAGGCACGCGGTTCTGCGATCCACGCGGCTCTCCCAATCCAGAGGTTCCGCCCCAATCGCATCCTTGATGATCGGAGAGCCGGCGTCGTTAACATAGGACAGGAACCGCCGCCCAAAAACAAAGCCCCAGCCGGGACCGACCGGCTGGGGCTTTCGTGCTCACAAACTTCATCCTTGGGACTTGGACAGATAATCCGCATCGCGCCGGTTCGTTCCCGCAGGCTCGGTCCAATTTGGAACGTTCCTTATTCGTTGTGATTAGCGACGAGGAGACATTGAGGAGGACGGACCATGGACGGATTGATTTATCTCATCGGCTTGATCGTCGTGATCA
The DNA here is from genome assembly GCF_000244935.1 of Bradyrhizobium sp. WSM1253. Classification (NCBI taxonomy): domain Bacteria; kingdom Pseudomonadati; phylum Pseudomonadota; class Alphaproteobacteria; order Hyphomicrobiales; family Nitrobacteraceae; genus Bradyrhizobium; species Bradyrhizobium sp. WSM1253. The sequence continues at coordinate 8,156,939 of NZ_JH600073.1, forward strand.
TGGCGATCCTGTCGTTCTTCGGCCTGCGTTGAGAGGGCGGTGATGACGATGGAAACTCTCATACGGGAAGACATCATGGAAGGCGGCGGCGTCGCTGCCGATGACCGGCGCACCATCCAGTGGAGCTCGGTCATCGCAGGCGCTTTGGCTGCCGGCGCTATGTCGTTCATCCTGGTCGGCTTTGGAGTCGCAGTCGGGCTAGGCGTCAGTTCAGCCTCGCCGACATGGCGCGATGCTTCGGCGGCGCTTGCGCTGCTGTCCGGCTTCTATTTGATCATCCAGGCGATTATCAGCTTCGGCTTTGGCGGCTATGTCGCCGGCCGTACAGCGCGACCAGCGCCGGCGATTGCGACGATCGAAGACGATGGCGAACGACGGGATGGCGTGCATGGGCTGATGTCCTGGGCGCTTGCCGTGCTGCTTGGTGCCGCTCTGCTCGCGATGCTCGGCGCAGCAGCGATTGACCGCTCGCCGATGCGCAGTTCGGCCAGCAATACCTCCGCCGCCGAGCCCTTGTTGAGTTACGAGCTGGATAAGCTGTTTCGCGTAGCGCGGCGGCCCCCCAACACCGACCTCAGGGAACCTCGTGCCGAAGCAGGACGCATCCTGATGACGTCATCGAGCCACAGCGGCGTCAGCACCGATGATCGGGCCTACCTCGTGCAGCAGGTGGCCGCGCTGACGGGACTCGCGGCACCCGACTCGGAACGACGGGTCGACGCCGTGATCGCGGATTCAAGAACGGCGATCAATCGGGCGCGGCGTAACTCCATCATCGTCGCCTTCTCCGTTGCGGCAGCAACCCTGATCGGCGCGGCGGTGGCCTGGGCTGCGGCGGTTGCCGGCGGTCGCCATCGCGACGGCGAACCGCTGCCGAACTGGATGGCAAGCTCGAACCGCTTCCATCGCAATCCGCGCGCGATGCCGGTGCCGTAACGTTCAGAACATGGCCGGGAGCGATCCCGGCCATGGTGTGCTTTGACCAGAGGCGCGACGAGAGGCGCTAGGCCTTCTCCTCCCAGATCATGGCGAGGTGGACGATCGTCTGAACCGCCTTCTCCATGTCCTGCCGGCTGACCCATTCGAGCCGCGAGTGGAATGCGTGCTCGCCGGCGAAGATGTTGGGGCAGGGCAGGCCCATGAAGGACAGGCGGGAGCCGTCGGTGCCGCCGCGGATCGCGGTGCGCATCGGGCGCAGGCCGGCGCGGCGGATCGCTTCGATGGCGTATTCGAGAATGTGCGGGTGGCGATCGATCACCTGCTTCATATTGCGGTACTGCTCCCGCACTTCGAATGTGTAGGTCGAGCGCGGAAAATCCTTCATCACGTCCTTGACGATGTTCTCGAGCAGGATCTCCTTCTCCTTCAGCCCTTCCTCGGTGAAGTCGCGCACGATGAAGGAGAGCGTCGCCTGCTCCAGCGCACCCTCGATGCCGATCGGATGCAGAAAGCCCTGCTTGCCTGATGTCGTCTCGGGCGAGCAGCCTTCCCGGGGCAGGCGCTCGACGATGGCGGCGGCGATCTTGATGGCATGCTCCATCTTGCCCTTGGCGTAGCCGGGGTGGGCACTGACGCCGTTGATGGTGATGGTGGCACCGTCCGCCGAGAAGGTCTCGTCCTCGACGCTGCCCGCACTCTCGCCGTCCATGGTGTAGCCGAACTCGGCGCCCAGCTTCTTGATGTCGACATTGTCGACGCCGCGGCCGATCTCCTCGTCAGGCGTGAACAGGATCTTGATGGTGCCGTGCTTCACTTGCGGGTTGTTGATGAAGAAATGCGCGGCATCCATGATCTCGGCGACGCCGGCCTTGTTGTCGGCGCCGAGCAGCGTGGTGCCGTCGGTGGTGATGATGTCGTTGCCGATCTGGTTCTTCAGCGCCGGATGCTCGGCGAAGCGGATCACCTGGCTGGTGTCGCCTGGGAGGGTGATATCGCCGCCGCGATAGTTCTTCACCATCTGCGGCTTGACGTCCTTGCCGGTGACGTCGGGCGAGGTGTCCATGTGCGAGCAGAAGCAGATCACCGGCACCTTCTTGGCCGTGTTCGCCGGGATCGTTGCATAGACGTAGCCGTAATCGTCGAGATGAGCGTCCTCGACGCCCATTTCCCTGAGCTCGGCGGCGAGCACACGGCCGAGATCCTTCTGTTTCTCCGTCGAGGGCGAGCTCGGGGATTCCGGATCGGACTGGGTGTCGATGGTGACGTAGCGCAGGAAGCGCTCGGTCACGGTGTGCGAAAAGGTGAGGGAGGACATTTCTGGTCAAACCGCCGAGTGAGGTGAGAGAGGCGGTATACCAGAAAACTGGGCCGCGTTGCGGCCGGAGCACGCCGATCAGGCTTAACGAAACGTGAGTGGTCAGATCGCCTCTTTCAGCTCCTTGACCGGGCGGAAGGCGACCTTCTTGCTTGCCTTGATGTGGATGGGCTCGCCCGTGGCAGGATTACGGCCGGTGCGGGCGGCGCGCTTGCGCACCTGCAGGATTCCAAGCCCGACGATCCGGACGCGGTCGCCCTTCTTCAGATGCTTGGTGATGAGGTCGACCATGTCGGTCAGAACGGCCTCGGCGCGCTTCTTCGACAGGTCCTGGCTCTCCGCAATGTCGGCGGCGAGGTGCTTGAGCGTGATGGTGGCGGGAGCGGCTGCCTTCTTCGCCGAATCCTTCTTGGCCGAGTCTTTCTTAGCCATGTCTGGCCTCCTCGATTCCTGCCGGTGGTCGGGATGACGGCCCCCAAACCCCGCAAGTTCCCGGAGGGGTAGACGATTCGGGGCTGGACTGACACGTCAGGCCCGCGGGCGAGGGTCACGTTCGTGCGCGCTCTCAGCGGAAAACCGATCGTTCCGGCTGTGGATGCAACATCCTTGACTTCAACAGGTCCGGCCTTTAAGTCCCCCCTCGTTCCGCAGACATTTGCGTGTCACGCGGGAGTAGCTCAGTTGGTTAGAGCGCCGGCCTGTCACGCCGGAGGTCGCGGGTTCGAGCCCCGTCTCTCGCGCCATTTTTGGCAATCCTTTCATACCCTTATCTTCAAATCCTGATCTCGCTTCGATCCCGGGTCACGCGCGACCCGACGCCTGCACGCTTTTTGGTCTTCGACCTCCGCAAAAATTCCTCGCCCGCGCGACGGCCGTCAGGCGCCGGATTGATCGCGCCGTCGATCGCATGGTACCGCTCAATCCGGGATTGTTCGGATCGATTTGATGCAGGCAGCCGATTTCAGCGCGACGTTGCAGAATTTGTTCGCGAAGGGCGTGCGCTACGGGACCGTCATCGATCTGGGCTGCGCCGATGGGCACTTCGTGCTCAACCATCAGTCGTGCCTCGGCGGTGCGGTGCCACTGAACGTCGATGCTAACAGGATCTACGAGGACTCCCTCAAGGCGATCAAGGAGGTGCTTGGCGGGCACTATCGCATTTGCGCCATCACCGACCACGAGGGCGAGATCGAGATCACGGAATCCGTGCATCCCTACTGGTCATCGCTGCGCCCCGCCGGCGACGTCTACTGGTCGCGGGTCAACGACCTCTCCACCAGCAAGGTGAAAGTGCCGGCGACGACGCTTGATGCGCTGGTCGAGGAGCTGTCGCTCAAGCCGCCGTTCCTGCTCAAGCTCGATGTGCAGGGCGCGGAACAGGCCGCACTGAAGGGCGCGCGGTACGTGCTCGAGAATTGCAGCGTGGTCGTCTGCGAGACTGACGTTGACGACTTCCAGGACATCAACGCGATGCTGCTGGACGCAGGTTTCTTCCTCTACGATTTGACGACGCTGCAGCGCCTGCGCGACGGAACGCTCGGCTGGTTCTACCCGGTCTATGTCAGCGGCAAGCTCGCCCATCTGAAGCCGCAGGCGTTCTGGGACGCCGGCGACAATGCTGCCGTGATCGGCGTGCAGGAGACGCGCCGCAAGATGATCCTGGAGCAGAACAGGAAGGCCCTCAACCGGCTGCGTTATGGGCAGAGCGGTGTCGGCCGCAATGATCCCTGTCCCTGCGGTTCAGGCGAGAAATTCAAGCACTGCTGCGGCAGCTATTGACCCGATCCATATCGGAGCATCACCCCCATCGCCTGAATCAAAAAGGCCGCCCGAAGGCGGCCGTTCGGTATCAAACCGGACCTTTTTGGTCCTCAGCGGATCTCCGACGTCCCGGCGCTGGTGACCACGACCGGCTTGCCGGCCTTGATCACGTGGGCGGACTGGGCGGTCTGGCTGTAATCGGCATTGGTGCGGGCTGCGATTCCGAAGGCGGCCACCGTGATGCCGGCCACCAGCGCCACCACCACGATCTTCAGGTGGGTCGCACGATCAGCAGAGTGAATTGAGTGGTTCATCTGAGCCTCCCGACGGGCTTTGCCGCCGTCTATGGCTCTTCTTGTAAGGACCGTCTGTTTCCGGATGGTTTCGCGGGTTCCGCAAAATGGTTTCATGAATACGCCCGGTTGGTTTCGCCGGGCTTGCGGTCTGCACCGGCCTCAGACGGCCGCCCGGCCGATATCGTCCCGGATCGAGCGCGCCGCCCAGACGAACAGGAGCGCCCCCAGCGTGGTCGTGACCGCCGCCGAAAGCAGGGAATAGCGCACGGCCTCGGCGCCGTAAGCGCCCTTCAGGGCATCGTTGACCACGCCTACCGCGAGCGGCCCGACGCCCTGGCCGAAGCAGGTGGCGGTGAGCGCGATCAGGGCGGAGGCCAGCGCCCGCATGCTCGGCTTGGCCACCGTCTGCGCGATCGCGAAGATCGGTCCGAGATGGAAGCCGACCAGGAACGAGGTCAGCGCCAGCGTGGCCACCATCATCGCAAAGTCCTGCGTCAGCATGCACAGCGCGAACACCGGGCCGGCAAGGCCCGAGGTGATGGCGGGCGCCCACAGCTTCCAGCGATCGTCGCGGCGGCTGATCTGCGCCACCACGAAGCCGCCGAGCAGGGTGCCCGCCATGCCGGCGAGCCCCTTGAAGGTGCCGGCATAGGTGCCGATCTCGGCGCTCGACAGATGGTGCACGCGCGCGAGGAACGGCGGTATCCACGCCGCGGTCGCATAGTTCGTGTAAGTGGTGAGACAGAAGCCGATCAGCACGATGATGAAGCTCTGCTGCGAGGCCAGGAAGCGCAGGGTCGGCCCGAGCGGCTCAGGCACGAAAGTCTCCTGCATGGCGCCGCGCTTCGGCTCGGAGATCGTCAGCCACAGGACAATAGCGAGCAGGATACCGGGCAGGCCCGCGACGTAGAATGCCATCCGCCAGCCATAGTGCTGGTTGACGTACCCGCCCACGAAATAGCCGAGGAAGACGCCGAGATAGGTGCCGACGGCGTAGATGCCGAGCGCGCGCGGACGCTCATTCTTGGCAAAGAGATCAGCGACGATCGATTGCGAGGCGGGAGAGCCCGCGGATTCGCCGATGCCGACGCCGATCCTCGCCAGCGCCAGCGAAGTGACGCTCGAAGCGGCGCCGCACAACGCCGTCATCGCACTCCAGAACGCGAACGCAGCGGCGACGATGTTGCGCCGGTTGAGCCGGTCGGCGACGCGCGCGATGGGAATGCCGAGCAGGGAATAGAACAGGGCGAAGCCGAAGCCCGCGAGCAGGCCCATCATGGTGTCGCTGAGCTGGAATTCCTTCTTGATGGGCTCGATCAGGACGTTGAAGATCGTGCGGTCGAGGAAGTTCAGCGCGTAGATGATCGTGAGCAGGCCGAGCACGTAATAGCGCCGTGCCGAGGGTTTTGCCGCGGCGGCCGTTTGCACCGACATCTGTGACGTCACATCGACCATCGCTTCCCCCAATTTGTCGTTGTTCTCGTTGTCGGTCCAGCCCTGATTGGAGCTGGCATGTCAGCCTTCGCGGATGTAATTCCCCGCTTCGAATTCGACCGGAGGCGCGTTCACATCGAATGAGATTCCGATCGGATTGCGGCCTGCTTCCATCGCTTCGAGCTGCTCGCTCAGCATGCGCCGGATCATGAGGATGCCGCGGTCGCTCTGGCCGAAATGCTCCTCGGAATGGATGGTCTGCGGTCCCTGGCCGACCTGGGCTTCGTAATCGCCCGGAAATTGCTGGTGCTCTTCCTCGGTCATGTCCCACCAGAATTTGCCGTTGAACTTCGAACGCATGCGGCCGATGTCGCCGGCGCTCTTGACGCGACCGGCGACGTAGATGCGGAACGAGGTGTCATCGATCGGCAGCGTCCAGCCAAGCGACTCGACGCGGGCGAACTGCGCCACGCGAGGGTTCGGCACGACGCGCAAGGTGGGGAGCGCCGCCTCGGTGACGCGGTAAAACACACGGCCGTCATCCTGCTTGCGGATCGAGCGTACGGCGATGCCGCGCGGCGTTTTGTCGAACGTCACCTCCGGCATCGACGCCATCATGTTGGTGAATTGCGGACCCGAGAACGAGCCGTGCAGCACCGGCACGTGGTAGGGATCGACCACATTCTCGAAATGCTGGAGCCAGTTGCAGGGGATGATCGCGGGACCGCCGCCGCCGATCGAGGAATCGTCGGCCTCGACGAACTCGCCGTCGTCCATGGTCTCCAGGCATTCATAGGCCGGTAGCACCGGACGTTTCTCGGCCGGGCCCATATAGGCGAAGATCAGTCCGTAGCGTTCCTCGACCGGATACCAGGGCTGGCGCACCTTGTCCTTGAACTGGCCGCCGTCCGGCTCGCAGGGCTGCTCCAGGCAATGACCCTCGGTGTCGAACTTCCAGCCGTGATAGCAGCAGCGGATGCCGTCCTCCTCGACCTTGCCATAATAGAGCGTGGTGCCGCGGTGGCAGCAGCGAGCGTGCAGCAAACCGGCGCGGCCGTGCTTGTCGCGGAACAGCACCAGATCCTCGCCGAGCGTGCGGACTTTCTTCGGCGTGTCGGTGGCGTCACTGATGAGGCCAACCGGATGCCAGTAGCGGCGGAGCAGTTCGCCCATCGGCGTGCCGCGCACGACCGAGGTGAGCTCGGTGCGGGTGTGCGCCGGCTTCATCGCATAGGCCGTGCCGAGATCGCGATCCCGCTGGGTGATGCTCATACCGGTCCTCCCGCAGTTGGCCGTACCGGCCGGGCCATTTTTGATGCCTTGTGCCAAGTGAAGATTAGATAGATGACAATGTCAACGATTTTTAAATGCCTCTTAGTCGCATTCGGATCAGGCTGGGGAGGTCGCGCTACCAAGACTTGGCACGCCGCGGCTTTCTTGGCAGAGGTGGACCATGAGCCAGACATCAAGCAGGGCCGGGCGCACATCGTCCGATGCGGACGAAAGTCAGTCGCCGGCGCCGATCACCGTCATGCTATCGTCGCGGCTGATGGTGCTGGCCAATCTGCTCAAGCGCGGTGCCATCCTGCGCTACAAGCGCCTCGCCGGATTGTCATCGGTCGAGTTCGGCCTGGTCGCCTCGCTCGGCCGGCGGCCGCCGATGAGCGTGGCGCGGCTTGCGGAAGCCGTCGGCCAGGACAAGGGGCAGATCAGCCGCGCGCTTGCGGAACTCGTGTCGCGCAAGCTGATCGCGAAATCGGCCAACCCGAAAGACAGCCGCGAGGTGCTGGTCTCGCTGACCGCAACGGGCCTTGCGGCACATGATGCGATCGTCGCCGGTGCGCAGGAGCGCAATCGGCGTTTGCGCGAACATCTGAGCGAAGCCGAGTTCGCGACCTTGCTGCAGCAGGTCGATCAGCTGACGGCGATCGCCGCCGAGATGCTCGAGAGCGAGAAGATTTCGCGCTGACGTTTCGGCGATCCCGGAACATGTTGGATCGCTTCCAAGACCCTTTCCAAGACTCTTTCTAAGACTCCTTCTAAGAGGCTTTCAATTAGGGAATTCGCGCGCGCTCCCCTAAGCGTCACCGCAAGCGCATGCCGTCATTGGCCGACAGCATGTGCAATCAAAACACGCAGTTTTGGGGTTGCGCGTGAACAGTCTTGGAATGCTGCGGTCGGCCGTATTGGCGACCGCATCCGCCTGGGTTTTGCTGCCGCAGGCATCGCTTGCACAATCTCCTGCGCAGAGTGGCGCGCAGAACATTCCGTCGGTGACCGTCACCGCGCCGGAAGCGCGCCGCCGGGCGGCGCCCTCCGTCCAGCGCCGCGCGCCGCGATCATCCGAGCAGACCGCCAGCCGGAGCAGGCCGCCGCCGCGCAATGTCGGTTTCGTCGAGACGCCACGCGGGCCGGTGCACGGCTACGTCGCCGGCCGCAGCTCGTCCGGCACCAAGACCAACACGCCGATCATGGAGACGCCGCAGGCGGTGTCGGTGATTGGCGCGGAGCAGATCCGCGACCAGAAGGCGAACAAGCTCGACGAGGTCCTGCGCTATACCGCCGGCGTCCGCGCCGGGACCTTCGGCGCGGACACGCGCAACGACTGGTGGCTGATCCGCGGCTTCAAGTCCGACGATGTCGGACTGTTCCTCGACGGCATGCAGCTGTTCTACACGTCCTATGCGAGCTGGAAGCTTCAGACGCCCAACATGGAGCGCGTCGAGGTGCTGCGCGGTCCGTCGGCCGTGCTCTATGGCGGATCGAGCCCGAGCGGCATCGTCAACGTCATCAGCAAGATGCCGCCCGCGGAGCCCGTCCGTTTCATCGAGACCGGCGTCAACAATTTCGGCAATGCCTATGTCGGCTTCGATGTCGGCGGTCCGGTCGCGACGAGCCCTGAGAACGGCAAGCTGTTCTACCGCGTCGTCGGCCAGGTCCAGAACGGCCCCACGCAGGTCAATTTCACGCCGGATAACAACTACTTCATCGCGCCCTCGGTGACCTGGAAGCCGGACGCCGACACGACGTTCACGGTGCTGGCTTCAGCTTCCCGGCAGGAAACCCGTGGCATCAACTTCCTGCCCTATGAGGGCACGGTGACCAACGCTCGGTTCGGCAAGATCCCGACCAGCTTTTTCGCCGGCGATCCCAGCGTCGACAAGTTCACGCGCGAGCAGGAGATGCTGGGCTATCAGTTCGAGCGCAATCTCACCGACGATTTGACGTTCCGGCAGAATGCGCGGTTTGCCCATGTCGACGTGACCTATCGCGGCTACGTCGGCAACAATTGGGCTGACATCAACACGGCTAGTCTTGGTCGCTATAATTGGTATGCGAAGAACACCGCGAACCAAGCCAATCTCGACAACCAGCTGGAGTACCGCTTCAACACCGGCGCGCTGCGTCACACCATGCTGTTCGGGGTCGATTTGAAGGGCTACCAGATCGACGACTATCAGGCATTCAACTTCGGCACCGTTCCTTCGATTAACGTCTTCAATCCCGCCTATGGATTTGACATTCCGTTGACGGGCGCGCCGTTCCGCAACTTCCAGATCACGCAGAAGCAGGCCGGTACCTATCTTCAGGACCAGATGAAGCTCGGCAACTTCACGCTGGTGCTGAGCGGCCGCAACGATTGGGTCGAGACGACGCAGGCTGGCCGTGATACCGGCGCCACGCTCGCCAGCCGCGACGACAGCAGGTTCAGCGGGCGCGCCGGGCTGATCTACAATTTCGACAACGGCATCGCGCCCTATGTGTCGTACGCCACAAGCTACAATCCAATTATCGGCCTCAACGCGCAAAACCAGCTGTTCCTGCCGGAGACCGGCCAGCAGGCGGAAATCGGCGTCAAGGTCGCGCCGCGGGGATTTGACGGCTACTTCACCGCTTCGGTGTTCGACTTGAAACGTCAGCATGTGGCAACGACCGACCCTGTCGTCACGACCTTGCAGAACCAGACCGGGGAGGTGACCTCGCGCGGCATCGAGCTCGAAGCGGTGGCGAACGCCACGCGCGAGCTGAAGCTGATCGGCTCGTTCACGGCCTACCATTTGTTCAACAGCAGGGATCTGGACCCGGCGTTGGTCGGCAAGACCCCGACCAACACGCCTGAGCTTCTGGTGTCCGGCTGGGCGGACTACACCTTCAAGGACGGGCCGCTGGCGGGCTTCGGCTTCGGCGGCGGCATCCGCTATATCGGTTCGTCGTGGGCGGATGCGGCCAATACCCTTGAGGTTCCCGCGGTCGTGCTGGGCGATCTCGCGCTCCACCATGAATGGCAGAACTGGCGCACCGCGCTGAACGTGGTCAATTTGACCGACAAGATCTACGTCGCCAGCTGCGCGGCGGCGTCCTCCTGCTTCTACGGCGACCGCCGGCGCGTCACCGCCAGCGTTTCCTACAAATGGTGAGGACAGGCCAAATGGTGGGGAAAGGCGAAAGGCGATCGTGAGAGCCTGACCGGCTCGTCACCCGGCTTCCACCACGAGATCGATGAGCTCGCGGGCCATGCCCCCCGGCCCGAAGCTCATGCGAGCGCGGCGCGCGACGACCCAGCCACGTTGCCGCCGCGCTCGCCACCCATTTTTCGCTGCGGCGAAGCGGGCGCCTCCTGCCCGACGCATTCGCCAGACGAGCCCGGGTCCGATCGTGATGCATGGCTCCCGGGTCGCTCGCCCGATAATGGGCGCGCTTGGCCTCGTTGTAATCTGGACTTTGCAGCGTCGCGGCCTAGATAGAGTGAGCCTTCCCAATCACGGACGTCACGGCCCAGCGCGTGTGGACTGATCGGGGCGCCCTTGCTGGGGCGGTCGATCTGCTCCATACCAGCCGCGGGGTGATTCCGGGATTTCCACCGTTCTGAGGGCGACAAAGGGCCTAAAAAGAGCGTGTCTTGCGCCCATTGGTGCACTGCGCTAAGGCTCAGAACAATTCCAAACTGGACGAATCCGTGGCTGTCCCGAGGCTGCGGGAAAAAGGGCTCGTCAATGAGCGGCATTCTGCAGAACTATCTTCCACTCGTCGTCTTCATAGGGGTAGCGGGCCTCATTGGCCTGGTGCTGCTGATCGCGCCGTTCATCGTGGCGTTCCAGCAGCCTGACCCGGAAAAGCTGTCGGCGTATGAGTGCGGTTTCAACGCCTTCGACGACGCCCGCATGAAGTTCGACGTCCGCTTCTATCTCGTCGCCATCCTCTTCATCATCTTCGACCTCGAGGTGGCGTTCCTGTTTCCCTGGGCTGTGGCGTTCGGCAAGCTTGGCGCGACCGGCTTCTGGTCCATGGTGGTGTTCCTTGGCGTGCTGACGGTCGGGTTCGCCTATGAATGGAAGAAAGGCGCACTGGAATGGGATTGAACCCTGTGTCGTCCGCCGGTCCGGTTCTCGCGCCGGCCCCCAAGGGCATCCTTGACCCGTCGACCGGCAAGCCGGTCGGGGCCAATGATCCGTTCTTCCTCGAGGTCAATTCGGAACTGTCCGACAAGGGCTTCTTCGTGGCCGCGACCGACGACCTCATCACCTGGGCGCGTACCGGCTCGCTGATGTGGATGACCTTCGGTCTCGCCTGCTGCGCGGTCGAGATGATGCAGGTGTCGATGCCGCGCTACGACGTCGAGCGCTTCGGCTTCGCGCCGCGCGCCTCGCCGCGTCAGTCGGACGTGATGATCGTCGCGGGGACCCTGACCAACAAGATGGCGCCGGCGCTGCGCAAGGTCTACGACCAGATGCCCGAGCCGCGTTACGTCATCTCGATGGGCTCCTGCGCCAACGGCGGCGGCTACTATCACTATTCCTACTCGGTCGTGCGCGGTTGCGATCGTATCGTGCCGATCGACATCTACGTGCCGGGCTGCCCGCCCACGGCGGAAGCGCTGCTCTACGGCGTGCTGCTGCTGCAGAAGAAGATCCGCCGCACCGGCACCATCGAACGCTAAGGTTTTACGTCATGGACGACGCCAAGCTCGACGCCCTGGGGCAGACGATCGTTAGCGCGCTTCCGGGCGCCGCCATCGGTCATTCGGTGGCCTTCAACCAGCTCACGGTCGATGTCGAGGTCAGCAAGATCGTCGAGGTGGTCAAGTACCTCCGCGACGACCCGAACTGCCGCTTCATCAATTTCACCGACATCACGGCGGCGGACTATCCCTCGCGCGAGAAGCGCTTCGACGTGATCTATCACTTCCTGTCACCGACCCTGAACGCGCGGGTCCGGCTCAAGGCCCAGGCCGACGAGACCACGCAGGTGCCGTCGCTGATCGAGGTGTTTCCCGGCGCCGACTGGTTCGAGCGCGAGGCCTACGACCTCTACGGCGTGATCTTCGTCGGTCATCCCGACATGCGCCGCCTCCTGACCGATTACGGCTTCGAGGGTCATCCGCTGCGCAAGGATTTCCCGACCACCGGCTTCCTCGAGGTCCGCTATGACGACCAGGAGAAGCGGGTGGTGTACGAGCCGGTCAGGCTCAACCAGGAATTCCGCAAGTTCGACTTTTTGTCCCCGTGGGAGGGCGCCGACTATCCGGTCCTTCCGGGCGATGAAAAAGCGGGGCCGAAGGTCTGATCATGAACGAGCAACCCGAACAGCTTCGCAACTTTACGATCAACTTCGGACCGCAGCATCCAGCTGCGCACGGTGTTCTTCGTCTTGTGCTTGAATTGGATGGTGAGGTCGTCGCCCGCGTCGACCCGCATATCGGCCTGCTTCACCGCGGCACCGAAAAGCTGATCGAGCAGAAGACCTATCTGCAGGCGATCCCTTATTTCGACCGTCTCGACTACGTCGCGCCGATGAACCAGGAGCACGCCTTCTGCATGGCTGCGGAAAAGCTGCTCGGCATCGAGGTGCCGCGCCGCGCGCAGCTGATCCGCGTGCTCTATTGCGAGATCGGCCGCATCCTGTCGCATTTGCTCAACGTCACCACGCAGGCGATGGACGTCGGCGCGCTGACCCCGCCGCTGTGGGGCTTCGAAGAGCGCGAAAAGCTGATGGTGTTCTACGAGCGCGCCTCCGGCAGCCGCATGCACGCAGCCTATTTCCGCGTCGGCGGCGTGCATCAGGACCTGCCGCAGAAGCTGGTCGACGACATCGACGCCTGGTGTGATCCGTTCCTGAAAGTGGTCGAAGATCTCGACCGGCTGCTCACCGCCAACCGCATCTTCAAGCAGCGCAACGTCGACATCGGCGTCGTCTCGCTGAAGGAAGCCTGGGAGTGGGGCTTCTCCGGCGTGATGGTGCGCGGTTCGGGCGCGGCCTGGGATCTGCGCAAGTCGCAGCCCTATGAATGCTACGCCGAGATGGATTTCGACATCCCGATCGGCAAGAACGGCGACTGCTACGACCGCTATCTGATCCGCATGGAAGAGATGCGCCAGTCCGTGCGCATCATGAAGCAGTGCATCCAGAAGCTGAACGCAGCCGACGGGAAGGGCCCCGTCGTCGTCGAGGACAACAAGGTCGCGCCGCCGCGCCGTGGCGAGATGAAGCGCTCGATGGAAGCGCTGATCCATCACTTCAAGCTCTACACCGAAGGCGTCCACGTGCCGGCCGGCGAGGTCTACGCCGCGGTCGAGGCGCCGAAGGGCGAGTTCGGCGTCTTCCTGATCTCGGACGGCACCAACAAGCCCTACAAGTGCAAGATCCGCGCGCCGGGCTTTGCGCATCTGCAGGCCATGGACCACATCTGCCGCGGTCATCTGCTCGCCGACGTCTCGGCGATCCTCGGCTCGCTCGACATCGTGTTCGGAGAGGTCGATCGGTGATGGCGCAGGCGCCGATCCAGTTTGACCGCGCCTCGGGGGCCCTTGAAGGGGCCAACCTGTGGGAGCGGACGGCTGCCTTGGCGCTGGTGACGGGATCGAAGATCTCGTCGCACTTCTCGCATATGGGCTACATCGCCTGCGCCAATCTGCTGCGGAAGACGCTGCCCGAGCGCAACATCGCGATCAAGCTCAACCCCGACGCCGTGTTCGAATTTCCCTACGGCGACGGCTATTGGAGCAAGCTGCTGAACCGCTCCTACAATTATGAGGACGAGCTGGAGCTGTTGTTCGCCGATTCCATCGACGTCGACTACACGCTGCTCGATTGCGGCGCGAATTACGGCTATTGGTCGGTGCTGGTGTCGAGCAAGCCGTTCGGTTCGCACAAGGCGATCGCGATCGAGCCGTCCGGGCAGAACTATCCGAAGCTCGCCAACAACGCCCGCATCAACGGCAGCCGCTTCGAGACCATGAAATGCGCGATCGGCGCGGCCCGTGGCACCGCGCGTCTGTCAGGCACCAAGCACGAGGCCTTCAGCATTGCCGGCGATGCGTCGGCGGTCGGCGAGGACGTGCCGGTCATCGCGCTCGACAATCTGATCGACGACGGCAAGGTCGCTAGCACCGGCAAGTACCTGATCAAGCTCGACGTCGAGGGCGTCGAGATCGAGGCGATCAAGGGCGGCGCCCGGCTGCTCCAGGCCGACAGCGTCGTCATGTGCGAGGAGCACGGCAGCGACCGCTCGCATGCGGTCTCGCGCTACATCCTCGAACACACCCCGCTGAAGCTGATCGTCTACGATCCCAGCACAAGGCGTATGGAAACGGTGACCGAGCTGTCGATCCTCGACCGCATCAAGGTCTCGACCCACGTCGGCTACAATGTTTTCGGCACCGCAAGCGCATTCTGGCAGGACAGGATCAATGCCCTGAATGCGAAAACCGCGCGCCGCATGCAATGAGAGATTGAAGAGATGTCCGTTCGCCGATTAGCACCGAAGGAAGTCCAGCCCGCGAGCTTTGCGTTCACGGAGGAGAACCTCGCGTTCGCCAAGCAGCAGATCGCGAAATATCCGGCCGGGCGCCAGGCTTCGGCCGTCATCGCCATCCTCTGGCGCGTTCAGGAACAGCACGAAGGCTGGGTCTCGGAGGCCGCGATCCGCGCTGTCGCCGACCTGCTCGACATGCCCTATATCCGCGTGCTCGAGGTCGCGACCTTCTACACGATGTTCCAGCTCGCCCCGGTCGGCAAGAAGGCCCACGTCCAGGTCTGCGGCACCACGCCGTGCCGCCTGCGCGGCGCCGAGGATCTGATCCACGTCTGCGAGCACCGCATCCATCACGAGCCCTTCCATCTCTCCAAGGACGGCAATTTCAGCTGGGAAGAGGTGGAGTGCCTCGGTGCCTGCGTGAATGCGCCGATGGTGCTGATCGGCAAGGACACCTATGAGGATCTGACCAAGGAAAGCTTCGGCAAGGTGCTTGACGGTTTTGCTTCGGGCAATCCGCCCAAGCCCGGTCCGCAGAACGGCCGCCAGTTCTCGGCGCCGACCGGTGGGCCGACCACGCTGAAGGAAATCACCTGATGCGTGATCTCTCGGCGCCGCGAGTTGAAGGGAGCAGTGTTGTGAAGAAGTGGGGCTTCGTCGCAATGCATTCCGCCGTGGCGGCCACATTCATTTTCCTGCTTCAGCGCTTCGCCCTGAGCGCGTCGCTGGAATCCAGCCTGCTCTGGGCGCTGACCTTTGCCGTCTGCGCCGCCGGGCTTGCCTACAAGCAAGCCAACCGTTGATCGGAAAGCACTGACATGCTCGAGGACAAGGACCGCATCTTCAAGAACCTCTACGGCCTCCACGATTGGGGGCTCGAGGGCGCTCGGCGCCGCGGCGCCTGGGATGGAACGAAGAACATCATCGACAAGGGCCGTGACTGGATCATCAACGAGATGAAGGCGTCGGGGTTGCGCGGCCGCGGTGGCGCCGGCTTCCCGACCGGCCTGAAATGGTCGTTCATGCCGAAGGAATCGACCGACGGCCGGCCGAGCTATCTCGTCGTCAACGCCGACGAATCCGAGCCCGGGACCTGCAAGGATCGCGAGATCATGCGGCACGATCCGCATCTCTTGATCGAGGGCTGCCTGATCGCGAGCTGTGCGATGAATGCGCATGCCTGCTACATCTATGTCCGCGGCGAGTTCATCCGCGAGCGCGAGCATCTCCAGGCGGCGATCGACCAGGCCTATGAGGCCAAGCTGGTCGGCAAGGACAATATCAACGGCTGGCCGTTCGACATCTATGTCGCCCACGGCGCCGGCGCCTACATCTGCGGCGAGGAAACTGCGCTGCTCGAGAGTCTCGAAGGCAAGAAGGGCCAGCCGCGGCTGAAGCCGCCGTTCCCGGCCAATGTCGGCTTGTATGGCTGCCCGACCACCGTCAACAATGTCGAGTCGATCGCCGTTGCGCCGGACATTCTTCGCCGTGGCGCGGCATGGTTCGCCGGCATCGGCCGTCCCAACAATGTCGGCACCAAGCTGTTCTGCATCTCCGGCCATGTCGAGCGGCCCTGCAACGTCGAAGAGGCCATGGGCATTCCGTTCCGTGAGCTGATCGAGAAGCATTGCGGCGGCATTCGCGGCGGCTGGGACAATCTCAAGGCCGTGATCCCGGGCGGCTCGTCGGTGCGCATGGTGCCGGCCGAGCAGATCATCGACACGCCGATGGATTTCGACTCCTTGAGCAAGCTGCGCTCCGGCCTCGGCACCGCGGCCGTGATCGTGATGGACAAGTCGACCGATTTGATCCGCGCCATCGCCCGCATCTCCTATTTCTACAAGCACGAGAGCTGCGGCCAGTGCACGCCGTGCCGCGAGGGCACCGGCTGGATGTGGCGCGTCTTGACCCGCATGGCCGAAGGCCGCGCCCACAAGCGCGAGATCGACATGCTGCTGGAAGTCACCAAGCAGGTCGAAGGCCACACCATCTGCGCGCTCGGCGACGCCGCGGCATGGCCGATCCAGGGCCTGATCGCGCATTTCCGTCATGAGATCGAAGCGCGCATCGACCAATATTCGCACAAGGCCGACATCGACGATGCCGGCGTCCGCGATCCCGTGAACATGGTCGCGGCGGAGTAGAGACAATGACCAAGCTCATCATCGACGGTAAAGAGATCGATGTCCCCGCCGAATACACGCTGCTTCAGGCGTGCGAGGCGGCCGGCGCCGAGATTCCGCGCTTCTGCTATCACGAGCGGCTGTCGATCGCCGGCAATTGCCGGATGTGCCTCGTCGAGGTGAAGGGCGGTCCGAAGCCGGTCGCGAGCTGCGCCTGGGGCGTGCGCGATTGCCGTCCGGGTCCCAAGGGCGAGCCGCCGGAAATCTCCACCCGTTCGCCGATGGTGAAGAAGGCGCGCGAAGGCGTGATGGAATTCCTTCTCATCAACCATCCGCTGGATTGCCCGATCTGCGACCAGGGCGGCGAGTGCGACCTCCAGGACCAGGCGATGGGCTATGGTGTCGACACCAGCCGCTTCGCCGAGAACAAGCGCGCCGTCGAGGACAAATATCTCGGCGCGCTGGTCAAGACCTCGATGAACCGCTGCATCCAGTGCACCCGCTGCGTCCGCTTCTCGGCGGAAGTGGCCGGCGCCCCCGAAATGGGCGCGACCGGCCGCGGCGAGGACATGGAGATCACGACCTATCTCGAGCACGCGCTGACGTCTGAGCTCCAGGGCAATCTCGTCGACATCTGCCCGGTCGGTGCGCTGACCTCGAAGCCCTATGCTTTCGCCGCGCGTCCGTGGGAGCTCGGCAAGACCCAATCGATCGACGTGATGGACGGCGTGGGCTCTGCGATCCGCGTCGACACCCGCGGCCGCGAAGTGATGCGTATCCTGCCGCGCATCAACGAGGCCGTGAACGAGGAGTGGATCTCCGACAAGACCCGCCACGTCGTCGACGGCCTGCGCACGCAGCGCCTCGACCGGCCCTATATCCGCGAAGCCGGCAAGCTGCGCGCGGCGAGCTGGCCTGAGGCCTTTGCCGCGATCGCCGCGAAGGCGGCCCGCACCGACGGCAAGCGGATCGGCGCGATCGCGGGCGACCTCGCCGGCGTCGAAGAGATGTTCGCGCTGAAGGATTTGCTGGCCAAATACGGCTCGGCCAATCTGGCGGTGCAGGGTGGCGATGCCTTCGATCCCGCGCTCGGCCGCGGCTCCTACATTTTCAATCCGACGCTCGCCGGCGTCGAGCAGGCCGATGCGCTGCTCATCATCGGCGCCAATCCGCGGAAAGAGGCGGCCGTGTTCAACGCCCGCATCCGCAAGCGCTGGCGCGCCGGCGGCTTCAAGGTCGGCGTGATCGGCGCCAAGACCGACCTGACCTACGATTATGACCATCTCGGCGCAGGCACCGACACGCTCGGTGAACTCGCGGCCGGCAAGCACTCCTTCATGGACGTGCTGAAGAACGCCAAGAACCCGATCATCCTGGTTGGTGCCGGCGCCGCCTCGCGCCACGACGGCGCCGCCATTCTCGCAGCCGCGGCCAAGCTCGCGCTCGACGTCGGCGCGCTCAAGGACGGCTGGATCGGCTTTGGCGTGCTGCATGAGAGTGCCTCGCGCGTCGGTGCGCTCGACATCGGCTTTGTCGCCGGTCAGGGCGGGCTAAACGCGGCGCAGATGACGACGTTCGGGACGCTCGATCTGCTGTTCCTGCTCGGCGCCGACGAGATCAAGCCGTCGGACGGCACCTTCGTCGTCTATATCGGCACCCACGGCGACCGCGGCGCCCATCGCGCCGACGTGATCCTGCCGGCAGCCGCCTATACCGAGAAGTCGGCGATCTACGTCAACACCGAAGGCCGCGTGCAGATGACCGGACGGGCCGCATTCCCGCCGGGCGAGGCTCGCGAGGACTGGGCGATTGTCCGCGCGCTGTCGGAGGCGCTCGGCAAGAAGCTTGGCTATGACTCGCTTTCGGCCCTGCGCCAGGCGATCTTCAAGGCCGTGCCGCATCTGATCCGTCTCGATCAGATCGAGGCCGGCTCGGCCGATCAGATCAAGAAGCTCGCGGGGAAGGGCGGCACAACGGAGAAGGCTCCGTTCAAGCCGCTTGTCGAGGACTTCTATTTGACCAACCCAATCGCGCGTGCGTCCGCCGTGATGGCGGAGTGTTCGCGGCTTGCCTCCGGGCAGATGCTGACCGCAGCGGAGTGAGCCGATGGAATTCTTCGAAAGCGCATTCTGGACCGGGTTTCTCTGGCCGCTGATCATCATGATCGCGGAGAGCGTCCTGGTGCTGGTCGTCCTGCTGGTGGCGATCGCCTACATCCTGCTCGCCGACCGCAAGATTTGGGCGGCGGTGCAGATCCGCCGCGGCCCGAACGTGGTCGGTCCCTGGGGCCTGCTGCAATCCTTCGCCGACCTCCTGAAGTTCGTGCTGAAGGAGCCGATCATCCCGTCCGGCGCCAACAAGGGCGTGTTTCTCCTTGCCCCCTTGGTCTCATGCGTGCTCGCGCTCGCGGCCTGGGCGGTGATCCCGACCAATCTCGGCTGGGTGATCTCCGACATCAATGTCGGCGTTCTCTTCATCTTCGCGATCTCGTCGCTGTCGATCTACGGCATCATCATGGCCGGCTGGTCGTCGAACTCGAAATATCCGTTCCTCGCGGCGCTGCGCTCGGCGGCGCAGATGGTCTCCTACGAGGTCTCGATCGGCTTCGTCATCATCACGGTGCTGCTCTGCGCCGGCACGCTGAACCTCTCGGCCGTGGTCGAGGCGCAGCATGTCCGCGGCCTCGCCAGCCTGATCGGGCTGCCGCAGCTCACCATCCTGAACTGGTACGTCTGGCCGCTGTTCCCGATGTTCGTGATCTTCTACGTCTCGGCGCTGGCTGAAACCAACCGTCCGCCGTTCGACCTCGTCGAAGCGGAATCCGAGCTCGTCGCCGGCTTCATGGTCGAGTACGGCTCGACGCCGTATCTTCTGTTCATGCTCGGCGAGTATGTCGCGATTGCCACGATGTGTGCGATGGCGACGATCCTGTTCCTCGGAGGCTGGCTGCCGCCGGTGGACCTGCCGCCCTTCAACTGGGTGCCGGGCATCATCTGGTTCTCGCTAAAGCTGTTCTTCATGTTCTTCCTGTTCGCGATGGCCAAGGCGATCGTGCCGCGCTACCGCTACGATCAACTGATGCGTCTCGGCTGGAAAGTCTTCCTGCCGCTGTCGCTGGCGATGGTGATCGTGGTGGCAGGTGTGCTGCACTTTGCCGGCATCGCGCCGAAGTGAGGGCCGTCATGGGTATCAACATCAACGCCACTGCACGCTCGCTTCTGCTGTCGGAATTCGTCTCGGCGTTCTTCCTCGCCATGCGCTATTTCTTCCAGCCGAAGCCGACGCTGAACTATCCCTTCGAGAAGGGGCCGATCTCGCCACGCTTCCGCGGCGAGCATGCGCTGCGGCGCTATCCGAACGGTGAAGAGCGCTGCATCGCCTGCAAGCTGTGCGAAGCGGTTTGCCCGGCCCAGGCCATCACCATCGAGGCCGGTCCGCGCCGCAACGACGGCACCCGCCGGACCGTGCGCTACGACATCGACATGGTGAAGTGCATCTATTGCGGCCTCTGCCAGGAAGCCTGTCCGGTCGATGCCATCGTCGAAGGTCCGAACTTCGAGTTCGCGACCGAGACCCGCGAGGAACTGTTCTATGACAAGGCCAAGCTGCTCGCCAATGGCGACCGCTGGGAACGCGAGATCGCGAAAGCGATCGAACTCGACGCGCCGTACCGGTGAGATGAGAGCATGATCCTTCCCGCGCTGTTCTTCTATCTGTTCGCCGGCGTCTGCGTCGCCTCGGCGGTGATGGTGATTGTCTCGCGCAATCCCGTGCACTCCGTGCTGTACCTGATCCTGGCCTTCGTCAACGCCTCCGGCCTGTTCGTGTTGATGGGCGCCGAATTCCTCGCGATGATCCTGATCGTCGTCTATGTCGGCGCGGTCGCGG
Source organism: Bradyrhizobium sp. WSM1253 (assembly GCF_000244935.1). NCBI lineage: Bacteria > Pseudomonadati > Pseudomonadota > Alphaproteobacteria > Hyphomicrobiales > Nitrobacteraceae > Bradyrhizobium > Bradyrhizobium sp. WSM1253. The sequence continues at coordinate 8,177,447 of NZ_JH600073.1, forward strand.
TGCTGTTCCTGTTCGTGATCATGATGCTCGACGTCGACTTCCTCGAGCTGCGCGAGGGCTTCATCGAATACCTGCCGGTCGGCCTCGTGATCGGCGGCATCTTCCTGTTCGAGCTGCTGCTCACGGTCGGCTTCTGGGTCATCAACCCCGGCGTCGCCAAGACGATCACGGCGGCGATCCCGACCAACGTCTCCAATACCGAGGCGCTGGGCCTGGTGCTCTATACCAAGTACATCCACTACTTCCAGCTCTCGGGCATGGTGCTGCTGGTCGCGATGATCGGCGCCATCGTGCTGACGCTGCGGCACAAGGCGAGCGTCAAGCGGCAGGACATCAACGTTCAGAACGCGCGCACGCCCGAAATAGCGATGGCGATACGCAAGGTGACGCCGGGGCAGGGGCTCCAGGATTCTGACGCGGCGGAGTGGGTGAAATGACGATCGGGCTCGGACACTATCTTGCGGTCGGCGCGATCCTGTTCACGCTCGGGATCCTCGGCATCTTCCTGAATCGCAAGAACATCATCGTCATCCTGATGTCGATCGAGCTGATCCTGCTCGCGGTCAACGTCAACCTCGTGGCGTTCTCGACCTTCCTCGGCGACATCGTCGGGCAGGTGTTCGCGCTCCTGGTGCTCACCGTCGCGGCCGCTGAAGCCGCGATCGGTCTCGCCATCCTGGTGGTCTATTTCCGCAACCGCGGCTCGATCGCGGTTGAGGACGTCAATCTGATGAAGGGCTGATCGCATGATCCGGAAAAGTGGATACCGGTTTTCCGACCAGATCATGCGGAAAGATTAAATCATGGTCCAGGCAATCGTCTTCCTGCCTCTGCTGGGCGCCATTCTGGCCGGCTTGATCGCGCTTTTCGGCGCGCATGCCCGCAACCCCTCGGGCGACACGGTCGAGCATCACGATGATCACGGCCATGGCGCACACGCCCATGCGTCCGACACGATCAATGAGGATGCGTCGGTCATCCACGAGACACATCACGAGCCCGGCGACGGCCACGATGACCACCACGTCTCCGAGCCGCCCGCGGCGGGCTCGCGCGGCGCCGAGCTGATCACCACGGCATTGCTGTTCGTGTCGGCGGCGCTGTCCTGGATGACGCTGGTCGATGTCGGCTTCATGCACCATGACATGCGCATTCCGCTGCTGCCGTGGATCCTCTCCGGCGATCTCCAGGTCTACTGGACGCTGCGGGTCGACACGCTCACCGCCGTGATGCTGGTGGTGGTGACCACCGTGTCCTCGCTCGTGCACCTCTATTCCATCGGCTACATGGACGAGGACCCGAACCGGCCGCGCTTCTTCGGTTATCTCTCGCTGTTCACCTTCGCCATGCTGATGCTGGTGACCGCGGACAACCTCGTGCAGCTGTTCTTCGGCTGGGAAGGCGTGGGTCTGGCGAGCTACCTCTTGATCGGTTTCTGGTACCAGAAGCCGTCGGCGAACGCTGCCGCCATCAAGGCCTTCGTGGTCAACCGCGTCGGCGACTTTGGCTTTGCGCTCGGCATTTTCGCGATCTTCCTGCTGGCCGGCTCGACCGATTTCGAGACCATCTTCCATGCTGCGCCCGGCCTGACCGGCAAGACCATCGACTTCCTCGGCTGGCATGCCGACGCACTGACCCTGACCTGCCTGCTGCTGTTCATGGGCGCGATGGGCAAATCGGCGCAGTTCCTGCTGCACACCTGGTTGCCGGACGCGATGGAAGGCCCGACCCCGGTGTCGGCGCTGATCCACGCCGCGACCATGGTCACCGCCGGCGTCTTCATGGTGGCGCGCCTGTCGCCGCTATTCGAGCTCGCGCCGAACGCGCAGGCCGTCGTGATGTTCTTCGGCGCCACCACGGCGTTCTTCGCGGCGACCATCGGCCTCGTCCAGAACGACATCAAGCGCATCGTCGCTTACTCGACCTGTTCGCAGCTCGGTTACATGTTCGTGGCGATGGGAGCAGGGGCCTATTCGGTCGGCATGTTCCATTTGTTCACGCACGCCTTCTTCAAGGCGCTGTTGTTCTTGGGCTCCGGCTCGGTGATTTACGCGATGCACCACGAGCAGGACATCCGCAACATGGGCGGCCTGTGGCGCAAGATCCCCTACACTTACGCGGTGATGGTGGTCGGCACACTCGCGCTCACCGGCTTCCCGCTGACCGCCGGCTATTTCTCCAAGGACGCGATCATCGAGTCTGCCTACGCCTCGCATAATCCATTCGCGATGTACGGCTTCCTGATGACGGTCATCGCGGCCGGCTTGACCTCGTTCTACTCGTGGCGCCTGATCTTCAAGACCTTCCACGGCGAGCCGCATGACGAGCATCACTACGAGGCTGCGCATGAAGCGCCGATCTGGATGCTGATTCCGATCGGTGTGCTCGCGGTCGGCTCCATCCTGGCCGGCTTCCCGTTCAAGGAGCTGTTCGCCGGTCACGGCATCGAGGAGTTCTTCCGCGAATCCGTGAAGATGAACCCGCACATCATCGAGGAGATGCACCACATCCCCGAGACCATCGCCTTCCTGCCGACGGTGATGATGGTGCTGGGCTTCCTGGTGTCGTACCTGTTCTACATCCGCCGGCCTTATCTGCCGGTCGAGCTCGCGAACACGCAGCCGATGCTGTACAAGTTCCTGCTCAACAAATGGTACTTCGACGAGCTCTACGACATCATCTTCGTCCGTCCGGCGAAGTGGATCGGCTACCAGCTCTGGAAGAAGGGCGACGGCTTCATCATCGACGGCCTCGGCCCCGATGGTGTCTCGGCCCGCGTGCTGGACGTCACCCGCAACGTCGTGAAGATCCAGACCGGCTATCTCTACCATTACGCGTTCGCCATGCTGATCGGTGCCGCCGGCCTGATCACCTGGTTCATGTTCGGCTTTGGAGGCCAGTAAATGACGACCTGGCCAATTCTATCCGTCACGACGTTCCTGCCGCTGGTCGGCGCGCTGATCGTCTATCTCAGCCGCGGCGATGACGAGGCGGCGCGGCGCAACTCGCGCTGGATCGCGCTGTGGACCACACTGATCACCTTCGCCGTGTCGGTGATCCTGGTCATGCGCTTCGACGCGTCGAGCGCCGACTTTCAGTTCGTCGAGAAGGCGAACTGGCTCGCCACCGGCATCACCTACCACATGGGCGTGGACGGCATTTCGCTGCCGCTGGTGATCCTGACCACCGCCATCATGCCGTTCTGCATCATCGCGAGCTGGAAGGCGATCACCAACCGCGTCCGCGAATACATGATGGCGTTCCTGATCCTAGAAACGCTAATGGTCGGCACCTTCTCGGCGCTCGATCTCGTGCTGTTCTACCTGTTCTTCGAAGGCGGCCTGATCCCGATGTTCCTGATCATCGGCGTCTGGGGCGGTCCGCGCCGGGTCTATGCGTCCTTCAAGTTCTTCCTCTACACGCTGCTCGGCTCGGTCCTGATGCTGCTCGCCATCATGGCGCTGTACTGGAACGGCGGCACCACCGATATCCCGACCCTGATGCACACCGCCGTGCCGCGCTCGCTGCAGACCTGGGCGTGGCTTGCTTTCTTCGCCTCGTTCGCGGTGAAGATGCCGATGTGGCCGGTGCACACCTGGCTCCCCGACGCCCACGTCGAGGCGCCGACCGCAGGCTCGGTGGTCCTGGCGGCGATCATGCTGAAGATGGGCGGCTACGGCTTCCTGCGTTTCTCGCTGCCGATGTTCCCGCTGGCCTCGCACGACTTCGCGCCGCTGATGTTCACGCTCTCGACCATCGCCATCATCTACACCTCGCTGGTGGCGCTGATGCAGGAGGACATGAAGAAGCTGATCGCGTACTCCTCGGTGGCGCATATGGGCTTCGTCACCATGGGTATCTTTGCCGGTACCATGCAGGGCGTCGCCGGCGGCGTGTTCCAGATGATCTCGCACGGCATCGTCTCCGGCGCGCTGTTCCTCTGCGTCGGCATCGTCTACGACCGCATGCACACCCGCGACATCGCGGCCTATGGCGGCCTCGTCAACCGGATGCCGCTCTACGCGCTGACCTTCATGGTCTTCACCATGGCCAATGTCGGTCTGCCCGGCACCTCCGGCTTCGTCGGCGAATTCATGACGCTGCTCGGCACCTTCAAGGTCTCGATCCCGACCGCGTTCTTCGCCACCTTCGGCGTGATCCTGTCGGCCTGCTACGCGCTGTGGCTCTACCGCAAGGTCGTCTTCGGGGCGCTGGTCAAGCCGTCGCTGATGAGCATGAAGGATCTCACCTTCCGGGAGGGCCTGACGCTGTTCCCGCTGATCGCGCTGACGATCCTGTTCGGCATCTATCCGAAGCCGGTGCTCGACATGTCGGCGGCCTCGGTCCAGCAACTCGTCAACAATTACAACACCGCTGTGACGGCCGTGAAGGCCGCCGCACTGCTCCAGTGAGCGGGCAGGTCAGGATATCGCCATGAGCTTTGAGACTGCAGGTTATCAACTGGCGCCGGTGCTGCCCGAGCTCGTGCTCGCGGTCGGAGCCATGGCACTCCTGATGCTCGGCGCCTATCGCGGGCAGGAGACCACCAAGACGGTCACGACGCTTGCGGTGCTGCTCCTGATCGTGGTCGGCGTGCTCGAATACATGCTGCCCGCGGGCAAGCACGTGACCTTCGGCGGTAGCTTCATCGTCGATGATTTTGCCCGCTTCATGAAAATCCTGGCTCTGATCGGCTCGGCCGTGACGCTGGTGCTGTCGACCGAGTTCCTGTCGGATCCGTCGCGCCGCATCTTCGAATACGCGATCCTGGTGCTGCTCTCGACGCTCGGCATGATGGTGCTGATCTCGGCCGGCGATCTGATCTCGCTCTATCTCGGCCTCGAATTGATGTCGCTGGCGCTCTACGTTGTGGCGGCCTCGAACCGTGACAACGCCAAGTCGACCGAAGCCGGCCTGAAGTATTTCGTGCTCGGCGCGCTTTCGTCGGGCATGCTGCTCTACGGCTCCTCGCTGATTTACGGCTTCACCGGCACCGTCGCCTTCACCGGCATCGCGGCGGCCGCGACGATCTCGAATGTCGGCCTGGTGTTCGGCCTGGTCTTCCTGCTCGCCGGCCTTTGCTTCAAGGTCTCGGCCGTGCCGTTCCACATGTGGACACCCGACGTCTACGAGGGCGCACCGACCCCGGTCACCGCCTTCTTCGCCTCGGCCCCGAAAGTGGCCGCGCTCGCGGTCTTCACGCGCGTCACGCTGACCGCATTCCCGGGGATCGTCTCGCAGTGGCAGCAGATCCTGGTGTTCGTGTCGATCGCCTCGATGGCGCTGGGTTCGTTCGCCGCGATCGGGCAGAGCAACATCAAGCGCCTGATGGCCTATTCCTCGATCGGCCATATGGGCTTTGCCCTGGTCGGCCTCGCCGCAGGCACGGTCGAGGGCGCGCAGGGCGTGCTGATGTACATCGTGATCTATGTCGCGATGACGCTGGGCTCCTTCGCCATCATCCTGGCGATGAAGCGCAACGGCCAGCCGGTCGAGCAGATCAGCGATTTCGCGGGTCTCTCGCGGACCAATCCGCTGCTCGCCTTCATGTTCGCGATGCTGCTGTTCTCGCTCGCCGGCATCCCGCCGCTGGCCGGCTTCTTCGCCAAATGGTACGTCTTCGTCGCCGCCATCAAGGCGAATTTGTTCACGCTCGCCGTTATCGGCGTGCTGACCAGCGTGGTCGGCGCCTACTACTATCTCAGCATCGTCAAGACGATGTATTTCGACGAGCCGGCCGGGCAGGTCGATCCGGTGCGCGTCGAAGTCAAGACGGTGCTGGCGGTTGCGGGTCTGTTCAACATCCTCTTCGCCCTGTTCGCGGGCCCGGTGGTGAGCGTCGCCTCCGCCGCGGCCAAGTCGCTGTTCTAGGATGGCATTCGCGCTCGGTCCTCGTGCGGCGTCGGCGGGCTACAAGCTCGCAGCTTTCGAACGGACCGGCTCGACCAATACCGAGGCGATCGAGCACGCGAGGCGCGGCGAACGTGGCCCGATGTGGTTCGTGACGTCGGAGCAGACCGCCGGCCGTGGCCGCCGCCAGCGCGCCTGGATCGCGCCAAAGGGCAACCTTGCCGCCAGCGTCCTCGAAGTCCTCGACGTCGCCCCTTCCGTCGCCGCGACGATCGGCTTTGCGGCCGGGCTGGCCGAGGAGGCCGCCCTGGAGAAGGTCAGCCTGGAGGCGGCACTGCGCCTTGGCGAGGGCCGTCCCCGCTACACCCTGAAATGGCCGAACGACGTGCTGGCCAGCGGCAAGAAGCTGGTCGGCATCGGCCTGGAGGCCGAAGCCATCGGCGACCGCCTTGCCATCGTCGTCGGCATCGGCACCAATGTCGTCGCCGCGCCCGAGGGCACGCCCACACCGGCGGTGTCACTGGCCGCGCTCGGCGTCCAGATCAGCGCTGAAGAGCTGTTCTCGGCGCTCTCCGATGCCTGGGTGGAGTTCCGCGGTATCTGGGACAATGGCCGCGGCTTTGCCGAAATTCGCAAATTGTGGCTGGAGCGCGCCGCCGGCCTCGGCGAGCGGGTCGCGATCCACACGGGAGTGATGACGCTGGAAGGCATTTTTGACACGATCGACGACACCGGCTGCCTGATCGTCCGCACTGCGGAGGGCCGGCGCGTGCCGGTGGCCGCGGGCGAGGTGTTCTTCGGCACGGCCGCCTCCGTGGGAGCTGCGTGATGGCGAAGCCTGAAGAACTGGTATTTGCACCGCTCGGCGGCGTCGGCGAGATCGGCATGAATTTGTCGATCTACGGCCTCGGCAACCGCCAGCAGCGGGCCTGGCTGGCGATCGATCTCGGCGTCTCCTTCGGCGACGAGGAGCATCTGCCGGGCATCGACCTGATCATGCCCGACGTCAGCTTCCTGGAGAAGGAACGCAAGAACCTGATGGGGCTGGTGCTGACCCACGCCCATGAGGACCATTTCGGCGCCATCATCGACCTGTGGCCGAAGCTGAAATGCCCGATCTACGCGACGCAGTTCAGCGCCGCGCTGTTCGAGGCCAAGTGTGCCGCCGAGCGCAATGCGCCGAAGATCCCGGTGACGGTGGTGCCGTCGGGCGGGCGCGTCGATATCGGCCCGTTCAACGTCGAGTTCATTCCGGTCGCGCATTCGATTCCGGAGTCGCATGCGTTGGCGATTCACACCGACGTCGGGACGGTGCTGCACACCGGCGACTGGAAGATCGATCCGACCCCGATCATCGGCCGCCCGACCGACGAAAAGCGGCTGCGGGAGCTCGGCGATGCGGGCCTGCTCGCCCTGATCGGCGATTCCACGAACGCCGTGCGCGACGGCCGCTCACCCTCGGAAGCCGAGGTTGCCAGGTCCATCACCGAGCTCGTCAAGGCCGCCAAGGGCCGCGTCGCAGTCACGACCTTTGCCTCCAACGTCGCGCGTCTGAAGGCCGTCGCCATCGCTGCGAAGGCCGCCGACCGTGAGGTCGTCGTGGTCGGCCGCGCCATGGAACGCGTGGTGCAGGTCGCCCGCGAGACCGGCTATCTCGACGGCGTGCAGAGTTTCCGCTCCGCCGAGGTCTACGGTCATCTGCCGCAGGACAAGGTGCTGGCGCTTTGCACCGGCAGCCAGGGCGAGCCCCGTGCCGCGCTGGCGCGGATCGCCAATGACGACCATCCCGAGATCACGCTCAACCGCGGCGACAGCGTGATCTTCTCCTCGCGCACCATTCCCGGCAACGAGAAGGCGGTCGGCGCGATCATCAATGGCCTGGTCTTGCAGGGCGTGGAGGTCATCACCGACCGCGACCAGCTGGTCCATGTCTCCGGCCATCCCCGCCGCGACGAATTGCGCGACATGATCGCCTGGACCAGGCCGCAGCTCCTGATCCCGGTCCACGGCGAGGCCCTGCACCTGAACGAGCACGCCAAGCTCGCGCGTGCCGCCGGCGTGCCGCGCGTGCTGGTCTGCCGCAACGGCGACCTCGTCAAGCTCGGCCCCGGCGATCCCGGCATCATTGGGCAGGTGCCTGCGGGCCGTCTCTACAAGGACGGCACGATTCTGGAGGACTCCAAGTCCCGCGCCGTGGTGGAGCGGCGCCGCATGGCCTTCTCCGGCTGCGCCTTCGTCGCCATTGCCATGACGCAGCAAGGTGAACTCGTCGACGATCCCGAGGTCGATCTGATCGGCATCCCCGAGAAGAACAAAGCGGGCGAGCCCTTCGACGACATCGTCTTCGACGCCGTGGTCTCCACCATCGAAGGTCTGCCGAAGGCGCGCCGTCGCGACGCGGATGCGCTGGCTGAATCTGTGCGACGCGCTGTCCGTTCGGTGATCAACGAACATTGGGGTAAGAAGCCCCCCTGTCTGGTACATGTGCTGACAGTGTAACGGGAGAGAAACATGCTGGGCCGGCTCAATCATGTCGCGATCGCGACCAAGGACGCCGTCAAGGCCGCCAAAATCTATGGCGCCGCATTCGGGGCCCAGATTTCGGAGGCCGTCGCGCTGCCCGAGCATGGCGTCACCACCGTGTTCGCGACGTTGCCCAACACCAAGATCGAGTTCATCGAGCCGCTTGGCGAGGCCTCGCCGATCGCAAAGTTCCTCGACCGCAACGCCGACGGCGGCATCCACCACGTCTGCTATGAGGTGGTCGACATCATCGCCTCGCGCGACACGCTGGTGAAGGAGGGCGCAAGAGTGCTCGGCGACGGCGTGCCGAAGATCGGCGCCCATGGCAAGCCGGTGCTGTTCCTGCACCCGAAGGACTTTTCCGGCGCGCTGGTCGAAATCGAGCAGGCATAGGCCGAAGCCATGGCCATCCAGATCTCAACGGCAATCGCGATCTACTTCGTCATCTGGTGGATCGCGCTGTTCCTGACGCTGCCGTTCGGCGTGCGCAGCCAGCACGAGGACGGCGTCGGAGTGCCGGGCAGCGACCCCGGCGCGCCGATCCTGACGCGGATGAGGAGCAAGCTGATCTGGACCACTATCATCTCGGCGATCATCTACGGGATCGCCATGGTCGCCTATCACGCCGGTTATCTCTCGATCGAACGCCTGTCGAAATTGATGGGCATGCCGTTTTAGGATTTCGTGGTTGGCTTTGTTGGGGGACCAATGACTTTTCAGAGGATCGTCGTCGCGCTTCTGGTGCTGATCGTCGCCGGCCTCGGTGCCATCGGCTATTTCGAGTGGAAGATGGCCGTGCAGGTGCGCACCCTGAAGGCGTTTGTCGAGGGCTACGTTTTCAACGAGGCCGTGATCGCCTGCGAGCAGGCCAAGAGCTCGACGCCGTTCAAATGGAACGGCGGCAAGAGCACCGCGGTGATCGGCCTGAACTCGGTCAAAACAGACAAATACACCGTCAGCGCCAGCTACACGCTGGTGGCGGACAGCGTCTATTGTGATTACGATCCGATCAAAAGAAAGGCCGAGATCGGCTCGAGCTTCCTGGAGCGGGAGTAACGATCCGGCCCCTAGATGGGATGGGATCGTCATGACCGGAGACGGGGCAGGGGATTATCGGATTCTGCATGAGGCTGACTTGCGGGATTATCTCGCAGGCGTTCCGGACCTCGCAGGGACCCTCGGTGGCGAGCCGGCCTCCTGGTCGATCACCGAAGTCGGCGACGGCAATCTCAATCTCGTCTTCATCGTCAAGGGCGGCCGCGGCGGCGTCGCCGTCAAGCAGGCGCTGCCCTATGTCCGCCTCGTCGGCGAAAGCTGGCCACTGCCGCTGTCCCGGGCTCATTACGAATATCTCGCTTTGTCGCGGCAGGCCGAGCTCGCGCCCGGCCTCGTGCCGGCGCTGCTGCATCACAACGAGGCCTTGGCGCTGACAGTGATGGAGCTGCTCGAGCCCCACATCATCATGCGCAAGGGGATGGTTGCGGGGACTCAGTACCCGCGCTTTGTCGATGACATCACCACCTTCATGGCGCGGACCTTGTTCTTCACCTCCGACCTCGCGCTGTCGGCGGCCGAAAAGAAGCAAGCCATCGCAGCCTTCGCCGGCAACCATGCACTGTGCAAGATCACTGAGGATCTGATCTTCACCGATCCCTACCGCATCGCCGAGCAGAACCGCTGGACCGCGCCCTATCTCGATGCGCTCGCCGCAGAGCTCCGCGAGGACATGGACCTGCATGTCGCGATCTCCCGGCTGAAGCTGAAGTTCATGGCCAGCCCCGAGGCGCTGCTCCACGGCGACCTGCACACCGGCTCGATCATGGTCACGGACGGCGAGACGCGGGTGATCGACCCCGAATTCGCATTCTACGGCCCGATGGGTTTCGACGTCGGCGCGGTGCTGGCGAACCTCCTGATGGCTTATTTTGCCTCCGCCGGTCACGAGCGCTCGCCGGGCGAGCGGCGTGCGTTCGAGGCCTGGGTGCTGGAGACGGTCGAGAACGTCTGGAACGCGTTCGCGCGCAAGTTCCTCGAGCTCTGGCGCGCCGGCGCCGCAGGCGATGCCTATCCCGCCTCGCTCTTCGCCGGCGAGACAGGCGCGGCACGACTGGAGGCCGAGCGGCAGGCCTACATGCAGCGGCTGTTTGCGGACACGGTCGGCTTCGCCGCGGCAAAAACCATCCGCCGCATCTTCGGTCTCGCCCACAATATCGATTTCGAGCTGATCGAGGATCCGCGCCGGCGCGCGATCAGCGAAGCACGCGCCGTGCGGCTGGCAAGGACGATGATGCTGGAGACGGGGGCGTTTCCGACCATCGCGGACGTCACCGCCGCAGCGCGAAAATTGCGCGACTGGCAGCCGGAGTTCTAGCGGGCGTCCTCGCAAATCGGCGCGACCCGCGCATACGTCAACCCCTTCAAGGCGCTTGCGCTCGACGTGCCGCGGATGATCAACTCTCGGACCAGAGCACGGCTTGCGTTGTCGGAGGGACCATGATGTTCAGGATAGTGGCGATCGTCGCGGGTTTGGGACTGGCGCTCGTCGCCTCGGCGGAGGCCCAGACGCCGCGCAAGGGCGGAACCATCCGCATGACCGCGCCTTATGGCTCGAGTTTCACCAGCCTGGACATTCTTACCACGCAGCGCGCCCAGGACGAGATCTACGCCAAGGCGTTGCACCGGTCGCTCTACATCTGGAATTCCGCGGAAGGCAAGCCGGTTCTGGAGCTTGCCAAGGAAGATGTGATCTCGGGCGGCGGTCTCGTTCACACCTTCAAGCTGCGCGACGACGCCTATTTCCACAACGGCCGCAAGATGACGGCCGACGACGTCATCTGGACCTACAACCGCATCATGGACGGCACCAAGGCTTATCCCGGCGCGCGTTATGTCCGCGTGATCGAGGGCGCGGCGGCGGTCGAGAAGGGGCAGGCCAAGGAGATCTCCGGCCTGAAGAAAATCGACGACTTTACAATCGAGATGAAGCTGACCGAGAAAGTCGATCCGGGTTTCTACTTCTGGAACGCGATCACGTCGATCTATCCCGCCGACGAAGCCGCCAAGGACAGCTTTCTCCAGAAGCCGATCGGTCTTGGGCCGTTCAAGTTCGTCGAGCACGTGCCGGGATCGCGCATCGTTCTGGAGCGGTGGGACCGGTTCTACAAGGCCGGCAAGCCCTACGCCGACAAGATCATCGTGTCGGTCATGGGCGAGGCCGCGGCACGCGATGTCGCCTTCCGCAACAAGGAGATCGACACCTCGGTGCTGGGACCGGCGCAATATGTCGCCTATCAGAACGACGCCGACCTCAAGGGCACCGTCGTCGAAGTCGCCGAGGTCTTCACCCGCTACATGGGGATGAATCCCGCGTTCAAGCCGTTCGCCGACAAGCGGGTCCGGCAGGCGATCAACTACGCGATCGACACTGACCTGATCATCAACAAGCTGGTCAAGGGCAAGGCCTACCGGGCCACCAGCTGGCTGCCGCTGACCTCTCCCGCCTACGACAAGGCCATGAAGCCCTATGCCTTCGATCCCGCCAAGGCCAAGCAGCTGCTCGCTGACGCCGGCTATCCCACGGGCTTCGAATTCGAATGGACCACCAGCCAGAACGAGAGCTGGGGTCTGCCGATCGTCTCGGCCGTGATCCCGATGCTGGACCGGGTGGGCATCAAGGCCAAGGTCAAGCAGGTCGAGACCGCGGTGCTGGCGGAGGTGGTTCGCAGCGGCGACTACCAGGCCTTCATCTACTCGCAGGCGACCGGACCAGATCCCCAGGCCGCCCTCAAATGCTTCCACTCGGCGACGCCGCAATCAGCCTGCAACTACATGAACTTCAAGAATCCCGAGTTCGACAAGCTGATCGACGAGGCCGGACAGTCCGATGACGCTGCAAAGCGTACCCAGCTGCTGCAAAAGGCCAACGCGCTCCTCTACGAGGAGGCGCCGGTCTGGTTCTTCAACTACAACAAGGCGGTCATGGCGGTGCAGCCGTGGCTCAAGGGAATTCAGCTGAACGCGACGGAACTCACCCATCAGAACGTCGAAGACCTCTGGGTCGACGAGAGCTCGCCCGCGAAGTGACACACGCTCTCGCGCTCCCTCCGTCGAGATGAACGACGGAGGGAGAGAGGAAAACTGCCGATGCTCTCCTTCCTGTTCCGCCGCCTGCTGCAGACCATTCCGACCGTGCTCGCGGTGGTGGCTCTGGTGTTCGTGCTGTTCAGCGTCGTTCCCGGCAGCATCGTCTCGTCCATGAGCGACGATGCCGATCCGCAGGTCGAGCTGCGCATGAAGAAGCAGCTCGGCCTCGACGATCCCGTCTATATCCGCTTCGGCACCTACATCGCCAAGCTTGCGACCGGTGATTTCGGAACGTCGTTCCGCACGCGCGAGCCTGTGACGTTCATGATCGCCAAACGGATATGGCCGACGCTCCAGCTCATCTTCACCGCCATGGTGTTTTCTGTCGTGATAGGGGTACCCCTGGGTTTCATCGCCGCGCTGAAGCCGGGGGGCATCGTCGACACGCTGGCCATGGTCGTGGCGGTGTCAGGACTTTCGATCGCCAAATTTTGGCTCGGACTGGTGCTGATGTATTTGTTTGCGTTGAAGCTCGGCTGGCTGCCGAGTTTCGGCTATGGCGATGGCGGTCTGAAATATCTGATCCTGCCTGCCGTGACGCTCGGCGTCTCGCCGATGGCGCTGTTCGCCCGGACGACACGCGCCGCCGTGCTCGAGATCATGACCGCGGATTTCGTTCGCACCGCGCGCTCCAAGGGCATGAGCGAGACCCGGGTCGTGAAGTGGCATGTGATGCGCAACGCGCTTGTCATCATTCTCACCACCGTCGGCCTGCAGTTCGGCGGGCTGATGGGGCAGGCGGTCGTGGTCGAGAAATTGTATTCCTGGCCGGGCATCGGCTCGCTGCTGGTCGACAGTGTCCTGCAGCGCGACATTCCGGCCGTGCAGGGCTCCATTCTCGTCGTGGTGCTGTCCTTTCTCGCCATCAATCTGCTGATCGACGTGCTCTATGGCGTGATCGATCCCAGGATCAGATACGCATGAAGCTCCGCGCCAATCTCATCATCGGTGGCGCGCTGTTCGCGCTTGCGATCCTGGTCGGCCTGCTCGCGCCCTGGCTGGCGCATACCGATCCCGTCCTGGACGCCAATCTGCTCAACGCGGAAGAGCCTCCGAGCTGGACCTGGTGGTTCGGCACCGACGACCAGGGCCGCGACATCTATTCCCGCGTCGTCTATGGCGCGCGCGTTTCGCTGACGGTCGGCATCGTCTCGCAGCTCATCAACAGCGTCATCGGCGTGGCGCTGGGCCTGAGCGCCGGCTATTGGGGCGGCTGGTGGGACGATGTCGTCAACGGCCTGACCAATCTCATGCTCGCGATTCCCTCGCTGATCTTCGCGCTGGCCATCATGGCGGTGCTTGGCCCCGGCCTGACCAGCCTTCTGATCGCACTCGGCTTGACCAACTGGTCCTTCACGTGCCGGATCGCGCGGGCCTCGGCGCTGTCGCTGAGGAGCCAGGGCTATGTGCAGGCCGCGACCGTGCTCGGCTACGGCGATCTGCGCATCATGATCACCCAGCTGCTGCCGAACATGTTGGGGCCGATCGTCGTCATCGGCACGCTCGGCATGGGCAGCGCGGTCTTGTCGGAAGCCGCATTGTCGTTCCTCGGCCTCGGCGTCCGCCCGCCGTTCCCGAGCTGGGGCAGCATGTTGTCGGATGCCCGCGATCAGATCACGACGGCGCCGTGGCTCTCGGTGTTTCCCGGCCTTGCCATCTTCCTGACGGTGCTCGGCCTCAATCTGCTCGGCGACGGCCTGCGCGACATTCTCGATCCACAATCGCGGAGCCGGCGCACATGACCGGCGCGCCGCTGATCGAAGTCGAGGATCTGCGTATCGATCTCGACGATGGAACGCAGCGCGTTGCGGCGGCCGAGGGTATTTCATTCCGCATCGATCGCGGCGAGACCTTCGGCCTCGTCGGCGAATCCGGCTGCGGCAAGAGCATCACCGCGCTCGCCTTGATTGGTCTGTTGCGGCAGCCTTTGTCGATCGGCGGCGGCGTCATCCGGTTCGAGGGGCGCGAGATCCAGCACCTTTCAGCCGGCCGGCAACGGGATCTGCGCGGCAATCGCATCGCCATGATCTTCCAGGAGCCGATGACGGCGCTGAACCCGGTCTCGCCGGTGGGCCGACAGATCGCCGAGATGTTCGTGCTGCACAAGGGCAAGAGCTGGCGGGAAGCCGACAGACTCGCGGTCGAGGCGCTTGCGAGCGTCCGCGTTCCCGCGCCGGAGCGGCGCGTGAACGATTACCCGCACCAGCTGTCCGGCGGCATGCGTCAGCGCGTGATGATCGCCATCGCGCTCGCCTGCGGTCCGGATCTCCTGATCGCCGACGAGCCGACAACCGCACTCGACGTCACCGTGCAAGCCGAAATCATTGAGCTGATGCGGAATCTGTGCGCCGAGCGGGGAACCGCAATCCTGATGATCAGCCACGATCTGGGGCTGGTTGCCAATGTCTGTCGCCGCGTGGCTGTGATGTATGCCGGCCGCATCGTCGAGGAGCGCGGCTCGGCCGATATTTTCCGGGCACCCTCGCACCCCTATACGCGGGGCCTGGTTGCCTCGCTGCCGCGGCTCGGCAGTCGCGCCGCGCTTGGCCGCACCCGGCTGACGGAGATCGCGGGCGTCGTCCCGGCCATCACCAATTTCCCCGACGGCTGCCGGTTCAATCCGCGCTGCGCACAGGCGACCGATATTTGCCGGACCACCGCGCCGGGTGCGGATTTGCTGGAGGCCGGCGGTCTGGTCAGGTGTCATCACCATGCATGAGCCGCAAGACAGGTTGGGTGAGACGCGGCCGGACGACGATGTCATTCTCAGCGTCAGGGATCTCGCGGTCCATTTTCCGCTCGGCGGCGGCCTGCTGGGGCGAGGCCGTCGGCTGCTCCGTGCCGTCGACGGCGTCGATCTCACCCTGAAGCGCGGCGAATGCCTCGGCCTCGTCGGCGAGTCCGGCTCCGGCAAGTCGACAGTCGCATTGTCGATCCTTGGTCTCGTGACGCCGACGCGCGGCCGCATCGTGCTGGACGGACAGGACGTGACGAACAGGCCATCCGGCGATCGCAAGGCGCTGGCCCGCATCGTGCAGATCGTGTTTCAGGATCCCTACGCCTCGCTCAATCCACGCCAGACCGTTCGCCGCACGCTGGAAGATCCCCTGCGTGTGCATGGCGTCACGGCCAAGAGCGAGATCGAGGACCGCGTCGCGAAGATGCTGCGGCATGTAGGCCTGCGGCCGGAGCAGGCCGACCGCTACCCGCATGAATTCTCAGGCGGCCAGCGCCAGCGCATCGGCATCGCCCGCGCCCTGATCCTCAATCCCAAAATCGTCATCTGCGACGAGCCCGTCTCGGCGCTCGATGTCTCGATCCGCGCCCAGATCATCAATCTGCTGCTGGAATTGAAGGAAACGCTCGGTCTCTCCTACATCATGATCAGCCACGACCTCGGCGTCGTCGAGCACATGAGCGACAAGGTCGCCGTGATGTATCTCGGCCGCATCGTCGAGAACGGCCACTGGCGCGAGATTTTCGAACGGCCGGCGCACCCCTACACCCAAGCCCTGATCGCCGCCATCCCCGATCCACTGCGCCACGCACCGCTGGCGACGACAGGCGGCGATCTTCCCAATCCGCTCAATCCGCCGAACGGATGCGCGTTCAGCCCGCGCTGCCGGTATGCCGAGGCGGTGTGTCGGCGCGAGCCCGGGCCGGCGCTGGAAACGCGGACCGATGGGCACGCGGTGCGATGCTGGCGAGCGGATGAGATTGCGGGGCAGGCGGCGTTGGTGTCGACCGAGGGCGAACATTTTTAGGAAGGAGTGCGGCGACCGAAGCGGAAAAGTTGGTGAGCCATCCGCTGCGTGGCCAGAAGCTGCAGTTGAGCTGCCCTCAAACACGAGCGACTGAACGCTATAGAAGGCATAGAAAGCGTCTCACGAATGTCAGCGCCGTCTGCGCCACCTCCCGCCAGCCGCTGTTTATGGGCAGCGAGCGGTCGCGTCGCGGAAGTTGGACGAACTCGGTAACAGGGTGCTTATTGCGCTTCTGCCGTTCGTAGGCGGCGCGGGTGACCGATGGCGGGGTGTGGTCGCGCTCGCCGGAGATCGTCAGCAGCGGTCCACGCCCGGCGGCCTCGGCGTCGACGGGAGCCTCGGTCCAGACGGGCAGCTCCAGCACCCCGCGAAACGGAGCCGGTTCGATCGCCACCGTCGCGGCCGAAAGCCCGCGCCCGGCCAGGGTCTGCGCGATCAGCCCGCCAAACGAATGGCCGATCAGCGCCGGGCGGCGGTCCAGCGCCCCCGCGATGCGGGCGAAATGCGCCGCGACCTCGCCGATGGTTTCCGGTGCCGCGGCGCCGCCCAGCTCCGCCGGCCACCCGGGCGCCAACGGAGCATAGCCGGCGGCCTCGAACATTTCGGCCCATCGGTCCCACGAGCTGGGCTTCGACCACAGGCCATGGATGAAGATGACTGGCGGCTTCTGCGATGCGTTGGTCCGCTCGATCATCGCAGCGTCGACGGTCTCCATGATCATGATCAGTGGCCTTCGACCGCGAACAGGATCTCCGAAAAGCCGGTCACTGTTGCCGCGCGGTTCCAGTCCCGCTGCAGTTCGCAGATCAGCTGCACCCAGCTGGTGGGCTGGGCACCGGCTTGGACCAGGCGCAGCAGGCCGGCGTCGTGCGCCTCGCGGGAGGTGCCACCCACCGCGTCGACCACCGGATAGACTTCGAAACCCTCCTGTAGCGCGTCCAGCGCCGGGTGCACGAGGCACACCTCGGTCCAGAGCGCCGTCATGATCAGCTTCTTGCGGCCGGTGTTGCGGACTGCGGCGACGAAGTCCGCGTCCTCCCACGCGTTGATCGAGGTCCGGTCGATTGGCACGACATCCGGAAAAACATCCGATATCTGGTGGATGGTGGGTTGGTTGCGACCGGTGGCGACATTCACGGTAGCGATCACCGTCGGCAGGGCGAATAGCTTCGCGGTCCTGGCCACCGCGGTGATGTTGGCGACGAGGGTCCGCTTGGGCATCGATTGGATCGAGCTGACCTGAACCGGTTGGTAGTCGATGATCACCAAAGCCGCATTATGCGGGGTCAAAAGCTGGTCAGTCTTGGGATCGCGGATGGTGGAGAAGGACGTCATCGGAATTTCCTTTGGATCTGAAGTGCTCTGGAGCAGGTCAGTGGGATGCGGGCGGGGGGATGAAAGCCGTGTCGCTGGGGCCGATCCCGGTCAGACGGACGACCGCACCCTCGGCTCGTGTGAAGGCGAAGTGCGCAACGCCGCCGGGCTCGGTGTAGAGGCCGCCTGCCGTCAATGGCTTGACCGGCGCGTCGGAAACCTTGCTGCCGTAACCGAAGTACCAGGTGCCGGAGATCACCGTGGCGAAGCGGTCGTCGCGGTGGGTGTGCGGTGCGATCGCGGTGTTCGGCGGCACGTGAATTTCGAGCACATACGGGCCGGCCTTGGCGGGGTCGCCCGAGAGCAGCACGGTACGGATAGCAGGCACTCCGGAGGTGCCGGCGCCTGCGCCGGACTGCGGCATTGCCTGCGTCTGCTCCAGCGTCAGAGCGGTCTGACCCAGGTGCCCATTCTCCGCGGCGACGGGCCGTTCGTTGAGGAAGGCCTCGATCGCGGCCGACGTAGCCGCGGGTTGCTCCTCCATCAGCCAGTGACCGGAGCCTGCGATGACCCGCTCCTGCACGTCGATCGCGCCGGCCTGCATCACCGCCGCCATTGCCGGGCCGAAGGATGCGGCGCCACCGACCGCGAGAACCGGCATGAGCAGCTTGCCGTGCGCCGAGAGCCAGGCGCGGTTGTCGATCGCGTCCTGATCGAAGGCGGCGAACTGGCGGAAGCCGGCGTGCATGCGCCCCGGCGCGGCGTAAAGCTGCGCGTAGTGGGCTCGGGACGCCTCCGGGAAATTGGCCGGATTGGCCGAGAAGTCGTTCCAGAACCGGTCGAGATAGATCCGCTCGCGGCCGGCCACCAGGCGCTCCATATCCGGCCCGCCGAACCGGAAGTGCCACAGCAACGGGTTCTTTAGGATTTCTTCCCACGGCCCGACGCCCGGCACCGGCGCATCCATCAGCACCAGGTTCGTCACCCGCCCGGCGTGCCGTGAGGCCAGAGCGAACGCGACCATGTTGCCGATGTCGTGCGCCACGATGTCAGCGCGCGGCGCTTGCAGCGTGTTCATCACGCCGACGATGTCTTCCGCCTGATTGACCTTCTCGAAACCGGCCTCGGCGCGGGCGGAAAGGCCCATGCCCCGCAGATCGGGCACGATCACCGTGTGATTGCGAGCAAGGTTCGTCGCGAGCGGCGCCCACATGTCTCCGGTCTCGCCATAGCCATGCAGCAGCACGACCGTCGGTCCAGACCCGCCGACCCGGACGTGGAGGGTGGTGCCATTGGTCGCGACCTCTTCGGTGTGGAAGGTATTCGGGAAATCCGTGGGCCCGTCGGCCGCTGACGCGGCGGCGGTGCCGGCCAGGATGGCGAGCGCGGCTCCGGTGAGGGCAAACCGGCGAAGCTGGTCGGGGACGTTCATGGGCGATCTCCTGTGTTGGCCTTTTTCGTAGACGCAAAGCTAGACGAGGAAGATCGTTGGGATTAGCTACTACCCAGGCCAAGCATTTTTGACTGGAGCGCAAAGGTGGCAGCAGATACCGCGGACCGTGCCCGGGAACTGGAAGTGTTCTGCGCGGTCATCGACGGCGGCAGCTTCTCGGCTGCGGGTCGCGCGTTTGGACTGACGCCGTCGGCCGTGAGCCGCACTCTGGACCGGGTCGAGCAGCGGCTCGGCGTACGCTTGCTGTTGCGGACGACGCGCGCGTTGACGCCGACCGCGGAAGGCCGCGCCTATCTCAGCGCGGCCCGCCGCATTCTCGCCGATCTCGACGAAGCCGAGCAGGCGATCTCCGACCAGGGTTCGCCGCGCGGCCGCATCCGGGTCAGCGCTGCGGTCTCCCACGGGCGTCTTTGCATCGTGCCTCTGCTTGGCGAGTTCGTGCGCCGCTATCCGAACATCGTGGTCGACATCAATCTTGGCGACGGGATCGTTGACGTCGCTGCGGGGCAGGCGGATGTGGCGGTTCGCGGCGGTCCGCTGACTGACAGCGCGCTCACGGCGCGGCGCCTCAGCGAGAACGGCCGAACCATCGTCGCCTCGCCGGACTACCTGGCGCGCTGGGGCGTGCCCGAAACGCCGGAAGAGCTCTACAACCACAATTGCCTGAATTTCAGTTTTCGCCGGGCCGAGCCGGTTTGGCTGTTCCGCCGGGACGGAGTCGACTTCGCCCTGAAGGTGCGAGGCGCCATCGAGGCGAACAGTGGCGAGACACTGGGCCAGCTGGCGCTCGACGGCGTCGGCATCGCCCGTGTCGGCAATTTCAGTCTCGGGGACGCGATCGCGGAGGGGCGCCCTTCTCGAACCGTTCAATCCTGGTGACAAGGAGATCTTCCACGCCGTCTTCGTCGGCGGGCCGAACATGCCTGCTCGCGTCCGAGTATTCGTGGACTATCTTGTGGAGTGCATGGGCGGCAGTCGTGTTGAGGGAAAATCTGGTTGGCACGCGAGGCGTGGAACGGAATCGGTTTCGACCTGACGCGACAGAGGCGGTCGACGGTTTCGGCTCTCCAGAACCTATGATGTCTGGTGCTATCGATATCCGCCAACGACATGTGAAATGGCATCGCGGCGAGGCTATCGATTGTCGGTTGAGCCTATCGTCTGACGCCGACCAGACGAGGGCGGGGATTTGCGAGCGCCTTCCCGACGGGCAGGGCACGCAGCCATTCGCGGAAGCTGACGATCTCGGGACAATCCGCGGTACCCTCAGGCGCAATCAGCCAATCACCCAGACCTGATATCTTTAGGGGGGCCAATCCGCGCTTCCCAGACGCGCGATCGACGCCATGATGGAATTAGTCGTCCGTTAAGAAGCCGAATTGAGCGGGGCCGGACAGGCGGGCGTGCGCCAGAGCTGGATCAGGAACAGGCACAAGAGTTCTCTGAGCCAGGCGAGGATGCGGCGGAAGTTGTGGCCGACGGCTGAGAGGATGACGTTGGCCGCATCGCCGGCGCGGCCTTTGAGGTAGCAGCGGCCGAGGTGGCCATCGGTCTTCAGGTGTCCGATGATGGGTTCGATGGCGGAGCGGCGGCGCAGCTCGCGCTTGATGACACCGAAGACGCCGCGCTTCTGGCCAGAGATGAAGACACGGCGCGGGTTCTTTGTGTCATGGCCGCGGTATCCCTTGTCGACATAGGCCCGCTCGATCGCACAGCCGGTGAGTGTCTCGGTGCGGTCGATGACGTCCCGCAATGTGTGACCGTCGTACGGGTTATCGGGCAGCGACCTGGCGTGCAGCACGAACAGGCCACCGGGAGCACGGCGGTTGTTGGTGACGATAGAGGCTTTGACACCGAACTCGTAAGGCGCGGCTGCTTTGCCCTTGCCGATGCACTCCACCTCCGGGGCGTGGAAGGAATAGAGCTTC
>NZ_JH600073.1:8198521-8317079 GCF_000244935.1 Bradyrhizobium sp. WSM1253
TGCGACCACCGAATCATGACTGGCGATTCGACGGAATCCTGAAAATGAAATTGCAAGGTTCCGATGCCCCAAGCATCAAAATCCTGCATTCCAAAAACAGTCCACAAAGTCAAATGCGATCCTAGCTCAATCGCTTAGCCGCTCTTCACGGACGACGAATTAGGTTCGGCATCATGGGACCACAACAATTGTCGATCTCACCGCCTAAGCGCTTCCACGGGATCGAGCCGGGCGGCGTGCCACGATGGGTAGAGCGTTGCGAGAAGCGACAGGGTTAGCGCCATGATCAAGACCGCGCTGGTCTCCCCGAAATCAATCTCCGCTGGCAGCTTCGAGAGAAAATAGAGTTCTCTCGGGAACAAGTCGGCGCTGGTCAGCCAGGATAGAAACTGTCGGATCGAATCGATATTAAGACAGACGAGAAGCCCAACGACCAACCCGACCGACGTTCCCACGACGCCGATCGAAGCACCCGTAATCAGGAATATCCGCATGATCGAGCCTCGTGAAGCACCCATGGTCCTGAGGATCGCTATATCGCTGCCCTTATCCTTCACCAACATGATGAGCCCAGATACGATATTCAACGCAGCTACCAGCACAATCATGGTCAGAATCAGAAACATCACATTGCGCTCGACCTGAAGCGCATTGAAGAAGGTCGAGTTCCGCTGCCGCCAGTCCACTAGGAAGACTGGCCGCCCGGCTGCTTCCGTCACAGCCTTGCGAAACTGATCGATGCGAGCGGGATCGGCTGTAAAGATCTCGACCGCAGTCACGTCCTTGTCGCGGTTGAAGTACGACTGAGCCTCTGCGATTGGCATGAAGACCATGCTCGCATCATATTCAGACATACCAATCTCGAATATGGCTCTGACTTCACACTTCTTGATCCGCGGCATAACCCCCATCGGGGTGACCGCGCCGTGTTGCGCAACGAGCGTGATGGCGTCACCGGCATGGAGCGAGAGCTGATCGGCGAGGCGCTGCCCGATGGCAACCCCCTGGTTCTCGTCAAAGCCTTCGATCGATCCTTGCTTGATGTTGTCGGCGATAGAGGTGAGCTTCTTAAGATCGTCGGCGCGAATGCCACGCACCAGAACTCCAGATGCGCCGGAAGACGACGCTAGCGCGGTGCCGTCGACGACAGGCGCGGCCAAGCGGATACCTGGCACCAGGCTGAGACGCTCGGCCATATCCTTCCAGTCGGTTAGAGGTGTTTCCAGCGGCTGGACTAGAATGTGACCGTTGAGACCGAGGATCTTGTCTAGAAGCTCTTTGCGGAAGCCGTTCATGACGGCCATGACAATGATTAGCGTGGCAACGCCAAGCATAATGCCGAGAAACGAAAATCCGGCGATGACCGAGATAAAGCCGTCCTTGCGGCGCGCCCCCAAATAGCGAGCTGAGAGCATCCATTCGAAGGGCGCAAACGGTGCGGTCGGCGGCTCTGTCATGATCTCAGCTTATGCCCGGTAATGACCGTCATTCTGTCCCATTGCGACGCGCTTGGCTAGTCGCGCACGCTTAAGTTGTCTGGTTTGGGCCGTCATCCAGGCGGCCTGATCCCGACTTCGAGCCAATTCCCGGACCGCACGGTAGCAGTTAGCTTCGCCATCAAGCGGCAGCACCGCAAAGTTTCGAGCGCCGTCACCTCAGTCGAGCCAACACCACGTCGCGGACTAGCCGAATGCCTCTCGTCGGCGTAATTTCCGCGCGCTCCCCGCCTTGAGACATCGTTTCCCCGAGGCTCAGTGCTGTCGGTGCAGGCCATAAATGGAACAGTTAGAGCGGTATCGCTATTGGCCAGCACCGTCAGCGAAGTGCTTGCGGTAAAACGCCACGACGTCGGTGTGGAAACTCCGATGAAAATCGACACGGTCGAAATTCGGCGCATCGGTGCAAGCGGTAGGGTTGGCCTGCGTCTCCTTCGGGATGCAAGTGGCAAGAAAAGAGAAGTGTTTGGCGTTGGCCACGAAGTGATAATCCGGCGCCGGGAGCCGTTGTTTGATCGTTGAAGCACAGCATCCGGAGAGTCCGTCAGCATTTTGCGCCGGATCGGAACTCCATAGTTGCACCGGTATCGCTATTTTCTTCAGGTTCTCCTCGGAGAAAACAAAAGCCGGATAAGGATCGGCAATTACTGCGGCTATGACGCGGGGGTCAGGTGTGATCGGTTGGCCCGGCACCTCGCCGCTTTCAAGCTGCTTGCAAGCCAACAGGCTCGATGTCGCGCAATTGGACAAGCCCTTTCGTAATTCTGGATTGCCGCCGATGACGGCGAGACCCGTATAGCCGCCAAACGAGAAGCCGTAGAGGCCAATGTGCCGGGCGTCAATGCGCGATGCATCGGGCCAGCTTTCGAGCATGTAGTCGATCAGTCGCTTGATATCCGCGGGGCGTTCGACGAGCACGGAAAGGCTGTCGGTACGGCTGGCATCGCGCCAGGTGTCACCGGGATGATTGAGCGCAGCGACGACAAAACCAGCATCGGCCAGCGCCGCGGCCGTGTCGTGGTGACCACCGAACCATCCTCTCCTGCCATGCGATATCACGATAAGAGGAAGCTTTTCGCCAGTCACCGAGCACCCGGGTACGGAGAAGAAAATGGCACCACGTGCGTCCATCTCTTTTGGAGGCTCGGCGCATGGTGTCCAGACCAGCAGCCTGATCGCCGGCCCGGCCGCGGCAGCGGGAATGTCGAAATTTCTGACCCCCGCAGCGTTTGCCGCGGTCAGCCCAAAGAAGAAGAAACAAATAGCGAGAACGAGCTTGGCGCGACCCATCATTTGCCCCGGTAGCTTCACCTCACAAGAAGACAACTTGAATCAAGCGATTATGTCGCCTTTGGGTCATTTTCAGCTCCCGACGCCGCCGACCAGTCGAGGGCGACGATTTCCGAGCGCGTTCCGGGCCGGCAGCGCCCGCAGCCACGCGCGGAAGCTGACGATCTCGGGACAATCCGCGGTGCCTTCAGGCGCAACGAGCCAATCACCCAGACCCGATCCCTCATCGACCCGGTCGCAGCGATAGCCCGGATGGTGGCCGAGGCCGCGAGCGATCAGCAGGTCGACCTTGCCTTCGACCAATTCGTGCAGGCCGGCCGGATGCAGCACCCGTAAGCCGATCTCCGCATGCGTGCTGCGAAACGCCGCGAGATCGAGGCGGCGGAGGTCGAAGCTGCCATGGATGCCCAATTGCAGCAGCACCGCACCTGCCGGCCTCAATTGTGAGGTCGCATCCGCAATGTGGCGAAAGCCTTCGGAGACCCCGGGCAGATAGGCCTGACCGGCGACGGTGAGGATGAGCTGCTTGTGCAGCCGCTCGAACAGCTGCACGCCGAGGCGCGCCTCCAGCGCCTTCACCTGCTGCCCCACGGCGGCGGGCGTCACGTGTAGCTCGTGCGCGGCCAGCTTGAAGCTGAGATGCCGGGCGGCGGCTTCGAACGCGCGGAGCGCGTTGAGTGGGGGAAGGATGTAGGTCATCGGTCTCCATTTTGACACCGATGAGCTGTGGCCTTGCAATAGATTTTCTTGCGCTGAGCCGCAGCGATGATGCTTTGCGAAGCGGTGACGGCGCCGGATACGATCGACCTGCAATCCGGAGAAATCCTATGTCCCCAGCTCACATCGTCAGCCACAATCCCGCAACGGTCCATGCTCCCGCCGGCGGCTACTGCATGGGTTGAACTGACGCAGCATCGCCGCCTGTTGTTCATCAGCGGCCAGGTGCCCCAGAGATCCGACGGCACCGTCCCTGACGGTTTTGAGGCGCAGTGCGAGCAGGCCTGGCGCAATTTGATCGAGGTGCTCGCCGCCGCGGGCCTTGGCGTCGCGCATCTGGTCAAGGTCACCACGTTCCTGACCGACCGCGCTCAACTCGTGACCAACCGCTCCATTCGTCGCGCGATGCTGGGCGAACACCAGCCCGCGCTGACGGTCGTGATTGTCGAGACCGTCGACAGCAAATGGCTGCTGGAGATCGAGGCGATCGCCGCCGAGTGAAACCGGCCGACTTTGCAATGAGCCAATCATATCAGGTGTCCCATGGCTGAGATCATCCATCCGTTTTACGAAGCGCATCGCGGTGCCATGGAGGCCGCCATGCGCGATCGGCTCGACCTGGCCGAAGCGATGTTGCGCGAGCGCGCGCAGCTTTCGGACATCGACGGCATCAGGCGGGAGGTGATGGACGAATTCGAAATCGTGCTCACCCAAATGCCCTATGTCGGCGGCGCTGCGAGCCGCATGAGCGATTTCTTCATGCGGTTGATGGGCTTCATGGCCATCAGCCGGGTGCTGCGGCGCCACGGCGTGCCGGTGGCTGTGATCGGCGAGATCGAGCGGGAAACCTACAAGGCGCAATTGCTCACCGTATCGGAAGCGCAACGTCTCGCCTCGGGGCGTCAATTCATGTCGCCGGAGAACCAGGCCCTGCTACGCGAGCAGGCGGCGAGAAGCACGACCGAAAGCCATCAGACCGAATTTCCGGAAGATTTCGTCTATGATTTCGTCGAGCCTGATACGGGTGACAGTTTTGAATTCGGCATCAACTACAAGGCTTGCGGCTTCTGCAAGCTCGCGGCGCGCCATGGAGACAAGGACGCCCTGCCGAATATTTGCGGGCTCGATTTCGTCGCCTACGCAGCGCGAGGCATCCGCCTGGAGAGGACACAGACGCTAGCGGGCGGTGCGAGCCACTGCAATTTCCGGTTCTCGCGGCTTGGGTCGGATGACTAGGCCGAGAGCTAGGCCGCGGTCTCATGCTCCGCGATCGAAGGTGAGGCTGGATTGCCCCTGCGGTCACGTCGTCATTGCAAGCGCAGCGAAGCAATCCAGAATCTTTCCGCGGCGGCAGTCTGGATTGCTTCGCTGCGCTCGCAATGACGGAGGTTGGGGCGCTGTCCGGAGCCGACCTGCGCACACCGCCACGATGAAATCATGCTCCTGTTTTGCCCGACGAGTCAAACGCCGCCACGGTCGCTGCTACACAATTTCGGGTTTTTGTAAGTCGTTGAAGTCCCTCACAGTCTCTACTGTGCATGGGGTTGTTTTCGCGCTTTTGGTTTTGAGGGGCGGCTATTCCACCGCCTTTTCCCTCAGCCGCTGCGCATAGACATTGATGACAAGCGCCGCCAGCAGGATCAGGCCGCGGATCAGGATCTTCAGGAAGCTGTCGATGTTGACGTGGTCGAGGCCGTTGTTGAGAACGCCGAGCACGAACAGCCCGACGATGGTGTTGCCGATGCCGCCGCGGCCGCCGAACAGGCTGGTGCCGCCGACCACGACGGCGGCGATGGAGTCGAGCAGATAGGTATCGAACTCGTTCTGCTGCGCGCTGCCGAAATGGGCGACACCGAGCATGCCGCCGATCCCGGAGCACACTGCCGAAATGACCATCACCGCGCCGAGGATGAGCTTGACGTTGAGGCCGGAATATTCGGCCGCCTCGCGGTTGCCGCCGACCATGTAGACGTAGCGGCCGAAGCGCGTGTAGGTCAGCACCAGATGGCCGCCAAGCAGCATGATCGCGGCGACGATGACGATCCATGGGATGCCGCCGATCGAGCCGGAGCCGAGCGTGGTAATCACGCCGGGCACCTTGTAGGCGATCTGGCCGCGCACCAGCAGCGCCGAGATGCCGGCCGCGATCTGCATCATCGCCAACGTCATGATGAAGGAGGGGATGCCGATCACGGTCAGCCCGAGCGCATTGACGAGGCCGAGCAACGCGCAGAGCAAAATAGCCAGCAGGATCGCCGCTGCTCCGGGCAGGGGAATGTTGGGAATGTTGACGTAGGATTCCTGGAGCGTGAAGTAGGCGACCGCGATGCCCGTGACGTTGGCGATGCTGGCGATCGAGAGGTCGATCTCCGCGCAGAGGATCACGAAGGTGAGGCCGACGGCGATGATTCCCGTGACCGACACCTGCGTCAGGATGTTGCCGAGATTGTCCAGCGTCGCGAAGGAGGGGCTGGCCAGTGCAAAGAAGCCGGACAGAAAAATCAGCGTCAGGAACGGGGCGATGTTGCGCATCTGCGAGCGCAGGAAGGGCGCAAGCCCCCGCGCCCGCTGCCCCGCCGCCAAAGCCGTGTCACTGCTCGCCATCGTGCTTCTCCGTCACGCCGCTTCCAGCAGGCGGTCCTTGCTGACCGGCTCGTTCGTGAACTCCCGCACCAATGCGCCGCGCTTGAGCACGAGGATGCGGTCAGCCAGTGACAGCACCGTTTCCGGCTCGGTCGACAGCACGATGATCGCAAGCCCTTTGGCGCGGAGATCGCGGACGATGTTGATGACGTCGTTCTTGGCGCCGACATCCATGCCGCGGGTGGGCTCGCACAGCACCAGGAGTTTGGGCGGATAGGTCAGCCATTTCGCCAGCGCGACTTTCTGCTGATTGCCGCCGGAGAGCATGCCGAGATCGAGGCCGACCACCGGCGGTCTGATCTGGAGCTGCTCGACCTGGCGCTTTGCGATGTCGCGCTCCTGCGCCGGCTTCAGCAGCAACGCCGAGATGCGATCGAGGATGCTGATCGAGATGTTCTTGTAGACCGGCTCCTGGTGAAACAGCATCGCCCGCCGGCTCTCGGGCACCAGCGCCACGCCGGCGCGCCGCGCCGCTGCCGTGCTCGCGAAAGTCTTGGGCTTGCCCTCGACCGCGAGCGTGCCGCCGTCCGGCTTCAGCTTGCCGAACAGGATGCGGGATAATTCCTGCTGGCCACAGCCCATGAAGCCGTAGATGCCGAGCACTTCGCCGGCGCGCGCCTCGAAGGAGATGTCCTTCAGGCTGCGGGCCAGCGACAATTGGTTGACCTTCAGGACCACCGAGCTGTCGCTCGGCTGCGGCAGCATCAGATCGTCGCTGTAGCTGTGCTCGAGCGCTTCGCCGCCGCGACCGATCATGGCCTCGATCAGCGCGCCCTTGCTGGTCGCCGCACTTGCGGTCTCCGCGACCTTCCGCCCGTTGCGGAACACAGTCACCGTGTCGGACACGCGCAAGATGTCCTCGATGAAATGCGAGATGAAGACGATCGCCGTGCCTTCCTCGCGCAGGCGCCGCAGCGTCGCGAACAGTCGCTCGACCTCGGGCGGGGAGAGGGCGGACGTCGGCTCGTCCAGGATGACGATGCGTGCGCCGGAGAACAGCACGCGGGCGATCTCGATCAGCTGCTGGAGCCCGATCGGTAAGTCACCCAGCCTGCTCATCGGATCGACATCGATGCCGAAGCGGGCGAGCTGCTCGCCGGCCTCGCGCGCCATCCGCCGCCATTGCACCAGGCCGAGCCGGTTGGTCGGCTGGTTGCCCAGAAACACGTTCTCCGCGACCGTGAGGTCGGGCGCGACCGACAGCTCCTGGTGCACCATGGCGATGCCGGCGCTGTGCGCGTCGCGGGCCGAGCGGAAATGCGTCTCCTGTCCGTCGATCAGGAAGCGGCCGGAGAATTCTGTGTGCACGCCGGCGATGATCTTCATCAGCGTGCTTTTTCCCGCGCCGTTCTCGCCGACGAGACCGTGGATCTCGCCGGGTGAGAGCGCGAAGTCAACACCACGAAGCGCCTCGACGCCGCCGAAGCTCTTCGTGATGCCCTGCAGTTCCAGGATGGGCGAACGATCCTCTCGCATGGAGACTCAGATCAGGAAATGATCCTGCATCCACTGCATCCCGGCGGCGTTGGCCTTGGTGACGACCGGTCCGTCGGTAACGACGTTCTTCGGAATGCCCTGTCCGCTCTTTTCGCCGCCGACTACGGCGGAAACGCCCGCGATGATCGCGCCGCCATGGATTCGGCAGGACGGATTGCGGACGGTGGCAAACATGCGGCCTTCGCTGACCGCCTGGATCGCCGGTGGCATCGCATCGACGCCGCCAATCAGGATGTTGGTGCGGCCCCGCGCCTTCATGATGTTGGCGGCGGCGAGCGCCATGTCGTCATTGTGGAAGAACGCCGCGTCGATCTGCGGGTACTTCGTCAGGTAGGTTTCCCAAAGACGTGCGGTCTTCGACACATCCCAGTCGGCCGGCTGCGTGTCCAGCACCTCAATGCCGGGGAATTGCTTCACGACGTTGTTGAAGCCCTTGGCGCGGCCCTGCGCGCCGGTGTGGCCGAGGGCTCCTTGCGTCATGATGATCTTGCCCTTGCCGCCCATGGCGTTGCAGAGCGCCTGCGTCACCGAGGCGCCCATGAACTCGTTGTCAGGGGCGAGGAAGGAGTGGACATTGATCTGGTCCAGCGGCGCAATCAGCGTGTCCATGTCGATCACGGGCGTGCCGGCGTCGATCATCTTCTGCACCGGCTGGGTGAGGGTGCCGATGCCAAAAGCCTGGATCGCGACGAAGTCCCATTTCTGCGACGCCATGTTGTCGATCGCCGCGCGCTGCTTCACGGCATCGAGCTGGCCGTCGAACCAGGTGACTTCGACATTGAACAGCTTGCCCCAGAATTCCGCCGCCTGCTTGCCCTGCGCGCACCAGGTCGCCTGGAGGCCTGCGTTGGAGAACGCCGCTTTCAGCGGCTTCTCGCTGCGTCCGACTTCGGCTGCAAGGGCGGGGTTTATGCCCATGCTGCCGAGGATGGCAGTCGCGGCGCCGGCGATTGCTGCCGCCTGAAGAAGATCGCGCCTCGTCGTCGAGAAATCTTTCGTCCCGGACATCGCTCGCTCCCATACAATTCTATTTTCGACGCGTCATTGATTGCGCGACCGATGTCCGAAAGTGTCTCACAAGAGTTGGCGCCACTCAATCCGCAATCAACGGCGGGATCGCCGCGAGACGCGTTGGTGCAGCGCAAATCGTCAGGCCGGGGCGCCGGCGAACGCGTCGATCTCGATGAGCAGTCGGTCCCAGGCCTGCGCGATGTCCGACGACCATTCATCGCCGAGAAGATCGCGCAGCGTGTCCCTGACGACGGCGAAGAAGGCAGTGAACAGCTCGCGCGGCGTGCCGTAGCCATCGTGCGACACGACCTCGCATGCGATCAGCCGGAATTGCCCACGGCGATCACCGGCGAAGTCGAGAATCGCCTCGATCGTGAGTGCCAGCATCGAGCCCATCACGAGTTCGCTGCCTTGTTTGCGGAACATCGCCCGCGTTTCGGGATGCTGTTCGAACAGCCGTCGATAGACGAGTGGCGTGAGGTCGATGCAGCGCGAGGCTGCAAGTTCAAAGCTCTGTTCGATCGGATTGGGAGACAGGTTCATCGGCGCTGTGGCCATTCAGACAAAAAAAGAGCGGGGCCCTAGCCCCGCTCGAAAATTGTGTCGACCCTATTATCCCCGATTCTAAGATTTGATCTTGATTGGCGGGGCGACGCTGCATTTTGCGCGTCAGGGGCTCCTCCCGAGACTTGGACCACCAGACTTCGACCTCGCGGCCAGCCTGAGCAAGGGGATGCTAGATCAACTTTTCTCACTTGTCATCATTTTCGGCAACGAATGTTCAAAATTCGAGCAATTGACGAAATGATCGGGCTGCCGGCCGGGTAAGCATATGACAAACATAAGAAATCTGTGGATGGGCCATCGGCTCGACTGCCTCAAATGCCGGAGGTTCCCTCCTGTGGGCGGTCGGACCACGGTTTTCCGGGAAGTTTGCGCTGGATTAAGAAGGCGGCGGAACCGGGCTCGACTCGGCCATAGCGCGGTGTTTAGTTAGTAGACGAACGAATGGTTCGGCGGATGCGCGCACGGCTGCAAAAATTCCTACCTCTGGTCCTGCTCGCCCTGGTGATGCAGGTGCTGGCGCCGATTGCCGCCTGTCTGGCGGCCGGCCAAGCCGTGGCCGATCCGTTGTCCGCCGCCGTCATCTGCCACAGCGCGAGCGAGCAGGGCGGCCTGAACGACCCAGCGGGTACGCCGGTCGCACATGCCGGTGCGTGTGCCCTCTGTTGCCTGGCGCAGGTGGGCGCGTCGCTCGATTCGCCGCCGCATGCCGCGCTCTCCGTTCCCTTCCGCCATGCCGAACGCGTGGTGTGGCACGCGGCGGAGGCATCCGCCGGGGCGGCCCATAAAGGCACAAACGCGCAGGCGCGCGCACCGCCTCAATTTTCCTGACGACTCTCGTGATCGCCGCGGTCCGCCGTAGGCGATTAATGCTGTCGAAAGGCCGGAGAGAAAGCCCGGCGTCAGGAATGCCCCATGTTACGTTGTCATGCCCGCCGTGGTGTGAGCGTCGTTGCCATTCAGGCCGCGCTGCTTGCATCATCGAACGGAGCCTTTGCCCAAAGCAGCAGCGCAGTGCTGCCGCCTATCACAGTTGAGGCGCCTCAGCAGAAGCGTGCGTCGGCCGTCCGATCGCCACGCAATTCTGCGCGATCGGCCCGCGTCACGCGAAGCCTGCGAACGACCCCATCGCCGCAGCAAACCGCGAGCGAACAGAGTGCAGGGGCTCCGGGTGCCCTGACGGTTCTGACTGCGCAACAAGCGCTGGCGGAGATTAACCAGACTCCGGGCGGCGTGGCGCTCGTCTCGGCCGATGCGTACAGGAACTCGACGCCGTCCAACACGATCAAGGATGTTCTTGATTACGTGCCCGGCGTGTACGCCCAGCCCAAATGGGGCGACGACACCCGCCTTTCGATTCGCGGGTCCGGCCTGTCGCGCAATTTTCATCTGCGCGGCGTGCAGCTCTATATGGACGGCATTCCGATCAACACCGCGGATGGTTATGGCGATTTCCAGGAGATCGATCCGAGCGCCTACAAATATGTCGAAGTCTTCAAGGGCGGCAACGCGCTTCAGTTTGGCGCCAATTCGCTCGGAGGCGCGATCAACTTCGTGACTCCGACCGGCCGCGACTCGTTTCCGAATGGTGTGTCCTTCGATGTCGGAGGATTCGGCTACAAACGCCTTCAGGCGAACGCAGGAGGCGTCAACGGGCGGTGGGACGGTTTCGTGACCGCTTCCGCGCAGGCCGCGGACGGTTTTCGCGATCACAGTTTTGGCTCGAGCAACCGTTTGAGCGGCAATATTGGGTATCAGTTCTCACCGGATGTCGAGACCCGGTTCTACCTCAATGCCAACGAAGTCCGGCAGCGAATCCCGGGTACCGTGACCAAGACATCCGCTTTGACCGATCCGGAAGCTGCTGCACCCGCGAATGTTGCGATGGATCAGCAGCGCAATATCGATACTGTCAGGCTCGCCAACAAAACCACCGTTCGTTTCGATGACACCAAAGTCGAATTCGGCGCCTTTGGTGTCGATCGCCATTTGATGCATCCGATTTTCCAGTGGCTGGACTACCGTTACAAGGACTATGGAGGATTCGCGAAGATCACGGATGACCGCACCATTGGCGGCTTCCGCAACAGGTTGGTCGCGGGCGTCTATGTGCTGAACGGCAGCATCGACAACCAGCAGTTCGCCAACATTGGCGGGCAGAAGGGTGCACTGCTTTCTTCCTCGATCGATCGGTCGGAGAATACCTCCGCCTATGTCGAAGACAGCTTCTACGTCATTCCAAATCTTGCGGTGATCGGCGGCACGCAATTTCTGTACGCGACCCGCAATCGGCAGGATCGTTTCCTCAGCGACGGGGATCAATCGGGGGCAACGCGCTTTAATGTCTGGTCGCCGAAAGGCGGTCTGTTGTGGCAAATCGATCCGGCCTGGCAGGCCTTCGCCAATGTCTCGCGGAGCGCCGAGGTGCCGAGCTTCGGCGAAAGCGCGATTGGTCCTGGCATTCCGACGATTCCGTTCACCAGCATCCGCCCGCAGATTGCGACCACGTACGAAATCGGGTCTCGCATGAAGCGGCCTGATTACGCCTGGGAACTGACGGCGTACCGGGCCAACATTCGCGACGAACTGCAATGCCTCTATAGTGCTTTTGGCAACTGCAATGTGACCAATGCCGACCACACCATCCATCAAGGCATCGAGGCCGGCGCGGGCGCAGCAATCTTTCGTGACATCTTCGTCAACGGCCCGGCGCCGGACAAAATCTGGCTGAATGTCGCTTATTCCTTCAACGACTTCCGCTTCGACAAAGATCCCACTTTCGGAAACAATCGATTGCCGGGAGCCCCAAGTCACTATTTGCGCGCGGAGCTTCTCTACAAGCACCCTACCGGTTTCTATGTTGGACCCAACGTCGAATGGGTGCCACAGGCCTACTTTGTGGACAGCATGAACACGCTGACGACAGAGCCTTACGCCTTGTTGGGATTGAAAGCCGGGTTCGACAATGGCGGCCCGATGTCTGCCTACATCGAGGGGCGCAATCTCACCAACAAGACCTACATAGCCAGCGCGAGCATCATCGATCGAGCGACGGCGACGTCAGCATTGTTTGAGCCGGGTACGGGAAGAGCAGTGTACGCTGGAATGAGGTATCGATGGTGACGGGCAAATGGCACTTGGGTCTATGTTCGGCTCCGCGGCAGGCCGGCGTTCCGAATGCCGATGCTGACGGCAGCGGAAGGGTGTCGCGGAAGAATGCAGGGCCATTCTCGGCCCGATCAATCGTGAAAGAGGCAATCAACATGAAGACTATCGGACGAACTCTCCTTGCAATTTCACTGTTGCTGACCGGCTGTGCCGTCGCGCGGGCCGACGACGTCAAGGCGGGCGATCTCGTCATCTCGCAGGCGTGGAGCCGGGCGACACCGGGCGGCGCTAAGGTCGCCGGCGGCTATCTCACCATCGAGAACAAGGGCACAGTGGCCGACAAGCTGGTCGGCGTCTCCGCCGAGATCGCGGGGAAGGCTGAGGTCCACGAGATGGCGATGGACAATGGCGTGATGAAGATGCGTCTGCTCGACAAGGGTCTCGTGATCGATCCCGGCAAGACGGTGAAGTTCGCCCCCGGCGGCTACCACCTGATGCTGCAGGAGCTGAAGGGCCCCTTCAAGCAGGGCGACAAGGTGCCGGTGACGCTTCAGTTCGAGAAGGCCGGCAAGGTCGCCGTCTCCCTCGACGTACAGGGCGTCGGCGCCCAGGCGCCGGGCGAGGGCGGGCACATGATGAAGAAAATGCCGGATCATTCGGGAATGAAGATGTGACGAGCATGATCTGGACCTTCGGGAGACCCAATATGTCGAAGCGAACCTGGCTGATCTTTCTGAGCGTCTTTGCGGCAACGCCAGCGACCGCGCACGTCTTCCTCGAAGGCAAGCAGGCCACGGTCGGTGCTTCCTACAAGGCCGTCTTCGCCGTCCCGCACGGCTGCGCGGGCTCGCCCACGGTGAAAATCCGGGTGCAGATCCCGGAAGGCGTGATCGCGGTGAAACCGATGCCGAAGGCGGGCTGGAGTGTTGACGTGGTCGAGGGCAAATACGCCGGCGAATACGATTATCACGGCAACAGGCTCTCCTCCGGCGTCAAGGAGGTGACTTGGTCCGGCGGCAAGCTGCCGGACAAGAACTATGACGAGTTCGTCATGCACACGGCCCTGACCGACACGCTCAAACCGAACACAATCCTGTACTTTCCCGTAATCCAGGAATGCGAGACCGGCGTCAGCCGCTGGATCGAGATCCCCGCGGAGGGGGCCGGGCATTCGCACGAGGGCAAGTCACCGGCGCCGGGCGTAAAACTCCTGCCAAAACCCTGATGCGCCTGCTCGCCGCGCTCGCGACGCTGCTCCTCGTCGTCGGCTTCGCAACCGGCGTCTCGGCGCACGCGGCGCTGGTCGCGGTCGAGCCGGCGAGCGGCAGCATGCTCGCGAGCGCGCCAAAGGCGGTGGAGTTGCGCTTCAATGAGACAGTGACGCCGGGCGCGATCCGGCTGATCGACGGCGCGGGCAGGGCGCGGGATGATGTGCGCGTCAACGCATCGGGCGAGACTATCTCGGTCGTGATGCCGGCGGACCTGCCGCAGGGCACGGCCGTCGTCAGCTATCGCGTCATTTCGCAGGACGGCCATCCCGTCGCGGGATCGGCGATCTTCTCGATCGGCACGCCGACGGGGACGCAACCTCCCGCAAACGCCGATGGCGGATTGAACGTGCTGATCTGGCTGGCGCGGGTCGGTCTCAATCTTGGCCTGTTCGTCGGCGTCGGCGGCGTGTTCTTTGCTCGCTGGGTTGCGTGGTCGATGACCGGCATGACCGTTCCGCGCGTGGCGCTCGCCATCGGCCTCACGAGCGCGGTGGTGTCCATTGGCGTGTTGGGGCTGGATCTCCTCGGCCTACCGCTGTCCGCTCTCGCGACGATGGCTCCCTGGAAAGTCGCATCCGGGACCAGCGCGGGCCCAGCCTTGCTCGTGGCCATCGCTGCAATGCTGTTCGCGCTGCTGGCGCTAGGCCACGCGTGGTGCGCGCGCGCTCTGGCGATCATTGCCTTCGTCGGCGTCGGCTTGTCGCTGGCCATGACCGGGCACGCCGCTACGGCACCGCCCGAACTGTTGACCCGCCCGACAATCTTTCTCCATGGTCTCGGTGTGGCCTTTTGGATTGGGGCCCTCGCGCCGCTGGTCGCCCTGTTGTCAAAGACATCGGCCGCGGCATTGCCTGTCGTGAACCGCTTCTCCCGCATCGCCGCGCTGGCCGTTGGCGTTCTGGCATTGACCGGCCTCGCGCTCGCCATCGTCCAGCTTGAGAAGCCGTCCGCATTGGTCGAGACTCGGTATGGACTCATCCTCTCGATCAAGCTGGCGCTGGTGCTCGTGCTGCTGGCGCTTGCCGCGCTCAACCGCTTTCGCCTGACTCCGGCTCTGGCGGGGGATCACAAGGCCGCGCAGAGCCTGAAGCGCTCGATCGTGCTCGAATGCGCCATCGCGCTCGGCATCTTCGCCGTCGTGGCCGGCTGGCGCTTCACGCCGCCGCCGCGGACGATCATTCCAGAGACGCCGCTGGCGATCCACATCCACACCGACAGGGCGATGTTCCAGGTCCTGGTCTCGCCGGGTAAGGCGGGTATCGACGATTTCGTGCTGCAGCTCATGACCGGCGAGGGGGCGGTGCTTGAGGCCAAGGAGGTGACGCTGACGCTGAGCCTGCCCGAACGCGGCATCGAGCCGATGGAGCGGGACGCCTCGCGCGGGCCGGACCGCTACTGGCACGTGCGCAAGGTCGAGCTGCCCTTTGCCGGCCGCTGGCATGTGCGGATCGACGCGCTCTTGAGCGATTTCGAGAAGATCACGCTGGAGGACGAGCTCGAGGTGGCGGCGCCCTGAATCGGGCTCTTCGGCGCATCACGTCGAACCTGAAGTCGACGGAAAAATGACAGGAATTCCGCTGTGTTAGCGGGTTTTCCTCATTCCCGGTCTTGTGTTTTGGCTCCCAATCCGGTTTCACTGCAAGCCATCACTGATTCCTCGAGTATTGCCATGCGGTTGTCGCGGTTCTTTCTGCCCATCCTGAAGGAAAATCCGAAAGAGGCGGAGATCGTCTCGCATCGGCTGATGCTGCGTGCCGGCATGATCCGGCAGGAGGCCGCCGGCATCTACGCTTGGCTGCCGCTCGGCTTCCGCGTGCTCAAGAAGATCGAGCAGATCGTGCGCGAGGAGCAGGACCGCTCCGGCGCGCTGGAACTGTTGATGCCGACGCTTCAGCTTGCCGATCTCTGGCGCGAGAGCGGCCGCTACGATGCCTATGGCCCCGAGATGCTGCGCATCGCCGACCGGCACAAGCGTGAGCTGCTATACGGGCCGACCAACGAGGAAATGATCACCGAGATCTTCCGCGCCTATGTGAAGTCCTACAAGAGCCTGCCGCTGAATCTCTATCATATTCAGTGGAAATTCCGCGACGAGCAGCGTCCCCGCTTTGGCGTGATGCGCGGCCGCGAGTTCCTGATGAAGGATGCCTATTCGTTCGACCTCAACGAGGCCGCGGCGCGCGTCGCCTACAACAAGATGTTCGTGGCGTATTTGCGCACCTTCGCGCGGATGGGGCTGAAGGCGATCCCGATGCGCGCCGAGACCGGCCCGATCGGCGGCGATCTCAGCCACGAGTTCATCGTGCTCGCCGAGACCGGCGAATCCGGCGTGTTCATCAATCGCGACGTGCTGGACCTGCCGGTGCCGGGCGAGGACGTCGACTACGAGAGCGATTTGACGCCGATCATCAAGCAATGGACCTCGGTCTATGCGGCGACGGAAGACGTTCACGACGCGGCGCGCTTCGAGCAGGAAGTGCCCGCGGACAAGCGGGTGAACACCCGCGGGATCGAGGTTGGGCAGATCTTCTATTTCGGCACGAAATATTCCGACGCGATGAAGGCGCTGGTGGCGGGCCCCGACGGGGTCGACGTGCCGATCCATGGCGGCTCCTACGGCGTCGGCGTCTCGCGCCTGCTCGGCGCCATCATCGAGGCCTGCCATGACGATGCCGGCATCAAATGGCCGGAGGCCGTTGCCCCGTTCCGCGTGTCGATTCTCAACCTCAAGCAGGGCGATGCGGCGGTCGATGCGGCCTGCGAGAAGCTCTATGCGGAGCTGTCCGCCAAGGGCGTCGACGTGCTCTACGACGACACCGACCAGCGCGCCGGAGCCAAATTCGCCGCCGCCGACCTGATCGGCATTCCCTGGCAGATCATGATCGGGCCGAAAGGGCTCGCCGACGGCAAGGTCGAGCTCAAGCGGCGAAGTGACGGCGCCCGCGAGACCATGTCGCCTGCGGACGTGGTCGCAAGACTTGTGGGCTGATAAGGCTGGTCGGCTGAATATTGTTCATCGCCCCAGATTGCGGCCGCCAATCCGGCCACATTTGACCCCGAATCATGGGACTATCGAGCGATGGATGAGACCATGACCGAAACCGTTCAAACCGCGCCTTTTGCGCCATTCGAGTGGATGCTGTCGGCGCGCTACTTACGGGCGCGCCGCAAGGAGGGATTCATCTCGGTCATCGCCGGGTTCTCCTTCCTCGGCATCATGCTGGGCGTGGCGACGCTGATCATCGTCATGGCCGTCATGAACGGCTTCCGCAAGGAGCTGCTCGACAAGATCCTCGGGCTCAACGGCCACATCCTGGTCCAGCCGCTGGAGTCGCCGCTGACCGACTGGAAGGACGTCGCCGACCGGCTCAGCCAGGTCCAGGGCATCCGGCTCGCAGCGCCCGTGGTGGATGGCCAGGCGCTGGCGTCATCGCCGTGGAACGCCTCCGGCGTGCTGGTGCGCGGCATCCGCTCCGACGACCTCAACAACCTCACCTCGATTGCCAAGAACATCAAGCAGGGTTCGCTCGAGGGCTTTGACGACGGGCAGGGGGTCGCGATCGGCCGGCGCCTCGCCGACCAGCTGTCGCTGCACGCCGGCGACAGCATCACGCTGGTGGCGCCGAAGGGCGCGGTCACCCCGATGGGCACGACACCGCGCATAAAACCGTACAAGATCGCGGCGGTGTTCGAGATCGGAATGTCCGAGTATGATCTCGGCTTCGTGTTCATGCCGCTCGCGGAGGCGCAGGCCTATTTCAACCGCAGC
Source organism: Bradyrhizobium sp. WSM1253 (assembly GCF_000244935.1). NCBI lineage: Bacteria > Pseudomonadati > Pseudomonadota > Alphaproteobacteria > Hyphomicrobiales > Nitrobacteraceae > Bradyrhizobium > Bradyrhizobium sp. WSM1253. The sequence goes on from NZ_JH600073.1 coordinate 8,215,888, forward strand.
AACGACGTCACCTCGATCGAGGTCTTCACCACCAATCCGGATCAGATCGTCGCGTTCCGCCAGGCCGTGACGGAGGCGGCGGGCCGGCCGGTGTTCCTGGTGGACTGGCGCCAGCGCAACTCGACCTTCTTCAACGCGCTCCAGGTCGAGCGCAACGTGATGTTCCTGATCCTCACCATGATCGTGCTAGTCGCGGCGCTCAACATCGTCTCCGGCCTGATCATGCTGGTGAAGGACAAGGGCAGCGACATCGCGATCCTGCGCACGATGGGGGCTTCGCAAGGCTCGATCATGCGCATCTTCCTGATCACGGGCGCCTCGATCGGCGTGGTCGGTACGATGGTCGGCTTCATCGTCGGGCTGGTGATCTGCCTGAACATCGAATCGATCAGGCAATTCCTGTCCTGGCTGACCAGCACCGAGCTATTTTCGCCAGAGCTGTATTTCCTGTCGAAGCTGCCCGCCGAGATCGACATCGGCGAGACCTCGGCCGTCGTCATCATGGCGCTGACGCTATCGTTCCTGGCGACGCTGTATCCGTCCTGGCGCGCCGCGCGCCTCGATCCCGTCGAAGCGCTGCGGTACGAGTGAGGGGCTGATGGAGAGCCAGGGGGCGGAAGATGTACCGGTCATTTATCTCCACGAGATAAAGCGACAGTACTTGCAGGGCGAGGTGCCGCTGACGATCCTCGACGGCGCCAAGCTCGCGCTGTGGGCGGGCCAGTCCGTCGCGCTGGTGGCGCCGTCCGGCTCGGGCAAGTCGACGCTGCTGCACATTGCGGGACTGTTGGAAGCGCCCGATTCCGGCGAGGTCTACGTCAATGGCGCGCCGACCTCGCAACTGCCCGACATCGAGCGCACCCAGCTTCGCCGCACCGATATCGGCTTCGTCTACCAGTCGCACCGGCTGCTGCCGGAGTTCTCGGCGCTCGAAAATGTGATGATGCCGCAGATGATCCGCGGCCTCAAGAAGTCCGAGAGCGTCAAGCGCGCCAAGGAAATCCTGGGCTATCTCGGCCTCGGCGAGCGCATCACGCACCGTCCGTCCGAGCTGTCGGGCGGCGAGCAGCAGCGCGTTGCGATCGCGCGCGCCGTGGCCAATGCTCCGCGGGTGCTGTTCGCGGACGAGCCGACCGGCAATCTCGATCCGCACACCGCGGACCACGTCTTCCAGGCCCTGATGCAGCTCGTCAAGGCGACCAAGGTCTCCATGCTGATCGCGACCCACAACATGGAGCTCGCCGGCCGCATGGACCGCCGCGTGTCGCTGTCGAACGGCCAGGTGGTCGAGCTCGAGTAAAAACCGCGAAAACAACCCCATGCACAGTAGCCAAGTGCTTGGCCGGACTGACTAAAAAAATGGCGCTCCCCGGGGCGTTCAAGGCCGGATCACCGTCAGTTTGAACGGTCCGCCATTGGCGGCGGCATGGGCTACCGCCTCATTGGCGTGGTCGAGGTCGAAGGCGGTGGCCTCGTACTCCTCCAGCCTCAGCAGTCCCGCGCGCACCAGCGCGATCAGGCGGCCTGACGCATCCGGCGGGTACATCCAGACGCCGTGGATGCTGATGCAATTGCGCATGATCCAGGGGTAGGGCAGCTCGAGGCCGGCGCCGCCGGCCATGCCGACACCGCCCATCAGCACGACACGGCCGTAAGGACGCACCGTCATGATCGCCGCGCGCACCACATTCGTGCTCACCGAGGGCGGCATGATGTCGAGCACGCAGTCGATCGGCCCTCGTGCCGCGCGCTTCATGCGCTCGCGGTCGTCGTCCTCATTGCCGGAGAGCCTGACCGGCTTGACGCGGTCGCCGAAGCGGCGGACGAGGTCGGCCAAGATCTTGTCGTTGCGGCCGGGCGCGACCACGCAGGCCGCGCCCATCGCAAGCGCGACCGAGACGGCCGCGCTGCCGAAATTGCCGGTGGCCCCGCTCACCAGCACGGTCTCGCCCGCCTGAAGATTGGCGGCAAGGAAACCGCCATAGGGCACCAGCAGCGTCCCCAGCGCGCACCATCGCGTGGCGTCCTCCGGCGTGATCGTGCCGAGCCGTTTCACGTTCTCCGTCGGCACCCGCATCTGCTCGGCGAACGAGCCGTGGCGGAAATGCTGTTGCAGGCGCATGGCGCCGGCACCGGGGGCGGTGAGTCCTTGCAGGGCAATGTCGGGCGCTGCGGCGTCGTCGCGTGAGCGCACCGTCGGGTCGCAGAACACCCAGTCGCCAACGCTGAGCTTCGTCGCGTCCGGGCCGATGGCGCGGACCCGGCCGATGCCGCCTGGTCCCGGGATGATTGGAAGGTCGAGCGCATAGTTGCGCGCCCCGCTGAAGACCTCGTTCATGTAGGACAGCACCCGCGTTGCGATGACGTCCACGATGATCTCGCCCGTGCCGAGCACAGGGTCCGCGGCTTCCTCAATCGCAAGCGGCGATCCAAATGATTTCAATACGGCAGCCTTCATGATCTCACCTCAACGTGGGGTGAAGCCCATATGCGCCGGCTTTCCAGGGTCGGGAAGGCCTGGTATTATCCTAGTATTCCCCAGGCCCTCCATCGAGGCACGTCACCATGGCCGACCCACGCCGCGTCGAATTCGGCGACTTCCTCAGGTCCCGCCGCGAAAAGCTGTCGCCGAAGATGGTCGGACTTCCCGCGGGCTGGCGACGCCGCACCGCGGGCCTGCGCCGCGAGGAGGTCGCGCAGCTCGCCGGCATCGGCGTCGACTGGTACATCCGGCTCGAACAGGGCCGCACCGTCAGCCCGTCGGTCACCACCGTCGACGCGCTGGCGCGCGCGTTACGCCTCAGCAAGACCGAGCATGCCCATCTCAAGGCACTTGCGCGCGACGGCGATAGGCGCGCGTTCACGCGCGAGATCGTGCCGCCGCCCGTTCGGCGGATGATCGAGAGCCTGGCGCAGCCGGCCTACATCACGGGGCGGCGCTGGGACGTGCTGGCCTGGAACGCGGCGGCCGAGGAGATCTTCGGGTTCGGACAATTGCCCGAGCAGGATCGCAACACGCTGCTGCTGGTGCTGACGAACAAGCAGACGCGAAAATTCTACGGTGCCGGCTGGGCCGACGTCGCCAAGAGCATGGTCGCGATGTTTCGCGCCACTCACGACGTCTGGGCCGGCGATCCCGCCTTTACGGACTTGTTGACGCGGCTGCGCCAGGGCAGTCCGGAATTCGTCAAATGGTGGGAAGCGCACGAGATCCGCAGCACTGCCGCGGGCCTCAAGACCATGAACCATCCGACCAAGGGCGTGCTCCGGTTCGAGCACACCAGCTTTCAGGCCAATGACGATCCGGCGCTAAAGCTCGTGATCTACACGCCGGTTTAGATTGCGGAAGCACAGGGCCCGAGTTCGTCAAGTATGACGGTCGATGATCTGAAGCAGCCGATCGCAGGATGCCTCGATCCTCTTGTGGGGCGATGTGGCGACGCCCAGCAACAGGCCGGATCGCGCCGAGACCGCAGACGCATGCCATAGCGACAGCGGCGTGGGCGCCAATCCAAACGATGCCGCTTCCCGCGCGATCGCGACGTCGGAGGTTCCGTCCGGCAGTCTCAGGACCGCGGCCAATCCGGCGATCGCAACGTCCTTGGCAACGTCCTTGGCGCCTGCCTTCAAATATTTCAGCAGCGCATCGCCTTGCGCGGCATAGGCCCGCTTCGTGCGTCGAAGATGCCGTAGATAGTGGCCGTCGCGGATGAATTCGGCGGTTGCGAGTTGTACGGAGGGCCCGGGCGCCGGAGCGAGGCATGCCGCAACCTCGGCAAAACGGGAAGCCAGAGAGGCGGGTGCAACGACGAAGCCCAGCCGCAAGGCAGGAGTCAGGGTCTTGCTGAAAGACCCGATGTGAATGACGCGCCCGAAACGATCGAGAGAAGCGAGCGCCGGTGTGGCCCGACCTCTCAGCTGAAGCTCGCTGAGATAGTCGTCCTCGATCACCCAGACCCGTTCATGGGCGGCCCAGTCGAGAAGACGCGAACGTCTTGCCAGTGACAATGTCGAGCCAAGCGGTGCCTGCTGTCCCGGGGTCACGACGACCAATGCAGCATCGGGAGCGTGTTTCAGGCCGTAACCGACGTCGATGCCGTCCGCGTCAACCGGGATCGGCGTGATCGACAAGCTTGCAAGCTCAAGCCCGTGCCTAGTGAAGGGGAAGCCCGGGTCCTCCATCCAGACCTTTTTCTGCTCGAGGCAGAGAACCCGGAGTGCCAGTCCGAGCCCGCTGCTGAAGCCGCCGGTGATGATGATCTGCGACGGTGCACATTCGATCCCCCTCGCCAGCGCCAGATACGCAGCGATGTCGCGCCTCAATTCCAGCTCGCCGCGGGGATCCCGGTAGATGGCCGGTGCGCTCGTCTCCGCGCGCACCGCCCGCGTGCGCATCCTCGCGAACAGCTTGGCGGGAAAGGTCTCGTGAGCGGGCACACCCATCTGGAAAACGGCCGGTCCCGCAGTGAGCTCCTGGTACATCTCCATGAACGAGCCGGGGTGGGGAGCTGCTTCCTGCCGAGGGGTAAAGGCGGGCCGATCCGCAACATGCGTTCCGGTCGCGCGCGACGCGACGATCAATTGCGCGGAGGAGAGCTTTTCGTAAGCCGAACGCACGGTGCCGCGCGCGACACCCAGCTGAGCCGCCAAATCCTGCCAGGACGGCAGACGAGCTCCCGGCGCCAGCACGCCGCTCTCGATGGCAGCTCCGATACCTCTGCGGATTTGTTCCGCCAATGGCGTCTTCGCAGATCGATCGAGCTCCAGCCGCAGCGGTTTGACCATGCCTTCGTGGTACACGATTTTTGTCCATTCTTGGTGCTTTTTTGTAGACCAGTGCGAGGACATTTATCAGACAAGGAACGTATCCGGCGACCGCCGCCGAACAGAACCGATCATGGAGTATGAAAATGGCCAAGCGTCTCGATTACGACCGCATCGCACCCGCAGGGATGAAAGCGCTCGGCGGCGTCTACGGCTATGTCATGCAGAGCAATCTTCCTGCCACGCTCGTCACTCTGGTCTATCTGCGCATTTCGCAGATCAACGGCTGCGCCTACTGCCTCGACATGCACACGCGCGATCTGCTGAAGAGCGGACAGAAGATCGAAAAGATCGCGCTGGTGCAGACCTGGGCGGAAGGCGGTCATCTCTTCGACGAGCGGGAGCGTGCCGCCCTCGCATGGGCTGAAACGGTGACCCTTGTGGCTGAAACCGGCATCCCGGATCAAGCTTACGAGGCTGCCCGCGCCGTCTTCCAGGAGCGCGAGCTCGTCGATCTCACCATCGCGATCGGCCTGATGAACGCGTACAATCGCATGGCAATCAGCTTCCGAAATACGCCACAGGCCGCGAAGGAGGAGATGGCAGCCTGACCGCGGTGCCAGACGGCAAGAGGGTACAGACATGCCTTCGACTGCGACGGCATGTCCTGAGAAATCGGCGATTCAAGGCAGGAGCTTGATATGACCATCGCAATTTCCGGCGTGAAGATTCCCGACAGTAAGATCGCACGGGAGGCCGCCGAGCTGGTGCGCCAGTACGAAAACGACATGTTGTTCAACCACTCGGTCCGCGTCTTTGTGTTCGGCGCGATCAAGGGACATCGGAAAAATCTAAAATTCGATTCCGAGCTGCTCTACATCGCGGCGCTGTTCCACGATCTCGGGCTTGTCGACCATTACCATACACAGACCAAGCGATTTGAAGTTGATGGCGCCGATGCCGCCCGCGAATTTCTGAGGGGACACGGCATTGACGAGCCAAAGGCCGATCTGGTTTGGGAGGCGATCGCGCTACATACGACGCCTGGAATTCCACAATACATGCGGCCGGAAATCGCTCTCACGAATGCGGGCGTTTTGGTCGACGTCGTGGGGATTGGCTATGATGAGTACACGCCGGAGCAGCGCGACCAGGTGACCACCGCATTTCCGCGCGGTGACTTCAAGAACGAGTTCCTTCAGATACAAACCTGCTCAGCCTTGAAGAAGCCGCAGACCACGTTCGGGACTGTTAATTTCGATTACATCGAAGATCACGACCCCACATTTCACAAGCCGAACGCATGCACTCGCATCCGCAACACTCCCTGGCAGAGCTGACCTTCGGCGCGATGTTCGAGTTTCGCTACGTTGACTCATGGCGACGGTGCGGCCGGGGGCGTTACGCTGGCGTTCGGCTGCTGAATAGCCGGCCACGGGCTCTTGGGAGCCGGCGTCGTCACCGCGCATGACGTCGCAAGCTGCGGCCACACTGACGTCAGGCCCGTCAGGTCGATGTCGAATTTCGTGATGTCCGCCTCGTCGTCGGGTAGCAGCATGGTTTCGCGGACATGCAGGGAGCGGGACGCCAGTATCGCCTTGACCATCTCGGGATCGATGCTGCCGCGCCAGACCTCATATTTTCCGGCCCGCAATGCAGACCCTCCGGCCGTCTTGTCCGGAGCGGCGTCCGCCGTTACCAGGATGGTGCTCTTGCCGACGGCCGTCTCGTCGATCTCGCCCGCGAATGTCAGCGGCACGCGCTTTCCGCTTTCGCAAGACAGACGCCATTCTCCATAGGCCGGAACGAAGCGCCGTTCTCCTTCTTCAGCATCGCGAACTTGCGGACGAAGGGGCGCGCTTCGTTTTCCAGTTTCCAGGGTCCGTCCGCCACGTCTGGATTGGTAATCTGGCGACCAGGTGGGAGCAGGCAGAACGGCAGCCTCCCAGGGGACGGTGACGACGGGAACCTAAATGCCATCATGCGGTTATCGCGCAGACAATTTGCGCGACCCGGCTGCATCACTCAGAAAGTCAGGCGGGCTACCTGTGGTCGAAGCGAACAGCAGCGGGACGATCAAACGGCTGGCTCCTCGTGGAGCTAGGGAAGTGGCAGGGGAACACCAATGACGACAGCGACCGGGGTCCGCTCGGCCGATCGCAATTCCGTCTTAGCCACACTCGGCGACTACATCCGAGAGATCAGCAATCCCGACGATCTCGCCTACGCCGCGGCGGAGCTGCTCGGCCGCAGCCTGAACGTCAGCAGGGCAGGTTACGGCACGGTCGACACCTCAGCCGAGACCATCACCATTGTCCGCGACTGGAACGCACCGGGCATCCTGAGCCTCGCAGGCGTGCTGCGGTTTCGCGACTATGGCAGCTACATCGAAGACCTCAAGCGGGGCGAGACCGTCGTCTGTGCCGATGCGGAGAAAGACCCTCGCGTCGGCGATCGTGCCAATGCTCTCGAGGCGATCTCTGCGCGCGCGCTCGTCAACATGCCGATCTCGGAGCCCGACGGGGTCGTGGCGCTGCTCTATCTGAACGATGCCAAGCCGCGCGAATGGAGCCCCGAAGAGCTGGAGCTTATTCGCGATGTTGCCGAGCGCACGCGCACGGCCGTGGAGCGCCGCCGTGCGGAAACGGCTGTGCGGGAGAACGAAGCCCGCCTGCTTTTCCTGGACGCACTCAACAAGGAGACGGCCAGGACTCGCGATGCCGACGGCGTGATGGCGGTCACGACCAAAATGGTCGGCGAGCATCTCGGCGTCTCGAACTGCGCCTACGCCGACATGGATCCGGACCAGGACGGCTTCACCATACGCGGCGATTGGGCCGCGCCCGGCGCAATGCATATCATCGGTCACTACAGTCTGGCCGATTTTGGCAAGCAGGCGGTGCGAGAGTTGAGTGCGGGCAGGCCGCTCATCATCAATGACAATCTAAGGGAGATTGCGCCGGACGAAGCCGCCACTTTCCAGAACATCGGGATCGGTTCGACGATTTGCATGCCCTTGGTGAAAGAAGGGCGACTGACCGCCCTGATGGCGATTCATCACCGCGGCCCGCACCAGTGGACGCCGCGCGAACTCGCCTTGCTCACCGAAGTGACCGAGCGATCGTGGGCCCACATCGAGCGCGTCCGATCGGAACAGGCGGCGCGGGAGGCTGCCGAACGACTGACGCTTGCAAACAAGGCGGCTGGTATCGGCACCTGGGACTACGACCCGGTCAACAACGTTCTTCGATGGGATAGCCGCTGCAAGGAGGTATTCGGCTTATCGCCCGACGCCGAAGTCAGCTATGAAGGCTCGTTCCTGAAGGGCCTTCATCCCGAGGACCGGCAGCGCGCCCACGAGGCCGTCTCCGCAGCGCTGACGCCGCACTCTCCGCCAAACTACAACATGGAATACCGGACCATTGGCATCGAGGATGGGGTCGAACGCTGGATCGCCGCGACCGGTCAAGCCATCTTTGCCGACGGCCAGGCTGTTCGGTTCATTGGAACGGTTCTGGATATCACCGCGCAAAAGAAAACCGAGCGTCATCTCAGAATACTGAATGATACCGGGGCCTCGGTCTCTCGCGAACGCGACCTCGACAAGATCGTCCAGATCGTCACGGATGCCGGCGTCGGACTCACGGGTGCTCAATTCGGCGCCTTTTTCTACAACGTTCTGGCGCCGGATGGCGGCAGCTATATGCTGTATTCGCTGTCCGGTGCCTCGCCATCCGCGTTTGAAAACTTTCCGATGCCGCGCAACACCGCCCTCTTTGGCCCGACTTTCGAGGGCTCCGGCGTGGTGAGGTCCGACGACATTCTGCAGGACCCCCGCTATGGCAAGAACGCGCCGCGGAAAGGCATGCCCGAGGGCCATCTTCCGGTCCGATCCTATCTGGCGGTCCCTGTGATCTCGCGCACCGGCGAAGTCTTCGGCGGACTTTTCTTCGGTCACGCAGAGACGGGTAAATTCCAGGCCGAGCATGAATCCGCATTGCTTGGCATTGCGGGCCATGCCGCCACCGCTATCGACAACGCCCAGCTCTTGACCCGGCTCGAGGCGCTCAATGCGGGATTGGAGCAACGTGTTGCCGACGAAATCGCCGAGCGCATGAAAGCTGAAGAGCAATTGCGGCAATCCCAGAAGATGGAAGCCGTCGGGCAATTGACCGGAGGCATTGCTCACGACTTCAACAATATGCTGGCCGTGATTCTCGGCAGCTTGAACCTTGCCAAGCGGCGGCTCAGCAGGGGAGAGGTCAGCATAGACCGCTTCATCGAGGGCGCCATCGACGGCGCAAATCGCGCAGCCACGTTGACGCAGAGGCTGCTCGCGTTCTCGCGCCAACAGCCGCTCGCGCCTGAGGTCGTTGACATCAACAAGATGGTCGGCGGGATGAGCGAGCTGCTCGAGCGGTCGCTTGGCGAGCTAATCCGCCTCGATACGGTGCTGGCGGATGCCCTCTGGCGGGTCAAGGCAGACCCGGCCCAGCTCGAAAGCGCCGTGATCAATCTCGCGGTCAATGCGCGCGATGCCATGCCGAAGGGCGGCAGGCTGACGATAGAAACCAGCAACGCCTCGATAGACCGAAAATATGCTCGCGAGTATGCACTCGCACCCGGGCAGTACGTTCTCGTCGCCGTGACGGACAACGGCACGGGAATTCCGGCCGATGTGCTCGGCAAGGTGTTCGATCCGTTTTTCACGACCAAGGTCGTGGGCAAGGGCACCGGCCTCGGCCTCAGTCAGGTTTACGGTTTCGTGCGGCAGTCGGGCGGCCATGTCAAAATTGACTCGGAAGTCGATGTTGGCACGACCGTGAAGATCTACCTTCCACGCTTCGCCGGCGAGGAGGCGAGCTCAGATCTGTCGCAGGAAGAGACACCCGCCGGTGCGAGCCATCAGAACGAAACCATTCTCGTCGTGGAAGACGACGAGCGCGTCCGCAGCATGTCGTCGGAAAGCCTGCGCGAACTTGGCTATACCGTCATCGAGGCAGCCAGCGCCAAAGAGGCGATCAGGACGATCGAAAATGGTTTCGTTCCGGATCTGCTGTTCACGGATGTCGTCATGCCCGACATGACCGGCGCCGAGCTGGCGGCCGAGCTGTCGAGACGATTCCCGGCGCTGAAAGTGCTGTTCACCACCGGCTACACGCGCGATGCAATCGTTCACAATGGCGTGCTCGATGCCGGCAAGCATCTGCTTCCGAAGCCCTTCGCTATCGAAGACCTGGCTGCCAAAGTCCGCAGCTTGCTTGACGATATCTGAACGCGCTTTGGAAGCGATCTCTCCCGTTTGCAAGCCGCCGTCACAAGGGCTATGTCCCGGCTTTCGGAAGAGCATGACATGACAATCTCGGATGACAACGACCTCGCGCGCCTGAAAGAAATCGGGCGCATCGTCGCCAATATCCTGGAGGCAATGGGGAAGGCGCTCGAGCCGGGCATGACCACCTCCGAGCTCGATCGGATCGGGCGTGTACTGCTGGAGGCTGCCGGCGCACGTTCGGCTCCGGAGCTGGCCTACGACTTTCCGGGCGCAACCTGCATCAGCGTGAACGAGGAGATCGCTCATGGCATCCCGGGCGATCGGCGGATCGCGCGTGGGGACCTCGTGAACATCGACGTGTCAGCCGAGAAGAACGGCTTCTTTGCGGATACGGGAGCATCGTTCGCCGTTCCACCCGCAACGCGAGTGGTCGAACGTCTTTGCAGGGATGGCCGGCGCGCAATGTGGACGGGCCTGCAGCAGGTTGGAGCCGGCAAGCCGATCGCCGGAATCGGTCAGGCCATCGGGACCTTTGCGCGGAAGAACGGTTACAGCCTGGTCAGGAACCTTGCCAGTCACGGTGTCGGCCTGTCGCTCCACGAAGAGCCGACGGAGATCGCAACATGGCCCGACCGCTCTGAACGCCGCGTGATGAGCGAAGGCCTCGTGTTCACCGTCGAGCCGTTTTTGTCCCTTGGCGCGGAATGGGCAGAGGATGGCGACGATCCGTGGACGCTCTATAGCAGCCCCGAGGCGCCGACCGTTCAATACGAGCACACGGTCATCGCCACGCGAAGCGGACCGTTGATCGTGACGATGGCTGGTTAAGGAGGTGTCCTCAAGCTACCGGATCTCGGGCCGCATCCAAAAGGCGGGCCGCATATCAGAGTCCCGATTTAATTGACGCGCCGCGAGTGGCGAGGGGGCTTCTTCTGCGCAAAATACGGGTTCGCTACGCACGTCGCCGACCGACCGACTGCTAAAAATCTGCACTGCTCGAGCGAGGTGTAGCGGCAATCGAAATAGCCGACGGGGCCGTAGATCTGCATGCAGACCGGATAGCTCGGATCATAGGTCTGCGCGCGCGCAGGCGCGCCCGCGAGGAGCAGGCCGATCGCGAGGAGCGCGAGGCGAGTGCGACGCATCTCAGCGCGGCACGTAGTAACCGGGTGAATAACCCGGCACCTGCGCGCGCGGCCTGTTCTGATACGCATAGGGGTCATCGCTCTGACCTGCGAAATAAGGGTTCGCGATGCAGGTGAGGGCGCGGCCCGACGAACTCGCCTGGCACTGCGCGTAACTGTCGAACGTGCAATTGCTCAGCCCCGGCCATTCATCGCCGGTCAGGCAGAAGGCATGGTGGGTCCCGAACGCGCGCGCAGGCACGCTTGCGCTGAGCGTGAGCCCAAATGTGGCGAGGGCGAGCGAAAATATGGCGATAATGGGGAGGGCAATTCGTCTGCGCATTCAATTCTCCAATCACGCGAACGTGCGCGCGACGTTGTCACGCGCGCGTGCCGCAGATGTCGTGTAATCGACAATGGAACTCATGAAAACACTTGTTTCAAAGGGTTTCCAGCGCGCGTTGGTAAATCTTCATTAATGAAGCGCGATCCTTTGGCGCGGACTGTGGCGTCGAGGTTACAGCAATTCCGTCGCGCGCTGGTATGACGACGCCACGGCCCGGGGGCCTAACGACGAAACTGGAACGGGAATCAAATGAACAAGAATCTGTTGCTTGCTGCTGTGAGCCTTGTCGCGCTCGGCGCGACCGCACCGGCGCTGGCTGCTGACCTCGCTGCGCGGCCTTACACCAAGGCGCCGGCGATGGTTGCCGCGATCTACGACTGGAGCGGCTTCTACATCGGTATCAACGGCGGCGGCGGTTCCGCCCATTCGACCTGGGATCTCGTCGGCGGTGGCCGCGAGGGTTCGCACGATGCGACCGGCGGCACGGTCGGCGGCCAGATCGGCTACCGCATGCAGTCGGGCCAGTGGGTGTTCGGCATCGAAGGTCAGGGCAACTGGGCTGACTTCTCGGGCGACAACGTCAGCGCGCTGTTCGCGACGCGCAACCGCTCCAAGATCGACTCGTTCGGTCTGATCACCGGTCAGATCGGCTACGCCTGGAACAACGTCCTCGTTTACGCCAAGGGCGGCGCGGCTGTCGCCGGCAGCAAGTATGAAGTCTCGACCCTTGGCGGCGCGCTGCTGTCCTCGAACGATCAGACCCGTTGGGGTGGCACGATCGGTGCCGGCCTCGAGTACGGTTTCGCCCCGAACTGGTCGGTTGGCGTCGAGTACAACCATATCTTCCTGCAGGACAAGAACGTCACCTTCGCGCTGGTGCCCTCGACCGATCGCATCCGTCAGGACGTCGACATGGGCCTCGTCCGCCTGAACTACAAGTTCGGCGGCCCGAGCCTCGGCCGTTACTGAGTAGATGCCTGATATCGATCGCTCGACTTCGAGCGGTCGGCGAAAGCCCCGGCCATCGGCCGGGGCTTTTTTGTTGTTGGACTTCAGCGGGTTAACCATTCCGTTTCGAGACGGTCGAGATGGCTTGACTCCTGAGAACGAAATGAGAACAATGTTCTTCATACGTTCTCACCATGGAGTAAGCCATGTTCAGGATTTTCGTCGAAGAAGCCGCCGCGCTAGCCTCGATCGCGCTGTTTGTCGGGATGATCGCGATCTGGGCCCAGGTGCTCCCGCAGCTCTAGGCGCTGGCTAGGTTGGGGAAAAGCAGGACGACGCGGCCGATTGGCCGCTCTGGCGTGGACTCTGGCAGCGTGACGCCCCACCATTATGAGGCGAGTCGGCCGGGCGAGTGCAGGATGCCTCCCGTGCCGGTGACCGCTCCATCTCATCTGCAAGAGGCCGTCACGCGACCATGCCGAGCGCCGGATTTGTCCACCTTCACGTTCACTCGGCCTATTCGCTGCTCAAGGGCTCGATCAAGATCGCCAAGCTCGCCGAGCTTGCCAAGAAAGACCATCAGCCGGCGCTGGCGTTGACCGACACCGACAACATGTTCGGTGCGCTGGAGTTCTCCGACAAGATGGCGGGCTCCGGTATCCAGCCGATCGTGGGCTGCGAGATCGCGATCGAGTTCGGCGACCAGGATCCCACTGCGCGTAACGTGCTGCTGCCCTCGCGCGTGGTGCTGCTGGCCGCGCAGGAGCGCGGCTATCGCAGCCTGATGCGGCTGAACTCGCGCGCCTTCATGGAGACGCCCGACACTCATGCGCCCCACATCAAGTTCGACTGGCTCGAAGGCGAGACCGAAGGCCTGATCGCGCTGACGGGCGGTCCGGACGGGCCGATCTCGCTGGCGCTTGCCGGCGGTTATAGCGAGCTCGCGGCGGCGCGCTGCGAGCGTCTGGCCAGCCTGTTCGGGGACCGCCTCTACGTCGAATTGCAGCGCCACAACATCGAGAAGGAGCGGCGGGTCGAAAGCAGCCTGATCGACATCGCCTATACCAAGGGCCTGCCGCTGGTCGCGACCAACGAGCCGTATTTCGCCGCGACCGACGATTACGAAGCCCATGACGCGCTGCTCTGCATCGCCGGCGGGCGGCTGATCGCGGAGACCGAGCGCGAGCAGCTTACGCCCGATCACCGCTTCAAGACCCGCGCCGAGATGGCGGTGCTGTTCGCCGATATTCCGGAGGCGCTGGCCTCGACGGTCGAAATCGCCGAGCGGTGCTCGTTCCGGCCGATGACGCGCAAGCCGATCCTGCCGTTCTTCACGGTCGGCGCTGCCGCAAGCTCCGATGCCGCCGCGGTCGAGGCGGCCGAATTGAAGCGGCAGGCGGAGGAGGGGCTCGCCAACCGCCTGCGCGTGCACGGGCTGTCGCAGGGCACGACGGAAGAAGACTACGACGCGCGGCTTGCGTTCGAGCTCGACGTCATCATGCGCATGAAGTACGCGGGCTACTTCCTGATCGTCTCCGACTTCATCAAATGGGCAAAGGGCCAGGGCATTCCGGTCGGGCCAGGCCGTGGCTCCGGCGCGGGCTCGCTGGTTGCGTGGGCGCTGACCATCACCGACCTCGACCCGATCAAGTTTGGTCTGCTGTTCGAGCGCTTCCTCAATCCGGAACGCGTCTCGATGCCGGATTTCGACATCGACTTCTGCCAGGACCGCCGCGGCGAGGTGATCAGATACGTCCAGGAGCGCTACGGTCGCGACCAGGTCGCGCAGATCATCACCTTCGGTACGCTGCAGGCGCGCGGCGTGCTGCGCGACGTCGGCCGCGTGCTGCAGATGCCCTATGGCCAGGTCGACAAGCTCACCAAGCTCGTGCCGCAGAATCCGGCGGCGCCGGTGACGCTGGCCGCCGCGATCGAGAGCGAGCCGAAGCTCCAGGCGTTCCGCGACGAGGACCCGGTGGTGGCGCGCGCCTTCGACATCGCGCAGCGCCTCGAAGGCCTGACCCGTCACGCCTCGACGCATGCGGCCGGCATCGTGATCGGCGATCGCCCCTTGAGCGAACTCGTGCCGATGTATCGCGATCCCAAATCCGACATGCCGGTAACCCAGTTCAACATGAAATGGGTCGAGCCCGCGGGCCTCGTGAAGTTCGACTTTCTCGGTCTGAAGACGCTGACCGTGCTCGACGTGGCGTGCAAACTGCTCAAGCCGCGCGACATCCATGTCGATCTCGCGACGCTGCCGATCGACGATGCCGAAAGCTACCAGATGCTGGCGCGCGGCGAGGTGGTCGGCGTGTTCCAGGTTGAAAGCCAGGGCATGCGGCGCGCGCTGGTCGACATGCGCCCCGACCGTTTCGAGGACATCATCGCGCTGGTCGCGCTCTATCGACCGGGTCCGATGGCGAACATCCCGACCTATTGCGCGCGCAAGCACGGCGACGAGGAGCCGGAATATCTCCACCCCGTGCTGGAGCCGATTCTCAAAGAGACCTTCGGCGTCATCATCTACCAGGAACAGGTGATGCAGATCGCGCAGGTGATGTCGGGCTATTCGCTCGGCGACGCCGACCTGCTGCGCCGCGCCATGGGCAAGAAGATCCGCGCCGAGATGGAGAAGCAGCGCGAGATCTTCGTCGCAGGCGCAGTGAAGAACGGCGTGCCGAAGGGGCAGGCCGATACCATCTTCGAGCTGCTGGCGAAATTCGCCGACTACGGCTTCAACAAGAGCCACGCGGCGGCCTATGCGCTGGTGTCCTACCACACCGCCTACATGAAGGCGCATTACCCGGTGGAGTTCATCGCGGCGTCGATGACGCTCGATCTCAACAATACCGACAAGCTGTCCGAATTCCGCGCCGAGGCGCAGCGCCTCGGCATCAAGGTCGAGCCGCCCAACGTCAATCGCTCCGGCGCGACTTTCGAGGTCGGCGACAAGACCATCTACTACGCGCTCGCGGCGCTGAAGGGCGTCGGCATTGCGGCCGTCGAGCAGATCATCGCGGAGCGGACCAAAAACGGCTTGTTCACCTCGCTCGCCGACTTCGCCGCGCGAGTGTCGCCGCGCGCGATCAACAAGCGCATCATCGAAAGCCTCGCTGCTGCGGGCGCCTTCGACACCCTGGAGCCGAACCGGGCGCGGGTCTTCGCCGGCGCCGACTCGATTCTCGCCGCATGCCAGCGGGCGAACGAAGCTGCAACCATCGGCCAGAACGACATGTTCGGCAGCTCGGCCGACGCGCCGACCATCATGCTGCCGCAGATCGAGCCTTGGTTGCCGGCCGAGCGGCTGCGCCGCGAATATGATGCGATCGGCTTCTTCCTGTCGGGGCATCCGCTCGACGATTACGCCACCGTGCTGAAGCGGCTGCGTGTGCAGTCCTGGGCCGAGTTCTCGCGCGCGGTGAAGACCGGCGCCACCGCAGGCAAGGTCGCCGCCACGGTGGTGTCGCGCATGGAGCGGCGCACCAAGACCGGCAACAAGATGGGCATTATGGGGCTCTCTGATCCCACGGGTCACTTTGAGGCGGTGCTGTTCTCCGAAGGCCTTGCGCAATATCGCGACGTGCTGGAGCCGGGCGCCGCGGTGCTGCTCCAGCTCGGCGCCGAGCTTCAGGGCGAGGACGTCCGCGCGCGCGTGCTCCACGCCGAACCGCTGGACGAGGCGGCGGCCAAGACGCAGAAGGGCCTGCGCATCTTCGTGCGCGATACCAAGCCCCTGGAATCGATCGCCAAGCGTCTCGCCGGCCCCGACATGGCCGCTTCCAACGGCGCCGCGCCGAAGGTCGGCAGTCCGGGCACCGCGCCCCGCTCCAACGGCGACGGCGAGGTCTCGCTGGTCATGATGCTCGACCTCGAGACCGAGGTCGAGATGAAGCTGCCCGGCCGCTTCAAGGTCTCGCCGCAGATCGCCGGCGCCATCAAGGCGGTCGCGGGCGTGGTGGACGTGCAGCAGCTCTGATCGAGTGGCCAGCGCTGAAGGTCGTGCGTGCTCCCTGCGGATGTTGTGGTTTCGTCACGTCATTGCGGCTATGATCGCGGCGATGCCATCGTCCACCTCGCCGGGAGGAAACGCGACATGTGCGACAAATGCTCTGAAGCTCTGCAGGGAAACGCTGGGCCGTCGCGGCGGTCCGCAATGCTGTTTGGCGCCGCCGCGTTCGGCCTTGCCCTCGCCGGCAATGCTTTCGCCAAGGAGACCAAGGCGCCGCCCAAGCCGCAGAACGTGCTGTCACCCGATGCGTCGTTGAAGCGCCTGACGGAAGGCAATGCGCGCTATGTCGACGGGGTGTCGCGGCGGCACGATTTCAAGCACGAGCGCGAGGCGTTGGTCGGCGGACAGAACCCGTTTGCCGCCGTGCTGAGCTGTGCCGATTCGCGCATCGCGCCGGAATATGCCTTCGACACCGGCCGTGGCGATCTGTTCGTTTGCCGCGTCGCCGGAAATTTTGCCGGCACCGAAACCATCGCCAGCATGGAATACGCGGTGGCCGTACTGAATACGCCGCTGATCCTCGTGCTCGGCCATGACGCTTGCGGCGCGGTCGATGCGACGCTGAAGGCGATCAAGGACAACAAGCCGCCGCCGGGCCATATTCCCTCGCTGGTCGATGCGATCACGCCCGCCGCCAAGGCTGCGATGCAGCAGGGCGGGGACGTTCTCGACAAGGCGATCCGGCAGAACGTCATCGACAACATCGCGAAGCTGAAATCGGCAGCGCCGATCCTCAACGCGGCCGTGGAGCAGGGCAAGCTGAAGGTCGTCGGCGGCATCTATCGGCTCACGACGGGAACGGTCGACCTGATCGCGCAGGGCTGAACCGGCTGACTTCGCCTCGCGCCGGTGCGTCGCCGCGTCACTTACGCGGAGCTGACGCCGGCGCGGGTGGCCATCCCTCCGCCTCAATCCAAGTCTTCGCTATTTGGAAGCCTTTCGTTCAAGTGCCATTCAGCTGGCCACGCGTCTGATGCGGGGCGGCACCTCAACAACAAAACGGGCAAGCAAGCCATGCGTGGGACGCTCAGAGCCTTCATTTGCCTTCTCCTGCCGATCGCGGTCCTTGCCGCAGGCGCGCCGGAGCCGGCGCGTGCGCAGCAGCAGGAAAAGCGTATCGCGCTCGTGGTCGGCAACGGCGCTTATGCCAAGTCGCCGCTGGCGACGACGGCAAACGATGCCGGCCTGATCGCGCAGACGCTGCAGGCGGCGGGCTTCGACGTCGTCGGCGCCCGCGATCTCGACGGCGACACGCTGCGCAAGAGCTTTCGCGATTTCATCCAGAAGGCGCAGGCCTCCGGACCGGGCACCGTCGCGATGGTGTATCTCGCCGGCTATGGCGTGCAGCTTGCGGGTGAGAATTATTTCATCCCGGTCGACTCCAACATCACCCGCGACACCGACATTCCGACCGAAGGCTTGCGCATCGGCGACTATCTCCGCCAGCTCGCCTCCGTTCCGCTCAAGGCCAACATCGTCGTGCTCGACGCCGCGCGGGCGCAGCCCTTCGTGGAGGGCGGCCAGCAGATCGCGAGCGGACTTGCGCTGGTCGAGCCCGACGCCAACATGCTGATCGCGTTCAACGCCGCGCCCGGCACGGTGGCGCCCGAGGAGCCCGGACCGTACGGCATCTATGCGCAGTCGCTGGCGGAGATGATCCGCACCGGCGGCCTGCCGCTGCCCGAAGTGTTCGACCGCGTTCGCCTGCGCGTCAATGAGGCCAGCAAGGGCGCGCAGGTGCCCTGGAACGAGCAGAAGATATCGGCGCAATTCTCGTTCTTCGAGCGCGGGCCCGACGCGCCGCCGCCGGAGGCCGCGCCCGACCAAGTCGCTGCGATCCGCAACAAGCCGATCCGCGATCTCGGCGTGCAGGATGCCTATGCCGCCGCGCTCACGCGCGACACGCTTCCAGCTTACGAAGAGTTTCTCTCCGCCTATCCCGGCGACCCGCTGTCGAAGCGCGTGTTGGTGATCGTCGCGGCGCGCCGCGAGGCCATCACCTGGCGGCGGACCTATCGTACCGACACGCCGGAAGCCTATTGGTCGTATCTGCGTCGCTATCCGCGCGGTCCGCATGCGGCGGATGCGCGCCGGCGCCTGGCGATTCTCACCGCGCCGCCCGAGCCGCCGCCGAGCTTCGCGATGATCGACTACGACGTGCCGCCACCGCCGCCGGAGGAGGTGGTCTATGTCGACCGTCCCGTACTGTATTTCAGCGATCCGGATTTTGGCTTCGCGCCGCCACCGCCGCCGCCGGTCTACTATCTGCCGCCGCCGCCGCCGGATTTCGTCGTGCTGTCGCCGCCGATGCCGGTGATCGGCCTGTTCGTGCTGCCGCAGCCGATGTTCGTGCCGATTCCCGTGTTCGTCAGGCCGCCGGTCTATGTCGCACCGCCGCCGAACAACATCATCTATCAGAACATCCATAATACGACGGTCATCAACACAGTGATCAACCAGCCGCCGGCACCGGCGGTGGGTGCGGGTGCGGGTGCGGGTGCGGGTACCGGAGCGGGACCGGGCAATCTCACACCGGCCATTGCCGGGCGCACCAATCCGGCTGGTCCAGCCATGCCGCAGGCGGTCCTGCAGCGTGCCGCCCTGATTCAGCAGGGCAAGGCGCCGATGCCGCCGAGCGCGACGATGCGGCCGACGGCGAGGCCAGGAACGCGTCCGGCGACGCCCGCCAATGCCGCGCCGACCGGTACGCCACCTGCCGCTCCGCCTGCCAGTCCATCTGCCACGCCACCGGCCAAGCTGCCCCAAGCCAACACGCTGCCGGTTCCCGGCACCCATGGCGGTCCACCTGTACCGTCAGCGGAAGCCGGGCCACTGCCGGGCGGCAGACCCGGGCAGTCGACAGCCACTGCTCCCGGCGCGCCGCTGCCGACCCATTCGGGAGTGCCTGCGGGAGTGCCTGCGGGAGCGCCGACGACTGCTGCTCCCGGCACCACGCCGCCAGCCCATCCCGGTGCACCGACGGGCGCGCCGGCGACTGCGCCCACGGCGACAAGCCCGGCCGCTGTGCCCGGCCAACTGCCGAAGCCGCCGGTTACCCGGGCCCCGCCCGGGACCGGGCCTGGGGACCATGGCAAGTCCGCGACCCGGGAGCCGGCTGGCTCGCCGCCGGCTGCCCGCACGCCTCCGCCTCCTGGCCCAGTTGGACGACCGGTCACGCCGCCGCCCTCGGCGGTGCGGGAGCCGATCCGGCCGCAGCATCAGCCGACCGCTGCTCCCGCCCAGGCTGCCCGGCCGCCGGCACCACCACCACCGCGGCCTCAGGCCGTGGCGCGCCCGACGCCTCCGCCTCCACCGCGTATTGCACCGCCGCCACCGCCACGGGTGGCTCCGCCCGCCGCGGTCGCTCGGCCGGCGCCGCCGCCAATGGCGCGTCCCGCGCCGCCGCCGCCGGTCGCCCGGCCGGCGCCACCTCCGCCGCCTCGGATGGCCGTCGCGCCACCGCCGCCGCCGCGCCCAGCAGCGCCCCCACCGCGTCCTCCGGCTCCGCCGCCGGCGGCAAAGAAGTGCCCGCCGAACCAGCCCAAATGCTAGTGGGGTCCGCGGGCGCAGCGTGATCTTTACGGAAGAGGGCCTTTCGCGGGCGAAAGCCGCCCCGAAAGGCCCTTATTTCCTTGCTTCTGGTCGAAATCGCGCTATACACCGCGCCATCTCACACGGAAGCATGGCTCACAAGGCCGTCCGGTGGCAGCCGGGGCGACAACGCTCCGTTCTGCTCACACGCTTCCGGAGGAACCAACCGGAGAATTAGAACGATGGCACTACCCGATTTCACTATGCGTCAGCTCCTCGAAGCCGGCGTGCACTTTGGTCACCAGTCTCACCGCTGGAATCCGAAAATGGCGCCGTTCATTTTCGGCGCTCGCAACAACATCCACATCGTCGACCTCGCGCAGACCGTGCCGTTGCTGCATAACGCCTTGCAGGCGGTCAGCGACACCGTCGCCAAGGGCGGCCGCATTCTGTTCGTCGGCACCAAGCGCCAGGCGCAGGACGGCGTTGCCGACGCGGCCAAGCGCTGCGCTCAGTATTTCGTCAATTCGCGCTGGCTCGGCGGCACGCTGACCAACTGGAAGACGATCTCGGGCTCGATCAAGCGCCTGCGTCATCTCGACGACGTCCTCGCCGGCGGCGATGCCTCCTCCTACACCAAGAAGGAGCGCCTGACGCTTCAGCGCGAGCGCGACAAGCTCGATCGCTCGCTCGGCGGCATCAAGGACATGGGCGGTCTGCCCGACCTGATCTTCGTGATCGACACCAACAAGGAAGACATCGCGATCCAGGAAGCCCAGCGGCTCAACATCCCGGTCGCGGCGATCGTCGACACCAATTCGGATCCGAAGGGCATCACCTATGTGGTGCCGGGAAATGACGACGCCGGCCGCGCGATCGCGCTCTATTGCGATCTGATCGCACGCGCTGCGATTGACGGTATTTCGCGCGCCCAGGGCGATTCCGGCATCGACGTCGGTGCTTCGGTTCGGCCGGTCGCAGAAGAGCTGCCCGCCACGAGCGGCTTCCAGGGCCTCGCCGGCCCGCGTGGCACCTCCGACGATCTCAAGAAGCTCCCGGGCGTGTCGGGCGCGATCGAGAAGAAGTTCAACGACCTCGGCATCTTCCACTTCTGGCAGCTGGCCGAGCTCGATCACGACACCGCGCACAAGATCGGCGAAGAAGTCGGCTTGCCGAGCCGCGCGGACGCCTGGGTGGCCAAGGCCAAGGCCCTGACCGCGGAAGCGGAATAGTCAAAAAGAGCGATGGGTTGGCCGGACAAGTTCCGGCCACCATTTCAGTTGACGCGAATTCCTGAGATGGACCGCGGCGAGGCGATCTGGCCGCGCCGCGGCAAACCGGCAGGCAAAAAGGATTTTGAACGATGGCAACGATCACAGCTGCGATGGTCAAGGACCTGCGCGAGTCGACCGGCGCAGGCATGATGGACTGCAAGGCCGCGCTGACCGAAAACGACGGCAACATGGAAGCGGCGCAGGATTGGCTGCGCAAGAAAGGCCTGTCGAAGGCCGCCAAGAAGTCGGGCCGCGTCGCCGCCGAGGGTCTGATCGGCGCGCTCACCAAGGGCAACAAGGGCGTCGTGGTCGAGGTCAATTCCGAGACCGATTTCGTCGCGCGCAACGGCCAGTTTCAGGGCCTCGTCAAGATGATCGCCCAGGTCGCGTTCAACGTCGGCGCCGATGTCGACAAGATCAAGGCCGCCAAGGTCGGCGACGTCACGATCGAAACCGCGATCAATGACGCGATCGCCACCATCGGCGAGAACATGACGCTGCGGCGTGCCGCTTCGCTCGAAGTCAGCCAGGGCGTGGTGTCGAGCTACGTCCACGGCGCGGTCGTCGAGGGCGCCGGCAAGATGGGCGTGATCGTGGCGCTGGAATCGCCGGGCAAGGCCGACGAGCTCGCAACGCTTGGCCGCCAGATCGCGATGCATGTCGCGGCCGCCAACCCGCTGGCGCTCGATCCGTCCGGTCTTGATCCGGCGGTCGTCAAGCGCGAGAAGGACGTGCTCGCCGACAAATATCGCCAGCAGGGCAAGCCCGAGAACGTGATCGAGAAGATCGTCGAGTCCGGCCTGAAGACCTACTACAAGGAAGTCTGCCTGCTCGAGCAGGCCTTCATCCACGACACCGGCAAGTCGGTGGCGCAGGCGGTGAAGGAAGCCGAAGGCAAGGTCGGCGGCGCGGTGAAGATCGCGGGCTTTGTGCGCTATGCTCTCGGTGAGGGAATCGAGAAGCAGGAAAGCGACTTCGCGGCCGAGGTCGCGGCGGCCAGCGGCAAGAAGTAAGCGCCGGAACGTTCCTCCCGGCGTGCCGCCGGAAGCGGCGGCCGGACAAGGAAAGTGCTCATGACTGATCCGGTCTATCGTCGCGTCGTGATCAAGCTGTCCGGCGAATATCTCGCCGGATCGCAGGGTTTTGGCATCGATCAGCCGACCATTGACCGGGTCGCCGACGATCTGATCGCAGCCCGCCATCTCGGTACCGAAGTCGCCGTCGTGATCGGCGGCGGCAATCTCTTTCGCGGCGTCGAGGTCTCCTCGCGCGGCGTGTCGCGCCCGACCGGCGACACCATGGGCATGCTCGCGACGATGATGAACTGCCTCGCGCTGGAGGCCACGATCGAGCGCAAGGGCACGCCTGCGCGCACGCTGTCGGCCTTCGTCATGCCCGAGATTTCCGAACTGTTCACCCGCACCGCGGCACACAAATACCTCGCCGAGGGCCGGATCGTGTTGCTGGGTGGCGGAACCGGTAATCCGTTCTTCACCACCGACACGACCGCGGTGCTGCGTGCGGCCGAGATCGGCGCCCAGGCGGTGCTGAAGGCGACCAATGTCGACGGCGTCTACTCGGCCGACCCGAAGAAGGACCCGACGGCGACGCGATTCGACCGTCTGACGCATTCGCAGGCGATCGAGGGTGGCTACAAGGTGATGGATGCGACCGCCTTCGCACTTGCCCGCGAGACGTCGCTGCCTATCATCGTGTTCTCGATTGCGGAGCCGGGTTCGATCGGCGCTGTACTGCGTGGCGGCGGCCACGGAACCATTGTCGCCGGCTGACGGCTTGTCGTTGCACCCTAAGAGAAGGGGTGCGGAGAGGTCGCCGGGATTTTGAAGGAGAAACGTGATGGCCACGGATAATTTCGATCTCAACGAAGTGAAGCGCCGCATGCAGGGGGCGATCCAGTCGCTCAAGCACGAACTTGGCGGCCTGCGCACCGGTCGCGCCTCCGCCTCGATGCTCGATCCGGTGCAGGTCGACGCCTATGGCAGCCACATGCCGCTGAACCAGCTCGCCACCGTCAGCGTGCCGGAGCCGCGCCTGATCTCAGTGCAGGTCTGGGACAAGTCGATGGTCAAGGCGGTGGAAAAGGCGATCGTCGATTCCAATCTCGGCCTGTCGCCGGCGACCGAAGGCCAGGTGCTGCGCCTGCGCATCCCCGAGCTCAACGAGGAGCGTCGCAAGGAGCTCGTCAAGGTCGCGCACAAATATGCGGAAGCCGCCAAAGTCGCCGCGCGCCATGTCCGCCGCGACGGTCTCGACGTTCTCAAGAAGCTCGAGAAGAATCACGAGATGTCCGAGGACGATCAGAAGCGTCACGCCGACGAGGTGCAGAAGGCGACCGACGGCACGATCTCCGAGATCGACCAGTTGCTGGCCGCCAAGGAAAAAGAAATCCTCACCGTCTAAACGCGATGGATCGCGCTTTAGGTTATTGTTCGCGCATGATCTTTTCGGAAAACCGCGTCGCACTCTTCCGGATCATGCTTTAAGGCAGCCTCATGTCCAACGCCGCCGCGCCCGCAACGGAAGGACCCGATCGGTCCGATGCGCCTGCGCATGTCGCCATCATCATGGATGGCAACGGACGTTGGGCGGCCGCGCGCGGCTTGCCACGGGCGGAAGGCCATCGCCGCGGCGTGGAGGCCCTGCGCCGCGTGGTTCGCGCGTCGCATGAGCTTGGCATCCGCTATCTCACCATCTTCTCCTTCAGCTCGGAAAACTGGTCGCGCCCGGCGAGCGAGATCGGCGATCTGTTCGGCCTGTTGCGCCGCTTCATCCGCAATGATCTGGCGAGCCTGCATCGCGACGGCGTCAGGGTACGTATCATCGGCGAGCGGGACGGGCTGGAGGGCGACATCTGCGCGCTTCTCAACGAGGCGGAGGAGCTGACGCGCGATAACACGCGCCTCACGCTCGTCGTCGCCTTCAATTACGGCTCGCGGCACGAGATCGCGAAGGCGGCGCAGAAGCTCGCGCGCGAAGTCGCCGAGGGCCGGCGCAATCCCGACACGATCGATGCCGAGACATTGGGGGCGCATCTCGACGCGCCCGACATTCCCGACCCCGATCTCATCATCCGCACCAGTGGCGAGCAGCGGCTGTCGAATTTCCTGATGTGGCAGGCCGCCTATAGCGAGCTCGTCTTCGTGCCGATTCACTGGCCCGATTTCGACAAGGCGGCGCTGGAAGGCGCAATCGCCGAATTCGCCAGGCGCGAGCGCCGTTTCGGCGGCCTGGTCGCGAAAACCGCCTCGTGAGCGAACCCGACTCCGCACCGGCCGGCTCTCAGCCTGCCCCGAGCAATCTCGTGATGCGAATCCTCGCAGCGCTGGTGCTGGCGCCGCTCGCCATTGCGCTCGCTTATGCCGGCGGCTGGCTGTGGGCGCTTCTCGTCACCCTGGTGTCGATCGGACTGTTCGCGGAATGGCTGATGGTGGTGGGCGCAGGCTCGACCGCGCTGACCGGGGCGGGAACGATCGTCATCGCCACGATGGGCTTGTGCGTTGCCTTCGGCGCGCTGAAGACCGCAATCATCACCGGCTTGATTGGCGGGGCGATCGTGACGGTGATCGCGCGGGGCAAGTTCGTCTGGGCGGCCTCCGGATTCGCCTATGCGTCGGCGGCGCTACTGGCCTCGATCCTGCTGCGGAAGGATCTCGTGAACGGCTTCGCCGCGCTGATGTTCGTGCTGCTCGTGGTGTGGGCGACCGATATCGGCGGCTATTTCGCCGGCCGCGGCATTGGCGGACCGAAGCTGTGGCCGCGCGTCAGCCCGAAGAAGACCTGGGCAGGGGCGCTCGGCGGCTTTGCCGCAAGCCTTTTGGTCGCGGCCGGCTTTGCCGCTTGCGGGATCGGAAAGATGGCTCCATTGCTGCTCGTCGCCGCGGCTCTGTCGGTCGTGTCGGCCTGCGGCGATCTGTTCGAATCCGCGGTCAAGCGGCGCTTCGATGTCAAGGATTCCAGTCACTTAATTCCCGGCCACGGCGGCCTATTGGACCGTCTGGACGGTTTTGTCGCTGCCATCCTGGTGGCATGGATTATCGGCTTCCTTCGCCATGGTGTGCATAGCGCCGGAAGCGGTCTTATGGTTTGGTGAACATATGAGCGCGGTTCCATTGCGTAACAACAAGGCTGCGGCATCGACCGTCCGCAGCGTCACGGTTCTCGGCGCCACCGGCTCGATCGGCGACAGCACGATGAATCTGCTGCGCGCCTCTCCCGAGCGCTACCGTGTCGAGGCGCTGACGGCGAACAGCAATGTCGAAGCGCTGGCAAAGCTCGCCAAGGAGTTTTCGGCGCGCTTCGTCGCGATCGCCGACACCTCAAAATTTGCCGAGCTCAAGGCCGCGCTCGCGGGCACCGGCACCGAATGCGGCGCCGGTGAAAGCGCAGTGATCGAGGCCGGCGCGCGTCCGGCCGATTGGGTGATGGCCGCCGTGAGTGGCGCGGCCGGGCTGAAGCCGGCACTGGCGGCGGTCGACCGCGGCGCGCATGTCGCGCTTGCGAACAAGGAATGTCTCGTCTGCGCCGGCGATTTCTTCATGCAGCGCGCGGCGAAAGCGGGCGCCTGCATCCTGCCTGCGGATTCCGAGCACAATGCGCTGTTCCAGGCGCTCGCCTCGGGCAATCGCGACGAGCTCGTCCGTGTCATCATCACGGCCTCCGGCGGCCCGTTCCGGACCTGGAAGCCTGCCGACATCGAGCAGGCGACACTCGAGCAAGCCCTGAAGCATCCGAACTGGAGCATGGGCCAGAAGATCACGATCGATTCCGCCTCGATGATGAACAAGGGGCTCGAGGTGATCGAGGCTTCCTATCTGTTCGCGCTCTCGCCCGACGAGATCGACGTCCTCGTGCACCCGCAGTCGATCATTCACGGCATGGTCGAGTTCTCCGATCGCTCGGTCGTGGCCCAGCTCGGCGCACCCGACATGCGCACGCCGATCGCGCATTGCCTCGGCTGGCCCGACCGCATCAAGGGTCCCGCCGCCAAGCTCGATCTGGCCAAGATCGGCCAATTGACCTTCGAGGCGCCGGATTTCGAGCGCTTCCCCGGCCTGCGCCTGGCCTTCGATTCGCTCCGGACCGGGAAGGGGGCGACCACCGTCTACAACGCCGCCAACGAGGTCGCGGTCGCGGCCTTCATCGCGGGCAAGATCCGGTTCGGCGCGATTGCCCGGCTGGTTGAGGCGACGCTGGACGACTGGGTTCGTGGCGGGAACCAGGCCCCGCTGACGTCAGCGGACGATGCAATCGCTGTTGACCATGTTGCGCGAAATAGGGCTGCCGCCCTATTGCCTCAAATTGCCTTAAAGGCATCCTAGATGGTTCGGGGCCAGGGCCTTGCGGCGCTGGATGAGGGAATTCGATGATTGACTTTTTCGTCCATAGTTTCAATACGTTGAGCCATGGGCTCCTCGGCTACACGGTTCCCTTCCTGTTCGTCCTGACTATCGTCGTGTTCTTCCATGAGCTCGGCCATTTCCTGGTCGCGCGCTGGGCAGGCGTTCGCGTGTTAACTTTTTCGCTCGGTTTCGGACCTGAGCTGGTCGGCTTCAACGACCGTCATGGCACCCGGTGGAAGATCTCGGCGATCCCGCTCGGCGGCTACGTCAAGTTCTTCGGCGACGAGAGCGAGGCTTCGACGCCGTCGTCCGAGAAGCTTGCGGCCATGACGGCCGAGGAGCGCGCCGGCAGCTTCCATCATAAGAAGGTCGGCCCGCGCGCCGCCATCGTTGCCGCCGGGCCGATCGCCAATTTCATCCTGGGCGCGCTGATCTTCGCCGGCATGGCGCTGTATTACGGCAAGCCGAGCACGATCGCGCGCGTCGACGGTGTCGTCGCCGACGGTGCTGCGGCGGCAGCCGGCTTCAAGATCGGCGACGTCGTCGTCCAGATCGATGGCAAGCCGATCGAAAGCTTTGCCGATATGCAGCGCATGGTTGCGATGAATGCCGGTTCGCCGCTTGCCTTCCAGGTCAAGAGGGACGGCACCATCGTGTCGCTGACCGCGACGCCGGCGCTGCTCGAGCGCAAGGATCCCTTCGGCAACAGCCACCGTCTCGGCGTGCTCGGCATCGAGCACAAGTCTCAGGCCGGAGAGGTCTCGACTTCGCCGGTCGGCGTCGGCGAAGCGCTCAAGATCGGGGTTGAACAGGTCTGGTTCATCATCACCAGCACCTTCAAGTTCCTGGGCTCGTTGTTCGTGGGGAACGGCAATCCGAACGAGGTCAGCGGCGTGCTCGGCATTGCCAAGATGTCGGGGCAGGCGGCCAGCGCCGGGTTCCAGTTCGTGATCAACCTCTGCGCGGTGCTGTCGGTGTCGATCGGTCTGTTGAATCTGTTCCCGATCCCGCTGCTCGATGGCGGTCACCTTATGTTCTATGCGGCGGAGGTCGCCCGTGGTCGGCCCCTGTCCGAGCGGACTCAGGAGATGGGGTTCCGAATCGGGCTCGGCTTGGTGCTGATGTTGATGGTGTTTGCGACCTATAACGACATCCTCCGGATGGCCTCATCCTGATAGGGGCTTTTTTGTGGCGTTGTCGGGCGTTGCTCTTGGGCAACGTCTTGGAATGAAAATGAAATTACGGCGCGCTCGACCGTTTGCGGCGTCGGTGAAATTGTCTACAAGCGGCTTGAACTTGGGGAATCTCCAGACCGGGGTTGGGTCTGGTACGGAATGATAAGGGCGCGTTGCGCAATGAAGTTTGGACTGCGACTCCGGGGGGGCTTGCTCGCAACCCTGATCATGTTCGGCGCGCCGGTGCTTGCCCCGGTTGGGGCTGCCTTTGTGTCTTCGTCTGCGCTTGCTCAGACCGTGCAGTCGATTTCCGTTGAAGGAAATCGCAGGGTCGAGGTGGAGACGATCCGCTCCTATTTCAAGCCGGGTCCCGGCGGTCGCCTCGATCAAGGCGCTATCGACGACGGCCTCAAGGCGTTGATCGAGACCGGCCTGTTCCAGGACGTCAGGATCAACCGCGGTGCCGGTGGCCAGATCGTCGTCTCCGTGGTGGAAAACCCGGTGATCGGCCGCATTGCCTTCGAGGGCAACAAGAAGATCAAGGACGAGCAGCTCACTGGTGAAGTCCAGTCCAAGGCGCGCGGCACCTTCTCCCGCGCCATGGTGCAGTCCGACACGCTGCGAATCGCCGAAATCTATCGCCGTTCCGGCCGCTACGACGTCCGCGTCACGCCTGAAGTCATCGAGCAGCCGAACAACCGCGTCGATCTCGTCTTCACGGTCGAGGAGGGCGCCAAGACCGGCGTCAAGTCGATCGAGTTCGTCGGCAACAACGCGTACTCGTCGTACCGCCTGCGCGACGTCATCAAGACGCACGAATCGAACCTGCTGAGCTTCCTCGCCAGCAGCGACATCTACGATCCCGATCGGGTCGAGGCCGACCGCGACCTGATCCGCCGCTTCTATCTCAAGAACGGTTTCGCCGACGTCCAGGTCGTGGCCGCGCTCACCGAATACGATCCGGAGAAGAAGGGCTTCAACGTTACCTTCAAGATCGAGGAAGGCTCCCAATACCGGGTCGGCTCGATCGACTTCCGCTCCAGCATTCCGAACTTCGATCCCACCTCGATGCGCAACTATTCGCGCGTCAATGTCGGCTCCCTCTACAACGTCGAATCGGTCGAGAAATCGGTCGAGGAGATGCAGATCGAAGCCTCGCGGCGCGGTTATGCCTTCGCCGTGGTCCGTCCCGGCGGCGACCGCAACTTCGAGGCGCACACCGTGTCGGTCGTGTTCAACATCGACGAGGGCCCGCGCACCTATATCGAGCGCATCAACTTGCGCGGCAACACCCGCACGCGCGACTACGTGATTCGTCGCGAGTTCGACGTCTCCGAGGGCGATGCCTACAACCGCGCGCTGGTCGACCGTGCCGAGCGCCGCTTGAAGAACCTCGACTATTTCAAGAGCGTGAAGATCACGACGGAGCCCGGCTCGTCGAGCGACCGCGTGATCCTGCTCGTGGACATGGAAGAGAAATCGACCGGCGACTTCTCGGTCTCGGGTGGTTACTCCACCACCGACGGCGCGCTGGCCGAAGTCTCGGTGTCCGAACGCAATTTACTCGGCCGCGGCCTGTTCGCCAAGGCGGCGGTGACCTACGGCCAGTATGCCCGCGGCTACTCGCTGTCGTTCGTCGAGCCCTATTTGCTCGACTACCGGGTCGCGCTGGGTCTCGACCTCTATCAGCGCGAGCAGAAGTCCAACAGCTACATCTCGTACGGCACCAAGACGCTCGGCTTCTCGCCGCGCCTCGGTTTCTCGCTGCGTGAAGATCTGTCGCTGCAGGTGCGCTACTCGATCTACCGGCAGGAAATCACGCTGCCGTCCTACCTGGCGAACTGTAACAACAATGTGGGTTCGGCGGCTTTCAATCCGAGCCCGGCCTTCGCCAATGCAAATGGCATCGACCTGAGCTCCACCAACGGCCTCGGCTGCTACAGCGACGGTGAAGCCTCGCTGCCGGTGCGCAAGGAACTTGCCAACGGCAAGACCCTGACCTCGGCGCTCGGCTATTCGCTGTCCTACAACACGCTCGACAACAACAAGAACCCCACCGACGGTCTGCTGGTCGATTTCCGGCAGGACTTCGCCGGTGTCGGCGGCGACGTCTCCTACCTGAAGACTGTGGTGGACGCGAAGTACTACACTCCGCTGGTGTCCGATATCGTCGGCCTCGCTCGCATCCAGGGCGGCATGCTGAACAAGATGGGCAGCGATCTGCGCATGCTCGATCACTTCCAGATGGGCCCGAACCTCGTCCGCGGCTTTGCCCCGAACGGCATCGGACCGCGCGATTTGAACCCCTTCGGTACGCAGGACGCGCTTGGCGGCACCAAATATTGGGGTGCTTCGCTCGAATTGCAGATGCCGTTCTGGTTCCTGCCCAAGGAAGTGGGTCTGAAGGGCGCCGTCTACGCCGACGCTGGCGGGCTGTTCGACTATCAGGGCCCGACGACATGGTCGGTGACCAACGAAATGACCACGACCAAGAACTCGAGCTGCACGCCGTCGACCGTCAATCCAGCTTCGGCTGGAACCTGCACCGGCCTGGTGTATGACAACGGCAATGCGGTCCGGTCGTCGGTCGGCGTCGGCTTGATCTGGGCCTCGCCGTTCGGTCCGCTGCGCTTCGACTACGCCGTGCCGCTGACCAAGGGCAAGTACGACCGTACGCAGGAGTTCCGGTTCGGCGGCGGCACCTCTTTCTAATTCGAACAGCACGGCACGATCCGGACCACGGGATCCCGTTTCCGAAAGGGATCGTGCCAATCCAGGAGATGAGGCATGATGCGGCTTGGCCGCTTCATGCCGAAGCCGGACCGCGACGGGGTGGAATGGCGCAGCCGACCTTCTTCACACAGCCGCCCGCCTCAGCGCTGGCCGACATAGCCACGCTGACCAAGGCGGAGCTGGTCGATCCCGCCAGGGGCGGCCAAATCATCAGGGGTCTTGCTTCGCTCGACGAAGCCGGCCCGATGCACCTGACGTTCTTCGACAATCTCAAATATGCCGATGAGCTCAAGGCGACCAAGGCCGGTGCTTGCCTGGTGAGCCCACGCTTCGAGGCCCGGGTGCCCGCGCACGTCGCCGTGCTGCGGGCGCCACAGCCGTTCCGCGCCTTCGTCAGGATCGCGCGGGAGTGGCACGGCGACGCGCTCCGGCCGCAATCCTGGACCGGCAACGACGGCATCGCGACGTCGGCCATCATCGACCCCACCGCCAGGCTTGAGGACGGCGTGATCGTCGATCCCCTGGCCGTGATCGGTCCTGACGTGGAGATCGGCAGTGGCACGGTGATCGGTGTGGGGGCCGTGATCGGCCCGGGCGTCAAGATCGGCCGGGACTGCAATGTCGGCGCACGCACCGCCATCCAGTGCGCGCTGATCGGCAACGATGTGCTGATCCATCCCGGCTGCTCCATCGGCCAGGACGGCTACGGCTTCATCTTCTTCGGCCCCGAGGGCCACCTGAAAGTGCCCCAGACCGGCCGCGTGCTGATTCAGAACAACGTGGAGGTCGGCGCCGGCACCACCATTGATCGCGGGTCCTTGCGCGACACCGTGATCGGCGAGGGGACCAAAATCGACAATCAGGTCCAGATCGGCCACAATGTGACCATTGGCCGGCACTGCCTGCTGGCAGCCCAGATCGGCCTTGCCGGCAGCCTCACCCTCGGCGACAACGTGGCGCTGGGAGCGAAGGTGGGCATCAACAATCACGTCAAGATCGGGGATGGAGCTCAGGTGACTGCCATGAGCGGCGTCAAGGACGACGTTCCTCCCAACGGACGCTGGGGCGGGTTTTTTGCCAAGCCGACCCGGCAGTGGTTCAAGGAAATTTTGGCGGTCGAGCGCCTGGCGCGCGACAGCAAGGCCGATCCGAAGCAGGAGGAACGGGAGTGACGGACGAAGCACCGGTCAGGTTCGAGCTTGTGGACATCAACATGATCCTGCAAACGCTCCCGCACCGTTTTCCGATGCTGCTGATCGATCGCGTGATCAACATCCGCACCGATTACAGCGGCATCGGCATCAAGAACGTCACCTTCAACGAACCGCCGTTCCAGGGCCATTTTCCCGATCGCCCGGTCTACCCCGGCGTCATGATGATCGAAGCGATGGCGCAGACTGCCGGTGTGATCGGCATCAAATCGGTCGAGGGCACCGACAAGCCGCGCGCGGTCTATTTCCTGACCATCGACAAGTGCAAGTTCCGCAAGCCGGTGCTGCCCGGCGATACCATCGAATATCACATGCGCTCGATCGGCCGCCGCAAAGCCATGTGGTGGTTTCACGGCGACGCCAAGGTCAATGGCCAGGTGGTTGCGGAGGCCGACGTCGGCGCCATGCTGACCGACTGAGCGGGATCAACTTCTCTGGATACGCTCGCGTGCAGGACAAGCGTACCGGCCGCCGCTGACCTCGCGCTTGATGTTCTGGTTGAAGAACTTTCCCATGGACGGTGCGCCCAGCAGGCGCTCGACCGTGTCGACCGGCACGCCGCAATAGCCGTCATAAACGCCATCCACAGCCACGATGAGGGCCTGCTGCGCACGGTCGTAACAGACCCGCTGAAGCACTGTGCTGCGGGTAATGTCGCGGCATTCGTATGTCTTGAGATCGACGAGGCGGTGTTCGGCGGTCTCGATCGTCTCGGATACGATCGGCGCGGCCGCGAGCTGTGCGAATAGAAGTGCCAGGGCCCTGACCACGATACCTGAAGCTCCGCGTGAACTTGTTGACGAACCGGGAAGGCTGCCTCATCCGGCACCTGAAACACGGAGAGATCATACGTCACTGGACAGATCGGGCATAGTCGCGCTAACCAGCGGAAAACCGAGCGACTTCAACACCTAATCAGACCTTCTTGATGAGTCAGATTGCTTGATGAGTAAGATTGATCCCACCGCACGGATCGCGGACGGCGCCGTGATCGGCGAGGGCACCGAGATCGGACCCTATTGCATCATCGGTGCGCATGTCGTGATCGGCAGTAACTGCAAGCTGATCGGACAGGTCACCGTCATCGGCCACACCTCGATCGGAGATGGCTGCGTGATCTCGCCGTTCGCGGTGCTGGGCGGGGCGCCCCAGGATCTCAGCTACAAGGGCGAGCCTACGAAGCTTGAGGTCGGCTCGGGCTGCACCATCCGCGAAGGCGCGACCATGAATGTCGGCACCATCAAGGGCGGTGGCCTGACGCGCGTCGGCAACGACTGCTATTTCATGAACAACAGTCATGTCGGGCATGACTGCATGGTCGGCAACAACGTGATCTTCGCAACCTCGGCGACGCTCGGCGGCCATTGCGAGATCGGTGACGCCGTCTATATCGGCGGCCTGTCCGCAGTGCATCAGTTCACCCGCATCGGCCCCTATGTGATGGTTGGCGGTGTCTGCGGCGTGCGCGACGACGTCATCCCGTACGGGCTGGTCAACGGCCAATATGCGGTGCTTGAGAGCCTCAACCTGATCGGCATGAAGCGGCGCAAGTTCACCAAGCAGCGGCTTGCGACCGTACGCGCGTTCTACCAGAAACTTTTCCATGGTCCCGCGACCTTTGCCGAACGCCTGGAGGCGGCGCGGCCGCTCGCCGGTGAAGATCCGGCGATCGCCGAAATCCTCGACTTCATCGGCAAGGGCAAGCGCCCGCTCTGTCTTCCCGCCATCGCGAAGTGATGATGGGATGGCCCCGGGCATGACATCGGCGGCTTCGGAGATTTCATCGCCGGTCGGCGTGGTCGCTGGCGGCGGCGCGATGCCGTTCGCGGTTGCCGAATCGCTCGCCGCCCGCGGCATCACGCCGGTGTTGTTTCCCCTTCGGGGCGCCTGTGATCCGGCACGGGTGGAAAACTTCCGCCATCGCTGGATCTCGGTCGGCCAGCTCGGCCGTGCCATGCGGCTGTTTCGCGAGGAGGGCTGCCGCGACCTGATCTTCATCGGCACGCTGGTACGGCCTTCGCTCTCCGAGGTCCGGGTCGACTTCACGACGCTCCGGCTGCTCGGCAATGTCATCCGCGCCTTCCGCGGCGGCGACGATCATTTGTTGTCCGGCGTCGGACGCATTCTCGAGCAGGGCGGCTTTCGCATGGTCGGCATCAAGGATGTCGCGCCCGAGCTCTTGATGCCCGAGGGCTGCATCAGCCGCGCCTGGCCGAGCGACACCGGCAAGACCGACATCGAGCGCGGACGCGCGGTGCTGACCGCGCTCGGTCCGTTCGACATCGGCCAGGCTGCGGTCGTGATCGACGGCCATGTGGTGGCGGTCGAGGACATCGAGGGCACCGATGCGCTGCTCGCGCGGGTGGCACGGCTGCGCGAAGAGGGCCGCATCCGCGCCGCCACCGGGCGGGGCGTGCTGGTGAAGGTCCCAAAGAGCGGGCAGGATCTGCGCTTCGACCTGCCGACGATCGGCCCGCGCACTCTCGAGGGTGTCGCCGCCGCAGGGCTCGCAGGCATTGCCGTCGTCGCGGGCAACACCATCGCCGCCGAGCCGCAGGCAATGATCGCGCTCGCCGACGCCAAATATCTCTTCGTCATCGGCCTGCCGGCGTGATGCAAGGCCGCGATCCCAAGCGCAAGATCTTCCTGATCGCCACGGAGGAATCCGGCGACCGGCTCGGCAGCGCCTTGATGAAGGTGCTGCGCCAGCGCCTCGGCGACGGCGTGCAGTTCGTGGGCGTCGGCGGCCACACCATGGCGCGCCAGGGGCTGGAGACGCTGTTTCCGATCGAGCAGCTCTCGATCGTGGGCTTCGCCGCGGTCGTGCAGCAACTGCCGAAGATCCTGCGGCTGATCCGCGAGACCGCGGAGGCCGTGACCGAAGCCGCGCCGGACGCGCTCGTCATCATCGACAGCCCCGACTTCACCCACCGTGTCGCCCGCCGCGTGCGGGCGCGCAATCCGGCGATCCCGATCGTCGACTACGTCTCGCCGCAGCTCTGGGCCTGGCGGCCGGGGCGGGCGCGGACCATGCTCGGCTATGTCGACCATGTGCTCGGCCTGTTGCCGTTCGAGCCGGAGGAATATCGCAAGCTCGGCGGTCCGCCATGCAGCTATGTCGGCCATCCCCTGATCGAGCAATTGCCCTCGTTGCGGCCGAACGCCGACGAGCAGGCGCGTCGCGGCGGCGAGCCGCCGGTGTTGCTGGTATTGCCCGGCAGCCGCCGCAGCGAGATCAGGCACCATCTCGACGTGTTCGGCGCGACGCTCGGCCGATTGCAGACGGACGGCCGCGCGTTCGAACTGATGCTGCCGACCATGCCGCATCTCGAAGCCAGTATTCGCGAAGGCATCGCGAACTGGCCGGTCAAGCCTCAGATCGTGGTCGGCGAGAACGAGAAGCGCGCCGCCTTCCGCATCGCGCGCGCGGCCCTGGCAAAATCCGGCACGGTGACGCTGGAGCTCGCGCTATCGGGCATCCCGATGGTGACGGCCTATCGCGTCGGTGCGATCGAAGCCTTCATCCTGCGCCGCGCGATCCGCGTCTCTTCGGTGATCCTCGCCAATCTCGTGATCGGCAAGGATGTCATCCCGGAGTTCCTGCAGGAAGACTGCACGCCGGAGAAGCTGGCGCCCGCGCTCTCGGAGCTTCTGACCGATTCACCACTGCGCCGGCAGCAGGTGGAAGCGTTCGCCCAGCTCGATACGATCATGTCGACCGGCAACAAATCGCCGAGCGTGCTCGCCGCCGACATCGTGCTGGCGACGATGCGAAAGGGCAGGCGGGCTAGCTAGGACGTGTACTCACAAGCGGCCCTAGTCCGCTTGGATCCAGCCATTCCAGCATTCAAACCCTCGCTATCCGATTTGGCAAAGAGGCGTTAATCCGAGCTTGAAGCCACATTAGAATTGAGGTCGGTGTCTCCTTGTGGCGCCAGGGCTGACCTGCCTCGCGCAGCCGGTCGAGGACTCGTGCCCCTGAACGGACATCGCGGATATCCAAATTCTTAATATCAATGGCGCTGCGGTAGCCCAGCAACTGAATGGGATGATGTCCTCGCAGTGGTTAATAGCTTCTCCTGGCCTCTCAGAGCGTCCAGCAGTTCGTCGGCCGAGAAGGGCTTGATCAGGACAGTGAGACCTTGCGCGGAGATCAATTTCATCGTTTGCGACCTGATGTCGCCCGTCATCACGACGGCCGGTAGGTTCAAGCCAAGGGCGACACGCAGGCTCTTAATGGTCTCGATGCCATCCGATGAGCCACGAAGGTTGTAGTCACACAGCAGTACATCCGGGCGCAGACCCTGCTCTTTGATCAGGGTCAAGGCTTCGCTCGCCGTTGCGATAACGGTGGCGTCAATCCCTCTTGCCTTCAACGATCTCTGCAGCGCCGATCGCAGGGACGCCTCGTCCTCTATCGCGAGAACGCTGCCCAGGAAGGCACCACTGCAAGGGGGCACCAGCGACGCCGCTTCTGGCGCATTGGCGCCGGATCGAGCGCGCGGAACCTCGATGAAAAACCGTGTGCCCCTCCCTGCGATAGAACGCACCTCGACCTTGTGATCCAGCATTTCTCCAAGCCGCCTTACGATCGCGAGGCCCAGCCCAAATCCGCCCCGTTCCGCGCCATCAGTCCCCTGGTAGTACTCATCGAATATGTGCGGAAGTTGATCTTCGGTGATACCGATTCCGCTGTCCCACACTTCGATGCGAACCTTGTCACCGACTCGTCGGCATCCAAGCAAAATTTGTCCCCGGTCAGTGTATCGGACTGCATTTGATAAGAGGTTGCGGATCATCTCCGCAAGCATTCGGCTGTCGCTGCGGACGATGAGCCCGGAACGTGCAACGCGCAGTCGGAGTCCTCTTTCCTGCACAGACGCGGCGAAGTCTCTAGCGAGCGGCTCGAAAATTTCAACTAGAGAAAACTCACTCACGGATGGACGCAGTTTTCCGGATTCCAGCTTGTTCACATCGAGCAGGCTGGAGAGGATGCTGGTCATGGTATCCAGCGATTTCCGAATGTCAGCGACAAGATTGTGCGCTTCACCGCTTGAATGGAGCGATTCAAGCGCTGCCTGCAGAAGCTTCAGGGTCTGCAATGGCTGGCGCATGTCATGGCTTGCCGCAGCAAGAAAGCTCGATTTGGCGCGATCGGCTAATTCTGCCGCTTCTAAAGCGCCCTGCAATCGGGACTCCCTTTCCAGAATGGCGTGATGGTGAAGCCTCCGCTCGCTAAACAGGGCAGCAAGAACAAGAGCACCTAATGTGATCGCCAGAATGGTAGCTTGAGCAGTCAGCACACGATCTTCGATCGACAGACGTGCGTCCCCGAAAATGCCGATGGTGAAGATTGTCGTCCAGACGACCGTAGTCGAGCATAAGAACGTGGCAATCGCCGTGAACGCTGAACGAAGGCGAGCCGCGATCCAGAGCAGAAGTGGACAAAGTGCGCTGACCGCCAGCACCGCAGTCCAGGGCTCATTGCGCAAGAAAGCCAGCAGCGCGCATATGAGAGACACCACGCCGAGCGCAAGAACGCCCTCCGCAACTTCCCCCCGCGGCGGGGGAGCGCGCGCTAGCGACGCCAGGCCAATTGCGAGCGGCGTCACCGCAATCGTCCCTGTTGCGGCAGATGAAACCCAGTGAAGCCAGATCACCGCCGGGGACGCAGCCGACCCGTGAAACAGCGCAAATACTGCCGTACCACCAAGGCCGGAAAGGCTCGCTGCAATACCGGTCGCGGCAAATAGCGCAAGTACGCTGCGCAGTTCATTCAACTCGAATGGAGATCCACAAAAGCGGTGGATCAGGCCCGCGATGATGACGACTTCACCGGAGTTCGTGACAGCAAAGAACAACGAACTCCAGATGTTGCGATCGCCTAGCAGGTTAGCCGCAATCGTTGCAGCGACCACTCCGAGCACGACAGGCAGCTGTGCCGCAGGACCAAGCGCGATCAAAATCCCCGAAGCCACCCCCCCCGCTGGCCAGAATAGGGCAACACCATCGGCCGGGTCCAGCAACGCAAGGCTCAGCCGCGCGGTGAGAAAATAGGCGAGTGCCACTGCGAATGTCAAAAGAACGTCTGCGCCGCTTGCGAGCGGGCGGCGAGCCACCATCTGTTTTGCGGTAATCCCCAATGCCTTCCACCACTCGTCTGGGCCCATATCCCTGACGCGCAAAGCCTTCCGGGGCCGCCGCGACGTCGCCAACTCGGCGGCTCTAGCGAGTATAGGCCAGATTTCCGCTCAAGCCATCATGTTGTCTTGCATTAGTCTTCCTGTGGCCCAACTCGGACCCAAGGTGAGATACGCCAACCCGACTGCTATCGGATACGGAGCGGACCTCTATGAGGGAGCTCGGGTGTGTCAGTACACGCTCTAGCCGAGACCAGCGTCGACCTGAAAACATTGGCGCGTGATGCGCTGACTGTCGTCGGAGGCGAGGAACAGCGCCATGTTGGCGATGTCCTCAGGCGTCACCGCGTCGGGAATGGCCTGACGCGTGCGCAGCTCGGCGATCGCCTGGTCGTCCGGGTACCACAGCCGGCGCTGACGCTCCGTGATCACCATCCCCGGCGCTATCGCATTAACGCGGATGCGGTCGGGCCCGAGCGACCGGGCCAGGGAGTTGGTGAAGCCGACAATCGCGGCCTTCGCCGCGGCGTAGACCGGCAGCCCCGGCGCGCCGCGCATCCAGGCAATCGACGACATGTTGATGATCGAACCGCCGCCGCGCGCCTGCATCTGCGGCACCACCGCTTGCGCTGCAAAGAAGACGTGCTTGAGGTTGACGCCGATCATCCAGTCGAACTCGGCCGAGGTTACCTCGGCCAGTACCTGGCGTTGATCGTTAGCGGCGTTGTTGACGAGAACCGCGGCATCGCCAAGCGATCCCTGAACCTGCGCCATAGCGTCGCGCAAGGCGTCGATGTCGAGCAGATCGCACGGCACGAACAAGGGCACGGTCCCAGCCGCGGCCTTTACATCCGCGACCAGCGCCCGGCCGGCTGCCTCATCGAGATCCAGGAACGCGACACGAGCCCCTTGCGCCGCGAACGACCGCACGAAGGCGGCACCGATGCCGCTGGCGCCACCGGTGATCAACACCACGCGATCCCTAAGACCGGCATAGCTCGTTCTTGTCATGCGATCAGTCGCTCCGTCTCGGGGTCGAACAGGCAGATGCGGCGGGTGTCGAGCGCGAACGAGGCGGCGGCGCCCGGTGTGGGGCGGATATCCGGCGTGATGCGCGCCAGCGCAGGCTCGCCGCCAAGCCGCAGCAGCACGATCGTTTCGGCTCCCGTCGGCTCGACCATCTCCACCGGCGCGTTGACGACGACGGGCGGATCGGCGGAAAATACGCGGCTGCCCTCGGCGATGCATTCCGGCCTGATCCCGACCACCACGTCTCGGCCGACAAAGGGGGCCGCCGCATCATATTGGCCAAGGCGGAGGCGGACCTCGTCCGGCCGTCCCGCGCCGATCACGACCACCGGCCCGCTGGCGTCAGCCTCCAGCCGTGCCGGCATCGTGTTCATCGGCGGCGAACCCATGAAACGGGCCACGAACAGATTGGCGGGATAGCGATACACGGTGTCCGGATCGGCAAACTGCTGCACCACGCCTCGATGCATCACGGCGATGCGCGTCGCCATCGTCATCGCCTCGATCTGGTCGTGGGTGACATAGACGATGGTGGCGCCGATGCGCTGGTGCAGACGCTTGATTTCCATTCGCATCTCGACACGCAGCTTGGCGTCGAGGTTGGAGAGCGGCTCGTCGAACAGGAAGAGCAGGGGATCGCGCACCAGCGCCCGGCCCATCGCCACACGCTGGCGCTGGCCGCCGGAGAGCTGCGACGGCTTGCGGCCGAGTAGCGGCTCGATCTGGAGCAGCCTTGCCACATTCGCCAGCGCCTTTTCCTGCTCCGCCTTCGCTACGTGGCGGCATTCCATGCCGAAGGTGATGTTCTGGCGCACCGTCATCGACGGATAGAGCGCGTAGGACTGGAACACCATGGCGATGTCGCGGTCCTTCGGCGGAATGTCGTTGACGACACGTCCGCCGATTTCCACGGTGCCTGAGCTCGGGAGGTCGAGCCCGGCGATGATGTTGAGCAGCGTAGACTTGCCGCAGCCGGATGGGCCGACGAGCACGGTGAATTCACCGCTCTCGATGTCGAGATCGATGCCCTTCAGCACCTCCAGATTGGCGTAACGCTTGGACAGGGCGCGAATGCTTAGGGCTGCCATGACGATCCGATCATTTCACGGCGCCGGCGGTGAGGCCGCGCACGAAATACTTGCCGCCGATCAGATAGATCAGCAGGGTCGGCAAGGCGGCGATCATCACCGCCGCGCTTTGCACGCCATGCTGCGGAATGTCGGCGACCGCGGCGGATAGCGCGATCAGCGCGGCGGTGACCGGCTGCTGCTGACCGGTCGTGAATGTCACGCCGTAGAGAAACTCGTTCCAGATATGCGTGAACTGCCAGATCACGGTGACGACCAGAATAGGCGGCGAGAGCGGCAGGATGATGCGCCAGAAAATACGAAAGAACCCTGCGCCATCGATGCGCGCAGCTCTTATCAAATCCGGCGGGATCGCAGTGTAGTAGTTTCGGCAGAACAAGACGGTAAAGGAGAGTCCCTGGATCGTGTGGATCACGACCAGGCCCGTGAGTGTGTTCATCAGGCCCGTATCGCGCAACACGATGGTCCAGGGAAGCAGGC
Organism: Bradyrhizobium sp. WSM1253; assembly: GCF_000244935.1. Classification (NCBI taxonomy): domain Bacteria; kingdom Pseudomonadati; phylum Pseudomonadota; class Alphaproteobacteria; order Hyphomicrobiales; family Nitrobacteraceae; genus Bradyrhizobium; species Bradyrhizobium sp. WSM1253. The sequence goes on from NZ_JH600073.1 coordinate 8,256,378, forward strand.
GCATCTGCTGGGGAAGGAAGAGGCCAAGAGTCACGATGCCGTAGATCCAGCTATCGCCGCGAAAGCGCCAGAGCGAAATGGCGTAACCGGCGACAGCACCGAGCAGGGTCGAGAAAATCGTCGCGGGAATCGTGACCAGCGCGGAGTTCAGCATGTACGGCCGGATGCCGGCGCAGGTCTCGGCGACGCAGAAACCGCTCCAGGCGGTGGCGTAATTGCTCCATGCCCATTGTTTCGGCCAGCCGATCATCGAGGCCTGCGCGATCTCCTCGTTGCTACGGAGCGAGTTCTGCACGACGACGCCCAATGGCGCGAGCCACGCCGCAGCGACCAGCGAGACGACGAGATAGATCAGGATCCGGCCTGGCGCGAAGGTTCGCTCACGCATGGATCGCCCGCCGCCGCTGGACGTAACGCCACGCTGCATAGGGCAGCAAGACCGCAAGAAGAATGAGCAACATGAGCACTGCCGCCGCCGCTCCCCGTCCGAGCAGGCTGCGCTGGAACATGAGGTCGTAGACGACGAGGGCCGGCAGCTGGGTGGCGATCCCGGGACCGCCGTTGGTGAGTGCGCGGACGAGGTCGAAGGTCGAAATCGCGAACTGCAGCTGGATGACGATGACGGTGATGGTGATCGGCCAAAGGGTCGGCAGGATGACGCGCCGGTACATTCGGATCGGTCCGGCGCCGTCGATTTGCGCGGCCTTGATCAGGTCGGCGTCGACGGAGCGGAGGCCGGCCAGGAACAGCGCCATGGCAAAACCGGAAGATTGCCAGATCGCGGCGATGACAATGGTCCAGATGGCCATGTCGCGGTCGATCAGCCAGTCGAACCGGAACGAGATCCAGCCTAGGTCGCGAACCAGCTTCTGGATCCCGAGGCCGGGATTGAGCAACCAACTCCAGACCGTGCCGGTGACCACGAATGACACCGCCAGAGGATAGAGGAAGATCGACCGCAGCAGGTTCTCGCCGCGAATACGCTGGTCGAGCAGGATCGCAAGGATGAGGCCGGACGCCAGGCTCAGCAACACGAAGGCGCTGCCAAACAGCAGCAGATTGTCCAAGGCAATCTGCCAGTTCCGCGATGCTGCAACCGCAGAATAGTTGCGCAAACCGACCCAGCCCGAGACCGGGACCAGAGTGGACGGTGTGAACGATATCCAGATCGTCCACAGCGTAAACGCAATGAGGTGCGCGGCGGACATCAGCAGCGGCACCCAGATCGTCAAATATTCGGGCAGCCGGCGTACCCAGTCAGAGGCCGCCGGCCGGCCCGGTGTTGTCGAGACGGCGATCGTCAACGTGAGCTCTCGACGGCCTCGGCGAGGCGTATGGCCGCTTGCTCAGGCTTGATCGTCTTGTTCTTCACGTACTCCGTGATCACGTCGATCATCGCTGCGGTCATCCCGTTTTCCTGCGCCATGTTGTGCGCAAGACTGAGGACGGCCTGATTGCTGGCGATCGCGTCTTTCAGGGCTGCCGCGGTCCGCCGTTGACCGTCCGACCAGCCCTCGCCCGACAGATCGACATCGGTGCGCACGGGGATCGATCCCGTGATCTGCGAATACATGGTCTGGATCGCTGGATCCATCACGAGCTGGGCCATCAGCGTCTGGCCGGCCTGCAGATCTGCCTCCTTGCGCTGCCAGAATATGAAGGCATCGGCATTCAACAGGAAGACCGGCTTGCTGTTGTCGCTCGGGCCCGGAGCGATCATGAAGTCCTCGAACTTAAAGCCGGCGTTGCGCAAGACGCCCTGCGCCCACCCGCCCATGATCATCATGCCCATGTCGCCCTCGACAAAGCGCTTCAGGTTGGTCGAAAAGTGCTGGGCGCCGACGTTGGGGTCCATCCAGTCGGCAATCTTGCGCACCTGTACGAAGGCATCCTTTATCTCGGGGCCCTCCAGGGCCTTCTTGTCGAGATTCATGATGGCTGCGCGGTATGCGGCGGGACTGATGCCTGCCAAAGCGGCCTCGAATTTCTGGCCGTCGTCCGGGCGGGTGCCACCGTTGGCGATGGGATAGGGGACTCCGCCTGCTTTCATCTTCTCAGCGAGGTCGTTGAACTCAGCCCATGTGACGGGGACCTTGTCAGCCTTGGCCTTGTCCATCGCGCGTTTGGAAAGAAACAGCATGTTGGTGCTGTAGATCTGCAACGGCAGTGCAATCCACTTGCCTCCCGGTTTGTGCAATTTTGCAAGGTCAGGCGCGACAACCTTTTCGTAGCCGGCGGCAGCGACGACGGCATCGAGATCGACGGTTGGGGCAATCTTCGACCAGGCCGCAATCTCGGGGCCTTTGAGCTGCGAGCAGGCCGGTGGATCGCCGGCCATGATCTGGGCACGCAGCTTGTTCATCATCTCGGTGGTGAAGCCGGGGACGGGCGAGTGCTGCCAAACCCCGCCTTTCTCTTCGAACTTCTTGCCGAGCGCCGTGATGGCGGCCCCATCGCTGCCTGCGGACCATTGCGAGATCGCAGTCAGACGCGGCTTGATCGCGCCTTGCGCGCGGGCAAAGGCCGGCAGCGCAAGGGCAGCAGCGGATCCGGCGAGCAGTTGGCGCCTTGTTGTCGTGATCGGCATGGCAAGTTCCTCCCGGTGTGAACTCTTTCGCGCGAGAGCAGCGCGGCATCAGATATCTCAGGCGGCCTCGATCGATGCGGCCGGCATGCCGCCGCGGCAAGCGAGACAGAAAGCCGCGAATGCCAGCGCCGCTCGCGGATCGTTGCCATTCGACGGCGGTACGAAAGCGAGCGACACTTGCGCGTGATTGCGGCCGCCCAACAGACAGGCGTCGATCCCCTCGACGAGCGCGCTGCGATCGTCCTCGGCGAGGAGCGACGGCCAGCCGCTGATCGCGACGCCCTTGCATGGCTTCACGTTCAGCGTGTTGCCGATCGCAAGTCCAAGCCGGAACAGCCGCTGGCGCAATTCCTGCCGCACGCGCGACGAGAGCGGTATCGCGGTCACCCATTCGCTGCCGAGTTGAAGCAACTCGGCTTCCGCGACGCCAAGAAGCTCGGCCAGGGCGGGAAGCGACGTATAGGCCTCGACGCAGCCATGATGACCACAGCGGCAAATTGGTCCGTCGGCTTCGAACACCATGTGGCCGAGCTCGACCGGCTGGAGGGCATCGTCCTCGACCGGATCATCCATCCAGGTGCCCGCAACGCCCTGGCCGACGAAGACGAAGAGATGTGCGCCGCTGAAGGGATAATTCTCCGTGCGGCAGCGGTGAAAGATGGCGTGCGCGACGACCGAATTGGTGAACTCGACCGGCACCCCGGCAAACGCCTCGCCGAACATCTCGTTGATACGCCCGATGTCGCAGGGAATGATCGGATTGCTTGGCGCGCCCAGCCGGCTGAGACCCGGAATGGAGACACCGATCTGTGCGAGGGGGATGCGTCGGCGCCGCGTCCACTCGCGCAGCAATGTCATCGCCTCGCGAAACGCCTGGCCTACGGCCGCGACGGTCGGCGTCTTCGGCAGCGGCACTTGCCCGGTATAGCGCAGCTCATCCGACAGGCCCCCGACGCCGACGCTGAGCCGCTGGGTGGTCAGCTCAAACGCCGCGAGCGCCACCGCTTTATCGAGCGACACGAGGCCGGTCGGGCCACCGACATAAGGGGCAGGGCGCCGCACTTCCTCAATCAGGCCCTCGGCCCTCAGGTCGAACAGGATGCGCGACAGGCTCGCTTCCGACAGGCGCACGGCCTTGGCCAGCGGCGGGCGAAACGACCCGCCTGACTGAAGCAGATGAGTCAAAATGGCAGCACGCGTCTGCCGCCGACTTCTCGGCTGCTCCGGCATTTCCATCCCTGTCGTCATTCTTACTTAGTGTAAGAATGCGCGCGGAGCATTTCGGCTGTCAAGCGATCGCCGACGCATTGCGCCGACTTGTTGTTGTGCGCGGCAGCAAGATTGTGTCGGCGCAAAACAAAAACGGCGCCATCCGGAGATGGCGCCGCTTCGAAAGCCGTGATGGGCTCGACCTTACTTGCGGTTGTTGATCGCGACGTAGTCGCGCTTGGTGACACCGGTGTAGAGCTGGCGCGGACGGCCGATCTTCTGCTGCGGATCCTCGATCATCTCGCTCCACTGGCTGATCCAGCCGACGGTGCGGGCGACCGCGAACAGCACGGTGAACATCGAGACCGGGAAGCCCATCGCCTTCAGCGTGATGCCCGAATAGAAGTCGACGTTCGGGTAGAGCTTGCGGTCGATGAAGTACTGGTCGCTGAGCGCGATCTTCTCGAGCTCGAGCGCCACCTTCAGCATCGGATCGTCGCCATGGCCGGTCTCCTTGAGCACGGCGTGACACATCTTCTGCATGATCTTGGCGCGCGGATCGTAGTTCTTGTAGACGCGGTGACCGAAGCCCATCAGGCGGACTTCAGAATTCTTGTCCTTCACCTTGGCGATGAATTCGGGGATCTTGTCGACCGAGCCGATCTCGGCGAGCATTGCCAGCGCTGCTTCGTTGGCGCCGCCATGCGCCGGGCCCCACAGGCAGGCGATGCCGGCGGCGATGCAGGCGAACGGGTTGGCGCCGGAGGAGCCGGCGATACGCACCGTCGAGGTCGAGGCGTTCTGCTCGTGGTCGGCGTGCAGGATGAAGATTTTGTCCAGCGCGTCAGCCAGCACCGGGTTGATCTTGTACTCCTCGCACGGCACGGCGAAGCACATGTGCAGGAAGTTCTCGGCGAACTTCAGCGAGTTTTTCGGATACACGAAGGGCTGGCCGACTGTGTACTTGTAGGCCATCGCAGCCAGCGTCGGGATCTTGGCGATCATGCGCATGGAGGCGATCATGCGTTGCTTCGGATCGTTGATGTCGGTTGAGTCGTGATAGAACGCGGCGAGCGCGCCGACAGCCGCCACCATGATCGCCATCGGATGGGCGTCGCGGCGGAAGCCTTGGAAGAAGCGGGCCATCTGCTCGTGCACCATCGTGTGATGGATCACGCGATCGTCGAAATCCTTCTTCTGCGCGGCGGTGGGAAGCTCCCCGAACAGCAGCAGATAGCAGGTCTCGAGGAAGTCGCCGTTCTCGGCGAGCTGCTCGATCGGATAGCCGCGGTATTCCAGCACGCCCGCGTCACCGTCGATATAGGTGATCTTGGACTGGCAGCTCGCTGTCGAGGTGAAGCCGGGATCGTAGGTGAACAGGCCGGACTGGCCGTAGAGCTTGCCGATATCGATGACGTCGGGCCCGACGCTGCCGCTGTGGATCGGAAGATCGAAATTCTTGTTTCCGACCGTCAGTGTGGCGGTCTTATTGCTTGGTTTTGCGTCCATCAGAGGTCCCCGATGTATGGTGAAACGGGCCGGACCCGGAGGCCCCGACGAGATATCGCGGGGCAGGCCGGATGTTCCAGAAGGTACGGGTGAGATGGGTATATTATTGCTGTGTGCGCTGCAAGATGGCGCCACGCATGGTCGACTTACGTCGTAGCCTGGTTCTTGGCCCCGATTCTTGGCCTAGTCCCTGGCCTGATCTTTAAGCCGGCCCAGGCTTTCCTGGCGTCCCAGGACGTCCAAGACCTCGAATATGCCGGGCGACGTCGTCCGTCCGGTCAGCGCCGCCCGCAGCGGCTGGGCGACCGCGCCGAGCTTGAGACTATTTTCCTCGGCATAGGCGCGCAGGGCGGCTTCCGCATTGGCCGCGCTCCACGTCTCGACTTTCTCCAGCGCGGAATGAAGCTGGCCGATCAGCTTGCGGTTCTCAGGGGTCAGCAGCGCTGCCGCCTTTGGATCAAGCTCCAGCGGCCGGTCGGCGAAGATGAAATAGGCGCTGTCGATCAGCTCGATCAGCGTCTTGGCGCGCTCCTTCAGGGCCGGCATGGCCTTCAGGAGCTGCGCGCGCGTGGCGTCGTTTAACTTGGCCTTAATCTCGTCGCGGCTGGGCACGACGTGGTCGAGCACGTCCTCGAACATCTTCACGAGTGATTGATCGTCGGCATTGCGGATGTAGTGGCCGTTGAGGTTTTCCAGCTTGGCGAAATCGAAGCGCGCTGCTGCGCGGCCGACGCTGGCGAGGTCGAAGGCTGCGATCATCTCCTCGGTCGAGAAGATTTCCTGGTCGCCATGGCTCCAGCCGAGCCGGACGAGATAGTTGCGGAGCGCGGCCGGGAGGTATCCCATGGCGCGGTAGGCATCGACGCCGAGCGCGCCGTGCCTCTTGGAGAGCTTCGAACCGTCCGGGCCATGGATCAGGGGGATGTGAGACATGCTCGGCAGCGTCCAGCCCATCGCGTCGTAGATCTGCTTTTGGCGGGCCGCGTTGATCAAATGGTCGTCGCCGCGGATGACATGGGTGACGCCCATGTCGTGGTCGTCGACCACCACTGCGAGCATGTAGGTCGGGTTGCCATCGCCGCGCAGCAGGACGAGATCGTCGAGGTTTTCGTTCTGCCAGACCACGCGACCCTGGACCTGGTCTTCGATCACGGTTTCGCCGGTCTGGGGCGCGCGGAGCCGGATGGTCGGCTTCACGTCGGTTGGGGCCGTCGCCGGATCGCGGTCGCGCCACAGGCCGTCATAGAGGCGGGTGCGCCCCTCTGCGCGCGCCTTCTCGCGCATCGCGGTGAGCTCCTCGGCGGTGGCGTAGCAGCGATAGGCCTTGCCCTCGGCGAGCAGCTGCTCGGCGACTTCGCGGTGGCGGGCGGCGCGGCTGAACTGGTAGATGACATCGCCATCCCAGCCGAGCTCCAGCCATTTCAGCCCGTCGAGGATGGCGCCGATCGCCGCCTCCGTGGAGCGCTCCCGGTCGGTATCCTCGATCCGGAGCAGCATCTTGCCGCCGTGCTTCTTCGCATAGAGCCAGTTGAACAGGGCCGTGCGCGCGCCCCCGATATGGAGGAAGCCGGTCGGCGAGGGAGCAAAGCGGGTGACGACGGGAGAGGTGTTCATTGACCGCGCGGGATAAGGGAGGTGGCTGATTGGCGACCGTGTATCATAGGCGCGGGAGATTGTGCCAATGCTAATCCAGGTCGTTCATAGCCATCCGCTCGCGGACAGTTACAACCATGCACTGTTCCATACCATCGTCGAGACGCTGAAAACTCGACACGAAGTGATCGCGACTGACCTTTACCGCGAGGGGTTTTCCCCGGAGATGACCGAGGCGGAGCGGCGCAGCTACTATCACGGGCCCTATGCAGAGGACGCGGTGGCGAGCCTCATCGAGCACGTACGGCGCGTCGACGGCATTATCTTCTGCTTTCCGCATTGGTGGTTTTCGATGCCTGCCATGCTCAAGGGCTATTTCGACCGGGTCTGGGCGCCGGGTACGGCGTTCGCCCACGATCTGAAGGGTGGGCGCATCAAGCCGCTGCTGACCAACATCCGCTTGTTCGGCGTTGTGACGAGCTACGGCTCACCGTGGTGGTTGAGCCGGATCGTCATGCAAGACCCCGGCCGCAAGGTGTTGCTTAGGGCACTGAAACCGATGTGTGGATCCGGCGTTCGGTCGTTCTATTTGGCGCACTACGATATGGATCGCTCCACCTTGGCATCCCGGGCTGCCTTCATCGAGCGCGTGCGTGCCAGAATCGCCGAAGTTTGACCGGACGGTGGGCATGGGGCTTGGCCTAGGGGCTCGAATTTGGCAGAAGGGCCGCTGATTTCCCTACAGGATTTTCGTAATGACAGAACCGGTGGCGAACGAGGTTGGGCGCGATTTCATTCGTGACATCATCCAGGCCGACCTCGATCAGGCCAAATACAAGGAGATCGTGACCCGGTTCCCGCCGGAGCCGAACGGCTATCTCCATATCGGCCACGCCAAGTCGATCGCGCTCAATTTCGGCATCGCCCAGGAGTTTCCGGGCCGCTGCCATCTGCGCTTCGACGACACCAACCCGGTCAAGGAAGAGCAGGAATATATCGATTCCATCCAGGCAGACGTGCGCTGGCTCGGCTTCGACTGGGGCAAGAACCTGTTCTTCGCCTCGGACTATTTCGACCGCCTCTATGAATGGGCGGAGCAGCTGATCCGAGACGGGCTCGCCTATGTCGACGACCAGACCCAGGAGGAGATCCGTCTTGCGCGCGGCACGCTGACCGAGCCCGGCAAGAACTCGCCCTTCCGCGACCGCAGCGTGGATGAAAACCTCGACCTGTTCCGCCGCATGAAGGCGGGCGAATTCCCGAACGGCGCGCGCGTGCTGCGGGCCAAGATCGACATGGGTGCGGGCAACATCAATCTGCGCGACCCCGTGCTGTACCGCATCCTGCATGCGCACCATCCGCGCACCGGGACCAAGTGGAGCATCTATCCGAGCTACGACTATGCGCACGGCCAGTCGGACGCGATCGAGGGCATCACGCACTCGATCTGCACGCTGGAGTTCGAGGATCACCGGCCGCTCTATGACTGGTTCATCGAGAAGCTGCCGGTTCCGTCGAAGCCGCACCAGTACGAATTCGCGCGGCTGAACCTGACCTACACGCTGCTGTCCAAGCGCGTGCTGACCCAGCTCGTGCGTGAGGGCCATGTCGCGGGCTGGGACGATCCGCGTATGCCGACCATGGCGGGCATGCGCCGCCGCGGCGTGCCGCCGGCCGCCCTTCGCGAGTTCGTCAAGCGCATTGGCGTTGCCAAGGCCAACAGCGTCGTCGACGTCGGCATGCTCGAGTTCTGCATCCGCGAGGAACTGAACCGGACGTCGCAGCGGCGCATGGCGGTGCTGAAGCCGCTAAAAGTCGTGATCGAGAATTATCCGGAAGGGCAGACCGAGGAGCTCGAGGCGATCAACCATCCGGACGATCCCTCTGCCGGCACCCGGAAGGTCACGTTCGGCCGTGAGCTCTATATCGAGCAGGACGACTTCATGGAGAACCCGCCGAAAAAGTTCTTCCGTCTGTCGCCGGGCAACGAGGTGCGGCTGCGCTACGCCTATTTCGTCAAATGCACCGGCGTGATCAAGAACGATGCCGGCGAGGTGGTGGAGCTGCGCTGCACCTACGATCCCGCGACCAAAGGCGGTAACGCGCCCGATGGCCGCAAGGTCAAGGCCACCATGCACTGGCTGTCGGCGGCAACATCCGTGCCCGCGGAAATCCGCATCTACAACCAGCTATTTGCCAATCCGAGCCCGGACGCCTCGAACTTCGCTGCCGACCTCAATCCGCAATCGCTGGAGATCTTGGCTGACGCCCGGATCGAAGCATCGGTCGCCGAGAGCAATTCGACCGAACCGATGCAGTTCGAGCGCCAGGGCTATTTCGTGCGCGACAAGGACTCGACGCCCGGCAAGCCGGTATTTTCCAGGACCATCGGTCTGCGCGACACGTTCGCGAAGGAAGTTGCCAAAGGCTGAGGGACCACAATGAGCGACGAAGCCGACGCCACCGTTTCCGCCATCATCGCGAAATGGCGCGCCGGCTTCGCAAGGCTCGACGCCGCGGCACTCTCGTCTCTGTATTCTAAGAACGCCTTCTTCTTCGGCTCCAACCCAAAGCTCTATCGGGGCAGGGATGGCGTCGCAGACTATTTCAACGGCCTGCCGCGCTGGCGCCAGCCGAGCGCGGTGTTTTCCGAGGTGAATGCTGCGCAGGCCGGTCCTGATCTGATCAACATCGCCGCAACTATCTCGTTTAACTTCGCCGGCGAACGCCCCGATCTTGTTGTCAAGATGAGCTGGGTCATCATCCGCGAAGACGGTGACTGGAAGATCGTCAATCACCATGCTTCGTCGCAGACGCCGCTGATCTGACCAGCGGGGCACACGGCTTCGTCATTCTCGTGAGAGAACGAATGTGCACCTCGCGCGTTGGGGTGGGCCCAACAAGGAACCCACCATGCAGAACATCGCAGAGCATATGGAAGTCATCGGCGCCGACGGCGTCCACATCGGCACCGTCGACAAGGTCGAAGGCAATCGCATCAAGCTGACCAAGAAGGACAGCGGCGAGGGCAGCCACAAGGGTCACCACCACTTCATCGACAAGGGTCTCGTCGCCGACATCGAGGGCAACAAGATCCGGCTGTCGGCCAAGGCCGATGTCGCCGTGACGATGGAAGAGGAAAAGTAGGGGGCGCACCCTTTCGTTCCTGATCCGTACCGCTATCCGCCCGCCTGCACGTTCCGGTAGCTTCGGCCTTCGTTGCGTATCATCGAGTGCAGGGAATGGCGGAGCCGGGCCGGCCAGTACGGTCGCAGGGGATTGCGGGGACGTGGCCCGCGGGCCGCGCCGCGTCCGCTGGCGGCCTCGCGCCTGCAGGCCTCGACCTCTGGACATCGCTGGCCGAGACCCTGCGCGCGTGGCTACGCGCCGAGGCCGGCGCCGGGCGGCTGTTGCCGTGGGTGCCCGTGGCTTTTGGCTGCGGCATCGCGCTTTATTTCTCCGCCGATCACGAGCCGGTGCTGTGGGTCGTTGCCACGACCGCCATCGCACTCCTGCTCGGCGCGGCTCTGTTGCGACGGAGCCGGCTGTTCGCCCCGGCCATCATGATCGCGGCGGTCGCCGCCGGCTTTGCCGTCGCGACCTGGAAGACGGCACGCATCGCCCACCCGGTGCTGGCAAAGTCGCTCTATTCGGTATCGTTGTCGGGCTTCGTCGAGGCCCGCGATATCCGCGAGCGCACAGATCGCTTCGTGCTGCGCGTCACCGCCATGGAGGCGCAGCGCAGCGACGTCAGGCTCGAGCGCGTGCGCCTGTCGGTCCGCAAGGGCACGGCGCCGGAGGTCGGCAGCTTCGTTCAGCTGAAGGCGCGGCTGATGCCGCCGCTCGCGCCGGTGCGGCCCGGCAGCTACGACTTTTCGCGTGACATGTTCTTCCAGGGCATCGGCGCCTCCGGCTTCGCGATGGGCGCAATCACGGTGGCGGCGCCGCCTGAGACCGCCGGCTTGCGGCTGCGTTACGCGGCCTTCATGCAAGGCCTGCGCGATGCGATCGATGCCCGCATCCGGGCGACGCTCGACGGCGACAACCGGGCGATCGCGACCGCGCTGCTCACCGGGCGGCGCGATGCGATCACCACGCCCGTCAATGACGCGATGTTCATCTCCGGCCTCGGCCACGTGCTCTCGATCTCCGGTTAACAGATAGCCTCATCGGTCAGAAGCATTCACGACGCTTCTTAATCCACAGTTTTCAACGGCTTAGGCCAAGAAGCACGTGGCGGCTTCGTTCACCCGCGGTCACAATTGGTCAACGGTTTGCGTCCCCGGTGCTTCCCAAAAAGGATGGACTGCTTCCCATGCTCAAGATTTCCGACGATCGCGTCCGCTTCACCGACACCTACGTGCGTCGGCTTAGCCTGCCCGCCGGTAAGTCGGATCACATCGCGTGGGACCCGGACCTGCCAAGCTTCGGCGTGCGTCTCCGGCCCGGCAAGGCGTCCTACGTGGTCCAGTATCGCGTCGGGATCGAGCAGCGCCGCAAGAGCCTTGGCGACGTCCGAAAGGTCAACTTGGAGGACGCCCGCGGCATCGCCCGGAAGCGCTTCGCCCAGATCGAGCTCGGCATCGACCCTGACGCAGAGGAAGAGAAGCGTCGGGTCGACCAGGCTTCTGACGCCCAGACATTCGAGAAAGCCGTGGAACTGTACCTGGAGGCGCAGAAGCCGCGAGTGAGGCCAAACACCTACATCGCCGAGGAGCGCTACCTGCGGCGGCACTGCCAGCCCATCCAGCGGAAGCCGGTCAGCAAGGTCAGCTTCGAGGAGATCGCCTCCCTTCTGCGCGCCCTGGTTCGGGACCATGGGCCGACGTCAGCCGCGCGGGCGCGCGGCGCGCTCCTGGCGTTCTTCTCCTGGTGCATGCGCCAAGGGTTGGCGAAGGCCAATCCGGTGATCGGGACGGAGAACCCTATCCGCGGAAAGGAGCCTCGAGATCGGGTTTTGACCGATGAGGAGATCCGCATCATTTGGCGGAACTGCCTCGACGACGATTTCGGGAAGATCGTCCGGCTGCTGCTGCTGACCGCCTGTCGACGGGACGAAATCGGCGGTCTGCGGTGGGATGAACTCGACCTCGCCGACGGCAAGCTGTCACTGCCGAGGGAGAGAACCAAGGCGAAGCGGGCGCACGAGCTCCCGTTGACGGCGGCCGCGCTGGAGATCGTCCAATCGATCCCACGGCGGAACAGCCGCGATACCCTGTTCGGAGGCGGCGCAAACGGCTTCAATGCCTGGTCCTACAACACTCTCGCATTGAACGCGCGCATTATCGCCGGCGAAAAGAAGGCATTGGCGCCATGGCGGCTGCACGACCTCCGTCGGACAGTCCGCACTCGAATGGGCAAGCTCGGCGTCCTTCCGCACGTCGCCGAGCTGGTGCTGAATCATGCTGGCCATAAGTCCGGTATCGGTGGGGTCTATGATCACCACGATTACGGTCCCGAGATTGCCGAGGCGTTTCGGAAGTGGGAGGCGCACCTGCTCGCGATCGTGCAGTGAAGGTTCCGAGCCGTCCCAAGGTTCGGTCTGTGCTTTTGCCGGCAGGGCATTCGCGCATCGTGAATCAGACGTTCTCTGACCTCGCGTGGGAAAGAGCGAAAGCTCCGATCCCCACCCGAGTTGACGATCACCGCGACGGGGCATTCAAAGCCGCCGTTCAAAGGAGTTGCGACAGCTACCTAAGTGCCGTTCGACTGCTAGCCGAGGGCGCCGCGACAGCAGCGGCCCTGCGGAAACCAGCAGGAAAGCAATCGAGCCCGCTGGAAAGTCTTTGCAGGCACCTTAGGGCGGCGGCAATCGCCTGGTCTACCGTAAGAGAGATGCACGACGATCGGAGGGGCCCATTGAGCGATTTAGGCGATCGGCTCGAAGCCTTGGCGAATGATGCCGAGCGACGTCTCGCAATCCTTAGCTCGATGGAGCCTGCTATGCCGCCTCCTTCTCCACAAGTTTTCATTCGCGCGATCGCGAAATGTTGCATCGAGGCGGGGCTAAAACCAACAGCGACTGGGAGGGTATACGAGGACGAGCCACCGACTTGGTTTCAAGCGTTTATCGCCGAATTGAACGACGCTTTTCTGGGTGGATATGGGTGGGGCGCTCCAGGAACTTACTCGCGCAACGCGCTGTTCGCTGAGGTGGCGAGAGTCCTAGGTGACGCAAAGTAGGGGAATCCCCTAGTACACTTCACCGGACGCGGCGCCGCCGCTCCCGGATAGTCCTGACGTAGCAAGAACGTCGAGGACTATCCCATGGAAGACGATCGCGTCCTATCATTTGCCGAGTGGTGCAAGCTGAACGGCTTTTCACTCAGCACCGGCCAGCGGATCATTGCCGCGGGCACGGGTCCCACCTTCATCAAACTTTCCGAGCGCCGCAAGGGCGTGACCGTCGCAGAGAACCGCCGCTGGCAGGCGTCGCGCTTGATCGAGACGGCGGCTTGATCATGGGCGCTCGCAACCCCGAATTGATCGAGCCCGTCGTTGTCGACCGGTTCTTTTCAAATCGTCGCAAGGACGTGATCACCACGACGCTGCAAACGTTCAAGGGGCACACGCTCGTTGATCTGAGGAAGCACGTCCACGACAAGGAAGGGAAAATCCATCCGACAGCCAAAGGCATCACCATGAAGGTGACGCGCTTGTCGGATTTACAAAATGCGATCAACAAGGCGCTCGCCAAAGCGCAGGAGCTCGGCCTCCTCGACGGAGGCGAGACCGAATGAACGCGCCAGCAAAAACCCTCGATGGAAAAGCGCTGGAAGACGCGATCTGGCTGCTCGAAACGCGCGCGCTGATCCGCGCCTATCTCGAATACGAGTACCAGTTCGAACATCTCGCCGACGCAATCGATCCGCTCCAAGAATTTGCCGAGCAATCCGGGTTAGTCGCGGCAGTTGGCCAGGACGAAGTTCAGCGGCTGATCGCGGCGCCTTTCGCTCGTTTCCGCAACATCGTGGCTGCGGAGGTTGAGCAAGAGTTGGCCTGCACGGAGATCGAGCCGGATATGCCTTCCGACTATGCGGCGACGCTCGTGATGCAATGGGAATTGGCGGACCCGCGCGACCGGTGGCGCTGGACTGGCGAAATGCCGCCAGTGGCGGCCTCGGAGGTGAAGAAGCCTGCGACATACAAGCCGGCGGACTCAACCGTGTGGGCATTTGAGTATTTGCTTGGCCTCGGCGATCAAGAGCGGCTGACTACATGGCTCCGAAATCACCCCGCCGATGCGCCAATACTGCTTCAGATTTTGGAGGCCGCGTGATGGTGAGCCCTGCAAATCGAGCGATCGCCTACCAATCCTTCGAGGAGCTCGGCCATCGAGGATTCATCAAGCGCGAAAATGATGCGCCGTCTGCCGACGTCCCTTTTCCGGATGCATATCCAGAAGGCGCCGACGGTGAGCGGATCGTCGTCGTTGAGCTTGGGACCGGTGGCACGGTGGCCAAAGCGCCGCATGCCTATGCTGCGATCACGCCGGCAGTGTGGAAGGGCACCACGGCCGAGCAACAGCGCTGGCTGGCGAGCGGGCGTATTCCGTGCGGAGATCTGACGATCTTGGCCGGCAACGGCGGATCAGGCAAAACTGAGATCGTCACGCAGCTGCTCGTCCACACCGCCGCGGGCCTCCGTGACTGGCTCGGCTGCACGATCGAGAACGGCCCGGCGCTATTCCTGTCCTGCGAGGAGCCCGAGCACAACATTCGGGACCGCGTCGAGCGCATCGCCAAGCACCGGTGCATCGACCCACACGGCTTGACCGACCTCCATCTGCTTTTCCCGGACCTCGAGAGCACGTGGCTAGTGCACGCCGGTGGTGATGGGCGCCTGTCCCGCGCTCCTCTGCTCGACTGGCTGGAAGGCTGGATCCGCGATAGGCGCCCGCGCCTGGTGGTGATCGACAGCATCGCCGCGGTGTTTGACGGCGAGGCGATCGCGCGCCGGCAGGTCCGCGCGTTCCTCGCCATGCTCCGAAAGATCGCCCGGGAGAACGACGTCGCCATCGTGATGCTCGACCATCCCAGCGTCCGCGGCATGGCCGACGGAAGCGGGACCGCCAACAGCGTGGACTGGCGGAACTCTGTGCGCTCGATGCTGCACCTGTCCGACCCCGACAAGGACGACCAGGACCAGCGCACGCTGGCCGTCACCAAGAGCAACTACGGCCGATCCGGCGAGAAGGTGACGCTCCGCTGGGGCGGCCTGACCTTCACCACCGCCATGGCCGGGGAGAGCTCGCCCTATCGCGCGTCAGTCGACCGCGACATCGAGGAGCTATTCCTACGCCTGCTCGACAAGCGCCTCGCCCAGGGCCGTCCCGTCCACGCCAAGACGGCAAAGGGCAGCGCACCGGCGGAGTTCGTACTGGACCCGGAAGCCACCGGCATCACCTCAGACGCCTTCCGCAACGCGATGGAGCGCCTGTTCGCCCGCGGTGTGATCAGGAATGTCGACACCGGATCACCCAGCAAGCGACGCCAACACATCGAGCGGGTGACGGCATGACCCGTAGTTTCCCGGCTTCCAACGCCCCTACCAACGCTCTCCCGAGGCTTCCAACACCCCTGCCAACTATCCTGCCAACACCCCTTCCAACGGGTACCAACGGTACTGCCAACGCCTGTTCTCCAACCCCCCATACCCCCCGAGCGTTGGAAGCGCCCAACGCCGCTGGGGCGCGGCTAGGCGTTCCGGCCGCTCAAGGAAGGGAAGGGCGGAAAGCAGCTCGTTGTCGGCATGTACGAAGTAACGCCGAGATCAGCGCCGGCCGACGGTGCATTATGCGCTCACATGGCCGCCGGAGTAACTTGTTACGAACGCAGTTGACGGGGCGGGCGCTTCCCGGGCGCTTCCCACCGCCGCATGGCCCATCGCTGGTGATCGGCAAGGTGCTGATTGCGCTGCTCAACTGCGATCGTCATCCGCTTTGTCCCAATCATGTGGCGTCGAGCGGCGAGGGTTTTTCGCACGCGCTCTCTCATGAACTTCAACACTCTTGGAAGCAGACGCCCGCGCGAGGCAGCCGGCCGATGGTCTGTCAGATCCCCACGGTTTGGCTCGCCAAAATCCAGGATCGAGGGGGGGTGGGGGAAATTCCACGCTCCTTGCCGAATTTCATGTGCTCGCTGTCTTTCGCGGCGGCTCCTGGAAAAATCGGCGGCGTCCTCTCCGAAAACTTCGTCGGTCATTGCTGAACATGAAGCCGCGCATCATCGCATCACGCGAGCAGCTGTTGCAGGTCGTGCGCGACCGCCGCGACGAGCTCGACCTCAGCCACGACACGCTGGATGGCATCACGGGCCTGCAAGGCGGCTACGTAAGCAAACTGCTTGCCGACCCGCCGGTGAGGGGCTTTGGCGAAATGTCGCTCCAGGCGGTTCTGGACGCACTGGGGCTGCGTATCGGCTTTGCCGTGATCATGGAGGACCCCGACCGGGTTGAGCGCGTGCGCGCGCGCTGGCGGCCTCGGAAACGGCGGCCGAACGCGAAGACGGCCGCAGCGGCGCCACCTCCGGAAACATTGTGGTGCGTTGCTAGCGATCCGCAAATCACGCCGAATGCTGACGGCACGAACCTGACAGAGGCCAACAATGGCAAACAACACGAGAATGATCGGCGCCCGGATCAAGCCTGATCTCGAGGAGCGCATGAAGGAATTGGCGGCCCGCGAGCGGCGCACGGTGTCCGACTGGATCCGCTGCCGCCTTGAGGATGCCGTTGCCGCGGCGCAGGCGGACCAGCACCACAGCGAAGCCGCGTGAGGATTATGACCATGTTCCGCAGAAAGTCCGGCGAAGAGGCCGCAGAGTACCCGTTGCCCCAGACCGAAGCGCCGGCGCGGCGCGCGCCGCCGGTACAGCAAAAGCTGGATTGCGCCCTCGGCGCGCTGGCCGAGCTCGAGGAGCAGGTCGCCGTGTTCGCACTCGATGCCGCTGAGCGGAAGGCGGGCGCGGCTGACAAGCTGGCGGGACACCGATCCAAGATCGAGGCGGCCCGAACGGCTGTGGCAGAGCTGCAGTCCGCGTTGCGCCTGGCGCTACGCCAAGACGCCGAGGCCGAGCGCGCCGACCAGGCCACAGCACGTGACCAACAATTGCGTCAATTCGCGGCGACCGCGGAGGAGTGGGCCCGGGTGGGTGTCGAGCTGTCCGATCTGCTTGAGAAGGCGGCGAAGTTGCGCGTCAATCTCGGGCAGCTGGCCGAAGACATGCAGCAGCAATTTCCCACGGGCATCGTTCCTCACCCGATCGACGTCAAGTCGGTGGACATCATGGTCGGCGGTGTTTCGAACCCGGTCTCGATCGACGCGCTGCTGGCGGGAGAGATGTTCAAGCACGGCTTGCCAAACGCATTTCTGCCCGGCGCGCGGCCGCCACACGCGATGTTGGCGCACGATCGACCTTCTATCGAGCCTGCAGCGGTCGCGTTCCGACGCGCTGGTGCATACCTCGTCGCACTCCTGCGCGATCGGTTTGACGCGCTGAAATCTCACATTTCGGAGGCAGCATGAGGGACATCATCAAATCTCCCGTCGATTTCGATATGGTCGATCGCGACGCGAGCAGACGCAGCTTCGCCGCTGTACAGAAGCTAGAGGCTGCTTACGCCAAAGCGTTTAGCGCTCTCGCGGCTGCCAACCTGCCCGACGGGGAGAAGGTCTCGCGGCTCAACAAGATTTCCGATGTGTTCGATCAGGCAGGCAGTGAGATTGAGGGACTGGCGGCATGACCAATTCAGCTGACACAACTCCACAGCCACTCGCGCCCGCACAGGGAACCGCGACTGACGCGCAGGCCCAGATGAACGCGCTGACCGGTGACAAGGGGTGGGTCGACCGCTTTCTCACCTCCGATCCCGCCGCGGTGAAGGAATTCAAGGCGCTCACAGGTGCGATCGTCGATGGCGGCGCTGCTGACGACGTCGTGGCGTCGATCATGGGCGGCAAAGCACCCGAGCTCGGCAACACTGTTCAGCGCGAGATGGCGAGCACCGTCGAGATGTTCCGCGAAATGGCGATCGACGACGGCGTCACCAAGCAGTTCATCTCCGGCGAGAAGGTCTCGGCGCAGGAGTATCAGGCCGTTGCCAACCTGAAGCGCGAGCTGATGGGCAGCGCAGAATTCGTGGAAGCCTATCTCGGCGGCGACCTCGCGGCCAAAAAACGGATGAGCATCATCAACGCCGTGCTCGTGAACGGCGTCAAAGTGGAGACAGCGGCATGATTTATCAGATCGACATCATAGATCCGAAAACGAACGAAGAGCAGACCGTGACGGTCGAGCTCAGCCCCGAGCAGAATGTTGCGGCACGCGCCAGTCAGGACTGGATGCGCGAAGTTCAACTGCACGCGCGCTTACCTCAAGGCTTCATGCCTATCGGCCGCCGCGTTCGTCCGCTGCCGATCGCAGCGATCAACTGAGGGGACAAACCATGGCTGATCACTTCATCGCACTGAACCGAGGCCTCACCGGTTTCAAACAAAGCGACTTCACCACGGGCACGGCATCGAGCGCCGGCGCCGGTATCGAGCTTCGCATCCTCGACGGGGCGGGCTGGAACAAAAAGGACGCGCTGATCGCGCTCAATGCGTTTCGTCTTTTTATCGAGACCGCTCCGTGGGTCGCGGCCGCCGGCGTCGACGTCAAACTTTGAGAGCTCCAAGGCCAGCGATGCCCGTTTCATCCGCGCCATGGACCGGCGCGCGGGGAGAAAGTCCGGTCCACTTATTTCCGGGGTTGAGAATGGACGATAGGCAAACATCGGCTTTTCTCGGCATCAAGCGAGAACTGAAGACAACGCGCGAGAAGTTGCGCGAGTTGAATTTTCAGAATGACCGCTGGCGATGCGTGGCTCAGACGTTGCGCAAGTTGGCGGGATTGGATGAGGACAAGTTCAAAAACCTGTTGCAGGCAGAACACCTGCCGTATGAGTGAGTAGGTCGCTCGCACCTCAAGCGAGTTTCGGATCGGGCTTTCCGTAACCAGCCCCGCCTTTGGACATCGGCGTGAACGTCTTTCAGCGGCCTCCCTGAACGGAGCCGGGCCATCGTCCGCAGCATGCGGAGTTGGCGCTTGGAAAGACATCGTCGATGAAACGGCTTTTCGCCAGCGCGCTCGCCTTCCTCGCCCTGCTGCCGGCGCTTGCCGCGGCGCAGACCGGGCCCACGCTCCCCGCCAATACGGTCTGGGGACGAACCGGGACGAGTCCTGGCCCCGCGCAGGCCATCCCTTTCGCGACGTTGTCGGCCCAAATGTGGGGCACGGTCCCGAACAACACGGTGCTCGGCAACGTCTCCGGCAGCACCGCGCTGATGGCGTCGCTGAATGCCACGCAACTCACGACGCTGTGCAACACCTTCACGACTTCCCTGAAGGGCTGCGTCCCGGCATCTGGCGGCGGTACGACCACTTTCCTCCGCGCCGACGGCACCTTCGCCACTGCAGTCCCGACGGGCGGCACGCAGGGGCAGACGCTGGTCAAGAACAGTGTGACCAACGGCGACGCCTCATGGCGCAGTCAATGCCTCAACATCACGGCTTTCGGCGGCGCTGGGGATGGCGCGACCGCGAATGACACGGCGTTCTCGAATGCCTATAGCGCACTGCCGGCGACCGGCGGCTGCATCTATTTCCCGGCCGCGGCATCGACCTATAACTTCACCTCGGCGGTCTCTAAGACCATGCCAAATGCCAGGTTCTCTCTTACGATCGAGGGCGACGGCGCAGTCAATTCAATCCTGCATTGGCCGAACGCCAGCGGCGGCATCACGCTCACGGCATCGAATACGCAAAACACGTTCCACATCAGGAACATGACATTTTCGACGGCCCAGGTTGGCAGCGGTACGGCCCTGCATTTTGTCGGCGTCGGCGCGAACAATGGGCAATATTATCAATCCGACATTTCCAACATCCAAATCCACGGCGACGACATCGGCACCAGCACGCCGACGCTGCATTACTGGTCAACTGCGATCTATATCCACAATTGGGCCGCCATCGACATCAGCAACACCAACACTTACGGCCCTCATCAGGCGCCAGCGTCAGCCGGAGGCGGGACCGGAATAAACATTGAAGGTGATTCCGGTACGGGATCCTACGCCACGATTATCAATATCGCCCGCTCGTCGTTCAATCATCACGTCATGGGCATGCTGCTTGGAAGCTATTGGCAGGGGATCACCTGCGAAGCGTGCAACTTCAACGGTGCGGTTGGCAATAATTGCGTCCTCGCGAACGGTGCCAGCGGGACCAACGTGCTCCTGAATTTCACGAACAGCCAGTTCAATTGCGGCGCGGGCGGCGCTCAAATCAACCTAAACCAGCCCGTTCTCGATTTCACGCTGATGTCGAGCACCATCACGACTGCCGGAAATGGAAACTCAGGCGTATTGATTTCGGGAGCAGGCAGTCTTGATCCGATCATTATCGGGAACAACTTCAACCTGTTTGGCTCCCCGACCGGAACGTTCTGCATCGCCTCCGCCGGGACTAACGGCATCATTCTCGGGAATTCATTCAGCCAGTGCGCGACACCGGTCAATTTGACCGCTGCATCGTCGAACACAGGCGTTTCCCAGAATCGGTATAGAAGCGGCGCTAGCTCAGCTTCAAACGTCAATGGCGGCACCGGCAACAACATGGGAACGGCGACGCAGTAGCGTCTGACTGGCCGGCGTCGTGCCCTAGCGCCGGTCCGCCTCCTTCATTGCCTTCTCGATGTGTCCGATGAACCGGATCCAAAGGGCGGTAGCGGCCACCGCCGCACTGCCCGCGATGATTATTCCCATGAATGACCTGGCCTCACGTTCACGCCCCGGTGGGCGCTTTCCCTGCAGACTGTCCTGCAGCCCCCAAATGTGAGGTCGGAGAGTGGGCAAGATTATGGGGACCGCGTTCACACATTTACAACTGATCGTGTGGGGCAGTCTCGCTCAGGGCAGCGGGACGTAAGGGAAATTGACCGCATCGTCCCGCTGTTTCAACAATGCCTTCTCAATCCGCATGATGGCCCAAACGGTGGCGACGAATCCCAGCGCGATGACAACGATCAACACGTAGATCATTTTCTAGCCCCCTGAAGGCCAGCATCGAATCACCAAATCCGCGCCGTGTTAATCCCGCGGCCGGCGCGTGCGTTCGTCAGCGCAAGTCATTGAACGGTCTCGCAATGCGACTCCCGAGATCGTGTAGAGGGCTGCGGCTGAAACAAAAAGTGGATCGTGAGAGTTGGGTGCATCCGGAAGAGCAGAGTTAGGATTCGGCGCTTTGAGGGTGTGCACTGAAAGCCGGAAACTCGTTCGCAGGCAGCGGTACCTTTCCGCCCAACAGAAAGGCGTGAAAGCGCTTGATAATCTCGTCTGTCAATTCAAAAACTGTAGCGCGATCGGCATCGCTTATTCCGGAAGGTTTGCCGTGCCGCGGTAAGTCAGCATGGCGCTTTATCCAGTCGATCGCACTTCGATCAACATTCAAGTTTGACCTCAGTTTCTCCCAACCTATAGCGTCCTTTTCAGCATCGTTCATTTTCATCGACTGCATCATTGTTTCGATTGCTCGATAGCAATAGAAGCCGGATCCTATGGGATCCCTCATGGCTCTCCGAAAGTCGGACAGTACCATGTCGGCCGCAGGGCTCTCGCCGATTGCAATCAAAAGATCAGTTTTTATTTCGCGATCTGCAGCAGACCTCCGCGCGGCCAGCACAGGGATATCAATTCCGAAAACTTGCCAGGATTTGGTTGCCTGTTCCACAGCCGAGTGGAGTTCTACGTCAAAATAAAGACCATTCAAATAGCCAACCAGATCGGCGAACGATCGAGCAATATCCGCCGCCAAATTTCGTAGCGAAAATATGTCCAAATTCCCTGTTTCGAACCAAAGGTCGACGATCAGTTGGCTTGAATGCACAACCAACCGAAAGTTGAACGCGAAGCCGGTGAACGGCTGCACAGCCTTTCCTTCTAGAGGCGTTCCAAGACTGATCGGAATGCGCTCCGGATGAAGCTTTCCGAAAAATGTCCAATGCGCCATTCCCGCTCTTTCTGGTAATCGAACTGAGGGAGTGAGTGTTCCAAGGCTTAAGGATCGAGCAAAATAGCGACGGCGCGAAAGCCGCCGTGAGGACGCCTCTTGAGCCCCAGCTCGACTAGCCGGCGCATGGGCTTCTGGCATCAGCTGCGGAGTCTCGCCGCATATCTCGCGCACATGCCATTGTTGCCTTCAAACTCGTATTTGTCGATCACCTGCCCAGCCATCATCACTCGGATCTTGCATTGCAGCTGAGTGCCTTCATCAAATGTGCTGCTGTACCAAGTGTAGACCTTCTGCCCCGCGATCTCTCTTTCGTCGTTGGGAATGCCTAGCTTGGCGATAGCTGCACTGATTGGCTGGCCCTTAAGATCGTTCATTCCCTGCTTGATCGTATCGAACGAACAGGCAGCTAAGATCAAAGCCGCAAACGCGGCAAATGTCAGATTGCGCATGATTCCCCCCGAGCCGATCGCATCCAAGCGCAACCGGTGCGCGAGCACAAGCAAAACGCGGTGCAACAACAGGTGGATCGGCACCTTTGAGCCTTTGACCGGCCGCGACTCAGGAAGCCGGCTCCGCGAGCGCAATCACGCGCTTTGTGGAGGCGAGGGATGTCCCGTGTCCAAGCCTGTCGTTCGAACGAGGAGTGTGGTGTCGCTGGACGAGGCGATCTTCGACGATGGGGGTGGCACCAGGGGTGATTGTATAACCCGCGGACTTTGGGACTGGTCGCAGTCAATCCTTGGCAAGGGCCTGCTTGGCGAAATCAGTGTACTCGCGCACCGTGTCGTCGATCGGCGGAAGGGGCAGGTGACAAAGCTGGATCAGCTTGTCGCCCAAGCGAACGACCAACGAAACGAGATCGCGCATTTCGTCATAGGTGATCGACTTCCAATTCTTCCGATCCAACAGGTGCGCAACACCATAGTTGCGGAAATGGATCAACCGCGAGTGAACGTCCCAATTTATTTCTCGATACGTCGCGAGAAACTGATCGACCATCTCAGTTGGTGGCGGACCAAACATTGTTTGGGATTCCTCATGCCCGTCATAGACCCTATCGATAAGGGCGCGCTGCACAGCAGGCAGTTTAAGACGCTTATAGACTCCCTGAAAACTTACCGTTTTGGGGTCCGCATCTAACACGATGCACGATCGGATCACGGCAATCATCAATGCGCCGTCCTGAAACCCCCTGGATGCTTGAACCCAAGCGTAGTCGTTAAGCCGCTCACCTCCGGCCTTCATGGCCTCGTTCACACCATCTGCCAAACCAAAAGATATGGCGGCTAATTTCGCAATCCCGGCGAGCCGCGAGGCGGCGCTGATTATGAAATCAGCGTCTTCGCTCACGTTATTCAATGTGGCGGCCTCAGGTATGCCACAACCGCGACAACCGCCTGAGCGATCGCGCCTAGGGCAGACAAGCCCGCCGCGATTGCCGCCCAAATGGTGGCCCATTTCATCGCGTCGTTACGACGTTGCTCGGCGGCGGCCTTTTGTCGATCAGTCCATGCCAACCATTCTTGAGCGAAACCGACCGTGAAAGCCGATTCAGTTCCGATCGGAATAGCGGCGCCTGGTCCAATCCGCGCTTCGAGGCTAGCTAATTTGCTTCGGACGTTCTCTGATCCGTTGTGCTCTAATATTTTGACCCATGCAGACGCCACGCCATCGCCGCGAGGTCGGAACGCGCTGGAGCTATAGTCAAATTGGTTTGTCGGCTTAGGTTGCATGCGATTTTTTCTCCCGAATCGGGAGTGGATTTTAAAGCAAATCAGGTGCAGCATGTCCGTGGGCTTGATAACCCGGACTTGGACTAGGGCGACCCTTGGCGGGGTTTGCCTGATTGCGCGTAGGAGACCTTGGCGGGTTTCCTCAGGCGCTCATCGGTAGCGCTTGGCGGCGCACCAACTTGGCCATTATGGCCGGGGGCGGTGCGCTATGTCCAGAGGGGCGACCCTTAAAGGCGCTGCCGGCCAGTCGTCCAGGCTGGTTATCAACCCCCGGCTGCCCGGTCTGACACCGAGCACGGGCCTTGATAAGCCCAAAACCTGGACCAACCACCATGACCATCGAAAGACCCATGTTTCCGCCGCGAGCGGAGTCCGTGGATTCGTTTTCGCCTCAACCCGCCACCGGACATCGGGAAAACCCCGAACGCACCAGCGAGTCCCGCAAGCCCGCTGAGGGCCTATCCCGCCGGATCATGCTCGGCACACTGGCCGTGCTTCCCGTTGCATGGCCAGCCGCCGCGGCGGTACCCGATCCCGTCTACGCGGCGATCGAGCGCTACAAGGCGCTTTCCGTCGAATACACGGCTGCCGTGGAATGGAGGGCGCCTCTTGAGGACGATGACCCCGACCTTTGGGACGCCGAGGAGGAAGCGTCACGGACCTCCGCCGCGCTGTTCGAGCAAATGGACCTCATTTTCAGCTACAGGCCGACAACCATTGCCGGCGTGGTCGCGTTGCTCAAATACATCGCGACGCTGGAAGACTGGCAAATGGCTGCAGGGCTCGATGACAGCAACAGCATGGCCTCTGTGCAGACGCTTTGCACCTGCCTTGCCGCGGCGATCGAACAGAGCGGGGTGCGGGCATGAGCAACATCATCGAACTGTCCGCGCGGCGAGTTGCTCGCGCCATGCCCGCCCAAAACGTCGCCGAAGTCGAGATGACGCCGCGGGACAAGCGACGGCAATTACGCTGGGAGCAAGAGCCGCCGCAGACCGAGACCGCCAGAAACGTGCGTTTGCGCCATCAACGCCGGGATGCTTGGTACGCAGCCGAGGCGCGCACCCGGTATTGGTCTGCCCGGATGAAGCTGCACAGCGCCATCGAGAGCGCAAGCCTCTGGGGAGCCTTTCCTCAAGGCGCGCTGGAAGAGGAGCACGACCACGATAAGGAGGGTTGGATGTTGTTGGTCCGGCTCTTCAGGTCGGCGGTTGCCAAACAGCTTCTTACCCCCGCTTGGCGAATGGCCGACGTTGCATGGAAACGAAAGGCATTGGCGGCAAAGGAGCACAGATACACCGAGCTCACGGACGAGCAAATTGAGACGGCGATCCAGCAGGACGAGGAGTTTTTGACCGCACATCCAAGGCGCCGGGTGCGCGAGGAGCCCGGAGCATGAAGCGCCGCCGCAGGATCCACCGAAAACGCGACCGGCAGCGGCTGATGACGCACCGCCGCCGGCTGAAGCGGTAATCTCGAGGCCCGCCGGCGGACCGTCGGCGGGCTTCTCTATTGCGGTGCTCTCCGTCGACCAGTTTAATGGTGCGGTTTATTGGGAGGATCGCAATGCACAAAATGATAACGGCGGTCGCGCTGGCTGCCGCTCTTGCACTTGCAGCATGTGGCAGAGAGCCCGGACCCAAGGGTGATCCAGGCCCGCAAGGTCCGGCCGGTCCGCAGGGCGCCCAAGGTGTTCAAGGCGTTCCTGGTCCTCAGGGACCAGCCGGCGCACAAGGGCCTCAGGGGCCGCAAGGGCCAAAAGGTGACAAGGGAGATAAGGGAGAGCCCGGCACTGTAAGTATCCGCGCGGTGCAGGCTGATGGCGCAGTCAATTGCGACAGCAGCGAAACGCTGGTGTCCGTGTTCTGCCCCAGCGGCGGTGCTGCGGACGGTGCGAAGTGCGGGACGACACCGACGGTTGGTCTTTGCTTGAAGAAATAACGATGTGGGCCCGCCGGTTCACACTGGCGGGCAGCCTCTTGCTAGGAGATCGTTAACCATAAAGTCCGATGCTTTGATCCGCAGCATTGGAGCGCGAAATGAATCTCGCGATGGTTGTACTCTACTTTGCATTCGCCGCTATCGGCGTCCTGAACCTGGCTGATGCCGGTCTCTTGCCGTTCTAGCGGAGCTGAAGGATAACTCGGCTTAGTGGTCTGTTCGTATGCGCCTGGTTCACGCTGGCGGGCGTTATACGCTGGTCCCCATCTTGGGAGGGGCAAAGTCAGGCCGAACATCGGCGCCCCGGCTACCGCAGCCTTGGCAGACGAAGCGCTGCTCGAGATCGGAGAGCCTTACACTGTCAGGCCAGCGGTCCGCGTCCATGGCAATGTGATGGCCGCAATGGCAATAGACCAGTACGCCGCGCATGCCCATCTCGCGCATCTCGCCGAACGTGATCTTTAGCGGTCGGCCGTCGGGGTGCGTGGGCGTGTGGCGTCGAGCAGGGCGGGGCATGCCGCCATCGAACCGCGGCGCCGGCAAGAGTCAAATTGTCGATTACTAGTGGTTCAGAACGCGCGCGAGCTACTGCGCGTCGTGGGTGTGGAAAAGTTCACCCCCTTCGGTCCCGCGCCTGCGCCTAGGAGGCCGCTAGGTCATGCCGCCCGTTCTGGCGTCTGGTGTTCTTCCATCTTCTTGAGGGCAGCATCCGCCTCGGCTTCGAATAGGCGCCAGGCGTCCGTCGGGTAGCCGTTCTTTTCCGCTAGGAGCATCGCGATTTGGATGACGCTCTCCTGGCGCTTGGTGGCCTCTGTGCTCATCGGGACCCTCCTGCTTCTTCGAAGTTTCCCCCAACAAGTAGACGCGGATCTTCCGCTAAAGTTCAAATTGGTGCGCCGCGGGACCGTCCGGAAGCAGGGCGCGGGGCTTCGGTCCCGCGCCCCTTAGCGCTCAAGCCTACGAGTGTTTCAGGCGATCGCTGAGCAGCGCCATCTGCAGGTTCAAAGCTTCGTCCGCACTCTTTCCGTGCGAAGATGGTGCGTCTGGAAAATTCACCCAAACGTAGCGGTCTGCCTCTTCTTGAATTTTTCGGCTGTTCTCGATGGTCATCGCGTCTTTCATCGCGAATGGTCGTCGCATGTACACGTGAGTTGTATAGCCCCCGCTTTCATAGCGGAGAGCCTCGATCCGAAAATAGTCTGCGTTGCCGCCCCAGCTGGCGACAAACTCGATGGTCTTCTCAAGGGTGGCAAACTCGGTGGCGTAATCGGGCACTTTAGTCATGGAATTTCCTGGCTTGGTTGAAGCGGGACCCGTTTAACCGGCTGTGCATCTAAACGGCAACCAGGGTTCCGGAGTCTGATGCCGATCATGGGGCGGGATCAGCAAATCATCGACGAGCTCAGGCAGTTCGAGCGGCTTTGCATTGAGCTGGCGGCCGACGCGACCATGCCGGAGGAGCGAGCAGGGCTGCTCGAGGTGGCGCCCAACTATCGCGCCGAGGCCAATTGTCGTCATTGCCGCTTCCCATCTGCTTCCCGCGCCGGAACATTTGGAAGCAAAGGCGTCATAACGCGCTGTATTTCCTATATAAAATCTTTTCTTGACCGATCTCCGGTTATCACATGGCGGTCGTTGCCGGTGTCGTGTTCTTCGCGGTGCGCGCGCTGCTCGCTCTGATCCCGGGCCTGGCGGCCGGCTTCGCCATCAAGAAATGGTCGGCGGCCGCGGCGCTGGTCGCCGCTGCGTTCTACCTGCTGCTATCGGGCGCGGAGGTCGCCACGCAAAGGTCGTTCTTCATGACGGCGGTGGTGCTGATCGCGGTGATGGTCGATCGCCGCGCCATCACCTTCCGCACGCTGGCTGTGGCCGCGCTGATCGTGCTGGCGGTCGCGCCGGAAGCGCTGGTGCATCCGAGCTTTCAGAGATTGAACGCGCCAAATGCTTGAGACGTGTTTCCACCCATAAAGCTATTGAAACCTTAGCATTTTTTGACGTAGCCATTGGAGGCGCTGCGAACAAAAACCGCTCAAAACTGGGCAAAAGGTCGGGATTGAGGACGCAGAGTCCCGGAAAAAGTCCCGGAATGGTTCGAGGCGTTCCGCATGCGTTCGGGACTTGGCTGTGACGCAAACACAACCGCACAACCAGATAAATCTCTTTTAGGTTGCGTTAGGGGAACAAAGAGCGGCCACTTACGACGCCTCCCCATAATTTTCCCAGCAGCTTTGGTGTGCCGGGCGCCATATTTGTTCAGGGCCATCCTTGGTATCGGCGGTCCAAAAGCATACTAGTTAGCAACAGCCCGCTCGATCGGCCCTTATGCCGAGAGCACCGCGCCAATGGCGCAGCTGACATAGAACGCGCTTCAGCGCGTACTACCTGCCTCCACTTTTACCTGGATACTCCCTTTGAAAATTTTGGATTACCGCCCCGCTAGTAGCGGGCGACGGCGCATGGCCGTATTCGACGCTGAGGTGACTCCCGGGGTCCGTCTCCTCGATCTTTCTCTCATCCGCAAGCCGGATGGCAGCTACCGCGTCTTCAGCGAGGGCTGCCGGCTCGACATCGACATTGCCAACGAGCTTGCGAAAGCGGCAGTAACAGCGGGGGGCGGTAGCCATCATGACAGCTAGACCCTTCACCGCGACTCCGTTTGTCTTCAAGGAACCCGCCTCACTGCCGCCGATCGGCATGACGGCTAACGCGCCCGCGTTCGAGGAAATCGATCCCAAGATCATGGGCTGGGTGATGCAGGGCGTCGCCGCACGCGAAATCATCGAAGCATCGTCCCGACCGACTCCAGCCAATGACAATCACGCCGACGATATCAAGATAATCGACCCCTCTGATTGGGAGGGGCAGGCAATCCCGGAGCGGCAATGGTACCTGGAGGGTCTCATTCCCAACAGGCAGGTCACCTTGCTTTCCGGTGATGGCGGCACCGGCAAGAGTCTGCTGGCCTATCAGATCGGCTTGGCCGGAGTGCTAGGTGTCGAAACGATCGAGTACAGGCCGGCGCAAGGGCGAGTGGTCTACCTCGCCGCGGAAGATGACGAGGGCGAGCTTAAGCGGCGTGGCCATGACATTCTAACCGCTATGGGACGAACCTTTGCCGACCTGAAGGGGGGCATGCGGGTCATTCCTATGGCTGGAAAGGATGCTGAACTGGTATCCGAAAAGCGCCGAAGCCGCGAGCTTGAGCTTACTGGCCTGGCCCAACGGATAACGGATCTGCTCACGGAATTCAGACCAAAGCTTTTGATCCTCGATACGGCGGCAGACGTATTCGGCGGTGACGAGATCAACCGCAAGCAAGTTCGCTTCTTCGTCTCGATGCTGCGGCGATTTGCGATGGACTGTGATTTGGCCGTGCTCCTGCTATCGCACCCATCGGTGCAAGGCATGCAGTCCGGCACCGGCCTCTCCGGGTCGACAGCGTGGAACAACTCGGTGCGATCGAGGCTGTATTTCACCCCCGATAAGACCGACGAGGATCTGCGTCTGCTGAAGAACATGAAAGCGAACTACGGCAAGAAGGGCGCCGAGACCAAGCTACGCTGGCATGAGGGTGCTTTCATTCTTGACGACGGCAAGCCGACAGCCCACGCGGCGTTGTTGGCCAACCATGCCGACGAGGTGTTCTTGAGGATGCTTTCCTCAATTAACGGAAGCGGCAGGCGGGTGTCGTCTTCAAGGAGCAACACATATGCGCCGACCGTGATGGCCGCCATGCCGGAACGCGGGGGAACGAGCAAGAGGTCGCTGGAAGAGTCGATGGCGAGATTGTTTGCGGAAAAGAAGATCGCGGTCGTCAAGGAGGGGCCACCGTCAAGACTGCGCGAGCGATTGGTGGTGGTCGAAGACGAGATTCGGCAGAAACGGATGGCCGCCGACTAGGCTTCCAACGGTCTACCAACGCCCTACCAACGGGTGCCAACGGGGTGTGTGTTCCAACCCCCTTATACCCCCCGTTGGGTTGGAACACCCAACCCCGTTGGTAGACGGGTTGGAATTCCACCCAAGAAGACGCTGATTTCCTCGGCGCCTGTTTTCTCAGGTAAGCGCTTGATCGCGTTGGCCATGGGGCCGATTTCCTAAAAGTGTGCAGCCACAGGCCACACCAAGAGCGCGGAAAGCGGCCAGATACAGCACGCCACATCGATGACTCATGACACCAGCAAACGACAACGGCCCGATACAGGCCGAGAACTTCACCGACCTTGCCGCCCGCCGCGCCTGGCTGGAAAGCGCACCAGCTACGCAAGCCGCGCACAAGGCACAGTCACCCTGCGTGACCTGGGCCAAGCGGGCCGGGGGATGAGACTACGTTCTTCGGCCTCCGGCTCTGGCGAGACTTGAACGCTCCGCCGCGCATGGCCGCCAACGACAATGAGGTGCCAGATGAGGCGGATACGGAGAGCGGCGAGCAGCCCGTACTTCCGAACATGGACCGCGAGATGGTGGACGTCAGCGCGAAGCAACTGATTTGGGCGGTCGAAAACAAACGGGCACGCTGGATTGGCAACAAGCTCGTTAAGATCTGGGACGGGCACGCCTGGGTCAGTCCCGAAGAACGGTTCGGCGAGGTTCGGCATCGGGCAAGCGACAAGGCCGACACCGGGAGCTGGGATGCTGAGATGCCGGATGCCCAAGGGGAGTTGGCTCGCGCGCTGGATACCGAGACCTTGCGCGGCCAGCTGCGCCACAAGGTGTGCGCGATACTCGACATGGCGTCGTCCGACAGCACCTTAAGCGAGATAGGCGAATATCTCGGCTTTGCAGGCCAATATGCGGCAAGGATGGCGGGCAAGGAGGTTCGTGCGGCGGTCGCTGCGCTGAACGCGGCCATAGGCGGGGATGAGCAGGCTGCGGCTTAACATGTGTACTCAATAGCGTCCGCTTTGCCCCTAGGATGCCAAACCCGACAGGATGCGTGTCGGGTTTGGGGCCAAAAGTCACACGGCCATTTTGGGCCCGCCTGATTTAGCCTCTAGCGGATCACCTATTGGCAGAGATGCTGGAGACCGTCAGCACCCTTGAAATTGGTGCCGGGCCTGCAGGTGATGCCGTTGCGGGTAGCATACGAACTCCAGTTGCCGTACCAGCCGTTCTGGCCGTACCCCATCCCGCCGCCGTACCCCATCCCGCCGGACATGGCGTAGGAGTTGCCCCAGGCGCCGACGGTAGCGGCCGCCGCCACCGGATGATGGCGATACGCCGTTCGCCGGTATCGATAGACGGGGGTAGTCCCGGTTCCAAGACCCGTGCAGTTGGCGAATTCAGCTTGGCATTCGTCCGGATTGGAGAGAGCCGTCTGAGCCAGTGCAGCAGAGCTGGACAGGGCGGATGCCGCAATAATGACCGCGCCAAGAACTTTCAGATTTATCATGGCTTGCTCCTTGCGTTGGACCGTGGCGCACAATGCCAAGTCTGGCTTCTTCATGCGGGGGAATCGAGCGCGCCTTCTGATACGGGTGCCTTGACGTAGATCAAGGAAGGCGCGGGCGAGCCTGCTCATCGTGTTGATCACTGGGCCGTCCTTCTCCAACAGCTCAGTCTTCAACAAGGCCCGGCCGGGGACTCGATCTCCGGCCGGGCTTTGTTTTGTCATGAACACCAAGACACCATTTCGACCTGAGCGCCGGAAGCGCGCGTTTATGGGCAAGGGGCTCGGCGTGTATGGCAACGGCACCTCGGCCCAGATTAGCCGGGCATGCAGTAACAACGAGGCAGCCCAACGTCGGCGTGAAGCCATGCGTGCCCGCGGCATCCTGTAGGGTGGGTTGGGGGGACGCTTAGGTCTCTCGGCCGGCCCGCCTTAACTTCCGGTCGCACAGTGCGGCGCGCTACGCCGTAGGTTTCCAGAAAAGTGCAAAAAAAGTTGCGAAATCCGCGGCGTCGCGTGTGCAAGTTCAGCGGCGGTCCGCGAGGGTGACCGCGCCAGAAGCCTGACCTACCCCTCTGGGCCCGGTCACATCGGCCCAGAGCCGAAAAGCACCAGAGGCCGCGCGGACGCTCCTCCAGCACAGCACGTAGAGATTCCCATTAATCACGCAAACCTAACCAGCCGCTATCGCCCGCTGCCTTCACCGACCTTGCCGCGTGCCCATCTGCCATCTGGATGAGACGCTCGACCTTCGACATGCTAAGCGCCTGTGCATCGGTATTGGCGACGATGAAGTCGACGCCTTGCAGCCCGGCCGCGATCATGTTGTTCACGGCATTGCCACCGGTACCGCCGACCCCAAACACGGTAATGCGCGCCGCCTCTCGGGCTTGCTGAGACAATCTGTGTAGTCAACTCCGCCAATCAATCGGCAGAGGAATGTCCCTTGCGGGTCAATCGGGTCCGGTTGACTTCAGTCGGTGACTTCCGGTTTGCGCCGGAGTCCGGACATGTCGCTGCGCTGCGCTCACGGACGCGATGGGGCAACAACGGAAGAAGCTTTGCAAGAGGTGATCGTCGGACTTGATTGCACATCAATCCGCATCTACGCGCTAGTCGCGCGCGGGCACCGGCTTCGGCGTGATGGTCGCCGGCGGAAGCGGCGTGCGAGTCAACTCGGAAGACGCTAACGGAGTGAACTCTGGGTTCTGGTTGTTGCCGATCCGTATGCCGGAATAGGCGACGAGCCCGTCAGTGGTAGCGACCGCGTCGCCCGAGCGTAATGAACCGTCCATCGCGAGATCGACTGACGCAAGACCGGCGGGATTGTGGCCGTTGCAGGTGCAATCGGCTCGCAGGGCCTTCCGATAAGCGAAGGCGTTTTCGCTATCGGCGTATCGTTCGCCGGTTGCGGTAGAGGCTCTGTCGATGCTGGAGCCGAAGAAAACCTTGGTCGGACTTGCCGGACAAAAGGCTTGGCACATCTGCGCCGACGATGCCGCGCCGCGCATCAGCGGAAAATATTTGCCGTCGCAACTGCGCACGCAGAAGGCAGGTCCCGCGCTTACGACGACCGGCCGCGGCGGTGGTGATTGCGAATTGTTGCTGAAAGACGAGGACTGCTGCTGTTGCTTTTGGCCGCCACCGAAAAAGAAATCGAGCAAGCCTTCGGCCGCACTCATTTCGGGCGTCAGCGCCACGGGGCCAACGATGGCGACAGCAACAAGCATGCGACGCAGCTTGCGCTGAAAGGACAATTCCGTACGCATCGCTTGCTCCACCGGACGCAACGAACTCTCTTCAGCACCAAGGGCCCTTGCGGCAATCGTGGATACGAAACGCGCTCCAAGCTGGGCGGAGAAGAGGAAAGAAATAGGCGAGTGGGCACGGCAAGCGCCACATTTCGGCCGTTACCGGATACCGTCGGAGCCGCGATCCCCCGGAGTTCGCGCCGCGTTGAAAGCGACCGAAGTGCGGTTCAGGTCAAAATGCGAAGAACTCAACCTGAGCAAATCTAGTCCGCCGTGATAAGCGGATCTCAACCAGGTGCGCCGCTACTTCGCCGATGGGCACAACCGGACTCACATGAGGCAAGGAAAATACGCGCGCTTGGGTTTATCGCTTGCTACCATGCGCGTTGTGGAGAACTATGCTGGTGGCAAACCAGTCCTCTCGGAGACCTGCCTGAGGAGGAAGTTCAATGCGCCGCATCGTGGTGTCATTTCTATTTGCCGCCTGCACGAGCACACTGCTGTGGGCACAAGAGGTCAAGCCCAACTGGCCCATTCCATCGGAACTGAAATGGGAGGCCATCAATGGTTATCCCATGGCCTATCGGGACGCGGGTGAAGGTACACCCATCGTGCTGGTGCACGGCTCGCCGAGCGATTACCGGATTTGGAACGCCCAATTCAGCGATTTTAGTGCCGGTTACCGGGTGGTTGCGGTCAGCCTAAGACACTTTTACCCGGAACGCTGGGATGGCACTGGCACCGATTTTTCAATCGAACAACACGCCGAGGACGTCGCTGCGTTGATCAAAAAATTGAACCTCGGGAAGGTGCACCTCGTTGGACACTCGCGCGGTGGGGCGGTTGCAGTCGAAGTGGCGAAATCGCACGCCGAGCTTATTCGAACGTTGGTGCTGCCGGATGGCAGTATCGAAATGCCGGTGTCCGAGACGGCCGAGGCCAAAGAAGCCGGGGATTTCACAAAACGGGTCATCGGGACCTTGCAGCAAAACTTGAAAACTGGAGATCCAGCCAAAGCTGCGAAGATCTTCATTGATATGTTCGGCGGCCCTGGCACATGGGCGAAGTATTCCGAACCCGCGAAAGAGATCGTGTTGGTAAACATTTACTCGGCCTTGGGGGACAAAGGCCGCCCCATCAGCACATGTGCCGACGTCAAGGAATTTGGTTAGATAAAAGTCCAAAGAAGTTCGAGTTTTTTTACAATGAAATGCGGAAGTGCCGGGAGTTTCCTGCGACAATTGTGATACCGAATGCAGGGCACGGTATGCAGACACGGAATCCAGAGGTCTTTAATAAGGTCACGTTGGAATTTCTCGCCAACCGTTGATTTCGCGTTGAGTGGTTGTCCTCGAACGAACAATGGCGGCTTCGGGTCAAAAGCAGCAATAGACGCGATGCCGGATTGTCGTCGGGTTTGCGTCTGAAAGCCGACGCGCGAGGGTTCAGGCGACCTTCAGCTAAGGGAGCCACAAGGAGGCGTTCCAGACTGGAATTCGCTTTCCTGCAAATCGCGTCAGTGCAACTGCCGTTTCAAGCCTGACAAGCCAAATGGCCGTTTCGCCCTGAGGTGGTATCCTCCCTCATCGGCACACAAACGTGCCAAGCGGGATTTGTCGACCATGGTGCAAGATCGGCCAGATCGGATCGAACGCAGGTTATCGGCGATATTGGCGGCCGATGTGTCCGGTTATTCTCGACTTATGCACCAAGAAGAAGAGGCCACGCACGCCAAGCTAACAACGCTGCTCGCGCAAGGCGTCAGGCCCGTCATCGCCGAACATGGCGGGCGTGTCGTGAAGAACACTGGCGACGGGTTTCTCGCAGAGTTTCCGAGTGCCGTCGAAGCTCTTCGGGCTGCGATTGTATTCCAAGCGCGCGTTCGCGAACTTACCGCCGGCGCCCCGGAAGACAGGTGCATCGCTTTTCGGGTGGGCATTAATATTGGTGACGTCATCGTCGAGCCCCACGACATCTTTGGCGATGGGGTGAATATCGCCGCACGGCTTGAGAGCGTCGCAGCACCCGGCGGTATCTGCATCTCTTCGGCTGTCTACGATCAGGTCCAGGGAAAGTTTGGCGACAGGTTCGCCGATCTTGGTGAACAGAACCTCAAAAACATCGACCGTCCGGTTCGAGCCTATGCTGTGGTTCTGGATGGGTTCGGCACAGCGACGCTGTCTCCGCGGGCAGGATCAAACGCACTTTCACCGCCCCGCCTTTCCATCATTGTGTTGCCCTTCGCTAATCTCAGCGACGATCCTGGGCAGGACTACTTTGTCGATGGTGTGACCGAGAGTCTGACAACGGACTTGTCGCGCATCTCCGGCTCGTTCGTCATCGGCCGACATACTGCATTCACTTACAAGAACAAGGCGGTCGATCTCAGGATGATCGGATGCGAGTTGAACGTCCGCTACGTGCTCGAAGGCTCGATGCAGCGCAGCGGCAATCAACTTCGGGTCAATGTGCAACTGGTCGACGCGGAAGCGGGTCATCATCTCTGGGCCGAACGGTTCGACAAGCCCGTGGCCGATCTGTTCGATATGCAGGACGAAATTGTCTCCCGGCTCGCTCAAGCACTGGAGGCGCAGCTGCTGGCTGCAGAGGCACGACGATCAGAAAGGACACTCGATCCTGACGCGATGGACCTGTATTTCCTGGGGCGAGCGAGCTTCAATAAGGGGCACACTGCCGAGAATTTATTGCGAGCACGGAGCTTTTTCGAGCGTGCCCTGTCGCTCGATTTCGGCAATATTCCTGCGCTTGTATCGATGGCCCTGGTTGATCTGACCATGGTTGGCGGTTTTCTTGCTGACGACCGCTCCGCGGACCTTGCGACCGCAGAGGCGAGCCTGGTCAAAGCATTGTCCTTGTCTCCACGTGACGCCGGCGCGCTTGCACTCCTTGGCGTTGCCAAAATTCTTTCAAATCGGGCTGCGGAAGGTATTCTTGAATGTGAGCAAGCGTTGGCACTCGATCGAAATCTGGCTTATGCGCACGCATGCATTGGCGTCGGCAAGAATTACATCGGTCGTGCCGCAGAAACCGAGGGGCATATCAGACAGGCTCTCCGACTGTCCCCTCGGGATATCGGCGCCTTTTGGTGGATGATGTTCGCAGGTAACGCCAAATCGTTTCTCGGTGCCTACACGGAGGCAGTTGTCTGGCTGCGTCGGAGCATCGATACGAACCGCAATATGCCCTTTGCACACTTCAACCTTGCCGCCGCGCTGGCCCAGTTGGGACGTTTGGAGGAAGCGCGAGTTGCGGCGAAAGTGGGGCTTACGCTAGATCCGACCTTCACGCTGCGTCGCTTTCGTGCCAATGCGCCGAGTGACCATCCAACTTTTCTTGCCGGGCGCGAGCGCATCTACGAGGGCATGCGTACGGCTGGGGTGCCTGAGGGCTGATGTCCGAAATGGGGTCACAAGCGGCGGTAGACGCCACGCTTGCATCAGCGTCTGGTTTGCCTCTGAGTGCCGACAGAATACGACTTCAAGCGACCCCGGCAGCGAGGGTACCCACCTCGCTCTCCAGCCCGGCAAAACGGAGGCTTTACTCGATCACCTGATCCGCCCGTGCAAGGAAGGATGGTGACAGGTCGAGGCCAAGCGCCGTGGCAGTCCTCACATTGATGGCCAACTCGAACTTCGTTGGCTGGTGCACCGGGATTTCAGCCGGCTTCCTGCCCCTAAAAATGTCAGCAACTTGCGACGCCATCAGGCGAAAGAGATCGGAAAGATCGACGGAATAGGACATCAACCCCCCGGCCTCGACAAAATCACGGAATGGATAGGCGGCGGGAGGGCGCTGTGCCGCGATTAGCTCCACCAACGTGTGACGAAGTGCAAGATGCTCACCCTCGTCCGATACCATGACTGCCGTTGGTTGATTGCGTTGGATCGAGCGGAAGCTGTCTTGATAGGCTTCTTGCGAGACAGTGCGGCCCAACGGGAGTTCGACAATTGGAATGCCCGCCTGTCGCGCCGCTAACCGCACACCGACGCCCGCAGCCCGTTCCCAGTATGCCTCGGATGCGAGATAGTGAACTCTCGAAAGGTTCGGGATCAACTCTGCAAGCAGTTGAAAACGTTTGCCGTGAAGCTCCAATCCAGCATCGATGCTTGCTCCCGTGCTATTTCCACCGGGGCGGCCTAGCGTTGAAACAATTCCCATGGCAACCGGATCGCCGAACAGTGATACGATGGGAATGTTCTGGGTGACTCTTTTTAACTGCATTGCAATGGGAGTACCCGTCGCAACGATTAGGTCAGGATGTGTTGCAACTACGTCGGCCGCGAGCTGAGCGTAACGGGCAGTTTCCCCTCCGCCCGAGTAACGCTCAATGTTGATGTTCTGGCCCTCGATGTATACCCATCGGCTCAGCTCTTGGAAAAATGCTCGGTAATAACCGGTGTTGCTGTTGGCGGTCATGTCCGCTGTTTGGGCGGCAGGGGACACCATGGCCATGCGCTTCAATTTGAGCAGTTGCTGCGCGCTCACCGGCGGTACAACCGCCGCAAGCGCCAGCCCAAGAACGAAGGCGCGGCGCTTCATCGGACGATACCTCTCCTCGACGTTATGTTAGATCCATTCTCTCACAGAGAAGGGGGACCACACTAGGACTTCCGAAATGGCTAAAGGCGACGATCCGAGACGAGCCTTCTCGTGTCCGATCAAAGCCCGAAGAGGCGACGTTGCGATCGCCCAGCAGCCCTTCGGCTAAGCGGCCAAGTGGCGACATCGCGCATGGCGGAGGCGCCCACCATGAGAAAAGATGAGCGCCCCTGTCCAATCATCCTACTTGGGGCGGCCTGTCATAAAGCGGTTTGCCCTTATCGACGATGTGCACCGTCAGCAGCTTCACTGTCTTGTCACCAACGACCTTGAAGGCGCCGTGCGGAGTATCCCGAATATTTACGGCAGCAATGCCGGTTGGGAAGGGCACCTGTTTGCCGTCCGGAAGTTCAATGTTCCGCCTTCTAAGACATAAAATGACTCCTCGCCATGATGGATATGGAGCGTTGAAGTGTCGCCGGGCTTGATCTCGGAGATACTGGTGATGACCTCCATATTTGTACCCGTTAAATCTGCGCGCTTTACTTCTTTCCGAAACGGCGAGTCTTGGGCGTTTGCTGCGAACGTGAAAAATGACGCAAATATAATTCCGAGTAAGAACTTCATCGGCATCCTCCCTAGCTAACGAAATCTGCAAATCGAGCAGACATCGGATTAACCCCGAGAAGTGGCATACACCTCAAAATTTATTGTTCTTGCAATGCGCTAAGAGCGGCTAGTGTCTCTGCCTAAAGGGCAAAGTTAGTGCTTGAGGAGGACAGTGATTCCGCTTCGGGGCAATCGCGCCAATTTTTTGAACCGTCCATTCTTCGCATTTATAGAAGAGTTAGAGTCAACTCTAAATAGGCAGCAGAACTGCTTGTCTGGCGGATTGCGTGAACTATCTTGTTTGACGAGGTCCGGCGGGACCGGCAACTGAAGCGAAGAAGCTTGTGCGGAGTTCTCGCCATGATTGAAATGTCAATGGAACGTCGCGCTCTGCCGCGCGAGATCGTTAATGTGCCGGCTTTGCTTTCCTTCGATGGAATTATGGGGGTGCATCCGTGTGTGGTGCGCGACATCAATGCCTTTGGCGCTTGCCGTTCCGCGCCCTATTACATATTCGCCAACGAGTTTGACCTGTTGTTCAGCGGGCTTCATAAGACGCTTGCCTGTCGAGTCGTATGGAGGCGGGCAACCATTTCGGGCGTGGTGTTCGTTGTGCGCCGCCCCGCACCAAGGCCGGTGAGTGCAAGCGTCATTCAGCTTAATCCGCCGAATGCACTCCTGCCGGTGCGGCCCGTTGGCGACGTGTGCGTGCTCCCTTTTGATATGGATTGACCTAGTGGTCTGGCATCGAATGGGTAAGAGGCTCGTGACAACCGCGATGACGAGCTATCGCGCGCGGGATTGGGCTGCGGGCAGGTTTGACGCCCCATCCAACAGATGCACAAGAAGTTAGTGCAGATAGCGAGAACACCAGCATGGCGACGCCACTCACGCCGGGTGTCCGCTAAGCGTCGTCACAAGCGGGCAGGCGGCGTTTTGAAAGCTTAGTCCGCTCCCGGCCCGAAAGCCGACGTTCCGGCGCCCCTCGACGAGGGATGCTGCTTTGCGACCCAGGTCGTAGTTTTCAACCGTAGCTATCAAGCCGAACAGCAAAGGAATTAAGGCTATCAAGGCACTTCGGGGGAGGGAGTATCCTCGAAGTATGGGGCTGGCGCGCAGCGGATCTAGGTTGAACCTAGACGGCGGCAATAGTGCGATGCTCGCCCAGTCAAATCACGAGGTTCTGCCCGAAGCATCATGCAGGCAAAGACATTCGTCGCGGGTCGGCTCGAGCGCTAGGCTAGCACTGGGTCAACACTCGTACCCCCTAGTTCGGGACGAGTACCGTACCGGTACGGTACTGGGACGGCACCAGTTCGGGTGTGGCTTCGGAGCCTTGATATCGAACACTCGGTACCTGGTGATAGAGAGACCAACTTACGATTTTCCCAATATTCCGCCTCATTCGCCGTTGTTCTTTGATGTTCGTTCGAACGTTCGAACCAACGAAAGCAAGGAAGCACATTCGATGTCATCAAATGTTGACGATGCGATCCGCCCGACCTTCGGCAGTAAGCGCTCAATCGTTGCTAGCGTGAACGAGGCAATGATCGCCCTGAAGATCGGGCGCGCAAAAATGTATGAGCTCATCAATTCTGGTGAGTTGGAGAGCTACCGCGCTGGTGCTTCGCGCAAGATCCTGTGGCGTAGCATCGAGGGCTACATTGAACGCCGGCTCGCCGAGGAGGCCAAGCGCCGCCTGGGCGCCGCGTAAGCGGGAAAGCAGCATCAATGCTTTCGGCCATCCAATCCGCAGCTCAGCTTACCGATGAGAAAGGTGGGGACTACGTCTGTCCGCTCACGGCACATCAACTTCCGTCGTTTGACCTGCAACACAATGACCAGGCCGTTCCGACCACCATCGACCAAGCCGTTGCTTCCGACTCGGAAAGCGAAGCTGCGCTTGGAACCGGGAAGATCGGCCAGAGTGTAATTTCGCCGGATGGGGGCCCCACAGGTGTCGAGGTCGAGGTAAACGTAGAGGAAGTCCCGCTTGAGGTGCGCCGTACTCTGAAGAGCTGGGACCGTACGCTGGCGAGCACCGACCGTAAGGTGTTGCCATTGCAGTTTCTCCGCGCTGCAATTGAGAGTCTGCGGCTCGCATCGGCCAGCGTAGAGCCGAAGCTTCATCAGCAAATTGTTGATGCCCTGCATGCGATGGGTAAACGGCACGGTCTCGCGAATGATGCTGTGCTGAATTTCATCGAGTCGGCAGCTATTGCGCCTCTTGACCATCGCCCGGGTGACGCGCCGCCAGCCATGGTTTCTAGTGAAACCGGCGACACTCAGAGGCAGCCACTCAAGCTAACCTTTTTCGACAAGTGCGGAGACTTTGCCAATAAGAAATGGATTTTGAAGGGAATTGTTGCACTGGGCGAGACGTCTTCCTGGATCGCGCCTCCAGGCCCTGGCAAATCCGCGCTGTTGACCGAGATCGCTGTCCATTGCGCCGCGAAAATCGACTGGCGAGGACATCGCGTTAAAACTAGTTGTGGGGTGGTAGTGCTCGCATTGGAGCGGGGCGACCTCTTTAAGCGCCGGCTGAGTGTCTATCGCCAGCGGGACGGCTTGACAGGCCTGCCGATCGCAGTGGCCGATGCCGTCGTCGACCTGCTCGATCCACACTGTGTTGAAATCATCGTTTCAACAGTGAGGGCAGCTGAGCGGCAGTTTGGTTGCGCAGTTGGACTGATCATCTTCGACACCTACGCTAAGGCTATTGCGGCAAGCGGTGGTGACGAAGACAAAGCCAGGGACCAGAACCGCGCCGCGGCCAATCTGCGGCGCGTACACGCTTGTCTCAACGTACATATTGCCCTCGTTGGACATACTGGAAAGGATGAAAGTCGTGGAGCGCGCGGCAGCAGCGCTCATGCCGGCGATGTCGACGTCATGGTGCAGATCAGCGGAAAGACCACCAAGGTGGCGAAAGTCGTCAAGGGTAATGATCAGCCAGAGCGTGAGGTCGCGCGCTTCGCGCTTGAAGCTTTCGAACTCGGCCGGGATGAGGATGGGGATCCAATTACCACTGCGATTGTTTCGTCGGAAGCCCCTGGCGAGCCGATCCGCACCAGCACAGTCAACAATCGCAAGAAGAAGACCAAGGCCGACGCCGCATTGCGCGTCCTGCTTGGATGCATCGCCGATAGCAAAACTCCCCGGCCTGTCGATGATCAAATACCGGCAGATGCTAGCGTCGTCACAATGGGCGTGTGGCGTAGTCAGCTCGAAGCACACTCGATCATTAACCCGAAAGGTAGCTGGCGCGAGGAATTCAAGCGTATCCATGTGACGCTCAAAGAGTCGGGTTTTATAGGCATTTGGGGCGACTTCGTTTGGCCGTCACAAGACGTCACAACTCGCCACAGTGCCGCTCTGTGACGCCGCCAATCACGTGTCACGTCACATTTGCCCCCCTACAGGGGCAAGTGAACGTGACGCAGGGCAGCGTTGGGGGCGCGAATAGCTCTACATCCTTGCGCGTTCGGCAAACCATGGGCCAAGCGCAAGTCGTAGCCCGTGGTGGTCGCTTTGGCTCTTCAAAGCGGGTAGCTACAACCAATATGCCCCTCGACAGACCGAGACACGTCGCGTTCTTCTGGGACAGGGACTGGAACAGTGAAACACCACGACTGGTCGGGGCGCCAAAGCGGACGCAACCCGAGCTAAGGGTAAGCGCTTATCCGCAACCCTATTGAGGCTGGCTTGACGTTTTGCGGAATTGCCACGGCATGAGGTCTTCGATGCTGCTATGGGGATGTCCGTCGATGATCGTCGCGATTCCACGACCAGCGGCGCGAATGTCGACTGCGACGCCTCGCAGCCGCGCTCATGGGCCAGTGCGAGCAGATCGACCATGATCCGGCGGGCCTTCTTGTGGGCAGCCGTTCGCGCAAGGAATCGAAGGTTCGGCGATAGGCATCGCGCGGGACAGCCGATCACGGTAGACGAGATTGAGCAGCGCCATGGGCTTGCGCCGCAAGGAATGGATCACGTGCCGATAATCGACGATCTGGTCGTGCTTGCCGTTGGGATGCGGCCGCCCACGCGGCAGGGTGACGAGATGGGTGCCGCCGACGACCACGTCGAGACGATCGTCGTAAAGGCGTACCCGCAGTTGGTGCCCGATCAAACGCGACGGCACGGTGTAGAACACCTTGCGCAAGGTGAAGCCGCCGCTTGACGTCACGCCGACAATCACCTCCTCGTAGTCCGAGGTGCGGCGATCTGGCAGCGCCTGCAGGGTGGCGCGCTCGTGGTCGATGCGCTTGGTGTTCCGGGCATTGCGGCGGCTGACGATCTCGTCGATGAAGCCGATAGGCGGCGAGATCATCGAAGTCGGCAGTGCCGCGCAACAGCAGCGCATCGGCGCTCGTGCGCTTGAGATGACCATGCGAGCTCTCGATCGCCCCGTTCTCGTGGGCGGTGCCGCGATTGTTGCGGGAAGGCCGAATCCCGTAGTGGGCGCAGAGGTCCTCGTACCGCCGGGTCAGATCGTCCCTCGCATTGCGGTCGAGATTGGAGAAGGCGGCCGACAGGCTGTCGGTCCGATGCTCCCGCGGTGCCCCACCGAGCGACCACAGGGCATTCTGCAGCCCTTCTGCCAATGCGACGAAGCTCTCGCCACCGAGCACGACATGGGCGTGTTCAAATCCGCAATAGGCCAACCGGAAGTGATAGAGGCGATGATCGAGCGGCACGCCCGCGATGGTGACCCCAAGCTCGCCCAAATCGAGTCGGAGAGGCCGACCTGGCCCACGTCATGGGTCTGGCGGAAGATGACCTCCTGCTCCGCGCCGTGGATTGCTCGCCAGGCGCGGATCCGGCGCTCCAGGCTGCGGCGGATTCCGGCGCCCAGCTCAGGATGGCGTCGGAGTATCTCCTCGAAGATAGCCACGGGCCGCACACCGGGAGCCGCCTTCAGCATCGGCACGACCTCCAGGCCGAAGACGTTGGCCAAGGGATCCGGCCGGCGCCTTTGCCGCGGCGACTTCTTTTGCGACGGAAGACGCAGATCCTTCTCGAGCCGATACCCCACACAACTCTACGGCGTGGACAAGTCAGCTCCGTATTAATTCGCCGCGATGCTTGCGATGATGAAGGCGAGCGTTCGCTGAATCACGCACGACGTTTAGTTCCAGCGACGCCGGAACGACAGCATGGCCGACCTGCGATTGGCAACAGGAGCGCTAACGTTGAAGTTATTTTGGCGGAAGAAAAGCGATTTTGTACAAGTTGTAAGTCGGCAATGGTGCATTTGTTAGCGAGCTTTCACCGCAACTTCTGATGTTCTGATCAATTTTTGATATTTCGAAGCAACTATTGGTAGGTACTTTGCAAAAAGATCGAATCGTTCGGGGAACAGTTTGGGACCGGTCGCTAAAATCGAGTGGCATCAGCGATGCTCTGACGCACGTCATCCATTTCTAGTTAAACGGCTGTCCTGGTCGTGGCTCTCTGCCGAGCTTGTTCGCATTCAGCCAACGGAATTGGGTTACCGAGTGAAGGGAGATGCAGCTTATCTAGCGCTGCATGATTTTGTTCGCTCTGATGGGGAGACGACTATCAACGGAGGAAGCCGTTCGACGCTTACTGACGTCCGAGGTAAATTAACATTCGTACCGATCGGGTCTTCCGTGGAAGGTTGGAATCGTTTCAAAGGCCGCGTGTCGTCGGTCTTTGCAGTCCATCTCGCCCCTCCCAAATCAAATCACTACGCAAGCGATATTTCAAATATCCCTCCATCTTTGTATTTCGAGAATAACAATCTTAAGGCTACGCTCCAAAAACTCCAAAGCGTCTTAGACGGCTCTGGCTTAGACGATCATGCATATGCGGAGACGCTCGGGCTGTTGCTTTTATGGGAACTGCGGCACGCCGCTGACCCAAAGCACACGCGACCAACCCCAGTTCGCGGAGGTTTATCTGCACGTCAATTGAAACTCATCAAAGCGTTTGTTGATGCTCACATTTCGAGAGGAATCGGGATATCCGAGCTGGCGAGCTTGGTCGGAGTGA
This sequence comes from Bradyrhizobium sp. WSM1253, assembly GCF_000244935.1. NCBI lineage: Bacteria > Pseudomonadati > Pseudomonadota > Alphaproteobacteria > Hyphomicrobiales > Nitrobacteraceae > Bradyrhizobium > Bradyrhizobium sp. WSM1253. The sequence goes on from NZ_JH600073.1 coordinate 8,300,330, forward strand.
GCCAGTTCCACTTTATTCGGGCATTTAGAAGCTCAGTTGGGCGCTCGCCCTATCAGTACGTCCTATCCGAGCGGATCAGCGTTGCAAAAGAGATGTTATTGAAAGGCGATCTATCCATTGCCGACGTGGCGCTCGCGGTGGGGTTTAGCGATGGATCCCAACTGAACCGCGTGTTTCGAAAAATGATTGGAGTCACGCCAACGGCTTTTCGGCGCGAGAATGGTTTGCGTTAAATCGTTGAACTGCGATTGGTAAGCTACCTGTTTACCCAACGTTTGCCGTCGGGCTTCAATCGCGAAGTTCGGATGTTTGAAGCAAATACTGCTGCGAGGGAGGTCGTTCGCGCGACGAGTTTGCTGCCAACATTGCCACGGAGATTGTTTTTGGACACAGACCGAGGGATGGAGCGGCTCATCCGACTCATCGCCGCGTGAGCGTGCTTTCCGAATAGGCCTGCAATACAGCCTCTAGCTTGGCTTCCATCCGGACTTCTCCGTGATCCATCCAGATAGCCTTGGTACACCATTGGCGACAAATATCGAGACTGTGGGAAGCTAAAACCAGGATGCTCGCTCGCTCGACAAATGACTCGACGCGACGTTGAGCTTTGGCGAGAAACGAAGCATCCCCAGCCATGATCCACTCGTCCATTAGAAGAATCTCAGGTGCAAAGCATGTGGCGACAGCGAAGGTCAGCCGCGTCATCATACCGGACGAGTAGGTTCTAACGGGAATGTCCAGATATTCACCAAGTTCAGTAAACTCCACAATGTTCGGCATGTAACTTTCGATCTCGCTAGCACTTAGCCCGAGGAGCATGCCGCGCAGACGGATATTGTCGTATCCGCTCAGTTCACCGTCGATTCCAAGGCCGATATCGAACATTGGCGAGACGCGCCCGTAAGAGATGACCTCTCCACTAATTGGCTCATATATTCCGGCCATAGCGCGAAGCAGTGTGGTTTTTCCTGCTCCGTTGCTACCGATCAGCGCAATGCGATCCCCCGCCCTAGCTTGAAACGAGACATTCTTCAATGCCTCAATCACAATGCGATCATTCGCGTCGGTCGCTATCTGTCCGCCCGTTCCGCGAAACAGCAGATGTTTCTTTAAAGAGCGCGATCCACCGTGGTAGATCGGAAAGGATACGCTTACCTGTTGAAGCGTGATTTGCGGCTCGGAATAAGTCGCTTGCGTCCGGTCCATAGCTTAGATCCAATACGTGATACGTGTTCGGAATCGAGAGAAAAGCCAAGCGGCGCTCCCGACGTTTATCAGAGTGATCAAGAGGACCGCAAAATAGTTGGCTGCCGTCGGGTACTCACCTAACAAGGGGGCGCGCACGACCTGCACAAGATGAAAAAATGGATTGAAGTCTATTACGTAAGCATGCCGTCCCCTTAGCAAATCGGCCTTCCAGAATATAGGTGTAAGAAAGAAGACGATCTGAACGACCGACGCGATAACCTGGGGAATATCGCGGAATCTAGCAGAAATCATTCCTATCGTCAGACTAGCAGCCGTTCCATTTACGGCCACAATGAGTAAACTTGGAAGCGCGAGAAGTCCGACTGACCCTGGCCAAATCCGAAAGTAGAGTTGAACGCCGAAGTAAATAACGAAGTTATGAGCGAAAATAATCAACTTCGCCCAACTGGACTTATAGACGTACACGGAAAATGGCAGAGCAATCTGTTTGATGTAAGATTCGGATCCCGTGAACAGCGTCCCGCTTTCGGTCAAGTAGCTCGCCATCAAAGTCCAGACCAATATGCCTACGCAGAAATACGGCAGGAAATCGTCGATACGTTGCTGGAACAGTTGAGCGTAGAGGACGCCCAGAGCGATGACCATAATTGCCATGCTTGCCGTCAGCCAAAGCGGCCCGAGTAGCGAGCGGCGGTAACGTTGGAGGATGTCGTTCCAGCCGAGCCTCCCCCAGAGTCTCCACAGCTCGATTCCTGATAGGACGTCGGCCCATGCCCCGGCCCCCCTTCGGCCCGTGATCCGAAGAGGACGGGGACTTGGAAAGACCGTTGTCGATTTCTGTTTAGCCAGCAACATCTTGATTTTCGCTCTCCTTCATTGCAGAGGCGTTAAGTGACCTTTTGGATAAATGCAAATTTAGCAACTTTCCGCGATGATCAATTCGCTTCAACATTGGCCCGGAATCCCTGGGCATTTACAAGCGCGAAAACGGCAGTGAGGCCATCGATGCTTCAGACATCGAAAAAGTGCCGGAAGGGGCCGGCCTTGGGGCCGACTGTCTCGATGACCTGAAATAGGGCGAAGCGCGCACCCCTCTGTTTCAGTCCAATGAGAGCTGCTTCGCGCGTTCCGCCGGAACATAGAATCCATCATGTCCGGAAACCTGTCTTAGCACCTGAGTGTAGCCAGCCCGGCCAAGCAGGCCCTTGATATTCTCTTCCTGTTCCGGCTGCATGTGCTCGACGCACATGAATCCAAATCGGTACTCATCGAATGGAAATTCCTTGAGAATGCCGAACTCACCGCCCTCAACATCGATTGAAATCAAGTTGATCAGTCTGGGCGCATTGTGTTGCCGAAGGAGATCGGCCAGGGAGACCGTCTCAACCGAATATTTCGCGGCAATCGTGGATGTCTGGTCTTCGATAATGGCAGATTGGGTGTGATAATTATCGTCACTGAATTCGCCGAACGACACTTGGTCGCCAGACCGTGTCCATACGCATCGCGTGTCTATGATGCACTTTCGATTGCGCTTCAATTGCGAGTGCCAGCTTCTTGCAGGCTCCGAGAGAATGCCCGTCCAGCCGAAATGATTTTCCATCAGCAAGGTATTGCTTATCAGCCGACCATCGCAGGCGCCAAATTCCACGAAGAATCCGCCCTTTTTCCCACCACTGAACAGCAGCGCCCAAATGTCTTGAAGAAATTGCGATTCACTGGATTCGACCCTGGTAAGCACGGTGCCAAGCGCCGGCAAGGGGTCGAAGCTAATCATGTGGCCGGCAACTTCGAACAGTTTGAATTGCCGCGTCCTTTGGGCGATGAGTTGCCGAACAGAAAAAGCATGCTCCTCCGAAATTTTGGTGATTCGCTCCAACTCGGAAGTTTCTTTTTTTGCGGCGTTTTCCATTTGGCATACCTGCATTTTTTCGTCCCAGCAGATTGTTAGGCACTTTCGGCGCATCGTAACGGCCAACCGTAACTAACGCGCGGTGCGATCAGGCAGGTACAACATTTCAGTCCGCGGAGCTACCGGGCATCGGTCCGAAATACGTGTTGTGAAATCTGAACGCCGATCGGCGCTCGGCCCCCGCGCCGTATGATAGCTGGGCGCTGCACGGACACAGACTCCACCTCACTCCCACGAATTCTGAGATAACCCCGGGTCGGAGCAGCTTTCGGTATTCAGAGCAATTATTGATATTGCGAAGGATGCATGATCATGGAAGTAGCACTGATCATTTCGCCAGCGGAATAATTTGCGCTCGCATTGTATTCAGGTAGGGGGACGGAGTGTTCCGCAAACTCAAGAGTGGCGTGCGGCTCGCGCGTCACGCGCTGGCGGTTTGGCCTCATTTCGATTCGAACTGGTACCGCAACGCCAATCCGGACGTAAAGGCGGCGGGAATAATCCCCCTGTTTCACTTCCTGCGACACGGCTGGCGCGAAGGCCGTGATCCAACGCCGGGATTCGACATGCGCGGCTATCTACAGGACAACCCTGATGTGAACGCTGCCGGAATCAATCCGTACTTTCATTATTTAAAGTACGGTATGAAGGAGGGGCGCCGCCTAGGCTCCACAACTCCAGTCTTCGTCGATCGAATTGTCGATCGAAACGCGTCCGCGCACGCGCGCGCTTTTCACATGACACAAGATCAAACGTTCCCGCTCGCTGCAGAAAGGGCTAAAAAGCTCTTTGTAATTGTGGTCCCCGAGCACAATGAGATGAGTGGAGGCATCTACTCGTTCTTCTCGATTGCCAGGGCCCTATACGGTCTCCGGTTTAAGCACGATTACTACGTCCTTCTGATGACCCGGCCGAACAAATATGATGTGACGTACACGAGGCAGCGCAATTTTCGGAATAGCGAAGACGTATTCCGCTTGGAGCAGATCCAGCGATGTTATGGAGCCGAGGAAATTTATCTGCAGATACCTGAATACGCGGCGCCAAGCTTTGTAGAAAGCTTACATCCAGACCTTTTGTTTTACCTCAAGAGCCGACAGCGTTTCTTCATAAATATCCTCAATCAAAAAACGGAGGTCATGCCGGAGAAAGAGGAGTTCGAAGATCTCCGCGCTATCTGTCATGGCCTCACACAGTCGGTGGCACATCACGCATATTTCGGGCAGTCGTTTGCTGATCGCTACAATTTGCCTACGATGTTGTTGCCCGCGTTTACGGACCTCAGCAACTATGATTCGATTTCCTTCGCTGAGAAGGAAAAGTTGATTTTGTACTCACCCGATGATGCCCCCTGGCGAGCAGCTGCGCTGGCTGCCTTGCAGGAGGGGCTGCCGGATTACCGGCTGCAGGAGATCCGTGGCATCACATTTGACGAATACATGGATATCGCGACGAGGTGTCGATTCTCTCTCACATTCGGCGAGGGCTTTGACGGTTACTTGGCGCAGCCGATCTATCAAGGGGGCGTGGGCTTCGCCGTATATAACGACGAGTACTTCCCGTTCCGTGAGATGCGAGAGTTCAAGAATCTCTTTTCATCCAGTCAGGATTTGATCGACAACATTGTGATGACCATCAGGACCCTGGAGAGCCAACCAGAACTCTACAACAGCGTGAACAAGTCGATGATGGGCATTTACGAGCAGCTTTACTCGAAGTCAGATTATCTGAATCGCATACTTCAGCTCAAGGACCGTCGTTTCGACTATTATCCTATGCCGCTTTCCAGCGAGTACGGTGGTATCAAGCTCTAGGTGTCGAATGATTACATCAAGCCGCCAAGATCAACCGCTCGAGTTTCTGCTGTCAGGACCCGGATTGATCGGCCAGCAGCATGCACAACTTGTGCAGAAGCATTCCGGCTGCAGCCTTGCAGCTGTTGTCGCACCGGACCGCGAAGAAAACGTATCGTACGCAAGTTCGATGGGGGTGCCCATCTACTCCTGCGTTGGGGAAGCGATTGAATCGCGGCGATTTGATGCGGCGATTATCAGCTCTCCAAACCTCAACCACGCGGAACAGGCATCAGCGTGTATCGCACGCCGCATTCCGGTTCTTATCGAGAAGCCGCTGACGGACGATCTGATGTCAGCGCGAAGGCTTGCCGAGCAGGCTGAGGCCGAGGCCGTACCCGTACTAGTCGGACATCACCGAACGTACAGCCCCTTGCTGAAGACAGCTCGGTCGTTTCTGCAGTCGGAAGACTTCGGGACGCCCGTCGCACTGCAGGGAAGCGCCGTCTTCTACAAGCCAAAGGATTACTTCGAAGCTGGTCCCTGGCGGACACGCATCGGCGGCGGTCCCATTCTGATAAATTTCATTCACGAAGTCGGGTTGATGCGCTTCTTTTTTGGGGAGATCGTCAGTGTTTTTGGCGATGCGTCCAACAAGATGCGCGGCTTCGAGGTTGAAGATACTGTGGCGATCACTTTGCGTTTTGAAAATGGAGCGCTGGGTACGTTTTTGCTCTCAGATGCTGCTGCTAGTGCTAATAGTTGGGAGATGACAAGCGGGGAGAATCCTCGCTACCCTCACCACCCAGATATCAACTGTTATCACTTCGCCGGATCGAACGGCTCGTTAGATTTTCCGAGCATGCACGTTCGTTTCTATAGGAAGAACGCCGAGCCATCCTGGTGGAGTAAATTTCAATCTGAAAGGAAGAATACCGATCGTGCGGATCCGCTGCATCTGCAGCTCGATCACTTTGTAGATGTTATAAGGGGCGAAGCGTCGCCGCGCGTGTCGGCCCGAGATGGATACCGTAATATGTTGGTTGTTCAAGCGCTGAAAGATTCGATCGCAAGCGGCGAGATTGTGCAGATAGCGCCAGACGCTTCATAACCAGGCGAATCGTGGGGATGAAAGTTCTTTTGGTAGATGCTGCATTCGGTGCTGCGCCTATTTACGCTGCGCTTATCGAAGCCGGGCACGACGTATGGGTGATAAGTAAGCGTCCCGATGATCTTTTGGCTCGTGCGGCTGCGGACCGGTGGATTCAAGAAGACTACAGCGACGCCGCGATCGTGCAACGATTGATCGACTACTTCAAATTCGAAGCGATTGTGCCGGGGTGCACGGATATCTCACTCGAGACGTGCTTGAAGGTTTCGCGTCAGAATACCACATTGGACACAGCTGCTGCCAACTACGCGCTGTCGCACAAAAGCACTTTTCGCGAAGTGTGCGAGCTCCTAAACCTGCCGGCTCCGCGATTGGTAAAAGCCGCGCAGTTCCCTCGCCAAGGGCGTTACATTTGCAAACCCGTTGATGCATTCAGCGGACGTGGCATCACCGTGTTCGATGGACAGAGTGTCGGCGAATTCCGGGCAGCTTTGGCTGCAGCTCAGTCTGCAAGTCGATCTGGTGAGGCTCTTGTTGAGACGTTGGTAGATGGGCCTCTTTACAGCTGCAGCGGGTTCCTCAAGACCTATAGCTTCGAACAAGTATTCTTCGTCCGCGAAGGTATGTCGGCCAATCCTTATGCCGTCGACACGAGCTACGTCGTTGATGATCTGCAGAGCTCTGGATTCAAGCTCGTTGTTGATGGCCTTGAACGTCTCGCGCGTCATCTCGAGCTGAAGGATGGACTTCTGCATACCCAGTTTCTGATGAGCGACGGGGGACCATCCATTGTAGAGGTCACCCGCCGATGTCCCGGAGATTTATATTCGCTCTTGATTGAGTACGCGACCGGCTATCCGTATGCCGCGAAGTATGCGGCGTGCGCTGCAGGTTACGAGTTCACGCCGGGTAGAATGAACAGGCGCTACATTCTTCGACACACCGTGACAGCTGATAGTAAGTCGATTTTCGGCGGTCTTTACACATTTCCATCGGCGCCATTCGTCGCGTTTTTTCCGATTGCAAAAATGGGCGATGAGCTTCTCGCAAGACAAGGAAACAGGGCCGGGATCCTTTTTACTGAGTATCCCGATACAGATCATTTGTTGCGTGCGTACGACGGGTTCTTGAAGCGACAGAGTTACAGCACTACGGGCGCGCTTCCGAATTGTCTTGGGGGACTAAATGTTTGAGCCGCTTTATGTCGCAAAAGCTCTCCTTCCTGACCTCGATGACCTTCAGCCGTATTTGCAGCAGATTTGGAAGACTGGAACTGTAAGTAACAATGGGCCGCTCCATCAAACTTTGGAGCGCTCGTTGGAGGAGTATCTCGGCGTTCCGTGCGCGATGCTCTTCAACAACGGAACTGTTGCATTGCTTGTCGCGCTCAAGCTGATGAACTTGGCGCAGCAAAGTGAGGTGATCACCACGCCGCTCACCTTCGCCGCGACGCCGCATGCCATTTCATGGAATGGTTTGAAACCGGTGTTTGCCGACATCGATCCGACGACGCTCACACTCGATCCAGCTTCGGTCGAAAAAGCGATCAGTCCGAAAACCTCGGCGATCCTCGCGGTTCATGTCTATGGGTCGGTGTGCGACGTTGATGGGTTGCAGCGTGTCGCCGATCGGCACGGTCTGCGCTTGATCTATGACGCTGCTCACGTTTTCGGTTCGACTGTGAACGGCCTGCCGATCGGCGCTTTTGGCGATGCTTCAGTATTCTCGTTTCATGCGACCAAGCTCTTCAACACTATGGAGGGTGGCGCGATCACAAGCCGCAACCAAGCAGATCGAGATGCAATATATTATTTGCGGAATTTTGGGATCAAGAATGAAGAGGAAGTCGTCGAGATCGGCATAAATGGGAAAATGAATGAGGTGCAGTGTGCGATCGGCTTGCTCAATCTCAAGATGGTTGTCGCCGAACGCTCGGTGCGGGCGCATCTTCGCCGGTCTTATAACGAAATGCTCAAGGGCCTGCCGGGAATAAGGACACCTTACGCACAACCTGGCGTTCTGAATTCCGAGCAATATTATCACTTGATCGTTGATCCAACAGAATTCGGGCGGACACGAGACGATCTCTACGTTGAGCTAAAGCTGAAGAATGTTTTTGCAAGAAAGTACTTCCATCCCATCTGTACGGACTTCGGGCCCTACAAGGGGTGGCCGGTTCATACAACTCGCGAGACGCCTTATGTGGAAGAGGTGAAGTCGCGAGTGTTGTGTCTGCCGTTTCACAACGGCGTTCTGCCGCAGCATGTCGAAGAAATGAGCGCGGTATTCTGGCGAGAGACGGGTAGACATCTGCATCCGGGAGATAGCCTTGCACATCTTGAAAGAGGATAGTCATCTTCGCGACGGCAAATGGGCATGACTCGCTATCGGTGGATGTCCCGGGTCCTGTTGAATTTCTGAAGAGGTCGGCGTTGCCCGCCTTGAGCCGGTAGGCTCGGGGTGCTGATTCCACAAAGGAGAGCAACGCCATGACGAGAGATATCACACCGGCTGGTCCGCCGGCGACTGGGGCTGTGGACGAAGCGTTTGCAGAGGTGCGGGCGAGCTTCGATCGGTTCTGCCTTGCGGCAGGGATCGAGGCGCTTGGCACGATGATGGAGGCGGATGTCACGGCGGCCTGCGGGCCGCGCCACGGTCGCGACGCGGCGCGGCGGGCGCACCGTTGGGGCCGAGCGCGGGGACGGATCGGCTTCCACGGCGGCAAGATCGAGGTCGAGCGCCCGCGGGTCCGGGGCGTGGACGGCCGCGAGATCACGATCCCGAGCTGGGAAACGGCGGCGGAGGAGGATTGGCTCGGTCGCTGGGCGATGAACCTGATGCTGATCAATGTGTCGACGCGCCGGTTCGGCCGCGCTGTCCGGCTGCCCGAGGGTGACGTGCCGGCACCGCCCGGATCGGGGGTTTCGAAGTCGGCGGCCTCGCGGAGGTTCGTAGCGCTGTCGGCGGCGCGGCTGGCCGACTTCATGGCTGCCGAGCTGTCCGCGCTCGACCTTCTGGTGGTCCAAATCGACGGGCTGCATCTCGGCGACGATCTCGTGCTGGTCGCCGCGATCGGGGTTGACGGCGAAGGCAACAAGCATCCGCTGGCGCTGGTGGAAGGGGCGACTGAGAATGCCGCAACGGTTCAGGCCCTGCTGGACAACCTGGTCTCGCGCGGGCTCGACCCGGCGGTGCCAAGACTGTTCATCGTCGACGGCGCGAAAGCGTTGTCGAAGGCGATCCGCCGCACCTTCGGTTCGGCCGCTGCGATCCAGCGCTGCCAGATCCACAAGGCGCGCAACATCATGGAACGCCTGCCGAAAGAGCACCATGCGGCCACCCGTCGGGTGCTGCGCCAGGCCTGGGAGCTCGATGACGCCGACAAGGCTGAAAAATTGATCCGCAATCTCGCGCGTCGACTCGACCAGCAATGGCCTGGCGTAGCGGCCAGCATCCTCGAAGGCCTCGACGAAATCCTGACCGTCGTCCGGTTGAAGCTGCCGAAGGAGCTTCGTCGATCGCTCGCCTGTACCAACATCGCCGAGAACATGATGGGCACCATTCGCCGCGTCACGCGCAACGTCAAACGCTGGCGGGATGCCGGTATGGCCTTGCGATGGGTCGCGGCCGGCATGATCGAGGCCAACAAGGGCTTCCGACGATTGAAGGCGCACAAGCAATTGTCGGTTCTGCGTGCGGCCCTTCAAGCTCGCCACAATCGCATGACGATCAAGCCCGTTGCCCACGTCACGAGGGCCGCGTAACATTCATTCCCGCAACGTCGGCCCGACGTAGTTCAACAGCGATCGGGACATCCCCCGCTATCGCGCAGAAGGCGATCAATCGTGGGAATGTCAGCTCACGACGGTGAGTTGGAATCCTATGGGTTCTTGCTCGATTGGGACAACTGCTGTTGCGCCTGGTAGAATGGCGGCTCGCCAAACCATTTAGTCGCCGAACAACCCGCCTTTCGACAATGCGTTTTGTCCCATACTGGCCCGCAAAGGCGCATCCGCGCGACGCTCAAGTTTCTCCCGCAGGCTTGGCGGCTTGTAGAATAGAAATAGTCCCGGGCCAATTCCGTCAACGCGGGTCGCGGATTTTGGCGAAGTGCGCCGCTCGCATCCGGGGATCACAATTTGTAGCCCCGCGGAGGTGCGCTCGATTTCAAACATTTGAGGCTCCGAGTCATAAAATATGAGGGCTCCTGTCCATGCTCAACCAGTGTCGGACTGACGTCCACCGAAAGCTGCCACCGAGCACCCGAGCCTTAGCCGTACCGAAATCCCCAAATTCTAAAGACCGAAATTCGCCAGTAAATGCAGGTCCGCCCTTAAGATGATCACGGCGAAGGTGCTTTATGAAATATGGGTCTCTGGAACATCAGTACGCTGAGCCACCCGCCAGGCCTCAAGCGACACAAGTGCTGTACTGCTCCCTCCCACTGGAGGCGCTGAAGCCCGGCCGACTGCGAGGGAGTTTTCCAGCAATCCACGGATCACCGCTCCTCCGCACCAGGACCGGGCAACTTGTTGAAGTTGCATGATGGTTTGACATTGGACTTCGCGCTAGTTCGAGAAGCTACGGCGACAAACCACGAATGAATCCGGTAGGATCTCGAGCTGATGGGGCAGGGGAGCTCAAGACCCGGCTCCAGCACTTGCAAAGACGACGGCTGATTCGAGTGTCTGGTCCGCTTCTCGGCACGAAGCAGAAGTTCTCTTGACGGCCGAGGTCTTCGAAGGGCCACGAACGGAAATGGTATGCCTATTCCAAACAAAAGATCCTATTCGCGATTGTTAAGGTGGGCCAAATACGTTTCATATTCCGCGCGCGACACTACACCGCCTTCTCGCTCAACGCGGGCGCGGTCTTTAGCCAGCAACGAAGCCTGGATATCATCGACGCGCTTCCACGGCGCTAGCGGTGTTTCGCATGTCGCTCGCGGCACATATTCCGACGGCCTGCTCTTCGTGTAGGGATGCACGTACCGCGGACAATTGCGAAAAATTTCGCTCACAGCCACGCGCACGACCAACTGGGCTTCGGCGTAGTTCTGCAGTAGCGGATCACCATCGTCCACACTGGCGATGCCCTGCAGACGCACCCGATGCGGCCTCTCGAAGTCGATGAACAGCAGGCCAACCTGGCCATTCCCCATCAGGTTACCCATTGAATAGAACATGCCGTTGCCGTCGTAGCAGGGAAACGCGATCGTCTTATTGTCAAGAACGCGAACAAACCCTGGGTCGCCGCCCTTGTAGGACACAGTCGGTCTGCCCTGATGATCGATAGTCGAGAGGAAAAACATATCCCGACTTTCGATGAACGTCCTATGCTCCGGCGGAATTTCTGTAAGCACCACACGTTTTTGGACATCGTCAGCAAGTCTTCGTGTGTCGAAGCGCTCCTGCAGCGCGCGATGGACCGGTCCATATAAATCACTCATGCGGCGCACTCCCTATTGCGAAGAAGCTAAACTGCTTCAACCGTGCGGTCTGCAGATGCGCGTGGAGCGGTCTCGCACCCAACACCTCTGAGCGCATTTGATATATTCTCAGCGGCGCCGCATATCAGGCCTTTGTAGCCAGATCATAAGCGTTCAAACGGCCTTTCTGGAAGGGCTCGCCGATGTCCGTTTGGGGTCGAGGGCAGCCGTCGCGCAGGTTGCAGGCGCGGGTCGGCTCACCTCCCCGAAGCGACCGTCGCGGGCCTTATGAGCGGAGGTCAATACTGGCCACAACCAGACTCAAGGACTCAAGCGCCGCAGCGAACGGAGGTCTATGAAGGTGGAAAGGGGCCTCGAGCTTGCAGCGTCGTAGAGGCAGGATAGCTCTACAATCTATGTTGCGGTGCTTCTATAAATGCATTGCGAAGAGCTGACGCGCTGACCCTTATATTCATTCTGGCAGACGAGGCGACCCGGCATTAACATCAAGGCCGTGCAGTCGAACTGGATGTCTCTATGAATGAAGCGAGCGGGACATTTGCGTCGGAGAACGTGTCTGAAGACTTCGCTCTGTTCAGAACTCTCAGTCCGGAACATCGGATCACGGCCCTGAACGCAATGGTTCGCCTCGATCTGGTGCGGGGAGAAAGGCTCGTTGCCCAAGGGGGCTCCTCGGACTCATTGTTTTTGGTGCTGCACGGTGCGCTAGCTGTGTGCCGAAATGGCGAGCTCGAACCTCTCGCCGAGCTCCGTGCCGGCGAATTGGTTGGCGAAATCGGTTTCTTTGCCAATGTCCCGCGCACTGCCAATGTAATTGCCATTCGCGATACCAGTGTGCTCGTGCTGACACGTGCAGCCTACCAGAAGCTTGCCAGGGACGCCCCCGCTATCGTTGAGGCAGTACTTGCGGCGCTCGCGCTCCGTTTTGGCAAGGAGACGGCGCGCCTCGCGCCGCTTCGGTCGTCCCCAAGGGCCAGAACGGTGGCCCTAATCGAAGGTGGACGCGAGCTGTTGCCTGGCGCCTTTGATCGTCGAATGCGCGATGCGCTCGCCGCTACGGATGCGGAGATCGTCGATGTCGCCCGCGTCAATTCCAAGTTTCCCGGGCGAGCCCCGGATGCGCCCGATGTCGCTGAATGGCTCAACAGGCTAGAACACGCCGCGCCGCTGGTAGTTTACCTCGGAGATCACGATGCCAATGCCTGGACACGCAAAGCCATCCGCCAGGCCGACATGGTTGTGTTCGGGTGCCGTGGCGATGCGCCGGTGGGACCCCTGACGGACGTCGAGACTTTTGCCTGCGAGGTTCACCCAAGGTCGGCGCGACGCCTCGTCCGCGTACATGATCAACGGAGCAGTCACGTCAGTGGAACCGCGGCCTGGCTTGCTCGGCTGCCCTGCTTCATGCATCACCATGTCGCGCTGGGGGATCAAGTTGATTTCGACAGTCTAGTCCGATTCCTGTCGGGTCGCGCGATTGGCTACGTCGCTGGGGGCGGTGGAAGCCTTGGATCGGCGCATGTGGGGGTCTACAAGGCCTTCCGCGAGCTTGGCGTGATATTCGATATCTTTATCGGCACCAGCGTCGGCTCTGCAATGGCGGCCGGATTCGCAAAGAACCTCGAAGCAGAGGATCTTGAGCTCGGCACGCACGATATTTTCGTCACGAGTCGCAGCTTCAGGCGGCCAACCTGGCCGCGCTACGCCTTGCTGGATCATAAAGCATTCGATCGGGCGCTCGCTCGTCAATTCGGCCACGACTGCCGGATCGAGGATTGCTGGCGACCTTTCGCCGCAGTCGCAACCAATCTTTCGACCCATAATCTAGAATTGATACGCTCGGGATCGCTGTGGCAGGCGGTGCGTGCCTCAAGCGCAATTCCCGGACTATTGCCGCCGTTCTACACGCCAGAAGGCGCGATGCTCGTTGATGGATGCTTGATCGATAATGTGCCGCTGGCACCGATGCATCAACTAAAGAGTGGACCCAACCTCGTGGTGCATTTCGGCGAGCCGGCGGCTGAGCTGTTTGATGTCGCGTATGATAAGTTACCCGGACGGCTCGAGCTGGTCGCGGCGATGCTGATGCCGTTTCGTAAGAAGCTGCTTCCCGCCGCGCCGAGTGCCGTCAACGTGCTATGGCGAAGCCTTGTGGCGCATCAGCGCTACGATATGTTACCGACTGGGCCACTCGATTTGGTAATACGGCCGCCCTGTCCGCTAGGGATCGATGTGACTGACTTCGACCGCCATACGGAGATTTTTCAGGCGTCTTACCTTTGGGCCCTACAAGCTATTGTGGCCCTGGAAGCAGAGGGCAACCCCGCAATGGCGGCCATCTTCGCTGCGGGAAAGCCGGCAACAATGCGAGGTGCCGTCGTCGAACTCGCCAGTAATGCTCTATCCAGCTGAGCTGCGGGTGCGTCTCGCCGTTTGGCCGCGCCTAGGGACCCCGCCTCAGATATTGATCAGCCCGAATGTCCGATCAGGGTCAAAAGCGCCAAGTTGGCGCTCAGCCGCAAACTTCCGGTCTGCCTATCAGCCGACATTTAGCTGCGCCGCATTAACGGTAGCGATGGGCCATAGCGAAATAGCGAAGAGATGATCGCCTACTTTATAAGGAGGGTTGAATCGGGGCGAGCGCGGTTTGGCGCAGCGGTTTGCCGCAATCAGGACGGAAGGCAGCGAGCCGTTGCATGGTTCTTCGTCACACGGCCTCCTCCTTGCTCATAAAACGAACCGCTTTGATGGTATTTTGAGCGCCCTCTACATTGCCTTCGTGAGCAGCGAACCTAACATGGTCCTTGATGCATCACACTTTGGAGATTTCATGAAATACATTGTCGTTATCACAGCCGTCGTGCTGGCAGCAGCCGTTGCCACGCCTGCACTTGCTGGGAGTGCCACACAGAACCCCGAATGGCTTACGAGGCAGAAGGCTTGCAAGAAGGAGGCTTCCGCGCAGGGGCTTCATCTGTCGAAGAAGCGGGCGTATGTCAAAGAGTGCATGGCTAAAGGCTAGCATTTACCAGTTACATTGCATCAACAACCCCGCTTCGGCGGGGTTTTTTGTTCGTCGTTTGCCGCCGTTATCCTCGCCCGTTTTTATGACCTTCTTGAGCACTCTTTGGCGGCTCGATTCGGAGGGTTGTGCAAACTGCAAACGTATTATGTCCGTGCCATCAACAACACCCCGCTCTGCCACTCGTGGTCTGGAAGCAAACCGGAATAATTCAAAAGTGTTCTGTAAGCCGGACCGATGACGTTCAGGGGATATCCACTCCTCCACGTTCAAACGACTATCGTATTGAAGCTTCGCTCTAATTCTGGCTCGATAGTGAGTGCGCTACCGCCTACCTACGGTGCCAACCTACGGGGTCATCGAAAAAACTGCCAAGACGCGCAGCATGGTGTGACAATAACGCATTTTTCTTATCCGCCTGCGACCGCGAATACCCGGAGCGATGTTGGTTCAATGCCAGCATTGGGGGTCGTGTCCCCGGTGGTGGTGTAGCTCGGTAGAGCAAAGCCGCCCGAACGCGCGCCTCCAATAGCGCCGTAGCGGGCGGGCGGCTTTGCGGTGGCCACCGGCAGTTCTCCGGTAGGATCGGGTTGCGACACGCCAACGCAACCGAGGAACCACCGATGACCGACGACATGATGAACCTGCGCACGCTCGTGGAGAAGACCCCTGATGCGGAGCTGTTGCGCGAGATGATCGGCTTTGCTGCCCAAAGGCTGATGGAGCTGGAGGTCGAAAGCCAGACCGGGGCGGCTTACGGCGAGAAGAGCCCGGAGCGTCTGGCCCAGCGCAACGGCTACCGCGACCGGATCTGGGAGACCCGCGCCGGCGCGGTCGAACTGCGCATTCCCAAGCTGCGCAAGGGCTCCTACTTCCCGGGCTTCCTGGAGCCGCGCCGGATGGCCGAGAAGGCGCTCACCGCCGTGGTGCAGGAGGCCTATGTGCAGGGCGTCTCGACCCGCTCGGTGGACGATCTGGTGCAGGCGACGGGCATGACCGGCATCTCCAAGAGCCAGGTCAGCCGGCTGTGCGGCGAGATCGACGACAGGGTGAAGGCCTTCCTCGCCCGTCCGATCGAGGGCGATTGGCCGTATCTGTGGATCGACGCCACCTACGTGAAGGTGCGCCAGAATGGCCGCATCGTGTCGGTCGCGGTGATTGTTGCGGTCGGCGTCAACAGTGATGGCCGGCGTGAAGTTCTCGGCATGGATATTGGTCCCTCCGAAGCCGAGACGTTCTGGACGGCGTTCCTGCGCAAGCTCGCTCGCCGCGGCCTGCGCGGCGTCAAGCTCGTCGTCTCCGACGCCCACGAAGGCATCAAGGCCACTGTCGCCAAGGTACTCAATGCCAGCTGGCAACGCTGCCGCGTGCACTTCATGCGCAATGCGCTGGCGCATGCCGGCAAGAGCGGGCGGCGCGTCGTCTCGGCCTTCATCGCCACCGCGTTTGCCCAGGACGATGCCGAGGCCGCACAAGCGCAGTGGCGCAAGGTGGCCGACCAGCTTCGCCCCAAGCTGCCCAAGCTTGCCGGCTTCCTCGACGAGGCCGAGACCGATGTCCTGGCCTATATGACGTTCCCGCCGCAGCACCGGACCAAGCTGCACTCGACCAATCCGATCGAGCGCCTCAACGGCGAGATCAAGCGCCGGACCGAGGTCGTCGGCATCTTCCCCAATGAAGATGCCATCGTCCGCCTCATCGGCGCGATCCTGCTCGAGCAAAACGATGAATGGGCCGTCCAGCGTGCCCGCTACATGACGCTGGAAACCATCGCGCCGTTGAGCGATGATCCCACCGTCAGCCTTCCGGCGATCGCCAGCTGACCTGCCCGGCTCTTGCCGGTGAACGCGGTCTCCCACCGCCAGTTACACCACGCTAGGGGACACGATCGCATTGGGCGACGCTGAAGGGCGATACGCTGGAGAGCGATGGGGTGTGAAAATGAAAGCTGCCCCGCCGCAATTGGCGTAGTTGCAATGTACCGAACAACGCTCGTCGGGCGGATCAGGCTGTATGTCGAAGAGAACTTCCATAATGCCTGAAGAAGTGATCAAGCTTCACTGGTTCGCCGGTATCTCGCCAGAACAGTTTTTTACCGAGGCTGGCCGCCACCGCGAGGCGGTGGTGGCCGCCGATTAAAGTATGATCATCCGATGCTATGGCGATGACTTCGCCGTCTTCGTACGTGATTTTCATGTGCTGCCTCGAATCCAGCGCCCGGTCAGCGCCGCCGCGATGGTGCGCAATGTATCTA